>NZ_CP150292.1:4602500-4825430 GCF_038051955.1 Lysinibacillus sp. FSL H8-0500 | reverse complement strand
GCTGCTAATCTCCTTTACATAGTTCAATACATAAAAACGCGCATTTATAGAAAAGGTAAATACGTTCATTTTACAACCCATCCACATACTCACATATTGTGGATAACAGTTAACCAAAGGCTGTGATAAAAATTATCCACAACATATTAACAACTGTGGATAATTTAATTATTCATTTTAGTTTTCAACAAAGTGAAGCACAGTAATCGTATCAGAAAAACAAAGCTATTTCAATAGTTTGTGAAACTTATCCACACACCTTATAGTTATGCACTTTTGAGTTGTCCACAGGAGCTGATTATGTGAAAAAGCTGTAGATAATGACTGTGGATAAAAAATATTGCAAAAAATACTATACACAACCCTGTGTAAAAAAAACAAGAGGTCTGTGGATAATTATTTTTTACAATCAATGCTGTAGATTAATTGGTTAAAAGAAAATTATGAAATACATTGACAGATTAGCTAGATACCTTATATAATATTCGAGTCTGTATGTTGAAAAATTCAACTCATTCAGGAGGTGTCTATATACAATGAAACGTACTTACCAACCAAAAAAACGTAAGCACAGTAAAGTTCACGGTTTCCGCGCACGTATGAGCACGAAAAACGGTCGCAAAGTTCTTGCTGCTCGTCGTCGTAAAGGAAGAAAAGTTTTATCAGCATAAAATAAGTCCACTGAGCCACATCAGTGGTCTTTTTTTTCTTTATTTTTGGTAAACCTAGAAATGAGGATCAAAAGATATTATCTAATAGCAGGTGAAAGTAATGAAAAAACGCCAGAGGGTTAAAAAAAATGAAGATTTTCAAAAGGTGTTTAAAAAAGGTAAATCTTTCGCTAATCGTCAATTTGTCGTTTATTTCTTACCGAAAGAGGGACAAATAGAATTTCGTGTAGGTTTATCGGTTAGTAAAAAGCTAGGTAATGCGGTAACTCGCAACCAAATAAAACGCTATATTCGACAAAGCATGCATGAATTAAAAGATGAGCTAAAGCCGAATATGGATTATGTTATTATCGCCAGACATCCGGCGGCCACTATGGATTTTCATGAAGTGAAACAAAGTTTGCAGCATGTACTACGAATCGCAAAAGTATTAAAAAAAGTGTAATATATGCAACCAAGTGGTCTGTATTGTTAACAATAAAAAAGGAAAATTTATATCTTTAAAATACACTAAGGGGTATTTTTTGCAGGATTTTACTGACATATATGTAAATTTTCCAGAAAACTTAATGTATAAATATATATAGTTAGAATATTTAGTAGAGTGAAACGTTATAGGCATGATAAAATAACTGATAGCTTTACCTTCATTTATCAGTGAGCGTCTAAGCACAAAATGAATGAAGTGGCGATGTCACTGATTTTTGAGGCGAGAAACTGTCAGTGAAGAAAGAAAATGCATATAGAATAAGAAAAAGTGAATAGTAATTGTAGGAGGAAGAAGGTTGAAAAAACAACATTGGGTAATTTTGTCGCTAGTATCAGTAGCTTTATTACTGTCTGGTTGTACAGAATTCAATGAACCAATTTCCAAAGACAGCACTGGCTTCTGGAATGAATTCATTGTTTGGCCACTTGTATCAGCGATAAAATTCTTTGCTGATCTGCTTGGTACGTATGCATGGGGAATCATTGCCGTAACGATTATTATCCGTTTAGCAATTTTGCCATTAATGATTAAACAAACAAAGAGCTCTAAAAAGATGCAAGAAATTCAGCCAAAATTGAAGGAATTGCAAAAGAAGTATGCTTCTAAGGATGCACAGACACAGCAACAGTATCAGAAAGAAATGATGAAGCTAATGAGTGAATCTGGTGTAAACCCAATTGCGGGATGTTTACCAGCACTCATTCAAATGCCAATTTTAATTGGCTTCTATCATGCCATTAGTCGTATGAATGCTACATCTGCGTTTGATTTAGGGAATTTCTTTATCTTCCCGTTAGCAGATCCTGCACCAGCATTGGCGATCATCGCAGGCTTAACGCAATTTATTGTATTACGTACAGGACCAGCAATGGATAATCCTCAAATGAAAATGATGATGTATATTATGCCATTTATGATTATTGCCTTTGGTATGGCTTTACCAGCTGCATTACCACTATATTGGGTAATCGGAAACATTATTTCGGTTGTTCAAAACCTGCTTATTTACAAACCTTGGAATAAAGATAAAACACAACCTGCTCAAAATGGAGGGGCTAAAAAGTGAAACAACTTACGCAAATAGGCGCAACAACACAAGAAGCGATCTCATTGGCGTTACAGAAACTTGGCAAAACCCGTGAACAAGTAGATGTTGAAGTTTTACAAGAAGGTAAAAAAGGATTTTTAGGTTTTGGCGCACGTTCTGCAGAGGTACGTGTAATAGTAAAGGAAGTTCAGGTTCCAACAATTGAAAGTGACAAAGCCGAACCGCAAAATGCTACTCAATTAGACGAACCATTATTAGTAGTAGATGATGTTGAAACAATAAGTTCACAAGTTTCTGAACAACCAAGTGAAATCGAAGAAGTTCAACAAGTTGTGAAAGAGCAAAATGATGAAATAGACTCGGCAAACCCAATTGAAGAGGCAAAAGCTTATTTAATAAGTATTGCTGAACAATTGGCTATTAATGATCTTGAGATTACAACGACACGTGAGGGGAAATATGTATTATTTCAACTAAAAAGTGAAAAAGCTGCACTGCTTATAGGAAAACGTGGTCAAACATTGAATGCCCTACAGCATTTGACACAGCTAATGTTAAATAAAAGTGCCAAGCAGTTCTTAATGGTGAAATTAGATGTAGAAAACTATCGTGAACGTCGTCAAGAGGCTTTAGAATTACTGGCAGATCGAATGGCGGACAAAGCGTTACGCTTAAATCAACGTGTGGCATTTGAACCAATGCCGTCTTACGAACGAAAAATAATTCATAATCAATTAGCCAATCGTTTAGATCTTGAAACGTATTCTGAGGGCACAGAGCCTAATCGTTATTTAGTGATCGAACCGGTAAAAAATAATTAAACGAATCACATACAGACAATATAGTTTGAAAGGTCATTTTATCTTCGCGATAAAGTGACCTTTTTTAATGAGACAGAGCAAATTTTGTCGAAAATAACAGTAGCTAAAAAAAATGATTTTATCCACATTTGGCAATGATCCTTACTTTAGATTTTGTTGAAAATATGTTAGTCTAAGGTGTTAGTAAGTATTGGTCGGTTTCGATTATCCACATGTGGATAACATTGAGGAGGTCATGAAATGGAGTTCGATACAATTGCTGCGATATCCACACCGATGGGTGAAGGTGCCATCGCTATTGTTCGCTTAAGTGGAGACGAAGCTGTGGCGATTGCAGATAAAATATTTAGATCACCAGGTGGAAAAAGTTTAATAACGAAGGATTCGCACACCATTCATTATGGACATTTAATTGATCCTAAAACAAATGAGGTAGTAGAGGAAGTTATGCTATCGCTGATGCGTGGACCAAAAACATTTACACGTGAGGATGTAATTGAAATAAACTGTCACGGTGGACTCGTTTCTGTTAATCGTGTATTGCAACTTGCGTTAACGAATGGAGCAAGATTAGCTGAGCCTGGCGAATTCACAAAACGAGCATTTTTAAATGGACGTATTGATTTATCACAGGCTGAAGCGGT
Organism: Lysinibacillus sp. FSL H8-0500; assembly: GCF_038051955.1. Classification (NCBI taxonomy): domain Bacteria; kingdom Bacillati; phylum Bacillota; class Bacilli; order Caryophanales; family Bacillaceae; genus Lysinibacillus; species Lysinibacillus sp. FSL H8-0500. The sequence goes on along the minus strand of NZ_CP150292.1, from coordinate 4,821,756 downwards.
TATGGATTTGATCAGGGCCAAAACAGATCGTGCGATGAATGTTGCTTTGGGTCAAATGGATGGAAAATTATCGAGACTTATTGGTGATTTACGCCAAGCTTTACTAGAGACATTAGCACAAGTAGAGGTTAATATAGATTATCCAGAGTATGATGATGTAGAAGAAATGACAGTACCTGTATTAGTCGAAAAATGTACATGGGTAAGCAATGAAATTCGTAAACTTCTACAAACATCTTCTCAAGGAAAAATTTTGCGTGAAGGCTTATCAACTGTTATTTTAGGTCGTCCAAACGTAGGGAAATCTTCGCTTTTAAATAGCCTAGTCCAAGAAAATAAGGCCATAGTGACAGATATTGCAGGGACGACTCGTGATATTATAGAAGAATACGTCAATGTACGTGGTGTTCCGCTTCGTTTAGTGGATACAGCAGGTATTCGAGAGACAGAAGATATTGTGGAACGAATTGGTGTAGAACGCTCACGGGAAGCCCTCCGTGGAGCAGATTTAATTCTGTTTGTATTAAACTATGCAGATGAATTAACTACTGAGGATGAGCGTCTATTCGAAACAATTGAAGCGATGGATTACATTGTCATTGTCAATAAAACAGATTTACCGCAAAAAGTTGATTTGGCACGAGTCAAAGAATTAGCTGGTGAGCATCGCATTGTAACGACATCTCTGTTACAAGAGGAAGGTATTACAGAGCTAGAGGAAGCTATTGCTGCATTATTCTTTGAGGGACAAATCGAAGCAGGCGATTTAACATATGTTTCAAATGCAAGACATATTGCACTTCTGCATCAAGCACAAGCAACGGTGGAGGATGCAATAGCAGCTGCACAGGCTGGAGTACCCGTGGATATGGTACAAATTGATGTCACAAGAACATGGGAAATACTTGGTGAAATCATTGGTGACACTGTACAAGAGAGCCTTATTAATCAACTATTTTCACAGTTCTGTTTAGGAAAATAATTTTATTATAGAGAGGAAGATACGAGCATGCCAACAAAATATGAGGCAGGCACGTTTGATGTTATTATAATTGGCGCAGGCCATGCAGGTGCTGAGGCTGCACATGCTGCGGCTAAAATGGGTGCTAAGACACTCATGTTAACAATCAATTTAGATATGATTGCATTTATGCCATGTAATCCATCTATCGGTGGCCCTGCCAAAGGAATTGTCGTACGTGAAATTGACGCTTTAGGTGGCGTCATGGGAAAAGTTATTGATAAAACACATATCCAAATGCGAATGTTAAATACAGGGAAAGGTCCAGCAGTACGTGCATTGCGCGCCCAAGCGGACAAAGTTTTATACCAACAAGAGATGAAACGTGTGTTGGAGGAAACTGAAAACTTAACAATCCATCAAGGAATGGTGGAAGAGCTGATTATTGAAGAGGAGGAAGTGAAAGGAGTTATTACACAAATTGGTGCTGTTTATCGTGCTAAAACAGTCGTTGTAACAACTGGTACTTTCCTACGTGGTGAAATTATTATTGGTAGCATTAAATATTCAAGTGGTCCTAATAACCAACAACCATCGATCCGCTTAGCAGATAATTTAAAAGAGCTTGGTTTTGACCTTGTTCGTTTTAAAACAGGTACACCACCACGTGTGAATAACCGTACAATTGATTACGATAAAACAGAGATTCAACCGGGAGATGATGTTCCACGTGCATTCAGCTTTGAAACAACTGAATTCATTATGGATCAACTACCTTGCTGGTTAACCTATACAAGCCCCGAAACACATGAAATTATTGAGGCGAATTTACATCTTTCACCAATGTATTCGGGAATGATTAAAGGGACAGGCCCTCGTTATTGCCCTTCAATTGAGGATAAAGTTGTGCGCTTTAATGATAAGCCACGACACCAAATTTTCTTAGAGCCTGAAGGCCGTAATACGCGTGAGGTCTATGTACAAGGTTTATCAACGAGCTTACCAGAGCATGTCCAAACCCGTTTACTAAAATCTATACCCGGCTTAGAAAATGCGGAAATGATGCGTGCTGGTTATGCGATTGAATACGATTCAATTGTGCCAACACAGCTATGGCCAACACTCGAAACAAAGCGTATTAAAGGCTTATATACAGCAGGGCAAATTAATGGTACATCTGGTTATGAGGAAGCGGCTGCACAAGGCTTAATGGCAGGAATGAATGCTGCTGCGAACGTCCTTGGTAAAGCTGAGTTAATTTTAAGTCGTTCTGATGCTTATATTGGCGTTTTGATTGACGACCTTGTGACAAAGGGAACAAATGAGCCATATCGTTTATTAACATCTCGTGCAGAGTATCGTCTACTGCTACGTCATGATAACGCTGATTTACGCTTAATGGAGCTAGGCTATAAAATGGGCATGATTTCAGAAGAACGTTATGCAAAATTCAATGAGAAAAAACAATTGATTGACAATGAAATTGCCCGTCTTCGCGAGGTAATTATTAAGCCAAATGAAGCAACACAGACTGCTATTCGTTCTGTTGGTGGTAGTGAACTAAAAGATGGTATACGTGGTGCAGATTTATTGAAACGTCCAGAAATGCATTATGAACTGATTTCCTCATTAATTCCTACAGATATCGAACTGACAGAAGAAGTGAAGGAGCAAATAGAAATTCAGCTTAAATATGAAGGCTATATTGAAAAGGCACTGCAACAAGTAGAAAAGCTGCATAAAATGGAAAATAAAAAAATTCCTGAAAATATTGATTATGATGCTATCTCAGGCTTAGCCACAGAAGCACGTCAAAAACTAAAACAGGTTACACCACTTTCCATTGCACAAGCTTCTCGTATTGCAGGTGTGAATCCAGCAGATATTTCAATTCTTCTCGTGTATATCGAACAAGGTAAAATTGCACGAGTAAGCAGCTAATAACCGTAAAGTGAATAAGAGGCGGGCATACGATTGTGCCCGCTTCCTATTTTTAAGGCTATACTATAATAGTACCGCCAGATTGATAAAGGAGACTTTACATGAATGAACAACAATTTATTGAGGCACTAAAAGAAAAGGGCATTGAGCTTTCCGAAAAGCAGATTGCGCAATTTAAAAAATACTTTGAATTACTTGTTGAGTGGAATGAAAAAATGAACTTAACTGCTATTACCGATGTAGAAGGCGTTTATTTAAAGCATTTCTTTGACTCAATTAGTGCCTCATTTTATTTTGATTTTTCAAAGGTAGTAACAGTATGTGATGTTGGGGCAGGAGCAGGTTTCCCAAGTATCCCTATTAAAATCTGCTTTCCGCATTTACAGGTCACAATTGTAGACTCTTTAAATAAAAGAATTACATTTTTAAATCACCTTAGTGATGCATTACAATTAGAGAATATGCACTTTGTACATGCTCGAGCAGAGGAATTTGGTCAAAATGCAAATTATCGTGAACAATTTGATGTGGTAACAGCACGTGCTGTAGCTCGTTTAGCTGTTTTATCAGAGCTATGTGTCCCACTAGCAAAACAGGGTGGATATTTTGTCGCTTTAAAAGCCGCAGCCGGAGCAGAAGAATTAAAGGACGCTAAAAAAGCGCTAACAACATTCGGAGCTCAATTGAAAGAAGAGTATTCTTTCAAGCTACCTGTTGAAGAAAGTGACCGCATTTTATATATATTTGATAAAATAAAAGGAACGCCTAAAAAATATCCGCGTAAATCAGGTGTACCAAATAAAACACCAATTCAATAATTAGTGTTTCATGTGAAACTTTTCAAAGTAGAAAATATTTTTTCTATTTTGAGCATACATACTAGTTAGGGATGGTTCACGCAAAAGACATCTATGAACTATATACATTTGAGGAAATATAATAAATAATAATAGAATGACACAGAGCAAGATAGTTACTTAAAGGTGGTGCCACTTGGATGAAAAGTCCTTTTTCACGTTTTTTTGGAGGCGGAAGTAAAACAGAGCCTATTGTGAAAAATGAAGTAGAACAAGCAGAGGCGGCTCATGCAGCGGAAGAAGTTATAAAATTGCCTATTGATCAAATAGTACCTAATCGTTTTCAGCCCCGGACTATTTTTGATGATGAGAAAATTGAAGAATTATCGAGAACCATCCATACACACGGTGTGATTCAGCCAATTGTTGTACGTAAAACATCAGAATATCAATATGAAATCATTGCCGGTGAACGTCGTTATCGAGCGATGAAAAAACTACAATGGACAGAGGTCCCTGCTATTGTACGTAATTTAACTGATAAGGAAACAGCCTCTATTGCATTAATAGAGAATTTGCAGCGTGAGGAGTTAACTGCAATTGAAGAAGCAGTAGCCTATCAAAAATTATTAGAGCTTCATGAGCTAACACAGGAAGCACTGGCCCAACGACTTGGAAAAGGACAATCCACTGTAGCCAATAAATTACGTTTATTGAGGCTGCCTGATGAAGTACAACAAGCCATTTTAAAGCGTAAGATCTCTGAACGACATGCGCGTGCATTAATTGCGGTTAAGGATCAACCACTGCAATTAGAAATCCTACAGCAAACACTTGTTAATGATTGGAATGTTCGTCAGCTAGAAGAGCAAATTCAAGCCATATTACATCCAGAAACAGATGAACAGGAAGAAGCACCAAAGAAAGCCAAGCCCAAGCGTAAGGCTATCAGTAAAGATGTACGCATTGCTTTAAATACGATTAAGCAATCAGTAACAATGGTAACAAAAAGCGGTATTACAGTAAAAACAGAAGAAGAAGATACAGAAGAGTATTACCAAATTACAGTAAAGATACCTAAAAAGAAAAAGCTGTAATAAAGGATGGGGCAATATCAAAAGGTGAGTGTGTAATTAAATAAGCTGTAATGGAATAGGGCAACAAACGCATGTTCTAATAAAGAGCTTAAATAATTGTAAAAAAACAATTTAAAGACTTTACCTTTACAAAATAAAAAGAGACATCTCAGAAAGTCGATAGGGTAGTGACCCCTTAAAGTTAGAGTTTTTATTATGCAGCTAATTGGCTGGCTAGAGTTCGGTATTTTACTGGACTCATGCCAGCCAATTTTTGTTTAATACGTTCATTGTTATAGTAGTCGATATATCGTTCGATTTTTTCCTTCAATTCTTCAAACGGGATTAATACTTCACCGTAATACATCTCTTGTTTGAGTATACCAAAGAAGTTTTCCATCGCCGCATTGTCTGCACATGTCGCTTTGCGAGACATGCTTTGGAAAACCTTGTTTTGCCGTAATGTTTTCACCCATGAATTATGTTGATAATGCCAGCCTTGATCCGAATGAATTGTTGCACGATATGTAGCTTGGTTCTGAATAATTGGCAGAACTTGATGTAGCGATTCTAATACGAAATCCAATGTTGGGCGTTTAGACATACTAAACCCAATAATTTCGCCATTATAGAGATCCATAATTGGACTTAAATAAAGTTTTTCATCTTCTGTACACTTGAATTCTGTTACGTCTGTCACCAGTTTTTGTAAAATGTTTGGCGTATTGAAACGGCGGTTTAATCGATTATTTGCGACTTTGCCCACCTTGCCCTTGTACGATTTATAACGAGATTTACGAACGAATTTCACACACTTTAAGCCCAATTCCTTCATGATTCGCTGTACTTTTTTGTGATTGATGGCGTATCCTTGCGCTTTTAATTCTGCATGGATTCGGCGATAACCATATCTACCTTCATGCTTCTCAAATAGCGCTAAAATCAACGTTTTCCATTCTTGATTGGGATCTTCATTTTTTAACTGTTGAATATGATAATGATACGTTGCTTCTGGGATCTCAACGATTTTCAATACATCTTTCAATCGGAACCCTTCTTCTTTGAGTTTGAATGCCAACGCTGCTTGTGCTTTTCGAGGAAGGCATCCGGATTCGCCTCGAAAGCGTCTAACTTTTTTAAGTACGCAATCTCTAATCGGAGAAGCTCATTTTCACGTTCTAGCTGTTCTTCATGAGACAATGTGTTTGGTCGTTTGACAGGTTTATTTTTAGGATTAGTAGACATAGGTGGCCGTCCCTTCGCTTTTTCTTGCAGGCCTTCTATACCTTCCTTCAAAAATTTACTGTTCCAGTTCGCTATTAACCCTGGATTATTCATGTTAAATTCAATCGCTGTATCTTGATAAGAAGCACCTGTTTGTTTCATAAAGTGTAATACATCGAGCTTGAATTGAACAGAGTAAGCCTGTTTTGTTACTTTTCTACGTAATCCAACTTCTCCAAATTCTTTGAAGGCACGTACCCACCGCTTTATTTGCGAATGATTTGGTATGTCATGTTTTTTCGCTAATAATTTATAACCTAAAGGGCCTTTCATGTATTCATTAACCACATGTATTTTGAATTCTTCGCTGTATTTCGCCATATAAAAACACCCCTAAAGTTTAGATTTTTGACTCTAACTTTAGGGGTGCAGGACCATAGAGATGTCTCTTTTTTGTTTATATTCTCAATATTTTATACAACTCTTTTCTGTTTTTTTGATAGAATGAAAGATAGAGAGCGGATTAAACAGTGATTTTACAAATGATTTATCAAAGTAAACTTTGATGGATGAAAGCAGGTGCTTTTAAATGGGTAGAATTATAGCAATCGCCAATCAAAAGGGTGGCGTAGGTAAAACAACAACTTCGGTCAATTTAAGCGCTTGCCTAGCATACTTAGGTAAGAAAGTGCTATTAATCGATACAGATCCGCAGGGGAATACAACAAGTGGACTTGGTATCGATAAGGGAGAAGTCCAAGGATGTATTTATGATGTGCTAATTGACGATGAAGATGTTGAAAATGTCATTCAAAAAACAAGTGTAGAAAACTTATCAATAGTACCAGCAACCATCTCACTAGCAGGTGCTGAAATTGAATTAGTTTCAACCATTTCAAGGGAAGTGCGTTTAAAGCATGCACTTCAGAATGTAAAAGATGATTTTGATTATATTATTATTGATTGTCCACCATCCTTAGGACTATTAACGATTAATGCCTTAACAGCTTCGGATGCATTGATTATCCCTGTACAATGTGAATATTATGCATTAGAGGGGTTAAGTCAGTTATTATCAACAGTTCGTCTTGTCCAAAAGCATTTGAATCAGCAGCTATATATTGATGGTGTGTTACTTACAATGCTGGATGCACGAACAAATTTAGGCTTACAAGTTATTGATGAGGTAAAAAAATATTTTCAAGATAAAGTATATAAAACAATCATTCCTCGTAATGTGCGCTTAAGTGAGGCGCCGAGTCATGGGCAACCAATTATCACTTATGACGCAAAGTCAAGAGGTGCAGAAGTTTATTTAGAGATGGCGAGGGAAGTGATTAAAAATGGCTAAAGGTTTAGGAAAAGGCATTGGTGCATTATTTCCAGGAGAGTCATTAGAACAAAGCGGACAGGTAGAAGAAATTCAATTAGATAGTATTGTTGCGAACCCATTTCAGCCTCGGAAAGTTTTTGATGAAGAAACTTTACAAGAGTTAGCAGATTCTATAAAGGAACATGGTATTTTACAACCAATTGCTGTACGAAAAAAAGCACGTAAATTTGAAATTGTTGCGGGTGAACGTCGCTATAGAGCCTGTGTAATGGCTGGTTTAGAGGTAATTCCAGCTATTGTTAAAGATCTATCAGATGCACAAATGATGGAGCTAGCGATTTTAGAGAATCTTCAACGCGAAGATTTAACCGTAATTGAAGAAGCTGAAGCCTATCAAAGCCTAATGGAAAACTTGCATTTAACACAAGAAGAGCTTTCTAAGCGTTTAGGGAAAAGTAGACCACATATAGCCAATCATGTTCGCCTGCTAGCTTTACCTCCAGATGTGCGTCACTTGCTAAATGAAGGCATTCTATCAATGGGACAAGGGCGTGCATTACTTGGCTTAAAAAATAAAAGAAGAATATCAGAGGTAGCTGATAAGATAATTAAACAAGGCTTAAATGTACGGCAGGTTGAGATGCTTGTACAAAACCTAAACGAAGAAGTTTCACGTGAAACAATTCCACCGAAGAAAAAGGATATTTTTGTAGCAGCTAAAGAATCACAGCTACGTGATTACTTTGGAACGAATGTTCAAATCAAAAAAACAAACAATAAAGGGAAAATTGAAATCGAATTTTATTCTGAAGATGATTTAGAGCGTATTTTAGAAATATTAAATTTACAGGAACAGGAATGATTATTTCTATAATTTAATTAGAGCGCCGAGCAAGCAGGCGCTCTCTATTTTTTAGAGAGAAGGAAGGCTTTAGCGTGGTATTACTTGGAGCATTAATTAATGCAGGGCTAATTGTAGCAGGGGCATTAGTTGGGCGTATTTTTAAAAATATTCCTGAATCAATGAAGTCTACTGTATTATCTATTATTGGATTGGCAGTAGCATTATTAGGAATAAAAATGGGCTTTGAAAGCGATAATTTTATCATATTAGTAGTAAGTTTAGTGGTAGGAACAGTAGTAGGTGAATGGTTAGATTTAGACCGACAAATGAATCGTCTTGGAAAATGGGTGGAAACATTATTTCATACAAAACGTAACGCTCAAAATCAAATTAGTATAGCAGAGGGCTTTGTAACAGCCTCACTAATATTTGTTGTTGGTTCAATGGCTGTTATTGGGGCACTTGATAGCGGTCTTCGTAATGATCATAATGTACTTATTACAAAAGGATTGATAGATGGTTTTACCTCTATTATTTTAGCATCTACATTAGGTATAGGTGTACTGCTATCTGCGGTGCCCGTTTTTATTTATCAAGGGTTAATAGCTCTTTTTGCTGGTGTTATTAGTTTATTTATTCCGGATGCTGCCTTACAAATGTTTATTACAGAAATGACAGCGGTCGGTGGTGTAATGATTATGGCTATTGGTTTAAATATAGCAGGCCTAACTAAGATCAAGGCTGCTAACCTGCTGCCAGGTATTATCGTTGTTGGAGTTATGGTTGCTATCTTCTACATTTTTCAATGAGTAACGATGAGCAGCTAGTAAAAGGGCTCTTGCAAGTTTTTCAGCCATTGCATAAGAAATATGAAGTCTTGTATTTTGTAACACAAGCATTTCCATAAAGCCTCCAATATTGACGATTCCCTTCACGGAAATGTCTCCAATTGGAGGTAATTCTTTTTTAACCGCTTTTCCAGGAAAGATAGGTCCACTTTGTACTGAAATATGCCCCACATTTTCTTCATTGCCAAGGCAGGCATCAATCGCAATAATAAATGGTTTTGTAGTATGATTATATAGCTGTTGCATGGTAGTACCTAAATTTAGAGCATGTAAGGGCTCATCTAAAGAACCTATAACTTCATAGGGAAAACTAACGGATTTTTTTAGGAAGCTACCTGTTAATGGCCCAAGTGTATCGCCTGTGCACCGATCACTGCCAATACAACAAAAAATTAATCGTTCATGTTGAAATGGTATATGTTCTAAAAATAATGTGCTTAATTGCCAAACAGTATTTTTACTTTCATGATGAAGGGAATAAGGTAGTAATAAATTTGGTATAGTATTCATAAAAAAACTCACTTTCTTCTTAAATTTAGAAGTGCCTAATTTTTATGCAGTATACACAAATTTTTAACATGTTATTCAAGAGGTGGTAATAATGGAAGAGAGTAAGAAATTAGTGGATAGATACTGGGATAAGCTAACATCTCAGGCATTATGGGAGCGGGTTATTGATGCATCCATTGAAATAATCATTATTTTATTAGTATCATGGCTAGCTGTAAGATTAGGGAAAAAATTTATTAATAAAGTATTTTTGATGCGTATGCGTTCACCATTAAATCATTCAGAGCGTCGGCAACGTACAATTGCAAGATTGTTACAAAGTGTCATTTCCTATGTTGTTTATTTTTCAGCAATTATTGGTATTCTTTCTTCACTAGAAATTAAAATTGCTGGGTTGTTAGCGGGTGCGGGAATTGTTGGTTTAGCAATAGGTTTTGGTGCTCAAAGCTTAGTAAAGGATGTTATTACTGGATTCTTTATTATTTTTGAAGATCAATTTGGTGTAGGGGATTATATAAAAATTAATGCGGCAGAAGGTACGGTTGTAGAAATTGGTTTACGTACAACAAAAATTAATGGTGCTACTGGTGAGCAGTTCATCATACCTAATGGTGCCATTGGCGAAGTTGTCAATTATTCTATTAACAACTCTAAAATTTTTATAGATTTACAAATGACCACAAATGCTGATTTTGAAAAAGCTGAAGCCATTATTCATAAGTATTTAGAGACATTGCCTAATTTGCATGAGGAATTAATAGCGACTCCAGCATTTTTAGGTGTGCAAAATGTTAAAGGGACAGAGGTAACCATTCGTATAGCTGCTGAAACATTACCACAGCAACAATATGGTATTGCACGTATTATTCGTAGAGATGTTACAAAGCTCTTTGAGGAAAATAATATACCAATGGCCTATCCAAAAATGATGTTCTATGGCAAAGATGAGGGGAGAAGTGAGTAAGATGGAAGCAAAGAAATTTGGTTTAAATGATGTTGTTGAAATGAAAAAACAACATCCATGTGGTACAAATAAATGGAAAATTATTCGGATGGGTGCGGATGTACGTATTAAATGTGAAGGTTGTCAGCACAGCGTAATGATTCCACGCCGTGAATTTGAGAAAAAAATGAAAAAGGTTTTAATTTCTGCTAATGAGGCTTAACATCAGGCATATTAGACTTTTTCTAAGTGAATCAATATAATAGATAAGGTTATATAAGAGAAAATTTGAACTGAGTATAGAAAGGTTGTGTCCATTCATGGCATTAACAGCTGGAATCGTTGGTTTACCTAACGTTGGTAAATCAACATTATTTAACGCAATTACAAAAGCGGGCGCATTGGCTGCAAACTACCCATTCGCAACGATTGATCCGAACGTTGGTATCGTTGAGGTCCCTGATGCACGCTTAGATAAGTTAACAGAATTAGTGGTACCCAAAAAAACAGTCCCAACAGCATTTGAGTTTACAGATATTGCAGGAATTGTAAAGGGTGCTTCCAAAGGCGAAGGATTAGGAAATAAGTTTCTCGCTCATATTCGTGAAGTAGATGCAATTTGCCAAGTTGTTCGTTGCTTTGTAGATGAAAATATTACACACGTATCAGGTGCAGTGAATCCAATTGATGATATTGAGGTTATTAACTTAGAGCTTGCACTTGCAGACTTAGAATCTGTCGATAAACGCTTACAACGTGTTAGCAAAATGGCAAAGCAAAAAGATAAAGAGGCGATGATGGAAGAGCCTGTGCTGGTAAAAATTAAAGAGCAATTAGAAAATGGACGTCCAGCCCGTGCTGCCGAGTTATCGGTTGATGAGCTAAAGGTTATTAAAGGTCTTCATTTGCTAACAATTAAACCAATGCTATATGTGGCAAATGTTTCTGAGGATGAGGTAGCAGATGCTGATAACAATGAGTATGTTAAAAAGGTGCGTGAATATGCGGCTGCTGAAGGTGCTCAAGTGATTACAATTTGTGCAAAAATCGAAGAAGAAATTTCTGAGCTTGATGATGAAGAAAAAGCAATGTTTTTAGAAGAGCTAGGTATTAAAGAATCTGGTTTGGATCAACTAATTCGTACATCCTATGATTTATTAGGCTTAGCCACATACTTCACTGCAGGTGTACAAGAGGTGCGTGCATGGACTTTCCGTAAAGGGATGAAGGCTCCACAATGTGCAGGTATTATTCATACAGACTTTGAACGTGGCTTTATTCGCGCAGAAACAGTTGCCTATGAGGATCTACTAGAGGCTGGATCTCAAGCAGCAGCGAAAGAAGCGGGTAAAGTACGTCTCGAGGGGAAAGATTACGAAGTTCAAGATGGCGATATTATGTTATTCCGCTTCAATGTATAAGCTATATGCAATGACTTAAAAAGCCCTTTAATGTCACATTATAAAAATCTGCATCGCTTTCTGTGAGCAAGGCACGAGGTGTATCTGTTGTATACGTATCTGCTAGATTTCGTGCTCTTCCTACAGTAGCTACGCGGATTTTTATTTTTATAAAGAATTAGCTGAACTTTTAACATGTGGAGGCGAAGAAGAAGTGGATGTAATACGAATTAAAGAACGTGGATTAGAATTTGAGCAGCTAGGAAAGCTACCACAGGATATATTGAATTTTATTTATGAACAGCAATTGTTTAAATTATTTACAGCGAAAGAATTAGGTGGTAAAGATTTAGATTTATTAGAGGGGATAAAGGTATTTCAGCAAATGTCTGCACTTGATGGTAATTTTGGCTAGCTTATTACAATTGGTACAGGTGGCAATGCATTTATTCCAGCATTCAATAAAGATATTTGCGAAAAGGTCTATACACCTAAAAATGCTGTGATAGCAGGTAGTGGCTATCCAACAGGTATCGCTGTTAAAACGGATAACGGCTATTATGTAACGGGACAGTGGAAATATTGTAGTGGCGCTGATTATGCCACAACCTTTACAATGAATTGCTTTGTGGAACAGGATGGTGTAAAAACAGAAAATATTATTAGTTGCTCGATGGATCGTCAGCATGTTGAGGTGTTAAATGATTGGCGAGCAATGGGGCTAAAGGCTACAGCTAGCCATACCATTCGTGTTCATCATATATGGGTGTCACAGGAGGCTACCTTCCAATTAGGAACGATTAAAAATAATTATGGTAACCCAGTACATAGCTTTCCATTTACCACTTTTGCGGAAGCATCCTTTTTAAGTGTCTGTCTAGGGATAACAGCAAACTTTTTAGAGGAATCTTTTCTTTTAATAAAACAGCGACAACGTGATAGTAGCATGTTACAAGTTCAGCAAAAGCATTTTAAGCAATACGAGGAACAATTTTATAAAACCTTATCTACATATTGGCAGAAGCATCAACAAGATGTGGAATTAACAGCCGAAGAACTACTTCAGTTTACACAAATGAGTAAAGAGATCGCTGCAGCTTGTGTAGAAATAGCAAATAGTTTAGTGCGTAGCTTAGGGATGGATGCTATTACTGAAACAGCTACCATTAACCGCATTTGGCGAAACCTGTATACAGCAGCACAGCATGGATTTTTAACACCTTAAAGGAAAGTAGGCTGTTAAGGGAACATTTACTTTCCTAACAGCCTACTTTTCTTTTTGCTAAGGGAGATATACATATAACTTTGGCAAATGGGGGTCATCCTGAATAAGCGCATCTTTTGGATATTTGCGTAATTCTTTATACATAGCAAAATCACCTACAGCTCCTGCTATTAAAAAAGCACCGATCAATACAAAAACGGTGCTATTACAATAAAACCCAATGATAGTTGGTAGGACGCCAGTTGTCCAAAATGGTAATAATAAAGCCTTTTTCATAGCATGATTAGGGAGAGGCTGATTAGTTGTTGCATAGGCAATACCAAGCTTTAAATTAATGCCATAGTTTAAAGATTTATAAGGCACCTTCCCAAAAATCATAAAGCCGATTAAATGAAAGGCTTCATGCAGAACAATAAAAACAATATATAAAATAGCAAATAATACTGTGCCGCCCATCATGGTCCAAATAGAAAAATGAAAATCCTTAAAGCAAATGTATTGAATGGCTGTAAATAATAGGACAAGACCAAGTGTAACAACAATATTGTCCATCATTAGCTTTTTTAAATCGACTTCAATGATGATCGGCTCTTTGTCTGGTAGCATAAAAGCTCTCCTTTCCGCTCTTTAATTATATAAAATGAATTATTACTTTGCGACTTGAAAGACACCTATCTATGTGTTACAATTCATTGATGTGAGTAATAATTAATTACTTACTCCTTGCTCCCTTACTAGAGGAGAGCCTAAGTCCATAAGGAGGTGTAAATAGATGAGAAAATATGAATTAATGTACATTGTACGTCCAAACATTGAAGACGAAGCGAAGAAAGCATTAGTTGAACGCTTCAACGAAATTCTATCTTCTAACGGTGCAGAAGTTATCGAGTCAAAAGAGTGGGGCAAACGCCGCTTAGCTTATGAAATTCATGACTTCCGTGAAGGTTACTACCAAATCGTAAAAGTAAACGCTACTTCAGAAGCAATCAACGAGTATACACGTCTTGCTAATATCAGTGAAGATATCATTCGTCACATTGCTGTTCGTGAAGAAGCTTAATCATTTTTTAACAAAATGCTGAAAAGGAGGTTGTATTCTGATGATAAACCGTGTCGTATTAGTTGGAAGACTAACAAAAGATCCTGAGCTGCGTTATACACCAAATGGCATTGCGTCCACAAGATTTACAGTTGCTGTTAATCGTACATTCTCAAACCAACAGGGTGAACGCGAGGCAGATTTTATAAGCTGTGTTGCATGGCGAAAACAAGCTGAAAACCTAGCGAACTTTATGCGAAAAGGAAGTTTGATTGGGGTAGAAGGTCGGATCCAAACAGGCAGCTATGAAGGACAAGACGGTAAACGAGTATACACAACAGATGTTGTAGCGGATAGCGTACAGTTTTTAGAACCCCGTAGTGGTGGCGGTGCTCCTGCTCCTCAATACGGTGCTGGACAAACTTACGGTAATAACCAACCACCATATGGCGGTGGTCAGCCACAACAACAGTTTGGTGGTGCTATGCCAGGTCAAGGTGCTTATGGCGGCGATACGTATCAACAAAATCAACCACCTATGAATCAGCCAAATTATACACGTGTAGATGAGGATCCATTTGCAAATAGCAAAGGACCAATCGAAGTATCTGAGGATGATCTTCCATTCTAATGCTTCAAAATAATAAAAAAAGATAAGGAGGAGAACACACTATGGCACCACGTCGCGGAGGCCGCAAACGCCGTAAAGTTTGCTATTTCACTTCTAATAACATTACGCATATCGACTATAAAGATGTAGATTTATTAAAAAAATTCATCTCTGAGCGCGGTAAAATTTTACCACGTCGCGTAACTGGCACTAGCGCTAAGTACCAACGTAAATTAACTTCAGCTATTAAAGTATCTCGTATCATGGGATTACTTCCATTCGTAGCAGAAGATAAATAAAAATATGAAAAAGTACAACGAGGTTTAATTAACCTATGTTGTACTTTTTTATTTTGGCTATTCATAACAAGTAGTGGAAACTAATTTTTAAAAATTATATTTCACTATACATTTAAAAGATATTGTGAAGAAAGGAATTCACATGATGTTTAATGTATATGTAGATGATTTAAGAGATTATCCTATTGGTTTTGTTGTGGCTGAAATATGGGTAAGAAATGATGATACTCAAAGATTGCATTTTAAAGTTAAACGAAAGGACCTTCTTTTTGATAACCAGATAGGACCAACATACGAAGTAGGAGTAGGTAAAAGTGGTTCAGTAAATGTGTCACTTGATGCGTCTTCTAACTATTATATTGAATTTCAGGGACCATGTAAATTTAGTGGATGGATCCGATAATTTTTAAACAATATGAGTACATCTTCATTGAAATTGATTATACTAATTTTTATGGTGATTACTCATATTGAACAGTTTATACAAAACACTTCTGATAAAAAAGAGAAATCAAACGGCATCGATTTCTCTTTTTTAAATATCAGCTAGGTCCCTACTTACTAATTTATGTATAATCAATTAACTTAAATTCACATTTTAGGTGATTTGGAACAAAGAATACAAACATACACGTTATATATAATGAGAACAAGTAGGGGTAACACCAGAAAAATGCGGATTTCTAACGTTAAGCAAAGAAAAGTCCCAAACGACGCTTCAGATGCATTATTTGTCAGCACTTAATCAAAATGCAAAAGGGTATATTTTGGAACATTTATTTTTTATTTACGTTAAATTTACAAGAGTTATTTTTTCACAATTTATAATTTATTTGAAATGAGGGAGTAGAAGTGTTAAAAAAAGCTATAATTTCGGGAATTATATTTAGTTCAATTTTGTTAGGTGGGTGTAATGAAGAGAAAGAAAAAACATCAGAATTAGTATTAACTGATAGCGAGCAGGAAGTAGCAGCTGATGACCAGGAAAATGCTGAATTATTATTAGAGTTAAAAAATGAAATAATAGATTCCATTGCAGAGCAAACAGGAATTGATAGTAAGTCAATAGTAATTATGGTAGGTGGTAACCCTATTAAAGAGATTATTAATGTATCAGTAAGTTTCCCTAAGGATGTAAAAGTTGACGATACGATGATTCAACAAATAGCTGAAGATTCTATAAAGAAATTTTCTGAAACAGAAAGTATAAAAATTAGCGAAGAAAATATAACAATAAAAATTGAGAAATACTAACGCTAACTGCATATTTTCTATTCATCTCGATAAAAAACGTTACCAAATGAAAGTTTGAAAATGTACTAAAAAGCCACAAGCCCTGATTTGTCAGTGTTTGTGGCTTTTTTGGTGGAATATTCTTTATACAGCTTTTTTATGCAAACGTCTTAAACGGTTGATCCAGCTGTGTTTTTGGTTATAGGGCGTGTGCTTCTTTTTGTATAAAATCCTGTATATTTTTAGCGTTGCAAACCCACATTTTCTGGAGAGATTCCCCTCTTGATCCAAGCTACTTTTAATTTCCCATAAATTGTCCAAAAATTTAATTAGATATGTTCAATTACATACGAATATTATCTTCCACAATATAGCACGAATTACACACTAAATTCCAAAATCGTATACAAACTCATTTATACCAACGAATTATACACATTATACTAAACATAACTTCCATTCGTAGCAGAAGATAAATAAGATTGATGACGTTAAGGTAATAATGACCTTACATCAACCTCAAATACCAGCATATGACGATATTTTTATCGGAGTATGCTGGTATTTTATTATTGTTCAACAGGCTGTTTATAAGCTAAGCGTGTTTTGTTCAATGCTATAAAAAATGGTACAATAAAGGGTAGTAAGTTTGACTGAAAAAAGGAAGGTTTTCAATGCCGAATAATCAAACAAAAGCGCTTGTACAAGGCTCGATGATGGTCGCAATTTTTACAATTTTAATGCTCATTTCTGCATATGTACCATTCATCTTTATAGTAGCTTTACTATTCGCTCCACTGCCAATTGCTTGGTATAGCGCAAATTACAAGCGTTCTGCATCAATACTTGTAGCAGTAGTAGGCTGTATTTTAACAACACTTACAAGTGGCATTACAATGTTGCCATTTGCCTTTATGTTAGGGTTAGTGGGTGTTGTTATGGGGAGCGCTATTTACCAGAAGAAAAGTAAGCTTTATCTATTTTTATCAACTGGCATCACTAATCTAATTTCTATGGCAATTATTTATATGGCTTATGTACAGCTTGCAGGCATCAATTTTATTAGCATGAGCTTAGAGATGGTTCGTGAAAATTATGAGCAATCTAATGAATTTGCCAAAAGTGTGACGGGTCAGGTAGCGATTACGCCCGAACAGTTGGAGACGATGTTTAACACCATTGAGTTAACGATGCCTGCAACAATCACGATTTCAGCATTTTTTGTAGCGTTTATCATTATAACGGTAAATTTACCGGTTTTAAAACGACTTGGTGTAGACGTTCCAAAATTTGCTCCATTCCAACATATGCGTTTACCACGATCTATTTTATGGTACTATATGATTGTTTTATGCATTAATTTATTTATGCGACCAGAGGCTGGTTCTACATTAGATATTATTGTCTTAAATGTTTCTTATGTTTTATGGATGTTACTTATTCTACAGGGGATATCTTTTATCCATTACTTTATTGCTAAAAAAGGTATGCCGAATGCGGTTAAATGGGTGGCTACCTTGTTAGCTATTCCATTGTCATCCTTTATTATCTTATTAGGTATTATTGATTTAGGCTTTGACGTACGTTCACTTGTAAAGGGGAAGACTAAAGAATAAGGGGCTGATTGTAATGGGGGCTTTTAGAAAACGACCAATTCGCTATCCGCTTTTTGTTCTTTCCATTTTTGGCATTGTGACGTTCGTGCTTCTATGTATATGGAATTTTGGGATAGGTATTGGTTATGGGATAGGCTTTGTGGTGCTAATGGTCTATACATGGAAGGTGGAGCAACATGTCTTTGTAGAAACTGAAAAGCATATAGAATCCATTTCCTTCCGTATGAAAAAAGTCGGAGAAGAGGCATTGCTGGAAATGCCGATTGGAATATTGCTAGTGAATGAGCAATATGAAATAGAATGGTCAAATCCGTATATGCAAGGTGTTTTAGACAAGGAAACATTAGTAGGAGAAGGCATCGTTGATATATCGGATGATATATATGTATTAATGAAGACTGAAGAGACCAATGAAGCGACGATTACATTACGTGATCGTAAATATCGAGTGTATTATAAAAGAGAAGAAAGACTACTATACTTTTTTGACATAACAGAACAAATTGCTATAGAAAAACAATATTATGCGGATCGTACAGTTATTGCGATTTTATTTGTTGATAATTATGATGAAATTACCCAAGCAATGGATGACCAACTACGTAGTTTAACCAATACAATGGTTACTTCGATTGTCAATGAATGGGCTGCAGAGCATGGTGTATTTGTTAAGCGAATATCATCTGATCGATTTTTAGCTGTATTAAATGAATCTATTTTAACAGAGCTGGAAAAGAAAAAATTTGCTATTTTAGATACGATTCGTGAAAAAACAGCACAAAAGAATTTATCATTAACACTTAGTATTGGTGTTGGTGCAGGGTCATCCTCTCTAGTAGAGCTGGGTGAATTGGCACAGTCCAGCCTAGACCTTGTCTTAGGGCGTGGAGGCGACCAGGTAGCGATCAAGCAGCCAACTGGAAAGCTTAAATTCTATGGTGGGAAAACGAATCCAGTCGAGAAGCGCACACGTGTAAGAGCACGGGTTATTTCACATGCATTACGTGACTTAATTCAGGACAGTGACCAAGTGTTTGTAATGGGACATAAAAATCCTGATATGGACTCTATCGGTGCATCAGTAGGGGTACGTAAGATGGCACAAATGAATGATGTAAAAGGTTATGTTATCATTAATTTTGATGAATTAAATGGTAGTGTTACACGGTTAATGAATGAGATTGAGCGTAAATCAGACTTCTATGAAAATTTCCTAACACCTGAAGAAGCTGCAGGAAAAATGACAGAAAAATCATTGCTCGTTATTGTTGATACACATAAACCTAATTTAGTGATTGATGCACATTTATTGAAAATAGCTGAAAAGGTAGTTGTGATTGACCACCATCGCCGTAGTGAGGATTTTATTGAAAATCCAACACTTGTTTATATGGAGCCATATGCCTCGTCTACAGCTGAATTGGTGACAGAGTTACTAGAATATCAGCCAAAGCGTGCAAAAATTAATATGCTAGAGGCTACGGCATTATTAGCAGGGATTATTGTCGATACGAAAAGCTTTACACTTCGTACAGGTGCGCGTACATTTGAGGCAGCCTCATATTTGCGCACAAATGGTGCAGACACCGTGCTTGTACAGCGTCTCTTAAAAGAAGATATAGACACCTATATTGAGCGCTCAAAAATTGTGCAAACTGTTCAATTTATAAAACCTGGGGTAGCTGTAGCGGTAGGTGAGGAATCGAAAATATACGATTCTGTTTTAATTGCACAAACAGCAGATATTTTACTGACAATGAAGGATGTGGGTGCTTCCTTTGTTATTGCGCATCGTGCAGATGGTAAAATTGGTATAAGCGCACGTTCGCTAGGTGAGGTGAATGTACAGCTGATTATGGAAAGGCTTGGCGGCGGTGGACATTTAACAAATGCAGCGTGTCAAATAGAGGAAAAATCCATTAATAGGGTGAAAGAATATTTAGAAGAAGCCATAAATGAGGTCTTTGAAGGGAGTTTTGACGAATGAAAGTTGTGTTTTTAAAGGATGTTAAAGGAAAAGGGAAAAAAGGTGAAATTAAAAACGTAGCTGATGGCTATGCACAAAACTTTTTAATTAAAAATGGCTATGCGGCTGAAGCAAATGCTCAAGCGTTAAGCCAGTTAGAAGGGCAAAAAAAATTAGCAGAAAAAAATGCTGCGGCTGAATTAGCAGAAGCACAAGCTTTAAAGGACAAAGTAGAGACTTTAACAGTGGAGCTAAAAGCGAAATCAGGTGAAGGTGGACGCTTATTTGGTTCCGTATCTACAAAGCAAATTGCAGATGCTTTGCAAAAAGTACATGGCATTAAAATTGATAAACGCAAAATGACTTTACCTGATGGAATTCGTGCACTAGGCTTTACAAATGTTCCTGTAAAACTACATCAAGAAGTAACAGCTACATTAAAAGTACATGTAACAGAAGAATAAGGAGCGACTATGCATGAGCGAACCGATGATAGACCGCGTTCCACCGCATAACCGCGAGGCGGAGCAATCGGTTATCGGTGCTATTTTCCTTGAGCCCCAAGCACTTATTACAGCATCTGAAATTTTATTAGCAGATGATTTTTATATTAATGCGCATAAAATGATTTTCGAAACGATGCTACGCTTGAGTGACCAAGGAAAGGCGATAGATGTTGTAACAGTTACGGAAGAATTATCAGCTAAAAAAGAGATTGAAGACGTTGGCGGGCTATCTTATTTATTAGAGCTCGCCAATGCTGTCCCTACAGCTGCAAACGTTGCCCATTATGCCAAAATTGTTGAAGAGAAAGCACTATTACGTCGATTAATTCGTGTAGCTACTAAAATTGTTGAGGATGGCTACACACGTGAAGACGAGGTAGAGGCATTACTAGGCGAAGCAGAAAAGAAAATGATGGAGGTCGCCAATCGAAAAAATGCGGGCGACTTTAAGCATGTGAAAGATGTACTTGTAGAAACCTTTGATAATATTGAGCAGCTTCAATCACAAAAGGGAGAAGTAACAGGTATACCAACAGGCTTCCGTGATTTAGATAATATTACTGCTGGCTTTCAACGTAATGACTTAATTATTGTAGCAGCACGGCCATCTGTAGGGAAAACAGCCTTTGCCTTGAATGTGGCGCAAAGCGTTGCTGTACAGGCACGTGAAAATGTGGCGATCTTCTCCTTAGAGATGGGAGCTGAGCAGCTTGTTATGCGTATGCTTTGTGCAGAGGGTAATATCGATGCACAAGTTTTACGTACAGGTGCTTTAACTACAGAAGATTGGGGTAAACTAACGATGGCAATGGGGAGTTTATCGAATTCAGGAATTTTTATTGATGATACACCAGGAGTACGTATCAATGAAATTCGTGCAAAATGTCGTCGTTTAGCACAGGAAAATGGACTAGGAATGATCTTAATCGATTATTTACAGTTGATTCAGGGTAGTGGCAAGCCAGGAGAAAACCGTCAGCAAGAGGTATCTGAGATTTCTCGTTCATTAAAGGGGTTAGCCCGTGAATTAAAAGTTCCCGTCATTGCATTATCACAGCTATCTCGTGGTGTGGAGCAACGTCAAGATAAACGGCCAATGATGAGTGATTTACGTGAATCTGGAAGTATTGAGCAAGATGCTGATATTGTTGCCTTTTTATATCGTGACGATTATTACGATAAAGAGTCAGAGAATAAAAATATGATCGAAATTATTATTGCAAAACAACGTAATGGTCCAACCGGCACTGTTACCCTTGCCTTTAAAAAGGAATTCAATAAATTTATCAATGTGGATTGGTCACAAATGCCACCACCACCGCCACGTGATTAATTTATCATAGGTTATTCAGATAAATATCTCCTATTATCTGCCATTCATCTGAATGTTCGATAATATTCATATTATTTGGTTATCAAACACGAACATTGAATCAGATTTATTGATTTTATGTTCGTGTTTTTGGCTATTTTTTATTGACGGGGTGTTTCAATCATTGTTACAATGAGTGAGGCTTGAAAATTGAGATACAAAGGTATCTAACGGAGGTGCTGATTATGACATCAGTTGTAGTTGTAGGAACACAGTGGGGAGACGAAGGAAAAGGTAAAATTACAGATTTCCTTTCGCACAAAGCCGATGCCATCGCTCGTTTTGCCGGTGGAGATAATGCAGGACATACCATTAAAATTGATGGTGAAACATATAAACTACATTTAATCCCATCAGGTATTTTCTATAAAGATAAAACGTCAGTCATTGGCAATGGATTAGTCGTCAATCCAAAGTCATTAGTAACGGAACTGAAAGGCTTACAAGAGCGTGGCATTAACACAGAGAATCTACGTATTTCTAATCGTGCACATGTGATTTTGCCTTATCATATTAAACAAGATATTGCTGATGAAGAAAGTCGTGGAGACAATAAAATCGGCACAACTTGTAAAGGTATTGGACCTTGTTATCAAGATAAAGTAGCACGTATTGGGATTCGTATGGCTGACTTACTTGATAAGGAAATCTTTGAGGAAAAACTACGTCATAATTTAGCCATTAAAAATAAATTATTTGAGAAGTTCTATGAAATCGAAGGCATAGCATTTGAAGAAATTTTTGAGGAATACTATGGTTATGGACAAGAGATCGCAAAATATGTAACAGATACCTCTAAAATTTTAAATGATATTCTCGATGAAGGCGGTAAAGTGTTATTTGAAGGGGCTCAAGGTATTTTACTTGATGTTGATCAAGGTACGTATCCATTTGTAACTTCTTCAAACCCTGTTGCAGGTGGTGTAGCAATCGGTGCTGGTGTTGGACCCTCACAAGTAACAAGTGTTATTGGTGTATCCAAGGCTTATACATCTCGTGTAGGTGATGGTCCATTTCCAACAGAATTATTTGATGAAATAGGTCAGCAAATTCGTGAAGTAGGTCGTGAATATGGTACAACAACAGGTCGTCCACGCCGTGTAGGCTGGTTCGACACAGTCGTTGTTCGTCATTCACGTCGTGTAAGTGGGATTACCCATCTTGCTCTTAACTCTATCGACGTTTTATCTGGTTTAGAGACAGTAAAAATCTGTACAGCCTATAA
Organism: Lysinibacillus sp. FSL H8-0500; assembly: GCF_038051955.1. Taxonomy (NCBI): domain Bacteria; kingdom Bacillati; phylum Bacillota; class Bacilli; order Caryophanales; family Bacillaceae; genus Lysinibacillus; species Lysinibacillus sp. FSL H8-0500. The sequence goes on along the minus strand of NZ_CP150292.1, from coordinate 4,798,788 downwards.
CTATAAAGGCGAAACCATTACAGAATATCCAGCAAATCTTCATATTATTGAACAATGTGAGCCAGTTTATGAGGAACTACCTGGCTGGTCAGAGGATGTCACAAGCTGTCGAACTTTAGAGGAGTTACCCGAAAATGCACGACGCTATGTAGGGCGTATTAGTGAATTAACAGGTATTCAAATTGCTACTTTCTCAGTTGGACCTGCTCGTGAGCAAACGAACGTTTTAATTGATGTTTGGGAAGCATAATTACACATAAAATGGGTGTGCCATATAAGGTACACCCATTTTTTAATGAATATCCTTTTTCTTAAAGCGGCCACCCTTAACCTCTGCAATATTACCAATGGCTAAAAAGGCATTGTCATCAATTTCAGCAACAATTGATTTTAGCTTGGATTCCTCTAAACGAGTAATAACGGTAAAAATGACTTTCTTATCGTTTCCCGTATAAGCTCCCTCCCCATGAAGGAAAGTAACGCCACGACCAAGTCGATCCATAATGGTTTGACCAATTTCATCAATGTCATCACTTATGATATAGACAGATTTCGATTCTTCTAATCCTTGAATAACGATATCAATCATTTTATAGGCAATATAGTAAGCAATGATGGAGTACATAGCTTGCTCCCAATTAAAAACAAAACCTGCCACTGTAAATATAATGACGTTGAAGAACATAATAATTTCGCCAACTGAAAAGGGTGTCTTGCTATTAAAAAGAATGGCTAGTATTTCAGTTCCATCCAATGAACCACCATAACGAATGACAATACCAACCCCAACTCCTAAAATCATTCCTCCAAAAACTGTAGCCAATAATGTGTCTTCGGTAAATGGATGTATATTATGTAAGACAAGTGTTGCTACTGAGAGTACGGTAATACCCAGCCCTGTAGATAGTGCAAAGGTTTTACCAATTTGTTTGTAGCCTAAATAAATAAAAGGTAAGTTTAAAATGAAGATGAAAATACCGAGGGGTAATTTTAATAAATGCGCTGTAATAATTGAAACACCTACGATGCCACCGTCCATAATGTGATTAGGTACTAAAAATAGCTCTAGGCCTAATGCCATAATGATGGCACCTAGTGACACCATGATAGTTCTTGCAAAAACCTTCTGCATGTTTTTTTTCTGAGATTTCAACGTTTTTGTTGTAGTCCCAGAGGTCTGTGAATCACTCAATTTAATCGCTCCAATCCAATAGTATCTTTCTTTTTTATTTTATCGAAATATTAGAAAAGTGAAAGTATTATGGCAAAATTCATGCAAAAAATAATAGAGAAGTATACTAATGACCTGATTTTTTCCGATACATGCCTTATTTAGCCCTAATCATTTTAATAATATATAACAATCATTTATCATCTAACTATTTATAGTGCTCTTAACAGACGAAGAAGTTACACTATAATTTATTGCTATGTAACAATGAACGACTAAATAATACATTTATATTACAAAAAGATGAAATCATTTAAACGATATTTTTTTTATGGTACATTATAAGGGTGCAAAAATTTATTATGGGTAAATTATCCTATCTTAAGGTGAAGTTGGAAGGGGCCTTATTAATGAATTCGTTTTGGAAAAATAAAGAAGAAAATAATAGAATTAGCTACAGTGTTTCTTCTTTTAAAAAAGTTTCAATTATTACTGTTTTAATGTCAAGCTTAATGCTTAATATGGGGTTTGCAAAAGAACCTAATAAAGAGAATCTGAATAAAATTTTCCATATTTACATAGGAAATGAATATATTGGTGCTGTATCTGATGAAACAGCCGTTCAAAAAATTATTGCAACTAAAGAACAAGAGGTAAGCCAGAAATTTGAGGAATTATCTATTGATGCAAGCTCAGCTATTAAAATAATCCCAGAGCAAGTATTTACAAATGAAACAAAAGATGCAGAAACTTTGTCGAAACTTGAGCAATCTTTGGAGATTAAATCTGATGCTTTTACACTATTAGTAGATCATAAACCAGTAGTATCTTTAAAAGATACAGAGGCGTATGAAAAAGCTGTCCGTATGTTAAAGCTACAATACATTTCTCAACAAGAGCTGGATAAATTACAACAAAACCAGCAATCTACTAATCAGTTACTAGAATTACAACCAGATGAATCAAGGCTGTTAAATATTTCTTTTAAGCAGGGAGTATCAGGAGTATCACAAAAAGTTGCGCCATCTCAGATTGTAACACCTGAGCAGGCAGTTCAATATTTAATGACGGGTTATCTTGAGCAAGAAACTTATCAAATTCAAGCAGGTGACGTTTTAGGTTCAGTGGCTAAAAAACATAATTTATCAACAGCTGAACTGCTAGCATTGAATCCTGATATTACTGTTGATACGGTTTTACAAATTGGACAGGGGCTAAATGTAACAGTCGCAAAGCCATTTGTAACACTTGAGATTAAAAAGGCTAAGAAAGTTGCTGAAGTTGTTCCGTTTAAAACAGTGGTAGAAGAAGATCCTTCAATGTATAAAGGTGAAAAAGTAGTGAAGCAAGAAGGCGCGAACGGTAAAAAAGAAACTATCTATGCATTAACATCTGAAAACGGTACACAAACATCGAAAACAATACTAGAAGAAAAAGTTACTCAACAGCCAGTCGATCAAATTGAAGTGGTGGGAACAAAAGTAATTTCTTCACGTGGCACAGGTGAATTTGTATGGCCAGCAGTTGGAGGCTATGTTTCAAGTGGCATGGGTGAGCGTTGGGGAGAATTCCATCGTGGAATTGATATTGCCCGTCCAAGCAACTATAATATTTTAGCAGCTGATAACGGTGTAGTTGTTGCAGCAGGCCAATCAGGTACTTATGGTAATCGAATTGTTATTAATCATAATAACGGCTATACAACACTTTATGGGCACCTATCTTCAATAAATGTTGGAGTAGGGCAAGTTGTAGAAAAGGGTTCAGTGATTGGTATTATGGGCTCCACTGGTTATTCAACAGGTACACATCTCCACTTTGAAATTGAAAAAAATGGCTCATTAGAAAATCCTTTATCATATGTTGGTCGATAAGTATAATGAATAGAGGGCAGTCCAATAAGTCAGAAGCAAAAATTTAGTATAGTATTTTTCTCTGAAAAAAAAGAGATTTTAATATATTTTTGTATCTGATGCTTTGCTTTCGCACAGAAGGGGTTTGTTGCTGATATTTCGTTACACACCACTTTCGCACAGAAAGGGTTTGTCTCAAATGACTTTTGAGACAAACCCTTTTGCTATTATTTCCCGAGAAATATTTGTTGAAATATAGCTTATAATGTCACAGACTTAGAAAGATCAGCCTCCAATTAATGCATAGAACTTGAAAGCATGATAGAGTTAAGGGTAGTGAATTTGCCAATACACATTGTTTAAATATAGAGAAAAAGTGAAAGGATGAAAATGTATGAACAAAACAATATTAGTTGTTGATGATGAAAAACCAATTGCAGATATTTTACAATTTAATTTAATAAAAGAAGGATATAAGGTAATTTGCGCTTATGATGGTGATGAGGCACTAAAAAAGGTTGAGGAGGAGCAACCAGATTTAATGCTTTTAGATATTATGCTGCCAAAGCGTGATGGAATGGAAGTTTGTAGAGAGGTACGCAAAAAATACGACTTCCCTATCATTATGCTAACAGCAAAAGGCTCTGAGATTGATAAAGTATTAGGCTTAGAAATGGGCGCAGATGACTATGTCACAAAGCCATTTAGTACTCGTGAGCTGATTGCACGAGTAAAGGCAAATATGCGACGTTTACAAGTAGTGGCTCCTATAGCAGAGGAGGCTGAAGAGGAATCCAATGAGATTGTTGTAGGCTCTCTTGTTATTCAGCCAGATGCTTACTTAGTGATGAAGCGTGATGAAGCCATTGAACTGACACATCGCGAGTTTGAGTTATTACATTATTTAGGAAAACATATTGGTCAGGTTATGACACGTGAGCATCTGCTACAAACAGTATGGGGTTATGATTATTTTGGAGATGTTCGAACTGTGGATGTGACAATTCGCCGTTTACGAGAAAAAATTGAGGACAATCCTAGTCATCCAGCTTGGATTGTGACACGACGAGGTGTAGGTTACTATTTACGAAATCCTGAACAGGAGTAAAAAGAATGCAAAAAGTAAGCTTCTTTAAATCTATTCATGTCAAATTAGTGCTAATTTATATTTTATTAATATTGCTTGCTTTACAAATTATCGGTATCTATTTCGCTCGCCAATTAGAACAAAATTTGAAGAGCAACTTCCAAGATTCTATTTTTCAGCGAGTTGACTTAATGCAATATAGTCTTCGTGAGGAAATTTTAAAGGAACGCGATGAAAGCATGCCTAAACTTGAGGAAAGCTTAAAGTCAATTGTTATGGAGTTTTCTACAGGTTTAAGGGATGTTTCGAATGGCGATATTTTAGAAATTCGTGTTATTGATGATAGACAAAGAATACTTGCAACATCTGAGCTTGAAAATCAGAATTTAATTGGACAACGCTCTAACACAGACCTTGTGCGTCGTGCGATCTCTGCTGAAACGCTCTTTGATATTATTAAACTTGATAACAAAACAAGGAATCGAGTATGGGTATTAGCTAACCCGATTCGAGCGGGTGCAGGGCCAGATGATGAAATCATTGGTGTTCTCTATATTGAAGCGAATATTGAATCCGTTTTTGAACAAATGAATGATATTAATCAAATTTTCCTTGGTGGCACAGCCATGTCTTTAGTGATTACGGTTTTTTTAGGTATTTTAGTTGCACGGACAATTACACAGCCAATTGCTGATATGCGAAAGCAAGCGCAGGCGATGGCGAAGGGGAACTACTCTCGAAAAGTACGAGTATATGGTACAGATGAAATTGGACAGCTCGCAATTACCTTTAATCATTTAACGAATCGTTTACAGGAGGCCCAATCTACTACAGAAGCTGAACGACGCAAGCTGGATTCGGTTCTAAGTAATATGACAGACGGCGTTATAGCAACAGATCGCAAGGGACGTATTATTTTAATTAATGACCCTGCATTAGAGTTACTGCATATTTCAAGAGATATTACATTAGGACGTCCAATTGCCTCTGTGTTAGGGATTGATCAGGAATATAGCTTTGAAGATTTAATTCATATGCATGATGCTATTAACTTAAATTTTAGTACTGTGGATGCACCTTATATTTTACGTGCAAACTTTTCTGTTATTCAAAAAGAAACAGGCTTTATTAATGGGCTGATTACTGTGCTACATGATATTACAGAGCAGGAAAAGATAGAAATGGATCGTCGGGAATTTGTATCGAATGTTTCACATGAATTAAGAACACCATTGACAACCATGCGCAGTTATTTAGAGGCACTAGCAGATGGGGCATGGAAAGATGAAAATATTGCTCCTACATTTTTAAATGTAACACAAACCGAAACAGAGCGTATGATTCGTCTAGTAAATGATTTATTGCAATTATCGCGAATGGATAGTTCAGATTATGAGTTGAATAAAGATATTGTGTTATTTAATTCATTCTTTAATCGTATTATTGATCGATTTGAAATGTCTAAGTCTGACAAAGTCCGGTTTGAACGATTATTTCCTGAAACATCTTTCTATGTAGAAATTGATACCGATAAGATAACGCAAGTCATTGATAATATTATTTCGAACGCTATTAAATATTCACCAGATGGTGGGAATATTCGCTTTGGCTTTACGGGGCAAGAGGATATGCTGAAGGTCATGATTTCAGATGATGGCATGGGGATTCCTAAAGAAAATGTAAGCCGAATTTTCGATCGCTTCTATCGTGTGGATCGTGCACGTGCTCGCTCCATGGGTGGAACAGGTCTAGGCTTGGCTATTGCGCGGGAAATGATTGAGGCACATGGTGGTAAGATTTGGGCTGAAAGTGAGGAAGGGCAAGGTACAACCATTTTCTTTACATTACCTTATGATGCAGATGAATTTAGTGAAGCAGGTGAGTGGGAATGAGATATGTAGAGCCAGTTAAATCTGTTGTATTATTTCTACTTGTTATGCTAAGCGTTGTATTAACCTTTTTAATTTGGACCTATACACCTGATTATAAATATATTGAAAAAACTGAGGGTGAGGAAATTTTAATTAAGCCACAAAAGGGTATGGAGGATATTATTCGTCCATACAAGGCAATTTTCCGTTCCGAAGAAGGGTTTACAGGCACAGTATCTAACACGACTATGAAAGATATTATGCAAATATTTAAGGGTTGGAATGTTCTCGATTTAGCGCCTATTAATAATAGTCTTTCATCAAATTATATCAATGAAATTATTCGTGCAGATAAGCGTATGACGGTATTTTTTACAGGTGAAGTACCATTCTCGGCCTTCAACACTATTTTCCAATTTACGGATAAGGAGCTTCCAGAAACTACTTTTAACCGTATGATTATTGACTGGAGTAATTATGATAATAAAGAGCTAACACTTTATTATATTAGTAATAATAACCAATCGTTATTTCGTTCACATGTTAATGTTTCAAATATCAATCAATTTATGCAAGAGGTTATTGAACCTGCCCAAAAATATGACACATTTAAAGAAATAGAACGAGCTGGTTACACATCACTTTATCTCGCTAATAGTAACATTGAATCTGTAAAATATACGTATTATATTGAAGATATCACACCAGAGTTATTTAAAAATATACTATTCCCTGATGCAAACATTGTGCAGCGCAATGTTGAAAGTGCAACTTCTGAAAAATATACAGATGGAATGTCGTTAATGACATTGGATACAAATCTTAAATCATTAAACTATGTCTATCCTGCTGCAGAAAGTAGTATAAGAGTTGAGCCGTCCAAGTTATTAAAGGATAGTTTTGAATTTATTAATGAACATGGGGGATATACCTCTGATTTTCGTTATGTCTCAACTGGAACCAATAAAAATCAAATGGATTATCAATTGTATTTGCAGGGATTACCCGTTTATAGTAATCACGTTATTACGCGAATGACAACTATTTGGGGAGATAGCCGGATTTTCCACTATAAGCGCCCATACTTTTCTTTAGATATGGATATTCCAACTGAAAAAGAAATTATAGAATTACCGTCTGGTGCAGAAATTGTAGAGCTTATCCAACAATCAAACAATCTCGTATTATCAGATATTGATGAAATTGTGCTAGGCTATTATTTAATTACACAAAATCAAGAATTAAATATATTTACATTTGAGCCTTGTTGGTTTGTTATTCGTAAAGGTACATGGACAAAGTTGACACCTGAAATATTAGGAGGTGTCAAAAATGGATTGGAGTAGAACGAAATCTATTTTTATCGTTGTTTTTTTAATTTTAAATATCTTCCTCTATTCGCTATATTTAAATCGTTATAATGAAGCAAAGGATATTGAAGTACCTGGAGAAAAGACAATAGAGGCTCGATTAAAAGATGATAATATTACGTATGGAACATTACCAAATAATATTGAATCTGCTTCGTATATGACAGCTCAAGTGCATAAATTCATACCACCTGAATTTAGTAATAGCAACCAACAAATTGAATTTAAGGATGATAATAATACAAAGGCACGTGTTATTTTTATGAGGCCTGTTAAATTACGTAATGTGAGTGATGATGCAAGCTTTACAGATTTTGCCCTTGCAAACATAATTGAAGGAGCATCTTATGCTTTATGGAAAATAGACCGCGAAGAACGAGTCGCAATTTTTTTCCAAAAGGCAAACAACCGAATGTTCTATTATAGCGGTTCATTAAAAATAAAATGGAATGCTAATAACGAAGTAACAATGTATGAACAAACAATGATTGATAATATTGAGGAAATGGAACAGCAGGAAAGTGTAATTCCACCACTACAAATTATTCAAACGTTGTATGCCAAGGGAACACTAAAGTCAGAGTCACAAATTACGCAAATGAAGCTGGGTTACTCAACACTTGTGAAATTAACACGTACACAAGTATTGGTACCAACATGGGAAGTACGAGTCAAGCTATCGGATGGCACATCAGAGGAGTATTTTGTAAATGCTGTTGAGGGGAAAGTTATCGAAATTCAAGAGGACAAGCAAGAGATTGAAGAAGAAGACTGGGGAGTTGAATAATGCGATTTAGTGTTTTAGCAAGTGGCAGTACAGGCAATTCGATTTATGTAGAAAATGATGATTATGCCTTTATCGTTGATGCTGGTCTTAGTGGGAAAAAGATGGAGCAGCTTTTTGCAAAAATCGATCGTAATATGAAACAGCTTAACGGTATTTTTGTTACCCATGAGCATAGTGATCATATTAAAGGAATTGGTATATTGGCGCGAAAATATAATGTCCCCATTTATGCAAACGCCAAAACGTGGCAGGCTATGGATGGACTTGTAGGCGATATTCCTCTGGAGCAGCGTTTTGAATTTGAAATGGATACAGTGAGGCACTTTGGTTCATTAGCTGTTGAATCCTTTGCCGTATCACACGATGCAGCTGACCCGATGTTCTATACTTTTCATGAAAATAACCGAAAGCTCGTAATTATCACGGATACAGGCTATGTTAGCGACCGTATGAAGGGGATTATTCGTGGGGCAGATTCCTTTGTTTTTGAAAGTAATCACGATGTGAATATGCTGCAAATGGGCCGCTATCCATGGTCCATTAAACGTCGCATTTTAAGCGATGTAGGGCATGTATCCAACGAGGATGCTGCCATTGCTATGAGTGAGGTTGTATTTGATAAACCTACAAATATTTATCTCTCCCATTTAAGTAGAGATAATAATATGAAGGAGCTTGCACGTATGAGCGTTACACAAACCTTGCACTCTTGTGGCATTATTGTAGGCGAGCATATCCATCTTTTTGATACAGATGCAGACGAACCAACAAAATTAGTGACTGTTTAAGGGTTTCTCGATAAGTAAAATAATAACTGCTATTTCTATATGAAAAGCAAGAGCTTGTGGCATCACCTTATCGATCTAAAGAAAACTAAAATCGCTTTGATTTTAAGAGAATGAAGATAATTGTTATTGGAAGTATTTAAAAAAATAAGGCTGTTCAATTGCATTTTTAGCATAATGCATTGGACAGCTATTTTTATGCCCATTTTATTTGTTTTTCATCTAATTTTAATGTTTGAATTGTAAGATTAGGGTAACAATTAACAAATAGCAGTATATGAAAGGATGAAGAACATGAGTTATTTTCAAGATGATGATAAAAACAATGATTTCCTAAAGAACGATGAAATCCCAAAAACACCTCTTCAAGAACGACTAGAGCGAGAGGAGCAAGAATTGCAGGCTAAGCGCTATAAAAAGAAAGGCGGCGGCAGCAAGGGAGGCTATTTTTTCAGTGGCCTAATCGGTGTTATTATAGGCGCTTTACTTGTATGGCTGCTATTACCTGGCCTTGTTAATCAAATGCCAGGCACAACAACAAGTAACTCAACTGCAAATCATAATACAACAATTAATCAAGTAGCAACAGAGGTACAAACAGATGTGACAGCAGCAGTGGATAAAGCTTCAGCAGCAGTTGTCGGCATCACAAATATTCAAGAAGTAACAAGTGGTGGCTTTTGGAGTCCACCATCAACAACAACACAGGAGGCAGGAAGCGGCTCAGGTGTTATTTATAAAGTGGAAGGAGATAAAGCCTTTATCGTCACAAATAACCATGTAATTGAAGGAGCTAAACAGTTAGAAGTGACAATGCCAGATGGCACAAAAGAGGAAGCCCAATTGGTAGGTCTTGATGTTTGGACAGATCTTGCCGTCATTTCAATTAACTCAAAAAATGTAAAAACAGTCGCAACTTTTGGCAATTCTGATGTTTTAAAGCAAGGTGAAACGGTTATTGCTATCGGAAATCCGCTTGGCTTAGACTTTTATGGTTCTGTTACAACAGGTGTTGTGTCTGGTAAAGATCGCTCTGTACCTGTTGACTTAAATGGTGATGGTACAGAAGACTGGCAACAAGAAGTTTTACAAACAGATGCAGCGATTAACCCAGGTAATAGTGGGGGAGCCCTTGTTAACTTAGCTGGAGAATTAGTAGGCATTAACTCCATGAAAATTGCTGAATCCTCCGTTGAAGGCTTAGGTTTCTCCATTCCTGTTAACTCAGCTATTCCAATTATCGAGGAATTAGAGAAAAATGGCAAAATGGAACGTCCAACAATGGGTGTATCCTTAGCAGATTTAACAGATGTCCCTGCATTCTATCAGCAACAAACATTAAAATTACCTGAAGAAGTAACAACAGGTGTGGTTGTAACAGATGTCATCAATAACTCACCAGCATCAAAAGCAGGTGTTCAACAATATGATGTTATCGTAGAAATGGATGGTCAAAAAATCGAAACAGCCATTGATTTACGTAAGCATTTATATAATGAGAAAAAAATTGGCGATAAACTTACATTAAAAGTATACCGTCAAGGTAAATTAGAGGAACTAACATTAACTTTAACAAATGGTAACACACTGTAAACAAAAAGCGATGAGGACTTAAAAATCCCCATCGCTTTTTATAGTTATGTGGATAACTTGAAAATTGTGAATAATAAATTTACACAGAAAATGTAGAGAAAAAGGCACTTCTTCCATACAAGCTATTCCTTTGTTACAATAGATTGTGGATAACATAGACGAGATTGTGAATAAGTTTGTGGAAATTTCGGAAAATAAGGAGATATGAAAAAATGATAAAGTATAGCTGTGAAAACCATATAGATCACGCTTTAGACATGTTTGTGGCTGAGCAAAAAGTATTCCCAATTATGGATAAAATCGATGAGGATAAAAAGTTATCCACAAAATGTAGCTACTGTGAACAGCCAGCAGAATATATTGTATCAAGTAAATAACTTTACACAATATATAGGATGGTCTTGTGGATATGTTGATAACTTTTGTGGATAAATTGTTTGTAAATGAATTGTAAAGGTGGATAACGTGTGAATATAACGATTGTATCAGTCGGCAAGCTAAAAGAAAAGTATTTAAAAATGGGTATTGATGAATACGTCAAACGTCTAGGTAGCTATGCAAAAATAGAGATCATCGAGGTGCCAGATGAAAAAGCCCCTGAACAACTAAGCGATGCCGAAATGGAGATCGTCAAGAAAAAAGAAGGCGAGCGCATACTAGCCAAAATTAGTCCAGACACCTACATCATCGCCCTAGCCATCAACGGCAAAATGAAAACCTCCGAACAAATGGCAGCCGACCTCGAAGCCCTTATGACCTACGGCAAAAGCAAAATCGCCTTCGTCATTGGCGGCTCCCTCGGCCTGCATGAGGATGTGTTAAAGAGAGCCGATGAGCAACAATCTTTTGGTAAGATGACACTTCCTCACCAGCTCATGAAGCTCGTGCTAGTCGAGCAGATTTATCGGAGTTTTAGGATTATGAAGGGCGAACCGTACCATAAATAGAGGCAAAAAATGATGTAAATAAGGTGGTATTTTGTTGTCGGAAGCGGGTATTGGCTGTGGAAAACCATTTGCATTATCCGTTTTTCGATACAACATGTGGATAAGTGTAAAGGACTTAGAAATATTGACCTCTGAAAAGTCAAAGTCGAGTTCAACTTGATCGACCATTCGTGATTGCCCAATTGGGTGCTTTACTGTAATTTTGTTAAGCAAGAGTTGAAGTAAATGTTTTTGTCTTTCTCTTGATGATTGTTTATAGACTAAAAGGAATTTGTCTAAAAGCTTTTGGATAAGCTCTGGTTGGATTACTTTTGCATCGTTCGAGCTTAATTGCCCAGTGATTTCATTGTGCCTTTGTTCTAACTCTGCTTTTTCTTTAGACACATGCTGTAATCGTTCTTGCAAGATTGCTATTGGTAAGGTCTTTCGCTCAAATGCTTCCAAGTAACGATTCTGTAACTCTTGTATTTCAGAAAGGCGATTTTCTACTTGTTTCAATTCATTGCTGAGTTGGTTTAAAGATTCAATCGAAGTAGAATTTATAGATTGAAGTGTAGAGAATAACTGTTTTTGGTTGGAAAGGATCTTCTCAATCTTATTAATTACTTCGTATTCTGCTTCATAAGCTTTTATTGAATTTGCTCTACATGCTGATGAACCTTTGTTATGAAAGTTAGAGCAAACATAATAACGATATTTCTTCTTTGTTCCATCCTTTCGTTTATGTGTTGTAATTGCAGGAACCATACCTTGACTACAATCAGGGCAACGTAAAAGACTGCTAAGTAAAAAAGGTTCATTGGATTGCCTTTGTTTAAATGATTTGCTTTTCCGCCTTGCTTGAACCATACTCCATAATTCATCGGAAATAATGGCTTCATGCTGTCCTTCGACAATAATGGGATTAGGGTTTTTACCTCTCCTGCGTTTTGTATCCCAATTTTCTACCTTTAGCCAACTGATTTTACCGTTGTAAGTAATATTATCTAAGATTTGAGCAATACCATTGATGGAGAAAAGGCGATTTCGTTTAGTACGATATCCTGCTTTGTTTAGGTGGTTTGCTATTGCCTTTAAACCTTTACCATTAGCATATAACTGATAGATTAATTGCACTATCTTTGCCTCTTTTTGATTAATTACAAGTTCTTTTTCAATATTGTCATAACCGAATACAACGCCTCCGTTCCATGAACCTTCTAATGCTCGTTGTTTCATTCCCAATTTAACATTCTCTGCTAATGTGTTACGCTCCATTTCCGCAATGGAAGCCATTAGCTGAACAACTAAACGACCAATTGGACTGCCTGTATCAAAGTTTTCAGAGTAAGAGATGAATTTTACTCCATAATCTTCGAATTTGTCTAATAAAGTGAGAGTATCTAACATATTTCGTGATAGGCGTGAGATCTTCCAAACAAGAACAGCTTGAAATTTATCCTTTTCAACATCTGAAATAAGTTTTTGCATAGCAGGGCGACCGCTAATGTTCTTTCCGCTTATTCCCTCATCTACATATTCCTCTGCAATCTCCCAACCATACAATTGAGTGTATTGACGTAATGTTTGTAGTTGGGCTGATATACTATATCCCTCTGTTGCTTGTTCTTCAGTGCTGACACGACAATAAATAGCAACTCGTTTTATTTCATGCATAAAAATCCTCCCTTCCTTGTAATTTTAATATGAAACACAAAAAAGAGAAAGGATGTTCCCCTTCTCTTAGTTCAATTGATTCAAATATTTTAAATCAAATTTATAGATGATTTCTTTTATAGTTCTATCCTTAGTAGTCTTCCCTGGATTTACATGAATCTCTTCAATGAGAGAACGAAGCAATTCCTTTTTGTCATCATCTTCAATCATATCGAAAAAGGCTTTTAAATCGTGGAGTGAAGTTGAAATAATATCAGCTAAAAAGGTTTTATCTCTGAGTTTAATGAGGTGCTGTAAATTTTCAATTCAACTTAAAATCGTTTTCTCTTCCTCTTGTAAATCTACTATTTCCTCTTTCAAAATCGCTTCTGAAATAATATCTTTCAACTTCCAGTTTATAAGTTCTTTTCTCTTTGTTTTTAATTCATCTAATTCAACTTCATACGTCTTTAATTTCATTTCCAATGGCTCTATTTCACTCATAGCGTATGCGTGTAGCATACTGGTTATAGGTTCTATAATGTTGTATTTTTGTAACGCTATAAACACTTGGTTGAATACATGTTCTTCAGCATAATCCTTTTTTACAAGGTTTGAGGAACACGCCTTACTACCGCTATTTTTGTTTCTTGAACATTGATAGTATTTGTATTTTGGACTGCTATTTCCTTGTACCATGGCTGAGCCGCATTCTGGGCATTTTAGTAAGCCTGATAAGGGGAAGCTTCCAGGATGAACTTTCTCTTGTATATAACTACTTACTTTCAATACTTCTTGTGTTTTCTCCCATAACTTTGGGTCAACAATAGGGGCATGCTTTCCATCTCTCAGTTCACCACGCCATTTCATCTTACCAATATAGACGGGGTTGGTGAGTATCGTTTTTACAGCAGTTATTGACCATAAATTACTTTTTTTCGTAGTGATACCCAAAGTATTTAAGTTTGATGCTATTTTTCTATAACCCCACTGGTCAATTGCATACTTTTCAAAAATATATTTTACGACTCTTGCTTCTTCAGGAACAATTTTAAGCATCTTATTCTTCGATGCATATCCATAAATAACGCCTCCATTGAACTCTCCCTCGGAGGCTCTTTTTTCCATGCCAGAATTAGTTCGAAATATAATCATATCTCTTTCTAATTCAGCAACTAATGACATGATTTGATAAAGTATTTTTGCTCTTGGATCTCTTGTATCTATATTGTCAGCTATACAAATAAGATGTTTTTCAGCTTGGGTCAATCGCCTATAAATATAAAGGGATTCTAAATTGTCCCTTGATATACGGTCTGAATCATAGACGACAACGTAATCTATTCTATTTTGTTTATCAAAAACAAATGAGTACAACTCTTTAAACTCAGGGCGATTTTTAAATGATTCCGCCGATTTTGCCCCTTCATCGAAAATGCGAATGAGGGATAAACCATTATCATTGCAATATTTTTCAATTTCCTCTTTTTGTTTTGCAATAGAAGTATTGTCCAATTGTTTATCAGTACTAACACGAACGTAGCCAACAGCCCGCATAGATCAATCACGCTCCAACTCTGTTTTCCTTGAATTCATCATAAATAGTAGATTCGTATTTGACAATCATATCGGACAGTAAGTTAATAAACTTTCGTGCATTATATCTTTCCAGCTCAGGTCCAATTAATAATTGCTCTTCCATTTCTTCATTAAGATTTAAAGTAGGGGATTCTTTCATAGGGGATCTTCCTTTCGCAGTGGAAATTTGAGGTTATTAAGGTTAATGACATGAGGAATGGGTCAGTAACCTATATAAAAAAGAGGAAAATGTTCCGAAACAGAACCTCGGTACATCTAAAACAACAAAAAAGACTGCTTTACTTAGACATACGAAAAAACACAATAGGTAGTTAAACAAGAGAGCATACTCCTCCCCTTGAAACAAATACACCTATTGAATTGTTCATGTATCTAAGTAAAACAGTCTATAATCTATCAAAATATGTTATATAAAAAATTCTATAAACTATAATAAGAAATATTTTGCCTAATGTCAATAGTTAATTGACTGTTTCAATTTTTTATAGAAAAAACACCTCGAACACAAAACTTATTTATTTCAATTTGACTTTTTCGCTATATTGTCAGTAGCCCATTTGATTTGGGGGCAAGGAAGAATAAATATAGTGGGGCTGGGTGCAAAAATGTAACAGTAAACCCTTGGTGTACAAAGGTTCCCAGCCTCCCAAGATTCACTTGGAGGTGGAAAAAGTGATCCATACAATCAAGTTGTTTTTCCCTATCGAGTACTATGAAGTGATGGATTTACAAAAGAGGTTTAATATTTACTACAGGCAATTGAATGATTACTTCGCTGATCACTATGGCGGTAGGTTCAAAGGAATCACAATTCATATTTCAAACAAAGGGAACGGACAATGGAAATTATATATGTTCATAGATGGGATTCTTCTTCTTGGTAAGTCTGATCTGACGGAAGATGACTATCCTTTAATAGAACAAGAGATAAAAAATATTCTTTGGATTCTTTTTAGACACTTTTCGCATTTCAAACATCATATTTTGCAAAGAATTGATTACCGATACGATGTGGTTATAGAGGAAAAGCTCCACCGAGATATTCTGCTACACTTGTATCAGAAGCTTACTAAATCACATCGGTATCAAAAAAAGTATATAGGTAAGCTTGATGCAGAAGGTGTCTTTCAAAAGTATGAAACGACAGTTTATCATTCATCCAAATCGGTTCAAGCTGTAGTTTATTCTAAAGAAGAAGAACGAATGTTTAAAAAGGAAGAAATCCAGGAGTATGAAAAAAACGTATTAAGATTTGAAGTACGGATTTTACAAGATCATATTAATTATATGGCACGACAGGACAAAGGGAATAGTCGGTCTAAGAAATTAAAGGAATATATGAAAGAAGAAATTTATCGAGATTATTTCCAGAAATATATGTCTCCCATTTACCACGCTGGAGATTTTTATAAGTTAGACGAAGCACGAAAAAGAATACGAAAATCATCCTTCACTGATTCCAATAAAAATAAGCTCATAGAATTTTTAAAACAAGTCTCCTCCCACAGTATAGATACCCCATTGAAATCCATGACAAAATCCACATTTCGAAACCGTATAAATATGCTAAGTGAACTTGGCATCAACCCAATTCCCATTCCAAAAAATTATGCGAAAGCACCAAATACCTTATGCAATCCTCTTGACAGATTTTTATGGAAAAAGGATTAGGGTTTTTAGAAGAATTATGGTTGATGTATGGTTATTCATGGTTATAATAATAGTAAGCACGATATTGCGAGTATCGTGTACCATAACTGAACTTTAGGTTCGGTTCGGCAATAAGTAGATCCATGTGAAGAACCATTCCGCTTTCGAGGCTTCGAGTGGTTCTTTCATTATCTTTAAAGTTACTATCTTTCTTTTGTTATCAAATTCCTCAACCTGTCTATGATATAAAGATCATCCGATCAATTAAAACAGGATTCCTTGAATGGAAAGATTAAAAGGAGAGGATTTGTATGACAAGAGGAAAGCGAGAACTTGGAAATGATTTTGGAAAGTTATTAAAACATCTGAGGCAATCCAAAGGCTATTCCCTACAAGAGTTAGCAACATTGTGTAACGTCACGCCTTCGTACTTGAACCGCCTTGAAATGGGTCATAGGAAAAATCCAAGTGTTAATATTCTGGAAGATATTGCGATGGCGTTGGGAACTGGAATTGATACTTTTCTCGGTACAAAGTTTGATTCTATAGGAAGAGAAGCTACGCTTGAGGAACTATTCTTTGGCAATGAAATCGAGTGGGAAAATAAAAAGTTAAGTGCCAATACGAAAGATTCTTTGCTAAGAATTTGTACAACCATTTTAGCAATCGAATGGACAGCCGAGACTATATTGGAGGATTTGAAAAGGGTTGGAGAATTGATAAAAGAGCTTAAAGAAGAAATATGAAATTGGGGGAGGATTTTCTCCTCCTATGTATATAAGTTATCTATGTAGTTACTACAATATATTCAAGAAATATATATAATGTAATTATGCTATGATACTCTTTGACATACAATCTTTTTGCTATATTGTTAGGACAGTATGATTATTAAGGATTGATTACAATGGCGACTTTATTTGTAAAAGCTCAACTATATATGTTAAAAAACAGCACTTACCGTCTTGGCATGGGAGGTGCTTTTCTTTTTGTAAAAAATAAATGACAAAAATATAAAACAAATGTAGGAGGTATGGAATTATGAGCAAAAACGGAAGCAACAAGGAGTCAATTTTTGCAATTTATTTAAAGGAATTCTATAAAGGATGGCAAGCCTTGTTAGGATTTGAATTAAGCAATATCTCATTGGAACAAAGACATGCCAATCGCAACATTGATTTAATAGGGATAGATGTAAAGCGAAGAATCCCTGTTTATATGGAAATCCAATTAACTAAAGCCAACCGTTCCTATTTGGAAAGAATCAAAAAGATGGTAATGGCTAATCAAGAGGGGATCATCGTATGGCTGGCGTTATCATTCGATGAAGAAATATTAAAAGATCTTACCAATTGGATCGACAACAATAACTTCCACTATACAGATTTTTATGCAGTTTCCATTAATCCTTTAGCTATTGAAGTTTTAGAGCAGTTAAACCGAATGTACAAGCTTGAAGTATATGAAAACATGGTGCAATTGAGCGAAATCAAACAGCTTTTAACTGTGGAATATACGGTTGAAAACATTCATCCGCTACATGCTGGGCGTGCTTTATCATTCGCACCGCAATTCGATATGTCACGACTTGAAGACGTTAAAAGAGCAATGTTAGCTGTTCTTCGTAAGCGTATACCATACTATTTAAACTTTCATTACGACAAGAAAATGAATTTAAACGATTATACGCTAACAGTCGGAGCAGGACAAAGTGGTTTGCTATTTAGATGCTCATGGAATAATGCAAAATCACTTGCATTTGTAGAGCTGTATTTTGAAAAGCAAAGAATAGATTGGTACGAATCATTTTTACAACATAAGAAGTTAATCCAAAATAAGGTACATCCTGATATTCAATTTGATAATAGAAAGATTGGTGTTTACTTTGAACCAATGGATTCATTATATGAAACTTTTGAAATGATTGCTGAAGTATTTGAGAAATTTATTTTGTTTTTCTGCCCTTACACATATGGGAAAAAAGAAATATCGTATGAAGCCGATCACTTTATAATTAAGGAAGAGGGAAAGTTACACCACCAACAGCCGATAATGATTGAAGACGTATATGAAACCGAAGATAGCTACCGAATACGGCAAGAGGAACTGGCAGATTGCTTTTTATATCATTAATTGGATGAGAACCTTGTGTGAAATACACGAGGTTCTTTTTTCAAGAAAATTAGGGTTGATTTAATATCCATTTTGTTATATATTCAATTTAACGTATTTTAAATAGAGTATTTAACAAAAGAATGGAGGTGCAATATGTTACTTGGCGAGATTGCTGAAATTAAAACAGGTATGGTATTAACGAGGAAAAAGGCGGAGTTTCCAAAAGATGTGAAAGCTACTTATCGACTAATCACGTTAAAAAATATTACTGAAAATGGAATATTGAATGATGAGCCGTTTGAAGAATTCCAAAGCAATGATGTATTAAATCCTCAACACTTCACAGGGAACGGGGATGTATTAATCAGGCTAAGCTTCCCCCATACTGCGATTCACATTAATGAGGCAACGACAGGTCTGTTAGTCCCATCATACTTTGCTATTATTAAAGTAGATTCCCATAAGTTTTTACCAGAGTATATCGCATGGTACTTGAATACGGATGAAGTCAAAAAAGAGCTGGAACGTTCACAAGCTGGGACCCGTATTCCAAGTACAAATAAAACAGCATTAAGTGCGATCCCGATAGTAGGAATCCCATTAACAAAGCAACAGGCAATAGTGAATCTTTATAATCTGCATCAAAAAGAAAAGCTATTGTATTCACAACTGATTGAAGAAAAAGAGAAATGGTTCACAGCATTAACAAAGAAAATGATAAAAGGTGAAATGAAGGAGGATATATCATGAGTGAAAAAGTGACAAAAGACCAAATTAACGGTGTACTATGGCAAGCGGCCGATACATTTAGAGGAAAGGTAGATTCCAGTACATATAAAGATTATATACTGACAATGCTGTTCATCAAGTATTTAAGTGATGCGTATAAGGAGCATTTAGAAGAATATACAAAGCGTTATGATGGTGATGAACAACGCATTCAGCGTGCGTTATCAAGAGAGCGATTTGTGTTAGATGAACAGTCTACATTTGATTACTTGTATAGCAAACGCAATGATGCTGAGATTGGTGAAATCATCAATAAAGCATTGGAACGGCTTGAGAATGAAAACACAGGCAAACTTCGTGGCGTGTTCCGTAATATTGATTTTAACAGCGAAGCAGTTCTCGGTAGGGCAACAGAACGTAATGCAATGTTGCGTTCCTTATTGGAGGATTTTAATAAGCTTACATTAAAGCCATCAGTTGTAGGAAATGAAGATGTCATTGGTGATGCTTACCAATACATGATTGAACGTTTTGCATCAGATGCAGGTAAGAAGGGCGGAGAATTTTACACGCCGTCAATGGCTTCAGAATTGTTAGCATGCCTTGTCAAACCTCAAGAAAATGATCGTATTTATGACCCTACATGCGGATCTGGCTCTCTTCTTATACGTGTTGCAAACCAAGTGCCAAATAAGAAAGTAGCCATCTATGGTCAAGAACGCAATGGGGCAACACATTCATTAGCATTGATGAATATGTATTTGCATGGGATTGATGATGCGAAAATTGAGTGGGGCGACACATTGGCAAATCCTCTTCATTTAGAAGATGGAAAGTTAATGAAATTCCAAGCAATCGTAGCAAATCCGCCATTTTCGTTAGATAAGTGGGCAATGGGCTTTGCAGGTGAAGGCAATACGGACAGTAAATTTAAAATGGATGCAAGTTTGGATCCTTACAGACGTTTTGAATGGGGTGTCCCACCAAGTTCAAAAGGAGATTATGCTTTTGTTCAGCACATGCTCTATTCGTTAGCGGAAAATGGCAGAATGTCTACGATATTGCCTCATGGAGTATTGTTCAGGGGTGCAAGCGAAGGGAAAATCCGTCAGCAAATCATTGAGATGAACTTGCTGGATGCTGTAATCGGACTACCAGAAGGGTTGTTTTATGGGACTGGAATCCCTGCTTGTATTCTTGTATTCAAAAAGAACCGTACCCGCAAAGAAGTGCTTTTCATTGATGCGTCTGCGGAAGGCAATTATGAAAAAGGAAAGAACCAAAACCAATTAAGAGAACAGGATATTGCTAAAATCGTAGAAACATATGACAACTGGGAAACAATTGATAAATACTCTTATGTCGCTACATTAGATGAAATTAAAGAAAATGACTATAACTTGAATATTCCTCGTTACGTGGACACATTTGAAGAAGAAGAGCCTGTTGATATGGCACAAGTGAAGGGGAATATTCAGAACATTAAGCAGGAGCTTGCAGAAGTGGAAGAACAGATGGAGAAGTATTTGCAGGAGTTAGGGTTGTAGAATTTGCTTCACCTATACAAGCTTAGACCATTTTGCTGATGTCGGCAAAATGGTCTGGCAAGGGGTGTTTAATCTTTATTCATCCTACTTTTAAAGAAACGAGGTGTTGACATGAATAATGAATCGAATTTTTTAATGTATCAAACTGAAAATGGAGATACAAAAATCCAGGTACGTTTGGAAGGGGAAACGGTTTGGATGACACAAAAAGCGATGGCTGAATTATTTCAAACTTCTCCACAGAACATTACTTTGCATATAAAAAATATATATGAAGAAAGAGAATTATTAGAGGAGGCAACTTGTAAGAATTACTTACAAGTTCAAAATGAAGGTGAACGTGAAGTTAAAAGAAGAGTTAAACACTACAACCTTGAAATAATTATTGCAGTCGGCTATCGTGTACGATCGCATCGTGGAACACAATTTCGTCAATGGGCAACAGAGCGTTTAAATGAATACATGGTAAAAGGTTTTACGATGGATGACGAACGTTTAAAAGAAATTCGAAATATTGGTGCAGATTATTTTGATGAATTACTGGAACGTATTCGTGATATTCGTGCTTCTGAAAGACGTTTTAATCAAAAAATTGCTGACATTTATATGACTTCAATTGATTATGATAAAAATTCGTCTGTTACAAGAGAATTCTTTGCAACTGTTCAAAATAAGCTTCATTTTGCCATACATGGACATACAGCATCGGAGCTGATTATGAAACGAGCAGATGCCTCGAAGCCTAATATGGGGTTAACAAGTTGGAAAGGGGACAAAGTTCGTAAACAAGATGTAACTGTAGCGAAAAATTATCTTTCACAAGAGGAATTGAGTGATTTGAACCGTATCGTGACAATGTATTTAGACTACGCAGAAACACAAGCGAAAAAGAAGAAGCCGATGTACATGAAGGACTGGGCAGAAAAATTAGATGCATTTTTAGAATTCAATGAGCATGAAATTTTAACGAATGCAGGGAAAATTAGTGCGAAGTTAGCGGAACAATTTGCAACAGAACAATATGGAATTTTCCATCAGCAACAGTTAAATGAGCCGAAAAAAAATGACTTTGATTATTTTGTCGAACAGAATGATAGGTTGAAGAGGTTAGATAGTAGAAATAATTAAACTGGACCTAAATTAGTGAAATGACAGGAGGTGTACCGAATGGGAGAAACATTAAACGGCTGGAAAACTTTGAAACTGGGAGATATCTTAGATGTAAAACATGGTAAAAATCAAAAGGAAGTAGAGGTTCTTGGTGGAAAGTACCCAATTCTTGGTACAGGAGGGGAGATTGGAAGAACTAATGTCTATCTTTATAACAAGCCCTCTGTTCTAATAGGGAGAAAAGGTACAATTGATAAGCCAAGATATATAGATAATCCTTTTTGGACAGTTGATACATTGTTTTACACAAATATAAAAGCTGGGTATGATCCAAAGTGGCTATACTATAGGTTTTGTAAGATTCCTTGGAAGAAATACAATGAAGCTACTGGTGTTCCAAGTCTAAGTGCTTCAACTATAAAAAGTATAAAAATTGAAATTCCTACTTTTGATGAACAAAAAAAAATCGCCTCCATCCTCTCCACTTGGGACAAGGCAATTGAGCTAAAAGAAAAGCTAATCGAGCAGAAGAAAGAGCAGAAAAAAGGATTAATGCAGAAGTTGTTGACGGGTGAAGAAAGGTTACCTGGATTTGAAGGTAAGTGGCAAAATAAAAAAATTAAAGATATTGCACAAATTTTCCTTGGGCTAACCTATACGCCAAAATATGTTACTAAAGGTGTACCGTTTTTATCAGTAAAGGATTTAGATGGAGACAAACTTAATTTTGAAAATGTAAAATATATAAGCAGAGAAGAGTTTGAAAACTCTACAAGCAATGCAAAGCCTAAGAGGGGAGATTTATTGTTTGGCAGGGTAGGTACATTAGGTAATCCAGTAATTTTAAATGAGGATACGGAGTTTTGTATATTTGTAAGTTTGGGTTTCTTAAGAATGAAGAATAATAATTTTTTAAATTATTTTGTAAAGTATTGGATGCAATCAGATTTATTTATTAGACAGATAGAGTCAAAAGTTTCAGGTTCATCACAGAAAAATCTAAATACTGGGTGGTTAAAAGAGTTTGAACTAATACTACCAAAAATAGAAGAACAACAAGCAATTGTGAATATTCTAACTGAAGCTGATAAAGAGATAAATCTTCTTGAACAAGAACAAACTTTATTAAAACACCAAAAACAAGGTCTCATGCAATTACTTCTTACAGGAAAAGTCCGAGTAAAGGTATAAGTCCTTTGCTCCTTTTCCTATATTCTAAAAAAAATGGAGGTGGAAAGATGTCAATCCCACAAAATTATGATGAACGTACGATTAGCCAACAGCCTGCAATTGAAGTATTGCAAGGCTTAGGGTATGAGTACATAGAGGCAGAGCGAGCTGAAGCGATGCGTGAAAATCTCTATACTGTTTTGCTGAAAACGGTATTGGAAGAGAAACTGAAAGAGTTAAACTCCTATCAGTATAAAGGTGTCACATACAAGTTTAGCGATACAAATATCCAACAAGCGATGCGTGATTTAGATGAACCACTGACAAACGGGCTTGTAAAGGCGAATGAGAGCATTTATGAAACATTGATGTTAGGAAGAACGTACACCGAATTTCTGCCTGATGGTTCTAAAAAGTCATTTACGATTCAATTCATTGATTGGGAAAATATCGAGAACAATGATTTTCATATCGTTGAGGAGTTTTCTGTAGAGCGGGTTGATGGTAGGGGTATTGTTCGCCCTGATATCGTGTTATTTGTCAATGGTATACCTTTTTCAGTTATCGAGTGCAAAAAAGCATCAATTTCGATGGAACAAGGCATTAGCCAAATGATTCGTAACCAAAAAAACGATTATGCCCCGCAACTGTTTAAGTTTGTACAGATCGTCATGTCGACGAATAAAAACGAAACGAAATATGCGACATGTGGGACACCGAAGAAATTCTGGTCTGTTTGGAAGGAAGAGCAGGAAACGTGGCTCGACCAATGGTTAGATCAAACGGTTTCAGGTCGCTTACCAACGATGCAAGACAAAAACATCATTTCCTTGTTTCACCCAGAGCGTCTGCTGGAATTGACTTGTTTCTTTACATTGTTTGACAAAGACGTAAAAAAGGTGACTCGTTACCAGCAATACTTTGCGATTAAGGAAATATTGAAAACAATCCAGGAGCGAGATGAAAGCGGTAATCGACAGAGCGGGGTTATCTGGCACACCCAGGGGTCAGGTAAATCACTCACAATGGTCATGCTTGCTCGTTATATTTTGTCGGAATTAAATGACTACCACCCTAAAATTATTGTCGTAACAGACAGGGTAGAACTGGATAAGCAAATTCACAAAACGTTTAATCACACGAGATTAAAAGCAAGTAGAGCCATATCTGGAAGCCATTTAGTTTCGCTGATTAAAGATGGGAATGCTGATATTGTCACGACATTAGTGCATAAATTCGATACGGCATCAACAATACAACAGCCAATTGAATCAAGAGACATCTTTGTACTTGTCGATGAATCGCACAGAAGCCAATATGGAGAATTGCACATTAAAATGAAAAAAGTGTTCCCTTATGCCTGCTACTTAGGCTTTACAGGAACACCCCTGATGAAAAAAGAAAAAAGCACAATGATTAAATTTGGTAAGCTCATTCATAAATACACAATTGCAGATGGCGTAAAAGATCGTGCAATTGTTCCGTTGCTGTATGAAGGGAAAATGGTTGATCAAACGGTCAACAAAACAGCGATTGATAACCGACTTTCAATGATAACTCGTCATCTGAATGATAAACAAAAGGATGAAGTAATGAAGAAATGGAGTCACTTTGAACGAATTGCTTCATCTGATCAACGCATTAGCATGATTGCTTTTGATATTAATGAACATTTTAATCGCAATTACAAAACACAAGGATCACAGTTCAAAGCAATGCTTGCAACGAACAGCAAAATGGAAGCCATTCGTTATTTGGAAGCTTTTGAAGAGCTGGGCGATTTAAACTGTGCTGTCGTTATCTCACCTCCTGACCAAAGAGAAGGTCATGATGCGATAGATGAGGAATCAAATGACAAAATCCAACGTTTCTGGCAACGGATGATGAATCGTTATGGAACGGCTGAAGACTATGAAGACGCAATCAAAGATGAGTTTATACATGGTGACGATATTGATTTACTTATTGTTGTGGATAAGCTATTAACTGGCTTTGATGCACCACGAGCGTCAATTTTATATATTGATAAGCCAATGAAAGAACATACGCTACTGCAGGCGATTGCCAGGGTGAATCGTCTGTATGAAGGCAAAGACTACGGTTTAATCATTGATTACCGAGGGCTTTTATCTAAGCTGGATGAAGCTTTGCAAATGTATTCAGGAGCAGGCTTAGAAAACTTCGATCCAACTGATTTAAAAGGTGCAATCCATGATGTTATTACTGTGATTGGTTCACTTCGTCAGCATCATTCCGACTTACTGCAACTCTTTTCTGCTATTAGAAATAAACGAGATGTAGAAGAGTATGAGGTATTGTTAGAAGACGAGGAAAAAAGAGAAACGTTTTATGATACACTAAGCCAGTTCGGCCGCAACCTTGCTATCGCATTGGAATCCGAACGAATCTATAATGCATTACAGCCAGAAGAACTTTCCACATACAAAAGGGACTTGAAGTTTTTCCAAGAACTACGAAAAAGCGTGAAGTTACGTTATTCGGATACGATTGATCATAAAGAATATGAAGCGAAAATGCAAAAACTAATGGATCAATATATCTCTGCTGAACAAGTCATTCGTATAACAAACCCAGTTGATATCCTCAATGAAAAGCAGTTTGAGGAGGAACTGGAGCGTTTGGAATCGAAACGTGCTAAAGCTGATGCAATTCGGACCCGTCTAACGAAAAGTGTCCATGCAAAATGGGATGAAAACCCCGCTTATTATAAGAAGTTTTCTGAGCGGATTCAGGAAGCGATTCAGGAATATAAGGATAAGCGGATTTCCGAAGCCGAATACTTAAATAAGATGAAAGATATTATGAACGATTATCGTAACGGTGAATCAAAAGAGGACTATCCGAGCGTCATTAAAGAAAATATAGATGCACAAGCTTTTTACGGCGTGACAAAAGATATATTATCTGAAACGAAGGAAACACCCGCAAGTTACGGAGAGGACCTTCTTGGCGAATTAGCTTTGAAGATGGATGAAATTATTAAACAACATCAAAAGGTAGATTGGCACAATAACCTGCAAATACACAATCGCATCGCACAAGACTTAGATGACCTTTTATACGACTTTTCAAAAGAACAGGGTGTCAAGCTTGATTATGATACGATTGATAAGGTGATTGAACAAATCAAAACAGTAGCGATCAGACGTTACTAAGGGTTGTGAACAACATGGAAAGACATCAAATCTACTACAGCAATAAACGAATTGACTTTTTTATCGAACGTAAAAACGTTAAAAATATCAATTTAAACATTAAGCCTGATATGACGATTCAAGTATCGGCGAATGAGAAAGTGCCACTTGACGTTATCTATGATTTTGTGAAAAGCAAAGGGGCATGGATTGTTAAGAACGTAAAAACTTTCGAGGAAGCCATGCCACATAGGCGAAGTGAACGAGAATATGTAAGCGGAGAATCTTTTCGCTATTTAGGGAAGCAATACCGCCTGCGTGTCGAAAAGACGACAGACGAGGAAATAGTCAAGTATTTTCGAGGTTTTATTTACTTATATGTGAAAGACCTGCAAAACTTTCAACGAAAAGAAAAGCTGATGGATAGCTGGTATCGAGAAAAGGCACTCAAAATATTTCAAGAATCCCTCGATAAAATGAGTGAGTGTATGAAGAAATACGGGGTAGGAAAGCCATCTTTGGACTTTCGAACAATGAAAGCACGCTGGGGATCAGCATTAATCGAGAAAAACACCATCCTTCTTAATACAGAGCTGATAAAAGCTCCTAAGCATTGCATTGACTATGTTGTTTTACATGAGCTGATTCATTTTAAATATAACGATCACAGCGATAACTTCTACAACATGCTATTCACGCTTATGCCTGACTGGCAGAAGCGGAAAGCCATACTCGACGAAGAGATTGTCCAAGAACTTTAACAACACGAACTCACAACAAGATAAGAAGGAAAGGCAGTTTCTAATTGGATTAGAGCTGTCTTTTTTTTATTGAGAGGAGAAGGTGCAAAATGATTCAAGGAAAAAGTTATATTAGATCTATTGAAAAATATGTTAAGTCGATTGACGAAGTTTTTAGGTTGGGAGTAAAAATTACGAAAGAAAATAAAGAGCAAATAGGAAAGATAGGTTTTCCATCTTTAGAAGTTGGACAAGCAATGTTCCCGCCTGTAGTTGGAAGGTTCACTCGGTTTAATGTAGAGGGTAAGGAAATTACAAGGAGAGATCTTCCTAAAGAAACTATCTATGTTTCTATGTATTCTACACGTAGGGAGTTCAGAGGGAGAGATCAAACGGAGGAAGTTACTGATTTTGTTGATATTCCTCGACAAGTGTATAAAAAGGAGAGTATAGCTGGGACAGGATTTGAAATTGTAATAGAAGCAAAAGATGACGATTTATTTTTATTGATTAACGCAACTTTTAACAGAGAAACGGACTTGGAGAAAGCTGTAGTTGGAGCAAATATTATTTTAGAATTAGTAGGATATTGCGAAGTTTTTTCGGAACAATTGGATACCTATTATAAACCTTCACAGTTGAAGCGATACAATTGGGTCTTTTTAGAGAGTAATGGATGGCCATGGGAAAAAAGAAAGGAACGTTTTAAGAATATCGTTGAGTCAGGAAAGAAATCAAAACAAATGGTCATCTGGGAAAGACTCGAAACGATTGCTAACTATAATCCAGATTTCGAAGCGATAGGACAAAACGGTTTTTCTGGATATGTCATATTTGGTTTTAAAGATAAGGGATTATATGTATTTGAAAGTGCAAATGTAGGAAACGCAACCTATATTGTAAGAGGGGATTGGGAAAGCGTGTCTAAAATGAGTAAAGCAGAAATTATTCAAAACAATCTCCATGAATGGCGGCTTATTCATCGGAATGATTGGAAAGGAAAAGTAAAAAAGGTACTTGGATAATTAATTTTAAAATATTGATCCTTTAAATAAGGCAGTTCCATTCGAGTATTGCTATTGGCACTGCCTTATCTTTCAATTGTCTTCTTACTTGTCGGAGTATTTATCTGTGAAATCAAGAAGAAGCTGTGCAATTATGTCTTGGATTTTCAGATGAGGAAATTCATTCTCACAAGTAGCTACAAAGTTTTGATAGAGGTCATCAGGCATACGGAAGTTTTTACTGGAGATTTTAGAGGTGGAACGGAAAATACGCTTGTCAATGATGAAGTCGCCGTTGTGTTTATATCGTTCTATTAAACTCTTCAAAAGGGAAAAGTTCTTCTTAATATAGTCCATTTCGGAATCGGTTTGGTCAGAAATAGTGGAAACCTGACTCTCATCACGAACAAATTTGTAATACTGGTTTTCCCGCTTGATATAAACATAATCGTCTTCTTGCATTAGTTTTGTAAAGGTGGAATAGTTCATTTCAAGAGCATCCGCTACTTTTTGTAAATCAAAACCATCCCGTTTTAGCAACTCGTTTACGATGGCTACACGATTTTTGCTATTGGCTGTTTGGAATTTGTCTTTGTCCATGGGTACACCTCCTTTGTAATTGTCGATGTATTGTATTTTAGTATTTTGTTAGAAAAATATTCATTTGAGGTGAGGAAAATGAGAAAAGTAATACTAACTGGAAATGGATTATCGGTAGGGTTGAACGGAGCTTTCTCATTGCAAAATATTACACAAACTTTTTACAATAATTTACCTAATGAGCATCAAAAATTTGTTGAACATCACATGGAGAGAATTCAAAAGGGAAATTATGTGCAAGTAGACTTTGAAGAAGCAATTGCAAGTATAGAGCAAGTTCATGATTCATTGGACAGTTATGTAGCATTCTTAGACACGACAGACGAGGGAAAGATATACCTTGAATCTGAAAATTTATCAGTTGATGAGTTAAGAAGTCATTTAGAAAAGATTAAACAAATCATACTATCGTATACTTCTTCGATTGTAGAGATAATTGACGGGAATGTTCATTGGAATCAAATAGACGAAAAATTGTCTGGATTTATTAGGTGGCTACAAACTCAAGTGCAAGAAAATAATCAAGTAGACTTTTTCACGTTGAACTTTGATTTACTTCTTGAAACAATCCTTCTGAGTGTGGTTGGTACTGATGAATTTACTGATTTTCATGTACCAAGGGGCTATTTGGATGGTGCTGAAAAATTTAATTTTAGTCCTCATGAAAATATAGCTGATTTTGGGCGAAGAAACATTAGGTTGCATCACTTACATGGCTCACTGTCTTCATTTAAGCGATTAAATGATGGTCGGGTGTTTAAGTTAAAGACCGAGGATATTAGACTAAAAGATTTTTACAAAAGACTAAATACATCTGAATACTTCCCTTCAATAATAACTGGGGGTTATAAAAGTGCCAAAGTACAGATGTCCCCCTTCAATTATTACTACAATAAATTTAAAGTAAAAATGATGGATCCAGACGATATTTGTGATGAGTTATATATAATTGGATACAGCTTTAGAGATGAACATATAAATGAGGCAATAAAAGCAAGGTTGGAACTAACGAGAAAAAGAGGAGAAAAGCAAAGACCTTTAAGTCGATTTGTTATTGTAGATTTCAAGGCTGAAGAAGCAGATAAAATTGAATTTGTTAAATATGTAAATGAGGTGTTAGGATTGAAATCAGCAAGAACACAATTAAGCATAGAAAAGGGTAACTTTCTATTTGATGGTGCTGATTCGATTGAACAAATTAGCGATGAATTAGTTAAGTGATTTATAAGTGTTAGGGAAATATGCCCCATTCATTTTATAATGCAAAAAACGAGGAGGATGGAAATGAATAATGTTTTACTTTGTTCAGTTTGTAAGTTCGATTACACACATTTTATAGGGACAATACAAGTAACAGATAATGATGAATACCAAGCATGTGACTTTATAGTAAATCAAAAATATCCTATAACTGTAAAGACTAAATATGAATATCGTTCACAAGGCAACCTACATCTATTATTTAGATGTGAAGATGGACATTTCTTTATAAAAAGCTTTGACGGTCATAAAGGAAACGTTTTTATTGATAATAATCAATTGATGGATGATCTGGCAAGTTACTTGAATGAGGTTTACAAAGAAGAGGAAAAACGAAGTCTTTCTTTTGATTATGGATTATTAGGTAATATCGAGAAGTTTCTTTTTTCAAAGAAGATTGACTAAATCAAAGCAATTAGAAATCAAATAGATTAGTTGAAAAAGACGAGAGAAAAAGTCTCTCGTCTCTATTTTTTGCCTCTTAAATCACTACGGTGAACCTTATCATAAGTAAGTGAGGTTTTTAAAAAGAAGTAAACCTGCATCGAGTATCAATAGATTAGATGCAGGTTTAAAGTATTTAAGATTGAATCAATTGAGTAATATCGTAGTTATAATAAGCCACATTTCTTTTTGATTGATCATCTTTATAAAGTAACTGATTATCAACTAAAAAGTTTAAAGCTTGTCTAGCTGTAGATGGGGAAATATTTAAAGCTTGTGCCATTTCTACAGCATTTGTTTTAGGGTAGCGGAACGATAGTAAGTAAACATTTTTTTGTACATCTTTTTCACACTTTGTAAGACCATCAAAAGCAATTTTTTCAGCAGTTTCTAATAAAAGATTTAACTTATCGGCCATTCTATTAGAAGCTTCTAGGAAGAATTCAATCCACTGAGTCCAACTTGCATTATGACCTCTTGTGCTATTTAAAAAGTGGTAATATTTAAATCTTTGTTTCTCAAGTTCTTCACTAACAAAAAAGATTGGGCTTGCTATTAAATTTGATTGTACTGTATATAAAGCAATTAAGATCCTACCTAAACGACCATTACCATCTAAAAATGGATGTATAGATTCGAATTGGGCATGCATAATAGCAGCTTTTAACAACGCAGGACTGTTTTCATCAATTATAAATGTATTTTCTTTCTCTAGATGTTCTGTTGAGAGTTTTTGACCATAAGGATGTTTATTAATAAAGTTTTCCCAGTTATTTAAGTAATTGGGTATCTCGTTAGCTTCAATAGGGATATATGAAGCATCTTCAATTTTATTATTAGGTCCAATAAAATTTTGAATTCTCCTAAATTCACCACTTCCTTCTGTAGTTCCCCTAGAATTTTTCATTAAAATTTCATGTAATTCCAAAATTAATCGGGTGGAAATTGGATAGCCATTTCGAATTTGCTCATAACCATAATTTAAGGCCTTTCTATAATTATCTACTTCATGAATCTTAGGAGCAGTATTTTTTTTATGTGCCTGTTCAACCATTTCTATGAATGTAACTTGAGTGCCTTCAATTCTAGTAGATTGAACAGATTCATTTAATGAGAGTGTGTTGATTAATTCAGTACCTAGTAATGAATATTTAAATCGTTCATCTAATCTTCCCAGCTTATTTGAGACTTCATTTAAAAGAATCAATATCTTAGTTGCATCCGTTACAGGAATGCTAATAGGAAGCTTTTTAATGCCTCTAATTGGTGACATAATAAATCCTCCTTAAATAAATTTTTTTATTTTTTTTACTTAAATAAGTATAATATATCATTTAAAGTTTAAAAAATGAAGAAAAAAACCTTATTTTATGGGATTTAGTATATGTTTTTTAAATCCACTTTATTCAAACTAAAATAATTTATAAAAATTGCACTTACACTAGTTACGGTGAACCGTATCATAAGTATGTGAGGTTAACGAAAAGAACTGCTAAAGATATTTAAATTGGTAACTTATAATTTATTGTAGGGAAAAACAATTGTAAGTGAAATATGTTATCCAATTTCATTAGTAAAACAGAGAAATTTTCCATTTTCAATAAAAAAATTCTTGGAAAAGTGATGTAATGAATGAAGGACAAATCTAATTTTGAGATGGATAGTCAACTTTTTATTAAAAATCTATACAGGATAGAATAAACAGATCAATTTAATAACCCCTCCGAAATAGTGATGAATTATTATTTTTGGAGGGATTATTGTTTTGAGAACATAGATTTTCCAAGCGTTAAAGATTGTTTCATTATTCCGAAACACTATATTTTATGATAAAGGCGGTGTTTAGAAACAATGATATATCTAAAGAAATCGTTATTATTATGGCAGTAAAAAGCAGGATCTCACTTTAGAATATTTCTGAAAAAATTGACATTTGTATTCTTACAATATATAGTTAAGTAAAGTTAACTTAACTAAAGGATATAGGAGTTGAGATTATTGAGACTATTTGAAGGTATGTTGATTGTCATTCATATTGTATGGTTTTTTTCTTTTCTATTAAAAATTAATGTAAAGGTGAAAGGAACTCTTAATCTGATGGCTTTTCTCCTTTTAATTATTCATTTAAGGCTTGAGGGTGATCGGTGGCAAATGGGATTGACCTATATATTGTTTATACTTTTAACGGTATTTACAATAAAGTCCTATATGCAAAAGAATGCAGAAAAAGTCCTCCTTGAAGGCGTGAAAAATAACAGGAAAGTTAAAAGATTTGTACATATTTTGTGTATGCTTATTTATTCATTTGGCAGTGTGGGCTTAGTCACGATGATGCCTGTATTTCAACTTCCAAAGCCTACGGGTCCATTCGAAGTAGGTATGAATTCAAGACATTTGATAGATGAATCCAGATATGACTCGGAACAAAAAGCTCGGGAATTAATGATTCAAATATGGTATCCAGCAGAGATAAGGGACACATTGAAGGATATGCAGTATGAACCTTTTCCTTATGTAGAATGGTCAGGAACGATGGAATTTATTTTTTCTGTTCCACGCTCTTTATTTGAGTATTTAAAGTATGGGCAAACTAATAGCATAAAGGATATAGCTGTCTCTAATCGAGAAGACAAATTTCCAGTTCTTTTATTTTCTCATGGATATGGTAGTACCAGAATGCAAAGCTTTTCCCAAATGGAGGAATTGGCAAGTCACGGATATATTGTTGTCAGCGTTGACCATACAAATGATGCAGCTTATACAAGGTTTCCGGATGGACGGGAAATCATGAATCAGACAGATGCCTATTCCTATTCTTTTAATATTGATGATGAGAAAGATGTTAAAAGGCGCTCAAAAGATATAAGCTATGTGTTAGATCAATTAACAATAATTAATCATAGGGATCCTCAAGGTTTATTTAATGGAAAGATGGATATGGGCAAAATCGGTATATTTGGTCATTCATATGGAGGTTCAACGGCTGCTCAAGCACTGTTAGACGATAGCAGAATTTCTGGAGGAATCAATATAGATGGCCCCTTACATGAACCGGTAGCCAGCTCAGGGTTTGAACAGCCTTTTATGTTTATTTTAGATGAAGATTATCTTTATATACCAGATGAAGAAATTCAGTATACAAATATTACTCCAGCGGAATTTCAAAGGTATCATAGTAAAATTACAGAGCTTGCTGACTTTCACTATAAAGAGGGGATAAAGGGAGATACCTTTATGCTTACTTTTATAGCAGGCGATCATTATACTTTTACAGATTTCCCCTTTCTCTCGCCTCTATTATCATGGAATATAGATGTAAATCAATTCCATGAAGTTATGAATAAGTATGCTTTGGCTTTCTTTGACCATTATGTGAAAGGTAAAGAAGCTGACTCATTACTTAGGGAGGCGAAAAGGGAAGATGAGTTCTACTATTTTAAAGCGAATATGAAAAAGGATTGATAATAGTCAGTGTAGAAAAATTTGTTGAATGCTAAATATGGAATCAAACAGCTTTAAATTTTTTTAGTCCCAACAATCTTATTTAATGTATCCAGAACATTTTTTAACTCTGTTAAGCTTGCTTTCGAGTAGTATTTTTCTACAAGAATAGCATCAATTTTTTTTAGAAGTTGATGGAACTCTTGGCCCCTTTCGCCAAGATAAATAAGGGCCTCTCTACGGTTTACTAAATTTTCCTGGCGATAGATCATGTTCATTTCTTCAAGTTTTGAAATGACTTGACTAACTGCACTTTTTGAAATATCAAAATGGTTTACAATATCTTTTGCAATTACTGGTTCATGACGAATGATATAATACATTATCATTTCTTGTTGAGGAGTTAGATGAAAGCTTTCTAATTCCTCAGCCTCTTTTGTTTCTTGTAAAACTAATAATTTGAACTGCTCAAATTGTTGGTTAATTTTGTCTATAAGTACTAAATAATCATGCACAGATTTATCATCCTTAATTTATTTGAAAGATTTATAGTTAAGTTAATTCTCCTTAACTATTATAGAATTGTCAATGAATAAGGATAAGTGAGGAGGAATAATGTTGAAAGTATATGAGTTCAAAGCAATTAGTATTAATGACATACCCGCAATGGCTGATTTACTAATTCATCGGCAAAATGTTGAAGGTGAAGTATTTCCATTTTTAAAAAACAGTTGTCTCAATGTCAAATATACAATACGCATACTTGAGGAATTATTTATAAATAACAAAATGATTGGGATGGGAGCATTTACGAATAATGAGCTAGTAGGCTATATCATTGGAGAGATAAAGATCGATACTCTTAGAGGCAGATATGCATGGGTGCCCTATGAGGGTGTAGCAATCCGAATGGATCAATCCTCTGAACTGATACGAAATCTATATGCAAGGGTTTCAGAGGCATGGCTTGAGCAGGGTTGTTTTATGCACTATACAATCATCCCTCTTGGTAATCAGGCATACTATGATGCTTACCAACGATTAAGCTTTTTTATCCAGCAAGTCCATGCCGTAATGAACATAAAAGATTATAAATCCTTTGAAAATGTGTCGGATGTAGAGATTAGGGTTGCTAATAAAATGGATAGTGACATGATGGGGAAAATGTCTAGTATCATTCAATCGTATCATAATGCGGCACCTACGTTTGAGCCTGCGTTACCTGAAGTAGTATCGAATATAAAAGCTGCCTATAAAAGTATAGTAGAGGACAATGACGAAATATGTCTTATTGCGATAAAGGATACGGAAGAATTAGGCTTTCAATATTATTGTCCGATCACCTCTGATTTGATGACACCTGACAACGGAGTAGAGTTAAGCATTGCAGGCACGTACCATTCTCAAATGGGAAGAGGTGTAGGGAAAAAGCTAATGAATGAAGGCTATAGAATTATGAAAGAGAAAGGATACAATAGTATGATAACAGATTGGAGAATGACCAACCTTGCCTCTTCAACGTTTTGGCCTAAGTGTGGGTTTAAGCCAGTTGCTTATCGAATGGTTAGATATATTGATAGTAATATAGCATGGGCAAACTTTAACAATCCTAGTATAAAGCTGTTATAGCAAATTCAATTAGGTATTTTAAGCCTTTATTGCTATTATGTAGAAATTTATTATAAGTATGTCTTTTTGATAGATATGATGAATGGCCATCTCCTCTAAAATTTTTTGAGTAGATGGCTTTTTCATATTTATTAGATGAAGCTTAACCTTGTAGGACATGTTCCTATCCTTCATTCCTCCCTTCTAATTGTAAAATCCTCCGTATAAGTAGTTTAAAAAGTTATATTTTTGCTAAAAAAACCGTTGTTAAATAGTAACGATTACGATATAATGCAAAACGTAATGATTACTATTTTAAATGCGGATTAGAAAAGAGGTAGTTAACTATGAAATTTGTTAATGGAAATAAGAGGTACAGCCTGGCAAATATAAAAGATACCCCAACGTTTATAGGCAATTCAATATTAAAAGTAGGTATCTTACTAGTATGTCTTTGCTTATT
The DNA here is from genome assembly GCF_038051955.1 of Lysinibacillus sp. FSL H8-0500. Lineage (NCBI taxonomy): Bacteria > Bacillati > Bacillota > Bacilli > Caryophanales > Bacillaceae > Lysinibacillus > Lysinibacillus sp. FSL H8-0500. The sequence continues at coordinate 4,763,054 of NZ_CP150292.1, read as the reverse complement.
GAGTGCTTGTACAACACCCTCTAAGGAAACAGCTAAAGAGAATACCACGGACAAGCATATTAACTTTCTCTATAATTTTTCCACGAATTCTTTAGATCCTCATGTTGATTCAAGTTATGTTCCATTAAGAGCTGGAATAACAGAAACACTTGTGCGTTTAGATGAGGAAAATTTAACTGTCGCTCCATGGCTTGCTGAAAGCTGGGAGGGGGAGGATGGTCGACATTGGACGATTCATCTTCGTGAGGATATTACATTTCAGAATGGTAAAGCAATGGATGCAGAGGCAGTGAAGGCTTCTCTTGAACGGGCATTGCAGGAGAGTGTGGCAATTCAGAACGCTCTTAAAATAGACAAAATTGATGCAGATGGATATACCTTAACTATTGCTACAAAGGTTCCTTTTCCAGAGTTTATTTCTGAGCTAGTGAATCCGAATGTTTCAATTATCGATGTAACAGAAGAGGATATTGTCAATAAACCAGTTGGTACAGGTCCCTTTGTACTAGAGTCATTTTCACCGGGCAGTAAATTGGAGCTTAAGCGTTACGATAATTATTGGGATGGTGCTTCCAATCTTGATTCAGTAACATTCTCCTTTAATGAGGATGCAAATGCTCGCTCCCTTGCGTTGAAGTCTGGACAAGTGGATATTGTGTATCGTCCAGAGGTAGAGAGCTTGGAATCGTTAGAAGCATTAGATGGAATAAAAGTAGAATCTACTGCGACATTCCGTGTTCATCAAATGACGATGAATATGCAACAAAAAAGTTTACAGGATATAAATGTCCGTCGTGCGGTGGATGCCTTAATTAACCGTCAGAAAATTGTAGATAATATACTTTTAGGGTACGGAGAACCTGCTGTTAGCCCCTTTTTACCATCATTGCCGTTTGCTCCATCCTATGAGAAAAGTGAAACTGGATCAGATATAGCAATTAAGTACTTAGAAGAAGCGGGTTATTCCCTTAAAGATGGCAAGATGCAAAAAGACGGAGAGCCGCTTAAATTTACACTTTTAACGTATAGTGCGAGAGCAGATTTGCCATTAATCGCTCAAGTATTTCAATCGGATGCTAAACAAATAGGCGTCGATGTAGAAATTCGTCAAATTGATATACCCGAGGAATATATGGCATCAAATCGGGATTGGGATTTGGCGACATATAGCAACCTAACGGCTCCAAGAGGGGATGCAGGCTATTATTTAAATGCAACCTATCATCCAACTGGTGCGCTTAACTTTAGTGGAGCTCATGAGTCAGAGTTGACTGCCATTATCGATAAGCTCAATCAAACTGTTGGTCAGGAGGAGCGAGCTGTACTAGCAGAGCAGGCAGCTAATTATGTTCATGACCATGTAATTAATTCATTTGTTCTGCATCCTTCTACAATTGTTGCTTATAAAGAAAATAAAGTGAAAAATTGGGTAACAACGAGAAGTGAATATTATATGATTACCAATCTGTTGGATGTGAAATAGATGCTAAGAATTCTTGCTCGAAAAATCTTTGAGGTTCTAATTTTTCTATTATTTATTACATTTATTAGTTTTTTAGTTGTTAGACTTGCGCCTGGTGACCCTGTTTTAACGATTTTAAATGTTGATGAACTATCTGTTAATCAGGAGCAGCTAGAGGCATTAAGAGAGGATATGGGATTCAACAAGCCATTGCTTGTACAGTATGGACTATGGCTACTAAAATTCTTTACGCTTGATTTCGGAGTATCCTATGTTACAGGTCAACCCGTAATGGATATGATTTTAATGGGCTTGCCTGCCACTATGGAATTAGCGGCTGGAGCATTAATTGTTATGGTGGTTATATCGGTTCCATTAGGATCGCTATCTGCACTTTACCGCAATAGCTGGATCGACCAATTAGGGAGAACCTTATCTGTTCTTGGTGCAGCCATCCCTAGTTTTTGGCTAGGTCTTATTCTTATTGAGCTATTTGGTGTTCGTATGCATTGGCTTCCGACTATGGGAAGAGATGGGTTCATATCTTTAATTTTACCATCATTGACACTGGGTCTAGCTATTTCGAGCGTATATGTTCGTTTGCTTCGTTCTAGCCTTCTCGATTCATTCAGTCAGGAATTTATCCGTGCTGCAAGAGCGCGTGGTTTATCAGAAAAACGTATTTTTCTCATGCATGCATTTCGACACAGCCTTCCTCCTGTTATTACTGTTTTTGGCGTTAGCTTAGGAAGCCTGATTGGCGGTGTAGTAGTAATTGAAGTGTTGTTTGCGTATCCAGGGATAGGAAAGCTTGTGGTTGATGCTATACGCCAACGTGATTATCCCCTTATCCAAGGATATATTTTAATTATGGCAATTATTGTTTTTATTGTAAACGCATGTGTCGACCTATCTTATAGATACTTAAATCCTGAAATGAAGCTAAAAGAAAGGGAGGCGAATCGATGAGTGGATTATCTTTACGTTTGCAAAAATTAAAAAAGTTCAGTTGGTCAGGTATAGTAGCTTTAATATGCCTAATCTTTATTTTATTTATTGTTCTGTATACTTTTTTCCATTTGCAACATGATCCAAATTTAACAAACCTTGATGAACGACTTCAGGGGATGAGCCTCCAGCATCCATTAGGGACAGACCAACTTGGTAGGGATGTTTTGACAAGATTAGTGCTAGGGGCTCAGCAGACAATTGGGTACAGCTTATTAGCCCTTCTTGCTGCGCTTATTATTGGTGTACCTTTTGGGCTTATTTCTGGCTACAAACGTGGGCTAGTTGATCGTGTATTTATGCGTATTGCAGATGGATTTTTAGCTTTTCCAGATACAATTATAGCCATTGTATTAAGTGGTTTACTTGGTCCAGGTATAGGTAATCTAGTGCTTGCTATTATTATGGTTAAGTGGGTAAGTTATGCACGTCTGGTACGTAGCACGGTTTTATCTGAGTCTCAAAAGGAATATGTACTGGTTGCACGTACGAATGGTCTTTCTCCAATAAAAATCATAAGAAAGCATTTATTTCCTCATATCATCGGGCATGTTTTAGTACTCGCAAGCCTTGATTTTGGCAAAATTCTTTTGCTTATTTCAGCTTTTTCCTACATTGGTTTAGGAGTACAGCCTCCAACACCTGAATGGGGAGCAATGTTGAATGAATCACGTCCGTACTTTCAATCGAGACCTGAATTAATGATTTATCCAGGATTGGCAATCGTAGTAGTGGTGTTACTAACGAATATGCTGGGCGATTATTTACGTGATCATTTTGATGTGAAGAAGGAGGTGAAGCAATGATTTTATCAATGGAGCAAGTTTCCATTCGTAGTGGAGAGAAAAAAATTATTGATAATGTGTCATTCTCCATTGATAAAGGCGAATGGTTTGCATTAGTGGGGCAAAGTGGAAGTGGGAAAAGCATTCTTTCCCAGGCAATAGGACAATTGCTTCCTAAAAATTTTCAAGTAGAAGGTAAGATCCTTTTAAACGAGGAGGATTTGTGTTCACTGTCGCCAAAGCAAATGCGTACAATTCGTGGTCAAACTCTGTCCTATATTTTTCAGGACTATCAAGGTACCTTTACACCATTTAGAACGATTGGACAACACTTAGAGGAATATCAAAAGGTGCATGGCAACCTAGATGCTAGACAGAGAAAAATAAAGTCAATTGAGGCCCTTCATTCAGTTGGATTAGATGAAGCCTTTTATAATAGCTACCCCTTTCAATTAAGCGGAGGGCAACTTCAACGCGCTTCAATTGCAATCGCACTTTTATTATCTCCGGATTTATTGATTGCAGATGAAATAACAACTGCATTGGACAGTGTATCAGGACATCGCATTTTAGAGCTGCTTGCAAAAAAGCAAAAGGAAATAGGTTGTACCATTCTATTTATCACGCATGATTGGCGGCATGTAAGACGGTATGCTGACCGTATAGCAATCATGAAGGATGGGGTAATTGTCGAGTCTGGTGGGAAGCATCGTATACTTGACCATCCAAAGCATGCGTATACAAAGCAGCTAATTCATGCTACACCAATTTTAGGTAAGGGTCTGCTATCAGGTTTGCAGGAGGTAGGAAAAGAATGAGTTTGCTTACAGTAAAAGAACTGACCAAATCCTATCAATCAGGAAAAGTGGCGGTAGATGATCTTTCATTTACATTAAATAAAGGTGAGTGTTTAGGTCTTGTTGGGGAAAGTGGCTGTGGTAAAAGTACACTAGCTCGATGTTTATTGCGCATTGAACCAATTAACAGTGGTTCCATCTATTTTAACAATGAGCCAATCGAAAGTCTCAATGGACGACAGTTATATTCTTATCGAAAAAAGCTGCAAATCGTGTTTCAAAATCCCTTAGCTGCCCTAAACCCAAAGCTAAAAATAAAGGATTCACTGCTTGACCCCTATTTGGAGTATTCAAAGGAGCTGAATCTTAGTTATTTTTCATTTACCTCTAAGGCTGCTTTCGTCAAACAACTATTAGAAGCGGTTGAATTGCCATCTAATTTAGCTGAGCGATATCCCCATGAAATAAGTGGCGGGCAACGGCAACGGGTAACAATTGCTCGGGCTATAAGTATTGAACCAGAGCTAATTGTTTTGGATGAGCCAACTGCCAGTCTGGATGTTATTTCACAAAGGGCAGTGCTCACTTTATTAACGGAGCTTCGTGAAACATTAAATCTTTCTTATCTCTTTATATCTCATGACCTTGCTGCTGTTAACCAAATGTGTCAGCGCATACTAGTAATGAAGGAAGGTCATCTGATTGATGAATTTAATAGCCGTGATTTATTTGATAATGAACGTCATCCTTATACAAAAGAGCTTATTTCAATTTATTAGCTTTATAGAGAACTAACTCCTAAGCAGATGTTAAATAAATTGTATTAAAAATAAGAAAAATCGTCTTTCTAAGTTAGATAGGAGCAATTTCTTTATCTAAGAAATTATATATTTAGCCTTATAGCTATGAAGGAATATAAAGTAAGCTTAAACTATCACAAATATGCGTTATACATAAAGAGCAGTCATCTATCTCAAATTTAGATAGGTGGCTGCTCTTGATATTTAAAATCTTTGTTTACTGTAATTTTAGGGTCTTTCAAAATTTATATCAATTGAACTTTTTTTAGAATCAAATGTTATAATTTTCTTAAATATCAGCATAATTCATCAATCTTAAAGGGATAAGGTATTAGATGTTTATAGTGATTATAGCGAAAAAAATAGCAATATTTATTAACTATTAAAGGAGTTTTGAGATGACTAATATTGTTTCTTTACAAAAGGGTGGAAATACCATTCTTGCAGAGAGTGGCACGATTACAGTGGAGTTACGATGGAGTTCTACGTCGATATTAGATGTTAGTTCTTTTTTAGTAGGCGCTAATGGCAAGGTGCCATCAGATGCTTATATGGTATTTTACAATCAAGAAACAGAGCCAGAGCGAAGTGTTTGGTTAACAACGAATGAAACGAATAAAGTAGTTTTTACGATACAGTTAGAGAAGCTTTCACCAACTATTCAGCATTGCTTTTTTACAGCAACATTAGAGGGAAACGCAACATTTGCTACAGTTCAAGGGCTGAGTATTACAGTAAAAAGTAGGCAAGGAGAGGTTTGCTATCAAATAGATGATGCTACTGAAGAAAGGGCATTGGTTCTTGCTGAAGTATATCGACATCAAGCAACATTTAAATTTCGAGCGATTGGTAGGGGATTTAATGGTGGGCTAAAGCCACTAGCTGAATCGTATGGAGTGGAGGTTGAAGAGCCTGAAGTTCCATCTATTCCTTCTAGCGAGCCTGTTCAAGAAGTTCATTTAACAAAAATTGATTTATTGAAAAAGAAGGTTTCCATTTCATTGGAAAAGAAAAAAATTGGATTTGAAAAGTCGCGGATAGCTGTTGTTTTTGATGCATCAGGCTCAATGACACAGCTATATCAAAGAGGCACCATTCAACGTGCATTTGAACGAGTGTTAGCTGTTGCTGCCTGTATGGATGACAATGGCGAATTAGATGTTTGGTTCTTTGGCTCTAAATTTATGAAAGCTAGAAGTGTGACAGAGAGAGATTTTGAGGATTATATTCAACAAACCTATCCTGTGCCCCAAATGTTTGGTGGTTTAGGCTCAGGGAATAATGAGCCACCTGTTATGAAGGATATTATCCGTCACTATGTAAAAAAAGAGCCTCGCAAGGACATACCTGCATATATTATATTTTTCAGTGATGGTGGGATTTATAAAGATAAAGAGATTGCTAAAATTTTGATTGATGCTTCACAACATAATATTTTCTGGCAATTTGTTGGTCTAGGGAATGCGAATTACGGTGTTCTACAAAAATTAGATGATTTACCAGGGCGATTTATTGATAATGCCGATTTTTTTGCTTTGGATGATTTAGATAAAATAACAGATGAAGAATTATATGATCGACTTCTTAATGAATTCCCACAATGGCTGAGGGAGGCAAGAGCAAAGGGGATTTTGCATTAAGATCCAATGGATTGTAATTGCAGTGGATATTTTCTCTGAAGCACAGGGATGCTCAAACTTTCGTAACTGTTATACAGCCTGCATTAGGGCCTTATTTAGTAATTATAGTGACCTTTTTAACATTCTTTATGTCCAATAATGCCTTTTATTTTGGCACAGTAATTGGTAGCTTTGATTGTAGGTGTTATTTCGATTGAAACCTAAGTCTGTTAAATTTGAATATCATAAAAGCGCCGAACAAGCTTTGATACCATATTAACAGATATTTTTTGAGCGAAAGCGAAGCGGCAGCTACAGATATTTTTTGAGCGAAAGCTATAGGATGTAAGCCTCCACTGAATGAAGGTTCATTTTATTTCTTTTATGGATAAAGCCGGGAGATGTTATAAAAATATCTCCTAGCTTTTTCATTAACAAAATTATTCATTGTTCAGCCTTTTAGAAGCAGAATTCTTTTCGGCAGTCACAGCAATATGCGGCAAGGCCTTTCCTAAACCATAATGGGGCATATTGACATAAATGGCTTCATAGGTACCCTTACGAATTTGATAGGTTTCATGATAAATACCAACCGCCTCATTATTGTTTACTTTTCGATTGAATTGCTTCCAAGCAGCTAAATGCTTTTCGTTTTTAGCATAGACGAGCAAGTCTTCAAGTGAACGCCAATATTGAATCATCGTTGTTGTTTTTAGTCCAAAATAGCTTTCCATTGATAAAAAGCCCAGCTCTTCCTTGTTTGTATAAAGCTCCTTAACCATGCCAGGCATTGCTGTAAATACAGGAAACCATTTGTGAATAGCGAGACGTTTGTTTACTCTCATACCAATAATAAAAACGACCATATCCTCTGTATTATCCACTGTATAGCGGCCAGTGTAAACTTTGTTAGCCATGTTCTATTCCTCCCTTTGAAGTTGCTCCAGCGTAAAATCACACCATTCAATTGTGGCTTGCGTTGTTCTTTTTCCATAATCCAATGTAAAGAGCCAATACTTTAAATCTTCACTTGCTTTCTGCTGGATCGCTTGTTCAATTGTTATATAAGTTTGATAGCGCCCCTCAAGTGCTTCTTTATAATTTTGTAGCAGCAATAGTTGACTTTCCTCAGATTGATGGTGTCCAAAAAATAATTTAAGCAAAACTTCATTGCGTTCTGTTGGAAATAGTTCAATGGGCTGCTCTAACCAATTTTTTAATACCTCTAGCCCTTTTGCAGTTAAATAATATTCATTCTTATCAGGTCTGCCATTGCTTGCGGAAGTGCGTACCTCTGCTAATCCTTCCCGGGAAATTAATTTAAGCGTTGGATAGATTTGACCATAACTAATTTTCCAAAAATGTTGAAGGCTTCGATCAATCAACTGTTTAATGGCATAGCCTGATTTACATTCTGTCGTCAATATCCCTAATATTGCATATGTTGTGTCGTTATAATTCTTCATATTTTCACACCTATCTAAATGATATATATCATTTAGATATATAATAATGGGTGGTATTAAAAAATGCAAGACCCAGCAAGAGGGTATCTTCTCCTATTTTTATCTATATAAAAATTTGCTTTAATAAATGAAAAGGAGGGTGGCTAATGGCATTAATTAAATTAAATTGTCCAAATTGTAATGGAAAGCTTGAATACAAAGAAGGGCAAGTGATTAAATGTCCTTATTGTGATACAGAGTTATTATTGAAGGAAAATAAAGTTTATTATATTAATCAAACGATTAACAATTATTATGGGGTATCTCCTACTCAACAGACAGCACATACGCCTCAAAAATGGAAAGCTTTACTGTTGTTGATACCAGTGATTATTATCCTGATGTTTTTAGGGTATTTTACGTTGGGGGATACAAAAACAGATAGTGAGCATAAAGTAGAGGTTCGTACAATGCCTGAAAGTGAAGCGCTCCTATTTTTCCTACAGGATATTTTCAATAAAGGGGATGCGCTACCTACTAAAGAAGAAATTTCGACAATCCGCTATTTCTCTGCTCGTAATTTCGATGAGCAGTGGCATTTTGAATATAGTTTTGATGATCCATTTTCAAACGAACAGGCTAAAATTTTTAACTATACAATGATGGATAAGCTGTTAAATAAACAAAGAATCGAGCAAAAGGATTTTGAAGCTTTTACAGGTTTAACGAAGCTAAAGCTAGATAATGAATATGAAATCGAGCAAAGCGAACAAATAAGCTTTGAACATTTAAAAGGTTTAAAAAGCTATTCAACAGCATTCAACGAATCATTTACTAAAGTAGCAGAGTTTATAGGGGATAAATCGAAAATTATAGAGCTTACGACACAGATTCGCAATAATCAAGAGCTTGCTTTACTACTAGACTTTCCGAATTTACAGTCACTAGAAATTACGTATGTCGATGAGTCGGTCATAGATTTTCATTTATTACATCAGCTAAAGTTAAAATCATTTACCATATACGGTGTCGATGATTTTCACTGGTTATCCTCGTTAACGGATTTACAAGCTTTAAACATTATGTATACGGATGCAACAGATTTTAATGCACTATATTCGTTAAGTCGATTGCGTGAATTATGTATAGAGCATGCTAAGAACTTAAAAACAGTGGATTTTCTGCAAAGCATGCCAAATTTACAGTCGCTTTATCTAAATTACACATCAATCACAAATTTAGAGCCTATTAGAAATAAGCAGTCTTTGACGAGGCTAACCTTAGAAAGCCTTCTCGAGTTAGATTCACTTGAAGCTATAGGTTCTTTATCGTCTTTAACAGAGCTGAAAATAACAGGTTATTATAAAGGGATAGTGCCAGAAATTATTGCACAAAATTTAAAGGTGGCAGAATTGGATGAAGCCTTTATTCCTAAATTAAATGCACCAGCATTAAAAGATTTGACTGTTCATCTTTCCTCGGATTTTGATGTAACGCAACTATTGAAATTTCCACAGTTGGAGCAGCTTTCCACAGTGGAGGGCGAGGAATTTATTAATATTCGCTCGTTAAATCAATTACCTAGCTTGCAAACGTTACATGTAAGTGAGGCATATTTTTTCAATGAAACACATGAATTATTTAATTTGCAGCATATAAAAACATTTGATTGCGGAAGCTGTTCTTTTAGCATCAACAGTGAAAAGCCATTTGTAAATAATACATTAGAGCAATTAGTCCTCTACAAGCCATCTTTTAAAATTGATGGAGGGGATTGGTTGAATGATGTGAACAAAATGATGCCTTACTTTAAGAATATGACTGCCTTACATTCATTTACAATGCAGGATAGCACATTGCAATCACTAAGCTTTATGGAAAATTGGCAACAAATTGAGGTGCTTCATTTGGAAAATAACGCTATTTCAAATATTGAGCCTTTAGTAGGTTTAACTAATTTAAAAAAGCTATATATTTTAGGAAATCCAGTGCAAAATAAATCAATGCTCGATAAAGGAGTTGTGTACGAATAACAAGGTTGTTTAAAAGTATGGAAAATTAAGATATAAACTAAGACGAATACAAAAAGGAGGAAGGTCACTGAATAACCCAATAATTAATCTATTTTCATTGATGGAAAGAGCATATTTATTTAGTGAAAATTTACTTTTTTAGTGGTCTTAAAGGCTATTCATATAATTCTAAAATATCTACTAACCTTGTTAACTAAAGAATAGGAAGTAAGGATAAATCAAGATTTACATGATAGTCAGGAAGTATACCATTATGAAAATGACTAATACACTTTTATTAAGAGAAAAGGGTTATTCAAAAGAGGTTGACTTAGGTAGCTTATCTAAGAGTTTTTGTTCACAATAGAATGATAATGCGATAAAGTTAATAATGCGAAATATTGATCAATAGGAGTTGAAAAAATGGTTGTACGCTCTAAAGGGTTACTGGTATTACTAACACTTGTCCTCCTTTTGGTGGGCTGTGGCACAACAGAAGATACGAACAATGAGGATAATACGGTGGTGGATTATGCATCAGAGGTAAAGGAAAATCCAATTGTAACCATTACCATGAACAATGATGAAAAAATTGTGATTGAACTAGAGCCTGCTGTAGCGCCAAATACAGTAGCAAATTTTATCTCTTTAGTAGAAAAGGGATTCTATGATGGACTTATTTTCCATAGAGTTATTCCCGGCTTTATGATTCAAGGTGGTGATCCATTAGGGAATGGTACAGGTGGTCCAGACTATTCGATTGATGGTGAATTTTCATTGAATGGTTTTGAAAATAAACTGCAGCATGAGCGCGGTGTGATTTCAATGGCTCGTTCACAGGATCTAAATTCAGCAGGCTCACAATTCTTTATTATGGTGGAGCAAGAAACACGTCTCGATGGTGAATATGCGGCTTTTGGGAAAGTGATTGAGGGCATGGAAACAGTCGATGCCATTGTTGCGGTTGAGCGAGATGGCGCGGATAAACCTTTAGAAGATCAGCAAATGAAAAAGGTAGAGGTTGATACGAAGGGCTTTGATTATCCGGAGCCAAGAGTTCATAAATAGTTACTAGAATAGTAAGTCGATTTTTGAGCATTCAAAAATCGACTTATTTTTTAAATTTGAGGCTTTGTTGGGATGGAAATTAGCCATAAGAAATCATCCTCTACAATTATTTGAATATCTATCCCAAGAGTGATCAGCTGCTCTGCTTTCAGTTGCTTTGTGCTAGAGCCCCTACGTTTATTACCAAGAATAACGAAATCCGTTTTTGATGTAACGGCTCCTTGTACTATCCCTCCACAAGCATTTATGTGTTTAGTAGCCTTTGAGCGTGTCATTGTAGAAAGCGCACCTGTAAAGACGATATATTTATGATAAAAAGGATGTACAAGGCTTTCGGATAAATCAGAAAGGAAGATAATATCTGAATTTGTCATATGAAAGGCTCCTTGCTAAAAGAAATATGAAAGTGATTTAATTGTAATAATTTGTAATAAAAACCTTTATAAACTAATCTACAAAACTTTGCATTTATGTTACATTAAAATTAAAAATTAATGAGGTACATAAATATGAATTCGCAATTGACTGCTTTTATTACTCTTAGTTGCATATCGGGCGTATTAAATTTGTATTTATGTTTATATGTATTTCTAAAGCGCTATCACTATACAAAAATCGCTCACTTATTTGTTGGCTACACAGCCTTTGTAGCTTTGTACTGCTTTGCTTGTGCTTTTGGTATGATTGCGACAACATTAGGATCTATAAAGTTTTGGACAACTATTTCATATACTGGAATGGCTATTTCGGCTCCTCTAGGCTTATTGTTTATTATGCAATATATAGGCTTTAATATTACCAAGAAAAAGATAGTAATACTTCTTGTAATTCCCTTTATTAGTTTAATCATGGTTGCTACAAATGATATACACCATTTTCATTATAGAGTATTTGAGATTGATCTTGTACGTGGAGTTCCTTATATTCATCAAGAAATTGGTGTATGGTACATCATTCATGGTGTATTTACATTTGCCTGTATGTTTGTAGCATTTTTATTAGTATTAGCCCATTGGAAAGAAACTGTTAAGACGTATCGATGGCAATTAATTGCGCTAATGTGTGGTCAATTTATCCCAATGATCATGGGCTTTGTATATTTAATGGGTTTTACACCTCAAGGAATTGATCCTGTTCCAATGACTTTATGGGTTTCTTCGCTATTGTACTTATGGTCCATTCATTCTTCTCGTTTATTTAGGGTAATGCCGGTTGCCAAAGATGCAATATTTCATAGTATTAATGATGGTGTGATTGTGTTAGATCAATTCTATCGATTAATTGAGTTTAACCAAGCATGTCGAAAAATGTTTCCGCAGTTATCAAAATCTATGTTTGGTATGGATTTTGCTCAAGTATGGTTTATTGTAGCTGGACAATCCATGCCATTTACATTAGAGACGCGCGAGTTTGAGATAACTCTGACAACAGCTGAGCAAACTATCCGTACTTATCAGGTTCGTATTACAGCACTACAGCATGACAAAGGAATATTACTTATTTTTACAGATATTACAGCGCTGAAAAATTTACAAACAATACTAGAGCAACAAGCTTATTATGATGAATTAACCCAGATTTATAACCGTCGTGCATTTTTCAAGCAATGTAATCAAGCTTATCGCGAGGCCATAGAAGCATCAACCGCCTTTACAGTGATTTTAATGGATATTGATTATTTTAAAAAAGTAAATGATACGTATGGTCATGCGATTGGCGATCAAGTCCTTGTCCATGTTGCAAAGGTTTGCCAAAGTCAATTAACAAAGGGAGAGCTTTTTGCGAGGTATGGGGGTGAGGAATTTGTACTTGCGCTTAAAGGTAGTACATTGGCAGAGGGTGAGGCCTTAGCAGAGCAGCTTTGTCACAGTGTAGCATCACAGTCCCTGCACACTACTGAGGGAATGATTACAACTACCATTAGCTGTGGTGTAGCAGAAGTCATACATCCCGAGGAAACATTGTATCAACTTTTAAATAAAGCAGATCAAGCACTTTATTTAGCAAAACGGGCAGGACGGAATCGAGTATATATTTATAAAGAGTAAAAAAAGCTCAACTATACAATCATAACAGGATGATGTATGGTTGAGCTTTCTCTTGATTCAATAAAAGGCTTCAATTGTTACGCAAGCCCCCAAAAATCTAGACATAGACTGTGTACAAAGTAAACATCATTTTGCACAGCCTTTTTCTGCTAAACAAGCGGTGGTCACAATAAATTGTCACCCTTCAGCGCAAAGGTTTGTCCTTAAACAAATTTCTCACTACCAGTTGGTGTGGAAAATGCCTTCTTGGTCACGTCGTTCATACGTGTGAGCACCAAAATAATCGCGCTGTGCCTGTAGCAGATTAGCATTAGATGTTCCAGCTCGATAGCTATCATAATAGGAAAGAGAAGCACTTAAGCATGGTAAGGCAGTGCCTGATAAAATGCCTTCACAAACCATTTTTCTTAATCCATTTTGATAGTCTTTTGTTTTTTGGGCAAAATATGGCGCAATCAATAAATTAGCAAGCGCAGGTTGGCTTTGGTAAGCTTCACTAATTACATTTAAAAATTCTGCACGAATAATACAGCCGCTACGAAAAATAAGCGCAATATCCTTTAATGGCAAGTTCCAGTTATAAAGCTCAGACGTCATTTTATATTGCGTAAACCCTTGGGCATAGGCACAAATTTTCCCCATATATAAGGCTTGTCTTACAGATTCAATCCACATATCTTTGTTTGAGTCATGAAGAAGGTTTTTATTAGGTCCTGCTAAAATCGTTTCTGCATGGACACGCTCCTCCTTTAACGCAGATACATAGCGAGCGAATAGCGCCTCGGTAATAATAGATGTAGGGATGCCGTTATCAATGGATTGCATACTTGTCCATTTGCCTGTTCCTTTTTGACCAGCTTTATCGAGAATCACATCAATTAATGGTAAGCCTGTTATATCATCCTTTTTCCTTAAAATTTCCGCAGTAATTTCGATTAAATAACTTTTTAACTCACCTTGATTCCACGTTTCAAAAGTATCAGCAATTTCCTCAACCGATAGGCCTACATTTTCCCGTAAAAATGTATAGGCTTCTGCAATAAGCTGCATATCTGCATATTCAATACCATTGTGCACCATTTTCACAAAATGCCCTGCACCCTGAGGGCCAATATACGTACAGCAAGGTGTACCATCAGCTTGCGCGGCTATTTTTGTTAAAATAGGAGCAGCTTTTTCGTAAATATCTTGATCGCCACCAGGCATAATCGAAGGACCTGTTAACGCACCAACCTCTCCACCTGAAATACCAATTCCTAAATATCCGATACCTTGTGATTTTAACTCATTGTATCTACGCTCAGTATCTTTATAATGAGAGTTCCCACCATCCATAATAATATCGCCTTTTTCAAGGAGAGGCACTAAGGATTGAATCACCGAATCAATCGCCTTGCCTGCTGTCACCATTAGAAATACTTTACGAGGTTTTTCTAATGATTGTACAAAGTCTTCTAGTACATAGTAGGGCGTAAGCGTTTGTCCTTCGACTTTTTCCAAAAGTTTATCCGTTAAATCCCTTGTATAATTATAGATTGATACATGTTCACCTTTATTGGCCATATTCAGAGCAAGATTACTACCCATAACGCCTAAACCAATAATGCCTATTGTATTTAACATTTTTTTCGCTCCTTTAGTAAATGGTGATGATTGTTAGACAAATAAACTAAGTAATAAAATAAAACCTAGCCCAGCTACGGATACAATTGTTTCTAGTAATGTCCATGTTGCAAATGTTTCCTTCATGCTTAAGCCAAAATATTCTTTAAACATCCAAAAGCCTGCATCATTTACATGTGAGGCAATTAAGCTTCCTGCTCCTGTAGCGAGAACGACCAGAGCAAGGTTAACATCACTTTGACCTAGCATTGGGATAACAAGTCCTGCTGTTGTTAACGCAGCAACTGTAGCAGACCCTAATGAAATACGTAAAATTGCAGCGATCATCCACGCAAGTAAAATAGGTGATAACGTAGTGCCATTAAATAGTTCGGCTACATAGTCACCAACGCCACCATTAATCAGCACTTGTTTGAAGGCGCCACCACCCCCAATAATTAACAGCATCATCCCGATATGCAGGATAGCTGTTGTACAAGATTCCATTACTTGTTTAATTGGAATATTTCTTGCTATCCCCATCGTATAAACTGCAACTAATAAGGAGATTAACATGGCAGTACCAGCCTCTCCAATAAAACGGATAGCTGCTAATAGTGTATTATCCTCAAAGCCTATTGTTTTTTGTAGCAACGTAATAACTGTGGCAATTGACATTAAAATAACAGGTAATAGTGCAGTGAAAACACTGATACCAAAGCTGGGTGTTTCTTCTATTTTAAATGTTTTTTGCTCACCTAAAGATTCAATATTCCCTTCCTTGTTGAAGGATTCAGGCACTAGCTTTTTTGCCACCTTTGTAAAGAGTGGGCCAGCTAAAATAACAGTTGGAATGGCAATAATAAATCCGTAAAGTAATACTTCCCCAATATTCGCTCCAAATTCCCCAGCAATTACGGTAGGGCCTGGATGTGGCGGTAAAAATCCGTGTGTAACAGATAAGGCTGCTGTCATGGGAATACCAAGGTATAAAATCGAAACCTTTAATTCCCTTGAAATCGCAAAGACAATTGGGATTAATAGCACTAGCCCTACTTCAAAGAACAAAGCGATACCAATAATAAATGATGCTGCTACAACAGCCCATTGGATATTCTTTTCCCCAAATTTATTGACAAGTGTCATGGCAATACGCTGGGCACCACCTGCATCAGCAATTAATCGACCTAGCATAGCACCTAAACCAAATATTAATGCCAAGTGACCAAGTGTTCCGCCCAAGCCAGCTTCAATTGTTGGCACAATTTCTGTTAAAGGCATGCCAAGGGCTAAAGCCACGCCAAACGATACGATGATTAATGAAATAAAAGTATTTAGTTTAAAGCCCATGATTAAAATTAGTAGCGCAATAATTCCAATACCAACAATAACTAATGGCATATATGTTCCTCCTCTGAAGCTTATTTATTTAAGTTTCTTTGATAATTGGCAATAGCTGTATAGTCATCTGTTAATAATCGTGATAGACGTATAAAAATAGGCAGTAGCTGTCTATATTCCTTTACAGCTTCTTCTCTTGGTGTATGTTTATACGTATCACCGATCATCTCAGCAACAATTTCAAAGGAATTAATTTTTCCAGTAGCATATAAGCCTAAAATGCAAGCACCTAAACAGGAGCTTTCATAGCTTTCAGGTACGACTACATCTGATTCAAAAATATCTGCCATCATTTGTCGCCAAATTTCAGAGCGTGAGAAGCCTCCTGTTGCTTGAATACGAGTGACAGAGCTTTCCATACATTCAAGTAAAGCTAAATAAACCGTATATAGATTATAAATAACCCCTTCTAGGGCAGCTCGAATCATATGCTCTTTTTTATGGGACATTGTTAAGCCGAAAAATGAACCGCGTACATCTGGATTCCATAAAGGTGCACGCTCTCCTGATAAATATGGATGGAATAATAATCCGTCAGCACCAGGTCTAACACGTTCGGCAATTTTCGTTAATACTTCGTATGGATCAATGCCTAATCTTTTAGCTGTTTCAATTTCAGAAGAAGCAAATTCATCTCGAATCCAGCGGAAAATCATACCACCATTATTGACAGGACCACCAATAACCCAATGATGTTCAGTTAAGGCATAACAGAAAATTCTCCCTTTTACATCTGTTTTTGGTTTATCAATAATTGTACGAATCGCACCACTTGTGCCAATTGTGACAGCAATTTCGCCTTCTTTAATGGCATTTACACCTAAATTGGATAGGACACCATCACTCGCACCAATGATAAAGGGTGTTTGTGGGTTAATGCCAATTTGTTTTGCTAGCTTAGCATTGCAATTGGTAAATTGTTTAGTCGTTGGTACGAGTGTAGATAATTGTGCTTTTGTAATACCTGCAACTGCTAATGCTTCTTCATCCCAATCTAATGTATGAAGATTCATCATGCCCATAGCTGAAGCTAATGAATAATCGACCACATATTGATCGAAAAACTTTTTAAAAATGTATTCTTTAATGCCAATATATTTTTTTGTTTTACTTGCTATTTCAGGGTATTCATTGACAAGCCATGTAATTTTACTTAACGGTGACATTGGATGAATAGGTGTACCTGTTCTTTTATAAATTTCATGTCCATTCCATTCATCTTTAATTTTATGTGCCCATGCTTCGCTACGATTATCTGCCCATGTAATAACAGGCGTTAATGGCTGATCGTCTTCATCTATGGCAATAACACTATGCATAGCACTACTAAAGGAAATAAATAAAAGCGGCTTGTCCGAATGATCTTTTATAATATTTTTAATAGCTTGAAGGACAGCATGAAAAATTTCATCTGGATTTTGCTCAGCTGTTGAAATATCAGGTGTATGAAGCGGATATCCAATATTCTCATGTTGAATTACTTTGCCTTGCTCACTGAATAGAACAGCTTTTGTGCTTGTAGTCCCGATATCGACCCCTAACATATAGCTAGTCATCTTGTGCTTCAACTCCTTTAGATAGCATTTGAGATCTCCATAAATCTTCTACCTTACCTTGGACATCATCGAAGTTTTCATGCAAGGATTTAATCATAAGCTTTCTATCCTTTGTTTTAATAGCATCAATGTATAATTCATGGTTTTTAATAATCCGATCAAAATCTTCATATTTTTCTTTAAAGCGCATCCGCATTGATAGCAGAATAAAACCTTCCATTACTGGCTTTAGGTTATTCCAAATCATGGTGATATAAGAGTGTCCAATGGAGCGAATAATGGCTTCATGGAACAGTATATCCTGATAAGAAAATTCATCAGCGTCATTATATTTTATGGCAACCTTCATCATTTCTAAGGTTTTACTAAGCTCCATGGCTAGGTTAGTTGTATCTATTTTGATAAGGCGTTCAAACACAAATGTTTCAATCAATAAACGCACATCATAAATTTCTTCAATTTCTTTTTCTGACAAGCCTAGTACAACAGCGCCTGTTTTTTCTAAGCGGATAATATTTTCAGATGACAGTGTTCTTAATGCTTCACGGATAGGTGAACGGCTTACTTCAAAATCAGCAGCCAATTTATTTTCAGAAAGAATGGTACCGCTTTCAATTATGCCTGCAATAATCCGCATTCTAAGTTCATATGCGACGCGATCTCCTGTCGAAGCCTTAGAAAGCCATTTTTGTGGATATAAATAGTCCTTAGATTCGCTCATAATATCACCTTTTTTATTTTTAAGTATACTTGTATACAAGTATTATAGCCAAAAAGAAAATAGGATTGCAAGAGTCTTGAAAATTTTTTCAAACTTTTGGTAATGATAATAAATAAAGATTCATCAATATATTTACCCTAAATAATGACTTTTTATGTCTAACCACGAGGAGAATATAAAGCTTTTATTTATAAATTTTCTAGTCATGGATAAACTTTAGGAATGAAAGGTTTATAAAACAAAGGGCTTTATAACCTTTCAAATAATCAATGGAGGATGGTTATGTCAAATATAAAGAACAATCGTAACAGTGCAAAAGTCAATGGGGCGAGAAGTGCAAGCAAAAGCAACCATCATCACCAAAAGCTTCAGCAGGAGGAGTTTGGATCTGAATTTGAGCTTGATAATGTAAATAACTTAGCCCAAATGCGAGAGAAAACAGATACCAAACAACCTGTAAGCGAGCGAACTGCATGGCACTAAGATATATTTGACGGCTATTCAACACATTGAGAGGAGGGGCTAAGGTGTATACCTTAGTTCCTTTTTATAACCTGGGAAATAATGTGTTGTGTTCTTCGGGTTATATTTTTTGAATATTTTATAATACTACATTTAGAACATTTAACTTTTTTAAGAAGGGAAGATGGATAAATTGGCGAAACACTCAGATACAAGTTGGAAGCAGGATCATCCTAGTACATTGTTTAGTAATTCTGTTCAAAAAGCTGATCGTTTGTTAAAGCATGCAAAATCACATCCAGAGGAGATAGCGATAGAGCATGCCTTCAATCAAATAGAGCATGCAGAAAATGCACGTGTCAATGCAGAACAATATGGTGAACATTTAGATACAGTGCAGCAAAACAAAGAATACCTAGCGCAGATTAAGCAGCAATTACATGAAATGAAGAAAAATATAACAGAATAATAAAAAGTAAAAAAGGCTTAAGTCCAAATAGACGGGCTTAAGCCTTTAACGTTTATTGCAAATATTCTTATGTGTAATGACATTATTTTTACATAAATAGGGATTACTATTATGCAGGAACCTCATCTATACTTATAGATGTTTACTATAAAGCTAGAGGAGTGGTCTCTATTGAAATGGATTTCCGAAAATAAGAAGATATTTGTATTTTTAATAATTATCGTAATTATTATTGCTAGTGTACTTGATATTCAATATAAAGGGTTGTTTTATCAGCTTTTGATGAAGTTATTGTAAATGCATGTGGAAAAAGTCGTATTTGCTCTGTGCAAGTACGGCTTTTTGAATGAGATGGATAGCATATTGCAAATGCTTGATAGGTTCTATCAAGTGATGGATAGCATATGACCATTGAAGGTTGACGAAAATTTTTTGTTCTAAAGTGCAACCAATTTTAAAGATTTTCTACTTTAATAAGTAACAGTGAATAAAAGGAGAAGAAATGTATGGAAGATGAAAAAATAGTTGCTCTCTATATCCAACGCTCCCAACAAGCTATTGCGGAAACGAAGGATAAATACGGTGCTTACTGTAAGGTGATAGCAAGAAATATTTTGTCAAGCTATAGAGATATTGAAGAATGTGAAAATGATACATATCTGGCAGCTTGGCATACAATACCCCCAACCATACCGAAAAGACTAGCAGTATTTCTAGGCAAAATTATGCGTAATATAGCACTTGATAGATATAGCTATAATACAGCTAAAAAGAGAAATCCTGAATTTAATATGATATTAGCCGAGCTGGAAGAGTGTATTGCCTCTCCATATACGGTTGAAACAGAGTATGAGGCTGGCGAAATAGCAAAGTATATTAGTCAATTTTTATATACGATAGATCAGCAATCCCGTAATTTATTTATTCATAGGTATTGGTATTCTTATTCCATTGCTGAGTTTGCAATACATTTTCAAATGAGTAGTAGCAAGGTGAAATCTAGATTATTTAGGACTCGTAATAAACTAAGATTTTATTTGGAAGAGGAGGGGGTTCAATTATGAAGAAAGAGGATTTATATAAAGAGATTGGCTTAATTGATGAAGATTTAATTGAAGCGGCTGGTCGAGAGAAAATAAAGAGAACAAATTTACCTAAAAAGTGGATAGCTATAGCTATATGTTTGATGATTATCAGTTCTATTTCCACAGCCTCATTAGCAGCGGTTTACTATAAAAATCAAAATGCGGAGCTTTATATTCGTTATTTAACAACAGAAAATATAGAGTTAATGCCAGTTACACAATATGATGCTGATAAGTTTTTAAAGGCTTTAGATAGTGATAATGACGAGTATATTTATATAGCGATTAATAGGTTAGTTGAAAGCTTTAATAATCAAAAGATGAGAAAGAAGGCACTTACAAAAATTAAGCCTTTTATGCAAGATGATAATGGAAAAATTGCTGATGCGGCGGCTTTTGCAGTGGATATTTTATCACAAAAATTTCAAAGTCCATATGTATATAAATTGGCAGATGATAGTATCATATTTACATTATTTAATAATTATTCGGATTATGGTAGTCAAAATGTTCTTTGGCGTATTAAAGAGAATAGGCTTGAAACCAGTGTTAGCTTTTCAACGCCATCAATGTATATTAAAGAAATCATTCCTTCGCCAGATCGGAATTTAGTCGCAATTGTCACCAATTCTAATAAAAGTGATTTTGTGGAGATACTTAATATTGAAGAAGGGCTGGGAAGTCCTGAATTAATAGAGTCGGCAAGGGTCAAATACGGGGCACAAAAAGAGTTAACTACGTGGATTCGCATGGACCATGAAAGCTATAGCTATGCAGATCATCTTGTATGGAAGAACAATGATACATTAGAATTTAGAGGAAGCCTTTCATATGAAGATACAGCTCTTATTGAAAACGTAGTAGTAAGCTATATAGTGAGTCGTAAGGAATTAACTGTTAAAGAATATGGAGAATAAATATATCTTAATATAATGATATTGTTTTTAAAAAATAATATTACAGAAAAATAAATAGAGGCATCTGACGGAATAGATAAAGATGCTTGGGATGTTTTTAAAAAAATAGAGGGGAATAGTGTTAAAAGATTGATTCAAAATAGCTGTTTCTTGATAAAATTCTTATGAATATGGAGCTAGTTTAGAAACAAGGTGAGCTCCTTGTTTTTATGTTATTATATAGATATAACAACATAAAGAATTGGTTTATATGAAAATGTCAACTATTTAGCTGTCGATAATTTCATAACAGCTAAATTACCTATAAAATAATAGTAGGTTTTTTGCTTGAATTATGAATAGAAAGGCTCGAAAAAAACGGATAAGCCTCATATAAATTGTTGATATTTTATTCTTGAATTAATTGTGATAAACTGCAAGAAGGTAATAATTGATACAGAAATGGTGTGCTCCACGGTTACTCCAAGGCTTACTGTACTTCTAAGCAGGAGAGCTTACATCCTTTCTGCAAATCTTAATATATAAGGAAGGTAAAAATGAGTAACAGACAAATTAAATCAGATGTTATCTTAATTGGTGCCGGAATCATGAGTGCAACTTTGGGAACACTGCTCAAAGAATTAGCACCAGATTGGAAAATTACAGTATTCGAAAAGCTAGAAAAAGCAGGAGAAGAAAGTTCTCATGAGTTGAACAATGCGGGAACTGGACATGCTGCGCTATGTGAGCTGAACTATACTTCTGAGAAAAAAGATGGATCCATTGATATCAAAAAAGCGATTAATGTGAATGAGCAGTTCCAAGTTTCAAAGCAATTTTGGTCGTATCTTGTAAACAATAAGTTGATTGCTAATCCACAAGACTTCATTATGCCTCTACCACACATGAGTTTAGTACAGGGAAAAGAAAATGTTGAATTCCTAAAAAAACGTTATGAAACGATGAAGAAAAATCCATTATTTGAGGGAATGGAATTTTCTGATGATCCTGCAACACTAAAAAATTGGATTCCATTGATTATGGAGAATCGTCCAGCAGATGAAGATATTGCTGCAACGAAAATCGATGCGGGTACAGATGTTAACTTTGGTGCTTTAACACGTATGTTATTTGATCATTTAAAAACACAAGATGTCGATATTAACTACAATCATAGTGTTGAAAGCTTAAAACAAAATAGTGATGGTTCATGGGAAGTACATGTTCACGATTTAGATGGTTGTAAAATGGAATACCATACAGCGAAATTTGTTTTCCTTGGCGCTGGCGGAGGAAGCCTTGAATTACTACAAAAATCAGGTATTCCTGAAGGAAAACATATCGGTGGATTCCCTATTAGTGGTCTATTTTTAGCATGTAAAAATCAAGAGGTTGCTAATCAGCACCATGCAAAAGTATATGGAAAAGCAAAAGTTGGTGCGCCACCAATGTCTGTTCCACATCTCGATACACGCTATATTGATAATAAAAAATCATTATTATTTGGACCATTCGCAGGTTTCTCACCAAAATTCTTAAAAACAGGTTCAAATATGGATTTATTTGCTTCTGTAAAACCGCATAATATTGCAACATTACTAGCGGCAGGCGTTAAAGAAATGGCATTAACGAAATATTTAATCCAACAGCTTATGCTATCAAAAGAGCAACGCATGGAAGAATTACGTGAATTTATTCCAAATGCAAAAAGTGATGATTGGGACATTATTGTCGCTGGTCAACGTGTACAAGTTATTAAAGATACAGAAGCAGGCGGTAAAGGAACACTTCAATTTGGTACAGAGGTTGTAAGTGCTGCTGATGGCTCAATTGCAGCGTTACTGGGAGCTTCACCAGGTGCGTCTACGGCTGTACATGTTATGCTTGAGGTTATTAATAAATGCTTCCCACAACAAATAAAAGAATGGGAACCAAAAATTAAAGAAATGATTCCATCTTACGGTTTATCTTTAGCGGAAAACCCAGAGCTTTTAAAAGAAGTAAATGAAACTACAGATCAAGCACTTCAGTTAAAATAAAGGTAACTTATGTAAGCGTTTCTATATGGAACCTTCAATCATCTAAAGATTGAGGGTTCCATTTTTATTTGATGGAAAATAGCTTATATTATTATATATATTAAAATACTCTGTAAAATATACCATTTATTTAAAAGGAGGACCCAATGAAAGATATCCTTATAAAGTACATGGATAAATATACAACCCTTAGTGAAGAACAGAAGTTAGCTATTGTAAATGAAATACAAATTGAGGAAGTTAAAAAAGGAACAATACTTCTTCAACAAGGAGATATTCCAACAAAATGCTACTTTGTCTTACAAGGCTGTATTCGACAATATTCTTTAGATGAGGCAGGAAAAGAGGTAACCTCCAATTTTTATACAGAGGAGCAGGCTATTACAAGCTTTCAGCATCATAAGCAGGATAAAGCATCTTCTTATACTTTTGTTTGCTTAGAAGACTGTATAGTGGTTGTAGGTGACCTTATTGTTGAAGAACAGATGTACAACAAATATACACAGCTTGCAATCATGACCCGTAAAATGATTGAGCATAATTTTGGCGAGATGCAAGATGAATTAGCAACTTTTATTGCATTATCACCAGAAGAACGCTATAAAGCATTCATCAAGAAAAGACCTTCGTTAATCAATCGTGTTCCTCAGCATCAATTGGCAAGCTACCTTGGCATTACCCCTGAATTATTAAGCAGGATTAAAAAGCGTCTTAATAACCATTTTTAATGATTTTTCCACCTTTAACTACTAGCCATATACCAAAGCTAATTTCCCCTAGAAGCATCGGAATGCTTAAAATAGCTTGGAAAATGGCTATCGTCTTTTCAAATTGCAGGAAAAACGTCAACAATGTATGCATGATAATATAGCTTAAGCCAGCTAGTAATAATAAAAAGCTTATCATTTTAGGTATGGTAGAAGACTGCATTGTAATATAGCCTACAACCATTAAATGCCCTCCGAAAATAATCAATCCCATATCCCAAATTACTTGAAATCCATTCAAAAACAACATCGCTTGCTCTTCGACATTTAACAATGGAGCGGAATTGCTTGTTAAAAGTAGCACAAGGATTAAATGAGCAATAGCGATAGCCAAAATAGCTGTATATATAAGACGAAGCCAAGCTGCAAGAAGTGCAAGTTGCTTGTGTATCGGCTTCAAAAAAATGAAAAATGCCCAAGCAACAATAATATCTGCAATTAAAATAATAAGCCAAGAGAAAATCTCAGCTTTGAAAAGAGTGGAGGACGACTTTAGATTAGCAAAAGTATCATAGGCATTTCCGTTAACTACAAGACTTTGATGAGCATAGCCATAGGAAAAAAATGCAGCCGCAGCCATGATAATCAAAAATATTCCTCCAATAAAAGCGGATTTCCTTTGAGAGGAAAGCTTTTGTGTAGTGATGTGCATTGCAAATATAGCCCCTTTCTATATGTTTACTTTTATTTTAAGAGAAAGTATTGTGCAGAGGCATTAACTTAAATCAAGAGAGTTATTTAATTGACTAAATTACCTGAAAGCAGTATGTTTTCTATACTATTTGTAAATGCAGGAAAGGGGCTATTTATTTGATGATTAAGCTACAAGATATTGGAACGTTTCCTCAGTTACCGAAAATCGCCATGCATATCTATAATGGTGATATTTCTGCTTTACAAAATGCACTGGATAATGGTTGGAGTATTGAAGGGGCTATTCCATTAAGTAAGCACACATCATTAAGTCCATTAGATTTAGCGTTGATTTCACAACAATTTGATGTAGTAAAACTATTGGTAGCGCATAATGTGAATCTGAATGTTGAAAAGAACCCTGCTTTCTTAAAGGCTGTTCGATATTGTAAGGAAAGGATAGTCCGCTATATTGTTGAGCATGGGGCAAAATTAGATGGAGATAATCAGGTTGGATCTGGAGCCTATTCGCAAGCGTACTATGGGAATAAAGGGAATATTCCACTTATCCACGAACTGGGGCTTGATATTCGACAGCATGGGGGAGCGCTATTGCGTCAGGCTGTATCAAATTATGATATGAAAATAGTTTCATATTTACTTGTGCAAGGGGTAAATATTAATTATCAACAGTCAGATATGGTCTATCCTTATGGCGCCACACCATTAACCGTTGCCACACGTATGGGTAATTTAGACATGGTAAAATATTTGGTTGAACAGGGAGCAGATATTACGTTAGCAGAGAAAGATGGAGAAAGAGCTTATACAATTGCGGTAGGTATGAAAAATAAAGAGTTAGCGGATTATCTGAAAGCACTTGAGCCTATAGAACTTCATACAATAGAGCACAAAAAAGAGGCATTAAAAAAATACAAACTACCAGATGAATTGGTTGAGTTTCTAACAGGAGATCAATTGCATCTTAAGCTTGCCCCAAATGATTATGACATTCAGTATATTGAGTTTTTTAAACTCACTGACACAATTGAGATGAAAATTGGTCGTCAAAAACTTCTCCGACTTTCAGCATCTGTCGGTAATTATTCTGATATAGAAATTGTTTGGAATCCAAAGGGAAAGATCGGATGCTATGATGTGGAGCATGAGGAATATGCTGATTTATGTAGTTTTAAAGAGTTCCTTGCTAAACCGGAAAAATATCTTATTCATTTTCTTGAAGGGGAGCTTTAGCAATGTTGCTTAAAATGCCCCTTTTTGAGGATGAGCTTGATTCGCGTATCATTAAAGGTATATTTATAGACGATATAAAAGCTAAATAAAAGCGTTAAAATATCTATTTCTTTAACGCTTTTATTTATCGCTCTATCCCCGAAGCTTTGATATACAGAATACGATAGAACGTTTGATGTATATGGCACAAAAGAGCAGAAATATAGCTACTAGGAGTGCTAGAGGAATGCTGAACACAACAGGAATATCTATGTTATACCCGATACTCATTTTAATTTGCTCCAATCCCAATGTTCGTAAAAAACCAGCGAGTACGGATAATGCAGCACTTAAGAGTAATCCAACATAAAGAACGGCCAATACAATAAGAGCTAGTGAGCAAAAAAAAGCTTGTAGCATTTTTAGGAATGTCATTCTTTTTCTCTCCGAATAATGTGATGCACTACTGCGTTTGAAGCGATTGAATACTCATCTGTATAATAAAGCCTCTCAATTAAACAATTTTCTCCTACTATAACTACTTCACCTTCAACAATCGCAGCACTTGTATAAGATAGTTTTAACTGTTTTCCACTGATCGTGTGACAAATTAACCTTTTCTTAAATAAGGGAATAAGTGTTACTTTATCCTTTTCTATCACCACGTTTTCAGCCAGTAGCCTGTCAATTTTACTTTCTCCTGATAATTTCAAATGAAAATGATTAGTCACTAATTCTGCGGCTTTCACTATGCCAAGAGCCTCGAAACGTTCACTCTGTAATTTTCCTTCAATCATTAATTTCCCAGAACTATTGATCTTTTGGACACAACCATCGCTTATTTTAATGTTACCTGCATTTGTCAGTTCATCGATTTCACAATAATCCTTTAATGTACATGAGCCTGTACTATTAAATACCTGTACAATAGTAGGAAAATAAAAGGAGCTATGACCATGTGTAGACACCTTTTTCATGCGAACTTCTTGATGCAACGCTACAGCTCCTCGAATATTTAATTGCTCATACTCAACATCTAAATGTTTAATACGGCCATTTGTAAGTGTTAGCGTACGCAGTTGTTGAAACATAAAATTCACCTCAATTTAATTTAATTAATATATATTTTAATAATTAAAATATATATTAATTAAATTATAGGTAACTCCTCTTTGTCAATAATAAAAATATTGCTTAAAATTGAAGCAATAAAAAAAGGATTTCAATTTGTTGAAATCCTAAAAAATTTTATTCATTAATTGATTGACTTCACGTAAGATGCTTGCCATATCTGTGAGTTTATCCTGAGAAAACTTTAAAAAAATATTTTGGACCTTTTTGTCACCAGCATTTGTTAAAGCCATTTTGACGACACGACGATCATTATTTTCTCTAATGCGTTGTATCAGCTCTAATTTTTCCAGTTTATCGCACATGGAGGTCACAGCTCCAGGAGTGACACTGAAGAATTCAGCAATTTCGGTTGCCTTCATCCCATTATTTATTTTTAGCTGTAGAAGCAAAATTAATTGGTTTTGTGATAACGCTTCTCCTTCAGATAAAAGATCTACAAACATTTTCGACTTCTGCTGTATTTCCAGCATTTCCTTCATAATAATTTCTACATGGTTTAGATTTTCTGCCATATAATCACGTCCGTTAAAATATTTAATAATTAAATTATATAGCAATTAAATAAATGATACCAAGTGTAGAAGTACTTCAAGAAATATTTACTTTTTAAAAGTCGTATGCATCCATTCGAAAAACCTCTCTTTTTCCTCGAATTGGGGGTAGTGAGCAGATTGTTCATATGCTATGAATTCTTTTTTCGTGGCAACCAGTTGGTCGAAGTACTTTTTAGCACTATTCGATGATGTTTGATAATCATAGTTCCCCATTACAAAATAGAAGGGAAGGACTAGTGAATTGACTTTAGCTGAAAGTGGGTGCTGTAGGACATCTTTCACTAATACTTCTTGGGATAAGGATAAACCCTTGTTATAGCGAATAATATCCAGCAAATTATATTCTGTACTAAAAAGCATCCCTAACATATTTCCATCAGGATTATCAATGAGTCTTGTAGCCCCTCCATATTTGCTCACTAAATGACGAGGCGTAAATGTTTTACCATTACTGGTTTCTTCCATTAATCTTTGTAAATGTACAACATCCTCTGTGTTATTCTTAAGTTGAGCCTGTTTGATCGTAAAGTGTAAACTGTCCATCTCACTTTCAATGGTATTACTCATTTGTCCAATCCCTACATAGGCCTCATATTTTTCAGGAGCTTTAGCAGCTGCTTGTGTGGCAATGTATGTACCGTAGGAATGACCAATTAAGATGATTTTTTCTTTATTTAGCTGATTAGCAATATAGTCAGTCAGTGCTAATAAATCCTCCACAAGCAAATCAGATGAAAGATTTGAGTAGTCCTCAAAAAAATGATAGGACTTCCCACTAGCTCGTTGATCATAATTTACCACTGTAAATTCAGTTTCCAATAAATCTTGATATTTTTTAGCGTAGGGTATTTCAGAGCAACCAGGCCCACCATGAACAAAGATGATAACGGGATTATTCTTGTTATGACCGCGGATCATAATTTCATGGTCACTACCGTTGATTTCTACCTGTTCTAGCGTACTGATGCTGTTTATGTCTTTTATAGATGATGTCCATGTTGGAAATATAAGTGCCAATAAAAGTAAGGAGGTTATGATCAAGACAAGATATTTAATGAACTTTTTAAATGTTTTCATAGCATACCTTCTTTACATGCGTTTCATAAAAGTAGCATGATACATTCTTCTTTTATACACATAAAAGTACATACTTAGAGGCCACCATAACGTAACAAAAATAGGGTAGACTGCCCATATAACACCTGGTGAAGAAACAACATTGACTATAATGAAAAAGATACTAATCAGCAATGTAGCTGTAACGGAGAATGCTACAAAAGTTTTTCGTTGTGCATGATATAAAGCTAGAGGCCACCATAACACTAAAAATGCAGGATAAATCACCCAAGGATATTGAGGAGACACAATCATATTTAATAAAGAATAATAAATAATTGTGGATACACAGCCAATTAGTGCTACCTGTAATGTTTTAGCTTTTTCATCTAAGTACATCAGGATTGGCCACCAAATAATCGGATAAATGGCATAAGCAAACCAGAGATGATGTGGCGCATATAAATAGTTTTCTACGATAAGAAATGCGATAATTATCGCACTACAAACGAGTGAATATTGTTTGTACATTTTTTTTACCATAAAAATTAACGTAATTGGCCATAGCAATAGCAATAAACAGGGATAAATAAGCCATAATGTTTGAGGAGAGGTAATGAAATTGACGATGCCTAAAAAAATAATGGTCATTAAACTTCCTGCTATTGAAAAGTTAATGAGGTTTTTCATAGTTATTCACTCCATTTCTTGCGTGACCATACGAAATACATAGATAGTGGCCACCAAAGGATTGCAAAGATTGGATAGATCGCCCAAATTGTGTGTGGTGTGTAATACAGGTTCATAAAAATAAAAACTGCAATAATTAGACCGCTGCCCCAAATAGAAAACTCCAAATTTAATTTTGCCATGCTTTTTTTTGTAGGCTCTTTAACACCAAGCTCCTTTTTTAAATCCTCCATATCGCCAAACTCTACAATAGCTTTGTTAATGGCATCCTCTTGTTCTCTTCCTTGCTCCATCAAATAAAATACTTTTTCTTCAAGATTTTCGATGATTTCTTGTTTGACCATTTCAATTTCATGGTTATGAGGAATATCCTTAAAAAGCTCATCAATATGGTTTTTTATTCTTTTCATTCTAAGCCCTCCATAAATAAGTCGATAATTTCTTTTACTGCCGACCACTCTTTTACTAATTCACTTAAATAGGCTTTACCTAATGGAGTAATACGGTAATACTTTCTTTTGCCACCATGAGAAACATCTCCATAGTAAGCTTCAATAATTTCTTTTTTCTCAAGTCGCTGGAAAACTGCATACAACGTTGCTTCCTTAATTTGAAAGCGATTATTTGTACGGAGACTTATTTCCTGAGAAATTTCGTAGCCATAGCGGTCCTTTTCTGAAATTAGCCGTAAAATAATTGCATCCAAGTGTCCTCGAATAATATCGCTTCGAACCATAAGTCACCTACTTTAGTTTATTGCTCTATCTGTCAGAGTAATATTAGCAAACATTACTCTACCTGTCAAAGTAATTTATTTTTATGGAAAGGGAAATGAGCCACTGCGGAAATCAACACATTTATTCTTTTTGATTGTATACTAGTAATAAGAATAGAATGAGATGTAAAGGTAGGAGAACCAAATGTTGAATAGACTTAAATTAGGAATACGCTCCAAGATTACATTAGGTTATATCGTTATAATCCTTTGCTTACTTGCAGCAATTATTATATTAAATCATCAAATTACCTCTTTACAGGAAGAAAGAAATTATATTATTAAATATGATGCAAAAGTTCAGGAGCTTACGAATAATATTGAGAAATATATATTAGATATGGAATCAAGTCAGCGAGCCTTTATTATTACGGGTGAACCAAGTTACCTTGAGCCTTATGATAATGCGGCTAAAAGTTGGAAAACTGATTTTAATGATCTTTATCTCCAATTAAAAGAGAAACCAGCTCAGCGGGAAAAATTAAAAGAGATAGAGGAGACGATTGAGCATTGGATTGAAACTTCAGGTAATCCAACGATTCAATTTACCAAGGATAATGATACAGCAGCACTAAATGAATTTTTTAAAGTAGATAATGGACGTCAAGACATAGAAAAAATGCGTAATTTATTTGAGTCTTTTCGCTCGGCTGAAAATGATTATACACAGGCTAAAGCTCATCAATTAGATAAGAAAAATAGTCAGTTAACGAGTGGTTTATTTGGCATTTTAATCGTTATTTCTACTATTTCTATTATTATAGCTAATGGAATTTCCCACTCGATTGTGAAGACGATCACAGAAGTAATGCAAACAATCCAAGAAATTGCAGTGACAAAGGGTAATTTCAAGAGAAGAATACATGTTAAGACGAACGATGAAGTGAATGAGCTTGCAGATGCCACAAATCTATTACTAGAGTCTGTTGAAAAAAGAGAATGGCTACAAACAAATATTGCTGATATTGTGAAGAAATATCAGGGTATTTCAGCGATTACAGGATTGGCTGAGACCTTTCTATCAGAGGTGGCACAAAAAACAGAAGCTTCTCTTGGTGCATTTTATGTCCGAGAGGAGACAGAGGACCAGATACTATTTGTGAAAAAGGCTGCTTTTGCTGATGGGGATGATCGCGTTGGGATAAATAGCTTTAAAATAGGGCAGGGGTTAATTGGCCAATGTGCTTTAGAAAAAAGGATATTATTTTATGATAATATACCACAAGACTATCGTTTAATTCGAACAGGTTTGGCAGAAGTGAAGCCTCAAAATATTTTACTGGTTCCAATTATCTTTGAAGACGAAGTGATTGCAGTTGTTGAACTGGCAACAATGACTGGCTTTAATGATTTACAGCAGAAATTGGTGAAGCAGGTGATTGAAAACTTTGGATTAACGATTAATAGTGTCTTAGGACGTATGGAAATAGTGCGTTTATTGAACGAATCGAGAGCAATGACAGAGGAATTACAAGTTCAATCAGAGGAGCTTCAAACACAGTCTGAGGAATTACAAATGCAGACAGAGGAGCTAACAATCATTAATGAACAGCTTGAGGAACGCACAAAAGAGGCAGAGTCAAAATCAAGAGAACTAGAAAAGGCGAAGAAGGAATTAGAGGAAACCGCAGAACAGCTTATCTTAAATTCCAATTATAAATCTGAGTTTTTAGCCAATATGTCACATGAATTAAGAACACCTTTAAATAGTATTTTAATTTTATCGGAAATGTTAGCAGAAAATAGCCACAACAATTTAACAGATGAGGAAGCAGAATTTGCTAAGGTTATTCATTCTTCTGGTGAGGATCTACTTGCACTAATTAATGATATTTTGGATTTATCGAAGGTGGAGGCAGGAAAGCTCGATATTATTTTTGATGAAGTAAATATGCATGAGATACCTATACAAATGGAACATACCTTTACACCTGTTGCGACAAAGAAAAATTTAGCTTTCCAAATTTTGAAAGCAGATGATGTTGTGGATATATTTTATACAGATGAAAAAAGATTTCATCAAATATTAAAGAATTTATTATCAAATGCCTTTAAGTTTACCGAGAGAGGCTCAGTAACCTTAACGATTCAGCAGCTTACACAGCAGCAGTTAACAAGTAATATGCAAGAGGTTAGTGCTGATTGGCTAGAAATTACAGTATCAGATACGGGTATAGGCATCCCGAAGAACAAGCATCAACTTATCTTTGAATCGTTCCAACAAGCAGACGGGGCTACTGTTCGGAAATATGGTGGCACAGGATTAGGCTTATCTATTTGTAAGGAGTTTGCTAAATTACTTGGTGGTTGGATTACACTCCAAAGTGAAGAGGGGCAAGGTAGTAGCTTTACATTAACGATTCCGAGCCTACCAAATGGTATCGAGGAGGAGCAATGCCAGAAGCTTGCTATGAATGAGGTTGCGGTTACAGCAGAGGAAGTTATGTTAATAGAGGAACAGCCACAAGAAAAAGAAAAGGTTTCTCAACATGAGGTAGAGGTCTTTCAAGGGAAAAATATTTTAATCGTAGACGATGATAACCGTAATATTTATGCGTTAAAAACGACTCTCGAAAAAAGAGGTATGAACATTCTTGTTGCCAAAGATGGACTCGAATGTATAGAAATTATGCAGGCTAATCATAATGTTGACCTCATTCTTATGGACATTATGATGCCAATTATGGATGGCTATGAGGCAATGTCCATTATTCGACAGCAAATGAAACAAATAGATTTACCAATTATCGCATTGACTGCAAAGGCGATGAAAAATGATCGTGATAAAGCATTGCAGGCTGGTGCATCTGATTATATTAGTAAGCCATTAAATTTAGATCAATTATTATCAGTTTTAAGAGTATGGCTAGTATCTAAAGGGAGTTAAGACACATGGAACAAATGCAGCCTTTGGAGCAGAAGATACAATTAAATAAACAAACAAATTTAGAAATCGAGTTGTTACTAGAGGCTGTTTATCGTTTATCAGGCTTTGATTTTCGACAATATAACCGTTCCTCCATTTCGCGAAGAATCTATAATAGGATGAAAATAAATAATATCCCAACGATTTCTCGTGTACTAGAAAAGGCTATTCACGATAAAGCATTTTTAGAACAGCTGTTAAACGATTTTTCAATAAATGTTACAGAAATGTTTCGCAATCCTAGCTTTTTTAAAGCCTTTCGTGAAAAGGTTATCCCATCTTTACGAGACTATCCAGAAATTCGTATATGGCATGCTGGCTGTGCAACAGGTGAGGAAGTATATTCAATGGCTATTTTGCTTCAAGAAGAGGGGCTTATAGAGAGAGCTATGATTTATGCAACGGATATGAACGAGCAAGTTTTAGAAAAGGCAAAAAAGGGCGTCTTTCCAATCCATAAAATGCAAGCGTATACGAAAAACTACATGCTGGCTGGAGGGACACATGCTTTTTCAGAATACTATAAGACTGACTATCAATACGCCTACTTCCACCCTACTTTACTGAAAAATATTATTTTTGCTCAGCATAATTTAGTAACAGATCAATCATTTAATGAATTTCATGTTATTTTATGTAGAAATGTGTTGATTTATTTTTCACCTCAGCTACAAAGTTATGTGCATCAGTTATTTTATGAAAGCCTAAGTGATCAGGGATTTTTATGCTTAGGTGATAAAGAAACATTGCGATTTGAAGAGGTGATTTCAAACTATACGGAAATTGCATGTAACGAGAGAATTTATCAAAAAAAGCATTGATTATAAAAAATATGTTACTTTAAACTGCGCCCCAATTGTTAGATACTATCTAACAATTGAAGGTGCGGTTTTTTTTCATTTAAGAGTTTGCATTTGCTTGGATCATTAATACACACATATCATCAGGCTGATTTCTTTGTTTATCCGTTGGCAATAAATTATCAATTAAATTTTGCGAGTAATTCCATTTAGAGGATGTAAGCGCCTGCAAATGTTGCTCTGCTTCTATTTCACAGGGTCCCATTGCCTCTAATACACCATCTGTAAACAGCACAATTTGAATATCTTGCTCATATTGAATAAATTGCTTTGTCACATTAATTTCATCAAAAAAGCCGACAGCGCAGCTACCTTGGTTTAATGGGATACATGTTTTTTCATCAATGAGTGCGTATCCAGCAGGATGACCAGCGTTTATGTATTCAACTGTTTTTTCCTTTGTATCAATGACTAAATAAATCGCTGTGAAATAATAGAGATTATTATCTTTTCCATCTTGTAAAAGGGTCATATAGCGATTCAGATCCTTAATAACAAGCTCTGGGTCATTTAATTGCTTCACAGCCTCCCTTAGTACAGAGGAAATAAACATACAAACGAGCGCTGCAGATATGCCATGCCCCATCATATCTAATAAAATAATGGCATAGCGATGGTCGTCTATTTTATGCCAATAATACATATCCCCTGCTAAATTAGAGCAGGGCAGGTAGGAAACTTCTATGCGAATACCCTTTTCATCTAATGGAGGGCTAAGTAAGCTTCTCTGTACATGGGTTGCTAAATCGAGTTCATAGGTTATTTTCTTTTCATGCTGTTTGTGCCAGTCTAATTCTGTTTTTAAACGTAAGGCAACTCGAATTCTAGCAAGCAGCTCTGTTTTATTAATCGGTTTTGTAATGTAGTCTACACCCCCAATATCTAATGCTTCAGCTAGTTTACTTTTATCCTCAAGTGCTGTAACAAATATAATGGGAATATCCTTCAATCTTTCATTCTGCTGAATACGCTTACAGGCTTCAATCCCGTCTATTTCGGGCATCATGATATCTAATAAAATTAAATCTACTGTATTTTGTGCATCTAAATGTAAATAATCAAATAGCTCATAGGCAGATGCCAAAGAAACACAGTTTGTATAACCTGCGC
Organism: Lysinibacillus sp. FSL H8-0500; assembly: GCF_038051955.1. Lineage (NCBI taxonomy): Bacteria > Bacillati > Bacillota > Bacilli > Caryophanales > Bacillaceae > Lysinibacillus > Lysinibacillus sp. FSL H8-0500. Next base: position 4,728,041 of record NZ_CP150292.1, on the reverse strand, counting down.
TTTTTAGTATTTTTTCAATGACAAATAAATTGACCGGATTGTCATCTACTAGAAGAATGGTCATAGTTATTTCCCCTTACTCTGATTGATTTGGCATACATATCAATTATTATTAATTCTATTATTATACAAAACATTAGGGAGTAAGGGTATTTTGATGATCTAAAAGTATAGGGAATTTAACTTTTTGCTTTTTTAAACCCTTGATAAATATCAAATGCATTGGCTAAAACAGCAATAATAATACTAGCAAGTAAAATTTTATCTATGGTAAAAGTAACCTTTGCTGAAGACGTTTCGATAATAGTTGCAATGTAAGGAATAGCAGCACTATGAAGGAGATCAGGATGAATGGCTATTAGAATAAAAACAATAGTTCCTAGAATTTGAAGCAGTGCATTCATAATGGCAATGAGTATGGTCCATTGACCTGTACGCCATTTTAAAAATATTAAAATAAGGCTTAAAAGAATACAGAACGAAATAATTGGAGCAAATAGAAACAAAATATTTTGATTGAAGATTGGCATAACAAATTTTAAGCTACCATTATCATTGGTAGTGTAAATGCCTAAAAGGCGATTGGCATTCCAATAAACAAAAGAAAAAATAGCGATTCCTATAAGGCTAGAAATAGCTTCACTTAAAGAAATAATCTTTGCTTGAGGGATGATTTTAATGTCTGCTAAATCATCAGGTGTCCATTGCTTTGTATTTTTGAGAAAGGGCAATTGAATAGTATCCTTGCCAAATCGATCAATCACAATAAAAATAACTGTAATCCAAAACAATACATGAAATAACACAGTAATAATAGCGACAAGAGTCATGGCAAAGGCTGAAATAACTGTAGAAAGAAGTGCCTCTTCACCTGTATAAAGCATAACTTTCTCGATAATTTGAACAATAATTGTAATAAAAATCGCCCAAGGTATAGCAAGTTTCAGTGTTCTTATATATTGGTCATAAACATTGGCGCTTATAAAAAAACGAGGCGTTTCCTGATAGCTTGCGGCAACCTCTACAGGGCTTCCCAGCTTTTTTAGTGCTTCCTTCACCTCTGATTCTGAATATTCCTGTGGTAACATAGCTTCAATGCTAGCCTTTAACTCAAGCCTTACTTCTTCACGCTTATTTTTATGGAGTCTTTTCGTTACTTCATCAATATAAATATCCATTAAAGTCATTGATGGATGCCTCCTCAATCATTATGTTCCAAGCTTATTCAATTATAGTGGTAATATATGTTATTGTGGAGTATAAAAATGAATATGAAATATTTTTATACGAAATGCCAAGCTTCGAAAATGGAGAGAAACGAGTGAGGCCTATATAAAAGAACAGGATTTTTTAGCATTTGTAAATATTGTTGTAGGAGCTTAACGCCAACAAAAGAGCGGTTGCAAAATAGGAGCAATTCATTTAATGCTCTTTTGTTATAAAAAGCGATGATCGTGAGGGTCTTTCGAGCGGTGTGATATTAATAATAAAATAACTGATGATCAGTATGAGAATAATCAATGAATAAATTAAAGTGTTTAGGGGGTGATCGTGCTCCACAATAATTAAACGAATCATGGCTGTAATACCGATATAGATAAAATAGCGGAGTGGAAAATGATAATCCTCTTTAAAATATTTAATAATCATTGTGATAAATTCAAAATACAAAAAGAAAATAAGAATATTAGCAAGGAATAGCTTGTAATCGCCCTCTTCCTTAGAAAATATTAAGATTTTCAGAAATTCAATAAGTTCTTTAAATAGCAAAAAGGACAGGATAAGCGCTAAGAGGACAAGACAGGCATTAAGAAAAAGTTGTAGAGACTTTGGAATAGCCTTTATAAGCTGTAAATATGTTGAATTTTTTTGATGCATACAATTCCTCCAGTTCCTTGTTAGAAATGTTTCAAGTTTATTATATGACATTATGATATAAATATAACAATTTACTGTAAACTTTTGTTTTCCTTTTTGTAAAGTTTTAGTTTATTTTTTATCTTGATTTAGCAGTAAGGTGCTAACTTGCTAGGTAGTGAGACGAGTGCATATTTTTGTTCTCTTCAAAATGCCTACGAAAATCAAAAGAAAAGCCCAGAGGCAGTTACACTAATGCGGAATTGATAAAAGAAAATTTTCAAAATAATTTACTGGTATGCTAAAATAGATATGCATGAATATAAAATTTAAAAGGGGTTTTTAAAATGGCAAAATCTGAAAAATCTGATGCGAAAATTACACCAGAACGCTTAGAAGAAGCATTAAATGTCCGTGATCGACTTATTATTGAACTACTTGTACAAGTGCTTGATGAAAAGCTGGTAATTGAGCGCCCTGTATTACGTGAACGTCTAGGAAACCTTGTAGGTCTTTCTGAACATGATGCAGAATTAAAGGAAACACTTTACGCACTCATTAACAAACTATAATAATAAAAAGAATGCTACAGCTAATTCGTAGCATTCTTTTTTTATGTCATGTAAAGCGTTCTACTAAGTCATGCATCTGTTCTGCCTCTGTATGAAGCTCTGTGGAGGAGTGCATGATGGATGTTATAGCCGATTTTTGCTCGTCAATAGATGCATTAATTTGTTCAGTTGCCGCAGCGGATTGTGTAGCAACACTAGCTATTTCATTAATAGCATTGATCACTACTACACGGTTTTCGTCCATTTCATTCATCCCTTTATCAAGCGAAACAAGATGTACTGCAATATCCTGAATGGAATCAGCTAAAAATGTAAAGGCTCCTTTTACTTCAGTAATTGACAGTGCCTGATGTTCTGAAAGCTGAAGTGTGTGGATCATTTTTTCATCCGAACTAGCAGTATCGACCTCAATACGTTGCAATAAATTTCTGACACGATTAGTAGCTTCATTTGTATTCTCAGACAGGTGGCGTACTTCCTCTGCAACGACAGCAAAGCCTTTGCCATGCTCACCTGCACGTGCAGCTTCTATACTTGCATTTAATGCCAATAAATTGGTTTGCTCAGAAATAGATGAAATTGTTTGGACAACTTGATGAATCTCCTTCATTTGATTTGTTAAGCTTGAAAAGTTTGCGCGTAACTCCTCGATCACTTGCGTATATTCAGTTGAATTTTGTAGTAAGATATCAACCTTTTGTCGACCATTTTCTTGTGATTGATTGATAATATTCATGCTTTTAGTGATCTCGCTATATTTGTCAGTTGCATTGGAAATAAGTACTGATAGAGTTTCAACTTTACTAATAGCCATTTCAGCTTCTTCTGCTTGGATGACGGCTCCCTGTGAAATATCATTGATGGCTTGGTGGATTTCTTCAGCAGAAGCTGTTGTTTCCTCTGTAATAGCGCTTAGTACCTCTGAGGAGACTCTCATTTGAGCGGCACTACTCTTTGTATTATTGACCATTTCATGCAAGCTTTGTTTCATATTATTGACGTTATTAGCCAGTATTCCTAGTTCATCTTGTGTTGTAACAGGAATATTCTCGCCTGTTAGCTTACCTTGTGCAATATCCGATGTCATTACCATAATTTTACGAATATAAGCTGTCATACGACCTGAGAAGAACCAAAAAAGTGCCATACCAATTGTTGTCGCAAGAAGTGTCATACCAAGTGTGTAATATAAAACTTTTTTAGTGCCCGCATTAAAGTCCATTTCATATGTACCAGCGGCGATAATCCAGCCCCAATGCTCATCCATCTCCACATACGTAATTTTCGGGGCTACTATGTCAGGATTTGAAGGGAGTGCCCAATCATAGCGAACATAGCCACCACCAGCCTTTGCTTCTTCGATCATTTCCCGTACAAAATAGCGCCCATCCTCTGTTTGCAAATCAGAAATATTTTGCCCGTCTAGTGTTGGATGGGATTCTACTATACCATCCTCTTTAAAAACATAGAAATAGAAGTTTTCACCATACTTTACGGGATTATCAATGGAGCGTTTATTATCTTCAATTTTTTTACCAACAATCTGTGTTCTGGCCCTTTCCTGAGCCTCTGCTAATGTCATAACTCCCTCTTGAACCTGACTATCGAGCTGTCCAATCGATTCAAGTATACTGAGTGTGCCGTTTTTAAGACTTTGTCGACCTACCTCGTCCATTTCGCCTTTTGCGATAAAATAATTCACTGTGCCAACTAGTACGGTTGCTATTAAAATAACAATAATCGCAAGGCTAACAAGCTTAATACGCACTGATTTAATCATAGATAAAACCTCCGTTCCTCTATTACATGCATTATAGTTCTATTATAATATATATATTTCCAATAAAATAGAAAATTCTGATAATATAATAAGTGATTTTAAAATGCATTATAATCATAATGTTTATAGAGTTATAAAACCCCAGCTAGGAGTAGTTATGCTCTTAGCTGGGGTTATAAATTATTAGTACACTTTATCTCCATTGAAGATAGAGTTTTTCACAATAACATAATCAACATTTCGAATAGCCTCTAGCTTTGTACCACCTGCATAAGAAATAGATGATTGTAAGTCTTGTTGCATTTCGATTAATGTATCTTGAATGCGACCTTTATGTTCCACATACATTTTCTTGCCTTCGACATTTTTACGTTCACCTTTTTGGAATTCAGAGGCAGAGCCAAAGTATTCTTTTACAACTTTACCATCGATTTCAATTGTTTCACCAGGTGATTCTTCATGACCTGCAAATAAGGAACCGATCATCACCATGGATGCGCCAAAACGTACAGATTTAGCAATATCTCCATGTGTACGAATACCACCGTCAGCAATAATAGGCTTTGTAGCAGCCTTTGCACACCAGCGTAATGCTGCTAGTTGCCAGCCGCCTGTACCGAAGCCTGTCTTGATTTTAGTAATACATACTTTACCTGGTCCTATCCCGACCTTTGTTGCATCTGCACCAGCATTTTCAAGCTCGCGAACCGCTTCAGGCGTCCCTACGTTACCAGCAATGACAAAGCTGTTTGGTAAATACTTTTTGATATGTTGAATCATACGAATCACAGCATTTGAATGACCATGTGCAATATCGATTGTAATAAATTCAGGTACTAAATGAGTGGCTGCTAATTCTTCAATAAATGCATATTCTTCTTCTTTTACACCGACACTAATTGAGGCGATAAAGCCACGGCTCTGCATATCTCGAATAAAGCCTATACGTGTTTCTGGCTGGAAGCGATGCATAATATAAAAGTAACCGTTTTCAGCTAACTTCGTAGCAAGATTTTCATCAATGATGGTTTGCATATTTGCAGGTACTACAGGAAGCTTGAATTTATGACCTCCTAAAGTAACAGAAGTATCACATTCTGAGCGGCTTTCTACAATACATTTTGCAGGAATTAGTTGAATATCCTCGTAGTCAAATACATTATCCATTATATACACTCCTAAAATACGAATATTTTTTAATAATTAATTTAAATCGTTCGTCATTTGGTAATTTACATGATTTTTGAGTAAATGTCAAAGCATTTGCTAAAATAATATAAAATTTTTACAGGGGAAGCTAAAAATAAGGAGATTTTTGCTTATAATTTGTGTGGTGAGTTGTCAACCATGTACAATAAAGAGGCTTTAAAATATAGCAAGGGAGTGTTGGAAATGGCAGTAGATGTTTATTTAATTTTTAATGGTAATTGTCGAGAGGCTGTAGCATTTTATGAGGATGTTTTTAACACAGAGAAGGCTGAAATTATGACATTTGGAGAGTCGCCTCAAAGTCCTGATTATCCATTACCAGAGGAAGCGAAAGACCTTGTGATGCATACACGACTTTCCATTTTTGGTAGTAGGGTCATGTTCTCAGATACATTTCCAGGCTCACCTTTTACAGTAGGGAACAATATTACATTAGCTATTGTTTCTGATAATGAGGAGCAGATGCGACAAGCATTTGACAAGCTGAAAGATGATAGCGAAGTAAAAATGGAGCTACAAGAAACATTCTGGAGTAAATGTTACGGCTCATTAGTGGATAAATTTGGTATAGAATGGCAATTTAGTCATGAGGAAAATAAATAATTAATAATAGAAAAAAGGCTGTAGGGAATGGGGAAATTCTCTACAGCCTTGCTTATTTAATAGTGAAAGCGATCTACATAGCCTTGTAGTTCATCTGCCATATCAAGTAATGTTTTGGCAGATGAAGCAATTTCCTGCATAGAAGACAGGGTTTGCTCTGTTGAAGCGGCTACTTCCTCAGATGCAGCAGCATTTAGTTTAGCATGATCGGATAATTCGATAGCTGTTGCAGAGACTTCTTCGACAACTGCGGATATTTCTTGAGATGAAGCTGAGATATCCTCCATTTTAGGTGCCATCTCTCGTAGGCTATTGACAATACTTGCAAATTTCTCCTTTGTATCCTCTGATAATTGTAAGCCTTTCTGCACATCTGTTGAAGCCTTTGTCATCGTTTGTACAGATTTAGCTGTATCCTGATGAATTCCTGAAATAAGGACTGAAATCTGCTCTGCGGATTGATGGGATTGCTCCGCTAATTTACGTACTTCATCTGCTACAACAGCAAAGCCTTTGCCATGCTCACCTGCTCGTGCCGCTTCAATTGCAGCATTTAGAGCTAGCAGATTGGTCTGATCTGAAATGGCACTAATAATTTCAATAATAGAGCCTATTTCTTTGGTACGATCAAACAGTGATTTAATCATTGCATCTGATTGTGTAACAGAGTCATGAATGGAGACCATCTGATTAACGGTTTGCTCAACAGATTGTCCACCTTCTTCCGCTAATTGAATAGCCTGACTGGACAGATCTGAAACTTGCAGAGCGCTATCTGCTACCTCTACAACTCCCTTAGCAATTTCTTCAACGGAAATAGCATTTTGATCGATACCCGTTGTTTGTTTCTCGGTGCTGATGGCTACCTGCTGCATAGCCTCTGTTACCTGTTCAGATGCAGCAATATTTTGTTCGGCATTGGCTGACAGCCCTTGTGCAGCTGTTTGAACATGTTGTGAGCTTTGGTCAACATTGCGAATAAGCCTTTTCAAGTTCACTTTCATGGCAACAAAAGCCTCACCGAGCTGCCCAATTTCGTCTTTTGTATGAATATCAATAAATTCTGTTAAATCACCCTCACTAATTTTCAATGCACTTTGCTGTAAACTTTTAATTGGGTGAACAATTGATTTAATCATATAGAGCATAAAGATAATACCTGCAATAATAGAAACGGTGATAATGATTAAGTTAATGCGAAGGGTAGAGATAGCGGCATTTGTAGCCTCTACAGTAAACATTGTGCCAACAACCTTCCAGCCTGTTAGCTCATTTGTAGCAAATTGTAAATGACGCTTATTTTCCATGACAGTACCCGCATCTTGTGCATAAATCTTATCAATGTAGCTTTCGGTAGCTTCAGAGCCACTTTCTTTATCCTTTTCTACAATATAGAGCTTATGGTTATCAAGAATAGAGGCAAAGCCCGTTTTACCTATGCGTGTTTCGTCTGTCAGTGCGCTTAAAACAGAGATATTTAAGTCTAAGGCAATGACACCTGATTCATCAGGGAGGGTTTGCATAACCGTAACAACAATATTATTTGTAGATTTTGCTACATACGGAGATGTAATCGAAACTTGTCCTTTATTATCAAAGGCTTCCGTATACCAAGAGCGAACACGTGGGTCATAATCACTTGGATAATCGTGAACAGGTTCATCGATAATTCTACCGTCAGCAGTACCTATATACAGCAATTCTACTTCTGGATGGGTATTGATATATTCCTGAAATAGGCTTTTCAGTTCAGCTCTTCTATCATCCTGCAAATAAGATCCATTTAATTTTTTGGCAAAATACTCAATATCATGTACCTTTGGGGCAATCATGCTTGTAATATTGGTATTCAGCATATTGACACTTTCAGTTGCGCTCGCTTGTTGCTCCGCCAAAATTTGACTCTTGGTACTTTGAAAGGAAATCACGCCAATTAAAATGGTAGGAACAAGAAGTATTATTAAAAAGGCAAAGATAAGCTTCTTTCTTAAACTGATTCGTTTCATAAATATGTAACCCTCCCTTGATAGTATCTATGTATTTATTGAACAACTCGGGTGATAAAATAAACGGGGTTGTGTATAAGAAAACCACACTAATATCGATTGGATTTGCTAGTAATTCAAAGGTTTTAATCTGATTCTAAGAGTAAAATGACTATTAATCAACATAATCTTCCAAAAAATGTGGAAATAAAATTCACACTACTATATTTTTATAATAAAACACCTTATATTGAAGCTTTTCTGCATAAAATTTCTCTGGGAGCCTTGAATGTAATAACTAAAAACTTTGCGTTCATGCTATGAATAAACGCAAAGTTGATAGAGGTCTTACTATCTACAACGATTTATATATTTCACAATAGTAAGTGCTAACCTTTGCTATTAACAGTACCATTTTTCTGTTCGTAAATTTTTGTGATATAATTCTTCATTGTATGGCACAATAAAGAGCTTATTGTCAAAATGCAGCCAGAGCTAAATTTAGCTACGCCTTCTATTTATGTTTTATGCTGAACAATGTGAGGGGATGTAGCAAAATTTTTAGCAGAAGGGGATTAAAGTGGGCGATTAGTGATGATGCCAATGGGAAGAGTTTTTAACTTGGTGGCTCCTGAACATAACTACTTTGCCTTGATTGAAAAATAAAAGCTTAGTAGAATCTGCTCAACCTTTGTCTAAAAGGGGGAGCAGATTTTGTCTTTTATGATAAATCCTCTCCAAATATCCCAACAGTTTGGCGCTCTACAATAAATTCATGACCGTTCCATGTTAAAATATTTTCTACATAGCCAAGGCCATCTGCATGATACCTACCTGCAATGGCCTGATATGCTAAAATTTCATATACGCCATCTCGATTATAATCTACAGGGTATAGCCCACTAATAGGGTCTACCCAGCCCTCAATAGGCTGTTTTAATGTACCATCTGGATTATAAATTTCTGCTAAATACTCAGCACCTTTATATTGTAAGTCAATTGTGTATTTTTTGGCAGGATTTCTGCTTTGAACAATAGCTTTGTAGTTGTCTGCATAATTGACAGTATATTGAAGCTTATTACTAAAAGACTCTGCGTCAAAAATAGAACGTACTTGATTGCTTACGGAAGAAAATATTTCCCCATTAATAATACCCCCGCTACCCCCTGTATCAGAAATAGCCATAATATCTTCAATATGATTGCCCGTAAAATCACCTAAAAAAATAGTTGGATTATAGCCAAGGCCCTGCTTTAATGGGATTTGTTCCATTTGTTGTGTTTGCCCATAAAAAATAACTAATGTGAGGTTTTGCCATAAAGGACTATCAGGCTGTTTTGTCCCCATTAAAAAAATAGTCTCAAAAAAGCCATCACCATTAATATCTCCAAATTTTGTTTGAATCACCTGTGGAGAAGAATGTGATGGGTGTATATGATTGGTCATAGATGCACCTCTTTCCTTAGTGCTAGCATATGTTAAAAATAAAACTGTGTGCATAAGATTTAAAGCTTATTAAACTAATAAAAAAAGTTGAAATTAACCCATTGACAATTTTTGAGGTAAATCGTATTATAAATCTCAACGAATCAGAAAATTCAGTGTAGATAATCATAACTAATAGGGATTTTTTTTCGCTTAAATCATAGTAAATTTATAGGTTTTATATTCATTAGATATAAAATTTATTAAGGCATCAATGAGACATAAGGAAGAAGGAGATTTATTTGAAAAATTTATTTATAAAAACAGAGCGACAACGATTTTTGTTAGAGCAGATAGCGGCTATTGCAGAGCCCATTAAAGCAGAAGCCGCTGAAGTAGATGAGCAATCTCGTTTTCCGTTTAAAGCGCATCAATTACTTCTACAAATTGGCTACCCACAGTTCACTTTACCAAAGGAATATGGTGGAGAAGGATTATCAGTCTATGAGATGGTGCTTGTGCAAGAAACGCTAGCAAGCTACGACGAGAATGCCTCCCTTTCACTTGGCTGGACGCTAGGGGTTGTTGGTGAAATATATGAGAAAAAGCTATGGGCAGAGGAGCTATTAACAGCATTTGCTCAAGAAATAAAAAAGGGAGCCATTATCAATAGAGCTGTTAGTGAAGCGGCAACGGGAAGTCCGACACGTGGAGGTCGACCAGGAACAAATGCAGTTTCCACTAAGGATGGCTGGCGCTTAAATGGACGCAAAATTTTTACAACAGCATCTCCAGTGCTGGATTATTTCCTTACGTCTGCCTGGATTGAAGAACAACAACAAATAGGTTTTTTCCTTATCCATAAAGATTCACAAGGAGTATCTATCGAAGAAAACTGGGAAATGTCTGCCATGCGTGGCACAAGTAGTCATGATCTTGTATTACAGAATGTTATTGTTGCAAAAGAACATTTAGTAGAACTACCCAATCATCCTAGTGGCGGTAAAATAAATGGTTGGTTACTACATATTCCAGCAACCTATTTAGGTATTGCACAGGCAGCTCGGGACTATGCGCTACATTTTGCAAACCATTACCAGCCAAATAGCTTAAACGCACCTATTGGCACATTACCAAATGTACAGCAGCTTTTGGGTGATATTGAGTTAAAGCTAGATCAGGCTCGATTTGTGCTATATGGAGTAGCTGATGCTTATGATGACCCAGTAAGACGGGCATTGTTAACAAATGAAATGGCCGTTGCTAAACATACCGTTACAAATATAGCTATTGATATCGTTGATAAGGCTATGCGTGTTGTGGGGGCAAAAAGCTTGCAACTGTCCAATCCATTGCAACGCTATTATCGCAATGTGCGGGCTGGCCTTCATAATCCACCAATGGATGATATGACAATTATCAAATTAGCAACGGCTGTGCTTGAGCAGCAAAAGTTAGATGAACAAAAATAATAGCTTAAAGCTAAATGGCTTATTGCCAGTGAAAATACATGGGATATGAAGGAGAACGATGATTATGTTAAAACAAAAAAATAAAATTTTTCAATTTGCTGCGGTGGGGTTAGCTGCCATTGCACTTTTAACAGGCTGTAATTCAAATGAAGCCTCTGATAAGGATTCAGGTAATGGCGATAAGGTTCGTACAGTTAAGGTGGCATTTGATCAGGCAACAAAGCCGATTAGTTATATTGATGATAATGGCAACCCAACAGGCTATGACGTGGAGGTAATGAAGCTTGTGGATGAATTACTACCAGAGTATGAGTTCGAATATGTGGGGACAACAAGTGATGATTTATTAATTGGGGTAGAGCAAGGTAAATATCAGGTAGGTGTCAAAAATGCATTCTTTACCGAGGAGCGTAAAGAGAAATTTATTTACCCGCAGGAGTTTATAGGGCTAAGTAGTGCGGGTCTTGTATTGCGCAAAGAGGATGAGGATGTGAAAACATTAGCGGACTTTGCGACAAAGGGTTATTCACTAGCTCCGATTGCAGCTAATAATGCACAATATACAATTATTGATGAGTACAATAAAACGAATCCAGATAATAAAGTAAAGCTAGAAGCTGGTGATGCATTTACGGTCGATGTTGTGCAGTGGGTGAATGAAGGTCGTGTTGATGGCGGTGTTATGATTGAAGGTCCATTTAAACAGCAAGTCCTTGCAGAGGATGGCCCTTACCATAACTTAAAAGATGATGTTGTTTATAATGAGTTTGCTGTTATCAAAACATGGCCGCTGTTCAATAAAAAGGAACAAAAGTTTGCTGATGCCTACGATAAAGCTATTGCTCAAATTAAAGAACAAAAGAAAACAAATGACATTAGTACAGAGTTTTATGGTCGTGATCTATTTGAAGTGTTAGAGAACGTTAATCGTTAGTCAATCCTTAAAGAATGTTTAAGAGACTGCTGGGTCAGTAATCACTCAGCAGTCTCTATTCATAAAAGTAAAGTTGGTGAGGTAATGGATAAATACTTTGACGCATCGTATATTTGGAATTCGATTCCAGTGTTATTGCCGTTTTTAAAGATTACGTTTTTAGTGGCAGGGTCTGCGATTATTTTAGGTGTAGTATTTGGCGTATTGCTAGCCGCTGCTAAGCTATCTTCTATCAAGCTACTTCAGAAATTAGCAAATTTATATACAACAATTATGCGCTGTACACCATCCATTGTATTATTATTTCTGATCTATTATGGTGTGCCAGCATTAGCTCAGAATTTTGGCATGAATCTACATTCAATTGAAACAGCTATTTTTGTAGTGATAACATTTACACTACAATTTGCAGCAATTATGTCAGAGGTGATTCGTTCAGCTTATTTAGCTATTCCAAAAGGACAATTTGAAGCGGCTGTTAGTGTAGGACTAACACCATTCCAAGCTTATCGACGAATTATTTTTCCGCAGGCACTTGTCGTTGCATTGCCGAACTTTGGCAATGGCATGATTGCTTTATTACAGGAGGGTGCTTTAGCTTATACAATTGGCTTAATTGATATTGTTGGTAAGGCAAATTTAATTATTGCAAGTAATATTAATGCCCATGCGTTAGAGGTCTATATCGCCTTAGCCGTTGTTTATTGGGTGCTATCCATTATTATCGAGAAAATATTTACGGCATTAGAAAAAATATTTGGTAAGGGTAAAAAGACATTAGAAACATCCTAAGGAGGCGTAACGATGAATTGGCAATTTTTATTTGAAACATTTTTTGTAGCATTATCAGGTGTGCCAGTTGCGCTTCTTGTAACAGTTGTTGCTTTGTTAATTGCACTACCACTTGGCTTTTTGCTGGCATTAACACGAATTAATAAAATACCTGTTATCCATCATCTAGCAAAAATTTATGTGTCCTTTGTACGAGGAACACCGATTATTATCCAAATCTTTATTATCTATAGCAGTATCCCATTAATATTAAAAATGATTTTTGAAAAATATAATATTGCCTATGATATTTATAAAATCAATCCCATTTGGTATGCCTTTATCGTTTTTGCATTTAGCTCAACAGCGATATTAATCGAGGTTTTCCGTTCTGCATTAAGTACAGTTGAAAAGGGGCAGTTAGAGGCGGCATATTCTGTAGGGTTGACGACGTTCCAAGCATATCGTCGTGTTATTATTCCCCAGGCTTTGGTCGTTGCACTGCCAAATATTTGTACAGCTACGGTTAATTTGATTAAAGCAACCTCTCTAGGTTATGCCATGTCTTTACCTGAGATTACCTTGAAGGCAAAGGTAGCCGCTAATGTAGGCTACAATTATGTAGAGGCTTATTTGGATATCTTTATTGTATATTTAATTTTATGTAGTACGGTCGAATACTTATTTAAGCGTTATGAAAAATATTTAAGCAAATACAAAGCGGCGAATGTCTAAGAGGTGAATAAGCATGTTAGAAATTAAAAATATCCATAAATCATTTGGGGCTAATGAAATTTTAAAAGGTGTCGATTTAGTGATTGATAAAGGGGATGTTGTTGTTATTTTAGGTCCTAGTGGCTCAGGGAAAACAACATTATTGCGCTGTATTAATTTTTTAGAGAAGGCTGATCAAGGACATGCGACATTTGGCGATATTGAAGTTGATTTTCAACATATTAAGAAAAAGGATATACATGCCATTCGTCAGCGTGTCGCATTTGTCTTCCAAAACTATAATCTTTTTACCAATAAAACAGCATTGGAGAATGTGACGGAGGGACTGATTATTGGACGTAAAGTGCCAAAAGTAGAGGCAATTGACATTGGGAAAAAGGCGCTTGATAAAGTAGGATTATCTGAAAAATATGATGCCTATCCAAGTCAGCTATCTGGCGGTCAGCAGCAGCGAGTAGGAATTGCACGTGCTGTCGCATTAAATCCTGATATTATTTTATTTGATGAGCCAACGTCTGCGCTTGACCCTGAGCTAGTAGGTGAGGTTTTGCAGGTTATGAAAAATATTGCAGCAGAGGGTACAACGATGCTTGTGGTCACACATGAAATGAGCTTTGCCAAAGATGTTGCCAATCGTGTTATTTTTATGGATGGCGGTGTTGTCGTTGAGGAAGGCAATCCCCATGATATTTTTGTAAACCCAAAAGAGGAGCGTACAAGAAAGTTTTTAAAGCGCGTCATTCCAGAGGATTATACATTCTATATTTAATAAACAGCAAAAATCCACTCTCAGCACGATAGCGAGGTGGATTTTTAGTGTTATTGCAGGAAAGGTGTTAATTTATTGATAGAATAAATATACAGCTCATGCATAGCTCGTGTGCAGGCTGTATAAAAATAATAACGCTCCGTTTCCCTTGAATAAGTAGCAGCAGAGGCATTATAGATAATCACAGCATCAAACTCGATTCCTTTTGCCATATAAGCTGGTAGCAGTAAAATACCCTTTTTAAATTGCTTTGTATTATGGGTAATGAGCTGAATATCTACTTGACGATTTAATTGCTTATAGGCAGCGGCACATTCAGCGGCAGTTTTACAAATAACCGCGATCGTGTCGAATTTATGTGATAGGTCATGAATGTTTTGAATAATTTGTGCCGTTAATTCTACTTCATTTGGCACAATTGTAATTGAAGGCTCGGGCCCATTTCGATTTAATGCCTCTACCTTGCTGCCATTATTTAAAATTTTAGCTGTAAGCTGAATAATTTGCTTTGTCGAACGATAGCTTTTCGTTAAAATCATTTTTTCTGCCTGCTCGCCATATAATTGGGAATTAAGCAGAGAAGGATTATCAAAAGTATGGGGATGAATGGTTTGATGCCCGTCACCTAAAATGGTCATGTGCGCCTTGGGAAATAGTTGTTGTAATAATATGAATTGAAATGGTGAATAGTCTTGTGCTTCATCAATCAAAACATGATGAATCATTGTATTGGTTTGCTGTCCTTCAATTTTGTCCTGTAAATATAAAAATGGTGTAGCATCTTCATAAGTAATCGTACGTTTGGCTAAATAGGGAAGCGTTTGCTGACAAATATCCTCCCAATGATCTGGTACAAGATGCTGTAATTTTTGATAAACAGTATTATTCAAATCAAAGAGCTGACGATAAATGCCTAATATATGCACAAATTTTAAGTGTTTAATGGAGTTGCGTAGTGGCTTTAACTGCTTTTTAACAATTTGCTTGGCTAATTTCTTTTGTTCTTGATCAAAGTCATCGAAGGAATTTTCTGTAAAATGCCCTTCGTATAATAGTTCGCTATAAGATTTAGTGTAAGCCTCCGTATCTAATAAATCCATGGCCTCCTCTACCCATTCCTTTGTCCATTCCGTCTTTTCAAATTTTGTGAGTCTTTGCAATAGCCATTTCTTTACGAGCTGTAGACGATCTGGTATGGAAAGAGAGGAAGGAAATGAATAAAAGTATTCAGCAATTTCCTGTGCCGTAATAATTCGTTCTCCACGAAAAACAATATTTTTAAATAATAAACCTTTGTTAGACAAATAGCTGATATATTCATCCATTAATTGCTTGTAAGCAAGGCTTGCTTTGAAAGTAATACTATTCAGCTTCATTTCATAAAAGGTACTATCCTTTTCCGTTAAAAGCTGTTCAAGCTGCTCATAAGGATATTCCAACTGAAACTGGCGGCCTAAACGCTTTTCGATATACTCTGTAAACGTTAGCTGCTGCATATTATCCTCACCCAAATCAGGTAAAACGGTATGGACATATTGATTAAATAGCTGGTTAGGTGTGATCAGTAGAATTTGATCAGCTGTTATATCATGACGATAACGATACAATAAATAGGCAACTCGTTGAAGGGCAACAGCCGTTTTACCACTACCTGCAACACCCTCTACAATTAGATAGCGTGAACGAAGGTGGCGAATAATTTTATTTTGCTCAGCCTGAATTGTGGCAACGATACTGCGAATATGCTCATTGGCATTTTGTGCAAGAATATCAAGCAATAAATCATCACCAATTGTAAGACCAGTATTAAACATTGATTGAAGCTCGCCATTTTTAATAATAAACTGTCGTTTTAGTAGCATCTTGCCATGAATTTCTTCCATACTTGTTGTATAGTAAGCATCGCCAGGGGTGTGATCATAATACATACTGGATATAGGCGCTCGCCAGTCATAAATGACGATATTTTCATCCTGTTGATCCAATAATGTAGCAACACCAATATAAATCTTTAAGGGCTCTTGCTGACCATCCTGTAAAAAATCAATACGCGCAAAATAGGGGGATTGCTGTAAACGTTCATACACCTTCATATTTCGGATTGCGCGCTGTTGTGCAAGTTCAGAATCTGATAACAGCTCTACTTGTTGTTTAATTGCCATAAATGTTTCATCCACATCTTCAGCAGTATCTAAATTGACACGAACATCATCCCAAAAGGTTTTCCTAATCGTGCCAGCATTTTCTTTAAAGCCCTTTTCTTTATGCAGGAGTTCCTTTATTTTATGGTCAATGATCGTTAAACAATGTGCAAGATAATGTTTTTCCTCTAGCCAGTCCTTTTGATTTTCCAACGTCTCCTCACATTCCTCTCCATAATCATTTAAGAAATTTATCATACTGCTAGTTACGAAAGAAATATAGACTAATAATTTTTGTAAATTTATGTTATAATAAAGGTACAAAGTAAGAGTGAATTGAATGATAGAGGCTGTTCCATAAATAGTTGGAGCAGTCCTTTTTTATTATGAAGAATGCTCCAATAGTATTCCTAATTTCAGCAAAGTTATAATAAACCACTATTGAAGAATCCCCAAAAGCCCTTGCTACCTCCATTGTTTTTAAAATGCCCATTCAATTGAACAATTTTGTGTATTACCGTATATATAATTTTACCTTTTAACCTAATTTGTGTTAAGGTCAGGGTTACCTAAAGCGGGAATATAAGGGTATTTGTTCAGGTGAAGTGAGTGTTCGATTGATTACAAATATCTAATATAGGTGTATAGTTAGAGCAGTCTTTTTAATCCCGTATTAACAGGCTGTAAAGTTTTTAACTTGTGTTCTTTTATCACCAATCAGTGGAGATGAGAAGAATCCTCCACTGATTGAAGGTTCATTGTATATTCAAAAATAGTATTTATAATTTGGTTGCAAAGGTAGGGATAAGATGAATTTACAATATTATTTCTCGGGGAATGAATTAATAAATTGTATGGATGAAAGTAGACCATACAGGCAGGGGAATAAGGTAGTTCATGTCTCCTGTCTTTTGTATGGCTAATAGCTTCCATAGTCCAGTATTGCAAGCGAAAGCTAAAGGATTGCTTTGTGAGAACGATATAGACCTTTGAAGGGAGGTGAGAATATGAAGGTTATTTTTACAGTAGGGTTACCTGGGAGCGGAAAAAGTACATTTGTACAAAAGCTAGCAAAGGAGGAAAATGCATTTATTCTTTCAAGTGATACGATACGTCAGGAGTTATTTGGTGATGCATCCAAACAGAAATCGCGAGTTGTTTTCCGTGTTTTGTATGAGCGACTGCATGAGCATATGGCAAAGGGTCACTCTGTTATTGTAGATGCTACCAATATCGAACGAGAGCGAAGAATATTTGCATTGCATAAGCTACCAAGCTCACTCCAAAAGGAATGCTATTACTTTGACACGCCTTATGCTAAAAGTGTTGCAAGAAATCAACAACGCAAGCGACAAGTACCGTTAGCGATTATGGAAAAAATGAGAAAACATTTAGAGTTTCCAACAATAGGAGAAGGATTTGATCAGGTACATATTGTGCATGAGGCAGAACCTTATAGTATTTCAATGCAGCAATTTATCGAGCTTATTCAGCGACAGCCTACTTATGAGGAGCTTTTTCAGGCGTTACAGGCTATCCCATGTTTTAAAGAAATTTATCGCTTTCATCAAAAAAATCCGTACCATCAATTTTTACTATGCCAGCATACGTATTTTGTTTTCTCCTATATAAATGAATACTATATGGAAAACGATAAGCTAGCATTGCAAATTGCTGCACTATTCCATGATATTGGCAAGCCATTTTGTAAAAAATATAAACCATTGCAACAGCGATATGGTTATTTTGGACATGAAAATGTTTCTGCACAAATCGTTTGCCATTTTTTATTGGAGTTAGGCTTTAAGGAGGATTTTGTGCTAAAGGTTGTTTATTTAGTACAGTTTCATATGCTTATTCAGTATGGTGGTGATAGAGGCAGTAGCCAAATTTATCATTTACTAGATGGTGATTTATTGACAAGGCTTTATTTTTTCCGTGAGGCAGACCAATTTGCAAAATAACAAGGAAGTGAGAAAATGACCAATTATATTAAATATCCACGGAGCTTTCATTTACCATGGAGCAGGGGCTATACACATGATGATAAGGTTATGAAAAATGTCGACCATTTTATTGGAAAGGAAGTAGTCGTAACTGAAAAGCTAGATGGGGAAGGCACAACGCTTTACAAAGATTATATGCATGCAAGAAGTATTCATTCAGCAAATCACCCTTCGAGAAATTGGGTGAAAACATTCCATGCAAGCTTTGCTTATCGAATCCCAGATGGTTGGCGCTTATGTGGTGAAAATGTGTATGCTAAGCATTCTATTTACTATCAAGCATTAACAAGCTATTTTTATTTATTTAGTATTTGGAATGAAGACAATATATGCTTAAGCTGGGATGAAACAGTAGCATATGCAACTAAATTAGGCATTGAAACGGTTCCTGTTTTATATAAAGGTCTTTTTGATGAAGTGAAAATTAAACGTATATTTACAGGGAAATCGATATTCGATGGTGAGCAAGAGGGTTATGTAATTCGTAATGTGGAAGCCTTTCATTATGATGATTTTCAATATAACTTAGGGAAATTTGTTAGACCACAACATATTCAAACAAGCGAGCATTGGCTAAAGGAAGAAATGATTCCAAATAAATTAAACGTCTAATAAGTGAGCGAGAAGGGACTGAGAACAATGTAAAACTGAACAAAAATAATCATCCATTTTAAATTATGAGGAAGAATGCAAAGGTCGCATAGTCCTATATAAAAGGGACTTACAGGTTCGATTCCTGTCATCCTCCTATGAATACGCAAATGTCAAAGTATTGTTCAATCAATGTTTTGATATTTTTTATTTTTTTTAGCCTAAATTTAACCTTCAACTGTTATTTTTGATAAAGAGTAGATGAAGAATGGGAGGTAGATGGATATGAGGGAAACATTAATTGGTAATGCAGTAGTGTTAAGTTTATTGATAGGCGGAGGAGAAATAGTCTCTGCTCATAAAGCAATTCAGTCACTTAATATAGAAGGAATAGATTTAGAAACAGCTTTAATGGAAATCCAAGCAAAGCGAATACAGCTATTAGATGAGCAGCTAAGAGCTCAAACAGTGGTTGTTGAGCAGAAGTATCAGGAAATGATTAGATTAAATGAACAGATCGCTGCGCTATATAACGAAGGGGTAGCAACGTCAGACCAACAGATGGAAGCATTAAAGGCTCAATTAGATGCTGTAAGTAATTCGCATCAAATAAAAATACAATATCTACAAAGTCTAAAGAAAAAACGCAATGAGGTGATGACGAACTTTATGAAAACAATGCAAGGTCATCGCTCAGCTATTTTTAAAAATTTGCGTTAATAGTATAAACAAAGAATCTACTATATATAAAAAGCGGATTCGGACAATTTTTAATGTACCGAATCCGCCTTTTTATTATTTTGTATAGTTATCAAAATAGCCTTGAATATAAATCATTGGTGTTCCTTTATCGCCCGAGCCTGATGTTAGGTCAGATAGGGAGCCGATAAGGTCTGTTAGGCGACGAGGTGTTGTCCCTTGGGCAGCCATTTGACCTGTTAAATCCTCATCTTTATTCTGGATATAATCAGAAATGGCTGCTTTTAGTTCTTCTCCTCGCAGGTCTGCAAAATCGTTATCCGCTAGGTATTTTAATTTAACCTCATTAGGTGTCCCATTTAATCCTGCTGTAAAAGCTGGGGAGACCACTGGGTCCGCAAGCTCCCAAATTTTTCCTACAGGATCTTTAAATGCGCCATCACCATAAATCATAACTTCGATAGTTTTTCCAGTAGCTTCTTTAACTTTTGCTTGGATACCATCAACGATTGGCTGACATGTATGTGGGAATAGCTTGATACTATCCTCCGTTGCTTTATTGGAGCCAAGTAAACCGTACTCAGCGTTGAAGCCAGAGCCATTAATAGATTCAGCTAAAATATTATCAAGGCTATAAACTTTTTCAGCACCGTTCGCCGTTAAAATACGTTTTGTGCGGAAGCGTGTATGAATATCACATGTTAACACATTCTTGGTATAATCTAAAATAGTTTTAGGGTTATTCGAGAAGATAACCTCACATGTAGCGCCCTCTGCTTCAATGAGCTCTTTATAGTATTCAATATAATCTACACCTGTAAAGGTATGCTTTTTATAGCCAAAGTGCTCACGGAATTCAACCTCATTTAAGGTATCTGTCCAAGGGTTAATGCCTTTTACATCTAGCTCGTCAATATCTACAAGATGATTGCCAACCTCATCAGATGGGTAGCTTAGCATTAAAACAACCTTTTTAACACCCTTAGCAATACCACGTAAACAGTTTGCGAAGCGATTTCGACTTAAAATTGGGAAAATCACACCCACTGTATCGTCACCAAATTTTGCTGCCACATCTACAGCGATATCATCAATTGTTGCATAGTTACCTTGAGCACGTGCCACAACAGACTCTGTTACTGTGACGATATCACGATCCTCGATAGTATAGCCTTCAACTTTTGCAGCATTTAGCACTGTATCGACAACGATTTGTTCAATATTATCACCTTCGTTAATAATAGGACCACGAAGACCTCTTACTACTGTACCGATTACACGTTCCAACTTAATCTCTCCTTATTCGACAATCGTAAAGTGAAGTAAAATTCATATGGTTTTACTATACGCTCCAATAATGCTATAAGTAAAATTAATAGTTTATATAATAGTTATAAGGAGTGCTTATATGATAGGGAAATTAGATTTATATCGTGTTTTTAGTGTTGTCGCTAAAAATAATAGCTTTTCGAGAGCCGCCAAGGATTTATATATGACACAGCCAGCTGTTAGTCAAGCTATGATGCAATTAGAAAAGGAGCTAGGTACACGTCTTTTTAATCGAACGCCTAAGGGGGTAACATTAACAACAGAAGGTAGCCTGCTTTTTGAATATACCAACTCTGCTTTAGGGCTGTTGGACGCTGGTGAGGAAAAGTTGCTAGAATTTAAAAATTTAACAACAGGACAGTTAAAGATTGGGGTAGGGGATACGATTTCTCGTTTCTTTTTAATGCCCTATTTAGAGGCATTTCATACGATGTACCCCAATATAAAGCTACAAATGCTAAATGGCACAACCTCTGAAATTTGTAATTTTATTAAATCAGGTGAGGTAGATATTGGACTTTGCAATTTTCCGATAGAAGATGCAACATTACAGTTGACTGTATGTACAGATGTTCAGGATATTTTTGTCTGTGGGGAAAAGTATAAAACATTAGTGTCTAAAAGCCTGAGCTATCAAGACCTTTTAAAATTCCCACTTGTTTTTCTCGAAAAAAAATCGAATTCAAGAAGATATGTAGAGGATTATTTAGTTAGTAACGGAGTCCATATTGAGCCAGAATTTGAGCTAGGCTCACATGATCTTGTGCTCGAATTTGCGCGTAGTAATTTAGGAATTGCTTGTGTGACAAAGGAATTTTCAAAGGATTATCTACAACGAGGGCTTCTTTATGAACTAGCTTTACAGCAAAGCATTCCTCCAAGAAGCATTGGTATATGTTATTTAAAAACGGTACCCCTTTCTAGGGCAGCAGCAAAATTTGTCGACATCATTGAACATAAGCGTTTAAATACTAGAAAAACAGTGAAGAAAGCTTAGCGACATTAAGAGTCAGTTAAGCTTTTTTAGTAATGCATTTATCAATATATCAACATTGTGCTTATTCTTCATGGTTGGTGAGTAAAGATAGGAAAATGTTCGCATAAAATGTTGTCCTTCAAGAGGAATGGTTGTCAGATCACCGTTCTTTAACTCACGCTCAATTACACAGGCAGATAGTAAGGAAAGACCAAGTCCTTGTATAACACTTTCCTTGACTCCCTGATTACTACTAATTGTTAAAAGCGAATGAATCTGTAAACCATTTGCTCTAAATAAATGATCTAAATAATTTCGTGTTCCTGAGCCTTCCTCACGCGCAACCCAGCTTTGTTGTTGAAGTTTATCAGCAGTAAGGGGCTGTTGTCTTGCTAGAGGATGATCACTTGCACACACAATAAATAGCTCATCTTGCATAAATGATTGTATGAATAGTTCCTGATCCTGAGCTTGCCCTTCTATTAGACCAATATCAACTTGCAATAATTTAGTATATTGAATGATTTCCTTTGTATTACCAATAATAACTTGAATCTCAAGTTGCGGGAATTGTTGATGGAGATTGGCTAGGATGGGTGGCAATATATATTCTCCAATGGTAAAGCTTGCTCCAATGATGAGTGATCCTTGTACCTCGTGATGATAGGTAGCAATATCGTCCCTAGCTGCCTCAGTGATAGCCATGATTTGTTTTGCTCGTTTATAAAGGATTTCGCCAGTTGGTGTAATTTGAACAGATTTTGGTGAACGAATAAATAACGTTGTGTGTAATTCTTGCTCTAAGTTTTTAATGTGTAGGCTAACACTTGGCTGTGAAATATGAAGTATTTCTGAGGTCTTTGTAAAATTATTGACCTCTACCAGTGTGATAAATGTTTTTAAAGCATCATATTGCATATCTCCACCCCTATTATTAGAAATATTAATAATAATAATTATATATATCTATTTTACTAATGATGAGCTTTTTAATAAAGTAGGAAGCAACAAGAGAGAAAGAAGTGAACATCATGGTAAATAGACAGAATAAGATAAAATATTTCCCTCATCTAGCCTTTTTTAAGGGAATTTTATTAACGCTTTTTATAGCTTTAGTGGCAAAATATATTGCTACATTTTCGTTATTTTCAATAGTGGGGCAACTAGTGATAGCCATGGTATTAGGAGTGGCTTGGCGAGCAGCTTTTAAAGTACAGGATTCATGGCAAGTAGGTATCACATTTTCCAGTAAGAAGCTACTACGGTTCGGTATCATTTTATTGGGCATGCGCTTAAATTTGGTAGATATTTATCATACAGGAGCCAGCGTTTTTTTAATCGCAATTATTGATCTGCTATTTGCATTAATAGTTGTGTATGGATTAACGAAAATGTTTAAAGTCGAGCAGAAGCTAGGGATCTTAACAGCTTGTGGAACGGCTATTTGTGGAGCTGCTGCTGTAGTAGCTATTGCCCCTCAAATTAAAGCAAATGAAAAGGAAACGGCAGTAGGAGCGGCTATTGTGGCATTGCTAGGGACAGTATTTACACTTATTTATACAATACTTTATTCCATTATTCATTTAACCCCAACTGAATACGGGATTTTCGCAGGTGGCACGTTACATGAAATTGCGCATGTCATTGCGGCTGCATCTGCTGGTGGTAATGAAGCGGTGGATCTGGCGGTTATTGTAAAATTAACGCGTGTGGCGCTGCTTGCACCAATTGCTATTATTATCGGAGTTTTCTATCAAAAGGTGGATAAGGGTGAGGAAAAGGTCTTGTCATTATCGATTATTCCATGGTTTATTGTAGGATTTTTAGCGATGGGAGCTTTTAATTCATTAGGTATTGTAGATGCCAATACAGCACAAATCATTGT
Organism: Lysinibacillus sp. FSL H8-0500; assembly: GCF_038051955.1. Lineage (NCBI taxonomy): Bacteria > Bacillati > Bacillota > Bacilli > Caryophanales > Bacillaceae > Lysinibacillus > Lysinibacillus sp. FSL H8-0500. The sequence goes on along the minus strand of NZ_CP150292.1, from coordinate 4,704,301 downwards.
GAATATTGCCTATATTTTAATTGCTATGGCGATGGCTGGTCTTGGCTTAAATATTGAAATTAAAATCTTTAAGGAGCTTGGTGTAAAGGCATTTATTGCTGGCTTAATTGGTTCAGTTTGTCTAGCCATAATGGGCTATATACTCGTTATTTTTTTATAAGAAAAGACCCTGCATAAAATTTTTATATGCAGGGCTTTTTCAGATAGAATCAGAAGATCATGTATAAAATGTTACTTGTTGTTTATTATCGTAAAGCTTCAATGGAAGATGCGAGTTCAGCAACTACAATTTTGCTGCCGATAATTGGACTATCAGCTTTGTTACCCTCAGAATCCGAACCGGGACGTTGATGAGCTGCAGCAAATGCATCGCTATTGCGCCATGCTTGGAAATGCTCCTTGGATTCCCAATACATATTCACACTCATTTCGTCATAAGTAGGATCATCCGTTGAAATTAACACCTCTACTTTATGGAAGCCTTCAAATTGTTGTAGAGGACCTGGTTTTGTAAAATTTGGTGCCATTCTTGCAGCAAAGCCTGGTTTTACTTGAATGCGGTTCGTTACAATAATCATGCTTTTCCCCCCTTACTATTAGTTACTAAGTATTTGAATGAGTTATCATTGATTATCATTCGCAATCAATCATAAGTGGCATAAGAAGCCATTGTCAATAGTTGCCCCTTATATCGGCTAATATTTTCCCGACAGTATTTGGTTAGTGATTTGCGGTGGATACTATTCTAGTAAAGTATGAGATTGTCGATATTAGTCAATTTCTATTGGAAGCGGTGGAAGGTTATGAAAAAAGATAGAATGTATAGATGTCCAATTATATTTGCTAAACCAATAAGATTAGTATTTATTTTGATGACAAAAGGAAGCATGCAATTCATCGGAAGACCTGGTGTTGGTGATCGAAATGTTATCTTTTTTCCTGTCAATTTAATTAAGGGATGGATAATAATTTTATCGGCGCCATTTTTTAAAATCAAAAATATTTATTTAACTATCTTTATATAAAGGAGTAGTAATGTTATAATATGGAATTATATAATAAATTTGGATTATATAGTCGCAATATTTATAAACCTTTTTACAACACATCCACCACCCTCACTAACAAGATGCCACAACATGAAACGAAAAAACAGTTGGAGAGTTGAGGTGATAAATAGTCTTTATGATACAGTAAAATTTGAATTTAACGTTTCAATTTAAAAAAATGCAGGGAGAACAAAATTAAAAATTTTATCTGTAATAGGTTTGGCGTTAACAATAATATTTACAGAGGCTATGCCCACATTTGCACTAACATCAGAAAACAAGCTTTCCCCTATTATACAAACTTAAATCATGTTGAATTGACGGAAGCTCAATACAATAATTTGGCAAGGGTATTCGATGAAGATACAATCGCAACATTCACGCAAGATATGGTAGATATACTTGCAAATGATACAGCTTTAGAAACAAGAGGTCATTCTAAGTATATAAAGACAGATACAGTTGTTGATTTCCTCGGAAATGTAATTTCTACAACAGATACAGAAGTTACTGAAGAGGAGGCGATGGAATTTATAGAAAATCCGCCAGTTCAATTGAAAGGATATCCTGTTCACCAAACGACTATGAAACGATTAACAATTAATGTTACTGCTGGATCACTTTCGAGTAAAACTATCACAGTGACCTGTGAGTAGTTAGTGGGTCAAATGCCTGCAACTCGTTCCCACGATGTGATCGCTATAAGACCTGGTCTTAGTATAGGTCTAAATGATCGTAGCAGTATTACGGGATATTTAAAACATAATGGTTCTATTGTTCAAAATTATACTAAAGGTCATAGTAATATAAGAGATATTTCAGGTGGTGTAGGTCTTAGTATGTCTTTACCAAGCGGTGGAACGTCCATGTCACATGGGTTAACCATGATTGTTATATCTAATAGGGATCCATTTACTGCTTATGGTAGTTTCCAACATGCCCAATCTGCGGTTACGTTAGCGGATTCAAAAGCATACAATATTAATAGTAGTGGATTGGGATCAGTCATCGACTTTACGAATACAACTAACTACAAGATCAAAATACGATGCTATGCAAGGCGTAAATGTACATGGAGTACTGATACATTAGATTGTAGATAATAAATGTAAAGGTCCAAAAAGTTGAATGATCGACTAAATGTGACAAAATGAGAAACCAAAGAATGTTGATTTTACAGCATTCTTTGGTTTTAAATATATAGGAACAAGTTAAATGATGTAATAAATGTAAAAGTGCAATCTAGTTCATGATATGAATCGTAGGTAACACATGATCGTATAATGTCAAAAACATGATTTGATCCATCGGGGATATATTATGAAAAAATATATATTTTTATTTTTCACTGTAATTTGTATGTTAATTATAACAGGGTGCGAGAACGATAAAAATAAAGATTTGACTTGTACTAAAATAGCTGGTGAGAATGAGGAATTTATTTTGAAGTATTCGTTTAAAGAGGGGAAAGTCTATTTATTGGATTGGACCTTGACAGCACCAGGGAATCCAGATGTTTATGGTAGACCCTATTATGAAAGAGAATTAAAAAAGCTTAATTGGATACCAGGTTGTACACAAGCAATCACAGAAAACAATGAGACAAGACATACGCTAAAGCAAGTTTGTGATCTTAGTAAAATGTCAGACCAGGATATCCAAGCCGTGTATTCAACTGACAGAAGTTCATTAGAGACTACAAGAAAGGAAACGTTAGATTGGCACGAACAGGATTCGCTTACAAAATGCGAATAAAATAAACCTTTAAATCAGTAGCACATTTTTTCCATACCTTAAAGAATAAATGCTCATGGATTATCTATTCTTTAGGTTTAATGTCGCCCTCACATCTTCTCTGTTAGAGTTCTAGTATTGATAAAGACCTTCTTTGCTCTTTATTGTTACAGTTAAGCGTAATAGTCGCTAAAACATAACCATATCCAATGCATTTGGGTATGGTTTTTACTTTTGGGCATGCTAAAATAAAGCACTCTTTACTGAGGAAATTTTTTGAGTGGGTTATCATGCGCAATCAATCATAAGTAAAGTAGAAAGACATTATTGATAGCTGACATTTTCCTGACATTATTCGGTGCTATACTGATAGAAAAAAGGCTAAATAGTGAGGTGGATGGCTGTGGCAAATATATTAGTGGTGGAAGATGAATATGCAATCAGCCAAGTTTTAACGGTTTATTTAAAAAAGGTAGGCTATGAGGTGACACAATGCTTTAACGGTGGACAGGCATTAGATGTATTTCATAAGGTACAGCCAGACTTAGTATTGCTAGATATTATGCTACCAGAGAAAAATGGATGGTTGATTTTAAAGGAAATAAGAGAGCTAAGTGCTTGTCCCATTATTATGTTAACCGCATTAGGCGAGGTGAATAATCGTTTAGAGGGCTTTGAGCAAGGTGCAGACGATTATATTGCTAAACCTTTTATTGCAGATGAAGTTGTGGCAAGAGTAAAGGCAGTGTTACGACGTGCCACAGGGAATCTTGATCCAACTTCTATAAAGCGCTATGGAGCTCTTCAAATTGATCGTAAGGCACATCAGGTATTTTTAGGAGAGGAAGAAATTGTATTAACACCAAGAGATTTATCGGTGCTGTTGTTTTTAGCTGACCATCCGAACCAGACGTTTACACGTGACCAGCTTATTGATCAAATTTGGGGTTGGGAATATGAGGGGAGCGATCGAGCCGTCGATTTAGCTATTAAGAGGTTACGTAGGGCATTAAAGGAATGGGATGAAGCAGAGGGAGAAATAAAGACACTACGTGGATTGGGGTATCAGCTAAGTGTTTCAAAAAAATAAACGAATTGCCTTACTCCATTACTGGACAAGCCGCTATTTACTCACCCTTTTCATCGGGCTAGCGATTATTTCATTGATTTCTGCAGCATGGATTCGTCATACAACTTTTGAAAATCGCTTAGAGATGATGGCGTTTTTAGCAGATGAAACCGTTTATCGTCTTACTGATACATCTGAGCCAAATGGTATTCCGGGCTTTATCGGTGATCGAGAACGTTTTACTATGAGGGAAATTGATCCTATTTTATATGTGGTAGATACAGCAGGCAATATATTGACAAGTAATCGTCCTGTGCCACCTGATCGTGTTAAAAATATTGCTAGTTTATTGGATGGCAAAGAGGGCATAGCGAAAATAACGGATGAGCAAGCATCTATTCAATATGTTGTGAAAAGAAAAATAGAAAGTAATCATAAGTTAATGGGCTGGGTACTTGTGATGGAAAAAAGCGACAATTTAACAAGAGTGAACCAGGCATATGGTCAGCTTGCACTGTTAATTGGGGCGTTAGCTGTTTTAGGCTGGATCGCTATTTATTTTTTATCAAAGCGTTTAGCCTATCCAATTAAGCAAGTAGCGAAAGCCGCAAAGCAAGTGCAGGAAGGAAATTATGCCATTGATTTGCCTCAGGATAGTAAGGAAGAAGAGGTATATGAGCTTGTGACCTCCTTTGAAAATATGGCACATAAGCTAGAGCAGCTGGAGAAAACCCGAACGGAATTATTAGCAGGTGTGACGCATGAGCTGAAAACACCTGTGACATCTATAAGTGGCTTATTACAGGCTGTTAGAGATGGCGTTGTAACTGGACAGGATGCAAAGGAATTTATTGATATGGCGATGGTCGAAACAATGAAGATGAAAACAATGGTCGGTGATTTACTGGCGTTTAATCAATTTGCTGTGGATGCTATTCCAGTCAAGCTTGAGGTTGTGAATGTTAATCAGCTTCTGCGTGATGCGGTGATGCAGTGGAAAGGCATGCAAGAAGAGGAACGGGTAGATGTACAATTACATTTACTAGAGCAAGCCGTAATGGTTCAGGCAGATATTGTACGTGTTCAGCAAATTATGACAAATCTATTTACCAATGCCAAACAGGCAATGGACAATGGCACGATTACAATCACTGTAATGGATCAGGGGGCTACACTAGCTATTGTGGTGAAAGATACAGGTGATGGTATCCCGCTGGAAGATCAGGCATTTATTTTTGAGCGTTTTTATAGAGGGGAAAATAAAAAATATACTATTAGAGGACTAGGTCTAGGGTTACCACTTAGTAAAATGATGGCACAATCAATTGGTGGTGACTTGCGTTTAATCGAAAGTGACATCTCTGGGACATGCTTTGAATTTGTACTGCAAAAGGCTACTACGCTGTAAGAGCGTAGTAGCCTTTTCTTATGTTTGTAGGCAAAATAAAAAGAATTAAGTCCAATTAGATCCAATCTTTTACATATGCGATTAATCCTAGGAATGCACCTATCCCTGCACCAAAGAAAATAGGAATTATAATATTGGGATTATGCCTTTTTTTATTTAGTAGTTCATTATTATGATTCATTAAAATTCCTCCTACCATTCTTTATTCACTATACGGAAAAATCAAGAAAATGTTTCAGGCTTTCTTCAACAGGACAAAAAGAAAATAGTAGACTGACATCTGCCTGACACAAAGGCCCTTTATAGTAGGTCATGTAAGCAACACTAGCACGACTAAAGAAAACGAAAGAAAGGTGATGTATATGCCTATTGTTACTTCATTTAACCCAAATGGTCGCAAGGAAATTAAGCAGGCGATCTCCTATCCAGATTATGCGTTATTAAAGGTTAAGCTTCAATATGTGATGCAACTAGATAAACATGCAGGCAAGAATGGCAAATATTTAATTCGGAGCACATACTTCGATAATTTTGCCAATAAAGTGCTCAATGAGAAAAAAGAGGGCTATATTAATCGCGATAAATATCGAGTGCGTATCTATGGTAAATCCAGTGCCATTATTAATTTGGAGCGCAAGAGTAAGCGCAATAATTTAACCTTTAAAACAAAATGTGCCATCTCACAAGCAGAGTATGAGAAAATGCGCGTTGGAGATATAGCGTGGATGGAGGAAGATAAACGAGCGCTTATTCGAGACCTATACCAAGAGATGCATTATAGCCAGCTTAAGCCAACAACAGTAGTAGATTATGAGCGAGAGGCCTATATCTATCCATTTGGCAATGTGCGCGTAACTTTTGATAGTAAGGTGCAATCAAGTCTACGCAATACAGATATGTTTAATCCAGAGTTACCTATGGTGGGTGTATTGGAGCCAAACCTTGTCATTTTAGAAGTGAAATATGATGAATATTTACCAGATATCATCAAGTATTTACTACAGTCTGTGGATACACGTGCAGAAGCCTATTCAAAATATCAACTCAGTCGTATGTACGGCTAATATAAAGGAGACATGAATGATGGATACAATTAATTTTAGTGATATTTTTAAATCCAATTTTTTAGAAAAAACAACATCATTTTCATTGATTGATTCTGTGATTGGATTAGTAGTAGCATTTTTTATCGGGCTTTTTATTTATGTGGTTTATAAGAAAACCTTTAATGGTGTGATTTACTCACATTCCTTCAATATTTCATTATTAATTATGACAATGGCCACAGCACTTGTTATTATGGGCATTAGCTCCAATGTGCTGCTATCGCTTGGGATGGTCGGAGCCCTATCAATTGTGCGATTCCGTACACCGATTAAGGACCCAATGGATTTAGTATATATTTTCTGGGCAATTGTTTCTGGTATTTTATGTGGTGCAGGCTTTATTCCTTTAGTGATTATTGGTGCTGTGCTAATAGGGCTTGTATTGCTTGTATTTGTCAATAAAATTACTGTAGAAAATCCTTATTTATTAATTGTAAAGCTTGAGGAAGAGCTTGCTAATGCAGAGGTAGAACGCATTATTGCTGCTGAAACAAAAAAATTCGCGCTGAAGTCTAAATCCATTATGCAAATGGGGGAAATTGAAACAACTTATGAAATTCGTATCAAGCAAAATGATGCTAAATTAATGGATCACTTAACAAAGGTTCCAGGTGTGCAATCTGCCATTATGCTTAGCTATGATGGGAATTTCACGGCGTAATAAAAGAGGTGCAGACCATGATAAAAACACGCATTGTCTATCTGTGCATGGCGATACTGCTTGTTCTCTTTGCTGTGCTATATACGGTGCTTCCGAATATAGGCATTGAAACAAAAAATACTGAGTTTTCCTATGAGAATTTGGTATTTAATAAAAATAAAGTCACAACCGTTGATATTGAAATAGCTGGGGAAGATTGGGCTGATATGCTTGAAAATGCAGCAGAAGAGGAGTTAAAGCAGGCCACTATCACAGTTAACGGTAAGAAAGTAGAAAATGTTGCTATTCGCACAAAGGGCAATTTATCGTTACGTTCGGTGGTGAATAGTGACTCTGATCGCTATAGTTTAAAAATTGATTTTGATTATTATGATAATACACAAAGCTTATATGGTTTGAAAAAATTAAACTTAAATAATAATTATAGTGACACTACATTGATGCGAGAATATATTTCCTATGAATTGATGGAGCAAATGGGCTTACCAACGCCAGCTCATTCCTATATGTATGTCACTGTAAATGGTGAGGAACGCGGCTTATTTTTAGGTGTGGAGGCCGTGGATGAAACCTTTTTAGCAAATAACTATGGCTCTAATGATGGTTTTTTATTTAAACCAGATGGAACAGGCAGTGATTTACAATATATTAGTGATGATCTAGCAGACTATACAGGTATTGGCTTAAAGACCAATGAAGGCAATAGTGATGAATCGAAGCTTATTGAAATGCTGGATGCTATCAATAATGGCGGAGATATTGAGCAATACATTGATGTCGATGAAATGTTGCGCTACTTTGCCGTAAATACAGCAATTGTGAATTTAGATAGCTATCAAGGAAATATGAAGCACAATTACTATCTGTATGAACAAAATGGGGTGTTTTCTATTATTCCATGGGATTATAATATGGCATTTGGAGGCTTTGGTGCTGGTGGTGGTAGAATGGGTGGAGAAAATGATCAAAATTCAGCCAATACTTCTACTAATAGACAAAGACCTTTTGCCCAAAATAATGAACAGCTTGCTCAGGCAGATGGTGGAGATAAACAGCAACAAGGTGGCTTCTTTAACATGGGAATGGGCATGTCAGGCAACCTAATAGATGAGAGTGCCATTAATTTTAGTGTGACGACCCCTGTTTCTGGTACAACGTTAGAGGAGCGACCATTGCTCAATGCTTTACTTGCGAATGAGGAGTACCGTGCCAAATATGAAAGCTATTTAGAAAAGCTAGCAACCACTTATTTAACAGAGGATTATATACAATCCATCACTAAAAATTTAGCGGTGCTATTAACAACCTATGTGGAGGCAGACCCTACAAAATTCTCAACAACAGAGCAGTTTTTAGCAGCAGTTGAGGGTGACAACAGCCTTCCTGAATTTGCTAAACAACGCTCGGATTCTATTTTAAAGCAGTTATCAGGAGAGCTTGTGGTGGAAGCATCTACAACAGCAAATATGCCAGCACCTAATGAAAATGGTGCTATGCCAGAAAACTTTGATCCGAGTCAGCTCCCAGAGGATTTTGATCCAGCACAAGGTCCACCGTTTAACAGGGAAGGTAATGGTCCAGGGGAGGGACAGAATGGTGAACCTATGCAACCTCCTGGTGGAAACGGATTTAAAATGGGGGAGCCAGGTGCAAATGGTGAAGCATCGAATCAAGCAACTGTTATTGATAAAAATACAGTACTTACAGTAATGGTATCCTTAGTATTACTCCTCCTAGCCATCTTATTTGTTTTTAAATTTAAACGTAGGGGTCACTAAAAAATAACCATATCCAATGCGTTTGGATATGGTTATTGCCCTTTCTCATGCTAAAATAAAGCATTCTTTTCTGAGGAGTCTTTTATATGAATGAATATCAGTTTGATAAATATTTACATATTAACACTGTGGGAGAACAATATGGATTTCCTAAGCTGGCTCATTATCATCGCTATGAGCCAACGCCTTATACTGGACTAGAACAGCTATTTGCTATCTATGAGATGCCAGCTCAGCCTGTTTTTATTGATATGGGCTGTGGGAAAGGACGCGTACCCATTTATGTGCATGATAAATTCCATATTCCAACAATTGGGATAGAAATAGATGCAGGGTTTTATGCAGAGGCTGAAGAGAATAAGCGAAGTTATCTTCAAAAAAAACGAGCACATATGCCTATTTCATTTATTCATACAATTGCTGAAGCCTATGAGGTAAAGTCGCGCGATAATGTGTTTTTCTTTTTTAATCCTTTTTCGATTCATATTTTTCGTACGGTTATTCATAATATTTGGAAATCCTATGAGCAGCGAATGCGTGATATTCATATCATTTTATATTATCCACCCTATGATTATTTGCAGTTTTTACATTATGGCACATCTTTCGAATTACTTTATGAAATTCATTTAGAAAATGAAACAAATCTTAATGAACGCTTTTGTGTGTTTGTCTTAAAAAAAGCTTAGAGCAATGAAAACCATCTCTAAGTTTTTTATTTTGCCTCTTATATAATCTTTTTTTTGAGGTATTTTACTGAATTATTTTCAGGGAAATAATCATTATTCTTGGGCAAGTTGATTAAATAGTTGTGTCTATTTTTGTATATTCAGCTTTTGTCTTTAGTGATTATTGTAGTGAGAATCGATGATTTGTTAGGCTTATCTATGAAAAAGAATAAGCATTTAATAACATTGCTAGTTTATGTATAAAGCTAATAGATAATTCATAAAAACAATTATACTGAAAAATCACACTAGACTAAATATAAAGAATGCTTTACAATGTAAAAGGCTTAAATGAATACTATTTTCTTTTATTTAAGATAGTTATAAATAATTATTTTTCTATTGAGCAAATGCAATTTATTGTTTATAATTATCAGAAATATCTAATATTTGAAAAACTTTCAGGGGGAATTTAATTATGAAAGAGAGCAAAAAGCTTAAGAAGTTCGGTTCACTTTTAGTAGCATCATCATTGCTTGCTGGCGTTTTAGCTGGTTGTGGTAATGGAGGCGATTCAAGCTCTGGTGGAGGCTCATCTTCATCAGGTGGTGGTTCATCATCATCAGATGGCGATACAATCAAAATCGGTGCAAACCTAGAGCTTTCAGGAAATGTAGCTTCCTATGGTTCCTCTATCGGATTAGGAGCAGAACTAGCTGTAAAGGAAATTAATGATAATGGCGGTATTGATGGTAAGAAAATAGAATTAATTAAAGTAGATAATAAATCTGAAAACGCTGAGGCAACTACAGCGGCTATTAAACTAATCACACAAGATAACGTAGTAGCTATGTTAGCGCCTGCAACTTCAGGTAATACAGTAGCAACTGTTCAAATTGCAAATGACAATAAGGTTCCGATTGTTACTGGTTCTGGTACAGCACCGAATATTACCGTAAATGAGGACGATGGTAGTGTTAACGAATATGCATTCCGTACATGCTTTATTGATCCTTTCCAAGGAATTGTAGCTGCTAACTTTGCTTCAAATGAGTTAGATGTGAAAAACGTAGCTATTTTTGCAGATAACGCATCTGATTATGCAAAGGGCTTAGCAAAATCCTTTAAAGAAACGATTACAGCAAATGGTGGAAACATTGTAGCTGAAGAAGCATACGTAGCGAAGGATGCAGACTTCCGTACACAGTTAACAAGTATTAAATCAAAAAATCCAGACTTTATTTTTATTCCTGGCTATTATGAAGAGGTTGGTTTAATTGTTAAGCAAGCACGTGAATTGGGTATTGATGTACCTTTAATGGGTGCTGATGGTTGGGATTCACCAACTTTAGTAGAGCTAGCTGGTGCAGAGGCATTGAATAACACATATATTACAAACCACTACTCTGCAGAAGACCCAGAACAAAAAATTCAAGATTTTGTAAAGGCATTTAAAGAGGCAAATGGTGACAAAGCACCTGATGCATTCAACGCACTTGGTTATGATTCTATTTACTATATTGCAGATGCAATTAAACGTGCGGGCTCTACAGATGGAGAAGCGATTAAAGATGCATTAGCTGACACAAAAGATCTTTCTTTAGTAACAGGTACTTTCTCAGTTGACGAAGACCATAACCCAATTAAAACAGCAACAGTTCTTGAATTTAAAGACGGTAAACAAGTGTTCAACTCTAAAGTAAATCCTTAATGTTTTGTAAGTAAGGGGGAGGCGGGTAAACACGCCTTCCTTTTTTATGCTGTAGATTACTAGAATGATAGTAGAGAGCATAAATTTTTATAGATGTATGCATTTATTTTTCAATTTTCAGAAAATTAAAAGGAGTGAACGCACATGGAATGGATACAGCAGCTTGTGAATGGTATTTCACTAGGTAGTATCTACGCGTTAATAGCGTTAGGGTATACGATGGTATACGGAATTATTAAGCTGATTAACTTTGCTCATGGTGATGTTTTCATGATCGGTTCGTTTATTGGCTTTTACGCAATTGCTAAATGGGAGCTTGGCTTCTTTCCTGCACTGTTATTGGCGATGACAGTCTGTGCGATTATGGGTGTGTTAATTGAACGTATTGCCTATAAACGTTTACGGAATGCCACACGTATTGCGGCATTAATTACAGCGATTGGTGTATCGTTATTAATCGAATATACAACAATTTTCTTTAGAGGCGCACAGCCAGCAGCCTATCCTGAAGTATTTACAAATAAGTCATTAAATATTTTTGGCGTACAAATCGGTAGTACATCGATTTTGATTTTATCGGTCGCAATTGTATTGATGATTCTTTTACAATTCATCGTACATAAAACTAAAATCGGGAAAGCAATGCGAGCTGTTTCTCATGATGCAGATGCAGCGCGTTTAATGGGGATTAATGTAGATAATACAATCTCTGCAACATTTGCCATTGGTTCTGCCTTAGCAGGTGCAGCAGGTGTAATCTTCGGTATTTATTATACAAAGATTGACCCATTGATGGGGGTTATTCCAGGAGTAAAAGCATTTATTGCAGCCGTTCTTGGTGGTATTGGTATTATTCCAGGTGCTATGGTTGGTGGTATGCTACTTGGTGTTGTGGAATCATTAGTAAGTGCGCTTGGCTTCTCGTTATGGCGTGATGCAGCCGCATTCGTTATTTTAATTTTAATCTTAATCTTCAGACCATCGGGTATCTTTGGTAAAAATGCCCGTGAGAAAGTGTAGGTGAGCGGTATTATGAAAAAGTCTAAAGTTTTCTGGGGCTATGCCGTATTAGCGCTAGTCATCTATGCAATTGTCCAAGTGTTAATTTCAACAGGTGCAATCGATATCTATTATAAAAATATGCTGATTACGATGTGTATTAATATTATGCTGGCTGTCAGCTTGCATATTGTTATCGGGGTTACAGGACAATTCTCGATTGGGCATGCCGGTTTCTTAGCAGTGGGTGCCTATATATCCGCTATTATTACAACAAAGCTAATGCTACCATTCCCATTGGCAATCCTTTTAGGTGCACTTGCAGCAGCGGGGGCTGGCTTAATTGTAGGGATTCCTACTTTACGTTTAAAAGGGGACTATCTAGCGATTGCAACACTAGGATTCGCAGAGATTATTCGTATTATCTTTTTAAATACGGATTATGTGGGTGGCGCAGCAGGGATGCAGGTAAAGTATTTGTCTAACTGGACATATGCATTTGTTGGTGTTGTGTTAACGATTTTAGTTATCTCTAACTTTACAAATTCTCGTCATGGTCGTGCATGTATTTCGATTCGTGAGGATGAAATTGCAGCAGATGCGATGGGTATTAATACAACTTACTATAAGGTAGTTGCATTCGTTATCGGCTCCTTCTTTGCTGGGCTGGCTGGTGCTATTTTTGCTCACAACTTTTACATCATTCAACCAACGACATTTGGCTTCTTAAAGTCGTTTGATATTTTAATTTATGTGGTACTTGGTGGTTTAGGAAGTCTTTCAGGGTCAGTAATTGCAGCTATTTTCTTAACAGTGGTATCAACATACCTAGCAAACTTCCCTGAAACACGTATGATTATTTACAGTTTAGTATTAATTATCGTTATGCTTTATCGTCCAACAGGCTTAATGGGCACAAAGGAAATTACGGATTTATTTAAGTTTGGTAAAAAAGGAGGTACAAAATAATGACTGGGAACCTTCTTATCAAAGTTGAAAATATGGGCATTCAATTTGGAGGCTTAAAGGCAGTACAGGCTGTGAATATGTACCTCAATCAAGGAGAACTAGTGGGACTTATTGGACCAAATGGTGCTGGAAAGACAACAAGCTTCAATATGTTAACGGGCGTTTATACACCAACGGAAGGGACAATTACATTTGATGGGATTAAATTAAATGGGCTTGCACCTTATCAGGTAACACAAAAAGGAATTAGCCGTACATTCCAAAATATTCGTCTATTTAAAGAGCTATCTGTTTTAGATAATGTAAAGGTAGCCAATCATTCACTTGCAAAGCATTCCATGTGGTCTTCTATTTTCCGTCTACCAGCTCATTTTAAGGGCGAGGCAGAAATGGAGAATCAATCAATTGAGTTCTTAAAAATCTTTGGCTTAGATGTCTATAAGGATGAGCTAGCAAAAAATTTACCGTATGGGATGCAGCGTCGTCTAGAAATTGCGCGAGCACTTGCAGCAAATCCAAAGCTGCTATTGTTGGATGAGCCAGCAGCAGGGATGAATCCACAAGAAACGCATGACTTAATGGAGTTAATTGCCTTTATTCGTAAGGAGTTTGGCTTAACTATTTTACTAATTGAGCATGATATGAGCTTAGTTATGGGAATTTGTGAACGCATCTATGTACTCGATCATGGACAATTAATTGCTGACGGAACACCAGAGGAAATTCGCAATAATCCAAAGGTAATTGAAGCATACCTTGGTGAGGAGGTTATCGGCTAATGCTAAAAGTACAAGATATAGATGTTTATTATGGCAATATTCAAGCATTAAAGGGCCTCTCTTTAGAAGTAAATGAGGGTGAAATTGTCACATTAATCGGTGCAAATGGTGCTGGCAAAAGTACATTGTTAAAGACTTTGTCAGGCTTGTTAAAGCCAAAGGGTGGCATTATTGAGTACGAAGGCTTCTCGATTGCAGGAAAGGCAGCTCAAACTATTGTAAAGTCAGGCATTTCTCATGTTCCGGAAGGACGTCGTGTTTTTGCCAATATGACCGTAGAGGAAAACTTAGAGCTTGGTGCTTATTTGCGTAATGATAAAGTAGGAATTAAAAAAGATATGGATCATGTTTTTGAGTTATTTCCACGATTAATGGAGCGTCGTAAGCAGCAATCGGGTACACTGTCAGGCGGTGAGCAGCAGATGCTTGCAATGGGGCGTGCATTAATGGCAAAGCCAAAGCTGTTATTAATGGATGAGCCTTCAATGGGTCTTGCACCGCTTATGGTTAAAAATATTTTTAATATTATTGAGCAGGTCAATAACGAGGGTACAACTGTCTTACTTGTTGAGCAAAATGCTAATATGGCGTTATCTGTTGCTAATCGTGCGTATGTACTGGAAACAGGAAAAATAGTTTTATCAGGTACAGCACAAGAGCTTCAAGAAAGTGAACAAGTGAAAGCAGCCTATTTAGGCGGCTTATAAAAGAAGGAAGGGGTGTGAGAAAGATTTCGTCTTTCCTAGCACCCCTTTCGCTTATTTACCATAAAATTTCTTCTGGATATTTGAGCTGAATTTGAATATTGTGTAGTGGCTGTTTTGTTGTAATAGCAGCGTCCATTAGCTGAGCCTTTAATGCAGCATAGTCATGATCCTCAATCATGAATCGCACTGCAAATGCAGCTAAATGGGCTTTACGCTCCTCTTTGTCCAATTGGAGATATTCTAAATTGAGTACATCAACATATTGTGTTGCATAACGGAAGGTTAATGGATTTTTCGCATGCAGCATTTTTAAAAACACCTCATAATCTTCCTCATTCATTTCTTGCTCTAGGCAATCAGCAATAGCAGCTTGAAACTTACGAATAATAGCAATGTCATAATCCCACATGGACGAATCATTTAACTGCTGGTGTAGATCAATAAAATCGTTTAAGGCAATTGCACTAAAAATGATTTCAGGCCACAGTATTTCAGTTGCAAAATAGACATTTTTATTTGGGAAGATTAACTCATGCTGTGTAAGAACATTTTTATTAAGCCCATTATTGACAAAATCTAACTGGTGTTCGCCAAGCGCAGCGTGCCTTAGTTTATAGCAAACACTTAAAATACGCAGCCGAGGACCTTGATAATCATAGTATTTATTTTCATCCCCGGTTATTTTGTAAATGGCATTAATCAGTTCATCTAAATCCCAAAAATCTCCGCTAATCCGTACCCCTGTTAATTGTTCCGTGCTTTGAATAACAATCATTGTCCTCGCACCTCCCCTTTAATCACTTATTTTGGTGTGTAGTTGAGTAGTTTAAATAATTCTGTTCGTTCTTTGTCGGTTAAGTCACGCCATTGCCCAATCTTTAAATTTCCAAGCTTAATATTCATAATGCGAATTCGCTGTAGACGCTTAACAGAATAACCTAACGCTGTACACATTCTTCGTATTTGGCGATTTAAGCCTTGCTCCAAAATAATTTTAAAGACTCTGTCCGATATTTTTTCGATATGACAGGGCAATGTTGTTGTATCTAAAATATCTACACCTGCACCCATTTTTTTAATAAATGCCTCTGTAATTGGCTTATCAACCTGAACGATGTATTCCTTTTCATGGTGGTTTTCAGCACGTAAGATTTTATTGACGATATCACCATCATTGGTTAATAACAATAACCCCTCTGATTCTTTATCGAGCCTTCCAATATGAAAAATACGTAAAGGATGATTAACAAAGTCGACCACATTCCCTTTAATATGGCGTTCCGTCGTACTTGTGATGCCGACAGGTTTATTCAGGGCAAGATAGACAAGTTGCTGTTCCTTCTTTACCTCTTTTCCATCAACGCAAACAGTATCACCAGCCTCAACTTGACTGCCTACTGATGCAGGCTTTCCATTAATCGTAACTCTCCCTTCCGCTATCCATTTGTCAGCGCCTCGGCGAGAGATAATGCCTGTTTCACTCAAATATTTATTAATACGCATAAGGTTCTCCTATATTTTATATTAATTTAAGTATACCTTAACGTTGCGTCTAGCGTGAATGCTAGAAACTTTTCTTTTAAAAATAAATTGGATGGAAAATTTTTCGAAAAAGTTGAAATTATTTTTCGTTTCTGACAATATATTAAATGAGAGGGTTTCTATAAAAATATGGTTATTCCGATATAAAATAATGTTTTTTGTAGACAATTCTCATTAAATTGTGTAAAGGGGAGAAGTAAAATGGTTTATGCATTTCCAAACACTGAAGGATCGGTAGTTCAATTCAAAGAGAAATATGATAATTATATTGGTGGCGAATGGACACCCCCAGTGAAAGGTCAATACTTTGATAACGTCACTCCTGTTACTGGACAAGTTTTTACACAAATAGCGCGTTCCACGGCTGAGGATATTGAACTTGCACTTGATGCAGCTCATGCAGCTAAAGACGCGTGGGGAACAACATCGCCGACAGAGCGTGCAAACATTTTACTTAAAATTGCAGACCGTATTGAGCAAAATTTAGAAAAGCTGGCCGTTGCTGAAACATGGGATAATGGTAAAGCAGTACGTGAAACATTAAATGCAGACATCCCTCTTGCAATTGACCATTTCCGTTATTTTGCTGGCGTTTTACGTGCCCAAGAAGGCTCAATTAGCCAAATTGATAACGATACAGTTGCCTACCATTTTCATGAACCAATTGGGGTAGTCGGTCAAATTATCCCTTGGAACTTCCCGATACTAATGGCTGTATGGAAACTGGCACCAGCACTTGCAGCTGGAAACTGTGTTATTTTAAAACCAGCAGAGCAAACACCAGCATCTATTATGGTGCTGTTTGAATTAATTGAAGATTTATTACCACCAGGTGTTGTAAATATTGTAAATGGATTTGGCTTAGAGGCAGGCAAACCACTTGCGTCCAATCCACGTATTGGTAAGATCGCCTTTACAGGTGAGACAACAACAGGTCGTTTAATTATGCAATATGCTTCTCAAAATCTAATTCCTGTTACATTAGAACTGGGTGGTAAATCGCCAAACATCTTCTTTGAGGATATTATGGATGAAGATGATTCCTTCTTAGATAAAGCAGTAGAAGGCTTTGTATTATTTGCGTTAAATCAAGGAGAGGTGTGTACATGTCCTTCTCGTGCATTAATTCAGGAATCAATTTATGATAAATTTATGGAGCGTGTGATACAGCGAGTGGAGGCCATTAAAATTGGTAACCCACTTGATCCAAATACAATGATGGGTGCACAGGCTTCAAGCGAGCAAATGGAGAAAATTCTTTCATATTTAGATATTGGTAAACAAGAAGGCGCAGAATGTCTAATTGGGGGAGAGAAAAATAATGTAGGAGAAGGCTTTGAAAATGGCTACTACATTAAACCAACTGTCTTCAAAGGGCATAATAAAATGCGTATCTTCCAAGAAGAAATTTTCGGACCAGTTGTGGCAGTTACAACATTTAAAACGAAAGAGGAAGCATTGGAAATCGCCAATGACACATTATATGGCTTGGGGTCAGGTATTTGGACAAGAGATATGAACACAGCTTATCGCTTTGGTCGTGGAATTGAGGCAGGACGTGTTTGGACAAATTGCTACCATGCTTATCCTGCACATGCTGCATTTGGTGGTTATAAAATGTCTGGTGTCGGACGTGAAAACCATAAAATGATGTTAGCTCATTACCAACAAACGAAAAATTTACTGGTTAGCTATAGCGAAAACAAACTGGGCTTCTTCTAATTTACAGGGAGGTGCATGAGCGTGGTTGAACGTGTACTAGCTACGGCACAAGCGCTGGCACTAATCGATTTATTAAAAGAAAAGCATGGTCCTATTATATTTCATCAATCTGGTGGCTGCTGTGATGGCTCATCCCCTATGTGTTATCCAGAGGGTGACTTATTATTAGGTGATCAGGATATATGCCTTGGAGAAATAGGCGGTGCTCCTTTCTATATGCATAAAAATCAGTATGATTACTGGAAACATACCCAAATCATTTTAGATGTTGTCGATGGTAGAGGTGGAATGTTTTCATTAGAAGGTGTAGAAGGGAAGCGCTTTTTAACAAGGTCAAGAGCGTTCTCATCAGAGGAGCTACAAGAGCTAGGGTTAATTTAATAAGATATGGGACAGCGGCAGCAAGATATGCCGCTGTTTTTTATTGTATGTACACCTTTAATTTTTAGAGAAAAGGCTATGTAATGAGATGGTCTTCGGCGAGTTGCGTAAAGATAAAAATAACTGAAAGCGCTCATGTAAAGTCACTGTAAATAATAATTTTTTAGTGGTTTTTGCGATCAACGTAAACATCTCCCTTTCATCCTGTATGAACAGGTTGTAAGACCTTCACTGATTGAAGGTTCACTTTATGTTGTTGATATTCCTTATTAAACCAAATAAATGAGGTAACATATATTAAATTAAGTTTACTTTTTATGTTAATTGTTACAAGAAGGTGAATCTTTCAAGCATTCTGTCACGTAAATTAAGAAAAGGAGTGGACAAGGATGGATTATGCGATGATCGAAAATCAATTTACAAATACAGTTGAGGATGTATCAAAAGCTGCTGGCTGGACAGTTGACCGAAAGATTATTCTAGCGATTGCTAGTACATTTCTAGCTTCCGGAAAAATATTTGATGCAGACAAGTATAAAGCAGTACTGCAGGAGATGAAAATGCAGAGCTCATGGATGTCCCCTTTACGAACAACCGTTGGCTATAGTATCGCTGCAAATTTAATGGAGCAAGAAGATACAGAAAAGGCAGTAAAGGATTTATTAATAAATGTACGTGTTTTGAAAGAAGCTAAATTTAGAAATGGCAATTTTAGCTTTATAGGTGCACAGTTTTTAACGGAGAATGAACATGAAAAAAAGGCACATGCTCAAAAGGCTAGAGCTTTATTTGATGCGATTCGTAAGCACCACCCATTTTTAACATCCTATGAGGATATTCCTTATGCGATTTTATTAAGCAGTCCTTCTGATGATATTGAGTTACGTGCAGATACAATGAATCGCTACTATAAAGAATTACGAGCATATAATTTTACTGCGGGTAATGATCTTCAATGGCTTTCACAGGTATTAACGCTGTTATCTTCACAATACAATAATCAACTTGTCGCAAATACTGTAGCGATACGTGACACATTCAAACAACAGCATATAAAAGTAAAGACTATGCATTATCCGCTACTTGGCTTTTTAGCAATACTTAATCTTAATCAAACACAGCTTTTGGATATTATTAATTTGTATCATGAATTAAAAGGTTTAAAAATATTAAAATGGCATCGTGAATTTGTACTCTTTATGACTGTACAAATTGCTATTTACGATATGGCAAATGTCCAAAAATCTTTGTCGATGACGATAATGGCTTCTATTGAGTTATTAATTCAAGCACAGCAAGCAGCAATGATCGCAGCGGTTAGTGCAGCCGCCATAGCATCTAATTCCAGTTCTTCATGATAAAATAAAGGAGAACTTGATTATTTGGAGGTGCATGTGAAGGATGAAGAAAACAAAACTATGGATAAATGGTCAATGGCAAGAGGCAGAGGATAGTTATGAGTTAACATCTCCGTATAGTGGAGAGGTCGTTGCACATGTAGCTAAGGCATCCATCCAAGATGTTGAGAGAGCGATCGAGGGTGCACAGCAAGCATTTCAATCATTTAAAAAGACAACAGCCTATGAGCGTGCCGAAATATTATATAACGTAGTTAATGGTATGCGACTACGAAAGGATGAATTTGCCGAAATTTTAGCATTAGAGGCAGGGAAACCTTTGGCGGCAGGATTAGCTGAAGTTGAACGTACCATTGCAACATATCAATTTGCGGCAGAGGGTGCTAAGCAAGCAAAGGGTGAGACTGTACCAATGGATGCCGCACCAGGTGCAGGGGATCGTATAGGCTGGACAAAGCGGGAGCCATTAGGTGTTATCTCAGCCATTACACCGTTTAATTTTCCATTTAATTTAGTAGCACATAAATTAGGTCCAGCCTTTGCAGTCGGCAATACGGTTGTATTAAAGCCAGCGACACAAACGCCATTAAGTGCCCTTATAATGGCTGAGATTTTTAAAGAGGCAGGCTTACCAGATGGGGCGTTGCAAATAGTGACAGGCAGTGGTGGTGAGCTGAGTGATACACTTATTACACATCCATATGTTAAAAAGGTAACATTTACAGGTAGCGGTAAGGTTGGCTTAGGTATAAAAGAAAAAGTTGGCTTACGGAAAGTAACGTTAGAGCTAGGTTCCAATGCAGCAGTAATTGTCGAACCATCGACACCCATCAACAAAATTATGAAGCGTTGTGTAGGCGGCGCGTTTAACTTTGCTGGTCAAGTATGTATTTCTTTACAGCGTATTTATGTACATGCCTCTATTATTGGCGAGTTTACAAAAGCATTTGTAGAAGAAACTGAAAAACTTGTAGTAGGTGATCCATTCGATAAAAATACGGATGTCAGTGCCATGATTCATCCAAACGAAGTTGAACGAATAAGAGAATGGATTGAGGAAGCCCAGGCCCAAGGTGCTGTTATTGCAACAGGTGGTGTTTTTACAGAGCGTACTTTAACACCAACTGTTATGACGAACGTAACTGCGGATATGAAAATTGTCTGTCAGGAAACATTCGCGCCAATCGCCTCAATTGTTTCATATGAAACATTAGACGACGCCATTCGACTTGTCAATGAGTCGGACCTTGGCTTAAATGCAGGAATCTACACGAATATCTTATCAGATGCTCTGTATGCAGCAGATGAGTTACAAGCTGGTGCTGTGATGATTAATGATATTCCGACCTTTAGGGTAGATAATATGCCATATGGTGGTGTAAAAATGAGCGGCTATGGTCGTGAAGGTATTAAATGGGCGATTGAGGAAATGACGGATATGAAATTTATTACGATGAAAAAATCGTTCTAAATTTGCATCGACTCTTTTTCTGCGCTACGATGACGAAAGAACATACATGAAGGGGAGTTGCAAGAACCATGACAAACACCACTGTACCAATGAGCCAATCACGTACGGTTCAATCACGTCTCGTATTACCTCCAGATACCAATAATCACAATTCTATTTTCGGTGGAAGAGTGTTAGCTTATATTGATGAAATTGCTGCTATTACAGCGATGAAGCATGCTAAAGGGCAAGTAGTAACAGCTTCGATTGATTCAGTTGATTTTTTATCGGCAGCACATGTAGGAGATATTCTTGAAATAGAAAGCATTGTTTCTTCTACGGGACGTTCTTCAATGGAGGTTTATGTGCGCGTTATTTCTCGCAATATAGAGACGGGAGAAGAAAAATTAACAACAGAATCATTTGTGACGATGGTGGCAGTAGATGATAAAGGGAAGCCAACACCAGTACCTGCTATTTATCCTGAAACAGATGAAGAAAAGCGTTTGTTTGAAACAGGACCAGTAAGACGAGAGTATCGTAAACAAAAGCGTGCCTTGCCGCATTAAAGAAAAAGGGAACTTGCCTGCTAACAGCGAAGTTCCCTTTTTTGTACTAGATATTTAGCTCATTTACAACATTAATAAGCGAGTCAGATGAGGAAGAAACAAGTGTTGCTCCCTGTGATAGCTCAGTAATTAAATTAGAAATGGCTGAAATATCTCTGGATGTATGAATATATTGCTGCTGAATACCAGCGACAGCATCAGCAATATCATTAAATGATTTCGACAAATTTTCCTGTGTAGTCACACTATGCTGAATTTTTTCATCCACATTTACCACAGAATTCGACATTGTTGTAATATTACTTTCGGTTTCTTTGATAAGATGCGAAACATTTTGTACGGCATTTTTTGTTTCCTCTGCAAGCTTACGAACTTCCTCTGCTACAACTGCAAAGCCCTTACCATGCTCACCTGCGCGAGCTGCCTCAATTGATGCATTTAAGGCTAATAGATTGGTTTGGTCAGCAATTCCTGTAACAAGTCCTACAATTTCAGAGATTTTTTGAGAGGAGGTACGCAACTGATTCATGGTTACTTCAAGGCTGTTGACACTCTTTAAAATAATTTGTATTAAATCATTTTGTTCTTGAAGCTGCTGCTGACCACGTCTCGATTTTTCCTGTGTATCAGCAACGAAACTCAATCCCTGCTTTGTGGCTACTGCAATATCATCTGTTTGAGAGGAAATCACTAGTAAGGAAGCTGCCGTTTCTTCACTAATAGCATTAAGTTCCTCAGCCGTTTTGTGAATCGTTGTAACAAGGGCATTTTTTGTCTCACTCGTAGCCGTACGAATGCGCTCTTCCTCTTTTTCATAGGCCTCGATTACTAGCTGCTGCTCAAAATTGATAATTTTACTAAAGGCATTAATCGCACAAATTGCATCTTGTTTCGAAATATCGAGATCATTCACGAAATTTGTAAATGTAGTAGTGAGTGATTGGAAGGATGCAATATACCATTTCGATTGCAAGCCAATTCGGACGTGGGCTTCAGCAATAGCTTTTCTTTCATAAATGTAAGCGTTATTAATATGACTTTCAAAAATATCACTTAAATGTTTGTGTAGTGTAACTTTTAAACGATCTATATGCGATGTCCGATTAATAATATCGAGTAAGTCTTGACTCAGACTAATGGCTGCATAAAACTGTTCCACCATTGTTGGTATTAAATCCTTTGCAAATGGCTGTAATTGCTTAATAATCGCTAGATCCCTTATTGTTAAATTTAACAGCGCTAATTGTTTCTGAAGGATTGGATGGCTTGAAACGTCTAATTGTACATGACCCTTGAAATTTTCAGGCATTAAGACAATTGAGTAGTGAGGACTACTATTTTTTGTAAACCAACTCATGATTAATTACTCCATTCTTAATATCTATAATAAGTGAATATAAAAGAAACTTTTGTCGTTTATAAATATATGGTATTAAATCCATTTTACTATTTTTTGTTGGATATTTGGTTAAAAATTTAGTTTATTTCTTTATTTTTTTACTTATGCTAGAAGCGAAGTAAATTTGAATTTGATAGAGGAAACCTGTAAAATACGAACTGTTTAAGGTCATAGAACTGTGCGTAAAAAGGATAGAGAAGGAGGTATTGTATGGAGAAAAAACGCTTTAAATTCGTTATTCCAGTGATGGTTATTGTGGCAATTGGCTCTGTTTATATGTTGCGTAACTATTATGCAGAGGTGCCAGCCATTGAACAATTATTAATAACGATTTGTGCAACATTAGGGTCAGGCGTGTTAGCATACTTTTTATTCCCACAGCAAGGCGAAAATAAAATTGATGACCGTGGTCCATATTAATAGCATTAGAAAGCTGCTCGTTTGATGAAAAACGAGCAGCTTTTTTAGGGCTTAAATAATTTAAACCAGCCTTTCAGCTTAAAGATGATGAGCATTAAAATGGCAATAATAATCATTATAGCAAGTATAATAAAATAGCTATATCGCCCATGTAGCTCAGGCATATTATCAAAATTCATACCGTAAACGCCAGCAATAAATGTTAAGGGAATAAAGATTGTTGAAACAATGGTTAATGTCATCATAATACCATTCATGCGACTTGAGCTTATGGCCATATAACTATCTCGCATATCTGCAGTAAGCTCTCGATTGGATTCTACCATTTCTGTTAGCTTAAGGAGATGGTCATATATATCTCCAAAGTAAGCTCTTTCGGATTTTTTTAATGAGAAGCGGTAAGAATTCAATATCCGATAGAGCAGATCTCGCATTGGTAAAATAGTACGTCTTAAGTCGAGCAAATCACTACGGAATTCAAAGACAATCTTCATAGCATTGACATTGCTTTGATAGGTAAGTTCGTCTTCAAGTACATTTAAGTGATCTTCGATTTCATAGACAAGTGGGAAATAACTATCAACAATTTTGTCGATAGTCTGGTAGGTTAAGTAAATCGTACCGCGTTCCCAGCTTTTTGATTGATTTTCCAACATTTTTTGTAGCTTATCTATTTCAGGAGCAGGGTTTTTATGGAATGTTACAATGAATTTATGGGAAGTAAAAATATTAACCTCCTCCGCAGCTAATGTTTCTGCATTCAGGCGATGAATAACAAAAAAGTGAAAATCATCATAAAAATCGAGCTTCGGGCGCTGTAATCGCAGTAAGCAATCTTCAATCGCAAGTGGATGAAAATGGAAAAATGTATCTAGCAACGATTCTTCCTCAATGGTAGGGCAATTAAAATCAACCCAGTACCATTCAAATTCATGTTGTTCTATGATCTCCAAGGGGAAATCCTTCAATAGTTGTTGTTGTTTTGTAATTCCAATGGTGCGTATCACAGCATTCACCTCAAATTTTTTACTACAAAATCAGCCGTGGTGGGGATGGGGAGCTTGTTAAGATTTTTAGCCCCATGTGCCCTCTGTTTAGCTAGAACGGGTCCGCAGAAACCAACACGACTGTTATAAAATTTTAACGTTCTTTTTTAAAGCATACCCAACCACCAAACAAAGTAGTGGCAAAGAATCTCGAAGGTTTTGTAAAGCCTGCATGCTGAAGCAATGTTAAAATATCCTTTTCCGACATAAATGAAAGGGCACGGATAGATGTCTCCATATCTGCTACATCTTCAGCGGATAGCCTTGTCTGCTGTAACCAATAGGCACGCCATAAGTCAAATTGTAGCTCTGTTTCTAACGAGCCAGACTGTCCATATTTGGAGACAAGAACAAATGGTGCACCAGGCTTTAAATGATGTACTATTTGCTTTAAGGTAGAGAGCTTTTCTTCATAATCCTGAATAAAGTGAAGAACTAGTACACAGCTAGCTGCATCATATTGTATGGTTGGTAATGTTGTATTGAGTATGGTTCCTTGATGGAATGACAGAGTATTTGTTAGAGATTGTAAACGCTCCTTTGCTACACGGAGCATGGATTCAGATGGATCAATGCCTGTAAATGACCAGTGCGGTCGTTTTTCTGCAAGCTGTGAAATTTCATTGCCGCTTCCTGCTCCTACAATTAACAGCTCAGCTTTTTCAGGCAATGTGGAATAATAAAAAGTCTGTATTAAACGAAGCATTGCATCATAGCTTGGAAGTGTACGTCGAATGCCCTTTTCATATTCGTTTGCCAATGTGTTGTTAAATTCCATCTCACATCACTACCTTTCAAAAAAATTTTAAAAATCTCTTTTTACTATGAAACTATTAGGGGTATAGTTCCGTAAATAGTAGTACATAAAAACATAAACAGCCATAAAGAAAGGATTGATAGATATATGGAGAGTAAATGGTCTAAAGTCATCATACACGCAAGTGCGTTTTTTGCGCCATGGTTAGTACCAATTATTTTTTTCTTAATTAGTTCAGACGAGGAAGTAAAAGCGATTTCGATTCAGGCATTGTTATTCCAAATTGTGATGGGTGTTTTAATAGCGATTGCTGGTGTATTAAGCTTTGTTTTAATTGGACTTCCATTTTTACTGATTTTCGCAATTATGGTATTTATCGTACCAATTATTGGTATCGTGAAAGCATTGTCTGATGAGCCTTGGCGTTATCCAATTGTTGGTCGTTGGGTATAATTTTCATAAACGCAAGTATATGCTAGTTGCATATGCTTGCGTTTTTTTGATAACAAAAAGGGGTACAGTATGTGTGCAAGTAATTTATAAAGTACCCGTCCTATTAGCGAAAATGACATATTGTTTGACGCTTGAATAACTACTTTTATGACTTTTTATTTTTCTGTAGGCGAATTAATTGCAATTATTTTCAAGCGTTTTGTATAATATACTCAAAGAAAGTCAAAGATAGTCAAAGTCAGTGAAGTAAGCGAGGTGTATTCCTAAAATGCGTAATATATCAGACATCATAGAAGGTTACTTAAAGCAGGTACTTGAATTAGGTGGAGAAGGGCATATTGAAATAAAACGTAGTGAAATCGCTGATAAATTTCAATGTGTACCGTCACAAATAAATTATGTCATTAATACAAGATTTACTGCTGAACGGGGTTACCTTGTTGAGAGCAAACGTGGCGGTGGTGGATACATTCGAATTTTACGTGTCCGTGCGAATTCACAAATTGATTTAATTGACGATGTTCTTAAGCAAATTGAAGGTGGGGCATCGCAAACGATGGCAGAGGATTTAATCTATCGACTTATTGATGAGCAGGTAATTTCAAAACGAGAGGCGAAATTAATGTTAGCAGCAATTGATCGCTCAACAATCGATTTACATCTTCCTTTAAGAGATAGCATTCGAGCTAAAATCTTACGAGCGATGCTGACAACAATAAAATATGAACAACAGAAATCGTGAGGTGATGGAAATGATATGCGAACATTGTCAACAGCGTAATGCGACAGTTACTGTAACACAAGTTCAAAATGGGCAAAAGGTGGAGCACCATTATTGTGACGTCTGCGCCTCACAATTCCATCCATTTCATGCAGAGTTTAAGCAAGAGCCAGTATCGATTCAACAGCTATTGTCCAACTGGTTTGGCTCGCCGACATGGCAAAAGGTGGGGGAAAAACAGCAGGCACAACCGCCACAGCAAACATGCTCACAATGTGGATTTACTTATAAGCAATTTTTAAAAGAGGGGAAATTTGGCTGTCCGAACTGTTATGACATCTTTAGTGAGCATTTGCCGAAGCTCTTTAATCGTATACAGGCGGGACCGCAGCATATTGGAAAAATGCCTGGCGCTCACAGTAATGTATATGTTATTAAAAAGCAAATTGAGGATATTCGTAAACGTATGAAATTAGCGGTGGATGAAGAACAATTTGAGGAGGCAGCCAAGCTTCGGGATGAAGTGAGGGAGCTTGAGAAGCAACTACAATTTAAAGGTGGTGATGTGTCATGATGATTGAATCGTTTTTAGAGCATGCGACCCCGATGTGGATGTATGTTGAGGACGATTATTCAGATATAGTCATTAGTACACGAATTCGCCTTGCTCGAAATTTAGATGGCTATCGTTTCCCATTAGCATTTTCTGAGAATGAGGCATTGCAGGTGGAGCAGGCGGTTACACATGCTGTAAGTGATAGCCCAACGCTTCAAAATGATTATGCTTATTTTGCTATAAAGGATTTAACGCCTCTGCAGCGTCAAATTCTAGTAGAAAAGCATTTGATTAGTCCGCAGCTAGCTAAAAAAGAGCAAGTGGGCTCCATACTACTTTCAGAAGATGAATCCGTTAGCATTATGGTAAATGAAGAGGATCATTTACGCATCCAGTGTATGACAGCAAGTTTTCAATTGCAACGTGCCTATGAACAGGCAAATAAAATTGATCGTATTTTAGAAAAGGCGTTACCATATGCATTTCGAGATACCTTTGGTTATTTAACAAGCTGCCCAACAAATATCGGTACGGGTCTTCGAGCATCTGTGATGATGCATCTACCAGCACTTACACTCACTGGACAGATGAATCAAATTATTAATGCGATGACGCGTTTAGGCATGACGGTACGAGGGATATATGGTGAAGGAAGCGAAAATTTAGGTAATATTTATCAAGTGTCTAACCAAATTACGCTTGGCAAGACAGAAGAGGATATTTTAACAGATATACAAAGTGTCGCTGAAAAAATTATACAAAAAGAACGGCATGCAAGAGGTAAGTTGATGGAAAAAGCAGAACTTGCCTTAGAGGATCGTGTTTATCGAGCTTTAGGCACCCTTACACATGCAAGAATTTTAACAAGTGAGGAGGCAGCAACCTGTCTATCCAATGTCCGTTTAGGTGTAGATTTACAGTTGATTACAGGGATACAACCAACAACTTTAAATGAGTGTGTTGTAAGTATGCAGCCAGCATTTTTACAACATTATGCAGGTGAGGTATTGCCGCCTGCTGAACGCGACCGTGTAAGAGCAAAAATGCTTCGTGAAGTATTATTAGCTCAAAAATATACGAATAAGCCTATGAATGGTGAAAAGGGAGAGGATTTATATGATGTTTAATCGTTTTACACAACGCGCGCAAAAAGTATTACAGCTTGCTCAGGAAGAGGCTATTCGTTGGAAACACGAATCCATTGGCACAGAGCATATTTTATTAGGGCTTATACGTGAAGGCGGCGGTATTGCTGCAAAAGCGTTAGAAGCTATTGATATTAGTCCTCAAAGAATTGAAGCAGGTATTGAAGAATTAGTTGGCAAAGGTAAAGAGGACGTTGGACCAATTGTTCACTATACACCACGCGCTAAAAAAGTTATTGAGCTTTCAGTTGATGAATCACGTAAATTAGGTCATTCCTATATTGGTACAGAGCATTTATTATTAGCGTTGATTCGTGAAGGGGAAGGTGTAGCAGCTCGTGTCTTAAATAATGCAGGTGTGGGCTTAAATAAAGCTCGTCAGCAAGTATTATTGCTTTTAGGCAATAATGATAATGCACAATCTGGACAACAAGCGGCTCAGGCTGCTAATACACCAACACTAGATAGCTTGGCACGTGATTTAACACAAATTGCACGTGAAGGCTCTTTAGACCCTGTTATTGGTCGAAGCAAGGAAATTACTCGTGTTATCGAAGTATTATCGCGTCGTACAAAAAATAACCCTGTATTAATTGGTGAACCAGGTGTTGGTAAAACAGCGATTGCGGAAGGGCTAGCACAGCAAATTATTAATAATGAAGTACCAGAAACATTAAGAGACAAACGTGTAATGACATTGGATATGGGCACAGTCGTTGCAGGTACAAAATATCGTGGTGAATTTGAAGATCGCTTGAAAAAAGTAATGGATGAAATTCGCCAAGCAGGCAATATCATTTTATTTATCGATGAATTGCATACATTAATCGGTGCAGGTGGCGCAGAAGGTGCAATCGATGCATCCAATATTTTAAAACCATCGTTAGCACGTGGCGAACTGCAATGTATCGGTGCAACAACATTGGATGAATACCGTAAATATATTGAAAAGGATGCAGCTTTAGAGCGTCGTTTCCAGCCAATCCAAGTAGATGAGCCAACAGTAGAAGAGGCTATTCAAATTATTCAAGGCTTACGTGACCGTTATGAAGCGCATCATCGTGTGAAAATTACAGATGAAGCAATTGAAGCAGCAGCTAAAATGAGTGATCGCTATATTTCAGACCGCTTCTTACCAGATAAAGCAATTGACTTAATCGATGAAGCTGGCTCTAAAGTGCGCTTACGTTCATTTGCAGTGCCACCAAATTTAAAGGCACTTGAAGATAAGCTTGAAAATGTGCGCTCTGAAAAAAATGCTGCTGTATCAGGTCAAGAGTTTGAAAAAGCAGCATCATTAAGAGATACAGAGCAAAAGCTAAAAGATGAAATTGAAGCAACACGCAAAAATTGGAAGGAAGAGCAAGGGAAAGCTGAATCGCAAGTGACTGTAGATGATGTGGCAGCAGTTGTCTCAATGTGGACAGGAATTCCAGTATCGAAAATTGCCTCTGAAGAATCTGCAAAATTATTACACCTTGAAGAGGAGCTACACAAACGTGTTGTAGGGCAAGGAGAAGCGGTAGAAGCGATTTCTCGTGCGATTCGCCGTGCAAGAGCAGGCTTAAAAGATCCAAAACGCCCAATTGGTTCATTTATCTTCTTAGGACCTACAGGTGTTGGTAAAACAGAGCTGGCTAGAGCACTAGCTGAAGTAATGTTTGGTGATGAGGATGCAATGATTCGTGTGGATATGTCCGAGTACATGGAGAAACATTCGACTTCTCGCTTAGTAGGCTCACCTCCAGGCTATGTAGGCTTTGATGATGGGGGTCAATTAACAGAGAAAGTTCGCCGCAAACCATATTCTGTCGTGTTGTTAGATGAAATTGAAAAGGCACACCCTGATGTATTCAATATTCTATTACAAGTGCTTGAGGATGGTCGTTTAACAGATTCTAAGGGACGTGTAGTGGACTTCCGTAATACAGTGGTCATTATGACTTCGAACGTTGGTGCGGATGCTCTTAAATATCAAAAGAGCCTTGGCTTCAATGTGGGTAGTGCAGAATCTAAGCATAAAGACATGAAGGGTACAATGCTAGAAGAATTGAAAAAAGCATTCCGTCCAGAATTCTTAAACCGTATCGATGAAATGATTGTCTTCCACTCATTAGAAAAAGAGCATTTAAAAGAAATTATTGCAATGATGGGCAATGCACTAACAAAACGCTTGAAAGAGCAAGATATTTCGTTAGAGCTAACAGATGCAGCACTTGAAAAAATTGCTGAGGAAGGCTATGACCCTCAATATGGTGCTCGTCCACTACGTCGTGCATTACAAAAGCAAGTAGAGGATCGCTTATCGGAGGAATTACTAAAAGGTAATGTAGAAAAAGGAAATCAAGTTGTTATTGACTATGTAGATAATGAATTTATTGTAAAGAAAAAAGAGGGAGTTTCTATCTCTAAATAATTTCATGCAAAGACAGCGAGGCTTGAAGTGCCAAGCTGTCTTTTTTTCTGTACAATGAATATAAGAACAAATATTCGAGGTGAAGCAACTTGGCAAAGAAAAAAACGAAATTTATCTGTTCGGGCTGTGGCTATGAATCTGCAAAATGGATGGGAAGATGTCCAGGCTGTGGAGAATGGAATAAGATGGTGGAGGAAGTTGAGGTTGTGGCAAAAGGACCTCGTGGAGCATTCCAGCATTCCGCAACAGTGACCCAAAAGGCACTGCCCATTATTCAGGTCCAGGCCACGGAAGAGTCTCGTGTAGCAACGGAAATGAGCGAACTGAATCGTGTGCTAGGTGGAGGAATTGTGGCTGGCTCGTTAGTGTTAATTGGGGGTGATCCTGGGATTGGGAAATCAACGCTTTTATTACAAGTTTCAGCATTGCTCTCAAATAAAGGGCATCGTGTGCTTTATATTTCTGGAGAGGAATCAATTCGTCAGACAAAATTACGAGCAGAACGTTTAGGCGTAGTTTCTCAAGAGCTATATATCTATTCTGAAACGAATCTTGAATTTTTACATCAAACGATTGATGAGGTGCAGCCGAAATTTGTCATTGTTGATTCTATACAGACGATCTTTCATCCTGAAGTTACAAGCGCACCAGGGAGTGTTTCACAGGTACGAGAATGTACAGCTGAGCTAATGCGTATAGCCAAAACAAAGGGGATTGCTATCTTTTTAGTGGGGCATGTTACAAAAGAAGGACAAATTGCTGGACCACGTATTTTAGAGCATATGGTGGATACGGTATTGTATTTTGAAGGAGAAAGACATCATAATCATCGTATTTTACGGAGCCAAAAAAATCGCTTTGGCTCTACCAATGAAATTGCGATATTTGAGATGCTTCAGGGAGGTTTAAAGGAAGTGCTAAATCCTTCTGAGCTATTTTTACAGGAACGCTCACAGGGAGCTGCGGGGTCTACGATCGTGGCGTCAATGGAGGGGACAAGACCTATTCTTGTTGAAATTCAATCTTTAGTAACGCCTACAAGCTTTAATTATCCCAAACGTATGGCAACGGGTGTTGATCAAAATCGGGTGCAGTTGCTGATGGCGGTGCTTGAAAAGCGTATGGGGCTTATGCTGCAAGCGCAAGATGCATATATTAAAGTTGCTGGTGGTGTGAAATTGGATGAGCCCGCCATTGATTTAGCTGTGTTGACAAGTATTGTCTCGAGCTTTAAGGATCAAGCGGTACAAGCAACAGATTGTTTTATTGGAGAGGTCGGATTGACAGGAGAGGTACGTCGAGTCTCACGTATTGAGCAGCGTGTTATTGAAGCCGCGAAACTTGGATTTAAAAGGGCTTTTATTCCAGCATCTAATATCGGTGGATGGGATTTCCCCCAAGGTATTGAAATTGTAGGAGTAGAAACGATCAAGGATGCCTTAAAACTCTGCTTTAGAGAGCTATAAAGAAATCATACATGTTGGATAGTATTCTAACATGTATTTTCTTTCATTTTTGATCATCAAATCGGAAACTCAGGTAAAGGAATAGACGTCCTAGAAAATACCAGGCAATAGGAAGGAGGAAATCGTAACCGAAGCCAACTTAAAATAGAAGGTTAGTAAATTGTCTAAAGAGGTTGTGATGGCTGGCAAGACTGTTAAAAATAATGTTAATTTGCTGAGTTTATAAAGGATTTTCTACCATAAACTATGTATAATCTTAAATAACAATAGGAGGTGACAGCTTGTGAAAAAATTTGTACAAATTGCCTTTTTACTGATTGGAGGAGCATTAGGCCTTGTTTTCTTACCGCCATTATACGAATTGCTTCATTTATCATCTAATCCTTGGCTAGATAATCCTTATGTATCAGTAGCATTAGGGGCACTTTTGTTGTTTACATTATCATTTGCATTTTCAGATTATTTTGTGAAGCTCATTAGCTGGATGGAAGAGGTACTATTTAAAATTCCAGTCGGAGATTTATTATTTGGTACACTGGGTTTAATTATTGGGCTGATTGTAGCTTATTTTCTAGGTTTTGCTATAGGTAGTGTGCAAATACTTGGTATTACAGAGATAGTGCCCATTATTCTATCATTTGTATTAGGGTATCTAGGCTTCCGTATAGGCTTTAGAAAAAGGGATGAATTGATACAGCTTTTTACATTACGTGGCTCTAATGCAAAGAAAAAAGCTGCTGAAGATGCTGAGGTGCTGGAAGTACGAGGCAGCTATAAACTGCTGGATACAAGTGTTATTATCGATGGCCGTATTGCGGATATTTCTGAAACCGGCTTTATTGAAGGAGTTTTAGTGGTCCCACAGTTTGTACTCACAGAGCTTCAGCATATTGCGGATTCTTCTGATACATTAAAGCGTACAAGAGGACGTCGAGGTTTAGATATTTTAAGGAAATTACAAGATGAACGTCAGACACAAGTTGAGATTACAGATGAAGACTTTGAGGATGTGCAAGAGGTAGATTTGAAATTGGTAAAACTCGCAAAAAAAATGGGCAATGATACACAGATTGTCACAAATGATTTTAATCTTAATAAAGTGTGTGAGTTACATCATGTAAAGGTGTTAAATATTAATGATTTAGCAAATGCTGTAAAACCTGTAGTTATCCCTGGTGAGGATATGCAGGTTGTCGTGATTAAAGATGGGAAAGAGCATAATCAAGGTGTTGCCTATTTAGACGATGGAACGATGATTGTTGTAGAGGGTGGGCGCAGTTATATTGGGCAGGCGATTACAGTAACGGTCACAAGTGTACTGCAAACATCGGCAGGTCGGATGATATTTGCGAAGCCAAAGGACGATTAGGATGTGAAGAGATGCAATATGAAGTAGTTTTACCTGCTGCTGGTAGTGGCAAGCGTATGGGGGCAGGGCACAATAAATTATTTTTAAAGCTTTTAGAGAAGCCAATTCTTATCCACACACTAGAAGTATTTCAGCAGGATGCGCTGTGCACAGGTATTTGGTTAGCCGTGAAACCAGAGGAACGTCTATATATTCAAGCAATGCTACAAGAATACGGTATTACGAAAGTTAAGAGCTTACCTGATGGCGGTGCTGAACGACAGCATTCTGTTCATTCGTGTATGAAAGAAATGAAGCAGGTCGATATTGTACTTGTCCATGATGCAGCGCGCCCTTTTATTACACATGATATTATTGCTAACCTTGTCCGAAGTGCACACACATATGGTGCAGCGATCGCAGGTGTTCGAGCGAAAGATACCATGAAAAAGGTTCGCAATGGTGTTATTGAAGAAACAGTGGATCGTGATAGCCTATGGATGATTCAGACACCACAAGCCTTCCAATATGATTTAATTGTCGAGGCAGAGGATGTAGCTGAGAAGGTAGGTTTCCTTGGTACAGATGAAGCCATGCTTGTTGAACGTCTTGGACATGCAGTGCATATTGTAGAGAGCAGCTATGAAAACGTCAAAATGACGACACAAGAGGATTTAATATTCGGAGAAGCGATTTTGCATAAACGGGCTTTGGATCTGGCGTAGCTCATTGGAAATCCCATCGAAAAGTCGATTACATACAACTTTTCGATGGGATTTTATCATTTCTGTATATATTTCAATTCCTCTATAAAAGCACGACGTTTTGGATAGGTCTGTAACAGATCTTTAATAAGCTGCCCTGCTTCCACGCTATAGCCTGCTTGTCGCATTTTATTAATTGAATAGCAAACATCCTGATATCTTTTTCGATTAGAAGCTATTTTAGCTTCAGCAGTAATAGTATCAATAAATAGTGCACAGACCTCTTCATAATAAGATTCTTTGATATGAGGATAATACTGTATGATACGTTGCGGCTGTTCTTGGCAATAAGCTAGAATGCGTGCCGTGTGTTGTTCCTCTACAATTAATTTTGGATATAAATAGGAATTTATAAGATGATCTAATAACTCCTCTAAAGCTTCTGGCCATTGTTCAACAGTATAAAGAGCCTTTAATTCTCGATAAAAATCATAATCTCCATTTAATAATAGCTGTAAGGCCAATTGACGCATCTCTTCTGTATGTCCTAAATGCTTATGTGCAATAAAGGCATTGTTTTGCCACTTTCTTAAATTCTTTAAAGATAATTGATGTTGCTTCATTCCGTCTGTTGTTAAATGCAAAACTTTTTCATAATCCCCACGAGTCATAGCAGATTGAATAAGTTGATCACGCATTTCGGCGTTACTAATATGCTGTTCTAAAAATGCTTCTACCTCTTTTTGACTGTATTTTGTCTCTAATAAGTGCAGCTTAATTTGCAGGAGCCTATTGTTATGGCTAGACCCCACGGTGCCTTCTAGCGATTGCAGGAGCGTTTTAAACTGCTCTTCAATGGCATCATCTGCACAAAGAGGGATGCAAGCATGCAGTAGAGATATTCGATATTCTGCCCAATCTTCCAATATAGGCTGCATAGCTTTTTGAATGACAAGCTGATACACGTTTTCATATTGCCCCTTTGTCCAAATCTCAACACCGTCTTGAATAGCCCCATTAATCACTGCAATGCTATTATCAAGCGCTTGGCTAAAATCACCATAAAAGTCATCGCCATATTGTCCTGCTTCGATTGTGTATTGTAGACATAGAAAGCTTAGTTCAATAGCTGTTAGATAGTCGCCATTATCAAGCTGTTCCTCTGCCTGATGAATTGTTGTATAGATGCCTTTGAGTGCTTTTGTTGCTCGATGTTGTGGGATAAAGTTATCATGCCTGTCTTGCTCAGCTCGTAGATGATGGACAATTAATTTTTCTGAAGCTGCTATAATATCTGTCGGCTTCATTAAGTGTATTTCCAATTCTTTTAGAAATTGAGGCGTACTTTTGCCCACTGTTAAAATTAAGTTGATTAAATTCTCCTTTGATTGTGCTACTAACAATTGCTGTAATGTGGATTGCTGTTTCTGTGATACTAGAGGTGGCTTATTAAACTGCTCTTGTATGGTGTATAAAACAGCAACCATATGCTTACAATCATTATCATAAGGACAATCACAATCCACATAGGTAATATGACCGTTTTCTTCAATCTCTACATTTACAGTATAGAGCTCACTGCCTTCGACCTCTGCTTGCCAATTGTGTTCATCAATTGCGATAACATCAATAACATATTCATTGATAAAGTAATCGTAACCACGCTGCAAAATTATTTTATTAAAGTGCTTTTCAAAAGTATGAATGTTCATTGTGCCCCACCTATCATATTAGCGTTACAATAAGCATATCAAAAATGGCTAGAATGTTAACAATCATGTAATGAGAATTAGTCACAACACTTATTGCCTAGGAAATATGGTAAACTGTCTATACATAAAAAATCGTAAAGGTAGGTGAATGCTGCTACTAATAGGTGGCAGTATCATATGTTTCGAATTGGACAAGGTTTTGATGTACATGCATTTGAGGAAGGGCGTCCATTAATTATTGGAGGTATTACAATTCCGCATGAAAAAGGGCTTGTTGGCCACTCTGATGCAGATGTTTTATTACACACGGTTACAGATGCAGCACTAGGAGCAATTGGAGAAGGTGATATTGGTCGTCATTTTCCAGATACAGACCCTGCCTTTAAGGATGCGGATTCAGCCAAGTTATTAGAACATATTTGGAAGATTGTTGAGGATAAAGGCTATGTTCTCGGTAATATAGATTGTACAATTATGGCACAGCGTCCAAAAATGGCTCCATATATTGAGCAGATGAAAAATTGTATTGCGGAATTATTACACGCAGAGCCGTCACAGGTGAATGTAAAGGCAACGACAACGGAACAACTGGGCTTTACTGGACGTGAGGAAGGTATAGCAGCAATGGCTACCATCCTCTTGATTAAGAAATAAATAGGCAAGAACCTTGCTTTTATTTCCCGTAGCAGAATGGTAAAATAAACAAAGTCAATTTTTGATCGAAAATTTAGGAGGCTTTTAATTATGACGAAAGAAGTTCGTGTGCGCTACGCCCCATCTCCAACAGGTTATTTACATATTGGTGGAGCACGTACAGCATTATTCAATTATTTATATGCCAAACATCATAACGGTAAATTTATTGTACGTATTGAGGATACAGATATTGAACGTAATATAGAGGGCGGAGAGGCATCTCAGCTAGAAAACCTCAAGTGGCTAGGTATTGAATATGATGAGTCAATTGATATTGGTGGCCCTTATGCACCTTACCGACAAATGGAACGTCTCGATATTTACAAAGAGCATGCTGAGAAATTATTGGAGCAGGGCTTAGCTTATAAATGTTTCTGTTCTTCAGAAAAGCTTGAAGCATCTCGTGAAGAGCAAAAGGCTAGAGGTGTAGCAGCGCCTACTTATGATGGCACGTGTCGTCATCTATCAGCAGAGGAAGTTGCAGCGAAAGAGGCAGCAGGCGAGCCATACACAATTCGCATGCGTGTACCTGAGAATGTAACATATGATTTCGAAGATTTAGTGCGTGGACAAGTTACATTTGAGTCCAAAGATATTGGTGATTGGGTACTTGTAAAAGCAAATGGTATCCCGACATATAACTTTGCGGTTGTGTTGGATGATCACTTTATGGAAATTTCTCATGTTTTCCGTGGTGAAGAGCATTTATCGAATACACCAAAGCAAATAATGATTTTTGATGCATTTGGCTGGGAATACCCAACCTTTGGACATATGACACTAATTGTTAATGAAAACCGCAAAAAGTTATCAAAACGTGATGAATCAATTATTCAATTTGTTACACAATATAAAGATTTAGGCTATCTTCCTGAAGCAATGTTTAACTTCTTTGCATTGTTAGGCTGGTCTCCAGAAGGGGAAGAAGAAATTTTCTCAAAAGAAGAATTGATTAAACTATTTGATGAACAACGTCTATCTAAATCACCATCTATGTTCGATAAGCAAAAGTTAACATGGATGAATAATCAATATATTAAAAAATTGCCTTTAGAAGAGGTGGTAGCGTTGTCATTACCGCATTTACAAAAGGCTGGGTTATTGCCTGAGGAACTAACTACAAAGCAACATGCATGGGCAACAGATTTAATTGCACTTTATCATGATCAAATGAGCTTTGGTGCGGAGATTGTTGAATTATCAAGCCTATTCTTTAACGATCATATTGAATATGATGAAGAAGCAAAAGCCGTTTTAGCAGGTGAACAAGTACCTGAGGTTATGGCGGTATTTAAGGCACAGCTTGAAGAGTTAGACGAATTTACACCAGAAGCCATAAAAGCTGCTATCAAGGCTGTACAAAAAGCAACAGGCCATAAAGGGAAAAATTTATTTATGCCAATCCGTGTTGTAGCAACAGGGGAAACACATGGACCAGAGCTACCAAATGCAATTTGCTTAATTGGTAAAGAAAAAACGATTGATCGCGTAGAAAAGTTTGCACAATAAAGAGAACTTTATTGACAATTAATGCGTTCGTTGTAAAATGTATTTACATTGAAAAAAGCGTTGAGAAGGAGAAGTAAGTGGCGCATGCTCTCAAGAGAGGACCATCACCGGCTGAAAATGGTCTGAGCCTAGGCAAAACTGAAATGCACCTTTGAGCATAGAGCTGAACATATAGTAGGCTTTATCGAGTCGTTCCCGTTAAAGAACGTCCAGAGTGGAAGGTTTTTTGCCTTCAATCAGAGTGGAACCACGCAAATTAGGCGTCTCTGTCATTCCTTTTGGGGATGATAGGGGCGTTTTTTTATTTTACGAACATAAGGAGGTATAGAAATTTAAGTGATAAGATGCGTGGAGCATCTCAGGATTACCTGTAACTGATAGGGATGTGGTTGTTTTAAAAGAAGTACCACCCATACTACAGTTGTCAAATTCCTGATAAAATGGGGAGAAGGCTAGATCATCAGAATATGGTAGGTAGATTAGTAAAGAAATTAAATATTTAGAAGGAGAGGGGAACACAATGAGTATTCAAATTTTTAACTCATTAACAAGACAAAAGGAAACCTTTGTACCACTAGAAGAAGGCAAAGTGAAAATGTATGTTTGCGGGCCGACTGTCTATAACTATATCCATATTGGGAATTCTCGCCCTGTCATTGTCTATGATACAGTACGTCGATATTTCCAATATAAAGGCTATGATGTGAAGTTTGTCTCAAATTTTACAGATGTAGATGATAAAATTATTAAAGCAGCAAATGAGCTGGGCGAAGAAGTAAATGAATTAACAGAGCGTTTTATTGCTGCCTATTTTGAAGATGTGACAGCATTAGGCTGCAAAAAGGCAGATGTTCATCCACGCGTAACAGAGCATATGGATGATATTATTGAATTTATTAAAGTGTTAATTGCTAAAGGCTATGCGTATGAATCTGCTGGTGATGTCTATTACCGCACGCGTAAATTTGATGGTTATGGTAAATTATCACATCAATCAGTGGATGATTTAAAAATTGGCGCTCGTATTGAAGCGGGTGAGAAAAAAGACGACGCATTGGATTTTGCATTATGGAAAGCGGCTAAGCCGGGCGAAATTCGCTGGGAAAGCCCTTGGGGAGCGGGTCGTCCTGGCTGGCATATTGAATGCTCTGTCATGGCTCGTGAACATTTAGGAGATACTATCGATATTCATGCTGGCGGGCAGGATTTAACCTTCCCACATCATGAGAATGAGATTGCTCAATCAGAGGCACATAATGATAAAACATTTGCACGTTATTGGATGCATAATGGCTATATTAATATTGATAATGAAAAGATGTCTAAATCTCTTGGAAATTTTGTTTTGGTCAATGATATTCGTAAGCAAATTGATCCTCAAACGTTACGTTTCTTTATGCTTTCGGTTCATTATCGTCATCCAATTAACTTTGCAAAAGATTTGGTGGAGGCAGCGGCAGCTGGTTTAGAGCGCATTCGTACAGCCTACAACAATGTTAAGTATCGTTTAACGACGACGGTAAGCCTAGGCGATCATACAGAAGAATGGCTAAGCAAAATTGCTGATCAAAAAGCACTCTTTGAAGAGGCGATGGATGATGATTTTAATACAGCTAACGCTATTTCAGTATTATTTGAGCTAGCACGTATTGCTAACATTTATTTGAACGAAACAAATACTTGCAAAAAAGTATTGGAAAGCTTTATTGAAACTTTTGAGGTACTAGGTGACGTCTTAGGTATTGAATTTGTAAAAGAGGAAGAGCTATTAGATGAAGAAATTGACGCATTACTACAAGAGCGCGTAGAGGCACGTAAAAACCGTGATTTTGCTCGTTCTGATGAGATTCGTGACCATTTGCAAGCACAAGGTATCATTTTAGAGGATACGCGACAAGGAACTAGATGGAAACGAGGGTAAGTAACTTGGATAAACTTCGTAATGAAGATATTAAGCAATTAAATGCACTGGCGTTAGCCTATATGGGTGACGCCGTGCTAGAACAAAAGGTGCGTGAGCATTTACTGCGCTCGGGCCGAGTTAAACCAAATACACTTCATCGAGAGGCAACGAACTACGTATCAGCAAAAGCACAGTCTTTGATTGTACATCGTATGATGGATGAATGTTATTTAACAGAGGAGGAGTTGGCTGTGTTCCGTCGCGGACGCAATGCCAAATCGGGCTCTGTACCGAAAAATACAGATGTTCAAACTTATCGTAATAGCTCAGGCTTTGAGGCGGTGCTTGGTAGTTTGTATTTATTAAATGAACTAGAACGCGTCTATGAAATTATTGCATATGCTATTCAAATAATCGAGGAATCGAAAGGAGTGTTAAAATAATGGTAGAACAAAATGGTGAAATCATTGCTGGTAAAAACCCAGTATTAGAGGCACTTCGTTCAGGTCGTGATATGAATAAAGTATGGATTGCAGAAGGCGTCAAAAAATCGGGTATCAATGAATTGCTAGATTTAGCACGTGAACGTGGTATTATTGTTCAATTTGTACCGAAAAAGAAAGTCGATCAATTATCAAGTGCAAATCACCAAGGAATTGTTGCTGCTGTTGCTGCATATAAATATGCTGAGCTTGAGGATTTATTTACAGCAGCGGTCAAAAAACAGGAGGATCCTTTTTTTCTAATTTTAGATGAACTAGAGGACCCACATAACCTAGGCTCAATTATGAGAACAGCTGATGCAATTGGTGTGCATGGTATCATTATTCCAAAACGTCGTTCAGTAAGTTTAACGGCTGTAGTAGCAAAGGCATCCACGGGTGCTATTGAACATGTGCCAGTTGTACGTGTGAATAATCTTGCTCAAACAGTCGATGAATTAAAAGAACGAGGTATATGGATTGCTGGTACTGATGCAAAAGGCTCTGCTGACTATCGAGAAATGGATGCAACATTACCCTTAGCGATTATTATTGGCAGTGAAGGCAAGGGCATGAGTCGCTTGTTAAAAGAGAAATGCGATTTTTTATACCATTTACCAATGATAGGGCATGTTACATCACTAAACGCCTCAGTTGCTGCAGCGCTTTTAATGTATGAAGTGTATCGTAAGCGTCAAGAAGCGAATGAGTAACAATGAAAACCATTTTGCTTGTTGATGGCTATAATATGATTGGGTCTTGGAAGGAACTACGGCCATTACGCGATACAAATTTTGAAGATGCGCGCAGAAGATTAATTGAACTGATGGCTGAGTATAAGGCAGCTATGGGCTGGCGTGTAATTATCGTTTTTGATGCACATCTTGTATCTGGCATTGAGCAAGCTTATATAGAAAATGATGTAGAAGTCATTTATACTCGAAAAAATGAAACAGCAGATGAGCGTATTGAAAAAATGACGCATGAATTAAAAGCGAGGAATGTCCAAATTCATGTAGCAACATCTGATATGGCAGAGCAAAGTGTGATTTTTGGTAATGGCGCTCTACGCAAATCAGCTAGAGAGCTAGAAATTGAAATAAATATTATTCAGCATAAAATTTCGCATGATGTAAAGCGTAAGCAAGAAAGTAAGCCACCTTCTCGTATCGAATTAAAGCCAGATGTTGCACTGGCTTTCGAAAAATGGCGACGAGGCTTGAAATGATTGATTGACGCATATTTTCCAATTCCGTTATACTGTTCCTAATTATCTGTTGTAACTGAGGTGATACCATGTTTAAAAATAGCATTGTAAAAGTGGCAAAAGATTTTGAACAATTCAATGATGAAGAGCTTATTGAAATGGTGCATCAAGGTAATACAGATGCGTTGGATTATTTAATTACAAAATATCGTCTGTTAGTAAGAGCCAAGGCAAGGTCCTATTTCTTAATCGGAGCAGATAAAGAAGACATTGTGCAGGAGGGCATGATCGGTTTATATAAAGCGATTCGTGATTTTAAGGGAGATAAGTTGGCATCTTTTAGAGCTTTTGCGGAGCTATGTATTACAAGACAGATTATTACGGCCATTAAAACAGCAACCAGGCAAAAGCATATACCACTCAATTCCTATATTTCTTTGGACAAGCCTATCTTTGACGAAGAGTCAGATCGGACGCTAATGGATGTATTAACAGGCGCTATTATGGATGATCCAGAAGAATTAATGATTCATAGAGAAGAATTTGGGTACTTGGAAGAAAAGATGAGTGAAATTTTAAGTGAATTAGAACGTCAAGTTTTAGCTTTATACCTAGATGGTCAGTCCTATCATGAAATTTCTGCAAAACTAAATCGTCATGTAAAATCT
The DNA here is from genome assembly GCF_038051955.1 of Lysinibacillus sp. FSL H8-0500. Taxonomy (NCBI): domain Bacteria; kingdom Bacillati; phylum Bacillota; class Bacilli; order Caryophanales; family Bacillaceae; genus Lysinibacillus; species Lysinibacillus sp. FSL H8-0500. The sequence continues at coordinate 4,662,033 of NZ_CP150292.1, read as the reverse complement.
ATCGATAATGCATTGCAACGGGTAAAACGTAAATTAGAACGCCATTTAGTGCTTGAAGAAATGTTTTAGTGGATATAGGCCTTTATTGACATTGACAAATGTAGGTGTTAGTCTTAAAAAGATAAAGTGCCGAAAAAGGTGATTGTATTGGCAAAAAAAGTCGTGCTAAATTGCGAAAAATGCGGATCGAGAAATTACACATTTCAGGCTAAAGAAGGTTCTGTTGTACGCCTTGAATTAAAGAAATTTTGCACCCATTGCAATGAACATACAGTGCATAAACAAACACTATAAAATGATATGTAAATAGACGGATATAATTATTTGGAGGTTAGGCTAGAATGGGCAAGATCAAAGGCTTTTTAAGCAATGTAATGTCGGAAATGCGCAAAACGAGCTGGCCAAAAAGTAAAGAGCTGACGAAATATACAGTCGTTGTAATTTCCACAGTCGTGGTGATGGCTCTGTTTTTTGTGTTAGTTGACTTAGGTATTTCATCATTATTCCGCTGGTACTTAGATTTATAAACTTTAGTAAATAGCATGTTAATATTTTTGAAATAGCCCGTCCAATGCAATAACGGGTTTTTTCGTTTGTTCGATCTTCATGGCAAATAGATGGAGTGAAGGGCAGTAAATGATTCTCGTTTACGATAAATATGCTACTAACTAGAGAGTATGGTGGTAGCAATAGATGACAATGCTAGATTTGGTATAGAGCATCGTGCTTTTGCTAGCTAGTGAGCAAGGGCTGTATTTAATCGAATGAGATACTTGTGGAAAAGAGTGAGAGCAGCATATCACGATTCATTTTCACTTTTATTTGTAAGGGAGGGACGGACGAGAAGTCCTAATAGTTATGGAGAAAAATTGGTATGTTGTTCATACGTATTCAGGGTATGAAAACCGTGTAAAAGCAAACCTAGAAAAGCGTGTAGAGACAATGGGCATGCAAGATAAAATCTTCCGTGTAATTGTTCCTGAACATGAAGAAACAGAAATGAAGGATGGGAAAAAGCGTACAATGATGCGTAAAGTTTTCCCTGGTTATGTGTTAGTAGAGTTAATCATGACTGATGACTCTTGGTATGTAGTACGAAATACGCCTGGTGTTACGGGCTTTATCGGTTCATCTGGTGGAGGAGCAAAACCAACACCTTTATTACCGGAAGAAGCGGATCGACTACTGCAACAAATGGGTATGACTGATAAAGTTGTAGAAGTGGACATTACTGTTGGTGAATCAGTGGAAGTATTAGAAGGGCCATTTGCTCATTTCCAAGGACGTGTTGAAGAAATTGACACAGAAAAAGGCAAAATAAAAGTGACGGTTGATATGTTTGGCCGTGAAACGATTATGGAGCTAAACTTTGAACAAGTTCAAAAATTATAGTTTTCGTAACAGAATCGCGATTCGCCAAGTGGTAGATATTTCGCAGATTTTGTTAATTACTACTTGCTTAAAGATTTCAAAAGTGGTATCATTTCATAGGTCAGACTGTCATACTTTGTTTTGACGTCTGTAATGATAATTTTAATGTTATCGGCACTAGCTGACAGACAGATATTGAGTGGGAGGGGCAACCCAATTACCACATCACGGACTTAAGGAGGTGTGTCTCGTGGCTAAAAAAGTTATTAAAGTTGTAAAACTTCAAATCCCTGCTGGTAAAGCTAACCCAGCTCCACCGGTTGGTCCTGCATTAGGTCAAGCAGGTGTGAATATCATGGGATTCTGTAAAGAATTTAATGCACGTACTGCTGATCAAGCTGGTCTTATTATTCCAGTTGAAATTTCAGTATTCGAGGACCGTTCTTTCACTTTCATTACAAAAACTCCACCTGCAGCAGTTCTACTTAAAGTAGCAGCTGGTATCCAATCAGGATCTGGTGAACCAAACCGTAAAAAAGTGGCAACGGTTAAACGTGACAAAGTTCGCGAAATCGCTGAAACTAAAATGCCAGACCTTAACGCTGCTTCAGTGGAAGCTGCTATGTTAATGGTTGAGGGTACTGCGCGTAGCATGGGTATTGTTATCGAAGACTAATACCAATTACTTGATGTATTGTTTTTTGGAAGGTTGCGAAGTTTCTTTGTGAACACGCAACCTTTATTCGTGGGAGGTAAAATCCGTTATAACCACAATCAAGGAGGAATTATATAATGGCTAAAAAAGGTAAAAAACTGCAAGATGCAGCAAAATTAATTGATCGTAACGCACTATACAGTGCACAAGAAGCAATCGAACTTGCTCAAAAAACTAGCACAGTAAACTTCGACGCTACTGTAGAAGTTGCTTTCCGTTTAGGTATTGATACTCGTAAAAATGACCAACAAATCCGTGGTGCAGTAGTGCTACCAAACGGTACTGGTAAAACTCAACGTGTATTAGTGTTCGCAAAAGGTGAAAAACTTAAAGAAGCAGAAGCAGCTGGTGCTGATTATGTAGGCGATGCAGAGTACATCCAAAAAATCCAACAAGGTTGGTTCGATTTTGATGTAATCGTAGCAACTCCTGACATGATGGGGGAAGTTGGTAAGCTTGGTCGTGTATTAGGACCTAAGGGCTTAATGCCAAACCCTAAAACTGGTACAGTTACTTTTGATGTAACAAAAGCTATCGAAGAAATCAAAGCTGGTAAAGTAGAATACCGTGCTGATAAAGCTGGTATTATTCATGCTCCTATTGGTAAAGTTTCTTTCCCAGCAGAAAAATTAGCAGAAAACTTCTTAGCTGTTTTTGATGTAGTACAAAAAGCAAAACCTGCAGCAGCTAAAGGTACTTACATGAAATCTGTAAATATTACAACTACAATGGGCCCTGCTGTAAAAGTGGATGCTGCTAACGTAGTAGTAAAATAATTTATATATATGTTGACTACAGTATTTATATGTGATAATATAAACGCTGTTGTGAATTATCCATTTGTACCGTAGACAGTAGGAGTGACTTGTCACTTAATGTTCCTACCGAGGACATCGGAATTCAGATTCTTATTTTAAAGATGATGACTTTCAGCCTCTGTGTCTATTTGACCCAGAGGCTTTTCTTTTGTCGGTATAAATGACCCATTCTAATAGGAGGTGTCATCATGAGCAAAGCAATCGAAAACAAACAAGTACAAGTTCAAGAGATTACTGAAAAATTCCAAAACGCTACTTCTGTAGTAGTTGTGGATTACCGTGGTCTTAATGTTGCACAAGTAACTGAGCTTCGTAAACAACTTCGTGAAGCTGGCGTTGAGTTTAAAGTTTACAAAAACACTTTAACTCGTCGTGCTACTGAAGCTGCTGGTCTCGAAGGAATCAATGAAGTATTAGTTGGTCCTAACGCAATTGCGTTCTCAAATGAAGATGTTGTAGCGCCTGCTAAAATCATCAACGAGTTCGCTAAGAAAAACGAAGCTTTAGAAATTAAAGCTGGTATTATTGAAGGTACAGTTGCTTCTGTTGAAGATGTTAAAGCACTTGCAGAACTTCCATCACGCGAAGGTCTACTTTCTATGCTTTTATCTGTACTTCAAGCTCCAGTGCGTAACTTCGCACTTGCAACAAAAGCTGTTGCAGAACAAAAAGAAGAACAAGGCGCGTAATATAATTCGCACTAACGCTTCTGTGGCATAGTCCACAAAAATAAAACCTTATCCAACTTAGGAGGAAATTATAATGAATAAAGAGCAAATCTTAGAAGCTATCAAAGCTATGACAGTTCTTGAATTAAACGATTTAGTAAAAGCTATCGAAGAAGAATTCGGTGTAACAGCTGCTGCTCCTGTAGCAGTAGTTGCTGGTGGTGCTGCTGGCGCTGCTGAAGAAAAAACTGAGTTCGATGTAGTATTAGCAGCTGCTGGTGCAGAAAAAATTAAAGTAATCAAAGTGGTTCGTGAAATCACTGGTTTAGGTCTTAAAGAAGCTAAAGAAGTTGTAGATAACGCTCCTAAAGCTCTTAAAGAAGGTATTTCTAAAGATGAAGCTGAAGAAATCAAAGCTAAACTTGAAGAAGTTGGCGCATCTGTAGAAGTTAAGTAATCTCACCATTACTTTTTTAACAAAAGGAAAGCTCGTCATTTTGGCGAGCTTTTTTCTTCATTCTGAGGAGGCGTGGAAATGTCAGATCATTATTATACAAATAAGCCTCAAACTGAGAGTAAACCTCGTCACTGGACATTTAAGTTACTAGGGCATACGTTTTCCTTTGAAACGGATGCAGGTGTATTTAGTAAAAGCGAAGTAGATTTTGGATCCCGTGTTTTAATAGACGCTTTTCAAATGCCTGATATTGATGGTGCAATTTTTGATGTAGGTTGTGGATATGGGCCGATAGGGTTATCAATTGCCAAAGCAAATCCAGACCGTACCGTTTTTATGATGGATATAAATGAACGTGCAGTTGCGCTTTCACAAAAAAATGCGCAAGTAAACGGTGTTCAAAATGTGCGAATATTTGTGAGTGACGGCCTATCGATGGCTGATAAAGGTGTAAAAGCCGCAGCTATCTTAACGAATCCACCAATTCGTGCAGGGAAGGAAACAATTTTCCGTTTTTATGATGGAGCCTATGATCAATTAGTATCATCTGGTGAGCTGTGGGTAGTTATTCAGAAAAAGCAAGGAGCGCCATCAACAGTTAGTTACTTAGAAGAAAAATTTTCAACAGTCGATGTTGTAGAGAAGAAAAAAGGGTACTGGATAGTACGCGCAAAAAAATAAATGAAATATGTATAATTTATTGACTTGACAATACGGCTATGATAATATGGTAAAATGCAAAAATATTATTTTGAGGTCGTATGCCCTTTTGTATAAAAATGTTTTAATATGGGTATACTTGCCAAGATAAGTTTAGTTAACCGAAAATGAGATCTTTTTGAAGACTCGTTTTCTTTTTGTCTTTCGAAATCATACACTATTTGTATGATTTTGCAAAGACCTAATATCGCTTTATTGAGGGGTGAATGAGTTGACAGGTCAACTAGTTCAGTACGGACAACACCGCCAGCGTAGAAGCTTTGCGCGTATTAAAGAGGTGCTTGAGCTTCCAAATCTGATTGAGATTCAAACGGCGTCTTACGAGTGGTTCCTTGAAGAAGGTTTACGTGAAATGTTCCGTGACATTTCACCGATCGAGGACTTTACAGGTAATCTTTCATTAGAATTCATCGATTATTCATTGGGTGATCCTAAATATGATGTTGATGAATGTAAAGAGCGAGATGTTACTTACGCAGCTCCATTACGTGTGAAAGTGCGTCTTTACAACAAAGAAACAGACGAAGTGAAAGAACAAGATGTCTTTATGGGTGATTTCCCGTTAATGACAGAAACAGGGACGTTCATTATCAATGGTGCTGAACGCGTTATCGTTTCACAATTAGTTCGTTCACCAAGTGTATATTTCCATGATAAAACTGATAAAAACGGTAAAAAAGGTTTTGGCGCTACAGTTATTCCAAACCGTGGTGCATGGCTAGAGTATGAAACGGATGCTAAGGATGTAGTATACGTACGTATTGATCGTACACGTAAACTACCTGTAACAGTGTTACTTCGTGCATTAGGCTTTGGCTCAGACCAAGAAATTATCGATATTATTGGTGATAATGAATATTTACGTAATACGTTAGAGAAGGATAACTCTGAAAGTACAGAAAAAGCACTTTTAGAAATCTATGAGCGTTTACGTCCAGGTGAGCCGCCAACAGTTGAAAGTGCGAAGAGCTTATTATATTCTCGTTTCTTCGATGCAAAACGCTATGACTTAGCGAATGTTGGTCGCTACAAAATGAATAAAAAGCTTCATATCAAAAATCGCTTATTCAACCAAACGATTGCTGAAACGCTTGTAGATCCAGAAACAGGCGAAATTTTAGTAGAAAAAGGTACAGTGCTTGACCGTCGTACTTTAGATAAAATTTTACCTTACCTTGAAGATGCTTCAAAAGGTATTGGTTACCGTACTTTATCACAGGTTGGTGGGGTGCTTGAGGATGATGTAACCATCCAATCTATTAAAATTTATGCACCGAATGATGAAGCACAAAAGGAAATTAATATTATTGGTAATGCGTACATTGAAGAAGAAGTGAAAAATATTACGCCTGCTGATGTTTTAGCTTCAGTAAGCTATTTCTTCAACCTCCTTTACCATGTAGGGTCAACGGATGATATTGACCATTTAGGTAACCGTCGCCTGCGCTCTGTTGGTGAGTTACTACAAAACCAATTCCGTATCGGGCTATCTCGTATGGAACGTGTAGTACGTGAACGTATGTCTATTAACGATACGGCTTCTATTGTGCCACAACAGTTAATTAATATTCGTCCTGTTATTGCGTCAATTAAAGAGTTCTTCGGAAGCTCACAATTATCACAATTCATGGACCAAACAAACCCATTAGCGGAGTTAACGCATAAGCGTCGTCTATCTGCTTTAGGACCTGGTGGTTTAACACGTGAGCGTGCTGGTTTCGAAGTACGTGATGTTCACTACTCTCACTATGGTCGTATGTGTCCGATTGAGACACCAGAGGGTCCAAACATTGGTTTAATCAACTCCTTATCTTCATTTGCCAAGGTAAATAAATTTGGTTTCATTGAGACACCTTATCGTCGTATTGACCATGAAACGGGCAAAGTGACAGATCAGATTGATTATTTAACAGCTGATGAAGAAGATAACTACTATGTAGCACAAGCAAATTCATCATTAAATCCAGATGGTACTTTTGCTAATGATGAAGTAGTAGGTCGTTTCCGTGGTGATAACACGGTATTCAGTAAAGCGCAAATGGACTACATGGATGTATCTCCTAAACAAGTTGTCTCTGCAGCGACTGCATGTATACCGTTCTTAGAAAACGATGACTCAAACCGTGCACTTATGGGTGCCAACATGCAACGTCAAGCAGTTCCACTACTTAACCCAGAAGCACCATTCGTTGGTACGGGTATGGAACATGTTGATGCGCGTGATTCAGGTGCAGCTGTAGTAGCGAAGTATGATGGTATTGTTGAGCACGTTGAAGCTCGCTCTATCCATGTACGCCGCATTGAAGTTGTAGACGGCAAAGAGGTTAAAGGCGATTTAACAAAATATAAATTACAGAAGTTCATTCGTTCTAACCAAGGTACTTCATATAACCAACGTCCACTTGTAAAAGTAGGCGAACGTGTGAAACCTCGTGATATTTTAGCAGATGGTCCATCAATGGAAAAAGGCGAACTAGCTCTTGGACGTAACGTACTGGTTGCATTCATGACTTGGAACGGCTTTAACTATGAGGATGCTGTTATTATGAGTGAGCGCCTTGTAAAAGACGATGTCTATACATCTGTTCATATCGAAGAATATGAATCAGAATCTCGTGATACAAAGCTTGGACCAGAAGAAATCACTCGTGATATTCCAAACGTCGGAGAAGATGCACTTCGTAACCTAGACGAACGTGGTATTATCCGTATTGGTGCGGAAGTACGTGACGGTGACATTCTTGTTGGGAAAGTAACGCCTAAAGGGGTTACAGAATTAACCGCTGAAGAGCGTTTATTACATGCAATCTTCGGTGAAAAGGCTCGTGAGGTTCGAGATACTTCATTACGTGTACCACATGGTGCTGGCGGTATCATTCTTGATGTTAAAGTATTTAACCGTGAAGATGGCGATGAATTACCACCAGGTGTTAACCAATTAGTTCGTGCTTACATTGTTCAAAAACGTAAAATTCGTGTTGGGGACAAAATGGCCGGACGTCATGGTAACAAAGGGGTTATCTCTCGTATCTTACCAGAAGAAGATATGCCATTTATGCCAGATGGCACGCCTGTTGATATCATGTTAAATCCACTTGGTGTACCTTCCCGTATGAATATCGGACAAGTTTTAGAGTTACACTTAGGTATGGCTTCTCGTTATCTAGGCGTTCATATGGCAACACCAGTATTTGATGGTGCTAATGAAGAAGACGTTTGGGAAACAATGGAAGAAGCTGGGATGAACCGTGATGGTAAAACAATCCTGTATGATGGACGTTCTGGTGAACCATTCGATAACCGTGTATCAGTAGGTATCATGTATATGATCAAACTTGCTCACATGGTTGATGATAAACTTCATGCACGTTCAACTGGTCCTTACTCACTTGTTACGCAACAACCACTTGGTGGTAAAGCGCAATTTGGTGGACAACGTTTTGGTGAAATGGAGGTATGGGCACTTGAAGCTTATGGTGCTGCTTATACACTTCAAGAAATCTTAACAGTTAAATCCGATGACGTTGTTGGTCGTGTGAAAACATATGAAGCCATCGTTAAAGGTGAGAGTGTACCAGAACCAGGTGTTCCGGAATCATTCAAAGTATTGATTAAAGAACTTCAATCGCTTGGTATGGATGTTAAGATGTTAACAGTTAATGATGAAGAGGTAGAACTTCGTGATTTAGATGAAGAAGAGGATCTTCAACCTGCTGATGCACTTAATATCGCACCACAGCCAGATACAGAAGAAGAGCCAGTAGAGTCTTTTGAATAATGGATAACCAAAGTTCACAGTTGTGAATATGGCAAAACTTATTTTTCAAACTAGCCGGGCAGGATTTAACGCCCTGTCTGGCTTTTTCTTTCAATAAACTATTCTATTTTTAATCATTTGTTAAAGAGATCGTTCTTTACAAACGATTATCGAGCTGCGTAAAGAGTCTTTATAAAGACCTATACTAAAGGGAGGTAGGCTCCTTGATAGACGTTAATGAATTTGAATATATGAAAATTGGTTTAGCATCGCCTGACAAGATTCGTTCTTGGTCATATGGTGAAGTTAAAAAACCTGAAACAATCAACTATCGTACATTAAAACCAGAAAAAGATGGTTTATTCTGTGAGCGTATTTTTGGTCCAACAAAGGACTGGGAATGTCATTGTGGTAAATACAAGCGTGTACGTTATAAAGGCGTAGTTTGTGATCGTTGTGGCGTTGAAGTAACACGTGCGAAAGTTCGCCGTGAACGCATGGGGCACATTGAATTAGCAGCACCAGTTTCTCATATTTGGTACTTCAAAGGTATTCCAAGCCGTATGGGTCTTATTTTAGATATGTCTCCGCGTGCTTTAGAAGAAGTAATCTATTTTGCTTCTTACGTTGTGATTGACTCAGGTGCTACTAATTTAGAAAGTAAACAACTGCTTTCTGAAAAAGAGTATCGTGCGTACCGCGAAAAATTCGGAAACACATTTGAAGCATCTATGGGTGCAGAAGCTATTAAAAAATTATTAAACAAAATTGACCTAGAAGACGAAACACAATCTTTAAAAGAAGAGTTGAAATCTGCACAAGGTCAAAGACGTACACGTGCTATTAAACGTTTAGAAGTTGTAGAATCATTCCGTAACTCAGGTAACTCTCCTGAATGGATGATTTTAGATGTACTACCTGTAATTCCACCTGAGCTTCGTCCAATGGTGCAATTAGATGGTGGACGTTTTGCAACTTCAGATTTAAACGATCTATACCGTCGTGTTATCAACCGTAATAACCGTTTAAAACGTTTATTAGATTTAGGGGCTCCAAGCATCATCGTACAAAACGAAAAACGTATGTTACAAGAAGCTGTTGACGCATTAATTGATAATGGTCGTCGCGGACGTCCTGTAACAGGTCCTGGTAACCGCCCATTAAAATCACTTTCGCATATGTTAAAAGGTAAACAAGGTCGTTTCCGTCAAAACTTATTAGGTAAACGTGTTGACTACTCTGGTCGTTCGGTTATCGTAGTAGGACCTAATTTAAAAATGTACCAATGTGGTTTACCAAAAGAAATGGCTATCGAATTATTCAAGCCATTCGTTATGAAAGAGTTAGTGGAACGTGGTCTTGCTCATAACATTAAATCTGCTAAGCGTAAAATCGAACGTTTAAACAACGACGTCTGGGATGTTTTAGAAGATGTTATCCGTGAGCATCCAGTATTACTAAACCGTGCACCAACGCTTCACCGTCTTGGTATTCAAGCATTTGAACCAACACTAGTTGAAGGTCGTGCTATTCGTCTGCACCCCTTAGTATGTACAGCCTATAATGCTGACTTCGATGGTGACCAAATGGCAGTTCACGTACCGTTATCAGCAGAAGCTCAAGCAGAAGCTCGTCTTCTAATGCTTGCTGCACAAAACATTTTAAACCCAAAAGATGGTAAGCCTGTTGTAACGCCATCTCAAGATATGGTATTAGGAAACTACTACTTAACACTTGAGCGTGAAAGTGCTCGCGGTGAAGGTTCTGTTTTCTATGGTCCAAATGAAGTGTTAATTGCTTATGATACAGGTCATGTACATTTGCATACACGTATTGCGATTAAAGCTGGTTCGTTAAATAACCCAACATTTACTGAGGAACAAAATAATATGTTCCTATTAACAACTGTTGGTAAAGTGATCTTTAACGAAATCTTACCAAAATCATTCCCATATATTAACGAGCCAACTGACTTTAACTTAGAGCAAGCAACACCAGAGAAATACTTTGCTAAGTTAACAATTGATGAAGAAACACTGAAAGAGCTTGAAACAGATAGCACTTATAACAGTCTTGATGAAAAAGGAAAGATTGCTGCACAACGTTCGGCTGTACTGCGTAAGTATTTTGAATCAGTACCTGTTGTCAATCCATTCCGTAAAAAATTCTTAGGTAATATCATTGCTGAAGTGTTTAAACGTTACCATATTACGGAAACATCTAAAATGCTTGATCGCATGAAAAATCTAGGTTTCAAATATTCCACACGTGCAGGTATTACAGTAGGTGTATCTGATATCGTGGTATTACCTGATAAAGGTGAAATTTTAGCAGAAGCTCAAGAAAAAGTGGATAAAGTTCAAGCGCAATTCCGTCGTGGTTTCATCACAGAGGATGAGCGTTATGATCGTGTTATCTCAAGCTGGAGTGCTGCGAAAGATGAAATTCAAGCGAAGCTGATGAAGTCACTCGAAAAAACAAATCCAATTTTCATGATGTCTGACTCAGGTGCCCGTGGTAACGCATCTAACTTTACACAGTTAGCAGGTATGCGTGGTCTGATGGCCAACCCGGCTGGTCGTATCATCGAACTTCCAATTAAATCTTCATTCCGTGAAGGTTTAACAGTATTAGAATACTTCATCTCTACGCATGGTGCTCGTAAAGGTCTTGCCGATACAGCTCTAAAAACAGCCGATTCAGGTTACTTAACGCGTCGTCTTGTTGACGTTGCACAGGATGTTATTGTGCGTGAAGATGATTGTGGAACTGACCGTGGCTTAACGATTGGTGCATTAATGGAAGGCACAGAATTAATCGAGGCTCTGGACGAACGTATTGTTGGGCGTCATACGAAGAAAACAATCTACCACCCTGAAACTGGTGAAGTTATTCTTGCCAAAGACGGTTTAATCGACCAAGATATCGCTCGTGCAATTATCGAGGCTGGTATTGAAGAAGTGACAATCCGTTCAGCATTTACATGTAATACAAAACATGGTGTATGTAAAAAATGCTACGGCATGAACTTAGCAACAGGTGAAAAGGTTGAGGTTGGAGAAGCAGTTGGTATTATTGCAGCTCAATCAATCGGTGAGCCAGGTACACAATTAACAATGCGTACATTCCATACAGGTGGGGTTGCTGGAGATGATATTACACAAGGTCTTCCACGTATCCAAGAGATCTTTGAAGCGCGTAATCCAAAAGGTCAATCGGTTATTTCAGAAATTGCGGGTACTGTTTCCGATATCACTGAAATCCGTGAAGGCTTAAAAGAGATTACAGTTCAAGGTGACGTAGAAACCCGTAAGTACCAAGCACCTTATAATGCACGCTTGAAAGTTATCGAAGGTGACAATGTAGAGCGTGGTCAAGTTTTAACAGAGGGTTCTATCGATCCAAAACAATTGTTAAAAGTCAAAGACGTTTCAACTGTTCAGGAATATTTATTAAAAGAGGTTCAAAAAGTATACCGTATGCAAGGGGTAGAAATTGGGGATAAACATATCGAGGTAATGGTTCGTCAAATGCTTCGTAAAGTGCGTGTAATTGAAGCTGGCGATACAGAGTTACTACCAGGCTCATTACTAGATATTCACCAATTCTCAGAGGCAAACGCAGATGCTGTGATGAATGGCAAAAACCCTGCAACTTGCCGTCCTGTCATTCTAGGTATTACAAAAGCTTCTCTTGAAACAGAATCATTCTTATCAGCAGCATCATTCCAAGAAACAACACGTGTGTTAACAGATGCAGCAATTAAGGGTAAACGTGACGAGCTTCTTGGCTTAAAAGAGAACGTAATTATCGGTAAGCTTGTTCCAGCAGGTACGGGTATGCAACGTTATCGTCAAATCCGCATCGAAAAAGATGAGCTTGACGCAGAAGTCATTTCTGCTGAATAAATATTAAAATAAGGCCGAAGAGATGCATATTTTTATCATCTCTTCGGACTTTTTAAAGATATTAGTTGACAGTGCAAATGAGTAATGATAATATATTGAAGGTTGATAGTTAACTGTCTGTACTTCGGAGGATATGTAAATGTCTTATGATAAAGTAAGGGCTAGTCAAACAATCATAGGTACAAAGCAAACAGTAAAAGCAATGCGAGCTGGTTCAGTGAAAGAACTTTTTGTGGCACTTGATGCAGACAATTGGGTAACCGATTCGGCCATATCTTTCGCGAGAGAAATCGGTATACCAGTTGTTCTTGTTGAGTCAAAAAAAGAGCTGGGCAAAGCCTGTGGAATCCATGTTGGAGCTGCAGTAGTTGCAATTACTGTAGAGTAGTTTTTGTGTAAAAAGCACAAAGACTTTGTTTTTACCCAAAAAATGAACCACCTGGATGTGTGGTATTAAAAAAGAAGGAATGAAGGGAGGAAAAATCGATGCCTACAATTAACCAATTGGTACGTAAGCCTCGTAAATCTAAAATCACGAAATCAAATTCACCAGCGTTAAACAAAGGATACAACTCATTTAAAAAATCTTTAACTGATGTTAAATCTCCTCAAAAACGTGGTGTTTGTACTCGTGTAGGTACAATGACGCCTAAAAAACCAAACTCAGCGTTACGTAAATACGCTCGTGTACGTTTAACTAACCAAATCGAGGTTACAGCGTACATTCCTGGTGAAGGTCACAACTTACAAGAGCACAGTGTTGTTCTTATCCGTGGCGGTCGTGTAAAAGACTTACCAGGTGTTCGTTACCATATCGTTCGTGGTGCTCTTGATACTGCTGGTGTAAACGGCCGTATGCAATCACGTTCTCTATACGGAACAAAACGCCCTAAAGAAAAAAAATAATCTGATTTTAAAAAGATAACTATTTGAAAGGAGGAAAACACATGCCTCGTAAAGGTCCTGTTTCCAAACGTGACGTGTTACCAGATCCAATTTATAATTCAAAGCTAGTAACTCGTTTAATCAATAAAATGATGGTTGATGGTAAAAGAGGTACTTCTCAAAAGATTTTATACGGTGCGTTTGAATTAGTAAAAGAACGTTCTGGTGAAAATCCAATCGAAGTATTTGAAGCTGCTCTAAATAACGTAATGCCAGTTCTTGAAGTACGTGCTCGCCGTGTTGGTGGTTCTAACTACCAAGTACCAGTTGAAGTACGCCCAGAACGTCGTACAACTTTAGGTCTTCGTTACCTAGTTAACTATGCTCGTCTTCGTGGTGAAAAAACAATGGAAGAGCGCTTAGCTAACGAAATTCTTGATGCTTCTAACAATACTGGTGCATCAGTTAAGAAACGTGAAGATATGCACAAAATGGCAGAAGCGAACAAAGCATTCGCTCACTACCGTTGGTAATCTAAACATCGCATAAGCCCAATATGGAAGGAGAAATACCTAATGAAACGCGAATTCTCACTAGAGAATACTCGTAATATTGGGATCATGGCTCATATTGATGCTGGTAAAACAACAACAACAGAGCGTATCCTTTATTACACAGGTAAGATTCACAAAATCGGTGAAACTCATGAAGGCGCTTCTCAAATGGACTGGATGGAGCAAGAGCAAGAACGTGGTATCACAATCACTTCTGCTGCAACAACAGCTCAATGGGACGGTCATCGTGTTAACATCATCGATACTCCTGGACACGTAGACTTCACTGTAGAAGTTGAACGTTCTTTACGTGTACTTGATGGTGCAGTAACAGTTCTTGATGCTCAATCAGGTGTTGAGCCACAAACTGAAACTGTATGGCGTCAAGCTACTACTTACGGTGTTCCACGTATCGTATTCATTAATAAAATGGATAAAATGGGTGCAGACTTCCTATACTCTGTAGGCACTTTACATGAGCGTTTACAAGCAAATGCACATCCTATCCAATTACCAATCGGTGCTGAAGATGAGTTCAAAGGAATCATTGACTTAATCGAAATGAATGTTACTTACTACGATAACGAAGAAGGTACAGCATTACGTGAAGGCGAAGCAATTCCTGAAGAACATCAAGCACAAGCAGAAGAATACCGTGAAAAATTAATTGAAGCAATTGCTGAAATTAATGAAGATATCATGGAAAAATACTTCGCTGGTGAAGAGATTACAAAGGAAGAGCTGAAAGCAGCAATCCGTAAAGCAACAATTGCGGTAGAATTCTACCCTGTTCTTTGTGGTACAGCATTCAAACACAAAGGTGTTCGTAAAATGCTTGATGCAGTAATCAACTACCTTCCAGCTCCAACAGATGTACCTGCTATTAAAGGTACTTTACCAGACTCAGAGGAAGAAATTGTACGTCATTCTTCTGACGAAGAACCATTCTCGGCTCTTGCGTTTAAAGTAATGACTGACCCATTCGTTGGGAAATTAACATTCTTCCGTGTGTATTCTGGTATTTTACAATCAGGTTCATATGTACAAAACTCTACGAAGGGTAAACGTGAGCGTGTAGGTCGTATCCTACAAATGCACGCTAACTCTCGTGAAGAGATCTCTCAAGTGTTTGCAGGGGATATCGCTGCAGCTGTAGGTCTTAAAGATACTACAACTGGTGATACATTATGTGACGAGAAAAACCTAGTTATTCTTGAATCAATGGAATTCCCAGAACCAGTTATCTCTCTTTCTGTAGAACCAAAATCAAAAGCAGACCAAGATAAAATGGGTCAAGCTTTACAAAAACTACAAGAAGAAGATCCAACATTCCGTGCACATACAGACCAAGAAACTGGTCAAACAATCATCTCAGGTATGGGTGAGCTTCACCTTGATATCTTAGTTGATCGTATGCGTCGTGAATTCAAAGTAGAAGCTAACGTTGGTGCTCCACAAGTTTCTTACCGTGAAACATTCCGTGGCTCTGCTCAAGTTGAAGGTAAATTCGTTCGCCAATCAGGTGGTCGTGGTCAATTCGGTCACGTTTGGATTGAATTCTCTCCAAACGAAGAAGGAAAAGGCTTTGAATTTGAAAATGCTATCGTTGGTGGTGTAGTTCCACGTGAATACATTCCTGCTGTAGAAGCTGGTCTTAAAGACTCTCTACAAAACGGTGTACTTGCTGGTTACCCATTAATCGACATCAAAGCGAGACTATTCGATGGTTCTTACCATGATGTTGACTCTAACGAAATGGCTTTCAAAATCGCTGCATCAATGGCTCTTAAAAACGCGGTTTCTAAATGTAACCCAGTTTTACTTGAACCAATGATGAAGGTTGAAGTTGTAATTCCTGAAGAATACCTTGGTGATATCATGGGTAACATCACTTCTCGCCGTGGTCGCGTAGAAGGTATGGAAGCTCGCGGTAACGCTCAAGTTGTTCGTGCAATGGTTCCACTTTCAGAAATGTTTGGATATGCAACAACTTTACGTTCTGCAACGCAAGGTCGTGGTGTATTCTCAATGGTATTCGATCATTATGAAGAAGTACCAAAATCAATTTCTGAAGAGATCATCAAAAAAAATAAAGGTGAATAATTGAAATTTCATCTTGCATCAAGTATAACTAATCTGTAAGCTATGATTGCAGGATAGGGAATGGGCCCGTTCCCTGTCAGCATTCATACTATAAATTAAAAAATAAACATATAATTTTGAGGAGGCAATCTCTAATGGCTAAAGAAAAATTTGACCGTTCTAAAACGCATGCTAACATTGGTACAATCGGACACGTTGACCATGGTAAAACTACTTTAACTGCTGCAATCGCTACAGTTCTTTCTAAAAAAATGGGTGGTACAGCTAAATCTTACGCTGACATCGACAACGCTCCAGAAGAAAAAGAGCGTGGTATCACAATCAATACTTCTCACGTAGAGTATGAAACTGAAACTCGTCACTATGCACACGTTGACTGCCCAGGACATGCTGACTATGTTAAAAACATGATTACTGGTGCTGCACAAATGGACGGCGGTATCTTAGTAGTATCTGCTGCTGATGGTCCAATGCCACAAACTCGTGAGCACATCCTTTTATCTCGTCAAGTAGGTGTTCCATACTTAGTAGTATTCATGAACAAATGTGATATGGTTGATGACGAAGAATTATTAGAATTAGTAGAAATGGAAATCCGTGACCTACTATCTGAATATGACTTCCCAGGTGACGATATTCCTGTAATCAAAGGTTCTGCTCTTAAAGCTCTTGAAGGCGAACCAGAATGGGAAGAAAAAATCGTTGAATTAATGGACGCTGTAGATTCTTACATCCCAACTCCAGAACGTCAAACTGACAAACCATTCATGATGCCAGTAGAGGACGTATTCTCTATCACTGGTCGTGGTACAGTTGCAACTGGCCGTGTTGAACGTGGTCAAGTTAAAGTTGGTGACGTAGTTGAAATCATCGGTATTGCTGAAGAAGCGAAATCTACTACTGTAACTGGTGTAGAAATGTTCCGTAAATTATTAGACTATGCTGAAGCTGGTGATAACATCGGTGCTTTACTACGTGGTGTTGCTCGTGAAGAAATCCAACGTGGTCAAGTATTAGCTAAACCAGGTTCAATCACTCCACACACTAACTTCAAAGCTGAAGTTTATGTTTTATCAAAAGAAGAGGGTGGCCGTCATACTCCATTCTTCTCTAACTACCGTCCTCAGTTCTACTTCCGTACAACTGATGTAACAGGTATCTGTAACTTACCAGAAGGCGTTGAAATGGTAATGCCTGGTGATAACATTGAAATGACAGTTGAACTTATCGCTCCAATCGCTCTTGAAGAAGGTACTAAATTCTCTATCCGTGAGGGTGGCCGTACTGTAGGCGCTGGCGTAGTTTCTTCTATCCAAAAATAATTTTAGCTTTTGCTAATTCCTTAAACCAATCTGTGGGGACGCCTACAGATTGGTTTTTTGTATTTGTTCTTTAAAGTGTAGATGGCTAGGATTTATTCAATATAGCTAAATAGAATAATGAATATTCTAAATATATATTTTATTTATACAAAGGTTTTCTATTATAATAAACATAATGGAAAGAGGAGTAGATCACTCTTCAAAACAAGGGGGACTATATTTTTATGTCTAATTATGTTCAAGTAGGAAATTTGCAAGTAGCATCCATTCTTTTTGATTTTATTAATACACAAGCACTTCCTGAAAGTGGTGTTGAACAACAAGCATTTTGGACAGGCTTTGAACAGTTAATTGAGGAGCTTACACCTGAAAATAAGGCATTGCTTGCACGACGTGATGAACTACAAGAGACGATTAACCAATGGCATAAAGATCATGAATTTGATTTTGCCGCGTATAAATCATTTTTAGAGGGAATTGGTTATTTAGAGCCAAAAGTAGAAGATTTTAGCGTAGCTACTGAAAATGTTGATGAAGCAGTTGCTGTCCAAGCTGGACCTCAGCTAGTAGTGCCAGTAAATAATGCACGCTATGCCATTAATGCAGCAAATGCCCGTTGGGGAAGTCTATATGATGCTTTATATGGTACAGATGCAATTAGTGAAGAAGATGGGGCAGAAGTGGGGAAAGGCTATAATCCAGTACGCGGTGCGAAAGTAATTGCTTATGCAAGAGAATTTTTAGACAAAGCTGTTCCGTTAATGAATGCTTCTCATACAGATGTAGCTAAATATGCTATTGTAAACGGTCAGTTGCTGGCAACATTGCTGAACAATGATGAAGCAACACTTGTTGAATCTAATAAATTTGCTGGCTATCAAGGAGAGGCTGACGCACCAAGCGCTATTTTATTAAAAAATAATGGTCTTCATATTGAAATTCAAATTGATCGTAATCATGCAATTGGTAAGGATGATGCAGCAGGTGTGAAGGATGTTGTTTTAGAATCGGCGGTGACTACGATTATGGATTGTGAAGACTCTGTAGCAGCTGTAGATGCAGAAGATAAAGTGGAAGTATATACAAATTGGCTTGGTTTAATGAAAGGTGATTTAGCAGCAACATTTGAAAAAGGCAGTAAAACAATGACCCGTACACTGAATCCAGATCGTGTGTACAAGGATGCAGATGGCAATACACTAACACTTCCAGGACGCTCGCTAATGTTTGTACGGAATGTAGGACATTTAATGACAAACCCAGCAATTTTAGATAAGGATGGTTTTGAGGTTCCAGAGGGAATTATGGATGGGGTTATGACGAGCTTGATTGCAAAGCATGAACTGCTTGGTAATGGTCAATATAAAAATTCACAAAAAGGCTCTATTTACATTGTTAAGCCAAAAATGCATGGCTCACAAGAAGTAGCATTTGCTAATAAACTATTTGGCCGTATCGAAGATTTATTAAATTTAGAGCGTTTTACATTGAAAATTGGTGTTATGGATGAGGAGCGCCGTACATCGTTAAACTTAAAAGCGTGTATAAAGGAAGTAAAAGATCGTATTGTCTTTATTAATACTGGGTTCCTTGATCGTACAGGTGATGAAATTCATACATCAATGGAAGCAGGTCCTATGATTCGTAAGGGTGAAATGAAGGCATCTACATGGCTAACAGCTTATGAAAAATCCAATGTAGTAGTAGGCTTAAATACAGGATTACAGGGACGTGCACAAATTGGAAAAGGTATGTGGGCAATGCCGGATTTAATGGCAGCAATGCTAGAGCAAAAAATTGGTCATCCAAAAGCAGGGGCTAATACAGCTTGGGTTCCTTCACCAACTGCTGCAACTTTACATGCTACACATTATCATCAAGTCGATGTAAAGGAAGTACAAAAGGGCATTTCTAGCTCAGAGGATTTACAAGATGGTATACTTGAAATCCCATTAGCAATCGAAACAAATTGGAGTGCTGAAGAGATTCAGCAGGAACTAGATAATAATGCACAAGGCATTTTAGGCTATGTAGTACGCTGGGTAGAGCAGGGAGTAGGATGTTCGAAGGTTCCTGATATTAATGATATTGGTCTAATGGAAGACCGTGCAACATTACGTATTTCTAGTCAGCATGTAGCAAACTGGTTGCATCATGGGGTTTGCACAGAGGAGCAAGTGCGTGAAACAATGGAACGTATGGCAAAGGTAGTAGATGGTCAAAATGCTGACGATGCTGAATACCGACCAATGTCCTCTAACCTAAATGAATCTGTGGCATTCCAAGCAGCATGTGATTTAGTGTTTAAGGGTTACGAGCAACCAAGTGGTTATACAGAGCCAATCTTACACAAAAAGCGTTTAGAAGCAAAGGCAAAATATCAAGCAAAAATAAATGCATAAAAAATCTCTTAATAAGTAAAGACGATGAGTAGTTAAGTGAACAGCTTTAACAGAGATTAAGCTAGCCATCTGGTATCAATAGTCTATTGGTGCCAGATGGCTAAGCTATTTTTAGAAGTAGTGGTAATTATAAAAGTACGCATATACGTACATTTTTCTTGGCGTATAAAAATTACCTATCAATAATCTATAGTTTTGTTAATGTGGAATAAAATCATAGGCAAGCGCAATAAATTCACGTACAGCATAAGAGAGATACTTGTTTTTTTTCCAAGTCATACCAAGCTCTAAATAAATATTTTCTTCTTTAAATGGAACAGCCTTTATTGTATTATATTGGATTTTATCACAAATTCTTTTCGGTAAAAGTGCGATACCGAGCTTAGCGGCTACCATTTCAATCATTAAATCCTTCTGAGTAGACTCACAGGCGATATTTGGGAAAAATCCATTTTTTGAACACTCCTCAATAATACGGTCATAGAGTGTGAAATCTTTGCGATAAAGAACAAACATTTCCTGCTGTAAATCAATCATATCGACCGTCTCTTTCTGAGCAAGTGGATGCTCATGATGGACAATTAACATGAGCGGATCTTTTAAAATACTAATGACTTCTACGTAATCATTTACCACACATAAATTACAAATAAGCCCAATATCAAGGTCTCCTGATTCCACACCTTCTCTAATTTTTTTTGTACCCACCTCTGTTAGCACGATTTCCACATATGGATAACGTTCCTTGTATTGACTAACGAGCTTTGAAAAAAATTCCGCGCCGACAATGGGGGGAATACCAATACGAATTTTCCCTTTTTTGAGTTCCATTAAATCTGTTAGCTCTGAGCGTATATTTTTAAATGCTTCTAGGACATGTTGCGTATTAATGAGAACAGCATGCCCTGCATCCGTTAATTCTAACTGCTTGGAGGAGCGATAAAATAGTGGGACATCTAGCTCTACTTCTAACTGTTGGATAGCTTTACTAATAGATGGCTGTGATACATGAAGCGTTGCAGCCGCTTTTGTAAAGCTAAGTTGTTTTGCTACCTCAGCAAAGTATTCTAGCTGTCGAATATCCATTGTGGGAACCTCCTTTATTAGATGTAACCCTATTATAGCATCTGCGAGGACGTCTATAGATTGTTTTTTGTGTTAAAATAAGGGAAATTAGAAGATGTCCATTGGTGTTTGTATACATAATAGCTAGCACGTTATATGGGATAAATTATTAAATAGAAAGAGGGATTTGAAAGTGGAGATGAAGATTTTACTTATTGAAGATGACCCATCCATTTTTCAGATGATTCAAGAACGCTT
Organism: Lysinibacillus sp. FSL H8-0500; assembly: GCF_038051955.1. Classification (NCBI taxonomy): domain Bacteria; kingdom Bacillati; phylum Bacillota; class Bacilli; order Caryophanales; family Bacillaceae; genus Lysinibacillus; species Lysinibacillus sp. FSL H8-0500. Next base: position 4,641,030 of record NZ_CP150292.1, on the reverse strand, counting down.
TGCACAATGGTCATTACAAGTAATCGGACCTAAAAATTTCCAAAAGGTGATGGATGATTTTATAGAGGAAAAACCTCATCTTGTGCTTATTGATATTCAATTGCCTGCCTATGATGGCTTCCATTGGTGTCGTGAAATTCGTCATCTTTCAAAGGTTCCAATCTTGTTCCTATCCTCTCGTGATCACCCAATGGATATGGTGATGGCTATGCAGATGGGGGCAGATGATTTTATACAAAAACCTTTTCACATGGAAGTATTACTTGCTAAAACACAGGCTATTTTGCGCCGTACATACGACTATGTTGAAGAAAAAATGGATATAAGTCGCTTTAATGATGCTGTAATTGATTATGCAAGGAGTGAGATTGTATATGATGGAGCTATTGCCTCGTTAACAAAAAATGAGCTCTTTATCTTGCGGATCTTAGTGGAAAAGGCGAATCAAATTGTATCGAGAGATGAGCTGATGAGAAAGCTTTGGGATGATGAACGTTTTGTAAACGATAATACATTGTCAGTTAATGTTAATCGCCTGCGCACAAAGCTTGAGGAGATTGGTTTACAAGAAGTGATTCAAACAAAAAAGGGACTTGGCTATATAGCAGTAAACCAAGGGATGTGAGTAAAATTGCTACTACTATTTATACGCGAACGATTAGCATGGCTAGGCTATTTTGCCTTTATTTCGGCAATATTGAACCTATTATTTGCTTTAGATATAGGGTTAGAGAGCATTTCTATTTGGTATGTAAACATGAGTTTGTTTATTAGTTTTACACTCTTTTTTGTATGGCGTTACATTGTTGAAGTTGGGAAATTAAAAGATTTCCTGGGAAATATGGAGAGTTATTTAGATGAGATTGATAAAAATCGTCTCACTTTGTCCCCTTTTCAAGAACTTTATTTTCGAAAAATGGGAGCTATCTTTGATGAGAAGAAAGTGGAGTTAAATCAAGCGAAAGTGCAGCTTCAGGAATATTCGGATGGGTTGCTGGCATGGGTGCATGAAGTAAAAGCCCCTTTAACAGCTATTAATTTAATGCTAGAGCATGTTGAAGACTTAGAGTTGCGTCGAAAATTAGAGAATGAATGGCTAAGGCTACATTTATTGGTGGATCAGCAGCTACATCAAACGCGATTACACTCAATCGAAAAGGATAATTACTTAACAGAGGTTGAACTAAAGCCGATTATCTATAAGGAAATTCGAGCTATGCAAGCTTGGTGTATCGAAAAAGGTATTGGCTTTGAGGTGGATAAGCTTACGGAAACCGTTCTAACCGATAGCAAGTGGTTAGCATTTATTGTTCGACAAATTCTTTCAAATGCTATTAAGTATAGTCCAGTAGATTCTGAAATAATAATATGGGCAGAAGTTGATACTACAGAAGCAATATTATTGCATATCAAAGATATAGGCATTGGTATTGCTTCAGAAGATTTACCTCGTATTTTTCAAAAATCATATACTGGTACAATTGGAAGAGAATCCACACAATCTACAGGTATGGGCCTTTATTTAGCATATAATGTAGCACAAAAATTAGGTATTCGTATTCATGTACAATCAAAAGTTGGCGAAGGCTCATTATTTACATTACGCTTTCCGCTACAAAATGCATATGCCAAACTAACAGGTAGATGACAAAATTGTCACCTATCTTTTTATATTGTCATGTAAAACGCACGAATTACTAGTGACGGCAGGGTACACTTGAAAGAGAGAAAGGGGCGTTTACAAATTGACAGTTTTAATTGGTCGTAAAATAAAAAAGGTTTATGGAAAAAAATCAACAGCTCAAGAAGTATTAAAGGGCATTGATGTAGAAGTAAATAAAGGTGAATTTGTAGGGATTATGGGACCATCTGGCTCAGGGAAAACAACGCTTTTAAATGTTTTATGCTCCATCGATTATGCAACAGAAGGTGTTATTGAAATAAACGGGCAAAATTTACGTGGCATGAAGGAAAAGGCCTTAGCAAATTTCCGTCGAGAACAACTCGGCTTTATATTTCAAGATTATAATTTATTGGAAACTTTAACAGTAAAAGAAAATATTCTTTTACCATTAGCTATTAGTAAACTACCTAAAGCTATTGCAGAAAGTCGTGTGAAAGAACTAACACATTTACTTGGTATCACAGAAATTTTAAATAAATACCCAAATGAAATTTCAGGTGGGCAAAAGCAGCGTACATCAGCAGCTCGTGCATTGATTACAAATCCATCCCTTGTCTTTGCAGATGAGCCTACAGGTGCACTTGATTCTAAGTCGGCTACAGCACTATTAAAAAATTTACAAAGTATCAATGAAACAAAAGAGGCTACGATTATGATGGTGACACATGATGCTGTAGCAGCTAGCTTCTGTACACGTGTGTTATTTTTAAAAGATGGCTTGATTTATAGTGAGCTTTATAAGGGCGATAAAACAAGACAAGTATTCTTTCAGGAAATTATGCATACGCAAAGTGTGCTAGGCGGTGATGGCTATGAGTCTTAGCAAGCTTGTGCTACGCAGTATGAAGAAAAACATGAAGCATTACTATCTCTACTTTTTTGCACTTATTTTTAGTGTCACATTATATTTTTCCTTTGTTACACTGCAATACAATGCTGAAGTATGGGAGGCTGTTCAAATAAGTGGAACAGCTACAGCAGGGTTTAAAGCAGCAACATACATTTTATATTTTATTGTGCTATTTTTTGTGCTCTATGCCAACCACCTATTTATGAAGCGCCGCAGTAAAGAGGTCGGCTTATATCAATTAATTGGCATGACAAAGGGATTGATTGTACGTTTATTAGCGATTGAAAATATATTATTATTTGTTGGAGCTGTTCTCATAGGCATACTAGCAGGCTTCTTTAGCTCACGTGTATTTGCCATGATTTTATTGCGTGTACTTGAAAAAGAAGCTCTTGTTACAATGGCATTTAGTACACAGGCATTACAACAGTCCATCCTTGTATTTGCCATACTTTTAATCATTGTGCTTATCCAAATGGCATGGATGATTCATCGTGTTTCATTGCTATCATTATTTAGCGCTGCAAAACAAGCTGATGAGCGTGTAAGACGCTTTAGTGGCATACAAATGGTAATTGGCTTTTTAGGACTTATTATGATTGGTTACGGCTATTATGCTTCTACAAAGCTATTTAATATTGATGATGCAGGTTATCTTTTTACGAATATGATTATTATTTTAGCTACTACCATTGGTGGAACCTTCCTTGTTTTCCGTTTCTCTATAGCATTTATTATGAATACAATTCGCTTAAAGAAAAAAGGACATTTATCGGTTCAGGATGTTTTAGCTCTGACGCCGATTATGCATCGTATGAAAAGCAATGCAAAATCATTAACACTTATTACAGTATTAACAGGCGTATCTCTAGGTATTACAACTTTGTCCTATATTTCCTACTATTCATCAGAAGCAACAGCGTATAGTCAAGTTCCGGGTGATTTTATATTGCTTGAAAATGATGGGGAGGAATTTTTAAAGGCATTAGAACAGCACAATATTGCATTTACTCAAGTAGATTACCGTTTACAAGGGGTATCAGCTACGGTGGGGCAATTAATGTCTAAAGAGCAAAAAGACAATCCTTTATATACAATGGAAGGTGTTATTTATACGATTCCACTCTCTGATTACCAGCAAAAAGTTCCCACAGCTTCATTATCAGATAATAATGTGATTTTAACAAACTATGGTGGCTATATGGCTGAGATGTTTCCGTTAGAGAAAGATCGAGATATCGAGGTATCAATAGGGCAACTTAAAGAAACCTTTCATGTGGAGGATATTCAAAAGCATAGCCTGATAAGTAGTATTGTCACTGCTGGAGGTGGGGGGCCTATCTTTGTTGTAACAGATGAAATGTTTAACCATTTAGTAGCATCATCGGAGCAAGGCAATCAGCAGCAGGCTATCTCTTTACAATTAGCAGATGTATATCCTTGGCATCAACAAACAACCATTACATTAAAATCAAAAGAGGATATAGAAAAAGCAGAGCAATTGTATCGGGAAACGGGTGCGGATGTTCTGACGGTTGTAGATAATGAAGGAGACTCACATGAATATAAGCAATCGTCTTATGAAATGCAACGTAAGGGTAATATTGAATCATTAGGACTTACAATCTTTATTACAGCATTTTTAGGATTAGCTTTTTTAATGACGACAGGTAGTATTCTATATTTTAAACAGATGTCTGAGGCAGAGGAAGAACGTGATTCCTATACAATTTTAAGAAAGATTGGCTTTGCAGAAAAGGATATTATGAAGGGAATTTATATGAAGCAAGCTTTTAATTTCGGTGTTCCATTAGTGATTGGTTTATTGCATAGTTACTTTGCTGTGAAGTCAGGATGGTTTTTGTTTGGCACAGAGTTAACAACACCACTTTGGCTAGCAATGGGCTGTTATATCGCGCTATACGCTATCTTTGCTGTTCTCTCAGTCGGTTATTATAAAAAGGTAGTTCGAGAATCATTATAACTATTAAATAAGAAGAAATTCAAAAAGGGCTATCAAGAAAGTCAGATAACATTGGACTTTTTTGATAGCTCTACTTTAACTAAAATTATTTGAAAGTTTGAAAATATTAATAAGATAACCTTAAGTATTGCAATATGTCTTGAAATTTTATATACTAATAAACGGCTTAATAAGCGAAGAAAATAGTAGTAGTAAGAATATCAGCAACATTTAAAAGAATTTAGCGAAAAGACTTGCTTATTCTTTTTTTATTGTATATAATGTTGAATGTTGGTCTTTGACTGCGATGAAGCGAGAGGTTGCCGACACACCCGGCCGCTTTGCCATGGCGGTGTGTGGGAGAATTTTCGTGGAGAATGTCTAGAAAATAGGCGAGAAGGAGGGAAAATAATGGCAAAACAAAAGATTCGTATTCGTTTAAAAGCGTATGATCACCGTATTTTAGATCAATCTGCTGAGAAAATTGTGGAAACTGCAAAACGTTCAGGTGCAAGTGTATCAGGTCCGATTCCACTTCCAACTGAGAAGTCTGTGTACACAATTCTTCGTGCTGTTCACAAGTATAAAGACTCTCGTGAACAATTCGAAATGCGTACGCATAAACGTCTGATCGATATCGTTAACCCAACACCACAAACTGTTGACGCGTTAATGAAACTTGATTTACCATCTGGCGTTGATATCGAAATCAAACTTTAATGGTAAAAACAATATAACTTTTTAAAATTTACAGGAGGTGTGACAGATGGCTAAAGGAATCTTAGGTAGAAAAATTGGTATGACACAAGTTTTCGCTGAAAACGGCGATTTAATCCCAGTAACAGTTATCGAAGCTGCTCCAAACGTAGTGCTTCAAAAGAAAACTGTTGAAACAGATGGCTACGAAGCAATCCAAGTTGGTTTCGAAGATAAGCGTGTTAAGCTTTCTAACAAACCGGAACAAGGTCACGTAGCAAAAGCGAATACTGCTCCTAAGCGCTTCATTCGTGAATTCCGCAATGTGAACGTGGAAGAGTACGAAGTTGGTCAAGAAGTCAATGTAGAAATTTTCGCAGAAGGCGATGTAATTGATGTAACAGGTGTTACTAAAGGTAAAGGTTTCCAAGGTGTAATTAAACGCCACGGACAATCTCGTGGTCCAATGGCCCATGGTTCTCGTTACCACCGTCGTCCTGGTTCAATGGGTCCAGTTGCTCCGAACCGTGTATTCAAACAAAAGAAATTACCTGGTCAAATGGGTGGCAATGTAGTTACAATCCAAAACTTAGAGATCGTAAAAGTTGATGCAGAACGTAACTTACTACTTGTTAAAGGTAATGTTCCTGGTTCTAAAAAAGCTCTAGTTACAGTAAAAACTGCAATTAAAGCTAAGTAATTATTGAAAGAAAGGAGGAAACAGGAATGACAAAGGTATCTGTACTTAGTCAAACAGGTGCTTCAGTTGGCGAAATCGAATTAAACGATGCGATTTTCGGAATCGAGCCAAATGAAGCAGTATTATTCGACGCAGTAGTTGCACAACGCGCTTCTCTACGTCAAGGTAATCACAAAGTGAAAAACCGTTCTGAAGTTGCTGGTGGTGGTCGTAAACCATGGCGTCAAAAAGGAACTGGACGTGCTCGTCAAGGTTCTATCCGTTCTCCACAATGGCGCGGCGGTGGTATCGTATTCGGCCCTACTCCACGTAGCTATTCTTATAAATTACCTAAAAAAGTTCGTCGTTTAGCTCTTAAATCAGCTTTATCAGCTAAAGTAGTAGAACAAAACTTCTTAGTTCTTGATGCTCTGACTTTAGAAGCACCAAAAACAAAAGAATTCACAAAAATTCTTAAAGATCTTTCTTTAGAGAAAAAATCTTTATTCGTAACTGCTGACCTAGATGAAAACGTAGCATTATCTGCTCGTAACATCCCTGGTGTAACAGTGTTAACTGCAAATGGTATCAACGTTCTTGATCTATTAGGTCATGATAAAGTTGTATTCACTAAATCTGCAGTAGAAAAAGTTGAGGAGGTGCTTGGATAATGGAAGCACGTGATATTTTAAAACGTCCGGTCATTACTGAGCGTTCTTCAGAACTTATGGCAGAGAAAAAGTATACTTTCGAAGTAGACACTCGCGCTAACAAAACTCAAGTAAAAGACGCTGTAGAAGAAATCTTTGGCGTAAAAGTTGAGAAAGTAAACGTTCTTAACTACAAAGGTAAATTCAAGCGTGTTGGCCGTTATGGTGGTTACACTAACAAACGTCGTAAAGCGATTGTTAAATTAACTGCTGATAGCAAAGAAATTGAATTATTCGAAATGTAATCCTTAAAGGATTTATGATTTGAACACTCAAGAAGGAGGGAAAACACAATGGCGATTAAAAAGTATAAACCTACCTCTAATGGCCGTCGTAACATGACGTCATTAGACTTTGCGGAAATTACAACGAACAAGCCTGAGAAATCATTGCTTGAACCAACTAAACGCAAAGCTGGTCGTAATAACCAAGGTAAAATCACTGTTCGTCATCATGGTGGTGGTCATAAGAAGCAATACCGTGTTATCGATTTCAAACGTGTTAAAGATGGCATTCCGGCAAAAGTTGCTACTATTGAATATGATCCAAACCGTTCTGCGAATATCGCATTAATCAACTACGCTGATGGAGCAAAAGCTTACATCTTAGCACCAAAAGGATTAGAGGTTGGTCAAACAATCGTTTCTGGTCCAGATGCGGATATTAAAGTAGGTAATGCATTACCATTAGCAAACATTCCAATGGGTACTACAATCCATAACATCGAGTTAAAACCTGGTAAGGGCGGGCAATTAGTACGTTCAGCTGGTACTTCTGCGCAAGTACTTGGTCGTGAAGATAAGTACGTTATCGTTCGTTTACAATCTGGTGAAGTACGTTTAGTTTTAGCTACTTGCCGCGCTACAATCGGTCAAGTTGGTAACGAGCAACACGAACTTGTACACATCGGTAAAGCAGGTCGTAGCCGTTGGTTAGGTAAACGCCCAGAAGTTCGTGGTTCTGTAATGAACCCTAACGATCACCCACACGGTGGTGGTGAAGGACGTTCTCCAATCGGACGTAAATCACCAATGACTCCTTGGGGTAAACCAGCACTTGGTTACAAAACTCGCAAGAAGAAAAACAAATCGGATAAATTTATCATCCGTAGTCGTAAAAAATAAAGTGGTTAAACTACGGTTCTATGGGAGAGCCGTGGTGGAATCACGGAGGGAGGTTCCTACATGGGTCGCAGCTTGAAAAAAGGACCTTTTGTCGACGACCACTTAATGAAAAAAGTGGAGGCACAAGAGGCTTCTGAGAAAAAACAAGTTATCAAAACTTGGTCACGCCGTTCTACAATCTTCCCGAACTTCATCGGTTTAACGATTGCTGTATATGATGGACGTAAACATGTTCCTGTATACGTAACAGAAGATATGGTAGGCCATAAACTTGGTGAGTTCGCACCGACACGTACTTATAAAGGTCACGGTGCAGACGACAAGAAAACAAGACGCTAATTTTGAGAGGAGGTAAATCCTAATGACACAAGCTAAAGCTATCGCTCGTACAGTACGCATTGCTCCTCGCAAAGTACGTCTAGTTGTAGACTTAATCCGAGGTAAGCAAGTTGGTGAAGCAGTTGCAATTTTACGTCATACTCCAAAAGCGGCGTCTCCAGTCGTTGAGAAAGTATTAAAATCTGCAGTTGCTAACGCTGAGCACAACTACGATCTTGACATCAACTCTTTAGTAGTATCTGAAGTATTTGTTGACGAAGGTCCAACATTAAAACGTTTCCGTCCACGTGCACAAGGACGTGCAAGCGCAATTAACAAACGCACAAGCCACATTACATTAGTGGTATCTGAGAAGAAGGAGGGTTAATCCGTGGGTCAAAAAGTACATCCAATAGGACTACGCGTTGGTATTATTCGTGACTGGGAGTCAAAATGGTACGCTGAAAAAGACTATGCAACTCTACTTCACGAAGACATCAAAGTGCGTAAATATATTGAAACGGCTCTTAAAGACGCTTCTGTTTCTAAAGTAGAAATCGAACGCGCTGCAAACCGTGTAAACATTACAATTCATACTGCGAAACCAGGTATGGTAATCGGTAAAGGTGGTACTGAAGTTGAAAACCTTCGTAAATACCTTAGCGATTTAACTGGTAAACGTGTACACATCAACATTATTGAAATCAAACGCGCTGATCTTGACGCTCGTCTAGTAGCTGAAAATATCGCTCGTCAATTAGAAAATCGTGTATCATTCCGTCGTGCGCAAAAGCAAGCGATCCAACGCACAATTCGTGCTGGTGCAAAAGGAATTAAAACACAAGTATCTGGTCGTTTAGGTGGCGCTGATATCGCGCGTGCTGAACATTATAGTGAAGGAACTGTTCCACTTCATACTCTACGTGCTGACATTGATTATGCACACGCAGAAGCTGATACTACTTACGGTAAATTAGGCGTTAAAGTATGGATCTACCGTGGTGAAGTTCTTCCTACGAAGAAATCTGTGGAAGGAGGCAAATAATATGTTATTGCCTAAACGCGTTAAATACCGTCGTGAACACCGCGGCAAAATGCGTGGCGAAGCGAAAGGCGGTAAAGAAGTAACTTTCGGTGAATGGGGCTTACAAGCTCAAACTGCTAGCTGGATTACAAACCGTCAAATCGAATCTGCTCGTATCGCGATGACTCGTTACATGAAACGTGGCGGTAAAGTTTGGATTAAAATCTTCCCACATAAACCTTACACGAAAAAACCACTAGAAGTCCGCATGGGTTCTGGTAAAGGTTCTCCTGAAGGTTGGGTAGCAGTAGTTAAACCAGGAAAAGTAATGTTCGAAATTGCTGGCGTATCTGAAGAAATTGCACGTGAGGCACTTCGTTTAGCAGCACACAAACTTCCTGTTAAATGTAAGATCGTAAAACGTCAAGAAACTGGTGGTGAATCTAATGAAAGCTAATGAAATCCGTGACCTTGCTACTTCTGAAATAGAATTAAAAGTGAAATCACTGAAAGAAGAGCTTTTCAACCTTCGCTTCCAATTGGCGACTGGTCAATTAGAAAACACAGCTCGTATTCGTGAAGTGCGTAAAGCAATCGCGCGTATGAAAACTGTTATTCGTGAAAGAGAAATCAGTGCAAATAACTGATAAAGGAGGTTTTCAAGTATGACTGAGCGCAATCAACGTAAAGTTTACACAGGCCGCGTTGTTTCAGATAAAATGGACAAAACTGTTACTGTTTTAGTGGAAACATACAAAAAGCACAAACTTTATGGCAAGCGTGTAAAATATTCTAAAAAGTTTAAAGCTCATGATGAGTTAAACACAGCGAAAATCGGTGATATCGTACGTATCATGGAAACTCGCCCGCTATCAGCTACAAAACGTTTCCGTCTAGTAGAAGTTGTAGAAAAAGCGGTTATTATTTAATAACTATTTCGGAACAACCAATTTCCGAAGGGAGGTAACCTAAGTGATCCAACAAGAAAGTCGTATGAAAGTTGCTGACAACTCAGGTGCACGTGAAGTTCTTACAATTAAAGTACTTGGTGGTTCTGGTCGTAAAACTGCTAACATCGGTGATATCGTTGTTTGTACAGTTAAGAAAGCAACACCAGGTGGCGTTGTCAAGAAGGGTGACGTTGTTAAGGCTGTTATCGTTCGTACTAAATCAGGCGTTCGTCGTAAAGATGGTACGTACATTAAATTTGATGAAAATGCTTGTGTGATTATTCGTGATGATAAATCACCACGCGGAACTCGTATTTTCGGACCTGTTGCACGTGAATTACGTGACAGCAACTTCATGAAAATCGTTTCTCTAGCTCCAGAAGTTCTTTAATTTCATGATAGTGCCAATCAAGGAGGTGCGACAGCATGCATGTAAAAAAAGGTGACAAGGTTAAGGTAATCACTGGTAAGGATAAAGGCAAAGAAGGCGTTATTCTTGCTGCTTACCCAAAACAAGATCGCGTTCTTGTTGAAGGTGTGAACATCGTGAAAAAACACGTAAAACCTAACCAATTGAATCCACAAGGTGGTATTGTAAGCCAAGAGGCTGCAATTCACGTTTCGAACGTAATGCTAATCGATCCTAAATCTGGCGAGCCGACTCGTGTAGGTTACAAAATCGAAAACGGTAAAAAAGTTCGTGTAGCAAAAAAATCAGGTGCAGTAATCGACTAATTAGTATAAATAGAAGGGAGGTACACACATGAGCCGCCTAAAAGAAAAATATTTAAGTGAAGTTTCACCTGCTCTTATGAGCAAATTTGGATATAAATCAGTTATGCAACTACCAAAAGTTGAGAAAATCGTGATCAACATGGGTGTTGGTGATGCAGTTCAAAACTCTAAAGCGTTAGATGCAGCTGTTGAAGAATTAACAACTATTACTGGTCAAAAACCAGTTGTAACTAAAGCAAAAAAATCGATCGCAGGTTTCCGTCTTCGTGAAGGTATGCCTATCGGTGCTAAAGTTACATTACGCGGTGAGCGTATGTATGAATTCTTGGATAAATTAATTTCTATCGCACTACCTCGTGTACGTGACTTCCGTGGTGTTTCTAAAAAAGCATTCGATGGTCGCGGTAACTACACTTTAGGTGTGAAAGAACAATTAATTTTCCCAGAAATCGATTACGATAAAGTTTCAAAAGTACGCGGTATGGACATCGTGATCGTAACGACAGCGAACTCTGACGAAGAAGCTCGCGAGTTATTGACACAATTCGGTATGCCGTTCCAAAAGTAATCAAACAAGGAGGGCGAAAACGTGGCTAAAAAATCTATGATCGTTAAACAACAACGTAAGCAAAAGTTTAAAGTGCAAGAATATACACGTTGTGAACGCTGTGGTCGTCCACATTCAGTATATCGCAAATTCAAACTTTGCCGTATTTGTTTCCGAGAACTTGCATATAAGGGACAAATTCCTGGCGTGAAAAAAGCCAGCTGGTAATCCCCTAATTTGGGAAGGAGGTAAATGTAATGACAATGACTGATCCGATTGCAGATATGCTTACTCGCATTCGTAATGCGAACATGGTTCGTCACGAGAAGTTAGAAGTACCAGCTTCCAACGTGAAAAAAGAAATCGCTGAAATTTTAAAGCGTGAAGGTTTCGTACGTGACGTAGAATACGTGGAAGACAACAAACAAGGTATTATCCGTATCTTCTTAAAATATGGAAAAGATAACGAGCGCGTTATCACTGGCTTAAAACGTATTTCTAAACCAGGTCTACGTGTATATGCTAAAACAAATGAAGTACCTAAAGTATTAAGTGGTCTTGGTATCGCTTTAGTATCAACTTCACAAGGTTTATTAACAGATAAAGAAGCTCGCGCTAAACAAGTTGGCGGAGAAATTCTAGCATACGTTTGGTAATTAGCAATAAATGAATGGAGGTGCAACTAAATGTCTCGTGTAGGTAAAAAAATTATCGAGGTACCTGCTAACGTAACAGTTACTGTTGACGCAAACAACTCTGTTACTGTTAAAGGTCCTAAAGGCGAACTTGTTCGTTCTTTCCACCAAGATATGAAAATTGAGCAAGAAGGCAACGTAATCACTGTATCACGCCCTTCTGAATCAAAAGAACACCGCACAAACCACGGTACTACTCGTGCGCTTCTAGCGAACATGGTTACTGGTGTTTCTGCAGGTTTCGAAAAAGCTTTAGAACTTATCGGTGTTGGTTACCGTGCGCAATTACAAGGTAAAAAACTTGTACTTAACGTTGGTTACTCTCATCCAGTTGAGTTCACACCAGAAGATGGTTTAGAAATTGAAGTTCCTTCTAACACTAAAATCATCATTAAAGGTATTAGCAAAGAACGCGTTGGTGCTCTTGCATCTAACATCCGTGACGTTCGTCCACCAGAGCCTTATAAAGGTAAAGGTATTCGTTATGAAGGCGAATATGTACGTCGTAAAGAAGGTAAAACAGGTAAATAATGCGGCCTAAGCATTAGAAAGGAGTGACCCTTGTGATTACGAAACAAGATAAAAATCAGGTTCGTAAAAAACGTCATGCACGCGTACGTTCTAAAATTTCGGGTACTGCTGAGCGTCCACGCTTAAACGTATTCCGTTCTAACAAGAACATTTACGCGCAACTTATCGATGACGTAGCAGGCGTAACAATTGTTAGCGCATCTTCTCAAGAAAATGGTTTTGAAGGTGCTGGTAACAATGTTGATGCAGCAACTAAAGTCGGTGAAACAATCGCAAAACGCGCTGCGGAGAAAAATATTACTGCTGTAGTATTTGACCGTGGTGGTTACTTATATCATGGACGTGTTAAAGCTTTAGCTGAAGCTGCACGTGAGAACGGTTTAGAATTTTAATAAGAAGGAGGGACACATTTCATGAGTCGTATTGACGCAAACAAACTTGGAGAACTTGAAGAACGCGTAGTTACTATTAACCGCGTTGCTAAAGTTGTTAAAGGTGGACGTCGCTTCCGCTTCACAGCATTAGTTGTAGTTGGCGATAGAAATGGACATGTAGGTTTCGGTACTGGTAAAGCTCAAGAGGTGCCAGATGCTATCCGCAAAGCTGTTGAAGATGCGAAGAAAAACTTAATCGAAGTGCCACGCGTAGGTGGAACAACTCCACACTTAGTGCAAGGTCGCTTCGGTGCAGGAGAAATCCTAATTAAACCTGCTGCTCCTGGTACAGGAGTTATCGCTGGTGGTCCGGTACGTGCTGTACTAGAACTAGCTGGTATTACTGATATTCTTTCAAAATCACTTGGATCTAACACACCAATCAATATGGTACGTGCTACTATTCAAGGTTTAGCTGAATTAAAACGCGTAGAGGACGTAGCTAAATTACGTGGTAAATCAGTGGAAGAACTATTAGGATAAGGGGGGAAAGATAATGGCTAACAAATTAGAAATCACCCTTACTAAATCTGTGATTGGCTCTAAACCTGCACAACGCAAAACTGTTGAAGCTTTAGGTTTACGTAAATTACACCAAACTGTAGAGAAAGCTGATAACGCAGCTACTCGCGGTATGCTTGACAAAGTAGCTCACTTAGTTACTGTAAAAGAAATTTAATTTTCAATTATTGAACAAGGAGGTGCCACCCACTATGAAACTGCATGAGTTAAAACCAGCAGAAGGTTCTCGTAAACAACGCAACCGCGTTGGTCGTGGTATCGGTTCTGGTAACGGTAAAACAGCAGGTAAAGGTCATAAAGGTCAAAACGCTCGTTCTGGTGGCGGTGTACGCCCAGGCTTTGAGGGCGGTCAAAACCCACTATTCCGTCGTTTACCAAAACGTGGCTTTACGAACATTAACCGTAAAGAATACGCGATCGTTAACCTTGATGCTTTAAACCGTTTCGAAGACGGTGCAGAGGTAACTGCTGCATTATTACTTGAAACTGGTCTAGTGAGCAATGAAAAAGCTGGAATTAAGATTCTTGGCAACGGGACGCTTAATAAAAAGCTTACTGTTAAGGCTCATAAATTCTCAGCTTCAGCGAAAGAAGCAATTGAGAATGCCGGCGGATCTACTGAGGTGATTTAATGTTTCAAACAATCTCTAACTTTATGCGTGTTCGAGATATAAGAAATAAGATCATTTTCACCCTTTTAATGTTAATCGTTTTTCGTATTGGGACATTTGTTCCAGTGCCAAACGTTGACGCTGACGTATTAAAGGCAACTGATGAGTTCAGTCTCGTTGGTTTCCTCAATACCTTTGGCGGTGGTGCTTTAATGAACTTCTCCATCTTTGCGATGGGAATCATGCCTTACATCACAGCCTCAATTATTGTTCAGTTATTGCAAATGGACGTAGTACCGAAATTTGCTGAATGGGCAAAGCAAGGTGAAGTTGGAAGACGTAAACTTGCACAATTTACTCGTTACTTTACAATTATTCTTGCTTTTATTCAATCATTTGCAATGTCATTTGGGTTTAATAGAATGTATGGCGGATCTTTGATTAAAAACGAGGGGATTCTAACATATGTTACAATCGCTATTGTATTGACAGCGGGCACAGCCTTCCTTGTATGGCTTGCAGAGCAAATTACTGCACATGGTGTAGGAAATGGTATTTCGATTGTCATTTTCGGAGGTATCGTTGCAGCATTGCCTACAGGAGTTAACCAAATTTATGCACAACAAATCGAGGGTGCTGGCGATAAATTATTTATCAACATTATCATCCTTGCTCTACTTGTGTTAGTATTACTTGCTGTTGTAGTTGGTGTTGTCTATGTGCAACAAGCACTACGTAAAATTCCAATTCAATATGCAAAACGAGTTACTGGACGTAATCAGCAAACTGGTGGACAACAAACACATTTACCGTTAAAAGTAAATGCTGCAGGGGTTATTCCGGTAATCTTTGCGTCAGCGTTTCTTGTAACACCTCAAACACTTGCTGTATTCTTTGGTGAAAATAGCGCGACAAAATGGATTGCTAATAATCTGCTGTATACGCAGCCTATCGGTATGACAATTTACGTTATTTTAATCATTGCATTCACATATTTCTATGCATTCGTACAAGTGAATCCTGAAAATGTGGCAGATAACTTGAAAAAACAAGGTGCTTATATTCCAGGCATTCGCCCTGGTGAAAACACTCAAACGTATTTAACAAGCGTGTTATATCGACTAACATTTGTTGGTGCGATATTCTTAACTGTGATTGCAGTAATGCCGATTATATTTATGAACTTCATGAATTTACCTGCCTCAGTGCAAATCGGTGGTACAAGTATTATTATCGTAGTCGGCGTAGCGCTCGAAACGATGAAGCAGCTAGAATCTCAACTTGTTAAACGTCACTACAAAGGCTTTATGAAATAATGTTGGTTTTTAGGGAACGTGATATCGTTTCCTTAAATCAGCAAACCTTTTGTGGGAGGAATATTTCCTAATGAATATCGTTTTAATGGGTCTGCCAGGTGCTGGTAAAGGCACTCAAGCAGATAAAATTGTTGAGAAGTACGCAGTTCCTCATATTTCTACAGGCGATATGTTCCGTGCCGCTATTAAAGAGGGTACTGAATTAGGCTTACAAGCTAAATCGTTTATGGATCAAGGTGCACTTGTACCTGACGAAGTAACGATTGGTATTGTTCGTGAGCGACTAGCTAAACCTGATTGTGAAAAGGGCTTCCTATTAGATGGATTCCCACGTACTGTTCCTCAGGCTGAAGCATTAGACAGCATTCTTGCTGATTTTGGTAAAGCTATTGAATATACATTAAACATTCAGGTTGAAAAGGATGAGTTAATTGCTCGTCTGTCAGGTCGTCGTATTTGTAAAGTTTGTGGTACATCCTATCATTTAATTTTCAATCCTCCTGCCGAGGAAGGAAAATGTGATAAAGATGGTGGCGAGCTTTATACACGTGCAGATGATAATCCTGAAACGGTTGCGAACCGTCTGGAAGTAAATATGAGTCAAGCACAACCTTTACTTGATTTCTATGAAGCTAAAGGTGTATTAACTAATATCGATGGACAGCAAGATATTAACAAAGTGTTTGCTGATCTTGATGCTCTATTACAGGGCAGCCGCAGCTGATACCCGGCTCCGGGCGCAGAATACTGCTTCCGCGGGAGGCATGCGGGAGCAACAACGAAACATAATTTTTTTGAGAGTTGCAAAAGCATATTGTGCCCGGTATATATTTCTTGTAAAAAGTGCAACATTATTTTTAGAAGAGTATAATGGGTTTCGTGGAAGCATCTGTGTAACGGGTATGAATATCTCATCCAAGACATTCCGGTATTCGTGTAAACATGGGGGATTCAGTGCCCTTACTGGTTCTGTATTTTCCGTGGATTGTGTGAAGCGAAACCAGACGAGCGTCTTTCAAACATCTCTCATACAATCCAAACATATGTTGAAACGAGGTTGCTTCTATAGTTGCAGCAGATATCCGTTTGATGTAACGATGAGAACTTTAATTTGCATATAGAGAGGAGACAGAGTAGATGGCGAAAGATGATGTAATTGAAGTCGAAGGGACAGTTGTTGAGACTTTGCCAAACGCGATGTTTAAGGTAGAATTAGAAAATGGACATGTGATTCTAGCACACGTATCTGGTAAGATTCGTATGCACTTTATCCGTATTCTACCTGGAGATAAGGTTACTATCGAGTTATCTCCATATGATTTAACTCGCGGTCGTATCACATACCGTTTTAAATAATCTTTTGCGCTCCGGACTACTAAGGAGGTTAGGTTAGATGAAAGTGAGACCATCTGTGAAACCGATCTGCGAAAAATGTAAAGTAATTCGCCGACGCGGTAAAGTAATGGTAATCTGTGAAAATCCTAAACACAAACAAAAACAAGGTTAATTCTAAAGGAGGTGCTCTAGCGAATGGCACGTATTGCTGGTGTTGATATTCCTCGCGAAAAACGCGTGGTAATTTCATTAACGTACATTTACGGTATTGGTAAAAATACAGCTCAAAAAGTACTAGCTGACGCAGGTGTTTCAGAAGATACACGCGTACGCGACTTAACTGAAGATGAGCTAAACAAAATCCGTGAACAATTAGATTCTTACAAACTTGAAGGTGACTTACGTCGTGAAACTTCATTAAATATTAAACGCTTGATGGAGATCGGTTCATTCCGTGGTATCCGTCATCGTCGTGGCTTACCTGTTCGTGGTCAAAATACGAAGAACAATGCGCGTACGCGTAAAGGTCCTCGTAAAACAGTTGCGAACAAGAAAAAATAATTAGTAAAGGAGGTTCCTTCTTAACATGGCTCGTAAACAACAAACTCGTAAACGTCGTGTGAAAAAGAATATCGAATCTGGTATTGCACACATCCGTTCTACTTTTAACAATACAATTGTAACGATTACAGATATGCAAGGTAACGCTGTATCTTGGTCAAGCGCAGGTGCTCTTGGTTTCCGTGGTTCACGTAAATCTACACCATTCGCTGCTCAAATGGCTGCAGAGACTGCTGCTAAAACATCCCTTGAACATGGTCTGAAAACGTTGGAAGTAACTGTTAAAGGTCCTGGTGCTGGGCGTGAAGCTGCTATTCGTGCACTTCAAGCTGCTGGTTTAGAAGTAACTGCTATTAAAGACGTTACACCAGTTCCTCATAATGGTTGCCGTCCGCCAAAACGTCGTCGCGTGTAATGGGTGCGTCTCATATTGTATGAGAACATCATTTTTTGTACAGACTGTCTTGTGCAGATAATAAACGATACGTCATTGACGATCGCATCTATGATGGAAAGAACCTATACATTCGATGTTTTGAAGGAGGGTAAATGAAATGATCGAAATTGAAAAACCAAAGATTGAAACGGTGGAGATCAGCGAAGATTCCAAATATGGAAAGTTTGTTGTAGAACCGCTTGAGCGCGGATATGGAAACACTTTGGGTAATTCTTTACGTCGTATCCTTCTGTCTTCATTACCAGGGGCTGCTGTCACTTCAATTCAAATTGACGGTGTACTTCACGAATTCTCAACTGTAGAAGGCGTAGTAGAAGATGTAGCTTCAATCATTTTGAACGTGAAAAAACTAGCTCTTAAAATCTACTCTGACGAAGAAAAAGTTATTGAGATTGATGTAAAAGGCGATGGTACAGTTACGGCTGCTGACATTACACATGACAGTGATGTAGAAATTTTAAACCCAGATCTATATATTGCAACAATCGCTAAAAACGGTCATTTACGTATGCGTATGTATGCACAACGTGGTCGTGGTTACACTCCTGCTGATCAAAACAAACGTGAGGATCTTCCTATCGGCGTGATCCCGATCGACTCTATTTACACTCCAGTATCACGCGTCAATTTCCAAGTGGAAAATACTCGTGTAGGTCAGTCTTCTGACTATGATAAACTTTCTCTTGATGTGTGGACAGATGGTAGCATCGGTCCAAAAGAGGCGATTTCGCTCGGAGCAAAAATTTTAACCGAACATCTTAACATCTTCGTTGGCATGACAGATGAGGCACAAACTGCTGAAATCATGGTCGAAAAAGAAGAAGATCAAAAAGAAAAAGTTTTAGAGATGACTATTGAAGAACTTGATCTTTCTGTTCGTTCTTATAACTGCTTGAAACGCGCTGGTATCAATACGGTACTAGAACTTGCGAATAAATCAGAAGACGATATGATGAAAGTTCGTAACCTTGGACGTAAGTCACTAGAAGAAGTAAAAGCGAAGTTAGAAGAGCTTGGTTTAGGATTACGCAAAGAAGACTAAGCGATTTATACCAAACTGATAAGATCAGATATTTTCTATAAAGGAGGGAAACATCCATGGGTTACAGAAAACTTGGTCGTACAAGTTCTCAACGTAAAGCGATGTTACGTGACTTAGCTACTGATTTAATCATTAACGAGCGTATCGAAACTACTGAGGCTCGCGCTAAAGAAGTACGTAAAGCTGTTGAAAAAATGATTACTTTAGGGAAACGCGGAGATTTACATGCACGCCGTCAAGCTGCTGCATTTATCCGTCGTGAACTAGTAACAACGACTGATGCAGAAGGTAACGAATCAACATCATTTGCACTTCAAAAGTTATTTGATGATGTTGCACCACGTTATGCAGAGCGTCAAGGTGGTTACACTCGTATTCTTAAAGTAGGTCCTCGTCGTGGTGACGGAGCACCTGTTGTTGTGATTGAACTAGTTTAATCATAAGAGAAAACTTGTGGTGAAGAGGGTGGGAATCACCACCCTCTTTCTTTATAAACGATTTATACGACAAATAATTAAGCTGAGCGTTATGATGAGCGGACACTTGAACGTGTGGCGTCTCGTTTAGCTCTCCGCACCTCATTCAGGAGAAATAAGGGCTTGAGCACCCGTGTTTCTTGTAAATGTAACGACTAGCGCATTTCTATCGAATGAGGTGCGCGCTTTTTTATTATGAAAGATAGCGCCAATTTGTGGTGCTTTTTTTAATATCTGGGGTAGAATGTATGTTAGTTAGCCGTTAAGGTTTTTGTGTTGTGAAAGCAATAGCTAGCAGGGAATCTTCTGGGCAAGTTTAAAAATAGAAGCATCATTTATCGTTATAATAATGGTTTTGTTTTTTACTATTTTTCTTAATCGACATATGGATTGTAGTAGAATTCATACATAAAAAAGTGTAAGTTAGTTAGTAGAGTGGAGCATGTAGAGAGGAGTTCTAGTTATGTCTGAAATTTTATCTTTAAATAATGTCACTTTTTCATATACACCAGAAGAACCAAACAGTCGTAATGCTGTTGAACATGTCAGCTTTGCAGTGGAAGAAGGCGAATGGATTGCGATAGTTGGTCATAATGGCTCTGGTAAATCTACCATTGCCAAGCTAATGAATGGGCTATTATTTCCTCAACAGGGGGATGTACGAATATTACGTGAGCCATTAAATGAAGAAAACCTTTGGCAATCACGCTCTTTAATGGGAATGGTTTTTCAAAATCCAGACAATCAATTTGTAGGAGCTACAGTGCAGGATGATGTTGCCTTTGCCTTAGAGAACAATGCGGTACCGTTTGAAGAAATGGTGAAGCGTGTACATGCGGCATTGGAACAAGTAAAAATGAGCCAGTTTTTAGACCATGAGCCACATCATTTATCGGGAGGGCAGAAACAGCGTGTTGCCATTGCTGGTGCACTTGCGTTAAAGCCAAAGCTTCTTATTTTAGATGAGGCTACATCCATGTTAGATCCGCAAGGGCGTGCAGAAGTGTTACAAACTGTCCAAACATTACGTGCTGAAACAGGACTTACCGTGCTATCGATAACACACGATTTAGAAGAAGCAATGCTAGCAGATCGTGTGCTTTTTATGAATGATGGCAAGAAGTTTGCAGAAGGACCACCTGCTGAAATTTTTGCCCTTGGCGATAAACTAGTTGAATTTGGACTAGATTTACCATTTGCCTTAAAGTTATCAAAGTTACTGCAAAAGGAAGGTGTTCCATTAATGGGACAACATATGACAGAAGAAGAGTTGGTGAATGATTTATGGACATCAAACTTCAACAAGTAAGCTATGCCTATGCACAGGGAACGCCATTTGAAAAACGGGCATTATTTGATGTGAATTTTGATATTCCTTCACAAACGTATCAAGCGATTATTGGCCATACTGGTTCTGGTAAATCCACAATTCTTCAGCATTTTAACGCACTTCTAAGACCTACTTCAGGACAAGTACATATTGGAGATCGTCTCATAGTAACTGGAAAAAAGGCAAAGGATTTAAAGGCAGTACGACAAAAGGTTGGGATTGTCTTTCAATTCCCTGAGCATCAACTATTTGAAGAAACCGTGTTAAAGGACATTATGTTTGGTCCTATGAACTTTGGTGTATCCGAGGAGGAGGCAGAAGCAAGAGCAAGGAAGCTTGTTCGCTTAGTAGGCCTACCAGCAAATGTTCTTGAAAAATCACCATTTGATTTATCAGGTGGTCAAATGCGCCGTGTTGCGATTGCAGGTGTTTTAGCAATGGACCCAGAGGTTATCGTTTTAGATGAGCCGACAGCGGGTCTTGATCCACGTGGGCAGAAGGAAATTATGGATATGTTTTATGAGCTTCACAAAGAACGTCAGCTAACAACGATTTTAGTAACACATAGCATGGAGGATGCAGCCCGATATGCAGATAATATTGTGATTATGCATGAAGGCAAAAATGTGTTAAGAGGAACACCAAGGGATATTTTTAAAGATGTCGAAACATTAAAGAGTTTCCGCCTAGAGCCACCACGTATTGTTCGCTTTCAGCAAAAAGTTGAGCAAATGATTGGGCAACCCTTCTCCAAGGTTTGTTTGACAGAGGAAGAGCTTGCCGCTGAAATAGCGCAACTGTTAAGAGAGGGGCGGATAAAACCATGATGGAAAAAATGATTTTTGGACGCTTCCTCCCAGGAAATTCCCCTGTTCATAAACTCGACCCACGATCAAAGCTAATTTTTGTATTTGCCTTTATTATTATTGTGTTTTTAGCAAACAATACAGTGACATATGCCATACTATTGGCATTCACACTACTGATTGTTTTTATAGCGCGTATTCGCCTATACTTTTTGATTAATGGACTAAAGCCCGTACTCTTTTTGATGGCCTTTACATTCATTCTTCATATTTTTATGACGAAGGAAGGCGTCCCTGTTTTTGAATCGAAGTTTATTACGATTTACGATGAGGGGATTAGACGAGGAATCTATATTTCCATACGCTTTTTAGTATTAGTATTTATGACATCCATCTTAACATTAACAACATCGCCTATCTCTATTACAGATGGTATTGAGGTGCTTTTAAATCCATTAAAGGCATTGAAAGTACCTGTTCATGAATTGGCGTTAATGATGTCTATTTCACTGCGTTTTATCCCAACATTAATGGATGAGACAGATAAGATTATGAAGGCACAAATGGCACGGGGCTCGGATTTATCCGCTGGCCCAATTAAAGACCGTATCAAGGCTGTCGTGCCCCTGCTAGTACCGCTCTTTGTCAGCGCCTTTAAACGAGCAGAGGACCTAGCTACAGCGATGGAAGTAAGGGGTTACCGCGGCGGAGAAGGGCGTACAAGATATCGCAAGCTGAAATGGGATATGGGTGATACATTGGCACTTGTGCTATTAGTAGCAATAGGCGTATTGCTATTCTTCTATAGAGGTTAAAGGAGTAGGCTGTATGCGACGATTAAAAGGTATTATTAGCTATGATGGCACACATTTCTCAGGCTATCAAGTACAGCCTGGGGAGCGCACCGTACAGGCTGAGCTTGAGCGTGTGCTAGCCATTATGCATAAAGGAGAAAAGATCAAGGTAACGGCTAGTGGCCGTACGGATGCAAGAGTACATGCAACAGGGCAGACCGTGCATTTCGATACGTCGCTCGCCATTCCTATAGAAAAATATGGCAAGGCTTTAAATGTACAGCTCCCTAGAGATATTCGTGTATTGTCGATAGAGGAAGTAGCACATGATTTTCACGCGCGCTATAATGTTACTGGGAAGCGTTATCGCTATATTTGGTCCTGTGAGCCGATTCAAAGCCCATTTCGTAGACATTACACAGTTGAGACGAATGGCGTCAAACCTAACGTGAATGCAATGCAGCAGGCAGCGAAGGCTATTATTGGCACACATGACTTTTCATGCTTCTGTGCAGCCAATACAAGCGTAAAGGATAAAGTACGCACAGTGACAGCTCTACAGTTTGAATGGCATGGGGAAGAGCTTCATATGGTTATTGAAGGAAATGGCTTTTTATATAATATGGTGCGCATTATTGCAGGGACACTTTGGGAGGTTGGCATAGGTCGCCGTACAATTAATAATGTGGCACTTGTTATTGCATCAAAGGATCGTAATCAAGCAGGAAAAACAGCACCACCACATGGCTTATACCTAGAAAAAGTGTTCTATTCATAGCGTTCTATGATTCTTAACAACATCGCCTGGTGTTTAATGAAATTGCTTGACTTTGAAAGTCATTCATTATATGATAACAGATGGTATTTTCATTACCACCACAAATAAGCCCCGAAACTTATAGTGTAGTCTAATGAAAAATAACGGTAATCGAATCGATTAGGAGGATATATACATGCGTACAACATTCATGGCTAAAGGTCACGAAGTAGACCGTAAATGGTTAGTAGTTGATGCAGAAGGCCAAACTCTTGGACGTTTAGCTTCTGAAGTAGCTGCAATCTTACGTGGTAAACATAAACCAACATTCACACCAAACGTTGACACAGGTGATCATGTAATCATCATCAATGCTGACAAAATCCATTTAACTGGTAACAAATTAGAGGGTAAACTTTACCGTCACCATACTCAATTTGCAGGTGGTTTAAAAACTCGTACTGCTGGTGAAATGTTAGATAAATACCCAACACGTATGGTCGAATTAGCAGTTAAAGGAATGCTTCCTAAAAACTCTTTAGGTCGCAAAATGTTCACTAAACTTAATGTTTACACTGGAACAGAGCATCCACATGCTGCACAAAAACCGCAAAGCTACGAGCTTCGCGGATAATATAAATTAAGAGGAGGATATTACTTTGGCACAAGTTCAATACATCGGCACTGGTCGCCGTAAAAGCTCTGTAGCTCGCGTACGTTTAGTACCAGGTACAGGTAAAATTGTTATCAACAAACGTGAAATCGAAGAATACGTACCATTCGCTGCATTACGCGAAGTAATTAAACAACCATTAGTAGCTACTGAAACTACAGGAAGCTATGATATCCACGTAAACGTTAACGGTGGTGGATACACTGGTCAAGCTGGTGCTGTTCGTCACGGTATCGCTCGTGCTCTACTTCAAGTAGACCCAGATTTCCGTGCTGCATTAAAATCAGCTGGATTACTTACTCGTGATTCACGCATGAAAGAACGTAAAAAACCAGGTCTACGCGGCGCTCGTCGTGCACCTCAGTTCTCAAAACGTTAATACATCAATGTTTATCGGCTCTTTCCCCTGTCCGGGAGAGAGCCATTTTTATTGTCGATTTTACGTTTTGACCCCATTTTGACCCCACAATCATTTAAAAGTTTTTTAAAGGACATCTTTTTTCATGAAGTCGCTTAATTTTTGGGTGACTCCCTGTTGAGTATCCTCCAATATATGAGTGTAAATATTTGCAGTAGTTTCGAGTCGAGCATGACCAAGTTGCATTTGAACTTCTTTTAATTGAGCTCCAGCTGCAAATAATAATGATGCATAGGTATGTCGCAGTCCATGTACTTTAATATATTTAATCTTAAATTGTTTACATAAAGATTTTAATGTTTCATTCGGATAACCTAATCGTAGTGGTTGTAATTCATCGCGAATAAATAAAAACTTCTGTCTATCATTTTGTCGGCCAAGTGAGAAGCGGATTTCTCTATTTACTTTCATTAACCTAGTCAACAATTCAAACGTTGTGTCATCCAGCTTAATTTTACGTCTAGCGTTCTTTGTTTTAGGAGTGAGTAAAAGGTATTCACCATCCTCCCAATACAGTGTACGACGCACATACAGCTCCTGTGACTCTTTTATAATGTCTT
The DNA here is from genome assembly GCF_038051955.1 of Lysinibacillus sp. FSL H8-0500. Classification (NCBI taxonomy): domain Bacteria; kingdom Bacillati; phylum Bacillota; class Bacilli; order Caryophanales; family Bacillaceae; genus Lysinibacillus; species Lysinibacillus sp. FSL H8-0500. The sequence goes on along the minus strand of NZ_CP150292.1, from coordinate 4,616,432 downwards.
GGTCTTGTAAGGCTAGTAATTCACCCTTACGCAAACCAGTCCATATCAGAGTGTGGAACATAGCATAATTACGCAAATCACATTTTTCCTTTGCCATTAATAAGAATTTTGTAGTTTCCTCTCTAGTCCATACGCCATCAAATGGTTCTTCATCTTTTGCTATGTGTTTATCTAGCACAGGGTAAATAATATGCTCTGTAGGATCAGTTGAAATATATTCTTCTTGTAGGGCGTATTTGAATACCAAACGTGCTTGAATGACATAATCTTTAAAAGAAGGCATGGAAGCAGCCATTTTATTCACAAAGTCTTGAAAATATTTTTTGTTTATTTCACAGATTTTCAGTTGAGCAAAATGAGGTAAGATCCACTTATTAAATTTATTTTTCTTTGCTTTAATAGTTGATGGTTTAAGTGTTTGAATTTGACCTTCCCACCATTCCTTAAAAACATCTGGATAAGTAAGGTCTTTGTTATTTGCATACCCTTCCATTTTATTTTCTTTTAATATTTTTTCTACTACAACTACAGCTTCGCCTTTTTTAAAAAACCACGCCTCGTAATACGCACAGCTTCACCGGTTTTTGGATCTTTCCCGACATACATTTTAAATAGCCACCGTTCTCCGGACTTAGTCTTATACTTTTGATAGGATGCCATAATAATCTCCTTCTAAATTTCTAATAACTTAATTAAGAAATTTACATTTTGCTCTTCTGTTTGCAACGAATTAAGTAAAACAAGATACATGCCATCGAATTTAATCACTTTAGTATCTTTTTCCCAATAATTGATATGCAAATATTCCTCGTGCTGCTCTAAAATTTTTTGAACACTTTCTATAATAAACAAACTAAGAACGTTTGTTCTCATTTAGTTAGAAAAAAATAGCCCATGCGAGCTTTAAAACTAAAAAAGAGCATTTTATTGTTTTTTTATGTTATCACTATAATCTATCACCTCCAATATCCTAATAGGTCGGGAACTAGAACATAGTTATAAAATGTCCTAGTCCTTATTTCGAATGCTTCTTGACAATAAAAGTGTCGTAAAATACTTTCAAATCATTCAGATCATCTTCAGGTTACTACTGAGAGTAATCCATTTGGAGAAATTTCCTCCGAAGAATACAAGGACATTACAGGAAAAGATTTTTAATTGAAAATCCCAAGCGCTTGGGATTTTGAAAGATACGCATTTGCGTGTCCTTTTTATTATGGAGAAAAAGGAAGTGTTGCAATGAATTTAGTTAAAGAGTATTCACAGTTATTAGTTGCCCATCCTGCTGTAGGTGCAGTTGGTACAGTGGCAATGATGATGGTTAATTTTATGTTTGGAACAGGAATTACACTCACAGCAGGCTTAGTATTTTTAACAGTGCTTGCGCTTGATTGGGTTTCTGGTCGAGCTGCATCTAAAAAAGATGGGACAATGGCAAGCGAATACGGTATTAATGGTGCGTATCGATCAGCGTTTATGGTAGGGATTATTGTATTAGCCTATCGTGTAGATATTGCGTTGGGCTTACCCTATATTGTATTTGCCTATTTTTTATTTAATTTTGGACTGCCTACATGGAAATCCATGACGGCAAATGTATATCGAGCAGGTTGGGAACGTTGGATTCCTGGGTTTGTATTGGATCGTGTAGCAGATGAAATTGAGCACAAAACTGCACGTGCTAATAAGCGCTTAGTAGAAAAGAATAAATATTTGGAAGGTGAAACGAAATGAGCACAAGCGTAACTCAAACATGCCGAGATTTAAGCGAATTAACTGCAGCTGCTCAAACAGCTTGTCGGCTACTCTTTCAGGAATGCTTCAAAGCTGGCATTGTAGATGTTTTTATCACAGAGACATATCGCTCGCAAGCGAGACAAAATTATTTGTATGCCCAAGGTCGATCACGCCCAGCACAAGTAGTAACATGGACACTCAATAGTAATCACAGTAGCCGTTTAGCTTGGGATATAGCTGTAGCACCACCTAAAAAATTATATGATATTTCCACATTGTCAAAAGTGGGGGCCATCGCTAAAAAATTAGGCATCGAATGGGGCGGCTATTGGCCTGCTAATCGGTATGACGCGCCCCATTTTGAGATCAAGCCAAGTTGGAAAGTGCCAGCAGAATATAAATTGGAAGGGCAAGTTATTGTGCCAATAAGCAGTGCTGTAAGGGTGCAACTTACTATAGATGATAAAACAGAAAAGGATGATGATACAATGCAATTTACAAACCCAACAACAAAGGCTGCTATACATAATTACGTTAAACAGGCTGTAGACAAAAAGCTGATCGACAAATCTTGGTTAGATAAATTTGACGCTGGCTCTTTAATAAGTGGCGATTATGAAGGCTTGAAGATTATTATTGCTCAACGTAGTGCTTAATCGCAGAAGCCTGTTATCTTAATTGGTAATGGGCTTTTAAGTTGAAAACATAGAATGACATAGAAAGTCAATGAAAAAAATAGAACAAATTGTTAATTTTATATTACAAAATGAGTAGTCGCTATAATATAAATGGTATCTAAATATATGATGTGAAAGTGTTAAAAATAGCATTTTAGTATTGAAATGTACAATGACCGCCAAAAAGTGGCGGAAGGAGTGGCGTGAAACGGCGGTTTATGTAAATTTAATGTAAATTCCACGCCAAAAACTGGCGTGATTCAATAATTGAAATGGAAAAGTTTCCAATGATAGGATGTTAATAACTCGAGGGAAAGTGAAAATGTTATAACATTTTTTCAAAATGTAGTAAATGGAGGACATCAAAAAATGACGAAAGTAAAATTTTTAAAAGGTTTTGTAGCATTAGTTTGTTTTGTTTTAGCATTCAGTATAATTTCTCCAAGTTTGGCTTTTGCAAGTGAATCACAGGATGCAGACTTAATAAGTCCTATAAATCAAGAAACAGTAATTGTTAACGAAAGTGATAATGATACAAAAGCTGAAAATCTAGAAATAATTCAAGATGAAACTACGCAAATAGATGATATAAATCCACCTAGTATTAATAATGAAATCGAAGCTCAACCATATGCATTACCTGTAGTTCCATTATTAGCAGGCATTGTTATTAAAAAAGGTGTTGAATATATTGTAAAGACATCTGCAGGTCGTATAGTTAAAATTAGCGCTCATGCTGCTGATCAAGCCGTAGCTCGTAAAATTACAGGGGAAATGATAGATCAGGCTTTGTCTAATGGTACAAAATATGTAGATATTTTGAGTGGAGAACGTATCAGTTGGTTAGATGGAGCACCTATGAACCAAAGAACTGCAGTCCTACTTAATAAAAATACTGATGTTATTGATACAGTATATGATCAAAAAGATAAGAAATTGAAATGGTTTAAAAGCAATTGGCAGTACAAAGGAGATATTAAATAAAAATAGCATTATAGGAGATCCAGTATAAAAAACTTACTGGTAATTCATATATATCTTACAACAATCCATGGTATAGTACTGTGGATTGTTGTAGTTTAGTTAGTATAACCATTGCTAATAGTGAAAAGGGGATTTATTTATGGCTTTATTACAAGATTATTTTGATCAACCTATTTGTGAGGTTGAAATAAATTTAGTAGTAGTTAATGAATCTAGTGTTAAATTTAATATTAAATTACGATCAGGTAACTGCTTTCCTGAAATAAGTTCTGAAATAGTTTGTATGAGAAAAGATTTTTTAAAATTATTAGACGATTTAAGACAAATCGATACCAAACATCTAAGTATGTTAGAGACTCATGATCCTGGTTTGTGTATTTATCATATCCCGTTATTTGGTTCTTATTATTATCCTGGACATGGTTTTCTTCAAATACCTGAACATGAAAGAGATGAATGGGAGCCATATTATAGATTAATTTTTGTGCTTGATGCAGGTGAGAAGAATAATCATAGTGCATCAGAAACTGGTCCTGCGCTATGTTTAAAAGTAAAAATGGAGCAAATTAATGAATTTGTAGAGAGCTTATTATCAGAGGTAAATAGATTTTGAGTTTATTATGAAAATCAATGTAGTAGGATATTTAACAAATAGAACATAATAAAGCCCTTAAAACGCAAGTGGAAGAATTACTTCTAAGTCATCAAAAAAGGCCCAGACACTCAATTAATTTGAGTCTCTGGGCTTTGTTGTGTTTATAAAAACTACGATTATTTCACTATAGCATCATTAATCAAGACACTAAAATCCTCAACTGTATCTCTATCTTTACGGATAACATAATTAGCAATGATACCTTCAGCAGTGATTTGTTGACCAACACTCAAGTCAACTTCCTCCTTTAAATCGATAACAGCAAAATTAATAATCTCTTCAGGATATTTACCTAAAAATCGCTGATCCTTTTCTACTTTATGTACTAATTCATCGTATGAAATGTTATCAAAACTTGAAATATCTTTATCATCCATATAAATAGTAAATTTATCTGTACGAACCGCAGTAGTTGAACCTTCTCTTCTTCTCTTTTGACCAATGTTAGAACTTTCAAAAGCAAATTCAGTAATTACGCCAGTTACTGTTGCAGTTCTGCCTAGCAAATCAAAATCATTAGTGAACTGTTGACCATTTTTATGGCCAAGAATAATCATATCTACTAGTTTCTCATCTTCTACAGTTAGTAATTTGTTGGTAAAATCCGCAATTGTTTTACCTTCTAATTCTAAATTTTCATCGATAAACTGTTTGCTTTGTTCTTCCAACGATAATTTTTTAGGTTTAGCAGGTTTTTCTTTTTCAATTTCTTGTTTGATTTCCTGCTTGTCAGTTGACTCAACTGCATTCTTTTTATCTGCTGCTGGACCAGTAGGAATCATGATAAATCCAATAACAAAAAGCGCAATCGAAACTCCTAAGATAATGCCACCTTTGTTTTTCTTTTTTATAACAATTCCTGCTATTAATAAAATCAAACCTATAAAAATACCAGTAGTGCTCAAAAGTATGAGTAGAATACCTATGTTAATCTCTCCCTTGTATAAGATGTTTGTGAAATAACTATACCGAAATTTCCATATTTCGTTAATACTAAATATTTTATTAATATTATGACCCTTCGAGATAGTATAAGGTTGAGTATATTTGATTCGATATTTCTTAAAAATAGAGAGAAATATGAATACATGAGTAAGAATGATAAATATTGATACCACAATGATTTGATACGCATATAAGAACGTAAAAAACCAGGTCTACGCGGCGCTCGTTGTGCACCTCAGTTCTCAAAACGTTAATTTTACGTTTTATACCAAACCCTACAGTCCTTGCGACTGTAGGGTTTTCTTGTTTATAAGTTTGTATAAAAAAGCATGAAATTCAATGCGTAGCCGACCAATAAAAGGTTTTTATAAAGCCCCGCAGTTCTTATAGTTATGGAGTTTTACTATATAAGTGACAGTATAAAATTCAGTACATAATACACAAGTCGTATACAAAAAATGGGGCGCATAGAGCAGCATATTAAATCAACAGCTTTTTATAGCCACTCAATATTTTTGGCTGCGGCAGCTTTCCTTGAGCTTCAAGTTACTTCATGCATTGAGATTCAATCATTCCGCCTGAGCAATGCAAAATAGCAAGACTTTTTAGCGATGTTGTTGATGAATGCAATGATTAAACACGATATAAAATTATGGAGGTCTCTGTTGCACTTAGCGGATATGATTCCATATGGATTTCAAATGATTAAAAATATTTTCGTATAAGTTTATTCTTTTTTAAGAAATTATTTAGAGGGAGTTTAACATTCCGTTTTAGTATAGTTTTTGAAGGTACAACAAACCCTGTATTTTGTCGAGGCTTGATGTAACTCAAAAATATAATGTAAAAAACGGAGGTAAGGAGATATGAAAAAATTATTGATAATATCGGTTGCGGCAATGGCACTACTTGCAGCATGTCAAGATAAGGAGCCTGTCAAAGGCAACAATGCGAATAGTGAGGAAGTAAAGACAGAAAGTACTGCAACAGAAAATACAACAAAGGGTCAAGCACAGAAACAATTAACAAAAGGGCAAGAAATGGCCAATATCCTAAGTAGTACAAATTGGCAAGGTACAAAAGTGTATGATAAGGATCATAATGATTTAACTGCGGAGAACACAAACTTCATTGGTTTAGCAAAATACGAGGCTGAGACAGGTCATTATGAATTCTTTGACGCTGCTACTGGAGAAAGTCGTGATGATCAAGGAACATTCTTTATCACAAATGATGGGCAACAAAGAATTTTAATATCTGAATCCAAAGACTATCAAGCAATTGTAGCCATTACAGAACTGAACGATGATCTCTTTACGTATAAAAGGATGGGCAAAGATGGCGCTGGTAACGATATAGAGGTATTTGTGGAGCATATCCCGTATAAAGAAAATGAACTGACCTTTACAGATCCAGACAAGATACTGAATGCTTCTACAGGTAAAATTGTTACAGACATTGACGGAGACAAAATTTTAACTGATACACTATGGCATGGAACTGTTGTATTAGATGAAGCGGGTAATGATGTAACAGAGTTCAATTCAAATTTCATCAGTATTGCAAAATATGAGGCAGATACAAATAAATATGAATTTTTCAATCCTGAAACAGGTGAGAGTCGTGGGGATTATGGATATTTTGATGTCATGCATAGCAATAAAATTAGAGCTCATGTTTCTGTTGGTGATAATAAATATGGTGTCGCTCTTGAAATTACAGAACTGAATGATAAGAAGTTTACGTATAAAAGGGCAGGCAAAGACAAAGATGGTAATGTTCTCACAGTGTTTGTTGAGCATGAGCCTTACGAGGGTGAGTTTAAACCTGAATTCACATTACAATAAAATTGTTCCTTCTTACTTCATTATAGAAGAAATTAAAAACTTTCAAGTTCAATACTTGGGAGTTTTTTTCACTTTCTAGCATAGATCATCCACCAATTTCGTACACTAAATGTAAAAGGGTGGTGGATATGGGTGAAGCGCTGGCTTGCACTAGGAGTAATTATGCTGATGAGTATAGTGGTCGTGGCATATGAAACAAATGCTTCGGACCGTAACTTCTTCTTACCAGACCCACTTGGTGGCATAAAGATTGTCATTGATGCAGGGCATGGGGGGGAGGATGGAGGAGCTTCAAAGGGCGAAGTAATTGAAAAAGATATTACACTGGCAATTGCTCAGCATGTGGAAAAGCAATTAAAGAAAAAAGGCGCAACGGTAATCATGACACGAACAAAAAATGGGGATGTGATTGATGAGCATGCGCCATCAGAAAAATATGGAACATTAAGGGAACGAAAAAAACAGGATATCTTTTTACGAAAGGATATTGTTGAAAAAGAAAAGCCAGATATATTTATTACAATTCATGCAAATGCTATTCCTGAGACAAAATGGAGAGGTGCACAGGTATTTTACCATAAAGAAGGACATGCTGATGGTGAGCTTCTTGCCAAAAGTATTCAACAATCTATTCGGACTAATTTAAAAAATACAGATCGAGAAGCATTGTCGATTAAACAAATTTATTTATTGAAAAAAGCAGAAGTACCTGCTGCATTAGTGGAAACAGGCTTTATCAGCAACGATGAGGAACGTGCGTTATTAATCGATAAGAGCTATCAGAAAAAGATGGCAGACGCTATTGTTGAAGGGATTGAAGAATATTTATTGGCTAAAGTTGAGTAGAGCACCATCTACAACGTAAATCAAGTCATTATGATATACTAATAATTGAGACAATATAAGGGGAGTGTTCGTCGTGATTACTGAACAACAAGTACGAGAAATACTAGGACAACTACAAGATCCATTTTTACATAAATCATTTGCAGAAACTGACGGTATTATAAACGTAGCAATTAAGGAAGAAAAAAATCATGTCAGTGTAAAAATTGCGATTGCTAAGCTGAATACACCAGAACAATTACAGTTACAAATGAAGGTTGTGGAGGTACTAAAAGAAGCGGGTGCAAATACGGTAGGCATTCGTTTTGAAGAACTATCAGCAGAAAAGCTTCAAAGCTTCCGTGGTACGGCTACAGAGTCAGAAGCACAGGATATTTTATCCCCATTGAGCACTGTTCAAGTGATCTCAGTTGCTTCTGGTAAAGGCGGTGTAGGGAAATCTACTGTGTCGGTTAATTTAGCAGTTGCTTTAGCACGTTTAGGAAAAAAAGTAGGCTTAATCGATGCAGATATTTATGGCTTTAGCGTCCCAGATATGATGGGGGTTACGGATATGCCAAAAGTATCTAACAATCGAATTTTTCCAGTTAACCGCTTTGATGTAAAAATGATTTCAATGGGCTTCTTTGTTGAAAATAATGCACCGATCGTATGGCGTGGTCCAATGCTAGGGAAAGTATTAGATCAATTCTTCCGTGATGTAGAATGGGGAGAGCTTGATTATTTACTATTAGATTTACCACCAGGTACAGGTGACGTTGCATTAGATATCCATCAAATGTTACCATCATCAAAAGAAATCGTTGTGACAACACCGCATCCAACAGCAGCATTTGTTGCAGCGCGTGCGGGGGCAATGGCTTTACAAACAGATCATGAAATTCTCGGTGTAATTGAAAATATGGCTTGGTTTGAATCGAAATCAGGTGAGCGCGAATTGGTCTTTGGCCAAGGTGGAGGGCCTAAACTAGCAGAGGAGCTACGTACAGAGCTGCTTGGACAAATCCCGCTTGGTCAACCAGATTGGACAGATGAGGATTTTGCACCTTCTGTTTATGCAGAAGACCATCCGACAGGACAAATTTATTTAGACATCGCGACAAACATCATTCAAAAATTAAATAAATAATAAAAAACGGGTTTCCACCACTGTTGAGGGAAATCCGTTTTTTATATGCATGGTTATTCTGTATCTTTTTGCCCTGTACCTGCTTCGTTATTACCTCCGTCGCTTGATTCTTTCTTATCGCCACTTTCTGATGAAGCGGTATCGCCACCACTCTTTTTAATCAACTCTTGCCATTTAGACTGCATTAAAGGGCTTTCGATCGTTTCCTTTACCACCTCTTCCATTTGCTTGCGCATATTGGATGATTTAAGGATAGTTTCTAATTGCTTTTGCATATCAGGTTGTCCAAAAAAAGCCTCCATATCTTTTTGGAAAGTAGGATCTTTTATTAAAGCCTTCATAATATCCTGCTGTTGTTTTTGCATACTTTTTGCAACAGTTTCTTTAAACTTTGGATCTTCAAATGTCTTCTTCCAAAAGTCTTCTGCTTCTTTGGAAAGTAATGTTTCCTCAGTAGCTTTTTTCACTTCATCATGCTCTAAAATCAAAAGCTCACGGAAGCTTGGCTCTTCTAAAAGCTGTCGCAATGCCTTTTTACCATCCTCTGTTTGTAAAGAGTCGATCATGATTTTTTTGATTTCATCATAGGACATGGTAGAAGTTTTATCTTGTGCACAGGCAGAAAGAAAAAGCATTAGCATTAGTAATAAGGTGAATTTTCGCATCGACAATCAGTCCTTTCTATAGATAGACTCTTTCAATTATTGTTCACATTTCTGATGACTTTATGTATTGGTTAAGATGAGAAATAGCTTTTTTAACAAGGCATTGATAAAATAAGGACAGATACATTGAGAAATTGGGGGACTTTTAGTTGTGACGATACGAAATTGGGCAAAGTTTTTCTTCTTTGCAATGCTCGTTGGTGGTGTAGTCAATGGCGTTTTTAGTTTATTTATTCGTTGGGAATTTTTCCAACCATACATAACAAATGGCCAATGGGGTGAATTTTTCGCTGGGCTTTTATGGATGGTGTTCCTAGGGTTTACTATGAGTGTTATTGCACAGGCTGGCTTTTTTGCATATTTAACACTTCATCAAGTAGGTGTGAATATTTTCAGAACACTTACATTGTGGAATTGGGTACAGTTATTACTGATTGCAATTACTATTTTTGATATTATTTTCTTCCGCTTTATACCTGGTGTGAAAGAAGGGCAAAGCTGGTTATTCTATATTGGATTATTAATTGTTCTCATCTTTGGAGCCATAGCGACAGCTGTTCAAAAGGTAAAGTTAACGGGCAAAAAACATGTATTCATTTCTGCGTTATTCTTTATGATTGTCATTACAACATTAGAATGGACAATTGCGTTAATGGGGCGTGATGAAAATATTAATGAGTATGTGGCATTATTATTATTCCCGTTATTAGCTGTTAATGCATATCAATTGTTAGTCTTACCTAAATATAATGCAAAATCAGATGAAGATCGTCAAAAATTAGAAGCACGCCGCAAAGCACGTCGCGAGCAAGTTAAAAATGCATAAGTAAAAATTGCCTCTTGATGATGGAGGGCACTGAAAAAATTACAAATCCATAGAAATTGCATAATTAGTTATTTCTATAGATGTAAAAGTCGATTGCTATTCAAAATTTTGAGCTACATCGACTTTTCCAGTGCCTTCTTATGGATAGAGGCAATTTTTTATGGAGATTTTTTAGTTTGCACCTTATAGCCAAATATATTTTCTTCAATTGACATAAATTTATGTTGCTGTAACAATGCATTAAGTTCTTTAAAAGAAATATGATGATCTCGATGTAATGGAATAAAGACAAAATCGCCCTTTTGTATTTTAGGTGTTTGCCCGCCTTGCCAAATCAAAGAAGGCGACAACAAGTTCATTTGCTGTTGAAACAAAGATTTTTGTAAATCCTGCGAGTATTGATGATTTTGAGTGGCAAACCATAGTGGCGTTTCTTTTAAATACTTTTCATACGTATCAATATCTTTTTGAACAACAGTAATATCAATTGGTTTATCTAATGAATCTGCTGGACCTAGTAAGCCTGTAGGTAGTTTTCGTTCTTGGATGACTTTGATATGTTCTGGTGAGCGTTTAATCCAAGCAGCATCTAAAAGTAGTAGCGGATAGGGCTCTTTCAAGGTTTGCAGCCAATCCAATAGAGATTCATCGGAGAATGAAATCTCCATGATCAGAGATGTACCGTAATGTCCTTTCGTGACTACTGTTGGTGCATTGGCAATATTAAATACAGAAATCATTGTTGAATTTATAGGCTTGAAAAAAACAAAGAGTGTTACGATTAAAAGCAGTGAAATCAATGTTTTGCGAATCATAATAACTACCTCGCTTCTAAGATTTTAAATAAAAAATAGATCTCTTTAAAAAAACTTATGATTTAGTGTTGACTTTCATGAATAATCGATGTTATTATGTATAAGTCGCCAAGAGGTGACACACTAAATTAAAATGAACCTTGAAAACTGAACAAGCAAAACGTAATCAATCAAGTTTTAAGTAGCTAGCTTTGGCTAGTGAACAAAACAAAAATTTTGGACATCAAAATTGATGCCAGCAAAACAATTTGAGCAAATCAAATTTCTTTTATGGAGAGTTTGATCCTGGCTCAGGACGAACGCTGGCGGCGTGCCTAATACATGCAAGTCGAGCGAACAGAGAAGGAGCTTGCTCCTTCGACGTTAGCGGCGGACGGGTGAGTAACACGTGGGCAACCTACCCTATAGTTTGGGATAACTCCGGGAAACCGGGGCTAATACCGAATAATCTCTTATGCTTCATGGTAAAAGACTAAAAGACGGTTTCGGCTGTCGCTATAGGATGGGCCCGCGGCGCATTAGCTAGTTGGTGAGGTAATGGCTCACCAAGGCGACGATGCGTAGCCGACCTGAGAGGGTGATCGGCCACACTGGGACTGAGACACGGCCCAGACTCCTACGGGAGGCAGCAGTAGGGAATCTTCCACAATGGGCGAAAGCCTGATGGAGCAACGCCGCGTGAGTGAAGAAGGTTTTCGGATCGTAAAACTCTGTTGTAAGGGAAGAACAAGTACAGTAGTAACTGGCTGTACCTTGACGGTACCTTATTAGAAAGCCACGGCTAACTACGTGCCAGCAGCCGCGGTAATACGTAGGTGGCAAGCGTTGTCCGGAATTATTGGGCGTAAAGCGCGCGCAGGCGGTCCTTTAAGTCTGATGTGAAAGCCCACGGCTCAACCGTGGAGGGTCATTGGAAACTGGGGGACTTGAGTGCAGAAGAGGAAAGTGGAATTCCAAGTGTAGCGGTGAAATGCGTAGAGATTTGGAGGAACACCAGTGGCGAAGGCGACTTTCTGGTCTGTAACTGACGCTGAGGCGCGAAAGCGTGGGGAGCAAACAGGATTAGATACCCTGGTAGTCCACGCCGTAAACGATGAGTGCTAAGTGTTAGGGGGTTTCCGCCCCTTAGTGCTGCAGCTAACGCATTAAGCACTCCGCCTGGGGAGTACGGTCGCAAGACTGAAACTCAAAGGAATTGACGGGGGCCCGCACAAGCGGTGGAGCATGTGGTTTAATTCGAAGCAACGCGAAGAACCTTACCAGGTCTTGACATCCCGTTGACCACTGTAGAGATATAGTTTCCCCTTCGGGGGCAACGGTGACAGGTGGTGCATGGTTGTCGTCAGCTCGTGTCGTGAGATGTTGGGTTAAGTCCCGCAACGAGCGCAACCCTTGATCTTAGTTGCCATCATTTAGTTGGGCACTCTAAGGTGACTGCCGGTGACAAACCGGAGGAAGGTGGGGATGACGTCAAATCATCATGCCCCTTATGACCTGGGCTACACACGTGCTACAATGGACGATACAAACGGTTGCCAACTCGCGAGAGGGAGCTAATCCGATAAAGTCGTTCTCAGTTCGGATTGTAGGCTGCAACTCGCCTACATGAAGCCGGAATCGCTAGTAATCGCGGATCAGCATGCCGCGGTGAATACGTTCCCGGGCCTTGTACACACCGCCCGTCACACCACGAGAGTTTGTAACACCCGAAGTCGGTGAGGTAACCTTTTGGAGCCAGCCGCCGAAGGTGGGATAGATGATTGGGGTGAAGTCGTAACAAGGTAGCCGTATCGGAAGGTGCGGCTGGATCACCTCCTTTCTAAGGATATTTACGGAAGGTTTCATCGAGGATGAAACAATGATTACGTTTTGCGTTCAGTTTTGAAGGTTCATTCTTTCTGAATGAAACACTTCATATATGTGCTCCTGTCGCTACACTTTCGTCGCAAAGCTGCGAAGAAGTAGAAGCAGGCAGTAGCTTTGTTCTTTGAAAACTGGATAAAACGACATTGAAATTGTAACAAGCTGTTTTTGTGCGAAAGCGCAGCGACAGCAACAAACACATTTTTTAAGTTTTTTTATAGGCTTAATAATTTAAGGGTTTTGAGATACGAGTTAGGCAAGGAAGCGATTGAGTGAGTGAAGGAGCGTACCTCTGTACGTGACTGAACAAGTGAATGAAGCTGACGCTGTATAACGACGTATATCGAAAGCCGTAGGTTAAGTTATTAAGGGCGCACGGCGAATGCCTTGGCACTAGGAGCCGATGAAGGACGGCACTAACACCGATATGCTTCGGGGAGCTGTAAGTGAGCTTTGATCCGGAGATTTCCGAATGGGGGAACCCACTACGTTTAATCGCGTAGGATCTTGACGTGAATTCATAGCGTCTTGAAGGCAGACCCAGGGAACTGAAACATCTAAGTACCTGGAGGAAGAGAAAGAAAAATCGATTCCCTGAGTAGCGGCGAGCGAAACGGGAAGAGCCCAAACCAAGAGGCTTGCCTCTTGGGGTTGTAGGACACTCTATACGGAGTTACAAAAGAGCGAGTTAGATGAAGCGACTTGGAAAGGTCCGCCAGAGCAGGTAACAGCCCTGTAGTCGAAAGTTCGTTCTCTCCAGAGTGGATCCTGAGTACGGCGGAACACGTGAAATTCCGTCGGAATCCGGGAGGACCATCTCCCAAGGCTAAATACTACCTAGTGACCGATAGTGAACCAGTACCGTGAGGGAAAGGTGAAAAGCACCCCGGAAGGGGAGTGAAAGAGATCCTGAAACCGTGTGCCTACAAGTAGTTAGAGCCCG
>NZ_CP150292.1:367500-4597500 GCF_038051955.1 Lysinibacillus sp. FSL H8-0500 | reverse complement strand
AGAGGTTTACATGAGCAAGGCATTGTTTCTACCATTTTTAACGATCCAAACAGGACATCATCAAGTAGCAGATGCATTAATGGATTTTATCACACGGCATAATAAAGATATTGAAGTAAAAAAAGTAGATTTATTGAATTATGCAAATCCTTTAGTGGAAAGGGTAATATCGCAAAGCTATTTATCGTGGATTCAATATGCGCCTTTGCTATATACGAAATTTTATAAAAAAGTGTTTGATACGCCAAAAGAAATAAAGCAAAACTTTAAATTATATGAAATGTTGCTGAAGCATTTAGAACGTTTATTGCAGCAAGAAAAGCCAGATATTATTTTTTGTACACAAAGTGCGCCATCTTATTTAATGAGTAAGCTGAAGCAGAGTGGTCGCTGTAATGTTCCCGTTGTAAATGTTTATACAGATTTTTTTATGAATCAACTTTGGGGCATTACTGCAATTGACTATCATTTTGTGCCAATGCAAGAAATGAAGGAGGCTTTAATCAGACAGGGTGTGGATGAATCTACTATATTTGTGACAGGTATTCCTGTTCATGAGGAAATGTTACGTACAACAAGGCTACATAATTTTGCACGCAACATCTTAATTGCTGGCGGTAACTCAGGTTTGCTGGATTGCACTAATTTATATGAACAGCTTAAACAGAGTGACTATTTTCATTACTATATTCTTTGCGGTAAAAATGATAAATTATATCAGAAAATGGTCGCTTGGAAATTACCAAATGTGACCCCATTTTCCTATATTGAATCACGCACAGAAATGAATTGTTTATATGACCAAATGGATGCGATTGTGACAAAGCCAGGTGGTGTGACGGTGAGTGAAGTATTACGTAAAAAACTACCTATTTTTGTTCATTCCGTCTTGCCGGGGCAGGAAGAGCATAATTTAAGATATTTAACAGAGCAGGGCTTAGCCTACACACTTAATAAACATGAAAGCCTACACGAGCAACTTGAGCGGATGCTGTTAAATGAAGAAGCAATGTCCCATTATAGACAGCAGATAGCGCTCTATTTAAATAATTTGCAGCTGAAAACGGCTGAAGATTGGGTGGTATTTATGCAGAGGCTGCTCAGAAAACAGCTTGTCACAGGTGCGATGTGTCCCGCCTAAATGAAAAAGGAGCTGGGGAAAAATCAGATACAGCCTGACTATTCCTACAGCCCCCTTTTACAACCTTGGAAAAGATCGTTTAAACAGTTATTGCTCGTAGTTCAACACGGCGGATTTTGCCAGAGGTTGTTTTTGGTAATTCATCAATAAAGATAATGCTACGTGGGTATTTATATGGCGCTGTTAAGGCTTTTACATGCTCCTGAAGCTCTTTTACTAACGCTTCCTTATCATGCTCTTTAAAGCCGTCCCTTAAGATCACAAAGGCTTTAACAATATGTCCTCTAATTTCATCTGGTGCAGCAACTACAGCACATTCCTGCACAGCCTCATGTTTGTTTAATGCATCCTCTACCTCAAATGGCCCAATCGTATAGCCTGATGAAATAATGATGTCATCACCACGCCCTTCAAACCAGAAGTAGCCGTCTTCATCACGTTTTGCTTGATCACCTGTAATATACCAATCACCACGGAATGCAGCTTGTGTACGCTCAGGCTCACGGTAATACTCTTTAAATAAAGCTGGTGAAGATTTGTGTATAGCGATATCTCCCACTTCGCCAACGGGTGCTTCATTACCTTCATTGTCGATAATACGTACAATATTACCTGGAGTTGGAACACCCATGGAGCCAGGGCGTAATTCAATGTTTTCAAGTGTCCCAATTAATAATGTATTTTCTGTTTGTCCATAACCATCTCTTACTTTTAAGGCAAAGTGCTTCATAAATGTTTCAATAACTGGACGATTTAATGGTTCCCCAGCGGAAACGGCACTACGGAGAGAGGATAGATTATAGTCTGCTAAGTTATCAAGTTTTGCCATAATACGATATTCAGTTGGTGTACAGCATAGGACATTTACTTTTTCGTCCTGAATAAGCTGAAGGTATGTTTTTGCGTCAAACCCACCATGATAAACAAATGCAGTGGCACCAAGCATGATTGCTGATAAAAATGGACTCCAAATCCACTTTTGCCAGCCTGGAGCTGCCGTTGCCCATACTAAATCACCTTCACGGACACAAAGCCACTGTGAAGCCGCTGTTCGAATATGTGCATATCCCCAACCATGTGAATGGACTACACCTTTAGGCTTTCCTGTAGTGCCAGAGGTATAAGAAAGGAATGCCATATCATCTCGTTTAGTAGTAACGGCTGTAAATGTGGTTGGCTGTGTGCTAGCCAATTCATTTAAAGAAACCCAATCACCAACTGCAGTCCCAATCACTAATTTATTTTTTAATGCTTCTACAGCAGAGGTGATTCGATCAACCTCCTCAGTAAAGGCTTCATAGGAAATGACTGCGCTAGCAGAGGAATGTTCCATACGATATTCTAAATCACTTGCACGTAGCATTTCTGAACAGGAAATAGGAACAATACCAGCTTTTAAACAACCGAGAAAAACAAAATAGGCCTCTGGAAGGCGAGGAACAATTACTAATACACGATCACCTTTTTGAAGTCCTTGTTGTGTAAAGGCATTTGCGTATTGGTTCATTTTTTGTACAAGCTCTGTGTAAGAAACAGTACGCCTCTCCTGCTGTGCATTTAACCAACGTATGGCCTGGCGATTGCTATCTTGGGAAAATTTCTCTAATTCCTCTGTAATATTGTAAAATTCAGGTGCAATTAAATCATTTGTTGTTACCATGTGAATATTCCCCCTAAAATATATTTGATAGAAAATTCTTAAAACTATTTTTATTTTAACAATTGAAATAATATACAGCAACAATATATGCCACACAAAATAGAAATATTAGATTTAATAGAGAACTATTATTCGTTATAAGCGATAGTGAAAAAGACCACTACGAAAAATATAAAAAAATTTATAAAATGTATTGCATAATTAATTTTCATTGTTATAATAATAAATGTACTTAAAGAGCTTTATAAACTAAAGTGAATAGTTATTGTTCCGAAGTAGCTCAGTTGGTAGTAGCACCTGACTGTTAATCAGGTTGTCGCAGGTTCGAGTCCTGCCTTCGGAGCCATTTTTTTTGCCCTTTTTTAAGACGTCAGTATACATAAAAGAATTTATAAAAAATGTTGCAATCATTAAGAAATAATGTTAATATAAATCTTGTCTTGTTTGAAACATAATAGTTTGGCCCCTTGGTCAAGTGGTTAAGACACCGCCCTTTCACGGCGGTAACACGGGTTCGAATCCCGTAGGGGTCACCATTAATAATGTACAGGCTTTAAAAGAAAATAAACTGTGATTAATAACACCTGTTTCTATGGAGGATTAGCTCAGCTGGGAGAGCATCTGCCTTACAAGCAGAGGGTCGGCGGTTCGAGCCCGTCATCCTCCACCATTATTATTGTGTTATTTCGGAGGGGTAGCGAAGTGGCTAAACGCGGCGGACTGTAAATCCGCTCCTTAGGGTTCGGCGGTTCGAATCCGTCCCCCTCCACCAGTTTCCATAAATGATTGGGGTATAGCCAAGCGGTAAGGCAACGGATTTTGATTCCGTCATGCCTAGGTTCGAATCCTAGTACCCCAGCCATTTTTCTTTTATGAGCCATTAGCTCAGTTGGTAGAGCATCTGACTTTTAATCAGAGGGTCGAAGGTTCGAGTCCTTCATGGCTCACTTTTTTAGAATAAAATATACTGAAAAGTGTTATATTAACTACAGATAACTAATCTCTTACTGATAACGGTAGGAGATTTTTTTATGCTTTCTTGATATGAATAAATATGCGGTTTTTTGTTAGGTTGAGCCAAGTGGTATGTAGGATTTACAATGGTCTTATAATTTTTAGGAGGTATAAAAACATGAATAAACTTAATATTTCTATTATCGGTGTACCATCAGATTATGGCCAAACACGACGAGGTGTTGATATGGGACCAAGCGCTATTCGTTATGCAGGTATTGTTGAACGTTTAGAGGCTATTGGGCATGGCGTACAAGATCAAGGGGATATTCGTGTACATCAGAAGCATTTAGATGCAGTTGTTGATGAAAAATTACTGAATTTAGAGGAAGTAGTAGAAGTGAGTACTGCTTTAGCTAATAGCGTCCATGAAGCAATCGAGCAAAAAAAATTTCCGCTTGTGTTTGGTGGAGATCATAGTATTGCAATTGGGACACTCGCTGGATTGAGTGAGCACTATAATAATTTAGGGGTAATTTGGTTTGACGCACATGCAGACTTAAATACACCTGAAACAACACCTTCTGGCAATATTCATGGTATGCCATTAGCTGTGAGTATCGGATTAGGGCATGAACGTTTAGTACAAATTCATAACGATGCTCCAAAAATTAAACCAGAGAATGTTATCATCATTGGTGCACGTTCAGTCGATCCAGGTGAGCGAGAGTTGATTAGTCAACAAGGCATTAAAGTATATACAATGCATGAGATTGATCGACTAGGGATGACGCGTGTAATGGAAGATGCGCTTACTTATTTAAAAGAGCGCAATGTGGATGGTGTCCACCTATCACTGGATTTAGATGGATTAGATCCACTTTATACGCCAGGAGTTGGGACACCCGTTCCTGGAGGCATTACGTATCGAGAAAGCCATTTAGCGATGGAAATGCTACAAGAATCAGGGATGTTAACATCAGCAGAGTTTGTAGAAGTGAATCCAATTTTAGATGAAAAAAATACAACTGCCAATGTTGCGGTTGCACTAATGGGTTCTTTATTTGGGGAAACATTAGTTTAAAGAATATTTGACAAAAAATTGCCTATTACCACATTGCAGAAAAATCTTTTGCTATAATTAAAAAAACGAAACTTTTCTTATCGGTGGGTCGTATAGTATAAGACAGTTGTAAAGGTGGAGAAGTCAACACAATGGATGCGTTAGTAAATAAGAGAATAAAACAAGTGCTTAAAGGCGATCAAAGCGCATTTGCCGATATTGTGAGTCTCTATCAGCACAAACTGTACCAAGTATGCTATCGAATGTTAAGTAACAAGCAGGAATCTGAGGATATTACTCAAGAAGCCTTTGTTCGTGCTTACATGAACCTGCATACTTTTGATCAGAAAAGAAAATTTTCTACGTGGCTTTATCGCATAGCGACAAATCTCTGTATAGACCGTATCAGAAAGAAGAAGCCGGATTATTATTTAGATGCGGAAGTAGCTGGTACAGAAGGGCTTGATATGTATTCACAAATCGCAGCAGACGACCAGCTACCAGAGGAACAGTTAGAACAGATGGAGCTACAAGATCGCATTCAATATGAAATTGGACGTTTGCCAGATAAATATCGTTCAGTTATCGTATTGAAATATATAGAAGAGTTATCGTTACAAGAAATTAGCGAGATTTTGGATATGCCGCTTGGCACGGTGAAAACAAGAATTCATCGAGGACGTGAGGCATTACGTAAGCAATTAAACAATCTGTAGGAGGGGGAGCGTCATGAATACTTGTCCAAAGCATATTATAGACTATATGCATGATTATTTAGACGGTGACATTAGTCGTGAGCATGAGCAAGAGCTAAAGCAGCACTTGCATACATGTAATGATTGTAAACAAATGATGCAAGAATTGAGTGAAACAATCGCCTTTGTGAAGAGTGCTTCCCACATTACAGCGCCTCCTGGTTTTGAAGCAGCAGTCATGGCTCGTTTACCAAAACCAAAAAGTCGAGTAGGTATACAAAAATGGATACGCCGACATCCATTCTTTGTGGCAGCAGCAGTATTTTGCTTATTTATGAGTGCTACATTACTGGGTAGCTTTATGGATGATCAGAACTTCTCTGTGACCAAACAACCAAATTTAGTAGTAGATGGTCAAACGGTGATTGTACCTGAGGGAGAAGTGGTGAAAGGCGATATTGTTGTAAAAAATGGCGATTTGATTATTGAAGGTGAGGTTGATGGTGACGTCACAGTCATTAACGGGCAATATATGGCATCTTCAGCGGTAGTTTCAGGTAAAATTGAAGAAATTGATGAAGTATTTGAATGGTTATGGTATACAATTAAAAACTCTGTAAAATCAGCCATGACATTTAATGAAAAAGACGAAACTAAATAATACTCTATACGTCCTAAACAATAGTGCACGTGAGAGGCTGAAAAGTCTACTCTTTTGAGTAGACTTTTTATTTGAAAAAAGTTACATTTGTTAAGAGTGTGCTATACTTAGATGTGTATGGATTCGTAATGAAAAGTGGGGGATGCCACATGCAAATTATCGAATATTTCACAGATTTAACACCTGTGAATATTGCTATTAACTTCATTGATGTACTGCTTGTTTGGTACGTTGTCTATAAAGTCTTAACCCTCATTAAAGGTACGAAAGCCGTCCAATTACTAAAGGGAATTTTCGTCATTATTATTGCACGACTTGCAACAGACCTTTTAGGGTTACAAACGCTTGGCTGGATGTTACAACAGGTAATTGAGTATGGTTTCTTAGCCATTATTATTATATTTCAGCCTGAAATCAGACGTGGGCTTGAACAAATTGGTCGAGGGAAGCTATTCCAGCGCTCTTCTAGTCAAGTAGAGGAAGAACAGACAAGGCTTATTGAAGCTATGAAGAAATCTGTTAGTTATATGGCGAAACGTCGAATAGGTGCATTAA
The DNA here is from genome assembly GCF_038051955.1 of Lysinibacillus sp. FSL H8-0500. Lineage (NCBI taxonomy): Bacteria > Bacillati > Bacillota > Bacilli > Caryophanales > Bacillaceae > Lysinibacillus > Lysinibacillus sp. FSL H8-0500. The sequence continues at coordinate 4,590,771 of NZ_CP150292.1, read as the reverse complement.
TTTCTATTGAAAAAGAAACAGGTCTAAATGAATATATTGAAACAGGTATAGGGTTAAATGCTGAAATTTCCTCAGAATTACTCATCAATATCTTTATACCTAATACACCGCTACATGATGGAGCGGTAATTATGCAAAAAGATAGGATTACAGCAGCAGCCTGTTATTTACCGCTTTCTGAAAGTCCATTTATTTCAAAGGAGCTAGGAACACGCCATCGAGCTGCACTTGGCTTAAGTGAAGTGACAGATGCAATTACGATTGTTGTATCAGAAGAAACAGGCGCAATCAGCATTACATTAAATGGCAATCTCCATCGCAACCTTTCACTAGAGGAGTTCGAAACATTACTACGCAAAATGTGGTTCGGATCAGCACAGGAATCAAATGTAGCCTCTAAGTTGACTTGGAGGGGGAAAAAGAATGGATAAAATGATGAATAGCCCTTGGGTATTAAGAATCATCGCATTATTTTTGGCCTTTTTACTTTTTTTCTCAGTTCGTACGGAGTTATCGCCAATAAATAAAACAACATCGAACGAACAAACCGATGTGATTCGTGATGTGCCAGTAGATATTTATTATGATAATGAGAATTTTATTGTCACAGGCTTACCTGAAACGGTGGATGTTAAGATAGAAGGTCCAATGGCGTTGGTTCTGAAAACAAAAGCATCAAAGGATTTTTCAGTGTTTGTTGATTTAAGTCATTTATTAATGGGCGAACATGATGTAAATCTCCAGTATGAAAATATTTCAGAAAAGATAAAGGTTACCTTAGATCCTAAAACCGTTCGGGTCAATATTGAGGAAAAGGTTACGCAGGAGTTCCGAGTAGATCCTGAAATGAATAGCCGTTTAATTGAAGAAGGCTATATACTGAAAGATATGGTAGCTGATCCACTGACTGTTTATGTCACAGGTGCAAAAAGTGCTATTGAAAGTATTAGCTATGTCAAAGCAACGGTTACAGGGGAGAAGGGATTGAAGCAATCGTTCTCACAGCAAGCGGCAGTAAAAGTATTAGATCGAGACCTAAATAAGTTAGATGTAATAATTGAACCTGAAACTGTAAAGGTTCAAGTAGATATAGGGGAATACAGCAAGGAGCTGCCAGTAGTCCTAAAAGAAACGGCAAAGGCAGCAAATGATATTACAATCAATGCCTTAACAGTAACACCAAAAACAATCAAAGTGTATGGTAAAAAATCAATTGTTGATAATTTAACGGAAGTTCCAGTAACTGTTGATTTATCAAAAATTACAGAGTCAAAAACGTATGAATTTGATGTAAAATTACCAGATGGTGTGACAAAAGTGTCTGACAAGAAAATAAAGGTAGAGGCAGATATTACAAAGGTAGATCAGCGAGGGCAGCAAGAACAGCAACAGGAACAACAAGAACAGCAGACAACACCAACTACTTCAGAGGAAGCAACACAACCACCGACGCCAACTGAGGAAAATGATGTGACTGATGAAAATACAACAACTGATGATAAAAATCCATCAACAGAGGAAGCAGAGGATGTTGATTCTTAGACAATATCTGACTATAATTTTATGTTGATTCTAAATCAAAACCCGATTAAAGTTTGTTTGGCTGAGTAACAGGCTTCGCCAAACAAACGAGCTGAAGGGTTATGAATAGTTACCAATAAATAAACAAACAGACTTTTCCAAAAGTAAGCGGACAAGTGTCTTGAAAGTAAAACTTAGTGGGCATGGTCATGCATTGAAGGAGAGAATAAGTAGAATGGGTAAATATTTTGGAACAGATGGCGTCCGTGGCGTCGCGAATAGTGAATTAACACCAGAATTTGCATTTAAACTTGGTCGTGTAGGTGGCTATGTGCTAACAAAGGATGCAACTGAACGTCCAAAGGTTTTAATTGGTCGTGACACACGTATTTCAGGTGAAATGCTTGAAGGTGCACTCGTTGCTGGTCTTTTATCAATTGGCGTAGAAGTAATGCGTCTTGGAATTATTTCCACACCGGGGGTTGCCTACCTTACTCGAATTATGAGCGCAGATGCCGGCGTCATGATTTCAGCTTCACACAACCCTGTTGCTGACAACGGTATTAAATTTTTTGGTCCTGATGGCTTTAAGCTAACAGATGCCCAAGAAGCAGAAATCGAAGCATTGCTGGATGCTCAGGAGGATACCTTACCACGTCCAATCGGAGCGGACTTGGGGTCTGTAAGTGACTATTTCGAAGGTGGTCAAAAATATATTCAATACTTAAAACAAACAGTGGGTGAAGAGTTTGATGGTATTCATGTAGCGCTTGATTGTGCACATGGTGCTACATCCTCATTAGCTACACATCTCTTTGCAGATTTAGAGGCAGATATTTCAACAATGGGTGCTTCACCAACAGGCTTAAACATTAATGATGGTGTTGGTTCAACACATCCAGAAAAGCTAGCTCAGTTTGTAATAGAGAAGCATGCAGATGTTGGTTTAGCCTTTGATGGTGACGGTGACCGTTTAATTGCTATAGATGAAGACGGTAAGATTGTTGACGGCGACCAAATTATGTTTATTATTGGGAAGCATCTAAATACAGTAGGTCGTTTGAAAAAACAAACGATTGTTTCCACAGTGATGAGCAATATGGGCTTTTATAAGGCTTTAGAGGATAATGGTATGCAAAGTATTAAAACAGCTGTTGGTGATCGTTATGTTGTAGAAGAAATGCGTGCCAATGACTACAACTTAGGTGGCGAGCAATCAGGTCATATTGTATTTTTAGATTTTAATACAACAGGCGATGGCTTATTAACAGGTATCCAGCTTGTTAACATCATGAAAGCAACAGGCAAAAAGCTATCAGAGCTTGCTGCTGAAATGAAAATCTTCCCTCAACGTCTTGTGAATGTCCGTGTAACAGACAAGCATGCTGTAACAGACAACGCGAAAGTGGCTGCTGTTATTGCACAGGTAGAGGCAGAAATGGCAGGTAACGGTCGTGTCTTAGTTCGTCCTTCAGGCACAGAGCCGCTTGTTCGTGTAATGGTGGAAGCTGCTACGGAAGTAGATTGTGAGCGTTATGTAGAGCGTATTGCTGATGTTGTACGTACAGAAATGGGCTTAGCCGAATAATATATAGAAAAACTCGATTGTCCATTCACAGGGAATCGAGTTTTTTGTTTGAATTAAACGAGATGGGGAACAGTAGTAAAGAATCACAATAAATAAGGAGTGTTGTATAGATATGGCTAAAATTGCTACAGTTATTACAGATATGTTTGAGGATACTGAATTTACAAGCCCTAAAGAAGCCTTAGAAGCAGCTGGACATCAGCTAGTAACAATTGATACAGAAGCAGGTAAGGAAGTAAAGGGAAAACATGGACAAATAGTGAAAATTGATAAAGGGATTGATGAAGTAAATGCCTCTGAATTCGATGCACTACTGATTCCGGGTGGCTTTTCTCCTGATATATTACGTGCGGATGATCGAGTGGTGGCATTTGTAAAATCCTTTATGGATGACATGAAGCCTACCTTTGCCATTTGTCATGGCCCACAGTTACTGATTACAGCGAAGACATTAAAAGGTCGTGACGCTACAGGCTATAAATCCATTCAAGTTGATTTGGAAAATGCAGGGGCAATATTCCATGATGAGGAAGTATTCGTTTGTCAAAAGCAACTGGTCACAAGTAGAACGCCAGATGACTTACCTGCTTTCAATCGAGAAATCGTTAAATTATTGGCGAGTAAATAAGAGATGGGCACAAGCGATTATTTGCTTGTGCCTCTTTACTGAACAGGATGAATAGCATTTATCAAATGTTCAAGTAGCTAATCTATTAATATTGTTGGCATTCGTTGTCTACATATTTGTCACGAAAAGAATGGATGATAAGGTATTTTTTATAACGGAAATTTGACGGATAGCATATGATTGAGTATGATGGAGAAGTTGAAGGGAAGGTCCGACCTTATCCTTTAACGAGCGCACAAGGAGGAAAGATAGCGCAAAATCGGAAAACAATTATAGCGCCTGAGCTAAAGAAATCGGACGGAAATTATCTTTAGCAGACGAGGTGGAGGTTTATCGAAAATTCGGCGGATGCCTCCCGATCGACATACCCGATTGTCATTTTTCATTTTGAAAGCATTTAAGCGATTGAATGTACAGAAAATGGAGAAGGTATAAGTAAAAGCAATTGATAACTAATCAGAAACTTCATCTATCGAATAATTCATTCAGGTGAGTGAGTATAGTATTTGCATGTAGAGCTGTACTTTATTTGTATCAAAATAAAGTATTATTTCTGCATTCCAAAAAATTCGATAGGATGGGTCTAGTTTGTCATTGCATGAAATTGACAATATCGGAGGACAAGAATTTATGTGTGGAATTGTAGGGTATATTGGAGAAGCAGATGCAAAGGAAATCTTATTAAAAGGTTTAGAGAAACTAGAGTACCGTGGCTATGACTCAGCAGGTATTGCGATACGTAATGAAGAGGGTGTCACAGTTTTTAAAGAAAAAGGACGTATTGCCGATTTACGCGAGGCAGTCAATAAAGATATTACAGCGAAAATGGGTATTGGTCATACACGTTGGGCAACACATGGTGTACCAAATCGTTTAAATGCCCATCCTCATCAAAGTTCATCAGGACGCTTTACACTTGTGCATAACGGCGTTATTGAAAACTATCATTTATTGCAAAAAACGTACTTAAAAGGCATTCCGATGCAATCTGATACAGATACAGAGGTGATTGTGCAGTTAATAGAATTATTTGTAAAAGAAGGCTTTAGCACGGCTGATGCTTTCCGTAAAACATTATCATTATTACATGGCTCTTACGCACTAGCCCTGTTAGATGTAGAAGCGGCAGACACAATCTTTGTAGCGAAAAATAAATCACCACTCTTAGTAGGTGTTGGTGAAGGTTTTAATGTTGTTGCTTCAGATGCAATGGCAATGTTACAGGTTACAGATCAGTATATTGAGCTTCATGACAAAGAGGTTGTAATTGTACACAAGGCGAGTGTGGAAATTACAAAATTAGATGGTAGTATTGTAGAGCGTGGACCATATACAGCGGAGCTTGATATGAGTGATATTGAAAAAGGCACATATCCACACTATATGTTAAAAGAAATGGATGAGCAGCCTACTGTGATTCGCAAAATTATTCAAGCGTATGAAGGTGACAACGGTGAGTTAACCATTGATGCAGAAATTTTAGAAGCATTACGTGCAGCAGATCGCCTCTATATTATTGCGGCTGGTACAAGTAGCCATGCAGGCTTAATCGGCAAACAATATTTCGAAAAAATAGCTGGTATTCCAGTAGAAGTGCATATTTCAAGTGAATTCGGCTACAATATGCCTTTGCTATCAGAAAAACCATTATTTATCTTTATTACACAATCAGGTGAAACAGCAGACAGCCGTCAGGTGCTTGTGAAAATTAAAGAGCTTGGCTATCCAACATTAACAATTACCAATGTACCTGGCTCTACGCTATCACGTGAAGCGGATCATACATTGCTCTTACATGCAGGCCCAGAAATTGCAGTAGCCTCGACAAAAGCCTATGTAGCACAAATAGCAGTTCTTGCCTTAGCCGCTTATGTAACAGCAAAGGCAAATGGCAAAGGCTTAGAATTTGATCTAAAACAAGAGCTTGCGATTGTCGCTAACGGGATTCAAACAATTATTGATTCAAAGGATGTACTAGAAGATATCGCAGAAGATTACTTAAAAATCGCACGCAACGCATTCTTCATCGGCCGCAACATCGACTTCTATGTAAGCCTTGAAGGGGCTCTAAAGCTAAAAGAAATCTCTTACATTCAAGCAGAGGGCTTTGCGGGTGGTGAGCTAAAACACGGCACAATTGCCTTAATCGAAGAAGGGACGCCAGTGTTTGCCCTTGTAACGCAAGCATCCGTAGCCTTAAATATTCGTGGCAACGTCAAAGAAGTAGCCGCACGTGGCGCACACCCATGCATTATTGCCATGACAGGCATTGACGAAGATGGCGATCGTCTAGTGATCCCACATGTTCACGAGCTACTAACACCCCTTGTGTCTGTAGTGCCATTACAGCTAATTAGCTATTACGCAGCATTGCATCGTCGCTGTGATGTGGATAAACCACGTAACTTGGCGAAATCGGTGACTGTGGAGTAAGTGGTTGTTGGAGTGTATTGTAAGTTGTGTGTACACAACTTAATTGTACCCTAGTATATTTAAGTTAGTAGCTAATTTATGTAGGGCTGGTATATAAAATAAAATTAGTTGATTTTAGGCTTAAAAAGCTAGTGCCTTCCTCTATTGTATAAAGGAAGGCACTTTTAAATTATGGCTGTTTTTTAAAATTGTTACTGTTCAATCATAATGGCAGAGTTAATCTACAAATGTTTGTAGATTGACTCTTTTTTGTTTTGATGTTTCGTGAGTCGATTATACGAATATTGATTCCTGTGATTTTTCATTCAAATCTTAACAAGAATGCTTGTTGTATTAAACTGCCCCGTTAGCGCCAGAAAAGTGCTGATTACAATCTTAGGAAATATACACGATTTAAACGTTAAGCCATAATCGTGTAAATATTGGTGTATCAAGTGTTTACGCTTCATGTATAAAAAACTGTATAAATAATGTTTATAAGAAAAGCCGGGGAAACGTTGTTTTAACAACATTGATGGCTTTTAAATGTGCGCCAAAACTTGCGTTTGGGAACGCTTTTTAGTTTATTGATGTATACATTATAAATCCTTGTTGCACTAAAGTACCACGTTAGTTAATTAATAATATATTTTTTCACTAAATAATAGTAACAAAAAAATTATGCAACGCGTGCAACAACACAACCGACCATAATGAACCTGTCTTTTTATAGACAAAACCAAAAAGTAAACCTATTGCAAAAACATATATATGGGTCCCAGCTATAAAGAAATCATAGAATCCATCATTGTAAATCCAAATTGGGTAGTGAATGACCAAAAATAGTAAAGCAGTTACAATATTTGCTTTCCAAAAAGCCATTTTTTTATTAATTTCTTGTAAAATTAGTCCCCTGAAAACAATTTCTTCGGCTAACCCTGCCATAAGAAAAGCATTAAGGTAATCATCAATGGATAATGAAAATTGAAATGATTGCTGATTAATGATATATGTTTCAAAAGCAAAATATAAGCCAACTAACAGTGAAAGAACTACTCCCCAAAATAAACCTTTTTTAACATTAACGTTTACTCTTAAGTAGTCAAATGGGTTAGTATGTAAATAATATTTTATGTATAACCAAGTTGGAACAATCCATACGAACCCCTTAACCAACGCCTCTAATAATGGGGAGATTATTTCACCGAATGAATAAATGTAGTCAATTAACCATAATTCTTTAATTGTCCATACCAAATAAAATATGAGTAGAAACCCTATCATTGCTTTTACATCATTATTTTTCACTTTACTTTCAACCCTTAATTGCGATTCCATTTCTACCTCCATTAATGTAGTTATTTCTATTTTTGAATATTTACCAAGATTGCATTTGAGAACGTTATTTAGGTTTATTATGTATATCTTATAAATCACTTTTTCCGGTAATTGCTGAAACCTAAACTTAGGCATCTCGTTTACGGTAAAATACAATAGCTACTGTAATAAAAATCAGTGTCCATAACATTGAAACACCTGTCCCTTGCGTTGGTGTAAGTACATTTATTTCATCAGAGGAAGGCGGCATATACATATAATATCCTGCCGTATCCGGAAAATAATTTTTAATACTGGGTAAAAAATCTTTCAATAATGGACTGACAATGAAATAATGACCAAGCAGTACCACTAAAGCAGGAGTGGTTCGTCTGAGTAGAGCACCTATAGCTGCACTGAGAAGGGTGGTTAATGTTAGATAGCCGGTTGCACCTACTAAAGTTTTTATCATAGCGTCTATTTCAATCACTAATGCTGTGTCTTTCATCATAATAAAAGCATATAGTACACCTGATGCAGCAATAATAAACGCCAAAGGAATGGTTACAATTGCCAAAGCTAAATGCTTCGTGAATAGTTGAAACCCTCGCCAAGGGATCGTAGTTAAAGTAGTTCGAATCTGTCCACCCGTATACTCTGAACAAGTAGCTAAGATACCTAGAATAATGAACCCTGCTTGAAGATATCCCATAGAAGCAAGTCCTATTTTCAGTATACTTTGCGTTCCTGCTGCCCCTTGTAGACCAGCAGAAGTAAAAGCTGCTGCTAAAACTAAATTTAGAATGAATGTCCCTGTAAGAATGAGCCATACCTGTGGTAATGTAACTAATTTTTCCAGTTCAGCACCAAGGATTAGTGTTATCTTTCTACTAGAAGAGACACTCATGATGTAACGTCCCTCCTATGGAATACAATGGCTGCGACAATGAAAAGAACAGCTACCCAAGCAAACATGATTAAACCACCTGTGAATGGGGTGTGAAAACTGTCGCTCGTAAACATAAACATATCAAAGCCAGCCTTATCTGGTAAGTAAAACGCTAATTTTGTAACCTTAGTAAGGAGGTAAGAGACTGTCACAACAGATGAATTTATCATGAGCACAGCAAGCGGGATAATGCCATTCTTAGTTAGAACCGTAATCCCAAATGCTAAAAGAGCAGTAAATATCCAGTAACAAACCGCGCCAATCAGTCTAGATGCTTCAAATGCAGGGGCGTATTCACCAAGAATAAGATTTGTTGCTGACACAGTTGTTAGAATAGCAACAATGGAAAGCAGTATGCTAATCACTGTCACTGCACCTGCTTTTGCTAGCAAAAAGTGGAAACGAGATGGAACAACGGTTAAACTCGTTGTAATCTGATTCCCTCCACCAGACTCACTGCTCTCTGTCAAATACTCACTACTGACAGCAAGCACACCAAGAATAATGACACCTTGCACACCAAGAGCTAAACCAATATAGCCAACTTCTGATAGACGTGTGCTAACTCCAGCTATAATCTTCTCTTTTTGGGCTGTACTGTCCAAGGCAGCAATGACCGCTGGGGCAAATGCTCCAATAAGAAAGGCAAGCCAAATACCCGGCAGAGAGAACAATTTAGATAATTCTGCGTTAAATGCTCTCATACAACATCACCTGTATTTTCAGATGTCAGGGCAAAAAAGGCTTTCTCCAGCGTGGAATGATTACCTATTACTTCTTTCAATGATCCATTTGCAACGATTTTTCCATGATTAATAATCACCACATCATCAACAGTCTCTTCAAGCTCTCCCATTAGATGACTGGATAGTAACACCGTGTTTCCAGACTCAGCGCGTTCACGTAAAAATGTCCGAATCCAACGAATTCCTTCTGGATCGAGCCCGTTTACAGGTTCATCTAAAACCAATATTTTTGGATCACCAAGTAGTGCAGCTGCCATTCCAAGTCTTCTTCCCATACCTAGGGAATAATTTCCAATTCTTTTACCAGCTACATTCGTAAGACCTACTATTTCCAGAACTTCCTCGACCCGTGAGCGAGATAATCCTGAGGCACGAGCAATCCAACGCAAATGTGCACGTCCCGTTCGCATACGATGAGCTCCAAATCCATCAAGTGCGGCACCTACTGTTGCTAGAGGATTATGTAATTCTGCGAATGGCTTTCCATTAATTAGTGCGCTCCCTGAGGTGGCATGATCTAATCCAAGCAGGATGCGAAGTGTAGAACTTTTACCTGCCCCATTCGGACCTAAAAAACCAGTTACTCTACCTGGTCTAGCTTTAAAACTGATACCTGATAAGATTTCTTGAGTTCCGCGATGTTTGACTAAGTTATTAATCGTAAGCAACCATAACACTCCCTTTCAGTTATGGTTCTAATTATAAAAAAGCAAAGTTAAATCTCGTTTATCTTGCTGTTTACTTCTGGGTTAACTTTAGGTTAAGCTCTACCAATAGCTACTCTTGTACCATTTTCATTTGATGTAAAGTCAGCTTTCAGCTTCATTTTTTTCAACATATGATTTAAAGCCGATAAACCAATCCCCGACCCACCCTCATAGGAAGAGTTATCCATACCTGGACCTCTGTCTGCAACAATGATTAGTTCTTTTTCTACATCAACCACAATGTTTGTATATTTTCCCTCTGCTGCATGGCGAAGAATATTCTGAAATAAATTATCCAGAACTCGTTTCATCCATTTAGGATCTGCTTCCCAATAAAAAGTCTTCACTGTCGGTAAATCAACATCTAACTGAATTTCTTTTTCTTCAAATGCAGGATACCACTCAGCGACAGATGCTCTTACTAAACGTACAATATCTGTTGAAGTTGGATGAAAAGGATGTTTCTCTGATGTAAGCAATGTATAGGAAAGTAAATCATCCATTAGATTTCCGACTCTTGTAATCGTATGGTTCATCTCTGCTAATGAGTCTTGCCCTTCAGAACTCATTGATTCTTTATTTAATCTGGTGATATGTCCTCTCAAAATGGTAAGTGGCGTTCGTAAGTCGTGAGATAAATTCGCAATGAGTCGATGGCGTAATAATTCCTCTTCATATTCTCGCTTGCGACTGTCTTCAAGCTGCTGAATCATCCAATTAAAAGAACTTCCTAACTGGTCTATTTCATCCAGACGACCCGTTTGAACAGATATTGGTTTAGGAAATGAATTATTATTAGCTGAAAATGACATGACTTCCTGTAAGCGGGTGAGACGTTTATGAAGTCTCAAGAAGAACATCCAAGATCTCACAACAAATGCGACAATAATAAAACCAAACAAAAATAAGGTAAAGTAAAACAGATTTAACGTATTCATTTCTTTTTCAGTGCTAACAGGAACGAACGCACTGAAGAAAATAAGCACAAGAGGAGGAAAAAAGATAAATAAAAAATGCACTTTTAGAAAACGACGAAATAATGATCTATTCTGTTTCATAGTTTCACCCGATAGCCTATTCCCTTCAACGTTTCAATAATTTCTGGGGAATCTGGATGACGTTCCAACTTTTGACGCAATCGATGGATATGCACCAGTATTGTTTTATCACCAGTTATGTAAGTTTCGTTCCAAATCGCTTCATAAATTTGCTCTTTTGGTAACACTTGATTAGGATGGCGTAAGAAATACATTAAAATTTGATGTTGTTTCCCTGTCAATATAATTTCTTCTCCTGTGTACTTGTCATATACCATTTGGACTTCTGGGTCTACTTCAATATGATTTCCTAATGCAATTCGTTCAGAATGTATACCACCACTTCGACGGATTAATACTTCCAATCTTGCAACTAATTCATCCGTATGGAATGGTTTCGTTAAATAGTCATCAGCAAATTGTAAACCATCTACCTTATCATCTATTGATGTTCTAGCAGATAACAGCAATATTGGAACGGCAGGAGCTGCCTTTTTTAATCGTTTTCCCACAGTAAATCCGTCTAACCCGGGTAACATGATATCCAAAATAACTATTTCATGCTGATTAACTTCTCTTTCGGCTCCTTCACCTGAAAGCAGCCATTGAACTGAAAACCCTCGATGTTCCAATTCTTCTTTTACCCAACTGCCTATTTTCTCATTATCTTCAATATATAACACGCTTCTTTTCAAGTAACATTTCCCTCTCTAAATTTCAAATTTATCTTGCATCATTTACAGTAACAATTGGATGCTTTTGTGTGCCTTTGAAATTGCTTTCTATTTTTTTCTGAAAATTAATCTTGCATTCTTCATAATCTTTATCATTTTTAAAAAGTAATGAATCTGTATTTATAATCCAAGTTAATGTTTCCATGTTCAACTTATATCTTTTTGTATCGCTCCAAAATTTTTTTCTCCCAATAGCCATTTTAGCATCAATAATTTTTTGTAACTTCATATCTAAAATTTCTACACTTTTCTTCATTCTAAGCCTAAAATCAGTCATAAATAATAATTCCCCTTTGCTTAATATTTTATTTGGGAATAAAGTGTATTCCCACCACTATTCTACCGAAAGTATGTATGGTAAAAAAAGTGAAGAAAAATAATTATATAGTTCTATACAAAATATAAGTATGTTCATTATAAGTAGACTCTAGCTAAACAAGCTTGAATGTAGTAATACTAAGGTTTAGGATGTTTACTTTAAGTTGTTCAATTGTTACTTAGAATAGAGTTTGATTATGGATGTTTTATCAAGATTTGTTGTAGCTTTTGAATAAAGTTTGATAAAAGATAAGTTGCAAACGCTGATTTTATACAGAAAGAAACCAACTGTTTTGAAACAAAGTTTGATCAAAACAGTGGGTTCTTTATTTATCTAGTTTGGTTTTTATAATAAAGATTGTTTATTTCGGGATGCGAATCTTCAATTAAAGCACTACACTACATTGAATAACAACAATCTTTTAGAAAACAGCCTTATAAAAAAGCTTTTACTGGATGTAATATAGAGTCATGGACACACTCGCGCTAAGTTAGTAAAATAACCTAAACGAGAGGACGTGTCCGACATGAGTCAAAAAAAGTATAATCAAGAGTTCAAACAAACCGTGGTGGAGCTTTATCGCTCTGGCACGCCGGTCAGCCAGCTATCCAGCGAATATGGTGTATCAGAAGTAACGATTTATAAATGGATTAAACTACATTCTCCGATTGAAGGGACAAATGAGTGAACGGCAGCGGAAGTAGCTGCAATCCAAAAGGAAAACTTACGTCTGAAACAAGAGGTAGAAATCTTAAAAAAGGCTATGACCATATTCGCGCAAAAATAGACGACCAAGAACTCATTGACCCTATTGAAAAAGAAAGCGAGCATCAAGCTGTTCAGTTGATGTGTCGCGTGTTAAAGATGCCAAAAAGTACGTATTATCAATCGTTTCATAAGCAGCCAAACAGCTATCATGTCGCCAACGAAAAGCTTTTAGTACGCATTCGTGCCATCTACGCAGCCAGTGGTGGACGCTACGGGGCACCAAAGATTTTCGCCATTTTAAAGCAAGAAGGTTACACCGGCAGTATTGATCGCGTTCAGCGTATTATGAAACATGCAGGCATCCGTTCGAACATCGTAAAAAAGTACAAACCGACCTCATCTAGCGGTCACGTAGAAGAACGTGAAAATTTATTAGAGCAGGACTTTACAACCGAAACCATCAACAAAAAATGGGTGGGCGATATTACGTATATCCATACCGTTCAAGATGGCTGGTGCTATTTGGCGTCGGTACAAGATTTACACACAAAAAAGATTGTCGGTTATAAATTCGGTCGCCGCCTGACGGTGGACCTCGTTTTAGACGCGCTTGAAAACGCCGTACAAGTACAACAGCCCGCACCAGGCTTGATTTTGCATACCGATTTAGGGACGCAATATACGAGCGAGGATTTTCGTGAAAAGCTCGAGCAATATGAGATCACGCCTTCTTACAGTCGCAAAGGATGCCCGTATGATAATGCGTGCATCGAATCGTTCCATGCGACGTTGAAAAAAGAAGAGGTGTATCGTACGCGCTATGCCAATTTTGAAGCAGCTCGTATCGCGCTGTTCCGCTATATGGAAGGCTGGTACAATCGCAAGCGAATTCATGGCAGCATCGGTTATTTATCGCCAGAGGCCTTTGAAAAAGTCTGCCGTGCCGCAGCGTAAACATGGGTGATGGAAATCCCCACCCCAACATTTTTGTTTGGCAACATCCGTATCTTTTTCGCTCTACATCCCAAGTAGGCGGTCAAAGGCTCTTTTCACTTTGACGGGCTACTTGGGATGTGGAACAATCCATTCGGGATGTTGCCCCAAGAAAAAACTTAAGCAGAATGTGTCCAAAAACTTGACGTAGATCCAGTAGTTTTATAAAAAAGATTGAACATTTAAAACAAAGATTGATAATTTATAATATAGTTTGATTAAAAACAACCTCCTCGGTATCATATCTGTAAGAGGTTGTTTTTTTATTACTCAGATAAAATAGAAGTGTTTTCAGATAGAGAAGGATTTTAGTAAAAAAGTTGTGAAGCTTTACCCTTTTGGATATGCTTTCTCCAAAGGAGCTTTTTATGGAAAAATAAAATACTCTAGGAGATTCCAAATTATAGAATAAAAATTGGACATCAAAACTTTAGGAGAGTGTAAAGATGAAGGTCAAACGAATTGTTGCAAATGTTGGGACGCAGGACATCTCTAAAGCAAAGTACTTTTACGGGGAAGTGCTTGGACTTGACCAACTGATGGATATGGGATTTATTGCAACTTATGGATCACATGAGAAAATGGACACTCAGATTAGCTTTCTTTCAGAGGGAGGTTCAGGGACACCAGTGCCCGACTTGTCAATTGAAGTTGATGATCTTGACAATGCATTAACTCGCGTAACAGAAGCGGAGATTCCAATTGAGTATGGGCCAATTGAGGAACCATGGGGAGTTCGGCGCTTTTATGTAAGGGATCCATTCGGGAAACTAGTCAATATTCTTACCCATCTATAGATGAATGAGATAACGTTTGCGTTGAATATCTTCGTTAAATGAACCCTTTAATTGATTGAACACAGCACAAAAATGATCAAACTTTTTTAAAAAAATTGTAGAGTACTTCACAAATAATGAACCCATTTTGATCAAACTTTTTTTCAAAGCGGGTTCTTTTTATTTCACGTAAAATTTGGGTTTATGAAGTATTTTTGAGCAAACTTTATTTTAAAGCTACATGTATTGTTGAGTTGCAATAAAGATGTATACTAGACAAAAAAGTTGTATACTGAATACTTAAAAAGTATCTATGAGTGTTTATAGCTAATCTTGTTACAACTTCTAACTATATAATCGTATGTAAATAAGATGATGTAACTAGAGTTTTATAAAAAAGATTGTTTAAAGATCCTGTGTTGATATGCAGGGTCTTTTCTTATTTTACAATTGGGCCATATTGTTGAAGAACACTCTTTAATGAAAAAGATGAAAATTTCCTAGAGCAGATCATTGACAATAAAGAAGGATGGGTTTTTATACTGAAAAGGCTATCTGGAATACAGAGTCGAAGGAATACGAGGAGGACTTGTAAAATGAAAAACAAACCCAGGATTGGATTCCCGGGTTTGTTTTTACTTATTGGCAACTATGACTAATTTACCTGTATCCAGTTCCTTTTCGAATTGAGCAGCTTCCGATTCACTTAATCCGACAGAAGCTAACTCGTTGCGGAGTTCATCTCCACGGGAATTCACCAGGTTCTTCAAAGAAGTCAGGAACCCTTGCTCGCTAATACCAGCTTCTTCTGTCCCGAGTGCTTCGTTAATATCATCTTCACGTTCTTCATAGTGCGCAAAGATGTAAATGTTATCTCGAAGATGCCCTTGCGCTTCTAATTTCTCCACTTCTTGTTTCGCCTGTACTACGTTTTCTACTGTCAATTTGACTGTCATTATTGATCCCTCCTATATATGTTCACATTCAATCTATTCCACTATATTGAATGAATAAAACATCTTTTTAGTTTTTAATTATGTTAGAGTGGCATTAACAACTAATGGAATACTAATGAACAACTCGAAAACATTGTATGTTGTTATTCTATAATTAGGCGTGATTCTGTAACAAGGATCAGCGCTTGTTTTTATTAAAGGGCCAGATTGTGGAATAACATTTTTTTGACAAGTACCAAACGATGCTTTGGGAAAATTTCTTCACCTAACGTTGTAGGTTTGTTTAATAGTGAAACTTAATTCTTTCCGATTCGTACTTAAGATATAAGTGAAAATTAAACCACTTATGTAAAATACAGCTAACTACATATAGGGAGAGAAAATAATGAAGCCAAAAGACTTATCCGATATTTTACTTGGTGGAAACTTTGAGAAAGTGTACAAACAAATGAGCGAATATTTTCAAAATGAAGTATCCTTTAAGCAGTTTCAGGAATTAGGTGAAGAATTTAATAAAGATATTACTAAATTTATATTACAGTCTGAACTCCCTTACGATAACGGAGCAAAACAATATGTATGGACTGATGATAGTGGTACTAAAGGAATGATTGCAGTTTTTGACGAAGATTACGTTATACAGGCATTACAATTGATCCCATTAGCTATTCATCACGAAACAGATGAAATTTTTACTAAAACAAAATTTCATTTACCTTTTCGAGACGAGTGGTTCGTATTTTGGGGAGGTACAAACAAGCTGGTAAATTACCATTATGAATTTGAAAATCAACGCTATGCTTATGATTTTGTAATAATGAAGGAGAATAGGTCCTACGAAAGTGATCCAACCTTAAATGAAAGCTATTTTGCATTTGGCAAGGAATACCTAGCACCTGCTGATGGAGTGGTTGTTAGTATGGAGAACAATGTAGAAGACAATGAACCAGTTGGTATATTTAATGAGGAACAACCTTTAGGTAATTATATTATTCTTGATCATGGAAATGGGGAATTCAGCTATCTTATTCACTTTAAACACCAGTCAATTGTAGTGAAGCAAGGGGATAAAGTAAAGCAGGGTGATTTGCTTGGACTCGTCGGAAATTCAGGGAATTCCAGTGAACCTCATATCCATTTTCATGTAGCTAACTCTCCAGACCCAATGAATTCAAAAAGCATCCGTATCAACTTTAACGGAAAGAGGGGTCTCATTCAGGGGAATTTTGTGAAATAAATCCTTATTGAATTAGAGGGTAATTTTATATCAATAAGGATAAAATATCCAAAGATAGGTGATCCAAGAAATGTTGTTAAACCAATATTTCTTGGATTATCCTTTAAATATTGTCTATACAGCTTTTTATGCAAATATATAAACATGTCTACTATAGTACTTTTCAAAATTATTCAGAGTGTGTTATTTAAATAAAAACCAGTAAATTTGAAGCTGTAAACCTGTATTATTTAATCGTTCCTCTACTTCAATTACAGGGACCTTAGTTGAAAACGATCTTCAACAATCGGGCGCAATTGTGGAATAACACTTCTTTATAAAAAGATCCGCTGATCACTTTACAAATTCTTTAAAAACAATATTTATAGCCATTTCAGCCTAATTACCGATAGCATATTAAATAATTATCCTTTATGGTTAATAGGTCGTAAAAGACACTATCAGGAATATCCTGCAAATATTGAAATGATAGGTGGAAAACAATGAGTTATCAAGTTTTATTATATTACCATTACACGAAGATTGAAGACCCAGCGGCGTTTTCAGCAATGCACTTAGCTATGTGTAAAGAAATCGGTTTAAAAGGTCGTATTTTAGTAGCCAATGAGGGCATTAACGGTACTGTTTCAGGTACGATTGAGCAAACAGAGCAATACATGGCAAACATGCAAGCAGATTCATTATTTGAGGGCATTGTCTTCAAAATTGATGCAGTAGATGGACATGCATTCAAAAAAATGCACGTACGTCCACGTCCTGAGCTAGTAAACTTAGGCTTAGAAGAAGACGTAAACCCACATGAATTAACAGGTCGTTACCTGTCACCAGAACAATTCCTTGCTGAAATGCAAGATGACAATACAGTAGTATTAGATGTGCGTAACACGTATGAATACGATGTCGGCCATTTTCGTGGCGCGATTCGACCAGACGTAAAAAACTTCCGTGATACACCTGAATGGGTACGTGCAAACCGCGAGCTATTCGAAGGGAAAAATGTTTTAACCTATTGCACGGGTGGGATTCGTTGTGAGAAGTTTTCAGGCTGGATGAAACGCGAAGGCTTTGGCGATGTCGGTCAATTACATGGCGGTGTAGCAACATACGGAAAAGACCCTGTTGCGAAAGGTCAATTATGGGACGGTCAAATGTACGTATTTGATGAGCGTTTAACGGTGCCAATCAATCAAGTAGAGCATGTGATAATTGGTCGTGATCACTATGATGGTGAACCTTGTGAACGTTACATTAACTGTGCAAACCCAGAATGTAACAAGCAGATCATCACATCTGAAGAAAATGAAGCAAAGCATTTAGGTGGCTGTACAATCGAATGTACAAAGCATGCGCGCAACCGCTACATCGTGCGTCACAATTTAACAGAAGAGCAAGTAGCTCAAGCAATTGAGGCGTTACAAGCATAAGCATGAAAAGCTGTCTAAACGTACAAAACGTTATTAAATATCTTTCATAACCCACTTTATAGAGGTTCTTAAAACACTCAATGTAAGTGTTCAAACTATCCATTTCAACATTGGACTAGTTTGCTCGCTTCCATAGGGTGTTTTTTCTTTTATAAGGAAAAAGTAAATGTCTAAAAGAGGGTAATAGATCTGAAGCTGTTTAAAGCAAATGATCACAGGGTATTCAAAAAAATGTAACAGGATTTAAATAGTGCAAGCTCGCAAAGTGTTTTTCAAT
Organism: Lysinibacillus sp. FSL H8-0500; assembly: GCF_038051955.1. Lineage (NCBI taxonomy): Bacteria > Bacillati > Bacillota > Bacilli > Caryophanales > Bacillaceae > Lysinibacillus > Lysinibacillus sp. FSL H8-0500. The sequence continues at coordinate 4,572,442 of NZ_CP150292.1, read as the reverse complement.
AATTAAACAAATTAGGAGATGATTTTTGATGGGAAACCCATATCTAACCGATCCACGTAAGAAATTTCATACGGAAAAATTCCCGAATCAAGAACAGGACACGCCAGCGCTACAGCATGAAATGATCCCCAAACCTGACTGTGGAGAGGAATCATATAAAGGATACAATCGCCTGAAGGGGCGCAATGCCTTGATTACCGGAGGCGATTCTGGGATTGGCCGTGCCGCTGCTATTGCCTATGCACGTGAAGGCGCCAATGTAGCCATCCAATTCTTCCCTGGTGAAGAGGAAGATGCCAACATAGTCAAAGAATTAATTGAAAAAGCAGGCAGCAAAGCATTACTGCTACCGTATGACCTGAGGGAAGATGGCACAGCAACAGAAATTGTTACAAAAACAGTGGAAGCTTTTGGCGGATTGGACATACTGGTATTAAATGCTGCGCAACAAATCGCACAGCCATCCCTAAGTGACTTAACAATTAAACAAGTGCAGGACACTTTCAAAGTAAACATCATCAGCATGTTTGAGACGGTAAAAGCTGCCGAAGAACATCTGGAACCAGGAAGTGCAATTATTACCACCACATCTGTTCAATCTTTCGATCCATCCTCATCTTTAATGGATTATGCCGCTACAAAAGGTGCAATAAGCAACTTTATGGTATCCCTGTCCTCGTACTTTGCTTCGAAGGGTGTGCGTGTCAATGGTGTTGCACCTGGACCTATTTGGACACCGTTGCAGTTGGATAATGGAAAATTGGCAGGAGAGATTCCTGAGTTTGGTCAAAATACGCCTCTTGGCCGTGCGGGACAGCCAGTAGAGCTTGCACCTGTGTATGTTCTGCTGGCCTCCGATGAAGCAAGTTATATCACCGGTCAGATTTATGGGGTGACAGGTGGCAAGCCGATAGACTTGTAATCTTAAGTTTGTGACAAATATGAAGAGCGATAATGAAAAGGTAATAAATGATAGGCCCCCTACAGTTAGTAGTTTGTCTCTAATTTTAGGGGGCATCTGCTTTTTAATCGTTTTGTGGTGTGCAAGAATCAAGCCATTTTAATCATCGTTTATAAGTATGAGCGCTTAGCTGGTCATGAACCTTGTAGTTTACGAAGCTGGACAATTTGCCCTGTATGATAAGCGTCGTGCAGAAGGATATTTAGATATTGTTGCCAAACTGGAAGAGCTGGACTAGGTTGATCTAATGCCTCTTCTTGAAGGGATGCTAATGAAGATTGTAAGGCATCATGTACGTGAAGTGTTCGTTTCACAGTTTCTTGCCAAGCATCTTCATCATGCGCTCCACCTTGGACAAACGTTTCATCATTATTTTGTGGAGCAACAAATGTCTCATCTTTATGTAAGCGAGAAACTAAGCGCTCTTTAAAGAGGAGTAAATGGTTTACATTTTCCCAAATCGTATTCGCAGCATTTCCTTCTGGTTGCCAACATGCTTGTGCAGCAGTGAGATTTTTTAACGCTTCTGATAATGGTGGGTACCATTCTTCTTCGTAAAAAACTTGATTGACTCCATTTTGCAAAAGTTCTTTTTTACTCATTTGAATAGCCTCCTTTTTTGTAACGCTCAAAACATCACTTACTATTAATTTATCGGACTTTCCGGAAATAGTATATAAAAGTGAAAATATACATGGTCTTTCTATTTTGATAAAAAGATTTTGTTGTCCTTTTCTCGACATTGTTTAGCTTTTAATGAATTTTTGATTCCTTTTGTTATGCCTCCCAGACGACTCTTAATAAGAATTCTTTTTGTTTTAACTAAAAACCAAATTGTAAAGCTTGCTTGACATATATAATAATGTAGAGTAAACTTTACTTATCAATAAATGTACAGTTTACTTTACATTTATAAAGGAGGCTTTATGAAAAACAGAATTCGAGAATTACGAAAATTGAAGAAGATTACGCAGGAAGAGTTGTCGAAACAAGTTGGCGTCTCAAGGCAATCAATCATTGCTATTGAATCAGGGAAATTCAATCCCTCCTTAGAACTTGCCTACAACATTTCCAAAGCGTTCAATAGCACGATTGAAGAAGTGTTTATATTTGAAGAGGGGAGTATATAATTATGGAGCTTAATATTGGGGGTATGATTGGATTATATGGGGGAGTGATATGTGGACTCCTTGGATGGTGGTTCGGGCGAAAGAAGGCTAGAAAAAACAGAGGCTTAGACGAGCTGTACTATCATATTTGGCAAAAGGCGAGATCCTATTCATGGTATGTGTCATTAGGAGCGCTGTATGTTTTATTTACGTTGATCAATTTTGGGATTGAATTAAGCACTGCTATGGTTTTAGGTATCCTTTTTTTAACACACGTAGCGAGTTGGGGAATCATTGGAATTGTTTTGACCATCAATATGTCCAGTACAGCCCCGTTGCAGCCTTCTCGTGTGAAGGTTGGCATAATTGTCTTTGTTACGTCCATTATTGTTTTCACGATAATCTCAATCCTGACGACCAACTGGCTGTTTTTATTATGTAGTATTCCACCTAGTTTAATTGCACTTTTTACTGCACTTACTCCAAAGAGAAAAGATTCCGAGGTCACCTACTAGACTTAATATAATATCGGACCGTTTTTTCCCCTTTAGATATAGTGGTCTATAGGGGTTTTATAATGTAAATAAAAAGAATATCTAAATGGAAAAATTGGTTTGGAACTGTTCAGTGACAATAGGGTTATTCCATTAAAGGGCGCGTTTATTTAGGAACGCGTTTTTTTTAGGATCAAATTGGGAGGAACGCAGTCTAAAGGCATTAAACTATTCGTATAGATTACTTCTATTACCTATAAGAACGAGCTTTTTCAAAAACTTACTTTACAAAGTATATTAATAGTGTAAAATTACACTTAATATAACTTATTTATATATTTACAAAAGTAAACATAAGATAAATGGAGTGGGATTATGAAGAAGACGATTGTTTTAGGTATATTGGTTGTTAGTTTATCGGTAAATTTTTATATGTTCGGGAAATGGCTTTTTTGGGATCTATGGTACGTACCAACTGAGGAAGAACAAATTTTTTTAAATCAAATGGCTCAGTTAACTGTTGAGAGCGAGGATTACCAACATATAGCGAAATATTCGGACGTCATTGCCCTTGCACCTTCTATAAACAAAAGTATGGGAGGTCATTTTCCATTCAATATGCAGATTGAGGTGAAAACAACTAAAAAAACGTTTACTTTTACATGTGAGGATGCTACTTGTTCGAAGATGAGCATTGGTGGGGAATATCTCACTACTTATACAGATGAAGATTTACTGCTGCCTTTTAAAATATCCAATTAAAGGATTCGAGGCAAATTGTATTTATTAAGCTTAAATCCTACAAAAAGAAAATTATTCTATCCAGTCTTCGACATCATTATGAAATGATCAACTTTTTTAAATGAAACTAATATCTGCTGATAAAGCATCCATTTTGATCAACCTTTATTTCAAAGCAACAGTTGTTGTAGATTTGAAATAAAGTCGTACTGTTTTAACCCTCTGGTTTTTTTGTCTTTGATAGTTTTGGGAAAATGCGGATTTACAATGTTAAGGAATTATCAATATTAAAAAGACTAAATTCTCAGTATCAAATTGAGAATTTAGTCTTTTTTCATTTCTGTATGTTTTATTTCCTGTTTGATCGACATATTCAAATTTTAATAACTAATTGTTCACAATTGCTTGTCTGATAAATAAATTTTCTTCATTGATTTGGCTAAATCTTTTATTTCTGTGCAATGTGCCAGCCAATTAGGATTAGAATCACGCATTTATATACTCCTTTGGTTTGTTGTGATAAAAGTATACTACGGAATATCACGGCAAATAGTATAAAAATAGAAATTTCAAAATGAATAAGTGAACTCCACCTTATATATGGAGATGTTTCTTTTGAAAAGGAAGGTACGGGGTTTCTTTTTAGATGAACAGGTGTAAAAATTAAATATACTAAATGTACGAAAGGCGTTGAGTATGCGGATGACTGCAACGTCTTTTATTTTTGCTTATCGTCAAAATAAAGAGAATCAAGGCGTTTTTAGCAAAATCTGCGCCTAATATATAGAATTTTAGCAATTTTTAGAAGAATATGTTGATATAAATTGTAAAATGAAAGTATAATATAAGTGTAGTTACATTTATGGTTATTAATCCCGTATAAATAAGAAAATGTTTATGGTTGATAGAATATAAAACTCAAGTGGTTACTCCAAATAGTGTAACTATAAAAACTAATGAAATGAGGAGATTTTATGATTAACATGATTCAATATTTGGAAAAAGATCCATCGTTACTTACATTGTTAAAAGAAAATAAGGCTTCTCTAATTGGTGTTACAGAGCTTGAGCAAAAGGCAATTATCGCATCGTTTGATGACAATGAGACATGCTTAGAAACGGGACTTTGGCACTAAACTTTTTGAAAAATAATTGGCTTTGGCTTGCTATAAGTACATATCTTATATTGGGAAGCTATTTGATATATGTTACTTATAGCACGCCTTATTTGGGCATTAAACTGAAAGAAGAGAATGGACAATGGTTAATAAGTGAGCCTTATTATAAGGAATGGGCGAATAAGCAAAATCTCTCGGTAGGAGATATTATTTTAGAAGTTGATGGTAATAATATTGATGAATTAAATATTTTTAAATATGATCCTGTAATTAGAGCAGCTAAAGAGTTAACGTTTGTGAACCAAGAAGATGGACAGCTAATTCATTTACAAATAGCACCATTTGATGTTCCTGAACAATTTTTGTATGCGTTTTTTTTACCAGCATGTTATTTTTTATTAAGCTTAATTGTTTCTCTCTATTTATATAAAAAACAAAAGAATTCAAGCTTAATAAAGTTACTTATTTTATTTATTCTGACAGTATCGTTAGCTTATGTTAGTATGGGTGCATCAGGAAGGCTAGATAATATTGGAACAGTTGTAAATCGAAGTAGTATGATACTTTGTCTTGTTCTTTTGATCCACTTTTTAAGAAATTACTTTTTATTTTTGCATTTAAAATGGTTATTTATTTACAACATTAAAATAATATATATACTACCTTTAATTATAGTTTCTTCTTTTAGTATTTTTAGCATCATCTATCCATTTACAAATACTTTATTCTCTATTCTTATCTTGTGGTTATTTTTTATTTTATTAATAATAATTTTTGGTATTTTAGGAATAGGCTATTTAAAATATAAAACACCTCAATTAAAAATTTTTTTATTAAGTATTATTAGCCCTTTCTTTCCATTCCTTTTTTTGTTTGCTATACCGCAAATTATTTTTCATAAATATATACTTTCTGCTGATATAAGCTCCTTATTCTTGATACTTATACCGTATAGCTTTATATTTACACAGCTTACGGAACGTATATTTGATATGGAGTATTATATTACTCGCTTCCGACATTATTTTAATATTTCCTTTGCGTTTACAGCTTGGCTTTTAATTGGTCTCTACTGGATCACGGATCTCTCTATTTCGAGAATAACGGGAATTTTCTTTTTTTTCTTTCTCTCTTTAATAGCCCTGTTCTATATTAAAGAAAAAGTAGATTATCACAAGCGAAAAATCCTATTTTCAACAAAAGGGGATTATATCCATCGAATGTATACAACCATTGATAGTATTGGCAGGGTCGTCAAAATTGAAGACTTATTGAAGAAATTTGTTTTAGAGGCTACTTTACATCTTGAGATTAAACAGATTGATGTATTAACCTATGATCTTCAAATGCAGCAGGTTACTTCATTAAACAAATCAAAAGGCTATTCACAAAATCAAATTGATGAAATATTACTAGAAGAACTACGCTTGGGGGATATAAAGAAAACAGAGCATTTTTATATTGCTTTTATTCACCAAGATATAAATTATAAAAGAATACTAGTCATAGATCATAATAAATCTATTTATCTAAAGGAAGAGGAATTATTATGGCTGGAATTGCTGCTTTTATATTTAAATAATTTTATAGAAAATACGAAAATGGTTGAAGAAATGTTAGAGCAATTAAAGCAGGTGAAGGAAGCAGATAATCACCAGTTCCCATGGCTTCATAAGCTACTTTGGCTCCGATTTGAACAAGAAAAGTATCAATTAGCGCAAGAGCTGCATGATACGATTTTACAGGAGCAACTCCATATTGCTAGGGAATTGCATGGCGCTATTCATGCCAAGAAAATAGCAGATATACAGATGGATCTCTCTAAAGTTCATGACAATATGATCGCATCCTTGACGGATTTAAGAGGGTATTGTGAAAATTTAAAGCCGCCACTATTAGATACATTAGGATTAAATGCAGCCCTTGAGAAACTTATTCAAAAAGTTTGTAAACGTGCTGAATTTGTCTTAAGTTATACCATGGATCGTCTATATTTAGAGGATGAGCGTTTAAACTTGATGATTTATCGGATTTTCCAAGAGTTAATGAACAATGCCTTGAAGCATTCATATGCCAATATTGTTGAAATTCATCTCTTGGAAACAGATGATGGCTTTGAAATCAATTATTCTGACGATGGTGTAGGCTGTAAAATGGATGAAATCATCATTGCTGATTCTATGGGGATTAGAGGTATGCAGGAGAGGGTTCATTCCTTTAATGGCAAATTTTCTATGGATACTGATATAGGAAAGGGTATGTCTATAAGAATTAAGGTAAATGAAGGAGAACAAACACATTCCCAGTCCTACTATACTTATAATGGAAGACCAGCTCATGGTCTATATGAGTTTTGAAAAATCATAAACCCTTACTTTTGAACAGCTCCCTGTCTACTTGATAGGGAGCTGTTCATTTTTTAGAAGGGGAAGTGTATTTAAATTAACGGTCCGTTTAATGGAATGTAAGCGACAAATAATGCCCACCTATTTATTAGATGGGCATTTGGCATATACTTTATTTAGATTTAATAGGAACGCGACATTCTATTGGAATTGTCTTTGACCATGGCAAGATTTGATCAATCGCTGTAACATCGCTTACATCTAGTTGCGGTAATTGTTCGAATAGATATGTTAAGTAGTTCAGTGGGTTTAACTGATTCTCTTTAGCTGATTCGACGATGCTATAGATAATAGCACTTGCTCTTGCACCTTTCATGGATTTGGCAAACAACCACGCCTTCCTTCCCATTACGAAAGGTTTTATTGAGCGTTCCGCTCTATTATTATCTATTTCAAGACGCCCGTCTTTTAGGAATACAATAAGTTTGGGCCATTGATTTAGAGTATATGTAATGGCTTCTCCCAGCTTACTTTTTGGGGGAACTTGTGGACGTTTCGCTTTAAGCCATGTCAAAAAGGCCTCTAACACAGGCTTGCTGTGTTCAAGACGTTTTGTTTTACGTTGTTCAGGGCTACAATTTTCAAATTCTTTAGTAATCTTTTTTTCAATTTGAAATAATTGATTACAGAATTGAAGTCCTTCTGCAGCTATGGTTGATTTTTTATCAATATTAGCTGGTAGTGATCGGAGCGCCTCATCGAATTTTCTTCGAACATGAGCCATACATCCTACCAACTCAACTTTTTCTAACTTATGATAACCTGGATAACCATCGACATGCAGATATCCCTTAAACCCTTCAAGAAATGCTTGAGGATGTTTGCTGTGTCGCGATGTTTGGTAATCATATAAGATATTTGCAGGAACATCTCGACTTGTTCGATACATCCACATATAGGAATTGGAGTCTGCTTTGCGTCCAGGTTCATCTAGGACCTGAAGAGTCGTTTCATCCGCATGAAGAGTATCATGCAAGATTAATAATTCATGCATTCGATTATAAAGTATAGAGAGCCAATTCGAAGCACCATAAATCATCCAGTTAGCTAAAGTTTGACGTGATAAATACACACCTAAACGCTCCAATTGTTTTTCTTGACGATAAAGGGGCATGCCTTCTACATATTTTTGATTCATAATATAAGCCATCGCCGATGGCGATGCGAGACTTTTTGGATAAATAGGTGCTGGCATTTTAGCTGTGACGATGGGCGTTTCAATGCCTTCTCGTTCACACTGACGGCAACTATATACATGTTGAACATGCTCAATGACTTTTACTTGAGCAGGAATGACTTTTAATTCTCGTCTTATGTCTGTGCTCATTTCATGAACCATTTCACCGCAACACAAACACACCTGCTCTTCTTCAGGCAAACGATAATGGATCGTTTCCGTAGGCAAGTTTTCAAGTTTCGCAGCTCGCTGTCCCACATATTTTTTTCTTCGATATGTAATCGTTTCAAGTGTGGGTTCCTCTACTATTGGATTTGCTGTTCGTTCAGCTTCATTAAATAGAAGAAGTTCAAGTTGATCCGGATTTGTTTTTTCACTAGAAGTCCCAAATTTTTTATGTTGGCTTAGTCGGAATTGTTCTTCCAACCATTTGAGTTTTGCCTGTAAGACTTCATTTTGTTTTTCCAGCTCCGCATTTTTTGCTGTAAGTTCTTCAATTGTAGGTGAGTTGACTACTTCGTTTTTATCCATAGAAAAGAATTTCGACAGAAAGTGTCGAATTCCTTTTCTTAAATACTACTTGTTGCGGAAACTTGTTGATGAGCATGTTTTTGCTCGAATGGTAGACCATCTAGTAACCAATTTAATTGGCGATGATGGATAGGTAGTGGACTAGCTGTTCGTTCATCTGGCCATTGGAAAACTCCCTTTTCAAGTCTACGATAATATAACCAGAAACCATTATAATCCCAATGGAGAATTTTCAATTTATCTCGTTTGCGATTACAAAAAACATATAAATTAGAAGAGAAGGGATCCAATTGAAAGCTTAGTTGAACAATTGCAGCTAGTCCATCAACGGACTTACGAAGATCTGTTGAACCACAAGCTAAGTATACTTGCTGAATTGGTGTTTTATTGAACATGAACTTGAAGAATCTGAAGCACTTCTGTAAACAGTACTCGATCGAATCCTTCTGAAATTTCAATTGAAACATCTCCTATTTTTACAATCAACGGAGTTGTAGTTTTATCCAAACCGTTGGATGATGTAAAGGTAACCCATTGTGTAGATGTTGAAGTTGGAGCGACGTGAGTTGCTTCTAGTTGTAATCTTCTCATCCATTGGTACATGCTTTGCAGACCCACTTGATTTAATTGACACCAGGCTTTAACACTTGGCTCACCACTTGATCTATAATCTTCAATTCGTTGTTGCCACATTTGTTTTCGTTCGTCCAGTGACATAAAAAACCCCCTAACAATTGATGTTATTGTGATTATCACAAAACACGACAATTATTAGAAGGTGTGTAGTATTTGACGCTTACAATGGAATAATGATAATCAATAAGCCTGTATCGATGATTCCTTGGTCATCTAAGATACAGGCTTTGTATTTTAGCAATAAATAATTTTTAAAATTGAACCTATTATGATTTGGTAATCGTCTAATAGCAGAATTTGAAGTAGGTTAAAAGGGAGGGTAGTCGATTGGACAGAGAAGAAAAAGATTTTCTATTAGAAAAAATAATGATTGAATATGGTAATGAGTTGGTACGATTAGCATTTTCATATGTGAAAGATACAGAGATTGCAAAGGATATGGTTCAAAATACATTCATTAAATGCTATAAAAACCTTGATTCGTTTCGATTTGATGCACAAATCAAAACATGGCTTTACCGTATAACCATTAACGAATGTAAAGATTACTTAAAAAGCTGGCATCACAAAATGGTACAGGTAAAAAGCTTTATACATGACACAGCAAAATCCATATTACCATCAACAGAAAAGGCCGTTATCGATAAATACAATCATGAAGAAATAAAAGATACAGTTTTTGCTCTTCCAAAGGTGTATCGGGAAGTGGTTTATCTCTACTACTATGATTCATTAAAGACAGAGGAAATTGCCGAGGTTTTGGAGGTTTCGGTGAATACAGTGAAAACTAGATTAAGAAGAGCAAAACAAAGATTAGCGCCAATGATAAAGGAGGAAGAGCTGAATGAAAGATAAACGATTAAGAGACAAATTTGATCGCACATCTACCCAAGAACTAAAATTTTCGAAAGAAGACCGTGATGAAGTATTTGAACAAATTCATAAATTAGGAAAAAATAATAATACGCCCAAAGAATCTTTTATTTCTTCCTCCAAAAAATTCGTGCCACTGACAGTTTCTTTATTCGTGCTAGGCTTGTGTATATTTTTGTTTATGCCATCCATTCTTTCGGGAAACTTTAATGGAGAAAGTGTTGTAAATGAACCAGAAGCTGAATATTTCACTACTTTAATTACGGTGAAGTCGAAAGACATGGATAATCGAATATATCTTAATCTTTTACTTACTTATAGTAAAGATAAGAAAATGATGAAGGTAGTATCGCTTCCTTATGATGCCTATGTACAAGTAGGGGATAAAGATGATGGAACTGCTTTGTACGATAAATTGTTATTTGCTTATCGTTTTGGCGGTGCTGAAAATGTAAGAACCGCTGTTTCCACGCTATTTAATTTACCAATTGATGATTATGCCGTTATTGATTTAGAAACCATTTCAATGTTAATTAATTCTATAAATGGGATAGATTACAACTTGTCAGAGGATATTCGAGCAAGAGCGATATCGCAAGTGGCATTTGAATTCAAAAAGGGCATAAATCATTTGAACGGAGAACAGATTGTGTCATTAATGATAGCTGCTACAGAGGGAAATAGCTTAGATGAAGAAGACCTAATAAATCTAATGAACGCTATTTGGAAGAAAGCAGAAAACAATATTCCACAACCACAATTAAACAAACTATTTACTCAAATAGAAGCCAATGTATCGCTGGATGCATTGTTAAAGAATCAAATAAAAATGAATTCTATAAAATCGATTGCTTTAAGGGATGGAATGATATCAGACTCAATCACATTAAATAGCACTGAAGGTAAACATATATATAGGTTTGAGCAAGACTTTTTACATGCTATTTCGGAGGAGTTAACTACATTTAACTAAATGAAATGCTCCCCTTCAAGTAGACAGTGGAAAGAATAAAACTATTTTATGCGGCTTGATCCCTGAATTCTAAAGGGCTCAAGCTGTTTAACTTTTCTTGGCAACATTTATTGCTGTAAAACAAAACATATGTCTCAATGGCTGTTTCGAGTGCGGTGTACGTATCATATTATTTAAGTAATATTTTACCATTTTAAGTGAACCTCACAAAGCCTCAATTGGTCCGTTATCCATAAATCGACCAACTCGAGACATACTGTGAACCATCTTCGCATCTTCTATCATTCGCTTGAAATAGATGGAGGTATGTTGATAACCTAGGTCACTCTGAATGAAAATTTGATGATCTTCCTTATCTTTTTCGATGAATGACGGACAATACTTTATAATTAAATCCCTTAGAGGCAAGATAAGCTGCTACTAGCTAATTTAATAGAATCCTAAAAATAAGCTTTATCTAACATGTTGACTCAAGAATCAAATAATTAGGATTTTAACTAACAATTAATTATTCTTTATAATATTCAATAGGAGCGGCCATTGAGAGTATAAAACACTTGTGACTTTTTTATTAATCATGATATTCATATTTCTTTCAATTTCAGTAAGATGGAAATAGAGTTATCTTTTAACATTATGCTTAATATTTGGTTGTTTATCAAAGGAATGATATACTTATATGTATGTAAGAAATGATTAATTTCGAGGTGATATTATGAAAAAGTTAATGATGGTTATTGGATATAACTTATTTTTAATAATGTTTTTATACTTATCTTTAAAAGCATTGATTTATAGCGCCATGAGCGACTCATTTATAAATGCACAATTTATTATAACAATATTATTAATTATTATCGTACTGTGGACACTTGGGCTATTATTAAGAAAATCAAGCATCGTCAAAGATTCAAAAGTTTTATTTACGGGTTCTTCTGCTGTTTCATTCTTGATAGTATTGGCTATTTTTTGGAACTTCTAAATAAAAAGCAGTGGAATTTCTTCCACTGCTTTTTATTTATTGAACTACACGAGAATAGTAAAGACGTGAGTCACTATAAGCGTCAAACATTGCTTTACACTCAGCATAAGCAATTGCTGCGCCCACTATAGTTATCAAAGTAGCTACAATTTTAGTCCAAACTGGTTCTGGAACAAGATATAAAGTGGCGATAGTAGTAAGAATTCCAGTCCCAACTTTAGCTACAAGTTGATTCTTTGAAGCCATAAAATTGTCTACTGATCTTTTGAAATCATTAAAGTGTGTTTTGTTATCCCCTTTGTAGAACGTACTTTTCATTTCACCAGTACGTAATTTAATCATCCAAATTTCACCTTGATTAGTGCTATAGATCCAATAACCATAAGCTTCTTGTAAGTTTACAGTTTGTAAAAGTTTATAGTTGGATTGTGCAGCAAGTGGCATGACATTCTCAAAAAGAATATCTTCCTCACTAATTTGAATTTCTTCAAATGGAAGATTGTCTAAGTTATAATCATTTTCTTCTGTAGGGATTTGATTACCATCTAAAACTTCTGTTGATAATAGGTTTCTTTCTAAGTCATAAGTTTCGATTGTAATGTTATTAGTCTGCTTATCGTTTGTAGCAATATAGATATTACTATCATCTTTTGCTTCAACTACTCGTGTACTTGCATTATCAACTAAGATATTAGCTGTAGTGCCATCTTCAAAGGTAATTGTCTGAGTTGATACTTCTTCTGCTGCTTGAACTGTTCCCATAGGTAAAACTACCGTAAAGAAGCAAAGCGCAAAAAATGCTACTAATTTTGTTATGAATTTCATGTAATATATACCATCTTTTCAATTTTTTCTTTCATAGGTAATAATAACACTGAATAATAAAATAATATTTATTTTATTATTCAGAAAAATATGAAAATTATGAAATTAATTATACACTTTACGTATACGACGATTACTATGACATACATGTACTTAAACGATAATCAACACTGTCTATTGCTATATCTTGTGCATTTAACAATGTTAGTCAAATATCGTTCTTATACTAAACTGATCTTTTATGACCATATAACGGAAATAGGCGGGTTTATTTATTCAACAATATGCCCCGTTTGTTGAACAAAAAATCCTACATATCAACATAGGATTTTTAATCAAACTTTATTATGAATGATCAATCTTTTTTATAAAACTACACCTGTCTACTTGATGGGGAGCAGTTTAAAATTGGTTATGCCCCTGCTACAATCAAAAAAATAGAAAGGGAGCGTATAGAAATGCTTAAAAATAGAACAGTAATAATAACGGGTGCGGCTTCTGGAATTGGCAAAGAAATTGTTAAACAATGTTTACATGAAGGCGCTTCAGTAATTGCCTGTGATATTAATGAAAACGCCTTACAGGAATTGAAGCGGTCAATGGATGACCATTATGTACTGCATACATATCAGTTGGATGTAAGTAAATATGAAGAAGTGACCAATTTTTTTGTATATGTTGAAACAGAACATGCTGATGTAGATAGCTTAGTTAATAATGCAGGGATTTATTTGGCGAAGAATATACTGGATTATCAAGCAGATCAAATTGATAAGGTCCTAGATATAAACATTAAGGGCTTTATTTATTTCTCACAAATGTTTGGGAAAAAACTACTCAAGAGCCAAAGAAAAGGAGTAATTGTAAATATGTCTTCAGTGTCAGGGATTGAAGGAAGTTCAGCTGCAATTTATGAGTTATCAAAAGCTGCGATACTAGGTTTAACTAAAAGCAATGCAATGAATTTCTCCCTTACATCCGAGTTAATGCTGTTACGCCTACGATGGTAAACACTCCGATGATGGATACAATACCTGATTGGAGAAAAGAAGAGTATTTCAATCATCAACTCATCGAAACCCCTGTAATGCCTGAGGATGTTGCACATACCGTTATCTTCTTATTATCAGATAGAGCCAAGCATTACACAGGGGCGACATTTGATATAAATAATGGAGGGTATCTAAGATAATTTGAGTTTGATTTTCAAGTGCTAACAGTATCTAAGGTCAATATGGGCTCTTCTTATTTATTGTAAAACGTAGAGTTGGAAGGGGAAGTTTATCAGATATTAAGGATATTGGATTGGGCAAAACAACTTGATTCTTCCATATAGAACGCCATTCAATTATAGGGCGCTATCCTAGAACAAGGATAAGCGTCATTTTCATTTTATGTGCAGGATAATCGAATATCATAACGAATAGTAAAAGCTTATCAAAGTTCTGTTGAGGAGGGGTCTTACTGAAGATGAATGAGCAAAGCATAAAAAATAAAAAGGCTTGGGAATACCGAGCATATGAATTTTGGAACAAAAGTAACGGTACGCCAAAGGATTTGGCTATTCAGATATTAGAAAACCCGAGAGCATGTCTTAAAAAGCACAAACAATACTTTGAACATATTGAAGGAAAGAGGATTGCAAATATTTGTGGTTCAAATGGCAGAAAAGCAGTACCATTAGCATTATTATGTGCTGAGGTAACAGTATTTGATATTTCAGCAGAAAACCAAAAATATGCCTTAGAATTAGCAGAATATGCAAATACCTCGATTCATTATATTGTCACTGATATTTATGAGATTGACTTAACAAAGTATAGAAATCATTTTGACATGATTTATTTAGAGGGTGGTATATTGCACTATTTTCATGATATTGATCAATTCATGTTTATTCTGTTTTCATTACTAAAAGATGGTGGTGAAATGCTTCTAAGCGATTTTCATCCCTTAAGAAGATGTATAGTTAAAGGGCCTAACGCTGAAATCCAATATCAAATCCAACAAGGTTATTTTGATAAGAAATTACAAAATGGAGACTTAGCATATAAGCATTTCTTTGATGAGCATGAACAAGAGGATTTTCCTGATGTGTCTGTAAGATTTTATACACTTAGTGAGATCATCAATTCTGTCATCACATCTGGTTTCAAATTAATGAAATTTGATGAGCATCGTGGTTGGAAAAATGAAAATATACCATGGGAATTTACTATTCTAGCAGTTAAATAGCTAAATCTGTTTTTAATTAAAGGGAGTTAAGGTATGGCACTACCAATTTAAACAAAGAGAGGAATCCATATGGAAGTAGTATATCTGGCAGGTGGATGTTTATGGGGTGTACAGGCTTTTGTAAAAACTTTACCTGGCGTTCAGTTTACAGAAGCAGGAAGAGCGAATGGAACAAGTCATACACTTGAGGGAGATTATGATGGATACGCCGAATGTGTAAAAACAGGATTTGATCCGACAGTTGTAACAATTAGGGAATTAATGGGGTATTTATTTGAAATTATTGATCCTTATAGCTTGAATAAACAAGGGCAGGATGTTGGGGAGAAATACAGAACAGGCGTCTATAGTGAAAAATCTGAACACTTACAAGAGGCAAAAGCGTTTCTTCGTGAGCGAAATGATTATGACTTTATCGCTGTTGAAGTATTACCGCTTACCAACTACATAAGAAGTGCAGAAGAACATCAAGATAGATTAGCTAAATGTCCAAATGATTATTGTCATATTCCAGAAGAACTATTAAATAAGTACAGGTAAGAAGGATTATTCATGCAACGCTTGGGCGTGTTAATTCAATTCTGTCTGCTTTAAAAGCCTTATTACATGTTTAATGTAGTAAGGCTCTTATTTATTATCGATCTACCAAAGCAGTATCTGAAATCGTGTTCAGTATGTGGAGCGAACGAAGTATGGGTCACGACTATCCCGTTTTTTACCAACTAAAAAATAGTATCTTTCAGGCTTTGGGTGAATAAGGACAAATTTATGTATCACGCACTGGGGGGAACTTTTATTATAGTCGGTGATGTTGGTACACGCGTTTGTTACTATCCTCTAATATTACTATTGCTTTTTAGCGTTTTTATAGCGTAAAGCTCACTAAAATGATCAAGCTTATTCCAAACATGTATATAAGCTACTATAAAGAATTTCTCTTTCACTATTTTTATTGTATAACTTTACCTTTTAAGATGATATAATAAAAAGCATTTGTTTTTTGTTTGATAGTGTTTTTTAAATCAGATAAACAATAAAACAGATGGAGTAGAAAATAGACAACATGAGGGAGAATTTATTTTTAAATAGAATTATTTGAATATTTTTATTATTATATTTTCCAGACAATTGTTATTTATTAAGAGTGGAAACTCGTAGGGGGAGAATTCTTAGATAGAAGGGATTTTCCTCATATTCAGACGATAAAATATGTGTTTCTTGTTATACAAAAGTGGAGGTAGTATAAATGTTGTCTTTTTTAGGGTTTTGTATGATTGCAACTTTTCTGCTGTTAGTGCTAACGAAGCGGCTATCAGTGGTAGTAGCTTTCGTTTTGGTTGCCGTAGCTTTTGCCGTAATTGGTGGGTTTAGCGTTGACATGGGGCAGATGATGATGGATGGTATTTTAAAAGTAACACCTACGGCAGTGATGATTGTTTTTGCTATTTTATATTTCGGTCTGATGATTGATGTTGGTTTATTTGATCCTCTAATTGCTAAAATCCTTAATTTTGTAAAAGGAGATCCATTAAAACTGGTTTTAGCTACTGCGGTTATGACAATATTAGTAGGTTTGGATGGAGATGGTTCTTCAACGTTTATGATTACAATTTCAGCATTGCTTCCGATTTACAAAAGACTAGGTTTAAACCTACTTGTCTTAGCATGTGTTGTTTCGTTAGCGGCTGGGGTTATGAATATCATTCCTTGGGGAGGCCCGTTAGTAAGGGCGGCAGCTAGCCTTCAGGTAGAAGTCTATGATTTATTTATTCCGCTTATCCCAGTGATGATTGCGGGTCTCTTATGGACACTTTTTGTTGCCTATATACTAGGGAAGAAGGAACGGGAAAGATTAGGGGTTATGCAACCAGAATCTTTTAGGGCTGTAGCAGAACAAGCCGCTACAGTGGTGGATAGTAAACCAGCTTCGAAATTATTCTGGTTTAACTTGATTTTGACAATTATGCTTATGGTATTGTTAGTTATGGAAGTGTTACCAATTCAGATTTTGTTTGCTGCGGCATTTGCGATTGCCTTGCTTGTCAACTTCCCTAATCCAGTAGAACAACAAAAAATGATTTTAAGCCATGCTAATAGCTTTGTGCTGATTAGTACACTAGTTTTTGCTGCAGGCATATTCACTGGTGTATTTAGTGGCACTGGTATGATGGATGCAATGGCTTCTACAATCGTTTTGGTGATTCCCGAATGGCTTGGTGCACATTTACCTGTAGTGGTGGCATTAACCACTATCCCTCTTAGTTTCGTCTTTTCACCTGATGCCTATTACTTTGGAATTCTTCCGATTATCAGTGAAACAGCCACTAGTTTTGGCATTGATCCTGTTGAAATAGGACGTGCAGCTTTGTTAGGTCATTCAACAGTTGGCTATCCATTGTCTCCTTTGGTTCCTGCGACCTTTATTCTTATCGGGTTAGTTGGGGTAGGTTTTGGAGAGCATCAAAAATTCCTTTTAAAATGGGCATTTGGAGCGAACATCGTCATGACCATTGCAGCAGTCCTACTAGGTGTTATTTCGTTTTAAGTTAGTAGAGAATATCTTTGGTTTGAAATATCTGAATATATGGAAAAGTAACAGTGTACTGTACTTTGTCGATACATAGATTATATTAATTGTATTAGATAATATGCTTTTTGAATTTTTTCCTGAAGACAAAAGGGAAAGTGCTATTTCAGGCACAGTATGTGAAGATTTTTAAACAAACTTTATTCTAAGGTTCCAATGCTTGTTAATAAACTATAAATAGCTAATTAAATTGTATCCTTGTACTTAGAATGCATAAATGAAAAATAAAAAGAGTGCAACAACTAGGTCTATTAGGTATAGTTAAAGCTAATATAAAAGAGGGAAGGAAGATGGAAAATGGATGTCAAATACCCAATTGGTCAATTGCAAGTTCCTGAACATGTTACGCTGGAAGATGTGCAGCAGTGGTTACAGCAAATCGCAACATATACAGAGCGTTTACGTGAAACAGTGGATGGTGTAAGTGATGCTGATCTGAACAAAAC
Organism: Lysinibacillus sp. FSL H8-0500; assembly: GCF_038051955.1. Lineage (NCBI taxonomy): Bacteria > Bacillati > Bacillota > Bacilli > Caryophanales > Bacillaceae > Lysinibacillus > Lysinibacillus sp. FSL H8-0500. Next base: position 4,554,349 of record NZ_CP150292.1, on the reverse strand, counting down.
GTATCGTGATGGTAGCTGGAATGTGCGTCAGCTTGTCCATCATATTGCCGATTCACAGCTCAATATGTATCAACGCTTGAAGCTTGCGTTAACGGATAATAATCCGACTGTGCCTGCTTTTGATGAGGAAAAATGGGCGATTCAACCAGACACAAAGCTTCCTGTAGAAAGCTCAATTAAAATGCTAGAAGGCATAAATGAGCGTATTGTTGCTTTAGGGAATAGCTTAATGGAGGAACAATTAAGTCGCACCTTTACACATCAGCAAGCGGGTGAAATTAAGGTCGCAACAAAGCTCGCAAAACTTGCTTGGCATGAAGAGCATCACCTAGCCCATATAAAAATCGCCTTAGCAAAATAATATGTCTGATCGTCAAAAGGCTTACACGTTCATTGAAAATTATCTCTCCTCTATTGAGGGGGGATAATTTTTTTGCTGTGCAAGAAAGAAATTACGCTGCTGCCTTTACCTAGATTATTTTTGATGCGAAATTAAGCATTATATTAAATCCTCTCATATATAAAAACTCCTATAATCTTGGCTTCTGTAGGTTTCTGCCTAAAGCACAAGCCTCCATTCATTTTATATGAAATAAAAATTTTTATTTGTCAGTACATGTAAACTTTTCGTTAAGCTGTGCGTTGTATAGGCAGAAGGGAGGGGGACATGGCGAAGCAATCAATGAATGAGTTTTTACAGCAGGTAGGAATCCTGCTATACCGCTATTTAAGAAAGCGGGGATTAGCCCATGAGGATGCGGAAGATATTGTGCAGGATACATGCTATAAATTTTTGTTACATAAGGATGGCATTCAATCAGATAAAGTCATGAGCTGGCTATATCGCGTGGCCACCAATCAATTTTATGATATTAAGAGAAAAGAGCAGCGTCATCCCACAACGGAATTGGATGAAATGCAATTGACCGCATTGACAAATATTCCTGAAATTCAAGCGTTAAAAAATGAAAGATTAAAGGATATAAGAAGCACGCTTGAAACGTTGTCTATCCTACATCAGGAATTATTAGTCCTTAAATATGAGCTAGGATTATCGTATAAAGAGATTTCAGCCTTAATGAGTAAAAATGAAAATACATTAAAAACGCATGTTAGACGGGCAAGGGAAGAATTTACAAAACGCTTTCAGGAGGAGATGGATGATGGATAAGGAGCAGCCTAATTTTTTATTCGATGACAAACAGACGAAAAAAATAATGAGAAAGGCAAAGCTTTGGTCAACAATTAAAATAGTGGGAATAACAATTCTCATTACGCCAATTATTATCGTAGTATTATTATACAGTCTTCGCCATGCATCAATAAATAGTGCCCAAGAGGTAATGGATGATATTCATTTATTTAATGAAATTAGTACCCCAAATGTTCAAATTAGTAATCAGCTATATGATTACAATTTGTTCGGTGGAAAAATAACAACAACAACTTATAAAGTGCTTGGAGAGCAGCATCGTCCTTATATTTGGCAGCCTCTTAACAGTGATTACAGTCTATTTGGCAAACTTACGCAAAATTATATTTCCAGTCCAATCCAATTTGAAGGCTCAGAATCATTAGCAGAAACTTCTCAATTGGAACGGTTTAATGAATATACGGGCGATCGAGAAATGTTCTTTTACCATCCTAAAATTTCATATGATGTTTATAAGGATAGTATAAGTGAGCTTCAACAATTGGAGGAAAATACTTTAGTTGAGTTAGCTATATCCTTTGACACAGCTTATCATTTTGATGAAATAAAAAATAAGCTACCATCTGGAGTACAGGCAGATTGGTGGTGGGTGGATGCCTTTACAAATGACATAATGGCATTTTTGGAGAAAGATCAGAGTACAATTCGAGCTACTTCTCCATTTATTTACGGCTTTCAATCGGAGCAATCAAAGCCAATAGCCCAACGTTCTCTAAACAATGAAGTTGATAGTTTTGTTCAGCATATTGAACTTCTTCGTAAAAGCAAGAACTTTAAGTGGGAAACGAATCAGGTTTATCAGGCTTTAGTAGGGAAGGATGGTAAATTGGAGAGCGATGATATAAAGATTATTGGGGCTGTTGTATCTGGTACACCAGAGCAGCTTATGTTATTAAAGGATCAGCCATATATAAAAGCATCTACGTTTGGGGTAATATCGAATCGGAAATAGGAAGTTTGAGGAGCAATAAATTGGTATTTCTATAAAAGGAATGATTCAATTGTATTTAGAAAGGCTTTTTAAATAATGTAGATTTGTGGTCAAATATTAAAACAAAAACATATTTTCTACGGAAATATAGTATAGGTCAACGTTTTTCGTGTTAATTAAGAGACCATTTATAAAAGGCTTACTGAAGGAGCTATTTGGAAAATAAATTGATTTCCAAATGGCTCTTTTCCATTCGGACCATTAACATTTTTAATTACCTTCATAGTAGTTTATTAGAAGGGGATTAATGAAAATAACTTTTAAATCACTTTTACTTTAATTATAATATATCTAAATCATTTTTTTGTAAAAGACAAAGGAGAGAGTAGCTTAATGAAGAAATTTCGTTTGTCAGAGGATCTAAATGTGGGTTTTGTGGATGGGGTGATTGATGGGTATAAGGATTATTTAAGAGTTAGAAAAGAAGCTGCAAAAAATTTAAAAATACATGGAGCATATGCTTGGGTTAAAGGGAATCATATTGACCATCATGTAGCAGTTCAATGTGAAAAATTAGGCATCGTTAGTAAACTATCTAAAGCTGGTATTACATGGCAGTATCTGCAATTTCAAAATGAAGCCGAAAAAGCTCTATTTTTGGTGAAGAACGCACGTTATTTTGATCCTAATGCGGTAGATAAAGGTGTAGATGCTAACGGTCGTCCAAGGACAAAAAAAGCAACCTATATGGAAAATTTAGTTTATATAAATGAAGATGTAAATTTTCCAGAAGAAGTTGATTCTGCAAATCACAGAAAGTCAATTCAACTGGAATTGATTGAAGACCCACAAAAAATGTTGATTTCTAAGGAAGAGGCAGATGAAGTAGTAAAGCAATTTGAAAAATTTTATATTGTAACATATGAAATTGATGAAGAATTTTTAATTCATTCTATTATGCTTTGGATGCCAAATCCAGTAAATAATAAAGCATATTTGGTTGAGGATTTGTCCATGCTAATTAACACTAAACCATCTCATATCATTGAAATGGAAGAAGAAACGAAAGCGATATTACAAAGCTCAATGGATGCAGAGTATGATGCAAGCTCATATGATATTGCCCTTACAGAGGATGAAATTGACGAAACAACTAGAGAAAGTTAACAGTAATAAAAGAGAGGAGCTACTAATTTGTTTATTGGTAAAAGCTTAACAAATATCCGAATTTTAAATGAGCTAAGTAGATCTCAATTAGCAGAAAAATTGGATATTACAGAACAAGCTGTTTGGCAATATGAAAATGGTTATGTGTCTCCTAAGCTAGAAGTGGTAAATAAAATGAAAGCTTTATTTAATGTCAAATCATCCTATTTTTTTCGAGATGATTTATTAGAGAATAACCAGCCAAGGAATATTTGTATAGAGAGAATTGCATATCGTTCCGAATCAGTGAATTCAGCAATGAAGACTCAAAGTGAGTTAATGCATGTGAAATTTTTAGATGCATTTATAAAAAAAATTGGTAATAAAATAAAATATCCCCCCAATGAAATTTTAACTTTGCGTATAAAGGTATTAGAGTATCTAAATGGAAACCAACATGAAAAGCGTGAATTACAAATTCGTCGTATTGCGCAAATGGCTAGGAAACATTTGAGATTATCTGAAGTAGATAACAAAAATTTATTGTTTTATTTAGAAAAGTCGGGAATATTTATCATTGAAAAATCGATTGGTGATACGATAGATGCGTATAGTTTATGGTCGGAAGATGATATTCCTTACATTGTTTTAGGCAATATAAAAAAATCTGCTGTGCGAAGGAATTTTGATTTGGCACATGAACTTGGTCATTTATTGTTGCATTATAAAACAGAGTTTAATATGTTAGACAAACAAGCATACAAAATTAAAGAAGATGAAGCATATTTATTTGCATCAGAGTTTCTTATGCCTACAGAAGCTTTTACAGAAGATGTTCTTAAACTGGCGAAAATTTCAAATCCCGATGCTTATAAAGAGTTAAAAGAGAAATGGCTAGTATCTTTACAAGCTATGGCGATGAGAGCGAGAAATTTGGATTTAATCACACATCAACAATTCAGATATTTTTATATGTCCATTAATAAAAGAGGCTATAGAACAGAAGAGCCCTTAGATACGAGTATTCCTCTCGAAAGGCCTATGAAAATAAGAAGTATTCTGCAATTGCTTTTCGATAAAAAAATAATCAGTTTAGGGCAATTAATGGAAGAACTAAAAGTGGATATTCGTTTTCTAGCAATTATTACAGGAATTGAAGAGGCATTTTTTGAGAAATATTCTAAAGAGGATTTCAAAAGTTTTTCAATTGATGATTTAAAGGTTTTAAAGTAGACAAGGTGAGATGACTGTTATTCTAAAAATAGAATGCAGTCTTCTTTTTTGTTTTGTATTATACTTGAACTAAACAATAAAAATGGATAGGTGACATAGGATGATTACAGGCGAATTAAAAAATAAAATTGATGGAATTTGGACAACGCTTTGGACAGAGGGGAGTACGAATCCTTTAACAAATATTGAGCAAGTCACGTACTTATTATTTATGAAAGGTTTGGATGAAGCAGAATTAGCGAAAGAGCAAGATGCGGAGCTGTTAGGGCTAGCATATGACGGAATTTTTCCGAAAGAGAAGTCATATCTTCGCTGGAATGTCTTTAAAAACTTAGGCGATGCAGAAGATATGTACAATAAGATGACACAAGAAATTTTTCCATTTATTAAAGGTTTGGGTGGAGAAGATGAATCGGCATTTTCTAAGTATATGAAAGATGCGATTTTCCAAATAAATAAGCCGTCTACTTTACAGCGTGTTGTATCAGCCATTGATAATATTCCAATGGAAGACCGTGATACGCAGGGCGATGTCTATGAATATCTATTATCAAAGCTAGCAACCTCAGGTACAAACGGCCAATTCCGTACACCGCGGCATATCATTAATATGATGGTGGCATTAATGAAGCCAACACCAGAGGATATTATTATTGATCCAGCCATGGGTTCAGCAGGATTTTTAGTAGCAGCAAGTGAGTATTTACGTAAAAATCATAGTGATTTATTTCTGATCCAAGGTTTAAAAGAGCATTTCCATCAAAATATGTTCCATGGCAATGATATGGATACAACAATGCTGCGTATTGGAGCAATGAATATGATGCTGCATGGTGTGGATGCACCAAATATTTCGTATCGCGATTCGCTTTCAGAGGACAATAAGGAAAAAGAAAAATATACATTAGTGTTAGCAAATCCACCATTTAAAGGTTCGTTAGACTATGAAGCGGTTGCTAACGATTTATTAGCTGTAGCGAAAACAAAGAAAACCGAATTATTATTTTTAACGCTATTTTTACGTATTTTAAAGCCAGGTGGTCGTGCAGCAGTAATTGTACCAGATGGTGTATTATTCGGTAGTTCAAATGCCCATAAAGCAATTCGTCAGGAGATTATTGAGAATAATAAATTAGAAGCCATTATTTCAATGCCAAGTGGTGTATTTAAACCATATGCAGGGGTATCAACAGCAATTATGATTTTCACGAAAACAAATGCTGGTGGTACAGATCATGTATGGTTTTACGATATGAAAGCAGATGGTTATTCACTGGACGATAAACGTAATGAAATTGAAGCAAATGATATTCCCGATATACTTGCACGCTATAATAATATAGAAAACGAAAAAGACCGCAAACGCACAGAGCAATCATTCTTTGTGCCATTTGAAGAAATTAAAGAAAATGATTGGGATTTGTCGATTAATAAGTATAAGGAAATTGAACATGAAAATATTGAATATAAAGATCCTGTGGAAATTATAGAAGAAATAGAAAAAATGGAAAGTGAAATATGTAATGAATTAATAAAACTAAAGGAGATACTAAGATGAATTTAATAGATTTAGGGTCTCTAGTTAATATAAAGACAGGAAGATTAGATGCTAATGCTAGTACTATTGACGGTGCTTTTCCCTTCTTTACGTGCTCGATTCAACCTTTAAGAATTTCAACATATTCTTACGATACTGAATGTGTTTTAGTAGCAGGTAATGGTGATTTAAACGTAAAGTATTATAAAGGGAAGTTTGATGCTTATCAAAGAACATATATTATTGAATCTAAAGATAAGAGTATATTAGATGTAAAATACCTATATTGGTTTATGAAGAAATATATTGAGAAATTGAGACAACAGACTATAGGTGGGGTAATTAAATATATTAAATTAGGAAATTTAACATCTGCTAAAATTCCATTATTTGAGATAGATATTCAACGTAAAATAGTAAATGTTTTGGAGAAATCTAATGGAATTATAAAAAAACGCCAATTTCAAATCGTAGCATTAGATGAATTAACGCAAAGTGTGTTTTTAGATATGTTTGGCGATCCTTTTTATAATCCTAAAGGGTGGAAGATTGGTAAAATAGCTGATTTAACTAAATCTACACAGTACGGAACGAGTTCAAAGGCTAATGAAGGGTCAGGAGACTTTCCAATTCTTCGGATGAATAATATTACGTATAATGGAAATTGGGATTTTTCTGCTTTAAAATATATAGACTTAGATGAAAAAGAACAAGAGAAGTATTTAGTTCATAAAGGAGAATTACTATTTAATAGGACAAACAGTAGGGAATTAGTAGGTAAAACAGCAGTATACAGAAATGATATTCCTTATGCTTATGCAGGATATCTAGTAAAATTAATTCCAAATATTGAGGCAAATGCTGAGTTTATTGCAGCATACTTAAATTCGGCATATGGGAAAAGAGTTTTATTAAATAAAGCAAAGAGCATTGTAGGAATGGCTAATATAAACGCTCAAGAACTGAAAGCTATAGATATTTATTTACCACCTAAGAAATTACAAGATGACTATGCTTATAAAATACAATCAATTCTCAAATACCGAGAGCAATTAAAAGGTTCACTGGAAAGTTATAATAATTTATATAACTCCCTCCTCCAAAAAGCCTTCAAAGGAGAGCTTTTCCAAGAATTAGTGTAAAACTTTAGTCACAAAGGTGGTTAGGTGAATGACGAATTTTGGGTTTCTAGTAGAAAAAGAGCAGTTTAAGAACTTTGCGACAGCTTGTGTAGAGGCGGAAAACTCCATGTTGATTAGTCCTGCGACGTGTGCGATTTTGACACGTCGTGCGCTTGAGCTTGCTGTGAAATGGGTGTATCAAGTTGATGATGCTGTAGTTGTACCGTATCGTGATAATTTATCGAGTTTAATTCATGATCGCAATTTCTTAAGTATTATTGATGAAGAGTTATTGCCGATGATGAAATATGTGGTCAAGCTAGGAAATACGGCTGTACATACAAATGCGACAATTAAACATGATGAAGCTGTATTAGCATTGCATCACCTTCATCAATTTATAGCATGGATTGATTACTGCTATGCGGATGACTATACAGCACCAACCTTTAATGAAAATATTTTGCATGCCAATGATGAAAAGCGTGAACGCCCTGAAGAATTGCAAGATTTATATGAGCGTTTAAGTGCGAAAGATAAAGACTTGGAAGAGTTGCGCAAAGAGAATGCAGCTCTGCGTAAACAATATACAGAGAAGCGTGTTGAACATACAAAAGAGGCACACTTTACGGTAGATACATTTAGTGAATTTGATACACGTAGAATGTATATTGACTTAGATTTAAAATTGGCAGGCTGGCAGTTTGATCAAGATATTGAGAAAGAGTATCCAGCCAATGGTATGCCGAATACTGCGGGTGAAGGATTTGTTGATTATGTGCTACGTGGCGATAATGGTAAAATCATTGCGCTTGTAGAGGCAAAGCGTACATCAAAAGATCCGAAAGAAGGACGTCAGCAAGCGAAGCTTTATGCAGATTGTATTGAAAAAGAGCAAGGCTTACGTCCTGTTATTTTTTATACAAATGGTTATGAAACCTATATTTGGCACGATCACTATAGCGCACGTAAAACATCAGGCTTTTACAATAAAGAAGAAATACAATTGCTTATTGATCGGCGAACTTTACGTAAACCTCTGCAAAATATAGTTATCAATGATGCAATTACCAATCGACACTATCAAAAACAAGCGATTCTTGCTGTTTGTGATGCATTTGAGCGTTATCAAAGAAAGGCACTACTTGTTATGGCGACAGGAAGTGGGAAAACTCGTACCGTTATTTCATTGGTTGATGTTTTAACAAAGCATAACTGGGTGAAAAATATTTTATTTTTAGCAGATCGTACAGCTTTAGTGAAGCAGGCAATGCGTAATTTTAATGCATTGATGCCTAATTTATCATTATGTAATTTACTTGAGCGTAAAGCAAATCCAGAAGAAAGTCGTATGATTTTTTCAACGTATGCAACGATGATGAATGCCATTGATGAAACTAAAACAAAAGAAGGCAAACGTTTATTTACAGTTGGGCATTTTGATTTGATTATTATTGATGAATCTCACCGTAGTATTTATCAGAAATATCGTAGTATTTTTGATTATTTTGATGGGATGTTAGTTGGGTTGACGGCAACACCAAAAGATGAGGTTGATAAAAATACGTATTCCATTTTTAATTTAGAAAATGGTGTGCCCACATATGCTTATGAATTATCACAAGCCGTTGAAGATAAATTTTTAGTAGATTACAAAACATTGGAAACAAAAACAAAGTTCCTTGAGGATGGTATCGTTTATGATAGTTTATCAGAAGAGGAAAAGGCTGAGTTTGAAGATGTCTTTGAAGATGAGCCAAATGTGCGTGATATTGATAGTTCAGCGTTAAATAATTGGTTATTTAATGCCAATACTATTGATATGGTTTTAGAAAGTTTAATGACGAACGGTATTCATATTGAAGGTGGCGATAAACTTGGTAAGACCATTATCTTTGCTAAAAATCATCGACATGCGCTAGCAATCAAAGAACGATTTGATTTGAAATTTCCTGAATATGGTGGTAATTTTGCAGAGGTTATTGATTATAGTATAAATTATTACCAATCTTTAATTGATGATTTTTCTACTACTTCAAAAATGCCTCAAATTGCAATTTCTGTAGATATGTTAGATACAGGTATTGATGTTCCTGAAGTAGTAAATTTAGTGTTCTTTAAAAAGGTACGTTCTAAAACAAAGTTCTGGCAAATGATAGGACGAGGTACACGCTTATGTGAGGATTTATTTGGTTTAGGGCTGCATAAGGATAGCTTTTTAATATTTGATTGGTGTAGTAATTTTGAATATTTCCGTGCCAATCAGCATGGTACAGAGGCGAAGTTATCAAAAACATTAACTGAAAAGTTATTTAATTCAAAAGTCGATATTGTCCGTGAATTACAAGATGTTGAATATCAAGTGAGCCCATATCAGGAATTGAGAGAAGAAACTGTTGAGGAATTAGTAACAGATGTCAAGGCATTAAATGATGAAAATTTTCGAGTACGTCAACATATTCAATATGTGCATAAGTACAAGGAGAAAAATAATTGGCATGCATTATCCGTTGTCCAAACAAATGAAATTAAAGAGCATGTATCACCTTTAGTTACCCCTTATGAAGATGATGAACTAGCTAAGCGGTTTGATTTATTAATGTACACGATTGAATTAGCTAAATTAAATTCACACAATGCAACAAAACCTATTAGGCGAGTAATGCGTACAGCAGAGATGTTAGCTAAATTAGGCTCTATTCCACAAGTAGTAGCGCAAAAAGACATGATTCAAAAAGTGCAGGAAGAAGAATTTTGGAGAGATTCATCTATTCAAGATTTAGAGAAGGTGCGTGAAGCGTTACGAGATTTAATTAAATTCATCGAAAGAGGGCAACAAAAAATTTATTATACAGACTTTAAAGATGAAATCATTGAACAAACAGAGAACGATTCTATATTGGATGTGAATGATTTACAAAGCTATCGTTTGAAAGTGGAGCATTATTTAAAAGAGCATCAAGATCAAATCGCTATTTATAAATTACGTCATAATAAGGGACTTACAAAGCAAGATGTTGACACGTTAGAAAATATTCTATGGCATGAATTAGGTTCAAAAGAGCAATATGAAAAAGATTTTGGACAAACACCGATTACAAAGCTGGTTCGTAACATAGTAGGTTTAGATCGACAAGCAGCTTTAGAAGAATTTTCAGAGTTTTTATCTGAAGAACGCTTGAATATGCAACAGGCAAAATTTGTTGAGTTAATTGTGGACTATGTCGTGAAAAATGGCATACTGGATAAACAAGTACTCCAACAAGATCCGTTCCGTACACTAGGTAGTCTGACATCTCTTTTTAAAGAGAATATGGGGGATGTAAGATCAATTATTGCAATCATAGACCAAATCAATGCTAATGCAGAGTTTATTTCTTAACGAATAAAAAGTTAATGACAGGTACCTTATGTTACTTAGTGCCCACTGTTGATTTATTCTAGTGAATTTTCTGCATTAAATAGGGAGCATGTTTTGGTTAACTAATTTTCAAAACATGCTCTTTTAAATTGATTTTAATATTATTAATGTACTCAAATTTTCTTACAAAGTTACTAAATTGCGTATTTACCATTCATTTTTCAAAACTACCTTTCCTAATGCTTTGCCTGACTCTAAGTATTGATGAGCTTCTGCAACCTCATCAAACGTAAAAATAGTTGAATCCACAAGTGGACGTAGCTTTCCTTCCTCCACTACATGTGTGATCCTTTGTAAAATTTCCCCATAATCCTTATGTAGATCGGGATTCAAGATTTTTAATATCATAAAGGTAACATGAAGAGAGAGCCCTTTCGCATGGACAGGAGAGAGGTCATGTGTGGAACGGGCAGCAATAGCAGCTACTGTTCCATGCACTGCTGCTGCTTCGAAAGAACGATCTAAGTTTTCACCACCTACAGTATCAAAAACCACATCAAAGCCTTTTCCAGCTGTATGTTTTTGTACATAGTCTTGCACGCTTTCTTCTCGATAATTAATAGCTACATCGGCACCAAGACGTCTAGCAATCTCTAGCTTTTTCTCGCTAGAAGCGGTTGTATAAACATTTGCGCCTATCCATTTTGCTAGTTGGATGGCAATATGACCTACACCACCCGTAGCACCATGAATTAATATATTTTGACCAGCTATAAGGCGTGCACGATTAAATAATGCTTCCCAAGCAGTAATGGATACTAATGGTAAAGCGGCAGCCTCCACCATCGTTAAGTTTTTCGGTTTATGGGCAAGTAAATCAACATCAGCTAGCATAAACGCGGCAAGTGCCCCACCAGACGTTCCTTTAAATCCACCTGCACAACCATATACCTCATCCCCAATGGTAAACTTCGTAACGCCTTCTCCGACTGCACATACAATACCAGCGACATCTCCATGGAGGATTGCTGGAAATTCGGGAGCGACTGCTGGCACAGCACCAGCACGGACTTTCGTATCAATAGGATTTACACTTGAAGCCTTTACTTCGACAAGTACATGTCCAGGTTTTAGTACAGGTTTAGAAATATCCTCTAATTGAAAAACGGATGGTTCACCAAAAGATCGAATAATTTGGGCTTTCAAATTGGTCACTCCTTTAATTTTAAAATCTTACTTTCATGCTATTGTATTAGAAATAGGTACAATCCAGCTAGCGTGAGTTTGAATTCCTTGGCTCTCTGTACTTATCGATTAGAAGTACGCCGTTTAGCTAATTTGTTTTTGTTAAATAACATCTAGTAAATACAAAGAGAGTGGTAGGCAGTTCAAACTTTGTAATAGTCTCCTCTAAAATCGATCGTAGCGTATAGAAAAATATTTAGTCTCTTTTATAAACTTTATATTACTTTATGTAAAATAAAATTTATAGTACGCATATTTTCGTTGAATAGTATTAATTTTGGAAGTTAATTTGATTCTTAAAAGATTAAAGTGTTACTGTGAAGGAATTTAAAACTGAACAATGTCCTGATAAAACAGCTTGTCCTGTGGTGGTAAATGAAAAGGAATCATAGTGTCAGCAGCAAAAGATCTGAAAGTTACCTTTTAAGACAAAAGGGACTTATACAATGCGTTAGAATTAGAGGTGCTACGGCCTCTTTTTTTATGGGGTTAAAAAGTTAAAGCACCTGCCATCCATCGCTAACTTGTAACAATGATTTATCTGAAATTTCTATGAATTATTTTCATATTTAATTATCTAATATTCATTTGATTTATAGTTAGTGTGCCCTCTATAATAAATTCAATCATGATTTTGAAGGTATGGAGAGGTAAAGCGTTTGGAAGCACCAGTTCACAGGTAAGCTAAAATAATAGGCTTTCTCGCCATAAACCACTTCTAAAAATGCCTTTGCCTCCCATCAAAAAAATTACAAGAATAGAAGGTGTGTTCCTTGATATTAAATGAGGTTATTAGTCGACGACAAACAAATTGTGTTAAATGGGATACTTTAGACACGGTATACAATGTGCAAAGTACAGATAATATGCTAGCGATGTGGATTGCTGATATGGATTTTGCTGCACCTCCTATTATTCAACGAGCTGTAGCAGAACGTCTTACGCATCCGATTTTTGGTTATTCTACTGTGTCCTCTGAAACGATTCAAGCTATTCAAAATTGGTATCAGCACTATCATCAGTGGATAATTCCAGACAAGCAAATGTTATTTCTCCCAGGCGTGATTCCAATTATTGCAAATATTATTGAATGTTTTACGAATGTAGGCGATACGATTGTGGTGACGCCACCTGTCTATCCGCCGTTCTTTCAAATTACACGGCAAAAAAAACGGCATGTAGAGTTTTGCCATCTACAGGAACAAAATGGCTCCTATCAGCTAGACTTAGTACGCCTTGAAGAAGCCTTTCAGCATAGTAAGCTATTTATTTTATGTAATCCTCATAATCCTGGGGGAATTGTTTGGTCACGTTCAACGTTAGAAAAAATTGTAGAGCTAGCCATTGCCTACGATGTAGTGATTTTATCTGATGAAATTCACTGTGATTTGGTGATTCATCCAGCGTTAAAACATACACCCATGTTAACTGTTAAGGATGCTGAAAAAGCAAAGATTTTTGCTGCTATTGCTCCTACAAAAACATTTAATATTGCTGGTATTCAAGCTGCCATGCTTGTTTCTTCTACAGTAGAGAATCATTGTCAAATTGCAGAGCATGCCATGAGCAATGGTATCCATGGCTTAAATGTTTTTGCTGATGCTGTAGTTGCCGCTGTTTATCGAGATGGACGACCTTGGTTAGAGGAGGTTTTAAGCTATATTTCTGAAAATATGGATTATGCCGTTGATGAATTATCAAAAATTCCTGGTATTCGTGTCACTAAATCTGATGCTACTTATTTATTGTGGATTGATTATCGCCCATTAGGGATTGATGAGCAGCAAATGATGGAAAAACTTTTAGCAGCGGGATTAGCCTTAGACCCAGGCTCAAAATATGGTCCACAGGGTGAGGGCTTTGTGCGTATGAATATTGCGACGCCTCGTGCCATTATAGAACAGGCTATACAACGTTTCTCTGCTGCTTTAACGCAACTATAAGATTTAAAAATAAAGCTTGAAAATCAATGAAAAAAATATTGGTTTTCAGGCTTTTTTATTTTTAATACCTTCATATTTCTGATTATTTAAGTTATTTATTTTGAAATTTAATAAAAATAGTTTGACAATTATTAAAAATTAGATTTTAATAATTTTATAAATAATTTTAAAAATTTTAAAAGGAGTTTAAGAATATGACAAATATTTATGGCAATACACCTTGTATGCTAGGTGCTACAAATCTCTCAAAAACAAAAGATTACTCACAGGTGGATGCAGTTATTTATGGTATTCCATGGGAAGGTGCTGTAACTTGGGGTGATTATACAGGGTGTGAACTAGGTCCAAAAGTGATGCGTCTGTGCTCAGGACGCTATTCTGGCTATCTACCAGAATTAAATGATATCGATGTTTTTGAACATGTTCGTTTAGGAGATGTAGGGGATATTGATGTGGTTCCTGCGGATGTAGATGAAACAATGAACCGTATTACAAACTTTGCTTCAGAGCTTTGGGATTCAGAGAAATTTATTATTGGTTTAGGTGGAGATCATGGTGTTACCTATCCGATTGTTCGTGGTCTTACTCAAAAGGGCAAAAAAGTCGGTATTGTTCACCTAGATGCACATTATGATAACCTTCCTTCGCACAATGGCGATCAATTTGCACGTTGCAGTCCATTTGCGCGCTTATATGAAGAGGAAAATGTGCGTAATGAAAGCATTATTCATGCAGGGATTCATGGTCCACGTAACAAGCCTGAAAGCGGGAAAAATGCTAAAAATGCTGGGGCAGTAACAATTACAGTCAATGATATTCGCGAACATCAGGATATTCGTCAGCTTGCAAAGGATATCTATGCACAAGCTTCTAAAGATGTTGATGTTGTGTACCTAAGCATTTGTAGTGATGTATTAGATTTTGCTTTTAATCCAGGTGGTCCAGTGGATGGAAATGGCTTAACGTCCTATGAACTATTAACACTCGTATATGAATTAACAAAACAAGGCATTGTTGGTATGGACTTCGTTGAAATTTACCCTCAGCAAGACCCTACTCAATTATCGGCACACTTTGCTTCAACACTTTTACTCTATGCTTTAGCAGGCGATATCGTTTACAAGCAAAATCAAAATGAAACAACTGCACACGCCACAGTTCGCGCCTAAGTGGTTAGCTCAAGCATATGAGTGGGAAACAAAGCAAGTTGAGGGTTATCTTCCTTCGCATTTACCGATATTAGAGCATTTGCCTTCTCAATATTTTGAAGTTTCTATTGCTTTTTCAGAACAGGATATTTTCAGCAATCGACAATATCCACAATATTTTACGATTCAAAGTATTTCAAAGTTTTTCTCACTGTTTTATGTATTAAAACAACACGGTGTAAATAAGGTGAGGCAAAAAGTAGGGATTACAGCCTCCTCTATTGCTTATAATACAAAATCTGCTACAGCATTTTATGTAAATGGTGCGATTTTAAATCCATTTATTAATGCGGGTGCATTAACGATTACTTCTATGATTGATGGTCATTCAATACCTGAAAAAATTCGAAATATCAAATTATTTATAGCTCAGCAATTTAATGTTGTCACCATAATTGATGAGGATGTCTTATCCTATGAGAGGCAGCATAGCGAGCAAAACAAAGACATTTTACACACACTAAAAATGTTGGATTTACTAGAAGATACGATTGAAAATACCTTAGAAAGCTATCTGGCCTTATGTTCATTAAAAATGTCAACACAGGATTTAGCGAAAATTGGTTATCTATTTCAACAGCTAATTGCTTATGATGCTACTGCTCAATACGCACATAAAGCACTATTAGCAAGTGGTTTATATGGTGATTCACCTCTGTCGGTGAACAATCAACAAATCGCTGCGAAAAGTGGGATTTCAGGAAGTATACTTTCTTATAATGTCTCTTCTTGTAACCAATATCCAACTTTCGATAAGATAGGGATAGGTATTTACAGTCCATTACTAAACAATGAAGGAAATAGTGCAAAAGGTATTCACTTCCTAAAGCAGCTATTTTCTTAAATCTAAAAAAAGAGGTATATTTATGAATCCAACCATCAATCCTATTTTTCTCCCATATTTGCGCATGGCTGATGCAATTTACGCTATATTCGATGAAAGCTGTGAAGTCGTTGTCCATGATTTTTCGAATATGGAAAAGTCATTGATTTATATAAAAGGTAATTTGACAGGTCGCAAATTAGGTGCACCCATTACAGATTATGTTTTACAGCAATTAAAAAAAGACCCTACTAATTTAGAGGATGTTTTAGGCACTTATTCAACAACAAAAGACGGTGTAAAAATTAAATCTTCTATTGTATACATTAAGGATTATAACGGGAAAGTTGTTGGCTTATTCGGTATCAACTACAACATTACACAGTTTGCTCATATGCATCAATTATTAACAAATATTTTAACGCCATTTGATATTAAGTCACAAATTAATGAAAGTTATGCGACGTCAATTACAGAAATGTTTGATCAAATTATTCAAACAACATTATTAGAGCTGAATTTAACCTTACCGATATCAGCAAAGATTGATAAAGTGGCTTTTGTACAGAACTTAGATAAGAAGGGGATATTTTTAGTTCAAGGTTCTACAGATAAAGTTGCTGATATTTTAAATGTTACAAAACAGACCATCTATAATTATTTAGAAAGTGAATAATTGATTCATTTTCTCTGCCAAGCCAACTTGTTTGGTAGAGATTTTTTGAGACGTCCTCGATACTTTCAACTTTCAATCTCAAGGGGATGGTTCTATGACACAAGAGTTAAATGACAACACACTAACTGTAGTAAGTAAACGTACAATGCTACAACGTTTAAAAGTAATCGGTCCTGGGGCAGTTATAGCCGCATCCTTTATCGGTCCAGGAACAGTCACAACAGCTACACGAGCAGGTGCTAGTTTTGGCTTTGCACTTTTATGGGCAGTGGTCTTTTCCATTATTACAACTATTATTTTGCAAGAAATGGCGGCGAGAATCGGTATTATTGCCAAAAAAGACTTAGGGCAAGCAATTGCAGAACAATTTAAACAACCATTATTAAAATTTGCTTCGATTTGGATTATTGCCATTGCCATTGCGGTTGGCTGTTCAGCATATATATCTGGAGATCTGATTGGTACATCTATGGGGTTGTCTACACTATTTGGTGGCATACCAGCAAATGTGATCAGTCCGTTTATCGGAGTTCTTATTCTTATTTTAGGTTTAACAGGTAGTTATAAAATTATTGAACGTGTCATGATTTTTTTAGTAGTTATTATGAGTATTACTTTTTTTACAACGATGTTTGTTGTACAGCCTGATTGGTCAAGCATTTTCAAAAATGCTGTTGTGCCAAATATTCCAACGGGATCGATTGTCACAATTATTGCGTTAATTGGAACAACGGTAGTACCTTATAATTTCTTTATTCACTCATCTATGGTGCAAGAAAATTGGTCAAAACCAAGCGATTTGAAAGATGCACGCCTCGATACAGTGCTCTCTATTGGCGTAGGCGGTCTTATTACAGCAGCGATTTTAATTACTGCGGGTGCAACAATGCTTGGCTCCGATGTACGAAACGTTGCAGATCTATCTATTCAACTTGAGCCGCTATTTGGTCAATGGGCAAAAGTATTTTTATGTATTGGTATTTTTGCTGCTGGCTTTTCTTCCGCTCTTGCCAGTCCTCTTGGTGCAGCTGTGACATTAGCGAGTGTTTTTGGCTGGAAAGATGGTATGAAAAATAAAAAATTCAAGCTAGTCTTTACTATTGTCATGCTGATTGGAATTATTACATCTGCAACAGGCTTTGAACCAATGCAGGTGCTGTTATTAGCGCAAGCATTAAATGGTATTTTATTACCAATTGTTGCGATTTATTTATTAATTGTCATGAATAATAAAGATTTACTTGGCAATTATGTGAATAAAACAGTCAGCAATATTATTGGTATTGCTATTGTAGCTGTTTGTATTTTCTTAGGCGGTTATAGTTTAGTGGATGTTGTGAAAACTTTTTTATAAATACTACACACACATTATATCTCTATAAATTTATTGAAAAAGCTGATTTATCTCTCTATATTTGGGGTAAATTGGCTTTTATTGTGTAATAGAATAGAGAAAATCTGCTAATTTTTAGTGATGAATTTCCGTACCCTCTATTAATAGTTCTTATACTTAATATTTTCCAAAAAATAAGTTCATCCTCTTATCAACCAGCAATATATGCGCATCTACTACGGGCTATTTAATGCTAGCAAATCTATTAATGAAATGACAACCACTACACTCACTAGCCGTTTTTTTACCGATATATTAGCTAGCTAGAACACAGATGAAGTAGAAATCAGCCCTTAGGGTGGTGATAAATCCCCGTCCTACATAATTGCTGGTATTTAGTTTTCTCGTTGATTAAAAGTAGAAAAATAATTGTTTATTGCAACAATCGAAATAATCGAATTATTGTTGCAACGTAAAAAAAATCATGTTAGTATTAGTAAAACGTTTTACTAAATCGTTTTACTTGTAAAGGGGATGAAAAAAATTGAAAAATAAACGGATTGCAACGATTGGAGATGCAATGATCGTTTTTAATCCATCGAAAACAGGTCCTCTACGATTTGTTCCTTCCTTCGAGCGAGCTGTGGGTGGAGCAGAATTAAATTTTGCAATAGGCATTACGCGTTTAGATATGGAAGCAAGATGGATTAGCTGTATTGGAGATGATGAATTTGGCAAGGTGATTTATAACTTTGCTCGTGGTGAGGGTGTTGATGTATCACACGTATCACGTACACCAAATATTCCAACTTCAATTTATTTTAAGGAAATAGGAGAAGATGGGGCAGGTAAATCGTTTTATTATCGCAAGCCATCACCTTTACTTGAATTAACAGCAGATTGCTTAGATGAATCAGTATTAGATGGTGTGGATTTATTGCATATAAGCGGTGTGTATTTAGCAGTATGTGAGCATAATATTGAGGTTGCTTTAAAGTTAGTTCACTTCGCAAAGGTAAAAAATATTCCTGTGTCCTTTGATCCAAATTTACGATTAAAGCTCTGGACAATAGAAGATGCTCGTGCAGCATATGAGAAATTATATTCATCTGTGAATCTTCTTCTTACAGGACAAGATGAGTTTGAACTGTTATTTGAGGGACGTACAGTAAAGGGCGTTCAGCAGCAATATCAAATAGATGAAATCATTATTAAAAAGGGCGAGCAAGGAGCCTCTGTTTATACGGCTACTGAACAATATGATCGTGCAGCCTTTTCTATTCGCGCGATTGATACTGTTGGTGCAGGTGATGCTTTTGATGCTGCCTATGTCTATGGCTACTTAAATGGGGATGATATTCCAGAGCGTCTGCGTTTAGCAAATGGTGCAGGAGCATTAGTTGCCACAATTAAAGGAGATAATGAGGGACTTCCATCATTACAGGAATTAAAGCAATTTATTGGTGATGAAAAACTAATTGAGCGTTAAGGAGCTGTCAGCAATGCAAAAAATGGAAATTTTGAAAGCGTTATCAACAGCAAAGGTGGTAGCGGTTGTACGAGGGAATTCACCTGAAGAGGCAACAGAAATTTCAAAGGGTGCTATTGAAGGTGGCATTCAAGCTATCGAATTAACGTATACAACACCTTTTATAGAGGACACATTTAAAGCGTTACGCAATAGCGATGCATTAATTGGAGCTGGTACAGTGTTGGATGCTGAAACAGCGCGTCATGCAATTTTAAATGGTGCAAAATTTGTTGTAAGTCCAAGCTACAACGGGGACATTGCAATAATTTGTAATCGCTATAGTATCCCGTATTTACCAGGCTGCTTGACGATTAAGGAAATGGTCACAGCGCTTGAGGGTGGCAGTGACATTATTAAACTATTCCCAGCCAGTCAGTTTGAACCAAGCTTTATTAAATCGGTGAAAGGACCTTTACCAAATGTAACGATTATGCCTACAGGTGGTGTTGGTTTAGCCAATATGCATGAATGGCTAGATGCGGGGGCTGTTGCAGTAGGTGTTGGTAGTGATCTTAATAAAGCCTATGCGCAGGATGGTTATGCAGGTGTTGTTGAACGAGCAAAAGCGTATACAAAGAATCTAGCAAACTAGGAGGTAATGCATAATGAATATGACATTTAGATGGTATGGTCGTGGCAATGATACAGTGACGTTGGAGGATGTCAAACAAATTCCAAATGTAAAAGGAATTGTCTGGGCATTACATCAATTACCCGCTGGAGAAGTATGGACGAAGGAAGCAATTCAAGAAGAGGTAGCCTATATTAAATCTTGCGGATTTCATGCAGATGTTGTGGAAAGTGTAAACGTCCATGAAGATATTAAATTGGGTTTACCGTCCCGTGATCAATATATTGAAAACTATAAACAGTCTATTCGTAATCTTGGTGAGGCTGGTGTAAAGGTTATTTGCTATAATTTTATGCCTGTCTTTGACTGGACACGTACAGACCTATTCCATCCTTTAGAAGATGGCTCGACAGCATTATATTTTGATAAATCAAAGGTTATGAATTTAGATCCACAGGAGCTTGTTAATGAAGTAAGTGCTTCTTCTGATTTAACGCTTCCAGGCTGGGAGCCAGAGCGTTTAGCTCGACTTTCTGAATTATTTGAGCAGTACAAGGAAGTGGAAGAAAAACAGCTATGGAGTAACTTGGCTTACTTCTTACAGGCAATTTTACCAGTAGCAGAAGAAGCAGGAATTCAAATGGCGATTCATCCAGATGACCCACCATATTCAATTTTTGGTTTACCACGTATTATTACAGGCGCAGAGAGCTATGAAAAGCTAATTGCTATTTCAGATTCAAAAGCAAATGGATTTACATTCTGCTCAGGCTCAATGGGGGCAAGCCCACAAAATGATATGGTAGCCATTGCTGAGAAATATGCATCTCGCGCACCATTCGCTCATATTCGTAATGTGAAAATTTTAGAGGATGGTAGCTTCTTTGAAACATCTCATTTCACAGCAGATGGCTCAATTGATATTAAAAACATTGTGCGTACATTAAACGAACAAAATTATCAAGGCTATGTACGCCCAGATCATGGCCGCCATATTTGGGGAGAACAATGCCGTCCAGGCTACGGCTTATACGACCGAGCACTTGGCATTATGTATTTACATGGTCTTTGGGATGCTTATGAAAATCTAAAGAAATAGGTGACAGTTATGAAAGCATTACAAGTAATGAAACCTTTTGAAATGGCTTTAATTGATGTAGCAGAACCAATGATTACAAAGTCAACAGATGTTCTTGTGCAAACAGAATATGTAGGTATTTGTGGCTCAGATATGCATATTTATCATGGTTCAAACCCATTAGCGACGTTACCTCGTGTACCAGGTCATGAGGTTGTTGGGCGTGTACTAGAGGTTGGCACAGAGGTACGGGCGTTAAAGGTTGGCGATAAAGTTGTTGTTGAACCAATTCGTTATTGCGGTGAGTGTTATGCCTGCCGCAAAGGCCAACCAAATGTATGTGAAAACTTATCTGTGTTTGGTGTCCATGAGGATGGTGGGATGCGTGAGCGCTTTGTTGTTGCTGACAAGCAATTGCATAAAGTAGCAGACCATACGCCTTTAGAGGAAGCAGTTTTAATCGAGCCGTATACAATTGGTGCGCAGACGGTTCATCGTGGTGAATTACAGGCTGGCGATACGCTGTTAATTCAAGGTGCAGGTCCAATTGGCATTTGCATTTTGAAAATGGCTAAATTAATGGGTGCACAGGTGATGATTTCAGATTTAGATGCTGCTAAGCTTGCCTATGCAAAAGAGCTTGGTGCAGATGAAATTGTTCATGTGAAGGAACAAAATTTATTAGAAGCCGTTGAGCAATGGACAAATGGCGAAGGTGTGAATGTGTCCATTGATGCGGTTTGTCTTCCATTAACGTTTAAGCAATCCATTGATGCAGTTTCAATTGCTGGCACAGTGGTTGTATTAAGCTTTGGAGAAGAGGCGGTTGAGCTTGCCCCATTGCCAATTACAAAAAAAGAATTGACAATTAAAGGCTCGCGCTTGCAAACATTCCAATTTGACAAGGTTGTAAAGCTTGTTGATGCTAGAAAGCTACAGCAACAAGGGCTCATTACACATACTTTTTCATTACAACAAGCACAAGAGGCATTTCAATTTATCGAAAAAAATCCGCATGAGGTACGTAAGGTGATTTTAAAGGTAGGTGGCTCACATGCATAAAGCATTACAGTATAAAGTAGCTGTTGTAACAGGTGGTAGCGGTGTGCTTTGTTCAGAAATGGCAAAAGAGTTAGCACGGCAAGGAATGCGAGTCGTTATTTTAAATCGTACTGCACAAAAAGGAGAGGCAGTTGTTCAAGCCATTCAAGAGAATGGGGGCGAGGCCATGAATTTTTCTGTGGACGTTTTAAATAAGGAATCATTAATCGCAGCACGTGAGGCGATTTTACAGCAATATGGGCAAATCGATATCCTGATTAATGGAGCTGGTGGCAATCATCCAGATGCTATTACAGCAGACGAACTTTATAAAGAAGAAGCAAATACACCAAATTTCTTTGAATTAAAGTCAGATGGTTTTGAAAGCGTATTCTCCAATAATTTCACGGGTACTTTTTTAGCTTCTCAAGTCTTTGGAGAAGCATTGCTTAAAACAAAGGGAACGATTATTAATATCTCATCCATGAGCTCCTATGCACCTATGACAAAGGTACCTGCCTATAGTGCGGCAAAGGCAGCTATTAATAATTTTACGCAATGGATGGCTGTTTACTTTGCGGAAGCAGGCTTACGTGTGAATGCCATTGCGCCGGGATTTTTTATTACAGAACAAAATCATGATCTATTACTGAAGGAAGATGGCTCATTAACAGCACGTTCAGAAAAAATTATTGCGGCAACACCACAAAAACGTTTTGGTAAGCCACAAGATTTATTAGGAGCATTGTTATTTTTAGCTGATGACACCTATTCAGCATTTGTTACGGGTGTGACGATTCCTGTTGATGGTGGATTTATGGCTTACTCGGGTGTCTAACTAGCAAGTTTTATTTCAACTATTAGGGGTGAATTATATGAAGCAACAAGGTATTTTTGGAGATGGCAAAACCGTTGTTATTGTCATGTTGTTTTTAGCTGGTATCATTAACTATTTAGACCGATCAGCACTATCAATTGCGGCACCATTTATTCAAGCAGATATTCATCTAACGTCAACACAATTAGGGATTATTTTTAGTAGTTTCTCTGTTGGTTATGCAGTCTTTAACTTTTTAGGTGGGATGGCATCTGATAGATTTGGTGCAAAGCTAACATTATTTGTAGCGATGATTGTTTGGTCATTATTCAGTGGAGCAATGGTATTGGTTGTTGGGTTTGCTTCGTTAATTTTTGTTCGTATCGTCTTTGGTATGGCAGAGGGTCCGCTATCATCAACCATCAATAAAATGGTCAATAACTGGTTCCCAGCAGATAAACGTGCCTCTGTTGTTGGGCTTACAAATAGTGGTACTCCACTCGGTGGTGCGATTGCTGGTCCAATCGTTGGTTATATCGCATTAGCCTATGGCTGGAAATATTCATTTATCGCTATTATGATTATTGGATTTATTTGGGCAATTGTTTGGTTCAAAATAGTAAAAGAAAAGCCAAAAGATGTGGAAATTGAAGAGCCGATTGCAAACGAGGAAGTTAAAGAAAGTGTAGACGATCAAGGGCGAGGTTTAAGCTACTATTTAAAACAATCAACAGTGCTATTTACAGCCTTCGCATTCTTTGCCTATAACTATATTTTATTCTTCTTCTTAACATGGTTCCCAAGTTATTTAGTAGAGGCACGTGGCATGAATGTAAAAGATATGAGTATTGTAACGGTCATTCCATGGATTTTAGGTTTCCTTGGTTTAGCATTAAGCGGTATTGTTTCAGATTTTATTTACAAACGCTTTATGAGTAAGGGTGTTTTATTCTCACGTAAAGTTGTACTTGTGACATGTTTATTCCTATCAGCTGTATCGATTGGCTGTGCAGGGATCGTTTCAACAACAGTGAGTGCGGTTGCACTTGTTGCGATTTCAGTGTTTTTCTTATATTTAACAGGTGCTATTTATTGGGCAATTATCAATGATGTTGTCGAATCAAAATATGTTGGATCTGTTGGTGGATTTATGCACTTCCTAGCAAACACAGCAGGTATTATTGGCCCAACTTTAACAGGTTATCTTGTTGATAAAACAGGAACTTTCTCTGCAGCTTTCTTACTAGCAGGCGGTTTAGCGGTTATTGCTTCATTAGCAGTTATTAAATTCGTTAGACCAATTACACATCAGAAAACAGCTTAGAAATGGAAAGGATGGATTCAAATGAACAATCAATCAGTTATTCTAATTCATCCGATGGACAATGTTGCCATAGCCTTGAGTGATCTTCCTCAAGGCTTTTTGCTTCCATTGGGTGATACAGAAATTATGCTACAAGAGAATGTACAGCGCGGCCATAAAATAGCGATTACGGCACTTGCTAAAGATACACATATTATGAAATATGGTTTCCCAATCGGTCATGCAACAGAGGCTATTGCTGCAGGGAGTTGGGTACATTCACATAATATGAAAACGAATTTAGCGGGTGAGCTAAGCTATGAATTTACACCAAAAGCACATGCTGTAGCTGCCGCTCGTCATGCCAATCGTACATTTAAAGGCTATCGTCGAACAGATGGACAGGTCGGTGTACGCAATGAAATTTGGATTATTAATACAGTGGGCTGTATTAATAAAGTAGCTGAAAATTTAGCGAAGCTAGGCAATCAATTATTGAGTGCAGACAATTTTGATGGCGTACAGCATTTTGCTCATCCATATGGCTGTTCTCAGCTTGGTGATGATTTAACATATACGCAAAAAATTTTAGCAGATTTCATCCATCATCCAAATGCAGGAGCGGTTATTGTACTGGGGCTTGGCTGTGAAAATAATTATATCGACTTGTTTAAAACGGTTATTGGTAATTATGACGAAAATCGTGTGGCCTTTTTAAATGTTCAAGAAGCGGCAGATGAAATGGAAGAAGGTCAGCAATTGCTTGAACAGGCATTTGCTTATGTCACAACATTTGAACGACAAGAGCTACCAATTTCAGAGCTAAAAATCGGCTTAAAATGTGGGGGCAGTGATGGCTTCTCAGGGATCACTGCGAATCCAATGATTGGTGCATTTTCGGATCAATTGATTGCGGCAGGCGGTGCAACTGTGCTAACAGAGGTACCAGAAATGTTTGGCGCTGAACAAATTTTAATGGAACGTGCAAAGGATCAGACAGTTTTTAAGGATATTGTACAGCTAGTCAATAATTTTAAACAATATTTTATTAAATATAATCAGCCTGTCTATGAAAACCCATCTCCTGGAAATAAAGCAGGCGGTATTACAACTTTAGAGGAAAAATCACTTGGCTGTATTCAAAAGGGTGGATTCCAAGAGGTAAAAGAGGTGCTTGATTATGGTGACCGTATGTCAACAAAGGGGCTGCATTTATTAAATGGGCCAGGGAATGACCTAGTTTCTACCACAGCTCTGGCTTCAACGGGTTGTCAGATCGTGCTATTTTCAACAGGACGTGGCACACCATTTGGAGGGCCAACACCAACCGTAAAAATTTCAACAAATACACCATTATATGAGCGCAAAAAAAATTGGATTGATTTTAATGCAGGACAATTAGTAGATGGCAAATCAATGGATGCTCTAGTTGATGAATTTGTCGATTATATTTTAGCGTTAGCTTCAGGAGAAATACAAACAAATAACGAAAAATTTGGCTATAAAGAAATCGCTATTTTTAAAGATGGCGTTACGATGTAGGAGAGAGCGATGATGAAGCACCCTATTACTATTATGCAAATTGGTGATGGCAATTTTATGAGAGGCTTTTTTGATGTAGCAATTGAAAAATTACAGGCACCCTTTGGTATTGTTTCTGTTGCTGCAACTGCAAGGGGAAAAACGGTCAAACTTTTAGAGCAACAACAATTGCAATTTACTGTAAACGAACGTGGCTTAAAAAATGGCGAAATTGTAGAGCAGGAAATTGCTGTACAGGCTATTCAAGATACCATTAATCCATATGAGGATTGGCAAAAATTCCTGCAATATGCACAATTGGATACATTGGAAATGATTGTTTCAAATACAACAGAGGCAGGCATTTATTATGAAAAAATACCATATCCTACTGTCTGTCCTACAAGCTATGCAGCAAAGTTAACGGTTTTCCTAGAACACTATTACAAGCATTTTCACGGCAATAAGCAACTAGCAATTGTGCCACTTGAGCTAATTGAACAAAATGGCGATACATTAAAAAATATTTGCTTACAGCATGCCACGGACTGGGCGCTAGCTGTGGCCTTTATCGAATGGCTCAAGACACTAGCTTTTTGTAATACATTAGTGGATCGTATTGTAACAGGCTACCCACAGGATTATCGTGGCGATGACGCATTATATACGGTTTGTGAGCCCTATTTTTTATTTGTTATTGATCAGCAAGCACCCTTTAAGCATTGGCCCGCAAGCACAGATTTACCATTTGTCTTTGCGGATTTAGAAATGTATCGCAAGCGTAAAGTTGCCATTTTAAATGGTAGTCACATAATATTGGCGGCATTTGGTAAGATTTACGGCTATAAAACAGTTCGAGAAGCCTTTTCTAAAGTGGGTATACGCGCCTTTATTGAAAAGGTAACGAATGATTTTACCCAGCGCTACAATGTAGAGGAGCAGTATCAGCATAATGTATTTGAGCGATTTTTAAATCCATTTATTGAGCATCAGCTATATGATATTCAATTAAATGAATTATCTAAATGGCAAACACGTATTGCTCCATTTGCGACTACAGAAATTTATTATCAAGCCTTAGCTTTAGGTATTTATGCAATGAATCCAAGACGTTTTTCAATGCGTGAGTCTGAGGACATCGTTGAAAAATTAACAAATATTCATCAGCACTATGAACAAGGCAAGATAGAGCCGATGCAGCAATTTATCGAGCAATATTTCCATTGTGATGCAGCAGCGGTTATTCAACAATTTTCAACTATAGATCATTTACTGGAGGATATAACATGCAACAACTAGTGATTAATGAACCATTTCAAATGATACAGCATGAAGTAGAAAAACCAAGCATTCAAAACAGCCATGATGTGCTATTAAAGATTACACATATCGGTATATGTGGAACGGATACACATGCTTTTGCAGGGGAGCAGCCTTTCTTTAGCTATCCACGTGTTTTAGGTCATGAGCTAGCCGCTATTGTAGAGGAAATTGGAGCAGATGTTACAGGTATTCAAGTAGGGGATCGCGCAACGGTTATTCCGTATATTCATTGCGGTGAATGTGCAGCATGCCGCCGTGGTCAGACAAACTGCTGTAAAACAATAAAAGTGCTAGGTGTGCATACCGATGGTGGGATGGGTGAATATATCGTTGTAGATGATAGCATTGTTCTTGTAGATAATGCAGTATCAGGTGAGCAATTAGCGATTGTTGAGCCTTTAGCAATTGGGGCACATGCAGTACGTCGCTCAACGCTAACGGAAAATGATACAGTGCTTGTGATTGGTGCAGGCCCAATCGGCTTAGGTGCAGCACGCTTTGCGAAATTACGTGGGGCTAAAACGGTTTTAATGGATTTAAACGAGGAGCGCTTGGCATATGGTCAAGCATGGACAGAGGCAGATGATGTTATTGTTGTCAATAATGATGTAATGGCCCAGCTACGTGAAAAATTTAATGGAGAATTACCAACGGTTGTATTTGATGCGACAGGTAATCAAAAATCAATGGAAGCATCGTTTGAATATGTTGAACATAGTGGAACGTTAGTATTTATTGGCTTAATGAAAAAAACCATTACATTTAATGATCCTGATTTTCATTCAAGAGAATTAACGTTGAAAAGTAGCCGCAATGCAACATTAGAAGATTTCCACACAGTGATGAAGCATATGCAAGCAGGAGATATTAAAGAAGGCTATGTAACAAGGGAAATTGCTTTTGAGGATGCGATTGCCTATTTTGAAGCTAAACAATATAACACAAATAAAGTACAAATCTACTTTAAATAATAGGGAGGGGTTCGGATGAATATTTCTGTTCAAGCCTTAAAGGAGCTAGTAGTTAATAAGTTTACAGCTGAGGGCATTCATACAAAGACAGCTGCACAGGTAGCAGATGTGTTGATTTATGCGGATTTACGTGGTGTAAGCTCGCATGGTGTGATGCGTGTACAACATTATATTACGCGTTTAAAAGCGGGTGGTATAACAAAGCAACCTAACTTTTCCTGCGAAAGGCGCGGAACGAACCACCTTCTTTTTAAAGGGAATAATGGCTTTGGGCATGTTATTTGTCAAGAGGCAATGGATGAAACGATTCGCATCGCCAAAGAGCATGGTTCATGTACCACAATTATTCAAGAAAGTAGTCATTGCGGGGCACTTGGCTATTTTCTTGAACAAGCAACAAATGAAAATTTAATTGCCATTATGTGCGCTCAAACAGATTCAGCCGTTGTACCGTTTGGTGGTAAGGAGCCATATTTCGGTACAAATCCAATTGCATTTGGTTTCCCTACAAATGATAAGCCAATTATTTTGGATATGGCAACAAGTAATGTCGCACTTGGGAAAATTTTATATGCACGTGAAAAAGGTGACACGATTCCAGATACGTGGGGTGTTGATGTGCAAGGTGCACCAACAACAGACCCACATCAAGTGAAATCATTAACACCTTTTGGTGGACCAAAAGGATATGGTATGGCACTTGTAGTTGATGTACTTTCTGGCATTTTGGCGAGTGCTGCATTTGGTCCTCATATTTCCAAAATGTATGGAGATTACGAGCAAAAACGCAATCTTGGACAATATATGTATGTAATTGATCCACAAATTTTTGGTGATCTTGAGCAATTTAAAGCAAGCATCTCACAAATGGCTCAAGAGCTGCATGATGTACCACCAGCACCAAACTTTGAGCAGGTGTTTGTGCCTGGGGAGCTTGAACAAAAGCGTAGTGAAGAAACAATGGAAAGGGGTATAGATTTACCGGAACCGGTATATCAATATTTGAATAGTTAATTCAACCAAAAAATATGCTATGCTACATATATACTAAACAGAGTTCTTATATTGATAGGTAGGGGATTGATTGTAGTGAAAAAAACGACAATTGCCGATGTTGCGCGATATGCCAACGTTTCAAATAGTACTGTTTCACAATATTTAAATAAGCGCTATGAGTATATGAGTACAGAGACTCGTAAAAAAATTGAAGAAGCTGTTGAAGCATTGCAATATCGTCCTAATTTAATGGCTCGTAGCTTAAAGCAGAAATCTACCTTTACGATTGGTATTATTGTAGCGAATATTATCCATGACTTTTCTACAAAAATTTTAAATGCGCTGGAAGCGGAGTTTGACAAAAAAGGCTTCCATATGATTGTTTGTAACTCGGCAGATAATCCTAAAAAAGAGAGGGAGCATGTTGAGACATTACTGGAAAAGCAAGTAGATGGCTTGATTGTTTTTCCAACAGGTGAAAATCAAAATCTGTATATACGATTGAATCAACAAAACATGCCTATTGTTTTTATTGACCGTTTTATTGAGGATGTAGCTATACCTGCTGTGCTGTTAGACAATTTTTCTGCAATGGATATGGCTGTTGAGCAATTTCAAAAACAGCCATTAGCCATTGTGACAACCTCTTTAGCATTACCGATTACACCCCGTGTTGAACGTTTAGAAGGGTTTCGCCAAGCATTAAGAAAGCGCGACCTCATAATTGATGAGCGTTATATAAAAAATGGCGACCCATCAGAGATAGAAGAAATCTTTAATGAGTTATTCGCATTGGAGCAACCACCAAGGGGCATTATTGCAGCCAACGATCGCATTGCACAAGAATTGATGGTGTATATAAAAAAGCATAACTTGCACGTACCTGATGATTTGCAAGTAATTGCTGTTGATGATGTGCCCTATGCAAAATTTATCACGCCTTCTATTACAACCTTACAACAGCCTATTTTACCAATGGCTCAAAAGTCAGCCGCACTACTGTTAGCCAAAATCAAAAAAGAGCAGTTACCTCATGAACCACAATTATATCGCTTTACACCAATTTTAATGGAACGAGATTCAACAACCTAAAATAGCCATCTAGTATTGATAGATTATCAATACTGGATGGCTTATTTTGTTTAGCATTA
The DNA here is from genome assembly GCF_038051955.1 of Lysinibacillus sp. FSL H8-0500. Taxonomy (NCBI): domain Bacteria; kingdom Bacillati; phylum Bacillota; class Bacilli; order Caryophanales; family Bacillaceae; genus Lysinibacillus; species Lysinibacillus sp. FSL H8-0500. The sequence continues at coordinate 4,524,276 of NZ_CP150292.1, read as the reverse complement.
AAAAGCTATTAACATCTCATGCAAATACGAGATTTTTGTATACATAAAAAGATGAACCTTTTTTAGCAGTCATTTGTTTATAAAGTAGAACAAGATAGAAAGGAGTGCCTTGGATTGACAGAGCGTGAATTATTCGACTTGTACAATAAGGATGTGTACCGTACCTGCTATTATATGCTACGGAATGCACAGGATGCGGAAGATCTTTGCCATGATGTATTTGTCACTGTTTTTCGTCAGGATTGGAAAAGTATTGAGCATACACGGGCTTGGATTATGCGCATTGCCATGAACCAATGCTTAAACTTACTGAAAAAGAAGCAAACGCAGTTGAAAAAACAGCATCAGGTGCAATTGCTTCATGAACAAACTGCGGCAACTATTAAATCTGTAGATACTCTTGTCTCAGAAAAAGTGGCTGAGGAGGAATGGCAGGAGCTATTAAAGCAGCTACCTGAAAAGTTAATGGCTGTTGTCACCCTCCGCTATATTGGGGAGCTATCATTAACAGAAATAGCGGCAACCTTGAATATACCTGTAGGCACCGTGAAGTCGAGACTGCATAAAGCATTGAAAATAATGCGTCAAAAATTGCAACAAAATCAAAATTTATGGTTGAAGGGAGAGAATCAATTTGGAACGCATTGAAAAAAAGCTGAAAAATGAGATGAAGACCTCTGATAATATGCCATACCCTGATTTTGATAAAATGTGGAGTAGTATTCAGCAGGATGAGTTAAAAATAACTGAAACAGAACTCCTTGTAGTGCCGCCTCGTAAACGAAAAAAGTATGCCTTAGTAGCAGGGCTGGCCATTGCTTTAATGGCTACCCCAGTCTATGCTGCTTTGAATTACGATTGGTCTGATATTTTGTCTTATCGAGAAGGGATTCAAACGGCACTTGAGGAAGGCTTAGGTCAGAAAATTGAACAATCTATTACAAAGCAGGACATAACATTAACTGTACACACCGCATTTATAGATGATAATAGAACGATTTTACTATATACCTTGAAACCTAGTGCGTCTTGGAAGGGGGATCAGATCGGCTTTGATCGGATCGGCTTGAAAGATGAGGATGGCAATTTTATTGAAGGGGATTATGTACATCAATGGAATAAGGAGCTTGGTGTTTTCCAAGGCTATTTTGAAACGAGCTGGGTAGCACAAGAAAAGATCGCGGATACTCAATTAACAATAGAAAATATTTATTTTATTGGTGATGGTAAACAGTCAATTGATTATGATCCAACTAATAATGAAGCACAAGTTTTTCCAATTCACAAGGATGGAATTGATCATGTAACATTGCAAGCCTTTGAGCAGGGCGAGGGAAGGGTGGTACTTCAATCGGCTGTTACTTTTTCAGATGCTGATACGAAGAACAAATGGGTACGCATTATAGCAAAGAATCCTATGAATAAGCCTATTCAAGAAGCAAAGTCCCCTGTATTTGGTACACCTGAAGATACTGGTGCATATATAAATCAGCAAATTTTTACAACAGATAGTATACGAGCAAAGGATACTAGCTTTGAGCTAAGTTATATGCATAATTTAGGTGTTATCAAAGATACTTGGCATATAGATATGAAGTTATCCAAAAAACAATTAAAAAATAGCTCATTTAGGGATGTATTAAATATTCCTTTAGAGAATGTACCCGGTGGAACAAAAGTCCACGAAATGAGAGTGACACCTACACAAATCCGTTTATTGCTTACATCTGAGGAAAAATACACACATATTCCTTACACAAAGTACCAACTAGCTATTGGGGAAAAACTTTTAGATGGGGGTAGATGGGTGGTAGAAAATAATCCGTATCAAACAGAGCTTCGCTTTGAGGTGGCAGGATTGAGCATGGATACGCTAGCAAGTGAGCCGATAACCTTAATCGCCAAACACCGAGTTGATTTAGTAGACGGAGATGCCCAACCAATTCATCTAACGAATATCTCAGCAAAACCTCAAAGTAAAACATCTACTATTGGAGGCTATCCAATTACATGGACTTATTATACAAAGGATAATAATCTCTATGTAGAATCTTTCAGCCCAGATGCTAAATTTGGTGGTGTGACGCAAACCTATTATGTGCATCGGAAAGAACGAAACTATGGGACGCCACTTATTATTAGTCTGTTGGGTGATGATAATAATATGCAAATAGATGAGTATGAGAACTTTAAAGACAAAGAGCTTGATATTTATATATGGAAGTATACAACGAATGATCCAAATGCAGAACAACATGTACCGTTAACAATTGGCAAGTAATACTGTGAAATCCCATCTGTCTAAAGTAGATGGGATTTTATTATGTATAATAGGAGCAATCAGAAAGGAATGATACAATTTTGATCAAACAGATGGGAGCGGCACGAAAATAGGTGGCTATGCATTTATGGAACTCAATAGCTTTGACGAAAATAATAGCCATGCTGAGCTGCTATTTCAATTAGATATGGAGGGGAATGAACAAAAGACATATGCCATGATAGCAGACTCGGGCACATTGCCGCGAGATGCCCTCATCGCAAAGGATTTTTCTCGACTTTATTAATATCTTTATAGCATGTAAAAATCGTATCAAATGTATACGATTTTTTTGCTTTTGCGAGTATTTTCTTAAATACTGAAATAGATCTTTTTATTATGGATAATTTGTTATTATTTATATAATAGGGAAATTTTTATTATGAATTTATATAGATAGGTGACATATATTGATTAAAATTCTTATTGTTGATGATCATCCCATTGTTTTAGAAGGAACAAAGATGCTGTTCCTAGAGATAAATGATATAGAAGTTGATACAGAGAATGATGTAGCATCTGTATTAGAAAAGGTAAAGACTACTTTCTATGATGTATATTTAATAGATATTCATATGCCCGTACGAAATGGAATTAAATTAGCTAGAGATATAAAAAAAGTAGCCCAAAATGCTATTATAATCCTTTATACAGGGGACGATATTTCAGATTATTATCCACTTGTTTTGGAAAGAAAAATTGAAGGAATACTCGCTAAAACAGCATCTAAGGAACAGATTATTCGGACGATTCGGTCTGCTATGCAGCGAGAAGTTTTGCTAACGCAAAATTTTTTAGATTTTCTAAAAACATATGATAGACCAGAAAATCCTATTGAGCTTAATGCTAAAGAAAAGTTAATTTTGAATTTAATTTCAGAGGGGTATACAAATTTTGAAATTGCAAAACAGTTAAATGTAACGCAAAGGACTGTAGAACGGTATTTGACACAATTATTTAGAATATTAAATGTACAATCACGTAATCAGGCAGTTGATTTTGCAATAGAGAATAATTTGCTTTAATTATGTAAAAATATATTTTATGTATGGATATATACTAATGTCGTATTAAAATAATTCAACATCGTTAATAAAAAGAATTTTCTGTTATTTATTCTATACATAAAAAATCCTTTATTTTGGATTTGGATAGTTACCTATTATCCAACCATTATAAAGGATTTTTTTACGCACAATTTGTTCTTCAAAAATTTAGTTTTACTAATAGCATTGAACTATTTTAATACGATGTTAGTGTTTATAGTCAAATAAAAATAATGTCGGTTACCGACAGAAATATTGACGGTTGAAATGTCGTTTATTGGAATGTTAGTATAAATTAACTCGAGTACAAGTTGCTATAGCAGATTATATTTAGGAAATTAAATAGTAGATACATTTATATTTTTCTATGAATATATCTTTCAACTGGCCAGAATTATTTTAATAAAATAGGGAGGAAAAACTATTTAATCGGATATACAAAATCTACTTTATTATTATTCTACTCATATTTTCAATAGTCTTTGTTGAAAGATACCTAATTGAAACTAACCGTGACAACAATGATTGGGGAATCAGGTTTATAAACGCTGAAACCTTTTGGTCTAAAGGAATTACTGGAAAAGGGATAAAAATAGCTATCCTTGATAGTGGTATTTACACTGACCATTTAGACCTTGGACCAAAAATAAAAAAGGGAGTTAATTTTGTAAATAAGGACCAATTACCAATAGATGATGGTGATCATGGTACACTTATTGCTGGTATTATCTCTGCAAAGCACAATAACATAGGAGTTGACGGCATAGCTCCAGATGCAAATATTTACCCATTAAAGGTGCTTGATAGATGGGGAAACGGCGAAATTGGTCATGTTACCGAAGCTATTTATTGGTGTATAGATAACAACATTGACATCATCAACATGAGTTTTGCTATAGCTGAGAACAGTCTTGAACTAAATAGGGCGGTTAGAAGAGCGCTTGATGAAAATATTATCGTTGTTGCTGCGGCAATGAATTCATACGGTAATGATGTCGGTTATCCTGCAGCATACGATGGGGTTATCTCTGTTACTGCAATTGATTCAAAGAGCAATCTTTCAGAAACTGCGCCTTATGGTAAAGTTGACTTTAGTGCTCCTGGTGTAAAAGTGTTATCAACATCGAATAGTAACGATTATAGATATGCTAGTGGCACGTCAATTGCAACTCCCTACATTTCAGGTATTATAGCACTCCTTCTTCAAAAAGACTCTTCCGCTCGACTAGACATTTATAAAGAATTGCAAACTTATGTTGTTGATCTAGGCATAAGAGGTAAAGACCCCTATTATGGGGAAGGAACTATTTTCCTAACAAAACGCAAAGGAGAAGAATAAGTTGAGAAGAACATTTAAAATAGCTATTTCAATGCTTATGGTATTTACCATAATTTTTTCAGTATTAAATCCTAATGTTTTTGCAAAAGAAAAGTATAAAGATAAAGGAACTAATCAAGAGTTTGATTTTGAATTGGTTCAAAAAGATGATAGTGTGGTAATTGTGAAGGGAACGCATAACAGCGGCGATGAATTGTATGCTACCTTAAATAAAGTCACGGATGAGATTACGATGGAGGCCGTAGAGAAGCCTAAAGGTTTATTGCAACGTGGAGGGGATAAGATAACTAAGTATATTGTAAAGGCAAATACAATTGATCCTACTCTTAACGAGGTAGATGTAACAGTTATCGATGCTGAGACAAACCATCAGTTTCATATTTCGCCAGATCATGTGCAAGCACAACTTCCGGTTTTAGTACCTTTGGTTACATGGGGAGGGCGGGCATTACTTGTATATCTTTTAGAGCATGCTGCAGCGCTCACGATCGCTGGTATAACTGCATATGCTGCTAGTGAATTAGTTAAGGACATTAAGAAAAGTAACAAAAACTATTGGCCTGCATGGATTAGAAACGATGATGTATACATTGGTCAAGATGCTTTTAATACTGACGCTGAAGCTTTTGCATGGCTAAAGACTTCAAATAGTGGTGAAGTCAATGTTTTTGCACGGACAGAAGCAAAAGCACAAGAAGCGGCGAAAAAAACGGCAGGAACATACATAGGACATGGCGCACATGGTGATGCTGGTTACTATAAACACTATCACCCTGCAAAACCGTTAGTAACCCATCCATGGGTTGGGGATCCTTATAAAAATCACTGTTGGTACCCTTTTTAAGGTAATTTAATGAAAAATGTGAAAGCCCTTCTATATCATTTAGATCTTATGAAGAATATATAGAGGGCTTTCTCTCTTAAGGAGGAGGAGTCATGATTTCAACAACACTAATAAAAGGATATGAAGAACATTATAAGATATATTGTTCTTCTTCGAAATTTTTCGAAATTTTCAGAGTCAGCAGAAATATAAACGAAGCGTGGAATATCTTAGAAGGATTTGATATTGGTTTAATTAGGTACAACGTTATTACTTCTAAAGTAAATTTTTATTCATTTAAAAATCCTGCGCACATTGTTCCTATTAATTTTGTTCAAAATACTTATTATTATGGATCGTTGAATTGGAGTGGGTCTATAGCTAAGGTTAGTATCTATAAGATTTTCTATGATCATTCCCATATCATCGAGGATGAAATATATTCATTTGAATTGAAAGATAATAACTATCATGAAATTGAAAATTCAACTTTGTGGGGGATAGAGTTATATATCTTGTCGGAAAGATACATATGTCTGGCTATCCCATCTTCGAGTAAATTAGAAGAACTATCGTCCCGTTTTTCGAAATTTATCTTAGTTGATATTTATAAAAAAAATAGTTATACATTACCTGAATCAATTGGAGACAAGGATACAATATTACGATTAGATACACTCCAAGTTTTTGACATTGGTGATCAAACGTTTATATTACTAAATACAGGTCGGATACTAAACCATGAAAAAGAGGAGCTTTGGAAAAAAAATAATAATACTAATATACACTTCATGCTTCAGAGTGTGGTTATAATGGAATTGGATAAGTTTGTGAATTTAGTTAAATTAAATACTCCAATAAATTCTACGTATATTTACGATACATCTATTTATAATAGTGGTATCGTAAATATCTCTGTTAGTGATAACTTAGTGATTGTGCATAAGCACATTTTTCGCAATAAGACCTCGGAATGTCTATTAATCAATATGCTTACAAATGAACAAAGGATTTTAAACTTAGACGATTTATATACTAGAATAATTTCGTTAGATGGAAAGATAGTTGGCTTTTTAAATTACGATAATATTGTTGAAATATACAATGTTGAAACAGGGTTGTTGGAGATTTCCTTTAATGATACAGATAATTTAATCCATATCGGTAGTCAAGAAACATATATTGTATCAAAGCTAGTAGATGAGAGTTTATATGTGGATAGCATTGGTTCTCAAGGATTAACCAATATACTTAATGAAAAGGTTTTCAATGACCTATGTCTTTTAGTATATAATGAGAAATTTAATAAAATAGTTTGCATTTTATAGGTTAAAAGAGGGTTAGCTTTATGTTGAAAATTATTGCAATGCTTTCAATGTTAATTGACCATGTAGGAGTGATTTTCTTTCCCAATGAAATGACATATTCTATAGTTGGAAGACTAGCATTCCCATTGTTCTGTTGGGGTATTGCCGAAGGTTTTATTAGAACTAGTCACTTTTATAAATACCTAACTCGTTTGATTGTGATTGCAATTATATCACAAATTCCATATAATTATCTATTTAATAACATTTATCTCAACGTATGTTTCACATTGGCGCTCGGTCTACTAGCTATTAAGATATACTCTTGCCAGTTACATTATTCACTTAAAACATTGATAATAATCGTTTTATTATTAATTGCAGATGGGTTTCATTTTGAGTACGGAATTTACGGAGTACTCTCAGTGTTATTTTTACATATATTTAAAAGTAGAATTTATTTATTATTTTTGTGTCAAACTTTGAATACAATTTTTTCAATATATCTTTATAGTTATCAAAGTATACAAATTATTTCAATATTTGCACTGTTTCTTATAATCGGATTAAAAAAATTTGATTTTAAAATTAATCCAATAATAAATTACTCTTTCTATCCACTACATATTACGATACTATACTATCTTTTAATTTTTAATACGAACTGAGATTTGGTCGTACTTTAGTACAGTGTCGGAATATGCATCCAATAACTTTTATAAAAACAAGTTCGAAGGTTAATCGTCAGAGTTAAATCAAATGCTCTTTAATTTATATGATGAATAAATGGCAAAAAATCATGAATGAGTTTACTTTGTTATTGGTTCAGGTCAGCTCTTAGTCTAGTCGATAAAGATGAGCCAATTGTTTTTGGTGGTCCTTATGCATTTAAGGCGACACTACAAGAGGAGTTGGTTCCGTATACAGACCCTCGTTCCGTTCATTATAACTTACCAATGGAAGACCTCGCATACTCCAAGTATTTTGATCAAACAGATGGGAGTGGCACGAAAATAGGTGGCTATGCATTTATGGAGACAAATAGCTTTGATGAACATAATAGAAATGCTGAGCTGCTATTTCAATTAGATATGGAGGGCAATGCTCAAAAGACATATGCCATGATAGCAGACTCTGGCACATTGCAATTTTTTATAGAGAGAGATGCTCTGATCGCAAAGGATTTTTCTAGGCTTTATTATTATCTTTATAGCATGTAACAAAATCGTATCGAATGTATACGATTTTTTGCTTTCATAAATGACATAATGGAAGGGGTAAACAATAAAATTAAACTCATCAAAAGACGCAGATTTAGTTATCAAAATGATACTCATCTTTTCCCTCAATTGTGATAGGAAACAGGCTATTTATTTTGTCTTCCCCGTTTTTGGGATTATGAATAAAGCGATTTAATAATCAGAAATGGAGGTATGACATGGATTTATTGAAATTAAATATGAAGCAGAGTATTTTTACAAGTATTATAGTCATAATTTCTCTGATCAAAGCTTTAGCAATATTACCCTTTGATGAAAATATAGTATTATACACGTCAATGATTTCTGTTATAGTAGCCCTTTATGGAGGACTTTTATCGAAAATCCTTTTTACTGAATCGAAGTAATAAATATATCCTAAATTGTTAATATTTTATATTATAAAATAAAACAGCCGGTGGTGGAAACCAGCTGTTTTAACGTTTAAAAGTAATTTTCCAGAGCAATAGATTGATAATAAGGAGCATAATGCAATACAAGAGAGAACCAAAAGCAATCTGAGTAATTAAATAGTGAAGGACTACGAACATGCCTATAGGAATGAAGAGCAGCATTACCTTCCACCCTTGTGCATCACCGATTTCATCATATGGTTTGGTGAAGGGGATTTTATTGCTTATTGTCATATAACAAATCAACGTATACATACAGCTTGTGACGAGTATCGCTAATAAATCTGGGAGAATGCGAATACCATACATATAGCAAAAAATAATACTAAGTACGCTATATAGTGGCAGATAGAGTTTCACTAAAAAGGCCTTTAAGCTACCTTTCTGTAAAGCCGTATAATTTTTGAGTGGCAAGGTTTTATAAATCCAAGCCGCCTTATATTTAGCAGAGTGACCAAGCAAAAGTACAGCGGAGGGAATAATCATCATACTAAAATAAATATTGAGGTAGCTCATGCTGGAGGCATAATCAATCCCACCTGACCTGCTAAACGTAAAGATAAAAAGAAATGGCATAATAAACGAAAAGCCTAACGATGGGTAGACCTTTAGCTTAAATTCTCGCTCCTGCTTCATCATAAGCGTAGCGAAGCGGTAAAAGGCACGCTCTTCATGTGTGCTACAGATAAGTGTTAATAAAAATGCTCGAAGTCTATTGTTTTTCTCTTTTTTCGATTTACTTGTATTGAGCAATTTTTGTAGATTGCGTTCAAAGGTTGGAATCAGCTTAATATAAAGTGCTATAGAGATAATCGGTATTATTACAGCAAGGATTGTGTAGATAATGGTGAATAAAGAGCTATTACCATTTAGTAATAATTCATAGGGAGCGGCGAACCACATTGGAATGAGAAACACATTCCACCAATGAAAAGATACGACTATATCCAAATTAACAAATTCAAAGGAACGAATCAGCACTTGATAGCCAATCATCAACACTAAGGACAAACCAATTTGTACATAATTAATAATATCCTTCAGCTTTTCACCATCAAAAAATCGTAGAATGACAATATATAAGATGGCTGTAAACGCAACAATGAATAAGTTGATTAAAATAATTTCAAAGACTGTTAAAAGGAAAAAAATAATTCCTTGGGTAAACAGGCTAACAACAAGAGGGATTGCTGTTAAGGCCATCGTTAAATAGGATAAATAAATAAAAATATGCATAAATTTTGCTGCATTAATGGTTTTAGCTGAGATGGGCTTTGTGGAAAGTATACTTTTATCTCGTACATCTAAGAGTACAGAGGAAAAGTCAGAGATTAAGGATGTCATAATTAAAAAGATGATCATGGCATAGGAGATACTCATTTGAAAAAGAAAATTTTGCCCAAAGCCCATCAATGGAATAAGTACAAGCCCAAATAATACATAAATCCAGAGCGATTTAATATAGCCATATTTTTGATCGCCCTTCTTTTTGTTCTGATTAAAGAGTGTGGGTACTTTTCGTTCATCCATCGTCAACTTGATATGGAGGATTTTTCGCATCATGTCATAATCAATGCCTGTTTTTACAAACAGCAAGCGGAATTTATCAAGCAATTGTAAAGTTTTAAAATCTGTCATGCTTGTCCTCCTTGAACGATGGACACAAATTTCTCGCCAATTTCCTGATGCTCATGGAAGCCTGTTAATTGGTTAAAAATTCTTTCTAACGTGCCTTCCGTATTATTTGCTTGTAGCTGGGCAAATGTCCCATCAGCCGCAATTTTTCCATCGTATAGCAGGATAATGCGACTACTGATTTTTTCAACTACATCCATAATATGCGAAGAATAGAAGATCGTTTTTCCTTGGGCAGCCAATTGTGTGAGTATTTCTTTAAAAATCATCACACTGTTGGCATCTAAGCCATTGATTGGCTCATCCAAAAATAGCAGGTCAGGATTATGTAGTAGGCTTGCAATAATCAATAGCTTTTGTCGCATACCCTTTGAATAAGAGGAGATGCGAGAATGATAGGCCTCACCCACGCCAAATAAAGCCATTAAGGATTGGGATTTATCAGCAGCCTCCTCTAGCTCCAGCCCATAAAGTTGCCCGATAAAGGTTAAATACTCGTAGCCTGTTAAATTATCATAGACATCTGCAATTTCTGGCACATAGCCAATTTTTCGCTTATAGTCGATGGCATTGTGCTTAATATTTTCCCCAAAAAGCTTAATTTCTCCGCCGTAGTCACCTTCAAGCCCTAAAATAATTTTAACGGTCGTGCTTTTTCCAGCACCATTGGGTCCAATATAGCCAATAATTTCCCCTCGCGATGCATGGATATCAATGCCTTTTAAAATCTCATGGCTTCCATAGCTCTTTGTTAAATTTGTAATCGTTAAAATTTCTTCCATATTGCAGCACCTTTCTTATTGTATCTATTATGAATGCTTCAACTTGAATATTGGAGTAAGAGTTAGATGAACCAACTTACCATGTGCCCGCCATTTCTATTTTAATAACAAACCAATAGTGGAGTGGTAAAGCTGTCCCTGTAGATTAAAAACCTTTTTCTGTGGGTCCTTCACGTTCAGCTAGTGCATCCTGCATCCTTTGGAATAGGAAAATTATAAAGTTCCTCAGAAGCTGTATGTGTATTATCTCGTTTATCTAAAAGTAGCGAGCAATGTATAAACCATTTAAACCTAAAATAACCATAAATACACTATAACATATAAAAGAAAGTAGAGCTCCTTTAGTAAAATGAAACCAGTTGATTTCCAGCCTTGTCTAATTGTATAAGAGAGGAGGGGTGTGTGTTGCCACAGAATGAGAAAGATAGCCTATTGCAAGCTGCAATGGATCAGCATGGGGATTATATAAAACGATTAATCTATACATATGTGAAGGATTTACCAAAAACAGAAGACCTTGCTCAGGAGGTTTTTATTAAATTTTATAAAAGCTTGGATGCCTTTGAGGGGCGTTCCTCCATCAAAACCTATTTATATCGAATAGCTGTGAATGAATGTCAAAATTATTTAAAAAGCTGGCATTATAAAAAATTCGAAGTAACAGAGAAGGTAAAAAATTGGCTAAAACGAGATTCCTTCGAGGTGGATTTCTTACAGCAGGAGCAAAATCAATCGATTGGAGCATTAGTCAATTCTTTACCTATTAAATATCGGGAAGTAATATGGCTCTATTACTATGTTGAATTATCCATCGCCGATATAGCTGAGGTGTTAAAATGCTCTCCTAATACAGTGAAAACCAGATTAGCGAGAGGAAGAAAATTAGCAAAAATCACAATAGAGGAGGGAGATTTTGATTATGAGTATTAAAAATGAATTGGAAAAATCCTTGCCGACATCGATCAAACTATCAGAGAATGAAAAAGCAATGATTCAAGCTAAAGTCCAACAAGCTCCGCCATCTCGCTATTATTGGAAGCCTTTATTGATATCAATCCTTGCCGTTATGCTGATAGGGATTAGCTTATTATCAACGATGCAAAGCAGCTCTCCTGCCGATTCTGCCGCAGTAATCATGGAATCAGAGCCAGAGGAAAAGCCTGTTAGAGCCCCATTACCGCCACTAACGGATGAAGTGAAAAAGCAATACTATCAAGAGTATGTAAAAATTATCGATGAGGTAATGGCAGCAAAACCAGGTATGAATATTAGTGTTGTACCAATCGAACAATTTGAGGATGACTTTTGGGTAACACCTGAGGATTTTAGAAAAGATATTCAATCATGGGTAGACCACCACTTAGCTACAGAGCGGGAAAAAATCGATGAGATGTTAAGAGGAAATCCAGCACCTGTTATAACGAATGAGAACGGTCATGTGACTAAAAAAACGTATATGTATTTCTCCGATATATTAATAGCAATTGAGGTGACAGGGAATTTTAAGACTGCCTATCATGCCTCTCGAAATCGTCAAATATTTTCTTCTGTGCAAGATATCTCTACGAAATTAACAGAAATAACAAGAGGTGCTTGGAAGCAAACATCTTCGAAAGCCACTTTGCTAGATGGTGGGCGAACAATTGAAATTCAAATCGAAGGAATTTTTGAGTACAATACGATTCGCTATGAAAAAAGATTTACAATTGAATTTTATTGTGATGAAAATGGAGAAATACATTAAATTAGATATTGGGCTCATTATAGCTATAAAATAAACAGAAGCTATCCAAAGTATTTCTGGATAGCTTCTTATATAGGGGAAGAGATTATTTAGAAAGCTCTACGACTGTATCATAAAAGATAGCTGTTGCGATCACAATGTCTTCGGCTGAGCTATACTCTAATGGGTTATGGCTAATACCGTCTTTGGAACGTACAAATAGCATGGCAATTGGTGCGATTTCAGCGATATTCATGGCATCATGTCCAGCGCCACTTACAAGGAAATAGGGCTGTATTCCTTGTTTTTCAATGCTTGTCGCTAATTGCTGCTGTAACACTGCATCAGTTTTTGCTGGCTTCACACGCTGTAAAATCTTAGAAGATAGCGTTACATGTCTACGTGTAGCAATCTGTTGGAGCTGCTGTAAAATGGTAGCTTCCAATACATTGATCTTGCTTTCATCAATATCTCGCAGGTCAATAGTGAATGTAACTTTACCTGGAATAACATTTGTACCATTAGGAGATACATTGAGCTTTCCAACAGTTGCAACTGAGCCTGTTGTGTTATTTAATAGCTGTTCAATAGCTAAAATCATTTCACTTGCAGCCGTAAGCGCATCCTGACGAATTGGCATTGGTGTTGCCCCTGCATGCTCACTAACGCCTGTTACAGTGATCTCTAACCATACTGGGGCTGCGATGCCTGTGACAACGCCAACAGGTAGTCCCTCATTTTCTAATACTTTTCCTTGCTCAATATGCATTTCTAAGTAAGCTTTAATATCATCACGTGGTGGTTGCTCGAAAGGATACGGTGCCAATTGAAATGCCTTCATAGCTTCTTCAATAGAAATACCATTCTTGTCTGTGAACTGTAGTTGACCCTCTGTTAAAAGACCAGCCATTGCTCTACTACCAATTAGTCCAAAATCAAATCTTGTGCCTTCTTCATCTTTAAACGCAACAACTTGAATTTTTTTAGATGGGATTAATTGTTGCTCGTGCATTGTGTGGACAACCTCAATGGCAGCTAGTACACCTAATGCGCCATCATATTTACCGCCTTCTGGTACTGTATCGATATGTGAGCCTAGCATAATCGTTTCGTTTCCTTCACCATACGTACCAATAAGATTTCCTATAGCATCGATTGTCACAACCATTCCCGCTTCTTCCATATAAGTCGTTACTAACTCAATCGCTTGCTTTTCCTCTGATGTAAAAGAGAAACGGTTAACACCGCCTGTTGCTTCATTGCGGCCAATCTGACTTAAATCTTCAAGATGCTGTAAAAGTCTTTCTCTATTAATCATAGCTATCACTCTTTCATTTGGAATTGGAAGTGGCATTGACCCTCACGTAGGACAAACTCATCATGTACCACCTCAAAGTTTTTATTGTAGCCTTTTGCAATTGAAGGGTCGATCACTTTACAATACAAAATACCGTATTTACCCATTCCGTCATCCGCCCATTGCTGTCCAAGTGGGCAATGTGTGAATGTTTGTTCAACCTCATCTTCTTTATAAACCGTTTCAATTTCAAATAAATCGCTGCGCCCCATATCATAGTTTGTTAAATAGTTTTTCAACGAATTTTCTAAGCCATTTGTACGTGCACGTTGAGCAATACCTGCACCACGCTTATTGCCAAAGCGTTCTACGGCACGCATAATCACCTGTTCACCTTCTTCACCGTACGTATCAACCACTGGCTTCGCAATATGTGCAAACATTTTTGAGAAGCGAGCAAATGTTGTTAAATCTGTATATTGCCCTTGACCTTCAACAATTTGTGGTAAATATTCAAAGAATGTATGATTTTCGCCTTCTGCTGTTGCCTTTTTCGCCATTGCTTCAGCATCCTTTAAACCAAATGCCTGCAAGCCTTGTTGAATTAATTCACGACCATGCTCTCCGTATTGCTCCGTGATGGAGAGATGTAATTCAGTAAACATTTTTGCTGTAATAATATCCATGGATAAAGCTTTCATCATTAATTTTTCCTCTGCCATTTTGATGCCCCCTTAGCGCAAACCTTATTGATTTACTTGGATTTTATTTTTATTATAGAGGAGAGGAGTAAAATAAATCAAATGAATATTTGAACAATCAAATATGAAAAAAAATCATAAAAGGAGTTGGAGTAATAATGGCAACATTAGCGCAATATATGGCTTTTTATACATTGATTGATACGGGTAATTTTACAGAAACGGGGCTAAAGCTAAATCTTACACAGTCGTCAATTAGCCATACAATTAGTAATTTAGAGGCAGAATTAGGGCTATCGTTAATTATTCGAAATCGCAATAATATTGCTTTAACAAGTGAGGGGAAAGTTATTTATGAGCATATTTCAAAAATTTTGCAGCAACAGCAACAGCTTGAAACCTCTGTGGCTAATTTAAAAAATCTGATTGGTGGTACATTATCTGTTGGCATTCTCCCAAGTGTTTCACTAGTTTTATTGCCAAAAGTGCTAGCGTATTTTGAGCAGCATCATCCAGACCTACAAATTCGCTTGATGGAGGGAGATTACGATCAAATTGAGGGGTGGCTTTATAATGGCATAGTAGATATCGGCTTTTTAGTGCAGCCAAATTCTAAAAACCTTATATTTGATGCTATTTTTGATGATGAGCTTGTTTGTATTATGGCGAAGGAGCATCCATTGGCAAAGGAGGATAAGCTTTACCTTGAGCAATTACAACATGAACGCTGGATTATGCCAAAGCGTACAATTGATCGTGATGTTTCCAAGCTTTTAGCTAAGCATAAAATTCATCCAAATGTGGTTTATGAATTATCAGTGGATCAGGTTATTTTAACAATGGTCAATGAAAACCTAGGTATATCCATTGTTCCAAATTCTCTTTTATTGCATACACCAAATAATCTTGTAAGAAAAAAATTTTACCAGGCTTATGTTCGGCAGGTTGGAATTGCCCATAAACATAGTATTCACCTTTCTCCAGGTGCTTTAAAGTTTGTAGAAATATCGAAACACTTTGCTTCTCTTTTACAAATTTAGTGATTGGCAATTAATATAAACAACCATTCTGTCAGCAGTTTCATGACGACTATTAGTGAGGGTATTTTTCATAAAACATTCATACATCTTTCTCGTTTTATTGCGGTGATGAGTGAGTTTGTTGAATTATTATTCTAATTAAATGAGGTTTGGTTATTTATAATAGTGTGTCCTTTTGCTCTTTTGGGGGAAGCGTGTGTCAGGTGTTGGAATTATAGTTTCCTGCTAGAGAGGTGGTACAGACTGGTAGGGGATAGTTAAAAATATACTGGAATAATTATAAGAGAGAAAAGGAAACATCTGTTTTGATAAAATATTACTCAAAATAGAGTTTCCTTTTTATGCTTATTCCATTATTGAAATAGGATAGAAATAAGAGCAACCACCGTAACAGCAAATTACATAATGGGTGGATCTTTTAGGTGAGCAAAGGCTGTGTAAAAATGAAGCAAGGGGGCTAGGAAATGTTTAATGATTTTAAGCTTAAGGATGATAGTCCGGTTTATGTGCAGTTGAAGGATTATATAAAAGACATGATTGTCAATGGGCATCTACTGGCGCATCAAAAGCTTCCATCTACCCGTGAACTTAGTAAGCTATTAGCAGTTAGTAGAAATACAGTGCTGAATGCATATGCTGAGTTGGAGCAAAACGGCATGATCTATGCAGTAAAAGGAAAAGGGAACTTTGTAGGAAATGTTACTACATTGAAAACAGCAGCCATTGAATTTGATTGGAAGGCAAAACTGAATAAAGAGACTTTGCTTGCAGATGAGCTTGATTTAATACGTCAAGATCTGCATTGGCAAAGAGGAATGATCTCCTTTACTAGTATTGCGCCAGAAGAAAAGCTTTTTGATGTTGAAAATTTTAAAAGAGCGTTTCTCACAAGGATGTCCATTGAAGGCGATATTGTCTTGAATTATGGCTATGCAAAGGGTTATAAACCTTTAATTGACTATCTTCTTCGCTATATGGAAGTAAAAGGTGTGGATATTTCCAATAAAGACATTTTAATTACCAATGGTTTTACGGAGGGGCTAGATATTTTTTTATCCTCCATAGCTAAAAAAACAGGACGTGTGCTATGTGAAAATCCTACACATCATGCAGCCTTAAAGCTTTTTCGATTACATGGGCTAGATATACATGGTTTCGATATGATGGATCACGGCATTGATATAGATCAAGTGGAGCAAAGCTTAGCAGAATTGGCGTATGATTTTGCTTATCTTATTCCGTCCTATCATAATCCAACTGGTATTGTCACTTCTTCTGAAAAAAGAAATGCTATTATTCAACTTTTTTCCAAGCACCAAATCCCTATTGTAGAGGACGGTTTTAATGAGGAATTACGATATTCCAGCGCCCATTTAGCGCCACTGATAGCTTTTAGTGGGGCAGGTAATAATGTGGTGTATATTAGCAGCTTTTCAAAAATCCTTTTCCCTGGGCTGCGTGTTGGCTGGATATTAGCGGACAAGGAGCTCATTGCTTGCTTAGAGAGCATGAAAAGAGCGCGAACTATTCATACCTCAACATTAGATCAGGCTGTGCTCTATCAATATTTGCAGGATAGCTATTTTGAAAAATATTTAAAAAAAGCAAGAGCTGTCTATAAGAAAAAATATGAGCTAGCTCGACAGGCTTGTAATCAATACATTCCCTTTAGCAGAATGACAGGAGATGGGGGGCTTCATCTTTTTATAGAGCTAGAGGAGGGCGTGGATGCACGTAGGTTGTTGAAGAAGTGCTATACCAAGGGTGTTGTATTTTATCCAGGAGATGTTTTTTTCACAAATGGGCTAGGCAGCAATACACTGCGATTAGGCTTTTCTCGTTTATCAGATGAGGATATTGTGCGCGGTATTCAAATTATCGGTGATACATTGAAAAATGACATGGGGAGTTGAAAAAATGAAGGTTGGCGTGATTATGGGTGGCACTTCCTCTGAGAAGCAGGTTTCGATGATGACAGGAAAGGAAATGGTTGCCCATTTAGATAAGAAGAAATATGATGTTGTAGCGATTAAATTAGATCATCATAAAGAGCTAATTGACAAAATCCATGATATTGATGTGGCTTTATTAGCCCTACATGGTAAATTTGGTGAGGATGGTACGATTCAGGGTGTCCTAGAAACAATAGGCATTCCCTATACAGGAAGTGGCATTCTCGCAAGCAGTCTATGTATGGACAAAAATATAGCGAAAAAAATGCTACGCTATGAAGGTATTGCAACACCTGATTGGCTACATCATGTAAGGGGCGAAGAGCTTCCTTTGCATGAGATAGAAGGCATGGGCTACCCGCTAGTTGTCAAACCGAATGCTGGTGGCTCTAGTGTAGGTGTCCAAATCGTAGAGGATAAAAAATCCCTATTAGCTGCTATAACGGAGATACTCAAATGGGATACAGAAATTATTATTGAGCAGTACATGGAGGGGGATGAAATTACATGTGCTATATTGAATGGCGAGCTTTTACCAATTCTAGCTATTAAACATACGGCAGTATTTTTTGATTACAAGGCGAAATATAACGATGACTCGACAATAGAAGAGCCTATAGAGCTTCCATCAGCTATTCATCAACGTGTGGCAAATGCGGCAATGACGAGTTATAAAACATTAAAGTGTAGTGTATATGCAAGAGTGGATATGTTGATAAAAGATGGCATTCCTTACGTTTTAGAGGTTAATACGCTACCTGGCATGACCCAAAATAGCTTGCTACCAAAAAGTGCACATGCTGCAGGCATCAGCTACTCAGAGCTGCTAAATAAAATTATTGAAACCTCCTTGCAGATTAGAAGAAATGGATAAATAAAAAACATCTTTTGTTTAAATAATATTAAGACCTAAATTAAAGGACATAACATATTTTATATGACTAATATGTTATGTCCTTTGTTATTCAAATAATGCACCCCGTTAGTTCAACAAGACGGAATAGTCAAAGCATAATAAACAAAGCTTAACTTCTGACCCTTCATTTCGAATTCTTCACTACTAGTAGCTATTATCTCAAAACCATTTTTCTCTAAAACTCTTTGAGAAGCTATATTATTAGTTGTTGTTTTCGCTTTGATCTGTTTTATATCTTCATCAGTTACTTTTTCTATTAATAATTTCAATGCTTTATTGGCAATACCTTTTCCAGTATATGCTTGTCCTACCCTATAACCAAGATGACCGATTTTATGAAATTCATCAATATCCACTAAATTTATTCTTCCTAGAATAGAACTATCTTTATCTTTAATTAAATAGAAATATGAACCTCCTTGAACTTGCTCTTCAAGTAAAGCTTCGTGTCTTCTTTTAAAAATCTCAGGATTATAGTAGTCATCTCCACGAGTAGGTACCATTTCTTCAAAAAATGCTCTGTTTTCAAGTTCAAAGTTATACAAACCTTCGACATCTGTAACTTGTAATCTTTCAATAGATATATCCATGTAATATCACCTCCATTATCACCTATTAAACGCTAATGGCACTGCCTTCTCCAAAAAATAATAGTAACGCTTGTTCTTATAGCTGATTATATCTAGCTATTGGATATGTTTATCAATTCAGTAAACATACGTTTTTTGTATTTTATATATTGTACCAATAGTTCGATATGTAATGAATCAATCTGATATGTATGAAAAAAGAGGATATATGCCCTTGTATTGAACATATTATCCTCTTATTAATTTCGTCTATTTAAGAAGGGAACAAAAGGCGCTTTTGCTTGTCTTAAGATTTTGCTAGTTCAATAAAGCCTTCTCCAAAGACATCCCTTACATCATGAATGGCAATAAAGGCATCTTTATCGATTTCTTTAACAATCTTTTTAAGCTTTACAACCTCTTGCTTACTAATCACAATATACAGGACCTCCTTTTGCTCCTTTGTATAATAGCCATGACCAGCAAGCACCGTCACACCACGATTCATAAAAGCTGTAACACGTTCAGCAATAGCTTCTGGCTTTTTAGAAATAATGGTAACAGCCTTTTTAGGATTTACTCCTTCAATAACAAATTCCATGATCTTTGTAGCCACATATAGCATAATAATCGTTAGCATTAATGCTTCTGCACCAATAACGAAATAAGATGCAAACGCAACAATTAAGTCAAAGAATAGTAGGCCATAGCTAATACTCCAGCCTAAATATTTGTTTGTCATTCTTGCTAAAATTGTGGAGCCTGCTGTTGTACCGCCTACTCTAATAATAAGACCAATACCAACACCAGCAAAGACGCCGCCAAAAATCGTATTGACAATAATTTCATTTGAGGAAATTGACCACGATTCTGTTAAATGTAAGAATAGGGAATGGAAGGAGACCGCAATAATTGTATAAATTGTTGTTTGTCTGCTTAAAAATTTATAACCAGCAACAAGTAATGCTGCATTTAAGACAAAGCTGACAATACTAGGTGACCAGCCAAACAGATAGTAAGCAATAATCGTTAAACCTGTTACACCACCTTCACCTAAATCATTTGGAATAACAAATAAGTTAACAGCTAGTGCAAAAAGCAACGCTCCAAGCATAATTACTAACATATCAATGACATACTTTTTCATTTATAAAACACCACCATTTCCTATTTGATTTTTTTCTTAAGTCCATACTATAGCAGGTTTTTCACAATTGATACACCCTTTAAGTCAATATTGAAAGTCAATTTTCTAATCTTGACTTACTGAAAAAAGTATTTATAATAATTGTAATACTTAAAGGAGGATGATTAAAAAATGACACATTCTATGAAGCTTCGTTTTCCGACTTTGGCCCAATAACTAAATATGGTCAAAAGCTCTGTTTGTGAAACTAGAGTAAACGGGATAGGTCTGTCCTTTTTTAATCATCTTCATAAGGCTGTAGAGTCATCTTTTTTGTGAGGATAAAATAGTATATCTTTGTTACGTTTATCACAGGCAGATTGTCTGTGATTTTTTTTAGGAGGAGAAGTGCCATGCATATGTTATTGTTCTTTTGATACGAGCTGTTAAAAAAGCTCGTATCGATGCTATTGCTATCGATACGAAATCAATTTATTTCGGGAGGTAGCAATATGGAAAAAGTATGCTTTGAATTAGAACATATAGAAGTTGTTTATTTAGATAAAGAGATATTAACAATTGAAAAATTAGCGGTGCATCAATTTGATCGCATTGGAATTGTTGGAAAAAATGGTGTAGGTAAAAGTACGTTAATGAAGTTGCTTGCGGGTAAGGTTCAGCCAACAAGAGGAAAAGTAAAGCGTTATGTGGACTTTGGCTATTTTGAGCAAATGGACGCACCAACATTAGCCGAGGCAGATGCCGCATTATTAGGAAAGCTAGCGGTTCCTAAATCTTCTCCCCAGCTAAGTGGTGGCGAACAAACAAGGTTAAAGCTAGCCCAATTGTTTTCTACTTATCAGGAAACTCTTCTTATGGATGAACCAACAACGCATTTAGATCAGGCAGGTATTGCATTTTTACTGGATGAATTACGTTACTATTATGGAGCATTGCTAGTTATTAGTCATGATCGAGCTGTACTGGATGAACTGGTTACAACAATTTGGGAAGTTGATGAAGGTAAGGTGTATGTCTATTCTGGCAATTACAGTGATTATGCTGCACAAAAACAACTACAGCGTGAGCAACAAAGCCAAGCACATAGCCAGTATATAAAAGAAAAAAATCGGCTTGAAAAAGCTGCGGATGAAAAAATGAAAAGAGCTGAAAAAATTACGCAGGCGGGGAGCATGTCAAAAAGAGAAGCAAATGCACCAGCCAATCGTATGTTTATGACAAAGTCAAAAGGCACAAGTCAAAAGGCTATGCAGCGTGCAGCGAAGGCCATTGAGCATCGACTGGAAAAGCTTCATGCGGTAGAGGCTGTACAGCAAGAGCAAAAAATCGTTTTTCGACAATCCAAAGCATTAACCATGCATAATAAATTTCCGATTATGGCGGATAGACTAAGTTTACAGGTTCAGAATAAGGTACTATTGGAGGAAGCGAGCTTTCAAATACCATTAGGTAAAAAAATAGCACTTACGGGTAGCAATGGCAGTGGGAAAAGTACATTGCTCCGTTATATTTTTCATAAAGGTGAAGGGCTAATTATTTCACCAAAGGCAAAAATAGGCTATTTCCAGCAAATGAGTTATCAGTTTACTAGTGAGGAAACGGTATTGCAGTTTTTAAAAAACCGTTCAGATTATGAGGAAGGTTTATTGCGTAGTGTTCTCCATGCTATGCAATTTGATGGCACAGATTTACAAAAAAGTGTGATGTCCTTAAGTGGTGGAGAAGCTATACGTCTTCAGCTCTGCCAGCTATTTCTGGGAGAGTATAATATTTTATTGTTGGATGAACCGACAAATTTTTTAGATATTCTCGCACTTGAAGCACTTGAGCAATTCATAATTGCCTATGAGGGAACCGTTATTTTTGTCACACATGATAAAAGCTTTATAGAGAATGTAGCTGAATTACAGTTCACGATTTGTGATAAAAAAATAAAGTAAGCAAAAAGGTGCGATTCTATATTTAGGAGAATCGCACCTTTTTCTTGAAAATCTATAAACAAGAAGGTGATCGGAAAATATTGGCGAAAATGTAGGGTAGACAAAATAAAAGGATGATGAATATGCTTGTGACGACAAAATTAAAAATTAATAAGCCAGCCCATCAAATATTTGAAGCCATTGTTTCTCCTACAGAAATCGGTAATTTTTGGTTCTCTAGCAGCTCAGAAAGATGGGACACGGGTAAGAGAATTATATTGAAATATAAGGAGTACCATGCAGAGGGCGTAATAACTGTACTAGAAATAGAACCCGAAAAGAAAATCGTATTTTCATGGGGAGAAGAGCACGATGAGATTACGATGGTAACAATTTCTTTGCAACAACAGCAAAGTGAAACGATTATTGAGGTAGTAGAATCAGGATTTGATGTGCATGACCCAGAAATTGTCGCAAAAATGATGGCGCAAAAAGAGGGCTGGGTTTATACATTAACATGCCTTAAGGGGTATATAGAAAATGGCATTAGCAATTTAAGAGCTTCGTTAATCCATTAAGGGGGCAACTGGGATGGCGGAAACACAAGAAATAGAAGAATTAGCAAATAAAATAGCATATGCAGCAAGAAAATCATTTTTGGAGCTTTTTAAAAATGGTGAACGGTTTTATTACTGTACATTCTTTACCACTGGGGAAGGGCATGCACCGAGCATTTCTGCTTGGTCATGGGAGGCATTGACACGTGAAGCGAATAAACAAGCCATCCACAGTGATAGGCCAGCCCCTGAAATGGCTGATCTTATTAAATGGTCGTATGCAGACTCTCCATATTACTGTTTTGGTGAAGAAAATTTTGCTGATGTATATGAATCCTTTGCAAAGAGACCGTTTATTTGGACACTGGAAAATGAAGAATGGCACAAAGAATTAATGCTACGCTTACAGGCAATGGAGATAGCCCTAAAAATGCTTGATGAAGAGGGGCTATTTTCCTTAAATCAACCAAGGGATGCTATATGTATTACTGTTGAAATAATGCCCCCAGAAGAAATCAATAGCCAAATAGCGCTACGATTAAATAATCCGTCATCACCAGCTCTACAGCAATGGTTGGCCGAAGCGGCAGAATGAATGGGAGGTATTAGATGACAAGATTGTATTGGATTATTGGTGGAATTTGCATGAGTGTGGGATTAGTCGGAGGCATTGTTTTTTGGAAGGTACAAAAGGATATGAATCAGGCTGACCCTGCTTATATTGTACAATTTATAAAGGAGAATATTGGGGATGAGGATCTCTCCGTAGCGATTCAATATAATCAGCAGCCATGGATAGAGGTAAATACAAAAAAGCCTCTTCCTTTAGCAAGCACGATGAAAATAATTGTGGCGATTGCCTATGCTCAACAGGCGGCGGATGGGCGTATTGATCCGCAGCAGCAAGTTTCTTTAAAGGATTTAGAAACATTTTATCTGCCTAAAACAGATGGTGGTGCGCATGAGGCATGGCTAGAGCAACTAAATCTTAATGGCAGGAATGGTATACCTTTAAGTGAGGTAGCAAAAGGGATGATTGCCTATAGTTCAAATGCCAATACAGAATATTTGATGCATGTGCTATGATTTGAGCGGATTCATGATGTGCTACAACAATTAAAAGTGATAGATCATGAGCCTCTATATCCAATCGTAAGTGCGCTCTATATCCCCACACAATTGATAGAAGAAAAAGACTTAACGCCAAAGAAGCTTTAACGGCTATACGCAATATGGCTATGACTGAATACCGGGGGAGAGCTTTGGCTATCCACGCTACTTGGGTAGAGCATCCTTTGACAAAGCAGGAGAAAATAAAAATATTGAAAACACTGAATATGGATGTTCAAAAAATTTGGTCTGATCGTTTAATAAAGGCTACCACGAGCGATTATATTGCTATTTTAGAAAAACTAAATCGTAAAAATTACTTTAGTGAGGATGTGCATAAGCATTTAGATCCCGTGATGGAACAACTAATGGAGAATCCGGCAAATCAACAATGGTTAACACATGCAGGGCAAAAAGGAGGATCGACTGCCTTTGTCTTGACAATAGCGGCTTATGCGGAAGATAAAGAAGGGAATCAAACGGAAATAGCCTTTTTTGCTAATAATTTAACGGCAAAGGAACAAATCAAGCTTTCTAAAAGTATGAATAGTTTTCAATTGAAGTTTCTTAAAGATGATGTATTTCGTATGCGTCTAACACAGGAATTATCCTAATAATAGAAGGTGAAAATTCGTATAAACTCTTGTGATATAGGGTTTGCGCGAAGAAAATAAAGCGGATTTTTACCATCAAGTTTATGAACGTTCATCAATTAAACTTTCCAGAAAACCTGAGAAGGTAGGAGCATATACATAGATCATATCATTCATTAAGTCATAACACAGCACTGGAAATTCTCCATGCTTATCTTTAGACGAGGTATCAAAGAAATACAGCTCATCTGCATCTGGGACGAATATATCTAACCTATTCGGAAGTCGTCTACACCAGTCCTCGTCAGCCAAGTTTAGACGGTGAATATCGGTATCATTGATGTCTCGATAAGCTAGCAGAGATAAAGTGAGAACGTTTCCTCCATTCATTTGTGCATTGCCATAAAATTTTAGCCATCAGCAATAACAGGGTGATAAGTTAAATCCTAGTTCTGCTTCAGCCTCTACAATCCAATTTTCTTCAACACCATGTCCAGGAAACCATTTAATGGCTGTTGTACTGGCAAGCTTTTCTGCTAATCTATCATCCATGGTAACTACTCCCAATCTTTTTATCAATAATATCTAATCTATATCTAATGTTCAAAGAGTAACCCTGTACGTAAAAGCACAAGAAGTACCTTTTCTCATTCAATTGCATAATATGAATTGATCATAGAAGAAAGGATTGAGGTACATGAATCACCCTTATTATGGTAATTACTCAATGTACCAGTATGGTTATCAGCCTACTTATTGGGCTTATCCAAATCAGGTGGAGCAAGGGACTAGACATCATATGCGGCAGGATTATGGAGGTGAGCCATTTGTTATAGATATTGAAGAGGCTACCAAGCGAAACAATCATTATCGTACAGCACTATGGACAGGGGCAAACTTACAAGTAACGGTGATGAGCCTTGAAGTAGGGGAAGATATTGGTTTAGAGGTGCATCCGCATGTCGATCAATTTATTTGCATTGAAGAGGGGCGTGGTGTGACTCAAATGGGACCTAGAAGAGATTATTTAAACGTTCAAAAAAACGTTTCAGAAGATACAGCGATAATGGTACCCGCAGGAACTTGGCATAACGTGACAAATACAGGAAATAAACCACTAAAGCTTTACACAATTTATGCACCACCGAATCATCCATTTGGAACGATTCATAGAACAAAGGCGGATGCAATTGCTGCAGAAGCAGGCTATGGACAGAGAGAATAAATGATCAAAGAAAGCGTGTTTTGATACAAACATGCTTTTTCTTGATATATTGTAGAGGATAACGGTCTTTAATAAAGGGTGATAGAGAAATGAAATACTCAAAGGCAACAAACTATGCTTTACATACAATGGTTATTTTGGCGCTGACTTCTCAAGAAAAATCAATAAGTGTGGAGTCTTTAGCAGAAATGCAAAGCTTATCGTCAACCTATCTTTCAAAAATTCTTACAAAGCTTGTGAAGGCAGGCTTAATTGTGTCGAATCCAGGTGTGAATGGCGGCTATCGTATTTCCAAGCATCCTCAGGAAATTTCCTTTTTAGATGTAATCTATGCGATTGAAGGACAGACCTCATTATTTAGCTGTTCCTCTGAACATAAAGATTCTCTTCATAAGGAAGGCTGTCTGATCGAGCAAGTGATGATAGAGGCTGAGAATAATATGAAAAAGGAACTTGGTAATAGGTATATTATGGATATAGCTAAGCAAGTTAAAGAAAAAGGGGAGTAGACGGATAGAATTCTTAAAGTGATGAATAAGGTAGTATGCAAAAATAAGTTCTCCATATATTAGAGGGGCACCCTTTTTAGATGACTTCAAGGGTGTCTTCATACAGTATATTTCTATTACACAAACATAGTATGAATTTATAATTCCTTACAAGCTCACAACCTTTAGGATAGGAGCAGTAAGTGCGACAACAAGCATGAATGTCATATATGGAAGAGGGACTCCCCAAAAAATCTCTGATTACTTTTAACGTTTAGGAATAGCCATATCTCCTACCAAATAAAATACGAGCTTTACAGTATCTTGCATCGCTATATTGGCATTTTCTAAATTTCTTTGCCTATTTTGAGTTTGAATCTCTCATCAAAATAGCATAAAATAACATCTGGTAAATATTCTATATAAATACCATTATAAAAGAACTTACAAATTGGATATGCTGGTCTAAAAGGTTATAATAGATTTATAGAATATAGGCTAATACGCTGATAAAGCTTTCACAAGGATAAAAAATTGACTTTTTAATTTACTAAAACATACAATTCACTTTACCCCCTTAGTTTTTCTACAAATAATTCTAAAAAAATACGAATGTCGTCTTATCTTATAGATAGATGGCTATACTGCATAAGAGGAAATTTTTACATAAGAATGATGCGTATTGTTGTAAATCCATTTTGATCGCGTAACCCTAGGCAGCGAGGCCGTTTTATAGAAGGAGTGAATCAATGAGTAAATTCTTTCAAAGCCATGGATTTAAACGTTTTATGCTTTTAGTCGGCATTGCGATTGCATTATATTTAATGCGTAGCATGATTAATATTATTCTACTTACGTTTATTATTACCTATTTGATGAATAAGCTTGCAACGAAAACAACAGAGGGTACGAGAAAATATGTACCACTGAATGAAAAAGCGGTGACGGTAACCTTGTATTTGTTACTTGCCGGTGCAATTGTAGCAGTGATTTATAAATATTTGCCGATTGTCACGCAGCAAATCACACAGCTTTTTGACCTTATAGCAAGCTTTAATGTTAATCCAGATGATAATGAGATTGCCAGATACTTAGCCCCAACCTTTGAGAAAATCGAACTTGATAAATATTTAGAGCAGGGTGTAGATATAACTCTTAAAAATATTACGAATATTGGTAAAATCATTATGCAAATCTTGATTTCATTAATATTAAGCTTATTTATCCTGTTAGAAAAGAAGCGAATTATTGAGTTTACCGCAAAATTTAAGGATAGTAAGATTGCACCTTTGTATGATGAGCTGCATTATTTTTCGAGAGTATTTATCCGTTCATTTGGAAAAGTAATTGAGGCACAGTTTATTATCGCTGCGGTTAACTGTGTACTATCAGTTATTATGCTTTATCTGATGGGCTTCCCACATTTAATTGCCCTTGGGATTATGATTTTTATTTTAGGTTTAGTGCCAGTTGCAGGTGTTATTATTTCATTAATACCAATGAGTATTATTGCCTATAGTATTGGTGGGCTAATGTATATTGTTTATATTTTAGTAATGGTGACAGTATTGCATGCGATTGAAGCCTATTTCTTAAATCCAAAGCTTATGTCTGCAAAGACGGATTTACCGATTTTCTATACATTTATGGTCATTATCTTCTCAGAGCATTTCTTTGGTGTATGGGGGTTAATCATTGGTATTCCGTTGTTTATTTTCTTACTGGATGTTCTAGGTGTTACCTCATCAGAAACGCCTAAACAAAAACCTATAAGACGAAGCAAAAAGCAAATAGAATAGCATTATAAAAGGAATCATCTCTTGCTATGCAGATGATTCCTTTTATTTTACACATTCTCTATAGAGGAAGAAGCAATGGTTTGTGGTCTTTTCTTAATGTACGTGTAAATAAGCAAAGCCGTAATACCCTCGACTACAGGGAAGGCCCACCAAATTGCTTGAGCACCAAATAATTTTGGGAGGATCAGAAGAGTCGGAATAAATAGAATTAAACTACGTAATAGCATAATCATTGTAGCCAGACGAATTCTTTCAATGGATTGGAAAAATTCCGCGAACACCATATTGAAGCCTAAAAATATATAGCCAATCGCAAAATAAGCAAAGCCCTGTGCTGCCATGTTGCGAATTGCAAATGTGCTATCACCAAATAGCGCCATTAACTGAGAAGGAACGAGCATCGCAATAATAGATGTGAGTAGTCCTAAAATAAGGGCAGTGGCTAAACCGATTTTTAATAAGGCTGTTAATCGCTCCATTAATTTAGCACCATGATGGTAGCTAACTAGTGGTTGAAGCGCCATACCAATCCCAAGGAAAATCATTAATAGCACGGTATGAATATAATTGACCATCGCATAAGCTGTGACACCATTTGCACCTAAATAATGCAAAAAGGTTATATTATATAAAATAACAATTACAGCTACAGAAGCTTCAACGATAAAGCTCGGTAGCCCAATAGCAAAAATTTTCTTGAGGTCTGTTAGATTAAAAAATGAAGTAACAAACTTAAGCTCAGATTGTGGAAGGAAAAAATGAAGGCAGAGCACAAACATACCAATAATTGTAGCAATGGCTGTTGCTAGGGCACAACCTGTTACACCATAATCGAGCATAAAAATAAAGACATAGTTTAAGATAATATTTAAGACAGATGTTGTTATTAAGCCAAGCATCGCCAGCTTTGGATTACCATCATTTCGGATAAAAATGCTTAAAAGATTTTCGATTGTATAAAACACACCAAATAGCAAAATAACATATAAATAGTCTTGCACATATGGATACGTATCATCACTTGCGCCAAATATATAAGAAATATCCCTTAGATTGAATAACAGCAGCCCGATAATAGTGAGCACAATAACAAGCATTGTTAGAAATGCTAGTGTAAAGAGCTGGTGTGCTCGCTGTTTATTGCCCTCGCCAAGAGCAATTGAGAAAAGTGTAGCGCCGCCCATACCAATCCACAGGGAGATAGAAAGTAAAATAGAGAAAATGGGAACAGCAATATTAACCCCTGCTAATGCTGTAGGTCCCACGCCATGACTAACAAAAATACCATCGACTAAAATATTAACGGACATTAAGAGCATACCGACCAGTGCTGGGAATAAATACGATAAAAATAATGGTTTCAATGGTCTTGTTTCAATTGGATTAATGGTTGTCATGTCTACACACCTCCAACACCATTACTTTTTCCCCTTTATCATCTCGTTCCCCGTTAAAGGTAAATCCAAATTGCTGATAGAGTCGAATGGCTACAGCGTTGTTATCATAAACGCTTAAATAGATATGAGCGCAGTTAAACTTTACAGTTAAATAATGAATAAGCTGCTGTAAAAAATATTTACCTAAACCTTGCTTTTGATAACGTTCATCAATTAAATAGCGATCAAGCCAAATACGCTGACTTTGATCATCATGGGGGAATACACCATACATAGCAAAGCCTATAGCGCTATTATCCTTGTACAAGCCTAAGGGTGTGAAATGACGATCCCTCTCTGCCTCTGCTAAGCATTGCCTAGTTGTTTCAATAAAATGTTGCTGATTGTCAGCAATGCGTAAAGCTAAAATTTCCTGTTTGCTGAAAGCTGTAATGTCACGTATTTCCGTGAACATAAATGTCAAAACCTTTCTATTTTTAATGTGAATAGGTACAATCTAAAGTATATAGTTACTATATAGTCAAGGGAGGAAACTTAAAATGCTTAATAAAAATGTGAAATTTTTTACAACAGGTGAGTTTGCTAAAATATGTAAAGTTAATAAGCAAACATTAATTTATTATGATCAAATTGGTTTATTGTCGCCTGCTATAAAGGACGGTAAAGGTTATCGTTATTATTCCCTTGCACAATATGATTTTTTTAGTGTCATTGAATTATTAAAAGCAGTAGGTATGTCCTTAAAAGACATTCAACAGTATATGGCAGAAAAATCACCTGAAAATTTTTTAGAATTAATGCAGCAGCAAAAGGAGATTGTTGCACAGAAGCGCCGAGAGTTAGAAATCATTGAAGGCATTATTGATGTCAAAATGAAAACAACAGAGGAAGCATTGCATCTTCACTTTGATGACATCACCATTGAATATTTTCCAGAGGCAACATTATATTTAAGTAAAAATATCGAAAATTCTACGGAGGAGCAATTTGTGAAGGCTGTAGCCGACTTTATTGAGGAGCTAGACCGCTCCCAATTAGATACAGGCTATCCAATAGGGGGCATTACAACAAGAGAGCAAGTGCTAGCGGGTAATTATGATAATTATAGTTACTTATATATAGAACAGCCACATCCAAGAGAGGGGCATCCTTATTTTAAAGCAATAGAGGGGCAGGTTATTATTGGCTATCATATAGGCCCCTCTAAAATGCTTGGCGAAACATATAGCCGATTATTTAAGGTGATGCATGAGCAAGGCTATCAATTAGGTCAGTATGTTTATGAGGAGTATATTTATGATGCTGTCATGAAAGATCGTGAAGAAGAGTATGTCACCAAAATTATGATGGAGGTAGAAAAAATTCAATAAGCTATAAGGAATGCTTATAGGTGAGCCCTTTATCGTATGTTGTCTTTTAGATATCAGTAAAATCTTCATATTTTTCTATTTCCTCTAATTAGGAAGGCGTTTTTTGACGATATAGAAGTAAATTTATAAGGGGGGTGAAGTTTTATGTGGATGGAGCGTTGGCATAGCTTAATCGAACAGTTAAAGCAGCAAGGAGCCTCTGTACATCCTATTGATGTTCAGCCTGGGGCGACAGAGCAGGAACTCCAGCAGGCTGAGGAGCAGCTTGACATCCCAATTCCTACTGAGTTTCGTCAAATATTACAAAATTATGCTCAACAAGTGAATCTCTATTGGTCTCTACCAGATACAGCGATTCTTCCAGAACAATTGACAGATAGACCTTCAGGTGATTTTGGATGGAGCTTGGTGGATTTATTTTTTCCTGACTTTGGTGGTGAGGAGGAGCTAGATAAGCAGCAATACCTACAATTTTACACAGCGCATAATGGAGATGCTGTTCTGATTAAGTTGGCAGATGAATCGATTTGGTATTGGAGCCATGAGGAGGATGAGTTTGATTTCCTTGCATCTAGCTTCCAGGCTTACGTTGATCATGTAACAGCTTTAGGCTGTATTGGGGTAGATTGCGGGCAGCATCGTCAGTTCTGTGATGCAGCTGGCTTAAATCCTTATTCAGCTAGCTCGCAAATTTGGCTACAGTGGTTTGAACAATATAGAACATCAGACTTACAGCAAGCTAAATCCAGCTTAGAGTCCTTGCTTTTCTATGTTTCTATGCATGGTATGAAAAATACTGAGGTGCAGGGGTTATTTTCATTATTCGATAAAGAACAAGTATATCAAGCATTGCGTCAGAAGATTGAGCAAGATTCATCCTTATGGCATCAACAAGTATGGAGCGATGTGCTAGTAAAGATATGTGCAGATAAGGCTGAGCAGTGGGTGAGAGGGCTATGGCAAGAGACTAACGAAATAGCAGAGACCTTGCGCGATTATTTAACAGCCTGTTGCTTACCAATGGAAGAGGGACTGACTTTAGTTCTTCAGGATATTGAAAAGGATAGGATTACTAGCTATACAGCCTTACATCGTCTGCGCCATTTCCATCATCCAAGTGTTATCCATTGGATGAAGGACTATCTTGCCTTTCCAATCGATGGATGGGCTACACTGTTAGCGCAATCACAGCCAAGTGCAGCGCTATTATTTGAATGGTTAAACGGTCATGAAGTAGAGAGGCTTACTGCCATCCGAGCCATTGATTATATGATGCGTCAGGGAATTGCGCCCACCACCGTTGTAGAAACGGAAAAGTGGCAGCCATTATTAATATTTTGGGCAGAGCATGAGGTATTACGAAAAAATAAACAACTCTTTAGCCATGCTTTAAATAGTTTGGATAGTTGGGTATGAAAGCCATAGGAGGAGATAGCTTGAATCACTTTACAATATGCGCTTCTAAGAACGATACACATGATATTGAAGAGGGAATTTTAGATACATTGGCACAGGGCTTTGTAGTTGAAAAAAATGATAGTAGCTATTTATTGAAATCGAAGGGGCTATTTAAAAAGCATCAAGGGGCTATTCATGTGATTGCTGATGATACAAACCCTGATTATTTTGCCAAAAATATTCCTGGCATGATGGGCTTTTATCATAATATCCCATTTAAAGATGAACAGCTAAAGGAACTTGTGATGATTCAAATATCAGTTTTCAACACAGTGATTGCAGTTGAGATGGACAAAGAAATAACGGACGAGCAAATGCAGCTATTAATAAAATTATTATCAAGTATAGGTGGTGTTGGCTTTTTACCAGATGGTACTTTGCTTGATCAACAAGGCTTAGTGATTGTTTATCCGAATGGAGAATCAGGACCATCGAACTTTAGACCTCATGCCTGTACAAAAATGATCAATGTCCAAGAGGCAACATCAGCACAAGGGGAAGCACGTAAAAATAACACGATTGCATTCTTAGTAGAGAAAGGAATACCTTATGTAGCATCATTGCCACAGCTGCCGTCGGTAGAGGACTGTGCTTTTAAAAGGCAGGAGGATATTGCGAAAAGAGCAGTAGCTTTATTAATTGCTATTCAATTTGCCTGTGATGTAGCACAAAGCGGAAATATTGAGGATTCAAGGGAGTTCTTTCTAAATATGCTGCATAAGTATAATGTACAGCAATTTTTAACGGACAATGAAAAGAGCTTTCTTCAGGCACAATATCCAGATGCACAAGAGGCAGTGAGCATTGCCTGGCAATATGAAGCATACTGGACGCTGATTTGGGCATTGGGTTTTGTGGAAACATTAGAGTTTCCAGATGATGTATGTGATTGTGACTATGCGATTCAGGTAGTCTCTAGCTGTGAAACATTTGAGCAATTTTATGCCCAAATAGCCATGCGTAGTAAGGAAGAAATTTTGGATGAGGCTGATAAAATTTATCGATTGCATTGGGCTTGTGTAAATAGTCGTATCAATGGGCAAGCCGCGCCATTAGCATTAAATGAAAGTGTTGTAATGGAAAGGCGTAGGGGCTTATTTTGGATGATTGACTATCACAATGAACAATGGGATACAATGTCAATGGATACATAGATAGAAAAGCATCTCCATTCTATACAACTGGAGATGCTCTTCCATTATTTATAATGATAGGTGTTTGCTCTAGTGTTGCGTTGAATTTGATTGAACCATGCACGATCTTTTTCTTCCTGCTGCAATGTTCCAGTAATGGAGGAGGAACAGCTCACACAAATTTTTGCTTGCGTTAACTGCCCACATCTTTCACACGGAGCACCTAAATTAGGAAATATAGATTTCTTTAATTTTCCGGTTTTCACCCATTTATAAAGTAGCTCAGATGATATGCCTGTTAAGGCGACAACCTCATCATTTGTTAAGTAGCGATTATTTTTTCTTAGTAAAAAATGATGTAACTCTGAAAATATATCCTCTTCTCTGACATCAATTCTTTTTTGAAATAGCAACATAATCAGTCCTCTCTCCCTCACATTCATTAACTGTTGTAGACTGTTCATCATATCTGTAATTTTCCCAACGCGTACGTGCAAGCTTTCGATATTTTGGCGATACATGTTTATCAGCAATTAAACGTGAGAACCCTCTTTTGGCTTCAGTAATATCACCGAGGCGGAGGCTTAGTTCTGCGTGTAAAAACTGAATTCTTTCCCCACCCTCCTGATTGGATGCAAAGGATTTACTATAAAAGTCTCTAGCTGCAAAAAGATAACGCTTTTCGGATTCCTGCTCATTTTTCAAACGATAGAGCCAGGCAATTTTTAAGGCGAAATTAGCCATTAACAGCGATTCCTCCATAGCTGCACGGGCTACTAAATAGGCGAGCTTAAAGCTAGTGATAGCATCGTCAATAGTGCGTTCCTGACAGATGTTCATTGGTTTTTGAAGCTCTTTAATATATAATTCCTCAATTAGCAACATAAAGGGCCCATATGTTCGAGACATTGATTTGTGGTAGGCATAGCCGCAATGTGGACATACAGCGACCTCGTACAGCAAAGGATTTAGGCCTTCATAAACAGGCATAAAATCAGATTGCTCCTCGATAATTTTATATCGATTAGGGCGTACTTTATATGTTGTAAAATGCTTTTTGCAACATTTACACTCCACATTACTTTCATAGTAGTAAATATTAAATGCCATAAGAATCAACTCCTTCTGTATGCCTTAGAATTTTATTTCTTTTGTCCTATTTATACGAATAAAATTATCGTTCAATGTATTTAATTTCTTATCTTTTATTTTAACAATTCTGTGTGCTTTGGTATACTCCTTTAGAATTATTAAAATAAAAATAATGTTTGTTTTATTAGTTAAATATCATTAAAAATACGGTTATAACAGTGTTTATCATTGTAATTAACATACGTTATATCGTCTGTAAAAAGTTTGTCGAAATACGTACAAAAATTTCATTGCAAATTTTTAAGGGATGTATATTTTATGATACAAAAGTATGGCTTCAGAGATAATTTAAGATGAAGGATAAAATAGATTTTTTGAGGTAGATAGCTATGTAGCAGAAAGCATGAAGTATGCAAATTTTATAAGAACAAGGATTTCAACTTCTAGCTACTACAGGAAGACCTTTGTCCATATGTCATGAGTTAAAAGAATTAGGATGTGGAACCTTTATTACAGCAAATGGATCATTTGTAAAGCGTCAAGATCGTGTTACCCATAACTGTTCAAAATGTACAAGCTATTGTACAGAAACAATAGCATAACCTCGCATGTCGATGAATAGTGTACAAAGCCCAATAGATCTATATGCGATGTGGGAAATATTATCTTCTGATTATGAATAAAAGTATTGTGGATGAAGGGGTGTTTCTTATGTGCCTATTTGGGACAGGTAGGCTGAAAAAGATATGTCGCTCAATTTCTGAATATATATAACAGCGATGACATCCTTATATTGCGAAGTATGACAGCAGGATGTTTCCAGGGCAATAGCTGTTAAGGTTGTACTGGATTACTTTAATATGAACGCAGAGGATGCAATAAGCCTTTAGTGATGGTAATAATGATATACTGGAGCAGGTAGGATTGGGGTTGAAGACGGGGAACGGTAGCTTACTTAAAAAAATGCTACAAAATTTGTTACCAAGGTAGTATAGAGTTTACCCTGTGTCAGCTTTGAATTATTTAAAGTAGTAGATATTTCAAATTATAATGAAACCTATTGATCATTTGTTTAAAAATTTTTAGGTGGGATAGATTTATGGTGCATCATATACAATCTCTAATTGAACATTATGGGTATTTGGGTATTATCGTGATACTAATTGGCGGTATTGTCGGACTGCCGCTTCCAGATGAGGTATTTTTGACATATATAGGCTATAGTGTTTATCGAAAAAATCTTGCACATATTCCTGCATTAATCAGTGCCATGATTGGTGCAGTTGGAGGCATTACCTTAAGCTACTATATCGGTTATCGCTTTGGCTTACCATTATTGCAGAAATATGGTCCTAAGGTTTATATTACTGAACAAAAAATAGCTTTTACTAAAAAAATGTTTGTCAAAATTGGCCCTCTCTTATTAGTAATAGGCTATTTTATTCCAGGTGTCCGCCACCTAACGGCTTATATTGCAGCTATTAATAATTATCCCTATAAAAAGTTTGCACTTTTCGCTTATATAGGGGCATTTATCTGGACTTTCACATTTATATCGTTAGGAAAGACGCTTGGAGAGAAGTGGCGATTTGTTGGATACTATTTATCCCATTATAGTATCTATCTCATCCTATTGTTTATTGTGGGGATGCTCATTGCTTATTATCTATTCAAAAAAAGAAATGTACAAAAATAAAAGTCGGTATACGCTATACCGACTTTTATATTATGGTAAAATAGCAAATGACCGCACAGGGAAGCCCGATGCTTTTTCTGGCTTAGGTACAATATTGAAGATGATAGCGCCCTTCGTAGGCAGCTTGTCCAAATTAGTCATTAACTCAATCTGATAGGTGTCTTGCTCAAGCACGAAATATTCACCATTTAACTTACCATTTTTACGAAAATCTGCAGCAGAATCGGTATCGAAGGTTTCATGTCCAATCGCACTGATTTTGCGTTCCTTGAATAAAAATTGCAGGGCCTCTAAGCCCCAGCCTGGAATATGATTATGTCCAAGCTCATCTGTATTATTGAAGGCCTCCTTATCTGACCAACGTTTACTCCAATCTGTACGAAGTGCTACAAAGGTACCTGCTTCAATCTCTCCATGCTGGGTTTCAAAATCGAGAATATTCTGAACCGTTAGCGTAAAATCATGATTGCTCGCTGCCTCCTGTGATTTATCAATGACGATAAGAGGAAGAACAAGTTCTTTTAGCTCTAATTCTTCTAGGTAACGTCTGTCTCGCACAAAATGAATGGGTGGATCGATATGTGTACCATATTGACCTGGGAACGTGAATTGTTGGGCAAAGAAGCCATCATCATGAGAGAATAATGTTTCAAATTTTGCATCTTCAAACATAAAAAAATGTGGTGAGTTAGGGCCGAATGTATGTGTTAAATCAACCCATTGTTTTGATTTTAATAATTGCAATGCTTGTAAAAGTTCGTTTGCCATTTAGCTCCCTGCTTTCTGTTGATAGTAGTAAATAAAAAGGAATCCCCTTATATAGAAGAGGACTCCTGTATAAAACATATAGAAGTTCGTCTTCTCATCTGTAAGGACAAAACCTTGCCCTTTGGAATTAGCACCATACTGTTAAGCTGGTTGCTGAGACTTCATCGGGCCACTCTCTCTGTCTCTCTCGATAAGAAAAAATATAAGAATATTCAAAAATAATAATTATTACTACTCTACCATACATTTTTATTGTTTACAACTTCAATAGGAATACAAGGTTAATGTTTTTCACCAATTCATATTCAAGGTGATACCACAACAGCCACTATCAATAAGACGTATTTGGAAACCATCTGGCGTATAGTTTGTTTCGAATTTCATGGTGATACCAGCAGATGAAATTAATTGCTCAACTTGTGTTTTGTTTGAAAGCTGCGCTGCATTCATTAAATCATGGGCAAATTGCTGGGAGCTATCAATTTTATCCGTTAGTAATTGTGCTTGCCGTATCATCGTCTTGATCCGTGTAGCTGAGGCTTTGAATTTATGTGTATCGATGGGTGGAAAGGGGCCATTATTGGTTGGCATTGCCAAAGGTCTAATGGCAAGCTGCTGGGGTGGATACTGGTAGGGATGAATAAAATATGGATAAGGATTGTAATACAATGTAATTCCTCCTATCCTATAACTGATATCTTATCTTATGTATGACAAGAGTTTTAGGTGTTATTTTCAAAGGAGGAGAGCTGGCTGAAATAATGGTAACAGATATTGGTTCTGTTTAGAAATAGATGTCCTTTCACATGACGAGGTAAGTATTCCAGAGCTGGAAGAAGCGTTTGGTGTGATCTGTCCACCAGCTTTTTCCTCATTATCAATAAAAGCATCCTATAAGATATTTTTTTAAGTGTCTATCTTATAGGATACAGTTTCGCCCTTTAAGATAATTTATTTTAATAAACTGAATTTTTTTGTTAACCTTCTGATTTCTTCGTCCTCACCAGCCACTATTACGCCAACAGGCTCTGTTTCTTCTATACTACTATTAGAAATTTTTTCTTTATATACCTCAAATTCGTTGTTTAAGGTTTGCCCTGTTTTAGAAAAAACGACACATTCAACTGAGCTTTTATCACTTAAAAGACTTTTACTAAAGTTTATTATTTGATTTTTACCCCCTTTAAGGATAAGCGTACTATATTTAATACCAGCATGTTGTACATTGCCCGTATCTACAACAGGTTGGTCAGAATAAAGGCTAGGGTTATTGATAACTAGCTGTCCCATTAGTAAAGCTGTTACGTTTGCGGCCGCTCCGATTTCCAAGTTTTTATCTACAATAATAGCTACTCTTTTCATCTTATCTTTACCCCTCTAATTCTTTTTTTGTGAAACAAACCCAAGGCATATCAATACCTTTTCTTAAAAAGTAATTTTCATTGCCTGTCATATCTACATAATTACTATTTTGAAAAATTGCTAAAAATTTATATATTATGATATTGTTACAAGATGGTATTGTCAATACGTTCCTATGAGTACTTACAAATAAATAGAATTTCTAAATGTTTAGTATATAGGAATGAAGGAATTTTATGAAAGCTGTATTTTTTAGAATCTGATTCTTACGTTCATTAAATCATGGGTAAATTGTTGGGAGCTATCAATTTTATCTGGCAGTAATTGTGCTAGCTGGATTAATGTCTTGATCCGTGTAGCTGAGGTTTTGAATATGGCCATTGCTACAGCTTTAATGGCAAGCTGATGGGGGATAAGGAGGGTAATACAATATAATTCCTTCTATTTATAATGGATAACTTATATATCATAAGGGCTTTAGATGTTATTACCAAAGGAGGAGGGCAATATAATAAATATTCGTCTATATATTAAAAATGGCTTTCGAGCTTATTATGACCGCTATTATCACATTTCTGATGAAGGCTTTTGTAGATGGATGCGTCCAGATGTTCCTGATGAAATGAAGGTAATGGATATTGATGGGGAATGGTCTGTTTGGAAATTGATTCCCTCTCAAGTGACCGAGCAAGATATTCAAGGCTTAGAAAAAGAATTTGGCTTGAAATTTCCACAATGGTATAAAGTATTTATTTCAACATACGCTCATTATTTTGATCATATCCCTGAACAAGATTTACATAATCCTTTAGACAATATTCGAGATATGTACAATCCTTCCCTATGCCATTTAGGCTACCTACCATTTTGTTGGGACGCAGAGTATGGTCATATTTTTTGTATAGATGTCAACCATTTAGAGGATGAAGAAAGCTGTGCCATTTATGCTATTGATCACGATATTTTATTTAATGAGGGGGTGGATATCCAAGCATCGTTAGAATATCTTTATCCTAATTTTAATGCTTATTTTGACCATACCTTTTTAGAAATCAAGTAGAGGGAAAATTTATTTTCCCTCTACTTGATTTAGCCAAGAACATTTAAGACATCATCAATTTTTTTATTATGTGATAGAATGCCATAATTCATCCATGTTAAAAAGTCTACTTCATAGACACAGTTGGTTTTAACTGCGGCTAGGTTTTTCCAAGTGGAAGTTTTTAAAATAGCACGTTCCTCATTTTCATAAATAGAATGTTGTTTATCAAATGTAATAAACAAGTGATCTGCGTCTAATTGCAGCAATTGATCAAATGTCAGTTGTGCTTTACGTTGATTGTGCGGAATACTCCATACCAGTGAATGTGGCATTAAACCTAAGTCACGATATAAAATGGGGCCGGTATAGCCACATTCAGGGCCCGCGTATAGAGTAATGCCAATGGCTGAAATACGGAGAAATGCTACACTTTGCCCATAAACGGATTTGCTCAGAATTTCTCTAGCTTGCTGTACCTTATCCTCATATTGTAGGATCACGTCTTGCATCAAGGAGGTTTTTCCTGTTAAATCAGCAATTTTAAATAAAGTAGATTGCCAATTCTCGCCAGGGTGTGAGAGATGGCAGACAGGGGCTACTTCATTTAAATGATGAAAGGATTCCCAACGATCTACACCAGAATCTAGCATTATTAAGGTTGGTTTATAGTGGAGAAGGCGATCCATTTCTCTATTTTGTACATCAATATCTGGCACTTCTTGTAGACCTAAATAATCTTGTTTTCCCCATTTTGAATGACTGAATTGAGCAATTGGCGTAATCCCAAGGGCAACAAAGAAATCTTCTAGGAATGGTGCAAATACACGTAGATGGCTGCTTTGATTTCTTCGATATTGCCCTGGAGAGATACCGACATGCTCTTTAAAGCGACGATTGAAATAATACTCATTATTAAATCCGACAGACTGACTAATTTCAAATACTCGATCATTTGTCGTCATTAATAATTGCTTGGCTTTTTCAATACGAATGTTATTTAAATAATGAAGAGGGATTTGTCCCGTAATATTTTTAAAAATGCGCGTATAATTCCACCTTGGCACATCGGCTAACTCTGCCAACTGCTCGACAGTCCACTCTTTGTCAAAATGTTTATGTAAATAGTTAATGGACTGCTCAACAGCTTGGCGATCATTTTTTTGCACCAGCTTAGGTATGGTTTGATGTAAGAGCAATAGCATTAGCTCTTGAAAGTGAACATGCTGCTCAAAAATCGTGTGTTCATCCACCGCCAGACGATTCTGATAAATGGCTTCTAGCAGTCTACGATATTGCGAAAAGGGGAGGAGACGTTGTTCTTTGATATGTGTAAAATGGCTATAAGTAGTCTGTTTATTACTGAGATGGACAATGTTGAATTGTAATTGATAAAAGCAAAGGTGCTTGTTTTGGATGTGTATACTAATCGTGTTATTGGGCGGTACCAATATGCACTTCTCTTCACTAAGATGAATGGTGTTATGATCTATTTCTAGTTTTCCGCTGCCACTCATCACGATGAAAAGTGTATAGAAATCACTACTAAACTGCTGCTTTTTCGATGATTGAAGCGCATAAGAAATATTTTGCAACGTATAGACATGTGTTAGGTTACCCATTGATGATTCACCTCTTTGGCATGTTTGAATTTGGAGAACAACACAAAGAAAGCCCTCTTAAGAGCCTTCTTTTGAAAATTATTTCACGAACCATTTCTCAAGGTCATCATATTTCAGCAAGTTAGCTGTGATTGCGCCTGATTGCCAATATGTTCGATCGGCAATATAGACTTGTCCATTTTTTACAGCAGGTAGTGTTTTCCATAGGGTACTATCTAACCATTTAATGGATTCTTGGTTTTCTGCAGACTCCCAAGTGCCGTTTGAAGGGAAAAGGATGATATGATCCGCATCTAACTCTGGAATAGCCTCTTCTGATAAGACCTCATGAAACTCTGTCATGTCACGGGCCCATGGATGTGGTGTTAAGCCTGTCTCTGTATAAATATAGCCAGAGTAGCGATTTTTAACGCCAAATAATGCTAATGTATTATCTGTAACATTTAGTCGTACAACAGCAACTGTTTCATCTCCAACAGATTCATCTAATTTTGCTTTTAAATTGGAAACACATTGCTCATATTGATCAACGATTTCGTTTGCTTTCTCAGGAATATTTAAAACATCAGCTATTGTTTTCACAATCTCACGTGGATCTTGTAGAATATCTTCTTTTAAGCGGTAAGTAGGGGCTACCTTTGAGTATTCCTCATACTTTGCCTTATCCGCGGCACCATCTACAATGATTAAGTCAGGCTTAGCTTGTAATAATGACTCCATACTACCAGTAATATCAAAATTAGGAACATCTAATCCTAAATAATCTTGTTTACCCCAAGAAGGGTGATACCATTGCACAACAGGCTTTACCTCTAAGGCAGTTAAATAATCTTCCAAATAGATGGCAGCTACACGCTGTGGATTTGTAGGGATTTCTACTTTTCCAAACTCATCTTCTACAATTCTTGTATCTTTATTTGATTGTTCCTCTTTCACTGTATCTTCTTGTGCTTCTTTTGAGCTACAAGCACTTAATACGAACATTAGTACAAGTAAAAGTACAAATGAAAAATATCGACTTATACGCATTACAATTCACTCCTATATTTTTACTAGAACAGTAAGAATGGCACCTTAATTCATAATGATAATCATTCTCGTTTGATTCAAGTAAATTATAGGATACAATATATCAACAAACAATACACATTCTCTACTTCTTTTTTATACAAAACGAAATTCAGAGAATTATTATTTTTTATTATCGAAAAGCAACCATAAAAGTGTAACAATTGCCGCTAGCATAACCATTAAGAATCCATACAAAGGAGTATGTGCTAACGATTGATGGCGAATAAGAAAGCCTCCGATAGATGAGCCTAAAAAAGTGCCAATGTTGAACGTGGCAATCTCTGCTGTGGCATTGTTTTCTACTTGAAAAATGCCTAGACATTTGCAGGTTATGATTTAATGTATTTATTTCTTATATATGTGTAATTACTTGATAGCTTTTTTATAATACATGCCATAATCAAGCAAAAAAGTATACACTTTTTCGTGTTATAGAAACGTCAAGATAACTTTTGTGTATTATCAATGATTAGCGTAAGAAATCTTTGCATATAAGGGAAAGGGTTTTTTGAGTTGGAAGCGAATGTTAGCGTAGTAATTCTTTATAAAGGGGAGTAGAAAATGAATCGTTTAAATTTGATTACATTGGGTGTGAAGGATATAGTGGAGTCTTTAGCTTTTTATCGAGAGGGGCTTGGCTTTGATGTTGTTGTATATGGCAAGGACACAGATCCAGATGTTATATTTTTTAATAATAAAGGGACTAAGGTTTCCTTATTTCCTATTGAACGTTTAGTAAAGGATATCGATGAAGCGAATCCTCCAGAAATTCATACAGGCTTTGGAGGGATTACACTTGCTTATAATGGAAAATCAAAAGAAGAAGTTGATCAGGTGTTTGAGCTTGCTAAAAAAGCTGGTGCAAAGATTGTCAAAGCACCAGAAATTGCATTTTGGGGAGGTTATAGTGGCTACTTCCAAGATCCAAGTGGATATTATTGGGAAGTGGCATATGGTGAGATGTGGCAGTTTGATGAAAACGATATGCTAATTATTAAATAAAGGTTTGATCTATGTAAGCTAAAATTAGCAATCACCATCAAATAATCTATTTTCTCCTCCGTTATGATAAAGATGAGGTGAGTGATATGGAGTATAGTCAAGCAACACAGCGAACTATTGCCTATATTGAGGAGCAATTATTGGAGGAAATTTCATTTGACTGTCTGCCAAGCAATGCGGGCTATTCAAAGTACCATCTAAGTCGTATTTTTAAGCAAGAAACGGGGCTGACGATTGGTGAATATATTCGAATACGTCGACTCGCTATGGCTGCAAGTTATTTATTGTACTCCAATGCATCAATCATAACGATTGCTGTTACACTTCAATTTCAATCACAAGAAGCATTTACAAGAGCTTTTAAAGAGGTGTATGCCTTGCCACCAGGGAAATATCGAAAATTGATGCAATCATTAAATATGACGGAGGAGGAAAATTTTATGGAATCAAGTGGACAGGTTAAGGGTTGGATGTTGAGTGGTGCGAATCCAGAGTTATATCAATTCCATACAGATGATCAAGTATTTCATTCAGGGAAGCGTTCAGGTGTGTTATATTCCACAACGGCAAATGCAAATAACGGGCAATTTGCTACGATGATGCAAGGTTTTCTTGCAGCGGGCTATAAAGGAAAGCGACTGAAAATGTCTTGCTACTTAAAGACAGCAGATGCAGCTAAATGTGGCGCATGGATGCGGATTGATAACAGTATGGGGGATACGATTCAATTTGATAATATGGATCAACGTGCGATTACAGGGACTAGTGACTGGAATCATTATTCAATCGTGTTAGATGTGCCTGAAGAAAGTGACTCCATTTATTTTGGTGTGTTGTTAATTGGCTCTGGGAAAGTATGGGCAGATGGCTTCCGTTTGGAGGAAGTTGACGATAAAGTACCATCGACAAATATGTTGACACAAACATCTTTGCCGAAACATCCAGCTAATTTAGACTTTCAGATGGAATAAAGTCTTGTTGTTGATAGCATCGTAAAGAATAAATAATAATATGCAATATTTTTACTTAATATTTCTTTATCAATATAATACAATTCCAATTTTTATACCAACACATCACCCTAACGATTTTTATAATAAATAAAACAGAAAATACAAATTGAATTATCTCTAGCTGTTCTACTATTTACTAGGTTCAACACTAAAGTTTGTGCTTGCCATTTGATAGCCTGTATTGGCGATCCTAGTGGCTGTTTTTATAACAGACATTTGAAATCCATTTATAGAGGGAGGTGTGATGAGTATTTCTATAACTGTTAAACGAATATTCGTTTCTGCTATTTCCGCAATCATCATTTCGATGTTTACAGTTGGAGGAAGCGCTATAGCAACTTTTTTGTTCTATAAATTAGATCTGGAGTCATTTGGGGATGTCATCTCACTATCACGAATAATATGGTTTTTAATGATATTTATCTTATCTTTTTTCTTTATATTTTATGAATTGGATAAGGAACATCAATCATAATTGCAGAATGGATACTGCAAAAGCTCCTGTATAGGAAAGCAGAGATATTGTTGAAATTCATTAAGTGGATAACTATTAAAGTATGTATTTTCTATTTATAAAATACATAATTTTCCATATAAAAGCATTACAAAGAGAAAGAAAACATTTATTCTGACTAGGAAATATTCGTAAATCAAAAGAACAGATAGAACGT
The DNA here is from genome assembly GCF_038051955.1 of Lysinibacillus sp. FSL H8-0500. NCBI lineage: Bacteria > Bacillati > Bacillota > Bacilli > Caryophanales > Bacillaceae > Lysinibacillus > Lysinibacillus sp. FSL H8-0500. The sequence goes on along the minus strand of NZ_CP150292.1, from coordinate 4,479,622 downwards.
ATTGATTGCCGCTAATTTGTTAAAGCTAACAAAGAGGAGGTGTGAAACGATGACACAAAAAATTCTTTGTGAGGTCAATAACTGCACATTTTGGGATGCTGGAAATAAATGTACAGCAGAAAAAATTTATGTTGTTAGCCAAAAGGGAAAACAAGCTTCCAACAGTGAGGAAACAGACTGTAAAACATTTGAACCTGAAACGCATTAATTAATGCATAAAAGGGTAGCCAATTATATGGTTACCCTTTTTCCTTGTCCTTATGAATAAATATCTACCTTTTCTTTACTAAATAAAAATGCGTGGGCATTTTTCACTTTTTCCTCTACATAATCTAATGAGTATTGTCCAGTAGAATCTGTTAAATCGCCAATGGCTCGGGCTAAATTATCAATGATTGGAATAAATTTGTGCAATTCCAGCTGATTTTTTTCTTTATGCATTTCATCCATAATTTCATACGCAAGACGCTGAATTTTTCTTAGCCGCAATTTTTCAGATTGCATTAAATCCTCCTTATTCATTCAATTGATGATGTCCTACTATATGCATTGCAATATGGTTTCATGAATGTTACTTTTGAGAAATGACTAGTTAAATGGAGTAGGAATAGTATCATTAAAGGGTAAAAGGAGGAATGATAATGGAAATGATTTTAAAGCAAATCCTAAAGTGGCTCAAGTCAATGGATAAAAGAATTATTATTGGCATTTCAGGTCATGGAGCTGCTGGAAAAACAACATTTGCTGGTAAGCTTATAAATAGTTTGAATCAAGATAAAGTGAATTATATAAATACTGATCCGTATATTGTTAGCTCCGATATACGTAAACAGACTTTCATTGATTATACATATCAAAATGAAGAGCATCATTATAAAATAACGGCCTGCCATCCAGCTGCACATCATCTGCCATCATTGGAAAGAGATGTGCAGATGATAAGAGCAGGACTGGATTTATTAACAATCGAAACACATTATATGAAAAGCTCTGTTATTTCTTCCAAAAAACAGCTTACGATTGTAGAAGGTATGAGTGTAGCATTTATTGATCCACTGTTATTTGATTTAAAAATTTATTTTTATACGGACGGGGCTATGGAACTAAAGAGAAGATCCAGTCGTGATGTAAGGGAAAGAGGAACAGCTATTGATTATTTAAGGCAGTCACATAATGAACGACGTATTCAATATGAATTGTTTATGCATCCATATTGCAAGCATTTTGATATCGTTATGAAGACAGAGGCTGATAAAATCTATATTGAAAAAAATACACTGATAAATTAGTGGTAAAAACCTTCTGTCTTTAGTATTGAAATTTTACGCGAACAGTAGCATGGATAGTGATTTGTCCCTGCTCTATTGGGGTAGCTCCTGAGAAATCAGCCATAGAGCGATAAAGGACAGGCGTGTTAGCTGGTTCTTCTATAATTTCAATGGGTAGCGGTGGCAAAGCTATACGCATCGTTTCCGCAATGGTTGTCGCTTTTCTTTGGGCATTATGAAGAGCTAAGCTTAATGCCTGCTGATAGTAATCATCTGTATGGTCCACATTAAACTGGATATTGGTAATACGGTTGGCACCATTTTCTATGGCAGTATCAATGATTAATCCAATATTATCGATATTTGTGATATTAACAATAATTGCATTAGTCACCTCATAGCCAGTAAAAATTTGTTTGTTATCCTCAAAATTATACAACGGTGTAATAGTATAGGTAGCTGTTTGGATTTTTTCTTTTGGTATATCGAGAGCCATGAGTGCCTGAATAACTTGATTCATTATTACAGCATTGTCCTGTTGAGGGATTTGAACATTTTTTCCTTGAGTTTGGACTTCAACTTGTAGCTGAGCAGAAGTTGGAACAGCCATTACATGTCCATTACCACTAACAGTAATCGTACGTGATGGCTGGTGTGCTTGCTGATGAACCTGTGCATAGTACATATAATTCCTCCTCTCGTAAGATTTATATTACTAATGCTATGCAAAAAAGATTTTTAGTTGTGCAGCCTTTTCAATAATTTATCATGGAGCTTTGTTAATAAAAGCAAAGCAAAAACTGTTCCGAGTAAGGCTAAAAACATGTCCCATTGTGCGTCCCAACGATCTCCCTGCATACCTAAAAAATCTTTTGCGCCTTTACTGCCCTTTGAAATTCGTGTGCTTAACCATTCGATAATTTCATAAAAAGCAGCAATAGCGAGTATAATACTGATTGTTATCCCTGTTAACCAAGCTCCTTTTGTAAGGGAGGTCTTACGAATTACTATTTCCCTTATGACAATAGCTAATAAACCTTTTAGAAAATGGCCAAAGCGATCATAATGATTGCGCTGTAAATGAAATTCATCTTTTATCCAATTAAAAAGAGGAACTTCCGAATACGTATAATGCCCACCTATAAAAGTAAGGATGGCTAATAAAGCAATAATACAATAAGAAAGTGTTGTGAAGCGGAATTTACGATAGAGGGCGGTAACTACAAGAATAGCAACAATTCCAGGACTAACTTCAGCAAGCCAATCGAGGTAGGAGGATGGTTTAATAACAGACCAAATAAAGACTATTGAGACGATAGCAAGTAGAGTTATATGTATTTTCGACTGCATCATGACACGCTCCCTTTATACCTCAGTATGGGAAAGGGGTAAAAGACTTATTCAGTAACGAAAAGAAAAGCGTCTAGTCTGTACTGACGCTTTTGTTACCATCCCTCTTAAATCATTTTTAACAATGCCTCTACACCAGTCATTCCTTCTGTAATGCCAAGCTGCTCCGCTTCGTAAGTAACCGACTCTAATGGGGCTGTTAATAGCTCATCAATTGTTTTCACACCTACTGCACGACCAGCCACAATTTTTCGATCTGCTAAATGGCTATTTAATAGACCAACATCAAGGGCTCCACACATAATGTAGCCTGTATTATTGGAAACGGTTAGTAATGTTGTTTTAGGTAATTGAACGACTACTGCCGTGAAAAAATGACCTTTAATCATAATCGGTTCAATAATCACCATTGAAATCACATCCTTTCCCTCTATACATATGGCAGTGATAAGAAAGGTGTTCAACATTTTCTTAAAAAAATTAAAGAGTTACTCTCGATGCTGAATGAATGTCCATATATAAGCAATACCGCTAGCTGTAAATAATAGCGCAACAATGTCCAGCCATTGAAAAAAATAGCATTTGAAAAGGTGTTTAGTAGGGGGATTTCAGCAATCTCCGTAACAGAATGATTATTTTGAAAAATAAATAATCGTAAAGCTTGAGTTTCTTTAAGCATGAGCCAGTAAATCACACTTGAAAAAATAACAAAAAAATCATCATTATATAAAATTGCTTAGTCTTTAGCATTTTTCTGACTAACATGGTAGCAAGCTTAAAGGTTCCTATTGTTGAAATTATCAAAAAGCGTGTTAAAAATATAAGAGGGAAAAGCCCTAGATTACCATTGCTAATATAAGAATTAATTGTAAAAAAAAGGTTATGTAAAAACGTTAATTAAAGCAAAAACTATAGCGGTTATGCTAATACTAATGAAATAAAGAATTACTAATAATATATTCATGCCATTCCCTCCTGAAATCATTATACAATAGCAAGGTGACCAAACCTTCACAAGTATAATTCACTGCAATTCGCAAATAGTAAGTTGACGGAGTTTTGTGAATTTGAACTTGGGAGGTGATGCTATGACACGTTTATATGTATTGGTGTTGACGGTTTGCTTGTTAATCATCTCGGGAGTTTTTATAGGGCAAAAGGGTCATGCTGATAAGGGTCGCCGTTATTATGAAGAAACAGGCGAGGTGGTATGGGATATCCACACACAGGATAAAATTGTTGCACTTACCTTTGATGATGGACCACATCCTGAATATACTGCAGCAGTGCTAGATTTACTGGAAAAATATGATGCAAAAGCGACCTTTTTTATAATTGGCAAAAATGCAGAAAAATATCCATATCTTGTTTTACGTTCTTATACAGAGGGGCATGAATTAGCAAATCATACGTATACACATCCATTTAAGGTTTCCATCAAGGCATTGCGAGAAGAGCTTCGACAAACAAATAACACGATTTATAGTATTACTGGTTTTTCCCCAGTTTTATTCCGTCCTGTTGGTGGAAATTATACGGATGCGATGATTAATGCTGCTGTAAAGGATGGCTATCAGGTTGTTATGTGGTCTTGGCATCAGGATACGCAGGATTGGAAACAGCCAGGTGTAAAGAAAATCATTCAAAAGGTGATGAAGGGCACAAAGCCTGGCGATGTTATTTTATTTCATGATGGTGGTGGAAATCGTACACAAACGATTAAGGCACTCGAAGAAATAATCCCTGCTTTAAAAAAGCAAGGCTATACCTTTGTTACAGTATCCGAGCTGATTGACAGCAAGCAGCAAGAGCAGGTTCAGTAATAAAAGAGACTGTTGGAAAAAGACCTCTATTTTCCAACAGTCCTAATTTTTCTATTAAATATTTGCTAAAACTTGCTGTACCTATAGCTAACGCTATGCTTTCGGTACAATTTGCAATGGCTACCTCACAGTGTTAGCATCCTCAGCACAAAGGGGTATCTTAAAATAGCTTTTCAGAGCCAGCCCTCTTCCTATTCATCGGATTGGCTGCGTTAGAAGAAAATAATGGGTGCAAGAGCAATACCTAAAATGGCTCCTAGTGCAATGCCATAGCCAAAGCCCGATCCCCCAAATCCCCAAAAACCTAAGCCATAACCACGATATCTTCTATCAGGCAGAATCCATACCTGTCTTCTATCTACCTTTGTAATTTCTCCAACATGTACTTTACCAGATGAATCCGTAATTTTAACACGTTTACCATGATATTGACAGCAAAGATTATAAGCATCAGCTGGATTCACAAATCTCCCTCCTTTCACCTTCATTACAAGCTAATATATGCAAATTAATGCATTTATCCTTAGCCGATTGTCTAATAAGACATAAGCTATAAAGGGGGAGAAGAGAATGACTGTTCAACCAACAGATATATGGCTGCATAACTTTGTCATACAACAGCAGGCAAACGGATTGGCTAATGGGGAAGTGCTACAGCGCACCCTACTGTGTCGTCATTTACTAGAAATTTTTTATAATGGCTCATTAGAGGAAATACAATTTGAGTTACTACAGCAGGGCTTATTCCATTCTGACGAAACCATTAATATACAAAACTTACAAGAACAAAATAGTTGGGAAGTTGTACAAAAGGAATATATCAAACTAAAAGAGACATGGAATGGGCCGAGTATACCCATTTATATTTTTCCTTTAACAACAAAACAAACAATGACAAATAAAAACGGCATTGCTTACCCTAATGCCTTATTTTTATTGATAGATAAGCTTGAAAGGCAAGAGCTTCAGGCATTATTTGCACATGAGTATCATCATATTTGTCGTATGCACTATTTGAATAAGTCTTTACAGGACATGACATTATTGGACTCACTGATTTTGGAGGGTTTAGCAGAGAGTGCAGTGAAGGAGCTATATGGTGATCAATGGCTAGCACCGTGGTTAAATAATTATACATTTGATCATATGCTTGCCCTATGGAAGAAAGATTTTTTAGCGAATATTCACCTTGAAGGGCTAGAAAACCATGTTGAATTTTTATATGGTGGTAGGCTTCCTCCATGGGGTGGTTACTGTATTGGCTATGCCATTGTTCAATCGTATATCAAAAATCATTCCTCACAAAATCTTTTGATAACGCCTTCACAAAGTATACTTGTAGGCTCAGAGTTTCCATTATAAAACCCAGCTATCGTCGTGACAGCTGGGTTTTATTCATCATTAGATAGCAATAATACCTAGCGCTACAGCAGTGAATAATAGAACGATACTTAATCCCCACATCCAGAAGAAGGAGTATTTTAAGTGTTTTCCCATTTCCAAGCCCGATAAACCTAACGCTAGCCATACTGCTGGTGCAAGTGGCGATACAAATGTCCCAACAATATTACCAATAATCATGGCATAGCCAGTTGAAAGAGAATCAATATCAAACGATAATCCAATTTGTTCAACTACAGGGAATAATGCAAAGTAATAGGCATCTGTACTTAATAGCAAGTCAAATGGTACACCAAGTACGCCAATAATAATATGCAAATAGGATGATAAAAACGCTGGCAAAATATTGACAGCATCATTAGCAATAGCTACTAGCATACCTGTACCATTCAGTATTCCTAAAAAAAGTCCTGCCGAAATAATAATAGATGCCATTGTTAAAGCATTTGGAGCATGTGCTTGTACACGTGTCATTTGCTCCTTAGGCGTACGATAGTTCACGGGTAGCGCAATGGCTACACCAAGTAAAAAGGCTAGTCCTGCTGGTAAAATACCTGCTACTAAGATACCAATAACGACAATAGCAATAATGGCATTCACCCATATTAATTTTGGTCGTTGTAAGCTTGTATCTACTTCTGATGTAATCATACCTTGACCTACTACTTGGTCATCAGCAGCAATTTCAAGTGTACCGTATTGCTTAAGAATACGTTTTTTCTCTCTAAAGCCAAGAAAGACAGCTAAAATTAGCATTAACACAATTCCAATCACTTGAATAATAATTAATGGATACCATAGTTCAGTAACATCTGTTTCTAGTACAGAGGCAACACGGCCTAATGGACCTCCCCAAGGAACCATATTGACTACCGCGGCAGATCCTGCAATTAATAGCAGCAATAAATATGGATTCATACGTAGTCGTAAATATAAAGGTAATAGTGCTGGAATTGTAATTAAAAATGTAGAAGCTCCAGAACCATCAAGCTGTGCAACAACAGCAATAAGCACTGTAATAACTGCAACAACAATAATATTTCCCCTTGAAAGCGCAATCATTTTATTGATTAATGGTTCAAATAAACCTGTATCCTGCATAATACCAAAGAAAATAATCGCAAAGATAAACATCACTGCAACACTCATGACAGAGTTTAATCCAGAAGTAAAGAATTCCCCTAAATCATTGAAACTAAAGCCAGCAATTAATGCAGCAATAATAGGCGGAATAACCATTGCAACAAGTGGTGATACACGACCACTAATAAGTAGTGCAACAATAATAACAATGGTTAAAAAACCAATTATACTTAAACTCAAAATAACTCCTCCCTTTGTTAGCAACCATTTCAGATTATTTAAAAAAATAACATAGTGTAAAAGAGAGGAGAATAATATAGTCATATGTTAAATAAAGAACATATAATTAATTTTGTTCATAAGTTTCACGGTATACATATTTTCGTTCAGGTCTTCCAACAGAACCATAAAGCAATTTTGTCTGTAAAAACTGCTCACTCACTAAATATTCTAAGTAGCGGCGCGCTGTTGAACGACTAGAGCCAATCAGCTCGCTTAATTGTGAGGCTGTAAGCTCCTGTGTTTTTGATTCTTCAAAAATGCTTTTGACAGCCTGCAATGTACGTAAATCAATCCCTTTAACAAATGTATCTTCAGGTTCCAATTTAGTTGTTGATTCGTGATAAAGGAGCGCATCAAGGTCATTTTGAGTAACATTTGTGCTTTTTTGAAATACAGAAAACTCTTGTAAATATTTATTGAATGCTTGCTGAAGTCGCTGCTGTTCAAAGGGCTTGATTAAATAATCTAAAATGCCTAAATCAATCACTTCTTTGACCAGCTTTATTTCGGTTGCTGCTGATATAACGATAATTTTAATTGAAGGGTAGAGATGACGTATATGGGCGATTAATGAGCTGCCTTCAACATCAGGAATATATAAATCGGATAATACAATTGCTGGTAGGTGAGAAGTAATCTTTAGCTTATCAATAGTTTCTTGACCTGTACGTAAATTCTCAGTAACGCTAAATCCTTTAATAGTATGGACATAGTCTGCATGAATTTTAGCAACTCTAAAATCATCCTCAACAATCCATACGTGTTTTAATGGTGTCATACTCATTGCCCTCCTTTCGGAATGAAAATTAGAAAGCATGCTCCAGGTAAATCACCTGTATCTAATATAATATCTCCATCGATTTCTTGAAGGGCTTGTTTACTAATAGCAAGTCCATGTCCACGATCCATTCCCTCTTTCGTAGAAGCACCCTTTATAAAGATTTGGTCGTAAACATCATTGTCAATGCCTGGTCCATTATCTTGGATTTCAAATAAGTAATGATTTTTATAAGCATTAATAGATAGCTGAATGCGTTTATCAGGAAGTGTGACATTTTTTAAAGCTTCAATCGCATTTTGTAGCACATTGCCAAGTGCCGTTAAGAGAGCATTTTCTTGTTGCTTCGCTAATTGAATTGTTGAAGGAATATCTTGAAGCTCCAGTTTAATGCCAAGTTCAGTGGCCTCCGCCATTTTTCCTTGTATTAAAGCTAATAAAAGCGGTGATGTAATATTACTATTTAAAAAGGCTTGATTTTTGAGTTGGATATTTTGCTCTTCTTTAATAAACTCAATGGCCTCCTTGTAATGCTTATGAACAAGTAAGCCCAAAATAATATGCAGCTTATTGGCAAATTCATGTGTATATGCTCGTTGAACATTTGCGTATTGCTTAATTTGTTTTAATTCATCAATAATTTTTTGAATATCTACTTTTTTTCTAAAGGTATATAATGAGCCGATTTTCCTTTTTTTATCAACTAAAGGAGCCTTATTTAAAATAATAATATGCGTATCGAGAGGAAGCTCTAAATTATGAATAACTTCCTCTTCAACAATTTTGGGTGTAAAAATATGCTCAATTTTTGTACCCATCCACTCAGGTAATGATTTATGATGCGTTGAATCAAGTATTTCGTAGGCACTTTTATTAATGGTTGTAATTTGATGCGATGGATCGACAGCAATTATTCCTTCTTCAGTTGTTTCCAATATTACCTTGTTTTGCTGATATAATTTGGCGATTTGATTAGGCTCCATATTAAATAATAATCTTCGAATATAAATAGATATAGTGATAGCACCGAAAATACCTACTAAAAAGATGATGATAATATATTTTATCCAATGATGCATATAGCGATCAATGGTTATGCTAATATTGTCTGTTAAAAAACCGACAGATACAACACCGATCACTTGATTATTTTGAATGATCGGAGCTTTCCCTCTAATCGATTCACCCAAGGATCCTGTTGTTTTCGATACATATGCCTGTCTATCAATTAATACAGCATCATTATCACCCCCAACCATTGTACTGCCAATTTTATTCGTGATGGGATGGGAGTAACGAATTCCCTCAGCATTACCTACAACAATAAAAGCTGCATTAATATCAGTTCGAATAGGTTCTACAATTGGTTGAATCGTGTCACTTGGATTCTCTTCGCCAAAAGCTGCAATGATTTCCTCCATAGAAGCAATCGTTTTGGCAATATGTAAAGCTTCCATACCCATCTGCTCTTCTGTTGTAGCACGAATATGCTCCTGCAAAAGATAGATAAATATTCCACATATGAAAAGAATCAGACCACTTATTAAAAAAATCATTTTAGCTGTAAGAGATTGGAGCCAATTTTTCATATATCACCTCTGCAAATAAAATATGGTGGAAGTACCCATAATGTAGTTAGTTAAGCGAGACATGTATGAATAATAATCTATCCAATATGGTGAGCTATTAAGCCACACCAATAGCTGTCCCTCTTGAGCCATATTTTTAATTCATAATAGTAGCCTTTACCCGTTTCTATGTAGGGTGAGATTTTATCATATCATTTAATGATAGTTTTTTCTTTATTAGAGACAGTAGAGCAAATAGAAAATGCGCCTTCAATCATCGAGGGTTTTCGCATATTCTTTATTGATCGGTACAAAAGAACACAAGCTAAGAACAGTTATTAATACACATAAGGAATTGCTGTACTTACATCCACTACCGTATACAGGGAGAAAGGAACGGACTGCTGCAAAGCTACTATGGTATCTGAACGTTCCAACTTTAAGGCAAAGCTACTTGAAGCAGACCAAATTATGCAAGAGCCAGCAATGGATGACTGCTGTCTTTTAAGTAAATTGTCTGTCCTTTAAAAATCTTATGTCATAGCGGGTAATAAAGAAAATAGAAGGGAATTAAAAAAGTGGCATAAACGAGCACTGGAGAGAATTTCTATCGGTATCCCTTTTATATTGTCTACTCATTATTTAACAATAATATAGCAAACATATGGCAAGTAGATGCGTAGATTTTAGTTAGAAAGATTGAGACAAAATATCCTGAAAACTTCACGAACAGTGAAATTTTCAGGATGCTATGTTTTTAGTTACTACCAAAAGATTCAACTATATTAAAAGTCTTAAGGCTAAGTTGTTTACAATAGACGAGCTAGTTAATAGTTAAGAGCTTCACTATTCTTTTTGTTCTAAGCTTTCAGTAATGGTTTTGGCTGCTAATTCAATAGCTAATGGGCTACCTGTATTTAAGGATATATCTAAAAAATAAATATTTCCATTTTTCACCGCGTTTATATTTTGCCATACAGTATCATTTTTCACGTTCTCAATAGCTTTGTCTACAGCTTCTTTATTATCTTGAAAGAAAATATAATCGGGATTTAAGCTAACTAATCCCTCTAAAGAGATATTAGCCCATTCTGTTGGATACTCTTCTGGTGTCTTCAATCCAAAGCCATTTTCATGGTAATGACCAAACGCTTTAGATCCTACAATACCAAAATCCCCCTTAGAGCTTGGGCGTAAAAATACAAATGTCTGATCGCTATATTTGGCTAAAGCTTTATTTGTATCTTGAATAATTTGCTCTGTTTTTTGAATATATTCTTCAGCCTTTGCTTCTTCTCCTAAGATATCACCATAGTATGTAATTGTATCTTGCCAGCTCATGGTTGGATCATTACCACGTTTATCAATAATCACAGGAGCAATCTTTCTTAGACCTTCCAATATATCACTGTGAAAAGAGCCTGCAATAATCAAATCAGGCTTAAGCTCGGCTAATTTTTCCAAGCTAGGAGAACTAGTTTCACCTAAATCCTTCATCTGATCGAAATCACTTTGAAAAGGTTGCAACGTTGCAAAAGTGTGCGCAATATCTTTATTAGTTGTAGCAATTGGTGTAATACCAAGAGCTAATAAATACTCTGAATACCCAAAATGTAACACAGCTATTTTTTCAGGTTTTTTCTCTAATACAACGGTTGTCCCATCATCATTTTGGATAGAACGTGGCCAAGAGCTTGTTGATGCTTCTGGCTCTTCTTTAGGGATAGTTGCCCCCTCATTTTTACTATCAGTAGAATTACAACCTGTAACTACTACTAATAAAATCGCCATTAAAAATAAGGCCATTCCCTGTCCTAAGATTTTTTTATGTAGCTGCATAATAAACTCCTCCTTGTAATTAATGATAATGATTTTCATTATCATTTGGATTATAGCAAAATGCCTAATAGGTTATCAACAAACTTTTTAATGCACATGCTACTTTTTAGCCTTGTAATAGTCTGAAAACTAGAGTCATGTTAAATAACCTTGAAAAAGGACTCTCTTTTACAGATAGGATATATTTAACTGCATTACGTTAAAAAATTATAATAAAAGCTTAAAAATGGTAAGCACCAAAGTATTTATCTACAATAAAAGAGGAAGAGGTGATGGTGATGTCACAAGCAATAAAAAATGTCTTATTGCCAGTTGTAGATGCATCGACAAAGGTATTAATTGTTGGCTCCATGCCTGGAAAGCAATCATTGGAAAAACAGCAATACTACGGTAATCCACGCAATCACTTTTGGCCTATCATGGGTGAACTATTAGAGATAGCTATCCCTGAGGAGTATGACAAGAGAATCACATTATTAAAAAACAATGCGATTGGACTTTGGGATACTATTGAAACGTGTGAGCGGAAAGGAAGCTTAGATGCAGCTATTCGTAACGAAAAGCCAAATGATTTTTACACGCTTTTTGAAAATTATCCCAATATTCAATTGGTGCTTTTTAATGGAGCAAAAGCATTTGAGGTTTTTAAAAAGCATCTTGGCTTAGGGCTTTTAGAGGGGCGAGCCTATAAAAAAATGTCATCAACGAGTCCAATACCTGGAAAAAACATTAAATCCTTTGCTGAGAAATTAGAGGATTGGCGAATTATCCAATCCTATCTATCTGACTAAACAGGAATGCGGTTTAGTCGGATAGATTTTCTTGTGCTTTTAAACCATTGATGAAAGAGAAGAAAAACAAGGATGATTTCAATTGCGTCACCACCGTAATACATAATCATAGCACCTAGCTCCGCCTGTTCAGCGGGTACATGTTGAGGGGGAAACGCATAAATATATTTTGATAAGATAGAATGGGCTGCTAATGCTATTAATAATATAAGTGAACGAAAAATATATGAGTCTGGATGTGGAGTTGGATCAATATAAATAAAGGCAATCGTAAACACGTAGCCAGCTAGAAAAATATGAATATGAATCAATACATATAAAAATAAGCTGCTATGCATAAGGTCAAAGAGTGGTGTTGTATAAAGCAGCCATAAGCCACCTACATTTAATATTGATGCAATAATTGGATGACGAATAAAATGAACATAACGATTTTTCATTGTGAGAGAAAGTACACGTGCCATATTGACTGGTAAAGTCCTTAATAGGAGTGTAATGGGTGCTGCTAGTGCCATAAGAAGTGGTGCAAGCATTCCAAACAGTAGATGCCCTATCATATGTGCTCCAAAATGATGATGCATCAGCGAGGCTAATGGACCAATAACAGTGATGATGGCACATAAATTGCCGGAAATCCAGTATATGGTACGAAAATGAGACCACTGTTTTTTATGCTGATTGGAAAGAATAACAGCTATAATATAGGCAATAAGGGCAATAAGAAATGGCACAGCCAATAGGAGTTGCACAATAATTGGGAAATTTTGAGTGTGAGTATCGTGAGAATGCATGAGTAACTACCTCCTATTGTCCTTTCTGATTAGTTTGGCATAATAAAATAATACCAATAACGATTAAAATAGCAGCTACTATATTCCAAACGACATCATAGGGAAGAATATTGACATTATAGCGAATTTGATGTAGCCTCATCAGCTTATGCTGAATAATCCCGTCATATAGCTGAAATACACCAGCTCCCAGAAAAATCCCACCAAGCCATCTTTTCAGCCAAAATCCGTGCTTCCGATGAAGATCCGCCAGTAAAAAGGCTGAGCCAATCGTAGCAAAAAAGCTAAATACATGAAATAAACCATCTGATACTAAGCCCATATTTGTTGTAGATTTATCATAGAAATGATGCCAATGCAATAATTGATGAAAAAGAGCTTCATCGATAAAAGCTACTACGCCAAGTCCAAATAATATGCCTGTCCACATATTGCGTTGCTTGTAGTGAGTGCGGTTTTTATAATAATCATTTTTTTCTTCAACTACTTTTGATACGGTCAAGCTAATCACCTCAAATAAAATTTCTTCTAGTCTACCCATGAGGTAAGGTTGGATATTCAATGTCAAAACACCTTTAAGCTAGGATAAAAACCCCCCCCGAATAGGTATTTAGGCAATAGCTCAACGGTTAAGCGCCCTTTTACATATATTGATTAATGTAAAAGGAGGGTTTGTGTGTATAATAATCCATTTAGAGAGGGTAATTTTATCAGACCTGGCTGGGATGATTATGATGACTTTGAAACAACATCCTTCGGACCATCACATTTTGGATCATCGCCAGTAGGACAAATGCCAATGAATACACCGCCAGGCTTTTCACCGCCAATTCCTGCATGGCGAGTAGGATCAAGTGGGATTAGAGCCTGTTTATTTAGAAATACGTATATTTGGATGAATAATGGTAGAAGCTTTTGGTTTTATCCAACTGCTATAGGTAGAGAGTTTATAGTGGGGTTCCGTTGGAGTCGTAGATATGGCTGGCATTTCCGTACGATTATAAGGAATCAAATTCGTTCCTATGAATGTTTCCAATAAAGTGCTAGCATTGATTTTTCCAAAAATGGTGTTATAATGACGGTAACGAAAGATGAAGGGACGATGGGTGGCTAATGGATAACTAATCTTATTTTTTGCACATGAAATTTTATATTTCACGAACAACAAAAATAGGATTAGTCCGCCCATTTTCTATATATAGTAGCTTCAATACCTAATATCTGTCTGTTTTCTTTTTGATATACAAAGTAGAAAGCACAGTATTTTTCGTATTGGAGACAGAAATTACGTATGATATTGTAGCGACTAATCCTTCCAAAACACTTGGAGGGATTTTTTTATTCCTCCAACTTGAGAGGATGGATATGATGAAAGAACTTTTAAAATTACAGAATGTTCGTTATGACATAAAGGATACATTATTATTTGAGCATGTGACAGGTACGGTGAAGCAGGGAGAGATTATTGGCATTATTGGTAGAAATGGTGCCGGAAAATCTACATTATTGCAGTTGATTCAAGGAGCATTAATGCCAACAGCAGGAGAAATACAAGGGCTGCAAGCGGTAAAAATCGCGTATGTTGAGCAGGAGCTAGCTCATTTTGACAGGCTGGATATTTCAGCAGAGGAAGCGGATTTGCTAGCGAAATGGCAGGTTCCAAATATAACATTTTCAGCATTGAGTGGTGGGGAAAAGTTGAAAATGCGCCTTGCAGAGGGTTTTTCACATAATGCTCAACTGCTATTGCTAGATGAACCAACGAACCATTTAGATGAACTCAGTACCACTTTTTTGATTGAACAAATACAGCACTATAAGGGAACGATCATTCTTGTGTCACATGATCGCTATTTTTTAGATAAGATTGCCACAAAAATTTGGTCGATTGAGGATAAAACGTTAATTGAACATAGTGGTAACTATACAAGCTATATGGCTGAACGGGAGCATCGAAGATTAACACAGCAGCGTGCCTATGATAAGCAACAGAAAAATATTGCACGCATTGAGGCTCAAATGCAGGAGCTAACAGCTTGGTCCCAAAAGGGTCATGCTGAATCTACAAAGCAAGAAGGTCCTAAAATGGGTTTGAAGGAATATCATCGTGTAAAAGCAAAGCGCCTTGATTCACAAGTAAAATCCAAGAGAAAACGATTGGAGGCAGAGCTTGCAAAGGCCAAGGTTGAAGCCATAGCACCTGAAGCAGAGGTTCACTTTTCTTTGGGCACTAATCATCGTGTTGGCAAGCGCCTATTGGAAACAAAGCATCTGTCCTTGAGCTTTGGTGAACGCACACTATTTAAAGATGTTAATATTACAGCTCAATATGGTGATAAAGTTGCGATTACAGGTAAGAATGGCAGTGGAAAAACAAGCTTTTTAAAGGTTATTTTAGGTCAGCTAGAAGCTAATGGGGAAATATGGCTTTCTCCTGCTGCAAAGATTGGCTATTTGACACAGGAGGTCTTTGATTTACCACTTGACCAAACACCAGCGCAATATTTCTATAAAGAAACATTTGAGGAGCAGGGTAAGGTTCGGACTCTTATGAAAAATCTAGGATTTACAGCTACGCATTGGACATCTGCTATTGGTGATATGAGTATGGGAGAGCGTATAAAATGTAAACTAATGGCTTATATTTTAGAAGATAAAAATGTTCTTATTTTAGATGAGCCAACTAATCATCTTGACCTCCCATCACGTGAACAGTTAGAGCATACACTTGCTCAATATAATGGAACCTTGCTTGTAGTCTCACATGATCGTTATTTTTTAGAGAAAGTAACGAATAGCGTATGGGAGCTTCATCATCAACAAATCGAGAAGAAATGGAGAGACAATGCTCCACCAAAGCAAGTTGATGATCAAGAAGCTCTACGTTTAAAGCTTGAAACAGAACGACAAGAAATACTTGGTAAACTAAGCTTTTTGACAGCAAAGGATAAGGATTACGCGATGCTTGATCAAAAATTTAATGAACTAACAAAGCAAATCAATACACTAAAATAGCCTGACGTTTAAGTTAACCTTCACGAGGGAAAAATGCTAAGAAGAAGGTGGAGGTTAACATAATGACAAGAACAATAGTAATCATTTTCATATTGAGTATTAGTATCATAGGTGCTTGTTCTGATAAGGGAAAAGATCAGGAGCATACATCGGTAGCCCAATCTAGTAAGGAAAGCAATGTAACATCTACTGAAGCACTTCAACATATAAAGGATGAGTTAAATTCGACTATCCCTATTAAAATGCCCACAATGTTACCAGTTGCAGAGGATGCATTTTTAACAGCAACTACAAGAGCTGAGGAAAATCAGATTGAAATTATTTTTTATGAAAGCAAAGAGGATTTACCCATTAATGATCTTCGATTAAAAGATTCAGCAACGGTAATTGGACGGTTATTAGTCAAGCAATATCAAAGTGCAGAAGGTGCTAGTGCCCAGATAGCTTATAATGATTTTAGTCAAAACGGTGGGCAAGAAGTAGACCTTGGCTATAGTATAAAAGGTTATCAAGATGCAGGAGCCGGATCATTATGGACAGGCTGGAACGAGGGACGCTGGGCACTTGCTACGCATACGCGGACAGATAACCCAGAGGCAGGGGTACAGCTTGCAAAGCAGGTAGTTGAATATTTAGAAAGCCATATGCTCCCTATTCCAAAGCAGTATGGTATGGCACAACTGGATGTTTATCAATCAGGTAATTTAATTGTTTGGCAGGATGAAAAGCTTGTTTACACACTTGATAGCATTAAAGATCCTTTACAAGCATTGGAAATAGCTACGGCGTTTTATCAATAATAAAAATCCTAGAGTGACGAAGCTCTAGGATTTTATTATGAACATCTGCGACGTGCGTACAGGACCGCTATCTTACCCTTTTATGGTACTGACTTAAGAGAATTTCTCCACTGTATCTATCCGTTTTTGGTATTCGTTGAAGCATTGTTGCCAATTCTCCATTGGGAAATCTGTATGTTCGATGCCGTTCAATAAATCGGCTAATAGATCAAGACATACGTGCCAGCCTGCAAGATCCTTTGGTGTATGCGCTGTTAGCTCTCGCATTGTCTCCACTAACAGTAATAATGAGCCATTTTCTGTAGAGGATAGCTCAAACCTTACTGTATCTGCAGCCCAATCAAATTCTAGGATCTCTTGTTCAGCATAATCTGTAATGGCTATTTCCTCATAGGCATCTGTTCCATCATTCATATTAAAATGAATTTTTCTGTTTTTTCCCAGTTCTATAATCTCTAAATTGCCCATCCATTTTTGAAGGTTTTCATTTTTAGTAACGGCTGCCCAAACCGTGTCAACTGGATGAGGTAATGGACGTTTGAATTTTGCCACATGATGATTGGATTGCTTTTCAATAATAGCGAACATAACGTACCCTCCTAGTTATTAATTGCTTGAAATAGTCTAGTCACACCTTGCTCTATTTCATTCTTGTGTAAGTGACCATAGCCAATGATCAATCTGTTGTTATACTTCCCTTTCTCGATCGTATGATCCTCCACTGGGTACACCTTTACACCAAATTGTTTAATTTTTAGTAGGAGCTCTTGTGTAAAATTGATATGCTCAAATTCTGCAATTAAATGCATACCCGTCGAGTAGCCAAATACTTTTACTTTATGTGAAAAGGTTGATTGTAAACATTGTATAAGAAGATCACGTTGACTTTTATAAAACTTCTTCATTTTGGTAATATGTCTTTCCATGTAGCCGTCCTGGATAAAACGAGCCAGAGTAAGCTGATCCAAGGAAGGCGTGTGTAAGTCTGTAAACCATTTCAATTGGCGACATTTCTCAATAAGCTGTGTTGGAAGCACAATATAACCTATTCGCAGTGCAGGGGAGAGTATTTTGCTAAAAGACCCAATATAGAGAACAAGTTCTGGATCTAAGCCTTGTAAAGAACTAACAGGCGGGCCTTCGTAGCGAAACTCACTATCATAATCATCCTCTAGTAAAAAGCAATGTTTCCTTCTGGCATACTGAATTAATTGAATTCTACGTTGAATGGGCAAGGTGCCGCCTAAGGGAAATTGATGGGAAGGTGTGAGAAAGACAAATTTAGGATATAAATTGTCTGGTAATAGGTTTGTCTTTATTCCCAATTCATCTACTGGTATAGGATAAATTGTAGCACCCGAAGCTTTAAAAATGGTTTGAATATCATTGGTGATAGGGTCTTCCATAATAGCTATATCATCTGATGTTAACAGTAACCTCGATATCAGTGTCATTGCTTGTGTAGCTCCTGACGTAATGATAATTTGCTCTGGATGACATTCAACACCTCTTGTTTTCAATAAGTAATGTGCTAATGTTTGCCTTAATTCTATACGTCCCTCGGGAGCACCATAGCCTAAAATGGTGGATTCACTATCATGCCAAAGCTGTTGAGCGATCTTCACCCATGTTTTACGAGGAAACAAATGGAGTGCAGGAATACCTGAGCGAAAATTTATTATGTTTTCTTCAGCCATTTGTCTGTCTATGTTATCAAAGATAAAAGACTTCGCTGGCTGGGTTAAAAATGCCCCATCAGCAACAAAAGTACCTGAGCCTCTTCGTGCAATTAAAAACCCTTCTGCTAACAACTGATCGTAAGCCTCTAATATAACGTTCCTCGATACTTTTAGTTCGTCAGAAAGTTTACGAGTTGATGCTAGTTTTTCTCCTGCTTGAAGATGCCCCTGTAAAATTTTTTCACGTATTTGCTGATAGACTTGGCGATTTAAAGGAATATCTAATACTCGATCAATAGGTATCCATAACATGTTTCATGCCTCCAATTTGAAAGTGGTACCTTTAAAATCACTTTAAAGTGGTTCTACAGTTACCAATTTTATCATGATAAAGTACTTACCAATACCGAAGAGGGGGAATAAATATGAAGAAAACAGAAGAATTAGTGATTCAAGCCTTAAAAGCCGCGGCACAAGATGAGCGCTTGAAATATGCTGTGCAGCAATCAACAGAGCTTTACCCGTTATTATGGAAAGCAGCAAAAAGGTATGTAACAGGCGAAAAGAGAGAGGATGCCATCACCGTTGCACGTGAATATCTTGATGATAATTATAATATTTCCATAGAATTTATTGGGGAAAATACGACCGATTTATGGGAATGTCAAAGGGCAAAGGATGAGCTTTTACAAGTAATTGAGGAAATGGGGATTTTGTCTTTGAAGCAAACAGTATCTTTCGATTTATCTCATATAGGTCTTTCTATTAATGCCGAGATTGCTTATAAGCATCTTGAAGAGCTTGCACAAAAAGCTCAGCAGTATGGAATAACTTTGATGATAAGTATGGAAGAATCCTCAAAGACTAGTGATATTATTACTCTTTACAAAAAAATAGCAACGGAGTATACAAATGTTGGAATTACATTACAAGTTCAGCTTTATCGTACAAAGACAGATTTACAAGAACTTATGCAATATCCAGGGAAAATAAGACTTGTTAAAGGGGCTTTTCAAGAGTCTATCGATATAGCCATGATCAGATCAGAAGAACTGAATAAGCGTTATCTTGCGTATGTTGAACAGTTAGTAAATGCGAATCATCCGATATCAATCGCTACACATGATGAAATGCTTATTCGAGAGATAGAGCGACGTCAATATCTTGATAACTCAAATGTTGAAGTTGAGATGCTTTATGGTGTACGTCCTACATTACTTAATGAATTAAGACGGAAAGATTATCGTTGTAGAGTATATTTAACGTATGGAAATGAGTGGTACTTATATCTTTGCCACCGAATTGCAGAACACCCTGAAAACCTATATTTAGCAGTGACCGATATTATTAATGAATCCATGGAACGAGTAGTATAGAAAAATGAATAGGTGGATCTGGAGTAGTGGGAAAGTTATTGTGGCAATGAGTATCGTTGGTAGTTCAGTTGTTGCGGGCAAGTTGGTTGTTCAAAGCTTGCCAATTTTCTTAGCGAATGAACTAAGATTTCTTGTGGCTGTAATTGTTTTAATTCCTTTGTGGATAAAGATAGAGGGATTTCCAACATTAAACGGAAAAGAGTTAGTAGCGATTTTTTTACAAGCGTTATTAGGGGTGTTTTTATTTAATCTATTAATGCTCCATGGTCTTTCAAAAACGACTGCTATGGAAGCTGGTATTATTACTGGTACTCTGCCAGTCTGCACTGCATTCCTATCCTATTTTATTTTGAAAGAGAAATTAACGAGGAATACGGGTCTTAGCATACTTCTTGCCGTAATGGGAGCTATCCTTATGAACATTGCTAACCATTCTGCAACTAACCATTTTTCAACTTCATTATTAGGAAATCTATTCATTTTAGGGGCAGTATTTTGTGAATCTTTATTTCTCATCATTGGTAAGTTAATTTCTTATCGTATAAGTGCTCTTACAGTCTCAACTATGGTTAGCTTCTTTGGAGTCATATTATTTTTCCCATTTGCTGTAGCTGAAAGCAGGTATTTTGAATTTGAAGAAATTTCAGCTGCAGAGTGGGGTTTAGTATTGTATTTCGGCATTGTTGTAACCGTCATAGCGTTTCTTTTGATGCAACAGGGTCTTGCAGTAATTTCAGCATCTTGGGCAGGTTTACTTACTAGCTTATTGCCAATTAGTAGTATGATTTTATCTTCTATTCTATTGGATGAAAAAATAACTAATCTTCAGGTCTGTGGTTTTTTCTTAATTATAGCTGCCATCTATTTACTGTCAAAGCAGAAAGGGATACAGAACTAGTGATTTATAAAAAGTTAATTATAGGATAATATGTTAAAAAAGGTATGTAAATGACACATCAACAAGCATTGGAACATTATATCCAAGCAACAAATACCCATGATTTTAATCAAGTAAAGGCTATTTTGCATCCACAAGCAATTTATTGGTTCTCTGATAAAACTTGCACAACTACAGAGGCGATTGAGACTTATTTCAAGCATGCATGGAATGTCATTAAAGAAGAGGTTTATTCAGCTACTGATGTAAAATGATTAATCGTTGATGAAAAGACGGCTACCTGTCTCTATACATATCACTATGAAGGCTATCATAACGAAAAGTTTGTATCAGGTAGCGGTAGAGCGACTAATATTTTTACATTAGTTAACGAACAATGGAAGATAATTCATGAGCATTTGAGTAGTGGTCATTAAATTATTTTCAATGTAACTTGAACAAGCAACAATATAATAATCACTGTTAGTAGTGTTTTGGCTATTTTTAATGGAATGTATGGGAGCACTATAAGACCTAATTGGGAGCCTATAATGGAGCCAAGTGCCATAGCAATCGCATAATGCCATTGAATAAAGCCAGTGTGATAAAACACAATAAATGCACCTGTACAGCTCCCAAAGAGGAGTACACGAGTGAGCTGTACAGCCTTTATGTAAGTGTGATGAGAACGTAAATAATGTAAAATGCCAAATGTCGAAGAGCCAGGGCCGAAACCACCATCATACATAGCGATGAAAAATGGTTGCCAAAAATGAGGTGCTTGATGTTCTAGCGAATCAGGAACTTCCGTCCACGCCTTATTTTTTAAAGTTACGACTAAAGCCAAAAGAAGTAGTGCACAGGCCATATTGTTCATAGTTTGCTCAGACAGCGAAACAGTTAAAAGTGAGCCGCAAATCCCTCCAACAATAGCAAGAGCTATATATTTGATGATAGATGTGAGATGTAGCTCCTTCTGATAGAGTAGATAAAAAATACTGGATAAAGACGAAATGCCTGTCGAAAATTTGTTTGTGGCAATACTTGTTTGAATAGGGATACCGACAAGCAGCATGGCAGGAAGTGTAATTAGTCCACCACCTCCCGCAAGTGTACCAATAAAAGCAGCTACCATTCCGATACATATGAGTGTTAAAGAAATGTTTGTATAGAAAAGTCCAACTAAGCTAAGTAGTACAAATAATAACAGCATGATCATTTTATTCATAAGCTTCTCCCTTTCTTTTATTAGCTTTAGGGTAAATGGTGTTGATATATAAATCTAATATATAATTTTTGGTGATTTATAAATTTTTTATATTAATCGGAGACTGAATAAATGGGCTTGCTTTAAACGGAGGAAGAGCTGAAGAACTTAATCGCATCTGATGACTGGATGATGAATATTTTATCCACAGTAGAAACCTTGCAACTACCAGATTGGCGGTATGTGCAGGAGTCATTCGCTCAAAGGTATGGAATTACCTTTACGAAAAAGAAGACAGAATGCCCATTGCTGATATTAATGTGATATATTTTGATAAAGAAAATTTAGCAGAAGAAATAGAGAAACAGTATGAGCAGGAGGCTAGAAAGGTATCTCCAAACGAGCCTTGGTCTGTGAAAAATCAAGAACAAATGCATGTGTTAGATGGTAGTAATCCGTATAAATCTGCTGTTGATGGCATCTTTGAGCTTCCTGAAATACCAACGGCGATTGGTGTAAAATTATCAAAGGGGTTACTAGAGATTGCAGCACCGTAGGGCATTAATCTTTTAGGAGCAGGCATTGTAGAGCCAACACTAATTTTACCTCGAAAATAAGAATAACTATGCGATTTATTGCCAAAGAATTCAGCAAAAACAATGGCATTTGAATTGGTCAAAATTGAAAATTTATCGTCAGTAAAAAAGAAAGAGGGGACCAATTGCAACGAGATAAAACCTATGTCATCAAACACTATAAAAAATCTTTGGATTGGGTAGATAATTTGCGAGGATTATCAGGGAAGCAATGGTATATGCCCATCGAACCTGAGAAATGGTCAGTTGCGGAGGTAATTGGACATCTTCTCTCATGGGATGATTTTGTGTTAAATCATCAAATTCCTTTTCTTTTTACAGGTGGGCACCTGCCAAAAGGGCCAGATGTAGCACATTTGAATACGATGGCAGCTAAGAAAAGCCGTGAACAAGCAATAGAGGAAACATTGAATGATTTTATTTCTACAAGGAGTCGATTATTGCAGCCCATTCAGCAATGGCAGCAGTCATTTAAAATTGGGTAGTCAGTGATGACCAGTGTCGATTATTTCGTAGGATTCATCAAGCATGATTTATATCATTTTTCACAGATTCAGAATGTTATACATGTATAGGAGTTAGCATATGGATATCAAGTATATAATTAATTATTTTGCACACGCATCTGTAAAATTTACAGATGTTTTTATAAAAAGAATGGAGCCAGGTGAAATAGATGTAGGGAGAACAACAGCACCTGAAAAGTGTGGATTGGTCGTGCCACTTGCAGGTAGTGCTATCTTTAGCCTTAATGGAACACCTTATGTACTAGAGCCAGGAATGATTGTCCACGCGGGTCCTCATATGTCAATAGAGGTGGAAGCGACGGGTCATAAAGTTTGGGAGTATGCAGTAATTCACTATAATTTACCTATAGAGGAAGCCATTCTTTTTCCATTAGCAGAGCAGGATTTCTTGATTCATACAGGCTATAATCCACAAATTATTAACGATGTTCAACAATTAATAGAAAGCTATTTATTTCCAGGTAATATGGCTATAGTTAAGTCTAAAACATTATTTATGAATTTACTGGAACATATTCTTATTGCGGCAAAAATGCAGGTGCTAAATAGTGATAGCGAATTGATGGAGCGGGCATTGCAGTATATACATGAAAATTATGCAGAGCAGCTTTCAGTGTCGAATATTGCACATGAGTTTGGCATTGAACGACGCCGTTTTGCCTATTTATTCGAGCAGCATACAGGTATGAATCCCAGCACCTATATAACAGAATATCGTATACGACGCGCTAAAGATTTATTAGAATATGGTGTGATTCCTATCAATGAAATCTCAGAATCTGTTGGATATGTAGATTGCTTTTATTTTAGTAGAGTATTTAAAAAATGTACGGGTTTGTCACCTTCAGCCTATCGAAAGGTAAAAATGGAGGAAACAAACTATATATAAAAAGCTGCTTCTTATAAAAAAGAAGCAGTTTTTTTATGAAGAGGATCGGCAAAAATCCATGTCATTTTTAAAATCGTCCATTCACAATTTTTTTTCACTTTGTTAAGATAGCATCTGTAAATGATAATGAATATCAATTAAATGTTGACATAAATACGAAAATGATTATCATTATCAATATAAGTATGACTCGTTAGGAGAGAATATCTATGCATAAATATTTTAAAATGTGTGCTCCTGCTCTTTTAGCATTATCACTAGCTGCATGTGGGGCAGATAAGACAGAGGAGTCGGAGCCTGCAACAACAACTACGGCAGCGGAAACAAGCACAACAAAATCACAGGTAGAGCAAGCCCAAACACAGACAATTACGTACTTAGGTGAAAAATATGAGCTTCCTGCAGAGGTGAACAATATTGTCGCTGCAAGTTTAGAATCAATGGAAGATGCTGCAATACTTGGTATTAAGCCTGTAGGTGTACTTGAAGTTGGCGGTAAAGTTCCTGCATATTTAGCATCAGAATTTGAAGGTGCTACACTTATAGGAGATAAAATGACGCCAAATGTAGAAGCTATTCTTAATCTTGATCCTGATGTTATTATAGGTACTTCAAAATTTCCTGAAGAAATGGCTGAAAAGCTGAACAAAATTCAAACAATGATTCCCTACTCACATATCTCAACAAACTGGAAGGAAAATTTAACAGTACTTGCACAATTAGCTGGTAAAGAAGAGGATGCCAAAAAGATCATTGCTGACTATGAAGCAAAAGTTGCAGATGCACAAGTAAAATCTAAAGAGCAATTAGCAGATAAGCAAGTGTTAATGATTCGTGTTCGTGGCGGTATGATGTATATCTACCCAGCAGGTGTTTATCTAAATCCTGTTTTGTATGAGGATTTAGGAGCCTCAATTCCAGACATTGTAAACACAGCTAAGGCACAGGATGAATTGTCGCTTGAAACATTAGCTGAAGTAAACCCAGATGTCATTTTCCTACAATTTGAAGAATCCGAAAATACGGATTCTCCAAAGGCATTAGAGGATCTACAAAAAAATCCAATTTTCACTAGCCTAAAGGCAACACAAAATAATCAGGTTTTCGTCAATACGATTGAGCCATTAGCACAAGGTGGTACTGCTTGGTCTAAGGTGAAATTCTTAGATGTCGCAGCTGAAAAATTACTTAAATAGTATAAGTGGGCTGGTAATAGATTTGGTGATGTCACCGGGCTATTACCAGCCTTTTGTTCAGTGAAGGTTTGGATGTGACTGATATAAGAACACCTAAGCACACTAGATGTCATGAAATTAATAAGGAAAAGGTGTGAAAGTTGAAAAATACAAATATAATGTCCTTTTTAATATTGGCGCTGGCTCCTGTTCTTATAGCGCTTGTGGCAATCGTTTCTATTATGTATGGTACGAAGGATATTAGTGTGGTCACAGTGTGGCAGGCAATAACTGCATTTGATCCTTTAAATGTCGATCATCAAATTATAAGGACGGGTCGTATCCCTAGAGTAGCCGCAGTATTGTTGGTAGGAGCATTTTTGGCAGTAGCGGGTGCAGTGATGCAGGGCATTACAAGAAATTATTTAGCATCGCCTTCCTTGATGGGTGTTAATGATGGTTCAGCGTTTGTCATTACATTGGTAATTGTTTTTTTCCCAGGTCTACCGAATTATCAAATGATTTTATTATCGATGCTAGGTTCAGCACTAGGAGCAGGAATTGTTTTTGGCTTTGGTTCATTAATTCGCAATGGCTTATCACCAGTAAGGCTAGCCATTATTGGTACAGTTATTGGCACTTTTTTAAGCAGTATTGCAACAGCAATCGCAATGTATTTCCAAGTATCACAAACGGTAAGTGCTTGGTATAACACAAAGGTACATATGGTCGATATGGATATGCTTATACTGGCTATTCCATTTGGGTTAGTCGGTTTAATTTTAGCGTTATTATCTGCAAGAGCGATCACCATTACTTCGCTAGGTGAGGATATTGCCACAGGGCTTGGGCAAAAAACAAGAGCTGTCAGAATTATTAGTATGCTGGCAGTAGTATGTTTGACAGGTACAGCTGTAGCGCTGGTCGGGAAGATCGCCTTTGTTGGCTTAGTGATACCACATATTACACGTTTTCTTGTCGGTGTAGATTACCGTTATATTATTCCTTGTGCTGCTGTTATTGGAGCCTTTTTCTTAGCGCTCTGTGATGTCCTTAGCCGCTATGTTAATTATCCATTTGAAACGCCAATTGGTGTTTTAACAGCATTAGTCGGTGTGCCATTCTTCTTATATTTAGTTCGTAAGCACGGAGGTGAAAAGCGTGCGTAATAAAGCCTTAAGTGTATTTATAATAACGGTGTTGCTGCTTCTATTATTGATTTTAGGTGCAAGCTATCTACATCTTACAAATGGTGTTTTTGATATGTCTATGATGGAGGTTATCAAAACATTGCTGCGGATTGAGCCCAATTCAAAATTCGATCTGGTCATTTTTGAGTTTCGCTTACCTCGCATTGTAATTGCAGCGCTTGTTGGTATTGGTTTAGGGATGGCTGGGGTTGTTTTACAAGGAATAACACGGAATGGTTTAGCAGACCCAGGTATTTTAGGGATTAATGCCGGGGCTGGCGCAGCCGTCGTTATTTTTATGTTTTTCTTTCAATTAAAGCTAGTGAGTGCAGATATGAGTAGCTGGATGTCTATTTTAATGATGCCACTGTTCGGCTTTATCGGTGGAACGATTGCGGCTATATTAATTTTTTCCTTTGCTATGAAAAGTGGTCATTTAGATATGCAGCGTTTAATTTTAACAGGGATTGCGATTAATAGTGGCTTTGGCGCATTGTCTTTGTTCTTATCTTTAAAAATGAGTGCGCAGGATTTTGAATCTGCCGCTATTTGGATGGCAGGCTCTATTTATAATGCCAATTGGATTTTTGTACTGACAATGTTACCTTGGCTCTTGATCTTAGGAATTTATGTATATAAAAAATCGTATTTACTTGATTATTTTCAACTTGAAGAGAATAGCATTACAAGTTTAGGAATTGCGGTTGAAAAAGAGAAAATGAAGCTACTATTAGCTAGTGTGGGTCTTGTTAGTGCCTGTGTATCTGTATCAGGGAGTATTGGTTTTATCGGTTTAATGGCACCACATATTGCAAAGCAGCTTGTTGGTATTCAACATCGTTATGTGATGCCAGTAAGTGCATTGATAGGTGCTGGCTTATTAATTTTGGCTGATTTTATTGGCAAAACCGTATTTGCACCATCTGAATTGGCTGTTGGGATTGTTGTTTCGATTATCGGAATTCCGTATTTCTTATACTTACTGGTGAAATCTAAGGCATAGGAGGAAATAGTGTGCAAAGTGCATTTAGAATGGAAAATTTAGCATCGGGCTATGAGCAAGTTCGGGTCTTTGAAGGATTAAATTTAACAATAGAGGAGGGGAAGGTCACAACAATTATTGGACCAAATGGCTGTGGCAAGTCAACGCTTTTGAAAACAATTGGGCGTATTTTAAAAAAGCAACAGGGCACTGTTTATTTACAGGAGCAGAACATGCAAAACTTATCGACAAAAGATATTGCCAAAAAACTAGCAATATTATCCCAAACACCTGTTGCACCCGGTCAATTAAAGGTAGAAGAGCTGATTGCCTATGGTCGTTATCCACATCGTAACAATGTGAATCGTTTAACAAATAAGGATGAGGAAATGATTGAGTGGGCTTTAACCGTGACAAATACGATAGAATATCGGAATCGTGAGCTAGCACAGCTTTCTGGAGGTCAGCGTCAGCGTGTGTGGTTAGCTATGGCTTTAGCACAAGAAACAAATATTTTATTGCTAGATGAACCAACTACTTATTTAGATATGGCACATCAATTAGAAGTTTTGGATATTGTGAGAAGCTTAAATGAACAGCATGCTTGTACAATTGTAATGGTTTTGCATGATATTAACCATGCTGCTAGATATTCCGATCATCTCATTGCCATGCGTAAGGGTATTGTTATGCAGACAGGCACACCACAGGAAATTTTATGTGCAGATGTGATGCGTAGAGTATTTAATATTGATGCACGTATTATGGAAGATCCTGTGACGAATACACCTGTCTGTTATAGCTATGATATTTTAAAGGAGACTACTAAATGAGCAAAGAACAAAAGAATTATGCAACACAACAAATGACCTCCAAATTTACGGATTATACGTATACAATTAATATTTACGTGCCAAGCAATGAGGTACCAAAAGAAGGATTTCCGATCCTGTATGTGTTAGATGGCTCCTCTTATTTTGAACTTGTAAAGGAAGCAGTGCGCCTACAAAGCGGCAATGCACCCAAAACAAATATTGCACCCTCAATTGTGGTTGGCATTGGGCATGGTGCAGATATGCGTGAAAGACGTTTCTATGATTTTACAGCTCCGGCCGAAACGTATATTTACCCCGAAAGATTTAAAGGTAAGGGACATGACAAGCTTGGGGGAGCCGCTCACTTTAGTCGATTTTTAGAGGAAGAGCTTAAGCCAGTTATTGAAGAGCAATTTCCTATAAATAGAAAGCAGCAGGCATTATTTGGCCATTCCCTAGCAGGTTATTTTACGCTTTGGCAATTATTTCACCATCAATCAAGCTTTCAACGCTATTTGGCTATTAGTCCCTCTATTTGGTGGAATGAGCATGAATTATTCCACTGTGCGTCCGTATTTTTGAATGAGCATCAGGAAATGAGGGAAGCGTTGTTTATGAGTGCAGGAGAGCTTGAAAATACGATGGTGGATGATGCACGACAAATGATGAGTATATTAGAAAAAATAATGGATGTTGCCTTTTATGAGGCTTTAGATGAAAATCATGCCTCTGTTGTGCCAACTGTCATGAGCAGAGCTATACGTTTTATGCATCAATCAACATAATATATGAAGGGACTGTTGGAAAGGAAGTATCTTGTCTGACAGTCCTAATTTTTATAGTAAATATTTTCCGTACAATAAATATTGCTTCTGCGGTGGTCATCGGGTTACTATTCTCTGTTTTGCTGTACATAAATTACACAAATACACACATAATAAAGGAAATTTGGTAATCGCTATGTCTGGAATTAACGGAGGCGCTGTATGCATAATAGAATTTTTAAAAATCCAGTATTTATTATTGCTAGTGGGCTTATTTTACTGGTGGTGGTTATTGGAGCCATTATGCCAGAACAATTTAAGAATGTAGCAAACAGCGTATATCACATGACGACTGACTATTTTAGTTGGTTTTATTTATTAGCCGTATTTAGTATTGTTATTTTTTTATTTGGTCTAGCTATTAGCAAATACGGTACGATTCGTTTAGGGTCACAGGAAGGCCGTCCAGAATTTAGTTTTCTAACATGGGTCTCCATGCTTTTTTCAGCTGGACTTGGGGTTGGTCTAGTGTTTTGGGGTGTAGCGGAGCCAATGAGCCATTATTTTTCGCCACCTTTTAGTAGCACAGAATCCTTAACCGCTGATGCTGCAAGGCTGGCAATGGGTTATGCATTCTTTCATTGGGGTATCAGTCAGTGGTCTGTTTATACTATACTTGGACTTGTTATGGCGTATGTGCAGTTTAATAAAAAACGAGATCTATTGATTTCTACAGCATTAGAGCCAGTAGCGGGTACAAATCGAACTGTAAAAGGCATAGTGGATATTTTAGCTGTAATTGCTACAATCATGGGCGTAGCCACCTCTATTGGTCTTGGCGTTTTACAAACAAACGGAGGTTTGAGTTTCGTCTTTGGTTTACCTGATACATTTCTTTTACAAGTAGTGATTATTGCTATTATGTTTGTTGGCTATATGGTGTCTGCCACTACAGGTTTGCAAAAGGGAATGAAAATTTTAAGTAATGTTAATATGGTTTTAGCGATTAGCCTCCTGTTATTTGTATTTATTACAGGTCCAACTGTTTTTATACTTGAAACCTTTACATTAGCAATAGGGGATTATATTTCAAATTTTATTCAATATAGTCTTCGCATGCAGCCATATGTAGGCGGAACATGGGTAAAGGATTGGACAATCTTTTATTGGGCATGGGCGATTGCTTGGTCCCCTTTTGTAGGTTCCTTTATCGCTCGCGTATCAAAGGGCAGAACGATTCGAGAATTTATTATAGGGGTATTAATTATTCCCCCTTTAATTGCTTGTTTTTGGATTGCTGTCTTTGGTGGTACAGCGCTTTGGTTGGATTTACAAAAAAACACTCAAATTGCACAAACAGTAAGTAATGACGTCACAGTTGCTCTATTTCAGATGCTAGAGCATCTGCCACTTTCAATGATTGCCTCCGCACTTGGTATTTTGCTTATACTTATATTTTTAATTACATCTGCTGATTCAGCGACGTTTATTATGGCGAGTATGACGACAAAAGGCTCATTAAATCCGAGCGTGTGGTCAAAATTGATTTGGGGTGTATTGATGGCAGCCATTTCAGGCGTGTTACTGTATACGGGCGGGCTTGAAGCACTGCAAACTGCCTCGTTAATTGCTGCTTTACCATTTACAGTAGTTTTGCTGCTATTAATGATTGCTTTTATTAAAATGATGAAGAATGAAATTATTCCTGTTAAGAAGAAGGATATTCAACGTTTGAAGATAGCAAGAAGACATATTGAAAAGGAAGCGAAAGCAAAAAATAAAAATTGAAGGAGCTGATGGGGAAGTCTGATTTGATTGGACTTGTCCATCAGCTCTTTCCTATTTAAAATGCTACACCACAGGTTATTGAGCGTTCCTTTGAGCTGATTATGCAGGGTGAATGCTATTATACAAGCTTTGCAGCGTTTATCAGCTAAGCAACTGCCCATTTCAGTTGCTCAGCTTTCAATGGTGGAAGCAGCACAGCAATTTGAGAGGGCGTTTGGGCAAAGCATTCACCAACCTGTGAAGCCTTTAGCTGAAGCTATTCAAAAATCATTATTACTGTAACAATTGCATAAAAACCATCGTTTCATTAAGAAAGTAAGGTGGGGATGGTATGATGAAACGATTTGTGCTGTTATGCCTGATATTGCTTTTGGTAGTAGGCTGTGTCGCTAAAAAGGAAGTCGTTCTGCCAGCGGATATTCCTGATTTTGTGCAGGTAAGTGATTTGACATCCATTGATTGGCAACGTAGATCTGTGGCATTTAAGGATAGTGGAATGATTGGCAATGTGAATAAATCAGGTGTTATCGGTATGGATATGCCAAGTTTAAGCACACAAAAATGGATGTGGCATCTTTGGGGAACGGAAGGGCACAATACGGAATTAACGATTGTTGGTTACCATAAAGCTTCAAAAGATGTACAGCCTATTTTAACAAATGGATGGAGCCTAGTATTAGGTGGACCAAATAATGGGGCAGATGCACATGCACCCTCAAGTGTGAAAGTACCAAAGTCTGGAGAATGGGCTATTTTACTGTATACGAATGGGGAATATTTTGATACGTTAATTTATGATATTCACGAATAATTAGGTATAGCCCTTGTTTTGTAAGCGATATGGCTTATAAGAGAAGGGTTTTAACGTTTATTAGAAATATTTGCGCAGGTGGAATTAAGTGTAAGAAAGAAGGCTGATCCTAGGAAAATCTCTATTTGTAGGAGTAATTAGATATCAATCTTTCAAAATAGTAGCAAGAAAAACCTTAAATTGATACTATAAAAATAAAACGGAGGCGAGTGCTATGACA
The DNA here is from genome assembly GCF_038051955.1 of Lysinibacillus sp. FSL H8-0500. Taxonomy (NCBI): domain Bacteria; kingdom Bacillati; phylum Bacillota; class Bacilli; order Caryophanales; family Bacillaceae; genus Lysinibacillus; species Lysinibacillus sp. FSL H8-0500. Next base: position 4,447,937 of record NZ_CP150292.1, on the reverse strand, counting down.
GATGTACGATACCCGATTGGACAATTTCAATTTCCTGAAGAAGTAACTTTACAGCAAGTGAAGAAATGGATTGAGGATATTCGGCTTTTACCAAGACAGCTTGCAGAGGCATTAAGTGGAGCAAGTGAGCAGGCGCTAGCAAAAACTTACCGTGAGCATGGCTGGACGGTTACACAGCTCGTCCATCATATTGCTGATAGTCATATGAACAGTTATATCCGTTTTAAGCTAGCACTAACAGAGGAGGCACCAACGATTAAGCCATACAATGAAGCACTGTGGGCACAATTACCAGATTCAGAAATGGCAGTGGCAACCTCTTTTAAACTAATTGAAAAATTACATGAACGCTGGGTTTATTTACTAACAAGCTTAACCGAGGAACAATTACAAAGAACGTTTTATCATCCTGATTCCGGACTGACGACACTAGAACAAGCAATTGGACTATATGCATGGCATGGTAAGCATCATCTTGCACATATCCAAAATGCTTTAGCACAGTAAAGTGTGAAATAGGCGATTTCTTGAAAAAGAAGTCGCCTATTTTATTTACTTTTCTAAGGGATTATGCAATTGTAATACCTGCACTTGCTGTTCCTGTTAACACTTGAGCAATAGCAACACCTGAAGTTGTGATGGAGTAAACCATTAATAAGCGGTCACCTGTTACAACTGGTACTGGTGGTACGTTTGCAGAAGCGAATGCTGTTTGGCCTAATGCGATAGCCCCTGTAAAGGATGGAGCTAGACTTACTGTTGCAGCTGTTGCAGTGAACACAGTGCTACCAGCAGGAGCGCGATATACTGTTGCAGTTACTGTTGTTGTACCAAGTAAGGCAATAGCAATTGTTGCAGAGAATGATGCAGAAATAGCTGTAATATTACCAGGACGAGGAACGGAGAAGGCTTCAGTTACAACACCTGATAAATCAATTGTATTTCCTAGAACTGCAACACCAGGAACTGCTGTACCAAATCCGATCAGACTAGGAGCGTCAATTAAACCAGTTGCTAATGATGCTAAAACAACAGGTGTGATACCAGAAGAGAAAGGAATGATTGAGCCAGTTGCTTGAGGCGGAGTAATACATGCAGCATCAATCGCTATAAAAGGCCCTAGTGCACTACATTCACCGTTGCCATTACCATTTCCTGAACAGCCACACATAGAATTATTTAAACACATTGTTACACCCCCTTTCTTCATTATTCTATTCAGATTCGATAAAGGGTTAAGGGCAATTATCTAATACCATCCTGCATATTAAAAAATTTTAAAATGTTCCATTGAGGTACTATTCTACATAAATAAAATGCTTACTACTATAGTAGGGATTTGAGGATTCGTACAAGATGAAAAATCAAACATAGTAAGGTGCTTCTATCTTATATGAATTGTTTTTCGACCTTCCTATTATTATTCATAAAAAAATCCAATATGCATTTGATACATACTGGATCATTTTTTATCAACTCCACTTCTTAAAGAAATGAAGAAATGAATGTTTTTCTTTTTTTGCTTCTTCTTCCAATGCCTCGTTTATAGGCTCAGGAGGTTCATTGGTTTCTGGAATGGGGTTATCATGAACTTCAATAACTTCTGGTTCTTCTATTATGACAGGTGAAGATTCTATGTGGTTGTCTATCTCTTTAGTATGCTCAAGGTTAACAGATTCAAGAAGCTCTTCAGGCTCATCCTTTGTTGGTGCTTCATCAATAGAAGAGGGGTGAACAGGGGCAGGAACGACAGGGTTAGGAATGAAATCATTAATAGGGATTTCTTGTGCCTCAGCAGCATTTCTGAAATGGAATGTTGATCCTACGTTGGTGTTGCGATAAAGTCCATTATAAATTTGACTTGGATGTGTATTGATGGATTGAAAGTATTGCTGATTAAAATGGCGCTCTTCAGGTCTATACATAGGTTGCTCATTTTGACTAGTAGGAGGAGGATTGGTGAAATTTAACTGTGTATTGGTGGCTTTTCCCGCTAAACCCTGTAACATTTTATAAGAAGGTTCATTGGATTTAGGTGGGAGAGAAGCTTGGTTTGCTGCTTGTGTTATTATCGACTTTCTTTGCAATAGATTAGGGATTGTAGAGGAAGATTTACTAGGCGTTTTCTGTGCTTCTGTTGTTTCAGGTGTTAGTAATTTATTTAAAACTGTTAAGATTTCTCGATTCATTTCTTCAATCGTTTGATTTAATGATCCAACTTGTGAGGTTAGTAGCTGAATTTGCTCCTCATAGCCTTTAATCTGTGAATTTTGTTTATCGTCTATTGTTTCTGTTAAGTTCTCTAAATGTACTGTGTGTGCCTTTAATCCATCAAATTCATTTTTCATATACAGATAATCTTCAATAGAAGTTTCTGTTTTCAAAGAGGTTAATGCTTCCCTATAGGTTTCAATTCGCTGTTTTAATTCCTCAAGCTCTTGTATGGAGTACAGTTTTGAATCTTTCATTGCATGTCACTCCTTTCAGTCCACTACTATCTTATTAAAAATATTGCCTTTCTGTTACAAATATACCTGCCCTTTCACATATTTTAGTGCCATAAAAAACAACTGTAATTATTTATTAGCCCATGCACTTAGAGCGAAAAAACATATGCTACAAACGAAAGATAAAAATTTTATGGAGGTGTCAAAAGGATGCAGGAGAATATGCCATCCCAGGCGCAGGAACTAATTTGTATAAATGTTGACAAGGTGTATGACTGGATTGTAAAGGAAATGTCATTTGATATTTCTCCAACAGGCTCAATTACGTTCCCAGGTGTAACGCCAGGTACTGATTTAACAGGTGCGGTTGTTACATGTAGAGTAATTCCAGCCCCTACAAATCCAATCGTGATCCTGAATCGTGAGAATCGCCAGTTCTCTATTGATGGGTCAACAGTATGTCTGCAACACTTAAATATTCAAAAGAACTTCATTTTAACGATTGTCGTTACTTTACCAAGCGGCACTGTTTTCACAAGTGCAGAAATTCCAGTTTCTCGCTGTGAGCAGGTGACATTATGTGCACCTAAAGGTACAGATGTAGAAATTTTATATACAGATTTAGATTGCTTCGTATGTACAACTGGAACACTTACACCTACAGCAGGTGCAATTACGTTTTCTGCGTTAACAATTACTGTTGCTGTTTGTCAAAGTATTCAATCTACATTCCCGGTTACTGTAGAATTTTTAGCAACATTCTGCGAACCAAGAGCAGATTTACCATTCTCATGTCCAACTGCGGTTCGTCCAAAACAATGCTCCGTTATTTTCCCAAATGGCGGTTAATAGTGCTAACATATCAAGGAACGTCATATGATGAAGAGAGGGTAATCCTCTCTTTTTTTTATGAAAAATAATGATATCAAGGAGGCATGAGGTGATAACACCTGTGGAAGACAAAATACATGAGTTGCAACAACAAACAAATGCCTATATGCGTGAAATTAAAACGCTGGTAGAAGGGCTAAAGATGCCAAATAAGGTTAATCTCATTAGCTATTTTACCTCCGCATTTAATATTTCCTATGATTCTGAACAAGAAAGTTTATGTTTAGGTTCCTATCATATTCGTAATATTGGCAGTGAACCTATTACAAACCTCTCTGTATGTATTCAGCTACCTAAGGATTCACCATTTTATTTTTCTGGGCGATATGTGCATGAAAATTTTACGCCTAATTTAAAAACACAGGGGCAACAGCATTGGGAGCGTTTCAATGATAAATTGAGCAAAGAACAATATTGGCTGAGACCAGTAGGAAAAACAATTCTCGAACAAAATGAAACTCTGTCATTTACCAATTTTCAAATAAAATGGTCCCATAATTTATCGTATTCAGGCACTATTATGGGCTTTACATATTGCGATCAGCTAACAGATGGTGTTGCTGTCTTAAATCCTATTAATCTCAATGGAATTGGTCAGACACAGGAGGGGGACAATGAGTGATGTTCAAAAGCATGCAATTCATCAATTGATAAAGGAGCAGCTCAATCGTCGCAATGGGCAAGATAATAGTTTTGCATTTCTCGAAAAAAGCACGCTAAATCTATTAATTGCCTATCTTATTTCAGAAGAAACTACTAGCAATGAACAGCCCGCATCGGAGGCAAGGCTAGTACAGCAGCTTGATAAAATATTAGCGGATAGTAAAGCACAGTTTGAAGAGGTGATTCATTTACTGAAAAACTATTCAAGCTAGGAGGTGCAGGGGTGGACAGTGAAGTTGTTAAAAACAATGATCCTATACAGCTCCAACAAATGATTATTTTTTTAAGAGCGGAATTAGCCAAATATAAAAATGAGGTAAAACGGCTTAGAGATAGTGATTATTATGAATTAATACTGCGGCTTGAGCGGGAAAATGTCCATTTAACAAAACTGAAAAAAGACCTTTCCATAGAGCTATTAAAATTGACAAGGGACTATGAAAAGGAACGACAAGCCTATCATGAAGACATACAAAGGCGAGAATTACAAAGAAAAAAACAAATTACATCCATAGAGTCGCTATTAAAGGAATTAGACGAGTTGAGAGCTGACAATAAAGTATTAAAAGAAAGCATAAAGGAGGCGAATAAAAAGCTATTATCACTAAAGAAAGAGGTAAGCTATAAGGTGGTAATGGAAGGGGTAGATAAAAAATTAAGTGATTTTACAATAGCAACGGGTAGACAAATAGAGAACATTATACAAGCAATTGAAAAATCATCGATGGAGCAAGCTCATTCGGACAGCCTTTATCAGCATTTAGTGCAAGAGCTAACGCAAAAAAATCAGGAAATTGAGAAATTATCCAATAAAATAGTGGATGCTCAAAAGCAATCCACTGGCGTACAAATTATTAGCTTTAATAAGCAAATAGACGATCGCTTACGTATGCTTGATGCATTAGACAAAAAGTTAAACGAGCTAACTTTGGAAATCAATAGAGAGCAGATATAGTAAAATTTATAAAGACTGTTTCAAAAGTATCTTACAAACTTTTGAAACAGTTATTTTTATTGCTCCAGTGGGGAAACCTGCTCAAAAAATAGAGATTCTTATTTTGTTTCTCGATGCAGTGTCACTCGTTTTAAACGAGGAGAGTATTTTTTTAACTCTAATCTTTCTGGATTTGTCCGTTTGTTTTTTGTTGTTATATAGTTTTTATCACCTGTTTCAGTGCAGGCTAATGTTACTTGTACACGCATAATAGAACCTCCTAAATAAATAGTAATGATTACGATTTAAAATATATATTTTTCTTGCTACATTGTCAAGTTTATTTTTACAGATATTAAAAAGATTTCGGTTAAGATTCCGAAATCTTCTTTTGAAATACATGGTTATAATTTGTCGCATCTCGCAATGCTTGTTCTTCGATAGGTATTCGTACAGACAGCATTGTAATATTTAAGAGTGTAAAACAAAATGCTGTAAAATAGGCCTGAAACATAAGAGGCAGTAGCAAAATTTCCAAACAAACAACAGCATAATTAGGATGACGCATATAGGCATAGGGTCCTTTACGCACAACTTGTGTGTCAGGTAATATAAGAATTTTTGTATTCCAAAAATTCCCCAATGAACGAATACACCAAATTCTTAAGGCTTGCACAGCTAAAAATAAAATAAAAAATAATGGAAATAAGGGCGATACACCATTATTATTCGTCACCACTTCAATCATTAAAAACAAGAAAAAACTGATATGCATTGTAACCATATAAGGATAGTGAGAGGCTCCTACCTCATAGGCTCCTTGTGAGCGCATCCACCTTTCATTACGTTTAGCAATGACAACCTCTGTCAATCTTTGTAGAATGACAAGCATCATAATCAGATAGAAGATCATGTTACTCCCTCCATTTTAATAATACAGCTTCTGCACAAAAACCCGGACCAAGAGCAACGAGTAAGCCTGTATCCTCCACTTTTCCTTCATGTAACATAAATTGCTCTAATACATATAAAACTGTTGGGGATGACATATTCCCATGATGACGTAATATTTCCCGAGAAATGTCGGTTTTTTGGGAAGAAAGATAAAGGGTGTCTTCATAGGCTTTTAAAACCTTTTTTCCTCCAGGATGAGCGATAAAATGAGTAAGCTGTTCACTGTAGAGATTTTGTTCCATTAAAAATTGTTCAATGAATGGTCCAAGCCAATTGGTAATAATAGCAGGGATACTTTTCTGAAAGATAACATGAAGGCCATTATTTTTAATGTTCCAACCCATTACATTTTCTGAATCTGGCATCCATTTAGAGCCTGTAGCAAAAATAGTTGGTACTGGTTTGCTGGTTTCGATGGCGACCTCATCTCCACAAACGAGTAGACATGCAGCCCCGTCTGCAAAAAGTGAAGCACCAATTAAATTACTTTTTGAAAAATCATTTGGCTGAAAAGTGAGACTACATAACTCGACACAAACAACAAGCACCTTTGCATGAGGATGCGCTTGACAAAAGTCATAGGCCCTGCTTACACCAGCTGCGCCACCAGCACACCCAAGACCCCATAGCGGGATGCGTTTAAGTCGATCTGAAAAGACAAGTTTGTTCATAATACGTGCATCAATGCTAGGTGTTGAAATTCCTGTGCTGCTAACAAAAATAATGGCATCAATGTCTTGGGGTGAAACGGGTGAAGATAAAAAGGCTTTGTTTTCTAAGCATGCCTGAATAACGTTCACACTATATTGTGTTGCTAATTCAATATATAAATCATTGCGTTCTTCAAAGGAGTGATTCGTACGATGCCATTCTGGTGGCACACAAAAATGGCGTGTGTCAATACCACCGTTTTCAAAAACCTTTAAGTAGCGCTCTAGTTTTGGCATTTTTGCATAAAAAAGCTCCTTTGTTAATTCCTCTGCATTTGCCTGTTGTAATGTGTAAGGTGGTTGATATGTGCTAATAGAAGTGATTTTCGGCAATTCAACATCTCCTCGCAATTAGTGGTCTTGTTCATTGTATGCAGGAAGATAGTGGATACATGCTTATATAAATTTACAGGAGATTTCAGCGCCGATTTGAATAAGGGAAGTTATGGTTATTACAGAAAATAGATTATGTTATATGGGCTATATTATAGAATATCGAAATTTATACAATCCCATCATCTGCATTCAAATAATTTATGTAAAGTTAACTTTACAATTAGCTGATAGTAAAGTATGCTTTATGTAAAGTTAACTTTACTTTAAGGGTAGTGACATATGGAACATGGTATAAAAGAGCTTAGAGCATCTTTTGGATGGACACAAGAACAGCTATCTGAAAAACTGGGTGTTTCAAGGCAAGCAATTATCTCTGTTGGAAATGGTCGTTATAAGCCTTCATTAGAGCTTGCCTATAAGATCGCCCGGTTATTTAAGCTAACAATTGAGGAAGTATTTATTTTTGAGAAAGGTAGTAATGAAGTATGAATTTGGCTCAATATTTAGGATTAGCTGGTTTAATGTTAGAGGCATTTTGTGGGGCGAAAAACGGTGGCTTGTAAAATCTCTTCAGTGGATGTCCAAATGCTTACTGAATGCAGACGCAATTACGCTGGGGCGTAATTGATTAATAGAATATTTTACAGAGATTCAACAAAGTAGACGGGAAAAAATTTTTTAGAGGAGGGCTAAATATCAATGAATTTAATCCTAGAAAACATTAGTAAGAGTTTTAATAATCAAACTGTCCTAAAAAGTGTGAATTTGGATTTTCCGTCAAATGGATGCCATTTATTACTGGGTGAAAATGGTGCAGGAAAAACTACATTAACAAAGATTATTGAAGGTAAATTACCTGTAGATTCTGGTCAAGTTTATCTAAAGACTGAACAAAAAAATAAAGTCGATTGTGCCATTCAATATCAAAATTTTGAAGCCTTTCAGTATCTAAAAATTAAAGAGGTTATCGAGCTCTTTAAAAAAACGATAGAACAATACGATTTTAATCCAGATCTCTATAATTTGTTGGACCTCAAAAAATTCGAAAAAACCCTAATCAAAAATGCTTCTGGTGGTATGAAAAAAGCTGTCTCAATTTTTATCACTTTTCTACTTAATAAACCCATTATTATTTTGGATGAGCCATTTGCAGATTTAGACTTAAAGAAGAAAAAAGATCTCCGTTCATTTTTAACTCATTATGTAAAAGAAAAAGAGAAAATTATATTGATAATTAGCCATGAAGTAAATGAATATGAAGAATTATTTGAGACGATTTCGATATTAGATGATGGGGTTATAAAGGAATCTGATCATTTGGAAAAATTATTAAATAAATATAAAACAACAGATAATTTTAGTATCGAAGACCTATTTTATGCAGTGACTGGAAAAAGGCTGGTGTTAAATAAATGACTTTAATGATTACTAAGATTTATTTAAAGGAAACACTTCGAAACTCTGGAGCTTTTATTGGTATTCTATTACCTGCCATCATGTTTTTTGTGGTATCTATATTTGTAAAAAATGCAGCTTCTATCGGTTCAGAAACACTTGATTTTATGATTCGTGGTCAATTTCTTACTTCTAGCATATTATTCACTATTTTGTCTGTGGTATTTTCTGGAGGTACTGTTTATTTAACAGATAAGAGGAATGAGCGGGTTTTTGAATGGCTAGATAAAACAAATATTAAGTATTATGAGTATTTCGTGGGCTTAGGAATAGGCATTTTAATGATATTAAATGTATTTTTAACGATTATTTTATTAGCATTCAGTACAATTACGACACTTGAATTAATGGATATGGGGCGTATTTTATTAATTTCCAACTTTACATTCTTTGCATTATATCCCATTAACTATTTACTATCATCGTTATTTCCAAACGGAAAAACTGCAACAAGTATGTTAGTACCATTAATGTTAATTTTACTATTTTCGGTTACCATGACAGATTTATTTGTATCACTAAGCGGTAATGATCCACAAAATTATTATAAGTTTTTAATCTGGAACCCAATGCTATTTTTAAATGATACATTGCAGCATATTTTAGGACTAGCTGAAACTCCGTGGATGAAGTTAACAAGTTATTTAGTTATTCTTTTAGCCTTATTTATGCTATTATTTATAATTTCAAAAAGAACCTTTCGATATTTAAAGTAAAGCATTGAAAGAGCGTGGTAATGAAGAGGGAGAAAAGCAAGCTATATAGATAGGCCCTCTTTTTTAGATAATGGAGTGCTTTTTATTTCAAGTCTCCGACAATGTTTTACTTCTATACACATATCGCTTGGATTATTAAATAAGAAGAAAAATTTCATATGAAGTTTTTTAATATCTAATCAAGGAGTGATTTCATGGTAAAAGCTTTTATTTTTGATATGGATGGGACTTTATTTCAAACGAATCTTATTTTAGAGCCAGCATTGGCTGCTACGTTTGATGTATTGCGTGTAAAGAGCTTATGGCAGGGCGATACACCGATTGAAAAATATCGGGAAATTATGGGTGTTCCCTTGCCAGTTGTTTGGGAAACCTTGTGTCCTATGCATTCATTGGAGATACGTGAGGAAAGCAATAAGTTATTTCATGTAAAGCTAATTGAACAAATACGCAATCATAAAGGTGCATTGTATCCGCATGCTGAACAAACTCTTGCAGCATTAGCACAAGGCTGTCCTTTATACATAGCGAGTAATGGGCAGGTTGAATATTTACAAGCAATTGTTGAAACTTATCAGCTAGAGCGTTTTATTAAGGGAGTGTATAGTATTCAATCCATTGCGAGCGGGCATAAATCGGACTTGGTTAAACGAGTGATTGAAGAAAACAACATACAGTATGGGGCAGTAGTAGGAGATCGTGCCTCAGATATTCAGGCTGCCCACGACAACCAGCTTCTTTCAATAGGCGTTCGCTTCGATTTTGCACAGGATAAAGAGCTAAAAAAGGCAGATGTTGTGATTGATGATTTAGCAGCATTATTAAAGATACAGCTAGATGGAAAAGTTTATTGACTAAAAACTTATATTTATTGACCAACTTTTCACTTTTATTGACCAATATTTAAAAAAGCAGTATGGATTTGTAGACCATACTGCTTTATCTTATCTTAATTCATAACAGGTGTTAATTTTGCTACGATGATGCTGTTGACAGCGTTAATATAAGCTAGCGCACTTGCCTTTAAAATATCTGTATCGGCTGCTTTTGCGATATATTTTTCGCCCTCGTGCTCAATCGTAATTTTTACTTTACCAAGAGCTTCCTTGCCGCGTGAAACACTATTGATATTATATTCCACTAGTTTAACATCAATATTTGTAATCTCAGCAATCGCTGAATAAAGCGCATCAATCGGGCCAGAGCCGACAGCACTTGCTTTAAATGTTTCACTGCCCTTACGAATTTTTACGCTTGCAGAAGGGAAGCTTGCATTGCTGACGACTTGTAGATCATCGAAATCAAAGAATTGGTCACTGTAATGTGTGGCATTCTTATTAGTGGCATCGTGTTTTTCGTAATAGCTTTCAACAATGACATATAGATCGTGATCGTATACTTCCTTCTTTGCATCCGCTAGTTTTAGGAAGCCATCAAAGATTCCTTCAAATTCATCTGTAGAAAGATTAGAAAACCCTAATTTTTCAAGTGCATTTTTCACGGCATGACGTCCAGAACGAGCAGTTAGTACTAGCTCCATATCATCAAGTCCTACATCTTCTGGATGCACAATTTCATAAGCATCACGAGATTTTAGTAAGCCGTCCTGATGGATACCAGATGAATGGGCAAAAGCATTGTCCCCTGTAATTGCTTTATTTACCTGAACATCTAAGCCCATAAAGCTAGAAACAAGACGAGAAGTATTCATAATTTCCTTTGTATTAATACGTGTTTCTGCATTGTAGACAGAGCCACGAGTTTTTAGTGCCATCACAACTTCCTCTAATGCCGCATTTCCTGCACGTTCACCAATACCATTAATTGTACATTCCACTTTATCTGCACCGTTTTTAATAGCTGCAAGTGTATTAGCTGTTGCCATACCAAGGTCATTGTGACAGTGAACGCTAAGAAGAACGCTATCGTCTAGGTTTTTCATACGATCATTTAATTTATAGATCATTGCTCCAAATTCCTCTGGCTCTGCAAAACCAACTGTATCAGGAACGTTAATCATCGTTGCGCCAGCCTTCATCACGGCTTCAATTGTTTTCCAAAGATATTCAAAGTCCGAACGAGATGCATCCTCTGTAGAATATTGTACTTGTGGTAGTAGTGTTTTAGCGTATTTCACAGCATCTACACCAATTTGTAAAATTTGATCCTTAGATTTGCTGAATTTTTTCTCTACATGGATATCGGATGTTCCAAGTACCATATGAATCATAGGGTTTTCAGCATATTTTACAGCATTATAAACAGAATCAATATCGGCTTTTACAGCACGTGCTAATGCTGTAATCATAATGTCGCTTGTATTACCAACCTTTTCAGCTACAGCTTTGACCGCATCAAAATCACCTTGTGATGAAGCAGGGAAACCAGCTTCGATAATATCTACACCTAATTTTTTAAGTTGCTGTGCAATCTCTACTTTTTCATATAAATTCAGCTTTGCACCAGGGACTTGCTCGCCATCACGTAAAGTTGTATCAAACACCCAAATTTTTCTTCCCATTATTCAAACACTCCTTTTGTAGTTATCAGTATCTAAGGTTACACGTAGGCCAAATAATCATAAAAAAACCCGTCTCTATTTTAAAAATAGAGACGAGTTTTTGCTCGCGGTACCACTCTAATTGACCTTTCTTTGCAGAAAAAGTCCTCTTATCGACAGCTATCACTGTCTATCCTGTTAACGGAGGAAACCGACATCCCTTACTAACTACTGTTCAGGGAGTAGCTCATGGACGAGTTCAAAATGTGTGTCTACCGATTTCCACCAACCATCGGCTCTCTACAAGTACACAAACACTTTTACTATTTCCAATCTTGGCCTGTAATGTGTTGTTGAAAGCAATAATACATTGGATATTGGTAGTCTGTCAACAATTTTCTAAAAATTATTTTTATTCTGTACTTGTATGAGCTACATTTTAATATTTAGTGAAAGGGCTGAATTATTATTATAAAAGGGGGGGAAACAGGCTACCTATCAAAAAAATAATGATAGATAAAGCTGCTTATTTTCTATAAGAGGGATTCCTATGAAAATAAGCAGCTTTTATATTTATTCTAATTTAAAGCGAGACACTTGCGTTTGAAGCTCTTCAGCCATATTGGACAATGTTGCTGCTGAAGCTGCTACTTCTTCAATCGTTGCCAGTTGCTCTTCTGAGGCAGAGGCTACATTTTGCAAATTAGTGGAAGACATTTGAGCAATGGTCGCTATTTCATCGAAGGCTGCATAAATTTGTTGTGCACTTGATGACATCTCCTCCGAAACTGCTGTTGCTTCCTGGATTTGCATCGATACTTGTTCAATAAGTTTTACAATTTTAGCAAAGCCTTCTTCAGCAACCTGCACGACTTGCATGCCAGTTTGCACCTCTTGTGTACCTGCGTGCATTGCTGTCACTGCATGGTTAGTATCCTGTTGAATTTCAGCAATCAAGGCTGCGATCTGTTCAGCAGATTGCTTTGATTGCTCTGCTAATTTTTTCACTTCATCCGCTACCACGGCAAAGCCACGCCCATGATCACCTGCACGGGCCGCTTCAATAGCAGCATTAAGCGCTAATAAATTTGTTTGTTCCGCAATTTCTGTAATAATGCTAATAATATTTCCAATTTCAACAGAATGCTTATCTAAATTTTTCACAACGCTAGCAGACTCCGCTACAGCAGTATTGATTGTCTGCATTTGTGTAATCACTCGCTGTAACGAATCATTTCCAGACTTCGCCTCAGAATTCGTTTCTATGGCTAGTTCGGAAACGGCTGCTGTAGTAGAAGCTAATTGCTGGATGCCTTTTGTCATACTTTTCATGGCTGTGGAGCTTTCTGTAGCATTTTTTCCTTGCGCTTCAGAGCCACTTGCGACCTCTTGAATCGAAGAAGTAATATGCTCGGTCGCTTGAATTGTTTGATCGGCACTAGCTGTTAATTCAGCCGCTGAGCTACTAACTTGTACTGTGTTATGACGGACATTTGTGATTAAGTCTTTTAGATTAACCGACATTTGATTAAAGGCTAGTGCTAAATCACCAACCTCATCACGGTTTTTGATATCTAATTGCTCTGTGGTTAAGTCACCAGCCGCTATTTTTTTAGCTGCTCTTGCCATGCCATTAATCGGCCGAGCCATGAAATTACCGACCAAAATAGCAATTGTCAGACTAATGACAACGGCAAATACCCCAAGTAAAATCATTTGAAGCTTAATATGTTGAATTTTTTTTGTTGTAGCAGCGATTTTGCTATCGAGATATTCACTTTGATAGTTCGCTAAGTTTTCAACACGCTCATCAAATTGCTTAATAATTAAACGACCTTGCGTGCTATCAAGCTTTTCATACTTTTCTGTTTCACCTTGGGCTTTTAATGTAAACATGCGATCCGCAAATTGTTGCACACTTTGTTCACTTTTAATAATAGCTTCTAGCAATTCAATGGATTTTTTAGAATGAAAGGTGTCCAGTAATTCTTCTGATTTCAGCTTAAATTGTTCACGTGCTTCCTGACTACTTTGAAGATTTTGCTTGTCTCCTAGTAGTAAATAGCCTCGCATACTAACAATTTCTTGTTTTGCAAGCACACGTAGTTCCTGAATACTAATGGATGTGGTTGTTTGTTCCTCTAGCAATGTACGATATGTTTTATTGACGGAATCGAGCTGTTTAATATTTAAGCCAATTGTTGCAACGAGAACTAAAATCACAATAAAAAAACCGAGCAATAATTTCTTGTAGATAGTAAACCGCATAGATGTAATATCCTTTCTCAGTAGGTAGTCAAAATGTTACAAATTAATGAAATATGTATATATAACATTTATATCAGATTATAGACGTTTTACAAAGTATTAAGAGAAGCATTGCTTTCTGTAATAGTTTTAAAAATTAAAAGAGCTAGGTAGGATATGATGAAAAAATATCATTTAATAATAAAATTAATATTTTTATGTAGATTATTGTTAAATAATATTGGTTATTAAGTCTATTTACATAAATTTTGAAACTTCAACAGTAGTCATAACGTACAGATAATAAGAGAAAAGTAAAGGTGGGGAAATATGTATAGGCCAATTTTAAAAATACCAAAAACAAAATCTGAAAAAGTATGGGATTATATTGGTGGTGGTTTATTTGTTCTAGCCATCTTTTATATTGTAGTGATGTGGTCTAAATTACCTGATAAAATCCCGGGTCATTTCAATGGAATTGGGGAGGTTGATCGCTGGGGTTCAAAGATGGAATTAATCATTCTGCCGATTATTGGTGGATTTTTATGGCTAGTCATGACATTGTTAGAAAAAGCACCACATATGCATAATTATCCAGCACGTTTAAATGAACAAAATGTAGAGGCATTTTATCGTAATAGCAGAAAAATACTAAATGAAGTGAAAAACCTTTGTTTGATTTTGTTTGCGTTTCTATCGTTTCAAATGGTACGCATCGGTCTTGGCGATGCACATTCATTAGGCTGGTGGTTCCTACCAGTGGTATTACTAGGAGCATTTATTCCAATGATTAAAGGATTTATAACAAGCTTCAAAATAAAATAGAGAGTCTAAAGCGCTTAGGACACCCTTAAGCGTTTTATTTTTGCAGAAAAATTTTTATAGCGTGTCACAAACTTCTATTAATTTCAGTTATATAGATTGGAAAGGGGGGAACAACTTTGACTGCACTAAATCAATCAAAGAAGCGAACTGATATGGATATTGAATCCATTGTGGAGCAGGTTCAATCAGGTAACACGCGTGCCTATGCAGAAATCATTCGTTGTTTTCAAAAGCAAATTTATATTTATTGTTACTATATGCTAGGAACTAAAGAGGAGGCGGAGGATGCTTCACAAGATATTTTTATTAAGGGATTAGAAAATATTCATAAATTTTCTTATACGGTTTCCTTATCGGCATGGCTTTATAAAATTGCCCACCATCATTGTATTGATGTCATAAAAGCCAAAAATAAGGGCTATAGATTTTGGCTAAATCTGAAGCAAGAACAGGTCAAGCAGACGCAAGCTCCGATACCTGAATATGATGAAATGGTGCATAGGCTATTGGAAAACTTACGTGTAGATGAAAAAAGAATTTTATTACTTCGTTCTATTGAGGAGTATAGCTTTGATGAAATTGCTGCCATTATGGATATGAAAGCAGCTACAGTAAGAAAAAAGTATGAACGATTACGTAAAAAATTGATGAGGGAAAATATGTTAGGAGGGGATATTTATGGACACTCGTTCAAAACTGGAGGATAAGGAGTTAGCTCAGATAGAAAGGTTTATTCGAGAAACACCTGTGGAAGTGGATTTAGTAAATCGGACAATGGACAAATATGAAAGTAGTCGTAATACAAAGCCGTCTGAAAAATTTAGAACTCGTAAGAACTTACGTCAAAGAGTCATGATGATTACCGCCTCCACAGCAATGATTTTTAGTTTGATCATTGTCACGGGTTTAATTTCACCAACGATGGCGGCGACGATGAAAGAAGTTCCTTTATTATCATCTGTTTTTAAATTTACAAGGGATCTTGGTCTACACGCCGCAGATGAAAAGGGACTCTCAACAAAGTTGAATATAAGCGTTACGCATGAAGGCTTTACATTAAATGTAACAGAAGTAGTGTATGACGGTACACGTGTTGCAATTGGGATTGAACGCCATCATAAAGAAGGTGAAAATGCCAAAGAAAGTTTATCAGATCAAATTAGTAATATTGAATTTTTACTAAATGGTGAACCATTGACTCACACCAATTTTAGTGGTGTTTTTGGACAACCAAGTAAGGATAATAATTCGGCAATATTTGAATTTGCAGATTTGAAAAACCAAGGTGGGATTCCTTTCCCAAAGCAATTTATTTTGACATTATCCGCTACAATAACTGGAATTTCTGAACCTTTTAAAATGAATATTCCAGTGAGTGATATTGGTAACTATGTAAACCTACAACCTAATATAAGTAGAAAATACAAAAATAATCAGTTTACTATTGAACAAATTATACTAACTCCCATAACAACTAGTATTACAACAAGAATAGCCTTGCTTGATAAATCAACTTCTGTAGATTTCCGGGAAGGAATAAGTATCGAAGTTTATGATGAACAAGGACATGAACTAAAACTAATTAATGGCAATGGTAGACGTGAGACAAATAAAGGAAATAGCGATCTCATCATGGATCTACGGGTACACCCATTTGAAACCTTACCAAAAGCCATTACAATCAAACCGTATATTCATCTTTATGACGATGAGGGATCATACCAACTGGATGAAAACGGAGACCCGAAGATTCAATATATTCCAGAGCTAGAAATTACAATACCAATTAACTCAAAAGATTGAACCACTGCGAACACCAGACCAACGTCTAGTTATAGTAGCAGGCTCTCCCCGTAGTCCCTCGGTGAAAAACTTGCAAGGATTGTACGTTGGACTCCGCTGTCTAGCGTACTGCTTGGTTTTCGCCTTTCGGCTAGCCAGAGCGATAGAACGTTGAAGATTTTACATAACAGACGAACTTCCTGTTACGACCTCCTATCCTCAGTTTTCAAAGAGCAATCTGTACAGGTTCATTATAGCACATACGTTCTAATTGTGCGGCAATTTAGACTAACGCCTATCGACATTCATCTCCCACTTACTCACAGGACTATCCCCTTCACGTTCCTTAAAGTGGGAGTCTTCTGTCGGAAAATAATAAAAAAGTAAAGAAAGTGAGGCAGCGCTCACTTTCTTTACTGTCTAGTACTTCAAACTATCCTCTTATATAAAAAATAATAAGTATCAAGTAGTACCTCATTAGATTTTTAAGCGTAAACTACAGCGTCCCCCTACATTAATCATAACAGCATATCTACCGTCAATAAGGACAACTCTCTCCTTTCAAAATTGAACAATGATGACCATTCAACGCGATTTTAGAGCCAACATATGTTTGAACGTTCTGATCTCAAGTGCTGATAGATCCATCCGCAGGTACAAAAGTAACTGTAACTTTAAATTCATCAGTTGAGTTAACTGATTCTTTTAAAGCTGATGCAGGGACCTCGTATGTATTTCCTATTGCATTTGTTTCTAATTCAGAAGCACTAGCATTGATACTAAATCCACCGCCGACAATAGTTGTAGCTAAGGCTACAGAAGCTATTTTACCAAAATATTTATTCATTTTATTTCCTAATTTTTAATTGAATCCTAGTAAATGATGGCATGACAAAAATACTATGTAAAGAATTTTATGGTGAAAATTCTGTATTTTACAATTAACGTTTTATAGTGAAATGTTGCAAAGTGAGTAATGTATAAAATAAAATTTATTTTTTTAATAGAGAGAATAATGAAAGCATTAATAAAGTAAACTTTTTATAACCCATTTTGTTGTAGTTTTTGTTGCCTTTATTTAAAGTAGTTTGTAAGGCTATGATGATTATTACGTTTTATGTATGTGCCAATCGATGAAACGTTTTTTCGTAAGCTTTACAATAAAGAAAATGTATTGTTAACAAGAAATAAAGGAGAATAGAAGATGACGGTAACTTTAGTAAGGCATGATTTAAAGTATGCTGAGGCTATCCATGCGTTGTCTTCTATGCCACAGGTTCGAGATGCACTAGGTTTACCTGCTGGCAAGGTAGAAGACACGATTCATTTTATTAAGCGTGAACGTATAGATGAAGAAGAAGGTAAGACCGTTCCTCGTGTTATTTTAGATGAGGAGGGACAAGTAATTGGTGTGACATCATTAATGTTTATCGATCGTCATAAAATGAGTTGTCATATGGGATCTTGGCTAGGCTACGAATTTTGGGGAAAGGGCTATAATCTTGAGGCAAAAGAGGCCATTTTAGATATTGCGTTTTTTGAGCTTGGTTTATTGCGTGTCTTTGCTGGGGCTCGGAAGGTGAATATTCGTTCGCAAAAAGCACAGGCAAAGCTACCTTTTATTCGATTAGGGGTAGAAAATGATTATCCAGATGAGCATTCATGGCTAGAGGTAAAGGAAAAGCAGCTATGTGTATTAAATGTTTTTGAACGTGAGGATTTTGTGCGCTATCGTATATCTCTCAAGAATGTGAAGGGGAAGCGAGAAGCCTTTTTACCACAGCTTTTATTGGCAGATGAAAATGAAGAGATGGTTCGGAAATATTTATATCAGGGCGTCTTATATGAAATTAAGTGTGGAAAAGCTTTAGCAGGTGTGGCGTTATTGATTCCACAATCTGAAACAGTCATTGAGTTAAAAAATATTGCTATTATTTCACGCTATCAAGGGAAGGGAGTAGGGAAAGAAGTATTACGGCAACTTACGGATATTTGCCAACAGCAAGGCTACCGAATGGTCTTAGTTGGAACCGCAAATTCTAGTATTGATACGATCGCCTTCTATCAAAAAGCAGGCTTTCGCATGGAGTCTATTGAAAAAGATTTCTTTTACCACTACCCAGAGCCTATTTATGAAAATGGTATTCGTGCATTAGATATGATTTTCTTTTCAAAGCTATTATAAAAAAATGCCCGTTCAACAAAGGTTGAGCGGGCACTTTATTGACCAAGTAGAAGAGCCAGCAATTTTTCCTTAGAATGTAGAAAATCATCTAATGTGTAGCGGTCCAGCACGTTTAAATAGGCTTGCAAAGCTTCATATAAAACACCTTTAAGCTGACATTCTGGCGCTATTTTACATAGATTATTTTCCTTGTCAAAACATTCTACAAGATGAAAATCCTCCTCTGTATGACGGACAATTTCACCAATTGTCACGGTTTTAGGATCAATGGCTAGACGAATACCTCCGCCACGTCCTCGAATTGTTTCAATATAGCCCAACAACCCAAGCTGATGCGTCACCTTCATTAAATGGTTTTTTGATATATTATAAGCCTCTGAAATCTCTTGAATTGTTGATAATTGACCATCCTCTTTTGCACCTAGATAGATAAGTGTTCGAAGCGAATAGTCCGTGTATAAAGTTAAGCGCATAGGCACACCCTACTTTCTATGATTCAAAATTATTATAGCATTTTACGTGAAACTATAATATGTTCAATCCTTATTAAAAGATGTATTTAAAATACATTAATTATGTCTATTTTGTTAAAGATGTATTTTATATATTGCTTTAAGAGGATGAAAGCGTTATATTATAATCACGAAAGGATGGTAAGCGATATGTTAAAACAAGAAACTATTCAAATCATTAAGGCAACTGTACCTGTATTAGAAGTTCATGGTGTAGAAATTACAAAGACGTTTTACAAAAATATGTTTCAAGCTCATCCAGAATTATTGAATATTTTTAATCATGCAAATCAAGAAAAAGGTCGTCAACAAACAGCATTAGCAAATACAGTGTATGCTGCTGCCGTTCATATTGAAAATTTAGGGGCAATTTTACCAGCCGTGATGCTTATTGCACATAAACATCGTAGCTTAGGTATTTTACCAGAGCATTATCCAATCGTTGGAGAAAACTTATTAAAGGCGATTAAGGAAGTACTAGGGGACGCGGCAACAGATGATATTATTAATGCTTGGGCTGAGGCATATGGTGTTATTGCTGATGTGTTCATTCAAGTAGAAGAAGATTTATACAAAGAGGCTGAAAATAATGGTGGCTGGCGTTTATTTAAGCCTTTAAAAGTAGCGAAAAAAGTGGTAGAAAATGATTTAGTAACATCTGTTTACTTTGTCAATGAGGATGGTTCACCGTTACCATCTTATGAGCCTGGTCAATATATTAGCGTCCGTTTGAATGTACCAGGCGAAGAGTATTTATTGAGTCGTCAATATACACTTTCACAGGCAAGTGCAGAAGATGGTTATCGTATTTCGGTAAAGCGTGAGAGCGACCAAACACCGAATGGTAAAGCATCTAACTATATTCATGACCATTTACAGGTTGGAGATCTAGTAGATGTAAGTGCTCCAGCAGGATTATTCGTATTAGAAGAAACAACGGCACCAATTACATTTGTAAGTGGCGGTATTGGCGTAACACCATTAAATAGTATGCTACAATCCTTAAAAGAGGATGTAGCAAATGAAGTAAACTTTATTCAGTGTGCTCGTAATGAGAAGGTTGTAGCATTTAGCGATGATATTCAACAAAAAGTAAATGTATTACCAAATGCGTCCTATACTGCTTTGTATTCTGATGAAGACAAGCTAATTACTAAAGAATTATTAGCAGAAAAAGTAGCTGATAATGCAGATGTTTATGTATGTGGACCTGTAGGCTTTATGGAAGCCGTTATTAAAAATTTACAGGAGCTTGGTGTGAAGGATGAGAAAATTCACTATGAATTCTTCGGACCAGCTATGCAATTAGCTTAATAAAGTAATGGATTTCCCTGTTATCTGTCGATATGACAGATAACAGGGTTTTTTGTTTGGGCGGATAAATAAGGTGAACTGGTGGATTAAATTAATATTATGGTGGATAAGACGTAATAATGAGCCGATAGAGCGATAACAGAATAAAAATTTAAGTTTGCTTATTGACAATATACCTTATGGGGTATAATATAAATCGCATAAGCAGGTGCAATCAATCGTTTGGAAAGGAGGCGTGAATAAGGGTGGCTTATGGTGTTAAAACAGCAAATCGTGTGAAGCGAATTGAAGGTCAAATGCGTGGTATTTTACGCATGATAGAAGAAGGGCAAAATTGTAAAGATGTGATCACACAGCTATCTGCTGTACGTTCTGCGGTTGATCGAACAATAGGTGTTATTGTTAGCGAAAATCTATTGGAGTGTGTATCGAGTGCTGAGGGAGATACGAAAAAAATGAATGCTGCCATCCAAGAGGCGATGGATTTAGTTGTAAAAAGTCGATAAATTTAATATACCCATTATCGTATAAAGGAGGCGAATAATAAACATGGAAACGTGGATTATTATCGCAGTGATTGCAGCATTTTTGTTCTGGCGACTCATGCCAACGAAAGGGGTTCGTTCTATTTCGGCAGCACAGTTAAAAACCATGTTGAATGATAAAGATAAGGTTTTTATTGATGTACGCACACCCGCTGAATATAAAGGACGCAATATCCCACAATTTAAAAATATGCCGCTTGGATCAAAATTTGACAAGTTACCGAAGGAAAAAGAAATTGTTGTGATTTGCCAAAGTGGTATGCGGAGCAATCAGGCGTGTAAGCAGCTAAAAAAGCAAGGATTTGAGCGTGTTGTCAATGTTCGTGGTGGTATGAGTGCCTATTAGGGGGAGAAAAAGTGAAGGAAGTTACAGCAAAGGAAGTACAACAGGCTATAGAGCGAGGAACAGCGCTGAATCTTATTGATGTACGAGATATAGCTGAGGTTGAAGCAGGACATATTCCAGGAATCATTCATATTCCACTTCATCTAATGGAATTTCGAATGCAGGAATTAGATAAAAATGAGTCTTATATTATAGTTTGTCGGTCAGGAGCTCGTAGTGGCCGTGCTACTCAATTATTAGCAAGCTATGGCTTTGATGTTGCTAATATGACTGGTGGTATGAGTGCCTGGAAAGGGCAAGTGCAGCAATAGAACAACATATATTTTTTTGTTAAAAATAATACCCTTATAGGTATAAGGAGGTTTTCGTAAATATGAAGGCAGATTTTCAACTTGATGCCAAAGGGCTTTCCTGTCCGATGCCAATTGTGAAAACAAAAAAGGCGATGGCTGAGTTAGTAGATGGTCAGGTCTTAGAAGTATGCGCGACAGATAAAGGCTCAAAGGCCGATCTTGTAGCATGGGCTGAAACAGTAGGTCATCAATACATTGGCATGATCGAAACTGATAATGTGTTGAAGCATTATATTCGTAAATGTACGAATGGCCGAACGGAAGAAATGACGTTTGATCAAACAATTGAACTAGAGCAAATTACCAATCGTGAGGGGCTTATTCTGGATGTACGTGAGGAGGCTGAGTTTGCCTTTGGACATATTGCAGGTGCGAAATCGATTCCTATGGGGGAGCTAGAAGCACGTCTTACGGAGCTTGATAAGGAACAGGAGATTTATGTTATTTGTCGCACTGGAAAACGCAGTGATCTGGCTGCACAAAAGCTAGCGTCACATGGCTTTACAAAGGTATTTAACGTCCTGCCAGGAATGACATCTTGGACGGGCGATTTAATAAAAAATATTTAATTGGAGGAATTGATTATGTCAAATAAAGTAGCAATTATTGCAAGTAATGGTGGGTTATTTGATGCGTATAAGGTGTTTAATATTGCAACAGCAGCGGCAGCTTCTGATAAAGAGGTAGCCATCTTCTTTACGTTTGAGGGGTTGAATTTTATTCACAAGCAAGGTATGCATGCACTACCAATGCCTGCTGGGGCAGAGCACTATGCAGAAGGCTTTGCGAAGGCGAATGTGCCAGCTATCCCTCAACTGGTGGAAATGGCGCAAGAATTAGGTGTGAAATTTATTGCTTGTCAAATGACGATGGATGTAATGGGCTTAACTACTGATAATTTTATTGAGGGTATAGAGGTTGGTGGAGCTGTAACGTTCCTTGAGTTTGCGAAGGATGCAGCACCATCACTATCATTCTAATGAATTTTGGATGTAGAGGCGGAGAGTGAGAATAACTCTCCGCTATAAAAATATTGAATATAATACCTATGGGGGTAAAAGAAATGTCGATTCAACAATGGGACGCATCATTAGTGGCTAAAAAGGTTATTCACAATGAAGAGTTGTTTATTTTAGATGTTCGTAATGCAGATGCATTTGAAGACTGGAAAATTGACGGTCATCAATTTGAGTATTTAAATATACCGTATTTTGAATTGTTAGATGGAATTGAGGCTATTTTACCTAAGATTCCAACGGATAAAGAAGTTCTGGTAGTTTGTGCAAAAGAGGGGTCATCCTTAATGATTGCTGAAATGCTGTCAGAAGCTGGTCGTGACGTTGCTTATTTAGCTGGGGGTATGAAAACTTGGAGTGAATATTTAGAGCCCATTAAAGTTGGCGATTTAACAGGCGGTGGCGAGCTTTACCAATTTGTACGTTTAGGAAAGGGTTGTCTGTCCTATATGGTCATTTCTGAAGGGGAAGCAGCTATTATTGATGCAGTTCGTTTTACAGATGTGTTTACCAGCTTTGCAGCCCATAAAAAGGTTAAAATTAAATATGTATTTGATACACATTTACATGCTGATCATATTTCAGGTGGACGTCATATCGCAGAGAAAACCGGTGCGACCTATTATTTACCACCAAAAGATGCAGAAGAGGTTGTATTCAGCTATGTACCATTAGAGGATGACATGACTGTCCAAATTGGGGCATCGAACATAGATGTAGGAGCTATCTATTCTCCTGGTCATACAATTGGCTCTACCTCCTTTGTTGTTGATAACACTTATTTATTAACAGGAGATATTTTATTTATTGATTCGATTGGGCGTCCGGATTTAGCAGGTCTTGCTGAAGATTGGGTGAGTGATTTACGAAATACACTTTATAAGCGTTATCGTAAATTGTCTGATGAGCTTATCGTCTTACCAGCACATTTTATGATTATTGAAGAGCTTAATGAGGATGGAACAGTTGCAAAACGATTAGGGGACTTATTTGCGCAAAACCATGGCTTAAATATTCAAGATGAAGAAGAGTTTAAGCGTGTAGTGACAAATGAATTACCCCCGCAGCCAAATGCCTATCAAGAAATTCGTCAAGTGAATATGGGAAAAATAACACCTACACCAGATGAACAGACAGAAATGGAGATTGGGCCAAATCGCTGTGCTGTACGATAGTATGGGTTAACCAGTACGTAAATTAAAGGCAGTTATTCTAAAAAAATCGTCAAAATCCTTAATAATTTTGCGATGTCAAAGGGGATCATCATGAAGGTAAATTTACACTTAGATGCAAAAGGTTTAACATGTCCAATGCCGATTGTGAATATAAAAAAGGCAATAGATACATTAGAGCATGGTGAAATTTTGGAAGTTCATGTAACAGATAAAGGAGCTTTAGCGGATATTCCTGCTTGGGCAAAAGCTGGTGGTCATACAATTTTACAGCAAGTTGAAGCTGCTGGCGTCATTACATTTTTAATTCAGAAGATTTAAGGCTAATTGAGGGTTGTCTATAAAAGTAGAACAGCCCTCCCTTCATCTGGTTAGAAAGAAGGGAATTTGATGGATATTGCATTGATCATTACAATATTTTTGATTGGTTTCATCGGTTCGTATATATCGGGAATGCTAGGTATTGGTGGTTCAATTATTAAGTATCCAATGCTGTTATATATTCCACCGTTGTTTGGCTTTGCAGCATTTTCAGCTCATGAGGTATCAGGCATTAGTGCAGTACAAGTATTTTTTGCCTCGATTGCTGGGGTATGGGCATACCGCAAAGGTGGTTATTTAAATAAATCGCTGATTATTTATATGGGAGGAGCCATATTAATCGGTAGCTTTGTTGGTAGCTTTGGCTCCTCATTTTTATCAGAATCTGGGGTTAACATTGTCTATGGTATCCTTGCGCTGATTGCAGCAGTCATGATGTTTATCCCGAAAAAACACATAGATGATAAACCATTGCAGGAGGTTACATTTAACAAGCTACTTGCAGCGATATTAGCATTTATTGTTGGGATTGGTTCAGGAATTGTAGGGGCAGCTGGGGGCTTTTTATTAGTACCGATTATGCTCGTGGTTCTAGGTATCCCAACGCGTATGACCATTGCGACTAGCCTTGCCATTACGTTTATTTCCTCAATAGGAGGTACAATAGGAAAGTTAATGACAGGTCAAGTTGATTATTATCCAGCGCTCCTCATGATTATAGCCAGTCTTATTGCAGCTCCTCTTGGTGCAAAAGCAGGGAAAAGCATCCATACAAAAATCTTACAAGTAATTTTAGCAGGGCTTATTTTAGCAACTGCCATTAAAATATGGATGGATATATTGATGGTCTAAAAAATAGTAAAAGAGATGCAATTACATGGGCATCTCTTTTTTGTATGGAGCGGGTTTTGGTGAAAGAAAGTTAATGCCTAAATTTGCTATACTAGCGGTAGTAGGAAATGGAGGTGGCCCTGTTGGTTTTTTTGAAATTTCTGATCCAGATCATCCTCGTATCGGGACTGATTTATATTGTTAGTGGACGCTTAGTTGGTTCAACGATTCATTTTATGCGCAGAGTGCTGTCCGTTGTGATTAGTGTAACGCTCACATCTTTTGTTTACTGGTATTCGTATTTGCGCCATACTGATTTTTTATCAGAAACGATGATGCAAACTGTTACAGAGGTCAGTACACTGATTTGGATCGGGAGTATGCTGCTTATTTCAATGTTGCTTTATTTAGTTTTTGAGCTATTTGATTCAAGTGGTATTACGGCTGGAGAGCGTCGGAATGGCCAAAGATCATTATTATTTCGATTACATAGTTACTGGCGACAACAGAAGCGTTTACGTCAGGTGCTGCGAATCGCTGTAACCAATGGTGTGGTACAAACGATTAAATATGCGAGACAGCGTGAAAATGAAAAAGAGCTTGCCGTTGCACTGCGAGCGACATTAGAGCAATGTGGCGGAATTTTCATTAAATTTGGACAGGTCCTATCAACACGTAAAGAATTATTTACGCCAGTATTTATTGAGGAATTAGAAAGATTACAACATCGTGTAAAGCCTTTACCTGCTGAGCAGGTGACAAAAATTTTAGAAAGCTCGCTTCCTCAACCAAGCGATGAGATATTTAGCCAATTTCAAATGGAGCCCCTTGCATCAGCTTCTATCGGGCAGGTACATAAAGCGCGGCTAAAAAATTATGATGAAGTTGTTGTTAAGCTACTGCGCCCAGAAGTAAAAGGTATTATGCGGGATGATCTCGAAATTTTAGAGGAATTTGCTAATTGGCTAACGGCAAAATCAACATGGGCAGAGTCACTAGGCTTTCGAGAGCTAGCTGTTGGCTTTGCGGATGGTTTACGTGAGGAGATCCATTTAGACATTGAGGTGCGTAATACATTGCAGGTGAAGAATGCGCTGGCTAAAAGTGACTACCCGGTTCGAATTCCTAAGATTTATACAGCATATAGCAATGAAAATATTATTGTAATGGAGTATATTCGTGGACAAAGTGTCGCAGATGGTGCATCTGAATTTAAGCGTTTATCGATTAATCGCAGGCAATTTGCTAAAACGGTACTATATTCTTTTTTTGAACAGATGCTTTTTTCTGGTATTTTTCATGCGGACCCACATCCGGGAAATATTTATATTGATGAAAAAGATGGTACGCCGGTTTTACTTGATTTTGGGGCAGTGGGACGCTTGGGAGCGACACAGCAAGAGGGCTTAAAGCTGTTTTTAATGGGCATTCAGCTCAATGATTCAAGCATTCTCTATGATGGGCTAACATTGCTAGTGGAAAATGCAGATCATGCGGAGCGCGCAAGGATGGAGCAGGCGATTGATCAAATTTTATTAAAAATTTCTTATGTAGATCGTATACCAACTGAGGAATTAATTCATGCTTTATTTACGGTTGTACGTGATTTTGGACTAGCCTTCTATCCAGCTGTAGGATTGGCGCTTCGATCTTTGGTGACACTTGATGGTACATTACGGGTAATTGATTCACGTTTTGATATTTTTACAGAGGCAAAGGATTTTTCTGCTACTTATATGCGATCATCTTTACTAAAGCCATTTAAAGAACCAATGGCGACAAAGGAACGTCTGCAAGAAGAGCTATCCATGCTCATTCCAACATTAAGAAAAATGCCAAGAAGAGTTGACCAGCTTATTCAGCGTGTTGAAAGCGGAAAAATTATTTTACATCATGATGTGTTTTCAGATGAGCATAATGCCCGTTTTATTACCCATTTATTTGCTCGTTTTGTGCTACTACTCGTTGGGATTACATTTGGCATTATATCTGTAGCATTGTTAGCTATTTCGCAATTTATTCACGATTCGTATGCCATCTACTTGAACACCGCAGCATATTTAGGCTTATTTTTATGTGCGATTTTATTAGTAAGATTGTCCATACAGGCATTGCGATCAATGAAACAATAGGTAGGGAATTTTTTCTCTACCTTTTTTCTTTTATAAAAATTTCAGAGAAATGTTACAAAAACATTACAAAATTATATATAGGTCTATTGTCGAATAAGCGAACAATGACGTTAGATAGAAGAATGTTGTATTTTGTAGAATAATTAATTAATTGTGCAAATATTACAGAAATATTTCGAGTTTTACTAATGTGTTAAATAGATACGAAATAGTATAAAAGTTATGTTAATAATGCTAAACTTTAAAAGGCTGAGATAAATATAAGAACAATTGATTAAAATAAAAATCGTTCAAGTGATGAAAAGAGAATACCAAGAGCGAAATTGATAGATGAAAGGGAATGAAGAAAACGTGGGTAAGCGCAATAAATGGCGTAAGTCGATGGTGCTAACGTTGGCACTAGCTGGCGGCTTATTATTTAATACAATTCAACCAACAGAAGTTCATGCTGAAGAAACTTCTCAACAAATGATCGAGAAAAAGGCACAAATAGATGCTGAAGTTAAAAAATTACAAGAGGAATTAACAAAATTACAAAATGAAATCGACGCAAAAGTAAAAGTTTTTAACCAAGTACAAGCTGAAATTAAAGAAGTTGATGCGAGTATTGTTGAAACAAAAAAACGTATTGAGCAACGTTCTAAAATCTTAAGCGAGCGTATGGCTGCATACCAAGCACAAGATAATACGGTAGGCGTTTATTTAAATGTTGTGCTTGAAGCGAAAAGCTTTGCAGATTTAATGGACCGTGTTGTAGCGGTAAAAACATTAATGGATGCTGACCAAGAATTAGTGGATCAACAGGAAGCAGATAAAGCTAGCTTAGAGCAACAAAAAGCTACATTAGATGAAAAACAAAAAGAGCTTCAAAAACAATTCCAAGAGCTTCAACAAAAGGAAAGCGAAATGGAAGTGAAAAAGGCTGAAAATGAAGCTAAATCACTTGCATTAAAAGCTCAAATTGCAACAAAGCAGGAAGAAGAACGTTTAGAGGCAGAGCGTAAGGCTGCTGAAGAAGAAGCGGCTCGCCTACGTGCGCTTCAAGCAGCAACACCAGTTGTTCAAAATGGTGCGTCACAACAAATCACTGTTGGTTCAGGTGCTGGTACTGCATCTTCAGGTGGCGCCATTTCAACAGCTAAACAGTTCCTAGGTCGTTCATATGTTTGGGGTGGTAGCAACCCATCAACAGGCTTTGATTGTTCAGGTCTTGTGCAATGGTCTTACAAACAGGCAGGCGTTTCGTTACCACGTACTGCATCACAACAATATTTATCAACACAACGCATTTCAGCAAGTGAAGCACGTGTTGGTGACTTAGTATTCTTTAGCTATGGCTCAGGTGTAGCCCATGTAGGTATTTATTTAGGTAATAACACAATGATCAATGCTCAAAATAAGGGTGTTGTTATTGAATCACTTGATTGGTGGAATCAATACTTAGTAGGCTTTGGTCGTATTTAATAAACATCAACATTATAAAAAGGTCATCTTTGTAGAATAGCATACAAAGATGACCTTTTTTAAATTTTAAACTTTAGCTTAATAACACCTGTTTCTTTTAATGCAATAAAGAAAATAATCACGAAAGGCCCAACTAATAAACCGGCAATGCCAAATAGTTTGAGACCAATAAACATAGCAATAAGGGTGGGCAACGTAGATAAGCCAATATGCTCTCCCATTAGTTTAGGCTCGACTACACGACGAATAATGAGTAAAATAACACCTAGGATGAATAATTTTACAGAAATCGCTGTGTTTCCCATCAATAAATGATAGAGCCCCCATGGAGCCAAAATAATAATAGAACCAAGAAATGGAATAATATCAATAAGCCATATAATGATGGTCATTGTAATAGCGTATTTAGGCTGGATTAGCAGTAGCCCAATAAGCGTTACGCCTCCAATAATAAAGCTAACCAATAAGTGTGCCTTCATATAGCCAACTGTTGCATCCTTTAAACGGTTTATAATAATTTTTATTTTTTGTGCAGTGTTAGGCTTTAAATAGTTATAGGTCATTTGCTTTAATTTAGGTAAATCCAGCATAAAAAGAAATAGGGCGATCATATAAACGAGAAGACTGATAAATAGGTTTGGAATCTCAGAAAACAAGGTCGAAACTTTGCTATAATTAAAGAAGTCTAAAAAGGATTCTTCTATTTTTTTGATGAAGTCCATTGTAGTGTGTTGAAGCGAGGCACTTACTTCAGGTGGAAAGTCTTCCGTGTATTTAGAAATATTTTCTTGCATATGAAGCCACATATCTGATAGCTTGGAAATATAATAAGGAGCCTGCTTTGATACTAAAATGATTTGCGACATAATCTGTGTAATGGAAAAATAACAAATAACAGAAATTAGGATAACACTTAGTATATAAATAACAGCAACTGCAATTTTTCTCGACATTTTCCAACGTCTTTTAAAGAACATCACCATTGGCTCTAAGAAAAATGCACTAATACCTGCGAGTAGTAAAGGCATAGATACAGGGATAATAAAATAAGCAGCTACACTTAGGGAAAGAATCACAAGTAATCGAAAAAGCCATTTCCTAATATTCAATTTATTCATAAACTCACCTTCTTTGCGACAAAAATTAAGTTAAGTGTACCATAAATAAAAATGTAATAGGTTCTGAAACACTAAAGGTAGGGATATATTATGGAAAAAGAGATTTTGCAACTTTTTAGTAATCTAACAGAGCGTGACCAAGCTACTCAATATGAATCCTATGAGAAATTGCTGAAGATTATGGAAGAACCTGTAGATTGGACATATGCCGTTTGGGAACAGCTTATTCAAGCTCTTACATATAGTAATCATCATTCTCGCGCACGTGCAGCACAAATTCTATGTGCTTTAGCCGCTAAAAGTGATCCAGAGGAAAGAGTATTAGAGGATTTTTTAAAAATTTGGGCAGTGACTTATGACGATGAGACGACTACAGCGAGACTTACATTACAGGCTATTTGGAAAATTGGTCTAGCAGGGCCAGTACAAAGAGACTTAGTCGTATCATATTTAGCGAAAAGATTTCAAACATGCTTAGACGAGAAACATCCAACGCTTATTCGCTATGATATTATTGTATCTTTTAAGCAATTATATGATGCATTACATGACCCAAAGTTATTAGAAATTGCCCAGCGTTTAATTGATGAGGAACAAGAAATTCAATATAAAAAAAAATACAAGGCAGCCATCCGTTCAAAGTAATGAGATGGTTTTTTAATGTTATAAATAAACTAGGTAAATATTACTTTGTATTAATATTTCTGTATTTTCTACTTGTTCTATAATGGCGATGTGGTATGATAAAATTGTGATACATCACTTTCTAAAGAGGCGAAAAAATGAAGCGAAAATGAGGCTTGTTAATTGGTTTTACTTTTGTAGCAGGTGTAGCATTCGGCTTTAATGCAAATGATGCAGGAACCCAGCAAGAAAAAGTGTAGCATGATCAAGAGTCTTGGATTCAAACTAATGATTCTTCATCAACTGACATTGCACGTAGCGTGAAACGTCCTTCGATTTTGTCATAAATTAATCAATGATATCACTAGTGAAAAAGGAAAATTGAATTTTCTTTTTTTTTATAGTTGAATATTACTTTTTAGTAATATAAAATAAAATTAGAAAGAGCTGCCAACGTAGTAATATAGGTACTTGAACAAAATAAATATTGTTTATTTTTATAGTGTTATATTACTTTATAATAATATAAAAAGAGGCAGCCTTTTAATTTTTTTGAAAGCGAGGTGAGCAGCGATGATGTACCCACCGTCACCATCAATTCCTCAGGATATTAAACGAGGCTCAGGCATTGGAAGGTAAGATGAAAAGTAATGGCAGGATGAGGAACTGATGTATATTGGGCGTATAGAAATAAGCGTAAAATAGCATTGCTTCCGCCACCTGCCGATACATCTCATCGGAACAATGTACGTAGTAGAAAATAAGTAGCTAACTAACAACCGCTACAAAATGTATTATTTGAAGGTCTGGCTTATTGAGTCAGGCCTTAAGTTATTGGAATTTTACTAGGAAAGGCTGCTTATAGTGCATAAATCTTTGCTCTATATCATGCCTCCATGTAACAACAAAACTACTATAGAAAGAAAGGAGATTCTACATGCAACGAAAAACAAAACAAGCCCTGGCGTTTATAGCAATTATTTCCTTGTTTATGCAAACGCTATTTGGTAGTTTACCAGCCATGGCAATGGAAAATACATCTACCTTGCATATCACAATGACAACAAACGGACAGCCCTATAACGAAGGAGACACTGCCATAAGCCCTGTAGAAGTACAGGTAACAACGACCTCTGGCGATAGCGCAGGAATTGAAATTTCACAAGATGCACGCACAACATGGCAGCCCTTTGACCATACACAGCCATTGATTATCACAGAGGAAGGCGAGCATGAGATCTGGTTCCGTCTAGCAGATGTGGAGGAAAGACGTATTATCAAAATTGATTCGCGACTAGCACAACCTTTGCGAATGACAAGTGCGATTATTTATGTTACAGAAAATGGAGGTGGAAATGAAGATGGCACAAGCTGGGGAAATGCTTTTGGAGATTTGCAGCTAGCGCTTGAAGAAGCATCTAATATCGCACAACCTGTACAAATCTGGGTGGCAGCAGGCACATATAAACCGACAGAGGCAATAGATTCAAGTGACCCACGTACTGCGACCTTCCAAATGCAAAATAATGTAGCGATTTATGGTGGATTTCATGGGACAGAAGATGATTTAGCAGCGCGCGATTGGGAAAATAATGAAACGATTTTAAGCGGTGATATTGGGACAGAAGATGATAAAACCGATAATGTCTACCATGTATTTTATCATCCTGCTGGCTTGGATTTAGATGAAACAGCGATTTTAGACGGTGTAACTATTACAGGAGGGAATGCAGATGCTAAACCACTTGCTCCATTTGACCCACATAATTATGGAGGAGGCATGTACAATAATAGTAGTAGCCCGACACTAATAAATGTGACATTCAATAGTAATAAAGCAAATGCTGGGGGAGGCATATACAATTCAAGTAGTAGCCCAACGCTAACGAATGTAAAGTTCAGTAGCAACGAAGTAAATTGGCAAGGCGGCGGTATGGTCAATGAGGCTAATAGTAACCCAATACTAACAGAAGTGATATTTGATAGTAACATGGCAGAATTGGGAGGCGGTATGTCCAATGAGAAAAGTAGCCCTATATTGACGGAAGTTGAATTTAATGAAAATATAGCGGAGAGCGGAGGAGGCGGTATGTACAATGAGCCTAATAGTAGCCCAATGCTAACGAAAGTGACGTTTGAGAGTAACGAAGCAGCTTTGGGAGGCGGCATGTTTAATGGAGGTAAGAGTAGCCCAGTACTAACAGAAGTCATGTTCAGCAGCAACATGGCATTTATCGGAGGCGGAGGCATGCTTAATCTAGATAAAAGTAGCCCAACGCTAACGAAAGTGACATTTGATAGCAACATAGCAGATTTAGGATTTGGAGATATTGGATCTGGGGGCGGCATGTCTAATGAGATTAATAGTAGCCCGATGCTAGTGGAAGTGACGTTCAGTAGCAATACAGCAGCAAATGAAGGAGGCGGCATGTACAATCTGGGTAGTAGCCCAATGTTAACGAATGTGATATTCAGTAGCAACACAGCAGAATTGGGAGGCGGCATGTACAATGAGGAGTTTATCCCAGCTGATAGTAATAGCCCAATTGAGGAGAGTAGCCCAATGCTAATTAATGTCACAATGAGTGGCAATGAAACAAAATCAGCGAATAAAGGCAGTATCTATGGTGGTAATCCCAAAATATCCAATAGTATTATTGTTGGTAATAATAATGGAGAACCAGCACTTCATTCAGACGTTATAGGTACGATTGAAAATAGCTTATTGGATGTAGAGGAAAGTGGGACGGTTGTAGCGAAATTTCATGCGAATGGAGATATACAAACCGAAACATATACACCTACAGACATCTTTTTAGATCCAGCTAATCAAGACTATCGACTAAAAATAAAATCCCCAGCTATTGATAAAGGAAATACAACGACTTATAAAGACATAGAAAAAGAGCTACTAGACAGGGCTTCAACCGAGGAACTAAAGGCGATACTAAGCAGGGCACTACAGACAGACCTAGCGGAGAGACCACGTATCCAAGGAAGAGCTATTGATTTAGGCGCATATGAGGCTACTACTTATTACGTAGACTACCATCCAAATAATGCAATGAATGGTACAGTGCCAAAAGATGACCAAATATATGAAGAAAATGATGAAGTGACAGTGCAAGGCAATAGTGGTGATCTGACAAGAGTAGGCTATACATTTGCCGATTGGAACACGCAAGCAGATGGGAAAGGAACATCATACAAAGCAAATGATACGTTTCGAGTGACAACGAATACCACACTGTATGCCCAATGGATAGCGAATAACTATACAGTAACCTTTGAACCGAATGGTGGTAGTGATGTTGCCGAACAACAGGTTCCATATAATGAGAGGGTAATTGAACCACCTATGCCAAGCAAACAAGGTCATACATTTGCTGGCTGGTATAAGGATTCAAGGTTCACAATGAAATGGGATTTTACGGCAGAAGTTGTAACTGAGGCGATTACATTGTATGCCAAGTGGCAAGTCAATTCAAATCCACCACCAGCAGATGGGGGCAGTAATACGACACCTATCTCAAATGACAATTCGCCATCTGAAAAGGTAAAAATCACCTTGCATACAAATGGTGGCACAGCGATTGCACCAATTGATATTGCCTATAATACAAAAATTAGTGACTTACCTGTCCCAACAAGGGAAGGCTATCGCTTTGATGGCTGGTATCAGGATGAAGAATTAACAAAGCCATGGGCAGCGGATACGGTGCTGCGTGAAAATATTTCGCTCTATGCTAAATGGACAGCACTACCTGTGGAAGAACCTCAGCCACAGCCTGAACCTGAAGCACCAAGCCCAACTGTAACGTTTAGCGATATCCAACGCCATTGGGCACAGGAAATGATTGAGGAACTAGCGACAGAAGGCATTATTCAAGGCTTTGAGGACGGTACCTTCCGACCAAATGAATCGATCAGCCGCATGCATGTCGCCGCCTTACTCACAAGAGCATTTTCTTTTGAACAAGTAAGAGCAGGCGATGATTTCAAGGATGTTTCCTCAACACACCCTTATTATGAAGCAATTATGACCTTGCAACAGGCAGGCATTGTTGATGGAACAAATGGTGCATTCCTGCCAAACGAAAGGATGACACGCGCACAATTAGCGAAGGTGCTCGTTGGCTTAATGGGCCGAACACCGGAAGGCACAAGCTCCTTTGTGGATGTAGCGAGCACGCATTGGAGTGCAGGCTATATTGCCGTGCTAGAGCAAGAAGGCATTGCGCTTGGGGATAATGGCAATTTCCGTCCAAATGCCCCTGTGACAAGAGCACAGTTTGTGACATTTTTATACCGAGTAATGCAAACAGTAAATTTATAAGATGATGTAGCCCTTTTCAGTATTAGTTGTGTAGTTAATACTGAAGGGGGGATTTTGTTCATACTAGATATGTCCCTCGATTTGGTTATTGATTAGCCTAAATAACGTCACTAGTAAAAAAATTAAATTTTCTCTTTTTTATAGTTGAATATTACTTTTTAGTAACATAAAATAAAGTTAGAAAGAAATATCTAGCATTATTGTTATTCAATTGATTGAATAAGAGAAAAGCAGGAAAAAGAATTGCTGTAACCATATGGTAATGTAGGTGCTTGGGCAAAATAAATATTATTTATTTTTATAGCATTATATTACTTGTAGATAATATAAATTGAGGTATCTTTTTAATTTTTGGAAAGTGTGGTGAAAAGTAATGGCGGGTGGAAGGGCTGTTGCATATTGGGTGTATACACATATGCGTAAAGTAGCGCTGTATCTACCGCCTTCATACACCTTATGGAGATACTGTATGCAGGAGAAAATAAGTAGCTAAATAGTAATGGTTACAAAGCGTATTATTTTAAGGTCTGGCTTATTGAGTCAGGCCTTAAATTATAGGAATTTTACTAGGAAAGGCTGTTTACGATGCTTAAACCAGTGTATGAGTTGGAAAATGTCACTCTTTACTATAAAAAAGGTAAGTTTAAAGCAAATGATGATATTTCACTAACGATCTATCAAGGAGAAATTATTGGGATATTGGGTCCGAATGGGGCAGGGAAAACAACGTTGATTAAGCAAATGATTGGACAATTAGCGCCAACAACAGGGTCAGTGAAATTTCGAGGATATGAGGTGTCACGACATGTAAAGGATGTTATTCAACAAATTTCTTATTATTCGCAGGAGACCTTTGCCTTATCATTTTTAAAAACAAAAGAAGCTCTTTATTTTACAGGCAGACTAAAAGGGCTATCTAAAAAGGAGGCTAAGCAACAGACGGATGCTATTTTGCAACGATTAGGGATGTATGAATATAGGGATAAAATATTATCGAAGCTTTCTGGTGGGCAGCGACGGCTCATTAGCTTTGGGACAACATTGATTGGTCAGGCATCTGTAATGATTTTAGATGAACCTACAAATGAATTGGATCCATTAAAGCGAAAATTAGTATGGGATATTATTCGTGAGCTGAATCAAAAAGGCACAACGATTATTTTGGTGACCCATAATATTTTAGAAGCCGAGAAGGTTGTGCATCGTGTAGCTGTTGTAGATCATGGCAAGCTTTTAGCACTTGATCATATCGAAAATTTGAAGAAAAGAGTGGACCAAAGAATGCGTGTTGAAATTTATGCGCAGGAGGCTACAGTTCAAAAAATCCGAGATCGGCTGAAGGTTTTTGGCAATGTTGAAATGGTGGAGGATGCAAAGCTCACAATGGCACTTGAAAAAAGTGCTGTCCGTACAGTGATTGACATTATTCAGGATGAGTCTTTAAACATTGACCAATATTCATTACTACCTCCAAGCCTAGAGGATGTCTATTCAATGCTCCAAAAGCAGCGGGGAGGTGAATAGTGCATGAGAACAATGAATGTTTTTACACAATTTTTTGTTGAGTTATTTATTCTTTTTCGAATCCAAATTGCCATTGTGCGGCATCAATTGCTATGGATTATTGCGATGTCTGCCATCTTTCCAATCGTTACGTTAATTTTTATGGAATTCTTACTTGGGGAAACAAATCCAGAGCAATTGGCACGCTTAATTATTGGCAATATGATTTTTAGTATCTTACTAATGGGCATGAATATTTTAGGGCAGGATATATCCTATCAAAAATTTGGAGGCTATTTTACTTATTATTCATCACTACCCATTCGTAAGATGAACTTTATTTTATCTTTGTTATTTTACGGAATTTTAACGTCGTTGCCATCCTTTATTATTGTCTTTACTTTAGGTCAGCGAATTTATGGCGTGGATTTGCATTTTGAATGGTTACTGTTGCCAATTTCCTTCCTAGCTATTTTTAGTGTTGTTGGGATTGGTGTATTAATAGGCTTTTTATCGCCAAATCCTCAATTTACAAATGTTGTTGCACAGTTCCTCTTGATGTTTGTTACTTTTTTGACACCTGTAATGATTGAACTCAAAGACTTGCCTGTTATTCTTCAATGGATTTCCTATGTACTGCCGACAACGTATGTTGCAAATGTATTGCACAGTATGTTAACGGTTGGCTGGACGGAATCTACCTTAGGAGAGGTGCTGATTTTAATTATTTTTTCCTGTGCTTCCTATTTATTAATAAGTAAAAAAATACATTGGCGTGTGCAATAGAATAAATAATAGGAGTTTTATAGAATGAAAAATTTCGAGGATAGGCTAGATAAGTATGCTGAGCTGGTCATTAAGGTAGGTATCAATATTCAGCAAGGGCAGATATTGGTTATTTCTGCATCCATTACTGCTGCTGATTTTGTTAGAAAGGTTTGCCGCTATGCCTATCTTAATGGCGCTCATTATGTTTATGTAAAGTGGAATGATGAAAAATTATTGCGGCTTGAATGTGAGTTAATGAGTGAGCAAGGCTTAGAATATACACCTGATTGGCTTGTGAAAGGCTATGAGGAGATGGCGAATGAGGGGGCAGCTTTTCTTTATATTCTTTCTCCTCATTTACAGGATATAAAAGGGATAGATCCTGCGAGACTAGATAAAATGGAATATGCTGCGGCGATGGCTTTTCGCCCTTTTACTGAAAAATTAACGAGTATGCAGGTAAGCTGGACGGTTATTGCGCTTCCTACAGAGGCATGGGCTGCAACTATTTTTCCAAAGATGGAGCCAAATGATGGACTAGAGCGGCTATGGGAGGAATTGTTTAAAATATTGAAATTGGATAGTGAAAATCCAATCCTCGCATGGGAGCAGCATATGAAACGGTTAAATAAAAGAGCGGCATTATTAAACGATATGTATTTTCGATATTTACATTTTAAAGCTGAGGGCACGGATCTAACAATCGAGCTACCACAGCATCATCATTGGGTTCACGGGATGGAAAAAAACAACAATGGCATCCCATTTATTTGTAATATACCCACAGAAGAAATTTATACAACACCACTTAAAACGGGCGTTAATGGTGTAGTAAAAAATACGAGACCATTAGTTTATGATGGGCAAATTATTGATGACTTTACGTTTATATTTAAAGATGGAAAGATTATCGACTATACGACTAAAAACGGCTTGGACGCTTTGCAAGGTATTCTAAAGACGGATGAAGGTGCCAAATATATTGGTGAGGTTGCGTTAGTTTCCCATGATTCTGCGATCTCAGCAAGTAATTTGATGTTTTACCATGCTTTATTCGATGAAAATGCATCCTGTCATTTAGCGATTGGGCAAGGCTATATCTCAGGCTTACAGGAGGAACATAGAGCAAACGATGCCAGTAGCATTAATTCGAGTATGATTCATATTGATTTTATGATTGGCTCTGAGCATTTACATGTTAACGGGATAAGCGAGGATGGTTCGGTGAAAGCGATTTTAGTGAATGGTAAGTGGGAAACGGATTTTAATATTTAGGAGGGGTGCCTAATGGAGTGTGTGAAATGTCAGACGGAAGAGGATTATGAAAAATTCGCTATTTTCTTTTTACAAAATCGCAGGCTATTTGATGATGTATACGCTATTTTAGATGCGCTTGGTAGTTTATTTGTTATGATAGAGAAGACAAATGTGTTGCTTTTTTATAATGAGCACGAGGAAGTTAGTGCAGTTGCTAGCTATACATTAGGAGTACGAGAAAATAATTTTGAAAATCAGGAGATTATTTTTATTGATTGTGCGCTATTAAAGAAAGAATATCAAAATAGTCGCTTTTTTGTGAAGGGTTTTCTAAAAATGATAAAACATATGTTAGCAGAACATTCAGAAGTGACGGAAATTCAATTTTATGCCTATCGCCATCATAGCTATATCCATCGTCTTTACAAAAAATTTGCCACGATTATAGATGAAAGAGAGGAGATGTTTGGTACACAAGATGTTTTCTCAGTAGAAGCTCATAAATTACTAAAATTTTTAGAACGCTTTGACTAAATATACACACCAATTCCAACAATCATTTCATAGAATGATTATTGGAATTTTTTTATGAACCTTGTAATAGGAAGGGCAAACAATGGAAGGAATAAAGTTTGTTTTATAAAATAGAAATAAGTATATGCAACTATTAAAGGAGGTACCGTAAATTGGAGCATTTAGAGACAAAGGTTATTCCATTTGAAGCAGTTTATAATTTTCGAGATATGGGCGGCTATAAAGCAAGGGATGGTCGAGTGATCAAGACTGGTTTATTTTATCGTTCAGCAGCACTCGGTAAAATGACAGCGACAGATAAAAAGCTATTTGCAACATTAGGTATCAAAACGATTTTTGATTATCGTGATCCTCATGAGGTGCAAAATAACCCAAATCCAGTTTTTCCCCACACACATTATATTCAAATACCAGCAAAGGGTAAGCATACATTTGAGATGCCAACGAATACCGGTGCTAGAGATTTTTATAAGGTTATAAATGCTGATATGTTTCGAGGTTTTTATGCCCAAATGCCTTTTAACAATGCTTCATTTCAGAAATTGATGGTAACGATTCAAAATCCTGATTATTTAGGGCTTGTTCATCACTGTGCAGTTGGCAAGGATCGAACAGGTATCGGAAGCGCCCTTATTTTACTTGCTTTAGATGTGCCTGAGGAGACCATTATGGAGAACTATCTCGCTACAAATGTATGTTTACAGCCAATGATAGAGAAAATGGCGCAAACTATTCAACATCAATATAATGATCGAGAGTTACAGCAATTTTATGCATTAATGTCTGCTCGTGAGGAGTATTTACAAGCGGCATTAGATGCAATTGACAAGCAATATGGTTCAAAGGCTACCTATTTAGAGCAGGAGTTTGGTCTAACTACTGAAAAGCGTGCACAGTTGCAATCTTACTGTTTAAACTAACTTAAAGCCCTTTCACTAATGATGTGAGAGGGATTTTTGTATGTTCAATAAAAAAACCTTTACAGCTTAAAATTTTGTGATAAGATACAATAGATTTTTAACAAACTATAGGAGAAGTGACTGGATTGGCGACTACATTGAAAACAGCGAATAAGTTGAGTTTATTTCATTTAACATGGCCTATTTTCCTAGAGGTCTTTTTATTTATGTTAATGGGACTAGCTGATACTTTTATGCTTAGTGCTTTATCAGATAATGCTGTATCGGGCGTTGGTGCAGCCAATCAATACATCCATATCGCTATTTTAATTCTTGAAGTGGTAGGGAATGGCGCGTCTATTGTTGTTTCACAATATTTAGGCTCGAGACGTTTTTTTGAGGCAGCAAAAATTTCAGCATTAGCCGTAACGTTGAACTTAGCTCTTGGGTTTTTAATGAGTCTAATGTTCCTCATGTTTGCTAGTCGTTTAATGACGATGATGAATTTACAGGGCGAGGTACTACAGTATGCACAAAGCTATTTGGTTATTATTGGTAGCTTTATTTTTTTACAAGCCATTATTAATGCACTTGCAGCGATTATTCGTGTACATGGTTGGACGAAACAAACAATGTATGTATCGCTTGGTATGAATATACTGCATGTGGTGCTAAATTATGGCCTTATTTTTGGGAATTTCGGCTTGCCAGAGCTAGGTGTACAGGGGGCAGCAATTTCTTCTGTTATTAGCCGTGGGGTAGCAGTAGTGGTGTTTTTCTGGCTGCTGTATCAAGCTTTGGAAGTACGCATCAAGCTACGTTATTATTTTGAATACTCCAAGGAATATGTACGAAAAATATTAAATATTGGCTTGCCCTCTGCCTTTGAGCAAGTGCTTTATCAATTTTGTCAAATCATCTTTTTATACTATGCAACGTATTTAGGGGCAGAAACGCTAGCAGCTCGTCAGTACGCGATGAATATTTCCATGTTTACCTATTTATTTGCAATTGCTATTGGTACAGGGACGGCAATTATTATTGGGCGCTCTGTTGGTGCAGGGAAAAAGGAAGAGGCTTATCAACAGCTATGGCTAAGTGTGCGTACAGCCTTTGCCTTTACCATTATCATGGTAACGCTTGTAACGCTTTTCCGAAAGCAGCTTATGCATATTTTTACGGATAATCCTGAGGTTATCGCGATTGGCGCCTCTGTTTTAGTGTTAAGTGTTGTGCTTGAAACAGGGCGTACAATGAATATTGTTATTATTAACTCTTTACGCGCTTCAGGCGATGCAAGATTTCCAGTGAAAATTGGCTTTCTATCTATGCTTTGCATAAGTGTTCCGCTTGGCTATTTCCTTGTCTTTGTACTGGATTTTGGCTTGGTAGGTATTTGGCTAGCTATTTCAGCGGATGAATGGCTACGCGCATTTCTTGTATACTTTAGATGGAAAAGCCGCAAATGGGAGCGGTTTGCACTTGTTTCACCTAATGAACAGAAGGAGGTATAGGTATGAGAGCACTTTCTAAACGTGCGCTAGGAGCAGCATTAATGGAGCAGCATATTGCTTTTTTTGCCTGTCCCATTTGTCAAAGTTCTATGCATGTCTATGAGCAGGATAGACTTGTCTGTGTCGCTAATCATTCTTTTGATATTGCCAAGCAAGGTTATGTCAATATGCTAACGCATGGTGCTACTTCGAAATACAGTAAGAGCTTATTTGAATCTCGTAAGGCTGTAATTGATAGCGGTATTTATGATGTGATAGAGGCCAAAATTGCTGAACGTGTTGTGTCTGCAAATACTGTGCTTGATACTGGCTGCGGAGAGGGCTCGCATTTAGCCCGTATTATGGCTGAAAAAAGTAAGGGTATTGGTTTTGGCATTGATATTGCCAAAGAGGGTATTGTAGCTGCCGCTCGCCATTATCCCCAGCAAATTTGGTGTGTAGGTGATTTAGCGAAAAGCCCATTTGCCCCCTCAAGCTTTGACGCGATTTTAAATATTTTATCACCTGCCAATTATGATGAATTTAAACGACTTCTCGCCCCAAATGGCTGTGTCATCAAAGTTGTACCACAGAGCGGCTATTTACAAGAGCTTCGTGCTCAATTGTATGCTGATTCTAGCAAGGAGACGTATTCCAATGAACAAATTGTTGCCCGTTTTAGAGACGGCTTTCATAAAGTTGATGTAGAGCGTATCACCTATACAGTGCCGCTTGCGAAGGAGCTTGTGGCAGCATTACTGGAAATGACACCAATGGGCTGGCATAAAAAAGTTAATACAGATATCCTATTAAATGAAATTACGATTGATGTAGAGATATTGATAGGGGAAGCTTAAGCATGATATCTGCGATTGCAGTATATTGGTCTTTTCGATTACAATGATGGTAGTAACTATTGAATAAGGTAGGAATGTAACGGTGTATAAATTCGCAGCAAATGTTGTCAAAGTACTATTAAAACTAATGGGCTCAAAGGCTCGTGTATATGGAGAAGAAAACTTGCCGAAGGATGGTGGGTTTATTGTCGCTTGTACACATACAGGCTATGTTGATATTTTAAACCTTGGGGTAGCCATGTATCCAAGAGAAGTTCACTTTATGGCGAAGAAGCAATTATTTGATATGAAGGGTCTTGGCTGGCTGGTTAAGCATTTAAATGCCTTTCCGGTAGACCGCGATAATCCAGGCCCAAGCGTTATTAAAATACCTTCACAGCTATTAAAAGAAGGGAAAATTGTAGGAATCTTCCCTTCTGGCACACGCAATGCAGAAGGAACAGATTTAAAGCAAGGGGCGATTACCATTGCCCAATTAGCAAAAGCGCAGATTGTGCCCGCAGCTTATGTAGGTGCACGTAATGCTGGAGATGTGCTAAAGCGTGGGAAAGGTTATTTAATCTATGGAGAGCCGTTTTATGTAACAGGGAAAGGCAAGGAGGGCCGTGAGCAATTTACACAGCATCTTGAACATCAGCTATCGGCTTTAACAGAAGAATTACAACAGCGTATTGCAGCAAAATAAGAAAATTGGCACTCAGAATCAATTTGATTTTGAGTGCTTTGTCATAGGAGGATAATAATATGATTCGAGTGCTTTTTGTATGTTTA
Organism: Lysinibacillus sp. FSL H8-0500; assembly: GCF_038051955.1. NCBI lineage: Bacteria > Bacillati > Bacillota > Bacilli > Caryophanales > Bacillaceae > Lysinibacillus > Lysinibacillus sp. FSL H8-0500. Next base: position 4,405,126 of record NZ_CP150292.1, on the reverse strand, counting down.
GGCAATATCTGTCGCTCGCCAATGGCAGAGGCAGTTATGCGTGACTTGGTAAAAAAAGAGCGTTTGGAGGATAAAATTGAAGTGGACTCTGCCGCAACAAGTGCATGGCATATAGGTGAACCACCTCATAAAGGGACACAGGAGAAGCTAAGAGAATTTGGTATTTCTACAAAGGGCATGCAAGGACGACAATTGCAAAAGGCTGATTTGGAGACGTTCACATATATTATTGGTATGGATGACAGTAATATTCGCAATATCCGAACAATGCTGGGCAACCCTGACTCAGCAAAGATTTTTCGTTTTTTAGATTTAACAGAGCATCGCAAGGACGTTCCTGATCCTTACTACACAGGAAATTTTCAAGAAACCTATGACCTAGTTTTGGAGGGCTGTCAGGCATTATTGGCAAAAATTAAACAAGAACAGCTTATAAGCTAATTTTTCAGAAATTATTGCCTTACACATCGCTCTATCTAGCTTTGCAGGCATCATTGTGTTATTATTTGCAGAGTAAAGATACGATAAGTATTTAATTACCATTTTCAGATATGCAAGGGCATATCTATAATTTTGATCAATTTATTCTTTGAAAGAGAGTGGAAACAATGGGTCGTAAGTGGAATAATATTAAAGAAAAGAAAGCGTCTAAAGATCAAAGCACAAGCCGTGTTTATGCCAAATTTGGGCGTGAAATTTATGTGGCAGCTAAATCAGGCGAACCAGATCCAGAGTCAAACCGTGCATTAAAAGTAGTACTTGAGCGTGCAAAAACATACAGTGTTCCTAAACATATTATAGAAAAAGCAATTGATAAGGCTAAAGGTGGCGGCGATGAAAGCTTTGATGAATTACGCTACGAGGGCTTTGGACCTGCCGGCACAATGATTATCGTGGATGCTCTAACAAACAATGTGAATCGTACAGCATCTGATGTTCGTGCAGCATTTGGTAAAAATAATGGCAATATGGGTGTAAGTGGCTCTGTAGCCTATATGTTCGACTCAACTGCTGTTATTGGCTTAGAGGGTAAAACAGCTGATGAGGTTTTAGAGATTTTAATGGATGCAGATATTGATGCTCGTGATATTTTAGAAGAAGAGGAAACGGTTATTATTTATGCAGAACCAGACCAATTCTTTGCAGCACAAGAAGCACTAAAGGCAGCAGGTGTTGAAGAATTTACAGTAGCAGAGCTATCCATGCTACCACAAACAGAAGTAACCTTAACTGGTGACGATGTAACAAAGTTTGAAAAATTAATTGATGCGTTAGAAGATTTAGAGGATGTACAAAACGTTTTCCATAATGCAGATCTAGGTGAATAAACCTTTACGAATAAAGGAACCAGTAGCTATTATATGGCTACTGGTTTTTTGTTAGGGAAACAGTAGATGGGCAAGCCAGTCTTATTTATTAATCGTTATTTGAGTAACACTATCATCATAGTTTTTTGTCCAATGAGATGAAAAATAGTACAATAGGTAATGATAAAATAAGAATGTTTTAAAGGAGGAAAGTATGAGGATAAGTAAGTTGAGTAATAAAATTGTGTTAATGTCCCTTGTGATGTTAGTAGCTTTGTTAGCCTTTTTTATTATCATGGCGATTTATACAGCAAAATCTTCTGTGAATAAGACAATGGGGATACAGGCAGTTGTGGTAGCTGAGAATATTGCAAAGTATTTAGATACAGATGAGTATGTTCAGCTTTCCAAAGAACCAGCAGAGTCGGAGTTATATTGGCAATTGCGAGAGGAACTGAATGAACTGCGGGAAATGAATGGTGTTCTCTATGCTTATACTTTCGCAGTACCACAGGAGGATAAAAAGGTTCGATTTTTAGTAGATGGTATGCCTGCGGATGATGTAGAAAATGCTGGAGCTATAGGGGAGGAGTCATCTTCTACGACCTATAAAGATATTGAAAAAGTAATGAATGATGGCAGTTATTATAGTGAGATTTTGCATAGTGATTTTGGCGATTATATATCGGGTACTGTGCCGCTTAGGGATATGTCTGGTAATATTGTTGCTTTTATAGGTGTAGATATTGAGGCAACAGAGGTAAGTTTTGTGGCGAGTGATGTATTAACCTCTATTTTACCTACATTAATTGCAGTGATATTAATTTTAATAAGCATTATTATGTTTATTATGTATAGTTACATAAATCGAGCTTTAAAGCCATTAACGAATTTAGGAGCAGTAGCTGAAAGCTTTGCACAAGGAGATATTGCGAAGGCAACAAGGGAAGTTGAAATGATTCAACTGAAAGGAAACAATGAAATTACCGTTTTTGCCGAAGCCTTTAAAAAGTCATTGCAAAAATTAAAAGAAACATTCCAAACGATTCAGCAGAAAGCCGAAGCTTTACAACATGTTATTCACAAAATAGATACAACGACACATAATGTAGAAGCCTCCAATTCTCAAATTGCTGATCGTATTATTGAAATTGCTGCTGGTAGTGAACAGCAACAGCAAAGCAATCAAGAGGTTGTCTTAACGATGAATGAAATGTCAATTGGTATTCAACGTTTAGCGGATACAACATCTGACATTGCCGAATCCTCCTCAATGATGACAGATTTAGTAGAAACAAGCTTTGGTCATTCCAAAAAGGTTGTCTCACAAATTCAAAATGTAGAGTCTTCTGTCTTCCGTACTGCCAATCATGTAGAAGAGATGGGCGAAAAATTTCGATCTATCGAGGATATGGTAACTATTATTACAAGCATTGCAGAGCAAACGAATTTATTGGCACTTAACGCAGCAATCGAAGCAGCAAGAGCTGGGGAAGCGGGTAAGGGCTTTGCTGTAGTAGCAGATGAAGTGCGTAAACTTGCGGAAATGTCGAAAGCATCTGCAGATAAGATACACCTGCAATTGGCAAGCTTTAAGAATATTACAGATCGAGCATTGCAGGAAATGTCTAGTAGTACGAAGGATGTTCAGGCGGGCAATCGAGCAGTACAGCACATTGGTGAAAGCTTAGAGCAAATACTGCAATCTGTCATTGAGGTCAACAATAAAATTCAGGATGATTCAGCGGTCATTGAAGAGATGTCAGCGGGCTCTGAGGAAGTATTAGCGACTACAGAACAGATGAGTAATATTGCACAGCGTAGTGCACAAGGTACAAAGGAAGTAGCAACAGCCTCAGATTTACAAGTAGCCATGGTTTCTGAATTAAATGAAGTAGTAGTCATTTTAGATCAAACATCCCAAGAAGTGATGAAAGTGATAAATACATTTAAACTAAACTAATGAATGTTTACATTAAAAAAGCCGAACTTTTTTTGAAACACTTTACCTTTTAGCGTTTCAAAAAAGTTCGGTTTTTCTATGCATGAAAAGCCATTATTATAGGCTTTTCCTCAAAGCTGAGTAAGTGAATTTCTTACTAAAGTTATGAATCCTTCTATATAGAGTTGATCCATATTAAGGGAATTAAGAAAATAATTTGTGCTTTACCCATTGAGAAAACTTTCAAACCATAACATAATAGAAATTAATATATTGTTGAACGAAGAAAATAGGGGGAGGTACATATATGAAGTTTTTACGTTCAATCCAGGGGAAACTCATTATTATTTCATTAGCACTATTAATTATACCAAGCTTGATTATTGGTATAGTGAGTTATGGTAAAGCAAAGAATGGTATGGAAGAAATCGGGAAACAAGTCATTCATAACAGTGTTGAATCAGCATTGCAATTAATTGAATTGGCAAATGAAAGTGTTGAAAGGGGCGATATCTCTTTAGAGGAGGCACAGGAGCGAGTACGTGAAGCGTTTCTTGGTCCTAAAGATAACGAAGGTAAAAGACCTATTAATTATCCTGGCGATTTGGGCGAATATGGCTATATTTATGTGTTAGATGATAAGGGGACATTAACAACACACCCTACTCGTGAAGGAGATAATCTTTGGGAGGATCAGGATAGCAGTGGCAAGTACTTTATTCGAGAGGTAACGGAAAAGGCGCTTGATGGTGGCGGTTTTACAGAGTATGAATTTGAGCTACCGGGTCAGGATGTGCTAGCGGATAAAATTATTTATTCGGCAAAAGATCCATATTGGGGATGGATTGTTGCATCAGGTACATATATGCAAGATTTTAATGAAGAAGCAAATTCTTTATTATTTGTTATTGGTCTCACATTGGTTGGAGCGATCATTGTTGGTACGATCATTGTTATTTTAGTGTCAAGGCATTTAGCTTTGCCAGTGCTAAAGTTATCAAAGCGTGTACGTGAAGTAGCAAAGGGGAATTTAACGGTAGAAATCGAGTATTTACAGCGTTCAGATGAAATTGGACAGTTAAATGATGGCTTTAACGAAATGGTTAATCAACTGAAAACACTGATTTCGGATGTGGAGGAAGCCATTGTAGAAATCCAGTCCACATCAACGAATTTAACGGCAGTCGCGGAAGAAACAAATGCCTATGGTGATGAAATTGTCAAAGCAATCAATGAAGTATCAAAAGGTGCGGTAAAGCAAGCATCTGATGCGGAGGATACGAATCGAATAGCAATTGATTTTGCTCAGCAAATTGAATTATTGCATGATAAAAATGAATTAATGTACGATGCCTCACAGCATATGCGAAAGTCAAATGAAGAAGGGCTTATGAATATAGATAGCTTAAAAGCGAAATCGCAAGAATCTTCTACACTTATTGAAAATATACAAACTGTATTCGGTAGTTTAATTGTCAAGGTGAGAGAGATAGAAGGCATTGTTGGCACAATTACGGAAATCTCTGATCAAACAAATCTACTGGCACTAAATGCGTCTATTGAAGCGGCACGAGCTGGTGAACATGGGAAAGGGTTTGCGGTTGTAGCAGAGGAGGTACGTAAGCTTGCCGATCAAACATCAGCTGCCACAGAGCTTGTTCACACTACGTTAAAGGGCATTGAAAGTGAGACAAACTTAGTGAATGATGAAATGCAGAAAACACATGTTATTGTGCGTCAACAAAACGATTCTGTTGTGATTACAGAATCATCCTTTAAAGAAATCAAGTTGGCTGTGGAAAAAATTATTTCTATTATTGGAGAAATGACAAATGGGGTAGAGCATTTGAATAGCTCCAAAAATCATATCATTCAATCCATTGAAAGTATCGCTACAATTAGTGAGAAAAACGCTGCTTCTTCTGAGGAAGTAACAGCTTCTGTGGACGAGCAGCAACGAGCAATTCAATTGGTGAGCGAGTCCTCTAATGATTTAACAGATGAAATAGTGGCCCTCCAGGAGTCTATTAAGCGCTTTGTATTAAGATAATTTAAAGTGATTACCTGATTTAATTTACCTTGAATTACCAAAAAATATAGTTTAATAGCAAAAGGATGCTTGTACACAAAGCATCCTTTTGTTTTTATAAACGTTAATAAAAGGTAAGGGAGGGGTAGTTTGTGAAAAAATGGGTGATTAGCGTAAGTGTTCTACTGGTGGGGGCAGGAACGCTACTTTATATGTGGCTAGGGGAAGAAATCGAGCGACAGGCTACATCAAATGCAGATGGTTCAGCAGACTATATGATTATATTAGGGGCTAAAGTAAAGCCTGGCGGTGTGCCCTCGCTGTCATTAAAAAGCCGTTTAGAGGTAGCTGTTCAATATTTGATGAACTATCCACATGTGAAGGTTGTTGTTTCAGGTGGGCAAGGGCCAGATGAAGATCGTACAGAGGCATCTGTTATGCAGGAATACCTTGAACAAAATGGGATAGAGACAACGAGAATAATTGTGGAGGATCAATCTACATCTACTTTTGAAAACTTAGCATTTTCTAAAGAACTATTACCAAAAGAAACGAAGAAAATTACGATTGTTTCGAATGACTTCCATCTCAAACGTGCAACATACCTAGCCCAATCATTAGATTTCGAGGTAGATGCTGTAGCAGCCGAAACACCGAAATCGGTAGAGTCTAAATTAAGGCTCAGAGAAAGGGCTGCTTTATTAAAAACATACATTGTGGGCTATTAAACAAGGAAGTAGCTGAACGTCGATTGAAGTAAAATAAGCCTATGGACGTAATTACCCTGAGACATAATTGGTTAATAATAAAATTTTGGCATATAATAGAAATGTTACGAGTTATATGACAAGAAAGAAGGGAACTTATGAAAACATTTAAAGACTATGAATATAGCCGTCCAAATATTGAAGCGATGAAGGAGCAGCAATTAGCTTTAATTGAAGGATTTAAAAATGCTCAGACGATGGACGAGCAAAGCCGTATTATTGCAAGCTTAAATGCTATAAGCAATGACTTTGCCACAATGGCTAATTTAGTATATATTCGTGCTTCCATTGATACAAATGATGAATTTTATCAAACAGAGCGTGATTATTTTGATGAAGTGGGCCCACAGCTTGAAGAAGTGACCACAGAATATTATAAAGCACTTATTGTCTCACCTTTTCGAGAGCAATTAGAAGAAAAATGGGGGCAGCAGCTATTCGATTTAGCAACCTATCAAATTAAAGGCTTTGCGCCAGAAGTGATTGATTTAATGCAAAAGGAGAATAGGCTTGTTTCTGAGTACAATAAGCTTGTTGCTTCTGCACAAATTGAATTTAATGGCGAGACTTTAACGCTAGCACAGCTTGGTCCATTTGCGGAATCAACTAATCGAACTACACGTAAGGCAGCAACGGATGCTCGTTTTGGATTTTTTGCTGAACATGAAGAGGAATTCGATCGTTTATATGATGAGCTTGTAAAGGTGCGCCATGAAATTGCTAAGAAACTAGGCTACAACAATTATGTGGAATTGGGTTATATTCGCATGAATCGTATCGACTATAATGCGAGGATGGTGAAAAAGTTCCGCGATCAAGTGCGTGAGTTAATTGTTCCTGTAGCGACTAAGCTATATCAGCGTCAGGCAAAGCGTATTGGTATTGAAGATTTTAAGTTTTATGATGAGGCATTCAACTTTTTATCAGGCAATGCTACGCCAAAAGGTGATGCAGAGTGGATTGTAGCAAACGGTAAAAAAATGTATGAGGAGCTATCACCTGAAACAGGAGAATTCTTTAATTTTATGATTGACCATGAATTAATGGATTTAGTGGCGAAGAAAGGGAAAGAAAGCGGTGGTTATTGTACGTTTATTGAAAATTATCATTCTCCGTTTATCTTCTCGAATTTTAACGGTACATCAGGCGATATTGATGTGTTAACACATGAAGCTGGACATGCGTTCCAAGTTTATTCAAGCCGTGATATTGGTATTCCTGAGTATTTATGGCCAACCTATGAATCCTGTGAGATTCATTCGATGAGTATGGAGTTTTTCACTTGGCCATGGATGGAGCTGTTCTTTAAAGAGGATACAGAAAAATATAAATTTACACATTTAAGCAGTAGCTTATTATTTTTACCCTATGGTGTGGCAGTCGATGAATTCCAGCATGTGATTTATGAAAATCCAACGATGACACCAGCTGAGCGTAAGGCAGCATGGAAAAAGATTGAGGAAACATATTTACCACATCGCGACTACGATCATAATAGCTATTTGGAAGCTGGGGGAATTTGGCAACGTCAAGGACATATTTACGCAAGTCCATTCTATTATATTGATTACACACTAGCACAAATCTGTGCATTCCAGTTCTGGAAACGTTCACGTGAAGAGTTTGAGGCTGCTTGGAAAGATTATCTTCATCTATGTCGTTTAGGTGGCTCTATGTCCTTTACAAAGCTTGTGAAGGAGGCAGGACTAATTTCTCCATTTGAGGATGGCTGTGTTGAATCGGTAATTGATGAAATTGAGGCATACTTAAATTCAGTAGATGATATGTCTCTATAATTGATTATTAAAATTCGCAATACTTCCACGATATAAAAACTGTGGAAGTAAGCGGATTTTTTAGTTTGTTCACTATTCATAACTTTATTTTGACAATAAATACTAGGATACTTGCGAAATGGATAATATATCAGTAGTATTTTCAGTAACTGTGATAAAGTGAACCTTCAATCCGTGAGGGGAATTTTCTTCATCCTTCATGGATTGTTAGTTTTACCAATCGGGTTTTTTAGAGTTTGTAACCTGATGTTATGCTTTTGGTACAAAAAAGGTTGTTAATATGGAATAAAAGGAAGTGAATAAAAGTGACGAGGAAGGTTTGGTTTCAAGTTGGTGTAGGAATACTACTTGCACTATTAATTATTAAATATTTTATAGAGATTCATTGGATTTTTTCACCACTTGTCATTATATTAAAAGCTATTTTTGTGCCTTTACTACTTGGTGGTGTCCTTTATTATGTGACTGAGCCGATTCAGAGATTTTTAGAAAAACGTAGATTTCCTAGATGGGGAAGTATATTGACGATTGTGTTTGGGCTAATAGCGATTGCAGGAATTTTTGGCTGGATTATTGGGAATCCGATTGCCGAGCAGGTCAATAAGTTAGTGAAGAATGCCCCTATGATTAGTACGAGTATTAGTACAAGCATCCAGCAGCTAACAGACTATGTAACGCAAAATAAAGATAACTTCCCACAGCAATTAAATGATGTTATTGAAAAAATGGCGAATTCTGTACAGGATATCGCAGTAGTAGCAAGTAAAGGGTTTGTGTCCTTTTTACAATCGATTGTGTCTGTATCATTATTAGCCATCTTAATTCCATTCTTCTTTATTTTTATGCTGAAGGATCATGAGAAGTTTGCGCCATCCATCTATAAGTATTTCAGTGGTGAACGTCAGCAATGGGTAAAGAAAACGTTAAGTGAAATTGATGATGTATTACGTACTTATATTCAGGGCCAACTGCAAATTAGTTTTTTATTAGCACTTATCATGTATGTAGGCTATTTAATTATCGGATTGGAATATTCGTTATTGCTAGTGATTTTTGCATTCTTTATGAATATGATTCCATTTATTGGGCCTTGGATTGCCTTTGCGCCAGCTCTGATTGTGGCAGTTATTCAAGATCCGATTTTAGTGGTGTGGGTATCCGTTGTGACGCTAGTTGCTCAGCAAATAGACAGCAACTTTATCACCCCTAATGTCATGGGGAAATCACTTGATATCCATCCACTTACCGTTATTACAATTATTTTAGCAGCAGGTAATATAGCAGGTTTTGTTGGTATCATTATCGCTGTGCCATTTTATGCAGTATTAAAGGTGATCGTATCCAATATTTATGATCAACGTAATGCGATTAAGAAAAAAGCGACGAAGTCAGTATAGGAGTCGAAATAATGGAACAAGAAATTGTAAAGGTATTTAATGAGCAACATGAGCAAATTGGTACAGCTACGAGGGCTGAAGTCCATGAGAAAGGGCTTTGGCATGAGACTTTTCATTGCTGGCTTGTAAACGAGGACTATATTTATTTTCAAGTACGCAGCTCACAGAAAAAGGATTATCCAGGGTTACTCGATATTACAGCAGCAGGGCATCTTTTAGCGATTGAGACTGTAGAGTCAGGTATTCGAGAAGTAAAAGAAGAATTGGGACTCAATATTGATGTCCATGAGGTAGTCAAAATGGGCATGACCTCTTGTAGTATCGTTTCTGAAAATATGATCGACAATGAATTTTGCCATGTCTACATATATCCTTTCAAGCATGATTGGGATTCCTTTGCTTTGCAGTATGAGGAAGTATCAGGTGTAGTAAGAGCGAGGCTAAATGAGGCAGAGGCTTTCTTCTTGGGAGAAACGATGACACTTAATATTGAAGGGTATGAATATTTCCCTGATGGTCAACGCGTGAAAATTGTCAGACCTGTTAGCACAGCACAATTTGTTCCTTATCGGGAATTGTATGTTGCACAGGTGATAAAATTTACACGCGAAAAAATATTTAATCAAACATCATAAGTTTAAATAGGATAAGCTATAACGCTTGTCCTATTTTCTTGAGCAAAAATGATTTAGAAACGACACGATACAATAGGGAAAAATGAGTTATACTGTTAGATAGATTGTAAAGAAAAGGAGCATTTTTTATATGCTAACATTTGAACAAAAACAAGCGATTATTGAATCGTTTTCTGAGCTAACAAAAAAGGAAATTTCTTTAAAGCGCTTAAATTATCACTATATGGACAGTCTTTATGAAAAGACAATTGTCGTTGAAAAGCTACACCCAAATGGCAATGGCTTTGTCTTTGTTGGAGATTTATTACGCTATGAGAACGAGGCTAATGATAAAGGATTAGTCAATATTCGTGATTATGATGAACAACAACTTCGTGAAATTATTGAAGACGCTATCCAATATTTATCTGAAGAAGTAGAAGAGCAGGAGCCGATTGTAGAGATTTGGCATAGCCGAGATGGTAGTCAATTACAGCTAGCTTTTGAGCAGCGTTCTTGGAATGTATATCATGGGGACAATCTTGAAGAGGCATTTGGTACGTATGAGGCAGCAAAGGAATATTTACTAGAAGAAGGCTTTCGTACAAAGAAATAAGAAATACGGGGGATCATGATAGATGAACGGAAAAAAATTAGTGGGAATTGTTATTGTTGTTGTGATTGCGGCATGTTTATTTTCAGTTTATACCATTACTAATTTTTATAAAAATCACGAAGAACAGCCCAATAGTGAAAATCGTGAAATTAATAAGTCAAAGAGCTTGAATTTAATTTTACCTCAGGCTACAATTATCTCGAATTCAAGATAATTGAAAGGTGGGCTGTTCATGCAGCATATTTTTAAAAAGGGCACAGATGAAACAAAACCGACTTTATTGTTGTTACATGGTACAGGTGGTAATGAAGAAAGCTTAATGGGCCTTGCACATGAAATAGATGAGACAGCAACTATATTAAGTGTTCGAGGAAATATACTTGAACAGGGCATGCCGCGATTTTTCCGTCGTTTAGCGGAAGGTGTTTTTGATATAGAGGATTTAATTTTCCGTACAAAGGAATTGAATGACTTTTTACTCACAGCAGCACAGCAATATGGCTTTAATCGTCAGCAAATTGTAGCAATAGGCTATTCAAATGGTGCGAATATTGCAGCAAGCTTATTGTTCCATTATGAGGATGCGCTAGCGGGCGCTATTTTACACCATCCGATGGTGCCAAGACGTGGAATTGAACTGCCAAAGCTTTCCGCTACTCCTGTTTTTATCGGTGCAGGTACAAATGATCCGATGTGTACAGCACAGGAATCTGTGGATTTAGAAACCCTTTTAAGTTCAGCAGGTGCAACGGTAACGACGAAATGGTTTAATTTCGGTCACCAGCTAACAATGCCTGAGGTACAAGCAGCAAAAGAATGGTATAACAGCATCTACGCTTAATTGAAAAATCCGCTTCCTTTTTATTGAAGGAGGCGGATTTTCATTATGTTATTTACTCTTTTTTGAGAAAGGTAGCCACCAGTTCCAATCGCCAAATAGCTTCATGAGACTGGGGACAAGCATCAGACGAATAATCGTTGCATCAATAGCAACAGCAATGGCGATACCCACACCAATTTGCTTTACAGGCATCACATCTGTGAAGGCGAATGCCCCTGTAATAACAATCATAATAAGTGCAGCCGAGGTAATAATACGACTTGTAGAAGTTAATCCATCTACAGTAGCACGTGTATTATCAGCGCCCTTTAAATATTCCTCCTGGATACGAGAAATTAAAAAGACTTCGTAATCCATACTTAAGCCAAACACAAGACAAAAAACAATTACTGGGATAATTAAGACAATTGAACTTGCTTCAATCCCAAAATGTCCATATTGGAAAATATAAACAAGTATCCCAAAGGCAGAGGATAGCCCAATAATATTCATAATAATGGCCTTGAGCGGAATTAAAATAGAGCGAAATGCCAGCATTAAAATAAAGAATGTTGAAATAATGATGATGGCTAGTGCCAACACGATTTTATTGGCAATTTCATCAAATATCTCCTGATTAAATTTAGCAGGTCCGCCAAGTGCAAATTCTACACCTAAATCCTTATCCATCCATGTGCGAGCAAAATCTTGAGCTGTAGTAGAAGAGCCTGCCGCATTGATGGTAATGGGCATAAAGAGCTGTGAACCCTTTGAAAATGTATCCATGAGTGGTTGTAATTGGGCCGCAACCTGTGGAGTGGCTAAAGATGCAGTTAGCTCCTCAGGTGTTTGAATATGAGCGGCCGTATAGATTGTTGAAATCTCACTAACTAGCGAGTCTTTTAATAGCTTCTCCTGGATATCATAAATAAGCTGTCTTCCTTCATCATCCTCCCAGCCTTCTTGTCGTTCAGCTAATAAATAGACAGTAGAGGATTCACCAAGGCCAAATGCTTCATCTAATTGATCATAGGCAGCACGGGCATCATATTTAGTTGGTAAAGAGTCAACCTGTGGAATTGTTAATTGAATATCCTTCAATGGAAGCATACCAACGCCAAGTAATAATAATGCTGCAATCACAATGGCTACAGGATGCTTCATCACAAAGCCTGCAAAGCCACGCCAACGATTTGCCCCACCTGGTTTAACACGTATTAGGCGCCATTTATTCAGTCTATCTCCTAATAGCATCATTGTAGCAGGCAGGAGCGTTAAGCCAGAAAGAACGGCTAATAGGACAACGATTGTGCCTCCTAGGGCGATATTATGGAAAATTTCCACATCAATCACAATCATTGCACCTAAGCCAATCATAACGCAGACGGCAGAGAAAATAATCGAACGTCCAGCTGTTTGAATAGCAATTTGAATGGCTTGGGCAATAGAATTATGTGCCCGCTCCTCACGATAACGATTAATAAACAATAGAGCAAAATCAATGCTTAAGGCAAGACCAAGCATTGGTACAATATTTAAGACGAAAATAGACAGATTTACACTACCGCTAAGTAGCGTCATCATACCGAACGCCGTCACAACAGTTACAACACCAATAATGATGGGTAAAATAGAGGCAATGACTGTACCAAACGCCAATAAGAGCACGACGATAGCAATTGGCAAACCAATGGCCTCAGCAGAAGCTAAATCCTTTTGACTAGCTGTATTAATATCAGCGGAAATAACTGGTCCTCCAGTAATGATAACACCATCTTCTTCAATTAATGAACGGAATTCCTCAACAATGTCAGGAAGGTTCTCCACATCATTTTTTAAATGAACCATTGCATAGGCAATGTCATCTTTCCGTAAAGAGGAGTCTTCTAAAGGTGACTGGATGGAATGGATCTCTTGTACGCTATTTAATTTTTTTAAAGTATCTTCAATTTTCTGATCCTTCGCTGGATCAAAGACAATCAAAATCGTATCAGATGGTAAATCAAAGTTTTCTGCTAGCTCATTTGTCACATAGGTATGATCGGCTTCTACAAAAAAGCCATCGCCCTGAAGTTTGCCTGGAAGCTGTAAAGCAAAATAAGCCATTGCTAGAAAAATAATAAGCCAAATGATGACGATTGCTTTAGCGTATGCTGTGATAAAAGCTGAAAAAGTTTTCATAGTTGATTAAGTATCCCCCTTTTCAATTAGTGTAAAGGATGTGTCATATTTTGTCGTGTGACAAAGTAAAGACTCCTGTCCAACAATTGGATAGGAGTCTTATTGTTAAAAGAATAATGATAATACGAAATAAATAACAGAGGCCATAACGGCTGAAATTGGCATTGTAATAACCCAAGTGGTAACAATCTTGCGAGCCATGCCCCAGTTTACACCACGTACACGCTGTGCAGAACCAACACCCATAATAGATGAAGAAATAACATGTGTTGTGGATACTGGTAAATGAATTAATGTAGCGCCAAAAATTACAGTAGCAGATGCTAAATCTGCTGCAACCCCATTAACAGGACGAATCTTCATAATTTTTCCGCCCACCGTTTTAATAATTTTGTAACCACCTATGGAAGTACCTAATCCCATTGCTGTAGCTGCTGCTGCTCGTACCCAGAAAGGAATTTCATCTCCTGTATGCAAGCCACCAGCAATTAACGCCATTGTCATAATTCCCATTGCTTTTTGAGCATCATTTGTACCATGTGTAAATGATTGAATGGCAGCCGTAAAGATTTGCAATGTACGGAAGCCTTTATTTGTGCGATACAAGTTTAAATTTTTAAACCATAATTTAAAAAGTGTCATCATAATAAAGCCTGCACAAATAGCAAGTAAAGGTGAAAGCACTAATGCTAAAATAATTTTAGTAAAGCCACCATAATTTAAAACATTGAAACCAGCCGATGCAATAGCGGCCCCCGCAATTGAACCAATCAATGTATGTGAAGAACTAGATGGAATACCGAAATACCATGTTAATAAATTCCAAATAATAGCTGAAATTAATGCAGCTAATATAACGACTGAGCCTGTTGTATCTCCTGCAAAGGCATTTAAAGAAAACGGGTCTACAATGTCTTTTGTCAGCGCTTTTGCAACCCCTACAAAGGTAATTGCACCAATAAAATTCATAACTGCTGCCATGATGATTGCCACGCGGGGTGGCAATGCTCTTGTAGAAACCGAAGTTGCAATAGCATTTGCTGTATCATGGAAACCATTGATAAAGTCAAATGTTAGGGCAAAGATGACGACCAATACGGTTAAAATAATGATTGTGTTCATTGTAAAATGCCCATCTCCTAATTATGCGTTACGCATGATAATTGTTTCCATTGTATTTGCTACATTTTGACAATAATCAGCGATATCTTCAAGTTGTTCATATATATCTTTAAATTTAATGATACGAATTGGGTCTTTTTCATTTAAAAACAGTTGTTTAATGGACGAGCGTTGTACTTCATCACATTCACGTTCATAGTCTTTAATAAGAATTGCGTGTGGACGCATGCCAATTAGATTCTTTTTCTTTAACTCCTCTGTTGCTTTCACGATTTCATCGGCACTTTTAGAAATATAGCCTAAGAAAATACGCATAGCTTCGTCAATCTCTGTCAGTGAAAACATCTCAAAGTGCGCAATACAATGCTCTGTACCATCCAACACATCATCCATACGAATGGCAAACTCTAAAATATCCTCTCGCTCAATAGGTGTCATAAACGATTTGTTGAGCATCACAATCAGTTCATGAATAAGCTTATCGCCAGCAGTTTCGTAGTTTTTCATCGTAATGCTAATCTCTTTTAGGTCAGCTACACTGTTAATACGAAAATCATTTGCGTAATGGACAGCCTCTCTCATATTTTCAGCAATTTTATGCAGAGATATAAAGAAAGGGTCCTGTTTTTTTGAGTTAAGCATGTAAATTGAATCCTCCTGGATATAAAAATTAATCAGCTTCTAAACTTTACTATCATAACAAAATCTTTAGGATTTCTACATAAAAAATTTATATTTGACATGAAAATTTACATTCTTGTAATATAAGCTGTTCACAAAATAACAGCAATTAGAGGTATTATATGTAGAATTGAAGAGATAATGTAAATCTGTATGCCTTCTTATTCTTAAGAATATCTTCATTTTTATCCTTCCTCTTTATTAAGAATTGTTTTCTACAATGGAAAATGAATAAGGAAGGGGCGTTTATAAAAAATGATTCAGGTTGAAAACTTACAACATACATTTTTAATTGGAAAAAGAGGGAAGGAAAAACAAGTTCCAGTATTAAAAGGTGTAAACTTTGAGGTTCATAAAGGAGAAATTGTTGCGATTGTAGGGAAAAGTGGATCTGGTAAATCTACTTTATTGCAAACTTTAGCTGGCTTTATGAAGGCTGAGCAGGGGTCAATCAAAGTGAATGGGAAAGAAACAGCCTATCTCAATGAAACAGAAAGTGCTGCATTTCGTTTGCGACAATTTGGCTTTATTTTTCAAAACTTTCAATTGATGCCGGGCTTAACGGCTTTTGAAAATATCGAGCTTCCGTTAAAATTACAGGGCTTACGCAAAGCTATACGGAAAGAAAAGGTGAAGAAATTAATGGACAAGGTTGGCTTAACAGAGGTTGCAGACCATTATCCAAATGAGCTATCAGGTGGTCAGCAGCAACGCGTAAGTATTGCGCGTGCCCTAATTACCAATCCGCCGATATTGCTGGCAGATGAGCCAACAGGAAGTCTGGATTCTGAAACAGAGCAAGATATTTTGCTGCTGATTCAAAGCTTAAATCAAGAATTGGGGCTAACCTTTGTGATGATTACCCATGATGAAGAGGTTGCGACAATAGCACATAGACGCTTCCGTATGTATGATGGGGAACTTGTAAAGGAGGAGGCTTAAGTATGTTATTCAAGGATCAAGTAGATTTTGTGACACAGCATATTAAGAAAAATAAATTACGTGTTTTTATGACGATATTAGCAGCAACAATGGGCTGTGCCTTTTTAATTGTTTTAGCATCAGTTGGCTTTGGCTTACAGGAATCATTACGCAATGAAATTCTTTCAAATGAAACAGTAACAAAAATTCAAGTGTACGGTGATACTACGCAATTGACAGACGATCAAATACAAGAAATAAAAAAAATAGAGCATGTGGAAACAGTGCTCGAAACGATGAACGTTAATGCTGCGGCACATTCATTTTTTGAAGACCGTGATACACATTCAAATGTCACATTGACAGATATGCAGGATTTTGAGCAAGTCAATGGTAAATTAGCAGAAGGTGTCTATCCAACAAAGCCTAATGAAATTATTGTAGGCTACCATTTTGCTCAAACATTATTGAATGAAGAAGACCGCAATGTAATGGCTGAGAAAAGTAAAAAGGCTGAAGCTGAGGGCACTTATTATGATGGAAGAGAAGAAGGCTATAAGGAATCACTCATTGGACAAAAGATTGACTTGTCCTTAGCAACTCATGATGACCCAAATAATGAAACGGAAAAAATGGCCTATACAATTGTTGGTATTATGGAGAAGCCTTCTTATGATTGGATGATTGATAGCTCTATTCATATGGATAAAGCACAAAAGGCAGTATTAGCACAGAGCTTAGCACTGCCAGAGAATGAGCTGTTTTATTCAGAATTTAATATTTTTGCGGATACATTGGAAAATGTAAAGCCAATTTTAGAAACATTAAAAGATAAAGGCTACAGTGTTTATTCAGTGACAGAGCAATTAGAGCAAATGAATGTCTTTTTCCTTGTATTAAAAATTGGTTTGATTTTTGTTGGGACAATTGCGGTATTAATTGCTTCCATAGGTATTTTTAATACAATGACCATGGCTGTTACAGAGCGTACACGTGAAATCGGTGTGTTAAAGGCAATTGGCGCAAGTCCAAAGCTTATCAAACGTCTATTTTTAATGGAAAGTACTTTTATTGGTATTTTAGGAACGCTGATTGCGGTTATTATTTCTTATGCAATCAGTATTACGGCCAATCTAGCATTGCCGTTAATTTTAAAGGCAGCAACAGGTGAGGATGTCTTTGCAACAAATGATATCACATTTTCTCTGATTCCATGGCAGCTAGTAGTGATTGCAGCAGCTATTAGTATTGGAGTAGCGATGATTTCTGGCTATCGCCCAGCACGTAAGGCGACAAAAATTGATGTCATTCAAGCTTTACGACAAGAATTATAAGAAATGGGGGCTCAAAAGCTTTTTGAGCTCCCATTTTATATACCTACTCTAAATAATTCTTTAGCTCATTTGCTAAAAATGGTTGGGCATTTAGAAGTTTTAAAAAGGCATCATAGTTGGTACGTTGTTGTGTAGTGGGCTTTTTACCTGTGCAATAGGCACGAATTAAAATATTTTTTGGTGTATGCTCCATATCAATAAACTCCAATAGCTGTGCCTCATAGCCAACCAATGATAATATTTCTGCTCGAATAGCATCTGTCGCAAGTGCAGCAAAGCGTTCTCGCACAAGCCCGTGCTGTAGCATAATATCGAGAGCAGGTGTATGAAGCTGGCGATTTAGCTCATGTTGACAGCAAGGAACACTTAAAATAACGCTTGCGCCCCACTTAACTGCTCGAGCTAAAGCCATATCTGTAGCCACATCACAGGCATGTAAGGTTACCACCATATCAACAGCAGATTCCTCATTATAATCATTAATATCCCCTACAAGAAATTCAAGCTGATCATAGCCTAAATCCTGTGCAATTTGTGAGCATTCCTCAATTACTTCTTTTTTCAAATCTAAGCCCGTCACACGAATGTCTAAGCCCTTTTCAACTTTCAAATAATGATATAAAGCAAAAGTTAGGTAAGATTTCCCTGAACCAAAATCTAAAATACGCACCTGTCGATCTCGTGGTAAGTAAGCCAAGGCATCATCAATAAATTCAATAAAGCGGTTAATTTGTTTAAACTTATCGTATTTTTGCTTTTTAACCTTTCCTTCCTCCGTTTGTACACCAAGTCGAATTAAAAATGGATAAGGTTGGTCATCAGAGAGTAAATAATTCTTTTTACGATTATGGGTAAGATTGACCTGCTTTGGTGCAGCAGCTTTATCAGATTTCCAAAGCACCTTATTTTTTTTCGATAATTGTACATGTACTTTTTCATCTATAAAATCAAT
The DNA here is from genome assembly GCF_038051955.1 of Lysinibacillus sp. FSL H8-0500. Taxonomy (NCBI): domain Bacteria; kingdom Bacillati; phylum Bacillota; class Bacilli; order Caryophanales; family Bacillaceae; genus Lysinibacillus; species Lysinibacillus sp. FSL H8-0500. Next base: position 4,386,647 of record NZ_CP150292.1, on the reverse strand, counting down.
ATGGGCTTGACGATAATCCTCAAAAATTGCTTCAAGCTTGACAGGAAAGTTTGTTAAAAGGATATTTTCATGTTTTAAAATCCGTTCATATTGGTATTCCAGTTGTATATGGTAAGCATTTTTAAGCATTAACGGTTTTAATTTAATGCGTTTGATGTCATTGGATTTCATGCGTGGTTGACTGATTGTAGCAGTGACAAGCTGCTGCTGTAAAATTTGCTCAATAAGCTGAGCTTTCATTTCCTCAAATGTCATATATTTTTCGCCTACTTTATTGTGTGATAGATGGCACTAGTTTAACATACTTTACGATAATCGAGACTGTTATAGCTTTGTTAAATATCTTCAGAAGTACATTTATTATCGTAAAAATGGGTGATACTAAACTTACATCAAGGAGGGAAACATATGTCAGACAATATGTATCAATTATTAGCCATTATTATTTATATGGTCGCTATGCTGGCGATTGGTTGGTATGCTTTTGCGAAAACATCCAATTTAACAGACTATATGCTTGGCGGGCGTTCCTTAGGGCCAGCGGTAACAGCGTTAAGTGCAGGAGCAGCGGATATGTCAGGCTGGCTCTTAATGGGCTTACCGGGTGCGATCTTTTTATCAGGGCTTGTAGAGGCATGGATTGCTATTGGTTTAACAATCGGTGCTTATTTAAACTGGCTATTGGTAGCACCAAGGCTGCGAGTGTATACACAGGTTACAAATGATTCGATTACAATTCCCAGTTATTTAGATAGTCGCTTACGTGATCATACAAAACTGATTCGAATTGCTTCGGGAATTATTATTTTAGTGTTTTTCACATTTTATGTATCATCAGGGATGGTTGCAGGGGGCAAGTTTTTCGATAGCTCCTTTGGTTATGATTATCATGCAGGTTTACTAATTGTTTCAGGTGTAGTAGTTGCTTATACATTGTTTGGTGGGTTTTTAGCAGTAAGTTATACAGATTTCTTGCAAGGACTTATTATGTTTTTAGCCCTTATCAGTGTACCAATATTCGGCGTGTTTGTAACAGGTGGACTAGGAGATACAATCACCTCTATTAAAGCAGTTAACCCTGATCATTTGAATTTATTACCTGCTACAGCAACAGCAGCTGGTATTATTTCATCTGTTGCTTGGGGTTTAGGCTATTTTGGCCAGCCACATATTATTGTGCGCTTTATGGCGATTAGCTCTGTAAAGGAAACAAAGCAGGCTCGACGTATCGGGATTGGCTGGATGATATTAAGTCTGTTTGGTGCGATTAGTACGGCATTGGTAGGTGTTGCGTACTATGAGCAAAATGCCGGTGAATTAAAGGATGCTGAAACAGTATTTATTGTAATGGGGCAAATTTTTTTCCATCCATTTATAGCAGGTATTATGCTGGCAGCGATTTTAGCCGCTGTAATGAGTACCATTTCCTCACAATTAATTGTAACGTCCTCAGCGCTTGTTGAGGATATTTATAAGGCTTTATTTAATAAAACAGCAGACGATAAACATTATGTCTTTGCTGGTCGTATGGCTGTACTTGTCGTAGCCATTATCTCCATTATCTTAGCATGGAATCCAGATAATTCAATTTTAGATTTAGTTGGCTTTGCATGGGCAGGCTTTGGTGCTGCATTTGGTCCGATTATCCTGCTGTCCTTATATTGGCGCAAGTTAACGAATTATGGAGCTATTGGCGGCATGATTACAGGTGCTATCACGGCATTTATTTGGGGTAAGGTTGATGCTTTATCCGATGCGCTTTATGAGATTGTACCAGGCTTCTTTGTTTGTTTAATTGTTGCAGTTGTGGTCAGTGTCATAACATACAAACCAAATCCAGAAATTGAAGAGGAATTTAATCGCTCAGAGCAATTATTAAAACAAGAAAGAACATAAACAACGTCAATGCGCCTTACTGAAGAGGCGCATTTTTTGGAAAATAATAATTGTTCATGAATACGAGTAATATATTGTATGGTAAGATAAAGGAAATTTGTTGTAGAGACAGCAAGGCTTTTGTGGGAGGTTGCGAATGGATAGAATGAAAGAAGTCGATGTGTTGATGGAAAAAGCCATATTAGTGGGCGTTAATATACGAAATGATGAGCATTTCGAGTATTCAATGGAGGAGCTGCAAAACTTAGCAGAAGCTTTGCATGTGGAAGTAGTAGGTGTTGTGACACAAAATTTAGAGCGCGTTACGCCATCTCATTATGTGGGCACAGGTAAAATAGAGGAGATTAAAAATTTCTATGAAGAGGCGCAAGCAAATCTTGTCATTTTTAATGATGAGCTATCTCCTTCGCAAATTCGTAATTTAGAGCGCGATTTAGCGGCAAAAGTGATTGATCGTACGATGCTAATTTTAGATATTTTTGGACGACGCGCAAAAACGCGTGAGGCACAGATGCAGGTGGAATTAGCACAGCTACAATATATGCTGCCACGTTTAGTGGGCTTGCATGCGTCTCTAAGCCGTCAAGGAGGAGGAACTGGGGGCGGCTTTAAAAACCGTGGTGCTGGTGAAACGAAGCTTGAGCTGGACCGACGAAAAATTGAGGATCAGATTGCAAAGATAAAGAAAGATCTTGAGCATGTCCAAGAGCAACGTGACACCCAACGTAAACAGCGCCGTAAAAATGCATTGCCCATTGTCTCAATTGTAGGTTATACAAATGCTGGTAAATCAACAATCATGAACCAGTTACTTACACAAATTGGACAAGAAGAGCATAAACAAGTCTTTGAGAAGGATATGCTCTTTGCTACATTGGAAACCTCTGTACGTCAAATAGAGCTACCTGATAAAAAGACTTTTCTATTAACAGATACAGTCGGCTTCGTCAGTAAACTACCACATCATTTAGTAAAGGCATTCCGCTCTACATTAGAAGAGGCGCGAGATGCAGACCTTTTACTTCATGTTGTCGATGTTTCAAATGCTGAGCATGGCTTTATGATGGATGTAACAAATGAAACATTAAAAGCAGTTGGTGTTGAAGCCATTCCCACTGTTTATGTCTACAATAAGGCCGATATAGCGAATATGCCGTATCCTGTAGTCAGCGGTGATAATATCTGGATTTCCGCCAAGCAAGGGGTAGGTTTAGAGGAGCTCTTACAGCTAATCCGTCAGCATATTTTCTCTGATTATGTCACATGTGAGATGTTAATACCCTATGACCAAGGCAATGTTGTTTCCTATTTGAATGAGCATGCCTCTGTGCATCAAACAGCATATGAAGAGAATGGTACATGGCTTTCACTTGAACTAAAGCAAGCAGACTACACAAAATATCAACATTATGTTGTGAACTAACCAAAGAAGCTGTCTAAAAAGACATGTTGAGATAGCTCCTTTGTCACCATCATAGAGATATCCAATTTTAATGGAAGTTTAGGCTAATTAGAAAGAGAACTCTTTCTAGTTAGCCTTCTTTATTTTGTGAAGGAAATAACAAAATGTCTCGGTATTTACTTGTGTATAGAGAATAAAATTTAGGCTTGTGGATAACTTAAACATATGAGCGCATTTGTTTTTAAAGAAAGATTAGAAGCTAATGAGCCTGTATTATAGCGGCAATAATATAAATAGTTATAAATCTGATTTTTTTATATTTTAGAATAATTTAATGATTGCCAGTTATTTTTTCTTTATTAAAGAGTGAGAAAACTTAGATATATCAAAGGATTAAATATTTTTTAAAAAAATCAATCAGAATTTATAGAAAAATGATAAATTTTCAACATTTTTTAAAACTCTTGCTAAAGTTTAAAAAAGACTTTAGTATGATGAAACAAAGTTTTTCATCCTTAAAATAGGGTGAATATATTTTTTTGAAATAATTATATTAAAAATCAGGAGAGGGTATTGTATGTCTAGTAAAGATGAAGTGGTAAAATCCGTCCCTCAAAAGGGCTTTGTTGGACACCCTAAAGGGCTCTTTACTTTATTTTTCACAGAATTTTGGGAACGTTTTTCCTATTATGGGATGCGCGCCATTCTCATTTTCTTTATGTATTATGAACTCAATGAAGGTGGATTAGGCTTAGAGCGAGGAACAGCGAATTCGATTATGGCCATTTACGGTTCACTCGTTTATATGTCTGGTATTATAGGTGGTTGGATTGCTGACCGAGTTTTAGGAACACGTAGAACTATTTTTTATGGTGGCGTATTAATTATGATTGGTCACCTACTGTTAGCACTGCCAGGTGGTGTGACGATGCTCTTTGCCTCAATGGCATTTATCGTTATGGGGACTGGTTTATTAAAACCAAATGTTTCAAGTATTGTTGGGGACATTTATGCGGAAACAGACAGTCGTCGTGATGCAGGTTTTTCAATTTTCTATATGGGTATTAATATGGGCGCATTTATTGCACCATTTATTGTCGGAACAATTGGACAAAAGTACAGCTTCCATCTTGGTTTTGGTTTAGCAGCACTTGGGATGCTAATTGGTTTAATTATTTATAAAATGACTGAGAAAAAATATTTAGGCTTAGCAGGGTTGCAAGTGAATAACCCTTTGAAGCCTGGAGAACGCAAAAAAATATTTACACAATTTGGAATTATAGCGCTTCTTATCATTATTTTAGGCGTTGTAGGTATTAAAACAGGTACATTAACCATGAATGTATTTAGTTTAATCATTACGACTTTAGGTGTGTTAATTCCCACTGTGTTCTTTATCTATATGTATCGTAGTAAAAAAACAACAAAAGATGAAAAATCACGCCTGCTTGCCTATATTCCATTGTTTTTAGCAGCGGTTATGTTCTGGGCTATTCAAGAGCAAGGGGCAACAATTTTAGCAACCTATGCAGATGAACGCACACAATTAAGCATTGGCAATTTCCAACTTCAATCTTCGTGGTTCCAATCGCTAAATCCATTGTTTATCATCACATTGGCACCTTTATTTGCGATGCTATGGTTAAAATGGGGAGATAAGCAACCAACAACGCCACGTAAGTTTTCCTATTCGCTATTCTTTGCAGGTTTATCATTCTTAGTTATGATGATTCCGGCACACTTATCTGGTGGAGAAACATTAGTAAGCCCATGGTGGCTAGTACTGTCATTCTTCTTGGTAGTTGTTGGTGAGTTATTATTATCACCAGTCGGTTTATCTGCTACGACAAAATTGGCGCCACAAGCCTTTGCAGCACAAACAATGTCATTATGGTTTTTAACAAGTGCAGCAGCACAAGCTATTAATGCACAGCTTGTAAGGATTTATGAAGTAGTAAGTGAATTCACTTATTTTGGTTTTTTAGGATCACTATCCATCGTGATTGGCATCATTTTATTAATCATTTCACCGATTATTTCAAAAGCGATGCGAGGCATTAACTAACAATATGATGTAAGTATAGTCTTCTTGAAGACTGGACTTACATCTTTTTTATGTTGTTATGAACCCCCCTAACGATTAAATTTCGGCATGAATATTATATTTTAAGTAGTTATTTTGTTGAATAAGGGTATAAGTTTTTATGTAGAACATTATTATTTTCGTTATAATAATCTTAATAATATGAAAATTTAGGGGGGATGAATGTCATGAAAGAAGAGTTGAATCGTTTAAGGCCAAGGTTAATGGAGATTTTTGCACATTTACATGCCTATCCAGAAATTAGCTGGCATGAGATAGAAACAACCAATTATATATTTGATTTATTAACACAAGAAGGGTTTTCACCTCAACGTTTTAAAAATTCTACAGGGCTTTATGTTGATGTCGGACATGGGACTCCAAGAGTGGGGTTACGAACAGATATCGATGCATTATGGCAAGAGGTTGATGGTACTTTTCGGGCAAACCATTCCTGTGGACATGATGGGCATATGACAATGGCCATTGGTACGCTATTACTTTTAAAGGAGCAAAAATCATCATTTAATGGAACAATCCGTGTTATTTTCCAGCCTGCTGAAGAAAAGGGAACAGGGGCATTAGCTGTTTTAGAAGAAGGCGTGATTGATGATTTGGACTTTTTATTTGGTGTTCATGTAAGACCTGTTCATGAACTGGAGGATGGTACATACTGTGCTGCCTTATATCATGGAGCTTCTCGTTTACTTGAAGGAGAAATTATTGGAGAGGATGCTCATGCTGCAAGACCACATCTTGGTGTCAATGCAATTGAAGTCGGTGCAACCATTATTGAAGACCTACGAACAATTCACACAGACCCAATGGTTCCTGTCTCTATTAAAATGACAAAATTCCAAGCTGGGGGAGAATCAGGCAATATAATTCCTGGCAATGCCTCGTTTACAATTGATATACGTGCACAGCAAAATAATGTAATGGACGATTTAGCACAAGGAGTAAAGCGTGTTATTGATTCTGCTAAGATTTTGCATAAGGTGCAAATCGATTTACGCACCGTAGCAAATATCGTGGCGGCTGAGGTTGATGCAAGTGCACAATATATTATGGAGCAGGCAATTATACAGGCAGCAGGATTATCAAATTTAAGAAAGCCTGTACACACACCGGGAGGAGAGGATTTTCATCACTATGCAGTGAAGAGACCTCGTGTGAAAACGACCATGTTAGGCTTAGGCTGTGGCTTAACACCAGGGCTACATCATCCAAAAATGAGATTTAAACAGGCTAGACTTGTTACAGGTGTTGAAATTCTTACCAAAGCAGTGCTGCTAGCATTAGAATCAGGAGCACATACGAAGGAGGCGTCGGCATAATGTTAGAAAAAGTGCGTATTCATAAAATCATGACACCTATAGAGATTGCAGAAGTACAAAAGTTAAATGCTGAGATATGGGGAACCCAAGCTATACCCTCCCATCAATTATTGGCTGCTGTACAAAATGGCGGTTTAGTACTGGGTGTTTATTTAGAAGAACAGCTTATTGGCTTTAACTATTGCTTTGTTGGCTACCAAGATGGAGAAATGTACTTACATTCACACATGATTGGTGTAGAGAAAGCATATCGTGAACAAGGTGTAGGTGAGTTATTGAAGCACGCACAACAAGAATATGCAAAAGAGCATGGTTTTCAACTAATTCGTTGGTTAATTGATCCATTAGAAGCGCATTTAGCCAATCTAGCATTTTTCAAGCTCAATACAATTAGTTATCACTATAATATAGATTATTATGGCGCGCTACAGGATGATTTTAATGAAGGACTCCCGTCCGATAGACTAGTCATTGAATGGTGGATTGAGCGTGAACGAGGGACAGATAGCTTGGATGAACTAGAGGAACTTGCGCAGGAAATTGTACCGTGGACATTAACGGTTGATGGCTTGCCTGTGCTTGATGTGGATAATACGTTTCAGCTAAAACAATCCTTTTATAGAGATGCCTATTTATTGCCAATACCTCAATATTTACAAAAAATGAAAGTCGAGAGCCCAAAGCTTGCAGAGGATTGGCGTTATAAGGTACGAACAATTCTAACAACATTATTCAACCAAAATTATGCAATTGTACGCATGAAAAAGCATCCTGAATATGTCCACAGCTATCTATTAGTTAGACGCTCCTTATTAGCTTTATAATAAAGAGTAGGGAGTGACCACTGTGAAATTAACAGAAATAACATTGAGGCACTTAAAAATGCCGATGAAAGCACCATTTGCAACGAGCTTCGGTACAGTTGCTGAAAAAGAGCTGTTATTAATAGAGGCAATGGATGAATCAGGTATAACAGGATGGGGAGAAACAGTTGCTTTTGTAGCACCTTGGTATACAGAGGAAACCGTACAGACAACATGGCATATGTTGAAGGACTTTTTGATACCCATCTTGTTACATAAAGAGATCAAGCATCCTGATGAGGTATCTGCATTATTTGCCTCTATTCGCCGCAATTGCATGGCAAAAGCTTCAATTGAAGGTGCTGTATGGGATATTTATGCCCAACAAACAAAGCAATCTCTTGCACAGGCTTTAGGCGGAAACAAGCAACGCATTGAGGTTGGAGTAAGTGTAGGTATCCAATCATCTACGGCTAAATTAATCGAGCAAATAAAGGAACATATGCATAATGGCTATAAACGGGTGAAGGTAAAAATTAAACCTGATTATGATGTTGAGGTGGTACGAGCTATACGTACTGAACTACCACATCTTCCTCTAATGGTTGATGCTAATTCAGCCTATACATTGAACGATATAAATATATTGCAGCAGCTTGATGCCTATAATTTATTAATGATTGAACAGCCGCTAGCGACTGATGATATTGTTGACCATGCCACATTGCAAAAGCAGTTACAAACGCCTATTTGTCTCGATGAAAGCATTACGTCTGTGGAGGATGCTAGGAAGGCCATTGAGCTTGGCAGCTGTGGTGTAATCAATATTAAGATTGGACGAGTAGGCGGCTTAACAGAGGCAAAACGGATTCATGATTTATGTCAGAACAACCATATCCCTGTATGGTGTGGCGGTATGCTAGAAGCAGGCATCGGACGAGCACATAATATTGCCCTAACATCGCTTAGTAATTTTGTTTTGCCTGGAGATACTGCGGGCTCTAGTCATTATTGGTATGAGGATATTATTGTGCCAGAAGTAAAGGCAATAAACGGTTATATTGATGTGCCCCAATCAGCGGGTATTGGTTATGCACCTAATCGAGCTGTTATTGATAAACTAACGATTAGTACAGAGGTTTATCGATCATCAATCATATAAAAACGAGGAGAGAACTGCTTGAAAAAAAGCTTGCAAATCGGTGGTGCCTATGTAGGAATTATCGTTGGTGCAGGATTTGCCTCTGGGCAGGAGATTATTCTGTATTTTACAAGCTTTGGTCTTAAAGGGGTCTACGGTGCATTATTAGCGGCTTTTGGCTTTTCACTTGTTGGTATGTGCATTGCTCAGGTTAGCTCAAGGTTACGCACAACATCCCATAAGGATTTGATTTATCAAATTTCCGGGAATTTTATGGGCTTTTTATTAGACCTTCTATTATCAATTTTCTTATTTGGGGTTGCGGTCATTATGTTTGCTGGAGCAGGGGCAACCCTTCAGCAAATGTTTGGGCTACCCGTTTGGCTAGGGAGTATTTGCATGGTTGTGCTGACTGTAGCTACGGTTATGCTGAATGTAAAAAGTATTATTAATATAATCGCACTTGCCACGCCCTATTTGCTAACGATTGTCTCTATTATTGCCATCTATGCAATTGCTACGATGGACCTTACTTTTGTGGAGCAGGCAGTTATTGCACAGCAGACTCAAATTAGCACGAATAGTTGGTGGCTTACTGCTTTATTATATATGGCCTTTAATATAGGAGTGAGCTTTTCACTTCTCACGGTGATGTGTGGGGCAGTACGCAATGAAAAGGTGGCTGGAATAGGTGGTGTTATAGGTGGCATTTTGTTAGGTGCGTTAATTTTGCTTATTCATTTATCATTGCTTGCGAAAATGAATATTGTCATTGGCTTAGATATTCCAATGCTAGCGTTAGCAAATGAAATTCATCCAATCGTTGGACTGTTGATGACACTCTCTCTTTTAGGCATGATTTATAATACTGCGGTGGGCATGCTCTATTCATTTATAGTGAGATTTATTGAACCTAGTAGATCAAATTTTAAACGAGCTGCAATTTTTCTAGGAGGTCTAGGCTTTCTAGCAAGTCTAGTAGGTTTTACGACACTTGTTTCAAGACTTTATGCCGTGATGGGTTATGTAGGGCTAGTGTTAATTATCTTTATTGTTGCAGCATGGTTAAGAGGAATAAAAAGAATTATATGATTAGTAAAAGATAGTTGAGAAAATTCGTTTGTTCTCAACTATCTTTTTTAAATGATAAATTAATTAACTTCGAAAGGCTAACGAAATTACGAAGATTTTGTCGATAATACGTCTTTTTAAGAAACTCTCAAATAAAGCGAGAATAATTCTCATTTGTTGGTTGACTGAGAATGAAAACATGCTTATAATGAGAATCGTGAGTAATGATAATCATTTTCACTGAAAGTACATTGCACACAAAAATGAAATCTACCGGGGATTACATAATGAAAATAAGATATCTTTTAACAGCAACGATTGTGTTGTCTATTGTATCGCTATTTATTGGTGTAGCCGATATTAAGCCGAGCGATCTATTAGACTTCCACTCAGAAGAAACGAGACTATTCTTAATTAGTCGTGTACCTAGACTTGTGGCAATTTTGCTGGCAGGTGCGGGTATGAGTATTGCTGGTTTAATTATGCAAAGCTTAAGTAGGAATAAATTCGTATCGCCAACAACAGCAGGTACTTTAGATGCCACTAGATTAGGTGTTTTGATTTCGATGATGTTTTTTACAAATGTCACGTATTTTCAAAAAATTTCCTTCGCTTTCATATTTGCTTTAGCCGGCACACTATTATTTATGCAAATATTAAATCGAATTAAGTTTAAAGATGCGATCTTTATACCACTTATCGGCTTAATGTACGGTAATATTTTATCGTCTGTTACAACTTTTTTTGCGTATAAGGCGAATATTATCCAAAACATTTCTGCATGGTTACAAGGAGATTTCTCATTAATCATGAAAGGTCGTTATGAACTGTTATACATAAGTGTACCAGTGCTTATTTTAGCTTACATTTATGCAAATCGCTTTACAGTCGCTGGAATGGGAGAGGATTTTGCAAAAAATCTTGGGTTATCCTATAAATTTGTCCTGAATTTAGGGTTAGTGCTAGTAGCATTGATCTCAACAACAGTAGTGCTAACAGTTGGCGTGATACCTTTCCTTGGTTTAATCATTCCAAATATTGTTTCACTGTTTAGAGGCGATAATTTAGCAAAAACATTGCCGCATACAGCGTTGCTCGGCATGTCCTTCTTGTTATTTTGCGATATTTTAGGGCGTGTGCTTATTTTCCCATATGAGATACCAATTAGTATGACGGTTGGTGTTATCGGAAGTGCGATCTTCCTATTCATGTTGTTTAGGGGGAGAGCATATGCGTAATCGTACAAGAATGTTGATTTTAGTAGGACTAGCAATGGTATTTATTTTACTGTATGTATTTTATCAGTTAAACGGAAATTATCATTATGCATTTCCACGTCGCTTAATGAAAGTATTGGCGATGGGTTTAACAGGTATAGCGATTGCTTATTCGACAGTTGTTTTCCAAACGATTACACATAATCGTATTTTAACACCAAGTGTTATGGGACTTGATTCTTTGTATATGATGATCCAAACACTAATCTATTTTTTCCTTGGCTCGACATCTATCTTGGTTATTAATGTTCACTACAATTTCTTAGTAGCAGTTATGGCTATGGTCGTATTCGCATTGCTTTTCTACCGAATATTGTTTAAAGAAGGCAAGCGCCCAATTCATTTTTTACTGCTTGTGGGTATGATTGTTGGTACATTTTTAGGTAGCATTACGACATTTCTTCAAGTGTTGATTGATCCTAATGAATTTTTAGGCTTACAAAGTAAAATGTTTGCAAGCTTTAATAATGTCAATTCTGATTTAATTTGGCCAGCAGGTATTATTATTGTGCTAGCGTTTATCTATGGTTGGCGTCATATGAATCAATTAGATGTGATGTCTTTAGGGCGAGATACAGCGATTAATTTAGGTGTACCATACGATAAATTAGTACAGCGTATGTTAATTTTAGCATCTATACTTATTGCTGTTTCCACAGCGCTTGTTGGTCCAATTACATTCTTTGGTTTAATCGTTGCCAATCTATCGTATCAATATTTTAAAACATACAAGCATTCTATATTGATTGCTGGTGCCTGTGTGATGAGTATTATTGCTTTAGTCGGTGGACAGTGGATGGTTGAGCGAGTTTTCAGCTTCAATACGACACTTAGCGTTATTATTAACTTTGTTGGTGGAGTATACTTCATCTACTTATTATTAAAAGAAAGTAGGTCATCAGGATGATTCAAGTCAAAGAGATTACCAAGTTTTTTGGGAAAAAACCTGTTGTTCAAGATGTAAGCGTTGATATTGCTTCTGGAAAGATTACCTCATTTATTGGACCGAATGGTGCAGGGAAATCGACACTACTTTCGATGGTAAGCCGATTATTAAATGCTGATACTGGCGAGGTGCTACTCGATAAGGCAGATGTGCGTCGTTGGAAATCAGATGATTTTGCGAAACGAGTATCTATTTTAAAGCAATCTAACTTTATGAATGTACGTTTAACGATTCGTGAACTTGTATCGTTTGGACGTTTTCCATATTCAAAAGGAAATCTCAAACCAGAAGATGAAGAAAAGGTTGACGAAGCTATTCACTATATGAATTTACGGGAGATTCAACACAGCTTCTTAGATGAGTTATCGGGTGGTCAACGTCAACGTGCCTTTATTGCAATGGTTATTGCGCAGGATACTGAATATATATTACTAGACGAGCCGCTCAATAACTTAGATATGAAGCACTCTGTACAGATTATGAAAATTTTACGCAAGTTAGTTGATGAGTTAGGGAAAACCGTTGTCATTGTGTTACATGATATTAATTTTGCTTCTGTCTACTCAGATCATATTGTGGCATTAAAAGATGGACGTGTTGTGAGAAACGGTCCTACAAATGACATTATTAACTCACATGCCTTAAAGGAAATCTATGATATGGATATTCCTGTTCAAGAGCAAGATGGCTGTAGAATTTGTGTTTATTTTAATTCTTAAAGGTAGTAACAGATGGAATAACCATCCATTAACTATATAAAAGGAAAAGGAGAAAGTTTAAATGAAAAAGTGGAAATTACTTACGGTTTTAATGGCAATGATGCTATTAGTATTAGCTGCTTGTAGCTCTAAGGAAGAATCAAAAGAAGAAGATAAAGGTGATGATTCAGCTGCTAAGCCAGCAGAGGAGCAAAGCGAAGAGTCTTCAATCTTCCCATTAACAATTCCAGGTAGCACAATTGAAGGACGCGATGGTAGCACTACTTTTGAGGAAGTAACACTTGATAAAGTTCCAGAAAAAGTGGTTGTGTTTGATAACGGTTTCCTAGATACTTTAGATGCTTTAGGTGTTGAACCTACCGCTGTTGTACAAGGATCATTACCAAAATATTTAAGTAAATTTGAAGATAGCAAATATATAAACGCTGGTACATTATTTGAGCCTGATTATGAAAAATTATCTGAAATCAACCCAGATATTATTTTCATCTCTGGTCGTGCATCAGCAGCATATGCTGAATTATCTAAAATTGCACCTACAGTATATGTTGGTGTAGATAATACAAACTTCTTAGAATCATTTGAAACGAATGTAGAATTAGCAGGTAAAATTTTCGGTAAAGAGCAAGAAGCAGCAGATGCACTTGCTGACTATGAAGCAAAAGTAGAGGAAGTAAAAGGTAAAGCAACTGCATCAGAAGAAAAAGCATTAATCGTATTAGGAAATGAAGGTTCATTATCTGTATTTGGCCCTGGTTCACGTTTTGGTGTTGTTCATGATGTATTTGGTGTAAAAGCTGTAGCTGAAGCTGATGGCTTTAAAATTGACTCACATGGTGATAATGCAAGCTTTGAGTTTGTACGTGAGAAAAATCCAGATATTTTATTCGTAGTTGACCGTGACGCAGTAGTAAGCGAAAATGGTGAATCTGGTACAAAAGCTGCAATCGAAAATGAAATCGTAAGTGCAACAAATGCAATTAAAAATGGTAAAGTATTCTACCTAGACCCAGAAGTTTGGTATCTTTCTGGCGGTGGTTTACAATCAGAATCGTTAAAAGCTGACGATGTGTTAAAGGCGTTTAACTAATATGTTTGTACAAATTAAACGTATTGTTGTAGCAGAAGGCAATTCGGACAAGGTTGTAGAGCGATTTGGTGCTAAGGCAGATGGACCATCATTGCTTGAACAACAGCCTGGCTTCATTGATAAGCAAGTGCTTGTCAAAAAGGTGCGACGTGGTGATGAAGAAGTGCTTGTGATGGTTCGTTGGGAATCAGAAGAAGCATGGAAAAATTGGGAGAAAAGTCCCGAGCACATTGCTGGTCATAAGGCAAATGCAGGCAAGCCAAAGCCTGAGTATGTAATTGAAAGCGGACAAGAAGTCTATTATCTAAAAGGCTAATGCTAAAAAGGTGTCTCAAGTTATTTGAGGCATCTTTTTTCTGTTAGGAGGATTAACTTAAAAAATAATAGAGCTAAGAAAGATATGTAAAAACCACTTAGTTTTCCTTTGAGTGCCACCTTATCTGGCGAAAATCTAAGTGGATTAAGTCGGTTCTACTTTATTCGTTTTTTAGTTAATGTTCCATTGATGCTTTTCGCCATCTATGACAGGTTGTGTCCATATTAAAGGAAATAGTACTTTCATTAATTGATAACCCAGAAATACTTGTATAGTGTGTCTCGTTCCTGTTCTCGGTGTTGCTGCTAGAGTCTTTCTCTACTTCCAACCCTCTTGCATTAATAATCGTATAATGTGGTGTTAAATAGATCGTTGGTGAATCGATAACCAAGCCAAAGGTGTTTGGGTTTACCATGGACATATTGGAGAAATTTTCATTTGAGATTCTGTGAATACCATATTGCGCAATATAATAATCTCTCTTTTGTTGAAATGTCTCTTCAAATCCAGGAGTATCACTAATAAAATTTGAAAAGGTTGAGATGTTTTTATAGGTCGCTAGTGTTTCTCGATAGGCTGTTAACTCAGATTGAATAATGATTTTCTCAATCTGTAGCTGTTCGGCTGTAGGCTTTTTAATCGAAATTTCCTCCGCTGTAACAACGATGCTACAGGAAAAAGTAGCAGTAAGTATAAAAACATTTTCATTTAGTGCATTTTTCATCATTAATCACTCCTAGTACAAAAGACTTTCATTTCTCCAATGCTTTTATATAAGCGTAACATTAGTAAGAACGCCATTTCAATGGTGAATTCACGCCACTTTAATGGCGGTGTTTAGTGCTACACCGCCAAATATTTGCTAATAATTGCTAAAAATTTGGCGTGCTTTGCAAGAATAACGCCATTTTTTGGCGGTCTCTATCTTTATGAAGGAAATAATGGGAGTAATTGTATTGTGTAGTGGAAGGTATAGTATTTTTTCCCATTAATCTATATAATATTTGTTAATAAAGGTAGAGAGGAGAGGGGACTATTGAAGGAATTAGATAAACGTATTAATGAATCATTAGACTTTCTTATTGAAAATGAGCCGTTACTTGGTCAGGAGTTAAAAACGTTGTTACAAAGCTTTAAAGAAGAAAAAACAGCTGTAGGATTTTCCTTTGGCAAGCTATGTTTTTTGCATTATGAGGCATTTGTAGAGAATGTACATGAGGATATTTATAAGGTTGCTGCAGCAATTGAACTGCTAATATTATCCTTTGACATTATTGATGATCTGCAAGATAAGGATTCAGATTATAGTTGGTGTAAAATACCTGAGCTCTCGCTAAATGTTGCATTAGCAATGCTAGTGATGGCATCAAAAACCATAGCGGATACTTCCTTCGAACATAAAATATCTGCTATTAGACTGCTTGAGGAATATGCATTGAAAAGTATAAATGGCCAGCAATTAGATTTACTCAATAATTGTCGCGATGAAGATTCCTATCTACAAATGATTACGCAGAAGTCAGGCTCTTTAACAGCAATGAGCTGCTTGATTGGGGAAGCGCTTGCAAAAGGAGAGGTATCGAGAGAAGTACAGGAATATGGGAAATACATAGGCATTATCCAACAAATCAAAAATGATATTCAAAGTTTAAAAAGTTGGGGACCTAAAAATGATCTACTAAATAAAAGATATTCACTACCTATTATTTATCTTTTATCGCAAAAAAATGATATTTCAAAATCAGTTGTGAACTATTATAATGATAATATAGTTACAGTTTTGGATAATAATTCAATAGAAAATGAGTTAACAAGCGGCGGAGCTATACGTTACGCAATTACCATTAAAAATATCCATAAGTTTAAAGCATTGAAAGAACTTGAACAAATAGCTATAAATGAGTTGGGTAAAGATTATCTACAAAAACTAATGAAATGAGGAAAAATAAGTGTGATGAATGTCATTCAGTATTTAGAACAAAATCCGAGCCTAGTCACTTTATTAAAGGAACAAAAGAAAACCTCATTAATTAGAATTTCATCTGTAGAGCAGCAAGCCCAATTTGGATTTAAAAACTTTGCATAGTAAGTGGTTTTGGCCCGCTATAATTTTCTATTTAGTGATAGGTCTTTATCTTAATTACGTAAATTATAGCGCGCCTTATATTGAAATAGAGGTAGAACAAGAGGATGATCGATGGCTCGTAACTCAACTCTATTATCAAGACTGGGCAGCGAGGCAAAATATAGCTATTGGTGATGTAATTATAGCAGTAGATGGTGACCCATTTGATGATCTCAATCAGCTAAAGTATAAATCAAGAATAGTATCTGCGAATGAATTAACAATTATGAAGCCAGATGGAGCTCTCATCACTATACATATTAAACAGTTAGATATCCCTCAGCAATTTATTTATATATTAATGATCCCAGCATGTTATTTTGTTTTAACATTATTCGTGGCTATATATTTATATTTTAAACAACAGAATACAACATTAACGAAGTTGCTGATTCTTTTTATGTTAACAGTTTCCTTAGCCTATGTAAGTAGTGGAGCTTCTGGCAAATTGGATGAAATCGGGATTATTATTAATCGTAGCAGTATGCTATTATGTTTAGTAATACTATTACACTTTTTAAGAAATTATTATTCGTTTGTGAAAATAAATTGGGTGTTTACTAGTCATATAAAAATTTTTTATATATTGCCCCTGATTGCTTTTATACTAGGGTGTATGGGTGCTATTTATCCTGCTTCAAACAATATTCTTTCTTACGTTGTATTAGCACTTTTCTTTATTCTCCTTGTGATGATTCTTAGCATTTTACTGCTAAGCTATTTCAAATATCACTCACCCCAGTTGAAAATTTTATTGAATAGTATATTGATACCGTTTCTACCATTTCTTTTTTTATATGCACTCCCTAAAATTCTATTTAATACATACATTCTTTCAACCGAGATTAGTGCATTGTTTTTATGGATGATCCCTTTTAGCTTTATATTTACGCAATTAGCTGAGCGATTATTTGATATTGAGTACCATATTACGAGATTGCGCTATTATACAATCTTTTCAATGATCTTTACATTGTGGTTTGCAAGTGGGTTGTACTTAATTGCAGGAAAATATTTGGAAATTTCTGCTATGTCAGGAATTGCCCTTTTTACATTTTTATCATTAGTCGTGCTTTTTTATATAAAAGAAAAGGTTGATTACCGAAAACGGAAAATTTTATTTTCAACAAAGGGCGATTATATCCATCAACTATATACGGCTGTTGATAAAATAGGAAAAACCATTAAAATTGATGAACTGTTAGAGAAGTTTGCCGATGAAGTTTCTGTGCATCTTGAGCTAGATGAGGCTTCTGTCTTAACATATAGCTATGATACCCATGAATTTATAACGAAAGTTGGAAAAAACATTACCATACTGCCTGAAGTGATGGAAGAAATCCGGTTAGGAGAAATACGAAAGATCGATAAAGTTTATGTAGCATTTCTCCATCAGGATACCCATTATAAAAGAGTCTTAGTATTAGGGCATAATACGCCCATTTATCTCAAGGATGACAAGCTAATATGGCTTGAATTGCTTCTGTTGTATGTGAATAATTTTATTGAAAATACAAAAATGGTAGAAGAGTTACTAGGAGAACTAAAGCATATGAAGCAGGCTGATAATAACCAGCTACCTTGGCTAAATAAGCTATTATGGTTAAGATTTGAAGAGGAAAAATATCAATTGGCACAAGAGCTACATGACACTAATTTACAGGAGCAATTACATATTGCACGAGAGGTAGATGTGTTAATAAACGCCAAGGACACAGAGGATATTCAGGGCAAGCTAGCAAAAATTCATCAGCAAATGGTTGCCTCCCTCCATGAGCTAAGAGCATATTGCGAAAACTTAAAGCCCCCATTATTGGATACATTAGGCTTAAATGCGGCATTAGAAAAGTTAATAAAAAATGTGTCGGAACGGGCGGATTTTGTCTTAATCTACACAACTGATCGTCTTTATTTAGAGGATGAACGTATGAATTTAATGATTTATCGATTGTTTCAAGAATTGTTAAATAATGCATTAAAGCATTCCCATGCAACAACAGTTGAGATCCATCTTAAAGAGAAGACAGATGGCTTTGAAATTATTTATGAGGATAATGGTGTAGGGTGTAATATGGAAGACATTGTTGTGGTAGAGTCGATGGGGATTCGAGGTATGCAGGAGCGCGTAAAAGCATTTAACGGACAATTTTGCATTGATTCACATATAAATCAAGGAATGTCTATTCAAATCATGGTAAAAGAAGGGAGTGAAGCACTTGATTACGATGCTCATAGTGGATGATCACCCAATTGTGTTAGAGGGAACGAAAAATTTATTTCAAGAAAATGAAGATATTATTATCGATACAGAAAGCGACGCAACAAATGTTATCGAAAGAATAAAAAATAAGCCATATGATATCTATTTAATTGATATTAATATGCCATTAGAAAATGGTATAAACCTAGCTCGTCATATTAAAGCAATCCAATCAAATGCTTCTGTTATCCTTTATACGGGAGATGATATTACCGATTATTATCATCTTATTTTAGAAAGAAAAATAGAAGGCATTTTAGCTAAAACAGCTTCTAAAGAGCAAATTATACGAACAGTAAGAGCCATTGCCAATGGTGAAATTGTTCTACCCAAAAATTTTTTGGATTTTCTGGATGATAAATTTCAATTGCAAAATGCCAAATTTGATATTCATCTTAATGAAAAGGAAAAGAAAATATTACGGCTCATTGCAGAAGGTCATACAAATAAAGCAATTGCCATCGAACTAAATATTCCGCAGCGAACAACTGAACGTTATTTAACACAACTTTTTTCTTTGCTTAATGTAGATTCACGTACAGAGGCTGTAAATCTTGCTGAAAAAATGAATTTACTGTAAGCTATTACTATGTTATACTATTGGTATAATTTTCAATTAATAGGGATCTTTTTGGGAATTGATAAACTCATAAATTGAATTCAGTAAATATTACCTATTTTTTACGAGAAATTGCCTATAAATAAATTATGACACCGCCAAAAAGTGGCGGTGTTTTTTATATGTCCGCCAAATCACGCCAGAAATATATGCAAAGACCGCCAAAAAATTGGCGTAAACCCGAAGTTGAAATGGTGGTATAACTACTGGTACGCTTAATTTAAGGGTGATTAAGTAGATTTGCTATAAAAAAATTGCTTTAAAATAAGCAGCCTGGCTATCTATGCATAAAGTAGGAATTAAAGATTGTACAATATACTAGCTAGTAAAAATATACTTCACCATAAAACTTTATAAAGGTAGGCGTGTAGTGTGAAAGTAGAACTCGAAAATTTATTTTCTATAGACGAATCTAGCCAAGATCAAGTTATTAATGTTTATAATCGTCATGGTATTGCAGTTGGTGCGCCTGAAATTAAAAAAAGAAATTTAAAAACAAAATTTAATCCCACTTTTACATTAAATGAAGAAATAACATATGAACACGTAACCGCTTTATATGAATCTTTAGAGCGTGAATTAGGTATTGTTTCAATAGGAGAACGTTTTTACTTTGAGTTTTCAGAACAAGAATATAAGCAGGCTCCATTATTTACTTTAAATTCGACAGGTAATTCACCAGAAATGTTTGTCGAGGATAAGGGTACATTATTTTCTTTAAGTACACATTGTAAATCTTGTGGACTTATGGCCAAAGAACAACTATCACCAATTGTGATCGATACATCGCAAATAAAGGATCGTCATTTAGTACATGTAAGTGGTTACTGGGTTGCCTCTCAAAAATTGGTATCGCTAATGAAACAGGAAAACCTCGAGGGCTATGAGTTATTAGAGGTGATCCACCAAGGGCCTGAGGAAGGTAAGCAACTTGCCTATCAAATTATTCCAACACAGATTTTACCATCATGTAGTAGTGATAGAATTAAACTATATTTTGCTACTGAGCAACCTCCATGTAGCTGTGGTTTAAATGGTGTCATTAACGGTCCAGATATTTATCATCGTAAGGATTTAAGCAGCGTACAAGGCGATGTTTTTTATGCGGCTGAATGGAGCCATGATGGAAAATATTTGTATAGAAAAACATTATTCAGTAAGAGGTTTAGAGAAGCTATTCTTAAACATAATATTTCCCGTGATGTCAGAGGCGAAAAGGATGCAAATTTTGGACCAAAAGATTGGCTATTTGATCCTGTGTTAATACAGTAGTGGATGTTAAGCACTAATATAAAAAGGTTATATAACCTAGTAATAAAAAGTTTTCCTCCTTTAGCATTGGCCGC
Source organism: Lysinibacillus sp. FSL H8-0500 (assembly GCF_038051955.1). Taxonomy (NCBI): domain Bacteria; kingdom Bacillati; phylum Bacillota; class Bacilli; order Caryophanales; family Bacillaceae; genus Lysinibacillus; species Lysinibacillus sp. FSL H8-0500. Next base: position 4,366,216 of record NZ_CP150292.1, on the reverse strand, counting down.
ATCTACTTATTTGCATAGACTGAAGAAGTATCAATTATTTTTGCGAATATAAGGACGCATATTTTTCTAAAAGTTACATCTATTCATCATCTCGAATAATCCGAATTATGTTATGATGTGAACAACATATCATGAATGTTTTGGGGTGAAGAATATAGATGAAAAAATGGGCATATCCATTAGCAATTCTAACGTTTATTGTATTTATTGCATTACGGGCTACTTATGAAAGCAATTTCGTGAATAAATTAGATACCATTATAGCAGATGTACTTTTTGGTAATCGTTTAATTGATGTTTTTCATTATATAGGGGAGCCTCAATTTGTGGTCACTGTAGCAATAGTTTTAATGGCGTATTTAGCTTGGCGGGTAAAAAATTATCGTGCCATGTTATTGGTTGTTTTCACATTTGCAGCGGGGAATGTTTTAAATCAGTTATTAAAAAAATGGGTTCAACGACCACGACCTGAAATTGAAGATCAGCTAACATCCTTTAGTTTTCCATCGGGACATGCTATGACGGGTATTTTATATTTATTCACAACAGCCTATATTTTAGCTGAGCATAATAGTAAAGGTCGTAAAGTCTTACTGTGGCTTGGAGCAATTCTATTAACAGTGCTTATTGGATTAGCACGAGTTGCAGGTGCTAGACATTTTGCGTCAGATGTCCTCGCTGGCTGGAGTATTGGCTATACTTGGTTTATCATTTGTGTTATTTGGTATGAACGTCGCAAGAAATTATTTCAATCAAATCATCAATAAGACTAAGCAGTATTTGTATTCATATGAATCGATACTGCTTTTTATATTGTAAAGAATGATATTTGCCTTGTAAAAAAGAATTGTGTACAGGAAACTTTTACGTTAAGATGAGTACAATAAGAAAAAGAGTAAAGGAAGAAGGCAATGGAAGGAAACGTTTTATTGGCATTAGGGTTAACTCTTTTTGCTGGGCTGGCAACAGGGGTAGGCAGTTTAATAGCCTTTTTCACCTCAAGAACAAATACAAAATTTTTATCATTAGCACTGGGTTTTTCAGCAGGTGTTATGATTTATGTATCACTTGTTGAAATTTTTGTAAAAGCAAAAGATGCTTTAACCAATGCATTAGGTACAACTAATGGTTATTGGATGACCATTCTTGGATTCTTTGGCGGTATGCTATTTATTGCGCTCATTGATAAATTTATTCCAAAGGCTACTAATCCGCATGAGGTAAAGCTTGTTGAAGAAGTAAATGCTATTAAGCCACAGGTCGATGAAGATCACCTAATGAAGATGGGGATTTTTACAGCTCTTGCGATTGCCATTCATAATTTTCCAGAGGGTATCGCAACATTTATGTCAGCGCTCAATGATCCAAATGTAGGTATAGCAATTGCCATTGCAGTAGCTATTCATAATATTCCAGAGGGAATCGCTGTATCTGTGCCGATTTTCTTTGCCACAGGTAATAGACGAAAAGCCTTTAAGCTATCATTTTTATCAGGACTAGCAGAGCCTGTCGGTGCATTAGTAGCATTTTTAATTCTTATGCCATTTTTAACAGATGTCATGTTCGGAATTGTTTTTGCAGGTGTTGCGGGTATAATGGTCTTTATTTCCTTAGATGAGTTATTACCAGCAGCACAGAGATATGATGAAACACATTTATCAATGTATGGTTTGGTAGGAGGAATGGCGGTTATGGCCATTAGTCTAGTATTACTTGCATAATGAAGAAGGGAACCAACTACGTAGAAGTCGGTTCCCTTTTCCTATTTGTTAGGATGTAGCCATCATCTTGTGTGGCTCTATAATTTCCTCTATAGCCTGTAAGCAATCATAAAAAGTGGTAAAGGGCTTATAGGGAATTTGAAGCTCCTCACAGCGATGAATAAGGTGATCTCTAGCAAGAACAATATCTGCTTGTTTGGCTGCCTCAAAATCTGATAGAGAATCGCCAATCACAATTTTGAAATGATCATCTGCAGCAACTGTGCGTATAACACTAGACTTGCAGCAGTCACAACCTTGTGTACTGAAATGACTACATTCCTGATCACAGCTATTTGGATAAATAAGCTGAATCTGTTTACCAGAAAAATCAGCTTGATTGCAGTAAATACCCGTAAATGATCCATACTTCTCTACTAAAGGTTCAATAAAAAAACCAACCCCGCTACTAACAATATAGAATGGAATATTATTGTCTTGCGCATAGCGAACAAAGTCACCAAAGCCTTCACGAATTTTTGCTGTATCCATAAGATATTGAACGATGTCATCTTTTTGTTGTGTAGCGAGTAGCTGAAACATTGCCGAGAGACCATCTTTAAATGAGATTGTTTGTGTTATCATAGCCTCTGCAATTTTTTTGGACTCCTCTGGCACAAATTGAGTCATCAAGGAAAAAATATTATCCGTTTCTGTTATCGTGCCATCGAAATCACAGAAAATAATTGGTTTCAAGGTCGTTCCTCCTTTAAGTAAAGCGTCTATTCCAATCGTGCAGCGTTACAATAATAGATGTATATGGAGAAGCATTCAAGAAAAAACGCCTACTATGATAGCAGGCGTTTTACTGTTTCATTTATTTGTACCCCATGTTCATCTGCTTTTGTTAGGATAATTTGATGCGTTGGGAATTTAGTTTTCATTGTTTGTACGAATTCATCAGCAATGGCAGTAGGAATAATGGAGATTAATGTTGGGCCTGCTCCACTTAGTGCTGTTCCATAAGCACCAATTTTCTTTGCAGTCGTGCGAATTTCTGTATAGGCAGGAATTAGCTTGGCACGAAATGGCTCATGAAATAAATCGGCTTCCATATAACGCCCAGCACGTTCAAAATCACGTGCCATTAAAGCAGCTGCTAGCATATTTGCATTTGCTGAAGCGCTCACAGCATAAGCTCGGTCGAATTTCTCTGGTAATACAGAGCGTGCCTCGCTTGTTTTAAGCTCAATATCTGGCACATATACAACAAAGGATGCCTGGATATCATTTATATGAAATGTATCGACAATGCCGTTTTCATCCATCGAAGAAATCGTTAAACCGCCTAAGACAGAGGCTGTTGCGTTGTCAGGATGACCTTCAATTTGTGAAGATAGATTAAGCTTATCTTGAACGGTTAAGCCAAGTTCACATACTTGGTTTGCCAGTTCAATACCTGCAACGATAGCGGCTGCACTACTTCCAAGGCCACGTGCTAATGGAAGCTCACTCGCCATCTCAACACGACAGGCAGGTAGCTGTTTGCCATATTGATCTGCAATTTTTTTAGCAATCACGTATAGTAAATGCTCTTCAAGTTCAAACTCTTTAGGACCGTTGTCATCAAGGTGAATAATCTCCCATGTATCTTGCAAAGAAACTGTAAGCTTTAAGTAAAGAGACAAGCCAAGTCCTATTGAATCGAAGCCAGGCCCTAAATTGGCTGTGCTTCCAGGAACTGAGATTTGCCACATTTTACTCATAGTACACCTTCAATATACGTGCGAATTTCTTGTTCATCATTTTTTAGGGCTACAACCTCTACAGTAGATGTGTCCATCGCTGTATCAGGATCTTTTAGCCCGTTGCCTGTGAAAACAGTTACTACTTTAGAGCCTTTTGGAATTTTGCTATTTTCCACTGATTTAATGACACCTGCTAATGAAGCAGCTGAACCTGGCTCAACGAAAATGCCCTCTGTATTTGCAATTAGTTTATAGGCAGCTAAAATTTCTTCATCTGTGACGGAATCAATAATACCACCAGACTCATCACGAGCAGCCTCTGCAAGTTTCCAGCTAGCAGGATTACCAATTCGAATAGCTGTTGCCACTGTTTCAGGGTTTGCAATTGGCTCTCCCTTCACAATTGCAGCAGCACCTTCAGCTTCAAAGCCATACATTTTTGGTAGACCGCTATCTTTTGCAGCATGATATTCTTTAAAGCCCTTCCAGTATGCTGTAATATTTCCTGCATTACCAACAGGGATGCACAGATAATCAGGAGCTGAGCCTAAAGCATCGACGATTTCAAATGATGCTGTTTTTTGACCTTCAATACGATATGGATTGACTGAGTTAACAAGTGCAACAGGCGTTGTTTCACTTACTTGGCGAACGATATTTAAAGCGTCGTCAAAGTTACCATCGATTTCAATGATTTTTGCACCATACATTGTTGCTTGTGCAAGCTTACCAAGAGCGACTTTTCCTTTAGGGATTACAACGATGGACTGGATACCAGCTCGTGTTGCATAGGCAGCCGCAGCCGCAGAAGTGTTTCCTGTAGAAGCGCAAATAACGCATTTACTACCATCTTCAATTGCCTTTGCTACAGCAAATACCATACCTCGGTCTTTAAATGAACCAGTTGGATTTGCACCTTCAATTTTTCCATAAAGCTCAATACCTAATTTTTTAGATAAATTCACTAAATGTATAAGAGGCGTATTGCCTTCATTTAACGTTAATGCAGGTGTATTGTCTGTTACAGGTAAAAATTGTTTATATTCTTCAATAAGGCCTTTCCACATAATAGTATGATCTCCTTTTGTTCTTATAGAAAGAACAGCTGTTTTTGTATAAAAGACATTTTAACGCAAACAGCCCTGTAATTTCAATAGCATTTCATAAATTGTCGAAACAATTTGGTAATTTGAATTTTACTTGTCACTTTCTTGAAACAACTGTATAGTAATTATACATTGTAATGTCAAATGTAAAGACAGGTGGTTAGGATGACAACAAATACTATAGGAACAAATAAATCTCAACAAACTATTTCGAGAAATAAGCTTTTAGGTGTAGCAGGAATAGGCTGGCTTTTTGACGCAATGGATGTTGGGATATTATCCTTTGTGATTGCAGCATTGGCAGCTGATTGGGGACTATCACCGAGCCAATCTGGTTGGATTGGTAGTGTTAATTCAATTGGAATGGCTGTAGGTGCACTAGTATTCGGTGTTTTTGCTGATAAAGTAGGGCGAAAGAAAATTTTTATGTGGACACTTGTACTTTTTTCAGTAGCAAGTGGTTTATCTGCCTTTACAACAACGTTAGTAGCTTTTTTAATACTACGTTTTTTTGTAGGGATGGGACTAGGGGGAGAATTACCGGTTGCCTCGACATTAGTATCTGAAAGTGTAAAAGCAAAAGAAAGAGGACGCGTCGTCGTTTTACTGGAAAGTTTTTGGGCAGCAGGCTGGTTAATTGCGGCATTGATTTCCTACTTTGTGATTCCAACATGGGGATGGCGAGTAGCACTCATATTAACAGCACTTCCAGCTTTCTATGCCATTTATCTTCGCTGGCATCTACCTGATTCCCCACAGTTTACGGTGAAGGAAGAATCCAAGAAACGTAGTATCGGTCAAAATATAAAAGATGTGTGGTCGAAGAAATATGCGCGTTCTACATTAATGCTATGGGTATTATGGTTTACGGTTGTATTCTCCTATTACGGTATGTTTTTATGGCTACCAAGTGTCATGGTTGGTAAGGGCTTTGATATGATTACTAGTTTTAAATATGTTCTTATTATGACATTAGCTCAATTACCAGGATATTTTACGGCAGCATGGTTTATCGATAAAATTGGACGAAAATTTGTGCTAGTTTCTTATCTAATAGGTACAGCAATCAGTGCTGCTATTTTTGGCAATGCAGAAACGCTCAGTATATTATTAGCTTCAGGTATGTTTTTATCATTTTTTAACTTAGGTGCGTGGGGTGCTCTTTATGCCTATACGCCTGAACAGTACCCAGCTATTATTCGTGGAACTGGGGCGGGGATGGCAGCAGCCGTTGGGCGTATTGGAGGTATTTTTGGACCGCTGTTAGTAGGCTTTTTATTAACAGCAGGCTATACAATCGGCTTTATCTTTGCCATTTTCTGTGTGGCAATTATGATTGGGGTTATAGGCGTAGTTTTCTTAGGGAAAGAAACCAAACAACTAGAATTAGAATAGTCATAACATCATTAGTGCCCTGTCTCATAAATAAATGATTCAGGGCATTTTTTTATTTCGTTCATAAATTTGTTGAAATTACAAATGCGTATAATCCAAGGATTAAAGCGTATTATCGTATTAGCAGGTTGAAGCGCTAAAGTTTTTTCAGAAAAGTCATTGTATTCAAATTGTAATCATGATACTGTATTGCTAATCGAATTCTGAGGCAGTAGGAAACAATCTCCTGTTCGTGATAAGGTCATTGAAAGAAAGGTTGTTAGATATGAGTATTCAAGAGGATATAAAGAAAAGGTTTGTAAGACTGTCAAAGGGGCAGCGTAAAGTAGCACAATTTGTAATGGACAATCCCACAACTGTTATTGCTAATGGTGCAGCAGAAGTGGGGAGGATGGCAAATGTAAGTGAGTCAACTGTTATTCGTTTTTGTTATGCCATGGATCTTTCGGGTTATGTAGAGCTTCAGGAAGAAGTAAGAAACTATGTGATATCTCAAAACGATGGAATGCATTTACAACGTTCACATACTGCTAATAAGTTAAGTCAATCTAGCTTTGGGAAGGTTATGCAAGGCGATAGTCAAAATATTGAGGAAGCGATTCAATTTATTAATGATAAGCTTATTCAAAAAAGTTCAAAATGGATGCATGAGGCAGACAATATTTATATTTTAGGTACTCATCAGGTTACTTCGATGGCGGATTGGCTATCGCACACATTAAAAACGCTACGTTCAAATATTAAAGAGTTGCGTTTAAATTCTGATGGTATTTTACAACAAATCAATAGTATGGGTGAGCATACAACATTAATCGTATTCACTTTTGATAAACAGATAAAGAATATTCAAACAATCGTTGAAATTGCCAAGATGAAAAAGGCAAAAATTATTGTCATCACAGGCTCTGCATTTTCCCCTATTCGAGAATATGCTAGTGCATTATTTGCGCTTGGCACAAAAAATCATTCTTCTCTGGATATTGCTCCTGTTTTAGTGTCATTCTTGCATGCTTTGATAGAGGAAATGATTAGTCAAGATAAGGCTCAATATGAAAACTATCAACAATCCTATGAGCAAGTAGAGAGTAATGTACTATTCCTTGACACTGCTAGGGAGAAGCAAATATTTTAATACAAACAACCGCGCATAGATAACGTGTGATCCACACGGTTCTATGCGTTTTTTCAATATATAAAAAGATGTCCAAATATGATTTAGACATCTATCTAGGAACAGTGAATTATATCATTTTACTTAAGCTATACTCATTAACAAAGGTATAATCATTTAATTTTATAGCATTTTGTCGAATACCTTCTTGCTGAAAGCCTAGTTTGTTAAAGAGATGTAAGGCAATTTCGTTATGCTCCATAACAGATAGTTCTAGTCGCGAAATATTACGTTGTTTAGACCAGTTTTCAACTGCTTTCATCAAGGCAGAGCCAATGCCTTTTTGCTGATATTCTTTTTTTACTGCTACACGCACAGAAGCTACATGCTGTACCTTTGATTGCTTATAGCCATGTATCACAGCATAGCCTGCAAAAATACCATTTAATACACAAAGTAATATTGTGCGGTTTTTCAGTTGTTTCCAATAGGTTAAATTTTTACGTAGCTGCTGCACTGTTAAATTTAATTCATTTTGTACATTATACATGAAATCGGTTTGCTGAAGAATTTCTTCCTGTAAGTGAATAAACGATCTGGCGTCTGATGCTTCAATCCCTCGAATTATATATGCAGATGGATTTTCTTCATTTTCAGAAACATTACTTTCAGTAGACTTCATTTGTGTACGTGAGAACGTTACACTATTACCGAGTTTCACTTCAATGACATAATAACCTGCATTTGTCCATGACAAATAGTGTGAAAGAGGGGGCTTTGTTTTCTTCCACCAGCTTTTATTTAAGTATGCAGCATTTGGTAAGGATTGTCCCATAATATTTTCTACTTCATTAAAGGATAGTGTGATTTCTTGTTGTAAGGCTACTTCAAAATAATTTGCTAAAGGAATATACTTTTTTTCCATCTTTTTTATCATCGTAATCCCCATTTCTTGTATATCTAAAAATATAGACTATTTGATGATAGCATAAAATTATGCTTACTTAAATATAAAACCCAACTAAATATCTATATATACTAATTTACTTTAAAAAAAGATGCATTTTTTACTATTAAATGTTAAATAAAGGATAGATAATTAGGGAAATCATAAATTGGAAGAAAGATATATGAAATAGTACTCAAATAAGTTATAATATATATATAGCTTATTTGCAAACTCGGATATTAAGGTAGCGTAGATGTGAAGATTTTATTGTTATTAAGGGAAGACTTCTACACCTACTCATGCTATCTTTAATATTTTTGTTTTGTCTATTATGACTTTGGTATTGAAAGATAACATGGCCATGGGACTTTTAGCTTTGTGCACAGGGGAAGAAGTCACGTTTTTGCAGTAAGGTGGGGAATGGGCGTGCCCAACATAATGGAAATCACTTGCTTGACAAAAGACATCTTTCTGCCATTGATCCCATCGTATTTCAATAATATGTATGATAAAATAAAATATAAATGTAAGTGTCACTTTAGGAGGAATTGATTCAATGAGTAAAGTTTTAGTTTTTGGACATAAAAATCCAGATACAGACACAATCACATCTGCTATTGTATATGCCTATTTAAAGCAGCAACTAGGTGAAGAGGCTGAGGCAGTGCGTCTTGGAGATGTTAATAATGAAACACAATTTGCGCTGGATAAATTCGGCTTTGAAGCACCTCGTTTAATCGCATCTATAGCAGGAGAAGCGGACAAGGTTATACTTGTGGACCATAACGAATTCCAACAATCAGCGGATAGAATTGAGGAGGTTCAAATTACAGAGGTAATCGACCACCATCGTATTGCCAACTTCCAAACAGCAGACCCGCTATACTATCGCGCAGAACCAGTGGGCTGTACAGCTACAATATTAAATAAAATTTTTAAAGAAAATAATATTGAAATCCCAGCAAATATTGCAGGCTTAATGCTATCTGCAATTGTTTCCGATACATTGCTTTTCAAATCACCAACTTGCACAGAACAGGATGTAAAAGCTGGTGAAGAGCTAGCAAAAATTGCTGGAGTAGATACTGCTGAGTATGGTTTAGCTATGCTTAAAGCAGGTGCTGATCTATCTGATAAATCTTTAGAAGATCTCTTATCATTAGATGCTAAAGAGTTCCAATTCGGTGAGTACAAATCCGTTGTGGCGCAAGTAAATGCAGTGGATATTAATGATGTGCTTAATCGTCAAGAGGAACTAGAAGCATTATTAAATAAAAATGTTGCTGACAATGGTTTAGATTTATTCTTCTTCGTTGTAACAGATATTTTAAACAATGATTCTACAGCTATTGCTATTGGGCAGGTAGCAGAAGCAGCTGCAAAAGGCTTTGGTGCTGAGCTTAGCCAGGGTCGTGTTGTATTACCAGGCGTTGTGTCTCGTAAAAAGCAAATCGTACCAGTATTAACAGAAGCTTTAAAATAATGTGAAGGAGGTTGTCTATAGGGCAACCTCTTTTTTAATCTAGCTTTAACGGTTGCACTGCAGGACCTTCCAGCACCTCGCCTTTGGCATTAAAGCGTGAGCCATGGCATGGACAATCCCATGTTTCATCAGCCTTATTCCACTTTGTTTTACAGCCTAAATGCGTGCAGGTTGGGGCAGCAGCATGCTTCATGTAGCCAGCGATATATTCCTTTGCAACAAAGCCACCGACTTTCAGCATTTGCATAAATTGAGCACCGAATTTTGTACGTGATGGTGAATAAAGAGCAATAGCGCCCTCCTCACTTCGTGCACCAGTGATTAATGAGGATAAAATATCACCAGCTACAAAGGAATTGGAAATACCCCATTTGCGATAGCCTGTAGCAATTAGTACATTTGGTAAGGAATTTGTAATTCTCCCCACATATGGCACAATATCCGGTGTTTCAATATCCTGAGCAGACCAACGATAAAGTGGCTGTTGCTCAAAATGTTCTTTTAGCTCATTCGTAATCCCTTCATAATAGGGCTCTGTATGAACTGTTTCCCCCGCAATATGATTGGCTCCTCCTAATACTAAATAATGCTCATCCTTAATGGTAGTCGTTCGAATAGAACGTGAAGGAAAGTCGACAGATAAATATTGACCCTGCATGGTTTCAGAGATTTTACTCGCTACCATATAAGAGCGACTATTGGATAGTTTAAAAAGTTGAAGCCCTTTAAATGCCTCAATTGGATAATGGGAGCACAAAATAAGCTTATTGTATTGAACTGACATGTTTTTTTCGGTATATAAGTTGTTTTGTGAGATGTTTAATTGCTGCACACGTGTATTTGTATAAAGTCTTGCTCCCATAGACTGTGCTTCTTTGGCAAGAAAGTTACTAATCTCTATCGGATTTATTTGAGCCTGCTGAGACATACTTAATGCTTTTGTAATGGGAAAAGGTAGCTCAGTTTCAGAAGTAAGTGTTGATTTAATATTTAATACCTTATAGGCATTCCACTCTTTTAATAATTGCGCATAGCCTTCCTTTGTTTGACAGTATAGCAATGAATCTACTTGTCGCACACTTTCTTGAGGAAGTAAGTGTCTTGCCCTATCAATGGCTTGCTGATTGAGCTGATAATAGAGTTTTGCCTCCTCCAACGAAAGCTTTTCTAAAAGATTTGCATAAATAAGGCTATGCTGCGCTGTTAATTTTCCCGTTGAATGACCAGTTGTACCGTGACCAAAATGAGTATTTGCTTCAAGTAATACTACATCAACGCCTGTCTTTGCTAAAGTATAGGCCGTGTATAATCCAGTTAAACCACCACCAATAATACAGACATCACAAGTAATGGATGAAGTCAGCGACGATAGGGAGACAGATTCAGATGTTGCGACCCAAAGAGATTGTGTCATAGATAACCCTCACAATGTTTTTATGTTCAGTATGTAGGTTCGCTTGAACATTTATGCAAGAGGCATAAAAATTGCCTTGCGATTTACTCTATCGTTACAATGTAACAAAAGGGGTGTGGGTTATGAAAATTGAAATTTGGTCTGACTATGTATGTCCATTTTGTTATATTGGTAAAAAACAGCTAGAGAAGGCAATTCAGGATATGGGTTATGATGGGCAGGTAGAACTTATCTATAAAAGCTATCAACTTGATCCAACAACACCAGTAGATTCAAATGTTACGGTCTATGAATCATTGGCGAAAAAGTATGGAATGTCTTTGGAAAAAGCGCAGGAAATGACAGAAGGCGTAACAGCACGTGCTAAAGAGGTAGGCTTAAACTATGATTTTAGCGATTTGATGGAAGAGAACACACTAAAAGCACATCGTCTTGTAAAATGGGCAGAACAGCAAGGGGATGTAACAGCGCTTGTGGAGTCACTTTTACACAGTCATTTTATTGAAGGTAAGCGCATTGGACAAGACGAGGTATTACTAACTATCGCTGAACAAGTGGGTCTACAGCGTGAGGAAGTAGCAAAGGTTCTTGTAGCAGATACGTTTAAAGATGAAGTAGAAGCGGATATTCAGGAAGGGCAACAGTTAGGTGTACGAGGTGTACCATTTTTTGTTTTAAATCGTAAATATGGTATATCAGGTGCACAGCCACAACAGGTTTTTGAGGAAACATTGCGCAAAGTAGCTGAGGAAGAGGGCTTACAACCAAAATTAACCATGGCTGGTTCTGAAGATAGTGGTATTTGTACAGACGATAGCTGTAAATTTTAGAAATAGCATGTTAGCAGCAACGTATTTCAGTCAAAAGTATGAGGCAGGGAGCGTTGACATTTTACATGAAATTTTTTAAGATAAATATACATCTCGAATTCGAGATATTAAATTATGCACTTTAAGGGAGAATTTATATAATGAACGTTTTAGTAATAAAAGCTAACAACCGTCCAGACGGTATTTCAACAAAAATGTATGATACATTTATGGAAAATGTACAAGGCGTGAATGTCACAACTTTTGATGTATTTGCAGAAGATATGCCTTATTTTGGACAAGACCTTTTCAATGCATTTGGTAAAGTACAAAATGGTGGAGAGTTAACAGACATCGAATCACGTCTATTAGCTGCAAAACAAAAAGCAATGGATGCATTAACTGCAGCTGATTTAGTTGTATTTGCATTCCCACTATGGAACTTAACAATTCCAGCCCCTCTACAAACATTTATTGACTACGTATACCAAGCAGGATTCACATTCAAATATGGTGAAAATGGTCAATTAATTAGCTTAATGACTGACAAAAAAGCGATTATTCTAAATGCTCGTGGTGGCTACTATTCATCACCAGAAGCTCAGCCAATGGAAATGTCAGTAAACTACATCAAAAACGTAGTGGCTGGCGTATTCGGTATGGAAATTATTGATGAAGTCATTATTGAAGGTCACAATGCTTCACCGGATAAAGCACAAGAAATTATTGCAAATGGCCTAGAAGAAGTAAAAAAAGTAGCTCAATCACTACAAACTGTTAATGCATAAAAAATATTTTTTAATAAAAGTTCTCTCCAATTGGAGGGAGCTTTTTTAGTTAGTAAACAGAGGTATGGCGGGGTATAAAGGTCAGACATATTGGTATTCATTCGTTATTTGAAATTTACATTTACTAACATCATATTAAGAAGGAGACAAGGGAATAATAATAATCTGTTATTTTACGTAAATGTAAATCCCCATTCTTTTAAAAATACATATAATTAGGACTATTTATTCACCAAAAACGACAAGTTGTTTAATATAATAGGATTTGTAGGAAAACATTAGATGAATAGGGAGGTTGTTGCATGAATAAGAAATTAATAACTAAATTCTTAGCAGTGCTACTAGTTTTATTTGCATTTCTGCCATTTGGATTATCTGCCAATGCGCAAGCTGATAATGTAACACGCGGAGATTATGTAAAAAATTTAGTAGAAAGCTTAGATGTAGAGCTTGGTGACGGTTCTTCTATTGCCTTTACCGATGTTTCTAAAAATTTAGCACCTTATGTAGAAAAGGCTGTCCAATTAAAACTTATTAAAGGTAAAACGGCAACTACATTTGGGCCAAATGACAAATTAACACGTCAGCAGGCATTCGTGATCTCCGCCCGTGGACTAGTGAGTGAAAACGCTTCTCTTACTGTTTTAGAGCAATTTAAGGATGCAGATCAAATTGCAGAGACATATAAACAAGATTTAGCAAATGCTGTTGCAGCAAACATTTTGCAAGCGTTTGAGGATCATACCATTCGCCCCCGTGACTATGTGACAAAGGAACAAATGGAGAGTATTGTGGAACGCTTTGTAACAGAATATAAAGCGTCTTCAACTGGCGTATCAGTAGATCTTCAGATTTTAGGAACAACAGATATTCATACAAATTTAGCGAACTACAATTACTATTTAGATGCAGAATCATCTGAATTAGGTTTAGCAAATACAGCGACATTAATTGAGCAGGCGCGTGCTAAAAATCCAAATACATTACTATTTGATAATGGGGATTTGATTCAAGGAACGCCATTAGGCTCTTATAAAGCACTAGAAAATGTGTTAAAACCAGGCGAAGTTCATCCAGCTATTGCAGCACTTAATGCACTAAAATACGATGCTGGCACTTTAGGAAACCATGAATTTAACTATGGTCTAGACTTTTTAGATGAAGTATTAAATGATGCAAAGTATCCAGTCGTAAATGCTAATACGTACTATGCCAAAACAAAAGAGCGTATGTTTACACCGTACATTATTCTTGATAGAGATGTAGTAGATAATGCAGGAAATAAGCATACAATTAAAGTTGGTGTAACAGGCATTGTTCCAACGAAAATTATTGAATGGGATGCCATTCATTTAGCTGGAAAAGTTGATATGCAGGAGCCTGTGGAAGCAGTTAAAGAAGTAGTACCAGACATGCAGAAGGCTGGAGCAGACATTATTGTTGTTCTTTCACATTCAGGCATTGGTGAGGATACGTATGTGAAGGGTGCGGAAAATGTAGGCTACCAAATCGCCGAAATTGAAGGTATTGATGCTTTAATTACAGGACATTCTCATTTAACATTCCCAGGTGATTACAAAGATTTGAAAAATGTAGATCAAGAAAAAGGGGCAATTAATGGTGTTCCTACTGTTATGGCAGGTAGCTATGGTAGCCATCTTGGTGTTATTGATCTAAAACTAGAACAACAAGGTTCAAAATGGATTGTAGTAGATGGCAAAGGCTCTCTACAGTCAATTAAACAAGAAGATCTACAGCCATCTAAAACAGTATTAGGTGCTGTGAAAGAAGCACATGAAGGAACTTTAGCGTACATTCGACAGCCTGTTGGGGAAACAACTGCACCGATTCATAGTTATTTCTCAATGGTGCAAGATGATCCTTCAATTCAAATTGTCACACAGGCACAGAAATGGTTTATTGAACAAGAGTTAAAGGGGACTGTTGATGAAAATACACCGCTTCTTTCAGCAGGTGCACCGTTCAAAGCAGGCTCACGTAATAACCCGCTAGACTATACAAATATTCCTGTAGGACCACTTGCTATTAAAAATATGGCAGATATTTATCATTACGACAATACTGTTGCCACAATTAAAGTAACAGGTGCGCAAGCGGTTGAATGGTTAGAAATGGCTGCTGGTATTTTTACAACAATTGATTCGAATAAAACAGAAGAGCAAAATATTATTGATCCAGAAGCACGCTCTTATAATTTTGATGTGTTAGATGGTCTAACTTATCAAATTGATGTCACATCGCCAGCAAAATATGATCGCGGTGGCAATCTTATAAATGAAAATGCAAACCGTATTAAAAATGTTCAGTATAATGGTAAGCCAATTGATGTAAACCAAGAATTTATCATTATTACAAACAACTATCGTGTTGGTGGCTCTTATGGTGCAACCTTCAAAAATGCTGACGGCTCGAATGTAACAAGCTATGCTTATGAAAATCGTCAAGCAGTTGTTGATTATATTATGGCAACAAAAACAATCAACCCTGCTGCGGATAATAACTGGTCATTTGTACCGTTCCCAGCCAATGCAAAGGTTGTCTACCTATCTGCAAAAGATGCTAAAAAGGTAATTCCCGCAGATAGCAATATTGAATATTTAGAAGATACAGAAGCTGGTTTTGCAAAATATTTAATTAAATAATGTAAGCAATAGTTAAGCCTCTCTTTTAATGAATTTTCTTAAAAGAGGGGCTTTTGCTTAGGATTATTTAGCATCAATTAATACGTATGATACAAAGATAGTAGGGTAAAATTAACTAAAGTAAAATAACCAAAACATATAATATGTGGAGGTGTGTTATGAACTTAATGAAACTAGGTACGAAGTAGGCTATTTTTACGTCTGTTTGTATCATCATTACAACACTCTTCATGTTAATAATATTACCTATGAGTGAAAATCTGCATTTGTTTGTTACAATATTTAATATTATTGCTATGTACCTCAGTGGAGGCTTATCGAAGCTCCTTTTCCAAAGTCAAAGGAATGAAAAAATCCATATATTTTGTTGTTTATTTTTTCTAAAAGATATTTTATAACATGCTTATAAGTTTTAAAAAGGAGAGTGCGAATCAATCGCTGCTCTCCTTTTGTTTTGATAAATATTACTTAAAGTGGGTTTAACTCTAAATCTACAACAACATCTATATCTTCGCTAATTAATACACCACCTGTTTCAAGAGCTGTATTATAAAGTAAATTAAAGTCTCGGCGGTTGATTTTCGTCTTTGCTTGGAAAGCATATACTTCCTGTGTCCACGGATTAATACCGTTTCCTGTATACATGGCTGTAAATACGATTGGCTTTGTGACATTTTTAATTGTTAAATCTCCGTGAATGGCAAACTTTCGATCATCTAGTTTTTCAATATATGTAGAGGTAAATACTATCTTTGGATAGACATCTGCATCAAAAAAATCAGGAGATACAAGATGGACATCACGATCAAGATTTTTTGTGGAGACACTAGCTACAGCAATGGTAATAGTGACAGCAGCATCCTGCATTTCTACAATATCAGCTGCCGTTATTTCTGCACTGTACGATTCGAACGTACCATGTATTCGTGAAACCATCATATGACGTACAGAGAAGCCAATAGTAGAATGGCTATAATCAATCGCATATTTCTTCATTAGAAAACCTCCCTAAAAACAGCACTCTACAACGAATAATAAATTAAAAAATTTATATATTCAATGAGTTTTTACAAAATAAACGCACAATCAGCAAAAGCCAAAGCATTTATTTCCATTCCATTCTATTCTATTTTATTGATAGAGAAGAGCTTTTCCTGAATTTTGCATCTGTCCCTTTCTATGTGTGAGGAATATGCTTGTATGGACGCTCCCAATTATATTAAGAACAGCATTCATTATTTTGGTATTTAACATAATCAGCTAAAAGTCACCCACCTCAAGCGTTGCTAGGTGGTGTGAAACCACCTTGACAACCGATATTTTTTTAGATCAAATGAATAAAAAGAAACAAATGTTCTATTTTTCTGAATGTAGTGGTAGAATTGTACGAAATAGGAGGTGTTGGACATGCAAATCATCAAAAGAGGCTATAAATTTCGACTCTACCCAACCGAAGAACAAGCTTTTTTCTTTGCGAAGACATTTGGTTGTATCCGTAAAATCTACAATTTGATGCTTCATGACCGCATCCAAAAATACGCACGGATTAAAGATAACGCTGGAAAGATGCACTACCCGAGACCTGCGCAGTACAAAAAACCGTTTCCTTATCTGAAGGAAGTAGACAGCTTAGCATTAGCCAATGCACAACTAAACTTAGATCAAGCCTATAAAAATTTCTTTCGTTGAAATTGCCAAAAGTAAAAAGTCTAGTGCGTATCAAATTGCACCGCCAACTGCAGGGCATTATTAAACCTGTGACAATTTCACGCACATCTTCAGGAAAGTACTACGCTTCGCTCTTGTGTGAAACTGAAGTACACCCCTTACCAAAAAAAATTCTGCGATAGGTGGGGACTTGGGGTTGATGGATTTTTTGGTTCTATCCAATGGTAAAAAAAGCCGTATCACAAATACTTTACTCAAACCGAAGAAAAATTAGCGAAAGCACAAAAGAAACTATCTCGCATGGCACTTATCGCCAAAAAACTAGGTCGCCTCTTAGCGGAAAGTAAAAACTATCAAAAACAACGAATCGTTGTCGCCAGTCTGCATGAAAAAGTAGCCAACCAACGAAATGACTTTCTCCATAAATTAAGTATAGAGCTGATCAAAAACCACGATCTCATCTGCTTAGAAATATTGATCGTCAAAGGCTTGGTTAAAAATCGCAAGCTGGCAAAATTCATCCACGATGCGTTGTGGTCTCTTTTTATCACAAAATTACACTACAAAGCGAAATGGTATGGCAAACAAATCATTCAGATTGATACATGGTTTCCTTCCAGCCAAATTTGTAGTGACTGTGGGTATCGAGATGGCAAAAAAGCGCTCGCTGTTCGTGAACGGACTTGTTCGAACTGTGACACGCACCATGACTGAGACATCAATGCCAGTAAAAATATTTTAGCAGAGGGCTTACGGCAAGTAGCTTTGTCGTCCTAAATAGAAGCTTCCCGATCGAGCCGTAGGGACTACGGGGATCGCTTGGTGTAGAAGAGAAACCGCTGTGAGGTAAGACATACGCTCACAAGTAAGCTCTGTTCCCACGAAGCTCCTACTTCAAGCGTAGCTAAGTGGCGAGTAGTTCATAAATGTATATCGTGATAAATGGAGCATATGCTAGAAAAGAACTGTATTTTATCAACCATTTTCACACATTAACCATGCTATACTTCAATAAGTTACTTTTTGTAATTAAATATATAAAGGTATGTAAATTATGATAAATACATAAGTTACACTAAATTTACATTTGTTATAATAATCGTTACAATAGGTTATATAGAGGTGAAAAATCATGAATGAGACAACTTTATGTCCTCGTCTAGCAAAAGCAATGGATTTAATCGGAAAACGATGGACCGGATTAATATTATATCAATTGCTTGATGGCCCACAGCGCTTCAATGAAATAGAATCTGCACTACCTGTAAGTGGACGTTTATTATCCGAGCGTCTAAAAGAGCTTGAAAAGGAAGGGATTGTTGAACGAAAAGTATACACTGAGGTTCCTGTACGTGTTGAATATTCCTTAACGGATAAAGGGCAGGCATTAGAGGGAGCTATACGCAATATTGAAATATGGGCAACGAATTGGCTCTAATGTAAGCTAATTGTGCCAACAGAGCCCTTAAAATTGGAAGGACTGTCCGTTTTCTTTAGTAATTATGTATCGCCTCTACACCGAGCGATAATAAGCGATAAAAATACCCTTCATTTTACTTGTCAAATCGGGGTTCTAAATCCATACTAGTGTAGAGTAAGAAGGACGTTAGAAAGGAATTAGCTCTTATGACAAAAGAACAATGGGTTAAGGATTTAGCGAAGAGCATTAATCCTGCCAATATTAAGCTGGATGAATCATTACGACAATACACAATGACAAAATTAGGTGGCAAAGCAGATGTTTTCGTGCTTCCCGAAACAGAGGAAGAAGCAGCATCCGTTATTCGCTATGCATATACAAATAATATTTCTTTATTAATGTTAGGTAACGGGTCCAATCTTGTTGTACGTGATGGCGGCCATCGCGGCATCGTTGTTACATTTTCACGCTTAGCTGCCATTCGCATTGATGGCGCACATGTTTATGCTCAAAGTGGAGCACTTATTAAGGATGTCTCAAAGCTTGCTGCACAAGCCTCTTTGACAGGCTTTGAATTTGCTTGTGGTATACCTGGATCAATTGGGGGAGCGATGGCCATGAATGCCGGTGCTTATGGTGGTGAAATTAAAGATATTATTGTTTCTTCTAAAGTGTTAACAAAAGAAGGCGAAATTTTAACTTTATCCAAAGAAGAGCTTGACCTTGGCTATCGACAAAGTATTATCGCTAAAAAAGGCTACTATGTGTTGTCCTCTAAATTTCAGTTAGCAACAGGTGTACAGGAGGAAATTGATGCAAAGATTGCTGATTTAACATTTCAGCGAGAGTCCAAGCAGCCCTTAGAATATCCTTCAGCAGGCAGTGTTTTTAAACGCCCACCAGGTCATTTTGCAGGTAAGCTTATTCAAGACAGTGGCTTACAGGGTAAGGGTGTAGGCGGGGCAGAAGTCTCGACAAAGCATGCAGGCTTTATTGTGAATAAAGGAAATGCAACTGCCTCTGACTATATTGCGACAATTCAAATGGTGCAACGTGTTGTTAAGGAGAAGTTTGGTATTGAGTTAGAGACAGAAGTGAAAATTGTCGGTGATGATCTATAATGTGACGCTCTTCGCTATTGTCGAAGAGCGTTTTTTTTAAGGAGTGGAGAATAAATGAAATTTATATCATGGAATGTGAACGGCATTCGAGCATGCTTAGGGAAAGGCTTTTTAGAGTTTTTCCATAATATGGATGCTGACTTTTTCTGTATACAAGAAATTAAATGTCAGGCTGGCCAAGTAGAGCTTGCCCTTGATGGATACCAGCAATATTGGAATTATGCACAGAAGAAAGGCTATTCAGGAACTGCTATATTTACCAAGCATACACCATTATCTGTTCGCTATGGAGTGGGAGATGAGGATGCTCAGGAAGAGGGTAGAATTATTACATTAGAGTATAACGATTTTTATATAGTGAATGTTTATACGCCTAATGCACAGCGTGATTTAGCGAGGCTACCATTACGCTTAGAATGGGAAGATCGTTTAACAATGTATTTAAAAGAGATTGATAGTAAGAAGCCTGTTATTTACTGTGGTGATTTAAATGTGGCACATACGGAAATTGATTTAAAAAATGCTAAGTCAAATGTGGGGAATTCAGGGTTTACATATGAAGAGCGTGCGAAAATGACTGATTTGTTGGCGAGCGGTTTTGTAGATTCTTTTCGTTATAAACATCCAGAGGAAACGGATCATTATACATGGTGGTCATATATGAATAAAGTACGTGAGCGTAATATTGGCTGGCGTATTGATTATTTTATTGTGTCTGAGCAATTAAAGGCACAAATTGATGTAGCCACAATTCATCCTCATATTATGGGCAGCGATCATTGTCCGATTGAATTACAGTTGCATATCTAGGAGGAGAATTCGCTCAAGAAAGTGTCTCACCTGAAAACATCGTATTTTCAACAAGAAAATACGATGTTTTAACATTGCTCAGTAGTTCTTATATTTTTTTATGTTTATACTAGTTTTATAGCGGATAAACATAAAAATTTGCATCGAAGTACAATTTTGTTTACATAATATAGAGAAAATTATTATTTAAGACATGTGCGAAGGATTTAGCGAGACTGTATAGGAATATAGTGCAAAAAGGAGGGGTATAGGGTGAGAAAGTTTCGATGGAAAAAGTGGCTGCTCATTATTGCTGGAGTATTAGCAGTTATAGCAATCGTAGCTTTTATTGGCTTTACATGGTTTATGAATGAATCAAAACCAGTTATTGCTGGCGAGTTAACGGTGAGTATTTTAGAGCAGGATGTTACGGTGACAAGAGATGACAAAGGTGTTCCACATATTTCTGCGGAGACAGATGCTGATTTATATCGTGCACAAGGCTATGTTCAAGCGCAGGATCGATTGTTTCAGATGGATTTAGCACGCAGACAGGCAAGTGGTCGCTTGTCTGAAATTATCGGGGAGGCAACGATTAATTCAGACAAACACTTCCGTACATTTAGCTTACGAGATGCAGCTGAAAAATCATTGGCTGCCTATGATGCAGAAAGTAAACAAGTGCTAGAGTGGTATGCTGAAGGGGTAAATGCTTTTATTGCACAGGCGAAGGAAAACAATACCCTAAGTTATGAATTTACTTTGCTAGGCTATGAGCCAGAGGAATGGACAGTTATTGATTCCTTAACAATTGGTAAATATATGGCCTATGATTTAGGCGGAAATTGGAATATATTAGCCTTCCGTCATTGGGCATTACAAAACTTTGAAGAAGAAAAGGCGAAAGAGTTATTTATGAAATACCCTGAAAATGCTTCGTCGATCATTGAGGCCAATATCAAAAATCCTGTGGCAGTGGTAGGGCAATTTAATGTGGAGTTACTACCAAATGAATTTAATGGGAGTAATAACTGGGTTGTTTCTGGGGATAAAACAAAATCAGGAAAACCTATTTTAGCAGATGATCCACATCTAGGGTTAAGCACGCCCTCCATTTGGTATCAAATGCATCTGCAATCACCTCAGCAAAATGTGAGTGGTGTTATTTTTGCTGGGATTCCTGGTATTATTTTAGGGCATAATGAGGATATTGCATGGGGAGTTACAAATGTGGGTCCTGATGTACAGGATTTATATATTGAAATACCGAATCCAGATAATCCAACACAATTCCGTTATGATGGGCAGTGGGAGCAAGCAGAGATACGCGATGAACCCATCAGGGTAAAAGATGGCGAAACCGTAGACTTTGAAGTGGTTGTTACACGTCATGGCCCAATTATGACAGATTTAGCTTTCAAGGAGACGGAGCCAACAGCAAAATTTTCAATGCAATGGACGGCACTACAGCCTACCGCAGAACTAAGGGCAGTGCTTGGCTTTAATAAGGCGAAATCTTGGGATGACTTTGAAAGGGCACTAGAAGATTTTAAAGCGCCAGCGCAAAACTTTGTATTTGCATCACATGATGGTACGATAGCCTATAAAGCGAATGGTCAGATTCCTATTCGTAAGCAGGGGGATGGTCAATTACCAGTTCCGGGTGATTCTAGTGATTATGGATGGGAGGGCTTTATTCCTTGGGATGAGCTTCCTACTGTTGTGAATCCAGAGGAAGGCTTTATTGCAACTGCCAACAATAAAGTAATAGGAGAGGAATATCCTTATCATATAACTGATTTTTGGGCACAGCCTTATCGTTTTGAGCGTATTAAGGAAGTGCTTGAGGCGAATAATGCTCTTACAGTGGAAGATATGATGAATTTACAAATGGATCAGCATAACCTGTATGCAAGAGAGTTTTTACCAAATTTATTAACCTCCATAAAGGCACAGGATCAGGATGAAAAGTATACAGAAATAATA
This sequence comes from Lysinibacillus sp. FSL H8-0500, assembly GCF_038051955.1. NCBI lineage: Bacteria > Bacillati > Bacillota > Bacilli > Caryophanales > Bacillaceae > Lysinibacillus > Lysinibacillus sp. FSL H8-0500. The sequence continues at coordinate 4,344,066 of NZ_CP150292.1, read as the reverse complement.
GCATTGCTTGAAAATTGGGATATGGTGGATGCTAAGGAAGCGGGTGCACCACTTGTCTTTCATACACTTATGATAAAGTTGCAGGAAGTATTGTTTCAAGATCAGATGCCACGAGATATGTATTCTCTGATGAAGGGTAAATTTAATATTACCGATCAGCTTTTGCGCACAGCATATGCAGGAAAGAAAAGCATTTGGCTGGAGGAGCAAGATGGTGTCGATGCAGTCGTTTATAAAGCTTTTGAGTTAACCATTGCACAATTAGAAGAGCAATTTGGAAAAAACGCATCAAAATGGCAGTGGGGAGATTTCCATCAACTTACCTTTAATCATACATTAGGAAGTGCATCACCAATTCTTGCAGCCTATTTTGATGCTAAAAAGGTTGCCATCGGCGGCTCAAAGGTTACGGTACAGGCGGCAGACAATGATTTAGCAGGAAATGTGGACCATGGAGCATCTTGGCGCTTTGTGGTGGATATGGATGATCTAAGCTCAGCCCATCATATCGTTGGTCCAGGGCAAAGTGGTCATGTAAAATCTGATTGGTATCAAGATCAAGTATTGGACTGGGTGCATGGTAATTATCATGAAACGTTTATAAGGAAAGAAGATATAAAGGGTAAAACTTTGCAACTAAAAGCACAATAACCAAGGATTAGCGTACAACAGTGCGCTAATCTTTTTTTATGGCTGTAGTACTAGGATATCCATCCCTAACATTCAAAGATTCATTTGAATATGATAAGGTAATATGTTACATTGAATACAATCAAATGAGTATTTGAATGAGGTGAGCGGATGTCAAAGGAAGTATGTGAAACAACACAGATAAATGAAGAAGCAGTTACAAGGGTACAGCGACAAATGCCAGATTTATCGGGTGTTGCTAAATTTTTAAAAGCATTATCAGATGAAACAAGGTTGAAAATTGCCTATGCCTTAACACTAGAAGATGAACTCTGTGTCTGCGATATTGCTGCTGTTATTGGTTCATCAGTCGCCACAGCTTCACATCATTTGCGTTATTTAAAGGACCATCATCTAGCGAAATCACGCCGTAAAGGAAAGCAAATATATTACTCTTTAGCGGATGAGCATGTATATCAAATTGTAACTATTGCCTATGAACATGCGAAAGAGGGGATTGCGAATGGCAGCAACGCCAATTAAACAAGAATACAGGCTACAAAATTTATCCTGTGCAAGCTGTGCAGCAAAATTCGAGAAAAATGTAAAGGCTATTCCAGAAGTACAGGATGCACAGGTCAATTTTGGTGCTTCTAAAATTACAGTAATCGGCGCTATTAGTGTAGACCAAATTGAAGAAGCAGGTGCCTTTGATGGCATTAAGGTAACCGAATCGGCAGCAAGAGCGCTTGAACGATCTACACCTTTTTACCGTAAAAAGGAAAATATTTTAGCAGGAATTTCTTTATTATTTGTAATGTTAGGCTATGTATTTGCTGCCCTACATGAGGAGACACATCCGCTACCGATAGGAATGTTTATTGTTGCTATTCTTGTAGGTGGCATTGGTATTTTTAAAATAGGCTTTCGTAATCTAGCCCGTTTTGAATTTGATATGAAAACATTGATGACCATTGCGATTATTGGTGCTGCAATTATCGGTGAATGGGAAGAAGCAGCAGTTGTCGTGTTTTTATTTGCTGTTAGTGAAGCACTTGAAGCCTATTCGATGGATAAAGCACGACAATCCATTCGGGGATTAATGGATATCACTCCGCCAACAGCTATTATTAAAAGAGCGCATGGTGAGCATTTTCATGAGCTTGAGTTACCAACAGAGGATATTGAGATTGGTGATATTCTAATTGTTAAGCCAGGACAAAAAATTGCGATGGATGGTGTTGTTATTAGCGGCATTTCTGCAGTCAATCAGGCAGCTATTACAGGCGAGTCGATTCCAGTCAACAAGACAGTCAATGATGAAGTTTTTGCAGGTACATTAAATGAAGAGGGTGCACTCGAAGTCCGTGTGACAAAGCGAGTAGAAGACACAACGATTGCCAAAATTATTCATCTAGTAGAAGAAGCGCAGGCAGAAAAGGCCCCTTCTCAGCAATTTGTAGATCGTTTTGCTAAATATTACACACCAGCTATTATGATTGTGGCTTTGTTAGTAGCTGTTATTCCACCTTTGCTCGTAGGGGATTGGCAACATTGGATTTATCAAGGTTTAGCAGTTTTAGTAGTAGGATGTCCTTGCGCGCTTGTTGTTTCTACACCCGTAGCTATTGTAACAGCAATCGGCAATGCGGCAAGGCAAGGGGTTCTTATTAAAGGTGGTATTCATTTAGAGCAATTAGGGCATATTGAGGCGATTGCTTTTGATAAAACAGGGACATTAACAAAAGGGCAGCCAGCAGTAACAGATATTTTAACAAAGGATGGTTGGTCAGAGGACTATGTGTTGCAATTAGTGGCTGCAGTAGAGAAACAATCACAGCATCCGCTAGCTAAAGCTATTTTAAATCTATTGCATAATAAAAACTTACCAGAGCTTATCCCGACAGAATTTCAATCAGTAACAGGGAAGGGAGCCTATGCTACTGTTGACAATCACATCATTTATGTAGGAAGTATGACATGGATGGCTACATTAGCAACAGTTGATAAAAGTATAGAAAATCAGGTGCAGCAACTACAGAAACAAGGTAAAACAGTAGTCGCAGTTGTTTGTCAAAACGAGCTTATTGGATTGATGGGTATTGCGGATCAAGTGCGTGACGAGAGTAAGAATGTATTACAAAAATTAAATGCCTTAAAAGTAAAGCATATAGTGATGCTAACAGGTGATGCAGAGCCAACTGCACAGGCCATTGCTAAGTCTTTAGCGATAACAGATGTGCATGCTGGTTTATTACCTGAAGAAAAATTAATGGCCATAAAGGACATGCATGCCCAGTTTGGTGCAGTAGCAATGGTTGGAGATGGTGTGAACGATGCACCGGCACTGGCTACAGCAAATGTTGGGATTGCTATGGGCGGTGCTGGAACAGATGCGGCCCTCGAAACAGCAGATATTGCTTTAATGGGTGATGATTTAACAAAGCTTCCATATACAATTGGCTTAAGCAGAAAAACATTACGCATTATTAAAGAGAATATTATATTTGCCCTAGTTTTAAAATTAATTGCGTTATTGCTTGTGATTCCAGGATGGCTAACTTTATGGATAGCAATTTTTGCGGATATGGGTGCTACATTAATCGTTGTTTTTAATTCCTTAAGACTAATCAAAGTGAAAAAACTAGTTAAAAAGGCGTGACTTAATAAGTGTATATAGAACTTTAATCCTTGTTTATCACTATAAATTTTACGTATATAGATGCTACTAGCGATTCTTGAAAAAGACTTTTCGACACGCTATTATAGCTTTAAGAGTAATGTAACAATTCAATATAAATGAGGCGAAAGTTTGAATATGTCAGATCCTATTTTAGTAAATGTTACAGAAGAAATTGTGCGTGGTTTAGTAAGCTTTTTGCTACGAGGACCAGAATATCAAACATTTTGTAAATGCAAAAATTGCGAGCTTGACACGGTGGCGTTTACATTAAATGCATTGCCAAGTAAGTATGTTACGTCTATGGAAACTAGAGATGAAGCATTTAGAGAAATGAATACTCCTGAAAATATTGAACGTATCAACAAAGAGATTATTCATGCATTACATGTAGTAAATAAGCATCCTCGACATAAAATCGAGCCTTCTTCTTAAGGGAAGAGGCTCTTTTTTAGTGCTACAAGAAGTGTTTTTCTAGCATATGTATTTTCAGTTAACTTTTAAGCCAAGCTTGTAGTAAACTAGAGAGTAAGAAAAGGAAAGAGAGGGGAAAGGATATGCCAACACCTAGTATGGAGGACCATATCGAACAAATCTATTTATTAATTGCCAATAAAGGCTATGCACGAGTGTCTGACATTGCTGAAGCATTATCTGTTCTTCCTTCTTCTGTTACAAAAATGGTTCAAAAATTAGATAAAGATGGTTATTTAGTTTATGAAAAATATCGTGGGCTGACTTTGACGTCTAAAGGAGAAAAGCTAGGCAAACGTCTTGTGCAGCGCCATGAATTGCTCGAGCAGTTTTTACGAATGATTGGTGTAGATGAAGAACGTATTTATGATGATGTGGAAGGAATTGAACATCATTTAAGTTGGAATTCAATCGATCGTATTGCAGATCTTGTGCAAGTAATGGAAGAGAATCCAGACATCGTGAAAAAATTAGAGGCATCTAAGACACAGCACAACCTTTGAGGATTTTTTCAATATGATGGTGTAAAGGAAAGGAAGACAATATGAGCATATTAAAATCAGGTGAAGTTGTGACATTAACAGTATTAGAGCAGCAAGCATCAAAATGGATTCTAACAAACGGAGTGGAAGAGCTCCCTTTAAATGCTTCAGAGGTAACAGAGCCACTAACAATAGGTGACCGCCTTGAAGTATTTTTATTTGTAGATCGCCGTGGCGATCTAGCCGCTACAACTGCTATTCCAGCTTTTACACAAGGTGAATATGGTTGGGCACGCGTGTTAAAAGTAATGGAGCGTGAGGGAGCCTATGTGGATATTGGTACATCTCGTGAGGTATTAGTAAAGGCAGAGGATTTACCTGCATTAAAAGAGGTGTGGCCACAACCAGGTGATCATTTATTTATGACATTACGTACGGATCGTAACGGTGATTTATTTGGCCGTTTAGCAACAGAGGAAAAAATTTCGGAGCTATATGAGGGTGCTTTTGAGGATATGCACAATAAAAATATTTTAGCACGCCCTTACCGTCTGTTGCCAATTGGCTCATTTTTACTAGGTGTAGATAATCCTTATCGTATTTTTGTTCATGAAACAGAGCGTAAGGCTGAACCAAGACTTGGACAAGATATCGTGGTACGTATTATCGATGTAAAAGAAGACGGCTCAATGAATGGTTCCCTTTTACCCCGTAAGCATGAGCGTCTTTCAGATGATGCACAGCAAATTTTGAATTATCTTCGAGATGTTGGTGGAAAAATGCCATTTGGTGATAAATCCTCACCCGAAGAAATTCAAGAAATGTTTAATATGAGTAAGGGTGCGTTTAAGCGTGCTTTAGGCACACTGATGAAGACTGGTAAGGTGAAACAACAGGATGGCTGGACTGAAGAAGTATAGCAGAAAGTCAGACTGCAATAGACTAGCGTAAGCATGGCTCACAGGAAAAAAAGACGAGAGATATTCTTGAAACCTTCTCGTCTTTTTTTCGTACTAATAATTGTATAATGTCAATATATTATCTAGGCTAATATGAGTTTTTAGCGAAAGGGGTCCCATAATTTGAAAAAGACATGGATCAAAATACTAACAGCTACAATGTTGGTATTGGGAGTGATGGCACCAGCAACAGGTTTTGCGGCTGATAATACACCTCCAAAAGCAATTGATGAAAAACTAGGTGCACCCATTGTAGTATATGGCGCAAACTTATCTGAGGCTGAAAAAGAATCAGTTAAAAAATCATTAAAAGTAAGTGAAGAACCTGAAATTGAAGAAATTGTTGTATCAGGTGAGGATTTAGTTAAATATATTAAAGATAGTAACGCAAGCTCTCGTATGTATTCCTCTGCAAAAATTACACGTAGAGATGCAGGAGAGGGTTTAGTAATAGAGATTGTTACACCAGCCAATATTACACAAGTAACCTCAGAAATGTATGCTAATGCAATGTTAACAGCAGGCATTCAGGATGCAACTGTACAGGTAGCTGCACCAAAAGCTGTGACAGGGCATTCAGCATTAGTAGGGATTTACAAGGCTTATGAAGTGACAACAGGTGAAACACTCGATATTGAGCGTACAGATGTAGCAAATGAGGAGTTATCAGTAGCAACATCTATTGCAGAATCAGCAGGGGTAGACGATGCGAAAGTCGCAGAGCTACTAACAGAAATTAAAAAGCAAATTGCTGAATTAAAGCCTGCTACTCGTGAAGATGTAGAAAAAATCGTACAGGAGCAATTAAATAAGCTTGAAATTAATTTAAGTGAAAAAGATCGTCAATTACTCGTTGATTTAATGGATAAAATCAGTAAGCTTGATATTGATTTTAGTAAATGGTCTGAGCAATTAAATGATATTAGTAACACCATTCAAGAAAAATTTGGCTCACTTATGGAAGACGATGGGTTTTGGGCAAGTGTGAAAAATTTCTTTGCTAATTTAAAAGATACTGTTTCTTCATGGTTTAAATAATAGTGATAGAAAAGAATCTGCTATATTTACTCAAAAATTAGAGTAAAATAGCGGATTCTTTTTTTTGCGCGACAGTGGCACATGTTTTTCACTTAAGCATAAACATAAATTTTGTGAAAATATAAAAAGCTATGGTACTATGGATAAAAGGAGTGGTGAGAAATGGAATTTCAATTACAGCAATTAGCGGAAAATGAATTTGCTTTTTTGAATGTGCAAGAAGGGGAAAAGCTAGCAGAAATTACTTGGCAGCAAAAAGGACAAGTAATGATCATGGATCACACATATGTATCCGATAAGCTACGAGGTCAAGGAGTAGCTAAGCAATTGCTTGATCAAGCTGCTGATTATGCACGTGAAAAAGACTATAAAATGGAGGCTGTTTGCTCTTATGTAGTGGCAGCATTTGAGAAATCAGACGCATATAATGATGTAAAACAATAAAATAAAGGCAATCTGCTTATTGGAAAAGCGGATTGCCTTTTTAATATACTGTGCAAATCATTTGAGCAACTCCTTACAGTAAAGTGACACTATAAATGAGTAATGTTAAAACACCAGCACCACCAATTAATGAAGCCATATCTACCCAATCATAAGCTAAATCAAATTTCTTCATCATCATCACACTCCTAATTTAGTATTAATGCATTTATTCCCCATCTTTTAACGCTTTAATCATAAATAGTTGAAAAATTTCGAAAAAAGAAAAGAGTTTTTAGACCATATATGTATATAGGCGAGAGGTATGAAAAAATAATGTTTAGCCTTCTAAGAATAGGGAAAACCTATATTACATAGCTAGTTTCTAAATTTTTAGGAGGTAATAAATGATGGCAAAACGTAAAGGAACAGGTGTTGTAATTGTAGGTTTAGCGAGTTTAGCAGCATCTTATTTAAGTAAAAAAGAAAATCGTGATAAAGCATTGACGATGTTTAATAGCATGAAATCCAAAGTAGAATCGTATCTTACACCTCAGCCTGATATGGATGATCGGGTTGTGGAACGAGTAGCAGCAGAGGTAGCAACAGAGGCTGGTACTTCACCAACGAAAATTGCTTCAAATGAAATGGTAGCTGAAGGTGGAGGTCATACAGGTGTCCATTTCTATAATGAAGAAATTCAGGAAAAAGAAAAATAAGAAGGCACGTATTCAAAAGCTTATTTTGAGGTATTTCCGTTATTACAAACATGAAGCAATAGCATAATAGCAATCACCATTTGCTTAAACAAAGCTTTCTTTCTGCTATTGATGGTATCCTTTTCAATACAAAAAGACCTTCTCGTTTAAGCATGAGAAGGTCTTTTGTAGGGGATAAGGAGCACACTGGCAAAAAGTAATAATACGATGCCTGTAAAGATAAAGCCACTCACAACACCCAATGATAACCAGCCTACTAATGAAGAGCCTATAACGACACCTAAAGAGAAAAATGCATAGAAATAGCCATATGCTTTTCCTCGTATTTCGGCAGTAGTAGAGTCTATTAATAGGGAATTGACAGACGGGAATAGAAAGCCGAATCCGATTCCATAGCAAGCCATTGCTATATAGAGCAGTGTGCTAGCATTTGCTTGGCTAATTAACAATTGACTTAGTCCCATTAAGCCTATACCAAAGGATAATGTTTTCAAGGGATTTACTTTATCAAAGATCCGATTAGTAGGTAACAGAAAAACGAGTACAGCGACAACGCCAAATGTGCTCATTAATGTTCCACTTAAACGAGAATCAAAGCCTAATATGTGTACTTTCAGTGGCAATAGATAGGCAATGACACCTTGAGAAAACATTAAAAAGAAGGCTCCTAAAAATGCCTTGAGTGTTCCCGCATTCTTAAAAAATACACTGATTGGAATATATGGATGAGATGTTGATTTCTCTTTTTTTATTTGTTTGGCTTTCAGCATAAAAAAGGCAAGAACGCCTAATAGCAGCATAAAGCTTGCGGTAACATTAAATACAAAAGGGACACTTGTTCGAATAGCTAAAATACCGCTAAATGCTGGGCCTGTGATCGCTGCAATACCAACAAATGCTCCAGAAACGGCACTGCCTTTGCCTCGTTTTTCTTGCACAGTAGCATTTGCTAAAAACGTAAAGGCAGCAGGGACAATAAAGCCAGCGACAAGCCCATGAATAAAACGGACGATTAGCAGGGTAATAGGTTCTTCTACTAAATTATAGAGTATTAATGAAAGTCCTGTTGTAAAAAGACCTAAAACTAGAATAATAAAGGGCCCTTTGCGATCTGTTAAAAAGCCTGAAATAATATTGCCAAATGTATTGGATAATGAATACATACCTACTGCTAAACCTGTTAGGAACGCTGATGCACCTAAGGATTCGGCATATGTACTCATAACAGGAAGCTGAGTGAAAAGGTCAAAAAATGAAAAGAAAATAATTGCATAGATAAAGTTTCGCATAGCAAGCCTCCGTTTGATAATAGTTCTCAATAATTGATTATACCATTTTTTAAATATAAAAAAGATATAATCTATAGGAAGAGATTCACCGTGTTGAAAATAAAACCGTCAATGATTTTTTCGCACTAATTGATAGGGTTCAGGGTTATTTTTTATAAGAGGAGGGAATACAAAAAATGGCTTTGTAGCGCGTAGTCTAAGGTAGTAGTTTAATCAGTGAAGAGATTTTAAATTGCTATAATAGGGTATCCGTCAGCAATAATACCACTAATAGTCTATAGTGGTGCTTAAAAGTCTTTTACAGTATAGGTTATATAATTACATATAAAGAAGCGTAATAAAGGAGCAACTAAAATTATATTTCAGTGTTTGGTATGGTATGGGGCTTGCTTGTGAATGATTTGAAAAGTATTATATCGAGGATTTTCGGTGCGATAAGGCAAGGAATATAGCCTGAGGATTTTCCCTGAGACTTTTAAATGTAAGCATGAATGAGTTGTTCTACGTAATAGAGTTCACCACTTAATACTACTGCCCCCATTACTTTACATAGTGGGGGCAGTAACGTGTGGTATTAAGCTTGTGCAGGTACACTTTGCTTCATTGTTTTATTTTTAGCAAGGTTTACATGCCAAGAGAGAGCTTCCTCTAAAATATGAGGTGTTTGCTGATCACCAGTTGCTTCAACAGCACGGTTGTAATAATCCCATAACTGTTCTTTGTAGTCTGGATGTGCACAGTTTTCAATAATTAATTTTGCACGCTCTTTTGGTGCTAAGCCACGTAAATCTGCAATTCCTTGCTCTGTTACGATAACATCTACATCATGCTCTGTATGGTCAACATGCGATACCATTGGAACAACAGAAGAAATAGCGCCGCCTTTTGCATATGATTTTGTAACAAAAATACCAAGGCGAGCATTACGTGCGAAGTCACCTGAACCACCGATACCGTTCATCATTTTTGTACCTGATACGTGCGTAGAGTTTACGTTGCCATAAATATCTAACTCAAGCGCTGTGTTGATTGAGATTAGACCTAAACGACGAATAAGCTCTGGGTGGTTAGAAATTTCTTGTGGACGTAAGCAAATTTTATCCGCATAGTTTTCTAAATTGCCATATACTTTTTTCTGTAATTCTTCAGTAAGTGTAATGGATGTTGCTGCAGCGAATTTTACTTTACCTGCATCAATTAAGTTGAATACTGCATCTTGTAATACTTCAGAAGCAACAACTAAATCTTCGAATTCTGAATCTGCAAAGCCATCTAATACAGCATTAGCAACAGAACCTACACCAGATTGTAATGGCATTAAGCTATTTGTTAAACGACCTGCTTTAATTTCATCGCGGAAGAAGTCTAATAAAATATTCGCCATTGTTTGTGTTTCTTCGTCTGGTGGTACGATTAGTGAAGGAGCATCTGGCTCTTCAGAAATAACGATTGCTTTAATTTTCGCAGGGTCTACTTTGATACCGATGTCACCAATACGTTGTTGTACATCTGTCATTGGAATTGGTTCACGAGCACCTTGCTCTGCTGGTACATAGATATCATGGATACCGATTAATGCTTCTGGATGAGAGATATTTAGTTCAATAATAATATTTTCAGCATATTCAGCAAAAATTGGTGAGTTACCTACAGAGTTTGTTGGCACGATGACGCCATCTTCTGTAATTGCCACAGCCTCAAGAATTAAATATTTAATTGGTCCAATAATACCTTGACGTACTAATTCAGCGTTATGTGAAAGATGTGCATCCACATATAAAATATCGCCAGAGTTAATTAAGTTACGAATGCCAGCGTCTCCTTGGAATGGTCCACGCTTACGAATTACACCAGCCTCAGCCAAGTATTTATCTACTTCAGGTCCTAAAGAAGCACCTGTATAAACATCAATCTTAAACTGCTCATTTTTAGCACGTTCTACTAATGCCATAGGAACTACTTTTGCATCCCCAGCACGAGTAAAACCACTCATCCCCACTACATCACCATCAGAAATAAGTGCCGCTGCTGCTTCAGCAGTAACAATTTTACCTTCAAGCTCCTTTAAACCTAGGCGTTTTTGAACATTTGCATCCATAAAAAAATCCTCCCCTAAATAATTTTGATGGAAACCGAATTATAAAGCTAGAAAAACCTTTCGGAATTTTCTGTTTCTTCAGTTGTAGAATAACTCCAACCATTTGAATAATATTATCACCAAAAGGTCACAAAAACTCTATGAATAGCATTAAATTAAGTAAAAAAAGAAAAAACGAGCATTAAAATGATTTTTCGACAGAGAAAACGTTTTATTGTAGAGCTGTATAAATTTAGAGGATTTCTACATAAATCCTATGTAAAAATTGTTAATGAAGAACCGTTAATATATAGAAAGCAGCTTTATTTTAGCAAAAAAACAGCGAACAATTCACAAAAATTGCTCGCTGTACCTAAAAATTAGAAGCCTAAAGATCGACGGAAGTAGCTTGCATAGCGTTGACTAACTGGAATACGTGTACCGTCTTTCATAATTAATAAAAACGTTGAGTGAGAATCTGGTTGAATTTCATCAATATAGTCAATGTTGACGATATAAGAGCGGTGACAACGAATAAATGAATCGGGCGCTAAAAATAACTCCAGATCACTTAGGTTTAAACGATGATAGCCTTCCCGAGTCATTGTTTTAACAAATGTTTTACGGAGTTGTGTTTCTAAATAAATGACTTGATCATGTTGAATTGGATACCAGCAATCATCAATTTTGATTGTGATATAGTTTGTTAAGAAAGCTGATGGTTTTTGTGGGAAGATAGCAGTAATAGCTCCCTTCATTTCGCCTTCCTCCATTAAAGGAATACTCATACCATAATAGGCTACACCGAAAACATCAGGCTCAATATAAGAGCTGATTTTTTGACCATAGCTTAGTGCTTTGTGAGCTGCTGAGCCTTCTTTAATAGGGTCACCGGGTTTAATTTTTAAATCAACTTTTTTGCTTGGTTGGTAATATAAATATTCGTTTGTATCAGAAATTGCAATGGAAGTATTTTCAGGGAAGAACTCTTTAATAATATCCATAATTTCTTCTATTTGCTTTGGATCCACGTTAAACACCTCGTTTAAACTTTTAAAAATAGTATTATCATCTATTTTACTACATATTCATATAAATTATATAGAGAAGATTTAGGAATGAAATAGAAAAATGTCGATAGATTGAATAAAATGATGTATTATGTTTTGTATAATTTGTAAATACATTTATTTAATAACTAATTTTTTTTAATAGGTATATGGTAAAATCTAATTGTTAGGAATAAGTTTATAAGGATTCTACGATCTATATGTGATAAATTAGAACTAGAGCAACAATTAAAATGTGGTTGAAAGGAAATCGCAGAATATGGTAATATTCACTGTATAGTCTATTTTTTAAAAATCTAGTGTTTTAGTCGGGGTATTTTTAAGCTATTTTCTATAAAAGAATTATGAAATAGGTCTCAGTTCTTATGGAAAATAAGTAAATACTATTTTCTTATTTTTAATTCGTCGAGATTGATGTCAAATATTGTTAATCAATTCGTGTACTCTGAGGAAAGATGGGGAAGATTATGCAACTACATCAACATTCTATGTCAGAAACGATATCCAAAAGATACTTCCAAGAAATCGATAATATTAACCAATATATCGGTGTCGAAGAATTTTTTAATATTGAGTCGAAATTAATTTTTGAGATTTATCATTTAGAATCTGCAAAAGCTAAGAAATCTTTACATGAATTAATTGATATTCTCTCAATACGTTTTGGCAAGCAGGTCATTAAAATTGTACGAAGTTATTTTTCTGTTTTATCATCAATTGTTGCCCGTAAATTGCTAGACAATCAAGTACCTGCAAAGAAGGCATTTGCTTTTAATATTGCTTGTAACGATATGATTGAAAATCAGATGAAAGATGCAGAATTTCTACAATTTGCGGATGATCTAATTGATTTCTTTGTCTACTTTATTGCAGACCGCAAACAGCCAACTTTCCGACATCAAACAGTCAATAAAGTAATTATGTATATAAATGACGAACTAGAAAATGATTTAACTGTGGAAAGTATTGCCAATCACTTTCATATAAGCACTAGTCACTTATCACGTATTTTTAGGGAACATGTAGGTATTACACTCGTTGAGTATCTAAATGTTCGACGTGTAGAAGAATCACAATACTACCTACGACATACAAACAAAAGCATTACTTCTATTTCTGACCAATTCCACTTCTGTAATCAAAGCTATTTTACACGTATCTTCAAAAAATACACAGGTGTTACCCCTAAGCATTTTAGAGATGAGCTTCATCATGAGTTTTATCGTTTTGAAATGACGGAGGCAGAGTTACAAAATGTATAATTCTTAAACATAAAAACGGAAAAGATGCGAATGGGTTAGCAATGCTAAGGCTCGCATCTTTTTTGCTCATAGAATATGGAAGCATTGACAAAGGAAAATAGTAGCACTTGCTATTTGATAAAATTAGAACCTATAAGGTATACTTCACAGTAGTTGATAAATAATAGTAGGTGGAAAAATGAAAAATTTAAAGTTATTTTCAATGCTTGGGCTTGTTGTTTTTGTTCTTAGCGGTTGTCAAGCTGTGGAAAACAAAGAAGGTTTTTTCTATAGTATCTTTGTAAAACCTATGGAGTTTTTGTTAGAATTTTTTGGGCATGATATTTTCTCAGGAAGCTATGGTTTAGCAATTATTGCGATCACAGTGCTAATTCGTTTAGTGCTAATGCCGATTATGTTAAAAAACTATCGCCAGCAGCAATTAATGAAAACGAAGATGGATGCGTTTAAGCCTGAAATGGAAGCCGTTCAGAAAAAAATGAAGGAAGCGAAGACGAAAGAAGAGCAAGCACAGTACCAACAAGAAATGATGGCTCTTTATCAAAAGCATGGCATTAACCCCTTGAATATGGGCTGTTTACCAATGTTAATACAAATGCCAATTATTATGGGTCTTTATTTCTCGATTTTATATTCTGCGGATGTGAAATCACATGAGTTTTTATGGTTTAGTTTAGGATCACCAGATATTACGATGACGATTATTGCAGGGATTGTTTACCTTGTTCAAGCACGTGTATCTTTGTGGACGGTACCAGAGCAACAAAAGGCTCAAATGAAAATGTTTATTTATATTTCACCAATTATGATTGTCTTTATCTCGATGTCCTCTATGGCTGCACTGCCTCTGTATTGGTCTGTCAGTGGTGCATTGCTGATTCTTCAAACATATATTGGACGTAAATATTATTCGGAGCATCCCGAAAAAGCAACATCATAAATTAGTTATTATGTCGAGGCGCCTCTATTGCCTCGATTTTTTTAGGAGGACACCATGCTAAACAGAAAATGGTTATCGTCAATTTTAGTGGCAATTTTTAGTATTATTGCACTTGTCTTTATTATAATAGGGAATTTTAATTTTGCTGTACTAGCGATGACAATTATGTTTGCGCTATCGAATGGATTTCGAGCAAAAAGCTTTGAAGAGCAGGGTTATATAAAAGAGGCAAAGTGGATGAAATATATGGCAATCTTTTTCTCGATTGCGTCTATTGTCGTATTGATTATTATTTTTACAAACTAATTTAAATATTTATGTAGGAATTTGCACCTAAAAATATGAATAGTGTTAAAATAAGAATATAGGGATCTAGTAAATAATAAAACAGGTGTGGAAGGGGTTCTTGTTATGTAGTGAGCCTATCATCCTTTTCGTACCTGATATTTTTAAAAGGGGCATAAATAGTGAAAATTAAACATCTTCCACTTATCATTGGTGCTTTTATTTCCATAGCATTAATCGTAGCTATTTTTGTAGTGTATAACTATAAAAATAATCAAGCAAATATTGCATCGAATGAGCAACCTAAAATAACAGAACCAAACGAATCAACTGAGACTCCAACATTAGATGAGCCAGAAAATACATCTGAAAATCCTGCTGAGCCAGAGCAGCAACCGGATGAAAATGGTTATTTACCAAATCAAGAGCTACCAACAGAGCCGACTTATATCAATGATATTTTATTAGCAAATAAAATTTATCCACTACCCTCTACCTTTGCACCTGGTGAAAATCCAGAAGCAAAGCAAGCACTAGATCAAATGTTAGCGGCTGCCAAGCAGCAGGGCTTTGATTTGGTTGCCTTTAGTGGTTATCGTTCATTTGAATATCAAACAACCTTATACAACAATTATGTGCAGCGTGATGGACAAGCAGCAGCAGATCGTTATAGTGCTCGACCTGGTTATTCAGAACACCAAACAGGTCTGGCGTTTGATATTGGAGAGCGTGGCAAAGAGGATCTATGGCTAACAGAGGAATTTGGAGAAACACCAGCAGGGCAATGGTTATTTGCACATGCCTCAGAGTATGGCTTTATTTTACGATTCCCACAAAATAAAGAGGATATTACAGGCTATATGTATGAATCTTGGCATTATCGTTATGTTGGTAAGGATATCGCAAAACAGATTACTATGAAAAATATTACATTAGAAGAATATTTAGGTGTGAAATAAAAGAAGGGAAGAGTAGCGTGCAGCTCTCTTCCCTTTTTTGATTTATAAAATAGGTGTTAATAAACGCGAAATAGATTCTTTAAATTTAATAAGGGATGAACGATTTTTGTACATCTCCCATGTTAATTCTGTACAATCAAAAATATCCTTTTCAAATAGCTCAGCAAGCTGATGCGAGATAGTAGCATCATAAATAAAGGCATTGACTTCAAAGTTTAAGCTAAAGCTTCGGACATCAATATTCGCTGTTCCCACAGTCGATGCTTCGTCATCAATAATAATCGTTTTGGCATGAATAAAGCCTTTTTCATAAATATACACCTTTGCGCCTGCCCGTAATAACTGCCCTACATAAGAATAAGTAGCCCAATAAACAAACATATGGTCGGGCTTATTGGGAATCATAATGCGGACATCGATACCAGATAATGTAGCAATTTTAATAGCATCTAAAAAACTTATATCTGGGATAAAATAAGGCGTTTGAATATAAATATATTTTTGTGCCATATTAATAAGCTTTAAGTAACCGATTTTAATTTGTTCCCAGTCAGAATCTGGTCCACTGGATACAATTTGTAAACCTACATTCCCTTTTTTCGGAATAGCAGGGAAGTAGCGATCTGAGTAACCCATTTTCTGATGTGCGCTTGCTTGATTCCAGTCTAGTAAAAAGCGGGTTTGTAGCGGATGAACTGCACTACCTTCGATACGCAAATGTGTATCTCTCCAGTAACCAAATTTCTTTTGTAAGCCTAGGTATTCATCACCAACATTAAAGCCACCAATATAGCCGATTCTACCATCAATGACAACAATTTTTCGGTGATTTCTAAAATTAAGGCGGGGATTAAGAAGAGGGAAAATAGATGGGAAAAATACTTCTACTTCACCACCAACATTTAGTAATTCTTTAAAATGGCGCTTTTTCACATTGCGTGAACCCATTTCATCATACAGAAGACGTACCTTCACACCTTGTTTTGCCTTTTTAATAAGTGCATTGACAATACGTGTACCTAAGTCATCGAGACGAAAAATATAATACTGAATATGGATATGATCTTTCGACGCTTCGATATCTCTTAGAAGCTGTTCGAATTTATTTGCTCCATCATCAAAAATATCGAGATGATTGTCCTGTGTTAATACAGCGTTATTTGTTTTCAGATGCATATAAATCATTTCCCGATAATTCTCAGCATTAGCAATGCGGAATTCAAAGGATTCTTCTCGAATCGCTTCTGTTTGATAGCTAATAAGGTTATCAATCCCGATATCCTTACGCCCTTCCCAACGAAATAAGTGCTTTTTTCGTAGTTGTCTCCCCAGTAATAAATACAAAACAAATCCAGCGAGTGGTAAGAAAAATAGTACGAGAATCCATGCCCATGTAGAGGTAGCATCTTTACGTTCTAAAAAAATGATGGTCAGGGCTGCTAAAATATTAAAAAGCGAAATTAACGGTACTAAATATTGTACATCTGTAAAAATGCTCATTCCTACACCTGCCTTTACTGTATTTCACAACATATAAGTATAGCCTACTTTAAATCAGGAAAGAAGCTATTCGATATTTCTTCTTCATTCTTGTGCTTCTTCAAAGCGCAAAGATTTTCGGGAAGCTTTATACAGATAAATAAGACTTATTGAAAAAATAGCTATAGCTGCTGATGTATAGTAGCCAAGGTTTGTTTGTACTGTAAATAACCAAGTGAAAAATAATGGACCAAGAATACGCCCTAGGTTATCCATCGAATAAGATAACCCTGCAGCTGTACCATATTGTCCACCTGATTCTTTTGAAGACAGTGATACAACACAAGTTCGAGCAAGTGCATTTCCAGCTGTAAAGACACATAGGGCTAGTCCAGCCATCAATAGGCTTGTTGTCAGTGTAAACAACAGCATTCCAATAGCTGTAATAATTTGTGCACCAATTAGCCAAGCTGTCTCGCTGCCATTTTTTATCTGTCGAACGACGCCTCCTTGAATGGCTGCATCCACAAAGCCACTAAACATAAACAAATAGCCAATTTGTAATGGTGTAATTTGAATTCTCTCGATTTGAAATAGTTGAAATGTCGCCTCAACACCAGCAAGCATAAAGGTTACTAAAAAGGAAAATATAAATAAATAACGTACACGGTATTGCAGCATTTTTCTAGCACCAGGTGGCACAATAGCACGTTTATTTGAATCTTTTCGTTTATCAGGTTCTTTTAGGACGAGGCTTGCATAAATAAATAAGAGTGCAATTAATGAGGCAGAAGCAATAAAGGGTAATTGCAGACTATAGTGACCAAGTATTCCTCCGATTGCAGGTCCAAAAATAAAGCCAAGACCAATGGACATGCCCATAAAGCCCATATATTTATTGCGATTTTCCTCATTAGATATATCTGCAATAAAGCCTGTTACAGCTGTATAGAGTGCTCCTGAAAATAAACCACCTATAATACGTGAAACATACAAAATAGCTAAATTATCTATAAATAATGAAAAAATAACAAAGCTAAGACTAAAACCAATTAGTCCTGTTAAAATCAGCTGTTTACGTCCTATTTTATCAGACAGCATGCCCCAAAATGGAGCGGTGAAAAAGCTTGCAAGTGAATATACTGTCAATAAACCACCAACATGGAGATCAGCCCAATGTTGCTGGACAATCACCTCTGGTAAGACAGGAATAATAATGCCAAACCCTAAATAAACGAGGAATTGAACAGACATTAATAATAATATTGCCTTCTTCATACAGTCCCCTGCTTTCATACAATAATTCAATATGTCTATTCTACCCTTCTTACTCTCCTTATTACAAGGAATGGAAGAGATAAATAGAATAGCTAAATTTGTTGAGGATGCATAAATGAGCATCATTTAGGGTAGTATACATTTGTGGGTAGTGATGAAACATTTACATTGTAACAAAAATGAAAAATTTTAAAGGCGAGTTAAATGGTATGATAAATTTGTCAGACATCATACTCTAAAAAAATGAAACTTTTTTGTAAATGATACGTTATATAAAATCGAGGAAAGATTGAGGTGGAATGTATGAGGAAAGAAGTAGATTTGAAAAAGATTGTTTCGAATTTATCTAAGTTGGGTGTAACAGCCACTGTAACAAAGTCTCGACTAGAACTTTTAAAAGTGCTGACACCACCAACACAGACTCCGCAAGTTCAAGCTTAACTCGTTTACAATAGAAAAGGGAAGTCTCTTACTAGTAAAGAGATTTCCCTTTTTCTATAATTATTCATCTTCATCATAGGTTGTAAACATATACGTACGATAGTGGAATCGCATACTAAAGACAAGACCGATAGCTAAGGCGTTGCCCATCAAGGAGCTTCCCCCATAGCTAATAAATGGTAACGGAATACCTGTAATCGGTAGTAACTGAATAGTCATTCCTATATTTTCGAAGACATGGAAGGTGATCATCGCGATAATGCCGGCACATACATAT
Organism: Lysinibacillus sp. FSL H8-0500; assembly: GCF_038051955.1. NCBI lineage: Bacteria > Bacillati > Bacillota > Bacilli > Caryophanales > Bacillaceae > Lysinibacillus > Lysinibacillus sp. FSL H8-0500. The sequence continues at coordinate 4,325,304 of NZ_CP150292.1, read as the reverse complement.
GTTGAGAAGGGGTCTTTTAATAAAAGTGTTGTTTTTGTTAAATGATAAATCAATAAAAAGAACATACAAATAACAATACTTGCACCAATAAAGCCCCATTCCTCGCCAATAACTGTAAAAATAAAATCAGTATGGTTTTCGGCAACATATACTTCACGGTTTCTAAAGCCCTTACCAAAAATTTCACCTGAGCCAATGGCATTTAACGATGTTATTAAATGATAGCCATCGCTAGAGGAATAGGAATATGGGTCTAGCCAAGAATAAATTCGGGCAAATTGATATGTTTTAAAACCTAATGTTGTTTCTAGGAAATCTTGCATATACAGTGCCATCCAAAGGAGTGCACCGCTTGCTACAACACCGCCGAAAAAGACTGGTAAAATGATTTTCCAAGAGATGCCTGCTACAATGATAAGTGCCGCAGTAATAGCAAAGAATACTAGTGCCGAACCAAGGTCAGGCTGCTGCAAAATAATCGCCAATGGTACGATTAATGTTACAGAGATTTTCCCTAATAGTAGGAAGTCGGTTTTGATTGAACGCAATGAATGGACCTCATGATGCTTACTAATAAGTCGGGCGAGTGCTAAGATATAAAAAGTTTTCATAAACTCAGAGGGCTGAATATTCCCAATTGGTGTATGGTACCAGCTTTTTGCACCATTTACAGGTTGACCAATCTGATTTGGTCCTTCAGGCATAAAAATAAGCAATACTAATAAAGCAATTCCTGCACCATACATATACCATGACATTTTTTTATATTGCTCGGGCTCAAAAAACATGACGATGCTAATAATAATGATACCAATCACATACCATTGTATTTGCTTAGGCACATAGTTGATACCATATTGACCAGATGTTTGGGCAGAGGCAATAGCTAACAAACTAATGACTAGAAAAGTGAAAAGAATAAAAGCAAGTGTCCAGTCAAAACGATTTGCGAAATTTCGTTTATTTTCCATAAAAGCCACCTAAATTAAAATAGTATCTCAATATAAGCAAATGTAATATATTACATTTACTTATGTTTATTGAGTAATCTAAAACTTCATATGCAAGTGCATGTGTAACGTTCCTATTATAACGCAAAAACCATTTTTATGCCTGCGTATATAGTTGTGACGACAAATCACATAAAATGTTTCAAAAATCTGTGTTTAGACTTATAATGTAGTGAAGAATGGGGTGATGGCTGTGGCTAAAAAATTAAAGTCAGCTGATGATTTTATGTATCATATTTATGTGCATATGAATGAGGTCGATAAATTTGTTATTTTTAGCGGATTAAAATTCTCGCAATTTGCAGCTGCACTTGAACCACTGCATCACTTACTATTGTTAAAGCATTCCTATGACGATGGTTCTTTTAATATGCATACACAGTTTGAATATGTATTGGACGAAGAGGTTCCCCACTTTATTAAAAAATCAGCAGAGTCTAAGCAATTATGTTGGATTGATTTTATGGATGAAAAAAGATTAGATCATTTAACACCAATGGAGCAAGGGGAGTTGCTTTACATAAGTCATAAAAAGGAACCCATTACATCTCCCTTTTTCAATAAATTACAAAATAGATTTGTCTACTATTCTTCGGAAGCGGAGAAAATAACTAAAATTTATTTTCGGCATTTAAGTGATTCAGATGTATTGGTCGCAAATGTTTTTAATAGTTTAATTCGTGAAAAGGAGCGCAGCACGGGCTTTTGGCGTCGAAAGGTTAAATCAAGCATTCCTGCTATTTCACCTGATTTTTTACGTTCCTATCGCTCCTTTGCGAAGGATGGTGCATTATTATCGTTGTATCGTATTGAAAAGCCAAAGGCAGCTTATGGAATAGAGGTGCGTAATTTGTCGGAATATTCTTTTCTTGATGAAATTTGGGATGATTTAAATACCATTTTAAAAACAAAGCACGATGAATTGATTTATATTATCTAATCTAATCAATTATGCTCTGGCTAACTCTCGTTCGGATTTTTTCGAGGTCACTTGAAAAGCTTGTCGACAAAATCCGTGATATTTGCCAGGGCTTTTATCTTGATATACGTAGCCATCTGAATAGAGTGAAAACGTGCATTCATCTCACCATCTATAGAGGTCGAATCAAGGTAAAGCACATACAAAAATCTCACCGTTAAAAAAATTACGGTGAGATTTTTATGTCATTTGTCAAGACGTTTCATGATAAACTAATAATACTCAAGAAGTATGTGGAGGGCACAAAAACATGAAAAAAAGAATCGGTCTATTATATGGTGGGAAGTCAGCTGAGCATGAGGTGTCATTATCGACAGCACGTGCAGTTATTGGAGCCTTAAATTTTGAGGTGTATGAAGTATATCCGATTTTCATTACCCTTGAAGGAGAATGGCGACGTGGAGAGCGTTTAATAAAGCCTGTCAGCACAATTGAAGAATTACAATTTGGTGATCCTACAACTATTTTAGAAAATAATATTACTGATTTTTTAATTGATAAACGGGGTAACGCGATACAGTTTGATGTTATTTTCCCATTATTACATGGTACAAATGGTGAGGATGGAACGGTGCAGGGCTTACTGGAAGTATTAAATTTACCGTATGTAGGAAATGGGGTTTTGGCATCTTCTGCTGGTATGGATAAAGTGGTGATGAAGCAATTATTTGAAATTGCAGGCTTACCACAGGTGCCCTATACGTACTTTATTCGTAGTGAGTGGAAGAGTGACCAGCAGGCAGTGATTGAGCGCTGTGAGGAAGCCTTAGATTGGCCGATGTTTGTAAAGCCTGCAAACCTAGGCTCAAGCGTTGGGATTAGTAAAGCAACCAATCGAGATGAGCTGGTAAAAGCGATAAAAATAGCTTTGCAATATGATCGTAAAATTGTGATAGAGCAAGGGATTGTTGCGCACGAGATTGAATTGGCGGTTTTAGGAAATGATGATCCTGAAATTTCTGTACCAGGTGAAATCAAGCCAGTAACAGAGTTTTATGATTATGATTCGAAATATAAGGATGGTTCTACAGCCCTGATTATTCCAGCAAAGCTTCCAGTGCAAATCGTATCAAGGCTGAAGGAATTGGCAAAGCGGGCATTTAAAGCAATTGATGGTAGCGGCCTAGTGCGTGCAGACTTTTTTGTGACAGATGATCACCAGATTTATATAAATGAAGTGAATACAATGCCAGGCTTTACCCCTGTTAGTATGTATCCATTATTATGGCAACATACAAATGTAAGTTATTCAGCATTAATTGATCGTTTGATTACATTAGCCATTGAACGTTATGAAGAAAAACAACAGCTTCACTATAAAAAAGACTGAGTGGGATAATTGTGAAAAAAACATTAAAACAATTAGCTGCATGGCTCGATGAGGATATGCCAGCTTTTGGTGATACAGTGGTATCAGGAATTTCCATTGATACAAGAACAATTCAACAGGGAGACCTGTTTGTACCATTTCGTGGTGAGCAAGCAAATGGACATCGCTTTGTTGTTCAGGCATTTGAGAAGGGAGCTGGTGCTGCCCTTTGGCAAAAAGACGAACCAAATCCACCAGAAGGCTTCCCGTTATTATTTGTGGATGATTCTGAATTAGCATTACAAGAAATGGCACGAGCTTACCGTCATGAGCATCATGCAAAATTTATTGGGATTACTGGCTCAAACGGTAAAACATCTACAAAGGATATTTTAGCAGGAACACTTGCGCCATTTTTTAAAGTACAAAAGACAATAGGCAACTTTAATAATCAGCTAGGGTTACCAATTACCATTTTACAGCTTGATGAGGATACAGATATTGCTGTGCTTGAAATGGGAATGAGTGGATTCGGTGAAATTGAATTTTTAACAAAGCTTGCTCGACCTCATATGACGGTTATTACAAATATCGGTGAGGCCCATATGCAGGATTTAGGGTCACGTGCAGGCATTGCCAAGGCAAAGTTTGAAATTATTCAAGGAATGCAGCCAGAGGGTCTATTGATCTATGATGGAGATGAGCCGTTGTTGCAAGAGCTAGTAGCACGAGAACCGCAGCTCAACACAGTAGCATTTGGCTTAGAACCAAGCAACCCTTTATATGCTGAAAATATTAATGCTAATGCGAAGGGAAGTAGTTTTACTGCGCATGGTGTAATAGAGGGCGATTTCTTTATTTCAGTGCTTGGCAAGCATCAAGTGAAAAATACATTAGTGGCAATGCTAATTGCGCGTCAGCTAGGTTTAAATAATGAGCAAATTCGTGCATCCTTAGAGCAGGTTGTATTAACAGATATGCGTATGCAACAAGTACAAGGCACGAATGGCGCACTATTTATCAATGATGCCTATAATGCTGCCCCAACCTCAGTTAAAGCGGCGATTCAATTTATAGCTACATCAACAATTCGACCTAAAAAATGGCTTGTGTTAGGAGATATGCTAGAGCTTGGACCAAATGAGCAAAGTTTTCATGAAGAGTTAGCAGAGCATATAAATGAGCATGAAATTGATTATATCTGCTTGTTTGGCCCTCGAATGTTATATCTTTATAAAGTATTAAAAGAGCGCTTTGAGGTAGAACGTTTATTGTATGTAAAAGATGATTATACGGCTATTATTGACAAGCTAAAACAAGCGAATGAGTCCTCTATTGTTTTACTCAAGGGCTCACGTGGTATGCAATTAGAAAAGATTTTATTAGCATTTACAGTATAAATAATCATGAATCGGTGGGATACTAAGCTCACCGATTTATTTATCTTTATTTCAAGCTTTTCTATAGAAACGGGGTGACTATATTGTCAGTAGGTGTCCTTTGCATTCACGGATTTTCAGGTGGGCCTTATGAAGTAGAGCCCTTTGCAGCATATTTGCGAACACATACAGATTGGTTAATTGTAGAGCCCACATTGTCAGGGCATGGAGAAAAATTACATATGAACGGCTTTACCGCGAGACATTGGTTAATGGATGCAGAGCTTGCTTTTCGAGCATTGGCTAAAAAGGTAGATGAGGTGATGGTCGTTGGTTTTTCAATGGGGGGCATTATCGCATTATATTTAGCAAAGCGTTATCGAGTAACAAAGCTTATTTTACTTAGCGCTGCGGCAAAGTATGTGAGTCCTAAGCAGCTAGTGAAGGATTTCAAAATGCTCGCTACTGAGGCATATCACCGTAATCTAGCAAATAATGAGTTGTTTTTACGTTATCAGCATAAGTTTAACAATGTGCCTTTAGCGTCAACCATTGAGTTTATGAAACTTGTTAAAATGGTGGAGCCCTATTATCAGCATATCCGAATTCCTGTCTATATCGTTCAGGGAAAATTAGACGGTATCGTTCCTTATCACACAGCTCAATTTCTTTTTGATCAATTGGCATCTACTAATAAAAATTTGTATTTTTCTGATAATGGAAAGCATCATATATGTTTTGAAAAAGATTGTTTTCAATGGTTTACACAAGCTTTATGCTTTTTAAGAGGGAAATAAAGTAGTCAGATTATTACGACTCATGCGTTATCGTTGCATACGGTTGAAAGCCGTGGTAGACTAGTGTAAGCAATGGATACATTTTGTGCGAAGACTCTTCATAATTTGGTTGAAGAGTACTTTTTTTTGAACATAACGGTTTTATTCTAAAGTGAATAATTACGACAGAATCAAACCGCTCGGTAAAGACCGGGCTTTCCTTTTCATATAAGAGAGCTCTATATGAACCATCATATTAGAGAAAAATGTTAAGTAACGGAAACGTTCCACTATACAGGCTCGAATTTGCCGACAACTTCATCTGAAAATGTAACCATTTGTCAACTTAAAAGGAAAAAGGAGATTGAGAAGTTTGACAAATTTTTCAGAATTAAATATTAGCGAATCTACATTACGCTCAGTAAAGCGTATGGGATTTGAAGAAGCAACACCAATCCAAGAAGGTACTATTCGTTTTGCGATTGAAGGCCGTGATGTATTAGGTCAAGCACAAACAGGTACTGGTAAAACTGCCGCTTTCGGGATTCCACTAATTGAAAAAATCGATCCAAAAAACCCTAATATTCAAGCATTAGTTATTGCGCCAACGCGTGAATTAGCGATTCAAGTTTCTGAGGAGCTATACAAAATCGGCTATGATAAACGTGTAAAATTATTATCAGTGTATGGTGGTCAAGAAATTGGCCGTCAAATTCGTGCACTGAAAAATAGACCACAAATCATTGTTGGTACGCCAGGTCGTATTATTGATCATATTAATCGTCGTACATTAAAATTAGAAGAGGTACAAACATTAGTCTTAGATGAAGCAGATGAAATGTTAAACATGGGCTTTATCGATGATATTAATGCAATCTTAGAAAATGTGCCTTCTGAGCGTCAAACATTACTGTTCTCAGCAACAATGCCACCAGCAATCCGTAAAATTGCAGAAACATTTATGCGTGATCCAGAAATTGTAAAGATTAAAGCAAAAGAATTAACAGTTGACAATATCGATCAATATTTTGTGAAATCTGCTGAACGTGAAAAATTCGACGTTTTATCTCGTTTATTAAACGTTCACCAACCAGAGCTTGCCATTATCTTTGGCCGTACAAAACGTCGTGTGGATGAGCTTGCACAGGCGCTATCCATTCGTGGTTACTTAGCTGAAGGTATTCATGGTGATTTAAGCCAAGCGAAGCGTATCTCTGTACTACGTCAATTTAAAGAAAATAAAATCGATATCCTTGTGGCGACGGATGTAGCCGCTCGTGGACTTGATATTTCCGGTGTTACACACGTTTATAACTTTGATATTCCTCAAGATCCTGAATCTTATGTTCACCGTATTGGACGTACAGGTCGTGCAGGTAAATCAGGTCTTGCTGTAACATTTGTTACACCACGTGAAATGAGTTACTTACGTATTGTAGAAGAAACTACGAAAAAACGTATGACACCACTTCGTCCGCCAACAACTGATGAAGCATTAGAGGGTCAACAACGACTTGCTGTAGAAACACTTGAAGAACTTATTGCTAATAATAACTTAGGTGAGTATCGTCCGTTTGCAGCAGAGCTACTGGAAAATCACGAAGCGGTTGATATTGTGGCTGCTGCTCTTCGTTCATTAACGAAAGAGCCAGATGATACACCAGTAACGATTACAGAAGAGCGTCCACTACCAATGCGTCGTGAGCGTTCAAATAAACGTAGCAATGATCGTAGCCGTGGTGGTAATCGTAGCAGCTTCGGTGGAGGTAGCCGCCGTGAGAATACACGTGGTGGAGATCGCCGTAATAATAATAGTAGTCGTCGCGATGGTGCTCGTCGTGAGGGCGGTCGCCGTGAGGGTGGACAAGGACGTTCTCGCTCTCCAAGACGTCATGAAGATTAATTTTAAACAAATGTAGCTTTCTGCTTTAAACCTTACAGTTATAATAGCTGTAAGGTTTTTTTCGGATATAGGTGAAACAAAAAGGTAACTGATTCCGTATATATCTAATAGAGAGAAGAGGAGGAACGACAATGAGGGCACAACCAATTCATCAAATTTCCCGTAAAGGATTAACGGTATGGCGTTTATATGGTGTTATACAAACTTTGGCGCTATTAGTTGTGGCAGGTTTAGCTAGCTACGGTACTTATTATTTTGAATGGCCATCATTTATTTATTGGATAGCTGCTGCAATTGTGGTGCTGGGGATACTATTATTGGTGCTTATCTTTCCGAAAATAAGATGGGAGCGATGGCGTTATGAGGTACGAGAGCATGAGATTGAAGTACAGCATGGATTATTTGTGGTAAAGCGAACACTTATTCCAATGGTGCGGGTGCAACATGTTGATACGACACAAGGACCAATCTTAAAAAAATACGATTTAGGTAATATTTCTATATCAACTGCTGCAACTGTACATACAATACCTGCACTTGTGATGGACGAGGCAGATAGACTTCGTGCTCGAATCTCTGAGTTAGCAAGGGTGGCGGAAGATGATGTCTAAAGAAATTAATCGTTTGCATCCTGTGTCAGCCATTATTACAAGCCTTAAAGCATTGAAGAGCATGATATTACCAATTGCTATTATTATTATAAGTAATGGCTTTAATTTTTCATTGAATTTTCGTAGCGATCATTTTTGGCAGACGATACTTCTTTTTGGTGTATGGGGAGGTGCAGCGCTCCTTGCATTCATAGGAGGTATTATTAAGTGGCGGACATTTGTTTATTGGTTTGAGGACGGTGAATTACGTGTTAAATACGGCTTGTTTGTAAAAAAGAAGCGTTATATTCCATTTGAACGTATTCAAAGCTTGAATTATAATGAAGGTATTTTTCATCGTATTTTTGGTTTAGTGAAAGTTCAGGTAGAAACGGCAGGGAATAAGGGAGGTAAGCCAGAGGTAGAACTTACCGCTATTCGGAAAGCTGCAGCAGATGCAATTGAATTAGAAATGCAGCGTGCTAAAAACGAAGATCCTCAAAAACTGGAGCAGGAATCCTCGCAGGTGATAAAGGAAGAAGCAGTATCCACACCAATGATTTATCATATGGCTATAAAGGATTTACTTGTTTTGGCGACAACTTCAGGGGGAATAGGTGTTGTCTTATCAGGACTTGCTGCTGTTGTATCGCAGTTTTCGGATATTATTCCGTATGAGACTGTTTTTCATGAGCTTACGGATTTTGTAAAAGTCGGTGTATTTTTAATAGCATTAACCGTGATGTTTATTTTAATTGCAGCATGGGTTGTTTCTGTAATGATTACATTGATTAATTATTATGATTATACGGTTCGCATTGAGGAAGAGAAATTGATTATTACAAAGGGACTTTTGGAGAAAAAACGCATTACGTTGCCGTTAAACCGCATTCAGGCTATTCGTATTGTTGAAAATCCATTGCGTCAATTAACAGGCTTTGCGACGGTTGTTGTGGAAAGTGCTGGAGGGAATGGGGAGAGTGGCAATGATAAAAAAATTACCTTGTTCCCACTTATTAAGAGGCAGGCTTGTCTACAAACATTAGAGCAGCTTTTCCCAGAGATGAATTGGCATCCAACCTTTATTCGCTCACCAAAAAGAGCAAGGCCATTTTTCTATCGAGTTGATTTTATCTGGCTTGTTCCTGTTATTGGTGCATGTAGCTATTTCCTCTACCCATATGGACTATTGTCGTTGCTGTTAATTCCACTGACGATATTACTTGGTGTTTGGCAGCATAAAACAGCAGGCTATCAAATCGATGGTAAACAACTTGCTATGCAGTACCGCGTATTTAGCCGTACTACATTAATTATGGAGAAAAAAAGAATACAGTCCATCGAAAGTACACAATCTTATTTTCAAAAAAGAAAAAATGTTATGTCTATTAAAGCAACCGTTATGTCAGGTATGTCAGGCACAACAGGAACTGTGCCAGGCCTAGAGCAACAAGATGCAGAAACAATCTTTTCTTGGTATGAACATTAAATTATAAAAGCTAACCTTTCAATTATATGGAAAGGTTAGCTTTTTTAGCTATAAATAAATGAAAATGATGTTTATAATAGAATAAATACAACAAAAGGGGTGGAGAATTTGTTTAAATATGATATTCATGAACATGCCTATTTAAAGCTATTGGATTTAAGTGATGTGGAAGAATTATTCGCTTTAACAGAACGTACAAGAGAGACTTTACGTGAATGGTTGCTTTTTGTTGATGACGTCAAAACAGTAAAAGATACAGAGCGCTTTGTCAAAAATGCGATGCAGCAATATGCAGATAATAATGGCCTGCAGGCAGGGATTTATTATGAAGGCAAGCTTGCAGGTGTGATTGGTTACCATCAAATTAATTGGCAGCATAAATGGACAAGCATTGGCTATTGGCTAGGTAATGAGTTTGTGGGGAAGGGGCTTGTGACCAACTCTATGAAAGCATTAATGGAGTATGCCTTTAGTTATTTAAAATTAAATCGTATTGAGGTGCGTGTAGCAGTAGGTAATATTCGAAGCCGTACTATTCCAAAGGTTTTAGGCTTCTATGAAGAAGGACGTGTAAGAGATGCAGAATGGCTTCATGATCATTATGTCGATCAAGTTGTCTATGGCTTAACAGCAGCTGACTGGAGAAAGATTAAAATAGCCAATGAGGACACGGTTATTTTATAATAACGATAAAAAAGCCGCCTATATGATTGATCGATCAAATAGGTGGCTTCTTTTATCCCATATTAAACCTGTGAAAGTCTACTTTACCTACCTGCCATTTTTTGTTTACGCCAGCTTAAAATTCTTTTTGGATGTAAATAAATAAGCCCAAGAATAAATCCTGTTACTAAACCACCTAAATGTGCGTAGACATTCACATTTGGTTGAAGGAATGTCATGATTAGACTAATGATGATGATGGGTAAAATAAGCTTGCGCAGCATTGGCATTGTATGACGTGTATAATATACTAATGCCCCAAATGCCCCAAAAATTCCAAAAATAGCCCCACTTGCGCCAAGGCTCGCATAACCACTATCATAGAATACATAGGTTGCCATGTTACCTACAATACCTGATACTAAATAAATTGTTATAAAACGTGCCTTGCCTGCGATTTTTTCAAGCTCTGGTCCAAAGAGAAACAAGGAAAACATATTAAAAAATACATGTAGAAATCCAGCATGTAAAAACATTGCAGAAAATACACGCCACCACTCACCACTTTGAATGAGGAAATTTGCTTGAATGCCATAATTCCATAATAGTGTCCCTATGCCAGGTACAATAGATAATACATAAAGAATTAAATTGATTGCGATTAACATTGAAACAACAGGATAATACGTTGTGTATTGCTTAAAATTTTCTGTTCTTCTAAACATGGCTCCACCTCAATTTATAATTATTATACATGCCTTTTTGGAAATAGGTAAAGGAGAAGGTGTCAGATGATTAAAGGAATTGGTCTCGATATTGTGGAAATAGACCGTATTGCAAAAGCAATGAAACGTACAGCTAAATTTAAAGATCGTATTTTAAGCGAGAGGGAAAAAATTTTATTTGATGGTTATTCTGAAACGCGCAAAATAGAATTTTTAGCAGGGCGATTTGCTGCAAAAGAAGCGTTTTCAAAAGCAATGGGCACTGGCATTGGGGCACAATGTAAGCTTCATGATATGGAAATACTAAAAGGCGAGGCAGGGAATCCTGTTTTATATTTTAAAGGAGAGCCTATCACTGGCTTTGTTAGTATTACCCACGCCAAGCAATATGCGGCTGCCCAAGTAATTTTGTTAACATAATACTGAAGTTGTCTAACAGGTTGCTTAGTAAATATAAATATATTGCCCTTTCTTCAAATGACATAACTGACAAATACGGTTCATATATTGTCGTAGTGGATTTGAAAGAAGAAAGGGTGAAAGCGTGGGCAACCGTATAGTTAAATGGCTCGTCTTACTTTGTACGATATTACTTCTGTCGGCATGTGGTGCAGCCTCACAGGAAAAAGTGTTAAAGAAAGTAAATGATAAATGGGCTGAGACAAATGGGTATGAGTTAAATGCCTCGATGGAAATTAAATCTGGTGGAGAGCCAAGAAATTATGATGTTACCGTATGGCATACGAAGCCTGATTTTTATCGGGTGGAAGTAATGGAAAGTGGGAAAGATGTTTCGCAAATGATTGTGCGTAATGCAGATGGTGTTTTTGTTGTCACACCAACACTAAATAAAATGTATAAATTCCAAAGTGATTGGCCAAAGAAAAACAGTCAGGCCTATTTAATTGGTGCTTTAGCAGAAGATTTAGCAGAAGATAAAAATCTTGTCATGAAAGAGGAAGAAAAAGCATATATATTTGAAGCGGCTACTAGAAATAGCTATAAAAATAGCATGCCTCATCAAGTGATTAAGGTAGATAAGAAAACATTGCTACCAACCTCTGTTGTCATTATGAATGATGTGAAGGAAGAGCAAATTCGCATTACCTTTAAAAAAGTTAAGTTAGGTGTGCAACATGCTGCAAAGGAGTACGCTGTTGAACAATTTACAGAAAAAGATGATGCAAAAGGTGAACAAGCTACACCAACCGAAAAAGATGGACAGCAAGAGCAAGAGGATAAAGAGGCAGTTGGCGCAGAGGTAGAATATGAAGAGTTCCAAACACACTATCCTGTAGTCAATTGGGCACAACTATCAAATGAAAAAGTCGTTCAGGAAGCTGGAATGGAACGCGTTATTTTAACATTTGATGGGGAGAAGTCATTTACAGTGATGCAGCAACCAGTGACAAAGGAAAGCACAATGTTACCAGTATCAACATCTGGTGATCCAGTTGACTTAGGCTTTACAATAGGTGCTATTACAGACACGTCCATTAGCTGGGAGAAAGATGGTGTTGCATTCTTTGTAGCATCAAGTAAATTAACACGAGAAGAAATGGTTGAAGTTGCGACATCTATGACGATAAGTAGTATGAAGTAACTTTTCTAGCTACAGCTTTCTAAAAAAAGAGGGCTGTAGCTTATTGATAATATAAATTAACAATATTTTGGAAAATATTAAGTGCTTACATTTAAAATGAAGGTGTCTGGAGTTGCACAAAAATATATGTATGTCATACATAATGTTTTAATTAAAAATAAAGAGGGTATTCTAATGAAAACACAGCAGCATTTTCGACCAACCAAAGCAGTAATTGATTTACAAGCAATCCAACAAAATGTGAAAAATTTAAAGAAGTTTTTACGACCTACTGTTCAAATTATTGCTGTAGTAAAGGCAAATGCATATGGACATGGAGATGTAGCCGTGGCACAAGCAGCACTTGATGCGGGCGCTACAATACTTGCAGTGGCAACACCCGAGGAAGCCTTACATATCCGAGCACATTTTACAGAACCAGACATACTCCTATTAGGCGCATCCCCAGCCTCGTTTGCCCCTTATGCGGCTGAGCAACGTATTATTCTAACAGTATTTGCTAGTGAGTGGGTACAGCAAGCAGCTTCCTTTATAGATAAGGAAGCACTTCCTATCCGTCTGCATATAAAAGTGGATAGCGGCATGAATAGAATTGGTATACGCTCTGAGCAAGAGCTATTAGAGATCTACCAAACGATACAGTCTATAGATAATGTGGAGCTGGATGGCTTGTTTACACATTTTGCAACAGCTGATGAGGAAGATACAGTCCATTTTGAGCAACAAGTCCAATTTTTTGAAAGATGCTTAGCTATCATACCTTCTAAGCCAAGGCTTGTTCATGCCTCAAATACGGCAGCGTCTTTAGTGAAAGATGCACATTTACAATATGATGCTGTTAGATTTGGAATCTCCATGTATGGATTAGCACCGTCTTCCTATGTAGGCAGGATCGCACCGTTTTCGTTGCAACCTGCGTTTTCACTGGAAACTGAGCTTGTCCATGTAAAGCAAATAAAAGCAGGTGATTGTGTAGGGTATGGAGCTACATATGTTGCGCCAACTGATATGTGGATAGGAACCATTCCAATTGGCTATGCGGATGGGGTTATTCGTAAGCTTGGCGGACAAGAAGTATTAATTGATGGACAAAGAGTACCGATTGTGGGACGAATTTGTATGGATCAATGTATGGTTGCCTTGCCAAAAGCATATGCTATAGGTGAGAAGGTAACACTTATTGGTCAACAAGGGCAACAGATAGTTTCTGTTGATGAATGGGCAGCTAAGCTTGAAACTATTAATTATGAAGTACCATGCATTATTACAGCAAGAGTTCCTAGAATATACCTTTAAGCCTTTATGGAGAAATCGTCATTTGAATAGCAATCCTACCAAAGAAAAATGTTGAATTTAGTCAATAAATAATTGTGCTAATCTTAAGGTATGTACTAATTATATATGAAATAAAATGATTTCTACGAATAATAGATGTTTTTTGTGCAAAAATAAAGCTATAAAAGTATGTGCTGAAAATTAGTAGAAGCCATGCTCACAGAAAATGTTCACTTATCGTGTGATCTCCAACAATTAGAAGCATATTTTAGCCAAAAGCCAAATGACTATTTAGGTGAATCTGTTCTTTGCTTAAAGCAAGTGCATATACGTTTGGTAGTATATTGAAATAATAATTATGCAGCATATATCTTCGACAACCGACATATCTTTACAATTTGTCCTTTAAATTGTCAGATATATTGTCATTTCATGTCTTTTCAACAATATCTTTCGATGATAGAATGAGAAGTAATGAAAAGTGGATGGTTCCGTTGGAGGTGCTTGCTGTGTATGAAAAGAAATTAAAAGAAGCTACAATTGCTGTTCAAGATAGACTATTTCTACAAACAAAGGAAGTAATTGAAGGTGGATCTTTTGGGCGTAATTTGGCGCGCCAAAGTTTAATGCAGGGGCAACCAAATCAAATACGGGAAGCTATGATTAAAGGGTATGTTGAAATGTCTCATATTAACTTAACCATTGCAAGTGAATGCTTGCATGTAGAGTATGAAGCACAACATATGGTGGAGCGTCTCGTTAGCGGGGGATGACACTTTGAATGTAAAACGTGGTGACGTTTTTTTTGCAGATTTATCACCGGTAGTAGGTTCCGAGCAAGGAGGCACTAGACCGGTGCTGATTATTCAAAATGATATTGGCAATCGATTTAGCCCGACTGTCATCATCGCAGCTATCACTGCACAGATTCAAAAGGCAAAGTTACCGACACATGTCGAAATTAATGCTGAAAAGTATGGTTTCGAGCGTGATTCGGTTATTTTGCTCGAGCAAGTGCGAACAATTGATAAGTCAAGATTGACAGATCGGATTACACAGTTGGATCAGGCTGTGATGGAAAAAGTAGATGGCGCGTTGATGATTAGTTTAGGCTTAGTTAAATTTTGATATACATATATGTATAGAAGCATCGAGATACCCGATATCTCGATGCTTTTTTCGTCCTATAGGCTGAAGTTACTTCCTTACCATAATTTGAATTTGCTATTTAAAAATGGTACAAAAAGCTTTAAGATAGATTCAAGATTTATCAAAAAAATAGATTTTTGAAAAAATTCTTAAGAAGTATGTAAAATTTTACATAGAAATAGCTACTATTTGACGTTAAACAACTCAAATGAAAGTGTAAGGGTGTAACGCCTTAAGGAATTGGAGGGACAGCAGTGGCAAGTAAGTCTTCGGTTGAAATTATTACTGAGTGGGATATTGTTGCAGCAAGGCAACTGGGGCGTAATGAAGCAAAAGCACTTGGATTTGGCACTGTTGATCAAGCTCGCATTACCACAGCAATTAGTGAATTAGCCCGAAATATCTATTTATATGCAAATATAGGCAGGATTGAAATTGAAAGAGTGGACACAGAAACTGAAAAGAAAATAGTAGTAACTGCTATTGATCAAGGACCTGGAATTCAAGATATTCGGAAGGTGATGGAAGAGGGCTACTCTACTTCTGGTGGTTTAGGCGCTGGTGTACCAGGCGTTAAACGATTGATGGATAGCTTGGAAATTCATTCTGTTATGGGAGAGGGTACAATAATACGAGCGGAAAAATGGCTGCGTTAGGACGTGAGAAAATGAAACAATTAGAGGCTCAGTATAAAAAGATATTAGCAGATTATATCGTTAATCAAACTGAAAAAAATTTATATATTGCTCAAAATTTCACACGTCAGTTAATTCAAAAAAACATATCACCAGAGGATGTTATTAGCATTCATAAAAACGCTGTTGCAGATATATTTCCTGATAGAATGGATGAAGCACAGCCAACGTATGATTTTCTTATTGAAGTAATGGTACACTATGGCATGGCACATAGAGAGCATCAAAGCTTACTGCAAAGACAGGCTGAATATGAGACGGAAATGAAAATTGCGACAAGTATTCAAAAGGCTTTGCTAAAAACACATATACCACAATTATCGACTGTTGATATAGGAATGCTATCCGTACCAGCTCGCAAAATGAACGGTGATTATGTGCATTTTTTTCATCATCGGGATGACTATTTAAGTGTGGCTGTAACAGATGTTGTGGGAAAGGGTGTTCCTGCTGCTTTATGTATGTCGATGGTGAAGTATGGTCTTGAAACATTGGAATATGCTTATAAAGAACCTTCCTATGTTTTAGAGGTTATTAACCGGGTTATTGAAAAAGGTGTCGATGACAGTATGTTTGTTTCCATGTTTTATGGTTGTTTAGATACGCAGAGAAATATATTTTCCTATGCATCAGCAGGTCACGAGCCAGCTTTACACTATAACGCCAAACAGGATCAATTTGTTGCTTTAGAGGCAAAAGGGTTATTACTAGGTGTATTGCCTAACACAAAGTACACTTATCAGGAAGTTGTTTTGGAGGACAATGATATTATCACGATGATGACTGATGGAGTGACAGAATTTAGAGGTAACGATAACTTAAATTCAAGAAAAATTATCACATCATTACTCAGAGATAACAAGCATTTATCAGCTCAACAATTGTGCCAGCTTCTGTATCAAGAAATAGAAAAAATACATGGCTTTAACTTATCAGATGATTTTACTGTAGTGATTTTAAAAAAATAGGTTTATGTTTTAAATGAAGAGGGAACAGGAAACGGTCGAATAAATATGGTGGAGGTGTGCTGTATGGACGTAACAATACATTTTAAAGAAATTGATCATAAATTATATGGCTTTGTGGAGGGGGAAATTGATACATTTACAGCTTCAGGATTACGTGAAGAATTAGAAGCTGTAAAGATCACTGAGGGATTAGAAATCGAATTGGATTTATCAAAGGTCAATTATATGGACAGTACAGGGCTTGGTATTTTTGTTGCCTTTTATAAAAGAGTAGTTCGTGAAAAGGGCAAAGTAAAGCTTGTTGGTTTATCCAATAGATTGCAAAGATTGTTTGAAATTACAGGTTTAAGTGATTTGATGAATATCGAAACTGATAAAAAGGTGGAATTACGCTAATGAAGGAATTTGATTATATCGAAATTAGGGTTCCTGCTAAACCGCAATTTGTCAGTGTCATTCGTCTAACTGTATCTGGCTTAGCTAGTAGAGTTGGCTTTCATTATGATGATATTGAAGACTTAAAAATTGCAGCAAGTGAGGCGGTAACCAATGTTGTACACCATGCTTATAAAGAAGATGAAGAAGGCGAAATTGTTATCGGGTGTGCGTTGTATGACAATAAAATAGAAATGATGATTGCAGATTACGGCAATAGCTTTAACTTTGAAGAGGTTAAGTCTAAAATTGGACCGTATCACCCGGAGGAAAGTATTGTAGGGCTAAGAGAAGGTGGTTTAGGGCTTTATTTAATGGAGACTTTAATGGATGAGGTGATGATTAATAACGATGGTGGCGTAACTGTTTTCATGACAAAGTATGTCTCTAGGGAGCAGGTGGAAAAAAATGTCGAAAGAATCACTACGTAAATCTTCATCCAAGGAAGATGTATTAAAGTGGATTGCATTATACCAATCAAACGAGGATGATGAAGCACAAACCAACTTAGTGATTCATTATCGATATTTAGTTGAGTCAATAGCACGTAAATATTCGAATGGTAAATCATATTATGATGATATTGTTCAGGTAGGAATGCTGGGCTTATTAGGTGCAATTAGACGTTTTGATCCAAATGTCGGGCGTAGTTTTGAAGCATTTGCTGTACCAACTATCGTTGGAGAAATAAAGCGCTTTTTACGTGATAAAACATGGGATGTTCATGTACCTAGACGCATAAAAGAGTTAGGGCCAAGAATCAAATTAACAGTGGAAGCGCTGACCATTGAGTTGCAGCGTTCTCCATCTATTCAGGAAATTGCTAAACGCTTAGAGGTAGAAGAGGAAGAAGTATTAGAGGCAATGGAAATGGGGCGTAGCTATCAGGCCCTTTCAATGGATCATTCCATAGAATCCGATTCAGACGGTAGTACAGTCACATTATTCGATATTTTGGGTAGAGAAGATGATGGCTATGAAATGACCAATAAACGAATGCTTGTTTCCGATGCGATGGTCTTGTTGAATGAGAGGGAAAAACAGGTTATTCAGCTTACATATTTAGAGCAGCTTAGTCAAAAAGAAGCTGGAGAACGATTAGGCATTTCCCAAATGCATGTATCACGCATCCAAAGGAAAGCCATTAAGAAATTGCAAGAGGCCATTCTAGCAAGCGGTGGTGTTTCACTTTAAAAGTTTTATGTTAAATAAATAAAATAGTCTACTCATAGTCGCTTGAGTAGACTATTTTTTTGTATGTTTAGTAAAATGAAAAGAAAAAGGTAGGGATAATGTGGAACATAAACAAGTATTACAGCTTATTGCCAAGGATGTTGCAATCAAGCCAGGGCAAGCCGATGCTGTTATTAAGTTATTAGAAGAAGGAAATACGGTACCATTTATTGCACGTTATCGAAAAGAAGTGACAGGCTCTCTCGATGAAGTGCAAATTAAGGCTGTAGAAGATCGTTATCATTACATACAGCAGCTCGAGCAACGCAAGGAAGAGGTTATACGATTAATTCAAGAGCAAGATAAGCTTACACCTGAATTGGAACAAGCTATTCTTGCAGCGACGGTTTTACAGCGTGTGGAGGATTTATATAGACCCTACAAGCAAAAGCGACGCACAAAGGCAACAATCGCTAAAGAAAGAGGCTTAGAACCGCTTGCAGACTTATTAGTAGCATATAGCAATGATTCATTAGAGCAACTAGCAGCAGATTTTGTAGACCATGACAAGGTGGTTAATCTCGAGGATGCATTAGCAGGAGCACGAGATATTTTAGCAGAGCGCTTTGCCGACGATGCCACTATACGTGAGAAAATTCGTGCGTATTCATGGAAAGATGGTATGCTCGTAACGAATGTAAAAAATGCCGAGATAGATGAAAAAAATGTTTTTGAAATGTATTACGAGTATGAAGAGCCCGTCAACCGCATTGTTCCTCATCGTATTTTAGCGATAAATCGAGGAGAAAAAGAAGAAGTTTTAAAAGTTTCGATTCATGTGCCAATAGACCGAGTATTAATGATTATGTGGAAGGAATGGATACCCGCGACTGGTTCTTCCCCTGCTATTGCGGAAGTAAAGCTAGCAATAGAGGATTCATACAAGCGTTTAATTCAACCATCTATCGAAAGAGAGCTACGAAACGAGCTTACTGAAAAAGCAGAGGCACAGGCAATTCATATTTTCTCTGAAAATTTACGTAATCTTTTATTACAGCCACCTATGAAAGGGAAATATGTATTAGGTGTTGATCCAGCTTACCGTACAGGCTGTAAATTAGCCGTTGTAGATGAAACAGGGAAAATGCTAGAAGTGACAGCTATTTACCCACATCCTCCTAAACCAGATGTGGCAAAATCGAAAGCAACTGTAAAAGGAATTTTGGCAAAATACCCAATCAGTATTATTGCTATTGGTAATGGTACAGCCTCTCGTGAAACGGAGCAATTTATTGCAGATTTATTAAATGAGCTGGCTACAGATGTAGCTTATGTTATTGTCAATGAAGCAGGTGCATCGGTGTACTCAGCATCTGATATTGCACGTGCAGAATTTCCTGACTTACAGGTAGAGCAACGAAGTGCCGTTTCGATTGCACGCCGCTTGCAGGACCCTTTATCAGAGTTGGTGAAAATTGAGCCAAAAGCAGTTGGTGTAGGTCAGTATCAACATGATGTTTCTCAGAAAAAATTAAATGAATCATTAACATTTATTGTAGAAACAGCAGTTAACCAGGTAGGCGTAGATGTAAATACAGCTTCTTCGTCACTTTTACAATATGTTTCGGGCTTATCCAAAACAGTTGCGGAAAATATAGTTAAGGTACGAGAAGAACATGGTCAATTTACTACACGTGCACAATTAAAGAAAATTCCAAGGCTTGGTGCTAAAACCTATGAGCAAGCGATTGGATTTTTACGCGTTCCAGAGGCTAAAAATCCATTTGACGCTACTGGTATTCATCCAGAGAGCTACAAGATAGCTGAACAAATATTAGCAGAGGCACAAATTGATAAAAAAGAACTTGGCACATCTAAGGCGGAAGAAGCTATTGCAGCTTTAGAGATTCAAAAGCTAAGTGATGTACTTGAAATCGGCGTTGTAACGATTCAAGATATTGTGGAAACATTAATGAAGCCAAGTCGTGACCCACGTGATGCCTTCCCACAGCCATTGCTTAAAACGGACGTATTAAAAATGGAAGATTTGAAAGTTGGTATGGAATTGCAGGGAACGGTGAGAAACGTTGTAGACTTCGGGGCATTTGTTGATATTGGTGTGAAGCAAGATGGACTAGTGCATATTTCTAAATTACAAAATAGACGCATTAAGCATCCATTGGAAGTTGTTGCTTTAGGCGATATCGTAACTGTTTGGGTAGAGCAAATAGATATTAATAAAGGACGTATTTCTTTAACAATGCTTCCACCTAAAAATCAAACCTTAGATTGAGTAATAAATTTTTACCACACTGTCTATACTGTGCAGTGTGGTATTCTTGTTGTTAGAGGTGATTACTGTGAACAATGAGGAACTACAGCAACTTGTTTGTCAATTATCTGTGGAAAGCTTTCATAAACCATTTGCCCACCAAGCTTATTTTAACGACAGACTACGTTCAACAGGTGGACGCTACCTGTTACAATCACATAATATCGAAATTAATCCAAAGTCTTACGAGCAATATGGCCTTGCAGAAGTTAAAGGAATTGTTCTACATGAACTATGCCATTATCATCTACATATTGAAGGGAAGGGTTACAAACATCGAGATAAAGATTTTAAAGAGTTATTAAAAAAGGTAAATGCGCCTCGTTTTTGCTCGGCTTTACAATCGCCCAAAGCTACAACACAACAATCACGTCGCTCCTACACATATATTTGCGTCAATTGCCAACAACTATATAGAAGAAAGATAAAAATGAATATTGAAAAATACTGCTGTAGTAAGTGTTTAGGTAGATTAAAACAGTTAGAATAAAAAAAATGTAAAAAAGGTTGACGTTTGATTGTGTTGTCCTTATAATAGTAAAAGTCGATAAGATGACGACAACATAATATAAATTATTCCGAAGTAGCTCAGTTGGTAGTAGCACCTGACTGTTAATCAGGTTGTCGCAGGTTCGAGTCCTGCCTTCGGAGCCATGGCCCCTTGGTCAAGTGGTTAAGACACCGCCCTTTCACGGCGGTAACACGGGTTCGAATCCCGTAGGGGTCATTTCATCATAATTTTAATGAATAGTATAATAAAGGTCCCGTGGTGTAGCGGTTAACATGCCTGCCTGTCACGCAGGAGATCGCCGGTTCGATCCCGGTCGGGACCGCCACTTATTGGGGTATAGCCAAGCGGTAAGGCAACGGATTTTGATTCCGTCATGCCTAGGTTCGAATCCTAGTACCCCAGCCATTCATTTCTTAATTCGAGCCATTAGCTCAGTTGGTAGAGCATCTGACTTTTAATCAGAGGGTCGAAGGTTCGAGTCCTTCATGGCTCATCTCTTTAAGAAAAAGAGTTGACTTTTTGAATTATCGTAGTATAATGAGAAAGTTACTAATCGAATGCGGTCGTGGCGG
This sequence comes from Lysinibacillus sp. FSL H8-0500, assembly GCF_038051955.1. Taxonomy (NCBI): domain Bacteria; kingdom Bacillati; phylum Bacillota; class Bacilli; order Caryophanales; family Bacillaceae; genus Lysinibacillus; species Lysinibacillus sp. FSL H8-0500. Next base: position 4,303,768 of record NZ_CP150292.1, on the reverse strand, counting down.
AACGGCAGACGCGCTAGGTTGAGGGCCTAGTGGGGGCAACCCCGTGGAGGTTCAAGTCCTCTCGGCCGCACCAAGTCAATTAATTTCATAAGCGCCCGTAGCTCAATTGGATAGAGCGTCTGACTACGGATCAGAAGGTTGTGGGTTCGACTCCTGCCGGGCGCGCCATTTTTTAAAAATTTATATGCGGGTGTAGTTTAATGGTAAAACCTCAGCCTTCCAAGCTGATGTCGTGAGTTCGATTCTCATCACCCGCTCCAAAAAAACGTTGACAACCGATTGGTTGCATGATAGAATAAAATAGTTGTCTGAGCGGATAACGTCATGAACCTTGAAAACTGAACAAGCAAAACGTAATCAATCAAGTTTTAAGTAGCTAGCTCCAGCTAGTGAACAAAACAAAAATTTTGGACATCAAAATTGATGCCAGCAAAACAATTTGAGCAAGTCAAATTTCTTTTTATGGAGAGTTTGATCCTGGCTCAGGACGAACGCTGGCGGCGTGCCTAATACATGCAAGTCGAGCGAACAGAGAAGGAGCTTGCTCCTTCGACGTTAGCGGCGGACGGGTGAGTAACACGTGGGCAACCTACCCTATAGTTTGGGATAACTCCGGGAAACCGGGGCTAATACCGAATCATCTCTTATGCTTCATGGTAAAAGACTAAAAGACGGTTTCGGCTGTCGCTATAGGATGGGCCCGCGGCGCATTAGCTAGTTGGTGAGGTAATGGCTCACCAAGGCGACGATGCGTAGCCGACCTGAGAGGGTGATCGGCCACACTGGGACTGAGACACGGCCCAGACTCCTACGGGAGGCAGCAGTAGGGAATCTTCCACAATGGGCGAAAGCCTGATGGAGCAACGCCGCGTGAGTGAAGAAGGTTTTCGGATCGTAAAACTCTGTTGTAAGGGAAGAACAAGTACAGTAGTAACTGGCTGTACCTTGACGGTACCTTATTAGAAAGCCACGGCTAACTACGTGCCAGCAGCCGCGGTAATACGTAGGTGGCAAGCGTTGTCCGGAATTATTGGGCGTAAAGCGCGCGCAGGCGGTCCTTTAAGTCTGATGTGAAAGCCCACGGCTCAACCGTGGAGGGTCATTGGAAACTGGGGGACTTGAGTGCAGAAGAGGAAAGTGGAATTCCAAGTGTAGCGGTGAAATGCGTAGAGATTTGGAGGAACACCAGTGGCGAAGGCGACTTTCTGGTCTGTAACTGACGCTGAGGCGCGAAAGCGTGGGGAGCAAACAGGATTAGATACCCTGGTAGTCCACGCCGTAAACGATGAGTGCTAAGTGTTAGGGGGTTTCCGCCCCTTAGTGCTGCAGCTAACGCATTAAGCACTCCGCCTGGGGAGTACGGTCGCAAGACTGAAACTCAAAGGAATTGACGGGGGCCCGCACAAGCGGTGGAGCATGTGGTTTAATTCGAAGCAACGCGAAGAACCTTACCAGGTCTTGACATCCCGTTGACCACTGTAGAGATATAGTTTCCCCTTCGGGGGCAACGGTGACAGGTGGTGCATGGTTGTCGTCAGCTCGTGTCGTGAGATGTTGGGTTAAGTCCCGCAACGAGCGCAACCCTTGATCTTAGTTGCCATCATTTAGTTGGGCACTCTAAGGTGACTGCCGGTGACAAACCGGAGGAAGGTGGGGATGACGTCAAATCATCATGCCCCTTATGACCTGGGCTACACACGTGCTACAATGGACGATACAAACGGTTGCCAACTCGCGAGAGGGAGCTAATCCGATAAAGTCGTTCTCAGTTCGGATTGTAGGCTGCAACTCGCCTACATGAAGCCGGAATCGCTAGTAATCGCGGATCAGCATGCCGCGGTGAATACGTTCCCGGGCCTTGTACACACCGCCCGTCACACCACGAGAGTTTGTAACACCCGAAGTCGGTGAGGTAACCTTTTGGAGCCAGCCGCCGAAGGTGGGATAGATGATTGGGGTGAAGTCGTAACAAGGTAGCCGTATCGGAAGGTGCGGCTGGATCACCTCCTTTCTAAGGATATTTACGGAAGGTTTCATCGAGGATGAAACAATGATTACGTTTTGCGTTCAGTTTTGAAGGTTCATTCTTTCTGAATGAAACACTTCATATATGTGCTCCTGTCGCTACACTTTCGTCGCAAAGCTGCGAAGAAGTAGAAGCAGGCAGTAGCTTTGTTCTTTGAAAACTGGATAAAACGACATTGAAATTGTAACAAGCTGTTTTTGTGCGAAAGCGCAGCGACAGCAACAAACACATTTATTTTTTAAGTTTTTTTAGGCTTAGTAACTTGGTTAAGTTATTAAGGGCGCACGGCGAATGCCTTGGCACTAGGAGCCGATGAAGGACGGCACTAACACCGATATGCTTCGGGGAGCTGTAAGTGAGCTTTGATCCGGAGATTTCCGAATGGGGGAACCCACTACGTTTAATCGCGTAGGATCTTGACGTGAATTCATAGCGTCTTGAAGGCAGACCCAGGGAACTGAAACATCTAAGTACCTGGAGGAAGAGAAAGAAAAATCGATTCCCTGAGTAGCGGCGAGCGAAACGGGAAGAGCCCAAACCAAGAGGCTTGCCTCTTGGGGTTGTAGGACACTCTATACGGAGTTACAAAAGAGCGAGTTAGATGAAGCGACTTGGAAAGGTCCGCCAGAGCAGGTAACAGCCCTGTAGTCGAAAGTTCGTTCTCTCCAGAGTGGATCCTGAGTACGGCGGAACACGTGAAATTCCGTCGGAATCCGGGAGGACCATCTCCCAAGGCTAAATACTACCTAGTGACCGATAGTGAACCAGTACCGTGAGGGAAAGGTGAAAAGCACCCCGGAAGGGGAGTGAAAGAGATCCTGAAACCGTGTGCCTACAAGTAGTTAGAGCCCGTTAATGGGTGATAGCGTGCCTTTTGTAGAATGAACCGGCGAGTTACGATTACGTGCAAGGTTAAGCTGTAGAAGGCGGAGCCGCAGCGAAAGCGAGTCTGAATAGGGCGAAATAGTACGTGGTCGTAGACCCGAAACCAGGTGATCTACCCATGTCCAGGGTGAAGGTAAGGTAACACTTACTGGAGGCCCGAACCCACGCACGTTGAAAAGTGCGGGGATGAGGTGTGGGTAGCGGAGAAATTCCAATCGAACCTGGAGATAGCTGGTTCTCTCCGAAATAGCTTTAGGGCTAGCCTCGTGATGAGAATACTGGAGGTAGAGCACTGTTTGGACGAGGGGGCCATCCCGGTTTACCGAATTCAGACAAACTCCGAATGCCAGATATTTATACACGGGAGTCAGACTGCGAGTGATAAGATCCGTAGTCAAAAGGGAAACAGCCCAGACCACCAGCTAAGGTCCCCAAGTAATCGTTAAGTGGAAAAGGATGTGGCGTTGCACAGACAACCAGGATGTTGGCTTAGAAGCAGCCATCATTTAAAGAGTGCGTAATAGCTCACTGGTCGAGTGACGCTGCGCCGAAAATGTATCGGGGCTAAACGATTCACCGAAGCTGTGGATTGACATCTACGATGTCAGTGGTAGGAGAGCGTTCTAAGGGCGTTGAAGTCAGACCGGAAGGACTGGTGGAGCGCTTAGAAGTGAGAATGCCGGTATGAGTAGCGAAAGACGGGTGAGAATCCCGTCCACCGTATGACTAAGGTTTCCTGAGGAAGGCTCGTCCGCTCAGGGTTAGTCGGGACCTAAGCCGAGGCCGATAGGCGTAGGCGATGGACAACAGGTTGATATTCCTGTACCACCTCCTCACCGTTTGAGAAATGGGGGGACGCAGGAGGATAGGGTAAGCGCGCTGTTGGATATGCGCGTCCAAGCAGATAGGCGTGTGTGTAGGCAAATCCGCACACTGTAACGCCAAGCTGTGATGGCGAGTCCGTATGGACGAAGTTCCTGATTTCACACTGCCAAGAAAAGCCTCTATCGAGGTGAGAGGTGCCCGTACCGCAAACCGACACAGGTAGTCGAGGAGAGAATCCTAAGGTGTGCGAGAGAACTCTCGTTAAGGAACTCGGCAAAATGACCCCGTAACTTCGGGAGAAGGGGTGCTCTGATAGGGTGAAAGCCCGAGAGAGCCGCAGTGAATAGGCCCAGGCGACTGTTTAGCAAAAACACAGGTCTCTGCAAAACCGTAAGGTGACGTATAGGGGCTGACGCCTGCCCGGTGCTGGAAGGTTAAGAGGAGTGGTTAGCGCAAGCGAAGCTGCGAATTGAAGCCCCAGTAAACGGCGGCCGTAACTATAACGGTCCTAAGGTAGCGAAATTCCTTGTCGGGTAAGTTCCGACCCGCACGAAAGGCGTAACGATCTGGGCACTGTCTCAACGAGAGACTCGGTGAAATTATAGTACCTGTGAAGATGCAGGTTACCCGCGACAGGACGGAAAGACCCCGTGGAGCTTTACTGTAGCCTGATATTGAATTTTGGTACAACTTGTACAGGATAGGTAGGAGCCAGAGATCTCGGAGCGCCAGCTTCGAAGGAGGCGTCGGTGGGATACTACCCTGGTTGTATTGAAATTCTAACCCATGCCCCTAAGCGGGGCAGGAGACAGTGTCAGGCGGACAGTTTGACTGGGGCGGTCGCCTCCTAAAAGGTAACGGAGGCGCCCAAAGGTTCCCTCAGAATGGTTGGAAATCATTCGTAGAGTGTAAAGGCACAAGGGAGCTTGACTGCGAGACCTACAAGTCGAGCAGGGTCGAAAGACGGGCTTAGTGATCCGGTGGTTCCGCATGGAAGGGCCATCGCTCAACGGATAAAAGCTACCCCGGGGATAACAGGCTTATCTCCCCCAAGAGTCCACATCGACGGGGAGGTTTGGCACCTCGATGTCGGCTCATCGCATCCTGGGGCTGTAGTCGGTCCCAAGGGTTGGGCTGTTCGCCCATTAAAGCGGTACGCGAGCTGGGTTCAGAACGTCGTGAGACAGTTCGGTCCCTATCCGTCGTGGGCGTAGGAAATTTGAGAGGAGCTGTCCTTAGTACGAGAGGACCGGGATGGACACACCGCTGGTGTACCAGTTGTCTTGCCAAAGGCATCGCTGGGTAGCTATGTGTGGACGGGATAAGTGCTGAAAGCATCTAAGCATGAAGCCCCCCTCAAGATGAGATTTCCCATTACGCAAGTAAGTAAGATCCCTCAAAGACGATGAGGTAGATAGGTTCGAGGTGGAAGTGTGGCGACACATGGAGCTGACGAATACTAATCGATCGAGGACTTAACCAAAACGTTTGAATCATTCAATGCACCGTTTATCCAGTTTTGAAAGAATAACACTTTCAAAAAAGTTTTAAGATACGATGTATTTTGAAGCTTTAAAAAAGGAACTTCTGCTAAGAACGCAACATCCGTGTTGCAACGCAGAAGCCAGCACATCCATGTGCAAGTCTAGTGATAATGGCAAAGAGGTCACACCCGTTCCCATCCCGAACACGGAAGTTAAGCTCTTTCGCGCCGATGGTAGTTGGGGGCTTCCCCCTGTGAGAGTAGGACATCGCTAGGCAAGGAAAAAGCAGTCAGCATTTAGCTGGCTGTTTTTTTATGATCTTTATTTAAAATGTCTCTTATTGAACTTTTATTAATAAAATAAGGGAATTATTCCATAAATCCCTTTTAGAATAAAATCATATGAAATTGAAAAGGCAGAAACTTTGTTAAAACAATATTTCTGCCTCTTACTTTTTATTCATTTTTGGTTAAAAGTCCAGCCCCTCTTTGATATTTTCCTTAATATTTTATAATCTATCCCTAAAGAAATTTTTAATTGCATCCATACGTATTTTATGATTGCAATCTTCACAACGAAAAATCTTATTGCTTCCTTCCTTTAACAGTCTATATCTTAGTGAGCCCTCATATACTCTGAATTTATTTTTACAGCTAGAACAAATTACCTCATAGTAAAACATTGTTATCCTCCTAAGTTATGACACATTACCTTTTAGTTGATTTATCAAAGATTGTAATTAGCTCTCTAGTATACTCCCGCACGTTTAACTGTGGACTTCTCATTAATTCAATGGTGAACCCGTCAATAGCATTTCGTATTGTTAACGCCATCACTCTTGCTGACAGTTTGGTGAACTCTCGGAAAACCCCTTCTTGCATCCCTAATTTGAGTATATTCTCAATTGGAAGAAAAATGGTATCATCATGGTCTGCTGCAAACCGAAGTTTACCATCAGTGGTTCTTTCATTAGAAACAATTTCTATAACAGCGAACATATGTCGTTGATTGTCATTTATGAATCGAAGATTGGATTCAATGTATACGCTAAGCATCTCTTTAGCTGATTGTTGACTTTCTATTAGTGGAGCAATATAGGCTTGACACGCTGTATAGTAATCGTAAATTACTTGCTCTAATAATTCTCCTTTATTTGCAAAGTGATAAGAAATGACCCCCTTACTGATCTTTGCACGCTTTGCAATTTGTCCTAAAGAGGCTTGGGCATAACCTACTTCTGCAATGGTTTCAATCGCACATTCTACAATTTGAGTTCTACGGGCTTTTTCAATGAACGACATTTCCTTTTGGTTAACTGATTTATTTTTTTTACTCATGTATTTATTTTAGTACAACTGTACAAATTATTCAAATGAAAATCATTTATTTAAAGATTAGCTAACTTACTTAGTGCAGCTCACATAAAAAATTGATAAAATTATTTTTTTAAAAAATCTTATTGCTTCTCTTCCTTTTCTATGGTATATTTATGAATGTCTTTAAGAGGTCCCGTGGTGTAGCGGTTAACATGCCTGCCTGTCACGCAGGAGATCGCCGGTTCGATCCCGGTCGGGACCGCCATATTAAGTAAGATATTCCTATGATTTATATAATCATAAGGAATTTTTTTAAAAGATAAGAAAGTATAAAATTTTCCACAACCACAGTCCCCAGATTGTGGTATTTTGAATTTATGGGACAAAATATACTAAAACGAATCTTCTTCGATAAACATCAAAACTGGGATCGATTTAAAGCGAAATTCGGAACAAGGGTACGACCAATTGTGATAAAGGAAGTGAAGAAATTTAGAGGGTGTAGCAATCCTGAAAATGGATTCAAATTATTTGTTTGTGAAGGTTGCCATGATATGCGACGTGTACCTTACCGTTGTAAAGGTCGATTTTGTACAACTTGATCTGTAGGAGAAAGTGAAGAATGGAGCCGTCTATTAGCGGAGGACGTACTTCAAGTCAATCATCGTCATGTGATTTTTACAATTGATGAGGAGCTACGAGATGTTTTTCTACTTCATCGTCATTTATTGAAAGATTTTATGGATGAAGGTGCCCGGTTAGTAATTGAATTTTTCCAAAAGAAAGCGAAGGTTACACCAGGAATAATTGTAGGATTACACACATTTGGGTCAACAGTGAATTTTAATCCTCCTATACATATGCTTGTGACAATGGGAGGGATAACGAAAAAAGGAGAATGGAAAGGATATGACTTTTTACCGTTTGAGATGTTAAGAAAACAATGGCAAACAATCGTATTGAAATTGATTCGACGAGGTGTGACGAAACAGGAAAAGAAACGAATTCAACCTAAATTACAAAAGGCTTTTTCGAAAAATGGAAAAGGCTTCTATGTGCATGCCCCAAAACAGAAGGGAAACGTAAAAGAACAATTACGCTACATTGGTCGTTATATTCGTCGACCTGCGATTGGGCTCAATCGGATCGAGGCATAGGATGGTCAATTTGTGACATTTAAATATGTCGATAAAACAGATGGCGTAGAAAAAATCGAAAGTGTCACAGTAGAAGAATTTATTGCTCGATTAATTCGACATATTCCAGATGAGCAATTTAAAACAATTCGCCATTATGGTATGTATAGTCGACGTATTAAAAATCTATGTAAAAACGTATTAGCAGCATGGCAGGAAACTGGATTCTATCTGTGAAGAAAACGCTACGTCGTAAGACGTGGAGAGAACGAATTATTGCAAGTGGTAAAAGTGATCCGCTGATTTGTCCACATTGCGAAACGTATTATGAATATAAGGGGGAAGTCTGTAAAGAAAATGGTACACTGACCATAAAGGTTGCTTTATGTAAACCTACAAAAGCATATTTAGAAAGGATGATTCATTATTTCTCCAGTCAGCAAACCACGCAAGAAGAAAAAGAAATCGACTCCATTCAAACAAAAGGCACCCATCAAGTATGTGTGCTTGCTTTGTGATGCTTATGAAAATATTCCACACAAGATTGTGCGAGAATTTGATGAAATGGATAGGGGGGATACAAGTGTACCACCAACGTTTTCATGGGAAGCATGTGGAGGACAAATGTATCCGGAATACTACAAAGGCGTACACGAGACATTGAGTACAGACTTGCGGATATCCGATAAACTAAAAAGGACCGGGCACTCTAAAGTGGTACCCAAGTCAAGGACAAACTAAAAAAAGGGATTAAGCTGCTAAGAGGTGGTTTCTGTATTGGACAGGAACCATCTTTTAGCATCTCCACTTGGCCCTCTAATAGTTCAACGAGAGGATGTTTGTTCAATACGCTTCATGCCAAGCATCTCTACCTCAAAGCCATATTCTTCAAAAATTTGTCTTGGTGTTTTCCCTGCTACATATTCATCAATAAATTGACTCTTAAATGCATCTGCATAAGTAATGGTACGTTCACTTACCTTTAGCACATTTGGATTCTTTTGGAGTTGTTCCATTTGTTTTGATGAAAATAATCGTTTACTCCTAGTTGTTTCTTCCCCATCCTTTTTCTTTTGAAAGTCCAGTCTATAAAAAATACCTATGAATCGCACACTCTTTTTCAAGTGTCCTATCCACAGGTACCATATTATTAAGTCAGTGGAACCGAATTTTCTCGGATTCACGTTTAACGGTAGCTCTGGTGGATCGTTTGATTCACCACGCCCATATTATTTCGTACACGGGCCAGAGCTTCCGTTTAACCAATGCATTGTTGAGAAAATAAGGGAAATACTGGGTGGTAACACTCTGCATTTTTCGTTGCAATTCTCTGCACTTTTCTCTTGCAAAATACACCAGTAAAAAAACATTAAAAGAGCTTAAAAAACTTTTAAATATACGTGATATAACTATACGAGAAATATTTAATTCATTAGGATATTTTTATAATAAATCACAGCATGAATGGCAACATGACGCCAAATATCCCGATACGGATATGATATTTAATGAAGTGTTGGTACAGTTAAAAGCAGCAGCATCTAAAAAAACTCCTGAAGTGAATAGTAAACTAATAGGAGTTAATAAAGGTCTAATAGAAGCTAAAACGGTAATCGAAAAGGAGATCAGCAACTCAAAGAAAATCGCCTGCAGCAATTAGAAGCAGTACTAGCAACCCAAGGAATTTATCTTGGTGTGGAAGTACATAAAGTACTAGAAAAATTAATTTATGATCTTACATACAACGACATTATTAAAGTAAGCCGAGAGCATTTAAATAACAAATTATAGGTTCGTTGTATAAATCTTGTATACATTTAAATGAAAAGTCTGTTGTTAAATGTTATAATTACAGTGAGCTTTCTACTTATTACCTTATTTGTACATGAATAAAAGATAGGGGAGATACAAAATGAAGAAATTTATATCTGGATTAATACTGGCGTTAAGTTTAGGGTTATTCAATTATTCATATGCAAGCGCAGAACCGCTATCAGAAGAGAATGCTAGACCAATAGAAGTTGTTGCTAATGGTAAATTTATAAAGATGGATATTTATCCTCTGATGGATAATAATCGTCTATTTGTCCCTATCCGAGCGCTTGCATCGCTTGGTCTCTCCTATAGTTTTAACCCTGCGACTAGAGTGGCCACAGTTAAAAATGAAGAGGGAGATTATTTAAAAATAAGTGCAAATAGCAAAACGGCCTACAAAAATGGGGAAGCTATACAAATGGATATACCTGCTCAAAATAGCAATGGCCGTATTCTTGTTCCTATACGCTTTGTCTCTGAATCTTTGGGGTACAATGTTCAATTTGAATCTATTCGCAGATTTGTTTTTGTTAACTCAAAGGACTATTCGTTTGATTCGAAATTACTATATCAGGATGATCTTCAAGCAGCACGTAAAGCTGCTATCGCATTACCAATCAATGTGGATTTCAAAACACTTGATATATCAGATGGTTATCGTGCACACTGTTATTCCTTTCCTATTGGTCGAGCAGACACGTACTATTTAGAGGATGGCATGTTTACATTCGTGCAAATCAAAGACGGTAAAGCAATTGCCATTGGACAGTTATATCGGGCAGAAAGAGGGCCATCTCTAGCAGCAGGGAATGTTTCATCTGAAATGAGCTTAGATAGAGATCCAGTCATGGAACCTTATAAACACGGTAATGTAATCTTTTTTCAAAACATTGATGGGATGGCTACAACGGCTTACCTAGATGATAAAAAGGAACGGGTAACTATTAAAACAAGGATGAATATATATTCTGATATCATACAGAAACTTCCCAATAACAGATAAAGTGGTTGATCTAAATTTAAAATAGGCAGGGAATAAACCCTGCCTATCTACTTAAGCATTAATACCAACTTTCTTTAATGAAGCAGTCAGATTACCGTTTGAGGTCACATAAGTAAATCGTTGTGGCGTGGTTTGATGAGTATAACCTGTTGGCCAGAAAACTTCATTTACTTTACCCGTTGGATTAAATAGTGTCCAAGCGCCTCCTCGTGTGGTCTGATATGCAATATTCTTCATTACAATTTGGTTAGTAAATGTCCCCCATGCGGTAAGGGGATCACCTGGGATATTACTGACCGAATTATAATTTTGATCACATGCTCCAATTACAACACGAGCGTTAGTAATACCATCACTAGCAGTTAAAGAACCATCAGTAAATGTTTTCTTCACACTATAATTTACAATGAAATCCAACCCGCCGTTAGCATTAATAGATAATTCAATTGGTACATCTGAACCTGGCGTCAAATCATATGTTGGAGCCGCACCCGATTGTTGATTTGGTGCTGCATACATCCAATGCCATAATCCGTCTCCAGATGAGCCTAACTCTCCCCAAAAATCTGCATGACCGACAGCTTGAGAAAGACCACATTCGTAGTGGAATACATTATTATTTTTGCTACGATCTAGTGAGAGATAAGCGTCGAGAAATCCATTTCCTCGATTTTTTACCTTGTAAGCGATCCACGTCTTACTGGGAATTGTAACGACAGCCCTAAGACCATAAATTTTCCCCGGAATGTAAGAAGTGAGAAGTTTTGCGTATTCTACTGTACTCATATTGTCATAACCTCCATTATTTATATTGAGCTAATCTCTCTTCTAACTGTGCACCGTTATTTGATTGACTGCTTACATAATAAAGGGGAGTAAGTCATAAAAAAAACAACCCTTTCTTTGAACTTTAGTATTTAATATAATTTTTTCTCTTTTTCCATTAGTTCAAAAAAGGATGGTAACTGCTGAAAATCTTTTTCTTTAATCGTTGTTAGCACCATTAGAATGAGTTCTTGCTCTAAGTCCTCTTGATTTTGCGCATCAGTTTGCCTCAAAACAGATTTAATTTTAGGTTTCAACATTTCAATTACTTCTTCTTCGAATCTTTGAACATCACTCAATAACATCACCTTCTAAAATGTACTCCTGATGGATTTTCTTCAATGCTTCATTCTTATTTTTATTAATAGCTTGTTTCGTAACACCCAGCTGTATAGCCACTGTATCTTCAGTTAAATCTTTAACGTAAATTAAATATAAAATTTCTTTCTGTTTTAAGCTCAAATTAGAAACAATCTTATAAAGTGCTTTATTTTCCAAGAGAAATTCTATTTGCTTAGAATTGATAGACATAACATTCTCAAAATAGTTGTCATTTCTGTTGTCTCTAATCAAATTAAGAGGGCTTTTATTACTATCATTAAATTCTTTATCCAAGATCAATAGATTCTTATTAGAAATTTTTCTGATTTTCTTATCAAATCTCTGTGATTCGAAACGGAGGATTTTAGAAAAATAACTAAGTATTTGAATTTTTTTATATGAATTTTGAAGTGTTTTTCGATAAGTTCTTTTTTCTCAGATGTCGAATTTTCTAAGTAACTGCAATAAAGTTTCCTTATTTTCTTATCTTATAAAAATGTTTCCAATAAACGATTTTGCATCCAAAATCCCCCTGCTATAACAGGAACTTATGTTCTATTTTAGCAAAAAAATAATTTTTTTCCTCATTTTTCTTTATTTTCTTTTTGTAGTAATAACTGAACAGCACTTGTATTGTTATTTACTGCTTCTGCTAATAAACCAAGTGATTTATCAAATTTCCAAAAAATAAGTAGAAACGCTACAATCGGAAAACCTACTGTTGAAATCGCTTGAATTGTTTCCTGCATCTTAACACCTCGATTCTGATTTTCTTTAATAAAGGGAGATTTATAGAAAAATAACAACTTTAAAGGTTAATTATCCAAAAGAAAATAGATAAATTTCTTATCTTTTGAGGATAGTTTTATGCAAGGTTTTATACTAGTCACTTAACCCTAAAAAAGTTGTTACAACAACGATGTATAAAATCCTTTATACACAATAAATGGTTATTGAATCAAAAGGGCAGTAATGACAACGGATAAACTCTTGTCGTTACTACCTTTTTCTAATATTATGTAAACCTAAAATGTATGAAATATTTTTTTGGAAAGTGGTTGTTAAATTGAATCCAAATTTCTCTTTATTAAAGAAAGGAGGGATTCGATTGGGGGAATATGAATTCTTAATTGGTTTAATTAGCAATACAGGATTTCCGATTGTCGCTTTTTTACTGATTTTTTGGAAGTTCGATAAATCACTGGGATTGCTTGCAGAAGCTGTGAATAATAACACGAATGCAGTTCAATTACTATTACAAAAAGAAAGCCAAGGAAATAAAAATATGTAATTAATTGTTACAATAATAAATGATATTTTTTCTATTTTTCTGATATTAATTTTGTAAAATGAACATAATTATGGATGTGAATTCTCTTTTTTTTGCCCTAAAATAGAATATATGTTTCTATTTTTTGTATAGGAGTTGATTTTTTGATTCAAAATCATCTATTAAAATCTTTCTTAGAAGATGAAAAAGTAAGCAAACTTTATAAAAGTTATTTAGAGAATCCTGCCACACATACGAGAGAAACTATCGAAAAACTATTCAAAATCCATGTTCGAAAAATTCAATTACTTAGTTATTTTTCTCGTGTTTTGTATTTCGAATCTCAAAGATATGACAAACAAATTCGTCATAATAATAAAATTAATCAATTAATTTTAGATAACGACCTTAATAATGGAGAGAATAAATTTATTGATTTAATTCCGGATGAAAGTATTCATGATGATGAACATTCAACTGACTTCGCTCATTTGGAAGTAATTTTTGAGGACAAGCAGTTGTATAATATTGTTTCGAAATTAAGCCCAAAAAAGAAACATATATTGCATTCTCTTTTTATAGAAAATCTAACGGAAGAAGAAGTTTCAAAAAAATTAGGTATTTCAAAACAAGCCGTCAACAAAGCTAAAAATCAAGCTCTTCAAAAAATTAGGCAAGAATATAAAAAATTTGAGGTGATGTAATGCCAATGAATGAATTAAGAAATGCGGCATTCCAACAAGAGATTTTAGATATGTTGCAACCGAAAATCAAATCCGTTTTATATCAAACCAGTTTTCAAAATAGATTGGATTTGGAGCAAGAAATTTTGTTAATGATCATTAGGGCTGTTCAAACAAAGCAGTTCAGAAAAGCGCCTTCATTCTTCGAACTTATGGAAAGCGAAAAATTAAGATGATTTTTTTATAGCTTTTTTTAAAGGTTGTTAAAATCGTTTTAAATTCCCCCTTTATTTAGTGTAAGACAAAAAACAAAACATGGAGGAATTTAAAATGGCAAAAATCACAGCTTCAAGAGAGTATATGGGAAGCATTACACTGAGTTTATGCAGAAGTTGAAAAAGTAATGACAGCTCAACAAGTTATTTATGAAAAAGGACTTGTAAAGTTAGAAACTAATTCGTTGATTACAGCTTTAGGCCCAGTCGCAACTGTTTTAGGATTAGCATTTGTCACAAGTACGCCAGTTGGTATGGCAGTAGGTGTTACAGGCGTTATTTCTGGTTTAGTAGGTAACGCTAAAGCTCAATTAGATTCTATGGTGAAAAACGGAAATTAGGAAAAACACGAGATTTCCTTAAAAACAACCCTAAGTATATTCATGTTGAACTGAAACTTCCGTTCATCGAGTATACACTTGATGCTAAAGATAGAATTCGTTTCATTACGGGTAAAGGAGTACTTGTCCGAGTGAAAACTAGCGCTGGTTGAATCCCATTCGAATAATAAAAAAGAGGCTGGGACATAACTAACTGAGATCTTCATAAAGACGAACAATCTCTAAATTAATAAAACATGATAACTAGAAAAACCGAACTATTGAGAAAAACTTCAGGAGAATTTCAGTGGATAGTTCGGTTTTTGTTGGCTGAAACACTTTTGTCCCAGCCTCTTTTTTACTCAAACAATTTTTCTGTCTTATCAAAAACTGAACCATTTTCTGCTTTAAAATATTTTGAATTATTCTTACTTCCTTTATAGCTATAGGCATCGACAAGGAGATTCTTATCCATTCTTACCCCTAACGCTGCTACATTGTTCTCTCTGAAAGTCGTAATCCAAAATGACTCTTTAATTGTTTTATCACTTACCTTTGTTTGCTTCAATTCTGTGTTTAAAAGGGTATCTAAAAATTCTTCCGCCTGTTTTCCCTTCAGAATAATTTCTTTGTTGTCTGAACTTCTAATAATATTAATTCTGCTTACATTCGAAACATCAACATCATCTACAAAAATATCTTTCAATTTTATAATCTCATTCCTGTTAAAAAGGATAAGAACTGCAATAGCCACAACAACAATTAAAGAAAGGTCAAAAACCCAAACTTTATTTTTTACCTTAAAACCTCCTGAAGTATTCAAAATTTTCATAACTAACATTATTTTACCATTTCAACTTTTCCAAAGAAAATTTAAAGAAATTTATATAGTTGAAAAAGTAATAGTATTATTAGTTAACTAACTCAAACTTCGCAGACTGAAATAGATAAATAAGCCTTGATATAGTTAGGCAAACCATCAATCCATTGCTGAAGTTGACTTTTAATTAATTTTTGAATAGTTTTATTTGACTTTTTTAGGGTATCTTCAAGAAGCTCGATTAATTGATGTAAAGCCACAGCCCAATCAAGTTCGTTTACTTCATCGCATAGTTCATAGAAGATGCCACCTAATGTCCTTTGATCGGTATCGCATCGGTTCTGCCACGATAAGACGATGTATCTGGAAAATACGATGGTTGTGTGGCTAATGAGTAAATCATATGACATTCCTTGAAATTCTTTTTGAAGACGTAATAGTGATTTAGTTGTCTTAAAAAACACCTCAATATCCTATCGCATTCCATATTAGATTTAATAGTTAAAAAATTCGGATAATTTTAGGGGGAATCCCCTATATTTTTGACAACATAAATTCATTAAGATGATGATATAAGGTTCTTGAACTTAAAGGGAGGAAGGTAACACGATGAGAAATTTTTTCAAAGTTGTTATTGTTGGCGGAGGTACAGCAGGTATATCGGTGGCAGCCCGTCTTCTTAGAAAATCCAAAGGTTTAGAGAATGAGATTGTTATTATTGATCCAGCAACAAAACATTATTATCAGCCTCTTTGGACATTAGTAGGTGGAGGTGCTTCTAAAAAAGAAGACTCAGAAAGAGATATGGCTTCTCTTATTCCTGAAGGGGCGATTTGGTTACAAAATGCTGTGAAATATTTTCATCCGGAGCAAAGTCAAATTGTTTTAGATGATGATGTTACATTGAATTATGAGTTTTTAGTTGTGGCAAGTGGTATTGAAATAAATTGGTCAGCCATTAAGGGATTAAAAGAAGCATTAGGAACAAGAAGTGTATGTAGTAACTACTCATTCGAGCATGTAGATTACACATGGGAAACGATTCGTAACTTTAAAGGTGGTACAGCCCTGTTTACGCATCCAAATTCCCCAGTTAAATGTGGTGGGGCTCCACAAAAGATTATGTATCTAGCTGAGGATTACTTCAGAAAAATGGGTATCCGTAAAAATATTGATATTATCTTTGGTTCGGCTAATCCAGCGATTTTTGATGTTGTAAAATATCGAACAGCATTAGAAGAAGTAATCGAAAAAAAGCAAATCGATGCCCGCTTTCGTAGTAATTTAATCGAAATTAAGGCAGATCACAAAATAGCTGTTTTCGAAAATTTAGATACGGGCGAAATCAGTGAAATAAAATATGACATGATTCATGTTGCACCATATATGGGTGCACCGGCATTTATTGCACAAAGTGCGCTGGCAGACAGCAATGGTTGGGTAGACGTGGATATGTATACATTGCAACATAAAAAATATGTGAATGTTTTTGGACTTGGTGATAATGCTAACTTACCGACCTCTAAAACAGGAGCCGCTATACGCAAACAAGCCCCCGTGGTAGCCGAAAATATCTTAGCGATTATGCGCCGACAAACGGTGCAGAGTAAATACGATGGTTATTCATCTTGTCCGATTGTAACGGGCTATAATAAATTGATTTTAGCAGAATTTGATTATACGAAAGAGCCTGTAGAATCAATGCCGTTTAATCAAGCTGTGGAAAGAACAAGTATGTATATGATGAAAAAAGACTTACTGCCCATTATGTACTGGGATGGCATGTTAAAAGGCACGATGTAGAGGAGTGTTTATGAATGGAAACAATGGAAACAAATCCGATACAAATGCAGTTGCAACAACCTGAAACACAACAGGCTATTGCGGCTTTATTAGCCAATCTACCTACTTACCAGAAAAACTTAGAAACATTAGGAAATGTTATTGAGTTTGGACAGGCTGTTTTAACCGATCAGCAGGCAATTCAACAATATGATGAACTGGTGAGAAGCTACAATATAGATTTCGAAACTTTAGAGACTCTTATTAAATTACTAGAAAAATTACCAAAGCTTGTTCAGCTGCTAGAGCAACTAGAGGATATAACCGATTTTATATTGGCTGTTCTAAAAGATGAGCACACATTAGAGGTGGCGACAAATAGCTTGAAGGCGTATGCAGAACCTGTATTGTCGAAAGTATCCTTGCTGAAGGAAATTCAAGCGCAGGCTGAAGCCCAAAAAGAGCCTGTTAAACTATTTACAATTATAAATTGGTTGAAAGACCCATCTGTACAGCAAATGTTGAAATACATACAAGCGACATTGCTTGTATTAAAAAAATAATAGTGAGGGAGAGAAAAACATGTTATTACGATATTTTTATGATGAGAAATTAGCCCATGCTTCTTATATGGTAGGATGTCAACAAAAAGGGGAAGCCTTTATTGTTGATCCAATGCGTAATATTCAGCCTTATATTGATGTGGCAAAAAAGGAAAATATGAATATTACAGGTGCATTAGAAACACATATTCATGCTGATTTTGTGACAGGCTCCCGGGAATTGGCAGATCGCTTTGGAGCAACGATGTATATATCAGATGAAGGCGATGAAAATTGGAAGTATCAAAATTTGGACGGAATATCTCATCAGCTTTTAAAAGATGGTGATAAATTTGAATTAGGACGATTAACGTTTGAAGTTATGTATACACCAGGACATACACCTGAATCTATCTCATTTTTATTAACGGATGGAGCTGCAGCAGATAAGCCAATCGGTATTTTTACAGGAGATTTCGTATTTGCTGGGGATATTGGACGTCCAGATTTATTGGAAAAAGCCGCGGGGATGGTAGGAACTGCCGATGCTGGGGCAAAGGTAATGTATCAGTCTATCGAGCGTTTCAAGCAGTTACCTGATTATTTACAAGTATGGCCAGCTCATGGTGCAGGTAGTGCATGTGGAAAGGCTTTAGGTGCTGTACCGTCGACAACAGTTGGCTATGAAAAACAATTTAACTGGGCAATGCAATTTGACCAAGAGGCTCCATTTATAAAAGCATTATTAGATGGTCAACCAGAACCACCCTATTATTTTGCAGTGATGAAACGGGTGAATAAAATTGGTATTGAGCTCATTAAAAATTTACCACAAGTAATTCAAATTACACAGCTAGAGGATATAAATAATTTGATTGCTGATGGGAAGCTAGTAGTTGATACACGAAGCACAGCAAGCTTTTCACAAGGATTTATCAAGGGAACCATCAATGTTCCTTACAATACAGCCTTTACAAATTGGATGGGATGGATTGTCGATTACGAGCAGCCTCTCTATTTATTAGGAGATCCTCAGCAATTAGATGATATGTTAGTGGCGTTGCGTTCAATTGGTATTGATAATGTTGTGGGCTATGCAGATATATCACAAGTATTAGAGCAAGCGAATGAACTAGAAACATATGAAAATGTGACACCTCAAGAAGCGAAAGAGATGCTGGAAAATGAGGATATAGCAATAATAGATGTTCGAAATCTAACAGAATATAATGAAGGGCATATTGAGGGTGCTGTTCATATTATGCTTGGTACATTAAAAAATCGTTTAGATGAGATACCAAGCAAAAAGCTAGTTGTGCAATGCCAAGCAGGTGGACGTTCTGCGATAGCAGCAAGTATTTTAAAGGCGAATGGCTTTGATGAGCTAGTGAATTTAGCAGGTGGCTATGGTCAATGGGTGAAAGAAATAGCAGTAGAAGTGTAGGATTACCATTTAACAGGGCTTCCATCTATAGAGGTGGAAGCTAGTTTATTTCACTGTATATACCTGGGGCTAATCTATTCAAAACTATTTTCTTCGTTTTTTCTACGTTATGATCTAAATAACATAATTTTAAATGTATGTGCTCGAAGGGAGGGAAATCTATGCAATCAAATAGCGAGAACGAATATTTAAAGCAAATATATCACCATATGAAAGATGGCATTATCATTATGAAGGAAAACCGTGAAATTATTATGATTAATCCAGCTGGTCAAAATCTAACAGGCTGGCATAAGGGAGGCTTTGTACCATATTGCTCCTATTGTACAGAGCAAGCAGGAACACATCATAAGCCTAGCTGCTACCTCATTGCTAATAAGGATGTTTTAGGGCTACTCTCCAAAATGCCAACATATCAGGGAAATAAAATCGATGTTGAGATGAGTGTTGCGGCTATTTATGTAAATAAGGAAACAAGCCAAACGGAATATATGCTTGTGCTACGAGATCATGAAACACATAAACAAGTAAGAGAGGCCGCTATCAATAAAAAAATGATTCGAGCATTGATTGAAGCAAAAGAGGAAGAGCATAAACGCCTTGCCCAAGAGCTGCACGATGGAGTAGGGCAGTCATTATTTTCGGTATCGTTAGCATTGCAGGCAATTGAATCCTTTGTACAGCAAAATGACAAATTAATTGATTATATTGATGAGGTGCGTGAGGAATTACAAAAGGTAATGAATGACGTAAAAAACTATGCATATCAGCTTCGCCCACAAAGTTTAGATCAACTAGGATTAGAGCCAACAATTCGATACTTAATCGATTTAATACAAAGAAAAGTGCCTAATTTAGAAATACAGATGAAAACGCAGGGGTTAGGCCGATGTGATCCAGCAGTAGAAATCAATTTATATAGAATCATACAAGAGGCTTTACATAATATTACAAAATATGCACAAGCGACACTGGTTGTCATTGATCTTATCAAAGATAATACACATGTTTATATGACTATTAAAGACAATGGCATAGGTTTTGATAGAAATAGTATTCAAAGTGAAGGCTTGGGGTTAAAGCATATAGAGGAACGTGTAGATCAATTAGGTGGTACATGTAAAATAATATCTAATTTAGCAAGAGGAACAACGATAGAAATTGTTATTCCTCGCTGGAGGCCAAAAAATGATTAAGGTATTACTAGTAGATGATCATATCCTCATTCGAAAAGGCATTGCATTATTAGTAGAAAATCAACCAAAAATAGTCGTTGTTGGAGAAGCAAGTGATGGAGAAGAAGCAATGCAACTAGCCTATCAACTACAGCCACAGGTTATTCTTATGGATATTTCGATTCCAAATGGTATGGATGGATTTACTGTAACCAAGGAGCTGAAAAAAGGCTTACCTGATGTAAAAATAGTGATGCTAACCATGCATAATGAAATTGCCTATATACAAAAAGCGAGGGAAGTAGGAGCAGATGGCTATATTCTAAAAAATAGTAAAGGCGGAGAAATTATTGAAGCGATTAATAGTGTGTTTTTAGGGAAACTGTACTATGAGGTAGGCTTACCAAGAGAGCAGATGGAGAAGTTATTTAAAAAGAAGGGTAAAAAAAATATAGATATTTTATCAACGAGGGAACAGGATATTTTACGTTTAACTGTCTTAGGTTATTCAAATATTGAAATTGGTCATAAACTCTTTATTAGTATTAAAACGGTTGAAAATCATAAATCAAATATTATGCAAAAATTAAATATAAAGACAAAAGCGGAATTAGTACAATATGCGATTACGAATAAGTATATTTCTTCGTGATTACTATCATTCCCTATAATCGTGAAAAGTAATTGAAAGAAGGTGGGCATGATGGATTTTGCCTTCATCATTGTTATTTTTTTGATTGGATTTATTGGGTCGTTTGTATCTGGCATGGTTGGTGTAGGTGGTTCTATTATTAAATATCCTATGCTGCTTTATATTCCACCCTTATTTGGCTTAGCTGCATTTAGTGCGCATGAGGTTTCTGGAATTAGTGCGGTGCAAGTATTTTTTGCCTCGATAGCAGGTGTTTGGGCTTATCGAAAGGGCGGTCTTCTCAATAAAGCATTAATTCTTTATATGGGATCAGCGATCTTAATTGGTAGTTTAATCGGTAGCTTAGGCTCAAGCATGTTATCGGAAAAAAGTGTGAATTTAGTGTATGGCTTATTAGCTTTAATTGCTGCGATTATGATGTTTATCCCTAAAAAGCAGGTGGATGATAAACCGATGGAAGAGGTGACATTTCATAAGCCATTAGCAGCAGGATTAGCATTACTTGTGGGCATCGGCTCGGGTATTGTTGGTGCAGCAGGAGGGTTTTTATTAGTCCCAATCATGCTGACTGTATTGCATATTCCAACACGCATGACGATTGCGACAAGCTTAGCTGTTACTTTTATTTCCTCGATAGGAGGTACGATTGGTAAGATAGCAACAGGTCAAGTGGATTATGGACCTGCAGCGGTGATGATTATTGCCAGTATTATTGCTGCCCCATTAGGAGCAAAAATAAGCAGTAAGCTTAATACGAAGGTGTTACAAATGATTTTAGCTATTTTAATATTAGGGACCGCTATTAAAACATGGATCGATATTTTATAGACGGAGCTAATAACAGCCATATCGACAGTTCTAGCGGCTATATTTTGTGAAACTGTTGATGGAGCTATTTATTAGCTCTATTTTTTTGTCTCCTAACGTTAAAAAATTATTAGATACTTTGAATATTACGGGTTGTTTCGGTAAACTAGACGTAAGGTAGCTAAGAGAGGAATATAAGATGATATACGAAAAAAACATGCATTCACAGGATGATACAGAACAGTTTGCATTAAAGTTGGCAAATTTATTGCAGGCACAAGACACGATTACATTAGAAGGTGATTTAGGTGCTGGCAAGACAACATTTACAAAAGCATTAGCAAAGGGGCTGGGTGTTACAAGAACAGTAAACAGTCCGACATTTACAATTATAAAGCAGTATGAGGGACGTCTACCCTTCAATCATTTAGATGTTTATCGTTTAGCAGAAAGCGATGAGGATTTGGGATGGGATGAGCTATTCTATGGTGATGCAGTGTCAGTGGTAGAGTGGGCTCATTTAATTGAGCCAGATTTGCCACAGGAGCGTTTAGCAATAGAGATTTACCGAATCGGAGAGCATGATGAACGACGCTTTGTATTAATACCCCATGGGAAACGCTATGAGGCACTATGTGAGGAGCTAATAAAATGATTTGGTTAGGAATAGAAACAGCAAATACACCACTTTCTATTGCTGTTGTAAGGGATGGAAAGATGGTTGCCGAGATGGTACAAAATATAAAATTAACACATTCAGCAGGTGCTATGCCTGCAATTGAGGAAGTTTTAACGCGAGTAGGCTTAAAACCAAGCGACCTAGATGCAATTGCAGTATCTGAAGGTCCAGGTTCTTATACAGGCGTCCGTATAGGTGTAACGCTAGCTAAGACGCTAGCATGGACATTGCAAAAGCCTTTAGTGGGTATTTCTAGTTTAAAGGTACTAGCTGCAAATGCTGCGTTGTATAATGGCCTGATTTGTCCTATTTTTGATGCACGTAGAGGTAATGTTTACACAGCTATTTATCAAGGGATGGCACTAGAAGCGATTGTTGAGGATTATCATACACATATCGATGATCTATTAGAGCGTTTAAAGACTTTTGAAGCACCTATTTTATTTGTGGGAATAGATGTTGATATATTTTGGGAGAAAATTGTTACTGTACTTGGTGATACTGCAGTACGTGCGCCATTTAGCTATGATTTACCACACGCGACGGAAGTTATTCGTTTAGCAATGGAGGTAACGCTTCCAAGTGTAGAGGCTACCCATCACTTTGTTCCGCAATATAAGCGCATTGCCGAGGCGGAAGCAAATTGGTTGAAGGAACAAAAGGAGCGGGCATATGAGTAATAATGTAACTTATCGTAAAATGGTTTCTGATGATGTTCCAGCAGTCTATGAAATTGAGCTTGCTTCATTTCCTATGCCGTGGACATTAGATTCCTTTTATTATGAAGTACATGAGAATCCATATGCTCATTATGTATTAGCTGAGGGTGCAGATGGGAGCATTATTGGCTTTTGTGGGATGTGGATGGTCATTGATGCAGCTCAAATTACAAATGTAGCTGTGGTGGAGCAGGCACGTGGTAAAGGTATTGGTGAAAGACTTATGCGGGAGGCAATGCAGATAGCTCGTTTACATGGAATGGAAATGATGTCGTTAGAGGTGCGTGTAACAAATACGGTTGCACAAAATCTTTATCGCAAGCTGCAATTTCAAGATGGTGGCATACGAAAAGGCTATTATACTGATAATGGGGAGGATGCCCTTGTCATGTGGGTAAAGTTATAATGAAAAATACAATGATATTAGCAATAGAATCAAGCTGTGATGAAACTGCAGCAGCCATTATTCGAAATGGCTATGAAATTGTTTCAAATGTTGTGGCTTCACAGATAGAAAGTCATAAGCGATTTGGTGGTGTTGTCCCTGAAATTGCGTCACGTCATCATGTTGAGCAAATAACAATGGTGATTGAGGAGGCTTTAGCACAAGCAGATGTAAAGCCAGCAGATTTAACTGCAGTTGCTGTTACAGAGGGACCAGGGCTTGTAGGTGCATTATTGATTGGTATTAATGCAGCGAAGGCTTTTGCATTTGCGCATAATTTACCAATAGTCGGTGTTCATCATATTGCAGGACATATTTATGCCAATGCACTTGTTCAGCCAATGGCGTTTCCATTATTAGCGCTTGTTGTATCAGGTGGGCATACAGAGCTTGTTTATATGAAGGAGCATGGTTCATTTGAAGTGATCGGTGAGACGCGAGATGATGCAGCAGGTGAAGCCTACGACAAGGTTGCACGTGTTTTAAACTTGCCATATCCAGGTGGGCCACGTATTGATCAGCTAGCTCATGAGGGGGAAGAGGCTGTAACTTTCCCAAGGGTGTGGCTGGAGGAAGATTCGTATGATTTTAGCTTTAGTGGTTTAAAATCAGCGGTGATTAATTATAAGCATAACATGGATCAAAGAGGAGAAGAAATTTCTCCAACTGCTGTTGCTAAAGGTTTTCAGGACAGTGTTGTAGAGGTAGTAACAGCAAAAACATTGCGTGCTGCGCGAGCATATCAGGTAAAACAAGTGATTGCAGCAGGTGGTGTAGCGGCAAATAAAGGCCTGCGTGCATCATTAGAGGCAGTATTTGCAGAGGAAGGTATTCCGTTTTTTGTACCACCGCTTAAATTATGCACGGATAATGCAGCAATGATTGGCGCAGCAGCAACGCCAATGTATGAAGCAGGTGTTCGTGGGAACTTAATGATGAATGGACGTCCAGGTATGGAGCTAAAATCCTGGGTTTAGTGTAGAGAAGAGGTGTCTTTCTAAGGACGCCTCTTTTTGTATGTTAAAAAAATTGTTGATAAATGCAAGAGAGAAGGTGTTTTAATTGACAAATTTTTCAGAAAATTATCCACAGGTATGAGGGTAAATAAAACAGCGAACAGGCGTACTTATACACAAAATGTTGATAACTTGTGTATAACTTGTGATTATTCTATATATAGTAGTAGGTTTTGCAGGAAGAAATGTGGATAAAATAATTTTCAGCTGTGGACAATGTGGAAAACTCTGTTG
Organism: Lysinibacillus sp. FSL H8-0500; assembly: GCF_038051955.1. Lineage (NCBI taxonomy): Bacteria > Bacillati > Bacillota > Bacilli > Caryophanales > Bacillaceae > Lysinibacillus > Lysinibacillus sp. FSL H8-0500. The sequence goes on along the minus strand of NZ_CP150292.1, from coordinate 4,279,269 downwards.
ATATGTTGATATAGCTAGATTTATGATGTGTATAAAATTGTGGGCATTTTTTGTCGAAAAATAGCACTTGACCAATATATATGAAAAATGATGACGAGTAAAGAAAAACCGAACTAGGCCACACAATAAAGATTCCGTGGATAGTTCGGTCTTAGCCGGCTTTATAGATGAATATTTTCAAGCTCTTCATTTAACTCTAGCCATTCTAATTCGAGCAACTCATGTTGTTCTTTAGCAGTTGTTAGCTGCTCTTGAAGCTCCGTAATTTTTTCATGGTCTGTGAAAATTGCGGGATCACAAAGAGCTTCCTCTAAGTGTGTAATAGTAGCAGTTGTTACTTGCATCTTTTCCTCTAATTCTTCAATGGCGCGTCTAATTTGCCGTTCGCGTTTTTTAGCCTCTTTATCAATCTTAGAGGTGGAGGCTTTTTCAGCTATTTCTTGCGTTTCTTGCGGCTGTGTAGCTGCCTTTATTTGTGCAAGCTCTAATAGCTCCTGTTTTTTCTCCAAATAATAATCATAGTCGCCTAAATATTCGAAGGAACCCGATCCAGATAGCTCTACTACCTTTGTGGCAATACGATTAATGAAGTAACGGTCATGCGATACAAAAAGGAGCGTTCCTGGATAGTCAATTAATGCATTTTCCAATACCTCTTTGCTGTCTAAGTCCAAATGGTTTGTCGGCTCATCGAGAATTAAAAAATTAGCCTTTTGCATCATTAATTTCGCAAGTGCTAGTCGTGCCTTTTCACCACCAGATAAAGAGGTGACGGCTTTGTCAACATCCTCTCTACTAAAAAGAAAACGTCCTAATACAGTGCGTATATCTTTTTCATTCATCAATGGCCATTCATCCCATAGCTCTTTCAATACACTTTTATTGCTGGAGAGCTTTGCTTGCTCCTGATCATAGTAGCCAATTTGTACATTCGTGCCATAACGAACATTGCCTGAAATCGGGGCTAAATCCTTCACAATTGTTTTTAGTAATGTTGATTTACCAACGCCATTTGGCCCTACTAGCGCTATACGATCCTCACGAAACGTACGTAGGGTAATACCACTTGATATTGCTTGATGACTGTACCCAATTGTTAAATCATCAATAGATAAGACATCATTACCGCTTTGGCGTTCAATCGTGAAGCCAAAGCTAGCTGATTTTTCATCACCCTCTGGCGATTCCATCCATTCTGTTCGCTCTAGCATTTTCCGACGGCTCTGTGCCATTTTTGTTGTAGAGGCACGTGCAATATTTTTTTGAATAAAGTCCTCAAGCTTCGCTTTCTCATCTTGCTGACGCTCATATAGCTTCAAATCACGCTCATAATTTTTAGCCTTTTCATCTAAATAAGCACTATAGTTGCCTGTGTATTTTGAGACACGATGACGAGAAACCTCATAGACAATTGAAACGACCTGATCTAAGAAATAACGATCATGTGAAACAATTAAAATAGCGCCTTCATAGCCTTTTAAATAGGATTCTAACCAAGAGAGAGTTTCAATATCTAAATGGTTTGTCGGCTCATCGAGAATTAAAAGGTCTGGTTTACTCAATAAGAGCTTAGCCAGTGCTAAACGAGTGCGTTGTCCACCAGATAGTGAGCTGATAGGCTTATTATAGTCTTCAGGATAGAACTGCATACCATGAAGCACAGAGCGTATATCCGACTCATATTGATAGCCACCAGCATCCTTAAATGTGTGCTGTAATTGATCGTATTCAGACATAATTTTTGCGTAGATAGTAGCATTCTCATAAACATTCGGATCAGCCATTTGTTGTTCAAGGGAGCGGAGGGTTTGTTCCTGCGCGAGAAATGCTGCAAAAATAGTCATCATTTCATCCCAAATGGTTAAGGTAGAATTTAATCCAGCATGTTGCTCTAAATAGCCAATTTGTATACCTTTAGGAATAATAATATCGCCTGAATCATAGGACATTTGACCAGCGATGATTTTTAATAACGTAGATTTACCTGCACCGTTGCGCCCTACTAGGGCAATGCGGTCGCGGTGTTGTACCTCTAATTTAACACCACTTAAAATTTCATCTGCAAGAAAGGATTTCGATAGTTGATTGACCTGTAAAACAATCATTCTTGACACCTCAATTCTACCTTAGTGTAATGGATGAACGATTTGCATGCAATGTCAGTGCTTTACTTATTCCAAGTAGTCATGTAAGATTGAAACGATTTCTCTTTAGTTAGTTGCGTAAAAAGCGCCATTAACTAAAGAGAAATACGCTAGTGGGTCATAAATATTTGTATATAGTTATAGCTAAATGCAGTAAAATTGGATTAGGTATACTATGAGGAGGAAAAAGTTTGAAACAAGAATTAAAAATTCCACAGGCCACTACAAAAAGACTTCCTCTTTACTATCGATTTATTCAAAACTTTGCACAGGAAGGTATGGAGCGCATATCATCAAAGGAACTGAGTGAAGCGATGAAAATAGATTCTGCAACCATTCGCCGTGATTTTTCGTATTTTGGTGCTCTTGGCAAAAAGGGCTATGGCTATGATGTCCAGCATCTATTACAATTTTTTAGTCAAACGCTTGATCAGCATGAAACGACAAAGGTTGCGTTAATTGGTGTGGGGAATTTAGGTAGTGCATTATTAAAGTATAATTTTCAAAAAAATCATAATACTCATATTGTTGTGGCATTCGATTCAAAAGCTCCTAAAGATGGAAAAATGATTAGTAATATCCCTGTGTTTCATCCAGATTTACTAGAGGAAAAATATGCAGAATTCGGAGCAGAGCTTGCTATTTTAACAGTGTCTTCACGTTCAGCTCAGAAAATGGCTGATCGTTTAGCTGCTATGAATGCAAAAGGTATTTTAAACTTCACGCCTGAGCGTTTAACTGTGCCTGATAGAATGCAGTTATTAACCATCGATTTATCGGTAGAGTTGCAAGCTCTTATTTATTTAATTCGTAATCAGGAAGATTGATAAAGTTGCTCTTTACTAGCAATGCAGGCTTAGTAGTGTGACGAAAAACGTTCACATTTAATTAGTTAGCAAATTGACGAAATATGCGTTAAAATGATGGATATAAAGAGGAGGTGGCTTTAATGGGTGGTATTGGTCCTATGAGCCTCATTATTATCGGAGTTGTGGCATTACTAATTTTTGGTCCTAGAAAGTTACCAGAGCTTGGTAAGGCATTTGGTTCAACATTACGTGAATTCAAAAATGCTACTAAAGGTTTAGCCGACGAAGACGATGATGACAAGAAAAAGAAAGAATTAGATAAATAAGTTAGGATGTTTGAGGAATGAATCCAAAAGATCTAACTGTTATTGAACATATGGAAGAGTTAAGAAAGCGGCTGTTCATAGTTGCCGTTTTCTTTGTTCTTGCCATGATTGCTAGCTTTTTTGTTGCAAAGCCAATTGTTAAATATCTTCAAATTACTGGGGAATCCTATAATATAGTACTCCATACATTTGATGTAGTAACACCACTTTCAATTTATATCCAAGTTATTTTTTTAATATCATTTGTTCTTTCTTCGCCGGTACTGATGTACCAATTGTGGGCATTTATAAGTCCAGGACTAAGGGACATAGAACGAAAAGCAACCTTAAGGTATATTCCATATTCGTTTTTATTGTTTTTAGCAGGGTTGTCCTTTTCTTTTTTTTACTTCTTTCCTTATGTCATAAAATTTATGATGAGTTTATCGAATGAATTAGAAGTACTGCCGACAATTGGTATAAAGGAATATTTTTCATTTTTATTTAGACTTACTATACCATTTGGTTTCCTTTTCCAATTACCGATTGTAGTCCTATTCTTTTCACGTATAGGAATGTTGTCTCCTGAAACACTAGTTCGTTTTCGAAAGTATTCCTATTTTGGTTTGTTTGTGTGTGCAGCTATAATCGCACCGCCCGAGTTGGCTACGCATTTAATGGTATCAGTACCATTGTTTATGCTATATGAAATTAGCATTATGATCTCACGTATTGGTTATAAAAAATACTTGCGATCAGAAGAAATGCGATTAAAAGAAGAGCGAGAAGCTGAGCAAAAACGGCAGGTTGAAGGGGCACTTGGGTTACAACGGAAACAAATTGAAGAATTAAATAATCAGTAATCAATTTTAGAATTGAAGTGACACCCAAAAGTTAGTGTCAAAAATCTAACTTTTGGGTGTTTTATATGTCAAAGTATAGTATTTCTAGTAATTATGTAAAAACATAGAAGAGAAAGTTTATTTTGTTAAATTTAAACTTAATGTAAAACACTTTATAAAACAAACAGACTTTTTAACAAGATAGTGTGATGCGCTAGTATCGAATTAAAATAACCCAATGTTTCTATTAAGTCCAAATTTTCCGTAATTTAATCCAGGAATAAAAAAATCCTTTATAATGGTTGGATGGTAGTAAACTTCCAAATCCAAATTAAAGGACATAAGCATGGATAGGTATATACGAAAAACATCATTTGAACAATGGTTTTCACCGATTTCTTCTATACAAATGGAGAAATTAGTTGAAATTTATTAATTAAATATCTATATAAAGAAGCTTTATATCGCTTCATTCTTGAAATGATTGCTGTTTGCACAGCTGAATGAAATAGAAAGTCTACGTAGCATCAGTGGTACACTGTTATCAAAGGACTTACAAAATGCAACGTATTTAGAATTAATCAGTTTTTCGCAGTTAGGCTGTCGATTAAATTAATTTAATTGTCATCTGAGTTTTCCAACAGATTTTTCTAGACTTTGTCATGTAAACTCATAAGAAACTCTCATGATTTAACACCCATACCCTGGGATGAAAATTTATTCGCCCGGGTTTTTTCTTTTGTCCATTTACCTATACTGGTTAATGCTATGGAGAGTACATTTACGAGTGTTTTTGTGATGGTTCTACCCTGTATAAGAAACTGTTTGGAATTTGCCTTGTGAACACCCCTTTGTTGACTCTTCTTTTTTTGAAGATGATCACGGATAGAAAAATGCTGTTTGACCAAGCTTATTCCACTTTCCATAGACTTTATAGTGGAGATGATTTATTTGGACACTTTAGTAACTCATTGTGCGGGCATGGATGTTCATCAAAAAGAGATTGTAGTTTGTGCGCTAACTGGGGCAAATGATGATACTATCCAAAAAGAAACGAAGACTTTTTCAACCTTAACTAAAAGTTTGTTTGAATTATTGAAATGGTTAGAAGAAAAGGAAATCACACATATTGCGATGGAAAGTACCGGCATCTATTGGAAGCCAGTCTACAATATCTTGGAAGGCTACTTCGATATTACTATTGCGAATGCACAACGAATTAAAAACGTTCCAGGTCGTAAAACAAATGTGTCGGATGCAGAGTGGATAGCTAAACTTCACCGCCATGGATTAATTGAGAAAAGTTTTGTGCCATCTCAGGATCTTCGTGAATTACGTGATTTAACTCGATTACGAAAAAAGTGGATTGGCAACTTAACAGCAGAAAAGAACAGAATCTCTAAGGTTCTTGAGTGCTCTAACATCAAACTTGGCTCCGTTATCTCTGATATTTTTGGCGTTTCTGGACGCAAAATTTTAAATCAATTAGTAGAAAAAGGATTTCTGGACCAAAATGATGTGGATGTTAGTATTCACCACTCTCTGCGAAAAAAGGCAGATACCATTTCAGCATCACTTTTTGGAACGTTAGATGCTCATCAAATGTTTATGATTAGAAGCTCTTGGAATCATATCGAATTCTTAGAGAAATCCATTCAAGATTTGGAAGAACGCATCCATAGCCTCCTCCAGTCTTATCAAGAAGAGAAAGATATTCTTTTAACTATTCCTAGAATAAAGGAACATACAGTAGCCTGCATTATTGTGGAAATCGGTACAGATATGACTCAATTTCCAACCTCCAGACATTTAGCTTCATGGGCTGGTGTATCTCCGGGAAACAATGAGAGTGCTAGTAAAAAAAGTTCGGGGTGTGTTCCCGGGAACTGGACTAACCTAATTTCATAAGACAACATAAAACACCTCTGAAATGGGTATGTATAAACATGTACATATTCAATCATTCTGGAGGTGTTTTTCTATGACAAGGAGTAGTTATTCTTCTGATGTAAAGTGGGCCGTTGTGAAAGAAAAATTAGCCGGTGAATTAACGACGAAAGAGATTATGGAGAAATACGGGATTAAAAATAAATCACAAGTGGAAACATGGATGCGTTGGTACAAAAATAAGGAGCTTTATCGCTTTGATCAACCAGTAGGCAAGCAGTATACGTATGGACATGGACCCGAAGGAAAAAGTGAACAAGAAATGAAGGATCGTAAAATGATGCATCTTGAAATGGAGAATGAGATTTTAAAAAAGTTTATGGAAATCGCAAAGGAGTTGAACGGAAAGTAATCTTACAAACCGTGGCGAAGTTACGTAAGAAATATACAGTCACACTCATTTTAGAGGTGTTAGATATCCCACGTGCAACATATTATCGTTGGGCGAAAGAAGGCGTTGATGAACATTCTCCCATTGAAACGGCCATTATTACGCTTTGTGAGAAAACGAAGTATCGTTATGGACACCGTAAAATTAAGCATTTATTACACAAAGAATATGGCTATCAGTTGAACCGTAATACCGTTCAAAAATGGATGCAAAAGCACAACCTCCAATGTCGGGTGAAAAAGAAACGTCGATTTAAAGCGGATCAGGGACCCGAAATAATCGCCCCTAACTTATTAGCTCGCTCTTTTACAGCTACGGCGCCCAATGAAAAGTGGGTAACAGATATTACGTACATTCAGTATGGGTCAACAACCATGTATTTAGCGACGGTTTTGGACCTATATAATAACGAGATTGTTGCATACAAACTTTATGACCATCAACAGACACCTCTGGTAATGGATGTATTAAAGGCGGCTTTAGAAGCTAGAAATGATCCCAAAGGAGTGATTGTGCATTCGGACCAAGGGAGTGTTTATACATCTTACGCATATCAAAATTTATTGGAGGAGATGAAGTGTCGCCCTAGCATGTCACGTCGAGGAAACTGTTGGGATAATGCGGTGATTGAATCGTTCCATTCCAATATAAAAACAGAGGAATTTCAACGAGTGAAACATCATTCGTTAACAAATGAGGAAACTAGATTACGTGTAATTAAATATATGAAAGAATATAATGAGGAGCGAATACAAGAAAAATTAGGCTATTTAACTCCCCTTGAATTTGGAAAGCAAGCAGCCTAATTAGGTGTTTTATGTGTGTCTCAAATGACTAGGTCAGTTCATTCTGTTGCTTTTTTAGGGTTGATTCTATTGTCCTTTCTTTGATAAGAGAAGACAACACTGTGTATTACCTTGTAAGTTCTATGAAAATTTATTGCATTTTTTCTAGTTCTTCAAGAAACTTTTGCAAGGGTTCTGCATAGAATTGTACAAGTGTCACAAAACCATTCAGCATAATATGTGCGATAATGGAAGTCCAAATGCGTTTTGTTTTGTGATATAAAAAGGCAAAAATTAAGCCACATATCGTATAAAGCAGGATATGGGAAAAGTCGAAATGTATAAGCGCAAAGAATATAGCACTGACAATAGCAGCAATCCAGAAATTTGTTGTTTGGACAAGCGATCCAAATATGACTCTGCGGAAAACAAATTCCTCTAAGATTGGGCCAAATACAACAATCGCTACTATAGCAATGGGAGCGCCCTTCGCAAGTGCAACGATATCTGCGGTATTTTGGGAACCTCCTTCAACACCAAACAGGGTCATTTCAATAACAGCACCAATCATTTGACCAAAGAACACCAGAAAGAAGCCAACAATTCCCCAGACGATTGTAAGGGGTATCGTTTCCTTTTTCCCTTGATAAACATTCCAAAAGTCTTTATCACGAGAGGTTAGGATGAGGCTTAAAATAAGCGCAATGGCAAAGCTAAGAGCAATATACCAGCCTTGCGTAATAGGTGCAGCTTGTTCAGGAGATAGACCTGTTATCTTCTGAATAAACGTATGAAACGGTAAGAGCAACCATCGCCCTGAGATTTGCATAAGAATATAAATTAGTAAAACATACAGAGCTGTTTTCTTGTGTTTCTTTATTTTTTGAGAATTTGTCACAATCAAAATCCTTTCCATTCATAGGCTTCTCTTTCTATTGTAGAGGAATATAGAAAGAAAACAAAATTTTTAGAAGTTCTGACTTGCAAAAAAAAGAGTGATTGATTATCATAATAAATGTGTTAGCACTCAATGTGATTGAGTGCTAATAAAACATTCATTATTATTTAATTTATTAGGAGGTTGTTTCACTTGTTAAGACCACTAGGAGATCGTATTGTAATTGAGCTAATCGAGGTAGAAGAAAAATCTGCATTCGGTATTGTGTTACCTGATTCAGCAAAAGAAAAACCACAAGAAGGTAAAGTTGTCGCAGTTGGGACAGGGCGTGTTTTAGAGAATGGACAACGTGTAGAGCTTGACGTTAAAGTTGACGACCGTATTATTTTCTCTAAATACGCTGGTACAGAAGTTAAATTTGAAGGGTATGAATACCTAATTTTACGCGAAAGCGATATTCTTGCAGTTATTGAATAAACTAAGATTTTATGCACCAATAAGGTAAATGCTTATGATTATTGTCAACTTAATGACAATTTAAATTAAGCTAAAATTAATATAAACATATTGATAAAGCTTAACGAATATTCCATTTCAGGAGGGTAAATTCACATGGCAAAAGATATTAAATTCTCAGAAGACGCTCGTTCATTAATGTTACAAGGTGTAGATAAATTAGCAGACACTGTAAAGGTCACATTAGGACCAAAAGGACGCAATGTTGTTTTAGAAAAAAAATTCGGCTCACCGCTTATTACAAATGACGGTGTGACAATCGCAAAAGAAATCGAACTAGAAAACCCATACGAAAACATGGGGGCAAAATTAGTGGCAGAAGTTGCTTCTAAGACAAACGAAATCGCTGGTGACGGTACAACTACAGCAACAGTATTGGCACAAGCAATTATTCGTGAAGGCTTGAAAAACGTTACAGCTGGCGCAAATCCTGTAGGTATCCGCAAAGGTATCGATAAAGCAGTGACAGCAGCACTTACAGAGTTACACGCTATTTCTCGTCCAGTAAGCAATAAGGAAGAAATTGCACAAGTCGCTGCTATTTCTGCCGCTGATGATGAAGTTGGACAACTGATCGCTGAAGCAATGGAGCGTGTTGGTAACGATGGTGTTATTACAATTGAAGAATCAAAAGGCTTCACAACAGAGCTTGATGTAGTAGAAGGTATGCAATTCGACCGTGGCTATGCTTCACACTATATGGTAACAGATACAGATAAAATGGAAGCAGTGCTTGAAAACCCATATATTTTAATTACAGATAAAAAAATCACAAACATTCAAGAAGTATTACCGTTATTAGAGCAAGTAGTACAACAAGGTCGTCCACTATTAATGATTACTGAAGATGTTGAAGGGGAAGCACTAGCAACTCTTGTTCTGAACAAGCTTCGTGGTACATTCAATGCTGTAGCAGTAAAAGCGCCTGGCTTCGGTGATCGTCGTAAAGCAATGCTTGAAGATATCGCTATCCTAACTGGTGGTCAAGTGATTACAGAAGAATTAGGTTTAGACCTAAAATCAGCTGATATTTCTGCTCTTGGTCGCGCAGCAAAAGTTGTTGTAACAAAAGACAATACAACAATCGTTGAAGGTGTAGGCGGTGCAGATGCAATCGAGACACGTATTGGTCAAATCCGTGCACAACTTGCTGAAACAACTTCTGAATTCGATAAAGAAAAATTACAAGAGCGTCTTGCTAAATTAGCAGGTGGTGTAGCAGTGATTAAAGTTGGTGCTGCAACAGAAACAGAGCTAAAAGAACGCAAACTTCGCATTGAAGACGCATTGAACTCAACGCGTGCAGCAGTTGAAGAAGGCATTGTATCAGGTGGTGGTACTGCCCTTCTTAACGTCTATGCAGCGGTTGAAAAAGCGGCTGAGTCAGTAGAAGGCGACGTAGCTACAGGTGTGAAAATCGTTCTACGTGCTTTAGAAGAGCCAGTTCGCCAAATCGCTAATAACGCTGGTCTTGAGGGCTCTATCATTGTAGACCGCTTAAAACGTGAAGAAATCGGTGTAGGCTTCAATGCAGCTACAGGCGAATGGGTAAACATGATCGAAGCAGGCGTAGTAGACCCAGCAAAAGTAACACGCTCAGCACTACAAAACGCAGCATCTGTAGCAGCATTATTCTTAACAACAGAAGCAGTAGTAGCAGATATCCCAGAGCCAGCTGGTGCAGGCGGTGGTATGCCTGATATGGGCGGAATGGGAATGCCTGGTATGATGTAATCCTTAATGTAACAAGGAATTAGACAGCTTTTAGTAAGATGATAAAATTAAAAACTACATCTTTTTAAGAAATAGTGCGTCATAAAGTAACTACCACCTCTCATAATTTTAAAAATTATGAGAGGTGGTTTTTTATGTTTTTAAAATTTATTTATAAGGATTTTATTGTAGATAAACGTTTCAAAAATATAACAAATAAGAAAAACTTATGGCTTTTTATAAATAACCTATATTTTTTTATGAAATAGAACTGGTATATTGAAAAAGAAAGGAGGATTAGAATGAGAATTTTTGATGCACATTTTCATATTATTGATTTTGATTTTCCAATTATCGAAAACCAAGGCTATTTACCACCTAGCTATGTTGCAGAAGACTACCAACAGGCAACTATTGACTTACATGTATTAGGTGGGGCTATCGTATCTGGATCATTCCAGGGGTTTGACCAAAACTATTTAGTAAAGGCATTACAACAATTAGGTCCAACATTTTGTGGCGTAACACAATTACCTTATACAGTGACGGACGAAGAAATACTAAATCTAAATGACAATGGGGTAAAAGCGTTACGCTTTAATATTAAAAGAGGTGGTTCAGAAGATTTATCGAAGCTGGATTACTTTGCAAGAAGAGTGCATGATTTAGTGGAGTGGCATAGCGAGCTTTATATTGATGCAAAAGAGCTACCTGAAATCGCATCAAACATTGAAAAATTACCTGCTATTTCAATTGACCATTTAGGCTTGTCGGAAGAAGGCTTACCTCATTTATTAAAGCTAGTAGATAAAGGGGTACATGTAAAAGCTACTGGCTTTGGACGTGTAGCATTGGATGTTGAAAATGCCTTAAAGTCGATTTATACCATTAATCCAGATGCCCTTATGTTTGGTACAGATTTACCATCTACAAGAGCAAAAAGACCTTTTGATGTTGCAGATATCGAATTGATTCAACAACTTTTTGATGAACAGGCTGTGGATAAAATACTATATACGAATGCACTTAAATGGTATTTCAAATAATTGACGCAAAAATATTTCAGAAATTTCATTCATATAAATATACTATGATGAGGATTTAACATAAACAAATCACTACAAGCTGGTATTGAGCATGAAATGAAGTTTGTTGTACCACAGTCAAAAACTGTACCAAATCTTTACCCAGAATCAGAAGAGTTTGGCGAGATGCGAGAGGTATTTGCGACAGGCTACCTTGTTGATCTTTTAGAATGGACGTGTACGCAAGCGATTAATCTTCACCTTGATTTTCCGAATGAATTAACGCTTGGTACGCATATTAATGTAAGTCATGAAGCTGATGAAGTAGATGGACGTCGATTAGAATTTGATGTAGAGGCAAATGACGGAATAGATATTATTAGTCGTGATACACATGAACGATTTATTGTCGATGGGAAACGCTTTTCAGAACGAGCTGCAAGTAAAGTGAAGCAATAGTATATATTACTAAAAACACAGAAGAAATAATAGATATGGAGCTTTTAACTGTTTCATTCTCATGCTTAAGAAGCTTTGAGAGTATAAAATATTTAGCAATTGTAGCATAGTTAAATGAGCAAGAAAATTTCCACTATCCAACCATTAAAGAACTTTAAAATCAGCACCTCTTATGATAAATCAACATCATAAGAGGTTTTTTATAAGTAAATTTATAGTTCATTTGTCAGTATTTTAACCGAATAATATATTAAGACATTCTTTTACATGAGAGGGAGGAAGGCAGATGCGTATTGAAGCTAACGGTTATCCCCAGTCATCTATAGTTCAAGCACAGGTACCAAAGCAAGCAATGGATGATGAAAAACAATTGAAGAAGCAGCAAGAGCGGGAACAGGAGTTAAAAAGGCAAGAGAAGATAGCAGAGCAACTAAAGAGAGAAACAGAGGCTACTAAAAAACAAATGGAGGCGGAGAAAGATGCACTAAAAATTTATATGACCTGTTTGGAAATTGCAAGGCGTATTACAGCTGGTGATAAAGTTCCAATGAAGGATCATAAATATTTAATTGAACATGATCCTGCTCTCTATGGTAAATCGCTTACATTGCGTATATCAAAAGAGGACCCTAAGGAGCACAAGCAATTATCTGAGGATGAGGAGCAGCAACAACATACCTCTTCAACAGGTTTAACGAATGAAGCAAGCACTGATGGCCATGAGGTTTTGAATACAGATACTTCAAGCTCAGCGGTAGATATTAAAATTTAGGATGCGATTACAATTTCCCTGTAATATACGAGAGCTTGTTACGAGGAAGAGAGGCTGCTACAGAAAAAGTAATAAGCTCTATACTTTATAATGAGTAATGGAGGTGAGGAGTTGTGCAAAAAGTAGAAAAAGCATCAATTATCATATGGCTTTTAGATGATTTACAATATTATGTAACAAGATTATTTGTAATTGGACTAGTGTATTATTTTTTTCAAGAGTATGAGTTAATGCGAAAAATTTGTATACTTGTCACTATTTATTATATAGTGCATTTTCTTTATGAAGGGATTATCAATATTTTTTATTATAAAAATTTCCGATATATAGAGGAAAAAGAAAGAGTTCAGCTAATCAAGGGGGGACTAACTGTTCGGCATAATACCATCCCAATTCGGCGTATTCAACATGTAAATATTACTCAAAATTTTTATTCACGTTTATTTAATTTATATAGTATAGGCATATATACGGCTGGTGGTTACCATAGTATCCAATTTATCAAAAAGGATGTAGCGGAGAAATTAAAAGAGAATATTACAAGGTTCTTGATTGAGAAGGGAATTGATCAGGATGAGCAAGAAAAGAGATCATGTTCTTGAAATTATATATATCAATTATGCCATTATTAAAGAGAGAATATATCCTATATGTATGTTGATTCTTAGCTTGATTGGTGTTCATCAATTTTATGAAAAAATATTAAATATCGGATTTTCATTGCTTTGTCTGCTGATTATTGGGTGTTCTATATTGCTGTGGTATCATAAAATCTTTTCCTTTGATAAGCACAAAATTGTTATTACCGAAGGTGTTTTTGCTAAAAAGTATCATGAAATTCCCATTAATCGTGTAAAATCTATTTGGATTTCTGATTCATTATTAAAGCGTCTAGTAGGTGTGTCAAATTTTAATATTGAATTAGTAGGAGGAGATGAAATTTCCTTTGTTTTAACAAATAAAGAAATTGTAAGAATTAAAAATACTTTTTTTCCTTCTTATGATTTAGTACAACCTAAAAAATCACAACAACGTCTATCCTTTTTTCAAGGTTTATTACTCGCAACAACCGATTGGAAATTGTTTCTTGCCTCATTATCCATTACTATGATTTTGGTGAATTTTTCTCTTAAGTTAGCGAGCTTTTGGGTAGATGAATGGAATAAAGATGCAGGCCAAATGGGGTTTAAAGAAGCCTTTCAAACTATTAAGGAGCTTTCCTGGCAGGATATACTTCCGTTAGTATGGATATTCTTTGCCTTTGCAATACTAGCAATTTTTATACTAGCGATTTATATGATGATTACATATTGGAACTTTCATAGTGAAAATGCGGGGCGGTATATACATATATCTTACGGTTTGTTGAATAAAAAATCTGATCAAATACCTTTACATGAAGTGCGGTCTGTGCAAATTTTACAGCCTGTGATTTTTCAATTATTTGGATACGCACAGATCAGAGTGGATGTCATTGGAAATGATGGAAGTATACTTTTATGTCCTATTATAAAGCAACAACGGGTAGCAGCATTTATTCAACAGCAATTACCTGTCTTTCAAGTGGAATCAATCCAAGAAAGGGCAAAAGCATCTGTGCTACCAGATTATTTATTAAATGCAATTTGGTTTCCTACTGTCGTATGTTGTGGTTTAGCGTATATTCATCCTTATTTTTTGTATGGCTTATGGTTATTAATATTTTATTTATATGTAGGATATATGCGCTGGAAGCATGCAGGCTTGATGGTAGATGAAAAGTGTATTCGACATTCGGGCTATTATTGGTTAGAGGCATTTCACATGATTACTTTAGTGCCCTATATTCAGCATACAGCGGTGGGTCAATCTTTTTTTACGAGAGGAAGAAATGTAGCGAGCTATGAGTATTCAGTATACGCAGAAGATGGTGATGAATCATATAGTTGTTATGGGGTAGATGCACAATATCGAGAATCCTTTTTAAATATTGCTCAAAATAACGACTAACATTGAATCTTTTATATTTAGTAAAACAATGACTAGTAAGTATCTGAGAAGATGTATTGATATTTTTTCTTTTAAAACCAGAGGCTGTCAGGAAGGTATAAATTTTCCTGACAGCTTCTATCTTTTTAATAATGAAAAAATTTTTCTGTTGTTTTTCGACAGATTATCACTTACAATACAAAATGATAATGATAATCGTTATCAACTATATTTTGTATAATAGAGGTGAAATCTTGGATAAACAGGACGTTAGCAGAATAGGAATGGGCAATATTTATTACGTTATTATTTTGCTGTTAATAGGCGCCATTATAATATCTGCCGTTTTTTCTGTATCGATAGGACAAGTCAGCATCCCTTTCAAGCAATCAATGGATATTTTGCTACATACGTTATCTAATGGAATGTTGGGTTCGCTTGATAGTGTGGATAGTGAATCCTATTTGAATATTATTTTACAGGTCAGAATGCCCCGTGTGGTTTTTGCCTTATTGATTGGTGTCGGACTTGCATTGTGTGGGGCTGTTATGCAGGCAGTTGTACAAAACCCGCTTGCTGATCCATACATACTTGGCATTTCTTCAGGAGCATCATTAGGAGCCACTTTTGCCATCCTAATTGGTTTTGGCAGTAGCGCATTGCTAGCACAATTTGGGGTAGCCTTTGGAGCTTTTGCAGGGGCGATGATTACCTCTATGGCAGTGCTTATTTTATCCAGCATTGGCGGTAAAGCAACCTCAGTAAAACTAGTATTATCAGGGGTGGTTATCGGTGCATTATGTAGTTCGTTTTCAAGCCTTATCATCTTCTTCGCCAATAATGCTGAGGGTATTAAAACTGTTACGTTTTGGTCTATGGGAAGCTTAGCCTCTGCTAGCTGGGAAAAAACACCGATTTTAACAATCGTCATTGTGCTAGGAGCTGCATTATTCCTTTTCCAGCATCGTGTACTAAATACAATGTTGCTTGGGGATGAATCAGCGATCACATTAGGGATCAATCTAAGTGCTTATCGTAAATTGTATATGATTCTTACCTCGCTCATTACAGGAACGATGGTTGCTTATGCGGGTATGATTGGCTTTGTTGGCTTAATTATTCCCCATATCACAAGAGGTATTTTTGGTGCAGACCATAAACGATTAATGTTAGGAACACTACTGCTTGGAGGTCTTTTTATGATTTGGGCAGATATTCTGTCTCGAACATTAATCCAAAATGTAGAATTACCAATTGGTATTATTACTTCTGTCATTGGGTCACCATTATTTATCTATATGATTGTAAAAAAAGGTTACAACTTCGGAGGGTAGAACAATGGAATTAGTAGCAAAGGAAATAGAAGTAAAAATCGGCAAAAAGGAAATCGTAAAAAACATATCTATTCATGTGAATAAGCAACAATTTGTGGGCTTAATCGGACCAAATGGATGCGGAAAGTCAACTTTGTTAAAAAGTATTTATAAAAGCCTAGTACCACAAAAAGGAATGGTCCTTTTAGATGAGTTAGATGTTTTGAAAAGTCCCGAAAAAAAGATTTCTCAGCATTTAGGCGTTGTTGGACAATTCAATGAAATGCACTTTGATTTAACTGTGCAGCAGATGGTGATGTTAGGCAGAACACCTCATAAAAAAATGCTAGAATCAGATAACCAGAAAGACTTTGACATCGTAGAAGAGGCATTAACACGCACAAACCTACAATCATATAGGGGGCGCAGTTTTCTGTCACTATCTGGTGGTGAAAAGCAACGGGTCATTTTAGCAAGAACGATTGCCCAACAGCCCAAATTTATGATTTTGGATGAACCAACAAACCATTTAGATATTCGTTATCAAATTGAAATATTATCCTGTGTAAAGGATTTGAATATTGGGGTATTAGCAGCACTGCATGATTTAGAGATGGCAGCACATTACTGTGATTATCTTTATGCAGTAAAAGATGGTAAAATCTATGCACATGGCACACCGCAAGAGGTTTTAACACCAGAAACAATAGAAGCTTTATATCATATAAAATGTCAAACGTTTACGAATCCAGTGACAAATGGCTTAGGATTTGCATATGGACTATAGGAGGAAAATCATGAAGAAAAAATTATTATTAGGAATTGGTTTAGCGACTCTGTTAACATTAGCAGCTTGCGGTAACACATCAAAAGAAACATCGGAGGAAACACCAACAAAAGAGCATTATCCATTGACAGTTGAAAACTTTTCAAGAGCTGAGGGCGGATCAACATGGGACAAGAAAGAGCAAGTATTCGATAAAGCACCTGAAAGAATTATGGCAAATACCCGTCCAGCAGCGGAATTATTATTACATTTAGGCTTAGGCGATAAAATCGTAGGTGTAGGTGCGAACTTTGGTGCGCCTGATCAATCGGTAGAAGAGGAATATGCAAAGCTACCTATTTTAAGTGATGAATATGTTGGCAAAGAGGTTACATTAGGCACTAATCCAGATTTAGTATTCGGTCGTGGAGGCTTATTTGATAATGCTGAATGGGGAGTAGGAACAGTAGACTCTCTTAATGAAATGGGTGTTAAAACATATGTTTTAGAGTCATCTGTAACAGGCGGTACATATGATTCTATTTACAAAGATATCGAAAATATTGGTGAAATTTTTAATGTGCAAGACAAAGCAGAGAGCTTTATTAACGAATTAAAAGGGCGACAACAAGATATTGCCTCAAAATTAGCAAGTATTAAAGATGAAAAAACGTTTGCTTATTTGCATACAAATGATCCAAAGGAGCTTTTTATTTATCCAGCACACGATGAAACATTCTTTAATGATGCCTTCAGCATGGTGAAACTAGATAATATTTTCAAAGATGAAACTGGTGATGTTAGTGTTGAAACATTAATTGCCACAGACCCAGATGTATTAATTTTACCAAATTGGGATGGCTCTGATTTAACAAACGTACGTGAAGAAATATATGCAAATCCTAAGCTTTCAAGCATGAAGGCTATTAAAAATAAACAAATCTATATTGTTGATTATAATTATATGTTTGGCTATGGCTATAACACAATTGACGGTATGGAAGCTTTAGCAAAAGAAATGTATCCAGATTTATTTAAATAATGGACGAAAAAGCTATTTCATAAAGTTGTTTATTTTGATTTTTGGAATAGCTCTTCTTAGAACTTAATGTGTTATGTTTATAGCTCTAACTAGATTTGGCTTCAATAAATTTTTCTGGATCAGGGCTAGATACAATGGACAACAAATGTTCTATCATCCTTCTTTAGGGTGACGTGTCTAATGAAAAAAGGCTTTCATCGTTCTAATGTTGAACGAAAGGAAAGCCTTCTTTACATTATCTTGGATTGCCAAAGATTCCTGGCAGTATATTTGGCAATCCAGGTATTAGTGGAGGTGGATAATTAGGGAATTGTCCAGGATATTGTCCGCCTGGGTATGGATGTGGTGGATAGGGTCTTGGCGGCTGGGGTGGATAAGGTTGAGGTGGGTAGGAGTGCGGCGGATAGGGTCGTGGTGGGTATGGAGGTGGATAGGAGCTACCAGGTGGTGCGCCTGTACCTGCTGCTGTGATTTGGCTAACATCAACCGTGACGATTTGGCCGTTATCTAACTGGATTTCAGCCGTCCTGCCTCTTGCTCCAAATGTCCGAATCAATGTCCCTGAATACGTACCTGTTGGAAGTGACACCCATATTTTCATGCCCGGATGGAATTGGCTGTTAAAATCTTCAGGAGCTAATCTAGGATAAACCAATAAAACACACCTTTCTCTATTTTTTCTAACATATGCCTATGCTGGTCATTATTATAGGCTAAAGGCTAGTGTTGTTATAAAACCTTCTGATTTTCATTATACTAAGGGGAAAAAGCTAAAGGATGTTTAGCGGATGGCAATTATTAAAGTCAAAAAAATAACGATACAGAATGTACGAAATGTAAGGCATGGTGAGATTATTCTTACGGTGAATTTCGACACATTTTTACAGGCAAATGTTGTTGGCTTATATGGACAAAATGGTTCAGGCAAGACAACCGTTGTGGATGCATTTGCTTTATTAAAGACGCTTCTTTCGGGTGATAAAAAGCTACCTGCACAGGATAAGCGCTTAATCATGGCAGGAGAGCAGGTGGCAAGCCTTGATTTTGAGTTTTTAGTGGAGAATCAATTTGGTACATTTTTTTTATACTACTATGTGGAGCTACAGGAGGATCAGCATCGACTCTATCCAACGTTAGAACGAATTTCTTATAAAGAAAATGCGAAGGGCAAACGTGCTAAGATTTTAATGGCTGCAACAGAAAGAGATGTGCATATTCGGAAATCGAGTTTAGCAAATATGAATGAAGAGGCACGTATTCAACTCCTTGTCCTTCAACAATTAGCAAGAAAGCAATATCAATCTTTGCTATTCCATAAGGATTTAAAGCCTTTGGTGCAAGAACGGCTTTCTGAACAGGAAATGCAGTTATTACACAATATTGCAGTTGATTTTAAGCGTGATTTACATGTTGTGAATACACAAAATATTGCACCGTTATTTGAGGAACGAATGATGCCCTTTAGCATTCATCTGGAAAAAACAAGAGGTCTTATTCCTTATGATTTAAAGGGACCAGCCTTATTGCCAGAGGATGCTTTTTACGCGCTCTGTGAAGTAATTGAACAAAGTAATCGCGTGCTATCGGCTATTATTCCAGAGCTAACGATAAAGATTAATGCGATAACGAAGCAGACGATGGATGATGGTGAACAAGGAATTCGCTTTGAGTTTTTATCACAGCGTGGGGAGCAGTTATTACCTTTGCGTACAGAGTCAGAGGGGATTTTAAAAATTATTTCCATTCTTAGTGTGCTTATTGCTGTCTATAATAAGCCCAATGCTTGTGTGGTGATTGATGAATTAGATTCGGGCATTTTTGAATATTTACTAGGTGAACTGTTAACAGTGATGGATGAGGATGGGCAAGGGCAGCTTATTTTTACATCCCACAATCTACGTGTATTAGAGGTGTTAGCTATTAACAATCTATGGTTTACAACAACTAATGACAGTCATCGGTATATGCAGTTAAAAGGTGTGAAAGAAGCAAATAATGCAAGAGATGCTTACCTTCGTGCTATTCAGCTTGGTGGGCAGGATGAGGAGATTTATAAGGAAACAAAAGCATTTAAAATAAAGCGTGCCTTTCGTAAAGCGGGGGTGCAGCATGATTAAAAAGGTGCTATTAATTATTGTTGAAGGACAAACAGAGCAAGTTATCTTAGAGGATTATTTAGATGCCCATTTTGCAAATTCAACCATACGCTTTGATGTACAGCGTGAGGATATGTTAACAAAATGGGATAAGCATAAGCGCATACCCAATATAAAAAATAGTGTTGTACAAGCGATTCAAAGCTACTTAGAAAAATATAAGTTTTTAGCAAAGGATTTAACAGCAGTTGTGCATATTACAGACGCAGATGGCTGTTTTATTGCACCCGAATATGTCAAGGTAGACGAGGGCATTGAGCAAAACTTGTTTTATACAGAGGATGCGATATTGGTGAAGTCAGATAAGCGCAAGGAGCAAATTGAGCAGCGCAATGAAATGAAGGCAAAAAATGCTAAGATTTTAATTGCCCATGACCATTTTAGCATTCAACGTTTTAAAGTGCCTTATCAGCTTTTTTATTTCTCTACAAATTTAGAGCACGTATTATGGGATGAACGTAACGAAATCGCAACAGAGAAAATCCAAAAAGCAGATGCATTTATCGAAAATTTATCAGGCACGATTAACGACTATTTACAAGCCTATCTTCCAGTGGATGTAGAGCTGCCCTATAAAGAAAAAATGCAAAAAAGCTGGGGACATTTAATGGAGGGCTGTCATTCATTGCAGCGAAGCACAAATGTACCATTATTATTTGACATGATTAAAACGAATGGACAATAAGAAAGGTGGCATAGGTCTCGTCACCTTTTTATATTACGTATTTTAGTGCATTTACCTATAGCTAACAATAGGACTGTGCTTTTGTGCTTGTATCTTCACTTAGTAGAAGGAGCTGCCACATAATTTTTTTGATCCGTACTTCAAAATATATAATTTATTTATGGGATAGGAGTGGTAAAATAAAAATAATTAAAAATTTCAGAAATATCAAAAAGATGATAATTATAAGTGATGCTTTACTATAAGTTAAAGGAATTTATTTTCTTTAGCTAAACTATTGTTGACTAGGTATTTCTTGTAGGTTTTTAATTGAGCAATCTCCAATAGACGATATTATCTCATCATTTCTAAAAATAGTTGCACAGGATTTGTCATTTCCATAAATCCTTAGAGTTTGTAGCATGAATAAGGTATTAAATTACTTTTTAATTCCTACAGCAACTATTTATGAAGTGAAATCAATCCAATAATGACATAGCTTAGTAGGAGGAAATATGTTTAGATTTTTTGTTCCCATTGGTCAACTACTTAATAAAATGAAGTATGCACAGAAGTTTATTTTGATTGGAGGTATACTTGCTATTCCTATTATTTTTACCTCCACAATGTTGACGGTAGATATTAACCGTAAAATTGAGCAAATGACTATGCGGAATGAGGGGATAAAATACAATCTTATTTTGAAGGATCTACTAAAAGTAGTACAACAAACGCGTGGGTTAACTGTAAGCTTTGTCAGTGGAAATACTTCAGTGCAGGATGAGATTACCAGCAGGCATACCCAGATCACAAATACGTTAGAAGAGCTACATGAATTGGAAGCAAATTTAATGAACAGCTATGGAATAGAAGAACAGATAAATAAGATTGAAAGTGATTGGTCAACAATCGAATCAAAAAATTGGCAAAATGACAATGAAGTGTTAACTAATTTTTCTGGATTAACAGAGCAAATTATGGTTGCGATGAATATTGTCACAAATAATACAGGATTACTACTAGCAGATACGAAGGAAAGCTATAATCTAATCAATAGTGTGAGCAGTACAATTCCAAATTTAACAGAGAGCTTAGGGAAGATGCGTGCTAATGGCATGAAGATTGCTGGTAGTAAGAGCATGACAGATGAGCAATATAGGGTGCTTAATAATTTATTTATTCAGACAACAGAAAACCTTAAAAAGATTGAAGCAGACTTAAATATTGCTTTTGGTAATCATTCCATGAAATCTGCGCTTGAGGAGGACTATCTTTCATTTAACAAACAAAGTGACTATTTTTTAAATGTAGTAACGGAAGAAATGTTGTTGACTAGTACAATTTCTATGGAACCAGACCAATACTGGGATATTGCTACGACTACGATTGATGTGGGTCTCCTATTGTACGAAGATAGTTTATCGTTTTTAAGTGATACATTGACAAGTCAGTTAGAAGAGCTTAAATTCAACCGCATACTTATGTTATCTTTTATAACTAGTATTTTATTATTATCATTATATATGTTTGTTGCCCTTTATATGATGATTAAAAAAGTTGTGAATGAGTTAGGAATTGCAGCAAGTGATGTAGCGAACGGAAATTTAGCTACGACTGTTTCTTTTCATACGAAGGATGAGATGCACAGTATCGAAATTTCATTCAATAAGATGGTTGAAAGTTTGAATGAACTGGTTAAGGAAATCACAGTAAGTTCAGAGTATGTTGCATCATCTAGTGAGGAGTTACGAGCGAGTGCTGAGGAGACAACAGCATCTATTGAACACGTATCAGAGTCGATTGAAATGGTGGTCAATGGAACAAAAGTGCAAACAGCACGTATTATTGAGAGCACACAGTCATTGGGAGAAATGTCTGATGGTATTCAACTGATTGCTGAAAATAGTAATCATATTACGGCATTAACAAAAGAAACGGAAAGTTATGCGATTGATGGAAATCAATCTGTTACCAAAACAGTTGAACAGATGACCACTATTCAGGCAACTGTTTCAGAGTCTAGTAAAATCATTCAAGGATTAAGTGACCGCTCTCAAGAAGTTGGCAATATTCTTAGCATGATTACAGATATTGCAGACCAAACAAATTTACTAGCATTGAATGCTTCAATTGAAGCTGCGAGAGCTGGCGAGCATGGTAAAGGATTTGCAATAGTTGCAGAAGAAGTAAAAAAGTTAGCTGAACAATCCAGAGCTTCAACTATCCAAATTTCAGAGCTTATTGCAACCATTCAAAAGGATACGATGAATTCGGTGAAAGCGATGAGAGTAGTAAATGAAAATGTTGAGCATGGTATTCACGTTACAGAAGAAACAGCACAAAAGTTTGTACGGATTTTAGAAAGCATGAAAAACCTTGGTCTTGAAATGGAGGAAATCTCAGCTACTTCAGAACAAATGTCAGCAGGCACACAAGAAGTTGTGGCTATCATGAATGAGATTATGGGAGAACTTGTGAATATGTCAGAGCAAAACTTACTAGAGGTGACTTCTTCTACAGAGGAACAGCTTGCAAAAATGGAAGAAGTCCTGTCATCAACAGTAGCGCTATCAGAACTGGCAATGGAGCTACAGCATGTTGCAAGGAAATTTAGATTATAAGGAGATCTTTAGCCTAGTATAGCAATATCAGATCAGCCTTAAATTAAGGGATTAGTGAATGTTGTTTTCATATAAATATTTATAGAAGCGAGAGGAATATTATCAAAAAAAATATATTGCTAGTGATTTTAGCAGCAGTGTTATGTAGCGTGGTTGTTGGTTGTAAGAGTGATGAACAAAATGTAAAGCCTGCTGCATCTCAGGATGAGCAAAATACTTTAAAAGAAGAAATTTCTAGTATGTTTCCTACATCAGAACTAACAGCGTCGATTGTCATCGATTCAGTCAGTGAAGGTGATTCAGTTCGAGCAGAACAACAGGTAAGTAAGGGAACGTTACTGATGATTGCTAATGGGAAAGAAGAGCGTGGTCATTTGGTTGTTTCAAGTACGCTTGGACAAGAGGGTGACCAGACCTTCCAAAGTAACTACTCCATTGTCTATCAGCAAGGAGAAAAAGAGAAAGTATTATTGGAATTACCCGCTTATTTGTTTGTCCAGCCAACTGATAAAAAACTAACCTTTGAGCAGAGGAGCTTTTCTGATGCAGATATTCATATCCTGACTCCACAATATCAAACAGGGCATGGGGTTGAAGGGTATGTATTTGCAATTGATAAGACGAATGGAGATGCTTTTCATGTGAATATTGTTAAAAATGAAGGGAAATCTAAAACACTTCTCTACGGTGAGGCAAGCCCATTTCCTACTGTAAAGGATGACATATTACAGGTTTATCCTCCTGTTGGAGCGGGTTCATCCGAAAAAGATACAAACGAAGGGTATTATAAATTAGATTTGAAGAATAGACAGCTAATTGCTGAATAATTTATATATACTTCTTCCATTTGTTTATAATTACGAATATGGCTAGGTCTTCTATTGCTGTATCTTAAAAATTTTGGCAAAGTCATAGATGATCATGCGTCCTTAGCAAGGAACTAGGACCACGGTGCTTATATATACCAATGACTTACGTATTTTCTGAGACTTGGTGAATGTTTTGGTTCATATTAGAATTCATAAAATGCAGTCCTTTCATAGATGGATGAGTCAATGGCTGTTGACATTCAAACATCATACGAAAGGGCTTCTTTTGTTTTAAATCCCCGAAAAACCCTCTAACAGAATGTTACATCATTATAAACAGCATAAAGTATATGACGCTGGTTACGAAAAAAACTTTTAGGAAATGTGTAACAAAAAAGATCATGCTGCGACTTATTTGTAAGGTAACAAGGGGGTGAAGCGTTGCACAAGAATAGATTGAAAATAGAACATTTATACGAATTGTATCATCGAGATGTATATCATTTTGCTCTTTATTATACAAATAGTCGGGAGGAAGCGGAGGATATT
Organism: Lysinibacillus sp. FSL H8-0500; assembly: GCF_038051955.1. Lineage (NCBI taxonomy): Bacteria > Bacillati > Bacillota > Bacilli > Caryophanales > Bacillaceae > Lysinibacillus > Lysinibacillus sp. FSL H8-0500. The sequence goes on along the minus strand of NZ_CP150292.1, from coordinate 4,254,775 downwards.
ACACAAGAAACATTTTTCAAGGTGCTTAAACAATTGGATAAGCTGAAGAATGAAGATAAAGTAAAAACTTGGATTTTATCCATTGCTCGTAATACAGCAGTAGATATACATAGAAAGCAAAAAATAAAGCGTCTGTTAATCGAGAAAATTAGCTGGCAACCACCTATAAAAGAAGTGCCTAAGCCTTTGGAAATGGTCGAACAGCATGAACAATGGCTATTTCTTCAGGAGGCATTAATGACATTAAAATCGCATGATCGAACAATTATTATTTGTCGCATGTTAAAGGACTACACGATTCAGGAAACAGCAGCGATATTGGGCATCTCGGAAGTAAAGGTGCGAGTGGATTTTCATCGAGCGATGGCAAGGCTTCGAAAAAAAGTAGGGAGGGTTGATTGATGGAGAAACGGCAAAGTGAATTATTTCAGACACTAAAAAGTCGTCCTGATAAAGAGCCAGATAGCAAGTTTTCATATCAGCTACGGGAAAAACTCTTAAAACAGCAGCCTCAAACAGATAAACGATTTTCTGTGACAACGACTATCACTATTCTAGTCACATGCGCTGTTCTTGTCTTTTTAGTGATGGCTAGTACTGGTCAGTCATTTAAACTCAAACATGCAGCACAGATAATTGATAAGCAAGAGCATACTCTCTTAAATGTATTGGGCATTATTCTAATGCTTGTGTTAATCCTGTTTATTGCATTTGTATATCACAAGGGATATACAAAAGGAAAGCTAGTCTATATGACTTTTTCGTTGTCCTTTATCGTCTGGGTGGGGAACCTAATCTATGCAGAGCATCAGCCATTAGATGATCCTGCGATGCAACCAAGCCATAGCGATTTTTTTGATGAAGCCCATAGCCAATTATTATTTTTGTATGAATCAGATAAAATTAAGGATGCTTCAGTTGATCGATTTTTAATAGGGCAAGTGCCGCTAAACGAGGTTAAAGAGAAAATCAAAAGGAGGGAAGGGCAATGACTGATTTTAAGAATCCTTATGCTTATCTAGTGACTGGTTTTGGCTTTGTTTTTCTTGATATGAGTTTATTTGGCTTACCAGATATCCTAGCAGATTTTCTTGGCTATCTTTCTTTTGCCATTGGTATTCACTTGTTACCCTCTTCCCATAACTTAAAGCGTTGGTCAAAAAAATTGGCGCTCATGTTAATGGTGCTGTCAATTGTTGTGGAGCTAGATCAATGGCTGGCTTATAAGGTGTTTGGGGAAATCGGGATACAGCTTATGCAGTTTTTATTCATCGCCTTTATGTATTATGTTTTCCAATTGCTACTCCATATTCATCATAACCTACCATTAGAAATGAAAACTTTTAAAACCTATCAAAGATTTATGATATTGATGCTTAGCGCATTTGTCATTCAAGCATTTGCCATGAATTTTGATAGAAGCATAGGAGAGCATCTTCATCTTATAGCTTTGTTTCTGCAATTACTATCTTATCTATTATTTACATGGTACTACAGAGCATGTCATAAATATTACAAAGAAATTAATACAAACAAGGCTCATACGCTGGAATAAGCGATGGGCCTCTTCATTTTAGAGCTGTTGTTTTTACTAGACAATAGCATCTTTCTTTTTATCCTATCATAAGCTTTATAGGTATGATTTTATCACGCTAGAAGGAGGCAAAATCATTCAAATACATGTTGTACGAGCTGGTGAGTCTTTGTGGGGTATTGCACAGGCATATGGGACTACGGTTCAACGTATTGTAGATGCCAACCAAATTCCAGAGCCAGACCAATTAGTGGTGGGGCAAGCTCTTGTGATTCCGATTGTTGGGAGCTTTTATTATGTACAGCCAGGGGATAGTTTATGGTCAATTGGTCAACGCTTTGGTATTAACTATATAACACTTGCTCAAGTAAATGGCATTCATCTTAATCAAATATTATCTGTAGGACTAAGGCTCTATATTCCACAGCCGCCAAAAACAACAGCCGAAACATTGGCGTATTTAGAGCCAAGAGGAACAACCGTTAGTGATGCACTTTTAGAGCAGGCTAGGGAAGCAGGGCCCTATCTAACCTATTTAGCTTTATTTAGCTATGAAGTGAAACGAGATGGCAGCTTACAGAGACCACCAAGTCAAGGTATTACACAAATCACCAATGACACGGGAGCCTCTCTTGCAATGGTTATTTCCAATCTGGAGGATTTTGCGTTTAGTGGAGAGCTAGCAAGAGATATTTTTCAAAGTACAGCCGTCCAAGATTTACTATTTGATAATATTGTTGCAGAGGCAAAACGTTTAGGCAGCGTAAAGGATATTCATTTTGATTTTGAAAATTTACCTACTGATCAGCGACAAGCCTATAATAATTTTTTAAGAAGAGCTGTTGAAAAGTTTCACGCCCAAGGTTATACCGTATCTACAGCACTAGCACCTAAAACGAGGGATGACACCACAGGACAGTGGACAGGTGCACATGATTATCAGGCACATGGAGAAATTGTGGATTTTGTGCTGCTGATGACCTATGAATGGGGTTATTCTGCAGGGCCACCAATGGCTGTTTCTCCACTGCCTGAAGTAGAGGCAGTTGTGAAATATGCAGTTAGTGAGATACCTGCTCATAAAATTATGCTTGGCCAAAATTTATATGGCTATGATTGGACATTGCCTTTTGTCCAGGGAGGGCCTTATGCAGAGGCACTTAGTCCCCAAAGAGCTATTGAAGTAGCCAAACGTTATCATGCGGCTATTCAATTTGATTGGAGAGCCCAAGCGCCATTTTTTGAATACTACGATGAACAAGGCAGGGCACATATAGTGTGGTTTGAAGATGCTCGGTCGATTCAAGCGAAATTTAATCTGATTAAGCAATATAATCTGCGGGGGATTGGTTATTGGAAACTAGGATTGCCATTCCCACAAAATTGGCTATTAATAGGGGCAAATTTTGATGTGGTAAAAAAATAGTGAAATAAATGGAAAGGTTATTTCTAAATCTAGGTAATTATAATATAATTATGGTAAACGTATTGTAGGAGGATTATTGTGGGGAAATTTAAAAACTTAGGGATTATTTTAACATCTACAGCATTTACCGTTAGCTTACTTTCACCAATCTCCCAGGCTTCTGCCAATGTGCAAGAGCCAGCAGAAAAAATTGAAATTAAGGTTGCTTCAGCAGAAACGAACGTTACAAAAGGTACACTTATCAAAAAGGTACATGAACTATTTCCAGGAAAGTTTGATTTTGTAACAGAAAATGATTTTCATTTAGGAAGAGGTCATTATTTTAGAAATGATAAAACAATTCGTTATGACCTTAGCTTCCATAAAACTGTGAATGATAAAGATCTTTATGGTAGTTTTACCTTTATGGGGAATGATTTAGAGCTGGAAAGCTTCTATTATCAGCCGGCAAATATAACAGAAGCTATTTATCCAGCAAAGTATTCTGAAGCAGAGGCTCAAAAGCTTGCAAATGATTTCCTGAAAAAGCTTCCAAACACAGAGGGTTACCAGCTACAGCAGGATGTATATGGCTATAGCTATTACTATAATATAGCTAGACCATTGTCGGAGCCAATTACCTATTCATTTATGTATGCGCCAACACATAATAATGTACCTATTATGAATAAGCAAATCTCTATTGATGTTCTTGCGAATGGGGAGATTTCTAGTTTCTATCGTTATTCAATGCCTATTCGTCAAGCTACATTTGATCCTGTTGATCAGAAAAAAGATGAAGCCGGTATACTTGCTCAACTGCAAGAAAATTTATCAGTAGAGTTACGCTATACAATTGATTATGATTATAAAAAAGATGAGCAAGTTGTCAAGCTTGTTTATGTACCATCATCAGGCTTTAATGGGGTACATGCTTTATCAGGTCAGTGGCAATCAGCAAATGGCTTCACTTCTCAGGTTCCAAAGGTGAAGGCTGTGGAAAAGCTCTCTGCTCAACCATTAGCACCACGTAAAAAGGATATGACAGTGGCTGAGGTTGAAGAGTTTGTCAAATCTTTATTAAAAGAAAGCTCAGATAAGGGCAAGCTAGAAATTGACATGGTTGATGAAAGAGAAGATGGCAAGGGTGGAATTATTTATTCTGTTCATTATTCATATATACAAGATAATGGCAATAGCTTTGGCACTTCTTTAGAAATGGATAAGGCAACAGGAGAGATTGTTCACTATTATGATTTAAGTAACGAACTGTCCACGTCAGATGAAAATGCAGCAACGATCACTAGAGATGCTGCCCTGACAAAGGCAATTGACTACTTAAAAGAATATGCTCCTTCTTCTTTGCATAAATACTCAAAGCCAATTGATGAGGTAGTTGTAGATCGTGATAGTAAGGACTATACATTTACATTCCCACGTGTTGTCAATGAACTTCCAGTGATAGGGGATGAAATAACGGTTACTATTGGTCACGATGGTTCATTACGTTCAATGTATATTAGTAACCCAAATATTCAAAATTGGCCATCCGTAAAGAATGTGATTTCTGCTGAACAAGCAAAAGAATTATATAGTGAAGCGTTGGAATTGAAATTACAATATATTGAACAAAATGCAGATGGGGATAAACAGCATTATGATTTAGTGTATACGCCGAATTTTAATGGTAATTCCTATAATATGGTTGATGCAACAACAGGTAAGTGGTTAATAACAGAGGATGATTCAAAAGAGGTTGCCACGATCTCACATCCAACAGCTGCTAATGAATTGAATTATTTGCTACAGCAAAATATTTTAGAAGTAAAGGATCCTGCCAGCTTTAATGCAGATCAAGCTGTAACAAAGGGTGAGGCATTAAAAATTTTACTTAATTCTTTAACATATGGTCATTATTTCAGAGTGGATGAGGATAAGCAATCCTTCGGTAATATTGATAAAGAACATCCTTTATATAGCGTAGTGGAACAAGCTGTAAAAATCGGTATGTTAAAGCCTGCTAATCAATTTGCAGAGAAGGAGCAATTGAGCCGTCAGGAGCTTGCAGAATGGTATATTAAGCTATTAAGATTAGATTATACAGCAAAGTATAACGATATTTATAAATTGAATTTTGCAGATGCTAGTTCTATTAGCCCAGAATATGCTGGTTATATTGCTATAGCAAATGCGATGGGCTTAATAGATGCACAGCAAAATAATTTTAATGCGACAGCAAAGGTCACATATGCAGATTTAGCTATCTCAGCATTTCGTCTAGCACGTGCTATTCAAGAAAATAATATTAATATCAATTATTAATTAAAACCCAAGGACATCTCTTATGATTAGGAGATGTCCTTTTAGATTAATTTTTTATAGAAAGGGGAAAGATTAATACAGAAAGGAGTGAAAAAATTGCGTATCAAATATTTATTAACAATTTCTGTTATGGCAAGTCTTTTGGTAGGTTGTAATGATAAAGAGAAAGTAACGGATGTTCCTACAAATGCTCCTGCCGATCAAAGTACGGCACAACAGGCTAGTGATAATGTAACAGATCAAGTCGCCTATAATTTTGTAGAATTTTCATTGGATGTAGATTATTCTGCTACGGAATCTTATGAGGTAGAGTATGAGGATAAAAGGTCTGGCATAGAGGCAAAGCTAGAGGATGATCGTAACAATATAAGGCTACAGGGTGATGAAGCATATACAAAATTAGATCCATTATTTAAGCAGTTGAATTTTGATTCTACAACACCTAATGATGAAGTGATTGATCAAGTAATCAAAGTATTCAATATTGAAGATAACTATCAATCCATTGAAGTGGAAGTCGAATTTGTAGATGGAAATGAAAAGGAATTTAAACGAATTAAATAAATAATAGAAATAAGCCAGCTAGCGAATTCAATCAGTTAGCTGGCTTTTCATTCATTTACATATTAACGTACCCAATGTCGATGCTTAGCAAGGGAACGAATAAAAGATTGTGGATCGTTTGTCACACCATTTTTATTGGCAATATGCTGTAAAAACGAAACATTTCCTGTATAACCTATTGTTTTACAGTGCTGATAGGCTTGTTCAATAAACTGTTCTGCTTGTGTTTGCTGGTAGGAATCCTGAAAGGCTCCTGTAACATAAACACCATCATAAAGAACTGAGGAGGTGGTAGCTAATGTTTCGTGAATTTCATAGCCGTTTACTATGCCTTGTTTATGACTCACTAGTTCAACTACGATATCCTCACTTAAAAATGTAGCAATAAGTTCATTTAAATTTTCATTACTATTTTCTGTCACCATTACAGCTACTTTATTAGATTTGACATTTTCCGTTGCATTGATTACTTGGCTAACAGCAGGTGAAGTTTGGTGAATATGCGGTACTTCTACTTGTTTTGGGGGAACTATACCAATGCGATCAGCAATAGCTGATGCAAGTGTGTAGCTGACATGAGCGTACATGTCTACAACTTGTTTTCGAATGGCTTTACTTTTTACTTTGCCAAGTTCAAAGCTAAAGGCATTGATAATATGCTTTTTCTCAATATCTGTCATGCTAAGCCAGAATAATCTTGCTTGAGAAAAATGGTCTTTAAAGCTCTCACTACGTGCACGTACTTTATGCCCTTCAACTTTTTCTTCATAATGCGTATATCCACCATCTGCTTCAGAAACAGGATGTGGTGTATTATTGGCTAAGGAATTTTTATGGTAGCTAACTTGTCCCACATTAATGGTTTGTCGGCCATAGCCATCTCGTTGGTTATTATGAAATGGACAGATTGGTTTATTAATAGGAAGTTCATGGAAATTAGGTCCTCCCAGTCGTATTAACTGTGTATCAGTGTAGGAGAATAAACGACCTTGTAATAAAGGATCATTTGAAAAATCAATGCCAGGCACAACATGACCGACATGAAATGCGGCTTGTTCCGTTTCTGCAAAAAAATTATCCACATTTTTATTCAAGGTCATTTTCCCAAGGATGCGTACTGGAATTTCTTCTTCAGGCCATATTTTCGTGGCATCGAGAATATCGAAGTTAAATTTAAATTCATCTTCAACGGGAATAAGTTGCACACCAAGCTCCCACTCTGGGAAATATCCCCGTTCAATCGATTCCCATAAATCTCTGCGATGAAAATCGGGGTCTTTTCCAGCAATGATTTGTGCTTCATCCCATACTAATGATTTTACCCCAAGTACAGGTTTCCAATGAAATTTAACAAAGTGGGCTTTTCCTTCGGCATTGATAAAGCGATAAGTATTAACACCAAATCCCTCCATCATTCGATAGCTTCGTGGAATCGATCTATCTGACATATGCCACATAACCATATGAGCAGACTCCTGATTATTTGCAATGAAATCCCAAAACGTATCATGGGCACTTTGGGCTTGAGGTATTTCGTTATTTGGTTCAGGCTTTACGGCATGGACAAAGTCGGGGAATTTAATAGCATCTTGAATAAAAAACACAGGAATATTATTACCAACTAAATCATAATTACCCTCTTGTGTATAAAACTTCGTAGCAAAGCCGCGTGCATCTCGGACGGTATCAGCAGAGCCTTTAGATCCTGCAACGGTAGAGAAACGCACAAAGACAGGGGTTTTCGTTTCTTTTCCATTTAAAAATTGAGCCTTTGTAATATCGCTTGCACATTCATATGTTTCAAAAATTCCATGAGCGGCTGAGCCACGTGCGTGTACTACTCGTTCAGGAATTCGTTCATGGTCAAAGTGGGTCATTTTTTCACGAAAATGAAAATCCTCCAGTAAAGTGGGTCCTCGCTTACCGGCTTTTAACGAATGTTCATCTTCCGATATTTTTAATCCTTGATTGGTTGTAAGAGGTTGATCTTTATCACTTACTCGGAATGCTTCTAGCTGTTGTTGTTTGTGATTGACATCTTTTTTCATTTAGAATCCTCCTTTATAAGTTACAACTACCTTCTACCCGAACGAAAAGATGGCAAACATGAAGAAACAAAATGTTTGCTGTTTAAAAATGTATATGTTATTATTATCTCGAATTAAAGATAATTAAATTCGTAGTAAAAAGAGGGAGTCGTATGAAGGAAAACAATCGTAATTTAAAAGCATTTACGGTCTTGTTCCGAGCATATCAAACGATTCAAGATGCAACTAAAAAAGATTTACTTCAATATGATTTAAATCAAACCGAATTTTCGGTTCTTGAATTTTTATACCATCGAGGAGAGCAACCTATTCAAATGATTGGTAAAAAAATATTAATTGCAAGCAGTAGCATTACCTATGTGATTGATAAGCTCGAGCAAAAAGGCTATGTGCATCGTAAGGCATGTCCAAGAGATCGACGTGTTACGTACGCGTTACTAACGCTTGAGGGGCAGGCTTTGATGAAAGAAATTTTCCCGAAGCATGAACAAAAAATAAATGAGATATTTGAAGTATTGGAAGCTCAGGAGCTGGATAACATGATTTTATCACTTAAAAAAGTTGGCAAGAACGCCACTAACCAATAAAAAATTTTACGCATATATCTCGAAATCGAGATATATAGGAGGAGCATACTATGAATCATTTAAAAGGTGTACACCATGTAACGGCTATCACAAGTAGTGCTGAAGAGAATTATAAATTCTTTACCTATATATTAGGGATGCGCTTAGTAAAGAAAACCGTTAATCAGGATGATATTCAAACATACCATTTATTCTTTGCAGATGATAAAGGTAGCGCGGGAACAGATATGACGTTCTTCGATTTTCCAAATATTCCAAAGGGAGTGCATGGAACTAATGAAATTTTCAAAACTTCTTTCCGTGTACCAACAGACGTAGCTTTAGATTATTGGGTAAAGCGCTTTGATCGTTTAAACATCAAGCATACTGGTATGAAAGAACAGTTTGGAAAGAAAACATTATCCTTTGTTGATTTTGATGATCAGCACTATCAGCTTATTTCAGATGAGCATAATACAGGAGTTGCATCAGGCACACCTTGGCAGGATGGCCCCATCCCACTTGAGTATGCCATTACAGGTTTAGGGCCAGTATTTGTCCGTGTAGCTAATTTTAAATATTTTAAAGATGTGTTAGAAAAGGTAATGCTCTTTACAGAGATTGCAGAAGAAGGAGACTTTCATTTATTTGAAGTAGGTGAGGGAGGAAATGGCGCCCAGATTATTGTAGAACACAACACGGTGTTACCCGTTGCTCGTCAAGGTTTTGGCACTGTTCATCATGCTGCCTTTCGTGTAGAGGATCGTGCGGTATTAGATGAATGGACTGCACGATTCGACAGCTTTGGTTTCCACACGTCTGGCTATGTAAATCGTCATTTCTTTGAATCATTGTATGCACGTGTAGCCCCGCAGATTTTATTTGAATTGGCTACAGATGGTCCAGGATTTATGGGCGATGAGCCATATGAAACATTGGGAGAAAAACTGTCATTACCACCATTTTTAGAGCCAAAACGTGAACAAATTGAAGGTCTTGTTCGTCCGATTGACACTGTAAGAAGTTCCATTATGTTTGATAAGGAATATGAGTAATAGGAGGTTTAATGTATGGAATTTTCTAAGCTGATTGATAAGCGCCGCTCTGCTAATAATTTTGTAGAAGGTATTAAGATAACGGAGGAGGATATACGTCCCATTTTGGAGGATGTCAAGCTAGCACCCTCAGCATTTAACTTGCAACATGCCAATTATATCGTTGTATTGGATGAGGATATGAAAGAAAGAATGCGAGAGGTGGCATTTGGGCAATATAAAGTGCATTCAGCTGCAGGGGTCATCCTTGTATTAGGGGACAAAGAGGCGTATAAAAATACGGCTGAATTACATCAAGGTATGGTGGATTTAGGTATTATTACAACTCGTGAATTAAATGAGCTTGTGGCTGAGAATACAAATTTTTATGAGGAACGTGGTGAGGCATTTAAAAGAGATGAGGCTATTCGTAATGCATCTTTATCTGCTATGTACTTTATGCTTGCAGCGAAAAATCGTGGCTGGGATACTTGTCCTATGATTGGCTTTGACCAGCAGCAAATGCGTGCCTTGTTTAATATTCCTGAAACATATGAAATTGCCCTGATGATTACGATTGGCAAAGAAAAAGAAAGTAGTCGTCGCTTACGTGGCTATCGCAAGTCAGTTGAAGAATTTGCCACTTATTATTAAAGTGATATAAAATAGAATAGTTATGCAAATACTGTGACTAATATTTATTTAGGAGGAAACATCATGAAAGTAGTAGCCATCGTTGGTAGTATTCGTAAGGAATCTTATAATATGCAATTAGCTCAATTTATTCAAAAACGTTATGCAGAGAAGCTGGATTTAGAGGTTTTAAGCTTAAAGGATCTACCAATGTATAATCAAGATATTGAAAATGAACCACCACAAGTAGTAGTGGATTTTAAAGCAAAAGTGAAAGCTGCAGATGCTGTCCTTTGGGTTACACCAGAATATAATGGTACAGTTCCTGGTGTTATGGTTAATGCCATTGATTGGCTATCACGTGTGGATAAAGTAATGATTGGTAAACCATCCCTCATGATGGGAGCTTCTATGGGGAACTTAGGGACTGTAAAAGCACAATTACATTTACGTGATATTTTATTCTCTTCTGGCATCAATTCACCATTACTAAGCGGGAATGATGTTTATGTTGGTGCTGTGCATACTAAGTTTGATGCAGAAGGAAACTTAACGGATGAAGGTACAGTAAAATTCCTTGATGTTGTGATTGATAACTTTATCGATTGGGCAAAAAAATACGTTTAATTAATAGCTGTCCCATAAGTATACAAGATACTTATGGGCATTTTTTGTCTGCATGAAATCTTCACATTTTTACGGTATACTTTTAAGAAAAATGAGTGGTTACAGATGAGAAAACTATCCCTTAAGCTAGGCATCATCTTTTTTATCACATTATTTTGTATAGAAACTTTTATGATGTTTTTTTTACATGCCTCCTTGACTAATTCTAGGGTTGAAGAAGAATTGACGAGTTTGCAAGCAAGAGGAAACTCACATAGAACAATATTAGAAAAAAATTTTAAGAAGGAAACATTATCGCATGTTGTTCTTATGGAATCAGATGAAAATACAGATGTAGTAATTACCGATGAGGAGGGTACAGTGCTGGCATCCTCTCAATTGTATTCTGAAGTTAAGGATATAATAAATAGGGTTGAGGGAGATATTCCTTACGAGGGGAAGGTCTTACAAGATAATTGGCAAGAGGCGGCATCTATTGCTACTATTAGTCCTATTCAAAAAGAACATATAACGATTGGCTATGTCTATATGTTTCAAAATACAGACTCTATTCATACTTTGATGAAGCGCTTAAATAAGCATTTTCTTATCGTTGGTATCGTATCAGGTTTTGTCACAATTGTAGTTATTATCATTTTATCTCGGAAGCTTGCCAAACCATTAATTCAGATGAAAGAGGCCACATTAAAAATGAGCAAAGGTGATTTTACAGTGGCTCTTTCTACGAATGGTAAAGATGAGCTTGGAGATTTATCGAATGCTATACAACTATTATCCAGTGATTTAAATCATTTAAGGCAAGAGAGAAAGGAATTTTTATCAAGTATTGCACATGAGCTCCGCACACCTTTAACCTTTATTAAGGGCTATACGGATATTCTTTATAAACGTAATTTAGCTGAGCAGGATCGTCAAAAATATTTAGCCATTATAATAGAAGAAACGAATAGACTGTCTCGATTAATCAAAGATTTATTCGATTTAGCCAAAATGGATGAAAATTCCTTTGTTATAGAAAAACAATGTCTTCATTTAAATCTGTTTTTTACAAGCCTAGAAGAAAAGTTAAGCCCTGTTTTTCAAGAGAAACAGATACATTTTACTGTGCATTGTGATGAGGAATCAACTTTATGGGCAGATCCATCAAGACTCGAACAAGTCATGAGGAATCTTTTAAATAATTCACTCACTTACTGTACATCAGGAGATATGACTTCTGTCAAGGTAACAAAACACAATGACGTATTAACCATTACCATTCAAGATACAGGAAAAGGGATTCCGAAGAAGGATCTGCCGTATATTTTTGAGCGTTTTTATCGGGTAGAGAAATCCCGTAGTCGAGCATTAGGTGGTTCTGGCTTGGGACTTGCTATTGTGAAAGAGCTTGTACAGGCACATGGAGGGAAGGTGGCAGCTAGTAGTGAAGAAAATAAAGGGACTACTTTCGTATTATCGTTTAAAGGAGTAGAAACGAATGAAAACCATTTTATGCATGGATGATGAACCAAGAATGTTAGATTTACTGACTCTTTACTTAGCGCCCATATATCATTGTAAAGCACTGTCGTCTGTACAAGAGGTGTTAGATTATTTGGATGAAAAGCATGTAGATTTAGTTCTTTTAGATATTATGATGCCAGAAATGAATGGTTGGGAGGTTTGTAAAGAGATAAGGAAGTTTTCGGATGTACCTATTATTATGCTAACAGCAAAAGGGGAGCATGCTGATATTGTAAAAGGTTTAAATATTGGTGCAGATGACTACATATTAAAGCCCTTTGATGAAGAGGAGTTACTAGCACGTATACATGCTGTCTTAAGGAGAACAAAAGCAAAAGAAGAGATTATCATCTTTGAAGGGCTACGCTTAGATAAAGAATCCTTTGAATTACATTTTCGACAAGAGGCTATATCTTTAACACCCAAGGAATTTTCCATGCTAACATTATTTTTAGATTATCAAAATAAAGTATTTTCAAGAGAACATCTTATCACTACAGTTTGGGGATATGATGAGCCCATTGAAGATCGAACAATTGATTCGCATGTCCGTAACTTACGGGAAAAATTACGGAAAAGCAGTTTCCCTGTTGATGATTACTTACAAACAGTTTGGGGAATAGGATACAAATGGCATAAGCCCATAGATAGAAACCATTTTAAACATAAAAGATAGAAAAATAACCTCTTCCAGAAATGCTAGGAGAGGTTATTCGTGTTATTGCATTGCTAGCTCTTCTTCTGTCACCCACTTATGATTTTTCACGGCTTCACGATTTGTAGTTGAAGTGTAATCAATCATATAAACAGTCGTTTGCACAGCCTCATCAATTCGGACAGTCGCATTTTCCATACCTTCCATATGAGCAGCAGCCGTTTTTACTTCTGTACCAGAAGCTAATGGTGCTTCCTCTGGTTCAATTAATTCTTCATGAATGACCCACTTATGTTTTTCCACTCGCTGACCACCTGATGTTGCCGTATAGGATATGATATAAGCAGTTGTATCATATGCTCCAACAATTGTCGCTTCAGCACCTTTCATACCCTCCATATGCCCATCTGTAAGAATAGCTGTACTACCTACTGGAAACTTTGGATTTTCAGCATTTTTCAACGTAACTGGCACTTCTCCTGAATTTGAATGGTTCATCGTAGAATGGTCTATATCTGTTTGTTGTGCTGTTTCATTATTATCATTTGAAATTGATGTAGGCTTTGTTTTATCCTCTGTACAAGCTGATAAACTTAGCAAAGCTATTACTGATAGTAGCCCAATAGACCATCTTCTTTTAACTGTCATATCATGTCCTCCTTACCTATTTGCCCTTACTGTAGCAAATAAATATGCAGAAATGATGAACAGGAACTTTCAATCGAAGGTCATTATAAAAAGCCCTTCTTTAGTCTGTCACTAAAGAAGGGATGAAGTTATTTTATTGGAATGATTTTTAATGTTTTTTGTAATCGGTGAGCGAAGATACCTGCAAAGATAGATAAAATAATATCCTTTGGTAGTGGAGGAACCATCCACAGCCACGCTAATTTATAAGTAAAGCCTTCTGGTGCACTTGCCCAAACTTTATACGCAAAATACATCCAATTTGTTCCAAATAAATAATTGATAACAAATGCTACTAATGCAGCCACTATGTACCTTACCTTTGTGCCGCTACGTTCTACAATAAGACCAGCAATAAATGCCACTAAAATATATGACACAATAAATCCAAAAGTAGGGCTTAAAATTTTACTGAAGCCTCCACTAAAGAGAGCAAAGACAGGTGCTCCTGCTAAACCGATACACATATAAACGGTACAAGCAAGCGCCCCTTTTCGACTGCCAAGAATAAGTCCTGCTAAAATAGCAAAAAAAGTTTGTAGTGTGATTGGGACACCACCCACTACTAAAAATGGTACGAAGGAAGTAATATTAGCACCTATCATCATTAGTGTAGAGAATAAGCCAATATAAGCGATATCTACGGTTCTTAATTTATGATGCGTGTGTTCTGTAACTGTTGCCATGCTTTCACCTCTAGTTTTTATAAAGTTATTAATGATAGTGTAAATAACTAGTGTATTTGTGTCAACCTAAAATTATATTTAGTTAACAAAAGTGTTGGCTGTGAAATAGTAGCTCCTTATAGACTAACCAGCTATAAAACTGTATGATAGAATCGTGATCATTTTATAATATTCGCTACTATTGGTGTGACATCTTTTTTATGTCACTTAAAAGGGAAGTCGGTGAAAGACCGACGCTGTCCCGCAACTGTAACGAGGAGTCCTATGCTATTTCATGCCACTATTGAAGAATGGGAAGGCTGTCATAAGGATGTAGAATCGAAGCCAGGAGACCTGCCAATTAGTAAGACCTGTAATGCCCACGAGGATGCAAGCAATTACGGACAATAGCTGGTTATTTTCTGACTTTGTTTAATCGAGGGTATTTCTATGCATATTTTTGTATAGAATACCTTTTTTATTTTGATACAACTTTATCGGTGTTGAGATAAATAGTTAGCGACTATTACAGGTTTAACTACGTGTGATTAATTGCTTCATCCATCAAATTTGTAGGAGTTTAAACGGATGAATAAAAAATTTATATTTTTTTCATTAATACTTTTTCTAGTATTGATTATTTCAATGACATTTGCTGTAATGGTCGGGTCTGTATCTGTAACACCATTATATGTTTGGAAGGTTATTCTTTCAAAGCTCCCTTTTATCCAAAGCTTTATAGAGCCTGATTGGAGTCGCTCACAGGAAATTATTATTTGGCAAATACGAGTACCGCGTGTCATACTAGCGGCTATTGTTGGAGCAGGCTTAGCCATTGCGGGAGCTGCTATTCAAGCGCTTGTGCGAAATTCTATTGCTGATCCTTATATTTTGGGCATTTCTTCAGGCGCAGCGGTGGGGGCAACCTCTGTTATTATTTTAGGTGCTTTTTCATTTTTAGGTATATACGCTCTTTCTGTATCTGCATTTTTAGGGTCGTTGCTTGCCATCGTGCTTGTATTTTTCTTATCACGTGTTGGTGGACGAGTCTCTATTTTCCGTCTGTTGCTGGCAGGAATGGCTGTGTCCTTTATTTTAACAGCCGTTTCGAATTTTATTTTAATGATGGCTAAGCAGGAGGGAGCTTTAAAGGCCGTAATGTTTTGGATGCTCGGTAGTCTAGCAGGAGCTAAATGGACGAATATTATTGTTCCTGCTATTGTACTTTTCGTTGTACTTATACTGCTTTGGCTCCATTACCGAAACTTAAATCTACTATTATTAGGTGAAGAGGCAGCCGTAACATTAGGGGTGAACCTTCAGCAATTTCGTATACAGCTAGTCTTACTTGTCTCGCTGTTAACAGGTGTGCTTGTGGCTGTTAGCGGCTCTATTGGATTTGTAGGATTAATTATTCCGCATATTGTACGATTAATTGTTGGGTCTAATTATAAATACGTTATCCCGATTAGTGCCTTATTAGGAGGAATCTTCTTAGTTTGGGCAGATGCAGTGGCTCGAATTATTATTGCTCCTCAGGAAATGCCAATTGGTATTATTACAGCTTTTTGTGGCGGACCATTCTTTATTTGGCTACTCCGTCGAAATAACTATTCTTTCGGTGAAGGAGATTAATAGACATGACATTGGAAGCAAAGCAAGTATCATTCTCCATTAACGATCAGCGCATATTGCATGAAGTCAGTATTCATATAAAGGAAAAGCAATTTGTTGGGTTAATTGGCCCTAACGGTAGTGGTAAATCAACCTTACTGAAAAATATGTATCGTTTATTAAAGCCTGAAAAGGGTATGATTTTATTAAATGAGCAGGATGTTTTAAGGCAATCTAGTAAAGCGATTGCTAAAAACCTAGCTGTTGTAAGTCAAGAAACACCTGTGTTATTTGACTTTACTGTGCATGATTTAGTCAGTATGGGGAGAACGCCACATAAAAAGCTATTAGAGCTTGATCAGGAGCAAGATTTCCAAATTGTTAAAGATGCTCTTAGACAAACGGGTATATCTCATTTAGAGAAACGAAGCTTTAGCTCTCTTTCAGGAGGCGAGAAAAAGCGCGTAATGGTTGCACGAGCACTCGCTCAACAAGCACAGGTTCTAATATTAGATGAGCCGACGAACCATTTAGATGTTCAACATCAACTTCAACTTATGGATTTAATTCAAACCTTACATTTAACCGTAGTAGCAGCTTTACATGACTTAAATATCGCGGCCATGTACTGTGATCAAATTTATGTGTTACAGCATGGTCGGATTGTATGTCATGGTACACCAGAGGAAGTGCTAACACCTGCGTTATTGCAAAAAGTATTTGGTGTGTACGCTGATATTCAAACACATGCATTGACAGGTAAGCCATATCTTACCTATGTTCCTGAACAATTTACAAAAAATGCTAAAGATCGAGCAAGTGCAGTAAAAGTAAGGTAATATAGCTGGATACATAAATGGGCTAACGAGAAAATTTTCACTTTCTTAATAGCCCTTTTCTTGTATAGATAGCTTGGTTTTAGGGAATTGTATGGTTGAAAGGAATGATGAACAATGGAAGAAATGAAATTTGCCAAGCTTGACCACCAGCAACTTGAAAAAATTAATGAGCTAGAACAGGCTATAGGTGTTACATTAGTAGCGTACAATTCAGCAGCGATGTCAGCTCAAGGATCAGATGCCCATGAAGCAAATTCTAGCGCTACCAACGATCAAACATCATCGTAAACAATAAAATGCCTTGCAGGAATGTAAGGTACTTTTCTTTTTTATCCATACAAAAGGAAGTGCTAAACATGAAAGAGTTTTATGCAGATTTACATATTCATATTGGTCGTACTGCCAGTGGACGAGCTGTTAAAATTACAGGTAGTAGAACACTAACATTAACACAAATTTTAGAGACGGCCAGTGCAAGAAAAGGCTTGGATATAGTAGGTATTATTGACTGCCATTCACCAGAGGTGATAGAGGAGATAGATACATTATTAGTACAAGGAGAGCTGAAGGAGCTAGAAGAGGGAGGGCTACGCTTTCAGGAAACAACACTAATTCCAGGCTCGGAAATTGAGATTTATGATCAATTTTGTCATGGTCCTATTCATGTGCTTGCTTATTTTCCTACATTGTTGCAAATGAAGCAATTTTCAAATTGGATGTCTCAGCATATAAAAAATATTCATTTAAGTTCACAGCGAATCTATTGTGACGGACAGACATTACAGCAAAAGGTTTATGAATTGGATGGACTTTTTATTCCAGCGCATGTCTTTACACCCTTTAAAAGCCTGTTTGGCAAAGGGGTGCAGCGTAGCTTAACAGAGGTATTTGACCCGAAGATGATAGATGCCATTGAATTAGGGTTAAGCTCTGATACGATGATGGTCCATCAGATAAAAGAGCTACAGGCGTATACATTTGTGAGTAATTCTGATGCTCATTCACTTGGAAAAATAGCACGTGAATATCAAAAACTACGATTAGCAGCAGCCAATTTTGCAGAATTAAAAAAGGCTCTTCATGAACAGCAAGGTCGTGCAGTCATCGCAAATTATGGGTTAAATCCTTTACTTGGTAAATACCATCAAACCGTCTGTGCAAAATGTGGTGAACAGCTTGACAATCAAGAGACTCACTGTACAAATTGTGGAAGTACACAAATTATAAAGGGTGTAGCAACACGCATTCAGGAGCTATCGGAGGATTTTTCGAATACACGACAGAGACCCCCTTATATTCATCAAGTGCCGTTAGATTTTATTCCTGGGATTGGGCCTAAAATGCTGGAACGATTACTACAAGCATTTGGGACAGAGATGAATATTTTACACAATGTAACAGTAGAGCAGCTTGAACAAATTGTCCCCTCTAAAATTGCAATATTAATAGATCAAGCAAGAACAGGTCAACTAGCGATTGCCGTTGGGGGAGGTGGAATTTATGGAAAGGTACAGACTGATTAAATAAGGTATAGAAATTTAAAAAAATGCTATTATTTAACCTATTTTTAACCTTTCTCTAGTAAAATGGTGGATACATGTACTATTTTATAGATGGAGGCGAAAGTGTATGCAATTATCAAAGAAATTTCGTTTTTTAGCTGCGAGTATCCTTACTTTACAGCTCATTGTACCTACAGCAGCCAACGCAGAGGGACAAAGTGACAATATCGCACCGAGCTGGGTCGTTCAAGCAGATTATGTGGCACTTGGTGATTCATTAGCTCAAGGTATAAATGAGCTAGGGGTTATTGGGCTAGGCTACACAGATTTTGTAGCCCAGGCATTGCAACATGAAGGCTTTTTAGCTTCCTATAATAAGGGCTTTGCGATGTCGGGCTACTCAACGACAAATATTTTAACGGATATCCATAATAATGTAGAAAAAGCAGTGACAGGTTTTGGCTATACAAGTGAACAAGTAAAGCTACATGATGCTATTAAAAATGCTGAAATTATTACATTAACTGCTGGTGCCAATGATTTATTGCCTATTTTAAAAGAATCTCAGCAAACAGGCATTGATACAGCTGCCATGATCAAGGCGACAAAGGAAGCCGTCACAAATATTGGAACCATTTTAACGGAAATTAAAAAACTGAATCCACAAGCAGAAGTATATGTAATGGGCTATTATAATTCTTTCCCCTATTATGAGGAAAAACTACAAGCGCAGTTTAAAGTGCTGCTGGCTACACTTAATACCACACTAAAATCAACGGTTGAAAAAGCAGGAGCAACGTTTGTGCCAACCTATAATATTGTGGCAAAGGATGTTCTAAGCTATCTACCAAATCCAGAAAATATTCATTTAAGTGAGGCTGGCTATTTAGCAGTAGCAAATGATGCATTTCTACCTTTGATGAAAACAAGCTCTTTATGGGACATATCGAAAGCAATTAATGTAAATGTAAAAGATCAAACAACAGTAGAGGTACACTGGCAAGAAGCAATGGATAATGTAGGTGTGACAAATTATCTTGTCTATGTTAATGATCAGCTAATCTCAACAGTAGAGGCACCTACAACATCAATTACACTTGATAAGTTAACAGAAAACACAGCCTATCATGTTGTGGTAAAAGCAGTAGACGCGGCGGGTAATGAAAGTGTTCAAAGCCCAGAGATCACATTTACAACACAGGGAGCAATAAGTTTTACAGACATCGATAAACATTGGGCAAAAGAGTATATTCAACAAGCAGCCGCTACAGGTATTATGAATGGCTATCCAGATGGTACATTTAGGCCGGAGCATCATGTAACACGTGTGCAAGCTGCGGCAATACTTGTAAGAAGCTTAGGGTTAACAACGCAGGAGCAAGCGCCATTTACGGATATTGCGAATTATGATGCTAAAACAAAGTCAGAAATTGCAGCAGCCTATGCACATGGACTCATTAAGGGGACAGCAGATGGAAAGTTCAATCCAGCACAGCCAGTGACACGTGCTCAATTAGCATTAATGCTTTATCGTGCTTATGAACAACAAGTCAATCAACCGTCTGTAGCTACAGGAAGTGAGCTACCTTTTACAGATATTGCTTCGTATGATGTTGAAACACAACAAGCCATCAAAATGCTGTATGAGCTAGGTATTGTAACGGGAGATGGAAAAAAATATCTACCAGCAGCTCCAACGAAACGTGGAGAAGCAGCTAAAATACTTGTTAATATCAATCAGCTAATTATTCAATAACTAGAACAAGGTAGGAGCGATAAAAGCTTCTACCTTTTGACGTCTTTATGATAAACAAAGTATAGTCTTACTATGCTTTGTGCATGTTGTGAATAAAGTACATATAAGCAAGCAATGAGAAGGAGGGAAAGGTATGATATCGTTTATATTATCTGTAAAAAGATTGTTAACAGGGCTGTGGCGATCCTTTAAACGGCCGTATTTTCTTCCGTTATTTACTACATTATTTTTAATTATTTTATCGGGCACATTATTTTATAGTGGGGTGGAGAAATGGCATTGGTTGGATGCCTTGTACTTTGCGGTAATTAGCTTAATTCCAACAGGCGTAGAAACAGGGCTATATCCAACTACTACCTACTCTAAAATTTTTACCATGATCTATTTAATTGTTGGTACCGGTGTTATGTTTATTATGCTATTAATACTTGGTCGTTCTATCGTTGATTTTTCCCTTAATGAGGATGAAAAAGAAGAAATGAAAAAACGGTTGAAAAAGTAAAATAACCGTACAATGAATCTTATAGAGGACTCATTGTACGGTTATTTTTTAAGATAGCACGGCAATAATGCCCTGTTCATCCTCTAACATAAGTTCAATACCTGTAGAAAAAGGGTCGCCATGTAAAACATCCTTTATCCACACACGTAAGGCACCAATCATGGCTGCTGTATTGAGCATTTCAATTTGACCCTTTACATCAACCTCTGCACCAAAGCCAGCATCATCATCGTATGTTAATTCAACAAGAACATCCTCAGGGCGGATATTTTTATAATAAGCTTGGGATAAACAAATGGCATTAATAATATCTTGCTCATTAATTATTTGTGCCATTGTGTTTCCTCTTTACGTTTTTTATCTTTAAACATATTCACAATTTTCATTACTAATATCACAATAACAGCAATGGCTGCTACATTGATTAATAAACCCAAAATATTACCAAGTATCCCCATACCACCAAATAAGCTACCGAATAATAAACCTGCTAAACCGCCAAGCATTAAGCCTTTCATAAGACCACCTGAGAAGAAGCCACCTTTTTTAGCTGTATCTGCTTTATTTGTTGAGTTTGTATTATTTTTATTTGTCGTTGCATTATTGTCCTTAGAGTTATCCTGAGATTTTTGGATATTTGAACTATTATTATTGTTGGTGAAGCCTTTTTTTCCTGATTTATAAGACTTCTTTGCTTCAGCTGTTGGCGTATCTGAGATCAACAATGTTGCACCTACAGTTGAAAAGATGAGTGTCGCTGCAAAAAGAGCGGCAAGAATTTTTTTCATTACGTACATTCCTCCAATGTCATTTGTTTATAAATTAGTTTTCTATAATAATAGTACCTGAATCTTCTTTAAAAATAAAATAAACGCTGTCAGGAAATACAGCATAATAAAAAAATTGAACAAGCAGTGACAATTTAAGTAAGAGTATTGCAAGTATTATAGTGACTTTCTTGAAATGAAAATAATTTTTGCTGTATTTTTCTTCTAGGCGTTTTCCTTATTTAGCTATACAATGTTTTTATACTAGTGTTATATGTGCGGTTACCATCCACAATAGATGTGTAACCAAAATTCAACTGTCTTCCATATAATAGTGGTAAGGCAGTTTTTTGGTTTATTGCCTGTGTAATGTAAGCTGACTAGAGGAACATAAAGAAGGTCAATCACTTTTTACATAATGTGCAAGGAGGGAGAATAATGTACGAGCAACTATTAGCAAGGCGCAATAAAGAACGAATGGAGTCCCTGCAAAAGCTTATACAAACAGAAAATTCATGGTTTGCTCAAAATATTAACTTATTAGTATTTGCTGAAGTAAACGTAGTAGCCTTGCAAAAAATATTGTATCAGATAATTCGAGGGCTATTAAAGGAACAGCAGCAACGATATTTACAAATTATCTATGCAGAGCAATCTATCCAGGAAAATGTATTAACGCTGTTAGCCGAATATGACGATGTGTTGCGAGATGTCATTCCACATCCTATTTATATTCTTATTTGGCAGGTTTCCTCATTAGAGAAACTAGCGAGCAGTCATGAGGTAGTAGATGATGTACTTGATATCCTTGATTGGTATTGTCAGCAGCGTGATGAGCATGTCAAGGTATTAAGTGAGGAGGAATTAGACTACGAAACGATGATTGACTTATATAAAGAAGCGGTTGAGGAGCAGGATGCAGAAGCACAGTATCAGCTAGGACAATACTATAATGCGACAGAAGGAGAACATTTTCAGCCAGAGAAATCCCTGAAGTGGTTTGAACGAGCAGCTATTCAGGGAAATGTAGAAGCACAGTATATGCTAGGAAATTTTTATTTTGAGGGAATCGGCGTTAAAGGGGATGAGAAGCTTGCCTTGTCGTTTTATGAAAAAGCTGCTTTACAGGGCCATGCGGATGCGGCCAATAATTTAGCGGATATGTACTTTAATGGAGAAGGTGTCCCTAAAAATTATACACTAGCCAAAAAATGGTTTGATTATGCAGCACAGCATCATGTTGCTGAGGCGATGTTTACACTAGGGATTATCTATGAACAGGGCTTAGGTGTTACGGTAGATCAGGAAGCCGCCTTTAATGCTTATAAGAAATCTGCTGAGGCAGGTTATGTGGAAGCACAATATCGCCTCGGTGGTATTTATTTAGAGGGACGTTTAGGGCAATCAAAGGATGTAAACCGTGGTCTAATTTGGTATGAAAAAGCTGCAGAGCAATATCATATCGATGCTTTTTATGATTTAGGCTATATATGGAGTAATGGTTTAACAGGTATACGCAATGTTGAAAAAGGAATCCATTGGTTTAAACAGGCAGCATTACAGGGTGATGCAGATGCAAAGCTACAACTTGGGCATATTTATAATAAAGGAGAAGGCATTGCTCGAAATATAAAAGAGGCGCTTAAGTGGTATGGTCTAGCAGCAGAGGCAGGTGTTGAAGAAGCCGCTCGATTATTGCAGGAACTTAAAGGGTTATAAATTTTGCATGAAAAACAACTGGGTATTTAGAACTTTTTGTATTTAGGGTATAACTAGGTTTTTGGTTTCTTTTATAGGTTTTTTTATAGGTTTATATACCCTATTTGAATGAATGTAGAAAATATTAGGATAGTTAAATAAAATATAAATAAAGAGAGAAATTTGTCATAACAATAAGTTAGAAATTTGCATAATAATATTATAATAGCTTTTTAGTATTTGTATTAAATAGAGTAGTATCAAGGACCTTTTGCACGAATTTTGTAAAATAAAGTAATTTATAAAATTGACAGCAATTTATAAAATGATTAAGGTATTATGAGAGATTTTGATAAAAAAGGATATAAAAATTATTTTATTAAATTAAGTAGTCTGTTTGCTGGGGGTAGGTCACTATTATTTGATTAGGGGAAAGAGTGACTGATGCGCTTTTGGAGGAAGTGAGAACTAGCAACAGTATTGACAATAAATATAGAAATCCAATTTAAGGATATTTTTTCTTATAGTGATCTATAAATCGTCGTTGATGTTTCGTAACAGAATAAAAGTAAACGGAATGAAAGAGGGAAAATATGTGGTTTTTCAAAAAAGGAGAAAGATAAAAACATTAGACTTACAGCAATATACTGTGAAAATGGATTTGTCTAATCGACCATCAATGGTAAAGCAAATGGAGATGCTGAGTTTAGTAAAGCAAGATTTGCAATACTTAAAGGCATTTCAACCATATGTGATGGACAATGTAGATCACATCGTTAACCGTTTTTACAAAATGATAGGAACAGAGCAGCAATTAGTAGATATTATTAATCATCATAGTTCTGTAGAAAGACTGAAAGTAACATTGCGCCAGCATATTATTGAAATGTTTAACGGAACAATTGATGAGGAATTTTATCAAAGACGTGTAAAGATTGCGAAGGTGCATGTTCATATTGGTCTTAGAACACAATGGTATATTTGTGCTTTCCAAGATTTATCCACATCATTTATTGAGTTAGTGGAGAAAAATGTTGAGCATCCTTATGATCAGTTTAATACAATTAGAGCTGTCCTTAAAATATGTAATTTTGAGCAGCAGCTTGTGTTAGAGGCATTCGAGAATACTGTGGAGGAACTAAAAGAGACGATTGAGCAAGAGAAAGAATCAATTGAACAGCAAATTGTAGAATCCTCAGAGGCACTAGCCACAATATCTGAGGAAACAAATAACTCCTTTGGTCTTTTAAGTAAGCAATCGGATGAACTTAAACAATTAGCCAAAAAATCACTTGATGTATCGGTACTGGCTGAAGGTCAGGCGCTTGAAGGGCGTGAATGTTTAAAAAATCAATCACAAAATATGCATAATATTATTTATTCATTGCGTGATATAGAGGAAAATATAGAACATTTAGCTGGTATGTCAAAGGAAATGGAAACGATAATGAGCGTAGTGACCAATATTGCGAATCAAACGAATCTATTAGCTTTGAATGCTGCCATTGAAGCCGCTCGCGCTGGAGAAGCGGGTAAGGGCTTTAGTGTAGTGGCTGATGAAGTTCGAAAATTATCTATTCAAACAAAGGATTCGGTTACAGCTGTTGCATTGTTACTGCAAAAAACAAGAGAACGGATGGAAAAACTAGAAGACTCACTAACAAATATTCAAGATGAGGTTGCGTCTGGTGAGGAAAATATGTCCCACACGGAGGGCCAATTTACGAATATACTAGGAGCAATGACAGAAGCAAAGGATCAAAATGATTGCATGGTGCAAAAAATCCAAGCAATCGTAGAAATTTTAAATGAGCTAGGTAGTTCTTTTAGTGAGGTAGCAAATTCAGCAGAGAAATTAGCGAGCTTTGCACAAAACTTAAATGATTAAACAATGTATATCGAATACTTAAGCGCTATAGAAATCTCATATATATTTGAAGTACATGAATGGAAATTAAGGAGGGCTAGACAGTGGACCTTCAAGTCAGTATGATTTTCTTCCTTCCCACTGATTGTTAGTTTCATCAATCAGTTTTTTAAATTGTCGCTGCGCTTTCGCAATAGAAAGAGGTATATTGCGAAATTATTTGCAATATACCTCTTTTGCTAATTTTGTAAAGGGTTGAGCGTAATTTTCACTGAAAAAGGTTTATACTGTAGAGAGGAAGAACTAAAAATAGGGGCGGTTTATGATGAAAACAGTTGTTGTATTAGGTGGCGGCATTACAGGATTATGTACAATGCATTATTTGCAGCGTCAGGTCAAGGAAAAAAATATAGATGTACGATTAGTGCTTGTAGAGAAAAATACATATTTAGGCGGTAAATTACATTCAGCCTATGAACAAGACTTTATTATGGAAACAGGTGCTGATTCCATTGTTGCTCGTCATCAAGGTGTAATGGAGCTTGTGCAGGAACTAGACTTTGTAGAGCAATTAGTTTACAACGAAACAGGCACTTCCTATATTTATACAAATAATGAGCTTCATGCGATTCCTGTAGATTCTACATTTGGTATACCAATGAGCGTTGCATCTCTTGAGCAAAGTACGCTTATTTCGGAGCAGGGTAAACAAGAAGCACTAAAAGACTTAACATTACCGAATAAGGGCTTTACAAAAGAAAGCTCAATTGGCGAGTTTTTAACCTACTATTTAGGGGAGGAGCTTGTGCGCAATCAAATTGCCCCTGTGCTGGCTGGCGTTTATTCTGGCGACTTATACCAGCTTTCGATTGCCTCTACCTTACCGTATTTAATTGACTATAAAAATAATTACGGCAGTATTATTAAAGGCTTTGATGCAAATCGTGAGCAATTTACACAGGCAGCAAATAAAAAGTTTATATCGTTTCAAAATGGTTTGACCTCCTTTATTAATCGATTAGAACAAACATTAACAGATGTGGAAATTATTAAGGGTGTTGCAACGATCAGTGTTAAAAAGCAAGAAAAGCACTATATGATTTCTTTAGCAAATAATACAAGCATTGTAGCGGATTATGCTGTTTTAGCACTGCCAAACGAAGCTGTCCAAGGTGTCTTACAGGATACAGCTTTGGATTATTATTTTGACCAATTTACAACTGCTTCCGCAATTACAATTTATTTAGGCTTTAATGTACCAGATGCTCGATTACCAGCAGATGGAACGGGCTATATTGTGTCACATAACTCTGATGTAGTCTGTAATGCAGCAACTTGGACAAGCCGTAAGTGGAAGCATACATCGAAAGATAGCAAATTACTTGTGCGACTCTTTTATAAAAGTATTAATCCAGCGTATGAGCAGTTACGTGCAATGACAGATGAGGAATTGGCGGCAGTTGCCCTAGAGGATGTTCGAAAAAGCCTAGGTATAGAGGACAAGCCTACTGTTGTCAATGTGACAAAATGGATTGATCAAATGCCTAAATATGACTTGGCACATCGTGAAGCATTACAGGGACTGCTACAGGAATTAGATAAGAGCTATCCAAATTTATCAATTGCAGGCTGTTCTTATTTTGGTGTAGGGATTGGTGCTTGTATTCAAAACGGCAAAAAAATTGCTGTGGAGCTTGCAGAAAAATTAGTCGATTTCTAAGACTTTAAGTGAAAAATTCCTTTGTTGCGTGAAATAGTCTTGACTCATTCGCCTGTAAACGATATGATTCTTTTAATTATTTAAAAATTCATACTTAATTCTTATCGAGAGAAGCTGAGGGACTGGCCCAATGAAGCTTCAGCAACCAACTTTATGTCAGGTGCTAAATCCAGAAGACTATTGAGTCGAAGATGAGAAGGAACAACATTGACAAATCGTTAAAGCCTTCTTTTTTATTGAAAGAGGGCTTTTTATTATTATGTATAGAGACAGGAAGGAAGAGAGGCTATTTTATGGGATTGCTTGAGAGATTAAAAACACATGTATTGACAGCAGATGGTGCAATAGGGACAGTGCTTTATGGCTATGGTTTGGAATATTGCCATGAGGAAATGAATGTGCAGAAACCTGAGCTAATTGAAAAGATTCATAGAGAATATATTGCAGCAGGTGCTGATGTGATTCAAACGAATACATATGGCGCAAATGCTATTAAATTAGCTCGTTATGGTTTAGAGTCGCGTGTTCAGCAATTTAATGAAGCAGCGATCACCATTGCAAAGCGTGCAGCAGATGGAGGGCAGTTTGTATTAGGGACAATTGGTGGTATTCGTGGCATTCGTAAAAGTGATGCTACATTAGAGGAAATATTAGCTGCTGTTCAGGAGCAAGCAACTGTGTTACTAGCAGGGAACCCAGATGGTCTTTTACTTGAAACCTATTATGATTTTGAAGAATTAACTGCGACATTAACAATGCTGCGAGCAAAAACAGATGTACCGATTATTGCACAGGTATCAATGCATGAGCCTGGTGTTTTACAAAACGGTATTTCTTTAAACGAGGCATTGCATAAGCTAGAGACATTAGGCGCTGATATTGTGGGCGTGAACTGTCGGCTAGGTCCGCATCATACAATACAAGCATTTGAAGGTGTAGAGCTTCCTGAAAAGGCATTTATGTCAGCTTACCCAAATGCCTCTCTTCTTGATCTCGAGGATGGGCGTGTGGTTTATGAATCAGAGGCTGATTATTTTGGTCGAGCGGCTGTCGCATTACGTGACCAAGGTGTCCGTTTAATCGGAGGCTGCTGTGGCACAACGCCAAAACATATTGCGGCAGCGAAGAAATATTTAGAAGAGCTATCACCAGTTAGTGAGAAGCATGCAAAGCCAACAAAAATTGAGATCGTTCGTGAAGCAGAGCCAGCAAAGTATGAATCCCTTTATGAAAAGGTTAAGCGTGAACGCTCTGTTATTGTAGAGCTGGATACACCTAGACATTTAGAGATTGATGGTTTTATTGAGGGAGCCAAGCAATTATACAATGCAGGTGCTGATGTTGTGATGATGGCAGACAATTCACTAGCCTCTCCACGTATTAGCAATATTGCGATGGGGGCATTACTCAAGGAAACATACGGTGTGCGCCCCCTTACACATATCACTTGTCGAGATCGTAACTTAATTGGTCTTCAGTCGCATTTAATGGGGCTCAATGCTTTAGGTATTCATGATGTATTAGCTGTGACGGGCGACCCTACAAAGGTGGGCGATTTCCCAGGTGCAACAAGTGTTTATGATGTATCCTCCATGGAATTAATACAATTAATCAAGCAGTTAAATGAAGGTGTTTCATTCTCGGGTAAACCGCTGCGTAAAAAGGCGAATTTCTCAGTTGCTGCTGCCTTTAACCCAAATGTGCGTGTACTAGATCGTGCTGTGGCTCGCCTAGAGAAGAAAATTGAACATGGCGCAGACTATTTTATTTCACAGCCTGTTTATACAAAGGAAAAAATTGTCGAAATTTATGAGGCGACAAAGCATTTACAAGCACCGATTTATATCGGGATCATGCCAGTGACAAGCTATAAAAGTGCAGAGTTCTTACATCACGAGGTGCCAGGAATAAAATTATCAGAGGATGCGCTAGCAAGAATGAAGGCTTGTGGCGATGATAAGGAACGTGCAACATTGGAGGGGATTGCCATTGCCCAGGAACTAGTAGAAGTAGCTACGCAATATTTCAATGGTATTTACCTTATTACACCGTTTTTACGCTATGATGTTACATTAGAGTTAATGAAATATATTGAACAATTGGACGAACAGAAAAAAGGAGTAAGTATAGATGGCTAAGCACTTGATTGAAGAGCAACTAGAGAAACGTATTTTAATCCTTGATGGCGCAATGGGTACAATGTTACAAAATGAAAACTTATCGGCTGAGGATTTTGGTGGTGAGGAGCTCGATGGCTGTAACGAAAATCTTGTGCTCACGAGACCTGATATTATTGAGAAAATTCATCGCAAATATTTAGAGGCGGGTGCAGATATTATTTGTACAAATACATTTGGGGGCACACCACTTGTATTAAATGAGTATGATCTTGGTGCAAAAGCAGAAGAAATTAATAAATGTGCAGTAGAGATTGCTCGCCAAGCAGTAGATAGCTTTTCAACTTCTGATTGGCCACGTTTTGTTGCGGGGGCTATGGGTCCAACAACAAAAACATTGTCCGTTACAGGTGGTATTACCTTTGATGAGCTAGAGGAAAATTTCTATGTGCAGGCAAAGGCATTAATTGAGGCAGGCGCAGATGTATTGTTATTAGAAACAAGTCAGGATATGTTAAATGTAAAGGCAGGGACACTTGGTGTAGCACGCGCCTTTGCAGCGACTGGCAAAGAGCTACCTGTGATGATTTCAGGAACCATTGAGCCAATGGGGACGACACTTGCAGGGCAAACCATTGATGCTTTTTATATTTCTATTGAGCATATTAAGCCATTATCGGTGGGCTTAAACTGTGCAACAGGACCAGAGTTTATGACGGATCATATTCGTTCATTGGCGGAGCTGTCAACAGGCTATATTAGCTGTTATCCAAATGCTGGCTTGCCTGATGAGGAAGGCTGTTATCATGAGTCGCCAGAATCTCTATCACAAAAACTAAAAGGCTTTGCAGAAAAAGGCTGGCTTAATATTGTGGGGGGCTGCTGTGGTACAACGCCAGCCCATATTGCGGCTATTCGTGAGATATTAAAGGATGAAAAGCCACGCCAATTACCTGAAGCAACACATGGTCATGCCGTTTCAGGTATTGAGCCATTATTATATGACGATTCAATGCGTCCATTATTTATTGGTGAGCGAACAAATGTGATTGGCTCTCGTAAATTTAAAAATTTAATTATTGATGGCAAATTTGAGGAAGCAGCGGAAATCGCACGTGCACAGGTGAAAAATGGTGCACATGTTATTGATATTTGTTTAGCGAACCCTGATCGTGATGAATTAGCCGATATACGTGGCTTTATGCAGGAAGTTGTGAAAAAGGTTAAGGTTCCTCTTGTAATTGATTCCACAGATGAAAAGGTAATTGAGGAAGCGCTGAAATTTTCACAAGGTAAAGCGATTATTAACTCGATTAACTTAGAGGATGGGGAAGAACGCTTTGATGCAGTCATGCCGCTTGTGAAAAAATATGGTGCCTCTTTAGTCGTTGGTACAATTGATGAGCAGGGAATGGCTGTTGACCGTTATCGTAAGCTTGAAATTGCGCAACGTTCTTATAAGCTATTAACCGAAAAATGGGGACTTGCGCCAGAGGATATTATTTTTGATCCATTAATGTTCCCAGTAGGCACAGGGGACGAGCAATATATTGGCTCCGCCCTAGAAACAGTTGAAGGTATTCGTCTCATTAAAGAAAAATTGCCGCGCACATTAACGGTACTTGGCGTCAGTAATATTTCATTTGGCTTACCACCTGTTGGCCGTGAAGTGCTCAATGCCGTCTATCTTTACCACTGTACACAGGCAGGCTTAGATTATGCCATTGTAAATACGGAAAAGCTAGAGCGTTATGCGTCTATTCCAGAAGAGGAAATTAAACTAGCGAATGACTTATTATTTAATACAAACGATGAAACATTAGCAGTATTTACTGATTTCTATCGTGATAAAAAGAAAGAAAAAACAGAAGCGGATATTCCTAAAACGGTTGAAGGTCGTTTAGCTTACTATATATTGGAAGGTACAAAAGAGGGTCTTATTGAGGATTTAGAGGCTGCTCGTGAAATCTTTGAGTCACCGCTGGCTATTATTAATGGACCTTTAATGGATGGTATGGCAGAGGTAGGTCGTTTATTTAATGATAATCAGCTAATTGTAGCCGAAGTTTTACAATCAGCAGGGGTTATGAAGGCTGCTGTTGCATATTTAGAGCAATTTATGGAAAAAAATGACGAGAGCTCGGGTAAAGGAAAAATGGTGCTCGCTACTGTAAAGGGTGATGTACACGATATTGGGAAAAACCTTGTCGATATTATTTTAAGTAATAATGGCTATAAAGTTGTTGATTTAGGTATTAAGGTAACGCCTGCGCAATTGATTGAAGCGATTCGTAAGGAAAAGCCCGATTTTATCGGCTTATCAGGCTTGCTTGTGAAATCAGCACAGCAGATGGTGATTACTGCTCAAGATTTTAAAGAGGCGGGGATTGATGTACCTATTTTGGTTGGTGGTGCAGCACTATCTCGACGCTTTACAGAAACAAAAATTGCAGATGAGTATAATGGTCCCGTTATTTATGCGAAGGATGCGATGCAAGGATTAGAGCAAGCCAATCGCTTAATGGATAAGGATGCACGTGTAAACTTTTTAGCAGAAATCGAGGAATCTCGCCAAAAGCGTATCGAGGCAGATGCCAAACGTGCCGCTCGTCCTGCTAAAGAGGTACTAGTAAAGCCTGTACGTACGGTAAAGGAGGCGTCTGTATTTGTACCTGCTGATGTACGTCGCCATGTGAAAAAAGATTATGCTGTATCACATTTATATCCGTATGTTAATATGCGTACATTGTTAGGGCATCATTTAGGCTTAAAGGGACAGGTGCAGCAGCTACTGGATGCTGGCGATACAAGAGCTACAGAGCTTAAGGATTTAGTGGATGATTATTTAAGAAGCGATTTGTTAAAGCCATCAGGTTTATATCAGTTTTTCCCTGCACAGGCAGATGGGGATGATGTGATTGTTTATGATCCTGCCGATAGCAAAACGGAAATTGAGCGCTTTACGTTCCCACGCCAGCAAGTAGAACCTTTTTTATGCCTTGCTGATTTCTTAAAAACGGTTGATAGTGGCGAGATGGACTATATTGCATTAATGGTAGTAACGGCTGGACAAGGGGTTATGGCACAGGCTCGTCAGTTAAAAGAGGATGGAAAATTCCTTGAAAGCCATGCTCTACAATCGACTGCACTAGAGCTAGCAGAGGGCTTTGCGGAGCGTATGCATCAGGAAATTCGCGACCAATGGGGCTTCCCTGATGCAACGGATTTCACAATGCGTGATCGTTTTGCTGCAAAATATCAAGGGCAACGCTTTTCATTCGGCTATCCTGCATGTCCAAACTTAGAGGACCAAGAGAAGCTATTTGGTCTGTTAAAGCCTGAGGATATTGGTGTTCATTTAACTGAAGGTTTTATGATGGAGCCGGAGGCATCTGTATCAGCCATTGTCTTTGCTCATCCCGATGCTCGCTACTTTAATGTATAAAACGTAAACTATAATAAACATGACCCTCTTTTCTTATGGAGGGTCATTTTGTGAGAAAAAGGAGATGAGTGGGATGATTCGCATGATGGAAGAAAAAGATGTGCCTGAGGTATTGGCTATTTATAACGATATTATTTTAACAAGCAAGGCAGTTTATCGTTATGAAATCCAAACATTAGCGGAAAAAGTACAATGGTTTAATGAGCAGCAGGCAGCGGGAAATCCATTGCTTGTCTTTGAGGACAATGGGGTGGTAGCTGGCTTTGCAACATACAGCCAATTCCGTCCATATCCAGGCTATCAATATACAATGGAGCATTCTGTCTATGTGCATAAAGAGCATTACCAAAAGGGCATTGCGACAAAGCTAATGCAAGAATTAATTCGACTAGCTGAGGAGCAAGGTGTCAAAACCTTAATCGCTGGCATTGATGGCGAAAATAGTGCCAGCATTAAAGCACACGAAAAATTAGGCTTTGAATATGCAGGTACAATTAAGAATGCAGGCTATAAATTTGGTGAATGGTTAGACCTTATATTTTATCAATTGGTGTTAAAAGGACCGAAGTTGTAGAAAATGAACCATCTAATCCCACACTAGATGGTTCATTTGTTTTAAAGGGATGAGAAGGTTTTTGAAAAAAGGGGAGTGTAGGGTTTATTGGGGATTTAGAAGATGTAAACTCTGTTACACCAATGCATCTGTGTTTCCCCCTGTGTTCTATACCATATAGTTAATTCCTATAAAACCTGTGTCATGGGTTTGTATCTGCAATGACTTGCATTTTTATTTCATATGGATAACTCATAGAAAAAGCATCTTCAAACTCTAATTAGAAGATGCTTTTTGTCTTTGTCTATCGTGTGGGGCAGTCCCATGCTTGAGTATCAACGACCATGGATCTATACATCTACAGAGAGAACTTATCTTATGAATTTTAAGATGAACCAGAAAATTAATCAGGTTTCTGAAAAAATACTCATCATAGGGATTAGTACTGCAAAACATAAACACTTTGTTTGTGCTTTAGTTGCTTACGGGATTATTTTGTGGTTCATCGTTAGACGTTATTTGATATTGCCATACTTTCCCGTCTTCTCCTAAATAAAAATAAGAATACATGAAGGTTTTTTTATCCATGAAGTTAATATATAGCTGATATTCAAGATTCCCCTCTTTAATTTCTTCAAAAGCCACGCTTTCCAAACTTCGATTATATTCAAAATCATTGTTTTGAGTTGAATCGTATAGCCATGTTTCCGTATTATCAACTACATCAGCCAGCTTCTCTGCTCCAAATCTTTTTCTTACTTCATTATAAGTTAAGCCTATTTCTGCATGTTCCTCCAAAAATCTATTAGTAATGTCGATTTCCTGAGTTGCGCTATTTTTACTCCCATTTGAACAAGCAGCAAGAAGAACAATTAAGAAAATCGAACAAACTACTATTTTTCGCATTTTACAGCCACCTCTTTCTTATAATTGATTGTTTATATTGTTTTTATTTTAAAATTTACATGCTACTAGAATTTATTTTAAAGGAGATAATCGTTTATCTGCAATGTGGGTAGCAAATACTTATCTTAAAGTTCATGTGTTCACCATCGACACTACCAAATCATTTTTTTGCATCACTGAAGATGGAATAAGAAAGTCCAGGGCTGCTTTACAAAAAGAACGCAAAGAGCGAGAGTTGGCTATCATTAATATGATTCAGAAAGGATAGATTGATGCTAAGATTGCCTTACCAGCCAACAGTATTATCTCTCTCGGGAAACATCTTGCTAACTAAATGAAATAGAGATTAACAAACATCATAAAAAGGATATGACATTTGTCATATCCTTTTTATGATGTTTGCGTCTGTTATGAATTAGGCGCTTGTTTTATGATGAGGTCATAAGGAAAAAAAGAAACGAGGGAGTAAAGGATGGCAACAGATAAAGAAAAAACAAAAAAATTACGTCAAGATGTAGCGCCATTTGCCAAGTCAGATACAGGTAAAAGTGTATTTCAAATGATTAACACAATTGCACCGTTACTTGTATTATGGGTAGCTGGCTATTTATTAGTAGATGTTTCGCCATGGTTAACAGCAGGTTTAAGCATTATTTCAGCAGGATTTGTCGTACGAACATTTATTATCTTTCACGATTGTACACACGGCTCATTTTTCAAAAGTAAAAAGGCAAACGACTGGGTTGGATTTTTTACAGGCGTGTTAACATCATTCCCCTATGAAAAATGGAAACGTGAACATACAATTCACCATGCAACAAGCTCAAACTTAGATAAGCGTGGTATCGGTGATATTGATATGATGACAGTGGAAGAATATATGCAAGCTTCTAAAGGACAACGCTTATGGTATCGCTTTTATCGTAATCCGTTTGTGATGTTTGGACTAGGACCTTTATATATGGTGCTTATTTTAAATCGCTTTAATCGTAAAGATGCGAAAAAGAAGGAACGTTTGAATACAATTTTAACAAATATCGTTATGGTGGGAATTTGTGCCGCTTTAATTTACTTTTTAGGCTGGCAGGCATTTTTATTAGTGCAAGGAGTTACATTATTTGTTGCTGGTTCTCTAGGTATTTGGTTATTTTATATTCAGCACACATATGAAGATTCTTATTTCGAGCATGACTCAGAGTGGGACTACGTGAAGGCTGCCGTTGAAGGTAGTTCATATTATAAATTGCCAAAAATTTTGCAATGGGTAACTGGGAATATTGGTTTCCACCATGTGCATCACTTAGCTCCTCGTGTACCTAACTATAATCTTGAAAAAGCACATAATGAAACACCACCATTACACATGGCGACAACCATTACTTTACGTACAAGCTTGGAATCCATACGTTATAAGCTATATGATGAAGAGCAGGGTAAATTTGTAACGTTTAAAGAAGTGAATGACATTATAAGACGCAAAGAAAAAGGCAGTATTGCTGCTTAGTCGAGGACAGCCATCTCTTTTAAGGGAGATGGCTGTTTTAAATGCTTGCTTGAGGCGTAATCAGCATAAATTTAATTTTCTTGTTATAATAAGGGAAAAGTAGGAAAGAGCGTGAGATTATGTTGAGAAAATGGCATAGTATTATTCCAAATAGTCCAATGCTCAGTATATATTTATGGGTTATTTTTTGTTTCCTTCCGTTTTTCTTTATTTTTCGGAAATCATCCTATATAGAAATATCTATCGGTATTACTTTTTTGATGGTTTATTTTATTTTCTATCGATTTTCTGTGAATGCGAAAAGCGGTTTAGTGTATATGTGGATCAGCTTTGAAATGGTTATTAACATCATGATGACCATTTTATATGGCTATGTATATTTATCTATTTTTACAGCCTTTTTTATCGGCAATATACGACGACCTGTTGGCTTTTATATTATGTACGGCTTGCATATTGGCTTTACAGTTATTTCAACAGGTGTTGGCTTTTTTATTGAGTTGCAATTATTTTTATCGCAGTTACCATTTGTTGTGTTAACAATTTTAGCAGTTGTTTTACTGCCATTGACCATTTATTCAAAAAATAAGCGTGAAAACTTAGAGGGACAGCTAGAAACAGCTAATGAACGTATTGCGGAGTTAATTGTTTTTGAGGAGCGACAGCGTATTGCACGTGACCTTCATGATACATTAGGGCAAAAATTGTCCATGATTGGCTTGAAAAGCGATCTAGCATCCAGACTGATTGCACGTGACCCACAGCAAGCTTTAATAGAAATTAAAGATATACGTCAAACGGCTAGCATTGCCTTAAAAGAGGTTCGTGAATTAGTGTCAGATATGCGGACAGCGAAATTTGAGGATGAACTAATGCGGATCTCTCAAATATTAAAGGCTGCAGAAATGGAGTTTGTTTTTGATGGCGATAAACATGCATTACATGTGCCACCGCTTGTCGAAAATGTTTTATCCATGTGCTTAAAAGAAGCTGTTAATAATGTTGTGAAACATAGTGGTGCTACTAAGTGTGAAATTGCTTTCCATCAAAATTTTAAAGAGGTTTACTTAATTGTTCGAGATAACGGACAAGGCATTAAGAAAAAGCAAGCGTGGAAAACGGGTAATGGCTTAAAGGGAATGCAAGAACGTTTAGAGTTTATCAATGGTTCCTTTAAAATTGAAAGTGATGAAGGAACGACCTTAACAGTCATCATTCCAGTAACGATTACGCATCAAAATGTCCAAGAAAATCTAAAGAACATATAGAAATGAGGCTGATGACATGATACGAATTGTGATTGCTGAAGATCAAGGGATGCTATTAGGCGCTCTTCGCTCTTTATTGAGTATGGAGGAAGATATGGAGGTCGTTGGCTTAGCAAAAAATGGTGAGGAAGCATTAATGCTTGTGGAAGAGCATCAGCCTGATATTTGTATTATGGATATTGAAATGCCAGTGAAAACGGGCTTAGATGCTGCAGAGGCATTGCATAATGCTAGCTCTACATGTAAGGTGATTATCTTAACAACATTTGCAAGACCTGGCTATTTTGAGCGTGCCCGCAAAGCAAGTGTGCGTGGGTATTTATTAAAAGATAGCCCTATTGAGGAGTTAGTAAGTGCTATCCGTACGATCGTGGACGGTAAGCGCATCTATGCACCGGAGCTTGTTGATTTTGTTTATGAGGATGATAGTGAAAATCCTTTAACGGAGCGTGAAAGTCAGGTGCTCACACTTGTAGCAGAGGGCAAGACGACAAAGGAAATTGCGGCAGAGCTATTTCTTTCAGCGGGAACGGTGCGCAACTATATTTCCACGATTTTAGAAAAATTAAATGTCGGCAATCGTATTGAAGCTATTGCACGTTTTAAGGAAAAGGGCTGGAATAAATAAACAAAGAACCTTATCGCACTAAAAATGCGGCAAGGTTCTTTTTACATGGCTTTATTTCTTACGTTTTGTTAAACGTCCAAGCACGAATGCACCTGCTGCTACTGCAAGCACTGTATTTGTTTTTTTCGTAAATACTTGCTTTGTTACAAGATTAAGGTTTTGAGGACGTTCAGCTAGACGGCGCATAAAGTAGCCGTACCAATCCTCACCAAATGGCACATAGACGCAGAAATTATAGCCTTCTTTAGCAAGCTCCTTTTGCATTTCTGTACGGAAACCATAGAGCATTTGGAATTCAAATTTATCAAATGGAATATTATGCTCTGCTACAAAGCGTTTCACATGGGCAATAATATTATGGTCATGTGTTGCGATGGATGTAAACTTACCATGTAGCAAATGATATTCGATTAATTCAATAAAGTTTAAGTCAATATCTAATTTATCTTGATAGGCTACCTCGATTGGCTCTTTATAAGCGCCTTTTACAATACGTAGACGATAGTCCTTGAACTTTTCAATATCTTCTTTTGCGCGGTAAAAGTATGATTGAATCACTGTTCCAACATTATCAAATGTTTTCGATAGCTCTTCTACCATATCAAAGGATACTTGAAGACGATCATAATTTTCCATATCAAAGTTAACAAATATATCGTACGCAGCAGCTTTTTCTACAATTTCATATAAGTTGTCATAGCAAAAATCAACATCAATATCTAAGCCTAATTGAGAAGGCTTTAATGAAATATGGGCGTCAACACCGTTGTCATGAATGGCTTCAATAACAGTAAGGATTTGTTCTTTTGCCTTCGTTGCTTCTTCTTTACTTGAAACAAATTCACCTAGGTTATCGACTGTACAAGAAATATTGTGTGCATTCAGTTCTTTAATGCTTGCAATTGTTTCTTCAACATTTGTACCAGCTACTACACTTTGGGCACCTAATTTTAGACCGTATTTCTTTGCAGCACTATTTAATAGTTGGTTTTCAGATAAATGGATGAAAAAATCGCGTAATAACATGGTCATTCTCCTAACTGCATTTTCTTTTTAGTATAGCATAAATTTTAAAAACTATAATTATTTCGCACTAAGTGTATTTCACGACAAACACATGAATATGTGTCCTAATAAATTTTTTGATGGTTCGCTTTTTGAGAAAAGGTTACCAAACGAGGTACTTAATTGTCTATTCATTGATAAGTATCTCATTTCGTAGTTATCTTTTTTCAGGATTCCTTATAAATCCAATAACTTTTCTAAATGTTTGGTTGGGTTGGCACAAATCATAAATCGTTTCTTCGGTAGTCTCAACTTTTTCTGTGTCATCCAGTTTTCATACATGTAAAGCTGATTTTCGGATGATATTTAAGTAGAAAGTTGTTTGTTTTTCCAGTGCATGATGGGTATCTTCACGAAAGGTCATAATTAAATGCCAATGATAGCTTTCCACCATCTAATATCCTCGAATCGCTCGTGTGATTTCCTTCACATTTAATGATAGTTTGTGTCTATCGTTGTTTTGCCCTATGATCATCGTATTATGTGTCATGGCCGTATTTTAAGTTCTGTCCATACTTTACTTTTGAGGAAGCTAATTGATGTCTGGGCGCTGCTAGTATTCACGTTTTTGGACACAACTATGCGTTTTTTCCACGATCTCTGTATACACATGTGTTGTGCTCATTTTATATTAGACTTTTCTCGTTTGGTGTTTGTCTGTTACTAAATTTAAATAATTGAATCACTCATTCATTTCATTCAGCTCCCTTTAAAAACTGAGGATATACTGTATATTTCTATTTTTCCTCACTTGTATTTGTCGTGTATACTTCGTTTTGCGAATACAAAAATTATTTGGCACTTATCATTGATCTATATATAATACATAGTGGAGTTACTATGGGGTTACTGAATCTTCCAATTCAGCAAACCCCAGAAATGCACCATACCGACCTATACAAAATAGCCGCTATCCAAAAACAAAGGATACACGGCTATTTGTCATACATATCGAAAGACCATATTGTTGTTATATTTCTGGCTTACGTCCTATTTACCACTACTTATTGTTAATTTGCAACCTTCACAATCGAATTACTTGTATACAAGTATGCACTGTAATAATTTAACCCATCCATTATATCTGTAAAACAGGTGTAAGAAGCATTTCCACCTACAAGTACACCAGTTAAAGTATTTCCAGTTGTATTTGGACGATATACAGGTCCTCCACTATCTCCATTTGTACCAAATCCACTTGAGTCATCAGGAACTACTATAGAAACTTTTCTAGTTTTCCCATCCGCCCAATTGTTCGTAATAGCTCCTTTTTGAATTACTCTACCGCATTGTTTCGTTGTAATAATACCCGCACGACATACTACTTGACTAAATGCAGGACTAGTAGAGTCAGCAGCTATTAGTTTGTTATCAAAAATTTCTAATGTACTATTATCTGTTGATATTCTAATACCATTAGTAGCATATCGCCCTCCACTTAAAGCATTATCCATTATTTTTACTAAGCCAAAATCTAAGTTTGCTCCCATTGCTTGGGCATGTTGACGACCTACATTATAAGTAAATTGTTTCACAAGAGTACCAGTTCCATTAGATGCTACAGTTCCATGAAAGCAATGAGAAGCAGTTATTAAAAAATAAGATCCATTTTTACTTGCTATTCCCGCAACAGAACAACCCTCTCCATTAATATTAATACCAATTCCTGCACCCAAATTGGTCCAATTCCCTTTTTGGGATTTGTAAAGTTCGAGTATTTCAAATTCTTTTTTTGAAAACACTAAAATATCTCCATACTTGGATTTTAGTTCTGCTATTAAATCTTCCTCTAAAGAATTGTATGAGAGTTTTACCTTCTCATCAAAAATATCTGATACTAAAGAAATAGTAGGTAAATTGCCTTCTCCTCCATAGTAGTCTATTATTTCCTGATAGACAGCCGCTTGTTGTTCGAGTAAATCTTTATGTGTATATGTGCCTGCCTCCACTTCTATATCATTTGACCGAAGGTTGACCAATAGCTGTTGTAAAATTTTATTGGAAGAAACTACACTTTCTTTATATTTGAAATGTAGTTTTCCATTTTCATCAAAGAATAAATCACCGTAATCTTCTGTACTCATATTCATATGTGTCATAGTTAACTTTTTAACCAAAGTATCGAATAATTCCCTTTGTGCCTCCTGTTTATAACTTATTTCCTCTGCATTATTTAATTGCTCATTAGCCAAAGCACGATTACCAAAACTCAATAATACAATACAACAAATAAGAGGTATTACTAAAGCAAACAATCTTTTCATAAAACTCATCTCCTTTTTAAATTTTATTATCTTACACTATTCATTTAAAGGATTCGAAGAGTTTAATTAACGCTGGAACTCTTGAAACATTCATCGAATAGTAGATTTTATCTGTATAAAAAACACTTGTTTTAGCTGACGGATAGTACCATATATCAATAGTTTCCTTTAAATCGTCTTTAAATATGACTTCAAGTTCGAATAAGGCTTCTTCGAATGTGCGGAATTTTGAAGATACAGCAACATCTTGCATAGCTTCTTTAATTACATTAATTTCAGCATCACTATCAATAGTACGTGTACCTAAATCACGGTTGACACCTTTACCAGTCACAATTATTTTGTCAATCTCCCCTGCAAACAGAAATCTTTCCTCTGTCTGACCTTCTTCGCTACAACTAATCAGAAACAGCGATATAGATATTGATAAAATCATAAGTGAAAATTTCTTCATGATTCTCCTCCAATTCCTTTACTTACTTTGACTCTACATGAACCATAAAAACTAGTAACATCAATAACTTTTACTTGTGGTTTAGTAACAATAATAGGTTGATAGTTCAATTTTTGCATCTTAATACCACTTTTCTCTTTTCTTCCTTGATATACTTTTAATTATTAATGACAGTAGAAACAGATAGCCTTGCCAGTTTTATCATTTCTAAAATAGACGACACTTTTATTTTATGGAGATAATACCTAAATTATGGTTTTTATAAAATAATATTACCATATAAAGGTTTAAATAGCGATATTTTATTTGTCTAATTGCACAACAACCACATGAATATGTGTCTTAATAAATTTTTTAGTAGTTCATTGATAAGTGTCTCGTTTCGTAGTTATCTTTTTTCAGGATTCCTTATAAATCCAATAACTTTTCTAAATGTTTGGTTGGGTTGGCACAAATCATAAATCATTTTTTCGGTAGTCTCAACTTTTTCTGTGTCATCCAGTTTGCATACATGTAAAGCTGTTTTTCGGATGATATTTAAGTAAAAAGCTGTTTGTTTTTCAGTGCATGATAGGTATTCCACGAAAGGTCATAATTAAATGCCAATGATAGCTTTCTACCATCTAATATCCTCGAAACACTCGTGCGATTTCCCCTCATATTTAGTAATAGTTTTTTCTGTCGTTGTTTTGCCGTCTATGATCATCGTATTATGTGTTATGGTTATGGTTTAAGTCCTGTCCATTCCTTACTTTTGAGGAAGCCGATTGATATCTGTACGCTCCCAGGGTTCACGTTTTTCGATACATCTATGTGCTTTTCAACGGTCTTTGTATACGTATATAATATGCCCATTTTCTGTTGGACTTTTCTCGTTTAGCGTTTGTCTGTTACTAAATTTAAATAATTGAATCACTCGTTCATTTCCTTTTAAGAACTAAGGATACTGTATATTCACATTTTGTTCCCACGTGTGTTTGTCGTGTTAAATATTTGCATGCGCTCATTAAACAGCACAGGATAGCTTAAAAAGCCAATCATGATACTAGATAAGGTTGCTGTTGTAAGCAGTGCAAAGATAATTAAAAGCTGAAACTGTACAGCTTGGATAGGATCAGCTCC
Source organism: Lysinibacillus sp. FSL H8-0500 (assembly GCF_038051955.1). Lineage (NCBI taxonomy): Bacteria > Bacillati > Bacillota > Bacilli > Caryophanales > Bacillaceae > Lysinibacillus > Lysinibacillus sp. FSL H8-0500. Next base: position 4,212,941 of record NZ_CP150292.1, on the reverse strand, counting down.
ACCGATAATTTGTCCGCTCATCATACCTGGAAGCTGCACTAAGCCGATTGTTTTTTGACTTTCAATAGTAGGAATCATACTAGCTTTTATAGCACTAATCAACTGACGGTGAATAGCCTGTTTTGGTGTTCCACCTAGGGATAAAATAAGCTCCATTTCATCCTTATGACTGGTGATTTCGGCTATAAAACGATTTAAAAATAAAATAGATAATACCATGGAATTGCCGATTAACATACCGCTAATAGGAATGATATATTGAGCAGTTGCCGGCACGATATGAAAGCCGAGTAAGACGCCTTGTGTAACAATTTCTATCGCAACAAGGGTAAGCGCGATCTTCCATGTTATGCCCTTGATACCTGCTCCCTTTTTCCGTGCATTTAATGTCGCAACAATAATCATTAATGCAACCATCAGAAAAATATAGCTATAACTATTTGCATTAAAGACAAATTTTAAAATATAGCCCACTGCAAGCAATTGGACGATGGAGCGAACTGTTGCGATAAGTGTATCTTTTTCAAGCCCTAGCTTTAATGTTTTAGATAGTAGGAGGGGAATGCAGACAAAAATTAGTGTTAATGATAACGTTGTGTATGTCATAGATTCGCCCCCTGTATAAATTCTGCTACACGCGGGTTTGTGGGTGCATTAAGTAAGGTGCTTCTGCCCGCCTCAATTAGCTCACCATCCATCATCACCCATGTATAATGACCGATTGTTAATGCTTGTTGTAAATTATGGGTAATCCAAATCATTGTGACATTGTATTTTTCATTAATAGTGACAATTAACTTTTCAATTTCTTGGACGGATTGACGGTCAAGTGCGGATGTAATTTCATCTAATAATAAAATGGAGGACTGATTAATAAGTGTTCTTGCAATGGAGACCTTTTGCCGCTGTCCTCCTGATAATTCATCGATTGATTGATGCAAAAAGCTTTTAGCTAATCCGACGTCCTCTAAATATTGAGTTGCTTCTTGTTGTGAGAGCTTTTTCCCTTGCAATGTGCGAGGAAGGGCAAGGTTTTCCCATACAGTACCCGCAATCATAGGGGCAGCCTGCAGAGCAATGCCAACATGTCTTCTTAAGGCTGTTGGTTCAAAGGCAGAAATGGGTTGCTGATCGATCCGTATATGCCCTTGTGTTGCTGAAAGAAGGCCATTACATAATTTCAATAGGGTTGTTTTACCCGCACCAGAAGGCCCAACCAGTGTCGTAATTTGCCCTTTTGGAAATGATCCTGTAATTGACTTTAATATCGTTTTATCATTTACTGAGAAATGAACTTGTTGAAAGTGAATAGCAGGCTCGTATAGCGTATTCATGGATGGATACTCCTTTGCAATAGTTAAGTAAACTAACTGTAGCATGAAATCCGTAAAAGATGCAGATGAAAATTAGAAAAATAAGGAGCAGAGGCAATGACAGTATTATATGTTGATAAATTTACATATGAGCAGGGAGATATGTATATTGTGGCTTCAGACGAGGGTATTGTCTATATTGGCACACCAAATATGCCGTTTGATGAGGTTGAAGTATGGGCACGAAAGCCATTTAAAGGATATAGCTTTGAGGAAAATAAAGAAAAGCTCTGGCCCTATATAGAACAGTTAACAGCCTATTTTAAAAGGGAGCTTACTGAATTTGATGTGCCTATCCATGTGAAGGGGACACCCTTTCAATTAGCTGTATGGGATGCATTGAGAGAACTACCATATGGCACAACTGTATCGTATGCAGATATTGCGCAACGAATTGGAAACCCAAAGGCAGTAAGAGCTGTAGGTGGAGCAATTGGCGCAAACCCAATATTAGCCATTATCCCATGCCATCGTGTGATTGGTAAAAATGGTCAGTTAACAGGCTTTCGAAGTGGACTTGCTATGAAGGAATTTTTATTAGAGTTAGAGAGAGCTTAGAACTTATAAGCCTAAAAAAATCTGCCTGCCATCACTGAGATGACAGCGCAGATTTAATGACTGACTATACGTGCTCTTCATGTACATTGTTTGGTGTTTTACCAAAATGCGTTAAACGATGAGCGAACGTTTCTCCTCGTACAGCGGAGCTTTTAAAGATGTCTTGGAATTCATAAGCTGGCGTTCCATGTTCCATTATATCAAGACCCGCAACTTCCTCTTCTACTGTTACACGTAATGGGATAAAGGCTTTAATAATGAATAAACCTGCTGTGACAGATACACTAACCCAAGCAATTGTAGCAATAACACCGACTGCTTGCACACCTAGTAACGCGAAGCCACCGCCATAAAATAAGCCTTGACCGCCAATATCAAATAAACCAACAGCTAATGTCCCCCATACACCACAAATACCATGAACAGCAATTGCACCTACTGGATCATCCACTTTTAATTTCCATTCAAGGAAACGTACACCCTCAACAAGTAATGGAGCAGCGATCATACCGATCACAAGAGAGCCAATAATGCTAACGTTGGCGGCACCTGCTGTAATACCTACAAGTCCTGCTAAAGCGCCGTTTAATGTTAAAGAGCCATCAATATGTCCATAACGGAATTTAGTATAGAAGGCAGTTGCAACTACACCAGCTGCTGCTGCAAAAAATGTATTAGCAATAACACTTGGCACTAGCGCAGGATCAGCTGCTAAAGTAGATGCGCCATTAAAGCCAAACCAACCAAACCAGAGGAGGAACACACCTAAAGCGCCTAATGGAATACTATGTCCTGTAATCACATTGACACGGCCATTTTTATCATATTTACCAAGTCGTGGTCCAATCATAGCAGCTGCAACAAATGCTGCGATAGCGCCTGTTAAGTGCACAACCGTTGAGCCAGCGAAGTCCACAAAGCCTAAGTCTGTTAACCAGCCCTGACCGCTCCAAACCCAATGACCGACGACAGGATAAACTACTAAAGTCATAAGTATGATAATAGCAACATAAGCAAAAATATTTGTACGCTCTGCAACAGCGCCAGATAAAATCGTTGCACCTGTGGCAGCAAACATTGTTTGGAAGATAAAGAATGAAAGATCATCAACACCCTTTAATGCAAAGCCGCTTGTGCCAATAATGCCACCTGCTGTATCCCCAAACATAATTGCGTAGCCACAGAAGAAATAGATAATGCCCCCAAGTGAAATGGTAAGGAAATTTTTCATAATAATATTGACTGCGTTTTTAGAGCGTGTAAATCCTGCCTCAACCATGGCAAATCCTGCATGCATAAAGAATACTAAAATCGTCCCAAGCATGACCCAAACTAAGTTAACAGATAACAAAACCTCATCCATTGAAATCGCCTCCTTATTCTACGGCTACGGATCCGACTTCTTTTGTGCGGATCCGAATTGCCTGTTCTACTGGATAAATAAAAATTTTCCCGTCGCCAACCTTACCAGTCGCTGCCTCGCGCAATAAAACTTCAACTGTCCCATCAACCTTGCTGTCATCTACAACCATTTCTAATTTTAATTTAGGTAAAAATTCGATTTCGTACATATTGCCGCGAAATAGGCCTGTTCTCCCTAACTGACGACCGCAGCCAGCAATTTCAGAAACACTAAGACCTGCAATGCCTTCCTGTGCAAGTGCGTCCCTTACGGCTCCAAAAACTTCAGGACGAATGATTGCTTCGATTTTTTTCATCACTATCAGCTCCTTGCGTAATTTTAATTTACATGTTAAAGCGCTATGGACATCAGCGCAATTATTATTTTGAAATTCATGTTATATTTTATAACATGATATATTTCTGCTCACGAAATAATTTAGTGGAAAGGTATTTATAAAAGGAATGAAAGCGGTATTAAAATTTATGTCTAAATTGTGTACAGTTCGAAATTTTCTGACTATTAATGTTAGAAAACCTAACATCAAATAGGGAGGATGTAAAACGCAAGAATTTGGGTATATAGTGTATACTAGGACTAATTATCAAAGCGGAAGAAGGGGTTTTTGTGAGTTCAAACTATACAGATGATAGCTTAGCGCTACACACAGACTTATATCAAATCAATATGGCAGAATCCTATTGGGCTGACGGCATACATAATAAAAATGCTGTTTTTGAATTATATTTTAGGAAATTACCGTTTGGCAATGGTTATGCCATATTTGCTGGGCTAGAGAGAATGTTGAACTATCTGCGTGATTTCCGCTTTAGTGAATCAGATATTGCGTATTTACGTGAGGAAGCGGGCTATCAAGAGGACTTTCTTGATTATTTAAAAGATATTCGATTTACAGGGGATATGTATTCCATGGTGGAAGGAGAGCTAGTTTTTGCGAACGAGCCAATTGTTCGTATTGAAGCCCCATTAGTGGAGGCACAGCTTATTGAAACAGCACTGCTAAATATTGTGAATTACCAAACATTAATTGCCACAAAGGCTAGTCGTATTAAGCAAATTATTAAAGAAGAAGTAGCTATGGAATTCGGTACACGACGTGCACATGAAATGGATGCGGCTATTTGGGGAACACGTGCGGCATTTATTGGTGGCTTTTCCTCCACTAGCAATGTTCGAGCAGGCAAGTTGTTTAACATTCCAGTATCTGGTACACATGCACATGCATTAGTACAGGCATATAAAAATGATTATGATGCGTTTCATGCCTATGCCAAACGTCATCGAGATTGTGTATTTCTTGTTGACACTTATAATACGCTGAAATCAGGTGTACCAACAGCTATTAAAGTAGCACAAGAGCTAGGAGATAAAATCAACTTTATTGGTATCCGTTTAGATAGTGGAGATATCGCATTTCTATCAAAAGAAGCTCGCCGTATGCTGGATAATGCAGGCTTCCACGATGCTAAAATCATTGTTTCAAATGATTTAGATGAATATACGATTTTAAATTTAAAGGCGCAAGGTGCAAAAGTGGATATTTGGGGTATTGGTACAAAATTGATTACAGCTTATGACCAACCGGCTTTAGGTGCGGTTTATAAAATGGTGGCTATCGAAAATAGTGAAGGACGTCTTGAGGATACGATTAAAATTTCGGCGAATGCTGAAAAGGTATCGACACCAGGCGTGAAAAATGTCTACCGTATTATCCATAAAACAAATGGAAAGGCAGAGGGAGACTATATTACAATGCACGATGAAAATCCTCAGGCAGAGGAACGCATTAAAATGTTCCATCCAGTCCATACATTTGTCTCAAAATTTGTCACTAATTTTGAGGCTAAAAATTTACATCAACATGTCATCAAAAATGGGGAAATAAACTACCAACATCCTACACTAGAGCAAATGCGTGACTATGCAGCAGAAAATTTAGAATTGCTGTGGGATGAATATAAACGTGCAATGAATCCAGAGGAATATCCTGTCGATTTAAGTCAAAAATGCTGGGATAATAAGATGCGAAATATTGAAGAAGTCCACAATATGGTGAATCAAATGTAAAAGGAGAGGTAAGTACAATGACCTTACAGCAACAAATTATTGAGGAATTACATGTTTTACCGACAATAGATGCACAGCTGGAAATACGAAAATCCATTGATTTTTTAAAGGAATATGCACAACAGTATAGCTTTATAAAAGGCTTTGTTCTTGGTATTTCTGGTGGTCAAGACTCCACATTGACAGGAAAGCTAACACAGCTTGCCATTGATGAACTAAATACTGAAGCAGGAGAACCGAAATATTCATTTTGGGCTGTACGCTTACCATACGGTGTGCAGGTAGATGAACAGGACTGTCAGGATGCCATTGATTATATAAACCCTACAAAAACGTATACAGTGAATATTAAAAATGCGGTTGATGCAAGCGTAAAGGCATTAGCAGATGCCGGCATTGAGCTGAATGATTTTGTAAAAGGGAATGAAAAAGCACGTGAACGGATGAAGGTGCAGTATTCAATTGCTGCTATGAATGGGGCAGTTGTAGTAGGAACTGACCATGCAGCAGAGGCTGTTACAGGCTTTTACACAAAATTTGGTGATGGTGGAGCAGATTTAATGCCAATATTTCGTTTAAATAAACGACAAGGTAAGCAGTTATTAGCGGAACTGCAATGTCCAGAGCATCTTTATATGAAAACGCCAACTGCAGATTTAGAGGAGAATCGTCCAGCATTGCCAGACGAAGCAGCGTTAGGTATATCATATGATCAAATTGATGACTATTTAGAGGGAAAGGAAATCCCTGAGGTAGCCCGTCAAATAGTAGAAGGTCATTATTTACGTTCTCAGCATAAACGTCATATGCCGATTACAATCTTTGATGATTTTTGGAAATAGTATGGAGATAAAGAGTTAGCAAAAGTAAATAGTGCTTTTGCTAACTCTTTTTACGAAAATGGTTCTAAGGTATTAATTTTAAGAATAAAATACCGATATAAATACCTATAAAGAATAAGGGGATGTAAAGGAGGGTAACCTATAGATGAGAACTTCAAGGATAGATGCAACGACAAGTAGTGTTTTTCGGCAGGAAAATCAGTATTTACATGCAGGAGATATTAGTCATAATTTTGGGCAAAGCCAACAGCAGTCCTTTAAAAATAATTTGCAAAAAAATAAAGCAAAGAAGTACAGTGCTATTGCTACGTCAAAACCACAGCAATCAACTCGTCATATAGCATTCGCTCCTACAGAAAGTAATAATAATTTGCGAATTCGTCATGAGCTCAATGAAACTGCATTAAAACTAAGTCATATAAGCAATCAAAAGAAGCGACTCAATAGTTACCAATCTTCCATCTAAATAATAAAGGGCTATGGAACAGTCATATAGTAATTGACTGCTTCATAGCCTTTTCAATTTTTTGGTGTAAGTATTAGAAAAAATAGGATGAAGAAGATTAATTTTGCAACACTCTAAACAATAATACCGTTATATAATAGATAAAGGGCTGTCGGGAAGGCTTTGTCTTTCTAACAGCTCTTCTTTATTCGTTTAAATTGTATATGACTGTTTCAGATAATTGTGTTACCGAGCAGATTTCGATATGCTTAGGATAAGTTTGTGTACAATTCGCCTAATTACTTGATGGAATGGGAGGCTTTTGACTGATGAATTCTCAAATAAAATATGTTTTAGAAAATATAGAAAAAGTAATTATTGGGAAAAGAGAGGTGGCTGAGCTCAGTATTGTGGCCTTATTGGCTAGAGGACATGTATTACTAGAGGATGTCCCTGGTGTAGGAAAGACAATGATGGTACGCTCTCTTGCAAAGTCTTTTGATGCCCAATTTAAACGTATTCAATTTACACCCGATTTATTGCCATCTGATGTTGTGGGTATTTCGATTTATAACCCGAAAACAATGGAATTTGAATTTCGTCCAGGACCGATTATGGGTGATGTTGTGTTAGCGGATGAAATTAATCGTACCTCTCCCAAAACACAGTCTGCATTACTTGAGGCTATGGAGGAGACCTCTGTTACGATTGATGGAAATACCCTTGCGATTAATCAGCCATTTTTTGTAATGGCTACGCAAAATCCGATTGAGCATGAAGGCACATATCCATTACCAGAAGCTCAGCTTGATCGATTTTTATTAAAAATTAAGATGGGTTATCCATCGAGGGGACAGGAAGTAGAGATTTTGCGCAGAGCTGAAAATGGTAAGCCGATTGAGCAAATTAAGTCTGTGTTATCTGTCGCGCAATTAATTGAAATACAGGAGCTTGTACAAGGTGTCTATGTAGAAGACTCAGTTAAAAGCTATATGGTGGAGCTGGCAAGTCAAACAAGGGAACATAATTATGTCGATTTAGGCGTAAGTCCACGAGCAACTATTGCACTTATGAAAGCTTCTCAAGCCTATGCCTTTATGAAAGGGCGTAGCTATGTAACGCCAGATGATGTTCAATATCTCGTACCATTTGTCTTTAGCCATCGCTTAGTTTTAAAACCAGATGCACGCTATGATAATGTAACAGCGGACGAAATTCTCGAGCGTATTATTGCCCAAACACCAGTGCCAACAAAAAGGTTTGCAGAACAATGAAGCGAGGAAAGGCTTTCTTTGACAAAACCAAGCATTTCCTACTAGTCCTGCTATTAATGGTCCTAACATTTTGTTATGCCATGTTTCAGGGTGGATTTGTTAGCTGGTTTGTATTTTTTACAGTGAGTCCTTTTTTAGTATATGCATTACTATTCTTTATTGTAAAAGAAAATATCTTACTGGTAGAGCGCAAAATCGTGCCTGGACATGTAGAGCGAGGACAATCGGCAAAAGTCTTCATTACCATAGAAAGAAACACACGCTTTCCTTTTGCTTATATGGTGATAGAGGAACAAGTAGATAGTGAGGGACTCGTTCAAGCTAAAAAACAGAGTGTAAATGCTGTAAAATTTGTTGGCTTTCGCAAAAGGTTTAGCTGGCATTATGAATTGGACAATATGCCGCGTGGAGAGCATCGTTATTTAGGGGTGACCATTCTTTTCTATGACTTTTTTGGCTGGGCTAAAAAGCTAATCATCGCAGAAAAGGAGCAAACGATTTTAGTTTACCCAAGAATACGAGAGATGAAATATACTGCCCTTCAAACAAAATACGATGTTGGTCCTATGCTATCTCCTTATTCGATTGTAAAGGATACATCAATGGCTGTTGGTTTACGTGAGTATGTACCAGGGGATCGTTTCTCATGGATACATTGGAAATCATTTGCGAAAACGCAAACTCTACAATCTAAAGAATTTGAGGATCGACAATCATCAGAGTTAATGCTTGTGCTTGATGCTAAAAATTCACCATTATTTGAAGAAAAAATTGAGCTAGCTGCATCCATGCTACAAATGATTGTGCGAGAACGAGGGGATATATCCTTTATTGCAGCAGGAGAAATCACAAAAGTATTTCCTGCTATTCAGGGAGATAAACAGTTGGATCAGGCTATGCATCATTTAGCGGCTATAAAACCTACAGAGCATGTGAAATTTCGTTTTTATGATCAACAAGCCTTCAAGCAAGTTGCAACATTGTTGTATGTAACAAGTGATGTATCAGATGAGTTACTACATACTCTTGCAAATATAGTAAAAAGCTGTATTTGCTTTATAGTGACAAAAGAGCCTCCTGTACAATCGAAGCTTACGACACGTTATAAACATATGCAGATCATTTATGTAGACCCAACAGACTTTTATCAACTATTCACGGAGGTGATGAAGCCGTGAAGCAATCCGTAGTGGAATTTTTAGAATTAGCCGTTGCTTATATCATTATCTTTTTTATTTTACATGAATGGCTTGTGCCAATCATGCAATTAACGAATACTGGAGGTTTTCAATTCTTCCTAGTCTTTATTGGCTTAGCTCTAGTGCTGAGTTTATTCCAAGTACATCCATTATTATCAGGATTAGTGAAGTTTGGTTATATTACTTGGTTTATTGCTTATATTTATAATGATCATCCAGTATTATCAAGCGAGACGTTACCATTCTTATTATCAGAATGGAAATGGAATATGACAGCCATTTTATCGGGTGATTTTGGACAAGTATCAGATGCTTTTAGAACCGTGTTGTTCCTTATTCTAATTTGGATGTTAATTTATTTAATTCACCATTGGGTTTCAGTGAAAAAAAATATATTTTACTTTTTCGGAATGACGGTATTCTTTATTGCCACATTAGATACATTTAGTGATTACGATGGTAAAGCGGCTATTGTAAAGGTTGTTGTGTTAGGTTTAATAATGACAGGTGTGCTGTTTGTTAAACGATTATGGCTTCAAGCGGATGCAACAAGTAATATTGTAGAAAAATGGAAGGTTATTATTCCAATGCTTGTCTCTGTCCTGCTTGTGAGCACGGTAGCATTCTATTTACCAAAGACAGGACCGACTTGGGCAGATCCAGTGCCATTTATAAAAGGGGTTACAGGACAAGTTGGCAATGGAATAGGTCAAAAAACGGTTGGTTATGGCGAGGATGATAGTCAGCTTGGGGGACCATTCCAAGGAGACGATACATTAGTTTTCACTGCTACTTCTCGTGATCGACATTACTGGCGTGTTGAAACAAAAGATACGTATACAACAAAGGGTTGGATTGTGTCAGAGGAAGGCATGAATGAAGTACCGTATGAGTCAGGTATGCCAATTAGAACGTCTTTACAAGTGGGATCGCCTGAGGATGAACGTCAGGCACAGCTTGAAATGGATGTACCGTTACCATTTTTAATTCAAACATATGGTTTCATCAGTGTTTCAGCCCAAGATTCTGCTTTATTTGTTCAGAATGAGCAAACCGAAAAAGTGCTGATTAAGCAATACAATGGCGAATCATTATCACTAGCGAATTATTCATTATCTTATAGTGAGCCTCTCTATAGTATGGAGCAGCTTCAAATGTCGTATACTTCTACACTTGAAACATTGGATGCATCCTTTGATCGGTTTTTACAATTGCCAGATGAATTGCCAATACGGGTAAGAGATTTGGCAATGGCTATTATACAAGACAAATCTACTGTATACGATCAAATTAAGGCTGTAGAAAATTATTTTAAAACAAATGGTTTTAGATATGATAAAACAGAGGCAGCCATTCCTGCTGAAAATCAGGATTATGTTGATCAATTTTTATTTGACACAAAGGTAGGCTATTGTGATAATTTTTCAACTTCGATGGTTGTGCTGTTACGCTCGGTAGGTATACCAGCACGCTGGGTAAAAGGCTTTGCACCTGGGCAGCCAGGACCAATGTCAGATGGTATGCGTGAATATCAAGTGACCAATGATAACGCACATTCATGGGTAGAAGCCTATATACCTGGAGCAGGCTGGATGGAGTTTGAACCTACAATTGGATTTACAGGAAATGTGAATATCGATTATGACCTACCATTAGATACACCTGAGCAGGATGAGGTAATAGAGCCTGAACAAAAACCAGAGCAGCCACAGCAACAAGAGGCTCAGGAAGCACAGAATCGTTCAACATTGAGCTTAGATGCTATCTGGACTTGGCTGAAAAAACTCACGTATGTATGGGTTGGGCTGTTGATTTTACTAATGATTATAGCGATTACTTTGTTCTTCCAGCGTAAAAAATGGATTCCAAAAATGCATGTGCGTGCATACCGTAAAAAGGCCGCGGATTGGTCTAGCTTTGATTCCTCTTACCATGTTTTATTGAAACAGCTAGCTCGCATTGGTCTACGCAAAAGAGACGGTGAAACTTTACGTGCATTTGCAGAAAGAGTAGATGCAGCGTTAGAAACAGACGAAATGCAAAAGCTTACAGCTGTATATGAGCAGCATGTTTATGGCAATGAGGTGCAAGAAATTGATTTTGTAGAGCTGAAAGAAAGTTGGGAATATTTAATCAATCGCACAATCAGTTGATTTTAAGCGAGACAAAGAGTAAAATGAAAAAAATAAAATGCAAGGATTGCTTTCATATAAGTTCGATAATAGGGTTCGGATGTTTCTACGAAATCACCATAAATGATTTCTCTATGAGGGTGGATGTTTTATTTAGATGAAAAGAGGCTGTTGAGAAAGATTGCCTAAATTTCTATACTAAAATACCACCATTCTCGTTGCAAAGAGCAAGATATGCCTTTGTGACACCGTTCCCCCTTGATAATTATTTAAGAACTTATAAGCGCGTAGAGAGTGGTGTACTTTCTTCGCGTTTTTCTTTGAACACATGAACATATCCTTTAAAAATAGTAGAAGAGGTGGAAATTTTGTCAGCTAGCCCTTTATTAAAAGAGCAAGAAAAAATCGTTGTACTGGACTTTGGTAGCCAATTTAACCAATTAATTACGCGTCGTATCCGTGAATTTGGTGTTTTCAGTGAATTGCACCCACATACAATCACTGCAGAAGAAATTAAAGAAATGAACGCAGTGGGTATTATTTTTTCAGGTGGTCCAAACTCTGTCTATGATGAAAATGCTTTTCATATTGATCCAGCCATCTTTGAATTAGGTTTACCAATTTTAGGGATTTGCTATGGTATGCAATTAATGGCACATACAAATGGCGGTAAAGTAGAAGGTGCTGAAACACGTGAATACGGTAAGGCAGAAATTCAAGTAACAGCATCGAATAAGCTATTTGGTGAGCTACCAAGTGAGCAAGTTGTATGGATGAGTCATGGCGATCATGTAACGGAAGTACCAGCTGGATTTGAGGTCATCGCCACAAGTGGAGCCTGTCCAATCGCTGCAATGGCAAACATAGAACGCAAACTATATGCTGTACAATTCCATCCAGAGGTACGTCATTCTGTATATGGTAATGACTTATTACGTCAGTTTGTGTTCGATATTTGTGAAGCAAAAGGCGACTGGTCGATGGCAAACTTTATTGAGCTAGAAATCGCAAAAATTCGTGAAACAGTAGGCGATAAAAAAGTATTATGTGCGCTTTCTGGTGGTGTGGACTCCTCCGTTGTAGCGGTTTTAATCCATAAAGCAATCGGTGATCAGTTAACGTGTATGTTTGTAGACCACAACTTAAACCGTAAAGGCGAAGTGGAGCAGGTCATGAAAACATTCACAGAAGACTTCGACATGAATTTGATTAAAATTGATGCACGTAAGCGTTTTATGGACAAACTTGCAGGTGTATCTGATCCAGAGAAGAAACGTAAAATTATTGGAAATGAATTTATTTATGTATTTGATGAAGAAGCGGCTAAGCTTGAGGGCATGGATTTCCTAGCACAAGGTACCCTGTACACAGATATTATTGAATCGGGTACAGCAACGGCACAAACAATCAAATCCCATCATAATGTTGGTGGTCTGCCAGAAGATATGCAATTCCAATTAATTGAGCCACTAAAAACATTATTCAAAGATGAAGTTCGTGCATTAGGTTTAGAGCTTGGCCTTGATGAGAAAATCGTTTGGCGTCAGCCATTCCCAGGCCCTGGCTTAGGTATCCGTGTACTTGGTGAAGTAACAGAAGAAAAGCTTGAAATCGTACGTGAATCTGACTATATCCTACGTGAAGAAATCGCCAAAGCAGGTCTTGATCGCGATATTTGGCAATACTTCACGGTGTTACCAGACATCCGTTCAGTGGGTGTGATGGGCGATGCACGTACGTATGACTACGCAATCGGTATCCGTGCCGTAACATCTATCGACGGTATGACTTCCGACTGGGCGCGTATCCCTTGGGATGTACTAGAGAAAATCTCTGTGCGCCTAGTCAACGAAGTAAAACACGTGAATCGCGTGCTGTATGATATTACTTCTAAGCCACCTGCAACGATAGAGTGGGAATAAGGTGCTAACTTGATTTGAAGGAGGAATGCCTATTTAATGGCATTTGTCCTACTCAAAAATGAAGAAAATGTATTAAAAATAATATAGTTCCCTACCAAAAACTCTACCAAGAAAAATTTTGGTAGGGTTTTTTTGTATTGGGACTATGGAATATATAATGGAATTACTTTTTTAATAAAACAAAACAATTAGTGTTTAATCGGGCTATCTGGTGAAATGATGTGTCAATCAATAATAGTATAATAGTCTCAATAAAATATGTGCAATACTTTGTGAGAAAGTTAAAATACTGTATCGAGGTATTCGAATTATTGTATGGTATTTAATATAGATTTTGTGGAAACTAACGGGCAGTACACTGGAACAAGTATATGCTATGATACTCATTTAATGATAGGTACTAAACTGATCAGATTATTGTAGTATGTTGAAAATTGTGATATATTTAAATGTTATTGAAAATTGAAATGGAGAGGGATTTAATTGACTTTGCCAGACAACAATATAAAATCTAAAAATGAAGAAAACTCCAAGAAGTAATGGTTGGAGAGCTAAAACCTCATAATGCACAAATTACACTCCTTGACTATGATCCGCAATGGCCGAAGTTATTTGACCGAGAGGCTAAAGGCATTTATTCCATACTTGGTAAAAAGGTACTTCAGTTGGAGCACGTTGGATCAACTTCAGTATCAGGTTTATGTGCTAAGCCAATTATTGATATTTTATTAGTTGTGAAGAACTCTGCTGACGAAAGTGCTTATGTTCCTGATTTGGAGGGAGCTGGCTACACTTTACGTATTCGAGAACCAGATTGGTTTCAACACCGACTATTGAAAGGCCCCGACACAAATATTAATTTACACGTATTTAGTAAAGGCTCATCTGAGATAGACCGAATGTTGCGATTTCGCAATTGGCTAAGGATTAACCATTCCGATCGAGATAAATATGCAAATGTAAAGCGTAACTTAGCTCGCTGTAAATGGAAACACGTCCAAGACTATGCGGATGCAAAAGATTCAATAGTACAGGAAATTATGGAGAGAGCAAACGTGGTCGATGAGAAGAAGGGCTGAAACTTACAAAAGGCTGACTTAGTTCCAGCCGATTAGCAATTTCTCCACGATTAGAGGTCCATCCTGTAAAAAATTCACCGATAGCCATTCGATTTGGTTCAGTTACGCACCCAGCTCCCATGTCTGGAATTTTGCTTAAAATGTCTCTCACCCCTTAAAATAAATATCTATTTTTATCATTGCTCCCCTTTTTTTATTGAAAATCCAACCTCTCCCTAAGAATATTTGACATAAAAGAATTCATTGTGTCGCCACGAATAATATCGTGCTTGTCTTCCTGCCAGCCTAATGCTTTATAGAGTGGAAATGCCTCTTTATCACAGTCCGCATTTTTTCCTTACTGTCGAGTGATATTAAATTTCTCACATTCAGTAAGTTCTTTATTTTTGTATTTTAGAAAATTTACAATTGAATGATGTTGACTGAAATGTTGTTCATGACAATAGCTTTTTTTAAAATCCCAACGCCAAGGTTTCTCTCCGATATTTTGACATGTTTCAAAAAATTGCTCTACGCTATATATTAGTTCTCAATTCCTTTCCTGTAATTGATTTTGAAAAAATTTCAGCAATGCAATATGCTTAATTGTTTTCGCTTCCATATATCGGTAATGTTTAGTTTTTGTTCAACTCCTTATGATAAAGTATATCAGGGCCAAATAGTCTATGTGGGCTTTTACAGCAGAGGCTTGTGGTCAAAAACGTTGACATATGGGATCGTGCCTAGTCATCTGATACTCCGCAACATTTCAAGGAGGGGATAGGTAGACCCCTATAGTCGGTAAGAACTATTAAAGAGAGGAGGATGTTTTCATAGTGAAACAAAAACGCAGTATATCGGTATTGTCAATTTGGCTAGTAATCATGCTTATTTTGCAAACACTGACCTTCGCTGTCCCTGCATCTGCAACTAGTGTAATAGACCCTACAACAGAGGCGTCTGCAGTAGACGAATCCATTAATACTGATAATACACCAGCCAATGAAGACAGCACAGCAAGTACCGATGAGCCATCAATCAATGAAGGTGAACCAGTTAATACGGATGAGCCGGCAAGTAATGAAGGTGGCTCAGAGAATACGGATGAGCCGGCAAGTAATGAAGGTGGCTCAGAGAATACGGATGAGCCAGCAAGTAATGAAGGCGGCGCAGCATCTACTAATGAACCAGCAAGTGATGAAGAAAACACAGTAGATACTGATAAGCCAGCAGATAATGAAGCTGATCCATCTGAAGCAGAAATGCCATTGGATATGCCAAGTGAGCTTATTATGCCAATGTCAGTAGGTCCTACGGATAAAACAGATGTATTTATCACAGCTAATCCAATAGGAACTTTTCCATTAATGGTGAAGCAGGGAGATCCTTTAGTTGTTGTGAATCCAACTGAAGATATTCTTGGAAGAACAAGCTTTACACTTGAATCGTTAGGACTTAAGGTACCAGTGAGAGGAGACAACCCAGGTCTATTTCTTACAAATCCTGAACTTTTTATTCAAAAAGGTGACACGGTTGAGCTGAAAAGAGAAGACTATTTTCCAAGAGTAAAAACTTCAGCAAACACTAAAGTGGTGTATGCTCCAGGTGGGCTAGGAAGTCCAGTTAAGCTTGCTACCATCTATTTCACTGAGGATAGCATTAGAATTGTATTTGATGGCGACGATTACTTTTTTGGTGGGGTAGCTACAAATATCACTTTTGGTTTTGAAACAGCAGCTAATGCGGATTTATCAGGATTAGATTATGGTTCAACAACACCTATTAACATTTTTGGCTCAACTTACCAGTTAGTAAACCCTGAGCTTGATCTATCCTATAGTATTACAATAGAGGCTGATAATGTAAGGACTCCAGCTAATTGGTCGCACCCGAATGTAAAGGCTTATCAAGATGGCTATTTAACTTTTACATCAACTGCCTCTGCTTTTGATTTGTATGATGATGCAATTAGAGCGGATGTAGATGGTTTGACTTTTCAGACGAAACTTATGGATTATCGCATGGTTTATAAAGCAGGAACTTTTAAAGTAAATGGTGTTCCTGTAGATGATCAAGATCTAACAATTGATGGAGATGGGAATGTAAGCTACACCTTCCCAAATGGAACTGGTCAAGACCCTAAGGTTGAGTATGCTGCATGGTTCCATAAAGACTTATATTATAAAGAGTATGAAGGGCTAGGAGCAACTTTACAACCTGGTAGTTCCTATCAAACCTTTAGCCCAAGTGTAAATCTACTAGAGGGTAGTGAAGTAAAGGCTAGCGCAACACAGGCAATGCGTACGGCACCTGACTGGATTACAGCGAAGGGTGGATATACACATAGTAATCAAACAATTACATGGACAATTGACGTTAACCATCTTCATAACAAAAATGGATTAAAAGATCTAAAAATAACGAATGTACTGCCTGCTGGACTGGAATTCGTATCAGCTACATGGCAAACATGGGCAGGTGGTACACCATCAGAACTACAACCAGTAAATCCTGATGACAGTGTTTATTCTCTTGGCAATCTTGATGGTAAAGGACAGTTAGTTATTGAAACAAAGGTGCTAACAGGTTCTAGCTTTACAATTAAGCCACGAGCTAACTGGACTTTAGATACACCAAATGGTATCCAGGACAATGATTCGGTGGCGACTTCTACACCAGCCGCAGTACTTGCTGAGGCTACGGTTAAGATCGGTGCACACAATTTTGTTAAAGGCGGAAGTATTTCGCAAGAGGACTACAATTTAGGTGGTATTACATGGACAGTTAGCTTAACACCGCAATATGCTATACCAGATGCGGCAGTATATGATGTATTAATCCATGGTGGCGATTTCAATATTTTATCTCAAGCTGTCGATGCAACTGGTGAAGTAGATGCAGCGACGATTGCAAAGATTCATTCTCGCATAAACACTGCACAACTTTGGAAGCAATATCATGAAGGTTCTCTAGCAAGTAATGATGGGTTAGAGTTAGAACATATACCTTTAACGGTAAACGGTGAAGTAGTTGCAGACCTAATTAAAGTAACTGGCTATAACACAGACCAACCTGCACAATTTACTTTCCGTTCTTTGGAAACGAGTCCTAATGTCCTTTTTAGACAGAGTATTGAGAGCGGAAAAACGAGATGGAATCGTACTTTGCTATTTGATAATGGTGAATACGTAACGCATGCAGAGAAGTCAATAAATCTTCATATTCGTATGCTAAATAAGGATTCACTGTTTGCATCAAAGCCGGTGGGCACAAACGTAATTCCAAATAATGTGGCTAGCTATCTAGCAAGTGATAGCAATGAGGCATATACAAAGGCTACTTATGACCGAATGACAAAAACCGTTACTTTCCGTCTAGGTGTTAATATGCCAGGCTATAATTCTGATGAATTTGCTACACATGGCGGTAGTCGTGTGATGAGCGATATAAAGCTTGTAGACACATTACCAGCTGGCTGGGAATTTGTACCGTTTTCAGAAGGGAAGGACTTCGAACTGTATGAAGGTCTTTCTAACAATGGAGGTGGCTATAACTACGGTCAGACTAATCTGGCACAAGGAGTGATTGAGCCAGGTACTCCCAAGCACGTAGTAAGCTTCTCGCATAGCGGAAATGTAGGAACGTTCACTTTCTCTAAATTAGAAAGCCCTTATGTTATTTTAGTGAAAGCACGCCCAACGAATAAGGCTTTGGAGCAGTATTTAGAGGACTATTTGGACAATGGTGTAGCTCAACAAGCTGTATTTAACAAAGCTGACTTTCATATAACATGGGGTGGCGAAGAAAAGATTGTTACTGAGCAACGTAAAGTTATTGTACCGATTCAAACTTTAACGAAGTCAGTAACTAAGCCATTTCCTGGTGTATTAGAGTGGATGGTAAATTACACACCACCGCTCAATCTTGAACAAGGTGTTTATTTACAAGATACGATAGGGGCAGGTATGGATCTGCGCTATGATGAAACTGGTAAATTATTGTTAACAGCACCCAATATAGCTGTCTACCGCGCTCAATTGACACCTACAGGCACTTTAGAACGTGAAGGGTCAGCGTTGGATTTAACGGATCCAAATACTGAGGTCAAAGTAGATGCTGAACCAGGTGCAAATGGTACGACTGTGCTGACGTTCAAATTTGATAACCCTAATCAGCTTTATCAGCTTGTTTATCAAACAGAGGTTGATGCGACTATAGCAAAAGTTGGAGACAAAATGGGCAACGAAGTTAAGCTTACAGGTGACGATACGTTAAAATCTGTCGTTGCAAAAAGTGAAACAACGTTAGATGCCGCAGACGTAATGGCATCTTCAAGTCAAAATATTAATCTATGGATTAAAAAGATAAACCCTGATGGAAACCCGCTAGGCAATGTATGCTTTGAGGTGTATAGAAAGAGCGATGGCGTAAAGGTTGCAGGTGTAGGTACTAGTACAACAGGTAGCGTAGGAAATGATGGGAAAACTGCTGCTACTGGTCTTCTTCAGTTACTTTTCCTTCAAGAACCCGGTATTTATGAGTTGAAAGAAGTGTGCCATGATGACCAGTACCTTTCAAATGAAACCGTTTATCAAATCATCGTAGGAAAAACATTTGGTAAACCTATTTGGGTAAATGGGAAACTAATCACACAAACTGATCCATTAATCGTTCCAACTCCTGCTGCGGGTGGATTAAAAATTGATAACACGGTAACAGGTAACGGTGGAGACCAAGGCAAAGACTTTAGCTATACAATTGTCTTTGATGGGGAAGACGAGAATGCGGACTATGAATATGTTAGGGATGGAGTGCCAGCTACTATAAAAAGTGGTGAATCTATCATTCTGAAGCATGGCGAGGCCATCACATTCCCTAAATTACTTGAAGGTCTTTCTTATACGGTTACACAACAAAGCTATGCAGATGATGGCTATACAACAGACCCAGAAACTTGGGTGTATAGTGGCGCAATTGAAAAGAGTAAAGTAACCGAGCTGAAGTATGTCAACAACCGAACGATACACGGCCAGTTATTGATTGACAATACAGTAACAGGTAGCGGTGGCAATCAAAATAAAGACTTTGAATATACAATTACTTTCACTGGAGAAGGTGCAAACGGGTCGTACACATATACGAAACCTGATGGCACGCTAGGAACAATCCAATCAGGTCAAAAAATTGTATTGAAACATGATGAAAAAATTACTATTCACAATCTGCCTGTGGGTCTTGATTACACAGTTCAACAGACAGATTATACGAGTGAGGATTATACCACTACACCAGGGGACTTTATCTTTACAGGTAAGATAGCAGAAGGACAGACAGCCGAGGCGCACTATATTAATAGTAGAGAGATGCCGGGCGGCTTACTAATTAGCAACACAGTTAGTGGCAATGGCAGTGATGAGAGCAAGGAATTTGAATACACAGTAAGCTTTACTGGTCCAGGTGCAGACGGTATCTATCATTATACGAAATCGGATGGCACTACAGGAACGATTAAATCTGGGGACAAATTCCAATTGAAACACGGGCAAACTCTGCTTATTGAAGAAATTGTAAAAGATACGGAATATACTGTCACAGCAACGGACTATACGACAGATGGCTACACAACAGCACCAGTAAGCCGAGCGTACACAGGTACAATCGAGGATAATAAAATTGCTGAGGCACCATTTGAAAATGCCCGTTATCTTCCAGGTACACTTGCTTTAGAGCCAAAAGTTCAAAAGGTGCGTGGAGATGGTAAAACACCTACTGAGTTGATAGCCACTTTAACAGGAGAGGATGGCACGCCAATAGAGGGCGAGGAAGTTGTCTTTTTCGTGGATGGTGAAGAAGTAGGAAAAGGAATTACTGATGAGCATGGTAAAGTGACAATTTCATACACGCCACCGAAATTGTCGGAGATAACACCAAAGGAGCATGAAGTGATTGCGAAGACGGATGCTACTAGTCCTTCAGGTGTACCATATAATGAAGATGATGCACTTGTTATCACAATGCCAGCAGCGCTTACGGGTGTTCTACGCAACAATGAAACTGGAGAAGTCATTCCTAATGCTGTGATTGTAGTGAAGAATGAAGGAACTGGTGAAGAAGAAACCATCACTACTGATTCAGACGGAAGGTACTACCACCCTGTTCAACGAGATGAAAAGTATACGATTACTTATAATCGAATAATTCCTATTGGTGGCGTACCAACACCTATTCCATTTACACAAAAAGCGATTATTGAAGACACGGATGTGACAACAGAAGGTGACTTAATTCCAGCAGAAATTACTGCTGTAGGGATTGTACTTTTCAAACAGCCTAATGGTAACACCGCATTGCTAAATAATGCATTTGCTGGCAAGTTAAATGTGTACTTAAAGGATACAGCAGGTAACTATGTTTCAGAAAACGGCGCTCCAAAGGCATTTCCTTTAAAGGATAATGGTACTTTCTCAGCAGAGGGATTAACAACAACTAATTACATGCTAGAAGTAAGATATGAATTTGAATCAGGTGAAGAATTAATACTTGTTAAGGATAAAGTGCTTAACTTGGAAAATATTGACGAGCTTAATATCTCGGAAGAATTAGTTGACCCATATGGCACTGTTTATGATGAAACGACAGGGGATGAAAACACTGGTGTAAAAATCGAAGGTGCTACAGTAACATTGTATTATGCAAATACGCCACGAAATATTGCAAAGGGAATTGTCCCGGGCACAAAGGTAGTATTGCCTGCGATTCCAGGCTTTGCGCCGAATGATAACGCAAGCCCAGAGCAACTTAGCAATCTCAATGGCTTTTATGCATACATGGTATTCCCAGAGGCGGATTACTATTTAGTTGTAACAAAAGAAGGCTATGAAACATATACAAGTCCAATAATTTCTGTTGAATGGGATATTGTAAGACACGATGTACCGATGAAGCCAATTACTTCAGGTGGTAACCCAGGAGGCAATCCAGATCCAGGAAATAATCCAGGAAATTCAGGAGGTAACCCAGATCCAGGGAATAACCCAGGCAATCCAGGAGGCAACCCAGATCCAGGAAATAACCCAGGTAATCCAGGAGGCAACCCAAATCCAGGGAATAACCCAGGTAATCCAGGAGGCAACCCAGATCTAGGGAATAATCCAACTAATCCAGGGGGCAACCCAGATCCAGAGAATAATCCAACTAATCCAGGGGGCAACCCAGATCCAGGGAATAACCCAGACAATCCGGAGGGCAACCCAGATCCAGAGAATAACCCAGAAAATCTAGGAAGTAAGCCTAATTTAGGAAATAATGCTGAAGAACCTAGCAACAAGCCGAATTCTAAAAATAATCTTCAATTCAATGCTAATAGCAACAACCAGCTTAATGATAGTAACCATCAAATCAATAACAGCGAAGCAAATGAAGATAGTACACTCGATAATGTTCCAAAAACAGGAGATGATAGTGTGTCGCCGATCTTCTATATGGCCTTGGCGCTTATGTCCTTGATTATGCTAGGCTTCCTGTTAGTTGGTAATAAGAAGAAAAAACACATTTAGTAATGGGAAAGGCGGTAAGAAGATGAGTAAAATAAGAAAATTTCTTATCGCCTTTTTCACAGTTTTGCTTGTTTATTCGCTTGTGGCTCTTACAAAAAATTACTTGCAAGATTACACTGAAAATCAGCAGATAAAAGAACTAGCAGAAATACGTTATAAAGAAAAAACGAACGATGAGAGAACAACTAAACCTGTTAGTACAAAGATACAAAAGCCGACAATGCTTCCCGAGTTTCAAGAGCTTTATAGGCAAAATTCAGATATTATTGGTTGGCTGAAAATAGACGGCACTCGTATTGATTATCCAATTATGCAGAATCAACAGAATGCACAGTATTATCTTAACCATGGCTTCGATCGAGAGAAAAACAAAAATGGGCTTCCCTTTTTGGATGAGCATAGCCAGATAGATGGGTCCACTATTTTGCTTATTCATGGGCATCATATGAAAAGCGGATCAATGTTTGCAGAGTTGGAAAAGTACAAAAAGGAAAGCTACTATAAGGAGCATACAACGTTCCAGTTTAGTTCACTGTACGAGCAGGAAGAATATGAAATCATAGCCGTTATTTTATCACAGGTGTACAACCAGACGGAGGACGTTTTTAAATATTATCGAATTAAGCAGATAACGACGCCAGAAGCATTTGGTTCGTATATTCAAAATATTAAACAGCTCGCACTTTATGACACAAATGTGACAGCACAATATGGAGATAAGCTGATTGTTCTGTCCACCTGCGAGTACTCAACTGACAATGGTCGATTAGCAGTAGTCGCTCGTAAACGTGAATGATGATGCTTTAACGAATAAAAATGCCAAGCGTTGATTATGATATGCTCCTTATTAGGTAGACAGATTAAGAAATAAAATCTGTTTATCAAATGGGGAGTTTTTTCATGCCTAAAAAATCATTTTCACCCGATGTAAAAATTTTAGTACTTCAACATTTAGAGGAAGGTCTCATACTCTCGAAGAAATCTGCATGATGTTTTCTGTAAACATGACTACTCTATATGCCTAGCATGCTCTTTATAAATACGACGGGTAGAAGCTTTGATGCGCCCTAAGAAATACTCAGAAGAATTGAAGCTGCGTGCTGTATAACGAAGAACTACTCCATGTTTGACATTCTCGCCAAATATGGAATTAGCGGTTTATCCGTATTCAAAAGTGGTTGAAAATCTATACGAGCCATAGTGAATGAAATGATTCAGGTAAAGGAATGAGCCAAGCTATGACGAAAGGAAGAAAAACAACCGTAGAAGAACATATTAAAATCATCAAAGTTTGCCTAGCGAACGAGAAGAATTATCAAGAAACTGCCGAGCAATATGGAGAGTCCTGCCAGCAGGTCTATCAATGGGTGCGTAAATTTGAATAGGTTGGCGAAGAGGCCCTTCAAGATCGCCGTGGTCGTACAAAACGGGCAGAAGAGCGTATGCAAGAAGATGAATTACGTTTAAAAATTCAACAGATGGCACGGGAAAATGAACGATTGCATGCAGAGAATTTACTGTTAAAAAGTTAGAGGAAATCGAAAGGAGATGTCATTAAATAGAATTTGCATTCAGAGTCGTTACATCGCGATTCAAGAACTAGCGAAGACGGAAAATGTATCCATTGTCTTACTCTGTCAAATCGCCAAGGTATCCTGTGCAGCTTATTACAAATGGCTAAACCGTCAACCCATAGTGCGAGAATTGGAGAATGAACAGCTTGTGGCATTTATCCAGTATTTATATACACAAGTAGATGGGATTTACGGCTATCGCCGCATGACGTTGACGATTAATTGCCAGCGTGAAAAAGAGAGCTTAGCGAAAGTCAATAAGAAACGAGTTTATTACCTGGTGCAAATATGCGGTTTAGAGGCAGTGATTCGATGTCGCCCAAAAAAGTATCGAAAAGTAAAACCGGATTACGTGGCTGAAAATAGAGTAACTCGCAAATTTACGGCGGAAAAATCGAATCAAAAATGATACACAGACATGACAGAGTTCAAATATAGCAACGGGCAAAAGGCATATTTAAGTGCAATTATTGACCTCTATGACAAGTCGATTGTGAGTGATGTATTGGGGCATTCCAATAATAATGACCTTGTTTTTAAGACGTTAAGACCCGCTATTCGTCAGTAGTCAAAAGAGGGGTTTCCGTTTTTATATAGTGATCGTGGGTATCAATATACATCAAAGGAATTCAAGCAAATTATGGAGCAAGCAGGATGGACATACAGTATGTTGAGAGTAGGTCGTTGTATCGATAATGGACCGATTAAAGTGTAGAAAAGTATTATTTACATAAATTTGAATCGTTTGAGGCATTAAAGCACGCCATCAATACGTACATCAAGTTCTATAACAACGAACGTTACCAAGAAACATTAAACGGTTTGAACCCCTAGAGTACAAGGTCCATGCCGGTTAAAGCATTTTTCTTATTTCCAGTGTCTACTTGACAGGGAGCATTTCACATCGTGTAGGCCTCAACATCCATGACATACGCCGAGGCATTTATCTTGCTGGACGCCCCCTGAATATATAAACAACTCGTATTCAGCTCGTCCCTGTAGAGGTGGGAGTCTTCTGTACCTGCTCCTGTTGCTTTGCATACATTTCATCCTAATTATTTATTTCTGTAATAAGTAGATTTAATTTTTCTTCAACTTTTCATAATCTTTCCCATATAGATCTTCCAAATATCGCAAATGTTCCATTCCCCAACTTCTCATAGATACTAATAATGGTATTAATCCACGTCCGTACTCCGTCATTGAATATTCCACTTTTGGAGGTACTTGTTGATAAACTTCCCGATGAACAATGCTATTATATTCTAATTCTCTTAATTGTGAAGTTAACATTTTTTTAGTAATTTCCGGAATAGCTCGTTGCAGTTCGCTAAAACGTAATTTTTCATTCTCCATAAGATAGAATAAAATGATCGGCTTCCACTTACCAACAATAATATCTAATGCAGCTTGAAGCTCTCTACAATTTTCACCCTCAGGTTGATTTGTCATTTTTAAATCTCCTCGTATAGTATATTTAAGCCCTTTATGCTTAATGGTTTCCTAAAAGTGACTATGTTTAATTAAAGTGCCTTATTCCAAAAAGGAAACTTTGGATTTATTATAACCATAGTAATCAAATTGATACAATCTTATTATTTGATTCAACAATATAGGTTTATATGGAGGGTTAAAGCATGACTAAAATTGGTATTATTACAGGAAGCACCCGTGATGTGCGTGTTAACTTACAAGTTGCAGAATGGGTTGAAAATTTTGCAAATAATAGAGGTACAGATGCAGTATTTGAAATAATTGATATTAAAGAAAGTGGGCTTGGGCGCTTTAACGAAGCAATTCCACCGCTTATGGCAAATAAAAAATATGCCACAGAAGCGCACAATGCTTGGTCAAAGAAGATTGACGAGTTTGACGGCTTTATTTTTGTGACACCTGAGTACAATAAAAATATTCCTTCGGGTCTTAAAGATCATTTAGATTACTTAGGTAAGGAGTGGCATCACAAAGCAGCTGCTATCGTAAGTTATGGCTCTACCTTAGGTATTGCAGCTTCACTTGCACTACGTACAACGTTAGCCAATTTAAAAGTAGCGACTGTGGAACCACAAGGTGCATTTAGTTTATTTAATGACTTTGAAAATATGACAACTTTCAAACCGTTGGAAGTTCATAAACCACGATTTGGTGAGTTAATTGATGATGTGGTTGCTTGGTCAACTGCTCTTAAATCTGTACGATAAATTTAGAAATCATTATCTAAAGGAAACTTGAAGTGCCCCCTAAAATTTAGCCAGCTTGGATAAAATGAGTTCAGTAATGCACGAGGTAGCTGAAAAAGTCCGAAAGATTACAAAAGCGATTATGGGAAAGGCTTTATATTCCCACAATCGCTGTTTCTTTCATTTCACGTATCTTAGTAACCAGAGATGAGGCGACCATGATTTCCAACCAACAGTCTGTCCGAATATGGCATAAACATTTCAAAAGATCATATGCTTCGGCAAATCAATGAACACGTAGACTTTTCAGTTAGCTTAGACGAACTAAAATGAAAATATGATTGGTTAATAGATGAAACACGATGCTACCAATTTGTACGTTCAAATATTTACAAGGATAAAATATTTGTAATTGGTTTAATTTACCTATATGATGAATTATTATTTTGAGTGAATAATTAAGTCGCTGTCTTTACAGCAAGGCTAATTAGCAGAATGCCTGCAAACTTTTGAAAGATATTTTGGAACAGCGGTTTTTTCATCCATTTCTTCGCAATATCCATGAAATACACGACTAGTAAAAACCAGCTCACTGCAATCAATGTAAGAATGAATCCTAAAACGATCAATTGCTGTTTGATGTTGGCATTCAAATCAATAAATTGCGGCATAAATGTGATATACACTAAAATCGTTTTGGGGTTAAGTATATTGCTAATTGCCCCTTGCAAATAAGCGTTTTGATCAGAGGCTTGGGCTGTTTTGAACTCTTCCAATGACAAAGTCGCTTGTGTGAATAATGCTCTTATTCCTAAATAGCATAAATAAGCTGCACCTAAATATTTAATGATATTAAAAAGCAAGGCTGATTGGGCAATAATAATAGACAAGCCTAACACAGTAATGATTGTCCAGAAAAGAAGCCCAGTCGCCATTCCAAGTATAGTATAACGCCCAGCTCTGGCACCGTGGTTTAGTGTGTTTTTTATAATCAATATTGTATCTGTGCCAGGCAGCATAGTCATTACTAATGCCATTAGTATATAGGCTACTAAATTGTCCATTTTTCATCTCCTTGTCGTTTCATTTGTGAAATATTATGTTAGTAGCGGAAGGCTTTCGATTTATTTTGTTATGCTCATTCACATTACTTCTTTTGTTTCAAAACTTTTTAGATATTGTTTAGGGGTTAAACCAAATGTTCTTTTAAAAAATTTTGTAAAGTGGCTTTGGTCACTAAATCCTGTTAAAAAGCTAACGTCGATGGGTCGAATCCCTTTTTCTAAAAGTTTTTTTGCATGATTAATGCGAATTGTTTCCAGATAGCTATAGGGTGAAATGCCCTTTTGTTTAGTAAATGTCCTTAACAGATGATATTTACTCCATCCTGTTAATGCTCTTAACTCTTCCAGATTAATTGTTCGTTGATAGTTTTCCTCCAAGTAATTCGCTATTACCTCGATTTCTGGTGATATTTCTACTGTGTCTGACCGGATAGGGAGATCAGCATTTGTTTGAATCAGTTTTTCTATTAAATTTAAAAAAAGCTCCTCTTTCCTAAATTCCTTTTCCTGTTGCAGTATGGCCATATGTGACTCTCTAAGAATATCTACAATATCACTTTGAGATAGAACATTGTGTTGGAAGTATGGGGGTTGTGCAATTCCCTGAATTTCTACGATTAGTTTTTTCATGATTGTTGGGCTTATATTAAGACAACGGTAATCCAAGACTTTTCCATCGATCTGCTCACAGCTATGTATGTCATATGGATTGAATAGCAGTAAATCTCCAGGATGTATCGTGTAAGCTTCTCCCTGACAAATAAGATGACGTTTTCCTTTTTCGATATAACCTATCACGTAATACTCATGAAAATGAGGAGGGAATTTTTGCATAATGCCCTTAAATTGATATGCTTCTATACCTAAATTAGTATCTTGATAAACGATTCTAGTTTCACCTTTCATTTGATTGCCCCCTGCTCCATCAGTGATGATTCTCAAATAATAACATCTATCTTTTCTTTTTTCTTGTACGATATTGCGCGAATGCTGTTCATAGCTAAATAGTTTAATTACTTATCTCTGTTTGTGATCTTGGTGTGAACAGCTCCTTAGCTACTCTTGGTATTATTAAATAGCAGTATTGATTTTAAAAAGGTTTGGTTATATTTATAATAATGGTAAGCTTCAGATTGATTAAGTGAGGAAGAAATGTATACATGCGTATTACTAGTTTGCATCTGAAAAGTTTTAAGAGGTTTGAGAGTAAAGTTCTAAATTTTGAAGGCAATTTTTCCTTAATTGTTGGAGACAATGGACAGGAAAAACACGTAGATTAGAAGGTTTAAGTATAGGGGGAGCTGGAATTAAAAAATGATATTGAGTCTAGTGTATTAATGGATATATATAAGGATGGGAGATTTCATGCTAATTTTTAAGTTCAAATAATTTTGTCATCACCATAAGCGGTCTACAATGATAATTTGACCTTTCTATGCATGAAGTAAATTGTAACACTAGTGTATAAGAACACTAAATTTCTCTACATAGAAGCAAAAAACTTAGCAGCCCCTGTTGAAGGATGTTGCTAAGCTTTTATAGTATTTGAAGAAAAAATTAAGTTAAGTAGATGGGAGAAATTGATTTTTTATAAAGAAATGATGAATTTCTTGTGCAAATTCATGAGGATACGTAGAGTTTAGCTCATGTCCACCATTGTTTATTATTCGTAAAGTGGCATTATGTAATATAGTTGCTAATTGTTTGGCTGCCTTTAAATTGACTTTATCTTTTGAACCACAAATAATCATAGCTGGTAGGGTAATTACTTGTAATTGTTGTTGTAGATGTAAGTTTTTTATAGAATCCATTAGAGAGATGGCTTGCTTTTTTGTGATGCCTATCGTGTCAAACGTTTTCTTAGGCAGGCATTTAAAGACCATTGTTTGTATGCTTAACAAAAATTTGTTTGGCGCAAATTGGGGTGCGGAGACGATAAAGCCTTTTAACAGTGGTGAGCCTTGCACTGCTTGTTGTAACGTTAAAACGGCTCCCAGTGATAAACCACAAAGGATATAGGGTTCGTTTATTTTTCTTAAAAATAAAGAAAGCTGTTGATTTAAAACATCTAAATTAAGTTCATCACTATTATTAATTTCGTGAAATAATGGATATAATACAACATCTATTTCCTTAAGCTTCTCACAAACAGCGTGCCAAGACACTATGGTTTGTCCAAGCCCATGAAGCAGAATTAATTTCACTGCATAGTCTCCCCTTAGATACCATATTTTTCTTATAGTATAGCATAATTTGTTATGTGTATGCTGGCTTAACAGGTGTCTAAATGCCTGTTGGACTAAGAAAAAGGTCTGGGTAGGTTTTTGTGATTCGCTTTTATCAAATAATTAGAAATACGGCATACAGTTTTCCGAAAGTATTATTAGACAGTATAATACTGTTTTAAATTTAAACAATTTAGTATGAAAGGGTGGGGTGATTTTGACCCAAAAGGTTACAGCAAAAGATGTTGCAAAATTAGCAGGGGTTTCACAATCCTCTGTTTCAAGAGTATATTTTGAGGGGGCATCAGTATCCCAAAAAACAAGGGAGAAGGTATTGGAGGCAGCAAAGGAACTAGGCTATCGACCAAATGAATTTGCACGTAGTCTTATTACAAATCGAACCAAAATCATTGGATTAGTGATGAAAGGAGTACAGAACCCCTTTTATCCGGAAGTGTTAAAGCAATTTACCTCTGAATTTAAAAAAATAGGCTATAGTATTTTATTTGTTCATACCAATAATGATGAAATTCAAAAGGATGATATTGATATATTACTAAATTATCATGTAGCAGCTGTTATTATTACAGATGCCACGTTATCTTTAAATGCAATGGAGGAATTTAAAGATAATAAAATTCCTGTAGTTCTATTTAACCGAAAGATTGAGAAGAGTAGTTTTTACTCTGTGTGCTGTAATAATTTAAATGCAAGTGAGGCTATTGGCGAATTTCTAATTGCAGAAGGTTGCTCCACATTAGCTTATATTGCTGGTAATGCAAATACATCGACAAGTATAGAACGTGAAAAAGGGTTTACTACTATTCTAAAAAAACATCATATTCAATTAGAGAAATATTCATCTGACTACACCTATAAAGGCGGTTATGATATAGCAAATGAAATTATTGCAAAAAAACATTTACCAGATGGATTTTTTGTGGCAAATGATATTATGGCTTTAGGTGTGCTTGATGCTTTACGAGAAAATAATATTTCGATTCCATTTGATACAAAGGTCGTTGGATTTGACAATATTGAAATGGCTGCTTGGCCAACTTACAATTTAACAACTTGGGAACAACCAATAGATAAAATGATTGCAGAAACGATGGCTTATTTAATTAAGGAAATTGAGCATTATACTGGGTTTGCTAAAAATATTGAAATCGATGGAAAATTAATTGTTCGAAAAACAACATAAAAGGGGGTTGACTAACTGAAGGTTTTAGCATAACCTTCTCTATATAGATTTTTGCATACGTATGCAATTATTTCATTTTTTGAAAATATGAGATTTTCGGAAGGAGAATAAGAAAAATGCAAATTTTAAAAGCAGGGAAATCACAAGAAGAGGTAAGTGCAAATGATTATAAAGTGTCACAAATTGTGGCAGAGGCAATTAAAGATGTAGAAACCCGAGGCGATAAAGCCGTGCGTGAATTATCAGAAAAATTTGATAAGTGGTCACCTGAATCATTTCGTCTAACACAGGCACAAATAAATGAAATCGTTTCCAAGGTACCTGAGAATGTAATTAAGGATATTCAATTTGCTCAAAAAAATATTCGAGAATTTGCTGAGGCTCAGCTTGCTTCTTTGCATGATGTAGAAGTAGAGAATATTCCAGGAGTGATTCTAGGTCATAAAAATATTCCTGTGAATAGTGTAGGCTGCTATATTCCTGGTGGACGTTATCCAATGGTGGCTTCTGCTCATATGAGTGTTTTAACAGCGAAAGTAGCAGGTGTAAAACGAGTGATTGCTTGTACACCACCGATTAATGGAGAAATTCCTCATGCAACAATTGCAGCAATGTCATTAGCTGGGGCAGATGAAATTTATTTATTAGGTGGCATTCAAGCAATGGCTGCAATGGCGATTGGAACGGAAACAATCCAATCTGTCGATATGATTGTTGGACCGGGTAATGCATTCGTAGCAGAGGCGAAACGTCAGTTATATGGACGTGTGGGAATCGATTTATTTGCTGGTCCAACTGAAACATTGGTAGTGGCAGATCATACAGCCGATGCAGAAATGGTGGCAACAGATATTTTAGGACAAGGTGAGCATGGACCAACATCACCAGGAGCACTTATCACAACATCAAAAGAGTTAGCTGAGGAGACCGTAAAGGAAATTGAGCGTCAACTGGAAACATTACCAACTGCTGATGTTGCTAGAGTTTCATGGGAAGATTATGGTCAAATTTTATTAGTGGACTCTATTGAGGAAGCGTGCATTGAAGCGGATCGTTTGGCATTTGAGCATGTTGAAATTTTAACGGAAGATCCAGATTATTTCCTTGATAATATGACAAATTATGGATGTTTATTCTTAGGTCCAGAAACAAATGTAGCATATGGTGATAAAGTAATTGGTACAAATCATACTTTACCAACAAAAGGAGCTGCTCGTTATACAGGTGGTTTATGGGTAGGTAAGTTCATCAAAACAGTTACTTATCAAAAGGTTACACCAGAAGCAAGTGCCTATATAGGGGAGTATGCTGCACGTTTATGCCAATTAGAGAATTTTGCAGGTCATGCAGAACAAGCGCTACTTCGTGTAAGAAGATACAGTAAAAAGTAAAACATCGCTGAGAGGACTGGGGGAAGTAGAATGTTAGGCATGATCGGTTTATTTGGTGGATTGGCTTTGTTGATTTATTTGACAATGAAGGGGATGAACCTTCTGATTGCAGCACCGATAACAGCGATATTAGTTGGGATTTTAAATGGTTTGCCGTTATTTCCACAGCTAGCTGAAGAAGGTGCAGCCAACTTTTTAACGAACTATATGACAGGATTTACAGGCTTTATTGCATCTTGGTATTTAATGTTTTTAACAGGTGCAATATTTGGTAAAGTAATGGAGGATAGCGGAGCGGCTGATAGTGTATCGCAATGGATTGTAAATAAAATCGGTATGAAGCGAGCTGCTCTAGCAGTCGTGATTGCCTGTGCGGTATTAACATATGGCGGCGTTAGTTTATTTGTTGTAGCGTTTTCGGTCTATCCTATGGCACTGAGCCTGTTTAAACAGGCAGATTTGCCAAGACGCTTTATTCCAGCAGCTCTTGGCTTTGGTTCCACAACCTTTACAATGACTTCAGCAGGCTCACCAGAAATTCAAAACTGGATTCCCATTGAATTTTTAGGTACATCTCCATATGCGGGAGCAGAGGTCAGCTTTATCGTAGCAGTATTTATGATGGTATTTGGCTATTGGTGGTTAAAAAAGATGATTGCCAAAGCTGTAGCGAAGGGTGAACGCTTTGTTAGTAGAGAAACCGATCCTTCCGGTACGAATCGTACAGCATTACCAAATCCATTATTAAGTATGCTTCCATTATTAGTCGTATTGATTATTTCGTTTATTTTCCATGATTCGTTAGGCACTTCTGCGCTAATTATTGCGTTGACAGGCGGTATTATTTCGACATATATCATTAATCGAAAGTATTTCAAAAATATCGGTCAGGCTTTTGGAGAAGGGGCATTAGGCGCTGTTATTGCTATTGCTAATACAGCAGCGGTTGTAGGATTTGGTGGCGTAGTAAAAGCAACACCTGCCTTTGAAACAGCCGTAAACTTTATGACAGATATTCCTGGAAGCCCTCTTATTGGCGGCGCTTTAGCTGTTGCGGTAATTGCTGGTTTAACGGGTTCATCCTCAGGTGGACAAGCTATTGCTCTACCGTTATTAGCACCACACTATTTAGATTTAGGGGTTAATGCAGAGGCATTGCACAGAACAGTAGCTATTTCTTCAGGCTCACTTGATTCTCTACCTCAAGGTGGCTATGTTGTAACGACGATTCGTTCGATTGCAGGTGAAGCTCATAAAGATGCATATCCTGCGTTTGGTGCATTAACTGTAGTAGTTCCGCTTTTAGGCGTTATTTTAGCAGTTATTTTATTTTCTATGGGTATAGGCATTTAAGTAATTTAGGATAGAAGGCTGTCGGGAAAACAGGTGAACTCTGGCATTTCTCGGCAGCTATTTACACTTTTTTGACAGTGAATAATATCTAAAAATATTTGTTGGGCAAGTTGAAGTTTAGCTCAAGATTTCAAAAAAGAAAAGGGGTAATCAGTATGGAAACGATCTCAATTATTGGCTGTGGAACGATGGGGCATTCAATTGCATTATCAGCGGCTTGGGCAGGTATGCAAGTAAAGATGCACGGGATGAATCAGCAAGATATTCATAATGCAAAAAAAGGATTGCAGCAAAAAATAAATGTATTATGTGCTAATGATATGTTGAAGAAGGAGGAAGCTAATCATATTCAACAAAATATTATTTTATCTGATCAGCTAGATGAAGTGATTATGCATGCTACGTTTATTATTGAAGCAATTCCAGAAATTTTGGATTTAAAAAAGGATATATATCAAAAAATTGAAAGCGTTATCAACGAAAATGTTGTGATTGCAAGCAATACCTCGGGTTTTAAGCCTAGCTTATTGGCAGAGAATATGCAGCACCCAGAACGACTAATTGTTACCCACTTTTGGAACCCTGCACATTTAATTCCTTTAGTTGAAGTAGTGAAAGGAGAGCAGACAAATTTAGCAACAGTAGAACGTGCTATGCAAGTTATGAAGGCAATGCACAAGCATCCTATCCTACTTCATAAAGAAATACCGGGTTTTATAGGAAATCGACTTCAGTATGCGCTGTTTCGTGAGGCACAGTCGATTCTTGATGCAGGTGTAGCTACAAAAGAAGATATCGATGCAGCAGTTACGTATAGTATTGGAAGACGTCTACCAGTAACAGGTCCATTAATGACAGCAGATATGGGAGGTTTAGATGTATTCTCTGCTATTTCAAATTACTTATTTGAAGATTTAAGTACCGTATCACAATCAGGCACGGTGCTGACAAAGCTAGTGGATGAAGGAAAGCTTGGTGATAAAAGTGGTGAAGGCTTTTACACTTGGGATGCTGATTTTTCCGTACAGAAAAATACAGAACGTGAGCAAACATTAATTCATTTTTTGAAAAATGATGTAAAAATAAGAAAGGAGAAGGAATAATGACGAACTTCTTTTCTGAACTAGCGGGCAAAACTGTTATTGTGACAGGGGGAAACAAAGGGATTGGCAAAGATATTGCCTTAACATTTGCGAGATTGAATGCGAATGTTGTCATTGCTGGACGTGATCAAGCAAGCCTCGATGCAACACTGCAAGAGTTACAGGTTTTTAATGACAGATGCTTAGCTGTGCAAGGTGATTTAAGCCAAGTTACAAATACGAAATCATTAATAGAAAAGGCTGTCGCGGCATTTGAAACAATAGATATATTGGTGAATAATGCAGGTGTCAATATTGCTAAACCAGCTATGGAAGTAACAGAAGATGATTGGGATACGGTTTTAAATTTGAACTTAAAGTCAGCCTTTTTTACTAGCCAGGCAGCAGCAAAATATATGATAGCTCAAAAGAGCGGTAAAATCATTAATATTGCTTCGCAAATGGCGTTTGTAGGCTATTATAAACGTGCTGCTTACTGCTCTAGTAAAGGTGGTCTTGTGCAACTAACAAAAGCATTGGCAGTGGAGTGGGCTCAATGCGGTATAAAAGTAAATGCTGTGGCACCAACATTTATTGAAACAGAGTTAACAGAAAAAATGTTTACAGACCAAGCCTTTAAAACGGATGTAGAAAAGCGAATTTTATTGGGAGAGCTTGCACAGCCGCAAGATATTTCAGGAGCTGTCTTGTATTTAGCATCAAATTTGGCGAATTTTGTGACAGGCGAAACAATTAAAGTAGATGGTGGCTGGACAGCTATTTAATTTAGTAGGTGAGGAGAGATGTTGTTATGAAGGGGAAGGTTTTATTTATTACTGGAGCAGCGAGAGGCATTGGCTTGGATATTGCTAAGGCATTTGTTGAAGCTGGAGCATACGTTGTTATTTCCGATTTAACGCAAGAAGCAGTAGATAATGCAGTTGCTCAGTTACAGGGACAGGCTAAAGGAATTGTTTGTGATGTTACAAAGGAAGCGGACATTGAGCATGCTATTAAATTTACTGTAGCTACTTTTGGACGTCTCGATATTTTAATTAACAACGCAGGTATGCAGCACGTATCTATGATTGAGGATTTTCCTACAGAAAAATTTGAATTACTTGTAAAAATAATGTTAACTGCACCATTTATTGCAATGAAATATGCATTGCCACATATGAGAAATCAGCAATTTGGTCGAATTATTAATATGGCTTCGATTAATGGTGTTATTGGGTTTGCTGGAAAAGCAGCCTACAATTCAGCAAAGCATGGTGTAATCGGCTTAACAAAAGTCGCAGCTTTGGAAACTGCCACAGATTCAATTACTGTGAATGCAATTTGTCCAGGATATGTGGATACCGCACTTGTTAGAAATCAATTTGAAGATTTAGCCAAAACACGTCATATTAAAGTCGAACAAGTGCTAGCAGAAGTATTATACCCCCTTGTTCCACAAAAAAGATTACTGGATGTAAAGGAAATTACAGATTTAGCTCTTTATTTAGCGAGTGATTCTGCTAAAGGTATGACTGGTCAGGCAATTATTTTAGATGGTGGCTATACAGCACAATAAAAGTAATATGTAATACTGAAAAGAAAAAAGCTGTATTTGTGTTGTAGTAGAGTTTGCAGTATAGATGCAGTGAATTCTATTTGCGTCTATCCTTTTATTTTGGATACAGCTTTTTATCTTAAAATTAAGTAGGAGTTATTTAAAATACTTTAGTGAGGACAAGACGATTGGAATTAGCAATTTCAAGCCATACTCTAGCACTATATCATACATAGGCACTAATATTTTGGAGTCTTTAATTTAAGGCAACAACATCTATCTGAACTTAGCAATAAGAGGTTGTTACATAAAAAAATAACTGATAAAGTGCTAATTATAGTAAACTAAGTGCAGGCTACAAGGCTTGGATGAGGGGGATACATATGGAAAAAAATATAGCAACAATTCATACACTTGCTGTTGGTATGCCACAGGAGCTCCATTATGGCAATGGACGTACAGTAATAACAGGAATTAAAAAGCAGGCTGTACCTGAGGTTTATTTAGCAGCATGTGGCTTTGAGGGAGATGATGTGGCAGATAAAAAGCATCATGGTGGTCCAGATCGTGCTGTTTGTTTATATCCAGCAGAGCATTATCCTCAGTGGGAGCAGGAGCTTGGGAAAACATTGCCAGTAGCAGCATTTGGTGAGAACTTAACTGTAACCAATATGACCGAAGCGGATATTTGTATTGGTGATATTTATAAAATCGGTGAAACAGTGATTCAAATCACTCAGGGACGTGTGCCGTGTAGCACGATTGATAAATATACAGAGGCAAATATTTTATTGAAGCGTTTAATTGAAACAGGTTATACAGGATTTCTTGCACGTGTACTGGAAGAAGGAACAATATATGCGGATTCACCAATTGAGCTTATCGAAAAAGATCCTGCGCGTATTTCAGTGTTACATTGTAATGAAGTGTATTTCCAAAATAAAGATGCTGAGGCAATGCAGCGAATTTTAGCTGTAGATGCACTAGCGGATGAATGGAAACAAAAATTAGCTAAAAGAATTCAAGTATTACAAAGCCGAGTAGCAAAATAAAACAAGCCTTAGAAACAAGAATTAATAACCTGAATTATTATGTGAAATGCTTATGGAGTGTTTGTTAATGGTTCAGGTTTATTTTTATATCTGAAAATCTCCGTTTAGTAAGGACTTAAAAAGAGCTGATAGCAAAGAGTATGTGGGAAGAAATTGTAGAGATAGAAGGCAAATTTACACTATCAGAGGATGTAATGGCAAACAGGTAAAAGGCTTTATTAATTAATAGATTATCCATCAAAAATAATGAGGAAACAATCTACCCATTATATTTTGTAGTGGATGATGAATATTAATTTTGATACATGTTTACAAGGCCATCTAGCAGCGCTTGCTATATAGTAAAATAAGAGATTGTATTTTGGAGGTATAAATGGCTAAAAAACATGAGACAGAATTTTGCTGCAAAGAATGGGTAATTGAGTTGTATTCTCCAGCAACTGTAGAGGATATTCAAAAAGTTGAACAAAAGCTGCAAATGGTGTTGCCAAAAGTATATAAAGAGCTTTTGTATATATCTAACGGTGTGCTTGGTAATTTAGCAAAGGTATATTCAACAGATGAGCTAATTGAAATGAATAAAGCTTATGAAGTGCAAGATTATGCGCCTAATTTTATTTCTATTGGTAATGATCATGGTGGTTATCATCTTTTAATGGAGGCTGAAGAAGAGGCAGTTCATTTCCAATTGGTAAGTGATGGATATGGTGTTCCTAGCGAAAATGATGTAACCGATAATTTTCTTTTGTGGTTGAATAGTAATGAAGGGAACCCTTGGAGAAATGAAAAGGGGCTATAGGGAGAATGGTTTTGCTCTATAGCCCGCTATTCTTCTCTTAAGGCCCTATCCATTTCCAATTGCAATTCTTTTTCAATTTCCTGCATGGCTATTATTTTGTTGTCTAAATATTCCAATGTACATTGCTCTTCATCACAATAAATTTGCAGCCTTGCTCCAGCCGTTATTAAGTCTGCTAATAGCTGTCTAAAACGAGCTGTATGGTCGATGTTTAGTAGATCATCTACAAGATCATAGGCATACAAATTATGATGGATAACATAATTTTTGTTTTCAATATTGCTTTTAATAATAGTAATTGGTAGCGCATTGTTAAATTTTCGAATAAGGGTAATGTATTTTACAATATTTGTGTCGCCATCGATTTTGATTTGTACGATACTCATCTGCTTCAACTCCTTATATAAAGGATTTTGTCGTTATGTAGAGAGAGGTCAATTTCGATTAGTTTTTTGATTTGAAGAAAACGGCTGTCTATCTCAGCAATTTCAATTCTTGCACCATATATTGTATAGGCCATAAAATAAGCTGAACCTTCAAAAAAACATTCTCCAGCATTGTCATACATAGGTTGTAATATTTCATAGGTAATTTCCTGTATATCTTCAAATGGTAGGTTGAAAAACGCTGCAATTTCTTTCATGATCCATTCCTCCTTTCACTTGATTTTAGCATATATGCTAAACTGAAATTATATAAAAGGTTTGCCATAAAAAGGAGTGAGAATGATGCGAGAAAGCTGGCGTAAACAAGCGATTGCAGATCTATTAAATGAATATCATTTAGCAGGAGAGAACGAACTGGAAGCAATTTTACTAGAGCATGCCCAAGTTTCGTTACAGTTTACTCTTGTGGATAAGGAAAATTATAAGCAGGTTGGCAGTAGCCG
Organism: Lysinibacillus sp. FSL H8-0500; assembly: GCF_038051955.1. Lineage (NCBI taxonomy): Bacteria > Bacillati > Bacillota > Bacilli > Caryophanales > Bacillaceae > Lysinibacillus > Lysinibacillus sp. FSL H8-0500. The sequence goes on along the minus strand of NZ_CP150292.1, from coordinate 4,174,724 downwards.
TATAGCTGGATGTCCTGATTTACCACAGTCTATCGAATGGCCCTGTACTGAGGATGGAGAAGCTTATACTTTTCTTGCACAAATTAATTTAAGTGAATTGCCATTTTTACCTTCAGATCATTGGCCATCATCAGGGATGCTTTATTTCTTTTTAGGTATGGATGAACCCGCCTATGATGTCGATCATCAAGTTATTTATTATAATGGGGATTTAACAAATTTAGCTTTAACAAAGTTGCCAGAAGGGGTAGAAGAAGTCAATGCTGTTGAGCGTGGTTTCGTTTCTTATCAAATTATATGGCAACCTCACTTATCATTGCCTGATGTAGGAGAAGATTTGTATGCGCTGTTTGAGGAGTATGAGGATATTTATACAGAAATATGTGGTGTTAGTGACGCGCTTGCTGGAGGGCTGCAAACCTGGGCTGGAGAAACACAGCTTGACGCTTATTTATGTCGAAATGGGATGAGTGAACGATTATTTAAGTATCAGGAGCATACGGATCATCATCGACAAGCAGCAAAAAGTTGGCAAATGCTATTCTCATTATCCTCTTTAAGTGATGTGAATATGTGTTGGTGGGATGCTGGATATTTGGAGTTTTTAATTGATATTAAAGATTTAAAGGAAAATCGTTTTAATAATACGTATCTTAATTTAGCAACAAGTTAATAGGCAGGGCGTGTCAGGAAAGTTATTTTGTGACACGCCCTTTTTTCGTATTTTTCTCAAACAAGAGGAATGTTTATAGAGGAGGTTAGGCAAATTTATTATTAAAATAAAAAAAGTTTTTTACGAACTTTGTGGTGAAAAAATCAAATAATGTTCGGAAATAAGTTGAAAAATGAAAAGTGAGGTGATATATTATTGAATGTAAATTAAATAATGTCGTCGTATAATAGCGGGAATAGGCTCGCAAGTTTCTACCAAATCACCGTAATGATTTGACTACGATGTAAGTAAATTTGTATTGTACGCTCATACATAATACTTTATTCGTAGGCATGTCAGTTGGAGACATGTCTTTTTAATTGCTTTTATTTCTTATAATTATAGACGACTATATGGGGGAACAATTCACAATGAAAAAGTATTTCGAGTTTGATAAACTTGGAACGAATTATCGAAGAGAGATTCTTGGAGGATTCACAACATTTTTAGCGATGGCTTATATCCTAGTCGTTAACCCATTAACATTAACGCTTGCAGATGTAGCTGATTTACCAGAGGCACTTCGCATGAACTACGGGGCAGTATTTGTAGCGACAGCAGTTGCGGCAGCTATCGGTTCGTTTATTATGGGGATATTGGCGAAATATCCGTTAGCGTTAGCGCCAGGGCTTGGTTTAAACGCATTTTTTGCTTACACAGTTATTTTAACAAATGGCAGCCCATGGCAACATGCATTAGCAGCGGTATTTGTATCAGGTGTATTTTTCCTCATTTTAACGTTAACAGGCTTACGTGAAAAATTAATTAACGCCATTCCAATGGAGCTAAAATTAGCTGTTGGTGCGGGTATTGGTTTATTTATCGCATTTATTGGTTTAAAAAATGCAGGCATTGTTATAGCAAATCCTGCAACATTTGTAGGTGTTGGTAATTTAACAGACCCAGAAGTATTATTGGCGATTTTTGGTATTATTATTACAGTTATTTTCTTAGTTCGTGGTGTAAAGGCTGGCGTATTTTTAGGGATGGCAATCACTGCGATAGCGGGTATGATTTTCGGTTTAGTTGATTTACCAGAGAAAGTTTTTGCAATGCCTCCATCAATTGAGCCAACATTCGGTGCGTTATTCTCAGCATTTGGTGATGCAGAATTCTATACATTATCAATGCTATCAGTTATCTTAACGTTCTTGTTTGTTGATTTCTTTGATAACGCAGGTACATTAATGGCTGTCGCAAACCAAGCAGGCTTCGTTAAAGATAATAAATTACCGCGTGCAGGAAGAGCATTGATTTCTGACTCAATTGCAACAATCGTAGGTTCTATTTTCGGTACATCAACAATTACTTCATTTGTTGAATCTTCATCTGGTGTGGCAGCAGGTGCTCGTACAGGCTTTGCTTCAATTGTAACAGGTATATTGTTCTTACTATCTTTATTCTTTTTACCATTACTAAGTGTTGTTACATCAGCAGTAACAGCTCCAGCTTTAATCGTTGTAGGTGTATTGATGGTTGCCTCACTAGGGAAAATTGATTGGGAGAAGTTTGAGGTAGCTGTACCCGCCTTCTTCACAATGTTAATGATGCCATTAACATTTTCTATTGCAACAGGTGTCGCAATTGGTTTTGTATTTTACCCATTAACGATGGTTGTTAAAGGTCGTGCAAAAGATGTTCATCCGATTATGTATGTATTCGGTTTAATTTTCCTATTGTATCTTGCAACAGCAACACATTAGATAATGATATAAAGCTATTCGGCGAGAAATCGTTTGAATAGCTTTTTTGATAGATGAGTGATTTAATTTGCGTTCAATAGGCAATAATTTATCTGTACGGAAATCGGAATGACAGGTACAGATAAATCACTCACTTTAAATAGACGACAAGAAATAGCTTCTAAAGTTCTTTATTTGTATAAGCTGATTTATAAAATATTTGCTGAAGCAAGCAAGAATTCGATAAGAGAAATAATTTACTTTTATATAGGAAGAAACTCAGTTTTATAGTAAAAGTTAAAATCTGAATATTTTTTCTTTAAATAAATGCTTGCAATTTGAAGTACTCTAGGTGTATATTAATAAACGTTGTTGCGAAACAAAAAATTAAAAGTTATTGACAAATAAAAATAACTATTTTATAATTTAAAACAATCGCTTAAGAAAATGACATTCATGAACCTTGAAAACTGAACAAGCAAAACGTAATCAATCAAGTTTTAAGTAGCTAGCTTCGGCTAGTGAACAAAACAAAAATTTTGGACATCAAAATTGATGCCAGCAAAACAATTTGAGCAAATCAAATTTCTTTTATGGAGAGTTTGATCCTGGCTCAGGACGAACGCTGGCGGCGTGCCTAATACATGCAAGTCGAGCGAACAGAGAAGGAGCTTGCTCCTTCGACGTTAGCGGCGGACGGGTGAGTAACACGTGGGCAACCTACCCTATAGTTTGGGATAACTCCGGGAAACCGGGGCTAATACCGAATAATCTCTTATGCTTCATGGTAAAAGACTAAAAGACGGTTTCGGCTGTCGCTATAGGATGGGCCCGCGGCGCATTAGCTAGTTGGTGAGGTAATGGCTCACCAAGGCGACGATGCGTAGCCGACCTGAGAGGGTGATCGGCCACACTGGGACTGAGACACGGCCCAGACTCCTACGGGAGGCAGCAGTAGGGAATCTTCCACAATGGGCGAAAGCCTGATGGAGCAACGCCGCGTGAGTGAAGAAGGTTTTCGGATCGTAAAACTCTGTTGTAAGGGAAGAACAAGTACAGTAGTAACTGGCTGTACCTTGACGGTACCTTATTAGAAAGCCACGGCTAACTACGTGCCAGCAGCCGCGGTAATACGTAGGTGGCAAGCGTTGTCCGGAATTATTGGGCGTAAAGCGCGCGCAGGCGGTCCTTTAAGTCTGATGTGAAAGCCCACGGCTCAACCGTGGAGGGTCATTGGAAACTGGGGGACTTGAGTGCAGAAGAGGAAAGTGGAATTCCAAGTGTAGCGGTGAAATGCGTAGAGATTTGGAGGAACACCAGTGGCGAAGGCGACTTTCTGGTCTGTAACTGACGCTGAGGCGCGAAAGCGTGGGGAGCAAACAGGATTAGATACCCTGGTAGTCCACGCCGTAAACGATGAGTGCTAAGTGTTAGGGGGTTTCCGCCCCTTAGTGCTGCAGCTAACGCATTAAGCACTCCGCCTGGGGAGTACGGTCGCAAGACTGAAACTCAAAGGAATTGACGGGGGCCCGCACAAGCGGTGGAGCATGTGGTTTAATTCGAAGCAACGCGAAGAACCTTACCAGGTCTTGACATCCCGTTGACCACTGTAGAGATATAGTTTCCCCTTCGGGGGCAACGGTGACAGGTGGTGCATGGTTGTCGTCAGCTCGTGTCGTGAGATGTTGGGTTAAGTCCCGCAACGAGCGCAACCCTTGATCTTAGTTGCCATCATTTAGTTGGGCACTCTAAGGTGACTGCCGGTGACAAACCGGAGGAAGGTGGGGATGACGTCAAATCATCATGCCCCTTATGACCTGGGCTACACACGTGCTACAATGGACGATACAAACGGTTGCCAACTCGCGAGAGGGAGCTAATCCGATAAAGTCGTTCTCAGTTCGGATTGTAGGCTGCAACTCGCCTACATGAAGCCGGAATCGCTAGTAATCGCGGATCAGCATGCCGCGGTGAATACGTTCCCGGGCCTTGTACACACCGCCCGTCACACCACGAGAGTTTGTAACACCCGAAGTCGGTGAGGTAACCTTTTGGAGCCAGCCGCCGAAGGTGGGATAGATGATTGGGGTGAAGTCGTAACAAGGTAGCCGTATCGGAAGGTGCGGCTGGATCACCTCCTTTCTAAGGATATTTACGGAAGGTTTCATCGAGGATGAAACAATGATTACGTTTTGCGTTCAGTTTTGAAGGTTCATTCTTTCTGAATGAAACACTTCATATATGTGCTCCTGTCGCTACGCTTTCGTCGCAAAGCTGCGAAGAAGTAGAAGCAGGCAGTAGCTTTGTTCTTTGAAAACTGGATAAAACGACATTGAAATTGTAACAAGCTGTTTTTGTGCGAAAGCGCAGCGACAGCAACAAACACATTTATTTTTTAAGTTTTTTTATAGGCTTAATAACTTGGTTAAGTTATTAAGGGCGCACGGCGAATGCCTTGGCACTAGGAGCCGATGAAGGACGGCACTAACACCGATATGCTTCGGGGAGCTGTAAGTGAGCTTTGATCCGGAGATTTCCGAATGGGGGAACCCACTACGTTTAATCGCGTAGGATCTTGACGTGAATTCATAGCGTCTTGAAGGCAGACCCAGGGAACTGAAACATCTAAGTACCTGGAGGAAGAGAAAGAAAAATCGATTCCCTGAGTAGCGGCGAGCGAAACGGGAAGAGCCCAAACCAAGAGGCTTGCCTCTTGGGGTTGTAGGACACTCTATACGGAGTTACAAAAGAGCGAGTTAGATGAAGCGACTTGGAAAGGTCCGCCAGAGCAGGTAACAGCCCTGTAGTCGAAAGTTCGTTCTCTCCAGAGTGGATCCTGAGTACGGCGGAACACGTGAAATTCCGTCGGAATCCGGGAGGACCATCTCCCAAGGCTAAATACTACCTAGTGACCGATAGTGAACCAGTACCGTGAGGGAAAGGTGAAAAGCACCCCGGAAGGGGAGTGAAAGAGATCCTGAAACCGTGTGCCTACAAGTAGTTAGAGCCCGTTAATGGGTGATAGCGTGCCTTTTGTAGAATGAACCGGCGAGTTACGATTACGTGCAAGGTTAAGCTGTAGAAGGCGGAGCCGCAGCGAAAGCGAGTCTGAATAGGGCGAAATAGTACGTGGTCGTAGACCCGAAACCAGGTGATCTACCCATGTCCAGGGTGAAGGTAAGGTAACACTTACTGGAGGCCCGAACCCACGCACGTTGAAAAGTGCGGGGATGAGGTGTGGGTAGCGGAGAAATTCCAATCGAACCTGGAGATAGCTGGTTCTCTCCGAAATAGCTTTAGGGCTAGCCTCGTGATGAGAATACTGGAGGTAGAGCACTGTTTGGACGAGGGGGCCATCCCGGTTTACCGAATTCAGACAAACTCCGAATGCCAGATATTTATACACGGGAGTCAGACTGCGAGTGATAAGATCCGTAGTCAAAAGGGAAACAGCCCAGACCACCAGCTAAGGTCCCCAAGTAATCGTTAAGTGGAAAAGGATGTGGCGTTGCACAGACAACCAGGATGTTGGCTTAGAAGCAGCCATCATTTAAAGAGTGCGTAATAGCTCACTGGTCGAGTGACGCTGCGCCGAAAATGTATCGGGGCTAAACGATTCACCGAAGCTGTGGATTGACATCTACGATGTCAGTGGTAGGAGAGCGTTCTAAGGGCGTTGAAGTCAGACCGGAAGGACTGGTGGAGCGCTTAGAAGTGAGAATGCCGGTATGAGTAGCGAAAGACGGGTGAGAATCCCGTCCACCGTATGACTAAGGTTTCCTGAGGAAGGCTCGTCCGCTCAGGGTTAGTCGGGACCTAAGCCGAGGCCGATAGGCGTAGGCGATGGACAACAGGTTGATATTCCTGTACCACCTCCTCACCGTTTGAGAAATGGGGGGACGCAGGAGGATAGGGTAAGCGCGCTGTTGGATATGCGCGTCCAAGCAGATAGGCGTGTGTGTAGGCAAATCCGCACACTGTAACGCCAAGCTGTGATGGCGAGTCCGTATGGACGAAGTTCCTGATTTCACACTGCCAAGAAAAGCCTCTATCGAGGTGAGAGGTGCCCGTACCGCAAACCGACACAGGTAGTCGAGGAGAGAATCCTAAGGTGTGCGAGAGAACTCTCGTTAAGGAACTCGGCAAAATGACCCCGTAACTTCGGGAGAAGGGGTGCTCTGATAGGGTGAAAGCCCGAGAGAGCCGCAGTGAATAGGCCCAGGCGACTGTTTAGCAAAAACACAGGTCTCTGCAAAACCGTAAGGTGACGTATAGGGGCTGACGCCTGCCCGGTGCTGGAAGGTTAAGAGGAGTGGTTAGCGCAAGCGAAGCTGCGAATTGAAGCCCCAGTAAACGGCGGCCGTAACTATAACGGTCCTAAGGTAGCGAAATTCCTTGTCGGGTAAGTTCCGACCCGCACGAAAGGCGTAACGATCTGGGCACTGTCTCAACGAGAGACTCGGTGAAATTATAGTACCTGTGAAGATGCAGGTTACCCGCGACAGGACGGAAAGACCCCGTGGAGCTTTACTGTAGCCTGATATTGAATTTTGGTACAACTTGTACAGGATAGGTAGGAGCCAGAGATCTCGGAGCGCCAGCTTCGAAGGAGGCGTCGGTGGGATACTACCCTGGTTGTATTGAAATTCTAACCCATGCCCCTAAGCGGGGCAGGAGACAGTGTCAGGCGGACAGTTTGACTGGGGCGGTCGCCTCCTAAAAGGTAACGGAGGCGCCCAAAGGTTCCCTCAGAATGGTTGGAAATCATTCGTAGAGTGTAAAGGCACAAGGGAGCTTGACTGCGAGACCTACAAGTCGAGCAGGGTCGAAAGACGGGCTTAGTGATCCGGTGGTTCCGCATGGAAGGGCCATCGCTCAACGGATAAAAGCTACCCCGGGGATAACAGGCTTATCTCCCCCAAGAGTCCACATCGACGGGGAGGTTTGGCACCTCGATGTCGGCTCATCGCATCCTGGGGCTGTAGTCGGTCCCAAGGGTTGGGCTGTTCGCCCATTAAAGCGGTACGCGAGCTGGGTTCAGAACGTCGTGAGACAGTTCGGTCCCTATCCGTCGTGGGCGTAGGAAATTTGAGAGGAGCTGTCCTTAGTACGAGAGGACCGGGATGGACACACCGCTGGTGTACCAGTTGTCTTGCCAAAGGCATCGCTGGGTAGCTATGTGTGGACGGGATAAGTGCTGAAAGCATCTAAGCATGAAGCCCCCCTCAAGATGAGATTTCCCATTACGCAAGTAAGTAAGATCCCTCAAAGACGATGAGGTAGATAGGTTCGAGGTGGAAGTGTGGCGACACATGGAGCTGACGAATACTAATCGATCGAGGACTTAACCAAAATGTTTAAACTATTCAATGCATCGTTTATCCAGTTTTGAAAGAATAACCCTTTCAACAATATACAAAGTCTAGTGATAATGGCAAAGAGGTCACACCCGTTCCCATCCCGAACACGGAAGTTAAGCTCTTTCGCGCCGATGGTAGTTGGGGGCTTCCCCCTGCGAGAGTAGGACATCGCTAGGCAATTAAAAAGTCATGGATTTATTCCATGGCTTTTTTTGTGCAAATAAAATAATTTTATCCTTTAAAATAGCAGATCTATAGTATTTTTTGTAATAACGAGCCTGAAAAAGCATCTTCGATTGAATTCAGGGTTGGCTACCTAAACTTCAATTAGAAGGTGCTTTTTTATGAGGATAAGAGTGAGTTATCTATATGCAATAAAAATGAAGGCCATAGAAATACGATGAGCAGGTATACCTATGAAACAGATTTATACGGCATAGAACACAAGTGGAAACATGGAATTCTTGATTAAAAATAGAAAAATTCAACGTATGGGTAAACAATATACGGTTTCATAAGGGTCCGGCATATGAGAGTGAACGAACAAAATTAGAAGAAGAAAATCATTATTTAACACAACAAATTAAGGACTTAAAAAGTACCTTGAGTTGGAGAAGTAGCTGTACAATTAGTCAAGGTACTTCGAGAAGGATATGTGTAAAGGATAAGTATTCATACTTAGGAATTGTATGAACTACGGAAATAGGCATTTACTGATGGAAGGTCTCGTCAGGCAATAGGGTAGCCACCGTACTAATTATCTCTGCCGTGCACATAAATTTTGGTACGGTTATCGAAAAAATATTGCACTCTTATACCAAGAAATATGCATGAATCATAAGGCTATACAACGCATCATGTAAACTATGGTTGGCAATATTGAGTGAAAGGGAAACAAAGTAAACAAACTGGACAACCTCACTATACCGCAGCTAATTTATTTAATCGTGATTTTGAAGCAACTGTGCCTTTACAGAAGCTTGTTACCGACATTACATACTTGCCTTTTGGTTAGGAATAGTTATATCTTTCAAGTATTCAAGACTTATATAAGGGTATAGATCATTGCTTATTCAATTGGAGGAGGATTGAGATATGGATTTCGTGAGGGATGTATGTTGTTGCAGATAACCAAGGCTCAGTGTACACAGCTTATCGTTACAACAAGCTGTAAAAAGGAAAATGCATTGCTATGAGTATGTTCCCGAAAAAGTACATCAGCTGATAATACCACATTTCATTCTACATGAAAGTCTGAAACGTTCTACTTTAACAGTTTGTTCTACAACGGCCATCGTAAAGCAAACTGTCAAAGACTATGTAAATTATTATAACTATATCCGAATAAAAATGGAGCTAACCAATCAGTCACCAGTTCAGTACCGATAACGGCTTTTTCATCCCTGTCTTATATAGGAGGGTCAGTCCTTAGCGAAACGGGTGTTTTTTTCTTAGACAGCTTATGTATGATTGGAAAATTTTTACTAAATTGTATGTTTATCAATTCTTGGAGGCGATCAGCCATATACGACAACTGTTTTAAACTAAGTTCATTGAAAGTTGTGAATGTTTTAGGGTTTCTAGTTGGCTTATTTAAGATTTTCATGAATCATTTATCATACTGTTAAAAAGATTGACTTTAGAATGCTGCATTTATTTTTAACATCTGTATTAGCTCTCTGTTTATAGTATGAATAGACGGGCCAAATCTGTTTTTATCAGTAAAAGTTAACATACTTTATGTTCCATTATCACTATTCTTATGGAAGTGAGGCATCATTATTTCTAAGATAGTAACACAAATAAACAAAATGTTACAATTATATATAACAGATACCACTAAATAGGGTTTGATAATGGAGGATTAAAAATGAGATATCATATATTTACTACTATATCAATTTTATGTCTACTATTAATCATCTTTATGTTCGGTTATGATTCAACAAAATGGTATGGCTCTTTTTTTAAATTTCTTTATGGTCTAAGTGTATTTGTCCCATTTATTTTAAGTATGATTGGTATTATCAGTGCATTATTTGGGGTTAAAGGTGATTTTCGTAAAATACTTGTTATATTGCATATATTTCTATTCCTAATTTTGCTAGGTATTTATTTTATGGCTTGACGAACATTGCTAGCTTTTTTTCAAGGAACTAACGGTATAATGGAAGTCAAGCGATTAAGATTTAAAATATCGTATTGAGAGGAAGACAAAATTGGGGAAAAAACAAATTTGGTATGAAGTCCAAGAACACGAGTCTATTGATGACTGTTTAGCAAGAATGCGTGAAGACGGCTATATAGCTGTGGGTCGGAAAGAAGAGCCCCTCTTTCAGCTAGTAAATGGTGAACCGACATATTTGCGACAAAAAATTCAATTTAAAGCGATGTTTGTGCAAGATAGAGAGTGAATATGAATAAAATACGAATATTTTTTTGATACCATTAAAAAATGTTCGTATTTCGAATTGACGACAAGGATATCCCTTGTTAAAATGTGAGAAGGAAAAACAAATAAGTCCCACATATATGCTAGAGAATTGGCTCTAGTGTCTCTACCCGGCACCGTAAATGCTGGACTATGCGGGAAAGCACTTTTGGTATGTTGCAAGAAGATCAATGTATAGCTTTGTACATGGATTATATTCTTGTCCTCATAAGTCCTCAAGTAAGCTGCTTTCACCTGTATAGTAGAGAGTAGTTTAGTTGAGGGCTTTTTTGTTAAAAAAGAGAAGAATGGCAAGAGCAATTATAGAATAGTAGCTTGCACAAGAATCGATCATTTTTCTATCGTTTAAAAGGAGCGACAATTTATGAATCCGAAAATCGGTGTCATTATGGGGAGTTCAAGTGACTGGGAAACAATGAAACATGCATGTGATATCTTAGATGAATTACAAGTACCTTATGAAAAAAAGGTAGTATCGGCACATCGTACGCCTGATTTAATGTTTGAGTATGCTGAAACAGCACGTGAGCGAGGTATACAAGTGATTATTGCTGGAGCAGGTGGGGCTGCACATTTACCCGGTATGGCGGCAGCGAAAACAACATTGCCAGTCATCGGTGTACCTGTGCAATCACGTGCATTAAATGGACTTGATTCATTATTATCTATTGTTCAAATGCCTGGTGGTGTACCTGTAGCAACTGTAGCGATTGGCAAAGCAGGAGCCACAAATGCAGGATTACTTGCAGCGCAAATTTTGTCAACAACTGATACAGGGCTTGCTACTACATTAGATGCTAGACGTGAGGCAACAAAGCAGCAAGTGTTAGAAAGCTCAGGTGACTTAGTGTGACGAAGATTATTTACCCTGGACAAACGTTAGGGATTATCGGTGGAGGTCAGCTTGGTCGAATGATGGCAATTGCTGCAAAGGAGTCGGGCTTTAAAATTGCTGTGCTTGAACCAGCAATGGACTCGCCATGTGGACAAGTAGCAGATATTCGTATTGTGGCATCTTATGATGATGAAGCTGCATTAGAAGAACTTGCAGAAGTTAGCGATGTGATCACATATGAATTTGAAAATATTGATTATGATGGCTTAAAGCGTTTATCGCAAATTGCATATGTTCCTCAGGGAGCTGAATTGGTACGCATTACGCAAGACCGCATCACAGAAAAAGAAGCGATAGGGAAGGCTGGTTGTCCAGTAGCACCTTATATTGTTGCAAAAACTTATGATGAACTAGTAGCCAATATTGATACGATTGGGTATCCTTGTATAGTCAAAACAGCAAGAGGTGGTTACGATGGCAAGGGGCAGCAGCTTTTAAAATCAGCAGAAGACCTCCCTTTCGCGAAAGAGCTATTTAGTCATTCACAATGTATTGCCGAAGCGTTTATACCTTTTGTAAAAGAGGTATCGGTTATTGTTCAAAGGAATGGTCATGGTGAATCATATTGTCAGCCTGTTGGAGAGAATATTCATGTGCATCATATTTTACATGAAACCATTGTACCTGCACGTATCACACAACAAACAGCTCAAACGGCAGAACGTGAAGCTTTAAAAATTGCAGATTACTTGCACCTAGTAGGCACGTTGGCAGTCGAGATGTTTGTATTAGAGGATGGTCGCATTATTATTAATGAATTAGCACCAAGACCTCATAATTCTGGTCACTATTCAATAGAAGCGTGTAATGTTTCACAATTCCATCAGCATATTCGTGCGGTTTGTGGTTGGCCATTACGTAAGCCACAGCTTTGGGCACCATCTATTATGGTCAATGTATTAGGGCAGCATGTCGTGCCATTAAGTAACTCAATTGCTAAATATCCTGACTGGTCTATCCATCTTTATGGGAAAGCTGAAGCTAAGGTCAACCGTAAGATGGGCCATGTAACGATTATGACAAAAAACATAGAGGAAACACTACAGCAAATCGAGAGTTCTGGCATTTGGTCGGAATAGAAGGAGACACGCGATGATTGAACGTTATACAAGACCCGAAATGGGCGCAATTTGGACAGAGCAAAATAAATACCAGGCTTGGCTTGAGGTTGAAATTTTAGCATGTGAGGCTTGGGCAGAATTAGGCGATATTCCAAAAGAGGACGTTGCTAAAATTCGCGAAAATGCTTCATTTGATGTAAATCGTATTTTAGAGATTGAGCAAGAAACACGTCATGATGTTGTAGCCTTTACCCGTGCCGTTTCTGAAACACTTGGGGAAGAACGTAAATGGGTGCATTATGGTTTAACTTCTACAGATGTAGTAGACACAGCGCTTTCCTATTTAATCAAACAAGCAAATGATATTTTACGCAAAGATATCGTGAGTTTCATTGAAATTATTGCTGCAAAGGCAAAGGAACATAAACACACAGTAATGATGGGGCGTACACATGGTGTGCATGCAGAGCCAACAACTTTTGGTTTAAAGCTTGGTTTATGGTATGAGGAAATGAAACGTAATCTTGAGCGCTTCGAGGCTGCTGCAAAAGTAATTGAAACAGGGAAAATGTCTGGAGCTGTTGGTACATATGCCAATATTGATCCTCGTGTTGAGCAGTATGTATGCGATAAATTAGGCCTTGCAGCATCGCCAATTTCAACACAGACTTTACAGCGTGATCGTCATGCACAATATTTAGGGGCATTGGCTTTAATCGCTACATCCATCGAAAAATTTGCAACAGAAGTTCGAGGCTTACAGAAATCTGAAACACGTGAAGTAGAGGAAGCTTTTGCAAAGGGCCAAAAAGGGTCATCAGCGATGCCGCATAAACGTAATCCAATCGGCTCTGAAAATATGGTTGGTATGTCACGTTTAATGCGTGGCTATATGGTAACAGCGTATGAAAATGTCGCTTTATGGCATGAGCGTGATATTTCACATTCATCTGCAGAGCGTGTAATTTTACCTGATGCAACAATAACACTTAATTATATGTTAAATCGATTCGGTAATATTGTGAAAAACTTAACAGTATTCCCTGATAATATGAAACGTAATATGGATCGCACATTTGGTCTTATTTATTCTCAACGTATTTTACTCGCATTGATTGATAAAGGCTTAGTACGTGAAGAAGCGTATGATACCGTACAGCCTTTAGCAATGCAGGCGTGGGACGAACAAGTTCAGTTCCGTACATTGGTCGATGCAAGTGAAAAAATTACATCCTATTTAACAAAAGAAGAGCTGGATAAGTGCTTTGACTACAACTATCATTTACAGCATGTGGATATGATTTTTGAACGATTAGGACTTAACTAATATTGATTAAATGTTTCAGAGTTGGATCGTGAGGGCACGGTTCAATTCTGAACATTACTACAGGCGTATCTCATAATATCAGGGGGAAAACGACATGACGAAAGGTCAACTTTTGTATGAAGGTAAAGCAAAAAAATTGTACACAACAGAGGAGCCAGATGTGCTACTTGTTGAATACAAGGATAGTGCAACAGCATTTAATGGTGAAAAAAAAGAGGAAATTGAAGGCAAAGGTATTTTAAATAATCGTATCACTTCATTAATTTTCGAAAAATTACAAGCTAACGGAATTGCGTCACATTTCGTAAAACAACTGTCAGACACACAGCAGCTTGTGAAAAAAGTAGAAATTATTCCGATTGAAGTAGTTGTTCGTAATATAGCAGCGGGAAGTTTAGCCAATCGTCTTGGCTTTGATGAGGGGACACCTTTAAAACGGCCTATCGTCGAATTTTATTATAAAGACGATGCCCTAGGGGACCCGTTTATTACAACAGAGCATATTGACATACTAGAGCTTGCAACACCTGCTGAAGTAACTGCCATTTATGATGGAGCATTAGCTGTTAATAAAGTTTTACAGCCAATTTTTGAAGAAGTCAATGTCACACTGATTGATTTTAAACTAGAGTTTGGTCGTGATACAGATGGCACTGTATTATTAGCGGATGAAATTTCGCCAGATACATGCCGACTTTGGGATGCAGCAACGAAGCAAAAGTTAGACAAAGATGTTTTTCGTCGAGACCTTGGTAATTTAACTGAAGTTTATACTATTATACTATCTAGACTCGGAGGCAAATAACAATGAAAAAAGTAAAAATCTATGTAACATTACGTGAGAGCATTCTTGATCCACAAGGTTCAGCAGTACAAAGCTCTTTAGCAAAGATAGGCTATGATGAGGTAGCTGATTTACGTATTGGTAAATATCTTGAACTAACATTAAATGACACAGAACGAGATATTGATAGTCTAATCAAAGAAATGTGTGACAAAGTTTTAACGAATGTTGTTATCGAAGACTACCGTTACGAAATCGAGGAGGCTAATTAATCATGAAATTCGCAGTACTCGTATTCCCTGGGTCCAACTGTGATATTGATATGTATCATGCGATAAAAGACGAGCTAGGTGAAGAAGTAGAATATGTATGGCATACAGCAACAGATTTAAGTGACTTTGATGGTATTTTAGTGCCTGGCGGATTCTCCTATGGGGATTATCTTCGTTGTGGGGCAATGGCTAATCAATCTAATATTATGGCAGAGGTTAAGAAGGCAGCAGAGGCTGGTAAACCTGTATTAGGTGTATGTAATGGATTCCAGATCCTAACAGAAGCAGGATTATTACCAGGAGCTTTATTACGCAATAAAAACTTGAAATTTATGTGCCGTACAGTACAGCTTAAAGTTGAAAACAACAATACATTATTCACAAATCAATATGAGCAAGGTCAAATCATCAATATTCCAATCGCACATGGTGAAGGTAACTACTACTGTGACGAGGAAACTTTGCAATCACTGAAAGATAATAATCAAATCGTATTCACATACTCAGGTGACAATCCAAACGGTTCTTTAGCAGATATCGCAGGGATTATAAACGAGCGCGGCAATGTATTAGGGATGATGCCACACCCAGAGCGAGCTGTTGATGCACTGGTGGGCGGCGCAGACGGTCTAGCAGTATTTAAATCAATCGTGAAGCAGTGGAGGGAAAATCATGTCAACAACTAAGTTTGAGCCAACAGCACAGCAAATTAAAGATGAAAAGCTATACGCTGGTATGGGGATGTCAGACGAAGAATTTGCAATGGTGGAAGGAATTTTAGGACGTTTACCTAACTGGACAGAGACAGGTCTTTTCTCAGTAATGTGGTCTGAGCACTGCTCCTATAAAAATTCAAAGCCTGTATTACGCAAATTCCCTACAAAAGGACCTCAAGTTTTACAAGGACCAGGTGAAGGTGCAGGGATTGTTGATATTGGAGATGAGCAAGCAGTAGTGTTTAAAATGGAATCTCATAACCATCCATCTGCTATTGAACCTTATCAGGGAGCTGCAACAGGTGTAGGCGGTATTATCCGTGATGTTTTCTCAATGGGCGCACGTCCAATCGCTATGTTAAACTCATTACGCTTTGGTGAATTAAAATCAGCACGTGGTAAATATCTATTTGAAGAAGTAGTAGCGGGAATCGCAGGATATGGTAACTGTATCGGAATCCCAACAGTAGGTGGCGAAATTCAATTTGATCCTTGCTATGAAGGCAACCCACTTGTAAATGCTATGTGTGTTGGTTTAATTGACCATCAAGATATTCAACGAGGTATTGCAGCAGGTGTTGGTAATACAGTGATGTATGTTGGGGCGAAAACAGGTCGTGATGGCATTCATGGTGCAACGTTTGCCTCTGAGGAATTAACAGAGGAATCAGAAAACCAACGTCCAGCAGTACAAGTAGGAGATCCATTTATGGAGAAGCTTTTACTTGAAGCATGTTTAGAGGTTGTAAAATCAGATGCGCTAGTTGGTATTCAAGATATGGGTGCAGCTGGTCTGACTTCATCTTCAGCAGAGATGGCTTCAAAGGCTGGTTCTGGTGTAGAAATGAACTTAGACTTAGTGCCTCAGCGTGAGACAGGTATGACAGCTTACGAAATGATGCTATCTGAGTCTCAAGAACGTATGCTATTAGTGGTGAAAAAAGGTCGCGAGGATGAAATTAAAGTGATTTTTGAGAAATATGATTTAGATGCTGTTGCTATTGGACGAGTAACAGATGATAAAATGCTTCGTCTTTTACACAATGGACAAGTAGTGGCAGAGGTGCCTGCCGATGCATTAGCAGAAGACGCGCCTGTCTATCATAAGCCATCTGCTGAACCTGCGTACTATGCACAGTTCCAAGCTATCGAAAACACAGAGCCTGTTGTAACAGATTACAAAGAAACATTAAGCGCTCTTTTACAAGCACCAACAATTGCTTCTAAAGAGTGGGTATACGATCAATACGATTATCAAGTGCGTACATCAACAGTTGTAGCACCAGGCTCTGACGCTGCTGTTATTCGCGTACGAGGTACAAATAAAGGGTTAGCTATGACAACGGACTGTAACTCTCGCTATATTTACCTAGATCCAGAAGTGGGTGGTGCGATTGCAGTAGCAGAAGCAGCTCGTAATATCGTTGCCTCTGGTGGTACGCCACTTGCGATTACAGACTGCTTAAACTTCGGTAATCCAGAGAAACCAGAAATTTTCTGGCAAATTGAAAAATCAGCTGATGGAATTTCTGCTGCCTGTACAGCATTAAATGCACCAGTAATCGGCGGTAACGTTTCTCTTTATAATGAACGCTCAGGTGAAGCGGTGTACCCAACACCAACAATTGGTATGGTTGGTCTTATTGAAGACTTAGCACATGTTACAACACAGGGAGTGAAGGCTGCTGGTGACATCGTCTTTGTAATTGGTGAAACAAAAACAGAGTTTGGTGGCTCAGAGCTGCAAAAGCTATTAAATGATGGGGTTATTTCAGGGAAAGCACCAGCTATCGATTTAGAGGTTGAAGCGACACGTCAGCAAGCTTTATTAAAGGCGATTAAAGCAGGCCTTGTTCAATCTGCGCATGATGTAGCAGAGGGAGGTCTAGCTGTGGCGATTGCTGAAACAACATTTGCTGCAAACGGTCTTGGTGTTGACGTAACACTAGCAGGATCTGCGACAACGGCATTATTCAGTGAAAGTCAATCTCGTTTTGTTGTCACAGTAAAAGAGGAAGATGCCGCAGCGTTTGTAGAAATCGTGAAAGATACGCAAAAAATTGGTGTGGTAACAAATGATGCACTTGTGAAAATCAACGGGGACAAAGGTGTGCTTGTAGAAGGTACAGTGGAGGAATTCCGTTCTAATTGGAAAGGAGCAATCCCATGCTTGCTGAACTCAGAGGCTTAAACGAAGAATGTGGGGTGTTTGGTATTTGGGGTAACCCAAATCCAGCACACCTTAGCTATTACGGGCTTCATGCTCTTCAACACCGTGGACAAGAAGGCGCTGGAATTGTCGTTTCAGACGGACAGCATCTTCGCGCGGTGAAAGGCGAAGGACTAGTTAATGATGTTTTCAACGAAGATAAATTAAAAGCAGTGAACGGCAAAGCAGCTATTGCACATGTTCGTTACACGACTGCTGGTGGTGGCGGTATCGAAAATGTACAGCCATTATTATTCCACTCCTCAACTGGTAGCCTTTCAATTGCCCATAACGGTAACTTAGTCAATGCGACACATTTAAAACAATATTTAGAGCGACAGGGTAGTATTTTCCACTCTAGCTCTGATACAGAAGTGTTGGCGCATCTTATTAAGAAAAGCTCGCATTCACCATTCCGTGCGAAGGTGAAAAATGCCCTATCTCTTTTAAAGGGTGCGTATTCTTTCTTAATTATGACAAAGGATGAAATGCTTGTTGCACGTGATCCACATGGTTTACGTCCATTATCTCTTGGTAAGCTAGGAGATGGCTGGGTAGTAGCTTCTGAAACTTGTGCATTTGATTTAATTGGAGCAGAGTTTGTTCGCTCTGTAGAACCAGGAGAGCTAATCATCATTAATGATGAGGGGGTTAAATCGGACCGTTTCGCAGATATGAACAAACGTGCAATGTGTGCGATGGAATATGTTTATTTAGCTCGTCCGGATTCAGATATTGATGGGATTAACGTCCATATGGCACGTAAACGTATGGGAAAACAGCTTGCTCGTGAATGTGCGCATATTGAGGCAGATGTTGTAACAGGGGTGCCGGATTCAAGTATTTCAGCAGCAATCGGCTTTGCGGAAGAAAGTGGCATTCCTTATGAGCTAGGTCTGATTAAAAACCGTTATGTTGGTCGTACCTTTATTCAGCCGACGCAGGAACTACGTGAACGCGGGGTAAAAATGAAGCTATCACCAGTTGTGCAAGTGGTAAAGGGGAAACGTGTAATAATGGTGGACGATTCCATTGTGCGTGGTACAACATCACGTCGTATTGTCAAAATGCTAAAGGATGCGGGGGCAGCAGAGGTGCATGTTGTCATTTCGTCACCCCCGATGACGAACCCTTGTTATTATGGTATTGATACATCTACACATGAAGAGCTGATTGCCTCTAGTCATAATGTAGATGAAATTCGTGAAGCTATTGGAGCAGATTCTCTCACATTCCTTTCTACTGAGGGAATGGTCGACACGATTGCACGACCATATGAAGATGACAACCGTGGACTATGCCTAGCATGTTTTACAGGCAAATACCCAACAGAAATTTTCCCGGATACCATCTTACCACATGAAAAAGAACTATTACGTTAAAAAACAATGCAGTCTCTAGGATAAAGGCGATTTGGATAATAAGGAGGAACTCTGCGTGTCAAAAGCATATGAACAAGCAGGTGTAAATATTGAAGCAGGCTATGAAGCCGTAAAACGAATGAAGTCTCATGTTGAACGTACAAACCGTCTAGGTGTGATGGGGACGTTTGGTGGCTTTGGTGGTATGTTTGACTTGTCAGAACTAAATCTTCAAGAACCTGTTTTGATTTCAGGGACAGATGGGGTTGGAACAAAGCTAAAGCTAGCATTTATGGTAGACAAGCACGATACAATTGGTGTGGACTGTGTAGCCATGTGTGTAAATGATATAGTGGCCCAAGGAGCAGAGCCTTTGTACTTTTTAGATTACGTAGCTCTTGGAAAAGCTGAACCTGCAAAAATCGAACAAATTGTTAAAGGTGTTGCAGATGGCTGTGTCCAATCTGGTGCGGCATTAATCGGTGGCGAAACGGCAGAAATGCCTGGTCTTTATGAGGAAGATGAATATGATTTAGCAGGCTTTGCAGTAGGTGCTTGTGAAAAGTCTGCTATTATTACAGGAGAAAAAATCGTAGAAGGCGACGTCCTTATTGGTATTGCATCAAGCGGTGTGCATTCAAATGGTTACTCGTTAGTACGTAAAATTGTTTTTGCAGACCAGCAATATGCAGTGGATGCTATTGTAGAAGGCTATGAAGATTTAGGCCCAATTGGAGAGGCGCTTTTAGTACCAACAAAATTATATGCGAAGCCTGTATTAGCAGCATTAAAAGCAGCAAATGTTCATGGCTGTGCACATGTTACAGGTGGCGGCTTCTATGAAAACCTACCACGTATGATGCCAGAAGGCTTAGCGACTGAAATTGATTTAGGCACATGGCCAGTATTGCGTATTTTTGACTTCTTAAAAGATAAAGGTCAGTTAGCAGATAAGGATTTATATAATGTCTTTAACATGGGGATTGGTTTTGTCATTGCTGTTTCAGCAGACGAAGCTGATAAAGTGATTGCTGCAGTAGAGGCAAATGGTGAAAAGGCATATACAATTGGTCGCGTTGTAAAGGGTGATGGCGTTGTATTTAACGGCTCACATGATGGGAGTTTAGTGTAATGACAGCACCAACAAAAATCGCCGTGTTTGCGTCAGGCAGCGGCAGTAATTTTCAAGCCATTCAAGAGGCTATTGAACGTAGCGAACTACATGCGAAGATTGAACTTGTTGTCACAGATAGGCCAGGAGCATTTGTCGTAACACGTGCTGAAAATTTCGGCATTCCTGTACTCGCATTAAATCCAAAAGAATTTGTATCAAAAGCAGCTTACGAAACTGCTATTATTGAGGCTTTACATAAATACGATGTGAAGTGGATTGTGCTTGCAGGGTATATGCGTTTAATTAGCGATGTATTATTAGCGGCATTTCCACAGCGCATTGTCAATATTCACCCTTCTTTATTACCAGCATTTCCCGGGAAAGATGCCATAGGTCAGGCAATGAATCATGGGGTAAAGGTGACTGGCGTAACGGTGCATTTTGTAGATGAGGGAATGGATACAGGACCTATTATTGCACAGGTTGCTGTACCAGTGATTGAAGGCAACCGTGAGGCAACAGAGGCGGAGATACACAAGCAAGAGCATTTATTATATACAAAGGCTTTACAGCAATTATTACAGTAATGAAGAAAGGAGTTAGGTCAAGTACCTTCTTACAAATAAGACCTAACTCTATCAATCTAGCAAGTTAGTTCGTGGCAAACACGATAAAAATTAGGAGGATATTGTTGTGACAAAACGTGCATTAATTAGTGTTTCCAATAAAGATGGTATTTTAGAATTTGCAAAGGAATTAGTAGCATTAGGTTATGAAATTTTATCAACTGGTGGTACAAAAAAAATGTTACAGGACAATGCGGTGGCTGTAACAGCAGTAGATGAAGTAACGAAGTTTCCTGAAATTTTAGATGGTCGCGTGAAAACATTAAATCCAATGATTCATGGTGGTCTATTAGGAAAGTTTGACGATGCTTCTCATCAAGCGCAAATGAATGAGCATGGCATTGAACCAATTGAAATTGTTTGTGTCAACTTATACCCATTTGTTGAAACAATTTCAAAGCCTAATGTAACTTGGGATGATGCGATTGAAAATATCGATATCGGTGGTCCTACAATGTTACGTTCTGCTGCAAAAAACCATCAATATGTAACGGTTATCGTAGATAGCAATGACTATGCAAACGTATTAGAGGAACTAAAAGCTAATGGTGCAACAACTATTGAAACACGTCGTCAATTAGCTGCGAAAGTTTTTCGTCACACAGCTGCTTATGATTCTTATATCTCTAACTATTTAACAGAAGAAGAGTTCCCAGAGAGCCTAACATTGACATATGAATTAAAACAAAACTTACGCTATGGCGAAAACCCACATCAACAAGCTGCATTTTACCAAAAGCGTCTTGGCTCTGACTTCTCATTAGCCTATGCGACACAGCTACATGGTAAGGAGCTATCTTATAATAATATTCAGGATGGCAATGCAGCATTACAAATCGTCAAGGAATTTGATATGCCAGCAGCAGTAGCCGTAAAGCATATGAACCCTTGTGGTGTAGGAACTGGAGAGACACTAGAGGCAGCATTTGATAAAGCGTATGAAGCAGATCCAACATCTATTTTTGGTGGTATTATCGCATTAAATCGTGAGGTAGATGCAGCAACTGCGGAAAAGCTAAGTCATATTTTCTTAGAAATTATTATTGCACCTGCTTTCTCTCAAGAAGCACTAGATATTTTAACACAGAAGAAAAATATTCGTCTATTAACCATCCCATTTGAGCAAGTAAACCAAGATCCATTCAATGTTGTTTCTGTGGAAGGCGGTCTGTTAGTACAAGAGCCAGATCGTTATGGCTTTAGTGATGCAGAGATTCAAGTGGTGACAGATCGTGAACCAACAGCAGAGGAATGGGAAGCATTAAAGCTTGGCTGGTCTGTTGTCAAACATGTTAAATCAAATGCTATTGTTGTGACAGATGCACATATGACGCTTGGTGTAGGCGCCGGGCAAATGAACCGTGTAGGTGCAGCTAAAATTGCCTTTGAGCAAGCTGGAGAAAAAGCACAGGGCGCTGCACTTGCATCCGATGCCTTTTTCCCAATGAGTGATACGGTTGAGGCAGCAGCAGCAGCAGGCATTACAGCGATTATTCAACCAGGTGGCTCGATAAAAGACCAAGATTCGATTGATAAAGCAAATGAATATGGCATCGCTATGGTATTTACAGGCGTACGTCATTTTAAACATTAAAATAGCAAGGTAGAGACCGAGGCGGTGGATCAATTATGCCTCAGCATAAATTGTGTCCAGATTTTTTCGAGTATGCTCTTTGGAAGAAAGTTAACCTAAAAGCGTCACGTCCTGTGACAACGGTTAACTGACCTACATCATGTAGGCCTTAAAATCTGTGACATCCGCCGGTGCTTTTATCTTGGTTCAGTGGATGTTTAGCTATTTGTTGAGCAAAGAGAAAACTAGACAGTTATCCCTATCTTAAAGAAGATAAATATTGAACCAAGATAAAGCATTTCGGTCTTATGTACACAGAGGAGGATTTTTTTAAATGAATATATTAGTAATTGGAAGTGGTGGTCGTGAGCATGCAATCGCTAAACAATTTAGCATTTCACCATCTATCAATAAAGTATTTGTAGCACCAGGCAATGATGGGATGCGCAATGATGCAGAGATTGTTCAAATTGATACAATGGACTTTGCAGGTCTTGCACAATTTGCTAAGGAAAATAACGTTAATTTAACATTTGTCGGTCCTGAGCAGCCACTTGCTGCAGGCATTGTTGATTTCTTTGCGGAGAGGGGCTTACGCATCTTTGGTCCAACAAAGGCAGCGGCACAAATTGAAAGCAGTAAATCCTATGCAAAAGAAGTGATGAATAAATACAATATCCCAACAGCTGCACACGAAACATTTACAGAGGCGGAGCAGGCAATTGCTTATATTCAGGAGCAGGGAGCCCCAATCGTTATTAAGGCAGATGGGTTAGCAGCAGGCAAAGGCGTTGTGGTAGCGATGACAGAGCAGGAAGCGGTTGACGCGGTGCAGGATATGATTGGCAATCAGCGCTTTGGCGAGTCATCATCACGTGTTGTCATTGAAGAATTTTTAGATGGAGAAGAATTCTCCTTTATGTCATTTATACATAAAGGTCAAATTTACCCAATGGTTATTGCACAAGATCATAAACGTGCCTATGATGGCGATAAAGGACCAAATACGGGCGGTATGGGCGCTTATTCACCAGTGCCACAAATTTCACAAGAAGTAGTAGATTATGCATATCAAACAATCGTAGAGCCTACTGTAAAAGGTATGGAGGCAGATGGTGTGTCCTTCACAGGTATTTTATATGCAGGGCTTATTTTAACGCAAAATGGACCAAAGGTAATTGAATTTAATGCTCGCTTTGGTGATCCAGAAACACAGGTTGTATTACCGCGCATGACATCTGATTTTGGTGCATTTATGACAGCTTTAATGGATGAGCAGCCATTTGATTTACAATGGTCAAATGAAGCAATGCTAGGTGTTGTAATTGCAGCAGAGGGCTATCCTGGTGATGTAGAAAAAGGACATGCATTACCAAGTCTTGAGGCACTTTCAACATCATATGCTGTATTTCATGCAGGAACAAAATTAGTAGATGGTCAATTTGTTGGTAACGGTGGTCGGGTACTGTTAGTAGGTGCGAAGGCATCAACATTAAAAGAAGCACAGGAAAAGGTTTATGCTGGCATGGCAACAGAAGAATGGAATCATTTCTTCTTCCGTAAAGATATTGGCTGGCGTACATTGAAGTAATAGCTGACATCACCTATAGTTGAAAATATTTCAAATGTAAGATGGTGTTTGATAAAAAATTTGGATAGTAGTTTTCTCTGAAAAAGAGAAATTTTAACACACTTTTATTACTACCACTCCGCTTTCATGCGGAAAAGAGGGTGTCTCAAATGACCTTTGAGACACCCTTTTTGACTAAGAAGGATTTTGAGCTTTATTCGTTGACGAATTGCTGCTGTTTTTTGAGGAATTTTGTGTTGAAGTGCTGGTATCGGATTGTTTTGCTGTGTCAGATGAGTTACCAGCAATAGCAGAGGAGAAATCCTTCATCAATTGATCGATTTTTTCAGAGGACATAGAATTTTGCCCATTGAACATACTTTGCATAGAGGTGTTCATGGCACTTTGCATATTGGAACTTAAAATAGCCTTTGTTGGGCAATATTTAAAGAGCCCCTCAGCCATTTTCATTGCACCTAATGCAATCATCAATCGACCCTTTGTACAATTAGGATTTCGTGACACTTTTGCGATTCCAAATGCAGTTAAGCTTGTCCCCATAGCGAAGCGACAAAATGCATTCTTTTCGCTTAAATTAGTATGTTGCATCATAATAGTTCCTCCTTTAGTCATTGTGGAAAAAATAAGCGAGGTACACTTTGCTTTATGAAAGTGCTGTGTTACGATTGAAACAAGATGATTACATAAGTACAGACCTCAATAAAAGGATGTGCCTATGCAGTAATAGTATGTGACATCAAATTAGATTTACACGATGAAAAATTACGTAATTTAGGAAGGGGCGAATAGTGTGGATCCAGTGTGGAAAATAACAAAAATACGTCAGCAATTAGCTGTAATTGATGGTAAAAAAGCGCCAGATATTGTATTAAAAAATGCACGATATTTACATAGTATGTTGAAACAATGGGTAGTAGGGAATATTTGGATTTTAGGGGATCGAATTGTCTATGCTGGCGACAGAATGCCTCCTTTATTAGAGGGAACAGAAATCGTTGACTGTACAGATAAAACAATTGTACCTGGTTATATTGAGCCGCATGTACATCCATTCCAACTATACCATCCACAATCATTTGCTGATTTTTGTGGTCAACTTGGAACAACAGCCTTTATTTCTGATAATTTAAGCTTTGTTTTATCTTTAACAAATAAGAAAGCGTTTTCAATATTGGATCATTTAAAAAAGCTGCCGTTTTCTTTTTATTGGTGGGCGCGTTTTGATTCACAAACAGAAATGGAGCAGGAGGAGGAAATTTTCTCTAACACCTCTATTTTAGAGTGGTTGGAGCGCAGTGATATTCTATTAGGAGGGGAACTGACTGGCTGGCCTAAGCTATTGCATGGCGATGACCAAATGCTTTATCGGATGCAAATGGCAAAAGGACTCGGCAAAAAAATTGAAGGGCATTTCCCTGGTGCATCTGAAAGAACATTGGCACGTATGAAGCTACTTGGTGCAGATGGGGATCATGAGGCGATGACAGTGGAAGAGGTGGAGCGCCGTATTATGCAGGGCTATGCAGTCACATTGCGCCATTCTTCGATTCGTCCAGATTTGCCACATTTACTAAAAGGAATCGTAGAAAAAGAATTACCTATTTTCGACCATCTTATGATGACAACAGATGGTTCAACACCTTCCTTTCATGAGGATGGTGTAATGGACAAATGCATTCAAGTCGCCTTAGATGCTGGTGTCTCTCCTATAGATGCCTATCAGATGGCCTCTTATAATATTGCATGCTATTATAATATGTCTAATTTGCATGGCTTTATCGCAACAGGGCGCTTTGCCTCCCTGAATATATTGCAAGATGAATATCATCCTGTGCCAGAAAGTGTGCTGTCAAAGGGTGTTTGGTTGAAGCGTAATGGAAAGCGTGTGCATAATCTAGCGGACGTTGATTATACAGCGATCCCTAAATTTACTTTAGACTTTTCATTAGATTCACAGGATTTCCAGTTTTCAATGCCATTTGGGATCGAGCTAGTCAATGATGTGATTACAAAGCCGTATAATTCGCTTATTACTAGAGAAGGACAGCTTGCTAATCATGATGAGTGCTATTTAATGTTAATTAATCGACAAGGCAGTTGGCATGTCAATACGATGATTAAAGGCTTTGCGACAAATGTTCAAGGATTTGCCTCCTCCTATTCCAACACGGGCGATATTATCTTGATTGGAAAAAATAAAGAAGATATGATAAAAGCCTTTGAAGAGATGAAGGCGCAGCAAGGTGGTATTGTTCTTGTGGAAAAGGGAGAAGTCATCACTACTATTCCATTAACAATTGGTGGGTTATTGTATGATGGCAGTGTTGAGACGTTAATGGAGAAAGAAAAAGCATTAAAACAAGCTTTAGCAGAGCGTGGCTATCAATTAGGGGATGCAATTTATACCTTATTATTTTTGCAATCCACCCATTTACCATATATTCGTATAACACCTAAAGGGATTTTTGATGTAATGAAGAACAAGCTTTTATTGCCAGCTGTTATGCGCTAATTTATGAACAGCTAGACAGTTGAGTACACAAGTAAGAGAAATGTGTAGTTGCTTAAAGGGGAGATTGTTTGTGTTTAAATCAAAGAAATTATTGATAGCGATGGCATTGACTATGCTAGTGATTGGAGGATGTTCTAAAGACTCTGAAAAGGCTAAGGAAGACGATGATGAAGATATGGTGGAGGAGCAGCCAATTGCTGAGCAGCCCGTACAACAGCCAACATATACAGCACCACTTACAGGAGAAGCTGTGCAGCAAGAGATTACACAGCGACCTATTATGGTTACTATTAATAATCATCCTGCAGCACGCCCACAATCAGGGTTAGCTGCTGCAGATATTATTTATGAGATGCTAGCAGAGGGTGATGTTACACGCTTTTTAGCGATTTATCAAAGTGAATTGCCTGAGAAAGTAGGACCAGTGCGTAGTGCACGCTCTTATTTTATCGATATTGCTAAAGGATATGATGCATTTTATATCGCACATGGCTATAGCCCAGAGGCGAAAACAATGCTTGAAAACCATGTAGTCGATAATATTAACGGTATGGCGTATGATGGTACACTTTTTAAACGTTCAAGAGATCGTGTTGCGCCACATAATTCCTATATAGCATCTGAAAATATTATAAAAGGTGCTGAAATGGTAGGCGCTTCAATGAATTACAGTAAAAAAGTGCTTCAGGCTTTTTATGAATCTGATGAACATGGTAAAATAGGCATTGAAACAAGTCAAATTGACGTTTACTACGGAAATAATAACGATTTCCATAATTCGTATGTGTATGATCATCAAAGTAATCACTATAAACGACAATCGGCAGGCGTGGACACAAAGGATATGCTAACAGGCGAAACGCTCGCATTAGCAAATGTTCTATTTTTTGAAATGAACCATCGAACACTTGATAATGTTGGCCGCCAAGCAATTGATTTAACTTCTGGTGGAAATGCGTATGTATTTCAAAATGGCTACCTCAGGGAAGTCAAGTGGGCTAATGTGGATGGCATACCAATGGCTGTAGAACAATCTGGCGAGCCAGTAAAACTTATGCCAGGAAAGTCATGGATTCATTTTGTGCCAACTTCACCAGGGTTACAAGCAATGGTGAAAACGCAGTCTTAGAGGGAGGAAATTGCATGCAAATCGAAAAAATTCGAGGGCATCAAACAGATCAATTATTTAAAGCCGTATTAGAGCTAAAAGACATCGAAGAATGCTATAAGTTTTTTGATGATTTATGTACGATAAGTGAAATTCAATCACTGGCTCAACGTTTTGAGGTTGCACATTTACTACGTTTAAAGAAAACTTATGAGTCCATTAAAAAGGAAACAGGTGCAAGTACAGCAACTATTTCAAGGGTACGCCGTTGCTTTGATTATGGGAATGACACATATGATGAAATGCTTGGTCGTTTGTATCCTGATGAAAAGCCATTTCAAGCACCAAAAGAATAGTTGGGCAGAGGCTGGGTAGAGATTCTACCTAGTCTTTTTCATTTTTTTGTTGTGAATCATAAGCTATACTGGTAAGCGAATAAATCGAAAAATGATAGGTGGTCAATAGATGGATTATTTAGAATGGCAACATGTGTTCAAGCTAGACCCAGCAAAGGAAATTTCGGATGAAAATCTTGAAAAAATTTGTGAATCTGGCACAGACGTCATTGTAGTTGGGGGAACAGATCAGGTGACATTGGATGGTGTACTAGATTTACTTGTTCGCGTTAGACGCTTTGAAGTACCAATAGCGCTTGAAATCTCTACACTTGATGCGGTCACACCAGGCTATGATTATTATTTTATTCCTACAGTCTTAAATAGTGATGATCCAAAGTGGATTAAAAATTTACATCATGAAGCTATTAAAGAGTACGGAGATATTATGGTGTGGGATGAGCTAGTCGCAGAGGGGTACTGTATTTTAAATCCAAATTGTAAAGTAGCACAAGTAACAGGAGCAAAAACAGATTTAACGATTGATGATGTCGTAGCCTATGCACGTTTAGCAGAAAACTTCTTTAAGCTGCCTGTATTTTATATAGAGTACAGTGGCATGTATGGCGATCTTGAAATTGTAAGTGCCGTGAAGCAAGAATTAAAGCACACAAAGCTATTTTATGGTGGAGGTATTACATCTGCAAAGCAGGCAGCAGAAATAGCCCAATTTGCAAATACAGTAGTGGTAGGCAATATTATTTATGAAGATATAAAAGCTGCACTTGCCACTGTAAAGGCTGTGAAAAATACGCTATAATTTTAAGAACAAATGTTTGTGAGGTGGTAGAAAAGTGGAACAATTAACAAAAAATTTATTAGCAGGTATGAACCCAGAGCAGGAGAGGGCAGTTAAAACAACCGAGGGACCGTTACTCATCATGGCAGGTGCTGGCTCGGGGAAAACACGTGTATTAACACATCGCATTGCTTATTTAGTGATAGAGAAGGAAGTATACCCATCTAAAATTTTAGCGATTACGTTTACAAATAAGGCGGCACGTGAGATGCGTGATCGTATTGATGGCATTCTTGGTAATGGTACGGGTGATCGTATGTGGGTTTCTACATTTCACTCAATGTGTGTAAGAATTTTACGTCGTAATATCGAGCAGCTCGGCATTTCTCGTAATTTTTCTATTTTAGATTCTACTGATCAGCTTTCAGTCATCAAAAATGTAATGAAGGAAGAGAATATTGATCCTAAGCGCTATGAGCCTCGAGCAATTTTAAATGCTATTAGTGCAGCTAAAAATGAATGTATCACAGCAGATGATTACGCTGGTCAAATGAACGAAAAAAATCCATATGGACAAACTGTTGCACGCGTCTATAAAGGCTATGAGAAAAGATTACGCCGCAATCAATCCTTAGATTTCGATGATTTAATTATGACAACCATTACGTTATTCAAGCGTGTACCAGACGTACTTGAATACTATCAACATAAATTTCAATACATTCACGTGGATGAATATCAAGATACCAATAAATCCCAATATTTACTTGTACAGTTATTAGCAAAGAAATTTAAAAATATTTGTGTTGTAGGGGATTCCGATCAGTCTATTTATCGCTGGCGTGGTGCGGATATTGGTAATATTCTATCCTTTGAAAAGGACTACCCTGATGCGAAGGTCATTATGCTTGAGCAAAATTATCGTTCAACAAAGCGCATCCTACAGGCAGCCAATAACGTCATTGACAATAATACAACACGCTATCCAAAAGAACTGCGTACAGAAAATGCAGAGGGTGACAAGATTGTCTTATATAAGGCTTATAATGAGCAAGAAGAAGCCCAATTTGTTGTCCAAACAATCCAGCAATTAATCAAAAAAGAAAAACGTTCATTTGATGACTTTGCTATTTTATATCGCACAAATGCGCAATCCCGTGTGATGGAGGAAATGCTAGTAAAATTCAATATGGCCTATCAAATCGTAGGCGGTACAAAGTTCTATGACCGCAAAGAAATTAAGGATTTACTTGCGTATTTACGTCTTATTGCCAACAATGATGATGATTTATCACTAGCACGTATTATTAATGAACCAAAGCGTAGTATCGGTGCTACATCCTTCGAAAAAATGGCTCGCTATGCGATTGAGCAGGATCGCTCTATTTTTGATGCGATGAATGATCTTGTATTTATGGGCTTATCAGGAAAAGCCGCAAACTCAGCTGAGCAATTTTATGCAATGATTAAAGGCTTTACAGAGATGCAAAATTATTTATCTGTCACTGAAATTGTCGAGCAAGTCATTGATAAGTCAGGTTATCGTACAATGCTGCAAAATGAAAAAACGATTGAAGCCGAAAGCCGTTTAGAAAATATTGAAGAGTTCTTATCCGTCACAAAGGCATTTGAGGAGCGTAGTGATGATAAAAGCTTAGTTGCCTTTTTAACTGATCTGGCATTAATTGCTGATATTGATGCACTCGATAAAGAGGATACATCGAAAGGCAATATTATTTTAATGACGATGCATGCTGCGAAAGGCTTAGAATTCCCTGTTGTTTTTATTATTGGGATGGAGGAAAATATTTTCCCACATTCACGTTCTCTCGATGATCCAGATGAAATGGAAGAAGAGCGTCGGTTGATGTACGTGGGCGTGACCCGAGCAGAAGAACGTTTATATTTAACATGCGCGCAAAGCCGAACAATTTTTGGTCGTTCGAGCTTTAATAATGCCTCACGATTTTTAGGAGAGATTTCAGAAGATATTATAGAACCTATCTCCAAAGCAGGCGTCCAAACCACAACACCATTTGCATCAAGCAATCGTTCAACAGGTGGACCTCAAAAACGAACAATTGGAGCCGTTCAGCAAACACAGCCTGCTACAGCACGATTACAAGCAACAGGCGGCGACCAGTTCGGTTGGAGGGCTGGCGATAAAGCTATTCATAAAAAATGGGGAACAGGTATGGTTGTTAGTGTAAAAGGTGAAGGTGATAATACAGAGCTGGATATCGCTTTTCCACAACCAATTGGCATTAAGCGATTACTAGCTCAATTTGCACCTATTGAAAAAGCATAAGCGGAGGAACATAAATGAACGAAATCGAACAACGTATAGAGGAGTTAAATCAATTATTGCATGAGTATGGACATGCCTATTATGTATTAGATAAGCCTGTTGTAGCTGATAGCGTTTATGATCAATTAATGCAGGAGCTTATTGCACTAGAAGAAGCGAATCCATCACTGATCTACCCTGATTCACCTACACAGCGCGTTGGTGGGGCAGTGGTAGAGGGCTTTAAAAAAGTGACGCATGATTACCCGATGCTTAGCCTATCAAATGCTTTTAATGAAGCGGGTCTTCGAGAATTTGACCGTAAAGTTCGGCAGGCAATTGGTGATCAATTCTCCTATGTATGTGAGCTGAAAATAGACGGTCTTGCTATTTCATTGAAGTATGAAAATGGTTTATTTGTACAAGGGGCAACGCGAGGAGATGGAGTTGTAGGGGAAGATATTACAGCCAATTTAAGGACGATTCGAGCGATACCTCTACGTTTGAAGGAGCCCATTACTATTGAGGTACGCGGTGAAGCATATATGCCGAAAAAGTCATTTGAAAAATTAAATGAGCAGCGTGTAGAAAATGGTGAAGAGTTATTTGCAAATCCACGGAATGCTGCTGCTGGCTCCTTACGTCAGCTAGACCCTAGAATTGCGGCAAGCCGTCATTTATCAACTTTTATCTATGCGATTGGTGGCGATGGGGAGGCATATGGTATTGATGGCCATGCGGAAATGCTCGACTATTTAGAGAGCTTGGGATTCCCTTCCAATAAAGAACGTCAACGTTGTTCAACAATTGAAGAGGTAATGGCGTTTATCGAGCATTGGACAGAGAATCGTCTAAATTTAGCTTATGAAATTGATGGTATTGTAATTAAAGTTGATCGCTACGCACAGCAGGATGAGCTAGGCTATACAGCTAAAAGTCCGCGCTGGGCAATCGCTTATAAATTCCCCGCGGAGGAAGTCATCACAACATTACTTGATATTCATTTAACAGTAGGGCGCACAGGTGTTGTGACGCCAACAGCTATCTTAGCACCAGTACAAGTAGCGGGAACCACTGTCCAACGTGCATCCTTACACAATGAGGATTTAATCCGCGATAAAGATATTCGCCTTGGAGATACCGTGATTATTAGAAAAGCAGGCGATATTATTCCACAAGTTGTAGGTGTCTTAATGGAGCAACGCCCTGCAGATGCTATGCCGTATGTAATCCCAAAAAATTGTCCTGTTTGTGATAGTGAGCTTATTCGTATTGAAGGGGAGGTTGCGCTACGCTGTGTGAATCCTGCATGCTTTGCACAAATTGCAGAAAGCATTAAATATTTTGTTTCTCGTAATGCGATGAATATTGACGGTTTAGGGGATAAAGTAGTGGAGCAATTATTGCGTGTAGATTTAATTCATGATGTCTCTGATTTATATCATTTAACAGTTGAACAGCTTGTTGAGCTAGAGCGAATGGGTGAAAAATCTGCAACCAATTTAGTGAATGCTATTCAAGCCTCTAAGGAAAACTCGATAGAGCGATTATTAATCGGCTTAGGTATTCGACATGTTGGGGAAAAGGCAGCTAAAATTGTATCAGAGGAATTTGGTTCAATGGAGGCACTGATGGCAGCCACAGAGGAACAGCTAGTGGGGATTCATGAGATTGGCGATAAAATGGCTTCATCCTTAGTCGAATATTTCTCAAATGAAGATGCATGTGCAGTGATTGACCGTCTTGCTGAAGCAGGCGTGAATATGACCTATAATGGGAAAAAAGTAGAAACGGTTATAGGCGATAATCCTTTTGCAGGGAAAACCATTGTGTTAACTGGTAAACTTGAGCAATTGACACGCAACGAAGCAAAGGCGAGAATAGAGGAGTTGGGTGGTACTGTCACAGGCAGTGTTAGCAAAAAAACGGACCTTGTGATCGCAGGTGTGGACGCAGGCTCTAAGCTAACAAAGGCTGAGCAATTAGGTATTGACGTTTGGAACGAAGAAACCTTAATTGAGCAACTTAGTCTTATTTAACAGCGTTAAAATTGATTATTCGTAAAGGAGCATTAAATAATGAAGTCTTTTCGACTCATTCCAGCAATTGTAGCAGCTGCAATGTTAGTCGGCTGTGTGCCTTCTAAAGATGGGGGAACAGAGCTTACGCAGGAAACGCAGCAAGATGAAAAAGCTGAAACAACAATTATTCCAAGCATACAAATTGATGAATCCTATTACAAAACATTGATTCCTTATAAAGAGAGTGCAAGTAGAGGGCTTGTTGTATCAAATATTTATACAAAATACGATATGAAGGAAGTAGAGGAAGGCTTAATGCGCCTCTCTCAAAATGAGTTTGACACTGAAAATTATTACTTCCAGGAAGGGCAATACTTAGCTGAAAATACGGTAAAGGATTGGCTAGCACGTAGTTCACAAGTAGAGACAGGTTTAAATCCGCCAACAACAGAGACGATGACAGCGGAAGAGCGAGCAACAAAGGCTCCTGTATATTTAGCGCATATTGTGGAGCAAAACTATTTAACAAAAACAGAGGATAATAAAGTCAAATTAGGTGGCATGTCTATAGGCCTTGCCCTCAATTCGATTTATTATTATCAAAAAGAGCAATATGGGGAATATTATGAGGAACCGATTTCAGAGGCTGCGCTTGTGGAGCAAGGTAAAAAAATGGCAGCTGAAATTGTTACGCGATTACGTGCACGTGATGAGCTAAAGGATATTCCAATTGTTATTTGTTTGTTTAAACAACAAGCACGCAATGCAATTGTTCCAGGCTCCTATTTTAGCTATGGTGTAGCAAAGGCTGGTCAAAATGACATTGCTAGTTGGGAAACAATTGATGAAAACTATGTATTATTCCCAACGGATGATTCACAGGATGTTTATCGAGAGGTAAATAAAGACTTCAAAAACTTTAAGCTAGACGTTGATAAATATTTCTCGAATTATACAAGTGTTATTGGTACAGGCTTCTATCGCAATAAAGAAATCCAAAAGCTGACCATCGAAATTCCTATCCAATTTTTCGGTAAAGCAGAAATTATCGGCTTCACGCAATATTTGACGGGTATTTTAATCAATCAATTTAATAATATTCATGTTGAAGTAAGTATTACTTCAGTAAACGGTCCTGAGGCATTAATTATTAAAAAAGCGAATGATACGGACCCATATGTGCATGTTTATGATTAACGATAGTCAGCCTTTGTGCTGGCTATCTTTTTCGGATGTAGTAAGCAAGTAAAAAAAGACAATGCCAACACTTTGTTATTGCGGGGAAAGTTTCTATATTTTTGCTGAAAGTTGTGATTTTTAATAGGAAAAATGTTATGATTATTGGCATGGTTAACTTTATCCAACCCTATTGTTATCAATAAAAACAATGAATTGAGTAAGTATTTGGAGGTGTGAAAAATGGCTAAATTAACAAAAGAAGAAGTAAAGCACGTAGCAAATTTAGCGCGTCTTGCAATTACAGAGGAAGAGGCAGAGAAATTTGCTGAACAGCTTGGGAAAATTACTGACTTTGCAGAGCAATTAAATGAGCTGGATACAACGAATGTTGAACCAACAACGCATGTGTTACCATTGGTGAATGTTATGCGTGAAGACGTAGCAGTAAAGGGCTTAGATCGCGAAGTAATGATGTTAAATGTAAAAGAACAAGAAGATGGTCAGGTAAAAGTACCACCTATCATGTAATACTTAAAATATAGGAGGATTCCTCATGACGTTATTTGAACGTTCAGCTAAGGAGTTACAAGCGGAAATTCAAGCGGGTAACTTATCAATTGCTGACTTAACAAAAGAAGCATACGAGCGTATTGCAAAGCTTGATGGCGATGTACAGGCATTCCTTGCTTCAAACAAAGAAAAAGCAACTGCACAAGCTACTGAAATGGATAAAGTACCATTTGAAGAGCGCGGACCACTTTTCGGTCTTCCAATCGGTGTAAAGGACAACATTGTAACAGAGGGCTTAGAAACAACTTGTGCCTCTAAAATTCTTGAAGGCTTTATGCCAATTTATGATGCGACTGTTGTCAACAAGCTACGTGAAGCAGGCATGGTGACAGTTGGTAAGCTTAATATGGACGAGTTTGCAATGGGCTCTTCTAATGAAAACTCGTACTATAAAACAACAAAAAATCCATGGAACTTAAACCACGTACCAGGAGGATCTTCAGGTGCATCTGCGGCAGCAGTAGCAGCAGGTGAAGTATCATTCTCTCTTGGTTCAGACACAGGTGGTTCAATCCGTCAACCAGCAGCTTACTGTGGGGTTGTAGGGATGAAGCCTACATATGGTCGTGTATCTCGTTTTGGTCTAGTTGCATTCGCATCTTCTTTAGATCAAATTGGACCGATTACACGCAATGTTGAAGATAATGCACTTTTACTTGAAGCCATTGCAGGATTAGATCCAAATGACTCAACTTCTGCAAATGTAGAGGTACCAAACTATGCAGCAGCGCTTACTGGAGATATTAAAGGCTTGCGTATCGCCGTACCAAAGGAATTTCTCGGTGAAGGCGTTGGCGAAGCAGCACGTCAATCAGTGCTAGAGGCATTAGAGGTATTAAAAGGCTTAGGGGCTACGGTAGAAGAAGTATCACTTCCTCATTCAAAATATGCACTAGCTGCGTACTATATCCTTTCTTCATCTGAGGCGTCTTCTAACTTATCTCGTTTCGACGGTATCCGTTATGGCTTCCGTGCAGAAAACGTTACTAATTTAATGGACCTTTATAAAGAAACACGTGCACAGGGCTTTGGTGATGAAGTAAAACGTCGTATTATGCTTGGGACTTACTCTTTAAGTGCTGGTACATATGATGCTTACTATAAAAAAGCACAGCAAGCACGTACACTGATTAAAGCTGATTACGACAAAGTATTTGAAGACTTTGATGTTATCATTGGACCTACATCGCCAACACCTGCATTTAAAATTGGTGAAAACGTTGATGATCCAATGACAATGTATGCCAACGATATTTTAACAATTCCGATGAACCTGGCAGGCGTACCAGCCATTTCAATTCCATGTGGCTTTGACAATGGTCTACCATTAGGCTTACAAATCATCGGTCAATACTTCGATGAAGCAACGATTTATCGTGTAGCTCATGCTTTTGAACAAGCAACGGAGTTCCATAAACAAGTTCCTCAGATTTGGGAGGGAAAATAACATGAACTTTGAAACAGTCATTGGTTTAGAAGTACACGTTGAGTTAAAAACAAACTCAAAAATCTTCTCACCAGCACCTGCTCACTTTGGTGCTGAACCAAATACAAATACAACAGTAATCGACTTAGGCTATCCAGGTGTTCTACCTGTACTGAATAAAAATGTAGTAGATTTCGCAATGCGTGCAGCACTTGCACTTAATATGGAAATCGAGCAAGAAACAAAATTTGACCGTAAAAACTATTTCTATCCAGATAATCCGAAAGCTTATCAAATCTCACAATTCGATAAACCAATCGGTAAAAATGGCTGGATTGATATTGAAGTAGACGGCTATACAAAACGTATCGGTATCACTCGTCTTCATATGGAAGAAGATGCTGGTAAACTTTCGCATGCTGGTGACCACTCATTAGTTGACTTTAACCGTCAAGGAACACCACTTGTTGAAATCGTTTCTGAGCCAGACATTCGTACACCAAATGAAGCATATGCTTACTTAGAAAAATTAAAGTCCATTATCCAATATACAGATGTATCTGACTGTAAAATGGAAGAAGGCTCACTTCGTTGTGATGCTAATATTTCCATTCGTCCTTATGGCCAAGAAGAATTCGGTACAAAAACAGAGCTTAAAAACCTAAACTCCTTCAACTTTGTACGACGTGGCTTAGAGCATGAGGAATTACGCCAAGCAGATGTATTGTTGTCAGGTGGTGTAATTGAGCAAGAAACTCGTCGCTTTGATGAAAAAACAGGTAAGACAATTCTGATGCGTGTCAAAGAGGGAACAGATGATTACCGCTATTTCCCAGAGCCAGACTTAGTGCGTCTTTCGATTGATGATGCATGGCTAGAGCGTGTAAAATCAGAAATTCCTGAGCTTCCAGACGCACGTAAAAAACGTTATGTTGAAGAATTAGGCTTAACACCATATGATGCAGGCGTTCTTGTTATTTCAAAAGAAATCTCAGACTTCTTCGAGGCAATGATTGTAAACGGTGCAGATGCGAAGCTTTCTGCTAACTGGTTAATGGGTGATGTTTCTGCTTACTTAAACGCAGAACAAAAAGATCTTAAAGATACTGCATTAACGCCAGAAAACCTTGCGGAAATGGTGAAATTAATTACAGACGGTACAATTTCTTCTAAGATCGGTAAAAAAGTATTTGCTGAATTAGTAGAAAACGGCGGCTCTGCACAGGATATTGTGAAAGCAAAAGGTTTAGTGCAAATTTCCGATGAAGGTGCATTACTTGCCATTGTAACAGAAGTTTTAGATAATAACGCTCAATCTATTGAAGATTTCAAAAATGGTAAGGATCGCGCGATTGGCTTCTTAGTTGGTCAAATTATGAAAGCAACAAAAGGCCAAGCTAACCCACCAATGGTAAATAAATTATTACAACAAGAAATTGCTAAACGCTAAAAAAATGGTACTGGGATGGAATAAGCCCGGTACCATTTTTAGTTTAAATTACAATTTTGTTGTCCACCAGCCCGTTTGACGGTTACTGTTTAAATTCTTGGTTTCTAATAATTCTCCATTTCCATCCAATGTATAATCATGGGTGGGCGTTGAAAAGAATACTTGCTCCTCTGGTCGAGTTGCCTGTGTTTTTATTAATTGATCTTTAATTGTGGCAAGTTGCTTTCGCTTTGTGTATATAGGGTCGACATTATGGGTGAGGAAAACGGCTGCATCTGGTGGCAAATTAATATGACCTGTTTCATCCACCTCGTAATCAGTGTCGCCAATAGTAATTTTTTCGCCTTGTTTATATCCAATATCAAATAAATTATGGGACATAAACGTATTACGGCTACCTAGAACCTGTTTTTCCGAAAAAGTTCGACCATCCTCTCTTAAATAATGTCTCACAGTTTGACCACTACTTTTAACCGTAAACCAACCAGGCTCAATCCCAACACTCTTGAACATATCCAATACTTCCTCACCAGAATATGAATGTCTTGAACCGATTAAGCCAGATCGCCCTGTAAAGCCAGAAAAAAAGTCTTCAATTTTATTGATCTTTGTTACATCCTGCTGAGAATAAATAGTTCCTGTATCAACACCTAGTCGTTCGCCCAATTCGGTGAAAGCAGTGCCAAGAATGGAACCAGAGCCATGGTAGAAGCTTTGCATAACCGTTGAAACGCCATTAAAACTAAAGCGATATAAAGCACCATCGTCAAATTCAAGCACGTTATTCTTTGCTTTTATTTCCTTTACTTCTTTTCCTTGTAAATGGGTGAGTGATTGAATAGCTTGACGGCTTGTAATCCCCTGCTTACTCGCTACCTG
Organism: Lysinibacillus sp. FSL H8-0500; assembly: GCF_038051955.1. NCBI lineage: Bacteria > Bacillati > Bacillota > Bacilli > Caryophanales > Bacillaceae > Lysinibacillus > Lysinibacillus sp. FSL H8-0500. The sequence goes on along the minus strand of NZ_CP150292.1, from coordinate 4,136,423 downwards.
CTTTTGCAGACTACTAGGTGATATTTCCACCGTATCTAATTTTTCATACAGTTTTTTCATAGTCCCTTTAGATAATTGATTGTATTGACTTAATTGTTTCATCGTTGATAACATGTTTGTTTTAGAGGAGCCATTGTTGAAAAGGCTTCGCATAAGAGAGAAGTGTTGCATTTTCATAGAAATTCACCTCCTAATATATTAAGGAATGATTGGATAAAAATAAGAAAATCTTAATTTTGGTGTTAAACTATAGGGCTTTGTGCTATTTGAAACCTTACCTTGTAATTGAACACTCCACTGACTATGAAAGGCTTTATTTTGAACAGCAGGAATATTGGCGATCCATGAATAGGAGGAGGTGTTAATCCACGAAGAATCGGTCGCTAATTTAATTCGTCTATATTCACTTGTTGCAGAATTTACCTTAGTGCCACCAAATGTAACTTGGTAAACAATAGCTTTTTTAGGGACGTCTGCGATATGTCTAAGATCATACGTATCTTGAGCAGTATTAATTGACGTCGTTAATGTTAAGGGTGTTGCTGCTGTGTATTCATAGGAATCCACCGTATAATTGGGGCTGCCAACGGTAAAGCGATATTCCCCACCTGTTCCAAAAACACTTGAAACTTTCACATAGTAAATCCCCGCTGTGGATACATTAAATTCGTAAGGAAAGGCGCCTATAAAAGAAGGATCTTTACTATAGTCCTCTTCAAAAATTTGCCCCAAAGTAGCATCAAATATTTCAAATTTAAAGATTGGACCTGTTTGACCATTGATAGATAAATAGGTTTCTGGATTGGCAGGTAAATAAACTTGATACCAATCCTCGTCTGTTGCACTCGACAAATTGCCAACTAACACTTTTTGACTCGCATTATTCCCATTAATCATTTGAGCTGGATCATGATTGTTTCTCTCAATAAGCTGCGCATTTACTGATGTATCATTTGGTTCTGTCTCATCAATTATAGCTGCAGCTGCTTCTTCGATGAAAAATGGTAAAGAGATAAACAAAACAAATAGAAAAGCGTAAATCTTTCTCATTATTAAAACTCCTCACATTTTTTATTAGAAGGACCTTCCTTTACTATATCGAACATAATATGTAAATATTTATATTATTTCGGAAAATAAATACTTAGATATTTTATAAATTAGAAGTAAATAGTACTTATATTTTTTGTAAATAAAAAGAGCTTTACAGTTGTCTTAAATGCGGATTCGTAGCAAAATATAGAATAGATTATACTGAGGGGGACGAGCCAGTGAAAACAGAACAACAATATTTTAATGAAGCTATTTCTATCCAACAATACATGGACAATATGACAACACTTAAAGAAGAGAGTTTTCGTATTTATGACGGCTTTGAAGTACCAACAAACGATGGCTTTGTTGATTTATTAAAGAACAAGCAGCCAAAGATTTTAACAATTACGGAGGATTGGTGCGGTGATGCAATGTTAAATAATCCAATTATTCGCCGTGTGGCTGAGGCAGCGGGCATAGACATGCGTGCCGTTTTACGTGATGCTGATACAAATTTAATTGATCGTTATTTAACAAATGGTGGTCGTGCGATTCCCATCTATCTGCTATTAGATGACACTGGGGAGGTTATTGGCAAATGGGGACCACGTGCACCTGAATTACAGGAGCTGGTGGTAACGAAACGAGCAAGCTTACCAGATAAAGAAGACCCAGCGTTTGAAGAGGCGCAAAAGGCACTGTATACGGAAATTCGTGAAGAAAATATTTCCAACCAATCTTATTGGACTTTTGTCTATGAGGACTTTAAAAAGCAAATAACAGCAGCATTACAATAAATAATGCAACATTTCAATGTATAATTCGTTGAATGAAATAGAATCTTATGAAGCAGGAAGGTATGTTATGAAACGAGCAAGAATCATTTATAATCCTACATCTGGACGTGAAGCATTTAAGAAGCATCTCCCAGAGGTGTTAGAGAAACTAGAGGTAGCGGGCTATGAGACATCTTGTCATGCAACAACAGGTGAAGGCGATGCAACACTTGCAGCAAAAGATGCGGTAGAGCGCGGCTTTGATATAATTATTGCAGTTGGTGGAGATGGCACATTAAATGAAGTTGTTTCAGGTGTAAGTCCATATGAAAATCGTCCGAAAATTGGTCTAATTCCGATGGGCACTACAAATGATTTTGCCCGTGCTGTGCATATTCCTCGAAATATTGATGAGGCAGTAGAGATTATTATTCAAGGTGATACCCTACCAGTGGACGTTGGTTTATTAAATGGTGAACGTTATTTTATCAATATTGCAGCTGGCGGCCGAATCACAGAGCTAACATATGAAGTACCAAGTAAAATGAAAACAATGCTTGGTCAGCTAGCTTATTATTTAAAAGCAGTAGAGATGATACCATCCATTAAAGCTTCACATATGCGTATTGAATACGATGGAGAAGTATTTGATGGAGATGCCATGATGTTTCTTTGCGGACTTACAAATTCAGTAGGTGGCTTTGAGAAGCTTGCGCCAGATGCTAGCATTAATGATGGCTACTTTACCTTAATTGTGTTAAAAAAGGTCAGCTTACCTGAGTTTATTCAGCTTGCTGCTATGGCATTAAGAGGTGAGCATTTAAATGATGATCGGGTCATTTATAAAAAAGCAAGCGTTGTAAAAGTTACGACAGAAAATGAAGTACATCTCAACTTAGATGGCGAATATGGCGGCGATGCACCTGCCACATTTGAAAACCTAAAGCGTCATATCGAAATATTTGTACCTCTTGCGGATATTCGTGAGGATGACCGTATTTAATGTTGAAAGCTCCAGGTGGGAAAGCATGGGATTGCCGCTCAAAAGCGGGAGAATGTGCTCAATAAAGGTAGTGCAGCGCTCAAAAGCGAGAGAATGCCGTTCAATAAAAGTAGCCCAGCGCTCAAAAGCGGGAGAATACGCTCAATAAAGGTAGCCCAGCGCTCAAAAGCGGGAGAATGTCGCTCAATAAAAGTAGCCCAGCGCTCAAAAGTGAGAGAATACGCTCAATAAAAGTAGCCCAGCGCTCAAAAGCGAGAGAATAAGCTCAATAAAGGTAGCCCAGCGCTCAAAAGCGAGAGAATGCCGTTCAATAAAAGTAGCCCAGCGCTCAAAAGCGGGAGAATACGCTCAATAAAGGTAGCCCAGCGCTCAAAAGCGGGAGAATGCCGCTCAATAAAGGTAGCCCAGCGCTCAAAAGTGAGAGAATACGCTCAATAATAGGAGTACTCCACTCAAAAGTGTGGCACTCCCGCTTAATTATAGCGATTATTTCACTCCCATAAGAGATTGTGAATAAATTAAGTAAAATGTTTGGCAAATGTGCGTATATTACTTGAACAAAATTTGAAACCTTTATAATAGACTGAAATTTCGGTCCGTTATAAAGGTTTTTTTCGTTGCAATAGTGGAAAATAAGGGTATGAATAGGGGAAGGGGAGTGTTGCCTTTGTATAAATCACAAGAAAAAAAGCTGATGTGGTTAAGCTTTGGTGTGGCAATTATTATGCTACTTTCCATTCTTGGAAAAATATTCGGTAGCTAAGGGGGCAATAAGATGATTAATGAGTCAGCAGTCTTTTGGAGTCGGGCATTAACGGAGTTAACATTATCGTTCCATATTATTTATGCAACAATTGGTGTAGGCGTTCCGTTAATGATTATGATTGCCCAATGGACTGGATATAAAAAGAATGATGAGCATTATATCTTACTAGCAAGACGCTGGGCACGTGGTTTTGTTATTACCGTTGCAGTTGGTGTTGTCACAGGAACAGCGATTGGCTTACAATTATCTTTATTGTGGCCCAACTTTATGCAGCTAGCTGGTCAAACGATTGCATTGCCACTTTTTATGGAAACATTTGCATTTTTCTTTGAGGCTATATTCCTAGGGATTTATTTATACACTTGGGATCGTTTTGATAGTCAGAAAAAGCATATGCTGTTACTAATACCTGTAGCTGTAGGGGCGTCAATGTCTGCTGTTTTTATTACCATTGTGAATGCCTTTATGAATGCTCCACAGGGCTTTGATATTGTGAATGGCGAGCTTGTGAATATTCAGCCCTTACTAGCAATGTTTAACCCAGCCATGCCAACAAAGGTGGCACATGTACTTGTTACTGCCTATATGACATCGGCATTTGTGCTAGCAGCTATTGCAGGCTACAGAATGCTAAAAGGCTCGAAGCATGTCTATCATAAAAAATCACTACTTTTATTAATGAAAATTGGCTTAATTTTTTCTATAGCAGCAGCTGTGATTGGCGACTTTTCAGGAAAATATTTAGCCGAATATCAACCCGAAAAATTAGCTGCAGCAGAATGGCATTTTGAAACAGAGGGTAAAGCCTCACTTGTTTTATTTGGTGTATTAGATGGGGAAGAAGTAAAATATGCTATTAAAATTCCGTATGCTTTAAGTATTCTTGCACATTTTAATCCTAACGCAGAGGTTATTGGCTTAGATCAATTTGCAGAAGAGGACTTACCACCGCTCTATATTCATTATCTTTTTGATATTATGGTGTCCATCGGTATGTTTATGCTGCTTATATCATTGCTTTATGTAATCGGACAAAAACGTGGCTGGCTGTTTATTCATACACGCTGGTACAGGTGGGTCATTGTAGCAGGCGGTCCACTTTCCATAATTGCCATTGAAGCGGGATGGTGGCTAGCGGAGGTGGGACGTCAGCCGTGGATACTTTATGGCTTAATGCGTACACCAGAAGGAGCTACAACAAGTGAGCATGTGGATTTAATGCTGTTATTATTTGCAGGTGTCTATGCGGTCTTAGCAGTCGGAAGTATTGTTGTATTAGTGCGTATGTTTAAAAAGAATCCAATTGAGCGTGAAATTGAAGATCGCCATTCTGAACAAGGCGGTGATATTCTATGACATTAGAGATTTTAGGGATTTCTGTATTATGGATATTTTTATTTGGCTATGTAGTTGTTGCATCCATTGATTTCGGTGCAGGCTTTTTTAACGCGTATAGTCTACTCATTGGCAAAAATCATATATTAACAAACATCATTAAACGTTATTTATCACCTGTATGGGAAGTAACAAATGTGTTTTTAGTGTTTTTCTTTGTAGGAATTGTAGGATTTTTCCCGCAAACCGCCTTTTATTACGGAACGATTTTACTTGTGCCTGTCAGTATTTCACTTGTCCTATTGGCAATTCGAGGCTCTTACTATGCATTTGAGGCTTACGGGGCACGTGGACATATCGGCTATACACTGACATATGGTGTAGCAGGCTTACTAATCCCAGCGTCCTTTTCTGTTGTTTTTGCAATTGCAGGTGGTGGCTATGTGGATATGGTAGATGGGCAGCCTGTATTAAACTATTGGACATTATACACAAGTCCATTTGCATGGAGTATTGTCGTCTTAAGCATTGCCGCTGTATTGTATATTTCCGCTGTATTTTTAACATGGTATGCGCATAAAGCAAATGATATAGAAGCAACAAAGCTGATGCGAAAGTATGCACTTGTTTGGGCAGTTCCTTTAATGATTAGTGCACTTGGCATTATGTATGAAATGAAATCCATTAACCCAGAAAGCTACAATCATATGGTTGATTTATGGTGGATGTTCGCCATATCAGCTATACTATTTATAATCACTGTTCTACTGATAGCAAAGCGTAAAAAGTACGGGCTTGCAGTGGGCCTTTTGATTGCTCAATTTGCAGTAGCGTTCTTTGCGTATGGCATTGCACAATATCCATATTTACTGTATCCATACTTAACGATTTATGATAGCTTTACAAGCACGCAAATGGCGATTGCATTGGTGATTGCATTTGTTTTAGGGCTTTGTCTTCTTTTGCCATCACTATATTTATTGATGAAATTATTTTTATTCAATAAAAGTTATGTGACAGGAAAAGAAGATAATCATGCGTAGGAGGGACTCGATGTATGCAAAGCTTTTTGATTTTTTATGCGCCATTTATAGTCGTTATCCTTGGTATTATGTGTGCATTTTGGTGGGCACCAAAGGATCAATATATTACAAAGAAACAAGAAAAGGGTCGCGAATAGCGGCTCTTTTTTCAGTCGTCAACACATGCTACAATAAGAGGATTGAAATGGAGTGAGTAAAATGTCAGCACCTGTGAAAAAAAATGAACGACTCTCAGTTTATATAGAAGATTTAACGCATGATGGCAATGGTGTCGCTAAGGTTGATGGTTATCCATTGTTTATTCAAGGCGCATTGCCAAATGAGACGGCTGAAATTCATGTAGTAAAAACATTAAAAAATTATGGCTTTGCAAAAGTTCAAGAAATTCTTAAGCCATCACCAGATCGTGTAGAAGCACCGTGTGACTACTTCAAGCAATGTGGCGGCTGTCAGCTACAGCATTTGTCCTACGAGGGACAGTTAAAATGGAAGGAAAATATGGTGCGGAATGTCATGCAGCGTATTGGCAAAATCACTGCACCTGTGCTTCCTGTAAAAGGTATGGAAGAGCCTTGGCATTATCGTAACAAAGCCCAAATTCCATTCGCTACAAATGAAGCAGGACAAGCAATTGCAGGTTTTTACAAAACCAAAACACATAGCATTGTGGATATGGAGCGCTGCTTAATTCAAACAGGAGAGGCAGATGCAATACTGGCAGGCTTAAAAAAAGAATTGGCAACAATCGGGATTCGCCCATATAATGAGCAAACACATGAGGGGATGTTACGCCATGTTGTGATTCGTAAAGCACGAGCAACAGGTCAGATCATGGTTGTCCTCGTCACGAAAAAGAAAAAGTTCTCTCAAAAAGAAGCAGCCATTGCAGTGATTCAAAAACTTGTTCCGAATGTTACATCGATTATGCAAAATATTAATAGCGCTAAAACAAATGTCATCTTTGGCGATGAAACAATCAATCTGTGGGGCAAAGATGTGATTATTGATACAATTGGCGATGTGCGCTTTGAAATCTCAGCGCGTTCCTTCTATCAGGTGAATCCAGTGCAAACAGAGGTGCTTTATCAGCAGGCACTTGATTATGCAGATTTGCAGGGGAATGAACGAGTAATTGATGCGTATTGTGGTATTGGTACAATCTCCTTATTCCTTGCACAACAAGCAAAGGCTGTAATGGGTGTTGAAATCGTCCCACAAGCAATTGAGGATGCCAAGCGAAATGCAGCGTTGAACGGTTTTACAAATACTTATTTTGAAGCTGGCCCAGCAGAGGAAGTCATTCCACGCTGGTACAAAGAGGGCAAGGAAGCTGATGTCCTCGTTGTCGACCCACCGCGCAAAGGCTGTGATGAAGCATTATTAAAGACCATTTTAGAGCAGCGCCCAAAACGAGTAGTCTATGTATCCTGCAACCCAGCCACACTAGCACGCGACCTGCGCATTTTAGAGGATGGTGGCTATCAAACGCAGGAAATTCAGCCTGTCGATATGTTTCCACATTCGACACATGTTGAGTGTGTGGCGTGGATGTCTAGGGTGGTGTAGATAAATATTAATCTCTTGGCAACCAAAATAAACTCTTGCTAACTTCACCACCAATACTGTCAAAATAAACATTTGCTTTTTCAATATAAAACTCATTAAAAACTCGGTTTTTCCACATCAGGATCCCGAGTTTTTTATGTCTTTTTCAATATCATTTCAATACATATATGTACCTAAACCGATTGATAATAGTGGGTTTATCCAATATACTAATCAATATAATCTCAATAATTTTTCCACTATTTTTATCTTTTTTCTTTACCTCTTATCTCAACCATTTTCTTCCCTCTATTATGGCAAAACTTTATTCCAACTCCGAAAAAACCGTGAAAAAACAGCCGAAAAAGGCCCGAAAAACGACCGATTTTAATCCAAAATTGGATAAAAATGAGGGGTCTGTAGCAAAACATTATTATGAGTGAAACGGTGGAATGCGGGTTGGAGGGGTGGGGTTTTAGCAAATGATTATTCTTATGGTGGAAAATTGTCTGTTTAAAAAGTAAATCTCTCAATTAAAATAAACATTACCGACTCTGATCCGAATATCGTTAAAATGAACATTTGGAAGTTCTTAAAAGAAAAAAGAGAGAAAATATAGATAAAAAATGAAGGGTTGAATCTAAAACAAGATTCAACTCCTTATTTTGATAAAATATTTCTTTAAGAACATTTACTTGAATTATAGTTTGAAAATTCCCTCAGTAAAGTTTTTTCTCAAATGCTTTTGTTTGGTTTAATCGAGGATAAGCCCAAGGAGTAATTCCGAAAATAAGTCTTCATTTTTATTAAATACTTAATTTAAGAATTCCTACCCAACTTTACTTGGTAAACAAGGTCTTAATCTTCTTTCTTACCTGCTATGCCGTAAAAGAATAACTTGGTAAGATCCTCAGCAATTGGAAGTGTCATTGTGGCAACATCTTCACGCTGCAAATATTCTTGAAACATCTTTAAATAGAATAAAATAGCTTCATCTGATATCTCAGAGTCAATATATCCTTGTTCTCTACCTTCATTAAAAAGTTTAATGAAGAGTGGAAGGGCTTCCTTTTGATATACTTCTTCAACATAACTCTGCCCACTTGCATAATCTTTCATAAAGTCTTGAAAAAATCGTTCGCTTATTTGATTAGCGGCAATACCTTTTTCAAATATAATCTTTTTAATCTTCTCATTAAATGGAAGGTCATTAACTAATAGATGTTTTTGTTCATCCCATATCTGATCAACATAAAACTTAAAAACTAAACGAACTAGATTTTCTTTACTTTCAAAGTAATTATATATGGTGACTTGCGATACATTGGCCTTTTTAGCTATTTCTGTAATAGATACCTTTTGTAATCCATACTCCATGAATAGGGCTAATGCGGCATTTAAAATGTCTCTTTTCTTTTGTTCCCTACGTTTTTCAAACCCATCCATTTTCTTCACCTCATTGTTAGTTTAATAAAAATTATGTAATAAAACAATAAAAATAGTTCATAAGTTGTTGCAGAAAAAATAGTTTTTGTATATTATGAAATAAACGAGTTAAAATAGTTCATAATTTAAAGGCGATGAAACATGAATCTATTAAAATGCTGTGGAGGATTAATATTATGATAGGAAACTTTCCAGAAATTAAAACGATAAAACTAAAATTAAATGATATAAATGTCAATTGCTATACAGCTGGAGAATCTGGTTCTCCTGTGATACTTTTGCATGGTGCAGGAGTTGATTCAGCAAATATATCTTGGAGTGAGGTATTAGGTCCTTTATCAAAAAATCACCGTGTATTTGCTCCTGACCTTCCTGGGTATGGAGAAAGTGATAAACCTAATGTGGAATATTCACTTTCCTTTTACATTGATATATTGAATCAAATAATAGATCGTCTTCACCTTGAGAAGGCTAACTTGGTTGGACTATCTTTAGGTGGAGGAATCTCTCTTGGGTATACGCTCGAATATCCAGCTCGAGTAGAAAAGCTAGTATTAGTAGGTGCGTGGGGGCTATTTAGTAAACTTCCTTATCATCTTCTCACTTATTGGTATACACAATCATTCCTCAATGAACTTTCGTATAAATGGTCAAGTAAAAGCAGAAGATTTGTGAAGTGGACGCTGCTAAATAGTTTATTTGGAAATCCTAATAATGTATCAGAAGAACTTGTAGATGAAATTTATGGATTTTTACAAGCACCACATGCTGGTAAAGCATTTATGTCATTCCAGAGAAGTGAGATTACACGCACAGGACTTAGAACTAAGTTGGCAGAAAATCTATCTGAAATTAAAAAACGGACATTAATCGTTCATGGGTCAAAAGATACCTCAGTTCCTATTAAACATGCGTTTGAAGCACATGAGGCTATGAAGGCTTCCGAGCTGTATGTAATGGAAGGGTGTAAACATTGGCCACAGAAAGAGAGACCGGAAGAGTTTACCCGAGTTATTACAACATTTCTAGGGAAAGAGTAAAGTAAAAATATGTACTTGAACAGGAGCTATAAAGAAATGAACATAGTAATTAAACAAGAACAGGTGAAAGACTATAAAATAACTGAAGAAGTGGTAAAGAATGCATTCGCTAATGCGGAGCACAGTGATAAAAATGAACATCATTTGGTGTCTCGTATTAGAAATTCAAACGTATTTATACCAGAATTATCTTTAGTGGCGATGGATAATGATGATAACAAACAAGTGGGACATATTCTATTATCCAAGATAAAAATTAAAAATGAAGATCAAGTTGTAGAGTCACTCGCTCTTGCACCTGTATCTGTCCTACCAGAATATCAAAATCAAGGCGTAGGTAAATTATTGATTAGTAAAGCATTGCAAAAGGCAAAAGAGCTTAGATTTAATTCGGTTGTTGTTTTAGGGCATCCTGAATATTATATCTTTTTTATTGGTGTTCAATATGGTTTTTTCTGAAGAAGTTCTAGAATTGGAGATGATACAGCTGTTCCGTTTTTAGAGCCCCTCTATTAAAAGTATATCTTTCATGGTAGTTTAATCCATTTCTTAATTGATTCATACTTCGAGTAACATTATTAAGCATTTTTTGACTATAAAAAAATAGACTTTAACCAGTTAGTAGGGGAAATGGAAAAAACGACCGCTGCCTCGGCCTGTGTGAAATAATTCGTTGTGATTAAATTAGCAAGTCATCTTTAAACAATGATATAAAGGAGTGAGTTTATGTCTGCTAATAATTTTCCTGGACCAAATCCACAAACTCCATTTCCATTAGAAGGAAATAAAAATGTTCAATTTATTAAGCCAACTATAACAAGAAAAAATGTTTCTGTTGGGGATTATTCGTACTACGATAGTAAACATGGAGAGTCATTTGAAGAACAAGTTCTATATCACTATGAAGTAATAGGTGATGAACTGATTATAGGAAAGTTTTGTTCGATAGGTCCAGGAACAACCTTTATTATGAATGGAGCGAACCATCAAATGGATGGCTCTACTTATCCATTCCATTTGTTTGGCAGTGGGTGGGATATGTATGTACCTACCTTAGACGACCTGCCGATTAAAGGAGATACTGAAGTCGGAAATGATGTATGGATAGGAAGAGATGTAACAATTATGCCTGGAGTCAAAATTGGAGATGGAGCAATAATTGCTGCACAATCAGTTGTTACAAAAAATGTAGCCCCCTATACAGTTGTTGGAGGAAATCCTGCGATAGTTATAAAAAAACGTTATTCAGATAAAGTAATAGAGGATTGGCTAACAATAAAGTGGTGGGATTGGGATTCTAAGAAAATTAGTGATAATCTCGAGTTCATAATAGGTGGACATATAGATAAATTGAAAAAGAACAATTAAATTAAGATCGGACTGGATGCTTAATAGGTTCTTCTGATCTTTATTCTAAAATACTTCACTCTCGAAAAGTAGTGTGGATGATGACTTACTTGGTGGGTTTTGTACCAAAAGGTTAAGAAAGTAATTTAAGTAGAAAATCTATTTTCTTATATCTGAAACTCTTTTTCTACTATGTAGATCAATAATAAACTCTTGACAGTCATAATAAACTTTTGCTTTTTCAATATAAAACTCATTAAAAATTCGGGTTTTCCTCATCAGGAACCCGGATTTTTTCATGTCTTTTTCAATATCTTTTCAATACAGTAATGTTCCCAAACTATTGATGTTACTGGCTTTTTCCAATATTCGATTCAATACTATTTCAATAACAAATCAATACTTATCCAATATTTTTATCTTTCCTCTTGATCTCTTATCTCCATTATTTTCTTCCCTCTATTATGTCAAAACTTTATTCTAACTCCGAAAAAACCATGAAAAAACCGCTAAAAAAGGCTCGTAAAACGATCGATTTTAATCCAAAATTGGATAAAAATGAGGGGTCTGTAGCAAAACTTTATTATGACTCGAACGGTGGAATGCGGGTTGGAGAGGTGGGATTTAGCAGATGATTATTCTTATGGTACAGGTGGAGAAATAAGGCTATTCAAAGCACTGATAAATAAAGGGTTTCCTGACATTGAACTTTGCTCACGGCTACTTTGCCGAGGATGTTAAAGTCGGGAAACCCTCATTTTTATTCTTTGAGGAAACATATCAACTACCCTGAAAACGATAGGGTCGAGTTGACAGATTAGATTTTTTATTGAGGTTGAGGAGACAGGATAGATGTATTATTTAATCTTCTCGTACAGCATCTGTATCGAAAATTCTATCCAGTTCCTCATTTGATGTTATGCCACGAACTTTATTCCTAATCGTTGTTTTTCCCATATCTAGTCGATAGAAATGTTCACGACCATCTACACCTTTTTTAAGTCGAATGAGCTGAATCCTGCCAAATATATCCCAATGCTTCTCTGCGAATTTTGCTAAACCCACTGCCTTAGGATAATTGTCTTTAAATTGCCACCCCTACTTCCGGACTCCGAAATTGAAGAAGTTCTTTCTAAACTGTCTGACCTTACAAAGTGGGCAAATGAAATCATTGCTTATGCCACGGATGCTGCTGTTAATCACGGGAAAGAGTGGCGCGGTTTTAAGGTAGTCGAGGGCAGGTCTATCCGTAAATATAAGGACGAAGAGGCTGTGGCTGAAGTAGCCAAGGCAAACGGCTATAAGGATATCTATCGTCAGAGTCTCATTACCCTTACGGAAATGCAGAAGCTGATGGGTAAAAAGAAATTTGAGCAAATTCTCGGTGGCCTCATACATAAACCACCGGGCAAGCCAACGCTGGTTCCAAATTCGGATAAGCGGCCAGCTATGAATATATCAAACGTAAATAACGAATTTAACGAAATAACGGAGGAATTGGAATATGAATAATCAAAACAGAACGAAGGTTATTACAAGTATCAACACCCGTCTCAGCTACTTTCACGGCTGGGAACCCGTATCCATCAATGGCGGAGCGGAAAAGTACAGCGTATCCGTATTGATTCCCAAAACAGATAAGGAAACCATCAATGCTATCAATGCAGCAGTAGATGCAGCCATTGAAGAGGGCATTGCACAGTTTGGTGGTAAAAAGCCGAATAAGGCGGCTATCAAACTGCCACTTCGTGATGGTGATGTAGAACGTGATGATGAGGCTTATAAAGGGCATTATTTTGTAAATGCCAACAGCAAGACGCCACCCCAAATAGTAGATAAAGCGGTTAGACCTATCTTGGATCGCAACGAGGTTTACAGTGGTTGTTATGCAAGAGTATCCCTGAATTTCTATGCTTTTAACTCTAATGGCAATAAGGGTGTAGCATGTGGACTTGGCAACATCCAGAAGATAAGAGATGGAGAGCCTTTAGGCGGAAGAACCAATGCAGCTGATGACTTCACAACTATTGAAGATGATGATTTTCTAGCATAAAGAATAAATACAGACGAGGTGGTGGAGGTTGTTCTTCTGCCACCTCGTTTGCATTGGAAAGGGTGGTAATACATGAACTCTATTTCTATTGACATTGAAACATTTAGTGGCGCCAATCTTCAAAAATCTGGAGTTTACCGTTATGCCGAGAGTGATGACTTTGAAATTCTACTATTTGGCTACTCGGTGGATGGCGGTGAAGTACAGGTGGTTGACCTTGCTTGCGGGGAGGAAATCCCCGATGAAATTATAAACGCACTTTTGGATGATTCCGTTACCAAATGGGCTTTTAATGCAATGTTTGAGCGTGTGTGTCTATCAAAATGGCTTAACCTTACAGAATATCTTGACCCCGCATCCTGGAAATGCTCCATGATATGGTCGGCATATATGGGGTTACCACTTTCTTTGGAGGGAGTTGGGGCGGTTCTAGGTTTGGAGAAACAAAAGCTAACAGAGGGTAAAGACCTCATCAAATATTTCTGTACACCTTGCTCCCCTACTAAATCAAATGGTGGTCGAGTTCGTAATCTGCCAGAACATGACATGGATAAATGGGAGCGGTTTAAAGCCTATAATCTTCGGGATGTGGAAGCTGAGATGTCAATACAACAGAGATTTTCTAAGTTTCTGGTGCCGGAAAATATCTGGGAGGAATATCATCTCGACCAGGAAATCAATGATCGCGGCATTGCCATTGACATGACTTTCGTAAAACAGGCTGTTGTGATGGATGAACATTCCCGTGAAAAGTTAATGGCTTTAATGCAAGATATAACCAATTTAGAGAATCCAAACTCTGTACAACAAATGAAAGACTGGCTTGCCGATAATGGGCTAGAAACAGATACCCTTGGTAAAAAAGCAGTTGCTGAGATGCTAAAGACGGCTCCTGAACCACTAGGAACTGTTTTAGAACTCCGTCAGCAACTTGCAAAATCCTCGGTGAAAAAATACACGGCAATGGAGAATGCGGTATGTAATGATGGTCGGGCAAGAGGAATGTTTCAGTTTTATGGTGCAAACAGAACTGGTAGGTTTTCGGGCAGGCTTATTCAACTGCAAAATCTCCCTCAAAACCATATGCCCGATTTGGAACAGGCTCGTGCTTTAGTTCGTAGCGGAAACTTTGATGCTCTTACCTTACTTTATGATTCAATCCCAGAGGTACTGTCGGAACTTATCCGTACCGCTTTTATACCACGAGAAGGTATGAAGTTCATTGTGGCAGATTTTTCAGCGATTGAGGCTCGTGTCATTGCCTGGCTAGCAGGCGAAAAATGGAGAATAGACGTTTTCCAAAACGGCGGAGACATCTACTGTGCCAGTGCTTCTCAAATGTTTAATGTACCTGTTGAAAAGCATGGTGTGAATGGCCATCTTCGTCAGAAAGGAAAAATTGCTGAACTAGCCCTCGGTTACGGCGGATCTGTTGGAGCATTAAAATCAATGGGTGCTTTGGAGATGGGAATTGAAGAAGAGGAACTTCAGCCTCTTGTAACGGCTTGGAGACAGTCCAATCCCAATATCACAAAACTCTGGTGGGATGTTGACCGGGCAGTAAAAACTTGTGTTAAGCAAAAAACTCCCACAGAGACACACGGCATTAAATTTATCTATCAAAGCGGGATGCTCTTTATTGCTCTTCCTTCTGGTAGACGGCTTGCCTATGTGAAACCTCGTATGGGAGAGAATATGTTTGGCGGTGAGTCAGTTACTTATGAAGGTGTCGGTGGAACGAAGAAATGGGAAAGAATCGAAAGCTACGGTCCCAAATTTGTAGAGAATATTGTTCAAGCAATCAGTCGTGACATCTTGTGTCATGCCATGCAGACATTAAAGAATTGTTCCATTGTGGCTCATGTACACGATGAAATTATCATCGAGGCAGATATGGGGACGTCACTTTCCGCTATCTGTGAACAGATGGCTAAGATGCCAACATGGGCAAATGGCCTGTTGCTTAGTGCTGATGGTTATGAGTGTCAGTTTTATCAAAAAGATTAAATTAATTGGTAATCGGATAATCGTGTGGGAGGAGGTTAAAAGACCTTCAATTTTTAAATAATGAAAACAGGATAGCACTTATTTTATGACCGGTACGTGCTATCTTGTTTGTTTAATAAACGCTCCATTTTTGTGGAATAAAGGGTTAAAATTCGAATCTTGAAGAAATATAGTGAAAGAACCGATTTTGACTCCTCTCTCTATAAAGTTAATAATAAATCAAGGGGTAAGACTAAATCTATTAAAAACACATGGGACAATAATTGATACATCGACCGATTAGCTTAATTGATTTTATTGCAGAGTGTCTCTAAATGATAACGAATAACTTCCTTCACCTTTTCTGGAGAGTATACATCAGGTCTTAATAAAGCATGAATTGACAATCCCTCTATTAATGCCGTTAACCTACTCTTTTCTAATTCTGCATTCATTGAATCTGATAATACGCCTTTTAGAGCTAAGATTTCAATCATTGAATTTGCTAATTCATATGTACCGTCCGTCATTTCATCTTTTTTGTCCTTTATTGTATCACTTGTAAGTGAACGTAATGCAAGAATCCACCAAACGCTCGTTTCAATTTTCTTTTCTTCATCTATTGGTACTAGCTCTAATAAAACTTCTTCTACTGCCTGCACTGGGTTTTCTGACCATTCTTTATTTTGAGAACGTTTTTTCCCTTCTTCTAAGTAGTAATTCATAATAAATAATAACATTTCATCTTGAGTTGAAAAATAATGTCTTAACGCACCAGAAGACATCCCTGCCTCAGCTGCAACTCTTCGTATAGACGCTTTCTCAACCCCTTCTTTCCTAATAATATTCCATGCAGCCTCAGCAATTTGTTTGCGCTTTTCATCATGATCAACAATTTTTGGCATTATAAAAATCACTTCCTTTATTTAGCACAGTGTGTTATTATCTTTTTATAGCACGATGTGTTAAATAGATAATACCACAACATTTAAAGGAGGACTAGTTTGTTTGATCGAAACTATTGAAGCATTGATGCCTTCTTCATCATTAGACATTTCTTCAGCATTAATGATTATTTCTTTGTGTGCTTTAATTGATATTTTAAGTCCCGGTGTACTGACTGTAACAGCCTATTTATTACTGACACAACCGAATCAGTTATCTTCTCGTTTATTTGTGTTTTTATTCATCACGCAGTTAGGCTATTTCATCACGGGTTTATTACTCTACTTTGGTGGAAATTCATTATTGAAGAGAATAGAACAATTGTCTCAGTTTGACTTTATCAATTGGTTTTATATCCTACTTGGAGCAGTTCTTGTTCTAATAAGCTTCAGTAAACCAAAAGAGACTACAAAAAAACGTTTAATTTCATTTATCCCCAAAAATACAACAATTAAAGGGATGATTATACTAGGAATCATTGTTTTCCTAATTGAATTTGTAACGGCATTGCCTTACTTTTATTCAATCTTTTTAATGAATCATCAAACAATTGAGACTACACCTGCTATCTTAATAATAATTGGATACAATCTAGTAATGATGCTTCCTTCTCTATTACTGTTAGGGGTTAATATTATATTTAAAGAAAGATCGCAACAATTTCTTATTAAAATCAGGTCAAAATTAAATGAAGCTCCAATCTCTTCACTCTTGGTAGCGACAGGAGTCATAGGTGCAGTTTTTTTTAATATCGGTCTTAGAGGCATATTAAATTAGAAAAAATATTAAAGAGGTGTTCATCATGAAAGAAATTATCAGTGGACTCAGCCTACTTTTTATTATTCAGGGAGTAGGAGGATTAATCAATCATTTGACTAATGGAGGAAAAAGTTGGTTTTTAGTAAATTATATTGATGCGTTTCAAGGGTTGGAAATCGTTTTGGACATTGTATTTATTGCAGTTGGTGGGATCATAGCTTTAGCCACTCGTAAAATAACATCAAGTAAAAGCGATAAGTGAACGATGCAAAAATAAAAAATACAGAGTGAGAATTTCTCGCTCTGTATTTTTTATTTTAATTGATTCTCCTCAGACTCTACCAACCTTACTCACCTAGGTCATAGATAAAATATGATACCAAAATGACTGTTTTTCTCTTTTCCTATTAGCCCCAAATCACTATAGGCCTATTACTGTTTACGTTACCATTTCTTGTTTATCAATCTAGTCCGTTTGTTAAAGTAGAAAATTACTGAATCAACTGTTAAATCTATTTTACATACACAAATTTCGAACAAAAATCCGGATGTATAATTTATTTTTTCAAAATCCTCAACAATCATTACCTCCTGTGGCTATTAGGTAGAGGAACTTTCCTCTGACTATATTGCAGGAGGTAATTCGTATGGACGAATTAGTAAAAATCAATTATGAAAATCAACGACCAACCGTACTCGGTCGTGATTTACATGAAGCCTTGGAAGTAAAAACACCTTATGATAAATGGTTTCCAAGAATGTGTGAGTACGGATTTGAGGAAGGGGCGGACTTTTCGACATTTCTGTCGGAAAGTACAGGTGGAAGACCAGCTATAGACCATCAGTTAACAATCGACATGGCAAAAGAGCTATGCATGATACAACGAACTCCAAAAGGGAAAGAGTGCCGTCAATACTTTCTTGAAATAGAAAGAAGATGGAATTCCCCAGAAGCAATCATGGCAAGGGCACTTCAGATTGCCAATCAACAGCTAACTCAACTAAGGAAACAAAATAAAGTGCTTGAAGGTACGGTTGCTGTTCAGAATCAGCAAATTGCAGAAATGAAACCGAAAGTGTCTTATTACGATGTGGTTTTAAATTGCAAAGACCTCATTTCCACATCAGCAATCGCCAAAGATTACGGTAAGTCAGCTATTTGGATGAACCGCTATCTCAATAAAAAGGGCATCCAATTTAAACAAGGCGGCATTTGGCTTTTATATCAGAAGTATGCGGAAAAAGGTTACACCAGCACTAAGACTCATAGCTACCTTGGCAGTAACGGGCAACAGCATACAAAGGTCCATACATACTGGACTCAAAAAGGCAGACTCTTCATTTACGAACTGATGAAGGCAGACGGTATTTTGCCTCAGATAGAAATGGAGGGTGCGTAATGGGAATCAACAAATTCAATCACGAAGGATACCATGACCCAACTCCCCATGAAGCACTGACCAACATAATGAAAAAGGAAAAGGCAGAGAAAAAATCTGCCTTTAAGCCGCTTGTATATATCTGTTCTCCCTATTCCGGTGATGTAGAAGGAAACATTAAAAAGGCTCGCAGTTTTTGCAGGTTTGCTCTAGACCTAAACTGTATCCCGATTGCTCCCCATCTTATGTTTCCTCAGTTTATGGATGATGAAAATCCCGAGGAACGGGAGCTTGCCATATTTATGGACATCGTGCTTATGGGTAAATGCTCCGAGGTGTGGGTGCTGGGCAATACCATCTCAAGCGGTATGGCGAGGGAAATTGAAGTAGCCAAGAAACGCAGACAAACGGTCAGGTATTTTAGTCCGGAGCATGAGGAGGTTGAAAGCTTATGAAAGTTGCAGTGGGCAATAGTCGGATGGACAGGAAATGGAAAAACAAAGATATCTCCTGGGGGGATTTTTGCTCCCGTGTAAAGACAACCCAACGTACCACGGAAACAGTAGAAGAATATCGGAAGTTAAAAAAGGGTCAACAAGATGATATCAAAGACGTGGGCGGCTTTGTCGGAGGGCATTTAAAAGAAGGAAGGCGAAAGAAGGGCAATGTTCTCTGCCGCTCTTTACTTACCCTTGATATGGATTACGGTAGACCAGATATTTGGGAGCAAATCTCAATGCTTTTTGATTTCAAATGTTGTGTTTACTCCACCCATAAGCACACACCGGAAAATCCGAGACTCAGGCTTATCCTTCCCCTTGCTCGTGAAATCAGCGAAGAAGAATATGCAGCCGTTGGACGTATGGTGGCAAAAGAAATCGGCATTGATCTTTTCGATGATACGACATATGAAGCCCATCGCCTTATGTATTGGCCATCCACTTCCTCTAATGGTGAATTTGTCTATGAAGAACAGGATGGGGCATTACTTGACCCTGATGTATATCTCTCTAAATATGAAAACTGGCGAGATACAACAACTTGGCCCGTATCAAGCAGGCAGTCTGAAGTTATTAATCGCAGTCTTAAAGAACAAGCAGATCCTCTTTTAAAGGAAGGTGTGGTAGGAACTTTCTGTCGCGCTTATTCCGTTCGTGAAGCAATTGATAAATTTTTAGGTGCAGTTTACGCCCCATCTGCTATGGAAGGGCGATATGACTATATTCCAGCTGACAGTAGTGCGGGTGTGATTATCTATGATGATAAATTTGCATACAGCCACCATGCTACTGATCCAGCAAGCGGCCTGCTTCTTAATGGTTTTGATCTCGTTCGTATTCATAAATTCGGCTCTTTAGATGATAGAGCTTCCACTACTACGGCTCCTGGCAGGATGCCGTCTTTTGTGGCAATGTGCGAGTTTGCTATAAAAGATGAAGCGGTAAAAGCCGAGTTCGCAAAGGAAAGACAGGCTCAGGCTGAAGAGGAGTTTAGTGATGAGGATTGGCAGACAGGTTTGGAACTAGATAAGCAAGGTCGGATAAAAGACACACTGGATAACATCGTCTTGATTATTCGGCATGATGAGGAATTACAGCATATCGCTTTCAATTGCCACCGTGACGGTATTGATGCCAAAGGTGGTCTGCCTTGGGAACAGATCAAGATGGGTTGGAATGATTCGGATAACGCACTTCTTAAGGTGTACTTAAGCAGCAAATACGGAGTCTATTCCCCTACCAAGACCAAAGATGCTGTATTAGCTGTAGCGTCAGAACGAGCCTACCATCCTGTTAAGGAGTATCTAGACTCCCTGCCAAAATGGGATGGTATTAGCCGAGTAGAAAATCTACTCATTGATTATTTCGGTGCAACAGATAATTCCTATACAAAAGCAGTGATTCGCAAAACTATGGTTGCAGCGGTAGCCCGCATTTATAGACCCGGTACAAAGTTTGATAGTGTTCTAATCTTAAACGGGCCTCAAGGCATCGGTAAGTCAACATTCTTTGCTAAGCTTGCCGGAGATTGGTTTTCAGACAGTTTGACTATTACAGATATGAAGGATAAATCCGGGGCTGAAAAACTTCAAGGATATTGGTTGTTGGAACTCGGTGAGCTTGCTGGAATGCGTAAGACGGATGTGGAGGTTGTGAAGTCCTTTATTTCAAGGGCGGATGATAAGTACCGTGCCAGTTATGGGGTCAACGTCGAAAGCCATCCCCGTCAATGCGTAATTGTAGGTTCCACCAATGCAGAAAGCGGATTTCTTCGGGATATTACAGGCAACCGCAGATTTTGGCCAGTCCGTATTAGCGGCGACGGTAAAAAGAAAGCTTGGCAGATGACCAAAGAGGAAGTACAGCAGATTTGGGCAGAAGCACTAGTGCTTTATGAGAATGGAGAAAAACTCTACCTTGAAGGTGATGATGTATCCATGGCGACGAGTGAACAGGCAGATGCCATGGAAACAGATGAACGAGAAGGACTGGTTCGTACCTATCTGGATACGCTCTTGCCGGATGATTGGGACACGATGTCTTTGTACGAGCGTAGAAATTTCCTTGGCGGTAGCGAATTTGGCGGCGGCACCCGGGTTGGAACAGTACACAGAACCCTTGTCTGCAATATGGAAATTTGGTGTGAGTGTTTCGGTAAAGAGGCATCCATGCTAAAGCCTTCAGATTCCTATGCCATCGGTGCCATTATGAGAAAGATCAGTGAGTGGAACAAGTACACTGGGAACAAGAATGGTGTTGTGACGTTTCCTGTCTACGGAAAGCAACGAGCTTATTCCCGAGTCGAGGAACAACGCTAAGTTGTACCTTACATTGTTCCCATACTGGTTCTTTCCCTAAAGTTAGTAATGATAAGGAAAATCAACGGTTCGGAACAAGTGGAACAAGAAGTATCCTATTTATTTATAAATAGTAAAAAGAAGTAATAGTAGCCTGTGCATACACGTATACACGCGCGTATAGGAAAATTGGGTCAAAGTTGTTTTCTTGTTCCGAGCCTTTTTATATGGGAGGTATTTATGCTTGAAAAATATATAGAAAAGAAACTGGTGGTTGAGGTAAAAAAGATGGGAGGCATTGCTGCGAAGTTTGTTAGTCTAGGTTTAGATGGGATGCCAGACCGCCTAGTGCTTTTACCACTTGGGAAGATAGCATTTGTGGAATTAAAGGCTCCCGGAAAGAAACCTCGCCTGTTACAGATTAGAAGAATAAAGCAATTACAGAAGTTAGGCTTTGCCTGCTATGTCATTGATGATGTTAAGCAGATTGGAGGGATACTGGGTGAAATACAATCCTCATAAATATCAGACCTATGCAACGAACTTCATTCTAGAGCATCCCATTGCTGCGGTGTTTTTAGAAATGGGTCTTGGCAAAAGCGTCATTACTCTAACTGCTATATTTGACCTATGTCTTGATCGTTTTGAAGTTGGAAAGGTTCTGGTTATTGCTCCACTTCGAGTAGCTAGGGATACTTGGCCAGCTGAGATAAATAAGTGGGAGCATTTAAAAGGACTCAAGTTTTCGGTAGCAATCGGTACAGAGCAGGAGCGATTGGCGGCTCTAAGGAAGCCTGCAAGTGTCTATCTTATAAACAGAGAAAATGTTGACTGGTTGGTAAACAAAAGCGGTATTCCTTTTAATTTCGATATGGTGGTCATTGATGAACTATCATCTTTTAAGTCCTATGGCGCAAAAAGGTTTAAAAGTTTACTAAAAGTAAGACCGAGGGCAAAACGGATTGTGGGTCTTACGGGTACACCCTCCAGTAATGGATTAATGGATTTGTGGGCAGAGTTTCGTATTCTCGACATGGGTAAAAGACTCGGCAGGTACATAACACACTACCGCAATTCCTACTTTACACCGGATAAACGAAATCAGCAGATTGTGTTTTCATATAAGCCATTGCCAGGTGCTGAAGATGCCATATATCGGCTCATTTCAGATATTACCATTTCCATGAAGTCGGTAGATTTTCTCAAAATGCCAGAATGCGTGATCAATGAAGTACCTGTCTATCTATATGAAAAAGAACAATCAGTATATGATCACTTTCGTGAAGAGATGGTCCTTGAATTTGGCGATGAAGAAATAGATGCCATGAATGCAGCTGTCCTTTCAGGCAAACTTCTACAAATGGCAAACGGTGCTATCTATGATGATGATAAAAACCCCCATATTATCCACGACCGCAAGCTAGATGCTCTTGAGGATTTAATTGAAGGTGCTAACGGCAAACCTGTGCTTATTGCCTATTGGTATAATCACGATTTAGAGCGTATTAAGGCAAAATTCAATGTCAGAGAAATTAAAACTTCCAAGGATATTAAGGATTGGAACAACGGTGATATTTCTGTGGCAGTTATCCATCCTGCATCAGCGGGGCACGGTCTCAACTTACAAAGTGGAGGTTCAACGCTTATCTGGTTTGGACTTACTTGGAGTCTGGAACTCTATCAACAAACAAATGCGAGACTTTGGAGACAAGGACAAAGAGAGACAGTAGTAATCCATCACATCATTACTAAAGGCACAATCGATGAAGATGTGATGGGAGCCTTGAAACGAAAGGAAAAGACACAATCCGATCTTATTAATGCGGTCAAAGCAAATCTTGGGAAAGCGAGGGATGCCGTATGATGGATGCATTTGAAAAACTGGCAAATGCCATTATTCTTCAGGCAGTTAAGGATTATCGTTTTGCATTAAAAAGACTAGCAAAACACCCTCGTAATGATTCTGCTTTATATACGAAACGTGAGGTTGAGTGCTTCTTTCATTCTGGATTGTTCAATGTCCTTACCTCTCTAAACCCTGACATGTTAATTCAACAGCTACAAGAGGAGGTGGTGCGATGATGACAGCTAAGGAATTCTTAAAACAGGCCTATCGTCTGAATGAATTGATTAATTCCGACCTTGAAGAGTTACAAAACTTAAGGGAACTATCAAGAAGTGTTTCATCCCCCGTTCTTGAGGAAAAAGTCAGTCGAACCAAGAGTACTGACCCACCCTTTGAAAAATATGTGATTAGGATAGTAGATTTGGAGCAACAGATACAACAAGAGGTTGAGCGATTAATAAAGCTGAAATCAGATATCCGTGAAGCGATTAACCAGATGGAAAATGTGGATGAGAAGTTGCTTCTTCGCTACCGATACATTAACTTTCTTAACTGGGAAGAAATCTGTGTCAACCTTAATGTTTCTATGAGAACCGTGCATAGACTCCATTCATCTGCATTGCAGCATTTAAAGGTGCCTAAATAAAAAGGAGTAACCTGAAAAGAGTGAGGGAAGAGGGTCAAAAGGCCATCTTCTCCACTACCTTTAGTCAATGTGGGAAAATAGCAGTGATTCAAATAATTAGTATTTCACTTTTAATGATTAATTAAATTAAAATGAGCTGTCAAAACAACAGCTCATTTCTTACCTGCTTTGAGTATCTGCCTAATGCGTGATTTCAGTATAAACTTTTACAGTTTTCAGGTAGTTTGAAAGGATTATCTTTATTGATACGGTCATAAAACATAATTCCATTTAGATGATCTATTTCATGTTGAATAACAATAGAGGAATAGCCATTGAGTTTTAATATTATTTCTTCTCCTTCTAAATTAAACCCTTTCACTTTAATTCTTTCATATCTTGGGACGAATCCATTTATATCTCGATCAACAGAAAGGCAACCTTCACTTG
Source organism: Lysinibacillus sp. FSL H8-0500 (assembly GCF_038051955.1). Taxonomy (NCBI): domain Bacteria; kingdom Bacillati; phylum Bacillota; class Bacilli; order Caryophanales; family Bacillaceae; genus Lysinibacillus; species Lysinibacillus sp. FSL H8-0500. Next base: position 4,112,247 of record NZ_CP150292.1, on the reverse strand, counting down.
GTGGTAAGTAAATCATAGAAACTGAATGACTTATTATTTTTGGATTAATAAGAGTATATTCATGTTCTTTCTCCCTCTCGTCAGTGAAATACGCTACAAACATTCGCTTATTCAAGCCAATCTGATTCGCGGATAATCCAACTCCTCCACGCAATTTATATTTTTTGGATAGAATGGGGTCTTGACTATTTTTTAAGAAATTCATCATACTAGTTAATGTTTCCTTATCTTCCTCAGAGGGAGGTACCATCACTTCTAGTGTTGGTCGATGTAAGATATCATTACCTTCTCTTACAATATCTTTCATTGTTATTATATAATTTGAATGAAATTTATTCATAAATAAACAATTCATCTACCTTTACTTTTAACGTTTTTGATAATTTGAAAGCCAATTCCAGTGTGGGATCATATTTATCATTCTCTATACAATTTATTGTTTGTCTAACAACTCCACACTTCTTAGCAAGTTGCTCTTGTGTTATCCCCAATTTGTTCCGTATTGCTTTAATTTTATTTTTCAACAGCATCACCTATGTCAAAGATGTTGGACATTTTTATTATAATAATTGACAATAAACATGTCAATAACTTTGGATATTTTAAAATATCAATTGGTGGTTTTGTGCGCAGTAATTTGAATTCTTGCAAAAGGTTGGCACACTTTGGCACAGTTTGGCATACGATGACACTGTTTGTCCGTAGTGAAAGTTATATAATGGTAGTATGGAATATTAGTAAACTGAAGCCTTCACGGGAGCATTTCTCCTGCGAGGGCTTTTTCTATGGGCAAAAGGAGGTGCAGTATGCCAAAGAAACCAAAGCGACCGTGCTCTTACCCAGGTTGCCCAGAGCTAACCGACAAGCGCTTTTGTGAAGAGCATAGTAAGAAGGAAGCTGCACGGTATGAAAAGTATGATCGTGACCCAGCAACTCGTAAACGTTATGGCCGTGCTTGGAAAAGGATACGTGACCGCTACATTGCAGCTCATCCGCTTTGTGAGGAATGCAAACGACAAGGAAAGCTGACCCCAGCAAATGAAGTCCATCACATTCTTCCTCTTGCAAGAGGAGGGACTCACGATAGAAGTAATCTGATGGCTCTTTGTACTCCTTGCCACTCTGCCATCACGGCAAGAGATGGAGACCGTTGGGGAACCCGGTAGGGGGGAGTCAAATCTCCACAGCTTTTCTTTTGTGTAACGGGCGTGGGGCAACGCGTGAAAATTCGCGGTATCAAACAGGGTAATAGGCCCATCGACGAAAAGAGGTGAGTGAATGGCCAAAGATGGAACAAATCGTGGCGGCGCCCGTATAGGCTCCGGTCAAAAGAAGAAACCACTTGCTGACAAAATTGCAGAGGGGAATCCTGGTAAGAGAAAGCTTGAAGTCGTTGAGTTCCAAAATACCGCTGACCTGAAGGGGCAGGAAATGCCAAAGCCAATGGCCATGCTCTCCGCAGTGCAAAAGGATGGAAAAACCCTAGTAGCGAGTGAAATCTATGAAATTACATGGAAATGGCTTGAGGAGCGAGGCTGTGCCCATTTGGTACTTCCACAGCTTCTAGAGCGATATGCCATGAGTGCGGCCAGATGGATACAGTGTGAGGAAGCAGTAACCGAGTTTGGCTTTCTAGCCAAGCACCCAACCACCGGCAATGCAATTCAAAGTCCTTATGTAGCGATGAGTCAGAACTTTATGAGCCAGACAAACAGGCTATGGATGGAGATATATCAAATCGTTCGAGAGAATTGTGCTACAGAGTATTCTGGTTTAAATCCACAGGACGACGTGATGGAGCGACTGCTATCTGCCCGCAGAGGAAAATAAAGATGAGGAGATATGATGTAATGAGTAAAAGATATTTAACAGCCGAAAGTGTATGTGCTGGACATCCTGACAAACTATGCGACATCATAGCAGATAGCATTTTGGAAGCTTGCCTACGTAAAGATAGGGCATCACGTGTCGCTTGTGAGGTAATGGCAACCAAGGGGAAAATTATCGTGGCGGGCGAGATCTCCTGCAGCGAGAAAGTGAACATTAGAGACATTGTAAAAAATGTACTAAAGGATGTGGGCTACAATCCCCTAAAATTTTTGATTTATGTATATGTACATAATCAAAGTGTAGATATTGCGGCTGGTGTGAACACCGCACTGGAAGCACGAAATGGCATAAACGAACAGTACGGTTCAATAGGTGCCGGAGACCAGGGAACAATGTATGGCTTTGCTACAAAGGAAACAAGAGAAATGCTTCCCCTACCCCTTGTACTATCTCACAGAATCGTAAAGAGACTGGATGATTGTCGCAAAGGAAAGCTGATCAAAGGGATTCTTCCTGATGGTAAAGCACAGGTAACGGTGGAATATGAGGATGACACTCCAGTGAGAATAAAGACGATTGTGATTTCTGTGCAGCATGATAAGAATAAAACACAGGAAGAACTTAAGGCGGATATCCTTAATAATGTCTTATGGCAGTGCTTTGAGGACTTCCCTTTTGATGATGAAACCGAACTTCTCATCAATCCGTCAGGGCAGTTTGTTCTTGGTGGTCCCGCTGCCGATACAGGTTTGACTGGAAGAAAAATCATGGTCGATACCTATGGAGGGCTTGCATCCCATGGGGGTGGTGCTCTTTGTGGCAAAGACCCAACCAAAGTTGACCGAAGCGGTGCTTACATGGCTCGGTATATTGCTAAACATATCGTTTGGTGTGGTTATGCCAAGAAATGTGAAGTGAGTATTTCCTATGCCATCGGTAAGGCAAATCCTGTAGCCTTTACTGTAAATACCCTTGGCACAGGAACTGTTTCTGATGAAATACTAACTATTGCTGCTCAGGGGACTTTCAACTTAAGACCTGCGGCCATTATTGAAAAGCTGCGTCTCAGAAATGTGATTTATTCTGATACAGCGGTTTATGGTCACTTTAACAGTTGTCTGTTCCCATGGGAGGATGTAAATAAATACAGTGAGTTTAGAAAGGCGGTGGAAAAGTATGTTGATTGAAAAGATTAAAACGAAACAACTCATCCCCGCTGACTATAACCCAAGGAAGGATTTAAAACCAGGTGATCCAGAGTATGAGAAACTTAAACGTTCCCTTGAGGAGTTTGGGTATGTAGAACCCGTTATATGGAATAAGACCACAGGCAGGGTTATCGGAGGTCACCAACGCTTGAAAGTCCTGCTGAGTATGGGCATGGATGAAATAGAATGCGTAGTAGTTGAAATGGATGGGCAAAAGGAAAAGGCCCTGAACATTGCACTAAATAAAATAAGTGGTGATTGGGATAAAGATAAATTGGCGCTACTTATCACAGACTTAGATGCTTCTGACTTTGATGTATCTCTAACAGGTTTTGACCCAGGAGAATTGGATGATCTTTTTAAGGATTCCCTTAAGGATAATATAAAAGAAGATGATTTCGATGTAGATAGCGAGCTGAAAAAGCCCGCTATTTCACATTTAGGGGATGTTTGGATACTTGGACAGCATCGATTGGTCTGCGGAGACAGTACAAGGAAAGACACCTTTGATGTCTTGATGGATGGGAAAGCTGCCAATCTAGTAGTTACAGACCCTCCATATAACGTCAACTATGAAGGTTCTGCTGGAAAAATTAAAAATGACAATATGGGTAATGAAGCGTTCTATGATTTCCTGCTTGCAGCATTTCAAAATACTGAAGCAGCGATGGCAAAGGACGCTTCTATTTATGTATTTCATGCCGACACGGAGGGACTCAATTTTAGAAGAGCATTCTCCGATGCAGGATTTTATCTTTCCGGTACTTGTATTTGGAAGAAGCAATCCCTTGTTCTCGGTCGTTCCCCTTATCAGTGGCAACATGAACCAGTACTTTTTGGATGGAAAAAGAAAGGTAAGCATCTCTGGTATTCAGACCGCAAGCAGACCACCATCTGGGAGTTTGAGAAACCAAAGAAAAATGGCGACCATCCAACCATGAAACCAGTGGCACTTGTGGCATACCCCATTATGAATTCGAGCCTTAGTAACTGCATCGTGCTTGATCCCTTTGGTGGTTCAGGAAGTACACTGATTGCTTGTGAGCAGACCGATAGAATTTGCTACACCATTGAACTGGATGAAAAGTACTGTGATGTCATTGTGGAAAGGTATATTGAGCAAGTCGGAAACTCGGATGGTGTGTTTCTTTTAAGAGATGGTTCGAAATTTAGATATGGTGACCTGCCAAATGTTGATTTATCTACACAAAATACCGCCGATTAATAGAACAGTATTTTCTACAGAAAGATGCTCTAAATGACTTGATAATAACAGCTTTTAGAGTGATATATGTACGTACCGAAAATAGAAAGGCGGTATGAAAATGAAGATTAACTATAATGTTACAGGACCAAAAAGAAAAGCACTGGTTAACGCGATCAGCCAAGAACTGAATGTTCCTGTTAAATACCTCGGTGCACCTACATTTGCATATGAGGTGGCTGACTACAATATTGACAAAAACGGAGTACTCAGTGGGCCAGATAATTCTGAACTGGTTGGTGACCTACTGAGACTTCACGACTTCAAGTCAATTTCAGAAGAATTTGAGACACCATTTCAGAAAACAGAAGCTACTGAAACTGAAGAAGCTATCAATCTGGTAATTCAAATGCCACGGGCAGATTTTACTGACACGGCCCTTGAGAACTTAAAAGGATTGGTAGAGAGTAAAGAAGCTCTTATAAAGACAGCACTTGATACGGACTCCATTCCAATCAAAGTAACTGAAGAATTTGTCGCCTTCCCTTGGTTTCAAGGTGAGTGCTCAGCAGAAGAAGTTAAGGCATACACCCATTTTATAACAGCACTTTGCGAAATGGCGAAAAAACAGACCCGCGTCAACTCCACCGAGAAATCAGTAGAGAATGAAAAGTACGCTTTCCGTTGCTTCCTTCTCAGGCTTGGCTTCATCGGCCCAGAATATAAAACGGAACGAAAGATTCTCCTCTCTAAGCTATCAGGTAGCTCTGCTTTTAAAAGCGGGGCAGCCAAGCAGGAGGTGAGTGAACAATGAATATCATTCACCCAGAAATGTTAAAGCAACTTAGAAGCTATTACACTCCAGGAACCCGTGTCATGCTACTTAGAATGAACGACCCATATACAAAACTTCAACCCGGAGCTAAAGGTACGGTTACTAGTGTTGATGACATCGGAACGATTCACGTCAGTTGGGATTCCGGTGGTTCCCTTGGAGTGGCCTTTGGTGAGGATTTATGCAAGAAAATCGAAGAGTAACCATACACATTTTGAGCCAAATATGGCAGCAAATATGTAGATTTATATTGCGAAATTGTCTTGCTATAAAAGCCTTTTAGAGTGATATATGTACACGCCAAAAGGACACACACACTTTAGAAGGAGCGAGAAAAATGTTAAACGCAAAATTTGGAATCGAAATCGAGTTCACAGGAATCACAAGGGAAAGAGCAGCAAAGGTTGTTACTGAATTTCTACAAGGCACTTATGCTGAAGGCGGGACCTATTACGATACGAAAAAGGTAACAGCACCAGACGGACGGGTTTGGAAGTTTATGAGTGACGGGAGCATCCACTGTCAAAGAAAAGAAGGTGGAAGGAAGGTCGCCGCTGGCAGAGAATACAGCGTCGAGTTAGTCAGCCCCATCCTTACCTATCAAGAGGACATTGAAACATTACAGGAGCTGGTGAGAAAGTTTCGCAAAGCCGGAGCCTTTACAAATACATCTTGTGGCATTCACATTCATCTAGACGGTGCTAAGCATACACCAAGAAGTATCCGAAACTTTGTAAATATCATTGCAAGCAAAAACGACTTATTTTACAAAGCACTTCAAATTGCACCGCAGAGAATGAACTACTGCAAAAGGATGGACAGCATTTTGGTTGAGAAAATGAACCGCAAGAAGCCTAAAACTTTGAGAGAAATAGAGGACATTTGGTACGAAGGCTACAGTGAGAGTAGAAGCGCCCACTATCACAATAGCCGCTACCATTTCCTCAACCTTCACAGCTTTTTTACTGGAAACCATACAGTTGAACTTCGAGGGTTTAACAGCGAGCTTCATGCTGGGAAGATAAGAAGCTACATCGTTCTAGCACTCGCCATTAACCACCAAGCCTTAACACAAAAGTGTGCATCGGCAAAGAAACCTCAAGTGGAGAACGAGAAATTCGCCATGAGAACCTACCTAAACCGAATTGGTTTTATTGGCGACGAATTTGCAAACTGCAGAGAACATTTAACCGCAGCACTTTCGGGTTCAGCTGCATGGCGGTTTCGGGCGGCATGAGCTGCCCTTAACCCCCAAAGCTAAGAAGGAGGATGACAATGAATAGTAAATTATATCTTGCCTATGGCTCCAACCTTAACCTGGAGCAAATGGCCAACAGATGCCCCACAGCGAAGGTGGTAGGAACAAGCCAAATCAATAACCATCGCTTGTTATTTAGAGGGGCACACGCGGGCGCTGTGGCGACCATTGAGCCTTTTAAGGAGGACAATGTACCAGTTTTGGTGTGGGAAATTACACCGGCTGATGAAGCGGCACTTGACCGCTACGAAGGATGGCCTTTCCTTTATCGCAAGGAAACCGTAAAAGTGAAATTGAACGGCAAAACCGTTAATGCGATGGTCTACATTATGAATGACGGAAGACCGCTTGGACAACCGAGCTGTCATTATTACAGTACCATATTAGAAGGCTATAAGAGTGCGGGCTTCGATGTGGATATCCTGCGCAAAGCGACAACCGATTCAGCTGAATCGGAGGAGGCAATCAATGAATGAGATAATTAAGGAACAAATCATTTCCATCCGTGAAAGTGGAGTCACAAATATGTTTGATGTGAACCGAGTCCAGTATGAAGCAAATGAACGAGGGTTTTATGAATTGTTAGTCTATTTAATAGACCATAAAGTGGAATATGCTCATTTCATAATGACAGGGGAAGTGGATGGAAATAAGTAAATAAAATTAAACAGGATAAGGAGAAGGGCTTCATCTATAGGATTGAGGCTCTTTTCTTTTGTCCTTTTTCATAAAAGGGGCGGTGTTTATGCGGAAACTGAAGAAATATAAGCCGACCGCCTTTATAGCTGATGGGTCATATTACGATAAGGATGCTGCTGATTACGCTGTGGCTTTTATCGAAGCACTCTCCCATACGAAAGGTTTATGGGCAGGTAAGCCTTTTGAACTTATCGATTGGCAGGAGCAAATAATCCGTGATTTATTCGGAATTTTAAAGCCAGATGGATATCGGCAGTTTAACACTGCTTATGTAGAGATACCTAAAAAGATGGGAAAAAGCGAACTTGCTGCAGCAATTGCGCTTCTCCTCACTTGCGGTGATGGTGAAGAACGGGCAGAGGTGTACGGTTGTGCCGCTGACCGCCAGCAGGCATCAATTGTATTTGAGGTAGCAGCCGATATGGTGCGGATGTGTCCAGCACTGAATAAACGTGTAAAGTTGCTGGCTTCAACTAAGCGATTGGTGTACCTGCCGACCAACAGCTTCTATCAGGTATTGTCGGCTGAAGCCTACTCCAAACACGGCTTCAATATACACGGTGTTGTGTTTGATGAACTTCATACTCAACCAAACCGGAAACTGTTTGATGTTATGACGAAAGGGTCTGGGGATGCGAGAACCCAACCGCTATATTTCCTTATCACCACTGCTGGAACAGATACTCAGAGTATTTGCTACGAAACACACCAAAAAGCGGTTGATATTATTGAGGGCAGAAAATACGACCCTACTTTTTATCCCGTAATCTACGGAGCCAAAGAAGAGGATGATTGGACAGACCCAAAGGTGTGGAAGAAAGCAAATCCAAGCTTAGGAATTACAGTGGGGATTGACAAGGTAAGAGCAGCTTGTGAAAGTGCAAAGCAGAACCCAGCTGAGGAGAACAGCTTCCGGCAATTGCGCCTAAATCAGTGGGTTAAACAATCTGTCCGATGGATGCCAATGGCAAAGTGGGATGCCTGTGCATTTCCAGTTATACCAGAAAGTCTCGAAGGACGGGTGTGTTATGGGGGTCTTGACCTATCTTCTACAACAGACATTACAGCTTTTGTGTTGGTATTCCCACCAGAGGATGAAACAGATAAATACATTGTTCTTCCGTATTTTTGGATGCCGGAGGACAACATTGACCTCCGAGTTCGAAGAGACCATGTACAATACGATCTTTGGGAGAAGCAAGGGTATATTCTAACCACAGAAGGTAATGTAGTGCATTACGGCTACATTGAGCGGTTTATTGAAGAGCTTGGCGAAAAGTATAACATTCGAGAAATTGCATTTGACCGTTGGGGAGCAGTTCAAATGGTTCAGAACCTTGAAGGGTTAGGCTTTACTGTCGTTCCATTCGGTCAAGGTTTTAAAGATATGTCACCACCAACCAAAGAACTGATGAAATTGACATTAGAAGAAAGAATAGCACACGGTGGGCATCCAGTGCTTCGTTGGATGATGGATAACATCTTTATAAAAACCGATCCGGCTGGCAACGTGAAGCCGGACAAGGAAAAAAGTACAGAAAAAATAGATGGTGCGGTTGCGACTATTATGGCACTTGACCGTGCTATACGCTGTGGCTCAGGTAATAGTGGAGATTCGGTGTATGACGAGAGAGGTTTGATTGTCTTTTAAACCTTAATGGTTAGCACAATGTTTATATTCGGAGGTGATGCCTATGAATCTAATAAAAGGACTATTTCGGTCAAGAGACAAACCGCAAAACCGTGTGGGTAGTGCATTTTCCTTCCTGTTTGGCGGTACGTCATCTGGTAAAACAGTGAATGAGCGTACTGCAATGCAGGCAACAGCAGTGTATGCTTGCGTAAGGATACTAGCTGAAGCGATTGCAGGACTGCCACTTCATGTATATAGATATCGTTCTGATGGAGGTAAAGAAAAGCTTCCTTTCCACCCGCTGTATTACCTTCTTCATGATGAACCAAATCCAGAGATGACTTCATTCGTGTTTCGAGAAACACTGATGAGTCATCTTTTGCTTTGGGGAAATGCCTATGCACAGGTGGTCAGAAACGGTCGTGGGCAGGCAGTTGCACTCTATCCCCTACTCCCCAACAAGATGGAAGTTAGTCGAGCAACAAACGGAGAGCTGGTCTATACCTACTATCGTGATACTGACGAAAGTGGCCTAAACCCAAAAGGTGGCTATGTCACACTCCGTAAAGATGAAGTCCTACACATACCCGGCTTAGGTTTTGATGGACTCATTGGCTATAGCCCTATTGCCATGGCAAAAAATGCAATCGGTATGTCACTTGCTACTGAAGAGTACGGTGCGGCATTCTTTGCCAATGGTGCTAATCCGGGAGGTGTGCTGGAACACCCAGGGGTAATCAAAGACATACAGAGGGTCAAGGATAGTTGGAATAGTGCCTACCAAGGCACAGGTAATGCTCACAAAATTGCTGTGTTGGAAGAAGGCATGAAGTTTCAAGCCATTGGTATCCCGCCGGAACAGGCACAATTTCTTGAAACAAGGAAATTCCAAATTAATGAGATTGCGAGGATTTTCCGGGTGCCGCCCCATATGGTGGGTGATCTTGAGAAGTCTAGTTTCTCCAATATTGAGCAGCAATCTTTGGAGTTTGTAAAATACACCCTCGATCCGTGGGTGGTGCGATGGGAACAAAGTCTCCAGCAATCGCTTATTTTGCCTTCTGAAAAAACTTCACTGTTTATCAAGTTCAATTTGGACGGTCTGCTTCGTGGTGATTACCAAAGTCGTATGAATGGCTACGCAATAGGACGGCAAAATGGCTGGATGTCTGCCAACGATATCCGTGAACTGGAGGATATGAACCGCATACCAGCTGAGGAAGGCGGCGATTTATATCTGGTTAACGGAAATATGACAAAACTGGCTGACGCAGGCGCGTTTGCCAAAACCGAAGGAGGTCAGTAAATGAGGAAGTTCTGGAACTGGGTGCGAGATTCTGATGAAGAACGTACCCTCTATTTAAACGGAGTGATATCCGAAGAAACGTGGTGGGGCGATGAGGTCACACCTAAGATTTTTAAAGATGAATTGCTGGCAGGCACTGGCGATATTACGGTGTGGATTAATTCCCCTGGTGGTGATGTGTTCGCAGCAGCTCAGATTTATAACATGCTGATGGAGTATACCGGAAAAGTCACTGTAAAGATTGATGGGCTTGCGGCAAGTGCGGCATCCGTTATTGCAATGGCTGGTGGAGATGTGTATATGTCCCCGGTTTCCATGCTTATGATTCATAACCCATCAACGATTGCTATCGGTGACAGTGAGGAAATGTTGCGGGCAAAGGCTCTATTGGATGAGGTCAAGGAAAGCATTATTAATGCCTATGAGTTAAAAACGGGTCTTTCCCGAACAAAGCTCTCCCATCTGATGGACGCAGAATCATGGATGAATGCGAATAAAGCCATTGAACTTGGTTTTGCAGACAAGATCATGTTCATGGAAAGTGAAACACCAGATTTGACGGATAGTCTTATCTTTAGCAGGATGGCGGTTACTAACTCGCTTATCAGCAAACTGCCAAAACAACCAAAACAGAAAACAGGTACACCCATTGAGTCGCTGGATAAGCGGCTTTCTTTAATTTTGCACTAATTTAAAGGAGGAAATAACAATGAGTAAAATTCTTGAATTGCGTGAGAAACGCGCTAAAGCTTGGGACGCAGCAAAGGCATTCCTTGATTCAAAACGTGGCGGTGACGGACTGTTATCCGCTGAGGACACGACAACCTATGAAAAAATGGAAGCAGACGTGGTGGCTCTTGGCAGGGAAATTGAGCGTTTGGAACGTCAAGCAACTATTGACTTGGAACTGTCGAAAGCAATCAGTAACCCAATTACGAACGAACCTACTAGAACTGGAGAGGAAAAGACTGGTCGTGCAAGTGCTGAATACAAAAAAGCTTTCTGGAACGCTATGCGTGACAATGTCAGCTATGAAGTAAGAAACGCTCTAAAGATTGGCACCGATTCTGAAGGCGGATTCCTTGTGCCAGATGAGTTTGAGCGTAATTTAGTAGAAGCTCTAGAGGAAGAAAATATTTTCCGTAGGTTGGCCAATGTAATCACTACATCTTCCGGTGACCGCAAGATTCCCGTTGTTGCAAGCAAAGGCACTGCAAGCTGGATAGATGAAGAAGGAGCCATCCCAGAAAGTGATGACAGCTTCGGTCAAGTATCCATCGGTGCTTATAAACTGGCGACGATGATCAAAGTCTCTGAGGAACTGCTAAATGATTCCGTGTTTAATCTCGAAAGCTATATCACGAGAGAATTCGCACGTCGTATTGGTAACAAGGAGGAGGAAGCCTTCTTTGTAGGTGACGGTACAGGAAAGCCAACAGGCATTCTTAATGCGACAGGAGGCGGCCAAGTTGGTGTTACTGCGGCAAGTGCCACTGCCATCACTTTGGATGAGGTATTAGATTTATTCTACAGCTTAAAAGCACCTTATCGTAATAAGGCAGTATTCGTAATGAACGATGCCACAATAAAGGCTATTCGTAAATTGAAAGACGGTAATGGGCAATACCTATGGCAACCTTCCATCCAGGCAGGAACACCTGATATGATCCTTAACCGTCCGCTGTACACCTCAGCATATGTACCTACTATTGAAGCAGGTGCAAAGACTGTGGTATTCGGTGATTTTAGTTATTACTGGGTGGCAGACCGTCAAGGACGAGTATTCAAACGCTTAAATGAACTCTATGCTGTCACAGGTCAAGTAGGATTTATTGCGACTCAACGAGTTGATGGAAAGCTTATCTTACCGGAGGCCGTTAAGGTACTCCAACAGAAAGCCTAACGGAGGTGCTTTATGAGTTATAACACGAAGAATTATACCGAACAAGGCGGAGAGAAAACTGTCATCGGCGGTGTTTTAGAAATTAAAGAAGGGGCCTCGGTTACGGGGCTTCCTGTTGCTGAAAACCAGGCAGACAGCACCGCCACCGATGTTGCCGGTTTAGTTACGGACTTCAATGCCCTGCTTGCCAAACTAAAAGTAGCGGGGCTTATGGAGGCTGACTAAGGTGGAATGTAAAGGAGGTTGGTGGTATGGCAGTGGCAGATAATCTCTTGCCTAAAGTTAAAGCGAACTTAATTTTAGCACATGATCAGGATGATGCCCTCCTTATTGGATTTATCACTGCTGCAGTCTCCTATGCACAGAGCTATCAGCACGTTCCTGAAAACTATTATGAAACCCGTGCTATGCCTCCAACAACAGAACAAGCAGTGATTATGTTGTCGAGTCATTTCTATGAAAGTAGAGATGGCTCGACGGCAGGTTTCTTTGCTGATAGCGTACAGGCGGGACAACAAGTATGGAATACAGTGAACTTGCTTTTACGACTTGATCGAGAGTGGGGTGTTTAGCGTGAGCTTTGGGAAGATGAACACCTTCATCGATATCATTAGCACGATACCCACAAAGGATAAGGAAGGCTTCGCCACAAAAGGTGACAACATACTCGCAAGTGTACTTGCTTACAAGGAAGATCGGCATGGCAGTGAGCGGTGGACGAATATGGCATCATTTTCATCTGCAACTTCTTTGTTTCGGTTTAGGAAAATTTATGGACTTAAGGTGACGAATGAAATGGTCATCGTCTGTGATGATGGTAGATATCAGATTTTAAGTGTTGAGGATGTAAGAAACCGAGGGATGTATGTCGAGGTTTTAGCCGAAAAGCTAGAACCAACTGTGAGGTGATGGATATGGCAAAAGCGAATATAAAGATGCCAGAAGAATTCCTTTTAAAGGTATCCCGATTAGCTGACCAAACCGATGTGATTCTTCCTAAGGTTTTGGAAGTTGGCGGTGAAGTGGTGCTGGATAAAGTTAAGGGAAATTTGAGCAAGGTGGTTGGCAAGGACACGAAATATCCATCCAAAAGCACTGGTGAGTTGCTATCTTCACTGGGCCTTTCTGGTGCAAAACAGGATAGAAACGGAAACTTCAATGTAAAAGTCGGCTTTGCTGAGCCACGTTCTGATGGTGAGAGCAATGCTAAACTTGCCAGCATCATTGAATATGGCAAGCATGGTCAGCCTGCAAAACCCTTCCTAAAGCCTGCGAGGAATGCATCTAGGAAACCCTGCATCAACGCAATGGTCGCCAAGCTGGAGGAGGAGATCGACAAAATATGAATATCTTAGTGGAACTTAATACAATAGTGACCACCATACCGCTCCCCGTGGAAACCGGGGTTTTTTCAGGTTTGGCACCAGATGAGTATGTTGTGATTCTCCCTCTTTCGGATATTTTTGAAGTTCATGCGGATAATCGTCCAGGCTTTGATGTGCAGGAAGCGAGGATATCACTGTTTTCAAAAAATAATTACCTAGAGCGGAAACGGCAGCTCACAACTGCTTTAATAAATGCAGATTTTACTGTGACTGAACGAAGATATATCGGTCACGAGGATGATACTGGATATCACCATTATGCCATCGATGTGGCGAAAAACTATAGATTGGAGGAATAACACATGGCAACTATCGGTCTTGATAGACTGTACTATTCAAAAATAACCGAGGACGCTAACGGTGAGGAAACTTATGCCCAACCTTCTGTACTTGCAAAAGCCATCACTGCTGAACTTTCGGTAGAACTAGTGGAAGCCATTCTGTACGCTGACGACGGTGCGGCGGAGGTTGTGAAAGACTTTAACAGTGGTACTCTCACCCTCGGTGTAGACGACATTGGTCCGACGGTCGCAGCGGATTTAACTGGCGCTTCTACTGATGACAACGGAGTACTAATCTCTGCTAGTGAAAACGTGGGTACACCCGTTGCAGTGGGGTTTCGTGCGCAAAGGGCTAATGGAACATATCGCTATTTTTGGCTGTATCGTGTTAAGTTTGGACTACCAGCTACCAACTTACAGACAAAGGCTGATTCCATTACCTTTTCTACACCCACCATTGAAGGAACCGTTATGCGCAGGAATAAGCTGGATGGATTGGGCAAGCACCCATGGAAAGCGGAAGTTACAGAAGGTGATCCTGGTGTTTCATCGACCACCATAACAGGCTGGTTCACTGAGGTCTATGAACCTGTCTATACACCTGAACCATAGGAGGAGAAATAATGGACAATGATAGAAGTGCCACAATCAACATAGGTGACAAAGAGTATGAACTGGTTTTAACTACACGAGCTACAAAGGCCATTGCCGGTCGTTACGGTGGTCTTGAAAACCTTGGAGAAAAACTGATGAAATCAGAAAACTTTGAGATGGCACTGGATGAGATTGTTTGGCTCATCACGCTGCTTGCAAACCAGTCCATTTTGATTCGAAACCTAAAGAATAAGAATGCACCAGAAGAATTACTGACAGAGGAAGAAGTAGAGCTTCTTACCTCACCGCTTGATTTATCGGCATATAAAACTGCAATTACCGAGGCGATGTTCAAAGGTACAAAGCGAAATGTAGAAAGTGAGGAGGAAACTCCAAAAAACGTGGAAGTCGGGTAACGGACGATGAGGTCTTTACCCGGCTTCTTTATTATGGAACAGTTCAGATGGGCATGGAGACAGAGGAATTCTGGCTTATGCCAATTGGGCTGTTTTTTGATTTATGGACTTGTCATAAACAATGGCATGGTATTGAAAAGCCAAAGAAAACACGGACCATTGACGATATTATCCCACCAGGTATTTAGGAGGAGGTGAAGGCATGGCAGACAATTTTGGTTTAAAAATAGGTGTTGAAGGCGAGCGTGAATTCAAGAACGCACTGAGAGAAATCAATCAATCATTTAAAGTATTGGGCAGTGAAATGGCCCTTGTAACGAGTCAGTTTGATAAAAACGATAAATCCATTCAGTCAGTTACCGCTCGTAATGCCGTTTTGAATAAAGAAATTGACGCACAGAAAGAAAAGATCTCTACCCTTAAGGCTGCCCTTGATAATGCCTCCTCCTCTTTTGGTGAAAATGACCGCCGTACTCAGAACTGGCAGATTCAGCTGAACAGGGCACAAGCAGAACTGAACCTTATGGAACGTGAACTTGAGGAGTCTACAATAGAAGCGGATAATCTCGGTGAAGAGTTAGAGGATTCCGGTAAAAGTGCAGAGGATGCTGGTGGCAGGTTTGAAAAGCTTGGCGGTGTACTCAAGGGAATTGGTGTGGCGATGGGTGCGGTTGCCGTTGCCGCTGGAGCCGCGGCTATTAAGTTAGGTAAAGAGGTAGTTACTCAGTTCGGAGAATTAGAACAAAACCTAGGTGGATCGGAGGCGGTTTTTGGAGCATATGCTGCATCGATTCAGAAAACTGGTGAGGAAGCCTATAAAAATCTTGGTGTTTCCCAAAGTGAGTATCTTGCGACCGCCAACAAAATGGGGGCATTGTTACAAGGTTCTGGTATACAGCAACAGAGGAGTCTTGAGCTAACAGAAAAGGCCATGCAACGTGCGGCAGATATGGCATCTGTTATGGGTATTGATATGTCCTCGGCATTGGAGGCAGTCACTGGGGCGGCAAAGGGTAACTTTGATATGATGGATAACTTAGGTGTTGCGATGAACGCTACAAACATCGAAGCCTATGCTCTCGCAAAGGGTCTGGATTTTACTTGGAATACCGCAACACAAGCGGAAAAGGCTGAAGTGGCAATGCAGATGTTCTTTGAGAATACGGAGCAGTATGCTGGGAATTTTGCGAGAGAGTCAACCGAGACAATATCCGGTTCCATTGGATTGTTACAAGCTGCACTTGGCTCATTTACAGCCGGACTCGGCAATGCCAATGCTGATATGACGAATCTGACTGAGAATCTTGTGGATGCCTTCGAAGCGGTTGTCACTAATATCGTACCTGTTTTAGAAAATATCGTAGCCGCCTTACCAACAGCGACAGGCGCAATATTAGCGGCGGTTGCAGACTTGCTTCCAATGCTTCTTGAATTAGTTACAAATATATTCACGCAAGTACTGGAGACCATTTTAAATCTTTTACCGGAACTTATCCCAGCTGCAGTAAGTGCTCTAATGACGATTGTCGGTGCATTAATTGATAACCTTCCACTGCTAATAAATGCAGCAATTGAATTAGTAACAGCACTTGTGGAGGGAATCGGCATAGCGTTACCACAACTCATCCCTGCGGCAGTTTCTGCAGTTATGCAGATTGTCCAAGGATTGATGGATAACCTACCACTCATTTTGGATGCCGCTTTGCAGTTGATTTTAGGATTAGCACAGGGATTGGTAGATGCCATACCCCAGCTTACTTCTGCATTGCCTGTCATCATCAAAGCAATAGTGGATTTTATCATTAAATCTATTCCGCAGATTATTGAAGCGGGTATTCAATTATTGTCCTCACTGGTTACAGCTTTGCCTACCATTATTACAGCAGTTGTGGAAGCAATTCCGCAAATTATCGACAGTATCATCAATGCTGTTATTGGGTCGATTCCTTTGATTATTGATGCAGGTATCCGGCTTCTAGTTTCACTCATTCAGGCATTGCCGCAGATTATTACTACTGTTGTAGGTGCTATTCCCAAGATTGTTAGCTCGCTGGTCAAAGCCGTTATTGGTAACATCGATAAGATTATCTTAGCGGGTGTACAACTGTTTGTGGCATTGATTGCAAACCTACCAAGGATAATCGTGGAGATTGTTAAAGCAGTACCGCAGATTATCTCTGGACTGATCAAAGCCTTTACTGGCTATATCGGTCAAATGGCTCAAGTGGGTGGCAATCTGATTAAAGGTCTATGGCAAGGTATTTCAGACGCAGGGGCATGGCTATGGAGTAAAATATCTGGATTTTTCGGAAATGTTGTTTCAAGGATTAAAGACTTCTTCGGTATCCGCTCTCCTTCAACCCTATTTGCTGGAATTGGCCGCAACATGGGTGAAGGTATCGGTGTAGGTTTTGAGGATGCAATGACAGCAGTTTCAAGGGATATGCAAAATGCAGTGCCAACCAGCTTTGACTTTAATTACAGAGGTGTATCTGGGCAAGGCAATGCCACTGGTGCAAGTATCACTCAAAACATTTCTGTAGTGACACCTAAGGCTCTATCAGAAAAAGAACTAGCACGGGAGTTTAAGAACCTATCCCGTAAACTGGCACTTGAATTGTAAAGGAGGTACGGCAATGGAACTAACATATACCAATAGAGATGGAGAGAGTATTACGCTAAAGCAAAGCCGACCGTACTTTCTTACGAAGATAGATGGTACTGGCAACATCCGTCAAACTGTTAACACTTTCAAGGCGCCAGACCAAGATGGCGCTTTTTATATTTCCTCCACACTAGATATGCGAAACATAACGATTGAAGGTACGGTTGTTGCTGATACTCCCGATGAAGCCTTTAAAAGGAGACAACGATTCCTTCAAATATTCAGCCCAAAGCTACTAGGGACCCTTCAATACCGTGACCGACAGATATCCTGCGTGGTGGAGGAGGCAGGTTTTAGTGTTTCTAATCGGCAACGAATACCAAACTTCTTTGTCAGTCTACTCTGCCCATCCCCTTTCTTCGAGACATTAAATGAGGTGCGAGAGGAACTGGCATCATGGATACCGCTATTTGAGTTTGAATTGGAAATTCCTATGAGTGGGATGGAGTTCGGAATGCGTCAACCTAGCCAAATCATTACAGTGGAAAATATCGGGGATGTATCTTGTGGATGTGAGATTGTATTCCGAGCCTTAGGTACTGTGTCGAACCCTGAACTATTAAACATAGACACGGGAGAATATATCCGACTTCTCACTACAATGAGCGCTGGGGATGAACTTCGCGTATACACCCACTTCGCTGGTAAGCGTGTGGTCCAGATTAATGGGTCAACGATTACAAATGCTTTTTCACTGTTGGATACCAATTCGGTGTTCTTTCAACTCGCGGCAGGTCTTAATACACTACGATACGATGCTTCAGTCAATATGGAACTGCTAGAGGTTAGTATTTACTTTCGTCCGCAGTTTCTGGGGGTGTGAAAATGGAACTGTATATCTACAATTTAAACCGAGATCTTGTGGGCATTGTGGAGTCCTTCGAGTACTTACGCTGGACGAGACGCTATTCCCAGTGTGGCTCATTTGAGTTAAAAGCGATTGCAACTTTGGAAAATACAGAACTATTAAAGGAAGGGAATATCATCTGGAAAAATGATGATGAGGAAGTCGGGATCATCGAACATCTGGAACTTTCTCAAACCGAGCATGAAATTATTACTGCAAGTGGTCGGTTTGCAACTTCCTTCCTCTCCCGCCGCATTGTTTGGCAAACGGAGAAATTGTCTGGTGATATTTCTACTTGTGTAGAGCAACTTTTAAATAATAATCTTATCAATCCTTCTGATGTAGCAAGGAAGATTGCGAACATATCCTTTTCTGCTCCAAACTTTAATGTTCCTATCAGCACACAGGTATCGTATCGAAATTTGATGGATGCTGTGACGGAACTATGTGTTGCATCGGATGTTGGCATTAAGACTGTGTTCACTCCTGCTACAGGGGTTTTTACCGTAGCGTTATATATGGGAACGGAATCACAAGCTGTATTTTCTAAGGAATATGAAAACCTTACAGAACAGATTTATACAATAAGTGCTGGAGATTATGCCAACACCGCCCTTGTTGGTGGTGAAGGAGAAGGTCCAGACAGAACTTTTGTTGCAATTACAAGTGGCTCTGGTGAGACAAGGCACGAAATTTTTGTGGATGCTAAGGACTTACGGGCAGAAGACTTTGGTTTAGATTACATTGATACACTAATCTTTCGAGGTCAAAGTAAGCTGAGTGAGCAGGCAATACGCTATTCATTTGATACATCGGTCAATCCACACGGTAATTTGACATATAAGATAGACTTCGATCTTGGGCAGACCGTCAAAGTCATTTCCAAAGCATGGGGTGTATCCATGACGACACGCATCACCGAAGTTGAAGAAACCTATGACGCAGATGGCCAGAGTATCAGTGTAGTATTCGGAAAAGCTGAATTGACAATAGCCCAAAAATTACACTCCGACTTGAGCGAGGTGAAAACAGCAATATCGGCTCCAACTGGCATATCTGAAATTGCACAGGCTTTAGGAGCAGTGGAGGATACGCTAGTAACAGTTGAGGAAACCTTAGGCGACTTGACGGAGGTAGATTCAAAGATTCAAGGAGACAACGTAGCATCTACTATCAACAATCTGTATGGAAAACTACCTGCGCTCGAAATCAATGTTGGCGGAGGAACTATATCGATTGGACAATATGCGTTGTATTATATGAAACCTGGAGATGCCTTTTATTTCACCTCATGGAGTGGCAATAAGTTTAGTGACCAGCCAAGTGACGACGGCCATGTCTTTTTGATAAAACATAGCGGGGACAATACGGGAAATGGATATCAGCGGGCAATGGGTTTCTTTATTTCTCGCAATACGCTGACTTTCTATGTGATTTCTGTTTTCGTATTTAATAACCCTTCTGGACAAGCAAACTGGCTTAATATCAATAATGAACCTGTAACTACTGCAAGAATTGCCAATGGAGCAGTTACAGGTTTAAAAATTGCAGACCGTACAATTACAGCTACTAAAATGGTTTCTTCTTTTAGCGACTATTCAACTACAGAACAAAACACTGGGCGACTATGGATAGATGGTAAGACAATTTATCGCAAGCAAGTGAATCTTGGGACACTTACAAATACGACACCGAAAAGCGTAGCTCACGGCATATCAAACCTCAGCACTATTGTCAGTTTAACAGGCTTTGCGACAAATGGGACCGTATTCTTGCCACTGCCCCTTGCCCGGTACAACAACTTCGCATCGCAAATCGGACTCTTCGCAAATAAGACCGACATTGTAGTCGAACCAGGCAATGATAGAACTGCGTATACAGGCTATGTAGTAATAGAGTATACAAAAACGGAATAGAAGGAGGAGTGATTGATGGAAAAAAGCGGATTTTTCAATTCATCCGATGGTGATAGAGTCTATGATGCAACGGACTTCGCTGCATACTTTGGAAGCCTTGTCTCGAATGGTGTGTTTTATGCGACACCAACAAACTTACTGGTATCTCCTGGGATTGGATTAGCAGTAACCATAGCACCGGGCAGTGCATGGATTAATGGTTATAGATATGAAAATACGGATGTTTTAAATAAACCCCTTGCTACAGCAGATGGGAGCAATCCTCGCATAGACAGGGTTGTGGTTCGTTTAAGTCAAATTACGAGAAGCATTCAGCTCGCCATTGTTACTGGTACTCCAACGGCATCGCCCATAGCTCCGGAGTTGACAAGAACAAGCGATGTCTATGAACTAGGTATTGCTGATGTTCTAGTACCTTCAGCTGCTACATCGATTTCAGCAAATAACATTATTGATACTCGGTTGAATACTAGTCTTTGCGGGTTGGTAAACTCGCTAGTTTCTGCGGTTTATGAATAGGAGGTGAATATAAGTGGCGGATATTAACGGCATCACTCTGCAGGCGGGTTCCAGCCCGACCGTTTATTACACGATTACTTATACTAAAAGCCGACCTAATAATAGCCAGATGACATACAACTTTACCATATCCGCTGCATTGGGTTCTTCAGGTTCCTTCATCCATAATGGTTATGCATTGCTTTGTACAATGACTGTAAATGGATCTTCTTCGCAGGTGCGAATCAAAGCGGCGGACGGGGATAACTGGGATGGAACTACACCAAGACTCAGGTATGTTTCGGTGACCTGTGCTTCTACTACAGGTAATGCAACCCAGCCAGTCACATTCAAAGTGGTATCTGATGGGCGATTGCCATTATCCTCTGGTGTAATTACCAATTCGAGTTATACGGTATTAAGCTCTCCATTGCTTACTACAGCATGTGGAGCACCGACATCTTGTACGGTTTCCCCGACACTTGCGGAAGGGGATGTGACTCTTTCTTGGAGTGGTGCTTCTGGGGGCATCAATAATACGATTTCTAGTTATGAGATTCAATATAGTGATTCTGCCGATAACATCACATGGGGAGCATGGACTGCTCTGACAACTGTGACCACCACAGCATCAAGTGGCAGTGTATCAGTAGCACCGCCCTCAACGCGAGGTAATTACCGAAGATTTCGTGTACGAACCCGTGGTACAGCAGGAGCTAGTTATTACTCTAGCTGGAAAGTATCCACAAACAGCGTCCGCAGGAATACGGTACCAAAGCCAGCAACGACTGCTGTTGCCTCCCCTGCGGCATATAGTAATGAGACTATCACACTTACTTGGAGCGGAGCGTCTAGCGGTACCAGTCCAATTAAGGGGTATCAAATTGCCAGTCGCACATCCACGGATAACAGCACATGGAGTGCGTGGAATGTGTTGACCATGTTGACATTGGCAGCAAGCGGTGGTAGCTATAATCCAATTGTATCGAGGACCCCAGGAACATATACACAATTTGGTATTTGGACAATTGACACATTTGATGTTTACTCAATAGAGAAAATCAGTAATAGCATTTATTGCAACATCACTGCCTGTGCAGCACCGACTGCCTGCACGGTAAGTGCAACATTATCTGAAGGAAACGTTACTCTTTCGTGGAGTGGAGCAGCTGGTGGCGCAGGTAATCCCATCACTTCCTACGAAATACAATATAGTGATTCGCCAGATAATAGCAATTGGGGTGCTTGGTTGGCATTGGCGATAGTCAATACTTCTGCAACAAGCAGTATTTTAAATGTCAGTCCACCTGCTACACGTGGTCATTATCGTCGGTTCCGAATAAGAACCCGTGGTACAGCTGGAGAGGATTTTTACTCAGGCTGGACTATTACCAGTAATACTGTTCGTAAAAACATACTACCAATACCGCCGACTTCTTTTACCGCAAACCCTCCTATCTATGAAGTAAATACAATAAACCTTTCATGGAGTGGAACGGTACCTGGAACCAGCTCCATCAAGCAATATGTTATTCAACAGGCCACTTCGATAGATGGACTAAATTGGTCTGCTTATGAAGCACTGACGACAGTTATTTCCAATGCGACTTCAGGCACTCTTCAGGTAAATGCCTCACAGGTTGCCGGTAGATATACTCGTTATCGAATCAGCGTCACAGATGCACTTGATGCAGTGTCTGCCTATGTTGTTAGTAACGCGGTAAAGAAAAACAGCCCGCCTGTAGCACCGATAGTGGACTGTCCAATGTCTGGCAATTTTACTTATAATGCTACACCACGTTTTATGATCACAACAGGAATTGAACCGGATGGACAAACACAAATAGTGGAGGTAAGGATTGACTCTGGTTCATGGCAAAACAGCGTAGACAATCCTGAGCGGTTTTCTGTAAGCGGCTATCTTGGTAATGGGGTCAAGACAATTTACCAAGCTGAACCGCTTTCTGCAGGTAATCATACGGTTACCTTCCGTTGTCTTGACAGTGATATCGAATCAGCAAGTATAGAAGTTGTTCGTACTTTTACGATATTGGCATTACCTTTTGAAATCATTACTTCAAATGTGACGCATGTAAAGGCAGCGCATATTCAGACGATTCGAACTGCTGTAAATAGGGTGCGTAGCTATTACAATCTATCCCCTATGACTTGGAAAGAGGAGATCATTACAGGAAAGACCACTATTAAGAATTGGCCATTTCATATCGTTGAAATACGCAAGGCTATTGATTCGATTATTTTAATGGTTAATAGCTTTGATTCTTCCCAGGCATTCGATATACCACCTGTCACATGGCTACCTATCGGTACCGGACGACCAAAAGCGGATGTGATGCAACAAATACATGATCTAATTCAAATAATGTAAAGGTAACATTCAGCGCTCTTGTCATTTGCAGGGGCGCTTTTCTATATGGAAACACACGAAATGGAGGTGTCTATTAATGAAAGAGATTTGGAATTGGATACAGCTGGCTATTGCCGCTGTAGGTGGATTTCTTGGATGGTTTCTCGGAGGTTATGATGGATTTCTTTATGCGTTGGTTGCCTTTGTTGTCATCGATTATGTGACGGGAGTGCTTTGTGCCATTGTGAATAAAAAGCTGTGCAGTGAAATTGGTGCTAAGGGAATTTTCAAAAAGGTGTTTATCTTTGCAATGGTAGGTATTGCTCATATTATCGATACACAAATTTTAGGTAGCATTGGAGACAATAGTGGAGCCTTACGCACAGCAGTAATCTTTTTCTACCTGAGTAATGAAGGAGTATCCATTTTGGAGAATGCCGGACATATTGGACTACCCATCCCAGAGAAACTAAAATCAGTTCTACAGCAGTTACATGGACGTGATGAAGAACCCCGTAAGCCAGGTGATGAAGTATGATTGACATAACGAAAGCAGTAACGGTGTCCATCGGTCGTCGAGGTGAGCATCACTATCGAAATATTGAATTTGATGTATCTAGCTTATTGGAAGAAAAATACCCCAGTGCCTCGTTAAATGCAATTTACAAAAGACCGGATGGTAATGCTTATCCAGTGATCACGAGCTATGCTGACGGAGTTCTTACATGGTCGCCTAGCGCAACGGATACATCTATTGTCGGTGTCGGTCGTCTAGAAATAAGGGTCACTTATGGAGAGGTGGTCGGAAAAAGCATTCAGATACTAACCATTGTTGAGGATGCTCTTGTTGACGGAATTGCCGAGCCGCCCGAACCTCCTGCACAGGAATGGCTTAATCAGGTTCTTTCTGCATTAGCTGAACTAGATATTAATGAAACATATAATCTATTAAACCTTATCTACAGCCTTTTAAATAATAACTATGATTTGCTAAACACCACACATGGCAGATTAAATGATACCTATGGTTTAGTCAATGATAACTATGCAATTTTAAATACAACACACAGTCTGTTAAATGATAACTATAATTTGCTAAATACCACACATGGTCTAATCGAGGATATGAGAGATACTCTATACACTCGGACTGGTATTATCCTTAATCATTTGCATCCGATAGAAACTGCTACTGCACCGGATATGGTAAGCCGGAGAGCATCCATCACATTTACGAGCATAAATAGCGGCAATAACGTAGTACTTGGCACGGTAACCTATACATTTGTTACATCCTTGGGCAGTCCGACAACAAACAATGTGCAGGTGTTAATCCAAGGCACTCTCCGCAATACTGTCAAGAAACTTGCCGAAGCCATAAGGGGTATTCAAGATGTAGCGAACATTGCATATGGGTCAGGAACATCACCAAACCCAGCAAGCACAGCCTATTGGACGAGTCGAGTTTTCTCCATTGGTGATGCTACTATTCCTTCTGGTGAGAGTCTATTCATATTGGAAAGAGCGGAAAATGCTACGACACCATTGGCCCTTACCTCTACCGCAACATCTACTATCAACGCATTTACTAGGGCAAGCTATTTGAGATATGTTTTGAGCGGTAATGCTACAGGCGGGGGCGGTATTAACAGCGTTCGAGGACCTTTGTACACATTATTGCCAATTGGTAGCGTGGTTATAGGCGGGCAGGGTGGATTGCTTTATCCAACAGCTTATGATTGTCATTTAGTTACCCTTTGCCGCCAATCGGATACAAGTGAAAAAGAACTAGACTTATATATATCAAATGATGAAGTGAACTTTACCAGAATCTCACGTAGCACACCTATAGGTGCTGATAGTTCAAACGCTGGGTTGCATATTCATATTCAAATGCGTCAAAGCCGGGTGCCTTCTGGTTATGGATTGTATATCAGTATGGGAAGTGATGGAACATCGGCGAATGCTTTTTGTGATTTGAAGTTTACCTATCATCTATACCCTGTGGCTCTTGCATCTGACACAAATTCTTGATTAGTGAGGTGACCGTAATGAATCTGCATAAGTTAATACTTACAAATAATGCCTGTTTCAAAGCAGGAAAAACAATATTGCCGAAGGGTATCATTGTTCACTCAACTGGAGCTAACAACCCGTGGCTCAAACGATATGTTGGCCCTGACGATGGCTTGCTAGGAAAGAACCAATATAACAACCATTGGAATCAAGACAAACCTGGAGGCCGTCAAGTATGTGTCCATGCCTTTATTGGTAAATTAGCAGATGGTTCCATTGCAACCTATCAAACATTGCCTTGGAATCACCGAGGTTGGCATGCTGGAGGAACTGCAAACAATTCTCATATTGGATTTGAAATTTGCGAGGACGGTTTGACCGATGCCTCGTATTTTTCTGCTGTTTACAAGGAAGCCTTGGAGCTTTGTGTATATCTTTGCAAACTCTATGGGTTTAGTGAAAAAGATATCATCTGTCACAGCGAAGGTTATAAACGAGGCATTGCCAGTAACCATGGCGATGTGATGCACTGGTTCCCTAAACATGGGAAGAGCATGGACACCTTTCGAGCGGATGTGAAGAAACTATTAAGTGCTGAAAATAAACCAGTAGACTCTGTGAAAAAGAAATATTACCGTGTGCAGATCGGTGCTTATTCTGACAGTGCAAATGCTGAGGCACAGCTTGCTAAAGCTAAAAAGGCAGGCTTTACGGATGCATTTATTAAGTATGATTAACAAATGGGGCGAGTTAAAAATCATCGAGATTCCTAAATAAAATATTTAACTGTTAGATTATCTAGCCTGTAGGGGTTCTTCCCTTGCAGGCTCTTTTTTTTATGCTCTGATTCAAATTAAATTTTACAAATCCTCAACTTCGACCTGTTCCCACGGCTATTAGGTAGGAGGTGATTCTTAGTGAATCAGCACGAGGATAAAAAAGTTACTAAGATCTCGGATGAGGTTGTAGACAAAAGCACCACCGTACTTAAGAGAGTATCACAGGAACAGTTACAACGTGAGTTTGATTATATCCAAGCAGAAAAATTGCTGAGAAAGATGCTCGAAAAAGGCTTAATAACTGAAGTGGAATTCAACAAAATAGACGCATTAAACCGCCAAACATTCTACCCCTTTTTAGCTGAGATAATGTCCTGAAACCGTTGATATATAAGGGTTTCAGAGGTAATATGTGACCTACCAAGAAGGAGGTGAGAGGATGAAAAAGATAACGAAAATAGAAGGGAATCTAGCCAACTCTTTTATTAAGCCAAAAACACGAGTAGTTGCCTACTGCCGAGTTTCAACAGATAGTAATGAACAGCTAGTCAGCTTGCAAGCGCAAAAGGCTCATTATGAGACTTATATAAAGGCGAATCCAGAATGGGAATATGCAGGCTTATATTATGACGAGGGAATCAGTGGCACGAAAAAGGAAAACCGCTCTGACCTGCTTAGAATGTTATCAGACTGTGAAACTGGAAGGATTGACTTAATTATTACAAAGTCCATCAGCCGATTTGCGAGAAATACTACAGACTGCTTGGAGATGGTTCGAAAACTGATAGGCCTTGGGGTTCATATCTATTTTGAGAAGGAAAATATCAATACGGGTTCAATGGAAAGCGAGTTGATGCTCTCCATTTTAAGTGGGCTTGCAGAAAGCGAGTCAATTTCCATTTCAGAAAATACGAAGTGGGCCATTCAAAGACGATTTCAAAACGGAACCTTTAAAATTTCCTACCCGCCATATGGTTATCAAAATATTGACGGTCAAATGATAGTAAACCCCAAGCAGGCTGAAGTTGTGAAGTATATTTTTGCAGAGGTATTATCGGGCAAAGGCACACAGAAAGTTGCAAATGATCTTAATCAAAAGGGTATCCCATCAAAAAGAGGTGGTCGTTGGACAGCTACTACGATTAGAGGGATTCTGACTAATGAAAAATATACTGGTGATGTTATTTTGCAAAAGACTTATACGGACAGCCATTATAATAGGCACACCAATTATGGTGAGAAAGATATGTATCTAGTAGAAAACCATCATGAGGCAATTATCAACCATGAAGATTTTGAAGCTGTAGATGCCGTTCTCAAACAGAGAGCAAAGGAAAAAAGCATCGAAAAGCGCAACAGCAAATATCTAAACCGATATGCTTTCTCTAGCAAAATTATCTGCTCGGAATGTGGCAGTACTTTTAAAAGACGGGTTCATTCATCTGGTCCAAGAAAATACATTGCTTGGTGCTGCAGTAAGCATATAAGCAATATAACGGAATGTTCTATGCAGTTCATTCGAGATGAAGATATAAAGACTGCATTTGTTACGATGATGAATAAACTCATTTACGGTCAGAAGTTCATATTAAGACCACTTTTGAATGGGTTACGTAACCAGAATAATGTAGCGGGTTTTCGTAGAATTGAAGAGTTGGAAACTAAAATTGAAAACAACATGGAGCAGAGTCAGATGCTGACGGGTTTAATGGCCAAAGGATATCTGGAACCTGCTCTGTTTAATAAAGAAAAGAATTCACTGGAAGCAGAAAGAGAAAGGCTTCTTGTCGAAAAGGATCAACTTACTCGTTCCGTCAATGGGAATTTTACAAAAGTTGAAGAGGTTGACCGTCTGCTTAAGTTTGCAACTAAGTCCCAAATGCTTACAGCCTATGAGGATGAGCTGTTTGAAAATTACGTAGAAAAGATTATGGTCTTTTCACGAGAGGAAGTGGGATTTGAATTAAAATGTGGAATCGCATTGAAGGAAAGGTTGGTGAATTAGATGGGTCACACACCCTATGGATATAGAATTGAAGATGGAAAGGCTGTTGTAGATGATAAAGCAGCAGAACAAGTAAAAGAGTTATTTTCAGGTTACTTGTCAGGATTATCCTTGAAGAATGCTGCAATAAAAGCTGGGATAGATTGCTACCATGCCACAGTAAGTAGGATGCTACAGAACAAGCAATACCTTGGAGACGAATTCTATCCTCCAATTATTGATGAGGAGATATTTGAAAAAGCAAGGTTAGAAAAACAAAAGCGAGCAGAAAAACTTGGACGGATATGGGAGCCTAAAGATGTACCAAAAACGGATTATCCTGTAAAGTTCAAAGCAAAACCTCTGGTACAAAAATATGACGATCCATATAAGCAGGCAGAATATGCTTACAGTTTGATAGAAAGTGAGGTGTAACCAGTGGCAGTGAGTAGGAATGTAACAGTAATTCCAGCAATAAAACGAATCGGAAATAATAAAAATAGTGAGAGTAAACCAAAAATACGAGTGGCGGCTTACTGCCGAGTTTCAACGGATAGTGAGGAGCAGGCCTCAAGTTACGAAATTCAGATTGAGCATTATACAAACTATATTAAGAGGAACAAGGAATGGGAATTAGCAGGTATTTTTGCGGATGATGGCATCACTGGTACCAATACGAAAAAGCGTGATGAATTTAACCGTATGATTGAGGAGTGTATGGCAGGCAATATTGACATGATTATCACAAAATCAATCAGCCGATTTGCCAGAAACACGTTGGATTGCCTTAAGTATATCCGTCAGTTAAAGGATAAAAACATTGCTGTGTTCTTCGAGAAAGAGAATATTAACACTATGGATTCTAAGGGTGAAGTATTGCTGACTATCATGGCATCCCTTGCCCAGCAAGAAAGCCAATCCTTAAGCCAGAACGTTAGGCTGGGTATTCAGTATCGATACCAGCAAGGTGAAGTTCAGGTCAACCACAAGCGTTTCCTTGGTTACACCAAGGATGAAAACAAGCAACTAGTGATTGACCCAGAGGGTGCGGAGGTTGTTAAACGGATTTTCAGAGAATACCTTGAGGGGGCCAGCCTATTACAGATAGCAAGAGGACTAGAAGCGGACGGAATTCTAACAGCGGCAGGGAAATCAAAATGGAGACCAGAAACACTGAAAAAAATATTGCAAAATGAAAAGTACATCGGAGATGCCCTTCTACAAAAAACATATACAATTGATTTCCTTTCTAAAAAGCGAGTTAAAAATAACGGAATCGTTCCCCAGTATTATGTAGAAAACAGCCATGAGCCTATTATTCCACGCGAGCTTTTTATGCAGGTTCAAGAAGAGATGGTTCGAAGAGTGAATCTCCGAGGAGGTAAAGGCGGTAAAAAGAGAGTCTATAGTAGTAAGTATGCTTTATCAAGTATTGTTTACTGTGGGCAATGCGGTGATATTTACCGACGAGTACATTGGAATAACCGAGGTTACAAGTCTATTGTTTGGAGATGTGTTAGTCGTTTAGAGGAAAAAGGCTCTGAATGTACGGCACCTACCATAAACGAGGAAACATTACAGGCAGCAGTGGTTAAGGCTATTAACGAACTTTTGACTAAAAAAGAGCCCTTCCTCTCAACGTTACAGAAAAACATAGCTACCGTCCTTAATGAAGAAAATGATAATACCACCGATGATATTGATAGAAAATTGGAAGAGTTACAACAACAGCTCCTTATACAAGCAAAATCAAAAAATGATTATGAAGATGTGGCTGATGAAATTTATCGACTTCGGGAATTAAAGCAAAATGCACTAGTAGAGAATGCAGAGCGAGAAGGAAAAAGGCAACGAATTGCAGAAATGACTGATTTCTTGAATGAGCAATCCTGCGAGTTAGAGGAGTATGATGAGCAATTAGTAAGGCGGCTAATTGAAAAGGTTGCGGTGCTTGAAGATAAACTCGTTATTGAATTCAAATCTGGGATTGAGATTGAAGAAGAGATGTAAAATATTAACAGTCAATTAAGAGCTAACACCCTTTGGTGGTTATTAACTTCGAAAACACTTAATTATAATCTTAGAAAGACATCCAATCTCATACCGTCATTGAAGGCCTTTAAAAGCACGATTTAATTCATACCAACCTCAGAAAAGGTTGGCAGTACTTTTTAATCTGTTAACTATCAACCGATAACAAGAAAATAAACTGACTATTTTTTCCCTGCTCTTATCTATATTTATTCCTTGCGAGTAAAATAGTTTTTCCAATTTAGTCAAAATTAATGGATTCACTTAAATGCTTCCATTTTGTGTCTGAATCTGAAAGAGCTTTGCTTGCAGCTTCGGCATAAGCGACCGCGTCACTTCCCATAAGAAGACGAAGCGGGGGTTCATCCATATCGGTTAAATCTGTAATGACCTTTGCAATTTTAGCGGGGTCTCCAGGTTGTTGTCCACGATGATCGTGAATTGCTTTTACAAATGCACCGACAGTTTGCTTGTAAGGCTCACTTACAGGGAAGATAGTCATGGAAGACCCAGCCCAATCAGTACGCATTCCACCAGGCTCTATAATGGATACCTTAATACCAAAAGGAGAAACCTCTTGAGACAAAACTTCTGAAAAGCCACAAACAGCCCACATAGCACTTTGATAAGCGCTTAAACCAACGGAGCCAATCCGGTCGCCCAAAGATGAAATCTGAATAATATGTCCGCCTTGCTGCTTTCTCATAATAGGGATAACGGCTTTTGTAACATAGACAACGCCATAAAAGACGGTATCCATTTGAGCACGAAAATCATCAAGAGATCCATCTTCAATGGATGCGATATTTCCGTATCCAGCGTTATTAACCACTACATCAAGTCTTCCAAAAATTCGATGGGCTTGTTCAACTGCTTCGAATACGGCATGTTCGTTTGTAACATCTAAAGCCAGTGGATGAATTTGATCGCCATATTGTTGTACTAAATCAGCCAACTTTTGAGGATTGCGCGCAGTGGCAATGACTTTGTCCCCTTTTTTGAGTGCGGCTTCTGTTATACTGCGCCCTAATCCTCTGGAACTACCGGTTATAAACCAAACTTTTAACATAAAAATCCTTCCCTTCTAGTTTAATAATAGGAAATCATGTATAAAATAAAAGTATTTTTTGGATTGAACGTTCAATCCAAAAAGATTATAATTCTAAAATTAACCTTTGTCAATGTTATTGATTTGATTGACAAACTCTAATAATTTATCTTATAATATGGAATGTATATTCCATGAGGTGAAGACGATGAGTAAGAAAGATGATATATTTGATGCTACATTAGCACTAATAATTGAACATGGTATGCAGTCTGTTACACTTTCAAAGATTCTTGAACGAGCAGGAGTTGGATCAGGTACTCTTTATAATTATTTCTCCAGCAAAGATGAATTACTTTACGAATTGTTTCAACAGATTATGCAGAGAATGTCTGACGAAATTATTGCCGGATATGATAATAATGCGGACGTTAGACTAAGGTTTAACCATTTACTGAGCGGATATTTCGATTATATAATCCAAAATTATGATGAAAACAACTTTGTTTCTCAGTATTCACATTTGCTCCATAAGATTAAACCAGAGGATTGCTATACAAATGATTTTACCACTGCATTGGGAGAAACTTTAGAAGCGGGGAAAGAACAAAAAATCATTTTGGATATGGAAGTCCCCATCCTGATACAAATTGTTACAGGTATTTTGATTTCTGTTATCAACGGATATAAAAGTAATAAATATGAAATGGACGACCAGAAAAAGAAGAATATACTCAATATCTGCTGGAATTCAGTTCGTGCGTAAAATCTCAGTCACTTAGTTACCTTTTTTGATTCATCAAGACTTTTGATAGTGTAGGGCTTCTCCTTAACGGGGAGGGTCACTTTATTACATAGAATTTTTAGTGTCACAAAACAGTAAGCAATATGACTGTTAGTATTCAATTTATGATTGTATTTTTAAATTACATATATAGATAGCAGGAGTTATCTATTTAAAGCTCTAGGTCTGTTTGTTGCAAATTAAAAGTGCCTAATTGAGCATTGTTGCATTGCCTAAAACATAGGTCCCCTTTGGCGATTGTAATAGCCCCAATGGGTTTGAAAATAATGAGTTTAGCTTCTTCTCTATATCAAAATTGATAAAAGTTAGTATATTCACACTTTAAACAACTTAAGAAGTTTTCAGCACAGGCATTATCATAGTGGCTATCCTCCCCTACGACACGTATACTCTGCCTTTTATTATTGTCTAATTAGCAAGATCGTGACAAATATGGACAAGTCAAACGAACTCTTGCTAAGAAGAAAAGGCGTCATGTTCAGCATTACGCGGATGCTAAAACATCAATCGTTCAAGAAATCATGGAACGAGCGATTACAGAAGAATAAGTGCAGTTTATAGGACCATTTGTAATTTGAACTTTTATTGAAACTTAAAGCGTGAGTATAAAGTGAACAAAATTTAGGAAGAGATCACTCATACTTTATTGGTGACAAAGGGCTGATAATCAATAGGAAGAGTAGCTCACTTTTTTATAGTACTTTTTTATTAATTGTGATAAAATGTATTATCAAATTTGGAAAGGTGGTTTGTCATGTTTACACAATGCGCTTGTTTTGTGAAAACCGCAATTCAATATATCAGACCAAGAAATCATCATAACACATTAGAAAAATAAGGTTATGATGATTAATCGTCATAACCTAATTAGAGCGAGGTTATGATGAAAAAAATTAAATATACACAGAACTTTATAACTAAGGATAAGCACATCTCAGAAATTGTAGGTAGTTTGAACTTTAAAGAAGATGATCTTGTCTACGAGATAGGTACTGGAAAAGGTCATTTAACGGAATCTTTAGCAAAACGAACGAAAAAAGTTATCTCTATAGAGAAAGATAAGTATTTAACTGAAAAAGCGAAAAAGAAGTTAAAAACGTACGCCAATGTGCGAGTATACCACGTGGATGTTTTGAAATACTCGTTTCCCAATAAAGATATACAATATCGGGTGTTTGGAAATATTCCATTTAACATTAGTACCGACATAGTGAGGAAAGTTGTTTTTCATAGTCGTGCATATCAAATTGATTTGATTGTTGAGTATGGTTTTGCTTTGCGACTGATGGATACATCAAGATTACTTGGGGCTCTTTTGTTGCCGGAGGTAGAAGTCCATATACTAAAAAAGATTCCGAATTATTATTTTCATCCTAAACCAAATGTTCAATGTGCATTGGTTCGTTTGGTACGGAGATCAAATCGTTTCAGTAAAAAAGAAATAGAGGAATATAAAAAATTTATTGAAGCGTGGATATCGGGGAATATTCATTTGATATTTACAAAAAATCAATTGAGAAGATCGTTAGCGAAAGCTGGAATTACTACAGAAAAGCAAATAAATTATTCTCAAGCTCTCTCTCTTTTTAAAAGCTATAGATTATTTAAAGGATGATGTAGTCGTCAAACTATATTAAAGAAATAAAAACTAAAGATTAAAGGTAGAATGATAAATTTATTTACTAACTATACGTTTAGTTTAAAAGAGTGAGTTCATTGTTAAGGAATGCTGATGAATCAAAAATCAGCATTTCATGTCAAGAGGATAATAGGGATAGGGGATATCTATACTCTATCCCTATTTTAATGTTTCAGAAAATTACATTGTTGAGAATGGTTTATCAGTTTTAAAAGTGATAGAATCAAAAAAGGCAATGTCTAGTGTTAAGGCTTGTTTCATTCATTAACCATATGATAATTTCTTGCATTTATATATTATCTGTCTGTTTTCTATAAAATCAGATTTTTTTGTTACTATCTGTTATTCTTGATGTAAACTTTACCACATTTTTCCATCATTTGTTGAGTCATAAAAAATAATTAAAAGCTAGTGAATGTGTTCCCTCTTATCGATAATATCAAGAAAT
The DNA here is from genome assembly GCF_038051955.1 of Lysinibacillus sp. FSL H8-0500. Taxonomy (NCBI): domain Bacteria; kingdom Bacillati; phylum Bacillota; class Bacilli; order Caryophanales; family Bacillaceae; genus Lysinibacillus; species Lysinibacillus sp. FSL H8-0500. The sequence goes on along the minus strand of NZ_CP150292.1, from coordinate 4,078,651 downwards.
AAATTAAATTATAGTTTACTGAAAATTAATGCCAACTGGGGTTTGAAGTAACGTATTTCCCTTAGTCGGCTATTTTTTACGATTAATTAGCTCAGAAATCAATTGGAGAGCGTAAATGTAAAAATAATGGATGAATAGGTCTCAGTCTCGTCAAAAAATATTGTTGACAATAAGTCTAATTAGACTATAATGTTTATATGATATTCGTCTAATTAGACTATGATCATTTTTATAACTCAAGAAAATTGAACGAAGCAGTCAATTAACTGAGTATCTCCACAATATTTATTGAAGCTTGGAAGTATTTCTTCGTAAATAGCCAATAGAAAGAAAGGATGAAGAAAATGATGAAATCATTTTTAATGATAGGACAATCTAATATGGCAGGGCGAGGGTTCATCCAGGATGTACCTCCCATTTATAATGAAAAAATTAAAATGTTGCGTAATGGAAGATGGCAAATGATGACGGAACCCATTAATTATGATCGCCCTGTTTCTGGAATCAGTCTAGCTGGTTCCTTTGCAGATGCATGGTGTCATGAAAATCCAGAAGAGACGATTGGCTTAATTCCTTGTGCGGAAGGTGGCAGTACGCTGGATGAGTGGCATGTAGATCAGGCTCTTTTTAGACATGCTATAACAGAAGCAAAATTTGCTATGGAGAATAGTGAATTAACAGGAATTCTTTGGCACCAAGGAGAAAGCGATAGTATGAATGGGAAGTATAAAGTCTATTACCAAAAATTACTTTCAATTATAAAGGCTTTTAGAGAGGAATTAAATGCCCCCAATATACCGATCATTATTGGTGGCTTAGGAGATTTTCTAGGTAAAGAGGGGTTCGGGAAAAATTGTACAGAATATAATTTCATCAATCAAGAATTGCAAAAATTTGCTTTCGAACAAGATAATTGTTACTTTGTCACAGCAGAAGGTTTAACATCTAATCCTGATGGTATTCATATCGATGCAATTTCACAAAGAAAATTTGGCTTACGATATTTTGCAGCTTTCTCTAATAGGCAGCATATATTAAATCCATTAAATAATGAAAATGAATGGACCAAGCTTCATAATGAACGACCACATACCCAAACGGAAAAGATATATATGGCAAGTCTGGAATTGGCGTTAGGCAAAATTTCCTATTCTCAATTTGAAACACATCTGAAACAAATCTCTAAGGGGTAAGGTGTAGCATAATAGTATATGAGTTCGAGGTGTGAGGAGGGCATTTTTTTGATTCCACTACTAATTTTAGGTCTATTAAAGCAAAAACCGGGTTCCTATGGGTACGAATTATTAGCTTTAATGGAGGATCGTCACTATAAATATATCGTAAACTATACAAAAGGATCCTTCTATTATAATCTGCAACAATTAGAAGAAAAGCAATATATTAAAAAAATTGATCAACTGGATGACACGAGAGAAAAGCATAATTATATCATTACAGAACGAGGAAACAAAGAATTCGAAAAATTAATGGTAAAGTATGGATCTAAGACCGATTATATCAATTTCTCTTTTTATGCAGCGATGTTATTTGCTAACGAATATAAAAAAGAGGAATTTATAAAGCTAATAAAAATACAAATTGAACAAACGAAAAAGAAAATTTTTTTATTAGATCAAACACTTCAACATAATGAAGCTATCCCTACTTATTTTAAAAAGATGTTGGAAAATTCCCGTTCTCATCATGTCGTAAACGTGCAATGGTTTGAAGAATTATTAAAGGATACTACTAGTGAAAGCACATCTAAATAACCGAACACACCCCAGAAAGAAGACATCTAGCTATTATGAAGCTTGAGGAGGATTTGTTTTGCTGAGGTCTATCGTTATCAAAGAAATTGAAAGCAAATGGACAGAATCTATCTTTCTAAAGAGAATGAAGGGAAAAGGGATAGTTGGTATATAGCTTTTTTAAATATCAAAAGGGAAGATGCCATGAGGATATTAGAGCGTCCATTCGAGAAAACGGATTTTTATCAGAGCGAAAAGAATGTTATATGATATTTATTGATCTGCTCCAACGGACGACGCTCTCCTAAAAAAGCCATCGTATACTGCTATGTTTCCTAGGATGTAAAGAATAAATCTTCTTCTTTTTTGGACTGCAGAGAAATAAAAAGGCTACTCGGCATTCTGGCTGAAAGCTTCGGTAGAAATATGGGAATTAAATCAGTTTGAAACTTTGCAACAAAATCTTATAAAAATTTGAAAGCGGGAGTACACATGATTACCTTAAAATCTAAAAGAGAAATTGAGTTGATGGCTGAATCTGGATCGTTATTAGCCGATGTTCATATCCATCTACGAGATTTTATCAAGCCGGGAATTACTAGCTGGGACATTGAAGTTTTTGTGCGTCAATACATCGAAAGTCATGGAGGTATTGCTGCCCAAATTGGATTTGAAGGTTATAAGTATGCTACATGTATCAGTGTGAACGACGAAATTTGTCACGGATTTCCTAAAAAACAAGTCTTAAAGTCAGGTGATTTGGTTAAAGTTGACATGTGTGTCAATTTAAATGGCGCGATCTCGGACTCTTGTTGGGCTTATGTAGTAGGTGCAAGCACACCGGAAGTTGACAATTTGATGGCGGTAACTAAAAAAGCTCTTTATCTTGGAATCGAGCAAGCACAGGTTGGTAATCGGACTGGGGATATTGGTCATGCGATACAAGCTTATGTAGAAGCACAAGGGTACAGCGTCGTACGAGATTTTATTGCTCATGGAATTGGACCTAGTATCCATGAGGAACCTTTCTTTGCTCATTATGGGACACCTGGGAAAGGGGTTCGTCTGAGAGAGGGAATGGTCATCACGATTGAACCCATGGTGAATGTAGGTGATGGGCAAGTAAAGATGATGTCTAATGGATGGGAAGCAAGAACTCTAGATGGCAGTTTAAGTTGTCAATATGAGCATAGCTTGGCAATCACTAAAGCTGGGCCGTTAATTCTAACATCTCAAGGAGAAGAAGGAACTTATTAAACGAAATATATGATTTATAAATCGGCATTAATGGATAAGGATAGAAAAGTATTTTTATTTTAGCGGCAACCGGTGCTCCTTTTCTTTTATCCAATAAATCGCATGAAAAGAACGATTTTTCGTAATTTCATACGACTTTTTCTAGGGACTTATGTCACAGCTCCTTTGCGCAGACAGTACGATTGGTAGATATGTTCCCGCCTACCGATAGTGCCAAAAACGCCATGGATATGTTTCCGAGAACGGACACACTCAAATGACATTCATTCTATCCTCTCAAGCCATGTGGAGTGTGTCTCGTTTCTACAAAGAGAAACTATATAGAAATCCTTAGTTTTAAACACTTTCACAAGCATTTCGTGTTTGTAGGAAAGGTGACAAAACGAGAAATAAAGTACTAAAAAACCACATTACCGTTTCAGTGGTAATTGATCTGGGGTGTGGGAACACAAGAGAATAGAACTAAAAAAGAGATATTGTGAGAAATATTAATGATGCTAATAAGCAGTGAAAAGTTTAAAATCACTTATTTTTCTAACTGAAAAAGTAAGTGATTTTTTTATTTTTAGTTAAAGAATATACTAGGATGTGTCTAAAAATTCAGATTCATTGAGTTAACTTGAAGGTTGCTGCCATATAAATGAATACTAAAAAAGAAGTCGCAAGTTTATCATAACGGGTTGCTACTCGACGGAAATGCTTTATTTTATTGAAAAAACACTCAACTAAATGGCGTTCTTTATAAAGATACCAGTCAACAGACCACGTTTTTTTAGCATTCACACGTGGCGGAATGACGTAGCTTGCCCCTTGGCTTGTTAGGTAATCACGAATTTCTTGTAACCTGTAAGCTTTATCTCCAAGGACATGGCTTCCCTCTAATGAAATGTTTGCTAATAGCCCAAGGGCAGGTTGACTATTATAGACGGGGCCACCTGTTAATTGGAACAACAATGGATTACCGAGTGCATTGACAACCGTATGGATTTTCGTCGTATTTCCGCCACGACTCACACCAATATGTTGGGCAAATTCGTGATTTAGTGCCTTTTTTTGCACCAGTGCTGTGTTGATGTGCTTGAATACTTGTCGAATCAATACTGAGGTGTTCAAAGTCAGCTTCTAGTCGAAGGGATTGAAAAATGCGTACTAAGGTGCCATCATTTCGCCATTTGCAAAAGCGAGCATAAGCTGTTTTCCAAAATCCATAGTGTTCAGGTAAATCATGCCAAGGGGCACCACTGCTGGCAATCCATAACATTGCATTGAACATTTCGCGGTTACTTCGTTTAGAAGGGCGACCTGTGGTATAAGCTGAAAATAGATGTTGAATTTGATCCCATTGTTCATCGGATAATTCGTAGCGACTTAGTGCCATTTATGCACCTCATTTTCTTATTTTATCCATTCTACCAAAACTAGCATATAATTTTTAGACACACCCTAGTTAAAAATGTTGAAGAAATAGAAAGAAATTTTGAACCCGATGGAGAAACTAACCCCAACAGCACACGGATACGAGGGAGTAACAAAGACAAGGTTGGATTGTTGGTGTATTTTCCGAAAATTATCGTCCACATATGGTTCATAGGGAGAAAAATCGATTTCTAAGTTTTTATTTTCTTTACCTCTTAACTTGCTTCTTAAATGGTTGACTGATGAAATTAATAAGGGGAATTCTGGCGTAGTTGGCCCCTGAGATATAACTTCTTGTGAGGATTTGGTTTTATAACCCCACTCATTTCCTCTTGATCCACCTCACCGATTTATCACAGTATATCCATGACTGAATGATTCCTCATAAACAATTTGTATGTTTGAGTGTGAGACACCGACTAATACGGCTAGCTCACAGTAATTCACCGGGTGGTCATTTTCTTGCCGTAATATTTGTATGAATTGCTTGATCGAGAAGCTGCTGCCATAGAGGACTTTTATCACCTCGGATAACTTTTAGCATTTGATTCACTCCTAGATAATTTTTTACTAAAATATGGATTGCTCAATAAGTAATACATGGAAGTACTCTATTTTGCTCTACATAGCCAGAGTGAAAGTCAAAGCAGTCTGTTTGAGCTTGGCTGAAACAATAAAAGTAAATTGTATCGATTCATGAATCTATTGTATTTACCTATGATAACTATAGGTGATTTGGTATTGTTTACTTTTTTGGCATTTCCTATAATAAAAATTAAGTAGCAATGCTACAAAAAAATGAAGGAGATGATGGGGAAATGTCAAAAGCAGTTTTTTATCATGCCGGTTGTCCAATTTGTGTAGATGCAGAGCAAATGATTCTTGATTATCTTGACAAATCAAAGACTACTACAGAAGTGGTACATCTTGGCACTGACCAAAATCGTATTGAAGAAGCAGAAAAAGTTGGAGTAAAATCAGTCCCAGCATTGGTAATCGGCGAAAATGTATACCATATCAATTATGGTGCAAGTTTAGATGATGTTAAGGGATAACTTCTAAAAGAAGGTGTTGTATGGGCACCTTCCCCTTTTTTAATATTTTATCTAAAATATGACTTTAATTTATATTTTTACCACATATGATAAATTAAATGTGGAAAGGTATGAAATATCATGATGTTTGCTCCTCAATATCGAAAAGATAATCAATCTGCAAGAATGAGCATGGCTTTATTCCGAATATCGCAGGCAATCAAAAAAATGACACAAGAGGAAAGCGATGCACTCGGGTTATCACCTGTACAAACGCAAGCACTATTATTTGCTGCTCACACAAGAAATGATATGGCTACAGTAGGGAATTTTGCTAGTACAATCGGTACAACACATGTAACAGCAGTTAAAATACTAAATAGATTGGTAGAAAAAACTAATTTATAAAACTCGAAAGGTTGATGATAGGCGTGTGACTCTAATTTCTTTAACTGAAAAAGGACAAAAGGTCATTTCTAATCTTGATGACAGGGAGTGATCATTAGAGGATGCCTACAGTCTTTACCTGAAAATATTTTGTCTCAATTAGAACTTGGACTTGGAACTGTTGTTTCTACTTTACAGAAAAAAGGGCATCTAGTTGTATCAGAATTTTGTTTAGGTTGTATTTATTTTCGCCTAGATAATGGCGATGAAAATGCGCCTCATTATTGTCAGTTAATACAAAAATATTTAACCCATGAAGCTTCACTTAAAGAGTGTCCTGAGCATACCCCTTTTTAAAAGTGAAAAGGAAAAAATGGTAATGAGAGTTTCACTTAGAAAATTTTGTAACTATTCTATCGACATGGTCAATAACTATCATAATAAAATAATCATAGAAATAATTTATGATGCTATTCTAAAATAATTTATTTTTCTGAGGTACGAATATTTATGTTTTAATTCTAAATCTTTATTTAAAATAAAAGATTTCCTAATAATGATAGGTAAAACCAATCGTTATTAGTAAAAAATAGAGATTGTACTTATGATTTAGAGTGAGTAATATCGAATATAACGTAACAAACTTATTTTTGGGAGTATAGCCAAAGTGGAAAGGCGAAGGTCTGCAAAACCTTATATTCTGGTTCGAGTCCAGATACTCCCTCCTAACAAATTCCTTTTAAAGAAATGAGGAGTAAAATGACTTTTTTGTGGATTGAGGACAACTTGAAATTTGTGAGAGAAAAAATAAATTTGACATGTCAATCAGCACGGAGAAACCCCAAAAACGTAAAGTTACTATTAGCAACAAAAACGGTCTCAGCAGATAGAATTAAGCAGGCTCTTGATGCTGGTGAGACTTTGATTGGAGAAAATAAAGTTCAAGAATTACAGGAAAAGTATTCTTTATTTCCAAATGAAAATATAGAATGGCACTTCATAGGTCATTTGCAAACAAATAAAGTGAAGCAGGTATTAAAATATGTAACTTGCATTCATTCAGTTGACCGTTTGAAGTTGGGGAGGGTATTACATAGGGAACTTACAAAGGAAAATAGAAAGTTAGATATTCTTGTACAGGTTAACACATCATATGAAGAAAGCAAATTTGGAGTTGCACCTGAGGAAACTTTAAATTTGATAGAACAACTTTCTGAATTAGATACCTTAAATATTAAAGGTCTAATGACAATTGGAAAATTGACTACTGATGATAAAGAGACTAGAGAATGTTTTCGTCTCCTAAAGTCAATTCAGCAACAGGTTATTGATCAAAATTATCCTGGAGTTGAAATGGATATACTGTCGATGGGTATGTCGGGTGATTTCGAGATAGCCATAGAAGAAGGGGCAACGCTTGTTCGAGTAGGAACTGCAATATTTGGAGAAAGAGAGTACCCTGACAGTTATTATTGGAATGAACAATTAAGAATGAGAGATTAATTTAATAAGTAGTTAAGTAACATTATTTAATATCCAACAAATAGAATTTTTAAGATGCCACTCTTGTTGTTTAGGAATAAGAATGAGTTTTTTTAATCCACCTTAAATATTAGATCATAAATGTTAAACTTGCATATTAAGATTGTAATGAAAAGAGTAACTAGTGAAATAATTTATAAAATCGAATTCTAAATTGATAAGTAAAAAATCACTATGTAATAAAGTTGTACATCAGGGGGGAAATGTAAATGGAGAATTTGTTTAAAGAAGATCCTGCTATAGCAAAAGCAATTCAGCAGGAGCTATATCGACAGCGCGATAAAATTGAATTGATTGCCTCAGAAAACTTTGTTAGTGAAGCTGTTATGGAAGCAATGGGTACAGTCCTAACAAATAAATATGCGGAAGGCTATCCAGGACAAAGATATTATGGAGGTTGTGAGTATGTTGACATAGTAGAAGAATTGGCTAGAGAAAGAGTTAAAGATCTATTTGATGCAGAACATGCCAATGTACAGCCACACTCAGGATCGCAGGCTAATGCAGCAGTTTATTTTGCAGCTGTAAATCCAGGAGATACGATTTTAGGCATGAATTTATCACATGGTGGTCATTTAACACATGGAAGTCCCGTTAATTTTTCTGGTCAGCTATATCATTTTGTTTCTTATGGTGTCGACGAACAAACCCACCTAGTAGACTATGAAGAAGTGAGGAAACTTGCCCATGAACATAAACCTCGAATGATTGTAGTGGGAGCAAGTGCTTATCCACGTACCATTGATTTCGAAGCTTTTTCTGAAATTGCTAAAGAGGTAGGTGCGTTATTTCTTGTAGATATGGCTCATATTGCTGGTATTGTTGCAGCTGGTTTACATCCAAACCCTGTGCCACATGCTGACTTTGTAACAACGACAACCCATAAAACACTGCGAGGGCCAAGAGGAGGAGTCATTTTATGTAAGAAATCCTGGGCACAAGCAATTGATAAAGCAGTCTTTCCAGCTATTCAGGGTGGACCCCTTATGCATGTGATTGCTGCCAAAGCGATAGCATTTAAAGAAAATTTCTCCTCTGAATTTAAACAATATATGAAATATGTACTTCAGAATGCAAAAGTATTAGCTGAAGCATTGATGGAAGAGGGTTTAAATGTTGTATCCGGAGGTACTGACAATCATCTTATCCTCTTAGATCTTCGCAATATTGAGATCACTGGAATAGATGCACAACTTCTCCTTGATGAGATTGGCATCACGGTAAACAAAAACGCAATTCCATTTGATCCGACAAGTCCACAAATAACAAGCGGAATCCGCCTTGGTACACCAGCCATAACTACAAGAGGAATGGGACCAGATGAGATGATAGAGATAGCACATATTATTTCACAAGCATTGAAAAACCCACAAGATTCAAGATTAATTAAACAGCTTAGTGATGAGGTCAATAAAATAACTTCGAGGTTCACCTTATATGAGGGGAAGATTCACTGAGAGGGGAAAATAAATGAATACAAAAAGAGTGGATTTTTATTCCAAGGCATTATTCGAACAAGCAAAAAGTGTGATTCCTGGAGGAGTGAACAGCCCGGTACGTGCGTTTTCGTTGGTTGACTCTCCTCCTGTTTTTATTACAAAAGGTCAAGGATCTCACATATTTGATGTTGATGGAAATGAGTATATTGATTATATATGTTCATGGGGACCTTTGATACTTGGTCATGCTCATCCAGCAGTGGAGAAAGAGATACAGAAAGCAGTAAGCGATGGATCAAGCTTTGGATTGTCTACTGAAATTGAAGTGAAAATGGCTAAATTAATATGTGAAATTGTTCCATCTATTGAAATGGTACGTATGGTTAACTCTGGAACAGAAGCTGTAATGAGTGCATTACGTTTGGCAAGGGGATATACGAAGAGACAAAAAATTGTTAAATTTCAAGGTGGTTATCATGGACATGCCGATGCTTTGTTAATCAAAGCAGGTTCGGGTGTCGCCACATTAGGATTGCCTGATAGTCCAGGGATACCCAATAACGTCGCTAGTGATACTATTACATTACCTTATAACGGTATGGAGAGTATTCGTCATACTTTTGAACAATTTGGGGAACAAATTGCAGCCGTTATTGTTGAGCCAGTTGCAGGAAATATGGGAGTTGTTCCTCCAAATCCTGGCTTTCTCCAAGGGTTACGTGAGATTACCGAACAGTATAGAAGCTTACTTATCTTTGACGAAGTAATGACTGGATTTCGCGTAGACTATCATGGGGCACAGAGTCTGTACGGAGTTAATCCTGATATTACTTGTTTGGGAAAGATCATCGGAGGAGGATTACCTGTAGGCGCTTATGGAGGTAAACGTGAAATCATGGAGCAAATTGCACCTGCGGGACCTATTTACCAAGCAGGCACATTATCGGGGAATCCACTTGCCATGTCAGCTGGATATAAAACCCTTCAGTTATTGGAGAAGATTGAAATCTATGATGAGTTGGAAAGAAAAGCTGCAAGATTAGAAGAAGGTTTCAGACAAAACGCTGAATTGACAAGTGTGCCACTAAAAATCAACAGGGTAGGCTCCATGCTTTCTACCTTTTTTACAGAACAAGAGGTTGTTGATTATGAAACAGCTAAGAGTTCGGATATGCAAGTTTTTAAAAAATATTATATGAGTATGCTGAATTTGGGGATTTTGACAGCCCCTACACCTTATGAGGTGATGTTTATATCGGCAGCACACTCCGAAGAAGATATTGAAGATACAATCAAGGCCCATTATCAAGCACTTAGTAATGTCAAAAATATAGGATGAGAATAGTAATGAAATTAATCAATATACGAAAACAATTTCCGATACTGAATCAAGAGATTTATGGGCATCCATTGGTTTACTTGGATAACGCAGCATCAACACAGAAACCGCTCCAAGTCATTGAATCATTGCAACAATACTATGAACAAGATAATGCTAATGTACACAGAGGAGTACATACGTTAAGTTCACGTGCTACAGATGCTTATGAAGGAGCACGGAAGAAAGTAGCTAATTTCCTTAATGCAAAGACGGAAAAAGAAGTTACCTTCACTCGTGGTACGACATCTTCTATAAATCTAGTAGCTAGTAGCTATGCACGGGCTGTCTGCAATGAAGGTGATGAAATTGTGATCTCTGCAATGGAACATCATAGTAATCTGCTTCCTTGGCAACAAGTGGCAAAAGCAACGAAAGCAAAATTAAAATATATCCCGCTCCAAAATGATGGGACATTTTCTATTGGGGATGTCGAGAAAACAATTACTGACCACACGAAAATTGTAGCCATTTCACATGTTTCTAATGTATTGGGAATTGCAAACCCAGTGAAACAAATAGCTGCAATTGCTCATAAACATGGTGCTATCATCATAGTGGATGGTGCACAAAGTGTCCCTCATATTAAGGTAGATGTTCAGGATTTGAACTGCGATTTCTATGCCTTTTCAGGTCATAAGATGTGTGGACCAACCGGTATTGGAGTATTGTACGGAAAAAAGCAATTGCTTGAGCAGATGGAACCGATTGAATTTGGAGGAGAAATGATCAATCATGTTGATTTATATGATGCATCTTGGAAAGAATTACCGTGGAAGTTTGAAGGAGGAACTCCAATTATCGCAGGTGCAATTGGTTTAGGTACAGCCATTGATTTTCTAAAAGCAATAGGATTAGATACGATAGAAAAGCACGATAAACAATTAACTAGCTATGCAGTGGAACGAATGAAACAAATTGAAGATGTGAGAATGTATGGACCTGATGATGGACGTTTCGGGTTGGTTACGTTTAATTTAGGCAAAGTGCATCCGCATGATCTAGCTACGGTTCTCGATACTTATGGTATAGCAATACGCGCTGGGCATCATTGCTGCCAACCATTAATGCTACACTTTGAAGCTAGTGCTACAGCACGTGCCAGCTTTTACTTATACAATACGGAAGAAGATGTCGATCGATTCATTTTAGCACTAGAGAAAACGAAAGAGTTTTTTAAAAAGTAATTGTATTTGAATAGCCGCTTAAATATATTCTATTTCGGTAGATGGGTAAACGCTAGGCCACAAATGAAAGACAAAGAAAATTTAGATTTATAAACACGAGAGGATTGGATCATATGTGGGTACCTAGAGCTTTATCAATAGCGGATTCTGCTGCAAGGGGAGATGCTGGGATTCAAGCTAATTTAAAAACTTTCTAGGAGATGGGTGGGTTTGGTCTAAGTTCTGTCACTGGTATTGTTACATACCATTCATATACCAATCAAAATGTATTTTCTATAGAATTGAGTGCTATTGAAGTACAGGCATATACAGTGCTTCGTGACGTCGGGGTAGATGCCATAAAAACGGGAATGCTCTATACAAAGGAGAGTATTTCCCATGTAGCCAAGTGGATTGAAGAAGCCGACATGACAAATGTTGTTGTGGATCCAGTCATGGTTGGTAAAATGGACACACCTTTGTTAAAAAACGATGCTATCAATACCCTTAAAACAAAATTAATATCTTTAGCGACAATCATTACACAAAATATCCCAGAAGCGGCACTATTGTTAAATTTGTATCAACAACTTACAATTGTTGATGATTTACAACTAGCAGCAATAGAATTGAAGAAATTAGGTTCAAAATATGTCCTTGTCAAAGGAGGACGCCTCAAAGGTCCAGATAGTGATGTGCTATATGATGGAGATAAATTACAAATATTTGAAGTGTAGCGTATTGATACAATTCATACAAACGGAGCAGGATGTAACTACTCTGCAGCAATTACAGCTCAGTTAGCAAAAGGTAAGTCTGTCCAAGCAGCTGTTAAAGAAGCGAAAAAGTTTATTACAGCCGCCATTCGCCATTCCATTACATTTAAGCGAGGCGTAGGTTCTCCTGACTTTGCCGCTTATCATAGGCATTGTGAAGTAGGAGTCCAAGAGAAATTTATAGAATTTCAGAAATAAGAATATTAGAAAAGGTGAACTATGAAGGTGTTTAAAATATCTCCAACAAAATAGGAGGATTGAAGTATGAAACAAGTTTATAACTTTAATGCGGGGCCAGCAACTTTACCTTTGGAAGTAATGCTACAAATACAAGATGAACTCCTCGATTTACAGGGAACTAATTTGTCTATCTTAGAGATATCCCATAGAAGTAAGGAGTATGAGAATATTAACGAGGAAACACAACAATTGTTGAAGGATCTTCTTAACATTCCTTCTGATTATGAGGTGTTGTTTCTTCAAGGCGGTGCAAGTATGCAGTTTGCCATGGTACCTATGAACTTTTTAACCGAAGGACGTAAAGCAAGTTACTTGCAAAGCGGAACATGGTCAGAAAAAGCGATAGCAGAAGCGAGGAAATTTGGCAAGGTTACTATTGGAGGAAGTTCGGGGCACGCTCATTTTAAAAAGGTTCCTGACCTTTCTAGGGTGAAGATTGACCCAGAAACTGCGTATATTCATCTTACTTCTAATGAAACAATACTAGGTACCCAATATCAGAGTTTTATAGATACTGGCAAAGTACCACTTATTGTAGATATGTCCAGTGATATTTTGTCTCGACATATTGATGTTTCAAATTTTTCTCTCATATATGCAGGTGCACAAAAAAACTTAGGACCTTCAGGTGTTACAACTGTGATTGTAAAGCGTGATCTAATGGAAAATATTCCAAAAAATATTCCCGATATTATGAATTACCGAATTCACGCGAATAGTCGATCCTTATACCATACCCCTCCAGTGTTCGCTGTTTATATAGTAAATCTTATGTTGAAATGGATCCGAAATAATGGAGGAGTAAAAGCTATTGAAAAGCGTAATCATCAGAAAGCGGATTTAATATATAGCACAATTGATAATAGTGCTGGATTTTATAATGGATTAGTTCATTTAGAGAGCCGCTCAATGATGAATGTGACATTTAGTATCCTTAATAATAAAATAGAAAAGCTTTTTATACAAGAAGCAGAGGAAAATGGTTTTGTTGGGGTGAGGGGTCATCGGGATGCAGGACACCTTCGCGTTTCTATTTATAACGCAGTTACATACGAACAATGTCAAGCGTTGACGGATTTTATGATTGATTTTCAAAAACGTTTTGGGTAGTAGAGGAATTAGACACTTATATTGTAATAAAAATATAATTAGGAATTACCAAAATACATTTTGAGGCTAATAAAACGATAATAGTCATCTTTTTATTTCTATAATCATGAATAAGAAGTCGGTCAATGCATTTTGTTTCTATATAAGATAAAAGAATATTTTAGGGAGTGATGTATTGTGGGTCATTTGGAGAATGATGTTATGTTCCCGACATATGCTAAATACCCTATTTCACTAGTCAGAGGAGAAGGGAGTCGGTTATGGGATGAACAGGGAAAAGAGTATTTGGATTTTATGTCTGGTGTTGCGGTATGTAATTTAGGTCATGTACCTATGAAAGTTAAAGAAAAAATTAAGGAACAACTAGATCGTGTATGGCATGTTTCTAATTTCTTTCATATACCGAATCAAGAGAAACTTGCACAAATGCTAGTCAATCATAGTTGTATGGATCTCGTTTTCTTTTGCAACAGTGGTGCTGAAGCTAACGAAGCAGCCATCAAATGTGCGAGAAGGTATCATCAAGGTGTACTGAAAAATGGGAAATATGAAATTATTACATTTGAAAAATCATTTCATGGGCGTACCATAGCAACATTGACTGCAACAGGACAAGACAAAGTTAAGGACGGTTTTCATCCTTTACCACAAGGATTTAAATATGCATGTTTAAATGATCTTCAATCTGTAAAAGAACAAATAACCGATCAAACTGCAGCGATAATGATGGAGTTAGTGCAAGGAGAGAGTGGAGTTTATCCAGCAGAGCAAGAATTCGTAGATGAACTCTCTGCTTTATGTAAAGATCAGGGGATGCTACTCATTATCGATGAAGTACAGACTGGCATGGGGCGTACAGGGAGTTTGTTCGCTTATGAGCATTATGGTATCGAACCAGATATCATCACGCTTGCCAAAGGACTAGCCAGCGGGTTTCCAATCGGTGCGATGATGGGTAAGAAAGAACTTCGGGAGGCTTTCTCAGCAGGGAGTCATGGTTCGACTTTTGGGGGAGGTCCTCTTGCAGTAACCGCAGGTCTTGCAACTCTTGAAACGCTACTTGAGGGATGCTTAATGGAACATGTTACAAAACTTGGGATATACGCATTGCAGCGCTTGACAGATCAACTTCAGCACTATCCTAGTATACAAAATATAAGAGGGCTTGGTCTCTTAATTGGTATTGAATGTCGCGAACCAATTGCCCCAATAATTCAAGAGCTGCTGCAACAAGGACTGCTCGTACTTACTGCGGGAACCCATGTAATCCGTCTGGCACCAAGTTTATTAATTACTAAAGAAGAAATTGACCAAGCCGTTGACCTTATTGAAGTTGTACTGAAAAAGTATTGAAAAGCATAAAGATTATTCCTGATAAAATTCTAGTGAAAGCGTTCATCTTTAATTGTTTTAATCAATTGGTCCATAAAAACACGACTAGCAGCACATAAATGTTTGTTCTTTCGATAGGCAATGCCAATCTGTGTGGTGATTACCGGATCTTGAATAGGAATCGTTTTAATATGAATATTATCAATATAGTCTAAGTAAGCTTTTGGTAGTATCGTGACACCAACGCCTTTACTCACCATTTGAATGATAGATTCCATCGTCGTCATTTCAAGTACTGGTTTGGGTGCGAAATTCATTAAGCGACACTGTTCGTTAATAACTTGTCGTAAAAAATAGGTTTCAGGTAATAAAATAGATGGTGTCTCTTTTAAAACTTGAAGTGATACACACGCCTCTTTTGCAATGATGTGATCTATAGGTGCAGCAAAAGCAAGATCTTCTTTATAGAGCGGAATAGCTTCTAGGTCTTCATGTTCCAATGGTAAAAAAACGATACCCAAATCCAATACATTTTGTAATAGTCCTTTGTAAATATCTCCAGTTCGTAACCCTTGTACAGAAAGTTCTATATTGGGATAAGCATTGTGAAACCCGATAATTGTTGGGGGAAGCAAGTAATTAACAACTGTGAGTAGGGAGCCTATTTTGAGCGTGCCCCTCTCTAATCCCTGAAGCTCGCTAATTGCAGCACGTGCCTGAGAAATTTCATGAAAAACATTGTAGCTGTGATGGAGTAATATTTTACCTGCATCAGTAAGTATATTTTTTTTGCCAATACGATCAAATAAAGGCATCCCTACCTCATGTTCTAACAAGCCAATTTGTTGACTAAGAGAAGGTTGGGCAATACCTAGTTTCTCCGCCGCACGTGTAAAATGCAGCTCTTGACATAATACGATAAAGTATTCCAATTGTTTTAGTTCCATCAAAATTCCTCCCAAGTATTTATAATGATAGGTTTTAACTATCATTATATAATAATTTATTATGTATTTCTAATAGATAAAATTTATTGTGGAAATTGGTTTAAATATTTAAGTTTATGCATTACCATCTCAAAATGATGAGAAGCGGAAATATGAATCAAAATTAATTTTAAAAAGGAGCATTGCTGTTAGAAGGATTTTTAGGGACTTGATATAAAAAAAACCTCTAGTATGATGCATGAGTGTCAACCAGAAAATTGACTCAAACCATCTACGAAAGAGGACTATCTTATAATTTCTAATAAGAATCAAAAAATTAATCAAGTTTCTGAAGATATACTTGTTATTGGCATCGATTTCGCGAAGCACAAACATTTCACTTGTACCATTGATGATCGAGGACGTGTGCTTCAAAAGTCATATGTGATTCTGCAATCATACGCAGGATTTGAAGCCTTTTATGAGCATCTGCTTGCCTTAAAAGCAGCGCATGAAAAACAGGAAATCCTCGTTGGTTTCGAGCCAACAGGGCACTACTGGATGAACTTAGCGGCGTTTTTAACAAACTACGGGATTCCATTTGTGATGGTCGATCTCATGCACGTCAACCGTTCAAAAGAGTTGGATGACAACCTACAAATGAAAAATGACCAAAAGGACGTACTTGTCATCTCCCGTCTAATGTGAGATGGACGCTTTAGTTAGCCACGCATCTTAGAGGATGTGGAAGCAGAACTCCGCAAAGGGTCAACATTACGCGCCAAGATTCAAGTAGATTTAAATGCCCTTCAAAACCGCTTCATTCGTTTGGCTAGATTGTTTTTCCCAGAGTTTACAAAAGTATTTAAAAGCTTGGCGTATGCAGTGTTGAAAAAAACGCCACTACCAATGGATATTCGAGGGAAAACACCAGAAGAATTACTCTTTTTATACCGACAAGTAGATGGAATGAAAAGTTCACAGCTACCAAAGGCTAAATAATTAGTCTAAGTGGCCGCTCATTCAATAGGACTGACGGAAGGTATAGGGATAACCAAACTTGAAAACGCCACGCTACTGACAGAGGTCAAATGGATGCAGGTGCAATGGATGGAAATTATTTTAAACCACCAAGAAGAAATGCAAAAATAAAAAAAACCTCTAATGAATTGTGTTCCAATACTATAAAACAAGGTCAATGAATGGTAACCTAATAATAACCACGACACATTGTGAAGCGGTTGCTTGGTTAAAACTTTTATGATGTATCTGGTACACATGTAATTCGCAAACGATTCCGTAAATTTAAAAGCTATGCTATATAATTTGAAAAAGTAAACATTTTCAATCTCGACCCTGATTTTTTTGCAAATAACCTTTGCGAAATTGGGGTTTTTATATGGGATTTAATTGGAAAGTGTCTTATATTCAGCATATATGATTAGTACAGCCCGTTTCTTTTTTAGGAAAGGGATTGCTTGGATTGATTTTATTATTACGGGTAATCAAGTGGTTAATTTATAGGGATTTTCAGAAGTTTCGCGGCTTTTATTTTATAGTTATTTCAAGGAAATACGAAGAATAAATGATCATTTTACCTCATATTAAAATAAATTGTCAATAATAAATTTGTAAAATTATTAAAAAATGTTATAATAGTATTACAATTGTTTTTTTGAAATCGTATTTCGAATTCCGCTGTCCTTTTTTTGCAGATAGAATTTGGATACGTTTTTTTATATCTTGTTGAAGCCGAAGAAAAATCAAAACAGTTGTGTGAGCTTTAAGGGAAGTAAGTTGAATAAAATGATTAATTTACTATCTAATAGTAACTGAGTTTTTATCCCATAAGGAGGATTAGAATAATGAATCTAATTAATAAGAAAGTTACACACAAGCGTTTTGGCATAGGTAGTATAGTTAAACATAATGATTCTAGTATTGAAATACATTTCGCATCGGAAAATAAAATGTTTGTTTTCCCTGATGTATTTGGGCAGCACCTAAAACTACATGATAAAAATGATGCTAAGGTACTTGAAGGAATTATACAAAAAAAGGAAATTGAACGAAAAGAGGAAGAAAGGAAGAAGGAGGAGGAAAGAAAACGACAGCGGGAAAAACTAGTGCTTCGTTTGGAACACGAAAAACTTATGAAAAACCATAAACTTCATCCTGCCTCACAAATGGTTTTTTGGTGTGACACAGAAGAACAGAATAATGCTTTTTCGGAGTGGCAAGTTTTTTCAGGCGTATTAAAAAGTGGTAATAACAAAGGAAGGCCAAACAAACCGAGCCGCTTGCACCAAAATAGCGCTGTTCTATTAACAGCAATAGATTCCAGCATGTCTGAAAAAGACAGACGTATCTTAGGTGTTTATATGGTGAAAGAAGATTTTGTCGGTAAGCTTTGTGAAGATGGACAGATTCCTGCTCATTCAAAATACAGAATTCAACTGACAGAACAGGAATCGGATCAGTTGCTTTTTTGGAGATATTATACAAATGAAAAATCCCCTGAAAAAATGACATGGAAGACAGGTAAATATCGCTATTTTGAAAATTTATGGATGGCTCAAATTTTACTTGATATCATTTCGTTGAAGAGTGATCCAAATGAACGAGAGCTGGCTCAACAATTTTTTAAACATTTTTGTAAAATGAATCAGATAACAGTTGAAGAGATAACAAAGCCTAATGGTGCATTAACGCGTATTTAGACATTAGTTCAAAGATAATAAGAACGACAGGGAACTGACATATTTTCCTATCTATCACTAATACTGAATAGCATCTGGCTCTGTTTACTAATAAACGTGTGTAGTTAATATAATTATTTATCAGGAACGAATTCTTATTAAAGAAATTCGTTCTTTTTTTATTAAAAAATGAATAAAGATATTTTGTTGAAATTATTGAGCTAATGAAGTGGGCTATAAAAGAGGAGAATAAAGTAATATAAACGAATTATGGGAAGATTTATAACGATCAAAGTTTGTTTATTGAAAGGAATTTTTACAAAAATACCTGATTTATACTGGTAAAACAAAAATAATATCAATTTACTATTAAAATGGTATTGTGCATAATATATGAAAATTCATCTGAAATTAGACTGAAGTGAGAACAGCGCGAGAGTTGACATTCTGCTTTATGGTTGAATTCTCTGAATATTATAGTAAATAATCTCCCCATTTAGTGTATATTTAAAATGAATTATAATAAATACGCAGGAATGGCTGCGTTTGTTGGAAGGAAGGTAAAATGAGAAGGATTATTTTATCGACAGAGAGTGGAGCGGATTTATCGAAGGATCTGGTTGAAAAACATCAAATTCAAGTGGTACCGATGCACGTTATTGTGGATGGGAAGGATTATTTAGATGGCAAGCTATCTGTAGAGGAAGTTTTTGAGTATCATAGTCGTACAAAAAGAATACCTTCTACAGCAGCAACGAATGTACATGAGTATCATGATTTATTTACGAAAATTAGAATAGATTTTCCTGATAGCATTATTATTCATATTGGTTATACATCAAAAGCATCTGCTTCCTTTCAAAGTGCGTTAATTGCAGCGGAAGATTTCGAAAATATTTTCCTCATTGATGCGCTAAACGTGACAGGTGGATTAGCCGCAATCGTGATGTATGCGGCCACTCTGCTTGAGGAAGAACCCTCCATTGACCATGTTCACCTAATAGAAAAAATAGAATCCGTAGTTCCTAAAACAAGGCTGGCTTTCATTCCTGGCAGTTTAGATTTTCTAAGAGCAGGTGGGCGGGTAAGTAATCTTGCTTATATTGGAGGGGCATTATTAAAAATAAAGCCTTGCATCGAATTAAAAGAAGGAAAACTTGTTTCAACTAAAAAATACCGTGGGAATATGAGCATCGTTGCGGAAAAACTTATGCGAGATTACTTAAATCAATATGACATTGATAGAAAACAGTTGTATTTGATCTACTCAATCGGACTTGATGAAAGTATTAAAAGACGAATGGATGAAATTGCAAAGGAAACAGGCTTTAGAAATGTAACATGGATGCAAGCTGGGGCAATGATTTCTACCCATGCTGGACCCGGAGGCTTTGGGATTGCAGGACTAGAATAGTTAGAGATCTTTTTGAAAAAACATCCTTGCTATATAATTACTGGTTGCGTAAGGGGCTCAAAGGGTGCCTAAATAGAAACGGGCAACCTACTAGCATTGCATATGTTGCCACATATACAATGTGCATCGCACAGTTTATTTTAACAGCAAAATAGAGCTTTAAAGCATCAAATTCAGATTGAGTTACTGAATTTGGTGTTTTTTTAATTTGTAAAAATAAACCGCTTCTCGAAATATTTTATATTTGAATTTTTTGAAAATATGGTATTCTAAAAAGTGTGTGTAAAATGAATCATTTGATATTGAATTTGAGGAGGAAACTAGTAAATTAGACTAAATAAAATTGTATTCTGTTGATTAAAATGAAAGTAAAGAGAGATGATTCAGTTTGTATAAGTCCATTAAAACAAAAATTATTTTCCTTGTGATGGCGTTGTTCATTGTCGGTATTTTAACACTGAGCATCATCAGTATCACTGAAATGAAAAATAAAACGGAGGAAAACGTGATTGCGCAGAGCACTATCTTTGTTAATCAAATGTCTGACTCCATCAACAATTATCTACAGCAATATGAAAAAGGACTTGATCAGTTATCAAATTCTCGAAATTTCGAGAATCTTATGGAAGTAGAAAATCCAGGCAGTCATACTTTTCCGACTCTTGAGAATGAGCTTTCTCAATTTTTGGATACATACGATGATGCTGCCTTTATTTATTTTGCGTTTCCAACTAGGGAAATGATTCATATTCCCCATGTAGATTTAGGTTCCGATTTTGATCCAACAAGCCGTGAGTGGTACAAAGAAGCCGCAAGTAATCCTGATGCTGTGTATTGGACGAATCCATACATTGATGCTGCGACTGGAGATTATGCAATTACCGCAGCTAAGGCCATACAACGCAATGGGCAACTTTTAGGGGTTGTTGGAATTAGCATTGAGTTATCTGCGCTTACGGATACCATTCTTGAAATTGAACTTGGCTATGATGGCTATCCCGTCCTATTAGACCCAGAGGGAAGTGCCATTGTTCATCCAACATTAAGTGGTGAAAATATGATGGAACAGCCTTTTATCGAGAAAATGTATACAGATGGCAAGGAGAGTGGGCACCTCTATTATAATGATGAGGGTACCGATAAATTATTGCTCTTTACAACCTTGCCGGAGCTTAATTGGAAAGTGGCAACGTTCTATGATAGTAAAAATATAAACGCAGCGGCAATAGAGCTGCGAAATACGATATTATTTGTATCTTTAACCACTTTAGTCATCCTATTTATCGTGCTCTATTTCGTAATTAGTCGAACAATTAAACCGATTGAAACACTAAAGGCACTGATGAATTCTGTAGCTCAAGGGGATTTAACAGTTCGTTCTGATATCAAAACGAAAGATGAGATTGGTGAACTTGGCGATAATTTTAATGGAATGATTGATAATATGAACACCATTATTGCAATTGTAAATGGCTCTGCGGAAAATGTCCGTGCGAACTCAGAAAGTTTAAGTGCAGTCGCCGAAGAAACAAGCGCTTCAAGCATCGAGGTTTCTCATGCAGTCGGTGAAATTGCGCAGGGTGCTGCTACATCGGCAGAAGACGCTGAAACTGCTACTGAACGTGTTGACTTACTCAGTCAGCAAATTAATGAAATTACGGTGAAGGCTAGAATCATGTCTGATATTGCCACAAAAACGGGTGACATGAACAAGGATGGACAAGGCAGAATGCAAGAGCTGAAATTGTCCTTCAATGATTGGGAGCAAAGCCTGCGATCGATGTTTGAAGTGATCAGCACATTGGAAAATAAAGTGAAGGCAATTGGAGGGGTTATGGAAACCATTACGGAAATTTCCTCACAAACGAATTTGCTTGCCCTAAATGCAAGTATTGAAGCGGCACGGGCAGGGGAACATGGTAAAGGCTTTGCAGTTGTTGCCGAAGAAGTACGTAAACTTGCTGAGCAATCGGCACGCTCGACAGAAGAAGTAAAAATGACGGTTCAAGAGCTACAAGTAGAATCCCAGCTTGTTACACAGCAAATGAGCGAAACTCGTGAAAACTTCCTACGACAAGGCAATGTTGTCAACGCCACTGAAATAACATTTAGTGAAATCTCGGTGCTTATGTCAGAAATGCAGGATTCTATTGACGCAGTGTATGAAGAAATTCAAAAAGTAGCGGTACACAAAGATGATGTTACCGAAACAATTCAAGCAATGGCAGCAACTTCACAGGAAACAGCAGCAGCCTGTGAAGAGGTGAGTGCTTCAACAGATGAACAGCTTCGTGCCATTCAATCTGTCACAGATGCGGCAGGAACACTGGTGGAGCTAAGTGATAAATTAAGTGAGGCTGTCAATCAATTTAAGGTGTTATCATAAAGGTAGAGGAAATAGCTCTTTGATCAAGAAATGGGTCAAAGAGTTATTTTCATGGGTGATTTTTTGATGAATGGGATTATATAAATGAATTTTCCAAATATAATAAGCAATTTTATCTCTAATCGTGTTAACTTTTCTTCTAGTATTTCTGTTCTCACTATAGAAAAAAACACCCTATAGGGTAGACTTTTTCAAAATGCCTACCTTATAGGATGCAATTTAATAAATTTTTTGTATCCTCCATATTTAACTATCTATAATAATTATTACCTCAATATTTTTATAACCTTGGGCTTTAATAAGAAATCGATGTGTTCCTGGAGATAGAGAAGCACCAGTAAGATCAATAACAATAAGACCAGCAGTAGATGTATTGATTCGAGAGCTGTGGATAGAAGCTGAGTTGCCATTTAGATAAATCCCAGTGATGCTGCTTCTCCATGCAACATCATCGAAAAAGGTAAATTGCACGGTGTTATTATTTGGAGCAGTAGCAGCTATGATTGGCGTTATTAAGATTTGGTCAAGTAAATCTTGAGCTACTTGAAGATCAGCGACTAATGCGGATTTTGCGGTTCCATCAGCAACAAGAGCTACTTTAGCAGTCGCCTCGTCGATAGCAGCTTGGTCTACATCAGCCATCAAAGCAGTTTTTGAATTGTCCGTGAACAAATGACTTACAGCATCAGTGGCCGCTTGTAAATTAGCAAGGGCTCCATTTAAAAGTTGTTGAGCTACTTGAAGATCAGCGACTAATGCGGACTTTGCTATTCCATCAGCAACAAGAGCTACTTTAGCAGTCACCTCGTCAATAGTAGCTTGATCTACATCAGCATTCAAAGCAGTTTTTGAACTGTCCGTGAACAAATGACTTACAGCATCAGTGGCCGCTTGTAAATTAGCAAGGGCTCCATTTAAAAGTTGTTGAGCTACTTGAAGATCAGCGACTAATGCGGATTTTGCGGTTCCATCAGCAACAAGAGCTACTTTAGCAGTCGCCTCGTCGATAGTAGCTTGATCTACATCAGCCATCAAAGCAGTTTTTGAACTGTCCGTGAACAAATGACTTACAGCATCAGTAGCCGCTTGTAAATTAGCAAGGGCTCCATTTAAAAGTTGTTGAGCTACTTGAAGATCAGCGACTAATGCGGATTTTGCGGTTCCATCAGCAACAAGAGCTACTTTAGCAGTCGCCTCGTCGATAGTAGCTTGGTCTACACTTGCTTTCAAAGCAGTTTTTGAACTGTCCGAAAATAACCAAGCAACAGCATTTTTGGCTGCAATTAAATAGGAATTTTCTTCTGAGTTAGACGAACCGCTATTAGGTAAGCTACCAGTCGAAGGTTGCAAATCTATATTTGGACCGCCATTAATTCTAATAATTTTGTGTTTTATTAACTCATAGTCAGGGAAAATTAATTTTACATCACTTACTGGTTCTAAATATAAATTTTCAATTCTAGCGTTATTTCTAAGGCTAACTCTACTATTTCTATTTTCAATGAATAAGGAATCTATCCTTGCATTTAGCAGTACATTTATAGAACTATTAACTTTGACGATAGGGATGGCTATATTTTCTTCTGATTCGATACTAGCATCAGCTAAAAGATTTATTTCATTCACTTTCGTTTCATCTGTTAATTCAATGATGAAAAACGCTGATGTGACTTCAATGGATTGCAAAGTTGAATATTGAAAATGCAATTTAGGTTTATGACTATTGTGGATATCTGATAACATAAATGGATAATCTGTTTTTGCTGCCATTAATTTTCGTGAATTTGATAGGATTGTTGAACCTTTTACTAAGACATTTTCAGCATAAAAACTATTTTGAACACCGCTCTCTAAAATTAAATCCTTTGTTATCGTAATGTCTTTAATGGATAAATTGTCACCATTTATAATTACAGTCGCATCAATAACAGACCCATTACCTGTTAACATTGTATTTGCTTTTTCATTTTCATCATCTATTTGCCTATTTGTATGAAGAGTAATAGATTCAATATGGCTTATTTTTTCTCCAATAACTTGAGCTTTTATTCGTGAATTTTTTAAGATTGGAAGGTTTTCAGGAGTAATCCAATTTTTTTGATCATCAGCTAGTGTAAAGCTTTCATTACCTAGTTGAACTGAATCTGAAGTGATTGTCGTCACTTCAGCATCAATTATCCTCTCAATCGGTTGTTGTATCAATTTTTGACAACGGTAGATAAATAATGCCATTTCTCCACGATTAACTGTATCATTAGGAGAGTAAGTTGTCGGTGAAGTTCCAGTTGTAATTTTATTTTGTATCAATGAAGTCAAGTAAGGAGCATACCAACTGATTGAAGATACATCTTTAAAAGGGTTGATCACTAATTCTTCTTCTGGTAATTGGTAAGCAACTATGAGAATTTTCGCCATCTCTGCACGTGTAAGTGATTGATCAGGTTTAAATGTTCCATCTGAATACCCTTGGAATATTCCAGCATTTACAACAGCAGCAATCGACTTATAATACCAAGAGCTTTCATCCACATCTGAAAAAGCGATGTTATCTACTACATCCAAGTCGAGTTGTAGAGCTCTGGCGAGAATAGCTGCAGATTGTCCACGATTCAATTTTTCTGACGGACGGTATGTGCCATCTGAATAGCCAAAAATAATTTGTTGTTGTACCAAGTTTACCAAAGCTTTTTCAACCTCACTACCTAGCTCTAGGTCGGTGAAAATAGTACTGATTTCGCTTGCTTTGGCAGGTTGGGTAGTACCGAATCCAGCGAATGAAACTAAGAAAATTAATAGAATTATAAATGTCCATGTAGTTTCCTTTGTCCTCAATCTTTCTTGTATGTTCACAGATTAAACACCCTCCCTCTATAAATGTTGATGTATCAATAGCTCACGCCATTTTTGAGTGTCTGAAAAAATATTTTTAGACACGTACATCTATCGTTATTTTGTAATTCTTGTTTTTTATGACAATTTATTTGAACGCTTCGCTAAAGGATGAACCATTAATTGGTAATAATTATCCTAATCCACTGTGATATCTTGATGCACTTGTGGATCTCTGCGTTGCTTATGATGACGGACCCTCCCATGTCTCTAGGCGTCTGTTTGCGCGTACATTCCTTCGTTCGGTCTATTCATAAGGCAGAGGCTGGCGATGCTCCTTTAGGGACTCGTATTTATACGGTCGAATGGTGAGAATAGTGCCGGCTTCTCCGTGTCATCCTCTTGGTTTTGACTTCTGCTAGTGACGCTTAGGCAGCGCTTTGAAGATAGGTGAAGTCCTTCATCATTTGTTGTTCGTTAAAAACCATTTTCTTTTTACACAAGGCATGTAAAACCTTGAGTAATTTTCCACAGAGCACGACAATCGATTGCTTTTTACGTAATGGATTGACTGCACGTGTGGTGTAGTATTCGTGTAAAACTTTAAATGCTGGATTATGCAAAACCAATGGCATCATGACACGAAACAGAAGGGCTCGTAGTTTACGCCTTCCTCGCTTCGAGATGCGCTTTTGCCCCTTTTGTTGACCAGAAGCGTTTTCACGCAATGTCAGTCCCGCTAGTTTGATTAATTGGCGTGGATGTGTATATTGTGTGAGTGAACCGACCTCTGATAGTAATTCGACAATCGTGATATCTCCGATTCCTGGTACCGATGCTAAGTAGTCATAATCCGTCATTTGTTTCGCCAACTCTAGGAGCTGAGCTGTTAATTCATTGAGCTGAGCCTGCATCAGTTTGTGCTGAGAAAGCAGTGTGGTGATTTCAAAACGGGCCATCACGATGCCTTCTATTAGCCCAATCGATGACTGCGCAACCTCGACTAATTGTCTAGCCTTTGGTAGCTGTGGACTTTGCATACCGTCTACTTGGCGATATAAAAATAATAATTCTTCTGGTTGTTTGCCTACAATATCAGTTGGTAAAGGTGTTTTTTCAAGCACCGCATAGGCCATTTTCCCGAAGCTTTTAAAGACTTGTGTAAATTCAGGGAAAAAGCGATCTACCCAACGGATGATGCGGTTTTGTAGGGCATTTAAATCTTCCTGAATCTTTGAACGTACTGTTGCGCCGTTGCGTAATTCTGCTTCCACTCCATCCAAAATACGCGGATAACTGAAACGACCATCCCGCATGAGACGGGCGATGACAAGTGCGTCTTTTTGGTCATTCTTTGTTTGTAGGTTGTCGTCCAATTCCTTGGAACGATTGACGTGCATTGGATTGACCAGCACAAACGGAATGCCGTAGTTCGTTAAAAAAGCTGCTAAGTTCATCCAATAATGTCCTGTTGGCTCAAAACCAACGAGAATCTCCTGTTTTTCGTGAACAGCTTTTAATGCAAGTAGCCGCTCATAAAAGACTTCAAATCCAGCGTGTGATTGCATGATTGGAAATGATTTTTGAAGCACACGTCCTCGTTCATCGATAGCACAAGCAAAGTGTTTGTGTTTCGCAATATCAATACCGATGACAAGTGTATTTTCTGTCACTTGATTAATTTTATGGTTCGTATTAGAATTCATAAGATAGTCCTCTCGTAGATGTATTGAGTCAATTTTCCCGTTGACTACTCATGCATCATACTAGAGGGCTTTTTTGATTTCAAGTCCCTGAAAATGTTCCTAACAGGAATGCTCCTTTAGATAAACTATTTTGTTCCTCAAATTTCAAGCAATCCCCCCTGATACATTCGACAGTGAATACCTATAATCTAACATGTAAGTCTCTCAACTGTCACTTCCATTATTCTATTGATTTTGTAGATTGCGCCTTTGAATTGCCTTACGAATCTTCTGAGCGGATTCAAAAAAGGCATTATGTATATGAAGAAAAATCACAATAGCTAGGTTATACTATAATAATGGCTTAAACCTATTGACAGTTTAAAAGTAGGGGTAATTAAGATTAATGTATTTCATCGTGAAAGGATTGAAATTAAAGATGATCAATAATTTTTGGCGTGATTTACCACGACCATTTTTTGTATTAGCACCAATGGAAGATGTGACAGATGTTGTTTTTCGTCACGTAGTCAGTGCGGCTGGACGACCAGATGTATTTTTTACAGAGTTTACGAACTCGGATAGCTATTGTCATCCAGAGGGAATGAAAAGTGTGCGTGGACGTTTGATTTTTACAGAAGATGAGCAGCCGATGGTGGCTCATATTTGGGGAGATAACCCCGACTATTTCCATCAAATGAGTATAGGCATGGCAGAGCTAGGCTTTAAGGGCATTGATATTAATATGGGCTGCCCTGTACCGAATGTGGCATCGAGGGGAAAAGGCAGTGGTCTTATTCTACGTCCAGATATTGCAGCAGAGCTTATTCAAGCAGCAAAAGCGGGCGGGCTGCCGGTTAGCGTAAAAACACGACTTGGTTACACAGATGTAGACGAGTGGAAGGAATGGCTAACGCATATTTTCAAGCAGGATATTGCCAACCTTTCGATTCATTTACGAACAAGAAAGGAAATGAGTCAAGTCGATGCCCATTGGGAGCTTATTCCTGAAATTAAAAAATTACGTGACCGTATCGCACCAAATACGCTTTTAACAATTAATGGGGATATTCCTGACCGTCAAACAGGGCTACAGCTTGCTGAACAATATGGTATTGATGGTGTGATGATCGGCCGAGGTATTTTTAAAAATCCGTTTGCTTTTGAAAAAGAGCCAAAGGAGCATAACAGAAAAGAATACCTTGATCTTTTAAGATTGCAACTCGATCTTCAAGAGCAATATGCAGAAGTTTTACCACGTCCCATCACAGGGCTTCATCGCTTTTTCAAAATTTATGTTAAAGGATTCCGTGGAGCAGGTGAGCTAAGAAATCAATTGATGCAGACGAAATCAACAGATGAAGTGCGTGCATTGCTGGATAACTTTGAAGCAAGCAACCCGTAAGCTGATAGGGGTATTCAAATAACCTTTAAAACACTGGGGGACATTTTTACATGACTACTAGCTATTCATTCATGCTTTCTGATCTATTGAAAAAAGAAAATTTCGATTTACAACGCGTTAAATTATTACGTCATTCAATGAATCATAAGCGATTTAAAGTAGCCTATGATGCAAACTGTGTTTTGGAATATACAAAAATGCAAGTGCCAGGTTTTTATAATGATGTGGACTTAGTGTTAAATTTTGTAGGGGACGAAGGAACAACAGCGAGATTAGTGGGCTGCTATAAGCCGACACTCGTTTCACAGCCAATAGAGGGGCATCTTTTTTCTGACAAAGTACCACAAGCATTATTAGCGCATTCTCAAAATATTTATCATGAGCTTATAGAAACAGTTTACTACAGTGATTTAATAAATCGATTATATATTGATTGGGGGAAAGGTACGGTTAACTGGAGCTAGCGAGCGATAAATGATAAACCTATTATCGCAATTAAAAGTGTGCCGAGCCTTGAATTTAAAGGCTATGAAAAAATTGTGCTTATGTACGATCAATTAAAGCAAATCATTGACAATCAAGTAACTTATGAAAATTGGCATGATGCTTTAAAATCTGTTCACGCTATTTATTTGATTACCGATTTAACAGAAGGCAGACAATATGTTGGCTCTGCATATGGGGCTGATAGTTTATTTCAAAGATGGAAAACGTACGTGGAAACAAAACATGGAAATAATAAGAGGTTAATCAAATACTTAATAGAACATCCTGATTATTATCATCAATTTCAATTTTCAATTTTGCAAGTCATACCAAAAACTATCTTGCAAAAGGAAGTTATTGACTTAGAGAACTTGTATAAAGAAAAATTGGGAACAAGATTAGCCAATGGATTAAATGAGAACTAAAAGCAATATTCGATAAGCGTATTTTTACAAATAATAGATAACATGCTTAGAGGAGTTGGATGAATATGGTTGTAACCACTAAACCGTTAAAAATCAAATATAAAAAGGTGAAAAACCCTTTTCAAGCGTTTATGCAAACCAATAATAATCCATATGCTCTTACAAAGGAAGTACTATTTTTACGATATATCGGCATCCCTGATTCTATAGAGCATTATATAGAAGATATTCAAAAAATGGACGCGTATTTTTATACCAACAAGCAAGATGTATGTTATTTACGATTGCATAAGCTTGAGGTGCTTACAAATAAAATAGCTATTCAGAAATTTACGGATGTTTGGGAAAATTGGCAGACCACTATGGCTCAACCGCAGCTACTTAATAAGATATCTTTAGGCAGTAAATTAAAGGATGAACGCATTGAATGGACAAAAAAGCTTAGCTTTAAACAAATGATCCATATTTATAAAGAACATCATCCTGATGCTAATGACACCTTGCTTAAGAATTTTGCAGTAAAATTTTTATATTGGATAGATTATTATGTGCCTCAAATTTTTGCTGATCAGCAAGCGTCACAAAAAATTATTTTTATTGGTGATAGTACACAGCATGAAATATTATTCTTATATTTCTTATCAACACTCGGCTGTGATATTTGCTATATGAACCCTAAACAGGATATGACAAATGTGTATCCTATAATAGCGGCATCATCCACTTTACATATGTGTCAGGCTATCTATGACAAAGAGCTGACGATTCCAAAGCCAAGTATAGTATCACCGCAATCAACTATGATTCCGACTCCAAGCTCTAGGACGATACCTATAGAGGAATGTAGCTATGAGCAACTAGCCTCCTTTGCTACATCTGTTGTGATGATTAAAACCTTTGGACCTGACCAAAAAGTTTTATGCTTTGGCTCTGGTGTTGTTTTACATCGAGATGGCTATATTTTAACGAACTTGCACGTTGTGAGTGGTGGGGAATATTATTTGGTGCTCTACGAAAACGATACGAATGAGTATATAACAACTCAATTTGTAAAATATCATGATATTTATGATTTGGCTATATTGAAGGTCAATAGAACAAGCAAAGCGTTACCTGTTAAAATGGATGGTCAATTAGTGCGAGGGCAGAAAATTGTTGCGATTGGCAGTCCTCTAGGGTTATTTAATTCTGTTTCGGATGGTATTGTGTCAGGCTTTCGAGATATTCGTCAAATGTCGATGATTCAGTTTACGGCTGCCATTTCAAACGGTAGCTCTGGTGGTGCTTTATTGGATATGCAGGGGCGATTAGTAGGTTTAATTACAGCAGGTTTTAATGATGGTCAAAATCTTAATTTAGCTGTACCTGCCCATATCATTTATCAATTCGCTCAAAATTTTATTGAACTATCAGGGGGATAATAAAAGAACGAATGCCATTGTTCAATATGGATTCGTTCTTGTGATGTTCTATAATAAACCTTTTGAACGTTTTTCAGCTATTTCTACAAGACGCTTCGTAATTTCTCCTCCAACGGAACCATTTGCACGAGAAGATGCTTCTGGCCCAAGCTGAACGCCAAACTCTTGTGCAATTTCATATTTCATTTGATTGACAGCTTCATGTACACCAGGTACTAGAAGTTTATTTGAAGTG
Organism: Lysinibacillus sp. FSL H8-0500; assembly: GCF_038051955.1. Lineage (NCBI taxonomy): Bacteria > Bacillati > Bacillota > Bacilli > Caryophanales > Bacillaceae > Lysinibacillus > Lysinibacillus sp. FSL H8-0500. Next base: position 4,047,912 of record NZ_CP150292.1, on the reverse strand, counting down.
CGGTTATTGTTAGCCATTGTTCTCACCTCCTTGAGCTTAGAATGGTTGCGATTAAACTTTTCATACATTTAAAAAGTAGGAAATGCACACGCTAATTGTTAACAGCAACAACTTGTGGAAAGCTAGCAATAATCAGCAAACTCTCTGTTATAATTAAGCCTGGCTCTTTACTATATAAGGTTAATTAAAGGAGGAACAATATAATGACGAATAACGATATTTTAATTCGTTTACGCTATGCACTTGATATCAAAAATGTAGATATGGTAGAAATTTTTAAACTAGGTGGCATGGATTATACAAAGGAAGAAGTCTTAAATATGCTGATTAAAATTAATGATGAGGAAGAAGCACCAGAAAAATACATCAAATGTAATAACAAAATGTTAGAGACTTTTTTTAATGGCTTAATTACGTTTAAACGTGGACCTCAGAAATCAAGGGAAGGACAGACAGAGGGACCGCTCCCTGTGTCTGGCAAAGAAAGCCCAAATAATATGCTATTAAAGAAAGTGAAAATTGCCTTAGCTTTAACAACTGAGGAGATGCTGGAGATTTTATATGATGGTGGAATTAAAGTTACTAAAGGTGAACTAGGAGCTATTTTAAGAAATCCAGGACATCGTAATTATAAAGAATGCGGCGATTCATTTGTACGAAATTTTTTAAGAGGCTTAACTTATAAATATAGAAACTAATACATTTGTCAATCTAAAAGACCCCTTTTCTTTATTAAAACTGTTGACATTTTGTGACGAAATTATGTACAATAAATTTATCATAAAATGTTCACAAAAAAGACGAAAATTTTTCACAGATAAAGGGGTGCTTGTATGGTTTATTTTGACATCTTATTAGTTGCTATTGCATGTATTACAATGCCTTTTATTGTTGCAATTATGTTAGATATTTTTTATGCAGAACGCAAAAAGGTTCGTTTCTCATTACGTCGTACATCCCTATGGTATGTAGCGATGTTTGCGCTATCCTTTATACCATCAGTGCTACTTGTTACACAAAACATATAATATATTCAAACACTTAGGGGTAAGTGATATAAACAGAGTAAAAGGTATCGAGAAGCATAAGCTCGATGCCTTTTTTGTGAGCAGTCTATAGGAAGGAAGCATGAAAAGATAGAATTAGGAATATGATTGCTAGTAGAGTAAATGATTTTTCTAGCCAAGGGTGGGGGATAAATGAAAATTATTTTTTTCATTTTGTTGGGAATTATCTATCTTTTACTAGCAAATGCTATCGACATTATCATTGTTCAGCAGCTTTTTTTCATTATTGGTGTCGTATTAGTCGGAATAGGCAGTGTACGTTATCTGAAAGCTCGTTCCAGCGCCCTACAGCGTTTAGCTGATATGAGGGAGGCAAGTGAGGCAGAGATAACAGCTATTCCTCATACACAGTGCACGATATCAAATGATTTTTTAAATGCATTATTGTTAAATGAGCACACAAATAGGCTTATTCTGGCACAGCGAGAAGCATTGGATGAAGCGTTAAAAATAACAGAGATTCCCTTTAAAAAAATATATGAAGTAGCAATTGTGGAAGATGAAGCGACGATACGAAAAGCGAAAAACTACTTAATCAGTAGCTCATTATTGGGAGAATCTGAGGAAGCAGACGAGGAAGAGACGGTTTCGCAGCTCTCGTTAAAGCTAGTAGTTGATCATTTAGCAGACCCTATCGTCGAATATATATTTATGGAAAATAGTGACCATCCTATTGCAAGAGATGAAGAGGACTATGTGGAGGCATTAGAGCTGTGTGAGCAATGGTTTCAAAAAATAAGTGTGATTATTAAACGTCATGAACTGGAAAGAGTTCCGATTCAACGTTGGCAATAAAAAGGACTGTCAGAAAAAGAGAATTTTTCTGGCAGTCCTAATTTTTATATAAAATATTATACCTCCATCACCAAGGAGATGTTACAAAATCAGACATTATTAAATTTTAAATTGCTGTAGCTGGTTATTTAGCTCCTCTGCCATGCCTGCTAGCTGATCAGAGTGTCGTGTTATTTCTTCCATTGTTGCAGCAGTTTCCTCTACAGTAGCTGTTGTTTGTTCAACACCCGCTGCCGATTCCTGTGAAATAGAGGCCATATTATTAATAGAGGCATTAATAGCTTCGGAATTTTCAGCAAGCTGATTTAAATTACCTGAAATGGTAGTAATATTATGCATCATATCCTCTACTGCATGTGAAATATGCTCAAATGTTTCATTTGTTTGAGTAAGCTGTACAGAGCCTTTTTTAACTTCCTCATAACTTGTTTGTAAGGCATTGGTTACATTTCCTGTTTCGCCTTGAATACGGTGGACAATTGTAGAAATATCTGTAACAGAAAGTTGCACTTGTTCAGCAAGTTGACGAACCTCATCTGCTACAACTGCAAAGCCTTTACCATGCTCCCCTGCCCGTGCCGCTTCAATTGCCGCATTTAAAGCAAGTAAATTTGTTTGATTGGAAATATCATTGATAACAGAGACAAGCTTCGAAATTTCAGCAGATTGCCCATTCAAACTCTCAATCTTTTTAACGGAATCTAACATAATACCATTAATGGTAGCCATTTGCTCTGTAGATTGTACCATTAAGCCTTTACCTGTAACGGTTAAATCTTGGACATGAGTGGAATGGTCTTTTAGCTCAATTCCTTCCTGTGTTGTTTCATGAATCCTGTGCTTAAAGGTAGTCATTGTTTCGGCTAAGTCGCCTGTCGTGGATGCTTGTGTCTCAGTGCCGGAAGCAAGCTCTTGCATTGTTACTGTAATTTGCTCAGTACCTGCTTGTACCTCATTTGCCGATTGAGCAAGCTCTTCACTGCTTGCTGCAACTGTTTCTGAAACAGTACGGATGGAATGAATCATCTCGTTTAATTTTCCGTTCAGTTCATTCGCAGATACTATAAGCGTACCAATTTCATCCTGTGATTTTACTGGCAATGGTTCAAGCCGTAAATTACCACCGGCTAATTCCTGCATACGGTTAGCGACGATGGTAACGGGTTTAGCAATGACACTTGCTGTAACAATTGCAATGAAAATACCAGCGACTGTTAAGAGTGAGCTAAAAATAATGCCAATTATTCGATTTTTTGAGCTAGTTGCAACCACCTCATTGCCAATCGTTGTAATGGCTTGCGCACGATTATTGGCAAGCTCCTCGTAGCCATAGCGAACTTGGGTAACAAGGTTCTGGGCCTCCATCAAATTAGCTAAGGCTAAATCCTTATTTCCCTTTTGATATACATCGAATACTTCAGTGTTTACAAGATTACTCCAATTACGTGCTAATTCAACTAGCCTTTGGCGTTCATCAGAGTCATCGTATTTTTCCAGAATAGCGTTATTTTCCTCAGCCATTGCACGATAATCATTAAATGTTTCTTTATGAGCTATATCACCTGTCATGACATAGTTAAGGGCTGCTGATAAACGGACACTCATGGATAAAGCTAAGTTTTTACTAGCATTTAAAACAAGTAAATCTTCCTTTACTAAACTTTCCGCCTGCTTTTCCATACTTGTATTGGAACTATACGTATATGTTGTAAAGCTAACTACGAATAATAATAATAGAATAAATGCACTTAAAATACGCGCTTTCAGTGTTTTAAACTGAAAAAACCCCTTCATTTTCCCACCCCTAATACTAACTCTGTACAGAGTATATTAATCAATAATGATTATTATTTTATACCTATTTGTATAAATACATAAGAACTTTATTGAAAAATAGTTTTTTAGTACAATAGTTTCGATTGTACTATTCTATAAACGATCAAAAATATATAGTGATCTAACAATTATTTGATACCCTTTCGAGATATGTTTATTGAAAAAAGCACTCTCAGCAAAATGCTTGAAGTGCTCCCGATAGAAAAATCTTCTATTGTTTTTTATTTTTTGCTTGTCGCTCCCATTGCAGTAGAGAAGGGTATGGGTCAAATGCCCATTCAGTTCTACCGTTAAATTTGTATATTCCATAGTGAAGATGCGGAGGAAATTTACCAGATGTACCTTCTTTGCCATAGCCAGAACTTCCAACATAGCCAAGCACAGTGCCTGGTTCTACGATTGTGCCTACTTCAATGTCCTTATGATAGCTCCCGAGGTGGGCATAATAGTGGTAGGAGTTATGATTGTCACGGATACCAATACGCCAGCCACCAAATTGATTCCAGCCTTTTACTTCAACAATGCCATATGAGGTAGATAAGACAGGGGTTCCATAGTTTGCAAAAATATCTGTTCCTTCATGGATACGGCGTCCACCCCAGCCTCTGTTAGCCCCCCACGTTCCCTTATAGCTGTAATTAGATTGAATGCTGACGGGGAAGGTATGTGTATCCAGCTCAATGGTTTTAAAATGTCTATATAAAGTTGAAATGGTAAAAATTTGATTAACAGCTTCCTCGCTTCCATAATATTCCCATAGAGCTAATTTAAAATCTTCATCAGTGGTGCCAAATTTACCTAAATAGCTAGCCATTGAGAAAATAACATCTTCATCATCCTGAGGACTTGCGATACCGTCATTATTACCATCTAGGCCCATTCCTCCAAAATAGCTAATGGTTTCAGGTTGCGTATCTTCCTTTACAGGGTTTAATGCACCTGACCAATATTCATTAGAAAATTGGATAGCCAAATAGCCTTTTCGTGTTGGAATATCCTTACGAACGGATTGTAAATTTCTTTCGTACTGATCAATAGCTGCTAAAAAGTGCCAAGGAATGAGTAATTCATCAAATTGTACATAATAGGACATACGCTGCTGTAAAATTTCTGCTTCTGTCAGCTCCTCCTTCGCAAAAGAGCTAGCAGGATACAATATAATGCCTAACAGTGTAATGAATAAAAGAAACTGAAAATGGCGCTGCAATGATGGACCTCCTTTCTAACGTTAGAATAACCGAAATTTTTATCTTCATTCAGCAGATGTCTGTACACCTGTTGGCTGAAGAGAAAGCCTCATAAATTATTGATCTGTCTTCAGCAAGCTTATTAGTAGAAAAAATACCAATCAATGATGTTTCGGCTACCTTTCATTTCGAGGTTTTACCTTGCTCCAACAGGTGTTTGGGATATTTGCTAAGCCAAGATAAATTATGAAGAAACTTTAGGAAAGAAAAAGTAATGGGTATCATCATGTCATTTCCTTCATAGTATGTTATAAATCAAGCCCTGAATGGAGGGAAGGCTATTAACATTTTAGATAAAGTGAAAAACTATCGCGAAGAAGAAAATAGGCTGAAGTGGGAAGGAACATTTGCAGAGTATTTAAACATTATTAGGGAAAGACCTGAAGTTGCTCAAACAGCCCATTCACGCGTCTACAATATGATAAAAAGTGCTGGTGTAGAGGAACGCGATGGGCAAAAAATGTACAAATTTTTCGGACATGAAATTTTTGGGCTTGAATCAGCAATTGAAAGACTGGTGGAGGAATACTTCCATCCAGCAGCACGCAGGTTAGATGTTAGAAAGCGTATTTTATTATTAATGGGTCCCGTTAGCGGTGGTAAATCAACAATCGTTACCCTGCTAAAGCGTGGATTAGAGCAATATTCACGCACAGATGAGGGCGCAGTTTATGCTATTAAGGGATGTCCAATGCATGAGGACCCATTGCATTTAATTCCGCATCATTTGCGTAATGACTTTTTTGAGGAGTATGGTATACGCATTGAAGGAAGCTTATCACCTTTGAATACGATGCGTCTCGAAAAGGAATATGAGGGACGCATTGAAAATGTGATCATTGAACGTATTACCTTTTCAGAAGATAAACGTGTAGGTATAGGAACATTTACACCATCAGACCCGAAATCACAGGATATTGCAGATTTAACAGGAAGTATTGATTTTTCAACGATTGGTGAATTTGGCTCAGAGTCTGACCCTCGTGCATATCGCTTTGATGGAGAACTTAATAAGGCGAATCGAGGAATGATGGAATTCCAAGAAATGCTGAAGCTTGATGAAAAGTTCTTGTGGAATTTATTATCCTTAACACAAGAGGGTAATTTTAAAGCAGGAAGATTCGCCTTAATTAGTGCAGATGAGTTGATTGTTGCCCATACAAATGAAACTGAATATCGCTCCTTTATTTCTAATAAAAAGAATGAGGCATTACATTCTCGTATTATTGTGATGCCAATTCCGTATAACTTAAAGGTTAGTCAGGAAGAGCATATTTATGAAAAGATGATTAAAGAGAGTGATATGTCCCATGTGCATATTGCGCCACATGCATTAAAGGCCGCAGCGATCTTTTCGGTGCTGACAAGATTAGAAGTGCCGAAAAAACAAGGTGTGGATCTGATTAAGAAAATGCGCTTGTACGACGGAGAAAATGTGGAGGGATTTAATTCCGTTGACTTGGAGGAGCTGAAAAAAGAGTTTCCGAACGAAGGCATGAACGGCATTGATCCACGCTATATTATTAACCGTATTTCTTCTGCAATTATTCGCAAAGAGATACCTTCTATTAATGCATTAGATGTCTTACGGGCATTAAAGGATGGGTTGGATCAGCATGCGTCCATTTCTCAAGAGGATCGCGAAAAATATATGAATTATATAGCAGTTGCGCGTAAAGAGTATGATGAAATTGCTAAAAATGAAGTGCAAAAGGCATTTGTCTACTCATATGAAGAATCAGCAAAAACATTGATGAATAACTACCTCGATAATGTAGAGGCGTTTTGTAATAAAAATAAAATTCATGATCCATTGACTGGCGAGGAAATGAATCCTGATGAAAAATTAATGCGCTCGATTGAGGAGCAAATTGGCATCTCAGAAAATGCTAAAAAAGCATTTCGTGAGGAAATTCTTATTCGTATTTCTGCCTATGCACGAAAAGGTAAACGCTTTGACTATAATTCTCATGAAAGATTACGAGAAGCGATTCAAAAGAAATTGTTTGCCGATTTAAAAGATGTTGTGAAAATTACAACCTCCTCAAAAATGCCTGATGAATCGCAGCTCAAAAAAATTAATGAGGTTGTAGCAAGACTTGTGGATGAGCATGGCTATAATACAACATCCGCAAATGAATTATTGCAATATGTAGGAAGCTTGCTCAATCGCTAAAGACCTAAGCTAGATAGGAGTGTCCGATTTTTAGGGCACTCCTTTTATCATCAAAAAGGAATTTATGAAAAAAGTTCAAGAACGTGGCTTCCAAGCATAGTATAGAAAAAGTGAATTTAATAGATGGGTGAGGATAAAAATGACTGAACACGAAAATAAAGGATTTGTTATCTCTCAGGAAAATTGGTCCCTCCATCGTAAAGGGCACCAAGACCAACAACGGCATATGGAAAAAGTAAAAGATGCGATTAAAAACAATTTACCTGATTTAGTAAGTGAAGAAAGTATTGTGATGTCCAATGGTCGCGAGGTCATTAAAATTCCAATACGCTCCCTCGATGAATATAAAATACGTTATAACTATGATAATTCTAAACATGTAGGGCAGGGACAAGGCGATAGTAATGTCGGTGATGTAGTGGCACGTGATGGCAGCCAAGGAAAGCAGGCACAAGGCAAGGGGAAAGAGGCAGGTGACAAGCCTGGCCAAGATTACTATGAAGCGGAAGTAAGCATGGAGGAAATTCAAAAAGTTCTATTTCACGAATTAGAATTACCCAATTTACAACAGAAGGAAAAGGCAGATATTAAAACAGAAAAAATAGAATTTAATGATATTCGCAAAAAGGGATTAATGGGCAATGTCGATAAAAAGCGCACTATTTTAAATGCATTAAAGCGTAATGCGATGAAGGGCAAAGCACAAATAACGCCAATTCATCATGATGATTTGCGTTTTAAAACATGGGATGAAGTCGAAAAGCCAGAGTCCAAAGCAGTTGTGCTTGCGATGATGGATACAAGTGGTTCGATGGGTGCTTTTGAAAAATATTGTGCCCGTAGCTTTTTCTTTTGGATGACTAAGTTTTTACGGTCAAAATATGAAACAGTTGAAATAGAATTTATTGCGCATCATACAGAGGCAAAGGTTGTGACAGAGGAGGCGTTTTTCACAAAGGGTGAAAGTGGAGGAACTATTTGCTCCTCTGCTTATAAAAAGGCATTAGAGTTAATTCAGGAAAAATATCATCCTTCTCGCTACAATATTTATCCTGTACATTTTTCAGATGGTGAAAATATTTCAATGGATAATGAAAAATGTCTGAAGCTGGTTGGAGAGTTAATGGATGTCTCTAGTATGTTTGGCTATGGGGAGGTCAATCAGCATAATCGTTTTTCAACATTAATGTATACGTATAAAAAAATAGATGATCCCAAGTTTAGGTATCATATTTTGCGCAAAAAAGGTGATGTGTATGATGCGTTAAAGAGCTTCTTCAAAAAAGAGGAAGAGTAAGATCAGTATCACGTTCAAAGGAGGGGGCGTACAATGGATACAAAAGCGCTTCAACGAGCCATTGATGAAATTACTGAAATTGCCTCAGGGTTTGGTTTAGATTTCTATCCAATGCGTTATGAAATTTGTCCAGCAGATATTATTTATACATTTGGAGCCTATGGTATGCCTACACGCTTTTCACATTGGAGCTTTGGTAAACAGTTTCATAAAATGAAGCTTCAATATGATTTAGGGCTTAGTCAGATTTATGAGCTTGTCATTAACTCTAATCCCTGCTATGCATTTTTGCTTGATACGAATACCTTGACCCAAAATAAATTAATTATTGCCCATGTATTAGCACATTGTGACTTTTTTAAAAATAATGTTCGTTTTTCCAATACAAGAAGAGATATGGTAGAGAGTATGACTGCAACAGCCGAGCGCATTGCTAGCTACGAAAGAGAATATGGCAAGGATGAGGTCGAGCAGTTTTTGGATGCTGTATTAGCTATTCAGGAGCATATTGACCCATCACTTATGCGGCCAAAGCTCTCTTGGAATGAGGAGGATGAGCTAGAAGAGGAAAAAACTGTAGCAAAATCACCCTATGATGATTTATGGAGTATAGAGGAAAAAGAGAAGGTCTATAAACCAGTAAGACGACGTATAAAGCATTTTCCACCAAAGCCAGAGAAGGATTTATTGTTATTTTTAGAGGAGCATAGTCGTGAGCTGGAGGAATGGCAGCGAGATATCCTAACGATGATGCGTGAAGAAATGCTTTATTTTTGGCCTCAGCTAGAAACAAAAATAATGAATGAGGGATGGGCTTCCTTTTGGCATCAGCGCATTATGCGTGAGTTACAGCTAACAACCGCAGAGACCATCGAATATGCTAAATTGAATGCAGGTGTTGTGCAGCCATCAAAAACGTCCATTAATCCATATTATCTAGGCATTAAAATTTTTGAGGATATTGAACATCGCTATAATCATCCTACAAAGGAGATGAAGGAGCGAGGGATAAAACCAAACTCTGGGCGTGATAAAATATTTGAGGTAAGAGAAATTGAATCCGATATTTCCTTTATACGCAACTATTTAACAAAAGACTTGGCAAAACGTGAAGATTTATATTTATTTCAAAAGAAGGGCAATGAATACCGTATTACTGATAAAGATCATGAAATGGTACGAGATCAGCTTGTATCCATGCGTGTTAATGGCGGTTTCCCTTATATTGTTGTGAAAAATGGCGATTATTTACGCAATGGTGAACTGTATTTAGTACATGGCTATGAAGGTATGGAGCTAGACCCCCATTATTTAGAAAATGTATTGCCTCATATTTATCGACTATGGGGGCGTCCTGTCCATTTGGAAACCTCTGTAGATAATAAGCCGATGCTGTATTCATATGATGGGACAAAAAATTATAAGCGTCATGTATAGCAAAAGCTTCTATCTGTTGAAAGGGTATTTGAACAGATAGAAGTTTTTTTATGAAAAAAACGAGGAGCTGTATGTTTTTTGCTATCCATCCTATGAATTTGTTAAAATAAATAAGATTTGAATATCTACGGAACTGGAACGGTGAAAAAACGTTGAGAACATTTAAAAAGGTGTATATAGAAATAACGAGTGTTTGTAATTTAGCATGTAGCTTCTGTCCGCCAACAGCTCGCACGAAAGGGCTTATCAAAGTAGAGCAATTTAATAACATATTAGACGAAATTCGCCCATATACAAAATATATTTATTTGCATGTGAAAGGGGAGCCGCTTTTACATCCGCGCATCGACCAACTGCTAGATGCTGCTCATGAAAAAGGCTTTAAAGTCAATATTACAACCAATGGTACACTTATTAAAAAGAATCGTGAAAAATTATTAGGTAAGCCAGCATTACGTCAAATTAATTTCTCATTACATAGCTTTGATGGTCACGAGGGTTCAGAAAACCGTGAGAAATATTTAGGGGATATTTTGGATTTTGTACGTGAATCTAGGGAATATAACACGATTATTTCTTATCGTTTATGGAATTTACAAAAGGATCATATTTCTGATATTGCAGCACGCCGCAATCGGGAAACATTAGAAATTTTAGAAAATGAATATGGTTTGGACTACCATATCGAAGAAAAGGTAGAGCCTGGTAAAGGGGTTAAAATTGGTCCTCATATTTATTTGAATCAGGATCACGAATTTAGATGGCCAAGCCTATTAGCGCCTGAGGATGAGGGGAAAGGTTTTTGCCATGCACTCCGTAGTCAAGCAGCTATTTTGGTGGATGGTACAGTTGTGCCATGCTGTCTCGATGGAGAAGGTGTGATTAATTTAGGGAATGTCCACGAGAAAAACTTTACAGAAATTGTAGAGGGAGAACGCGCTAATCGTATTGTAGACGGTTTTTCACGGAGAGAGGCTGTGGAAGAGCTATGCAGAAAATGCGGCTATCGTCAAAAATTTGGTATATAACAATTGCTAGAAAGAAACAGCTCCAAGGGCTATTACCTGTCGGAGCTGTTTTTCTTTGTTTGTAAATCAATCGTATCTAAAAAATCCTTTGTAATGCGTACTACATATTTTACCTCGTCTAAATTACGTTCTCTCAGTAATGAGCGATGAATGTCTAGCATGAGGTTCTTTTCTTCAATATCAGTAACGCCAGATAATTTGTGGAAATTAAAAAGCTCCTCGGGGGAAATATCTAATGCCTTCATAAGTGTTTCTAATGTGCTTAAGGTTATATTGGATTGTCCATGCTCAATATTGGAAATACGCCCTTTACTAAAACCTAATTTCCCTGTTCTTTCGGCTACTTCTTCCTGACTCAGCCCTTTAGATAATCGAATAATACGGAGTTGTTCACCCACTAGCTTTAAAAAATCTGACATATGATTCACCTCTATGTTAAAAGCTAGTGAAAAACAACTAAAATGACTATACTATTATAATAGTATAATGCGGAAAATGTTACATTAAAGTGGTACAATCTTTAGAGTAATACTTTTTTATGGCCTTAGAGAAACAAATAGCAGGCATTATAAGAAAGCTTGATATGGATGGCAATAAAATACAGTACAAGATTGGAGGATGGAAATATGGTGAACTACTATTCATTAGAGGAAGTAGCAGAAATTAAAATAGGTAAAATGATGATGAATGATAAATATTTTACTAGGGATGGAATTCCTTTTATAACAAAAGAAACGTTTAAACAATTATTAACAGACAATCATATCCATCTATTACCGAAAATTAATAAGAATATTCAAGAGCATTGTACAATTTTACAAGTGCCTGCTAATAGTATTTTGTTGAATAAAATAAATTTGAAGGGCACATATCTCTATCAATGTACAACAGAGGTGTGCATTGGTCATGGTATTGTTGCCATCATACCAAACGAATCTATAGTTGTGAGTGATTATTTATTTCATTATTTAAAATGGTATCAACTCAATAAAAAAAGATGCAATATCAATCGGATAATGATTGATTTACCAACGATTGCTATCCAATATCAAGTCGTCCAGCTTTTAAATGCTATTCAACAATTATTAGTAAATAAGGATTCCTTAATAACAGCAGTAGAAGAACTTCCACTGTATTTTAGCAATATTTCAAAACTAGCAAGGCAACAATCCAAAGGCTTGCATCAAGGATTTGAACAGCTACAATATTTATATAAGGAAATACTACATAAAATTTTCAATGACCATTTTTTAAAGGATGTACAAGAACATAATTTCTTTCAAAGGCTAAATAACCTATAATGAAATACCACTAGTACAAAGTAGAGCTGTCAGAAAAGATTTTTCCGACAGTTCTAGCCTTTAATATTAAATATTTTTTGAAAATTTGCTGTACCTGTATCTGTCGCCATACTTTCACTAAAAGAATAGGGTCACCAGCCTCAGTGCAGGGAGAGGCCTTAAAAAGGCTCCTTGGTTAAATTTCAATAATAATGGGTAAGATCATAGGCTTTCGCTTTGTTTGTGTAAATAAATATTGTCCAACAGCTTTTTTTATTTCCCGACGAAAAACATGTATTTGCTGTTGACTTTCTGTTTGGAGCTCATTGACCACTTCTTTTGTGAGCATATTCACCTTCATTAATAGCTCCTCAAAGTCCTTTGCATATACAAAGCCTCGTGAAATGGTATCTGGTTCTGAAATAAACGTGCCATCTGCTTTATTCAGCGTTAAGACAATCACAAGCATGCCATCCTCTGAAAGCTGCTTACGGTCACGTAGCACAATGCCCTCAACTTCACCTATACCGATACCATCTACATAGGTGTCTCCAGATGGAATTTTACGCGTTTGCCGAGCCTCTGAATTTTCAATATCCACAACGTCGCCATTTTTCAGTATAAATGTATGCCCTTTTTCAACACCAACAGCTTCAGCTAATAAACGATGTTGGTGGAGCATACGAAATTCACCATGAATAGGAATGAAAAATTTAGGCTTCATTAATGTTAGCATAAGCTTTAAATCCTCTTGATAGCCATGTCCTGATACATGCATTCCCGTATGACTGGAAGAGCCATAGATCACTTTAGCACCAAGCTGAAATAAATGGTCAACAATCCTAGAAACACTCTTCTCATTGCCTGGAATAGGGGAGGCGGCTAGGATCACTGTATCATCTGGTAAAATTTTCACCTCCCGATGGTTGCCATTTGCCAAACGAGCAAGTGCAGCTAAAGGCTCACCTTGACTACCTGTGGATAGCACCACTACTTCTTCAGGTGGAAGATATTTTACTTCACGAGCATCAACTAGCATATCCTCTGGAACATTCAAATAACCACGTGCAATTGCAACATCAACAACATTAACCATACTACGTCCTAATAAGGCTAGCTTCCTATTGGTCAGTATAGCCGCATTCACAATTTGTTGAATACGATTAACATTGGAGGCAAAGGTAGAAATAATAATTTTACGTTCTGCATGTAAAAAAGCTTCCTCAATATGCTGCCCAACAAGCTGTTCTGAGGGGGTTAAGCCTGGTCTTTCAGCATTGGTGCTTTCCGAGATTAACACAAGTACACCCTTTGATCCGATTTCTGCCATTTTATGAATATCCGCAAACTGATTATTAACAGGTGTTAAATCAAATTTGAAATCACCTGTATGCACAACATTCCCTTCTGGCGTAGATAAAACGATCCCCAAACAATCCGGTATGCTATGGTTGGTTTTGAAAAAACTGATAGCTATTGGATCAAATTGTAGCGTAACATCTGCATGAATTTCTATTAAATCGGTTTCTCTTAAAAGCTTATGCTCCTTTAATTTTAGCTCGATTAGCCCTAAAGTGAAGCGAGTAGCATAAACAGGCACATTGATTTTTTTTAAGAGATATGGAATACCGCCGATATGATCCTCATGCCCATGTGTGACAATTAAGGCTTTAATTTTTTCTTTATTGTCAAGTAAATAACTAATATCAGGAATGATTAAATCAATGCCAAGCAAGGTTTCATCTGGAAATTTTGCACCACAATCAATAATGATTATGTTATCTGCATACTGTACTACATACATATTTTTTCCGATTTCATGAATGCCACCTAGAGCAAAAATGGATAATAGCTGCTTTTTTGTGGACAATATACTCCCTCCTAACTAACTATCTAACTAACGCCATTATGTAGTATAGCTTGTAATGTTTTATCCTATACGAAAAGACTAGGTGTAAGAGGGGAAGGAATTTTTACGGATGAATGATAACTTCAGTTCCAATGGGCACAATGCTAGCAAGCTCTTCAACGTCACGGTTTTGCATACGAATACAGCCATGTGATACAGCATGACCAATAGAACTAGGATCATTGGTTCCGTGAATGCCATAATGCTCTTTTGATAAACTCATCCACATCGTCCCAAATGGACCACCTGGATTTGGAGCCTTATTAATAATAATAAAACTGCCTGCTGGTGTTTCATGTAGCATACGGCCTACCGCGATAGGGTATTGTTTTTGAAGCACATGATGGTTATACAAACGCAGCCAACGATGAGTAGTCGAAATTTCGATATGATAAGGAAGAGTGGCAGGATTAGGAAAGCCCGGTATCATAATTTGCTGACCGATGTAAAGAATATCAGGCTGAATTCCTGGATTGGCTGCAATAATCGATTGCAAAGGAGTACGATAGTCCCTCGCAATTTGGGACAGAGTTTCTCCAGCTTTGACTGTATGAATCAACGTTATTCCCTCCTATAAAAAAGTGATTGTTCTACTATATGCAAAGCCTGATTTAGATAACTTTGGAAATGTAAGAATTTTTGGCTCTTTGGATACAATAAGCAGTACCATTGTATTGTGAAGGAGCTTATTGATGAAGGAATTTAAAATCACGTATTTTTTTGATGACACACATTATGTTAGACGATTTGTCCATATGGCATCACAGCAACAGGCAGAAAAGCTTATAAAAGATGAACGAGATCAATATATCTCCTTTACAGATAATAGAGGCATCTATCATGAATTGCATACAGGGCATGTACGGATTATTCAATTGGCGGAATACCATCGAAAAGACACATGATTTGTGAAGCATGGCACACATTAAAAGAGAAGGGAGCGTGACATAATGGAACAAATACCAGAGGATAAGAAAAAATTTTTGCATTTAAACAGCAAGGACAAACCTGATATGGTTGAATCCGATAGCATTAGTCTTTTCGATTTGCATGAAGATATGCAAACGGTAGACGCTATTCCAATTGAAGAGCTCAATAAACGAGTAAAACGAGAAGGCGATGAGCTAATTGAAATGCAGCCAGATGAATTATAGGGGGGAAACATACCATGAATAATGAGAAAGAGAGACAATTTACTGCGGCAGGTACGAATATTCAGGAAGTAAAGCAAAAAAATGCAGAGGCAGGATTATCTTATAATGAAGTAAAGGCATTACTGGCTCAGAGCGGTGGACATGGAACAGCTATTTATAGTGATACAGATGTAGAAGAGGTTAGGCAGGACATACAAAAGCATCAGTAATAAACGATTTGGGAGAGGAAGGTGTTGAGTCCTCTTCCTTTTTGCCTTTATAATGTTAAAAAATGTAGATGAGGATGTGGTAAGGTTGGTGGAACAAAAAGATTGTCCATTATGTGGAGAGGAAAATGATTGTGGTGTAACAAAGGGGGAGCAACAGTGCTGGTGTATGGCTGTGGAATTCCCTCAGCATTTATTAGCTACGGTGGCGCAGGAGCCAAAGAGCTGTATTTGTCAAAGATGTCTTAATACATATAAAAAAGACCAGTTATTGTGACATACAAGCATGCGTCAGAGCTTTATATAAAATGAGCATACTATTTAAATGTGTTTCGAAATAGTGGTAGAACCCAAATAACGGTCTCAATTGGTACAACTGTCTACCACGCAACAACCTAGTAGGCATATATTACTCTGAAAGGAGTGTGTCTAATAATGACTAAGCCAATTGAGCTGAGTAATGTTACAAAGGCATATTTAGAGGAATATCAACGAATCCTCGATAAAATGATGCAGGGTATGTCCTATGTGACCATTACATGTAGTATTTCAGAAAATTTTATAAAGCAAATTATCCCACATCAAGTTGCAGCAATTAAAATGTCAGAAAATGTTTTACGATATACAACAAATATCCCTGTGCAAAACCTTGCATTAGAAATTATTAAAACGCATAAAGAAATGGTTGAAAGTCTCGAGGCATTAGAAAATCGATGCTGTATTGTCCAAAATTCAGAATATGAACTCTATGAATATATGTGTGCTTACCAACAAATTACCGAAGCAATGTTTAAAGCAATGTGTGCACCACCAGTATCTAATAGCATTAATATCAATTATTTACGGGAAATGATTGTGCATCATCAGGGAGGCATACGGCTAGCGCAAAATGTGCTAAGATTTTGTATTTGTCAAGAGCTAATCCCTATTTTAAAGTGTATGATGCAAATCCTCTGTGAACAGCTAGTCCTTATGGAAAAGCTACTGGATAGCCTACAGGATTGCGATTGCTAAGCGAGAAAGCATCTACTGTGTCGTAATAAAGAGGCTGTATGAATAGGGTTGTATACTTTCATGAATAAAAGCCTCCATAGCAACGCTAAAATCTTAGATGGTTTTAGCGTTTTTCTATGTAAAAATAGAAAGATTTTTTTGTGAAACTACTTTTGTTTTTCTATTACTGGTAAAATATAAGTGTTTATTGGTTGAAGGCAATGACGAAAGATCCTTCTTTTGATTTACAATATTGGAATTTGCGCATGAATTTAAAACAAATAGGAGTGGTGTGATGTTCAAGAGGAAGAAGATTAATCAAAATTATGATTATTTCTCAGCTGCAAAAAATTCAGATATTGAAGCCAATGAGCGTTTTAAAGAAAAATTGGACTTCTTAGCGTTATCTCGAATTAGAAGGGAATCAGTAAGATTTTTACGTAAAATTTATGAGAACAACCGCCAGCATATACTCGATAATTTTTATAAACGTTTACTGGAAATACCAGAGTTTAATCATGTAATTAATACCCATTCAACAGTAGAACGTTTAAAAGGGTTATTTGATTCGCATTTTATTAGTTTGTTTGACGATGAATTAGATTTAGATTATGTATTTAAGCGCCGTAAAATTGCCTATGTACATGCTCGAATTGGTGTACTGCCAAACTGGATGATTTCTGCTTACACACTGATTAACCAGTTAATTATTCCACTTATCGTTAAAGAGCTGTCGCGTGACCAGGAACAAATGCTGGATGTTTTACTAGCCTATGATAGCTTAGTAACCATTGATCAGCAAATTATTTTAGAGACATATATTGAAATTCAAGCGGGCTCTGTTGTGAACGGCTTAGGAGAAATTATCACCTATAATACACAGCTAGATTCCATTAAGGAGCTTATTGAGTTTCAAGAAATCCAGCAGGAGGAAGTTGTGGCGGCAGACCAATTGATGCATGAACTAGATGAAAGTATCGAGGATATTGCATCATCTGTTGGAGATATCTCTGAGCAAACACAGCATGTTTTAAGTAAATTAAATCGGGATTTAGAATCTCTTCAACAAGTATCAACAATTTTGCAAACAACAGATGAAGGTCATAAATCCATGCAGGAGGATATTCATCGGTTAGTAGAACGTGTCAATAGTGTAGCACAGTTGATGGAATTAATTAAGCGGATTGCAGACCAAACGAATTTATTAGCGTTGAATGCATCGATTGAGGCGGCTCGTGCAGGCGAAGCAGGAAAAGGCTTTGCTGTTGTGGCAGAGGAAGTTCGTAAACTTGCAGATGATACAAGTACCTCTGTGAAATCTATTCATACCGATATACAGGAGCTGCTGCATATTACTAATAATATTAGTGCAATGACCAATCAATTTTCCCAAGATTTGCATCAAGGTGTGACAGATACCCTTCATATTTCACAGACGCTTAGCGAACTAAATAAAAATCTACAGCAGCAAGGGGCTCGCTTTGAGGAAATTGCGACAACAACAAAGGTGCAAGCACAGTCTGCTACAAATATTTCGGAGCGCAATCATACCATTACAGAGAGCATGCAAAAAAGTAAGGTGATTGTGTTTGATATGGGCTCTGCCATTTACAAATTAAGTAAAATGATTGATGAATACCGTTCTACTACAATCTCGAAAAACTTTATTATTAGCCAAGAGGATATTATTGAATTGGCCATTACAGATCATTTACTATGGCGCTGGAAAATATATAATTTACTGCTAGGCTTTGAAACGATGACTGAGCAGGATGTAGGTACACCACAGGAATCACGTCTTGGCGAATGGTATTACGGCACAGGCAAAAAGCTACTAGGTCAAGAGCGTGCCTATTTAGAGCTAGAGCAGCCATTTATTCATGTCCATGATATTGCTAAAAAGGCTGTACGTGAATACAATCTGGGGCATAAAGCTGAGGCAGAAAAGTATCTCGAGGCAATTACAAAAGAATCATATGAGGTTATTGAGAAACTAAAAGCATTAAAGGGTATTTTACTGAATGAGAAAAAGCAATATATTCATTAATTGATTGAAAAGGTAAAAGAGCATGCTAATCGCTGGCAGGCTCTTTTTATTAATTTATTTCACAGGCAGAGCGCGCATAAATGTAATTGTTCGTGCTTTACTATCATAAAGACACCATTCCTTGTGATCGACAACAGAGCCTACGTTCACCCCATATTGTTTATTTTGTAGTGTGATCGGCTGTCCATAACGAATGCGAATTGGTAGCTTTTTTTGTTGGTGATAGAGACCAGATTCATGGCTATGCCCAAAGAATAATAATGATTTTTGAAAGGATGGAAATGTTGGTTGCCAACTGACGCTCCATTTAAACTGATGGCCATGCATCAACATCGCACCATCAATCTCCATCGTTTCAGGTAATGCTTGAAAACGATGAATGCCCGTTACTTGTGTAATGCGTTCTTCTTGGTTGCCACGTATGGAAGGGAAGGTTAGCAATTTTTCAAATTCATGTTCTACGATAGCGGCTTTTTGCAAAGGTAAACCTGATAGTTTTTGGGCCTTTTTCTTACTAATTGTACATTCATATAAATCACCTAGCCCAATGATTCTTGCTTCCTCCGCTGTTTGTTGGATATGTGCTAAAACAGTCTTTGTATCTTCTATATTAGAATGTAAATCTCCTAAAAGTGCATAAAGCATGTAAACCAGGCCTTTCCTAAAAATAATCATACACGTATCATACACTGAATAGAAATTGAGAGAAAAGTAAAATGTCTAAGAATATTTTAAATGTGTAGAAAAATTGCTAAGAAATTGATTGCTTGTTAAAATATAATCGTAATTTTCTGAATTTTTAGTAGTTTAATTGTTTACTATTTTGGATGGAGTGACGAGCATTTGAAAAAATAAATTGTTGGAGGGGTTATTATGACGATGTACATGACAGATATTCTTGAAAACTATGCGGTGCAACAGCCTAAGGCAATAGCAACATTCTATAACGGAAACAAGCTAAGCTATTATGAGTTTTATGAACGTGTAGAGAGATTTGCAGCATATTTGCAACAGCAGGACTATCAAAAAGATGATGTAATTGCATTATATACACTCAATTCAGATTTATTTTTAATCGCTTATCTCGGTGTACAGTTAGCTGGCTTTGTTGTCATGCCAATTAACACGAAGTTGGCTGCTCCAGAGGTCGAATTTATTGTCAATCATTCGGAAGCAAAGGGACTTATATATGATGAAAGAATAGAGGAAACATTCAAGGATGTTTCTTATGAATTTCAGCATGCCATTAGTTTGCAGGAAATGACAGCTATTATTGAGCAAGATCATGGAGCAAGGAAGCCTGTGCAATTGGCGCCACACGATACAGCAGTTGTTATGTACACGTCTGGTACAACTGGAAAACCAAAGGGTGTGATGCTAACACATCAAAATGTTGTCGCAACAGCATGTATTTGGTCGGAGTCCATGCAGATGTCCAACAAAGATAGAATGTTTATTTGTACACCGTTATTTCATTGTGCAGGTCTTCATGTGTTTGCTATGCCGATGTTTTATCAAGGGGGTACCGTGATTATTGAAGAAGCCTTTTCGCCGGCTAAAACATTAGCACAAATAGCTACAACAGAGGCGTCGATTTTCTTTGGCGTACCTTCCATGTATACCATTATTTTAAATACACCAGGATTCAAGGAACATAGCCTTCATCATTTGCGTTTATTATGCTATGGAGCAGCGCCAATGCCTTATGAGCTTGTCAAGCAGGTAAAAGAGGCATTTCCCAATGTAAAAGTGCAAAATTTATATGGTCAAACAGAAAATTCACCAGCAGCTACCTCTTTATTGGATAGTGATGCATTAACGAAAATTGGATCAGTGGGTAAGCCATTAGCACAGACAGAGGTATGTGTGGTTGATAGTGAAGGCAATCCAGTGCCAGCTGGCGAGGTAGGCGAAATTTGTGTAAAGGGGCCACAGGTGATGAAGGGCTATTTACGCAATCCAGAGGAGACAGCGAGGACAGTTAAAAATGGCTGGCTCTATTCAGGAGATTTAGGGCGTTTTGATAAGGAAGGCTATTTATATATTGTTGATCGGAAAAAGGATTTGATTATCCGCGGTGGTGAAAATATTTATCCTATAGAGGTGGAGGAAGTGTTGTATCAAATACCTGAGGTTTTAGAAGCGGCAGTTGTTGGCCTGCCACATGAAGTGTACGGTGAAGTGCCGAAAGCATATGTTGTGCTAAAAGAAGGCAAATCTATTGAAGAAACAACGATCTTATCGTATTGCCAAACACAGCTTGCAAAATATAAGGTACCCTATGAAATTGAATTTTTAGCAGAGCTCCCACGCAATGCCTCTGGTAAGGTATTGAAGCATACATTACGGCCGAAAGTAAGTAAGATCTAAGTAGCATAGCATAGGAACATCCAAAAAATTATCGTATAATAGAGTCTACGACAGATGGAATAGGAGCGGAATTTGTCTTGTGGACAAGAAGTAAGTGCTATATATTAATAGGTATTTTGACAATGATGCTATTAGCAAGCTGCCAGCCATTTTCACAGCAACAAGAAAAAAATAATAATCAATTAACGGTTTTAACAGTGGAATTTAGTAGTGGTGCACCGATTCCAAATCTCTATCTTACGGTAACAGATGTGAAGACAGGGAACGTAGTAGCGGATGCCATTGGCTCAGAAGAAGGAGAGGCTACATTTTCACAGTTAAAGGCAGGGCGCGAATATGCAATAGCTGCCACGACACTTGAAAATAGCACAACGAATAATGGTTATACAACAATTGAGCATTTTACGTTTGATACAGCAAAGCCCTACTATAGGTTGCAGACACATTTTTCGAGAGATGAGCAAGAGCTAGGTATTCCTGTTGTGATGCAAAAGCCTGAGCTTCCACACGGCTGTGAAATTACATCACTCACAGCCGTGTTAAATTATTATGGCTTACAGGTATCAAAGCTTGAATTGGCTGATAATTATTTACCAAAACAACAAATATATGCTGAAGGCGATCAACGCTTTGGCCCAAATCCGCATAAGGCTTTTGCAGGGAATCCGCGTGATAAAGCGAATGGTATGTATGTTTTTGCTGCACCGATTGTTCAGGCAGCCGAGGCAGTGATTGCAGATAAACAGGCAGATTTACGTGTGACCAATAGCAGTAATTCTACACAGGAGGAGCTTTTACAGCTTGTGCGAGAGGGTGTTCCTGTTGTAGTATGGGTAACACTTGATTTATCAGAACCAAAAACAAGCGCATCAAGAGGCTGGATATACGAAGGAACAACAACAGTACGAGATGCCTATATGAACCTCCATGCTGTTGTTTTAACAGGACATTTAGGTGATAAAGTAGTTGTGATGGACCCATTAAAAGGCTATGTAACGTACAATGTCGATCAATTTTTTAAAAGCTATCGGGAATTAGGCAAGCAAGCCGTAGCTGTCCATAAATAAACCAGCTATTTTTTAAGCAAATCCTTTAATCGGAAGTATGTTACACTATAAGAAAAGCAAAAGTGAGTTGAGTAGCATGGCCATTGAGCACAGTTTTTTACCAGTTTTACTAGGGAATGAAATGAATGCATATGGCATGGCTCGAGCATTTTATGAAGCCTATGGAGTAAAGCCACTTGCACTAAACCATACAAATATGGAAAAGATTCAACAAAGTGATTTAATGACCTTCTATGAAGTACCAAAACTTCATATAGAGGAGCAATTTGTTGCAACATTAAAAGCGATTGCACAGGAATTTGCTGCTAAAAAATTATTGCTATTAGCCTGTGATGAATTTTATGTAAAAAAAATTGTTACACAGAAAGAGGAGCTATCCGGGGATTTTATTATTCCTTATGTGGATGAGCCACTTGCACATCAGCTATTAACACGTGAAAGCATGTATGAGCTGTGTGAGCAGTTTGGCTTTCAGTATCCTGCTACGCATGTGTGCACTGTCAATAACTTTGAAGAGTATGATGATATACTATTTGACTATCCTGTTGTTATTAAGCCCTTGAATATGACAAAGTATGCCACATGTATTTTTCCTGGTAAGAAAAAAGTATATATTGCATATAATAAGGAGGAAAAGGATCGTATATTCCATGCGATTTATAAGGAATCAGCCTATCGAGATGACATGATGATTCAACAATATATTCCTGGTGAAGATGCCAATATGCGGGTTGTCAATGCCTATGTTGGTCAGGATGGTCAGGTAAAGCTACTAGCTCTGGGCAATCCGATTTTAGAGGAGCATTCGCCAGAAGGCATTGGGCGTTATGTAGCTATTATAACTACCTATCATCGAGAACTGATGGATACAGTGAAGTCATTTTTAGAGGCAATACAATTCCAAGGCTTTGCTACATTCGATATGAAATATGATGATCGTGACGGTCAATATAAATTATTAAGTATTGAATTACATAATGAGCTCTCCAATTATTATGTGACAGCGAGTGGCTATAATTTACTGCAGTATGTTGCGGATGATTTTATTCGTGGCAGTAAACAATCCTTAACATATGTGCGAAACAGGCATCTTTGGACAATTGTACCGAATGGTGTGCTGTTTAAATATGTACAAAATGAACAGCTTGTAATTGAAGCTAAAAGCTTAATTCGTCAAGGAATGGCTACGGATTCTATTTTTAATTATAAAGATATGAATGCAAAGCGTTGGTTGAACGTAACGCTTGATAATTTAAATTTTTATCGCAAATATAAGAAATATTTTAACAACAAAGGTCTGTCTAACTCATGAAAAAACAAACTTTAGGTATAATTGGTGGCGTTGGCCCACTTGCAACAATGTTTATTGGTGAAATGATTGTAAGACGTACAAAGGCGCAGAAAGATCAGGAGCATTTACATACCATTATCGATAATGATACAAATATCCCTGATCGTACAGCCTTTATTTTAGATAATACGAAGGATAATCCAGTGCCAGTAATCATTGAGGATGCCAACAAATTGGCTTCAATAGGAGCTGATATGATTGCTATTCCTTGTAATACAGCCCATACTTTTTATAACGAAATTGAAGAGGGCTCGCCCGTTCCAGTGCTGCATATGATTTGTGAAACGGCGAAGCGTGCAGCTGACTTAGGAGCAAAGCGTGTTGGTATTTTAGCAACTACAGGTACATTAACATCACGTATGTATCAGGAAGCTTTAGAGACATATGGCATTACACCAGTTGTGCCAGGCGATGAGATAAAAGCCTATGTAATGTCCATTATTTATGATTATGTGAAGGCTGGTAAGGATGTTACAGTAGAGGACTGGCAGCCAATTGAAGAGGCCATGCTAGCATTGCAGTGTGATCGTATCGTACTGGGCTGTACAGAGCTTTCGATTGTTAATCGAGATTTAAAGCTAAGTAATATATATATTGATTCCTTAATTGTTTTAGCGGAATGTGCGATTTTAGCCTGTGGCTATGAGCTTGCTGAATCGTAATTGAATGAATAATAAATCTGCTTGCTTTTCACGGGTAAGCTACAAGTCTTTAAAGAGTTGTGGACAGGCTTAGTTTTTCCGTGTAGGAGTTGGGCAGATTTTTTCAATGATTTCTTGAAACGCCGAGCAATGGTTTACGTATAGATAAAGTAGGAATGTACTTAGTGTGTTAAACTAATGTCAAGCAGATAGAAGGTGGGAACAAATATGTCAGTAATCAGTTTATTAAAAGAAGAATTACAAGCAAAATGGCAATTTGAAACAACGATGAAAATTCAAGAGGAAATGATACCAGCAATGCTTGAGGGCAAGGATATTGTAGCTGAATCGCCAACAGGCTCAGGTAAAACATTAGCGTATGTTTTACCATTGCTAAATAAGGTGAATGGGACAAAAAAGCAAACACAAGGGCTAATTGTTGCCCCTTCACAAGAGTTAGCCATGCAAATCGTAGAAGTCATCCGTGAGTGGACGGCAGGTACAGATATTACAGTTCAACAGCTTATTGGTGGTGCAAATGCTGCACGCCAAATTGAAAAGCTAAAGAAAAAGCCAACAATTGTTGTTGGGACACCTGGTCGTTTAAATGAATTGGCACGTGCAGGGAAGTTAAAGCTAAAGGAGATTGAAACGGTTATTTTAGATGAATGTGATCAATTATTAAGCCGTGAATATCGTGTTGTCATTAAATCCTTTATCGAAGGCTCTGCCTACGGGCGACAGGTGGTTGTTGTGTCAGCGACAATTACAGAGGAAATTGAATTAGTGGCAAGCCGTATGATGTTTGAACCACTTCGTTTTAAAATTAAGCCAGAGGATATGCTAAAGGTTGGCAAGATTGTCCATTCCTTTATAAAGGTGGAAGAACGTGATAAAACAGATTTTCTCCGTCGACTATCACATACAGAGGGCTTAAGAGCACTGGCTTTCGTCAATAATATCGATCAATTATTAATGAAGGAAACGAAGCTGCAATATCGTTCAGCACCAATTGTCACACTGCATTCTGATATGAAGAAAGAAGAGCGTAAAAAGGCTTTAGATGCATTTCGTAAAGGAGATGCACGTGTTTTAATTGCCACAGATATTGCTGCACGTGGTTTAGATATTGCAGGTTTAACACATGTTATTCATGTTGATGTACCAAGAACAATAGAGCAATATTTACATCGTTCAGGTCGTACAGGCCGTGCAGGAGCAGATGGTGAGGTATTAACGCTATTATCATATCGTGATGAAAAAACGTATAAAAAATGGACAAGAGAAATCCCAGGCAAGCCTTTGCAAAAAATATGGCATGATGGCAAGCTAATGGAAGGGAATTCGAAAACAATTGGACAGAAACGAGGGAACTAGTATGACATTTGCAGAAAAATTACAGGCATATGCAGAGCTTGCCGTAAAAGTTGGTGTGAATATCCAACCAGGTCAATATTTATTAGTGAATACATCTGTGGAGGCATTGGATTTTGCTCGCTTAGTGGTGAAAGAAGCATATAAGGCAGGGGCAGGGCGTGTTCATGTCAATTTTTCTGATGATGAAATGGATCGTGCCTATTTTGAACATGCTTCAGATGAGGAATTTAATCGCTTCCCTGAATGGGTTGTGAAAATGCGTGATGAGCTAATTGAACGAAAAGGGGCTTTATTATGGATTGATGCCGCAGATCCTGATAAATTAACAGGTATTCCTGCAGATCGATTAGCGACACATCAAAAAGTATCAGGAGCAGCATTGAAAAACTATCGTAATGCAGTGATGAAGGATTTAATTGCTTGGTCTATAGTAGCAGTACCTTCGCCAAAGTGGGCAGCAAAGGTATTTCCAAATTTAACAGCAGAAGAACAAGTACCTGCATTATGGGAAGCCATTTTTAAAACGGTTCATATAGGAGAGGGCAATGCCGTAGAGAACTGGCGTGAGCATGTAGCCAATTTAGAAGCGCGTGCCCAATTGCTAAATAGTAAAAAATATGCCAAGCTGCACTATACAGCACCAGGCACAGATTTAACCATTGCCTTAGCACCCCAGCATAAATGGCTTACTGGCGGGAGTAAAACACCAGAAGACAATGTTTTTATTGCCAATATGCCAACAGAAGAGGTATACACACTGCCAGTGAAGCAAGGTGTGAATGGTTATGTAAGCAATACAAAGCCACTGGTGTATCAAGGAAATATTATTGATGGCTTTAAGCTGACATTTGAAGAGGGCAAAATTATTAAGGCAGAGGCTGAAGTAGGGCATGATTTATTACAAGAGCTTATCCAAGTGGATGAAGGCTCAAGCTATTTAGGCGAAGTAGCACTTGTGCCGCATGAATCACCAATTTCAGCATCAGAAATTTTATACTTTAATACATTATTCGATGAAAATGCGTCAAACCATTTAGCCATTGGTGAGGCATATCCTACTTGCTTAGAGGGTGGTAGAGACTTAGAAAATGGTCAATTGGAAGCATTAGGTGCAAATATTTCTGTCACACATGAAGACTTTATGATTGGTAGCGGTGAAATGGACATTGACGGTATTTTACCAGATGGTACAATAGAGCCAATTTTCCGTAAAGGTAGCTGGGCTTTTTAGTAAGAAGAACTGGAGGAGAAGCAGATGAAGCGATTGGGGAGCTTAATAGGGATTATGCTATTGTTCATCATGTATTGGGCTCCATCTGTTTCTGCCCAAGCAGAAAGCTATGTAGCGCTTGGCGATTCCTTAGCTGCTGGTCAAACACCCTATCAACAAATTGATGCAGGCTATAGTGATTTGATTGCAATGAAATTAAAACAGTCAGGGCAATTAGCAGCTTATACAAAGGAGCTTGCTTTTCCAGGTTTTACAACTGCGGATGTGCTGGAACGTATTCAATCGGCGGGAGTACAGGAGCTATTAGCGGAAGCCACATTGATTACCGTATCAGCAGGTGCAAATGATTTATTGCGTCTGGTACAAGTGAATCCAAATGCTGGAACATTAGCTTATTCTCAGCTTCAAACAGATTATGCCTTAAATATAGCGAGAAAAAATTGGATGGCGATTTTAGAGGAGCTAGCAGTACGTGCGCCACAGGCACAGGTTTATGTGATGGGCTATTATTTTGCTTATCCAGCCGTTCATGCCACACAAAAAGAGGGCACAAATGCACAATTGGTAAAGCTAAATGCAATTTTGCAACAGCAAGCGGAGCACGCTGGAGCAGTGTATGTAGATGTTTATGATGCCTTTGGACTAAATGCAATAAACTATTTACCAAATCATACGGATGTGCACCCAAATATAGAGGGCTATCGACAAATGGCTAATGCTTTTTTACAAGCATATAGTGGTGGCCATGCTTTAACTATTGCGCCAGCCGAATTACCTGAGCCAAACCCTTTATCCTTTGAGGAAATTTTAAGGCAACAAGCGTCTGTAGAAGCGGAGGAACAACAAGCTTCCCCGCCACAATCTTCACGTACAACATATCGTATTCAGGGTTTCCCTGGCTACACAGCTTTTATGGAAAAAATTAAATAGGTACGATAAAAAGCATCTTATGTTATAGGGTGCTTTTTTATGGTGGATAGAATGAGAAAAGTAGCGGATAGAGCTCCAGAAGTAGCAAAGTAACAAATAGAACGTTCGAAATAACGGATAGCACTAGATATGTCATAATAAAAGAACAGGAGGTACAAAACAATGAAAATATTTCATACAGCTGATTGGCATTTAGGAAAGCTTGTTCAAGGCATCTATATGACAGAGGATCAACAGTATATTTTACAGCAATTTATGCAAGCGATAGATGAGGAACAGCCAGATGTGATTATAATTGCAGGTGATTTATATGACCGTTCAATGCCTCCAATTGAGGCGGTCAATTTACTGAATGATGTTTTAGCGGAAATTATCTTAGGGAAAAAAATTCCTGTGTTAGCTGTTGCAGGGAACCATGATAGTGCGGGGCGATTAAATTTTGGTAGCCGTTTAATGCGTCATAGTGGTTTATACATCAAGGGTCAATTTACAAAGGAGCATACACCTATTCTGATCAATGATGACTATGGGGAAGTGCATTTTCATCTTGTGCCATATGCAGAGCCAGCAGCAATTCGTAGTATTTTTGGGGATGAAACAATCCGCTCCCATCAAGATGCGATGAAAAAAATCATTGAACATATTACGCAAGAAATGGATACAAGTAAACGCCATGTTTTTATTGGACATGCCTTTGTCACAAAATATGGTGCAGAAGAATCGAATACAAGCGATTCAGAGCGACCGTTATCCATCGGAGGCTCAGATTGCGTAGATGCAGCTTTATTTAAGCCATTTCATTATACAGCTCTTGGACATTTACATAAGGCCCATTTTGTATTAAATGACACGATTCGCTATGCAGGCTCACCATTAAAATATTCATTATCCGAGCATTTGCATGAAAAAGGCTTTTTAGTCATTGATTTAGATGCGCAGGGGAATTGCTCAGTAATGAAAAGAAAGCTTGTGCCACGAAGAGATCTACGTATAGTGGAAGGGCAATTAGAAGATTTACTAAAGCTACCGCCAAGTGACGACTATATATTTGTAAGATTGACAAATACAGCACCTGTTTCATCGCCAATGGAGCGCATTCGTACAGTTTTTCCTTATGCCATGCATATTGAGCGCAAAATAATACGGCAGGAAATTCCTCATGAAGTACAGGCTATTGAAGGCGAAAAACGGCAGGATATCGATTTATTCCGTTCATTCTTTACAGATGTTATAGGGATACAGCCTGATAAGGATACAGAGCATCTATTTACAGAGATGCTACAGGAATTACTAGATGAGGAGCGGGAAACAGTAAAATGAAGCCATTAAAGTTAACAATTACTGCATTCGGTCCATATAAAAATACAGAAGTGATTGATTTTCAGCAGCTAGGAGAGCATCGCTTATTTGCGATTTCTGGCAAAACAGGTGCTGGGAAAACAACCATTTTTGATGCGATTTGTTATGCACTGTATGGGGCAGGTAGTGGTGAAGATCGTCAGGATACAGCTTTGCTACGAAGCGGCTTTGCTGATGATGATATTTATACAGCCGTAGAACTGCTATTTGAAATGCATGGAAAAATCTATCAAATATTGCGTCAGCCAGGACATATAAAGCAAAAAAATAAAACAGTGACAGGCAAGAAAATAGAGCTAGCAGAAATAAAAGATGGCAAGCTGGATTATAGCATTGTCGAGAAGCAGCAAACGCTTGAGGTTGATAAAAAGTTGCAAGAAATTATCGGTTTAACAAAGGATCAATTTAGCCAAATTGTGATGCTGCCACAAGGAGAATTTCGCAAACTACTAACATCTGATTCTACTAATAAAGAAATTATTTTACGCAAAATCTTTAAAACAGATCGCTTCGGTATGATGACTAAAAAGCTTGATGCTAAACGCAAAGAGGTAGAAGGTGATCTTGAGCGTGCTAAACAATTAAAAGAACATCTGCTTGGTCAAATTGCTGGCGCTCTTCCACAGCGTAACTCCTCTTTATTTGCACAGCTAGCTAACAATACGGAAAATATGCACCAGCTCAAGCAAGCACTTCAGGAGGAGCTAGTGTACTATACACAATGTATAGAAACTGAACAACAGCATTATGAGGAAGCCTATAAACGTCATCAACAAGAACAGGAAGCTTACCGCTTAGCTAAAACGTTAAATGAACAATTTAATGAACAGGCTCATCGTCAGCAGCAGCTAGAAATATTGCTGAAGGAGCAGGACCTCTATCGTGCAAAGGAGCAGGAAATTACTTTAGCTGAACAGGCAGAGCGACTTGTACTGCTTGAACAACAATGTATGGATCTACAGGCTGAACACCGTGTAAAAGAACAAACGTATCAACAAGCACAGGATAAACAGCAGCAAGCGATTAAACTACTACAACAAGCACAGGAAAAATATGCAGTGGAGGAGGCAAAGGAAACTGAACGTCAGCAAATTTTGCAGCAGGAATTACAGCTACAAGCATTATTACCAAAATTCGAAGCTTATGAAAACAATGTACAGCAGCTACAAATTGCAGCACAATATGTTGAGACAGCAAAGCAAGCAGTGGCAGATAATCATGTGCTATTAAAGAAAGAGCGAGGGCAACTACAGCAACTATCACAAACAATTGAGCATCTTGAACAGCAGATTGAGCCCTATGAAGGCTATTTAGAGCAATTACCAAAGCTACGTGAGCAGGTCGCTTTATTAAAGCAAGTCGAGAAATATACAAGGGCAGTTGAACGAGCCCAGCAGGACACGGACACTTTCAACACTCGCTATCAGCAAAGTAAACAAGCTCTTCAACAGGTGGAGCAACAATGGCTGACAAGTCAGGCTAGTATATTGGCTGAACAGCTAAAGGATGGAGAGCCTTGCCCTGTTTGTGGTAGTACAACCCATGTTAAAACAAATCATCAGCAATTGGTGGTGATTGAATTAACGCAGGTAGAAGCATTACGTGCAAAAACTTCTTCGGATGAGCGTATGTATTTAGAGAAAGAAGCACTTTTTACTTCCACACAGCAGCTTCTTCAGGAGGCGCAGCAGCAACTAACAACTTATTCACTAAAGCAGGAGGAGCAAGTAGAAACTGTTGCATCCTTACAGCAAATTGAGCAGGAGATTACAACCTTAAAAATTGTGAATCAGCAGCTAACAGATAGGCGGCTGAAACTAAAAAATCAGCGTCATAAATTAGAGCAGCTACAGCATAAGCAAGGAGAGCTAGAGCAATATTTAATAGAGCATATGAAGGAATGGACAAAACTACAAGCGGTTGTAGAGGAGCAACACAAGCAAATTCCAGAAAACCTACCAACATTCCAGCAATTAAAGCAGGCGCTTACGGATACCCGTCAAGAAAAAATGCAGCTTCAACAACGCTGGCAGGAGAGTCAACAACATTTACAGACGGCCAAGGAGGCCACAAGTAATACAAATATCGCGGTAGAAATGGCGCAACAGGCTGTTGAGGAAGCACAGCGAAAAATAACTGATAAGCAAGAGCAATTTTTAGGAAGTATTCAGGAAGTAGGCTTTGCCAATTATGAGGATTACAAAGCGGCTAAACGAAGCAGTATGGAGCTAGAGGCATTACGTAAGGCATGTGGCGATTATACTTTACAAGTACACACTTTGAACATCCAAATTAAGGAGGGTGCTAAGCATCTTCAAGGAAAAGAAAAACAGGATTTAGAGTTTATGGAGGCAAAGGTGGAAAGCTACCGTATTGCCTATGAGGAAGCCTTTACACGTCTGCAGCAGCTAAGGGACTTTGCAAAATTGTGCCAAGCCTTTATGGAAAAGGTAGAGGAGGCAACAAAAGAGCTTCGTTCACTTGAGCAAGAGGCAGGACGAGTAAAGGAGCTTTATGGACTGTTAAATGGACAAAATTCGAAAAAGTTATCCTTTGAACGTTATATTCAAGTTAATTATTTAGATAAAATTACAGAAGCAGCAAATATGCGTCTTTCTCATTTATCGAATGGTCAATTTGAGCTAAGACGCTCGGATAGACTTGAGAAACATGCCAAGCAAAGCGGGCTTGGCTTAGATGTCTATGATGCTTTTACAGATCAGTTACGAGATGTTAAAACATTATCAGGCGGAGAGAAGTTTAATGCTTCCTTAAGCCTTGCTTTAGGGATGGCTGACGTGATTCAAAGCTTCCAAGGCAATGTTCATATTGAAACAATGTTTATTGATGAGGGCTTTGGCTCACTTGATGAGGAGTCATTAAATAAAGCGATTGATACATTGATTGATTTACAAGATTCAGGTCGTATGATTGGCGTTATTTCGCACGTTCCTGAATTAAAATCTGCTATGCCAGCAGTCTTACATGTAGAGAAAACATTAAATGGACATAGCCAAACATATTTTGAAGTAAAGTAATGAAAAAAGGAGTGGCTCAAAATTCCTGAGCCAACCATTTACTTTATACGAGGCGTTGTTTTAGGCGTTGTTCCTTTCTTTGAGTCCATAACCTTTTTTACAATAGGTATCACAATAGGTGCTAATTTTACAGCGGTTTTCACAACGTTTGATACTTTCATTTAAAAACAGCTCCTTTTATTTTTATTACTACCTGTTTATTCTTCGATTAAAACATTAGCGAATCACACGAACTGCCTGCACAATATTCCAGATCACAATGCCAATTGATACGATGGTATAAATAGCAAACGATACAAGCCAAATAATAAGAAAGGTATTTCCTGAGGCTGGATCCAAACTAAATGTAGAAAAAATAAAGACAATAAAGAACAGTATTCCAAAAAGAACAGGAATTAAATGCGAAATCAGTGCGCGAATAGCATGGCTTTTTACATCATGATCTTTAGCAACAAGGTAAACAATTAATGGCACGATAAAAGGGGCAAAGAAAATACTGAGATAGCTAAAGGCGGATAAAATTTTAGGGTTCTCCATAGTTGTTCCTCCTTTTTTAATATTTACGCATGAAAAATAGTAAAGTTTCAAAAAATCATGTGTGGAAGAGGTTGTCATTCTCACAGCGTTTGCGTACAATAAAGATGTTTAAAAAAATTTCAGATGTAATGACCACAAGGGGGGCTGATGATGTCAGCTGAGACTGGGCACGTAATGCCTTGACTCTTTGAACCTGTAAGTTAAAACTTGCGTAGGGATGTGGATAGAAACCGACACTTATATGATGTGAGGCTCTGTCCTGACATCATTTTTTTATTCTAAGATGTCAGTAAGAGGCACATGTATGTATTTCTATTCCTGCTCTTGTATCCTACATCGGAACAAAGGAGAGAATATTTATGAACAAAGAAAGATTAATGATGCTTGTGGAGATTGCAATATTTGCTGCGATTGGCCTTGTGCTGGATCAAATCTCCTTTAAAGTATGGGCACAAGGTGGCTCTGTTAGTCTTGTTATGGTGCCTATTGTCCTCATCGCATTTCGCTGGGGCATAGTAGCTGGACTTACAACAGGGTTACTCGTAGGTGTAATGCAGACAATGTTTGGCGCTTTTATTGTACACTGGCTTCAGGGGCTATTAGATTATGGTGTTGCTTTTACCGTTGTAGGGCTAGCGGCATTCGTACGGCGACCATTACTCGAGGCTGCTAAAAATAGTAATAAAGTAAAAATGGCACGTTATATTATAATAGGCACTGTGCTGGCGGGCTTTTTACGTTATGCAGCGCATACTTGTGCAGGCGCAGTGTTTTTTGCAGAATATGCAGGTGATCAAAATGCATGGCTCTATTCCATTATCTATAATGGTACATACATGCTGCCTGCCACAATTTTAACGGTAATTATTAGTGTATTAGTCTTTACAGCCGCACCACAATTATTACGCCGTTAATTAATTTTATTTATCAATATAAAATCCCACAAAAAAGTTGATGTAGTACTTTTTGTGGGATTTTTACTAGATAATTGTATGCAAAAATATTTTTCCTTCACATGTAGCACATAAGAGGAGCAGCTAGCCTTTACAATACTACGATCACATTATCTAATAAAACAATAGACTATAATCGTGAAAATAATAAGGCTATAGATTGTTTGATAATAAGAAAACCTTGTATTGCCGGGAAAATTAACGGCAACCAAAGTTAAATGTAATGACTATGACTAAAAGCCAAATGTCCCTCCTGTATCATTCAATCCAGCATATAATATTTCAAGCGTTTTGAGTTCTATGCTTGGCAAGTTATGTTATAGTTAAGGGTAGACATTTAACAGGAAAGGGTCGTTAAAGATGATTGTAAAAACGCAAGAGGAGCTTGAAGCTTTTAAAAAAATTGGACGCATTTGTGCTGAAATTCGTGAAGTGATGAAGGCGGCTACAAAACCAGGTGTGACAACGCTTGAGCTAGATGAAATGGCAGGCCGCATGTTTGCAGAGGCAGGTGCTATTTCTGGGCCGAAGGGAGAGTATGATTTCCCGGGCTATACTTGTATAAGCATCAATGAGGAAGTGGCGCATGGTATTCCAGGAAAACGTGTCATCAAAGAAGGAGATATTGTGAATATTGATGTATCTGGCTCTTTAAATGGCTACTTTGCGGATACAGGTATTTCATTTGTAGTAGGTGATGGCTATGAGGACAAAGACAAACTATGCCGTGTTGCCAAAAGTGCTTTTGATCGAGCAATGACAAAGGTAAAAGCTGGCTCTAAACTAAATCAAATTGGGAAAGCAGTTGAGCGTGAGGCGAATGCTAACGGTCTAACTGTTATTATGAATTTAACAGGACATGGCTTAGGGCAGTCTTTACATGATGAGCCAAATCATATTTTAAACTATTATGATGCGTGGGATTCTACAATTATGAAGGAAGGTATGGTGCTTGCGGTGGAGCCGTTTATTTCCGCAAAAGCAGAGCATATTGTAGAAGCTGGCGATGGCTGGACATTTGTGACGCCTGATAAATCACTTGTTGCTCAAATTGAACATTCCATCATTGTAACAAAAGATAAACCAATTATTTTAACATCATTAGATGAGGAATAATAGAGCTGCAAAAAATCCTGTCTACCAATTATTTTTGGTAGGCAGGATTTTTTTTCATAAATAAGATGCCAACAAAGAGGGCACCACATAAAAATAAGGAAGCTGTAGTGACAAGTAACTCATCAAAACCATTATGTAAGGCGATACCAATGTAAGCCCAAATAAAAACACTTGGATAGATCCTATCAAAGTGATGGAAGCGAATATGTAGTGCAATTGCTCCACCTAACGTCAGTAATATCACTGCCCAAAGAGGGGCGCTCAAACCAAAACCGTTCCAGCCATAAGCCGTTAACGTAAAGCTAGTATTTGTGATACAGGTAAATGTTGCCCATGCGAAATAAATAGCAAAGGGAAGCCTACCAGACATTGATTGATCATTAAGAGGGTACGAACTATACAACATAAATACGTACAATACTAATAATAACGTGATACCCAGGGAAACAATAAATAGCTCATGATGCCATACATAGACCGTTAATGCCTGCAATATATTTATGCAGCTAAAGAGCGCAGTTTGCTTCATAGATGTCTTTTTCATGTTCATAGCTAACCAATAACCAAGGAATAGGTAAATAACAATCCAAATTACATAGCTTATATTCATAGGTGCAAATATAACAGAAAAACGATTAGCAATTTCGAGCGAAGATTGACCGTTTATATGCATGAAAAAGGATGCAAAGGTTAGGATAAGTGAGACAATATAGGACATTGTCATCAATATAAACTGAGGCATGTTCTCCTCTCCCTTCGAGTTAGATTGTATAGGGAAAAGACAAATATGTATAGCTGCTGTCACTTTTTCTATTATAGCGGAAATTTCCAACAATGTATCGTGTTGTTTTCTTTATATTTCACATGTTGGTAGGCATCCATATATTTCTTTAGTACAATAAAA
This sequence comes from Lysinibacillus sp. FSL H8-0500, assembly GCF_038051955.1. NCBI lineage: Bacteria > Bacillati > Bacillota > Bacilli > Caryophanales > Bacillaceae > Lysinibacillus > Lysinibacillus sp. FSL H8-0500. The sequence goes on along the minus strand of NZ_CP150292.1, from coordinate 4,012,566 downwards.
TTATCCAAATAAAAGGAGTGAAGCTTATATGGCACAAAACTTGAAAAATCTTGATCTATCCATTGAACTAGACAAAAAGATGTATAAAAAGAAATTGAAGGTACTGCAATATGAAATGCTGAATGCACAGCAATTTTTATTAAAAAATAAAATTGGTTTAATTTTAGTATTTGAGGGCTTGGATGCGGCTGGCAAAGGAGGCGCTATTAAACGTCTGGTTGAACGTATTGATCCACGAGGATATGTTGTACACCCTATTTCAGCTCCACAGCCCCATGAGTTACGCTACAATTATTTACATCGCTTCTGGAGAAAATTACCGCAGCATGGACAAGTGGCAATTTTTGACCGTTCCTGGTATGGACGTGTGTTAGTAGAGCGGATTGAAGGATTTGCAACAAAGGATGAGTGGTCTCGTGCGTATGAAGAGATTAATAATTTTGAGGAGATGCTGACTGCAGGAGATTACATAATTATTAAATTTTGGCTGCATGTTTCAGATGGAGAGCAATTGAAGCGCTTTACAGAACGTGAAGCAAATCCTTACAAGGCTTGGAAATTAACAGATGAGGATTGGAGAAATCGAGAAAAAACTCCATACTATATTGAAGCAGCAAATGAGATGTTTGAAAAAACAGATAAGAAAAATACCCCATGGATTTTAGTTGCTGGGGATGATAAAAAATATGCACGCATTCATGTACTGCAAGAAACAATTGCCCATATTGAACGAGAAGCACAAAAGCGTGGTCTGCATTTAACAAATGTATTAGACAATGGGCAAGCACAGCATATTGAATCTAGCCAGGAAGCTGTCCAGGAGAAAAAAGAGAAACAAAAAGTAAAATAAAGCGAGATGCTGCTGTAACAATAAAACATAAGCTGTTTTAGTTGTAGCAGCATCTTTTTTTACATACAATAGTGCAAGAAGCATAGTGATGGTTTTATATTGCTGGTAAAAGCATAAGATATATTGATATTGATTGGAAGGCTAGTGTGGAGAAATGGTGCTTAAAATTTGGAACTTATTAAGAAAAAAGGGTGGGAATGTGGTCACAATTCAGGGGGGAAAATGCTATATCCGCACATTCCAAGAAAAAGATGCACGAAGTTTAATGGGGCTCGTCAGTCGCAATAAATACTTTTGGTCGATATATGAGCCACTACAAAGACCTGAATACTATACAGTTGACGCACAATATAAAAAAATTCAAGAAAGCTTATATTTAATGGAGTCAAAGCGAGAATTTACGTTCGGTATCTTTGAGCATGGCACAAATAATTTAATAGGACATATTGCACTTTATGCCGTGAAACGTTTACCGTATTCAAGTGCATTTATTGGATATGCTATGGATGAACTGTATGTAGGAAAGGGAATCGTTACTGAAGCAGTGAATATGGTCGTCCAATTTGCATTCGATCAAATTGGTTTACATCGGGTAGAAGCCTATGTGTCCACACAAAATATGGCTTCTATACGTGTTTTAGAGAAGGCGGGGTTCCAACAGGAAGGTCTTTTAAGAAAGCTTTTGTATATTAATGGTCAATGGGTAGATCATTATATGTATGCACGTTTAGAGGACGTATAGTAGGTTAAGTGCCTATCTTTCAGAGCGAAGGATAGGCACTGTTTTATTTATTATTTTAATTCTTTAGTACCATCTTCAATGACATCAAGTCGACCTGTATTAGGGTCAATGATTAAGCCATGAACAGGTACATTCTTAACCATTAATGGATGATTACGAATTGTATCCACGCTTTTCTTAACACTTGTTGCTACATCACCAAAACCGCGTAAAAAATCTTTTAAGTCGAAACCAGAGTATTCTAACATTTTAATTGTTTCTGGATCAACACCTCTAGCAACCATTTCACTAAGCATTGCTTCAGGATCGACTGCACTCATACCACAGTCATAATGCCCTACCACATATACTTCATCTGCCTGTAGGCCATAGACAGCAACCAGTAAACTACGCATAACTGCACCAAAAGGATGACTCACTAATGCGCCAGCACTTTTCACGATTTTAACATCGCCATTACGCAAATTCATGGCCTTTGGTAAAAGCTCTACAAGACGAGTATCCATGCAAGATAAAACCACAATATGCTTATCCGGATATTTCGTTGTAATAAATGGTTCATATTTTTTTTCTTGTACAAACTCTTTGTTAAACGCTAAAATATCTTGTAACATTGTCATGAAGATTGCTCCCTTCCTTACAAAAATATTGTAGAGGAAAATGTTCGAGATGCAAACAATAAAGGCGTTATTTACATAAATTTTATAATAAAAACAGCAGTTCGCTGCACTTTCACATCTATTTTCAATAAGGAAAATTCGAAACAGTATGCCCATTTCACTAAAATAGAAGTGCTTTCCACAGACTCTCCTTCTTTATAGTGTGCATGCTTGTGAAATTTTCCCTTTTATAATGCAAGTAGAGCAGCAGGAGCCCTCTTATTGACGCTACAAGCTAGTAGTCCATCTGAGAGTAGTTATAAAAACAGCCACTTTTTTTCAGTAGCTACCTATAGTTTATATTTGGTTTTAGTCTTTCTTTTCTTCATCCTTGAAAATTTAAAAAAAATAGACAAAGTCGAAAAAAACGACTTTGTCTACAGCCTTACAGCTACTTTTTAGATTAATATTTATTGTCTGGTTTTGGATCTACAGTTACTGAAGACTTACCATCTAAACCTACTTGTAGGTAATGAATGAAGAATGCTGTAGCAATCAATAGAACTACTGAAAAACCAAGTACTGTTGTAATGAACATGATTAGAGCCCCTCTCTGCTTAAATAATCTATTAAATATCCTGACTTAATTATACAATAGGTTTCTAGGAAAATCTAAGGATAATTTATGACAACCATAACATACCTAGCTTAGAATATGATTAGTAGAAATGGATGATTTAGAATGCCCAATCCCCATTGCGGAATATCGGTTCTTTTTGATGGTCATGAGTGATACCGTCTATATTCATATTATTTGATCCAATCATAAAGTCAACATGTGTTAAGCTTTGGTTAAGGCCATTCATCATTAACTCTTCAGAAGTCATTTCTTTACCACCTTCAATACAAAACGCATAGGCTCTGCCAATAGCTAAATGATTTGAGGCATTTTCGTCAAATAATGTATTGTAAAATAATAAATTAGCTTGTGAGATAGGTGACTGATGCGGTACTAATGCAACTTCACCAAGATAACGGGCACCCTCATCTGTTTCAATAAGAGCTGTTAGAATTTCTTGTCCTTGTTCCGCTTTTACAGCTATAATACGACCCTCTTTAAAGGTTAGTGTGAAATTATCGATAATAGTACCGCCATAGCTTAAAGGCTTAGTGCTGGATACATAACCATTAACACCTGTTTTTAATGGAGCAGTAAAAATTTCTTCTGTTGGCATATTTGCCATAAAAGTTTGACCTTGCTTGGTTACACTACTGCCACCTGCCCAGATATGCTGTATCGGTAAATCAATTAGGAGGTCTGTGCCTGGAGCTGTGTAGTGTAGTGCTTTATATTGCTTATTATTTAGGTAATTGGCTCTATCTTGTAATTCTTTGTTATGGGCCTGCCAGGCTTCAACAGAATGTTCAACATTCATACGGGTTGCTGCAAAGATAGCTTCCCACAATGCCTCAACTTGTTGCTCTTCAGGAAGATGGGGGAAAACTTTTGCTGCCCAAGCTTTGGAAGGCGCAGCAATGACCGACCAACTAAATTTATCTGCCTGTAGCCATTGATAATAATTCGCTAATGCTTTACCAGAGGCTTTTTGAAATGCCATAATTTTATCAGACTCTATCCCTTTTAATAAATCTGGATTTTGTGAGCTAATGCTTAAGAAAGCTGCTCCATGTTCAGCTAACCATTCACGTTCTTGTACTTTCCATGGGGGGAAAAAATCAAATGAATCTTTTGGAGCATCTTCATAACGTGCACGCACACATTCATCATCAGTTAGGTCCATAAATACCTGTTTTGCACCATTTTTATAAGCCATTTTAGTAATTATTTGTGCCAGCTTTAAGTTATCAGTCGAACAGCTTATATAGAGGTACTGGTTTTTTTGAATATTTACTCCTATTTTTAGTGCTAATTCAGCATATTTTGATAATTTTGTATCAAATGATAATAACAAAATCATATCTCCCTTCAAATTAAGAAAATTTAATGTAGTATTCTTAATTCAATATAATCAAATATGGTTGGAATGTGAATAAAAAGCATATATAGCATCGAAAAATTAATCAAATACATTTATACTAGAAATATAGATTTTAAAATATGGAAATACAGACGAAATTAAGAATAGTGGTAGATTTGGAGGTTCTAAAATGGATATATCAACAGTTGTAGGGTTAATATTAGCATTTGTAGCATTATTAACCGGGATGGTCATGAAGGGAGTAAGTTTAGGTGCCTTTTATAACCCAGCGGCCATTCTTATCATTATTGTTGGTACAATTGCAGCAGTAACAATCGCGGTTCCTATGAAAGAGTTGAAGCGTGTACCGAAGCTTTTTAAAATTTTAATGCAAGAAACAAAATTGGCAGATGATGTTGAGCTGATTAAAATGTTTTCACAGTGGGCGGATTTAGCTAGACGTGAAGGCTTATTAGCATTAGAAAGTAAATCCTCAGAGATTGAAGATCCATTTTTAAAAAATGGACTGACATTAGCCATTGATGGGCAAAATGCCGACTATATTCGTGATGTGTTAACAGAGGAAGTGGAGGCAATGGAAGAGCGTCATTCAGGTGGTGCCGCCATTTTTACACAGGCTGGAGCATATGCCCCAACTTTAGGGGTACTTGGTGCAGTGGTAGGGTTAATTGCCGCATTATCGGATATGAATGATATTGAAAAGTTAGGTCATGCGATTTCTGCTGCCTTTATGGCAACACTACTAGGGATTTTTACAGGATATGTTTTATGGCATCCATTCGCTAATAAACTAAAACGTAAATCAGTGATAGAAGTAAAGCAAAAAAGGTTGATGATTGAGGGCATTCTATCGGTTTTAGAGGGAGAAGCTCCACGTGTTATTGAACAAAAACTATCATCTTACTTAACGATGGAGGAGCGTCGTAAAGTGACAGGCGGAAATGAGGGTGAATAACGGTGGCAAAGAGACGTAAAAAGCATAAGCATGAGGATCATGTGGATGAGTCCTGGCTTGTTCCTTATGCAGATATTTTAACACTTTTACTTGCGTTGTTTATCGTACTTTTCGCATCTAGTTCTGTTGATCAGGAAAAGTTAGCGAAAATGTCAGAAGTATTTAATCAAGTGTTTGATGGTGGAACAGGTTTTTTAGACCAACCAGCACCTATATCAGATCCTAATGCTACGAGTACCGATGTACAAAGTCAAAATTCGGCCTATCTTAAGGATCAACAAGAGTTAGCCGACATTAAAGATAGCGTAGATAACTTTATTGCTGTCAATGAAATGGAGGATCAATTTGCCACAGAAATGACAGCAGAGGGCTTACTTGTGACTATTCGTGATAGTATTTTATTTGATTCAGGAAAAGCAAGTATTAAGCCAGAATATATTCCTATAGCGAAAGAGCTTGCAGATGTTTTAGTATCCAATCCACCACGTAATATTATTATTACGGGGCATACAGATAATGTTCCTGTGGGTCCTAATTTTTCATCAAACTTAGAGCTTTCATTAATGCGTGCGTCAAAGTTTTATATGGTTTTATTGGACGGTAATCCTCAATTAAAGTCTGGCAGCATTAGCGCGAGGGGATATGGTGAAGACCGTGCGATTGCACCGAATGATACAGCAGAGGGGCGTGCGAAAAATCGCCGTGTAGAGGTGTTAATTCAACCATTGGTGACAGAGGACGGTTCGGATGTAACAAATACCCAATAATAAAAAAGCTATTAGCATGAGACATCAGTCTTTCGCTAATAGCTTTTCATGCCTTATTTGCGTAAAGAGCCTAATTCAGCAACAATCGCTTGCATTTCACTTGGGCTAAATGTTTCTCTTTTCATCACCATTTCATATAAGTACACTAAATCTTCATAATTTGCTTCATCAAAGTTTTCGGATTTCATGGCATCCACATTTACCATACGAAGCTTATCCTTCATTTGTTCAACCATATAGATAACATTTTCTTTAGATGGAATTGATAAATTCATTTTTTACCCTACCTTTCGGATTCATCGTACATATCATTTCACTGAATATAAAAAATGTCAATTGCGTATTTGAGCATTGCTTTAAAAATAATCTGTTATTGGGTAGAATAAATGCAGGAAGCTGTTTATTTATGAAATAGTAGGGAATATGCAATTATACAAGCAGGAGGTTTTACTATGGGTCAAAGTAAATTATTGGTTTCAATTATAGCTGGTGCAGCAGTTGGTGCTGCATTAAGTATGTTAGATCGTACTACTCGTGAAAAAACAATTGCTACAACGCAAAAAATGAAGGATGCCATCTCATATTATGCAGCAAATCGTGAAGAATTACAGATACTTGTGGAGGAAAAGGTATTAGCTGCGAAAGGTCTTTATGAAACTGTGTCAGATAATGTTAATATGATTACTGAAAAAGTAGAGGAATTTAAAGATGTGCCCTCTACAATACAAGGGATGATTGATGACACGAAATCAGCCTTTACTCTACCTGATAAGGAGTAATGGCAGCTTTAGGAGGAAAGTCTTATGGAGAAGAAAAAAGCGAAAATGCATCATACGCTTGGGCTTGTTAAATCGTTTGTCTCGCCAGATGAGGAGACGATCGATATCATGACTTCCAAAGGTTTTGTTCAAGATTTAATTAGTAGGCTAAAGCGAGTAGATATATCTGCACTTGCTGCACAACTGGCTTATTTCTTTTTGCTATCATTCTTTCCTTTGCTTATTTTCTTGGTTACGTTATTGCCATATTTGAACTTAGAAACAACACAGGTATATGCATTTTTAGTGAACATCTTGCCAGATGAAGTATATCGTCTTATTGAAAATACGTTAAATGAGATTTTAACAAATCGTAATAGTAGTTTATTATCGATTGGGGTTTTAGGTACAATCTGGTCTGCCTCGAAAGGGATAAATGCATTGATTAGAGCCTTAAATAAAGCTTATGATACAGAGGGTAGAGCTGGTATATTGGATAGAGGCCTGTCTCTAGTTTTTACAATAGCACTTGTTATTGTCATTGCAGTGGCTCTTTTATTACCTGTCTTTGGACAACAAATTGGGCATTTTTTATTTTCCATTGTTGGAGTAGAGGAGCAATTTGCTTCCATTTGGCATAATTTGAGATGGTCGATGCCACCATTACTGATCTTTATTGTTTTAATGGGTATGTACTGGTTTGTACCAAATACAAGTCCACGTTTAAAAATAATGGGTGTCTGGCCTGGAGCTATGTTTGCTACACTTGCCTGGCTAGCAGTCACGTATGGCTTCTCATTTTATATTAGTAATTTTGGAAATTATTCTGCTACATATGGTAGTATAGGTGGCGTTATTATTTTAATGCTATGGTTGTACTTCACAGGTATTATTTTAATATTTGGTGGAGTATTAAATGCTACCATGCAGAAAAGAGCATTGCAAAAGGAAAAAATAAACTAACTTAAACAGCCTCGCTTTTTTATAATGAAGCGAGGCTGTTTGGTGTTTAGATATTTTTATTGAGCATACGTAAACCATTTAAAATCACAAGAATGGTGCTACCTTCATGTCCAATCACGCCTAAAGGTAGGTCAACAATCTGTAAGAAGTTAGACGCTATTAATAAAACAATCACACCTATAGAAAAGAAAATATTTTGCTTAACAATACGCTGCATTTTGCGAGATAGCCGTACAGCATAGGCAATTTTTGATAGATCATTTTTCATTAAGACAACATCTGCTGTTTCTAGGGCAACATCTGTCCCTTCGCCCATCGCAATACCAGTTGTTGCAGTAGCTAATGCAGGAGCATCATTAATGCCATCGCCCACCATTCCTACAAATTGATGCTGTGTAAGCAGACGCTTCATCTCTGTTACCTTTGTTTCAGGAAGACATTCTGCAACATATTCCGTCACGCCAGCCTCTTTGGCAATTGCTTTTGCTGTTTTTTCATTGTCACCTGTTAACATAACAACCTGAATACCAAGCTCTTTTAATAAAGACACTGCTTTTTTAGCTTCATTGCGCACAATATCCTTTAAGGCGATTAATGCAACAATGCCATTAGCGTCACGAATAAAAATAACGGTTTTCCCTTCTTCTGTTAGGGAGGTTGCAACACCATCTGCAAAATCATGGGCAAGCTGTGTACCAACAAAATCAGGTTTGCCAATTTGGTATTCCTTTTTATCAATTATCCCTTTAATACCCCAGCCAGGAATATCCTCAATGGCTGCCTGTGGAAATGCTGTAATTCCTTGTGCTTTCGCATAGGCAGTAATAGCTTGTGCCAATGGATGATTTGATTGTGCTTCAATTCCTGCAATAATGGCTAATGTTGCTTGACGCTCTAATCCATCACGAATAACAAAATCTGTTACAACAGGCTTCCCTTGTGTTAATGTCCCTGTTTTATCAACGGCTAAGGCACGTAAAACACTAAGATGCTCTAAATGCAAACCGCCTTTAAACAGCAAGCCATTTTTTGCACCATTTGAAATGGCTGCAAGTGTTGCAGGCATAATGGATGCAACAAGGGCACAGGGTGATGCAACGACTAATAGCACCATGGCACGATAGAAGGTTGTTGTCCAGTCCCATCCAAGCAGAAAGTGGGGAAGAAACATCATAATAGCAACACCGAGTAACACAAATTTTACATATGTGCCCTCAAATTTTTCAATAAACTGCTGTGAAGGTGATTTTTCGCTTTGTGCGCTTTGAACAAGCTGGATAATTTTTTGGAACAATGTTTCTGAATTTGGCTTTGTCATTTCAATTGTAATGGCACCATTTAGGTTCACTGTCCCTGCGAATACTTCATCACCTTGATATTTTGAAATAGGTAATGCCTCCCCACTAATTGCTGATTCATCAATAGAGGATTGCCCTTTAAAAATAACGCCATCTGCTGGAATACGTTCCCCTGGTTTAATCAGTAAATGATCGCCAATTTGTAATGTGGAAACAGCTACCTTCATAGGCTCAAAGCCACCACGAACTAACCAAGCTTCTTCAGGCTGTAATTTCATAAGTGCTGAGATTTCCCGCTGACTTTTGTTCATCGCATATGTTTCGAGAGCGCCACTTACTGCAAAAATAAAAATAAGAATCGCACCCTCTGTCCAATAGCCAATTGCTGCTGAGCCGATTGCCGCTAATACCATCAGTAGCTCAACATTTAGCTTTCGCTCTTCTATGGTTTCTTCAATGCCTTCTTTTGCTTTTGCAAAGCCACCTACACAAAATGCAGTGATATATAGAAGAACAGAAGCAGTTGTTTGCTCGTTTAAATCTAAACGCCAAGCTAATAAAATAAATATCCCAGCTATAAGAGCTGCAATTAATTCTGCATGTTCTTTTGTTTTCTCAATTAAATTATTATTTTCTCGATTAGAGTATTCCATTCATTTCCCTCCTGATAATGAAAATCAATATCAAAATATCTATAAATTAGTATTTATATGTGATATTTAATTGAAAATGGATTTCAATTACCATCTCCTTTATTTAGAATTATTATAACAAAGGAATTTATAAAAATAAAGTATCAAATTTGAAAGAAATTATTTAGAGAAAATGACAACAGCAAAAAGGCACAGTCTATTCATGTAGAATATTCTGTGCCTATAAAAATTGTGCGGATCAGTCCCGCTATTTATGAAGTTAGATTAGAAAACTCTTTCTGCATGTAAAGCAAGTTTTTCTAATGATGATTTATCAACATCTGCATGGAGTGAGTTACCATGTGAATCCATTGTGACAACCGCTGTAAAGTTTTCAACATTTAAGTGCCACATAGCTTCAGGAATACCAAATTCCATTAAATCAACACCATCTACACCTTTAATACAGTCTGCATAGTATTGAGCCGCACCACCGATAGCATTTAAGTACACGCCACCATGTTCATTCAGCGCTTTTAATGTTTTTGGTCCCATACCGCCTTTACCAATAACAGCGCGAATACCGAACTTTTTCATAATATCGCCTTGGTATGGCTCCTCACGAATAGAAGTAGTTGGACCAGCCGCTTTTACTGTCCAATTGCCTTCTTCATCCTTTGCCATTACAGGACCACAGTGATAAATAACTTGTCCATCTAAATCAACTGGTGCATCATGGCTCATTAAATGATGGTGGATAGCGTCACGGCCAGTATACATACGACCAGTAATAGCCACAACATCTCCAACTTTTAGTGAGCGAATTTGTTCTTCTGTAATTGGTGCAGTAAGCTCTACTACATCTGTAGTAGTATCTTCTGTAGTTGCAGCTACTTCATCCTCTTTAAACGTAATTTTTTCGCCTTCTTGATAATGCCAGTTGATCACTTCACCTGTTTGCGGATCAATATCTACTGCCATACGACGGTAAGCCCAGCAGTTATAAGCGACAGATACATAGAAGGAGGCAGGAATACGATGCATAACGCCAATTTTACAGCCTAGTAATGTTGCTTCGCCACCGAAGCCCATTGTACCAATGCCAAATGTGTTCGCAGTTTTCACAACATATTCCTCTAATTTTGCAAGATCTGGATTTGGATTTGTATCTTCAACATGACGGAATAATTGCTCTTTTGCTAAATCATAGCCAGAAGAGCGGTCTCCACCAATACCTACACCGATGAAGCCAGCTGAACAGCCCTGTCCTTGTGCTTGGTATACAGAGTGTAAAATACATTTGCGAATACCATCTAAGTCACGACCAGCACGACCAAGACCCTCTAATTCACATGGTAGACTGTATTGAATATTTTTATTTTCACAGCCGCCACCTTTTAAAATTAACTTAATTGTAATGTAATCCTTTTCCCATTGCTCAAATTTCATAACAGGAACACCGTCGCCTAAGTTATCTCCGCTGTTTTGTCCTGTTAAAGAGTCTACAGAGTTTGGACGTAATTTAGCATCTGCTGTTGTAGCTGCAATCGCTTTTTTTATAGCAGCTTTAATTTCTAGTTGGTTAACCCCAACAGGCGTATAAACTTTAAATGTTGGTAAACCTGTATCCTGACAAATTGGTGACACATTATCTTCTGCCATAATAATATTGTTTGAGATTGTGTCTAAGCTCATTGCTGCACGTGTGCCAGCACTTTCAGCCTCTTTTGCCTGCTTAATAGCACGACGTACATCTTTAGGTAAATTCGTAGATGTTTCAGTAATTAAATTGTAAAGACTTTTCTCCAAGTTTTGTAGATTCATTCGTATTGCCCCCCATAGAAAATTTGATTATTTCCACGTTACATTATACTCTTTTAAACTAATGAAAAAAAGAGTCCTTCTCTGTATGCACTAAATTAAAGCATATCTTAATATAATTTTGCCTTGATTATTATGGTGACAAATAATGTGCTAAATTTATAATAGAAAGTTGAAAATAAAGAACAAATGTTCTATAATAAAAGAAATCCACGAGTAGGAGGAATTTGTATGACTGCTAAAAATTTAGTTGAATTACCAGAAGAATTGGAGCGATACAGATCAATAGTAGAGGAAACGCTAAAGCCTGTTGTCTGGATTGATACGGATGTACGAAAAACAACGTTATTTGAAAGTAAGTTTGCAGGTGATCCCTATTTTCCACTATCAATGGAATATCCTAAAAACAGCACTGATGGACAGCCATTAAAGCTTCTAGCTCAAATTAACTTTGCAGAGCTACCTAAACATCTCCCAAACTTTCCAGAAGAGGGAATATTGCAGTTTTATATTGATGGCTATGATGATGTATTAGGAATGGACTTTGACAATGGTCAAAATCAAGAAGGTTTTCGTGTGATTTTCCATGATACGATTGTGCAGGATGAAGCACAACTTATACAGGACTTTTCGTTTATAGAAAATAAGGATGGGGAATTATATTTTCCTGTAGAGCGCGAAATGGCATTAGCTTTCAAAGTAGGGATGGAGCCTTTATCAATTAGAGATTTTAGAGGACAAGAGGCTTATGAAACTATTTTAAAAACTTTAGAGGAGGACAGTCAATTAGAGGATGCCTTTTACGAGGCTTTGTCCAGTACTGATCATAAAATAGGTGGCTATCCATTTTTCACACAGGAAGATCCACGAGCATATGGTGATTATCAAGATTCCACTATTTTACTGTTGCAAATTGATAGTATAGGAGACGATATCCTTTGGGGTGACTGTGGCGTTGGCAATTTCTTTATTGGAGTGGAGGAGTTAAAAAATAAAGATTTTAGCAATGTACTATATAATTGGGATTGCTATTAAAAAACAAACGAGCATACAATGTGCTCGTTTGTTTTTTGTTCATTATTGTTCACGAGCATTAAATTGCTCCATTTTATCCTCTAAATCATTCATCATTTGAATTAAGCGATCAATATCTTCTAATTCAGCTGTTTCCGGATCAAGAGCATCTAACACCTCTAAAAATATTTCAAGACGCTCTTTTAAATAGGTTACTTGCTGTTTTTTATCAGTGATTGGCTTCGACATTCGTACACCTCATTTCATCCCTTTTATCGTAGCTGATTTAGGCACAAAATTCAATGATTAGGCAAACATCTAGGTCTAAGAGACTAATTTTAAAAATAAATAGACGGAATATTTACAATATTAAAACAGTATGTTAAAGTTGTCTTAAGATTAAGTAAAGGAGCTGATTGAAAAAATCATAAACATTCTAATTGGAAAAGGAGGGAGTTTAAACAAGTAATCGGTAATAGTCAAAAGCCGAAATTCGTGTTTATACAATTAAATGAATATAAGTATTAGTTAGGCCTTAGCGTAAAGTCACATGTGGTGAGCGCTAAGGCTTTTTGGTATGCTGTTATTTGAAGGAATGACAGGATGTTGGAGGAAAGAATGACGTACTTCTCAGATTACAGCAAAAAAAGATTTATGATTTTAGTGTTGATTGTATCCATATCAGGCTTTTCGCAGGGGATGCTGCTGCCGCTTATATCCATTATTTTTGAACATGATGGTGTATCCTCCACTTTAAATGGCTTACATGCAACGGGCTTATACATAGGAACATTATTAATTTCCCCATTTATTGAGCAACCTCTGCGAAAATGGGGTTATAAACCAATTATTTTAATTGGGGGGGCACTTGTTTTTGTTTCATTATTTGCCTTTCCTCTATGGAAGAGTGTGACCTTTTGGTTTATCTTGCGGTTATTAATTGGCGTGGGGGACAATGCCCTGCATTATGCCACACAAACCTGGATTACTAGTACAGCAGACCATCAAAGTCTAGGAAAAGGAATGGCAATCTATGGCTTGTCATTTAGCACAGGCTTTGCTGTTGGACCCCTAATGGTAAGGCTGATCGAAATTGCAGAGGCATTACCATTTATTGCATCATCTATACTATGTTTATGTGCATGGTCCTTTGTCTTTTTCTTGAAAAATGAAAAGCCAGAACGTTTAACAGGTGACTTAAATGCTAGAGGCTGGCAACGTTATAAAAAGGCTATATTATTTGGCTGGCTTGCCTTTTTAGGTCCATTTGTTTACGGTTTTCTTGAATCCTCATTAAATGCTTTATTCCCTGTTTATGCATTACGTAAGGGCATTGAGGTAGAGATGATTCCAATTATTCTATCGGTTTTTACATTTGGCGGAATTGTGACACAAGTGCCACTCGGTGCATTGGGGGATAAGGTAGGCAGGCGTACTATTTTAATGGTAGGCTCATGTGGGGCAGCAATAATTTTTGGTATTACCAGCTTTTTAGAGCATTCCCAAATCGCTGTGGCTATCGCCTTTTTCCTAGCAGGAACATTGGTCGGTTCCATGTTTTCTTTAGGCATCACCTATATGGCAGATTTAACACCAAAGGAGCTGCTGCCTACTGGAAATTTACTGTGTGGTATTGCACTCAGCATTGGTAGTTTAACAGGACCATTTTTAGGCGGAGTTTACTTAGAATTCATTAAAAACTATAGCTTTCTTTTATTAGTGGCACTGCTTTTACTAGCGGTTGCAACGGTATTACTCATATTTGGACGAGCTAAACCCTTACAAGCAAAATAAAAAAGAGCGGGGCTCATCTTCCCGCTCATAAAACAAAAAAACGCCCAGCAAATCCGTGCTGTTATGGCGTTTTTTGCGTAACAAGGATGTTCCGTCCAAGTTACATAGGTTTGGCACCTAAACGTTATTATAGCATGTTGCTTTTGAAATAGGTATAATTTTAGAAAAGAAGTATTGAGCAAAGGAGGAAGAAGTATGCAATGGCTTGCGTTATTTGCTATCAAAAGGCTTAGCCTGTAATAATCCATAGTGATTCTTGGGGGATTATTGCAGGCTGAGCACGTAACCCAAGGAGTGATAGCAAATGAAACCACATCGCAAAAATCGAAATCGTGCTTACTATCGACATCATCGTAGAAGAGTGATTCAACGAAAATTAAAAATTGCAAAAAGCTATGATTGGCAGTTTCGTTATGCTGGACAGTTAGCAAAGGGCAAAATTCATTGTTCCTGCTGGATGTGTACCCAAAAAACAAAAAGAGACGGCTTTCCACATGGACAAATTAAAAAATTGGCATATATGAGCAGCCAATTAACTGAGTATTGGCAGCATGAAAAAATTTGACAGTGGAAACACTGTCTTTTTATGATTTGTAAGAAAATTTTGATTAAAAAAGTGAATTTTCTCGTGAACTTTTGATATAATAGAAAGGAATACATTTTAAAAGGAGTGTTGCCCATGGTGACCGGTCAGTTAGAGCAGGCTTTCAAATTAGCTGAAAAGCATATGCTCGAAGTTCAAACAATTTTAGATTTAAAAAGGATTATTGCGAAAGAGGTTAATTCATCACCAAGATTGGAGGAAAAGATTCTTCAGTCGATGATTCAGCTTCTTGAGAATAATAAGACATTCTTACAGGAGGCACAGTAATTGGAAAAAATTGAACCATACGAAGATCAAGACACATTTGATTAAAGGCGCTGCTCAACCATTATTATTTGGAGCAGCGCCTTGTTGATTTTTCAAGAGCTTTTGGAGCTTATAGAAAGCTCGAAACGATACATTACACATCATACCATTTACCATTGTAATCGTGCGTTCTAGTGAATTTGTTTCTTTTATATGATGAAGATTAATAATAAAGCTATTATGGCAACGGAAAAAATGTTCATTCAGCATACTTTCGATATCCTTTAATTTACCATAAAATTGATGATGACTGCTTTTGGTATAGAGCTCAATTTTATGTGCTTGGATAGATGTTGTAAAAAAATAAATATCATTGAAGGGAATTTGCTTAATGCGTTGACCAACCTTTACCTGAAAATAATTTAGGTTTTCTACATGACTAAGCTGTTGATACTTTTGAAAAGCTACTTGAATAGCATGGAGGAGAGCCTCTTTCAGTGATAGCATATCTGTTTTGACAATATAGTCGAGTGCTGCAAGATTGTATTTGAAGGTCAGCTTTAGCTGGTTGGCATATGTGGTGATAAAAATAATATTGGCAATAGAGTCATGTTGACGTATATGATTCGCAATATCCATGCCAGAAAGCTTATGTTGCAAATCAATATCTAAAAAATAACAATCTGCTTTATGGTGCTCCAGATAGGCTAAGACATCATCGGGATTTCCGGTACATAACACAATTTCAATGCTTGGTTCATGAAACATTGCATAGCACTTTATTTCATCATAAATAAATTGACGATGAATACTATCGTCCTCACAAATAATGACCTTCATCTTTGTGCACCTTCATTTCTTATTTCTAATTCTTGAATAAACCAGTTGCTATCAATATCTGTATTCAATGTAACATTACTAGATTGATTCACTAAATTTCGAGCAACGGTTAAGCCGAGCCCTCTGTTTTCGCCCTTTGTTGAATAGCCTTCCATAAAGAGTTGAGCCATATTTTCCTGTCCTTCAAAAAAGGAGGAATGATTTAATATGAAAATTAACTGGAAAGTACGTTTACATCATAAGCCATTTTTAGTGGGAGCATTTTCATTATTACTATTATTAATTCAACAGATTGCAGCTTTATTTGGCTTTGACACTACTATTTACAATGAGCAAGTAACAGATATTTTTAATACTGTGCTTGCTTTATTAGTTTTATTTGGTGTCGTGAGTGATCCAACAACACCAGGGCTAAATGATAGTGAGAGAGCAATGAGATATGACCGAAAGGATGGTATGAAATGAGCTACACAATTGAAAAGCGATTAATGTCAGAGCTACCTAATCAGGCGTTAAAGGCAGTAAAATATGTCATTGCCCATGAATCAGGTAATGGTAATAATACAGGTCCAAATGCTTTGGAAAATGAAATTGCATACATGAACCGAAATAAAGCAGAGGCATTCACTTCCCACTGGGTAGGTGGTGGAGGACGTATCGTGCAAATTGCGCCAGTTGGCAGGTTACAGTATGGTTGTGGTCCAAAAGGTAATCCACTTAGCTATGCCCAGGTGGAATTGGCTCGTACTTCCGATAAAAAGCAATTCAAGAAGGACTATGCTGCTTATATTTGGTTGTTACGTGAACTAGCTAAAGAGGCTGGAATACCTGTTGTATTGGATGGGGCAGGTAACGGCATCAAGTCACATCGTTGGATTACCGATAATCTTAAAGGTACAACACATAGAGATCCGTATTCGTATTTAGCGAGTATGGGAATCTCCGAGGCACAATTCAAGCTAGACATTTTAAATGGCTTGGAGGAAGTAAAAGGGGCGCAAATTACAGAAGCTAAAGTTATGCTTAATGATACAAAAACTATTCCAGCTATAATTATAGATGGTAGGACGCATGTTCAAGTCCGTGAGCTAGCCGATCTTTTAGGATTAAAACTTGTTTATAACAATGAAAGTAAAACAACAAAATTGTATGAAGTAAAATGAATAATGCCCAGGTACTCATTAGTTTGAGCCTGGGCTTTAATAATATCTGAATATAATTTTTAATTAGGTAAAATATTCTCTATAAAATTCTCGCAAACTTTATATACTTTTGGGTTTCTACTTATCTTTTCTATATATCCTTCATCTTCTAACTCTTTCATTGCTTTATCAATAACGTGTCTTGACAGTTTAGAGGACTTCATGAGTTCCTGAATTGAAAAACTAACTTGATTATCGACAAAAACATTTATCATAACCATCGTTTTCATAAAATCTGATGCTTCTGATTTTTTTTCTTTCCAATAATCAGTTTTAAAATAAGCATAAATTCTCTCTAATTTCATTAAATTGAGTTCTAAATCTTCAATTATTCCGTTTTGACCTTTAATTAGCAGACTTAACATATTTATAAGATAAAATGTCATATCACCTTGATTTAAAGTAGTTGGAATCTCCTCTAAAGATTTATAGTACTTATTTTTATCTTTATTTACAGCATAAGAAAATGTAATAGCTGAATAACGTTCTAAATATCTTGATAAGTAACTACCTACTATTAGACGGCCAGTTCTACCGTTCCCATCATAAAATGGATGTATATACTCATAAAAATAATGTGATACCATATAACGATATAGCTCAGGATGATCTTCATTATCTAAAAAATTTATAAGATTAACTAGATATTCTATTATCTTTTCTTCAGTTAGTACCCCGACATGCGTAGTTGATACCCCATCATTAACTTCTACGTACCCTTTTCTAAAAAATTTTCCATCAGGCTTATCATCATCTTTAATTTCATCTGAAACTAAATCATCATATAACTTTCTAAAATCCTCAATATTTGAAAAAGGTTCTATTTTGTCTATATGACTATAAGTTTTCATTAGACCGATAAACTTCTTATTTTTTGACTCGGACAATTTAGATGCATTAAGTGCTTCTTTTAACTCTTTTTTTGTACTTCTAATACCCTCAATTTCATTATTACTTTGTGCTTCATTTACTATTAATTTTTCAAAGTATGGCTGAATAACTACTTTTGGTAATTTGCTTACTAAATAAGAGATTTTAGAACTATTTAATAAAACTTGGTTATTTAAAGTCATTAATTCATGTGTATTTACATAAAATAATTCGAATACGTCTGATGTAACAGTCCCTTTTTTAAAGCCACGTATATTTAAACCTGTAGTATAACTTCCATAACCTGTTTTTCTCTTAATTATTTCAAAGTTATGTACTTCTTTACCGTATTTGTAAAAAACTTTAGTTAGGGTCTCATAATTCATAAAAATCACCTCTCTATTTATAAAAATGGTCGCTTTTTTAAAAAGTATATGATTAATGTAACCAAAATACAATTTATATATTCAAATTTCGAAAATAGGAAAATTAAAATGAATAAAATTCCACTTGTCAAAATACAAACATTTGTTCTAAGATAATACAAACAAACGTTCTCGTTGAGAGGTGTGGAATGATGAAAGAACAACTGATTAAAGCATGCAGCGTAATCAATATTTAAATATGATGTACATGGATAAAGATGGTATTGTGTCAAAAAGTCGTGTTAAATTTATTAAAATTGCTGGAGATTCGTTTCAAGCTTATTGTTTTACAAGACAAACCAAACGTACATTTATGATTGATAGTGTATTAGCAGTTGTTCCAATCATCCACAAGGACCGTGAAGTTGTATGATGAACCCTGAACAACGAAGAAGGCTGTATAAATTAGTCATACATGATATGGCAGTTCAATCCTTACAATGAGACTTTGCAGTAATCGAAAGTCTCAAAATGAGTAAAGTTTATATGCAGATTCTTGAACAGCTTTTAAAGGCAATCACCAATGATTACTACAACTTAAAGCGATTGTTAGCAAAGGACAAAATTAAAATTGTAAAGTGGGAAAAGGTGAGTGAGTATTTTAGTGATTTAACTGTAACGACACCTGGCGAGGATCAAGTGATGCGGTACGGTACGCTAATCAAGCGTTAAAAAATCAGGTAGAAGAATTACTTATAAGTCACCAAAAATAATTAGTGTCTTTGATAAACATTTCTTTAGATGAAAGTTTTTTATAAAATAAATAATTCTTTTTTAATTTTTTTTAAAAAAGTGTATATATTAAATAATAGGGAAGGTCTAAAAGCTTCAAGTATGTAAATTGACATGTTTAAAAATAAGTGTTATATTACATATTAATATTGAGGCAATAATTACGGTAATAATTGAGACAGTACATTTTTGTATTTATAATTTTTAAAAGACGATTTAAATTCTAAGGACAAGTCGATCAGGCGGCAAAACCAATCGACTCATCATCTTAGTTGAATTATTTAGTTGTCATGAAATAGTGTGAATAACCAGAAGCAGAATTGCAATAATGATCAAGAGAATAGAAATAATTTGATACGGTACGCTGATTGTGATGATTGGAAACACTGTTAGTACTAATTGATATACTGCACTTCCTAGTAATGTTACAAATAAAGGTATTAAGATAATTAAAATTGTATCCAACTGTAAAAAAAAGCACCTCCCTTCGAAAGTATGTTATAGGTAACGTTGTATCCCGAAATACAACGTCATAACAGGTTAGCTTTACCATCCCGAAATGGAAAGCTAAATTTAACATAGAGTTTTCATGAGTCTATCGAACTAAAATGATAGAAGAAAACTTTAGTAGAGTATAGCATGATACTGGGAGAACAATCCAGGATTTCACCCATAGAAAGTGTATGGGTTTTTTTATGCTCTCTCTCCCTATCATACCGAGAATAAACCCGAAAAATCATGTTCCTGTTTAATGTTAGACTTCTATTCTACCAATGCTATATTGAATTGACAAAATTAGCTTTTTACACTTCTCTTTAATTATAGTGTTTTTTTTCTTTATCTGACAGTCAAAGGTAGAAAAAATATAGTTACATATATTTCTAAATAAAAAATGACCAGGTGCTCAATTGAGGGCCTGGTCATTTTTTATATCCCTAGTAATTGTTTTTTCTTCGCGTCAAATTCTTCTTGTGTTAATATCCCATAATCTAATAAATCCTTCAATTCGCGGATCTCGTCAGCCACATCAAACATATCATTTTCCACTTTACCTGCAGGAGCAGTTGACGTTTTAGCCATTGCTTTTAGGTTTTCAATAGCTGCTTTAATTTCAAGTACAATATGCGCTGGCCCATCATCTATTTTAGCTTTGTTACCAGTAGATACGATTTCGATTGTTGAGTAAACGAGCTTGTTGGAAATGTTAATGCTACTAATAGATGTTAAAGGAATGCTTCTTTCATCGTTTGAAACAATGCCTTTGATTTCGTGTAAAATGATTCGTTTATCTGTTACATAAAGCTGTTTAGTACCTTTAACAGACGCACATACAGCGAGTAGGGTTTCATCTTGATCCATTAATCGATCATCGAACATTTGAATTTGTTTAGCCATTGCTTTCTTCTTGCCAAAGCCAGCAAATTTAATAGTTTCTGCAATTGTATCCATGTCATGCACCTCCAACAGATTTTAACTTTAGATTATTTTATTTGTTTAATCGCTTCATTCATTTGTTCTTCGTTAGATTTTACAGCTTCACTATCAACAGTATCGACACCACGATATGTATATTTCATGTTTTGGAAGTAATCAAAAGCAAAGTCCTTTAATGCACCTTCACTATTCTTTTCCACATAATAAGATTTAAAAATGTTAGATAACATGCGTTCGTGATTATCGATTTCACTTAGATAGTTACCCGATTTGTAATCATCAACTATGTGTGTTGAGAATTCTTTAATTTCTGCATCTGTAGCTTCATAATCCATTAATAATTTTTCAAGTGCATAAAACTTATCAGCGGCACTATCAGCATTTGAAGCCAATTTTGTGATTTCTTCCTGCCATTGTGCTTCCTCAGAAACTTTCGGTGTTGGATACTCAATTGTTTCATTCTTTGGAATGGGTTTTTCAGCTTCTCCACATGCAGCTAGTCCAAGACTTAATAATAATGCAGAACTAAATACTAATTTCTTCATTTGTAATTCCTCCCTCTATATTTCCATTTTAGGGAAATGAGAGACAAAAGTACATATTAAAAAAGACAGACAACGTTATCTGTTTCCTTGTCAATAAGCTTCAGCATCTAAAGCGAACATGATTTTCTCTAGTACATTAAAATGCATCCACAAATGTTAATAAACCTGTTGATAAAAAGAATGTGATAGTGAAAAGCATGGAGGACCATCATGAATACAGGACACTATTGGTGAAGCGGGATAAAAAAGATGCAGCCTGTAAAATACAGACTACATCTTATAAGTCGCCAAACTATTTCTGATACTCAGGTTTTAAAACCATGTTGCAAATGCACTCAACCTGTGCCGTTTGTGCAAACATATCCACTGGCTGAATGTACTCAACCTCATAAAGCTTTGCTAATTCGTTTAGGTCCTTTGCTAATGTAGAAGGATTACAAGATGTATAAACAAAGCGTTTTGGCTTTAATTTTAAGACAGTGCGGATAAACTCTGGTGCTAAGCCTGTACGTGGTGGGTCTACCGTTATAACATCTGGTGTAAAACCTTCCTTATGCCATTTCGCCAGTATATTTTCCGCTGTTCCCACTGCATATTTTGTATGCTTAAAGCCATGATTACGGGCATTTTTGCGAGCATCCTGAATGCTTTCAGGAATCACATCCATGCCGCGTACCTCTTTTGCTTGGTCTGCTAGCCATAAGCCAATTGTACCGACACCACAATATGCGTCAACAACAGTTTCTTTTCCTGTTAAAGCAGCAGCTTTTTTAATTTCATCGTAAAGATGTACAGTTTGTGTTGGATTGAGCTGGAAGAAGGCTCGAGCAGATAAATCAAAGGCTAATTCGCCAAGTTCCTCATGAATCGTTTCCCTCCCATCAAGTACAATGGTTTCATCACCAAAAATTAAAGACGTTTTCTCACGATTAATATTTTGCGCAATCGACACAATGCTTGGGTCGATTTTTTTAATGCGCGCAATCAGCTCCACTACATGGGGGATGTCCTTGCGTGTTGTCACAAGAACGACCTGTGTTTCACCAGTACGAATGCCTGTACGAACAACAATCGTACGCACTAAACCATTTAGCGTACGACCATCATAAATCGTAATATTGAGCTTCTGTAAAATTTTTCGTGTAGCTACTGTAATTTTCGAAGTGATCGGATGCTGGACAAGGCAATCGTTAATATTGAGTAGTTGATTGCTGCCTTCTGCAAATAAACCAGCATATACACGTTTGCCTTCTTTACGCACTTGGAATTGGCTTTTATTACGATAATGCCAAGGGTTATCCATACCAAGTGTTTTACGCACCTCAACTGTTTCGGCTAAAGGCTTGGCATAGCGCTCTAATGCTTGCATCACAATATCACGCTTTTCAATAAGCTGCTTGTCATAGGTCATATGCTGAAGCTGACAGCCACCACATTCATTGTATACTGGACAAGGGGCTTCCTGACGATGCTTGGAGGCTTTACGAATTGTTAAAATTTCTGCCTCAGCAAAATTTCGCTGTGTTTTCGTCACCAGAGCTGTAATTTCTTCCCCAGGAATAGCTCCTTTGACAAATACAACATTGCGTTTATAAAAGCCTACACCTTCACCATTAATGCCTAACCTTTTTATTGATAGTGGGAATTTTTGTCCCACGGTCATTGTCGTTTGTTGTGTCAAACATTCCACGTCCCTGCTTTATAATGTCATCTCCCCATTATAACGAAGGAGCAGACGATTGCAAAGCAACAGGGAAGTCCTCATATTCCAATACTAAATCATCAAGCGATAAGAAAGTATAGCCTTGCTTCTTCGCCTCTGCAATAAACATTGGTAAAGCCTCAGCATTATCCTGTGCAACAGTATGCATTAAAATAACGGCTCCTGGATGCAATTGCTCCATCAGCGCATTGTAGGCATAATCTGCACCACGGCGTTCATCCTTCATCCAATCCTTGAAGGCAACAGACCAAAAAATATGGCGATAGCCTTCTGCATTACCAACCTCTAATACTTTAGCATTAAAAATTCCTTCAGGTGGGCGAGTATATGTTGTGCGATCAATCCCTGTTAATTCACGTAATTTCCCATCAAATTTACGCCATTCCGCACGCATACCGTCTGGTGAAAGGCGAGCCATATTAGGGTGCCCATATGAATGATTGCCAATGGTATGACCATCGCTGACCATGCGCTTTACTAAATCACTAGCGCTTTCTAAATAATGACCTGTTAAAAAGAATGTGGCTGGTACATTTTCCTTTTTTAACGTATCCAAAATACTTTCAGTAAAGCCGTTTTCATAGCCATTATCAAATGTTAAATAGGCAATTTTTTTGTCGGACTTCCCTTTATAAATAGCACCATATTTGTCAAGCAATTGGTCAAGCTGTGCACCAGCCTCTGCTTGTTCACCATTTTTAGCACGTTTAAAGCCCCAATGGTGTTCGTCAGAGCCAGCAGCAAAATACGGATTAAAGCTAATACCCGCGGCAATAATAAAAGTAGCAATTACTGCACCTATAATATGTTGTTTCCACATAAAAACGCATCCTTTCTTTTTCAGTAGGATGCGTCATATCTATATAAATTATCCAGCTAATTTTTTATAATAAGGTCTTCAAGGGCTTGCTTTAAATAAGGGAACGTAAATGTAAAATGATACTTTTCTAAAACAGTTGGCTGCACATGCTGTCCTTCTAATACAAGCGTGCTTTGTTCACCAAGTGCCAAACGCATGGCGATGCTTGGGACAGGTAGCCAATGACGTCTATCCATTACCGCTGCAATCGTTTGGCCAAATTCCTTCATTTTAACTGCATGAGGAGCTGTAACATTAAAGGGTCCATGAATACTGTCAGTTGTTAGTGCAAAATCAAGAGCACGGGCGACATCGTCAATATGTATCCATGATAGCCATTGCTGACCTGAACCGACCGTGCCACCTATACGCATTTTGTATGGGAGGAGCATAGATGGAAGTGCCCCATTATCGCGCCCTAAAATAACACCAAAGCGTGCAAGTGCCACACGGACATCTAATGCTTGTGCACGCATTGCATGACGTTCCCAATCATAAACAGTTGTGCCTAAAAAATCGGTTGCATAATCATTAAACTCTTCATGATAGAGAGCCTCTGTAGATGCTGGATAAATCCCTACTGCACTAGCATTGATAAGCACTTTGGGCTTTACTTTAAGCATTTGTATTATATGGACGATTTCAAGTGTTGCATTCATTCGGCTCCAATAAATTGCCTTCTTTTTCTTGTTTGTCCAACGTCCGCTGTTTAATGAAACACCTGCTAAATTGATAAAAGCATCAGCACCCTCTAATGCTTGTGCTGGCTGCGATTCAGGGTGCAACCATTGGATATAGTGTATGCCATTTTTAATGCTTGATGGCCGGCGTGTTAAAATAAACAGCTCATGCCCATTTTCCTGCAATAGTTTGATCACTGCGCTGCCAACAAAGCCCGTACCACCTGCAATAACGATTTTCATAAGAAGCACCTCATTTCCAATTGTTTATCATTTAAGTTTACCATTTAATGAAAATGTAAACATCTATAGCATGTTACTCGCGAAGCAGAGTGAACACTGTATTAAATAAAGAAATGCTATAATATACAATGAGGTGTTTGCTATGCGTATTATTACGAAAATTGCACGTCAAAAAAACAATCCCGAGCGTTATAATATTTACTTAAATGAAGAGTATGCATTTCCAGTGGATGAGGCCATTCTTATGCAATTTGGCTTAACAAAGGGAAAGGTATTAGATGAGTTTGAAATTCAGGAAATTGCCTATGAGGATGAGATTCGCAAGGCCTTTAATAAAGGATTAAATTTCTTATCGTATCAAATGCGTAGTGAGCATGAGGTGAAAAAAAAGCTTCTTGCATTAGAATTTGGTGAAGCAGTTGTGCTAGAGGCGATTCAAAAATTAAAATCTTATGGCTTTATTAATGATGAAAATTATTCGAAAGCTTTGCTTGATACGAAAAAGGCCACCATGAAAAAAGGACCAAGAGCTATTCGACAAGACCTTATCAAAAAGGGCATCGATAAAGGCTTGCAGGATGAAGTGCTTGCTACATATAGCTTTGAGGAACAGGTAATATTGGCAACACAGCTTGCTGAAAAAATTGTACGTTCAGAAAAAAAGAAAACACCAGCACAATTAAAGGCAAAAATTCAAGACTTCCTGCTAAGAAAAGGCTATGCATTTTCTATTGTGGAAGAGGTGCTTAGCCAAGTAGAAATCGAACAAGATGAGGATAATTGGCAGCAGTTACTCGAGGGGCAAGGCGAGAAGATTTGGAAAAAGTACGTATTGAAGTATACTGGTTATGAGCTAAAAATGAAAATAAAGCAAGCGCTCTATCAAAAGGGTTTTCCGATAGAGGTTATAGATCGTTTTATCGAAGACAAGGAGAATGAGGAATGAACGAAAAAAATTATGCTGCCATGGCTGAGCATGAGCTACGTGAGGAAATCGCAAGGCTAAAAGAAAAGGCACGAAAGGCAGAACAATTAGGCATCATCAATGAATTTGCTGTTTATGAGCGTAAAGCTTTAATGGCAGCTGCTTATTTAGTGGATCTGGATATGATCGTTCCGGGAGAAATGTATCGGATTGATGGCTCAGACAATGAATTTTTTCAAGTCGATTATTTAAAGGGGCGCTTTGCTTGGGGGCATCGCTTAGGTGGAGATAAATATCAAGAGGCATTACCTGTATCTATGCTATCTCCTGTAAAGGCGGGCAAGTAAATGGAAGAAAAAATTGAACAATTAACAGCAGAGTTACTTGCTAAAAATCCACAAATGTCAGTGGGGCGTGCACGTGTATGGGTAGAGCTATTATGGAGTGACTTTGAGGCAACAGCCGCTAAAGCAGGCTATGATTATCGTGGAGCAGATTATACAGAACATCTTGTGCGTCAATTAATTACAAGCTATGGCGATCAACTACATGCCTTTGCAGGGCGCAATCCAAAATACGCCCATTTACTAGATGCTAGTGACGATATGTTACAATAATAAGTAAGGGCTGTTGAGAACAATTTTATGATTCTCAACAGCCCTATGCTATTTAATTGCTGGCACCAATTTGTAATTTTTTTTGCAGCTTATCTTCTGTAAAAATCCAGCCTGTGTAAGCTGTAACGATTTTATAATCATCGGTTAAATGGGCTACTGCCACGAAAGGATAGCGATTATCACTACGGTAGCGCAGATCAATTAGCCTTACTTCTGTTAAGCCATTGTCAAGCTCTGAGATTTCCCATCGGTACATTGGTGAGAAGGATACAAAGGCAGCCAAGTTTGGATCTTGCATTGCTGCATTAACAAGAGGCGTTTTTGGTAAAGGCTTAATTTCGAATTTATCATAAATATTAACAGTTCGCCCATATGCTCGCCCAACATAATAATGTGTTTTAGACTTAGCTGCAATTCGCCAGTGGAAAAAGCGCATTGTTGGGGCGACAATAACGTATTCTTCGTCTTGAAGCGTATGATGTACAGCCTTTTTTACAGCCTTTTGAACAGCAAAACGTAAAATATAGTACAGCACAATAACCATATACATGATACTAAATGTCCAAACAGGATTTGTGCCAAATGCCCATAACACAATACCGAGACAGTGCAATGAAAAGATGATCGGATCAAATGTATTAATAACACCCAATGCTACCCATTTTTTAGAGAATGGCCGAATTGCCTGCGTACCATAGGCATTAAAAATATCTACAAAAACATGCAGTGCAACAGCTAAAAATGTCCACAGCCATAAATGCAAGACATTTATATCTTGCAAAATAAGTGATAAAATGGCTGTAATTAAAAGAGGCCAAATGGCTACTGCAGGTAGTGAATGTGTAATGCCACGATGATGTCGAATATAAATGGCATTGTTACGCAATTTTAGCACTGTATCGACATCAGGGGCTTGTGAACCAATAATTGTACCAGCCATAACGGCTGTAAAAGTCATTGAATGGTTGGCTACAACAGGGTCGGCTAATGCAAGGCCGCCAAGGGCTATACCCATAACAAAATGTGTACCTGAATCCAAAAATATCCACTCCTAGTATGCATTCAAATCAAGTACAATATGCATACATCTTTATTTCTAAACGTAAAAAGCAGTATTCAATTTTATGCTTTGACATTCAATCATGTTTATTAGCTATATGTGAATGTTCTTTTCTTAATTGTATACCCTTTTTCGTATAAATTAAATCGTAAAAACATCGGAGGTCACTGTGAATTACCCATATGTAACAGAATTTCGACAATCTTTAGTCGAATGGTTTAACGCTGAGAAACGCGACTTACCGTGGAGGCACACCTCAGATCCTTATAAAATTTGGGTATCTGAGGTTATGCTACAGCAGACACGTGTCGACACGGTTATCCCTTATTACAATCGTTTTATGGAAAGCTTTCCAACAATCGAATTGCTTGCAGAAGCCCCTCAAGAGTATTTATTGAAGCATTGGGAGGGTCTTGGTTATTATTCCCGTGCTCGTAATTTACAGGCAGGGGCTCGTGACGTTATCGAAAACTATGGTGGTGTTGTACCTGATAATCGCCATGAAATATCAAAATTAAAAGGTGTTGGACCGTATACTGCAGGAGCTATTTTAAGTATAGCCTATAATAAGCCTGAACATGCGGTGGATAGCAATGTTATGCGGGTGTTAAGCAGAGTGCTTCATATTTATGATGATATAGCCATACCGAAAACAAAGAAGATTTTCGAAGCGGCAGTAGAAGAGCTAATTGACCCTGCTCATGCTTCGGCCTTTAATCAAGGGTTAATGGAGCTTGGGGCACTTATTTGTACACCGACCTCTCCTAAATGTTTGTTATGCCCAGTACGGGAATATTGTTTAGCGTTTAATGAAGGAGAGCCAGAAAATCTACCTGTTAAATCAAAGAAAGGGAAAATGAAGCATCTTACTTATAATGTACTTGTCTGTGAAGATGATCAGGGACGATTTTTAATGCAACAGCGTCCTCAGGAAGGACTGCTTGCAAATCTATGGCAATTTCCAATGATTGATACTAGTCTGGAGTCAGTAGAGGCTTTTGCAAAGGACTATGTATTAGAGATTAAAGCACAGCAGGAGCTACTTACATTTAAGCATGTTTTTTCGCATTTAACATGGCATCTAAATAGCTATTATATAAAATGTAATACAACTGCAATGGGCGATTGGCTGACAAAGGAGCAAATAGAGTTACTGCCAATGCCTGTTCCTATGCTAAAAATATGGGAAGAAATGAAAAAACAAATTAAATAAAAATAATAAGCATAAAAGACCTCACCTCTGTACACAATAACTAGCGTGGAGGTGAATGAATGATGAAAAAGCAAAACAACCAAAATTTCCAGCCGAATAAAAACATGCAACGTCAAAGTGAAGAGTTTGGTTATGAAACAGACGTAAATGAAGTGCAAAAGCAAAATGCGAAAGCAGAGCAAAAGAAAGCTTCAGCTTCAGGTCGTTTCTCTAAAACAAACCAAGACCTAGGTGAATAACACTTTGTAATTGCATAATCGCATTTACCTCTAAGGAGCTGTCTAAAATCCGAAAAGATGACAAAGACAGCTCCTTTCTATTTGCTTAAGGTTCGTACTTAGGGTTAAACAATAAATACCAATTGAGCGAATATTATTATGAAATTCGCTGGTAATGTGAGAAAATTTATATAAATTGTTAATAGCGTAGTGAAATTTGTGGTTTTCTAACTACACCTTTCGCGTACACATTGCTATAATATACTAGAGACTGCTAGATTTAGGTAGCATAGACGAAAAGGTGGGCTTCAAAATGGCATTACCAGTAGAAGGAGAAACGATACAAATACATAGTTATAAACACAATGGCCGTATCCACCGTGTTTGGCAAGAAACAATGGTTTTAAAAGGCACAAAAAATATTATAATTGGTGCGAACGAGCGAACACTCGTAACAGAATCTGATGGTCGTACGTGGCTAACAAGAGAGCCATCTATTTGTTATTTCCATGCAGAACATTGGTTTAACATCATCTGTATGCTGCGTGAGGACGGTGTTTATTATTATTGTAATCTAAGCTCACCATTTGTATTTGATAATAATGCCATTAAATATATCGACTATGATTTAGACATTAAAGTTTTTCCTGATATGTCCTATTCACTGTTAGATGAGGATGAGTATGAACTTCATCGCAAGGAAATGTCTTATCCTGATGTGATTGATAAAATTTTAAAGCGTAATGTCGATAAGTTAATCAGTTGGATTCAACAAAAAAGAGGTCCCTTTGCACCAGACTTTATTGATGTTTGGACAAATCGCTACAAGTTCCAGCTTGATATGCAGTCAGATGATTGTTAGAAACGCCTATTAGTTCAACTAATAGGTGTTTTTATTTTAAAGATGCTGGGAAATAGTGTGCGCTAAAGTCATCATAACTGTAATTTAACCGAAATATTGCTATAATTCGTTATTAGGGTATTCATCATTGAATGCCCGTTTCTTTTTTTAAGGAAGTGATACCATTGGGAAGCATTAAACGATATATGGGCTTTGTTAAACCATATACATGGGAAATTGTGTTAACGATTATTATTGGGATCGTAAAATTTGCAATTCCACTCTTTATTCCACTGCTGATTAAAATTATATTAGACGATATTATTGCAGCGGATAGTCTCACAGATGCGGAAAAAACAAAAGAGCTATTTTATTGGCTAGGTGGCACGATTATTGTGTTCTTTATTGTTCGTCCACCAGTTGAGTATTATCGTCAGTATTTTGCACAGCATGTCAGTAATAAAGTACTGTTTGATATTCGTAAGGAAATTTATGCACATTTACAGCGTCTTAGCCTACGGTATTATGCTAATACGCGCGCGGGTGATGTGATTTCAAGGGTAATTAATGATGTAGAGCAAACAAAAAACTTTGTGATGACAGGATTAATGAATGTTTGGCTTGACCTGGCAACAATTGTGATTGCCGTTGCGATTATGTTCACTATGGATGTGAAGCTTACATTAGTAGCTTTAATAGCGTTTCCATTTTATGCATTAAGCGTGAAATACTTTTTTGGTAAATTAAGGTCTTTAACACGTAAACGCTCACAGGCACTTGCTGGAGTACAAAGCTATTTGCATGAACGAGTAGCAGGCATGAGCATTATTAAAAGCTTTACATTGGAAAAGCGAGAGCAAAAATTATTTGATGAAGCGAATGGTGATTTTTTGGAAAAGGCACTTGACCAAACAAAATGGAATGCTAAATCCTTTGCAGTTGTCAATACCATTACAGATGTTGCACCTCTGTTAGTGATTGCCTATGCTGGCTATCAGGTGATTAATGGGCCGCTTTCAGTTGGTACGATGGTTGCCTTTATTGCCTATATTGAACGATTATATGGTCCACTCCGCCGCCTTGTTAGTGCCTCTACTACATTGACGCAATCAATTGCCTCTATGGATCGAATGTTTGACTTAATAGATGAGCCCTATGAAGTAAAAAACAAAGAGCATGCACAAGAGCTACCTCGCGTTAATGGAGAGGTTCGTTTTCAAAATGTTTCCTTCCAGTATGAAGCAGATGGTTCAGCTATTTTAAAAAATATGGATTTCACAATTAACTCTGGGGAAACGGTTGCCTTTGTTGGGATGAGCGGTGGCGGTAAGTCCACGATTATTAGTCTAATTCCTCGTTTTTACGATACAAGAGGTGGGACAGTAGCGATTGATGGCTATGATGTACGCGATGTAACATTGCATTCACTGCGCGCACAAATTGGTATTGTGTTACAGGATAATATACTGTTTAGCGATTCGGTGAAAGAGAATATTTTAATGGGTAAACCAGATGCAACAGATGAGGAGATCATAGCGGCTGCCAAAGCGGCAAATGCTCATGACTTTATTATGAGCCTGCCAAACGGCTATGACACGAAAGTAGGAGAACGGGGTGTGAAGCTGTCAGGAGGTCAGAAGCAGCGTGTGGCTATTGCACGTGTATTTTTAAAGAATCCACCAATTTTAATTCTCGATGAAGCTACTTCCGCATTAGATTTAGAAAGTGAAGCATTGATTCAGGAATCATTAGATATTCTTGCCCATGAGCGTACAACAATTATTATTGCACACCGTCTATCAACGATTACACATGCCGATAGAATTTTTGTTATTGACCATGGACAATTAATCGAGAGCGGTACACATGAGCAATTAATGAGCAAGCAAGGAACCTATTATAATTTATTTCAGGTACAGCATTTAGATTGAAAAATACCATACACCAAAAAAAAATTATTAAAAATATAAACTGTTTGAAAAAATGTCCTTCATTTATCTGTAAATAGAAGGATATTTTTTTTTGATATTTATGAAAAAATATAGCTTTATAAGATGTAATTAATATCTAAGGCGAAAAATGGAGAAAATTTTTGATAATTGTAGAATATTAGTGATTGAAAGAGTGAGATATTTTTGCTAGAATTATTTGAAAATAAGGAATTGAACGAAAGTTATGTTATTCTTTTAATAAAATTAGATAATTTAAGCAAAATATACGTAGGGTGGGAAATTGCACATGAGGAAAAAGCTACTAGAAATTAAAGGTTTAGAAACGACCTTTTTCACAGATAATGGCCAAATTCCTGCTGTAGATAATATCGAATTTTCTGTACATGAAGGGGAAATATTAGGGATAGTAGGGGAATCAGGAAGTGGGAAAAGTGTTACATCTTTATCTATTATGGGACTTATTCCATCGCCACCAGGGAAAATAACAGGTGGGGAAATTTTACTAGATGGAAAGAATTTAGCGAAATATACGGATAAACAAATGCAAAAAGTACGTGGAAAAGATATTGCAATGATTTTCCAAGAACCTATGACTTCTCTAAATCCACTGTTTACAATTGGGGATCAGTTGAAAGAAGCTATTTCAATTCACAATCCAAAGTGGTCAAAAAAGGAAGCGCTTGCAAGAGCAGTGGAAATTATGAAACTAGTAGGACTACCGCGTGCTGAGGAATTGTTAAAAGACTACCCACACCAGCTATCAGGTGGGATGCGCCAGCGGGTAATGATTGCGATGGCACTTGTTTGTGACCCTCAGGTGTTAATTGCTGACGAGCCTACAACTGCACTGGATGTCACAATTCAAGCTCAAATTTTACAGCTTATGAAGGACTTGAACAAACGTTTAAATACAGCTGTCCTGCTAATTACACATGACCTAGGTGTTGTAGCGGAAACATGTGAGCGGGTGATTGTGATGTATGCTGGACAAATTGTAGAAGAGGCTCCTGTACAAGAGATTTTTTCTAATCCAAAGCATCCGTATACACAAGGGCTTATACAATCTGTGCCTGATATGCGACATAAAAAAGACAGTTTATATTCAATTCCTGGTACTGTACCAAAGCCAGGAAGCATTAAAATCGGTTGTCGTTTTGCGGCACGCTGTGAATATGCAATGGAACGCTGTTTACAAGAAACACCTCCTTTATTTGAGGCAACAGAGCAACATAAATCAAGATGTTTTTTACTAGAGGAGCAGGGGGTAGAGCAACGTGTCGAAAGTGTTATTGAAAGTTGAGGGCTTAAAAAAATATTTTCCGATTCGGAAAGGTGTTCTGAATAAGCAGGTTGGGCACGTAAAGGCAGTAGATGATGTTTCATTTGAAGTGTTTGAAGGAGAAACATTAGGAATCGTTGGTGAGTCAGGATGTGGAAAATCGACAACGGGACGTTTACTAATGCGTTTACTAGAACCAACGGAAGGTAAAGTAGAATTCGAGGGCAAAATGATTTCAGAATTATCTAAAGACGAGATGAGGAAGGCACGTAGAGATATTCAAATGATTTTTCAAGATCCCTATGCCTCACTGAATCCAAGACATAGCATTGGTAAAATATTAGAAGAACCTCTTATCGTACATGGGATGGGAAATGCCAAAGAGCGCAAGCAAAAGGTGCTGAAGCTACTGGAGATTGTTGGCTTAAATGAATATCATATTAATCGCTATCCGCATCAGTTTAGTGGTGGTCAAAGACAACGTATTGGGATAGCCCGAGCCTTAATGACCAATCCGCGTTTAATTATTGCGGACGAGCCAGTGTCTGCACTAGATGTATCTATTCAATCACAGGTATTGAATTTATTGCAGGAGCTTCAACAAGAATTAAAGCTAACCTATATTTTTATTTCCCATGATTTAGGTGTAGTGCGCCATATTAGTAATCGTGTGGGCGTTATGTATTTAGGTAAATTAGTAGAGCTGACAGCGAGTGAGGATTTATATGCTGAACCGCTGCATCCATATACACAGGCACTTTTAGCTTCTGTTCCAGTTCCAGACCCTGCGTTTGAACGTGAACAAATTATTATTTCAGGGGATATTCCGAGTGCCTCAAATCCGCCAAGTGGATGTGCATTTCATCCACGTTGCCCTTTTAAAAAGGAACAATGTTCACAGGTCGTACCAAAAATGCAAGAAGTAAAACCGGGTCATTATGTTGCTTGTCATCTTTATGAGGCAAACCAGCATTAAATGATATAAAAACATATAGGGGGAAATTCAATGAAGAAAAAGAAGTTTTTAACTTTAGGTGTTATGCTGCTCCTTATTCTTTCTACAATCTTAGCTGCTTGTGGCGGCTCAGATGATAAGGATTCAGGCAGTAAAGATAACGCATCTGGCGGCGATTCGGCTGGCAGTGGTGGAGAAAAGACATTAGTTTATGGGCGTGGAGGAGACTCTGTAGCATTAGACCCTGCGGTTGTAACAGATGGCGAATCTTTCTCGATTACAGGTAATATCTACGAAACATTAGTAAGCTTTGGACAAAAAGATATGACAATTAATCCTGGTTTAGCAGAATCATGGGAGCCATCAGAAGATGGACTAACTTATACGTTCAAATTAAAAGAAGGTGTAAAATTCCATGATGGTACAGATTTCAATGCTGAAGCCGTTGTAAAGAATGTTGAACGCTGGAAAGCAAGCACTGATAAATTCCCATATTATAGCTCTCAATTTACTGTTGGCGGTGAGCATGTAATTGAATCAGTAACGGCTGACGGAGATTACACAGTTGTTTTCAAACTAAGCCAACCACAAGCACCATTCTTAAAAAATATTGCAATGTCTCCATTTGCGATTGCTTCTCCAACAGCATTTGAAGCAGATGAAGAAGGTTTATCAACACAACCTGTAGGAACAGGTCCATTTAAGTTTGTGAGCTGGGTTCGTAATGATGCTATCACAATTGAGAAAAACCCAGATTACCATATTGATGGTTTACCAAAATTAGATAAAGTTATTTACCGTTCAATTCCAGAAAACTCTGCACGTTTAAATGAATTATTAGCAGGTAATATTGATGTTGCCGATGGTATCAATCCATCTGATAAAGCTACAATTGAAGGAGACGCAAACTTACAATTAATCGAACGTCCATCTATGAACGTTGGTTACCTTGGCTTAACAGTAACACGCCCTCCATTTGATAATGTAAAGGTTCGTCAAGCAGTAAACTATGCAATTGATAAACAAACAATCGTTGATGCATTTTATGAAGGGTTAGCAGAGCCTGCGAAAAACCCAATGCCACCAGTAATTGCTGGTTATAATGAAGACACTGTAGGCTATGAGTATGATCCAGAAAAAGCAAAAGCATTACTTGCTGAGGCAGGATATGATGGTAAGGAAATCGAGTTATGGGCAATGCCTGTACCACGTCCATATATGCCAGATGGACAAAAAATTGCAGAAGCAATTCAAAAGAACTTAGAAGATGTTGGTATTAAATCTAAAATTGTGTCATTTGAATGGGCTACTTATTTAGAAAAAGCACAAAATGGTGAGGCTGATGCATTCTTACTTGGCTGGACAGGTGATAATGGAGATGCAGATAACTTCCTATACACATTATTAGATGCAGACAATATTGGCTCAAACAACTATACATTCTATGATAATCCAGAGCTACACAAAATTTTAGTAGCTGCTCAAACTGAGATTGATGAGGACAAGCGTAACGAGCTGTATAAACAAGCGCAAGAGATTATTTCTGAGGATGCACCATGGGTTCCAATCGCTCACTCTACACCAATCCTAGGCGCTAGCACGAAAGTAGTTAACTATAGTGCACACCCTAAAGGCTCAGATCGTTTAGTAGAAGTGGATTTACAATAGTTTTAAATTTCTATATTTGCTAGAGAGAAATGGAAAGAATCTGCTTGCTTTTCTGCGGGTAAGCCGTAGAAAGCTTGCAGATTCTTTTCGAGTATTAAAGAAAATACAATTTTTCTGTATGAAAGAACGATCATCTAACGATGAAAACCGTTTGGTGAAGGCTCAACCTTTCAACAGTATGTAAAGACTTCAAAGTATATTATGAAAATAATAGAGAGGTGACAACTATGCTTCACTATATGGGAAGACGTTTACTACAATTAATCCCAGTTTTGCTTGGAATGACTTTTATCGTCTTTATGCTGATACGTGCTATTCCTGGAAATCCAGCGCAAGTAATTTTAGGACAACAGGCGACAAAAGAGGCGGTCGAGGCATTAAACGCAAGTTTAGGATTAGATAAGCCTTGGTATACACAATATTTTAGTTATTTAGCAGGTATTTTTCAGGGAGATTTAGGCGTATCCCTACGAACAAAATTGCCTGTAACAGAAGAAATTTTTCCTTATTTAGCTGCTACGGCTGAGCTTGCCTTATTTGCGATGATTATTGCCATTATTGTTGGCGTGAATGCAGGTATTATTTCTGCATGGTTCCAAAATTCTTGGTTTGACTATACAGCAATGATCATTGCCTTAATTGGTGTATCAGTACCTGTATTCTGGCTAGGTTTAATGGAGCAGTGGGTATTTGGTAATCAGCTAGGCTGGCTTCCAACCTCTGGACGAGAGGATGTTCGAAATCCGATCAATTCGATCACCCATTTTTATTTATTGGATACCCTTATTCAGGGACGCTTCGACCAATTTTTTGAGATATTAAAGAGACTTGTCTTACCAGGAATCGCGCTTGCTACGATTCCGATGGCGATTATCGCAAGGATTACAAGGTCGTCTATGCTAGAAGTTATGCGCTCTGATTATGTTCGCACAGCACGCGCAAAGGGACAAAAAATGTTTGTTGTTGTGTATAAACACGCGCTGAAAAATGCAATCATTCCCGTGTTAACAATTATTGGTTTACAAACAGGGCTGCTGCTAGGCGGAGCCATTTTAACAGAGACTATTTTTAGTTGGCCAGGAATTGGTCGTTATATTTATGACGCTATTGGCTTCAGGGATTATCCTGTTATTCAGTCAGGTATTCTTGTCGTTGCATTTATTTTCATCATGATTAACTTAATCGTGGACTTGCTTTATACAGTGATTGATCCGCGTATTAAATACAAATAGAAGGGAGTTGCAATGATGACTGGAGCGATGAATGTGAAAAAAGAAACAGCACCAAGTCGTGAACGTGCGGCAGGCCCATGGCTAGAAGGCTGGCGTAGCTTCAAAAAGAGCAAAATCTCTCTATTAGGTGCAGGGATTGTTATATTTTTTATCCTACTTGCCATATTTGGTCCGCTAATTGCACCACAAGGTATTAATGAGCAAGATTTAGCCAAACGCTTATTGGCACCATCTAAGGAGCATTGGTTTGGTACGGATGATTTTGGACGAGATATTTTCTCCAGAGTTATCCATGGTGCGCGAATATCGCTGTGGGTAGGATTTTTTGCGGTTATTTTATCTGTTGTTATAGGTAGTTTGCTTGGAATTATTGCAGGTTATTATGGAAAATGGATTGATACCATTATTTCACGTATCTTTGATATTATGCTTGCCTTCCCTAGCATTTTATTAGCCATTGCAGTAGTGGCGGTACTTGGGCCATCATTGCAAAATGCTTTAATTGCGATAGCGATTATTAATGTACCAAACTTCGGGCGGCTAATACGCTCTAAAGTGTTAAGCGTGAAAGAGGAAGAATACATTGTAGCAGCTAAAGCTATCGGTATGCGTGATTCAAGGATTTTATTTTCACATATTTTACCGAATTCTATCACACCAATTATTGTACAGGGAACACTTGCTATTGCAACAGCAATTATTGAAGCAGCAGCACTTGGCTTCCTTGGACTAGGTGCTCAAGCACCAGCACCTGAATGGGGGAAAATGCTGGCGGATGCTCGACAATTTTTATTAAATGCACCGTGGACAATGATTTTTCCAGGTCTGGCGATTATGCTGACAGTTCTAGGCTTTAACCTAATGGGTGATGGACTACGTGATGCACTTGATCCAAAAATGAAAAGTTAGTACACCAACAATAGCCTTCTACCAGGTAGAGGGTTTTTTTATGACTATATTCGGAGCCATTTATTGAATTTTATGTCATGTTATTTTAGACTTAATATAATGTTGATAAAACCATTATCTTTTTTGTAACTCGAAAATTAAAAGGGTTCGACATTAAATAGTAGATTATTTCTGTACATATAATCTTTCAGTTAATCACAGATAATTTAGGAGGGGTTTAAATTGGGAATTAATTTACAAAAAGGACAGCGTGTTGATTTAACAAAAGGAAATGCGGGATTAAATAGAATTAAAGTTGGACTAGGCTGGGACCCTGTAGGCCAAGAAAAAAGCGGTGGCTTCCTTGGCGGTTTATTTTCTAGTAGAAATAGTGGTGGCGGTAGCGGCAAAAATATTGACTGTGACGCCTCTGTATTAATGCTACAAAACGATAAAGTTTTAGCTGGTGATGATGTCATTTATTTTGGTAAGTTAACAAGTAACTGCGGCTCTATTCAGCATTCAGGTGATAATTTAACAGGTGATGGCGATGGTGATGATGAAGTAATTACCGTGGAACTATCATCTGTACCAGCACAATATAACAAGCTTGCTTTTGTTGTAAATATTTATGATGCAGCAGGTCGTAATCAACATTTTGGAATGATTCAAAATGCATATATCCGTATATTTGATGACAGAACTGGCAATGAACTAATTCGCTATAATTTATCGGATAATTATTCGAACTTAACAACGTTAATCTGCGGTGAGATTTACCGTCACAATAATGAATGGAAATTTGCGGCGGTAGGTACAGGCACAAATGATGTAAAACTTGGCGACGTTGTTCGAAGATATCAATAAATAAAATTATTAGGAGGAATGAAGAGAATGGCTATTTCATTACAAAAAGGACAAAAGGTAGATTTAACAAAAACAAATCCAGGGTTAACAAATGTGATTGTCGGTTTAGGTTGGGATACAAATAAATATGATGGTGGGCATGATTTCGATTTAGACTCCTCTGTCTTTTTACTTGCAGACACAGGTAAGGTAGCAGATCAAAATGATTTTATCTTCTACAATAATACAGTAGGCGGCAACGGTTCAGTAGAACATTCAGGTGACAATTTAACAGGTGTAGGTGAAGGCGATGATGAGGTTGTCAAAGTGGCATTAACACAAGTTCCTGCACATGTTCAACGACTAGCATTCACGGTAACGATTCATGACGCAGAGACACGTAGTCAAAACTTTGGTATGGTATCCAATGCTTATATTCGCATTGTTAATGAACAAACAAATGAAGAAATCATTCGTTATGATTTAGGTGAAGACTTCAGTATTGAAACAGCCATTGTTGTAGGTGAGTTATACCGCCATAGTGGAGAATGGAAATTTAATGCAATTGGTGCAGGCTACCAAGGCGGTTTAGCAGCTCTTTGTAATGATTACGGTTTAAGTGTAAACTAAAAATTCAACTTTATACAAGGAAGGGAGATTTTTAAATGGGTATCCAATTAAGTAAAGGGCAACGTATTGATTTAACGAAACAAGATCCAGGTTTAAATAATGTAGGGATTGGATTAGGCTGGGATGTAAAACAATTCGATGGCGGTCATGACTTTGATTTAGATGCATCTGTGTTTTTATTAGACTCTTCTGGAAAGTGCCGTAATGAACAAGACTTTATTTTTTACAATAATTTAACGAGTGCAGACCAATCTGTTGTGCATACAGGTGATAATCGTACAGGTGAGGGAGATGGAGACGACGAAAAAATTCTTGTCAATTTAAAGCAAGTATCTCCCCAAATTGAAAAGATTGTTATAACGGTTACAATTTATGATGCAGAGGGTCGTCATCAAAATTTCGGACAAGTACTGAATGCCTATGTTCGTTTAACGAATGAAGAGTCAGGATCAGAGGTATTACGCTATGATTTAGGCGAAGATTTCAGTATTGAAACAGCAGTTGTGTTCTGTGAGCTATACCGTCATAATGGCGAATGGAAGTTTGCCGCAGTAGGCTCAGGCTATCAAGGTGGATTAGGCGCATTAGTTAACGCATACGGGCTGCAATAAAGCAAACCTTCAATCAGTGAGAATTTTCTAAGCCACTTCACTTGTGCGTAAGTCGGTGTTGTTACGTGAATGTGATGCCTCCTCTCTCTGATTGGTATGGTTTTACAGGCTGTTGCTCCTCGCTTAAACAGCTTGGCTCCACCTGATGTTTGGCAATAGGAGCCTTACAGCCTGCTAATATGGGATAAATTACAGGCATGATTAGATGATGGAGGAGCTTATTTGGACGTATTTTATGAGATATTAAATACATATGCACAGTTTTTTAACTGGCGGATGTGGGGAGAAGTCTTAACAGATCCAGTATCATGGGGGCTTATATTTTCATTAATCATTATGGAAGGACTGTTATCAGCAGATAATGCATTAGTGTTAGCAGTGCTCGTTAAGCATCTTCCGCCAAATCAACGAAAAAAGGCACTTATGTATGGAATGTTTGGTGCGTATTTCTTCCGTTTTATCTTCATAGGTATTGGTGTATACCTAGTAAAGTTTTCGATTGTAAAGATAATTGGTGCAACCTATTTAATGTGGCTAGTTATCCTACATTTTAAAAATAAGAGTGATGATGAGGACGAGGCACAAGAGTTTAAGAAGAATGGCTGGATGGTTCGTATATTTGGGGTTTTCTGGGCGACTGTGATCTCCGTTGAATTAATGGATGTTGCCTTTTCGGTAGATTCAATACTAGCAGCATTTGCAATTTCAGATCAAGTATGGGTTCTATTGCTAGGTGGTATATTGGGAATTATCATGATGCGAACAATCGCTGGTGTATTTCTATCATTAATTGAGCGAGTACCAGAACTTGAAACAACGGCTTATATTTTAATCGCTATTATCGCCCTTAAAATGTTTGCTAGTGTTTTTGGCTTCCATCTATCACATGAAATATTCTTTATCATTCTACTTGCAGCATTCTTATTAACGTTTGTTGTACACAAAATAAATAAGAAAACGGATG
Source organism: Lysinibacillus sp. FSL H8-0500 (assembly GCF_038051955.1). NCBI lineage: Bacteria > Bacillati > Bacillota > Bacilli > Caryophanales > Bacillaceae > Lysinibacillus > Lysinibacillus sp. FSL H8-0500. The sequence goes on along the minus strand of NZ_CP150292.1, from coordinate 3,972,071 downwards.
CATAATTAAGGCACTGTATTGGTCTGTAGAAAGCGGGCTGATGCAGTGTTTTTTTCACAAAGACCATTCTTTTTACTGGGGAGAGGATTAGATGCAACATTTTGCAACAGAAGCAGAATCAATTTTTTATAAAAAGCCACAGCCTTTTTCAAAATGGGAAGCACCAGATATTTTGTCATATGCCTTAGGAGCAACTTTGTATATGCCCGCATCCATGCCTAATATTGTAAGCATGGTGCAATCACAAAAATATAAAGAGTTAACATCACTTGTTATAGATTTAGAAGATGCAATAGGAGATGCTGAATTAGCAAGCTGTGAAGCAAAATTAATAAGAGATATTGAGGAGCTATTTACGCTCTATTGTAATGAACAGATTTTATTGGAAAATCTCCCGCTTATATTTATTCGTGTCCGTAGTGTAGAACAATTTAGGCAGCTAACTACAATCTTAGGAAAAAGACAAGAGGTATTAACAGGTTATGTGTTTCCTAAATTTACAGCAGTACAAGGAGCGATTTATTTTGAATTATTAGAGCAAACGATTCAACAGCATCAGCTAACCTTATACGGTATGCCCATTTTAGAAAGCCATGAAATTTTATATAAAGAAACTCGTCTGGCAGCATTACTGGCTATTAAAGAGGTGCTCCAACAATACCATGAGCGCGTATTAAATGTACGTATTGGCGCAACGGATTTTTGTGGCATTTATGGTATCCGACGCCGAATGGATTCAACGATTTACGATATTAGTGTGATTCGAGATTGTATTGCTGATATTGTTAATATATTGGGTCGCGAAGGAGATGGGTTTATTATTTCTGGGCCTGTATGGGAATATTTCAGTAATCACCGTATACTAAAGCCAGCATTAAGGGTGACCCCATTTAGTGAAAAAGGTGCGCTAGATGCACGGAAAGCATTATTGGATGATTGCTTAGATGGGTTAATGAAAGAAGTATTAATGGATAGACAGAATGGTATTTTAGGCAAAACCATTATTCACCCAAGCCATATTCGTGTAGTCCATGCGCTTTATGTTATTTCCCATGAAGAATATTTTGATGCGCTTAGCATTATAGAAAATAACGATGGTCAAAGAGGTGTTTTGAAAAGTCATTATGCGAATAAAATGAATGAAATGAAACCACATATGAGATGGGCGCAACGAATTTTACGTCAGGCACATTTATATGGTGTTTACCATGAATCAGTGGATTTCGCCTCTCTTTTATCCCATGTGAATGCTCAATAAAAAGCCTTTTCAGAAATATTTCATAGAGATATAGGAGGAACAATCCATGCAACCACTGAAAAGTAAGTTAACTATTATTGAAAACTATGCTATTGATGTTGAGATTACGAATAATCCTTATCATTTTGCGCTAACAGATTTATTTAAAATGGCTACACGCATTAATAAAAAAAGACAATTTTTATTTGTCAGCACGGTTCTTGGCAAGCATTTAGCTGTACGTCCACAAGTCCCTTTGCTAACAGGAACACTATTGGCCATAATGTATCATCAAAAGCTTAATGGACAAGAGGCAAGCCAACTTGCATCTGTTGTCCAAGCATTGAAAGAGCCGCAGAAGCAAGCTGTTTTACAGCAAGCGTTGGGGATATGCCTCGATTTACCAGAGAAAACATTATTTATTGGCTTTGCTGAAACGGCAACAGCACTTGGTCATGCTGTGTTTAATACATTTCAGTCGAATGCTCTATATATCCATACAACTAGAGAGCTGCTACCTGATTTTGAGCCGTTTGTGACATTTGAGGAGGAACATTCACATGCGACAAGCCATCGTATTTATAGTGAAGAGCCTGAAAAATTACAGCAAGTAAAGCGCATTGTATTAATTGATGATGAAATTACTACAGGGAATACGATTGTCAATATCATTGAAACGTTAAGAAAGAAATTCCCATTTGTCCAGCATTACACGGTGTTATCCATTTTAGATTGGCGTTCCCAGCAACAGCAAGCCGTATTTAAGCAGTTAGAGAGCCAGTGGCAGATCTCCATTGATTTTATGGCAATAATGAGCGGCACTTTTACTTGTAATGGCACACCGCTTTTAGCAGATAAACAAGAAAAACCTATATTACGTGAGACACAAGACATGACGCTTCTGTCAATTAATGAACCTGTTAACCAGAAATATGTTCGCTCAATTGCCGAGAATGGTTTAGAAAATCGTCAGCCCTATATGTTAGCAACTGGTAGATTTATGCTAACGACAGAACAGCATGTCCAGCAGCAGGATACATTACGAGCAATTGCCAAGCAGCTCCAAAAACTACGTACAAATGGTCCTGCGCTTGTTATTGGTACAGGGGAGTTTATGTATGTACCGATGCAAATTGCTGCTTATTTAGGGGAGGATGTTTATTACCAATCCACAACTCGTAGCCCGATTTATTGGACAAATGATACGAACTATACGATTACAGAAAAAATAGTCTTTGAAAGTCCTGAAAATAATGGTGTGGAAAACTATTTATATAATGTGCAAAGTCGCCCATATTCGGAACTTTTTTTGCTGGTGGAACGTATAGCAAGTAAAGAAGTCGTAGCTCGAGCTGTGCAAGCATTGCAGTCGGTAAGCAATGCCAAAATATATGTGATTTGTATGCATGAATTGGAGGTAAAGTCGTGAGTGTGATGAGGCAACCAGATCAAATGAGCAGCTATGCACCAGAGGATGTTGTGTTTTTATTACGTGATATTAGCCATGTTGTCCTTGAACTGGATAATGACAAGCGTGAACGTCTTATTCAATCAGGTACACATTATTCAGAAATGCTACCAGTGGAATATCATCCTTCAGAAGCCTATATGACGCTTTTTCATAAAACATTAGATGCCTATGCAGAGCGTATAGCCATCGCTGTTGGGATTGTCGCGGAGCAAATTGTAGCACATCAAGGCTTAAAGCATTTAGTGCTTGTCAGTTTAGCAAGAGCAGGTACGCCGATTGGTATTTTAATTAAGCGTTACCTAAAAATGCGTTACAATGTCAATGTGCCTCATTATGCTATTTCCATTATTCGAGGTCGAGGCATTGATGAGACAGCCATTCGTTATATATTTGCTACGCACCCTTTAGCACGTATCCAATTTATTGATGGTTGGACAGGAAAAGGAGCCATCACTAGGGAACTGCTACAGGCATGTGAACATTTTAGCGCCAAGCATACTCAACAGCTCGATGCGACATTGGCTGTATTAGCTGATCCAGGACATTGTGCCTCTATTTACGGGACACGTACAGATTTTTTAATTCCATCGGCTTGTTTGAATTCAACTGTCTCAGGATTAGTGAGTCGAACAGTATTGAATTTGCAGTTTATGGAGGAGCATGACTTTCATGGAGCCAAATATTATAAAGAGCTTGAAGATGTAGATGTATCAAACCTTTACATAGACCGTATAGCTGCCTATTTTGAACAAGTACAAATAGAGGTTGAACAGCAGCTTCAAAAGCAATCAGCGTCTACAATAACTTGGGCAGGTATGAAATCAGTTCAAGCGATTCAACAAGCATTTAATATTACCAATATCCATTTAGTGAAGCCTGGAGTTGGTGAAACAACACGGGTATTGCTACGCCGAGTACCATGGAAAATTTTAATCAATCCACAGCACATGGACGACCTTGAACATATATTATTATTAGCTCAGGAAAGAAATGTACCTATTGAGGAATATCCGAATATGTCATATGCATGTTGCGGCTTAATTAAAGAAGTATAGAGGAGGCAAGTATGCTACTATTTACATCTGATTTAGATCGAACACTTATTTATTCACAGCGCATGATGAGTAATTTCCCACCAGCAACAGCAACTATCGTCGTTGAACAAAGAGATGGTGAAGTGATTAGCATGATGACAGAGGACACCATAGCATTACTACAGCAGGTTTATGCACACACTATATTTGTACCAGTGACAACTCGCGCATTATATCAATATGAGCGCATCCATTTGATAAAAGAATTATATCCTACTTTTGCTATTACTAGTAATGGGGGTACAATATTAGAAAAGGGTTGTCCGAATGAAGACTGGGCTAAACTATTGCGTAAGCGTATTGCGGACACCTCTATTCCACAAGCCGATATGCTACGACATTTTCAGACAATAAGATCAGACGCATGGCTACAGCGTTCTTATTATATGGATGAACTATTTTATGTACATCATGTGGATACAGAGGTTTTACACGAGGAAGAATATCAAGCAATTGTGCAGGAATTTGCTGTACACGGCTGGCATGTGCTGCTGCAAGGCAAAAAGTTATATGTAATGCCAAAGGTACTGACAAAGGAAGCAGCGATTGAATATATTCAACAATTTTGTATGTACGATGTGCATATAGCAGCAGGCGATTCAATTATGGATTATGGGATGCTGGCAATGGCTGATATAGGGTATACACCTTATCACGGAGATTTGAAGGATAAGCAGCCAAGTGTGCTAGCAAACACAACCTATTCAGCACATGCTGGTGAAGCCTTTACCAAGGATTTGCTTGAAGCGGTGTTACAGCTAATAATAAAAGTGTGATGTGAAGGATGATTTTAGGAGGTGGCGTTTGTATGCAAGCAATCACAATTAAACCAGTATTGGAGCGTCATGCTGATGATTGGCTACAGGCGTTTCAAGATTCACCAAAGAATCGTGCATATTATGAGGAAACCGTACAGCAAATAAGCTTTAGCCGAATTGCTGTGCGCGTCTTAGGTGTACCGATTGAGGAGGATGATTATTTCAATTCATTATTTACCTTGTCACAAAACAAGCATATTCATATTTTAAGTGAGGAATTAAATCGGCATATTGAGCAAAAAGATTTTCAGGCTATCCAAGCAATTTTATCGCAGCATCAACAAACTCCTAAAGGGCTATCCATTAATCGCTTAGTTGCCATGATGTACGGTTATCAGTTAATTCCTAAGCATGATGATAGTATGATGAATCGACATTTACAGCTAGCAACCATTAAAATTGTGGAGCTTTTTCAACAGCAGCAGGCATTGGGCTTACTTGCTAATGATTTTCGCCGCTTTTTAATTGATATGGTGAAATGGCTGAAAAATCATTGGATTCAATGGACAAAATCAATGAAGCCAACAGATGATTTCCCAAAAGTGGTTTGGTATGGGGAAACAACGATTAGTCAGCGTTATTTTTTATTATTATTAATGGAGCTTGGATGTGATGTGTTGATTTTTCATCCAGCAAAAATAGATGAATTTGCAGACATTGATGCGACAGAGATATTTTCCATTACATATTCGTATGCGCACCAAACAACTTTGCAGCCATTTCCTGATAAGCTGCGTGATCGTCAGGCGACTGTAGGCTATCGTTCTAGCCAGCATTTCGAGCAATTAATGCATGATCAGCCATCAGGTTTCTATAAACCTTGGCAATTTAAAGATTTTATGCCACGTTCATTAACATTAAGAATGACCTATGATGATATTTTTATCTATGCGAATGTGAAGGCACTATTGCGACCACAATTTGAAGTGGTGGGCAATGAGGTTGTGATTCCCGTCATCTTTGCGAAAATTAGTGGAGTTTCCAGCTTTCGTGAAGAATACTGGCAGGATATGCATCGACTACTGACGAATCCACATACAGTTTTTGTAAAGGAATTCCCGTATATAAAAACAAGCAAAGCCAATTATCATTTTCATTATCAGCATTGCTTAGTGAGTGGCGAGCTATCGATAGAGCGCATTATGCAAAGCGATTGGTGGCAGTATGGGGAATTAACCTTGGAGCTACAGCGTGCTATTGCCTATACAATGAAGGTTTCATGTGAACAACCAGTGCTTAAGCAACAGCCAAACGAAACATTCTATGATTTACAATTATTTATTTTTAAACAATTAACGATGATTCCACGGGATATATTGCGCTTACTGCAAGGCTTTGACTATGCCCAAGAAGTACCTAAGCTAGTGCTCTATCAAGCACCACAGCAACCTGCCTTATCACGTGAGGATATCGTATTACTCGCATTTTTAAATCGTTTTGGGGTAGATATTGTGTTTTATAACCCGACAGGCAAACTAGATTTAGAAAAGCATTTACCAGAGGATTCCTTTGATGTACATCGACTAGAGCATATGTTATTTGATTTGCACTATGAAGAACCAAAGGAAGACAAAAATGCGCCTGATACCATTATTAAAAAGCTCTTTAATCGATTTTTCTAGTGATAGAAAGGAGGGTATGGGCATGATGATGCTGGAGCAACTCACAACAGAAACAGCAGCAACCGTGAAACAGCAGCTACGGGAAAATGTGGAAGTACGGCAGCTTGCTAATGGAATCAATATAAAAAATCAACTGGAGCTAATGGCTTTAGGCAAGGAGCCAGCGATGAAATTAGCGCAGTTTACTGATCGCATATTAAATGTAATGACCCAATCCAAATCGTATGAGTCGAGTGAGTTATTGAAGCAACTTGAAATGTTAATGTTAAAATTTGATCAAAATGATTTTACAGAGCAGCCGAAGGGGTTTTTTAAGAAGCTATTTGCACGTAAGCCGAAAAATGAAGAAGATCTCTGGGCAAAATACAATGTTTTTGGTAGAGATATCGAAAAAATCCATTATCAATTTGTGCAAATGGAAGAGGAATTAGCAAAGGATAATCGGATGCTTGCCCACTTATACAATGAGGATTTAACATTTTACCTTGAACTCGAAAAATATAGTGTAGCTGCAGAGTTAAAGTTACAGGAAGTGACAACCACGCTTATACCAATGTATGAAAAGCAAAGTGCGGCAGGCAATCAGATGGCGAAAATGGAGCTTACCAGCTTGCAAACCATTGCTGAAATGCTTGCACAGAAAATAGATGAGCTGGAGAGATCACGCATGGTTGCGATTTTAACAGCTCCGCAAATTGAGATGTTACGCGATGGTAATCGTGAATTGATTGAACAAATTAACAGTGCTTTTGTGAAGACCATCCCTGTTTTTAAATTGAGCATGATGAATGCGGTGAATGAAAAACGCCAACAGCTACAAAATCAATCAGCTACAGCCTTTGAAAATCGCATGAAGCAATATGGAGGCACAAATCATGAAGCAGTGCAATTAAGTACGGCTTTGGCACAACAGCCAACTACAACACAAACACTTGAAGAAATGTGGGATATGATTACTGTAGGAATTACCAATTATCGTAAACTACGTGATGAGCACATAGCCCAACGTCAGCAGGCAGAACAGCAACTATTAACATTACGCCATTAATCTACCAGCATTAACTCCCACTCTCTTAGTGCAAGTTAATGCTGGCTTTAGCTCATATTACTATCTGTAAAAACATACCGGTGATTTTATGCATATAAGTGCGGCATCAGGTACAGCAATCAGTGAGGTTCACTTTATGATGACTTTGCTGTAAGAGACATTATTTATTACTTTCTGCCAGAACGCCAAGACATTCCCCAATTATAGGCTTTGTCCATATCTCGATGTCCACTAAAATAGTCAACAAGACGCTCCACTTTAAAGGTTTCATTGTTGACATTTTCAATCATAGCAATCGCACACATATTTTTGCCATTTCGATGTTCATTTAAGCGTACCTCAATGCTAGGGCCTGTTCCATAGTTGACAGTTACGATGCCATCAGCCTCAGACCAATTTGCGACTCCTTCATAAATAAAGGCATAGACCAGTACACGTTTAATATCGCTTACCTTATTTCCGTTAATGCGCAAATTTTCTCCACCGCTTACCATACCAGTGCGGTCATCGCCGTCTAATTCAATAAAAGGTGGGGCATGCAAGCTACCGAATGCATTGCCAAGAGCTTGTACACAGCTTTTGCTACCATCTGTTAATTCATATAAGCAGCCTAAATCTAAATCAATCCCACCACCTGATTTAGTACCAAATAGCGAAGATAAAAATCCGCCAGAGGGTTTTGCTGATTGCTGATTCCAATTTAGATTGACTAGAATTTCTCCGATTCCTTGATGTTCCGATTTTGTTAAATTTACCGATTGCCCTTTTTTCGTCAATTCAATCTTGCTTAAATTTACCATATTTTCTATGCACCCCTTATTTTTTTAATCATATACAATTATACTTAATTATCTAAAAATTCACAATTTCATAGAAGGAATATAAAAAAACGACAAAAGGGAGTGTCCCAATTTGTCGTTTCTTAAATTAAATGAACTCTTCTTCAAATTCTACGTTAATTTCATGTCCATGATAGTTTTGATACGACACAATCAGCGTATCGAGATGTTCTAAGTTTTCTTCATAATCTAAAATCCGCGATAAAATATAAAGTAAATGGTAGCTGGAAAACTCTGTATCACCCTCCTCACGAGCGAAGTTAATTTGCTTAATAAAAATCTCCATCAGCTCATTGCGTTGAACATAGTCAATGCTTTTATTCCACTCTGAATGCTCAGGCTTTAGCTTCCCTGTATATTTTAACAGCAATTGTTCATGATACGTTAATAAGGAATCCAGTCGTTCTTGAATCATCAGATGAAATTGTGTAGGAAGCTGAGCCAACTCATTTTCATGCTTATGCAAGCGTTGTAGCAATTCCAAGCTTCGTTTAGAGGTTAAAATCATTTGACGATAGACAACCAGTTTACGTGCTTTGACATAGGTTTTATTTTTAAAGTAGTTTCGCTCTTCTTTGTACAATTCATAGAGTGCATCTACTCGTAGCATACGACTTTTAAATTTACTTAATGCTCCCTTTGTGGATGTGTGCTCAGAAGCCTGACGTACAGCCAGTCGTGTCCAGCGAATAATATCATCCTGTAAAATATAGATTTTGCGGAATAACTTTACCTCATATTTTGGAGGTAAGAATACAAGATTTACAATAAATGCTGCTAAGACGCCAACCAAAATTGTTAAAAAGCGTAGCAGCCCAAATGTTAGAAAATCATCTCCTTGAAACTCCATAATGGCTACAACGGATACCAGTGCTAAAGACAGAGATTTTTCAAGTTTAAATTTCAGCATTAACCCGATTGTGATAATAACAGCTATGCCGATAGCCACAACATGATGACCAAAAAGTAAGCCGAATACAACCGCAATGGTAGCTCCAATAATATTTGCTTGGACTTGCTCCACAATGGTTTGGTAAGAACGATAAATAGAAGGCTGAATCGCAAAAACGGCTGCAATTCCAGCAAAAACAGGTGAAGATAGATTTAATAGTTCTGCAATAAACAGTGCTAATACAATAGCTACACCAGTTTTAAAAACACGGGCACCTAATTTCATAGAAAATGGATGTCCTTTCTGTCTAAAATTTTTAAGCTTCTTTACATTATAGAAGGAAGTGCTTATAAAATACATAGATTTGCATGCGTAAATAAGAAAAAGAGCTGTCGGTAAAAATCTTTTCCGACAGCTAGCGTTTTTCTATGAAATCTTTACTGGAAATTTTGGAAGTACGATTAAGATAATTGCGAAAAAGCGTAATCTACAGCTTTAATGGTTTCAAGGATATCTGCCTCTGTATGCTCAGTTGTTAAGAACCATGCCTCATATTTGGAAGGCGCTAAGTTAATGCCTTGTTCAAGCATTAATTTAAAGAAGCGACCAAATAGTTCGCCATCTGTGTTTTCAGCCTGCTCATAGTTTTCTACTTTTACATCTGTAAAGTAAATCGTTAATGCCCCTTTTAGACGATTAACTGTTATTGGAATCGCATGCTTTTCTGCCGCAGCTAAAATGCCTTGCTCTAAAATACCACCAAGACGATCCATTTCATCGTAAATACCTGGTGTTTGTAGTACTTCGAGGCAGGCAATGCCAGCTTGCATAGATGCGGGATTACCAGCCATTGTTCCTGCTTGGTAGGCTGGACCAAGGGGAGCAACAGTTTCCATAATGTCTTTACGCCCACCGTATGCCCCAATTGGTAAGCCACCACCAATAACTTTACCAAGAGCTGTCAGGTCAGGTGTTAAGCCAAGTAAATTTTGAGCACCACCATAATGGAAGCGGAATGCTGTAATCACCTCATCGTAAATCGTTAAAGCCCCTTTTTTCTTTGCAGTCGCATGCACAAGCTCTAGGAAGCCTGACTTTGGCTCCACAATACCAAAGTTCCCTACAATCGGCTCTATTAAGATCGCCGCAATTTGCTCGCCCCATTTATCCATTGCAGCTGTAAAGGCTTCGGGATTATTAAAAGGTACTGTAATCACTTCTTCCGCAGTAGAGGTTGTGACACCTGCTGAATCAGGTGTTCCTAATGTAGCAGGTCCAGAGCCCGCAGCAACTAATACTAAATCAAAGTGACCATGGTAGCAGCCTGCAAATTTCATAATTTTGGTACGTCCTGTATAAGCGCGGGCAACACGAATGGTTGTCATAACAGCCTCTGTACCTGAGTTGTTAAAGCGCACTTTATCCATTGATGGAATTGCCTCTTTCAGCATTTTAGCAAAAGTCACTTCATATTCAGTTGGTGTTCCAAACAATGTACCATTTTCGGCTGCATGTGCAATTGCCTTTGCAATATGTGGATGGCCATGTCCAGTTACAAGAGGTCCATATGCTGCTAAGTAGTCGATATAGCGATTGCCATCCACATCCCAAAAATAGGCTCCTTTTCCGCGAGCCATTGCCACAGGAGAACCACCACCAACTCCCTTATATGAACGAGAAGGGCTGTTTACGCCACCAACGATGTGCTGTAAAGCCTCTGCATGTAGTGCTTCAGATTTTGCGTGATTCATAGTATTGCCTCCTAAAATTTTATACGTTATCTATTGTAGACCTATCAGTGTAAGAAATCCAAAAAAATGAGGAGATATGACTTGTTTTATGACTTGGAGTAAAATAGAACCTATAGAGGAGGGAATGAACATGACTTTAATAGAAGGACAGAAGGCGCCTGATTTTTCTTTAATAAATGAAAAAGGTGAATGGGTGCATTTAGCAGATCTCAAAGGACAGTATGTGATTTTATATTTTTATCCAAAAGATATGACACCAGGCTGTACAACAGAGGCATGTGATTTTCGTGATAAGTTTGAGGACTTCAGTCATTTGAATGCTGTTATTCTTGGTGTAAGTCCAGATGATGCCAATAAACATACAAAATTTATTGATAAGCATGGGTTGCCATTTTCATTGTTAGTGGACGAGGACCATAAGGTAGCTGAGGCTTATGGTGTCTGGGTGCTAAAGAAAATGTATGGACGTGAATTTATGGGTATTGAGCGTTCAACATTTTTAATTGATCCAGAAGGAAAGCTAGAGAAAGCTTGGCGCAAGGTACGAGTGAAAAACCATATTGAAGAGGTATATACTTATTTAACAGAGCAGGGGGCGACAAAATGAGAATCTATTTTACGTTTGAACCAAGACCTGATTTACGTGAGCCATTGCTAGCAGAATTTCCGCAGGTGGACTTTATTTTTGAGAATGGTTTATCCAATGAAGAGCTGACCAAAGCAGAGGTGTTAGTTACATATGGTGAAGATTTAACAGAGGATAATATGCAATATGCAACTAAATTAAAGTGGATTTTTGTGGCGTCCGCAGGTATCGAAAAAATGCCAGCACAAGCCATTATGGAGCGTGGAATTTTAGTATCAAATGTTCGAGGTATTCATAAAACACCAATGGCAGAATCGATACTCGCACATATTTTAGCCATTAAGCGTGCAGTGCCCTGGATATATGAGCAGCAAAAGACGAGGGAATGGTCAAAAAAAGCAAGGCAAACAGAATTATGTCATAGTACAGCACTTGTTTTAGGACCTGGTGCCATTGGCTCGGAGGTTGGTCGGTTATTGCAAGCCTTTGGTGTCATAACAATTGGCTGCAATCGTTCTGGAAACACAGCGCCTTATATGGATAAGATGATTAGCTTTGCGCAATTAAATGAAGCATTGCCAAGTGCAGATATCGTTATTTCTGTATTACCAAAAACACGGGAAACCACTCATTTATTAAAAGAAGAGCATTTTACAGCTATGAAAAGCAGTGTTATTTTTATGAATTTTGGTCGTGGTAACTTAGTGGACGAAAAGGTACTGATTCAAGCTATTCAGGCGGAAGAAATTGGCTATGCTGTGTTAGATGTTTTTGAAGAAGAGCCTCTTTCATCAGACCATCCGTTATGGACATTACCAAATGTTGTTGTATCCCCCCATATTTCAAGTCACTCATCTCGTTATGTGGAACGTAGCTTAGAAATTTTTAAACCAAGCTTAACGAAGTGGCTAAAGGGAGAAACCGATTTAGAGAATGTGATGGATTTATCAAGAGGCTACTGAGGAATTCTTGTTGATTTAGAAGAAGATTTTCTGGGCGAACTGGAAAAATTCTGGATATGAGCTAGTTAAGATGTAATTGATTGAGAATAAGAAATGTATGATTGTTGACGAAGTAGGGCGAATTCGATACACTATTTATAACAATTATAAATTAATAATACTTATGGAAGAGGTGCATGGCGATGTCTACAACGCATTTACAAGATGCACTGGACACGTTAAAAATAACTGGTGTACGTATTACTCCTCAACGTCATGCTATTTTGGAATATTTGATTCAATCAATGGCACATCCGACTGCCGATGAAATTTATAAAGCACTTGAAGGAAAGTTTCCTAATATGAGTGTAGCGACCGTCTATAACAACCTACGTGTATTTCGCGAAGTAGGGCTTGTGAAAGAGCTTACTTATGGAGACGCTTCAAGTCGCTTTGATTTCGTGACAAATGATCATTATCATATGATTTGTGAATGTTGTGGTAAGATTGTTGATTTCCACTATCCTGGACTCGATGAAATTGAGCATTTTGCATCACAGGTAACGGGCTTTGATGTGCATTCGCATCGTTTAGAGATATACGGCACTTGTCCATCATGTAAAGGTGCTACTGCTAAAGTACAATGAAAAATCCTAGCTCTGAAAAGGGCTAGGATTTTTTTGTTTTATGATTATAGGCTTGGTCAAACTCTTTACCCTCAAGAGTAGGATCAAGTGTTAATGGTTCATTGCAATACATGCACATATCTACACGACCTAAAACCTTTGTATGCTTATGACAATTAGGGCATTCAACTTGAACAGCTCTTGTTGATAGTAATCCTATCCAAGCGTAAACCACCGTACTACCAATAATACATAGTACACCTAAGGTCATGAAAATTAATACTAGTATTGGGCTGTTTTTAAAGAAAATCCCCCCATACATCACAACAAAGCCGATGAAGATTAACGCTAATGCGAATGAACGAATTTTATTAATTTTACTTTTATAAGGTTTCATTTTTCATCTTGCCTCCCAATCTAAAATCTACTATAACATATAAGGACAAAGTATTTTAGCTTTGAACTAAATGAAAGCAGGAATACTTTTAGAGTATGTCGAATTTTTAACGGAACAAGGGAAGCTAGAGAAATAAAGGAGAGCTGAGCATGGAACAAGTATTGCGTCCAATATATCAAGAACGTGCAAGTCAGTCGAATACATTAGGTGTCATTTTAGTGGAAAAGCGTGAAGAGCAAAGTAATGTTACTGATACATTTGATACGGTTTTACTGATTATTGTAAAAGAAGCAGAACAGCCCGTTTTTACGAAACATTACTTATATGAAGGAAATAAAGTCGCTCTACATACTGTTACAGAAAAATTAATACGAAAATGGCTGCTCGTTGGCTCTAACAAAAAAGTAGTTGATTGGATTTTCTTTGGCAAAGTCCTATTTGACCGCAATGAATTTCTGCATAAGCTAAAAATAGAATTACAGGAATTTCCGTATAATGGTCGTAAAATTAAAACAGGTATTCAATTTTCAAAGCTTATTCGACGTTATTTAGAGGGTAAAGAGTATTTTGATAAAGGAAGCTACCTAGATGCGTATAATCATGTAGTTGATTCCTTGCATCATTTAGGACGTTTATCCATTATTGATAGCGGGCTTTATCCAGAAGTAACGGTTTGGGCACAGGTAAAAAAAATTGAGCCTGCCGTCTATAAGCTATACGAAGAGCTGGTGACAAGTAATGAACCAATTGAAAAGCGGCTAGAGCTATTATTTTTAGCAAGTGAGTTTTTAATTCATTCGCGTACACGAGATGGGGCTCAACATATACTAGAAGTGATGCAAACAAGGGAAACGTGGTCAATCCAAGAATTGCATGATCATCTTGAGCTCATCAATTACTCAGTAGATTTAGAGGTATTTGTAGAGTATTTGGTGGATAAAGGCTATATTCAAGTAGAACCAGTTGTGGCGAAAAATGATAGGATATTTCACCGTCATTATAAGGCAAATAAAGATGCTCTGGAAATAGAACAATGACTGTAGTATGCTTGAAATCGGGGTATTTAAAATACCTCGATCTTTTTTTAGAAAAGTAGTTGACGTTTAGTATCTTAATATTGTATTATATTAATTGTCGCTAAGACATAATGAAAAACTCCTCAATGAAAAACATAAATAACTTTTTTAGAAAAGTTATTGACATGATTCGAGTGAGATGCTAATATAAAGAAGTCGCTGAAAAAAACGACTGAAATGAACCTTGAAAACTGAACAAGCAAAACGTAATCAATCAAGTTTTAAGTAGCTAGCTTCGGCTAGTGAACAAAACAAAAATTTTGGACATCAAAATTGATGCCAGCAAAACAATTTGAGCAAATCAAATTTCTTTTTATGGAGAGTTTGATCCTGGCTCAGGACGAACGCTGGCGGCGTGCCTAATACATGCAAGTCGAGCGAACAGAGAAGGAGCTTGCTCCTTCGACGTTAGCGGCGGACGGGTGAGTAACACGTGGGCAACCTACCCTATAGTTTGGGATAACTCCGGGAAACCGGGGCTAATACCGAATCATCTCTTTTGCTTCATGGTAAAAGACTAAAAGACGGTTTCGGCTGTCGCTATAGGATGGGCCCGCGGCGCATTAGCTAGTTGGTGAGGTAATGGCTCACCAAGGCGACGATGCGTAGCCGACCTGAGAGGGTGATCGGCCACACTGGGACTGAGACACGGCCCAGACTCCTACGGGAGGCAGCAGTAGGGAATCTTCCACAATGGGCGAAAGCCTGATGGAGCAACGCCGCGTGAGTGAAGAAGGTTTTCGGATCGTAAAACTCTGTTGTAAGGGAAGAACAAGTACAGTAGTAACTGGCTGTACCTTGACGGTACCTTATTAGAAAGCCACGGCTAACTACGTGCCAGCAGCCGCGGTAATACGTAGGTGGCAAGCGTTGTCCGGAATTATTGGGCGTAAAGCGCGCGCAGGCGGTCCTTTAAGTCTGATGTGAAAGCCCACGGCTCAACCGTGGAGGGTCATTGGAAACTGGGGGACTTGAGTGCAGAAGAGGAAAGTGGAATTCCAAGTGTAGCGGTGAAATGCGTAGAGATTTGGAGGAACACCAGTGGCGAAGGCGACTTTCTGGTCTGTAACTGACGCTGAGGCGCGAAAGCGTGGGGAGCAAACAGGATTAGATACCCTGGTAGTCCACGCCGTAAACGATGAGTGCTAAGTGTTAGGGGGTTTCCGCCCCTTAGTGCTGCAGCTAACGCATTAAGCACTCCGCCTGGGGAGTACGGTCGCAAGACTGAAACTCAAAGGAATTGACGGGGGCCCGCACAAGCGGTGGAGCATGTGGTTTAATTCGAAGCAACGCGAAGAACCTTACCAGGTCTTGACATCCCGTTGACCACTGTAGAGATATAGTTTCCCCTTCGGGGGCAACGGTGACAGGTGGTGCATGGTTGTCGTCAGCTCGTGTCGTGAGATGTTGGGTTAAGTCCCGCAACGAGCGCAACCCTTGATCTTAGTTGCCATCATTTAGTTGGGCACTCTAAGGTGACTGCCGGTGACAAACCGGAGGAAGGTGGGGATGACGTCAAATCATCATGCCCCTTATGACCTGGGCTACACACGTGCTACAATGGACGATACAAACGGTTGCCAACTCGCGAGAGGGAGCTAATCCGATAAAGTCGTTCTCAGTTCGGATTGTAGGCTGCAACTCGCCTACATGAAGCCGGAATCGCTAGTAATCGCGGATCAGCATGCCGCGGTGAATACGTTCCCGGGCCTTGTACACACCGCCCGTCACACCACGAGAGTTTGTAACACCCGAAGTCGGTGAGGTAACCTTTTGGAGCCAGCCGCCGAAGGTGGGATAGATGATTGGGGTGAAGTCGTAACAAGGTAGCCGTATCGGAAGGTGCGGCTGGATCACCTCCTTTCTAAGGATATTTACGGAATGTTTCATCGAGGATGAAACAATGATTACGTTTTGCGTTCAGTTTTGAAGGCTCATTCTTTCTGAATGAAACACTTCATATATGTGCTCCTGTCGCTACGCTTTCGTCGCAAAGCTGCGAAGAAGTAGAAGCAGGCAGTAGCTTTGTTCTTTGAAAACTGGATAAAACGACATTGAAATTGTAACAAGCTGTTTTTGTGCGAAAGCGCAGCGACAGCAACAAACACATTTTTTAAGTTTTTTTATAGGCTTAATAATTTAAGGGTTTTGAGATACGAGTTAGGCAAGGAAGCGATTGAGTGAATGAAGGAGCGTACCTCTTCTGTACGTGACTGAACGAGTGAATGAAGCTGACGCTGTATAACGACGTATATCGAAAGCCGTAGGTTAAGTTATTAAGGGCGCACGGCGAATGCCTTGGCACTAGGAGCCGATGAAGGACGGCACTAACACCGATATGCTTCGGGGAGCTGTAAGTGAGCTTTGATCCGGAGATTTCCGAATGGGGGAACCCACTACGTTTAATCGCGTAGGATCTTGACGTGAATTCATAGCGTCTTGAAGGCAGACCCAGGGAACTGAAACATCTAAGTACCTGGAGGAAGAGAAAGAAAAATCGATTCCCTGAGTAGCGGCGAGCGAAACGGGAAGAGCCCAAACCAAGAGGCTTGCCTCTTGGGGTTGTAGGACACTCTATACGGAGTTACAAAAGAGCGAGTTAGATGAAGCGACTTGGAAAGGTCCGCCAGAGCAGGTAACAGCCCTGTAGTCGAAAGTTCGTTCTCTCCAGAGTGGATCCTGAGTACGGCGGAACACGTGAAATTCCGTCGGAATCCGGGAGGACCATCTCCCAAGGCTAAATACTACCTAGTGACCGATAGTGAACCAGTACCGTGAGGGAAAGGTGAAAAGCACCCCGGAAGGGGAGTGAAAGAGATCCTGAAACCGTGTGCCTACAAGTAGTTAGAGCCCGTTAATGGGTGATAGCGTGCCTTTTGTAGAATGAACCGGCGAGTTACGATTACGTGCAAGGTTAAGCTGTAGAAGGCGGAGCCGCAGCGAAAGCGAGTCTGAATAGGGCGAAATAGTACGTGGTCGTAGACCCGAAACCAGGTGATCTACCCATGTCCAGGGTGAAGGTAAGGTAACACTTACTGGAGGCCCGAACCCACGCACGTTGAAAAGTGCGGGGATGAGGTGTGGGTAGCGGAGAAATTCCAATCGAACCTGGAGATAGCTGGTTCTCTCCGAAATAGCTTTAGGGCTAGCCTCGTGATGAGAATACTGGAGGTAGAGCACTGTTTGGACGAGGGGGCCATCCCGGTTTACCGAATTCAGACAAACTCCGAATGCCAGATATTTATACACGGGAGTCAGACTGCGAGTGATAAGATCCGTAGTCAAAAGGGAAACAGCCCAGACCACCAGCTAAGGTCCCCAAGTAATCGTTAAGTGGAAAAGGATGTGGCGTTGCACAGACAACCAGGATGTTGGCTTAGAAGCAGCCATCATTTAAAGAGTGCGTAATAGCTCACTGGTCGAGTGACGCTGCGCCGAAAATGTATCGGGGCTAAACGATTCACCGAAGCTGTGGATTGACATCTACGATGTCAGTGGTAGGAGAGCGTTCTAAGGGCGTTGAAGTCAGACCGGAAGGACTGGTGGAGCGCTTAGAAGTGAGAATGCCGGTATGAGTAGCGAAAGACGGGTGAGAATCCCGTCCACCGTATGACTAAGGTTTCCTGAGGAAGGCTCGTCCGCTCAGGGTTAGTCGGGACCTAAGCCGAGGCCGATAGGCGTAGGCGATGGACAACAGGTTGATATTCCTGTACCACCTCCTCACCGTTTGAGAAATGGGGGGACGCAGGAGGATAGGGTAAGCGCGCTGTTGGATATGCGCGTCCAAGCAGATAGGCGTGTGTGTAGGCAAATCCGCACACTGTAACGCCAAGCTGTGATGGCGAGTCCGTATGGACGAAGTTCCTGATTTCACACTGCCAAGAAAAGCCTCTATCGAGGTGAGAGGTGCCCGTACCGCAAACCGACACAGGTAGTCGAGGAGAGAATCCTAAGGTGTGCGAGAGAACTCTCGTTAAGGAACTCGGCAAAATGACCCCGTAACTTCGGGAGAAGGGGTGCTCTGATAGGGTGAAAGCCCGAGAGAGCCGCAGTGAATAGGCCCAGGCGACTGTTTAGCAAAAACACAGGTCTCTGCAAAACCGTAAGGTGACGTATAGGGGCTGACGCCTGCCCGGTGCTGGAAGGTTAAGAGGAGTGGTTAGCGCAAGCGAAGCTGCGAATTGAAGCCCCAGTAAACGGCGGCCGTAACTATAACGGTCCTAAGGTAGCGAAATTCCTTGTCGGGTAAGTTCCGACCCGCACGAAAGGCGTAACGATCTGGGCACTGTCTCAACGAGAGACTCGGTGAAATTATAGTACCTGTGAAGATGCAGGTTACCCGCGACAGGACGGAAAGACCCCGTGGAGCTTTACTGTAGCCTGATATTGAATTTTGGTACAACTTGTACAGGATAGGTAGGAGCCAGAGATCTCGGAGCGCCAGCTTCGAAGGAGGCGTCGGTGGGATACTACCCTGGTTGTATTGAAATTCTAACCCATGCCCCTAAGCGGGGCAGGAGACAGTGTCAGGCGGACAGTTTGACTGGGGCGGTCGCCTCCTAAAAGGTAACGGAGGCGCCCAAAGGTTCCCTCAGAATGGTTGGAAATCATTCGTAGAGTGTAAAGGCACAAGGGAGCTTGACTGCGAGACCTACAAGTCGAGCAGGGTCGAAAGACGGGCTTAGTGATCCGGTGGTTCCGCATGGAAGGGCCATCGCTCAACGGATAAAAGCTACCCCGGGGATAACAGGCTTATCTCCCCCAAGAGTCCACATCGACGGGGAGGTTTGGCACCTCGATGTCGGCTCATCGCATCCTGGGGCTGTAGTCGGTCCCAAGGGTTGGGCTGTTCGCCCATTAAAGCGGTACGCGAGCTGGGTTCAGAACGTCGTGAGACAGTTCGGTCCCTATCCGTCGTGGGCGTAGGAAATTTGAGAGGAGCTGTCCTTAGTACGAGAGGACCGGGATGGACACACCGCTGGTGTACCAGTTGTCTTGCCAAAGGCATCGCTGGGTAGCTATGTGTGGACGGGATAAGTGCTGAAAGCATCTAAGCATGAAGCCCCCCTCAAGATGAGATTTCCCATTACGCAAGTAAGTAAGATCCCTCAAAGACGATGAGGTAGATAGGTTCGAGGTGGAAGTGTGGCGACACATGGAGCTGACGAATACTAATCGATCGAGGACTTAACCAAAATATTTGTTACAGTCAATGCACCGTTTATCCAGTTTTGAAAGAATAAAATATTATAATATACTTGTAATTTTTATAAAATATGTTATAATAAGTATTGTCTTTCAAATAGTCTAGTGATAATGGCAAAGAGGTCACACCCGTTTCCATACCGAACACGGAAGTTAAGTTCTTTAGCGCCGATGGTAGTTGGGGGCTTCCCCCTGTGAGAGTAGGACATCGCTAGGCTATATACTAAAATTTATTCCGAAGTAGCTCAGTTGGTAGTAGCACCTGACTGTTAATCAGGTTGTCGCAGGTTCGAGTCCTGCCTTCGGAGCCATTCTTGGAGAGTTGTCCGAGTGGCCGAAGGAGCACGATTGGAAATCGTGTAGGCGGTTAACACTGTCTCAAGGGTTCAAATCCCTTACTCTCCGCCAGCACTTTGATTTATTCCAAACGCAGGCCCCTTGGTCAAGTGGTTAAGACACCGCCCTTTCACGGCGGTAACACGGGTTCGAATCCCGTAGGGGTCACCATTTTTAATACCCAGATGGAGGATTAGCTCAGCTGGGAGAGCATCTGCCTTACAAGCAGAGGGTCGGCGGTTCGAGCCCGTCATCCTCCACCATTATTTTTACAATATTATAGTATTATCGCGGGGTGGAGCAGTGGTAGCTCGTCGGGCTCATAACCCGAAGGTCGTTGGTTCAAATCCGGCCCCCGCAACCAATTTTTTATGTACGAAAGCAAAAACATGGTCCCGTGGTGTAGCGGTTAACATGCCTGCCTGTCACGCAGGAGATCGCCGGTTCGATCCCGGTCGGGACCGCCATTTATTTAAAATATGGGTCAGTAGCTCAGTTGGTAGAGCATTAGATTGAAGCTCTAAGTGTCGGCGGTTCGATTCCGTCCTGACCCATCTTGTTTTTTTGCCGGTTTAGCTCAGCAGGTAGAGCAACTGACTTGTAATCAGTAGGTCGTGGGTTCGATTCCTATAGCCGGCATCTTTTTCCCGGAGGGGTAGCGAAGTGGCTAAACGCGGCGGACTGTAAATCCGCTCCTTAGGGTTCGGCGGTTCGAATCCGTCCCCCTCCACCAGTTTTATTGATTATAGGGGCATAGTTCAACGGTAGAATAGAGGTCTCCAAAACCTTTGGTGTGGGTTCGATTCCTACTGCCCCTGCCAATTAATTTTATGGCGATTGTGGCGAAGTGGTTAACGCATCGGATTGTGGTTCCGACATTCGTGGGTTCGATTCCCATCAGTCGCCCCATTAACTATAAAATTAATAACTATCATATAATGGCGATTGTGGCGAAGTGGTTAACGCACCGGATTGTGGTTCCGGCATTCGTGGGTTCGATTCCCATCAGTCGCCCCATTTGAATGTTGGGGTATAGCCAAGCGGTAAGGCAACGGATTTTGATTCCGTCATGCCTAGGTTCGAATCCTAGTACCCCAGCCATTTTATGCGGAAGTAGTTCAGTGGTAGAACACCACCTTGCCAAGGTGGGGGTCGCGAGTTCGAACCTCGTCTTCCGCTCCAAATATGATGGCGGCATAGCCAAGTGGTAAGGCACGGGTCTGCAACACCCTTATCACCGGTTCAAATCCGGTTGCCGCCTCCATATTCCTACTGTTAATCGGTTTAGCCGATTTTTTTTATCTCTATTATGCCGGTGTGGCGGAATGGCAGACGCGAACGACTCAAAATCGTTTGGAGAGATCCGTGGAGGTTCGAGTCCTCTCACCGGTATCACAAATTAATCAGCAATAGTTCATTAGAGATAATCTCTGATGAACTTTTTTGCATTTCTTGAACACCTCTCGCATAGCAAGGGATTTTCAAGAGTTACAATAAGACACTTTCTGTTCAAATCGAATAGAAAGTGTCTTATTTTTATCCCAATTTTCAGTCCTCTCTTAATACACTGACCTCACTAATGAAGGAGTTGTTCTTGATCAAGGAAACCAACCTATCGGGATTTCTTCGATAAATACCTGATTATATAAGAATATGCTCTCAGTTCTATAAACGGAGGGTATTTGAAATGTAGAGAAATCCCGCTACTTGTTTCAGGATATCTGAATTTCCCTATTGTTTGAAGGTTGGGCAGGTGTTATTCCTTCTCTTTGTTACCGATTTGCCAGGCAACACGTTCTCCGAGTTCCTGATTTGCTTGAGCCAGATAACCTAACACAATCTGCTGCAACTCTGAAGAGGCAGCTCCAAGATCGGAGGCAATGTTACGGACTAAGTGCTCCTGCAGCACAGGTGACAGCGAGTTGTAAAATTGCCCTGGCTGCGTGAAGTCATCCCCTTTTGGAGGTGCAGTGCGCTCTAGCCGACCTGCCACATAGCTACCGGTGCTGCTTGTGACCTCGTCTGATGGCTTCCAGTTTGCCTGATGGTTGATCGGGATGCTGCGGAAATTCGGTCCTAACCGATAACGCTGTGAATCCGTATAGATATTGGCGCGTCCTTGAAGTACTCTGTCCAATGAAAATTCGGCACCTTCCAGCATATTGGACGGAGAAAAGGCTAGCTTCTCCACCTGTTCTTTATAATTGTCGGGATTGCGATTCAGCACCATCTTGCCGACTGGCAGCAACGGGTACTGCTGTGCATCCCATACCTTCGTATCGTCCAGTGGATCGAACGGCAGTGTGGCTTCGTCTTGCGGGTTCATAAGCTGTACATATAGCCCATATTCGACTGGTACGCCCTGGGCAATTGTGTCATAGAGATCCTTACCAGCGTAATCTGGGTTCTCGCAGGCAAGTCGAGCCGCCTCCTGACTGTCGATATACTGCACGCCGGCTAGCGGGATCCAGTTGTATTTCACATAAGTACGGACACCCTGCTCATTCTTCCAAACATAAGTACTCACACTATAACCAGGAATATGACGGAGGCTCTTGATTGTACCCAGGTCGGAGTACAACTGTAGCACGAAATGCGTCGCCTCCGGATTTTTCGCATAGAAGCTCCAAAACCGATTGGGATCCATCAAGTTGTTGACAGGTGACGGGTTGAAGGCACTGACCGTCTCTACAAACCGCATGGGATCCCGCACCGTAAATACGGGAAGATGGTTGCATATTAAGTCAAAGATACCTTGTTCAGTATAAAATTTAGTCGAGAAGCCCCGCACATTGCGTGAAGTGTCTGGTGTTCCCCTGTTGCTGGCCGCTAGTGAGAATCGGACAGCAACAGGTACTTGTTGGCCTAGACGTTGGAGGAAACAAAGCTTTGTGTAAGCCGCCATCGAGTTAAACGTCTCGAAATAACCAAAGGCTCCAAAACCCTTCACATGTAAAGGGCGCTCTAATATTGTTTCATGGATAAACGTTTCATTTTTCTCGTGCAGCATGGTATCCTGTTCCAGAATCGGGCCACGTTCTCCTACTGTCTGCGAGTAGCGCGACGGTTGTGAGCCACCTTGCCAACTTTGATTGTTGGTCTGATCGTGGGTGTTCTTGTTGTCCATTCCTCTACCTCCCATATCTATATTCTTCCAATGTATATGCAGGGCTATAGGTTGTTATGATTACGCACCTAATGCCGATCCGCACATGAAGAGCAACTACTGTCGCAACAAAAGCCTGTATAGGAGCCAGCCCTTCTTCTATCGTTGATAATTTCTAGTGTTAGATTGATAGTGGCGATGTATATGGGCTGCTTGCCTTCCCATTAACGCAAATATCATTCATCGTCCTATTAATAACTGAATTAGTAGATGCTGCTGGTGTGGCATATAGAATCGACTATGAAAGAGTCTTTCGAGTACTCCCAAATGTTGGGTGTTTCGCCGCAAGAAGATGTAAAGTGCATAAGAGGTATTTTTGATTTTCATTGTTGAATTGATCGGCCTCATCATTGTTGTTTTGATAAATTGCCTTTAATGCGGTAGATGAAGTTCTTTTACTTGCTGTTTTCGTTCAATTTTTCAATATACCCAATTGCGCATAAAACCTCGTTGACAACTTCACTTTAAAGTACTTCAATAAAAATCTTAGAGCCTAGTGACATATTTAAAAGCAAATTTAACGACAGCCCGTTACCTCCAATTACTAAGGATTTTGGGAGTGGAACAACTCCTGTAGCAACGGATGTGATGAAGCCGCGATATGTAGAAAGTGATATTTCGGAGGATACTATTGAGTTATAAAACAATTAAAATTATTTTTCATTTATTAAAAAAGATAAGAGATGTAATAAATAACTCAAATGATAAAATATGGTATATACGGTTTTCTTAAAGACCTCTTCCTGTAAAGATACAGAAGTCAAATGAGACGATAGAAGAGGCAGTTGACAAGCTTTTATTCCCGAATTAGAAAAGAAATTGTCTCTTAAAGATGTCAGATAGGGAAATAAACTAACTACTACCAAAGGTTATCAGACGAGAATCTTTTAATCATGAATAGCTATGAGTTAATCATTTATCGTAAGCTTGCTTCATATAAATTCGGAGTTCAGTACAAAACGGCTCACTCGTTCTTTTTGTTTAATGATGGTTGTTCTAATAACGTTTTGGTCATGCATTCAGATGTGCTTTGTTAAGAAAAATTATATATAAAAATTTTGCTATTTATTATAAAATATTTTTACCACATTTGTATGATAGGTAGACGAATATCTCTAAAATGGAAAGTAAAATATGGTGATATCTAAATGATTTGGTAATAACTACCCAAAATCATTGTGGAATTAAAATAGAGAAAGGGAGAAATATCAATCTAAAATATATAGAAAAAGATATATCACTAATTCCTATTTATTTGTAAAACAGTCACCATGAATAATGAGAGAAAGAATGTGAGACTATGAAAAAAAAGAATAAAAACTTTAATAAGATAATGGCATCTACAATTACAGCGTCTGTTGTAGCAAGTACCTTAGTGACAGTTGTGCCAAATGCTAACGCAGCTACAACAAAATTCAAGGATGTGCCATCAAATGCATACTTTTATGAAGCAGTGAATAGTTTACATGCGCGTAATATTATTAGCGGCTATGATGATGGCACATTCCGTCCAAACGAAACTTTAACGCGGGCTCATGCAGCTAAAATCATTGCTCTTGCATTAGATTTGGATACAATAAACATCCAAGACCCAGGATTTAAAGATGTACCTAAGGAGCATAATGCCTATAAATATATTGCTGCATTAGCAAATCAGGGGATTATTGTAGGATCTGAAGGTGAATACAAACCGAATAATCCGCTAACTCGTGCCCAGATGGCTAAAATTATCTCATTAGCCTATAATTTAAAATCAGAAGATTCACAACAACTCGTATTTACAGATGTGAATCAAGACGATTGGTTTAGAAATTATGTTAGTACATTAATTGAAAATGAAATCACATCAGGAACGACTCCCACAACATTTTCGCCTAATAAAAATGTGACGCGTGGACAAATAGCAGCATTCGTTTACCGTAGTGAAAACAAAATAACACCTGTTCCTGTTCAAGTAAATGAGGTGATAGCTAATATTACAAATGAAACACTTGTGACATCTGAAAGAACGTACATACTTTCAGATGAACAAAAGAAATGGATGAATCCTATTAATTTAGCAGCTTTAAAAGGAGCTACCTTAAAACTCACTGTAAAAGAAAATAAAATTGAACAAATACAATCTATTGAATTAACTGCAAAAGGTACATCAAGTACAGATCCATCAAATCCATATGCAAATCATGTTGTATTTGATGGAAAAAATGCAATGATTGATGCGAATGTCAATGTCAATGGCGACTATGTCACAATAAAAAATATCACAATTAAAGGTGATTTACATGTTGGTAGAGGCGTCGAGAACTCTTTCTTCTCTGAATTCATAAAAGTAGAAGGGAAAACGACGATTGATGACTCCCTGCAAGTAGCAAGTCAAGCTAAATCCTATAAATCGTTTGTAGCAAAGGTTGCATCTATCAATAACTTCCCAGTGGCTGTAAATGAACCTACAGTGAGAGGAAGAGTTGTTTTCAGTGAATTTCAATTGGGTGATGTGGGTGTTGATAAAAACGCAGATGTTATTTTCCTATCGAAAACAGCTGGAACATCTACAGTAGGAGAAATTGTTGTTAGTAGCAATGTCACGTTAACTACTGATCGTTCAGTGGTGATCCCTAAAGTAGTGATTGCACAAGGAGCTACCAACGTTATCATCAACTCAAGTGTGAGTACTCTTGAAATCGTTAATAAAGAGTCAAAAGTAACAATAGGTCAAGATGTGAAAATTGGTAATCTTATTATTCCCGTAGATGTAAATCCTGCTGATATTATTCAAAATTACGAAGCGATAAAGAAAGAGATTGAACTAATTAACTGGGTAAAGAGTCAAGTCACAACACCGACAGCCCCATCCGAAAACAACTCAGGCGGTGGTAGTAGTAATGGAACAACGGACACAACAGCACCAACAGCAGTGACGGGTGTAATAGGCTCAAGTTTAGATACAAACCCTCTAGCACTAGGTGGCTTGCAAAATAGTATTTCTTGGACAGCTAACACGGCATCTGACCTTTCGTATTATGAAGTATTTCGATCAACCAATTCAAATGGCACTACTGGCGCAACGAAAGTAAGTAGTAATATTGGAAAAGGTATAACAGCATTTACTGATACTTCTGTCGTTTCAGGAACGATATACTATTATACGGTTTATGCTGTAGATACAAGTGGAAATCGATCAGCTAGTTCAAATATAGCGATGGTGACGACTGTTACTGATTCCTTTGTGCTAGCACCACCAGCACCATCTGGATTGCAGGGGGTGTCGCCAACTCTAGCAGGTAATGATGGAAAAATCACAGGTTTACAGGCAAGTATGTCCTATCAATACAAATTAGCTACTGACTCAAATTGGACGAATGTACCTTTATTAGCAACAGAAATTACAGGATTACAAGCAGGAAACTATGAAGTACGTTTTGCAGCAAATGGCAACTTACCAGCAAGTTTATCAGCGACAGTACCTGTTCCAAGTGCAGGTCAATCACAAGCACCTTCATCTATACGAGTGATTAATTTTGCGACACTAGGCAATGATGTCGTTGCTGTACCTACATTACCAGTAGGCTCAATCATTAACGTCTATGATGCAAGCACAAATGGTAATGTCATTGGAAGTTTGACAGTCGCAAATTTAACTCCGTTTAATATGGTAGACATTTTAGGAGGTTTTTCTCAAGGTCTCGATAAAGTATATGTAACAATTACAGAAAATGGGAAAACAGAAAGCGCAAGGGTAGAAAAAGGCATACCAACAACCTTCCCAGATGCGCCAACAGTTAATGATATTACGGTTACTGACAATGCCATTGGAGCAGATACAGTGACAGTGAAACTTCCCTCACCAATCAGCGATTATATAATTACTGTATATGATGTGTTAGGCAATCAATTAACTTGGAGTTTACTAGCTGATGGAAATGGTGAAAAATCAATTGCAATTCCCTCTGGTTTTGCCAATGGAACGTCTGAAATTGATGTAGCGATTGTAAAAGTAACAGATAATGAGACACAATATGCGGAGAGTTTAAGAACGCGCGTGAGTATCCAGCAGTTAGGTGTTTTAACCGTTACTTCACAGGACGATCCATTAAGTAACGATAAAGTAAATATCACAGTTGGTGAAACAGCAGATGCAGGAAATGAGTTTGCTTATAAAGTTTTTGATGATGTGATTGCAGTCATGACGGGTAAGCCATCATTTAATACAGATGTATCTTCTTGGGATGCACTTCCACCAGGCGGGAAAATTACAGCAGCTGCTGACAAGTTCGTGGTTGTAGTAGAAAGAACAACAACAGATAAACTTGCGAGAAAGATGGGACAAGTTATTGCAAACACAGTAGCGAATAACCCATTATTAGGAACGGTTACACTAGACGGGAAAGATGGCGTTAGCTCTCAAGATGGACAAATGGAAACGATTCGCCTGAAATTTTCAGCAAATATTGATCCAGCGACAGTCGATATTAATTCATTTACAGTCCCTGATTATACTGTGCAGTCTATAAAAGTAACAGATAAACATGGAAGAATACCACTACTGAGTGATGGTGTAACACCTAACTCTAAGTATACACAAGGTGAAAGTCAATATATCACAATTCGAGTAGCACCAGTGGCTGGCACGCACTTCACACCAACAGTTATTCAAAATCCGAATCAATCGATCGTAGATATGACTGGCGTGCATATAACGGGAATTAATGTGACAGCAGTGGATGAGGCTGCACCAGTGATTATTAGTTCAGCCTTTATTGACAATGATAATTCTAGTAGTGTGACTTCAGGAGATACACTAACGATCACCTTCTCTGAAGATGTAAATGTTAATTCTGGTGATTTAGCTGAGTTAGTGAATGATTTTACGTTAAGTAACGCCACTCATTCTACTTTTGCTTTTGCTAATGATGATACCTTTGAACTTTTAGGAAATACAGTTACGGTCACATTAGGTGCAACAACCGTATCAAAAATCGAACAAAACACGACCATTACGATGAGTGCAATTGGTGATGATATTTCTTTAAGAGACGCTGCCTTTAATAAAGCGAAGCCTCAAAAAGTGTTTGTAAATGAAAATGTATATTCTGATCCAAAAACAATAAATATAACGAACATACCATTATTTATTGTAACTCCAATTGCTGCACCTACTGCAATAAAAGCACAAGGAACTATTGAAGGAACAATAAAGTTAACAGGCTTAACAGATGGTGTTAATTATGAATATGTTATTGATAACAATCCTACAACATCTAACTGGTCAACGGTAATCCCTGCAACGCTATCAGGTACAACTGAAATTGATGATATTCCGGTCAATGCAGGGCAATATGTGCATATTCGTGTAGAATCAATAGGAGCGCAACCAGCAAGCGATGTGCAGGATTTGCAAATTGAGTTAAGCGATATCAAGCCTGCTGCTGCACCTAATGTGTTTGTAACGCCCAATGGTTTCTTTACAAAATTATACAATTTAGATGCCAGTCAGACTTATGAATATTTTATTGATAGCAACACAAGTGCAACAGACAATGCACCTGAGTGGGCAAATGCTCAAATTATAACAGGCGTTTCTGAGAAGAATGATATGCCAGCTGGTGTTTCACAATATATTCATATCCGTATAAAAGCAACTAGCGAAAAGCCAGCATCTTATATAAAAAGTATTCAAGGAGCTCCACTCTCGCCCCCTTGATGTAACTTATTAATAACCGAAAAGGATCACTATGTTAAGTGGTCCTTTTCATCTTTTTAGCTAAAATTATTTTATATAGAAGGTAAAAATCATGCAAATTTAAAAATTAAAGCAAACAAAAGTAAAGGAAGTATTCGCACATTTTAAAAATGTGAAGGGTGATTTTTTATTAAATAATTTAGACAACGACTCCTTTGTTATAGGCATTTCAGCGGATAAAAATGAGGAAATACTTGGGCTTGTCTTAGCGGAATATAAAGAGCTAAATAGGATGGGCATCATTTATTCGGTCAATGTTAGAGAGAACTCGCAAAATAAAAACATTGAAGAAAAGTTATTGAAGTTTGCCGAAAAGGAACTGAAGGCAAAAGGAGCTAAAGTTTTATACACCAATATTTTTCCTGAAACGAGCCCAAATATGAAATTTACATTAAGAAAGCAGTCGTGGATGCCACCAGCTTTAGATAAGACGCATTTTATTATTAGTGTGAAAGATATGAATCAAGAAAAATGGATTGAAACGAGCACTTTTCCCGAAGGTTTCTCTATTAAAGCATTGAATCAAATTCATGAAGCGGAGCTAGAATCGTTACGCAATGCTGATTGGTACCCTAAGCATTTATCACCCTTAGAGAACTTTCAATTTGGTGAAACTAGTCCACAAACAAGCTATTGGATTTATTTTAAAGATGAAATTATTGGGTGGATAATAAGTATAAATGTTAATAATGAATATTTATTTATTACTTCACTCTTCATTAAAGAAGATAGAAGGAATCATTATATTTTAAGACCATTACTAGGTGAGGTCATAAAAAATCAAATTCAACTGACCATTCCTTATGCTTGTTTTGATGTAAGAAACGAAGATAAAAAGGTATTAAATTTTTTTAAGAGTTATTTTAAGGACTATATTCATCATACAATTGAAATTCATAGTTCTTATAAAATAGTAAGACCGTAATACAGAATCTTTAACATGCATTAGCGTAATCAGAGGTTAAGAGTTTTTATATTGTGGGCTACGATAGAAATCATCATGTCTTATAACGTAAATTCATCCTGTAAGCTTATGGAAGGCTCCCTTTTAAATGAGGGCTCCTCCTCCATGTAGAATCTATTTGTCTTAATTTAGTGATTATTTCTTTTAAAGAGGCTTATTAGCAAAAAGGATTTTAGCATGTTATAAAATTAATCAAATGAAACCGCTCTAAGGGATAAAGAGCAGTTTTTTATTATCCCTCATTTTTAATAATTAGTTCATGCTCTGTTCATTTAACAAATTTAAGCTATGAGTAATTAAAGAAATGGAGGGGTTAGTGATGAATCTTGCATGGAAAGAAATGAAGAAGAATAAAGTTCGGTTTTTAATCTTGGGTTCCATTATCTTCCTAGTTAGCTTTTTAACCTTTATGATCTCGGGTTTGGCAAATGGTCTATCACAGGATAATGCGGCTTTCATTAAGGATTTACCACAGGGGCAATTTTATATGGCTGAGGATGCAGATGGCACATTTAATCTTTCAAGAATCGATAGCGATCTGCAGCAGGAGATCATCCGTAAAGAGAAGGAGGCTGTGGCTTTTTCGATGCAGATGGGCTTTTTAAACGATCAGGATGATAAACAGCAAAGTGTAGCCTTTGTTACATCTAGGGAATCAACACTTTTTAGCGCTGTATATCAAGGCGAGGTAATTTTGGATAGCTCGCTGCAAGATAAGGGCATTCAAGTTGGAGATATATTAACGAATAATCAATACAATGGAAAGTTCATCGTAAAAGGCTTTGTAGCGCAAAAGAAATATAGTCATGCACCTGTCGCTTATATTAGTGAAGAGGCTTACGAGGAGATGTATCGAGTAAAGGATAAGCAGTTAATTTATGTACCAAATAGCGAGCCGCAAAATTTTAAGGGACTCCAAGCATATAGCAATAAAGAGTTTCTTAATACCATCCCTAGTTATAATGCGGAACAGTTATCTTTAAATATGATTATATGGTTTTTAGTGGTGATTAGTGGTCTGCTGTTTGCTATTTTCTTCTATATGATGAATGTGCAAAAAATTGGTTTGTATGGCATTTTAAAAGCGATAGGTGTAAAGACAAGTAAATTATTTAACATGATTTGGACACAAATGGTCATTATTACAGTGGTCTCACTAGTGTTATCAATTAGCCTTAGCCAACTAGTCAATCTAGTTTCTCCAAAAGAGATGCCTTTTTCATTAACAATTAGCACCACTATACAATTAGCACTTGTGTTTTTAGTGATTGGCTTTATTGGAGCTACGTTGTCAGGGCTACAGATTAAAAAAATTGAACCGTTACAGGCAATACAGCAAGGGGAGGCTTAAGCATGACATTATTTACGATTGATAAAGTAAGAAAGACATTTAAAAATGGTGAGGTCGAGGAGGAAATTTTAAAAGGTATTAATCTTTCGCTAAAAGAGGGAGAGATTACAGCATTGGTGGGTGCATCGGGTTCGGGGAAAAGTACGCTGTTAACCATCGCTGCGGGGCTTCAATCAGCCACAGATGGACAAGTGCTATTTGAAGATCAAAATCTTACGACGATGAATACTGAGCAGATACGAAAACTGCGTGCGAGTAAATTTGGTTTTGTCTTTCAATTTTCTCACCTTGTACCGTTTCTTACAGTGGAGGAGCAGTTGTTATTAATGCTTGATATTGCTGAATCGCCATTAAAGAAGCATGAACAACAATCGGAAGTGCATCGCCTTTTGCAATTAGTTGGAATGGCTCATCGTAAAGCAGCTTATCCTGCCGTATTATCAGGTGGTGAAAAGCAGCGTGTCGCCATTGCACGTGCTATTATTCATCAACCAAGAGTATTGTTTGCCGACGAGCCAACAGCTAGTTTAGATTCACAGCGCTCCCAGGAAATTATGCAGCTGCTCAGCGAATTAACGACAACTTTAAATATTACCACATTAATGGTGACACATGATGAAGAAATGTTAGCTTATGCAGATCGTATAATTAAAATAAGTGATGGTGCTGTATTATCAAATACCCTATACTAGTCTTAAACGTAGATGCTACAATTATATCTTTTATAATTGTAGTATTTTCTATGTCATAGGTTGTTGAGCATAAAATTTGTTCAGTAGGGTAAAGAGTGATGATGGAGGAGGGAGAATATGAGGAATATTTTGAAGGTGGCTTGTTTGCTTGTACTACTGGTCATTTTTCTACCAAAGGAAGCGCATGCAGCGAGTTTTCGAGATTTAACAGATGAAACATTGGCGACAGAAATTGACTATTTGGTGGAGCAAGATATTATAGAGGGCTATCCAAATAATATATTTAAGCCAAATGACCATGTCACAAGGGCACAGGTAGCGATTATGTTGACACGTGCATTAGGGTTAAATACAGTGGAAATAGAAAATCCAAATTATCAAGATATACCAACTACTCATAAATATTATAAAGAAATTGCAGCGGTGCAAAACGCTGGCATTTTTAAAGCCGCCTCAAATTTCGAACCAAATGCTACACTTTCGAGAGGAGAAATGGCAATTGTATTGCAAAGAGCCTTTCAGTTAAAGGGGAATGACCCACATTATTATTTTACAGATGTGACGAAGCAGACGCCAGGCTATCAGGCAATTTTAGCAGTTGCTCATAATCATATCGTGAAGGGCTATAGTGATAGGTCATTTAAGCCAAATCAACCTTTAACACGTGCGCATTTTTCAGCCTTTTTAGCGCGAGCGATGACGCTTGCTAAGCCAAACCTAGCAAAAGATCGTCGCTTTATTTACACATATAATTACTATTCGCTAGGTGATCATAAACGTTATACGTTAAATTATAAATACGATCATTTTGATGGCAAAAATGATGTTTGGACAGTTACTGATGCAAATACGGGAAAGCGTGTTTATTATGAGCTTTTATATAATGGTATTGACGTATATGGTGAAGCTTTGGTTACTGATGATGACTATGCTTCACATTATGATTTATACATTCAAACACCACTTCGAATAGGTGTTATTGAACACGAGAATGAACCGAAAGTTACTATGGGTTCACGCATAACGGTTAAATCAACGAATGATACGGTGCAAGCTGGTGAAGTGCAATATACAGGTGCAATTGTTTTTGAAATAACATCCATTTATGCGGATGGTGTGACCACTTGCTATTATGTAGATAATGTCGGTTTAGTAAAGATGCTGCATAATGACAAGGTCGTTTATGAGCTGCTTGACCGCACCCTAAAGTAATATTTTAGAGGGCTTCAAAATTATTGGAGCCCTCTTTTTATTGGTGTAAAGAGATATGAAAAAAACGTTGAAGTGCGTGAAGCCATTCTTCATCGGTTTGTGTGGTATAGGTTGTAAGGGATTGCCCTTCATAGATTCTAAATTCATTGTTGAACATTGTATGACGGCCATAGGGTGTTCGAATCATCGCAATTTTATTTTTTTGCTTGGACAGTCGGGGTGCGAATTTTGCATCATTCGCATCATCATGAAAACTATACAGCAAACGCCAATGATGCTTCATTTGCTCAAAAAGCATCCAACCATTTACCTCATCGTACTCTATTTTATAAAGTTCTCTGCCTTCACGATGCTGATAACCAGCCATTAATGGCACAGGCTTACAGGGCGCTAAAGCACCAACACCTACATCTGCAATATAAGATTGTCCAGCATCATTTACTAATAATAGCTGGTGCATCGGAATTTCCTCAGGAGGTGTATTTTCGGTTACATTACGCCAAAACTGTGCATAGCGATTGGTTACAGAAAAACCAAGCTCTCGTAAAAGCCAGCTAAATAAAATATTCAGCTCAAAACAATTGCCGCCACGTTGTTCAATAATTATTTTGTGAAATAAATCAGGAATAGCGAAGGAGATACTATGTTTCAAGACGACATCTAAATTTTCATAAGGAATGGTTAGTAAATGGCGAGTTTGTAACTGCCCAAGTAGCTGTATAGTCGGCTTTAAAGTTCCTTGAAATCGAATATGCCGTAAATACTGTTGAATTTGTGCATTCATTAAACCGCCTCACCTCCCTATTAATAACATAACCGAAATAGCTTAAGAATACACGTATAATATTTGGCAGTAAATAATAGAAAAATAGTTAAATAACTTGTAGAATTAATTTATTAACTACTATAAAGTGAAATAAATTCTATTTTAGTTAAAACAACAATTATAAGGAAGGTATATATGACAAATAACATGACATGGATTGAAGTTAGTACATATGAGGAAATGAGCGAAGTTGCTGCAAAAATTTTTTCCAAGCAAATACAGAATAAGCCAAACAGTATTTTAGGATTAGCTACGGGTGGCTCACCAGTGGGCATGTATAAAAAATTAATAGCGCAACACGAGGCAGGGCACTTATCTTTTAAAAATATACAAACCTTTAATCTGGATGAATATGTAGGGCTTGATCAAACAAGTCCAGCAAGCTATTGGACATTTATGCACGATAACTTATTTAATTTTATAGATATTCAACCCCAAAATATCCATTTGCCAAATGGGAAGGCAGAGAATTTAGCTGCTGAATGTGCAGCCTATGATGCTAGTATTGAAGCAGCAGGTGGTATTGATTTACAGCTTCTTGGTATTGGTGTAAATGGGCATATTGCTTTTAATGAGCCAGGCACTCCGTTTGATTCGATGACCAATATTGTTGAATTAACAGAATCTACAAGAACAGAAAATGCGATTTACTTTGATGATCCATCTGAGGTACCAACACATGCGATTACAATGGGTATTCAATCCATTATGAAGGCAAAGGAAATTGTCCTTATTGCCTTTGGTGAAAAAAAGTTGGATGCTATTGAAAAATTGAAAAGTGGCAATATTACAGAAAATTTTCCAGCAAGCCAATTATTAACACACCCACATGTTACGATTATTTATGGTGGAACAAAATAATAAGGGGTTTTAGGTTAGCCCTTTTCTACATGCTGAAAAATAAATCTGTTGAGACAATCCCTGTGAATATTTACAGGGATTTTTTTGTTCCCTCTGTAGTTCGAATAGAAGAGTCGTTGTAGCTTCAATTCTGTTTCATTCACAGCTCACGTTTTGAAGTGGGCGTCTTATAGTCTGTCGCATAAAGAACATTATAAATATTTGAACATTTATCAAGCCCTTTTTTGAGAAGTGGGGCATTTCATTTTGAGATGATACACTCTATACT
This sequence comes from Lysinibacillus sp. FSL H8-0500, assembly GCF_038051955.1. NCBI lineage: Bacteria > Bacillati > Bacillota > Bacilli > Caryophanales > Bacillaceae > Lysinibacillus > Lysinibacillus sp. FSL H8-0500. The sequence continues at coordinate 3,937,052 of NZ_CP150292.1, read as the reverse complement.
ATTAAATGATAGTGAGAATCATTCTCTATAAGAGTTGGTGAGATCTGGAGGCATTGTGATACGTATGATAGAAAGTTTACGCAATGATCTCTATACTTGTCTAAACATTCGTTTTAAAACCAAGTGATTAAAGGTTGTGATAATAATGGCTTTATATGAACAGCTAGCACAGGCATTTGTCCAAATACCAGTTAATATACTGGGGGTGTATAAAAATCCGATTCCAGCAAACGGGATTTTTCGTGGACATGTTGATCATCCAACTACAAAGTGTGCACTGTTAATCATCTTATATGGACAGGCAGAGTTTATGTTCGATGAAGCAGAGCATTATCAATTGAGTGCGGGTGAAGGATTTTTTGGTGGTGTTAACAAAAGGATGGAAATACGCACAGGAGAAGAGGCCGCTGAATATTTTCTAGTACATTATTTACCTGTATCTCATAACGAGACTAATAGTTCATTGCTGACTGAAGTTTCGACTTTTCAAGTAGAATTAACATCTGAGTTATTACAGCTTCAGGAAAAATTACAGTCGACTGCAGCTCTACCTGATATGGTGAGCCAATTAGAACAAAAAGGCTTGTTTTATCATCTTGTTTCTACCGTTCTTCGAGAAGAGCGTCATGGACAAAACAAAGAAAGTTCTCCTGTCATCATAGATGCCGTGCAATATATCCAGAAACATTATGATGAACGATTAACACTTGAGCAGCTTGCTGTACGCTATGGTATGAGCGGTAAATATTTTTCTTATTTATTTCATAAATATATGGGCATTGCGCCAATAGATTATATGATTCGCTATCGGATGAAGCGTGCGGAGGAGCTGCTCTATACAACGAGTGCGACGATTCAAGAAATTGCGGAGGCTGTCGGTTACAAAGACCCAAATTATTTTAGTAGAATATTCAAAACACATATGGGTCTCTCACCCAAGAAAAGACGTGAGTTAAGACAAATGTTGTAAATTACTTGTTGTCTGGAAATTGTCCAGAAATATTTCGGGAATTATGACATACTATCCTGATCAAATACAGTCTAAAATATATAAGAATGATAATCATTATCATTTATGAAATAGTAGATGGGAGAAATCAAGGATGAAGGTAGTTTATAGTAATTTTCGACGAACTTTTCTAATTATGCTAGGCTGTTTATTGCTGTTAACAGCTTGCAATAGTAATCAGGAGAAGGAGCAAGTGGACGAACAAAAAAAGTCACCTGAACAAGAGGATGCAACGGCAGAGGCAACTTGGCCGCATACGTATGTAGATTCAAGAGGTAAGGAAATTACCTTGACGGAAAAACCAGAGCGTATTGCCTCTGTTACATGGATGGTTACAGAAAATTTATTGGCATTGGAGCGTCCACCTATTGCTGCTGATACAGTAGCGATGATGTCCGAATGGGCTTCTATGAAAGATTATTTTGACAAATATACGATTGAGGATCTTGGCGATATGAACTCGAATCTTGAAAAGTTACTGGCAATGCAGCCAGATTTAATTTTGGCTACTAATTATAACGAAGAGGTTCTTGAGCAGTTAGAAAAAATTGCCCCTGTTATTGTCTTTGACGGCGATGCTTTATTTAGTAACTGGGTAGAATCGTTGCGAGAAGTTGGCAAGGCGCTTAACGAAACAGAGGCGGCAGAAACGTTTATTAGTGAAACAATGTCAATCGTGGACAATGGCAAGGAGCAATTGAAAGATGCGAATATAGGCACAATTGGATTTATGCGTCTTGTGAACAAGGATATGTATTTATTTGATCAAAATCAACTGGCGATGTATTACGATTCAGCAAAAGGTTTAGGTTTGCAAGTGCCGCCAAATTGGCCAGAGAAAACAGGCACAATTCAATTAGAGTCGCTACCCGATATTAATCCTGATCATTTATTTGTATCTAGTGGGGAAGATCCAGTATTGTTTGATGAGCTTAAGGAAAGTTCAGTATGGCAAGGATTAACAGCTAGTCAAAAAAATCAAGTACATGCAATTGACTTATCAGGCTTAACGGGTGGTGCATTGGCAACAAGATACGGAGTAGAAACAATTCTCTCCGCATTGCAATAGTAGAGTAATAGCTAAAGAATGTAGAAGGCACGATTCAATCATGGATTGTGTCTTCTGCTATAAAGGAGGCAATGATTTGATGAATATAGATATAAAAAATGAAGAGTTATCGCCTATTAGACGTCTTCTTGATTGGATGGGAAAAAAGAGGGGTATGTCCATTGTATTTGCCGCCATGTTAGCTGTATTATCGACAGCGCTTGGACTTGTACCGTATCTTGTTGTTTATGTGATTGCTGAAAAGGTCTTAGGTAGCGGGGAAGGCTGGCTAGAGCAGCAATCCTATATAGCACTTGGAACTGTAGCATTATTGGCTATATTGGGGAAAGGCTGGTTATTTGCTTTGTCAACCAGAATGGCCCATTTAGTAGCGTTTCCTGTACTTTACGACATTCGAATTTTGCTAGCGAAGAAACTAGCGACTTTACCGCTTGGTTATTTTCAAACGCATTCGACGTCAGAAATTAAAGATATGATGAATGAGAAGGTCGAACGATTAGAAGAAGGAATTGCGCATTTTATTCCAGAAATGACGGCTTCTACGGCTGTTCCTTTTTTGACAGTCGTAACAATGTTTCTAATTGATTGGCGTATGGGACTAGCTGCGTTGCTTTATGTACCTGTCGTGTATTGTAGCTTTAAATGGGTTCTACGTAAGCTAGGTATCATTGGTCCAGAATTGCAAAAGCAGCAGATGCGCGTGATGGAAGCGGTGTTACAGTATGTATACGGCATGAAAGTCATTAAGGCATTTGCTCGCGCAGATGCAAGTTATGATTCGTTTCGCACAGTTATAGAGGATAGCTCACAAAAGATGTTAGCACTCAACCTTCGTATATTTCGCTATAAAGGGCTAGTGGTTGGCTTGTCTCGAGGTGGTCTACTGTTTGTTATTCCAACAGGTATTTGGCTGTATAGCACGGGAACACTTGGAATTCCAACATTTGTATTCTTTGTGCTTATGACTCTCAGTTTTGGTAAGACGATTTTTGATGTGATTCATAGTGGCAGTCATGCGATAGATATTGTCAAACGTAGTATGGACAGTATTACAGCCTTTTTGCAGGAAAAATCCCTACCTGAACCAACTGAACCTTTACTGCCAAAGGGTAGTGAAATTCGCTTTCACAAAGTTTCATTTTCCTATGATGAAAAACGTTCTGTATTGAAAGATCTTTCTTTTGTTGCACCAGAAGGCAAGGTGACAGCATTAGTTGGTACTTCAGGCTCAGGCAAATCCACCATTGTTCGGCTGGTATCGCGTTTTTGGGATGTAAAGAATGGTGCTGTATCGATTGGGAATGTAGATGTACGACAGATTGCTTCTCTGGAGCTGGCGCGAAATGTTTCCTGTGTGTTTCAAGATGTCTTTCTTTTTAACGATACCATCATGGAAAATATCCGCATCGGCAAACCAAATGCTAGTGATGAAGAAGTGATGGAGGCAGCGAAAAAGGCAAGCTGTCATGCATTTATTATGGAATTACCAGAGGGCTATCAAACACAAGCAGGTGAGCATGGGAGCCGTTTAAGCGGAGGACAGCGTCAGCGTATTAGTATTGCTAGAGCTATTCTTAAAGATGCACCCATTCTACTTTTGGATGAAGCAACTGCCTATGTTGATGCAGAGAATGAGGCACGTATTCAAGAGGCACTGACAGCCTTGATGCATCCAAAAAGCGGCAAACCGAAAACAATGATTGTTGTGGCACATCGACTAGGGACAATTGCTGACGCAGACCAAATTGTTGTTATACATGATGGAGAAATTGAGGCAACTGGCACACATGATGAGTTGCTACAACAGCAAACACGTTATGCACAGATGTGGACCAAATTTTTAGCGACAGAGCAAGGAATAGTGAATGAGAACAAAGCTGAAGTATTCGGAATCGACCATACACAGGATGTTGCTGTGCATACTGGCTCTTCCACCCATTCTACCTTGCCCGCTACTCCAAATCATCCCTATACAACGCTGAGTGAGCCTAATGGATATTGGCGCAAGCTTTTGCAATTAGCAGGACCTGATCGTAAACAGTTGCTACGTGCTTGTCTGTTTCCTTTATTAGCAGCTCCCCTTATTAGCTTAACAACATGGTCCGTCATGGCGATTATCCAAGCGTTGACTGTTATGGATATGACTCAGGCATGGGGATACGCTGCAATATTATTATTTTGTTTAATTGGTCAAGTGTTTTTAACCATCGCTTCTTTCCGCGGTTTTGAACGCTATGATAACGCAGTAGGACGACGTTTACGTATTTATCTTGGACAGCATTTGCGGCGTTTGCCAATGGGCTTCTTTCTTACAAAAGATGCAGGCACAATTCAAACAAGGTTGACAACGGATGCTTCTGGCTTTGGAGGTTTGTCTATATTTGACTCGATAGGGACACTGATACGCGGCATAGTAGCTCCTGCCCTGCTGTTTGGCGCTATGCTTTGGCTTGATTGGCGACTTTCTTTATTTGCATTGTTAGGTATACCTGCGTATTTAATCATGACACGTTTCATTAACAGGATGTTCGATGAAACAATGAAGCAGCAAAACGAAGCAAAGAGTGCAGCCAACAATCAAATTCTTGAGTATATTCAGGGCATACCCGTTATTCGTTCATTTGCTTCTAATCATACAAGACTTGAACGCTATGAAAAAGCGATGGCTGCTTATCGTGATGCCAATATGACAGTTCAAAATCGAATGACACCGTATCAGTTTTGGTATAGCTCCTTATTTGAAGTTGGCTTTGCGGCTGTTTTACTAGCGGGTAGTGTGTTGTATTCAATCGGTTCACTATCAGGAATGACCTTCTTACTCTTTATGATTTTGATGCTTGGTTTTTTTGAGCCCATTCCTTTATTGAATTATACATTATCCCGACGACTTTATTTGGCGGCAGCCAGTCGAGTGTCCGAGGTGCTTGATGTACCTGTGCTACCAGAGCCAGAGATAGCACAAGAGCAGAAGCCAGTAGGCGTAGGAATCGAACTACACAAAGTTTCCTTTTCTTATGAAGGGCGCAAACAAGGGGAGCGTACCATCATTAATGATCTTACTTTATCTATTCCAGCACATAGTATGACAGCATTTGTAGGGCCATCTGGTGGTGGAAAAACAACGCTACTTAATCTTATTGCAAGATTTTGGGATGTACAAGCTGGGCACATTCGTATTGGTGGTGTGGATGTGCGTGATATGCGGATGGACACATTAATGAGCCATCTATCGATTGTATTTCAGGATGTTTATTTGTTTAAAGATAGCGTGCTTAATAATATTCGTTTTGGACGTCCAGAGGCAACAGAGGAGGAAGTTATTGCTGCAGCAAAAGCTGCTCGCTGCCATGAATTTATTGTCGCGTTACCAGATGGATACAATACACGGATTGGCGAAGGAGGTTCTTCTTTGTCAGGAGGTGAAAAGCAACGAATTTCGATTGCACGAGCGATCTTAAAAGATGCCCCAATTGTACTGCTGGATGAGGCTACATCGAGTATTGATCCAGAAAACGAATGGGAGATTCAAGCAGCGCTTCGTGCATTAACCGTCAACAAAACATTAGTAGTCGTAGCACATCGACTAAGCACCATTCAGCATGCAGATCAAATCGTGATGATTAATGAAGGGCAAATCATCCAACAAGGAACACATGAGCAATTACTTCGTGTACCTGGACTGTATCGCCAATTTTGTGAAGAACGTAATCGTGCACAGCAATGGACCTTATCTAATAATACGGATGCCAATGCTATGATAGGAGGATAATATGATTCGACGTTTTTTTAGCTATTATCAGCCTTATAAGGGATTATTTTTAGTTGATTTTGGTTGTGCTATTTTAGCAGGTTTATTGGAATTAGCTTTCCCGTTAGTCGTGAATTTATTTATTGATGATTTGCTACCTGATGGTAAATGGGACTTAATTATTTGGGCGTCGCTTGGTTTATTGGCATTATATACCCTCAACACAGTGCTTTTGTATATTGTTAATTATTGGGGGCATATGCTTGGTATCCATATTGAAACCGATATGCGTCGCAAATTGTTTGCACATATCCAAAAGCTGTCATTTCGCTTTTTTGATAATACGAAAACAGGGCATTTGATTGGCCGTCTGACAAACGATATGAACATGATTGGTGAGATGGCACATCATGGACCAGAGGATTTATTTATTGCAGTGATGACATTGGCTGGTTCATTTGGCTTGATGATGATGATTAATTGGAAGTTAGCGGTACTGACATTTGTTGTCGTACCAGTCATCATTTGGGTTGTCGTTTATTTTAACGGTAAAATGACGAAGGCTATTCATCAACTGTTTCGAGACATTGGCGACTTCAATGCGAGAATTGAAGACAATGTAGGTGGCATTCGTGTGGTGAAAGCATTTTCTAATGAGGCACATGAGGAAGCACAATTTGACGTGAACAATAATCGTTTCCGTCTTACAAAGCTACGCTCTTACAAGCTGATTGCCAGTAACGGCTCGATCAGTTATATGATGATGCGATTTGTCAGCCTGTTTGTCATGGTATGTGGTACATGGTTTGTGATCCGTCAAGATTTAACGTATGGGGAATTTGTCGCTTTTTTACTATTAACAAATGTATTTTTCCGACCTATTGAAAAAATAAATGCTATTGTAGAAAGTTACCCGCAAGGCTTTGCTGGCTTTAAGCGCTATGTTGAGCTCTTAGATACAGAGCCAGATGTGGCAGATGCTCCTGATGCAATTGAGCTAGCACCCCTTCAACGAGATATTCATTATGATCACGTATCTTTTAGCTATGAAGGAGAAAAGCAAATACTAAGCAAGATTAGCCTGCGCATTCGTAAAGGAGAGACGATTGCTTTTGTAGGACCTTCTGGAGCAGGTAAAACCACAATATGTAGCTTATTGCCGCGTTTCTATGAGGTAGAGGAGGGAGCAATTCGTATTGATGGTGTAGATATTCGGCAGGTAACACAGGAATCGTTGCGCCGACAGATTGGTATTGTCCAGCAGGATGTGTTTTTGTTTGCTGGCACAATTCGAGAGAATATTAGCTATGGTAAACTAGTAGCAAGCGAAGAAGAGTTATGGGAGGCTGCGCGTAGAGCTCGGCTTGACTCATTTATTCGTGAGCAGGAGCTCGGTATGGATACAGTTATCGGTGAACGGGGTGTGAAGCTATCTGGAGGACAGAAGCAACGGCTGGCTATCGCTCGCATGTTCTTGAAAAATCCACCTATTCTGATACTGGATGAAGCAACTTCCGCATTAGATACAGAAACAGAGCAAGCGATTCAGCATTCACTTGCAGAATTGGCGGAAGGACGTACAACGCTCATTATTGCCCATCGACTAGCAACCATTAAAGATGCAGATCGAATTGTTGTGGTAACAGAGCAAGGCATTGTGGAGCAAGGAACGCATCATGAGTTACTTGCTACTGAAGGCGTGTACAGTCGACTTCATCAGGCGCAATTTGGTCATGTATAAGTTTTAGCATCAACATCAACTCGTACTAAATTTGGTGCGAGTTGTATTTTTTTACATAATACAATTAATAGCTAAATATAACTGTTTTAGAGAAGAGGAATGTAGGGAACAAAACTAGAAGATATAATCATTAGAGTCGTGAAAGGATGATTGGATGAAATTAATCAATATCTATGAGGCTTACAAAAAAGAAGCAAGGGAAATGCATAGTGAATATGAACGTTTAAAGACACCCTCCTCTTTACTAAATTTTGTACGTGAGGAAGCGAGGTTAAATGGCTTTGTCACAGCATTGCAGCATGTAACATTGACAAAGGAAATTACGATGATTATTGATGATTATCGTAGTGGGAATATTTCCAACTAAATATTCAATAAGTAACGGATATAGCCATTGGCAAGGTTAATGGACGAATATCACTACTAACAGCCCGCCACTCACTCACTCACTCACAAAATTACCACCCAGCATTAATAGCATATACGATGGAATCTTCATCAAGCAATAACATCATTATTATGGTCAATTATAGATACTAGGCTTAGCATGAATCAATGTCTGCAATAAATTGATATGCTAACATAAGGAAAACAGCAGGGGGGAAATTTATATGAAAACTACCGTACCACATTTGCAAAAGGGCGATTTAGTAGGAGTTATTGCATTGTCAAGCCATGGAGAGCCTGAAAAGCTAGGAGAGGGATTATCTTTTTTAGATGAATTAGGTCTTCACTATATTGTTGGTGATAGTATTTATGCACAACATCATTATTTGGCAGGTAATGATGATATGAGGTTAATAGATTTCCAAGATATGGTGAAGAATCCACAGGTGAAGGCGATCTTTTGTATAACAGGAGGCTATGGCTCTGCGCGAATAGCCGAAAAAATTGACTATGCTCTATTAGAGGAAAATCCTAAAATTTTCTGGGGCTTTTCAGATATAACATATTTACATTGCGCAATTAATGAGTACGCCAACCTCATAACATTTCATGGACCTATGCTAATGGCTGCTAGTAAAATAGATAATTTATCAAAGAAAATGTTTTTACAGCTATTTTCGCCAATGGAAATTCAGTATACAGAGGCGATTTCTCCGTTAACAACAATTGCAGAGGGTGTTGCACGTGGAGAACTAATTGGTGGGAATCTTCAACGGCTTGTTAACACAGTAGGGACTAAATTTGAGGTATGCACAGAGGGGAAAATTTTATTGCTGGAGGAAAGAGGTGAAGCAATTCCTAAAATCGATGCGATGCTTCAGCAATTAAAACAAGCAAGGAAGCTAGAGCAGCTAGCAGGTGTTGTGATTGGCTCCTTTATAGAGACAGGCTCTGATGAGGAGGAGCTACATGCTGTAATAAAAGACTATTTTGCCGAGCTAGGCATTCCAGTTGTGGCAGGGTTTAAAATTGGCCATGAGAACATGAATATCGCCATCCCATTAGGAGCAGATGCTATTTTAGATGCACAGGAGAAAGTATTAAAAATTTTACCAGGGGTGTATTAATGGGGTTATAGCTGAATTGATGGATAGAGCTGGGCAGAAATAAAGCTATGGATAGAGTGTTTAAATTAGTGGATAGAAACCTGAAAGTGGCAGATAGAACTCCGCAATTGACAGACAGAAATCAAAGCCGTGGATAGAACGCTCAAATTAATAGGTATAAAATCTCTAAAAATCCGCTAATCAAAGGGTAACTCCTTCAATTAGCGGATAGCATCCATTATTCCTTAATAAGGCTCAGCATCATGTCCTTTATTAACAGCGTCTTGGGGTGCTTGATTACCATCAATATTGCCAAGAGGCTTTGAAGCACTAGCATCTTTGCGAGCTTTATGCAAACCTTCCTTCAATAAGCGGCCATATTCTTCATCGGCTTCCTCTGCTAAAGCAATCATGGCATTTTGAATATCCATATGACAGACTGCTAAATCACGTATTAAATTTTCAAGCAGCTCATTGCGCTCCCATTGCTCAAAGCTACGATAAGTTTCACCAGCTTGCTTTGTATTATTTTGACGGTCAATAGATTCGCGAACAAGATTTCCCTCTACAAATGGTGTATATTCTTTCCCAGCTTGTGTTGCTTCCTTTAAACCATTTAACATCGAAGGCTCATAATTAATATGCGGATTTTGCCCAGGTGCTAGATCGCGTTTATACATCATTTGACCACCGCTTTGATTTGTTGCGACACGCTTTTTCGGTGCATTAATCGGCAATTGTAAATAGTTAGCGCCTACGCGATGACGCTGTGTATCCGAATAAGAAAATGTACGACCTTGCAGCATTTTATCATCTGAAAAATCTAAGCCATCGACAAGTACCCCCGTGCCGAAAGTTGCCTGCTCTACCTCAGCAAAATAATCTTCAGGGTTTTTATTTAACACCATTTTGCCAACAGGGTGCCAGGGGAATTGGTCATTTGGCCAAAGCTTTGTGTCATCCAATGGATCGAAATCAAGCTCAGGATGTGGGCCATCCTCCATAATTTGAACATGTAGCTCCCATTCAGGAAATTCTCCACGTTCAATGGCATCATATAAATCCTGTGTAGCATGATTGAAATTCTTCTGCTGAATCTCTTCCGCTTCCTTTTGTGTTAAGTTTTTAATACCTTGAAGCGGCTCCCAATGATATTTCACCAGAACGGCTTTTCCTTCATTATTCACCCATTTGTACGTATTAACGCCAGAGCCCTGCATCATTCGGTAATTCGCTGGAATGCCCCAAGGTGAGTAGACGAATGTTACCATATGGAAGGTTTCTGGAGAGCTAGCACAAAAATCAAAAAAGCGTTCAACGTTTTGGATATTTGTAATAGGGTCAGGCTTAAAGGCATGAATCATATCTGGAAATTTGAGGGCGTCACGAATAAAGAAGATTTTTAAATTATTTCCGACTAAGTCCCAGTTCCCATCCTCTGTATAAAATTTTACAGCAAAGCCCCGTGGATCTCGTAATGTTTCAGGAGAATGACCACCATGAATAACCGTAGAAAAGCGTACAAAGACAGGTGTCTGCTTTCCTTTATCCTGAAAGACCTTTGCACGTGTATATTTAGCAATTGGCTCATCACCAACAGTACCATAGGTTTCAAAATAACCATGTGCGCCAGCACCACGAGCATGCACGACTCGCTCTGGAATTCTTTCACGGTCAAAGTGACTCATTTTTTCTAGGAAATCATAATTTTCAAGCGTTGCAGGGCCGCGATTACCTACTGTTCGTAGATTTTGATTGTTTGTTACGGGATGCCCCTGTCTGTTTGTCAAGGTTGTATCTTGCTCATGTGTTGAATCATTGTGCTTTGTCATAATATGACCCCTCTTTCTTAATAGATAGTTCTATATTGTCCGTTATTGGGGCAAATTAGACATAAAATAAAAGGCTCTCCTACATGCAAGATGTAAGAGAGCCTTTGGATGGCGTTTTCAAATAATTTTCCAAGTTTTTTGAGTATGGCCATTGCCTATGGTTGGTGAGTAGTCATTGGTCATACAGTAACAGGTCACTTGTTATTGGTTTTCCATAGCTAAGGTTGAAAACGGCACATCCAACTCGGTTTGGAGTCTCACCGCCCCGAGATTAGAAATAACGAGAATCATCAAAGTTAAGCTGTATACTATAATTTTTAGCGTTAATTAGATTGGATAGCCTATGTGCATCTTTTTCAAGCTGAATTGCACGCTCCCGATAGGCATCAGGCTCGTACATTGCGATGTCATAAAGCACTGTATTTTCACCATAGCCAAGTCGCACGCTTTCCTTTTCGCGCATACTAAAGCCTTTACACAGCTCTACCTCAGCACGTAGCTGTGTGGCTAGCTCAATGGCTTCTACTAATGCTAGCTGTTCTCCTTTAAAATCTACGAAATTTTGAATATTTGCTTCATAGACTAAACGATCTAAGGTACGTGCATCAAGGCGAACTTGTGCTAACTCTCCTTCAATAATAGCTAGGGCTCGATTACTTGTTTTAGGTGCTTGTCCTTTTTCTACCGTGACAAAAGCACTGCGATGTAATTCCTCAACAAGCTCTTGAATTTTCTTGCCTAAAATACTTTTTAGTTTTACAGCCTCTGCAAGATTAATCATGAAGACACGTCCTTTTCGAGTATTATGGATGGTGCATCATTTGATAGGAGAGCAATCTGATAATCACCGCCATGAATTTGATGAAACATTTTACCTGCTACTGCAAGAAGATCATTCGCTGCTTCCGTTGACAATGATGGTCGTAGATAAAAAATATGTAATGCCTCGGTTGTGTCCTCTGAAACAGCTGTACGTTTAGAATCAACAAAAGGTGAGCCAAATGCACCGATTTCATCATGGCTGTAGAGAATATTTTTTAAGGAATTAAAGCGGCCATTTAAGCCTTCATAGCCAACCCCCTCATCTCCTAAAGCAATTTCTACATTCCCTTTTAGTTGTGCCATATCGTATAGACCAACAGGAACCTCATATTGTAGCGAGAAGAAATTATTTAAATCAACCCCTGAATGAAAGGGTGTTAAGTAGTTTTGTTTACTAACCCGACGCATTAGGCTTTCTGCTGAGTGGCGATAACGATTTGGGTCAGCACCAAGCTTTTTCCATAGCTGTCGCCATTCTACAATCCCTCCACGCTGTGTCACAGGTTGGTCCTGCATTTCTATAAAAAGATTTTCCTGATACAATTGCATACGACCTTTAATCATTTGAGGCGATTCTGCCACAACAATTTTGGTATAATGGATAATGCCGATTTTTAGTTCAGGATGTTTTGTTAAGAGAGATTGATTCATTGAAATTTCCAAAAAACATCACCTACTTTAACTGTTTTTATTATTGTACCATGTAAGGAGTTGGAAATAAAATGAACATACATGACCTACAACGTGATTTTGTGGCCTATGCGATGTCCATTGGCGTTGATAAAATAGGTTTTACAACAGCGGCTCCCTTTACAGAATTAAAAAACCGATTGCGTCGTCAGCAGGAGCTTGGCTATCAATCAGGCTTTGAGGAAAGTGATATTGAAAAACGGACTGAACCCCTTCAATTATTAGATGAAGCACAGAGCATTGTGGCGATAGCTGTTGCCTATCCCTCACGTATGCAAAATGCACCAGTTGGTAAAAAGGGTGCAAGACGAGGAATATTTTGCCGTGCTTCTTGGGGTGTCGATTATCATACAGCATTACGTGAACGGCTGGCTCTATTATCTGCATGGCTTGAGGAACGTGTTGAAGGTATATGTATTCAATCAATGGTAGATACAGGAGCTCTTGTGGATAGAGCAGTAGCAGAGCGAGCAGGAATAGGATGGAGCGGCAAAAACTGCTCAATTATTACCCCTGAATTTGGCTCCTACGTCTATTTAGGAGAGCTTATTACGAATATTCCCTTTGCACCAGATCAGCCAATGGAGGATGAATGTGGGGACTGTCGTCTATGCCTAGATGTGTGTCCAACAGGAGCATTAATCGAGGGAGGACAGCTAAATGCCCAGCGCTGTATTGCCTTTTTAACACAGACGAAGGGCATGCTTCCAGATGAGTTTCGGAGTCATATTGGCAACCGTCTATATGGCTGTGATACATGCCAGACAGTGTGCCCTAAAAATAAAGGAAAAATTAACTGGATTCATGAGGAATTTCAGCCAGATCCTGAGCTTGCAAAACCATTGTTAACACCACTTTTAACAATCTCTAATCGAGAGTTTAAGGCGAGATTTGGTCATGTTTCAGGCTCGTGGCGGGGGAAAAAGCCTATTCAACGCAATGCAATTTTTGCGCTTGCCCATTTTAAAGAGAAGCCTGCCGTGCCAGATTTAATTGCCTTACTTCAAAAAGATGAACGACCTGTTATTCGTGGTACAGCAGCATGGGCTTTAGGCAAAATAGGTGGAGAACAAGCACAAGCTGCCTTGCATGAAGCAGAAGTGATAGAGCAGGATGAAGAGGTGCTTGCAGAAATTCAAAAAGGTTTACAGTTTTTTTATTAATGTTGGAGCGAAGCCGCTCAAATCAGGGGTAGAATCGCTCATAAAAGTGGGGAAACCGCTCAAATCAAGGGTAGAACTGCTCATAAAAGCGTGAGAACCGCTCAAATTAGGAGAAAAACCGCTCGAAGTACCAACTAAAATGAACTGCCATCCAAAGAAATTTTTAATAAGGAAGTGTACCGTTATGCCATTGCATATCGTTTTATATCAACCAGAAATCCCTGCAAATACAGGAAATATTGCCCGTACTTGTGCTGGTACAAATACATCATTGCATTTAATTCGTCCACTTGGTTTTTCTACAGATGATAAAATGCTAAAACGTGCGGGCTTAGATTACTGGCATAGTGTCAATGTGGTCTACCATGACTCACTAGAAGACTTTATAGAATTCTCGAAAAATGGTGATGTTTATTTAATTGAAACATATAGTGAGGAACCATTTACCACGCATGATTTTAGCAATCGAGAAAGGGATATTTACTTTATGTTTGGAAAGGAAACAACAGGCTTGCCCAAGGAGTTTGCCTATGAGCGCCGAGATATGTGCCTGCGTATTCCACAAAGTGAGCATGTACGTTCATTGAATCTATCCAATACTGCGGCAATTGTTATTTATGAGGCTTTACGTCAACAAGGTTATCCAGGTTTACACTGATTCTCCAGCTAAATAAATCAATGCTCGAGCGACAATAAAAACTTTTATCGTCGCTCGGGTCTTTTTTTGAGAATAAATAATAGAAGTATTCGTTGTACTTGATAAGAAAGCTTTTTCAATAAGTTAAGGAGCGAAGTACATGAAAAGTTCACCGACCAATTTTATTGTCAGATTACAAAAACAAAAAGAAGATGCACTCGAATATATCATTGATGCATATATGCCACTTGTCAAAACCATTGCTACAAAAATTTTGCATAATATGAAACGGCCAGATATTGAGGAATGTATCAATGATGTATTTTTAATCGTTTGGCAAAATGCACATCAGTTTCAAGGGGACGCACAAGATTTTAAAAAATGGATTGGTGTCATTACAAAATATAAAGCGATTGACCGGTATCGGCAAACAGAAAAACAATTGTCATACGAGCAATCTGATGAGCCCCTTCAGCAACAGGCAAGTTCCTTACAGACAGACACCTCCATTTTACAGCGGGAGCAAAAAAACGAATTATTATTAGCCATCAGTCAGCTAGCAGATATAGATCGCGATATTTTTATGATGAAATATTATATGCAGCTCCAAAACAATGAGATTGCAGAAGCGTTAGGGCTGACGAAAGCAGCTGTTGATAATCGTTTATATCGCGGAAAGAAAGTATTAGCGACAAATATGAAGGTAAAGGGGCAATTTGTATGAGCATGAAGGAATGGATGAATTTAGATATTGATGAGCTAGAATTAGTAGAAGTATCCGAGGTCGAAAAGCAGCGTGTCAAACAGCATGTGTTGAAAAAGCGTCGTCAAGCATCTATTTGGCGACGATTAGCAGCTGTTGCCATTATCATGGTCGGTGCTACTACATTCACAGGCTTTGCATTCCCATCTGTTGCTTCACAAATTCCGTTTATGGATAATGTTATTGATTATTTCCAAGATGATGACCGTTCATATAAAGGTTTTGACATTTTCTCGACGGATGTTGGTCTTATCGAAACAAGTAATGGTATTACAGTGATGATTGATGATGCCATATACGATGGGACGAATGTGATCGTCTCCTTTGCCTTTGAGACTGAGCATGATTTTGGTCAGGATGTCTCTATATCTGCACCTCATTGGTTTTCTGTGGCTGGTGAGATTGGAGCTGGTGGCAGCATGCAAATAACGAAAATTAGTGAGACACGTTACGTTGGTTTAGCAAGAGTTACACCATTTTTTAAGGATGAGCAGTATCCGGAAACAGTGAATGTTACTTGGGAACCTAAAGTTTTTTATAGTACTACAGAGGATTTGAAAGTAAAAGGAGACTGGTCGTTCGCTTTCTCATTAAATCGTTTAAATGGTAATAAACAACTTATTAATCAAACTGTACAGCATCAAGATATTAGCTTCACACTTCAATCCATTGAATTTACGGATATATCAACCATTATTTCATACGAACAGCTAGTATCGGATGAATTACTTGAAAAATGGGATGGGGTCACACCGCTATTTTATATAACAGATGATCTTGGACATACGTATGTAAATGGTCTGAGTGGTCCTAGTACAAGTGTGGATAGCCAAAAGACATTGAATGGTTCCACTACATTTGATGCTATTCAGGAAGGAGCGAGTCAATTAATTATTCAGCCTGTGGAGATGGCAAGTCTTTGGGATGGCAAAGACTATATAGACATAAAACTTAAGCCAATTATTATTGATCTAAAAAAATAGAAAAGTGCCCCCTATAGTGAGACTATTTATAGGGGGATGCCTATTCAGTAAAACTTCAATAACACCACATTACCAGCAGGGTCTTCTGTCTGGAATCCTCCGTCTACTTCTACTACAGGTGCACCGATGGCACGAAGATTTGCTTTCATCGTTGTGGCCTGTTCTTCATCATTTAAACGCAATGAAACTGCTTTTAAACCGACTTGATGTTCACCAAGCTTCGGTGCATTCGCGGATTGCCACGTATTTAAGCCAATGTGATGATGATAGCGACCTGTAGAAATAAATAATGCTTGAGTACCATAACGTGTAACAATGTCAAAACCTAATCCCTTTGTATAAAATTGTTCTGCATCTGCTAAGTTAGAGACAGATAAATGAATATGCCCCATTACTGTATTAGCAGGTAGTCCATTCCAGCGACCATCACCCTCTGCTAAGATAGAATGAATATGAAGCGGCTCCGTTACCATATGCACCTGATTGACATGCCATAGCCATTCATGCTCAGGACGATCTGCATACACTTCAATACCGTTACCATCAGGATCATTTAAGTAAAGTGCTTCACTTACATGGTGGTCAGAAGCTCCAAAGTATACGTTTTTTTGATGAAAATGACTAATAATATTGGCTAAATCACGGCGGCTCGGTAATAGTAGGGCAAGGTGATACAAGCCAGTTGTTTGGCCTACTTTTTCTTCTACGCTTTCAGGCTGAACAATGGTTAATAATGCTGTTTGTCCATCCGCTGTTAAAGTTGCTTTATAGGTTTCTTGCTGCAAAATTTGAAAGCCGATTACTTCTTGATAGTATCGTAAGGAGCGGTGGAGATCACTTACCTTTAATTCAACGTTTGTGACATATGTGTTAGGTTTTTCATGAAAATGCATAGAGTATGCCTCCAGACTTAAGTTATCTTTTTTTATTTAGTTACTTTATGTAAGTTATATTAGTAGAAAAATAAAAGAAAGTCAAGAGGGCTATTGCTCTATCAAAAATAAGAAACTCACTAAGCACCTTAATAGGCTTAGTGAGTTTCTTGAGCTCTTATTTGTCAGCTTTGTAGTCGCCTTCGTATCCAGCAGTGAAAATAGCTGTTAAGAAAGCAACTGTTACGCCAATGATTAATAATAATTTCATGGAAGTAACCCTCCTCATGTTATAAAGAAATCTCTTTTTAGTATAGCCTATCCACTATAAAAATGAAATGACATAGCTAAATAAAATATGGCGGAAATGGTTCAAACATAGCGATAGCGGGAAAACTAGCAGTGAGGTGATCATTATGGAGAAAAAGGTACCAAATATTGAAAATGGAACGATGGCAAGAGATATGAAGGAATTAAAAGATTTAGGCAAGCAGATGGAGCATTTACGAGATGGCTTAGAGCTTGCTGAGGATGAACGAATTGCCGACCCTATTCAATTAGATGATGCTGAAATAGAAAAAGACAGGTAAAAAACTTCTTTATTTTTCTTAAAACCAATTTTTTGTATAATGGTACTAGGAAAAGAAAGGGGTTGTGATTTTTGCATTTACAATCGACTAAAACATTAGTAAATGGTGTAGAAATGCCTCGATTTGGCTTAGGTGTATATAAAATGACAGAGCGTGAGGAAACATTGCAGGCGATTGATACAGCATTAAAGTTTGGTTATCGCGCTATTGATACGGCATCTTTATATGGCAATGAAGCAGAGGTCGGAGAAGCGATTCGTTATTCAGGCATTCCACGCGAGGATATTTTTGTGACCACAAAAGTATGGAATAATGACCAAGGCTATGATGCGACATTACGTGCTTTTGAGGTTTCGTTAAAGAATTTAAATATGGATTACTTAGATTTATATTTAACTCATTGGGCTGTCCCAGAAACATTTGAAGAAACATATCGAGCGATTGAACGACTTTACGATGAAAAGTTAATTCGTGCAACAGGTGTATCAAATCATCATGAGCATCATTTAGAAAAAATATTGGCAAAGGCAAATACTGTGCCAATGGTAAATCAAGTGGAATTGCACCCTTATTTACAGCAACAACCATTAAGCGCATTTTGCAGGGAACATCAAATTGCAGTTACAGCATGGTCACCGCTTGGTCGTGGTGGTGTGCTGCATGACCCTACCATTGTGGAATTAGGGCAGGACATAGGCAAAACAGCTGCACAAGTCGTGTTACGTTGGCATTTACAAAATGATACACTTATTATACCTAAATCAGTGACACCTAGCCGAATCAAGGAAAATGCACAAATTTTTGATTTTGTATTAACTGAAGCGCAGATGGCTAAAATGGCTACATTAAATCGTGATCAACGTTTTGGACAACATCCAGATCATTTTAAGTTTGATTTTTAGTTATAAATAATCCCGCTTCTTGAATAGAGAAAGCGGGATTATTTGCTTACTGTTTATCTTTGACAATAATCCGTTTATTTAAAAATGGATGGTCAAATTCTAATTGGATGGCATGAAGCTCATAATCGTCGCTCGCTGTTACTCTTGCGCCATACATCGTGTCCCCAATAATCGGATGACCAATATAGGCTAAGTGGACACGAATTTGATGTGTTCTGCCTGTTTCCAAAATAAGATGCACTACACAGGAATTTTTATAACGTGCCACCACCTCATAATGTGTGACGGCATGTTGTCCAGATTTAGAGACCACACGTTTTGTAGCATGATGGCGGTCCTTTCCAATAGGTTCAGAAATTGTGCCAGATGCTCCACGGATATTACCCTGCACCTCTGCCGCATACATACGAATAATGGATTTTTCCTCAATCATCCGATCGAAAATGGATTTTGCTAATGGATGCTTTGCTACGAGTAATAAACCCTGTGTCCCTTTATCGAGCCGATGGATATGTTCTGCATAAATCCCGCCTTGTTCCTTAATATGTGCCATAACGTGGTTCATACAAGTATGTGTATCACGAGCATCATTGGGGTGCGTTGACATCCCCTTAGGTTTCGATACAATTAAGCAATGGTCATCCTCATAAACCACATCAATTGCACAAATAGGTGTTGGCTTGTAGTTAGAGGTTGGGATAGAGAATGCCACCTTGATGATTGAACCTGCCTGTAATGGTGTATTCCATTGAATAAGCTCATCATTTGCCAGTGTGATTGCTTTAGCCATTCGTAACTCATGGACAAGCTTTTTACCAAGTCGCCAATGATTACGTAATAGCTCTTCAATCGTTACATGATTTTCATTGATTTCATAAAGAAACATTCATCTTCCTCCGTAGAAAAGACCGTATTCCATCGGTAGAACACGGTCTCCTAATTATTTTGTAGCCTTTATTAAATAGAAGCTAGCTCCTGCAATTAACAAAAATGCAGTTAACGCCAAAAATGGAATAGTTATAAAGCCTAACCAGTTAATATATTGACCTGTACAAGATATGGCACCACAGGAAGGAGCATTTTCGGCTAAAAAACTAAGCTTTTGGATGCCGTAATGGTAGAGCGAGATACAACCGCCAATTACAGAAAAAACGGCTGTTGTAACAGCAATACGTGCATTTTTTTGGATAAATGCTATGGTTACTATAATAACAATAGGGTACATAAAAATACGTTGAATCCAACACAGTTTACAAGGCTCATAATGACGAATTTCAGAAAAATATAGTGAACCAAGTGTCGCTATAACTGAAACAATCCAAATAAATAATAAGCTATTTTCCTCTTTTTTAGACATCTGAGTTCTTCCCTTCATCAAACTATGTACTTGTACGATTATAGTTGTTCCCGTTTTAGATGTAAATGAAGTTACACAAAATAAGTTGTATCCATGAAAGATGAATTTCAGTCTAAAGTATGAATGGCTGATGCAGACGTTTCTAATTCCTTAATGGTATGATTAAAGTAGCGCTAAAGAAGAGGTGTTTTCGTGAAAGAAAATGAGCATTCCAATATCAGTATTTTAAAAGAAATTGCTGAGCTGTTAAATGAAGAAACTGAAATTGCCACAATGCTAAAAGGTGCACTAATTCGATTTTTAAATGGCACTAACTTTGAAACCGGTTGGATATTTTTTATTGATGCAAAGGGACGCTCAGAACTGGTTGTTCATGAAAATTTGCCAGAGGCCTTGGAATATAATCATTGTCATTATTTAAAAAAGGGCGGATGTTGGTGTGTATCTCGTTATCGTAATGAGGAGCTAAAAAAAGCCTCTAATATTATTGAATGTCAACGTATTGAAAGTGCCATAGCTGCAAATGTTGGCGATCACGCAGGTATTACTCATCATGCAACAGTGCCCTTGCAATCTGGACAAGAGCGTTTTGGCGTATTAAATGTTGCTTCCAAGGATACAGTACGCTTTTCAGAAGAAGAGCTAGCTTTATTAGAATCTGTAGCATTTCAGATGGGCTCTGCTATTAAGCGTATTTTACTGACCAAGCAAGAGCAAGAAATGGCACTTGTTAAGGAGCGAAACCGTCTAGCACGTGACTTACATGACTCTGTAAATCAGCTATTGTTCTCAGTGACATTAACAGCGAGAGCTGGTATCGAAATGACAGAGGATAGCGATATTAAAGAAACCTTTAAAGAAATACAGCATTTAACACAAGATGCTCTAACAGAAATGCGTGCACTTATTTGGCAACTGCGACCAAAAGGCCTAGAAAACGGATTACTGGAAGCGATTAAAGTATACGCTGACATGCTTGGCTTAAAACTACATGTTACGGTTTCAGGTGTCCTGCAATTTCCTTCACGTATTGAAGAAACATTATTTCGTGTAGCACAGGAGGCCCTTAATAATATACGTCGTCATGCAGGCGTACTAGAAGCGGCACTGTACATTACAGTTACATCGACAGATATTTTACTCGTTATTCGTGATGAGGGACGAGGCTTTGTCATTGATAACAATACAAAGTTATTATCAATGGGCTTACAATCCATCAAAGATCGTGCAAAATCAGTGGGTGGCACTGCTGATTGGGTAAGTGAAATTGGCAAAGGCACAGAGCTACTAATTCGCTTGCCGTATTAAGGGGGAGAAAACATGATACGTGTATTAATTGCAGACGATCATCATGTGGTGCGTCGAGGACTATTGTTTTTTTTAAAGACACAAAAGGATATTGAAGTGGTTGGTGAGGCGAAAAATGGATATGAAGCTGTAGCATTAGCAGAAAGCATCCAACCAGATATTATTTTAATGGATTTAGTAATGCCTGACATGGATGGTATTCAAGCGACAAAGCGTATTAAAGCAAAGTTTCCACAAATTGAAATTTTAATGCTAACGAGCTTTTCTGATCGTGACCATGTAGTGCCAGCAATGGAGGCTGGAGCGGCAGGCTATCAGTTAAAAGATATTGAGCCAGATGAATTGGTCTTATCCATTCGTCGTATTATGCGTGGTGAAAACACTTTGCATCCTGAGGCTACGTCAACGCTTGAAATGGAGCGCCAAGAATCCCAAAATGCCCCACACCTTTTAAATCCACTAACGCCACGTGAACAGGATGTGTTGGCTGAGCTTACGAAGGGAAAAAGTAATCGAGAAATTGCAGCTTCCTTATTTGTAACAGAAAAAACGGTGAAAACACATATTTCTAATATTTTTACCAAGTTACAAGTACAAGATCGAACACAAGCCGCACTGTATGCTGTTAAACATGGCCTAACAGAGGGCAGTGGCATTTAAAAATAAACGACGGGCTTCTACAAACTATGTAGCAGTCCGTCGTTTTTATATAGTATTAGCTATGCTGTGCAAATAATTTTTTTGATATTTCTAATAAGGTAGAGCTTGGTGTGAGTGCTAAATCTTCCTTTAATTTTTGACGGTATGTTTGAAAAACGCTGTATGCTTGCTTATGAAGTCCAGCCTGGATTAATGTATATAAATAATGTTCAAGCTTTTGTTCGTTATAGGGATCATATTCTAATACCCTATTTAAAAAATCCATGGCTTTCTCTATATCAGAAAGGACAGTTTTTTGAAACCCTTTTTCTAACAACTCTATGTATGATTTCGTTAGTTTATCTTTATAAGTAGTAGCCCATTCATAGTCATCGTATATAAACAAACCATTTTTATAAATTGCCAAACATTGATCAATTAATGAAATGGGAGGAGACTCCAATTTTAAAAATTCCTCATAAAATTTTTGGAAATCATATAAATCACAGACAATATTCGGTTTTTCAAAGACATAGTATTTATTTGAAAAAACAATACAATTATTATAGCCAACCGTATTTAGTGCTTTTCTTAAATATGACAATGCCGTATGAAGATTGGATTTTGCGCGTACATAGTCTAAATCTGGCCATAAAATTTCAATTAAATAATCCCGATGAATGGGTATATTAGGATGCAAAATAAAATAAGCAAATAATTCCTTTGTTTTTTCCGTTTTAAATGCCACTAAACGCTTATTGCTATAGACAGCAAATTGATCAAAGCATTGTACATTGAGTATAGTGTGTGCATGTTGCTGTAACATTTGCTGAATTGAAAACTCATGCTCAATACGGGTTATTGTTTTTGCTAGGCGTGCATGATTGATAGGCTTTAATAAATAATCAAGACCGCCAATTTCATAGGCTTGTAGCGCAAACTCCTGATAGGTAGTAATAAATACAACACTTACATAGGAACGCTCTGTTTTAATAATATCAGCGATTTCAAGTCCAGAAAGTTCTTGTAGCTTTACCTCTAAAAATATAACATCAAACTCTATCATGGGTAGCTCATTTAGAAAGGTTTCAATGCTTGTAAAGGTTTGAATGACTTGTATTTGCTGAAATGTTTGTAGTTTATTTTGAAAATAATGTAAAGCTAAAGGTTCATTATCTAGTAAAACGGCTCGAATCATATCAAACTCTCCTTCTTACAATTAAATTAAAAACTATTAAACTCTAGCTTATTTTAGTCTAAAAGTCTTTGTTTTATATAATAAAAGAGCATATAATGGAAAAATATTTAATTATTTTTGTTAAATAATTGATTTTATTGAAAGGGAATTTATTATAATGAAATATTGAAGCTAATCCATCACCATCTCATATACAGAAAAAGCTTTTAAGTGTGTTAAGAAAATTAAAAGAATTATGTAATGATCATGGAACAGCTAGCTATCATTTTAATGATTAAACAATTCTTATAAAAAATAAAACAACACTGTTTCCGGAAAGAATGACTAGTTCTCATAAGTAACAAGTATTATTTGTATGATATTGTAATAATTTACTAGTGGTATTATAGTACATTTGGTTTAAATAAAACTTAAAGAATACTTAAATAACTAGTGTATTAGTAATTAATATGACAACAATAATAGGTATAAGGAAATATGTAGAAAGAGAGGTGTTACAATGAAATTAGAACGACTACTTACAATGACGATGATTTTAATTAACCGAAGAAAGGTGAAG
Source organism: Lysinibacillus sp. FSL H8-0500 (assembly GCF_038051955.1). NCBI lineage: Bacteria > Bacillati > Bacillota > Bacilli > Caryophanales > Bacillaceae > Lysinibacillus > Lysinibacillus sp. FSL H8-0500. The sequence goes on along the minus strand of NZ_CP150292.1, from coordinate 3,913,677 downwards.
GCACAGGAATTAGCAGACCTATTGGATGTATCTGTTCGTACGATTTATCGAGATATTGAAACATTGAGCTGTGCAGGTATTCCCGTTATAAGCCAACAAGGAGTAAATGGCGGCATTTGGTTAATAGAGGGTTATCGTATGGATAAGCAAGTTTTAACAAAGGCTGAGCTTACTTCGCTATCAATAGCGATTAAAAGTACGTTAACAGGCTATGAGGATGCACATGCAGAGGCAGTACTGGAAAAATTAACAAGCATTGCAGATGATACGACTAAACAGTCTATAGAGCACCTATTTATAGACCTCAGTCCTTGGCAGCCAAATACGCTTATGAAGAAGAAACTTACATTATTAAAAAATGCGATTAAAAATGAACAGTATGTAAGCTTTAGTTATTCCACTACATATGGTGAGCAAACCAAGCGCTTAGTTGAGCCACATACATTAGTGCAAAAAGGGAGGCTATGGTATTTATATGGCTATTGCACATTAAGAAAGGGTTTTCGCCTATTTAAGCTTGTTAGAATGAACCAGTTACAGCTACAAACAGCAACCTTTGAGCGTAGAGAAGTACATTTATCGAAGCTTCCATGGAATAAAGCGTGGCATCAGCCGCAAAACCTTGTTAATTTAGTAATCTCCTTTGATAGAGCCATAACAACATTAGTGGAAGAATCATTTGGGTCTGAACATATCGATTATGAGCGTGCAATGATTGTGATAGCCATACCAGAGGATGAGTGGCTCTATGGTTTCTTGCTTAGCTTTGGTCATCGTATAAAAATCATTGAACCTTCTTATATAAGAGACATTATTCAAAAGCGTGCACAGGAAATTGTCCATTTATATAAAACCTGACAAACAGTTGTCAGGTTTCCTTTGCTATTGTTGGTAACAAATAAGGTGAAGGGTGGAAGCAATGATGCCAAACAATTGTCAAAGCTGTGGTATGCCATTAGTGGATGAATCATTATTAGGCACTGAACAAGAGGGGCAAAAGAGTCAGGAGTACTGTGTGTATTGCTATGAAGCAGGGGAGTTTAAGCAGCCGAATTTGACAGTGACAGAAATGATAGAGTATTGTCTCCCGTATTTACAGCAAGATGGAATGTCAGAAGGGGAAGCCCATAAAATGCTAGCTTCTTTTTTACCAAGCTTAAAGCGCTGGAGAAAGGATAAATTAATAGTGCCAAAAATAGTGGAACGAGATGCGTTTTATATTGTAGGTATCTCAGCTAATACAAGCAATGCGAAGGAAATTACAGCACAAGCCAAAATCCCGCAATTATGGTCAGACTTTTATCAGAAAAATATTATTGGTCAAAGTACAAATCCAGATAACCAAACGATTTATGCATTATATTCGGACTATCAAACAGATGTCAATGGAGATTATACAATAACACTTGGAATAGGAGTAACCAATAGAAGTGAGGTTCCTACTGGTATGGTGCTCAAAGTAATACCGGCAGCTAAGTATATGGTATTTACCTCTAAGAGGGGAGCAATACCAGAGATTGTTATTCAGGTATGGCAGGATATTTGGGCATGGTTTGCAGGCTCAGATGTAGAACGCGCTTACACTGGTGACTTTGAATTATATGATGAACGTAGCACTAATCCACAAGAAGCACAGGTAGCTATTTATATTGCAATTAAATAACAACAAGCCTCCTACCCGAATAGTGGTAGGAGGCTTGTTGTTGGTATAAATATCTCACAAAAATGCTTTTCGTGTAAAAATGGAGAAACTTTTATTTCAAATATTAACCAAAAACAGATGTTAATGTGATAAAATACTTTTATAAAGAGTATATACTGGGTAATGTGGAAAAAGATGTTTTATAGAGAGTGTATAAGGATACAGTTAGAAAGCCTTGGTTATCAAGTAAATTTGAAGAGTACTTAACAGATTTATTATAACAGCATAAGGTCACCTTGTTTAAAAAACAATAAATGTATCTTTAGCAGGGAGATCTGGCGACTTCTTACTAGCCAGCATACGAAGCAAGTTTTATGTTCAAAGATGAAACAAAAGATTAATTGGAAAATAGAAGCATTGGAAAAGCCAAAAGACTTAGGAGTGCCAGCATTACGCAGGTGTTTGAGAATATCTAATTCTTTCAATACGGATTCTATTTCAGTAGGTAGTTGCGTATTTGAATCATTATTCTCTAGCATACATAGGAAAAGACACCTCTTTTGTTTTGATAGGGATTCTAGGCAAATCAACTATACCAAAAGAAGAGGTATTTTTTCATGTTTGAAATCTTTAGAAAAGAACTTACTACAGGAATTACAAGCACTAGCAGTATTTATTTTTTATGACGCTTGGCGATTTACTTTTTAGTTGTGTGACAATTTATATTCGCTTTTTATTGAAACATTTGGTCTCAATAAATCATTGGAGGAATTACTAAAGTAATTTAAATAGCTGTTAAAAGATTTATCCCTCCAACAAGCCGCTGTTATTTATCGTATGGTACAGGAGCCTATTGTGGAAGGCAGATAAACATGCAAATGCAACTGTAGTAACATTACAAATTATTTCACAGAATAAACCTAATCAAAAACCGAATATTGGGCTAGGAGGTAGACAAGAAAGAATCAACTATTATGATGGAACTTTTAACGTTTTATCTAACAAACCACAAAAAACACTTATTACTACAACAATGCAGAAGGGTGAGTATATTGAAGATTATGGTAGTAGATGACCATATAGCATTAGGTGAGGGAACACAGGCAATATTGCAAATGGGAATCGAAAATAGTCAAGTAGATGTCTTTACAGAGCCAACACACGCTTTACAACAGCTAAGTTCAGAACTCTATGATGTATATGTGATTGATTTTCATTTAAAAGATATGAATGGGCTGACCTTTGTAGAACAGCTAGTAAAAATTCATCCAAAGGCTGTAGCTATTATTTATACAGGTCATAATATTGAGCAACATATACCTGATTTATTGGAGAAAGGGATAATTGGATTTATTAATAAAACAGAAAGTAAAAAGCGGTTGATTGATACGGTTCAATATGCATATGAAGGAAATGTAATTATTCCATTGGATATACTTCGAACAATCATTCAAAATAAGAAGATCTTCCATTTAACAGAACGGCAAAGAAAAATTATGGAATTAGCAAAAACAGGTGCAAAAAATAAAGAAATTGCCTCTGAATTATATGTCAGTCAAAGAACTGTGGAAAAGGATTTAACACAGATTTTTTCAAAGTTAAATGTTATGTCAAGAGTGGAAGCTATTAGTAAGTGGAGTGAATTTGAATAGACTTTAAGCTTTTCACTACTTATTTTGAATAAATATCTTAAATTACTTTAGAGCTAAATAGAGCGAAATCTCTCTTGTGAAGGAGATGAATAGATAAAAAACATTCGTATGAACCAAAGCCTCTTACCATCATTCAGTAAGAGGCTTTGGTTCAACATGTATAAGTGCTTCATAAAAATGATTTTTTCTATTTTTTCAGTCATACGATGACGATCTATTATAGTTAACATCATTTCTCCAGTTACGGTTACATCGAAAAATACATATTGCCATATGCGTGACTATAAAAACCTATTTATTAACATTAATTATTTAATTTGTCAACGCATAAAATAAATGTGGAAAACCGCACTATTAATTTAAATGGAAAAATTGGTAATATAAGTGTGAAAAGAGAGATTCTTTTTAAATTATATAAAGGGAGAAAGAGAATATGAAGAAATTGAGTATGTTAAAGTTAGTGGTTATTGCAGCAATGGCTATGTTTGTAGCAATGTCTGGTTTTCAAGGGAGTGCTTTTGCCTTAAGCGCAGAAAGTCCTAAAAAGCAAGCGAATGTAGGTGGGCATTCATATTCCTACTATTCAACAATTCATCAATATGGGTCAAGTACTTGGGCTCAAGGTACAGTTGAAGTTTCTACAGGGTTGGCCCCTTCAATGGGAATTGATGCAAAGTTATATACAAGTAAGGGAAAGCTTGTTGTATCTAGTGGTTGGCAGTTTAGTAACTACAATAGCTCCTACTTTACAATAACTTCTCCGATCCTTGTTGGTGAAGGAACGCACTATGCAAAATCGCAGATGAAGTTTTATAAAGGGAATAGTTATAGCACCTATACGAGTAATGCAACACCAATTCTACAAAGTTACTCTCTTCTTACTGCAATGCCAGAAGAAGCATATGCAGTCAATGAAAATGGTTTAACATATGGCACTGATTTTTATGCAGAGTCACTAGAAGATAGTCCAGATTTAGTAGCAGTTATTGGAACAAATGGGGTTGAAGGGTATGTGTATGCGAAAGAGCTTTATCCAGAATTAACGACGTTTGATGAAGTAACAGCATATATCAATTCAGGGCAACAATCTTATACTGTGCCTGTATATGCAGAAGATGGCGTAACAATTGTAGATAGCTTTACAATCGGTACTAAAGAATCATAATCAATCCATTTTCGATATAGCAAAATGAAGAAATGTAAAAGCAAAGCCATATGCCGAAATGGGTGTAACCATTATTTTCGAGTATGGCTTTTTGTTATTTCAGTAAATCAATGTATCATACTCCTTTGGCAAACATGGAGTGTTGTTATATCTTTTGAATGGAGGAATCAAAGGGTGGATAAGAAAAAAAAGGGGAAGAAGCCTTGGAATCTTTTTTTAGCTGCAACCTTAATGGTAAGTAGTGCGGTAGTCGTTAGCGTACCAGAGAAAGCAAAGGCTGATTCAACGATCATTTGTGTATCAGCGGTTAAGGGAGATGATAAAAATAACGGGACATTTGAAAAACCTTTTAAAACACTTCAAGCAGCATATGATAAAGCGAAAAATGGGGATGTGATTGCCATCTATACTGATTTAGATGTAGCTGGGCAAGCCTTAAACGCTAATAAGAACAAAGAAGTGGTTATAGTAGGTATGAGATATGGAAACGAGGGGAGCGAGAATACGATCATAAAATTTACAGGGGGAGATCAAGAGCAGCCTTTTATCAATGTTACAAAGGGTTCTGTTAGGATCCAAAATTTTATACTATCAGGGGATAATATTCCTAGAAAAAAGCCATTTATTGCAGTTTCTAACAAGGCAACCATCGCATTCACTCAAGACATAATTATTAGAGATTCCTCAGTTAACGGGGAGGGGGTAATTCACAACAATGGTGGCATTATAATTATAGATATAGATAAAATAGATACACCAGGTGATGTTGTAGAGATTACAAATCTAAGATCAACAAAAGGTGCTATTCATCTGACGGATAAGGCACAACTTCATATTGGGAATGCGATTATTAGTGGCAATATAGGTAGCGGTTTGCGGGTAGAAGGGAATAGCAAGGTATACATTTATGCTAATGCTAAAATTATGGGCAATTATTTGGAAGAAGATCGACAAATTCCTTCCAATGTCTATTTGGCTAAAGGACAGCAATTATTTGTAAGTGAAAAACTAAAGCACGATATTGGTGTCTCTACGGAGGAGGAACCGGTAGCGAATAAAGATGTATTAATAGCTAGTGGGATGAAGGAAGGTAGCAAAGATTACACAGTAACAAGGCAAGATAAAAATAAGTTTATACTTGATAGAGGTCAAGGAACGATCGCATTGAAGAAAAATGATGGGGATATGGAGGATAAAATCTATCTTACGCTTGACGCTGTTAAACCAGAACCACCAGACCCAGATCCCGATGATCCAGAGCCACCAGTAGTAGTAGATGCTTTAGAAATTACAGAACCTGAAGATGGTGCCATTATTACAGACCTTGAGCAACTAAAATTTAAGGGGAGTGTCACAACAAATGGTACAACAACAATTGATGTGGCACTGGTGGATGTAAATGATAAACGAATTTTGGGGCAAGTAGATGAGCAGACAGGGAAATGGTCGTTTACACCAAATGAGAACTTAATAAATGGTAAATATACGTTCACTGTAATAGCAAAATCAGTACCTGATGGAAAAATAATAGGGAAAAAAACTCATAAGTTCACGATTCAAACAGAGTTAGTTGACAAAACTGCCCTGCAAAAAAAAGTGGATGAAAGCAAGACCTTACATGAAAAAGATTACACATCGGATAGTTGGAAGAAGTATCAAGAGGCATTAGCCAAAGCACAAAAGGTATTAGCGGATGAGAAGGCTACAAAAGAGGATGTCCAAAAAGCATTAGAGCTCTTAACAACCATGCAAAATAACCTTGTAAAAGTAAATGAAAAAGTAGAACAGGGATTAAAAGTATTAATACCATCCGCAGGTACATTAAGTCCAAATTTTTCACCTGATATTATGAAGTATCAACTAACAGTGGATTTTCCTATCTCCCATATGACATTCGATACAGGAGGAATACCCGTTACCCTAAAAGTAAATGGAAAAGAAGTAACAGATTCCATCCCATTAGCAGTCGGGATGAATCGAGTGGTGATCCTCACAGCAGATGGCAAGGAATATATGGTGGAGGTGACACGTTTAGCGGATACCTCATCTAATGATCGTACAGAAAATGGTGATTGGTGGATCCCGTGGACACCAACGCCAGAACAACCCGTTCCATTACCTCAGCCAGAACCAAAACCACCAGTAATACAAGCAAACGGTACACATCGTGCCTATATCCAAGGTTTCCCTGATGGTACATTTGGTCCAAATAAAAATGTTACACGTGCGCAAGTAGCCATAATGATTGCGCGTGTTTTAGTCTACCAAGCCAGTACAACAAAGGCTACAAACGCACCATTTAAAGACATCGCCAAAGACCATCAAGCAGTGGAGGAAATAACCTTTTTGAAAGAGCGTGGCATTATGAATGGTGATAAAAATGGTAATTTTCGTGCAGATGAACATATTACACGTGCAGAAATGGCAACCCTAATTGCGAATTTCAAAGAGTTAACGATTGACAAAAATAGGATGATTACTTTTAACGATACAAAAGGGCATTGGGCACAATGGATTATTGAAGCGAATCGCGAAACAGGTATTATCGATGGTTACGAAGATGGCAGTTTTGCACCGAATGCCTACCTGACCCGTGCACAAGCTGTTGTTATGATAAACCGCATGTTTAACTTTGATCCACTACAGGGGGCAAGAACACCAAGCTTCCTAGATGTATCTACAACACATTGGGCATTTAAGGATATAGAGAAAGCGGCAACGACTCATGACTATATCTTGAAAGACGGGCACAAATACTTTTTCGAATAAGGGTGTCCTCTTTCTAAAACAGTAAGTGTTAACTCCCCACTTCAACCATCAGTTAAGTGGGGGTGACTAGCTGGCTCGATATGCACAAGCACTTCACAGAAACGGTTTTCGCGTAAAACCGTTTTTTCTATTTTTTCAGTAATACGATGGCTATCTATTACATTTAACATTGGATCTACAGTTACAGTTACATCGATAAAATACATATTGCCATGTGCGCGACCACGAAGGTCAATCAGTTCTTGGACACCTTCTACATTGCGGATTAATACCGATAAAGTTTCCGCCTCTTCGATATCAAACGCATCTGTTAGGCTTTGTACAGCCTCCCAAAAAATTTCGACAGCAGTTTTGATAATTAATAAGGCAACAATAAGCGCTGTTAGTGAGTCAATAATCGGAAAGCCGAAAATCGCGCCAAAAATCCCGATGGCTGTACCAATACTAACAAGTGCATCTGAGCGATTATCAAAGGCGGCTGCTTTCACAGCGGCACTTTTAATTTTTTTAGAGAGTGCCAAATTATAACGATACACCACATACATCACAGCGGCACTTCCCATAGCGACATAAGCTGTTGAAAGGGAGGGTGTTGTACCAGTAGGCTCCCATAGGCTTTGTAATGAATTGATAAGAACTTGAAGACCAACAATAAGCATAATAAAAGATGCTACTAAAGAGGCAACCGTTTCAGCACGTAAATGACCGTATTGATGATTGGAATCAGGTGGCCTCTGTGCAATGCGTAAGCCAATTAATACGGCGATGGAGGCAATAATATCTGTCGTATTATTTAAACCGTCTGCCTTTAATGCCTCTGAGGTGCCAATATAGCCAATCGTGAGCTTAATGGAGCTTAGGATTAAATATGTACCAATGGATAACCAAGCGCCTTTTTCCCCTTGACGTAAATTTGTATAGAGCTCCATATTGTTTCCTCCTCACAAAACTTTCGAACATTAGAAAACGACCCCCTTTGAAAAAAGGGAGTCGTTTTCTATTATTTATTATGACAGTATTTGCTCCCACCCCTATAGAGTGTAAGCGAAAAACCATGTTTATAATCGTATCATGGCAAAGGTGATAAGGCAAATTTATATTAGTCAATCACCGTGTCAATTTTATTTAATAAATCACTTTCAGGCAATTTCAGAATTTCTAAGTATAAAATATGGTGACCATCTAATTCTTTGGCGATAAATTCATAACCTTGCTCTTGGATGCTATCTCCTTCGACTGCATCAAAGCGCTTTGTCATAAACCAACCACCAATCGTATCAATATCATCGTCTTCTATGTCAGTACCCAGCATATCATTTACATTTTCAAGCAACATCTTGGCATCTAAAATAAAATGATTTTCTGCAATTTCTTGTACCTCAGGAATTTCATCTTCATCGAATTCATCTTGAATATCACCGACAATTTCCTCAATAATATCTTCGATTGTGACTAAGCCAGATGTTCCGCCATATTCGTCCATTAAAATTGCCATATGAATACGTTCGCGTTGAATTTTTAGTAATAGCTCGTTAATTTGTGTAGTTTCCATCACTCGAATAATCGGCTGCATATAATCTATAACAGGTTTATCACCATTTTTCGAGTCTTTAATGTAAGCGGTTAATAAATGCTTCATGTTAACTAAGCCAATAATATGGTCTTTATCACCATCAATAATTGGATAACGCGTATACTGCTCAACCCCCATTAAATCGAACACTTCTTTAATGGTTAGCTCTTTTTCAATACCGACGATTTCAGTGCGAGGAACCATAATTTCCTTTGCAAGACGATCTGAGAATTCAAAAATACTGTTTACATATTCATATTCTGCGTTATTAATTTCTCCACCCTTTAAACTATCCGATAAAATCATACGCAGCTCTTCCTCTGTATGAGCAACCTCTGATTCAGACATCATTTTTAAGCCGAAAAGACCTGTTAAGGCACGAGCAGAGCCGTTTAATAGCTTAATGATCGGATAGGTAATATTGTGAAATAAAATTAATGGACCTGAAAAGGCTAATGTAACAAGTTCTGCTTTTTGGATGGCTAATGTTTTTGGCGCCAATTCCCCAATAACAACATGCATAAACGTTACAAGTGAGAATGCAAGTATAAATGAAAGGATAGATGTTATACTACCACTCAAGTTTAGAAATTCAAACACTGGGTGTAAAATAATTTCAAAGGTAGGCTCACCAAGCCAACCTAAACCAAGTGCAGTAATGGTAATACCTAGCTGACAAGCAGATAAGTATTCATCTAAATCTGACACAACACGTTTTGCGTTTTTCGCTTTTTTATGCCCTTCTGCGAGCAATTGATCAATACGTGTAGACCTCACTTTAACGATGGCAAATTCAGTTGCAACGAAAAATCCTGTCATTATAATGAGCAGGGCGAATGCCGCCAACCTAATGGTTATCTCCAATATGTCTCCGTCCAAATAATCCCTTTGTTCCCGCCCAAATGAGGGAAGTAAACAAAGTGTACACCTCCTATGATTTTAAAAATTGTTGGATATTTCAATCATAAGTTATTTACAAGGAAAACACAAATATTGACAACGTTTTTTTCTTTGTTTTGCAATAAAATATTTAAAGGTGACTAGTTTCAAAAGCACCATAAAATTATTGTAATTTTAGAAGTAAAGAATAGATACTTTATTGGTTCTTCACCATAACTCGTGGTTGATTTTCTATTAATTCAATAATTTTACATTTCACTATAGAAGAAAAGCGAAAACTCTCGTATCGTAATTGTTGTCGAGACAAACCACGAGAGGAGTTTTCGCTTTGTACTCCAAGTTTATCAAAATGCTATTACCGTTACCATCTTTTATCGAAGTTTCTTTTCCATCTGACGAAGAACCAAATGTATTTCCTGTGACAGTAGGTGCTTATTCAGTACCATGTCCTATTTGCCAGGAAAAAACAATTCGTCACGCACAAACATTACGTCGTTTTCGTCATGGCTATGCTGGGCACATTGGATTTATTTGGATTGAGATGGCGATTCCACGTCATCGTTGTGTGGCTTGCGACCTCACATTTACCTATGACTTCGGTTTAGGAATTGTACAAGCGTCTTCGGCTATGTTTCGTAAAGAACTTGTAAGGCGTTGCCTCGGTCGCTCCATTGCTGATGTCGCACGTGAATATGAACTGCCCTACACGACTGTTGAGCGTTGATATTACTCGCTGGCAGCTAATGAATTAACGGAGGAAATTGCCACAACGATCTGTGTAGACGAATTCGCTTTGCGCAAAGGACATCATTATGCGACCAGTGTTTTAAATGCCGACACAGGTCGTATTTTGGCGATTGTTCCTCACCAGAATCAAGACGCCATTACCGCTGCTTTACAGAAAGTAACAGGTCCAATTCGTGCCGTGGTCAGTGATTTTGCTCCAGCGATGGTGAACGCAATTCAAGCCGTTTATCCAACTACGATGCATGTGCTGGATCACTTTCATCTTGTACAATTTTTCACCGATGCCCAGCAGCGAAGACGACGGTATTTAGGAGAAGCCAAAAAGCATCATAAATCGCGATTCATTGACCGTTGTTTGGCACGAAAACCTGAACAATTAACCGATGAAGAACGTGAGTTTGATGCAAAGTGGCACTAGGAAGCTTTACCTGCAAAAGACATTTATCAAGCATTGAATCATATGCGCTATGTACTAAAAGCAACAACGATGACACAAGCAAAACGACGATTAACAGAATGGTTTAAACGGTATCAATTTCATCTGTGTAGTGCCGTTTCTAAAATCGCAAAAACATTCAGTACACGTGAAAAAGCATTGATAAATACCCTTATTTCACCGCTATCAAATGGCATGATGGAAGGCACGAATAATAAGATTAAGCTCATCAAAAGACGAGGTTTTGGCTATCGAAATGAAGACCGTTTATTTCTTTGTTTACGTTTAGAAACAGGTCGCTGATTTTGTCACCCACGACTTTTGGTGAAGAACCACTTTATTTGAAAAACAAACTATTTATATCTTGTATGGTTAAATATAGTTTGAAGAAAAAGGTTTTATTTTATAGTAAATATTTTATTTGAAAAAGATATTCATCACTGTAACTTGGGTTAACCTTGTATTCATTCAAAATTTTTATTATGAAACTGTAGAATAAAAGCGGAAACAAACTTACATATCGTAATTGTTATCTAGACAAATGTACTTCAAGTTTATCAAAAGGATGCTACCGTTACCTTCTTTTTTTGTAATCTCTCTACCATCCACTGAAGAACCAACTGTGTTTCTTGTCACCGTTCACTCATAAAAAATTGCTTGGCTGATTTGTCAAGTGAATACGATTTGTCACGATTGTTCATGGCGCTGCTATCATCATGACTATATTTGGCGTATTGTGTTGCTTTGGATGGCATTATTTGTCTCGTACCAACATTGTCAAGAGTGTGGTATTACCTTTACATTGACTATGAATTGGAGCTTGTCCGTTCATCGACAGTGTTTTTTCAGCGAGAAATTATAAAATGTTACCATGGACGCTTCATCGCGGATGTAGCATGTGAATACGGTTTGTCAGTTGCTCCTTCGATTACATTTGGAAACAGAGCAGTGATTTTGTCATCATGACTTATGATGATGAACTAGAGAAAGTCGATTAATAGTGAAAATTGTCGAACAAAAAATGTTTATAATTTACATATAATACATTAAAATAAATTTAAAGATAAATTATATTCTAATATATGTATAAAAATCCTTTTAATCTCTAGGTAATTTGTAGAATAATTTAATTTTTACTCCTTTTAAGGGAATTTCGTACTTTTATATGTATAATTAAATGAAATTTTTCTATCTTGTACCTACTTTTTTAGTTTTTAGGCATGTATTAGAATCTTTTAGTTGAGTTAATTTAAAAATGCCGACTCCTTGTCCCCAAGGTTTTAAAACAATAAAAAATGATAAAGTAAATCAAAGTTGAAAGGAGAAAAGGCGATGCTTCTTCGCTGATTAAAGATGATGAAATATATTTTAAATATGATACCTTATATGATAATCGGAGCAGTTTTATATATCATAATTCGTGGAATTGTATTTTGGGTACAGAGAAAATCATTTCAATTAAAAAAAGAATTAATTTTATTTTTCTTTATTGTTTATTGTGTTGGACTTGCTTCTCAGACAATCATTCCTAAATTTGAGTTTGGGAATGTTGAATTTGGGATAATAAGTAATAATTTTGGATTTAACATCAATTTAATCCCTTTTAGGGTGATTCAAGATACATATGAAACTATTTTTTACCGTCATTATTATGATTATTTTATCATTAATTTTCTAGGTAATATTATAATATTTATCCCTTTCGGCTTTTTTATTCCAATATTATTTAAAAAAGTAAATAAATTCAAAGAAATTACGATTATTGGGTGTATTCTATCAGTGGGTAAAGAAATTATTCAACTTCTACTTTACCGTAGTTTTGATATTGATGATTTATGGCTTAATACTTTAGGTGTTTGTATTGGATACTTACTATGTTCCTCTAAGACGCCCGCTTCAAGGGAAGATAATTAACACCAATATGGTCTTTAAGGAATTCCTTAAATTTTTTCATTATTGCTGATCACAATGATGAAGTACTAGAAAGAAAGAGGTGATATAGAGGATGATATTCGCTCACATATCTACTATTATATTAATCGAAAGGATGAGTAAAAATGAAAAGAATTATATCTATTATTTGTATGTTAGCAATTCTTTCTTTGACAACATTAACTGCCGATGCTGCCTCTCACAGAACTATACCAGAAGAGGAATTCTTATCTAATTTTTTATCCACTTTGATGAAAGAAAGTACAACTCAAGTGTATTCTCAAATATCTGATGAACGCGCGAATTTAGCATCAGATATTGATATTAATAAATTAAATGCTGTTGAAAAAGAAAAAATTGAGTATGTTTTATCTGGGCAACAATTTCGTGATTCTTATAATAAAGAACCCATTCAATCTTTCGAAATTCTTACAGGAGACAGTGTGGTGAAGGATGAATATACTACGGTGTTAGCAAAACTACATTTTGTTAATGATGGTATTTCAATTGTTCCTTTTAACGTAGTAAAAGATGTTGATGGCTTTAAAATTGTTTTTACCCTTGATGATATTGAAAAGAGCGGGTACAAAGTTATTCGGGAAAGTGCGACTAAAGAAGTTGTTGCTTTAGAAACGCCAGATGTATCTCAAAAGAGTACAATAGTACAACCTATGTATAGTGGATTTAATTTGAAAGATGATTATTCTTTTAGTTATCTGTATGGTACAATCTATGGTATTGATACCTTTTCAATGACTAAATGGGTAGGCAACATTGACGGATCGCAGTATAATGACGCATATCCTACCTGGCAATCAAATGCAAGTGTAATATATTCTATTGTTAAGCAACATTGGTATGGGGATGACGTTTGGGGGTCAACAACTAATCCAATTGTTACAAATGGAGCGTTTGATGTTTACTTTCAAGGAAAGAATAATAATTTCCAAAATGCCCAAATCAGAATTACTAATACAACAGGAGCATATCCAAGATCAAAAGGCGAGGGGAAAGTTTATCAGTGTGATAACTAATCAGTTTAAGATAGTGTTTTAAATACTTGTAAAGCCTACTTTGTATGATTAAGGACAGTATTTTTCAGATCGGAGCGTTTATTATCGCTCCGTTTTTTTTTGTCAAAACGAAGTCTATTTGTTCCTTCGATTACGTTTGAAACAGCACATTGATTCTAACATTTTTTAATTATGGTGATAAACCGTAAAAAGAAAAAGACTCCCAAATTATAGAAGTCTACTTCCTTACGATGTCTTCACATAGCCAAATGCATTAAAATACTTATAAAGGAAATTAGCTCAGTACCTTTTAATCATAAACATGGTACAGCATCAGCTCGTGAATCATTTTTTTTACATCTTCCTCGTTTGGTGGAATAGGTCCCGTCCATTGGATCGTGCCATCCTTTAAATATTCTGCTGCATAACGTTCACGCTGATAGAAGAAAGAAATCGTCCATCCAGGGAGCTGTGTATTTTCAAACAATGGTTTAAAGCTAAAATGCTGAATCATCATCAAACCCCATTTCTACAAATATGTAGTTTATATTATTCAAGGATAATGGTGAATTTGCAACTATTCATATTTTATATTTTGCAAGGGGTATTTATTTCGTTGGAAATCATTGCTCTGCTATAATGTATGCAGAAGACGACAAAATACGTCAAGCATGAATACAAGTGAAATGAGAGGATGCAAATGGATAATTTTCTAGTAACACTACTTTTTATGGCGCTTATTGGTGCTGCCATTGGTGGCGTAACCAATCACTTAGCCATTAAAATGCTTTTTCGTCCATATAAAGCGATATATATTAAAAATTGGCGATTGCCATTTACACCAGGTCTTATCCCAAAAAGGCGTGATGAATTAGCAAGGCAGCTTGGACTGACGGTGGTGAATTATTTATTAACACCTGAAACCTTTAGAAAGAAATTTTTCTCGAAGGATATTCAAGATAAGATAGAGCATCTTGTGCAAACAAAGGTTGAAGAAACCGTCTTTACAAATGATAAAACGATTCAGGATTGGTTAAACCTAGCTGGATTTGCGCATATGCCAACTACGATTGAGCAAAAGGTTGAGGCGATTGTCGAGGGACAATTTGCGTCAGTCAAGAATACACTATCTACAAAATCAATTCGTACACTGCTATCTGCTGATATTCAACAAACGATTGATGAAAAAATTCCTGTAGCGGTTGGTCATATTTTAGAAAAGGGCGAGGATTACTTTTTATCACCTGAAGGCGAAATGACAATTAAGGCCATGATGGATGACTTTCTATCAACAAAGGGCTCTTTTGGTGGTATGATTAGCATGTTTTTAGGCGATTCCTCGTCACTTGTTGGCAAAGTTCAACGGGAGCTTGTGAAGTTTTTACAAGCCCCAGGCACTTCAACATTGCTAACGAAGATATTTACTCAAGAATGGGAAAAATTTAAAGATCGACCAGCAATGGACTTTTTGCAGGACATTCAATTTGAGCCGTTATTAGCGAAATTACAGGTGTATGTAAAAGAGCAACTAGCCATTGAAAAGCGTTTAAATCAACCTATTTCCTATTACTGGCCTCAGGGGAATGAGTGGGTAAAGCATCAAGTAATTCCGCAAGTCATTGAAAAGGGCTTTGTAAAGGCAGAGGAAAAACTAGAGGATGTGCTTAAGCGTTTAAATTTACAAGAGGTTGTGCGAGAACAGGTGGATTCCTTCCCAGTAGAAAAATTAGAGGAGCTTGTATTAGGAATCTCCAAACGTGAATTTAAAATGATTACGGTATTAGGTGCAGTTCTTGGTGGATTGATTGGGATTGTGCAAGGCTTAATTGTTTACTTTATTTAAAAAGGGGATTGTATACATGATAAATATTTATAATGACATTAATGCGTTAGAGGCAACTTTCCGTAAGATACCTGAATTTGAAGCTTTACAAGCAGCGGTGGAGGTTGTGAAGAATGATGAAGAGGCATTAAATGTCTTTAAAAACTTCCGTAAAATCCAAATAGAGCTACAGAAAAAACAATTAGCGGGTGAGGATTTATTGGAGGATGAGCTTGTCTATGCGCAAAAAGCAGCGCAGCTTGCTCAACAAAATGAAAAAATTTCAGCGATGCTTGAGGCAGAAATGACATTAAGTAAAGTAATCGAAGAAGTAAATCGCATTTTAATCAAACCGATTCAAGGTCTCTATGAGGGGCTTCAATAAGGAATAATTGTTGTAAGAAATGCACATATAACAAGTAAGAGAAAAACGTGTATCCGCTAAGAGTCGGAGCACGTTTTCACTTTATATTGGAGGCTATGTTTATGAATGTCATTATTGAATGGACTTATAAAACACCGAAAGGAGCTACAGCGGTTTTACGTTCAGAAGAAATGCCTGCTGCACAAGCACTGTTACTTGCAGAGGATATGGAGAAAACAGGACGAGTAAAGTCATTATGCTGTATTGATCGACAGGATACAAGCTGGTCATTAAAGGAGTTAAAAGCCTATTTAACAGAAATCGCTAGTGAGCCGCATAATATTGCTGTTTATTTTGACGGCGGTTTTGATCGTGGGACAAGGCAGGCAGGGCTAGGTTGCGCTATTTATTATGAACAAAATGGCAAGCCTTATCGTTTAAGAAAAAATGCCTTTTCATCTGAGCTTAAGTCAAATAATGAGGCAGAATATGCAGCACTTTATTTAGGCTTAGTAGAGCTGGAATTATTAAATGTCCACCATTTACCTGTACGCTTTATAGGTGATTCACAGGTGGTTATCAATCAACTAAATGGGGAATGGCCAGCAATGGAAAAGGAACTAGCAAGCTGGGCAGATAAAATTGATGCCAAGCTAGCACAACTTGCCATCCAGCCAGAATATCAGCTCATCTCACGCAAAGATAATACAGAGACAGATCGACTTGCGTCTCAAGCCTTAAATGGTATCGATATTACTAGCACGAGTGAAATTGTCAAGGACTCCTAGCTGAATAAGAGGTGATAAGAGGGATGCTAAATTCACCTCTTTTATGATGTTTATCTGTTTTCAATGAAACTTTTTCCATTTTAAAGCTACTACTACTATGAATTCAGATAATAAGGAGAGAGACTTTATGTATATTAAAAAATTCGCACCTGCAGCGATGACTGCATTATTATTGGGAAGTGTTGTAGTACCAGTAGCTTCAGCAAATGAGCCTACTACTGAAACAGAGGTTCCCCAAATTCAAATTGATCCAGTGCATATTTTTCATGACACACATGGTACTGTTGAGAAAATACATGCTGGTGAAAAGATTACATATTACACAGTGAAAGATGGCGAGCAAACAAATGTTTTAGAAATCACAAACGATACGCTTGTATTCGATAATACTGGTAAAAAGGTGAAACTTAAAGAAGGAGACAAGGTAGTTGCTTATACATTTGCCAATAAGCCGCAAAAATATATTTATCCACCACAGTTCAACCCTGATGTTGTAATTGTAGAGTCAGAGCAAGTGGGCTTTGTGGAAGTTGATTATTTCTTTGAAGATTTAACAAATACGTACAATATGTTGAAGTTAAATATTGGAGAGGAAACAATATTGTTAAATGCTAAGGGTGAGAAGGTAGCGTCAAAAGATTTAGCGGAGAAGCATCTCATTGTGTTCTATACGGCTTCCACTAAAAGTATTCCAGCGCAAACAACGCCATCAAAAGTGATTGTTTTGGATGATACTGACGAAAGTACGGCAAAATCAGTAGAGGTGGATATTGATGCGATCATTGCTTCAGATTTTTATGAAGTAGCAGGCGTAAAAATGGTTCCACTACGCCCAATTGCTGAAAAGCTTGGCTATAAAGTGGAAGCAGTAGGGAAAAAGGTGATCCTAACAAAAGATGATGTCTCTTATACAATGACACATGATGAAAAAATATTTCATTATAATAAAGCATCGCATGCATTACAAGTAGCGCCTACCTTGCGAGATGCAAAAACATATATACCTGTTGAATGGATAAGCGATTATTTAAAATAATGCGTAAAAAAGTATGCCATATATCGCTGGCATACTTTTTATATGGCTGAAATTATTTTCGAGGAAATAATTGTAGGATACTTTTTAGCAAATTGTTGAAGGCATTGCTTAAAAGAATGAGTATGCATAAATTTTTTAGCTAGTTTCATTTCATCTGAATACAATAAAAACTGCTGGAAGTGTTGATGAACAAATTCTCTAACCTTTTCATAGTGCTTGTTGATAGAGATAGCACCATAAATTTCTTGCTGATCAATAATATAGATAAAGTCACATACAACTTGATGTGTACCATGTTTCAATACTACGGCGATATATAATGTTTTTTCATCACAGCGTTCTAAATCAAAATTTTGAAATACGACTTCTACATGTTGGTTAAAATTTGAAACGGGCGTACGATTATTTTTTAAAATCATCACTATCAACACCACCCTTTTTAAAAATTATAATAAGAAAAAAATAGTTTGTCTATAAAAACTGAATATTCTGTTATTTATGATTATTATCGTTGTTTTGCTTAAAGTCAATAAAATTTGTTAAACTTAAGTCTGCAACAGATTTGGAATAAGGAAAAGGAAAGAAGAGAGCGAAAAAATATGAAAATTATTCACATAGATCAAAAATATCCTGAGGATTGGATTCGCGTATTAAATCATATAGCGAATTTATTTTTTGAGGATTCTAAGCTAAAGGTAGAGCCAAATGAGGCAGAGATGTCCGCTTCATTTGAGTATCAGGTTAGAGATGACTTTTCTATAGCTACAAGAGCAGTATTAACTGTAGACGGTAAACAATATACAAATGATTACAGCATACAATATGAAACCATAGCAACTGATCGTGAATTAAACATTCGCATAAAACGTGCTTTGTCACATGTATTTTTAGATGTTCTTGAACAGCATACAGGGATGCATCAGCAATGGGGTATTTTAACAGGAGTGCGCCCAACTAAGCTTTATCATAAATTTAGAAAAGCGGGTAAAAGCGAGCAAGAAATTGCGAAACTATTAATTCGAGATTTTCGTCTATCTGAGGAGAAGGTGGCGCTATTAAAGGAAATTGTGAACCGTCAATTAGTAACCATTCCTGATATAGACCATATTGGACAAGAGATTAGTGTTTATATTGGTATTCCATTTTGTCCGACAAAATGTGCCTATTGTACATTCCCAGCCTATGCGATTGGTAGTAATCGTAAGCAAGGACGTGTTACGACTTTTTTAGATGGCTTGCATATTGAATTGCGCGAAATGGGCAAATGGCTGAAGGACAATCAGATGAAGATTACCTCTATTTATTGGGGTGGCGGTACACCAACTTCGATTGAGGCCGATGAAATGGATGCCTTATATCAAACAATGTATGAATCATTCCCTAACCCTGAAACAATTCGAGAGGTGACAGTGGAAGCAGGAAGACCAGATACCATTACACCTGAAAAATTAGAGGTACTTAAAAAATGGGGCATTGATCGTATTAGCGTAAATCCGCAATCTTATACAGATGAAACATTAAAAGCAATTGGTCGTCATCATACGGTTCAGGAAACGATTGATAAGTTCTGGCTTGCAAGAGAATCAGGTATGAACAATATTAATATGGACCTTATTATTGGGTTACCGAATGAAGGGATTGAGGAATTCCAACATTCATTAGAGGAATCGGCTAAGATGCAGCCTGAGTCATTAACTGTTCATACGCTTTCATTTAAACGTGCGTCGGAGATGACACGCAATAAGGATAAATATAAAGTAGCCGATCGTGATACGGTTGCTGAAATGATGGAAATGGCACAGCTTTGGACAAAAGAAAATGCCTATGTTCCAT
The DNA here is from genome assembly GCF_038051955.1 of Lysinibacillus sp. FSL H8-0500. Lineage (NCBI taxonomy): Bacteria > Bacillati > Bacillota > Bacilli > Caryophanales > Bacillaceae > Lysinibacillus > Lysinibacillus sp. FSL H8-0500. The sequence continues at coordinate 3,894,005 of NZ_CP150292.1, read as the reverse complement.
ACTATTTATATCGTCAAAAAAATATTTTAGGTAATTTAGAAAATGTCGGCTATAGTAAAGCGGGAGAAGAAAGTATCTATAATATTGTTATTATGGAAGAAGTGCAGACAATCTTAGGAATTGGCTGTGGGGCATCCTCAAAATTTGTTCAGCCCGAGACAGGGAAAATTACACAATTCCATAACCCGAAAGATCCTGCTGCTTATATTATGACCTTTGAAGAGGCTATTGGGAAAAAGATTGAGCTTTTGAACGAGTTATATAAAGTATAAAATAAAGTAATAATAGCTACTAGATGAAGAACAGCTTAGGGTTCTTCGTTAACAGTAGTGTTGATGTTTGTGAGTAGACAGTATTATGGCGTACCGTTGCTGAAAGAATAAGGGAGCTACCTCCATGGTTAGCTCTCTTTTTGTATAATAGAAAAAGAAAAGGGGCGTTAGTCAATGAAAAAAATAATCATAGTGTTGCTTTGTGTTTTTTTAGTAGCAGGTTGTACAGAGGCAATGAAAACAGAGAAAATTCCTGTCACAGCTGGTCACGATATGCGTGTTCACTTTATTGATGTAGGACAGGGGGATTCAATTTTAATAGAGTCGCCAAATGGTAAAACAATGCTTGTTGATGGAGGTGTGAAAGGAGCAGGACAAGAAATTGTTGCTTATTTAAAGGGGCTTGGTGTAAATAAGCTTGATATAGTCGTTGCAACCCATCCTGATGCTGACCATATTGGCGGATTGATTCCTGTATTAAATACTGTTCCGATTGAACAATTTTATGATTCAGGTAAGGTACATACTTCGCAAACCTTTGAAGAAATGTTAACGTTGGTTGATGAAAAAAATATTCCTTATCATGTGCCAAAAACGGGTGATATGCTTGACTTTGATAAGGATTTACTTGTGAAGGTACTCAATGCTGATGAATATGCAGCAGATAATAATGATGCCTCTATTGTATTAAAAATTACATATGGGAATGTCTCCTTTTTATTAACAGGAGATGCTGGTGTCGCATTAGAAAAAGAGATGCTCCAATATGATATAAGAGCAACTGTGCTGAAGGCTGGCCACCATGGCTCTAATACAAGTAGCTCGATGGATTTTATTCAAGCTGTAAAGCCTAAGGTCACGATATTAAGCTATGGGCAGGATAATAAATATGGACATCCACATGCTGAAGTAATGGAGCGTTTGCAGGCAGTTGATAGTAAAGTCTATGCTACTGCTGAAGCAGGAACGATTATTGTGTCAACAGATGGGGTAAACTATGCCGTAAACGATGAGGAGGCATACAAGGTAGAAACAGCAGCCCCGGCAACAGCTATTGATATTATTAGTAAAGACTTAGTGTCGGAAATAGTAGAAATTAAAAATAATGGGCAACAAACAGTATCTTTAAAGGATTGGCAGTTGATTTCAATAGAAGGGAATCAAGTTTTTAATTTTCCTAATATATCATTACAGCCAGGTAAAACCATTTATGTTACAAGTGGCACTCAGGCCCAAGAGCAGCAAAATTATTTAAAATGGACTACTAAGCAGATTTGGTTAAACAGTGGAGATGCTGCACAATTACGAAATGAGAAAGGAGAACTTATCAGTGAACTCGACTAAATACACGTTAGATCGTATAGAAGATGGCTATGCGGTTTTTTTAAAGTATCCAGATGAAGAAGAACAACTGATTATTTTACAGTCAGCCATGAACAAGCCTGTAGAGGTGGGCGCCCGTGTGCAGATAGAAGAAGTTGATGGGTTCTACTATATTGACATATTAAAAGAGGAAACAGAGCAGAGAAGAGCAAATATGCAGCACTTAATGGACAAATTGCGCAAAAGAACGAACCGTAACTAGAAAGAATATTGGTCAAATGTGTACTGCTCATGGTACGCATTTAACTTGATGATTACTTAGGGAGGGGCTAGATGGCACATTTACAATTAAAGCATATCTATAAAACATATGGTGATGGCACAAACGCTGTGGAAGATTTTAATTTAGAAGTAAGGGACAAGGAATTTATTGTGCTTGTGGGACCATCAGGATGTGGAAAATCAACAACTTTAAGAATGATAGCGGGTTTAGAAGAAATTTCATCTGGTGAATTATTAATGGATGAGGTGCTTGTCAATCAGCTAAAGCCTAAAGATCGTAATATCGCTATGGTATTCCAAAACTATGCACTCTATCCTCATTTGAGTATTTATGACAATATAGCATTTAACTTGAGGTTACAAAAAGTAGCTAAAAAAGAGATTAATAGAAGAGTAGCGCGTATTGCGGAAATTATGGATTTAACAAAGTATCTAAATAAGAAGCCAGATTTTTTGTCTGGTGGGCAACGACAAAGAGTCGCATTAGGTCGAGCCATTGTAAGGGATGCAAAAGTGTTTTTAATGGATGAGCCTCTGTCAAATTTAGATGCCAAGCTACGAATGCAGATGCGCACAGAAATTATTCTGCTTCATAAGCGCTTGCAAACAACTACAATTTATGTCACGCATGACCAAACAGAGGCGTTAACAATGGCATCGAGAATCGTTGTAATGAATAATGGGAAAATTATGCAAATCGGAACACCGCATGAAGTATATGAAAAACCACAAAATATTTTTGTCGCAGATTTTCTTGGTTCACCACCGATGAATTTTTTCACCGGTATCTTAACTGCTACTGGTCTTCAAATAAATGACATCCTATTAAAAATCAATCCTGAAGATGTGTCACTACTGTCAGACAAGGGCTACTTACAGAAAAAACTAGTGGTTGGAATACGTCCAGAGGATATTTGGCATGGGCAGTTGGAGAAGGAAACCTATAATGCAACTATCACTGTATCAGAAATGATAGGTTCTGAGACGGTGCTCTACTGTGATTTTTATGGTAATCCTGTAATTGTCAAGCTCCATACTACTGAAAAATTTAGAGCGGATGATTCGATTGCCTTACAATTTAATATGGATAAGGCTCATTTCTTCAATAAAGAAACAGAGCAGAGAATTTTTAGTGTATAGGCATTGATAAGGGAGTGCAGCGTAAAGGCTAATTTGTTATGCTAAATATTTTGAAAATATGCTAAAATAGATGTATCAATGTGAAGCTAGGAGCGGACATAATGGGCATTAACACAATTATTTTTGATTTAGATGATACATTACTATGGGATAAAAAATCAGTTAAAACAGCATTTGAGCGAACTTGTGATTATGCAGCAACAATACATAATATCAATGCTGGTGAATTAGAGGAAGCCGTACGTAAAGAGGCACGTGCGTTATACGAGGGCTATGAGACCTATAATTATACGGTATTAATTGGCATCAATCCATTTGAGGGTCTGTGGGGGTCCTTTGATGACCCAACTGATTCCTTCCAAAAATTGAAGGGAATTGCACCAGCCTATCGTGCAGCTGCTTGGACAAAGGGTTTGGCTGCTCTTGGTATTGATGATGCGGAGCTTGGTGCAGAGCTAGGGGAGCGTTTTGTGGCAGAGCGTAAAGTGTCACCGTTTTTATACGAAGATACATTTACAGTGTTAGATAAACTAAAAGGAAAGTATCAGCTTGTCTTGCTGACAAATGGCGCACCAAGCTTACAAAACTTAAAGCTAGAAATTACGCCAGAAATCGCACCCTATTTTGATCATATTATTATTTCTGGGGACTTTGGTAAAGGAAAGCCAGATGCGTCCATTTTTGAGCATGTTATGGAGAAGGCAGGGATTACGGCTGACGATGCAATAATGGTTGGCGATAATCTGAATACGGATATTTTAGGCTCTTCTCGCGTAGGTATGCGAAATGTATGGATTAATCGTGAAAATAATGTGGCAAATGGTGCTGTGACTCCTACCTATGAGGTTGATTCTTTAACGGCATTATTAGAATTGATTGATACACTATAAATAAAGCATGTTATGGTCTGAAAAAACTTTATAAGAGTTTATAATTCTCAACAGTAAAAATCCGCTTTGCTCTTCATTTCAGTAGAAGGGCTATGCGGATTTTTGATTTTGCTGATGGTATATATTTTATAGTTTTTTAACAGACTCTTTTATTGTATTTTGCTCATCCTTATCCCAAACTTCATAAATTTCAAATGTTCCTTCTTCAAAAAACAATGGTAATCTTCTTTTAAACCAAGGTTGCATTGGAAGATCGTAGGCTTCATGAATAGGGACCCATAATAATTCGCCTTCTGGAGGATTTTTGAGTAATGTTCCTTCAAAGGATTTTGCTAAATAGTTAAAAACCATATATCTATAATTTTTCTGGGGATCCACGTATTCATCAAGCCCTTTGTAAACTAAATCTTTAACTGTTAGACCTGTTTCTTCCCAAACTTCACGTATAGCTGCTTCGGTTAAGCTTTCAGGAAAATCTACTTTCCCTCCAGCGCCTATGTATCCAGGGAAACCCTTTCGACTTGGTCTATTTAATAATAATATTTTTTCACCATCTTGAATGATACACATTGTAAATAAATCAATTTTCGTCATTAGTATGCTCCTTGTTAGTAATAGTAAAGAAAAAGTATAAGCAGAGAGTGGAGGACTCTCTGCTTATTGTGATAGCTATTATAGGTTAATCGCTTTTACTTCATCAATATTTTCTAGCTGTGCAACAAATGCTAGGTCCTCTTCAGTCACAAGATTGTCAACTGTGAGCATCATAACAGCAGTACCGCCAACCTGTGCGCGACCAACTTGCATTGTGGCGATGTTAATTTCTTTTTCTGCAAGCTTTGTTGCTACACGGCCGATTGCACCTGGTTTGTCAGTGTTCTTAATGTACAGCAGGTGACCTTGTGGAATCACGTCCACGACATAATCTTCTACTTTGACAATACGTGCGCCTAAGCCATTTAATAATGTGCCAGCGACTGTATGCGTTTCGTTTGCTGTAATAATTTCAATTGTAATTAAGCTCGTAAAGCCTTTTGCAGTTGTTGTTTTATGCTCATTAATTTTGATGCCAATACGTTCAGATAAATAACGAGCATTGACATCATTGACATGATTACCATGATTTTTAGATAGTAAGCCTTTTAATGCATTTGAAGTTAATGGTCGTACATCATAGTTTGCCACTTGACCAGCATAAGATAGGTTGATTTCCTTTACAGGCTCAATTGTTACTTGAGATAGGAATGAGCCAAGCTTTTCTGCTAATTCAAAGAAAGGCTCTACTTGTGCAAGCTTTTCTTTTGGAATTGATGGCATATTGACAGGGTTTGTCACAGTACCTGTTTTATAAAACTTAATAATATCATTAGATACATCAACTGCTACAGATTCTTGAGCCTCAATTGTAGATGCCCCTAAGTGAGGCGTTGCAATAACTTGTGGTAAAGTAAGCAGTCTATGATCTGTTGCTGGCTCAGAAACAAAGACATCAAGAGCTGCGCCTGCTACTTTGCCTTCGACGATAGCGTCATATAAATCATCCTCGTTAATAATACCACCACGTGCACAGTTAATAAGGCGTACACCGTCTTTCATCAATGCAAATTTATCTTTATTAATAAGATTGCGTGTTTCAGGAAGAAGCGGTGTGTGTACCGTAATAAAATCTGCTGCTGCACAAATTTCTTCAACCGTTGCTTTTGTAACTCCTAATTCTTTTGCACGTTCATCTGTTAGGAAAGGATCGTATGCCATAATATTCATACGTTGACCTTTTGCACGATAAGCCACTTCAACACCGATGCGACCGAAGCCTACAACACCTAATGTTTTATTTTTTAGCTCTACGCCAACATAGGATTTGCGATCCCATTTTCCGTTTTTTAACGTATTAAAAGCTTGTGGAATATGGCGAGCAAGTGAAGTCATCATAGCGATTGTGTGTTCAGCCGCAGAGTTTGTGTTACCATCTGGTGCATTGACCACGATAATGCCATGCTCAGTAGCGGCAGCAAGGTCAATATTATCGACACCAACACCCGCACGACCAATCAATTTTAAGTTTTTTGCCGCTTCAATTACCTCACGTGTTACAGTTGTTTGAGATCGTACTAGCAACACATCTACATCAGCAATTTTCGTCAGTAATTCCTCTGGTGCTAAGCCAGTATCTACAATAATGTTTAAATCTAACTCTTGCTCTTGACGTAATGGGAAAATACCATCTTCACTTAGTGGATCAGCAATAAATACGTTAATTGTTTTTGTAGCAGTTATCATTTATAATTAGCTCCTTTTATATAAAAATGTTTTATGGTTTTTTATCTACAACAGTGAGAAAATTCGAACATCTTATTACATACAAACAGTCCCCTTTCCAGATCAATAACAATATAAAAAGCCTTTCACCTCTTACAAACACAGTGAATGTGTTGTAAGGGGCGAAAGGCTGAATCAACAACATTGGCTTTCGCGGTACCACCCTTAATCACTGCTAGAAAAAGCATTCTTGCAGTCTTAGCTATATGCGTAACGTGCATGGGACGGATAGACCTACTGAGCATTGTTCAGCCTATCTATTCAGGAGTGGAACTAGTATCGTAGAAATCACTGATTTACACCAACCATCAGCTCTCTGAGGATTTTCTTGCGATTAGTATGTCTCCGTCATGATATTTCAGATGATTAAATTTGTTAACATCATAATCCCTAATGTTCACCTTTGTCAACGATATTTCTAAAAAACTTTAAAAATATTGACTTCAAGAGTCTGAAAAATAACTATAAGCGAACAATTTTATTATATATTTGACTTAATGTTCGTCTTTTTGGGACGCACAATGTAAGCGTTCACGTTATTTATAAAATTTGATGATATCGGGCTTTAAAGAAGTTGAGGGCTAAAAAACAGCTGGTAATTAAATGGAATAAAATAGATAATTTATGCTAATATTCGATCGTTTATAGAGAGAAAGCGAACATTTTGTTTGTCACATTTTAGACAAATAAAATGAAAAGGAGGTAAACAAGCTGCCAAAACAGAATGTTAGTGAAGGACAATTGATATGGGGGTGTATGAATGACATATGATGTTGCAATAGTTGGTGCAGGGCTTGCAGGTTTAGTTGCAGCTTGTGAGCTAGTCGATGCAAAGAAAAAGGTACTATTAGTCGATCAAGAGTCTGAAAATTCAATGGGGGGACAGGCATATTGGTCATTTGGGGGGATATTTTTAGTAGATTCTCCTGAGCAACGAAGACTTGGTATTAAAGATAGCAGGGAGCTAGCATGGCAGGATTGGCTCGGAACAGCAGGCTTTGACCGTTTAGAGGATGAGGATTCTTGGGCATATAAATGGGCAAGAGCCTATGTTGATTTTGCTGCTGGTGAAAAATATGAGTGGTTAAGGTCAAAGGGTATTAAATTTTTTCCAGTCGTTGGATGGGCAGAGAGAGGCGGTTCATTAGCGGGGGAACATGGCAATTCAGTGCCAAGGTTCCATATTGTTTGGGGAACAGGACCTGGTATAGTAAAGCCTTTTGCTGATAAAGTACAACAGGCAATCAAAGAAGGTTTAATTGATTTTAAGCCTAGGCATCGGGTGGATGAGTTTATTCAGCATAATGGGCAAATCATCGGCATTAGTGGAACTGTGCTTGCAGAAACATTTGTTAATCGAGGTGAGAAAAGCTCAAGACTTGGGGTGGGGGAATTTTCCTATGAAGCACATGCTGTTATTGTGGCAAGTGGCGGGATTGGGGCCAATTTTGATTTAGTACGCAAAAATTGGCCAGCTCGGCTCGGTACACCACCTAAAAATATGGTATGTGGTGTCCCAGCCTATGTAGATGGTAGAATGCTAGAGATTACAGAGCATGCTGGTGGACGTATTGTCAATCGTGATCGCATGTGGCATTACACAGAGGGATTAAAAAATTGGGATCCTATTTGGCCGAATCATGGCATTCGCATTTTACCTGGCCCTTCTTCGCTATGGTTTGATGCAGAGGGGAATCGCTTTCATGCACCTAATTTCCCAGGCTTTGACACGCTGAGCACCTTAGAAGTCATTCAAAAAACAGGCTATGATTATTCATGGTTTATTTTAACTGAAAAAATTATTGAGAAAGAATTTGCACTATCAGGCTCAGAACAAAATCCTGATCTAACAAATAAAAGCATTGGCGATGTGCTAAAGCGTATATTGCCAGGTCCGCCCGCACCTATTCAGGCATTTAAAAAGCATGGTGAAGATTTTGTAATTGCCAATGACTTAAAGGATCTTGTTACTGGAATGAATAAGCTAGCGGGCAATGAGCTCCTTGATTTTATGAAGATTAAAGAGCAAATTCTAGCAAGAGATCGAGAAATGGATAATAAATTTACAAAGGATTTACAAGTAAATGCTATTCATGGGGCAAGAAAGTACATTGGCGATAAATTGGTGCGTGTTGCCAAGCCTCATAAAATTTTAGATCCTAAAAACTGGCCATTAATTGCAGTACGATTAAATATTTTAACAAGGAAAACATTAGGGGGCTTGCAAACAAATTTAGATGGCGCTGTATTAGGGATGGATGGTCAGCCTATTTCAGGGCTATTCGCTGCTGGGGAAGTAAGCGGCTTTGGTGGCGGTGGTGTGCATGGCTACCGGGCTTTAGAGGGTACATTTGTAGGAGGTTGTTTATTTAGCGGACGACAGGTAGGGCGCTATTTATCACAGCAATTATAGTAGAAAAGAGAGCATCGTTCACCAAAACGATGCTCTTTTTCATTATATTTTATAAGAACTGATCACTTTTTTCAAAAAAACAAGCGCTAAGAAGATACGTTTTGCACCTCGGCAATTTTAGCGATTTGCGCCTCAATTTGTTCCTTTGTCCAACCGTTTTCTTCAACAAAGAAGTTGCGTTGTGCACGGCGACAGTTATCTGAACAGCTACGCATATAAAAATTCTCGTGCTTTTCCTCACATAGTATTAATTTATGACATTCAGGATTTGCACAATTGATATAACGCTCAGAAGGCTCTCCTGTGAAATAATCCTTGCCAACAATAACATGCTCTACTTGATTAATTGGCACACTTCGACGACGGTCAAAGACAAACATTTTTCCATTCCAAAGCTGGCCTTTTACTTCAGGGTCTTTAGCATATGTAGCAATTCCCCCGTGTAATTGACCTACACTTTTGCCATAGCCCTCCCGCTTTAACCAGCCCGAGAATTTTTCACAGCGAATGCCGCCTGTGCAATAGGTTAGAATTTTTTTATCAGCAAATGCCTCTTTATGCTTCTCCATCCAAGCTGGTAGTTCACGGAAGGTTTCAATATCAGGGCGTATTGCACCTTTGAAGTGACCTAAATCATATTCATAATCATTACGTGCATCAATAATGACGGTATCTTCTCCCTGCATTTGCACCATAAATTCTTTAGGCGATAAATAATCACCTGTGATCTCCAATGGATTAATATCCTGCTCTAAGCCTAAATGAACAATTTCATGGCGAGGACGTACATGCATTTTTTTGAAGGTATGTCCCTCAGCCTCATCCATTTTCCACATTATATCGCTGAAACGAGGGTCTGCCTTCATATGCTGCATATAGGCATCTGTTTGCATGATTGTCCCTGAAACTGTACCATTAATTCCTTCATGTCCTACTAAAATACGACCAAGAAGCCCGATTTCTTTACATAATGCTAAATGCTCTTCAGCAAATGCTTCAGGGTCTTCGATCGTAACATATTTATAATAAAGCAATACACGATAGTCTTTTTGTGCCAAAATACGTAAACCACCTTTATAACAATATTCGTCCTTTAATATAGCATAACAAGCGTAATTTTGCGTAGGTTAGAAGGAGTTTTCTAAAAAAACACGAATAATATATAGTGAATGACTATTCATATTGGGGGTAATGAGATGGAATTTTCAACAATTACACTAGAAAAATTAGAGCGCCGTGCAACACTAACATTGAATCGACCACAGGCGATGAATGCAATGGATGGGATAATGATGCGTGAGCTTGCAGAATGCTTTGAGGCACTACAGCGGGAGCAGGATATACAGGTGCTGGTGATTCGTGGGGAAGGAAAGGTTTTCTCAGCAGGTGGCGATATTAAGGCAATGCTTGATAAAGACAATCCCCTAGATATTGACGAAGCAATGACCTATCTTACACGTATTGTCAAGGCCTATTATCAGCTACCAATGATTGTTATTGCAGCAGTTCATGGTGCATCGGCAGGATTGGGCTTTAGTCTAACGTTAGGGGCAGATATAGTTGTAGCATGTGAAAATAGCAAGCTAGCAATGAACTTCATTGGTATAGGGCTTATTCCAGATGGCGGCGGTCATTTCTTTATGAAGGAGCGTGTGGGTACTGTAAAAGCTAAACAAATGATTTGGGAAGGAAAGGTACTAACAGCAAAGGAAGCATTGGACGTAGGGTTAATTGATTATATGGCACCGGATGGCACGGTATTTGCTATGGCGGATCAGCTTGTTGGAAAAATGCTTGCATCGCCTATTGCTGCGATGATTACAACGAAAAAAATTCTACATGCTCAAAATTTACCTCAGCTAGAAAGTATCCTGGCATTGGAAGCGGAAGGACAATCTGCTATGCGTAAAACGACAGATCATTTAGAAGGTATCCATGCGTTTGTAGAGAAAAGAACGCCAGCCTTTATTGGAAAATAACGATAGTAAAAGGCACGTAGCAACATTTACTACGTGCCTTTTACCAGTCACTAAACATGGAATAAAATTAATTTCCCTGAAGAGTTAACAAGACGATGAGTTTTTTCAGCAACGCCTTTTTCTTCAATTTGCTGTTGTCCATTTACTTTAGCAGCCTCATCATTTTCAAATGTCCATGTTTCATCAAACAATGTTTCCCCTGTTTTTTCAAAAGCTGTAAAACGATAATTCTCCATACAAACCCCACCTTTTTACTTAAATATAGTTCTATTATACATAGAAGATTTCTAAACTTCACGATAAAACTAGTGAATTTTTTGATAAATTACGAAAATTGTGGAAAAAGTAAGGCAAAGGTATTCTTAGAGGTAAAACATTTTCCATTCAGCAAGAAATATGGTAAAATAGAACAAATATTCGATTTTATAAGAGACCTCTTTTATTAGGGTTTTATAGTAACTCACAAAGTGGTCAATAGTTGGGGTGATTGAATGTCAGCAATTCGTTTTTTTCATTTGGCAGATTTACATTTAGATAGTCCATTTAAAGGTTTATTTGGTTTACCTGAACATATTTTTAAAAAAATTCGGTCCAGTACCTTTGATGCCTTTGATAAAATTATTCACAAGGCGATTGAAGAGAAACCTGATTTTCTACTGATTGTAGGAGATATTTATGATGGCGAAAATCGAAGCTTGCAAGCACAACGAAGGTTTCAGGATGCTATGGAAAAACTTTTTCAGCATAATATCCCCGTGATTATTAGCTATGGTAATCATGATCACTTAAATGGTACATGGACACGATTTGCTTTGCCAAGTAATGTCTATGAGCTACCATCGGAGACAAGTGTAGTCCAATTAAAAATTCGCGATCAGCAAGTTAATATTTACGGCTTTAGCTATGATCAGCGTCATTTAAAGCAGTCGATGATTGACACATACCCAATTGCACAAGATCAGCAGGTGATTCATATTGGGATGCTTCATGGCAGCGAGGCAAGTGATACCTCCCATGCCATGTACGCGCCTTTCACCAAGCAGCAATTACTTGATAAAAACTATCATTATTGGGCATTGGGCCATATTCATAAGCGTCAGCTTTTACATCAGGAGCCGCCCATTGTTTATCCAGGTAATATTCAGAGTCGCCATCGCAATGAACAAGGGATAAAGGGCTTTTATGATGTAACATTATCCCAAAACGCTACTGAACTCAAGTTTTCCCCTACCTCTGCGGTTGTTTATAGCACAATAGCGGTAGAGTGTGCGAATGTCATACATGCCAATGAATTACTAAATAAATGTGCCGAAGCAATTGCTGCTCATCGGATAAAATACGGGGCATCAGTAGTAGAACTACATTTACAACAGATTGATGAACAAACAGAGGCTTTATTTGAACATGCAACAGTAGATGCATGGGTAGAGACAATTCGAGAGGCGGAGGAAGGACTAGAGCCTATGTGCTGGGTGCAAAAAATAATAGTGCAAAAGTCTGCTCGATTAGATAACCATACAGCTATTACCCAATCTGTTGAGAATCTAATGGAGCAGTGGGATAGCAATGAATGGAAGGATATTTTAAAGGATTTGTACCAATATGCGGGTGGCGCTCGGCTGATTGATCCTTTAACTGAAAAGGATATTAAACAATTAGTGAACAATGCTCAGGCATTACTAGTAGAAGAAATCCAAAGGGTGTGAACAGCATGCTGACAATACAAAAAATCCACATTTATGGCTTTGGTAAGCATGAAAATATCACCATTTCTTTAAACGATGGTGTCACTATTTTTTATGGTGTGAATGAGGCAGGGAAAACGACCATTCAACAATTTATTTTACAAATCCTCTTTGGTTTTCCAACAAGACAGCAGCTACAGCGTAAATATGAACCAAAAGTATCGACGAAATATGGGGGCCAGCTTACATTATCACATCCACTGTATGGTCACTGCACAATTGAGCGTGTGAAAGGAAAGGCTATAGGGGATGTCACGGTGTATTTAGAGGATGGCACAACTGGACAGGAGGAATTATTAGCAAAGCTGTTATATGGTTATTCCAAAGCATCCTTTGAATCCATTTTTTCTTTTTCGTTGCATGAGCTACAAGGAATCGAAAAAATGTCAGAGGAGGAGCTCACACATTTGCTACTTGCCTCCGGAACGACAGGGATTCAGCATTTATCAGCCTTGGAAAAGAAAATGGAGAAAGAGGCTGGTGAACTCTTTAAAAAAACAGGTAAAGTGCCAGTGATAAACCAAAAGATTGAGCAATTAAAGCAGCTTGAACGAACGATTAAGCAGGAGCAAGTAAAAATTCGAACTTTTGAGGATAAATTACAGCAATTACAGGCACTTGAGCAAAAACTAGAGCAGCTCTATCATACACAGCAATTACAACAGCAGCAGTGGCAGCAGCTCACTGTCAAAAAGCAGGCATTACCGCTGATCAAGCAACAGCAGGTGCTACAGCAAGCACTCGCGAATGAGCCGCATATTCAGTTTCCAGCAGAAGGCATTAGACGCTATGAGCAAGTAAAGGACCGCCTTTTGCATGAACGTCAGCAACTGAAGCAATTAAAGGAGCAATACCAAGCATTACAGCATAAACTATTCGCTACAGTGGATGAACAAACAGTCCATGAAATGGCTCTACTCATGCAAAAAGAGGCGACATGGCATCAACTCATCGTGAAGGCACAAAATTTACAAGATGATCTTTATTTGCTTGAGCAAGAAATTGAAGCACAATTTCGTTTATTAGGCGTGCAGGAAGAAGGGGCACGGGAAGTACTCCTTGAAGAAACCGTTTCATTGCAGCAGGAAGAGCAATTTCAGCAGCAGCTAAGTATATTGGAGGAGGCACAGACGGAGCAGCAATTTTATTTGCGTTCAATGGAGCAGGTTCATATTGATTTAGACAATATGGTAAAGCAACAGCAACGACTCAAGCAAGAGTCATTAACACAGGAGGAGGAACATATTTTAACACAGTGGCCACGCCAGAAACATCAACTTGAGCAATTACGTGCTGACAAATGGCAACGTGCCCAACAGCAGCAGTCACATTATGTGATATGGCTTGCATGTGTTATTGGACTTTTAGCAACTATTTATGGTGTGATGGAAAAAAATATGATTGTGACCATTATTGGTATAGTAGTAGCAGTGCTTATTATTTTATTTACAAAATATAGTAAAGGGACTGATGGGCCACCTAGTAGAGAGCATAATCAGCTTATACGAGAGCTAGAGCAGGTGGAAACAAAGGCTCAGGCTATACTTGTAAAGAAACAAAGATTTGAGGATCGCTGGCTACATGTAAATGAGCAACAACAAGAAAAGGAGCAGCAATATGCGCAGCTTGAATACAAAATTCAGCAGGCTGAAATGGTCAGCGAGGAAGCTACCCAAGTATTGCAGCAATTTTTAAAACGCTATCGATTACAGGGGGCTATAGCTACCACATTAATGCCGGAATTGTTTACACGAATTCGCACTGTGCAGGAACTAGCAGCTAAAAAAGCGAGCACCTATCACCTTCTGCAAGCAGTGCAGGCAGAAAAGCAAATACTTTATCAACAGCTACAGCAGGTTGTAGAAGGGGCATACAGTGAGCAAGAAATATATATGTATTTACGCACAGCCTATCTCGAAGCACAGCAAAGTCAACAGCAGGTACAGCAAACGAATGAGCAACTAGCGAGCCTTCAGATAAAAATAGAGGGGATACAGTCACGTATAGAGAGCTATGTGGCTGATATCACTCAGTTATTCAGTGCTGCAAATGTGCAAAATGAACAAGCATATTATGAAGTACATGAACAATTTGAGCAGCAGAAAAAAATTACAACAGAGCTTCAAACAATTCACAATCAGTTAGCAGCCTTGAACCTTTCTACCCAAGAGGAATTACAAGAGGTGTCTGTTATGGAAGATATCCTTGTTTTAGAGCAGGAGCAAAACTTGGTGCAGCAGGAGCTAGACCAATGCCTGGAGCAACGTGCCACATTACAATTTCAAAAAGACCAGCTATTAAATGATGAAACCTATGGACAATTACTTCAACAATTTGAACAAGAAAAAGCACAGTTGCAGCAGCTTGTGGAGCAGTGGGCATCTAAAAAAGCTGTGGCAACAGCTATTCATGAAACATTGTTTCGCCTTCGAGAAGAAAAATTACCGCATGTTTTAGCCAAGGTAAATGAGGTATTCCAATCACTAACAGGTGGCCGTTATGAGAGGCTATCGATTAACGATGAAGGCTACTTTATGGCGCAAGATGTTGCAGGATTGCGTTATCAAATGGTTGAATTATCGCAGGCAACAAAAGAGCAAGCCTATATTGCTTTGCGTATGGCACTTGCCAAAACATTGATAACTTCTGCTCCGTTTCCACTAATAATGGATGATCCATTTGTTCATTTTGATCGAAACCGTACAGACAAAATGGTACAATTAATGAAAGAAGTAGGATATGAACGCCAAATTTTATATTTTACTTGCCATGATACAATGCTTAGACATTGGCAGAAAGAGCAAATTATTGATATAGCAGCACTAGCAAATGAAAGGGGAGTGGCGTCGACATGAAAGGCATTACAACGCTTCAAGCAGGAGAGCCAGTTGACCAATATTTACTAATTAAACAGGCAACAAAAGGAATTACAACAGTTGGAAAGCCATTTATGTCGCTGATCTTACAAGATAAAAGTGGCGATATTGAGGCAAAGCTATGGGACACAAATGAAGAGCATGAAAATATGTATCATGCTGAAGCAATTGTACGTGTTGGTGGAGAAATCCATGACTATCGAGGAAAAAATCAATTACGCATTAAATCAATTCGTGTCGCAAAGCCAGAGGAAGGGATTGCAATCCATGATTTAGTGCCATCCTCAGCAACGCCAAAGGAACAGCTTTATGAAGAATTAACACAATTTTTCTTTGACATTAAAAATCCTAATATTTCACGTATTACAAGAGCTGCCATTAAAAAGCATCAGGAGGCAATTTTAGTGTTTCCTGCTGCCACTAAAAATCATCATGACTATGCATCGGGTTTATTAGATCATATGGTAACTATGCTAAGGCTAGGTAAAGCGATCGCGGATTTATATCCAACGCTTAATCGTGATTTATTATATGCAGGCATTATTTTACATGATATTGGAAAAGTGATTGAATTATCAGGACCAGTGGCAACCATGTATACAGTTGAAGGTAATTTATTGGGGCATATTACGATTATGGTCAATGAAATTGCGAAGGTTGCGAGCGAATTAGATATAGAAGGTGAAGAGGTTATGCTGTTACAACATATGGTATTGTCTCACCACGGTAAGGAAGAATGGGGCAGCCCGAAAAAACCAATGCTACAGGAAGCAGAAATCTTACATTATATTGACAATATTGATGCAAAGATGAATATGCTAACAAGAGCATTAGGAAAAACAACATCAGGTGAATTTACAGAGCGACTTTTCCCACTCGATAATCGTTCCTTCTATAAACCAAAAATTTAGAAATCAAAGGTTACTAAGAAGCTTCCTTAGTAGCCTTATTTTTTTATAGAGAATGTTAATAATAAGGAAATTAGTATTACTTATTGACTATTTAAAGATATTTATAATGGGACTAAAAGTTTATATGTGGAATATTAGAGCCTAACAATTGTACCAATGCTAGTATTTATTTTAGAATATAGAAAGAAATACATAGGAATGGGGAAAAACAATGGATAAAGAGGTACTTTTTTCGCAGGAAATTAAATTTTGGAAAAGCTTAATTTTTAAAATGATACTTGCTATAGGGATAAGCTTATTTATTAGCTCATATGTTTCAGAATTTATTAGTCATCAAGTTGAAAAAGTAGTGGCGTTGAATGGTAGTGCAGGTGTTGCCATCAATACATTAATTTCATTATTCATTGGAACAGTTATTATTTCATTATGTACAAGATATATTGTATTAAAGCGTGTTAATCGTGTGCTAAAGGCAATGACAAAGGCTGCTAATGGTGATTTAACAGTGCGTATTGACGATAAATTTAAAGATGAGATTGGACAATTATCAGCTGAGTTTAATCATATGTTAGCCCAAATTGGTACAGTTATTGAGAAGGCTCATAAAGCATCCACAGATGTTTCAGAGTATACAAAGGAATTTACAGCTATTACAGAGCAGAGTAGTCATACTGTTGAAACAATTTCAGGTGCTATTGGAGGTATTGCCTCTAGTGCAGAAGGACAGTTAAGGCAATTGGATTTACTATCTAGTTCTGCTGGTTTAATTATTAAGGATATGGATCATGTCTCATCTGCTGTACAGGCAGTTGCAGCTACAGCGAATGAAACAAATCAAAAGGCAGGTTTAGGGTTGCAATTAATTAAGCAAACTATCGGAAAAATGAATACCATTAATGAGTCTGTCCATCAATCAACAGAGGTTGTGAATGCTTTAGGTGAAAAATCAAAGGAGATCAGTACAATTGTAGCGTTAATTACAAGCATTACAGATCAAACAAACTTGCTTGCATTGAATGCATCCATTGAAGCAGCACGAGCAGGAGAGGCAGGAAAAGGATTTGCGGTTGTAGCAGATGAAGTAAGAAAGCTTGCAGAGGAATCCGGAAAGGCTGCTGATAAAATCCGAACATTAGTGGACGATATTTTAAGCCAAACATCAAGTGCTGTCAATGCTATTAATAGTGGTACACAATTTGTAGATGAGGGACGAGAGGCTGTTGAACAAACGGGTGGTGCCTTTAAGAATATTGTAGATTATGTGCAACAGATTAGTCTTCGTGCAAATGAAGTAACCGATATTGTCTTACGTGTAAATGACAAAGCAGGTCAAACAGGTGATGCCGTAAAAGAGATTGTAGAAATTGCGAACAACACGTCTTCAGGCTTACAACATATCGCTGTATCCATAGAGCAGCAAACTGCGTCAAATGAGGAAATTGCAAGTTCAGCAAATGTTCTTCAATCGATGTCAAACGATTTACAAGCTGAAATTAGCCAATTTAAAGTGAGATAGAAAAAAGGGAGCATCTCGTAAAATTTAAAATGTACCCTATAAGATAGACACTTTCAAAAAGGTCATCTTATAGGGTATTTTTGTTTATAATGAAGAAAAAAACGAGTGGTGGTAAATAGGATGACTAAAAATTTATTTTCGAGACAACAACAGGCACAATTAAAATTAAATCCATACGTCAAAACGGTAAGTGCGAAAGCCATTACTTATACGGATGAATTTAAAGAATTTTTTATTGATGAATACGATAAAGGAAAATATCCAAGTGAAATATTTCTTGAGGCGGGTTTTGACATTGAAGCCCTTGGTCCCACACGTATTCGTAAAGCTTCGAATCGTTGGCGTACGGCTTATAAAGAACATGGGCTAACAGGTTTAGAAGATGCCAGAAAACATACTTCAGGCCGCCCTTTAGAGCGTGAATTAAGTTTAGAAGAAAAATACGCCCGCTTAGAGGCTAAAATGAAATTGTTAGAAGCAGAAAACGAACTTTTAAAAAAGCTAGATCAACTCGAAAGGCAGCTGATGAAGAAGAAATCAAAATAAGTACTGTACAAAAATTTGAATTAATCCATCAGAGCATTGAAAAATATCAATTAAAACGAATGGTGCGTTATCTTTGTGAAATTGCAAATGTTTCACGCTCAGGTTACTATCGCTATTTTAAAGAAGAAGCTATCTTGACTCGTCAAAAACAGCATGAAGAAGATGAGGCGGTGAAGGAAGTTATTTTAAAGGCCTTTCATTTCCGAGGACGAAAGAAAGGTGCGCGTCAAATAAAAATGACACTCGAAAACCAATATGGAACTACATACAACCTCAAGCGAATCCGTCGCATTATGAAGAAATTTAATATCATCTGCCCCATTCGAAAAGCGAATCCAGCACGTCGTATGGCAAAAGCAACGAAGGAACATTGCACCTCTCCTAACAATCTACACCGTAACTTCAAGCAAGGTGTGGCAGGAAAAGTATTACTAACCGATATCACATATTTAACATATGGAGGCGGTAAACGTGCTTATTTATCAACGATAAAAGATGCCGAAACAAATGAAATTTTAGCTTATGAAGTAACTTCTACATTAAGTATAGAAATTGCCCTTAACACGTTACATAAATTGAAGAAGCATCGCCATTTAAGGGAAGATGCCTTTATCCATTCGGATCAAGGTTTCCACTATACGAATCCAAAATTCCGAGCCTTAGTAAAGAAAATGGGCTTAGGGCAGTCCATGTCACGCCGAGGAAACTGTTGGGATAATGCGCCACAAGAATCATTCTTTGGGCATTTTAAAGATGAAACTACTATTAGAGCATGTGAAACGATAAAAGAAGTAAAAAAAGAAATAAAGAGTTATATGATTTATTACAATCATTATCGAGGGCAATGGAATTTAAAAAAGCTGCCGCCTGCAAAATACAGACAGCAGCTTCAAAACATGGCCTAACCTTTTTATTAATGTCCTTTACAAAGGGTACATTTTAATTTCCGATGCTCCCTTTTATTGTCATAACAAGTATCTCGATTATTTAGCTTCTTCGTCTGTCTCTTCTGCTTTATCGTCTTTCTTGTCAGCTTCTTTTTTAGCCGCTTCTTCAGCTTTCTTAGCTTCTTCTTCAGCTGCTTTAGCTTGTTCTTCACTTGTTGTTGTAAAGGCTTTTAGTGATTCTTGTAAATCCTTATCAGATGTTTTTACATCAGCGTCCTTTGCTAATTTTGCAATAATGTCTTTTAAAATAACTTCTGATTCACCTGATTGTGTTAATTTGCCTAATAATGTTGTACGAATATTTTCTTCTTCTTCTTCAAATGAGCCAATACCTTCTACATCACGCTTCTCTGTAATTTCAATCACATGGTAGCCAAAGCTTGATTGAACAGGCTCACTTAATGTATTTAACTCAAGCGCATAGGCAGCATCATTAAACTCATCGACCATTGACCCAACAGAGAACCAGCCAAGCTCGCCGCCTTTTTCAGCAGAACCTGTATCTGTTGAATATTCTTTCGCAACATCTGCAAATTTAGCGCCGCCTTTAATTTTTTCAATCACTTCTTTTGCTGTTGCTTCATCTGCTACTAAAATATGACGACCATTTAGTTCTGTTTTCATTTGCTCATAATATTTTTTTATATCTTCTTCTTTAATTGCTTGATCTTTTAGAGCTTTTTCTTGTAGAAGCTGTACACGTAAAGAATCTTTAAAGCCATCTTCCGTTAAGCCGCTTTCTGCAAGTGCTTGTGCAAAGCCGTCACCAAATTGTGCAGCCATCGTATCATATGCTTCTTTTACTTCTTTATCTGTTACGTCGTATTTATCAGCTAATATTTTTTCAGTAAGCATTTGTTGCATGACAAATGAGCCTGTTAAAGCCTTTGCTTTTTCATTAAAATCAGCTACTGAAATATCGCCTATTTTAGAAGTAACGATTGCTTTACTGTCCCCACCACTACATGCACCTAGCGCTAAAACAGAAGCAGCTAATGTTAAAGATAAAACTGTTTTTTTCATAATGGATATTCTCTCCTAACATGGTTTCGTCCATTTTTTACTATAACATAAACGCTTTAAAAACAAAATGGTTCCCCCTTGAGTATTGCCTATATTTCAATTTTTGAAGCGCATAGGATATAGAAAAGAAAGGGGGTGAAGTTATGGGCAACGGAGGATACGGTGGCGGTGGCTACGGCTCAGGCTTTGCTTTATTAGTTGTGTTATTTATTTTATTAATTATCGTTGGTGCAGCGTTCCTATACTAATTAATAAAATTGCGAAAAGCTAAGAGTATAAAGCTCTTAGCTTTTCTTAGCACTATCAGACATTCGTGCTATATACGGAGGATCATAAGTTGTTGCATGGGGGCTCAACTTAGGGTCATCTGTATAAGTAGGTGCGAATGTCTTTGTTATTTCCGTTATACGGCGTATAAAATTTCAATATAGAATGAGACAAGTAAAATTGTAATAAGTATATTGATTGTTCGGAATACTTTTGGTTGGTTCTCTTCGGGAATTTCACGTCGCACACACAGCGTATATGTCATGCGGTTTATTTGAAATAAATAGAATACCGAGAATAGCACTACAATCATTAATAGCAAGTCTATTCCTCCCCTCTTTCAATAGTAATAGCATAACAAAGAATATCATCAAAACACAAGTACAAGGAATTTAATGTATGGTCGGTGGAACTAAAATTTCATAGCCCTTAGGTGTTTCCTCAATTTGCGAATTTTTCGGTGAATGCAATAAATATTTCACGTACAGAATATCAATCACACATAAACTACAATGATAAGCTAATAATAATGTACCATAATGTGTATATACTGGTAAAAGTAATGTACCTACTAAAATAGTCGTATTAAGGACGATAAAGGGTGCTAATAATGCTAAAATATAACGATGCTTTGCCAGTGGCTCATGAATACGCATGTGTAACACAGGAATAATATAAAATTGCATACGCACACGTAATTTTAAATGCTGTCGTAAATCATAAAGTGCAAGAAAGTGTAAAAATTTATGGATCGGATACAGTGTTATAACAGCGATTATAAAGAGCCAAAATAAATGATCTGTATAATGCTCCTCATTGAATAAATTAAAGATTACATAAGACGTGCAAAAAACGAATAAAAACGTTAGTACACTCATTATAATAATACGCGTAGTACCGTAATGATGTTCTAGGTTTAAAATTTTCCAACAATGCATAGTGTATATCAACTCCGAAAATAGGAAGTGTCCTATTTACTGTAATTTGAATACTGTTAGAATGCAAGAAAAAGGAGGCGTTTCAGAAATATTTCTGAATGCCTCCTTTCGCAAAAATAAAACTTTATTTTATCCTTTTACAGGTGTACGTTGTTCAAGCGTGTCAAAGGAATCACGGAAATGCTGGAAGGAGCGTTCGAAAATATCAATGAAATCCTCACCATAGATATTACGAATAACAGCCATCACATCCAAAAAGTCTGGGAAACGACCATAGAGATCTTTTAATGCCAGCGATCCTTCTAGTACAGAATGATACGTATTATGATAGTTTTTATTCATTTCTATAATTAGCTCTGTGCCAGTTTCTGTTAACTCAACATACGTATTACGTTTGTCATCATCACGCTTTGAAAATTTAAGAAGCCCTCGTTCCTCTAATTTCTTGGAGAAGTTAAATGCTGTTGAAACGTGCATTACGCCGAACTTTGCTACATCGGAAATAGAAGCCCCTTTTAGATGGTAGGAAATCCATAAAATATGGTGTTCATTGATATTTAAGTCATAAGGTTTAATCCATTGCTGCCAATCCTTTTCGACCGCTTTCCATAGAGCTTTTGATAATTGTGCGATTCTTTGACTGTAAAGCATCGCTTCTTTTTTTGTGTATAATTCCTCTGACAAAACCATCACCTACTGCTTTCTTTCACATTTTAAAAATATTATAGCAGTAAAGAAAAAGAGTTTAAAGTTCGAAAAATTAAAAAAATAAAAGTTGTTAAAAAAATAACATTATAACAATTTTATTTAATAAAAAAACGAAGTTTTATTTAAACAAAAAGGACTTTAGTCGCTAACCTTTTCTTGAGATTTTTCTTTATTTTTTGTGATTTGTGCGATGTTTTGCTCGATTTCGTTTATTGAATTCTGTAATGCTTCTATTTCTTGTTGTAAATTATTTTTAGTTGGCTCAATTTCCTCTGTAAAAGTTGTAATGGTTTGTTTTAAATCATTTATTATTTGAGGAATATTATTTTTAACTTCGTTTGTCAATGTGTTGACAGATTGCTTAACAGTTCCTGCCTGCTGCTTTACATCCAAGAGCATTTCTTTTGTTTGGTCTACATTTTGCTTTAAGGAAGCACGTAGCTGTTGCCCTGATTGAGGCGTAGAGAAAAGTACAGCGAGTGTTCCGCCAATAATGCCTGTTGTAAGTCCAAGTAAAAATGGTTTTGCTTTCATATGCGTCTACCTCATTTCTTATCTGTTTATCTATTATTAAACCACGAAATGCATAAATACAAAAATAAAAAAGAAACTAACGATGTGATGAATCACCACGCATTAGCTTCTTTTCAATATTTATGAAATTTGAGAAATCGCTGTGACAAACTTAGAACGCTTCACTAATTTTGAAACAATTGGATAAATTACTGCAAAAGCGATAACGTTAAATACAACAGCTGGAAGGACAACGCCAATAAATAGCATCGCAAACGTTGCACCAACATTTGCATTAAACACAAAAAGCGCAACAGTTAAAAAGACAGTTCCAGATAAAATTGTACCCAATCCAACTAAAATTGCTGATACAGCAAAATGATTCACTAATTTTTTAAGGAATAGTAAAGCACCTAAAAAGACAAAACCTGTAATCGCCTTATCAATAATATTTGGCACAAGACCAGCAGGGAATGTTGTAAATAAACCTGAAAGAACCCCTGTTGCTAGAGAAAGTAAAAACGTTTCCTTCACAGTAGGGAACAGTAAAATGCCAATAAACATCATTGTAAGCATAAAATCAGGCTTCATGCCGTTTACCATTCCTGGTGTAACCAAATAAAGGGCCGCACCGACACCAACTAAAAGTGCCATTAATACTAAATTCTTCGTAGTCATTATCTAATCTCTCCTCAACTCAACTAATCTATTTGTCTCCCAACATGCCCTCATAGCCGTTAGCGAAACTTATTTGTGATTGTACGTTAAAATTTTGACAATTGCAATACATAATGCTAAAAACGTGATTTAAAGATGTGCTTTAATACTTTCCGCAACTTCTACCAACTGTTCTGATGAATAGGCTTGTGTTGGCCAAATTAAGCCTACGCCTTCTTTTTCATCGTAACGCGGAATAAAATGTAAGTGGTAGTGAAATACAGTTTGTCCGGCTGCAGCACCATTATTATTAATCGTATTTAAACCAATTGGCTGGAATGCGGCTTTAATGGCATTGGCAATTTTTGGCGCAGCAGCGTATAAATTACGTGCCACCTCCTCTGGCATTTCAAATAGATCTTGGCAGTGCTGCTTTGGAATTAATAGTGTGTGACCTTTTGCGACAGGTGAAATGTCTGTAAATGCATAAACATGATCGTCTTCATAAATTTTTGTACTTGGAATAGAGCCATCAATGATTTTACAAAATAGGCAATCGCTCATATGAATTTCCCCCTTATCGTATATGTAAGTATATTCTATCATACTTAAACCTGTATCATTTGCTAATTTTTGATAAAATGTAAGGTGAGACTAATCGGGTATTGCCCTATTTAAACATCATGGCCTTATGTAGAGATCTTACAACCTGTAGCTATCGCTTTGCTTTCGTACAAAAAACATCTGTTAATACGGGATAAAATAAGAAGAGGAGTGAAAATATGTCGGTATTAGAGGTACAACATGTGACGGGTGGTTATACGAGAAAACCTGTTATTAAAGATTTATCTTTTACAATTGGAAAAGGAGAACTTGTTGGCTTAATCGGCTTGAATGGGGCTGGTAAAAGTACAACGATTAAACATATTATCGGTACAATGCTGCCGAAGGAAGGGGATATTCGTCTAAATGGTGTAACCCTAAAGGAAGATACGGACAAGTATCGGACAGGCTTTTCCTATATTCCTGAAACGCCTGTCTTATACGATGAGCTAACATTAAGAGAGCACTTAGAATTAACAGCAATGGCTTATGGTATGGATAAGGCTACGCTTGATGCTCGTTCAGCCATCTTATTAAAGGAATTTCGTATGGAGAAAAGATTAAATTGGTTCCCATCTCATTTTTCAAAGGGAATGCGGCAAAAGGTTATGATTATGTGTGCCTTTTTAGTGAACC
The DNA here is from genome assembly GCF_038051955.1 of Lysinibacillus sp. FSL H8-0500. NCBI lineage: Bacteria > Bacillati > Bacillota > Bacilli > Caryophanales > Bacillaceae > Lysinibacillus > Lysinibacillus sp. FSL H8-0500. The sequence continues at coordinate 3,869,501 of NZ_CP150292.1, read as the reverse complement.
CTAGTCTTTATATTATTGATGAACCCTTTGTAGGGCTAGACCCACTTGGTATTCAATCATTGTTAGATCAGATGGATGAAAAGAAAAAAGAAGGGGCTTCGATATTAATGTCTACGCATATTTTATCGACAGCTGAGAAGCATTGTGATCGCATTATTTTGCTGCACGAAGGAAGTGTGCGAGCGCAAGGAACAATGGCAGATTTGCGTCAAGCATTTGCTATGCCAAATGCAACATTAGACGACCTTTATATTGCTATGACAAAGGAGCGGGACCATGAAGAACTTGCGTGATGTATGGTCCTCTCGCTTTATGCACTATATAGGAGAAGTACAAAAATATATGCAATTTATTTTTACAGGACATATTGCTATTGTACTTGTCTTTTTGATTGGGGCGGGAGGCTATCAATACAGTGAATGGCTAAAAGTGGTTCAAGCCGATTTTCCAGCAGAAATTTTGATTGCTGTGATTGTTGGATTATTATTAATCTTTAGTCGCCCAACTTCATTGTTACGAGAACCAGACCAAGTGTATTTATTGCCGTTGGAGTCAAAAATGTCACAGTATTTTAGCAAGGCTTTAGCGTGGACATTTTGGTCTCAAGTATGGGTAGCAGCCCTTGTTTATATTGTTAGTATTCCACTGCTAAAGGCAGTAACAGATTTAACAACGCTCAATATTTGGCTGGTCTTTTTACTGATTATTGTACTGAAGTATATTAGTGTGCAGGGTGAATTTAACTATCGCTATAGTGAGCGTGGCCAACTTGTATGGGTGGACAGGCTGATTCGAGCTGTGATATTTGTTGCGGCTATCTATATGGCTCTCCAAACGCAGCTATTATTAGCCATTATTGCGACAGTAATTGGCACTATTTATATAGTAGCTTTTCGCAAAAAATCTATTAGTGAACCTGTACCATATGAGCATTTTGTCAAGCTTGAACAAAACCGCATGATGAGCTTTTACCGCTTTGCCAATTATTTTACGGATGTACCGCATCTACATGGTAGTATTCGTCGTCGTAGCTGGCTTGATTGGCTTTATAAATTTGTTCCCTATGGTAAGGACCATACACAAAAATATTTGGTGCTTCGTACCTTTATCCGTACAGATGATCATTTCTATTTATGGCTTCGTCTGACGGCTATTTCAGCCCTCATTGCGGCTTTTGTAGATATTCCTGTTGTGACATGGATTGTTGCAGGTGCATTAAGCTTTGCCACAACCATTCAATTAAAACAAGCATTGCTAACAAGCGGGGAGTTTCGCATGGACATGCTGTATCCATTACCAGATAATGCTCGTCGTCTAGCTGTAAAGCAAATTGTACGTCTGGCGATGATAACGCAAGCTGTTATTGTTGGTGTATGTGCCATTACACAGCCGATGTTTTATCTGACGATCGTTATTATAGTTGGTATAAGTGAATTAACAACGAAAATTTCGAAACCATAAAATAAACAATAAACCGCATGACATCCAATGATGCTATGCGGTTTATTGATTTTGGTATATTGAAACATGATACAATGAGTAAAAAGGGGACAAGCAATGAACAAACGAGCGCTGTTAAAAATTCCGTTGATGAAGCTAATGGACTTGAAGATAGACTATGCGTTTAAACAATTATTTGGCAATGAAAAAAATAAAGATATTACAGTGGTGTTTTTAAACGCAATATTGAAACGTACTGGGCGAGATGTGGTCAAGGATATTACTTTTCACAATGTAGAAGTTGGTGGTGCGTATGAAGATGACAAGCAATCAAGGCTCGATCTACTCGTTAAAACAGCAAATAATGAATGGATCAATGTTGAAATTCAGTTTACCAATCAATATGATATGGTCAAACGCTCCATCTATTATTGGTCAAAAGTCTATACAAAGCCATTACAGAAAAAGATGACCTATAGACGATTGACCCCTGTTATTGCGATCAATATTATGAATTTCACTTTATTTCATAAAACCACACAGTTCCATAGCACCTATCATTTATATGAAGATACGGAAAAAATATTATTAACGGATGTGATGGAACTCCATTTTATTGAGATTCCTAAGTTATTAAGCGATTGGAAACAACAAAAGCTAGACCCGTGGAATGATGTACTTGCTAGATGGTTATTGTTATTAGGAATTGTTAATCATAAGAAAGAAAAGCAAATCTATGAGGATATTTATAACGAACTGGAGGCGATTGCGATGAAAGATGAGCAATTATTCGAGGCATTAACTCAATGGCGCGAGCTTAGTTTAACCGAAGCACAATACCATGCCTATGAAGGGCGTCTCAAGCGTATTTTAGACCAAGAAGCCGCTGAGGAAGAAGCAAAGATACGTGAGCAAGAAGCGAGAGCGAGAGGGTTACAACAAGGGTTACAACAAGGGTTAGAACAAGGGTTAGAACAAGGGTTAGAGCAGGGGTTAGAACAAGGATTAGAGCAAGGAGAAATAAAAGCTTTATCACAAATGGCAGAGATACAATTAACCCAAAAATTTGGTGAGCTACCTGAGGAATTAAAGAAAGCAATTTGTCAAGCAAATAAAGAAGTTTTGAACCAAATTACTGCTAATATTTTTACAATTGGTAGTCTTGATGAAGTGAAGGGATATTTGAAAGGGGCAGCGAAGTAATAGTTTGTAGTGACTCTTAGTGAGATTTGAACTCCCCTACTTATAGAAGTGTGGGAGTCCTGCGAACACCAGACCAACGTCTAGTTATAGTAGCAGGCTCTCCCCATAGACCCTACGGTGAAAAACTTGCAAGGATTGTACATTGGACTCCGCTGTCTAGCGTACTGCTTGGTTTTCGCTTTTCGGCTAGACAGAACGATAGAACGTTGAAGATTTTATATAACAGACGAACTTTCCTGTTACAACCTCCTATCTTCAGTTTTCAAAGAGCAGTCTGTACAGGTTCATTAGAGCACATACATTCTAATTGTACGACAATTTAGATCGACATTCATCTCCCCCTTACTCACAGGACTATCCCCTTCACGTCCCTTAAAGTGGGCGTCTTCTGTCGGAAAATGATAAAGGGCTTGAAAGGGAAGATATTCCTCTCAAGCCCTTTATTTTGTTTTAGAGAATAACCAACATGACAGCTGAAATATCGTTTTTTTTTACTCCGTATCTTCTTTCGGTATGGCACTATATGTTGTGATGTACGAAGCTGCTGAAAAGATATTTTGTTGACGTACGCCTGTTGTATCTTCGTTAGTGGCATGAGCTGTTTGAAAGGCTTTAGAGCTTTTCCATGCTTCAAATGAATGAGGTCCATTCCACTGAGTCAACACAATATAAGTATCACTTTTGATCGGTCGGAGTAAACGAAATGCCACAAACCCTGGTTCATCCTCAATGGCACGTGTACGTTGTAAAAAACGATGCTCAAATACTGGGCGACCTTCATCCGTGACAGGGATATTATTAAAGACAAAAAAGCCACGTTCTTCTAAATCATTCACTGCATCTAATACCTCAAATTTACGAGGCGTTGCAAAAACAGATTTTCCTGCTGTTTCATGGATTAAGACAGAGTTGCCATCACCATGAATTAAAATCATATGCTCCTGTGAATGCTTGTTTTTTACTTGTTCTAAAAAATCGCCAGTACCAGAAGTTAAATAAATATACATTATTTTATCCTCCTTATCAATCTTGCTAATTATAGCGTGATTATACCCTTTTCAGCATAAGTCTAACGCCTTGTGTGAAAAGAAAATACCTAGAAAGAACAATTTTATGACATTTCGTAAGGAAAACTATACAATATTAGAGGAAGCGTTTACTATTGAAAACGGATATCAATAATAAAGAAATAAACAAGACATTTTTATAATAGGAATTTATTGAGGGGAAGGAACTATTCATGACAATTTTTAATGATACACTTCTACGTGCAGCACGTGGAGAAAGGACAGCACATACACCCGTATGGTATATGCGACAGGCAGGACGTTCACAGCCAGAATACCGTGCGATTAAAGAAAAATATTCTTTAGAGGAAATTACCCATCAGCCTGAGCTATGTGCATATGTTACCCGTCTTCCTGTAGAAAATTACAATGTCGATGCAGCAATTTTATACAAGGATATTGTCACACCTCTCCCTGGAATTGGGATTGATGTAAAAATCAAAGCAGGCGTTGGTCCTGTTATTGCAAACCCTATTCGTTCAGTTGCAGATGTAGAAAGCCTAGGTGAATTTAATGCGAAAGAGCATACACCATTTGTATTAGAAACAATTAAGCTGTTAACAGAAGAACAGCTCAATGTGCCGTTAATTGGTTTTGCAGGCGCACCATTTACACTTGCGAGCTACATGATTGAAGGTGGTCCTTCAAAAAATTATAATAAAACAAAATCATTTATGGTATCAGAGCCTCAAGCGTGGTTTGCTTTAATGGATAAGCTGGCTGATATGATTATTGCGGATGTAACGGCTCAAATTCAAGCTGGTGCAAAAGCTATCCAAGTATTCGATTCTTGGGTCGGGGCCTTAAATGTTGAAGATTATCGTATATTTATTAAACCAGTGATGACCCGTATTTTTGCAGAGCTACAAAAGGAAAATGTGCCATTGATTCAATTTGGTGTTGGTGCTAGCCATTTAGCAAAGGAATGGAATGATTTACCGATTGATGTGGTAGGCTTAGACTGGCGTTTACCTATTAAAGAGGCGCGTGCACATGGTATTACAAAGCCTGTACAAGGCAACTTAGACCCATCCTTATTACTAGCGGATTGGTCGGTGATTGAAAAACGTACAAAAGATATTATCGATCAAGGCTTAGAAATGCCAGGACATATCTTTAACTTAGGACATGGTGTGTTTCCAGAGGTTGACCCAGATGTCTTAAAACGTCTGACTGCACTTATTCATGAATATAGTGCACAACAAATTCAAGCACATTCTTAATAATATGTCCTTTTCTATGGATGAATGATTGATGTCATTGTAGAAAGGGAGCTGTCCAACATACAGGATTGGGCAGCTTCTTTTTGTCACATAATGTATAAAAATAAATTTAGAGGTGAAAAGGGAATGAAAGAAGTTAAAGGCTTATTGGTAATGGCATACGGAACACCTTATAAAGAAGAAGATATCGAACCTTACTATACGCATATTCGTCATGGACGCAAACCTTCTGCAGAGCATTTAGAGGATTTACGCAGTCGTTATGAGGCAATTGGCGGTTTATCACCATTAGCAGCAGCAACACAGGCGCAGGCTGAAGCATTATGTGCACGTTTAAATGAAGTACAGGATGCGGTAGAATATAAATTATTTATCGGTTTAAAACATATTCATCCTTTTATTGAAGATGCAGTAGAGCAAATGGCAGCAGAGGGTATCAAAGAAGCAGTTTCTATTGTTTTAGCTCCTCATTTCTCTACATTCTCTATTAAGTCTTATAATGGTCGTGCTGAAGAGGCAGCAGGAGGTCGCTTAAAGATTACTTCTGTAGAATCTTGGTATGATGAGCCGAAATTTATTGAGTATTGGAAGCAGCAAGTTAATGCTACATTTGATGCAATGTCTGATGAAGAACGTGAAAAAGCATGTTTAATTGTATCAGCACATTCATTACCTGAAAAAATTAAAAGCCTAGGCGATCCTTACGAAGAACAATTGATTGAAACGGCTCAACTTATCCAACAAGCAACAGGTTTAAAAAATGTAGAGGTTGGCTGGCAATCGGCAGGACAAACACCAGAACCGTGGATTGGTCCAGATGTCCAAGACCTAACACGTGATTTATATAAGGAAAAAGGTTTCCGTTCATTTGTTTATACACCAGTAGGCTTTGTCACTGAGCATTTAGAAGTATTATATGACAATGATTTTGAGTGTAAAGTTGTTTGTGATGAACTTGGTGCAAAATACTATCGTCCAGCGATGCCTAATACACATCCATTATTTATTGATGCGATGGTAGATGCGATTCATAAAAAATTAAGCTAAGCGAAAAGAAAGTGATGATGTTGGTGACTCAGAAAAGACGAAAGGTAGTTGTTGTTGGCGGCGGTATTACTGGCCTTGCAGCTGCGTTCTATATGCAACAAGAAGCAAGCACAAAAGAATTGCCATTAGATATCGTACTTGTCGAGTCGTCATTACGTCTTGGCGGAAAAATTCAAACACTGAGAAAAGATGGCTTTATCATTGAGCGTGGGCCAGAATCCTTTTTTGATCGTGAGAACTATGTCAATGCCTTAGCAAAGGATCTTGGTATCGAACAAAAAATAATGACAAGTAATGCAGGGCCTACCTATGTGGCTGTAGGTAGTGCGCTCTACCCAATACCTAGCCACCTGTTATCGGGAGAGACGCCACATATCTCATCTTTTATTACATCAGGCTTATTTTCGCTTAGTGGTAAGGTTCGAGCTGCTGGGGATTTTTTCATCCCTCGTTCTGAACAAGATGATGATCAACCATTAGGAGCGTTTTTTAGAAGAAGGTTTGGTGCAGAAGTAGTGGAAAATTTAGTTGAACCATTACTTGCAGGTACATTTGCGGGAGATATCGAGCAATTAAGTATGAGCTCTACATTTCCACAGCTATATAGCTTAGAGCAAAAATATCGCAGCTTACTCATTGGCATGAAGAAGTCAGGTGCAAACTTCTTAAGTCAGCATTCTGTTGATGAAAATAAGGGAATCTTTCAAACGTTTAGCAATGGTCTTGAAACGCTAATTGAAAGTTTAGAAGAATCACTACTTCCTGGGACTGTGATGAAGGGTGTCAAAGTTGAGGAAATTGACCATGGCAAGGATGGATCAGTTCAAGTAATGCTAAATAATTTCTCACATATCAGGGCTGACGGAGTCATTATTGCAACACCCTTTGATAGGATAGAGAAAATGTTTAGTAGGCAGCATTTGTTAAATGAGCTAGGAACAATGAAGGCGGCAACGATTGCAACGGTCACGATGGCCTTTAAAAGGGAACAGCTTGGAAATGTCGATGCACTTGCATTTTACGTCTCTCGAAATAGTGATTTTTCAATAACTTCCTGTACATGGATGAATCGAAAATGGCCAGGTACAGCGCCGGAGGATCATATTTTATTGCGCAGCTATATTGGACGAGTGGGCGATGAGGCGATTGTAGCTTTATCAGATACTGAGATTGAAAAAACTGTCTTACAGGATTTACAAAAAACGATTGGGATAGATGGCGCACCTATTACTACTGTTGTGACACGATGGAAAAATGCAATGCCTCAATATACGGTTGGGCATGAGGCAAAGGTTCAACGGATCAAGCAGGAATTACAGCAACACTTTCCAACTGTTAAATTATCAGGAAGCTCCTTTGAGGGCATATCTGTACCGGAATGTGTACAACAAGGTAAAAAGGTAGCAGAAGAAATACTACAAGAATTATGGAAATAGAAAATAGTACAAACATTCGCTTAGATGTTTGTACTATTTTTATGTTTATTAATAAATAGAGGATAGAATTACTGAATGAATGGATAGAAACTTAAAAGTGGTGGATTGAATAGCTGAATTAGTGGATAATGTATAAAAGCTAGCTAATTTTTACAATAAACAGAAAAATTTCATATAGAAAGGACTGGAATACTATGGAATTGCGGCATTTAGAATATTTTTTAATGGTTAGTAAAGAGCTACATTTTACAAAAGCTGCTGAAAAATTAGGAATTTCACAGCCCACTTTAAGCCATCAAATTAAGATGCTTGAAAAAGAGATAGGCTATTCATTATTTAACCGTGTCGGCAAGAAAATTGAACTGACGAAGGTAGGAGAAATTGTCCAACAAGAAGCCTTGAATATTCAAGGTTCTATCCAAAGCATGGCTTCACAAATTGTAGCATTCTCGAAAATAGAAATCGGAGAATTGAAAATTGCTGTATTACCAGGGGAAATAACCGATTTAGTATCTACTCTATGCATTCCATTTAACCAGCTATATCCGAACATTAAAGTGTTTATTGAAACGACAGATCAGGTAGAAAAGGCCGTTTTAGAAAATCGAGCTGATTTTGGAATTAGCTTTCACCTTAATCAATATGATATATTGCAAGTAACAAAGCTATATGATGAAGACTTTTATTTGATTAGTAATCAATGTAATGAAGAGTCAAAAGTTTCATTTTCTGCTGTTTTAGATGGTCCTCTTATTTTATTTCCAACGATGCATCAATGTAGAAAATTACTGAATAAGACAAGCTTTGAAATGGGCAGGCAATTAGAGCCTATTGTTGAAACGTCTAGTATTAAATCTATCTTGAATCTAGTTCGAAGTGGTATCGGCCGTAGTATTGTCTCACGTACTTTATATGAATTTTATGATACAGGAGATTTATTTTTCCAACATATTGAAAAGCCATCTTTGACGAGTGGTGTTTATCTTGTGATGAAAAAGAACTGTTTTATTAATTATGCAGCCCGTGAATATATTAAATTATTAGTACGTGAAATTGAAAAGCTTCATTTTCACACAGAGAAAGATGCGATTAATTCTTTGTATAGTTATGTATTATAGTTTTTATCTATCATTATCATAGAAATAATGTAATAGACGAACGGAAGAGCCCTCTTTACAATATAGACAAGACATCTTATGAAGATCACAAATAAATATGGTTAAGGTATGTTTGATTGGGAGTAATGTTTATGAATTTTATCAGGTATTAAAAGGCTGTAAATCCTCCATTTCAAAATGAAAGGTAACACCAACATGTGGCAGCCTGCAAAAAACGTGGAGATGAGGAAAACCTCACTGGTTAAAGCTTCATTTTATACCAAAAATTCATAAAGTAAAAGCGCAATACTAAACTAATATGAGGTGATTGTGAATGGGAAAAGATTTAAGTCAATTCATTAGAAATGAAGCATTTTTAGACAAAGTTGTTTCAGCAGAGGAAGCAGCTTCTTGGATTGAAGACGGAATGAATCTTGGCATGAGTGGATTTACACTTTTCGGTGAGCCAAAGGAATTTCCGATTGCACTTTCTAAACGTGGTGAGCAAGAAGACTTTAAAATCAACCTGTATACTGGAGCTTCATTAGGACCAACTGCCGACCAATCAATGGCTGAGGCTGGCATCGTTAACTTACGTGTTCCTTACCAAGGAAATGCTGTAATGCGTGGGAAAATCAATAAAGGTGAAATATACTATATTGATCAGCATCTATCCCATACAGCAGAAGAAGTGAGAAAAGAAACATTAGGAAAAATAAACTATGCGATTATCGAAGCAGCTGCAATCACTGAAGATGGTTATATTATTCCAACTGGTTCTGTAGGAAATTCGCCAATCTTTGTGGAAAAGGCTGAAAACGTTATCATTGAAATCAACACGACTGCACCTAGAGCATATGAAGGGCTACATGATATCTATGTACAGAAAGAGCAAGGCGAGCGTAGAGAGATTCCGATTTATAATGCTTCAGATCGAATTGGAGAAATTGGCATTAAGGTGGATGCAGAAAAAGTAAAAGGAATTATTTTATCAGAACAGCCTGATGTTCCTTCACCATTATTTGAGCCAAACGAGGAAACACAGCAAATTGCGAATCACTTATTAGATTTCCTTGCTAGTGAAGTAGCGGCAGGAAGTTTACCAGAATCATTAGCTCCGTTACAATCTGGAGTGGGATCTGTTGCAAATGCAGTGTTAAATGGCATGGCAAGTTCCCAATTCAAAGATATTGAAGTGTTTTCTGAAGTATTACAAGATGGAGTCTTTGACTTAATTGATGCGGGGATCGTTAAATTTGCAGCTGGTACTGCATTCTCCCTTTCAAAGAAGCGTGTTGATTCATTAGCGGAAGATTTAGAGAAATACAAAGATAAAATTATGTTTAGACCACAAGAAATTTCGAACAACCCAGAAGTGATTCGCCGTTTAGGTGTGATTTCATTTAACACTGCAATCGAAGTGGATATTTATGGAAATGTCAATTCGACGCATATTAATGGAACAAAAATTATGAATGGCATAGGTGGCTCTGGTGACTTTGCACGTAATGCTAGAATTACAATTTTTGTAACTTCTTCGTTAGCGAAAGATGGAGCGATTTCAACGATTGTTCCTTTTGTATCGCATATTGACCATACAGAGCATGATGTAGATGTTATTGTGACAGAGCAAGGCTATGCTGATCTTCGTGGACTTCCACCAGTGAAGAGAGCAGAAAAGCTTATCGAGATCGCACATCCTAAGTATAGACCACAATTACGCGCTTACTTTGAAGAAGCAAAAGAGAAAGTGGGCGGTCAAACGCCACATATTCTCGAAAAGGCTTTCTCTTTCCATACAAACCTAAAAGAAAAAGGAACAATGTTAATGGAAGAAGAAGTAACAAACTAAATTATGAGACTAAAACTGGGTTACGTTATAACACGTAGCCCTTTTTTGATTAATTAATCTCTACTTAAAGTGTTGAATTATAATAGTTTTTATTTATTATTATCATAAAAATAATTGAATAGACGGATGAGAAAATGCTCTTTACAATGTAGCTAAGTTTATAAAGCTGAGAACGAACAAAGTGTAAAGGAGGATTTTTAATATGTTTCAAGAAATAGCAAGCATTAAAATTCCAGATTCTCAATTAGTAAAAGAGGCAGCAGATATTTTGCGTGAACATGAAAACGACTTGTTGTGGAATCATTCAAATCGTGTTTTTTTCGTTTTCTGACAGAAGACCCCCACTTCAAGCTTTAGCTAAGTGGGGTAGCCCAATTGGTGCAGTCAACGGAAAAAAATACAGAGCAGAATTATGATGTAGAGTTACTCTATGTAAGTGCATTAATCCATGATTTAGGCTTAACAAAAAAGTTTAGTAGCCTAAATTTACGATTTGAAGTGGACGGTGCAAATGCAGTAAGAAGCTTCCTTCAGCATTATCAAACTCCAGATGAATCGATTCATCTTGTATGGGATGCGATTGCAGAACATAAAGAGACTGAAGTAGCACTACTCTTTTCAGGTGTTGGTTTAGATGGGATGGGCAAGGGTTTCGAATAATTTCCTGATGATTTGTGCGAAGAAATTATAAATGCTTACCTTCGTAATAGTTTTAGTGAGAAATTATTCCATTATTTTATAAAGGCTTTAAGCATAAACCAGAAACTACTATGAAGGAAGGCATTGTTAAACATTTCAGTCCAGAATATAATAATAATAAATTTCTGACATTGTATTTTACATTCCCGATGGTCAGAATAACAAACAGCCCTAACAATGTAACGTGAATGAAGCATATATCATATTTTGTTATAGGGCTATTCTGGAATAAAACATGGATTTTAAACAATTGTAGTGCTATATTTTCAGCATAGTGAAGTAGCTTCCAGCAAAATTGAAACAAGTATAACCCCGTCTTAATGTTAGAGGGAGGTTATACTTGTTTTAGTTGTTAAGATTAAATAATTTTATTGTCAAACGCTAGGAGATTCGATGACACGACCAAACGATACCGCCAGAATTCGCACCACCAAGTGTAAGACCGACTGTTAGTCCACTAGCTTCATAGTACAAATCAATTGTATCACCAGCATTTAATTCTACTTCGCCTGTTAAAGTGACCGTGCCGTTTCCAAGAACTGCTCGTAAAGTTAATAATGTAATGGCTACGTTTAATACTGGGAATAAGCCACTTATTAAGTTTGTTGTACCATTTCGACGGATGGCAAAGGAAGGGTTTATACCTGATCCTAAGCTTAAGGAAATGGCAGCAGTTGTAGAGTAGTTGATCGTTGCTTCAAAGGAATACCTACCTGTTGTAGGGACAGTGAATATACCAGTTCCTGGATTAAAGGCAGGTGTTCCAAAGTAAGGAGTTACAACACTCCAATTAGTAAGAGTAGTAGAAGCATTCACGGCTAATGTATTTTTAAATGCAGAGAACCCTTCAGTAAATGCTGGACCTGTCGCTCCAGTAGTTCCTGTTGCCCCGGTAATCCCTGTCACGCCAGTAGGACCAGTTACCCCAGTAACTCCTGTTGTGCCAGTAGGACCAGTTACCCCAGTAGCTCCTGTTGCCCCAGTAGAGCCCATCACGCCAGTAGGACCAGTTACCCCAGTAACTCCTGTTGCTCCAGTAGAGCCTGTCACGCCAGTAGGACCAGTTGCCCCGGTGATCCCTGTCACGCCAGTAGAACCAGTTACCCCAGTAGCTCCTGTTGCCCCAGTAGAGCCCGTCACGCCAGTAGGACCAGTTACCCCAGTAACTCCTGTTGTGCCAGTAGCTCCTGTTGCTCCAGTAGAGCCTGTCACGCCAGTAGGACCAGTTGCCCCGGTGATCCCTGTTGTCCCAGTAGAGCCCGTCACGCCAGTAGGACCAGTTGCCCCAGTAGAGCCCGTCATGCCAGTAGGACCAGTTATCCCAGTAACTCCTGTTGCCCCAGTAGAGCCCGTCACGCCAGTAGGACCAGTTGCCCCGGTAATCCCAGTCACACCAGTAGGACCAGTTACCCCAGTAACTCCTGTTGTGCCAGTAGCTCCAGTAGCTCCAGTAGAGCCTGTCACGCCAGTAGGACCAGTTGCCCCGGTGATCCCTGTCACGCCAGTAGAACCAGTTACCCCAGTAGCTCCTGTTGCCCCAGTAGAGCCCGTCATGCCAGTAGGACCAGTTATCCCAGTAACTCCTGTTGCCCCAGTAGAGCCCGTCACGCCAGTAGCCCCTGTTGCCCCGGTAATCCCAGTCACGCCAGTAACTCCTGTAGCCCCAGTAACTCCCATCACGCCAGTAGAGCCTGTTGTCCCAGTAGAGCCCGTCACGCCAGTAGGACCAGTAGCCCCAGTAGAGCCCGTCACGCCAGTAGTTCCTGTTGCCCCGGTAATCCCAGTCACGCCAGTAGGACCAGTAGCCCCGGTAATCCCAGTCACACCAGTAGGACCAGTTACCCCAGTAACTCCTGTTGTGCCAGTAGCTCCTGTAGCCCCAGTAACTCCCATCACGCCAGTAGAGCCTGTTGCCCCGGTAATCCCAGTCACACCAGTAGGACCAGTTACCCCAGTAACTCCTGTTGTGCCAGTAGCTCCAGTAGCTCCAGTAGAGCCTGTCACGCCAGTAGGACCAGTTACCCCAGTAACTCCTGTTGTGCCAGTAGCTCCAGTAGCTCCAGTAGAGCCTGTCACGCCAGTAGGACCAGTTACCCCAGTAACTCCTGTTGTGCCAGTAGGACCAGTTACCCCAGTAGAGCCCGTCGCGCCAGTAGCTCCTGTAGCCCCAGTAGAGCCCGTCACGCCAGTAGCCCCTGTTGTCCCGGTAATCCCAGTCACACCAGTAGGACCAGTTACCCCAGTAACTCCTGTAGCCCCAGTAACTCCCGTCACGCCAGTAGCCCCTGTTGCCCCAGTAGAGCCCGTCACGCCAGTAGGACCAGTAGCCCCGGTAACTCCTGTTGCTCCAGTAGGACCAGTAGCCCCGGTAACTCCTGTTGCTCCAGTAGGACCAGTAGCCCCGGTAATCCCTGTTGCCCCAGTAGCTCCTGTACTTCCTGTAGGTCCAGTAATGCCCCCAGTCGTGCCAGTAGGTCTTATAGGCCAAATTGGGCATGAAGCAGGAGCGTTGTTACAGCAACAAGGAAATGAATTACACTTACTACAAACACGATTTAAGAAATTTCCAAAATGCATGATTTCACCTCCTCTCTCACATAGCGTATTCGTAGATAGAAAAGAGGAAGCAGACATATAACTATTAATTGTTGATAAATATAGCATTGTTTATAGAATTTTAAGGCTTTACCTAACTATTGATAGATAGTTGGAGAAGGAAATGAAATATATAGTAAGCAGTATAAAAGACAAATCCGAAACCCCTATTCCCATCTATATGAAAGAAAGAAGTTTTCCTCTTACGTACTTATTTTCTTATGGAAGCTTCCCGTTGTTACTACAAGCTCTCACTTATATTTAAGATGAAACGTCCTCCTGCCTATGCTTTAAAATACGTTGGAAGTATTTTTTATTGTGTAAAATTCTTGCATCGTTGGGGATAAAGGAGCTGGCTAGTTTATTATGGGCGTGGGCGAGTTCGTATTGTTGCAAACGGTCATAAAGAACGCATAGTTGCAGGTGAGGGAGCCATGTAGAAAAGCTTTTATGTTGAAATGGGGCATTTGGATTTTGTTTAATCATAAGTGCTTGTTCATACCAAAAGATAGCTTCATAATTTCTACCTTGCTCCATAAAATGATAGCCTAAACGACAGCAGGCTTCGGGGCGAGGAATATCGTATTCAAAGCTTCGTAAAATAGCACTTATGTTATTTTCGTTATCATGTAAATGTGAATAGCAATCAGCTAGCTTATAACAGGCACGAATATTATCTTCCACCCAGCCTAATTTAGAAGTCAAAAATAACTCATAATAATAAATAGCGTCTTCGAATTGGCCATGATCAAGTAACTCGTTGGCAAAATAAAATGTATCACGAGGGGTGAGTGTTGTTCCTGACTCAATAAGTTGTTTATAAATGGAAATATTCCGTGAGTGGTCATGAGTCAGTGGTAAATGACTAACTGCTATATCGCTATCAAAGAGACGGCCGCCAACCTCTAAATATTCATGAACAGCGCCAATCCATTGAAATTGCTTCTCTTTTTTGACAAGACGATATCTTCTTATTAAAGTGTCCACGTTGCCTTCAGGATCAAAGCTTAAATGATAATTCATTGATACTGCATCTATATCAGGGGCTAGTGATTTTTTTAGTGCCATCAGTTTTTCTCGATCCTCCTCCAACAAAACGTCGTCAGCATCCAGCCAAAGAATATAGTCCTTTGTTGCCTGTTGAAAGGAAAAGTTTCGTGCAGCTGCGAAATGCTGAATCCATTCAAAATCAAAAATTCGATCTGTAAATTGTTCAACAATTTGTTTAGTATTATCTGTTGAGCCTGTATCCACGATATTTATTTCATCAACTACATCTTTAACAGATGCAAGACATCTACCAATCACATCTTCCTCATTCTTAACAATCATACATAAACTAATTGAAATCAAGGGCTATTCCTCCTTACCATTATCTTTGTAGTATATGAGTTCCTGATAGAAATGGCTGGATGATTGAAATGTGAAATATAATTTGTATGGTTTGTCATAAATTTACCTCTCAAGTTTCACCTCGATTTCACAATTGTAAAGTATAGTAAAAAGGCAGAGGTGATAAAGTTGAAAAAATGGGTATTCTTCATTTTTTCGTTACTACAAATCGTATGGTTAGCAGGCTGTACTGAGAAATCATATGAACCAATTGAACGTGATCAAGAATTTATAGCATCATTCAATATACAGGAGCCATCACTAGATTTTATTGATGAGGATGGCAATACCCTTGCTACATGGGTATTTGATCAAGCCTATTCAGGTGCAGTTTTGCTTGGGGATGATCGAATTCTATTATATGGACACCAAATAGGTGCAATTGATGTTTATACGATATCAACTGGTGAAAAGCGTTATTCTAAAAAAGTAGCGATTGGCACAACGAATGTGTACTATGATGACAGTATCCAGCAATTTTTTATAGCGAATAGTAAGAACAATACAGTGACAAGCTTTGATCAGGAAGGAAATGCGCTGGCGACACAGCAAATTGGCAATTATCCAATGTCAATGACATCCTATAAAGACAAGCTATATATAGTTAATTTTAAGGACACAAAATTATCGGTGTTAAATATGAAAAATTTGATGATTGAACAAGAATGGCCCATCCAAAAATCATCACATGGTATAGCTGTTTTAGAAGAAACACATGAGTTATGGATAGGTGGTCATGGAGAGGGAAGCAGCCCAAATCGTTCTGTAAAAAAATATGATTTGACGACAGGTAAACAGCATGGGGAGATTGAAATGCCTTTAATGCCAGTGGGGTTAAAAAAGACAAAAGATACCGTTTTTGTGGTAAGTCATGGTCATAATATACTGTATGCTGCTGATTTTGCTGGCACTATAAAATGGCAGCAAGAAGTGGGCGCAAACCCCTTTGTTGTTGAGCAATTTAAAGACTGTATTGTTGTTGCTGGCTATGACGATCATACATTACATTTTATAAAAGATGGTCAGCGGGATAAAACAGTTGATGTAGGAAAAGGAGCTTTTCAACTGTTAGTAAGGGAGGAAAAATAATGACAACAGTCTTAATCGTTGATGATGAACAGGATATGCGTAATTTAATTGAAATGATGCTGAATAACGCTGATATCGAAACATTTACGGCGGCAAGTGGTACAGAGGCTTATGATGTTATCGTGCGTGAGAATATTGATTTAGTGCTGTTGGATGTGATGATGCCGCATGAGGATGGCTTTGTAGTTTGTCAAAGTATACGTGCTATGTCAAATATGCCGGTAATTTTTTTAACAGCACGTGATGCGAATGAGGATAAGGTGAAAGGTCTTACTCTTGGCGGTGATGATTATATTGTAAAGCCCTTCACACACGATGAGCTTGTGGCAAGAATTTATGCTGTATTACGAAGAAGTGGGGCCAATATTTCCGAGCTACAGCAAAAATCTATCGCTATTGGTCCCATTAAAATAGATGAAGTTGCTCGTAAAGTATCTGTGAATGACGAATATATTCCACTTACCTTAAAGGAGTTTGAGCTGTTGCATTTATTTATGAAAAATCCAGGTAATGCCTATACAAGAGAGCAATTGCTTGAGCGCGTTTGGGATATTGATTATGTAGGGGGTACTCGAACTGTGGATACACATATTAAAACTTTACGCATAAAGCTTGGAAAGGATGCGGCAGTGCATATTCAAACGGTCTGGGGAGTGGGCTACCGCTTTGATCCTGGTGAATGAAAAAGATTGCTACACGTATTTGGCTATTAATTTTTGCCTTTTTAGTGATTACAGTTGTCTTTATGTATGTGCTCACAGATTTTCTCTATCAACGTTTATATGTACAGGATACGGAAGATACAATGATTGAAGTAGGCATGAAGCTACAAACCATGTATGATAGTGGAAAGGTGACGGATGAATTTATTGCAGCGATTGAGCAATTTAATGATTACTCAAATTTAAATGTTTTTGCTGTAAGAAATCCACGTGAGTTAAGTGCCTGTGTTCCTTTTGATATAGATTATGAAACATTAATTGGTGCTGAGGAAAGACTAAAACTTTTATCCGGTAAATATGTGCAAAAAATTGGCTACGAGCCCCGCTTTGATCGACAGCTTATTTCAGTAGTCATCCCGCTTGTTGATCAAAATAGACTAGAAGGAATTATTTATATTTATTTTCCATTAGCAAAAATTAGTGAGCTAGCAAATAATGAAGTGATTTTATTATTTATTAGTGCTTTAATATTTTTAGTAGTTGTTAGCTATTTAATTTATAAAGGTATTCGCCATATTATGCGCCCATTAAGCGAACTACAAAACGCAGTGGAGCAGATGTCCTATGGTCGTTATGAGACACGTGTGCCTGTCAATTCTCGAGATGAAATTGGTAAATTATCAAGTACCTTCAATAAAATGGCGGAGGCTATTCAGCAAGAGGATGAGGCACGAAAAACATTTTTAGCCACAGTTTCACATGAACTAAGAACACCGATTAGCTATGTAAAGGGCTATAGTGAAGCGATGCAAAATGGTATGATTACAGAACAGCGTAAAGAGGAAACAATTCAGTTGATTGTGCGTGAGGCGAATCGAATGGAACGTTTAACAAATGAATTATTGCAGCTGGCAAGAACAGAAAATGAACAAACAAATATTGTGCTGTATCCAATTCCTCTTGGGGAAACAGTAAGAGAGGTTCAACAAATTTTAACGCATCAGGCCCATAAAAAGAATATTACATTGCACGTAGATGTAGATGATGCATTAATTATTCAAGCTGATGAAGTGAAGCTGAAACAAATTTTTATTAATATTATTGAAAATGCTATTAATTATTCATATGAAGGTTCTAAGGTTGAAATTATTGCTGCGGAGCATAGTGACTATGCAGTTATTATTATTAAGGATTATGGGATTGGAATTCCACAGGAGGATTTATCACATGTAACAGAGCGGTTTTATCGTGTTAATAAGGCACGAAGTCGCGCAGACGGTGGTAGTGGGCTAGGTTTGTCAATTGTTGAGCAACTTGTCAAGCAGTTGCAGGGCAAGCTAGAAATTGACAGTGTGATTGAAAAAGGCACAATCGTTAAAATACAGTTGCCATTAATGGAGGAATAGAAGATGAAAAAGTGGTTATTTGCATTAATTGCAGTCCCTGCATTGCTGGTGGGCTGTGGAGAAAAAAACGAACAAGCAGCTTTACCAGAGCCAGTGGTTCCGGAAATTCCAGAGGTTGAAATTTTAACACCCAAAGAGGTAGCGCTTAATGAAACAATTGAGCTCGCAGCACACGTTAAACAAGGTGGGGAAAATGTAGATGATGCCATTGTGGAGTTTGAAGTGTGGGAATCAGGGAAGCGTGATGAAGGACAAATGCTGGATGGAAAGTTAGACAAAGATGGTGTTTATAAGGCGATGACTACATTTGATCATGATGGGGTTTATTATATGTATGCACATACAACAGCAAACGGTGTACACAATATGCCAAAGCAACAAATTATTGCAGGCAGCCCAGATATGACACAGGTCTTGCCAGAGGATGAAAAGGATAATAGCATGGATCATAACATGATGGAGCACAATCATGATACTACTGATAAGGACGAACATGGTGAGCAAGAAAAAGATGAAAAAAATCATCATTAAGGGCTTGCATTTTTGTTAAAATTGAAATATGATAATGACCAGATGACCGAAATGGTTTTCTGGTCATTTTTTAAAGGTACTATTCAGCTGTACATAACCTAGCAGGAAAGGATGTTATGAATGGATCGTAGGCAGGAAATTCTTGAAGCAGCTACCAAATCCTTCACATTGTTTGGCTATAAGGCAACAACGATGGAGCAAGTGGCAAAAATAGCGAATGTTGGTAAAGGTACGATTTATACATTTTTTGCAAATAAAGAAATCTTATTTCAAGAGATTGCTATGTCACTTGTACGGGAAATGAAGGCAGAAGCGGATGCAGTATTGGATGCATCAGCAAGCTTTATGGATAATGCACATAATGCTTTAATGAAGATGCTACAATTCCGCGAAAAACATCTTTTGTTTGCAAAGTTAATAGAGGAAGAAAAGGAATTACGTACACCAGCAGTTAAACAGGTTCTTTTACGCATTGAGACTGAAATTTTATCGTATGTTACTGGGCTAATTCAGCGACGTATTAAAAAAGGCGAAATTAGAGACTGTGATGCAGAGCTTGTTAGTTATTTATTGCTAAAGGCATATCTTGCATTTGTTGTCGATTGGTACGAGTTACATGGTGAGACTATCCCGGAGGAAAAGATTCTTGATTTATTTAAGGAAACGATTTTTCGAGGATTAATTTTAACTTGATTCGATATAAAAAACGTGTTAAAGTATCGAATCGAGTGCTCTTTTTTTCAAAAATATAGAGAGTGTTTATTTTTTTAATCAAAAATGACCAAATGACGTTTTTGGTCAAAATGTTTAGGAGTGAGAATATTTTATGATTAAAGCTGAATGGCTAAAAATCTTGAAAACCAAAAAAATGCTTATTTCTATTATCGCTGTTTTATTTATTCCAGTGATGTATGCAGGCATGTTTTTATGGGCATTTTGGGATCCTTATGAGGGTTTGCCTAATTTGCCAGTAGCTGTTGTCAATGAAGATGCTGGTGCTGAAATGGATGGCGTTCAATTAGACTTAGGAGATACCTTAGTTGATAAGTTGATAGATAGTGAGCAGTTTAACTTTATAGAAGTGTCAAAGGATGAGGCTGAAAAAGGGTTAAATGGCAGAGATTATTATATGATTTTAGAAATTCCAGCAAATTTCTCTGAGCATGCCACAACACTACTAGAAGACAAACCATCAAAATTAGTGATGAACTACATCCCTAACGAGGGGCTAAACTTCTTAGGTGCACAAATTGGTGAGACTGCGATGGATCGTGTACGTGCTGAAGTAAATTCTCAAGTATCAGCGACTTATGCTGAAAAATTATTCGATTCCATTGCAACAATGGGTGAGGGCTTTACAGAGGCAGCAGATGGCTCGAATAA
The DNA here is from genome assembly GCF_038051955.1 of Lysinibacillus sp. FSL H8-0500. Classification (NCBI taxonomy): domain Bacteria; kingdom Bacillati; phylum Bacillota; class Bacilli; order Caryophanales; family Bacillaceae; genus Lysinibacillus; species Lysinibacillus sp. FSL H8-0500. The sequence goes on along the minus strand of NZ_CP150292.1, from coordinate 3,849,379 downwards.
GCTGGATGAGGGTGCCAAAAAAGTAGCGGATGGTGCTAAGGATTTAAAAGGCTATCTTGAACAGCTAGCATCAAGCACAGTGGAATTATCAAATGGTACAGATAAATTAACAAAGGGTGCTGGAGACGCTGCAAAAGGTGCCAATGAATTATCGAATGGTTTAGTAAAACTACAAGATGGTACTGTGCAATTACAACAAGGTGCACAGCAAGCTGCAAATGGAGCAGCGAGCCTTGAACAAGGATTAACACAATACACACAAGGTGTTGCAAAAGTTGGGGCAGGTTTAAATACTTTAAACGATAAACAGCAACAAATTAGTACAGGTGCAGCTTCTATTGCTGAAAATGCAGGTGCATTAAATGGAGCAGCAAACCAACTGACAGAAGGCTCTGCCAAAGTAGAGGCAGGAATTACTGCTTTATCCAACCAGCTACAGGATATGATGGCGACAATGCCTGAAGAGCAAGCGGCCGTCTTAAAGCAAACTTTAGCAGAATTGCAGGCGGGTAGCGCAAGTGTGCATAATGGCTTAAGCGCTTTATCTGCAGGGACAGAACAATTGCAAGCTGGCGCTAATCAAGTAAGCTCTGGTGCAAGTCAAATTGCAGCAGGTCAGGCAGAAGTATTAGCTGGTGCGAATGCATTAACTGCAAAAAGTAATGCTTTAATGGAAGGTGCAAAAGGTTTACAAGCAGGGAATACTACATTAGCTGCAAAACTAGGAGAATTACATGCCGGTGTGAATACAGCAGTGACAGGTTCTCAAACATTAGCATCAGGTTTAAATGAGCTAACAAATGGTACAACAACCTTAAATCAAGGGACATCCACACTTGCCTCTAAATCAGGCGAGCTAGCACAAGGCTCAGCAACACTTGCAGAAGGGTCTACAGAGCTTGCAGATGGTACGTCTACTTTATCTAGCAAACTAGGCGAGGCAAGTGAAAAGGCGAATGAAGTAAAAGCAAATGAAGACACATATGATATGGTTGGTAGCCCAGTAGAAGTTGAAAAAGAGTCTGTCAACCATGTGCCGAACTACGGTACAGGTTTTGCACCATACTTTATTTCTCTTGGTTTATTTGTAGGGGCATTATTAATTTCGATTGTGTTCCCACTTGTTGAACCAGCTATTCGTCCAAAAAATGGAGCCTCTTGGTTTACAAGTAAAGTGACGGTGTTAGCAGTTGTAGGTTTAGTGCAAACATTACTAACGGTAGTCATTGTTAAATGGGGTCTAGGGCTCGAAGTGAATAGCATGGGCTACTTTATCTTAACAGCATTACTAACAAGCTATGTTTTTTTAGCCTTAATTCAAATGCTTGTTTCGATCTTTGGTGATCCAGGACGTTTCATGGCAATTGTTGTGCTAATTTTACAATTAACAACGAGCGCAGGTACGTTCCCACTAGAATTAATTCCATCACCATTGCAAGTATTTAACAAGCTATTACCGATGACATATACGGTTCAAGCATTTAAATCAAGCATTTCTACTGGCGATACGTCATTCTTAATGCAAAACTATGGGGTTCTAGCTGGCTTCTTGGTAGCCTTCTTAGCTATCACATTTGGTTATTTCATGTTACTTCACACTAAACGTTACTCTCAAGTAGCTGAAGAAAATTAAAACCAGAAAGCACTCATCCAACAGGCGATGAGTGCTTTTTATATAGGCAAATATTCAGCTCCAGAAATATATGAAAGAATAAGGAAACGAGTGACTAAACTGAACCCGAATAGATCTACTATTGGAGGTTCGGTTCAAAACCGCTTTCGATACTTTTTTGATATGACAGAAGTTGAGGATATATATGGCAATAGAATAAATGGTTAAAACCATAACCTATGGCGGAAAAGGCTGACTTCGTCATCATAAAACTCCAGCTGATATGAGCGTATCAGCTGGAGTTTTATAAGTGTAAGAGATTTAATTAAGGGTTCATCATAAAAATGATGAGGGGTGTCATGATTGTTACGTGTGGGGCACGTATATGACAATTACAGAATAGGCAAATGCTTATAGGTGGTTGCAATTTTCACAAGTGTTGCTGTAGCATTCGCTTTGTTCTTCCATTTTTTCACCGCATTCAGTACACTGCTTTGCAGGTAAGTTTTTGAAAAATTCAACTACATTTTCTAACATTGTGGACGCCTCCTTTAAGTTCATCTGTACTATTACTGTTTCGATATTTCATAGTGTATTATAACAGATGATTTTCGTCAACACAAAAAGCCTAATTTACGGTAAAATAAATATGGATATTTTGTGAAGGAGGAAACGTAAACTATGATTTTCGTTGATAATAAAGGGATTCATGACCCACGCATTAATCTTGCGATTGAGGAGTATTTATTAAAAACAATGGATGTTGAGAAGGAGCCCGTATTGCTTTTTTACATTAATCAGCCTGCCATTATCATTGGTAAAAACCAAAACACGATTGAAGAAATCAATACAGACTATGTAGAGGATAACGGTATTATTGTCGTACGACGCCTTTCAGGTGGTGGAGCTGTTTATCATGATTTAGGGAATCTTAACTTTAGCTTTATTACAAATGATGATGGCGATAGCTTTATGAATTATAAAAAATTCACACAGCCAGTTGTTGATGCGCTGGCAAAAATGGGTGTCAATGCAGAGCTTTCTGGGCGCAACGATATTTTAGCAGAAGGGCGCAAGGTGTCGGGCAATGCACAGTTTTCAACAAAGGGACGCATGTTTAGTCATGGTACATTGATGTTTGATACAGAAATTGATGCGGTTGTTTCAGCTTTAAAGGTGAAAAAGGATAAGATTGAATCAAAGGGCATTAAATCCATCCGTTCAAGAGTAGCCAATATTTCTGAGTTTTTACAGGAAGCAATGACGATTGAGGAATTCCGTCTCGAAATTTTAAAATCTATTTTTGGTGGAGAAGAAAATATCCGTTATTATGAGCTGACTGAGGACGATTGGGCAAATATTCATAAGTTATCGGCGGAGCGCTATCAAACATGGGAGTGGAACTATGGCAAATCGCCACGCTTCAATATTCAAAAAACGCATCGCTTCCCATCGGGTGGTATTGATATTCGACTGGAGGTCAACCATGGTGTAATTGAAGAGGCACATATTTTTGGTGATTTCTTCGGTGTAGGCGATATAGCTGATATAGAACAGCGCTTAGTTGGAACAAACTACGACAGAGCCGCTATTGCTAAGGCATTAGCAGATACTGATATTCCTACATATTTTGGTGGAATTTCAACTGAGGATTTTTTACAATTAATTTATTAAGGAAAATAAAGGTTTTTTTGACGAAAGGTTCGCTGACAATTATGTCGTCGAACCTTTTTTTGATACAATATAGTAAAGAAAGGAGTGCTAATCAATATGGAAAAGCATCGAATATTTATCGTTGAAGATGATGTGAAGATCGCTTCATTACTAGCGGAAACACTTAGAAAATATCAATACGAGGTTGAAACCATTCAAAAATTTGATCATCTTATTGAAGAGTTTACAGCATTTAATCCACACATGGTGCTGCTTGATATAAATTTACCTGCCTACGATGGCTATTATTGGTGCCGTCAGCTACGTCAGCATACAACATGCCCTATTATTTTTATTTCTGCACGTTCTGGAGAAATGGACCAAATTTTTGCGCTTGAAAATGGTGGCGATGATTTTATTACAAAGCCATTTAACTATGAGATTGTGTTAGCTAAAATTCGGAGTCATTTGCGTCGTACATATGGTGAGTATGCAGCAAAACAGGAGGAGCGAACAATTAAGCAAGGACAGCTTACTCTTCATTTAGAAAGAATGGAGTTACATAAAAATGATTTAGCCATTCCTCTACAGAAAAAAGAGTGTATTATATTGGAGCTTTTAATGGGCAATGCGCCAAAGGTCGTTACACGCGAGCAACTACTAGAGGAGCTGTGGGATGACCAGGCATTTGTCGATGAGAATACACTGAATGTTAATATGACACGCGTACGCAAAAAATTAGCGGATTATGATATAAAGTCAACCATCGAAACTGTGCGCGGTGCAGGCTATCGTTTTATATTAAGTGCAGGTGAGCTGTAGTGGGCTGGAAATTATTTTTACGTGATTATGTCTCATTTATTGTGTTCCAGCTTTTACTAGTTGGCTTTATTATGGTTTTATATGCGCTAGATGGGTTTCGAAATGTTAATACAGCGATTTATTCCTTCTGTATCAGCCTTGTACTATTAGCATCATTTTTACTTATCCGTTATTTAATGCGTCAGCGCTATTTATTAAAAATAACGCAGCTTCCTACAACAATGGAGGATGTATTGCAAAAAAATGCAAAAACACCGGAGGCTATACAAACAGAAAAATATATGCATGAATTGTATCGACTTTATCAGCATGAGCTGCACTCGCTCTATGCAAGTCAAAAACGCCATGACCAATTTATGAATCAATGGGTGCATCAGATGAAAACACCTATATCTGTTATTGAATTATTATTGCAGGATGATCGTCCTCTCGATAAAAAGAATGTACAGGAGGAAATTGATCGTTTGCGTAGGGGCTTGGATATGGTACTTGTCAATGCACGCTTAGAAAATTTTGAAGATGACATGCAAGTAGAGCAGGTTCCGTTAAAAGCAATTGTGACTGCAACTGTTAATGAAAATAAACGTTTATTTATTACGAAAAGAGTTTTCCCTGAAATTCATGTCGAGGATGATCTAATCGTTGCAAGTGATTCGAAATGGCTTCGCTTTATTCTTGGTCAGTTTATTACGAATGCGGTCAAGTACACATTTGAAGCCAATAAAAAAATTGTGATTTCTGCTATTCAAAAGGATGACTATGTACAGCTAGCCATTTGTGATGAAGGAATTGGCATTCCTGCCTCCGATCTTTCTCGTGTGACAAAGGCTTTTTTTACGGGTGAAAATGGTCGTAAAACAGGAGAATCTACAGGAATGGGTCTATACTTAGCCAAAGAAATCTGTGAAAAGCTAGGCCATGAATTAACCATTACATCAGAAGTAGGACAAGGAACAATCGTGACGGTAACATTTACGAATTAGGGGGGAATGAGTATGGCAAAGGTATGTATAGCTAACTGGTTATTAAAGATTGAAAAAGAAAAAACACAGGCTCTTTGTGCAACCCAAATAAAAGTACAGGATAAGGCAATATATGAAAGCTTTCGGGAGGCAAATCAAATACTTACTGCAGATTTACTGCATTTTTCAAATACGCTTGGGCTAGACTTACAACAGCCAACAATATTGAATGCCTTTCCTGTAGAGGGAGCACAAATTATGTATAGTGGCTATTATACGGTATGTGGTGAAATTATTGAGGGAGAAATGGATGCTTGGGATGTTGTCATTGGCAAGCATTGCTTTAGCCTGCTTGAGGAATGTTCCACATTGGCGGAGCCCCATTTTCATATTGGCTTTGAAGTAGTGTTACCAGCATTCCTAGAATTAATAAAGAAATAAGGTGAATATAGTATGCCTATTTTACAAATTCAAGATATAACAAAAGTATATGAAGGCAAGGTGACGCATCGAGCCTTAAATCAATTAAGCTTTGAGGTGGAGGAAGGCGAGTTTTTAGCAGTAATGGGGCCTTCAGGAAGCGGCAAAACAACATTGCTCAATATTATTTCAACAATTGATGAACCAACAAGCGGTGAAATTATTGTAGATGGCATGAATCCACATAAATTGAACGCCACAGAGCTTGCCTTTTTTAGAAGAAGACAGCTAGGCTTTGTGTTTCAGGATTTTAATCTTTTGCATATGTTAACGGTTGAAGAAAATATCGTGCTGCCATTAACATTAGACCAGCAACCATTAGAGGTAATGGAGGAGCGTTTGGCAAGTATTGTAGAAAAGCTAGACTTAACTTCTTTTCTGCATAAACGACCAAATGAAATATCTGGTGGACAAGCACAAAGAACAGCAATAGGACGTGCGCTTATCCATAATCCAAGTATTATTTTAGCAGATGAGCCAACAGGTAATTTAGATTCCAATTCATCTCGAGATGTCCTTGAACTGTTAACCAAAGTAAATCAGGATAAACAAACGACGATTGTGATGGTGACACATGATCCAATTGCAGCAAGCTACTGTGATCGTGTGCTATTTATTAAAGATGGTGAATTTTTCAATGAAATTTATCGAGATGATCGTCGTCAAATGTTTTTCCAGCGTATATTAAATGTTTTGAGCTTACTAGGAGGAGGGCAAGTAGGTGACCTTTCGACAATTCGCTTACCGTAATGTCGTGCGGAACAGCCGGATATATGGTGCCTTTTTCATGGCAAGCTTTTTTTCTGTGGCTGTATTTTTTATCTATTCCATGCTGATGTTTCATCCTGATATTGAGCGAGGAATATTAGGAGAAGTATCATTGATTGGAATGGTGGGTGCTGAGATTGTACTCGTCCTTTTTACACTATTTTTTTTATATTATTCCATGAGTGCCTTTTTGGAGGCACGCTCACATGAGTTTGCAATTTTATTACATTTAGGAATGGAAAAACGCCAGATGAATAGGCTTGTCTTTTTAGAGACGATGATTATTGGCTCAGGGTCCATTATTGTAGGAATTATTTTTGGCTTTTCATTTTCTAAATTCTTTTTTATGATTGTGCGCGAGATTTTGCATTTAGAGGAATTACCATTATATGTATCTTGGGAGCCCTTTTTACTGACAATTGGGGTCTTTACAAGTGCCTTTGTTGTTATTTCCTTTATTAGTGTGTATTTTACACGAGAACGAAAATTACGTGATTTGATAAAAGGCAGTGATTATTTAAGTAGCTTAGCAACCTATTCTAAAATTCGGGCTATATACGGTGTCGCTTTAATTTTAATAACGTATATTTTAGCCTTTGTTGTGGGGCATACTTCATTCATTCAATTAACATTATTTATTCCATTTTCAGCAACCTTTGGCACATATTATTTTTTTAGTGATTCTGTGCCTTGTTTTTTAGATTTAGCACGGGGCAAACGTAAATTTTATTGGCGACGCTATCGTCTGCTGTCACTTGCTGAGCAAACCCATATCATGATGGATAATGTCAAGATGTTTTTTGTGGTGACAATGGTCTCAACGCTTGCCTTTTTAGCTGTGGGTGTCTTAGCAACAATGTCCTCTTATACAATTCAATATGATCGTTTAAACCCATTAGGGCTTGTGTATAAAGGCGATGTCGATAATCCATATGAACGGGAGCATATTAATTCTTTACGTCTGCAATTAGAGGACAAGGGCCTATCCTATCAACTATCCCGTTTTGTTGTGGTTAAGCAAACCTCCTCCTTTACGCAAAATGAAGTTGAGGTATTCCGAGAATCGGATATGAACGTTTTGCTTTCGTCCTACAGTTACCCATTATTGAATCTTGCTGCAGGAGAGGCAGTCTTTATACCTTATTCAGAGGACTCCCTAAAAAAATTAAAAAATCGAGTTGTGCATACAGTGCTAGAGGAAAATTCCATACCGATAATAATTGATAGTGTCTATCCTAAGATCGTATTTCCAGGATCAATTGTTAGTGTGAACTCAATTGTGATTAGCGATGAGGATTTCGCAAAGCTTATTCGTCCAATTTTGGATAAAGATATTAGGCAGCCAGTTTATCATTTATTTACATTTGTGATTCCACAATGGATGGAAACAAAGGAGATCGGTAAGGAGATCGCTAGTTTAGAAACAAATTTATATTTTAATAAAAAGGATAAATTTAGTCCCTTTTACTTTGAAAATGCAGGATTAAATTATTCTTATATATTAGCTACCTACTCTTTATTTACATTAGTGGGTGTCTTGGTGGCAACAGTATTTTTACTGGCAGCAGGAAGCTTTGTTTACTTTAAATTGCATACGTCACTTGAACGAGAAAAGCGTAAATTTGATGTGTTAAAGCGCATGGGTCTAACGGATGCGGAGCTGAAAAAGCTTGTAAATCGCCACTTATTTCCGCAATTTTTCTTACCTTGGGGAGTGGCAATGATGCATAGTGCCTTTGCTTTTTTAATGGTTCAAGGCATTTTAAAAGATATTGCAAATATTTCTATTGTGAAAGAGGTATTTTTCGCGTTTGGCTTTTTTGTGTTCATACAGGTAGTGTATTTTTATTTAATTCGTTGGCGTTACATCTCTCATATTCGCTCATGAAGAATTCGTTTAAAAGAGCAAAAAATGGATTACTTAAGCTAATTTATAACATGAAATAAAAAGATTCATTGTCTTTTAGATATATTTCTTATATAATATTACTGAATAGGGATTCATTTTATACAACAAAGGGGATGGTGTAATTGAATTTAGTTTCATGTGTTCGTCAACAGGCAATAGAACAACCAGAAAAAGTGGCGTATCATTTTATGGGGAAGGATACAACGTATGGGGAATTTGAACATACGGTTGGACGTTTTGCACAGGGGTTAAAAGACTTAGGCATTGAAAAGGGAGACCATGTGGCGTTTTTACTTGGCAATACGCCACATTATTTAATTGCGTTGTATGCAACAATGCGATTAGGTGCAACGGCAATACCTGTAAATCCAATTTATACGCCAGATGAAATTTCTTATATTTTGCATAATGGAGATGTGAAAGCAGTCATTGCGCTAGATGCCCTGCTACCATTAGTTGAGAAAGGGGTACAGGCATTCCCAAAGGTACAAGCATTTATTATTTGTGAAACTACAGCAGATATAGCTGAAAAAGTTGCGGCTTTAGCACCAGCAGCTCGTGACAAAACGCATTTATTTACACATGTGATTGCCAATGCTCCTGAAGTGTTACAGCCTGTTGAGGTAGCAGAGGATGATAATGCCATTATCTTATACACTTCTGGTACAACTGGCAGTCCAAAAGGAGCTATGCTGACACATGAAAATATCTATTCAAATGCTCGTGATGTTGCTCATTATTTAGGTATAAGAGCTGATGATCGGGTCATCGCTACATTGCCAGTGTTCCATGTTTTTGCTTTAACGGTTGTCGTGAATGCACCATTATTAAGTGGAGCAACTGTTTTGCTTGTACCACGCTTTAGCCCAGCAGAAATTTTTGCATTAGCAAGAGAACAAAAGGCAACGGTATTTGCGGGTGTTCCAACAATGTATAATTTCTTGTATCAATTACCAGAAGTCAATCCTGAAGATTTCTCAACAATTCGTTTAGCTGTTTCAGGAGGAGCGTCCTTACCTGTTGCATTATTACATAATTTCGAGCAGAAATTTAATGTACGTGTGTCAGAGGGCTATGGTTTATCCGAGGCGTCACCGGTAACATGCTTTAATCCATTGGATCGGGAACGTAAGCCGGGCTCTATCGGCACATCCATTAATAATGTAGAAAATAAAGTGGTGGACGTGAATGGTCAGGAAGTACCTGTTGGTGAAGTAGGAGAGCTAATTGTCCGTGGACCGAATGTGATGAAGGGCTACTATAAGCTACCAGAGGAAACGGCAATGGCAATCCGTGATGGCTGGCTCTATACAGGCGATTTAGCAAAGACTGATGAGGAGGGCTATTTCTACATTGTTGATCGTAAAAAGGATATGATTATTGTAGGGGGCTATAATGTTTATCCACGAGAGGTGGAGGAAGTGTTATTTGCTCACAATAATATTGTAGAGGCAGCAGTGGTGGGCTTCCCTGATCCGAATTTAGGAGAGGCAGTGCATGCATATGTTGTGCTCAAGGAGGTAGCGGCGACTTCAACAGAAGACTTACTATCTTATTGTGCCAAACATATGGTGAAATACAAAGTGCCAAAGGTTATTGAAATTATGGATGAATTACCGAAAAATACAACAGGAAAAATATTACGCCGTTCTCTTAAAGAGAGGGTTTAACAATAGCAAATCAGCCTCCACTATTTTGGGATGTGGAAGCTGATTTTTTTATGGACAGTATGAAATGCTGTATGTTCTTAGCCACACGCTCTTGATAATATCATAAGAAATCAGTTGAAGGGCTCTATAAACAAATGATAGAATCAGTCATGGAACATAACTTCATGCATTCGAGCATATAGTAGCTAATGGAATGGCAACCTTTGAACAGCTATAACGTCAAAGGTTTTGGAACAACAAATGAGCGTTTTATAGCTCGATGTAAATCAGTTAATAAATAAACCGATAATAGAGAAAGAGAGCCTATATGCAATGATTGAGCTTATTCGAGAGTTAATTAGTTTTATTGTACATATTGATGTGCATTTAGAGGAGATTATTCGTGATTTTGGCAACTGGAGTTATCTTATTTTATTTGCAATTGTTTTTGTGGAGACAGGCGTTGTTATTTTCCCATTCTTACCAGGGGATTCCTTGCTATTTGCTAGTGGTACATTAGCCGCTGCAATGGGAGCCTTTGATATGTGGATATTAATCCCTGTATTTTTAGTAGCAGCTATTCTAGGCGATACGATGAACTATCATATTGGTCATAAGGTAGGAACATCTATTCCCCCAACTAGTTTTCTTGGCAAGGTCATAAAAAAGGAACGTATGGAGGCAGCCGAAAGATTCTTTAATACACATGGTGGGAAAACAATTGTCATTGCCCGCTTTATGCCCTTTATCCGTACATTTATTCCATTTGTTGCGGGTGCTAGTAAAATGAATTATGGCTATTTCCTGTTTTATAATGTTGTTGGTGCACTTTTATGGGTATTTAGCTGTACATTGCTTGGATATTTCTTTGGCAACATTCCGATTATTAAAGATAATTTCTCAACAGTACTTATTTTGATTATTTTTATCTCTGTTGTGCCTGCCGTAATTGGAGCTATCAAATCTAAAACTGGTAAATAATAAGGACAGTCCTAAAGTGAGTAACCATCACTTGGACTGTCCTTTCTTTTAGCTATTGTAAATATTGAATAAGGCCTTGACGATCTTCAAGTGTTGTATGAGGAGAGATATCAATTACAACAACATTGGAAGAGGAAGCAAAAAGTGTATATCCAGCTTGCTCATGATCGCGATTAAAATCTAAAAGCATTAAGGATGCTTTTGCTCGATAATATTGAACGCGATGCTCGGGTAATGCTTGAATTACGAGTTCGTTCTGTTCCATGTATAGATGAGGTAATGACATTTCAGCAGAAATATCAATACCATCAATAATAGCTGGAAATTGATAATAGGATACAAGCACTTTACCTGCTGGAATATCGTCATTATAGCGATAACGAATATTAAAGTGAAAGCTAGTAGTATTATTGTTAGAAATTACAGGTAATTCTGTGCCGTGGAAATTAAATTCCCATGTCTTCTGTAGATGATCTTTGGTTAAATAAGATGCATGATTTTCTTGATCATATGTTTGAATGGTATGACCATTCTTTTCGCTAGATTTTAAATCAGTTCCAGATAATACTTGGATGGGTGACTCTGCAAAAAAGCTTAAATAAAGAAAGGCACATAGGCCAAGTATAAGATAACCTGTAATACCAATGATAATTTTTCGAGGTGACCAGAATTTTTGTGTGATTCTACTAAATTTACTCAATAGAAAAATGATGATCAGAAGTATAAATAAAAATAGCATCATAAAAGAAATCATATGTTAGACACCTCCGATTGATGAGCAATCCAAATCGTGAGACCAAAGCATAGAGTCGCTAGAAGGAAATAGTAGATGCTAATCTTAAGATTTGACAAAAGAATAAATGATTGCAAATTAATGAACTCGGGATAGACAAGAAGTACAAAAAGGCTGACGCTAAAGAAAAGTATAGCAGCTAATTTAAATATAATTGGCCCATGGAAGCAATAGCCTATCAGTAAGCCAACTGCTCCAAATAAACAAATACCACCGAAGCATACTAGCAAAATTGATGGCGAGATAATAAGCTGATCAATGATTAAAGCATCCTTTTGTCGTAAGAGCAGCCCTATTAATTGAATATAATAGGAAGAAGCGATAATCATAACCGCTATCATACTATATAAAATAACTACTAAAATAGTAGCTACAGCACTAGATGTCTGACTTGAAATAATGGCTAAATCATCTCGGCGATACGCCTTTGTAGAAAAAAGCAGCCCTGTAATAAAAGCCCACAGCATAGCAACCATTACATAAACATCCAATGAATAAATAAAAAATTGTACATTTACATTTCCACGACCATAGCCCTCTGAAGCATTACCATGGTTGAAAAATAGCAAAGTGAAAATAATTTGCAAGATAACAAGTGAGCTAAGAGCTGAAATATAGAGCTTTGCCTTCCACTTAACTTGTTTTTTTATAATAAGGATGGGAGATAGCTTAGTCAAAGATTGCATCAATATCACTTCCTTCTTCATAGGTTAAATATTTGCATACATCGCTTACAGATAGTGCTGTCTGAGTGATTCCTCTTGCTTGTAATTCCTCATGGGACAGCTTGAGCTGATAGGCATCAACAATAATAGAAGATAAATTAGCCATCGTCTTACGGGCATAGATGGGTAGATAGGCACATAATACATCTATTTCTTCATTTGGTCCGGTTAAAGAAATAAGCTGTTCTCTCAATTCATCAATAGTAGCATGAGTAATTATTTTCCCCTTATGAAGTAATAAAATTTCCTCTAAAATCGTTTCCATCTCTTGTAAATGGTGACTTGCAATTAAAATCGTGCGAGGAAAGGCGATATATTCTTTTAAAATAACTCGATAGAAATCCTGGCGTATCGCTTCATCCATGCCATTCATCGGCTCATCTAAAATCGTGAAGGCACAACGAGCAACTAGCCCGTAAACAACATTAAAAATAGCTCTATGTCCCTTTGATAGCTGTTGGTGTTTCACAGCAAGATCAATTTCGGCATACTGGAGCAAGCGATAGGCTAAGTCATTTTGCCAATTAGGGTAAAAATCAGCGGCCATTGTTAATATATCTGATAGTGATAAATAATTAGAGAAGCTTAATTGATCGTCAATTAAAATGGTATTAGCAGCCGTTCGAATATTATTAAATGGGTTTTGATCGAATAGTTGACATGTACCATTTGTTGCTTTTATATGCCCTGAAAAAATATGTAGTAATGTTGATTTACCAGCGCCATTTCGCCCAATAATCCCTACAATTTTTTGACCATCGATAGCACAAGTGACTTGCTGAAGTGCCTGCCGATGCCCATAGCTTTTACTTAACTGTTCACATCGAATAACTTTCATTTTAATTCCTCCTGAGTTTTTTGAATAAGTCGTAACAATTCTTCATCCGACACAAGTAAACGTCTAGCCTCTAATACAAGGTCCTTTGCCATTTTTGTTAATATTTCATTGCGCCGCTTTCGTAAAATTTTGTCCTTCGCATCGGCTATCACAAACATCCCTAATCCGCGTTTTTTGTAGAGTAGCTGCTCTTCAAGTAAAAGTGTTAATCCTTTACCAGCTGTTGCTGGATTAATATTGAACAACTCAGCAAGCTGATATTGTGAATAAACTTTCTCATCTGCCTGTAAGCGATCAGCAATGATTTCGTGTTGAAGCCACTCAGCAATTTGGAGGTATATTGGTGTTGAATTATTTAGCTGAATATGCAATCAAAAAACCTCCCTTCTGTATTATGTAGCATATAGTACATTACTGTTGTAATGTACTATATGCTACATAATAGAAAATGTCCAGACTAAAACTAACTTAAAAAGCCCTCCCATATAAGGAAATGGCTTTTGTACGATCATAGAAAATTGTAGTGAACGATAAGCAGCAGGTTATAAAAAATGATATACTATTAATTACTAGAATATGGAGAAATGGGGGCAACGAAATGGAAGTATTTATTGGCAGGCAGCCTATTTTCAATCTACATGAACAGATCGTTGCGTATGAATTATTGTACCGTGGTAATAATACAAAAAATGCCTTTCCATTGGTCGATTCAGATGCAGCAACGATTGATGTATTGGTGAACTCATTTCTTTCAATTGGTTTTGAAGAAGTAACAAAAGGCAAACCTGGTTTTGTTAATTTTACTGAAAACCTATTAATGAGCTCCATTCATGAATTTTTAAAACCTTCTCAGGTTGTGATTGAAATCTTGGAGGATGTACCACTTACGCCAGAATTGGTAGAGCGTGTTATCGAGCTAAAAAAATATGGCTTTCACATTGCATTAGATGATTTTATTATGAAGGAACAGGTGGAAATCTATGATGAATTATTTCAACAAATCGATTATATTAAAGTCGATTTTCTAGCATCATCCATCGTGAAAAGAATGGAGATTGAAAATAAGATCAAAGAAAATTTTCCACATATTCGATTATTAGCAGAAAAAGTGGAGACACACCATCAATTTGAAGTGGCCAAGTCTTCTGGCTATGTATTATTTCAAGGCTACTTTTTTGAGCAGCCTCAAATTATACAAGCAACAGATATTCCAGCGAATACCCTTCAATATATTCATATTATCTCGTTATTAAAGGAAGAAGAGCCAAATATTCAATTACTGGCAGAAAATATTGAACGAGACATTTCATTGACGTATAAATTATTACAAATGATTAATTATTCATCTCAGCGCTCTAAATCAAAGGTACGCTCCATTAAACAAGCGATTGTCTTACTGGGAATACCGAATTTACGTAAATGGATTTATTTATTGGCGATGCGTGAAATTGATAGGAATACCGATTCTGATATTTTTAGGGAAATCATATGTACCTCATTATTCCGAGCAAAAGTCTGCGAAAAATTAGCAAAGCTGTCCTATAAAAAGAACTTTTCGGAATACTTTTTAGTGGGGATGTTTTCACTGATCGATACATTATTACAAAGACCAATGGATGCTATTTTACAGCAGCTTCCTTTTTCAGAGAATATTACGAGGACACTTTTAGGATATGAAACAGAAATGTCTCCCTATTTAGCGTTTAGTAGTGCTTTAGGGAAATTAGATTGGGCCCGTTTAGAAGCATTAGCTCCACAAGTTAATTTACAATTAGAGGATATGGAGCAAGTATATTACGAAGCAATGGAGTGGGCAGAAAAATCCTTTTAAGTAGCGAGTCCCAAGTTTTCTATAACCTCCTTAATAAGTTGTCTTGCTGTTACGAAGATAGCTTATTTTGTGTTGCTCGTAATAGCAGATTCTCTTCATCGAGATGAAGTTCTCAATACAATAAGTATTTGCTATAATCATTTCGTCTTAAAAAAATTCTGATAGTTGAAGTGGGCGTGGAGAAATGAAGCATGATATGAAGGAAAGCATTATAGAATATGTATATGTGATGATAGGAGCGGCAGTGATTGCTATTGGCTTTAATGTGTTTTTATTACCAAATCAAGTCGCTTCAGGTGGCGTAAGTGGTATTAGTACAATATTACATGGTTTATTTGGCTGGAATCCGGGAATTATTCAATATGCATTTAATATTCCGTTATTTATTGCAGGGATCATATTTTTGGGCAAAAAATTCGGAATTAAGTCATTTATTGGAACGATTACCTTACCGTCTGTTGTGTTACTAACAAATAGCTGGGAGCCTTGGACGAATAATCCATTGTTGGGAGCTCTTTTTGGCGGAATTGTAGTTGGCTTAGGAATAGGTCTTGTTTTTAAAGGGAATGCTTCTACTGGTGGCACTGATTTACTGGCGCAAATCATTACGAAGTTTACTGGATTATCGCTTGGGACAAGTGTACTGCTTATAGATGGCATCATTGCGATTAGTGCAGCAATTGTTTTTGATTTAGAAAAAGGTTTGTATGCGCTTATTGGACTTTATGTTACAACAAAAACGATTGATATTATTCAGCTTGGCTTTAGCCAGTCCAAAATGGTTTATATTATTACAGTGAAACAAGATGAGGTACGTGAAGCTATTTATGCTGAAATTGATCGTGGCGTAACTAAATTACCTGCAATTGGCGGCTATACAGGAGAGGAACGACCCGTGTTAATGGTTGTCGTCTATCAAACCGAATTCACAAAGCTGAAACAACTCATTAAAAGCGTTGATCCATCAGCGTTTGTTATCGTTTCTGATGCATATGAAGTGTTAGGAGAAGGTTTCAAACGTGCATAATTTTGGTATAATGGCGGCGTAAGGTATTTATTGATGATGAGGAGGGGTACTAATGAAAAAAGCAATGTTAACATTAGTGTTCGGATCAGCAATCTTTTTAGCTGCATGTGGTGGCGGAGATAAAAATGCAAGTGATAATGAAGGTAGTACGGCTCCGGACGGTGAAGCAATCGCCATGAAATCTTGTGTTTCTTGTCATGGTGGCGAGCTACAAGGAGCCAGTGGACCATCATTAAACGATGTAGGCTCTCGTTTATCAGAATCGGAAATTTTAGATGTTATCAATAATGGTAAACCTGGAATGCCTGGCGGTCTGGTAAAAGGTGAAGATGCAGAGGCTGTTGCTAAATGGTTAGCAACTCAAAAATAAGAGCTTTTCAAAACTAGCGGGCTGGAGAACCGCTAGTTTTTTTATGCTCGCAAACGCTTAAGAGTAAATATATTTCTTTTGTACATAGTCATGCTAAAATAGAGAGAACCTTATCCATTGATTGGAGGCTTTTTTATTGGGCGTAGTATTAACAAGAGATGTTATGGAGAAATTTAAGTTAGAGTTAGTAGCTGGTGAGGAAGGAATAGGAAGAACGATTGTGACAAGTGATATTTCAAGACCTGGACTTGAAATGGCAGGATATTTTACACATTATCCAGCAAATCGTGTACAACTACTGGGTAAAACCGAGCTGTCCTTTTTTGAATTGTTACCAGCCAATAGCAAGCTTGAGCGTATGCGTTTGCTTTGCTCACAGGATACGCCAGCAATTATTATTTCGAGAGATTTAGAAGTACCTGAGGAGCTTATTCAGGCTTCCAACGAAGAGCATGTTCCCGTCTTTAAAACACATATGACAACAACCAAATTTTCGAGTAGATTGACAAACTATTTAGAGGGACGCTTAGCTCCAATGACAGCAGCGCATGGTGTGCTTGTCGATGTTTATGGGATTGGTGTACTTATAATCGGCAAAAGTGGCGTGGGGAAAAGTGAAACAGCGCTTGAGCTTGTGAAAAAAGGGCATCGCTTAGTAGCGGATGATTGTGTGGAAATTCGTCAGGAATCTGAAAATTTATTAATTGGCAGTCCACCACCTTTATTAGAGCACTTACTCGAAATACGAGGCATTGGCATTATTGATATTATGACATTATTTGGCGCAAGTGCTGTGCGTCCATATAAACGAATTACACTTATAATTGAGCTGGAAATTTGGGATCCAGAAAAAGTATATGATCGCTTAGGCTTAGAAGAAGAGAAGATGAAAATCATTGATACTGAATTAACAAAATTGACAGTTCCAGTAAGACCGGGACGCAATGTCTCTGTTATTATTGAAGTGGCTGCGATGAATTATCGTTTAAAGAAAATGGGCGTCAATGCAGCAGAGGAATTTTCAAGGCGTTTAGATGAAGTGATTTCATCAAATGATGTGTTAGACGATTAAAGCCATTTATTGTCAAGATACAATGGAAAGGAGTAGACGATGGATTTATTACTATTAGAGATTAACCCCGTTGCCTTTCATTTAGGGCCAATTGCAGTTCGTTGGTATGGATTGCTCATTGTCTCGGGGATTATTTTAGCATATGTTGTTGGGCAAAGAGAGGCTGTTAAGCGAGGGCTGCCTGAAGATTTCCTTGCTGATTTATTATTATGGGCAGTCCCTATCTCTATCATTTGTGCGCGTATTTACTATGTGTCAATGCGTTGGGATTATTATAGTGAAAATCCAGGTAAAATCATTGAGATATGGAATGGTGGTATTGCGATTCATGGTGCACTAATTGGGGCATTTGTGACAGCCTACATATTTACTCGCATAAAAAATGTGAGCTTTTTACGAGTAGCAGATATTGCAGCTCCAAGTATTTTAATCGGACAAATTATTGGACGATGGGGCAACTTTATGAACCAAGAGGCTTATGGAGGGGAAGTATCAAAAGCATATTTAGAAAACCTAATGCTACCAGATTGGATTATTAATCAAATGTATATTGAAGAATTAGGTTCGTATGTACATCCTACTTTTTTATATGAATCTGTATGGAACCTAATTGGGTTGATTATCTTATTAGTATTACGTAAGGTGAATTTACAGCGTGGGGAAATATTCTTTGGCTATTTAATTTGGTATTCAATTGGCCGTTTTTATATAGAAGGTTTGCGTACAGATAGCTTATATCTAGTTGGAGATTTACGCTCAGCACAGGTTGTATCCATAATTGGTATTGTAGTTGGTCTAGGTGCAATTATTTATCGGAGAATAAAGGTGAAACCAGCCATGAAATACTTAGATAATAAATAAGGGGTTGTAAAAGATGGCTGTAAAGGCACTACTATTTGATTTTGATGGGACTTTATTGAATACTAATGATTTAATCATTCAAACATTTATGCATGTATTAAATGAGCGATTTCCCGGGCAATATTCGCCAAAAGATTGCTTGAAATTCATTGGTCCCTCATTGAAACAGACATTTAATGACATTGCTCCAGGTGAAGAAGAAGCTTTGATAGCAAAGTATCGCACTTGGAATATTGAGCACCATGATGAACTAGTTAGCCAATATCCTGATGTTGTATCAACATTAGAGCAATTAAAAGCTCAAGGTATACGATTGGCTATTGTGTCGACGAAACGTAATGAGACCATTGATCGTGGACTTGCTATTCTTGGGGCAACGCATTTATTTGATGTGCGTATTGGTACAGATGATGTGAACAATGTGAAGCCCGATCCAGAGCCAGTATTACTTGCGTTGAAACAGTTAGGAATAGAAAAAGAGTATGCCATTATGATTGGTGATAATTCGCACGATATTGAAGCTGGACATCGTGCTGGTGTAAGAGCAGCTGGTGTCGCTTGGGCAATTAAAGGAGAGGCTTACTTACAGCAATTTAAACCTGAATATATGCTACAGCATATGTCGGACTTATTAGATATTGTGAAAGAGGGGTAAGGTTAGATGGCACGTAAAACAGAACGCTATCGTGTCGAAGGAGCCAATTCACTTTGGAATATATATGACACGGTGTCCTTTTGGAAGGTGATGAAGTGTTTCATTATCATTCAAGTTGGCCGCTTCACACCATTTTTACGTGTGAAAAACTGGCTTTATCGTACGTTTTTAAAAATGACAATAGGTGAGCAAACTTCATTAGCTTTAATGGTTATGCCAGATACCATGTTTCCAGAGCGTATTTTTATTGGAAAAAATACGGTAATTGGCTTTAATACGACTATTTTAGCTCATGAATATTTAATAGAGGAATATCGCCTAGGGGATGTTTACATTGGGGATGAAGTAATGATTGGTGCTAATTCAACGATTTTACCAGGTGTGACAATTGGCGATGGAGCCATTGTTTCAGCCGCTACCCTTGTACATAAGGATGTGCCTGCTGGCTGCTTAGCAGGAGGAAATCCTATGCGAATTATTTACACTGCTGAACAAATGGCAGAGCGTAAACGCAATGAAATTGTAGAATGGTGTACCCCTAAAAACTAATAAAAAGCTACCTTAACATAGAGTGAATCTCTAGGATTGGGGTAGCTTTTACTATTTATAATCAATGTTTAGAAATGATTCTATGCATGGACTGCATCATATTCAGGTTTAAATTCGCAGTTATCATGATCACCTAAGCAAGTTGTTTCGACAAAAGTAGACTTAATCGCAGTGCCATCAATATCTTCGGCAGTATGAAGTGTCACTTTGCACCCGGATAAAACTCCCCTTTGCAAATACTAACGATCATTTGCTCACTAAGTTGTACGAATGGACATGCCATAATACATCCCTCCAATGTGTAGTTTATATATTTTTTTATGATTAATGTTATTCTATACTAAACTTTTAGAAATGTAAAAGGAAAAATGGAATGAGAGTAATAATCAATGGATGTATTGATGGTAAAGTATTTAAGGTGATAATGAGATTGAGAATCGTTTTAATTAAGAGAGAGGGATTAATTATTTTGATATAATTAATGATTAACTTTATTGAGAATAACTTATTGAATTATTAGCATTTGTGGTAGCAACTCTTTAAGAGATAATCATTATCATTTTTTGAAAATTCGGAATTTATAATATAAATTGCTTTGTCATAAAATAGACATATTCTCATTCGCAATAATGAATTTTGCTATATTTTAAAAGAAATTATGGTATTCTTTGTTATAATTTTTCGTTCTATAGCGTGTATAATTAACGGAATAATAAGTATTTTAAGATTTCGGTAATTTATGATAGATAAGTTGACGGTTGAAACGAAATAAGTTAGAATTCTTTCATAATCTGATTCTCTGATACTCTAGTGAACTAAAGTGAAGCGTAAGGAAGTGTCCATATGTCGTCGATAAAAATGTTTGAAAAACCACTTGGAATGCGCGATACATTTCCACAAATATATGAAAAAGTCGAAGCAGTCAGACAGGCAGGCAGAGACTTTTTATATAGAAGGGGTTATGAATTTATTAAAACACCTGCTGTTGAGTATTTCGATACAGTCGGGAAGGCTTCAGCGATTGCTGATGCTCATTTATTTAAGCTGGTGGACAGTCAGGGAAATACATTAGTGCTACGTCCTGATATGACAACGCCAATTGCTCGTGTAGCGACATCCAAATTACTAAAAGAAAGAATACCACTACGACTTGCTTATTTTGCCAGTGTTTTTCGAGCGCAAGAAACAGAAGGTGGGCGTCCAGCAGAATTTGAGCAAATGGGGATTGAGCTAATTGGAGATCAATCTGTCTTTGCCGATGCAGAAGTGATTGTGACAGCAATGGAGCTATTAAAGCATTTCCGCTTAGAAAAATTTAAAGTAACAATTGGCCATGCAGGCATTCTTAATTGCATTTTACAGGATTACACGGAAAGCGTGGAACAACAAAACATATTAAGAACATTGCTCGTTCAACGAAATTATGTAGGGTTTGAAGAAGCTGTTGAGTCATTCCATTTACCAAAAGCAAAATCTGATGCCCTGCTACAATTTATTGAAGAAGCTATGCATGTAAAGGAAATCCGAGATATCGAAAAATATGTGCGTAAAAATGACGCATTAGAATATATGCAAAAGCTTGCCCAGCTACTTGAAGTGGCAGACTTAGCCGATTATGTAGCCTTTGATTTTACACTTTCAAGTCATATGAGTTATTACACAGGTATGCTATTTGAGATTTTTGCCTCAGGCAGTGGTTTCCCATTAGGCAATGGAGGTCGTTATGATGGCTTACTAGAGGTATTCGGCTCAAAAGTAGGTGCTACAGGATTTAGTATCCGAGTGGATCGTTTATTAGAAACGCTCAATGATCAATCTGACAAGCGTCCAGAAGCAACAGTTGTGCTTTTTGAGGAAGTACAATTTGAAGTTGCTTTAGCAAAGGCTAAGGCACTTCGAGCAGCAGGAAAGCTTACTACTTTACAGTTGCGCAGTAGCTTGATTGATGAGACAGCCTTTTTAACAAACTTTACAGAAGTAGTTATTGTTGGTCAGGAGGAAGTTGGCAGTGAATGAGTTAACGATTGCGATGCCTAAAGGGCGAATTTTTGAAGAAGCCTACCAGATGCTATTAGAGGCAGGCTTTAATTTACCCGAAGAAGTAGAAATGTCGCGTAAATTAATGATTGAAATACCTGAGGAAAAAATTCGTTTTATTTTAGCAAAGCCAATGGATGTGCCTGTTTATGTAGAGCATGGTGTTGCAGATATCGGTATTGCTGGTAAGGATGTTTTGTTAGAGCAACAGCGAGAGGTACATGAGCTACTTGATTTAAAGATTAGTACATGCTATATCGCATCAGCAGGGCTACCAAATACAGCGATGAATGAAATTGCCCCAAGAATTGCGACAAAATATCCAAATATAGCGATGAAATATTATAAGGGTATTGGCGAGCAGGTTGAAATTATTGAGCTAAACGGGTCGATTGAGTTAGCACCAATGATTGGTTTGGCAGATCGAATCGTCGATATTGTATCTACAGGACGAACATTAAAGGAAAATGGTTTAGTAGAATATGAATTTATTGCAGCGGTATCTTCACGATTAATCGCCAATCCAGTTAGTTATCGTATGAAGGGTGACCGTATTATTGATCTTGTGAAGCGACTAAAGAAATGTGTTAATGAAGAAAAGTAATCATATCTAGTAGATCAAGTGACTAAAGGGGTTTATCTATATGAAAATAACAAAGCTAGCACAAGGCATATCGTTAAAACGATCGCTTGAGGGAGGCAATGAAGACCAATTAGCGGTAGTACGGCAAGTATTAGCCGATGTGAAGTCACAAGGGGATGCAGCGCTGCGTGCCTACACTGAAAAATGGGATGGTTATGCTCCAAAGCATTTACGCGTGACACAGGAGGAAATTCAGGAGGCGATTAATGCTTTCGATGACCAGCTCTATCAAGATTTAACAGAGGCAGCAAATAATATTCGCCTTTATCATGAGCAGCAGCAACGTTCAGGCTATCGTGTAGAACTGGGAGATGGCTCGTGGCTTGGGCAACGCATAACAGCGCTCGATGCGGTAGGTTTATATGTGCCAGGTGGAACAGCCGCCTACCCTTCATCTGTGTTAATGAATGTCATTCCAGCGCAGGTTGCAGGTGTATCACGAATCGTTATAGCATCCCCAGCAGGTCGCGATGGGCAATTGCCTGCTGGTGTTTTAGCAGCGGCACATATTTTAGGCATTGATGAAATTTATAAGATTGGTGGCGCACAAGCAATTGCTGCTCTTGCCTATGGTACAGAAACAATCGCACCTGTTGATAAAATTACAGGTCCGGGCAATATTTTTGTAGCATTGGCAAAACGTGAGGTTTTTGGTGAGGTTGCTATTGATATGATTGCGGGTCCAAGTGAAATTGCTATTTTGGCTGATGATACAGCATATCCTGATGAAATTGCAGCAGACCTTTTATCACAGGCGGAGCATGATCCATTGTCCTGTGCTGTACTTGTGACGACGTCTGAGCAATTGGCTAAGAAGGTAGCAGAGCAGGTGGAACAACAATTGATGACTTTACCACGACGAGAGGTAGCTCAGGCTTCTATTGAAAATTTTGGAGCCATTTATATAGCTGAAGCATTAACAGAAGCCGTTGAAGCCATCAATTCACTAGCACCAGAGCATTTAGAAATTATTACAGAAAATGCGGAGCAGGTGGCACAACAAATTCGACATGCTGGTGGTATTTTTATTGGCCGCTATAGCTCTGAGCCTGTTGGTGATTATTTTGCAGGTACAAATCATGTATTACCAACGAATAGCACAGCTCGCTTTGCCAGTGGTTTAAATGTTGATGATTTTGTAAAAAAATCAAGTATTGTTTATTACAGTGAAGAAACTTGGGCAAATAATGCACCAAAAATAGCACGTCTAGCACGGATGGAAGGCTTGGAAGGTCATGCACGTGCAGTTGAATCACGTGGATGGGAAAAGGAGTAGCACAATGACAGAAAAAAAACGATATGCAAAAATAGAGCGTACAACGAATGAAACACAAATTTCGGTAGCAATTGATTTAGATGGTGAAGGCAAGGCTGAGATTCAAACAGGGGTAGGTTTTATGGATCATATGCTAGATTTATTTATCAAGCATGGTCTATTTAATGGCACAATACAGGCGAATGGTGATACTTATATTGACGACCATCATACAACAGAGGATATTGGGATTGTACTGGGACAGGCGATTCGTGAAGCACTTGGCGATAAAAAGGGCATTAAACGTTATGGAACAGCATTTGTGCCGATGGATGATGCCCTAGCTCAGGTGGTTGTAGATTGCTCGAATCGTCCACATTTAGAATATCGTGTACCAGAGCTAAAGGAAAAGGTAGGCACTTTTGATACGGAATTAGTGCATGAGTTTTTATGGAAATTTGCCCTAGAGGCACGTATGAATGTTCATGTGATTGTACCTTATGGACATAATACACACCATATTATTGAAGCTATTTTTAAAGCGTTGGCGCGTGCCATTGATGATGCAGTGACAATTGACCCTCGTGTTAAAGGAGTACCGTCAACGAAGGGGCTGCTAACATGAAAATAGGCGTGATTGATTATGGTATGGGCAATTTATTTAGTGTAGAGCAGGCATTAAAGCGTCTAGGCTGTGAGGTTATTGTCACTGCTGATGAAAGTGTGCTAGATACAACAGATGCCCTTTTATTGCCAGGGGTAGGTGCATTTCCCGATGCTCGAAAGCGTTTAGCAGAAACAAAATTAGATCAGTATTTACAAAAAGCACAGCGTGAAAATCGTCCTTTGCTGGGGATTTGCCTAGGAATGCAATTATTGTTCGAGGAAAGTGATGAAGTAACGCTAACAAAGGGATTAGGCTTTTTTAAAGGGCGTATACAACAGTTTAGTGGTATTAACGAGGAAGGACAAACATATCGCGTACCACATATGGGCTGGAATGAGCTAGTAATTTCAAACCGTCCTGCATGGCTACAGCAGGAAGCCCCAGCTAAGCATGTTTATTTTGTTCATTCCTTTTATGCAACAGATATTGAGGAGGCAGAGCTTGCTGCTTATGCTGACTATTATAATATGAAAGTGCCAGGTATTGTTGCGAATGGTGCTGTGACAGGTATGCAATTTCATCCTGAAAAATCGGGTGAGCTAGGTGTTTATTTATTAGAACAATGGCTGAAAGGTGTGAGGGCATGCTAACAAAACGTATTATTCCATGTCTCGATGTGAAGGAAGGACGCGTTGTGAAAGGAATACAATTTGTCTCTATACGTGATGCAGGTGATCCCGTAGAGCTTGCGAAGTTCTATGATGAGCAAGGGGCAGATGAGCTTGTATTTTTAGATATATCTGCCTCTCATGAGGGTCGAGAAACAATGATTGATGTTGTGCGTCAAACAGCGGCTACGCTTGCTATTCCCTTTACGGTGGGTGGCGGTATTCGCACATTGGAGGATATGAAACGTATTTTACGTGCAGGAGCGGATAAAGTTTCAGTCAATACCTCTGCCTTAGAGCGACCAGCTCTTATTCGAGAGGGGTCTGACTTTTTTGGTGCACAATGCATTGTTGTAGCAATTGATGCCCGCTATAGCGAAGAGGATGGCACATGGATGGTTTATACACATGGTGGGCGTAATAAAACAACTTGGTCAGCTATTGAGTGGGCAAAGGAAGCTGTACGCCTGGGAGCTGGTGAAATTTTATTAACAAGTATGAATCAGGATGGCGAAAAATCTGGCTTTGATTTGGCATTGACGAAGGCGGTAAGAGAGGCTGTCACAGTACCAGTTATTGCTAGTGGTGGAGCTGGACATGCCGAGCATTTTTACGAAGTATTAGCAGAGGATGTGGATGCAGATGCAGCACTTGCAGCGTCTATTTTCCATTACAAAGAAACGAGCGTAGCGCAAGTAAAACAATACTTGCGTGAAAAAGGAGTGGCAGTAAGATGATAGAAACAATTCAATTTGACGAAAAAGGGCTTGTGACAGCAGTCGTGCAGGATGCTAATACAAAAGAAGTACTGACAGTGGCTTATATGAATAAGGAGTCGCTTGCTAAAACAATTGAATCAGGAGAAACTTGGTTTTATTCTCGTTCCCGACAAGAGCTTTGGCATAAGGGAGCAACAAGCGGTCATACACAGAAAGTTGTGTCGATTAAAGCCGACTGTGATAAGGATGCGTTAGTGGTGGAAGTGTTACCTGCTGGTCCAGCCTGCCATAATGGGACAACATCTTGCTTTACAGAGATTGTGCAGCAAAATGATAAGGTTGGCTCTGTAGAAATGATCGCGAAGCTTGTGGAGGTTATTGAGAAGCGCGAGCAGGAAATGCCTGAAGGAGCTTATACTACATATTTATTTGATAAAGGTATCGATAAAATCTGTAAAAAAGTTGGTGAGGAAGCAACAGAGGTTGTCATCGGTGCTAAAAATCGTGATGCAGAAGAAGTTAAATGGGAGGCAGCCGATTTAATTTATCACCTTCTCGTATTATTACAAGAGCAAAAAGTAAGTATTTACGATGTCCTGTATGTGTTGGAAAAACGTCACGAAGAGAAATAGCAGCATATTATAATTGTATGGTATAATAAGAAATACTGTGTAAAGGAACGTGAAACGCGTTCCTTATTTCTTGTTTCGGAGGAAATATATTGGAAAAGAAACGTCAAAATGAAAAGCAATCGAATATAGTGTCGTTTATTCCAACAGGCGACTATTATTATAAGAAGTCAATTCAGGCAATGAATAGTGGACAAATGAATAAAGCTTATAAATATTTACAACGTGCGATAGATTTAAGCCCTGATGATCCCATGATTATTTTACAGCTAGCCATAATCGAATTAGAAGGTCAACGTTTTGAAGAAGCGTATGATCTCCTTCGTCGTGCCTATCAGCTCGATCCAGAGAATCCAGAAATCATTTTTTATATGGCAGAAGTATCGGGTTGTGTAGGGATTATGCAGGATGCTAAAAATTTTGCAGAACGCTATTTACAGTTAGAGCCAGAGGGTGCTTATGCAGATGAAGCAGCAGAAATATTAGAGTTTGTCGCTTTTGAGCAGGATGATTTTGAGGAGCTTGAAGGATCTGGTGAGGATTTATATCGTCAGGAGCAGGCTCGTCGTTGTATGGAAAAGGGAGATTTTCCGGAAGCTATTCAGATTTTGGAAGATTTAATTGAGGATCGACCAGCGTTTTGGTCAGCCTATAATAACCTAGCGCTCGCATATTTTTATGTGGGAGAGGAAGAGCAGGCAAAGGCTCTCTTACATACAGTGCTACGTGAAAATAAGGGAAACTTACATGCGCTTTGTAATTTAACGGTCATTGCCTACTATGAAAAAAATGAAGAGGATCTACAGGAGCTATTAAATGTTCTTGTTAAAATTCAGCCATATACATGGGAGCATCGTTATAAACTAGGCGCTACATTAGCATTAATTGGACAATATGAATTAGCCTTTAAATGGTTGCGTAGCATGCAGAAGCGAGGCTATGTAGGGGATGCAGGATTTTACTTCTGGCTATCACATGCAGCTTATTTCTCAGGGCATAAGGAAATTTCCAAAAGTGCGTGGGGGCAACTACTGGAGCTAGACCCAGAGAAAGAGGGATTTGAACCTTGGCGTCAGCAGGAAAACGAATTTGCACTGGATGCATTAGAGCATAACCGCGATTTTATTGTGGAAATGTTAGAAAGTAACTATACAAGTGAACGTATTTTTGGCTTGTTTTTACTAAAGGACACAGCGCATAAGCAAGAGATTATTGCCCATCCTAAATGGATAAATACAGAGCAATTAGGTGCATTTGAAAAACTATTTTTAGCCTATGCACTTGGTCATGAATTTGATATGAAAAACAAAATAGAAGCAAGCTTTTTACGTGCTGTCCATGTGCCAGAAATTTTATTGGCGCAATATGGCAAGCTGTCATCACTGGTTGTCCCAATGTTTCAAATGTGGTTTGTACTATGTGAGCAAGCTTTAGAACAAAATTATCGTTTTACAAATCCTGCAGCTATTGCAGGAGCAAATGATTACTTATTCAAATCATCACAGATGCTAAAGGTGACAAAGAAGGAAATAGCGCAGCAATATGGAATAGCAGTATCCACGTTAACAAAGTATATTGACGAAATTTTAATGTTCTTACCAAACGGTCAGGATGAGCAGGTGTGAGCAACTTAGTTGAATAACTTTAGACTTTCACATACGATGAACCTACAAACGTTTAATAACTGCATGAAGATCCAAAAGTATTTTGTTTAGGGGGAAGTATTGATGTCAGAAGAAAAAATTTATGATGTTATTATTATTGGGGCAGGACCTGCGGGGATGACGGCCGCTGTCTATACATCACGTGCGAATTTGTCAACATTAATGATTGAACGAGGGATTCCTGGTGGGCAAATGGCCAATACAGAAGAAGTTGAAAACTATCCAGGTTTCGATACAATTTTAGGTCCTGAGCTTTCGACAAAAATGTTTGAGCATGCAAAGAAATTTGGGGCAGAATATGCCTATGGTGATGTAACGGAAATCATCGACGGCGAAGAATATAAAACAATCAAATCAGGTGCAAAAGAATATAAAACACGTGCCATTATTATTACAACGGGTGCAGAGTATAAAAAAATGGGTGTGCCGGGTGAAAAAGAGCTTGGCGGTCGTGGTGTTAGCTATTGTGCCGTATGTGATGGTGCGTTCTTTAAACAAAAAAATCTTGTTGTTGTAGGTGGCGGTGATTCCGCTGTAGAAGAAGGTGTTTACTTAACACGCTTTGCTGATAAAGTCACAATTGTTCACCGTCGCGATAAATTACGTGCACAAAAAATTCTACAAGATCGTGCCTTTGCAAATGAGAAAATTGATTTTATTTGGAATGCAACAGTCAAAGAAATTAATGAAGCTGAGGGGAAAGTTGGCAGTGTCACATTGCAATCGACAATCGATGGCAGTGAATCTGAATTTGCTACAGATGGTGTCTTTGTCTATATTGGTATGTTGCCATTAACAAAACCATTTGAGTCTTTAGGGATTTTAAATGAAACGGGTTATATTGTAACCAATGATAATATGGAAACAGAAATTCCAGGTATCTTTGCTGCTGGAGATGTGCGTGAAAAGACCTTGCGTCAAATTGTAACAGCAACAGGGGATGGCAGTATTGCTGCACAGGCTGCACAACATTATATTGAAGAGCTATTTGAGAAAATTAATGCTTAAAGGGACTGCTCTTAAGAGAACAGCATCAGTTTTAATATGGTTTTAATATTACTGTAACTTGAATGACATATAAAAGGTGTATCATAAGAATTGTAATTAGCAATCCCCCTTTTATTTTGTTTTAGTAGGTTGTTTCCGCCTTAAGTAGGTGAGAGCAGCCTACTTTTTTTGTTAACTGTGCATAAATTGCTAGCTACTAAGATCACTTCATTTTTTTGATCACGGCAAGCGATCATCAGGTCTATCTACGAAAAGTTGTAAATGAGGACAAATCTTGTGTGGTCTTGTTATAATGAAGAGTAGAATGCAAAAGTGATTAGAGGTGTGCCTATGCAAAGAATTGCAAACTTAATTGCCGTAAAAAACGGTAAAGTATTATTACTTCAGAAACCAAGACGAGGCTGGTATGTCGCACCAGGCGGAAAAATGGAGAGCGGCGAATCCATCTATGAGGCAGCTGTCCGTGAGTTTCAAGAGGAGACCGATGTCACACCATTAGATGTACATTTAAAAGGTGTTTATACGATGGTGATTAAAGAAAATAATGATGTAGTGGACGAATGGATGCTTTACACATTTATTGCGAAAGATGTGGAAGGAATACCCCCTGTAGAAACACGAGAAGGTAAGCTTGCATGGCACCCCGTAGAGGATTTAGCGCATTTACCCATGGCAGAAGGAGATCGAACGAATTTACAATTTGCCGTTTCAGAATCGGGTATTCAGTATGGAACGTTTGACTATACAACAAATTTTGAATTGCTTCATCAGAAAATACAAATAACAAAAGAACAATAAAGGAGTTGCATAGCAGTGGTGGTTGAAGGCCAACAAAGTACACATGAATTGGTTATTATTACAGGGATGTCTGGAGCTGGAAAAACTGTAGCGATTCAAAGCTTTGAGGATTTAGGGTATTACTGTATTGATAATTTACCACCAGCGTTACTCACAACTTTTTTGACCTTGCTAAGGGATTCGGGAAAAAATAGCACACGTATTGCGGCTGTAATGGATATGCGCGGAGGGGATTTTTTTGATTCTCTTATTGGTGCATTAGACCATATACTAAAAGAGGGCGATATTATGGCTCGCATTTTATTTTTAGATGCAGATGACGCAACCTTAGTTAGACGCTATAAAGAGACAAGACGTGCCCATCCATTAGCGGTCGATGGTTTACCATTAGATGGCATTCAGCAAGAGCGTGCCCTTCTAGCTGAAATAAAGGGCCGTGCGAATTCTGTTTATAATACATCCAAAATGAAACCAAAGGAATTACGTGAAAAAATTGTTAAAGAATTTGCTAGTGAGGCAGATACTATTTTTTCTGTTAATGTAATGTCCTTTGGATTTAAGCATGGTATGCCGATTGATGCTGATTTAGTATTTGATGTTCGTTTTCTTAAAAACCCTTATTATGTGGAAGAATTGCGTTTCAAAACGGGCCTCCAAACAGAGGTATCCTCTTATGTATTGGCATTAGATGATACACAAACACTGATACAAAAATTAACCGACTTATTCGATTTTATTATTCCACTGTATCGGCAAGAAGGAAAATCTCAGCTTGTTATTGCTTTTGGTTGTACTGGGGGACAGCATCGCTCAGTGACATTAGCAGAATTCTTCGGGGCATATTTAGCTAACAAAGAAAATACGGTTATCACACATCGTGATATTCATCGTAGAAAGGATTGAGTGCATGGGAAAAAGGCAGACAAGGCTTGTAGTGATAGGGGGCGGCACAGGCCTTTCTACACTGCTTCGCGGTCTAAAGCACCACCCATTTGATATTACTGCTATTGTGACGGTTGCAGATAATGGAGGGTCTTCAGGACGCTTACGGGATGACTACGACATTCCACCACCTGGTGATGTTCGCAATGTGATTGCCGCATTATCAGATGTTGAACCACTTGTAGAGCAAATGTTTCAATATCGTTTTTCAGCATCGGAGGATTTACGTGGTCATTCATTAGGAAATCTAATGTTAACAGCATTGACGGATATTACAGGAGATTTTAACCATGCGATCAGCGAGATGGGGAAGGTGTTAAAAGTTCATGGCCGCGTTATACCAGCTGCAAATAAAAAAATAAATTTACATGCAGTGCTCGAGGATGGCTCCATTATTGAAGGGGAATCTAAAATTCCAACAGCAACAAAACGCATTGATCGTGTTTTTTTAGTACCTGAAAATGTGCAACCGCTACCAGAGGCAATTCGAGCAATTCAACGTGCAGATTATATTTTAATTGGCCCTGGCAGTCTATACACAAGTATTATTCCGAATCTACTTGTAAAGGAGATTGGGCAAGCGATTGTCAAAGCAAAAGGCAGAAAAATATATGTTTGCAATTTAATGACACAAAAAGGTGAAACGATTTCTTATACAGCAGGTGATCATGTGAAGGCGATTTACAAGCATGTCGGTGATGCCTTTATTGATTCCATTTTAGTGAATAATGAAGAACTCCCTTATCCTGTAAAAGAATTGTATAAAGAGGAAAGAGCCGAGCCCGTGACATTTGATGTTGTGAAGCTTGAAAGTATGGGATTAGAGGTTATTAAACGTGATATTGCCACAATACGATCAGATGGTACAGTTCGACATAATGCTACGAATGTTGCAGAATGGCTGGTGGATTATGCAGATATTTACAAACATAAAGTAAAAGACCAGTGCTAGAATTATACTGTATATATTGTATATGGTAAGAGGAACATATACATAGAAATTAGGATTGAAAGGAGGGGTGTGAAATGTCTTTTGCTTCTGAAACAAAAAAGGAATTAACCCAAGTGGAAGCGGACAATCATTGTATGAAAGCAGAGGTATCTGCTCTAATTCGTATGAATGGTTCATTATCCTTTGCGAATAAACAACTAAGCTTAGACGTGCAAACTGAAAACGCTGCAATTGCGAGAAGACTATATACGATTATGAAAAAGCTATATCCGTACAATGTAGAGTTACTGGTTCGTAAGAAAATGCGACTGAAAAAAAATAATGTATATATTTGCCGTGTAAGAGAAGGTGCACGTGAACTGTTAATTGATTTAGCAATCATCTCAGACGACTTTCAATTTAATCACACTATCTCCAAAAAGCTTATTAAAAAAAGTGGGCAAAAAAGAGCTTATTTAAGAGGCGCATTTTTAGCAGGGGGCTCTGTTAATAATCCAGAAACCTCGGCTTATCATTTAGAAATCTATTCTTTATATAAAGAACATGGCGAGGCATTAATGGATTTGATGAATGAATTTGATCTGAATGCCAAAACCATTGAACGCAAAAAAGGCTTTGTTACTTATTTAAAAGAAGCAGAAAAAATTTCAGATTTTCTGAATATTGTGGGTGCACATCAAGCCATGATGAAATTTGAGGATGTTCGTATATTGCGAGATATGCGGAATAGTGTGAATCGTATTGTGAACTGCGAAACAGCCAATTTGAACAAAACCATTGGTGCAGCCTTGCGTCAAGTAGAGAATATTCGATTTATTGAAAATGCAATTGGCCTCGATCAGCTACCAGAAAAGCTACGAGAAATAGCACGTCTTCGTGTAGAATATCAAGATGTTACATTAAAAGAGCTTGGTGAAATGGTATCAAGTGGGACCGTTAGTAAATCAGGTGTTAACCATCGCTTAAGAAAAATTGATGAGATTGCGGATGCTTTACGACGCGGTGAAAAAATAGGTGGTTAGGCTTTTATACTTTTTAGGTATGAATGTCATGCGTAATCGCTTATTGTTCTTTTGTTAGGAAGTAAGGTAAGATAAAACTAATAGATGAGCGGTAGTGAAAGGGAGTTTTGAGAATGGTTGAAAGAAAAGTCCAAGTCAAATTAAAATTAGGACTGCAAGCAAGGCAGGCAGCGCTATTTGTACAGGAAGCAAACCGCTTTAGTGCTGATATTTTCTTAGAAAAAGATGGAAAGAAGGTAAATGCTAAATCTATTATGGGTATTATGAGTTTAGCCATTGCCAAAGGGACAGAAATAACATTGAGCAGTGAGGGTAACGATGCTGAGCAAGCGGTTACAGCATTAGCAAAAATTATTGAAAGTGAAGTTTGATCATAGTTATTTTTAATTGAACATAAAAGGCATCACAGAACAACTCTGTGATGCCTTTTATGTTTATTTATTGTTACTGTGCATAATATGGTCGATTAAACCGTATTCTTTTGCACGTTCAGCCGTCATAAAGTTGTCGCGGTCTGTGTCGCGTGCAATGATCTCAAGTGGTTGCCCAGTGCGCTCAGATAGAATACCATTTAATTTTTCACGTAAGAATAAAATACGCTTTGCAGCAATTTCAATCTCTGTTGCTTGCCCTTGTGCACCGCCTAGTGGTTGGTGAATCATTACTTCAGCATTAGGCAATGCAAAGCGTTTACCAGGCTCACCAGCTGCAAGTAGGAAAGCACCCATTGATGCAGCCATACCAATACAAATTGTTTGGACCTGTGGCTTAATCAGTTGCATTGTGTCATAAATAGCCATACCAGCCGTAATGGATCCACCTGGAGAATTAATATAAAGAGAGATATCTTTATCTGGATCTTCAGCTTGTAGGAATAGAAGTTGTGCGACAATCGAGTTCGCAACATTGTCATCAATAGCACTTCCTAAAAGGATAATGCGGTCTTTAAGTAGTCGTGAATAAATGTCATATGCACGTTCACCACGGCTTGTTTGTTCAATAACTGTAGGAATTAAATTCATGTTAAATCCTCCTTAAAAAACTAAATTCGAATACCTTTGCTGAAAAATGCCATTGTTATTTCAGCTGTATCCTTATCATACACATTATAGTCAGGGAAGGTCAAATATTAACCCTGCTAAAGTAAAATTAATTCAAAAAAAAATAAATTGTTTTTGCATTCTATGGTTGAATTATAGGCGAGACGTTTGTATAATGATTAAGGTCATAAGTTTAAAGTACGTTACACTATTTTGCAGGTATGCTTCAAAAATGAGGGTTATCTACATCTTGCTTTTCGCAAGCCTAGAGTGAGTACTTTTTTTTTGTGTCTAATTGCCCTCGTGGTGTAATGGATAACACGCAAGATTCCGGTTCTTGCACTGGGGGTTCGATTCCCTCCGAGGGCGCCATTTTACTGATTATTGATAGACTGTTATAGCTCAATCTCCTAATAAGTAGTTTAGCAGCCTGCTTAGTGGAGATAGAGAGGAAAAATATCGGGAATATTGCTCTAGTTGGCATTATTCCCCTATTCCTTCCTTTCAAACCTTCAAGAAAGCAACAACTCCAAATTATTTTTTAGTGAACATACTGTACGTGAAGACTAGTAATAGTCAAAAAAAAGAATCCTATCTGAGGGGATTCTTTTTTTTTAGGGTAATAAATTCGAAAAATTGGGCGATAGAGCTTGAAAAGTGGGCAATAAAATTAGAGGATATTTTCATAAAACAGTCCATGGCGATGAGAGGTCGCCATGGACTGTTTTTTAATGAAGTGGATTGGATGTTGTTTCGTGTGCATTGAGCATGATTTGCATATCCTGTTGAGAATACTGAGGAACCTGATAATAACCATGTTTATTTTGATAAATCGATAGCTCATAGCCCATTTCGATACAGTTAGGAATGCTATCAGCCACAACACGGCGTACAACAGGGTTTGTTGTTTCCAAAGCAGCCGTAGTCATACATTTTGCCGCTCCTTTTTGCGCGCCCAGCAAGAAACCAGAAATCATTTCATCATTGATTTCATTCGCATTTTGCATAGGCTTTTTCGGTTGACCAGGCGTCATGCCGTATTTGAAATTATTTCCTGTCTCCATTTGGTAGCGCCCTGTAGGAACAGCTGGGTCATGACCTGTTTTAAAAGATTCGACAATTGTGTTATACATGCCTAATGTAAAATTGTATTGACGATCTAAAATGCTTAATAATTCAGGGTCCTTTATATGCGGACGTAAAATAATGGCTTGGTTCATACCAGCCGTAATCTCACCAATTGTTTCATGCATATCCATCATTTCGTGACCACCATGATTTAGGCTCTGCTGTTGATTGAAATTGTTTTGATTGGATGATTCGTTATAAAACGATTGTGACAAAAGAAACGCCTCCTCAATGTTATTTTGTTGCAGTATTTAGTATGTCAGCTTACGTTAATTTCATACGTCATAAATGTCAATTCATTGGATTTGTTTTTATGGAGGAAAAGGAAATTGTCATAGAATACTATCAATTATTGACAATAGTTTGAGAGTTGTTATAATTTATATATATCGAAATTCGATATAACGCAAACTGATACAAGGAGGAATCATTTTGAAAAAAAGATTTTTATCAACATCATTGGCGATTATTTTAACAACATCTGCTGTCCTTCCTGCAACCATACAAGAGGTACAAGCTACTAATGAGGCACATGGTGTAGTTATTGCACAAGAGGAACGGTTATCAGCACAGGAATTTTTAAATTTAGCCGTAACAACTTTAACATTCCAACATGGATCAGATTCAATGCGTCAGCAAATTATAGATAACTGGGTAAAGGCTGAGGAGCTTACAGATTTAGCTGTAGCCATTAGCCGGGATGAAGCAGCCCGTATTTTAGTAAGAGCTTTAAATAAAGAAGAGCAAGAAGCATCACTTGCAGCCTATTGGGAAAAAGCAAATAAGCTTGGCTTATGGAATGGTGTCTCCATTAATAATGAATTTATTTCAAAACAGGATGCAAATAAAATTTTAAGCAATGCTAAAAATATTAAAAATGCTACAAATAACGAAGGCGTTTCAGAAATCTCTGTAGAAGATTTTATGAAAAACCCTGGGAATTTTGGCTATGAGCTTTCACCTGATGGCAATTATATTACGTTTTCCTCTGCATGGGAAAATCGCTTCAATGTATTCGTGAAAAAGATGAGTGATGATAGTGAGCCAGTTCGTGTTTCCAACTCAACAGACCGTGATATTGCAGGATTCTTTTGGAAGGACGATACATTACTTTATTTAAAGGATAATGGGGGCGATGAAAACTATCATATTTATTCAACAACATTTAATGGTGCTAAGGAACAAGATTTAACACCTTATCCAAATGTAACAGTAGGGATATTAAGTGGTCTTCAAGGTGTTAAAGATGAAATTCTGATTATGATGAATAAAGAGGATGCAACCGTTTTTGATGTGTATAAGCTAAATGTTAAGACGGGCGAAACAACGCATGTTGCTAAAAACCCAGGAAATATTGCAGACTGGTTAGCCGATCGCAATGGAGAAGTGCGCATTGCTGTAGCTTCTGACGGTGTAGAAGGAACTGTTCTTTACCGCGATTCTGAGCAGGACGAATTTAAACCATTTATTGAAATCGAAGCAGGCGATGACGTGAGGCCCTTAGCTTTCTCAAAAGATAATCAATATATTTATGCTACATCGAACAAAGGTAGAGATAAAGTAGAAGTGGTGAAGTATGATTTAGAAGGTAATGAAGAAGTGATTATGTCCAATGAAGAAGTCGATGTTGCAGGCGTGTTATATAGTGCTGAGCAAGACAAGATATTATATGGTGCATATATTACTGATAAACCGCATTATCAATTTTTTGACGAAGACTTTGAACAGCTCTTCCGTAAAATTCAAGACAAGCTTGGTGTTCATGAGAGTGAATTAGGCATTAATGATTACAATAAAGAGATGACAAAATTTATTGTTAGCATTTCAAGTGACACAGTCTATGGAAAGTATTATTACTATGACTCAACAACAGATGAACTAACAGAGCTAGCAGCATTAAGTCCTTGGCTAAATCCTGAAGAACTAGCTGAGATGCATCCAATTTCTTATAAGAGTCGAGATGGTTTAACAATCAATGGTTATTTAACATTGCCGAAAAACAAAGAGGCAAAAAATCTACCGCTTATTGTCAATCCACATGGTGGACCATGGGCTCGTGATATGTGGGGCTTTAATCCAGAAGTGCAGCTCTTAGCAAACCGTGGCTATGCTGTATTACAAGTAAATTTCCGTTCTTCTACTGGTTATGGCAAGGAATTCCTACAGGCTGGTAATAAGCAATGGGGTCTAAAAATTCAAGATGATATTACAGATGGTGTGCAATGGGCGATTGATCAAGGCATTGCAGACCCTGAGCGTATTGGTATTTATGGTGCATCATTTGGTGGCTATGCGACATTAGCTGGGATTACGTATACGCCAGATTTATATGCAGCAGCAGTGGATTACGTAGGTGTATCGAACATCTTTACATTACTTGATACGATTCCGCCATATTGGGAAACAATGCGTAATATGTTTTATGAGCGAGTAGGTCATCCAGAGAAAGATAAAGAATTATTAACAGCTGCCTCACCTGTCTTCCATGCAGATCAAATTAAAACGCCATTATTTGTTGCTCAAGGTGCGAATGATCCACGTGTTAATAAAGCAGAATCCGATCAAATTGTGGAAGCCTTACGCGCTAGAGGTGTAGATGTAGAGTATATGTTAAAGGATAATGAAGGACATGGCTTCGCAAATGAAGAAAACAGAATTGAATTTTATAATGCTATGATAAAATTCCTTGATACACATTTAAAATAATCTAAACAAAAAGGCATTGCTGTGTAGTAGACCTACACGCAATGCCTTTTATAATAGATGCTGGACATTTTTATAGCTACTTTTATGGCGTTCCAATAATGAAAGACAGTAGACTAATTCTTTAATCCCTTCTTCAATAAGATGTTCATCAACCTGGGAGATACTTAAACGAATCAGATGATCCTGTTGATAGGCTGGCAAAAACATTCTGGCAGCATCATCCATCCATATATTTTTTTCGTGTAATAAATGAACAAGTTGCTTAGCACTTATATGCGCTGGCAGCAGGATAGAAAGATAAAATCCAGAAGTCGGCCTCGTAAAAAAAGTATGGTTAGGTAGCAATGCTTCACAGGCTATCTGTAGAGTGTTCATTTTTCTACTATATAGCTCTTTTATCGCTTTAATATGGCTGTTAAACATACCACTTTTTAAATAAATATCTAACGCCCCCTGTGAAAGCACAGAGCTATTGAAATCAGCACTAAACTTATAGCGGGAAAAATCATTAATCATTAAAGCTGGAAGTACAACTACGCCTACTCGTAAGCCAGGTAAAAATACCTTTGAAAAGCTTTTAATATAAATCACTCTGCCAGAAGGATTATAAGCAAATAATGGATCGGATTTTGTGTTTGGATCTAAATCCCCTAAAAAATCATCCTCCACAATATAAACATCATACTTTTCAGCAAGCTCTACAATGCGTTTTTTCTCATCATTTGTATAGCTATGGCCAAGCGGATTATGAAATCTCGGTACAATATAGAAAAATTTTATAGCATTGTTGCGAAAAATATATTCTAGCTGCTCTAAATCAATGCCCTCCATTGTTAGATCAATGCCAAACGTAGTAGCTTGCTGAAGACGGACAGACTCGATAAAGCCAAAATAGGTAGGTTGCTCAACTAATATATTGTGTTTGCCGTTTGGGAAGGGCATTGATGCTAATAAATGCAGTGCTTGCTGAGAGCCTGACACAATAAAGAGTCGCTCTGGATTAGTAAAGACCTGCAAGCCTTGCAAATACTTTACTAATTGTACACGAAGAGAATAAAACCCCTGCTGATCATTATAACTAAATAATTCTTCTTTATAGATATCAACGGCTTGGTTTATACAATGCTGAAATTCTATATACGGCATAATGCGTTTATCTGGTCCAGCAGACAAAAAATCAATGATATGTGGCTGTGTGCTAGGCTGTGTAGCTTTATTGACGACGTAATAGCCACTTTTGGGGATAGAAAAAATAAGATGCTCTTTTTCTAGCTCATGATAGGCTCGGATCACTGTATTTTTACTGCATGAAAATTGCTGAGCTAATTGTCTCACGGATGGTAGCTTGCTACCTGTAGCCAATATGCCCTTCGCAAGTTGTGTCTTAATATCCTGAATAATTTCTAAATATTTGCTCTGCAATAAGGCTCTCTCCTTTAACTGTACCAGGACAGTTGATAGAAAATTCTATTTATTTTCGATATAGCTCCTTTTACTATTGAGTATACCAGGGACAGATGGTATGGAAAATAGGAGGTTGGGAACAATGCAGGAACAAAAAAAAGAAAAAGTAGGGTTACTGTTAGGATTACTAGGGGTTATTTGCTTTAGTTTAACATTGCCAGCAACGAGTGTAGCTGTACCCTATTTTGGCGCAACCATTGTAGGCTTAGGAAGAGTCGTGCTGGCAGCAATAATTGTAGCGATTGTATTACTTGTTAGAAAAGAAAAATTACCTACTGCTCGTCAATTTAAAAGCTTATTACTTGTATCGTTTGGGGCAGTATTAGGGTTTCCTTTATTGACTTCTTGGGCGATGGTTAGCTTACCGGTTTCCCATGGTGCTATAGAATTAGCGCTTTTACCTCTAGCAACAGTAGGCTTTGCCATCATGCGAGCAGGAGAGCGACCTTCCATGAAGTTTTGGCTTTCTAGTGTTACAGGTGCGATAGCAGTTATTGTTTATGCGGTTTATCTTGGACTAGGACAATTACATTTAGCTGATTTAGCATTATTAGTGGCAGTGTTCATATTAGGCCTTAGCTATGCAGAGGGTGGTCAACTAGCGAAGGAATTAGGGAGCTGGCAAGTGATTGCCTGGGCTATTCTAATCGCTGCACCATTCTTTGTTATTCCAGTTTTCTTACAATTCTCAACTGAGATGATTCATGCTCCTATAACAGCATGGATAAGCTTGTTATATTTAGCTGCTGTTAGTCAATTTTTAGCCTATGTAGCATGGTATAGTGGTATGGCATTAGGGGGCATTGCAAGAATAAGTCAAATTCAATATTTACAGCCATTTTTAATGATACTTTTTGCCACACTATTTTTAGGCGAATCCATTACTTGGTTTACGGTGGCTGTAGCCATTATTGTGGTGACATCGGTGATTATTGGCAAAAATACGGCCGTTACAAAAACACAGACTACGGCTGTACCATCAAAAGCTCTGAATAAGTAAGGACATGGCTCTTCCTTTATAATAAAAGAAGGAGGTGCTAGCAATGCTGGTAAAGTTTTTTAGTCGGGCGAATTGTCCATTATGTGTCGAGGGCTTACATACACTAAAGCTTGTACAGGAGGATATACCATTCGACATTGAGGTCATTGATATTGAATTAGATGATCGTATCCATGAAAAATATATGCTGATGATCCCTGTAGTTGAGCTGGGCGATCAAGTCATTCAGTACGGTAAGCTGGATTATGCCACATTGATGGAGTATTTAAGTGAGGCATAGTCCATCTAGGAGGGCTATTATTCGCTGTCATTCACACAATTCACAAATTGTTCAATGAAAGCGTTTTGAATTTGAACAGTTTGTGAAGACCTTCACATTGGGCTTCCTTTTCCAAAAAATCGGCGTAGAATAAGAATCAAGCAAGAAGTTGTTATAAAACAGTCGGTGAAAATTATTATAGATTTTGGAAGTTGTTATACTACAAAAACAATGTTGAAGGGAGATTTTACAATGTGGGTTATTACAGTATTTGAGAAGAAGGATGTTCGTATTTTTGAATTTACAAATAAAGGTGAAGCAACAAAAGCGTTAGAAGGATTTAAGAAAAACGCAATTTTATCCTTTACAAAATAAGCAAATCAAAGCCTCGTAGTGTTTTCAACGCTGCAAGGCTTTTTTTTTACAATAATTTTGAATCTACTTGCTCTTTCAAATAAAGCATATTATAATTAAAGTGTAAGTGGGACATAATTTAAAATAGTGGGACTAAAAATATCCCATTATGATAAAAAAGGGAGTAGATAAATATGTTAACTGTTCCTGAGGCACAGCAAAGGCTACTTCCTGAAATGTATCCGCTTCTGCAATTGAGATATCGAATTTTACAAACCGTTCAACTTATGCAGCCTATCGGACGTCGTACTCTCGCAGACACCTTAAAAATGACGGAGCGAGAAATACGTAAAGAAACGGATATTTTACGTGAACAAGGGTTATTAGATTCACAAAAATCGGGTATGGTATGTACAGATGATGGTGAAGTAGTAATTGAAAAATTAAGAGCACTTGTTTATGAATGGTCGGGTCTAACCCAGCTAGCGAAACAGCTCGAAACGCATTTTGGTATACAACGTGTAGTTGTTGTGCCAGGTGATTACAACGAGGACGATACGATATTGTCCTTGCTTGGCAAAGAAGCGGCGTTACAATTTATGTCAACAGCTTTTGAAGGACAGGTAGTAGCCGTCACAGGCGGGAAATCAGTAGCATCTCTTGCGCAATTTCTTCACCCATTAGAAACAACAAAAGATATCACATTTGTTGCTGCACGCGGGGGCATTGGACATGATATGCAAATGCAAGCAAACACACTTGTTGCAACATTTGCCATGCAGATGGAGGCGCAGTACCGTACATTATTTTTACCTGAGTATTTAAGTGAGCAGGCTTATCAAGCATTGTTAACAGAGCCGATGGTAACAGAAATGATGACGTTTTATGATCATGCAGATTGTGTCATTCATGGAATTGGCTCTGCAGAGGAAATGGCGATTCGCCGTAATTCTTCTCCTGAGGATTTACGAATTTTAGAGGAGAAGGGCGCTGTCAGTGAAGCGTTTGGTTATTACTTTAATACTGAGGGAGAGATGGTACATCGGATACGTACGATTGGCATTCAGCTTGAACAGGTGAAAAACAGTCAACAAGTGATTGCAGTAGCAGCAGGAAGACAAAAAGTCAATGCCATGCTTTCTTATTTTAAGGTAGCACCAAAGCAAACAATATTTATCACAGATGAAGCGGCTGCAAAAGCTATTGCTGCTCGTTTACCAGCTAGTGAAAATAGTTATTTTGAATAACCAGATAAAACCAGTCACTCATTTTCAGAAGTGCCATAGCATTTTTTGAATGAGCATAAATTAACTTTGATGTCTCTCTTACTTGAGACATATACTACACATTATTGGAGGAATTAACAATGGCATTAAAATTAGCGATTAATGGATTTGGACGTATTGGACGTTTAGTATTTCGTGAGGCAATGGAGCATAATGAAATTGAAGTAGTAGCTGTCAACGATTTAACGGATGCTGGTCAACTTGCACATTTATTGAAATATGATTCAGTACACGGTATCTATGATGCTGAAGTCAATGCAGATGAAGATTCTTTCGTAGTAAATGGCAAACGCGTAAAAGTATACGCTGAAAAAGACCCAGCACAATTGCCTTGGGGCGAACTAGATGTAGATGTAGTGCTTGAATGTACTGGCCGCTTCCGCTCAATGGAAGAGGTAGGCAAACATGTAGAGGCAGGCGCGAAAAAAGCAATTCTTTCTGCACCAGCGAAAGGCGCGATGCCAACATTTGTAATGGGTGTAAACCATACAGACTACAACCCAGCAACGGATAATGTAATTTCAAATGCTTCTTGTACAACAAACTGTCTTGCACCAGTAGCAAAAATATTAGATGAAAAATTTGGCATTGAGCGCGGTATGATGACAACAATTCACTCTTATACAAATGACCAACGAATCCTAGACTTCCCACACTCAGATCCACGTCGTGCGCGTGCTGGAGCGGTATCTATGATTCCAACAACAACAGGTGCAGCTGTAGCTGTCTCAAAGGTATTACCACAATTAAAAGGGAAGTTAGACGGCTTCTCTATGCGTGTCCCAACACCTAACGTTTCATGTGTAGACTTAGTGGTAGAGCTAAAAGAAGAAGTAACAAAAGAATCCATTAACGCAGCCTTAAAAGAAGCTTCTGAAAATGAACTTAAAGGTATTCTTGGTTACAATGAGCTACCATTAGTATCAATTGATTACAATGGTAACCATCACTCATCAACTGTAGATGGTCTTTCTACAATGGTGTTAGAAAATAAAATGGTAAAAGTTCTTGCTTGGTATGATAATGAAATTGGTTACTCTACTCGCTTAATGGACTTAGCTTTATACATTGCAGATCAAGGCTTAAACAATAAATAAGCATCACATTTCAACACTTTTCGCAATAAGTGTGACATAATACTACTTTTATGTACAAAAAGTATAGCCTTTATAATATCTAATCGATATAATATACAAGGGTAAAGGGAGTAAGGGAATTTACCCTTACTCCCTTTTTAGTAATTACAAGACATCAATCGTAACTTTTGCTACTATAAAAGCAAGTATAAGGGTTCATGATCAAAAGCTGGAGATTGACGTTACTTTTTGACAATGTACCAAAAAATACCTTGATAAAACACTAACAAGCTTTGAAGGGAGTTTCTTCATGTTAAATAAGAAGACAATGACAGATATTGATGTAAAAGGTCAACGCGTTTTTGTGCGTGTAGATTTTAATGTACCGATGGCAGACGGCACTATTACGGATGAAACACGTATTCGTGCAGCAATCCCTACAATTGAGTATTTAGTAGAGCAAGGTGCTAAAGTGATTTTAGCCTCACACTTAGGTCGTCCAAAGGGTGAAGTAAAAGAGGATATGCGCTTAACAGCCGTTGGTATCCGCTTAGCTGAGTTAATCGGTAAGCCTGTGACAAAGCTGGATGAATCAATTGGACAAGAGGTAGAGCAAGCGATTGCCAATATGCAAAATGGTGACATTGTGTTACTTGAAAACGTGCGCTTCCATGCAGGTGAGGAAAAAAATGATCCAGCATTAGCACAGCAATTTGCACAACTAGCTGATATCTATGTCAACGATGCTTTCGGTGCAGCTCACCGTGCACATGCTTCTACTGAAGGAATTGCTAAGCATATTCCAGCAGTCTCAGGCTTCCTTATGCAAAAGGAGTTAGATGTACTTGGAAAAGCATTGTCAAACCCTGAGCGTCCATTTACAGCAATTATTGGAGGAGCCAAAGTAAAGGATAAAATCGGTGTTATTGAGAACCTCTTAGAAAAAGTAGATCACTTAATTATTGGTGGTGGCTTATCGTATACATTCATCAAGGCACAAGGTTATGATATTGGTAAATCTTTGTTAGAGGAAGATAAAATTGAGTTAGCAAAATCCTTTATTGATAAAGCACAAGCAAAAGGCGTACAACTACATATGCCAATCGATGCGGTTGTAGCAAATGAATTTTCACAAGATGCCGAAACGCAAGTTGTCGATATAGACGCTATTCCAGCTGATTGGATGGGACTTGATATTGGACCTAAAACTGCTGCTCACTTTGCAGATGTTATTCAAAACTCTAAGCTAATTATTTGGAATGGACCAATGGGTGTCTTTGAAATAGATAAGTTTGCAAACGGCACAAAAACAGTTGCTGATGCAATGGCAGCAACAGCAGGCTACACAGTAATTGGGGGTGGCGATTCAGCCGCTGCTGTTGAAAAATTTGCAGTAGCCGATCAAATGGATCATATTTCTACAGGTGGCGGGGCTTCCCTAGAATTAATGGAAGGTAAAGAGCTTCCAGGGATTATTGCACTAAACGATAAATAAGCCAAATAAAAAATTCGGAGGCAAAACAATGCG
Organism: Lysinibacillus sp. FSL H8-0500; assembly: GCF_038051955.1. Taxonomy (NCBI): domain Bacteria; kingdom Bacillati; phylum Bacillota; class Bacilli; order Caryophanales; family Bacillaceae; genus Lysinibacillus; species Lysinibacillus sp. FSL H8-0500. The sequence goes on along the minus strand of NZ_CP150292.1, from coordinate 3,805,037 downwards.
TAAACCAATTATTGCAGGTAACTGGAAAATGTTTAAAACATTTGAAGAAGCTATTCAATTTGTAGATGCAGTACAGGATAAGCTTCCTTCGAATGATAAAGTAGATGCTGTTGTTTGCGCACCAGCTCTTTACCTACCTACACTTGTGCAAGTTGCTAGTGAGTCAGAGCTAGCAATCGGTGCACAAACAATGCACTATGAAAATGAAGGTGCCTTTACTGGTGAAATTAGCCCAGCCCAGCTAGCAAGTGTAGAGGTTGACTATGTCATTTTAGGACACTCAGAACGTCGCGAATACTACAATGAAACAGATGAAGCGATTAATAAAAAGGTAGCAGCAGCACTTGCACATAATATTGTACCAATTATTTGCTGTGGTGAAACGCTAGAGGAACGTGAAGCTGGCACAACAGAGCAAAAAGTTGCTGGTCAAATTAAAGCAGCACTTGCTGGGTTTGAAGCACAGCAAGTAGAGCATATGGTCATTGCATATGAACCGATTTGGGCGATTGGTACTGGTAAAACTGCTACGGCAGACGATGCAAACCAAGTATGTGGAGCGATTCGAGCAGTAATCGAGGAGCTATATAATGCTGAAACTGCGAATGCTGTGCGCATTCAATATGGCGGTAGTGTGAAGCCTGATAACATTCAGGAGCTTTTATCGAAAGAGCATATTGATGGTGCTTTAGTTGGTGGAGCAAGCTTACAGACAGAATCTTATTTAACATTATTGGAGGCGGCAGCAAATGCCTAAAAAGCCAGTAGCATTAATTATTTTAGATGGTTTTGCATTTCGAGATGAAATATTTGGGAATGCAGTAGCACAGGCACATAAGCCAAATTTTGATCGATATTGGAATGAGTTTCCACATACAACATTAACGGCTGCCGGTGAGGCAGTTGGACTACCTGAAGGACAAATGGGTAATTCAGAGGTAGGACACTTAAATATCGGTGCTGGACGTATTGTTTATCAAAGCTTAACACGCTTAAATAAATCGATTCGAGAGGGTGACTTCTTTACAAACCAAGCATTTTTAGATGCTATAGCACATGCCAAGGCACATCAATCGAAGCTGCATATTATGGGGCTGCTATCAGATGGCGGTGTTCATAGTCATTATGAGCATATGTTTGCACTGTTAAGGCTTGCTAAGCAACAGGGTGTAGAGGATGTTTTTGTACATGGCTTCTTAGATGGCAGAGATGTTGGACCAACAACAGCTATCGGCTATATAGAGGAAACCGAAAAACAAATGGCTGACATTGGCGTTGGTCAATTTGCGTCTATTCATGGGCGTTATTATGCAATGGATCGTGATAAGCGTTGGGATCGTGTAGCACTCACATATAATGTACTGGTTGATGGTGTTGGACAAACAGCAGACAGTGCAAAAAGTGGTGTAGCCGAATCCTATGAGCGTGAAGTAACTGATGAATTTGTCATCCCATTTAGCATTGAAGAGCATGGTGAGCCAGTAGCAACAGTTGGTGATAATGATGCGGTCATTTTCTTTAATTTCCGTCCTGACCGTGCAATACAGCTATCAACAGTGTTTACAAATCCACAATTTGATGGCTTTGTGTTATCTGCTAACCATCCAAAGAATTTAAAATTTGTATCCTTCACACATTATAGTGATGAAGTCAATGCACAGGTTGCTTATGAAAATGACAACTTAAAAAATACAATTGGTGAAGTATTAGCGACAAATGGGAAAACACAGTTGCGCATTGCGGAAACCGAAAAATATCCACATGTTACATTTTTTATGAGTGGTGGACGTGAGGATAAATTCCCAGGTGAAGAGCGTATTTTAATTGCTTCTCCAAAGGTGGCGACATACGATTTAAAACCTGAAATGTCTGCCTATGAGGTGACAGAAGCCTTACTTGCAGAAATTGCGGCTGAAAAATTTGATGGCATTATTCTTAACTTTGCCAACCCTGATATGGTTGGTCATAGTGGAATGCTCGAGCCAACAATTAAAGCCATTGAAGCGGTAGATGAATGCTTAGGGAAAGTAGTAGATGCACTCCTTGCAAAGGGTGGCGCAGCTATTATTACAGCTGACCATGGCAACTCTGATGAAGTGTTAACTTTAGCAGGGGAGCCAATGACAGCTCATACAACAAATCCTGTGCCAGTAATTGTGACAAAAGCAAATACTATGTTAAGAAATGGTGGTATTTTAGCCGATTTGGCGCCAACCATGTTAGAATTATTACAGGTGTCACAGCCTATTGAAATGACAGGACAATCATTAATTGAAAAAGAGGAGAATTAATTATGCCATTTATTACACAAGTTTATGCGCGCGAAGTTTTAGACTCACGTGGGAATCCAACAGTAGAGGTTGAGGTATTTACAGAATCAGGTGCTTTTGGCCGTGCCATCGTACCATCAGGTGCATCAACAGGTGAATACGAGGCAGTAGAATTACGCGATGGTGACAAATCTCGTTACCTAGGCAAAGGTGTATTAAAAGCAGTTGAAAATGTCAACACAACGATTGCACAAGAATTAGAAGGTAACTATTCAGTCCTTGATCAGGTTGTCATTGATAAAGCTTTAATCGAGCTAGATGGCACAGAAAATAAAGGCAAGCTAGGTGCTAACGCAATTCTAGGTGTATCCATGGCAGTTGCACATGCTGCAGCAGATTATTTAGATGTACCTCTTTATCAATATCTTGGTGGGTTTAACTCTAAGCAATTACCAGTACCAATGATGAACATTTTAAATGGTGGGGCTCATGCAGATAACAATGTAGACATTCAAGAATTCATGGTTATGCCTGTTGGAGCTGAATCTTTCCGTCATGCATTACGCATCGGTGCTGAAATTTTCCATAACTTAAAAGCTGTTTTAAAAGAAAAAGGCTATAATACAGCAGTTGGTGATGAAGGTGGTTTCGCACCAAACCTTGGCTCTAACGAAGAAGCGATTACAGTCATCCTAGAAGCGATTGAAAAAACGGGCTACAAACCAGGTGAAGAAGTTAAACTTGCAATGGACGTAGCATCCTCTGAACTTTTCAATAAAGAAGATGGCAAATACCACTTAGATGGTGAAGGTGTTGTGAAAACTTCTGAAGAAATGGTTGATTGGTACGAAGAGTTAACAAATAAATACCCAATCATTTCAATTGAGGACGGCTTAGATGAAAACGACTGGGTTGGACACAAACTACTAACAGAGCGTATCGGTAGCCATGTACAATTAGTAGGGGACGATCTATTTGTAACAAATACAAAAAAATTAGCAGCAGGTATTGAGCAAGGTGTAGGAAACTCTATCCTAATCAAAGTAAACCAAATCGGTACATTAACAGAAACATTTGAAGCAATTGAAATGGCGAAACGTGCTGGCTATACAGCAGTTATCTCTCACCGCTCTGGTGAATCAGAGGATGCAACAATTGCTGATATTGCAGTTGCAACAAATGCTGGACAAATTAAAACAGGTGCGCCATCACGTACAGACCGCGTAGCTAAATACAACCAACTTCTTCGCATTGAAGATCAGCTTGGTGTAACAGCAGAATACCTTGGTTTACAATCGTTCTATAACCTTCGATAATAAATAATTGATGAAAATTGCCTCAAAGCCTTTGGGGCAATTTTTTATTTGGAAAATAGTAACGTCCCCTTTATTTATTCGCGTATAATGAAGAAAAAGTGGAAGGAGATTGGCTATGGACATTATTCAATCATTAAAGGAAACTTTACCGATTTTTCATGAGATTTTTAACAAAGAAATAGCGTTAACCATCAATAGCGCGGAGGAAAGAAAGGTTCTCTTTGTGTTAGAGGGAACAAAAGTGAAAACGAATTTACAGGTCGGCACGATTATTGAGGATACACCTGATTTTCGCAGTGTTACGAAAGGTGAAATTTTAAAACGGGATATTCCAAAAGAGTATTTTGGTGTTCCAATGCATACAGAGCTTTATCCTATTCGTGAAAAAGGTAAAGTTGTTGCTGTCTTAAGCTTGCTCTTTCCAAACGATGCGCAGGAAAAAGTAGAAAACTTTATGGACAACCTCCAAACTACGATTCGAGGGCTGCAATTAAAAGTACATACCATCGCAGCACATTCAGAAGAATTATCCGCAACAAGCGAAACCATTACTGAAAAATCTCGCCATGCCTTGGAAAACTCTTCACGCTCTAATGAGATTACAGATTTTATTAAATCCATTTCGAGACAAACGAATTTACTTGGCTTAAATGCCTCAATAGAAGCAGCACGTGCGGGGCAATATGGTGCAGGATTTAATATTGTCGCACAGGAAGTTCGTAAGCTTTCAAATGAAACAGCCACAGCGACTGAGCAAATCGAAGCCTCTCTTAAAACCATTACAAGTAATGTGCATGCACTTATGGAAAGCATGGAGCAAATTGAATCAGCCTCCAATGAGCAGGCTGAGCTTGTTCAACAATTTAGCGAGGCCATCGAAACATTAAGTGAAATAAGTGGACAAGTGGAGCTTTATATGAAAGGAATATTGCGCTAGATCAAAAAAAGGTGGGCTTCGGTCAAAGGTAAGGATTCAAATGATCAAAAAAGAGAAACTTCGCTCAAAAACGAGGAGTAAGTGATCAAAAAAGAGATATTTCGCTCAAAACGAACAGTAAGTGATCAAAAAAGGAAGAACTCCGCTCAAAAGTAAGGGACAAGTGATCAAAAAAGGCGTATCTGAAATGCGATTTTCAGATACGCCTATAGTTTTAGTTAATTGCTTGTAAAAGTTTTTTTGATACATAAAATTCAGTGCCATTATAGACATTGATAGTGTCAAATATCTGCGTTTTTGCTGTATTTGTAGAAGCTTGCTCATAGCTCATTGTATTTTTGTTAACAGGAATTTTGACTGTAATATCTGCTTTTTGTGCCACAAATACTGGATTTTCCTTATCAGCTAAATCAATTTTTGTTATAAAGCCTTTTTCTGTTAAAGCCTTTGTTGCCGGTACATATAAATCATTTGTTAATGTATTTAAGTCAAAGCCCATAAATTGCGCCATAGCATGGGCTAAATCCGTATTCTCTACCAGTCCTGTTACTTTAGTAGGTCCGAATGAATATAAGAACACATCATCACCTGTATGTCCACCTGTTGTAAAGCCAATATTAGCACGATTTGCAAGCATTTTAACCATTGCATTGCCTAGGTTTTCAGCGGATTGCAATGTAGCTAGCTCGTCCTCCATTAATGCATCTAATCCATAAAGTGTTGCAACTTCTACTAAATTAGAACGATCCTCTTTTAATTGGCTTAGTGCACCTTCAATCGTCATAGATGCCTTTTTCAATGGATCAATATAGGAAGAAACTGGGATGCTCGAGTAAGTGCTTGTGGTGTTAGCATTCCCCATTGTAATGCCGCTATTGCCATGGTCTGTTACAGCAATAACAAGGGTGTTGCCATCTTCCTTCGCAAAATCAACTGCCTCCTTGACAGCATCATCAAACGATAAAATATCACTAATCATACCAATCGTATCGTTGGCATGTGCCGCCCAGTCTACCTTACTGCCTTCAACAAATAGGAAGAAGCCATCTTCATCCTTTTTCAGTGTATTAATTGCTTTATTTGTCATTTCAGCTAATGTGGGCTCGGAAGGCCTTGTGGTTGTACGGTCAAAGTCGTAAGCAAGATCACTTGGTGCAAAGCTACCCCAAATTTTAGAGGCGTTTGTATTTAATAATTCATCGCGTGTTTGGACAAAATGATAGTTCTTTTGTTGTAAAACATTTAGCAAATTTTCGCCATCTTTACGAGCATTTTTCACTGAGCCTAATTTGAAGGCAGATGTTTCATCACTTAGCTCACCAGGTATTAATGAATCTAAGCCACCACCTAAAACAACATCGATATTTTGATAAACTTGTTGCTCAGCAATATCGTCATATTGACTTCTATTTGTAGCATGTGCTGAAAAACCTGCTGGTGTTGCATGTTGAATTTCAGAGGTAGCAATTAAGCCTGTTGCTTTTCCTTGCTGCTTTGCTCCCTCTAAAACATTTGCAACAGGTCTAAAAGCATCCTCTTGTGCAATTTGCGTCAATCCAGGTGAATTCACTACAGATGGTAATACACCTATATATTTATCATTTGATTTATGACCAGTTGCTAATGCTGTAGCGGCAGGCGCAGAGTCTGTAATTGCTGATTCTGCTGAGTATGTACGCACAGCACCTGATAAAATTTCGTCCATTGCTAAGTCTTCGCCTTTATACCAACGAGAAAGGGTTACAGCATTATTACTGCTGCCATCCATTACAAGCATAATAACATTTGTTGGCTTTTCCCCTTCAGCAGCTTGCACCTCTTGTTGTGGGATACTAACTGCAGATAAAGTTACTGCACTTGCTAAAAACAATGAAGTCCATTTTTTTGTGTAGTTCATGATTTTCCTCCTTAAAGTGAATTCATCTGTAAGTGTAAAGGAGGATTGTGAAGCTACCGTTAAACCATTGTTAATAAAGGATGGTAATATTGTAAATAAAAAGGGGTATAGAATCTGGGAGGAAATCACGCAGATTCTCTGGATATATTATAACTTTTGCTGATGCTCTAAACCGTCTAGTGTTTCATAATATAAAATACCCTCATGAATGTATAAGTTAAGTACCTCATCTTCGTATAATATTTCCTCTGAGCCATCTTCAACATTAATTTTTGTTAAATAACCTGCATTATCATAATCACTACAATAAATCGCATTATTAGTAGCAGCTAAATAATAACAGGCTGTTTCGGAAATTTGTGTACGCTGCTTTTTTATAAGATCGTAACTATAAATCATACTATCTTCAATACTATTGTAATAGATAACATCCTCAATTGTATCTGCATACCAAATATCATGCATAAAATCATAGTCATTGCTAGTAGCTGCAAAATAATTTTCAGTCGCCCATAGATGATCTTGGCTGAGTTTTTCATCATTCACTAAAAAATATTCATAGGAAATGGTATAGGGCTCTTCAGGGGCGACATCATTCCAAGTTGTATCGAGATGATACCAATTGCCATCAACACTCACTAAATTCCAAGCATGTAGCTGATCCTCACTATAGCCATAAATATATTTCGCTTTGAGATCAGCCGCTAGTAATAGACGATAAGCAAGCAATGCATAAGCCTGACATACCGCTGTTTGTTCATTTATTAATTCAAAAGCCGTTTGTCCCTCTGTCGATCCTTCTTCTGTATAGGTAGCTAGCCGAACAATATAATCATTAATGACTTTAACGCGATCAAAATCAGCCATGCCAGTCGCTATATGCTGCTCAGCAAAAGCTTCCACATATTGGTCCACTTGTTGCTCCTTCTTAGCATCTGTTAAATAATCAATGGACAGCTCTACTAAATAGCCATCATTGGTTTCCCAAGCTGTCCATTCATAGTTAAGGAAATAGCCAGCCGTATAAGGATTGACAAAGGTAAGTAGACTATTTAAGTCATTGAGCTGTACTTCAAAATCGTCAAAGCTAAGTTTTCCTGTATAAGGAACTTCAAAGTGTTGCTCAAATTTTGCCACCTGCTTTTCTACCTTCTTCGTAAACTGTAGTAAGGCTGGGTCGTCTTTAAATAATGTGGTGGAAAATAACTCGGAGGGTGAAAAAGTGGTAGATAATGCTTTGCTCTCAGGCCTTTTTATCTCCTCATTTTCTATATCAGCCGTAAATGTTGCTGTGGTAGTATCTTCTTCCTCAAGGAGTATATTGAGTGCTTTTGAGCATCCTGTCAGAGACGTAACCATACAGCATAGGAAAAGCACAGCAATTATTTTTTTATTCATCGCTTAAATCCCCCAAATAAATATCAGTATTTCTATTATAATCCAATTATAGAATGGTTTATATCCACAATTAGTAGCAGAAATCGACAAATAGTCGTGTGTAAAGTAGGAAATTTTCTCCTAATCCTCAGGCTATGTTTGTCATGCCAATTTTTTTTTGTTATAATATAGTCTGTTGTGATGTTTCAAAGTTCGGGAGGTGCAGTGTATGCATACAGTATTGTTAGTTTCATTAGTAATCATATCATTAGCATTGATTGTTGTTGTCTTACTTCAATCAAGTAAAAGTGCAGGCTTATCAGGTGCCATCTCGGGTGGAGCTGAGCAACTATTTGGAAAACAAAAGGCACGTGGTATGGACTTAGTCCTTCATCGTGCAACAATTGTGTTAGCTATCATATTCTTTATTTTAGCAATCGCTATTACAAAAATCTAATAGTTGAAAATAGATCGCCTAACCAAATCGGTTGGGCGTTTTCTTTTATCATTCGCAAATGGAAAATTTTCTCTCTGTTATAAAGGAAAAGCCAAGTGCCATTTGCTCAAGTATGGTTAAAATGGTTATACTAGAGAGAGGTTGAATGTTTGAGAATAAAGCCCAGTGGTGAAATGTCAACCATTAAAAACAGTAAAATTGGAAATTCTTAAGCTCTATAGCCGCTGAATGCTTGATTTTAGGCGCACTTAAATAAACCACACGCTTTTTAACTAAAAATAGTTAAAAAACGGAAGTTATAAATTAACTAAAGAAAAGTGAGAAAAGATTCGTTATTCTCTCCTTTCTTCTTTGGGGATGTACAACTGTTTCGTGCGTAGTAGCGAATGCACGAGTCGTACAAGTTTTCTAGCGGTTAAGACGAGCGCGCGTTTGTGTTGATGTTTCGTTACTTCTTGGTATTTCTTTTGATAAAAGGCTTTATATTCGGCGTCATGTTTTCGTATGGCGTCTGATGCTTGCACAAGATAATAGCGTAAATACTTATTGCCGGTTCGCATACGGCTGGTATCCTCGGCTTCATACTCGCCTGACTGATACTGTGTCCATACGAAACCTGCGTATTTCGCTAAAGCGTGGTGATCATCAAAACGATGAATATCCCCAATCTCTGCGATTAAACCCGCTGCGTACACGGGACCGATGCCTTTTACCGAAGTTAATGTTTGTGGAATACCTTTCATCATGCGTTCGATTTCCTTATCTAACCGCTTTACTTGGGTTTCCATGTGTTGAATAGTGCTTAAAATCACGGATAAAGAAAGATTAACCGGATCGGCCATTATTTTATCTAAACGGTACGAATTACGAGCGAGCTGCTTGAGATATTTCGCCATCTCCTCAGGCTCCGCAAAACGGTTTTTACCTTTTTCTTGTAGGAACTCGACCAGCTCCTCCAAAGGCATTTCAGCGATGATACTAGGGTCCAGTTCTTCAATGACGGCGATGCTTGTCGCACCGAATGTATCAGAGAACGGATTATCTTGGCGTAAGCCGCTAAATTTTAAGTACAGTTGATTTAACATGTATGTTTTATTACGCGCAATTTCATGAACTAAATGGAAGCGCGTACGTGTTAAACGACGCAGGGCATCGTAAATTAAGGTTTCTTGCATTTCATGTGGCAATCGTCCAAAGCGTAGATGATCCGCAATAACCCAGGCGTCTACTTTGTCGTTCTTCGGTAATGTATCGTAGCCCTTTTTAAAGCGAGCTACTTTACGCGCGTTGAGCATATAAATCGCTGTTTGAAGATGGGGTAAGACTTTTTTACATTGTGCTTTTAAGTAATGGGCAAGGTGCCAACTATATTGATCCGTGGCCTCCATCCCGATTTTTAATTGATCTGTTTGATTTTTTTCCGCTGTTCGTATAATTTTTTGAATCAAAGTGTCCGCACCTTCTACATCATTTCGAACAGAAAAATCAGCGAGTGTGTGACCCTCTCCATGCATGAAATGAACATGATGGGAGCGCAAACTCACGTCAATACCGACTAGCATATGTGACATGCCAATCACCTCCTAAGGGGGAATTAATCAAGATACACGCAGACCTGGGTGCCCAGTCGAATCATCGATGTCTGCCTCGTTATCAGCAATCGCAAGTAGAAGACCATTTATGAGCGCTACACTCTCTTCTGAATCTTACGTCGCAGCCAGTGGTTAGACCTTCCATAATGAACGATGGGTAGCAGGCTTATGAAGCAGTACACAAGTGTGTCTGCAAGGAGTGAAAGCTATTTCCTGTGAATACCTTGTCTGTTCCATTGTCGCATGGACACAGGGCTGCGTGAACTATTTTGGATGACTAAAAAAGGACGAAGTACTGAAATGGAGCCTCCTCCATCCTTCGCCCTTGTGCTATAAAATTGGGTTAAAAAAGGGATGACAAATAAACAGGTAAGCACCTGTAGGCAATACTTAAAATAGTATTTAACAATAAAATGATGATTTCCTTTTGGCTCCCTCGGTCAAACAGGGGTCAAACAGGTAAAACATAAAACAAGAGTGAGGGAGCCAATCGGCGACCACTTCCTATAGGAAATCCAACAGATCCCCCAGTTGTCCGGATCAACTGGAAATTCTATCGGAAAGAGCTCTTACTACTAATATACGAGGAGTATTTGCAATGAAAAAATCACTATCACAGCCATTTTTCTTTCAATCAGGGCCACGTGCCGTTTTATTATTACATGGCTTTACAGGTAGTTCTGCAGACGTGCGTATGCTTGGTAGATTTTTAGAGAAAAAAGGGTATACTACATTAGCACCTCACTATAAAGGTCACGGTGTGGAACCCGAAGAACTGATCACAACAGGACCAGCAGATTGGTGGCAGGATGTTGTAGCTGCCTACCAACAGTTACGGGATGCTGGCTATGAGGAAATTGCCGTTGCTGGTTTGTCATTAGGCGGTGTGATGGCATTAAATGTGGCATTGACTCATCCAATAAAGGGGATTGTCACAATGTGCGCTCCTATGACAATGCGGACAACAGACATAATGTTCGAGGGCGTTTTAAAATATGCCAAGGACTATAAAAAATTCCAAGGTAAGTTGGATTCGCAAATTGATGAAGAAATTTTGCTAATCATGGAACAAGGTATGCCATCATTGCAGGAGCTACGTGAATTTATTGCACGTACACGTCAAGAAATTGATATGATTTATGCGCCTATTTTTGTTGTACAAGCAACAAATGATGAGGTGATAGATCCAGAATCTGCAAATATTATATATAATCAAACTGAGTCACTGGAAAAGCATATCAAGTGGTATGAAAACTCCAAGCATGTTATTACATTAGATCAAGAAAAAGATCAATTACATGAAGATATTTATCACTTTTTAGAAAGCCTAAATTGGGCACAATAATATAGAGGATTTTTAAATGAAGGAGGGAAATATATGAAAGATACATTACAAAGTCGAATACTCGACTTTTTGAGTCAAGAGGATTACCAACCATTAACCGTTGGTGAAATCGAGGAAGAGTTTGGGTTTGAGGACGCTGAGGAATTTAAGGAGCTTGTAAAAACGCTTGTCCGCATGGAAGGGCAGGGCTTAGTTGTACGTTCTCGCTCCAATCGCTATGGTCTACCAGAGCGTATGAATTTACTAAGAGGTAAATTTATTGGTCATGCGAAGGGCTTTGGCTTTGTCACACCCGATATCGAGGGCATGGATGATGTATTTATTCCACCACATGAAACAAATGGTGCCATTAATGGTGATACAGTTTTAATTCGTGTCCTAAAGGAATCATTTGGTGATCGCCGAGAAGGAACCGTGACGAAAGTCGTCGAGCGTGGTCAAACAAGCTTTGTCGGTACATTCCAGGCAAATCGTGGCTTTGGCTTTGTTGTCTTAGACGATAAAAAGCTACCAATGGATATCTTTATTGCAAAGGGTGATACATTGGGCGCAGTCGACGGACACAAAGTTGTTGTGGAGATCGCAACATGGCCGGAGGATTTAAAATCGGCAACAGGCTATATTACAAAAATTTTAGGGCATAAAAATGACCCTGGGGTAGATATTTTATCAATCTTATATAAGCATGACATTCCACCTGAATTTCCAGACGAGGTCATTGCTGCTGCCCAACGCGTGCCAGATGAAATTACCGAGGCCGATTTAGTGGGTCGCCGTGATTTACGACATGAAACAATTGTAACGATTGATGGTGCAGATGCAAAGGACTTGGATGATGCGGTAACCGTAACGAAAAATGGAGATGGTACTTATAAGCTTGGCGTACATATTGCAGATGTTAGTTATTATGTAACGCAGGGCTCTGTCATTGACATTGAAGCTTATGACCGTGCTACAAGTGTTTATTTAACAGACCGTGTCATTCCAATGATTCCACATCGTTTATCGAATGGTATTTGCTCATTAAATCCACAGGTTGATCGTTTAACACTATCCTGTGAAATGATTATTGATGCGAATGGAAATGTGGTTGCCCATGAAATTTTCCAAAGTGTCATTAAAACGACTGAGCGCATGACCTATAAGGATGTTTATAAAATTTTAGAGGAGCAGGATGAGGCATTACTTGAACGCTATGAGTCACTTGTTCCTATGTTTAACAATATGAAAGAGCTGTCCAATATTTTACGTCATAAACGTGAAATGCGAGGGGCAATTGATTTTGATTTTAAAGAATCCAAAGTCATTGTCAATGAAGAGGGCTGGCCAGTAGATATTGAATTACGTGAACGTACAGTAGCTGAGAAGCTAATTGAAGACTTTATGCTCGCTGCCAATGAAACCGTGGCAGAGCACTTCCACTGGATGAATGTACCGTTCATCTATCGTATTCACGAAGATCCAAAGCCTGAAAAGCTACAACGCTTCTTTGAATTTGTCACGAATTTCGGTATTTTAATTAAAGGTACAGGCAATACCATTCATCCTAAGGCATTACAGGATGTATTAAAGGCGATTGAAGGTATGCCAGAGGAGCCTGTTATTTCAACAATGCTACTACGCTCAATGCAACAGGCAAAATATTATCCAGAAAGCCTTGGTCACTTTGGTTTATCAACGGATTTCTATACACACTTCACATCACCAATTCGTCGTTATCCAGACTTAATTGTCCATCGTTTAATTCGCACGTATTTAATCAACAAGGATACGTCGAGAGAAACAATTGCACAGTGGAGTATGGCGATGGATGAAATTGCTGACCACACATCCGAGCGTGAACGTCGTGCTGTGGATGCTGAACGTGATACAGACGCACTGAAAAAAGCACAATATATGTCGGACAAAATTGGCGAAGAATTCGAAGGAATTGTTTCATCCATTACAAACTTTGGTATTTTCGTGGAGCTACCAAACACAATCGAAGGACTTGTCCATATTAGCAATATGACAGATGATTACTACCGTTTTGATGATCGTCAAATGATTATGATCGGAGAGCGCACGAATCGTCAATTCCGTATTGGTGATGAAGTGAAAGTTCGCGTGGCTAATGTCATTATTGAGGAGTCATCCATTGACTTTGAAATCGTGGGAATGGTAACTTCATATGGACGAACACGCAAAGCAACACCTACTGTTATTCATGCACGTAAAAATTACAGCGATAACAAAGGTGGCCGCAGTCGTAGAAGCACACGCAGCGATGAGGAAAGAGGCGGACGTAGAGGCAGTCGTCAAGAGGAAGACAGAGGTAGTCGTGGCTCTAAGCGCGGTGAAAATGATCGCGACCCACGTGGACGTCGCAAAGATGACTCAAGCCCAGGTCCTAAAAAACGCGTAAAACAAAAGCAAAAGTTCTATGAGGGCATTGCAAAAAAAGGCAAAAAGAAAAAAACAAAACGTAAATAAGCATAAGCGAAAGCAGCCCATCAGCGGGTGCTTTCGACCTTTTAAGTAGAGGGTGAAAGATATGGCAAAAGGTACTGGTAAAGTATTAGCACAAAACAAAAAAGCAGGCCATGACTACTTCATCGAAGAGACAATTGAAGCAGGCATGGTACTAACAGGCACAGAAATCAAGTCTATCCGTGCAGGCAAAGTCCAACTCAAAGACTCCTTTGTCCGCATCCGTAATGGCGAAGCATGGATCAGCAATATGCACGTTAGCCCATTCGATCAAGGCAATCGCTTCAATCACGATCCACTACGTGCGCGCAAGCTTCTGCTCCACAAGAAGCAAATCGGCGAGCTAGTCGGCGCCGTAAAACGTGACGGCTACACAATCGTCCCATTAAAAATGTACATCAAGGACGGCTACGCCAAGCTATTAATTGGCGTTGGCAAAGGAAAAAAAGACTACGATAAACGCGACGATATGCGTAAAAAAGAAGCAAAACGTGAAATGGAACGTGCCTTCAAAGCAAAAAATCAATATTAATAGATTGAAAGAAAGCTCACTGCTGGATCACGGTGAGCTTTTTGCTTTTGGTGGGAAGCGGATGAAGGCATGTGCTGGGCTGGGAGGATAGAATAGTGAAAGCGAGGGATAGGTAAACTAATTGATGATATAGGAAGCTGCCGTTTTTGGGTAGTGGGTTCTTTGCTTTGAGTACAGAGAAGCAGAACAAGGGGAGTGGATAGAATGGAGAAAATGATGAATAGAAATTGAAGAATGGCGGATAGAGCAGCAAAAGTGAAGAATAGAAAAAACAAACTGATGGATAGTTTATAATATTCAAGCCAATTTTTTCTATGTTGGCAGGAAACTTGAACTATCATCCGTTTTGTTTTATAATATGTATTACTGATTGCCAGATTTCATGGAAGCGTACTTTTAAGCTCCCACCGTACTAGAAGTAATTCTAGCTCTTTGTTTGAACGAGGCCAAGCTGCTTCAGTTCATATTCAAGGGGACGTTACGGATTCGACAGGGATGGTTCAAGCTTTAGTCGCGCGTCGGAGGGCTCGGCTCCGTCATCAACGACAGTTATATAATAACTGGCAAACAACAAAACTTAGCTTTCGCAGCGTAAGCTCTTAAGCGCTCTGCCTCTCTATCGCCCATGTAGAGAACGTGGGGCCCAACTTTAGTGGGATACGGTCGATGGTGCCACCTGAGTCATCGGCAAGAGATTTCCAGGTTAGCGTACAGGACGCCTGTTTGTCGGCATAATGTTACGTGAATCGTAAATAGGCAAACTACACGCGTAGAAGCTGAAGTATTGGAGTCTTTGGACGCGGGTTCGACTCCCGCCGTCTCCATTTTATGGAAATTATAGGTTTGAATGGACACCGAAATCCCATGGTATATATGGGGTTTCGGTGTTTTTCTCTTTCGTATAGTTTTATAGGATTTTAAACAAACCGTAGTTAAAACCGTAGTTAATTTTAGAGCGAGCCATTCATGTGATTATTGAACTTTTGAATAGCTTCTGATTTAGCCTTTGGTGTGAGGTGGGTATAAGTGTCCATCGTTGTTTTAATATCAGAATGCCCCAAGCGGTCTTGGACTTGCTTAAGACTAGCGCCCGCTTCAAACAGGAGGGAACAGTGTGTATGACGTAGTCCGTGTGTAGTAATCCTCTTTAGGTTATATTTTTCCTGTACATGAATGAGCCATTTACGGGTTTTCGTAGGCTGTATAAATTTGTTCTTCTCGTTACTAAATACGAGCTGTTCCTCGTTTAACGTATTAAAGCCTAAAGTAAAGTACTCCTTTCGTTGCTGTTTTTTCCATCGGTCTAATAGCTTCATCGTTTCTGGGTCCATACTAATAGTTCGGACGTTTCCTGTTTTCGTCTTCTTTAGATAGAGTTTACTCTCTTTCCCTCTCGATAGTGCCTTATTAACAAGGATTTCCGACTTAGTAAAGTCTATATCTTTCCATTGAAGTGCGAGCGCTTCGCCTTTACGCATACCAGAATAAGCTAGTAGTCTAAAAAAAGTATGGACTTTAGGGTTATTTTCTTCTTTAAGATATTCGAGAAACTCGTTTAACTCCTCACGAGTATAAAAATTTTCTTCACTATCCGTCACTGATTGGGGTGATGTTTTCTTGGGCTTCGGCATATCTACTAGCTTAAACGGATTTGTTCGTACATAGCCGCGCCTCATCGCGAAATCTATTACTTCCGCGGCGTAGGATTTTATTACTCGATATTTCTTCAGTTTATCCGCCCACTCATTCACATGCTTTTGGCATACATCTACAGTAATCTTATCAATTCTATATAAGCTCATAGCAGGTAATATATGGTTTTTGAAGTAACCTGTTGTTTTAACAAACGTACTTTCTTCCACGTCTTTTTCGTACTGTTTAATCCATAAATCATATATATCTTGGTAGGTTTCTGCCTGTATTTTCCGAAACGTTCCCTTAGAAATTTCGAGCTTTATACGGGCGAGTTCTAGTTCCGCATCTTTCTTCTTTTTAAAGCCGCTTCGAGTGGTGCGTTGTTCTTTCCGCGTTAATGGGTCGACTCCTAGATAAATTTGGAATCTATAACGCGTTTCTCCATTTTTTAAGATATAACTTTCAATAGGCGTCGTACTCTTTTTCGCCATTCCTATTCCTCCTGTTCGATATATAAGGTAGAAAGGGGAGGGAAGCGTTATAAACTTCCTCCTTTCGTATTTGTAGTTAGAAACTATGTTTTTGTAAGAAAGTATCAATCTCATGGCGGGAGACGCGTTTTATCCCGTTTACCTCAGCCACTTTTAATCCCGATTCTCGAAATTTCACAAAGGTATTATGAGCGACGTTTGCGTATTTCGCCGCTTCCTTTAGTGTCATCCATTCCTTTGGACGTAATGAGTCCTGATGTTTTTTTATCACGTTCGCCACCACAGTGGTTAAAAGTTTACTTAGCTCATCAGCATTATGTGACATACTTTCTCCTCCATTAACAAGTTAGAGTTGTTAACTGGAATTAAATTACAAATAAGCATAGTACGTTATTACGTATTATTACAACCCTAAATTTGGTTTTTAATTTTAAAGAAGTGTAAGCGTCTCCTTTTAATCTCCTCATACACAGATACAATTAATTTTCATTACAGCCTAGCGTATTTTGGTTTTAAAGGTTTAACTTTCCCCTTTCTTGGGTATTCGTCTATAGGTTGTAGAAGCAATAAAGTTCAAGTATTCGAGTTTAAATTTATAGCCGTCTACCTTTTTTAAATCGCCTTCGAGACCGTTTAAAATTTCCATAATCTCCTTATACGTTCCCTTAATAACAAGAGGCTTCTCTAGGTTTTTACTTTTTAGGAGTAACCTTTTACCGAAAGAGCGTTCGTCTTCTCTAAACTCACATAAATTTTTTAGGAGATAATTTTTCAATTTCGCGTACTTTCCAACCATACTCAGATGATAAATCTTTTTAACATCGACAGTTCCAAGCCCCCATATACTTTGGAATGTACTGCTTTTTAATTCCTCTATCGGTATATCAGGTAACGTCATGAGCACATGGAAATGGATAGTACCACGTTCTTGGAACGAGCGTACACCTAGATATTTAAAATTCCCGTATTTTTCACGCATACGCTTTATCCAATTATCGAAATCCCGTCCCGCTTCATCCAGCGATACATCTTCCTTCGCATAGGTCAGTGTCACATATTTATCACCACACTTAAAGTTCACATCCATTAAGTCGCTAAATTCCTCCCTTTCCTTCATCGTCAGCTTTCGTCCCTTCGGTTCTTTCGTAGCAGTATTCTTCCTTTCGTTTTCTTCGCTCCAATTTTCCTTTAAGACAGTAATTTTGACCATCTTCTCGACATCCGAAAGCATCGAATCCATTTCTATCTTTCGGATTTCTTCCTTCAGCGCGGCTTCCGTTTTCTTAGACCGTCGTCCTTTCTTAATTCCATTTCCATACGTCTTCACTCCGACATAGTAATCACCGATAAATTTCAAGATACAGTTATAATAGTCAGCCATATTCTTCCACCTCCCTCGTTTCGCAGTACCGCCAGTTTTTTGGCGGTCTACATAAATAAAGCGGTAGGGAAGAAAGATACTCCTCATTTCTCATGGAGACATAAAATTAAATGTTTCTTTGTCGTTTTCTCACATTCAAGGAGCGGATTGGGTATTTTATCCAAATGTAAAATAAAACAGCCCCTCAGATGATTTCTGGTGGTTTATCGACCAGTTCTCATCCAAGGGGCTATCGTTCTTTCTAGTTATTTACTTTTCTTCGACTAGGTGAATACGTCCTTCTCTTATTACTTTAAAGCCTCTTTCTTCCCAAGCCTTCACATATCGTTCCGTACAAGTTATCTCTACGCCACTTTCTTCGTTTTTCATCACATATCCGTCACGTTCTTCACTTAGTTCATCGTAATAAGTGTTCTTCACAGTTTATCGTCCCTTCTAGTATTATTTCTCTGCTACGCAGAGAAAGGCTTCGCCAGTAAAAACTTTCGAGAGAACTCTTTACTTATTATTAAAATAAGCCGTCTTTAATTCCTGTATATTTCTGTGATTAAACTTAGTATTCTTCATCGACCTCTAATACGTTAGCTAGATTCGAGAGAGCTTCGTATACTCGATTTTCCGTTTGTGTCGTGTCAGCGACTTCCTCCGATACGATAAGTAGTAGTCCAATATAGAGTATTCCGAACTCCTCGCTTATATATCTTTCCTTCTCGGTGTACTTAGTTGGATTCGATTTTACCTCTTCTGTGTTACCTTGAATAGAGTTTAATACTTCTTCACTTGGAATTTCTCCCTTTTCAAGTGATTCGTTTATTTCGTGGTACGCCCATAATGCATTACTGTAATAATTCTCTCCTATGCCTTCTGGTATATTCGAAGAACTACCTAATTTATAGGCTAAAAATAATACTAGGATAATTCCGATAACCCAAGTAACCTTGCTTTTCCAAAGAGGCTTCTTCTTTACGGTCACCTCATCAGTTTTTAGTTCACTCACAATATACTCCCCCTACTTATAAAGTATTCTATAGTAGCTCACACAAATGGTACGTGTATGCGTACCACTATATTCTTTAGTATATGGTAAATTTTCCTTATTAGTCAATATCATTTGATTGTAGGGAGAGCTATGACAAGAAGAGTCAAAGTAAAGATTCATGAGCTTATTAACCGAAGAGGCATTACGTTAAGGGAATTATCTCGTTTAACTGATATTCGTCATGCTGCTTTGAGCGAATTAGCTAATCAAAAAAGGCAAAATATAAACTTTAATCATATTGAGAAAATCGCTGATACTTTAGAACTAGATGATATTAGAGAGATTATTGACCTTATAGAAATCAAAAATAAATAAAAGTCGCTCTCTTTTTTGATGGGCGACTTTTATTTTAATGTTAATTATGGTTGTGGGGTAATAGCTTTACTATTTCGATTATTAATCCCTTTTATTTTTTCCTCAGGTATTAAGCTATAAAGCTCGTCTATTTCCTTTTTTTGTGTAATTAATCTATCTACAACAATATTTAATACTTTAAATAAAGCAATTGCTATATCACTATTATCACCTGTATCAATAGTTCCAGGATGTACAGCTTCATTTCCAATTACTCTTAAACTATCTAAAGCTTTTTCTACCTCTTTAGGTAACCCCATTCCAACTAATTGGCTTATCATATTATCAATTTTAGCTTTTTTAGCACCTACTTGTGGTAATAGCAACTCAACAGCTAACCTTAAAAGAGCAGTTGAGGCTCTCGGTGATAAAGAACTTATTTCCCTAGCCTCATTATAAAGCTTCATTACATCTTCCGGCATATCTGGGTTCGGTAAAGGAGCCACAGAAGCCATTGGATAAACTAACCTACCTTTTACCCAAATTGAGGGATGATCACATTGGAAGCATATACTAATAGCTGTCACATTATTAGTTGCATATCCATTCTTTTGGAAACTAGACAATATTTCTGAATCAACAATACGAGTTAAATCATTTTTTATTATTAAATTATAAAATCCGTTCTCAGCATCATTAATTTCATACCAATCTTGTTGGGCAAAAGCAAAACAAGTAGGGCAATTAAATTTTCCTTCTCCATAAACAGGAGAAACATAATGTTGTTGCATTAGAATCATATCCTTTTTTAAACATTATAACAATTTATTATTACCTAAGGAAAGGTTTACTGAATAGGGGATATAGTATTTGATTTGGTAACTCTTATATTTTTTCTATCTCGTAGTTAAAACCGTAGTTGGATATTTATAGTAGGGGCTAAAAGTCCTTTTAATAATTGGGACGGTTGCGGTTATATAAGGGGGAAGGTACGACTCCCGCCGTCTCCATACATAAAGGTGAGCAAGATTGTAGCGGTATGTGATTTTAAGTATATGTTTGCCGTGCTGGCAAGGATATACTTAATTTTATTTTTGGCAAGAGTATACTTAAAAAGAATACTATAATCTAGTATCTTATTATAATAAGAAGCAAAACAAGAAGCTCAATGAATGTAGAGAGAAGAAGCTAGATAGAAATTTTACGTAGCTTCTTCTATTTTTCACCTGATTATTCTCCTTCGACAAGTGCTTAGTTAAATAAAGCGGTGTATAAGGGAGATAGTTAACTTTAATTTGTTGGTAGTTGTTCTTTATAAAGCCGATATATTGGATATTCTTTGTATGCCTCTTTGATTTGGTCTGGAAAACCTTCAAAAATTGTTTGTGCTTCAAGAGTACCCCCAAGTAATACACTTGTACAAAAGTCTAATTGTTCATTATCAGTGTTTCTTTTCATTTGCATCAGTTCTTTTGTTTGTTCAATGGTTAAACTACCGGTTAATCTTTTAAGGATTTGCATTTGATTAATGCAAATTATTTGTTCCTCATCTTCGTCTAATCCACCTGTATGAAGTGAATATATTCTGTTGGCCAGATATAAAAACTCTATTCTATTGGTTTGATCGTAGGCTGTTACACAGTTTAGACAAAAGGCATTTATAAAATGAAATGCTTCCATGATTGGAGTTATCTTTTCAAAGCTTTTATATATTATCTCAAAATCTATATTAATAATACTTATAAGTTCATTAGGCTCCATTTTAATAAAAATAGAGGTTGGACACCTTTTAACCAGTGCATCATCTTCATTATCTCTAATTTCCAGTATAGTGTCTTGAAATACTACTTCTTCAGAAAAGGCATTTAAAAAGTGAGGATTTGGTCCTTTTTGTTTATAGATTAAAAGTAAGCGTCAAATACTACACACCTTCTAATAATTGTCGTGTTTTGTGATAATCACAATAACATCAATTGTTAGGGGGTTTTTTATGTCACTGGACGAACGAAAACAAATGTGGCAACAACGAATTGAAGATTATAGATCAAGTGGTGAGCCAAGTGTTAAAGCCTGGTGTCAATTAAATCAAGTGGGTCTGCAAAGCATGTACCAATGGATGAGAAGATTACAACTAGAAGCAACTCACGTCGCTCCAACTTCAACATCTACACAATGGGTTACCTTTACATCATCCAACGGTTTGGATAAAACTACAACTCCGTTGATTGTAAAAATAGGAGATGTTTCAATTGAAATTTCAGAAGGATTCGATCGAGTACTGTTTACAGAAGTGCTTCAGATTCTTCAAGTTCATGTTCAATAAAACACCAATTCAGCAAGTATACTTAGCTTGTGGTTCAACAGATCTTCGTAAGTCCGTTGATGGACTAGCTGCAATTGTTCAACTAAGCTTTCAATTGGATCCCTTCTCTTCTAATTTATATGTTTTTTGTAATCGCAAACGAGATAAATTGAAAATTCTCCATTGGGATTATAATGGTTTCTGGTTATATTATCGTAGACTTGAAAAGGGAGTTTTCCAATGGCCAGATGAACGAACAGCTAGTCCACTACCTATCCATCATCGCCAATTAAATTGGTTACTAGATGGTCTACCATTCGAGCAAAAACATGCTCATCAACAAGTTTCCGCAACAAGTAGTATTTAAGAAAAGGAATTCGACACTTTCTGTCGAAATTCTTTTCTATGGATAAAAACGAAGTAGTCAACTCACCTACAATTGAAGAACTTACAGCAAAAAATGCGGAGCTGGAAAAACAAAATGAAGTCTTACAGGCAAAACTCAAATGGTTGGAAGAACAATTCCGACTAAGCCAACATAAAAAATTTGGGACTTCTAGTGAAAAAACAAATCCGGATCAACTTGAACTTCTTCTATTTAATGAAGCTGAACGAACAGCAAATCCAATAGTAGAGGAACCCACACTTGAAACGATTACATATCGAAGAAAAAAATATGTGGGACAGCGAGCTGCGAAACTTGAAAACTTGCCTACGGAAACGATCCATTATCGTTTGCCTGAAGAAGAGCAGGTGTGTTTGTGTTGCGGTGAAATGGTTCATGAAATGAGCACAGACATAAGACGAGAATTAAAAGTCATTCCTGCTCAAGTAAAAGTCATTGAGCATGTTCAACATGTATATAGTTGCCGTCAGTGTGAACGAGAAGGCATTGAAACGCCCATCGTCACAGCTAAAATGCCAGCACCTATTTATCCAAAAAGTCTCGCATCGCCATCGGCGATGGCTTATATTATGAATCAAAAATATGTAGAAGGCATGCCCCTTTATCGTCAAGAAAAACAATTGGAGCGTTTAGGTGTGTATTTATCACGTCAAACTTTAGCTAACTGGATGATTTATGGTGCTTCGAATTGGCTCTCTATACTTTATAATCGAATGCATGAATTATTAATCTTGCATGATACTCTTCATGCGGATGAAACGACTCTTCAGGTCCTAGATGAACCTGGACGCAAAGCAGACTCCAATTCCTATATGTGGATGTATCGAACAAGTCGAGATGTTCCTGCAAATATCTTATATGATTACCAAACATCGCGACACAGCAAACATCCTCAAGCATTTCTTGAAGGGTTTAAGGGATATCTGCATGTCGATGGTTATCCAGGTTATCATAAGTTAGAAAAAGTTGAGTTGGTAGGATGTATGGCTCATGTTCGAAGAAAATTCGATGAGGCGCTCCGATCACTACCAGCTAATATTGATAAAAAATCAACCATAGCTGCAGAAGGACTTCAATTCTGTAATCAATTATTTCAAATTGAAAAAAAGATTACTAAAGAATTTGAAAATTGTAGCCCTGAACAACGTAAAACACAACGTCTTGAACACAGCAAGCCTGTGTTAGAGGCCTTTTTGACATGGCTTAAAGCGAAACGTCCACAAGTTCCCCCAAAAAGTAAGCTGGGAGAAGCCATTACATATACTCTAAATCAATGGCCCAAACTTATTGTATTCCTAAAAGACGGGCGTCTTGAAATAGATAATAATAGAGCGGAACGCTCAATAAAACCTTTCGTAATGGGAAGGAAGGCGTGGTTGTTTGCCAAATCCATGAAAGGTGCAAGAGCAAGTGCTATTATCTATAGCATCGTCGAATCAGCTAAAGAGAATCAGTTAAACCCACTGAACTACTTAACATATCTATTCGAACAATTACCGCAACTAGATGTAAGCGATGTTACAGCGATTGATCAAATCTTGCCATGGTCAAAGACAATTCCAATAGAATGTCGCGTTCCTATTAAATCTAAATAAAGTATATGCCAAATGCCCATCTAATAAATAGGTGGGCATTATTTGTCGCTTACGATTAATCTACATGCGGTTGTGTTAGTTGGCTATAATGAGCTCAATAATACCGTTCATGTGATGAATCCGCTAAAAGGAAGAGTCTCACATAATGCCGATAAGCTTTTCAAAAGCTATAAAGAACTTGGAAGTCATGCGATGATTGTTGAGAGAAATAAATAGATAGAAACAGGGGTTCCAAGGAAGTGCCTACGAAATTAATGGATGGTAAGGTTGTATAGTTATAGGGACTATTTTGATGCTAATAGTGATTGGGAATATAAAAATTATCTTGTAAACGATATCGATATAAGAATATTCATATATTAATAATGGTAAATGTTGGGTGTGTAGTGGTACTGGTAGGTTACCTAGCAATCCAAAGGCAAGAAGACTACTAAAGTTGATGATCTATTATAAGAATACTTACAACTTAAATCATGGCAAGCAGTAAACGGTTATTGAGTAGTAAAGAAAACTATTATCATGGATAAAAATGAAAGAAGTTAAGGCAATCATATCATGAAGAGAAAACGAGGGTCTGTTTAACAGGCTCTTTTTTATATTCTTTTGAAAGCCTCTACAATACATGAGCTTTTAGCTATGATAAGAAAAAATCCCCAGCCGTACTATGGATTCAGGTCTGGTCAAACGACTTCGTACGAAAGGGGATCCAAATGGATAATAAAAGTTTAGTACATATAACAGGGCATTGTAAGTTTCACATCGTCTTGGCACTAAAGTAAAGAAGGTAAATTATTTATGGTCAAATTAAAGCAGTTATAGATAGAATTGTTCGCCAATTATATGAGATGTAGAAATTATTGAAACAATGGAATATCCCAATTGTTTTCATATTTGGTAAGTATCTCGCCCAAATTAAGTGTTTCATCATTATGTAGGCTATTTGAAAAGGTAAGGTAGTTTAATGATATTTAATTGACAGGCGAACCTGCTATAAACGGCTATTTGCTCGCCTTTAGTGGTTAGTGAGAAAATGGAGTGCAGTTGGCGGACCTTTCAGAAGGTTGTTAGACATGGGTCAGTATCGCAGCGTTTTATGAGTAGAGAAACCCACCAGTTAAATTAGGGTTTTTGCTTGAGTTTTCGGGCGATTTTGTACTGTGGCATTCAATTTGGGAATCAAAATAAGGCTATTTAATTAAATTACTAGAACTTATAATAAAATTAAATTTAGAGGTCACACTTATGGTAAAAATAATCAAAGGAGCAAAGAAAATTTAATCTAATAATGTTTAGTAATTCTATTAATATTTATAATTTTGAATTTAGGTTATCCATTTATTAGATAAGCGTCTAGTTTCAAAATTAATGAAAAGTGCTAAAACACTAGAAACAAGATCCTTTAATCAGTCCAGTAATGATATTTACTAAATTTAGGAAATGGCTCTCAAAGAGATGTACCAGCAAGAAACGGATGCGTAGGAAAAGATGCTACCAATTGACATACTGTTTCGTGGCTCCTTATAACAAACAGAACATAGGGTACGCTACTATTTAACTAGAAACAAGGTAAAGGAGGGTTTTTACGATGCATGAGGCATTTATCCAAGTGTATTTTTTGAAAAAAGATGAAATAATTGAAAAGGTAGAACAACAAGAGCAATTAATGGTTGCGACTATAGTCAAAAAGACTGCGCGTACATTTCGTAAAGTTGCGCATTTAAAGTTGACAATGCATACAGAATTTACTTCCCCACTTCCTAAAAAATTAGCATCCTATAAATTCACACCAAATGCGAAGCGAATGTTAGATGAATCGAATGACACGATTCAACAGTGGCTACAACAGGGCTGGATTGTGCGCGAAATTCGTTATCATACAGATGGTATAAGCGTCAAGGAGGATTATTACCGCATTGGCCCAGCGTACATAGAAGAGCAACAAAAATCCGAGAAGCAACAGTTCACAAATCAGCAGCAACAGATGCAGGCGTTACAGCAAAAGGCTGAGCAACTAGCGTTACCAGAGATATTTCAACAGGCGATCGAATGGAATGTGCTGCCTAAACAGTGGACAATGAAAAAGAGGATGAAATATATTGAGTTTTGTTTAGCGTTCTATGCATTATCCTTGCAAAAGGAGCTATTTGATTTTAAGGAAATCGGCGCGACCTTACATGATAAGATTGGGGGCTCAAAGGTATTTGACCAACAGCGTGAGGTTTTTTTAGCACAGCTAGAGCAAAGTGGAATTGACCCGACGCTTTACGGGCTAGTGAGCATCGGAAAAATTGTGCCAATTTATTTTACTGGTAATGTGCAAAATAGCCTTGCAACGTATGCGATTGGCGCGGTGCATGCGACGACCGATAATGCGGTCTTACTATCACCTTTTACAACGACAAATACAACGTTATGGCTTGTTGAAAACCGAGCAATTTTAACGCGTATGGCTGTAGAGACAGAATTTTTAAGGCAAACGAATTCCTGCATCGTTTGTTTAGACGGTCAAATTCGTTCTGCACATAAGCAATTTATAGAGCAATTACTGCAATCAGCTATTAAACAAACGATTATTTGGACAGATACCGATAGCGAGGGTATCATGATTGCTAGGTATGCCGCTGCATTAGTTAAGGGAACTGTAAAAATAGTTGGGCGTGATTATGAATTGTATCATTCAATTGAAAGCTATACCGCCCAAGTGCAAGAGGCACATGAACAGGAACAGCAGTTAGGAGGGGTTGAACAATGGATAAATTGGATATAAAAGCACCGATTTCGATTTTTACAAGCGATTACCAAACTGCAGAATTTATGAAATCAATGCGTGATTTAGCATCATTAGCAGGTGTGTTAAAGGAATTAAGCACAGAAAAAATGTACGATTCCCCAATCGAAATTATTCGTTTTTTAAATGTTATTCAGTTAATTAACGAAGCATCTCTTGGGATTAAAGATGCCATCGATAATGAGGAAGTACTATACTACCGATATCAGTCTACTTATTCGCAAGATAATGAACCGCCAACATTAGCGCAAATTACGAGAATGCTCACGATTTTAGAACGCAATAATTGGATAATCAAACAGAGCCGTCAGATTAAAATGCGTGACCGTGGAAAAAATTTAATGGACGGGTTAATTCGCATGGGTAACGATGCACTTGCCTATTATTTGCAGGATGATATTGGCCGCTCGCTATTTCAAGCAAGACGCGATGCCGAAATAAGCGCTGCCTACGACGACCAAGGGATTTCTGGAGGCAATAAAATCGCATCGATGATTTACAATGTTGAAGAGGCAATTAAGCAATTAGAGGAACGCCAGCTTGAACTCCTTGCTGATCGCAATGCCTTACCGCAGTTGGAGAAAATTAATCAACTCATGCTTGAGCTTGAAACAAAATTAAATGAGCGCTTACAACAGTTTGGCACTGTCGAAGAAAGTACGAAAATGAGCGATTTAATGCGCCGCGGAACGGCTGCAATTTCAAAAGGGACTTCTCTTAGCTTAAGCTTGCTAACAAAATATATTCGCTTTGTCAATATGCAGCTCACACCTACCGCTAACATCATTTCACCAGAAAAAGTGCGTCAGTTTATTTTGGCGATGCATTCACCAGAAGCCAATCCGAATATCCCAACAGCCCATGATATTTTAAGTTTTATGGAACAAAATCAATATGAACAAGAGGCGATGGATGGCCTATGGGTCCCTGTAAAATTTGCTGCACCAATTGGCCCGCAAGATATTACAGAAGCCGTACATTATTTGCAAACGTATGAACCGAAGCTAGAAAAGCCGATTTCTCATCAGCTTGAGCCTGAATATGAAGAGGCCGAAATGGATAGTCGCCCAATAAAAGAAGCATTACAAGAGGTTTCATGGAAAATGATCCAATCACTGATTGATACCAAACGAATTGAAAATTATTTAACCGAGCACGGTGAAACGGAAATGGAAGAACTTATTGTGGAATCGAGCTCAAATAGATGGCATGATGCAATTCTTTCATTATTAGCTGTCTCAGCATTAACTAGTAACAATAAGGTAGAACAGCAGCCTATCGAGCAAACGAAAGATTATGAAAAACAATGGGAGTGGATAGACGATGACGACAAACGATTTACCGTTCGACAATACCCTCATGATGATGAATAGTTTAAAAGGTTATCTAACGACCGAAGAGGAATTAGCATTTATGCAGTTATTATTTTCTTCATCTGCATCGATCAAAGGGGCAAATTACGGCTTAGCAAAGAAGGATTTAGAAAAGCTGCTTGGCATTAAAAGTGGAGATGATGATGCTTTCCATTCCTTTATCAATCGTTTAAATGCCGCGTTAAGTCGCTATTTCCGTATTATTTATGATGATCGTCGAGACCGCGTGATTGTCATGATGCATGTAACAGCAAAACATGCGAAATCTACATTAAGCAGTGAGGCGCTCGCAATTATGTTGTATTTATTTTATCACCAAGAAGTACTTGGGCATGAATTTACGCTGCTGCATCAAATCCTAGTTGATTTTGGCCATGAATCACTAAATGCCAATCGTAAATTAAAAAATAATATCGACCAACTGAAAAAAATTGGCGCGGTTACAGACTACGAATCCGTCTCAGAAGAGGCATATATGCTAACGACCATAGGAGTACATATGTTTTCAGAGTCATTTTTACGACGTACAACGGAATTTGCCCAGGAAACACAGCTTAGTAAAGAAGAAGTAATGAAGTTTTTCAATCGTTATAACCTACATATTAAGGAGGAAAACGAATGATCCCATATCAATTGAAAATTCATGGCGTTCGCGACTACTCACCGCTAAGGATTCATTTTGGGGAAGCAGACGAGCATATTTTAATTACTGGTCCAAATGGTGTGGGGAAATCGACATTAACATTTTGCCTTGGTGCCGTGCTACATTCATCGAAGGTAGAATTAGAGGGACTTCGTTCAACAAATTTAAAAGTAAATGACCCTTGGTATGCACGTATAACGCTCGTATTTCTAAATGAAGGCCCAACAAAAATTGATGGTCCAAAATTTATCGCCTTTCAGCTGACGGTCAATCAAGATACGAAAAATAGCCCGATTCAGCGTGAGTATGAGGTTTTAAATGGGCAAGATACAGCGAATTTAACATCTCATGCCCGCTATACATCTGGTGGGACAGCGGGACGTACATTTAAGGCGTATCGTGAAGATTTGCGTGTGCGCTATAAAATTGAGCCAGATGTTTATTATTTAATTTGGTATCAGCAAGAAGTCAATCAATTTGCGGCGATGTACCCGGAAGAGCGTTTCCGCAAATTTAGTGACATGTTCGAGATTTCTGAAATGCAAAAGGAATGGGAAACTTCATTAGAAAAAATTAAAGAAGTTCGTACGGAAATTGAATATTTAAAGGGTATTCAAAAAGGCGCGGAGCTAAGTGTGAATGCGGCTCAAACCGAGCTCAATAAATATTTAGATAACAAAAGGCGTATTTTCACATCTGGTCAAAAATACTACACATTGCTCCAACACATCATTACGTATTATAGCACCTCAATGGAAAGGATGGCCGGGCAAAAGGCTAAATATCAAGTGGAAAAGGAAAAACTAACGGTTACTCAGCAACAATTAAAGAGTAAAATTGATAGGCTAGAGCACCAAAAATCACAATTATCGGAGAATGTTGCGACATTGTCACAGCAATTAATCATCATTACCGATAACTTACAGCAGCAAGAAAATGAAGACACACAGCAACAAGCCTTGCAGCAGCAGTTAGAGCAGCAGCTTGAAGAAATCGATGAAAAGCGAAAGCAATTACGTTTTGATGCCGAAACGACACAACGTAAGCTAGAAGAAACCAATGAACAATTAGCTATAATTACAAACCAAATAGGTGAACTCAGTAATCTGCAAAGCCAATTACGCCAGCAACAGCGCGAGCTCGAACAAGAAAAAGTCCATATAGAAATCACTTCATCAGAGCTAAAAGAAAAAATAACAAATGCAGAAAAGCACAAAGCAATTTATGGAAGCAGTGCGCAAATCGAGCAGCAAATTAACACTCTATCACGGCAAAATGAACAAGATTTTGAACAGATACAGCGTCTTTCAATGGATTTAAAAATGTTGGAACAGAAAGTGACACTGTATGAACAAAAAAAGGTTGTATCCAAACGCCAGCAGCAGGGACTACTTCATTTAAAGCAGCAGCAACTAGAGGCGTACACATTACGTGAGTTGATTGAGCTTATGCCATCTGCTCCATTGGAGTTAGAAAAGCAACTAGAGGCGATTAAATATACCATTTTTTATGTCGGAAAAAATCATAAGCCAGTCAATGATTTGTACTATGTATCACTTCAACAGCTTGTGCCGACTGAAAGTATCTCGAAGCTACCAGAGTATGGCTTACAAATTCGCAGCGATTTACCTGAACAGCAGCAGAATTATGCGAATAAGGCACTTTGGTGGGTGCAGCAATTTTACTTAGAGAGCCCGAAAATCGAGCAAGGTCTGTTATATGATACGCGTGGTGTTCGCGGTGCGCAAGAGGCAGCGCAATATATTTTAAGTGATGGAGCAATTGAAAAGCTGTTGCAGGACGTACAGCAGCAATATACAAAAACAAAGAACGAGCAGCAATATTTAGAACAGCAATACGAAGAAAATCAACAACAGCTGAAACAGCTACAAGGCCATCTTCATACGATGCAATTAGCCGAAAGTACTTTATTAAAGCAAGCGGATTATGCATCTTATAGGCAGCAGCTTGAGCTTGTTGAAGAAAAATTGTCA
Organism: Lysinibacillus sp. FSL H8-0500; assembly: GCF_038051955.1. Lineage (NCBI taxonomy): Bacteria > Bacillati > Bacillota > Bacilli > Caryophanales > Bacillaceae > Lysinibacillus > Lysinibacillus sp. FSL H8-0500. The sequence continues at coordinate 3,774,904 of NZ_CP150292.1, read as the reverse complement.
GCTCTTTATGATGAGCAAACCGTACTTGAAATCCAACTAGATAAGCTGAAAAGCGAGCAAATTGATGCACAGTATCATCAGAATATTTATAAGCAACAATGGCAAATTCATGAGGAGCTCGGTGCCTTTGCAGAGCAGCAAATGCAGCTACAACGGATTGAGCAGGCTAGAAAAGAGTTGCAGCAAAATATTCGAAAACTTACTAAGGAACAAGAGACAAAAGAGCAGGAAATTCATCAGCAAAAACGTAAGCAATTGCAACTTGGTGAACAACAACAACTATTCGAGAGCGAGTTAAAAATTGTCGAAAGTCAACTAACAGGTTATGATTTATCGATTCAAAAGGCTAAGGACAAGCTGGAGTTGGATGAAACGATGAAAAGTCGCTGTGAGCTTGATATGATTGAACTTGAACAGGTGTTACCACAAGAAGCACAGCAACTAGACGAACAACTCCCGACGAACTTATCACTGACAATGCTACAGGCTGAAATCGAACAAGTTAAAGCTGAGCTACGCAATGCCCGTTTAGAAAAAATTAACGAAAATGCCCAGCAAAATTATGATCAACAAAAGGCTGATTTCGATAAGAAAAATGCTGATCTAGCGAAATCGGAGCAATTACTTGAAAGCAATACCATTCGTGCAAATGAGCTAGAGGACCGTTTAGAAACCACGATTACGATGCACTTAATCAAAATCAATACGCTTTTCCAAAAGTATATGGATTTGTTTCAGTTTGAAGGGCAAGTGGAAAAGGAACGCATTGAGGAAAAATCAGGTCGTGTCAATTTCCGACTTTATATTAAAGCGCGTAAAATTGGGCATCAAGGTGCACTTGAAGATGTGAGTATGAAGGCTCGTAGTGGAAAGGTGGGGCTAGGTGTATCAGGTGGGGAGGAATCACTAAGTTCACTTCTTTTCGCACTCGCGCTGCTGCAAAACTTGGCTACTTCACCAGGCTATATCGTGCTTGATGAGTTTGATAGCGCATTAGATGATGAGCGGAAAAATAAGGTGTTTAATCTTTATGCCGAGGAGCTACAACGTAAGCTAATTATTGTGTCACCAAAGGGACATGATGAAATGTATTACCACTGCTTCTCAAAAGTATTCATTGTGGAGCATGATGCAACAATTCCAAAAAGTACGATTCGAGGGATTCAGGCTAAAAAGATGTGAATGTCATCACTGTTGTTTAATAATGGGATAAAGGAGTGCTAAAAGTCGCGAAACTTTTAACATGCCTTTTTGTATTTAGTTGTACTGACGCAGCTGTGAAGTTGTTCGCATAATTCAGGGAAAACCAAAATGATGGAGTGTTTTAACGATTTATGTTGAGGATTAAACTTTTCTTTTAAACGTAAATACAAATTTCTTGTTTATAATACTATTCAGACAATTTGTGCTTTTTTAATGTATCTTTTGAAAACCCCTTACTATTGAACTGCGTCAGCAATTGTTAGACACACTCTACCAATTAGTGGCGCAGTTTTTACTACTGAGGAAAATAAGAAGCTGTTTGACGCTATTTAATCGGCAAATCAATCGTTTGTTGGGTTAAAAAAACGAATATGAAGGTGTAGAAGCTTATTTGAAACCAAAATAAATTACACACAACGGTTTAACGTACTAAATTTAACAAGGTACGTCCTTAATTGGATAGTCAGAAATGATTTTACTGTCCTTGACATAACTTAAAACAAAAATCAAAATGAGAATGATTATCATATTTGATTAAATTGTAATATGCTTGGGAAGGAGCAATCTAATGGACTGGGTAGATAGCATTTGTTGCGTGGTTTTATTATGAATATAGGTGAACAAATTCAATTGTGGAATCAAGTTGTCATTCGTGTACTCGACGTTCGGATAAAACGAATAGGGCGTGGCGATGAGATTTATGATTATATAACACCAGCAAGCATGTTTATGTTTGTAGCAAATGGACGTGCTGAACTGTGGGTAAACGATGAAGTGTGGCTATCTGAAAGGTTTCATTTGCTACATATTGGCAAGGGGCAGCGGCTAACGGTTCAAACTACTGATTTTCTTGATATCTATATGATTTTATATAATGCTTCTTTGCCTGCTGCAGCATTGCGAGAGTTTCATATGATAATGCAAATAGACAATCCATTTATGAAAAGCTGGGCAGTGTCACCGTGCGAACCGCTCGTTACGTTGGAGATGCTAGAAACTATGCTTGCAGACTGGCAACAAATAGACAATAAACAGCTAGACAAAGAGAAAAACATGAAGGATGTCCAGGAATTAATGAGACTGAAGGCCAAAGGGGATTTCATCCGTTTCGTACATACAGCGTTAAAGGAGCGGATGGAGCATGCACACGCCCCATCGTTAGCCGAACAAGTTGTCCGCTATATTGCAAAAAATTATCGTGGCTTGATTTCCATGGAGCAGCTGGCCCAGCAAATGAATTACACTCCACAATACATTTCGAGGAAATTCAAAGAGCAAATGGGATGCAGTCCACTTGATTATACGATTCACTTACGTATAGATTTAGCGCGAAAGTTACTATGTGATACCGAAGCGACACTACAGGAAGTAGCTGCTTATGTTGGTTATCCTGACACTATCTATTTTAACCGTATGTTTAAGAAGCAAACAGGTATAACACCAGGGGAATACCGCAAGCAATATCAGGATATAGGTTCGAAAGATACAATGAATTGGACAAATTTGTCCATTGTTGCTCCACATCCAGCAAAGTATTATTTAAGTGGTAATGATATTCATTATCAATTAATGCTAGATGGAGGAAATGATATGGCAATTAGAAAGAAAAATCTGTTAGCAATGGCACTATTGTGTCTAACTATGGTCACATCGGGATGTGGGACATCATCAGAAGGGACAAACGACAATAGTGACTCAACTAAATCGAATCAAAGTAAGTCTGAAGCACCTGCCAACAACCAAATGCGAACAATGACAACGGCACTCGGAGATGTGGAAGTGCCTGCCCAACCACAACGTGTAGCGGCACCTGCTTATTTAGGAACCGTATTGGCACTTGATGTCCAACCAGTTGCCTCTGATTCTTTTTTAATGGAAAGTCCATACATAGAAGGGATGCTTGATGGTGTGACAGATGTGGGAGATTCGCTAGAAGCACTGGTTCAATTGAAACCAGATTTAATCATTACTCAACTGAATCAAGAAGAAGCAGTGGAGAAATATTCATTGATTGCGCCAACTGTGGCTATGCCCTACAATAGCTTTGAAACGATTCAGGAGGAAATGCGTTATTTCGGTGATTTATTAGATAAAAAGGATGTCGCTGAACAATGGATTACCAATTTTGAGAGCCATACAAGTACATTACGTGATGAAGTTCAAGCTGTACTTAAGGAGGGAGAGACAGTTTCCGTCATGCAGGAGTATGATGGAAAGGTATTCTTATTTGGACCGAAATCTGGACGTGGGGGTCGCATTATGTATGAAATATTAGGTGCGAATCCACCTTCAACTGTGCCAGAACATATGCTAGCTGAATCATTTTATGAATTCTCGCTAGAAATGCTTCCTGAGTATACTGGAGATTATTTGGTTTTAACAACGGAATCAACGTTAGAGGAACTGCAGGCTGATCCGATTTGGGGTAACTTGCCTGCGATTCGAGATGGAAAAGTATACTTGTGGACTGAAAGTCAGTCATGGTTTAGAGATCCGATTGCTGTAGAAGGACAAATAGACAACTTAGCTAACTGGATGATTGAAACTGCCAAAACAAAATAAAAGTGTAGCTAAAGAAAGTCTGTGATAAATATTAAACATTATAGAAAAGAGACATTTCGATTTTGGAAATGTCTCTTTTATCATGTCATTTCAGAATATATTGTAGATACGCCTAAAGTCCAAATGACCTCTATTTAATAAAAGAAGGATGGTATAAGAGTTCAATGTAACAATAGGTAGATATGGAACAGGAAATTATTCTTTGGAGGACACTACTAAACATGATCAATATACTTCAAACATTTTGCCAGCAGCTGGGTGCGATTGGTTACTTGAAACTTTCTATATAGGTTTTGAAGGTGTTTTTTGATCGTATTTTCACTGACGAATAATTGCTGGGCGATTTCTATGTTTTTCAAGCCTTTAAATACAAACTTTAAAACTTCTTGTTCTCGTTCTGTCATTTCCAACACGATGGAGGGCTGTGAATAGTGATGGAGAGAATACATGTTTTCGATATTTTTTTTCAAATACACTAATTTTAAAATATCTTTTTCATTAAATAGCTTCTCTCCCATTTTTCTTAAAAAGCCGATTACTGCTATAGATTTATCGTCTACTTTCAAATACATTGCCATTTCATCCTCATAGCAATTTTCCCTCAAAAAAACTTCCTTATAGTGCGTTTGTTTTTGTAAGCACATTACTTCATTTTTATGCAGCAGTTGAATGGAAGGCTGTGTCTCTATATTTTGGGGATGTAATGGATCAAAATGTTTATATGTGCGTAAATAATCATTTAGTATATTAACCTCTATATTAAAATGTATGGGTGCGTTTAATTCGTTGTTTGATATTTCCCAAAATAATAAATGATGATAGCCGAGATGTTCACTTAACGTCTGCAAAAGTTCTCTTTTAAATCCTTCATCACTTTGATTCACATTCATATTCGAAATATGATAGCTCGCTTTAAGAATGTTTTCTAAATCATTTTCCAAAAACATGAAAACACCTCGTTTCTCTATTAAACACTTATATTCTACTTAAAGAAGAATTATCCTTTTGGGTAATAGTGATATTTTAGAATATTCAGTACATTAGAGTTATAAACTTATACGAGGTGATGATATGAATTTACAAGAGTATGCATCATATGACGGAATTGGATTAGCAGAACTAGTAAAATCAAAGGAAATAACACCGCAAGAGTTAAAAACATTAGCGTTAGAAGGAATAAAAAAAGTCAATCCATCCATTAATGCAGTCGTCAGTATTTTAGAGGAGCAAGCGGACCAAGCAATTGAGAAGGTTGATGAAAATGCTCCGTTTGCAGGTGTTCCATTTTTTATTAAGGAGCTTGTGTTACATGCAGAGGGTGTTTCGCATAGTATGGGAAGTCGTATAGCTGAAAATACAGTTATACCCGTTGATAGCGAGTTAATGGCTCGTTTTCGGAAAGCAGGTTTAATCTTAGCAGGTACTACGACCACACCTGAGTTTGGCTATAATGCCGCTACGGAAGCAGTTATTTATGGGGCTACACGTAATCCGTGGAATTTACAGCATAGTCCAGGTGGTTCGAGTGGTGGGTCCGCAGCTGCTGTTGCGAGTGGTATTGTGCCAATCGCTCATGCCAATGATGGTGGTGGTTCTATTCGTATTCCCGCTTCCTGTAGTGGGTTAGTTGGATTGAAGCCTACACGTGGAAGAGTTCCAGCTGGTCCATTCAATAGTGAGCCTTTAAATGGTATTGCCATTGAGTTCGCTGTGACTCGTACAATTCGCGATACAGCTGTTTTATTGGATCAAGTAGCAGGCCCTGATTTAGGGAGCTATTCCAAATTAGAAGTAACACATGCACCATATGGACAGCTTATCCAGGAAAAAATACGCCCTCTAAAAATTGCTTGGACAACTGAAACAAATTCTGGAGCATTTGTCGATCCGGAATGTATAGAAGCAGTTCATAAAACAGTTCAAGTTTTAAAAGACCTAGGACACGAAGTAGTAGAAGCACGTCCTAAATATGAACAAGCATCATTTACAAAGGCAACAGTTAATATTTGGACAGCGAATATTTATCAAATGATTAAGGGTGCCGCAGCGGGAACTGGTAAAGCAGTTTCTCCAGACAATATTGAAGCAGCCATTTGGAAATGCTACGAATATGGTGGTCAGTTAAAGGCGGCTGATTTATTGGAAGCTATTCATACAAATGCAGTCGTTTCGCGTCAGGTAGCAGGCTTCTTTGAAGACTATGATATTTTATTAAGCCCAACTATTGGCACACTTCCTGCTAAAATTGGTGAATTAAATGCCAACAATCCTAACATTTCAGCTGTTGAATGGACAGAGCAAATTTTCACGTATGCACCGTTTACAAATTTATTTAATGCTACTGGTCAGCCTTCCTTATCATTGCCTTTAGCAGAAAGTAAATCAGGCCTACCAATTGGTCTACAAATGACAGGTAAATTTGCTGATGAATTGACGTTATTACAGTTAGGTAGACAGTTAGAGGAAGCAATGCCATGGAAAGACCGTAAGCCAGCAATACATGTGAGTGCAGAACAGCCTCAGCCAATAGTATAGTAATTACTAGTAAGCATGGTTTACAGGCTTCATACTAGATAAATAAATGGAATTTGTGAGTTTTGTCTGCATCATTATTTCATAAAAAAGACAGATAAATTGCTGAATAATTAATGTCATTGACTAGTAGCGTTTTTGAGAAAGTAAGAAAACACCCAGCTACCGGAAATATGATAGTTAATACTGTATTGCTATAATATAATCTTCGTTTGCCACAAAGGTAGAACAGTTAAATGGGGAATTATCAATAGGTGTGCTTTTATGGGACATGCTGATGGTAATTCCTTTTTCTTTGGCTGGTCATAGGATGTAGAGCCGGAGTATTATAGATTAAATGATAAAGCTGAAAAAGTGTAAGTAAGACACAATCTATTTCTTAAATAGCATATCCTCTTAGTGTTACATAAATCTGTGATGTTTGAAAGATATCCAAAAGGTAAGTAAAACCTACTACAAGGTTATATAAGGACCGGCCAGTATGAAAAATCTTCACCCAATTTATTTTTAGTTATTTGTGTGCTTATGCTTCGTACAGCACGACTAACTGTATTTTACATTACATTTTCAATGGTAGATGTTTTTTACTGTTGCAATTTTCGATTAATCCACTTATAGAAAAATGCTTTTCTTTATATGTTGTTAAATGATGTATGTTTAGCAACCTCACATTCCCTTCGTAAAATAGTATAATAAAGGTAATAATGAAGGTTATAAAATTTATAAGCAAAGGGGCTGGGTGTATTATGAAAATTGAAGTTGGTGAATCGCTTATTTTATCCTGGTTAAAGCATATAAAAATGTGCAAATTGGTTCAAATGAATTGGAAAGCATCGAATGGATGGGAGCTCCAACATAGTAATGTTTTAGAGCAGCTTATGTATCAATCACATCGTCTTTTTCAAACAAAGTATGGATATGATTTATATAAGAAAAATAGTGGTATAGGTCAAATGCTGAAACAGGCAGAGATTGATGTAGTCGGCATCAACTTTAGTGGCAATGAAAATCATATCTATGCGGTTGATGTCGCTTTCCATGAATTTGGCTTAAACTATGGCTCTAAAGATGAAACAATTGCACGAGTAGTAAAGAAAATTATACGCACAGTTATGTGTATATATGGCTATTTTCATTATAAGACAGCAACAATTATTTTTACAGCACCGAAAGTTAATCCTGCTGTATTAACAGACCTTAATAAATGTATGAATGATATCCAAAATGTCTTACATGGCTTTGATTTACATTATAATATTCAAATTATTGCTAATGATGAGTTTAACAAAAAAATTCTCACACCTGTATTAGAGGTTATGGATTACGTTTCCGATACCTCGGAATTATTTATACGTAGCTTACAAATGTATAATCTTTTTTCAGATAAAGTTCAAAGAAAGCTTAAAACTCATACGCCTTCTTCAAATGTAAACACAACGAAAGAGCAAATTTTAACAGATGATAATAATTTCGATGAATTAAAGGATATGAAAATTGGTATAATCGCAAAAACTGTTCTTCGTAAAATACTAGAGGATGGCAAGATTTCACCAGAGGAGATCGAGTTGATGCAATCGAAGAATTATTCAAAGAAAAATTTTGATATTCAGTATCCGCTTCTTCAAAAAGTAAGTCTAACCAACGAAATTAGGCCAGAACGCTACTATTCTTTTAAAGTGCGTATACATGAAGAAGAGTATTTTTTATGTTCCCAATGGTATGAGAGCGATAGACCATTCCTAATGAAATGGCTGATATTACATAAGTAATGACAACGAATGCGTTTAGATTTTGTGAGATGGTCATATGGGAGAGCGTAATAAACGAAGATGAAGATTTTAAATATCTATTTGTAATAAATATTTTAGGTAAATCACAAACTTAGTTTGCAGCTTATCAGAACTAAAGTTTTACAAGGTGAAAATGTAATTAAAAAGAAGCGATTGCTGTCGTTGTTTTTTGAGTTCTAAGTATTATATTCATTGATAATAAGATGAGGTAATTGTAAATAAGGCTGTGACAACAGGGGGTATATAGAAAAGCTAAAATATATAGAAGGGTTAAAAAATCATAATAGTGCCCGAATAGTGTATTTTAGATTACTCCCTGAAAGTGAGTGGAGTGAAGCGGAGAAAACTTACAAAACCTTAGAATTTGGTAACCAAGATCTTGGTACTGTTATTCTAGGCCATAGTTTTGCAAACGCTGAATCTGCTCGTCAATTATATAGACTATTAACTTATTTAGATTCAGATACATCTATTTACAGGCACGACCCGTTCTTTAAAAATTTTTCGATACTTTATCATGGAGATACTTTCGTTTGCAGAGCTTAATTCAAAAAAGGTCTTTATCTTGGCATACCATTCATATAAATAATATAAAAGCTAATGGGAGTAATGATTATTGGATAGACAGCATGATAAGTACAAATGGATTGTGTTTGCTTCTGTATTGTTTACGTATTTGATTATGGCAAGTCAACGAACTGCACCAGGGTTAATTACAGACCAATTAATGAAGGATTTTGGTGTGACGGCATCGACAATCGGGTTATTGACAAGTGTACAATTTTTGGTGTATATGAGCTTGCAAATTCCAATGGGGATTTTAGCGGATCGCTTTGGACCAAATTTTTTTCTAATCGTTGGTGCTGCTCTTACAGGTTTAGGAACGATTTTTTACAGTTTTAGTACACATGAATTTGTGCTATTTTTTTCGAGGCTGCTGATTGGGATAGGCGATGCGACGATATGGGTGAATATGGTGCTTATTTTGGCGCAATGGTTTCATAAAAAGGAATTTGTTCGATTAATTGGCTTCGCAGGTATGACAGGAAGCTTAGGTTTTTTATTAGCAACAGTTCCTTTTGCTACAATGATCCTTTTATTTGGTTGGCGAATAATATTTCTTGCAGCGGGATTCTTACTATGTTTATGTGGTGTGCTTCTGTACGTTGTGCTTGTGACAAGTCCAAGACGGATCTTTCCAGAGGAGCAAGCAGCGGTAATAGAGGAAGTACAACGAGAGAAAACGGCTGTTTTATTACGAAGAATCTGTTTAAATCGACAGGCATGGGCTTTATTTTTTTGCCATTTCGGGGTTGTTGGAGGATATGTTGGCTTTATCAGCTCATGGGCAGTGCCATATGGGCTGGATATGTATGGGATGACGCGTTCAGGTGCAAGTCAGCTAATTATGATTGGTCTAATTGGGGCATTAATTGGCGCTCCTTTAACGAGTGGGATTGCCAGCAGGCTAGTAACAATTAAAATGCCATATATTGTTGTTCATATTACTGTTTTATTAAGCTGGTTGACGTTCCTGTTGTGTAAAGGACAGCCGTCATTTTTCTTGCTTATTGTACTTTTCTTTATGATTGGCTTTGGCTATGGAGCAAGTGCTTTAACCTTTGCGGCTGTTCGTCAGTCTTTTCCTCTAGCAGAGTCTGGTATTGTTTCAGGCTTTGCCAATACAGGCGGCTTTTTTAGTGCCGCATTGCTACCGATGATTTTTGGTTATGTTTTGGATATTTCCGGACGTTTAGAGGATAGATATTTCTATGGTTTAATCATACCAACCCTCTTTTCCGCAATTGGCTTGATTGGTATTATTTGTTTAAAGGAGAAGCGGTGGAAAGTGGAAAATAATAGTCCTTAACAAAGAAAATAGAGGGATATTGAATGGGAGTTAGACTCTTTTTTAATATTCCTCTTCTACTTTGCTGAAATATATAGTAAAAGGATAATATAGATTTAATTAACACTTTTTAAGAACTAATGTTCGTGTTATATTGAAGTTAGAATGGCAATCGGATAGGGAGTGTAAAGATGGAAATTACTGAGGAGCTTAAACAATATTATTTACCGTATTTTAAAAAGGTAGCAGATTTAGAGAAAGCATTATTATTTAACGTATCAATATTTGATCAAAAGAAGAATCTTGCATTTATAAAGAGTGCTGTTGAGAAACATTCAACATGCTCCATTCAATATACGGACAAGGCAACATGGATTATTTCTACAGATAAGTATGAAATTTATTTTGCAATCTTGCCAACAGGGGATGTTGTTTACTACACAGTCAATAAAAAAACGAATAGAAAAGGTAATTATCACAGATTGATGAAGCTAGAAGCTATCTATAATCATCTTATAAAGTTAGATGTCCTTGATGGAAGTATAACATTTTGGCAAGTTCTTATAGATTCAGTATCTGCGGATATTATGTCAGAACTACCTTCTTTTCAACAGCAAATGTCAGCGCTAGTTCCTGATAAAAGCGAATGAAGCTCTGTCTCAATAGATTCTTCAATAAATGTTAATGAAGAATTTTTAGTGATAGATGGAAGTTCAAAGATAATACTTAGCACGGGGGAAGCAGAGGAGAATATTGGTTATATTCATTTTAAAATATTTAATTCTAGGTTATTGAATAAATTTCAGTTAGTAGATATCGCAGATGCTGCATCAAGTGACGAGGAGTGGCTAATATCCACTTTTATAGAGCTATTTGAAGAAGAATTAGAAGAATGGTCTCCAAAGTTTCTTACATTAGATAAAATTTTGCTAGAGCCTAGTTATCGAAATAATGGATATGGGAAAAATGCAATTAAAGAGTTAATTAAGTTATGCACTATTTTAGAAATAGATTATATTATTTTAAAACCATCACCGATTGAAGACGTTAATTTTAGTGATGAATCTAAAAGCAAACGTAAGAAAGATATTGAAAGATTAGTTGCTTTTTATGACCAGCTTGAATTTGAATCTTATTTTATAGAGGGTGCAGAACCAATGATGGTTTTAGATATAAATAAGTTAACTTAGAATTAATAAAACTATGAAAAGTTAGATTGCTGAGAAATATGAAGTAGTCTAATTTTTTATTAGGAAAAATGTAATCTTCAATGTATTACTAAATTTCACTAGTTTAATCATTCATTTCCCCTCATCATACCGAAAATTTATTAAAAAATCCACAACTCTATTACTTTTATGCTATATATTGTCTGGAGATAAGGTATTTTAAGTGCTACACTGGGGAAGCAAATCTTAAAATTCAGAATAAGAGGGAGGCGTTGAGGAAATGAACAGATTGAAAAAAGGTATATCCATACTTAGTATAGCAGTATTGGTTCTGGCAACAGGTATTTTCTTTAGCCAAACAACTGTCATTGCACAAGAGAAGGAACAGGATATTCAGATTACACTTCTTGCTACATCAGATATTCATGGGCGCTCTATGCCTTGGGATTATGCGACGGATGGACCTAATTTAACAGGAAGCTTAACACAATTGTATACAATTATTAAAGATATTCGTAATGATAATCCGAATACAATTTTATTGGAGAATGGTGATTTAATACAGGATAATTCGGCTGAGTTGTTCAATGATCAACCAAAATCTCCAATGCTAGCTGCTGTAAATGAAATGGGCTATGAGGCTTGGACATATGGTAATCATGAGTTTAATTTCGGTTTAGATGTATTGGACAAGGTTTCAAGTCAATTTAATGGAACAAGACTTGCTGGTAATGTCTATAAAGAAAATGGAGAGCGTTATTTACCTGCGTACACAATTATTGAACGTGAGGGTGTTAAAATTGGCGTTATTGGGATGGTAACACCGCTTATTACAGAGTATGAAAAGGGTACAAATCATTTAGATGGATTGGTTGTTAAAAATCCAATAGAAGAAACGAAAAAAGCGGTCAAAGAATTAGAGGGTCAAGTGGATGTAATGATTGGTCTTATGCATATGGGCTTGGAAAACGAAAATGGTGTTCCAGGAACAGGTGTTAAGGAAATGGCCAATGAGATTCCAGAGTTAGCCGCTATTTTTGCAGGTCATAATCATGTGCTGATTAATAAAGAAGACGTGAATGGCGTTCTCATTACAGAGCCTAATAAATATGGTTCACATATTTCACGTATCGATTTAACATTTACTCGTCAAGGGGAGCAAGTAACGTTAAAGGAAAAAGATGCGTCAACAATTCCAGTTAAGAATGAGGATGGAACTTTTGTTGAATCTGATAAAGAGCTAGAAGAAATATTAAAGCCATATCATGAGTTTGCACGTACCGATGCTAATATTGAGGTGGCACAGCTAAAAGGAACAGATCTTGTGCCGAAAAATGAAATTGCTGGCATTCCTTCTGTCCACATTCAAGAAACAGCTTTATCAGACTTCTTCCATGAAGTCATGCTTCATTATAGTAATGCAGATGTAGTCGCGCACCAAATTGATAATGATAAAGCAGCATTAGATATAGGCCCAATTAAGAAAAAGGATATTGCCTATAATTATCAATTTGCTGGTGGAGAGGTATCAGTTTATGAAGTAACGGGCCAAGACTTAAAGGATTATATGGAATGGGCTGTTGATTATTTCAATAGCACGCGTGATGGGGATGTCACAGTGAGCTTTAATCCAACACGCCGTGCCTCTAAATATAGTACAAATGATTATTTTGGGAATGTCAAATATGATATTGATTTAACAGAGCAGACTGGTAACAGAATAAAAAATCTTCGTAAATTAGATGGCACGCCAATTCATATGGATGACCCATTAAAGCTAGGCATGAACGCCTATCGAATGGATTTCCTTGTGTCAAAAGGGCAAGCACTTGAAGGGCGCACATTTAATATGATTTGGTCTTCAAAAGAGGAAAGTGCTTATGGGGAAACAGGGGGTACAATCCGTAATTTAGCGATTCGTTACTTGCAAGAGGAAATGAATGGTATATACGAACCTGTTATCCAAAACAATTGGAAAATTATTGGCGTCGATACAAAATCGCCTGCTCGTGCCGCTGTTGTGGAGCTAGTGAATAAAGGTATTTTAGCCATTCCTACTTCAGAGCACGGAAAATATACAAATATTGCTTCGATTAATGTCAAAGATGCTATAACGAAAGAAGAAATTGAAGCATTAGCAGCAAAGGCGGAAGTCGATGCAAGTCAATTTGCTAAAGTGAAAACAACAGGAGAGTTTTATCAGAAGCTTGTCAAAGTGTTGAATGCTCCTAAGGATAAAGAAGAAAAGCCAGCACCAGATAACTCAAAGCCAATTGTAACACAACCAGAATTACCTAAAGGCATTGTGACTGCCTATCACTTAAATGTTCGTTCAAAGCCATCGAATGCTGGAAAAGTATATGGTACACTTGCCAAAAATACAGAAATAACGATTTTAGGTGAAGAGCAGGGCTGGTATAAAATCTCATATAAAGATAAAACAGGTTATGTTTATAGCCGTTATGTAAAAATAAAAAAATAAGTAAGAAGAAAAGAAGCGATCCTGTATGGCATCCAAAAGTTAGCGTAAAATAACTAATTTTTGAGGTGCGGTGCCCTTGGTTGCTTCTTTTTGTTTCTTAGTGTAATTAATACAGTACTCATCTAAGTTAATTTATCCTGCAAAAGCCATATAATGATCGCTGTTCCATACTTCTCAAGTTCGACCATTACAAATTATATTTCTCTAACAAAGTACAATCTATTAAATTACGAAAATTCAGAAAATAAAGGAATTTTGTTAGAAGATGTCGTATTTTAACTAATATAGATATGTATTGGAGGGATTTTATTATGTGGAAATTATATGAATCTGGTGTATTTTATGATGAAATGCTAGATGGGAGCAAACCTAAAAAGCATTATCAAACGTTCTATCAACAGCTGCAGGCATTTTCTGAGCAGCAACTGTATGATAAGCATCATGCAGCACAATCCAGCTTCTTAAGACAAGGAATTACATTTACTGTATATGGAGCAGAAGGTGGAACAGAACGCACCATGCCATTTGATTTTATTCCAATAATTATTCCAGAAAATACATGGAAAATGATTGAGAATGGTATGAAGCAGCGAGTCAAGGCATTAAATCATTTTTTACATGATGTTTACCATGCTCAAGACATTGTCAAGGCAGACATTGTTCCCAAAGCACTTATCGAGAATAATCCATATTACTATAAGCAAGTTGTTGGTACAAATATACCGCTACAAAATCATATCTTTCTTGCAGGTATTGATTTAATTCGAGATGAAAATGGCAAGTATTGTGTGCTTGAAGACAATTTACGCAACCCCTCAGGTATGAGCTATGTCTATCAAAACCGCTATGTGATGCGAAAAATTTACCCTGAATTTTTTGATGACTACGCGATTGAGCGGTTGGAGGGACAATTGCAGCATTTACAGGAGGCATTACTTTCACATCGTCCAATAAATATGCCAGTGGATGAAGAGGTCCATGCGGTTTTATTAACAGCAGGTATTTATAATTCTGCTTACTATGACCATGTATTTTTAGCAAAGCATTTGAATATTCCACTTGTAGAAGGGCGCGACTTAGTGGTGAAGGAGAATGTTGTTTATTTAAAAACGATTCTCGGCCTTAAACGAGTAGATGTGATTTATCGACGGATTGATGATGATTTTCTTGATCCTGTTCATTTTAGAGAAGACTCTATGCTTGGTGTACCCCATTTACTAGACGCTTATAATAAGGGCAATGTGGCGATTTTAAATGCGATTGGTAATGGTGTTGCAGATGATAAGGCGATGTATCAATATGTACCAGAAATGATTCGCTTTTATTTAAATGAGGAGCCGATTATTGATAATGTGAAGACGTATTTACTTGAAGATGATGCAACTAGAGAATGGGTGCTTACACATTTAGAGGAGCTTGTTGTGAAAAATGTGGGTGCGTCTGGTGGCTATGATATGTTAATTGGGCCACATTCTACGGAGGAGGAACGACAAATCTTCTATGAAAAAATAGTAGAGTCACCCCATCAATATATTGCGCAGCCCACGATTAAATTATCACGTGCTCCTGCTTTTCAAAATGGACATTTTTATCCATGCCATGTGGACCTGCGTGTCTTTGTGATGAGTGGAGAGGAAATATATGTGTTGCCAGGAGGATTGTCACGTGTGGCTTTAAAAGAAGGTTCACTTGTTGTGAATTCCTCTCAAGGTGGAGGCGGTAAAGATACGTGGATTGTAAAGGGGGGTGGTGAACATGCTTAGTCGTGTAGCAGATTCACTGTATTGGATTGGACGGTATGCTGAACGTACACAAGCAAATGCGCATATTTTATATGCACAATTAGAGTATACACTAGAGTCAAATCATAAGGATCTGATGTTTGAAAAAGAATCGCTTATTGTGCCTACAATTTGCGGGTATATTAAAGATTATCAAATGCGTTATCCACAAAATACTTTAAAGGATATGGTGCATTACTTAATCTATGATCGTGATAATTTAAATTCGTTAATAGCTACCATTACGAGTGTGCGTATGAATGCTCGTAACACAAGGGATTGTTTGCCGAATGAGCTATGGGAGGAATGGAATGATTTGTATTTGGATATTCAAGAGGGTGCATATCCAGAGACATTTGCATTGCTAAATACGACAAATTTTTTAACACATATTCGGAAAACGGCTTTGACAGCAACAGGTGTTATTGATTCATTGATGACCAGAGATATGGGCTATAAATTTTTAAAGATTGGTAAATGGCTGGAACGCTCTGAGAAAACAGCATTAATTTTGCATCATTTATTAGAAATAGAAGGTGAATTAGAGCCAGATCGAGCGATACGTTTAGGCTTACAACTTACGAATACTGCTGAGGAATATGCCTATCGTTCACGTGTGTTAACAGTAGACAGTGTGTTGGATTTTTTAATTGGTGATGTAAAATGTTCTCGCTCCGTGGCGTATGGGCTATATAAAATTCGAGATACAGTGTATGATATAGAGCAGGGATTAACAAATCAAAATGTAGAAAATATGTATCGTGCGTTAGATGAACTGATTGCTTTAACCAATGTTGATATGGCGACGTTAACGTTAGCAGAGCAGAAGCAGAGGGTAAAAGATATTCGACAAAATTGTACAGATTTTGGTCCTATTCTAGCTCAAGCCTATTATTTAACACCACCTATTCTGGCTGTGTAAAGCATGCAACACGCTACGCATACAAAAGGAGAAACGTATGAAGTACCATATCACACATAGCAATATTTTTCTTTATGAAAGTGAAGTGGAACAATCACTGAATACAATACGTTTAAAGCCTAGAGCGGGCGAATGTCAGCGTGTTTTATCGTATAATTTAAATATTTCACCACCATCAATGATAAAGGAATATATGGATATTTGGCTAAATAATGTTGGCAGCTTTTTTATTGCAGAACCACATAAAGAACTTGTCATTACGGCAACTTCTACAGTGAGTGTGCAAAAAGCGCCGTATGTTTATCAAATTAATTTTTCAGAAGAAATGCGTAATATTTTTAAATCACAGCTATTTAAAAGTCATTATTTACCTTATCTGAATACATCGAAACTGACATCCCTGCATGAAGAGCAAATTCAGGAGGTTTTAACGGCTATTGGCGGTAAAAGTGACAATCCCTTAAAATTAGCATGTGATGTGATGACGTACTTACACCATGCGATTAAGTACGATCCACATGCCACAACAGTGAACACAACAGCGACAGAGGCATTTGAGTTGAAGGCTGGTGTCTGTCAGGATTATACACATATTATGCTTGGGGTATTGCGTTATTGTGGTATTCCAGCACGTTATATAAGTGGTTATTTATATGTTGGCAAAGACGATGACCTTATTGGAGATACGGCAACGCATGCTTGGGTAGAAATTATGGTACCTGGTATCGGATGGATAGGTCTTGATCCGACAAATAATGTAGAGGTGCTAGATAATCATATTATTTTATGTGTGGGACGTGATTATCGAGATGTAAGCCCTGTAGAGGGTGTTTACCAAGGAGGGGCACACGCATTAACCGTCAAAGTGGATGTGACAAAAATTGAGCATTTATAAGATGGGAAGTTTAACTCTATGAAATTTAATAAGATAATATAAGACTGGGATAAAAGGATTTTAGCCAATAGAAAACCCGAACGATATTGCCAAATGCTTAGCTAGCATTTTGTAATAGTTCGGGTTTTCTTGTTCTATTGTTTCTTTAATTTGAGAATTATACGGCTTTTATAATGGACAAATTAATAATGCCTAGCCTTTTCATGGCATAACTAAGTATTCATTAGACTGTTTGAAAAAGTGAATAAAAAATCATGGATTAAAAACGAAATGTTAATAAAGTTTATAATACTATATTTTCAGTGTTAAAAATATAGCTACTTTAATGATACATATATTAAGGTCTTGAAAGAAAAAAATTTCACCTTCATTTTCATGGTAAAGTATACTATTATTATAATTGATATTGATTATCGTTATCAATTTAAAAGGATGGAGAAAGACAAATGATTTCAATTAAATATGAAAAAATTAATCAGTATGATGTTTCAATCGTATTACCATCGGGATATGATCCAGCAAAGCAGTATCGTACCATTTATATGCATGATGGTGGGAATGGTGCTATACAGGCGATGAACTATATTGATCATTTAATTATTACAGCGCAAATTGAGCCACTGATTATTATTGGTATCGTACCAATTGATCGGAATAATGAGTATACACCATGGGAAGCGCCGTCTCTTATGCCAAATACACCTAATTTAGGTGGGCAGGTGAAAAATTATTTGGATACGATTGTGCACCAAATAAAGCCGTATATAGATACACACTATGCTACTAATCCTGCCCCTTCCTATACAGCTATTGCAGGATGCTCATTTGGCGGGCTTGCTTCAATCTTTGCTTCGTATTATTATCCAGAAGTGTTTCATCAATATATTGTGCTATCCGCTTCGTTTTGGTATGAGGATGTTCTACAGTATATACGAGGAGAGGAAGTAAAACGTCAAGGGAATACCTATATAAAGCCAGCTGTGAATCGTCAAAATCATCATTTGTATTTATATGTGGGGGAGTTAGAAGGCATTCATAGAGATAGCATTCAAAAGAATATGGTGGAGGCTACGAAAAAAGCTTATCAAGAATTGACAAAGGAGGACTATTTGGAAGGAAATCTATTATTTGAATTAAACCCTGAGGGCACACATGATGTATGCTTCTTTAGTCAGCACTTTATTCGTGCGCTTCGTTGGTTGTATGGTGGAGGTACGCATCCAGAAGATTAATTTCACTATTTGTCATATAAGCTGTTATGATACCATATATGAAAATAACTAATGGAGGCTATTATGGCAGAGATCAAATACGAAATTATCGAGCAAATTGGCGTGCTCTCAGAATCAGCAAAGGGCTGGAAAAAGGAGCTAAACCTCATTAGCTGGAATGGCCATGTACCGAAGTATGATATTCGCGAATGGGCACCGAACCGTGAGAAAATGGGGAAGGGCATCACATTGTCAGAGGACGAGGTACAAGCATTACAAGCATTGTTGAAATAAGTGAAAAGGGAACACTCGCTAGATGAGGAGTTCCCTTTATTATATCTTACCCCATATAAACACTTTCACATGTTCCAGCTGCTGGTTCATAAAAGCAATGATTTTTAAATTGCCCTGTAAATGGCTGACCATACCATGTTGGCGGGCATGGTGCATATGGATTGAAATACCACAGTGCATATTTTGCTGGGTGCTCTCTCCAAAAATCCAAGTTTTGCTTCGCTAGCTTTTTTTCAGATGAGCGGGCCCGCTGGTAAAATAAATTGCCCTTTTGAACGGCTTCAAAGGAATAATTATTGCCCTGTACTTGAAAAATTACTTGCTCAATGGTTCTCACATCATTGAAATCTAAGCAGTCAGCAATAGCACGATTGACAATAACATTCCCAACGTATAGCATTCCTTGATTTCCTTCAGCTTCAGCCTCGGCCCTCATCATTCGTGCCATCAAGGCAATATCAGCATCACGATATTTTACTCTTGGCATTTTATCACCTCCATCCTATAGTATGAAAATGGACAGGACTCATGTCACTAATAAGCAAATAAAAACATGCCACCTTATTATGGAGATGGCATGTTTTTATTAAAAGTTTCTTTTAAAGTATGGTGTTTTTTTCAATACAATACATACAGGAATGGCAATAATTAAGCCAACAATATTTTGAATAATATCTCCGGGAATTGATGCCAGTGGGGCAATCCAGCTATTGAACATAATAGCTTGCCCGATGTAGTACACGGCAATCATCACAGGCATTGATAGAACGGCTCCTAAAATATTTAGTCCAATATTGTCGCCTCTATAGCCTTTAGACCAAGAGATTTTACCAACAATAAAGCCTTGTAGCGCACGCGAAATAATGGTAGTTGGTGCCCAAATTAACCAGCCACCCACGATATCAAATAAGCCCATCCCGATTGCGCCGGCAAGTGCTCCCTTTTTAGGGCCAAATAAAATAGCTGAGATAAACAGCATGGATGTCCCTAAATGAATAAGTCCACCCTGTCCAAATGGTAGCTTTAGATTAATAAACATCGTGGCCACAAAAACAAGTGCTGCTAAAATGGCTGTAATCACTAAATCAAATGTTTTTGTTCGCGGTTTTGTATAGGTATATCGTTGAATACTGTGCATGGATCTCTTCCTCACTATAATGAATATTTTGATGATTTTTACTTTAGCAAAGGACTGACTATAATGAAAGTGCCAATTTTGTAAAAGAGTTAGTGGTCAGATTGAGATTATTTTCGTATTTATTTAATTGTGATACGATGAGAGCAGTATAAGTAGGATGAGTTAGGTGGAGTGAAGAATGAAGAAAGTTGCGGTTATTCAGGATATGTCCTCGTATGGGAAGTGCTCCCTAACGGCTGCCATACCTGTTTTATCAGTGATGGGTGTTCAAGCAGTGCCTTTGCCAACAGCCATTTTAACGGCTCAAACGGGATATTCTAGCTTTTATTGTGAGGATTTAACGTCAAAGATGGAATATTTTACTGAGGAGTGGAACAAGCTTGGGGTAGCATTTGATGGCATTCATACAGGCTTTGTCACAGGCAAGGAGCAAATCGATAATATTTTTCGTTTTTTAGATGTGTTTCATTCAAATGAAACAACATTGCTTGTTGATCCAGTAATGGGCGACCATGGCGAGGTTTATAAAATGTTTACAGGTGAGCTGCTTGATCGTATGAGAGCGCTTGTGACATGTGCTGATCTGATTACACCAAATGTGACAGAATGCTGCTTGCTGACAGGTCTGTCCTATGATAAGCTACAGCATTATCAAAATAAAACAGATTATATGCAGGCACTTGAGGAGGCAGGGCAGCAGCTACAGCAGATAACGGGAGCAAACGTTATTATTACAGGCTTGAATCCGCCGCCAGCAGATACGACTAAGCGTTATGTAGGCAATATGTATATCAATGCAACTCGTTCATTTTCTAGTATTCGTGACTATAATGGTCAAAGCTATTCTGGTACAGGTGATTTATTTGCCTCTGTTATCATGGGCGGTATGATGCGTGGGCAGGATTTAGTAGAGTCTATGAAGCTTGCAGAAGCATTTTTAGCTACGGCTATTGAGGCCACAGCAAAGGAGCAAATACCCAGTGAAGCAGGTGTCCACTTTGAAAAGTTTTTGCGCATGTTGCTATCGTAGGCTTTTTGATAAATAGAGTTATTTGAAATAAAAATAATGACTTAAAGGAACAAAAAAATATTGCGTTTGGCAGATAGAAGCCATCTTTGTTGTCTATGCACACAAAGATGGCTTTGTTTTATTTGGTGTAAGAGAATGTTTTTTCCATAATTTTAAAATGATGCTGTTCATGAATAGCGAGCAATTGGATCGCTTGAATAAGATTAGGATAATGAGCAATAGGGTCTGGAAAGCGAATATGCCCTGCGATATCTTCCTCAATATTTTTTACTAACCACTGTAATGCCAATGTTTCGTTCATAAGTGTTTGCTCAATATCCTGGCTGCTGAGCGCAAAGTATATTTTTTTAGGTGGTATTAAGATTTTAGGTGCTGGCATTCCTTTTCCTTTTTTCAATTTATAGGCAGCATAAATATCATGTATTTCAGTAGCAAAGGGCTTGTTTCTTTGTAGTTTCGCAATAGGTGTGAGGAATAAAGAATATTTGGTTGCTGTATGGAGCATTTTGAGAATTAAATATAAATGATAAAAATGCTCACCAATAGACCATTTTCCTTCATAGGGTCGATGCCATAGTTCTTCCTGAGAAAGCGTCTGAATAGCTGGTAGGTAGTAAATCCGTTGCTCCTGCAATAGCAGGAAATGCTTAGCCATGCTGTTGGATTTCATAAATTTTCAACTCCTTTATTGCTGTTATTATATGGTAATGTATATACCGGTGCAATTGCTTTATTTTTATCGTGCTAGATAATTTAGGGCAGACCATAAAAATTTGTAAAATTCACATAGTTTTGTGGTATTATAGTTGGAATTCATAAAAAATGAGCTGACATAAAAAGCTAAGGAAAGGTGGAGGATTCGATGGATACGATAATTGTTCATAAACGTAATGTATACATAGTAGGGGTGGGAAGCTTATTATTGTCAGCGATTTTAACCTCTGTTAGTCAGGTTTATTATTCAAATCGTGTGCAGGCAGTGCATCCATTTCTTTTTACAGGCATTAGCTTTTTTATAACCACTATATTTTTTCAACTTATTACAAGTAGAAAAAAGATAGCACCAAACTGGCGTACAGCAAGATTACCATTATTGAAGTTAAATGCTGCTTCCATTTTAGCCTTTATGGGATTTTACTTTGCATTGAAATATATTGAACCGGCAATTGTCAGTTCATTGGAGATGGGATTGGGGCCGTTATTTGCCCTGATGCTAGTCATTCAGCAAAAAAAGCATGTGTTAAAGGCGCAATGGGGTATTGCATTTGGTATATTTGCGGCAAGCTTATTATTAATTGTTGCTATTTTTACAGGAAAATCCGCCGTACAATCGTGGGATCAATCTAGTATTTTGGGTGTTGGTGCAAGTATACTATGTGGGCTTGGTGCTGTATTCTGCACAGTCTATTCTAAACAGTTAAGCCAGCTAGGTTGGACAAGCTCTATGATTTTATCAAAAAGATTTTACGGTATTATTGGGCTATCCTTTATAGCTACTTATGATGTGTTGTTCACTTATTTATTCGAAAATATTGGCTGGATTTTATTGCTGACTGTGATGGGCGTATTAATACCAATGTATTTACTACAAAAGGGTATTCAATATTGTGAGGTCTTTTTAGTGATGATGTCACTATGTTTTATTCCTGTATTCACCTTCTTTTTCCAGCTTTTTGATCCAAGATTGCAATGGTCAACGATTACATTGATTGGTGTACTATTACTTTTAGTTTTTGGTATTTTAAGTGTTATAGTGGAACAGAAAAATCAGAATGCTGCTTAGTTAGAGCATTCTTTAAAAAAGGAGATAAACGATGGAAAAGCTTCATGCCACGATTGACGATGAGGGGCGTTGTAAACATTATCATCAACAAAATGATACAACGCTGATTAAGTTCAAGTGTTGCGATAAATATTATCCTTGCTATAAATGCCATAGTGAAAATGAATCCCATGGTGCACAAGTATGGCAGGAGAACGAGTTTTATGGAAAAGCTATTCTTTGTGGGGTATGTAGAAATGAACTAACAATCCATGAATATTTACAAAATGACACATGTCTATACTGTAGTACTGAATTTAATCCTAATTGTGCAAAACATTATGATAAATATTTTGCAATCACTGTTGCGCCAACAAGCTGTGCGAATGCTAAATAAGTAAAATCAGAAAAAGAGCAATTGCCCTTTCCAAAGGGTGATTGCTCTTTAACTATGATTAGCCTTTTAAAAAATCTGTTTTTTCAAAGTTGGGATTTGGATAAGTATAGAAACCTTCCCCTGTAGCACGACCAAGTTTGCCCTTGTCGATATACTCTGTTTTTAAAAGGGTTGCCAACTTTTTCATGTTTTCATCACCCGTTGCAGTTGCTTTGGCTTCCACAATATTATGGGCAGTATTAATACCAACAATATCTAGGATGGCAAATGGTCCAAGTGGAGCGCCTGTCCCAATCATCCATGTTTTATCGATTGTTTCAGGATCAGCTACTTCTTTGATTAACAGTAATTCTGCTGCATCTAAAAATGGCACTAGCAATGAGTTTAAAATATAGCCTGGCTGTTCTTTGTATAATGGCAGTGGCACCATGCCGATTGCACGTGCAAATTCTACAACCTCCTCGAATACCTTCATATCTGTACCAGCATGTTTCATAATTTCAGCCGTGTTGTTTTTCCAAATCGTATTGGCAAAATGTAAAGCTAAAAATTGCGCTGGACGACCAGTTGCAGCTGCAAATTGGCTAGGCAATAACGTAGACGAATTTGTTGCAAAAATAGTTTTTGCAGGGGCTACTTTACCAAGCTGTGTGTAGAAGTCTGTTTTAATTGCTACAACCTCAGGAATAGCTTCAATCACAAGGTCTGCATTAGCAACCGCCTGTGCTAAGTCACTTTTAAATGTTAGACGTGCATACGCGGCATCTACTTCCTCTTGTGTTACACCTAAGTCTTGCTGGTAAAGTGGTTTTAATTTGGCAATACGATCTTGGGCATGCTGTAATGCCTCATCATTAATATCATAGACGGTTACCTGAAAGCCTTTAAAAGCTGTTTGATAAGCAATTTGACTTCCTAGTACGCCACTACCTGCTACTGTAATATTTTGATAATTCATCTGACTTCCTCCTCGAAAATTAATACATTGATATAGCAATATAAAAATAAGTTTATTTTGATACAAGTATATCCTACGTCTTTCAGCGATTTAAAATCAAACAATAGCTCTTGATATTATATATATATTAATTACAAAAAGCATTTATATACTAGGTGTACCCTATAGAACATCTTTTTAGAATGGGGATTGGCTAGCAACAAAAGAAGTAGTGATGATAAGTATGGGTAAAATCAATCTTTTTTATAATTATTAACTAAATTCCATAATTTTATAGATTTATTAATAGTTGTTTTTATACACTTTATTTAGGGAATAAAGCCCAGTGGTGAAATGTCAACCATTAAAAACAGTAAAATTGGAAATTCTTAAGCTCTATAGCCGCTGAATGCTTGATTTTAGGCGCACTTAAATAAACCTCACGCTTTTTAACTAAAAATAGTTAAAAAACGGAAGTTATAAATTAACTAAAGAAAAGTGAGAAAAGATTCGTTATTCTCTCCTTTCTTCTTTGGGGATGTACAACTGTTTCGTGCGTAGTAGCGAATGCACGAGTCGTACAAGTTTTCTAGCGGTTAAGACGAGCGCGCGTTTGTGTTGATGTTTCGTTACTTCTTGGTATTTCTTTTGATAAAAGGCTTTATATTCGGCGTCATGTTTTCGTATGGCGTCTGATGCTTGCACAAGATAATAGCGTAAATACTTATTGCCGGTTCGCATACGGCTGGTATCCTCGGCTTCATACTCGCCTGACTGATACTGTGTCCATACGAAACCTGCGTATTTCGCTAAAGCGTGGTGATCATCAAAACGATGAATATCCCCAATCTCTGCGATTAAACCCGCTGCGTACACGGGACCGATGCCTTTTACCGAAGTTAATGTTTGTGGAATACCTTTCATCATGCGTTCGATTTCCTTATCTAACCGCTTTACTTGGGTTTCCATGTGTTGAATGGTGCTTAAAATCACGGATAAAGAAAGATTAACCGGATCGGCCATTATTTTATCTAAACGGTACGAATTACGAGCGAGCTGCTTGAGATATTTCGCCATCTCCTCAGGCTCCGCAAAACGGTTTTTACCTTTTTCTTGTAGGAACTCGACCAGCTCCTCCAAAGGCATTTCAGCGATGATACCAGGGTCCAGTTCTTCAATGACGGCGATGCTTGTCGCACCGAATGTATCAGAGAACGGATTATCTTGGCGTAAGCCGCTAAATTTTAAGTACAGTTGATTTAACATGTATGTTTTATTACGCGCAATTTCATGAACTAAATGGAAGCGCGTACGTGTTAAACGACGCAGGGCATCGTAAATTAAGGTTTCTTGCATTTCATGTGGCAATCGTCCAAAGCGTAGATGATCCGCAATAACCCAGGCGTCTACTTTGTCGTTCTTCGGTAATGTATCGTAGCCCTTTTTAAAGCGAGCTACTTTACGCGCGTTGAGCATATAAATCGCTGTTTGAAGATGGGGTAAGACTTTTTTACATTGTGCTTTTAAGTAATGGGCAAGGTGCCAACTATATTGATCCGTGGCCTCCATCCCGATTTTTAATTGATCTGTTTGATTTTTTTCCGCTGTTCGTATAATTTTTTGAATCAAAGTGTCCGCACCTTCTACATCATTTCGAACAGAAAAATCAGCGAGTGTGTGACCCTCTCCATGCATGAAATGAACATGATGGGAGCGCAAACTCACGTCAATACCGACTAGCATATGTGACATGCCAATCACCTCCTAAGGGGGAATTAATCAAGATACACGCAGACCTGGGTGCCCAGTCGAATCATCGATGTCTGCCTCGTTATCAGCAATCGCAAGTAGAAGACCATTTATGAGCGCTACACTCTCTTCTGAATCTTACGTCGCAGCCAGTGGTTAGACCTTCCATAATGAACGATGGGTAGCAGGCTTATGAAGCAGTACACAAGTGTGTCTGCAAGGAGTGAAAGCTATTTCCTGTGAATACCTTGTCTGTTCCATTGTCGCATGGACACAGGGCTGCGTGAACTATTTTGGATGACTAAAAAAGGACGAAGTACTGAAATGGAGCCTCCTCCATCCTTCGCCCTTGTGCTATAAAATTGGGTTAAAAAAGGGGATGACAAATAAACAGGTAAGCACCTGTAGGCAATACTTAAAATAGTATTTAACAATAAAATGATGATTTCCTTTTGGCTCCCTCGGTCAAACAGGGGTCAAACAGGTAAAACATAAAACAAGAGTGAGGGAGCCAATCGGCGACCACTTCCTAGAGGAAATCCAACAGATCCCCCAGTTGTCCGGATCAACTGGAA
Organism: Lysinibacillus sp. FSL H8-0500; assembly: GCF_038051955.1. Lineage (NCBI taxonomy): Bacteria > Bacillati > Bacillota > Bacilli > Caryophanales > Bacillaceae > Lysinibacillus > Lysinibacillus sp. FSL H8-0500. The sequence continues at coordinate 3,748,626 of NZ_CP150292.1, read as the reverse complement.
ATTCTATCGGAAAGAGCTCTTACTACTAATATACGAGGAGGAAGAATAATGAAAAAGATAATGTTAGCTGGAGCACTAAGTATTGCATGTTTTACAGGAGGGGTTGGTGGACAAGCCTCTGCACAGGAAGCTGTAGATGTTGCGAGTCTTATCCATGTAAAGAAGGCTGTTGCAACAACGGGTCAATCACAAGCGATGTCCTATCAAGATATTTATAAAATGTTATTACTCGTTAAAGTAGGACTGGAAAACGATAAAATGACACTTACAACAACAAGCAATAGTATTACAGTAAAGGTTTCGTTAGCAGCAATTCTTCAAGCTTATATAGATGGTACACATGCATATCCAGAGGGAGCAAAAGAGTTTAAGGAAAATTATGAGGAATTTAAAAAATTATTTGGCAATGCTATTGAAATAAAAATTACGCAAACTGGAAATTCTTTTAAGAGTGAAATATATGTAGCTGGTAAATGGGAGGCTGTTAATGCAGAAGATTTGAATGACATGCTAGCAGTATTTGCTCGTGCAGAGATTGACCTAAAGTCAGGTGGTTATTTTAAGGATGCGATTGGTCACTGGGCTGAAAGCTATATTCAATTTTTATCGTTTTTCGACAGAAGACGTCCGCTTCAAGGAATGTGTAGGGCGTAGCCGAATGCGTAAGTGGGGGATGAATGGCGGTTGGTGATAGCCAAAGCCACGTCCTTTCGGTTAAAATAGAAACAAACATTCGGATAAAGAGGGAGGTGTTTCGTGTGTTGGTCAACAAAGTATACAAATTCCGTATCTATCCAAACAAAGAACAAGAAATCCTCATAGCTAAAACAATCGGTTGTTCGCGTTTTGTCTTCAATTATTTTTTAGCAAAATGGAAGGATGCTTACAAAGAAACAGGAAAAGGGTTCACTTATCATACTTGTTCTTCTCGGTTAACACAACTGAAGAAAGAATACGTTTGGTTGAAAGAAGTAGACAGCATTGCGCTTCAATCCTCCCTTAAAAACCTTTCGGATGCGTATGCACGATTTTTCAAGAAACAGACTAAAGCACCACGTTTCAAGTCTAAAAACAATAAAGTACAATCCTACACAACAAAGCACACGAACGGCAATATTACGATTGTAGGAAACAAAATCAAGTTACCCAAAATTGGATTTGTCAAGTTTGCAAAAAGTCGTGAGGTTGAAGGGTGTATTCTTAACGCGACAATCAGACGAAATCCAAGTGGAAAATACTTTGTCTCGATTCTTGCTGAAACAGACGTGCAGCCACTAGAAAAAACAGGCTCTTCTGTCGGTATGGACGTCGGTCTTAAAGATTTTCGATTCTTTCTACTGGAACGGTGTATAAAAATCCGAAGTTTTTCTGTTCACTTGAAAAGAAACTGGCGAAAGAACAGCGTATTTTGTCAAGGCGAAAAGAAATGGCATTGAAGCAAAAGAAGTCGTTAGAGGAAGCAAGAAACTACCAAAAACAAAAGGTGAAAGTCGCACGCATTCATGAAAAAATAGCGCATGCAAGAACAGACTATTTGCAAAAAATTTCTACTGACATCGTCAAAAACCACGATGTCATCGGTATCGAAGATTTGCAAGTATCCAATATGTTAAAGAACCATAAGTTAGCGAAAGCAATCAGCGAAGTATCTTGGTCACAATTTAGAACGATGTTGGAATATAAAGCAAATTGGTATGGTAAACAGGTAATTGCGATATCTAAAACATTTGCTAGTTCTCAACTATGTTCAGCTTGCGGACACAAAAACAAAGACGTTAAGCATTTAAATCTTCGTGAGTGGGATTGCCCTTCTTGTGGCACACATCACGATAGAGATATGAACGCAGGACAAAATCTGAAAAACGAAGCGATAAGGCTTCTAACCGTAGGAACTACGGGGATAGCCTAATCCATAACTGGCAGTTACGCTGGTGTTCTTAGGAATCACCCACTTCAATAACTAAGTGGGGGTAGTTCAAATCAAACAGACATTATTAATGGAACGTCTGCAACAACATTTCATCCAAATGGACAGGTTACGCGTGGGGAGCTAGCGGCTATTATTTTCCGAGCATCAGGCTTAGATGTAAATAAGGATTATGAAGGAGCTGCCACTTATACAGATCTCGATGGTTTTTGGGGAGCAAAGGAAGTAGCTATTTTACAAGAATACGGCTTAATGGATATTTTTGATGGTGAAAAACTGGAGCCCAAAAAACCTGTAACACGTGAAGAAATGGCCTATGTGACTGCTAAATATTTAGTAGGAATGGAGCTGGATGTTACTCAGGTAAGCAACAACAATACATTTACAGATAAAAATCAAATGCGTGAGGATACTGTAGAAGCAATTGGTTTATTACAACAATTGGGTATTTTAAATGGGACAAATGGTAAGTTTAATCCAAAGGGAAATCTTACACGTGCAGAAATTTCTAAAATTTTAACAGTTACGATCATGTTATTAGCAGAAGAAGAATGACGGTTATAAACATATAATGGAAAAAATCCGCTTTTCTTTCTATGGACAAGATGCGAGCCGTCTCATAGAAAACTACGCGGATTTTTTTAACTTATTCCACAAGTATATGGAAGCTATAGCTTAATAGATAGCCTAAAAAGAGATAGATGATAAAGGATTTCACACTAACTGCTCGAAGATGATGCAAAATAAATTCAGAAACGCTGGCAGTGGCTATTAATCCTATAGAAATCCCCATTAAAATGCCCTGTGCTTTATTTGTTAACACCCAATATTGACCAAACCAAATAAAAACACTAAAGAAAATAGAGAAAATAAAGAAGTACATAAAGAGCTTCCATAGCCTTTCTCCTTGAGCAATCAGTGCCGTTGACAAAGCAAAGCCCTCAGGAACATGATGCAGAATAATAGAGGCTGTGAGCGAAATACTTAATGCGGCATTGCTAAGTAAATTTCCAACAGTAAGGCTGATAGGAATTGTATGAATAATCATGGCAAGCGTTAAAAGAGAGACAGAGGAATGCTGGGTGGAAGATGTATGCAATAAGCTATCGAGTATTTGAAAGATACAGTAGCCAATAAAAATACCAAGTATCATCCCAAATGGCTGGTAAATATGAACAGAGGAAGGGATGATATCGAGGATAAGCAGACCAACTAAAAAACCACCACATAATAATGATAGCCCCTGTGTTGTATGCTGAAAGAGCTTAGAGAAAATCCAGGCAATAGCGCCACCTATGCTTACACTAAAAAATAAAAATCCACCAAGTACCATTGCACTCACCTGTAAAATTCCTCCACTCTATTATAAACTTCATGCCGTTTTATCAAATGTATGCGAAATAGCCCGGAATATGCTTGCCCTTCTATAGCAATGTAGAAGGAGTATGACTTTTGAAAATAGTAAAAACTAAATACCATGGTGGTTTGATTGCAAGAGTCTACAATTGGTAGTGTATTATTCCTTCGCTGCTCTGCGAAATATATCCCTTTTTCTTCTAAATTAGTGCTCATTCTGCAAGTTTGTGACATTGTTTTTTCAAACATTGCTTGTTTTTGTACATAAATGAAAAACATCCTATTTTCTCAAATTCAATAATGGTACTATATAAGAATATTTAGGTAATTCCAAATGAACAGAAACAATTACTATACTTTCCATGTAATAAATAAAAGCTTATGAGATGTCTACAGGATAAAGATCTCACATATAGACACAGGGAGGAGAAGGCTTAAGTTGGAAGAAAGTGTCTTTATTTGAATAAAATGGATATAGTGATTGTGGAATTTGCCTATTGGGAGTAGGTAATAAAATAAAGCGGGGAGTGTGTTTATAAGTTGATTAATGTGCTTGGAGGCATTGGTTTATTTTTGCTCGGCATGACAATGCTAACAAATGGTTTAAAGGAACTTGCTGGTGATGCATTAAAGAAATGGTTGAATCGTTTTACTGGCGGAACCATTAGCTCTGTTTTATCGGGTGCATTGATGACAATGCTTGTACAATCCTCTACTGCCACAACATTGATTACAATTGGCTTTGTTAGTGCGGGGTTACTAACATTTGTGCAATCTATTGGTGTGATTATTGGGGCGAATATTGGTAGTACTAGTACGGGATGGATTATTTCTCTTATAGGTTTTAAAATTAATATGCAAACCATGTCATTGCCCTTTATTGCGCTTGGTGTCTTTGTACAATTGCTGGCACCTCGTGATTATAAAGCGATTGGTGGGCTATTTACAGGTTTTGGTCTATTATTTTTAGGTATTGATATTCTTCAAGGTGGGATGGCAGCTGTACAGGATAAAATTCCGTTTGATGCCTTTGATGCCAATTCGATTAGTGGAAAACTGATCTTAATCGTGTTAGGTCTTGTGATGACGGTTATTATGCAGGCATCCAGTGCAGCAATAGCGGCAACATTAACCGCTTTATATGCAGGCGCTATTGATTTTGAGCAAGCGGCTTATTTAGTCATTGGGCAAAATATTGGGACGACCGCAACTGCATTATTTGCAGCAATTGGGGCTTCTACGGCTGCGAAACGAACAGCTGCTACACATGTGCTATTTAATGTCGTAACCGCCATTATCGTAACACTTGGTGCAACATTTATCTTTACATTTACTGAATTTATCACAAAATCCATTAATGGTAGCTTTGATGAAACATTAGGTATTGCGATTTTCCATACATTATTTAGTGTGATTGGTGCGATTATCTTTATGCCATTTGTTCGTCTATTTGCAAAGTTAATTGAAAGAATGATTCCTGAAAAAGGAAATCATTTAACACGTAATTTAGATGATAGTGTCACAAAATTACCTGGTGTAGCGGTAGAGGTATCCTTTAATACATTGCAGGAAATTACAAAGGAATTAACAACTGTTCTTATAGCCCTTATTCGAGGGAAAAAACGAACAGCCGAAATTGAAAATCAATTAACACAAATTGATGATGCGATTGAAAAGACTCGTTTATTTATGGATGCCATACAGTCCTCCTCAAAAAAAGAGCGCTCTAAGCATATTGCGCTGTTACATGCTTTAGATCATTTATATCGTTTATCAAAGGCACTACGTGTACAAAGTCCTAATACTTTTCAATTGCAGGACGCATTAACACAGCAATGGTTGGAGGTTTTGGAGAAGGTACTAGTGATAATTGATGAAGATGAGCGTTTGCCTGAAATAGCAAACTTATTAGAGGCGACATCTTCTGAAATGGCTACTGTAAGACGAGATAAAAGAAATGCCTATTTCGAGCATACTGTTGAAAATGTAGTAGAGTTAGAGATTGCAGCATCGAAGGTGGAGGCTTTGCTATGGATTGATGGTCTTGTTTACCACTATTGGCGTACAACAGCTCGCTTAGCTGAGTACCAGGCTCTCACAAAAAAAGGACGTCATACAGAGACAGAAAAAGCACATACTGCTACGGCTGAATAGTGAACATGCTCGTTTCGCCAAGGTGTGGAGCGAGCATTTTCCTAGCCTTTAAAGGAATAGCGGAAAGGAGAGAATATGACGCAACATAAATTTACAATGGATTTAACATGGTCAGAAGGAAGAAATGGTATAGGGAATCTTATGGCGCATAATTTACAAACAAAAATTTCTATTCCGCGGGAAATGAATGGACCAGGTATTGGTACAAATCCTGATGAAATGCTACTAGGTGCAGCAGCAACCTGTTATTTAATTACATTTGCCACACTACTCGAAAATTCAGCCATTGCTGTGCTTGACTTATCCATACAGTCAGAGGGCTTTGTCAATGTGATAAATGGTAGTTTTACTTATGAAAAAATTATACATAAACCACGTATTGTTGTCGAAGAGCTTTCAGAGCGTTTGGAAAGGAGAATTACGCATTTAGCACAAAAGGCAGAGCAAACCTGCATGATTAGTAAGGCATTAAAGGGCAATGTTGCCATTGAACATACTATTCAACTGATCGAAGCAAACCTATAATTAATACGAAAAAGAGTTTATCAGCCTATTATCCTGATAACTCTTTTTTTCATATTTCTCTAATTATTTAATATACATATAGAACGGTACGTACAATATTCGTGGATGGTGAATAATGAAAAGAAAGGGGATTTTCTTGCAATTAATTCGTATTCGAACAGATGATGAGCTGATGTGGTACAAGGAAATTTGGGATGATATGTTAGAACAAGAGGACAATGATAACCCCTTTATTGAATTTGCTTGGTTTTATAATTGGTGGCAATTGCTAGGGCGTAAAGAACGTGTGGAGCTTTACGCTGTTGAACATAAAGGGATGATTATTGCCTTTTTTCCTTTTACTGTGGCTATGCGTTGGGGGATAAGGGTGTATACTTTTGCAGGCGAAGGTATTGCTCATTACACAGGAATTATCGCCAAAAAAGAATGGCTCATGCAAGCTATAACCTTTATCTTTGATGAGCTTCGTCGTAAGCATCAACATATTATTTTTTCATTGCATGGCTTGTTAGAAAGTAAACAATCTACAACGACGATTGAGCAATACTTTGTGGAAAACCAATTGTCTACCCACATTTTTCGTATCGTGACGCCATATCTTGCTTTGTCAGCACAGCAAGAAAATGTGTATACAATAGATCAACAGGTAAGTAAGCTGCGAAATTTGGGCTTATTAACAAAGCATATGCCTTTACAGGACGAGCTTTGGCAAATGTTTCGGTTATTTGATCGACAACAGCGGAAAAGGGTTGGGACAAGTGGTTTTATTAGAGGTAAGAATAGGGAATTTTTTGAGCGCCTAGCAATGCTACAAGGAGAAGCCTTACAGGTGAAGATCCATGCACTTTTGTTTGAAAATCAATGGATTGCCTGCACATATGGGCTTTGTTGCCGTGGGCGTTATATAACGTATGCACGTGCATATGAACCTTTATTTCATATATTTGGTGTTGAACGTATGGCTAATCAGGAAACGATTCAGCGAGCTTATGCTGCAAACTATCGCCTGTTGGATATGGGGATTGGCTATGAGCCCTATAAATTAGAATGGCGCTCTGGCGTTGATTTTACCAGAAATATGCTTGCTAGCAGTGGTACAAAGCGTACAAAATTACTGGCAGGTTTTTTAACATTAAAGGAACGACTGAAGAAATTTGCTAAAGGCAGTCAGCACTGGCAGCAGCCTATACTAGGACAATTACGGCTTTTAGTAAAGTATGGAAAGGTAAAAGATTGGTTAGAATATGGACAACAATTCGTAGAAAGATTTATTCGTTTACAACAAGTGACTTTATATGAATTATCCCCATCAGACGCTATTGCTCCACAGCAGCCTATTGGTAATTTATTTGTAGAAATGTCTATTCAGGAAGCGATGCAACTTGAACAAAAAGAGCTGTTGGACCTCTTTTATAAGGGATTTACACTTTATAAAGACCCCTTTGCGGAAACGAATAAGCTGGCGTTTGCGTTACATGCCTCCCATTGGCATATGGATACACTGCAAATTACCGAGGCTTTGCCAAAGCAAACCTGTTTTTTAAGCCATGACGATGCTACACAGATTGATATTATTACGGCTTATTTTCGCCATAGCAAACCTACACAGGCACTATGGATAACGGCAGGCTTTTGGCAATGGCGGAAACGAAAACGCTTAATACAGCTAGGCTATCAACCTATTTCTCGAATAAAGCATTATAAAATGGCTTATTATAAGCGACATCATGTAGAAAAATATACAGAGAGTGGGGGCGATGTTCATTCTGTCCATTAAAAGTAAGCGATGGAATATCGCAATGCAGCATTTTTATTTTGTCGAAAAACCAGCAAATATTCGAAAGTCTATGAGGGTTGTAGGTTATACACATTCACTAGTACCGAGCCGCAAGCTTGTTCAAAGTGAAACGATTCATATTTCGCTTCGAGAATCTGAGCTTTCATTATATTTAGCGCTATCAGAGGGAAATCGGCAACTTTTACGATGTGCGCAACAGGAATTTTATCAAGTGATTTTGTATCGAGAGCCTTCAACGGAGAATTTGCGAGCCTTTCAACAGTTTTACAATCAATTTGCTAAAAGAAAAAGGCTTAAAGGTATTGGCAAATCACAAATGGAAACGTTGCTACTATTAAATCAGCAGGGGGCTTTATTATTATCTGAGGTTCAAAGTATTTGTGGACAAACAATGTGTTACCGGCTTGATATTGTACATGCAAAAAAAGCGATGTCTTATTATGAGGTAACATGTGATGCGGCAGCTATGGCAGCTCATTTACAACGACCTTTGCGTTATGCCAATCGTTTCTTGCTATGGCATAACTTACTGCATTTAAAGCAGCAAGGTTTTGTTTTATATGATATGGGTGAATTAACAGATGATCCTCATGTACGAGCCTTGAAGCAAAGCTTTGGTGGAGAGGTTGTCAATGTTTATTCAGGCTATATTACACTATCTAAAATACGTGCACGATTGCTCGGTGTGAAAAAATGGAGGAAGTAGCAGTATGAACGGTGGGGGTCTCATTATTTCATTAGATTTTGAGCTAAAATGGGGTGTCCATGATGCTTTTTGCTATGGGCGATACAATAAAAACCTATATGGTGTACGCAAAGCCCTGCCTAAAATATTAGCGTTATTTGAGCAATATCATATTCATGCAACTTGGGCGACAGTAGGCTTATTGTTTGCCGAATCAAAGGCAGAGATGGCTCATTATTTACGAGGTATCCCAGTAAAATATGAACAGATGCGCTATGCTGCTTATACCCAGCTTGCGAAAGTAGGCGAAAATGAGCAAGAGGATCTTTTGCATTTTGGTAAATCTTTAATTGAGGAGATCAAACGTACACCCTATCAGGAAATTGCAAGTCATACTTTTTCTCATTTTTATTGTTTAGAAAAAGGGCAAACAAAGGCGGATTTTTGTGCAGATTTATATGCAATGAAAACGATTACGGACGGCTATATTGCTCCTATGAAATCCATTACCTTTCCACGTCATCAAATAAACAAAGACTATTTTCAGGCATGTTTAGAGGCGGGATATATTTGTTATAGAGGTCCAACCAATCATGCTTTGTATAATACTTCAAAAGGCAGATGGCTAGGCGCGAAAAAGTGGTTAGATAGCTATTTCAATTTAACTGGTCATCATCTGGTGACATTTAAGGATATGCAAAAGGGGCAGCTGATTGATATTCGCTCAAGTGCCTTTTTAAGACCTTATTGTAGCCCATTGCGTGTATTCGAAGGGTTAAAGTTAAAGCGTATAAAGGAAGGGATGCTTGAGGCTGCTAAAGCACAGGCATTTTATCATATATGGTGGCATCCTCATAATTTTGGGAAGCATATTGATAAAAATTTAGCGATGCTCGAGGAGCTACTGCGTTATTTTGAGGAATTGCGTAGCCAATATTCTTTTGAAAGCTATTCCATGTATGAGGTGGCAAAATTGTGTCTCCATCCAGAAAGAGGTATCTCAAATGATTTTTGAGATGCCTTTTTTGCTGTGTTGAACAGTAAAGATGAAGAAAATTTTGTAGAATAACAGAAAAATATAACGAAGATAAGTGTTCAAATGGTACTATAACGTTAATAACATATATATTAGGTCATTTTGAGGAGAATATCACTTGGCGTATAGGCCGATTTGACTTGAATGAAAATGAGATAAAGGTGGAGATTAATATGTTTATACGACCGGAATGCCAATGGCAGCAAGAAAAAGGCTCAGCATTGCATCAATGGATTAAACAACAAATAAATCCTAATCCAAATGATGTAGATATTATTGTGTATGGTGCTTTATTATCTTATGCCACTGAAGCATCAACGAAAGCACAGTATCCAAATGCATTCCGTAAAGCATGGCCCAGCTTCCAGTCCTATAATTTAGATGAACAGATAAATTTACGTGCGCTGGCAGTTGTGGATATTGGTGACGTGGCGATTCATGAAAAAGATAGAATGCTGTCGGAATCTGCCATTGAGGCGGCAGCAGAAAATTTAAGTATAGCCTATCCAAGAAGCTTTACGTGTTTAATAGGTGGAGATCATGCTATTACAGCATGTTCACTAAAAGGCATTAAAAATGCTTTTCCACAGGATCGTATTGGAATCATTCAGATTGATACACATTTAGATGCAAGAAACCAAGAAGAAATTGGCTTAGCGCAAGATTCACCCATACACCAGTTAATAGCAACAGGAGTTGTTGAAGGGAGACATGTGTATAATGTAGGTTTACATGGCTTTTTCAATTCACCAGAAATGATTCATTATGCGAGGGAACAAGGTATTCACATGATTACATTAAAGCAAATGCGACGTGATGGTATTCAGCTCACAATACGTGAAATGCTGCGTCAACTTATGTATGAGGTAGATCGAATTTATGTATCGGTTGATTTAGATGCACTGGATATTATGTTTGCACGAGACGTTCCAGCAGCGACACCAGGTGGTTTAACAGCCTATGAATTATTTGATATTCTTAAGCTTATTGGTGAGAATGAGGGGGTCCGTCATATTGATTTTGTCTATGCTGACCCAAAGGAAGGTACCCTTCAATCAGAAACTGTTAAGATCGGCGTGACAGCATTTTTGCAATGGCTAACAGGTATTCAACTGGATTACCGTAATCGTATTTCAAAAAAAGGAAAGACAATGCTATAAAAGAAGTATGTGGATCATGTTGATGATTAAAAATTTGCTATAATGTTGAATAGAAAGCATTATAGCAAGCTTTTTATCTTGGCTCAGCGGGCGACTAAATATCTTCTGAACCAAGATAAAAGCTCCAGCGGGTGTGATAGATTTTTTCAAACGAGCTCGAAGAAATCTGGACACATTGTTTATCTGCGCGAAAGCGAGGCGTTAGCGGCAATAATTACACCTTGGCGTAATAGATTGTATATAAGAGAGGATTTTAGTATGACAACAAAACCAAAGCTATTAATTGTTGACGGTATGGCACTGTTATTTCGTTCCTTTTTTGCTTCGGCAGCAATGGGTCATTTTATTCGCCTTGCAGATGGCACACCAACAAATGGGGCGCAAGGATTTGTGCGTCATGTACTAACAGCACAATCCATAATGAAGCCAACTCATATGGCTGTTTGTTGGGACATGGGGGCACATACATTCCGCAATGATCTATTTGATGGCTATAAGGCGAATCGTCCAGCACCGCCAGAGGAGATGCTGCCACAATTCGATATGGCAAAGAATTTAGCACAGCAAATTGGCTGGAAAAATTTTGGAGTGCAAGGAATGGAAGCGGATGATTTAATCGGCTCTATGATTACAAAATGGCAGAACGAGGCAGATATTACCGTAATTAGTGGTGATAAAGATTTGCTTCAGCTTTTAAGACCATCTACAGAGATTGCTTTTACGAAAAAAGGCTATACAGAATATGATATTTATACACATGCGCGCTTTCACGAGGAATATCGTATTGAACCAGCACAATTTGCACAGGTGAAGGCCTTTATGGGAGATACAAGTGATGGCTATCCAGGTGTAAAAGGTATTGGCCCTAAGCAGGCACTTACCTTAATTCAAACATACGGCTCTATTGATAATATTTTGGCATCATTGGCTGAATTAAAGCCTGGGCAACGAACAAAAATTCAAGAAAATATAAAGATGTTGCAATTATCGTATGAGCTTGCAACGATTCAAACCGATGTCCCAATAGAAGCGGATTTTACAAGCTTAGTATTGCCGAATTATCAAGCACAAACCTTTAAAGCGATTGAGGAGAGTGGCTATACACTTATTGCGAAGCATGCACGTTCCTTGTATTCGGTGTAATTTTAACAAATGATAGCACCTTTGCGTTATTGTGAAATAGTGCTTGTTGAACTTTGCTATTACGATTTGGACCACCATTATCATGAAAAATTAACGATAGCTGGTCATTTTTTATTTCATAGCCAATAAGGGGAACCCAATGGTAGGCAAAGGTAGATTGTTGATCTCGCCAATTCAGACTAAAATAGCGGTCAAAGCGCATCGCAACAGGGCGACCAGCATCGATTTCCTGTAAGGCTTCCTTTAATGAACAGCCACGAATATCCCAATTTGGCTGTAAGCGACGAAGATGATAAATAAGCCGCCATTTAAATAAACCAATTTTTGTGCCACCAAGCTGTTGATAAAGCTCATTAATGCTAGGAGCAGATGCATTCAAATAGTTTAAAATCACATAAATTGTTGTAGGTCCACAGGCAGAATTGCGATAGCCTGGTGCAATGGATGGATCATATTGTGACGTTCCAGCTAAATTCAATTGTTGGTGCATCATATCGTTTCCTTTCAAAAAGAGCTGCATTCCGTGAAAAGAATGCAGCTCATTGGTTATTGTTGGGCAGCTAAAAATTCTGTTACTTGCTGAGGTGTTTTAGCATTTGCACTATGTAAGTGTGCAAGCTTTTCGCTGTTTTGGAAAATTAATAGACTTGGAATGCCCATCACATCATATTTCTCTGCAATTTCTGGTAGCTCATCGCGGTTTAGCTCATACCAATCGTATTGGCTATACTCCTCAATAATTGGATCAATAAACATATTCATACGTGTGCAATCTGGACACCAGCCTGCATAGAATTTTACTAGTACCTTTTGGTCACCAGCAATCAGTTCATTAAATTGTTCTGTCGTAGTAATTGTTTTCATAGTATTCACGCTCCTTGCTTTCCATTCTACACATTTTTAGCGTAACCTGAAAGTTTTCTGTTTCGCTGTATTGCTCGCTACTTCTTGCATGCTTTTCGCTCGTAAAAAACAAAAAAAGTTATATATTGCAAAAATAAATAGTGAAAAAAGATTGCTAAATTAGACAAAATAATCTACACTAAAAACAGAAAAAGTAGTTTTATCTTCATTACCTACTGTAAATGGAGATAAGCCTTAGCTGTATTCGGTTGGAAAAGTCAACACAGGATAAAAAATCACTAAGGTAAACTTGATATTTTTTTGGTCAAAAAATGAATGGCTATTCATTCAATGGGAGAATAAGGGGGAATTGCTTGTGACTTACAACATTCAAAAAGCAGCTGTTCTAGGTTCTGGGGTGATGGGCTCTGGAATTGCAGCACACTTAGCAAATATCGGTATACCGACACTACTATTAGATATTGCACCAAAGGAACTGACGCAGGAGGAAGAGGCAAAGGGGCTTTCTTTAGAGCACCCAGCTGTTAGAAATCGTATTGTAAACGGAGCCTTGCAAAAGTTATTAAAGCAAAAGCCAGCACCACTTACTTCTAAGAAAAATTTATCACTACTAACGGTCGGCAACTTTGAGGATGATTTAGATCAATTAAAAGATGTGGATTGGATTATTGAAGTTGTTGTTGAAAATTTATCAATTAAACAAAGTCTCTATGAAAAAATTGATGCGATTCGTACATCAGGCACAATTATTAGCTCCAATACATCAGGCATTAGTATTAATGCAATGGCAGAGGGACGCTCAGATGATTTTAAAAAGCATTTCCTAGGAACACACTTTTTCAATCCACCTCGCTATTTAAAATTATTAGAGGTCATTCCAGCTGATACAACGGCACCAGAAGTTGTGAGCTTTATGAAAACATTTGGTGAGGATGTGCTTGGAAAAGGCGTTGTACTTGCAAAGGATACACCAAACTTTATTGCCAACCGCATTGGCACATACGGTTTATTAATCACTTTACAGGAAATGCTAAAGGGCGGTTACTCTGTAGGGGAAGTAGACTCTGTAACAGGTCCATTAATCGGACGTCCAAAATCGGCAACTTTCCGTACATTAGATGTTGTAGGATTAGATACATTTATTCATGTAGCTAAAAATGTTTACGATCAAACAACAGGTGAGGAGCAACAGGTCTTTGCTGTCCCTGAATTTTTGCAAAAGATGGTGGAAAACGGCTGGCTTGGAGCTAAGTCAGGTCAAGGTTTCTTCTTAAAGCAAGGAAAAGAAATTCTTGAGATGGACCCAACAACATTTGAGTATAGTCCAGTGAAAAAATTAAAAACACCTTCTATTGAAATGGCAAAACAAACACGTGGATTAGCGAATAAAGTTAAAGCATTAACCTATGCAAAGGATCGTACAGGTGAACTGCTATGGGGAATTTTTGCACCAACATTAATTTATTCAGCACAGCTACATGGTGAAATTGCAGATGATATTGTAGCTATTGACAATGCCATGAAATGGGGCTTTGGCTGGCAACAGGGACCATTTGAAATTTGGGATGCGATTGGCGTGAAGGACTCTGTAGCAAAAATGGAAGCAGAGGGTCGAGAAGTACCTGCATTTGTCAAAGACATGTTAACAAATGGCTTTGAAACATTCTATTCTGAAATAGATGGCGATTTAGCTTACTACAATGGCTCACAGTATGTGAAAGTGCCAGTCAATGAAAAAGAGATTAACTTAAAACGTTATAAGAAAAAGCATGGTGTGATTAAATCAAACACAGGTGCTAGTTTAATAGATTTAGGCGATGGTATTGCGTTGTTAGAATTCCATTCCCAGTCAAATGCGATTGGCTTAGATATTATTCAAATGATTAACTTTGCAGTGAGTGAGGTCGAGGCTAACTATAAGGGCTTAGTCATCGGTAACCAGGGGAAAAATTTCTGTGTTGGCGCAAATCTAGGGATGATTTTAGTAGAGGCACAGGATGATAATATTTTTGAGCTCGATTTCGTTATTAAATCATTCCAAGATGCTATGCAAAAAATTAAATATTGCCGTAAGCCAGTCGTAGCAGCACCATTTGGTATGACATTAGGTGGTGGCGCAGAGGTATGCTTACCAGCCACACATATTCAGGCAACAATGGAAACGTATATGGGCTTAGTAGAAGTAGGCGTTGGCTTAATCCCTGGAGGTGGCGGCAATAAGGCGCTTTATGAAAAGTTCCTAAAAGGTTTACCAAATGGCGTAGAGGTAGATTATCAACATATTGCTAATAAAGTATTTGAAACAATTGCAATGGCAAAGGTTTCAACTTCCGGTGAGGAAGCACGCGAAAATAACTTCTTAAACTTTGCGGATGGTATTTCTGTGAACCCAGATCATCAATTATACGATGCGAAGCAGGCGGCATTAGCGCTTTATGAGGCAGGCTATCAACCACCTGTGCCAACAAAGGTGCCAGTGGTCGGTGCATCAGGCTACGGTACATTACTGATTGGTGCGCAAGGACTGCTTGAATCAGGCTTTATCAGCGAACATGATTTAAAAATTGCTAAAAAATTAGCCTATGTGATTGCAGGTGGTAAGGTTCCATACGGCACATTAGTGGATGAGCAATATTTATTGAACCTAGAGCGTGAGGCATTCTTAAGCCTAGTAGCAGACCCGCTTTCTCAGCAACGCATGCAGCACATGCTGTTAAAAGGTAAACCACTTCGTAATTAATAGATGAAATAGACAATTCTTGCACATGAAACAAAGGGGGATTAATACGATGCGTGAAGCCGTTATTGTAGCAGGAGCTCGAACTCCAATTGGAAAAGCAAAAAAAGGTTCTTTAGCAACAGTAAGACCAGATGATTTTGGTGCTGTTGTAGTCAAGGAAACATTGAAAAGAGCAGGCTATGAAGGGCCGATTGATGATTTAATTTTAGGCTGTGCGATGCCAGAGGCGGAGCAAGGGATGAATGTGGCACGCAGTATTGGGGCACTTGCTGGGTTACCAGATACAACCCCTGCTCTGACGATTAATAGATTTTGTTCATCAGGTTTACAGGCGATTGCCTATGCAGCAGAGCGAATTATGTTAGGACACTCAAAGGCTATTCTTGCTGGTGGCGTCGAGTCGATGAGTATGGTGCCGATGGTGGGAAATACACCACGCTTAAATCCGACGTTAGCGGAAACAGCTCCACAATATTATATGGGCATGGGGCATACGGCTGAGGAAGTAGCTCGTCAATATAGTGTTAGTCGTGAAGATCAAGATGCCTTTGCTGTTCGCTCGCACACTCTTGCTGAAAAGGCGATTAAAGAAGGTAAATTCAATGATGAAATTGTACCAATCGAAGTGGAACAGCACTACGTAGATGAGAATAATAAACCACAAGTCAAAAAATTCACATTTAGTATGGATGAAGGTGTACGTCCAGGTACATCAGTTGAAGGTTTAGCAAAGCTGCGTCCAGCTTTTCATATAAAAGGCAGTGTAACAGCTGGTAATGCCTCTCAAACTTCTGATGGTGCAGCAGCTGTACTAGTAATGGAACGTGAAGAAGCGGAAAAACAAGGTCTTACGCCAATGGCAAAATTCCTAGGATTTGCAGTAGGTGGTGTGCCGCCTGAGGTAATGGGTATTGGACCGATTGTGGCAGTACCAAAGGCATTAGAAATTGCAGGACTATCAATAGAAGATATTGATCTATGGGAAATTAATGAAGCATTTGCCTCACAATCATTACAGGTAGTGCGCCATTTAGGCATCAACCAAGAGAAGGTCAATGTTAATGGAGGAGCCATTGCATTAGGACATCCACTAGGCGCAACAGGTGCGATTTTAACATTAAAGCTTATTCATGAATTGAAGCGTCAAGGGAAGAAATATGGCGTTGTAACAATGTGTATCGGTGGCGGTATGGGCGCTGCGGGCGTATTTGAAATTTTATAATTTTGCTAGATCAGCTTGAGGTATACTGTTTCCGGTTGCCTCCGAACATTGTACCTCAGGCTTTTCTATATATAGGGGATTACATTAGATATATTGGGAGGAATAGAAGATGACAGAAAAAACAACGGATTTCATTAAAGGCGGCGGATTTCTTATTGAAGATGTGGAATTAGATCGTGTATTTACACCAGAGGATTTCACAGATGAGCATAAAATGATTGCAAAAACAACAGAGGAATATGTAGCAAACGAAGTATTGCCAGTAGTTGAAAATTTAGAGCATCATGAATTTGAGCATTCTGTACGACTGCTAAAAAGCGCAGGGGAGCTAGGTTTACTTGGAGCAGATGTACCTGAAGAGTATGAGGGTCTTGGCTTAGATAAAGTGTCTTCAGCTTTAATTGCAGAAAAAATGTCTGTAGCAGGTGGCTTCTCCATTACACATGGTGCACATGTTGGGATTGGGTCATTACCAATCGTACTATTCGGTAATGAAGAGCAAAAGCAAAAATACTTACCTAAGCTAGCTTCAGGTGAATTAATCGCTGCTTATGCATTAACAGAGCCAGGTTCAGGCTCAGATGCGTTAGGGGCAAAAACGACTGCGAAATTAAATGAGGCAGGCACACATTATATTTTGAATGGTGAAAAGCAATGGATTACTAATGCAGGCTTTGCAGATGTTTTTGTTGTCTATGCAAAAATTGATGGCGAGAAATTCTCTGCCTTTATCGTAGAACGTGCCTACAATGGTGTTTCGGTGGGCCCTGAAGAAAAGAAAATGGGCATCAAATCTTCATCAACTCGTACATTAGTGCTAGAGGATGCGGAAGTACCTGTTGAAAACCTACTAGGCGAAATTGGCCGTGGGCATGTCATTGCCTTTAATATTTTAAACATTGGTCGTTATAAATTAGGTGTTGGGACAATTGGTGGCTCTAAGCGTGCATTAGAGCTTGCGATTCAATATACAAACCAACGTCAACAATTTAAAACAAAGCTTTCTGACTTCAATTTAACAAAAGAGAAACTATCAACAATGGCTTCTCACTTATATGCATCTGAATCATTAAACTATCGTACAGTAGGTTTATTTGAGGATCGTTTAAGCCAACTAAGCCCTGAGGAGCAAAAGCAAGGAAAAGTTATTGCAGGAGCCGTTGCTGAGTATGCGATTGAATGCTCTATTGCCAAAGTATTCGGATCAGAAACATTAGATTATATTGCAGATGAAGCAGTACAACTACATGGTGGTTATGGCTTTATGGCTGAATATGAAGTAGAGCGTATTTATCGTGATTCTCGTATTAATCGTATTTTCGAAGGTACAAATGAAATTAACCGCATGATCGTACCTGGTACATTTATGAAAAAGGCGCTAAAAGGTGAGCTGCCATTATTACAAGTAGCGCAAAACTTACAGCAAGAGCTGCTAATGTTAATGCCAGAGGATATTGGAACAGAGCCATTAGCACAAGAAAAATATTTAGTGAAAAATGCCAAGAAAATTGCTGTATTAGCAGCAGGTTTAGCAGCACAACGCTTTGGTGCCAAGCTTGATCAAGAGCAAGAGGTATTGGTAAACATTGCGAATATTGCGAACCAATTATTTGCAATGGAATCCGCAGTGTTACGTACAGAAAAGGCAATTGCTCGTGATGGCGCTGAAAAAGCACAGCAAAAATTACTATATACGCAAATTTTCTGCCAAGAGGCATTCGCAGAAATCGAAAAAGAAGCAAAGGATACAATTCTTGCTTCAGCAGATGGCGATGCAGCACGTATGACATTATCGGCATTGCGTAAGCTAACACGCAATAATCCATACAACTTAATCGCCAAGAAACGTGAAGCTTCCGTAAAGTTAATTGAAGCAGAAAAGTATATTGTTTAATTATATGATAATGCGAAACCTAGCTCCCATTTCTTAATAGGAGCTAGGTTTTTTGGGGTGAAGAAGATGACATTGTAAAATGGATAGAGGCTCTAAATAGATGGATAGAAGAGCGAAAGTGACGGATAGAGCTCCAAAAGTAGCGGATAGCCTAAGAGAAACGGATAGCAGCTTTAAATAAATGGATAGAATGGCAAAAGTGATAGATAGAAGCCCGAAAGTACAGGATATTCGGCCAGTAAACCATCATTAGAACCCCCAAAATAAGAGAAGTTCCACCCTTCAAAACACTTATGATGGTATACTACAGAAAAAGACAGTAGAGGAGCATTTTAATGACGATTCAATTTATTCATTATCCAAAATGTACAACATGTAAAAAAGCACAAAAGTGGTTAAATGATCATGATATTTCCTATGAAGAAATACATATTGTAGAGCAAACGCCAACAAAGGATGAAATCACAGCATTCTGGCAAGCGAGTGGGCAACCTTTGAAGAAGTTTTTTAATACATCTGGCATGAAATATCGTGAGCTTGGATTAAAGGATAAGCTTGCTGAGATACCAGAGGAGGAGCAGCTTGAACTACTTGCTTCTGATGGTATGCTCATTAAACGCCCAATTGTGACAGATGGAAAAAAAGTAACTTTAGGGTTTAAAGAATCAGATTTTGAACAAGCTTGGAAATAACCGCATTTCTCCTTGTTTTTATAGGAGAAATATGGCACACTGAAAATGAATCGATTACATATTTATGGAGGGGTTTTGGCATGAGCACACCGAAAGATTTACGATATTCTGAAGAGCACGAATGGGTAAAAGTAGAAGATGGTAAAGTACGTATCGGTATCACACACTTCGCACAATCTGAGCTAGGAGATATCGTATTTGTGGAGCTTCCGCAAGTTGGCGATGAAATCAAAACAGATGATCCATTTGGCAGCGTAGAATCAGTAAAAACAGTTTCTGAACTATACGCACCAATCTCGGGTACTGTTGTTGAAGTCAATGCAGATTTAGAAGATAACCCAGAATTCGTAAATGAATCACCATATGAACAAGCATGGATGATTGTTGTAGAGCCTGCTGATGCATCAGAAGTTGACAAACTTATGACAGCAGAACAATACGAAGAAATGATTGCAGAATAAGACAAGCTATAATCGAAAAACGTCGGCAACTACCGGCGTTTTTTATCGTTTTCCGACAGAAGACGCCCGCTTCAAGGCATGTGTGGGGCGTAGCCGAATACGTAAGGGGCGATAAATGGCGGTTGGTGATAGCCAAAGCCACTCCCTTTCGGTTAAAATAGAAACAAACATTCGGGTAAAGAGGGAGGTGTTTCGTGTGTTGGTCAACAAAGCATACAAATTCCGTATCTA
Source organism: Lysinibacillus sp. FSL H8-0500 (assembly GCF_038051955.1). Lineage (NCBI taxonomy): Bacteria > Bacillati > Bacillota > Bacilli > Caryophanales > Bacillaceae > Lysinibacillus > Lysinibacillus sp. FSL H8-0500. Next base: position 3,728,738 of record NZ_CP150292.1, on the reverse strand, counting down.
CCCAAACAAAGAACAAGAAATCCTCATGGCTAAAACAATCGGTTGTTCGCGTTTTGTCTTCAATTATTTTTTAGCACGTTGGAACGATAAACAGACAAAGGATTCACTTACCATTCATGTTCTGCCGAATTAACGCAGTTAAAAAAAGAATTCGTATGGTTGAAAGAAGTAGACAGCATTGCGCTTCAATCCTCCCTTAAAAACCTTGCGGATGCGTATGCACGATTTTTCAAGAAACAGACTAAAGCACCACGTTTCAAGTCTAAAAACAATAAAGTACAATCCTACACAACAAAGCACACGAACGGCAATATTACGATTGTAGGAAACAAAATCAAGTTACCCAAACTTGGATTCGTCAAGTTTGCAAAAAGTCGTGAAGTTAAAGGGCGTATTCTTAACGCTGCAATCAGACGAAATCCAAGTGGTAAATATTTTGTTTCAATTCTTGTGGAAACAGACGTGCAACCACTAGAAAAAACAGGTTTTTCTGTCGGTATTGATGTTGGTCTTAAAGATTTTGCGATTCTTTCTACTGGAACGGTGTATAAAAATCCAAAGTTTTTCCGTTCACTTGAAAAGAAACTGGCGAAAGAACAGCGTATTTTGTCAAGGCGAAAAGAAATGGCATTGCAGCAAAAGAAGTCGTTAGAGGAAGCAAGAAACTACCAAAAACAAAAGGTGAAAGTCGCGCGCATTCATGAAAAAATAGCGCATGCAAGAACAGACTATTTGCAAAAAATCTCTACTGACATCATCAAAAACCACGATGTCATCGGTATCGAAGATTTGCAGGTGTCAAATCTGTTGAAGAACCATAAACTAGCGAAAGCAATTAGTGAAGCATCATGGTCGCAATTTAGAACGATGTTAGCGTACAAAGCAAAGTGGTATGGCAAACAGGTAGTGGCTGTATCTAAAACCTTTGCAAGTTCTCAATTATGTTCAGTTTGTGGCTACCAAAACAAAGACGTTAAGCATTTAAATCTTCGTGAATGGGATTGCCCTTCTTGTGGCACACATCATGATAGAGATAGGAACGCAGGACAAAATCTGAAAAACGAAGCGATAAGGCTTCTAACCGTAGGAACTACGGGGATAGCCTAATCCATAACTGGCGGTGACGCTGGTGTTCTTAGGAATCTCCCACTTCAATAACTAAGTGGGGGTAGTTCAATATATACTGACTTATAAGTGGGGATGTTTAAAATGGAGGTGGCGTAATGTTCCAGGGAAAATGCTTGATAGTAGAGGGGCGCTCAGATAAGCTTCAGATTAAGCCTATTTTGAAGGAGAATGTTACAATACTATGTACGAATGGTACAATTGGTGTGCATCAATTAGAAGAACTTCTTGATCCGTATGAGGGCTGTGAGCTTTTTACTTTTTTCGATGCAGATACTTCAGGTGATAAACTACGTGCATTAATGGACAGACATTATCCAGAGGCTGAGCATTTGCGTACAATGCCTACCTATAAGGAAGTGGAGACGACACCAAGAAAAGTGTTAGCAACAATTTTATTGCGCGCTCACTTCTCCATCCATAATGAATATATTTTGTAAGTAAGGTTGCGTGAATAATGGAAGAATGGTCAATAAAGCAGTGGGAAACGGCTATACAGTCGGGAGAGCAAGCTGCATTTTATTTATATACGCCGATTTGTGGCACGTGTGCAGTGGCTTCAAAAATGATGTCAATTGTTGAACAATTAGTACCACAACTACAATTAGGCCAAGCCAATATTAATTTTGTCGAGCAGATTGCCTATGAGCATCAAATTGAAAGTGTTCCCTGTTTGCTCGTCTGTAATGGCGGAAAAGTGACAAATAAAATATATGCTTTTCAATCCGTACCATTTTTATATGAATTGTTGAAAAAAGCAATTGACTGAACTTTGCCGGCATGGTAAAGTAACACATAGATTACAAAAACATTAAATATATCGAACTCTTATAAAGAGTGGCGGAGGGAAGTGCCCTATGAAGCCCGGCAACCATCACAGCGTGAAAAGGTGCCAAATCACCCAAAGATTTGTCTTTGAAAGATGAGAGAACGGTTAAACGTATAAGTACGGTAACCCCTTCTGCTTGTCTCTGAGTGAAGGGGTTTTCTATATGAGAAAAGGAGTATTGGCAATGATCCAGCTTCAAAATATTACGAAGAAATATAAAACAGCAAATGGTGAATTAACAGCAGTCAAAAACGTAGACCTCTCTATCGATAAAGGTGAAATTTTCGGTATTATCGGCTATAGTGGTGCTGGTAAAAGTACGATGATTCGCTTATTAAATGGATTAGAGAAACCAACAGCAGGAACAGTAATGGTGAACAATCAACAATTTTCATCCATTAAAGGGCAAAAACTTCGAGCTGCTCGACAAAAGGTAAGTATGATTTTCCAGCATTTCAATTTACTGTGGTCGAGAACTGTTGCCGAGAACATTGCTTTTCCTTTAGAAATCGCGGGTGTTTCCAAGGCTCAACGTGAAGCACGAGTGAAGGAATTGATAGCACTTGTTGGCTTAGAGGGACGTGATAAGGCCTATCCCTCACAGCTCTCTGGTGGACAGAAGCAGCGAGTAGGCATTGCACGTGCATTAGCCAATAATCCAGAGGTTTTACTATGTGATGAGGCAACCTCTGCGCTTGATCCTGAAACGACAGATGCGATTCTTGATTTACTTGTGGATATCAATGAACGCCTAGGCTTAACCATTGTGCTGATTACCCATGAAATGCATGTGATCCGCAAAATTTGTCATCGTGTAGCTGTTATGGAAGCGGGCGAAATTGTAGAACGTGGCGAGGTATTGCAAGTTTTCCAATCACCACAAGCAGCTATTACGAAAAAATTTGTAGCGCAAATTACAGATACAAAGGAAACGCTAGAGACCGTGGCACAAATCAAAGCCAATTATCCAACTGGCCAGCTTGTGAAGCTTATCTTTGTCGGTGAAAATACAGAACAGCCTGTTATTTCACATCTTATTAAACAATTTGATGTGGAAGTTAGCATTGTTCACGGTAATATTTCACAAACAAAGAATGGGGCATACGGTACATTAATTGTACAAGTTGACGGTTCACAGGCAAATGTCGCTGCAGCACTTAATTATTTAAATACAGTTGAAGTACAAACGGAGGTGATTGCACATGCTAAGTAATCTCTTTCCAAATGTAGACTGGGAAAATATGTGGGAGGCTACATATGAGACGCTGTATATGACAGCTATCTCAACGGTTGTAACATTTATTCTAGGATTAGTGATTGGAATCGTATTATTTTTAACAAGCCCCAATCAGCTCTGGGCCAATAAAATTGTCAACTTTTTAACCGGTTCCCTTGTAAATATTTTTCGCTCTATTCCATTTATTGTGTTAATTATTTTATTAATTCCATTTACAAAATTTTTACTTGGTACAATTCGAGGAGCCAATGCGGCATTACCAGCATTAATTATTGGGGCAGCCCCATTCTATGCACGTATGGTTTTAATAGCTTTACGTGAAATTGATAAAGGCGTGATTGAAGCGGCTCGCTCAATGGGTGCAAAGACATCGACAATTATTTGGAAGGTACTCATTCCTGAATCTTTGCCAGCATTAATTTCAGGTATTACCGTAACGGCTGTTGCACTTGTTGGCTATACAGCAATGGCAGGGATTATCGGGGCAGGAGGTCTAGGAAACTTAGCCTTCTTAGACGGCTTCCAACGAAATCGTACAGATGTGACATTAATGGCAACTATTTTGATATTAGTAGTTGTATTTGTGATTCAATGGATTGGTGATTTTATTACCGAAAAAATTGATAAACGCTAAAATGTAGAAGGTTATTCCGGTTTTTACCGCTAACATATTTTTACAAAATAAAAGGGAGTGTTATACATGAAGAAGTTATTAGCAGGATTATTTTTATCAATACTTGTACTAGCTTTAGCAGCTTGCGGTACTGATAAAAAAGAGGATGCCAATTCAGCATCTGATGGGGAAAAAACAGATAGTAAAGAAAATGTAACATTAAAAGTAGGTGCTTCCAATACACCACACGCAGTAATTTTAGAAAAAGCAAAACCGATTTTAGCTGAGCAAGGTATTGATCTTGAAGTTGAAACATATACGGATTATGTATTACCAAACCAAGATTTAGAATCAAAAGACCTGGATGCAAACTATTTCCAGCACATTCCTTACCTCGAGTTACAAATTAAAGACAATGGCTATGATTTCGTGAATGCGGGTGGTGTTCATATTGAGCCAATCGGTATTTACTCTAAAAAATATAAATCTTTAGAAGAGCTTCCAGAGGGTGCAACAATTTTACTGTCTAACTCAGTATCTGACCATGGTCGTATGTTATCATTATTAGAGGCTAAAGGTTTAATTACATTAAAAGAAGGTATTGATAAAACGGCAGCAGAATTAAAGGATATTGAAGAAAATCCTAAAAACTTTGAATTCGATGCAAATACTGCTCCTGAAATGCTAGTACAAATGTATGAAAACGATGAAGGCGATGCGGTTTTAATCAATTCTAACTTTGCCATTGATAACGGCTTAAATCCAATTGAGGATGCTATTTCTCTTGAGGATAAAGAATCTCCATATGTAAATATTATCGCAGTACGCGCAGGCGATGAAACAAAAGAAGAAATTAAAAAATTATTAGAAGTATTAACATCTAAAGAAATCCAAGACTTCATTTTAGAAGAGTGGAAAGGTGCAGTAGTGCCAGTAAAATAATAGTAGATTTTAGAGTACATAAGCCTTAAACTTATGTACTCTTTTTTTATTGGAATTGCGATAGGCGAGAGAAGAAGTTTTTTACAAAGTCTAAAAAAATGATTTCGGATGGGGCAATTTCCCGATTAATAGGTGAAATAATACCAACAGTTCTAGGGATTGTAGGTGCTTGAATAGGCACTTTTACAGTAAAACGAGCCGCTGAATCATAAAGAGAGCTTTCAGGTAGGAGACTGACACCAATGCCGGCAGCAACTAAACCTTTCAATGCATCCAAGTCCTCTCCTTCGGAAATCACATTTGGTAAAAAGCCCGCAGCACGACAAGCATCCATCGCTACTTTATGCAAAATATAGCCATCTGGAAATAACACAAAGAGATCATTTCTTAACTCTGCAAGCTGGATACTTTCTCTTTTTGCTAATGGGTGATTGGCTGGGAGTAGGGCTGCGATATTTTCAGTAAATAATATAGTTGATTGTATGGATTCATCCTTAGGGGGAAGCGGTCCTAAAAAAGCCAAGTTTAAATCGCGATTTTTAACAGCCTCAATTAAAAAGCGATAGGAGCCCTGCCGTAGCTGGAATTGTAAACCAGGATATTCGCGTTTAAAGGCAGAGATAACGGTTGGCAGTACATAGCTCGCTAAACTTGTAGGAAAACCAATTTTGATGGAGCCTTTAGCAGGATCAAGATACTCCTCTACCTGCTTGGCAGCAAAATCAATCGCTTTTAAAGCTGTAATCGTATGCTCAAGAAATATTTTTCCGATCGGTGTTAATTTTACATTGCGGCCAACACGTTCAAACAGGGGTGTGCCTAATTCATCTTCGAGATTTGCGATTTGCCGGCTTATGGCAGATTGTGCAACATGGAGATGCTCAGCGGCCTCTGAAATATGCTCACGTTCAGCAACCTCGACAAAATAGCGTAATTGACGTAACTCCACTAACATTTCACCTCTATTAATCTAAAAATAAGATTGATTTTATTTTAATTATAGTATTTAAGACGAAAAATGACTATTAATGTTTACATATCGATTTGAGCATAAAGCCAAAATATTTGTTTCCTTAATTGATTTCATTATCGTGAAAAAGGTTATAGTATAGATAGCGTTATCTATGTATTTTTGTTATAAAACCGCTACAAGTAGCCCTTTTCACGAGGTTTTCACTATGTAGCTAGATGAAATTCATTCTCAATTAGAAGTGATTTATTGAAAATGAAGGAACGTTATTCTCATTGATAAGTTTGACAAGTAATCAACTGAAATTGCTTACAAAGTCTTTATTTTTCAAGATTTTATTTAAGAAAATTGAAAGTGATTGAAATGGTTTGCATAGAGAACGATTTTCAGTTAAGATTAGAATGATGATAATTAAGGAATGGCAATCCATTCACTGAACACTATGGAGGTATTTTCATGTCAACTTTAGTAATTAAAGATCTTCACGTTGAAATCGACGGGAAAGAGATTTTAAAAGGCGTAAATCTTACAATTAATACAAATGAAATTCACGCAATTATGGGACCAAACGGCACTGGTAAATCAACACTAGCATCCGCTATTATGGGCCATCCTAAATATGAGGTAACTTCAGGTACAGTTGAGCTTGATGGTGAAGATGTGCTTGAAATGGAAGTAGACGAGCGTGCTCAAGCTGGGCTATTCCTAGCAATGCAATATCCTTCTGAAATTGCAGGTGTGACGAATGCTGATTTCTTACGTTCAGCAATTAATGCACGTCGTGAAGAAGGCGATGAAATTTCATTAATGAAGTTTATTCGTGAACTAGATAAGAACATGGAATTCCTTGAAATGGATGAAGATATGGCACAACGTTACTTAAATGAAGGATTTTCTGGCGGTGAGAAAAAACGTAATGAAATTCTTCAATTAATGATGATTAAGCCAACGTTTGCAATTTTAGATGAAATTGACTCTGGTCTTGATATTGATGCATTAAAAGTTGTATCAAAAGGTATCAATGCTATGCGTGGCGAAGGCTTTGGCTGTTTAATGATTACGCACTATCAACGTCTATTGAATTACATTACACCAGACCATGTACATGTAATGATGCAAGGACGTATTGTAAAATCAGGCGGTGCAGAGCTTGCACAACGTTTAGAAGCAGAAGGCTATGACTGGATTAAAAAGGAATTAGGCATTGAAGAAGAAACAGAAGAACAAGAAGCATAAGAGGGAGGACGAACTAGCATGACAGTGGAACTTAACTTGCCTGTAACAGTACAGGACGTGCGCTCGTTCTCAGAAGCAAATGGTGAACCAGCTTGGTTTACAGAGCTTCGTGCGGCAGCACTAGACAAAGTAACTGGTTTAGACTTGCCAAAACCAGATAGAACAAATATTACAAAATGGGACTTTGTAAATTTCCCAACACATACAGTTCATAGTGAGGCATTTTCTTCGCTAGATGGATTACCTGAAGAAGCAAAAGGTTTAATTGACCTAGAAGCACAGGAAAACTTATATATTCAACGTAATAATACACCAGCTTATTTAAAAACATCACAAGAGCTTACTGATAAAGGTGTTATTTTCACCGATATTTTAACAGCAGTTCGTGAACATGGTGAGCTTGTGCAAAAATACTTTATGACAGAGGCAGTTAAAGTCGATGAGCATAAATTAACAGCACTTCATACAGCGCTTGTTAATGGTGGTGTATTTGTGTATGTACCAAAAAATATAGTGATAGAACAACCATTACAGGTGATTTTCCTCAACGATCATGCAGAAGCTTCACTTTATAACCATGTTTTAGTCGTAGCAGAAGCAAACGCTGCTGTAACATATGTTGAAACATATATTTCAACGGTGGAAGAAGCAAAAGGTCAAGCGAATATTATTTCAGAGGTAGTTGTTCAAGATAATGCACAGGTAACATATGGTGCAGTAGATGTACTTGCTAAAGGCTATACAACCTATGTAAATCGTCGTGCACGACTAGCACGTGATGGAAAAATAGATTGGGCTCTTGGTTTAATGAATGACTCGGATACAATCTCTGAAAACATTACACACTTAGTCGGTGACGGTTCTCATGCTGATACAAAAACAGTAGTAGTTGGTCGCGGCGAACAAAAATTGAACTTCACTACGGAGGTTCGTCATTGGGGTAAAAACTCCATCGGGCATATTCTAAAACATGGCGTTATGAAAGATGCAGCACAATCTATCTTTAATGGTATTGGCTATATTGAACATGGCGCAACAAAAGCAGATGCACAACAAGAATCACGTGTATTAATGCTGTCAGAAAAAGCTCGTGGGGATGCAAACCCTATTTTATTGATTGATGAAGATGATGTAACAGCAGGACACGCAGCCTCTGTTGGTCGCGTAGACCCATTACAGCTTTATTATTTAATGAGTCGTGGGATCTCGAAAACAGAAGCAGAGCGCCTTGTTATCCATGGATTCCTTGCGCCAGTTGTTACGCAATTACCAATTGAAGGCGTTCAAAAGCAACTGACGGAGGTTATTGAAAGGAAAGTGCGCTAATGATGAATAAAGATATTAAAAGCTACTTCCCAATTTTAAATCAGGATGTAAACGGTCATCGACTAGTTTATCTTGATAGCGCAGCAACGTCACAAAAGCCTGTTCAAGTGATTGAAGCCATAAAATCTTACTATGAATTTGATAATTCCAATGTGCATCGTGGTGTTCATACATTAGGAAATCGTGCTACTGATCGCTATGAAGGTGCACGCGAGAAGGTTCGTAAGTTTATTAATGCAACGTCAACACAGGAAATTATTTTTACACGTGGGACAACAACATCTTTAAATACAGTAGCAGCAAGCTATGGCCGTGCAAATGTTGCGGAAGGTGATGAAATTGTTATTACCCAAATGGAACACCATTCCAATATTATTCCTTGGCAACAATTAGCTAAAGAGAAAAATGCAACTTTGAAATATATTGAGCTAGAAGCAGATGGCACTATTAGTTTAGAAAAAGTACGTGCAACGATTACACCTCAAACAAAAATTGTTGCAGTCTCAATGGCATCAAACGTACTTGGTACGATTAATCCAATTAAAGAAATTGCGCAAATTGCACATGCTAATGGTGCGGTTATGGTTGCCGATGGTGCACAGGCAGCCCCACATATGAAAATTGATGTGCAAGAGTTGGATGTAGATTTTTTAGGGTTCTCAGGACATAAAATGTGCGGACCGACTGGAATAGGTGTACTATATGGTAAAAAAGAACACCTTGAAAAAATGGAGCCAGTTGAATTTGGTGGCGAAATGATTGACTTTGTTGGGCTTTATGACTCAACGTGGAAAGAATTACCGTGGAAATTTGAGGGCGGTACACCTATTATTGCAGGTGCAATTGGTTTAGGTGCTGCGATTGATTTCTTAACGGATATTGGACTAGATAAAATTGCAGAGCATGAGCATAAGCTTGTAGGCTATGCAATGGATCAGCTTGAAACAATTGATGGTTTGAAAATTTTCGGCCCACGTGACCCAATGAAGCGCTGTGGACTTGTAACATTCAACCTAGATGATGTACATCCACATGATGTAGCGACAGTTCTGGATATGAATGGCATTGCTATTCGTGCAGGACATCACTGTGCACAGCCATTAATGAAATGTCTTCAGCAAGTAGCAACTGCACGTGCAAGCTTCTACCTTTATAACACAGAGGAAGATATTGATCGTCTAGTTGCGGGGTTACGTTCTGCGAAGGAGTATTTTGGCGATGTCTTTTAATAATTTAGATCAACTATATCGTTCTGTTATTATGGATCACTATAAAAACCCTCGTAACAAAGGGTCTTTAGAGGGTGATGCTGTAACAATTGATATGAACAATCCGACATGTGGCGACCGTATCCACTTAACATTAAAGGTGACTGATGGCGTTGTGGAGGATGCAAAATTTGATGGGGAAGGCTGTTCTATCTCCATGTCCTCTGCATCCATGATGACACAGCTTATTAAAGGAAAAAAAGTAGAGGAAGCATTAGAGCTTGCCGATATTTTTTCTAAAATGATGATGGGCGAAGAGTACGGTGATAAATATGACCTTGAGGATGTTGAAGCACTACAAGGGGTTTCACAATTCCCAGCACGTATTAAATGTGCCACATTAGCTTGGAAGGCAATGGAGAAAGGCGTAAAGTAAAAAAATTTCTTGTGAAAGAGTGAAAGTACATGCTGCTTTCACTCAAGGCAAGGATCGAATATCTTGAGAAATACAACTCAATGAACGGAGGAGAAACGATGGCTAAAAAAATGCCTGATATCGGCGATTACAAATACGGTTTCCATGACAAGGACGTATCAATTTTCCGTTCAAAACGTGGTTTAACTGAAGAAATCGTCCGTGAAATTTCAAATATGAAACAAGAGCCAGAATGGATGCTAGAATACCGTTTAAAAGCTCTTGAAACATTCTATGCAAAACCAATGCCACAATGGGGTGGCGATCTGAGTGACTTAAATTTTGATGAGATTACGTACTATGTAAAACCATCAGAAGCTACACAAAGATCATGGGATGAAGTACCTGAGGAAATCAAAGCTACTTTCGATAAATTAGGTATTCCAGAAGCAGAGCAAAAATATCTAGCAGGTGTATCTGCGCAATATGAATCAGAGGTAGTGTATCATAATATGAAACAAGACCTTGAAGACCTTGGTATTGTCTTTAAAGATACAGACTCAGCGCTACGTGAAAACGAAGATATTTTCAAAGCACACTGGGGTAAAGTTATTCCTTACACTGACAATAAATTTGCTGCACTGAATTCAGCAGTATGGTCAGGTGGCTCATTTATCTATGTACCACCAGGTGTTAAGGTAGAAACGCCATTACAAGCATACTTCCGTATTAACTCTGAAAATATGGGTCAATTCGAACGTACTTTAATTATTGTGGACGAGGGTGCACATGTACACTATGTTGAAGGCTGTACAGCTCCTGTTTACACAACAAACTCTTTACACTCAGCAGTCGTAGAAATTATCGTGAAAAAAGATGCTTATTGCCGTTATACAACGATTCAAAACTGGGCGAACAATGTCTACAATCTTGTAACAAAACGTACAGTTGTTGAAGCAAACGGCACAATGGAATGGATTGATGGTAACATTGGTTCGAAATTAACAATGAAATACCCAGCATGTATCCTAAAAGGTGAAGGTGCTCGTGGTATGACATTATCCATTGCCTTAGCAGGTAAAGGGCAACACCAACATGCTGGCGCAAAAATGATCCATATGGCACCAAACACATCTTCAACAATCGTGTCGAAATCGATTGCAAAACAAGGTGGTAAGGTAACATATATGGGACAAGTTCGCTTCGGTCCTAAAGCAAGCGGTGCACGTGCCAATATTGAATGTGATACGCTCATTATGGATAATGAATCAACGTCTGATACGATTCCATACAACGAAATCTTTAATGATAATGTTTCTTTAGAGCATGAAGCAAAAGTTTCAAAAGTATCGGAAGAACAATTATTCTATTTAATGTCACGCGGTATTTCCGAAGAAGAAGCAACAGAAATGATCGTAATGGGCTTTATCGAGCCATTTACAAAAGAATTACCAATGGAATATGCCGTAGAGATGAATCGACTTATTAAATTCGAGATGGAAGGCTCTATTGGCTAATAAGACTCAACCCTTGCCACATAAAAATTTGTGGCAAGGGTTTTTTATTGGAATTAGGTGTGTATAAATAAATGAAACTGATTATCTAGTGAATACTAGTAATGGGATGGGCTATATAAAATTGCATGCTTATGCCAAGATGTGAAGAAAAGATGATTAAATCTTCTATAAATGCTGCAGGAACTCCTCAGCAGTTTCTGTTGGGAGGACATGTAAAGAAACAACTTGGGCAATGTTAAGTACGATATGATTTGCCTCCATAATAACTCTACCAACTTTGTACTTGACATTTGCTAGGAGAATTGTTTTATCTAAATTAATGAATTCACCATTCCTCCTCCTTTCATCACTACTTTGGAGTGATAAATAATAAATATGTTTAATCAGATTACTAGTATCTGTATAAACGGCATCTGAGTTATTAACAGTAATTTGAGTTCCTATAAAAACATCATTAGATGTCACTATGCACAAAGAATTGCCCTGAAATACTTTAATATCTGATATTGAATTTAATGCGGAGATTGTTTCCATAAGGTTAGCCATGATTTATACCTCGTTTCTTATTAATTATTCACAAAATAGTCTTTTATTACGCCAAAATTATTAATAAAATACTGATCATCTCGGCAATGAATGTAAATAGCGCTAATGTGACTTATTCAGCGCTTACCTAAAATATATTTTAATGATTAAGTAAAAAGTATATAGATAGTATAGGACCAATAATAGCCAATATAACTAATAATAAATTAATTGGCTGAGTGGCTTTTTTAGGATGAATTGGCTCTGGTTGGGGCTCTACTATTGTTTCGTATGAGGGAATATCTTCCACGTAAGTATCTTTTATAGCGGTATTGTTAATTACAATATTCTCATTCAGAACTGAATTGCAATATTGACAAATATATAGACTTATTCCATTTCTATCAACTTTTTTATAAGAATTTGTGGCTAAGCATTTCTGGCAATCTCTTACTATATAAACCTCTCTTCTTTTTCATCATACTATTACCATTTTAGGAAAATAAACATTTATTGTATAGATGAAATTAACTAAAAGCTACTAAGATTAACACTCCAAAAAACCACAGGAACTCTTTTTATTGTTAGCCATGTTAAGTATATCTACCTGTTTTACAACATATTAATTATAAGCATTTTCATTTTATAAGCTATAAACACCTACAGTATATTTTTATGGATTTGATAAATCGAAAAAGTCAACCGACAAAAGTATGGATTTTTATATCAATCTTATTTTCACCTATATTTCCTAAATTAGTATTAATTTAGTTAAAATATGGCTTAAATAGGTATAATATACTATCGTAAATAATAAAACCGTCAGAGAAATGGCGGTATGTATGGCGTGATATGGCGGGATTAATGGAGAACGGTTAAATATTTCTAAGAAAATGGCGGTCAGCCCGTCAAAAAAGTGGCGTAGATTCCCTATTGAGTTCCCATTATTAGCAATGATAGGATAAATGTAACTCGAGTAGGTTTATTCGCTATAGCACAGTAACAATTTATAGTAGCTTTTATAGAACATATTTTCTAAATAAAGGGGTCGTTTTCATGTTAGGTTGCAGTAGTTTGTCAATTAGTACAGCAGATGAAAATCGTTTATTCGCAAGAACAATGGACTTTACAATGGAGCCAGATAGTAAAGTGATCATTGTGCCTCGTAATTATGGAATTCAGCTACTAGAGAGTAATGAGGAGGTTATAAACAATCCATATGCATTTGTTGGAATGGGAAGTACTGAGATATCCTCACCAGTTGTCTATGATGGTGTAAATGAAAAGGGATTGATGGGGGCAATGCTGTACTATGCAACATTTGCGACATATGCAGATGAAGCAAAGCCAGGCACAAGAGGAATTAATCCAATTTATGTTGTAGCACAAGTATTAGGAAACTGTGTAACAATAGATGATGTTGTTGATAAACTAGCCTCGTTTACATTATTGAATGAGCCAAATGAAATACTTGGTTTCACACCGCCGTTACATTATACGTTTACAGATGCTTCTGGTGAAACGATTGTGATTGAACCAGATAAAACAGGGATTACTGTTCATCGACCTACAATTGGGGTAATGACTAATAGCCCTGGCTACGAATGGCATCAAACAAATTTACGAGCTTATATTGGTGTTACACCGTATCCTCCAGAGGACATTACAATGGGAGATTTAGAATTGACTCCGTTTGGACAAGGAGCTGGTGGTTTAGGATTACCAGGAGATTTTACACCATCTGCTCGTTTTCTTCGGGTAGCTTATTGGAAGAAATATACGCAACAGGCGAAGGATGAAACAGAGGGTGTTACAAATCTATTCCATATTCTATCCTCGGTTAATATTCCAAAAGGTGTTGTTCTGACAAAGGACGGAAGAACGGATTATACGATTTATACATCAGCTATGTGTGCACAAAGCAAAAACTATTACTTCAAACTTTATGATAATAGTCGTATATCAGCCGTTTCTTTACTAAACGAGGATTTGAATGGCACAGAGTTAATTACCTTTGAGTGGGAACGTACGCAAGATATCAAGCAGTTGAATAAAGTAAATGTAACAAGTTAATGATTTGACACTATGAAATAATGGCATGCTTGCAGTTTAGTCTCGTATGTAAAATATAGGTAGGAAATCACTTTATGTTGTCAACATAAATAGAGTGAGTTTTCTATTACAAGCCCTTCCAATCCTATCGAGATGAATTGGAAGGGTTTTTTATTCATTTATACCAAGACATCTCCTCTACCTTTTGTAAAATGGTGTCTATGTTTAGTTGTGATGGATAACATTTTAAAATCAATAGCAAACCCTACGGAGCATTGATATTTTTTAGATATCTTGCAAAACTGTATGCTATGATTATATAGAGAGAGGAGGGTGTCACATGATTGTAGTTGGCTTAACAGGTTGGGGAGATCACCCTTCACTTTATAGTGGAGTGACTACCTCAAAGGACAAATTATTTGATTATACAGGACATTTTTTAACGGTGGAGGTGGATACCTCTTTTTATGCCATACCATCGAAAGCGCATGTTCGTAAATGGTGTGAGGATACACCAGAAAATTTTCGCTTTGTGGTAAAAGCCTATCAGGGCATGACAGGGCATTTGCGTGGTGACTTACCGTTTGAAACGAGAAATGATATGTTCAATGCCTTTATTGAATGTGCCAATGAGTTTAAACGTTATGGTAAATTAGGGATGATTTTGGCTCAATTTCCACCTTGGTTTGATTGTCAGGCAAAAAATGTTCAATATTTATTGTATATTCGGCAGCAGCTTAAGGATTTTGAGGTGGCGATCGAGTTTCGCAATCAAACTTGGTATGCAGATAAAGTAGTACAACAGACGATGGATTTTTTACGGGAGCATCAATTTATCCATACAGTTTGCGATGAACCACAGGCTGGCGTAGGCTCAGTTCCCTTTTACCCTGTTGCAACTGCCTATAAGGTGCTTGTACGTATCCATGGTCGTAATATTCATGGATGGCGAAATACAGGGAATGCTGAAAATTGGCGTAAAGTTCGCTTTTTATATGATTACAATAAAGAAGAACTACAGCAACTTGCACAAAATATTCAAAAGCTACATGTTGACGTCAAGGATTTATTCATATTATTTAATAATAATTCAGGGCATCATGCGGCGAAAAATGCCAAGGAGTTACAAGAGATTTTGAATATTAAGGATGATGGATTAGCGCCTAAACAATTAAATATATTTGAAGGGGAACTATAATGGCATTTATTTTATTAGTGATCATTGCATTATTTGCCGGTCTTATTGGTGCATTGGTAGGGCTGGGTGGAGGCATTGTGTTAGTGCCAGCTACCTTATATATTGGTTTGAATTTAGGCATGATACCAGATATAACACCTCAAAAAGTCGTTGGTTTATCCGTGATTATGATGATTTTTACTGGACTTGCTTCAACATTAAGCTATATGAAATCAAAAACGGTAGATTATAAAAGTGGCTTTATATTTTTTATTGGGAGTATTCCAGGAACAATCCTTGGTGCATGGGTAAATAAAGGGTTAGACTTACCTTCATTCAATTTATATTTCGGTATTTTATTAATTATTTTATCAATTATTTTACTTGTTCGTGATAAATTAAAACCTGTTAAATGGTTTGTTAAAAATGGCACACCGCAAACATTTATAGACGCTGAAGGGAAAAAATATGTATATGGTTATCCTATTTGGTTTGCCATTATCTTTTCATTTGGGGTAGGCTTTGCTTCTGGTTTGTTTGGTATAGGTGGTGGCTCAATGATTGTGCCAGCGATGATTATTTTATTTTTATTTCCACCGCATGTCGCAGTGGCAACATCAATGTTTATGGTATTTTTAACGTCTATTGTTAATTCCGCCAGTCATATTTATTTAGGTCATGTACCATGGCTCTATACCATTCCTGTTATTCCAGGCGCCTATTTTGGTGCTAAACTAGGGGCAGCATTAAACAAGAGAATTAAATCTGATACACTTGTACTAGCCCTTCGAATTATTTTATTATTATTAGGAATTCGTTCCATCATTGAAGGTATATTAGCTTAAAATAGGTAGTAGCTAATTGAAGTGAGGTGGCTTAAATGCTTGAAAAAATCCATATTTTTCACACAAATGATTTGCATAGTCATTTTAAGTATTGGCCACGGATGCAAAGCTATGTGAAAGAGCAGCGTAGGAGGCTGGAAAAGCTAGGGGAAACAAGCTATTTGTTTGATGTTGGAGACCACCTAGATCGTTCAAATATTTATACAGATGCCACTGTCGGCAAGGGCAATGTGCAATTGCTAAACGAGGCGCATTATGATGTTGTAACAATCGGTAACAATGAAGGCATTACATTGTCCCATCAGGAGCTCTTTCACCTATATGATGAGGCAGAGTTTGAGGTTGTTGCTGCTAATCTTTATGCAGCTACTGGCAATAACCCAGTATGGCTGAAGCCCTATATCATTTTAACAACCCAACAAGGAACCAAGCTCGGGGTCATTGCTGCAACAGCTATGTTTGAAGTGTATTATGAGGAATTAGATTGGCAGATGGACGAGGCACGCAGTACGCTACTACGTTTAGCCCATCAGCTGCGTAAAGAAGTAGATATTGTTGTCTGCTTATCGCATTTAGGTATTACAGAGGACGAGCTATTAGCAGAAGAGTGCCCTGAAATTGATGTGATATTTGGCTCTCATACACATCATGTCTTTCCTGACGGTAAATATATCAATGGTGTTTTATTGACAGGTGGAGGCAAATTTGGGCAATATATTGGACATTTAACAATCATATACGATAAAAAAATTAAAAAAATTGTAAAAAAAACGGATATCTTAATGCATAACAAGGATTTGCCAATTGTGCAAAATGAGCAAGATATTGTACAATTTTTAGAGGATGAAGGAAAAAGAATCTTGAATACCCCAGTGTTTGTAACGGAGAAATCCTATAATAAGGAATGGTTTCATTACTCACAGCTTTCTGATTTATTTGCACATGCTATTTTAGAAAAAAGCGGGGCAGACTGTGCCTTATTTAATGCGGGGATTTTTTTAGATGGTCTTCCCAAAGGAACAGTAACAGCATTAGATTTACATCGAATTTTTCCACATCCCATTAATTTATGTACAATTGAATTATCTGTTGCTGAAATGAAAGAAATTTATCTGCAATCTAAAAATGAAGAATGGCCCTATATTGAATTAAAAGGATTAGGATTTAGAGGCGTTATTTTTGGGAAAATATTGACATATGGATTTTCAATGAATGAGGATCGGCAATTGCTGATGAATGGTAAATTAGCAGATGAAGATCGTATTTATAAACTCGTGACATTGGATTTATTTACATTTGGTTATTTTTATCCAAGCTTTAAATATGCAAAAAAACAATATATTTTACCTGATTTTTTACGAAATATTATGAGAGATTATGGTCAAAGATTCTTTCAGCAGTAAAGAGAGCTTGAAGAATGGATTGGGGAAGAAGTCATGCGATTAATTTCAATCGATGTATTAAAAGAAGGTATGGTTTTAGGAAGAACTATTTGGAATGAGGCAGGTCATCCTCTTTTAAAAAAAGATGTTATTATAAATGCCCGTATTATGCAAAGGCTTCAACAGTTAAATATACATTATTTATATATTGATGATGAAATTTCTAAGGGTATTGAAGTTGAAGAAACAGTGCCGCCTGCTATTCGCAATAAAGCAGTTACAACGATTAAAAGTTCGTTCCAATCAATGGATGGTTGTAATCCAGTAAGTGCTTCTTATATTTTAGATCAGCAGTCCAAAACAATTGTTTCTATTGTAGATGAGCTACTTTCAGTAGTAGGTGGAAATGATGAAATTTTAACAGTACTAACAGATGCTTATTTATTCGATGAATATTTATACCAGCATTCTTTCCAAGTAACACTGTACTCTATAGCTATTGCAAAGGAGCTTGGTTATTCTGTCGAGGATTTACGCTTAATTGGTATTGGGGCTTTATTGCATGATGTTGGCAAGCTAATGGTGCCAAAGGAAATTTTGACAAAGCCAGGTCGTTTAACAAATGATGAGTTTAAAGCAATGCAAATGCATGCTCGTTATGGCTTTGATTTATTACGGAATTTACATTCTATTTCATTACTTGTGGCACACTGTGCTTTTCAGCATCATGAACGTATTGATGGTAGCGGCTATCCACGAGGTCTCGTAGATTTTGAGATTCACCCATTTGCTAAAATTATTGGTGTGGCAGATGTTTTTGATGCTGTCACAACAAATCGGGTCTACCGAGAAAAAATGCTGCCCTCACAAGGGTTAGCCATTGTAGAATCAGGTTCTGGTACACTTTATGATCCACGCATTGTTAAAGCTTTAAAAAGAGCAGTTGTTCATTATCCAAATGGTGTGATCTTAAAATTATCAGACGGTCGACGTGGGATTGTCTCAAAGCAAAATACATTGGATGCCGCATTGCCATGGATTCGCATTTTTGAGGAGCAAAATCAAATGCTGACAGCTACATATGAAATTAATTTAGTGGATTATCCAGCTGTTATGATTGAAAGTGTTGAGACGGATTATGTGGCGCCTCCAAAAGTAGAATAAATTGCTCCTCCTGTTCATACGTTATGGAACAGGAGGAGATTTTTTTGTTTTTCCCTCGAAAAAGAATGAAATTACGCTCTTATAGCAAAAGGGGAGTACGTCTTAATCGCTTAACGATTTTAATTGTAAGTCTAGTTATTTGTCTGATCTTATTTATTTATTACTTAAATGAACGGCTTATGCCAACCTATTTGCAATATGCTGAAGTACAAACGAATAAAATTGCCTCTTATGTTGTTAGTAAAGCAATTAATTCTCGTACTTCAAATGTTTTAGATGTCAATGATATTATTGAAGATATTCCACCAGGTGCATCTAATATGATGACGACAAAGTTTAATACAGAAATTATCAATCGTGTTCGAGCTGAAACATTAGAGCTTGTGAAAATGTACTTGGAGCAGGCTGAACAAGGGGATCTTGCTCATTTACCTGAATTAGAAAATGTAGAATATGATATGAACAGAATTCAAGAAGGGGATGGTATCGTCTTTTTTGTACCATTGGGTCAGGCTGCCAATATTCCTTTACTGGGAAACTTAGGACCAAAGATTCCAATTCGCTTTCATGTAATTGGGAATGTCCATAGTGAAGTCACCGCATCTATCGAAGAATTTGGTATTAATAGTGCCTATGTAGAGGTTGGTATTCATATGGAGGTAAATGTCCAAATTATTGTGCCATTTGCCAGTAAATCGACAACCGTGTCTCAAAACATCCCTGTAGCGATGGGCTTAACAAGAGGCCCCGTTCCGAATATTTATACAAATAGTACGGATGCACCTCAGCCTTCCATTGAAATACCTGTCCCTTATAAGTAGAAATGTATGCTGTGATAGTTGTTGGAGCTCCTTTAATATGTTACATTGACAACAGTGAAGATAGTGACTATAAAAAATGTATATTTTCGATAGGGGCGATATTTATATGACATCTTGTAAACCTACAAGTAAAGAAGAACATTTACGAAAACCAGATTGGTTAAAAATAAAATTAAACACGAATGATGAATATAAAGGGCTTAAAAAGCTGATGCGTGAGAAAAATCTGCATACAGTATGTGAAGAGGCTCGTTGTCCAAATATCCATGAATGTTGGGGAGAAAGACGTACAGCCACAATGATGATTCTTGGCTCTGTTTGTACACGCGCTTGTCGATTCTGTGCAGTGAAAACAGGTTTGCCAAATGAATTAGACTTAGCAGAGCCAGAACGCGTTGCCGATTCAGTAGCCATTATGAACTTAAAGCATGTTGTAATTACAATGGTAGCTCGTGATGATTTAAAGGATGGTGGAGCGCAAGTTTTAGCGGAAACAGTACGTGCCATTCGCCGCAAGAGCCCATTCACATCTGTTGAGGTCCTGCCCTCAGATTTAGGCGGTGTGGAGGAAAACCTTCAATTATTAATGGATGCGAAGCCAGATATTTTAAATCATAATATTGAAACAGTACGCCGTTTAACACCAAGAGTACGTGCGCGTGCAAAATACGAGCGCTCTTTAGAGTTCCTTCGTTTAGCAAAAGAGATGCAGCCTGATATTCCAACGAAATCTTCATTAATGATTGGCTTAGGGGAAACACATGAAGAAATTTTAGAAGTAATGGATGATTTACGCGCAAATAATGTGGATATTATGACAATTGGTCAATATTTACAGCCGACAAAAAAACATTTGCCTGTTAAAAAATATTACTCCCCCATAGAATTTGGTAAGCTACGTAAGATTGCGATGGAAAAAGGTTTTAAGCATTGTGAAGCTGGTCCACTTGTACGTAGTAGTTATCATGCAGACGAACAAGTAAATGCTGCAACAAAAGAGCGTCAGTTACAAGCAGAGCTTTAAGCGAAAAAGGCGGTGTCACTTTGATCATAGTTGAAGGAATAGAATATGAGCTTATAGAAGAATATCGAGATGCCTTTCAGCAGGAAGTTCTTCAGGAAAGATATTCCGATATATTAGCCAGATATGATTATATCGTAGGGGATTGGGGCTATAATCAATTACGTTTAAAAGGCTTTTTTGATGATAAAAATCAAAAATCGACATTCGATACGAAAATAAGTACACTACAAGATTACTTATACGAGTATTGCAATTTTGGCTGTGCTTACTTTGTTTTGCGCAAAGTAGGGAAAGTAGTAAAACAGCCTGAAGCATTAGCGCCCACTGATAATGAACCATTAACGGAATAATTGATAAAAACCTGATGTGATAAGCATCAGGTTTTTGTTTATCTATAGATATATCAATGGACGATAGCAAAGTAAGCGGATTTAACAGGTGGATAGAATAAGAAAAGTATCGGATAGAAGCCTGAAATAGAAGGATAGCTAGCCAAGTGGAGAATAGAAAGCCCAAACAGATGGATAGAATAAAAAAAGTATCGAATAGAAGCCCAAAATAGAAGGATAGCAAAAAAGTATCAATTAGAATGCTATAGAACTATCGAGCTGTATTGTTTTTTATACAGAGGGCAAAGTTAGGAATAAAGGGTGTGTTGTCTATGAAAAGAGCTGTATTTTTGGATCGTGATGGTGTGATAAATGAGGTGCTAACCGATCGAGTAAAATTTGTTAATAAGCCTAAGGATTTTTATTTTTTACCGAAAGTGCCTGAAGCTATCAAGACATTAAATCAGCATTTTGATTATGTTTTTGTTGTAACTAATCAGGGCGGCATTGGCTTAGGGTTTATGAAGGAAACAGATTTACAGAAAATACATGCATATATGATAAAGGAGCTCAAGAAAAAAGGAGCAGTGATTCATGACGTTGTTTATTGTCCACATAAGCCTAAATCTGGCTGTGCGTGTAGAAAGCCTAATAGTAAATTAATTGAGGATCTAGGAAGGAAATATAATGTAGATTTAGCACAATCCTATATGGTAGGTGATACGGACACAGATATTATTGCAGGGAAGCGGGCAGGCACAAAGGGCGTATTTTTAGGTGAACAAGACCCGTTAGCAGATGCTGTTTTTTCTGATTTACTAAGTGCTACTCAATGGATCATTAAGGATGCTATATGATAATAAGTATAATTCATGGAAAAAAGCACAGTTTATAAGTAAGAGGTGATGAAATTGACAAAGGAAAAGCACAATAAAAAAACAGTAGATCGAGAAGAGTACGGGTATGGTTTTGATATTAGTGTAGATGATTTAGCTGTTATTGGACAAAATCAGCAAGCTAAAAAGCAACATAATAATGAAAATAAAGACAAACCGCATAATACAGATAATCCATCAACCCTTAATCAATAGTAAGACATCAAAAGATTTCGCAAATGCCTCTTGGCTAGCGGAATTTTTTTGTATCTCTATAAATATTTCCATTTTATAGATAGTGATTGCAGCATCGATGTGAGACACCTATGTAGTAGTGAAGGCTTAATTATTATCATACAAAAACACCCTGTAAAAGGGTGCTAGTTCAGTAATTCACGTAAATATTCACGAAGTTCGACTGTTTCTGCTTCTGTGCGATTGTAGATATGTTCTAAGTAACCAGGCTCCTCTACATCATCGGGACCGATAATGGCAAAGCGGCCAAATTGAATATCCATTACAAGCACCTTCCCAAAGAAGCGGCCTGATTGTAAAATTGCTAAATCATAGCGTAATCTTTCTCCAGCAAAACTGACAAAGCGTGTTTTTGTATCTTCTACATCATCATATAAAAAAAAACGTTCCATCTTTTAATCTCCTTCCAGTCCTATAGATATGGTACTATAGAAAAGAAAAGACTATCAACTTTTAATGATTTGAATGGGGGCTTTCCTTGTGTATTTTGTAGATCGTAATAAAATCACAAAAAATTTACAGTACTTAGATGAGCTATTAGTTATTTTGGAGACAGAGGATCAATGGCTTCAAAATGATATAAAGAAATTAGCGATTGAGCGTATTGGACATAATATTATGGAATCCATGATGGATGTAGGGAACTTAATGATTGACGGTTTTATTATGCGCGACCCAGGAAGCTATGAGGATATTATTGATATTTTAGTCGATGAAAAAGTCGTAGCTGCTGAAATGGAGGCGCCATATAAAGCAGTTGTTGGCTTACGCAAAATGCTTGTGCGTGAGTTTATCGATGTAGATAGCCAAGAGGTTGTCCATGTCCTAACAGCTAACTTAGCAGCATTAAAGCAATTTTCACCAGCAGTCCATCATTATTTAACAAATGAATTAGGACCAGTTTCGGCATTTTTGCCAGAGGATCATCAATGAAACAATATAAGGCCTATTGCTTTGATTTAGATGGCACTGTCTACCGTGGCAAGAAAGGAATAGCTTCTGCGGTCACTTTTATTCAGCGTTTACAGCAAGCAGGACATGAGCCGTTCTATGTAACCAATAATGCTTCTAAGACGCGGGAACAATTACAAGAGGCTTTAATGGCTGTGGGTGTCCATGCACCATTAGAGCATATTTATTCAAGTGCATTAGTGACAGCGAAATATGTAGCCATTCATTTTAAAGGCAAAAAAGTAGCTATGATGGGGTCAGATGGTCTTCGTCAGGCGTTACTGGATGCAGGAATTGAGCCTGTAGAGGATGAGCCAGAGATATTTGTGATGGGCATTGATCGTAAGCTTGATTATTTGGCACTTGCAAAAGCTGCGCTCTTTGTCCAAAAAGGTGCAATCTTTATTGCAACAAATCAAGATATAAAATTCCCAACAGAATATGGCTTCTTACCAGGTAATGGCTCTTTTGCCCGCCTAATAGGCGATGTTGCAGATGTGGAGCCTATCTATATTGGTAAGCCATCATCTGCCATACTAGAGGTAATCGCTACAGAACATGGCTTTTCTAAGGAAGAGATGGTGATGATTGGCGATAACTATGACACAGACATTATGTGTGGTATTAATTTTGGCTGTGATACAGTCCATGTCAATACAGGTGTTACGTCAACAAAGGTTGTGCTAGAGAAAGAGCAGCAGCCTACATATATAATAGATACATTATAATAAAAGGATGTTATGCGAAAAAGTAGCATAACATCCTCTTTACTTAGGCATATAACTTTACCATAAAGGATTTTCTTCAATAAATTGATAAATAGCTTTCGTGAGAGCCTCAGGAGAATCAGCCTCTACTAATTCGCCATTGACAATTGCATAAAAAGTTTCTGAACACTTTGTACAATAACTGAGGCAGCCATATTCCAAAACGTCAATATTTGGATCGCGTTCAAGTGCTTCATAAGTTGTCTGAGAGCCATTTGCTAAATTACTAATACAAAATTCAACCATTGGGTTCATATGTGTTGTGTCACCTCACCAAAGTAATGCTACTCGCTTTTAAGAAATTCGTCAACGATTTAAGTATTAGGCTTAGGGGAGACATAAGACAAATAGATCAATTCTATATTTGGTGATAAACATAAAAAATACTTATTATTTGTGCGAAAATCATTCAAAACAAAGAAGTTCTTATTTATTTTGTGAAATCTTTCACAAAAATGCATTCTTATATTGTGAAACTTCTCACAATCGGTTATACTCATTTGTGGATACTTTGTGAACAATGATTATAAGATGTATAAAAGGAGACTATTATGGGAAAATTAGTACTTTTAGGTGGCGGCTACGGCAATATGCGAGTAATGTTGCGTCTATTAAATAACCTTCCATTAGACAGAGAAATCGTGCTAGTAGACAGAGCCCCTTTCCATAGTTTAAAAACAGAATTTTACGCATTAGCAGCAGGGACTTCAACAGATAAAGAAATTCGTGTAAGCTTCCCAGAGCATGAACGCTTAACGGCTGTATATGGAGAAGTCGTTGGTATTAATCGTGCAGAAAAGGTAGTCATTTTAGAAGATGGCCAACGTATTGAGTATGATGATTTAGTAATTGGTCTTGGCTGTGAGGATAAGTATCATGGTGTTTCAGGTGCAGCCGAGCACACATATAGCATTCAAACAATGGGGAAATCACGCGCAACGTACCAAGCGCTTTGTGGTTTACCAGCAGGTTCTACAGTTGGCGTTGTAGGCGCTGGCTTAAGCGGGATTGAGCTTGCAAGTGAGCTGCGTGAAAGCCGTTCAGATTTAAAAATCAAGCTATTTGACCGCGGTCCACGTATTATGAAGGACTTCCCAGAAAAGCTGAGTAAATATGTAAAAGATTGGTTTATCAAACATAATGTTGATGTAATTTCTAATTCAAATATTACAAAAGTAGAACCAGGTAAAATTTACAACCACGAAGAAGAAATTGCTCTTGATGCTGTTGTATGGACTGCAGGTGTACAGCCTGTAAAAATTGTGCGTGACATGGATGTTGAGAAGGATGGGCAAGGTCGCCCGCTAGTTACACAATATTTTAATGTACTCGATGATGAGCATGTTTATGTTGTAGGTGACTGTGCTTCCTCGGAATTTCCACCAAGTGCCTATTTAGCAGAAGCGCAGGCGGAGCAAATTGCAAAAGTACTTCGTATGCGTTGGAAAGGTGAGCTATTGCCCGAAACAATGCCAGAAATTAAAATAAAAGGCTTTGTCGGCTCTCTCGGGAAAAAACAAGGCTTTGCCTATTTAGCAGATACAACAGTAACAGGACGTATTGCTCGTTTAATGAAATCAGGTATTTTATGGTTATATAAATATCAAAACGACTAATAAGGCCAAGATATAAATAGTATGGCAGGATATTTCTTGCCATACTATTTTGCTTTTGGGTGATTAAACAGTTTTATCTGGTATAAAGCCTAGATTTTCTAGTGCTGTAAATACAGGCTTTAATTGGACATAGCCTTCGCCAACAACTTCATTATTAATAAGGACAAGTGGATAGAAGAACTCATCTTCCTGAATACGTGTTGCATATTCTTGGTCTCGTTCATTCTCAATTGGTCCCTCAATATCGATATAGCGAATATCATAGGCTTGATATGGGTATTTACGATTGATGGCAGCTTGTAGCCATTCGTATGTATCTTTGGAGGATGGAGCATTGACACAGCTTGCACAGATGACAGCTGTTCCATAAATTTCAATCATAGGTTTGGATGGTAGCATTGTATTTTCTCTCCTTGCGATTCAATATTGGATTTTTTCTGTTGCTAACATTATAATCATTATAAGGAAAGGAGTCGAGATAAATGGCAGAAGCAACAATTAACGATCAAGTTCAAGAGGTATTAGATAAATTACGTCCATTCTTACTACGTGACGGTGGAGACTGTGAATTAGTCGATGTTGAGGATGGCATTGTGAAATTACGCTTATTGGGCGCATGCGGTAGCTGCCCAAGTTCTACAATTACCCTAAAGGCTGGTATTGAACGTGCATTATTAGAAGAAGTACCAGGCATTGTAGAAGTAGAGCAAGTATTTTAATGGATCATAATAAGCCTATCTGACTATCGAGTATTCCCTTTGTTGTAGGGGCTGGAACAAGTTAGGCAACTTGAGGGAGATGCTGTCTGTATACTACAGATGGCATCCTTTTTTAGTAGTGCTTTATCAAAAGCGTTATGAACAAGCCATGAGGTTGTTGGGAAAATTAACTTCTTTGATGGCTACAAGCTTTTTTTCTGCTACTGATATATTTTTTATTATATAAATATTGTAGTTATTCTCTAAATATAATTATTTTTAACAATATTTTATAGAGAATTAGTAAAATAATTTCAACCAGTTAATAAATATGATATTATGCAAGAAATATGCTTTTATAAGCGAGGGGAAAACTTTATGAAAATACTTGTAGCGGATGACTCTATGTTTTCTCAAAAAACAACGATCAAAACTTTAAAATCTATTTATCCAGATGCTATATATAAAACAGCAAATGATGGTTTTGAATGTATTCAAGTATATGCAGCCTTCCTGCCTGATTTCGTATTCATGGATTTATTAATGCCCAAGATGAGTGGGCAAGAGGCAATTAAACAAATACTCGATAAATACCCAACAGCTAAAATTATTGTGCTTTCGGCTGACATCCAATTGGCGGTTCGTGCTGAGGTTTTATCTGCTGGCGCGTTAGCATTTATTAATAAACCAATAAATGCTACAAAGCTAAAGGAGATTGAATTATTGATAAAAGGGTGATTTCGTTGTTAACACCAACACAAGAGGATATATTAAAAGAGCTCTATAATGTATTTGTGGGCGAGGCGGCTAACATATTATCAGAAATTCTTCAGAAAAGAATTTTTTTGTCAGTACCAGAAATAAAGTTACTGTCCTTGCATGAGTTAAAGTCTAGCGAGAAAGAAAATCTTATTCCAGTATTAAACGGCACGGTACTATCTACCTCTTTAAAGTTTGGCAATGTTTTTTCAGGTAGAGCGGATTTTATTTTTCCGGCTGAGCAAATTAAATATGTAACTGCGCTTTGCCTAGGGGAAGAATACATAGTAGAGGATGCAGAATTTTCATTTAATGATGAAGATTTTGATATTGTAAAAGAAATAGGTAATATTATTCTGAATTCAATTATGGGTGGTATGGGAAGCTTGATGGAAATGAAGCTAGAGTATGACGTTCCACAAGTAATTTTACATAGTGCAGGAGAATTTTGTAAAGTACTTGCTAGCTCAGAAGAGAGCAATTTACTATTGCTATATGTGAGTTTTGGTGTGGATAATTCAAAGGTGCTCGGATTAATTTTGATTAAGTTTTCATTAGAATCAGTCGAATTTTTAATACAAAAAGTGAATGAGATTAGTAGGGATTTGAATGAATGATTTATATGTAGCAATCATCAATCAACTAGATAACGGCATAATTTTATTGGATGAGCAAATGAATATTCAATTATGGAATAAATGGTTAGTCAAGTATACAGGTAAAAGCGAGAAAGAAGTGAAAGGCTTGCCGGTCACAACGGTCGTTCCACGCTTCAATAAAAAGGTTTATGCCTATATGTTTGAGAAGGCTTTATCGGATGGACAAAAAAGCTTTTGCTCAGCAGCGATGCATCACTATTTTGTGGACAGCCACTGTGCGGATATGAAGCAGCCACGTCAAAATATCTTAATTCAGCATTTACAAGTAGCGCATCAATCCTATTTAATGATAGAGCTTTATGATGTAGACAATCACTATAAACGTATTCAAAATTTAAATAAGTCCTTACAAAGCTCTATTGATTTTTCAAAAAGCTTGGAGCAATTCGTTTATTACGATAGTTTAACAGGTTTACCAAATAGAAAATTTATTTTAGACCGTTTAGAGCATTTAATCAAAGAAGAGGATAAGGTATTTTCACTATTTTTTATTGACTTGAATGGCTTTAAGGCTGTTAATGATCAATATGGGCATTTACAAGGAGACCTGCTATTGCAAATGTTTGCTGAACGCTGTAAGCAAATTGTTCAAAAGCAGAAGGTTGTGGCACGACTAAGCGGAGATGAATTTCTCCTATTAGTGGAAAATAGAACGTCTATCGAGGCTGTTGAACAGTATGTAGCAAAAATAAATAAGCTGTTACAGGAGCCATTTATTATTGAGGAACAGCAAATCACCATTTCCGCAAGTATTGGCTATGCATGTTTCCCACAGGATGGGGTCACAGCGAAGCAACTATTGAATGTTGCAGATTATCAAATGTATGTGCAAAAAAGAGCGAAGAAGAAAGGTTTTTAACAAGAAAAGATGTTACTGCTGTCGATCATGAAGCAGGGCTGGTATATAACTAATTAAGCTGTACAAAGAAAAACCCAAACGATTACAAAATACTTAAATTTAGTGTTTTGCAGGATGGTTTGGGTTTTTCTTTGGTTGAAATATATATCTATATTAGACTAGCATTTTCACTATGCATCATGGTCATGCTTTTTTTCTTCTCGTATAAGCGCCCACTGTTCTTTGACCATATCCATAATTTTTGCCTCTCCACTAACATTTTGTTTTTCAATGACTCTGGAAAAGAAGCGTGTGGCATTTTCGATATCACCAATACGTCTCGATAATTCAGCAATCATATAAATAATGCGTACAGTGGACATTTGAGTTGAACTATAATCCTCTGTAGAGTATGAGTCCATATATTTATCCCGAGCTAATTTTAAAAAACGCTCCTCTTGCCCTTTATTATTGAGGGAGCGATAGAGCCACGCAAGACGTAGAAGTAATCCAGCAATAGCTACATTCTTTTCTTTTTTTATTGTGCCACAAAGAAAGGCAAGCTTATAGGCTTGAATAGCCTGAAACACAGTACGTTCTCCCTTGAAAGCATGATGTACCCATTTTTCGGTAATTTGCGTACGAATTTCATCCTGAATACCTGGTGCAAAATATTTGGTAAAATCTTCAGTAAAGGAAAAACCACAATGCTCACAAACAAAGACATTGTAGTAAAGAGCATTAACATCATTGGCGTAGATAGGTTGAAAGTCCGTTTCTGTATGATCTATTTTAATAAATTTTGAGCGCACTTTTAATGTTGGAAATTCTTTTTTACAATTTATACATTGAACTTGCTTTTCGTAATATGGTGAAATCTCCATATCTAATTGCCCCCTTCAGCGACGTTATTGTAACTATTATACCAGTGAGTGATATAGAAACATGAATAAAAAATACTAAATATGTGAAAAAAATAAGAATTATAATGGAAAACTGATTGGAAGCGGAATATTTGTCATACAATAGCTGAAATTGATATGATAATACATAAGAAAGAAGGTGACTGGGATGACAAGTGTAAAGCAAATAATTGAAATCACACAGGCTGCCGGGTTCCATATTCAGGAAATGATGGAGCATAACGAAGAGCAAGGTGCTTGTTTACGTGTAGTCGTAAATGGTGGCGGCTGTAGCGGCTTATCTTATGGGATGCATTTTGATAAAGAGAAAAAGGAAGACGACTTTGAAGATGTCCAGCATGGTTTAACAGTTCTTGTTTCCCGCGAAGATGCGCCGATTTTAATGGGAACAAAAATTGACTATAAACAATCGCTCATGGGCGGAGGCTTCACCATCGACAATCCAAATGCCATTGCATCATGTGGCTGTGGCACGTCATTTAAAACAGCAAAGCGTGAAGGCTCGCCTGAAGTTTGTGAATAATAGAACATGACTTACTAAAATAAGCCTCTTTGATTTGTTTGGTAGCAGAACACATCAAAGAGGCTTTTTGGTCGCTTAACTACTTTATATACGTATTACATTATCAAATGCTGTGGAGATGTCATTAACGTGAATATCAATAGTATTATGGGGAGAGTCTCATGTTAATGGATAGATATGAGCTTCTCGTGCATGGCCTTGCTGATTTGTCACATCTAACTTTACAATGAATATGTTGTTCTGCGTTTCACCATCTGCTGTAATTGTTCCTGTTGACCGAAAAATAATATAAGCAATATCCTTACCTTCATTGATTAATTGAAGTGTATATTTTTCATCCATTACTTCTTGGACATTATCAGGAGCAATACTAAGTTATTTTGACGAATGACAAGCTGTTAAAAGAAATACAGTTCAACACAGTAAAAATAATAATTTTTTCAATGTGTCTTCACCTACCATACAGTATTAAAAAAAAGCGATGATGATAAGCTAGATAAATAAGCTTACACCCGCGTGCATCATATAACCGATGATTTTTATTGGTTTTGGAAGTTTTTTGATGTTAGCTTAGTCAGGTGTACCGATATGTTTCTTTAAAAAATCATTGCCATCATCGAATGGTTTTTTATGATTCATCACATCTCACCTCTTAGTTTTTCACGTATATTCCACAAACACTACCTTTACCGATAAAGTAATATCATGAGGAAGTGCCTCATCTTCTACTAAATAAGAAATGATGTATGGACCTTCTGGTAAATAGTCAAAGGCTTGCTCATAACTCTCATTTGTCTTTAAAGTGTCAGTTACGATTTCCCTAGGATCCTCTGTATGACAAATAGCATATCTAAAGTTTTTTGTGCCTGTATTGATTATAGATACCTTCGCCTTCAAAAAGTCATGAGTTGTAAAATATGTTTTACTTTCACCGATAGCAGATGTAATTTGCTCATCCACCTCATAAGTACGAGTCACTTCAATTTGATCTTTCACTAGCGCAGTGTCCAATAAAATCAGTTCCTTTTGGATTGTTTTCTCCTCTGCTTAGAATGAGTTTCCTCCTCAGGTAAGTTTGTACTACAGCCTAGCAATATAAAAATAATAGAGCTGATAGTTATTAATTTATAGATGTTCATTGATATATACTTCTAAGTGATTATTTTTAACTATTATAGTTAAATAATATAATAGTTGCATTTTTTATTTATTGCTATGCTGATTGCATTAAGAGCAAGAAGCTTTTTTCTAATAAGGATTCGCTATAAAATAGTGAATAAAGCTTCAACCTATGAAAAGTAAGCAGGTATAATAGCTATATAGAGGTGAGAGTGATGAGAAAAGATCGAGGGAAAATTTGGCTAGGTGTATCAGGTGTTACAGTGAATCAGCTTGGGCAATGGTTGGTGGTGAAAAAGGCATATAGTGGCTTAAAGGGACGTTGGTCATTGCCAGCTGGTTTCGTGCAGGCTGGTGAAACTGTTGATGAGGCGGTCATTCGTGAAATAAAGGAAGAAACGGGAATCGACTGCAAGGTATCGGGTTTAATTGGCTTTCGGACAGGTGTTATCCGTGATGACATCAGTGATAATATGGCTATTTTTTATTGCCAAATACAAGATGAGCAGCAGCAAATATGTATTCAGGAAAATGAAATATTAGAGGCAAAATGGCTGTATCCACAGGAGCTTGCACAAGATGAAATGACATCTGTTATGCTAAAGGAGATGGCCTCCAACCAATTCGAAAAGCATCAACTAGAAGCGATAGAAGGCATTAATCCAGGGGACATTTTTGGCTACACTTCTTATCGCTTGTTCTTTAAAAAGTAAAAGCACCGTTACCTGCGAAAATAATCTACTTAAATATGTCGAACAGGCGAAAACAAAGCTATGTTCATTGAAAGCGTTGTCGTAATCATGTAAACTAATGAGAGGAAAACGGAGGTTATACATACATGGAAGGTCCAGTTTCATTAGTACAGTTAATTATTTCTATTTTGCTATTTTTCGTCATGTTCTTTGGTATCGGTTTTTTGCTAAATATGTTGTTACGTATGACATGGTTAATGGCGATTGTGTATCCAATTGTTGTCATTTTTATTGTGGATGAAGTAAGCTTTTTAGATTATATTTTTAAGCCAGGCTCTGCATTTCCTGCGTTAATGGATAAATTCCAGGCTCTTCAGTTTGTTGATATTGCCATTTTATCAGGGGGCTTTGCAGGCTCCATTGTGGCGGGTATTGTGATGATTTATTTACGAAAAAGTGGATATCGAATGTTCTAATGTGCTAAGTATTCTTCTTTCAATTGAGGGAAGAATACTTTTTTTATACAAAGGAACACAGCCTCCGTCAAGAGGATGTGTTAATAGCGCTATAGTAAAAGCTCATAGGTGATAATGGCGATAAAAATACCTGTAAGAGCTCCGAAAAATACCTCGCTTCGTTTATGACCCAATAATGTTTTTAATTCCTCCATTTTCTCTTGCCCATCCATCTGTGGCCATTTTTTTAAATCATGGAGCAATGTTTGAAAATCTTTACGCAACTGGTTTAAGACTGCCGCATGTTGTCCCGCTTGGTAACGTACACCACTTGCATCATACATCACGATAAAGGAAAACATGGCAGCTACTGCAAAAATAGGCGAATCTAAGCCCGTCTCATAAGCAATAGCGGTGGTTAACCCAGTGACGGAAGCGGAGTGTGAGCTAGGCATGCCACCAGTTGAAGTAAAAAGGCTCCATTTTATTTGTCTCGTCATTAAGAAATGGATAGGGATTTTAACGAACTGTGCAAAAATAACGGCAAAGAGAGCAACGAGTAAAGGGGTATTTTGGAGTAAACTCAAATTCATCACAACCTTTGCAAATAATTACGTTTATTATAACATTCATTATTTTCTAAAAGAAGGTATAGGCAAATATTACGTGCTTTTTAGAAACTTCGTTATAATAGTATGTGGAATGGAGGAGTTTACATGCATATTGTAAAAGAGGCAAAAACATTTGAAACGATTTCTACTGAACTGATAGTGGTAGGAGTCACGAAACATCGTGAACAAATGCAGACTTGGGCAAGCTTTTCATCCTTTTACGGGGAATCCCTTGAGACATGGATTAATGCAGGGGATGTATCGACTGCATTAAAAAAGCTAACAAAATTACCATTTGTCAAAGATCATGCTAGCCTTAAACGTATTTTATTTGTTGGTTTGGATGAACGTAAAAACTTAACAGAGGGCGATCTCCGAGCAGCATTCGGTCTAGTAGGGAAAGAGCTAAGAGCTTTAAAAGTGAAGGAGTATTCGATTTGGCTTGAATCGTTTACAACCGAATCCATTACAGTAGCAGATGTAGCCTTTTTAGCAGGTGAAGGTATAGGGCTTGGCTACTATTCAATTCCTCATTATAAAACGACTTCAAACGAGGTGGATAAACGTATAGATGCCGTTCATCTTGTGACAGCAGCAGAGGATTTAGATGTAGTAGTAGCGAGCTTTGAAGTTGGTGTGATTTATGCGGATGCCGTAAATGAGGCACGCAGTTTAATTAATTTACCGCCAAATTTATTAACAGCTACTGATTTAGCTCACTATGCAGAGTCGCTTGCTGCTAACTATAATTTTGAAATAGAGATTTTAGAGAAGGCCCAATTGGAGGAGCTTGGAATGGGCGGTATTTTAAGTGTGAATCAAGGCTCCTATGAAGAACCTCGTTTAATTACATTAAAGTATAAGGCAACAGATGATTTTGAAGAGCCAATTGGTCTTATTGGTAAAGGTGTCACGTATGATACAGGTGGCTATTCTTTAAAACCAAGAGATGGAATGGTTGGTATGAAAGGTGATATGGGCGGTGCAGCTGCTGTACTTGGGGCAATGAAAATTATTGGTGAGTTACGCCCAACCAAAAATGTTGTCGCTGTTATTGGCTCTACGGATAATATGGTATCTGAGAGGGCTTTTAAACCAGATGATGTGATTACAACATATAGTGGGAAAACAGTAGAAGTATTAAATACAGATGCAGAAGGACGTTTAGTGTTAGCGGACGCTACTACTTATGCGAAACAGCAAGGTGCTACAGCGCTAATTGATGTAGCTACATTAACAGGTGGCGTTATTACAGCACTTGGTATGGATAAAACAGGCGCACTATCCAATGACGATGCATTTTTTGCGGCATTTATGGAAGCGGCAAAAGAAACAGATGAGTTCGTATGGCGTATGCCTTTAACCGAAAATGACAAAAAGCGTATCCGTAAATCAGATGTGGCTGATTTAAATAACTCACCAGGTCGTGATGGTCATATGATTTTTGGTGGTGGCTTTGTTGGTGAATTTGCTGGCGATACACCATGGATTCATTTAGATATTGCTGGTACATCCGATGCAGCAGCAGTTCATGATCTAGGTCCTAAAGGTGGTACAGGCGTGATGGTACGTACACTTGCTAATTTTGTTCAACGCTTAGGCGAGGAATTATAGAATAGAATCATCAGCGAGGTGTTTGTTCTCGCTGATTTTTTTGTGATTCAAGCGCTAATTCTGATAGATTAGGCATTGCACATATGATAGATGTATCCACCTTCATACGATAGAGTAAAAAGAGGAGGTAGCATATGCGCAATTTCGGAGGTTACCCTGGAGGGGGATTTGGAGGTTTTATTTGGCCATTTGGTGCACCATTTTTTGGAGGGTTTTTAGGTAGCTTACTTGGCTCACAATTTAATCAATACCCAAATTACCCGTATTATCCAAACTATCCAAATTATCAGCCATATCCACGAGGTCCATATTTTCGACCAGGTCCACGATCTCGGAGACCTTGGTAAGAACATAAAATAATGGCCAGTTGTCAATTTGTAAATCGACAACTGGTTTTTTTATGTTTAAAGATCAGCATTTCACGAAGTATCAAAATATATGTTGACAGAATATACTGGATTATATATTATTCTTATTATATTACTAAGAATTAAATAATGTAGCTGACTAGTAAACTAGAGGCTTTTATTGTGGATAGGCGTTTTTGTGCCTAGAAATAATAATGGCCTTTTTTCTTTACATAAGGAGTGAAATAAAATGGGGAAAGTTTATATTGTAGGGGCTGGTCCTGGAGATATTGACCTTATTACAGTAAAAGGATTGCGCTGTATTGAAAGCGCAGATGTGATTTTATACGACAGACTTATTAATAAAGAACTGTTATCCTATGCTAAAAAAGATGCTAAGCTGATCTTTTGCGGTAAATTGCCACAACAACATGCCATGATTCAAGAGCATATTAACCAAACACTTGTCAGTTACGCCCAACAAGGGTTAACCGTTACAAGACTCAAAGGAGGAGATCCATTTGTTTTTGGAAGAGGTGCAGAGGAAGCAGAAATGCTAGCTAAGCATCAGATTCCATTTGAGGTTATACCTGGTATTACATCAGGCATTGCTGCACCAGCTTATGCAGGCATTCCAGTGACACACCGAGATTTAGGCTCAAGCTTTGCTATGGTCACGGGTCATATGCAGGATGATAAGGAAGATGAAATTCGTTGGGAAAGTCTTGCAAAAGGAATTGACACGATTGCCATTTATATGGGGGTTGGTAATCTGCCATACATTCGCCAGCAGCTACTGAAATATGGGCGTGATCCAGAAACACCTGTTGCGCTTATTCATTGGGGTACATTTTCTGCTAAACAAAAAACCGTTACAGGTACTCTAGCAACAATAGAAGATATTGTGCGTACAGAGAATATTCAAAATCCAAGTATTATATTGGTCGGAAAGGTTGTGACATTAAGAGAAACTATTCAATGGTTTGAGGATAGTCATACACAGCTAGCCGAAATTTCTGGATAAGGATGTGAAATGATGCAAGCCATTTTATATATTGCACATGGCAGTCGTGTAAAGGCAGGCGTAGAGCAAGCTGTTACATTTCTTCAGGGGGTGCAACAGGAGATTTGCGCACCAATTCAGGAAATCTGCTTTTTAGAGCTTGCCACACCGACCATTGCGGAGGGAATTGCCAACTGTGTTTATAAAGGTGCAACAACGATTGCCATTATGCCGATTTTACTACTAGCTGCCCAACATGCTAAGCATGATATTCCATATGAAATTGCTAAGGCTCAAAAACAATATCCTTATATAAAATTTACCTATGGTGCGCCCCTAGGTGTTCATGAATTATTAATTGATACACTGCAGGCAAGAGTTATAGAAAAACAACAGCCAAATCAGCATGCTCGTGTTTTATTAATAGGCCGTGGTAGTAGCGATTCTACTGTTAAAAGAGATCTAGCCAAAATTGCGGCAAGATTGCAGGCTAAATATAACTATAAGGCTGTAGACACCTGTTTTTTATATGGGATGGGACCAACCTTTGAGGAATGGCTACAACAAGAGCATCAACAGCAAGTTTTTATTGTGCCTTATTTATTGTTTACAGGTATTTTACGGCAAAGTATTGCTAAACGGTTACAGGAGGTTGACAACCAAAACATTATTTTATGTGAAAGCTTAGGCTATGACAACAATGTAAAAAAAGTGTTAGTGGAGCGTATTGATGAATTACTACATTTTAAAGAGGAAGGTGTTTCGTAATGGTAGATAAAAAGACTGAAAACGTAAATCTAGCATTAGAAAATGTCCGACAAATATTAAATACTGTGAACCACGGATCTATTACATTGATTGTACAAAACTCCTATGTGGTTCAAATTGAGAAAAAAGAAAAAATAAGACTGCGATAATCGTCAATGATTACTATTTTGTGAGGTGGCAAAGATTGAAACTGCAAGTAATAAACAGTCCATTTAATGAAGAGCAGATAAAGCTATTAAACGAGCTTCTGCCGAAACTAACGATTGAACAAAAAATTTGGCTAAACGGCTATTTAAGTGCATCACAAGCAACACAGGATACTCTGCCTGTTGCTGAAAGTGCACCGCCAGTAGTGCAACCAGTGGCACAAGAATTAACGATTTTATATGGCTCTCAAACAGGTAACAGTCAAGGCTTAGCTGAAAAATATGCCTCAGCTTTAAAGGCTCAAAACGTTGATGTTACTGTTGCATCATTAGGAAAATTTAAAGCGACTAATTTAAAAAAGATCACGAATCTTTTACTCATTGTCAGTACACATGGTGAAGGAGATCCACCAGACCAAGCAATCCAATTTTACGAATTTTTGCATAGTAAACGAGCACCTAAGCTAGACCATCTGCATTATTCAGTTCTTGCCCTAGGCGATAGCTCCTATGAGTTTTTCTGTAAAACAGGAAAGGACTTTGATGAACAATTTGCTAAATTAGGTGCAACAAGGATAGCTCCACGTACAGATTGTGATGTGGATTATGATGATGATGCAGCACAGTGGTTCTCAGTTGTACAAGAGAAGTTTTTGCAACAGCCTACTGAAGTAGTGACAAGCCCAGCACAAACTGAGCAAACACAAGCATCGGATGCTACTACATACACGAGAAAAAATCCTTTTTATGCTGAAGTGCTAGAAAATCTTAATCTAAATGGTCGTGGCTCTAATAAAGAAACACGTCATATTGAGTTATCCATTGAAGGGGCCAATTTCCTGTTTGAGCCTGGCGATAGTATTGGTATTCAGCCAGAGAATGATGAAAAGCTAGTAGATGCCTTATTGACAGCATTACAGTTTGATCCAATAACGGAGGTATCTGTTTTTGATGAAACATTGTCAGTAAAGGATGCTTTACAGAAAAAGCTTGAAATTACGGTACTATCAAAGCCAGTGTTAGAAAAAATTGGTGCTTATACAGAACACCCTGAATTTTCGAAGCTTCTTGAAGAGTCAAATACATGGAAGGACTATGCAAAAGGAAGAGATTTACTTGATGTAGTAGAGGATTTTGCACCATTTACATGGACTGCCCAGCAATTTGTAGAAATATTGCGCAAAATCCCTGCTAGACTTTATTCTATTGCTAGTAGTCAAAAGGCGAATCCTGATGAAGTCCATTTAACGATTGGCAAGGTAAGCTATGAAACAAATGGACGACAACGTTTAGGCGTTTGCTCAGGCAGTGTGGCAGAGCGTATTCAAATTGGAGATACATTGCCAATCTATGTTCATAAAAACCCGAACTTTAGCTTACCAGAAAATGAGGATACGCCAATTATTATGATTGGTGCAGGCACAGGGGTAGCCCCATATCGCTCTTTTTTAGAGGAACGAGAGGAATTAGGCATTGAAGGAAAAGCTTGGCTTATCTTTGGCGATCAGCATTTTGTCACAGATTTTCTATACCAAACAGATTGGCAACGCTGGTTGGCTGCAGGTACGCTAAGCAAAATGGATGTTGCCTTTTCACGAGATACAGATAAAAAAGTATATGTTCAACATAAATTGGAAGAACAGGCTGCAAGCTTTTATGAATGGCTGGAGCAAGGTGCTGTGATTTATGTATGCGGTGATGAAAAAACAATGGCGGCGGATGTAGATGCAACCATTCACCATATTATTGAACAGCAGGGACAAAAAACACCAGAGGAAGCAAAAGCCTTTGTGAACGAATTAAAGCAACAAAACCGCTATCAACGTGATGTTTATTAAGTTTTAATTAGAGGAGCGATAAAGAATGACAGAAAAAATAGTTTTACCTCCACAGCCTGGGAACCCCAGCGATGTAGAACGTATTAAGACCGAAAGTAATTATCTTCGTGGCACACTTGAACGCACTATGAATGACCCATTAAGCTCAGGTATTCCAGAGGACGATAACCGCCTTATGAAATTCCATGGTAGTTATCTACAAGATGACCGCGATCTGCGTAACGAGCGTCAACGTCAAAAGCTAGAGCCTGCCTATCAATTTATGGTACGTGTCCGTACACCTGGAGGCGCGGCAACACCAGCACAATGGCTTGTGATGGATGAAATGGCGAGAAAGTATGGCAATGGCTCCTTAAAGCTAACGACACGTCAAGCATTCCAAGTACATGGTATTTTAAAATGGAATGTGAAAAAGTATATGCAGGAAATTAATGATGTATTATTGGATTCTCTTGCAGCCTGCGGGGATGTAAATCGTAATGTAATGTGTAATGTGAATCCGAATCAGTCAGCATTGCATGAGGAGGTTTATAATTGGTCTGCAAAACTGAGTGAGCATTTATTGCCTCGCACACGTGCTTATCATGAATTATGGTTGGATGGCGAAAAGGTAGTAGATAGCCAGGATGAAGAGATTGAACCGATTTATGGCGCACAATATTTACCACGTAAATTTAAAATTGGTATTGCGATTCCGCCAAGTAATGATGTCGATGTTTTTTCACAGGATATTGGGCTAATTGCAATTGTAGAGAATGAAGCGCTTATTGGCTTTAATGTAGCGGTTGGTGGAGGCATGGGTATGACACACGGTGATACTGCTACCTATCCACAGCTTGCACGTATCATTGGCTTTATTACGCCAGACAAGCTGCTTGAAACAGCGGAAAAAATTATTACGATTCAGCGTGATTATGGTAATCGCTCTGTTCGTAAAAATGCCCGCTTTAAATATACCGTTGATGCAAGAGGGCTTGACTGGTTTAAAGAGGAGCTAACACGCCGCCTAGGTTGGGAAATTGGAGAAACTCGTCCATTTGAATTTGAACGTACAGGCGATGAATTTGGCTGGATTAAAGGAACAGATGGTAAATGGCATTATACGTTATTTATTCAAAATGGCCGTATTAAGGACTTTGAAGATTATCAGCTATTAACAGGCTTACGTGAAATTGCCAAGGTCCATACAGGTGATTTCCGTCTAACACCAAACCAAAATTTAATGATTGGCAATGTAACAGCACAAAAAAAGAAAAAAATTAACGCGCTTATTGAGCAATACAAGCTAACAGATGGTGCCCATTATTCAGCGCTGCGCCGTAACTCGATTGCCTGTGTATCCTTACCAACATGTGGTTTAGCCATGGCTGAAGCAGAGCGTTATTTACCTTCGCTTATTACAAAAATCGATGCCATTATTGATGAGGCTGGCTTACATGAAACAGAGATCGTTATTCGTATGTCTGGTTGTCCAAATGGCTGTTCACGTGCAGCAATGGGGGAAATCGGCTTTATTGGTAAAGGTCCAGGGAAATACAATATGTATCTAGGCGCAAGCTTTACAGGAAATCGTTTAAATAAAATTTATCGTGAAAATATTGGCGAAGAGGAAATTTTAGCAGAGCTACGTCCAATTCTTCTGCATTTTGCCAAGGATCGTTTAGAGGGCGAGCATTTTGGAGACTTTGTGATCCGCGCTGGCTATGTAACGGCTGTCCACGATGGACGCGAATTCCATGCACAATAAGAAGATCAAAGCCATATCAAACACAATAATAGATAAGAGCTGTAAGGAAAGATACTACGTTTTCCTTACAGCTTCTTTTTGTTCACTAAACCTTGTTCTAAAGCTTTGACAACAGCCCCTACACGCGAATGGACACTAAGCTTGCGGATAATAGAGGAAATATGATGTTCGACGGTGCGTTTACTAATAGCGAGTTCTTTGCTAATCATGTCACTTGTTTTCTCTAGGACAATAAGCTGTAAAATTTCTAGTTCCTTTGGTGTCAATAATGTTTTTTCAAAGGAAGGAAACAGAGTATAGCCAGCATAAACTTTTTTCACTACGTCAATTAATTCTTCATTAGATTGCTCTTTTTTAATAAAGGCTTTAGCGCCAGCATTTTGAGCAGCCTGGATATAGGCATCGTCATCATAGCCTGATAGTATAATAATTGGCATAGTCGGAATATTTTTTAGAATAGTTTTGGTTAAGGTGAGCCCATTATATGTTTTGATACGAATATCCATCAATATAACATCAGGCTGTAAATATAAAATTTCCTCTAAAAGCTGCGAAGGATCAGCAATAGTGCCAACTACATGAATACTTGGCTCAGCCTCTAATACTGTTGCTAAGCTCTCCAATAGTAACATATGGTCATCTACTAATAATACGTTAATAGACATATTCTTCACTCCATTCCAGAGGTAATGTAATTGTAATGGTTGTATATTGATTTAGCTGGGATTCAATCATGAATTCTCCCTCTAATTGCTCTACCTTCTTTTGAATCGTCAATAATCCCAAATGTTGCCCTGTGTGTAATGTTTGCTGCTCAGGGATGATGAAGCCTTGTCCATTATCAGTGACAGTCATTAAAAGCTTCTGCTGTTTATCGTAAATAGCAATATGAATTTCTGTTGCTTCTGCATGTTTTATACTATTATTGACAAGCTCCTTTAGCATACGAAATAAATGTACAGCAAGAAAAGAAGGAATGCGCTCATCATCTATATCATATGTTAGATGCACATCAATAGCATGCTGTTGTTGAATATTTTGCTGTAAGGACTGTATGCTTAATGCAAGACCTAAATCCTCCACCATGATCGGATGCAAATCATGACACATAGCACGAATGGCTGTAATCGTATCTAATAAAGGTTGTTCGATTGTGTCGGTTGAACTTGTCTGTATTTTACGCATTAATAATAATAATTGCTGTAAAACATCATCATGAAGGAATAGAGCTAGTTGTTTACGCTCTTCCTCGATAGCTCCTAATAATTGTCGATTATAGTTTGTAAGCTTCTGTGACATTTGCTGTGCTTCCTGTGTGACTTTATCTATTTTTTGAATGGATTGTGCATGGGCAAATAATTGTACTGCTTCTGTATGAATGCTTTTTAGCAAGATAAGCTCATCTTTTTCCCATTTGGTAAAATTACTTTTGCGTCCAACAATAATAATTCCGCTAATTTCTGTACCATTGATAAGCGGCAATGTATGGTAAAGCGACTGCTTCAAAATTTCAGCATGATTTTGCTGTTGTTGTAGATAGTGCTGTATATCTTGTTGTGCTGTTGGAGAATGCTGAAATAAGCCTGAATCATAAAGAATTGTTGAGGTAGGCTGTGACCACACAATACATACCCCTTCTACATCAAACATTTTATGAAGTAATTGTGCAACACATTTAGCACAGTTGGGCAAAAATGCTTCAGAATTTATTTGCTGCAAAATATGCTGTTTTTCCTGCTGGATAGCTTGAAGCTTTGCTAGCAATTGTTTTTCCTCAAGATACTTTAGGATTTTGTAAAAAATAGAAAACAATAATCCACCAATGATAAAATTTGTTAGTTGTTGAGTAGAAAAGTGCAATAGCCCTATTAAAATAGCAAAGGTAATCAGGCAGGCTAAAAATATGGGCAGTAATTGTCTAATAAGATAACTAAAATTGATAATTTCCTGCTTTGTTAATAAATAAGCAAGTGTAATAGGAAATAAAACAACAGAGATAATCGAAAATTCATAGGGCACACTTGGAAGAGAAAAAATAGAAAGTTGAATCATACTTATTAAAACGGGTGTAAAAGATATAAAGAGGCTAATAACTAATATACGCAATTGATTCTGCACCCATTTTGTATGTGACAACCATTGCTTACTAAGATAATAGCTACATAATATAATGGAGATCATAATATTGAGAATGATCATGATCGGTATAAGAGTTGCTACCTGAGATGTTACTTGAACTATGTCTAAAATAATAATCGTCATCGCTATTATTAATGTTAACCATTTAAAGAATGATAAATGATTTATTGCTTTAGGGATAGGAAAGTATTCAAAAAAATGCATAAGAAAAAAAGGTGCTAGACTAATAGCCAACGCTTCAATCAAGGATGCAATCGGTATTTGATAACCTGATAGTTTAGCATAAGTAATCGCTATACCAGTGACACACATCAATTGAAAAAAACGTTGAACGATCACAGCTTTAGACTTTTTTAGATACGCATAAAAGCCAATACTTAAAAATAATAGCCCTATAAAATTTGTTGAATGGTTATACAAAATAAGCAATATCGTATTGAGATAGTCATTGCGATGGATTTGTGTATCGACTAGATGGAAGGGCTGTGTACGGATAACTGCGAAAATCCAAAGACTAGACAGAACAAGAAATAATAAAATACGCTGATACAATATAATGGACTCTCCTCTAATCTATTAAGTGAATAAGCTGTTTTATATAGGGTGATTTATCATTAAAATAGTGTTGTAATAATGATTTAGCTTTTTGAGTATAATATTTTGCTAAAATAGAGCAGTAGTCAATAGCTCCTGTTTGGCGTATATAATCTCTAATTGTAGTTAAATGCTTTGCGGTTATATCATGACTATGGATTAATTGTAACTGTGTTAACAACCAACCATGATCGTATGTGTTACTATGCTGTACTGCTTTAATCAAAGGAAGCGTAGCCTTTTGGGAGAGTAAATCATTTTTATGATCAGAAAAAATATCTTGTATATCATTTTGAAGCTGTGCCGCATAACCAATATAGGTGGCGATTTCCTGCAAAACAGGTAAGGGAATCGTTGAACGATGTAATTCAAATATAAGTTGTAGAAATGAACAAGATTTTTGTTGAATAATATGAAAATACTGCTCCTCTGTTGCTGCTGGATGTTCCATAGTAAGATGGAAATCTAGCCATTGTCCATTACCAGCATTGCGTAAATGACGGTGAATAATAGCAAATTGATCTATTGCAGAGGTAGCAGTATGCTGGATTAGTAAATGTAATGCCTCCACTAGTAATAAATTTCCAAGCATTAATAATTGAGATTTGGCTAGAGCAGTGTCTAAATGATTGTCATGGTCAACAACATCGTCCAATAAATCGGTAGCTAGCATCAATAATTCAATACCAGCAGCGTGTTTTACTTTTGTAGTATGCGATACAGTATTGATATCAGTTAAGAGAGAAAATGCATAGTAAGAAAATTCGCCCCAAGTAAAATCATCTGTATTTTGACTAAATATTTTACCACTTTGATGTAATAATTGTAAAGTAAGCTTTTGGATATCATACTCTAAGCCACTGGTAAGTAAGGTATTTTTAATAATAAATTGAATAGTAGGAC
The DNA here is from genome assembly GCF_038051955.1 of Lysinibacillus sp. FSL H8-0500. Lineage (NCBI taxonomy): Bacteria > Bacillati > Bacillota > Bacilli > Caryophanales > Bacillaceae > Lysinibacillus > Lysinibacillus sp. FSL H8-0500. The sequence continues at coordinate 3,685,161 of NZ_CP150292.1, read as the reverse complement.
GCACATCTATTTCCAACCTGGTGAGACTATATTCATCTTTCCATCAAATTGTAGTGCTAATAATTGAAATACCTCTGGCTCTAGTACTGATTCTGCATATACCCAATCCTCTGTAGAAAGCTCCTTTTTCTCTTTAAATAACTGAACAATTTCCCATAATTTTTGATTCATTTTCAAAAACACTCCTTAATAATAATAATTTTCCAATTTATATCATACTATAAAAACAAATAATAGTAAAATATTATCTTTATAGACAATATTATTAAATAGGTATATTCCGCAAGAAAATTACGGAATATACGGATATTTTTTTTATGTTTTATTTTGTTATGCTTTAGGAAATTAGCAAAATAATTGTAGACTTTTGTAAATTGATGAGAATAGAATAGAGGGGTTTTTCATGTTTAGAAATAGTTTACGCAGCAAAACATCATTGATAGGAATCGCCTTATTGTATATCCCTATGATTTATCTATTTACAAATCCTGGTGTACCACATGTAGGTGAATTTTTACTTTACACTAAATATTTAATAGGGTCTGGCATTGTGGCTTCTATTTTATGGGGATACTTTATGGTATCAGTCATTTATGTAAAGGTCGATCCGTCTAGTATGTTCTATTATGCAAGTTCTGTTAATTATTTTCGCCAAAATTTAATGCTATGGTATTTGAAAGTAATAACAGGTTTTACAATTTTACATAGTATATTCCTAGTTCTTTTCATTTGCTATTATAGTTATTTATTCCATTTTTCTTATGAATTAGTTGTTAGTATAGGTAGTGATTATGGTAATTATTACTATATGCCATTTTTAATAGGATTACTAATTGGTATGTTTAGTGCTGATATTTCCTATCGAAAGCTCAAAATGCTTGGAGCAATCTATGGATTAATGTTCTGTATTCCTTTGTTTATCAGTTTACTAATCGAATGGAAGAAGCCCTACTATGATTTATTTATTATGAATAGTCTACCTTATTATCCCGTACTTTCTGGATCGCTTCAGGCAGATGAATCATTGTTGTTTAAAGCACTATGTCTTATGTGGATTATTATTTTATGGCTAGTGTATTTGAGAATAAAACAGACAAAAGTATTGGTAGTAGCGATGTTTTTGGGATTACTTGTAATGAGTGTAGGGGTGGAACGTTTATATGCAGATGTCTTTCAAACAGCAAAGCATGCATTCTATTTCGAGCAGTATATTCATCTAAATACGGAGTTGTTAGAGCAAAAAAATAATTTATACAGTGAGGTTGAGGGGCAACAAATAGATATAAAAAAAATTGAAGTATCCCAGTTGCCAGATCAACGTATTGCATTTAACACTACGCAACTTCTACAAGCTACTGACCAAACTCGGTTTTTTTTAAATAAGTTATTTGATGTAAAACGAGTAACAATTAACAACCAAGAAATGGATTTTGAACGACAAGGAAATCAAATTATTGTAAAAGATGCAGTACAAGGTAACATAACGTTTGAATATATAGCTCAACATGGTGATGGCTTAACACCTATTCAAGATGGCAAACTTTATTTACCTTATCACTTTAATTGGTATCCAACAGTGGTTGAGCCTGTTGATTATCTATTAAATGAAAATGAGCAACCAACATTGAATCGCTTCAATGGTCAATGTCAAAAAAATAGTATTATGGTGGCTTCATCATTAGCGAACTTACAATCAATAGATTCAACTTCTTGCCCCACATTGATTATTGGTAAATATAGTACAAAGACAGTTGGGCATTATACAGTGTATATACCAATCATATGGAGTGCTACCAATGACGAAATTAGCAACTATCTAAATCAAGTTGAGCAGTTTCATAGAAGACAGTTAGCAAACCAAAGTTTTTCAAAGGTAAAAAAAGTAGTCGTTGTTCCTAAATTTGAAGTGGATGTTCCTCAATCTATCGACGATTTTTGGATTAATGGAGATACCCTTTTTATGATGATAACACCTTTTCAAAATGTGAATACTCTTGGATTATTTAAGGAAATTACAGAAGAATCGCTACAATCTATAGCCTATCGCTATTTTTTACAACAGGGGATAGATGCTAATGAAGCAATAGAAAGAGCGACAGAACAGGTTCAGCATTTTCTCAAATCATAGAAATAAGGAGAAATACACAATGCTTACTTTTCAAAATGTTTCGTATAAAAAAATTTTATATAATGTCACGATCGAAATACCAGGCACATCTTATATTATTGGACGAAATCAGATAGGGAAAACAGATTTACTACAAATGCTTTTTTATCAAAAAAAATTGACAGAAGGGGAAATACACTTACAAGAAAATATTAAACTGGGACACTCTGTATTAGGGAGAAGACAAGCATTCTTTTTAGTTCCTGAAAATATTGGGTTGAAATGGAAAGATTTTAAATTATACACAGTATATAGACTATTCACAAAAAAATCCTTTGTAGTCTCAGGATTATGTTTAGATTACCATTTAGATGGTCAAATGTATTTTCATCAGTTAAGTCATTTTTTAAAGCTAGTGTTTTATACACATATTGCTATGACGATGAAGATTCCCATTATTTTATATGACGAACCATTTAAAATACTAGATTTTGAAGAGCGATCTCAGTTTTTAGATTTTCTTAAAAAATGGGGAAATACATTATTATTTGTTATTACAGGTAACCGTATGGAGCCCGATATTTCCCAATCTGTCCAACAAACATTTTTATTAGATAGTCGTACATTAATACCATTGAAAGGAGGTGAGAAATATGCTAATTTGTAAGAAAAAGGGTAAGCTGAATAAGATATTTAAATGTGGTGCATTAGCTGTCATGCTTGGCGTTGCTAGCTCAGCCTATGCAGCAGGGACATCTACAGCATACATATCTGTAGGTAGTTCAAGTGCAACTGGAAGTAACGTAACAGCTACTGGAACATCTGGTACTTTGACAGTGACATCATCAGGTCCGGCGTTTTACGTACAGGGCTATGCTAAAGTGTATAAAAATTGGTGGCCAGATACGATTAAGGCAAACTTAATTGCAAACCCAGGAACATCCACATCCACACCTTTTACAGCAACAAGTGGAGATCAGTATTATGCACAAGCAAATACACAGGCGAATACAACACAAATTTCGGGTAGTGCTAAAGTCACGGTGAATTAAGCTAAAAGATGCATCGCAGTTTATTGCGATGCATCTTTACTAGTATAGGATGAAAGGATGGAGCGGATGAGTCGATGGATAAATTTAGTCGCTTTTTATAGCAGACGTCTAATAACAAGTAAATTTTATATGGGGTCTCTACTTGTCTATACGGTGATGCTATCTGTCCGGTATATTGTCCTATATAATGGAACTTCAAAAGACTATGGCAATGTATTAGGTGAGCTTTTTGTGCCTGGGCAAATGCTTTTTATGATCTATATGGTCTATTTTTACCGCTTATTTGCCGAAGAGCGTGCTTTTGGGATGGAACGTTATTTCTCAGATGCCTACCGTATATTATGGCAGAAAATAGTAGCAATGGCATTTGTACATATGAGTATTCAAGGTATATTTTTTATTGTCCAAACACTGCTTGTATGGGGCTTTTATAGGGCTGTTTCGGTTCCGTGGTCAAACTTTTATCTAGAAGTAGCTCTATTTATTGTGCTCTATTGTTGGCTACCAACCTTGATTGGTTTAGCGATTGGTGTGCTGATTGCTAGTGTAGTGGGCAAACATAAGATAAGCTTTGTGATTTTACTGATAATTTGGTTTTTACTAGGACCGATAAATACAGAAATTTTTATCGACTATTTTCGACAAATTCAGGCGGATGATTGGCGTAGCTTTTCATATTTATCTACAATGAGTCTCTACCAAGTCTATCAATCATATATGGGCTATAGTTATTCAAGTGGAACAGCGTGGAAAGGAATTGGCTGGATATTGGTGTCGGTCTTATTACTTTTGATTAGCTTATTGCGTTATAGCATGTTCCGTCAACAGCGGATAGCTACTGTAATTGCTATATTGCTAGTAGGTGGGCTAACAATAGGAAGTATTGAGCAGATGACACGTAATGAATCAAGAGTCTTTAACTATGCAGATGAAGAAGCTGAAAGTCTTTATTATAAAAATTATACTATACCGCCAGCCGATTTACGTTATCATATTGCTAATTATACAATTAACATTGGTGATACAGGCAATCAATTATCGACAACAGTTGCATTAAAGCAAGTACAAACAACGACACCGACCTTTCAGCTTCATCATGCCTTTCCAATTCAGCGCATTGTAGATGAGCATGGGAAGGAGCAATTTTTTCAACGTCAAGGAGATACAGTGAGTGTTACGATTCAACCAACAACAACTGCTTTAACTTTTGACTATACATTAACGAGTCAATTTTTTGTTAAGGTGCATCGAGATCGTTGGCTATTACCTGCTACAGTGGACTGGTATCCAAAAAGAAGTGCGGAACCGCTTGTACAGTATGTTGATTTTATAGGCTATAGTCGAGCTATTCTTAAGCCAATTCAGGAGCCAGCAGTGAAATTTCAGGTGCATAGCAAGCAAAAATTACTGTTAAATATTCCTAAAATTCAGCCAACCATTTATGAGGGCGTTGTAGATGGCCTAGCAGTAATCAAAGCACCGTTCCAACAGCAAACAATTGGGCACTATCAAGTAGTCTATCCATTAGATGGAGTGGATACAAAGGAGCAATTTGAGGTGATGATTACACGTATGGAGCAGGTTAATCAAGACCTTCAAAAGCTAATGCCTGCTAGTCGAGCTTTGCCAGATTTGCTGGTTTTTCAATCAGGAGGGGGAGCAGTACAATGGCACGATAATTTCCTGTTATACCCAACGGATTCTCTCTATGCTATTGACTCCATTGATGGGACAGCTTATTTAATGCCAAGTAAGCTGGCATTTGCACATATTAATCAGCAATTGAGCAATCCAGCGGTTGCTGAGGAATGGCTGGATTTAACAGGCCAAATTTTAGCAACACGTCATAAAATTAACCAACCAGGATCTGAATTGTTCCGCCCAAGCCCATTTTATTATCATGAGTTCTCAGCTACAGATCAACAATCGGCTGATTTTGTTTATAGTCAGGTATTGCAAGCAGACGAAGCATTACAAAATCGGTTATTAAGTGCATGGTTTAGTAATATTGAGCAGGTGCAAAATGACTGGCAGCAAATTGAACAACTTGTACGGGAGGTGCTTCAGCATGAGAATGGAAATTGAGAATTTAGCAAAAACGATTAAAAAGCGCAATATATTAGATGATGTTTCATTAACGGTTGAAGGGATTTATGGCTTAATTGGTCCAAATGGGGCAGGTAAGACAACATTAATGAAAATATTAGCAGGATTGCAGACATTGACGGCTGGTTCAATTAAAATTGATGATCAACACTATGTCCATCGCCATGCTAGCTATATTACTGCTAATACCTTGATCGGTTATTTACCACAGGATTTTATGATTTATCCTGAAATTTCAGTCTATGAGGTGCTTGATCATATTGCTGTTTTGCAGGGGATTGTGAAAAAAAGCGAGCGACAGCAGCAAATAGAAGAGGCATTAGCGATTGTAAATTTAAGTGGACAGCAACATAAAAAAATGAATGAGCTATCAGGAGGGATGCGAAGAAGAGTCGGTATTGCCCAATTATTAATGAGAAAGCCATCTATTTTATTGTTTGATGAGCCGACTGCAGGGCTTGATATAGAGGAGCGAATTCGCTTTCGTAACTTATTATTAGAGCTAGGAAAACAGCATACGATTGTTATCTCCTCTCATATTGTTGAGGATATTGAATTTCTTTGTACTAAAATTGGCATCCTCACACAAGGACAGCTACGTTTTGAAGGTACACCTGAGGAGCTAAAGCAGCGAGCGGACGGTTATGTCTATCATATGGATGTGCAGGCAGAGGCATTAAGTGAGCTCTTAATGACACAGGATGTTACACAAATTAATGAAGAGGAACAACATTTAAAGGTGCGTATCTTTTCAACGGAAGCTTTAGATCAGCCAAGGGTGATTCCTCGTTTAATGGAAGGCTATTTAGCGATTGTACGAGGTGTTGATAATAATGGAAAATAGTAGGCTATTGTTTGCATTTGATAAAAAAAGCATGAAAGGGGCATTTTATGTGCCGTTTTTCATGTGGGGAGTAGCTTTGCTAGGGATTTTATTTTATGCCTCAATGGAGAAAGATTATTATAATCATTTTATTATTGTGCAAGGTATTTTTTTGCCATTTTGCTGTTGGCATCTAGTGTATCGTTATAGCGAGCTATTAGTGCATGGAGCGGAGGATACATTGTTCCCCTATTATCGCAAATGGTTTTTTTATGATATTGCTCGTTATGGTATTCTCTATAGTTTCTTGCTAATTGTGCTCTTGCTAATTATCGGAATAAAGGGAGGTGGAGGGGCTGCTGTTTTTGATAACATTACATTAGCCCATTTATCTGTACTACTGTTGTTTTATTTGTTTGGCGGACTTGCCTTGCTTTTTATGATGAGGAGTGTTGAGCTAACCTTAGCGATTATCTTTATTTATACGGTGATTGAGGTGGTGACATTGGGAACATCAGGTCTGCCATGGCCACATATTTTTATCTTTTTGCCACCTCTACCAGAAGATCCAGAAATGACGAAGAAATTTACATTCTTATTGTTAACAACAGTCAGTATGGCGTTGTATGTAGCAAAGAAAATACGACTATTTTAATAGAAAATAGGCTGCATGAACCCCAAGAATTTTAGAGCTTGGATTTCATGCAGCTTTATTAAATAGAATAATCCTCAGGAATAAACACCTTTAATTGCTTTGGCTTGATATAGACTTGGTCGCCAATTGTAAGCTGGAGCTGAAAGAATTGTTCTTTTGTTAATTCAGCCTCTAAAAATTCATCAAGGTCTTCACGCCGTAGCTCAATTTGTACAATCGGCCCTAGTAAATGAATATGACTGATTTTTGCAGGGACTGTACCTGGCATATTGGTTTTCTCAATATGGATATCATGTGGGCGGACATAGCCTATGGCGTTATCGTCTGTATGCGTATGGCTATTAGGTACATCAAGGGCAAATTCGCCATGCATTAGTTTGCCATTCGCTAAACGTCCCTTAAAGAGATTGACATTACCTAAAAAATCATAGACAAATGGACTCTTTGGATTTGTATAGACCTCATCAGGGCTCCCAATTTGCTCGATTTTGCCGTTGTTCATCACCACAATGCGATCTGCTACATCTAGGGCTTCCTCCTGATCATGTGTGACAAAAATACTTGTAATATGAAATTCATCATGCAGCTTGCGTAGCCAACGACGCAATTCCTTGCGCACTTTGGCATCAAGCGCTCCAAAAGGCTCATCGAGTAAAAGCACCTTAGGCTCTACAGCAAGCGCTCGGGCAAGTGCTACCCGTTGCCGTTGTCCACCTGATAGCTGTGTAGGATAACGATTCGCAAAGTTTTCAAGTTTAACAAGTTGTAGCAATTCCATTACTTTCGTTTTGATATCTTGCTTAGAGGGTCTGTTTTTTCGTGGGCGCACCTTTAGCCCGTAAGCGACATTATCAAAGACGGTCATATGACGAAAAAGGGCATAATGTTGAAAAACGAAGCCCACATTGCGTTCCTTTGGATGTCGATCCGTCATGGACTGTCCATCGAATAAAATTTCGCCCATATCAGAGGATTCAAGACCTGCAATAACACGTAATAATGAAGTTTTTCCTGAGCCAGAGGGACCAAGTAATGCTACTAGCTCTCCAGACTGAATATCAACTGAAATATCCTCCAATGCTTGAAAAGAGCCATATTTTTTCGATATGTTGTGAATGTGAATACTCATATAAACGATCCCCTTTTAAACGGATTTTGATTTCCAGGCAATGATGTCTTTTATAATTAATGTCAAGATCGCCATCACACTCATTAAGGATGCGACAGCAAATGCGGCTGAAAATTGATATTCATTATATAAAATTTCAATATGTAGCGGCATGGTATTGGTCATGCCGCGTATATGACCTGATACAACAGAGACAGCCCCAAATTCTCCAATGGCACGTGCATTACATAATATCAAGCCATAGAATAATCCCCATTTAATATTTGGTAATGTGACATACCAAAATGTTTTAAAACCACTAGCACCAAGAGAAATGGATGCTTCTTCCTCAGACGTTCCCTGTGTCTGCATTAAAGGTATCAATTCACGTGCAACAAAAGGCAATGTTACAAAAATAGTGGCAAGCACAATACCAGGTAGTGCAAAAACAATTTTAATATCGTGAGCGAATAGCCAATCACCAAATAGCCCCTGAGAGCCGAACAATAAAATAAATACTAGACCTGCAATAACAGGGGAGACCGCAAAGGGTAGATCAACAATAGTAAGTAAGAGATTTTTTCCTTTAAAATTAAATTTAGTGAGTGCCCAAGCAGCCATTACACCGAAAATAGCATTCAGCGGTACAGCAATAGCGACCACTATTAATGTTAGTTTAATAGCTGCTAAAGCATCTGGATGGGTAATTGCTGCAAAGTACACCTCTGCGCCCTTTTGAAACGCCGTGACAAAAATAGATACTAAAGGCAGTACGATAAAAAAGGCTAAAAACGCTAAAGCAGTAAACGTTAATAGATACCGAATAATACGAGGTTCTTGTAAGGCAGCAGGCTTTGACAGAGCTATTGATTGTTCCATATAATACCTCCTAATGTACAAAACGGCGATTGGTTAGCCATTGTATGAAATTAATGATGAATAATAACACAAAGGATGTTACAAGCATGACTACTGCAATGGCGGTAGCACCAGCGTAATCATATTGTTCAAGCTTGGTCATAATAATTAAAGGTGTAATTTCCGTTTTCATCGGCATATTTCCAGCAATGAACACAACGGAGCCATATTCACCTAATGCACGAGCAAAGGCTAAAGAAAAGCCTGTTAAAATGGCAGGTGCTAGTTCAGGCAACAGGATTTTACGAAAGGTTTGCAAACGATTTGCGCCAAGGCTAGCAGAGGCTTCCTCGACCTCAGCGCTAATATTTTGTAAAACTGGCTGTACTGTTCGAACAACAAATGGTAGCCCAATAAAAGTAAGGGCGATAATAATGCCAAGAGGCGAAAAGGCAATTTTAAACTCAAAAAATTGACCAATCCAGCCATTTGGCGCGTAGAGTGAAGTCAAAGCAATACCAGCTACAGCAGTAGGTAAGGCAAAGGGCAAATCTACTAGTCCATCAATAATTCTTTTAAAGGGAAATTGATAGCGTACAAGTACCCAAGCAATAATTGTGCCGAAAATAGCATTGATAATACCAGCGACCAGCGCTGTGCCGAAGCTTACTTTATAAGAAGCAACAGCACGAGGATCTGTAATGATCGCAATAAATTCAGTCCAACTTAAGGACATGGTATGAATAAAAATCATTGATAGTGGCAACAACACTAGCAAACTAACATAGAGCATTGTATAGCCAAGTGACAAATGAAAACCTGGAATAACTCTACGTGCTTTTTTAGGAAGGCTTACATTACTCATCAAAACACCCCTTATTGTGGTACATAGATTTCATCAAAAGTACCGCCATCTTTAAAATGAGTGGCCTGTGCCTCTGACCAGCCACCAAAATCGTCAATGGAAACAAGCTCAAGCTGCGGGAATTGATCTTGATACTTGGCTAAAATATCTTCGTTGCGTGGTCGATAGTAGTTTTTAGCAGCAATTTCTTGACCAGTATCACTATATAAATGCTGTAAGTAAGCCTCCGCAACTTCACGTGTACCTTTTTTATCAACGATTTTATCAACAATAGCAACAGGTGGCTCTGCTAAAATACTTAATGAAGGAGTGATGATTTCAAATTCATCTTTGCCCAACTCATGAAGTGATAGATAGGCTTCATTTTCCCAAGCAATTAACACATCCCCGATTTTTCGTTCCACGAATGTTGTTGTAGAGCCGCGAGCACCAGAATCTAGTACCTCTACATTGCTATAAAGTGCATTCATAAACTCCTTTATTTTCGTTTCATCGTTGTTATATAGTTTCCCAGCATAAGCCCAAGCGGCTAAGTAATTCCAACGAGCCCCACCAGATGTTTTGGGATTAGGTGTAATTACTGATACATCATCCTTTATTAAATCATCCCAATCGTGAATATCTTTTGGATTACCCTTGCGCACTAAAAAGACTATAGTTGATGTGTATGGAGTAGAATTATTATCAAATTCTGTTTGCCAGTCTTCGTTTAATAGATCGCGAGCTTGTGCAATTTCGTCAATGTCATAGGCTAGTGCAAGTGTGACCACATCTGCTTCAAGACCATCGATCACTGCTCGACCTTGTTTGCCAGAGCCGCCATGGGATTGCTTAATCGAGACCTCTTGACCTGTTTCATCCTTCCATTTTTTTATAAAATCTTGGTTGAACTCATCGTAAAGTTCACGTGTCGGATCATAGGACACATTTAATAGTTCCACAGATTTTGCTGTCTTTTGGCCATCTGCATTTTCTTCTGAAGCAGTGCCGCAGCCTGTTAAACCCAATGTTAATACAGATAGCAGTGCTAATGAGCGGAAAATATGGTTTCTTTTTTTCATATCGTTTCTCTCCCTTTTCTGAATTCAAGAATACAAAAAGCCATCTCCTACAATGAATTAACATCATAGGTAGATGGCCTTCAGATCCTCTGATCAGCATTTTTTTATTTGTGTTATCGCTTTAGTAATACATTAAACATAGATTTCCTATTAGTCAACATGGAATTTGAAAAATAATTATATTGGTGCCCATGCTGTAGGATTGCTACTGTCGCGCAAAAAGAGTAGGAGTTTCGCTCAAAAAAGGTGTAAGAGCGCTCAAAAGGGTGGAGGGTGCGCTCAAAAAGGATATAAGAGCGCTCAAAAGAGTAGGGCACTCGCTCAAAAAGAAGGAAGTTGCTTAAAAAACACGTGCCGCTTTGCTATCACACAAAACTATTCACTAGTGACATTAATATGAATACATTATATTTTGGAGAGATAATCGAAAAAAAAGTGTTAAAATTCAAAAAAAACAAAAACCTAGTTGACTGCTTGGTGTACTGTGTTATATATTATTAAATAAGAAAAGCGATTGTGACATGAAATAGTGAGCAATCATAAAATAATGAGCTGACTAGTTAAACTAGAGGCGTTTTAACAAAGACCTGTTTTACGGTGTCTTATGTTAGAACGCCTTTTTTCGCAATGAGGGGGATTTGATGTTAACATACGCAACTTGGCAAGAGCCAACCATTGATTTTCAGGTTGACGAAACGTATAAGGCTGCACTAGAGGTTTTACGGTGGAGCTATCAGGAATATGGGGATGATATCGTTTATGCATGTAGCTTTGGCATTGAGGGAATTGTTTTAATCGACCTTATTTCAAAAGTAAAGCCTGATGCAACCATTGTCTTTTTAGATACTGATGTTCATTTTAAAGAAACATACAAAACGATTGATCGTGTCAAAGAAAAATATCCACAATTAAATATTGTGATGAAGAAGCCTTCACTTACACTTGAACAACAAGCGGCTCAGTATGGTGCTGAGCTATGGAAGTCGAATCCAAATCAATGCTGTGATATTCGTAAGATTAAGCCTTTATATGAAGCATTATCAGGTACAAAGGCTTGGATATCGGGCCTGCGGCGTGAACAATCGCCAACACGCCAAAAAACAAATTTCCTTAATCGTGACGATAAATTTCAGTCAATTAAGGTATGTCCACTTATTCACTGGACTTGGAAGGATGTTTGGCGCTATGTTTCAAAGCATGATTTGCCCTATAATCCATTGCATGATCAAGGTTACCCAAGTATCGGCTGTGAGCATTGTACAAAGCCCGCCTTTACGATGGAGGATTTACGTTCAGGCAGATGGCAAGGCTCTGGTAAAACAGAATGCGGATTACATGAGTAAAGGAGTTATGCCATGCTTGAATATTTTGCAATAGCGATTAGCTTATTTTTTGCGATGAATATAGGTGCAAGTGGAGCAGCCGCTTCCATGGGGGTTGCTTATGGCGCAGGTGCTATAAAAAAAGCTTGGCAAGCCTTACTATTGTGCGCAATTGGTGTCTATAGCGGTGCTGTATTAGGCGGAGGAGAAGTTGTAAAAACAATTAGCTCAGGTATTATGCCTACAGAGTATATTACGGTGAAGGTCGTTATTATTATTTTAATTTCTGCTACAAGCTCGCTGTTTTTCGCTAATCTTTTAGGGATACCGTTATCCACAAGTGAAGTAACGGTAGGTGCTGTTGTGGGCGTAGGGATTGCTTACAAAGTGTTATTTGTAAAATCCTTACTTGTTATTATGTCATTTTGGGTAATTGTGCCGATTATAGCATTTGTGATTGCACTTGTATTTGGGCGATTATTATACAAATTACGCGGTAAGGGCTTATTAAAAGATCATCCAATTTTAACCGTTCTTCTGATATTAGCAGGATTTTTCGAAGCTTTTTCAGCAGGGATGAACAATGTTGCCAATGCAGTTGGGCCGCTTGTTGGTGCTGGTATGATGGATGTAACAACAGGTATTGTGCTTGGTGGTGCTTTTGTTGCGATAGGGGCTATATTACTTGGAAAACGTGTGCTTGAAACAAATGGTAAAAAAATTGTGCGCTTTAAGAAGCCTGAAGGAATTTTAATTTCCAGTACAGGAGCACTGCTGGTGGGGATTAGCTCGATATTTGGGCTTCCAGTGCCGCTTACACAAGTAACATCTTCATCTATTATTGGTATGGGAATGGCACAAAATGGGACACAAATTTTCCATAAGAATATTGTGAAAAAGATACTTCGAATTTGGATTGTTTCACCAATTTTTTCATTAGCCATTTCTTATTTTTTAGTTCAGTTATTTTTAGAAAAGGATCTCTATGCCATTGTCCTAATTGGCAGCATTATTATTGGAACGCTCGGTGTCATTAGCTTAATGCGTATGATGCGTGAGGAAGAGCAATCTATTTATGATGCGGGAGAAGGTATTTAACATAGCTTATTTTCATTATAAAACATAGTATTTAACTAGATTTAGGGGGAAATTAAAATGAGTTTACAACCACATGGCGGATCACTTGTACAGGCATTTAATCCTGAGAAAGATTTGACAGCTATTCATCAGGAGATTGAGCTGGATGCGATTTCACTGAGTGATCTAGAATTAATTGCAATAGGTGGCTATAGCCCAATTGAAGGCTTTTTAACACAAGAGGATTATGAATCAGTTGTTGAACAAAGTCGTTTAGCATCAGGTGTTGTTTGGAGCATTCCGATTACATTACCTGTAACAAAAGAGAAGGCGGCAACGTTACAGTCTGGTGCCGAGGTAAAATTAGTTTATAACCATGAAGTTTATGGTGTGATTCAAGTAGCGGATATTTATGAGCCAAATAAGAAAAAAGAGGCTTTGCTTGTCTATGGTACAGAGGATTTAGCACATCCTGGTGTTCAAAAGTTATATGAACGTCCTACTGTTTATGTTGGTGGTAAAATTACATTGGTTAAACGCATTGAACAAAAGTTCCCTGCCTATTCATTTGATCCAGTTGAAACACGTCAATTGTTCGCAGAAAAAGGCTGGAAAACAATTGTTGGCTTCCAAACACGTAATCCAGTGCATCGCGCACACGAATATATTCAAAAGGCGGCCCTTGAAACCATTGATGGCTTATTCTTAAATCCACTTGTTGGTGAAACAAAGTCAGATGATGTTTCTGCAGCTATTCGTATGGAAAGCTATGAGGTGTTACTGCAAAACTATTATCCTGAAAACCGTGTGCAATTAGGGGTATTCCCAGCAGCTATGCGTTATGCGGGACCAAAGGAAGCTATTTTCCATGCACTTGTTCGAAAAAATTATGGCTGTACGCATTTTATCGTTGGTCGTGACCATGCAGGTGTTGGTGATTACTACGGCACATATGATGCGCAAAAAATCTTTGAACAATTTACAGAGGATGAGTTGGGCATTGTGCCATTAAAGTTTGAGCATAGCTTCTACTGCAAAAAATGTGAAGGGATGGCTACAACAAAAACTTGTCCACATGATAGCACTGCACATGTCATCTTATCAGGTACAAAAGTACGTGAAATGCTACGCAATGGTGAAGTACCACCAACTACCTTTAGTCGTAAGGAAGTAGTAGATATATTAATTAAGGGTATGCGTAAGGAGGCAGTAAAATGAGTTCAAATATAGTTTGGCATGAAGCGTCCGTTACAAAAAAGGAGCGCCGTTCAAAAAATAAACATCAAAGCTTTATTTTATGGTTTACGGGCTTATCTGCCTCAGGAAAATCATCTGTAGCCAATGCATTTGCTCGTCAATTATTTGAAAGTGGCAATCAAGCATTTGTATTAGACGGTGATAATGTGCGTCATGGCTTAAATAAGGATTTAGGCTTTGATGAGATAGGGCGAAAGGAGAATATCCGCCGTATCGGAGAGGTTGCAAAGCTGTTTGTGGAAAGCGGTCAAATTGTTTTAACAGCGTTTATTTCTCCTTATCGTGAGGACCGTCAAGTTGTGCGTGAGCTTGTAGCAGATGGTGAATTTATTGAGGTTTATGTAAAATGTTCCGTGGAAACTTGTGAGCAAAGAGACCCAAAGGGATTATATAAAAAAGCAAGAAATGCAGAAATTCCTAACTTTACAGGTATTAGCGCGCCCTATGAGGAGCCAGAAAATCCAGAAATCACCTTAGATACAGAACAATATTCCATTGAAGAATGTGCTCAACAACTTACACAGATTTTAACAGATAAAGGCTATATTTAAGCAAAGCAAAAGCTGCCCGATACATAGAGATCAGGCAGCTTTCTTATGGATTATTTAATATTTTGTTCCTTCTTCATTCTTTCAATTTCAGGACCTAGCTCGTCACGTACAGTTCCTTTCCAGGGTTTGACACCAGCGATGTAGGAGGAGCGCGTCATAATATGTCCGCCAACAGGGCCTGTAATAAATAAGAATAATATCCCTAGTAAAATACGCGGATTAAAGTGACCTTCAATTAGCCAAAAGTGAAAGAATACACCGATCAATACACACATCACTCCAAGCGTTGCACTTTTAGAGGCAGCATGGGCACGTGTATACAAATCAGGTAAACGAATAAGCCCAATAGCAGTGACTACAATAAAGAGTACCCCAACCGTAATAAAAAAGATAACTAAACTATTAGCGAGAATTGTCACGTTTTAAGATATCTCCTTTCTCTATAAATTTAGAGAAAGCCACTGTACCGATAAACGATAAGATTGCTAGCAATAAAATAATTTCAAGGAAAAAGCTTGTTTCCACTAATATCGAAAACAGCCCGATAAGTGAAATCAGTGATACCCCCAGTGAGTCCAGTGCAACAACACGGTCGGATGCAGCAGGACCTTTAATCATACGATAAATAACCCCAATCATTGATAAGCAAATCACTACAATGACAGCGATAATAAAGATTGTCATGATTTACTCACCTCCAAAATAGCTTTCTCAAATGAATCGTGAATCGCAGCAATCGCCTCATCTACATCACTAATATCAATCGCATGGATATACAACGTTTTAGCATCATCAGATACATGCACGACCACTGTTCCTGGTGTTAACGTAATTAAGCTGGATAATAGCGTGATTTCCCAGTCCTGCTTTAAAACAGTAGGATAGGCAAAAAAGGCGGGCTGCATATCTAGCTCGGGCTTTAAAACAACTCGAAGAACTTGAACATTGGCTAATATTAATTCCTTAAAGAATAGCAAGGTTAGTTTAATAAGGGCCCATATACGGTAAATATAAAGGCGTGAAGTGAAAAAGCGTCGCATCATCATCAGTAAAATAATACCTAGTAGAAACCCAATAATAAAGCCTGCTGCTGTGTAATTAGAAGATAGGAACATCCATACAAAGGCAAGTACAAAGTTTAAAATGATTTGAAATGCCACCGTTTTAATCCCCCTTCATCACAGCATCTATATAAATAGATGGATCATTTAATAATTTTGCGGCGTCATCCATAAATGGTGTAATCCATTCGGAGCCAACACCATATGCCACGGTGATACATACTAACAGGGCAGTAGGTATAAATAGCATTTTATAAACCTTTTGATCGACAATACCGTTTGTTTCTTTTTCTTCACCCCAAAAGGCATAGATAAAAATACGAATCACTGACAATAAAACAAGCAGTGAGGAGGCTAAGATAAAAATACTGCCCCACATGCTACCAGCCTCAAAGCCACCTTGGACAATTAATAGCTTGCCGACAAAGCCACTAAGCGGTGGAATACCTGCTAAGCCAAATGCTGCAATTAAATAGCTCCAGCCAAGAACAGGATATTTCTTAATAAGACCGCCCATCTTACGCAAATCGGATGTACCTGTAATATAGATAATAATTCCGATTAGCATAAAGAGTGCTGCCTTAATTAACATATCGTGAATAAAATAAAACATTGCTCCCTTTAAGGCAACCTCATTCATTTGAGCAATCCCAAATAAAATAACACCTACTGCAATAACAATATTGTAGATAATAATAAGCTTGACATCAAAATAGGCGAGTGCTCCAATACAGCCAGCTATAATTGTGGCTATAGCTAGCACCAACAGTAAATGATGCGTATATGATAAATCATGGACAAAAAACAAGGTATAGGTGCGGGTAATCGCGTATACCCCGACCTTCGTTAGCAGTGCACCGAATAAGGTTAGCACAGGAATCGGAGCTGCTGCATAAGAAGTTGGTAGCCAGAAATATAATGGGAAAATCGCTGCTTTTAAGCCAAAGACCATTAAAAAGAGGACAGCGATGACCGTAATAATGCCTGGCTGCTGGATATCCGCTATTTTAACGGCAATATCCGCCATATTTAATGTGCCAACTACAGAATATAAAAAGGCAACTGTAATAACGAACAGGGCAGATGAAATGACATTAATTAAAATATATTTAATCGACCCTTTGAGCTGACCCTTTTCTCCACCTAGTACAATGAGCAAATAGGAGGCCATTAATAATACCTCAAAGAACACAAAGAGGTTAAAAATATCACCTGTTGTAAATGCTCCATTGACCCCTGTTAAAATAAACATAATACCAGGATAATAAAAAAAGTGTTCCCGTTCCTTCGTAATGGAGCCAAAGCCATACCATACAACAAAAAGGGTAATTAGCAATGTTGTTGTAACGAGCAAGGCAGATATCATATCAGAAACCATTGTAATCCCATAAGGTACAGGCCAATCGCCAAATGTTACCTTTTGGATGCCATCATACTTTACTTTGAAAAGAAGCGTAATGGCTGAAATAAGGGCAAGTCCCACGCCTAGTAAGGCAAATCCACGTTGATAGGTTAAATTCTTTCTGCCAAGCATTAAAATAATCCCAAAGAAAAATGGGATGATAATAGGCAGTAGAAGGAAGTTATTCATCCTCGTCACTTCCTCTCATTAGGCTAATATCATCTGTTTTTAGCTCTTGATAGGAACGATAAGCAAGGACAAGGAAAAATGCTGTTACCCCAAAGCTAATCACAATCGCCGTTAAAATAAGTGCCTGTGGTAAGGGGTCAGCGAATGTTTTAGCGCTCTCACTTAAAACAGGAGGAGCCTCTCCACCAAGGCCGCCCATCGTTAAAATAAGCAAATGTGCTCCATGGCTTAACAAGCCTGTACCAATAATAATGCGTAATAAACTTTTTGACAGCATTAAATAGACAGCTGCCATAAAGAGAAAGCCAATGACAAAGGCCATAATTATTTCCATTATTCATCCTCCCCAATCGTTTGAATAATGGTCATCGTAACGCCAACAACAACCAAATAGACGCCAGTATCAAACAGCATAGCCGTATGGAGTGACTGCTTGCCTAGCAATGGTAAATCAAAATAATCAAAGAAATGTGTAAAAAATGGCTTGCCTACAAACATCGGAAATGCTGCTGTCGCAAGAGCTAGCAGTAAGCCTCCCGCTGTAAAATACGTGTAATTGATCGGTAAAATATGACGAACTGTATTAATATCAAACGTTATAATTAAAAGTACAATGGCGCTTGATGTTAATAGTCCCCCCACAAAGCCGCCTCCTGGTGTGTAGTGACCCGCCAGAAAAATATGAATGGAGAAGAAGAAAATAATAAAGAATACAATTTTAGCGGTAAATTGGATGATCACATCATTTGTTTTCATGTATTTTCTCCTTTCGATTCATACGTAATTTAATCATGGCTAAAATACCCATTCCAGCAATGCCTAGCACCGTAATTTCAAATAATGTATCAAAGCCACGGTAGTCTACTAAAATCACGTTTACAATATTGCCTCCACCTGCTAAAGAATAAACAGTTTCCTCATAATATTTAGAGATGGATGGAATAAGCTTTTGAGAATGAGCAGACAGCGCAACCAGTGTCACCATAATACCGACAGCAATTGAGATAATAGCACGATTTAATTGGAATTTCATACGTTCTTCTCGTTTGCCAAGCTTCGGTAAGTGGTAAAATGCCATTAAAAATAAGGCTACAGAAATCGTTTCGATAACAAGCTGTGTAAGGGCTAAATCAGGTGCATTAAAAATAACAAAGAATAAAGCGACTGTGTAACCGACAGCACCTAGCCCAATAATGGCTGTTAGTCGTGATTTTGCCAAAATAACAATGGCTGTGCCAATCACTAGAACCACCGCTAGGATAAGCTCATATGGTCGAATAGGTGATGTGCCCTGCCAAGCAATACGAAAGGCATCTTTAAGAAAAAGAGAGCTGATTACAATAACCGTAATCCCACTAAACATATAGAGTAAATAATGGCGCATAGACTCTGTCATATAGCGCTGTGATAGACGATTTAAGCCAACATCTAATCCCTGCATCATTTTGTTATAAGCATTGTTCAATGTGAATGCTTGTGGGAAGCGTTGATACAGTCCCTGCCATTTTGGTAAAGTGACAAATAATAAAACACCGACAATAATAATACCAATTGTCATTAATAGCTCAGGCGTAATATGTCCATGCCAAGCCGATACATGAATATCGACATCTTGTGGAGTTGTATATAAAAATGGTTGGATTGCTTGAACAGCTGGTTTTACAAAGGTATCACCAATAAAGTTTGGAACAAAGAATATGGCAATTACGCATGTTGCTAAAAGTATTGGTGAAATAAGCATACCAATCGGTGCCTCATGTGGCTGATGTGGCAATTGTTCTGGTTTGTAATTGCCCATAAATGTTCTAGCAACAAAATAAAAGCTATAAATAAAGGTAAAAATGCTAGCAATCCAAGCGATAATTGGGAAAAGTGCGCCCCATGTATCGAAGCCGAAAAATTCAAAATTTTGCAGTGCCAGCATAGCTGTTAAAAACATTTCCTTACTTAAAAAGCCGTTAAATGGCGGAAGACCAGCCATTGATAGGCTTCCAATTGTGGCCACAGTAAAGCTAATCGGCATAATACTCATTAAGCCACCTAGCTTTCGAATATCACGCGTACCTGTTTCGTGATCTATAATCCCTGCAATCATAAAGAGGCTACCTTTAAATGTTGCATGGTTGATAAGATGGAAAATAGCAGCAAAGGCCGCATATTTAATCGTATCGATAGAGCCATTACTATGAAAAGCAACAGCGCTTGCTCCAAGCAATGACATAATAAGCCCAAGCTGGCTGACGGTAGAAAACGCCAGAATTCCTTTTAAGTCTGTTTGCTTTACGGCAAAGAAGGAACCCCAGAAGAGTGTCAAAATACCGACGCCTGTTACTAGCCATACCCAAAGCTCAGATGCAGCAAAAATAGGTGTAAAGCGCGCAACTAAATAAATACCTGCTTTCACCATTGTTGCAGAGTGAAGGTAGGCACTCACGGGTGTTGGCGCTTCCATTGCATCTGGTAGCCAAATGTAAAATGGAAATTGTGCGGATTTTGTAAATGCACCTAACAGTAATAATAGTAATGACCATGTAAACAAAGGGTGCTCTGCTAAATTAGGCGCCATCGCAATCAGCTCACGAATGGAAAAAGTTCCACCCATTAAATAAAGAAGAACAAACCCTCCTAGCATCATTAAGCCGCCACCAACTGTAATCAACATTGATTTCAATGCCCCAAAGCGTGAGGCATCTCGTGTATACCAATACCCAATCAGTAAAAATGATGAAATAGATGTGAGCTCCCAAAAGAAATAGAGTGTAATTAAATGATCTGACTGTACAACACCCAACATTGCAGACATAAACAACAGTAAGTAAACATAAAAGTTATGTAATTTTTCTTTATGCTTGTCTAAGTAAAAAATAGAGTAAAGTACAACTAAGGAGCCGATGCCAGTAATTAGCAGCGAGAATAATAAGCTAAGTCCATCTAAATAAGAGATAACCGAAATATCAAGTGATGGAATCCACGGCAGCTCTGCAGTAAACGCTTCTCCTTTCGCTACTTGAGCAATATAGGTTGCATAAATGATTGCAAGTGTAGCAGGTACAGCAAGAACAAACCAACCTGTGTGAATATGTT
Organism: Lysinibacillus sp. FSL H8-0500; assembly: GCF_038051955.1. Lineage (NCBI taxonomy): Bacteria > Bacillati > Bacillota > Bacilli > Caryophanales > Bacillaceae > Lysinibacillus > Lysinibacillus sp. FSL H8-0500. Next base: position 3,664,583 of record NZ_CP150292.1, on the reverse strand, counting down.
TCATGCGTTTATAGAAAAGTGGCACAAATATAGCCGCTACTATTGGCATGAAAATATAAAGTACTTGTAACAAAAAAATCCTCCTTTATGCAAGTAAGTACACCAATTATAGCGTACTTTTATTATGAATGCATATGTACAAATAGGATTTAGCTTGCAGTAGTGGAAGAGTTTTGGCTATATTATAAATAGGAAGTTATTAAGAAAAATAGAGGAAAAAATTTTTTTATGAGGAATCCATATATCTATGGTTATTTACCATTAATTACAATTTTATTATTTAGTTTAACGTTTGGTATGTATGCTGTGGGGCAATCTTTACAAATTTTTCAAGCAATCGGTGTTTACTCAGGCATGCGAGAATTTTTATCTGATTTTGAATTACGTGTATTTTTATTGATTGTTTTTGCTATTGTTTTTTTTATGGTATTTTCAGCGCTTAAACTAGTAGGGGAGACAATCCATGAGCTAGGGATGCTCTTTTTTTCGAAAGATAATGATGGGGTAACCGTAAACCAGGCGCGAGGCGGCTTTATTATATTATTTATTGGTGCGATGTGTTCCGCCTTTGCCATTCAATTTATTTATGTGCTCATCGGTATCTTTGTCATAACGATATTTGCCTACTTTATTTATTTAATTTATAAAATGAGCCATTTTATGCCGATGGGCAGCACAATCGGCTTGTTAGTTTTTGAGCTGTTTATGTGGACAATCCTATTAACATTAGTGGTTTATGTCATCTTAAAACTATATAACGGTATTTTGGCAAGCTTACCATTTGCAAACTAGATACATAATAGCAAGAGAAGTTGTCTGAAAAGTCATTTTGTGATACTCCATAGCATCATCACAGAAGTAATATTTATGGTACCGAAAGCGTAGCGAGAGATACAGATATAGGTCCACCCATTTTTACCATGGAAATTGGGACTGTTGGATAGGATTTTTCCTATCCAACAGTCCCTTTTATTATGTCATATGCTATTCTAATAAAACATTAAATAATTGATGATGAATTTTATAGGCTTCTAGCTGCTGCATGGACTGTGGTTTATCGTAGCCTAGCCATACTGCTGCTGTATAGCGATCATTGAGACCAGCAAGCCAGTAATCACGATAGTCATTCGTTGTACCTGTTTTTGCCCCAATGTAGCTACTAGAGCTATAAACACCTTGCCCTGTTCCGTTTGCCACAACATCTGTCAGAAGCTCCCGCATATATTTGACTGTTTTAGATGACCAAATTTGCTCAGGCTCTGTATCCCAGCTATAAAGTGTTGACCCATCTAGTGCTGTTACTTTGCGAATACTATGTGCAAACGCGTAGGACCCATCAATAAAGCTTGTATAAGCATCAGCTAGCTCTAAGGCTGTTACGCCATATGTTAGCCCACCCAATGATGCAGCATAATTACGGTCTGCATCCACTACAGAACGGAAGTGGAAGCGATCTAAATAATGAAAGGCTGTATCAACACCAACCATTTGGAATAGTCGTAATGCTGAGGTATTGTAGCTATGACGAAAGGCTGTGCGTATAGATACATTCCCATATACATAGCCCCCATAGTTTTGCGGACAAAACGAGCCGATACAATAATTACCGCCATTCACAATAGAATCGGGCGTGTGGGTTGTTGTTTCAAAAAAGGGTGCATAGACAGCGAGTGGCTTAAAGGCTGATCCTGGCTGTCGTGTCCCTTGAAAGGCACGATGGTAATCAAATTTTTCATAGTTTTTCCCCGCATAGAGACTAACAACCTCTCGTGTTTGATTATCAATAACAGCACCTGCTGCCTGCAGTTGCCCTGTACCTAGAATAGCTGTCATCTTGTTTTCATCATGCATCTGTTTAGCTGGATCAAGTGCTGTATGAATAATGAGTCCATTTTGAAATAATGTATGAAGCCGATTATCTAATTGTGTTTTAATCTTTTTCTTATCTTCTTCATTATTTGTATGGTTAAGACGATCTGTATAACCTTCCTTTTCTGCTACTAACCATTTAAGCTCTTGTAAAACATAGGTACTGTACATCGGATGGTTTTGAATTTTATCTTTAATCGTTAAAGTAATGGGTTCTGCCTTATATGCTTGTGCAGCTTCCTTGGTGATAAAGTTATTTGTCACCAATGTATCCAATAAACGTTCCTGCCTTGCCTTCGTCTGATCGAAATTTTTTAATGGATTATAAAGAGATGGATTGTTTGGAATAGCAGCGATAAAAGCAATTTCAGCAGGGGATAATTCTTGGAGAGGCCTTTGAAAATAATAGGTAGCTGCTCCGCCGATACCATATACCTGATTGCTAAAATAAGCTTCATTCAAATACATTGTTAAAATAGCTTCTTTATCAAACTCTTTTTCTAATTCATAGGCATAAAAAAGCTCTGTTAGTTTTCGTTCATATGTTTTTTCCTCTGATAAATAACGCATCCGCACAAGTTGCTGGGTGATGGTGCTACCACCCTGAGAGGCTGTATTTGTATTGGAATTGGCTACAACTGCACGAATAATCGCACTTAAATCAAAGCCAACATGCTCAAAAAAGTCAACATCCTCACTAGCAATAAATATTTCTTGGGCAATCTTTGGAATTTCCTGTAATGTAAGTGGCTGCCGCCATTCGACATATTCTTCACTAAATGTTTGTCCATGCTGATCGATAAGCGTCACAGGGAGCTGTGTTTGTACTTCAGGTAAATGAATAGCATGGGCAATTTGCTCCTCATGTGCTAGAGCTGTTTGAATCTCTGTCCGAATATTTGTGCTAATCCACCATAATGTGGGTAATGATAGCAGTATAATAAAAAAACCAAAAGCTTTTTTCATATAGGCCTCCATAATTTCTATCAATCACTCCATAGAATAACATATTTTTACTTATCGCCAAATACGTGTTTAAACGACTGCTATAAAAAGTGCAAAAATCGTCAATACTTTGATAAAGAAAACAGTTGGGAAGTATGGTAGACTAAAATGAGGTCAGATAAGGATGCACCATCATCTTTTTCATTAACACTGAAATTTTACATTTAAAGGAGAGACTTCGATGTTTCCACAATTAACAACAGATGTACAGGCAGGCGAAGTGCTTGTAGAAATGAACACAACATTAGGTACCATTAAAATTAAATTATTCCCAGAGCAGGCACCTAAAACTGTTGAAAACTTTTTAGGTCATGCAAAATCAGGCTACTATAACGGCATTATCTTCCACCGTGTTATTCAAGACTTTATGATTCAGGGCGGTGACCCAACTGGTACTGGTATGGGTGGCGAATCAATTTGGGGGAACTCCTTTGAGGATGAATTCTCAGATGAACTGTTTAATCTCCGTGGTGCGTTGTCAATGGCAAATGCAGGCCCAAACACAAATGGTTCTCAATTCTTTATTGTACAAATGAAGCACCTGCCAAGTGATATGCTTCGTCAATTACAAGGGGCAGGCTTCCCAGAAGAGATTATCGAAGCTTATGCTCAAAATGGTGGTACACCTTGGTTAGACCATAAACACACAGTATTCGGTCATGTAGTAGAAGGTATGGACATTGTGGATAAAATTGCTGATGTGGAAAAAGATTTCCGTGACAAACCAGTAGAAGATGTGAAAATTGAGTCAATTACAGTCTTTGAATAATACTTATAAGGACGTGTAGAATATGCAAAACTTTATGTATCAATTTTTATATTTCCCTGAAGATAAATCAGGCTATATTCCAGCAGCGTTTGAATTTTTAATTATGCTTATTCTATGTATTATCGTGTTTACGCTTTTCAGAAAAATTTCTAAGAAACAAGAATTGAAATCAAAAGAAATCGAAGCACGTATTTTAGCGGATAAGAAAAATACAAACAATCAACAGAATATCTAAGTAAAAGAATCTGCTTGCCACTTAAGATTGAAAGGGCAAGCAGATTTTTTAATTAGATCATTTCTTATAGCGTCGAAAACTATTTTGCAGTGTCTTAAAGGCAGTGATACAAACCAGTATGAGTGACAAGCCAATTCCACTCAAGGCAGTAATAAAGGCTACCCATTCAAAGAGTGTATAACTCCAAATATTACCTAAATCACTACTGTCCTTCCAGCCTTCAATCACTAAATTCATACCGTAAATACCAGATACTACAGTAAATACAGTTAAAATGAACAGTAAATTATTGCTTCGATTATCTGATTGATCCTCCTGTATACGATACAAACTGTCCAATGTCTCTTTTGTTTCTAAATAGTGTTCATTCATACGGAAAAACTTCCGGAGCATTTGGGAAAGGTCTCTACCTTCAGTTCGGACAATGACTTCTTTGAAATAATAACGTGCAGAAAATTTTGTAATTAGCTCAATTAATGCATTGACAACTTGCCTATCCTTCCCCCATTTTATTTCACTATATTCATAGGAAAGCTTTAAGAGCATCATTTTATAAAAATAATGAATAAAAAGATTGTAATAGTGAGTCCCCATAAATTCCTGAAGGCTATGTGTACATTTTTTAAAGGCCATATTTGTAAGTGTTATTTGTGCCTGTGCTGAAGTGATGATATAACTATTTGGTGCCCATCGTGTATAAGTGTGTTCTTTCACATAGTTTGAGATATATTGAGGATTCGTACTAGAAATAAAGGGCTTACCATCAGGTGTTCTACCATCAACCTGCCCTAATCGAAATAAATGTTCGGGTAAGATCTCTGCTTGTTCATCACCGATTAAATAAGCAGAGGAAAACATTCGTTCATCTTCAAAAAAAGGTAAGCCTTCATAGCTATGGTCCTGCTGATGTAATAGAAAAGGCTTTAGATAAGGAATAAAATAATTAAATAATAGTTCACTAGTAGAAGAATAATGGCCAAATGAAAAATGATGGCTTGCTCCTTTTTCTTCTCTTAACTTTGCCTCTAATACTCTAAAATAGTGAATAAAAGTTAAACTATCACTAATGTCATGTGGTGTATCTGTAATGCATGTACGAACTGTTACAATACCGTTTCCGAAGGGACAGAGTGTTACATCTATACTCATTACTTCATAATTTATATGACTTTCTTGATGATGTAAGGAACCTTGCGTATAAAAAGCTTTTGAAAAGCGCATAAAGTGTGGGCTGTCCATGTCGTTTGGAAATAGTTTATCCTCGAGAAAGGGATAGAAAAACTGGGCAAGCTCCTCATGTATAATGGTAATATCTCCATAAAATGTACTTTCAAGAGCAGTGTTATCTAAAGTGAAGAAAGAAAAACCCTCGTGTTGAAGTATATCACCAATTCTTCGGCGGTTTTTCGAATGATAGGCAAAGGGAAATAAGAATGTTATATAGGCATGTTTAATCGTTAATGGAGCTAAATCCAAAGGAAAACACCTCTTTTCTATCCAAATGGTTAAGAAACTTTTCCACAAAATAATTATTTTAAACATTCAAAAAGGATATCTCCAAAAGTTGAGATATCCTTCTTGTATATTTTTTATTCGGCAAAAGCTTTTTTAAAGCGCTCTACGCCATCCTGAACGGTTTCAAAGGAACAGGCTACATTCATACGTAGGAAGCCTCTACCTTCTTCGCCGTATTTTGTCCCTGGTTCTAGTCCTAGCTTGCCTCTTTCTAATAACCGCTTCATCACATCTTTTTCTTCAAGCGCTAATTGTCGATAATCAATCCATACTAAATAAGTGGATTGTGGCTTCATAACACGAATACCTGGAAGTTTCTCTAGCTCTGTCTTCACATAGTCTATATTAGCAGAAATATAAGAAAGTAGTTCCTCTAACCAAGGAGACCCTTCTGTATAAGCAGCCTGAAGCGCTACAGGGGCAAATGAATTTAGTAAACCTTGTCCACTCGCCATATTGACTGCCTCTAATTGTAGACGTTTTTTCTTATCGGTCACAATCATATATGAAACCTGAATACCAGCTAAGTTAAACGTTTTGGTAGGCGCCATACATGTGATGATACGATCCATTTCATCACCTGCAATTTTTGCTAAGGGGATATGCTGTTCACCATTTAACATTAGATCAGCATGGATTTCATCAGAAATAATCATAACATCGTGTTTAGCACAAAGGCGGATAATTTCCTTTAACGTTGCCTCATCCCATACATAGCCTCCTGGATTATGTGGGTTACATAATATATAGGCCTTTACATTTTGGACCAATGCCTGTTCAAAAGCTTCAAAATCATAGGTAAATGTGCCATCTTTTTCAACGAAAGGACAGCTAACCACTTCGCGGGCATTGCTTTTCGGTATAGTAAAGAATGGTGGATAGATTGGTGATGATATCAATATTTTATCACCAGGCTCGGTTAGTGCGACAATGCAATTCGCTAAAGCAGCCACAACACCATTACAGAATAGAATAGAATCTTTGTGAATTTGCCAATCATGACGAGCATTTTGCCAATCTATGATGGACTGTAAAGTTTCTTTACCAATAAAGCTATAGCCAAAAACAGTGTGCTCGGCATGTTCCTTAAGAGCCTTTGTAACAGCGGCTGGAGCAGCAAAATCCATGTCGGCTACCCACATTGGTAAAATATCTGATGCATCTTTAAGGCCATAGACTTTTTCCATAGCATCCCACTTTACAGAATTTGTATGACGGCGTTTAATCGTTTGATCAAAAATGGACAAGTAAATCACTCTTTTCTTTTTTATTTACTATGGTATCATACGAATATGATTAAAGGATAATAGGTGAGTATTTTGGAAAACATAAAAATGAATCAAGCTGCTGTCCATCTATTAGAGGAGTGGGACCCCTTCCACTTAGGACCAGATCATTATGATACGGAAACAGCAGATGTTGTGGCAGCATTGCAAGGAATTGACGACCCATCAACACTTGCAAAGGTTATTCAAGAAACATATGAGCATTCGTTTGAGCAATGGATACCGTTTGAAGAGTGTGTAGCCATTTCCTACAAGCTAATTGCCATTAAATTTGCAGCAAAATGTATTATTTAATGTATGTTGCATATTTGCCATGAAAAAGGCTGTCATGTAGATGACAACCTTTTTTTAGTGAATTATTTAAATAGAGGTAAAATACCTTGGATAAAAATAATAAAAATAGCAATCGGAGAGATATAACGAATTAATATATACCAAATGTTGAACATTGTACTAGAGGCGGCAAGCTCCTTACGGGAAATATCTTTTGTGTAATAATAGCCAGCAAATATCGAGATTAATAATGCTCCTATAGGCATACCAATACTGTTCGTTAGAAAATCGACAAAATCAAAAATAGAGCGGTCTAAAATTTGTATATCTGATAATATACCAAATGACAATGCACTTGGGATACCAACGATAAAGATAGCGATACCGCCAATCCAAGCAATTTTTCTACGTTTTTCTGGTTGATCTCCAATCGCAATGGCTACAACAATTTCAAGCATAGAAATCGAAGAAGTGACTGTTGCAAAAAGTAAAAGTATAAAGAAAATTGTTAAGAATAGCCCACCAAGAGGGAGCTGTTCAAAAACAGCTGGCAAAATAATAAAGACAAGACCAGGTCCTTGGTCAGGTGTGTAACCAAGCGCAAATACTGCTGGAAAAATAACTAGGCCTGCTAGTAAGGAAATAATAATATTCATGGATGCTACATTGATGGCTGAGTTGCCAATCTTCTCTGTTTTAGAGAGATAAGAAGCATACGTAATCATCACGGCAATACCAACGCTTAATGAGAAAAACGCTTGTCCTAAAGCCATTAAAAAAGTTTCCGCGTTAAAATAAGACCAATCAGGTACAAACATAAATTTAACGCCTGCCATTGCTCCATCTAACGTTAACGAGCGTATAACGAGCACAATAAAGAAAATAAAAAGTAAAGGCATCATCCAAGTGCTGGCTTTTTCAATGCCGCCCTTGATCCCTGCTGAGACAATAACGACTGTTAACAGCATAAATAGCCCCTGCACAAGAATAGCTTCGAAAGGACTTGCAATAATACTCGTAAATAAATCTGCATAATTAATCTCAGCATGCGTATTCGTTAGCTTAAATGTAAGGGCACGACCTAGATAGCTTAAAATCCACCCACCTACAACGCTATAGAACGATAGGATAAGACCAGCAATAATCATCCCACCCCAGCCAATAAAATACCATGGTTTTCCTGGCGCCTGCTCCTTAAAGGATGTAACAGCATCCTTTTGACCTCGACGACCAATCATAAACTCGGCTATGAGCACTGGTAAGCCAATAAAGAATGTACATAAAATAAATAATAAAATAAAGACACTACCGCCATTTGTGCCAGCCATATAGGGGAATTTCCAAATCGCTCCCAGCCCTATAGCACTTCCTGCGGCTGCTAAAATAAATCCAATTTTAGTTGTAAATTGATCTCTCGATGACACGAAATAAAATCCTCCTTATAATACTAAAGTTTTATTTTACCGCAATATTTTTATAACACAAGCAAATATCTGAAAATTGATGATAGCTATTTCTAAAAGAGATACGAGTCATCTACTTTCTTTTTGCATAAATAGCAATTAAATTATGTAACAATTAAAAAGATTTCCTCGTTCCATAAACAAAAGGGGGGATTATTTTGATAGAGGCTGAATTAATCTTAAAAGCACAGCAAGGAGAGAAAGAGGCGTATATTGAGCTTATTCAAATTCATCAACGAACCGTAGAAAAGTTTGCCTTTCAATGTGGCGTACATAGCAATGATTTAGCAGATGTGTCACAGGAAGTATTTGTGAAGCTATATCGTTTTTTACATCAATTTAAGCAGGATCGTTTTACAACATGGCTCTATAAAATCACCTTAAATGCTACTCGTGATTATTATCGTAAGGAGCAACGGCAGCAAGCAAAAGAGCAAAAACTTCTTGCGCAACCACAGCGTACATCATCTTCCTCCGCAGAAGAATTTATGCTGTTATTTGAAGAGGATAGGCTGCTCCATCATGCCATTCAAGCCCTCGATGAAAAATATCGATATCCGCTTATATTGTATTACTTTCATGAATTAAAATACGAGGAAATTGCAGAGGTACTCAATATTTCATTATCAACGGTAAAGATGCGTTTATTACGAGCTAAGGAAAAGCTGAAGGTAGCATTAATACAGGAGGGGAATGTTGAAAATGGATGATAAACAATTTGAGAAACGTATGGAATTGTTGAAAAAGTCCTATGATCGTATGGAGCCAAAGCTAGACCCATATACAGTGCTCCAGCAAATTGAAGAAAATAATACAGCAGATACAATTTCCAAAGCTCCCTCTAAGCGGCAGAGAACAGCCGTTTGGGTTGCTAGTATTGCCAGTGTGCTCCTAGTGGGGATATTAGGAACATCCTATATGATCCAACAACCAGAAAGTCCTGCTACTAATGACAAACCGCTTGTTCAAGACGATGAAGATGAGCACTATAAAACTTATGAGGAATGGCTTGATAAGGTGGCAGAAAATTATCAGCGTCAAAAAGAAGAAATTAGAAAGGAATTAATGGTTTCTAAAGATGAGCTAAATGCCTTGCCATTTATTCAAAATGCTGATGCCTTATTGGACAACTATACAAGGGGTAAGCATTCGGCAGCATTGACTAAAGAGGAGTTGCAAAATCTTCAGGTCATAGAAAGGGATTTACTTAATGGCTTGCTAACTCCTAAAAGGGTATTTGCAACTATTAAGGAACAAAAGCAATTATCCTTCGATGACTCCTTTGAAATCTATTCTTTATATGAGCAACCTGCGATTCAGTTAGAATCATTTTATAGCGATTTACTTGAACCATATGAGCATTTGTTTAAGAAAAAAGTGCCTAGTAGCCAGTATCCATCAGATTTACAGGCTATTATGGAAGCAGCAAATAATCAGGCGATGGAGCTATATTTAAATGATGAGGGGTCCTATGCTTTTAAATCTAATCCCCTCAATGGAGAGTTTGCGTTTGATGAGGGAAAATATCTTCATCCTGATATTTTGGGCTATTTTGAGTCTTCCCAAAAGGGCTCTTTAGTAGATGAAGGGGATGAGTTGCGTTATACACGTGAGGAAACGGTGCAAACTTTACAAGTACTGGAGCGTACATTATTGACAGACACTAATCCAGGCTCCAACTATTATGGAGGGGTAAGACATAACCTTGAACATACATGGGCGACATTGCTAAAGGGGACATCAAAGTATCCTGCATTAGCAAAGGATGGAACGGTTAATAAAGCGTATATTACCTTTTTACAGGAAGTAAAGGATGGCAAGTATGGCAAGGTTGTACAACAAACTGCTGCAACCATTTTAAAGGAGCTACAGCAACAAAAGACGTCGCAAACCTTACATGAATTATCTGCCTATGATATTTGGCAAGACCTGCTACAAGCAAAAGGAGAAAAGGCAGGGTTTCGAAATTACGATCACTTTAGCTTTATCTATATGGATGAAGGAGAGGCTGAACAGATTCAGAAGCTCTACCAGCAATATGTTAAAAATGATGCTGAAGCATTTATTAATCAATTAAGCCCAATCAATATTGTGTTGCTGTATTTATACGCAATCACAATTGATGACCATGCCTTACAGCAAGCGTTAGTCATGCCAAATGTAACGCTGGATACAGGTCTATTCAGACAGATTGACAGCTTAGTCGATTTTAGTCAAGTGGGAGAGACGAATGCAAAAGGTCAGTATCCATTAGTATCTGTACGTCTAAAGCAGGACGTCGATAGTAAACCTATGCTCATTAAATTATCTAAAAATAATAAAGGCTATCCCCGAATCATTGGCATAGCGGATTAATGAGACGATTTTTTGCCCCGATTTTACACGTATGTTATAATCTAAGCGATATATACGTAGCAAACAAAAAGAAAGTGGGCAAAGGTTATGGCAAAAAAATATGAATTAGGAGACGTGTTGACCGGAAAAGTGACAGGTATTCAACCATACGGTGCATTTGTAGCACTGGACGACAATACACAGGGTCTTGTGCATATTTCGGAGATCACATACGGATTTGTAAAGGACGTTAGTGAGTTTTTAACTGTTGGGCAAGAAGTAGAAGTAAAAATTCTTGAAATCGATGAAGAGGCCGAAAAAATTAGTTTATCGATGAGAGCGCTTCAAGACCGTCCAACAACAGTACGCAAAAAAGATATACCACCACGTAAATCATTACAGGATCGCGTAGATGAGTCGGATGCCAATGGTTTTAATTCTTTAAAAGATAAATTACAGGACTGGATTGAACAATCAGGACACTAGAGGATAGGGATACTTTCGATGAGGAAGGTATCCCTATTTTTTTATTGCTTAGAATGTGTGTTGTTTTTGATTTTTCGGAGGCGATATTGCAGGTTTTGACGACTCATACCAAGTGCATTGGCTGCCTTTGTAATATTCCCCTCATATAAATTTAAGACATTTTGCACATAATAGGATTCGGCTTCACGTAAATAGGCATCAAGTGGCATCACATTATGATTTTGATGAAACATAAAAAATTCTGGCTCACGATTATTGGTATTTTGCTGCTGCACTTTAAAGCGGAAATGCAATGGCAATAAATCTGACGTAACGGTTGATTCGCTTGTCATAAATGACACAATTTCATCCAGCAATAGCTCAAGCTCCTTTAGATTACCTGGCCAATCGTATTGCAGAAATAATTCCTGAACATCCGGTGCAAGCTCCATGACCTGAGAGGCAAAGCGCTCTCGATGACGGCTAAAATAATCATCCACAAATGGCAGAATATCTTCCTTGCGATCGGTTAAGTTAGGAATCGTAATCGCCATCTTGGCAAAGAAATAATACAGTGATTTAGACAGCTTTTTTTCGGCAATTAATGTAATAGGGTCACTACCAACACTGCCAATGAGCATATATTTAGACTGTGGAAGAGATTGCAACATATCCAGTAGCTGTTCCTGAATGTCTAAGCTTAAAAAGTCAATGCGTTCAAAGAAAAATGTATAGTCTTTCTCTTCGTCTAACAAGCGCTTTAATTTATCAAGCACTGACTGAGCGGAGCGGCGACTAACAAGCGTAACAAAGGCTTCAGGGTCAGGAGAGGCCGCATGGTGAATACCTTCTGCCACTAAATCCTTCCCTGTGCCAGACTCACCAATTAATAATACAGGTAATTTGACAGCAGCAGCTTTTTTAGCATCTTCAATCACTTGCTGCATGGATTCAGAGGCTGCCTTAATCATATCGAATGTTAGTGGCTCATCATAACGACGGAGGGGCTGATAAACAAGCTTTTCAAGTGATGTAATATCTCGCGCAAATTCAATCGCACCAATTAGTTTATTTTCAACAAAGAGTGGAAAAGTATCATTGATGGTCGTGATTTCATGCCCGTTTTTATTCCAATAAGTTTGCTTTACGTTGATTTCTTTTTTGCCTGTTTGCAAGACACGCATTAATGTACTTTCATGCTGTCTAAAGGAAAACATTTCGATAATGGAGCGATCTGCAAGCTCATCAAAATGGAATCCTTCAATTTCTTTCATTTTTGTATTGTAAATAATTGTTTTGCCAGATAAGTCTACTGCATGAATGCCAACGGATACATTTGTTGCAATAAACTCATAAAAAGGTAGTAAGGGTTCAGAATTTTTCATAAAAATGTGCACCTCAAAAATTTTTTACTTGAAATATGCAACTAAATTTTGCATTATAATAAGTGTAAGAATATTTTATACGCAAAAATATTTTGCGTCAATGTTTTTTGCAGACCCAAATACATCTCACTAGGGAGGATTAAGTATGATTCCATACAAACACGAACCATTTACAGATTTTACACAAGAGGCGAACTATACTGCTTATGTAGAGGCTTTAAATAAAGTAGAGGGGTATTTAGGGCAAGACTACCCACTTATTATCGGTGGCGAGCGCATTACAACTGAGGATAAAATCGTTTCGTATAACCCTGCCAAGAAAACAGAAGTCGTGGGTCGCGTATCAAAAGCGAGCCAAGAGCTAGCTGAAAAAGCGATGCAAGAGGCAGACCAAGCATTTAAAACATGGAAAAAGGTGGATCCAGCTATTCGTGCAGACGTGCTCTTCAAGGCAGCAGCAATTGTCCGTCGCCGTAAACATGAATTCTCGGCTTTATTAACAAAGGAAGCGGGCAAACCATGGGCAGAGGCAGATGCCGATACAGCAGAAGCAATTGACTTTATGGAATATTATGCGCGTCAAATGCTCCGTATTAAAGACGGGCAACCCGTAGAAAGCCGTCCAGGTGAATATAACCGTTACGACTATATTCCATTAGGGATTGGTATTGTGATTTCTCCTTGGAACTTTGCCTTCGCGATTATGGCGGGTACAACGGTTGCAGCATTAGTAACAGGCAACACCGTGTTATTAAAACCTGCTTCGACAACACCAATTGTTGCGTATAAATTTATCGAAGTATTAGAAGAAGCTGGTCTTCCAGCAGGTGTGGTGAACTTTGTACCTGGTAGCGGTGCTGAAGTAGGGGACTACCTAGTAGATCATCCAAAAACACGCTTTATCAGCTTTACAGGTTCACGTGATGTTGGCTTACGCATTAACCAACGTGCCTCCGTTGTCAATGAAGGGCAAATTTGGATTAAACGTGTTATCGCTGAAATGGGCGGTAAAGATACAATCGTTGTCGATAAAGAGGCAGACCTTGAATTAGCTGCCCAATCCATTGTGAAATCAGCATTTGGCTTCTCGGGTCAAAAATGTTCCGCATGTTCTCGTGTAGTGATCGTAGAAGATGTGTATAACCAAGTAGTGGAGCGTGTGGTGGAGTTAACAAACACTTTAACAGTGGGCGATCCAACAGACTTTACTAACTTTATGGCGACGGTGATTGACCAAGCAGCGTTTAACAAAATTACGGAGTATATCGAAATCGGGAAAGGCGAAGGCCGTCTAGTTGCAGGTGGTACAGCAGACGATTCAGTGGGTTACTTCGTGCAACCAACTGTCTTTGCAGATGTAGACCCTTCTGCTCGTATTATGAAGGAAGAAATCTTTGGGCCAGTAGTAGCGATTGCTAAAGCAAAAGACTTCGACCATGCGATTGATATTGCAAACGATACAGAATATGGTTTAACAGGTGCTGTGATCACGAAAAACCGTATGAATCTTGAAAAAGCACGTGAAGAATTCCATGTGGGTAACCTGTACTTCAACCGTGGCTGTACGGGGGCAATCGTTGGCTACCAACCATTCGGTGGCTTCAATATGTCAGGGACAGACTCAAAAGCGGGTGGTCCAGACTACTTACAATTACACATGCAAGCAAAAACAACTTCTGAAATGCTTTAATTTTCATATTACTAATAGGGCTGATCAATTAAGTAGAAATTAAAGTATTTTAACAATAATTTGCAAAGTTTCTCCAGGTAATATTGCCACTGACTAAAACCGTAGACACTCATGAAAAGGTAGTTTACCTTGGAGAAGCTAGCAGATGTAGAGTTGACATTGATGCTAAATTTTAAGCATTCTACTTACTAAAGATACATAGTCCCTTCCTTCCATAGATTTTTTAACATGATTTTATAAGGAGAGAATAGAAGATGACAAAAACACAACAAGTGATTGAACAAACGCAAAATTTTGGTGCTGCAAACTATCATCCACTGCCAATCGTAATTTCAGAGGCTGAGGGTGCTTGGGTGAAAGATCCAGAAGGCAATAAATATTTAGATATGTTATCAGCATACTCTGCAGTCAACCAAGGACATCGCCATCCAAAAATTATTGCGGCTTTAAAAGAGCAAGCTGATAAAGTAACATTAACTTCACGCGCGTTCTACAGTGAAAACCTTGGTGAATGGTATGAGCTTGTTGGCAAATTAACAAATAAAGAAATGGTTTTACCAATGAATACAGGCGCTGAGGCAGTGGAAACGGCATTTAAGGCAGCTCGTCGTTGGGCTTATGATGTAAAAGGCGTAGAGGATGGCAAAGCTGAATTTATCGCATGTAATGGTAACTTTCATGGCCGTACGATGTTAGCGGTTTCGTTATCTTCTGACCCAGAATATCGCCGTGGCTTCGGCCCGATGCTACCAAATATCAAATTAGTGGATTACGGTGATTTAGACGCATTAAAAGCAGCGATTACACCGAATACAGCAGCATTTATGATGGAGCCAATTCAAGGTGAAGCTGGTATCGTTATTCCCCCAGAAGGCTTCTTAAAAGCAGCTCGTGAACTTTGTCGCGAAAATAATGTACTATTTATTGCTGATGAAATTCAAGCTGGTTTAGCGCGTACAGGTAAAATGTTTGCTTGTGATTGGGAAGAAGTAGAGCCAGATATGTATATCCTTGGTAAAGCATTAGGCGGCGGTGTATTCCCAATTTCTTGTGTAGCGGCAAACCGTGATATTTTAGGTGTATTTAACCCAGGTTCACATGGTTCAACTTTCGGTGGTAATCCTTTAGCATGTGCAGTTTCTATTGCATCTCTTAAAGTTTTATTAGATGAAAAATTAGCTGAACGTTCACATGAGCTTGGTGAATATTTCAAAGGTAAATTACAAGCTATTAACAATCCAGTGATTAAAGAAGTACGTGGTCGTGGTTTATTTATCGGTATGGAATTAACAGAGGCTGCTCGTCCATATTGTGAAAAACTAAAAGAGCTAGGTCTATTATGTAAAGAAACACATGATACAGTGATTCGTTTTGCACCACCACTTGTTATTTCACAAGAGGATTTAGATTGGTCAATCGAACAAATTGAAAAAGTATTTAAACTTTAACAAAATGTTCACATTTTAATTCGGAAGTATGTTACAATGATGCCGATATATTATCATTAAAAAAAACAAAGAGGCGATTTAATATGTCTGAAAACTTAAATCTGTTCACATCAACACAAGACGTCATTCAAGAGGCTTTAAATAAACTTGGCTATGATGAAGCAATGTACGAATTATTAAAAGAACCGCTTCGTATGCTACAAGTACGTATTCCCGTGAAAATGGATGATGGTACAACAAAAGTATTTACGGGTTACCGTGCACAACACAATGATGCAGTAGGACCAACTAAAGGTGGCGTTCGCTTCCATCCTCAAGTATCTGAGGAGGAGGTTAAAGCGCTTTCAATGTGGATGACATTGAAATGTGGGATTGTTGATTTACCATACGGTGGTGGTAAAGGCGGTGTCATTTGTGACCCACGTCAAATGTCTATGGGCGAAATTGAGCGTTTAAGCCGCGGATATGTACGCGCCGTAAGTCAAATCGTAGGGCCAACAAAAGATATTCCTGCGCCAGATGTATTTACAAATGCGCAAATTATGGCATGGATGATGGATGAATATAGCCGCATGGATGAATTTAACTCTCCAGGCTTTATCACTGGTAAGCCACTTGTACTTGGTGGTTCTCAAGGTCGCGACCGCGCAACAGCACAGGGTGTGACAATTGTTATTGAAGAAGCAGCAAAAAAACGCGGCATTGATATTAAAGGGGCACGCGTTGTGATTCAAGGCTTTGGTAATGCAGGTAGCTTCCTTGCAAAATTCATGCATGATTTAGGTGCAAAGGTCATCGGTATTTCAGATGCTTATGGTGCACTGCATGATCCTGAGGGTTTAGATATAGACTACTTATTAGATCGTCGCGATAGCTTCGGAACAGTAACAACTTTATTTGAAAATACAATTTCTAACAAAGAATTATTAGAGCTTGATTGTGATATTTTAGTACCAGCGGCTATTGAAAACCAAATTACTGCTGATAATGCACATCATATTAAAGCAAGCATTGTTGTAGAGGCAGCAAATGGTCCAACAACGGCTGAAGCAACAAAAATTTTAACAGAGCGTGGTATTTTACTTGTACCAGATGTACTAGCATCTGCTGGTGGTGTAACTGTTTCTTACTTTGAATGGGTACAAAATAACCAAGGTTATTATTGGACTGAGGAAGAAGTGGAGGAACGTTTATACAAAAAAATGGTTGAGGCATTTGACAATGTCTATACAACAGCAACAACACGCAATATCAATATGCGTTTAGCTGCATATATGGTAGGTGTACGCCGCACTGCAGAGGCTTCTCGCTTCCGTGGTTGGGTATAAACAACTAAAAACAAGCCGTTCTCCAAATAGGGAGGGCGGCTTGTTTTGTTTGAAGTAAACAGTGTGAAGAAATTAGCAAGCTTGCTATTTCTAAAAAAGATATCCATATTTGCACTAGTTCTCAGTAGACGTATTGGATTTTTTTTTATTTGTATGCATTAAATGTTCAAGGCGTTGCTCCAAAAGCTTTTTCTTCTCCAATCGTTCTTTTCTTACACGAATCATGCGTACAATCCACAATGTAACAATTATAATTCCGCATCCAATAATGAAATAAATAAGCATATACAAAATCCCTTTATTTTATGTAGTAATGTTTACTATACAAGTCCTGTCTATACAAAATCTGAACAATTTCTCTCTTGTATAGCTATGAAAATACTACCATAAACATACCTTTTTAATATATTAAATTTCTGCTTATTTAGGGCTTTTGAAATATTTTTATGCACTTTCTATATAAAGTACTAATTTTTAATAAAAATATATGAAATAAGATAATAAATTAGCATTTTATAAAAAATGTTCAGATTTTGTTTAGATAGGTTTTAGTAGATTGAAAGTGTCAAAAAAATAAAGGAGATGATAAAGATATAGAAAGTAATGCAACTAGAATCGTTTATTTGAAAGGAGCGGCAAGAAAATGAAAGTGATAAGTAAACAGCAAAAATTACGGCACCGTTTAGCAATGACAATGTTATCCTTTATACTTGTCATTAATGTGTTAACTGTTAGTGGAGTTCCTCTAAAAGTACAAGCAGCAACAAATACATTTTATGTATCATCTAACGGAGATGATATTAACGAAGGATCAGAGGAACAACCATTCGCAACAATTGAAAGAGCAGCAGAAGCAGTGGATACAAGTTCACCGGGGACAATTATTCTATTAAATGATATTACGCTAAGTGAGGGGTTATTGCTTAATGGTGCTACAGGTGGAAATGTTCAAGGAAAAGAATTAACCATTACCTCTAAAAGTGGTAATCGCTTTTCAATTATACGTGATGCAAGCTTTAATAATCATCATTTAATACATCTTTCAAGTGCAAATATTACTTTTAACAATATAATAATCGATGGAAATAATGTTGAAGTTCAAAATTACAATGGTATATATATACAGTCTAGTCCAGTTGCTTTTGAAAATGTCGAAGTTAAAAATCATTATATTCATGGCTCTAGTGGTGGTATAAGCGCTATTATGACTTATGGAAGTGGCGCAATAACTATTATTAGAAATGGCACAGTTATTAGAGATAATAACATAACAGGTAGAGTAAACGATAATCCTCCTTCAGTGTTAGGTGCTGGTTCAAGAGGAAGACTGATTATTGAGGGTGGGCTTATTACAAATAATACCGTTGAGGGAGATAGTAACGGTGTTATTGTTGGTATAGGGCTTTACCAAACTCCTTCATTTAAAATGGTTGGAGGACGCATTACAGGAAATCACTTATATGGCCAGGAATTAAATGGTAGTGAAACTGTTGGAAATGTAGCTGTTTATATGCGAGGTACTTCAGCGCAAGCTCGTTTTGAATTTGGCGGTACAGCCTATGTATACGACAATTTCAACAGTGCTGGTGAACAACGCAATGTCTTCTTAAAAAATGCAGCCGCTCGAGACAATGCTTATTTATCATTAGTAGAAAGCATGCAGGATGGGGCAAGAGTTGGCGTTTATGCAAATATTATGCCGACAGAAGCTAATCCAATTATTGATATTGCAGTAGGCTATGGTGGCTATACAGCAGTTGCGAATGATGCTATTTATTTTATCCCAGATAAGGCAACAGTAGCAGTTGTTGATTTTGAACCTAGCAGCAATAAAGTAATTTTAAGACCTATTCCACCAGAGCTTAATTCAGTTTGGTTAGATTTAACAACTGTTGATGGCAATGAAATTACATTAACATTTAGTGATAATATTCAATTAAATGATTTAGAAGGATTTACGATCACTGTTGGTGGAATACTTGTTACACCTACTTTGTATACGGTTGATGGTGATAAACTACTGGTAACGTTGCCAAATGAGCCAACAGCTGATATTCAATTGATTTACACAAAGGGTGCTCATGAAAATTTAAAAGGTCAAAATAATATAGCTGTTGAAGACTTTACATTTGACTATCACTATTCATTTGTAACAGCTCTTGCTATTACTTCTCCAGCAGGCACTCCAGCTCAAGTTATTGAGCCCCAGCCACAAATTACAGGTACTGTAGCAGCAGATTCAACAGTAAACGTGGTGATTAAAGACCAAAACGGTGATGTTGTAACAGGTGCAGGTGGTGTTGCAACGGTTGTTGGAGTCGCTTGGGAATTCACACCAAATATTCCTTTGTCGAATGGCGAGTATACAATCGAAGTGGAGGCAACAAAAGATGGTCAAAAGGTAACTGTAGAAAAGGGTATTACAGTGACTCTTGCGGATAAGACAGCACTTCAAAATAAAGTAACAGAGGTAGATGGGCTAATACCAGCACATTATACATCCGAAAGCTGGGCAGGATTAGAGCCTGAGCTAACAAATGCGAGAAATGTGCTAAATAATCCAACTGCACAACAGACAGAAATAGATGATGCGTTGAATGCATTAAATAATAAGGTAGCAGAGCTCGCCTTAAAAGTGCCAACATCAGCAACATTAAATTCAACAACCAATACCATCACTATTCCATTTGATTACAATATTATGGTAAATGGAACAGATGGATTTGTAGTTACTATTGATGGTCATAATATTGATCCATCTGATATTGATAGTATTACAGTTGGAGCAAATTCAAATACATTAGAGCTTACATTGGCATCTGCTATTTCATTATTACCTGATAGTAAAGTAATAGTAGACTATATAAAATCAGTACCTGCTAATGTAACAGGTCCACATGGCAAAGCCGTAGAGAATTTTTCAGTTGAGGTAGAAGACTCATATAGTGCAACGCTGCAAATTACACAACCTATTACATCAACAATTACTACATCCAATTCAACGTTCGGTGGAACGGTAGCAGCAAATACAACAACACCTTCCACGGTAAATGTTATCTTAACAGATGCAGCGAATAATCAAATACCAGGACAGACTACTGTAAATCCAACAACAGGAGAATGGACATTTGTGCCAGATACTGCCTTGCCAGATGGTACTTATACATTAACAGTAACTGCAACAGATGGTACACAAACAGCAACAAAGACAAAACCATTTACAGTTGCTACACAGCCAGTCGTTGGTCAAGGACTCAGTGCATTAACACCATCCATTGGCTCGTTAAGCCCAAGCTTCCAAACAGATACAACAGATTACACAATGAATGTCGGTTATCCAACATCAGCGATTGACTTTACAGCAATTCCAGTTGAAAGTAACGCAACGGTGACAACAACTGTAAATGGGCAGCCAGGCACACTCAATCAAATTCCGCTTCAGGTAGGCTGGAATACGATTGTTATGACAGTAACGGATGCAAACGGCAATGTGAAACAGTATACAATTAAAGTCTACCGTGAAGCAAGTTCGGGTAGCGGTGGCAATACGGGTGGAGGCGGTACAACAACGCCAGCACCAACCCCGACACCAGAAGCACCCAAAGAGACAAAAACAATTATCCACGTTGATTTAGAGGTGGATGGCGAACATCCACTGGAAAAAACAACGGTGGAAATTGAGCGCACAACCCATCCAGATGGTCGTGTGACAGACTTTGTCAACTTAACACCTGCCCAAGCTTTAGAGGCAGTAGAGAAGGCAAAAGAAATTGATAATACAATTGCACGTATTGTCATTCCCGATGTACAGGATGCCGTGGATCAAGTGACAGTGGAAGTACCGAAAGAATCCCTACAAATTTTACGTGACAATGGCTTAGATTTAGAAATTGCCACAGATAATGCGCATATTGCGATTCCAAATAGCTCGATGAATGGGGTAGCTGATAACTTCTATTTCCGTTTAGTCCCTGTGAAAAAAGAAAGCGAACGTCAGGCAATTGAAGAGCGTGCCCGTGCAGAGCGTGTGGTGCGTGAAACACTACAAAGCAATGATGTGCATGTGGTCGCACGTCCAATGACAATTGAAACAAACCTACCATCACGCCCTGTTGTGGTGACACTTCCATTAAAAGGTGTTGATCTGCCAACAAATGCAGCAGAGCGTCAAGCCTTTTTAGCTAGCTTAGCAATATTTATTGAACATACAGATGGTGAAAAGAAAGTCGTTCGTCCAGAAGTCGTGACGATGCAGGTTGGCAAACTAGGTCTGCGTTTCACAGTAGAGAAATTCAGTACCTTTACGATTATTCAGGTAGCCAAGGAAGCAGAGGGTACACATACCGCGTATATCCAGGGCTTCCCAGACGGCACATTTGGTCCGGATAAGAACGTAACACGTGCACAAGTAGCATTCATGCTAGCACGTATTTTAGGCTATACAGAGGAACAAGTAAATCAAGCACCCTTTAAAGATGTCCAAACCAATCATCCAGCAGCAGGTGCGATTGCATTTGTCAAGGAACAGGGTATCATGAACGGTGATAATGAAGGCAATTTCCATGCAGGCGCAAATATTACACGTGCGGAAATGGCAACGGTCGTGTCGAACTTCAAAGAACTGGCTGTGGAAGAAAATGTATCTTTAACATTTAAAGATACAAAAGGACACTGGGCACAGTGGATCATTGAAGCAAACCGTACAGCAGGCATTATCAACGGGTTAGAAAATGATCGCTTCGCACCAAATGCTGCCTTAACACGTGCGCAGGCAGTGGTGATGATCAATCGCATGTTTGATCGTGGTCCATTATATGGTGTAACAGTACCAAGCTTCCCCGATGTTAAAGGAACTCATTGGGCATTTAGTGAAATAGAAGAAGCAGCCAATACACATTCTTATTATATCGATGAGGATGGTAATGAGCAGCAGGCACAATAAGGAAACAGGCTAAGGACAACCCTTAGCCTGTTTTTTTATGTTGCATGAGTCATTACCATATAAAAGCATCGAAAGAGCTAGCGATAGACTATAGGTAAATTTGATCATTTTGGAGAAATTTTTAGTTTTTAACCTAATTTTAACCTTCTGAGAGTAATGTGCTGTGTAAACCAATACATTTTTAAAGGAGGATTTACGAATGGAGCCATATGTTGGGGAAATTCGAATGTTCGCAGGTAATTATGCTCCACAAGGGTGGGCTTTGTGTCATGGTCAACTTATGTCGATAGCTGAAAATGAATTGCTCTATTCCTTAATTGGTACAACTTATGGTGGGAATGGGCAAACAACATTTGCATTGCCCAATTTCCAAAGTAGGGTCGTGGTGCATCAAGGTCAAAATCCACTGACTAGCACAAATTTTGTGATGGGGCAGGCAGGAGGGGTAGAAACTGTTACTTTAACATCTGCTCAACTTCCTGCTCATACACATCAAGCAACAGCCTCTTCACTTGAGGGGACAGCTCCTAGTCCAGAAAATGCTGTGTGGGCAAAGGGTATACAATATTCTACTCAACCACCGACTAGCACAATGAATCCAACTATTATTTCAAGTGCTGGAGGAAGTACTTCTCATAATAATGTAATGCCCTTTTTGACAATTAGTTATATGATCGCGCTTTATGGTATTTATCCAATAATCGAATAGGGGGTATGAAAAGATGAGTGAACCATTTTTAGGGGAAATTAGACTATTTAGCTTTGGGGGAGTACCAAGAGGATGGATGAGATGTGATGGGCAAGTATTACAAATTAATACTCATCAAGCCCTGTATTCATTAGTAGGAGCCAATTATGGTGGGAACGGTGTTACGACATTTGCATTACCTGATTTAAGAGGGAGAGTGCCTGTGCATGTAGGAAATGGCGTTACGCTTGGACAAAAGGCTGGGGAAGAGATACACACATTAACGATTAATGAAATGCCAGCTCATAACCATGTTGTCAATGGTGGCTCAGAAAGTGCTACATTGAGAGCGGCTGCTGGTCATGTATGGGGAGCTTCTTTGAAAGATACTTATGAAACTGCACAGCCTAATACACAAATGAATATGCAAGCTTTATCAACAACAGGCAACTCACAGCCACATCAAAATATGCAGCCATTTAGTGTAGTAAATTATTGTATAGCGATTACTGGGATTTATCCAACAAGAAATTAAGAAAGAGAGAAGGTGAAGAAAAATGTCAGAAGCTTATATTGGAGAAATTAGACTATTTAGTGGTAATTTTGCGCCGAAAAATTGGGCTTTGTGTGATGGTCAGCTATTATTAATTGCCTCGAATACGGCATTATATGCTATTTTAGGCACAATATACGGCGGGGATGGTAAGGCAACCTTTGCGTTACCGAATTTAAATGGTAGGGCAGCGATTCATCAAGGCGCAGGGACAGGACTAACGCCAAGAAATGTAGGAGCATCTGGAGGTACAGCTACTGTTACTCTATTAACAACCCAAATGCCTAGTCATAACCATCTAGCTACTTGTAACAATACTCAGACATCAAATACTGACCCCACAGGAGCAATATGGACAGAACAACAAGGGAGGGGCTCTGTTCCTGCCTATACAACACAAGCAAACACACAAATGAATGTATTAGCGATTAATATAACTGGTGGGAATCAACCACATAATAATATGCAGCCATATTTAGGGCTAAACTTTATTATTTGCTTAAGTGGGGAATGGCCTCCTAAAGGTTAGGAATGAATGAAATGAAAGGTGTGAAATCATTAAGAGGGAGCAGTATAAAAATGGGAAAAAAGATACTAATCATAACTTTATGTTTGCTATTAATTGTTTCTAGCCAATTGACAAGTATCTTGTTTGTTTCGCCTTTAACAGCAGAGGCAGCTAGTTGTGGAACAGCTAATTATCCAGCATGTGTGCAGGATTTAACACAGGCTAATTGGAAAGATGATACAACGAATGGATTTGAAGTATCTGGAATTTATGGTAATGATGGTATTAGTTTGTTTCGTTATAATAATGATCCTAATTACCCTGCTGGTTATTATTTTGACGCAGATGAACGTGCAACACCAAAATCCATTAAAATTTCAGCAGGGGAGGGGTTTGCTGGTGGTATTTTTGATTTACAAACGCTAACGATTAATACAATGAATGTCCACGATGAAGATGGCGTTTTTACTTTATCCATTCAAGGACTTGATACAGCAGGAAATCCTAAGGGAAGCCCAGTATCCTTTTCGACAGTTAAATATCAAGGTCCTGTATATAACATACCTGTTAATTTAGAAGGGATTAATGCTTTTGTGATTACCGTGAGTGTTCAATATATAGATACTGTACAAGCGGGTTTATGGGATTTGACATTTACACAATTTACGATTGATATTCCAGCTAATAATCCGCCAACAGTATCAACAGGGGCTATTACTGCTTCCAATATTACTGCAACAGGCGTGACATTGGGCTGGACTAAGGCATTTGATGATATAACAGCTCAAGAGAATTTAGCATATCGTGTCTATCAATCTAGTAGTAACAATATGGATACGGTGGATGCCATTGAAGCAAATGGGACACCATTAGAAAATGACTATACGAAAGATATTCATTCTTTTAATGTGACAGGACTTACAGCTAACACAACCTATTATTTTAATATTATTGTACAAGATGCGGATGGCAATAAAAGTGCCTATACAACACAGCAGGTCACAACGCTTCCATTAAATAGACCGCCAACATCCAGCAATGGAACTGTGAATGTAAACGAAGGGCAAGTATATATATTTAACAGCGCTTCCTTTGCATTTCATGATGAGGATGCTGGCGATAGTTTGCAACACATTCAAATTGTAACCATCCCGAATAGCGGACAGCTTTATCTTGATGATAATAACAATCAGCAAATGGATGCTGGGGAAGCTCTGTCAAATGGAGCAACGATTAGCAAGGTTGATTTAGATGCGGGGAAATTAAAATATCTAACAGAAAATAGCTCTTCCTCATCTTTTTTATTTATAGTAAGTGACGGTAGTGATGATAGCAGTGCTTATACGATGAACTTAGCTGTTAGTACACGTCCTGCTGTAACAATTTCATCAGCAGTACCTAGTCCAACAAATAGCAGTCCAATTCCCATCAGTATTGTTTTCAGTGAGTCTGTGACTGGTTTTACATTGGGGGATATAGCTATGACAAATGGAACTGTTCAATCCCTTACAGGGGGTGGGACCTTATATGTTGCGCAAATAGTACCGAGCGCAGATGGCACTGTAAAAATCCAAATTCCTGAAAATATTGCGACTACAAGCAGTGGGGCATTCAATCAAGCATCCATAGAGTTCGAAATAATCTCTGATCGTACCCCACCTACAGATATTATGCTGAGTAATAGCACTGTACAGGAAAAGAAGTCCATTGGTACAACTGTTGGCACATTGACGGCAACGGATTCAGGAGGCCCTCAAGCCTTTACGTATTCACTAGTATCAGGTGATACAAATTTCTTTGAGATTGACGGCAATGAATTAAAAACGACAACGGTATTCACCTATGATGCGAAAAATAATTATCAAATTACGATTAGAGTAACAGATGGGGCTGGCAATATATTCGAGAAGGAATTGACAATCGAAATTACGAAAAATCATCCACCAATGGGCTCTATTACGATAAATAATGGAGCAGGTTATACAAGTTCTACTAATGTAATCTTAACAATGACGGCAAGTGATACAGAAGGAGAAGCAATCACAATGCGCTTTTCAAATGATGGTACTACATGGTCTAGTTGGGAATCATATGCATCGACGAAAAGTTGGACATTAACAAATGGTGATGGTAGTAAAACCATTTATATGCAACTAAAAGATACCACTGATAATATATCAAATACATTATCAAATACAATTATATTAGATACAACACCGCCAGTCATAACAGGCGTTACGAATAGTGGTGTGTATAACGCAGATGTAACAATTAGCTTTAATGAAGGAACAGCTACATTAAATGGAGCATCCTTCACAAATGGAACGACAATAAGTACATCTGGAAATTATACTTTAGTAGTAACAGATAACGCAGGTAACACAATAGCTATTACATTTGTCATTGATAAAACACCGCCACAAGCAACAGAGGTCAACATTCAGTCCAATCATGTAGACCCGACAAAGGCTAAAATAGGCGATACAATTACGTTAACAGTGGAAACTGATGAAAATATCCAAGCACCAGTGATGACGATTGCAGGAAATATGGCAACTGTTAATGGAGCGACACGAAATTGGCAAGCAACATATGTTATCAAAGAGGGCGATATCGAGGGAGCAGTGCCCTTCACATTGAATTTTCAAGATTTACTAGGTAATTCGGCAATAGAGGTAACAGCCGTTACGGATGGAAGCTCCGTTATAGCAGATAGTACAAAGCCAGCTTTAGATCAGGTAACGATGACCTCTAATAATGCCAATCCAGTAGTTGCAAAAATAGGTGACATCATTACACTAGATGTTGTTGCGAGTGAGGATATTCAAATGCCACTTGTAACGATTCAAGGGCAACCTGCAAATGTAAATGATAAAGATGATGGCGATGCCAAGACTTGGCAGGCAAGCTATACATTGCAGTCAGGAGATGCTGATGGCGCTGTTTATTTTACAATTGATGTTCAAGATTTAGCAGGGAATTTAGGTTCACAAGTAACGGAGGTTTCTGCTGGAGCAATTGTGAGAGTAGATAAAAATCCACCACAAGCAACGATGTATTCTCCAGCCCATCAGGCAATGGATATAGAGCCTACAGATCATCTAGTATTAACATTTGATAAGAATGTTGTACCTGTAGCAAGCAAAAATATTGTAATTCGCAATGCTTCAGACAATCAAATAATTGAAACAATTGAGGCTACACAAGCAAATGTTTCAGTAGCAGATAACATTGTAACGATTAATCCTACAATGGATTTCGTCTATCAGACAATGTATAGCATCGAAATTGAGGCAGGGGCATTTATAGACCTTGTGGGTAATGCTTATGAAGGTATTATAGATCATACGATATGGAATTTTACGACAAAGGCACAGCCAACATACACGGTTACGTATGTAGGTAATGGAGCTGAGGGAGGAAACGTTCCAATCGATTTGAAACAGTATCAAACGCAAGAAACAATTACTATTTTAGGGAATACAGGGAATCTGGTGAAAGCAGGATATACTTTTGTAGGATGGAATACGAAGGCTGATGGTAAAGGGGTTATGTATAAAGCTGGGCAAACAATGCAGATGGGAGAAGAGGATGTGGTATTGTTTGCTTTATGGTCGAAAAATACTATACCAAATAATAATGGGGGATCATCGACTTCAAGTCCAGACCCAGTTACTCCAAGTGATCCATCCCATGTAAGTATTATAGACCCAAACAATTTAGACAAAGTATTAGCGCAAGCTATTGTAACGCGTGAAGACAACAATGGTAGTTTGATAGATACCATCAATGTTACTGCAAACAATATAGATGAACTGTTACAACAGCTAATGAACAGAGAAGATAGAAGCTTTAATATTGTGATCCCAGACTCAGAACCATCGGCTAATGAAACAAAAGTAATACTTGCGAAGGAAGCGGTTGAACGATTGGTCGAAGGTAAGCTAAACTTTGGGATAACGATGGGAACTGTTAAAATTGAAGTTCCGTTTACTTCAATAACGGATTTTAATGAGGCTATCTATTTCTATATTACCCCTGTAAAGGATACATCATTACAGAATGCTATTGAAGAACGCGCTCAACAAAGAAATAATTCACAGCTAGCGCTTATGGGTCAACCAATAACGATTACGACAAATCTACAAAATCGTGATGTAACATTATTACTACCGTTACCAATAAATCTGTCATCCATACAGCAGGAAAATATACTAGTGTATGTAGAGCATAGTAATGATACAGTTGAATTTCTACATGATGGACGCTTAGTGGAATTCGATAAGGAGCAAGTAGGTGTTGCCTTTGATGTCCAGCATTTCTCTACTTTTTCTTTATTATATAGAGAACAGGAAGATGAAATAGAACAGGAACCAATAGAGCTAGAGAGAAAGCCTGCCCCATATATTCAAGGCTATGAGGATGGTACTTTCCGTCCAAATGCAAAGGTTACACGTGCACAAATGGCGGCCATGCTGGCAAGGAATTTAAGTGACAATCATGTACCAGCAGCATCCCAGCTATTTTATAAAGATGTAGCCGATTCATGGGCAAAAAATGATATTGAATATATTCGAACAAAAGAGATTATGCAAGGACTTGGCGACTATTCTTTTGGGCCAAATGATAGTATGACAAGAGCCCAAATGGCAGTCATTGTGATACGCTGGATAAATAAACAATGCACAGAGGTATCTACAGCTATTCCGTATTGTGAAATGGCGGCAAACGATACCACGTATACAGATGTAGCATCAACACATTGGGCAGTAAATGAAATTGAGCGTATTAGTCAAATGGGCATCATGGTTGGTTCAGGTGACGAACAATTCAAACCAGAGGAGAAGCTAACACGAGCACAAGCAGTAAAGGTGTTGAATCGAATCTTTGCTCGTTCAATCTCGACAGAAGAAAAGGAACAAATTTTCAAGGATATTCCGAAAGGACATTGGGCGTTCTTTGAAATTCAAGCAGCTACAGCGAAATAACTTAAAAATAACCAGCATGCTAATGGGTTAGATAGTCATCTAACGTTTAGCATGCTTTTCTTATTGGCAGCAATTATTACTCAAAGTAACTATGTTGGATGGACGAATGATGAGGAATCAAACTGAAGGTATGCGTCTATTATTGTCTACCTACAGGTTACACAAGCTACTTTTAATAATATTCTTTCAATTGTACTAGCTTTTATGATGTTGATTAAGATTTTTCTATTGTTTGATGTAGTAATTCCGATATACACAAAATTAGACAAATAGTTTATCCCTTATCGTGAATAACAAGGTAATTATTATTTAGAGATAACTTAGCGTGTAAGAGTACAAAATTAAACGATGTTAGAAAGATAGGCAGAAAATCTCACCAATGTCTGTTTTTCTATCCGATAAAAGAAATGGCCCTTAACATACGCAAAAATGCTGTGCTTTTAGTACAAAATATACAATCAAAAATAAATTTTAACAGGGAACATAAGTTTTGTTCAGATTTTGTTCAGGTACTTCTTGATAGACTTATTAGAAAAAGCATGAGGCTGAGTTTTTATAATGAAGGGAAGAACAAGTACTGAAAAATAGTATAGTCCTACAATCAGCCATGGCTACGATAATAGCAACTAGGGCGTAAACGTTTATTGTAAATATCGATAAAGAAGTATTGAGAGATGTGAAATCGACCTTCTATTATTAGAAAGAGGTCAATGCGTTATTTGAACGTGGTTTTGTCTCTGGCTGTCCAGAAACCTATGGGATTATTAATGCTTGCTCAGGCTGGGGGATTGCTCATCTTCATTATAAAGGAGTAAACCCAGAGAAATTCTATTTGAATGTTAATGGGTGCGATGGATAAGGGGCATGAATATGAAAAAAAATATTGTTATAACAGTTGGTATTATGATGCTATTTGCTATCGTTTTCATAATCGGAAATGGCCATTATTTTAAAAAAAGTAATGCACCGATCGTGAAGCAAGGAGTGGCGATTGTAACGAGCGAACAACTTGAAAATAATAAAATGATTAAGCTGAATGGCGAATGGTTCTTTTATCCGAATGTATTGTTATCACCCCAGCAGTTGTTAAATGGCTATACGAATCAACCTATATTGTTAAAAGTTCCTGATAAGTGGGCTGGGGATTTTCAGTTAGATGAGGAGGGACCTATTATAGGAACCTATCATCTTAAAGTAAAGGTTCCAGTAGAAGATCAATATGGTTTGTTTTTTTGGGGTATCCATAAATCTAATCGAGTTTTTATAAATGGCATTGAGGTTGGCGGAAAAGGAAATCCCGATACATCTTTTGCAGAGTTTCGATCAGAGAATGATGATAAATTTATGGTCATTGGGCAAAGTGAGGAGCAAGTACTGGATATTTTGATACAGGTAGCCAGCTTTAAGGAATTCCCCAATTCAGGAATTGTTGAGTCTGTTGAATTTGGAACAAGGGATACGATACAGCATTTTTATGACAGAAAAAGATTAACGGATATATTAGCGATTGCTGGTTATATTGTCTTCGGTATCATTTATCTGATTAGCTATGGACAAAATCGCAAGCGGAAGGAAGAATTATTTTTTGGGCTGTTTATGATCTTAATGGGCTTTCATGCCTCCTTTATTAGTATGAAAATTTTCTTTCAAATTGTGCCGATAGGATTGACTACCAACCAGTTACAATTCCAATTGGGTATTATTCCCCTGTTAAATATCTGTATGGTACTTTTTCTTTATACCATGTACCCGCAGATGACAAGTAAGAAAGTGGTTTATACATTGGTTAGTTTTCTAAGTTTTATTTTTTTTATCTACGGTATTTATAATCCTTTTTCTTCTGATATAAGTGAGATGACTAAACGTACGCAGGTTATTCAACAAATCACATATTTACTGTTGATAATACCAGGAATTGGCTATATAGCATTGATTTTAATTCGTATTATTTTGCGGAATTTAGAGGGAGCTTCGTATGTATTAATCGTATTTATGGCAACCTGCTGCTATTCAATATTAATGATTGTGTATATTTTAACAGAAATCTCTGTCGATTATAGTGGGTTAGTGCTTTTTTTATGTATACTAGTGGGCTTTTCCTTATTATTAAATTATCGTACAAATGCTACGTTTACGAAACAAGAAGCGCTTACAGAAGAATTGCAAATACATAATCATATGAAGGATGAATTTTTGCTAAAAACATCCCATGAATTACGCACACCTTTAAATGGCATCTTAAATCTATCAAAATTATTAATGGAAGGTGCAGAAGGGTCTTTAAAACGAAATCAGCAGGAGCAAGTGATATTAATTCACAATATAACACAGCGCTTAGGAGAGATAGTGGAAGATTTATTATTTTCATCTAATCATAATATATCAGGAGAGCTACGTGTGTCGCCTCGTGTTGTACCAGTCAGCATTATAAATGATGTAGTAACAGAGATACGTAGTGTGATGTCTGCTAATAGTTATGTACGATTACTTGTGGAAGTAGATATGACATTATCACCTATGCTGACGGATGAATTGCGCTTTAAGCAGGTATTATACAATCTGTTGCATAATGCTCTCCAACACACCGAGCTTGGGGAAGTTATTGTAACGGCTTATCAGCGACAACAACATATGGTAATTGAAGTGAGTGATACTGGGAAAGGAATACCTGCTCAGGATTTAGAGCATATCTTTACAGCATTTTATCGGGTAAAAAATGAGCATTATCAGGAAGGGCTTGGGTTAGGATTAAGTATTGCCAAAAATATTGTAGATAAATTAAATGGGACGATTGATGTCAAAAGTACCCTTGGTGAAGGCACTACTTTTACCTTTACAATGCCACTTGCCACAAAGAGTCAAATAGATTCAGAAGCTTCACCTGTTACTACTGAACAAATGCCATCAGCAATACTACAGCTTGAGCTACCGTTGATCCATCAAGGTAACGATAAAAAAATACTTGTTGTCGATGATGAACATTTCAATATAAAGGTGTTAACGGATGCATTGGCTTTAAAGGGCTATACAGTGATTGGGGTGGATAATGGCTTTGCTGCTATTGACTACATCAAAATAAATCAAGTGGATTGTATGCTAGTCGACTTAATGATGGAGGGCATGTCAGGCTATGAATTATGTAAGCAGGTGCGCAAGCAATATGATATGTTAGAGCTTCCGATTATTGTGTTAACGGCTATTATGAAGCATTCTGACTTCATGTTAACTTTGCAACTAGGAGCCAATGATTACTTACAAAAGCCTATAGCGATGGATGAATTGCTATTACGCATTGAATCATTATTAGCTGTTCGACAATCATCCTTAGATGCAATTGAAGTTGAAATGAATAATTTATATTCACAGGTGACACCCCATTTTGTTTATAACACACTTACGACAATTATTGGGTTGAGCTATACGGATATGGAGAATGCAAGGGAGGCGCTATATTGTTTAACAACCTACTTCCGTGCAAAGCTTAATGTACATTCTCGCAACAACATGATATTGCTTGAAGAAGAAATAGAGCTTGTAAAGGCATATCTTGCTATTGAAAAGATGCGGTTTGGTGAACGTTTAACTATTAAATATAATATTGATGAATCTATACAATTGATGATACCAGCATTATCACTTCAGCCTTTAGTGGAGAATGCTGTTTTTCATGGTATTTCCAAAAAGTCAGAGGGCGGTACAATTGAGGTGAGTGTCCAACGCGAGGGGCAATTTGTTCAGATTAAAATATATGATAATGGAGTCGGTATACCTGCTAAAAAATTACAACAATTAATGAATGAAGAAAGCCCGCGCATTGGTTTTACAAATCCACTTAAAAAATTTAGATTAATGAAAAATGTGAGCCTTCGTTTATATAGCAAGGAGGGGAAGGGAACAACAATTTTAATACTCTTACCTGAGGGGGATGACGCATGAATATTATTATTATAGATGATGAAAAAATAGTTATTGATGCTTTACGTTTCACTTTAGAGCAACTTACACAGTTTCAGATTTCTATTAAAGGAACATTTACCAATGCAAATGATGCACTGCAATTTTTAAAAAGAGAAACAGTCGATGTTGTTTTTTTAGATATAGAAATGACGGACGTGCATGGCTTACAGGTAGCAAAGCAATTAATCATGAATTCCGCTG
Organism: Lysinibacillus sp. FSL H8-0500; assembly: GCF_038051955.1. Lineage (NCBI taxonomy): Bacteria > Bacillati > Bacillota > Bacilli > Caryophanales > Bacillaceae > Lysinibacillus > Lysinibacillus sp. FSL H8-0500. The sequence goes on along the minus strand of NZ_CP150292.1, from coordinate 3,631,681 downwards.
TTCAAATAATATTTGTAACAGCACATGCACAATTTGCAGTAGATGCATTTGATATAGAGGCAACGGACTATTTATTAAAACCTGTCCATGAGAAACGCTTGATTAAGGCATTGATGAAAGCACAGAAGAGGCTGCCACCACAAGGCAATGTCAAAAAAGAGAGCAAAGAGCATCTCTTTTATGCACATACACTCAATCACTTTTATTTATTGGATGCCCAACATGAGGTGATCAAGTGGCGTACAAGAAAGGTGCGAGAACTATTTTTATATTTATGGTTTCATCGAAAAAAGCCCATGCTTAATGTTGTCATAATAGAGGAGCTTTGGCCTGATTTAGAATTTGAGAAGGCCGCTAGTAACTTGCATACAACTGTTTATCTATTGAGAAAGGTGTTTAAGGACAATGGTATTCAAGAGCCAATTGTACTAGTCAATAATCAATATCAACTAAATGTGGAGGTTACCAGTGATTATGATAAGTTGATTAGTTTACTGGATCAGGAAAGACATGATGACCTATCTATCCAGCAACTTTTAAATTGTTATGAGGGTGATTTTTTAGCGGAAGAGGGCTATCTTTGGGCTATTCAAACCCAGTTGCGATTAAAGCGTGTAGTTTTACAAGTGCTCGAAATGTATGTGACTACAGCAAAATCTAATAATGCCTTACTAAAATTAAATTGTTTACAAAAGATGCTAGAGCTAGATGAGTTTAATGAATATTATATGTTTCTACTACTAAAATTTTTAATTGCACAAAACAAAAAACAGGATTGCATAGAGTGTTATGAGAGCATAGAACAGAAATTATCCAAAATCGGAATTTTAGTGCCAGAGGAAATTCATCGTATTTATCATACATATATAAGGCAATCCTAAATCTTTGGATGCTACAGTAAAATTGAAAGATGTAGGGAAGGGCGTGAAATGATCTCCACTGATGAGTGTACCTGCCACGCTGTTTAAAAGCTTACTGCTTGTATTTATGGTATAAAATTTTAAAAAAAGATATAATATCTTCTTGTTATATCAATCAATGGACAATTCAAGCCAGAGGAGAAGTATATGTGCGCAAGTGATAAAGGTATGAAGCTCGTTCAATCCCTACAGCAGAGAATAAGCCCATTTTTAAGAATACTCCAAAAGAGCATTGGGTGTTCTTTGAAATTCAAGCAGCTATAGCGAAATAACATGAAAATAACTAGCATGCTAATGAGTTAGATAATCATCTAACGTTTAGCATGCTTTTCTTATTGGCAGCAATTATTACTATAAAGTGCTATGTTGTATAGGTGAAAGGCTTTCAAAAAATGGATAGATGAATCAAACTGAGGGTGTGAGTCTATTAGTGCCTACTTACTGGCACTATAACTATACATAAGCTAAATAATCATTTTGATTCTAATAATATACGGAATTTATGCACATTATGTGATATTGAATATTTGGATTTTGCAATTTATGGATTGTATATTGGATATTGATAGGAAATGCTGACTACTATTCTCATTTTTAATAGATATTACGTTATAGGCTATCTACGATTGTTCAGATTTTGTTCAAAAGCGCTATGCTAATATGCTTAAGGAGGGTGATAGAAGGAGGTAGTTGAAAACTTAACTGTAGGGAGACATGACAATGAAAAAAAATATCTTAATAATCGCTTGTATTATCATGCTGTTTAGTATTGTTTTTTTTCTTGGCAATTGGCACTATTTCTCTGACAAAAACCCTCAAATTGTAGAAGATGGTGCGGTAACAATTGAAGCGGAGCAATTACAAAAAAATAACATGATTAAATTGGATGGCGAATGGTCTTTCTATCCGAATGTTTTAATTCCTCCACAGGTGTCATTAGATAGCTATGAAGATAAACGTATAGCTATTCCAGTTCCTGCAAAGTGGCATAAATATGTTCAGCCCAATGAAGAGGAGCAGGGTTTAACGATTGGAACTTATCATCTTAAGGTGAAGGTCCCAGTGGAAGGGCAATATGGTTTGTATATTCAGACAATTCGACAGTCCAATCGTGTTTTTATGAATGGGATAGAAGTAGGGGGAAAGGGCAGCCCTGGAGAAACCTTAAGTGAGTATCAAGCTGAAAATAATGATAAATATACTGTATTTACACAAAGCCGCAATAACGAACTTGATATTGTCATACATGTTACTGGCTTTCATTACCCACAGGCAGGCATTATTTACCCTATAGAATTTGGTACAATGCAGGCTACTCAACAACATTATCGTATAAAGGTGTTAACAGATGTTTTAGTGAGTGTAGGCTATGTCATATTTGGTGTCATTTATATTACGTCTTATATACAAAATCGTAGACGTAAGGAAGAGCTGTTTTTTGGGCTTTTTGCCATTTTACTAGGCTTGTATATGTCATTTATTAATCAAAAAGTATTTTTTATGATCGTGCCTATCACGCATGCACTTGGTCAATTACGCTTACAGCTTGGCAGTGTGCCTTTAGTGATTATGTGCTTAACACTATTTATTTATTACATGTATCCGCAATTGGCGAAAAAAAGAACCCTTTATCCCCTATTAATTTTAATGGGGATTACCTTCTTTATGTATGCTATCTATAACCCATTTACACATAATCTAAGAGCGACCTCAGAGGAGGAGGTTACGTTTAGAAAGCTAGTATATATTGCTCTTAATGCGCCAGTGGTCGCGTATAATGTATGGGTTCTTATTCGTGTATTGCTGAAACGATTAGAGGGTGCGCGCTATATTTTAATTGTATTGATCGCTATTTGCAGTTACAGCGTTTTATTAGCTATAAATTTTATAACAGATATACCGTTTGATTATAGTGAAATTTTGTTGTTTTTATTGATGCTATTTGGCTTTGTCCTCTTGTTAAATTATCGCGCAAATGCTGCATTTATAAAGATACAAGCATTATCAGAAGAATTGCTAACACATAATCAAATGAAGGATGAGTTCTTACTGAAAACCTCTCATGAATTACGCACGCCATTAAATGGTATTGTTAATTTATCCAAATCATTAATGGAGGGAGCACAGGGGCCATTGAAGCGGACTCAGCAAGAGCAGGTCATCCTAATCCATAATATTACACAACGTTTAGGGCATTTGGTGGAGGATTTATTGTTTTCCTCTACTCATATGACTGGAGAAATACGTGTTTCACCACGCGCTGTTCCGATAACGGTTATTAATGAAGTAATGACAGAAATACAGAATATTATGCCTAAAAATAGTCATGTGCGTTTAATAACAGAAGTAGATAAGGAATTGCCAAATATGCTGACAGATGAATTGCGCTTTAAGCAGGTGCTTTATAATTTATTGCATAATGCTATACAGCATACAAAAATAGGGGAAATTATCGTCACAGCACATGCTCAACAATCACAGATGATCATTCAAGTTAGTGATACAGGAACTGGGATTCCGATACAGGATATAGAGCATATCTTTACTGCTTTTTATCAGGTAAAAAAACAAGGTCAAAAAGAAGGGCTTGGTTTAGGTTTGAGCATTGCTAAAAATATTGTAGAAAAATTAGATGGTGCTATTTATGTAACAAGCTTATTAGGAGAAGGGACGACATTTACGTTTACAATGCCGTTAGCGACAGAGGCACTCGTAAATAATGAACCAATATTTACAACAATGGGTACACAGGCAGCTACTGAAGTGCTAAAGCTGGATTTACCCTTGTTTTATAAGGGCAATGATAAAAAAATCCTTGTTGTAGATGATGATCACGTCAATATTAAAGTATTGGCTGACACTTTAGCCTTAAAGGGCTATACAGTGATAGCTGTGGACAATGGCTTTGATGCAGTAGCATATCTTAAAACAAATGAAGTGGATTGTTTACTGATTGATTTAATGATGAATGGTATGTCTGGCTATGAATTATGTAAGCAGGTGCGTAAACAGCACGATATGTTAGAGCTTCCTATTATTGTTTTGACAGCTATTATGAAGCATTCAGATTTAGTGCTCACATTGCAGGTGGGTGCCAACGATTATTTACAAAAGCCTGTGTCAATGGATGAATTACTTATTCGTATTGAGTCTTTATTAGCAGTTCGTCAATCATCGATTGATGCTATCGAGGTGGAAATGAATTATTTATATGCACAAGTAACACCACATTTTGTTTATAATACACTAAATACAATTATTGGCTTGAGCTATACCAATATGAATGATACAAGAGAGGCACTTTATTGTTTAGCGACTTATTTCCGTGCCAAGCTTAATGTACATTATCGCAATAGCCTGGTGTCGATAGAGGAAGAAATAGAACTTGTCAAGGCCTACCTCTCTATTGAAAAGATGCGTTTTGTCGATCGTTTAACGGTTAAATATGATATTGATGAATCTATCCAGCTGATGATTCCTGCACTATCTATCCAGCCCCTAGTAGAAAATGCCGTTGTTCATGGAATTTCTAAAAAATTGGAGGGCGGTACGATTGAGATAAGTGTTCAGCGAGAGGGGCAATTTGTCCGCATTAAAATTTATGATAATGGTGTAGGGATACCTGATGAAAAACTACAACAGCTCTTGAATGGTGAAGGCTCTCGTATTGGCTTTGTGAATCCATTGAAAAAATTCCAATTAATGAAAAATGCAAGCCTGCGTTTATATAGTGAGGCAGGAAAAGGAACAACGATACTAATACTATTACCAGAAGGTGATGGAGCATGAAGGTAATTATCATTGATGATGAAAAGATAGCGATTGATGTTCTACGTATTATGTTAAATCAGCTGGAACAATTCCAAATTTCTATTAAAGGGGCATTTACAAATGTAATGGATGCTCTTACTTTGCTAGAAAAAGAGACTGTGGATATAGTCTTTTTAGATATTGAAATGATTGATACACATGGCTTACAGGTAGCAAAGCAATTATTGATCAAGCAACCATCCTTACAAATCATATTTATTACTGCACATGCGCAATTTGCAGTGGATGCTTTTGAAATAGAAGCAACCGATTATTTGTTAAAGCCTGTTCATGAAAAGCGACTTGTGAAAGCCTTAATAAAGGCACAGCAAAAGTGGCAATTGCAACAAATTGAAACAACATCAACGAAAACAGAACATCTATTATATGCACATATATTTGGTAGTTTTTATTTACTGGACGCACAACAAGAAGTAGTCAAGTGGCGTACAAGAAAAACCCGTGAGTTATTTTTATATTTATGGTTTCATCAGAAAAAACCAATGTTAAATGCTGTTATTATAGAAGCACTCTGGCCAACATTAGATTTTGAAAGAGCAGCTAGTCATTTACATACGACCATTTATCAATTACGAAAGCTATTAAAGGAAAATGGTCGTAAAGATCCTATTCAATTGGTAAATAATCATTACCAATTAAATATTAAGATTGATAGTGATTATGATGAGCTTATTCAACTATTAGAGCAAGAAAAGCATGATGAACAGTCCATTCAGCAGCTTTTAAATTGCTACGAGGGTGATTTTTTAGCAGAAGAGGAGTACCCGTGGGCGATGCCAATCCAGTTTCGCTTAAAACAAATGGTGTTGCATTTGCTTGAAACCTATATCCAACATACCGTAGTCATTAATTCACTTTTAAAATTAAACTGTCTGCAAAAGATGCTTGAGATCGATGAATTCAATGAGCATTATATGTTCTTACTATTAGAATTTTTAATTGAGCAAAATAAAAAGCAAGATTGTGTCAAATGCTTTAAGCAAATACAGGAGAAATTATTAGAAATTGGTGTGCCGATACCGAAGAAGATTCAAAAGGTGTATAACGATTATATGGCTCGTGTCTAAATGAAACTTAAATCTTTGCGCTCCACAATAAATTTATGAGAGAATTCAACTAGAAGGGGGCGAATAAAATGGATTCATTTACATTTTATAATCCAGTAAAGTTACACTTTGGTGAAGATGCATTAGAAAAGCTATCAAAAGAGTTAGCACAGTATGGCCAAAAGGTATTGGTTGTATATGGTGGAGGAAGCATTAAAAAAAATGGTGTTTATCATGCGGTGATAGAGAAATTACAAGAGGCAAACAAAACTATTTTTGAATTAAGTGGTGTTGAGCCAAATCCACGCGTTGAAACAGCACGCCTTGGCATTGACATTTGTAAAAAAGAAGAAATTGATCTTGTTCTTGCTGTTGGCGGGGGCTCTGTGATCGATTGCTCAAAATTAATCGCTGCGGGTGCAAAGTATGACGCTGATGCCTGGGATATTGTGCAACGTAAAGTGTTTGTGCAAGAAGCATTGCCACTTGGTACTGTATTAACACTTGCCGCCACTGGCTCGGAAATGAACTCAGGCTCAGTAATTACAAATGCTGCTACGGAAGAAAAGCTAAGCTGGGGCAGCCCTGCAACATTCCCGAAATTTTCAATATTAAATCCAGCTTACACAGTGACAGTCCCGAAAAACCATACTGTTTATGGCATTGTTGATATGATGTCGCATATCTTCGAGCAATATTTCCATAATACAACAAATACACCGGTTACGGATGAAATGTGTGAAGGCGTATTACGAGCAATTATAGCAACGGCTCCAAAATTACTAGAGGATTTAGAGAATATTCAGTTGCGTGAAACGATTTTATTGGCAGGGACAATTGGTTTAAATGGATTCCTATCAATTGGTTCACGAGGTGATTGGGCTTCTCATAATATTGAGCATGCCGTATCAGCTATATATGATATTCCACATGCAGGTGGCTTAGCAATCCTTCAACCACATTGGATGCGCTTAAATGTACCTGTTAACCCACAGCGCTTTGCGGGTATTGCAACACGAGTGTTTGGGGTAGAGGCAACTGGAAGGACTGTAGAAGAGGTTGCTTATGAAGGCATTGATCGTTTATCTGCATTTTGGACATCGTTAGGTGCACCAAATCGTTTAGCTGATTACAGTATTGATGATGCGAAATTCCCGCAAATTATTAAACATGCCATGCAAAATGGACCTTTTGGAAACTTTAATAAATTACAAGAGCAAGATGTACAAATAATTTTACAAAATTCTCTTTAATTATAAAAAATATGAGGCTATCTATTATAGCCTCATATTTTTTTGTGCCAAAAGGTTAAGAAAAATTAACGATTTGTGTTGTATTTTGTCGTAGAAGTTTCTTAAGACCTATAATATAATGTTGAATATAGATTTTCAGCAATTTTAGATGGGTATTATTGTATTATATGATGATTCTATTTACTCATATGAAGTGTGAGGTGTGTTTTGTCGTTTTTCTGCTATTTTTGTAATTTTGTTCAGAAATTGTTCAGTTGTTTTTATTAAAATAAATACACGATTAAACAAAAGGGAGAGAGACCAAATGTTGAAACAATTGCTTGAGGACCGTATTGTTACATTAAATTGTAGAGAGATGCCCTTTCAGCCGCATGTCTATAAAATGCAAAATTGTGTAGAAGTATTGGGAATTGAAGCGAAATCACTACAAATTGAAAATGATAAAATTGTCACAGGGTATATTGTTGATCAAAGCATATTTTTCAAAAGTTTACGTTTTGGACAAACAAACATTATTTTTTCAGATGGTGTGAATAAGGCAATTGTACAATTATTTGTTCGTCCCGCTGGAGAAATTATTGTGGAAGTGAAGCCTTATCTAGGGAAGGCAGAAATTGTGCCTGTTCATTATCGCACAATTTTAGCAGATACAGCCATCGCTATTGACTTGAAAGGTGCTTTAAAACATTATTTAGTAGCTCATTATTTGATGAATGAGGAAGATGCCATTACAGAAGTACATTATCAGTCAATGCATCCCAATGTTTTAAAAGATTCTTTTGCAGGAAATTTTGTATTGGGGTGTCATGTGGATGGTAGAGCTCTTCAGAATGCAGAAGAATACGCTTTAGCCAATCGACAAGCTACCTTGAAATTTTCAAAAATCGCTATTCAACAACAAGGTGTACGAAAGGTTATTAGTTTTCATAAATTACTGACTTTTATGATTACAAATCATGTTTTTATGAGCTATGAGCATATACCTGAATACTTAAATAATGATGAGAAAAAACAGCATGAACAAGACCATTTAAGACTCGTATAAAATACAGCCAACTGCCTGAAATATGGCAATTGGCTATTTGTCATGTCGAATTAAAAAGAGTTGTCGTGTCTTTCGTCAACATGCACCCAGCTTGTTTTTCCATCATCCTCATCAAATAAAATGGCCACTTTAGCTACACCTTTTTGACTTAATAGGATCTCTGTTAAATGGTCACGAACATCATCTAAAAAGGCCAAGGATAATTTGGGATCTGCTTCAGCTACTAATTCAACATGTAAAAACTCTCCTTCTTTAATTACCTCGAGGCGTACAATATCCTTAATATTGGGATCATCCATGACAAGATAGGCAATGTGATTTAACATTTGTTCATCTGTTTCACCAATAACACCACGAGCATTATCTAAGAAAACTTTCCCAACAACATAAAACATCATGGCTCCAATAATCATTGATACAAGTCCTTCTATTCTTCCCCATCCTGTGAAATAAGCAATCACAATCGCAGCGAAGGCTAAAATATTCCCACTAGTAGCTACTAAATCTTCCATAAACACTAACTTGGTTGCGGGCTTTGCACGATTTAAATAAGGAAATGCTTTCGGAATAGCTGTGATGCCAGCCTTTTCTTGTCCAGCTTCATGTAAGATTTCCACAGCTGCTTTGGCGAGCACCGTGCCTTCTAAAACAATCCCTATAAATAGTACGCCAAGCGCAATCAGTATCCCACTAGATTCTCCTGAAGGATGTAGAAAATGATGCCAGCCTTCCTTGATTGTTTCATAAGAAAGAATGGCTACAATAATAACAGCAAATAAGCATACTAAATTAACAATACGACCAAAGCCACTAGGAAATTGTTTGGTGGGTGGCTTTTTGGAAAGCGCTGAGCCAATATAGACAAAGAATTGGTTTGCCGCATCACCGAGAGAGTGCATCATTTCTGCAAACATCGCTACATTCCCTGTAAAGAAAAAGGCAATTCCTTTAATAATTCCTAAAAAGGTATTCACACATGCTGCTAGTAGAGAAGGTTTATTTCCATCCTTTAGTAGTTTCAATAATTCTGCCATATAAGTCCTCCAGCTAGTTTAAAATTTCCATTTCGATTTTTTCTATATAAGATAGCTCTCGTAATGAATGATAAAAGGATAATAAATTATCAGAGACGATTAACGATAGACGTAAATCTAGCTCGTGTAAAACATCATCGTTTTTTAAAGGTATATCTTTAATGCGAATATTTTCAATGATGATGTTATTGTCCTTTAAAAATAATAAAAAGGATTCGGTATAGGTGGCATCTTCAATTTGAACCTTTAATAAAATCTCTCGCATGCGAATACGCTTAGGGCCAATTTTCATGAGGAAGGGTGACAAAATTTCAATGCCAAAAACAATAATAATCACTGCCAATGTTGCATCCATATAAAAGCCTGCACCAACTGCGATCCCAATACCAGCAGCTCCCCATATCATAGCAGCGGTTGTTAAGCCTGTAATGCTGTCATTGCCACGTCTTAAAATAACACCTGCTCCAAGAAAACCAATTCCACTGACAATCTGTGCAGCTAAGCGAAGAGGATCCATCGTAATATTGATATCATCTCTAGCAGGGGTTGAGTAGGCCGTTTCAATAGAGATAATTGTTAGCAAGCAGCTGAATGTAGCAATGACTAAACTTGTTTTTAATCCAACGGGTTTCTTTTTTAATTCCCTTTCAATACCGATCACTAAACTTAATGTGGCTGCAATTACTAATTTTATGCCAACCTCATATGTAATCATGTTTTCTAATAATGTTTCCATACACAACCCTCCCTAGATATTTCGTATTGCTAAGAGATATGCAAACTGTCATTATTATATGTACCTTACTTTTTTGTATTGTACACTACAAAAGTGAGGAAGTATAAGTATCTTTAATGGAGGTGGGACATGATGGATAAGCCTAAAATGCATCCATATATCCCTATTATAATAGGTGTTATCTCAGTATCCTTATCTGCTATTTTTGTTAAATTAGCGCAAGCAGAGGCTGGTGTCATTGCATTTTATCGTATGTTATTTTCTGTGCTAATCATGGCACCATTGTTTTTGGGGAAGTACACAAAGGAGTTAACGAAGTTAAGTAGAAGAGATTGGCTATTTTCTTCAATTGCAGGAATATTTTTAGCATTTCATTTTATTTTATGGTTTGAATCACTAAACTATACATCAGTAGCAAGCTCAACCGTGCTAGTGACGTTACAGCCATTGTTTGCATTTGTAGGCACATATTTTTTCTTTAAAGAAACGTTAACGATGAAAACAATTATGGCGGGGGCAATAGCTATTGTCGGAAGTATTTTAATAAGTTGGGGTGATTTTAAAGTAAGCGGTACTGCATTTTATGGTGATATACTAGCTCTTATCGCCTGTGCACTTGTGACAGCCTATTTTTTGCTGGGACAAGATGTACGTAAACGATTATCTTTGATGACCTATACAATGATTGTTTATGTTGTTAGTACGATTACTTTATTTATCTATGTGTTGATGAAGGGAGAATCATTGGCGCCTCAAACTTCAATGGATTGGCTATGGTTTTTATTATTGGCGTTAGTACCTAATTTCTTGGGTCATACTCTGTTTAATTGGTCCATTAAATATGTTAGTACCAATGTAGTCTCAATAGCCATATTGTTTGAGCCTGTAGGAGCGGCCATTTTAGCATGGTTTATTTTTAAAGAGTATTTAATTGTAACGCAAATTATCGGGGGTGTTATTGTACTAACAGGAATTCTATTATTTGTCGTGGATATAAAAAAGATTTTTAACTTTTTTGCAAAAAGTACTTGATTTTTAAAATGCTATATTATATATTATTACTTGTCCTTAACAAGAAGGAACGTTTAAAAAAGATTTTTTAAGAAAAATGTTGACTTCTTGTTAGAAACAAGTTAAAATAATGAAGTCGCTGAAAAACGACTGAAATAAAATGAACCTTGAAAACTGAACAAGCAAAACGTAATCAATCAAGTTTTAAGTAGCTAGTTTTGGCTAGTGAACAAAACAAAAATTTTGGACATCAAAATTGATGCCAGCAAAACAATTTGAGCAAATCAAATTTCTTTTATGGAGAGTTTGATCCTGGCTCAGGACGAACGCTGGCGGCGTGCCTAATACATGCAAGTCGAGCGAACAGAGAAGGAGCTTGCTCCTTCAACGTTAGCGGCGGACGGGTGAGTAACACGTGGGCAACCTACCCTATAGTTTGGGATAACTCCGGGAAACCGGGGCTAATACAGAATCATCTCTTATGCTTCATGGTAAAAGACTAAAAGACGGTTTCGGCTGTCGCTATAGGATGGGCCCGCGGCGCATTAGCTAGTTGGTGAGGTAATGGCTCACCAAGGCGACGATGCGTAGCCGACCTGAGAGGGTGATCGGCCACACTGGGACTGAGACACGGCCCAGACTCCTACGGGAGGCAGCAGTAGGGAATCTTCCACAATGGGCGAAAGCCTGATGGAGCAACGCCGCGTGAGTGAAGAAGGTTTTCGGATCGTAAAACTCTGTTGTAAGGGAAGAACAAGTACAGTAGTAACTGGCTGTACCTTGACGGTACCTTATTAGAAAGCCACGGCTAACTACGTGCCAGCAGCCGCGGTAATACGTAGGTGGCAAGCGTTGTCCGGAATTATTGGGCGTAAAGCGCGCGCAGGCGGTCCTTTAAGTCTGATGTGAAAGCCCACGGCTCAACCGTGGAGGGTCATTGGAAACTGGGGGACTTGAGTGCAGAAGAGGAAAGTGGAATTCCAAGTGTAGCGGTGAAATGCGTAGAGATTTGGAGGAACACCAGTGGCGAAGGCGACTTTCTGGTCTGTAACTGACGCTGAGGCGCGAAAGCGTGGGGAGCAAACAGGATTAGATACCCTGGTAGTCCACGCCGTAAACGATGAGTGCTAAGTGTTAGGGGGTTTCCGCCCCTTAGTGCTGCAGCTAACGCATTAAGCACTCCGCCTGGGGAGTACGGTCGCAAGACTGAAACTCAAAGGAATTGACGGGGGCCCGCACAAGCGGTGGAGCATGTGGTTTAATTCGAAGCAACGCGAAGAACCTTACCAGGTCTTGACATCCCGTTGACCACTGTAGAGATATAGTTTCCCCTTCGGGGGCAACGGTGACAGGTGGTGCATGGTTGTCGTCAGCTCGTGTCGTGAGATGTTGGGTTAAGTCCCGCAACGAGCGCAACCCTTGATCTTAGTTGCCATCATTTAGTTGGGCACTCTAAGGTGACTGCCGGTGACAAACCGGAGGAAGGTGGGGATGACGTCAAATCATCATGCCCCTTATGACCTGGGCTACACACGTGCTACAATGGACGATACAAACGGTTGCCAACTCGCGAGAGGGAGCTAATCCGATAAAGTCGTTCTCAGTTCGGATTGTAGGCTGCAACTCGCCTACATGAAGCCGGAATCGCTAGTAATCGCGGATCAGCATGCCGCGGTGAATACGTTCCCGGGCCTTGTACACACCGCCCGTCACACCACGAGAGTTTGTAACACCCGAAGTCGGTGAGGTAACCTTTTGGAGCCAGCCGCCGAAGGTGGGATAGATGATTGGGGTGAAGTCGTAACAAGGTAGCCGTATCGGAAGGTGCGGCTGGATCACCTCCTTTCTAAGGATATTTACGGAAGGTTTCATCGAGGATGAAACAATGATTACGTTTTGCGTTCAGTTTTGAAGGTTCATTCTTTCTGAATGAAACACTTCATATATGTGCTCCTGTCGCTACGCTTTCGTCGCAAAGCTGCGAAGAAGTAGAAGCAGGCAGTAGCTTTGTTCTTTGAAAACTGGATAAAACGACATTGAAATTGTAACAAGCTGTTTTTGTGCGAAAGCGCAGCGACAGCAACAAACACATTTATTTTTTAAGTTTTTTTAGGCTTAGTAACTTGGTTAAGTTATTAAGGGCGCACGGCGAATGCCTTGGCACTAGGAGCCGATGAAGGACGGCACTAACACCGATATGCTTCGGGGAGCTGTAAGTGAGCTTTGATCCGGAGATTTCCGAATGGGGGAACCCACTACGTTTAATCGCGTAGGATCTTGACGTGAATTCATAGCGTCTTGAAGGCAGACCCAGGGAACTGAAACATCTAAGTACCTGGAGGAAGAGAAAGAAAAATCGATTCCCTGAGTAGCGGCGAGCGAAACGGGAAGAGCCCAAACCAAGAGGCTTGCCTCTTGGGGTTGTAGGACACTCTATACGGAGTTACAAAAGAGCGAGTTAGATGAAGCGACTTGGAAAGGTCCGCCAGAGCAGGTAACAGCCCTGTAGTCGAAAGTTCGTTCTCTCCAGAGTGGATCCTGAGTACGGCGGAACACGTGAAATTCCGTCGGAATCCGGGAGGACCATCTCCCAAGGCTAAATACTACCTAGTGACCGATAGTGAACCAGTACCGTGAGGGAAAGGTGAAAAGCACCCCGGAAGGGGAGTGAAAGAGATCCTGAAACCGTGTGCCTACAAGTAGTTAGAGCCCGTTAATGGGTGATAGCGTGCCTTTTGTAGAATGAACCGGCGAGTTACGATTACGTGCAAGGTTAAGCTGTAGAAGGCGGAGCCGCAGCGAAAGCGAGTCTGAATAGGGCGAAATAGTACGTGGTCGTAGACCCGAAACCAGGTGATCTACCCATGTCCAGGGTGAAGGTAAGGTAACACTTACTGGAGGCCCGAACCCACGCACGTTGAAAAGTGCGGGGATGAGGTGTGGGTAGCGGAGAAATTCCAATCGAACCTGGAGATAGCTGGTTCTCTCCGAAATAGCTTTAGGGCTAGCCTCGTGATGAGAATACTGGAGGTAGAGCACTGTTTGGACGAGGGGGCCATCCCGGTTTACCGAATTCAGACAAACTCCGAATGCCAGATATTTATACACGGGAGTCAGACTGCGAGTGATAAGATCCGTAGTCAAAAGGGAAACAGCCCAGACCACCAGCTAAGGTCCCCAAGTAATCGTTAAGTGGAAAAGGATGTGGCGTTGCACAGACAACCAGGATGTTGGCTTAGAAGCAGCCATCATTTAAAGAGTGCGTAATAGCTCACTGGTCGAGTGACGCTGCGCCGAAAATGTATCGGGGCTAAACGATTCACCGAAGCTGTGGATTGACATCTACGATGTCAGTGGTAGGAGAGCGTTCTAAGGGCGTTGAAGTCAGACCGGAAGGACTGGTGGAGCGCTTAGAAGTGAGAATGCCGGTATGAGTAGCGAAAGACGGGTGAGAATCCCGTCCACCGTATGACTAAGGTTTCCTGAGGAAGGCTCGTCCGCTCAGGGTTAGTCGGGACCTAAGCCGAGGCCGATAGGCGTAGGCGATGGACAACAGGTTGATATTCCTGTACCACCTCCTCACCGTTTGAGAAATGGGGGGACGCAGGAGGATAGGGTAAGCGCGCTGTTGGATATGCGCGTCCAAGCAGATAGGCGTGTGTGTAGGCAAATCCGCACACTGTAACGCCAAGCTGTGATGGCGAGTCCGTATGGACGAAGTTCCTGATTTCACACTGCCAAGAAAAGCCTCTATCGAGGTGAGAGGTGCCCGTACCGCAAACCGACACAGGTAGTCGAGGAGAGAATCCTAAGGTGTGCGAGAGAACTCTCGTTAAGGAACTCGGCAAAATGACCCCGTAACTTCGGGAGAAGGGGTGCTCTGATAGGGTGAAAGCCCGAGAGAGCCGCAGTGAATAGGCCCAGGCGACTGTTTAGCAAAAACACAGGTCTCTGCAAAACCGTAAGGTGACGTATAGGGGCTGACGCCTGCCCGGTGCTGGAAGGTTAAGAGGAGTGGTTAGCGCAAGCGAAGCTGCGAATTGAAGCCCCAGTAAACGGCGGCCGTAACTATAACGGTCCTAAGGTAGCGAAATTCCTTGTCGGGTAAGTTCCGACCCGCACGAAAGGCGTAACGATCTGGGCACTGTCTCAACGAGAGACTCGGTGAAATTATAGTACCTGTGAAGATGCAGGTTACCCGCGACAGGACGGAAAGACCCCGTGGAGCTTTACTGTAGCCTGATATTGAATTTTGGTACAACTTGTACAGGATAGGTAGGAGCCAGAGATCTCGGAGCGCCAGCTTCGAAGGAGGCGTCGGTGGGATACTACCCTGGTTGTATTGAAATTCTAACCCATGCCCCTAAGCGGGGCAGGAGACAGTGTCAGGCGGACAGTTTGACTGGGGCGGTCGCCTCCTAAAAGGTAACGGAGGCGCCCAAAGGTTCCCTCAGAATGGTTGGAAATCATTCGTAGAGTGTAAAGGCACAAGGGAGCTTGACTGCGAGACCTACAAGTCGAGCAGGGTCGAAAGACGGGCTTAGTGATCCGGTGGTTCCGCATGGAAGGGCCATCGCTCAACGGATAAAAGCTACCCCGGGGATAACAGGCTTATCTCCCCCAAGAGTCCACATCGACGGGGAGGTTTGGCACCTCGATGTCGGCTCATCGCATCCTGGGGCTGTAGTCGGTCCCAAGGGTTGGGCTGTTCGCCCATTAAAGCGGTACGCGAGCTGGGTTCAGAACGTCGTGAGACAGTTCGGTCCCTATCCGTCGTGGGCGTAGGAAATTTGAGAGGAGCTGTCCTTAGTACGAGAGGACCGGGATGGACACACCGCTGGTGTACCAGTTGTCTTGCCAAAGGCATCGCTGGGTAGCTATGTGTGGACGGGATAAGTGCTGAAAGCATCTAAGCATGAAGCCCCCCTCAAGATGAGATTTCCCATTACGCAAGTAAGTAAGATCCCTCAAAGACGATGAGGTAGATAGGTTCGAAGTGGAAGTGTGGCGACATATGGAGCTGACGAATACTAATCGATCGAGGACTTAACCAAAATGTTTAAACTATTCAATGCACCGTTTATCCAGTTTTGAAAGAATAACCCTTTCAAAAAAGTTTTAAGATACGATATATTTTGAAGCTTTAAAAAAGGAACTTCTGCTAAGAACGCAACATCCGTGTTGCAACGCAGAAGCCAGCACATCCATGTGCAAGTCTAGTGATAATGGCAAAGAGGTCACACCCGTTCCCATCCCGAACACGGAAGTTAAGCTCTTTCGCGCCGATGGTAGTTGGGGGCTTCCCCCTGTGAGAGTAGGACGTCGCTAGGCATATTACCCAGGAGGATTAGCTCAGCTGGGAGAGCATCTGCCTTACAAGCAGAGGGTCGGCGGTTCGAGCCCGTCATCCTCCACCATATGCCGGTTTAGCTCAGCAGGTAGAGCAACTGACTTGTAATCAGTAGGTCGTGGGTTCGATTCCTATAGCCGGCACCATTTTCCGAGCCATTAGCTCAGTTGGTAGAGCATCTGACTTTTAATCAGAGGGTCGAAGGTTCGAGTCCTTCATGGCTCACCATTTTGAAATAATAATAAGCGGGTGTGGCGGAATTGGCAGACGCACTAGACTTAGGATCTAGCGCCGCAAGGCGTGGGGGTTCGACTCCCTTCACCCGCACCATTATTTTCATTGCCAGATAAAAAACGTATGCACATGCGGAAGTAGTTCAGTGGTAGAACACCACCTTGCCAAGGTGGGGGTCGCGAGTTCGAACCTCGTCTTCCGCTCCAAATGTGCCGGGGTGGCGGAACTGGCAGACGCACAGGACTTAAAATCCTGCGGTAGGTGACTACCGTACCGGTTCGATTCCGGTCCTCGGCACCATTTAAAATGCGCCCGTAGCTCAATTGGATAGAGCGTCTGACTACGGATCAGAAGGTTATGGGTTCGACTCCTGTCGGGCGCGCCAAAAGAACGAACGGGAAGTAGCTCAGCTTGGTAGAGCACTTGGTTTGGGACCAAGGGGTCGCAGGTTCGAATCCTGTCTTCCCGACCATTTCAAAAATCGTTATGGGGCCTTAGCTCAGCTGGGAGAGCGCCTGCCTTGCACGCAGGAGGTCAGCGGTTCGATCCCGCTAGGCTCCACCATAAGTAAATTAACCAGTATAAAGATCCTGGCGGCGTAGCTCAGCTGGCTAGAGCGTACGGTTCATACCCGTAAGGTCGGGGGTTCGATCCCCTCTGCCGCCATCTTAAAGGACCTTTAGCTCAGTTGGTTAGAGCAGACGGCTCATAACCGTCCGGTCGCAGGTTCGAGTCCTGCAAGGTCCACCATTTATATATTGTAACGGAGGTATACCCAAGTCTGGCTGAAGGGATCGGTCTTGAAAACCGACAGGCGGGTAAGACCGCGCGGGGGTTCGAATCCCTCTACCTCCTCCAGTTTTATGTCTTTATAAATGGTGCTTGAAAAACTCGAAATAACATATGATTATCGCGGGGTGGAGCAGTGGTAGCTCGTCGGGCTCATAACCCGAAGGTCGTTGGTTCAAATCCGGCCCCCGCAACCAATTTTTCTGTGCGAAAGCAACCAAAAGGTCCCGTGGTGTAGCGGTTAACATGCCTGCCTGTCACGCAGGAGATCGCCGGTTCGATCCCGGTCGGGACCGCCATTTATTTTAAAATATGGGTCAGTAGCTCAGTTGGTAGAGCATTAGATTGAAGCTCTAAGTGTCGGCGGTTCGATTCCGTCCTGACCCACCATTTATGCGGGTGTAGTTTAATGGTAAAACCTCAGCCTTCCAAGCTGATGTCGTGGGTTCGATTCCCATCACCCGCTCCAAGGGCCTATAGCTCAGCTGGTTAGAGCGCACGCCTGATAAGCGTGAGGTCGATGGTTCGAGTCCATTTAGGCCCACCATTATTCCGAAGTAGCTCAGTTGGTAGTAGCACCTGACTGTTAATCAGGTTGTCGCAGGTTCGAGTCCTGCCTTCGGAGCCATTTTTTATATGGGGAAGTACTCAAGAGGCTGAAGAGGCGCCCCTGCTAAGGGTGTAGGTCGGGTAACCGGCGCGAGGGTTCAAATCCCTCCTTCTCCGCCATGGGCCCGTTGGTCAAGTGGTTAAGACACCGCCCTTTCACGGCGGTAACACGGGTTCGAATCCCGTACGGGTCATACAAAGTGCAGTAGATGAACAGTCATCTATTGCACTTTTTTCTGTTCAAAAGATAGAGAGAGTCGCACCTGATAAACGGATCGACGCGTGAAACTGACGGAAAGCCCTGATCAATCGGTGGATAAGATAATATGATTAAACTAAAGGTGTTAATAATAAAACAAAAGTGATGAAACGGAAGGCATAGGGCTTTCGACGTTTTGATCACTTTTGGGTAACTACCTTATTGCATTGAAAGTATAAAGAAATCGGAGTTTATTTAGGTTAACGTTTTGATTTAGTACTTTTATTCTTGGTTCATTGCATTTTCATCCATATAAACTACTTCCCAGATATGTCCATCTAAATCCTGGAAACCCCAACCGTACATAAATCCATGATCTTGTGGATCACTATATGATTTACCACCAGAGGCTAGTGCCTTATTTACTAATTGGTCAACCTGTTCTCGATTTTCAGCAGATAGGCATAAAATCGCTTCTGCAGAAGATGTAGTATCGGTAATTTCCTTCTTCGTAAATTCTTTGAAGCGCTCTTCGACCATTATTAAAGCGAAGATATTTTCACTAATAATCATTGATGCTGTTGTTTCATCGCTGAATTGTTGATTGAACTCAAAGCCTAATTCCTGAAAAAATGTGATAGATTTGCTCAGATCTTTTACTGGTAAATTGATGAAAATATTTTTTGATTGAAAAGCCATTTTTTTATCACCTCCAACTCGACAGTAGCATAGCAATAAAAGCTATGTCAATTTCACCCGCTTTTATAATTCTAATGATGCTTTCTAACTAAAAAAGCAGAAACATTGATTTCACAACGTTTCTGCTTTTAAAATTTATCTTTTGGCTAGCATTCTTTCTAGGGAACTAAGCGCTTCAGCTGTCGTCTGTTCATCTACCTGTATACGATTATGTGGCTGTCCCTGCTCAATGCTTTCAAGACACCATAACAAATGTGGAAGGTCGATTCGATTCATTGTTAAGCAAGGGCAGAAGTTTTCATTTAATGAGATAATATGTTTATCTGGATGCTGTTTAATAATACGATTGACAAGGTTCATCTCTGTACCAATAGCCCAAGCTGAGCCGCTTGGTGCTTGATTGAGGGTATCAATAATGTATTTTGTTGAGCCTGCATCATCAGCTGCTGCCACAACCTCACGACTGCATTCAGGGTGAACAATAATCCTCATATTTGGATATTCTTTACGAACATTTTCTGTATGATGAACTGTAAACCCTTCATGCACAGAACAATGACCTTTCCATAAAATAACTTGAATATCTTCTAAGAGCTGCTTTGTTTCTAGTTTATTTGCATGTGGATTCCACACAGCCATATTTTCGAGAGGAACGCCTAAATCATAGGCAGTATTTCTTCCTAAATGTTGGTCAGGCAAAAATAAAATACGTTGTTTTTGCGTAAAAGCCCATTGTACAAGCTCTTTTGCATTGGATGATGTGACACATGCCCCTCCATGCCTCCCTGTAAAAGCTTTAATGGCAGCAGTTGAGTTTACATAGGTTAAGGGAAGAATAGTATCGCCAAAGAATCCCTGAAGAATTGGCCATGCTTGCTCTGTTTGATAAATATCCGCCATATCCGCCATCGAACAGCCAGCTCGCATATCTGGTAAATAAACATGCTGTTGTTTTGTTGTGAGCATATCGGCAGTTTCTGCCATAAAATGAACACCGCAAAATACAATATGCTCAGCTTCCTTGTTGGCTGCTGATAATTGGGCGAGCTGTAGGGAATCCCCTGTTGCATCAGCAAATTGAATGACTTCATCCTTTTGATAGTGATGACCTGGAATAAATAGCTTATGTCCTAACTTCTTTTTGATTGCTAAAATACGAGATTCCATTTCCTTTACGGATAGTGTCCGATAATGCTCAGGCAGTAATGTCGTTTGTTGTAATAAACTAGTAATGGACAAGGGAACGATCTCCTTTCATTTGTACAAGTGCACTAATATCAAATGCTGTCACTGAATGTGTTAATGAACCAAGTGAAATCCACTGAACACCTGATTGCGCATAAGCCTGTAAATTTTCAAATGTAATACCTCCTGAAGCCTCTGTTGCAATAGAAGGGGGAACAGTAGGAAGCCATGCACGTATTTCTTCAGGACTACGATTATCAAACATTATAATATCCGCTCCTGCTGTGATGGCTTCCTCCAGTTGTGCCTTTGTTTCAATTTCAACTTCAATTTTAACCGTATGACCAACTTTTGCACGAGCGATTTGAACGGCCTTTGTTATGCCACCAGCAAAAGCAATGTGGTTATCCTTTAACATAATTGCATCATATAGACCATGACGATGATTATAAGCGCCACCAATTCTCACAGCATACTTATCGAGCATACGCAAACCAGGAATCGTTTTACGTGTATCACATATTTTCGCATGGGTTCCTTTTATTTTTTGAACAGCTTGATGGGTGGCTGTCGCGATAGCAGACATACGTTGAATAAGGTTTAAAATAACGCGCTCACCCATTAATAATTTCTGCAAGGGGCCCTTAATAACAGCGAGCACATCTCCGGCCGCTACTGCATCACCATCTTGCTTATTTAGCTGGATTTCCATTGAGCGATCAAGTAGAAGAAAGCCATGCTCAATAATGGGTACGCCACAAAAAATACCACTTTCTTTTGCATAAAAAGAAAAAGCCCCTTCTTGTTTAGCAGAAAATATAAATTCACTTGATAAATCCCCATCACCTATATCCTCATTAAAAAATTGCTTGAGCATTTCCTCGAGCTTGATGATATTCATACAAAGAGTTCCTCACTTTCATTTGTCCTTGTGAAAAAATAATCCAGCGGTTTGCCCATTGTGCCTCCATCTTAGGCTGATCCGTACGAATATGCGCCCCGCGTGTTTCTGTTCTTGTGATGGCAGCATGCACCATTAAAGTTGCGACAATATGCATCAGCAGTAATTCCAGCTCTGCCTGCTCCAATCCTTGTAAATGAACATGGAGCAGTGATTGTAATGAAGGCAATTGCTGTACAAAATGCTGCATGTCTTCATTATTTCGAACAATGCCTAAAAACTGCATCATCTGTTGCTGTAATTGCTCCTTACTGAATAAAGATGGTAATGAGTCAGAGCATTTATGGTGATGGAGTATGAAATTTTTTTGATGACAGCCTTTTTGAATAATGAACTGCGCCATTTTTTGCCCAAATGTAATACCTTCCAATAAGGAATTGCTAGCTAAACGGTTTGCACCATGCACGCCAGTACAGGCGACTTCACCAACTGCATATAAGTTGGCTATCGTAGTTCGTCCTTTATCGTCAGCGATAATACCCCCCATTAAAAAATGACTGCCTGGTGCGACAGGGATTAAGCTATTCTGTAAATCAATTTGATTGTCATCACAGAGCTGTGCAATCGTTGGAAATCTCGTTCTAAAATTATTAATGCTAGCAATATCAATAAACGTTTCCTCACCAGCAACACGCTTGTGATAAAGTGCAAGTGCAGTAATATGTCTGGGCGCTAAATCAAGCTGTGCATGTAAGCCTTTCATAATGGAGTGACGTTGAGCATCCACAAATACACCGCCAGCGCCTCGCACAGCTTCTGAAACTAATCCCTTCGCTTTATTTTCACACCATAGCAAGCTTGGATGAAATTGCATAAATTCCATATCACTAATGGCAGCACCTGCACGAAAGGCTAAAGCAATACCATCGCCAGTATTTGTTGAATAATTCGATGTGCAGGAGTAAAGAGCACCTGCACCGCCTGTCGCTAGAATAATATGATGAGCAAAATAACGTTTGATACCGTGTCGTCCCTTTGTCAGCACACCTACACAGTCACCATCTGTATTCAGTAAAAGCTCATAAGCCATTTCATAACAATTAATCTTTGTTTTAGGTGATAGTTTATGAAGCAAGTAATCCATAAAAATTTGACCAGTTCGATCACCACCTGCATGTAGGATACGATGATGACTATGTGCTCCCTCTAAGCCTAACGCAGGTTTTCCATTGCTGTGTCGATCAATGGGAAGCCCTGATTTTAGATAGTTCCTTATTATTTTTGCCCCATCTTTTATTAGTGCTTCTACATGCTCTTTTTCATGATGGTATTCTCCCGCCTTCAATGTGTCCGCAATATGGTATTCAATATCATCTTCCTCGCTTGTAACAGCAGCCACACCGCCTTGTGCACGATAAGAGCTACTAACATGCACCGCTGACTTTGTCACGATTTGTACCTGAAAATGTTTTTCAAGCAGTAAGGCAGCTTGAAGTGCAGCAATACCACTGCCAATAATAACGACGTCTGTCATTACATCCATAGTTATACCTTCTTTACAGTTGTCTTGACACATATCTTTACATAAAATAAAAAAGAAAACAAGACCTGATAAATAAGAGGGGGAGAATACGATGATTTATATGGATTATGCAGCAACATCACCTATGATGAAGAAAGCTTTGGACGTATATACAGAGGTGGCACAGCGCTATTATGGAAATAGTGCGAGTCTTCATGATTTAGGAGGACAAGCCCATTATTTTGTACAACAATCGAGAGAGGTGGTAGCACAGGCACTTGGAGTTCATAGTGACGGGGTGATCTTTACAGGAAGCGGCACAGAAGGCAATTTAATAGCCATTTTATCATTAGCATTAGCCTCTACAAAGGGAAAGCATATTATTTCCTCACAGGCTGAGCATACATCTGTACATGCAGCAATAAACACACTTGAGAAGATGGGTTTTACTGTGACAAAATTACCGTTGCAAAAAGATGGCGGTATTGATATACAGCAATTGCGACAAACAATTCGAGAAGATACAGCTTTAATAACTATCCAGCATGTGAATTCTGAAATTGGCGTTATTCAACCTATGGAAGAAATAATAAGGGTGGCAAGAGAAGCAAATATTTTCTGTCATGTTGATTGTGTACAATCCTTTTGCAAAATACCATTACCCAAACAAGTAGATGCCATGACCGTCTCAGCTCATAAAATTGGTGGACCAAAAGGTTGTGGTGCAGTTTACATTAACCCAACAATCCGAGTTTCTGCATTAACGCCAGGTGTAACACATGAGCGAGGGTTAAGAGGAGGGACGTTAGATACACCAGCAATAGTAGCCTTCGCAACAGCGATTGAAAACTATCAGTATGATTGGCAGCAGTATAAGGTGTTAAGGGAAATTTTTATAAAAAACCTACCTAAAACATGCCAGTTAATAGAATGTGGTCAGCAATTACCGAGTATTTGTGGCGTGATGATGGAAAAAGTAGAAGGACAATATGTGTTATTAAAGTTAAATGAGACAGGCATTTGCATCTCGACAGGGAGTGCATGTGACATTCATAGTGAATCGGGAACAAAGGCAATTTTATCAATGGGCTATTCAATGGAAGCAGCACGACAATTTTTTAGAATATCTTTTGGTCCTTCCACAACATTTGAAGAGATTGAAAAATTACAAAAAGCACTTTCTGCAATTTAATAAAGACGAGATATATTGAGGTTGTCAGAGAAGGCAGATTTCAAGCAAAATTAAAAATATCAAAGCATCGATTTAATAGCGTTTTGATATTCAAGAGATTTTGTGAAAAGAAGCTTAGCTGACAACCCCATGTATTTTTAAATAGGGTGTATCCTTAAGATATTATCTAAGAGCCAACAACTACATATATACTTTGATGAGTGTGGGAAGAATCAAATATGGAAAGACAATTGTGACAACAGAAAGTATTTTTTTGATATCTGAGTTCCTTTAGTAGAGCATCTGAAATTAAAAATTGGCGAATATTATAATACAGAACAGTTAAAGGCGACAAACCAAGTGAGTGTACGCTCAAAGGTTATTGATATGCCTAAAAATAGGAAAATTATAAATAATTACGGCTCGTTACCATAGCTTGTGATTATCTTCTATCTCTCCAAGGTAATTTCCTAGAGACGCCTGAGGAGCCAATTTACTCGCTCCAGTCAGCTATTAGTCGATTTTAAAATATCAATCATATTTCTAAATTTGTATATTTTTCAATGGCTTTCTACAATATGGAACATAATTTGTCTAAGGTAATTATACCTAATTGTTAGGTAAAGAGGTATATTTTATCATTAAAATGTTTGAAAAAGAGCTATTAAAATATATATTATAAAATAATTGTTTTCTTTTGAATTAACTATTGCTATAATGTGTTGCAGGGCAATAATTTCTCTTACTTAGCAAAAATATCTTCAAAAAGTAATAATTTCTTTTTTTATAAAAAAAGTATTGCACAATGTTAGAAAACGTTATACAATAATTCTTGTCTTGAAGGACAGGAAAACAACTTCAAAACAATATACATATAAAAAAGTCTAGTGATAATGGCAAAGAGGTCACACCCGTTCCCATCCCGAACACGGAAGTTAAGCTCTTTCGCGCCGATGGTAGTTGGGGGCTTCCCCCTGCGAGAGTAGGACGTCGCTAGGCATATTACCCAGGAGGATTAGCTCAGCTGGGAGAGCATCTGCCTTACAAGCAGAGGGTCGGCGGTTCGAGCCCGTCATCCTCCACCATATGCCGGTTTAGCTCAGCAGGTAGAGCAACTGACTTGTAATCAGTAGGTCGTGGGTTCGATTCCTATAGCCGGCACCATTTTCCGAGCCATTAGCTCAGTTGGTAGAGCATCTGACTTTTAATCAGAGGGTCGAAGGTTCGAGTCCTTCATGGCTCACCATTTTGAAATAATAATAAGCGGGTGTGGCGGAATTGGCAGACGCACTAGACTTAGGATCTAGCGCCGCAAGGCGTGGGGGTTCGACTCCCTTCACCCGCACCATTATTTTCATTGCCAGATAAAAAACGTATGCACATGCGGAAGTAGTTCAGTGGTAGAACACCACCTTGCCAAGGTGGGGGTCGCGAGTTCGAACCTCGTCTTCCGCTCCAAATGTGCCGGGGTGGCGGAACTGGCAGACGCACAGGACTTAAAATCCTGCGGTAGGTGACTACCGTACCGGTTCGATTCCGGTCCTCGGCACCATTTAAAATGCGCCCGTAGCTCAATTGGATAGAGCGTCTGACTACGGATCAGAAGGTTATGGGTTCGACTCCTGTCGGGCGCGCCAAAAGAACAACGGGAAGTAGCTCAGCTTGGTAGAGCACTTGGTTTGGGACCAAGGGGTCGCAGGTTCGAATCCTGTCTTCCCGACCATTTCCTAAAAATTATGGGGCCTTAGCTCAGCTGGGAGAGCGCCTGCCTTGCACGCAGGAGGTCAGCGGTTCGATCCCGCTAGGCTCCACCATAAGTAAATTAACCAGTATAAAGATCCTGGCGGCGTAGCTCAGCTGGCTAGAGCGTACGGTTCATACCCGTAAGGTCGGGGGTTCGATCCCCTCTGCCGCCATCTTAAAGGACCTTTAGCTCAGTTGGTTAGAGCAGACGGCTCATAACCGTCCGGTCGCAGGTTCGAGTCCTGCAAGGTCCACCATTTATATATTGTAACGGAGGTATACCCAAGTCTGGCTGAAGGGATCGGTCTTGAAAACCGACAGGCGGGTAAGACCGCGCGGGGGTTCGAATCCCTCTACCTCCTCCAGTTTTATGTCTTTATAAATGGTGCTTGAAAAACTCGAAACAACATATGATTATCGCGGGGTGGAGCAGTGGTAGCTCGTCGGGCTCATAACCCGAAGGTCGTTGGTTCAAATCCGGCCCCCGCAACCAATTTTCTATGCGAAAGTAACCAAAAGGTCCCGTGGTGTAGCGGTTAACATGCCTGCCTGTCACGCAGGAGATCGCCGGTTCGATCCCGGTCGGGACCGCCATTTATTTTAGAATATGGGTCAGTAGCTCAGTTGGTAGAGCATTAGATTGAAGCTCTAAGTGTCGGCGGTTCGATTCCGTCCTGACCCACCATTTATGCGGGTGTAGTTTAATGGTAAAACCTCAGCCTTCCAAGCTGATGTCGTGGGTTCGATTCCCATCACCCGCTCCAAGGGCCTATAGCTCAGCTGGTTAGAGCGCACGCCTGATAAGCGTGAGGTCGATGGTTCGAGTCCATTTAGGCCCACCATTATTCCGAAGTAGCTCAGTTGGTAGTAGCACCTGACTGTTAATCAGGTTGTCGCAGGTTCGAGTCCTGCCTTCGGAGCCATTTTTTATATGGGGAAGTACTCAAGAGGCTGAAGAGGCGCCCCTGCTAAGGGTGTAGGTCGGGTAACCGGCGCGAGGGTTCAAATCCCTCCTTCTCCGCCATGGGCCCGTTGGTCAAGTGGTTAAGACACCGCCCTTTCACGGCGGTAACACGGGTTCGAATCCCGTACGGGTCATACAAAGTGCAGTAGATGAACAGTCATCTATTGCACTTTTTTCTGTTCAAAAGATAGAGAGAGTCGCACCTGATAAACGGATCGACGCATGAAACTGACGGAAAGCCCTGATTAATCGCTGGATAGCATGATCAAACCAATGGTGCTCTATTACAATCGCACAAACTGTAAACATATGTGTTATGTATTTCAGAAACGGGTATCTGAATGACACCAAAATTTGACTTACTAGAATAGAATATTATTGTTGCTTAACTCCCCCAAATACAGCTAACTCCATCCATTTAAAATAACAATCTACATGATTAAAACCAATTTCCTCCAACCACTTTAATTGAATATCTACTCTTTCTAGTATATTATCCATTTTATCTGAGCGATTATAGTATTCGATAGATACAGTGGACCTATCTTTATTATTATGTGGTGCTAGGTGGTCAATAAAAAATTTATCATGTAATTTTTCTATTTTAGGTGTAGCAGAAGCAACGTGTTCAATATTAATAAATATGCCTCCTGGTGCTAATAAATCAAATATTTCGCTATATAATAATCTTTTCTGTTCATTAGGAAGGTGGTGTATAGCATAACCGGAAACGATACAATCTACTGTTGCTCTATCAGCATATTTCGTAAGGCTTTCACTAAAATCTCCGTTAATAATTTCACATCTTTCGCTATAATCCTTCATATTTATTCTTGCATTTTCAATCATTGGTTCTGAATGATCTATCAATATAGCGATAGCTTCTGGATAAGATTTAAGTAATATTTCCGCTAAAAATCCATTTCCACATCCTAAATCCATAATTTTTTTTGGGTCTGCATTAAAATGATCTACTATTTGCAGCATTAGTTGTGCTTGGACTGCCCCAAAAGGTATAGCCCCTCTTACTTCATCTAAATAATGAAGACTAATCTCTCTCTATTGCCAATGGGTATTTGCCATATAAAACTACCTCCTTAGGTTATAATCCTTATATAATATGTTAATTTTGCTTAAAATTAAATATATTTACGAAAAATATTTAAAAATATTTCCAATTAAAATATCTTTAATGGGTATCTACTATTCTGAAAAGTTTCATTTCTGACTACTTTGAATATTATGCTGTTTTGACGCTTAAGGCTCCACGACATTTAAAAATTGGCGTAATAAGCTGTACTACTTTTAGAAATAATACATGTAAAATGGCATGCAGTCGACTTCATAAAAGAATAATTTACTTACATTCAAGGCAATCACATGTCTCCTATAAATCTTCTTCATTTTAGTCAATCATAGAAATTTTCATAGTGACTTACTAATTCTCTTTAGATAAACTGTTCCGTATAAGAGGATGACACTAGCTGTTTTTCATACGGATTCTACATGATTCCAGAGAATGGCCGGCTTTCCTTCATTTCTACGAGTGTTCATCTATTTTAGCTAGTGGATTGTTGCATATAAGATTTATAAACTATATGTTCATCTATTTTATAGCTAGACGGACTCACATAATGACGGATGGATAATAAATAAGTTTACAACCGATAACATCTCATACAAAACAATATAGCATCAAAAACTAGTGAATTTTAATATTTGCAATTTTATAAGCGCCATAATCATCTGTAATCACCGTATAAGTCTTATAGCGATCATAGAATTGATAGTGGCCTTGTGCATCATAGAAATCAAACGTTTCATTCATGTCGACATAGTATTGACCATTTGAATATTGAACATCTAGCACTTCATTGCCTGTAAAATAGAAATAATGGCCTTGGAAGGCAATTTCATTCATATATTTTTCTAATTCTTGATAGGCGGAGCTTCCAGGTGTAAGCATATCAGCGATCCAGTAAAAATCGCCTTCATTGAGTGCCACTTCATAATAGAGCTGAGATGCTTGCACGAATTGTCCAGCTAATAGGGCATCTGTTTCGTTCGTTGTTTTTTGTTCAATCGGGGCTTCTTGGCTACTTACATATACATTTGCAACAGAGCGAATCTCGTTTGCAGACAGTGGCTTAGCAACCCATTCGTCAAGTTGCTCAAGCATGCTATAAAGAGGGATAGAGAAGGCAAAATTAGTACTGGTTTCAGTTGTGTAAAGTAGCGAATTAATCCCTATTACATTGCCTGTATTGACATCAACCAATGGCCCACCACTACTTCCTTTATCGATTTGTGCATCGACCTGATAGATATGCTTGTATATAAAATTTTCAAGTTCCAAATCACGCTTATTGCCTGTTATGTAGCCAATAGAAGCTGAATTTTCAAAGCCTTGTGGACTACCAAATGCAATGACTTCTAAGCCTATCGGGGATTCAGTGGTTTCAATACCTAAGGGTTCGGTGTCTTGATAGCTAGGTACCTGGATTAACGCGATGTCATAACGATCAGATATACCGATTACAGTAGCTGGTGATTCTTGGCCCATTGAATTACGAATGATGACATCTACTTCACTTTCGACAACATGTGCATTTGTAATAACATACCCACCTTTTTTATAGAGAAAGCCAGAGCCTTGTCCATTGTTAGTTAGGATAGTATATACCTTTTGCTGGATTTCCTTTATAAGCGTGACACGATCAACCTGCTGTGCCTGCGTTTCTTGTTTTTTGATCAGTTCTTCAGAGGAAACTTGTTGTGCATTTAATTGCTGAGGATTATTTGTTTCTCTGTAAGTATTTGAATTATTCTTTTGGTCTGTGAAAAATCCTAATATGCATAGCCAAGCCCACCAATTGCAATAAAACAGACGGATAATATGATAGTTGCCCATACTGGGATACCTTTTTTTGATAATGGTGAATACGTGAGTTTACTGCCACAGTCTGAGCAAAATTTACTGTCTGTAAGGTTTTTATACTGACAATTTGGATATTCCAACCTATCACAATTATGTTAAATATTTACTAGTTGTATCATCTTGTAAATATAAATTTATAGGTATATGTGGAATTATATAACTGAAAGAAGAGTGAGGGTTAAATTATTTTGATTTTTTTATTGACCTTAACGCTGCGTTAACGTTTACAGTAGCATTAATGGAGGTGACAAGATGGAATATACCATTCAAGAACTTGCTAATTTATCGGGTGTTAGCACAAGAACGCTGCGCTATTACGATGAAATCGGGTTATTAAAGCCAGCTAGAACGAATGAGGCAGGCTATCGCTTTTATAGACAGTTTGAAGTCGATATGCTACAACAGATTTTATTTTACAGGGCATTAGATATGAAGCTATCGACTATTCAAGACATTGTTCAGGCGCCTAACTTTCAGCATTTTAAAGCACTGAAAGCACATCAAGCTGCATTGCTAAAACGCAAGGAACAGCTTGAGGAAATCTTACAAACAGTAGAAAAAACAATACAATCCATTGAGGAGGAACAACCTATGTCAAATGAAGAAAAATTTAAAGGCTTTAAAGAAAAGCTAATCGCGGATAATGAAAAACAATATGGCCAAGAAATTCGTGAAAAATATGGCGATGAAACAGTGGATGCTTCCAATGCCAAGCTTATGAATATGACAGAGCAACAATATCAAGAAATGCAGCAACTAGAGCAGCAAATGTTTGAGCGTCTAGCCGAAGCGATGGAGCTTGGAGATGCGACAAGTGATATCGCAATGGAGGTAGCGGAACTGCATAAACGATGGCTAAGCTTTACCTGGAAGGAATATTCGAAAGAAGCACATGCAGGTCTTGCACAAATGTATATAGCAGATGAACGTTTTGCAGCATATTATAATGAGCGCAGTGTGGCAGGAGCAGTACAGTTTTTACATGATGCCATTATAGCTTACACAAGTAAGTAAAAGGAGCTTCCTTATGCTGACATGTTTTAGAAAGCGTAAATTCGGAAAACATGAAAGTATAAGGAGGGGATTTTTGTGGATCAACAAGTAATGCAAAGGTTAAAAAGACAATTGGAGCAAGAATTGCAAGAGATTGAACAGCGATTAGATGAATCTGAACGACCACAAACAACAGAGCTATCTAATTATGATAATCATCCAGCGGATAATGCCAGTGATTTAACGGATCAGCTTACTGAAATGGCGATTGATGAGCATCGGGGTGATGAGGCGGAGGAAATTAAGGAAGCACTACAAGCAATGAACGATGGGACATATGGCAAATGTGCTGTCTGTGGTGAAGACATTCCAATCGGACGTTTAGAGGCTATGCCAAAAGCATTGACCTGTGTGGAACATGCAGAGAAAAAAGAAGAACACTTACGACCAGTGGAAGAGGATTTACTAGCCTCAACACCTAAATCAAATGATTTTATAGAGCTTGAGGCATTTGGCTCTTCAGATACACCACAAGATAAAATTTAGGAAGCTTTCCCTCATGAAAACAGTATAATAGCTGTAGAGGTGAGAAGATGAAGATTATTGATTTACATTGTGATGCACTGTTAAAATTAACGACACTTGAAACAGTAAAGTTTGCAGACGATGCCCGTATAGATACGAATCAAAAAAGACTACAATTAGGGCAGGTAGAGGCTCAGGTATTTGCGATCTTTATTCACCCAAAAATACCGCAACATCAGCAATTTCTTGAGGTGGTGCGTCAAATTGAAGCATTTCATACCCATGTATTACAAACAGAGGGGATGGTGCATATTACTGATTGGGCGCAGCTAGAACAATTAGCACCACATGAAATAGGCGCTATTTTAAGCTTAGAGGGCTGTGGTGCCATTGGTGAGGATTTAACCAAGTTCAGCGCCATTTTAGATGCTGGTGTAAAATTAGTAGGATTAACGTGGAATGAGGAAAATGCTATAGCTTATGGTGCTGAACAGGATGCAAGTTGTGGGTTAAAGCCCTTTGGTAAAGAGGTCATCCAATTATTAAATGAGCGTGATATTATTATGGATGTCTCCCATCTAAATGAACAAAGCTTTTGGGATGCCTTGCCATTAGCGAAGCATATTATTGCAAGCCATAGTAATGCACGCACACTTTGTGACCATCCACGTAATTTAACAGATGCGCAAGCAAAAGCTCTTGTCAATCATGGAGGACATATCCATGTTGTTTACTATCCACCTTTTATCGGTGAGGAGGCAACACTAGCGCATTTAGTAGACCATGTGGAGCATTTGGCGAACCTAGTAGGTGTTGAGCATATCGGGTTAGGCTCCGATTTTGATGGTATTGATAGGGTTGTCGATGGTTTAGCACATGCAGGAGAGGCACAAAATTTAGTAGCGGCATTACGCACACGTTTTTCAGAGGAAGAGGTACTAGGCATTACTAGTCACAATTTTAAACGCTATGTAAAAAAAGCAGCAACCCGTTAAGGCTGCCGCAGCTTTTAAGAAAGAAAATAATGAACTAATAAACCGATTCCTAATAGGAAGCCAAAAATTGTATTGGTTTGCGCTGTATATTTCATCGCAGGCATTACTTCTTTGGCTTCTTTTTTGTCACGGAAAATTTGAATAGCCCGTAATGGTTTTGGCACACTTACAAATATAATAAGTGCCCAAAATGTAATGCCATCAATGGCAACAAGGGCAATTACCCATAAATAGGACACAATAAAAAAGCCAGATAATACAGAAATGGCATGGTCACGTCCTACCAAAATAGCCAAGGTTTTTCGTCCACCCTCTGTATCACCCACAATATCACGTATATTGTTCGATAACATAATGGCCCCGACTAAAATCATGCTTGGTACAGAAAGCAACACAGCATCCAGTGTTACTGTAAGCGTTTGAATATAGAAGGCGATTAATACAATGCCCATCCCCATTACTGCGCCAGAGACAATTTCACCAAATGGAGAATAGGCGATTGGGTATGGTCCACCTGTATATAAGAAACCAATCAGCATACAAACAAGTCCGACAGCTGCTAACCACCAAGATGTTGAGGCACATATATAAATACCAAGAAGCATAGCAATGGCATAAAAGCTTAATGCAATCAACATAATCGTTTTCGGCTGCACTCCATGACGGACAATCGTTCCGCCAATCCCGACAGAATGCTCGTTATCTAAGCCTAATTTGTAATCATAATATTCATTGAACATATTTGTTGCTGCCTGAATCAGCATACTTGCGATGAGCATAGCAAAAAATAGTCCAAAATCAATGGTTCCTTTTTCAATCGCTAGAGCAATTGCTGTTCCTAGAAATACTGGAACAAATGAAGCGGTTAAAGTATGAGGGCGTGTTAAATGCCACCAAACTTTCAAACCCCTATCTGCTTCAATGACTTTGGTCATAAGGTCTTTCTCTCCTTCAAATGTTGTCGACTCTTCTTATTTTAAACGAAGAATGAGAAAATGGGTAGGTTCACAGCTTATTACATACTGTTTAATGACAAAAAGTGATACAATAGAACATGCATTTATGAACTAAAAGTAAAAAATAAGTAATAGGCAACGGTACGAATCATAGAGTTGCCAAGCAATTGTGATAATGTACATTGCAAAAACGGAGGTAATTTTCATGCAACAGAAGTGGTACCAAGCCACAGAGGTAGAAGTGGACTCTTTGGGCCAAAACCTTCATTTTTATATAGAAACAATTGAAGTAAGCCACTTATCTGCATTGGCATTTTATGTAGCAGGCGAAGAATGTTATAAAGGTGAACGATTTTATTGGCAAAATAGAGAAAAAACAATGACTTTAGTGGGACTGGGACATGCCCATACCATTCAAAATAATGCAAAAGATGAACGTTTTGATGCTGTAGAAGCAGAATGGAAAAGCTTAACGAAAAATTGTTTTAAACAGCAACGTGAGCTACAACCTATTTTATTTGGCGGTTTTACATTTGACCCACAAAATAATGTTGATGGAGAGTGGACAGGCTTTCCAGAAGCTTATTTTGCATTAGCAACCTTTCAACTAGTGATACGTAATGATAAGGCATATGTTAGCATTCATCTTTTAACACAGGAACAGCAGGGTGAAGAGCAGCTTGAAGCGTTGCGTAAGGAGCGAGATCATTTAATTCATGCGGCACAGGTTAAAGAAGTGAAAACGTATTCAAAGCCTGAAATTACAAGTTATTTCGAGCCTTATAAGGATCCATATTTAGCTTCCATTGACCAAGTAACAGCATTAATTAAGCAAAAGAAGGCAGGGAAGGTTGTGATTGCACGGTCGCTTGCCTTGCAATTTAAAGAGCCTGTAACTGCGCCACAAGTGTTATCGCAAATTATTCATGAGCAGCCAGAAAGCTATTTATTTGGTTTAGAACGTCAGAATTTATTATTTTTTGGTGCATCGCCTGAGCGTCTTGTAAAAGTGGAGAATGGGCATGCTTTTTCATCTTGTATAGCCGGCTCGATTAAGCGAGGAAAGACAGCAGAGGAAGATGAAGCCTATGGGCAAAGCTTATTAAATGACCCTAAAAATGATGGCGAGCATCAATATGTGGTGGATATGATTGCAGATACATTCCGCAAAAATTGTGTAAATATGACGATTCCAGATCGACCATGTTTACTAAAAATACGAGATATTCAACATCTATATACGCCTGTTGAAGGTCAGTTGAATCAAGGAGCAACAATATTACAGCTTACAAAATCATTACATCCAACACCAGCTTTAGGCGGTGTACCACGTAAAGAGGCACTAGCAGCTATTCGTAAATATGAGCCGATGAATCGAGGGCTATATGCGGGACCAATTGGCTGGATGGATGCAGAGGGCAATGGTGAATTTGCGGTAGCTATACGCTCAGCTGCACTATTAAAAGATAGTGCATATTTATATGCGGGTGGAGGTATTGTAGCAGATTCAGAGCCACAATCTGAATACGAAGAGACGTTAGTGAAATTTCGTCCAATGCTTCGTGCGCTAGGAGGACAATTACATGAATGAACGTAAAATTTTAAGCGATTATGTATATACAATGGTTGCATCATTAGTGCAGGCTGGTGTAGAAAATGTTGTCATTAGTCCAGGCTCGCGCTCAACGCCGCTTGCCTATGCTTTTGCCTCAACCAAGCAACTCACAATGTATCGACAGGTGGATGAACGTTCAGCAGCCTTCTTTGCCTTAGGGTTAGCAAAGGCTACTACTAAACCTGTCGTTCTCTTATGTACATCTGGTACAGCAGCGGCAAACTATTTTCCTGCCATTGTGGAGGCAAGCTATGCACGTGTACCACTTATTGTGGTAACGGCTGATCGTCCACATGAATTAAGAGAAGTAGGCGCACCACAGGCAATTCATCAGCCTAATTTATATGGTTCACATGTAAAATGGAGTGTGGATTTCCCACTAGCAGATGGTGCTGCTCCAACATTGCCTTTTATTGAACGTCATCTTGCGCGTGCAATAGCCATTGCAACAAGTGCTCCATTTGGTCCAGTACATGTGAATGTACCGTTCCGTGAGCCATTATTAATTGATTTTTCTAATGAATTGCCAACAACAACGTTTAAACATAGCGATATGGGTCAATTAATTCCAACCAATGCGGCACAACAGGAGCTTTCTGCTATTTTACATGCGACTAAAAAGGGCTTTATTGTGATTGGGGAATTAGCACTTGGTACGGATTTAGCCGTTGTATGGGAATTTGTTCGCCAGTTAAAATGGCCAATTATTGTTGAAAGCCTATCCAATATGCGTGCCTCTATACCAGAGGAATGTTTTCCATATATTGTAACGGCCTATGACGCCATTCTGAAGAGCGAGGACTTTACAACACTTGTGCAACCTGATACAGTATTGCGCTTAGGAGCACAGCCTGTGTCAAAATTCATCATGCAATTTATATCAAGATCACAGCCAAATGCCTATATCATTATTGATGAAGACGCCATGTTTAGAGATGCTACGGGTGTATCTACACATTTTATTCATGCCAATATTGGGCAGTGGCTTACACAATTAGAAATAACGAACATAGCACTCGAAAAGACCTACTTAGCCGAATGGCAAAAGGCTAATGAACTGGCAGCTATGCATATTGAACAGCATGCAGAAGTGGCGAAGGATGAAGGTGCAATCGTTAGTCGTTTGTTGAAATTAATTCCTAATGGCAGTGATATTTTTGTGAGCAGTAGTATGCCAGTGCGTGATATTGATACATTTTTACTGGCAACACCAAAGGATCTCCGCATTTTTGCAAATCGTGGAGCAAACGGTATTGATGGAGTAGTATCAACGGCGCTGGGTTTGAGTCAAGGAAATCAACGAGAGACCTATTTATTGATTGGAGATTTAGCTTTTTTACACGATGTGAATGGTTTAATCGCCTCACGGTATCAGCAATGTAATCTAACTATTATTGTATTGAATAATGATGGGGGCGGTATTTTCTCTTATTTACCACAGTCAACAGTCGAGGCACACTACGAGGACTTATTTGGTACGCCCACTGCATTGACATTCCAGGAATTGGCCAAGATGTATGATATGGATTATATACGTGTGGATACGATAGATGAGCTATCAGAAAAGTTTCCAACGGTGAAAAGGCAGCCTTTACGTTTAATCGAAATCTTTACGGATCGAGCAGAAAATGTAAAAGCACACCGAGAGCTATGGCAGCGTATTAATACGGAGCTAAAAGCATGATGGTTCGTGGACTCGAAACACATATTGATATTTGGAATAAGGATGCTCCTTATACATTAGTTGCTTTACATGGCTTTACAGGAAGTACAGCGACATGGCGAAGTCTAGCACACGCATTGCCCAATGTGCGTATTGTGGCAGTTGATTTAATAGGACATGGGCGAACAGCCATACCAACGCACGTGCAGCGTTTTTCAATGGAGGAGCAAGTTCAGGATTTAGAAGAAATATGCTGTCAGCTTCATTTAGAGACATTTACGCTATTAGGTTATTCAATGGGTGGAAGAATCGCTTTATCCTATGCTATCTCATATCCAGAGCGTATCGATAAGCTTATTTTAGAAAGTGCTTCACCAGGCTTACGTACGGTAGCAGAACGAGCTGAGCGTTGTCAGCAAGATAAGGCACTTGCACAAAAAATTATGGCAAATGGCTTAGTATCATTTGTTAATGCATGGGAGAATATCCCGCTTTTTGCAACACAGTCTTGTTTACCTAAAAATGTACGAGAAGCCACTCGTGCAGAAAGGCTTTCACAGAAGGAAGAGGGACTGGCAGGAAGCTTAAGAGGTATTGGAACAGGTACCCAACCGTCAAATTGGGAGCGGCTAGAGCAGCTAGCTTTTCCTGTCCTTCTTTTAACAGGAGCATTGGACAAGAAATTTTGTAAAATCGCACAAGAAATGAACGTGTTATTAAAGAATGGAATGCATATAACTGTAAATAATGTGGGACATGCAATTCATGTGGAAAATCCCGCTAAATTTGCTACAATAGTAGAGGAGTATTTAACGTAGTATTCCTTGTTTTATAACGAATTTCTTAATATAGGAGGCAATTCAATGACACGTCAATGGACTACATTACATACTTACGAAGATATTAAGTATGAATTCTATAACGGTATCGCCAAAATTACGATTAACCGTCCAGAAGTGCGCAACGCATTCCGTCCCAAAACAGTGATGGAAATGATTGATGCATTTTCACGCGCACGCGATGACAAAAATGTCGGTGTGATTATTTTAACAGGTGAGGGTGAACATGCCTTCTGCTCAGGCGGAGACCAAAAAGTTCGCGGTCACGGTGGCTATGTTGGAGAAGATGAAATCCCACGTCTAAACGTTCTGGATTTACAACGTTTAATCCGTGTGATTCCAAAGCCTGTAGTGGCAATGGTGGCAGGCTATGCAATTGGTGGAGGACACGTTTTACATGTTGTCTGTGATTTAACAATTGCTGCTGACAATGCTCGCTTTGGACAAACTGGACCAAAAGTAGGTTCATTTGATGCAGGCTATGGCTCAGGCTACCTTGCTCGTATTATTGGTCATAAAAAGGCACGTGAAATTTGGTACCTTTGCCGTCAATACGATGCACAGCAAGCACTTGATATGGGCTTAGTGAATACAGTTGTTCCTTATGCGCAATTGGAAGATGAAACGGTTCAATGGTGTGAAGAAATGCTACAAATGTCACCAACTGCACTACGCTTCTTAAAAGCAGCGATGAATGCAGATACAGATGGCTTAGCAGGCCTTCAACAAATGGCTGGTGATGCTACACTTCTTTACTACACAACTGACGAAGCAAAAGAAGGCCGCGATGCCTTCAAAGAAAAACGTCAACCTGACTTCGGTCAGTTCCCAAGATTCCCTTGATGAAAGGAAATCATCAAACGGCTCGTATCTTTTGAGAGATACGGGCTTTTTTTATCTGCTTGGGGAAGGAGTGGAGAGGGATAGAGGTATAAAAGTGCTGGATAGCCATGCTAAAGCGAAGGATAGAACCGCTAAAATAGAGAATAGAGCGAGTAAGCCTGCGCAAGTGACGGATAGAATCACTAAAATAAAGGATAGCCACATTAAAATAATGGAAAGAGTCCCCCAAATAGCCGTTAGCCACCCTTAAACGGATGGATGGACAAGGAATAGAGGAAAACGATAAGATATAGGATGATTGGAGTGACAAATATGTATCCAAATTGGATTTTACAGCGAGCCTATTTAACGCCGCTTCGCAAAGCATTAGCATATAAAGGGCAAAGCTGGACGTTTCAAGAATTAAATAACATATCGATCAAGCGCGCTCGTCAATTATCGGCCCTTGGCATTCAACAAGGAGACCGTATCGCTATAATGGGGCCGAGTAAGCCAGATCTTGTCGTGATGCTGTATGCCTGTATGCATTTACAATGTGAGATGGTGATGCTCAATCGTAGACTATCACAGGAGGAACTAACTTATCAGCTAGAGGATGCTGAAGCCGTTACAGTGCTTGTTGCGGATGAGGATATCATGAAGTTACCTCCTGAAACAGCCCATCATTTATTTTCAACAATTGCAAAGGGCGTGGAAGGTACACTGGAGATTGCTGAGGAATGGTCTCTTCATCAAACAACAACGATTATGTATACATCAGGCACAACGGGTTTTCCAAAAGGGGTTCGTCAAACGGTTGGTAACCATCAAGCCAGCGCAACCGCCTCTGTTTTCAATATAGGGCTACAGCCAGAAGATGTTTGGCTATGTGCAGTGCCGTTATTCCATATTAGCGGTTTTTCGATATTAGTGCGCTCACTGCTATATGGCAATCAAGTGTATTTATATGATCAATTTGATGTAGAGACCATTACCCAAAATATTATAGATGGTGAAGTCACACATATGTCAGTTGTGGCTGTAACATTGGAAAGAATTCTACATACGTTAGAGCAACTCGC
Source organism: Lysinibacillus sp. FSL H8-0500 (assembly GCF_038051955.1). Taxonomy (NCBI): domain Bacteria; kingdom Bacillati; phylum Bacillota; class Bacilli; order Caryophanales; family Bacillaceae; genus Lysinibacillus; species Lysinibacillus sp. FSL H8-0500. The sequence continues at coordinate 3,593,011 of NZ_CP150292.1, read as the reverse complement.
AATGAAAGCTTCACCACGTTTTAAGTTAATATTAGCTGGAGGAGGGCCTGTACCTGTTGATTATTTGACAAGAGCACATGCCTTAAACTTAGCAGTTGCACAAACATATGGTATGACCGAAACTTCCTCACAAACAGCTACATTGGCAAGTGAGGACGCTATAAGAAAAATAGGCTCTGCTGGAAAGCCATTGTTTTTTAATCAAATTAAAATTGCTGAACCAAACGCCCATGGTGAAGGGGAGATTTGTATTCGTGGTCCGCATGTGACACCAGGCTATATTGGGCGTTTTACACAGAAAAGCGCAACAATAGATGGTTGGCTGCATACGGGAGATATCGGGTATATAGATGAGGAGGGCTACCTATTTGTTATTGACCGCAGAGCAGATTTAATTATTTCAGGAGGAGAAAATATTTATCCTGCTGAAATCGAAAATGTCTTGCTTACACATCCTGCTGTTCAGGAAGCGGGTGTCTGCGGTAAGCATGATAGCCGATGGGGACAAGTACCCATAGCATTTGTGGTGTTAAAGGAGCAAGTATCCATAGAGCAATTACAAGCTTTTTGTAGCAAAAAGCTTGCTAGGTACAAGGTTCCGAAAGAAATTATACTAACAGACACCCTCCCTCGTAATGGAGCGAATAAGCTAGTAAGACGAAAATTATTGCAATAGTTAAAAGAAGCCTCCATTTATGAAGGCTTCTTTTGTTTGCTACGAAAACATTTATACCTTTAGTATGAAATTCATTTTTCCATAACATAATAAAAAAAGAGAGGCATAAACTATTAGTAAAGGAGAATGACTCATATGAGGAAATATATATATAATGTTGTCATTATATTATTTGTTCTACAAATGAGTCATGTGCAAGTATTGGCAAATTATAAAAAAGATTCTATAGCAACTGCCCAATCCATTGAAACACTACAATCTCTGATTTTCCAAGAAGTTATGCAGTTCTCTACCGAATTTTCTATTCAATATACAGGTGATCTAGCTGATATAAAAGATGAACTCACTGAAATCACGAAAAATGCCATTCAAAACGATTATCTTTATGCGAATATTTCTAGCTTCAAATGGAATTATAATGGAACTAATAATCATCTTGTCATTGACTTTACTTTTACGTATCATCTTTCACAAGCAGAGGAAGCATTTGTCGCACAAACATTGGCAACTATTACTGCACCCATGCATGGATTCAGCGATATACAAAAATTACAGGCTGCACATGATTTTATTGTTTTATCCACGGAATACTCCAAGGAAACAGAAGGAAGTCAATATTCCCCTTATACATTATTAAAAGAGAATAAGGGAGTCTGTCAGGCATATGCTTTAGTGCTTTATCGAATGTTAGAAATGTTAGGCTTTGAGGTGCGATATGTACCTGGCAATGCAGGTGAACAGCTCCATGCCTGGGTATTAGTAAAGCTTGAGCAGGACTGGTATCATATTGATGTTACCTGGGATGACCCTTTACCCGATCGCAAGGGAGAGGTGCGTTATCAATATTTTTTGCTGTCAGATCGGCAGCTATCACGTGACCATACATGGGATTATGCGCGTTTTCCCGCTGCTACCAGTGAAAAGTATACAGAAATGCAGCAACTCACAAAGACACAAAGTGGAGCGGCTCCTTTTCAATATCGCTTGCATCACAAATTGATGATGGATGAAAATAAGCTAGCCATTAAGCAACCAACAAAGCTTGTTACCTTAAAACAAAGTGAGCCAAATGAATTTGATATGAATAAATGGACACAAATAAATATAGAAAGTTTAGCAGTCTTTTTAGTGACACATCCAATCTATACTGCACCTAAGATAAGCTGGTTAACGTCTATTGATCGAGTAGAAAAACGTATGCCTCAAGAAAAATACGTCATACGAAAGGAGGTATCCCATCTAATTTTCGGGACACCTCCTTTCTCATGCTATTAATGCGTGTTTAATGCTTTCTCTAATGTTTGAATATTTTCCTGCATTAATGTAAAGTATGTTTCATTATTTTTTTCATCATCAGCTGTTAAGACACTCAGGTTATGCAAGACAAGTGATTCAGCCCCAACCTCTTTTTGAATAACCTCTGCTAATTTAGAAGAAACATTTTGTTCAAATAAAATATAGTGAATATGCAATTCATTCGCTTTATCAACAATTTTTGTTAATTCTTTTTGAGACGGCTCATCCTGAGAATTTAAGCCTGCAATTGGCACTTGTGTTAAGCCATATTGACCTGCAATATAACCAAATGCAGCATGAGAGACAAAGAATGTTTTATCCTGTGCTTGGTCAGCCATTGCTTTAAAGTCATTATCTAAATCCTGTAATTCTTTCACTAATGCTTCATAATTTGCGTTAAATGTAGTTTCTTGTGCAGGCATTTTTTCAACCAGTGTATTTTTAATAGCAAGTGCTAAATCCTGACTAATTGTAGGAGATAGCCAAACATGGGGGTCAATATCGCCATGCTCATGGTCGTGATGATCATCTGCTTCTGCATCGTGGTCATGATCAGCGTGCTCATCATGAGCTTCTGCATCATGATCGTGCCCTTCATGTTCATGAGCTTCTGCGTCGTGGTCGTGTCCTTCCTCATCTTCTGGATGAACATGACCAGTACTGATCGCTAATTTTTCAGCTGTTACTTGATCAGCTGTTGCTACCATTGCGACACCCTCATTTGCTAATGTCTTTTTCGCATTTTCCACAAAGCCTTCAAGTCCTAAACCAATATAGAAAAAGATATCCGCATCTGCTAATTTCATCATATCTTTTTGGGTTGGCTCAAATGTATGTTCATTTGCTCCAGCAGGGTAAATCGAAGACACATCAACAAAATCACCACCAATACGCTCTGCAAAATAGCTTAAAGGATAGACCGTTGTACGAATGACTAACTGATCCTTGTTCTTGTCCTTATCATCAGCTTGCTGGGAAGTGGAGGCTTTATCGCCACAGGCAGCGGTAAATATAGCAAGTACTACAACTAGAAATACTAAATATACTTTTTTCATTTAATTAAATATCTCCTTTAAATAGTAATCATTACGGTTTGTTTTTCAGAACAGTTACTATGATAACGCACAACTTTAAAAAGTACAAGAAAAAATGACCTTCGAAAGCTAACTTTTTTTCGAAGGCCATTTTTCTGGCACAGGATCAAAGCCACCCGCATGAAATGGATGACACTTTGATACACGTATAATGGTTAGTAAAAAGCCCTTGAACGCTCCATGTTTTTGAAATGCCTCAAGCCCATAAGAGGAGCAGGTGGGGTGGAAGCGACAAGTGGGCGGTGTCATGGGGGAGATGAATTTTCTGTAAAATTGAATAAGCCAAATAAAAGGATACTTCATGGTTGCTCATCCTTTTGCGATGCATGAGGTTCCTTAGGCTTTACATCAACTGTTTGTGTAAAGATATGTTTATTTTTCTTGTAAATAATAATCGCTGCAACAGCAAACATTAGCATCATCATAGCAATCATTACAATAATTGGTAATGGAACACCCATTGTCTTCACTCCAAATTCAATAAATCAGATTTGACTAGTTCTCTTCTTGCTGATAGCTTTGTTTCGGTTTTTCATCAATCGTATGTTGAAAGGCATACGCACGGTTGACACTAATAATCGTTGCAATTGTGATGAGTATAACGATAATAATTGCGACGATTAAGAGCGTAGTTAAACTCATAACATCCACTCCGTTCATTGTTTGTCATCTCCATTATAAATTATAAGGAGATCTTAATTGTGAAGGAAGTTTGACATTCCCACGAATAAAACACTCATTTTTCCTCCATACTATGGAAAAAGGAGTGAATCGTCAAGATGGAACGTCAGCGTATATATTTTTCACTTGCTAATAGAACCTTTTATACAAATCCATATGCAGGGCCTTGGAATTTCGAGCTTAATATTGACCGACAAGCATTAAATGTTTTTGAAAAGATTTTTCAGCAAATGCAGCTATTAGAAATATCCAATGCATGGCGCGCACAGCTACCCTATATCCAATATCATTTAGATAAAGAAAATGATGAGATTGACCGAAGATTGATGAAGATTTATGCATTAGTCCATGAATATGGGGATGATGATACAAAAGCGTTTGTTGAGCAGCTTCCTTATTTTAATAAGCGCGTCTAACTAAGAAAAGGTCACTAAACGAGCAGTGACCTTTTTTCCTCCTAACAAATAGCCTTTAGAATGGTAAAAACAGCTTCTCTAGGAACGATTATCGGTATATTGAGTTTATCCTTGATCGTATTTTTCATCGTTGTGGAGTAACCCATACAATCCAGAATAAGCAAATCTGCTCCATGATCTGCTAATTGCTGTGCCTTTGCCAATAAATCCTGTGCATTGAAGTGATAAGGGGAGCTTGCCGAAAAGCTTACAGCAAATTGAGCTTTTTGCCATTTCTCTGCAACAGTTGTTTGTTGATCAGGCTCAGGTCCAATTAAGCCAAGTGCAAGTTCCGTCTGTAAACCTTTTACTAAATTAGTCATCATTCGATCCGGTAGTAAAAGATTTTTAAAAGGTAATTTATTTGTAAAATCGCCTGTACACATAAGTAACACCCAAGTGAATTCATGAAGATTGCTAATGCATGTCTGAATATAGGGCATGAGCTTTTGTTTACTGAGCTTTACTTGCTGACCATTTGTAAGAAGCGTCACTAAAATATCTGTATCTACGCTTGAGGGTGCAAGTGTAGCAATTTCAGAAGGAGAAAGTGCATCAAGGGCACCAAATTCCTGAACTTGTAGACCTGCTTCTCGTAATTGTTGAATATCCTCTGCCATATCTTTGCGAGGGGCTTGACCAATTGTGACAACGGCAATGTTTGAATGTCTCACTGTGCTCACTCCGCTTCGTAATATTTCTGTCCATTTACATAAGTTTGGAGAACCTTTGCCTCTGTTTCAAAAATAGAGTGTGACCAAACAACAAAATCAGCATCCTTACCTTCCTCAAGGCTACCAATGCGATGATCTAGCTGTACAAGCTTAGCAGCATTGATGGTAATACTTTTTAAGGCTGTTTCCTTATCTAAACCATAACGAATGGCTTCAGTGGCACAATATTTTAAGTACTGAATCGGTACAAAAGGATGATCCGTCATGATGGCAAATGGTATATTGTGCTCTTTAAAGATGGCTGCAATTGCTGGTGTAGAATGACGAGTTTCATATTTAGATGGCGTTAACATATAGGGACCAAGCGTTGCATGAAAACCACTATTTTTCACAGCATCCACAATGAGGTAGCCTTCTGTACAATGCTCTAAATGGAGTTTTACATTAAATTCTTTGGCAATTCTTATAGCTGTCATAATGTCGTCTGCTCTGTGACAATGAAGGCGAAGGGGCATGTCGCCTCGAAGCACCTCAATAAATGGACGTAACTCTGCATTTTGTTTAATTTGTTCTGCTCGTTGTTCTTCATTGAGTTGACTGGCACGTTGGAAACCATCCCGTAAAAGCTGGGCAATGGCCATGCGCGTCATCGGCTTGCGTTTATACTGATTGCCGAAGACGTTTTTCGGATTTTCCCCTAGGGCACCCTTTAAACCGCTGCGCTCTACTAAAACACGGGATGCAAGGGTGGGTCCTGCTGTTTTAAGGATGCTCCAAATACCGCCGATAACGTTGGCACTGCCTGGCCCAGTTTGCACAGTCGTCACGCCGCCTTCAAGTGCATGCTGGAAGGAAAAATGGCGAATATCTACACTATCTAAAGCATGCATCAGCGGTGTAAAGGGTTCACTATATTCATTGGCATCATTAATATCTTCCGTTACCTCAGCCCATGTGCCAACATGTGCATGAATATCAATTAACCCTGGTGTAACATAAGCCCCTTGTAGATCAACTAATTCAGCATTGGGAGGAGCCTCTTTGGCAGGACCTATATAGACAATACGTCCATCCTTGACCCACAACTGTTCACAAGTATCGTTTTGTTCATTGACTGTCAGAAACTTTGCATGATGATAAATAATCATTGTGTAAACCCTTCTTCCCGTGCATAAACTTTTGTCCCTTTAATAAAAGTTGCAACAACCTGTGCATCTAAATCTAATGGATGCTTATCCCATATGACAAAATCAGCAAAAAGACCATCACGAATCGCGCCTGTTTGATGGGCGATACCAAGGAAATTTGCAGCTCCTGTTGTCAGAGCATACAGCACGTCCTGGCGTGTCATACCTTCTCTTACAGCTAAGCAGCCTTCTAATGTTAGGTGAGAGGCGCTACTGACAGGGTGGTCTGTACAAAAAACAAATGGTATATTGTGCTTGGACAACTGGTGATACAGTTTTGGTGATAGTTCCATCATCTCGTTATGCTCGATATATCGGAATGTTGGACCAGCAATCATTGTATTGAAGGGTGTCTCCTGAAGTAGCGGAGCCTCAGTACCATGAATAACATGAAAATCAAAAATCGAGCCAAATTCTTGCTGAAGGCGGCTAACCAATTCAAGATCAACGGCTTTATGTGCCCGTATAACAATTTTTTTAATCAATGGCTCTTGCTGCTGAATTTGCTGTAATGTTTCTCTTAAAATTTTGGCGATTCCCATCCGAGTTAGCGGCTTTTTCTTTTCAGCAAAAAATGTGCTTTTTGCCTGATGTCCGATAGAAAAGGAGTACGCAACATCCTTTGAAATAACCATCTCATCAACGGTTGTATGTGTATGATGAATGATAGCCGTCTTTGCACCAATCAAGCTTTTAGGGGAGGGGACGATATGAGATGCTGTTATCCCATGGGAAATGGCTTTTTGAAATGCTGCATCAAATGGATAAATACCATCAACTACAGAATATTGCAGATGTGAGTCAAATTCATAGCTATCATCACCCTCCCAACGAATCCCTATTTCAGCTAAGCCGATTTGTGAACAGCTATCGATAAAGCCAGGTGTAATATAGTAGCCATCTAAATCCAATTCTGTTTCGGTTGTGCTAGTAGCTGGTTCAAAGTATTGCCCTTGCACTTGAAACGATTGTTTATTAAAGCTACGTGTCTCAGCGTTAAAAATAAGTCCATTTATATAGCGTGTCATTGGATCATTTCGCTCCTTATGAAGAGAAAAGCGGAGATAAGCATCTCCACTTTTCTAGTCTAATTATTTAGAAATAGATACATTCGTACCATTCGGATGTACAATTTGTACGGAGTTATCAGCGGAAACCTCAAAGCCCTGTACCTTTTTGTTTACACCTGCAACAGTTTGTGTCGCCTCTAATTCAATACGTGGAACATCTGCTAAAATCAGCTTTAATGCTTCTTGGTATAATTGTGCACGTTCTTCCTGCACGACTGTTTCTGATACAGCACGTTCTAATAATTTATCAACCTCTGGATTACTGTAGCCTTTACCATTGCCTAACGCACCGACTTGATTTGTGTGGAACAGTTGATATAGGAAGAAGTATGGATCTGGATACCAAGTCCAGCCACCAATATTCATTGGGGCATTTCCTTTTGCGACAGTATCACTGTAAGTACCCCATTCAAGCACTTTAATTTCAACATCAATATTTAAGTTTTCTTTTAATTGGCTTTGGAAAATTGTTGCATAAGGAACACGTGCTTCAGATACAAAAATTTCTGTTTTAAAGCCATCAGCATAGCCAGCTTCTGCTAATAATTTTTTAGCTTCCTCAGGGTTATATTTTGGTACTAAATCCACTAATGCTTCATCATATCCCCATGAACCTGGTGGTAATGGTAAGTAAGAAACATCACCGCCACCCCATTGGTTAACACCAGAAATAATTTCCTCAACATTTGTGGCCATATAGATAGCTTCACGAACGCGTTTGTCAGCAGTCGGACCTACCTTATTGTTCAGATCAAGATAAACAATGGATAGACCTGGATTTGTTAAAAGCTCAAGATTGCTATCTTGGTTGATAATTTCTCGGTTTTGACCTTTAACATCCATAGCGATATCAATATCCCCAGAACGTAATGCGTTTGTCATCATATTTTGATCAGAAATAAACTTCATTGTTAAATTATCAATGTGAGGTTTTTCACCCCAGTAATTTTCGTTACGAACAAGTTTTACTTCTTGGTCTTTCTTCCAATCTGTTAACCGGAATGGACCAGTACCAACGAAATGCTCAGAAAAATTATCGCCCCAGCCTTCAATCTCTTCTTTTGGAATAATGATATTTCCTGCATCTGTTAGCATAGCAAGGAGAGCAGCATTCGGTGAAGCTAAGTGAATTTCCACCTCATAATCCGATAATACTTTCACCTCTGTTACACCACTTAAACGATTCATAGCAGATTCTTTGGCAGAGCGCTCTAAAGAATATTTCACATCCTCAGCCGTCATTTCACGACCGTCTTGGTACTCACCCTTTTGGAATTTTACACCTTCACGTAACTTAAATGTATAAACTAACATATCATCTGACACTTTCCACTCTGTTGCTAATGAAGGAATAATATCAGATAGATCTTTGTTATACACAACCAATGTATCAGCCATTTGGCGCATAACCTGTGATTCATAAACCCCCGTATATTTGATAGGGTCAAATGTTTTGGCATTGGCTGAAAGGCCAATATTTAATGTGCCACCCTCACTAGCGGTTGTGTCTCCGCCTTTTTCACCTGATGAACTATCTTTCTCTGTATTGCCACCACAAGCAGCTAAAACGCCAAGCATTAAAGTTAAAAATAATAGTAGTAAAGATTTTTTTACGTTTATTTTCTTCATACTTACTAGCCTCCTTAGTATTTGTTTCACAATATGAACCGTTGATTCAAAAATGATAGGTTCGAAATAAAAGTAGCACATTTGTAAATAGAAAGTAAATAAAAAATTATAAAAATTCAGAAAAAAATATATTTACAAACAATTAGTGTGAGGTGTAGTATGTAGTTATTCACAATATGAACCACTGATTCTAATAATGAAAAGGAGGTCTTGCTAAGATGGGCTCATTTATTTTAAAAAGGTTAGTAAATCTTATTCCAACACTGTTAGTAGTCGGAATCATCGTCTTTATTATTACGCGAATGATTCCTGGTGATCCAGCTTCAGTTATGCTTGGACCCCAGGCAAGTGTGGAAGATGTAGAGAATTTAAGAGAAGAGTTAGGGTTAAATAAGTCAATGCCTTCGCAATTTATTTCATATGTAGGAGACTTAGCACAATTAAATTTAGGATATTCCTATTCTTATAGTGAGTCTGTCATTGGGCTTATCCTTGAGAGGTTTCCTAACACAGTTGTACTGGCATTGGCAGCATTATTAATAGCAGTCGTGGTAGGTATCCCAGCAGGAATATTAGCAGCTAGGAAACAAAATACCATCATTGATTATATTGTTATGCTTGTATCATTAGTGGGTGTATCCATGCCGATTTTTTGGTTGGGGATTATGCTGGTTCTGTTCTTCAGTGTTAATCTTGGCTGGTTCCCTGCCACTGGGATGGGGAATTTAAGTGATGGTTTATGGTCCTATTTAAAGCATTTAATTTTACCAGCATTTGCTTTAGCCACAATTCCAATGGCGACATTTGCACGTATTACACGATCAAGCATGCTAGAGGTAATTTCGCAAGATTATATTAAAACAGCTCGTTCTAAAGGAATTAAAGAATATTTAGTGATTGGGAAGCATGCCTTTAAAAATGCACTAACACCCATTTTGACGGTATTAGGTATGCAGATTTCCAATTTACTAGGTGGTGCTGTTTTAACAGAAACGATTTTTAGTTGGCCTGGAATGGGGCGACTTATTGTAGATGCAATTGATAAACGTGATTTTGTAGTAGTGCAGGGTACTGTTATTTTCATTGCATTCATCTTTGTGCTGATTAACTTAGTAGTCGATGTGCTTTATAAAGTCGTCAATCCTAAGGTCAATCTTGAATCGGATGGGGGGAAAAAATAACAATGACTCAAGCAATCGTTACTGAAACAAGAAAAAAAAATACGCTATTGCGCAAGTTGCTAAAAAATAAATTAGCATCAATAGGGCTAATCATTGTAACCTTAATGGCCATTGTAGCTATTTTTGCACCATTGATTGCTACCCATCCACCGAATGAGATGACTGTTGGCAAATCATTTTTACCCATGAATACGGATGGACATTTACTTGGCACGGATAACTATGGTCGTGATTTGTTTAGCCGTTTAGTCTATGGTACACGGATATCAATGATTGTAGGGATTGCAGCGGTGCTATTTGGCGCTGTGTTTGGAACATTACTTGGCTTAATTGCAGGGTATTTTGGTGGTCGCATTGATTCTATTATCATGCGTACAATGGATGGTCTGTTTGCCTTTCCGTTTATTTTATTAGCCATTACATTAATGACGGTATTGGGGCAAGGACTTGTCAATGTGATTGTTGCCATTGGTATTGCTAATATCCCAGGGTTTGCAAGGCTTGTTCGTGGACAGGTTTTAAGCGTAAAAGAGGAAGAATTTATCGAAGTAACGCATTCTTTAGGTGCTACACATACGAGAATTATTTTTAGTCATATATTACCAAACTGTTTAGCTCCTTTAATTGTCTACGGCACGATGAGTACAGCAGGGGCTATTATTTCAGAGGCAGCTCTTAGCTTTTTAGGATTAGGGGTTCAACCGCCAACAGCTTCATGGGGCAGTATTTTAAAGGATGGGAAAGACTTTTTAGTATTAAATCCCCAAATGGCGACATTTTCAGGTATCTGTATTTTACTAACAGTTCTTGGAATTAACCTCTTAGGAGATGGATTGCGTGATGCATTAGATCCGAAAATGAAAGTTTAATGGAAGGGGGTGGAGTCATGACTGAACATTTACTAGATGTAGAAAACTTGACAGTAGAATTTAAAAGTGGCGGCTCTACAATGAAAGCTGTTAATGGAGTAAATTTACAATTAAATAAGAAGGAAACACTAGGGATTGTTGGGGAGTCAGGATCAGGAAAAAGTGTGACAGCCACTGCTCTTATGCGTTTAATTCCATCTCCACCAGGAAAAATAACAAATGGGAAAATTCACTTTAATGGACGCGATTTATTGGCAATTTCGGAAAAGGATATGCGCAATGTACGAGGCAATGATATGTCGATGATTTTTCAGGATCCTATTACAAGTTTGAATCCAGTTCTAACAGTGGGCAATCAAATTATCGAAGTAATTCAGGCGCATGAAACGATTTCAAAGAAAGATGCAGCTGTAAAAGCAGTTGATATGTTGAAAATGGTGGGTATTCCTGAGCCAGAAAAGCGCTTAAAAATGTATCCACATGAATTTTCAGGAGGCATGCGCCAGCGTGTTATGATTGCGATTGCCCTTGCGTGTAACCCGAAGCTACTTATTGCTGATGAGCCAACAACAGCACTGGATGTAACTGTACAGGCTCAAATTCTTGATTTGATGAAAAAATTACAGCAAGAGCATGATACAGCTATTATTATGATTACTCATGATTTAGGCGTAGTTTGGGAGTTATGTGACAAAGTAAATGTTATGTATGCAGGACGAACAGTAGAGTCAACAACAACAAGACAGCTCTATGACAAGCCGTTACATCCCTATACGTGGGGATTATTAGAATCTCAAATTACGATGGGCACACAAGAACAACAAAGATTACCGGCTATTCCAGGTAGCCCACCAGATTTAACAATGCCACATAGCGGCTGTCACTTCTCCGCACGCTGCCCTTTAGCAACAGATATTTGTCGTAGTACAGTGCCTGATTTAGTAGAAGTGCAGGATAATCATTTTGTAGCCTGCCATTTGCAAGCAAAGGATCAAATTGTCGAACGGAAGGAGGGAATTTTTAATGCAACAGCACAATGACCTTGTTTTAAAGGTAAGTAATTTAAAAAAGCATTTTCCCATTAAAAGTTCAATTCCTTTTAAAAAATCAACACAATTTGTGAAGGCAGTAGATGGTGTAAGTTTTGAATTGTACAAGGGTGAGACACTTGGGATTGTCGGTGAATCAGGCTGTGGTAAATCAACGGTTGCTCGTTTAATCAACCAGCTAATCTCACCAACAGATGGAATTGTTGAGTTTAAGGGCACGGATTTAGCAAGCTTAAATACAAAGGATATTCGTTCTGCTCGAAAATCCATACAAATGGTATTCCAAAATCCTTATGCATCGCTTGATCCTCGTAAAACGATTGAATACCTTGTTGCTGAGCCATTAGTTATCCATGGTATTGGCGATGAGGCATCACGTAAAAAGCGTGTAATTGAATTACTTGAAACAGTCGGCTTAAGTGCTTACCATGCAAAACGCCACCCTCATGAGTTTTCAGGTGGACAAAGACAACGTATCAATATTGCTCGTGCTCTTGCACTCAATCCAGATATTGTTGTTTGTGATGAACCTGTGTCAGCATTAGATGTATCGGTGCAAGCGCAAGTTATTAATTTATTAAAAGATCTACAGAAGGAATTTGGCTTAACATATATTTTTATTTCACATGATTTAAATGTTGTGAACTATATGTGTGATCGAATTGCCGTTATGTACTTAGGGAAAATAGTGGAAATTGGCACATACAAGGAGATCTATGAAAATCCGCAACATCCATATACACAAGCCTTATTATCAGCTATTCCAAAGGAAAATCCTTTTGATGCAAAGGAACGCATTATTTTATCTGGTGATGTACCAAGTCCAGTAAATCCACCAAGCGGCTGTGCATTCCATAAACGTTGTCGTTTTGCTATGGAGAAATGTGCAACCATGCAACCCACGCTTGATACAGTGACAGCTACACATCAAGTTTCCTGTCATTTATTTGAATCAATACAGCAAGAAGTACCAACGACTTAATAAATTATTGAAGCAGAAAAGGGAGCGAATTGATTATGTCATTGAAGCATGTTATGGAATTATACGAGTTAATGGATAGTATCTATGTGAACGGAGAGGCTATCAAAGAATATTTACACACTATTGATCCAGCAGCAAATATAGAGGTAAAAACGATTCAAGGTGAAAGTGGCTCAACGGATTTTGTTCGCGTGTTTCTAAAAGGAAAGAACGGGAAATCCTCAGGAGGAAATGCGCCAACTTTAGGGATAATTGGCCGTTTAGGTGGTATTGGAGCGCGTCCTGAAATGACAGGCTTTGTATCGGATGGAGATGGTGCATTAGCATGTATGGCTGGTGCTGCCAAAGCACTTGATATGGCATTAAAAGGCGATCAACTAGAGGGCGATGTTATTTTTACGACACATATTTGTCCAACAGCACCAACCCTACCACATGAGCCAGTGCCATTTATGAACTCGCCCGTAGACATTAGTGTGATGAATGAAAATGAAGTGGATAACACAATGGATGCTATTCTTTCGATTGATACAACGAAGGGCAATCAAGTATGTAACCATAAAGGGTTTGCCATTACCCCAACTGTTAAAGAGGGCTATATATTAAAAGTTAGTGATGATTTACTGCATGTCTATACGCAATCCGCTGGAATTTCTCCTGTTGTGATGCCCATTACCACGCAGGATATTACACCGTATGGGAATGGTTTATTCCATATTAATAGTATTTTACAACCAGCTGTTGCAACGACAAGTCCTGTTGTTGGTGTTGCCATTACAACAGAATCTGTAGTAGCGGGCTGTGCAACAGGTGCGACACATATTACAGATGTAGAAGGTGTTGTGCGATTTGTCTTAGAAGTAGCTAAAACTTATGGTGCTTATAAATGCTCATTCTTTGATGAACAGCAATTTACACATATGAAGAAATTATATGGCAGCATGAGCCACTTACAAACAAAGGGAAATGAGGTACAGGCACATGAATGATTTACAAGCACTGAAAGAGCAATTGATTGAAGCAGTTGAACAACATCAAGATGAATTAATTGAATTTTGTGCAAAGCTAATTCAAATTCCAAGTGTTAATCCTCCGGGAGATACAACTGAAATTACGGCTTTTATTGAAAACTATTTAAGCGAAGTAGGCATTACGTATGAAAAATATGAAGCTGCAGATAAAATGTATAACTTAGTAGCTTCTATTGGAAATGGTGAAGGAAAAGAGCTCGTTTATTGTGGACATACAGATGTTGTACCTGTTGGTGATTTATCGAAGTGGGATTTTGATCCATTCTCAGGTGAAGTCAAGGATGGCTGGATGCTTGGCCGCGGGGCGAGTGATATGAAAGCTGGTTTAGCAGGTATTATTTTTGCTACAAAGCTACTGAAGAAATTAAATATTGAATTGCCAGGAAAATTAACATTAGCAATTGTCCCCGATGAAGAAACAGGTGGCGAATTTGGTGTTCCTTGGCTATTAGAGCGAAAATTAGTAAAGGGTGATGGTTGCTTAATCGCAGAGCCTTCTTCACCATTAAATCCAACAATTGGACAAAAGGGTTCTTACTGGTTTGAATTAGAGGTACGTGGGGAACCTGGACATGGAAGTCTCTCACCATTGGCTGGACGTAATGCTATTGTCGATGCTATTCGAGCTATTCAAGAGATTCGTACACTCTGGGATATAGAAATTACCATCCCAGAGGAGGTACAGCCACTTATCAAGGTGTCAAAGAAATACATGCGTGAAGTGGAAAAAGATCGCTTGAAATATCAAGAAGTTTTAGAGAAAATTACTGTAAATATTGGTACAATTGAGGGAGGTACGAAGTCTAACGTTATTCCAGATTATTGTAAGGTGCAGGTCGATTGTCGCTTACCATTTGGTGTTACACAAGAGGAAGTAACAGAAATCCTGAAAAATAAATTAGATGCCTTGGAAATTGATTATTCGATCCAACGTTTTGGCTTCAAAAGTGTAGCTAATTATACGCCTGCTGACAACCCTGTATGCCAATCGATAGTGGAAAATATTTCTTTTGTAACAGGACAAGAGGCATATGGTGTTATGCAATGGGCAAGCAGCGATGCTCGGCACTTCAGACAATATGATATTCCTGTCTTACAATATGGTCCCGCTTATTTACCAAGTATTCATGGTTATAACGAAAAAGTCCGTGTTGAGGATATCGTACGCTGTGCAAAAGTATATATTACTGCTGCTATTGATTTCCTATATCAAAAGTAAGAGACAGCTACTCTCTTACTTTTGATAAAGTGATATCAGGTGCTGACGGCTGCTAAATCTGTCGATTATTTCCCCCTTAAAAGAGAGATTTGCAGCCGTTTGTACAGATAAATAGATCAGAAGGATGAGAGATATGCTAAAGACGTTAAATTTATCAATTGCAGTTTTAAAAATGTTTACAAAGGAAAAGCCTATATGGGGTGGACGAGAGCTAGCGATGGCAATGAACATGAATCATACAAATCTATATCGCATTCTGGAAACCTTCGAAAATAATGGATTTATTACAAAGGACCCTGTTACAAAAAAATATTCACTCGGCATTGCATTATGGGAAATTGGTATGAATATGTATGATTCATTAAATATCGATCAGCTTTGTATGCCTGCTCTTGAGAAGCTAAAAGATACAACTGGTGAAACGGCTATTTTAACAGTTTTAAATGGACTGGAAGCGTTAACTTTATTGAAAGCAGAGCCTATCAATAAGGTTAAATTTACTGTTTCAAGAGGGAGTCGTTCCCCACTGTATGTAGGGGCTTCTTACCGTTCGATGCTTGCCTTTTTAAGCGAAGAGCAAATTTCAAAGGTTATTGACAAGCCTTTAACTGCTTATACTAGTAATACGATGACAGACGCAACAGAAATACGTGCTGAGCTTGAGAAAATTCGTAATTGTGGCTATGCACTTAGTAATAGTGAATATTCTGTTGATGTGTTAGCACTTGCGATGCCGATATTTAATAGTGAAGAACAAGTTGTAGCCTCTATTACTGTGTCTGGGCCTATCTATCGTTTTACAGAACAACGTGTACCAGAGTTTTTAGGATCATTAACAGAAGCTAGAAATGAAATAGAAGGAATTATCCGTAGATATCATTTGAATTTTAATTAAGGAGCCCGATTATGCAGCATTTATATGATATTGCACTCAATATTTTAAAAGGCAATTTAAATGTTCAAGCGTCAGAGTCACTATTAATTTTGACAGATAGTCACAAACAAGACATTGCGAAAATCTTTTATGAAGCTGGGCTATCGATTACAGCAAATACAATGTTGATGGTGATGCCCCTATTAGAGAAATCTGGACAGGAGCCAATCCATCCAGTGTCTGAGCTGATGGCAAATGCTGATGTTGCACTTTGTATTACCTCTCACTCCTTAACACATACGCTGGCTCGTAAAAATGCCTGTGAAAAAGGTGGACGTGTCGCAACAATGCCAGGTGTGACAATGGAGATGCTAGAGCAAGGCGCCCTTCATGCGGATGCACAGGAGATTGAAGCAATGGTAGAAAAATATGTTCATTTACTTGATGCGGCAAAAGATATTCGCATTGTCAAGGATGGGTATGAGTTAACATTTAGTGTAGAAAACCGTTTAGGAATTCGTTCAACAGGTGTTATTCGTCAAGCTGGTGAGCACGGTAATATTCCTTCTGGAGAATCTTACGTTGCCCCTATAGAAACGTCTGCCAATGGAGAGATTTTAGTAGATGGTTCAATCGCCAATATCGGCGTTTTGAAGGAGCCGCTATTGTTAAAAATACGTAACGGTCGCCTAGAAGAGGCAATTGGTTCTGATGGTCCACAATTACTGGCGTTACTTGGTGAAGGGAATGGCAGAATCATTGCAGAGTTTGGCATCGGAGCCAACAAAAGTGCTATCCTATGCGGTAATGTACTAGAGGATGAGAAAGTATATGGTACGATCCATATAGCATTTGGCAGTAATGTACCTTTTGGTGGAGCAAATGCAGCAGATGTTCATATTGATTGTGTTGTAAAAAGCCCAATTGTTTATTTTGATGGTCAGCAAGTGCTGTAAGTAAAAGCGTGTCTTCAGATGAAGCACGCTTTTTTGCTTTACTTGACTGTAGTTTAAAGTTGCTTGTCTCTGTAAAATTACACTATAGTTAACTAGAGGAAGTAAACGATTTGCCATCCAAATAGGAATTAAGGCTAGGCATTGTCCATAAAATAGAAGCAATTAATAAGAGAATTGCGGCTGTTATGTATCATAAAAGAATGTGAGGTAAAAGATATGCTAACATTTACCGATTTACATGGTTTACAAGTAGATTTGAGTTTTACGAGAGGTGAATTTGAAATAGAGCCCAAACATGTCCTCGTTTTTTTAAAGCATGAAAATAAATGGCTCTGCACTATTCATAAGCATCGTGGTATAGAAGTCCCGGGGGGGAAATTAGAGGAAGGGGAAACAGTAGAGCAGGCAGCTATTCGAGAGGTATTTGAAGAGACAGGTGTCCATGTAAAAAATCTTCAATGGTTTGCAGAATATGCTGTTCATGATAAGGTATTATTTTGTAAAACAGTTTTTACAGCACAGTTTGCAGGACAGGAGCAGATTGAATTTGATTTAGAAACAGCAGGCATGCTTTGGCTTGCTGATGAAGAGTTTGTGAATCATCCGAACTTAAGCTTTCATATGAAAGATGAAGGAATGAAAAGAATGCTGGAGGAGTTGAAACGTCGTGACAAACAATGGTGAAATCGTTGCCAAGCGTGCCTATCCCTCACCAAATCCAGCCATACGTTTATTTGAAGTTACATATTTGTCACAGGGTTTGCGTATCAAAGGCTTGTTAGCTGAGCCTAAGGCAGAAGGTACATATGATGGCTTTTTATATTTAAGAGGAGGCATGCAAAGTATTGGCATGGTAAGAGCTTCCCGTATTGCCCAATTTGCAGCACAGGGGTTTGTTGTTTTTGCCCCATATTACCGTGGTAATCGAGGTGGGGAAGGTCGAGATGAATTTGCAGGCGCAGACCGTTATGATGCGGTTTATGCAGTAGATGTTTTAAAGCAATTTTGTAATGATCATATCCACGTTTTTGGCTTTTCGCGTGGAGGCATTATGGCACTTTGGACAGCCATTTTACGAAAGGATATTACCTCTGTTGTGACATGGGCTGGTGTTTCAGATGCAACAGCCACCTATTGGGAACGTACAGATATGCGGCGCATGATGAAGCGCGTTATTGGAGGGACACCTAATCGTGTACCAGAAGCATATGATGCCAGAACACCCTTATTTGAGATAGAGCATATTACAGCGCCAGTTTTGATTATTCATGGCTATCGTGATGAAAATGTAGATATCGAGCATGCTAGACAGCTTGCATTTTTCTTAGAGGATGCCAATAAAACTTATGAAACGTGGTATGAACAGGATTATGCCCATCAATATCCACCTGCCAAAAACCGAGAAACGGTTCGTGCTCTATGCCAATGGATGAAGCAACAATAGCAATGGCTGTAAAAATGAAAAAGACAAAGAGAACGATTCATTCTCTTTGTCTTTTTTGTTAGTTATTATTGTAATGGACCACCAAGTTTAGTGATGGCTTCCGAAACATCTGAGAATTTCTTAAAGTTTTCGTTGAATAGACCTGCAAGTTCAGCAGCTTTTGCATCATATGCTGCTTTATCTGCCCAAGCTTCACGTGGATTTAATACTTCTGATGGTACACCTTCAACAGCTGTTGGAATATGTAAACCAAATACAGTATCTTGTGTTGTTTCAACATTTGCTAATTTACCATCAATAGCAGCGCGTACCATTGTACGTGTATAAGAAAGCTTCATACGGCTACCTGTACCATACTCGCCGCCAGTCCAGCCAGTGTTTACAAGGAATACTTGCGCACCGTGCTTATCAATTTTTTCCCCTAACATTTCAGCATACACTGTTGCTGGAAGTGGTAGGAATGGTGAACCAAAGCAAGTAGAGAATACTGGTTCTGGCTCTGTTACACCACGTTCTGTACCAGCAAGTTTAGATGTGAAGCCACTTAGGAAGTGATACATTGCTTGCTCTTTTGTTAATTTACTGATTGGTGGTAATACACCAAATGCATCCGCTGTTAGGAAGATAATTGTTTGTGGATGACCTGCAACAGATGGGTCAACAATATTGTCAATGTATTGGATTGGATAAGCCACACGCGTATTTTCTGTTAATGAACCATCATCATAGTTACAAACACGTGTTTCTGGATCAACGATTACATTTTCTAAAACTGAACCGAAGCGAATGGCATTGTAGATTTCTGGTTCCTTTTCAGCAGAAAGATTGATTGTTTTTGCATAGCAACCACCTTCAATGTTGAAGACGCCATTATCAGACCAGCCGTGCTCATCGTCACCGATTAGTTTGCGTTCCGGATCAGCAGATAATGTTGTTTTACCAGTACCAGATAGACCGAAGAATAATGCTACATCGCCAGCTTCCCCAACGTTTGCTGAACAATGCATAGAAAGAATACCTTGTTGTGGTAATAAGTAGTTCATAATACCGAAAATAGATTTTTTCATCTCACCGGCATATTCAGTACCACCGATTAAGATAACTTTCTTTTCAAGCGATACGATGATAAATGTTTCAGAAGCTGTCCCATCAATCGCAGGGTCTGCTTTAAAGCTAGGTGCTGAGACAACAGTGAACTCTGCAACATGAGAAGCTAACTCCTCTTCAGTTGGACGGATAAATAATTGATGAGCGAACAGATTGTGCCAAGCATATTCATTGATAACTTGAATACTTAATTGTGAATCTTTGTCAGCACCTGCAAAGCCCTTGAATACAAATAATTCGTCACGTTCTTTTAAATATTTGATGACTTTCACATATAAATTATCGAACACCTCAGAAGAAATTGGTTGGTTGACTTTTCCCCAGTCAATTTGATCTTTTGTACTTTCCTCTTCTACTGTATATTTATCTTTAGGTGAACGACCAGTGTATTTGCCAGTTTCTGCACGAACTGCGCCATCTACCGTTAACATTGCTTCACCACGAGATGTAGCCTTTTCTGCTAATTGTGGTACTGAAAGTTGAACTTGAACATTGCCACCGTTTAATAATTCCTTCAGTTCATTTGCAATTTCTACTGAATTCATCGATTAAATACCATCCTTTTTTATAATATTCCCTTGATTCTGAGGGATTTTTTCTTAATTTCAAAAATAGTATAACACAATTACCTAAATAATCTATACTAATTAAGAAATTATTTTCGAGTTTTTATTACTTTTCAATAAACTGACAAAAAATAATGTTTTTCGAGTAGAATTCATTCAATCCTACTGTAATTTATTTTGAAAATAGGGTCACACATATGTTAACACACTGAGTAAGAAATATTGTAGGGTTGAATTTGCTTTTATTTCCATCATCATCCAAATTTAAAGGGTTTTATGATAATAATATTCTTTTTATGTCAAAAACATTACATGCAGAAGTGTGGAACTGTGTAATTGCGGAAAATAATAAACAATAGTCACGTATTAGAAAATATTTGACAATAGTCGACCTTTTCAGTAACATGAGTTATTGAACGGATACTCTTATCCCGAGCTGGTGGAGGGTCAGGCCCTGTGAAACCCGGCAACCTGCATGAACTATTTCACGACATGCGTTGGTGCCAACCTGATGCAAGGGGCATACCCTTGAACGATAAGAGTGAAAGGTTGCGTAGTCATTAGTCCTTTCCTCATGTAAAACAACGTGAGAAAAGGATTTTTTTTATTGTTAAAAATCAATGTAAAGGGCTGCCTCTATAGTTCTTTCCTTATTATAATGACGGATCTTTCGAAACCCTCGTGTTAAAAGCAGCAGTAACGGCTTGAGAGTTCAATCCTTCGGAGCGGACTTGACATGGGTAATGAGTACCGTATTCATACACCAATACTTTTGTAAAAGTAAATAGGAGGAAAACTAAATGACAAACCGTCGATTGTTTACATCAGAAAGTGTAACAGAGGGACATCCAGATAAAATTTGTGACCAAATCTCGGATGCTATTTTAGATGCTATTTTAACAGAAGATCCAAATGCACGTGTAGCGTGTGAAACAACAGTCACAACAGGTTTAGTCTTAGTGGCAGGGGAAATTACGACTTCTACGTATGTCGATATTAAAGGTATTGTTCGTGATACTGTAGCAGAAATCGGCTATACACGTGGTAAATATGGCTTTGATGCAGAAAACTTAGCAGTGCTTGTGGCGATAGGTGAGCAATCACCTGATATTGCACAAGGTGTTGACCAAGCATTAGAGGCACGTGAAGGCTCTATGACAGATGCAGATATCGAAGCAATTGGTGCAGGTGACCAAGGCTTAATGTTTGGCTATGCATGTAATGAAACACCAGAGCTAATGCCCTTACCAATTAGCCTAGCACATAAATTAGCACGCCGTTTAACAGCGGTGCGTAAGTCTGGTGAGCTTGCTTATTTACGTCCTGATGGTAAAACACAAGTAACAGTAGAGTACGATGAGCATAATATACCTGTACGTGTTGACACAATTGTTATTTCAACGCAGCATGATGAAGAGGTAACATTAGAGCAGATTCAAGCCGATTTAAAAGAATTTGTTATTGCACCAGTTGTACCAAGTCAGTTATTAGATGCGAACACAAAATATTTCATCAACCCAACTGGTCGTTTCGTGATCGGTGGACCTAAGGGAGACGCTGGCTTAACAGGACGTAAAATCATCGTTGATACATACGGTGGCTATGCGCGTCATGGTGGCGGTGCATTCTCTGGTAAGGATGCAACAAAGGTAGACCGTTCAGCAGCGTATGCAGCTCGTTATGTAGCGAAGAATATCGTAGCAGCAGGCTTAGCAGAGCGCGCTGAGGTACAGCTTGCTTATGCAATTGGTGTTGCTCAGCCTGTTTCCATTGCTGTTGATACATTCGGTACAGGAAAAGTAACAGAAAGCGAGATTGTGGAGTGGGTACGTGAGCTATTTGATTTACGTCCAGCAGGTATTATTAAAATGCTTGACCTTCGTCGTCCGATTTATAAGCAAACTGCGGCATATGGTCACTTTGGTCGTACAGATTTACAGGTACCATGGGAGCAAACAAATAAAGCCGATGCACTGCGAGAAAAAGCACGTTTATAAACTATTGAGCTAAAGCGATAAAGTAATTATAAAGTTATTGTAAGATACTATAATTGAAAAATGGACTAGCTTAAAAAAGCGCAAGAAACCAATGTTACCATTGGGTTTCTCGCGCTTTTTAAGAGTTTAACCTACTTCATCCTAATTTTAATCATTAACCCATTTTTTGATAATCAGTATTTACACTTTTACTTTTGAAGGGATTTATAGTATTGGCCCTTTTCAGCATATTCACGTACGATGCGCTCCATATCCTCTTTATCTTCAGCATTTAATTCACGTACAACCTTTGCTGGACGACCTAATGCTAAGCTATTTGGAGGAATGACTTTACCAGGAGGCACTAAGCTTCCTGCTCCAATAAATGCACCCTCTCCAATCTCTGCTCCGTCCAATATAATAGAGCCCATGCCAATTAAGGCATTTTTTCGAATTGTACAGCTATGTAAAGTCACTTGATGTCCTACCGTTACCTCGTCCTCAATAATTAACGGATATTTTGGACTTTGATGTAAGCAGCATAAGTCTTGGATGCTTACGCGTTTGCCAATAATAGTAGGGGATACATCGCCTCGAATGACCGTATTAAACCACACGGTTGTCTCAGCACCAATAGTTACATCACCAGTAATTGTTGCGTAATCAGCAATAAAAACAGATGGATCGATCTTTGGCATTTTATCTTTAAATGGATAAATCATGAAAATCGCCTCTTTTCTTTCTATAGATGTAGTATTATCGTATCAAATACACATCTTTATGAAAATATAAAATTAAAAAGTACCATGGATGTCGATATAATCATTATGTAATTATTTTTTAGGAGGACTATGTGAATGTGGAAATGGGAAGCTGATGGACAAGCAAAGGCTGTGATTGCTATTCTTCACGGTGCTTATGAGAATCACCGTTGGTATGCATGGCTTATAGAAAAACTAAGAATGGAAGGCTTCCACATAGTCATGGGAGATTTACCGAATCATGGGGTAAATACAGGATTTGGTCGTGTCCATGATGAGGATTTTAAATTGTACAATAAGTATACAAGGAATTTAATTGAAAATGCTTTTTCATATAATTTACCAACCTTTTTAATTGGACATGGGCTTGGAGCAACATTAATTCTTCATACCATGCATAAAAAGCAGTATGAATGTGCTGGTCTTATCTTAACATCGCCTTGGCTACAGTTAAAGCTATTACCAGGTAAATTAACGAATGCTTTAACAAGCTTAAGTACCATAACAGCCAATATAAAGATGACGCATCCGATTACATTTGAAAAACTAACGCGTCATGTTGAAGGAAGAGAAGAAATGAAGGATGAAAGACCCTTTACATCAGTTGTCACAGTGAAATGGTATCGTGAGCTACAGCAAATGATGCGAAATTTAGTGTTTATGCCAAAGGAAGAATTTCCTAATGTACCTATACTAATGATGACGGCAGCAAAGGATAGCATTACAGAAACACGCCAAACACGAAATTGGCTTCATCAGCAAGCATTTACAGAATTTCAGTTTAAAGAATGGGAAAATTGTTATCATAATTTATTTCATGAAGTAGAGCGTGATGAAATTTTTATGTATACGCGTGATTTCCTTAACAATGGTCTTCGAAGAATTGGTTATATCATTAAGTAACTTTAAACATGCTATTTACTACCATATCTACTTAAATATTGTTACTTGAATATAATATTGCAATTTTCGGAAAATTGTAATACTATAATGATTCAAAGTAATAATATTTGAATTGGGGGAGTAATATGGAAGTAATTGTTGGGAAGTTAAATGATATTTTATGGGGTCCGTGGTTTATTTACGGAATCCTATTAATTGGTCTTTTTTTCTCTGTTATCACCAAGTTTCTGCAAGTTCGGCATATTAAGGATATGTTTGTCTTAATGTTTAAAGGTGAAAAATCAGAAAAAGGGATTTCATCCTTCCAGGCGATGTCTATCGCTTTATCAGGCCGTGTAGGTACAGGTAATATTGCTGGTACGGCAACAGCAATCGGAATGGGCGGTCCTGGTGCAGTCTTTTGGATGTGGGCGATCGCTTTTATTGGTGCGGCAACAGCTTATGTAGAGTCCACATTAGCACAGATTTATAAAGAAGAGAAAGATACTGAATATCGTGGTGGACCAGCCTTTTATCTCGAAAAAGGTACAGGTCAAAAATGGTTTGGGGTTTTATTTGCGGTTGTAGCAGTCATCGCAATGCTAATCTTAATGCCTGGTGTACAGTCAAACGCCATTTCAGTGGCTGTGGAAAATGCTTTTGGTTTAGCGCCTTGGATTACAGGTGTTATTATTGTTGTGTTATTAGGTGCTATTATTATCGGTGGGGTTAAATCAATTGCGAATGCTGCACAAGTTATCGTACCATTTATGGCTGCAGCCTATATAATTATGGCGATTATTATCATTGCGATGAACATTTCGGAAATTCCATCTGTTATTGCATTAATTTTCTCAAGCGCTTTTGGTGCACAAGAAATCTTTGGGGGAATTATTGGCTCTGCTATTGCATGGGGTGTAAAACGTGGTATTTACTCAAATGAGGCAGGTCAAGGAACAGGGGCTCACCCTGCAGCGGCAGCAGAAGTATCACATCCTGCAAAACAAGGGATTGTACAAGCGGCTTCTGTATATATCGATACATTATTAATTTGTTCGGCAACAGCATTTATGATTTTATTTACTGGAATGTACAATGTCCATGATGAAAAGGCAGATAAAATTGTTGTGGAGCATGATGCAAAGGAATATGAAGTTTATCCAACGATTTTCACAGGTGAGTTTGGTAAAGATGAGTATTCAGGCGATGCACAAATTTCCTTTGCACAATCAATCAAAGAGGGTGCAGCTTATACACAATATGCTGTAGATGATGCACTACCAGGATTTGGAGGTCCATTCGTAGCGGTGGCATTATTCTTCTTTGCCTTTACAACCATCATGGCTTATTATTATATTGCAGAAACAAATGTTGCCTACCTCTTATCAGGCTCTGCTGAAAAAATAGGTATTTGGCTTGCAAAGATTGCTATTTTAGTAGCAGCTTTCTATGGTACAATCCGTACATCTGATTTAGCATGGGCTATGGGAGATGTAGGTCTTGGCTTAATGGTTTGGACCAATGTGATCGGAATTTTAATTGTCATGAAACCAGCCATCGTTGCTTTAAAAGATTACGAGAAGCAGAAAAAAGAAGGCAAAGATCCTGTCTTTGATCCTCGTAAGCTAGGCATCAAAGGTGCAGATTTCTGGGTGGATTATAATGAAAAGCGCAAAAATAAATAATTAATCTAAAAAGCTATCTATTAGTTCACACAATGCTAATAGATAGCTTTTTTATAACATTTATCGAAATAAAAGCCTGAAATCATTGAACGATTTCAGGCTTCGGATATTCTTTCACTTTTTCTAAGGCAATGACAAAAGGCGGGTCATTTTGCTGATTAAGAAATTCATATTTTAAGACATGTATATATTTTTGTGGAAGCTGACGAACATAGTCCATGACCATATCTCGTTCCTCTTTACCGCCAGGATGCCCATGATAAATCACAAGCACAATTAAGCCGCCAACTTTTAAGAGCCTTAGTAAATCTTGTA
Source organism: Lysinibacillus sp. FSL H8-0500 (assembly GCF_038051955.1). Classification (NCBI taxonomy): domain Bacteria; kingdom Bacillati; phylum Bacillota; class Bacilli; order Caryophanales; family Bacillaceae; genus Lysinibacillus; species Lysinibacillus sp. FSL H8-0500. The sequence goes on along the minus strand of NZ_CP150292.1, from coordinate 3,567,352 downwards.
GTGCTTGCAGAGTGGTTGTTGGCTTTGTAATAATAGTATGGTTACTGCCAGGTAGGTAGCCAAGATTAAAAATGGCCGCAGCTACGGGCTTATGGACAAAGCTGGCGACTTCCTCATGGCCTTTATTTAGTACAAGTGCTCGATGCTCTAAGCCATGATCTAAAAGACGAAGAAGGGTTGTATCGACTGCCTCCTTTTGAATATCAAAGGCATAAACCTGCCCATAATCTCCAACAAGCTGTGCTAAAAATAGTGTATCATGACCATTGCCAGCAGTGGCATCTACCACTGTATCCCCCTCTTGCACACTATCTTTTAATAGCTGCTGTGCATATTGTAAAACGCGTTGTAGTTTCATTTTACAACCTCAGCTTGGTGAAATTTTCCCTGCCAGCTACCACGACGTTCTAACTCGGCATCAATACCATTTAATACTTCCCACTTATTAACGCTCCACATCGGTCCAATCATTAAATCGATTGGTCCATCCCCTGTAATACGATGGATCACCATATCAGGTGGTAGGATTTCTAGTTGGTCAGCTACAAGCTTTGTATAAACATCCTGATCTAAAAATTCTAGCATCCCTTTTTCATATTGCTTAACCATTGGCGTTCCTTTTAATAAATGAAGCAAGTGAATTTTAATCCCTTGGACATCTAGTTTGGCTACGGCTCTTGCGGTTTCCATCATCATGTCATAGTCCTCGAGAGGTAGACCATTAATAATATGAGAGCAAACACGAATCCCATGTTTCCGTAGCTTGTCAACCCCTTCTACATAGGTTGCAAAATCATGTGCGCGATTAATAAGATTCGCTGTTTTTTCATGGACTGTTTGAAGACCAAGCTCAATCCATAAATATGTGCGCTCGTTTAATTCCGCTAAATATTCAACGACATCATCTGGTAAACAATCAGGGCGAGTAGCAATGGATAATCCTATAACACCGTCTTGTGCTAAGGCGGCCTCGAATTTTTCCTTTAATACAGGTAGTGGCGCATGTGTATTTGTATAGGCTTGAAAGTAGGCCATATATTTACCATCTTTCCATTTCTGATGCATTTTATCTCGAATTTCAGCAAATTGCACATCGATGGGATCTACCTTATTGCCTGCAAAATCGCCAGAGCCTGCTGCACTGCAAAATGTACAGCCCCCAAAAGCAACTGTGCCATCACGATTTGGACAGTCAAAGCCCGCATCTAATGCTACTTTAAATACCTTATGACCAAATTGGTCGCGCAAATAACGATTCCATGTATAGTATCTTTTCCCCTCAGAAGGAAAAGGAAAATTGATTTCTGTCATTTATTTCACTCCTCTAACGCCTTATTTTATCATGAGCATGTCGTTCCGTCATGAGGAAAGGCAAGACTTCTATATAAATACTTGTAAAAAGGTAATCTTATTTTTCTTGTACTTTTAACGATTTCAGCATACACTAACTATTTAGAGAAGCGAAATAATGGAGGTCATTGTATGCCAAAGAGTGTTTGGTTTTTAATTATTGGAATGCTTGTAAACACAACAGGCAACTCATTTTTATGGCCTTTAAATGCCATTTATATGCATGATTATTTAGGGAAGTCTCTTGCGATGGCAGGCTTCGTTTTAATGCTAAATTCTGCGGCTGGTGTATTGGGTAATCTATTAGGCGGCTATTTATTTGATAGAATTGGTGGCTATAAATCCATCATGCTTGGCATTCTTTTAACAATAGCATCTTTAATCGGCTTAACCGTCTGGCATGGTTGGCCACATTATGTATGGTTTTTAGCAATACTCGGCTTTAGTGGGGGCATCGTTTTCCCTGGGATGTTTGCATTAGCAGGTACAGCCTGGCCGGAAGGGGGACGCAAGGCATTTAATGCGATCTATTTGGCTCAAAATGTTGGCGTTGCAGTAGGACCTGCACTCGCAGGTGTGGTTGCTGATTATCAATTTGACTATGTTTTTAAGGTCAACTTAGGTATGTATATTTTGTTCTTTTTTATTGCCTTATTTACATTTAAACGGTTAGAGGTAGGCAGTATCGCACCAAAGAATGTTGTTAGTGAAAGCAAACGCATCATTAACAAGGCACCGTTCTATGCACTATTAATAATCAGCTCTTCTTCGGTATTATGCTGGTTAGCTTATTCGCAATGGAGCGCAACCATTTCATCTTATACGCAGGATTTAGGGCTAGGATTAAAGCAATATAGTTTACTGTGGACGATTAATGGTCTCCTAATTGTTATGGGGCAGCCACTTATTGCCCCGCTTGTGAAGCGTTGGGAGCATCATTTAAAGCGTCAGCTTGTATTTGGCGTCATCCTCATTGCTTTATCTTTTGGCATGATTGCCTTTGCCAGTGATTTTAAAATGTTTGGTGCAGCAATGGTTGTGTTAACATTTGGCGAAATGTTTTATACACCCGCGTTACCAACGATTGCAAATCAGCTTGCTCCCAAGGGAAGGCAAGGCTTCTATCAGGGAATTATTAATAGCGCAGCAACAGCAGGGCGCATGATTGGGCCGTTATTTGGTGGTATTATGGTAGACCAATTTGGCATGATCCCACTTGTTCTAATCTTGGTCGTTATTGTCTTGTTTGCCATTATCCCCTGTCTTATTTATGACTATCCTTTAAAAAAGGAAGCAATAGGAGTAGATTAATGTAGAAAGCAAAAAACGGTGTTTAACTACGCGTTTTTTGCTTATTTTTTATGCGTTGACACCAAAATACAGGCTTGCTATTTATATAGAAGATAATGAAATAGACAAGTAAGCTCACGTTTTGAAGAAGAGCTTTTTTGTTATTGAAAATTAGCAATAACGAGTGTAAAATCATACATATTCAGATATTTGAATATGTAGTTATATGGAGGGGTTTTGGTGGGAGAGGGCTTGCAGCAGTTTAAGGCAGATTTTTTTAAGGCATTAGCGCACCCATTACGAATAAGAATTTTAGAATTACTAGTAGACGGTCAGAAAAGTGTCAATGAAATTCAGGATTGTTTGGATAAAGAGGGCTCCGCTGTTTCTCAGCAGTTAAGCGTATTACGTGCTAAAAATATTGTTTATGGTGTTAAAGAAGGTAAAAAAGTTTACTATTCTTTAAGTGATCCCATGATCGGTGAGTTGCTTGGTGTAGCAAAGGATATTTTTAATAATCATTTAATTAACACTATTACGAGATTAGAGGAAATGACCATTAATGAAAGTGACGAGGAGAATACGTAAGCCGAATAATATGAAAAAACACTGCTTTGCTTATTATGTCGAAGGGAAGATTATGTATGAAGTCACTGTTGACAGGGCGCTTTGAAGGGTATTCCGTTCATCATGTAAAGAAGGACTTATTATCGGGAATTATTGTGGGGATTGTTGCTATTCCACTTGCGATGTCTTTTGCCATTGCATCAGGTGTGAAGCCTGAATATGGCATTTATACCGCCTGTATTGCAGGTATTCTTATTGCTATTTTTGGTGGCTCAAAATATCAAATTGGTGGACCAACAGGGGCGTTTGTTCCTATTCTTTTAGGAATCGTCCTTACCTATGGCTATGAGGATTTATTACTAGCTGGGCTAATGGCGGGGGTTTTACTGTGTTTAATGGGGATTTTTAAGCTAGGAACCTTAATTAAATTTATTCCTCGTCCTGTCACAGTTGGTTTTACAGCAGGTATAGCGGTTATTATTTTTATCGGACAAATTGCTAACTTTTTAGGATTGAGTAATATCACGCGACATGAGTATTTGATTAATAATATTCAAGAAATTCTTAAGCAAATTGGCACTACTAATATATATAGCATTGTAACGGCTGCGATTTGTCTCATAACGATTTTGATCACACCGAAATTTTTTCCAAAGATCCCTGGTGCGCTAGCAGGTATTATTGTTTCAACGCTTGTGGCAACAGTGTTATTTTCAGACCAAGTAGCAACGATTGCCACTGCCTATGGGCAAATTCCCAGTACATTGCCAAGCTTTGCGATGCCCCATATTACACTGGAACGAATTCAGCAGTTGATTGGACCTGCATTTGTTATTGCAATGCTTGGCGGTATAGAATCGCTATTATCAGCCGTTGTAGCAGATGGCATGACAAATAGTAAGCATAATAGTAATCGTGAGCTCGTTGGACAAGGGATTGCCAATATTGTAACACCCCTGTTTGGAGGAATTCCAGCAACGGGTGCAATTGCACGTACAGCAACAAATATTAAAACAGGTGCAGTCTCGCCAATGTCAGGTATTATTCATGGTGTTTTTGTATTAGTGACATTACTAGTATTAGCCCCTTATGCCTCTCATATCCCTTTAGCAAGTATGGCGCCTGTATTAATGGTTGTCGCTTGGAATATGAGCGAACGTCATCATTTCGCACATATTGTTAAATTAAAATCAGGAGATTCACTTGTTTTACTTATTACCTTTTTATTAACTGTGTTTACGAGCCTTACATTAGCAGTTGAGGTAGGACTTGTATTAGCTGTACTATTATTTGCGAAGCGTATGAGTGACAAGCTTGTTGTAACAAAGGTATTACCAGACCATTCAAATAAAAGTGCGAAGGTGCGGCCACACGTCGTTCATCAGCAGCATGATTGCCCACAAATAAAAATTTATACGATTGAAGGGCCATTGTTCTTTGGTGCGGCACAAATGTTTGAAGAAACCATCAACAGCTCAATACAGCAACACTCAAAAGTGTTAATTTTACGAATGGGGAAAGTGCCCTTTATGGATTCCACTGGTGAAGCATATTTTAATAATATTGTTGATAACTTTACAGCACAGGGCGGTACGATTTTTGTAACAGGTGTACGAGAAGAATTACAACTAGCTCTGCTGCGTACGGGAATTTATGATAAAATTGGCGCGCATCATTTTTATCAGCATACAGGGGAAGCCATTACAAAAGCTTTAACATATTTGGACGCACATCAATGCCAAGGCTGTCAACATTTTGCTTTCCGTGAATGCGTTGATTTATCAGAGAATAAAGAAAAAGAGACATTCCTCATCCAGTAGTGGATAACCACTGAACAGGGGCTTGTACTTTTTAGTACTTTCCATTAGAATAAATGCAATATCATGTAAAGACAGTGATGAGGAATAGTAGATTTGAGGTTCTTTTTAGAGAGCTAGCGGTTGGTGAAAGCTAGTAGGGAAGCAAATTGAACTCACCTTCTGAGTCTGCTCATGTGAAAAACATGTGCCGTTTTCTTCTGCGTTAAAGAGGCTTAAGCTGAGTGTAATCACTAATTTGGGTGGTACCGCGGGAGTGCAATTCTCTCGTCCCTTCTATCATAAGAAAGGGGCGAGTTTTTTTATTTTTTAAATATTTTGTCAATTATAATGATAGGTCGTCTATTAAGGAGGAAAAAGAATGAGTTTTAATCATCAACAAATTGAAAGCAAATGGCAACGATATTGGGCCGATCACAACACCTTTAAAACGGAAAATGAGAATGACAAGCCTAAATTTTATGCCTTAGATATGTTTCCTTATCCGTCGGGTGCAGGACTTCATGTAGGGCATCCAGAGGGCTATACAGCAACGGATATCCTTTCTCGCTTTAAACGTATGCAGGGCTATAATGTCTTACACCCAATGGGCTGGGATGCGTTTGGCTTACCAGCTGAGCAATATGCACTTGATACAGGCAATGATCCAGCAGAATTTACAGCAAAAAATATTGCGACATTTAAGCGTCAAATTCAAGAGTTAGGCTTTAGCTATGATTGGGATCGTGAAATTAATACAACAGACCCTAGCTATTATAAATGGACACAATGGATTTTTATTCAGCTTTATAAAAAAGGCTTAGCCTATATTGATGAAGTAGCTGTTAACTGGTGTCCAGCACTCGGCACAGTATTGGCTAATGAAGAAGTTATTGATGGAAAATCAGAGCGTGGTGGGCATCCTGTAGAGCGTCGTCCAATGAAGCAATGGATGCTAAAAATTACGGCTTATGCAGATCGTCTAATTGATGATTTGGAGGAAGTGGATTGGCCAGAATCTATTAAAGATATGCAGCGCAACTGGATTGGCCGTTCAGAGGGAGCAGAAGTACTATTTAATATTGATGGCACAGATGAAAGCTTCACAGTATTTACAACTCGTCCTGATACATTATTTGGCGCTACATATTGTGTACTTGCTCCTGAACATAAATTGGTAGAACAAATAACAACGGCTGAGCAACGTCAAGCGGTTGAGACTTATTTAGAAAATGTCAAAATGAAATCTGATTTAGAGCGTACAGATTTAGCAAAAGAGAAAACAGGCGTATTTACAGGTGCTTATGCTATAAATCCAATTAACGGAAAAAAAGTGCCGATTTGGATTGCTGACTATGTATTAGTGTCTTATGGTACAGGGGCGATTATGGCGGTTCCTGCCCATGATGAGCGTGACTATGAATTTGCGACAGCATTTGGTTTAGAGATTATTGCGGTGCTTGAGGGCGGCGATATTAGCAAAGAGGCATTCACAGGTGATGGACCACATATTAACTCAGAATTCCTCAATGGCTTAAACAAAGCAGATGGTATTGCAAAGGCAATTGAATGGTTAGAGGAAAAGGGTGTAGGGGAGAAGAAAATTTCTTATCGTCTGCGTGACTGGCTCTTCTCTCGTCAGCGTTACTGGGGTGAGCCAATTCCAATGATTCATTGGGAGGACGGCACAACAACAGCAGTGCCAGAATCAGAATTGCCGTTAATGCTGCCAAAAACAGATAACATTCGCCCATCAGGCACAGGTGAGTCACCATTAGCGAATATTGCAGATTGGGTGAATGTTGTAGACCCTGAAACAGGTAAAAAGGGACGCCGTGAAACAAATACAATGCCACAATGGGCAGGCTCAAGCTGGTATTTCTTACGCTATATCGACCCAACAAACACAGAAGCCATTGCGGACCCAGAGCTACTAAAACGCTGGTTGCCTGTGGATATTTATATCGGTGGAGCAGAGCATGCGGTACTACATTTACTATACGCTCGCTTCTGGCATAAAGTGCTATATGATTTAGGTGTTGTTCATACAAAAGAGCCATTCCAAAAATTATTTAACCAAGGAATGATTCTTGGTGAGGGCAATGAAAAAATGTCTAAATCGAAGGGCAATGTTGTTAATCCAGATGAAATTATTGCATCGCATGGTGCAGATACATTACGTTTATATGAAATGTTTATGGGTCCACTAGAAGCATCTGTCGCATGGTCTACAAACGGCTTAGACGGGGCGCGTCGCTTCTTAGATCGTATTTGGCGTCTATTTGTTAATGAAGAAACAGGTACACTGTCAGCAAAAATTCAAACATCTAACGATCAAACGCTTGAAAAATCATACCACCAAACAGTGAAAAAGGTAACAGAGGATTATGAAGGTATCCGCTTTAACACAGCAATTTCACAAATGATGGTCTTTATTAATGATTGCTATAAAGCTGATGCTATACCAACAGCTTATGCAGAGGGCTTTGTGAAAATGCTAGCACCAATCGCTCCACATGTTGCAGAGGAGCTATGGCAACTACTTGGTCATGAAACAACATTAACGTATGCGCAATGGCCAGCATATGATGAAGCAAAGTTGGTAGATGATGAAGTAGAGATTGCTGTTCAAGTAGCGGGTAAAGTACGTGCGAAAATCGTTGTTGCCAAAGATGCTTCTAAAGAAGAGGTTGAAAAGGTGGCACTTGCCGATAGCAAAGTACAAGAATATATGGCAGGTAAACATCTAGTGAAAATTATCGTGATTCCAGGCAAACTTGTGAATATTGTCGTTAAATAATGACATCCATATACACCACTGAATTGATATTCGGTGGTGTATATTTTTTTAAATAATTAAGCCGACAATAATGGCTGTTAAAATACTAACAAGTGTTGCTCCGTATAATAATTTTAAGCCGAAGCGCGCAACAACATTGCCCTGCCTTTCATTTAGCCCTTTGACTGCCCCAGCGATAATACCGATAGACGAAAAATTGGCAAAGGATACAAGAAATACAGAAATAATGCCCAACGTACGCTCGCTTATGGATGAGGCAACTTCTCCAAGATTAATCATCGCGACAAATTCATTGGTTACTAATTTGGTTGCCATGATGCCTCCAGCAGTCACAGCGTCAGCCCATGGAATCCCCATTAAGAAAGCAATCGGTGCAAAGATATAGCCTAATATTTCTTGGAAGGATAACCCAATAATCATACCAAATAAGGAATCAATCAAATTCATTAAGGCAACAAAGCCAATGAGCATTGCACCCACAATGATGGCGACTTTAAAGCCATCCATAATATATTCCCCAAGCATTTGAAAGAAAGCCTGCCTCTGCTCATCCTCAATCGTTAAAATATCTTCGTTTGCTGCTACAGTATATGGATTAATAATGGAGACAATAATAAAGCCACCAAACAAGTTCAGTACAATCGCTGTTACCACATATTTAGGCTCAATCATGGTCATATATGCGCCAACCACTGACATCGAAACAGTTGACATAGCGGAAGCACATAATGTATACATACGCTGTGGAGAAAGCTTGTCTAATTGTTTTTTAACCGTAATAAATACCTCAGATTGTCCCACCATTGCAGAGGCAACAGCATTATAGGACTCCAATTTCCCCATGCCATTGACTTTACTGAGCAAGAAGCCAATCCATTTCATAAAGAACGGTAGAATTTTAAAATGCTGCAAAATGCCAATCAAGGCGGATATAAAGACAATCGGTAATAACACAGTGAGAAAGAAGGGTGATTCTCCTTCATTTGTTAAGCCTCCAAAAACAAAGGAAATGCCCGCATTTGCATAGGATAATAAATGGTCAAATACATTGGTGACAGCTTTAATCAGTACATAGCCAACCGTTGTATTGAGCAATAGGGCTGCCAAGAGAAATTGGATCACTAACATCAGCACGATATTTTTGTATTTTATTTCTTTTTTGTTTTTACTTACTAACAGCGCTAAAGCAAAAACGAGTAGTAATCCACAAAGGGATAGTAAGTACCTCATAAGTTCCTCCATCCATATAGATAATTATTTTAAGTGCTTCAATTACGATATAGAAACTCTTTTTATTGTGTGGAGCTTTGGCGATATTATGTTGATTGTTTTATGCAAAATTAGTAAGTATTTTTTGTTTTTATGAAACCAACTGTTAAATGCTTACGACTATAGAGTGAACAGGAGGTGTTTGTGTGAGTGAGCATTTAGCGAGCGTTATGGAGAAGTATGGGGAGTATTGTTTGCGTGTGGCTTATTTGTATGTTAAGGATTGGTCGATTGCTGAGGAAATTGTACAGGATGTATTTTTTGCCTATTATCGTCAGCAGGAACGCTTTGAACAAAGGGCATCTTTAAAAACCTATTTAGTAAAAATTACTGTACATAAAAGTCGTGATTATCTACGAAGCTGGAAAAATAAAAGATATATCTTATTGGAAAAATTACATATCGGGGCAAGTAAACGAACACCAGAAATGACTGTAGTGGAGATAGATGAACGACAAACATTGACGTTGGCATTGTTTCAACTACCTATTTCATATAGGGAAGTAGTGATTCTTTATTATTATCAGGAATTAAAAATTCGAGAAATCGCGGAGATTCTAACATGCTCAGAAAATACAGTGAAAACGAGATTGCATCGAGCAAGAAAAATGCTATATGAGCTATTAGATGAACAAGAATGGGAGGTGCTAGAGGATGACAGCTTTTAAAAATAAGTTAGATAAAGAGCTAGGGGAGGCACCACGATTTTCAACATCTCTACAGCAGGATATTGTGAAGCGGGTGCAGCAGAAACAAAAACCGATAAGACAATGGCGATACTCAATTATTATGGTGGGGGCAATCATGTTGATCTTCTTATTGATCAAAACAGATCCGTTTCATCAACTAGAGGGCGAGCAGCAGGCTTCCATTATACAATTGGCACGGCAGCAAGATATTACGATGTATACAGTAGCTCACAGTCGGAACGAAGAATCCTTTCAGGCTGGCAAACCAGGCTGGATCATAGGGCAGGATATTTTTAACAATACAGCAGACAAGGAACTGCTACAGTCATTATTACAGCAAGCAACGGCTACACAAATGCAGATGGATGATGAATTTGGCTTTATAAAGATGGATATATGGATAGCCTTTGAGGATGGGCAGGCTGTCAAGCTAAAAATTATGGTTAACGATCAACAATTACTGCTAAAGGATTACACACAACAATCTGTCTATCTTGTCAATGATCCACAAAAGATAGCTACTTTTTTAGCCCATATTGATGAAAATAAAAAGGAATTCACGATGGGCAATTTCTTTACATTCCTTATTATTTTACTGTTAGGCACATGGCTGATTGAAAAATGGATAAGGAAAAAATTTAATATACCAAAGGGCTATGTGAATACCGCACATCAACGTGCTACACGAATAATGAAGATTTGTAATACAGTCATGCCAATAATAATGCTACTAACCAATTGGTTTCTCTATACAGCAGTAATTGGTAGCTACCTTATGATTACTGTGGCTAGCTCTATTTTTATAGATTATTACTATGGCAGAGAGGAAAAAAGACATTATCTGTCGATTACTTGGGCTCTAATAGGTATACCTGCGCTTATTATTTTCCTGATATATATGACGTAATAAAGTGAACCCTCAATCAGTGGACGTTTTCGCACGTCTCCTACTGATTGGTGATAGAGGAGTACCTAAATACGGGATAAAAAAACGCAAAAAAGATGCCTTAAAATGACTTTAGGGCATCTTTTTGTGTAAGGTGTAATTTAAAAATAGGATATAAATAATAGGCAGAAGCACCGTAATGAGGACGATACCATGCCACTTCAAATGCAGCCATATTGGACTAAGTAAGGTGCTTCCAGCGGCAACACCAATATAATAGGAAACAAGGTATAAGCTTGAAGCAAGTCCCTTTTGATGGCTAGCCGTCCGACTCACTGTTGCAGATGTTAAGGAATGGGTTGTAAAAAATCCTAAACAGGCAATACAAAGCCCAACAATAATCAGCGTAAGGGAGGTGCTGAGTGTACATAAAATACCACTTACTAATAACAGCACACCGACTGTTCTAATTTTAGCGATGCCTACTTTATTGGCAAGGGCATTCGCAATAGGCGAACCAACAATACCTAAACCATAGGCTAAAAAAATAAAAGAAATCATTTTTAAAGATAGCGAGAACGGTGGTGCTACTAAATAGTAGGGGATAAATGACCACATCCCTGTAAACGATAATTGCAAAATAATGCCGAAGCCAAAAAGAATCAATAAATAAGGATTTTTTAAATGAAGCCAAAAGCCATGTAAATCTTCTCGAATATAACGAGGTTGGATGGCGAAATTTTTTGATTTAGGAAGGGTTAACCATACTACAATAAAAATAATGCCTCCAAAAAGGGCTAAACAGAGAAAGGCTATCTCCCAAGATTTATATTCTGTTAGATAGCCCATCATTAAGCGTCCAATTGTTCCACCTAGAGCATTGCAAGAAATATATAGTGCTGTTGCAAGCCCCATTGATTGCGGGTGGATTTCTTCACTAATATAGGCAAGTGCTGCTGCGGGAACACCTGCAATAGCAAAGCCTTGAATAAAGCGTAAAATAATAATAACCGCAAATGAGTCTGTTAATGGCATTAAAAGAAAAGGAATAATCGTTAAAAGAATGGAAAATCGAACAAATGGTAAACGTCCGTAGCGATCAGATAAAAAGCCTAAAACGATTAAGCCAATAATGATAGAAAGCGTCGTCATCGACATGGCTAGACTTGCATAGGAAACGGAAATTTGAAATTGCTCTGTAAAAAAAGGGAGCAGGGGCTGCACCGAATACATTGCTGCAAAGACAAACACCGAGGCTCCTCCTAAGCTCATAACAATTATCCAAAATTGTCGATCTTGCATGGAATACCCTTTTGTGAAATTTTCCATAAGAAACCTCTCTTACTTCATTTGCTCTGGTAACCATAGTGATAATTGTGGAATTAACACAACTAAGGCTAAGAATACAATCATTAGGATGATAAATGGAATAACGCCTTTTACAACCTCACCAAGTTTTTGTTTGGCAATACCACTAACGACAAAGAGATTTAGCCCTACTGGTGGTGTAATCATCCCTAATTCCATATTAATTGTCATAATAATCGCAAAGTGAATTAAATTAATATCGAAATGCGCAAGAATCGGCAGAAGAATTGGTAATGTGATTAAAATAATCGAAACAGCCTCCAAGAACATGCCCATCACAAAGAATAACAGGTTAACAATAATCATAAAGATCCATTTATTCATATCACTTTCAGCAATCCAGGCACCGACTTGCTGTGGTACTTGTGCATTTGTTAAATATAAGCCAAATAATGAAGCCGCACCAATAATTAAGAAAATCATCGCTGTAATATTAATAGATTCTACTAAAACCTCACGGAAATCCTTTAGCTTCATTTCACGATAGATAAATAAGGAGACGACAAGACCATAGAACACAGCAATAACTGCTGATTCAGTTGGTGTCACAATTCCTGAATAAATCGTTCCTAAAATTAAGAATGGTAGAAACGCACCCCAAATTGCTTTTAAGGATTTACGACCACGTTCCTCCCAAGTAGCTGGTTCATCCCCTTTAAAGCCATTGCGCTTTGCATAAACGATCGCAGCAATGATTAAAATACCTGTTAGCGCTAAACCAGGAATAACCCCAGCCATAAATAATTCACCGATAGATTGCTCTGACGTAATCCCATAAATAATTAATGGAACACTTGGTGGAATTAAAATACCCAACGTACCGCCAGCAGCCACAAGTCCCATGGAGTAACGTTTTTTATAGCCCGCTGAAATCATAGCAGGAATCATAATAGAGCCGATCGCTGCGGCTGTAGCAGGTGAAGAACCTGAAATTGCTGCGAAAATAGCACAGGCAACAATGGTTACAACTGCAAGCCCCCCTGGAAGATGTCCAATCCATGCACGTAAAGCCTCAATCAGATATTTTGAAATACCACCACGTGCCATTAATACCCCAGCAAGCACAAAGCCTGGAATCGCCATCATAGGGAAGGAATCCAAAGCTGTAAAAACACGCTGTGGAACCATATTCATATTAAAGTCAACTTGGAAAAGTACAAAAATAGTTGACAGTGCTAAGCTAATCGCGACTGGTACACGTAAAAATAGTAATAAAAAGAAACTAAGTAAGAGGATTAGCATATTCTTCATCCTTTCCTCGTAGAATATTCACTAATCTTTCTACGAACCTTAGTAAAAATAAAACACCTGAAAGCGGTAGGACTAAATAGACAATCCACATCGGTATACCAATATCCAGTGATACCATGCCTGATGTATAACGATTTTCAACTAAAATAAAGCCGTAATAGGTGTAAATAACACAAAAAACGATACTTAAGCCTGTTGCCACTAAATCTAGTAGACGCTTCATAGAAGGCTTTAACTTGTCATATAAAATATCTACTTGGATATGATGATTATGTTTTAAGGCTAAGCCAAAGCCTAAAAATGTACCCCAAATAATTGCATAACGAGCTAATTCCTCTACCCAGGCTTGTGGTTCATTAAATATGTAACGCATAAGGACACCGTAAAAAATAAGCACGATACCTGCTACGAAAAAAATACCAGCGAGGATTTCCTCCAAGTAGTCCCAGAGTTTATATAAGGCTTTCATAGTATTGCCTCCTTTAGTTAAAGTTTAAAACGGGTGCCCTAATGCCATATCTTAGCACCCGTTTATACAAGATGAATGTAAGCGATTTATAAAAAAGAATCTGCAGAGATTTTGTAGGATAGCTGCCTAGCAAGGATCATCAGCTTTCTATATGTTCTGATCCTCCTTATTGCTTACCCGTGAAAATATAGCAGATTCTTAATATTTAAACTATTTAATTATTAGAATAGTAAGATATTTTTTGTTATTTTAAATCACGGATACCATTAATTAATTCTTCTGTAATAACATCAGTAAATTCTTCATATACTGGTTCAAGCTGTGTCTTAATCGCTTCTTTTTGAGCATCAGTTAACTCTGTTACTTCGATGCCAGAGTTTTTAATATTTTCAAAGGATTTTTCATTTTCTTCCGTTGCTAAATCCCAAGCTAATGTAGTTGCTTCATCTAAGGATTCCTCGACTGCTGCTAATAAATCAGTAGGGATACCTTCCCAGAATGTTTTATTAACAAAGATCGCGTAGTCTAGGCGACCATGTGCAGATACTGAAAGATAGTTTTGTACTTCTTGATATTTTTGCGTATCGAAATTATTAAATGGATTTTCTGCACCATCTACTGTACCTTGCTGTAATGCTGCATATGTCTCACCAAAAGCAATTGTTGCAGAGCCAGCATTTAATGCTTTAAATTGAGCTTCTAGTACTTTTCCTGCCTGTGCACGGAATTTTAAGCCTTTAAAATCTTCGACATTGACAAGTGGATGCTTATTGTTTGAGAAATGCTTAAAGCCATTTTCCCAGAAAGCTAAGCCTTTAATATCGTTTGCTGCTAATTGATCGGATTCTAAAATTGTTTTTGCTAAATCAGAATTAAAGAACTTACGAACATGCTCTTGATTTTCAAAAAGATATGGCATATCAACATATTGCCAACGTGGGTCGATTTTTACCATTTTTGTGACAGAAGGAGCAATCATATGAACATTCCCAGATACAAGTGCATCTAACTCATCGTTATCACCATATAATTGAGAAGAAGGGTAAACTTCTACTTTCACTTTACCTTCTGTTTTTTCATCTACTAATTTTGCGAATGCATCCGCTGCTTTTCCTTTAACACTATCAATAGATGTTACATGTGAAAATTTAATCACAAGTGGTTTTTCTTTTGTATAACCACCATCGCCTTCTGCTGCTGGAGCAGAGTTTTCTTTTTTGTCACCGCCACCACAAGCTGCTAATGCAAGCACGAGTACAGCCATAAGCGTCATAAGAAGCCATTTTTTCATTACATATCCCCCTAAATGTTATGTTTATAGTTAAAAGGTTTCCCTTCTGAACCCAAGTTAGTGCTGTGATTGATTTTTCGGAAGTGCTTCAATATATTTTTTGCCATAGTTATCCGCATAATAACGATAAACAGGCTCAAAGGTAGATGCCCATTCCTCCAGATCTTTATCAGATAAACGATGAATTTGAATACAATCACATGCTTCCATTTCCTCTAGGCGCTCTGCCGTTAAATCTTCTGCAAGCTGCCACTCCCATTCTTCTACTTCCTCTAATGTCTCAATAAGTAGTGTTTGCACATCCTTTGGGAGCGAGTTCCAAAACTCATGATTCATTAATAATAAATAGCCAAGATAGCCATGGTTACTAATGGTTAAATAGTCTTGCAGCGAATATAAATTTTTACTTGTAATATTTGTCAGTGTATTTTCCTGACCATCAACATTGCCTTTTTGCAGCTGATGAAAGACAGTATTAAAATCAATGTGCTTTGGATAGGCACCTACAATAGAGAATTGTTCAGCTAAAATATCGCTAGGCATAATTCTTACACGCAAGCCCTGTAAATCTTGTACGGTTTTGATAGGGCGAATACTATTGCTAAGCTGCTTAAACCCGCTATCCCAGACACCCATTGGCAATAGATTATGGGTATTTAATTTGGTCATTAAAGTTTGACCAACATGACTCTCAATATATGTATGAACTTCATCTGCATTTTGGAATGCATAAGGTAAATCCATAACAGACCATTCAGGTACAAGTGTTGTAATTTTTGAAATGGCAGGGGCAATCATTTGAATATCGCCACGTAATAGCGCATTTAGCTCCTCGCCATCCTTATAAAGAACACCATTTGGAAACACTTGAACTTCGATATAGCCATTACTACGTTCTTTCACTAACTCTGCAAATTTTAAGGCTGCCATACCTTTAGGTGTGTTTTCACCGACTACATGCGAAAATCGAATAACGATTTGTTCCTCATGACTTAATTGCTCATTATCAGTAGGGTAAACGTCTTCTTGGCATGAAACTAACATAATTGTCAGCAAAATGAGAACGCTACCAGAAATGTATATTAAACGATTGATCCACATAGAAATTCACTCCTAATTTTATAAGATGTGAACAGTTTTGATTGTAGCCTATTTCGATAAATACTCAATATTATGGTTTTAATGGACATTTTGGTATTTATGGTATATAACAATTCATTATTTTAATAAACTGTTACAAGACAGATATTTTTCTAAATATAGAAAAAGAATCTGTCTTTTTCTTTGGGATAGTAACTAAAAGAGATTTTAATCTCCAAGAAAAAGGCAGATTCTTATTATTTAATAGAATAATATTTTGTTGGCCGGCCCACTGTTCCATATTGTAATTCAATTTTGACAGTTCCTTTTGTTGCTAAAAAGTCTAAATATTTTCGTACAGTTACTCTAGCCATCCCAACATTTTGAGCAAGCTGTTCAGAGGTGATGGCTGTTTGATGTGTTGTTAAATAATCAAGAATTTGCTGCATGGTTAGTATATTTAATCCTTTTGGAAGCTCCAATGACTCATGTTGAATACCCAGCCATTGATCGATATCCTCTTGACGGAATGTTTGTGAGCTTTGGAGCTTTTTAGTAGAGCTTTTATATTGTTGTAAGGCTTTTTCAAAGCGTTCAAAACGAAATGGCTTAATAAGGTAATCGATAGCTCCTAGTCGAAGAGCTTCTTGTACTGTAGGTGCATCCCTTGCCGCAGTAATCATAATAATATCAGAGGGCACACGCTCTGCACGAAGCTTTAAAAATAGCTCCATCCCCGTCATATCTGGTAAAAACATATCTAGTAAAACGAGGTTTGGCTGTTTTTTTATAATTTGCTGATAGGCATCATGGCCATTTACAGATTCACCTACAAGTTGAAAACCATTCAATCTCGTTAAAAAACCTTTATTAACCTCAAGTACCATTGGATCATCTTCTACGATAAATACGGATAGATTACTCATTGTTCTTCAGTCACCCCTATTTCGATTGTAATTATTGTTCCAACATTGACGGTTGATTCTACTTGAATAATTCCATTGTTCGATTCTACAATTTGTTTAACAAGGGCAAGTCCAATACCATGTCCACTTTTACCTTTTGTCGTAAAGCCATAATCAAAAATTTGCTGTGCACTGCCAGCAATTCCTTTACCACTATCCTGTACTTCAATAAATAAATGCTGCTTATCGCCAATTAATGTAAGATGAACATCCTTATGTGGACGGTCAAAGCAGGCCTCCATAGCATTGTCCAATAAATTACCAATAATGGTTACCATATCGCCACTGGAAAAACCACTGATAAAATCCATAAGCATTGAACTGTCATCAATGCTCAGTTCTACACCAAGCTCTTTCGCACGTGAAAATTTACCGAGTAATAATCCTTGAATGGAATAGTCTTGAATTTTATCATGTAAGCTTTGAATAATTTCTTCCTCATCTGTTATTTCATCAATAATTAAGCTTAGAGCATCTTCATCTCGTTCCAGTTGAATTAATCCTGCAATGCTATGTAAACGGTTCATATATTCATGCTGTTGGGCACGTAATGAATCCACCAGTATTTTGATACCTGTTAGTTCCTCGGCTAGCATATTGGCCTCTTTTCGATCTGTCAGCATAATAAGATAGCCAGCATTACGTTCCATAATGCGTATGGGGAAGGTACGCACTAAATACATCTGGTCAAACATTAAAAGTGGTCGATACGCTTCATGCTGCTGTAGCATATCTTCTGCTAGCCAAGTTCCTCGAAATAAAGCTTTTCTCGAAATTTGCTGTCCAAAGAAATGCGTATATTGCCTTGCGAGTCCATTAATAAAGGTGACATTTGCATGTTCATCTGTAGCTAAAATACCAATGTCCATGGCTTGAATAATACCAGAGCGTTCTTCCACTAAACGAGCTATTTCATAGGGCTCTAAGTTCAGTGTTTGTCGCTTTAAGTGGTTAGCTACCCAGACAGACCCACCTAAACCAATGGCTAGACCCCAAAACAGAGACATTAATATGTCCAATTGATATTCATCTACAAGGTCATACCATTTTGGGGCAAGCAGTCCAACAGTAATGACACCGACTTGCTTTGTACCATCTTCATTCATAATAGGTACAAAAGCTCTTATCGAATAACCTAAAACCCCACGTGCTTTTGATATATATTCATGTTGTGAAAATGCTTCAGTTTCATCGCCTCCCTCAAAAACTGTGCCAAGCCGTTTTTCAGAGGGATGTGAGTAGCGAATACGGTTCATATCGATAATCACAATGTAATCGACATCTGTTGTTAGGCGAATACGCTCTGCAATCGGTTGAATAACGTCAAAACCTGTAGGCTTCCCCACATTGTTTTGCACGTCTGTTAGCTGGGATACAGTTCTGGCAATGGCAATGGCTCGTGCACCAAATTCTTTTTCAAGAGCTACAGCAAGATTATGAATCATAATTGCTCCACTTGTAGCAATTGAGAAAATAACAATGATAAATGAAAAAATAAACATTTTTAATCGTAGCGAAATATTTTTCATAGGACGATGGATACTCCTTTAAGCAAGCGATCACCTCTATTTAGATATACAAGAAAAACAAATGAAGAAATTCATTCTATTATAAATTAACATAATCTTTTGCTTGTTGTAATACAATATTCATAGAAAAGACTATTTTTAATTGTGTAATATAACAGTTTTTTGCTATGTATAACGTTGTAATTATTTGGTTCCCTAAAATCCGTATGATAAGTGGAAGATTGAAGCAACAGTGTGAGAGGGCTTTTACCGTTGAATCTGTAAAAAGCTCGTAGTAATAATTTAATAAAATAGGTATCTATTATTTAGGGGTGTACATTGTCAGATGTTTAAAAATATATATTCGAATAATAAAAATATAAAAATAAAAATTAGTTAGTAGTGAATATACGAAGCATATATTTGATTTATTTTCCTATAAATTCATTAAAAGATGAATGAATGATTGCTTTTGGATGGTTGTCTTTAATTTATCTCAATAAAAATGAGGTATTTTTGGATTAAAATTCTCTCTTATTCTTAATATTTCTTATTTGAAATTTTTGTATGAGGAGGGAATATACATAAAATTTAAATTAGATAAGATAAGGAAATCACCAGAGAATGTGAAAATATACACAAAGTTAATTATTTTAATAAAATGAAATATTATTTACATAATAGAGTAGAAAAGTAATGTTAGCTAAATGATGCACTGATTTTTCTTAGATAAACCCGGTTATACTAAGGTGTTGTAAGGTTTTGATAATATGAAGCAAGGATTTTAAAATAAAAAACTTTTTGGAGAAATAATATTTTTTAGAAAAATATCTTGCATTTGAATAATTCTTAGTGGTAAATTGTTTTACATGGACGTTCATAGAATTTTCACAGGTAGCAAAAGAGGGGAGAAATGAGAATTTATGAATAAAAATAGATGGTTAATTGCATTATCAGCGATTGCGATTCATCTTTCAATCGGTGGAGCCTATGCATATAGTGTATATAAGATACCGATTGTTACAGAGATGGGATGGAGTGAGACAAATGTAACAGTGGCCTTTACCATTATGATGGGGCTTGCAGGTTTTGCGGCTGCATTATTTGGTAGCCTAGTAGAAAAGATGGGACCACGTAAATCCGCAATGGTAGCAGCTGTGTTATTTGGAGCAGGACAGGCTGGTGCAGGTGTAGCGATTGCAATGGATTCCGTAGTAATGTACTGGTTAACATATGGCGTTTTAAGTGGATTAGGTATGGGGATTGGTTATATTGCGCCTGTATCGACACTCGTAAAATGGTTCCCAGATCGCCGTGGTTTAGCTACAGGGATGGCTGTGCTTGGTTTTGGCTCTGGTGCATTGATTACAGCGCCCGTTGCAGCTAACTTAATGGAGGCAGTGGGTATTTCTACTACATACTTTATTTTAGGGGCAAGTTATTTCACGTTAATGATTGTAGGGGCTTCCTATATAGCACCGCCTAAGCCTGATTATATGCCAGCAAATATGAAGGCTGCTGCTGACAGTGGCAAAGCGGTTGTCAAAAAAGATTTAGCAGTAATGTCAGCACGTGAAGCTGTGAAAACAAAGAATTTTTGGATGCTATGGTCAATGCACTTAGTCAATGTAACAGCAGGTATTATGATGATCTCTGTTGCTTCTCCAATGGCACAGGAAATTGTGGGTCTATCAGTGGCAGGAGCTGCAGCAATGGTAGGGATTATGGGATTATTCAATGGCGGTGGCCGTTTAATCTGGGCTGCTGTGTCTGATTATATTGGTCGTTCAAATGTTTTCGTTATTTTCTTTACAGCGCAGTTAATTACATTTATCGTGTTACCACATACAACAAACGTTATACTTTTCCAAGCACTTATTTTCTTAGTTGTTAGTTGTTATGGTGGTGGCTTCTCAAACCTACCTGCGTTTGCAAGTGATCTATTTGGTACAAAGCAGCTTGGTGTGATTCATGGTTATCTATTAACAACTTGGTCATTAGGTGGTATTTTTGGACCGCTGTTAGTCAACACGATTAAAAATTCATATGGAAGCTATATTCCTGTATTCTATGTATTTGCAGGGCTAATTGCTGCTTCATTAATTATCTCCATTACATTACGTGCAAATGTGCGTAAACAAATCGCTTTAAAAGCAGCGTCACAAAATGTTGGAGATGTTTCGACAACACAATAAATCTTTCGGGGACTATATAGATGTCATTTCACATAGGACATTTATATAGTCTTTTTTGCTAGCCTTTGTTATATAACAATCTTTATTTAATATATAACAGTGTAGATTTGCTGTCAATCGCCTTCTAGGAAATAAAGAGATTTCATGCATTGAATATGAAAAATTGAATCCTTTTATACAAAACAACGTATATAAGATAAATAGGGAGGGATTTGTAATGGGAAAATTTTCTTTAAACGAGTTTGTGCGTAAAACACAGCAGGATGATCAGGAAAATGATTATTTCGAGCTAGAAACAGAGCGTGTGTTAGAGGTTAATCTAAATGGTGATGTATGGTCTAAAATGGGCGCGATGATTTCTTACACAGGCGATATTAAATTTGAACGTGAACGTGTGCTAGAGCATGGGCTTGGCAAAATGTTTAAAAAGGCGTTAACAGGTGAAGGTACGCAACTCATGAAAGCGAGTGGGAAAGGTCGGCTTTATTTAGCAGATCAAGGAAAGAAAATTACCGTTTTTGATTTGAATAAGGAAAGTATCTGTGTCAACGGCAATGATTTACTGGCGTTTGAGCCAAGCATTGAGTGGGATATACGGTTAATGCGTAAGATGGCTGGGATTATGTCAGGTGGTTTATTTAATGTCACATTACAGGGAACAGGGAAAGTAGCGATTACCACACATTTTGAACCATTGACATTATTGGTGAAGCCAGGCGAAACGGTCTATACAGATCCACACGCAACGGTTGCATGGTCAGGTAATTTAATGCCTGAGTTTAAAACAGATATTAGCTTCCGTACATTTATCGGACGTGGTAGTGGTGAATCCATCCAAATGGCTTTTTCAGGTGAAGGCTTTGTTATTATCCAGCCATTTGAAGAAGTTTATATGTCAGGTGAAAGCTAAAAAAGCGTGTCCATTATTTTTAGGACACGCTTTTTTATTATAATGCTGCATGCATACCGGCGATTCGTCCTGTAACAAGGGCAGAGGTGATATTATAGCCACCTGTATAACCATGAATATCCAGGATTTCACCACAGAAGAACAAGCCTTTCTTTTTCTTAGAAGCCATTGTTTTCGGCTCGATTTCTTTGACAGAGATGCCACCACCTGTTACAAAAGCCTTATCGAGAGATTGTGTACCGCTAACAGTGAATGTAAAGTTGACAAGTAGACGTGCCAATTGACGTATTTTTTCTTGGGACAATTCAGTACCCGTCATTTGCACATCAATTTTTGCGCGCTGACATAAAAATAATAGCCAGCGTTCAGGAGCAATACCTCTCCACACATTTTTTACAGCCTTTTTTGGATCGTCCTTTATCAGTTTGTTTAAGGATTGCAGGCAAGTTTCTTCATTATGATCAACAAGCGTTTGAATACGCATCGTCACGGGCTCATAGCCTGTTTTCATTAATTCCTTGACCACAAATTGACTACAGCGTAAAACAGCAGGGCCGCTTAAACCAAAATGGGTAAACAGCATATCCATTTGATGGGTAACAAGCACCTTGCCTTTTTTGTTCAAAACAGAAACAGCGACATCACGTAATGCTAGCCCTTGTAGCTCACGTGCTTGAATAAAATCCTCCTTTGAGAGTACAGGGACCTCTGTTGGAAATAATGTTGTTACGGTATGACCCGCACGTTCTGCCCAAGGGTAACCATCGCCTGTTGAGCCTGTCTGTGGTACAGCTTTCCCGCCAACAGCCACGATGACCGCTTGGCTACGAATTTCTGAGCCATCTGCAAGACGCACACCTAAAATTTTTTCATCATCCATTACAAGCTTACTAACGGCTGTATGCAAACGAACCTCGACATGCAGATGCTGAAGCTGACGAATTAATGCATCCACAACATCTTGTGCACGGTTAGATACAGGGAACATACGTCCATGATCCTCTTCCTTTAGAGCCACACCAAGCCCTTCAAAAAATGCGATAATATCTTCATTATTATAAACTGTAAATGGACTATAGAGAAAACGACCATTGCCAGGGATATGCTTGACGATTTCTTCAACAGGCAAACGATTTGTTACATTACAGCGCCCACCGCCAGAAATGGCTAATTTCTTGCCAAGCTTTGCGCCTTTTTCTAGCAGCAAAACCTTCTTGTTACGCTCGCCAGCAGCAATCGCCGCCATTAAACCAGAAGGGCCACCGCCGATTACAATTACATCATACATAGTTAGAAACTCACTTTCTGTGCAAATTAGGAACCTTTCCTATTATACATGAAGTCTATAGAGGGAAGGGCTTCTTTCGCATTGAAAAGAATAGAAAAGTGCTTTATAATTCTTTATCTCTTCTCTTAATGTAAAGAGTCATTTATAGTACAATGAAACACAAACAATTTGTTATACAATTGGATTGCTAGCATGAAATAAATGTCTTTTCGTGCTATTATGGTAAAGGTTATGCACTAAATTATGAGGTGAAAAATAGAATGTGCGGATTTATAGGTTATATTAATGGAACAAATGTGATTGATCATCATCAAACAATAGAAAATATGATGAATACAATTATTCACCGCGGACCAGATAGCGGTGGTATTCATAGTGACGATAAAGTAACATTAGGTTTCCGTCGATTAAGTATTATTGATTTATCAGAGGTAGCGAATCAACCATTATATAGTGAAGACGGCAATATTGTGCTTGTTTTTAATGGAGAAATTTTTAACTTTCAGGAGCTGCGTGCAGACCTGATTGAAAAAGGTCATACATTTAAAACACAGTCAGATAGTGAAGTTCTTATTTATGGCTATGTTGAATATGGTGTAGATTTTGTGAAAAAGCTACGTGGGATGTTTGCCTTCTGTATTTGGGATAAAAAGAATGATCTACAGTTTATTGCGCGTGATGGCTTTGGCATTAAACCATTGTATTACTCTGAGCATACAACAGACGGCACATTTATTTTCGGGTCGGAAATTAAATCATTTTTACCGCACCCTTCCTTTATTAAAGAATTAAATAAAAAGGCATTGCGTCCTTATTTAACATTCCAATATTCTTCAATGGATGAAACATTCTTTAAAGGCGTTTTTAAATTGCCACCAGCTCACTATATGCTGATTCAAAATGGTCAAAAGCAGCTTGTCCAATATTGGGATAAAAAATTCCATGCACAAGAAGCGCCAATTGACAAATATATTACAGATATCCGTTCAACTGTTAAAGAATCTGTGGAGGCGCATAAAATTAGTGACGTAAAGGTTGGCTCATTCCTCTCAGGTGGGATTGATTCAAGTTATATTACATCCTTATTACGTCCTGATAAGTCCTTTTCAGTTGGCTTTGCAGACTATGAGGATATGTTTAATGAAACACATCATGCTAAAGCATTATCAGATGAATTAAATATTCAAAATGAACGTAAATATATTACAGCAGATGAATGCTTTGAGGCTTTACCAACAATTCAATGGCATATGGATGAGCCTCAGTCCAACCCATCCTCTGTGCCACTTTACTTCTTATCTGAGCTTGCCTCTAAGGATGTAACAGTTGTGCTATCAGGTGAAGGCGCTGATGAAATTTTTGGTGGCTATTCTTGGTATCAAAACTCAGGGAAAATGCAAAAATATGAAAAGCTTCCATTTGGTCTTCGAAAAAAGCTAAGCAGTATGGCAGAGGCGCTACCGAAAAACTCTTATACAAACTTCCTTGTTAAAGGTGGTCAAACTGTAGAGGAACGTTTTATAGGGGAAGCGGTTGTATGGGATGAAGTAGACGCTATTCATGTGTTAAAGCCAGATTATAAAAATGCACCATCTGTTAAATCGATTACCAAGCGTATTTATGATGAAGTACCAGGTGATGACGATGTGACAAAAATGCAATACTTAGATTTAAATCTTTGGATGCCCGGCGATATTTTATTAAAGGCAGATAAAATGAGTATGGCACATTCTATTGAGCTACGTGTACCATTTTTAGATAAAGAAGTGATGGAATTAGCAAAAAATATTCCATCGAGATACCGTGTCAATGATATCGATACAAAATATGTACTACGTCAGGCTGCTCATCAAGAATTACCAGAGGAATGGGCAAAGCGTCCTAAGCTTGGATTCCCGGTACCGATTCGTCACTGGTTGCGCGAAGAAAAATACTACAGTATGGTTAAAGAAATGTTTACAACTGACTTTGCCAATGAGTTCTTCGAAACACAACAATTAGTGAGCTATTTAGATGAGCATTATACAGGGAAGGCAAATCGTGCGCGTTATATTTGGACAGCCTATGTATTTTTAGTGTGGTATAAAAAGTTCTTTGTGGACATGTAATAGTGAGGCACTGTAATCGGTGGGGATTGTCATAATCCTCACCGATTATTTTAAGCCCTTTTTTGCAGTAAACTTTTTCAACGATTTATAGGTTCCATTTTCTAAAATTATGGTAAGATTACAATTGGTTTACTTATCACAGAACGATGTAAAAATGTTACGATAAGAATATTGATTTTACAATGAATGGATGGGTATGATGTCCAATTTAATGAAAGGTACTGCGATATTAACAATGGGGATGTTTTTATCGAAGGTACTCGGATTAATTTATATTTTTCCGTTTTATGCAATTGTCGGCGAGAAGAACATTGCGCTTTACCAATATGCATACATTCCCTACTCGATTATGCTGGCAATCGCCATTTCTGGTGCGCCAATAGCCGTCTCTAAATTTGTCTCCAAATATAATGCAATGGGGGATTATCAATCAGGTCGCAAGCTGATGAAATCCGGCATACTGATTATGATGGCGACAGGCTTTGCAGCATTTATTGCCCTCTTTCTACTTGCAACCCCAATAGCAGGGCTAGTTATTAAGAGTGAGGAGCAGGTCTTTACAGTTGAACAGATTGCTTCAGTAATACGATGGGTTAGCTTTGCCTTAATCGTAGTACCATTTATGAGTCTATGGCGTGGCTTCTTCCAAGGTTACGACAAAATGGAGCCTACCGCCGTTTCCCAATTGGTGGAACAAATTGTGCGAATTGTTGTGTTACTTGGTGGATCGTTCCTAGTGGTTATTGTGTTTAAAGGAAAACCAGAGACAGCCATCTCCTTTGCTGTGTTTGCTGCATTTATCGGGGCAATCGGTGGATTAGGTGTTCTTTATTATTACTGGAAAAAATATCAGCCTGAATTTAACTTATTACGTAGCCAAAGTGTGACTTCTACACAGCTACCAATATCCAATATTTATAAAGAAGTGATTACCTATTCGATTCCAATGGTATTTGTCGGGGTAGCCAATCCATTATTCCAATTAGTTGATATGCTGACGTTTAACGGAGCTATGACGTCTATTGGATTAGCAGAGGTAACAGATACTTATTTATCAATGATCAACTTTATGACCCATAAGGTTGTGATTATTCCTGTTATGCTAGCAACAGGCTTCTCGATGGCACTTGTTCCAACTATCACTAAGTACTTTACGCAAGGTGAGTATTTAGCATTACGTCATGCAATGGATAAAACGTATCAAATTTTGATTTTTATTACATTGCCAGCGGTAGCAGGTATTTCACTATTAGCCAATGAAATTTACTTTATGCTGTATTCTGAAAGTGAAATGGGTGCTACCATTTTAGCGCATTATGCACCTGTGGCAATTTTATTTGCCTTATTCCAAGTCACAGCAGCTTTGCTACAAGGCATTGACTTTCAAAAGTGGATTGTGCTTAGCTTACTATCAGGAATTTTGGTGAAGCTAGCGCTAAATATTCCATTAATCCGTTGGTTAGAGGCAGATGGTGCGATTGTTGCAACAGCTATAGGCTATAGTGTATCTATACTAATTAATATATTAGTGCTACGCCAAACGTTGAATTATCGATCCGACGTAGTGGTGCGCCGCGTAGCATTAATTGTTCTCTTAACAATCACAATGGCTATTAATGTGTTGCTTGTACACAAGCTATTGGAAGTAACAATGGGACCTGTTGATAGTAAACTTTCGGCATTATTAGTTTCTATTATTTGTGCAGGTGTCGGTATAGTCGTGTATGGCTTCCTGTCATTGCGTTTAGGACTAGCACAAAAATTACTGGGTGAACGATTAACACGCATTACAAGCAAACTGGGAATTAAATAGGAGTGGTACGGTGCGTTTAGATAAATTACTAGCAAATATGGGCTATGGTTCTCGTAAGGAAGTAAAGCAGCTGTTAAAACAAAAAGCTGTAACCGTAGATGGTGATTATGTGAAGGATGCAGCATTACATGTAGATCCTGATAAGCAGGTTGTTGCTGTCTATGGAGAGCATGTTGTTTATACAGAGTTTGTTTATTTTATGATGAATAAACCACCAGGTGTTATTTCTGCAACAGAAGATTTACGAGAGGAAACGGTGATTGATTTATTAGAGCCTTTACACCAGCATTTTCAACCTTTTCCTGTTGGTCGACTAGATAAAGATACGGAAGGCTTATTATTATTAACCAACGATGGCGTATTAGCGCATAATTTATTATCACCGAAAAAGCATGTGCCAAAGGTTTATTATGCGCAGATTGATGGTGTAGTAACAGCAGAGGACGCTGAGAAATTTGCTGCTGGCGTCGAGCTAGATGATGGTTATCTAACAAAGCCAGGCAAGCTCGTCATTTTAAGGTCTGCCCAGCAATCGGAAATCGAGCTTACGATACAGGAAGGAAAGTTTCATCAGGTTAAGCGCATGTTTGAGGCTGTTGGCAAGCATGTAACATACCTAAAGCGTCTATCGATGGGATCTCTAACATTAGATGACAGTCTAGCATTAGGTGAATATCGAGCGTTAACGCCAGAAGAGCTAGATCATCTACAAAGTCAACAGTAACAGTTCCTCGATGCTATCTGATTAGCATCGAGGGATTTTTTGTATACAGTATATGAAGAGTCACTGTATAATATAAAATATGTTATGGTGGTATAGCCATAGAAGAAACCAGTTTCTAAAAAATGATGGCGAAAGTAAATAGAGGGCAATGATAATGAAAAACCTACGTATTAAATTATTACTATCTTTAATAACTTTTGCAGTTATACTTGTGGCTGTTGTTTCATATGTAAACAGGCAAATATTAGTAGCAGATATAGAAAAACAAATGGCTATTAATCGAGGCTTAATTGAAAGTCATATTTTGACAGATATGCAAGCGGTAGATTCAGCACAGTTTTATTTTGATGAAAATAGCTCAGATAAGTTAGAGCAGGAACTGAGAAAATTAGCCACCTACTATCGAGAGAACCCGAACATTGCTACTTGGGACCTAGAACAAATAAAAGATAGCATTGGAATGGATATATACATATTAGATCAAACGAATACGGTCGTTTACACAACATTTTACAAGGATCTAGGCTTGAGCTTTGCTAAATGCTGTCAACGTTTTTCTACATTATTGGATGAGCGACGTGCTAGTGGTGAATTTTATACAGATGGCATCGATATTTCAACAACTACTGGAGAATACCGAAAGTATGGCTATCTCGCCACGCACGATAAAAAATATATACTAGAGCTTGGGATGAATTTATTGGATGATCCCATCTTTCAAACCTTTAATTTTGAAAAAACTGCAAATTATTTAATAGGAAAATACACCGATTTAATGGATATTCAAACGATTAATGCAGGTGGTGTATTTTTTAGTAATTCTAAGGCTAAAAGAATTACAGTGCAGGATCAATCAGAGCTGTTTCAGCAGTATTTTGGGCTTGCGTTAAAAAAGATGAAGCCTGTTGAATATCAAAAGACCTTGGATCATGGTCTTACCGAAACACATCTTTTTTTACCCTATGAAGCGGAAGCAGTAAGAGGGGAGTCCTCCAAAAGAATTGTCTATGTAAAGTATGGTAATTTTACAAAATTGGAGGCGCTTCAAAAAAACACGCAGCAATTTTGGTTTACACTGACGATTGCTTTGTTAACCTCCTTTATCATGCTATTAGTGATTAATAAAATTTTATCCAAAACGATGCAGCTTGCCACGTTTGATCCGTTAACAGGTGTTTATAATCGAGCAACTTATCTCAGAAAGTTTGATAAATTAATAAGAAAACAGAAAAACAAGACACCAGGATTATTGTTGGTAGATTTAGATAACTTTAAACAAGTCAATGATCAATTTGGCCATGTCGAAGGGGATACGATCCTGATTGAAACAGCTAGAATTTTAAAGCAGGTAGTAAAAAACAATGGCTTTGTCGTGCGGTTTGGAGGAGATGAATTTGCCGTTGTTCTGTATGATACGACAGAGCTTCATATGCAGCAAATCGCCAATGCCATTTTAACACAAATACGAGCAGCTCGATATAGAGGTAAGCAATGGTCTGTATTATCGGTCAGCTTGGGCGGTGCTGTTTATCATCGTGAAGATACGGAAACAACTCTTTTTAAACGGGCAGATCACGCACTCTATCAATCTAAACATGCTGGAAAAGACCAATATTCTAGCTATGCAGAAGTCGCTGCCACCAAAGAATAATAGAAAGCTCCATTCTACGGATCGTTATATGACTAATCCAATAGAAGTGGAGCTTTTTTTAATGGACAACCTTTTTTGCTCTATAAAATAAGCAACTGCACAGTACAAGGATAGCGATAATCGGAAACAGCGCATCCGTATAATGGGTTAATAGCCATCCACCAATAATAGGACCAAGAAAGCCTCCTAAATTTCTAAACTGTGCAGCTCCTAGATAAGTGGCTTTTTGTGTATCAGGTGCAATTTCATCAATCATCACATTCATTGTTGGAAAGGCGAAGATTTCGCCGATTGTAAAAATAATCATTGCTATAATATAGAGTACATAATTATTGGCAAATCCAAATAGTCACGCGTGTTGATTAACCAAAATTATAAAGCCTACCCATTGTTAGACTCTACAGCCATTCCACTAACTCCTTGATTTCTAAACCCCATTCAATCGGCACTTCATCATAAAGAAGTAGGCAGAGAAAGCCTGCGAATGACAAGGGTTTACAGTATGTTCCTTTGTGTCCTTGCGCATGAAGATATTTGAGTAGAAAGTATACGATCAATGCTGCGAACAGCAGATTGAACACCACGTTTTTGGTCGTGCTGAATAGAACTGGTACATTCAGATTCTGCTTTATCCAACGAAAGAAGGACTCGATTATTCAATGTGATTTGTGCATATCGGCAATTTCCTCTGCTGTCATGCCCATCAGGCTTATGATGACGCTAAATCTTCTACCTTCATAATCCAAGAACTGCACAACGCGATGCTATTTTCTGTCTTTTTTTGTGATGTTCCGAGCTTGCAAGTAAAATCAGCGGTCACATTGGTGCCTATCGGACGGCTTCATAAAGTGATTTCTTTCGGTTCAGTTGGATGTTATCCTGGAATATCCAAATCATTAAAAATCTATATGGAAATATTTTTATAACCTAAAATTTTAATGTTTCTACTCTGTGTGCTCATCTAAAACTAGATATTTTGAATCCGGAAGTTCTTTAACTAAGACTGGATTCAAAATATAGTTATCAGAAACTAATTTTGATTTAACTTTAAACAAGCGGCTTGCTGTATATTTCTCATGTATGTACAATTGGTGTATATTTTTAAATTTTACATAAAGTTGTTTTTAATTTTTTACACTTTACCTTTCCTATATATGAACAAAGATATATTCATTTTCAATTGTAACAGGATAAGTTTCAACTGGATCTTTCTCGATGGTAACCTTATAAGCTTTTGTTCGGCATTTTAATGGGTTAAAAATGGAGTTACCGTTTAATAAATCAAATTCCCAACCGTGCCATGGACATCTCAGAATTTCACCATCTCTTATATATTCGAGTTCTCTGTTTTTTTTAACCACTGTCATGCCCTCTACTCTGCCTTCGCATAAAGGGGCTCCTTGATGAGGACATGAATTTTTAATTGCTGTATATTTTCCTTTGGTACTCCTTATTTTATTGAAAGCGGACATATAGTTCCCGGAATAGTAACAAAGCAACAGGAACAAGAAATTATTAAAAATCAAGAAAAATTAATAAATATATTAGTTGCACAGACGGGGATACTCCATGCTGAATGGATTGTGACGAAAGAAGGACCTAAGCTAATTGAATGCGCTGGAAGAGTCCCCGGTGACGATATCTTAACATTAATAGAGCATGCCTATGACTTTAATGTATATGAAAACTACATTAAAATGCTATGCAATATGTCTACAGCGATAAAAACATACGCTATATGTGGAACTGCAATTAAATTTTTTATGCCTAATGCCGGAATTTTGGAGGATATTAGAAATCTTGATATATTAGACAAGTATAAAAATGAGATAATAGATTTCAACATTACTGTAAATAAGGGAGATACTATACCTCTTTTAACTTCTTCATGGTCAAGGACAGCAGGATATATCATTGTCAAAAATAAAACTAATTATCAAGTTAAAGAGTTTTCGGATTATCTTACTAATAATATAAAATTTTTAGTAAGGTAAAATCAGACGTTTCTAGTGAGCTTGTAGACAAACCAAACGTTGTTAGACGAGTCTACAAGCTTTTTTATAATGTTTATTTTTCAGCCCGAATTCTGTGTTTGCTGGAATATCCGCAGAAAATCACTAATTATAAGACATTGGAGTGAATCTATTTTTGTTCACTGCGCCTTTCTTTAAGAATTGTCCATTCCCTTTTCAAAATACTCATTTCGTATAGGTTCCAAAATTCATTTTCATATCTACATACTTCCCTTAATAACCCTTCTTTTACAAACCCTGCCTTTTCGTAACAACGAATAGCAGATTCATTAAAGTCAAAAACCCCTAGGCTTACTCGATTAAGATCATATTTTTTAAAAGCTAACTCTAGAACACGCTGGATCATCATTAATCCGTACCCTTTTCCTCTTTCGGTATTATTAAATACTAATACTTTACCAATCCGAGCAGTCCTGTTTTGGAAATCGATATCTTGCAGTGCAATGTGTCCAATAGAATAATTTAAATCATTTACTGCTTTAAATATAATTCTAGTATTGTTATTTAAGTAATTATCGAGCTGTTGGGTATTTAATGGATGTTCGAAGGCACGTCCTGCCCATTGAAGCAACATTTTTTTTGAGTCTATATTGGCGATTAATTCATTATAATCATTTCTAGTAAAAGGTTGTAGTTTTATCATACAAATCCTCTCCTCCTTTTTTCTCTTGTAAGGAATATTATAACAATTTTTAAGGATAAGTGATAAAAAATGTGAATTATTAAATGTATTTTTAAAGGTACAAATGTCAACCAATCTATATACAAAAACGCTCGCTTAATTGTGTATAAAATCACTCCCCTCCTGTAGAGATCAATAGTGCTATGCCAATGGTCAACCCTATTTGTAATGGAGAGGCTTGGATTTCATTATGTAAATAAATTGCCAAAAAGGG
Source organism: Lysinibacillus sp. FSL H8-0500 (assembly GCF_038051955.1). Classification (NCBI taxonomy): domain Bacteria; kingdom Bacillati; phylum Bacillota; class Bacilli; order Caryophanales; family Bacillaceae; genus Lysinibacillus; species Lysinibacillus sp. FSL H8-0500. The sequence goes on along the minus strand of NZ_CP150292.1, from coordinate 3,535,155 downwards.
CATTGCCATAAAGCTTGCAATCCGTGTAAAAATCGTTCCACCTAAAATAATCCAGACTAATGGATGAAACAATTTTGATAATTTCATCGAAACTCCCCCTCTCAAGATGTAGAATGTTTCGAGTTTAACGGATTATAAAGTAGCTGTAAATAGTGAAAATTATCGTAAGAGGGTAAATAACGCAAAATAAGCCTGAGATTGAGCGATTTGCCAAAACGACAAAAAAGAATGACCCCGACGAAAGGTCATTCTTTTTCCCTACTCAATGTTTTACATACAAAACATAAAACTAAGACGTTAATTTTACTTTTTTCTTCGTCGTTGTCCATCTGCCTCGACTTGGACTCATCACCAAATCGTTAAAGGCTAACACGTTCAAATCTCTTTGAACGGTGCGAGGAGTGATACTAAACTCTTCGACTAAATCCTGTGTAGACACGGTTCCTTTGTCTAAAATAAACATGTACACGTCTTTAATACGATTAAGCATTCGATCAGTAGTTGGTTTCATAAATGAACCACTCCTTCATCTTAATTCTCTTGGCAAAGACTAGCGGACGACAATATGTGCGGAGTGCACTTAGGCTTTTTAAATAGCTGCCTTAGACATCCCCTTTTCTAATTTGATGATCAGAACAATTATTCTGATAACTTTATTATATAGAAAAACTACTTGATTTTCTAGTGAATGCAAGAGAAATTTACAATTGAAATATAAAATTTATACTGTATTTTGTGGAGGTATGGGTAAATCATGCTATATATGGTAGTGTTCATCTAAGCGATTGCAAATAGTTGTTAGCAAGATAGTTGTCATCTATGTTGTAAAGTGTAGAATAATGTTATGACATTGAAGGAGGTACATCATATGGATTGGTTACAAGCTGCAAAAGACAGACAAGATGAATTAATACAGGAGCTACAGGAGCTTGTGCAAATTGATAGTGTGCTCGATGAGGAAACGGCTACTGCTGAAGTACCTTTTGGTGATGGTCCACTGCAAGCGCTAGAATGGTTATTAGCAAAGGGTCACAAGGAAGGACTACCAACAAAAAATATCGATAACTACGCTGGGCATATTGAAATGGGTGCAGGTGAAGACTTGTTAGGAATTTTATGCCATGTTGATGTTGTGCCAATTGGTGATGAGGCAGATTGGACATATCCACCATTTAGCGGCACGGTTGCAGATGGTAAAGTATATGCGCGTGGTGCAATTGATGATAAAGGTCCTACTATGGCAGCATGGATGGCTATGAAGCTTGTAAAGGATGCAGGTATTCCATTAGAAAAAAGAGTACGTATGATTATTGGTACGGATGAAGAAACAGGATTCCGCTGTGTCGACCACTATTTTAAAAAAGAGGAAATGCCCACGATCGGCTTTGCACCAGATGCGGATTTCCCGCTCATTAATGCTGAAAAAGGCATTGCAGAGCTTGCATTCTCTCAACATCAAACTGGTGATGCAACGAAAGAACAGCTACTACTATTTAATGCAGGAAAGCGCCCAAATATGGTACCTGATTTTGCTAAAGCAGTGCTTCAACATGTTTCAGCATCAGTCGAACAGAATTTTCGATCATTTTTAAGCAAAAATCAGCTAGAAGGCTCTTTATTATTAGAGGGTTCTCGCTATATAATAACTATCAAAGGTAAAGCAGCGCATGCAATGGAGCCTGATAAGGGGATCAATGCCGCTGTTTATCTTGCGAAATTTTTACAGCAAATGTTAACGACAGAAGCAAGTAAGCAATTTGTTGATTTTATTGCAGATGTTTTTTATCAGGATCATTATGGACATCAGCTTGATTTACAATTTGAGGATGCAATGTCAGGCCCAACAACATTAAATCCAGGGGTTGTTAGCTATGATGTTCAGCGAGGTGGCAGCTTGATAATAAGTATGCGCTACGCTGTAACGTATCCATTTGATGAAAAAATAACAGCTGCCCAGCGATTAGCCGCTGAAAAGGGATTTTCATTAGATATACAAGATGACTCCAAACCACATTACGTCAGTGAGGATGATCCATTTATTCAAACATTGGCAGCCATCTACCGACGTCAAACAGGTGATAGCACAACACCTTTATTATCTACAGGTGGTGGAACGTATGCACGGGTAATGAAAAAAGGTGTGGCATTTGGCATGCTATTCCCAGGCGAGCCAGATGTTGCACATCGAGCCGATGAGTTTGTCGTGGTGGAAAATCTTGTGAAGGCAGCAGCTATTTATGCTGAAGCAATTGTTGAGCTTGCAGGAAGAAAATAACTCAAAGACGAAAAGGATGAACGAAATATGGCATATTCATTATGGAATGATCAAATTGTTGAAGAAGGATCGATTACAGTATCACCAGAAGACAGAGGCTATCAATTTGGTGATGGTATTTATGAAGTAGTTAAAGTATATAACGGACATATGTTTACAGCACAAGAGCATATTGATCGTTTCTATGCGAGCGCCGAAAAAATTCGTCTTGTTATTCCTTACACAAAAGACGTTCTGCATAAATTATTACATGACCTCATTGAGAAAAATAATTTGGACACAGGACATGTTTATTTCCAAATTACACGCGGTGCTAATTCCCGTAATCATGTTTTTCCAGATGCAAGTGTTCCAGCTGTATTAACGGGTAATGTAAAAGCTGGTGAACGTGCATATGAAAACTTTGAAAAAGGGGTGAAGGCTACGTTTGTAGAAGATATTCGTTGGTTACGCTGTGATATTAAATCCTTAAATTTACTTGGGGCTGTACTTGCTAAGCAAGAGGCTGCTGAAAAAGGTTGCTATGAAGCGATTTTACATCGTGGAGATATCGTAACAGAATGTTCATCCGCAAATGTATACGGTATTAAAGATGGTAAGCTTTATACACATCCAGCGAATAACTTCATCTTAAATGGTATTACACGTCAAGTTATTTTAAAATGTGCAGAAGAAATTCATTTACCTGTTATTGAAGAACCAATGACAAAAGCAGATGTTTTAACAATGGATGAAGTGATTGTGTCATCTGTATCTTCTGAAATAACACCTGTGATCGATATAGATGGTCATCAAATCGGTGCTGGCGCTCCAGGGGAATGGACACGTAAATTACAACAGGCTTTTGAGGCGAAATTACCACTTGCATCAAATACAAAATAAACACATCTTGGAAGAAGAACTATTCTATATGGATAGTTCTCTTTTTAATGGTAAAATAAAAAACAGAGTAATAGAACAATTTTACATATTGAACATTGCAGTACAAATGTCGATGTAATAACTACAACTGCCTCTTTTTCGAACACAATAATTGTCATAGAAAGAGAACAAAAGATATGGTAAGGAAGAATGGGGTGACCTTTATATGGCACAATTGGTGAAATTACAAGATTATATTTCACGCTATCAAATTGATTTAGCAAGATATCCAACACAATTTGTTCGCCTAAAGAAAAATCAATGGGAGCGCATTAAGCGTCAATGGGAATTGGGGGAGGATATTAGCGAATGGCAACATGTCGACAATGAGGCAGAAACGGATGTTTTTGAAGAAAAGGAAAGGTTTTCTTTCTTGAAAAAAATATTTGCTGGACGGCAAAAAGAAATAGTAGAGGATGTAGAACAATTAGAAATCTCAACTGAACTTGTGAGCGATGAGGACACCATTCCTGAAGAAGAAACAACCTTAACATTTGAGCCTAAAATTGTCTATGCACCACAATCCATTCATGAGCTAAAACGAATGTTTATTGATCAATTTTTCCATTTTCAAATAAAATGGGCGAGCTCAACATTACGAGAGAAATCTTATGTAGATCCTCGCTTTATGCGTGACTCTTTACTACGCATGTTATTGCAAACGTTACCAGATAACTACTTATTGTTTTATTACCCGATATTACAAATAAGAAAAGCACCGATTGAACTTGATGTAGTGCTAATGTCACCGACTGAATGCATTTGTATTACGGTTTTAGAGGCTGAAAATCAAGCTGTATATGTTGGTGGCAGTGATCGTTTTTGGCTAAAAAAAGTAGGCACAAAGGATGCAAAAGTGTTGAATCCAACCATTAATTTAGGACGTATGGAATCGGTGCTGACGCAATTATTTAAACAAGATCATATTAATATGCCTATCCGCAAGGTCATCCTAACGCGTAATGGCTATTTTGACTATCCTGGCTCACCGTTTGGAGTGCGTTTTGTCGATCGTCGTAATTATGGAGAATGGATTGAGCAGTTAAGAAAAGTGTCCTCCCCTATGAAACATATGCAGATTCGTGCTGCCCAAACCATTTTAAATAATGTGCAAACAACATCCTTTAATCGCGATATTTGGCAGCAAACGAACCATTCAGCAGAGGACTAAGCATGCAAATCTTATTTATTGTCAATGAAGCTGCTGGCAATGGTAGAGGGAAGAAGGTTTGGCAACAGCTCCAACAACAGCTAACAATTGCCTATGAAGTAGCTTTTACAGCCTATGAAGGACATGGGCAAGTAATAGTCAAACACTGGGCACAGCAACATCAGGGTAAAAAACTGCTTGTAATTGTTGGGGGTGATGGCACAATTCATGAGGCAGTAAGTGCTATCGTACATAATGAATACGTTTTAATCGGTGTTGTGTGTGCTGGTTCTGGTAATGATTTTGCACGTTATTTCCCTACCTTTCGCAATGCTAGGCAAATCGAAGATTATGTAAAAACAGCTATGGTCACTACAAAGATAGATGCTGGGTTCATTGAACTTGGCGATCATCACCATAAAATCTTTGTCAATAATACAGGTATAGGGTTTGATGCATATGTGACAAAAGCTATCAATACATCTCGCATTAAGCTGTATCTCAATAAATTAGGACTAGGCAAGCTGTCATATGCTGCTGCTGTGATAAGAGGGCTATTTCGTTTTAACGGCTTTCCGAAAGAAGTCTCCCATCCTGAAGGAATGTGAAGGTTCGAATAGCACCAATAGTAGGTGGGAGGTATATTTGGTCAAGAAGCTTCTGCCTACTTCCAACAGGCGGTGTCCCAATAGATACCATCAAAAAATAGATTGAAAATCAAGGTCAAAAGTGAGGTGAATTGATATGACCAAACAAAACAAAGCTTTCAAATTTCGTTTGTTGCCAAACAAAGAACAATCCGTCTTATTAGCTAAGACATTTGGTTGTGTTCGCTTTGTCTACAATAAGATGTTAGCTGAACGCAAAGAAACGTATGAAAAGTTTAAGAATGATAAAGAAGCACTTAAAAAGCAAAAGTTTCCGACTCCTGCAAAGTATAAAGGTGAATTTCCATTCCTAAAAGAAGTGGATTCACTCGCTTTAGCGAATGCACAAATGAACTTACAGACGGCTTATAAGAACTTTTTTGAAGGAAATGCTGAATTTCCAAAGTTCAAAAACCGTAAAACAAAACAATCCTATACAACTAACTTTGTCAATGGAAATATCGAATGGAAAGATGGTCATATCAAGTTACCAAAACTGAAACTTGTGAAAATCAAACAGCATAGAGAAATTCCTAAGGATTACAAACTAAAATCATGTACAATCTCAAGAACAAACTCAGGAAAATATTATGTTTCTGTCCTAACAGAATACAAAAAAGACATACAGCCTAAAAAAATAGAAAATGTCGTTGGGCTGGATTTTGCTATGGCTGAATTTTACGTGAGTAGTGAGAATGAGAAAGCCAATTATCCTCGCTATTATCGTGTCATGTCAGAAAAATTAGCTAAAGCACAACGTATTCTATCGAAACGCAAGAAAGGTTCTGCACGTTGGCACAAGCAACGGCTAGTCGTGGCTAAGTTACATGAAAAAGTAGCAAACCAACGCATGAATTTCCTTCACCATAAGTCAAAAGAGTTAGCTTCTAATTTTGATGCTGTTGTGATGGAGGACTTGAACATGAAAGGAATGTCTCAAGCCCTTCGCTTTGGAAAAAGCGTTCACGACAACGGTTGGGGGATGTTCACTACTTTCCTCGCGTATAAGCTAAAGGAACAAGGGAAACAACTTGTGAAAATTGATAAGTGGTTCCCTTCCACTAAAAAGTGTTCTTGTTGTGGTGCAGAAAAACCGATGAAACTATCTGAACGCACCTACCATTGTTCCTGCGGCTATGTGGCAGATCGAGACTATAATGCAGCAATCAATATCAAAAACGAAGGTATACGCCTATTAGCGTTATCGTAAGCACCAAAACTCTTGGAACAAGAGGGGTAGCTCGGTCAGTTTTCGTTGGCTAGTAAAAGCAACGATAAGTCGAGAAGCCCCCACTTCAAGCGACTCGCAAGGGTGGTAAGTGGTGGGAGTAGTTCACCTGTTTCGATGTAACAATACATTCAGATAAACAAGCATGGCATTTTCAACAGGTATGGTTTGTGGCAGTAAGTAATCAGCCTTACTTTGGGGGAGGGATGAAAATATCCCCTGCTGCTAGACCCGATGATGGGCTAGTCGATCTAACAATTGTGCATGGCATCTCTCCAATAAAATTATTATTTGCCTTTGTCACTGTATTTTTTGAAAAGCATACTAAATTTAAAGAGATTACCTTTTTACAAGGACCATATTTTGATATTGTTGTACAGGAACATCCGGTAGATTGCCATACAGATGGTAATTATATTGGGGTGGTTCAGCAGGATACAACTATTCATTGTACAGTGCAACAGCAAGCGTGGCAGGTTATAGCACAAAATGGAGATATCATTTCGCAATAATTTTATGCGAATTAAAGAGGAATACGTTATACTATAAAAAAATCAATAATTTTACAAGACAGAAATGAGGAAGAACAGTGAGATTAAGAAATAAGCCTTGGGCGGAGGAAATGATTGATAATCATCCAGAGGTGATTATTCCAAAGCCAGAGGACTTTAAAGGAAATTGGCAGGCTATTTTCGGCAATGACCAGCCTATCCATATTGAGGTGGGTACTGGAAAAGGGCAATTTGTATTAGGAATGGCATTGCAAAATCCGCATATTAACTATATCGGTATTGAGCTTTATGATAGTGTAATTGTTTGTGCATTAGAGAAAATTTTAGAGGCAAAGTCTCCAGCCAATTTACGTTTATTAAAAGTAAATGGCGCGGATTTAAATAAATTCTTCGATAAAAATGATGTATCACGTGTGTATCTGAATTTCTCAGATCCTTGGCCAAAAAAACGTCATGCCAAAAGACGTTTAACGCATGAGGATTTTTTGAAATTATATGAGTCGATTTTGGTGGATAATGGGGAAATCCATTTTAAAACGGATAACCGTAGTCTGTTCGAGTATTCATTAATCAGCATGTCTGAATATGGTATGTTGCTAAAATATGTTTCACTTGATTTACATGCTAACATGCCAGAGGATAATGTGATGACAGAATATGAGCAGAAATTTTCTGCAAAGGGACAGCCGATTTATCGACTAGAATCGCAATTTATCATTAAATAGTAGGGGGAGTATGGATGGATCAGTTACAGTTTCACAGTATGTCATTATCATGGCTAAACGGGGGTGTGACGTGCTTAGATGGTGGTGCAATGTTTGGTGTTGTCCCAAAGCCACTATGGTCACGCAAATATCCTGTCAATGAAAAAAATCAAATTGAGTTACCAACAGAACCAATTCTCATTCAATATGAGGGGAAAAACTATTTGATTGATACAGGTGTAGGCTTTAATAAATTAAATGAAAAACAACTACGAAACTTTGGTGTAACAGAAGAAGGTTCATTGGCAGCTAGTTTACAGGAGCTAGGTTTAACAGCAGCGGATATTGATGCGGTGTTAATGACGCATTTACATTTCGATCATGCTGGTGGTTTAACGCAATGGGAAGGAGATGTACTTGTACCTACTTTCCCGAATGCTAAAATTTTTGTCACAAAAATTGAATGGGATGAAATGCGTAACCCAAATATCCGCTCTAAAAATACGTATTGGAAAGAAAACTGGGAGCCTGTACAGCACTTAGTGGAAACCTATGAGGATACATTAGAGGTAGTGCCTGGTATCGAAATGATTCATACAGGTGGTCATAGTGAGGGACATGCTGTTATCAAGCTAACGCAAAATGGTGAAGTGTTATTGCATATGGCAGATATTATGCCAACGCATGCGCACCAAAATCCATTATGGGTATTAGCTTACGACGATTATCCAATGACAAGTGTATTTGCAAAAGAGCGACTGATGAAAGAAGCTTTGGCAAATAACTATAGCTTTATTTTCTATCATGATGCGTATTACCGTATGATTAAATGGGATGAAACGGGCAAAGAAATAGTGGACAAGCTGGAGCGCAGTAGACAGGCTGTTATTACTTTTTAATATAAGACGAGGTATTTGACAGATAAAATGTCAATACCTCGCTTTTTTGTTCGTGAACAGGATAAAAAATATGATACACTAAACACGATACTAAACTATAAAAGAGAGTTGAAATAAACATGGCAACTGAGCAACCATTTTTACCTGTTTTACTAGGATCAGATATGAATGCATACGGTATGGCACGTGCATTTTATGAGGCATACGGCATTAAACCACTTGTTTTAGGTCGTTCTCATTTAACAGCCACACAAGATAGCCATATTCTACAATTTCAAGAAATTGATCGTTTAAATGAACAAGATGTTTTTGCCCCTGCACTGGCACAGGTTGCAAAAAAATATACAGATAAAAAACTATTACTATTAGCTTGTGGTGACGATTATGCTAAGCTTATTATTAAAAATAAGCCTGCCCTACAGGAGCATTTTACTGTCCCGTATATTGATGAGTCATTAATGGATGAAATTTTACTGAAAGAAAATTTCTATAAAATGTGCGATCAGTATAATTTTAAATATCCAGGTACAGCAACGGTAACAGCCGATAACTATGAAAACTTTACACCACCATTTGATTATCCGATTATTTTAAAAGCATCCAATTCTGTAGAGTATTGGGCATGTAAATTCCCGGGTAAGAAAAAGGTGTTTGTGGCGCACGATGAGGCAGAAAAAACAGCTATTTTAAAAGCGATTTATAGCTCAACCTATCAGGATACAATGATTATTCAGGAATTTATCCCTGGGGATGATTCTTATATGCGTGTGTTAAATGCCTATGTTGGGAAAGACGGCAAAGTAAAATTAATGTGCTTAGGTAATCCAATACTTGAGGAGCATTCGCCTGAAGGCATTGGCAGTTATGCAGCTATCGTAACAACGTATGACAAGGAGTTAATGGACCAGGTACGCTTCTTTTTAGAGGATATCGGCTATACTGGCTTTGCAAATTTCGATATGAAATACGATATTCGAGATAAGCAGTATAAGCTATTTGAAATTAATTTGCGCAATGGTCGTTCCAGCTATTATGTCACAGCAAGCGGTCATAATTTAATGAAGTATGTAGCAGATGACCATATGCTAAATATTGAGCAGGATGTAACATATGTACAGGACAAGCACTTATGGATGATTATTCCAAAAGGTGTGCTGTTTAAATATGCATCGAATGAAAAGCTAAAATTAGAGGCGAAGAAATTAATTCGTGAAGGCAAGTATACAAATTCCCTATACTTTAATGAGGATATGAATGCCAAGCGCTGGACAAAGCTTACACTTAACAACTTAAATTATTATCGAAAGTATAAAAAATACTTTAATAATAAAGGTTTGTCTGAATAAATGAAGGGAGGGCTATGCAAAAAGATGTTCACTTTTTGCATAGCCCCTTCATTTGTTCTTTATACTTCTGTTAGTTCCACGACAACACCTGAACGTGCATCGGCAGCGAATTCGAAGGTTTGTAGTTCACCCTCATTCATACGAGAGATACCTCCACGATATACTGGGATAGTCATAATACCATTTGTATAATCCTCAGTTTTCATAAAAATCCAAGAGCCATCAATGGGTGCATCCCTTTTAAATTCTTTTTTTATGTTTTCAAGTACTTGTCCTGCGGGTACGAATGGAGAAACTTTTTCACTTGCTTCTTTAATAATGACTGCGGCAGCTAGGCCAGTTGCAACACCGATTAAAAAATCACGTAATTTCATGTTTCTTTCCTCCTTTTCTATATTCTTTATTTTAGCATAGCCTATAGAGTGAATGCACGTTCACGATTTTAAAGAAATAGTTCAATATTTCGAATTCAGAAATAAATATGTTACAATAAGTAAAGAAGAATATTCTACTTCGTGGGGAGCGATAGTCATCATGGATAAGGAAACATTACAATTATTTAAAACATTAACAGAATTACCAGGGGCGCCTGGGAATGAACATGCTGTACGCGCATTTATGCGTTCCGAGCTAGAGAAATATTCAAATGAAATGATTCAAGACAATTTAGGTGGTATTTTCGGTGTTAAATATAGTGAAGTTGCTGATGCACCAAAAGTGTTAGTGGCAGGGCATATGGATGAAGTTGCATTTATGGTGACATCCATTACAGACAATGGGATGTTGCGCTTTCAAACATTAGGTGGCTGGTGGAACCAAGTCATGCTGGCACAGCGTGTAGAAGTATTTACGAAAAATGGTGCAATTCCTGGTGTTGTATCATCTATTCCACCACATTTATTAACAGATGCTGAGCGTTCAAAGCCAATGGATATAAAAAATATGCTGATTGACATCGGCGCTGATAACAAGGAAGATGTGTTTGCTCTTGGTGTTCGACCAGGACAATCGGTGATTCCAATTTGTCCATTTACACCAATGGCAAATCGGAAAAAAATTATGGCAAAAGCTTGGGATAATCGATATGGCTGCGGATTAGCCATTGAATTAATGAAGGAAGTACAGCATGAACAACTTCGCTCTCATTTATATGTAGGTGCAAATGTAATGGAGGAGGTTGGCTTACGCGGTGCACAAGTATCAGCAAATATGATTAAGCCAGATTTATTCTTTGCCTTAGATGCTTCTCCTGCAAATGATATATCAGGAGACAAAAATCAATTCGGGCAGCTTGGCAAAGGAACATTGCTTCGAATTCATGACCGCACAATGATTACACATCGAGGGATGCGAGAGTTTATTTTAGATACAGCTGAATCAAATCATATTCCTTACCAATACTTTATTTCACCAGGTGGCACAGATGCAGGGAAAGTGCATATCGCCAACGATGGGATACCGAGTGCAGTAATTGGTATTTGCTCACGTTATATTCACACATCTGCCTCAATTATTCATATTGATGATTACGCAGCTGCGAAAGCATTAATTATTGAATTAGTGAAAAAAGCAGATCGTTCGACATTAGCATCGATTCACGCTAATGTATAGGAAGTTAGAAGGATGCCTTTAGCGGGCATCTTTTTCTATGGAAAGAAAGTGGGGATTAGATGAATATAGCAATTGGTACAACCAATAAAGCTAAAATAGAAGCAGTTGAAGCAATTGCTCGACACTATTTTAAGGATGCTACTTTTACTTATGTAAAAGCTGCCTCAGAAGTAGCAGATCAACCGCTCAGCCTTGAAGAAACTCGAAGAGGTGCTATTAATCGTGCCCAAAATGCTATGATACAAACGGCTGCACAATTATCATTTGGCTTAGAGGGTGGTATTATGGAAATAGAGAATGATATGTATGTTTGCAACTGGGGTGCACTTACTGTTGCAGATGGAGCGAGGTTTACAGCTGCTGGTGCTCAAATTATATTACCAAAAGAAATTGCCCAGGAAATAAGAGCTGGTGGAGAATTAGGGCCCATTATGGAGCAATATACAAAACGTCAGGATATTCGTCAAGGTATGGGAGCTGTAGGAATTTTTACGCAAGGTTTAGTCAGTAGACAAACAATGTTTGAGCATATTGTATCACTTTTAATTGGTCAATATTTGTTCGCATATTTACAAAAATAGTGGATGGTGGTAAGGTAGTGCGGTTGCAACTTATGAAAGATTTTTTTAAAATAGAAAAAACTTTGTAGTGAAAGGAAGAGAGACATGTCATATACATGGCTAAGAGCTGCTGGCCTAATGCTTTTACTGTTGGGGCTTTCTGGTTGTAGTCAATCTATTGAGGAACAAATTGCAAATGGACTGCAAATCACAGAAACCGTTTTTGCTGAAGAGCCAGAACAACATACAGAACAAATTGATGATATCCAACTATACTTACCTGCAAAATTTAAAGTTGAAGATAGTTCAGATGACTATAATATTGTTATTTCAAAAGGAAAAGAAAGCTATATTCTTTTTATTAATGATCGTGAAGCTAAAGATAGTAAGTTATACTATAATCTGTTAAAAGACAATGATGCTGACAAAATTATTGAAGAAACAACTTATGAGAAGGATGGTCATTTTGGCTTTACTGCAGTGCTAAAAACAGCTAATGAGGATGAAATGGAGCTAGTTGTGAGTAGCGGTGGTATAAAAATGACAACGATTTCACAAGCCAAATATATTGAGGACAACTTACGAGAAATGACGAAAATTGTTCATTCCGTTAAGATAAAGTAAGTGGATGAGATTGAATAGATCAAAGATAGAACTCCTTATCAATATAATAAAATCTGATTAAAAATATTTCAAGATAATATTATGCGTGAGATACGTCAATAAAAATCCATATAGATTTTATTGTTAGGAGCTATTTCAAAAATAGGATGTGAACAAAGTGAAGCCAATAAAATCAGAGCAACTTGTAGAGCTATTAAAAAAGCAACTAAATACGGAAAAATTCGAATTTCATGTTGATAAGAAGCACGATAAATTACGTTTAAATCACAAGAAGCTTGGAAAAGGAATGGAGCTTTCTTTACCAGGAATTGCGGCTAAATATAATGATAAACAACAAGCAGCTATTGCAGAAGTTATCTATACAATTGAGCAAACCTTCTATGCAATGGAGCAAGAGATGGATCAGGGTTTCCAGAAAACAACACAAATTTATCCTGTAATTCGTGCCACCTCGTATCCGCAAGCATCAAAAGAGGGACATGCCTTTATTACAACAGAGCATACAGCCGAAACCCGTATTTTTTATGCCCTTGATTTAGGAAAAACATATCGCTTTATTGATGAATCCATGCTTGAAGCATTACAATTAACCGTGGAGCAAATTCGAGAAATGGCTAGATTTTCCGTTAAGCAGCTACCAACTACGTATAAAAAAGATGAGGTAGCAGGCAATCTATTTTATTTTGTCAATGTCAATGATGGCTATGATGCAAGTCGTATCTTAAATGAAAACTTTCTAAAAGAAATGCGCTCGCAGGTGGAGGGTGATATGACATTATCTGTGCCTCATCAAGATGTGCTAATTATAGGTGATATTCGCAATGAAACAGGGTATGATGTATTAGCACAGATGACGATGCATTTCTTTGCAGTCGGTACAGTGCCGATTACGTCATTATCATTTATTTATGAAGACGGGGAATTAGAGCCCATCTTTATCCTAGCAAAAAACAGAGTGAAAAAGGAGCAAGAAAAACAATGAATGTATTTTACAACAAAGAGCATGTAGGCGACGTTTTATTAGTTCAACTAGCAACGGAGCCAATCGTCAAAACAATCGTAGAACGTGCTGGCGATTTTGCGATTTTAAAAGAGGCACAAACAGGAGAAATTAAGGCTTTTAATTTATTTCATGCAAGTAGCTATGTGCAAACAGATGCAAACGGTGTAGTGGATGTAACGCCAGAATTAGTAGCCCAGTTGGAAGCAGCGATTGAAAAAAATGATGCTGCTCTTCGTCTCAATGTTGACTTTTCTCCGAAATTTGTGGTCGGTCATGTAGAAACAAAGGACAAGCATCCAAATGCTGATAAATTAAGTATCTGTTCTGTAAATATTGGCGATGAAACGTTACAAATTGTTTGTGGTGCGCCAAATGTAGCAGCAGGTCAGAAGGTAGTTGTAGCGAAAATTGGTGCAGTGATGCCTTCAGGAATGTTGATTAAAGCGGGTAATTTACGTGGGGTGGATTCCTTTGGTATGCTGTGCTCCGCTCGTGAATTAGCTATTCCAAATGCCCCTTCTGAAAAAGGTATTTTAGTGTTGTCTGAAGACGCAGTAGTGGGCAGTGCCTTTGAAGTGCCAAGTAAATAAAATGGCTAAGCTATTAAATAGAAAATGGTTCAATTTTTAAGAGCATGAATTCACTAGTTGTTCTCCTATTAAGATAAGATATGCTAAATCGTTATGTTACGAATATGACAGTAACATAACGATTTTTTTTGTTTAGAATCATCTACTAAATGCAAGTTTCTCACACATTTTTATGGTATGCTTTTTGATGTAGACATTGTGCTATTGAAAGAAAGATACATAGACAATGCTATAAATGAAGTGTAAGAGAAATGAGTGAAATAAAGTGAATTGGTTTAAAAAACAAATTAATAAAATTTTAAATAAAGAAGATGATGAATACGACTATGAAGAATATTATGAGGACTACGAACAAGAACAACAGGTACAAAGTGAGCCACCTGTAGCGAAGCAAAAAACTTTCCGTTTCCCATTAATTGATGATGAGGAAGTAATGTCTCAGCAGCCATCACAAAAAGAAGCATTTGATTATATAGAAGATGATTATTATGGACAAATTGAGGACCTCTCTTTACCTAAACATTTAAACCATCATATTGTGGATTCTCGTGTTTATGATGTAGAGGTTTCAGGGATTCGGGAGTTATTGGCGAATCGATCAAAGCGTACAGGTCGAAAAACAACTATGCCAAGAAGTCAGGCTGTGGAGCAGGAAAAGAGCTCAAGGGCAAGCCTTGTTTTTCGAGATGCACAACAACAGCCTGTCCAACCTCAACCATCAACACCAAAAGAAACATTTCAGCAACCAGAGAAAATCGTTAAAAGTAGCCTGCCTGAAAACCGTAAACGATTTGTGCCAACAGATGTACCGTCACCTGTCTACGGCTTTGCAAAACCAAGTCCAATCAAGGAATTATTAGATAAACGAAAGGAAGAGTATGACAAGCAAGCGGTGAACGTTCAGAAATCTGATAGACAGGAAACTAATCCGTTATTAAAAGAAGCGACAACAAATAAGGTCAATGCAAATATACTAGAAGAAAAAGAGTCGGTTAGCATCAACCAGCAGGCTGTAGTGGAACAGCCTACACCACTTGAGAAGCAGGAGCCACCTATAAATGAACCGATTATTTTTGATGACGAAGTGTTGGAAGCAGTGAATGATCCGCAGGGGCATACTGAGCCAGACATAGCCGTGCCTCAAACAACCGCCTATGCAATGGACTTTGAAGAGCCTGTACAGGAGGACATTGTGCAAGAGCAAACTATTCAAAAGCTATCAGCAGATCAATCGGAAATTCATGTAAAAGAAATGGTTGTGGAGCAAGTTCAAATTGAAAATTCTACCATTCATATTGGCGAAGTTACTGTAGTGCAGCCAGCAACAAATGAAAAAAACGACCAACAGCTTTCAGCAGAACAATCTATAGCTATGACACAAAGAGACGAAAAAAGTCGAATTCCTTTTAATGTACTCATGTTAAAAACGGATAAAGAAAAGTGGAAAATCAAGCAGCAATCGAAAATGGCACAATCCTCTAATACCGTAGAAAATCAGCAATCATCTTCTAATAAGGTAGTGGATGTCAAACCAGTTGTAGACGAAAAAGATACAGAAGACAGCGTGAACATAGCAGCTAGTCAGCTAGATGTACCACAATATAAAGAACCAGACCATTCAATAACTGCTGTGCAATTGCATGAAGAAACGAATACCAATAAGCACCAGTCAGATAACCATCAAACGGTTATTACAATGGCTCCTGTCACAACGATGTCCAATGTCGCTACTTTAGAAAAAGCAGAAATGGAGCTAGCAAGTGCGGATGAAATTTCAGCAACGACTGAGTTAATGATAGAGCCTATTACTGAAGTTGTTTCCACTACTATTGAAGCGCCTGTGCAAGTGGAGGTGGTGGAACAGCAAGAACCACAAACTGTAGCAGTAGTCGAAAAAACGACAAAGCCTGTACATGTTTACCAAAAACCTGCTGATGAATATTTAGAGCCACCAGAAGAAAAAACACAGGATACAGAGTGGATGGAGCAACAGGGAGATACATTGGTTGAGGCACTTTCTTATTTCCAAGTGTCTGCACAAATTGAATCAATTATGCAGGGACCTGCTGTTACGCAATTTGAAATAACAGTGAGTCATGGTACAAAGGTTAGTAAAATTCGCAACCTAGCAGATGATTTAAAGCTTGCCCTAGCAGCAAAGGATATTCGTATTCAAGCACCGATTCCTGGGAAAAGTTCCATCGGTATTGAGATTCCAAACCGAGTATCACGAGCTGTTCGCTTATCAGAAGTGACAAATAGCGCAGCCTTCCTTGAATCAGATTCACCGTTAGAGGCAGCCTTAGGTCTTGATTTAACAGGAAAACCTGTTACGCTGGACTTGCGGAAAATGCCTCATGGTTTAATTGCTGGTGCGACAGGTTCTGGTAAATCTGTTTGTATCAATTCAATTTTGGTTAGTTTATTATATAAAGCTGCGCCACACGAGTTAAAGCTTATGCTAATTGATCCTAAAATGGTAGAGCTGGCACCATTTAATCATATTCCACATTTAGTGAGCCCAGTCATCACAGATGTGAAGGCTGCAACGGCTGCACTTAAGTGGGCAGTAGAGGAAATGGAGCGTCGTTATCAGTTATTTGCGCATGCAGGTGCACGTGATATTACCCGTTATAATGCAATCGCTGATAAAAATAATGAGCATAGCCTGAAATTACCATATATTTTAATTGTTATTGATGAGTTAGCTGATTTAATGATGATGTCTCCAGCAGATGTAGAGGAGGCCATTTGCCGTATTGCGCAAAAGGCTCGTGCTTGTGGTATTCATTTAATTGTGGCCACACAAAGACCATCTGTGGACGTTATTACAGGATTGATTAAATCCAATATCCCTACACGTATTGCTTTTGCTGTTTCCTCACAAATTGATTCCCGTACGATTTTAGATGGGCAGGGAGCAGAAAGGTTGCTTGGACGAGGCGATATGTTATATTTAGGCAATGGTATGTCAGCACCTGTCCGTTTACAGGGAACATTTGTAACCGATGATGAGATTGAGGCCATTATTGAGCATGTTCGTGAGCAGGGCGAGCCTGATTATATTTTCGATCAGGAGGAGCTTTTAAAGAAAACAGAGGTGTCTGCAGAGCAGGATGATCTATTTGAGGATGTCTGCCGATTTGTTTACGAGCAAGGTGGCGCCTCTACCTCATTAATTCAACGAAAATATCATATTGGGTATAATCGTGCTGCTCGTTTAATTGATATGTTAGAATCACACGGCTTTGTGTCAGAGGCGAGGGGCAGTAAACCACGTGAAAGTTATATTACAGAAGAAGATCTAATCACGATGTTTGAATAAGAATGGCGTCAATCACATCTGAATAATCTTATTGATAAGAAAATTATTTTTTTAGAAAACTTACACATTTATTCTTATGCATAAAAAGTGCTATAATAGACAAGATGTGTTGAATAGTACGTATTTTTTAACACTTGTAAAGGTACTAATACCTAAACAGTCTTGTAATAATACGATACACCTACTAGAGATGATAGATGGGATATTGAAATTCCCGGGGGGTTTAATTAATGACAGTTTTTCATTTCACAGGCATTAAAGGCTCTGGTATGAGCTCGCTTGCACAAATTTTATTTGATGCGGGGGAACAAGTACAAGGCTCAGATGTCGAAAAATATTTCTTCACGGAGCAGCCGTTACGTGAACGTAATATTCCAATTTACACATTTCATGCAGATAATATTCGAGAAGGGATGACGGTTATTGCAGGCAATGCTTTTCCTGATGATCATCCTGAATTAACGCGTGCTCGTGAAATCGGTGTAGAGATTATTCGCTACCATAAATTTTTAGGTGAATATATTGGCAACTACACGTCGATTGCTATCACAGGGGCACATGGTAAAACCTCTACAACGGGCTTAATGGCACATGTAGTAGGTGGTTATAAACCAACCTCTTATTTAATTGGTGATGGTACAGGAGCTGGTCATGAAAATGCTGACTTCTTTGTGATGGAAGCATGTGAATACCGTCGTCATTTCCTAGCATATAATCCTGACTATGTAGTTATGACAAATATTGATTTTGATCATCCGGATTATTTTGCCAATATAGATGATGTTTATTCAGCGTTTCAATCATTAGCGTTACAAGTGAAGAAAGCGATTATTGCATGTGGAGATGACGAGCAACTCCAGCGTATTCAAGCGAAAGTGCCTGTTGTTTATTACGGATTTGGTGCTGAAAATGATTTTGAGGCACGGAATGTTGAAAAAACAACTGAGGGTACAAAGTTTGATGTCTTTGTGCGTAATGAATTTTATAGCACTTTCTTTATCCCGTTATTTGGAGATCATGCAGTTTTAAATACGTTAGCAGTGATCACATTATGTGAATATGAAGGCATTTCACCTGAGCTTATTCAGGAGCGTCTACACACGTATAAGGGTGTAAAAAGACGTTTTACGGAAACAAGGATAGGGGATAATGTGTTAATAGATGATTATGCACACCATCCAACTGAAATTCGTGCAACGATTCAATCGGCACGACAAAAATTTCCTGAGCGTGAACTAGTCGCTATTTTCCAACCACATACATTTACACGTACACAAGCTTTTTTACAAGATTTTGCAGATAGTTTAAGCCTTGCAAATACAGCCTATTTATGTGATATTTTTGGCTCTGCAAGAGAAACACAGGGCGCTCTTTCGATTCAGGATTTAGCGTCACTTATTGAAGGCAGCGCAGTGATTAGCACTGAGGGAATTGAGATATTAACACAACATAGAGGTGCAGTATTTTTATTTATGGGTGCTGGTGATGTTCACAAATTCCAAGATGCTTTTGAAAATGTGTTAAAAAGCAATGAAACAGCTTAGTCCGTAGGGGTTAAGCTGTTTTTTTAAAACTTTAGCAGGAATTTTGTTTTTTTTGTCGAAGTTAGGGAAAGTAATAGTAAAGAGAATTTACTAGGAGGTCAACTTATGGAAGTGATTTTGTATATTGCAGCCATTATTGCTGCAATCGGATTTTTAATTTTATGTGTGAGCTTAGGTATGACATTATTTTCACTCAAATCTATTTTAAACAGCTTAGCTGGGACATTATCAGGTATTGAAGGACAGATGCAAGGCATTACCCGCGAAACAACGTCCTTATTAACAAAAACAAATAGCTTAGCAGAGGATATACAACATAAATCTGAACAATTAAATTCAGTTGTTCATGCTGTTAAAGGTATTGGTGACTCCGTTAATGGTTTAAATAATTCTGTCCAACAAATTACATCCTCTGTTTCTAAAAGTGTAGAGCAAAATGAAGAAAAAATTGCACAGGTTGTACAATGGAGTAATGTGGCAATGGGCATTGCTGATAAATGGAAAAAGCGTAAAATTATTGAACAAGCCCAGGAAGCTGTAGCTGAAAATGCATATGAATTTGAAGCCGAGCAAGCAGAAAAGCCGAAAAGAAAATGGGGTCGTAAAAAATAATAATTATTTGGTGAGTATACAATACTGACCGAATAAAAATAAAGTCTTAGACATAAGTTGAAGATGCATCTGTAAAAGTAGATGAACAACAAGTCTGGACAAAATTGATCATTAGATGGGGAGGAATTGTTTGCATGACAACTAACAAGCCAAATTTTAACGAAGTAAAGGAACAGCAACTTGAAAGTTCATTACCACAGCTTTATCATCCGCAGGAATCGATTTACGAAGAGGAGCGTGTAAATATGAAAGATTTTGTGATTGGCGCATTAGTTGGAGGAATCGTAGGGGCAGCGGCAGGTCTATTATTAGCACCTAAATCAGGAAAAGATTTACGTAGCGACGTAGCTGTACAAGCTGTTAGTTTAAAAGATAAGAGTGCAGATTTTTCAACAACGGCAAAAGATAAAACATTACAGCTTTCTAAACAACTTCAAGAGCAATCTTCACAATTAGTAGAAAAGGTAAAAACATTAAAAACAGCGAAAGCACCAACTGTTTTTGATGATGGGACAGTTTCATTTGAAGGTGAAGAACCACTAGAGGATTATACATCTAATGAGGAACCAGCAGCTGAAGAAACAACAGAGCAGGCTGCTGAAGAGACAACAGAAGAAGTGCGTGCATGATGTGATGCATTGTAAAAGGGCTACGTTACATATTTTCGTGTAACGTAGCCCCTTTTTACATAATTGGTGATTGCTCTAATAAAATTTCTAATTTATCTCCACCGAAAATTTCCATATCAAAGCTAGCAGGTTGTCCATTTCTTAAAATCGTGAAATTTCCTTTAAAGCTGGTAGGTAGTTGCCAATTAGAGAAGCGGAATACATCCTGATAAATCCAACGACTGCGATCCTTTTCTCTAAATACAACTGAAGATCGATTGGCCACCGTTGAAAGAGGCGAAACGACCACCTCATTAACAAGTGCTTCATTTGCTGTTTTTGACAGTTCCAACACTTCATTTTGGAAATGAACAGTTATTTTATCCTCTAGTAAAAGATTCATTTGTTCTGCAATTCGTTGTATAGTTGGGAGGGCTTGTTGCTGAAAGCTAATCACATCCCCATCCTGTACAGCATAGCTTAATTTAGCTGCTTTTCCATTAATCAGTAACTGTGAAGAAAATTCTGGTAAATATAATGGTTGTCCATTTACTTGAATCGTATAGGACTCAAATTGCTTGAGTAAATGCCAATTATTTGTAATCTTAAAGGCGGCTTCAATAGTTTCAGCAATATCAAATGTAATGATATCACGATCATTTAAAACAGTATCTAGTGATGCAGGGGTATGATTCACCGAAATTTTTGGTTCAATCACATACTTAGTATTTTGGATGGTAATGGTTTTAATGGCCGCAGGGTCAACAATGTCACGGACAGTAGCAGTTGCAGGCTGTCCATCTTGCCCTTCAATAAGCTGAATAGCATCTCCTGTTTTAATAAGTGTTTTGGTCGTTGCTTGTTGCCCATTTACTAATATTTCTGCAGGCTGTCCATGTCCACCTGGGATAAAAATATCCTGCCCATTGACATGAACGGATAAGCCATGACCAGGCTTTCCATATAATTGCTTTGCTCGAATATTTGCCGCTAGAAAAGCATCTGCCACGGTCATTTCTTTTAATTCAAAAAGACGCACAACTTGATTATTAACAGTAAGGCTCATATACTGAATCGGCATTTTTTTAGCAGCAATCGCAATTCCTATTGGCGTCACCAACTCTGGTGAGGTTTTAATATGCTCTTCTTTTGTAAGATTCTGAATAGCATCAATGCCACGAACAGCTATGCGATTTGCTGGTAAATCAAGAATATATCCAAGCTCTGCTGGCAGGTGTGGCGTTAAACTACCACCGCCAACAAGCATCACTGCTTTAGGTGCTGTTTGATTATTTAAACGTAAAATTTCCTCGCCAATGGATTTTGCGAGCTGTTTAACGGCTGGTGCAATGGCTAATAAAACCTCATCCCTTGGGAAATACTGATCAAAGCCCAAAATATCTTGAATCAATATATCTTCCTCTGTTTGGAGCTGTCGCTTGGCATTTTCTGCGACAGGAAAGTCTAGTAAATAATGGTCACTTAATGCTTCTGTAATTTCATCACCAGCTGTTGGCACCATTCCATAGGCAACAACGGTGCTTTTATCGGTAATGGCAATATCGGATGTACCAGCGCCTATATCGACCAATGCTACATTTAAGCGACGCATCGTTGGCGGAATTAGCACATTAATCGCTGCAATAGGCTCTAATGTTAATGCCTCCATTTCTAAATCAGCGCGCTTTAAAGCAGCAATCAACGATTCCACAACAACACGTGGCAGGAAGGTAGCAATCACTTCAATTTGTGCCTCATCACCTTGCTGATCAAGCAAGCTACCAATTTCCTCTCCATCCAAGCGATAATAGAGAACGGAGTAGCCAACACAATAATAATGACTAATTTTTGCATCCTCTTTTTGCTGTAATAGTTGCTGCTGAGCTTGCTGGACAGCCTGAAGCTCCAAGCGACTAATATCCTCCTCTGTAAAAATTGGTCGATTTCGTATATTAATGGTCACGCTTGCTTGTTCTGTTTTTAAAGATCGTCCAGCTGCAGCTACACTTACCTTTGTTAAAGGACCGTGTTTTTCTTCAAGCTCATGTTTAATTCCATTAATTAATTCTGCTACATACATGACATTATGTATTTGCCCATCTACCATGGCACGTTCTTTATGCTCTTTCACTAAAATATCTTCCACATGGAAATGGTCGTTTTCCTCTTGGAGGATAATACCAACCACTGAGCGTGTACCAATATCCAGTGCAAATAATTTAGAACTCAATGTAATCGCTTCCTTTCTTATTATAGCTGAAAACAATTTAGCGAGTTGAAGCGCTAAATTAAAAATGCGTGACATTTTGCACAACATTGATTATAATATTGCTAATATCTAAAAATGTAACATACATTTCAGAGTTCTGAAAGTGTCTGTCATAATGAGAGGAGCAACAACGCATGAGCCAAAAAGATTTAGAAAGCTTACGCAGTCAAATAGACGGCTTAAATTTAGAAATTCTTCGTCTAATTAACGAACGTGCAACTGTAGTTGATGAAATCGGTAAAATTAAAGAAAAACAAGGTGTCCATCGTTATGATCCATTACGCGAAAGACATATGCTTGATCTTATTAAGGAACATAATAATGGTCCATTAAACCAAATGACGGTTGATTATATATTTAAGCAAATCTTTAAAACAGCTTTAAAGCAACTTGAAGCAGATAAGAAGAAGGAATTGCTTGTATCTCGTAAGAAAAAATCAGAAGATACTATCATTAATATTAATGGTGAATTAATTGGACAAGGTAAACCATCATTTGTATTCGGCCCTTGTGCAGTTGAATCTTATGAGCAAGTAGCAGCAGTTGCAGCCTCTATCCAAGCAAAAGGTGAAAAATTAATTCGTGGTGGTGCATATAAACCACGTACTTCTCCATATGACTTCCAAGGTCTAGGATTAGAAGGTCTTAAAATTTTAAAACGTGTATCAGAGGAATATGGCTTAGCTGTTATTACAGAGATTGTAACACCTAGTCATTTAGAGGAAGCATTAGATTATATTGATGTAATCCAAATTGGTGCACGCAATATGCAAAACTTTGAATTACTAAAAGCAGCAGGAGCTACAAATAAGCCTGTATTATTAAAACGAGGCTTAGCTGCAACGATTGATGAATTTATTCATGCGGCAGAGTATATTATGTCAAAAGGCAATGAAAATATTATTTTATGTGAGCGCGGTATCCGTACTTATGAAAAAGCTACACGTAATACATTAGATATTTCAGCTGTACCAATTTTAAAACAAGAAACACATTTACCAGTTATGGTAGACGTAACGCATTCAACAGGTCGTCGTGACTTATTATTACCATGTGCGAAAGCAGCTATTGCTATTGGCGCTGACGGTGTTATGGCTGAAGTGCATCCAGATCCATCTGTAGCTCTTTCTGACTCACAGCAACAAATGGATATTCCAACATTTGATGCGTTCTATGAAACACTACAAAAATTCATGAAAAACTATGAAGTTCATGCTTAATGATTAATAATAAACACCGCTTGCTTACTTTTGCAGGCGGTGTTTGTTGTATCGTGACAAATTAATGGCTAGAATATGACTATTTATACTTGGGTTTATTAGTTCTTCTTGAAAGTCATATGAAAATTATCGTATGATAGGGCTATCAATGGTTCCTCATCATGCATCTTTATTATTGATGATGGGCCTTATAATTAGGAAAAGGGAGGCACGTACGATGACTGTTACAATTTATGATGTTGCGAGAGAAGCAAATGTTTCTATGGCAACGGTTTCTCGTGTAGTCAATGGCAATCAAAACGTAAAGCCAGCAACACGAAAAAAAGTATTAGAAGTAATTGAACGATTAGAATACCGTCCAAACGCAGTAGCGCGAGGTTTAGCAAGTAAGAGAACAACAACAGTTGGCGTGATTATCCCAGATATTGCAAATAATGTTTATGCTGAGCTGGCTCGTGGGGTAGAGGATATTGCCACAATGTATCGCTACAATATTATTTTGGCCAATTCGGATCAACATGAAGATAAAGAGTTACAACTACTCGATACCATGCTTGGCAAACAGGTAGATGGCATTGTTATGATGAGTGATGAGGTAACGGAAAAAATGCAACAAACCATGGACCATTCCCCCGTACCAATCGTACTTGCAGGCTCAGTAGATGAATCCCAAACAATCGCTACTGTGAATATTGATTATTTCCAAGCAGCCTATGAAGCCATTTCTTTACTGATTCAAAATGGACATACACGAATTGGCTTTGTGACAGGTCCACTTTCGTATACAATTAATGGCAAATTCAAGCTAGCAGCCTATAAGAAGGCCTTGCAGGATGCTGCATTACCAATCGATGAAGCTTTAATTGCCGCAGAGGAGTCTAGTTATGATATGGGCTTAGAGGCTTGGGAGAGGTTAGCTGCACTTGATAATCCGCCCACAGCTTATTTTGCAGGCAGTGATGAATTAGCGATTGGTTTAATCCATGGGGCGCAGGATGCAGGGAAAAATGTACCTGACGATATTGAGATAATGAGCTTTGAAAACTCAAAGTTAGCACGAATGGTTCGTCCACAGCTTACAAGTGTTGCGCTACCACTTTACGATATTGGGGCTGTTGCGATGCGCCTGCTCACTAAATTGATGAGCAAGGAGCCTGTGGAGGACGAGGCGGTAATTTTACCACACCGTATTGAGCATCGACAATCTGTTAAAAGTAAATAATGAAATAGTAACACGTAAATCTGATGATAGCGGATTTACGTGTTTTTTTTGTTGCTAGAGGGATAGACAAGAGAATAGATATCTTCAAATGACGGATAGAGCCTTTCCATTACCAGATAGAAACCACAAAACGATGGATAGAGCTGTGCTACGAATCCAATGAAAAAAGCCCCACAAATATTGTGAGGCTCAAGGTTAATCTCGCTTTTCATTGCGAATGATGTGTAGCGCTTTCGCTAACATTTGTGCATTCTTTTCTTCAATTTCAGCTTTTCGTGGGATTGCTTCGTATAAAGGATTTGGGTCTTCCCAAGTGGGAATTAATGGAACGGGTGCTTCAGGCTGCCAGCGATCCAGCCATGCTTGTGGTAGTGGACCAGTTGGTAGCGCTTGATTTGTCATTTCGAGCCATAGCATAGCCCAGGCACGAGGCACTACACGCCAAATATCATAGCCACCGCCACCAACAGCAATCCATTTACCATCACAATACTCATGGGCTAATTGGTGTGCAAGCTTTGGAATTTCACGATAAATATTCATTGTGCCATGTAGATGTGTTAACGGATCAAAGTAATGAGCATCAGCTCCATTTTGGGTTAACACAACATCCGGCTTGAAAAATTCAAAGATCTCGCGCATAGATTGCTCATAAATATCTAGGAAACTTTCATCCTCTGTAAAAGCATCCATTGGAAAATTAAAGGAGGTCCCATAGCCTTGACCATTGCCTCGCTCTGTAATATTCCCTGTTCCTGGAAAAAGATAACGACCTGTTTCATGGATGGATAATGTACAGACATTTGGGTCCTCATAAAAGCTCCATTGCACACCATCTCCATGATGCGCATCTGTATCGACATAGAGTACGCGGGCATTATATTTTTCCTGTAAGTAACGGATGGCAACTGTACTATCATTATAAATACAAAAGCCCGATGCACGTCCACGAAAACCATGATGTAATCCGCCACCAAGATTGAGGGCATGCTCTGCTTTGCCTTCCATTACATAATCTACAGCGGTCAATGTTCCACCCACAAGCTGTGCACCTGCTTCATGCATATTTGGAAAAATAGGCGTATCCTCTGTACCGATCCCATAGCTTTCACCTTGGGCTTCCGATAATTCACCGTGTCCTGCTCTTTTTACGATATCAATATATTTTGGATCATGTGCCAGCAAAAGCTCCTCTTCTGTTGCCACACGCGCTGGCACAATATCGACATCATTGAGTGCATTGCTATTTTTTAATAAGTCCATTGTTAGCGTCAAGCGTTTATGGTTGAAAGGATGTGTATCTGAAAATTTATATCCGAGTTGTTCAGGTGAATAAACAAATACTGCCTTTTTCATTATAATGAAACACCTGGTAAATTAGGCCACAAGACATCAAAGCCCTCTTTACGAAGGTCTTCAATCATGGCTAAAGGATTGAGTGTTTTTACTCGGACGCTTAAAATTTTATTTTGTGTATTTTCAGAGTCAGGATAAACTAAGACGCTTTGGACGTTGGCATGATGTTGATGAAATATTTTCGTGATTTCAAATAAAATTCCTGGCGTATCAGATACACGAATATCAATTTTGGAGCCAGGTTCTGTAGCACCTGTTAACTCTATATATGTATAGAGTAAGTCAGTGGTTGTGACGATTCCTACTAGTTTTCCTCCAGAGACAATGGGTAAACAGCCTACTTTCGATTCATAAAATGTAAGCGCTACCTCTTCGACAAAATCAAGTGGATGAGCAACCAGTGGATTCTTCACCATAATTTCCTCTACGCGTGCATGAAAAATAGGAGAGTTAGGTTCATCTTGTAATGGTGAGGGTAAAGCTTCTTTAATATCTCGCTCTGTAATTACGCCTAGCACATGCTGCTCCTCATCTACAACTGGCAAATGACGCACTTTTTTTTCACGCATTAGCTTTAGCGCTTCAAGCACTGTATTACTAGGAGCTAATGTGTAAGGATTATCATTCATAATTTCTTCTACGATCATCTATACATATCCCCTTTGTGTTGATTTTAATACATGAAACGATTTCTAAAACGAAGCTTATCAAATCTTTCCATTGCTTCAGTAGACACGCGTTTTCCTTCGCGCGCCATGAGGCAGTTTGCTGGGTGTGATGTAATTTCAGGATCATCTGTAGCAAAATATTCGAAACCAGCTGAACTCATCATTTTCTCCATCATTTTGCGATAATCCCAAACATTTAAACCAGTCCCCTTTAAATCCCAATGCCAATAATATTCAGTAGTAATCACCAGATAATCTTCCATTTCATCCCCCATAAATGAAACGGCTAGCAATGCCTTGCCTGCCCCTGTGCCACGATATTCTGGAATCACTTCGATAGCACCTAGCTCAATCATATTATCGATGCGATCCTCAGCCCACCGTTCAAGTGGATCAGGATAAAGGTAAGTAACATAGCCAACGATTGTATCATCCTTGCGTATAATAACAATACGTCCTTCAGGAAGTCCTGCAATTTCTATAATGGCTTTCTGTTGTTGCTTTGGGGGTCTAAAGGCAACCAAGCCTTCATGGAAGGAATATGAAGCTAATTTTTCTGGAGGAACAGGTCCTTCCACATACACAGTACCATGCTTTGTTTCCTTTGTGACAGAAAAAAAAGTTTTTTTATGTTCCATAATTACACCACCTGAGTTTAATAATTACATTATAGCTGATTTCTTGCGGAAAAACGTTTATTTTTGCAAAATATACCTATATTTTTGGAAAAATAAAAATATTGAGACATTCTATGTGAATTCGTGTAAAATAGTATTATATTGCTTCTGTTATTTAACAGATGAAAGTAGTATAAATGATATTTTAATTGTTTTCACTATCTTTATCTGTTATATAACAAATGTTGCATCATTATTTTTCCTTGATGGAAAATCGTGAATAATAGCAGAGGGGATTGCTAACATTCACGATATATAGTCAAAGGTAAATGCAAAGAAAGGGGTATTTTCATGGGGATGAAAATGAAAGAGAAGTTAACTGCTTTAACTGGTCAGCACCACCTAACAAATTATGAGGAAACGGCAAAAACGCATAATTGGGCTGATACGGAAAAAGCATTTAGCTGGTTCGAAACAGGTTTAGTAAATATGGCGTATGAGGCAATTGATCGTCATACAGAAACGTATCGCAAAAATAAGGTCGCGCTTTATTTTAATGATGGGAAGCGTAAAGAGGCATACTCTTTTAATGACATGAAAAGGCTAACAAATAAAGCGGCAAATGTCTTTAAAACAACTACGAATCTACAAAAAGGGGATCGTTTATTTATTTTTATGCCACGTTCACCTGAACTTTATTTTTCATTATTAGGTGCGTTAAAAATGGGCGTCATTGTCGGGCCATTATTTGAGGCTTTTATGGAAGGCGCTGTCTATGATCGACTGGCAGATAGTGAAGCAAAAGCAATCGTTACAACACCAGAGCTACTTAACCGTGTACCTTTAGCTAAATTACCAAAATTAGAACGTGTTTTTTTAGTGGGTGAAGGAATAGAGGAAACAGAGCAAATATTAGATTTTAAGAAGCATTTAGAAGAGGCTTCTAGTCAATTTGATATTGAATGGGTGGATCGAGAAGATGGAATGATTCTTCATTATACATCTGGTTCCACAGGTGCGCCAAAAGGAGTGCTACATGTCCATAATGCGATGATTCAGCAATATCAATCAACACAGTGGGTGCTTGATTTACGTGATGATGATATTTACTGGTGTACAGCCGATCCAGGTTGGGTAACGGGAACTGCTTACGGCATCTTTGGTCCATGGTTAAATGGCGTGACAATGTTAATTGTTGGTGGAAGATTCTCACCACAAGCATGGTATCAAGCTATTGAGGACTATAGTGTAACTGTTTGGTATAGTGCCCCAACAGCGTTCCGTATGCTGATGGGTGCGGGCAGTGGCTTGCTTGAAAATTATGATTTATCGTCGCTACGACATGTTTTATCGGTTGGTGAGCCATTAAATCCAGAAGTCATTCGCTGGGGGGTAGAGGAGCTAGGACACCGTATCCATGATACATGGTGGATGACAGAAACAGGCGCTCATATGATTTGTAACTATCCTTCGATGGATATCAAGCCAGGCTCTATGGGAAAACCACTCCCTGGTATTTATGCAACGATTGTTGATGATACGGGTGAGGAGGTACCTCCATTTACAATGGGGAACTTAGCTATTCGACGAGGCTGGCCTGCGATGATGCGCCAAATTTGGGGCAATCCAGAGCGCTATGAATCCTATTTCTTAAAAGGTGAATGGTATGTATCTGGAGATTCTGCCTATATGGATGAGGATGGCTACTTCTGGTTCCAAGGGCGTGTGGATGATGTTATTATGACGGCTGGTGAGCGTGTAGGGCCGTTTGAGGTAGAAAGTAAGCTACTAGAGCATCCAGATGTGATTGAAGCAGGCGTAATTGGTAAGCCTGACCCAGTACGTGGAGAAATTATTAAAGCCTTTGTAGCATTGCGTGATGGTGTTGAGCCTTCCGATGTATTAATTGAGGATATACGTGATTTTGTAAAGAAGGGCTTATCTGCTCATGCAGCACCACGAGAAATTGAATTTAAGGACAAGCTGCCAAAAACGCGTAGCGGAAAAATTATGCGTCGTGTATTGAAGGCATGGGAATTAAATTTACCAACAGGTGATTTATCAACAATGGAAGATTAAAAGACCCGTCGATATTTATACAATAGATGCATAAAAAGGGGCAAGAATTCCTTCGATGAACGAAAGGATTCTTGCCCTATTTTTTCTGATACTTACAATTATATAGAAGTAAGCGGTATCTTTTCTTGAACTACTCGCCACTTAGCTCACGCTTGAAGTGGGAGATTCCTGCGAACACCAACGTAACCGCCAGTTTTTTAGCAGGCTACCCTCGTAGTCCCTACGATTGATACGAGATTCGTATGGTCTTTCAATCTTGTTTTCGGTTTGACACTTGGTTTTCGTGCCATAGGTTTACAGTGATCTCGTGCGACTCTTGAAAGCTATTGGCGAACGATAGCCAGCAGACGAGTTCTATTTATACACCTACTACTACAGTAGAATCGTTCAAGAATATTATACCCTCAAGAAGGCATGTTGGCTATCGCCAACCGACATTCATCTCCCACTTACTCATGGGGCTACACCTTACACATTCCTAGGAGTGGGCGTCTTCTGTCGGAAAACGATAAAAATTATAATTAAATAAAAATTCAGTTGACTTAATAATTATGCAGACGTATACTATTTTTAACTTATTTCAGAGGTGAGCGCATTGAAAGTAGGTATTGTTGGAGCAACAGGATATGGCGGATTGGAACTTATTCGATTTTTACATAATCATTCAGCTGTAGAGCAGATTGAGTTATTTACATCTTCTGAGGAAGGCGTCATTTTTTCTTCCAAGTTTGGACATCTTGTGCAAATTGCTGATATACCCTTGCAAAAAATTGATCATGACATTTTGGCACAATATGATGTCGTGTTTGCAAGTACACCTTCTGGGGTGACGAGCGAACTTTTACCACCATTGGTAGGGAAAGGCCCAAAATTGATCGATTTGTCTGGTGACTTCCGATTAAAAGACCCGACAAGCTATGAAACATGGTATGGCAAAAAAGCTGCACCATTCACAAGCATTCAGCAAAGTGTCTACGGCTTAACAGAATGGAATACAGAGGCTATACGACAGGCAACACTGATTGCCAATCCAGGTTGCTACCCAACGGCTGTTTTATTGTCGTTATTACCATTGTTAAAAGAGCAGTTAATTGATCCAAACTTTTTAGTCATTGATGCGAAAAGTGGTATTTCAGGAGCTGGTAATAAGCCATCACAAACAACGCATTTTAGTGAGGCCAATGAGAACTTCTCAATCTATAAAATGAATACCCACCAGCATATCCCGGAAATTGAGCAAGCTATTTCTATGTTTGCACATGTGGATACAACGATTACGTTTAATACTCATTTAGTACCCATGACACGGGGAATTTTAGCAACAACCTATGCTCCTGTGTTACCAGGTATTACGGAGGCACATTTAGTTGCTTGCTTACAGACAGCCTATGAAAAGCATCCATTTGTGCGGATTGTGACAGATAGTAATAGCTTAGCAACCAATCGTGTAAAGGGCTCCAATTATTGCGATATTTTAGTGAAGGTGGACAGCCGTACAAACCGTGCCACAATCGTTAGTGTGATTGATAATCTTGTCAAAGGAGCAGCAGGGCAGGCGATCCAGAATATGAACGTTCAATTTGATTTACCCCAAACAACAGGGCTAGATGTTGTACCATTCTTTATTTAGCAACTGTGATTTTTCAATCGAAGGAGGAAATGAAATGACCATGTCGACATCCACAAATAGTATAAAAAAATTATCAAGTAAAAATATTGTTTCACCAAAGGGCTTTAAGGCAGCGGGGCTACACTGCGGTTTAAAGCATAAGAAAAAGGATTTAGCGCTTTTAGTAAGTGAGGTTCCTGCTAGTGTTGCAGGTGTTTTTACAACAAATGCTGTGCAGGCAGCACCATTAAAGGTGACAAAAGAAGTAGTCTACACAACAAAGAAGATGCAGGCGATGATTGTAAATTCTGGAAATGCAAATGCCTGCACAGGTAAGCAAGGTCTGCAAGATGCTCAAACAATGCAAGCACTAGCGGCTGAAAAATTGGGCATTGCAGCAAACTTAGTAGGCGTTTGCTCAACAGGGGTGATTGGGGAAATCATGAAAATGGAACCAATTATCGATGGCATTCAAAAGCTAGAGCCAAAGGACAGTTTGGAAAGTGCCATTGATTTTGCACAGGCTATTTTAACAACAGATACTGTGATGAAAAACACTAGCTATAGTACGATTGTGGATGGCAAGGAAGTCATTATTGCTGGCGTAGCAAAAGGGTCAGGGATGATTGAGCCGAATATGGCAACGATGCTTGGCTTTATTACAACAGATGCCAAAATTGAAGCAGATGTTTTACAAAAAACACTTGCAGATATTACGAATTTAACATTTAATGCGATTACAGTGGATGGAGATACATCTACAAACGATACAGTGGTTGTTTTAGCAAATGGTCTAGCAGATAATGATACGTTAACACCTGAGCATCCGGATTGGCATAATTTTTACTATACATTGAAAATGGTAGCGGAAGATTTAGCAAAAATGATTGCGAAGGATGGCGAAGGTGCAACAAAGCTAATTGAAGTTGAAGTTGAAGGGGCTATTTCAGATGAGGAGGCACGTAAAATTGCCAAATCAGTTGTTGGTTCACCACTTGTCAAGACTGCTGTATTTGGCTGTGATGCCAATTGGGGACGTATTATTGCAGCAGTAGGCTATAGTGGTGCAGTGGTTGATCCAGATAAAATCACTATTCAAATTGGTGGGGCAACAATGGTTGAAAATGGAGAGCCAGTGCCTTTCTCAGAGGATGAGTTAATTCAGCTTTTAAAAATGCATGAAGTCAAAATTTATGTGTCTCTTGGTATTGGTGAGGGCAAGGGGCATGCGTGGGGGTGTGACTTAACCTATGACTACGTTCAAATCAATGCATCATACCGCTCGTAAACGTATGGTCATCAAGCTTGGAGGCAGTACACTGGCGGGCTTAAATGAAGCGTTTTTTGAAAATTTTAAAAGGCTACAAGAGAGCGGTGTAGAGCTTATTATTACTCATGGTGGCGGTCCTGCTATTAATCGTGAACTGACAGCTCGAGGCATTGCGTCACATACGTTAAATGGCATACGAGTGACAAATGAAGCAGCTATGGAAGTTGTTCAGTCAACATTAATAGGAAAAGTGAATCCTGCATTAGTTCATGAATTAACGAGTGCTGGCATTGCAGCAATTGGCTTAAATGGTTTTGATGGTCAGCTAATGGTCGCAGATTTTTTAGATAAAGACACTTATGGCTATGTGGGCGCTGTTCAAGCTATCAACACATCATTGCTTGAAGCGCTCTTACATGCAGGGATTGTCCCTGTTATTGCTTGTGTTGGTGCACATGAAGAAGGGCAGGCATTAAATATTAACGGAGATACTGTTGCAAGTGAAGTCGCATTAGCTGTAGGAGCAGATAGCTTATTACTGGTAACAGATGTGAGTGGTATTCGTATTGATGATGAATATCAAGCAACGGCCACACCTGCCTTAATTGAGCAATGGATAGAAGAAGGGCATATCTATGGGGGGATGATCCCCAAAGTACAGGGTGCTCTCGATTGTTTACAAGCAGGTATTCCTGCTGTCCAAATTGTGGGGGAAGCATTAGTAGGTACAACAATTGTAGCTTCCAGTAAAAGCTATTCCTCATAATGTTTGAATCTTTAATATATAGTGTGATAAGAAGAACATTTTAATAATAGGGGAGATGATAAGATGAGTGCTTTATTTGGAAACTATGGGCAACGTCGCGCACAGATTGTTAAAGGGCAGGGAACCATTGTGGAGGACTCTGCTGGGAAACAATATTTAGATTTTACGAGCGGTATTGCTGTGGTAAGTCTTGGTCATGCACATCCAGCCATTGTGCAGGCAGTGAAAGCGCAAAGTGAAAAGCTTTGGCATACATCCAATCTTTTTGATATTTCTGGTCAGGAGAAGGTAGCTCAACGACTAATAGCTGATACACATTTTGCTCATGCTTTTTTCTGTAATAGCGGAACGGAGGCAAATGAAGCCGCCATTAAATTAGCACGTAAGCATACAGGAAAACATCATATTATTACGTTTGAAAAATCATTCCATGGTCGTACGTTTGGAGCAATGTCTGCGACAGGTCAAGGCAAAATACATAATGGCTTTGGACCGCTTGTTGAAAAATTTACAATTTTGCCGTTTAATGATGTTACTGCACTTGAAGCCGCCATTGATGACTCTGTAGCAGCTATTATGCTGGAGATGATTCAAGGAGAGGGTGGCGTTAATAGTGTGACGTCAGAATTTGCAGCTGTCATTGCGCAGGCTTGTAATGATAAGGGAATTTTATTAATTATTGATGAAGTACAAACAGGTATTGGACGCACAGGAACACGCTATGCTTTTGAGC
Organism: Lysinibacillus sp. FSL H8-0500; assembly: GCF_038051955.1. Taxonomy (NCBI): domain Bacteria; kingdom Bacillati; phylum Bacillota; class Bacilli; order Caryophanales; family Bacillaceae; genus Lysinibacillus; species Lysinibacillus sp. FSL H8-0500. The sequence goes on along the minus strand of NZ_CP150292.1, from coordinate 3,501,187 downwards.
AAACCGTATTAAAGCCACATATTATTACATTGGCAAAGGGCTTAGGCGGGGGCTTCCCTGTTGGGGCAATGCTAGGAACGGCTGAGCTTTATGCGACATTTAGCCCAGGTACACATGGCACAACATTTGGTGGTAATCCTCTTGCGATGAGTGTGGCAGAGGCTGTGTTAAGCCATATTTTTGAGCCAGCATTTTTACAGCAAGTACAAGAAATGGCTACCTATTTTGTGGAGCAATTAAAAGCTCATTTACCTTCTAGTTATACGATTCGAGGACAGGGCTTATTATTAGGAATTGATTGCGGTGCAACAGAGGTAGCATCTTATATCACAGCAGCAGAGGATAAGGGGCTATTACTGGTAGGCGCAGGGCCCAATGTTATTCGCCTCTTACCACCTTTAACGGTAACAAAGAAAGAGATCGACGAAGCTATTGCTATTTTAAAGACAATTTTGCCTTAAAATAAACCCCAAGAATCTGCTAGTTATAGTGGATTATTGGGGTTTTAAATCGTTATTGTAATTGCTTTATTAATGTTGTTACTAATTTCGGTAGCCATTCATGAAGCTCACTAAATGTAAATCCTGCTGTAGTTGCTTTTGTATTTGACATATACCAATGCGCAGGAATGTTATAGGGTGATTGAGATACCTGATCGCCGCCAACAAGAGAGATTTTTGCCTGCTTGCCACTTGCTTGTTCAATAAGCGCAATTAATTCCTTTAATGAAATAGTACCATTTGCTGTTGCATTGTAAGGACCTTCAATCGGGTACATCCCAGCAAAATATAAAAATGCAGCGGCTTCCTTATCTGTCATATAGCTCATTTGTGCATCGATATTGGAGACAATGATAGGCTGGTTGTGTAAAATATGCTCAATATGAAAGTGTAAACGGCGTGTATAATCATGCTCACCCATAATAATGGGGAAACGGACAGCAACAACAGGGAAAGTAGCTGTTTGAAATAAAACAGCCTCTGCTAGTCGCTTTCCTTCTCCGTAAGAAAAATCTTCTCGGTGTCCCATACGAATAGGATAATGGAATGGATCGAAGTCTTCTTCCTTTTTAATTTCGCCATCCACCTCATAGGTTGACAATGTAGAAGTAAAAACAAGCTTTTTTGTTTTCCCTTTTAATACCTTGCAAATAACCTGTGCTTCGTCTGGAGAATAGCAAATATTATCATAAACAATATCCCATGCTGTATGAGCAAGAGCCTGTATTAATGCCTCACCATTATTGCGATCAACAATTAATTGCTTTACATTTGAGCCGAATGGATGCTTTGTTTGACCTCGCGTTAAAATAGTGACATGATGTCCCTCTTGAAGACAAAGCTTCACTAGCTTTTGACCAAAAAAACGTGTACCTCCTAAAACTAATATGTTCATTAATATGCCACCCCTTTAAAATAGTAATCCTCTCTATCATGGCAAAAAAATCAACCTACTACAATTCAAAGATGAAATGTAGTAGGTTGATTGTTATTGAGGTGGTGTATCTGTAGGCGGAGGAGTGCCGGTGTTTCCTCCATTTGAACCATCACTAGGATTTGCTGTGCCACCGTTCCCATTGCTATGAGACCCATTGCCATTTGCAGCACCATTCCCATTTCCCTCACTGCTATTGCCATTCCCCTCAGCAGGTGGTGTCGTTGGTGTTTCTTGATCTGGCTCTTGTTCTTCTTCATTTTCCTCTGGCTCAGGGATGTTCTCGCTACCACCTGTAGAAACAACATTGGATTGAGCAGATGTTAAGCCTGTAATATCGACAGCGACAACAACATAGGCTTGTCCGCTAGCCACAGTCATACTTTGTGTTGATTCAAGCACAGATGTAACTAAGCTTCTGCCACCATTTGTAACATTGTAAATACGGTAGCCAACCACATCATTAGATGACCCTGACCACGATAATGTGGAGCCATTCACAGTAGCACTTACTGTTGCTGGTGGGCTACTATCGGCTGGGAAATCCAATGCTGAGACAGACGAGTTCGATAATGATGAATTTTTTGGTAATAAATTAGCAGGGTTACCGCCAAGTCTTCCTAACATTCGTGTAATAAAGGCTTGATTAATCCCTACACCACCTGATCTCGTGAATTCAGCAGGGGTACTTGATAGGGCATTATAGGTTTTCCCTTTAATCGTTACAACGCTGCCGCTTCCAGAGCCGAAGCTATCATCAGGTTTTGATGGTACAAATACTTTTGCATTAAATAAGTCTGAACGCACAAGACCAGCACTTGAACAAGCTGCAGAAGGCGCTAAGCCCGAAATACCGCAGAATGAAGCGCTCACGACATTTGGTGGTCTCTTAAAGCTTGTTTGTGGATCAATAAACTGCGGGTCCACATCATAAACAGAATTCATAAGCGTTGCCCATAGCTTATTAATACGAACACTAGGCTGTGAATACGTATTATTAAAGGCATATAAGGTACGTGGCTGATCATAGCCCATCCAAACGCCAAGAGAGACATTCGGGTTATAGCCTACTAACCAAACATCTTTATACTCTTGAGAAGTCCCCGTTTTGGCAGCGAAGTCAGAAGAGAATTTTAATGAGTTTCGTGCAAGTGTGCCTGTTCCTTTTGTTAATACATCACGTAACATATCTGTAATAATATATGACGTTTCAGGACTAAATACTTCTGTAGGCACTATCTCATGCTGATAAATAATATTGCCATCTTGATCTTCAATTCGATCAATCATATAAGCATCTATAAACTGTCCACCATTTGCAAAGGTTGCGAAGGCATTCGTGTTTTCTTCAACAGTTGCCCCTTCATGTAAAGCACCGATACCTGTTGCAAGATTGGTGAAATCATCAGGATGTAATTTACTGAAGCCCATTTTAACTAATAGGTCGGCAGGACGTTTATTCAAAATATCATTATATAAACGTAGTGCTGAAATATTTTGCGAGTCTGCTAAAGCCTCACGTGCAGGGATAATTCCCCGTTCATCACTTGTAATATAGTTGCTTGGGCTCCATGAACCAATGGAGAATTTTACGTCAACTAATGGACTACCTGCACCGATAACGCCATATTCAATCGCTGGTGCATAAACAAGCAATGGCTTCATTGTAGAACCATTCGAGCGATAAGCTTGTGTCGCATGATTTACCTGTGTTGTTTTAAAGTCTCGTCCACCGACAAAGCTTAAAATTCGACCTGTTGTGTTTTCAATTAGAATACTACCTACCTGTACAGGCATTTCAATATCAGTTTCCTCACCAGTTACAGGGTCCTTCCCCTTCCCAGTATACGTATGACCATAATATTGGAAGTCTTGTGCTGCCTTTTGCATCGCATCATACATATCTTTATTAATCGTTGAATAAATTCGATAGCCCTTTGAGCGAACATCACGATCAGCTAAAATCGTATACTTATCTCTTAATTTTTTTTCTGATTTCAAACGCTCAGCATCAATGCCATCTTCTTGCGCTAACTTTTCTGCAATAATATCTTTGGCGCGACTTTCAAGCTCATATGTAAGCCATGGATAACGATCCTCCGCGCGCATTTCAGGTCCGCGGAAATCGGCAGTAATATCGTAGTCGAGCGCTTCTTGATATTGCGCATCATTAATATAACCAGCTTCTTTCATGCGATAAAGCACTGTTTTCATACGATCAATACCTGGTTGTAACGCTTCCTCGCTTTTTAGCTCACCTGTATTTGTAAACGGTGTATAGGCAAATGGCGCCTGCGGAATACCAGCGATATATGCTGCCTGTGGAAGTGCTAGCTCTTTCGCTTTGATGCCAAAAATCCCTTCAGCAGCTGTTTCAATACCAGCGATATTTCGACCTGATGAGTTACGACCATAGGGAATAATATTTAAGTAAGCCTCTAATATTTCTTCCTTTGTCATAAAATGCTCTAAACGCATCGCAAGTAAAATTTCCTTCGCCTTACGTTCATAGGATACTTCATTTGTTAATACTTGGTTTTTAATAAGCTGTTGGGTAAGAGTAGAGCCACCTGTCTGTGTAGCAGAATTTGTGACATCTTGTAATAATCCGCGAATAACTGCTTTTGGTACGATGCCAGTATGCTCGCGGAAATATTCATCCTCTGTTGCAAGAACCGCATTAATTACATCGGGTGCAACATTGCTAAGTGAAGTTTCACGACGATCTAAATCTGTACGTAATTTCCCAATATAAATATCATTGGCAAAATAAATTTCACTGGTTTCTTCATAGCTAAAAATTTGATTTCGCAGCTCTGCTTTTGAACGCAATGGCTCATTTTTTACAAGAGAAGCAAAATAACCAGCACCAACTGAACCGACAAATACAGTACCAACCAATGCAAAGACTAAAAATAGTAAAAATAAGTTCCAGGCAACACTACCTGAAATACGTAATCTCTTCATCCATGTTCGTTCCAGTAATTCATCGATTTTTGCATTGATTTGTTGAATCTTAGCTTTCAATGTATCGACCTCCTAAAATCTTGTTTATTATAGCACATATTGTTTTAGTAGGAACATAGTTATTGACATTGAAAAAGATTCGTATAGAATAATGTTTATAGTTTTCTGGTGAGGAAGAGCTTGCAGTAGTATCTATATTCCCTGTTTAGAGAGCCAGTGGTTGGTGAAAACTGGTCATAATGTAGAGACGAATTACGTGCTTGGAGCTTAGACGTGCGCGCCTGCGATAAAGGCGATTGAACGAAGTGGAAGGTGGATGACATCTTCAAGCCGGGTGGTACCGCGTTAATTGTCGATTTAACGTCCCTGCATGCAAATTTTGCGTGTAGGGACTTTTCTTTTTTCTACACGCAATAAATTTTCAATCATTTTAGGAGGAGTAACTATGACAACCGAATTATTACAAGATTTAGCATGGCGTGGCTTGCTTTACCAGCAAACAGATGCAGAAGGTATGGCAAAATTATTAGAGGAGCAGGCTGTTTCTTTATATTGTGGTGTAGACCCAACGGCAGACTCTATGCATATCGGGCATATCGTGCCACTTTTAACATTACGTCGCTTCCAAAAAGCAGGTCATCGTCCAATTTTACTTGTTGGCGGTGCAACAGGGATGATTGGAGATCCATCTGGTCGTTCTGAAGAGCGTCAATTACAAACAGTAGAACAAATTGATAAAAATGTCCAAGGTATTCGTAGTCAATTAGAGCGTATTTTTGAATTTGCAGAGGATGGCAATGGGGCACAGCTTGTCAATAATCGTGACTGGATTGGCAATATGAACACAATTGAGTTTTTACGTGATTATGGCAAATTAATTAATGTCAATTACATGCTAGCGAAGGATACAATTGCCTCACGTCTTGATACAGGTATTTCTTTTACAGAGTTTGCCTATACATTAATTCAAGGCATTGATTACAATCATTTATACAACCATTACAACTGTCGTATTCAAGTAGGTGGCTCTGATCAGTGGGGCAATATTACAACAGGCTTAGAGGTTATTCGAAAAACACATGAGGAGGAGACAAAAGCCTTCGGGATTACAATTCCTTTAGTGACAAAAGCAGACGGTACAAAATTTGGTAAAACAGCAGGTGGTGCTGTCTGGCTAGATGGCAAAAAAACATCACCATATGAATTCTACCAATTCTGGATCAATGCTGCGGATGCGGATGTTGTAAAATACTTAAAAATCTTTACCTTCCTTTCTCGTGAAGAAATTGAAGCATTGGCCGTTTCTGTAGAGGAAGAGCCACATTTACGGAAGGCACAAAAGGCACTTGCTGAAGAAATGACTCGTTTAATTCATGGGCAAGAAGCTTTAGAGCAAGCCATTCGTATTACAGCCGCTTTATTCTCAGGCGACTTAAAAGCTCTTTCCGCAGATGAAATGAAGGATGCCTTTAAAGATGTTCCTTCTATTGAAATGGCGAAAGAGGATAAAAATATTGTGGACCTTCTTGTGGAGGCGGGAATCTCCTCCTCAAAACGTCAGGCGCGCGAGGATGTAGCCAATGGTGCGATTAGCGTAAATGGTGAAAAGGTGACGGATTTACAATATGTAGTTGATGGAAAAGATCGTTTAGAGGATGCATTTAGCATTGTCCGTCGAGGTAAGAAAAAATACCATATGGTGAAATTCGTATAAGTACTAAAAACAACATCCCACAAGCTACCTGGGATGTTGTTTTTTTATAAGAAACTGGGATTTTCTATATGTTTATATTCCATTGGATGTAATAGTTTTGCAAGCTTAATGGCTCCTTCAAGAAGGCGGGGAGAAGGGCGACAATAAAGCCATTCCTCCATAACATATAGCTGCTGATTTTTGACAGCCTCTAAATCCTTGGCATGTGGACGTTTTAATACATGGGCTGGCTTTATTCGCTCAAAAGCAACACCAACCCAAGCCATCATTATGTAGTCAGGCTTACGCTGTACCACATCTGCCCAATCTGTTTGGACACTGGCTAGTTCCACATCTCGAAAAAGATTGACACTGCCAGCAATTGCACTAATTTCCGTTAGCCAATTAATACTGCCAGGTGTAAAAATAGGATTCGGCCACCATTCCCAATAAAGCGTGGGCTTTTTCTTAATTGTTTGAGCAATGTGCTGCATGTTGTCAATTGTTTGTAAATATTCCTGCACGACAGATTGTGCCCGTTGTTCCATATTGCAAACCTTACCAAGTGTGAGAAGATCTTGTGCGATTTCCTCTAAGGAGTTTGCATTAAAAACAATATGTGGAATGTTTCGTTCTTCCAATGCCTGAATATTTTTTTCCATACCCGGTACGCTTAAAGAAGCAAGCACAAGATCAGGCTCCAATGCTTCTAGTGCATCCATATTAATCGATAAATCAGGCCCAAGTTGTGGTAAATTTTTCACTGCTATTGGCCAATCAGAAAAATCATCAACACCAACAAGCTGATCGACCAGTCCTAAATAGGCGACCAGCTCTGTATTGCTAGGACAAATTGAAATTAAACGCATATCGCTATCTCCTATTCTTTTTAAGAAAAGTATAACGAGGGTTAGCCTTATAGACAATGAACTTATCGTTAAATAGAAGAAAAGGCGGAGAAAGTTCTCCGCCTTAGCATCTAATACTATTAAGAAAGTGCTACAGCCTCAAGCGACTGCTCTTTCTTTGCAACAGGACCCATTGCATTTGTAATGATTTGTTTAATATCTTCCAATGTGGCTTTACGAGGATTTGTTGCCGCACAAACATCTAGCAGCGCATTTTTCGCTAATATTTCAATATCCTCATCTTTTGCCCCTAATTCACGGAAGCCGCTAGGAATATTTAAATCCTTAGCTAGCTTTTCAATCGCTGTAATCGCTTTTTCAGCCGCATCGCGCTTACTTAAGCCTTCCACATTTTCGCCTAATAATTCAGCAATACGAGCAAAACGCTCTGTACGTGCTGTCACATTAAAGCGGCAAACATGTGGCAATAGAATCGCATTACATACGCCATGTGGCAGATTATAGAAGCCACCTAGCTGATGGGCAATTGCATGGACATAGCCAAGTGAGGCATTATTAAAGGCCATACCCGCTAAAAATTGCGCATATACCATTTGCTCACGTGCTTCTAAATCAGCACCATTTGCATAGGCACGTGGTAGGTATTCTGGGATTAGTTGAAGTACCTTTTCTGCACAAGCATCTGTAATTGGTGTTGCATTTGTCGAAACAAAGGCTTCGATCGCATGTGTTAAAGCATCAACACCAGTAGCCGCTGTAAGAGCAGGAGGTAAACCAATCATTAATTCAGGGTCGTTAATGGAAAGTAACGGTGTCACATGTTTATCAACAATCGCCATTTTTACTTTACGTGCTGTATCTGTAATAATCGTGAAACGAGTCATTTCACTTGCAGTACCAGCCGTTGTGTTGATCGCAATATAAGGCACAAGTGGATTTTGAGATTTATCCACCCCCTCATAATCATGAATGCGTCCACCATTCGAAGCAATAAGTCCGATTGCTTTTGCTGCATCGTGTGCACTGCCTCCTCCAAGAGATACAATGGAATCACAATTTTCAGCATGATACACTGCAACCCCATCTTCTACGTTTTGATCTGTTGGATTTGGTTCGGCTTTCGGGAAAATTGCTACATCAATTCCAGTAGCTGTAATGATGTTTGCAATTTGTTCAGAGAGACCTAATTTGTGTAAGCCCTCATCTGTTACGATTAATGTCTTTTTCACTTCTAAATCATTTAAGCGATTACCAACTTCTTGAATTGCTCCGGCTCCAAATAAGTTTGTTTTCGGCATTACAAATTGCTTTAGAACGTCTGACATATGTCCAACCCCTTTAAAATTATTATTGCTTGAATGATGGTGAACCACCTTTCGCAATTCATCGTAGTCTATTTTTTATCAAACTGCAACTCAAATTTTTATCAAAATTAATATTTTTTACGGAGTTATTATTTTACAAAAAAGTTAACCTATTAATAGGTCGTTTAAAAATATTGACTGCTTTACTTCTTGATTTTATTACGTTTTGAAAAATATTTTACTATAAAAGTAAAATATATTTTTTGGAAAACGGTTCTATTTTTATGACTAATTGAATAGTAAATACATGATAATATATTTTTATCGTATAGGTAGTAGTTATGCTGATTTTAAAAAACATAAAATAGAATATAATCCTTTTTATGTTTATTAGCGAACTTAGGACAAGAATAGTTACTTTTTTAGTGGAGCTGTGGATTGTAGAAATACATAAAATACCAACTTGAAAATTCCTCCTATTTTTGATAATACATAAAAGATGTTAATTGAAATTCTAGTGGAATGCCTCTGTTTGAAAAATTTACTTCTTATATCTTTTTTTTATGGAAGGTAGATATTTAGCAGGAAATTTTGTTGAATATAATTTCGATGAAAATATATTTAATAAATGAGGTGGCAAAATGTCAAATAGACAAGTACAAAAGGAACGAAGAAAAGCCTTAATTTTAGAATGTGCATTAGATTTATTTATTCGAAAGGGCTATGGTGAAACTAAAATTGCGGATATTGCGAAGGCTGCTGATATGAGTATGGGATTACTTTTCCACTATTTTGAATCGAAGGAGAAGTTATATGAAACACTCATTCTCATTGGCTGTGAAAAGCTTAAAATGGATTTTTCTCCTTCAGATGAAGAACAACCGCTAGCTATTTTTAAAAAAGCTGTAGAGGACATATTTAACATGATTGAGACAAATTCATTTGCTGCTAAAATGTTTGTTCTAATGGAAAGCGCGCAGCATTTGGACGCTTTAGCTCCTGACCTAAAAGAAAGGCTTGCCGAAGCTACGAAACTAATGGAAAAAAAGTGCTCTAATCATCGAAAAAGGGCAGTTACAGGGTGACATTAAACAAGGGAATGCACAAGCGCTTGCCGTAGCATTTTGGTGTTCTATTCAGGGCATTGCACAATATATAGCTCTGCATCCTGAAACACCGTGCCCTGATCCAATGTGGATTGTTGTCATACTTGAAAATAGGGAGGCTTGTTGTAAATGAAAGGAAATATGATAGCCTTTACGATTGTTGTCTTACTATGTGGATGGCTGGGGGTGTGGGTAGACAAATCACTCCCTGAGCAGCCTCAGGGCGATTCACTTGGTATGGGAATTTGGCTAATTTCACCGTTATTTGTAACGATACTATTGCGTGCCTTTGCAGGGGATGGTTGGCGGGACATGGGATTATCACTTAATTTAAAAGGCAATGTAAAATGGTATATTACCGCATTGCTGATTTATCCTGTTATCACATCTATTATTGTACTGGTAGGCTATGTTTTTAATTGGATAGATTTTTCGAATTTTGATATGTCTACAATCGTGTCTGTTTTTGTAAGTGGTTTACTTATCCAGTTTATTAAAAATTTTTTTGAAGAATCGGTTTGGCGGGGCTATCTTACAAGCAAACTCATACAGCTAAAATTAAATGACCTTTGGCTCTATGTTAGTGTTGGGGGAGTGTGGGGAGCCTGGCATATTCCTTACTTCCTTGTATTTTTAACTGAAAATGATATTACGAGCGTACTTCCTGTAAATCGATGGGTATTTATGCTTGTAGGAATTGTCACCATCATTTTCTGGAATGTTATGTATACTGAAATTTATCTTATGACAAAAAGCATTTGGCCACTAGTCCTTATGCATATGACAGAGGATGCTTTAGTAAATCCGCTTATTCTTGAGGGCTATCTCAACATTGCCCAAGGAAAAGAAATTCTTATTTCACCAACCGCAGGCATTATTACAACATTCCTCTATTTGCTTGTTGGGTTGATGTTACGTACTAAAAGAAAAAGGCAGGAGAGTAGAAGGATAGGACCAGCAACCCATTTAAGTTTAGGAAGCGCATAAAAAAACCCTAAAACACTTGGTATACCAAGGTTTTTAGGGCTTGTAAGGTCATTAACGAGAGTAATACTCTACGATGAATGCTTCGTTGATTTCAGCTGATAATTCAGAACGCTCTGGAAGGCGAGTGAATGTACCTTCTTTTTTGTCAGCGTCAAATGCTAAGTAGTCAGGTACGAAGTTGTTTACTTCGATTGCTTCTGCTACAGCAGTAAGGTTTTGAGATTTTTCACGAAGAGAAATCGTTTGACCTGGTTTTACGCTGTATGATGGAATATCAACGCGTTTGCCATCTACTAAAACATGACCATGGTTTACTAATTGACGAGCTCCACGACGAGTGCGAGCTAAACCTAAACGGTAAACTAAGTTGTCAAGGCGAGTTTCAAGAAGGATCATGAAGTTTTCACCGTGTACACCTTTCATTTTACCAGCACGGTTGAATAATGTGCGGAATTGACGCTCATTCATACCATACATATGGCGAAGTTTTTGCTTTTCTTGAAGTTGTAAACCGTATTCTGATAATTTTTTACGTTGGTTTGGACCGTGTTGACCTGGTGCATAAGGGCGTTTTTCGATTTCTTTACCTGTACCGCTTAGTGAGATACCAAGACGACGTGATAATTTCCAAGATGGACCTGTATAACGAGACATAGTGTTGTCTCCTCCTTTAAATTTGGTTTTTTTGTTGTAAAACAAAAACCAGTAGTACCCATTCTTACAAGCATTTTATTTTCATGTATTTTCGCCTATGCAGCCGTTAGGTTACACAATACACCATCTATTTTATCTTGCTGTATTGCAAATAGAGGAATAAAATACAATTATAAGCTTATACCACTGCTGCGTTTATTTTACACAACCTCCATTGTAACTGTTTAGAGTATGTACGTCAATTATTAGTATTAATATTTTTAAAGCATACATAGTAAAAAAATCCTTACTAATCCCATTTATACATTTTCAATAGGGTTAATGCTGCGTTTTACAAGTTAAAATATAAAAGTGGAACAGAATTACATAGTCAAAATGACACAATTTATGTATAATATATTATAAGTTAATAGTAATTGATTTGTACGTTATATAGAAAAGGTGATTTCATGACAGACCATTTACAAACGCTAAAATGTATAAAATCTGATGTTTTGAGCTTGTGGGTGAGTTCTAATGAAGAACAAGCTAGTTTTAATGAGTATTTTTGTTCATTTAAACAGTGTCTAAAGAAGCACTTGAAAATTGAAAATGCTGCTTTTCTTAGTTTTGAAAGTAATTCTTTAATACCTATTGAAGAGGTAGCTTCCTTAACAATTGAAACAAAATTGAATGCTGTGTCATGGCTAATGGTTGAAGCTAGCTTCTATCAACAAAAAGTAGTGAAAATTCCGTATATATTAAAGGAAAAACAGACTTATTCCACGATGACAGATATGGTGCTTTTCCAGGCAGAAGGTAAAAATCCTATTGGTGTATTACTTGTAGAGGCAACAGAGTCTTGGACAGATTTTATGACCTCTAGTTACGGTGAAGAATGTATAGAAATACTGACGAAAGTTCTTCAAACGATGAAAGATAATTTAGAACTAAAAATAAATGAAGATCAATACAGAAAGCTATATAACGTGACGGATTTATTTCATTCAACAATGGATATTGATGTAATTTTAGAAAACGTGTTAAAAAATATTAAGGATAATTTTCCAGGGTTTAATGTAGAGCTCATCTTATCGAATGATCAAGATCGACATACAACCATCGATATTAAACTTTTTGATTACTTAGCGGAAAGACCTGCTACCGTTGAAGCATTTGTATCAGGAGAGTTAACGACAGAGCTTGCGGGTGATTTGAATTGCCGTTTGTTAAATGCGCCCATAAAAGGTCGACAAGCCATTTACGGTATCTTGCAGGTAAGTGCACCGACAACATACCTTTTTTCCACAACTGAAAAGGATTTTGTGCGGATGCTTGCACAAGCGTCAGGAAATGCACTGGAAAATGCAAAATTATATCATCAATCACATCGCCTCGTTAGTGACTTACAGCTTATTAATGAAACATCACATCGTTTAAATATGCGCATTGATGTTTACGAAATGTTACTTTTCTTACAAAAGCAGTTATTAAAATCTTTTCAGCCAATGGAAGTTTGTTTTGCATTTAAAAAGAATGACACCTTTGAAGTATCAGAGGCCAGTACAACCTTATTTAGCTCAGAGACGGGTCAAATCTATATCAAGCATGTTGAACAGCATTTTTCACAGACGAATGACCCACTATTTATTGCCGATTTTAGCCGATTAACCCCTAAGCAAATTGATTATCGTTCCATTATGGCGATCCCTATCTTAATGGAAGAAGAAATAAATGGTTTTAGTATTGTATTACACAAAGAGCCCTATTTCTTTTCGTTTGATAGCTTTAAATTAATGCAGTCACTTATTCATCACTCATCCTTAGCCATTGCCAACTCGATTTTACGAACACAGCTTCAGGAAATGGTGGATTTAGATCATTTAACAAAACTGTATGCTCGTAGTTATTTAGACCAATTTGTAGAAAAATCACTCGAATATGATCAATCGGGTATGTTTTTATTAATTGATATTGATAATTTTAAGCGTGTCAATGATACCTATGGTCATCAAGTTGGTGATAATATACTCGTGCAAATTGCGGTACAGTTAAAGAAAACGATTGGTGATCGTGGTATTTGTGCAAGATGGGGCGGAGAAGAAATGTCAGTCTACGTTCCTAATATTGTGGAGAAAGAAGCATTGAAATTGGCAGCAGCTATTGTAGAAGTCATTCCTAAGGCTACAGATCCCCAAGTAACAATTTCAGCAGGTCTGATTATGTGGGATGAACGAGAGCGGCCAGCGTTCCAATCTGTATTTTTACATGCAGATACGGCTTTGTATGAGGCAAAGAATAGTGGGAAGAATCGCTTTTGTATTCATAACGGTTCCTTTCAAACCAATTCCTGATACTGTTAAACCAAATAATGATAATTCTATAAACGAATCGCCCTGAAATGACAATAAAAAACATTTCAGGGCAATTTTTAATGACAAAAAAGTTTATAGATGAATAAGCAATGTTTTTACAAATTGCTCTAAACCCTCTCGATCTTCCAGAGAAAAGCGATTTACCAGGGAGCTATCAATATCTAAAACACCAATAACCTCTCCGTGTTTTATTAATGGGATAACAATTTCGGATTGTGAAGCTGCATCACATGCAATATGCCCTGGGAAATCATGGACATTTTTGACAACAATTGTTTCTTGTGCTGCAACAGCTGTTCCACAAACTCCACGTCCAACGGGAATTCTCACACAGGCAGGTAGACCTTGAAATGGTCCTAAAACGAGCTCATCTTGCTGTAAAAGATAAAACCCTACCCAATTAATATCGGTTAAAAATTGATTTAATAGGGCAGTAGCATTACTTAAATTAGCAATCTGATCTGTTTCATCTGTTAGGAGAGCGTCTAATTGTTTAGATAATGTAAGATATTGCTCAGCAATAGAACCTTTATAATCGATTTGTATAAACATGATGATACCTCGTTTCGTTATTATTTATGGTGGTATAGTACATGATAATGTTGATGCAAATCATCGACAGTATGAGCATCTGAACCAAATACATATGGTAATTCAATGGCTCGACAATACGCCATGAAAGATAGAGGCGGATAAGACTCCTGACAATATTGTTTGCTAAGTCCAGCACTATTTAAGTCCAACTCACAGCCTGTTTGCTTCATAACAGCTAAAATTTCTTGAATACGCATCGTGTCATTTATTTTTTCACCATGGGCTAGCTGAAATTTATGAATAAGCGATGGATGCCCAATGCGTTTTGGTTTATATGGGCCAAGATCTGCCTTAATAGATTGTAGAACAGTATCATAATATAAGTTATAGGTTTGTTCAACAGAGCCCACTTTTTTTGAAAAATCGATAAAATTCTCAGGTGAAAAGTCGATGCATGTATAGGTATCTTGCCATTGTAAGAAATGGACAGATAAAATGGCATCATCTAAAAAGTGCCCATAAGTATCCAGGAATTGACGAGTTTCCTGTTCAAAGCCTATGATATAGTCAACCTCTAACCCAATTCGTATGCGAATATCCTGTGCATATTGTTTTTTGAGGTGCTGTAACTCTTCAAAATAAGGTATCAAGTGATCTGGATGCATACCGCTATCTTGCTGGGGAGTAGGGTCCACGAAGTTTTTGGGTAATGGGGCATGCTCTGTAAATGTGATATCTGTGAAACGATAAGAAATTGCTTTTTCAACATATTGAATAAATGAATCTGAACTACCGTGTGGACAATAAGGACTATGTATATGCCCGTCGCGTTTCATAATTTACCACTCCTTTAGCTCTATAGATGTGCTATTAAAAATTTTTAAAATAGCGAAAATGCAGATTTCCGTAAAACACTTAAATTTTAGTACAAAAGGCGAAAACATAGTATATAATAAATACAACTAGCCAATTCGTTTATTGTAGAATAGGGGGCTTACGATGGAGTATATCATCATTCCGATTATCCTACTATTAATTTTAGCCATAGTAGGATTTATGATGCGAAGAAAACATGTTGCAATTATTGCAAAACTTGAACATGAAAAATTACAAATTCAACATAAACCTATCAATGAGGAAATTTCAAAAGTCAAATCTTTAAACATGAATGGTGAAACAGAAGAGATGTTTGAACGATGGCGCAATACTTGGGATGAAGTCATTGATGTACATATGACGAAAATTGACTCATTACTATTTGATGCTGAAGAACAAATTAATCGACTTCGTTTTAAAAAAGCGAGGTTAATAGAGCGTGAAATAGAGGACTATATTCAAAAGTGTGACCAAGATAAAGATAAAATCTTAGAAGAACTGAATGAATTAATTGGTAGCGAAGAAAAAAATCGCATTGAAATTGAACAATTAAAAGAATATTATCGCTCTGCAAGAAAAACATTGCTCGCTCATCAGCATTCATTTGGTGTAGCTTTACCTGCCCTTGAGAAAAATTTAGAGACATTTGTTCAAAAATTTGACGAATTTGATGTTCTGACAAATGAAGGAAATTATCTGCAAGCACGTGAAATTGTTATTAGTTTAAACCAAGAATCACAACAAATATTTGACTATATTAACGATGTTCCTACGATCTTAACAGAATTACAAGTAAAGCTTCCGGGGGCAGTGCAAGAATTGCGTAATGGGCAGCGTGAAATGGAAGAACAATCGTATTATTTGCAGCATTTAGAGTTAACCGAAGCATTAAATAAGTATGAAAAAGAATTTGCTTCATTAAAAAGTGGCTTAGCAGCGCTGAAGATAGCTATTGTGAAGCCTCGCGTAGCAGAAATAAATGAAGAAATTGACCATTTTTATGATTTGCTTGAAAAAGAGGTTATTGCGAAAAATTATGTCGATCAAAATTGTGATCGCTTATTAAGCTCTATTACAAATATTATTGCTTCGACTAAATTAGTGGGCGAAGAGGCAGCTTATGTACAGCAAAGCTATCATCTAAATGAAAAGGATGCTGAAGTGCCGAAGATAGCACTCAAGCAGTTAGAGGCATTGCAACGACGCTATGATTTATTAGCAATGCGTGTTAGGGAGGAACAATCTGCTTACTCTAGCTTACAGGAGGAGCTAATCGAGATTAGTGAAGAGCTTGAACGTATTCATGAGGAGCAAGAACATTTATCCAATACAATGAAGAAGCTTCGGATTGATGAAAATAAGGCACGTACACAAGTTGAAAAATTAAAGAAAATACTACAAGAAACAGACCGCATATTAAATAAGGCAAATATTCCAGGAATCCCTGAGGAGATGGATGCACGCCTTGATGAAGCGGCGGAACATATTTATTTAGTGATGCAAAGCTTACAAGAAGTGCCACTGAATATGGGAACGGTTCATAATAACTTAAATGCAGCAACACTTTGTGTAGAGGATGTTAACGCAAAGGCGCATGAATTAATCGAAAATGTGATGTTAATTGAACGTATTATTCAGTATGGTAATCGCCATCGTGGTACAAATCCAAAATTGAATATGCGTTTAACAGAGGCGGAGGAGGCATTCCATCAATTTCGTTATGTAAAGGCATTAGAGGAAGCAGGAACAGCCGTGGAAGAAATGGAGCCAGGTGCGTTAAAGCGTATTCAGGAAATTGTTGCAGAAGAAACCATGTCAAAATAATTGAAAAACATAGAAACTGTCTAAAAGTATAGCGATTACTTTTAGACAGTTTTTTTGGTTTCACTTATGAATAATCGTTAAAGTTAGTGGTCATTCCTTCGAGATTGCGTTATGATAAATACCGTTAAATCAACGTGGTGAAAGTGTGTGAATAGTAATGAATAAGGCAATTTATTTAGATAATAGTGCGACAACCAAGCCTTTGCAAGAGGTGATGCAAACTTTTATGACTGTTAATGAACAGTATTATGCGAATCCTGCGTCCATTCATGCTATGGGTGTTGAAGCAAATGACTTATTAATGCGTGCGCGTGAGCAAGTAGCAGATATTTTGCAGACAGAAGCAAAGAATGTGCTATTTACTTCAGGTGGTACAGAATCGAATAATGCAGCAATTTTTGGAGTAGCACGCAGTAATACGCATATCGGTAAGCATATTTTAACAACAGAAATTGAACATCCTTCTGTTTTAGAGGCAATGAAAGAGCTTGAAAAGGAAGGGTTTGAGATTGAATATCTTCATATTGATAACCGTGGTATGATTTCATTAGAAGAACTACGGACAAAAATACGTAAGGATACCATTTTGGTAAGCATTATGCATGTCAATAATGAAATGGGAGCGATCCAACCTATTTTTGATGCAGGGAGCATAATTCATGAAATGAGTCGAGCTATTTTTCATGTAGATGTGGTACAAAGCTTTGGCAAATTAGCCGTGTTCTTTAAAGGAGAAGATGGTCCAGATTGTCTATCCATTTCTGGTCATAAAATTCATGGCCTTAAAGGTTCAGGTGTATTAGCATTTCGTAAACCAATGAGATGGCAGCCCTATGTGGTGGGCGGAGGTCAGGAATTTGGATTGCGAAGTGGAACCGTAGCTGTCCCACAGGCTGTTGCTTTATCAAAAGCAGCACGGCTAGCAGTTGAAATAATGGAAGAACGTACGAAAAAATATCGACAATGGCAGGCAGATATTTGTACGCAGCTACAGAGCTATGGAGAGGCTGTGCATATTTTATCGAACCCGCAAGGAGCAGCCCATATTTTATCGTTTAGTGTACGTGATCTAACAGGAGAAATTATTATTAATGCTATGCAAAAGCAAGGTATTATTGTTTCTACATCAAGTGCTTGTTCATCCAAACAAACAAAGACAAGCCATGTTGTGGAAGCTTTACATCTTGAGGAGCATTATAAAAAAGGTGTTATTCGTATCAGCTTTGGTGCACATAACACAAACGAAGATATTAAAAAGTTTAAACAAGCATTAGCAAAAGTAATGATAGAGCTTAAAGGAGAAATAAACAAATGATTTGGAAAGAGATTTTAATTCGATATGGCGAGCTTTCAACAAAGGGTCGTAATAAAATGGATTTTATCCGCCGCTTGCGTGAAAATATTCGTCATGCCTTTGCAGATTTAGGACATCTGCATATTCGTACAGAGCGAGACCGCATGTTTATTGCAATTGAAAATGAAACACAAATGCAGACGCTTATAACAGGATTGCCTAAAATTTTTGGTATTCAATCCTTTAGCCCTGTCGCTGCATGTGAAAAAGATATAGAAAGCATGAAGCAGCTTGCTGTAACAATTATGGATACATTTAAAGAAGCCCAACATACATTTAAAGTAGAAGTTAAACGTACAGATAAAACATTTCCCTTAGAGTCACATGCCATTCAGCGTGAGATCGGTGGCTATGTTTTACCACAATTTCAAAATTTATCTGTCAAAGTGAAGCAGCCTGATATTGAACTACGTGTAGAAGTGCGTCATGATGCCACATATATGATGGCCCAAGTCATTGCTGGCGCAGGTGGAATGCCTGTAGGGTCTAATGGAAAATCATTATTAATGTTGTCAGGTGGTATCGATAGCCCTGTTGCGGGTTATTTAATGATGAAGCGAGGTGTGCGTTTAGAAGCGATACACTTCTTTAGTCCACCATACACAAGCCAAAATTCATTAGAAAAAGTAAAGGTGCTTGCTAATGAATTAACGAAATTTGGTGCAAGTATTCGTTTACATGTTATTCCGTTTACAGAAATACAAGTTTTAATAAAAGAAAAAGTGCCTTCAAATGTATCAATGACAACAACGCGTCGTATGATGCTAAAAGTAGCTGATCAAGTACGTAAGGAAATTGACGCTCTTGCCATTGTCACAGGTGAAAGTCTCGGACAAGTAGCAAGTCAAACGCTTGAAAGCTTGACTGCTATTAATGCTGTAACTAATACACCGATTTTACGTCCATTAATTTCAACAGACAAATTAGAAATTATTGATATTGCAGAAAAAATCGGCACATATGAAACATCTATTCAGCCATTTGAAGATTGCTGTACTATCTTTACACCTGCTAGTCCAAAAACAAAGCCAAAGCTTGAAAAGGTAGAGCATTATGAAAGCTTCTCCGATTTTGATGAACTGATTGCACGTGCCGTTAAAAATCGTGAGGTCTATATTTTCCCTAAGAAAGAAGAACAACAAGATAAATTTGCAGATCTGTTATAAGGTTTTAAAAGCCGTCTCAAAGCCCATTTTGAGACGGCTTTTTTGTATGGCTGTTGATATTCCATTAGAGGTACAATTTACCTCTAAAATTTTCGTATTAAAAATCTAATATCGCACATTCTATATTCACAAGGAGGTGAGAGACATGACTTCAAACAACAACCGTAATTCAAACCAGCTTGCAGTACCTGGTGTACAACAAGCACTTGATCAAATGAAATACGAAATTGCACAAGAATTTGGTGTTCAATTAGGAGCTGAAGCTTCAGCTCGTGCTAACGGTTCCGTTGGCGGTGAAATCACTAAACGTCTTGTACAAATGGCAGAATCTCAATTAAAAGGTATGCCAAACAACAACCAATAATTGCGAAAATAAGCAATTATTAAACGTAAAACCAGTGTCCGTAACAGGCACTGGTTTTAGTTTGTTTATATATAGCTTTTTTTATTCTCTCCAAACAATGACTTAAACATAGCTACTGTATGGGGAATATCCTTACTACCACAAAGAGCAGAAATAACAGCAATACCATCCGCCCCCGCTTGGAGAACTGATGGTGCATTGAAGCAATTGATGCCCCCGATAGCAACTATAGGAAGTTCAGGGCTTTTACTACGTACACTTTGTAAAAATGTTGTACCACTTGGTGGATTGGCATCGCTTTTTGATGTCGTAGCAAAAATTGGGCCAATTCCTACATAATCTACCCCATATTGTTTGGCAGTTTGTAATTCGGCTTCAGAATGAACGGATACACCAAGAATCATCTGCCCAATTTTTTCCCGAATTTTACATACAGGAAAATCCTCTTGACCAATATGGATTCCGTCCGCCCCAAGCTTTATCGCAAGCTCTACATCATCGTTGATAATAAATGGTACATGATATTGTTGACACAGCTTTTGACAATGCCGTGCAAAGTCTTCATATGCCTGCCCTGTTAATGCGTTGGGACCTTTCTCACGTAGTTGAAACATGGTAATGCCATGCTGTAAAGCCTTTTCCAGAACAGTGATTGGCTCCTCATGAACACAATTACCTGTTCCCATTATAAAATAGAGCTGTAAATCTTTACGATTCATAAATAGTCACCTCACATGATTTTTTGTCGTTCTGATAAGCAAAATGATTTGTTGGTCCATGTCCGTGACCTAGTGCTAAATCATGTGTGATTGCCAATTGAATAAATTTTTTAGCTTCAATTATCGCTTCTTTGATCGAAAGACCACGCCCTACAAAAGCTGTTAATGCTGCGGAAAATGTACAGCCAGTGCCATGTGTATTTTTTGTCGCAATACGAGGTGTTTGCATTGAAAAAGCTTGCCCATCTTGGAAAAATACATAGTCAATGGCATTTGTTGTATCTGCTAAATGCCCGCCTTTGATAATCGCACAGTGTACACCTGTTGCTAATAGATGGTCAGCAGCTTTTTTTATATCAGCGATTGTGTTGATTTTTTTGCCTGTCAATGTTTCAGCTTCCGGAATATTTGGCGTGACAATAGTTGCGATTGGCAGTAAATAATGGATAATAGCATCAATGGCTTCTTGCTGTAATAAACTTTCGCCACCTTTGGCAATCATCACAGGATCAACAATAAGTGGTATGTTTGTATCAGCTATTACTTGCGCAATTGTATGAATAATAGCTGAGGAAAATAACATGCCTGTTTTGACAGCACTTATTGAAAAATCATCAAGCAATGCCTGTAGTTGTTGTTTTACAAAAGCTGCCTCAATTGGCAGAACACCTGAAACACCTCGTGTATTTTGAGCAGTTAAAGCTGTAATAACGGTTGTTCCAAACACTTTTAATTCCTGAAAGGTTTTTAAATCAGCCTGTATGCCAGCACCGCCACCACTATCAGAACCAGCGATTGTTGTCACAATGTGCATTATTGCTCACCGCCCTTGGATAGACGACCTAGTTCATTTAACACAGCAATTTGAAAATCACCTATATATTGTGTAGAAGCAGCAGCTTGCTCGGCAATTTGTTTATAAAGCTTTAGTATCTCAGCTAACTGATGATAGGGCTGCTGATCAGCTACATAAGCAGCACAACAAATAGCACTTAAAAGGCAGCCTGTTCCAGTGACCTCTGTCATTTGGGCATTTCCACCTGCAATCCATTGCTGCTGATTGCCATCTGTGATAAAGTCCTTTTCACCTGTAACAATGACGATACATTGATACAGCTTGGCCACTTTTTTTGCTTCATCCTCTACAGAAATAGAGCCTGTTCCACTATCTACACCCTTTTGCTGCCATTCTACATGAGCAATTGCCGCAAGTTCTCCAATATTGCAACGAATAGCTGCAAATTGAATTTCTTCGAGTAGGTATTGTACAGCTTGTTTACGGTAGTTTGTTGCACCAGCGCCTACTGGATCTAACATAACAGGGATACCAAGCGCATTTGCCCTTTTTCCAGCCAGTAACATAGATTTTTTCATGGTATCATTCAGTGTGCCGATATTAATTAATAAGCTTGAGGAAATTTTTACCATTTCCTCCACCTCATCGTTGCCATCAGCCATAACAGGTGAAGCACCAATTGCTAATAGTCCATTTGCTTGGAAGTTTGCGACGACATAATTTGTAATGCAATGAATTAATGGATTTTTTTGCCGAATTTTTTGAATAATCATTATAGGTCCTCCTTATTGGACGAACGTAAGCATGCAAAAAGGCCCTTTTTGTGTAAAAATACACGCAAAAGAGCCCTTCATCAATAAAAATAGATGGATATTGCTCCCTACGCCAGTATTAACTAACAGGTTCAAAGGGTCAGGTTTTACCTTCTCAACTCATAATGAGTCCCCCTGCAATCTTGTTTTCAGTTGACCAAAATGTACCATACTTTTTTAGCTTGTTCAAGAGAGAATTCATATGAATATGACCGATACCATATAACTAAATATGATAGTTGTCATGACTTTTGGTAAATTGAACGCAAAGCATTGAAAAACACAAAATAGGAGATTTATAATGTGTCATAACAAAAGGGGGCATTTGCCGTGAAAAGACAAGATTTGATTGCACCAGAATGGTATAATATTACAGAGGAAATTGAAAAATATGCACAGGATACAACTAAAAATGCATTAATTATTTGTGATGAACATCAAGAGGTTCAATGGATTACATACACGCATTTACTTGAAAGGGCCAATCAGGCAGCACATGTTTTTACAAAACAAGGCTTAACAAAAGGTGATGTGATACTAGTGATGGTACCACGCTCTGTCGAAGCCTATATTGTTTATATTGCTGCTTTAAAAGCGGGTTTAACGATTATTCCAAGCTCAGAAATGTTAAGAACCAAAGATATTGACTATCGCATTCAACATGCAAATGTACAAGCTATTATTGCCTATGAGCCTTATATTGAACAATTTGATAAGGTGGAAAATTTACAGGGTATACAGCAATTTGTAATTGGTAATGCACATGAACCATGGCAACCATTACTAGAAAATATGCAATATCAATCAACAACTTACATAAATCCTACTCCAACCAAAAGCACAGATATTGCTTTTTTAGCCTATACAAGTGGTACAACAGGTAATCCTAAAGCCGCAGTCCATAGTCATAGCTGGGGCTATGCACATTTACGTACATCAGCTCCCTATTGGTTAGGTGTCCAAGAGAATGATATTGTTTGGGCTACAGCAGCACCTGGCTGGCAAAAATGGATATGGAGTCCGTTCCTTGCTACATTAGGAAGTGGTGCAACAGCATTTGTCTATAAGGGGAAATTTGATGCAGCTACTTACCTAACATTGCTTGAAAAGTTCAATATTAATGTTCTATGTTGCACACCAACGGAATATCGTTTTATGGCAGCACTTGATCATTTACAGCGATATAATTTAAGTGCCGTTCGTCAGGCTGTGTCAGCAGGTGAGCCTTTAAATAGTGAGGTGATTAAAGTATTTTCAGATGTTTGTCATGTACAAATACGAGATGGCTATGGTCAAACTGAAAATACATTACTTGTTGGTACAATGGTGGGAATGGAAACAAGAGCTGGTTCGATGGGAAAACCAACACCTGGCAATACAGTAGACATTATTAATGACGAAGGTCAGCCAGTTGCTGTCGGAGAAGTGGGAGATATAGCCGTCCACCGAGCAACACCTGCACTCTTTAAAAAATATTTAAAAGACCCTGAACGTACACATTTACAATTCCGTGGTGATTGGTATATTACAGGAGATCGTGCCTATAAAGATAAGGATGGCTACTTTTGGTTTGAGGGGCGAGGTGATGATGTCATTATTTCTTCAGGCTATACAATTGGCCCATTTGAAGTGGAGGATGCCTTAATGAAGCATCCAACTGTCAAAGAAGCGGCTGTTATAGCAAGCCCTGACAAGGTTCGAGGAAATATTGTCAAGGCATTTATTGTTCTTCATCAGGGTGAAATCGGTGATCAGCAGCTTATGCAAACACTTCAGCAGCATGTAAAAACATTAACAGCACCCTATAAATATCCTCGTGCCATTGAGTTTGTAGAAGAGCTACCAAAAACCTCTTCAGGGAAAATTCGCCGTGTCGAATTACGACAACAAGAAGCGAAACAACTTGAATATACATCATTTCCTAGGAAATAATATCGAAAATCAAAGTTTATGTAAGCGCATGGACTTTGATTTTTTTTATGATTTTGGTAAGGTATTATAAGGAAATAAATAGTATCAAGCTTTTTAGCTCTTTATTAAAAGTATTGTGTAGAGGAATTGGAGCATGACAATAAAGTCAATCTTTTGCGATGCTGAGTAGCTAAATTTTTGCGTATTATTTCAAGAGAATGAAACAATTAAGGTAATCATTCGTATTACATGTTAAGGAGGCGGAAAAACATGAATGTAAAAAGATGGGTTGCTTTAGTAGTGGCAGGTGTTCTTTTGCTGTTTTCATTAGGCATTAACACTATTTTTGCGCTATTTAAGTCAGACTTCTTAGGAAATTTTGATAGCCTAATGGCAGGAAATAATTTAGATGTTTATGAAAATGTCATTGAAGGCAATAATTTTGATAAACGCATTGCTTATTTAAAGGTAGATGGTACGATTCAAGATATTGGCTCAGGTACACTTTGGCAGCCAGTAGCATATGACCATCAGTTTTTCTTAGAGCAATTGGATAATATTTTATATGATGACTCTATACAGGGTGTTGTATTAAGTGTTAACTCACCAGGTGGTGGTGTAAAAGAATCAGCAGATATTTATAAAAAACTTGTAAAGATTAAAGAGGAACGACAAATTCCAATTTATGTATCAATGGATTCAATGGCAGCGTCTGGTGGTTATTATATTGCAGCACCAGCAGATAAAATATTTGCCCACCGCGATACAATTACAGGCTCGATTGGTGTCATTATGCAATCGATTAACTATCAAGCATTGGCTGAAAAAGTGGGGGTTAAATTCGAAACGTTTAAATCAGGTGCACATAAGGATATGCTAAGTCCAATGCGCGAAGTGACAGCAGAGGAACGTGCAATGATGCAAGATATGATTAATGAAACATATGAGGAATTTGTAGATATTGTAGAACAGGGACGTAATATGTCTGAAGCAGATGTTAAGAAAGTTGCTGATGGTCGTATCTTTGGTGGTACAAAAGCGCTTGAGGCAGGCTTGATTGATGAAATCGGTGATGAAGAGGCAGTAATTGCTGCGCTACGAGCGGACTATGGATTGGAAGATGCTGCTTTATTTGAATACGCTTATGATACGGGCGGCTGGCAATCCTATGTTGGGATGAAAATTGGCTCTATATTTGGCCCATCAGCCGAGGAAAAAATGCTAATGAAGATTATGACAGACTATAGCGCACCTAAAATGATGTATTTATATGGTGAATACTAAGGGGGGAGTACGATGACAAACAATGAAATTGTTATGCAAGGTTCACCCTCTATGGAAAATAATGCTGTGATTGAGCCATCAGACGTCTCCATAAAATCTAAAAGCTACACTCTAAAAACAGCAGGCTTTTGGATTCGATTTTGGGCATTTTTATTAGACGGCTTCATTGTCTCCGCTGTCGTTGGAATACTAATAAATCCTATTTTTTATCTCATGGATTGGTCTTTGTCGGAATCTGTGTGGTATGCACCGATCTCTATTATTACAGCGATTCTCTATTATAGCTATTTTATACTGATGACAAAATTTTTCGGGCAAACATTGGGGAAAATGGTTTTTGGCTTACGTGTTATCTCATTAAAGCATGATCAGCTTACTTGGTCAGATGTGCTATTCCGAGATTGGATTGGCCGTATTATCAATAATATTTTTATGCCACTCTATATATTGGTCGTTATTTTGCCAGAAAATCAAGGTTTGCATGATTATTTTGCTGATACAACAGTAGTACATGAAAAAGTCTATATTGAAAAGGCGGAAGCGCCAACGATAGTATCACAACAAGAGGAAATTATGGTAGCTCATGAACAAGAGGAAAAAGTAGAACTTGCGAAGTTAGAAGGAAAAAATGAACAATAAGTATCAAGGGGCTGTGCTAAAAGTGAAAATCTTTTTGCATAGCCTTCTTTAAATTATTATCATTCTTGGCACAAGGGGTTTGTCCCACAAGAGACATTTCGGCTAAACTTTTTACGCAGTATCTTTTCATACAGTGAGTTGTCTGAGTTGCAATGAATTCCCTTCATTTAGTAATATGAATACATATGATGATGAGGAGGCGTTTAGATGGCACAAGTAACATTTAAAAATGGTCCAGTAACACTAGTAGGAAATGAAGTAAAGGTGGGCGACCAAGCACCAGATTTTACAGTATTGGCGAATGACCTATCACCTGTAACATTAAAAGATTCAGAGGGTAAAATTCGTTTATTCAGTGTTGTACCATCATTAGATACGGGTGTATGTGATGCACAAACACGTCGTTTTAATGAAGAAGCAGCCGATCTAGGTGACAATGTAGTAATCTATACAGTATCTGTAGACCTTCCATTTGCTCAAAAACGTTGGTGTGGTGCAGCAGGTATTGATGCTGTTCAAACGGTTTCAGATCACCGCGACCTTTCATTTGGTGAAGCATATGGTGTGTACATTCAAGAATTACGTCTTCTGACACGTGCAGTATTTGTTGTGGATGCAAATAATAAAGTGACATATGTTGAATATGTATCTGAAGCTACAGATCATCCAAACTATGAAGCGGCCATTGCAGCTGTCAAAGCACTAGCATAATAAGCTGCTTTTAGGCTAAGATAATACTAGACAAAGGGGCTGTGACGAGTGTTTGTCACGGCTCTTTTCTGCGTGAAAGGAAGTTAGATATGGAAAATATCGAGAAGTTATTTGGTTTGCTAAATGAGCATGCCGAAAAAACCGAAAAAGAACACAATGTAACATTGCTAGAAGGATTATTAGATGGTTTAGAAGCATGGCTCGATGGCGAAGTTGATTTTTCTCAAAAAGATGCTACAAAAGAGGATATTCGTAAAGCTATTCAAATTGCTATTTTAAAGGGGATGCGCAAAGGCTCACAGCCGAATCATCAAATGACTCCTGATACTTTAGGGTTATTAGTGGGCTATTTGGTGGAGCAAATATTTGCAGAGCGTCTTGAAAATGAAAAGATCTCGATCATGGATCCAGCAGTAGGCACAGGCAATTTATTACTGACGGTCATGAATTTATTAGATGGAAAAGTGGAAGCAACAGGTGTAGAAGTTGATGAACTACTCATTCGTCTTGCTGCGGCTACTGCTGATTTAACAGAACAGCCTATTTCTTTATACCGTCAAGATGCCTTAGAGGATTTATTGGTAAATCCAGTTGATGCCGTTGTTTGTGATTTACCTGTAGGTTATTATCCAAATGAAGAAGTGGCGCTCGATTACGAATTATGTGCGGCTGAGGGGATGAGCTATGCCCATCATTTATTTATTGAGCAATCAATGAACTATACAAAGGATGGCGGTTATTTATTTTTCCTTGCACCATCTCATCTTTTTGATTCAGAACAGTCTAAGCAATTACACAAATACATGCAAAAGCATGCATGGATTCAAGCTATTATTCAATTACCCGATTCTATATTTGCTAATAAGGCATTAGAAAAGAGCATTGTAATTTTGCAAAAGCAGGCGAAGGAATTGAAAGCCCCGAAAGAAGTGCTATTAGCAAAAGTGCCGAATATGCAAAATAAACAGGCACTAGCCTTATTTTTTGAAAAAGTAAGGCTGTGGAAAGAAGGCCAGTGAGGGCTTATAAAAACAACATAAATAAAAAAGGTATCCTATATAAGTGGGATACCTTTTTATGTACTGCTTATTAGTTTTCTGGTGTACGGATAACAAGTACGTCACATTTAGCTGAACGTACAATTGCTTCAGACACTGAACCGATTAGGAAGCGTTCAACTGCATTTAAACCAGTTGCACCACAAATAATTAAATCTGCGTCTACAACATTAGAAAGCTCTTTTGTAATGATATTTTTCGGAGAACCGTATTCGATTACAAGATTAACGTTCGTTAAACCTGCATCCTCAGCTTGTTTTTTGTAGCCATTTAATAGTTCCTCAGAAAATGCTTGTGCACGCTCTGCGATGGAGCGGTCATATGCCTCGATTGCCGCGAATGAACGAGTATCGATAACATTCACTAAATTTAATACAGAACCCTCATTACGTTTTGCAACATCAATTGATTTACGAAATGCATATTCAGCCTCTTTTGAACCATCTACTGCTACAACAATGCTTTTATAATGATTAGCCATTTGAATAACCTCCCTAATTTGTATATGTTGATTATACCAAATGATTTTCTAAAGGAAATACTTTCCGACAGAAAAAATGTAAAAAAGTGAACTAATTTCACATAGAAGTATAATTATCTAATTCCCACTATTTATAGTGTGTAAACGTTTTTTATTGTTTTACCTTTTCATTCATGTTCTTACTTCTTCCCTGCTCTAAGCTTGTTAATTAGTTTTTTGATATAATAATTTAAGTTAGAATTAATCGTTTGAATATTTAGCATTTTGAAAATGTTAGGAATTTTATTTGTTTTGATTTTAGTTAAAGCTTTTTTAGTATTTGTTTGGTAATATGGAATTGTAAGCGATTCATCAATTCATCGTTAGACAAGTGATGCTGATTTCTTAGGTATGGAAGGGGATAGGAAACAATGAAGATTGGTATTCCAAAAGAAATTAAAAACAATGAAAATCGTGTAGCAATGACACCAGCAGGAGTTGTCACATTAACACATGCTGGTCATGAGGTGTTTATTGAAACAGGAGCAGGCTTGGGTTCAAGCTTTACAGATGCCGACTATATCGTAGCTGGAGCTCAGATTGTGCAAACTGCAAAAGAAGCATGGTCCCAAGAAATGATTATGAAGGTAAAAGAGCCTGTAGCTTCTGAGTACGATTATTTTTATGAGGGTCAAATCCTATTCACATATTTACACTTAGCGCCAGAGATTGAGTTAACTCAGGCACTTTTAAATAAAAAGGTTGTAGGTATTGCCTATGAAACGGTTCAATTAGCAAATGGTTCACTACCATTGCTTACACCAATGAGTGAAGTAGCGGGTAAAATGGCTACACAAATTGGTGCGCAATTTTTAGAGAAAAACCATGAAGGTAAAGGTATTTTACTAGGCGGTGTGTCAGGTGTACCACGCGGTAAAGTAACGGTTATCGGTGGTGGTATTGCAGGAACAAATGCTGCAAAAATCGCCGTTGGTATGGGAGCAGATGTAACAGTTATTGATTTAAGTGCTGAACGTTTACGTCAATTAGAAGATATGTTTGGTCGTGATGTTCAAACATTAATGTCTAATCCGTATAATATTGCAGAATCAGTGAAAAGCTCAGATCTAGTTATTGGCGCTGTTTTAATCCCAGGCGCAAAGGCACCAAAGCTAGTATCTGAAGAAATGATTCAGTCCATGCAACCAGGCTCTGTCGTAGTCGATATTGCGATTGACCAGGGCGGTATTTTTGCCACATCTGATCGTGTGACAACGCATGATGATCCAACATATGTGAAACATGGTGTTGTACACTATGCTGTAGCCAATATGCCTGGAGCAGTTCCACGTACATCAACAATTGCCTTAACAAACAATACAATTCCATACGCACTGCAAATTGCCAACAAAGGCTATAAACAGGCTTGCCTAGATAATGCTGCACTGAAAAAAGGTGTAAATACATTGGATGGACAACTTGTTTATAAGGCAGTAGCAGATTCACAAGGGTTACCATATGTGAATGTGGATGAGCTAATTCAATAAATAGAAAAAGGAAGCCTGTTCAAAGTGCTTCCTTTTTATGTTGTTAACGTTTAGGTGGTAGATATAGAGTAAAAGCATAATAATTCATGTATCTTTTTAAGCTAAATGAAGCAGGAGGATTAGATGAAAAAAATTAACGTAAATCCTATTCAAGCTGATATAAGAAAACTTTTACCCTTTGCAACTTTGGACAAGAATATCGAACATGAATATGGACTATATATGCAATCACCCATCAGAGAATTATATGGGCGCTATTTGAAAGAGTGTTATCGGCTGTATAGGCATAGAATTTTCAGGTCCAAAGCACTGTGAAATAAAGCATATCGCAGTATCTCCAAGCTGTAGAGGAGAGGGGATAGGAAGTGAAATGATTGATTTCATTAAAGATAAGTATACACTACTTGTAATTGCTGCTGAAACTGATAAGATGCTGTAGATTTTTACAAAAAATATGGTTTCAAAGCTTTGAGCCTGGGGGAAAAGTACCCTGGCGTAGAACGTTTTGCATGTGTTTTAGAAAGCAGATAAATTAGCATGCAAGTCTTTTCACTAACAAAAAAACGAACGAACCAATGTGAAACGCTCATAGAGTATTTAGGATCGTTCGTTTTTTCTATTTATAAATAAAGCAGCTAGTTAGGCTTCAATCCTTTTATAGAACAATTAATTCTTTTGGGAATTTTGTTAGAACCTCCACGCCATCTTTCGTCACCACAACATCATCCTCGATACGCACTCCTGTTACATCAGCTTTATAAACCCCTGGCTCAATCGTAAAGACCATGCCTTCCTCCATCGTCATCTCATTTGCGCCCGTAACGGACGGGAATTCATGCACAGAAATGCCAAGACCATGCCCAAGACGGTGCGTGAAATATTCACCATAGCCTGCTTCTGTGATTGTGTCGCGTGCAATTTTATCTAAGTCCATCGCACGAATACCTGGTTTCACGGCTGCGACAGCATTTGTATTGGCGGCTAAAACAGCATGATAGATTTCTTTCTGCGCTTCACTTGGCTCGCCAAAGACAACAGTACGTGTAATATCTGAGCAATAGCCCTCGTAAATAACGCCAAGGTCAAATAACACCATATCGCCTTTTTCGATTTTACGAGCACCTGGTTTGCCGTGAGGTGATGCTGTTTTTGGGCCACTCAATACCATTGTTTCAAAGGACATTTTACAGCCTTTATCTTGAATAGCCCTTTCAATTACTGTAAGAATTTCCATTTCTGTTTTCCCCTCAGCAATTTCCTTGCAACCGATTTCAATAGCGTAGTCAGCAAGCTCGGCAGCCTTTCGCAATTTATCTAATTCATTTTTATCTTTAATGACGCGCATTGCATTTATTTTTTCATCGAGACGAACAAAGCTTACTTGTGGAAAAGATTGCTGCAACGCCTCGAAACGTTCCACGATAAGTTGTGCTTTTTCAACGGCAAATGTAGCTGGTTGTACTTGACGTGCTATTATAGCCTGAGCAAGAATTTCCATGGCATTATCGGTATCTTGATGGCCAATAACCTCATAAGGCCATCCTGCATTCTTCGCATCTGGAATCTCCATTTGTGGACAAATTAGAAAAGGTTCAGCCTCTTTAAAAATCATTACACCTAGTAATCTTTCATGTGGATTACTGTTAAAGCCTGAAACGTAAAAAACATTGTCAGGTGTAGTGATAAATGCTGCGTCAATGCTGTTTTGCTGTAAATAATTTTGAATTTCTTCAACCTTTGACATAAATATGTCCTCCTTTAATTGCATGGGGAATTTTTATGACAAAGCATCGGCTACTGTTATTAACGATGCTTTATCTTATAAATTGAATAATTGTGTTCTAACAGGGTATAGAATTGTTAGAGAATTCTACGATTATTCTCTGTACAAGCATATCAAAAAAAGGGAAAACGCGCATGAATAGCGAATAAAATGATAGGCCGCAGATTGACATATAAGGGGGACTTTAAAATGGAAATTAGTTATCATGGACATTCTGTTGTTAAAATTCAGACAAATGGGCTTACAATTTTAATTGATCCGTTTATTAATGGCAATGCGCAAACGGATTTAACAGTAGCAGATGAAGCACCAGATATCATTATACTGACACATGGACATAATGATCATGTAGGTGATACTGTGGAGCTTGCCAAGAAAAAGGATGCACTTGTTATTGCACCAAACGAATTAGCGAATTGGCTTTCTTGGCAGGGTGTAAAGGTACATCCTATGCATATCGGGGGAGCAAGGGAATTTGATTTTGGTAAGGTGAAATTTACACAGGCTTTCCACGGCTCTTCTTATGTAACAGAAAATAATGAAATTATTTATATGGGGATGCCAGCAGGCGTTTTAATCTTTGTAGAGGGCTTAACGATCTATCATGCAGGTGACACAGCTTTATTTAGTGATATGAAATTAATTGCTGAACGTCATCCAATTGATGTTGCATTCTTGCCAATTGGCGATAATTTCACAATGGGACCAGAGGATGCAGCTTATGCAGTATCCTTATTAAAACCGAAATTTGTTGTACCAATTCATTACAATACATTTCCACCAATTGAGCAGGACCCACAAGTTTTTGCAGAGTTAGTGCAAAATGCAGATGTTCAAATTTTAAAAGCTGGTGAAAAAGTAAACTGTTTCTAAACACTAATAATGCTGTACTAATGAATTGACACCACGCTGGTAGTAGAAATGATGGGGACTGATAAACAATTTCATCACTTTATATTAAATATTTTTCTAATAAATATGATACACTAAGAGCAGAATTGAAGCTTAGGAAATAGGTGATATTTTGTCGACAAAACATGAGAAAATTTTACAATACATCGAATCCCTACCCGTGGGCGATAAAATTTCAGTACGTCAAATTGCAAAGGAAATGCAAGTGAGTGAAGGAACAGCTTACCGTGCGATAAAAGAAGCGGAAAACCGTCGCTTAGTGAGCTCTATCGAACGTGTTGGAACCATTCGTATTGAGAAAAAAAAGAAAGAAAATATTGAACGCTTAACATTTGCAGAAATTGTTAATATTGTAGATGGTCAAGTTTTAGGTGGCAAATCAGGTCTACATAAAACATTGACAAAATTTGTGATCGGTGCGATGCAGCTAGAGGATATGATGCGTTACACAGATGCAGGAAGCCTGTTGATTGTTGGAAATCGTATTAAAGCCCATGAAAATGCACTTCGAGCGGGTGCGGCTGTTTTAATAACTGGTGGTTTTGATACAACTGAAAATAATAAGCAGCTTGCGGATTCACTAGATTTACCGATTATTTCAACGAGCTATGATACATTTACAGTAGCCACGATGATTAATCGTGCCATCTATGACCAATTAATTAAAAAAGATATTTTATTTATTGAAGATATCTATATCCCAATGACGGACACAGCTGTGCTAAAAAATGATGAAACAATCCATCATTTTCAGAAACTGAATGAACAAACAACACATGGTGCATTTCCTGTTGTGACCCATCAAAATAAACTTGTTGGTATGGTTACGGTTAAAGATGTTATTGGACGAGAAGAAAATGAGCTTATTGAAAAAGTAATGACGAAAAATCCGATTGCTGGCTCAATGAAAATGAGTGTGGCCTCTGCGGGGCATCGCATGATCTGGGAAGGAATCGATCTCTTACCAATTGTTGATGATGATAATATTCTGAAAGGTGTAATTAGTCGTCAGGATGTCCTAAAAGCACTTCAATTAGCTCAAAGACAACCTCAGCATGGCGAAACGATTGATGATTTAGTAAAAAATGAAATTAAGGTGCTTGGCGATGAAGAATTAATCGTAGAGTTTAAAGTCACACCTCAAATGACCAATCAATATGGGGCAATTTCCTATGGAGCCTTTACAACCTTATTAGCAGAGGTTGGTTCATTTGCGTTAAAACGCCGTAAACGTGGGGATGCAGTGGCAGAGAATATGACCATTTATTTTATTAAGCCAGTTCAAATGGAAAGCACATTAACGGTGAAGCCTCGTATTTTAGATATGAGTCGTAAGTTTGTGAAAATGGATTTTGAAGTATACAATCAACAAATACTTGTTGGAAAAGCAATGATGATGTTCCAGCTATTAGAACGCTAAATAGTAAAAAGGGGTATCTCAACGTCATTTGAGATATCCCTTTTTGTGAAAAAGTATATTGTAATGGTGTTTTTTTATTGATTGATACGAAATTCTTCTTCAACAAATTGACCATAGTGTCGTGCTTTTTTTATATTTTCTACAATTACATAGATGCCTAAAATGACAAGAATTGTTACAATAATAAAAGTATAGAGTCCAGGGAATAAGTAAGCTTGGTTTAACGCAAAAAACAGAATAAAGGACCCAAAACCAATATTCGCCTTACTTTTGTACCATTTTTTAGCAATAGGTAATGGAGAACGAAATTGTTTTGTTTTAAAATAAAAATAGAAGACGAAAGATACAATAATCACAAATACAAATATAAAATTGAGCATAGTAAACCTCCTAGCATAACTAGACATTATTGTAACGATTATTATCGAAAAATGCTAACGGTTCTTACTATCAGTTTGGAGGAATTTATTTTGAAAAGACAAATCATCGACACAATTGCTGCATATGACACGATTATTATTCACCGGCATGTACGTCCAGATCCTGATGCTTATGGCTCCCAGCAAGGGCTAAAGGAATTAATTTTAGCCAATTATCCTGACAAAAAGGTTTTTGCTGTAGGTGAGCATGATGCCTCCTTATCGTTTATGGCACAGCCTGATCAAATAGCAGATGATGTTTATAACAATGCATTAGTGATTGTTACAGATACTGCCAATACAGAGCGTGTTGACGATCAACGCTATACGGAGGGTAAGATGGTTATTAAAATTGATCACCATCCAAATGATGATGCATATGGCGACCTTTTATGGGTAGACACAACAGCAAGCTCTTGTAGTGAAATGATTTATGAGCTCTATGAAGAAGGAAAAAAAACTGCTGATTGGAGACTTTCAGCTGCTGCTGCACGTTTTTTATTTGCGGGCATTGTAGGAGATACAGGAAGATTTCAATTTCCAAGTACAACAGCTAAAACATTTAATGTTGTGGCAGAATTGATTACATATGATTTTGATCGAAATCAGATTTTTGATGGTATGTATGAAATGGAGCAAAAGCTATTAAATTTACAAGGCTATATTTATCAAAACTTTCAAATGGATCAGCATGGGGCAGCACATATTAAGCTAACAAAGGAATTGCTGACAGCGCATGATGCTGTACCATCAGAAGCCTCTCTTTTAGTAGGCTGCCTTGGGAATGTTAAGGGAATATGTGCATGGGTTGTTTTTATTGAAGAAGAGGATCAAATCCGTGTGCGTTTACGTTCAAAGGGTCCAGTGATTAATACATTAGCAAAGGAATTTAATGGTGGTGGACATCCACTTGCAGCGGGTGCTACAGCTTATTCATGGGAGGAAGCAGATCGCGTTATCGTTAGATTACAAGAGATTTGTAACACGTATCATTCATAAAGAAAAGGAAGGGATTCATTTGGCACATGTATATACGAAAATGCATACGAGCGCGGATTTATTGAAAAGTACAATTCGGCTGGAACAATTGATTCCTTTTTTACAAGAGCAAAAAACACAGGCCTGTGCAATCGTCAATACGAAATTGTACGGGCTTTTGCCTTTTTGTAAAGCCATGGAACAGGCTCATATTCATGCCGTTATAGGGCTTTCGGTAAAAGTACAGTGGCAGGAGGAAATAATCCCACTTGTACTGTATGCACAGACTCAGAAGGGTTATCAAAATCTATTAAAAATAAGTAGTGCTCTGTCGATTAGGGATGATGAAGTGCTGCCGTGGAAATGGCTTGAAGGCTATGCGACAGGCTGTATCGCCTTGTTAACGACGGATGATGTTATAGCTGTAGATAACTGGTATTCGATAGCCAATGCTATTGCACAATTGTTTCAGCATTATTTTTATATAGGCATAGCAAGACCAGAAGGGATAAAATCAGCGAACGAGGATGAGCTTATAGCATGGTGCCAAGAAAAAAACATCCAAGTTGTAGCAACTCAAAGCTGTTATTTTTTACGTCCAGAAGATCATTTTGCTTATGAAGTGGCTAGAGCAATTGATATAGGAGCAAAGCTTGACACGACAAGTCGAACTGCTAGCTTGCAAGGCTTTTTTGCGCCCACAGCAGATGAATGGCAAAGCTGGTTTGCTGATCGACCAGAATGGCTTCTCTCCAGTGCTACCATGCTGGCAAGCTGTGAGGCAGTGATACCAGAAATGCCTGTACAAATGCCAAAATTTCCGGTACCAGTAGGTGAAACTGCTGAAAGCTTACTTGTAAAAGAGGCATTCAAAGGATTAGAGGAGCGGTTTAAGCAGCGAGAGCCACCATTAAGCTATCGAGAACGATTACAATATGAGCTGGATATCATTTGTTCTATGGGCTTTGCTGATTATTTTTTAGTTGTGGCAGATTTTATGCGCTTTGCCAAAGAAAATCGTATTTTAACAGGACCTGGTCGTGGCTCCTCAGCCGGTTCACTTGTCGCGTACAGCTTATTTATTACACAGGTAGACCCACTGGCTTACGGCTTATTATTTGAGCGTTTTTTAAATCCAGAACGTATTACCTTACCTGATATTGATATTGATTTTGTTGATAGTAAACGACAGCAAGTCATCCAGTATGTTGCACAAAAATATGGCAAGGCGAATGTAGCGCAAATTATTACATTTGGTACATTATCCGCTAAGGCAGTGGCTAGAGATGTGGCAAGAGTTTTTGGCTTTGATGCGGAAACCTTAGAAAAAATCTCTAAAATGATTCCGAATAAGCCTGGTATAACCCTACAAAGGGCAGTAGCAGAATCACCAGACCTACAATACTGGCTAACAGCAGATGACAAGCATCAGCAGTGGTTTGAGGTCGCGTTAAAGCTAGAAGGCTTGCCAAGGAATTCATCCACACATGCGGCTGGTATTGTGCTTGCTCCTTCCCCCTTAGTACATACAGTACCGATTGAGGAAGGGCATGATGGCATTTATTGCACACAATGGCCAATGGGCGATATTGAGGCATGTGGTCTTGTGAAAATGGATTTTTTAGGCTGTGCGATACGTTAGTTTGAAAGGTTATCAGAAATGGTAATCGGGGATAACTTGTTAGAAAACTGTAATTCTGATGGTTGGAATGAGAGCAGTCATGTTTGCTCGAAACACCACGCTAATATCCCACATGCATTATGTTTCATATAAAACATGGTGTGTGAAGCTGGGTGAAGTCGTCGAATACTAAGGGAAATCAACCGAGGTATAGAGTAGGCGGGCGGTGGTAGGATATGGTTAGAATGTGGTTCAATACCACTGACGAATCTTCGAATGTAAGGCTCTTGAGGAAGTTATATAATCTGAGACGATTATGTAGTACCGATGCGGTATGCTTGATAGGGAAAAGTAGTCATAGCCGAAGCAAAATTCCTGATACTCAACAAGGAGAGTATAATGCAAGCAGGGTCAAAGAAGAAACCTACGTCTTATCAATACTAGGAGTTACGGAACGTAGAAAGCTAGTGATTGCTACTTTAAACCTTATATGAGGGGCAAGTATAACGAAAAGATAATTTATCTATAAGTTATTTAACGCTAGTGAGAGTGGAGTCACAGTACCAATGAAACCATGATAATAAGTGGTGGAGGGATAGGCTCTAGTCGTTTCATGAGATATTAATTAATTGATGAACTATTTCGCTTTTCGAGTATGACAGGGAAACAACCACCTCTAGTTTTATAAGGAGGTTGCCCAGCGAAATGAATATCTACAGATACAATCAATACTACCAAATGCAAGACGTTTTCGATGGATTATTTAATGATTCATCAAACCAAGTTGAATTTAAAAACCTTGTGGACATTATTGCAAGTGAAAATAATATTAGATTAGCTTTTAGAATCATTAAATCTAATACAGGCAGTCAAACCGCTGGAATTGACGGTATAACCATTCAAGATGTTAAGAAAGAATCTTTAGAAGAATATATTTCACTCGTCAAGGATAAGCTAAACAATTTCAAACCAGATACAGTGAGACGAGTATTCATACCTAAAGAAAATGGTGACAACAGACCGTTAGGCATTCCATCTATGATTGATAGATTAGTGCAACAATGCATTAAACAGGTTCTTGAGCCAATATGTGAAGCCAAATTTCACCCACATAGCTATGGTTTCAGACCTAATAGAAGCACGAAACATGCCATAGCAAGACTGAATAGTTTAGTCAACCAAGCAGGTCTACATTATGTAGTAGATATAGACATTAAAGGGTTCTTCGATAATGTCAGCCATAATAAACTGATTAAACAGATGATAGCGATGGGCATTAAAGATTTTAAATTACTTAAAATCATCAAATTAATGCTTAAAGCACCTATACAGGGCAAAGGTATTCCGAATAAAGGTACACCACAAGGAGGAATATTATCACCGTTACTTTCTAATATTGTGTTAAACGAATTAGATTGGTGGATTAGCTCTCAATGGGAAACACATCCTACACATCACGAATACACTCAATTAAATAAATATAATGCAATGAAAAAATCGAAACTAAAAGAATTCTTTTTAGTTAGATATGCGGATGATTTCAAAATTGTTTGCAGAAGTTATACCGTTGCACAGAAAATA
This sequence comes from Lysinibacillus sp. FSL H8-0500, assembly GCF_038051955.1. Lineage (NCBI taxonomy): Bacteria > Bacillati > Bacillota > Bacilli > Caryophanales > Bacillaceae > Lysinibacillus > Lysinibacillus sp. FSL H8-0500. The sequence goes on along the minus strand of NZ_CP150292.1, from coordinate 3,463,050 downwards.
TTTATTGCAGTTGAAGAATGGCTCAGTAAAAGACTTAAACTTAAAATTAGTAAAGAAAAATCAAAAATAGTGAACCTCAGAAAAAGCTATTCAGATTTTCTAGGTATCAAGGTCAAAGTACTACCAAGACCAAAAAGTAAACATGGCTATGTTGCACAATCAAGAATAGCGGACAAAAGATTTAATAAAATCTTGCAAGTCTATAGGGATAAAATCGAAAAGATAAAGAAAACACAAAATATAAAATATGTTGCAGAACTAAACAGCATGACATTAGGTATTCACGAATACTACAATATGGCAACATATGTTAGCCTTGACTTTAAGAAAATAGGTTGGAAATTATTAAGATATATGTTCAACTCTTTTAATAAATATGGTAAACAAGAAGTTCCAAGCATGAATATGACGGATTCAATCTACAAAAAGTTTTACGGTAACTCTAAAAGTAAAACCTGGTTGATGTTTGGTAAATATATTTATCCGATTCATTATGTGAAACACAAATCAACAATGAACTTTCAACAAACCATTTGTGATTTTACAATGCAAGGACGAGAATACTCGAACAAAGCATTGAAATCTAAAACACACGTATTAGCAATTGAAATGGTAAAAAGATTTAATGCCAACGAAACAGTTGAATATAATGATAATCGAATTTCACGTGCGTCGATGACAAAGATGAAATGCGAAGTCACTAAAATTGAACTTGAACTAGAACATTTACACTGTCATCATGTGATTCCACGAGAAATAGGTGGAGATGATAAATACGATAATCTAAGAATTGTTCATCGAGATATTCACAAGCTAATACACGCAACAAATGAAGATACAATTAAGAAATACATTCACATAATAAAAGATTCGAAAAACACCATTAAAAGAGTATTAACGAATTTAAACAACCTTCGAAGGAAAGCTAACAACTATAAACTTGAAGAAGCTACTGTCAGAGAGTGGTTAGAGGTTAAAACTTGGAAAAACAAATAGGTAGTAATATCAACTAATTAGTATTCAAAAGGGAAACGATGGAACGCCGTATGATGGGAAACTATCACGTACGGTGTGAAGCGGGGGAAAGGGAGTAATCATAACAGATAATGCTGATGAAGAAACCTACCTATCGCTATTGCGTAATCTTACAATTTTGGAGCAGATGCGTTGGTCTATTTATAAAGCGGGAGGGCCATGGATTGAATTTGAGCACATTCCTCTGCATGATGATAAAACCTTTCAACTTCTACAAAGCGGCGATACACTTGGTATTTTCCAATTAGAATCAGTGGGAATGCAGCAAGTCTTACGTGATATCCGTCCAACGCATTTTTTAGATATTGTAGCTGTTAATGCATTATACCGTCCAGGTCCAATGGAGTTTATTCCTATCTACGCAAGGAGAAAAGCAGGCAAAGAGCATGTTGCTATGCCCCATCCTATATTAGCGCCTATTTTGCAGGAAACATTTGGTGTAATTGTTTATCAGGAGCAAATTATTCAAATTGCCTCTGTGCTAGCAGGCTTTACAATGGGACAGGCTGATTTACTGCGCCGGGCAGTTAGTAAAAAAAATCGCCAAATTTTAGAGGAGCAGCGTGCTGTCTTTGTAAATGGAGCATTAAAACAGGGCTATGAGCAGTCTGTAGCACAAGACGTATATGAATTAATTGTCCGTTTTGCTGATTATGGTTTCCCTAAAAGTCATGCGGTAGCCTATAGTATGATCTCCTATCAAATGGCTTATTTAAAGGCCCATTTTCCACATAGCTTTTACGCGGCATTATTATCAAATGCAACAGGAAACATAGATAAAATTATGCAGCTTGTGCAAGAGGCAAAAGACAAGAGGATTCCGTTTTATCCGCCTTCGTTAAAAAATAGTACAAAATATTTTACAGTAGAAAATCAGGGCATCCGCTATAGTTTATCAGGCATTAAGGGTGTTCCACATACGTTTATAGATAAAGTAAATGCATTACAACAAACAAATCCAGAGGCATTCAATAATTTATTTGATTTGGCTGTTGCTTTAAGTGCCCAGCATTTTAAGCCAAAAGTGATGGAGTCTTTAATTTATGCTGGTGCGCTTGATTATTTAGAAAAGGATCGTGCTGTTCTTATAAAGACAGTAGATGCTGCAGGGAAGCATGCTGAGCTGCTAAGGCCAACTGAAGATATTGATATAGCCACCGCTACAGCCTATAGCTTTGGGAAGCCAAAATATCTGGAGGCAGTAGCCATGTCACAAAAGGAAAAATTAATGCATGAGAGGGAGAGCTTAGGCTTTTATATTTCTGCCCATCCAGTAACAGAAGAAAGGCAGAACTGGCAGGATATCAATTGTACATGCTACGAGCTTAAACAGACACGAGATGGTACGTATGTGAAAATGGTTGGTATGATTGATGATGTCAAAAAAATTCGAACGAAAAAAGGGGAGCAAATGGCTTTTGTGCAGCTTCAGGACGAATATGGAACTGTTTCAATCACGTTATTTCCACAAGTATTTCAACTTGTTCAAGACCTACTGATAGAAGATGAACTGCTGTTTATTGAAGGAGTTTTAGAAAGACGCTTTGGCAAGCCGCAGATCAAAGTAAAACATGCAAAAACGATGAAAAAGTAATAAAATTAAAGAAAAATTTACAAACTGCATGAAATTTTGTGCAGTTTTTTCTTTACTTTTGTGCAGTTATTTTGTAAGCTAGAGTCAATATTAAAAGTGGTCAGACCACTTTTTGATAAGGGGAGTTAGTCGTATGGATAAAAAAACCACACAAAAAAAAGTGTTTTTAGAAATCGTCCAACAATTACGTCAACTCATTAAAATAGAAAAAATTCAGGTAGGTGAAAAATTACCTTCTGAACGAGTCCTATCAGAGCGTCTAGGCGTTGGGCGATCCTCTGTCAGAGAGGCTTTGCGTAGCTTAGAATTACTAGGGCTTATTGAAACAAGGCATGGCGGAGGTACTTTTCTTGCCTCCACACATAAACATCAGCTCGTAGAAATACTGTCGATGTTTATCTTAGAAGATGAAAAATCCAAAAAAGATGTCGAATTAACACGGCAAATTCATGAAAAGGAAGCCATTCGCGTAATAAGTTGTACGGAGACTCTTCGCACACTACCTGTGTGGGATAGTTTTTTTGTGAAGCTAGAAATAGAAGGAACGGTTCATTGCCGAGATATTTTGCGAGAGCTGTTAATTACAACAGGTAATCGCCTTTCATTAAAAATCTGGTTTCAATTAGCAGCTTACGATGGCGACCGTTTAAATCGCAACTCAACAGAAGATGAAAAGTTAATCATCCAAACTCTGTTGAAATCAATGCAGCTTGGTTATGAAAAAGAAGCATTAAAAGCTTATGAGCAGTGGATGAATACTGTCGCAAGCACTTAGACAATGGAGGGGGAGTCGAACATGGCAATACGCAGCTTATTTAGTGGCAATCGAAAAAAGAAAGAGAATGGACAGGAAAAGGGATTTCCAGAAGGTTTAATGACAAAATGTCCTGAATGCCGTCATATTCAATTAACAAAGGAACTCGAAAAAAACTATAAGGTATGTACAAAATGTGGTCATCATTTCAAAATGACCGCACAAGAGCGTGTAGACTATTTCTTAGATGAAGGCTCCTTTGTATCAATGGATGATCATTTACAAACGAGCAATCCACTTAATTTTCCAGCATATGTGGAGAAAATTGCGGCAGACCAAGAAAAAACAGGCTTAAATGAGGCCGTCTTAACAGGTGTAGGCACATTGGATGGAGAGGAAATTGTGGTAGCCATTATGGACTCTCATTTCCGTATGGGTTCAATGGGCTCAGTAGTGGGCGAAAAAATTACGCGAGCAGTTGAAAAAGCAACAGCATTAGGTGTACCATTTATTATCTTTACGGCTAGTGGTGGCGCACGTATGCAAGAGGGTGTCCTATCCTTAATGCAAATGGCAAAAACGAGTGTGGCATTAAAGCGCCATAGTGATCAAGGCCTATTATTTATTTCGATTTTGACGCATCCAACAACAGGTGGCGTTTCGGCAAGCTTTGCATCTGTTGGCGATATTAATATTGCAGAGCCACAAGCATTAATTGGTTTCGCAGGTCGTCGTGTAATTGAAGAAACAGTCAGAGAAAAATTGCCAAGCGATTTCCAGACCGCAGAATTTTTATTAGAGCATGGTCAGCTTGATGCAATCTTCCATCGTCAGGATTTACGTCAACGGGTTTCATTACTTGTCAAAATGCATACGAAAGGCGGCGTACAACATGCCTAAAAATTTAGCGTTTGAAGAACCAGTGGTACAATTACGAGAAAAAATTGATGAATTAAAAACAATTGCTGCAGAAGCAGATGTAGATATGACAGGTGAAATTGAAAAGCTTGAAACACGCTTATCGCAGCTAGAGCAATCGATTTATACAAATATGAAGCCATGGGATCGTGTGCAGGTTGCCAGACACCCAGAAAGACCGACAACATTGCAATATATTGAAGCCATGTGTGAAGACTTTATTGAGCTACATGGTGACCGTACATTTGGTGATGACGCCGCAATTTTAGGTGGAATTGCTATGTTCGAAGGGCAGCCAGTAACTGTTATTGGTCATCAACGTGGAAAATCAACAAAGGAAAATATACGTCGTAACTTTGGGATGCCACATCCAGAAGGCTATCGTAAAGCATTACGTTTAATGAAGCAGGCTGAGAAATTTAATCGTCCGATTATTTGCTTTATTGATACAAAGGGAGCTTACCCAGGAAAAGCTGCGGAAGAGCGAGGGCAGAGTGAAGCTATTGCTAGAAATCTTGTGGAAATGGCTGGTTTAACAGTACCTGTTATTAGCATTGTTATTGGCGAGGGTGGAAGCGGTGGTGCACTAGCATTAGGCGTAGCGAATCGCGTCTTTATGCTAGAAAACTCAACGTATTCAGTTATTTCACCAGAAGGCGCTGCTTCAATTTTATGGCGTGATGGTAGTCTTGCTAAGCAAGCAGCTGAGGCAATGCGTATTACAGCGCCTGATTTAAAGGAGCTTGGAGTTATTGATGGCATTATTCCTGAAATTACAGGTGGAGCGCACCGCAATGTGGTAAAGCAGGCACTTTCTATTAAAGAGTGCATAAGTGACACGCTTCATGTATTAAATTCACTAAGTGGTGAACAATTAATAGAAGATCGCTATGACAAATTTAAAAAAATTGGGCAATATACAGAGGAGGAAGAGAGAGCTTAATTTGCTCGAAAGAGGTTAAAATTTGTATTTTAACCTCTAAAAAACTTTCAAAATTAAAGAAGATAATTGCGCAATATTAACGTCAGACTTCTTAAAGAAATGTTAAATTTAGGACGTTTTTTTATGGAAAGAGTGTGTGAAAGCGCATTCTTTTCATTTTTTATGTAAAAGTTATGTTTTTGTGCCCTCAGAACCCTTACATAGTTTGTTTTTTCATGTTAATGTGAATAATAATAGTAATTGCAGGAGGTCCAATGATGAAAAAAATTGCTGTATTAACAAGTGGTGGAGATGCACCAGGCATGAACGCAGCTATTCGAGCGGTTGTTCGTAAGGCGGCATTTCATGGAGTAAGTGTTGTTGGTATTAAGCATGGCTATGAGGGCTTAGTTAAAGGCTCTATGGAAGAACTCAATTTAGGTTCAGTGGGTGGCATTATTCAACGTGGTGGCACCTATTTAAACTCCGCAAGATGTCCTGAATTTAAAGAGGAAGCAGTCCAGCAAAAAGCCATTGAAAACTTGCGGGCAGCTGGTATTGAAGGGCTTGTTGTTATTGGTGGTGATGGCTCATATCGAGGGGCAATGGATTTAGTGAAAAAGGGATTTCCTGCTGTAGGTGTACCAGGAACAATTGATAATGATGTACCAGGAACTGAATACACAATAGGCTTTGATACAGCACTTAATACAGTTGTAGAATCCATTGATAAAATCCGAGATACAGCTACCTCTCATGAAAATTCTTTTATCGTTGAGGTCATGGGACGTGATGCAGGAGATATTGCCTTATGGGCAGGTCTTGCGGCTGGTGCTGAAACGGTGCTTATTCCTGAAGAAGATTATAATTTAGATGATATTGTGGCACGCTTAGATCGTGGTGCAGCACGAGGTAAAAAGCACAGCATTATTATTGTGGCAGAAGGCGTAATGTCTGGAAATGAACTGGCAAAACTGTTGAAAGAGAAAACAGGAAAAGAAACACGTGTATCTGTATTAGGTCATATTCAACGCGGTGGTTCACCGACAGCACGTGATCGTGTGCTGGCAAGTCAACTCGGTGCACATGCCGTTGAGTTGTTAATGGAAGGTAAAGCTGGTAGAGCTGTAGGCATTCGCAATCATCAAGTTATTGATTATGATATGCCGGAAGCTTTTGAAAAAAATCATGAGGCAGATATTAGCCTTTATACATTAATGAAGGAACTATCAATATAATTTGTTATAAAACGGAGTGGGCAAAAATGAGAAAAACAAAAATCGTATGTACAATTGGACCTGCAAGTGAATCTCCAGAAATATTAGAGCAACTAATTGAAGCAGGTATGAATGTTGCCCGTTTGAATTTTTCACACGGCTCTCATGAAGAACATGCGGGACGTATTCAGTTAATACGTGAAGTCGCACAAAAGTTAAATAAACCAGTTGGAATTTTACTCGATACAAAAGGTCCTGAAATTCGTACACATAATATGAAAAATGGCGAGCTTCACCTAACAGCAGGACAAGTGATTGATATTTCAATGACAGAAGTAGAAGGTACAGAGACATGCTTTTCTATTACGTATGATCGTTTAATTGAAGATGTTGAGCAAAATTCGATTATTTTATTGGATGATGGTCTTATTGAATTACGTGTTTTAGCAACGGATATGGAAAAAGGCTTAATTCATACAATTGTTGAAAATGCTGGAGTTTTAAAAAATAAAAAAGGTGTGAATGTGCCAGGCGTGTCTGTCCAACTACCAGGGATTACAGAAAAAGATGCGCAAGATATTTTATTTGGTATTGAACAGGATATTGATTTTATCGCTGCTTCCTTTGTTCGACGAGCAAAAGATGTGCTAGAAATTCGTGAATTGCTTGAGCAAAATGGTGGTAGTCATATTCAAATTATCCCAAAAATTGAGAACCAAGAAGGCGTCGATAATATCGATGAAATCATTCTTGTATCTGATGGCTTAATGGTTGCACGTGGAGACCTTGGCGTGGAAATTCCAGCAGAAGAAGTACCGCTTGTACAAAAGAAATTAATCTTAAAATGCAATCAAGTCGGCAAGCCTGTTATTACCGCTACACAAATGTTAGATTCTATGCAACGTAATCCACGTCCAACACGAGCAGAAGCAAGTGATGTAGCGAATGCTATTATTGATGGAACAGATGCGATTATGTTATCGGGAGAGACAGCTGCAGGTTTGTATCCAGTGGAATCTGTCCAAACAATGAATAAAATTGCACAACGCACCGAAGACTCATTAGAATATAAATCCATTGTTTCTGCACGTAGTCGTGAAAAAGAAGCCAATATGACGGAGGCGATTTCGCAAGCAGTAGCGTACACATCCATTAATTTAGGCGTAAAAGCAGTATTAGCACCAACAGAAAGTGGCAATACAGCAAGAATGATTGCTAAATATCGCCCAGGTGTACCCGTTATTGCCGTTACGGGATCTGTTCATACAGCGAATACGTTAACATTAGTATGGGGTGTCTACCCAATTGTTTGCCAACGTGTAACAACAACAGATGAAATTTTAGAGCTAGCTGTAGATGAGAGCTTGAAATATGGCTATGTGACACATGGAGATGCCGTTGTGATTACAGCAGGTGTGCCAGTAGGAGAAGCAGGCACAACAAACTTAATGAAGGTACACATTATTGGTGATTTATTAGCGCGTGGTCAAGGGATTGGTAAAGCATCAGTCGTTGGTACAACAGTGATTGCCAAAAATGCTGCCGAGGCACTTGCTTATGATACAGATGGTTGTATCCTTGTCACGGTTGGCTCAGATCGTGATATGATGCCAGCATTAGAAAATTGTGTTGGTTTGATTACAGAAGAAGGTGGACTAACAAGCCATGCAGCCGTTGTGGGCTTAAGCCTTGGCATTCCAGTAATTGTTGGTGTTAAAGAAGCCACTACATTAATACGTCATGGTCAAGAAATTACAATGGATGCTGAGACAGGTGTTATTTATAAAGGACATGCTAGCGTTCTTTAATGCATAGCGAAGGAGCTGTCTGAAAAATTATGTGGAGACAGCTCCTTTTGTACCACTATTTTTATTTTAAATGAAACTAAATGGGCCATAATAACGTATATAAGGTGTAGCTTTTCAAGTAGAGAGGAGAAAAATATGCGTAAAATTTTTCTTGGCTTTGTTGTCTATGCATTAGCCGAATTGGCGTTATTAATAGTTATTGGACAAAATATAGGTGTTTTCAGTACATTGTTACTTATCATTGCAACCAGCATTATTGGTATGTATGTGATGAAAAATAAAGGCATGAATTCTATTCAAAATGTTAAACAAACAATGGCACGTGGAGAGGCTCCAGGAGCTGCTCTAGTGAACACACTTTTAACATTTAGCGGTGGATTACTTTTAGCCTTACCAGGATTTTTAACAGATCTTATTGGTTTACTGCTACTTATGCCCTTTTCACGAAAAATGTTTCAACCGCTTGTCTATTATTGGATGCGTAAGCAAATGAAAAAAGGTCAATTTATTATCGTTCAAAGATAGCATTTTCCTTAAGCTTGACCGCTAAAAATAAAAAGATGGGGCTTAGTAAAATTCCATAAAAACCAAATAATAAAATAGAGGCAGCACTGATAAAAAATGTATGGAAGGTACGTAATTGAAGTGTATTTGACCATAGCATGGAATCAGCAAGCTGCCTCGTTAATTGGACAAATAAATAGAGAAGTAGCATCGCTATACATAAAAAGGTATTGCCATTGAAATAGAAATAAATGCTCATCGGTACAAGAAACACGCCAATACCGAAAAACGGTAGCACATCTGCGAAGGCTACGATAAATGCTTTTATAATGGCTTGTTCAAATTGAAGGATCATAAATCCTGCACATAGAATAAGTAGAGTAATTGTAAATAATTGAAACTCTACAAACAGAAAGTAATGAAAAAGCTGCATGATTTTTGCAAAATGTGATTGCCATTCATGTCGAAATTTTTTAGGCACATACTGAAAAAACCAATACCGTGATTTACGTGTTTCTAATAAAGCAAAATAATAGGCCACTAAAAAGATAAATACTTCAATTACATGTTTCATTAATAATTGAAAAAGATCGGCTGTATAGACAAGGATAGAATCAAAAATAGATAATGATTTTTCCTTTAAAACTTGCATAAATATAGATTCATATTCACTAAAAAGTGGAAAATTTTGCAATGTATCGCGGATTTCTGGAAAGATGAGAATAATACTGTTGATCGATATAAGTACAAGTAGAAAAATACAACCTAAAATCAATATTTCAACAATAATTGCTGCTATCCAATAAGCAATTCGACAGTATTTATGTAAAAAATTTATAATAGGATACGTCGAAAATGATAAAAAAATAGCAAGTGAGACAGGCAATACAAACCAAAGTATGATTAAATAAAAAATAAACAGCAACATACTTGTAGTTCTTTCATATGAAAAATATTTTAAATTCCTCATTTTTACAATTTCACCCCACGTTTATCGAAACATTAATGTCAAAATATACAAAACAAACTCTTTAACGTAGATATATGGTCGTTCGTACGTCTTTTTCTTTATTTGTTGAATTTCCATTCACAAAGCTGTCAAAAATGATTATAATAGCAATGTAAGCGATTTACTTAATGATTCATATGAGCAAAAATCGTAAATGTCAGATAAAAAATGCATTTACAACAAAAATTAAGAATGAGGGAGCGATAATTTTATGTCAGCAACTAAAGGTTTAGAAGGTATCGTAGCAGCGGAATCTAAAATTAGTTCAATTATCGATGATACACTTACATATGTTGGTTACAACATTGATGATTTAGCAGAAAATGCGTCATTTGAAGAGGTAATTTATTTATTATGGCATACTCGTTTACCAAAAGAGGACGAGCTTGCTGAATTAAAACAACAATTAGCAGACAATATGTCTATTCCACAACCGATTATTGATCAATTCAAAACATACCCACTGTCAACTGTACATCCAATGGCTGCGTTACGTACTGCAGTATCTTTACTTGGTGTATTCGATGAGGAAGCGGATGTTATGGATCCAGAAGCAAACTATCGTAAAGCGATTCGTCTACAAGCGAAAATTGCTACAGTAGTAACTGCATTCGCACGCGTTCGTAAAGGTTTAGAGCCAGTTGAACCAAAACCTGAACTAGGATATGCGGCAAACTTCTTATACATGCTAAATGGTGAAGAGCCAGCAGCTATTGAAGTGGAAGCATTTGATAAAGCACTAGTTTTACATGCTGACCATGAATTAAACGCATCTACATTTACAGCACGTGTATGTGTAGCTACATTATCAGATGTTTATTCAGGTGTTACTGCTGCAATCGGTGCACTAAAAGGACCACTTCATGGTGGCGCAAATGAGCAAGTAATGAAAATGTTATCAGAAATTGGCTCACTTGATAATGTTGAATCTTATATTCAAAATAAATTAGATAACAAAGAAAAAATCATGGGCTTCGGTCACCGTGTATATCGTAAAGGCGACCCACGTGCACCACATTTACGTGTAATGTCTAAAAAATTAACTGAACTAACTGGTAAACCAGAGCTTTATGAAATGTCAGTTAAAATTCATGACATGATTGTAGAACAAAAGAAATTACCTGCAAACGTAGATTTCTTCTCTGCGTCAGTGTATGATTCTTTAGGTATTGATCATGACCTATTTACTCCAATTTTCGCAGTATCACGTACTTCAGGTTGGGTAGCACATATTCTTGAGCAATATGCGAATAACCGCCTAATCCGTCCACGTGCTGAGTATGTTGGACCAGGCATGCAAAAATATGTTCCAATCAGCGAGCGCTAATTTGGAAAATATGCTAGAATGTTTAGGACTGTGTTATCACTAACACAGTCCTATGATTATGAATTTAGGAGGCAACAGAATGTCAAACAAAATTGTAGTTGAAAATGGCGTACTTAATGTACCAAACAATCCAGTAATTCCTTTCATCGAAGGTGATGGAATTGGACCAGATATTTGGGCTGCAGCTTCACGTGTAATTGACGCAGCAGTAGAAAAAGCTTATAACGGTGAAAAGAAAATTGAATGGTTAGAAGTTTTAGCGGGTGAAAAAGCATTTAACCAAACAAATGAATGGTTACCACAAGAAACTTTAGATAAAATCAACGAATACCTAATTGCAATCAAAGGTCCTCTTACTACTCCAATCGGTGGTGGTATCCGCTCTCTAAACGTAGCGTTACGTCAAGAACTTGACTTATATGTATGCTTACGTCCAGTACGTCACTTTGATGGAGTGCCTTCTCCAGTTAAACGCCCAGAAGACGTTGATATGGTTATCTTCCGCGAAAATACAGAAGACATCTATGCTGGTATTGAATTCGAATCTGGCTCTGAACAAGCTCAAAAAATCATCAACTTCCTACAAACTGAATTTGGTGTAAACAAAATTCGCTTCCCAGAAACATCTGGTATCGGTGTAAAACCTGTATCTAAAGAAGGTACGGAGCGTTTAGTACGTTCAGCTATCGAATATGCAATTAAACACCAACGTCCATCTGTTACTTTAGTTCATAAAGGTAATATTATGAAATTCACTGAAGGTGGATTCAAAAAATGGGGTTATGAATTAGCAGAAAAAGAATTTGCTGATCAAACATTCACTTGGAACCAATATGATGCAATCAAAGAAGAGCAAGGCGAAGAAGCAGCAAACAAAGCACAAGCTGACGCTCTTGCAGCTGGTAAAATCTTAGTTAAAGATTCTATCGCTGATATCTTCTTACAACAAATCTTAACTCGTCCAACTGAGTTTGATGTAGTAGCTACAATGAACTTAAATGGTGACTATATTTCTGATGCATTAGCTGCACAAGTTGGTGGTATCGGTATTGCTCCAGGTGCGAACATTAACTATGTAACTGGACATGCAATCTTCGAAGCTACTCACGGTACAGCTCCAAAATATGCTGGTCAAGATAAAGTAAACCCATCTTCTGTATTACTTTCTGGTGTATTAATGCTTGAGCACTTAGGCTGGCAAGAAGCTGCTGACATGATCACTCAATCTGTTGAGAAAACAATTTCTTCTAAAGTTGTCACTTATGACTTCGCACGTTTAATGGACGGTGCTACAGAAGTGAAATGTTCAGAATTCGCTAATGAGTTAATCAAAAACCTATAATTTTCTATGTTAATATAGAGTTCATCACAACAAGCAAATGCTTGATGATGCCGATATAATTAGGGTAAAAGTAAATTTCTATTAACTTACGTTGAATAAAATATTTACGAGAAACTTGTTTAATAGAGGGAGTGAGATATAGTTCTCCTCCCTCTTTTAAAATATATAACCTAATTTAAAGGAGCGTATTGAAATGTCTCTGAAACGAAAAAAAATCTCAGTAATTGGTAGTGGCTTTACAGGTGCTACAGCAGCATTTTTAGCGGCTCAAAAAGAACTTGGTGACATCGTGCTCGTTGATACGCCACAAGGAGAAAATCCAACAAAGGGAAAGGCGTTGGATATGTGGGAAGCAGCGCCTATACAAGGCTATGATTCTTACGTGAAAGGTACTTCGAATTATGCAGATACGGCTGATTCTGATGTAGTTATCATTACTGCTGGTGTTGCTCGCAAACCAGGAATGAGCCGTGATGATCTTGTTCAAATCAATCAAGGCGTAATGAAAGCTGTTTCAAAGGAGATTGCCGAATATTCACCAAATGCTACAATTCTTGTGCTGACAAATCCAGTGGACGCCATGACTTACACAGTATACAAAGAAACAGGTTTCCCGAAAAACCGTGTAATTGGTCAATCAGGTGTTCTTGACACAGCTCGTTTCTGTGCATTTGTTGCGGAGGAATTGAATGTGTCTGTAAAAGACATCTCTGCTTTTGTGCTAGGGGGTCATGGTGATACGATGGTTCCGCTAACACGCTATTCATTTGCTGGCGGCATTCCGTTAGAAACATTAATTGCCACGGATCGTTTAGAAGAAATTGTGGATCGTACACGCAATGGCGGTGCTGAAATCGTCAATCTGCTTGGGAATGGTTCAGCATACTATGCGCCATCAGCAGCATTGATTGAAATGGCAGAGGCGATTTTAAAGGATCAGAAACGTATTCTTCCTTCTATCGCTTATTTAGAAGGTGAATATGGCTATCACGATTTATACCTAGGTGTACCAACATTACTTGGCGCAAATGGCATTGAAAAAATCTTTGAGCTGGAATTAACAGACAAAGAAAAGACAGCTTTAGATAAATCAGCAGATGCAGTACGCGATGTGATGAAAATTTTAGCGTAAATAAAAGGCGGGTGGGAGTAATTCCTACTCGTTTTTTTAGTGAAAGAATATATGAATGGGTGGATAACATGCTTAAAATAATGGATAGAGTGGCAAGACTGATGGATAGAACCATAAAATTGATGGATGGCAAAAGCGCAAGCATAACGAAGCAGGAGCTTGCTACTTGTGAATGTTTTATTGTACTTTTAGCATAAAGTTGATACTATGGATGTAGTATGATGGAAAAGGGGTTGGCATATCTTTGCTTCAAAAAAACAGTAAACTTGGTCTCACTATTGACGAAATTACAGTTGGCGAAAAAATTCATATCACGGAAAAGATTGAGGATAGAGATTTATTGTTGTATTTAGGGCTTACAAATGATAGTAACCCGCTATATATTCAACATGATTATGCGGCTATGACATCTTTTCAAAAGCCTATTGTGCCAACAATTATGTTAAATGGTATTATTACATCAGCTGTGTCAAAGTATATTCCTGGACCAGGCGCACGAATTATTGAGCAACATTTAAAATTTTTAGAACCTCTTTATCATTATGAATTGTTTGATACGTTTTTAGAGGTAACAGCAGTTCATAAATTAGACAATACCATTACTGTATCTGTACACTCCTATAATGAGCAAAAACAGCTTGTGATTGAAGGGATGTTATTAGTGACACCACCACTTGCATTATAGACGTCTTGGGATTTGAAATGGGGGTTTCAAATCACTCACGGAGGCATTATTCGTTATGACAAAAACAATTTTAGTGATAGAAGATGAACTTTCCATTGCAACATTATTGAAATATAATTTAGAGCAAGCAGGTTATATAGTGGAAACGGCTGCTGATGGTCAAGAAGGACTAACTAAAGCAATCACTATACAACCCAATTTAATACTCCTCGACTTGATGTTGCCCAAGCTGGATGGCATGGAGGTTTGTAAACAAATTCGTCAGCAGCGTATGAATACACCAATTATTATGCTAACAGCTAAGGATGATGAATTTGATAAGGTATTAGGACTGGAATTAGGGGCTGATGATTATATGACAAAGCCTTTTAGTCCACGCGAAGTATTAGCACGTGTAAAAGCCGTTTTAAGACGTTTCACACAAAATATTGTGACAGATGACAAGGATGAGTCACAAGAGAAAATGTATGAATTTGGGCAATTGCGCGTGTTTCCTGAACGCTTTGAAGTCTTTTTACAAGATGAAGCACTGGAATTTACACCAAAAGAATTTGAACTGCTAATTTACTTACTTGAAAATAAAAATCGTGTATTAACACGTGATCAGCTATTAAGTGCTGTCTGGAAATATGATTTTGCAGGTGATACTCGCATTGTGGATGTGCATATTAGTCACCTTCGCGATAAAATTGAAGAAAATAGCCGTAAACCTATTTTTATTAAAACAATTAGGGGACTTGGCTATAAATTTGAGGAGCCAAAAACAACATGAAATCAATGAGCAACCGCTTATTTTTGACATTCATGCTTTTAATTGGAACAATACTAGCTGTCCTAATGATTGTGATAGGTCAGCTTTTTCCTATTTATATGAAGCAGTATGATGAACAGGAAAGCTTGCAACGGGAAGCATCCATGCGACAAGTTATAGATGAACATAAGATTGAGTTATCCAAGGCAGACCAAGAGGCATTGTATGCGGCACAGAATGTGGAACATAAGGAATCTTTGCTAACCTCTACACGTATACGCCTCTATATGATACTAGCTCTTCTTTTTGCGATAACACTTACCCTGATTGCTATTATAAGTCGCTATATGATTCGTGATTTTACAGCACCTATTGATAATGCAACTGAAACGGCACTTGAACTGGCAAAGGGTAATTATCGGGCACGTGCACATGAAAATGAACATGAACGTATGAGCCCTCTTAGCCATTCTATTAATATTTTAGCACGTAATTTACAGGATATTACAGCTATCCGAGAAGTAGAAGAAGAACGACTTAAAACATTAATTGAAAATATGGGTAGCTCTCTAATGATGATTGGTCGTGAAGGTAATATATCCATCGTGAACCGGGTCTTTTTAGAGCGTTTTGGGATGCAGCTTGATGATGTGCAGGGCAAAGTATTTCGCACAATTGGCTTACCGCAATCACTTGAGCAATTTATTGATCATGTATTTTTAACAGAGATGCCTTATCGCCAACAAATAAAAAAAATGGAAGTGCAGCAGGAGCTCTATCATAAAGAGGTATATGGGGCACCCGTTATCGGAGACCATGGGCGATGGCTAGGCGTTGTGATTGTTATGCATGATATTACAGAGCTAGTGCGTTTAGAGCAAATTCGCAAAGACTTTGTAGCAAATGTCTCCCATGAATTACGCACACCAATTACCTCGATTAAAGGCTTTTCGGAAACTTTGCTGGACGGAGCCTATAAAGATGAAAAAATGCTGATCTCCTTCCTAGAAATTATTTATAAAGAAAGTAATCGCCTACAAATGCTTATTCAAGACTTGTTAGAGTTGTCAAAAATTGAGCAACATGGGTTTACGGTTAATATTATGCCGATGGGCTTACAGGATGTATTGATTCGTGGTGCAGAGCTAACAGCGCCACGATTGGATGAGAAAAACATGAGCTTTCACGTGGATATAGAGCGGGATGTACAGGTAATGGGGGATGCCAACCGTATTATTCAAATTGTTACAAATTTAATTACAAATGCAATTACCTATTCTCTTGAAAATACAACGGTATCGATTCGCTTAAAGGAAAATGAAACCTACGGCATTATTGAAATAGAGGATCAAGGGATTGGGATTGAAAAGCATGAAATTGCGCGGGTATTTGAGCGATTTTACCGTGTAGATCGAGCACGGAGTCGAAATTCTGGCGGCACAGGCTTAGGGCTAGCGATTGTCAAGCACCTTATAGAGGCTCACCATGGTCGGATACAGGTGGAAAGTGAAGTAGGGGTAGGCACAAAAATGATTGTGATGATTCCGAAAAAATTAACAAATCCTTTACATTCCTAAAATATTAAATTCATATTTGGGCATTATACTTGGTTAGTAGAAACCCCCTATATGAATTACCATAAAGACTTTTAAGCAGTACTGTATTACCCACAACTATATTCCCAGTAATTGAACATTTAGTTGTTAAAATCCTGTTGCCATGAATGGTAATAGGATTTTTTTATACTAGATAAATTATATGAAAATATTTTGAAACTTTTATAAAGCTTTTCCGTAAACAATAGTAATAAGCAAAAGGGAGGAACAACTATGAGTGTGAAAAGGGCACTGATGATCGTTGGGCTTGGCGTTTTTGGAATTATTGCACTTATTACTGTATTTACATCATGGTACACTGTGGATGAATCGGAGCAAGCAGTTGTGATTACATTTGGACGTGCTGATGATACTGTAACAAATCCCGGTTTACATTTTAAATTGCCTTGGCCAGTGCAATCAGTGGAAATTTTGTCAAGGGAAACATTTAGTTTACAATTTGGCTACAAACAGGATAAATCAGGCGAATTGGAAACTTATGATGCTGAAACGAAAATGATTACAGGGGATGAAAATATTGTTTTAACAGATCTTGTTGTACAATGGAAAATTACTGAGCCTCATAAATTTTTATTCAATTCACAAGACCCCGAAAGAATATTACATAGTGCGACATCAAGTGCCATTCGCTCTATTATTGGTAGCTCATCTATTGATGCAGCGTTAACAGAAGGTAAAGCTGATATCGAAGCAAATACACGTCAACTACTGATTTCCCTTATAGAAAAATATGATATTGGGATTAGCGTTTTAGCTGTAAAATTGCAGGATGTAGAATTGCCAAATAAAGATGTACGTGCAGCATTTACAGCCGTGACAGATGCACGTGAAATGAAGAATACGAAAATTAATGAAGCTGAAAAATATGAAAATCAGCGCATGAGTGAAGCTGAAGGTGAACGAGATGCTATTATGTCAAAAGCAAAGGGTGCTAAAACAGCCCGTATCGAGCAAGCACAAGGTGATGTAGCGGTCTTTAATAAAATGTATGAGCAATATAAAGGCAATCAGCAAATTACTCGTGAACGTTTAATTTTAGAGACGCTTGAAAATGTTTTACCAAAGGCACAAATTTATATTATGAACGATGATGGTAGTACGATGAAATACTTGCCGCTACAATCATTACAGCCACAGCAGGTACAAACAGAGAAAAAAGAAGGGAGCGGTAAGGAATGAGTAAAAAAAATAATGATTTTGAGAAATTCCTTCGTTTTTTATCAGGTAAAACGAAACATACTGCCCCAGCTACTAATGGTACAGAAGATAATGTAGTAAAGATGTCTAAAAAAGGACCTAAAAATCTTAAAAAATTTTTTTCTTTAGCCATAACAATAACAGCCGTGTTTGCGCTTGCTATTATCCTATTGTCAAATATTTATATTGTGAAAGAGTCAGAGTATGCTGTTGTCAGGCAGTTTGGTGAAGTTGTTAAATTTGAACGTGAACCAGGATTAAATATGAAAATACCATTTATTCAAAGTGTCACAAAGCTCCCAAAAAACCAAATGACCTATGAAATCTCAGAGGAAGAAATTAATACGAAGGATAAGAAGCGCATCATTATAGATAATTATGCAGTATGGCGCATTACAGATCCTAAGTTATTAATTTCCAATGCAGGCACGATAGAAAAA
This sequence comes from Lysinibacillus sp. FSL H8-0500, assembly GCF_038051955.1. Classification (NCBI taxonomy): domain Bacteria; kingdom Bacillati; phylum Bacillota; class Bacilli; order Caryophanales; family Bacillaceae; genus Lysinibacillus; species Lysinibacillus sp. FSL H8-0500. The sequence continues at coordinate 3,444,799 of NZ_CP150292.1, read as the reverse complement.
GTTGAATCACGTATGGAGGAATTTATTTATTCTGTAATTCGCTCAGAGCTTGGAAGAATTAACTATACAGAGATTATTAATGATGAGGATTCGTCGAGAGGGAGCATCAACGATCAAGTAACAAAACGTGTCAATGAACTACTTTCAAATGATCATTATGGGATTGAAGTAGTGGATGTACGTATTCGACGTATTGATTTACCAACTGAAAATGAGCAGTCTGTCTTTATGAATATGATTTCAGATCGTGAATCGATTGCACAAAAGTATCTGTCTGAGGGGGATGCTGCGAAACGCCGTATTGAAGCTCAAACGGATCAGCAGGTGCAGGAAATGTTAGCAACAGCCAGTAAAGAGGCAGCATTAATTCAAGCAGAGGGAGAAGCAGAGGCAGCAAAAATTTATAATCAATCGTTCTCGCAAGACCCTGAGTTTTATTCTTTATACCGTACATTAGAATCGTATAAGAAAACGGTTGAAGAAGACACAGTTATTATTTTGCCAGCTACTTCGCCTTATGCAAATATACTATCAGGCTATATTAAATAACAGCAAATACAAATCGCCTCTCTTCTTTAGGAGGCGATTTTTGTTTGTTATATTTTAGAAGTAATAGAAATTTATAATTTTATATTCCCCAAATTACGATAATTTGATAGAATGATAATGTTTAATATAAACATTTGGGGGTAGTAGCTGTGAAATTGCAAATTCACGTATGGTTTCAAAATTTAGGAATTGCTTGCAGTATAGCTTCATTATTCACACTTTTCTTTCGCCTATCAGATTTTGCATGGGTGACCAAAAGTGTTTATTATATACCTGTGTTTTTTATCATCATCTTTTTTATGAGTATGATGATTGCAGATGATATACGAAATATCTTTAAAAAATTATTTTGGTATGAAAAACGTAAGATCAAGCGTCCTATTTGGCAAGTTGGCATTGGCTTTATTTTCTTTCTAGCTCAAATTAGTACAGTGATGGTATTTAGCCAAGAGCTAACACATCCGCAATTAGGTGGAATGCCTTTATTTTTAGTGTTTGCTTTTATGAATTCCTTTATATTAACGGTTATATATGAAGAAATTTTTTATCGCACAACAATCAAATAAATAATAGGAATCAATCAACTTTCATTCACAGAGCTTTGCCTGCTGAATGAAAGTTTTTTATTGATTCAGCACATGTTTCATGTATCGAAAGCGGCAGCAAATATAAAGAAATGACGAGATCCATGCCTGTTATAGTATGTAAGGATTTAATAGAGGAGTAATGCCGTGCTAAGGCTCATCTATATAGGGGGCTCTTCTAAAAATTTTTTACTTTTTAACCTGAATTTAACCTTGGTATTCTATAGTATATGTGAAAACGATTTTAGCATTAGTGGAGGAGGTAACTAGAAATGAAGAAAATGATGATTGGTAGTGCATTAGCAGTAGGTTTATTGTTGAGTGATGCTGGGAATTCCTTTGCGAATAGTGAAAGCGATGAAGGTAATATGCAAGGGATGGATCTTGAAATGGCTTTACAGGACATACAAGCACAACGAGTACAGTTGTTTGAGGAGCAATTAAATAATCAATTAGAAACTGTTCAACAAAGAAATCAACAACTGATGGAATTAAATAGACAGCTAGGAGAGCTAAATAAAGAAAAGGTAGCTACCCCTGTCGAAGATACAGATAAACAAACCACACTTGATCAACAAATCCAAGATTTAAAAAATCAAATCGATCATTTAAATAATTCACAGCAAATGGAAATGCTGCGCTTGCAAAGCTTGAGTAATAAGCGCAACGAAGCCTTTGATATTATGACGAATTTTATTAAAAAAATGCAAGAGAGTCGATCTTCAATTATTGATAATATGCGTTAATGGTGCAAGCAAAATAGACTAGTGGGAGGAAAAGCGATGAAGAAGAGTAAATTATTTATCGCAGCGACAGTAACAGCAACAAGTGCGATTGTTGCTGGGGCAGGGATAACAGCTCAAGCCGCACCATCTTTATTTTCAGATGTCAGTGAAAAAAGCAGTCATTATCCAGCCATTATGGACTTGACACAACGAGGTATTATTCAGGGCTATGGTGATGGAACATTTAAGCCAAATGAGGTAGTGACACACGGCCAAGCAGCTAAAATCATTGCAGGGGTGATAGGTTTAGATGGTAGTGATGAAGAGATACTAGCTGTTCTAAAGCAAAATGGGATTTTGGCAGATACATCTCACAGTAATGAGCCTGTGACACGTTACCAAATGGCCACCATTATTACACATGTATTGCAGCTCCCTACTTTTGATGCTATGACAATGCCATTTACAGATGTGTCTATGGAGCATCAACCAGCAGTAACCGCATTATTTACCTATGGCATTACAACAGGAACATCTGCCACTACATTTAGTGGAGACAAAGTTGTGACAAGAGGACAACTTGCTACATTTGTTGTGAGAGCTGAGCAAATTATGCAGCAAGTCTCAACAGGTCCAGAAATTACAGGGACAACCATTACAGTAGGGGGTATTCAAAATAATACGCTAAACGCAAATGGGCAGGAATGGCCAATTGGGACAAATGCTCAAACTATTTTAAATGGCAGAAATGCCCCTGCGTTAGCAGGTGCGCTGCTGGATGTTATCGTGATGGATGGCGAAATTGTAGAAGTCATGGCAATAGACCTAAAGGCTTCCGGACAGCGAGATGCGAATGTTGTGCTAGATGGTGATAACACAACGATAGGAAATATTGTAGTGGACGCTGATTTTGTAGAGCTGAAAAATCTAGTGGTTACAGCAGATATTCGTGTCACAGGGCGCGCAACCCAGATTATGTTAGATCAGCTAGAGATAAAGGGTGAGCTACTAGTACAAGAAGTCGAAGCACCGAAAACGGCATCTCTAACAACTATAGCCGTTACAGATCAAGTACCTATTGGTTTAAATATTACAGGAGCTGAATTTGCTATGCAGCTTCTCAGAAGTGGGGTTATTAACTCAGACACACACATACCTAACCTCTCTAATTTTAGTGCTGATTTAGAAATTAACGCACCTAGTGTAGGTACATTCTTTTGGCAGCCACAGCCAAGGGGAGCAACAATTAGTGGAACAACAACTATTGGAACAACGGTTATTGACCCTGATTATACGGCTACTTCACAAGAAATGATGAAGAGGTTTGGGATTCAACAGCAACAGCGAGCTGCACATCAGGAGACACTAGAGGAGCTGAGAAAACAACAGCAACAAAATCTTCTTCAACAAATACAACAAGAAATAGAAAAGCAGCGACAACAGCGGGAAGAGGCGGCAGAAAAACAGCGTCAGAAAGCGCAAGAGAACTTTTTAAAAGAATTAGATGAGTTAAGAAAGCAACAACAGCTTCCAGCTTTACCTGTAAATATTGGGGGTAATTTAAAATTTGATAATATGGTTATACCTCCATCTGCTGCTATTGAAATAGCTCTTGGAGAAGGTGTGCATATAAATAATGTACTGACACAAACGCCTGCAGAAAGAGTCGGCGAAATGTTTAAAAACCTGCGTCAAAATCAAATTAATACAATTACATCAGCAAATGGTCAACAAGCACCTTATCATCCAACGCCAGCATCTCCTAACGATAATTCAAATAGTAGTAGCGGTAGTAACACTGGCGGAGGCAGCTCAGGTGGAGGAAATACCGAAATACCGCTGGTCACCACAAATCTCGAAACAATGATTACTCATGCACAGGAGAAGCTAAATGAAGTACAAGAAGGTGCAATACCTCTATCTGAAAATGGCTATAATATTTCTTATATGCAACAATGGATACCTCAACTAGCAGTTGATACATTAGAAGCCGCTATTACGGAGGCACAGGCGCTGGTAGCTCATGCTCAAAATCCATCAATAGCCTATCAGCGGATAGCCTCCTTAACAACAAACCATTTACTAGCAACTACGACGCAAACGGATATTAAGCGTATGGTAGAAAAATTGGAAAAACTGATGAATATCCAGCCGATTGCCTATGGTTTACAGGAGAAGGCAATCATTCATAGCCTATTAGATGGCAAAAATATCACTAGTATTCCAGAGGGTGAAAACCTAAATGCTGGTAGAGTGTATGAGGCGATTTGGTCAATGCTTCAGGAAGAACTGACAGATGAACAGCAATTCTTTCTGGAGCTAGTACAGGAAATAAGACATACTATTCAAATTGAAGGCAATCAGGTAATATTTCCATTAAATGAGGCTATTTTATACACAGACCCTGTGACGAACCAAGCATCAGAGCTTGTACCAGCTATAACAGCACAGTTGGCGATTGTGCAGCCTGCTATGATTAATGAGGTCACTTTTATTGATGCTGAAAATATAAGGCTAACCTTCACTTCAAATATAGAAGTTTCGAATGGGGAGGAATTTATACTAATAATGGAAGATTCCTCAGATCCAATTTACGGAACGGTAAGTAATAGTACAACAAATAGTGTAGATATCCAAATTGATGGTAGTGTCACATCACCTGCAACCTTTATCCACATTGAATGTGAAAGTAATTCTGGTTATAACCTTTTACAGGAACCACTCACAATGGTGAACACAAACGTATAATATAAAAAAGCCAATTGCTATAGAAGCGGTTGGCTTTTTGAACGAGAAAGGAATGCTGAAGTGGTGGATAGATCTTTTCAACGGGTGGATCGATCAACTGCTGTTATTAGTTTTTTTGGATAAATACATTGTTATTGTTGGCAAAATAGCAGTTTTCTCGATAAAGTAGAATGGAGTAGAAGACAACGCAGGAGGATAAAAGGATGACCAAGGAAAAATTGCTATTATTGGACGGTAATAGTTTAGCGTATCGCGCGTTTTTTGCGTTGCCATTATTAACAAACGATAGTGGTATTCATACGAATGCTGTATATGGCTTTACAACGATGCTACAAAAAATATTAGAGGAAGAACAGCCAACAAAAATATTGGTTGCTTTTGATGCTGGTAAAACAACATTTCGTCATGAAACCTTTACAGAATATAAAGGTGGGCGACAAAAGACACCCCCTGAACTATCAGAGCAATTCCCCTATTTACGCAAGTTAATTGATGCTTATGGTATTAGACAGTATGAACAGGAATTATATGAAGCTGACGATATCATTGGAACGCTTGCACAAGAGGCTGCATCACAGGATATGGATGTTATCATTGTTTCAGGTGACCGTGATTTAACACAGCTTGCAACGGAACAGGTGACAGTTTATATTACAAAAAAAGGTATTACAGAAATTGAAAAAAATACGCCAGCCTTTATCGAGGAAAAGTATGGCTTAACACCCTTGCAAATTATTGATATGAAGGGCTTAATGGGTGATTCCTCAGATAATATCCCAGGTGTGCCAGGCGTTGGTGAGAAAACGGCTGTGAAATTGCTGAAGGAGCATGGTTCGGTTGAGGCACTTTATGCGGCAATGGACACATTAAAGGCTTCTAAAATGAAGGAGAAGCTTGTGGCAAATGAGGAACAGGCATTGATGAGTAAGAAGCTTGCAACGATTTATACGGATGCGCCAATTGAGATTTCCCTTGCTGACCTTGCGTATGATGGGCCTAAGGAAGAGGAATTAATCGGTGTATGGCAGGAGCTTGGCTTTAAATCCTTATTAGAAAAAAGTGATTTTACGATGCAAGAGGAAGAACAAGTGCCATTTGATTATCACATTATTAAAGAGGTGCAACCAGAGCATTTGCAGGATGTGATGGCTATACATTTGGAGCTTGAAAATGAACATTATCATACTTGTCAGCAGCTAGGAATTGCTTTATCAGATGGTACACAGACATACTATATAGCTTTCGAAGATGCTGCCAAATCAGATACATTACGCCTTTGGTTAGAGGATACGACCAAAACAAAGTATCTATCGGATTCAAAGGCTGCCCAAGCTGCATTACAGCGAGCAGGAATTCGTTTAGCAGGTGTTGCGTTTGATTTAGTGCTTGCTTCTTACATTAATAATCCTGCGTTAAGTGGAGATGATGTAGCGACATTGGCGAAAGAGCTTGGTTATCGCGATGTGCAAACAAATGAGGCTGTTTATGGCAAAGGTGCAAAGCGTGCTATTCCTAATGAGGATACATTAGCACAGCACGCGAGTCGTAAGGCATTTGCTGTATGGTCATTGCAGCCGAAGCTAGAACAGTTACTTCAGGAAAAAGAACAGTTTGAGCTTTATAAAAATTTAGAATTGCCGCTTGCTGCTATTCTAGGTGAGATGGAGAGCGAAGGCATTACGGTAAACCGTGCAACATTAGAAAGAATGGGACAGGAGTTAAGCGATAAGCTGTCAGTGATTGAGCAGGATATTTATGCAGAGGCAGGAGAAACCTTTAATATTAATTCACCAAAGCAATTAGGGGTTATTTTATTTGATAAACTAGGATTACCTGTGATTAAAAAGACCAAAACAGGCTATTCTACAGCTGCGGATGTCCTGGAAAAATTAAAGCCATCACATACAATTATTGAGCATATCTTGTTATATCGTCAGCTTGGTAAATTGCAATCCACCTATATTGAAGGCTTATTAAAAGAAATTCATCCAGAGGATAGCAAGGTGCATACACGCTTCCAGCAAGCATTAACAGCGACAGGACGTTTAAGCTCAACAGATCCGAATTTGCAAAATATCCCGATTCGTTTAGAGGAGGGGCGTAAAATTCGTCAAGCCTTTGTGCCATCGAAGGAAGGTTGGCTATTATTTGCGGCGGATTATTCACAAATTGAGCTACGTGTACTTGCCCATATGTCAGAGGATCAAACTCTAGTGGAGGCTTTCCGTGAAGGCATGGATATTCATACACGTACAGCGATGGATGTTTTCCATGTATCTGAGGACGAGGTAGATAGTAATATGCGTCGGGCAGCGAAGGCCGTTAACTTTGGAATTGTTTACGGTATTAGTGATTATGGTCTATCACAGAACTTAGATATCACACGTAAGGAAGCAGCCACATTTATTGAAAAGTATTTCGCAAGTTTCCCAGGCGTGAAGCAGTATATGGATGATATTGTGCAAGATGCGAAATTGAATGGCTATGTCACAACGATTTTAAATAGACGCCGCTATTTACCAGACATTACAAGCTCTAACTTCAATTTAAGAAGCTTTGCAGAGCGTACAGCCATGAATACACCAATTCAAGGAAGTGCTGCTGATATTATTAAAAAGGCAATGATTGATATGGATGCCCGCTTGAAAAAAGAACAGATGCAGGCAAAGCTGCTACTTCAAGTGCATGATGAATTGATCTTTGAAGCACCTAAGGAAGAGATTGCATTACTAGAAAAAATTGTACCAGAGGTGATGGAAAATGCCATTGAGCTTGCTGTACCGCTTAAAGTGGATTTCAATTCTGGTTCAACGTGGTATGAAGCAAAATAAGGAGGGATTCATATGCCTGAATTACCAGAGGTAGAAGGTGTCGTCCAGGCATTGAAGCCAAAGATTGAAGGACGCATCATTCAACAGGTTCAGCTATCCGACAGAGTACATTTCTCGTTTAGTGAGGGCAAGCAATGTATTGTAAAACAAGCAGAGCCTGATATATTTGAACTGACGATGTCCCAGATGACCATTACTAAAATTGAACGACGAGCAAAATATATTTTCTTTCATTTGCTAAAGGATGATGTTCCCTACGTCCTTGTTAGCCATTTAGGGATGACGGGTGCATGGTTTGTTGTGAATTCACCGGAAGAAATTAATGAGGCAAAATTCCAAAAGCATATACATGCAACATTTAAAATGGCAGATGGAGGATACTTGATTTATTCAGATATTCGCCGCTTTGGTGAACTTCGTTTTCTGTCAAAAATTGAAGATCATATACCGTTGACAAAAATGGCACCCGAGCCATTTGAGGATCAAGCATGTGATTATTTTATAGCAAAATCTACATTGCCAAAGTATGAAAATAAGGCAGTAAAAGAAGTGATTATGGATGGGCAAGTTATTTCGGGCTGTGGCAATATTTATGCAACAGAGGCATTATTTGCGCAAAAAATTCACCCTGCACGCAAAATGAACCGTATGAGTGAAAAGCGAAAGCGAGCATTATTTGAGGAGATTGTGGCTGTCCTGCGTCAAAGTATTGAAGCGGGAGGCTCAACGATTTCTGATTATCGGAACATTAATGGGGAAGCTGGGAGCATGCAAAATCGATTAAAAATGTATGGGAAAAAGATATGCCCAGCATGTGAAACGGCAACAAGTCAAATGACAATTGGTGGACGTACATCTGTCTTTTGCCCAAATTGTCAACATTAAAGGGGATTTAGCAATGATTATCGGACTAACAGGAAGTATTGCGAGCGGAAAAAGTACAGTAGCCAAAATGATGACAGCACTAGGTTTACCAATTGTTGATGCAGACAAGGTAGCACGCGATGTAGTAGAGCCAGGAACAGCAACATTAGCATTGATTACTGAAAGCTTTGGACAGGCCATTTTACAAGAGGATGGTAGTTTAAATCGAACAAAGCTGGGCGATATTATTTTTCATGAGCCTGCCCAGCGTAAAGTTTTAAATGATATTATGCATCCAGCGATCAGAAAGGAAATGCTACGTCAGCGTGATGCTTATTTAGAGACAGGCTCTAAGCATGTAGTGATGGATATTCCATTACTATTTGAAAGCCAGCTCCAACATTTTGTAGATCGTATTATCGTTGTTTCAGTAAGTGAGGAGATTCAGCTTCACCGCTTAATGGAACGCAATCAATTATCATATGAGGATGCGCTGGCACGTATGCATGCTCAGCTACCGATGTCTGTGAAAGAAAAAGGCGCACATGCCGTTATTTATAATAATGATAGTATTGAGCATACCGAGGAACAACTAAAAAAAATCCTTAGTTATTGGGAAGTTATTTAGGAGTAAAAAAAGCAGATCTTCACGGCGTACATCACATCCCACAGTTAACTCCTTAATATTATTGTGGTTGAGCCTGTTTGGAAGTCAATTCCAAGCAGGCTTTTTGCTTTTAGTAACTCACTTGCCCCTTTATCTTACCTTTTCCCAGCTATACCATAAAAGAATAACTTGGTAAGCTCCTCTGCTACTGGAAGTGCCATTTTTGCACTATCCTCACGCTGCAAGTATTCTTGAAACATCTTTAAATAAAATAAAATAGCTTCATCTGATACCGCATCATCAATATATCCTTGTTCTCTCCCTTCATTAAAAAGTTTAATCAAAAGTGGAAGTGCTTCCTTTTCATAAATTTCTTCAGCATAACTTTGACCCATAGCATAATCCTTCATAAAATCTTGAAAAAACGTCTCACTTATTTGACTAGCGGCTGTTCCTTTTTCAAATATAATCTTTGTGATTTTCTCATTAAATGGAAGATTTCTTTTAAGGAGCTCTTTTTGCTCCTCCCATACTTGATCAACATAGAATTTAAAAACGGAACGCACTAGATTCTCTTTACTGTCAAAGTAATTGTAGATGGTGACTTGAGAGACACTTGCCTTTTTAGCTATCTCTGTGATGGCAACCTTTTGTATTCCATATTCCATGAATAAGGTTAAAGCTGCCTTTAATATATCTTTTTTCTTTTGATCTCTGCGTTTTTCAAAACCATCCATTTTATTCACCTCATTATTAGTTTAATGAAAGTTATGTAATAAAACAACGGAAATAGTTCATAAACTGTTGCGAAGAAAATGTTTTTTATATATTATGAACTATAAAGATTAAAATATTTCATAATTATAGGGGAGAGTGAAATATGCCTATTATAGAAACAGTCAATTTAACGAAAAGATTTGGTAAGTATACGGCATTAGAGGGTGTGAATTTAGCAGTGAATGAAGGGGAGGTTTATGGTTTTATTGGTCCAAATGGTGCGGGGAAATCCACAACCATTCGCATATTACTTGGGATGTTAAAAGCCACTCAAGGAGAGGCTACGATCTTTAATAAAAATGTTTGGACGGATGCAGTGGACATTCATAAACGTATTGCCTATGTGCCTGGTGATGTTAATCTGTGGCCAAATTTAACAGGTGGGGAAGTGATAGATCTTTTTATGAACATGAATGGCAGTGCAAATCAAGCTAAAAGAGAGGAGCTAATAAAGAAATTCAATTTTGATCCAACGAAAAAGAGTAGGACGTATTCAAAAGGAAATAGACAAAAGGTTGCATTAATAGCTGCATTTGCATCAGATGCAGATCTTTATATTTTAGATGAACCGACATCAGGATTAGACCCTTTGATGGAGAATATCTTTCAGGAATGTGTACTGGATGCAAAAAAAGCGGGTAAAAGTGTTCTACTGTCCAGCCATATTTTATCAGAAGTAGAAAAATTATGTGACCGAGTGGGAATTATTCGACAAGGTGAGATAATTGAAACTGGTACATTGGATGAATTACGTCACTTAACCCGTACTCATTTAACCATTAAAACGAAAGAACCTTTTATTTCTTTAAACAAACTAAAAGGGATTCATAATTTGAAGGCAAAAGGTTCGGAGCTTACATTTCAAGTAGATACAGAAGAGATGGATACAGTTATTCGGTATATAGCTGAGTTTGGTATTTTGAAATTAGAAAGTGCCCCACCCACATTAGAAGATCTATTCATGCGTCACTATAGAGAAGAAGAGCACTCTCACTCTAAGGCAGAGGGGTCGTTATAATGGCGGTAAGGTATTTTAAAGGGACGAATAAATTAATAGTGTTCATTGGGAGACAACAACGATTTAAGGTGCTAGTTTGGCTAATTAGTTTAATCGGTATCACCCTGTCTGTTGCAACTGCTTACGCAAATATTTATAAAGATGAACAGTCGAGGCAAGCCGCTGCACTCACAATGGAAAATCCAGCTATGGTGGCGATGCTTGGGTCAGGTTATAAAATGGAGGATTATTTACATTCTAGCGGTGCCATATTTGCTAACGAAATGTTGCTCTTTACAGCAATAGCAGTAGCAATCATGAATATTTTACTTGTAGGGCGGGCTACACGTGGGGATGAAGAAGATGGCCGTATTGAAATGATTCGTGCCCTTTCTGTTGGCCGTTTGTCCTATGTGAGTGCAGTAATGATTGTTAGTGTTCTAGTAAATATAGTACTAGCTATTTTAATAGGGCTTGGCCTAGCCTCTCTTCAAATAGATGGTGTGGATGTAGCAGGCTCTTTATTATATGGCTCCATTTTAGGTGCAATAGGACTTCTCTTTGCTGCCATCACAGCCATTTTTGCTCAACTGACAGAAACCTTAAGAGGAACGACTATGTTTTCTTTTATGGTTTTGATTATAGCCTATTTGATTCGAGCAATTGGTGATGTAAGTAGTGAGGTACTATCATGGGTATCGCCCCTTGGCTGGCTCGTTAGGTCTGGCGTTTTCGCAGCTAATATTTGGTGGCCAGTTGTTATCACATTCGGAGCTGCTATTGTGTTTGGAGCCATGGCTTTTTATTTACATGCTATTCGAGATTTAGGCTCTGGATTTATAGCGGCAAGAAAAGGTAAATCATACGCTTCTCCATTTTTGCAAACACCATTGGGCTTTGCTCTAAGGTTACAGCGTACGAATCTAATTGCATGGATGATTGGGCTGTTTATTTTAAGTAGCTCTTTTGGAGCGATTTTAGGAGATTTAGAGTTATACTTTGCGGATATGGAGCTTATGCAAGCATTTATAGACGTAGAATCAGATTATACGATGACGGAGCAATTTATGACATTGCTAATGGCAATTATGTCATTAATGAGCGTAGTTCCAGCAGTGATGGTGGTATTAACCGTAAAAGGTGAAGAAACGAAAAATCTCACAGAAAACTATTATAGTCGTGCGCGATCACGAACTTGTGTACTAGGCAGTCATTTTCTCCTAGCAGTTGTTGTCAGCTTTATTATGCAATCACTTGTTGCTTTAGGGTTATGGTCGGTAGGTGAAGCAGTGATGGAGGAGACACTATCATTTGGTACAACTTTTGCTTCGGCTTATGTTTATTTACCAGCGATATGGGCAGTAATTGGTCTTGTTATAGGTTTGATAGGAATCGTGCCAAAATATACAGGGGCTATTTGGCTGTATGTGGTCTATTGTTTTCTTGTTGTCTATCTTGGCGATTTACTTGGCTTCCCCACATGGATGAATAGCTTATCTGTTTTTGACTATATCCCGCATATCCCAGTAGATACCATGAATTTTATGGTGCTGATGATTTTAACACTGATTACTGTTGCCTTATCTGTAATTGGCTTTATTGGTTATAATAGGCGGGATATTATGGGGTGATTTAGATTATTTTTGATAGCCTAGTAAAAGCTAATTATTGGTAAAGGGATGAATACACTAAGTAGCTCGTCAGAAGTAAAACAGCAAAAAGATCAAATTTTCCTTTAAAATGAATACCAAAATCTGTTAGCTAAGAATCCGTTTTGCTCTATCTTTTTTCAAAATGGATTCTTAGTTTTTTATTTTTAATGCGAATCAGTTTTTTCATCTTCAATCAAGCCAAGCATTTTCTAGCTCCTGTCTCAATTCATAAAAGAGTACAAACGGGAAAAGTGATTTTTCAGAAAATAAGAACTTTAAATATTAAGCATATTAATGTTCATCTTTTTTAAAATTGTGTTATACTAATCACTATAAAGTATATAATTATTATGAATATGTATCCACAGGAGGATTTATAAATGACAGTATCAATTGCTATTAACGGTTTCGGACGTATCGGGCGTATGGTTTTCCGCCAAGCGATCGTACAACAAGACTTAAATATCGTTGCGATTAACGCAAGCTACTCAGCTGAAACGTTAGCACATTTGATTAAGTATGACACAAATCATGGAACATTTGCGGGTACGATTGAACCAGCAGGCGATGCTATAATTGTAAATGGTAAACGTGTACAAATTATTAGTGAGCGTGACCCATTGAAATTACCTTGGGCTGCAATGGGCGTGGATATCGTTATTGAGGCTACTGGTAAATTTAATGAACGTGACAAAGCAGCTATGCACTTAGAAGCAGGAGCAAAAAAAGTAATCTTAACAGCACCTGGTAAAAATGAGGACGTAACGGTTGTGTTAGGGGTTAATGATGAGCAACTTGATATTGCGAAACATGATGTGATTTCTAACGCTTCTTGTACAACAAACTGCTTAGCGCCAGTAGCAAAAGTATTAAATGACACATTTGGCATTGATAATGGATTAATGACAACGGTTCATGCCTATACAAATGATCAAAAGAACTTAGACAACCCACATAAGGATTTACGACGTGCACGTGGTTGCGCTCAATCCATTATTCCAACATCAACAGGTGCTGCGAAAGCATTAAAATTGGTACTACCTGAGTTAGAGGGAAAAATTCATGGCATGGCACTTCGTGTTCCAACCGCAAATGTCTCTTTAGTGGACCTTGTAGTGGATTTAAATACAGATGTTACAGTTGATGCTGTTAATGCAGCGTTTGTAAAAGCAGCAACAGAAGGGCCAATGAAGGGGATTTTAAATTTCTCTGTTGAACCATTAGTATCTGCTGATTACAATACAACGACTTATTCTTCAACAGTTGACGGACTTTCTACAATGGTGTTAGGTAATCGCAAAGTAAAAGTACTTGCTTGGTACGATAACGAGTGGGGCTATTCTGCACGCGTTGTGGACCTTGTGAAAAAAGTAGCAAATGCATTAGAAACAGTAAACGCATAATTGTGTATAACACATTGAAATCTAAATGGTTTCAATGTGTTTTTTGATTGGCCAATATTTCTTGTGCTTTAAATGCTTAAGGCTTATCATGAGTTCACGAATGCTAATGCACTTTTCTTATATGTGGGAAATTTGTTATAATAGAAATATTAAATTGTTGTCAATCAGGAGAGTAATGATATGAGATGTCCATCTTGCCGATTTAACGGAACGCGTGTTGTGGATTCAAGGCCAGTAGATGATAATAAAGAAATTCGTAGACGACGTGAGTGTGAGTCATGTGGCTTTCGTTTTACAACGTTTGAAAAAATTGAAGAAACACCATTAGTGGTCGTGAAGAAGGAGGGCTCACGAGAGGAATTTAGCCGTGAAAAGGTGCTTCGTGGGCTTATTCGAGCTTGTGAAAAGCGTCCAGTGGCACTTAATGTATTAGAGGAGCTTGTGCTATCCATTGAAAAAGATCTTCGTCGTATTGGAAACTCGGAAGTACGCTCAGAGGATGTTGGTGAAATGGTGATGGATCGTTTAGCTAAGATAGATGAAGTGGCCTATGTTCGTTTTGCCTCCGTTTACCGTCAGTTTAAAGATATCAATGTCTTTATCGAGGAAATAAAGGACATTATTCAACGTCAAACGGAGCAGCAATCATAGCAAACAGAGAGGATGAAGGACGTTGATGCATTTATATAAGGAATTGCAGCCTGGCGATCCTTTCGATATTCGTCTACCTCATGCATTTTCTACACAGGAACGTCAATTAGTGACACTATTTTATCAACCATTAACAGGTTCAGAGCCAATCAGCCTTTATTTAACATTATGGGCAGAGGCAGAGCAAAAGCCAAAGCAGCAAATGACGCATTATTATTTAATGAATGTGTTAGGGCTGCCAATTGGTAAAGTGTTTGAGGCCCGTATTGCACTAGAGGCAATTGGTTTACTGCGTACATGGAAAAAAGAAAATGCAGGGGATCGAAGCTTTTTATATGAGTTACAGCGTCCGCTTGATGCAGAAAGCTTTATGAAAGACCCCCTGTTATCAATGTTTTTATTTAGTAAAATTGGAGAGCAGGCTTATCGAAACTTGCGGCAACGTTTTATAGCATCAGCAAAAGATAAGGCATTCAAAGATGTATCCCGTGCCTTTATGGATGTATATAAGCCTGTTCATGCCAATATGCCATCAGATTTAAAAGTAGGTATGAACCATGAGGATAAACAGCATAAGGTATATCCTTTTTATTTGGAGCAATTTGACTTTGTATTGCTGCAGGCGGGTTTATCGGAGCAATTAGTGCCTGCTAGCTTATTAACATTGGAAATTAGGGAAACGATTGCAAAGCTGGCATTTTTGTATCATCTAACAGCGCTTGATATGCAAAAGGTAGTGATACTCGCTTTAGATGATGATTTAGGCATTTCACAGGAACGCTTACGTAAAGCTGCTGCAGATTTTTATAAATTGACCGTTTCAAAGGAGCCACCAAAGTTAGCAAGAGTAACAGCATCTATACCAGAGGAAGAAACTGGACAAAAAACAAAGGAGCAGGAGCTACAGCATTACTTAGAAACGACCCCTCCTGTACAAGTGTTACGTGATATTAATAATGGCAAAGAGCCTCTACAAACCTCTGTTCAGCTAGCAGAGAGCTTAATTGTGCAACATGGTATGCCAGTTGGGGTAGTGAATGCACTGTTGGAATATGTGATGCTGACAACCGATATGAAGCTTCCGAAAAAATATGTGGAAACGATTGCCGATCATTGGGTGCGGAAAAATATTCAAACAGCTAAAGAAGCCATGGAGCTTGCCCGTCAAGAACATGATAAATATATGGCTTGGAAAAACAAACCACAAATGACAAGTAAAACGAGTCAGCAGACAAAGGGACGTTCAGGGCATCAACGTGAAGAAAAAGTCCCTGAATGGTTCTATAAACGAAATGATAAACAAGAGGAAGCCACTGCTAGCACGATAGATTTTGAAAAAGAGCGACAAAAAATATTAGAAATGCTAGGAAAAAGCGAATAATAAAGAAGGTGAGTAACAATCGAACCCATTAATGGACCATTAAAACGAGCGATTAATGTACCGTCATTTCAAGAACGATATGCAGCGCGGCGTCGTGAAATTTTAGAGCATCCGCGTGTGCAGGCATTTTTAGCGCAACATGCACAGGAACTAAATTATGACAATATTGAACGTAACTTGCCAAAGTTAGATGAATATATTAGTCAATCCACTGAGTGCTGTGGCTGTGATAATACGGAATATTGTACAAATTATTTAAAAGGCTTCCTTCCTACATTAAGGGTAGTACGGCACTCCATTGAAATGGATTATGTGCGTTGTGAACAAAAGATAAGAGAAGAAGAACGCAGAGATGTTGCGAATATGATTGCCAGTATGCATATGCCAAAAGATGTATTGCAAGCAACGATTCAAGATTTAAGTATTGATGATGAATCACGTGTGATGATCGCACAAAAAGCAGCCCAATTTGTTAAAACAACAAAAGAGATGGGCCAGTTACCATCAAAGGGTTTTTACTTATATGGTAAATTTGGGGTAGGGAAATCTTTTGTGCTAGGTGCACTTGCCAATGAATTAGCATCTCTTAATATTCGTTCTGTTGTTGTGTTTGTGCCAGAATTTTTACGAGAAATAAAAAATGCTATTGGCGATAATACATTGAATGAGAAAATTGATTATGTGAAAAAAGCACCTGTTTTAATGTTGGATGATCTTGGGGCGGAAACGATGACGGCTTGGACGCGAGATGAGGTTTTAGGGACAATTTTCCATTATCGTATGGCAGAGCAATTGCCAACATTTATTACCTCTAATTTTAATTATGAGGAGCTAGAGCATCATTTAGCACAGTCACAAAAAGGCGGAGTTGAGATCGTTAAGGCAGGCCGGATTATGGAGCGCATTAAAGCCCTGACGGTGCCAATTGAAATGCGTGGTAAAAATCGTCGACTATAAGTTGCATTTTTCGCCAATCGAGCGTATACTGTCTCATATACTTAATATCAACATGCATTGATGAGGACATGAATTTTGTGTATCAGCTTATAAGAGAGGGAAGTCATCGGCTGAAAGCTTCCTAGTGTGAGCACTGAATTTACTACCTACTGAGCAGCGAAAGGGGTAATCTTTCGCCGGTCCCTAGCCCGTTAGCTAGCCTTGAGCTTCGTCTGACTGTTATGTCGGAAGGAAGAAGGGTGGAACCACGAGCATATGCTTCGTCCCTTTCGTGAGGGACGGAGCTTTTTTTATTTGAGTGGAGAGAGAGTTCGCTCAATAAAGTGTTGAATCCGCTCAATTTGGTAGAGAGTTCGCTCAATACGGGGGAAAATCGCTCAATTCGAAGAGAGAGTCGCTCAAAAAAAAGTGGAGTTCGCTCAATTTGAGGAGGAATCGCTCAAAAAAGAGGAGTCCCCGCTCAATACGAGGGGAGAATCGCTCAAAAAGGTAGAGTCTCCGCTCAATTCGAAGAGAGAGTCGCTCAAAAAAGAGGAGTTCGCTCAATTTGGAGAGGAATCGCTCAAAAAAGAGGAGCCCCCGCTTAATCGGTTTCATTTTCCATCAAGCATAATGTCTTTTACCAAAAACGAAGGAGTGTCAAAAATATGCCAGAGAATATTAAATTAACTTTCCCAGATGGCGCTGTAAAGGAATTTGCAAAAGGTACATCCACTGATGACGTCGCATTATCCATCAGCCCTGGCTTACGCAAAAAAGCCTATGCCGGTAAAATTAATGGTGTGTTAGTAGATTTAAAAACACCAATTGAAGAGGATGCAACAATTGCGATCATCACACAAGAGGATGAGGAAGCACTTGAGATCTTACGTCACTCAACTGCACATTTAACAGCGCAGGCGGTTAAACGTTTATTCCCAGACGCAAAGCTTGGTATTGGTCCAGTGATTGAAGGTGGTTTCTACTATGATATTGACTCACCAACACCAATCACTGCTGAAGACCTGCCAGCTATTGAAAAAGAAATGAAAAAAATCATTGCGGAAAACCTTGAAATTGAACGCAAAAATGTCAGCCGTGCAGAAGCGCAAGCAATCTATAAAGAAATTGATGATGAGTATAAATTAGAATTGCTTGAAGCCATCCCAGCAGATGAGCAAGTATCCATTTATTATCAAGGTGAGTTTTTCGATCTTTGCCGTGGTATTCACGTACCATCTACTGGGAAACTTCGTGAATTCAAGCTATTATCATTAGCGGGTGCTTACTGGAGAGGAAACTCTGATAACAAAATGCTACAACGTATTTACGGTACAGCGTTCTTCAAAAAAGAAGAATTAAAACATCACCTACAAATGCTAGAAGAGGCAAAAGAACGTGATCACCGTAAAATTGGAAAAGAATTAGATTTATTCACAACATCTCAAAAGGTTGGTCAAGGTTTACCACTTTGGCTACCAAATGGTGCAACAATTCGCCGTGTCATTGAACGTTATATCGTGGATAAAGAACTATCCCTTGGCTATAAGCATGTGTATACACCAGTATTAGGTTCAAAGGAGCTTTACCAAACTTCTGGTCACTGGGATCATTACCAAGACTCTATTTTCCCACCAATGGAGATGGACAATGAGACATTAATTATGCGTCCAATGAACTGTCCTCACCATATGATGGTTTATAAAAATGGCATGCATTCCTATCGTAACCTACCATTACGTATTGCGGAGCTTGGTACAATGCACCGTTACGAAATGTCGGGAGCAGTTTCAGGCTTACAACGTGTACGTGGGATGACATTAAACGATGCACATATTTTTGTTCGTCCTGACCAAATTAAAGAAGAATTCCAAAAAGTTGTACAATTAATTTTAGAGGTTTATAAAGATTTCGATTTAAATGATTACTCATTCCGTTTATCTTACCGTGATCCAGCAGATACTGAAAAATACTTTGATGATGATGAGATGTGGGAAAAAGCACAAAGCATGCTAAAAGAAGCAATGGATGAGCTTGGCTTAGACTACTTTGAAGCAGAAGGTGAAGCGGCGTTCTATGGCCCTAAACTAGATGTTCAAGTAAAAACAGCGATTGGAAAAGAAGAAACATTATCAACAGTGCAACTTGATTTCTTATTACCTGAGCGCTTTGACCTTACTTATGTTGGTGAGGATGGGAAGCCACATCGTCCAGTTGTTATTCACCGTGGGGTTGTTTCAACAATGGAACGTTTTGTTGCATTCTTAATTGAAGAATACAAAGGCGCATTCCCAACATGGCTAGCCCCTGTTCAAGTAGAGGTGATTCCAGTATCGAATGAGGTACACTTCGACTATGCAAAACAAATTGAAGAGCAATTAACAGCAGCAGGTCTACGTGTAGAAATGGATGACCGTGAAGAGAAGCTTGGCTATAAAATCCGTGAAGCACAAATGAAGAAAATTCCGTATATGCTTGTCATCGGTGATAAAGAAGTAGAGGCAAATGGCGTCAATGTTCGTCGCTATGGCTCAAAAGATTCTGAAACAGTCAGCTTTGAGGAGTTTTTAGCAAATATTAAAGCGGAAAGTACAAAATAATACCTAGCATGAAAACCTTGCTTTACCATTTGAAGTAAGGTTTTCTGTATAAATGAACAATATTTAGACTAGACTATTTGCGATAAGCGAAATAAATATTTGACAGCTTATTTTATACATGCTAATATAGTTAAGGTTAATGAATACAAAGTTTGTGGTTGAAGTAGAGGCTGCCCGCTTCTCACCTGATACAACGCTTTAAAGGCTGTGAACAGGTATGACACGTTGAATTGTTTTGCGTAGACTTGCGCATGCACATATAGCGGGCGGACATCTTCAAAAATGTCCGTCCTTTTTTTATGGACATGACAAGAGGATGTACCGTTCAACCGGGCAAGACTTTGCCCAAACCATGTATTCGCGACAATTCTTGGAGGTGGATTACTATTAGCAAAGACATGTATGTAAACGAAGGCATTCGCGCACGTGAACTTCGATTAATTGATCACAATGGTGACCAGCTTGGTGTAAAGACACGTAATGAAGCGCTAGAAATCGCCGCTCGTGTAAACTTGGATCTTGTCCTTGTGGCCCCTCAAGCCAAGCCGCCAGTCGCTCGTATCATGGACTATGGTAAATTTAAATTTGAACAGCAAAAGAAAGACCGTGAAATTCGTAAAAATCAAAAGGTCATCGTAATGAAAGAGGTTCGTCTGAGCCCAACAATTGATGAGCATGATTTCCAAACGAAGTTACGTAATGCGATTAAATTCCTTGAAAAGGGCGATAAAGTAAAATGTAGCCTGCGTTTCAAAGGTCGTGCGATTACACATAAAGAAATTGGTCAACGTGTGTTAGATCGCTTTGCTGAAGCTTGTGCTGAAGTATCGACGGTAGAACAAAAACCGAAGATGGAAGGCCGAAGCATGTTCTTAGTTCTTCAACCAAAGAACGAGAAATAATATTAGACGAACAGTTTAGGAGGAATTCGACATGCCAAAAATGAAAACTCACCGTGGAGCTGCGAAACGTTTCAAAAAAACAGGCTCAGGTAAATTAAAATACGACCGTGCTTACGGAAGCCACTTATTCGCAAACAAATCTACAAAACAAAAACGTCATCTACGTAAAGCAAACATCGTTTCATCTGGTGACTTCAAACGCATTAAATCTTTACTTGTTTACATGAAATAATTGACTATAAAATACTAACATTCATTTTTTAATGAAAAGCAGGAGGTAATTCATATGCCACGCGTAAAAGGCGGAACAGTGACGCGCAAACGTCGTAAAAAAGTTTTAAAATTAGCTAAAGGTTACTTTGGTTCTAAACATACATTATATAAAGTTGCTAACCAAGCAGTGATGAAATCAGGTCAATATGCATACCGTGACCGTCGTCAGAAAAAACGTGATTTCCGTAAATTATGGATCACTCGTATCAATGCGGCTGCTCGCATGAACGGTCTTTCTTACAGCCGTTTAATGCACGGTTTAAAAGTTGCAGGTATCGAAGTGAACCGTAAAATGCTAGCTGATCTTGCTGTAACAGATGCTGCAGCATTCACTCAATTAGCAGACGCTGCTAAAAAAGCAGTCGCTAAGTAATTTTCGCACCAAAGGCAGAAGCGCTAGGTGTCAAAAAGGCTGATGGATTTTTCCGTCAGCCTTTTTTATGTTAGATTAGTAGTATGATGTTTTGGGTAAAGGAGTAGGGCATGGGACAAGCATTATTAGCATATATAGGCATTATATCAATTGTGCTGCTGATTTTAATGGGGATGGATAAATCACGAGCGAAAAACAAAGAATGGCGTATTGCAGAGCGCACTTTATTCACGCTAGCGATAGCAGGAGGAGCTGTTGGCGGTGTACTTGGAATGTATCTATTTCGCCATAAAACACGCCACAATAGCTTTGCATTCGGCTTTCCATTACTGGCAGCGATTCAAATTTTTTGTGTTGTACAATTGTGGGAATAATAAAACCAACACATCCTCATCATGAGGATGTGTTGCGCATAAGCTGTTCAATAGGCTGCTTCCAATTAATTTTAGCATTTGGGTAGTTCATTAAAATTTCTTGCTGTAAATATTGGAAATCACTTTTTGTAAGACCGTGCAATGTTGCAGCATCACGAGCGCCAACGAAAATTGTGATAACCTCAAAGGCATCCTCTGTTGTACCCAGGTATTTTTCTCCTTCGAAAAGAGCACCCTTGTAGGAAATAAAGAAGTTTTTTCGGACATTTTTTACATCATCATAAAAATAATATTGGCCTTTTTCATAGGCTTCATCAAGTTTGCGTTTAGGATCGGTTATATAACGAATCGCTTTGTAGAATACATAAATAATAAGTGCTATTACAGCAAGTCGAATAAGTAATGGCAACATTTTTAATTTCCCCCTTGAAGAAAGGTTATTCCTTCCTATACGATTAATGGGGCCAAATAGTTTCATTTTATTTAATTATTTTTTAGAAATGTAGGAGAAAAAAATGAATTTACAACAATTGTTTAACATGCAAAAAGAACTCGATCATTTTATTGAGCAAACACAAAACATTCAACATGATGTATTCCAAGAAAAGGGCTTAGCTTTACTAGTAGAGCTAGCTGAGTTGGCAAATGAAACACGTTGCTTTAAATTTTGGAGTACTAAAGGGGCATCAGCACGTGCTGTTATTTTAGAAGAATATGTAGATTCCATTCATTTTGTTTTGTCACTTGGTTTATTAAAGGGTTATACATCCATTGAAAAATGGCCAATGGTAGCAGAGAAAAGAAATTTAACCGAGCTATTTTTACAAACACAAAAAGCCATTTTACACTTTATAGACCAGCCTTCGGAGGATCGATATACAACAATTTGGCAATACTACGGATTACTTGCCTACAACCTTGATTTTACATTTGATGATGTTGTAAGTGCGTATATTGAAAAAAATAAAGAAAATTATCAGCGTCAGCGTTCAGGCTATTGAACGGAGAAAAACGCCAATTTTCAGACGCTTAAGCTAGGAATATTTCGGTAAACGAAGTATAATAAACGAGATACAAGAAGTAGGAGGCAAAATGATGACACAACTAGATTCAACTTTACAAATGTTTAAAGATTTAACAGATGCGAATGGTATTGCAGGGAATGAACGTGCACCGCGTGAGGTCATGAAAAAATACATTGCACCATATGCAGATACTGTAGAAACAGATAACTTAGGTAGTGTTATTGCTAAAAAAGTAGGCGATGAAAACGGTCCTAAAATTGTCGTAGCAGGACATTTAGATGAAGTAGGCTTCATGGTTACACAAATTGATGACAAAGGCTTTATCAAATTCCAAACAGTAGGTGGCTGGTGGAGCCAAGTTATGCTTGCACAGCGTGTAACGATTACTACACGTAAGGGCGATGAAGTGATTGGGGTTATTGGTTCAAAGCCACCTCATATTTTACCTGCGGATGTACGTAATAAGGTAGTAGACATTAAAGATATGTTTATTGATATTGGTGCAGCTTCTAAAGATGAAGTACTTGAGTGGGGCGTCCGTCCTGGCGATATGGTAACGCCGTATTTTGAATTTAATGTCATGAAAAATGATAAATATCTTTTAGCAAAAGCATGGGATAATCGTATTGGCTGTGCGATCGCTATTGATGTGATGAAAGCCTTAAAAAATGAAAAGCACCCTAATATCCTCTATTCAGTAGGGAATGTGCAAGAAGAGGTAGGGCTTCGTGGTGCCAAAACAGCGACATATAAAATTCAACCAGATATTGGATTTGCTGTTGATGTAGGTGTGGCAGGAGATACTCCAGGTGTAACAGCTAAGGAATCGACAAGTAAAATGGGCGCAGGTCCACAAATTGTTGTATACGATGCATCAATGGTATCACACCGTGGTTTACGTGAGTTTGTATTAGATGTAGCAGATGAAAACAATATTCCATATCAATTTGAAGCAATGGCTGGTGGCGGCACGGATGCTGGGTCCATTCATCTTACAGCAAATGGTGTACCAGCACTATCAATCGGTATTGCAACTCGTTACATTCATTCACATGCAGGTATTCTACATCGTGATGATTATGATAATGCCGTTAAACTAATGGTAGAAGTCATTAAAAAATTAGACCGTGATGCGGTAAATAAAATTATATTTGATTAATTGAACGAAAAGAACTAAATAAACATTCTATAGTTTGTTTCGCCTTCTAACAAAAAGTTAGGAGGTTTTTTACGTTGGCTAGACCAAAAAACATGTCAATGTAGATATTGATACAAAAATTTTAGCGATTCAAATTCAAATAGAAAAGAGCAGTCAGAGGAATAAAATATAAGTAGATAAACTTTATATGTCGATTATGAATGATAAAGGCGTTTATTCTGCATTAACAGTCCATAAAAGCCCGATTCGTTCAACTAACAGATAGTTTTATAGCAGCGCATGTTTTTTCTGTACTGGAAGCGATAGCGACAGCCTCGCTAGATATTGAAAATGAGTTGACAGTAAAAGAAGCGATTAAAAATCCTTTGAAAAAGAAAAAACAGTGGTGATGAGTGCCCATACACTTTCTATTATTAAAAATGCAGATCCTATACTAGTTGTTGACCAAGGGCAAATTGTGGAGGAAGGGTCACATAAAAGACTTATTGCTGAGGAGGGTAAATATGCCGCTATGTGGAAAAAGGAACAGCAATTAAGTATCGTCTAACAAATATATTAAGCAAGATAGATATAGAACAGAGCTATTAGGAAAACGCCACTACTAGTAAAGAGATACCTTAAAACGGAGGTATCTCTTTTGTACTTATAAAGAAATAATATCGTTAGTTGTTGAAAGGGAGAATCATTAATAAGTGATGATTATGCATAAATATTCTGTATGACGAATTTTTGTCACATTTCAGGCGAAATAAATAATAATTAAAATAAATTATAAAAATTCAGTTGATTTTATATTTATGCATGTTATACTAAATTCAACAGCAACGAAAGCAAGGAGCGAAGGCCATGAAATTACTCGAAGAAGTGCAGTTAAAGTTAGTATCCAGTTTAAAGGGGAAAGACTTACTAACTTTGCTAGACTACACAAGTCAAGAGGTTCAGCAATTAGTTGAACTAGCAACACAACTTAAAATTATTACAAAAGAGGGAAAATGCCCAAGATTGCTAGAGGGTAAAACATTGGGCATGATTTTTGAAAAACATTCTACTCGTACACGTATTTCCTTTGAAGTGGGTATGAATCAATTAGGTGGAAAAGGCATGTTTATGCATGCGCGTGATTTACAAATTGGTCGCGGTGAATCAATTTATGATACGGCACATGTTTTATCAGGCTATTTAGACGGTATTATGATTCGTGCTAACTCTCATGCGATGGTCAAGGAGCTTGCGGAACATGCAGCTATTCCTGTCATTAATGGCTTAACAGATATATATCATCCATGTCAGGCATTAGCAGATTTAGAAACTATTGCAGAAAACAAAGGGGATTTAAAAGGACTTAAAATTGCCTATGTAGGAGATGGCAATAATGTAGCACACTCATTAGTCGTTGCTTCTGCCCATGTTGGCATGCATATAGCAGTAGCAACACCAGCGGGCTATGAATGTGATACAGAAGTCATGGCAAAAGCACAGGCAATTGCTACAGCAAATGGTAGCACAATTCTTGAAACACATGATCCTATAGAGGCAGTGCTAAATGCAGATGTTATTTATGCGGATGTATGGACATCTATGGGGCAAGAAGAGGAAACAGCAAAACGTTTACAAGACTTTGCAGGTTATCAAATTAATGATGAGCTTGTGGCACATGCTAAAGCAGATTATATGTTCCTACATTGTTTACCAGCACATCGAGAAGAAGAGGTGGCAACATCTGTAATTGATGGCCCTAATTCTTATATATTTGAGCAAGCTGAAAATCGACTACATGCACAGAAGGCTGTACTTGCTTCCATTTTAGCTTAAAATACAATCAATAAAGTTCGCTTGGGCAACAGAGGGTGTCTCTGCGAACCATTTATAAGTGGTGCACAGACAGAGGGATGTAAACCACACACGATGTTTGTTGTCAAGATGGATGGCTGCATCGTTACATAGCAAAGCAACCTGGGAGACGCTGGGTTGCTTTTTCTTTTAGGATCAATGACAGTAGTAAAACCCGCTGAATACTTCAGTAATCAGCGGGGTGGTGCTACTTCTCACATAAAAATCTTTCCTGGATTCATAATGTTATAAGGGTCTAGCGCTGCTTTTATATTTTTCATAATAGCTAGTGCTGTGCCATGCTCAGTCGATTGATATTTCATTTTACCAATTCCAACTCCATGCTCTCCCGTACATGTACCGCCTCGCAGTAAAGCGTACTGAACGATATGCTCATTAAAGCGATCTGCTTTTGCTTGCTCTTCTGGATCACTTGGATTGAGCATTAAAAGCGCATGGAAATTACCATCTCCGACATGACCAACAATGCCACCTGCAAGTCCAGCTATATCAAGCTGTTCACGTGCATATGAAATGGTCTCTGCAAGCTTTGAAATAGGGACACAAACATCCGTTGACATCAGCTTTTTACCAGGATAAGCATGGATATAGGCATAGGCCAATGAATGACGTGCCTCCCAAAGCTTATTGCGTGCAGCATTATCCTGTTCAAATTCCACAGATAGGCAGTTAAAGTCCTCAAAAATTGCCTCCGTAAATGCAATATCTTCTTGCATACCTGCCTCATTGCCGTGAAATTCTAAAAATAGTGTTGGTTTTTCAGCAAAAGCTGTTTCATTATAAATATTGGCCTGTTTAATGGAGTCCTCATCAACCAGCTCTACACGACCTATCGCAATGCCTGCCTGTAATAGTGCAGTGACAGCACTAACCGCATCAGCAACTGTGCCAAAAATAGCACGCCCTGCTGTAACAAATTCAGGTATGCCATAAACTTGTAATGTTAATTCTGTAAAACAGCCAAGTGTTCCTTCTGATCCAACAAATAAGCCGTTTAAATGATAGCCAGAGGAAGATTTCGCGGCTAAATTCCCTGTATGAATAACAGAGCCGTCTGATAGCACAACCTCTAAATCACGCACTTGATCTCGCATTACACCATAGCGTACTGCAGTAGTTCCGCTAGCATTGGTTGCTGCCATTCCACCAAGTGTTGCATCAGCACCTGGGTCTACTGTGAATTGCAGACCATGCTTTTTTAATTCTTTATTTAATTGTGAGCGTGTCACACCAGGCTGCACCTTTACAAGAAGGTCATCTGGTCGAATTTCTAAAATGGCATTCATTTCAGAGAAAT
This sequence comes from Lysinibacillus sp. FSL H8-0500, assembly GCF_038051955.1. Lineage (NCBI taxonomy): Bacteria > Bacillati > Bacillota > Bacilli > Caryophanales > Bacillaceae > Lysinibacillus > Lysinibacillus sp. FSL H8-0500. The sequence goes on along the minus strand of NZ_CP150292.1, from coordinate 3,418,240 downwards.
CAATGGAAATACCATGTGCAATCGGAATAGCATTTCCCTCTAAGCTTGAGCCAACGCCAAAAGGCACGACAGGTACACGTTCCACATGCGCAATTTTTAAAATGGCGCTAACATCTGCTGTGGAACGAGGAAAGACAACAATATCAGGCAAGCTTAACGCATGATGAGATTCGTCTTTCCCATGTAACTGTCGTACGGTTTCGTTTGTTGACACTTGTTCTTCTAATAAAACTTGTTTAAGTTGATTTACAATGAATTCTACTGCAACTGTCATGCCCATCCCTCCAAATTTTCTGATAACTAAAACTTTATCATGCATTTATTGGAAAGGGAATGCATTCATTATAAAAAATTAGTGTGCAAAAGCTTTTTCTAATTTTTGAACAAATGCCTCTTGTTCAGATGTACTTGATTGCTGCCACCATTTTTCAAAAAATACGCCAAGTCCTGGCAATAAATGTTCCTCTCCACGGCTAATGGCATCCTCTACAATATCTTTAAATTCGGCTGCTGATTGACCATGTACATTCGCTGTAATTGCATCTCTTATTTGAAAATTCATTAATATTCGCCTCCTTGCTAGTAATTTGTCCAACCATCGTTAAAATATGTATGAAGCACCAAAGAAAATTGCCTGTTTTTTTATAAATAGGCTGTTATTATGCATAAATATTACATGAAATTTATATAGACTCCTACTATTAAAAATAAAAACGCCTATTCGACTGCCAGAACTGCTCGGGTCTAAGATAACAATACCTAGGAATAATGGACTGTGCACAGTTGTTAGGAAGATGAGCATGACTATTCAAAACAAGCAAAAGCTGTTAGCTGCACAATCATTTGAGGAAGTATTAGAGGCAGTGCAACCGATGATTACCTCTATTTTGTCACAGCTTCGCATCTACAAGGATTTTGACGACTATCGTCATATTGCCTCTATTGCCGTATGGCAGGCGTGGCAAAAAACAGATTCATCGAAAGGACAATTCTCTGCTTATATTTATGCAACAGTGAAAGGAGAAATTTTAAAGGAGCTATCAAGGGAAAAAAACTACACAGACAGGGTAACAATTGTTGATGATGACATGTTTAATTATATATATGAAGAGCTGAGCGAGGGAGATAAACAAAATCATGCTATTATATTAGAAAGTATGTTGTCTTCTTTAAAGCAGGTAGAAAGAAGTATCTTACTTCTTTATTATATAGAAGGATACAGTCATCAAGAGATAGCTAAAGAACTAGGTTTATCTGTTAATGCTGTTACCAAAAGGCGAGCACGGATAATAAAAAAACTGCAAAAACAGGTTTTTATCATAGAATAACGCAATAAATGGTTAAAAGTATGCTAATATTGAAATAAATGAATATTAGCATACTTTATAAAACAGCATACAAGTTCCAATAAAAATGTTATGATTTGTAAGAAGTCGAAGTTAAATACAATTCTTATATTTTTATTCGATATAGATAGATAAAATTTCCTAGTGAATTTTTGGGCATACTGTATGGAGGGTTTGGATTGGAAAAATTGTTTAAGCAACTAGAGAAAAAAGAAATTTGGTATATGATACTACCAATATTACTGGTTATACCGCTACTGAGCTTTAGCAATCACATTTACGGGGTTTTTCAAATTGATATTTATAGAAATTTGAAATTAGTACTTCAAGTATTAATTATCGTCTTTACAATGGCGATTGCCATACAATCCTATTTAGTATTTACACACCTATTATCAAATCAAACTTTATACATAGGGAATTTATTTTTTGTGATTGCTTTGCTGGAATTAGTCAGCTTAGTTTTTAGCCAACATCATTTAGCTGGATGGAGCTTTATGGGTGAGCCTTTACATATTTTAACACGTTTATACGTCTCGTTTGGGTTTTTATTTATTATCTTATATCCTAGAAAACGATTAACATTGAAATTTCGAGCACTGACATATGGTGGCTCTTTACTTTTCGCGTTTGTCAGTATTTTTCTAGCCTATCTAGCTGCCAACACAATAACCGAGCAAGGGATAGCCCGCATTGATACAGTGGTTCATCTTCTTTCTATTATTTTTCAAGTTATCACTATTGTTATTGTGGGTAAGTACTTCAAAAAAGTACCGAAACGTTCAATGTGGCTCATCAGTGCGGCAGCCTCGCTCATTGTCAGTGATATTTTTTTTATGATTAGTCAGGATAAAAATACGATATATGATTTTTCAGCACTTATTTATCAATTTTTAGCATTCTACTTTTTCTTAAAGGCGATCTATTATACAACTGTTGAAAAACCGTTTCAGCAATTATTAAAAATTAAAAAGGACCTTGAACAATCACAGCAGGAGCTACGATTTCAGGCCTATCATGATGATATTACATTATTGCCCAACGAACATTTACTGCTCAAAACATTAAAGAACCAATTGCAGACAAACAGCTTACAAAAGGCAGCTATTGCGATTGAAATTGATCGTTTTGCAGCGATCCGCTCTTCTATCGGTATCAGCAACTTTAATAAAATGATGAAGCTAGTAGCAGAGCGTATTCAAGCGATTGTACCACCGCATTATTTTGTGACAAAATTACGCGAGGAACAGTTTGTGATTTATGTAAATGAAGTCAAAAATATTGAGGAACTATTACAATTTTGCTTAAATTTAAAAAGCATGATGAAAGATCCCATACAAGTACAGTTATTTCCGTTAAATGGTAATTTAAATATAGGTATTGCCCTATATGAAGATAAATGGACAGGCGAAGAGCTGTTAATGCATGCCCAATTAGCCATGCAGGAGGCAAGGCAAATACCTCAAAGGCTGTTGTTTTATAAGCCTTATATGTCAAAGGGTATTGCAGATCGTATTCTGTTAGAGCAAGACTTACATAAAGCATTAGAAAATCATGAATTTCATTTAGTTTATCAGCCACAGGTTAATTTAAAAACAGGCTCAATTGAATCCGTTGAAGCATTGGTGCGCTGGCATCATCCAACGCGTGGTTTTGTCTCACCTGAATTATTTATTCCCATTGCTGAAGAAAGTGGCCTTATTATTCCACTTGGTGAATGGATATTAGAAACAGCCTGTAAGCAAGCAAAAATATGGGAGCAAGAGGGGTTACCGCCATTTAAGGTAGCCGTGAATTTATCACTTGGTCAATTATTTCAGCAGGATTTAGTGGAAATGGTGGAAGCTATATTAGTACGAACAAAATTACAGCCAGAATTTTTACAGTTGGAAATTACAGAAAGTATGACAATGAATATTGACCAAATGACACAGCTACTCCATGAATTAAAAGCACTCGGTATTCAAATTGCTGTAGATGATTTTGGTACAGGCTATTCCTCCCTTTCCTATTTAAAGGATTTTCCAATTGATTGTCTAAAGATTGATCGTACGTTTGTCAGAAATGTTCCGCATAATCCAAATGATGAGGCACTTGTATCCATGATTATTTCGATGGCTAAGCATTTACGCCTAAAGGTTGTGGCAGAGGGAATTGAAGAAATAGAACAGCTGGCATTTCTTAGTGATGGCGGCTGTGATTATATTCAAGGTTATTTATTTAGTAAGCCCATCTCTCCCCAAGAAATTTCAGAAACACTTACGGATTTGCACGATCATGTAAGAGCAATTTTAACACGATTAAGGCATACAGAGGATTTTACAATTTAGGATATTCAATAAACAGAACCTGCTTTTTCTATGGGAATAGAAGCAGGTTCTGTTGTTATTTAGTGGACAAGATATTCTTCTTTTAGTTCGGATATTGCAACTTCAGAGCGCTCCTCTAAAGAACGTCGAAGATGAACAGTGGCTGTTTTTTCATCATTATGGAGTTGATCAATCCATACCGAAACACCATTATAGGTTACTTCATATTCTAATGATGAGGTGACAATTTCCTGTGCACGTTGAAAATCCAACTATAACACCCCTTTATCCTGTATTAGCAGGCTGTAAGACCAATAGTTAGTAAAAATGAAATAGTCTAAGTGGGGGATCAAACAGCCTGTAAAAATTCCGATTGGTGAAACATCCAATCAGTGGGGATAAGGAAAACCCCACTGGTTGAAGGTTCACTTTATTTTTTCTTCTTATCTTGCTGCTGTGTAACGGAATGGATAAGCTCCATAAACTCTTTGGAGAATTCTTCACTTACCTTGTTTGGTGCAATCTTTTGATTTTTTGGTGTTTGCGGTAATGAGCCTTTATTATTACTTTGGCCTTGCTTATTATCTCTTCCCATATGCATTTGCTCCTTTCTTGATGATATATCTTAATATGGCTTTGAAATAAATTTTTTATGTTGGGGAAAAATTATTAATGAGATTTTGAAAAATGAAGCCCTGTATGTAAAAAATCCCTGATAATTACAATGCTTAAACAGACATTACATCTTGATTACAGACAGTTTTTTAACGTTTTCCGACAGAAGACGCCCGCTTCAAGCTTTAACTAAATGGGGGTGGTTCAAATAGCTATGAAATGCCTATTTCCTAAGGTATAATAATGGTCAATATAGAGGAAAAAGGCGGTAAGAGACAGCGATGAAGAGAATCGAATCTACGCAAAATGCGTTAGTGAAATATTGGAAAAAGTTAGCGATGACAAAAAAAGAACGTGAACGCTCGGGTGAATTTATAGTGGAGGGCTTTCACCTTGTTGAAGAAGCCTTAAAAAATAAAGAACAGGTATTACAAGTTATTGTGCGTGAAGGTGTGGATTTACCGATGCTCTGGCCAATTGATGATATCGCTATTATTGAGGTGTCAGTGGCTGTAGCAAAGGAATTTGCAGAAACAGAAACTTCTCAAGGCGTTTTTGCGGTATGTAAGCAACCGATCCTAGAGGAAGAAGCAACGGCAACTTGGCGCAAGGTGCTACTAATTGATGCTGTTCAAGATCCAGGTAATATTGGCACAATGATTCGTACAGCCGATGCTGCAGGATTAGATGCTGTGATTTTAGGAAAAGGCTGTGCTGATGTCTATAATCCTAAAACTTTACGTGCTGCACAAGGCTCACATTTTCATATCCCTGTTGTACGAGGCGATTTAGCAGAGTGGATAGATTTGCTACAGAGTCAAGGTGTTCCTGTATTTGGGACAGCTTTAGATGAGGATGCGGTTACATATAGTGATATTCAGCATACAGGTGCATTTGCTATTATTATGGGGAATGAAGGGAGTGGCATACATCCGCAATTATTAGCAATAACGGATCAAAATATTATCATTCCTATTTTTGGACAGGCTGAATCTTTAAACGTAGCAGTAGCAACAGGTATTGTTTTATATGGTTTTGTGAAATAATTTACAGATAAAAACAGGTTTCAGGCAGTTGTCTCTTGATTTGCTACGGTTTATTCATGTATAATCTAAGCTAAAATTAACTTTAAATAATAAATGCTTTGATCAGGAAGTAGTAAAGATTGTGAATGGACGACAGGGAGCGTAGAGCCGAAGATTGAGAGCCAACGCCGTACCAATGCAGTTTTGAATTCATCCTGTGAGCAGCTACCGGGACCAGCTTGTTGCTGTAAAGGTGTGCCGGCTTTCTTAAGTCGTTATGTGAATGAAGTGATTGTAAGGAATAGTTGTCTTACAATAACTAGGGTGGTACCGCGAATATGTCCTCGTCCCTTTTTTAGGGGGGCGAGTTTTTTTATGCTTAAAAAGCAGACATGTATTTTCTAAGGAGGTTTTATCATGGAAGAGCAATTAAAACAATTAGAGCAAGAAGCACTTGTGAAAATTGAAGCAGCAGCAAACTTAAAAGAATTGAATGAAGTACGTGTTGCATACTTAGGGAAAAAAGGACCTATCACTGATTTACTAAAAGGAATGGGAAAATTATCAGCAGAAGAACGTCCCAAAATGGGTGCTTTAGTAAACACTGTTCGTGAAAATGTTACAGCTGTTTTAGAAGCCAAGGCAATTGTACTGGAAGAAGCGATGATTGCTGAAAAATTAGCAAATGAGTCGATTGATGTCACTTTACCAGGTCGTGAAATTAAAGTAGGAAATCGCCATCCTTTAACACGTGTGATTGAAGAAATTGAAGATTTATTTATTGGAATGGGCTATGAAATTGCAGAAGGTCCTGAAGTAGAAAAAGACTATTATAATTTTGAGGCACTAAATTTACCACAGGGTCACCCTGCTCGTGATATGCAAGATTCATTCTATATTTCCGAGGAAATATTATTACGTACGCATACGTCACCAGTACAGGCTCGTACTATGGAAGCCAAAAAAGGCGAATCGATTCGCATAATTTGTCCAGGTAAAGTATTCCGTCGCGATAATGATGATGCAACACACTCACATCAGTTTATGCAAATTGAAGGTTTAGTCATTGGCGAAAATATTCGCATGAGTGACCTCAAAGGAACATTAGATACTTTAGCGAAAAAAATGTTTGGTGCAGACCGCGAAATTCGACTCCGTCCAAGCTTCTTCCCATTCACAGAGCCATCCGTAGAAATGGATATCTCTTGTTTCAAATGTGGTGGTGCAGGCTGTAATGTATGTAAGGGCACAGGCTGGATTGAAATTCTAGGTTCAGGTATGGTTCATCCAAATGTGTTAGAAATGGCTGGCTATGATCCAAAGAAAGTTTCTGGCTTCGCATTTGGCATCGGTGCAGAACGTATTGCGATGTTGAAATATGGTGTTGACGATATTCGTCATTTTTATACAAATGACACTCGTTTCTTAGCACAATTCGAGCGAACAGAGGCGTAAGGAGGATAAAACATGTTAGTATCATTAGAATGGTTAAAAGATTATGTCAATACACAGGACTTAGCACCCGAGCTATTAGCTGAAAAAATTACACGCTCTGGGATCGAAGTAGATGCTGTTATCGAACGAGCTCATGCACTAGATAAAGTGGTTGTGGGCTATGTAGTTGCTAAGGAGAAGCATCCAGAGGCAGATAAATTAAATATTTGTCAAGTCGATGTTGGGGAAGCAGAGCCACAACAAATTATTTGTGGTGCACCGAATGTCGATGCTGGTCAAAAAGTCATTGTTGCTCGTCTGGGCGCACATTTACCAGGTGGTATTAAAATTAAAAAGGCAAAGCTTCGTGGACAGGAATCAAATGGCATGATTTGTTCCTTACAAGAGCTTGGTATCGAAGGAAAGCTTGTTCCGAAGACATATGCAGAAGGTATTTATGTATTACCAGCAGATACAGAAGTAGGTGCTGATGCTCTTGCTGTTTTAGGCTTACGTGATACAGTACTAGAGCTAGGTTTAACACCAAATCGTTCAGACGCTCTTTCCATGTTAGGAGTTGCCTATGAGGTAGGTGCTATTCTTAGTGAGGAAGTTAAATATCCAGAAATTTCTTATCATACTGCTCATGAAAAAGCAGAGGACTTGCTAAAGCTTCGTGTGGAGGATTTACAGGCAAATCCGATGTATGTTGCCAAAGTTGTGAGAAACGTAAAAATTGGTGAATCCCCACTGTGGCTTCAAAAGCGTTTAATGGCAGCAGGGGTACGTCCACACAATAATGTGGTTGATGTGACGAACTATGTGCTAATGGAATATGGTCAACCATTGCATGCCTTTGACTATGATAGCCTAGCAACAGGTGAAATCGTTGTTCGGAAAGCAACAGAGGGTGAAAAAATCACGACATTAGATGATCAAGAACGTACATTAAAAGCTTCCGACCTAGTGATTACCAACGGCAAAGAGCCAGTAGCAATTGCTGGTGTAATGGGTGGCGCCAACTCAGAGGTAACCGATGCTACAACGACGGTTGTTATTGAGTCAGCTTATTTTGATGGTTTAACAGTACGTCAAACATCTCGTCATCTTGGCCTACGCTCAGATGCATCCGCTCGTTTTGAAAAAGGCGTGGACCCGAACCGTGTCCTAGCTGCTGCTGAACGTGCTGCGGCATTACTTGCTGAATTAGCGGGCGGAGAAGTGTTAGAAGGTACATGTGTAGTAGATGAATTAGATAAATTACCAGCACGTGTTGTCGTCTCTCCCGATTTTATTAATGAACGTCTAGGAATGAAAATTGCATTAGAGGATATGCTATCTATTTTAGAGCGTTTAAAATTTAGTGTTGAAGCTGCAAATGGTTTATTAATAATTGATGCGCCAACACGTCGCCAGGATATTAAGATCGAAGAGGATATTGTAGAGGAAATTGCTCGTCTTTATGGCTATGATGAAATTCCAATAACATTACCAGAGGGTGCTACGCAAGTAGGTAGTTTAACCCCCTATCAAGCGAATCGTCGTGTAGTTCGGAGTTTCATGGAGGGCGCTGGTCTTTATCAAGCTGTAACCTATTCACTAACATCTGAAGCATTGTCACAACGTTTTGCCTTAAAAGCAGAGCCGGTAACACGCCTGCTAATGCCGATGAGTGAGGAGCGTTCTACATTGCGCCAAAGCTTAATTCCGCATTTAATTGAAGCGGCTGCTTATAATGTAGCGCGTCAAGCGGATGGTGTTGCCTTATATGAAATTGGCTCGGTATTCCTTGGTCAATCTGACGAGGGCCAACCAGATGAGGAAGAGCATGTTGCAGCAGTGTTATCAGGAAAATGGCTAGACCATGCTTGGCAAGGTGAAAAAAAGCCAGTAGATTTCTTCGTTTTAAAAGGCATTGTGGAAGGCATGATTGGTAAACTCGGCTTAGAAGATCGCATAACATTTGAAAAAGCACAAGTAGATGGCTTACATCCAGGACGTACAGCTAGTATTTTATTGGATGGTGAGCAAGTCGGTATTATTGGTGGCTTACACCCAGCAGAGCAAAAAGCATGGGGTGTGAAAGATACGTATGTGATGGAAATGAATTTAGTTGCATTATTTACTGCAACGACACAAGTAGATCCATTAGCATACACACCAGTACCACGCTTCCCAGCTATGTCACGTGATATCGCTTTAATTATGAACCGTGCCACAACGGCAGGTGAAGTCATTGGTGTTATTCGTGCAGCAGGTGTGAAATTATTGCAGGACATCCATGTATTTGATGTTTATGAAGGGGAGAAAATGGAGGCAGGTAAAAAATCTGTTGCCTTCTCGCTCACATACTTTGATCCTGAACGCACTTTAACAGATGAAGAGGTAGTAGCTGCACATAATAAAGTATTAAAAGCCATTGCTACAATTGAAGGTACTGAAGTACGCTAAATTTTATGGAAAAAGACTGTCTTACGAGGCAGTCTTTTTTGTGTTTCGCTCAAAAAAGAGTGGGAAGTGATCAAAAACTGGCTGAACCGCTCAAAAGGGACAGAAAGTGATCAAAAAAGAAGCCGAACCGCTCAAAAAAGATGAAAAGTGACCAAAAAGAGTGTCAAATCGCTTAAAAGTCTATATAAAATATAAATTTGGAGTGGCATAGTTACTCAAAAAAATAGTTTAACAAGCTCTATAGTCATCGCCATATTTCCTTGCTATATTCATATGAAAAAAGGAGGTAATGGAATGATTATAAAACCAGATAAAGAAGCCAGCTTAACATTGGGGCTAAGAGCCTTGGCAAAAAGGCTAGATCGAAAGCATCTTCTATTTGACCAAATTTCAAAAGAGTTATTACAGGCTGAGGCAGGGGAATACGGTGAAAAATTTATAATGAAACAACTTGAGAAATTGTCTTTTGTAATGAAAATTTATGTTTTACATAATATTACGCTTCGATATCCACTTTCTTTTCAGATAGATATTGTAGTTATAACACCTTATGAGGTAATTCTGGTCGAATGTAAAAATATTCGAGGAAATGTGGAATTAAAAAATCGACCGCGTCAAATGATTCGAACGCTAGAAACAGGAGAGCGGCGTATATTTCATCATCCTGAAGTACAGCTAGAGGAATACGTCTATAACTTAAAGAAATTTTTCAATCAACATTACATCAAAGTTCCTGTAAATGGTATTATTGTTTTTCCTTTTAACAATGTTCGAATTGATTATGAGGATGGGTATTTCCCTGTACTAACAGCAAGAGAGCTCATAAGCTTTTTACAACAACGGCCCATAAAAGAAAAATGTATTGATGCTTATGCTATTAGTAGATTCCTTGTAGCGCATCTTCAATCATATGAAGTATACCCACTTTGCCGTTATTATGGCATAGAGATAGAGGCTATTCAACCTGGGGTGTTTTGTCCAAGATGTCAATGTGGGCAGATGCAATGGATAAAGAGAAAATGGATTTGCACTAGTTGTCTGCATACAGATCAAAAGGCGCATTTATTAGCTTTGCAAGATTATGGAATGCTGATCGATAAAAATATTACGAATAAACAAGCCCAGCACTTCTTACAATTGAGCAATCGTCATGTCATTAAACGGTTATTAACAACAAGTGCTTATTACAAAGTTGGGGCAACAAAACAAAGGAAATATCAAATTTTATTGTAAGCGCTCAAAAAGTTACTCGATACGCTCAATCCAGTAGGAAAACCGCTCAAAAAACGAACTGGAGCGCTCAATTCCAAAGAACAAGCGCTCAAAACCAGTCTGTTATTTAAATTTTCGTGCCTTTTCTGTATTTGCAAAATGCCATTTTGTAATAGAGCGTAGAAATTCCTCGCCCTGTTTTTTCCAAATTTGAGCTGCTTGCTGATCGACTTTGCTTGAAGCCCCCTTCTTTAAATCTAGGCCTGTCATTTCACTGAGGCGATCCATCTCCTTTAAAAATGCCGCACGCGCTAAAATGGACGCTGTCGCTACAGCTACATGCAATTGCTCCGCTTTAGTAGAAAAGTATACATTCTCTTGTACAAGCTCTCGTTCATTCTTTAAATAGTTATAATACACACCACGCTGTGCAAACTGGTCGATTAAAATAAATGCAGGCTTTTCAGGAGCCATTTTCACGAGTGTATTTTGAAGAGCTTTATTGTGCATCATTGCCTTTATTTTCCCCTGTGAATAGCCTTTTGCCTGTAAGTTATTATATTTCTCATTGCGTAAGACGAGTACACTATGAACACAGGCTGCACGTAAATCTGGGGCAATTTTTCGCATATAATCATCCGTCAGCATTTTGGAGTCTTTGACACCAAGCTCGTGAATCAGTTCAATTTTGGATGAAGGGACATATACGGCAGCAACTGTCACAGGGCCAAAGTAATCGCCTGTACCTGTTTCATCTGAGCCTAATACGGACATTGTTGCGAAATGGTCTGGCAGTATATCACCCTTTGCTCCGATAGAGGAAGCTGGCTGTGTAGTTGTTTTTTCAACAGTTCCCCACCGCGCCGCTTCTCGCTCAGCGCCTCCTCCTTGAAACATTAATTTTCCTGATTTATACATTGTAATAGCTGTATCTGGTAACTTTGCAGCAAAGATCACACCAGGTGCTTTACGTTCGATAAAATAGCTTGCATAGTAAGTCATCACCTCTTTTTGTAGATTTGTTGAAATGGAAAGCACAATATTTGACATTTCATCGTTCCTTTCTGTCCTCATTGTTCACAATTTTATACCTTTCATGGTATGATAATAAATAGCTTTTTTGTGTGATGGTGCTCATTCGTTAAAAAATCGTGAGTGCATCGAATTTTTAGGAGGGTGCGACTATGGAAAATCAAGAAAAGAATAAAATTTCTGTGGAAATTTATGGTCATACATATAAAATGGTCGGCTCAGAATCCATTGGCCATATGCGACTGGTCGCTTCGATTGTTGATGACCGGATGCGCGAGATGAATTTACACAATCCCTCACTTGATAGCACAAAACTTGCTGTTCTAACAGCGGTAAATACCGTACACGATTATTTACTATTAAAAGAACGAATGGAGCAACTAGAAGAAGAATTGAAAAAATTAAAGGGTTGAAGAGAATGTTAGATTTAATCATATTAGTGGTGCTTTTAGCTGGTATTGGCGTCGGTGCAAAGCGCGGCTTTATTGTGCAAATGATGCATATTGTCAGCTTTATAGTAGCACTAATTGTTGCGTATATTTATTATAAGCCATTAGCACAAAAATTTGTATTTTGGGTTCCATATCCAGGTGTCACTGAATCAGGTAATCTTGGTGTTATGATTGATCGTCTGGATTTAGATGGCACGTTCTATCGTGTGATTGCCTTTGCTGTTATTTTCTTTGCAGTTAAAATCACCTTACAAATTGTGGCATCTATTTTTGACTTTATTGCCTATTTACCTGTGCTAGAAACAGTGAATCGTTGGCTTGGTGCGCTACTTGGTATTATTGAAAACTATTTAATTATGTTTATTTTGCTATACGTATGCGCTTTATTACCAGTTGAACTTATTCAAAATTTAATGTCGAAGTCATTGTTAAGTGGTCTCATTTTGGAGCATACGCCAATTATTACAAAGATGTTCCAAAATTGGTGGTATATTTATATGCAATAGTAAAACTATGCACTTCTCTCTGTACTGAGGGAAGTGTTTTTACGATAGGAGGACTTACTGATGAATAAAAAAACGATTATTCGCACACTTGAGAAAATTGCTTTATATATGGAATTGCAGGGAGAAAATCCATTCAAGGTATCTGCTTTTCGTAAAGCGGCTGCAGCACTTGAGGGAGATGAACGTTCATTAAGTGAAATGGATGATGTTACAAAGCTGAAAGGGATTGGAAAGGGCACGGCTGCTGTTATTGAGGATTTGATAAACACTGGGGAATCTAGTTTGCTTAATGAATTGGAAGAAGTTGTGCCAAAAGGGTTACTGCCATTGTTAAAATTGCCTGGCTTAGGAGGAAAAAAAATTGCTAAGCTACATCAAGCGCTTAGTGTTGATTCTGTAGAAAGCTTAAAAGCAGCTTGTGAAGCGCATAAAGTTCGTGAATTAGCAGGTTTTGCTGCCAAAACGGAGGAAAAAATTTTAAAAGAGCTTGCCAATTTAGCCAATCGATCTGAACGTTTACCGATTTGGCAGTTGGAGCCTGTGGTTTTACAAATAGAGGCACTTCTAGGTAGTATGAAGGAAGTGGAACGATTCTCTGTGGCAGGAAGCTTTCGTAGGGCAGCTGAAACGAGTAAAGATATTGATTTTATCGTAGTAACAGAGGCGGCTGAGACAATACGTGAAAAGCTGCTTCACACATTAGCCATTCAAGAAATTGTAGCGGCAGGAGATACCAAAATTTCAGTGATTTTAGATTTAGAGGAGCCTGTTAGCGTTGATTTTCGTTTAGTGAAGAATCATGAATATGCAACGGCTTTGCATCATTTTACAGGTTCAAAGGAGCATAATGTGCGCATGCGCCAACTGGCAAAAGCACGCGGTGAAAAAATTAGCGAGTATGGTGTGGAGCAAGCGGATGGAACAATTCAAACGTTTCAGGACGAAGCAGCGTTTTTTGCACATTTTGATTTACCTTGGATTCCGCCAAGTCTACGCACAGGCACAACGGAATTTGATAAGACAGAGGCGATTCAACAGTTAGTACGGTTGGAGGATATAAAGGCAGATTTGCATATGCATACAACATGGTCAGATGGTGCTTATTCTGTAGCAGAAATGGGTGAGGCATTGCTGGCACGTGGCTATCAATATAGTGTCATTACAGACCATTCTCAGTTTTTAAAGGTAGCAAATGGTTTAACCCCCGCGCGTTTAGCAAAGCAAGGTAAGGAAATCGAGGCATTTAATGCAGCACATCCAGATTTTTGCTTATTTAAGGGGACAGAAATGGATATTTTACCAGATGGCACTCTTGATTTTTCTGATGATGTATTACAGCAATTGGATTTTGTTATTGCCTCTATTCATTCTAGCTTTACACAATCACAAGATAAAATTATGACACGTTTATTAACAGCGATGCAAAACCCCCATGTCCATATGATTGCCCATCCGACAGGACGAATTATTGCAGATCGTGATGGCTATAATCCTGATATGTCCCAGTTAATTGCCTGGGCGAAGGAATATGGTAAAATTTTAGAGTTAAATGCAAATCCGTATCGTCTCGATTTATGTGTAGAACATTTAGAAATGGCTTTAGCTGCAGGTGTGCCAGTAGCCATCAATACAGATGCTCATGATATTGCACATTTACGTTTTATGGATATTGGTGTTCGCTATGCCAATCGAGCATGGTTACCGAAAGATATGATTGTGAATACATGGACGCGTGAACAGTTTGAAGCGTTTATACGACGAAATAAATAGATTGAGGAGGTGTTCTCAGTGATTGCAGAACGCGCATTGAAAACACTGGAATATGATAAAGTACGTCAACAGGTGGCTACATACTGTACATCCTCTATCGGTAAATCCACTATTGAGGAGCTTGTGCCACAAACAGATTTTAATAAAGTAGTACAATTACTAGAGGAAATGGACGAGGGACTTGCCATTTTACGTGTAAAAGGGAATGTCCCGATGGGGGGAATCTTTGATGTTCGCCCCTCTGCGAGACGTGCACAAATTGGAGGCATGCTTGCAGCAATCGAACTGATGGAAATTTCAAGCACTATTCGAGCAAGTAGGATTCTTCGCAATTTCATTGAAGATTTAGAGGCAGATGAGACGATTGATATTCCACATTTTATGGTGAAAAAGGAGGCAATGCCAGTCTTAACAGGATTACAGCATGAAATCAATCACTGTATTGATGACAATGGCACTGTCGTGGATTCAGCGAGTCAAACATTGCGCTCCATTCGCCAATCTTTGCGTGCTGAAGAGGGGAAAGTGCGTTCTAAGCTGGAAAGTCTTATTCGCGGAAGTAATGCAGCGAAAATGCTTTCCGATACACTTGTAACCATTCGTAATGATCGCTTTGTTATTCCCGTTAAGCAAGAATATCGTCACCATTACGGGGGGATTGTCCATGACCAATCCTCTTCTGGTCAAACCTTATTTATTGAGCCAGATTCTGTTGTCCAAGCAAACAATGAAATTCATCGCTTGAAAATGAAAGAGCAGGCAGAAATTGAACGTATTTTACTAGCATTAAGTGCAATGGTGCAAGAAGTAGCATCAGATTTATTTAACTTAGTGAAGGTTTTAGGGGATATCGATGTTATTTTAGCAAAGGGCAAATACGGACAAGCGAATAAATGTACAATGCCTAAAATGAATCAGGATGGCTATATCCGACTAGTACGTGCACGTCATCCACTGCTACCAAGGGAGTCAGCTGTTCCAAATGATATTGAATTTGGTAAAGAGATTACAGCTGTGGTGATAACAGGGCCAAATACAGGTGGTAAAACAGTGACATTAAAAACAGTAGGCTTGTGTACATTGATGGCGCAAGCGGGATTACCAGTACCAGCAATAGATGGATCAGAGCTTGCTGTATTTAAGCAATTATTTGCTGATATAGGTGATGAGCAATCAATTGAGCAATCCCTTTCTACATTCTCGTCTCATATGGTTAATATTGTAGATATTCTACAAAAGTTTGATCATGAATCACTTGTTCTTTTTGATGAGCTAGGTGCAGGTACTGATCCACAGGAAGGGGCAGCCTTAGCCATCTCAATCCTAGATGAAGTACATGGGCGAGGTGCTCGTGTAATGGCTACAACTCACTACCCTGAGCTAAAAGCTTATGGCTATAATCGACCAGGTGTAGCCAATGCCAGTGTAGAATTTGATATTGAAACCTTGAGCCCAACCTACCGTCTACTTATCGGAGTACCTGGGCGCTCTAATGCATTTGAAATCTCCAGTCGTCTCGGTTTACCGGAATCCATTATCGGTCGTGCAAAAAGCTTTACAGGAACAGATCGTCATGAGGTTGAATCCATGATTGCCTCATTGGAAGAAACACGTCGTCAATCTGAAGAGGATGCCGAACGTTCACATGCATTGCTGTTGGAGTCAGAGTCTTTACGAAAAGAGCTACAAGAAAAACTGCAAGCCTATGAGGAACGTAAAGAGGCACTTGATAAGAAAGCTAAGGACAAAGCGCGTAAAATTGTGGATGGAGCGAAACAGGAAGCGGAAGCAATTATTGCTGAGCTTCGTGAAATGCGTAAAAATGCCGATCACGTTGTCAAGGAGCATGAACTGATCGAAGCACGTAAACGTTTGGAAGAAGCAGCACCACTAGATAACAATAAAGTGTTAAAAAAAGCAGCGCAAGTGAAGGCGCGTGCGCAAAACTTAGTTGTCGGGGACGAGGTAAAGGTGTTAAGCTATGGTCAGCGAGGTACGCTGTTAGAGAAAGTATCAGTCTCAGAATGGATTGTTCAAATGGGCATTCTAAAAATGAAAATTTCCGATAGTGATTTAGAGTATATTAAGCCTGAAAAAGAGCCTGTAGTACGAACAGCTGGTGTGAAAAATCGTAGTAGCCATGTAAAATTAGAATTAGATTTACGTGGTGAGCGTTATGAGGATGCTATCTTAAGGACTGAAAAATATATTGATGATGCATTGCTGGCAAACTATGGTCGAGTATCTATTATTCATGGTGTGGGAACAGGAGCCTTACGTCAAGGCATTCAAAGCTATTTGAAAAAGCATAAGCGTGTGAAATCCTTCCGTTTTGGTGAAGCAGGTGAGGGAGGCTTAGGCGTCACAGTGGTAGAATTGAAATAAGCGATAAAGGGGACGGAGAAAATGCTGAATTCTGGCTTTTGGCGATATCCAATTATCGAAACGGCAGGATATTTTAGTGTTGTTGTATTATGTTTAGTCGTCTCAATGGCATTGTTCGAAGTAGTTACAAAATATAAAAATTGGGAAGAAATTAAAAATGGAAATGTCGCTGTAGCACTTGCAACAGGTGGAAAAATACTTGGAATTTGCAATATTTTTCGTTTTTCCATTGCACGTCACAGCACATTAAGTGAAATGATTGGCTGGGGTCTTTTTGGCTTTACACTACTAATCGTCGCATATTTCTTATTTGAATTTATGACACCTCGTTTTAATGTAGATCAAGAAATAGCGAATGATAATCGTTCAGTTGGTTTTATTTCCTTTACCATTTCAGTTGGTCTATCGTTTGTGATTGGAGCAAGTATTGCATAGGAGTGTCACATGATATGGAAAAATTAGCAAAGGTACTAATCATTGTCTGTATTGCATTTTTAGTAGTCGGCGTCTATTATATGATGACTATTTAAGTAAGAGAAGAAGATGTCTGAAAAGCCCTGTAGAGACATCTCCTTTGCGCCGAGGTATACCAAGTTTTTTATAAATATTTAATATAAAAGTAGAGGCTGTTGGAAAAGATTTTTGTTTTCCGACAGTCTTTTTTTGTTATGGCGTCCTAAATAATGCGCTTGCTTAAATAAGATCAAAACAAACACAATGGACTTTTTACACTAAAGCTAGCATAAAATCTTACTATCATCTATTAAATTTCCCTCCATACAATAAAAAGTCCCGTAGAAAAAATATTTTTTAAATATAGGAATATGAACAAAATCATTTATCTGAAAAAATGAATAATGAATCAGTATTCATGAGGCATAGCTAGTTAAACAGCGATAAATCGTAGTTCTATTAATGTTGTAAAAAGCATAATAATTAATCGAAAATGCATTTATTTTCTATTTTATGTTTGAAACTATAGTTCGTTTTTATTATAATAAAAAAGAGAATTGACAAAGTTTGGGACAAAGGGGAGAGGACATATGACAGCAAAACCATGGCTAGTAAATTATCCTGAAGAAGTACCACCGTCTTTAACATTTGAGGAAATTCCAGTACAAGAGTTGTTGACACGTGCCTATAAAACGAATCCATCAAAAGTAGCGATTCATTTTATGGGGAGGGAGTTGACGTATACAGAGCTCTATGAATCTGCTTTAAGATTCGCCAACTATTTACAAGCACTAGGGATAGAAAAAGGGGATCGTGTGGCGATTATGTTGCCTAACTCGCCACAAGGTGTAATCGCTTACTACGGTGCTATGTATGCAGGGGCTATCGTTGTACAAACCAATCCGCTGTATACGGAGCGTGAACTACAATATCAAATGGCTGATTCAGGTGCAAAGGTTATTCTTGTGATGGATATTCTCTATCCACGAGTGATGAAAATTATAAAAGAGACGGCATTAGAAAATGTTATCGTGACAGCCATTAAAGATTATTTACCATTCCCAAAAAATTTAGTGTATCCGTTTATTCAAAAAAAGCAGTATGGCTTCAGTGTAAAAGTGGAGCATAGCGGGCAAAATCACCTGTTTTCAGAAATAATGCGCTCTTCTCCAATAAAAATGATTGACCATACAGAATTTAATTTTGAGGAGGACGTAGCATTACTGCAATATACTGGTGGCACAACTGGCTTCCCAAAAGGGGTTATGCTGACCCATAAAAATTTAATTGCCAATACAACAATGTGTGATGCATGGATGTATAAGTGTGTGCATGGCGAGGAAACAATTATGGGCATACTGCCATTCTTCCATGTTTATGGGATGACAACAGTGATGATATTATCTGTTTTTATCCAAAGTAAAATGGTGCTTTTGCCAAAGTTTGATGCTGAAACAGCATTGAAAACAATTGATAAACAAAAGCCTACACTGTTCCCAGGTGCGCCAACATTATACATCGGCCTTTTAAATCATCCAGACATTGCAAATTATGATCTATCATCGATTAAGGCATGTTTGAGTGGTTCAGCTTCATTGCCAATTGAGGTACAGGAGAAATTTGAAGCCATCACAGGTGGAAAGTTAGTAGAAGGCTATGGTTTAACAGAAACCTCCCCTGTTACACATGCTACGCCAATTTGGGGCAAGCGGGTGATTGGTTCGATTGGCTTACCATGGCCAAATACAGATGCCGTTATTTTACGAACAGGAGATACAGAAGAGCTGACTGTTGGAGAAGTTGGCGAAATTGCTGTTAAGGGACCACAGGTGATGAAGGGCTATTGGAATCGACCAGAAGATACAGCAGCTTCATTTGTAGATGAGTGGTTTTTAACAGGTGATCTCGGTTATATGGATGAGCAAGGCTTTTTCTATGTCGTAGATCGTAAGAAAGATCTAATTATCGCTGGCGGCTTTAATATTTATCCACGTGAAGTGGAGGAAGTGCTATATGAACGAGAAGAAATTCAAGAGTGTGTGGTGGCAGGTATACCTGATCCATATCGTGGAGAAACCGTAAAAGCCTATATTGTTTTAAAAGAAGGATATTCGATTACTGAAGACGAATTAAATAAATATTGCCGTCAACATCTAGCGGCATTTAAAGTTCCACGTTATTATGAATTTAGAGATGAGCTACCAAAAACGGCCGTAGGAAAAATTTTGCGTCGCACTTTAGTAGAAGAGGAAAAAACGAAATTAGCGAATAAAGAAGCTAAATAAATACTTGAGAAAGTATTGACAAGCAATGCTGTAAATTATAATATGAAAATATGAATGAATGACCATTCATATTTTCGTATTTTTTTAAGTTACACGTCACATTCAATTATGTCCTTTAAAAAAATAAATTGCAACTTTGTATGTAGACGTGCGCATGTTTTTTAGGTGGTGATAGTAAAGTGAAACGAGATAAGCCAAAATATAAGCAAATTATTGATGCAGCTGTCATCGTTATTGCAGAAAATGGGTATCACCAAGCGCAAGTATCGAAAATCGCCAAACAGGCAGGGGTGGCTGATGGAACAATCTATTTATATTTTAAAAATAAAGAAGATATATTAATTTCTGTCTTTAATGAAAAAATGGCTGTTTTTGTAGAGTCATTACAAGATATAATAGAAAATGGAAGTTCGTCGAGAGACAAGCTTTCTCGAATGATTGAAAATCATTTTAAGGTTCTAGCGACAGATCGATACCTAGCAACTGTCACGCAGTTAGAGCTTCGCCAATCGAATAAAGACTTACGACTAAAAATCAATGCAGTATTACGTGAGTATTTACAATTACTGGATCAAATTTTAATCGAAGGTATGCTTTCAGGCGAGCTTAATCAGACGATGGATGTACGCTTGGCACGTCAAATGGTTTTTGGCACAATTGATGAAGCCATAACAACGTGGGTTATGAATGACTATCGATATGATTTGATGGAACTGATTCCAAAGGTTCAGACATTAATTTTGAACGGTATTAAAGCTTAAAAGGATGTGGAGAAATGGAATTTCTAAGTTGGAAAGTGGAAGATGGAGTAGCAATTATTACAATTGCACGTCCACCAGCAAATGCATTATCTCGCGGAATTATTACAGAAGTAAATGATGTACTAGATGCTGTAGAAAATGATGACGCTGTAAGAGTTCTTGTACTTCATGGCGAAGGCCGTTTCTTCTCTGCTGGTGCAGATATTAAAGAATTTACTGAGGTGGATTCTGGAGAAGAATTTACAAAGCTAGCAAGTAATGGTCAGCAAGTATTTGAACGTGTTGAATCATTCTCTAAGCCTGTCATTGCCGCTATTCATGGTGCAGCACTAGGCGGTGGACTTGAATTAGCAATGAGCTGTCATATGCGCTTTGTGACAGAATCAGCAAAGCTTGGTTTACCTGAGCTACAATTAGGGCTTATTCCTGGTTTTGGTGGCACGCAACGCTTACCACGTTATGTGGGTGTAGCGAAGGCAGCTGAAATGATGTTTACAAGTGAACCGATTTCTGGCACTGAGGCTGTACAGTGGGGCTTAGCGAATCGTGCTTTTTCTGATGAGACATTACTAGACGAAACATTGAAGATTGCTAAGAAAATTGCCAAGAAAAGTCCAGTAGCACTAAAAGCAGCCATCCAAACATTGCAATATGCAAAGCACGCTTCATTCTATGAAGGGATTGAAGCAGAAGCGAAATCGTTTGGAACAGTATTTGTGACAGAGGATGCCAAAGAGGGTATTCAAGCCTTTATAGAGAAACGTGAGCCTGTGTTTACAGGTAAATAATTTTCCACATGTCGATAGTTTTAAGTTAGTCGACGTTATGGACACTAATAATATATAATATTTATAAATTTACTTAGAAATATAAAACGTTCCAGGAGGTATGGATATATGAATATTTTTGCATTAATTAAACGTACGTTTGATACAGAAGAGAAAATTATTGTGTCAGGTGGTCAAATCCAAGAGGATGGCGCAGAATTTATTATCAACCCTTACGATGAATATGCTATTGAAGAAGCAATCCAAGTACGTGACGCTGCTGGCGGTAAAGTAACAGTTGTGACAATTGGCGGTGAGGATGCAGAAAAGCAACTGCGGACAGCCCTTGCTATGGGAGCAGATGAAGCTGTACTTATTAATACAGAAGATGATTTAGATGAATTAGACCAAAACGCAGCTGCCTATCTTTTAGCAGAATACTTAAAAGATAAAGATGCTGATTTAATTTTAACAGGAAATGTTGCGATTGACGGTGGTTCTGGCCAAGTTGGACCACGTGTTGCAGACTTATTAGATATTAACTATGTGACAACAATCACAAACCTTGAAATTGATGGTACAACTGCGAAAATTGTACGTGATATTGAAGGAGATTCAGAGGTAATTGAAACATCTCTACCACTTTTAGTAACAGCTCAGCAAGGTTTAAATGAGCCGCGTTATCCATCTCTACCAGGCATTATGAAAGCGAAAAAGAAACCGCTTGCAGAGCTTGAGTTAGATGATCTAGATATCGATGAAGATGATGTAGAAGTGAAGATTGAAACAGTAGACATCTTCTTGCCAGCACAAAAGGCAGCAGGCCGCATTCTTGAAGGTGATCTTTCTGCACAAGTGAAAGAACTGGTGAATCTACTTCATACAGAAGCAAAAGTCGTGTAATGAATTGATAATATCAATCGAATCTTAAAGGGTAACGGAGGGAATATGCTATGTCAAAAAAAGTATTAGTATTAAGTGAAGTTCGAGAAGGAAGCTTACGTAATGTTTCGTTTGAAGCCATTGCAGCTGCAAAGCAAATCGCTGATGGTGGAGAAGTTATTGGGGTCCTACTAGGGGATGCTGTAGCAGGCTTAACAGGTCCATTATTTGAATATGGTGCAGATCGTGTTATCACAGTGGAGCACCCTCATTTAAAACAATATACATCTGATGGCTATAGCCAAGCATTGTTAGCTGTCATTGAGCAAGAAAAGCCAGAGGGAATTGTCTTTGGCCATACAGCAAATGGTAAAGATTTATCACCAAAAATTGCAAGTAAATTACAAGCAGGTCTTGTATCTGATGTGACGGCTATTGAAGGTGTTGGCGATGATATTGTCTTTATTCGCCCAATTTACTCTGGTAAAGCTTTTGAAAAAGTGAAAGTAAAAGATGGCGTTATTTTAGCATCCATTCGTCCAAACAACATTACAGCACTTGAAAAAGAGGAAGGTAAAACAGGTGATGTATCTGCTGTCACTGTAGAGATTACAAATTTACGCACAATTATTAAAGAGGTTGTTCGTAAATCTTCAGAAGGCGTAGATTTGTCAGAAGCGAAAGTAGTGGTTGCTGGCGGTCGTGGCGTGAAATCTGAGGAAGGCTTTGAACCATTAAAAGAGCTAGCAGATTTACTTGGTGGTGCAGTTGGAGCCTCACGTGGTGCATGCGATGCCGAGTATTGCGACTATTCACTACAAATCGGTCAAACAGGTAAGGTTGTAACACCTGATCTTTATATTGCAGCAGGTATTTCTGGAGCAATTCAGCATTTAGCAGGTATGTCTAACTCTAAAGTGATTGTTGCAATCAATAAAGACCCAGAGGCGAATATTTTCAAAGTAGCTGACTACGGTATTGTAGGCGATTTATTTGAAGTTGTTCCATTGTTAATCGAAGAGTTTAAAGCATTAAAAGTAAATGCATGATGTTAGGGGCTGGGGAAGTTAATTCCTCAGCTTTTTTATGGCTATTAAAAGTTGACACATCACGACAAAAAGGCTGTAAAAGGGGAAAAAATACATTCTAGGCAGATTGTTCGCTCAAGTGAATTTATCCATGCTATACTACAAACATAGTAAGTTTAAGGAGGATTTCAAATGGCAATTGTACACGCAACAGACGCTACGTTCCAAGATGATATTAAAGAAGGTTTAGTGTTAGTAGACTTTTGGGCTGCTTGGTGTGGACCATGTAAAATGATTGGGCCAGTTCTTGAAGAAATGGATGCTGAAGGAAGTGCCGCTAAAATTGTAAAAGTAGATGTAGACAACAACCAAGGAACAGCAGCACAGTATCAAATCATGTCGATCCCATCTTTACTATTATTTAAAGATGGCGAACTAGTTGATAAAACTGTAGGCTTCCAACCGAAAGAAGCTTTAGAGGCATTTATCACAAAGCATGCGTAATAAATGAAGTTTACAAAAGTCGAACCATCTATAGATGTGTTCGGCTTTTTTTCGTTATAATAAAGAGAAACAACAGACGGATTGATGAGAGAAAAATGAGTCACTCTTAATGGAAATTAGCTTTGTTATGGTGAAAATACGTCTATTTAGAAAAGACATTTTATGAATAGAGGGGGAGGCAGGCAATTGAATGATTTAATAAAACGCAAGCTTGAGATTTTACCAGATCAGCCTGGCTGCTATTTGATGAAGGATCGGCAGGGAATGATTATTTATGTTGGGAAAGCAAAAATACTGAAAAACCGTGTGCGCTCCTATTTTACAGGTACACATGAGGGGAAGACGCAAAGGCTTGTTGGTGAAATTGAGGACTTTGACTATATTGTGACATCTTCAAATATTGAAGCACTTATTTTAGAGCTGAATCTTATTAAATTACATGACCCTAAGTACAATGTGATGCTAACGGATGATAAAACCTATCCCTATTTAAAAATTACCAATGAAAAATATCCTCGTCTACTGACGACGCGTAAGGTAAAAAAAGATAAGGCGAAATATTTTGGTCCCTATCCAAATGCCTATGCAGCCAATGAAACGAAAAAGCTACTAGATCGCTTGTATCCATTACGAAAATGTGTGCAATTACCCTCTAAAGTTTGCTTATATTATCATATGAACCAATGTTTAGCACCGTGTGTCAAAGACATTGAGCAGCAAGTTTACCAAGAGATGATTGAGGATATAACGAAATTTTTAAATGGCGGTGTTGAGGCTGTTAAAAAGGAGCTTGAAACGAAAATGCTTGCAGCTGCTGAAAATTTAGAGTTTGAGCGGGCAAAGGAGTTCAGAGATCAAATAGCACATATTGAAACAGTGATGCAAAAGCAAAAAATTGTGTCAAATGATACAACAAATCGTGATATCTTTGGCTATGCGGTTGAGAAAGGTTGGATGTGTGTTCAGGTGTTCTTTGTGCGACAAGGAAAACTTATTGAACGTGATGTCTCGATTTTTCCAATTTATCGAGAGGCAGAGGAAGAATTTTTAACATTTGTTGGACGCTTTTATGAAAAGCCAGAGCATATTAAGCCAAAGGAAATTTTTATTCCACAGGCGATTGATGCAGCTATTTTAACAGAATTATTAGCGATTAAAGTATTAACGCCAAAGCGAGGGCAAAAAAAGGAGCTTGTTGAGCTTGCAACCAAAAATGCTGAAATTGCAGTAGCAGCAAAATTCCAGCTGATTGAACGTCAGGAGGAACGAACAATCGGTGCATGTGAGGCACTTGGGGAAGCAATGGGCATCTCTGCGCCACTGCGGATTGAAGCCTTTGATAATAGCCATATGCATGGAACCGATGCCGTTTCTGCCATGGTGGTGTTTGTCGATGGTAAACCTGCTAAAAAGGAATATCGTAAATACAAAACACGTACAGCTGCCAAGCATGATGATTATGGAGCGATGCAGGAGGTAATACGTCGTCGCTATACACGTGTTTTAAAGGAAGGCTTGCCGTTCCCAGATTTAGTGTTAATTGATGGTGGGAAGGGACAAATGGAAGTGGCTCGGGAAGTATTAGAGGATGAGCTTGGGCTTGTTATACCAATTGCAGGTTTAGCAAAGGACGATAAGCATAATACATCCCAGCTACTGTTTGGCGATCCACCAGAAGTGATTGCCCTAAAGCGAACAAGTGATGGCTTTTACTTGCTACAGCGTATTCAAGATGAGGTGCACCGCTTTGCCATTACTTTCTTGCGTCAACAGCATGAGAAACATGCTATTCAATCGGTGCTTGACCATATTGAGGGTGTAGGACCAAAACGAAAGCAGCAATTGTTAAAGCATTTTGGTTCAGTAAAAAAAATTCGCGAGGCTAGTGAGCTTGCTTTACAGGAGGCTGGGATGCCAGCTAATCTAGCAAGCAATATTTATGCCTATTTTCAGCAACAATCATTGTCAACGGAATAAACATATGCTAAGGTTATGGATACAAAGGCTAGACAAATTAAATACTTCACTATTGAAGTGATGATAGAGGTGCAAGGTTCAAAAGTAATGCGATTGAGGATGAACAAATCCTAGGATATTGTGTGAAAGGGGAGCTTGCCGAAGTACAGCATTGTTGTTTCCATTGTTGTACTGGTTTTGCATTTAAGAGATGTAAGACTGTCGATTCTAAACGTTTCGGAGAGCTATCACACATGGGCAAATTACCTTGATTGTACATGTTACTAGCAGCTTTCACGTTATGTGGAGGCTGCTTTTAGTTTTCCAAAAAACAGAGAGGGGAATAAAAAATGGCTAGAATTGTTATGAAATTCGGAGGGGCTGTTTTAGCCTCCACTGAACAAATTCAAGAAATGGCTCAAAAGGCTATTGTCGAAAAGGATAGAGGGCTGGATGTGGTGGTAGTAGTTGCAGGCATGGGGCAAGCTGCAAATGAGATGAAAAGAATGGTTCAGCATTTAACAGATGAAGTATCGAAGCGAGAGCTAGCTGTACTTATGTCAACTTGCTCGCAGCAATCAAGTGCTTTATTAGCTATTGCCCTACAAGAAGCTGGATATGGTGCAGTGGCATTAACAGGATGGCAAGCAGGTATTCATACAGATAGTATGTATAGTCATGCACGTATTGACTATTTAGATGCTAGCCGCATTGAAGAACATTTTACACAAGGCGATATTGTAGTTGTTGCTGGAGAACAGGGCATTGACGATATGGATAATGTAACAACGCTTGGCAAGGGAGGCGCTGAAACAGCCGCTGTTGCGCTGGCTGTAGCATTGGATGCAGAACGTGTTGATATTTATACAAATGTTGATGGTGTTTATACAGCAGACCCTCGTTATGTCCCAAAGGCTCAACAGCTTCAAGAAATTTCCTATGATGAAATGCTGGAGTTAGCCAATTTAGGATCACATATTATTCATCCACGCGCTGTGGAGTTAGCCAAGAAATTTCAAATGCCGGTGATTATACGCGCTAGCAGAGGAGAATCAGTTGGTACTTTATTGAAGGAGGAAGTGGAGATGGAGAAAAATTTAGTTGTACGAGGTGTAGCCTTTGAATCCGATATTATTCGTTTAACAGTTGGGTATGATGCCTATTCCGATGCTTCATTGGCGGATATATTTACAGTGCTTGCAGAAAATCGCATCAATGTAGATATTATTGTACAAGCCATTATTGATGGGTTAAAACCGACTGTGTCCTTTTCCATTTTAAAAGAGGAGTTTGCGGAAGCATTACGTGTTTTAGAGGATAGTAAATTATCACTAGGCTTTAGTTTTGCAGATTTTGAAATTGGACTAGCAAAAGTGTCCATTATTGGTTCAGGTATGGCATCTAATCCTGGCGTGGCTGCTCGGATGTTTGATCGCTTACGCCGTGAAAATATCCCTGTCAAAATGGTTAGCACATCTGAAATCAAAGTATCGGTTGTTGTACCACAGGATGATATGATTCAGGCAGCAAATGCATTGCATAATGAATTTAATTTAGAACAAGCGATTCACATATAATAATAGTAGAAACCGTATTTTTATGTACTAGGTATGATCCAAAATAATTTGCAAGAAAAAAGAGGGTGTTCTCAAAATCATTTGAGAGACCCTCTTTTCGTTACTCTGTCGGAATTGTCTGGATGATACGTTCCTTCACATCCCATTTTACCGTAAACATAATATACTGCTGCTTTTCACGCTTTTCATCATAGCATTCTGTTAGATAGCCATTTGCCAATTGGATTTGCTCAGCTATAAATCCTGCCTCTAGTCTAAAGCTACGCTGCTTAATTTGCAATAATTCAGGATCATTTGTCAAGTGGAAAATGCGCCCGTCCTTTGATTCCTTGATTAGCTCTAATGTACCCCAACAGGCATCTGCGAAAAATGCGATTAGCTCGCCTTGCGTCTTACAGGGAAACTTACGTGCAAGATCCTTACCAGCCCAATAAAGGACATCATCTTCATGTTTACCAAGTACAGAAGATAAAATGTGATCGCGAATAATTTCATAGCCAAATGATGAGATTGTAGGAGATGGAGTATTTAACATGAATATCCTTCTTTCTTAGAATTTTCTTAAAACTTAATGTGAATAAAGTAAAAATAGATTTTTCGAGAAAAAACAACGCATTATGTACTAGATTAATTCCTTAATAAGCGCTATGAAAAACGCCGAGCAACCTTGACGCTTGTAGCTCTTGAGAGTACAATAAACATGTCATAATATTGTACCATGATGAAATACACAGTCAATGAAGTATCATTTACAAAATGATGACTTCTTTTGTTGTGCTATTTTAAGTACTAAGGGGGGTAATAGTCTTGTCGAAAGATCGAGAGTTTTTATGGCGCCGCTTACATTCTCTACTTGGGGTCATTCCAGTAGGTTTGTTCTTGGTGTTCCACTTGTCATTGAACTTCACTGCTGTTGGCGGTGAACAGTCTTACAATGATGCAACGGGAGTTATGGATTTAGTTCCTCATTCACTACTGTTGCTAATTGAATGGGTTGTAATTTATATCCCATTGTTATTCCATGCATTCTATGGTGTGTATATTGCATTCACGGCTACACCAAACACAGGGCGTTTTAGTACATACCGTAACTGGATGTTCTCTTTACAACGTTTCACTGGTGTATTCCTAGTGATTTTCATTGCATGGCATATCTTCCAAACGCGTATTCAAAAGGCGCTTGGTACTGATGTTAACTTTAACATGATGGAAGAAATTGTTGCTAATCCATTTATGCTTGGCTTCTACATTGTTGGTATTTTATCAGCAACGTTCCACCTAACAAACGGTTTATGGGCATTCCTAGTAAGCTGGGGTATTACACAATCTCCGCAGTCTCAAAAGATTGCTACTTACGTAACAAACATTCTTTTCGTAATTCTAAGTGTAGTTGGTGTGGCTGCTATTCTAGCATTCGTATAATTGAATAGAAGCTTATAGTAGAAGAGCACACAATCATTGCAATTTTTTAAGAGGAGTGAGAAATAATCATGGCGAAAAGCAAAATAATTGTTGTCGGCGGTGGTCTTGCCGGTCTGATGGCAACGATTAAAGCAGCTGAAGTTGGTACTGAAGTTGATTTATTCTCATTAGTTCCTGTAAAACGCTCACACTCTGTTTGTGCGCAAGGTGGAATTAATGGTGCGGTAAATACAAAAGGTGAAGGGGATTCTCCGTGGATTCACTTTGATGATACAATTTATGGTGGGGACTTCTTAGCAAACCAACCACCAGTTAAGGGGATGTGTGATGCAGCTCCTGGCATTATTCACTTAATGGACCGTATGGGGGTTATGTTTAACCGTACACCAGAGGGTCTTCTTGACTTCCGTCGTTTCGGTGGTACATTAATGCACCGTACAGCCTTTTCAGGTGCAACGACTGGTCAACAATTGTTATATGCATTAGATGAGCAAGTTCGTTCACACGAAGTAGCTGGTTTAGTGAATAAATATGAACACTGGGAATTCCTTGGTGTTATTATTGACGAGGACGGCGTTTGTCGTGGTATCGTAGCGCAAGATATGCGTACAGAAGAAATTAAATCATTCCGTGCAGACGCTGTTATTATGGCGACTGGTGGCCCTGGTATTATTTTTGGTAAAACAACAAACTCTGTTATTAATACAGGTTCGGCTGCTTCTATTGTTTATCAACAAGGAGCGTCTTATTCAAATGGTGAGTTTATCCAGATTCACCCTACAGCGATTCCTGGTGACGATAAAAACCGTTTAATGTCGGAATCTGCTCGTGGTGAGGGTGGACGAGTTTGGACATATAAAGATGGTAAACCTTGGTATTTCTTAGAGGAGAAATATCCAGCTTATGGTAACCTAGTGCCACGTGATATTGCAACACGTGAAATTTTCGACGTTTGTGTTAACCAAAAACTTGGTATCAATGGCGAAAACATGGTATACCTAGATCTTTCTCATAAAGACCCACATGAGTTGGATGTTAAGCTTGGTGGTATTATCGAGATCTACGAAAAATTTGTTGGGGATGACCCACGTAAATTACCAATGAAAATTTTCCCAGCTGTTCACTATTCAATGGGTGGCTTATGGGTTGACTACAATCAAATGACTGAAATTCCTGGTCTATTTGCAGCTGGTGAATGTGATTACTCTCAACACGGTGCGAACCGTCTTGGTGCAAACTCATTATTATCAGCTATCTATGGTGGTATGGTTGCAGGACCAAACGCTGTTGAGTATGTAAAAGGTCTTAAAAAGCATGCGGAAGATCTTCCACAGGAGCTTTATGATGCTCGTGTCAAAGAAGAACAAGGCAAATGGGATGCTATCATGAAAATGGATGGCACAGAAAACGCTTACTTACTGCATAAAGAGCTTGGTGAAATGATGACTGCTACAATGACAGTAGTACGCTACAATGATCAGCTTGAAGAAACATTGCAAAAACTTGATGAGATGTTGCAACGTTGGGAAAACATCAACATCAATGATACGCAAAAATGGAGTAACCAAGGCGCACACTTTACACGCCAGCTAAAAAATATGTTATACCTTGCGAAAGTAATGACAAAAGGTGCATTACTACGTGATGAATCTCGCGGTGCACACTACAAACCTGATTTCCCTAACCGTGATGATGAGAAATTCTTAAAAACAACAATGGCGAAGTTTGATCCTGCTACAGGTGATCCAATCATCACATACCAAGAAGTCGACGTTTCTTTAATCCCACCACGTAAACGTGACTACTCTGCGAAAGGAGACTAAAAGTTATGATCGCAGCTAATACTGGAAGAATGGTTAAAGTGGAAATCTTACGTCAAGATACTACAAGCGGCAATGGATACTGGCAAAAATTCGAAGTACCTTACCGTCATGGTATGAACGTAATTTCGATTTTAATGGAAATTCAAAAAAATCCTGTTACTGAAAATGGTGAAAAAACAACACCAGTAGCATGGGATATGAACTGTTTAGAAGAAGTTTGTGGTGCATGTTCAATGGTCATCAATGGCCGTCCACGTCAATCATGTTCAACACTTGTTGACCAATTGACTGAACCGATTAAACTTGAGCCAATGAAAACATTCCCTGTTATTCGTGACTTACAAGTTGACCGTGAACGTATGTTCAACGCACTGAAAAAAGTTAAAGCATGGGTACCAATCGATGGTACGTATGATTTAGGTGAAGGTCCTCGTATGCCAGAAGGTAAACGTCAATGGGCTTATGAATTATCAAAATGTATGACTTGTGGCGTTTGTATGGAAGCATGTCCAAATGTGTCTGAAAAAGCTTCATTCATCGGACCAGCTCCATTATCACAAGTACGTCTTTTCAACACTCATCCCACTGGTGCGATGATTAAAGATGAACGCTTAAATGCGATTATGGGTGATGGTGGCCTTGCGAACTGTGGTAACTCTCAAAACTGTGTAGCTGCATGTCCAAAAGGTATCCCTTTAACAACATCAATCGCTTCATTAAATCGTGCAACAACAGTGCAAATGTTCCGTAACTTCTTCGGTTCAGATCACTTCGTTGACTAATAATGGACAACCTAAACTCCCTTATACTTTGTGTGTAAGGGAGTTTTTTATATTGATAGACTTTACCGAATGTTTTTGTCTAGGATAACATAGTATTTTCTTTTATAATGAATCTATATTCATTTAATATTTGCTATGATATATCCATCAAACATAGTGGCTTATCTGGCAAATAAATAAGAGGGATGGTGTTCACATGAAAGCAAATTATATTAAAAACTTTCAAGAATGGGTAAAGGATTTTTCTTTTTATACTGAAGTACGTGTACGCTTTTCAGAGACAGATATGTTTGGGCATATGAATAACACAGTGAGCTTTATTTATTTTGAGCAAGCAAGAATTGAATATCTTCGCCATTTAGGTGTTTTAATGCCGTTAGCAGCAGAGCATGAGGCGAAAAGTATTCCAATAGTCGCTGATTTACAATGTGACTATATAAATCAGGTCTTTTTTAATGATATACTCCGCATCTACACAAAAATCGCAAAAGTCGGCAATTCATCATTAGATATTCATTATTTAGCAAAAAATCAAAAAGATGAGCTTTGCTTCACAGGTCGTGGCACACTTGTACAAATGGACACAAGAACAGGAAAAAGTGTGCCTCTTTCTGAAGAGGAAAAAGCTCAATTAGTGAGTCTGTCCACGATTTCTCACTAAAGAGTAGCTATTTTAGCTTAAAAATCTATCCTGTATTAACAGATGAGTGAAGCGACAGCTAAGGGCTGTATGAATTCCACTGCAAAACATAAGGTAAACCATACTGTTTAAGTGGGGAACAACCAGCCTGTAAAAACAACGGTTCTCCTTATTAAAATAGTAGAAATTATTTTGATGGCTAGTCATGGTGAAATTTATCTTCAAATTTTGAAAAGAAAGATACAATTTTTGAAATTTTTAAGGAAACATGTAATATTCATGCAAATAGCCGTCACCGCTCTTCACCCCTTAACATAAGTTACAATACGTGCGGGGGAGGAGGGTGTAACTGAATGAATGGCTCTCATCATCGTTCTCTTTTAACAAACCGAGAACGTGAAATATTTGCGCTTTTATTAGCTGAAAAAACAACGAGAGATATTGCAGAGCAGCTTGGTATTAGTGAAAAAACAGTGCGTAATCACATTTCCAATACAATTCAAAAGCTAGGTGTAACGAATCGATCTCAGGCGTTGATTGAGCTGTTACGCTTAGAAGAATTTAAATTAGACTAATGGACACTTGCTATTTCGTGAAAAAAACGACAAAATAGAACTATTCAACGTATTTTTAGGAGTGAAATAGTTATATGTCGGATGAAGTAACAAAGCACTCACCTGAAACCGTTGCAACGGTTGAGAAGGAATTACGCTATATAGCGGCCATCGTGAAGCAAAAAGGACGAGAAATCGTTTCTGATTATGCAATTACACCGCCACAATTTGTTGCATTGCAGTGGTTAGAAGAGCTTGGTGACATGACAATTGGCGAATTATCGAATCGCCTATATTTAGCTTTTAGCACAACAACAGACTTAGTGGACCGAATGGAGAAAAATGAATTAGTAAAGCGTGTGCGTGATGAAAATGATCGCCGTGTTGTTGTTGTTCATCTTCTTGCAAAAGGCGAACGCATTATCCAAGAGGTTATTGAGAAAAGACAGCACTATTTACAGGAGAAGCTGGTCGGCTTTACAGAACAAGAAGTTGCACAATTATCAAGCTATTTAGAAAAACTACATGTACACATGAAACAGGATTGAGGCGGAAAGTATGAAAGCCCCGATAGGCGTTATTGACTCAGGAGTAGGCGGTTTAACCGTAGCAAAGGAAATTATGAAACGATTGCCAAACGAAACAATCTATTATATTGGCGATACAGCAAGATGTCCATATGGTCCTAGAAGTCGTCAGGAAGTACGAAACTTCACGTGGCAAATGGCGAAAGCACTTGAAAAAAAGAATATTAAGATGCTTGTTATTGCTTGTAATACAGCGACTGCAGTAGCACTCGAAAGTTTACAAAGAAATATGCCTTTTCCAGTACTAGGTGTTATTAATGCTGGCGCACGTGCAGCTGTAAAGAAAACGAAGCGACATGAAGTCGTTGTGCTTGCAACAGAAGGAACCATTAAAAGTGGGGCGTATGAAGAAGCCTTATTATCATTAAATACGTCTACACATATTATTCCACTAGCTTGTCCAACATTTGTACCACTTGTAGAAAGTGGTGAATATAAAGGTGACTTTGCTAATAAATTAATTGCAGAAGGCTTAAAGCCGCTGAAAAAGCAACATTTTGATACAGTTATTTTAGGGTGTACACATTACCCCATCTTACAAAAACAAATTGAAGCTGTCGTTGGAGAAGATGTCCATGTTTTATCTTCTGCAGAGGAAACAGCAAAGGATGTTCAAGAAATGCTAGCGTATAATGGCACTTTAGCACATGCTGATGCAGTGCCTGCTCATAAATTTTTTGCAACGGGTTCTGTACCAATTTTCCGTTCAATCGCTGAAAATTGGTTAGAGCAAGGTACTCTTGATATAAAACGTATTACATTAAAATAAAAAATCAGCTTAGCAACAGGCTAGGCTGATTTTTGCCGTTTTCAGCATGCTCCACTACCTTTTCTAAGTCGAACAAATTATGATAAGATGAGTGCGCAAAAGTTTTTAGGAGGAACGATGAGATGACGAGATTTGATGGAAGAAATGCAGATGTACTGCGACCTGTAACAATAGCTAGTGAATACCTATTACACCCAGAAGGCTCCGTATTAATTCAAGTAGGAAATACTAAGGTAATTTGTACAGCAACACTAGAGGAGAAGGTTCCTGGCTTTTTACGTGGGCAAGGTAAAGGATGGATCACGGCCGAATATTCAATGCTACCGCGGGCAACCGCACAGCGTACAGCGCGTGAATCTTCTCGTGGGAAAGTTAATGGGCGTACGATGGAAATTCAACGTTTAATTGGTCGTGCATTACGTGCTGTCGTCGATTTAGAAGCTCTTGGTGAGCGTACAGTATGGATTGACTGTGATGTGATCCAAGCAGATGGTGGTACTCGTACAGCCTCTATTACAGGAGCATTTGTAGCCATGACACAGGCGATTGCGAAAGTGGCAGAAGAAAAGCCATTCGAAAAATTCCCAGTCACAGACTTTTTAGCAGCGACAAGTGTTGGTATTGTGGAACAACAGGGAGCTATTTTAGATCTGAACTATGTAGAAGATGTTGACGCTGCTGTGGATATGAATATTGTTATGACAGGTAAGGGACAATTTGTAGAATTACAAGGCACAGGCGAAGAAGCGACATTCTCTCGTGAAGAATTAAATGAATTGCTGGCATTAGGTGAAACAGGTATCCAGCAATTAATTGAATATCAAAAAGCAGCACTTGGTGAGCTAGCAACTATGGTGGGAGGCAATTAGTAAAATGAAGCAAGTAGTGATCGCAACAAAAAATAAAGGAAAAGCACAAGATTTCGAAGCATTATTTGGTCCACTTGGTTATAAAGTAGTTACAATGTTTGAAGCCGCACCAAATATGGAAATAGAAGAAACAGGTACAACCTTTGAAGAAAATGCTATTTTAAAGGCAGAAGCATTAGCAAAAGAGCTTGGCACAATTGTCATTGCTGATGATAGCGGCTTAGCAGTGGATGCCTTAAATGGCGAGCCAGGCGTGTACTCTGCACGCTATGCTAGTGACCATGACGATGAAGCAAATATGAAAAAGTTGTTAGAGAACTTACAGGGCATTGAAGAGGCTAAACGGACAGCACGTTTTTGCTGCTGTATTGCGATGGCAGGCCCAAACTTGAACACAACAACAGTTTTTGGCACATGTGAAGGCGTAATTGCGCATGAAAAGCGTGGGACAAATGGCTTTGGCTATGACCCTATCTTTTTTGTACCAAGCTTAAACCGTATGATGGCTGAGCTAACACCAGCAGAAAAAGGAGCTATTTCGCATCGTGGCAATGCCATTCGCAAACTCAAGGAGCAATTGCCGAATCTTATAAAGTAAGAGGTGATATGTATGAAAATACTGGTTATGAGTGATACACATGGTGATAGCCATGTGATTGATAAAGTGAGAGGTTTTTATCCGGAGATCGATGTGCTAATACACTGTGGAGATAGTGAACTCCCTTTCTCACATCCAGCATTAGCAGGTATGAAAAAAGTGCGAGGAAACTGTGACCATGACCAAGCCTTTCCAGAAGAAGAAATTTTCACGGTTGACAACGTAACTATTTTTGCTGCACATGGTCATTTATTAAATGTCAAAAGCTCAATGTTGTCATTATCTTATCGCGCAAAAGAAGTAGGCGCACAGCTCGTATGCTACGGCCACTCTCATATTCTGGATGCAGAAGTAATTGATAATATTTTATTTTTAAATCCTGGTAGCCTATTAAAGCCACGTGGTCGCAAGGAAAAAAGCTTTGCGGTTGTAGAAATTGATGACACCTCTTTTAAAATAGATTTTTGGACAGATCATCATGAGTGTATAAAAACCCAAATATTTCCACGACATCAATAGCATAAAAAATACACCTGAATGGTTAAAGGATAATTCTTTCCATTCAGGTGTATTTTTTATGCTATTAAATATAAGCGTCGAGCAGATAAGAAAAATATACTTCTTATTAGAAGGTAGCTATTAATTTGGATAAATAGTAAAAAATATATACCAAATGACATCGTACGTCTAGGTGATTTGTTAATGTAATGAGTGAGTTAGTTGTGCTAGGAAGGGGGTGTCATTTTGGAGAAATGGGAGCAGATACACCGTGTTCTACAGTTATATGACCAGCTGCGTAATGGAGAAACGATCAATAAATCAGAGGCAGCTACGAGACTTGCAGTTAGTATGCGTACAATACAACGGGATATTAGTAATATTCAAGAGCATTTAGCTAACTCATTTTCTGGGCAAACCGTAGAATATGATGCAATTAAAAAGGGCTATGTACTAACAGAAAATACCATGAAAGGAATACCTGCTAAGGTAGTATTGATTATTGCCAAAATTCTCTTAGAGAGCCGTGCTTTAAATGCAAAAGAGATGAAATGGGTGATTGATTCACTACTGACATATAGCAAGAGGGGTGATGAAAAATCTATTTATACAGCCATTGTTGGAAATGAATTGCTGCATTATCGCCCTTTACAGCATAACCAGCCCTTAATAGAGCTTGTGTGGAATATTGCTGAAAGTATTCAGAAAAAGAGATTCATTGACATTATTTATGAGCGAATGGATCATCAGCAGAAACAACATATTGCGAAGCCAGTTGCTATTTTGTTTTCAGAATACTATTTCTACCTTATTGCATTTATAAAAGATAGCGAGCATCCTTCACCAATTATTTTTCGATTAGATCGTATACGGTCATTTAAGCAATTGGATGAGAAATTTTCATTTGCTGAAAAGGATCGTCTTGAAGAAGGTATCCTGCGTCAGCGTATTCAGTTTATGTATACGGGCACTTTAGTACGGCTGCAATTTAAGTTTCGGGGTGTTACCATTACACCTGTTCTTGATCGCTTCCCAAATGGAAAAATCATTAAGACAATAGATGACGGCTGGCTTGTAGAAGTAGAAGTAGAAGTATATGGTACAGCAGGCTGTATGATGTGGTTGCTAAGTCAGGGCGATAAAGTGGAGGTGATTTATCCAGTGGATTTACGAGAGCATATGAAACAGCTGATTGAAAACATGCTATACCGTTATAAAGAAGCTTAAGAATACATAATTGAGCTAGGGATAGGATGTAAAAAATAGTATTTTTAAAATAATTATGGATAAAAATTTAGCTCTAAGTAGGAGGTTAAATAATGAAAATTTGGGTGGCTGTATTAGCAATTATCGGTGGTATAGCAGGATTAGCAAGTGGCTTTGTTGTAACGGCTTTTGGGACAGGCTTTGGTGAAAATGATATGGCAAATGACGGGGCAACAGTATTTTGGCTATCTGCTCTTGCGATTTTTATGGGCTTTCTTTCTTGGAAGTTTCATAAAATTGGCGGAATAGCTTTAATGTTAATTGCTATCTATGGTTTTTTTGCAAATGGCTTATTTTTCATAGTAGCTTTTATCTTTTTATTATTAGCAGGTATATTGGCATTTCGAATTAAACAAACACCTAAAACAGATATGACAAGCGTATGAATGAAACGGGGGATGACGAATGAAAAGAGTAGTATTTGCTAGCACGATTCTATCACTGGGGTTAATGTTAAGCGGTTGTGGAGAAGAGAAGATTGCTAGTTCACAATCCGATAAAGAAACAGGCGATCAAGCAGAAAAGGCGCAAACAACGGCTTTAGCTGAAATCCAAAAACATATAAGCACAGCATGGAAACCATATGATACAACTTATGTTCATTCAGCAGCAATTTATGAAAACAAAGGAAATGTTCCTGTTGAAATGAAGGAAACACAAATGAATTATAAAGGGACAGATGGCTCGATCCTAGGAACAGAAACGATGATTTACTCTGTGCCAGCCGTTATTTTGCCTGGCGAAACCGCGATTATTGTAGAAACAGGTTACCTAGATGGCGTGAATCCAGAGGCATTTGCTGAAACGACTTATAATTTTAGCTTTAAGGAAACAAAAGAAGATCCAACACTAATGGAGATAAGTGGTGTAAAGGGGATTGCTGGAGAATACGGCTATAAAGTAACAGGGGTTCTTAAAAATATAACAGAGGATCAGCAAGATGATATTCGCATTGCAGCAGCTTTATTGGATGCTGAAGGAAATCTATTAGGAGCTTTAAAGGGCTCTGTCGATATAGGACTGGCATCTAATGGAGAAACAGGCTTTGAATTAAGCTACCCCGATTTACCACCGAATATACAGGATAAAATTGCTACAATTGATGTAAAATCATATGGATGGAATTGGTGATTTCAGATTAGCTATTTTACCATGATTCCACAATAGCTATATGACCAAATAAAATCTAAAAAATTTGGCTAAACATAAACGAGAACTGGAACAAAAACACCGAACTATTCTATTGAAGCTTTCACATGAAGCGCTTTGGAATCGTTCGGTTTTTTTATTGTTCTTGCGTCTGCAACAAGAACTGCAGGATAAGGTAAATATTTGTGGAACAAAAAAAGCTTTGTAGTTATCACGAATGAGCCCGAAAAAAGGAGCCAAGGCTGAATGGATGAAAGAACTAATTCAATTTGTCCTCTCTTGCTATTATTTCCACATAAAATCTACTACTATTAGAAATGATGTGATATATTTTCATTATTAGTAAATTAAATAAGTAGGATGACATATTATGTCTAGGTACTTTGTTACAATACATAACAAATCCACTTATAAATGTGAAGGGGATGTTTTTATGGAAAAGGAGGAGCAAGTCTATCGCATCTTACAATTGTATGATCGCTTTCGTAAAGGTGAAACGATTAATAAGCTAGAAACAGCTAAAAGTTTAGATGTCAATGAACGTACCGTGCAGCGGGATATTCAAAGTATACGAATGCATTTAGAAAAGTCAACTGTAGCCCAATCGATTCATTATAGTCGGGCGGAGAATGGCTATCGCTTGGTCGGTGATAGAGAGGGGCTCTCACCAAAAGAGTTGCTAACCGTAACAAAGATATTACTGGAAAGTCGTGC
This sequence comes from Lysinibacillus sp. FSL H8-0500, assembly GCF_038051955.1. Taxonomy (NCBI): domain Bacteria; kingdom Bacillati; phylum Bacillota; class Bacilli; order Caryophanales; family Bacillaceae; genus Lysinibacillus; species Lysinibacillus sp. FSL H8-0500. The sequence goes on along the minus strand of NZ_CP150292.1, from coordinate 3,379,819 downwards.
ACTGAATGCAGAGGAAATGAAAAATTTGATTGCATCACTGCTAGCACAAGGCACAAAGGATGATAAAAAATTTATCCAAGCTATTGTAGGGAATGAGCTGCTCCATTATCGACCATTGCAACACAATCAGCCGCTACTCGATATGCTCTGGGCTATTGCGGCAAGCATTCGCAGTAAGACCGTAATAGAGATTGAATATCAGCGAATGGATTATCAAAAAAAACATCATATTGTAAAGCCAGTTGCTATTTTATTTTCAGAATATTATTTTTATTTAATCGCCTTTATCCATGAGAGTGAGTACCAATCGCCCATTATTTTTCGCATGGATCGCATCTGTCAATTCAAATTATTAAACAGGAAGTTTTCCTTTGCAGAAAAAGACCGCTTTGAAGAAGGCATGCTACGCCAGCGTATTCAGTTTATGTATGCGGGACAGCTTGATCGTCTACAATTTATTTTCCGAGGCGTAACGATTGACCCTGTGCTGGATCGCTTTCCAAATGGGCGCATTGTCAAAACATTAGAGGACGGTTGGCTCATTGAAGCGGAAATATACGGCACAACAGGCTGTATGATGTGGCTGCTTAGTCAAGGTAAAAAGGTGGAGGTCGTGAAACCACAAGACTTACGCACACAAATGAAAGATACGATTGATGCAATGGCAGGCTTGTATCAAGAGGAGTAAGGAGGATGATACATATGGCAGTACGCACAATTACAGCAACCGCTAAAATCTGTGCCATGTGCCAGCACTGGAACGGACCAATGGGCGGGCAACAAGTCAAGCCCCTCATCAACCGCCGCCCATTTTTCGAATTTGAATCAGAAGAAACTCAGACATGCTACAAACAGCACCTCGCCAAGCAAGCATGGCATAGTTGTTCGGGGTGGGTGAGGAGGTATTGAAAACTTCAAGATATTTTAAATAATAACTATAAGTAAAAAAATAAATAGATGTATAAATAGTGAATAACTTATAAGAAAATAAACTAAACGAGTAGGGAGTGTCAATAATTTTGTGTAAATGACAATCCCACCTTTTCGAGTAGATCCTCACATTTTTATTTTAATTACATTTGTTCGAAGAATTGATTTTGTTTTTTAGGAAGGGTTAACCCCTTCTAAAAAACAATATTTCGCGCTGTTCATTCCCTTGCTGATTCTTGCGATTCAAACATCGCTATTAACTCAGCACGGGCTTGATTAAATCCAATGTGACAACGTGTGGCGAAGCGTTGGTTGTCGTCTTCGAACTGTGAAACAAGGAATCGTTCCACGCTTCTTCATTTGGGAATTGTTCCTTACGTTTTGTGTATTTCTTGATTGGCTTGTTGAATGACTCAATTAAATTCGTTGAGTAAATGCTACGCCAAATGGCTTTGGGAAAGCTATAAAACGTTAGTAAATGATCGTTCTCCTTTAGTGTTTTCATCACTTTTGGATACGCTTTTTGCCACTTTGAACAGAAGGAATCCAGCGCATCTTGGCCAGCTTCTTTGGTATCAGCTTGATAGATTGTCTTGAAATCCTCGCACACTTCTGAGCGATCTTCTACGCGAACTTTATGGGATAGATTGCGTGTTACGTGAACGAGACATGTTTGGTACTGTGCTTTTGGAAAGACCGTAGAAATGGCGTCTACTATCCCTTTTAAGCCATCAGAAATAAACAGAAGCACTTCTTCGATCCCACGTTCTTTGAGTTCAGCGAGAAGTTCCTGCCAGTTGTACGCAGATTCGGTTGGCGCAATCGTGTAAGCCAGCACTTCCTTTGAGCCGTCCTCACGAATTCCAACAGCGATATAAACAACTTCTTTGGACACTGTTTCACGTCGCACTGGAATATACGTTGCGTCTAAATAAACGCAGACATAACGTGCGTTTAAGGAACGTTTATGAAAGGCTTCTACCTGTTCTGTCACCACTTTTGTTATATTCGAAATCGTCTGTGGTGTGTAATGATGGCCATACATTTTTTCAATTAATCCTGCAATTTCTGACATCGTAATCCCTTTTTGGAAGAGATGAATGACTGTGGATTCTAGCGTGTCGTTTGAGCGTTTATATGGTGCGATCGTCTGTTGCTTAAACTCTCCATTGCGATCACGTGGAATCTGGATGTTTAAATCACCATATTCTGTGTGTAGTGTACGGGAATACGAGCCATTACGTGAATTGCCAGAGTTAAAGCCCGTTCGATCGTATTTCTCGTCATCTAAAAATATCGTCAGCTCTGTCGCCAGGAGCGTATTCACGGCTACTTCTAAGTGCGCACGAAAAACCTCAGTAATATCTTGTTTTTTTACTAGAGCCTCGACGATTTCTGTTGTAAACTGATTCATAGGGAAGACCTCTTTTCTAGGATTGGTTGTGGTGACTTAATTCTACCAAGAAAAGGTCTTCCTTTTTTGTCGTCTTATTCATTTACACAAAATATTTTATACTCTCAACGAGTATTAAGGAGATTAGGAAATGACAGTAAAAGAGAGAGTATCAGTAGACTGTTTTGCAAAGCAATTAAAAGAATTAGAACAAACTTTAAAATCAAAGAAAGATAAAATGGAAATAGTTATTGCAGGGAATGTGAAAGCAGGTAAAAGTACTTTAATCAATGCCATATTTAAAGATGAAACTCTGTGTGAAACAGGTGTAGTTCGTACAACAGCAAGCAATAAAATAATTGAAGCAGACAATTATCGATTAATGGATACACCAGGGATTAATGCAAATGATCAAGATACAGAAGTGGCTGAACAAGGATATGAACAAGCAGATTTCTTTCTGTTTACACATAATGTAATAGATGGAGAGCTACTTGCTAAAGAAATTGAATTCTTACAACAGGTGAAAATGTACTTTAGAGATGAAGCACAATTTGTGAGAAATACATTTATTATTTTAACTAATGCCCATCAATTAGAGGATGAGCATCTAATTACAGCTATTGAGAGAATAAAACAGCAAATTAAATTAATTACAGAGTTAGAAATACAATTATTTGTAGTAGATTCAGTATCATATTTAACAGCATTACAAGAAAATAAAACACTTTTAATGGGGAATTCAGGTATTTCTGCTTTGCAAAGTGCTTTAGAAGAAAAAGCTAAAGAATTTAATGTCAATGTTATTAGTGAACGAGAGGGAATATTAAAAGTAAGAAAAGATAATATTTTAGAAGGAATAGAGGATTATTATAGTGTTCTTATAAAAGACTTATCCAATTTACAAGAACAAATAATAGATATTTCTGCAATTAAATCCTTATTAAAGGAAATTAAAAAATTTCCTAATACAGTAAATGATGTTGTGAAAAATGGTAAAAATGTTAACTTGGGTTATAGTTTATATGTAGATAGAGATCTTTCGAAATTGTATGCGCAACCACACAGAGTGGAGTATAAATCATATAGTAGAGCTCAATCAGAAGGGGTCAATGCTGTACGGAACTATCTTTTACCCAGAGTAGAAAAAGCTTACATTAACAATCGTCGTGAGCTAATTGATAATTATCGGAATTTATTGCCCAATTATGGTGGTTCAGATAGTTCTATAACAAAATTACAAAACCAAATTGAAGTACAATTAACGGAGCTAAAAAGTAGTTTGTTACCTCTCTCAGATATTCTTGATATAAAAGATTTAGCGACATCTAATACAGTTTTAAATGTTCCTTTACAAAAGGAAGATCAGCCTGCTTTAAGACACTCTAGTTCTATATATGCAAGTGGTTTTGAGGATTGTTATGATATTGAATCAGCTAGTTGGTATGAACCCTGGGTAGAGGTTGTTGACTCAATTACGTATAAAGAAGGATTTTTTGGAAGTAAAGAAGTGGACATATATGGATATGATCTTCATCCTGTAGATGTAAAAATTAGAGAGCATTTAGATAATTCTCTCAAACAGGCACGTTCCAATATAAAATCAGCATTTGTTGATATATATAATAAATATGCCCAAATTATTGAAAAAGAGGTGGAACAAATTATTTCTGGGTGGATCACTATTTTAGAAATGGAATTAAAAAAGGGAGCTAGTATTTACCAACAACAAAATAATAAAGTACAAAAACTTGAACAAGAAAAAGCTCAGTTACAGCAGTTAAAACAGAAAGTACAAAGTTTATAAGGAGAAATAGTAATGGATAAAGTAGTTCAACAGTTTTTAGGAAAAATACAAGATGTTGCAAAACAGCTTCAACAATTTTCAGGTGAAATAGAAGGTACAGAAGAGCATATTAAACAAGCACTTTATGAATTAGATGACTTTACAACTAATCTTACAGTGTCTATTTCTCAAAATGCTTTTGGACAAGCAATACTAGAAAGTGCCAATATGTTAAAGCAACGTGTCCATCAATGGGTGACAATGATTGAAAGTCATTTAGCAGGAAAAGATTTTATTAATCAATTTGAAAAATCTGTTGTTGTTACAGTATTTGGGAATGTGAATGCTGGAAAAAGCTCGTTAGGTAACTTTATTGCAGGGAATCATCCAGCATTAACACAGATTTATAAGAAGGCTCCCGCCTTTTATGTATATGATTTTAATAATGGAGAAACAGGAGCAACTTTATTAGAAACATCTGAATTTAAAGAAGGGGCAATTGAAACAACAGCCTCTATTCAATATTTTACATTATTAGACGGTTTAACATGGGTAGATACACCGGGAATTCATTCGATTAATACACAAAATGAGCAATTGGCTAAAAAGTATGTTGATTTTGCTGATTTGATTTTATTTTTAGTACCTTCTAGCTCACCGGGAAAAGCAGATGAAATAGAAGAACTAAGCCGATTAATTGAAAAACAAAAATCTTTACTAGTAGCTATCACAAAATCTGATAGGTCTTTAAAGGATGAAATAGATGGAAAGCTAGTAAAGGTTGAAGCACCAAAAAGTGAACAAGACCGTCAAGCACAGCAACAATATCTAGCAAATGTTTTAAAGGAAAAGCAGGTACACAATAAAATTAAAGATGCACAGTTTACAAGCTTGTCTGTAAACTTAGCTAAACAAGCACTTAATAAAGGAGATCAGCAGTTATTTATAGATAGTGGATTATCTGCCTTCTATGAACAAATTGGTAAAGTTCTCTCTTCAAATGCCATTCAATTAAAAAAGGAACGGCCAATTGCACAGATTAATGCAACGATTGAAGAGTTGGTTAATGGTTTCGAACAAATGGATGGATTAAAACAAATAGTAGAACAGTTAGAACAAATGACACAGCGCTTTAGTCAACAGCAAGCAAATCTTTATAGTGAGAAACAGCGTATTATTGATACATTAGCCTCTAAGGCAAAGCTAGAGCTGGATGTGGAACTATCTTTATTGCAGCAGCGATTTAATACAGGGCAATCCATCACTTCAAATGATATTGCTAAAGTGATTGAAAAAGTTATTCTTAAGCATTATCAAGAGACAGTACAACAACGTTTGAGCAATTTAATTGCCGATATTCATGTGAGCCAGTGTAATGCTATTCAAATTGCAATGGATGTTGAATTTGAAAAGAAATATGATACAGTGCAACAGCAACATTACGAGGTCGATACGATAACACGTGATCCACAAGGATTCTTTGAACATGTTGGAGCATTCTTTGGTAAACAGTATACAGAATCTAAAGTCTCTTCTTACACCACATCGAAAAAAATTACAGTAGGTAATAATTTTGCAGATGTCTTAGAACAGTCGCAAAGAGAACTAGATAATCAAGTCCAACAGTTAGTGGAAATGGCATTAAAAGATATTGAAGATGAGTATTTCACAAAAAATAATCATGTCATGAAAGTAACAATCCAACAATTAAAAGCAACAGTCGATCAACTACAAAAGCTAAAAATATCTGCTGGGGTGATGGGATGAGTATAATAGTAGATTATAAATTACAAGTGCAGAAAATATATGATGAAGCGGTACGTTTAAATCGTGAGCTATCATATAGTTGGGAATATGAAAAAGATGTACAACAGCGTATTAATCAAGAAACACCTACAATTATGTTTTACGGTGTGTATAATGCTGGGAAAAGTACATTATTAAATGCTATTTTTGGAGAGGAGGTAGCCTCGGTTGCAGATGTACCAGAAACGCATAGGGTAACACCATATTCTTGGAACGGATATGAACTATATGATACGCCAGGAATTAACGGTCCAGAAAAAGATTATGTTTTATCTAAAGCAGAACTAATTAAACATGATATCATTTTATTTATGGTAGATGATAGTGATTCCTTTGATAATCGACTTGTATCTGAAGAAATTGTACAGATTATAGAAAGCGGAAAACCACTTATTTTAATTATGAATAATAAACAAACTTTAGATGGTGAAAGCGATGAAAATGGTATTGCTAAGCGTGGTAAGCTATTTCAAAATATAGAAAAAGTAGCGGAGAGCAGAGGAATTACTAATATTTTAGATAAATTTAGTTTTATGATGATTGATGCTGATACAGCACTACATGCTCGACTAGCAAATAAAAAGTTACTAATCCAAGATAGTAAAATTGAGGAATTAGAATATTTGATTTTGCAGAAATTAAAAACACAGGATGGTTTTAAATTTTTAGTGCCACCTATTCAAATTATTGAACAACATCTAACATATATAAAAACATATTTGAGTAGCCAATTGTCTTCAGAGGATGAGAAGAATCTAAATAATTTAATTAGTGATTTAAGAGAACGTAAAATCACACTATTGCGTAGTGTAAAATCTAAAATTAATACGAAATTAGAGCTAACTAAAAATGTTGTATATAATAAATTGTTAAATGGACAAGGTGTTGAAGAGGATATGCAGCAGTGCAATCAAGAAATTGAAAAATTAATAGACACTGAATTAAAACAAGTGACAGAGTATGCTGAAATGGATATTTCACGTTTTTTACTAAATATAAATCAGGATATTAGTAAATTAAATTTTAATCTACAAGAAGGTTCTGTGTTGTCTAATATACCAAAAGGATTCGGAGAGACAGACGGTTCAACAAAAGAAATAGCAACAACATTATTGAAAAATCAACTGATTGCAGAGAGCGCAAAGAAAATACTTGCTAAACAAATAGTTATTCCAAAAATACCAACGCCTATCCCTATTGTTAATGTTGTGATGATGGCACTAACGATTATGGATGTTATCTCTATTTTGAATAAAAAGAAGAAAGAACAGCAACAATTAGAAGCACAGGTAGCAGCAGCAAATGCGGAACAAGAAGAATTAGTATATCGACGTACACAGGCAATTCAACAGCTAAAATCTCAGCTAGATGCAGAATTTTTCCGTATTGAAGAACAGGTAGTAATGGAGATTGATAGAATCATAGATGAAGTTTTTAATCAATACATAGCTCAATTAGAGGATGAGTTACAATTGAAAAAAGCTGATTCAGCCCGTATTCATGATTGCCTATCTTTAGTAGATAAGTTATATCAAAACATAATGAATATTAAATTGCAAATTGTTTTATAGTATCAAGCTGTGTTGCTTCTAACTTAATTGCACTGATAAATCATAATATATAAGAAAGTGAAATGTTTGCCAATGGGATTGCACATCTTTGTAAGAACATGCCGTTATGAATTAAAATGATCTGAAAAAGTAGTTTCTGTTTGTCACATACATCGTTGAAATTCTTTTACCATAAGAGTTTATTTATTATTTAATCATTTGGATATACAAAGAGAAATTCTATAGGTACGCTGTTAGTTTTTTGATGGCTTCTAATATGATAAGATAAGGACTTAATAAACCAAATCATGGATGATGGTATCGCTCACTAATAACTTCTTAGCTATATGAGTTTTAGTTTTATATTCTATGAACTTAGATTATAGCACCTTGATCAGTGAAACAATGAGGCAGTGGGACACGGATAGCTTGATAAAGAAATAGTAAGAAAAACTAACAATAATAATGGGATAGTTACTTTTTTAGGTAGAGTCCTATTTTACATTAGCCAGTTGAAGATTAGCGGATTGACTGATCTTAGTTGCAATTTATTGTGGGATATTTGCAGTTATAGGGTTTCTATAAGTGTAAGCTTTCGAATGGCAGGTGCGAATGTGAAGCAAACATGATTTCCCTGGAAGATTCGCACCTGTAAACTAAAATACTTTCCATTGAAATGGAAACAAGATTAGGCTAATATAACCTTATAGCTGTATTGTTTTGTGAAAATCAATTATAAATATCATTTTTATATTGCTTTTCACTGTCTCTCTCTTTATGGAGAGAGGGGATTGAAATTAAAAAGTGATTATATAACAGAGTTAGTAGAGAAGTCTCTCTCTTTATGGAGAGAGGGGATTGAAATAACTGTAAACAGTCGTAATTGTGATGGATCAGGCGTCTCTCTCTTTATGGAGAGAGGGGATTGAAATATTCTCCTTTATTTTTTATATTTATTTAAAGTTCATGACTCTTCCTTTATTGAGAAAATGGATTGACATTTTGTATCAAGAGATTTGAAAACTTAAAATTAAGAAGCTAAAAGCGTGGAGTTGTCCAAAAGTAATTTTGAAACAGCTTCACGCTTTTTTTATTTTATATATTCGTAAATTCCTTCTCTAAATAGTGCACTCTTCTCTCGATAAATGGATGTGTTGAGAATAGTAAGCCCGAAATATAAAAAAATAGCGCACCTTAATGGTACGCATGACGAATGGCCAGCTAGCTGAATTTTTTTCAGCTGGCTGGCTATTTTGCACATGTGGCTTGAATATTTTCTGACCATGGTAGATAGTTATGTAAAATTTCAGGTTGCTGGTGAAACAGTACATTGGGTAACTCTGTCATCAACTTGACCAAGTACTGATAAAAATCAATTCCGTTTGCCTTAGCTGTTTCAGCTAAACTTAAACAAATGGCATTTGCTTTCGCACCTGCTTCACTAACAGAGAAAAGCCAGTTTTTTCGACCCATGACATTTGGACAAATCGCATTTTCAGCTGGATTGTTATCAATGGCCACATTTCCGTTTTCAAGAAACATCATTAACGCTGCTTTGCGGCTCAATGTATATTCAGCTGCTTTCGCAATAGCGTTTTTACCAAAGAATGGCGAGCGATCAATCCAATCAAAAAATTCATCCACAATCGGCTTTGCTTCTTGTTGGCGAATTTGCACACGCTCTTCTAATGAAAAGTGCTTAATTTTACGCTCAATCTGAAATAACCGATCACAATATGCCACGCCTATTCGTCCATTTTTACTGTCAGCTTTTAACCAATAACGACGTACATGTGCCCAACAGTTGGCGAACTGAACATGAGGTAATTGACCATATGCTGAATACCCATCACAGATGACAGTGCCTTTAAAACCCTTGATTAAATCTTCCAAGACGGCTCGCCCACGAGAAAGGGCACTCTTAAATAAAACGATAATAAACCCTTCACTCTGGACACTACGACATACCCAATTATAGGCGTTGGATTGTGCTGATTTTCCATCAGAACGCTTAATGATTTGTGCATAGGTTTCATCTATATGAAGCACAGATTTTTCCGTTACTAGCTGCTTCATTAAATCGTAAAGTGGTTGAAGCCAATCTTCTGCCACACGTATTACCCAGTTAGACAAATTTTTATCGTTTGTATATAAGCCATAGCGTTCCCACTCATTTACCTGACGGTAAAGAGGTAAGTACTGAATAAATTTATCGTAAATAAGCTTCGCCAATACTGTAGGGCCGGCAATACTTCTTTGAATCGCACCTTGTGGTGCTTTCCCACGTTTGATTTGTGCTTTTTGTAGGGCATCTTTTTTACATGATTTACACTCGTATACATGTTCAAAATGCTGCACACGTTTCATCGTAGCCGGAATGAACCTTGCTTCTTCACGTACCAAGATGGAAGTGAATTCAACCATTTCCCCACGACAACAGTCACAAACTAAATTAGCAGGGTGATGATGAATTTCTTCCATTTCTATCTCTTCATGAAACGAATCATTTCGTTTTTTATTTATCTTTTTGCGAGTAATCGTATAACTAACTGCTTCGGTGCTTTGTTCTTCTGTCTGCTCAGATTCGTTAAAAGACGGGTCATTTTCAAATAAAGAAACTTGCCCATCAGGCGCTTGATACTTGGATTTCTCTGATTTGGAGCGATATAAAGCCTTTGTTAATTGGCGGACTTGTTCCGTTAATACTTCAATTTGTTTAAGTGATTGATCCAATTTATTGGTTAATTCGTCATTCTGTTCATTCGAATGTGCTAATTGTTGCTCTAACAATTGAATTAATCGTTCAGTCTGTTTCGTGGAGGCATTTTCCAAATCATTCACCACATTTCATTCAAGATAAGTTATGGATGATTATACCATTGAGGAAACGTTGATTAAAAGATACTTTTTTGCAGATTTTGCAATGGCCTTTGGTTGTTGTAAGGATAATCCTTCTAACAACCAGCGTAGTTCCTGTTGTGAAAGGCTTCGTACCTCTTTTTCATCTTTTGGCCATTGAAGTTTGCCATGATCTAATCGCTTGTAAAGCATAGCGAAGCCATCTCCATCAAAATACAAACATTTATAGCGGTCCTTACTCCATCCTGAAAAGAGAAAAATAGAATCACTATAAGGATCTAATTCGAAAGAATCTTGAATCAGTGTTGCGAGACCATCGATGCCTTTTCGCCTATCTGTCTTCCCACAAATCATATAAATGTTTTGCACATCCGTAAAATCATGCCTCATCGACTTTTCAGCTCCTTCATAACCGTTTGGATGATGTGCTCATTTACGCCATGATAAAAGGTAACTTCAGCTACTCCCATTTTTACAATACAAGCTGGTGCAGCGGTCATTCTCGAAGAAGGGAACGAAGAACTTTCCGTTGAAAGAGGATCAAGTTTGACGGGAACTATGGTTAATTTGTTTGTGGACATAAATAGGGCACCACCTTTAATTGATACGTTTATCGTACCGGAGGTGCCTAGTGTTTTATATGCGTTATTTGATTACGGGCTTACTGAGAATAGATCCATAAAGCGGCTTTGTCCATTAAATTGAAGCGCAGCATATCTTTTATGCTGATTGCACTGCCATCCAACTGTTGCAATGCTGAAATCATTTGGGTAGGATGTGTTAGCTGTGAAGCTAGACGATCCGCGCCAAATTCACGGTGGCGAGAGTATTTTTTTACAATTAATCCGGCAAAGAATAATAGCACCATTGATACTATCCATTCAACCATCCAAATTATCCAATATATCCAAGCAGACTCACGATTTACAGTAATCAATGTAAACCATTTGTAGATTGTGACTGGTAGTACAAGTACACTAACAATCATATTTAAAAAGGACTGTAATAATGTTTGTGTGACCATATCGCCATTGACAATATGAGCGATTTCATGAGCAATTACTGCTTCAACTGCATCGGGTGTCATTTCATATAGCAATGCTGTAGAAATTGCTATAAGACTGCTATTTTTAGAGCGTCCTGTTGCAAAAGCGTTTTTATCAGATGACTCATAAATAGCTATTTCAGGCATTTTTGTCATACCTACCTTCTCGGCAAGCATATGAGTGGTATCGCGATACCATTCAATATAGTCACCATATTGTAAATGATCCTGTAAAACTTCTAAGCGATAAACTTTTTTAGCAACTGATTTTGAAAATAGTAAGCTAATAAATGGCATAATACATGAATAGAGTAATAAAAATGGGAGGATTGCTAAGGCTTCTCCGTTTGTTAAAATTAAAATAGTAGTTACGACGACAATGTTTAATAGCCCAAATACAAATATGCGTTTCCATAAACCTTTCTTACTTTGAATATGAATATCCATTTTCCATGACCTCTTTTCTATTTAGAATTGAATTAATCATACAAAATGGCAGTGACATATTTTGTCTATATAAAGTATTTAAAGCAATTTTTAACTGGATAAGGGGAATATTTAAACGGATAGCTATTAGTGTTTGATGGTGATCTTATTTGGAAGTTTACTTGTGTCAATTAGATATCAAGAATATTACAAGTGCTTCTTTCGAATAGCAGGTGCGAATGTGAAGCAAACATAATTATGCAGGGAGATTCGCACCTATCATTCACACATTTTTTCATTGAAGTGGAAGAAGGTTTAGGCTAATATAACCTTAAAGATTAATTTTTTAGTGAAAATCAATTGTAAATATTATTTATACATTGTTTTTCACCGTCTCTTTCTTTATTGAAAGAGTGGATTGAAATAAGCTCATCTGTGCCTGGTAACGAGCAAAGGGCATGTCTTTTTCTTTATTGAGGGAATAAATAGAAGAAATATTCATTTTTGTGTAATTTAAGGAATTTTGGTCACCCTTTACTGAGAGGTCGCCTAAAATTACCTATGCGAAAGCTTCCGATGTTTGAATGAAAGGTTTGGTTTTGTATCAAATGAAAAATCAGATGTATAGTTTCCATGTTGCTTTTACATTGAGGAGAATTCTTAAATTACTATCTTGAGCTCCATTATTTGATTTTGTATAGGGGATACTAAAAATATTTTGAACAAGATTTATTTTGTGTTTATACATACTAAAGATACCGCATAATTTAGGGAGAACTGCTCTAATTTATGCGGTTTTTACTATTCTGAATTTTTCGATAATAGAATGTATTTTCATTCATAGGGAAGTATGGTATAAATATATCAATAATAGGGTATTTTATACTATTTAATCAAGATAATAGGATGTGTATAGATGTTTTCATATCTAAATTGGACCACATTACGTGTTACGTTTGAAGCGCAAGGTGAGGGGAAGCTACCTCCCTATCTTGGCTCAACGATACGTGGAGTATTTGGTCATAGTTTGCGTAAAATGGTATGTCCAACGCCAAAGGTAAAATGCTTTACTTGTCTGCTGGCAGAAGATTGTGCCTATGCTAAGTATTTTGTGTCACCTAAAAATGAAGCAGGATCTATTAATCCATTTGTCCTCTCTGTATTAACAATTGGTAAAATCAATTGGAGAAAAGGTGATATTTGTGAGTTTGATATTACATTATTTGGTCATGCCAATAAGCGTATGGATTTAATCGTTGAAGCGCTACAACGAATGACACAGTTTGGTTGGGGGTCTGCGCGATTGCCCTTTCAATTGTTAAAAATTGTTGATTTAGCCAGTCGTCAATTGGTGTGGTTTAATGGGGGACAATGGCTACAGAATGCTGTCCAACATCCATTGCATTGCGAAGAACAGCAAGCTTCGTATGCTTTTATGCAATTTGTTGTGCCATTACGTTTGCAAAAAAGTAAGCAATTAATTGCAGAGCCTTCATTTGAGGATATTATACGTGCTGTGACAAGACGAGTTAGCTTATTGTCTCATGCCTATACGGGACATCACTTAGCATGGGATCATGAAGCAATGTTAGCAGCCGCAAGAGAGGTCAAAACAAACAAAGCAAAGTGGCAGACGGATGCGTTTAGACGATATTCGATGAATCAAACCAATAATGAATTAATATTAGAGACGATTACGGGCTGGGCTTGTTATGAGGGAGATATTACGCCGTTCACACCATTATTACAGGCTGGACAATTACTACATATTGGCAGAAATCCGACACATGGCTTCGGGCAATATACGATTGATTACAATTAGCAGGAGGCTGACTATGAATAATGAAAATGCAAAGACAATTACGAAACTATCAGAAAATTATATAAACTTGGAGCAAAGTATCATCGCGCAGCTAGATATTGAGAAAGACAATCGCGAGAATATTTGGTTACCTGTTTTTAGGCGAATTGTACCAACAAAATATAATCTTGAAACCAATGTGTATATTATTGATTCGCATAAAATAATTTCGCCAAAAGTGAGCATCGCCATTTATGACGAGCAATATACGCCTTATATATTCAACTATGGCTCACTTAAATTTATACCGATTGAGGCTGTTTTTGCAGTAGTGCTCTGCGAAAAAGAATCTACTAATCCTCATGATTGGCTAGAATGTATTCAAATATTAAAAACCGATATGAATGCGTATGTGCGTATTCAAACAAAGGTACTTGATACTTTTAAAGAGTCGCAAACACAAACGGCTACTCGTCCTATAACGATATTATGTACGACAAACGATACAAGGCAATATGAGAAATTTGATATTGTTTTAGGGGTAAAAAAGACTGATAGGTTAGAAAAGGTAATTGCTAAAGAAGATGAGCAGCTTACTTATTGGTATAAAGAATTGAATCATTTTAAAAATGAAGAGTATGTACTAGATAAGACAATTGTTACAGAGCGAAAATTAAAAGACCTAAATGTATATAAAAATGGCAAAGATGGCGATTTAAATGTCCTTTTGTCTTTAACATTCCAGCTAAATCAGCTACTTATGCTAATTAATAATCCAATGTTTTTCCCGCATCAATCTTATGTTGAAGCCTTTCGAGAAGTATTAAAGGGGGGAGGTGGCAGCAGATGACGCAAGAGAAAAATGTTGAACGAATGAGGGAGTTGGCTCAGCATTATCAAAAGATTACGCAATCCATTGCGAGTCAATTGGCACTTGAAACACCAAATCATCATGTAACATCTGGCACAAGCCGAGAAAATGTGTGGCTGAATGTTTTTCGCCAGCTAATTCCGAAAAAATATGCGATTGCACAAGGAGTTTTTATAATCGACTCATTCGGTCAAATTTCAGCAGAAGTTGATATTGCTATTTATGATGAACAGTACACGCCATACATCTTTAATTATGGGAATATTTTGTTTATACCGATAGAAGCGGTGGCGATTGTTGTACAAAGTAAAAGTGATAAATTGGATAAAACGAAATTAATTGAATGGGTTAAAACGATTCAGCAATTGAAAACAGAGATGAATGCCTATGCTAGAACTACTATAAGTTTACTTGATACAAAGATAAATCCTTTAAATGCGCAAACGGCTACTCGTCCTATTATTATTTTATGTACAACACATGACCTACGGGAAACGAAACAATATTTAAATAAGTATTTTGATATGACATTATATCTTGATGGAAAAAAGAAACTTAAAAAAAGAATGAAACCATCAATTACTACATTAGATGGCTGGTATAAAGAACTGAATCATTACGGGCATGAACGCTATGGGGCGGATTATTTGAAGCTAGAAAAATTAGCGCAAAAGGACATTCCGACTAGGGAGTATGTTGATAATCCATTCTACTGCAATGTGCTATTTTCATTGAAGTTTGAATTAAATCAGTTGCTTATGTTAATAAACAACCCGATGTTTTTCCCGCATGCCTCCTATGCCAAAATGTTCAACAACAACATTAAATTTCAACGAAAGGTTGAAGAAATAGAGATGAAAATGGAAAATGAATATTTATTAGCTGTTTATGATATTACAGGTATTCAAGAATATATTTTTGCTTCCAATCGTTTGAAGGAAAATATGGGAGCTTCATTTATTGTTGGTAACATGGTGAAAAAGCATTTTGTCAATACATTAAAAGAATGTGCTGGCAAAGACGGCGTATTGACAGATTGGAAAAAAAATAAGAATAAAGCATTAGAATTTTCTTTATTTAAGAAAGGCTGTAAGGCGGAAGCCGAAATTGTTTACACTGGTGGGGGAAATGCGCTCGTTGTTTATCGTGATTGGGCGCTTTACAACAAAGTAAATCAGAAATTTGCTTTAAAGGTGTTAGAAGAAAGTGCTTCTTTAACGATGGTAACAGAGGCTATCCCTTTTTCACTAGAAAACACGACTTCATATGCAGATCTATATGAAAAATTAATGGCGAAGCTGAATAAAACAAAGTCAAAAATTGTACACACAAAATTAAATCAAACATTACCCGTTTTTGCGCAGGAGCCATTTAAAGGCGAGCCCATTACGAAGAAAATAAAACAATATGAGTTCCTGTCTACTGAGCAGTGGTTGAAAAGAGAAGCTAGTAAAGTGGAATTCTTCGCTGATATTTCGGACAAATTTGCAACAAAAACATCAGATTTAAAGCGTCAAGCTGGGGAAGATAGCTATACAGCAATTGTTCATATTGATGGGAATAGTATGGGGGAATGGCTGAAGAAAAGCTTGGAGAAAAAGACAGTGCAGGATGGAATGCAACAGCACCGCACAAGCTCGCTGAAAATCACAAATTATTTCCGCACCATTTTTGAGGATACGGTTACGGTAAAAGAAATGCAGGTAGAAGATACCATCCCGTTACGTCCATTGATTTTAGATGGCGATGATATTACATTTATTTGCCGAGCAGATTGGGGCATTGAGTTTACGAAAAACTTTTTTGAGAAATTAAAAAAGAACGGTGAGGACACAGGAATTTATGCTTGTGCAGGTATTGCATTCGTGCATAGCCACTTCCCATTCCAGCTAGCCTATGAGATTGCGGAGCAGTGCTGTCAACGAGCGAAAAAACGATACTATGATTCTAATAGCAAAAAGGGCTCCTACCTTGATTTCTACATTGTGCGAGGTAGCTATGTTCAGACGATGGACGAGCAGCTTGCGGCACGTAAAGAGTTAGTAGGTGAAGCATATGACTTTGATGAGTTAGAGAGGCTATTAGAGTTAATTACGAACTTAACAGAAAAATGGCCACGTTCCCGTTTAATGAAGCTTTATGAGGCATTTTTAGTGAGTAATGAGGCGGTAAAGCTCGCCCTATTGGAGGCTGCATCTCGCGGGTTTTTACTACCAGAAGAGTATAAGGAATTAAATGAAGATTCGAAAAAAATAATTTTCAACGCTTTACAACTTATAGAATTCGTTCGAAAGGAAGGGGTAACGAATGAAACAGTACAAGCTTTTGATTACATTGGATAGTGATTTAAGCCCTGGCAGTGGTGACAGTATTTCAGGCTTGATTGACCATGAAATCACACATGAGCATGGCATCCCTATTATTCCAGCGAAGCGCCTAAAAGGGGCGCTTCGCCATATGGCAAAGGAATTTTTCGATTGGGGATATACAACAAATGAAGCCATTGAGCGTTTATTTGGCAAAATTGGTGAAGAAAAAAGTAGCGGCTTTAAAATATATGATGCAGTACTATATCAAATCCCAAAAGGTTATTTTGAAAGTAATGAAAAAATAACAATTGAAAATTACAATTGCCTTTTACAAGGATTGCAGCAGAAAAATCCAAATGATTTACTAGCACTTTGGACGATGGTCTATACGAAAACAGCGATTCATAACGATAGCGGGCAGGCAAAGACAGGTTCACTCCGCTCCTTGCGCGTTATTAATCGCGGGCTCGTGTTTAAAAGCACTATTACACTTGAAAATGAAGGAGATGCAAAGCTTTTAGAGGATTGTGTGAAGGCACTGCGCCATTTAGGATATGGTCGCACAAGGGGATTAGGAGAAGTGACGTGTCAGCTCCTTTCTGTGAAGCAGAAGAATGCTCCAATTAATTCAGCTAAAGTAGCAGCAGAACAGCCCTTCCGTATTACATTGAAGCAGCCTGTGCT
This sequence comes from Lysinibacillus sp. FSL H8-0500, assembly GCF_038051955.1. Lineage (NCBI taxonomy): Bacteria > Bacillati > Bacillota > Bacilli > Caryophanales > Bacillaceae > Lysinibacillus > Lysinibacillus sp. FSL H8-0500. The sequence continues at coordinate 3,362,359 of NZ_CP150292.1, read as the reverse complement.
ACTTGCAGGAAATGAAGGGCTCTATGGTAGCTGTACGGATTTTATCCCGGGCAGCGCTTTATTAGGCGTTTTTGCAAGTCTTTATATTCACAAACATCAACTACAGGATAATGCACATAAAGATGAAACATTCGCTCGTTTATTTTTGAGAGGCGCTGTATCGTTTGGCTATGCGTATCCTGAGATTGAAAATAAAGTATTTACACCGTGCCCGTTACATATACAGCGTGAGAAACATGGAAGTTTTGCATATGGTGATGGCTTTGAGCAAATACCTCTTGTTCGTAAAATCAATCAAATGGCATTTATTGATGATGATACATTGCTTTTGCATGAGCCTAAAAAGGAAATGCGTATGCACCATGCAAGGCCAGCAAACCGCCGTATCGGTAGGGCATTAAATGATGCGGAAGAAGCAAACAATAATCAAATAATAGGTGACAACAAAGGACAGTTTTATTATTATACCGCTTTAAGTCGCGGACAAAGTTTTGTTGGTACGCTTCGTGGAGAGCAAGAGGATATTAAATTACTAATGGAGCTGCTTGCAGAGCGTGACAACACTATTCAGCTAGGGCGCTCAAGAACTGCTGAATACGGAGAAGCGACGATGACAGCACTGCCTCAATCATTTGTTTTAACAAAAAAGTATAAAGCAGCGAAAAATGAGAAAAAAGTAGCTATTTACTTTGAAACTCCACTCGCTTTTCAGGATGAAACAGGACGCTATGTGTTAGAGCCGCAATTATTAATCGAAGAAATGGAAAGAAAACTCGGTGTGAGTTTCACAATCGAAAAGTCATTTTTTAAGCAAACAACTTTAAAGGGCTACAATGCTAAATGGCGTTTACCAAAGCAGGAAAAAGTGGCATTTGATGCAGGAACAGTATTAATTGTTTCTACCCAAGAAAATATAGATTGGACTACGGTTGAGAAAACATTATGGGGAAGTGACTTAGCACAAGGCTGTGGTAAGGTGCAAGTACTGACTTATGAAGGCTTAGCTAAGCAATTCCCTGTAAAAAATGAGCAATGGCAGCTTCAGAAAATTGCAATGGAGCATGATGAGGCGCTATCTCAGATTGAAGTAGCACTTTGCACACGTCACCAGAAAGAACTTGATAAAAAAGCTGCAATAGATGCAGCAAAAAAATTCATGAAAAAACCAGAGATTAAAGCAATTGGACAAACAAAGCTTCATCAGCTAACAGAGTTTTTCATTTCAGAAAAGCCAAAGTATAAAAAAGAAAGATTTATAAAAAAAGGAGAAGCTCTAGCCAATGTATTTAAGGAGCTTGAAAAAGAGGTCGTTAATAAATCCTCTGATTTTAAAAAGATATTTTTCCATACTTTAAAACTGGAGGTACGAGCAAATGGCAACGAATAAAGTAGTACAACGAACTTATATTCAAATAACAGGAACATTAGGCTCGCCTCTTTTAGCTGGGTCTGGTTTAGATGAGCAAACAAAAATGGACGTGACACGTAATCATCTTGGTAAACCTTTTATGACGGGTAGTGCGCTTGCAGGGGCATTACGCCAGCAGATGCTTCGTTTTTATTCAGATAATAAGGAGCAAATTGAATCATTATTTGGTGTAGATATTTTTCAAAGTCGTTTATATGTGTCGGATATAGAACTGGATACAGAAGATATAGGTATACGTGATGGTGTGAAACTAGAGGATGAAAATAAAGTCGCTGCAAAAACGGGGAAATTTGATATGGAAATTGTGGAGCGTGATACACCTTATATGATTCGATTAGAGTATATTACACGTGAAGCATCTGAGAATAGTTATGTGGCTGACGAGCAAATCATCAAGCAAATAATTGCGGCACTAGCCAATGGACACATAACAATAGGTGGTAAAAGCAATCGTGGCTTTGGAAAGCTAAATGTTAGCTCGGTAAAAAGAAAGCAATTTCATTATAGTGAGAAGGAAGCAATAACAGAATGGTTAAATTGGTCATGGGAAGCTATTGGTGGGGAACCAGAGTGGACAGATTATCAATCAGTTAAAAAGTGTGCAATCTGTTACTTTGAACTACCATTACAAGTTGCACAAACATTGCTAATTCGAAATTATCGAACAGAGGCAGATGTAGACTATGGCTATTTAAAAAATAATAATAACCCCGTGATTCCAGGAGCAACATGGGCTGGAGCTTTTCGCCATCGTTTAATGCAAATTTTCAAAACTGAATTCCCTGATTTTGCAACAGATAGAATCATAGAGGAATTATTTGGCACAAAGCATAGTAAAAATAGACAAGGCAAAGCTTCAAGGCTTATATTCGAGGAATCTGTTGTGAAAAATGCCAGTGATGTGAAAATTACACGTAATGCGATTGACCGCTTTTCAGGCGCTACGATTCAAGGTGCTTTATTTACAGGAGAACAAGTTGTCAAAGGTGAAACGAGCCTTGTAATTCGCTGGCACAAAGTAGATGATGAGATGAAATTATGTGATAAAGCTATTTTAGGTATGTTGCAATGGGTGAGCAATGATTTAGCAAGCGGATTATTAGCCGTTGGTGGTGAAACAGCAGTTGGCCGAGGTGTATTTGAAGCAGAGCAACAAACAAATAAAAAGGCCTGTCAAGCTGCTGTAGATGCGATTATAAAAAGGGGGACTGTAAAATGAAGCATAGAACAATAAAATCTCAAATGGATACAGGACGTATTCCACAGGAGGAGCTTTTATCTTTCATTTGTGCCCAAAAAAACGGCGATATTTATATAATGGCAGACGATGCGGTATATTTTGGGCAGTTGGATAATGGAAAAATTAAACTATATAATGATGCACAATTTGAAGAAAGCTATGTACAAGAGGTACGTGTTTTTGATGAAAGCAAAGAGTTAAAGCTTATTCGGAGAAACAGCGAATTTCTATGGCGCACACGCAAGGATAGTCAAGGTAATGGGATGATATACTTTGATGATACACATAAGCTTTGGGGAAGGGTTGCTAAGTCTGATGGGAAGTGGAGTGTTCTACAGGAAGGACGCGGTATGAAGATAGCGATACCAAGAGAGTTTAAAGAAAAGGAGCATGTAGTATTAGTTTTCCGAAAATATCTTGCTTTTCAGGATTGGGATTTAACCATAGAGCAACCTTTTTGCTATAGCATAGTGGACGAGCGACTTGTTAAATACGAAAAGATGGAAGAGGTGAGTGTAAATGAACAGTGAACGTTTTATTAATCCTTATAATTTTGTACCCCTTGTAGGGAAATGTCAGAAAGAAAAGAGGAATAAAGGGAATTTAACAGGGAAAATTACCTGTACATTAGAAACGAAAACACCTTTGTTTATTCCGACAGCTAATGAGGAAAGTAGTGATTTTTTTCATTATGATGATGAAAAAATACCTGTAATTCCTGGTTCAGAGTTGCGTGGTACAATCCGAAGTGTATTTGAAGCTGCATTTAATGGGTGTTTGTCACAGGTGAACACAGAATATTTCCACAGAAGATCAAAAGATATAAAGTATCCCGGTATTATAAGAAAGACAGAGGCTGGTTGGGAATTGCAGAAGTGTAAAAAGGGGAAAATAGATAATAAGCCAGGAATTCAAGAGGGGATGCCTGCATTTTATAATGTTCTTCAAAAGAAAAAAACATCATTTACTATTGAAAGTAAGGAAAGACAACGGTATAGAAACAAAGGGTTTATCCATATAGGAGAACAGGGGCCAGATGGCATTGCTAAATTCATATTTGCTCCTATTGGAAAAGCTATAAAGGTAGAATGCTTAGAAATTGAACGTTTAGAACAAATATTGTTGCTATATAATAATAATGATGAACATAGCGGCTATCATGAATATATGAAGCTTTTTAAAAAGATTAAAGATCAACAGTCGCCCTTAGATAAGGATTTAGTTTTACCAGTATATTACTATGAAAATAACGGAGTAGTTGGGTATTTAGCGCCAGCCGCAATTTCACAAGAAGTATTTATGAAAACGTTACAAACTATTTTAGGCGTACAAGGTAGCTATAGCCCTTGTGAGTGTTCGACAAAAATATGTCCAGTATGTAATCTATTTGGTTTTGTAAGTAAGGCGGATGCGCGAGCTTCTCGTGTACGCTTTGGTGATGCTATGATTACAACAAATCCCCCATTTTACGAAAGCACAATAAGATTGCCTGCCTTAGGCGCACCGAAACCTGGCGCAGTTGAATTTTATACAGAAGTACCCGCAAATATTCGAGAAAATTATTGGACATATGATTATTATAAAATTGGGAAAAAACGAATATCTCTAAAACCTGGCGAAATAAAAATAAGAGGTCGAAAGTTTTATTGGCATCATGAAGTAGACGATGATTTATTGAAGCCTATAAATCCAAAAGAGGAAATTCCAGAGATGGAGTGTAATGTAAAGCCATTAAAGAAAAATCATAAATTTGTTTTCACTGTTTTCTTTGAACAATTAACAGAAGATGAGTTAAGGCAGCTTTGTTGGGTATTGGATTTTGGTGGCTCGGAATCTCATGCACATAAAATAGGGAAAGCTAAGCCATTAGGTTTTGGTAGTGCTCAAATTAAGATTGATAAAATAATGACACGTACTATTGATAAAAAATCAGGACAATGGACATTGAATGAATATAAACATCATCTTTATACAGTTGAAACAAATGATGAAATGAAAATTTTGCTTGATATTATGCAGTATCCAGCAAAAGTTCAAGGGAAGGTCCAATACCCTAAGGTATCAAGTAAGGGGCAAGGAGTCAATGACGCAGCTTCACATAAATGGTTTACTAAAAATATGGAGGGTAATCGTTTTAAGCAGGTGTTACCAACGATAAAAGAAGAACTAGAGCCAACAAGTGTTAGTAAATGGCTACAAGTGAAACCTACCAACAAATAATGGTCAATATAATTTATCCTGTATTCCGCACCTCAATCTGTAGACAAATGATTGGGTGCGTTTTTTATATTTATGGTAAAGTATAGTATAAAAATTTTCTCTATTTATGAAGAGAGTGGATTGAAAGCCTAGCTATGATTCATAATAAGCTAAATAAAATAACAATAAAGGAGAAACGATGGAAAAGACAATTGGTTGGAATTTTGATAATGATTATGTTCGTTTGCCCAGTATTTTTTATTCTAAGGTTCCGTTACAGCCTGTACGTTCACCAAAGCTGATACTGCTGAATGAGGCACTTGCAGCATCGCTAGGATTAGATAGTCAAGCATTGCACACGGAGGAAGCGGTTGCTCAATTGGCAGGCAATCAAATGCCTGAAGGGGCTGAGCCGATTGCACAGGCCTATGCAGGGCATCAATTTGGTCATTTTACAATGCTTGGGGATGGGCGAGCTCTGTTATATGGCGAACATATGACACCTCAGCATCAACGGTATGATATTGCATTAAAAGGTTCAGGGCGCACAGCATATTCTCGTGGTGGCGATGGACGAGCCTCGTTAGGACCAATGCTGCGAGAATATATTATTAGTGAGGCGATGTTTGCATTAGGGATTCCCACTGCGCGAAGCTTGGCAGTTGTCACAACAGGTGAAACCGTTATTCGCGAAACCGAATTACAGGGAGCCATTGTTACACGCATTGCAAGCAGTCATTTACGAGTGGGCACCTTCGAATATGCGGCACAATGGGGAACAGATAAAGAGCTGCAACTACTGGCAGATTATGCACTGGAACGTCATTTCTCTCATAACGATAATAGCCAAAATCGTTATCTTTATTTACTACAAGCAGTCATTAACCGACAAGCCTCATTAATTGCAAAATGGCAATCAGTTGGCTTTATTCATGGTGTTATGAATACAGATAATATGACCATTAGTGGGGAAACGATTGATTATGGACCTTGTGCGTTTATGGATACCTATGATCCAGCAACCGTGTTTAGCTCGATTGATCGACAAGGTCGTTATGCTTATGGTAATCAACCAAACATTGGTGGCTGGAATTTAACTCGCTTAGCCGAAGCTTTATTGCCGTTAATCCATGACAATCAAGAGGAGGCGATTCAGCTTGCACAGGATGCATTACAGCAATACCCACAGCTCTATTATCAAAATTGGCTAACGGGAATGCGGGCAAAGCTTGGCTTTTTTGATAAAGATCAGGAGGATGCTCAGCTTGTCGAAGACCTTCTTCAGCTTATGGCACAATATAAAGCCGATTATACCAATACATTTATCGCATTAACGGTGGAGCAGGCTGACGAATCCGAGTTATGGAATGCACCTGCATTTAAAGAATGGCATCAAAAATGGCTTGCCCGTTTAGCAAAACAGCAGCAAACAAAGGAAATGTCCCAACAATTAATGCAACAACATAATCCCGCTGTTATTCCACGTAATCATCGAGTAGAAGAGGCATTAGAGGCTGCTGTTGAGCGTGGGGACTATAGTTTAATTGATAAACTACTGAATGTTCTTGCACAGCCCTTTGCCTATACAAAGGAGCAACGAGACTATGCTTCGCTGCCAGAGCCATCGCATCAACCATATCGCACTTTTTGTGGCACATAAAAACGAGGGGAATAAATCCTCTCGTTTTTTAGTGTCCCTCTAGCAGCCAAAAGCATATTCTATGTTATGAATATAGCTAAAGGGGAATGGAGAAGATGCATAAATATTCAAAAGGATGGTTTGTAAAAGAGCTACGTGCACATGGAATTTTAGTACATCCTCAATTAAAAAGTCATCTAGGCTTATTTAAGGAGTCCGAATTACGCAATTTATATTATCGCTATGTGGAAGTGCAGGCAAAATAGTTTGAATAACTCCTTTCTTGGAAAAACTAGACGATAGAAAGGAGTTATACTATGTGGATTGGGACGCAAACATGGCAAGATGTATTATTTTTACATTGGCCAATAGTACCTGAAATATTGGCGGAACATATTCCGCAAGAGTTAAAGCTAGACATTTATAAAGATAATGCTTGGCTTAGTGCTGTTCTTTTTAAAGTCAAAGGGCAGCGGCTGCGATTTCTTCCACCGTTTCCTGGAATTAGCTCCTATTTACAATTAAATGTTCGAACATATGTGGAGTATAACGGCAGGAAAGGGATTTATTTTTTTCATTTAGATATTACAAATCAGCTTCTTGTAAAACTAGCTACAATGGGTAGTTTACCATATCGTTATACAGAAATATTTTTACAACAGGGTTTATATACAAGCCGCTATAAAACATTTGATGAAAGATTAAGGGTTATTTATAAGCCAGCAGATAATACTAATTTAGTGTTCGATCAATGGCTAGTGGAACGTTATCATTCATGGGCAAAATGGGGCAATGCTTTATTTCGTATTGATATTCAACATGCCCCATGGCAGCTACAGCAAGCCTATGCTACGATCCAAAGCAACACGCTAGCACCTTTTCTTAAAAATACATTTCAGCATACACAACCCATCGCTCATTATGCAAAACAGCAAGTAGCAAAGGTTTTTCTACCAGTTATTGAACATACTTAATCCTCATAGATCATTTTCTTTGTCATACCCCCATCAACTGTCAAATTGATGCCTGTGACAAAATTATTGTTAGGGTTTGTTAAATAGAAACAAGCCTGGGCAATATCTTCAGGAACACCGACTCGTCCTGATAAATGCTGGGTATGATCGATTGGACGAAGCGCCTTATAATCTCCTGTTTCAATCCATCCTGGTGAAATACAATTTACAGTGATGCGATCAGGACCCAATGACCGTGCTAAAGCATGAGTCAATGCGACAATCCCGCCTTTTGTGGCTGCATAGGCTTCTGTATAAGGCTCAGACATTTCAGCTCGCGTAGAGGCAAGCGAAACAATTGCACCACCTCTTATATTATTTCTCATTACTTTCGCTGCTTCCCTTGCACAGAAAAAGGCACTTGTTAAATTTGTTTGTAAGAGATAATTCCATTCCCCAAATGTCACATCATAAGGAGATTTATGCTGAAATTTGCCAGCATTATTAATGAGTATATTAATTGTTCCAAATTGCTCAACAGTGTGTTGCATTAAATAAACAATATCCTGTTCCTTTGTGACATCCGTTTTCACAAATAAAGCAGAGAGACCTTGCGCTAGCATTTCCTCTTCTAGTTGCTGTCCTAAATCATCATTGATATCAGCAATAACAACGTTCGCGCTATTTTGCGCATAAGCCAGCACAATGCCTTTACCAATCCCTTGAGCCCCACCTGTGACAATCACAACCGAATCCTTAAACATCCATATACCTCCAAGTGTTGTAGTGCCAATATTTTAACAAATATTTGCTTGTTCCTACTATCTAAAAGAACAAAGAAATGGCATAATAACGTTGTGGCAACCTATTATTAATCATCAGGAGGCAAACCCTGCCTTCAGAGTAAAATTAATGTTGACATTCTGCTCCAAAGTACATATAATAAATATTGTCCTTCATATGGGACATCTAAAATAAAGCATCCAAAAGTATTATAATAATATTATGTCTCAGTAGCTCAGCTGGATAGAGCAACGGCCTTCTAAGCCGTCGGTCGGGGGTTCGAATCCCTCCTGGGACGCTATGCTTAGCCTTACAGCCACAATGGTTGTAAGGCTTTTTTCATTTATGCATAATTCATTAATTGGTGTCCAAATTAAAATTTTGATAAATAATGTGATTGGATCTATCTTCAATTCAGTGAAACTAGTAGATGTGTGTAGGGATATTTATAAATGAAATTTATATATAATATTTTGTTACAGTTATTTAGTTTTGTTTTTATTACATTTTTTAGAATTTTGTTTATACTATATGACACTGAAAATGATTATTTTGTATTGAGTGAAATTTCCTAATTATGATATCATGTAGATTAATACATATTTGGAGGAAACATTATGGGTAAGAATAAGATAAAGTTATTATTTCTGGGTTTATGTTATGTTTTGATTTTATCAGCATGTAATCAGAAAGAAGAAAATGTTGAAAATTCAGGTGAGAATGAACAAGAAAAAGTAGAAACTTTAATTCAGGAGGAAAAAGAAAAAGTAGATACATCAAATCAAGATGATGTAGTTGAAAGTGACGAGGAAATTTCCAATAATAATGAAGATATTGCTGAAGACAGTCACTTAAATACATCTTTGACATTGATTTTAGAAGATGTTATTCCTAGAGACCCAAGTATTGATAATAATGTATATGGATATGAACTAAATTTTATTTTAAAATATATTAACCATACAGATAAAGATATTAAAGGATTTTTAGCAGAAACATATTTTTATGATATATTTGATGAATTGGTATATACATTAGATTTCAAATATGAGTGGAATGTTATTCCTGCAAATGGTTCTACAAATTTCAATACTGCTGTTGATTTAAATCAATTCAAAGATGCAGATATGCGGTTTTATAATTTGCCATTTGAGAATATGACATTTAAATACAAAATTAAATCCATAATCTTTACGGATGGAACAAGTATATAAAAAGTAAAGCCTTACAACAAGTTTTGTAAGGCTCAGATTGTAGACAAGAGGCTGGGACATAACTAGCTTCAATTAGTAAGAAATCTGAATTGGAATGAATACTAATTCGGAGTTCTTTATGTTTACGTTTTTTCTGGATACCTTTTTATAAGAAATATTGAAAACTATAATAGCCTATTGTGAGATACCAAGAAAGGAAAAAGTATGACAACGATTTATGAACAGCTGAAAGAGGTGTTAGCGGGACGTGAGGGCGATATAGTAAAAACAACGGATATAAAGGCATTGCTGGAGAAAAAATATGGTGTGAATAAGGCGAGTGTGCTGTTGTCGGATTATTGTTACAACCGCTACAATGAAGGGATTTTGTTTACAAGGCATTTATTTCAATATAACGACCGCAATGTATATAAATATTTGGGAGAGAATGCATTGTATACTGGGCTTATTTTTCAAAAGAAGAAAGGTCAAGCAAATGAGTGTATAGTAGGCGAGTGGATTAATAGTGTGAAATATATGAAATGTGATGGGCTTAGTAAAGCACAAATCACCCAACTGTATACTCACTATAATGAGATTTGGCGTTATGAATTGCATCATTTAATGGGACGGATTGGGGAACTTTTATGTGTGCTTCAAACAGATGGGCAGTTAGCATTAAATGCAAATGAGCGTGGTTATGATGTTGTCAGCGCAAATGGCCGTAAAATTAGTGTGAAAGCTACAGCTCAAACAAATGGCTTTATCGCAATTAATCTAATACATTTCATTTATGTGATGATTTATTTATTGTTCAATATAAAAACGATATGTTCCAAGTGATGTTTTTTGGAGAGAAAGAAAAAATTATTGATAGCTGTCGCATTTATGAAAATATATATATGAGCTTGATATATCTAAAATTACAAAGTTATCATTAACATAAGTAATGATGTAAGCAGAGTAGCACACTTATATTATTGAAACTATATATTTGTTGATAATGGGGCTAAGCAGATGCTTAGCTCTTTTTTGTCTGTTATAGCAAGAAATCTTAGCTATTTGATGGGAGCAAAATAAACTTTCTTCCACTTTTTTCGTCTGATTTAGTTAGAAGGCTTACTTGTAAGAAGATAGAGAGGGAAATAGTGTGAAAACGTTTTATCATTGTTTAATCATGTGGGTACCTTTTGGATTATTATTTTCCATTGCAGTATTTGAATTAGAAATAGTAGAAGGAAATAAAATTAGGACACATGAATATATGGGACTTCATGAGTTGAGAGCGATTTATTTGTTTTTTATGGGTTCTTTAGTCTTTATTGCATATCCCATTTCATTTTTTGCCATTAACATTTATCGTTAGTAAATTTATCAAATCTTTATGGTTTAAAGTAGTTACCTTTACTTTTTTCAGCGGAGCACTGGGCGTGATTGTTTTTAAACTAATATATGATTCTCGTTTAATTGAAGAATTTAATTTAAATATGGCAACCTCGATGATTATTTTTAGTATTGTAGATTTATTGTATGCTTTGGTAGAAGATGCTGTTAAGCAAAATATAAAATTTGTTTAAATGAATAGTTTTTTTATTTAAAGGTGGCTTCGATATATTTTTTACTAATTATTCCAAAAATATTGAACGACTTAAATTATTAATAACAATTGAGCATATAGCAAATTCTAGACAAACTATGGTTAATATTGAAAAAGGAAATTTTAATATTTCAAGAAAAAAACTCCAATTGTACAATCGAATTAAAGCTGGTCAATTGATTTCGCATAAAAAAGGGATTCAAATGGATAATAAAAATTTAACCCAAATAACATGAATTTGTAAATATTGATGCTATGGCTATTCTGTCAATATATTAGAAATAAACAAGAGAATTATTCTTGAATACACTTCAAATAGAATCATCAGTATTTTTCCTGAATAGAGATTGATGTTTAGAATGTTGTACTTCAGGTAGTAGAAAGGGTAATGATAATATTAAATATTCAAGATGTTATTCTGCATCGATATTCAATTCTTTTGGTAGATAAAATTTTGGCGTTAGATGGAGCAAAAGAGCAGTAGGTATAATAATAAACCATTTTTTCATAGGCATTTTCCTAACGATCCCGTTATGCTAGGTGTATTAATTATTAAGGCATTGACACAGGTGGAATGCTGACGAAATATTGATAGGTAATATTTATTACTAAAAAGCATTAGCAGAATAAACCATAGCATAGGTTCATTTTGCTAATGCTAAAATTAAGTTGTTAGCTCCCAATTCTCGGCTGCTTGTCGGATATTGATAAAGTGACGATAGACCCCGTTTTCTTTTAACAATGAGTCATGTGTTCCTTTTTGGGCAATTTTTCCGTCTTCCAGAACGATAATTTGATCGGCTTTTTGGATCGTTGCTAAACGATGAGCGATGATAATGGTTGTTTTCCCTTGCGTTAATTTTTCAAGTGCAGTTTGAATAAGTGTTTCGTTTTCAGGATCAAGACTTGCTGTTGCCTCATCCAGTATAATAATGGGGGCATTTTTCAAAATGGCACGGGCAATAGAGATTCGCTGTTTCTCGCCACCAGATAGTGAAGAGCCGCCATCACTGAGAACCGTGTTATAGCCATATTCAAGTGACATAATAAAGTCGTGACATTGTGCCTTTTTCGCAGCTTCAATCACTTCGTCTTTCGAAGCATTTGGGTTACCAAAAAGAATATTATTATAAATCGTATCATTGAATAAATAGACCTTTTGGAATACCATGCTAATGGATGATAAAAGACTGTTTAACTGTATCGTATTAATGTTAATACCATCAATCAAAATAGCCCCTTTATGGACATCATAAAAACGGGCAGTCAAATTGCAAAGAGTGGTTTTTCCTGAGCCTGATGGTCCAACAATGGCTGTTGTTGTCCCCTCTGGAATGGTGAATGATACATCTTGAATAATAGGTCTATTATCATATGAGAAGGAGACCTGATCAAACTGAATAGTATGATGCTGAAGCTGAATATCTTTACCTTCTTCGTCAATGAAGGTTGTATTTTCAATGGATTCCAGCTTATCTAGGGTACGATTGATCGTCTCTAAGACATGTGTAGCATCACTAATAGGCTCAACACTGTCAAACATCACAAATGAAAATAGGATAATCAAGAACATATCAGCAAGCACCATTTCTTCATTGGTCACGAAGTAAGCAGCAACAAATACTAGCAGTACAGAAGCAAGTTTTAAAGCCATTCGATGTCCGACATTGAAAGCACCAAAACCTTTTTGAATATTGATATTGACTTGCTTGCTATTCTGGAAGGCTTCTTGAATATTGCGAGCTGCAATGCCTTCTTGATTAAAATTTTTAATCACGGCCATCCCACGTAAATATTCTAATGTCGCACTGACAAGCTGGTGCTGGCTTTTTTGATGGTAACTAGCATTTTTTCTACTATGATGTTGAAGAAGTTTAAGAAAGATCGTAGAGGCAACAATACCACCAATAGCTACGAAAGCCAGCATTGGCTGATAAAAGAACAGGAAGAGAATCATCGTAAATGTCATAATGTAGCCATTGACAACTACATCAACCATTTTGATGCCCATCATTTCAAAAAATGATAAGTCGGTTGTCACAGCACTATTAATGTCACCAATCCGATGCTTATGAAAAAATCCAAGAGAGACCCTTTTTAAGGTATGCCCCATTTTGATTCGATGGTCAGCTGTTATTTCATAGCCAATGCTTTCCTGGACGATTGCCTTTAAATAGGAAAAGATAAATCGACCAACAATAGATAGCACTAAAAATAATAGTAATAACCAAATTATGTTTACTTCTAATGTTTTTATACCATAATAGTCGTCCAGCATTAGCTGTAAGCCATGAGCGGTGATAACGATTGGTAGAGCAATACAGACAGATTGAAAAAAAGAGAAAACAAAACCTAGATATAAACGCCTTTTGTATGGACCAATCCATTGTGTAATTCTTTGTAAGATTTTAACCATTTGACGATACCTCCTGCGAATTATCCGATTCAGCTAGGCGTTCATTTTTCTTTGAACTAATATGTGCCTGCCATAATTTTTGATAAAGATTATTCGTGGCGAGCAGTTCAGCATGGCTACCAATATGATGAATGCGCCCATCTTTTAACACAACAATTTGATCGGCATGCTTAATGGTCGATAGTCTGTGTGCAATAACAATCAATGTTTTAGCTTTCGCTAGTTCATTAAAAGCCTTCTGAATTTCTGCTTCATTTTCAGGATCTGTAAAAGCTGTCGCTTCATCAAGGATAATAATCGGTGCATCCTTTAAGATGGCACGAGCAATCGCAATGCGTTGCTTTTCACCACCCGATAATTTATTGCCAGCTTCACCAGAATCAGTATGATAGCCATTTTCTAATCGAGAAATAAAGGTATCGCATCTTGCTAGACGTGCTGCTCTATATACATCTTCATCACTGGCATGTGGATTACCCATTCGAATATTTTCTAAAAGACTTGTTTTAAATAAAAAATTATCCTGAGCAACATAGCTAATTTGTTTAGACAGGGTATTAGGGTGAATATCTTTAATATTTATACCACCAATGGTAATACTTCCATCTGTCACATCCCAAAAGCGTGCCAGTAGTTTGGCAATGGTCGATTTACCACTTCCTGAAGGTCCAACAAGTGCTGTGTAACTTCTTTCAGGAATCATCAATGAAAGATTGTCAATGACTTTATGCTGGTTATCATAACTAAATGAAATATTATTCATCTCAATCGTATAATTTGTTGGTGTTACAGCCTCTTGAACGGCAATTGGTAGTGACTCGAGCTGTAAATATGCTTTTGTATCCTCAATGGCAAATTCAATAGCCTTGAAGTCATTGACAAAAACAGTAAACTTCATAAGTGGATAAATAAGCCCCATAGATAAAATAAGACAAATCATTAATTGTGCGGGGTTAATGGCATTATTATAATAAAGCCATAAACCAATTGGTAATGTCCCAACAAGCGTAGAGGGTAAAATTGCGTTCCCTAATGTCATCCATGGCCATGTACTACGAAACCATTTCATTGTATAATTTTTAAAATCTGTAATAGCCATAGAAAACTTTTTATAAGATTCATTTGTTTGATTAAATGTTTTAATGACCTCTATACCTTCTACATACTCTACAATAACACTGTTCATATGATTACTAGCATCCATATACTGCTGATATTGCGCGTTAAAATTTTTCATCATAAAGGCATAGACGATAAAAGCAATTGGTACTGTTACAAGTGAGGCAAGTGCTAGTCGATAATCAATCGTTAGCATATAGATGAAGACACCAATTGGTAATAATAGATTGGAAATACCTTCAGGAATAATATGGGCTAGTGGCAATTCCAATGTTTCAACGCGATCAATGACAACGTTTTTGATTTTTCCAACTGGTTGATTAAGAATATGACCGAGTGGTGCTCGTATTAATCTTTCAGCTAGCTGTAAACGTATTTCCTCCAGAATATTATAAGCAGCCCGATGTGAGAAATAGCTTGATATCGCATGAAATACTGTTTGAGCAAAATAACCGATTGTTGCTATCGTAATCCAAAAAATGATACTCTGCATTGTTTGTACATCATCAATTAAAGAAGTGAGTATTTGATAGACGGCTACATATGGAACTAATCCACCAAGTACACTAATAATCGCTAATAGCACAGATAATGTAAGAGGTATTTTGGAACTCCCTGCAAATTGAATAATTGACTTTATCCAGTGTTCTTTTCTTTCAATATGTTCCAAGTTTTCACATCCTTTATTTATTAAATATCATTATGTTCTTGATCGTGCCCTGAGCTAATTCAAACGTTCCATCACAACAAAGTGAAATCAGCTCAGGGTCATGGGTAATTATAAAGACTTGTTTATGCTGGTTCCGCAACATATTGACACAATACGCAACCTGTTTCATATGATGATAATCAAGTCCGCTCGTTGGCTCATCCATAATAACTAATTGTGTATCTGCGGCAATCGCAGAAAGAATGGCTATCCGTTGTTTTTCACCACCAGATAGAGACATTGGGTGAGCATTTTTAAATTGAATGACATCCAATAGGAAAGTAATTCAAGTGCCCTATCTTTATTAGGCTTAGGCATAGAAAGGAGAATTTCTGTTAAAACACTCTCCGTAAATAATTGATGATGTACATCTTGCATAACAATACTACTTATTTTTAAGCATTGCTTTTTCTTAAAAGAAACATTGTTGATGTGTAGTGTAGGGGAAGCTTTCTTATTGATGCCAGTTAAAGATTTAGCAAATGTTGATTTACCTGCACCATTATGACCAGTGATTGCAAATATTGCTGGAAATGGAAGGTCTAATTTTTCTATACATAATTGAAAATCATGATGAGTATACATGAGTGCGTCAACCTTAAAATGTGAATTTGTCTTTAGGGGGCAGGTTTGTTGAGGCATCAGTTCTTCAAGATGAATTGCTCGAAGGCCAAGCTGATAAAGTGCCTCATTTGACATATTGAGCATCTCTTGTTGTGAAAAAATATGTTTGATTGTACCTTCTTCCATCAATACAAATCTGTCTGCAAGCATCTTTAAGTAATGCAGTCGATGCTCAGAAATAATAATCGTTTTACCTTGAGCTTTCCAACGTACAATCATTTCGCTGAGCTGTGCCGTTGCCTCTTGATCCAAATTAGCAGATGGTTCATCAAGGATGATAACAGGAGGATCATGAATCGCGACAGATGCACAGGCTATCCTTTGTTTTTCTCCTCCTGAAAGGTGAAACAAATTTTTTTGTAGGAGGGGATATAACCCAAACTGTTCAACAATTTTTGCTTTTCGACTGAGTATCTCTTCTATCTGGTATCCCAAAGTTTTCGACTGTAAAAACAAGCTCACTATCTGTGTCAATGTTATAAAATTGCGTTTTAGGATTTTGAAAGACAGAGCCAGTGAGCTTGGCAATTTCGTATATTTTTAAAAATTGAAGATCTTGATTATCCAAAAAAATAGCCTCTTTCAGTTGTCCATCTATGTAATGAGGGATAAGCCCATTCAATAATTTTGTAAGCGTTGTTTTGCCACAACTGGATTTACCACATAGCACGATCACCTCACCTTGAGGAATAGTTAAGTTTATATTTTGCAAGGCCATTCTTGTTTGATGATTGTATAAAAAGGATACATTTTTGAGCTGTATCATAAAAGCGCCTCAAACGAAACGCAGCATATGATAGAGACATAGAAAATGAACTTGATTTAAGTTTGATAAAAAGAATATCAGCAAACAATCCACACACCATCCCAGTAAGTAGCGGATAAATGCCATTTCCACCCATTGACATCATAATTAATCCACAAATAATACCGCTTAATGTAATCATGCCAAATCTCTCAGTTTTTGCTAAAAACAAAATAAAGAGAACACCACCAACAATACCAACTAAAACAGGTAACAATGCATTAAAAATAGGTATGTAGCCTAACAATGAGACTGTAAATAGAAGGGCAAAAAAATGCCTGTGTAAATACCGACTGTCATAAAATCTTCTGTACGTAAACTTTCTTTTTTTGCATAATAATAACTCCTTTCAAAATAAATTAACAGATTATTTACTTTTTTGAATATTTTAGGTTAATCTAAAAAGAGTATAGTTGATAATGAATATCAATGTCAATTAGATAGTGAAAGAAAATTTTATTTCCGAAAATAACCAATAAAGAGTATTGCGTTTATATTTAGAATAATTTAGAATATAAGACATCATCGATAATGATATTCATTCTCAATTAATTATAGAATAATTTTATTGGTATTGTTAAGCAAATATTAAAATATTTTTGAAAGTGTGGAATTTACTTGTTAAAAATCAGTCATATTCAATGTAGAGTAACCAATATTAAAAAGGCTGTTAATGATTTTAAAAAAGCTGGGTTTCAGGTTGAATGGGGGAGGAACCCCAAAAATTCTCTTAATGCATTTATATGGTTTGAACAAGGTCCTTTTGTTGAATTATTTGAAATGAAGCGATTTATGTCACCTATTAGTATTCCATTAGGAATTATCTATGGGAAATCAATGCAAGAACGTTGGAAGAAATGGATGGTTCAGCATGAAGGTCTAATTGACTTTGCTTTAGAAGGATATAAAGAAGAAATTGCTAAGCAAGATAACTTAGACTCCGTAAGAAGAGAAATAAATAATCTAGGCATTAAAACATCTAAAGTGCTAAATGGTAGGAGGAAGAAGCCGACAGGAGAAATTATAACATACGGATTTTTCTCTTTATCACCTATTGAGCTACCCTTTGTTGTTTCTGCTTATAGTACGCCTCAAAGACCTAAATCTATTCACCATACAAATGGGGCTAAGCATATTCATTCGATGTCAATTAGTTGCACCAAACATACAGCAGAGGTACTGAGCACTATTTTGAAAGATGATGTGAAATTGCATATTGATGTGGCTAATAATTTCAAAATTAATAATGTTGTAATTGAAGGATTAACGGAAAAGGTTGACACTCAATTACTACATGGCGCGAGCTTAATAAACAAGGATTACATATTACATGAAAAAGGTGAGGGTGCGAAGTGAGCCAAAATATGAAGCATTTAAGAGATGAAATATACAAATTAAAGGCACAAGGAATCGTATTATGGACTAGCAACGGTAAGTTAAATTTTAAAGCTGATAAGGATAAGCTATCCGAAGATATTATGTCGTTTCTTAAAACTTATAAAGAGCAATTGATAAATGTATTGGAGCATGAGGAGCAAGATAATACGTTTCCATTAACACCTATTCAATCAGCTTATTTAGTAGGCAGTATGGATAGTTTTGAATATGGAGGTGTATCAAGTCATATTTATATGGAACTTGAATATGATCAACTAGATAAAACGAAGACTGAGCATGTGTGGATGGCACTAATAGAACGTCATGAAATGCTAAGGACTACAATGAATCATAATGGATATCAAAGTGTATTAGACGAAATGCCAAAAATAGAAATACGCTATGAAGACTTAACAACAAATGGTGTTGATGATTATCAGCGTCTCGATGCAATTAGACAGGAATTAGGGAGTAAAACCTATTCATCAGATCGTTGGCCGTTGTTTGATATTGCGTTGAGTAAAAGAATGCACGGGACAACAATGCATGTGTCTTTTGATTTTTTAATTGTTGATTGGGCAAGCATTTGGATATTAATAAAAGAGTTTGAGACGATTTATTTTAAAGAAAACGTAATATTACCGAATAATGATTTTACCTTTAAAGAATATGTGAAGTTAGTAGATGAGATGAGACATCAAAAGAAATATAAAGAGGATCAAGCCTATTGGTATAACAGAGTAATAGATCTTCCAGCAGCACCTACATTGCCTAAATTGTCATTATTACATGATGAAAAATCTTTTGAACGCTATTTTATTCAATTGAATAAAAATGATTGGGATACATTAAAACGTTCTATTGCTAATAGGGGCATAACTGCTACAAGTGTGTTGTTCACCTTATATAGTCAGTGTTTAGCCAAATGGAGCATAAATAAGCATTTTATCATTAACCTTATTCTGTTAAATAGATATCCTGTCCATCCAAATGTCAATCGCGTTGTTGGTGATTTTACATCTATTAATTTAACCGAAGTTGACTTTAGAAATAAAGAAACAACTTTTTTTAATAATGTGAATAATATACAACAACAAATGTTTCGTGATTTAGACCACAGTAATTTTTCAGGTATAGAGGTGTTGAGAGAGATTACAAGACAAAAGGGACAAGCACATGCTTTTATGCCCTTTGTTTTCACAAGTGCTATCAATTTAATTGATTCACATGGATTAATAGGGAAAATGAATGAATATGGCATTAGCCAAACACCACAAGTGTTTATTGATTGTCAGGTAATGGATGATGACAATGGCTTACGTGTGAACTGGGATGTAAGAAAAGGCGTTTTTCCTGCCAATTTAATTCAAGATATGTTTTCATCATTTGAAGCTGCTTTATTAAGGCTAGTACATGACGATGAGGCATGGGAATCGTCATCGCTAGTGACGTTGCCAGATGCACAAATTCAACTTAGAGCAAGCGTAAATAATACGATCAATAATAGTGTAGTGAACCGTTTGTTACATCAAGGATTTTTTGAACAGGCATTACAACAACCTAATAGTATAGCAGTTATAGAGGGAGAACATCATTATTCATATCAAGCCCTACGCAGTATGGTATTTAAATTAGGAACATTGCTTCAGAAGTATCAGGTCAAAGCAGGTGATAGGATAGCCATTATTTCTGATAAATCCGTATATCAAGTTACGAGTGTATTAGCAATACTATCATTGGGAGCCGTCTATGTGCCAATTGACAAGGCACAGCCAATTAGTCGAATAAAAAAAATAATCGATCAAAGTCAAGTAACCACTGTTTTAGTTGATGAACCTGATCCGATATATAACATTTTGCAGCAGCAACTAATTATAGCTAACCAATTAGTAGAGATTGAGGAGGCATCATACGAAGTTTATGACGGAGATGCTGACAAGCTTGCCTATATTATTTTTACCTCTGGTTCAACAGGAGAACCAAAAGGTGTAGCGATGTCTCATGCAGGAGCAATGAATACAATTGAAGATATCAATAGGAGATTTTGTATTACCAATAGCGATCGTGTTTTAGCATTATCAAAGCTTAATTTTGATCTTTCTGTTTATGACATTTTTGGTTTATTAAGTGCTGGTGGTACGATTGTCTATCCTGAACAAGGACATCTGTATGATGCTAATTATTGGTTAACGTGTATTAAAACAAAGAAGATTACAATGTGGAATACAGTACCTGCACTGATGAAACTGCTTTTAAGTGCAGATGGAATAGAGCAATTAAACATTAAATCGATGAAAACTATTTTATTATCAGGGGATTGGGTACCACCAAAAATGGTCAAACATTGTGCAAGTATTTTTCCTGAAAGTGTCATCATTGCTTTAGGTGGTGCGACGGAAGCGGGTATTTGGTCAAACTATCACCTCTGTTGTAAAGAAGATTTTGATAGAGAGACAATTCCTTATGGTTTTCCATTGGCTAATCAGCACTATAATATTTTGGATGAAAATAATGAAGATTGTCCGAATTGGGTTTGTGGGGAATTGTATATTGGTGGTAAAAGTCTTGCACAGGGCTACTATAATAATCCTGAAATAACAAAGGAGCGTTTTATTACTAATGGTAAACAAGAAAGATTATATCGTACAGGTGACTACGGCAGATATATGGATAATGGGGAAATTGAATTTATAGGACGCCTCGACAATCAAGTGAAATTACGAGGGAATCTTGTGAATTTAGGAGAAATCGAATCATTATTGAATAAACATGAAAAAATTGATATTTCATGTGCTGTTGTACTAAATGAGCAACAACTTTATGCGGTTGTTAAATTATTGGATAAGGGTAGTCAAATAAATATTTATGGTGAGGATTTCATTGATTATCTTACTAGTTTATTACCTAAATATATGGTGCCAGTCAAAATATTTATTCTATCGGATATTCCATTAAATTCTAATGCAAAATTAGACCGACAATATATAAAAAATCAGGTACAACAACTAGTTGTGGAAAGTGCGAATGTTGTGGTGGAAATTGAAGAGGTTGAAACGCAAAATCAATTGGAAGAGGCACTCAGTCATTTTGCACAGGAGATACTTCATGTAGAACATGTTCAAGTAAGCAAAAATTTATACGATTATGGAGCGGATTCCTTAACATTATCGCAATTAGCGGGAAAAATAACAAAATATATTGAGAATGATAATCAATTTCGTGGCTTGACATTTGATTTTATTCTTAGACAACTGTTAAATGAACCAATTATTGAATTTGTTGCACAGAGGTTAGTGCAATCTACAGTGAAAGAAGGTAATGAGGCACACCAATCCATTAAATTGAACCATTTACAATCAATTGGCTTAGTAAAAGAAGAGTCGCCTTTACATGGTGAACCTTTACGTATTGTTGTCCATGCTGGGTTAGGAACGATGAATGCTTTTAAATATTTAAATAAACATTTAGTCGAGCAGGCTGTAGGTACAGTAGTTAGTATATCTGTTCAAGATATTCATCAATATTTAGCAATTGATCCTTCAGTATTAATTGAGCATTTAGCAGATGATTATGTTTCACAAATAGTAGAAAGAGAACCCGCTCAAATTCAATTAATTGGCTATTGTATGGGTGGACTTATAGCTCTTGAAATGGCAAGAAGGTTACTGGACAAAGGAATAGAGATTATAGACTTTACCTTAATTGATAGTGCTCCTGTTTTATATGATATTGAGGATTCAATTCCATTAGAACTAATTTTTATCACAAACTTCTATATTACTGTTGAAGATGTATATGAAGGTGCTACAAATCAAGAATTGATGGATGCTATTATCTATGTTTTTTATCAAAATAATGAAAGTCTAAGTGCGGCAAATCTTGAGGAGCTAAAAAATGAAGCAAAATATGAAGCAATCTACCAATTTATTAGAAAGCTATCACAGCTAAGTAGAGAACAGCGGTTTAAAGATTATCGCGCAGCTATTGAACGAAAAACAAGAGAAATTATCCCAGATGAGATGCTAGAAGGATATTACAATATTTATTTACAAAGTTTTAAGGGGTCAAACATACGACCGATGGCTTACTTTGGCGATATTCGTTATTTAGTTGCTAAGGAGGATATGGACTTTATCTTCACAAATAAACAGGATACGTTAACATTTTGGAAGGAATTATGTATTGGGCATTTTGAGGAAATACCAATTGAAGGAAATCATATTACATGTATAGAGGATAATGAGAATGCCTATAAAGTTGCTGAAATGCTACTAGAGCCCATCAATCATCAATTAATTAGGAGCATTCATCACCATGAATAGAAAGTCTATTGGAATTGTTGGTGCAACAGGACAAGTAGGTTCAGGAGTTGTTGAGACATTATTAGAAAATAATTCTTACCAATTATTACTAGGTAGTAGAAAAATAGAAAAGTTAGTTGAGAAATATGGCAATGAATCAGAAGCTATCCAATATAAAGCAGTTGATGTTTTTGACAAAAAAAGCCTTATTTCCTTTTGCTATAATTGCGATTTAATGATTAACACTGCTGGGCCTTCCTCTATTGTACTTGATCGAGTAGCAGATGCTTGTATGGAAACGAACACAAATTATCTTGATGTGTCTGGCGATAAAACGATGAAAACAGCGATAAAAGATGCGATGACAAAGCGAAATAGTTCAATAACTCTAGCCATTTCAGCTGGCGTCTATCCTGGATTGACCGAAATGTTTCTTGCATTCTTGATGCAAAATAATCATGAATCTATTGATGATATACGCTGTTATTTTGCAGGTAAAGGAAATTTCTCTGAAACGGGAGCCTACGACATTATATCAAGCCTAGAAAAAGATGAGGGACACGGGATGGCTTATTACTGTAATGGAGCGATTAAGAAGATGACCTCAGGAATAGGCAGTCAAATTATATTACCGCCACCGTTTAATGAAGTATACACTTTACCAGTTATAAGTGAGGAGTATATGGAATGCTTAAACGATTTTAAGATTACAAATGCTTACTTTTATAATACCTTTGCAACGCAAAAAATGTTAACAGATTTTATTACGATTAAGGCAATGCAGTTATTTAAGACAGAAGAGGAAAAGAGAGCTTCTGCTAATCGTTTGATGAAAACCTATAGTACAAAGGATAAAAGCCAAGGATTCATTATATATGTTGTTTGGGATGAAAATGGAGTAAAAAGGAAAAAGTGGTTACAAAGTAGTACAAACTGGAATTATTGTTCTGGTGTAGTAGCAGCTTGTGTGGCCATGCAAATGTTAGATATTGATTTTACAAAGAAAAAAGGGTGCTACTTTGCACAATCAATAATCGATAGTAAAGAGCTTTTTAATCAACTACTGAGAACAGGATATATCTCAATGATAGAGGAGAATTAATGTGGATGTAGAGAAAATGAAGATCATTCATATGATACAAGGCTATTCACAATCGTATGTTGTATATAGCTCTGTAGAATTAGGCATATTTAACACATTATTTACAGAAAGTATGACAAATCAGCAACTTGCTAAAAGGTTAAAGCTCTCTGATCCATTATTAGAACGTTTGATGAAGGTTCTTAGGGCAATGGATTTCGTGAATAAAGAGAAGGACAGGTATTATTTAACTTCTCTTGGTAAGAAGCTATCACGCTATAGTGAGCAATCAATGGAATCTATGATTTTATTTAACGGAAGGATATGTATGAAGGCATGGGGGTTTTTTCTTGAAGGGATAAAAAGCAATAAATCGCCTATTGAACTAATGGAGGATGAAGCTTTTTTTGAGATAAATGCAGGGAGTGATCATAGATTAAGTACATTTAACCAAATGATGCGGCACTCAAGTACCCAGCTAGATTTAGCAATACTATTCCAAACAAGAAATAGAGCTGAGGTTAAACAAATTATTGATATAGGAGGTGGTGCAGGAGATGTAATCGTACAACTTTTAGAGGGTTTCCCTTTAGCAAAGGGAATTATCCTTGACAAGGGTTATATAAAAGAAGAAGCAGAACAAACGATTCATAGACATGGTTTAGAAGAGCGATGTCAGTTTGTAGAAGGAGATTTCTTTTTACCGCTTGAACATCAATCAGATATTTATATATTATCGAGAATTCTTCATGATTGGGATGATTATAAAGTTAGCTTAATACTAAAAAACATTGCAGAGGCTATGACGGATACAAATGTATTGTTTATTGTAGAAAAATTGTTGCCTGAAAGAGTAACTAAGCAAACGCTTCCAGCTTTTTTAGGAGATATGCATATTTGGGCTATGTGTAATGGCAAGGAA
The DNA here is from genome assembly GCF_038051955.1 of Lysinibacillus sp. FSL H8-0500. Classification (NCBI taxonomy): domain Bacteria; kingdom Bacillati; phylum Bacillota; class Bacilli; order Caryophanales; family Bacillaceae; genus Lysinibacillus; species Lysinibacillus sp. FSL H8-0500. Next base: position 3,337,972 of record NZ_CP150292.1, on the reverse strand, counting down.
AGAACTGAAAAGCAGTATGAGGAACTCCTCCGCCAACACGATTTATATATTGTCAGAAAGCATTTACTAGATGAGGATGTCATATTGGAGGTTAGAAAAGATGGACAACATACAGACAGTAGATATAGTTACGAAATTTGTGGAGCATTATGAAAAAGCTGGTTACCTTGAACAGTTATCCTTAGCAGATGCATTAAAAAATTGGGCTGATATGTATAAAGGCAAAGTTGCGCTAGTAGATCAAACTGGAACGGTAACATATGAGAAATTGTATCGTTCTGCAAATTTCTTAGCGCAGGGCTTATTAGCTAAAGGCATTAAAAAGGGAGACAATGTACTCGTACAATTACCAAATACTATGTATTTTATAAAGGCATGCTTTGCATTATTTATTATAGGCGCGAGACCTATTTTGTTATTGCCGACGCATCGAGAAAAAGATATCGCGAATGTAGCTAGTTTAACGGAACCAGTAGCCATGATTATTCCATCATCATTTCTTGGCTACGATTATAAATTAATGGCTATGAGCGTAGCAAAGGAACAGTCAAGTATTGTTTCGATTATTACAGATGAACCAAATGATGTATTTATTTCTTTACAAGAAATAGAGGCTGAGTCGTTTACACAAAATAGCGACTTGATGAAACATCAATCTTCTTATAAAGATATTGCTCTATTTTTGCTTTCAGGTGGCACGACAGGTACACCTAAAGTTATTCCCAGATTGCACACGGCGTACTTATATAACGCAAAAGCTGCTGCGGATCATTGTCAAGTGACGCAAGAAAGTACGTATCTTGCTGTGTTATCAATTGCACATGATTATCCACTATGCTCACCAGGGGTAATAGGCACTTTCAGCAAAGGTGGTAAAGTTGTACTTAGTTCAACTAGCACATTCGATGAGGTTCTTGGCTGGATAGAAAGAGAGCGTGTCACGTTTACGTCAATTGTGCCTGTTATTGCAAATTTATGGGTAGAATCTTTAGCTTTAGAAGAACATGCTGATTTATCTTCAATAGAATATATTTTATTGGGCGCGGCTAAGTTAGAAAAAAAATTGGCTCTTCAATTGATGACACAATTCCAGTGCCAGTTAATACAAGGGTATGGGCTTGGTGAAGGAATTACATGCTTTACTTCACCAAATGATGACATTGATACGATTATATCATGTCAAGGTCAACCAATTTCTCAAGGAGATAAATTTAAAATCGTTGATGAGGATGGACATGAGGTTCCTCAAGGCCAAGCAGGGGAATTAATTCAAAAAGGACCTTATACATTCCTAGGTTACTATAAATCGCCTGATATGAATAAGAAAAGCTTTACAGCAGATGGTTATTTTAAGACAGGGGATAAGGCAAGAGTAACAAGTAAAGGAAATATTCAAATTCTCGGAAGAGTGAAGGAACAAATTAATCGCGCTGGGGAAAATGTCATACCTAGTGAGGTAGAGAGCTATATTCGTGAACATACTGAAATCATAGATGTTTCCGTTGCTGGTGTTTCTGATGCGGAATTAGGTGAGCGAATATGCGCATTTGTTGTTAAAAAGAACAAGGAACTAACCTTGACTGAGCTGTGTAAATTTTTGACGAAAGTTGGTGTAGCTCATTATAAACTTCCTGACCAATTAATTTATGTAGATGCTATACCTTATATTAATGTAGGTAAGTCTGACAAGAAAAAATTAATTGCACAATATATAGAGTAGGAGGAATTTCAATGAAGCAGGCAGAGGGCTTACTAAAATGGCAAACATTTAAAGATACAGTATGTAGTATGTTGAATCATGGTGGAGAAATAGCAGAGGATGAAAATTTGTTACATATGGGATTATCATCCATTCAAATAATGAAATTAATCAACTTAAGTAAAAAACTAGGCTATCGTTTGACCTTTGAGCAATTGGTGAAAAACCCTTACTTAAAGGAGTGGCAACCATTATTTATGAACGAAGCATTCATACAAGAACAGATGGCATGTAGGGTTGAAATAGAGGATGTAGACATGTATCAGCCTTTCCCATTAACAGAAGTTCAGCATGCTTATTGGATAGGACGATATGATGGCCAGTACCTGGGTAATGTAGGCTGTCATGGATATTTAGAGGTTAATGTTCAACATATAGATACTGAAAGACTCGCTTCTGCTTGGAAGAAGCTGCAAGAGCACCACCCTATGCTGAGATCTATTTTTACCGCAGATGGAAAACAGTATATTTTAAAAAAATCACAGGTAAGGCCTTTAATTATTCATGATTATCGAACAGCAAATAATCATCAAATTCAAGAGCATTTAGAAGAGATGCGACATCAAACCTCTCATAGGTTATTAAAAATTGAAGAAGGCCAAGTCGCAGAATTACAAATTACTTTATTGCCAGACAATAAGGGTCGCTTATTTTTCGATATTGATCTTTTAGTGGCAGATGTTCAAAGCTATCAAATACTATTAAGAGATTTAGTGGCGATATATAATCGAAATGTGCAGCCTCAAGCACCTCTTGGATGGAATTTTGCTACATATTTGGTAGAAAAAGATGAAGAGCAAAAAAATGAAAGAAACGAGGCAAAGGCTTATTGGACAAAAAGATTGGCAACCTTGCCAACTAAGCCTTTATTGCCTGTTGCCAATAAGTCAGAAATAAGGCCTCTATTTAATCGACGTTCTTTCTTTTTAAGTGCAGAGTTATGGAAAAAACTACAGCATCTTTCTTCTAAATCAGGTGTTACACCAGCGATGGTATTGCTAACCATCTATAGTCTTGTTCTAAATAAATGGAGTGAAAATGATCATTTTTTAATCAATATTCCCTTATTTAATCGACAATCATCTGATAAATTTAATATTGAAGAAGTAGTAGCAGATTTTACAACACTGCTTTTATTAGAGGTAGATTTAAAGGAGCCAAGACCATTTTTACAGGATATACAAGCAATTCAGGCGCAATTTCATCAAGATATGCAATATACATCCTATTCAGGTATTGATGTTCAACGAGATTTTATTCGTCAGCATGGCAGTGAACAACAAATTGCACCAGTTGTTTTTTCTTGTAATATAGGTACACCTTTATTGAATGAAGAGTTTACCGAAGTGTTTGGTGATATACACTATATGATTTCTCAAACACCACAAGTTTGGCTAGATTTTCAAGTATTTGAACAAGACAATGGTTTATTACTAATTTGGGATAGTTTAGATGATATTTTTAAGCCTCATATATTGGATGATATGTTTGCAAGCTTTAAACAAACCGTTGAATATATATGCCATACCGAGGATTGGTCAAGTCCTTTACTTGTTCCTATAACAGATCAACTAAACGTAAGAAACAATGTGCTAACACAATTAGAAATTGAGCCTACTTGTTTACATGCTCCGTTCTTTGAACATGCTCAAAGATCTCCTAATGATGTAGCATTGATTTTTCCTGCAGCTAACATGTTATGTACATATGGCTTATTACAGGAAAAAGCCCTTAGTATTGCACAATATTTGAAAAATAATGGTATTAAAAAAGGGGATGCTGTAGGAATACTAATGGAACGAGGCATCCAGCAAATTGCTACAATCTTAGGCATTTTAGCGGCGGGGGCAGTATATGTTCCAATTAGTCTAAAGCAACCATTGTCACGAAGAAGCAAAATTTATCAGGCAGCCGATATATGTGTTGTTGTAACGGATCAGCCACAATTGGAGAATGGCAGTGGTATTTCCTTTTTATCTGTTACTGATGCCGAACAATGTTGTCAAAGTGTTGAAATTTCATATGATCCAGCTTCAACTGCATATATCATTTTCACCTCAGGTTCAACGGGTGTACCAAAAGGTGTAGAAATGACCCATGAAGCTGCATGGAACACAATTTATGCTGTGAATCAATTACAGCAAATTGACGCTTCAGATAGCGTGTTGGCCGTGTCAGCAACTGAATTTGATTTATCTGTCTATGATATGTTTGGCTTACTAGCTGTAGGCGGTAAACTCATTTTACTTAATGAACATGAGGTTCGAACTGCTGATAAGTGGGTCAAGTACGTGGAGGAATTTAATATTACAGTATGGAATTCCGCCCCTATTTTATTTGAGATGTTATGTGCTGAATTAGAACATGAAGGAAAGATTCTTTCATCCGTTAGGTATGTTTATCTTTCTGGGGATTGGATTAAGCCGGATTTAGTCAAGCAAATGCAGATCAAAACACCTAATAGCACCCTTATCGCGATGGGCGGAGCTACTGAAGGTGGTATTTGGTCCAATTATTATCAAATAACAAATGATGAAGCGTGTGAGCTATCTAGCATACCATACGGATACCCGTTACCAAATCAAGCATATCGAGTAGTAAATGAAAGAGGAGAAGACTGTCCAAATCAAGTAGCTGGTGAATTATGGATTGGTGGTAAAAGTATTGCAGTAGGCTATAAAGGGAATGAGCAACAAACCAAAAGCCAGTTTGTTTATATAGATGGTGAAAAATGGTATAAAACAGGAGATTTTGGTAAGTATTCAGAAGATGGCATTTTAGAATTTTTAGGTCGTAAAGATGAACAAATTAAAGTCAATGGACATCGCATTGAGCTAGGTGAAATCGAAAGAAGCTTAAAGGGAAATAAGGGTATTAAAGATGCAGTTGTCTTAGCAAATCAACAGAAAAATGCGAATACTCTTCATGCGTTTATTACGGCTGATAGTTTTGGTGATATTTTTGATATTCATTCAACCTCATCTGACATACCAAAGCTTATACAAAATGTAATGGAAGTTATTTCTGAAAGCTTTAGTGTCGATGCTCGAAGCTGCTCAAAAACCATACAGCACTTTCGTACAGAGATCGAACAATTAACTTGCTATGGTATAACGTTCATCCTACAACAAGCTGGTTTCCCTATGAAACAAGGAGATGTTTATCATTTACAACAACTACTGGAAGAAAATAATATAGATGCTAGGTATTATGCACTTTTCCATCAATGGTTTGGATTCCTGCATCAGCTTCAGCTAGTAACTACAGCAGATATGGTAATCTATGAAAATACATGTGACCTGTCTGATTGCAAGATGCCATTATTAGAAAATTATCCAAGAATAAAACAATTTGGCACTGCTTTTATAGGGAGTGGGCAAGCCATTATTCAGGGAGAAGTGGCGCCAGCAACTCTATTATTTTCAGAAGACACATTAACACCAATGGAAGTAATTTCTGAGGAGCCAGGTGCTAAGGAAAGTAATCAGGTGCTGGCAACTATTATTCACATGCTAAGTAGTGCCAAAAATAAATGGAAGCGTCCCCTGCAAATTTTAGAATTAGGTGCAAGAGGTAGCTCGCTTACAAAAGCAATTGTGAAGCAACTAACAGGGATTAACTATCACTATACGATTACAGATACCTCCATGTATTTTAAAAACAAGTTTGAAAAAATACTTTCAGACACTATTGAATATAAAACTTTAGATATCGACATAGACCCTATTTTGCAGGGATATCAACGTAATCATTATGACATCATTATTGCCAACAATGCATTGCATAGAGTGAAAAACTTACCAAAAGCTATGCGATTGATGGAACAACTATTAGATGCAGATGGGCTGATGGTTGTTACAGAAAATACACAAAATAATAGTTTACAGTTAATTACGACAGGTTTTGAAGAACAAGGCTTTACACAATTTGAAGATAATCGAAAAGATGTTTGTCAGCCGCTATTATCGGATGAGCAATGGCTAGATGTTTTCAGTGAATCAGCTTATGCGAATGTGAAAGTAATTAACCATCCGCAACTATATGCGCATCATATTTTTCTGGCACAACCATCACCAGTAAAGATTCAACTAAATCAAAAACAATTAGAGAGCTACTTAAGAGAGCAATTGCCTGATTATATGATTCCTAAAAATGTAACAATGTTACTTGAAATGCCTGTTACAAATAACGGGAAATTGGATCGTAAGTTATTAAGAACAAGCATCAATACAGGTGTTCATGAGCAGGTGGAGCCTACACGTTCAATGAATGCTTTAGAACAAAAAATCGCAAATATTTGGCAAGATGTTTTAGACAAATCGCCTATTTCACTAGAAGATAATTTTTACCAACTTGGTGGAGATTCATTAATTGCGACACAGCTTAATAGTCAATTACAAAAAAATTTAAATATACCAATTTCATTGGAAACAATTTTTAAATATCCTATATTTGGTGATTTTGCGAATTATGTATCTGGACATTTGCAGATTGTAGAAACAAGTAATGCGGATAGTAAATTGACTTCATTTGCCGCTATCCAATGTGATACAGACCATTTATATGATCCATTCCCATTGACGGATATTCAGCAGTCATATTGGCTAGGAAGAAGCGGTGTGTATGATTTAAGTGATGTTTCTGCTCATTGTTATTTTGAGCTTGAGTGTGACGAATTGGATATGGCGACAGTTACAGCTGCGTGGAATCAATTAATTCAACGTCATGATATTATGAGGGCTGTTGTATTAGACAATGGACTTTCTCAAAAGATTATAAAGGAAGTACCCTATTATCAAATTAAGATCAATGTTTACAAATATCAAGATCAAGTAGCTTTTGAAAAAGGGGTGTTATCTACAAGAAACAAGATGTCACAACGCCAATTTGATGTCAGTAAATGGCCCTTGTTTGCCATTGAAGCAAGCTTAAGTCATGATCAAAAAACCCGATTACATGTCAGTTTTGATAATACGGTATTTGATGGTTATAGCATTTTTCTATTATTTGATGAATGGTACAAGCTATATAATGCACCAGCTCTAACCCTACCAATGATTAATATTAGCTTTAGAGATTATGCGATTGCGCTCGCTGATTTAAAAAAATCTTCTCAGTATAAAAAAGATATGGACTACTGGGAGGCACGCATTCAAAAGTTGCCACCTGCACCTGAATTGCCGATAGAAAAGCAGCCACATGACATTGCTGAACAAAAGTTTACTCGATATCAAGCTATGTTATCGAAGGACAAATGGACAGCCATAAAGCAAATGGCATATCAACTTAAATTGACGCCTTCAAATGTTATTATGACTGCCTATGCAGAAGTTTTAGGACGCTATAGTAGACATCAACATTTTACATTAAACTTAACACATTTTAATCGATTGCCCTTACATGAAGATGTAGATAAATTAGTTGGTGACTTTACATCATTAGTATTGGTTGAAATAGATCATCGCCATGAAAGCAATTTTATTATGCGATGTCAAGATACGCAAAGACAATTATTACAGGACCTTGAACATACATTGGTGAGTGGTGTAGAGGTAGAAAGAATGTTGAGGAAAGGAAAGAACACGCAGTTTAATGATATTGTCATGCCTATTGTTTTTACAAGTGGTATTGGTGTAAATAAGGATCACTTGGAGGATATATCATATTTAGGGAAAATTGTTTATGGAGCCTCTCAAACACCTCAAGTTTGGTTAGATCACCAAGTATTTGAACAAGATGGTGAACTTATCCTATCGTGGGATGGTATTGAAGCATTATTCCCTACAGGTCTGTTGAACGAAATGTTTCATGCCTATATTCAATTATTAGATAAACTTAGTCAAGGTATTGAGGCGTGGCAGCAATCATCTTTCTTAATTGTTTTACCAGATGCTAAACAGAGAGAAGCGATTCATCAAGCAGCTATTATCCCGTTATCAGAAGAAACATTAGTTAGTTTGATAGAAAAACAATGTATAGAGAATAGGAAGAATACAGCTATTATTGCTCCTTCAGCTACCATTTCCTATGAGGAATTGGATACAATGTCTAAAAATATAGCTTATTCAGTAAGCCCAGGACAAGCACAGGTCATTGTCGTGTTAATCGAGAAAGATTGGCAGCAAATCGTTGCAGCGCTAGGTATTATGAGAGCAGGGATAGCCTACTTGCCAGTAGATATAGATACACCAATGGAACGATTACATCAAATCATTCAGCAAGCACAGGTCGACAGTGTAATGACAACCCAGTCTTTGGCTAGTCGTTATAGTAACTTAGGAATGAATATATATATTGTGGAAGAGCTTATTGCGACTAATAAAGATAAGCCATCGATATTTAGAGATGTAAAACCAGTTGATTTAGCCTATATTATTTTCACTTCAGGTTCCACAGGTAAACCTAAAGGTGTTGAAATCACCCATCGCAGTGTTGTGAATACAATTTTAGATATTAATAAGCGTTTTGACGTAACAGATTCTGATAGAAGTATTGCCTTATCGAATTTTACCTTTGACTTATCCATTTATGATATCTTTGGCTTGTTATCTGTCGGAGGAGCAGTTGTTATACCAGAAATTCAGAGGTTGAAGGACCCCGAACATTGGTTAGATATGTTGCATAAACATCACATTACGATATGGAATACTGTGCCAACCTTTATGGAGATGTTAGTTGATTACCATAAAACAGCTCGTACGATTGCTGAAAGAGGTCATGATTTAAAAGCAGTGCTATTAAGTGGTGATTGGATTCCATTAACTCTACCAGAAAAAATAAAGAATATTTTTGAAGGGGCAAATGTAATTAGTTTAGGTGGTGCAACAGAATGTTCTATTTGGTCTAACTACTATATTATCAATACAGTACAAGAGAGCTGGAAGAGCATTCCTTATGGCAAATCACTATCACATCAACAATTGTATGTATTAAATAAAAACTATGAAGATTGCCCTGTCTGGGTGAAAGGGGACTTATATATTGGTGGTATTGGTTTATCCGTAGGGTATTGTCACGATCCTGAAAGAACCAAAGCACACTATATCCACCATCCAATAACAGGTGAACGTATCTATAAAACAGGGGATCTAGCTAGATTTCTTCCTGATGGCAATATTGAGTTTTTAGGCCGTGAAGATCAGCAAGTTAAAATCAATGGTCATCGAGTAGAATTAGGTGATATTGAAGCGAATTTATGTAAATTCCCTATCATACAACAGGCGGTTGTCACGATGCAAGAGCAAAAGCTCATTGGCCATCTGAAGCTTTATGAACATATTCAGCATGAGCTTATTCAAACGATTGCAACAGATATAAACCTAGTGAAAAGCATCGAGATTATTAAAAAGGAACTAGCGCATTCAACCGCAAATTTGCGAATAAATCAGCTTGCAGATTATACACAGTCGATTGAATGGCTTAGTGTCGGTACGATGTTTTTAGATTTATATGCTTTAACTATTTTTAAAGCAGAAGGGCAAGTATTTATAAAAGAGGATATTATGAGGTCCGTTGCAAATGTGTACGCATCTCTGATGGAGCATTGGCTAGATTATCTTGTTCACTATGGTTTTGTGGAAAAGAGGGCTTCTAGTTATATTGTCAACTTCAGTGAGAATGGTGCTTTAAACTATATAAATCATCAGTTAAATGACTTTAATCTTGATGAAATGAAGCAAACACTTCAACAATTGAGAGAACAACTTATAACATCTCGATCTGCCCGTCTTGCTATTTTAAAAGGAGAGCAATCAGCAAAAGCTTATTTATTGGATTCACAGGGGTTTTTAACGCCAGAACAATTAGGACAGTATAATTTATGGAGTCGGCATACCGAAAAATTAGTTGAGCATATGCTAGCAACATTAGCTAAATCTGATACAAATCAGGCTTTGAATGTCTTAGAACTTGGCACAAGAACAGGACATGGCACGGATAATTTCGCCAAGGTATTTAAGAATGCTGGACAGTACACCTATTGTGACGAATCAAGCGACTTTATAAATTGGAAAAAGGCATCAACGACACAAGAACATATAAAGTTTAAACAATTTGATGTCAATATCCCACCAGATAATCAACAATGTGTGCTGCATGATTATGATATTATCATTGCCGAAAATACATTGCATAGAAGTCATCATTTGAATAACACCATGGCTTATTTAAAACGTCTATTAAAGCCGGGTGGTCTTATTATCCTAACTGAAAATGTAAAGAATAATGCCCTTTTATTAATTACTGTAGCATTTTTTGAAGAAGGCTATCATCAGCTTAGAGATTTTAGATGTACAGAAAAATTGCCTTTACTCAATCGAGAAGCCTGGCAAAGCTTAATGAAGGATGAGGGCTATACATGTTTATTGGAGTGGCCGCAAAGTGACTCGAAATGGTTAGGGGAACACATTATGATAGCAGGAGGACCAGCACAAATCAAATCACTATCTGTTGAGCAGTTTGCAGAAGAGGTGAAAAATACTATTCCTAAGTATATGTGTCCAGATCATTATTTCGTTCATGAAAGATTTCCAATAACGGCTAATGGCAAGCTTGACCGTAAGCAACTAGCACAATATCAGACTTTCCACCAGCCTGATATCGTTGAGCAAGGAAGACTAGCAGTTACATTAGAGGAGCAGGCTATTGTGAAGGTTTGGAATGAAATATTGGAGACAGAATATAGAAGTATAAAAGATAATTTCTTTGAACAGGGTGGCGATTCTTTAAAAGCAATCCGCTTTATTAATAAACTCGATGAACAAGGCTATGTTTTAACATTAGAAAAATTATTTTTACACCCTACCATTGAAGGGCTAGCTCTGAATCTCGAAGAAAAGAAGGACGAACAAGATAAAGAAGAGGCACAAGTGACAGGCTCACTTTAGTAAAAAGAAAAGGGAGCTGCGAGCATAATTATTCTATTCAGTTTAGGCAAACAATGAATTTCTATTGAATATATTATGCTCACAAAGGCTCCATTTTAAGTGAAATAAACTTGGTATATTGCTTTTAGCAATGAGTGAAGGGATGATAAGCAATTGACACGAAAGTTACGTGTACTTGTATGTGGTACAAGGTTTGGTCAATTTTATTTAGAAGCTATTAAAAACGCCCAGCACTTTGAACTAGCTGGCATTCTGGCACAAGGAAGTCAAAGATCACAGCTATGTGCTAGCGTGTATGAAACTGACTTATATACAGATATAGAAAATATACCTAAAGATATTGATATTGCTTGTATTGTTGTGCCTACTAGTATTATGGGTGGCTCTGGTACAGAGCTAGCTATTGAGTTAATGAAGAGAGGCATTCATGTCTTAGTCGAGCAGCCAGTCCATTATCAAAACTTAATAGAGTGCTACCGTATTGCGAGACAATATCGTGTAAAGTTTGTTGTAGGTGATTTATATGTAAATTTACCTTATGTAAGGAAGTTTATTGATATTGCCAAAAAAATTATGGAAAAAGAGGAGTTAATATATCTTAATGTGGATATGGCAACTCAAGTTTCGTTTCCTTTAGCCCATATATTAACAAAATTATTTGGCAATCTACAGCCCTGGAGTATTAAAGATCACATTTCAGGCAATACGCCGTTTCAAATGCTTTCTCTCATAATAAAAGGTGTTCCGACAACGATTCGAGCACAAAATCAGGTAGAGGTAGCTGTTTCTGATAGCTATATGCATTTAATGCATCAAATAACAGTAGGATTCGATAGTGGTAAACTAACTTTGTTTGATACCAATGGACCAGTTGTGTGGACACCTAGAATGCAAATGCCTGATACTACTTTGATTCCAAAAGATTTGATACAGGAGATGTCATATTCATTAACAACGCCAGTGAATGAAATGTTTGAGCCAAACAGCAGCTTAACCTATAAAGAGATTTTAACAACAATTTGGCCATCCACTATCTTAAAAGATCTTAAAAGGTTAGGAAACTTGATTATCAATAATAGTCAATCAAGTGCGATGATGAGAGAAGGGCAATATATTATCCAAGCAGCACAACTGTGGAGTGATATTACAAGTTCACTAGGATACCCTAATGACTACAAAAGAAAGGCACAACCGTTTTTAAATATTGGGGATGTAAAAGCACAACTCCATAAAGAAATATCTATTGAAGCTCGCTATGAGCAATTAACAGTGGAGAGCGTTAAACAAGCTGTAGCGAAATTTAATGAGGTATGTTTAAAAACTATTTTATTAGAATTTCAGAAAAAAAATATTTTAACTCTAAAAGGGAAAGTCTACTCAGTGGACGATATTCAGCATTCAATTCAAGTAGCTGAAAATTTAAAATTTATCCCTCAGAGATGGCTAATTGCACTTGCAAATCATGGCTATATTATTAGTGCTAATGCTGGCTACATGTTGAATTATCCACTTCTAACTACTGATGAGGTCAAACAGGATTGGCTAGAGCTTAAATCACTTTGGGCAGATCAATTAGTACCAGAAAAAGTAATGGACTATTTTTATAGCCATGCACAAATACTAGATGGTTTATTAAGCGGACAGCAGTCTGCTGTGCAGCTTCTATTTCAATATGGCGAGATGGACATCGCAACAGCATTGTACAAGGAAACGATAATTGCCCATTATCTTAATCATGAAGTAGCCAATACTGTCTCAGCACACATTGCTATGAAAGACCATGTGCATGTATTGGAAATTGGTGCTGGAACAGGCGCTACCTCTACCGTGGTTATTGATCATATTATCAAGCAGCAACTGCAGAAAAATATAAAGTGCTATTTGTTTAGTGATATTTCTAATTATTTTATTAATGAAGCTAAAAAAACATTTCAAAACATAAACTGGCTGGACTATATGAAATTAGATATAGAAAATGATACGGATATCGCTTATATTGAGAATGATTCTCAAGATATTATTATAGCAGCAGGGGTTTTAAATAATGTAAAAAATACGCGGGAAGTCTTATCAAGGCTTAAATTACTATTAAAAAATGATGGTATCGTCCTTATAACAGAAGCGGATGGAGAAGCATTGCAAATGTTAATTTCACAAGTATTTATGATGAAGCCTGCTAGTGACATAAGAAAAGAAACATCATCTACTTTTTTAACTACCTCTCAATGGTTGGAAATATTTAATGAGGTAGGATTAGAATGTATATCTATTCAACCAGATAAGGCACATAAGCTCTATCCATTAGGGCAACGATTATTTGCGCTAGAAAAAAGGAGGGAGCTGTAATGGATATGAAGATTTGGTTTCCATTCTCATGTAATCACCAAGCTGATGTCAACTTATTTTGCTTTCATCATGCTGGTGGATCAGCCTCTAATTATAGGGAATGGATATCAGGATATAGGCATTTAAATATATATAGTGTAGAACTACCAGGCAAAGGAACCAGGAGAATGGAAGAACCGATTTTAAACATTGCTGCATTAGGTGCAAAAGTAGCGCAGGCCATTGAAAGTATTTCAAAAGACAAGAAGGTCGTATTATTTGGCCATAGCATGGGGGCTGCCATTGCATTTGAAGTAGCTCACTATCTTGAAAATTATACAGATGTACAGCTTCAACTATTGGTAGCTGCAAGTCGCCAAGCTCCACATTGTAAAGGCAAGGATAAATATCATTCAACGATGGCAGATCATTATTTAATACAGGAATTACATCGCTTGGGTGGTACACCACAATGCCTATTAAACAATCAAGAGTTTCTTAACTTTGTCATACCTTCTATAAAAAATGATTATATCTTGCATGAGTCTTTTTCCTATACGGGACAGAAGCTGAATATCCCCGTTATTGCTCATTATGGTGATGAAGATCCTGACCTTGCAGATACAGATATGTCGTGTTGGAGGGAAGTTACGAATAATAGCTTTTCATTTGAAAATTTTCAAGGCAGTCACTTTTACTTGTACGAATTAGGAGATATGTATGTAAAGGTGATAGAGGATACGATCCTCCATTATAGCGTCAGTACACTATGATAAGCTTCAATCAACCTATGAATGTCTATTTATACAAGATAAGTGATGCCGATAATAAGTATTCTAATTTGTTTAAACGCTATATTCTATTGAAGGAAACTGGATTACAAGATATTCAATTTGAATATGGTCCATATGGAAAGCCATATGTAAATAGCTCAGGCTATACGAATCTTCACTTTAATATATCTCATTCTGGCGATTATTTTGTAGGTGCAGTCTCTTTAGATTGCTTTATCGGTATTGATATTGAACAGATAAAACCAGTTGAGTTTGATTGTATCGAATATTTTATGAGTGAACAAGAGATCATACAGTTTCATGGGTTTCCATTAAAGGAAGATAAGCTAGATTATTTTTATACCATTTGGACTTTAAAAGAAGCTTATTCCAAAATGATAGGTATGGGATTAAATATGAATCTAACAAAAGTAAACTTCTTACTCGAAAATCAGCAATTTCAATCAATTTTAGGCGATGTATTTTGTCATTCCATGATCGTTGATAATAATTACCGTTTGTCACTCATTAGTAGTAAAAAAAAGAACATACGTGTAGTGAATATCACAGAAAATCTATTAATAAAAGAAGCAGATAAGTGAGTTGAAAACGATGATGAAAACAAAACTTTCTGAAATCCTTCAGAATTTTCAAAAACAGGATACCCTATTTAAAACACCTGAACAACTATTATTATGTAAAGGAAGCTGCAAAAGGTTTAGGATAGAATACAACGACCCTTCAAAGTTCAAAGATGAAATGATAAAACTTCAGCAACAATATAAGACACAAATGATGATTGCAGCAATTCCATTTGATGGACGTACAAAGGCAACCATTATTGTACCAGAAAAACTTGAGCGTTATGATAAGTGTCGCTTGATTATGGACTTGCAAGTAACCACTCATCCCTTAATGATAGAACAGAGTCAGACTATCCCTGATAAAGAGCAATTTAGTGAGATGGTTCGAAAGGCAATCAATTTTATTAATGATCAGCATTTTAATAAGGTAGTTTTAGCTAGAACATTAAACTTCCACTTGAAGGACAATCCGCCAATATCTTCATGGTTAACAAATTTACTATATAAAAATAATCAGGGCTATATTTTTTCAATGGGTACAGATGATTGCCAAACACTTATTGGAGCAAGTCCCGAGTTACTTGTAAAAAAGGATGGAGCTATGGTAACGATTAATCCCTTAGCTGGTTCACGAAAACAAACTTTTAATAAGATAAAGGATGCTTATTTAGAGAAAGAACTACTTAACTCTGATAAGGATTTGTATGAACATAAAATTGTTGTGGACTATATGTGTGAGAAATTGCACCCTTATTTAAGCGATATAGAGTTTAATCAAAGACCTGAGATTCTTTATACAGATACAATGATCCATTTATCCACAGTTATTAAAGGGAAGCTGACAAATAATACGATGGATGCATTGGATTTAGCCCAATTGTTACATCCCACCCCAGCAATATGCGGGGAACCGCAAAAGCAATCCTTACATTTTATACAGGAAATAGAGCCATTTAACAGAGGCTTTTATACAGGGTTAGTTGGCTATATGGATAGTAATGGCGATGGGGAATGGGTAATCGCTATTCGTTGTGCAGCAATAGAGGAGACAGAGGTTACATTGTTTGCAGGGGCTGGAATAGTGAACAACTCAGTGCCAAATAGTGAATACAACGAGATCTCTGCGAAATTAACAACAATGTTAGATGCAATGGAATTAAAAGAATAATTGAAATACTATTGAATAAAGATAATTCCTACATTTCCAATGCCAGCGTTGTGATAGTGAATGAATTCAATGAATAGCACATCAAGTATTAACTTTACAAAGAAATATGCGTTGAGTAGTTATATATTAAAAATGTCTGAAATATTGATCTCTCAATATTTCGGATGTTTTTTAATTTCAGGAAAATTATAAACTTTTATTTGAACTTTAATATAGTAAGATGATGATAAATTTCTATGAAAGTGGAGGGGCTAGTCAAGGAAGGTATATATAAAACATTTTTTAATGCGCTTGCTGGAAGGTTAAGTAGTCTAAATTTGTTTGTGTTTGCTCTCAAATCTTTTAGGGATATGTGGGAATAAAGAATACAAAATTAAAAAGCACGAGAAATAACTTTAGTGATATGTACTATCATCAATATTTTCTCTATTTCCATAAATAAAAGGTATACAAATTACAAGCACGACACTAAACATCAATATCCATATATTCACTTTTTTGTGTTTCACAATAGCTCTCCTTCTGTAGTGAATCCTAATAATGGCTACTTATTGATAGTGAAATGATAACAAAAGATAAATGCCCTAGGATCATATTTTTACCAATTACATTTCATAACCTCTCCCAAAAAAAACCCCTAATTTAACCAATCTCTAGTCATTTGATTAAGAGGTTTCCCCAATATATAAATAAAAAACATTGTATAAATGATGTTTTTGATGTAAAATTATCCATATTTGGATAGGTTGCTTTCATCCAATAAATAACAACAAGGATGGCTTAGCGTGTGATGGATAGTTTTAAAGGGATATTAGATAAAGTTTACACGGGTAAGCAGATGGGGGTAGCTGATAAATGAGAACAATAATAAGGGTAGTGCTAGCGGTCTTAGTTATTTTTGCAGGCTTTTCAAGTACCTTTACAGCAAACGCAATGGAAGGTAGTGTGGATGCAAATGACATGATGTCCACTGTCGAGGTTTTGTCCTCCTATCCACGAGGACATGATAATGAAGAAAAGGAGCTTGCAAGGCAATTCATTATAGACACATTTGAACAATATGGTCTTACGGTGACAACGCAGGCGTTTGAAGCAGAACATTTCAATTGGGATTTAGCTGAAAAAGGGGAAGAGCCTTTCACCAAATATTCAGCAACCAATATTATTGGAACGATTTCGCCGAATACAGCGGTAAAAACAAATGATATTCTGATTATTGGTGCGCACTATGATAGTATCAGAAATATACCAGCAGCCAATGACAATGCTTCTGGTGTTGCAGTTATGCTTGAGCTTGTGCGTTTATTACATAATGTACCTACTGATACGGAAATACGTTTTATCGCCTTTGACGCAGAAGAGGACGGCTTGCTTGGCTCGATGCATTATGTGGATCAGTTAGGAGCCGATAGTGATAGAGTGATTGGGATGCTCAATTTCGATATGCTAGCGGCAAAAAAAGAGCAGAATGTGAAAATTTATTCGGCTGATGGGGAAGCAAGTTTTTTATCTGATTTACTAAAGAGCAATGACAATTATAAAAATATTCAAGTTGTTGAGTATAACAGTGGTGGGACAAGTGACCATGCTGCTTTTGCTCCAAAGCTTATTCCAAATTTATTCTTTTCCCACCCAGCTGTACATGGGGAGTATCATAATGAGAATGACACGATAGAACATGTCAGCCCTGATATGCTTGCTTATGCGGCAGATGCGGGTCAGGTGATTGCTAGGGAAATTATGAGCGATCAAACGCCATCCTATCAGGCCATATCACGACCTATCTTTGATCATACGGTATATCCAATCTCTAGTACGATAAGAATACCGCATAGCTCGAAAAAAGAGATAGAGGAAGCAACGGGTATCCGATTCAGTCAAGTTCCATCTGAAGATCGCAACACGAAGTATCAGGCAATGGTACAAATGTTTAATATCTCGGAACCACTTACATTAACTGCAACGAGTCAGTGGGGATGGCTTAGTTCACTCACTATAGATTTCCAACAAACAGGTATTTCATTTGAAGAATTAGGCGCGATTTTAGATAAGGAGTTTGGTAAGTCTGTCAACGAGAGATGGCATAATATTTACGGAAATTCCTATCGTATTGAGTATGATGAGCAGGAAAATATTTTTACATTGTATATAGAGCCTTATTATGATGAGGTAGAGGAAGGCTATACGCTTATCAACGGTGAGCTTGTTCGTATGGAATCATCGTATGGAGCTGATCAAACGCGTATTTTCAAAAAAGACGGTGAGATTATTAAAGAGGAAATCCCTAATAAGCCCTCTGCTACATTGCCTGTGACAGATCATGCAAAGCAGGCATGGGAGAAGGTAAAGTCACAGCTTTCAGTCAAAGAACTAACAGAAATTAGCTTTATTCAGATTGGCTCAGATGGGATAGGTGGCGATCTAACAATTGGGATGCAAAATAATATTGACGACGATGAGGCGACAGAGGTTATAGTTGGAGAGGAAGATTTGCAGGAGGGGAGCGAGTATGGTTTATACAAGACTATAAAGGGTGTACATCTTTATCTTGACTATATTGATCTCACAAATCCGTTAGGCAAAAGCTATACTGATAAGGATATGCAGGCTAATATGACGATGGCAAGAGCGATGAAAGCTCAACTATTCCCATATGAGCTTCGCAAAAATTATTATGAGGGTATTAAAAGAGCTGACTTTTCTATGCTTGCTGCTAGACTTCTTTTCCAGAAAACAGATTGGGAGCCAGATATGATGGAGCCTACGCCATTTGAGGATACATCAGATGAGTATATCGTTGCCATAAATAAGCTTGGCATTATAGAGGGTAAGAGTGATACGCTATTTGCTCCAAATGAAACGATTACCCACGAGGAGGCTGCGGTAATTCTTTATAATATCTATAAGTATTTAGATTTAAAGGATATCTCAGGGGACGGCAATCCTCTGATTTATCAGGATGACAGTGACATCTCCGCTTGGGCAAAGGACAGTGTCTATGCTATGCAACTTGCAGAGATTATGACTGGTACGGAACAAGGCCTATTTTTACCAAAGAACAATTATACATTGGAGCAAGCAATTATTTCGATGTTAAAGTTGTATGAGAATGAAGAAGCACAATAAAACAGATAATGGGGCAGCTAAATGTTAGTGTTTAGCTGTCCTATTTTATTGATATTGCAAAGAAAGGAAGCAGTCCCATATAGAAAATACTTTATAAATGAATAATGTTTTGATTTATAGCGAATATTAACATTGGTGAAAAATTCATATTTATTAGGCTTAACAATAGCCTTGCTGTAGTATGATTATGAGTGATTTATCATATATATTAAAAGTAGCTATTAATCACTTTTTGCCATAAGCGTCTCACATAAAATTGCCCATCCATTTCACTATGTCGATGCTCTGCCACGAAACACATCTGGAAAAATTTCGAAATATCAATTGCGTGATAAATTTGCGGTGAAGGGATAGCGTAAATTGCGGATAATGATCGCTAACATATCCAGCACTTGAAAAATAAAATAATTATAGGAGATAATTTGTACATTATTGACTTGTACAAGTTATCTCTTTTTTATTTAGCGAAATTTCGGCAAACACTGTATTTATAGAGGGCAACGACAGGTTGCTCCTTGATGCACCTATAACTATCTTTACTTTTTTTATTCACTCTCCGCATAATGAATAGTAAGAAAGGGCGATGAACAACATGATTTTTAGCGAACGATTAAAACAAGAAAGAGAGAAAAGAGGCTGGTCACAAACGGAGCTTGCTGAAAAAATTCAAGTTAGTCGTCAGGCTGTTTCAAAATGGGAAACGGGCAAGAACTATCCCAGTATTGAAGTTATTATTGATTTAAGTGATTTATTTGGTATTACGATCGATGAACTATTAAGGAGTGATGAAGAATTGAAGGCGAAGGTTATTCAAGATAGTAAACAGTTGGCCTATCCAAAATGGAAGGTATTTTTTGATAGTGTATTTTTATTAGGGGCTTTAATGCTAGTAGTTAAGTTAGGCATTCTTGCGTTAAATCATTTTGCAGGGACAAATATTACGATTTTAGAGGGATTACCAAAAGCTGTGCCTAATTTTTTACCATTAGCTTTGATGCTAATTGGGGGCATTGCTGCGGATCAGTTAAAAAATAAACATGTGGATTAGTTATAGAAAGGCTGCTTCTAAATTTTTAGAAGCAGCCCCTTTAAATTATTTAGTTGATTCTGGTAGTAAGTCCTTGCCGTTTAGTGTTAGTTTAGAGGCAGAAATAAGAATGGCTCTATTTGCTTCGTAATAAGGTTCTAAGATATTATAAAATGCCGTCCATTTTTCATCAGCTTTTTCATCTTCACCACTTCGACTAAGAGCAATTGCTTCTTCATAATATTGCTGTAGCTTTACGTAATCGTCTTCACGAATATCAAATTCCATATCAGCTATATATTCTTCAAAAGGAACAGGCTTTATATGGGCATTCAGAGTTTGATAGAATTGCTCCCATAGCTTTGTGGATAATTCCTCGTTCTTAGCTGTATCTGCTTTTAGCGCTTCTTCATAGATAACTTTCAAATTTGCAAGCTCTTCTTCTGGTACCTCTATTTCAAGATCAGTCATATATTCTTCAAATGTGAGTGGTGGATATAGCTCATCGAAATAAGGCGCAAGAATTGTATAGAAGGTATCCAGAATTTCGCTTGCTTCCTCTGTTTTATCTTCTTTTGCAAGCTTAATGTATTCCTTATAAAGTGTTTCAAGCTGCTTTCGATCCTGTTCTTTGATGACAACATTTTTTTCAGTAAATTCAGCCTCGTTAATAAATTCTTCAAAAGACTCAGGTTCCCAATTTGCGAGCTCGTAAGGTGTTACGATGCGATCGATTTGCTCCCAGGCCTTTTCCATCTCTTCATAATTATCTTCTTTAGCTGCTTTTTTTAGGTCATGAAAGAGCTTTTCTAGCTGCACTAATTCTTCGGCTGTTACGCCTTCAGGTAAGGACTTTTTATATACATCAAATGTAAGAAAGTCTAAATAATCTTCCACGATGCTACCCTCAACCGTAATTTCCTGACCTTCTGCTAATGACCATTGCTTAATTTGTTTGTCAGAGAATTTGTATAAGCCGATAAAATAATTTTTTCCATCTGTTCCCTTCAGCATAATGCTTTCTTCATCAAAATATTGAATCGTTCCTGTAATGGTTTGTTCTAATTGTATAATGGCATTATTTGTTGTTTCTACGGGTGCTGCACCAACGTAGATGGGTGTTAAAACGGTCATTCCTAGTGTAAGTGCTGAAGCGGCTATCCATGTTTTTGTAAACGGCTTTTTCATTGTCATCAATTCTCCTTTTAGATCAACTAGTGTTACCAATTATTAGACGTTTTACCAATCGAAAAGGTTTTATCTTTTTAGAGAAATTTTAACTTTTTATCCTCCTCTAAAGCAGATTTTATCTTGTTACATTTCATCCTGGAAATAAATTTTATAGAACTTTCGATTGGTTGCTTCATCATAGCCTACCTCGATCAGCTCATCGATTTGCTCAATATGCTGAATATTTACTTGAATTTCAATATGGGCATCCAGTTTAATTTTACGTTTATACTTCTTTTCGGCCTTTTCAAGTGCACTCTCCGAAATAATGGTTTCATAAGGTTTAACTGTGTTTATAATAATATCCTTTTGGGTTGCGTCTGCCTGCTCAAACACCGTCTCAATATAATGGTCTACCTGAAACTCCTCTTCCTGTCTAAAATAGTCCAATGTTTTATTTAACAGCCCTAGCTTCTCTGTGTTTGTATAATGCTCTTCTTTTAAAATATATTTCTTACACTCAACTAAGGCTAAATTTGTTTTATAAAAATGCTCATCTGCTGCTTTTATTTTTAAAAAACGCTCTTGCCAATAAACAATATCCTCTTTACGTTTTGTTTTGATAAAAACAGCAGGAGGCTGCTCTAGTCCCATATCAATAATAATGGCTGCATTATTGATTTTTTTAACATTAATGCCATCGATACCATTGACTGTCATTGTATGATGGTCGTTTTGCACATCTAAAAATGTTTCTTTTTCATCAATTTTGACAATGGCGATTACTTTTTTAGCTTCATCCACTAATAAACAATCGTCAAACAATCCAATAAATAACTCACCACTTTTTATATTGGGATGCTGGGACACACTATGTAAGTGTTTAGCAATATTTTGAGATTGTTCAAGAAAGCTATTTTCCTGTGCAAAAATTGCCTGTACATAAGTAAAAACCTCATTAAGAGCAATATTTGTTTCATGGAAAAATTCGTACTGCTGCTCCATATCTATTTTATGAAAGGCCAGCTGTGTAAAGGCTGCTTCTAACATTACCTCAGGCTGTGTAAATGCCTCTTCCCCTAAAATAAGTGACTCACTTATAAAGTGCATTCCATATTGTGTTAATTTACTTTCACTAACTTCTAGCATAAAATTCACCTTCTAATTATTCATCGTAGCTAGTATACCATATCTTATTTTAGAGGATATTTTCGTGGAATAAGTGGCTAATAGAACGTGTTTGTAATGCCTCTATTTAGGATAGACTTTTAGCAAGTAAAAGGAGGATGCACAATGTTACAATTTGAGTCAAAAATTATTGGCAAAGAAATTGGTTTTGGTTATTTGCGAGATAAAATTATCAATCAAGGTTTTACGATTGGTGGAAATTGGGAGTATGATAAAGGGAGCTTCGACTCCGTATTGTGGAAGGAAGAGGGAGAAACGATTTATTTACGTGTACCCTTTATCGTGACAGCAGGGGAGCTTGATAATGAAGATGCACAAATTCGTTTTCAAAAGCCGTTTGTGATTAAGCATGTTGTGAATATTGGTTTAGATTATGATGAGGGGTCATTATTAGATGCAACTGGAGCAAGCCAATTTCAGACACCACTTGAGAAGGATGGGTATATTCATGATAAAAGTAAATGGATTCAAGCTGGAGAACAGGCTGTTGAAGAAAAGGTATTACCTTATTTCCTGCACTAGTATAGATAAATATCAATAGTCATTGGGATATTTATATGTCTTTTATCCTTTGTAGCTTTGGGAACATATAATCAAAAATAGAAATAGAATTGCTGTAATAAATTTCTAATCATATAATAGTGGTAATAGATCATGTTTACGAGGTGAGTTTATGGATAAAGCAGCTATAGACGATTTTCAACACTCCTATCAAAAGGTACAGCAAGAACGACTCATCAATCGAAAAGAAGCTTATATCGAGGTGTTAGAAAAAACAAAGGCATCAGGCGAAATAATTATGTTTGAAAGTATAAAAATTAGTAAAAGGGGCGTCTAGGATGGCGCCTTTTTTATGTTTAGTGATAAAACATGTTATGCTTTTTTACTTTTAGCAATGGTTGTATATGCTGGAGGCATATCTACAAAAGAAGCATATATTGAACAGGAAGGATGAGAAACTATATCGAATATCGTTATGGTATAATTATTTGGAAAGGTATGAAAAATAGGGGAGGACTAACGTGGCAAATTATCTTAAAATCGCAGTAGCAATTGATTTTTCAGAGCAATCACTGAAGGCTTTTGAAAGAGCAAGTCAATTAGCCATTCAGTATCATGCTACATTACAAGTAGTCAGCGTCATTGATACAAAATCATTTGGTGCGGCTACAGCTTATGATTTAAAATACGCAGAGGCATTAAAAAAGGAAAATAGCAGTAAAATTGAAAAATTGGCAAAGGATGCGCTACAGGCAGGTGTGAAAGAGGTAGAGTCAGTGGTAGAAGCAGGCTTACCTAAAGCAATCTTAACACAACTACCAAATGTTGATTTAATTGTTTGTGGGGCAACGGGGTTAAATCGAATGGAAAAAATGCTGTTAGGGTCGGTTGCAGAAAAGGTAGCTCGTCATGCACCATGTGATGTTTTAATTGTACGTTAGATTAAGCAAAAAAGAACCTGCTTGTACGCTAAGGTAGCGACAGGCAGGTTCTTTTACTTATTCAATTGTTTGAGCGTTATCGATAACTTCTTGAGGGATATCAATTGTTTTCAGGTGATCGAATTCGGTGTATGTGATAACTGATTTTGTATTCATGGTTAATTCTTGACCTTCAACATTCATTTTTAAATCAAATTTCATATCCATTTTGTTTGTATCAAATGTATCTTTGTCAATGTATAGAACATAGTTGATTTGATCAATTGTTAGTCCATCTAGTGGATTTTCACCTAGTTCCATACCTTGCATTGATTTTTCAATTTCTTCATCAATTAATGCTTTAAATTTATCGCCTTCTGCATCTAATGTTAACACATATTCATCATCTGTTTGTTCAAATGAAAAGTCATTAATAAATGATTTTAGCTGCTCTAATTGCTCCTTTGCATCTGCAGAGGAAGCTGTTTGCTCTAAAATATCATCAAAGTTATCATCAGGAAGCTTTAACCAGCTATCAGATGCTGTATCTTTCATGAAGAATCCTGTACCTTGTTTCATATACATTTCTATTGGTAAGTCTGTTGTTTCTCCACCTTCACCAAACATATTAGGCATCGTCATCGTACCTGATATATGCATTTCAAGCGGATCAACGATAAAGTCCATATCCATTTTTGTGCTAGAAGAAAGCTCCATCGTTTCCTCACCAGAGCCAAACTTTGTTGCTTGTGTCATGTCCATAGAGGCACTTGCACTTTTAATGTTTGACTGACGTTCCACTGCCTTATCGTATACTTGTTCTAATGTAAGGTCACTTGTTTTTGTTGTATCTTTTTTAGGCGTAGCGCTAGAATTACAAGCGGCGAGTGTCAATGCTAGTGTTCCAACTGCTAATACTTTGATAAATTTCTTCATTCGCTTCAGCTCCTATTTTCGATAATAACTACTATCTTACTCTTTAGTATACATGGAAAAAAAGGAAAAGTTTCGTTATTCAAAGAAAATCATCGTATTGTACTAGTTGATAAGGGTCAAAGGAATCAAATAAAAGCTGTCATCAAAATACCATTTAGCACGGTATTTTGACACAGCTTTTTGTTTCTTAATGATAGCCCCAGATCATGGCAAACAATGTACCAATGATTGTTACAACACCTACGAATACTGAGTATAAAATCGTTGTATATAACGTTTTCTTATCTTCAGATTCACCAATATGCATAAATAATACTAATTGTACAGTTGCCTGTGCAAGGGCAGTGACAAGTAAAATAGCGAATGCCATTTTATAACTCATATCAAAGGTTACGACGGCTAAAGCGACAAGTGTCAGTAATAATGAGAAGCCGAAGCCCATGACGTGTTGTTTTGGGAATAATTCCTTCATCAGCTAATCAGTCCTTTCAAGTAGACGAAGCTGAAGATGAAAATCCAAACAACGTCTAGGAAATGCCAGTACAGTGAGAAGATAAACGCTTTATTAGCCGTTTGTGGGTTTAAGCCACGTTTTGCTACTTGGATTAAAATAGCTACGCCCCAGAAGAAACCGAATGTTACGTGGGCACCGTGCGTTCCAAGTAAAGTCATTAAGGACGATAAGAATGCGCTTGTTTGAATCGTCGCACCTTCGTGTACATAAGTGACAAATTCATCAATCTCAATAGCTAAGAAGCCAAGACCTAGTAAAAGAGTGATGATAAAGAATGTCATCATCGCTTTTTTACGACCGATACGCATTGCATGAACACCAAGACCAATTGTGAAACTACTTGTTAGTAATAAGAATGTTTCCCATAGAACTGGCGTTAATTCGAAAATTTCGGCACCATTTGGTCCACTACCTGTACGTGTATGAAGTGTGAAATACACTGTAAATAATGTGGCAAATAACACGATTTCGGCGCCAAGGAAAATCCAGAAACCAAAGATTTTTAGACGGTTTTCCTCTGTACTATATTCTAATGGAAGTGAAGAATCGATTTTCATATTATTTATCACCTCTCAAGCTTTTCTCAGTTGCCATTACTTCCTCAACTGAAATGTAACGACCATGATCTTTTTCGAATGAACGATGGATCATGAAGCCAAATACACCAAGCATACTGATGATGGCTGGAATCCATAGATTGAATACAGCGAAGAATGCTGCAAGGAAGAAGAATCCACTCATCCAGAATGGTGTGCCTGTATTATTTGGCATATGAATTTTTTCGATTGTACCTGCTGTAATATCGCGACCTTCTTTTTTCGCGAACCAGAACTCATCTAAGCGAGTAACGGTAGGCACTACGGCAAAGTTGTATTCTGGTACTGGAGAATGAGTAGCCCATTCAAGTGTACGACCATCCCATACATCAGCCTTTTCATTGCGAGGCATATGCTTCCAGCTGTAGTAAATATTGTAGACGATTAATGCAAAGCCGACTGCAAGTCCTAGAGCACCGACGAACGATAACATGTTCAATGGACCGTATCCAGTAGACTCAGAATACGTGTACATACGACGAGCATATCCATCTAAACCTAAAATGAATAGTGGGAAGAACGTTACGTTGAAGCTGATAGCAATGAACCAGAAACCAGCTTTCCCTAATTTTTCATTGAGACGGAAACCGAACATTTTTGGCCACCAGTAGTGGTAACCTGCAAGCACACCAAATACTGTACCTGGAATCAATACATAGTGGAAGTGGGCAACTAGGAACATCGTATTATGATATTGATAGTCGGCACTTGCCATCGCAAGCATAACCCCTGTAACCCCACCAATAGTGAAGATAGGAATAAAGCCAAGTGCATAAAGCATCGGTGTTGTAAATTGAATTTTCCCGTGCCTCATAGTGAGTAGCCAGTTAAATATTTTAACCCCAGTAGGAACTGCGATTGCCATTGTTGTAATAGAGAAAACACTGTTAACCATTACACCGTGACCCATTGTATAGAAGTGGTGGGCCCAAACTACGAATGATAGTAAGGAAATGACAACCATACTCATCACCATTGATTTGTAACCGTATAAGTTTTTACGTGCAAATGTCGCAATAATTTCTGAGAAAATACCGAAAGCAGGTAGGATAACGATATAAACCTCAGGATGTCCCCAAACCCAGAATAGGTTTGCCCAAAGCATATCCATACCACCGTCTTGCATCGCAAAGAATTTTGTGCCGAATTGACGGTCAAACATCATCAGTGCAAGCGCTACAGTTAATACTGGGAACGCGAATACGATAATAATGTTTGTAATTAAAATAGACCAAGAAAACATTGGCATTTTCATTAATGTCATACCAGGAGCACGCATTTTAATGATCGTCGTGATAAAGTTAACACCTGTCATTAAAGTACCAATACCTGATAATTAAAGTGCTAAAGAATAATAGTTATTCCCTACAGTCGGACTAAATTCCGTACTTGCAAGAGGGAAGTAGGCTGTCCAACCAGCGTCTGGTGAACCACCGATAATGAATGATAAGTTTAATAAACCAGCACCTGCTGCAAATAGCCAGAAGCTGACAGCATTTAGACGTGGGAAAGCAACGTCACGTGCACCGATTTGAAGTGGAATGACAATGTTCATTAAGCCGATAACAAATGGCATTGCCATAAATAGAATCATTAATAATCCGTGTGTTGTGAAAATTTCATTATAGTGTTGTGCATCAAGAAGGCCGTTATCTGGAACGGCTGTTTGTGCACGCATTAATAGTGCATCGATACCACCGCGGAATAGCATTAATAAAGCTACTGCGATATACATAATCCCGATTTTTTTATGGTCAACAGTTGATAGCCAGTTTTTGTAGAAATAGCCCCATTTTTTGAAATAAGTAAGGCCTGCTACAATAACCACTGCACCAACTACAATACTAATAGCTGCCGCTAAAATCATCGGTTCTTGCATTGGATGGAATAATTCTTCCATACTCATTGGATGCGCTCCTTTCAGCATTCAAAATTAATAATAATATACGTTCAATATTAATGACCTGAATGTTCATGGTCCATGTTTTCATCAGACATATCATCATGTTCCATGCCGTCCATATTCATGTGTTTCCCATGTTCCATTGGTGCAGGTCTAAAATCTAAGTGTGTAGATGAGAAGCTTTGGCGACCAACATGCTCTGCCTCTAAAAGCTCATCAAATTTTTCCTCTGTTAATGGCGCCTCTTTTGCTTTGACATCAGCAACCCATTGATCGAAGTCCTCTTGTGTCATAGACTGTGCTTCAAATTCCATTTCGGCAAAGCCACGTCCATTAAAGTTAGAGTTACGTCCCATAAATGAACCAACCTCATCTGCTGCAAGGTGAATGGTTGTTAACATATCACTCATGGCATACTTTTGACCTGCTAATTGAGGAATCCAGAAACTTGTAATTGGACCAAAGGAGTAAAGCTTAAACTCAATTGGACGATCTACTGGAAGGTTGACATAGTTAACTGTTTCAACACCTTCCTCAGGATAACTAAAGTGCCATTTCCAGTTTGAGGATGATGCATAAATAACTAAAGGCTCCTTATCGTCATAACCTGCTGGCTGTGCTTCTACAGTAGATGTTGTTTTAACAGTGACAATCGCTAAAAACGCTACGATAATAATTGGAATGACTGTCCAAGTAATTTCAAGCAGATGGCTTCCTTCTTCATGAGGAGGCTCATAATCTGCAGATGCTTTTGATGCACGATATTTTGTAAGCATAAAGGCTAAAAGCACATACACGACTAGTAATATAAAGGCCATCGTAATAATGGATAAGATAATTGTGTTTGATAATGTTTCAGCATTAGGCCCTTTTGGATTGAACACTGTTAATGGTTCACATCCAGCAAGAAGAGCACTTAATGCTACAAACAGTAAACTTAATTTTTTCTTCATGTTTGACTCCTTTCTATAAAGAACGGCTATTCATAAAATTCATGTGTTTTTTGTCAGTGTCACATTTACAAATAGTAGATACTGAGGTCACCTCTTTTATCTTGGGGTATCAATCAACAACAGAAAAATTTCCAATGGCATGGCTCATGCTGAAACATACAAACTACTGTTGATTGATCTGATGCAAGCGTTAGCATCTGTGCAATCGTTTTAAATACATACTTGCCTAGTTATGATTGTCACAATGTATCGTTGTTTGCACATTGGATTATACGCCCTGTTTTTAAGAAAAAACATTATTTTGTTATAAAAATGATAGTAAAGTGGAGTTGAATTTGAACATTTTTTGAACAGAAAACATTATTTTAATATTAACATTTTGAAGTTTGGTTTATTAAACACTGTAAAAACGTTGAAAACACTGGATTTTTGATGTTTACCTAAGTAAATAAATTTTTTTGTGAAAAATCCATTTCACATTTTGGACGCTGTTTTGTAATAAAGTCAGGGATTTACAGGGTGTGGGTTTATTTTTTATTTGCCTTTTTTTAAAAAAGGGAGTAGAGGCTATAATATCTTGAGGAAATAATAGGATGGATTTTTACTGACAAAAATAGAGAGGGAAGAAGAAGTTAGGAGGGGTTATTATTATTTTGAAATAATAATAAAATTTCTTGTGTATCCAAAAAAAACCATTTTATGTTTTGTCTGAAAAATAAAAAGCAAACTAAGAGTTGACCTAGTTTGCTAGTGAGGTAGAAAAAAGTATGCAAAATAAGAAGGATACGCATTAAATTAGCTTTTTTTAATGCTTTGTTAGGAACCAAGCTTTAACCATTTCGCTACTTGTCCATAAATCATGTTTTGAAGCTGAGGGGCTTTATTATTCATTTTTAAAGAAAAATACAAGGTTTTCATAAAATTTAATGTACAAGTACGTCCGCTAAAAAAGCTTTCATTATAGCCTTGTGTCATTAAGTGTATTTCAAATTTATCAAAAGCCTGTTCAACAAATTCAATAAGGGCTTCCTCAGAATAATGTTGATCCAATAATGCCTCCACGATATTGACAAAACGTTCCTCTTCATCATTGGTATAAACAATGTCTTTCCAAGTGACAAGCTTTAATGCATGTAAGATGGAGGGGGCGTATTGTAAGTCGAATTTAGGATGTTTAATCATTGTTGCTGCTAAATCTGCACCATGTGCAATGCTATGAGCCCATCCTTTGTTCTGTACATAACCTCTTGTATCTTGCTCTAATAGTAAATAGCGCCCAATTTTTTTAAAGAAAGTTTGCAAGTCATCATCATGTAAAACAAGCAATTCAGTATCCTTTGCAAGAAGACCAGCAGCCAGAAGAGCAGAGAAGGAACGAGTAAAAACGCTATCTGTGCCGTTTTCACCTATTTGTAAATACAAGAAATTCTCGCTTGTTGCTGTTTGAAATAAATATTGCAGCTGCTGTGTGCTTAATAAATTATCACTTAGTAAATCAATAAATGAACGATAAATAGAATGATCACGTAATTCAGCATCGACAGAGCCAATATGCGCCAGCATTTCTTGTAATAGCCATTCACCCTGCTGTAGCATAAAGGTTTGCCGTTCAGAGAGTGTCATGGTAGAAAAGTTTTGTAATGCTTCTTGAATATTCATGTTTTGATAAGCCCCTATCTTTTAATTTGTACGATCCCTATTATAGCTTGATTTGATGCTGCAAACATGCTAGAGATTCATACAGTGTAATGACTTGCTTTCCAGAAACGTTAGAAAGTTGCTATGATAGAAACGCAATAAAATGGCAAGGCTTAAAATAAATAATAAAAAGACATACCTATTTAAAAGTATGTCTCAGCGTAGCGATAAACTAAATTTTTATCATCTTTTACATTTAACGTTAGTTTCTCGCGATTAAATATTCTTCTTAATCCTTGAAACCTTAAAAAAAGATTGTGTGGAGAGCAATGTAAAATAATAGACAAAGTTGAAACATTGGCTTTGTCTACAGCCTGAAACATACCCATTTAAAAGTATGACTTCATCTTATAATAGGGATGCTGATTTTATACCGATTGGCCATTCCGTATAGGTGTGTTGGTTTGTCTTTAATTCAACAAGAATATTGGCATTTTTTATAGCATCAATTAGCCACTCGCCATAGTGCTGATCTGGCTGGGGGTGCTGTAAAATTTGTTGCATATCTTTTTTATCGAGATGTAGCAGCTTGTAGTTACATTCGATGCTTACTTTTTGAGGAATAATTGACAGTGATTCATAGGGATGCCCAAGTGAAATGGCATCAGGGATAAATCCTTGGATACGTAAAATATGGGTGTAGGCTTCTCTGGTGTGTACATCAACTTTTGTGCGTGTTAAAAATTCAAACTCTAACGGACTATCTTGAAGAGGTCCGTTTGCTGTAGCAAATGACATGACTTTGATTGATCGTTCTTGAAATGCAGATGAGATACAATGATCAAATTCAGTGATTGTATCCAGTAATCGCATGTAGTCCACTCCTTGTGATAAACTTGATTTTCTTGTTGCAGAGAGTTTGTGAATGATGAAAAAATTTAGACTATTCTAAGTATAATACAATTTATGACAAAATATGAATACAAAAGCAATGTTTTTTTAGTGAATAACTTTAAAATGATGACTATTATATTTTATGTGATAAGAAAGAGCTACAATACTTCGCTAGAGAAGGAGCCCACACATAGTGTAGGAAAAGGGATTGAAGTTAAGCTTGTGGAAGGCCCTTACGTATTAATAGAAATCATTGTTTCAAAATTTGCTTATGGCGAGTAAATAATAAAAATAGTGGTAAAGAGGTGAGCGACATGACAAAACGGAAGCATGACGTCATTAAACATAACAATATTGTTGTTTTTCCAGGCACTGTTCAAGCTTTACTACGTGAAGGACATAAATTTGCTGAGAATCATCAATATGACAAGGCGATCGCAAATTTTGAAAGGGCATTTATGTATGAAATGGGTGATGAGTTTGCTCTTAGTGCCTATGCCTTTGCTCTATATGAATTAAAAGACTATGATAAAGCTAAAAATGTGTGTGAACAGTTGCTTGCTATGGGCACGACTCTGTATGTAGAAGTGATGGAATTATATATTACCGTATGTATGCAGTTAAAGGAATACAATCAAGTGGAAACATTGATTACAACGCTTCTCGAAGAAAATGTGTTGCCAAATGATCAGATCGAGAAATTTGAACGCTTGAAAAATTTAAATAGGGAAGTGTCTAACAATCTTGCAAAAAAGGAGGAGGCACAATATTTGATAGAGACCCAAGAATATGAACTATCACAATTTTGTGCACTTACACCAAATGAGCAATCCATGCGTTTACAACGTTTGATGGATACAAATGTAAGGCAATTGAAGGTAGCATTAAAGGCTATTATTGAGTGTTCCACAGTTCATCCCTTTGTGCAGAGTCTAGCTGTAATTTTACTAGTGGAACAAGAAGTAGCAATTGATGTGACTGTATCAAAATTTAATCAAACAAAAACCGTTAATCCTGCTCATCTCGCATTACCTAATCAGCTACCACAGTATAAAAAAATAAAAAATATTGTTGAAAATAAATTAGAACAAGACCCATCGACCCTGGAAATGGTACAATATTTAATGGCGAAGCATGCTATTGTGACATATCCGTTTGAATGGCAGCCATTTGAAGCCGAGGATGTTGCCTACAGCTATATTGATTTTGTCTTGTCGATGTTAGGAAATGTGCAAGAAATGGACGATGAAATTAGCGGATTTTTACAAATGTTAGAAAAGCTAACAGAACTACATTCGCTATGAAAAAAGTTGAAACTACACACATCTATGTTATACTAAAATGGTTGTCAAAATCGTAGTTACGAATGAATTGTCTAACATTTAAACTTGATTATTTATTTGGAGGTATTTATACATGTCAGCAAAATGGGAAAAACAAGAAGGTAATATTGGTACTCTTACAGTTGAAGTACCTGCTGCAGAAGTAGACGCAGCAATGGACCAAGCGTTCAAAAAAGTTGTAAAACAAATTAATGTACCAGGTTTCCGTAAAGGTAAAATGCCTCGTAAAATGTTTGAACAACGCTTTGGTATTGAATCTCTATACCAAGATGCACTAGAAATCATCGTTCCTGATTCTTATGCAAAAGCAATTGATGAAGCAGGAATTATGCCAGTTGATTATCCAGAAATCGCTGGTACAGAAAACTTTGTGCATGGTCAAGATTTCACATTTACTGCACAAGTAACAGTAAAACCAGAACCAAAACTTGGTGAATACAAAGGTTTAGAAGTGGCA
The DNA here is from genome assembly GCF_038051955.1 of Lysinibacillus sp. FSL H8-0500. NCBI lineage: Bacteria > Bacillati > Bacillota > Bacilli > Caryophanales > Bacillaceae > Lysinibacillus > Lysinibacillus sp. FSL H8-0500. The sequence goes on along the minus strand of NZ_CP150292.1, from coordinate 3,305,312 downwards.
AAGCTTCCAGTAGAAACAACAGATGAAGAAGTAGAAGCGCAAATTCAAGAGCAATTAGCTCGTAAGGCAGAGCTTGAAATTAAAGAAGACGAAGCAATCGTAGAAGGCGATACAGCAGTAATCGACTTTGAAGGTTTCGTAGGTGAAGAAGCTTTTGAAGGTGGCAAAGGTGAAGACTACCCACTAGAAATCGGTTCAGGTTCTTTCATCCCTGGCTTTGAAGAGCAACTTGTAGGCGTGAAAGCTGGCGAGTCTAAAGATGTTGTTGTCACATTCCCAGAAGAATACCATGCAGCTGAATTAGCTGGTAAAGAAGCTACTTTCAAAGTAACAGTGAAAGAAGTTAAAACAAAAGTTCTTCCCGAATTAGATGATGAATTTGCAAAAGAATTAGACCCAGAAGTTGAAAGCGTTGAAGCTTTACGCGCTAAAATTAAAGAACAAACTGCTGCTCAAAAAGCAACAGAATCAGATGCAGCTCTTCGCGATGAGCTAGTAGAAAAGGCAGCAGATAATGCTGAATTTGACGTACCAGCAGGTATGATTAACTCAGAAACAGACCGCATGCTACAAGAATTTGCTCAACGTCTACAAATGCAAGGTATGAATTTAGATCTTTACTATCAATTCTCAGGTCAATCTGAGGAAGATTTACGTGGCCAAATGAAAGAAGAAGCTGAAAGTCGTGTACGTGTATCGTTAACACTTGAAGCGATTGCAGAGGCTGAAAAAATTGAAGCAACTGAAGCTGATATTGAAGCGGAATTAGAAAAAATGACTGCTCAATTTAATATGACAAAAGAGCAAATTACTGATGCTTTAGGTGGTACAGCTGTATTAGAAAATGACATTAAAATTCAAAAAACAGTTGAATTTTTAGTAGAAAACGCTAAAATTACTGAATAAGATTTTATGGAACTTGATAGTTAATAGAAGACAAGGTACGGCATTTAACCGTGCCTTGTTTTATCACATAGACTGATCAATCAGTCCCCATCTATTTACTTTACACTTCACTTTATACATAGTATTGTTAATTTTTACACGATGTGAAATTTAGCTTCATTCAACAAAATTTTTCTCTAAATGCAATAAGCCTAGGCGAATAAATGTAGTAGATTTTAAAGGAAAGCTATGTAGCTGAACGAGATGTCAGTCGTTTTAAGCCATCTTGTCTCATAAGTGTCAGTAGTGAAGAGCCGTAACATTTGAACATAGTAAAGTCGCGAAGCAAACGGATTCCGAAAAAAACATACTGCAAATAGTAAAGGAATGCTAAATGAGTAAATGAATTGCTCATATTTCCAGAAAGAGCTTGTTATGCTAGTGTGAGACTCTTTCAGAAAAACTTCATTCATTTGGTGAGAATAGATATATTGTTCAAAATTTGTTCATCGTGAGATAATGGAAGTAAAAAACATGATCAATTACCTGCATAAATGCAATGACATAAATCATGTAGACAATTTATTTGATAAAGGTTCAATAATCTTGTAAGATTGTTGCTTGAATAGGGGTGAAACATATTGTTCAAATTTAATGATGAAAAAGGCAATTTAAAATGTTCATTCTGTGGAAAGCCACAGGAACAAGTACGCAAATTAGTGGCAGGTCCTGGTGTTTATATTTGTGATGAATGTATCGAGCTTTGTTCAGAAATCGTTGTAGAGGAACTAGGTGTGGAGGAGGAAATTGAATTCCAAGATATTCCAAAACCGAAAGAGATTCTAACGATTTTAGATGAATATGTTATTGGACAGGAGCGCGCTAAAAAGGCATTAGCTGTAGCGGTGTACAATCACTACAAGCGCATCAATACAAATAGTAAAATTGATGATGTAGAACTGGCAAAATCGAACATTGTGTTAATCGGCCCAACTGGTAGCGGTAAAACTTTATTAGCTCAAACATTAGCACGTATATTAAATGTTCCATTTGCCATTGCAGATGCTACTTCTCTAACTGAAGCTGGTTATGTTGGTGAGGACGTTGAAAATATTTTATTAAAATTAATTCAATCAGCCGATTATGATATCGAGCGTGCTGAAAAGGGCATTATCTATATTGATGAAATCGATAAGGTTGCTCGTAAATCAGAAAATCCATCAATTACACGGGATGTTTCTGGTGAAGGTGTGCAACAAGCCCTTCTTAAAATTCTTGAAGGAACAGTAGCAAGTGTTCCACCACAGGGAGGACGTAAACATCCTCATCAAGAGTTTTTACAAATCGATACAACCAATATTCTATTTATTGTTGGTGGAGCGTTTGATGGTATTGAATCGATTATTAAACGTCGCCAAGGTGAAAAAGTAATTGGTTTCGGTTCAGATCCAAGTAAAGCAAATATTGAAGAAGGTTCTATCATGGCCAAGCTGATTCCTGAGGATTTATTGAAATTTGGTTTAATTCCAGAGTTCATTGGTCGATTACCTGTACTTGCTAGCCTTGAACAATTAAATGAATCAGCACTTGTACAAATTTTAACAGAGCCAAAAAATGCATTGGCTAAGCAATATCAAAAAATGCTTGAACTAGATGGTGTTGAGCTTGAGTTTGATGAAGATGCACTTGTTGCTATTGCAAAGGAAGCAATTGAACGTAAAACAGGTGCGCGTGGTCTTCGTTCAATTATTGAGTCAACAATGCTTGATGTAATGTATGAATTGCCTTCTCGTGAAGACGTAAAAAGATGTATCATTACAGCAAAAACAATTACGGATAAAGAAAAACCGAAATTGCTTCTTGAAGATGGCACTGTGCTCGATGAAGATAGCGACACAAAAACTTCAGCATAACGAACAGACGTAACTGTCTATGGTTATAAGATAGAGAGTAATTAGCTGACTTCGGTTGTGCAATGTTCGCACATATCGACGGTCAGCTTTTTATTCATTCTTACATAATGCCAATTGTAAAGAGAAGAAATTTTTGGCTCGTTTGATTAACTAGTGTGAATCAGTTTTTTAGACACATACTAGTAGCGCGGGATATGAACATAAAAATTTTGACGGAGGTGAATGCCCGCATGGTAACTATACAAAAAACAACAAATGTACCATTATTGCCTTTACGTGGGCTTTTAGTATACCCATCGATGGTGTTACATATTGATGTGGGTAGAAATCGGTCTGTAGCAGCGCTAGAGCAGGCCATGTTAGAGGACCAAATGATTTTATTGGTGACACAAAAAGAAATGCATGATGAACAGCCAGAAGAGCAGGATTTATATTCAATTGGGACAATGGCCTATGTAAAGCAAATGCTAAAATTACCAAATGGTACGTTGCGGATTTTAGTAGAGGGACTTGCGCGTGCAACATGGACAAATTATCGTGTACTTGAGAAGTATACCGTTGTGGATGTTGATATTAAAGAAGAGTCAACGAACAAAGACGTAGAAACACAAGCCTTAATGCGTACATTGTTAACATATTTTGAAAAGTATGCAAAGTCCTCCAATAAAATTACAAATGAAACGATCAGTACGGTAGTAGATATTGAGGAGCCAGGGCGTTTAGCAGATATTATTGCCTCTCATTTGCCTTTTAAGATTGCGGATAAGCAAGAGGTACTGGAAATGCTTAGCGTAAAAAAGCGACTTGATCATTTAATTATTCGTTTACATGATGAACAAGAAGTATTGGATCTTGAAAAAAAGATTAGTTCCAAAGTCAAGCAATCGATGGAGCGTACACAGAAGGAATATTATTTACGCGAACAAATGAAGGCCATTCAAACAGAGCTTGGAGACCGTGAAGGGAAAACAGGTGAGGTAGCAGAATTACGACAACGCATCGATGAAGTTGGCATGCCTGATTCCATAAAAGAAGTGGCTCTTAAAGAATTGGATAGATATGAAAAAATACCAGCTGCTAGTGCCGAGAGCGGGGTTATTCGAAATTATATTGATTGGCTAATCTCCCTCCCATGGACAAAGGCAACAGAGGATCGTATGAATATCGCTTATGCGGAGAAGATTTTGGACCGCGATCATGATGGTTTAGAGAAAGTAAAAGAGCGTGTTCTTGAATATTTAGCGGTGCGTCAGCTTAAAAATTCACTAAGAGGACCTATACTATGCTTAGCGGGACCGCCTGGAGTAGGTAAAACCTCATTAGCTCGCTCGATTGCAGAGAGCTTAGATCGGAATTTTGTCCGCATTTCATTAGGCGGTGTACGTGATGAATCAGAAATTCGCGGCCATCGTCGCACCTATGTAGGAGCAATGCCAGGACGTATTATTCAAGGTATGAAAAAAGCAGGCACGATTAATCCTGTATTTTTATTAGATGAAATTGATAAAATGTCTAATGACTTTAGAGGGGACCCTGCAGCAGCAATGCTGGAAGTTTTAGACCCTGCACAAAACAATACATTTAGCGATCATTATATTGAGGAGTCCTATGATTTATCCAATGTCTTGTTTATAGCAACTGCGAATGATTTAAGCACAATTCCAGGACCATTATTAGACCGTATGGAAGTAATTTCAATTGCGGGTTATACAGAAATTGAAAAAGCGCAAATTACAAATAATCATTTAATACCGAAGCAGTTGAAAGAGCATGGCTTGAAAAAAACGCAAGTGATCATTAAGGACGAAGCAGTGATTGATATTATACGCTATTATACACGTGAGGCTGGGGTTCGAAGTTTAGAACGTCAAGTTGCTACACTTTGCCGTAAAATTGCTAAAATTATTGTCTCAGGTGAAAAAAAACGTGTAACGGTTAACTCCAAGTCCTTACAACAGCTACTTGGCAAGCACCGTTTCCGTTATGGGCAGGCAGAGAAGGAAAATCAAGTAGGGGTTGCTACTGGGCTGGCTTATACAACAGTTGGCGGAGACACATTACAAATTGAAGTATCCTTAACCCCAGGGAAAGGCAAATTACAGCTTACTGGTAAGCTTGGTGAAGTGATGAAGGAATCTGCTCAAACGGCTTTATCCTATGTGCGTACCAAAATGGATAAGCTAAATGTCGATGCAGAATACTTCGAAACGCATGATATCCATATTCACGTGCCAGAAGGGGCTGTACCAAAAGATGGACCTTCTGCTGGCATTACAATGGCGACAGCAATTACTTCAGCCATTTTACATCGCCCCATTCGTCGTGAAGTTGGGATGACTGGTGAAATTACATTACGTGGCCGAGTATTACCAATTGGAGGCTTGAAAGAAAAAACATTGAGTGCTCATCGTGCAGGCTTAACGACAATTATTTGTCCAAAGGATAATGAACGGGATTTAGAAGATATTCCGGATAGCGTACGTGAGCAGCTTACATTTAAACTAGTGTCATCGGCTGATGAAGTGTTAGCCTATGCACTGGATGGAGGTTTTTAGAAAAATGAAAGTCCATAATGTCGAAATGGTCATTAGTGCAGTAAGACCAGACCAATACCCAGAAGATGGACTGCCAGAATTTGCATTAGCAGGTCGTTCAAATGTAGGAAAATCCTCCTTTATTAATCGAATGATCGGACGTAAAGCGTTAGCACGTATTTCTTCTAAGCCTGGCAAAACACAAACGCTTAATTTTTATAAAATCGAAGAGCAATTGTTTTTTGTCGATGTTCCAGGCTATGGCTATGCCAAGGTTTCAAAGTCTGAGCGTGAGGCGTGGGGGAAAATGATTGAGCGCTATTTAACAGGTCGCCATGAATTAAAGGCGGTTGTACAAATTATTGATTTACGTCATCCCCCTACAGCAGATGACCGCATGATGTATGATTTTTTAAAGCATTACAATATTCCTTGCATTGTTATTGCAACAAAGGCAGATAAAATCCCAAAAGGTAAATGGGATAAACATAAAAAAATTATCAAGGAAACATTAGATATGGCAAAAGGTGATCCACTTATCGTGTTTTCTTCAGAAACAGGTCTTGGCTTTGAAGAAGCTTGGCGAATCATTGAAAATAAAATGTAACAGATAAACATCTATTGCGTCTAAATAATTAGGACAGTAGATGTTTTTTTCTGTTTTCCCACGATTCAGAGTAGAAAATCCGGAAAAGTGCTTGATGAATAAAGGATTTGTCCGATAAATTACATAGGAGGTGGACTATAAATGGATATCGCAGCTTTATCAATGGCAATGAATCAAGCAACACTTATGCAAAATGTTTCGTTAGCGGTTACAAAACAGGTGATGGAAACGCAGCAGCAGACAACGGAACAGCTTGTTGAAATGCTAGATGCTCCACATCCAACAGCTGGACATACAATTGATATTCAAGTATAAAGCTCTCTAACTTTATAGAGTGGTATGTAGGCTATTGGCAATCTATAGAGGCGTAAGTTTTAGGGTTGACTAGCGCGTGTCAGTGTGACTTTTAACTTATTTAGCCATATTCAGAGAAGCCCACTGACAGAGCGGAAGTCAATCTCTTCTGACGATGACCATGCTACTCGAAATGAGATCTTTTCCAATGAAAAAAATACCAATGATACGATATAATAATAATTTATAAGGAGGCATGATTCTTTGAAAAAATACTCATACATAGTCATGATAATGTTATTGTTAATGATAGGCTTTTCCTTTAGCCAACCTGCAAAGGCTGCCCAATTGGTGACGGGAACCTTTGTAGATGTAACCTATACAGAACAGACAAATCCAGATGGTACAGTAGAACAAATACTGAGTAAGGTAACGTTACAAAATGCAAGTGGGCGAACAGTGACGTTCAATATTAATAAAAACACTCGCTTATTTATTAATAATACGTCCACAACAATTGAAGGCTTTAAAATGGGTATGGCGATTGAGGCAGAGGTATCTTTAAGAACGGTGGTTGAACTGCGTGGTACGTCCAGTGCTACAACTGAACCACGTCTTCCATCTGTTGAGAGCAATGCTAAAAAAATGACGGGTGTTGTAACAAGTATTGACCCAAATGGCTTATTTATTATGGTAAAGCCCGATATTGGGGATGAAACAAGCTATTATCTAAACAAAGATACAAACTTTCAAAAGGGCTCTTCAGCAACAGATATAAGTGCTCTTTATGTTGGGGACCGAGTGAAATTAAACTTTAAAAATAGTAATACCTCTGTTGTGACAAAGGTAGAGATTAGTGAGACAGGGACACTCGTAGAAAACTTATATAAAGGTGAAATCCAATCGGTTAATCCTAATACCAATAAATTAACTGTGAAAAACCAACATGCCTTTGTGAACTGGCAATTTGGCTCACAGGTAACTGCTGATCTTTCTACAATGACTTTTGCATCAAAAGCACCAATATATGTGGGCAATACAAAGGTCGATAAAGGGAATCTTAAAAATTATGTTGGTAGTGAAGTTTACTATGCTACTGTCAAACAATTTGGAAAAGAAGTAATTGAAAAAATTGTTGTCTTAAAAAATAGTGAACGCTCCTATTATGAGCCGATGCTAGCTGTAGATACAGAGTATCAACTATTGAAGCTAAAATCCGCAGGCACAATGTACTTCCATGATGGCACAATTTTAATTCGTAATGGACGTTTAATTGAGCCTACAGGGTTGATGGCGTATGGTACGGCTTTTGTTATTACAGATGGTGCCGCTCGTGATCATTATGCACAGGTGGTACAAGTAACAAGTGACAGCTTTATGTCACCCAACCTTGCTGGCCATGACTTGTATTATGGACGCCTATCACAGGCTGATGGCTACTTAATTGAAATTGATGATGCAATGAAAATTGAATCGAATGTTTTCAAGAAAACAGAGACTACTATCCTATCAGTAAGCAATACGACAAAGGCAAAGGTTGATGATGGTAATAAAACATATACGGTTATGCCAGATATTGAGCTTTATTTATCAGAAGGAGACTATGGTTACTTTTATGTGAAGGATGGCCATGTACAAGCGCTTCATATTTTAGATAATGCGAAGCCTGTTGCACCATTAATGCTAGCAGGTAAGCTGCAATCCGTGAAATCTACTTATCCTGCTGTGATTAATGTGAAGAGTGTAAGCCAATGGCAAGATGGCCGCTGGTATGAAGCTGGTGAAATGATTGATATGAATATTGATCAGGCAACACTCATAAAGGCAGGTAAAGTTATTCAGCCATCTGACTTACAGCCATCTGATCGATTAGTTGTATTATCAGATCGCTTTGTAAAAGGTCATGTTATTTTAGTCGACTAAGGAAAGAAGATATAAAAATCTGCGAGTCCAGTGCGAATAGTATAGATAAAGAAGCAATGTATTTATGAGTCAAGCAAATGTTAGATGAAATAACTACATGGCAATTACTTTCGAGGGACGAGCAGATTTTTTTATGACCAAACTTTATGATGCACTCATGCATAGTGAAAGAAGGAGAAGAGAATGCAAAAAAAATTATCCAAAATACTGCTAGTAGCGCTTGCATTTTTTGTTATAGGCGCCACTATTCCATTTCATATATCTGCCGCTTCATTAGAGACAACAGGTGCTGTAAAAAATGAATATACATATGAGGAAGCTGTTTTCCTATCAGGGAAGCCCGTCATTTTTAAAGGTACTAGTAAGGAACTTAAAATTTCTCAAAAGGAGTCAAAGGGGAAATTAACGGAAACTTACAATATGAAATTAACAGGCAGCAATGGTGCGTCATTAACTCGAAATATTGCTTATGAGTCCGATATTGTTGATTATGCAGTGCTTGGTCAAAAAACATCGAATGGCGAAGTAAAAAAATATACAGAAAAAATTACGATTGATGGTGTTACTTATACATTAGTGGATTATCAATTCTCTCAAGGAACGGTAACAGACAATCGCGCAGCCTCTGATTATTACTCAGGAAATGTTATTTCGAGAAAGACATATACCTATGAGACAGGAAGAGGAAGAGATGCTGCACAACATACAGTGACGATCGAAACAGATAGTCGTCATGCAGGTTACGAAAATTTTTGGGGTGCTACAGAAACACAAATTACAGAATCTGTTTACTCCTATAGTGATGGTAAGACAAGCCATGTTAAAAATCGCTTATCCACAAGTAAATCTCGTGTCTTAAATTACGAGGAAAATCTCGGTAGTTTAGGCAGCTTTGAAGGTGGATATGCAGTTATCAGTGACAAGGATGTTATTTCCGAATACACATATGATTTGGCTTCAGGTCAAAAAGGAACACTTGATTTAGAGACAGAATATATGCCGAAGCTTGAACGTCTTATTATTCCGAAATTCCGTGATTTAAATAATCATTATGCCAAGGACGCCATTGAAAAGCTTTATTCATTAGGTATTTACGAGGATGCCAGTAACTTCTTCTCACCGAATACACCAATGAAACGTGTTGATTTTACAGTGGCAATTGGGAAAGCGGTTGATTTACGTGTGGTGATAGAAGAGACAAAGAAATCTAAAAAAGCACCAGCTACAAGTGTCTTTAAAGACTTGAAGCGTTCGATGAAAGATTATGGCTATATTGAATCAGCTTTGAACAAAGGTGTAATTAAAGGCGTATCGGCTGATTACTTTATGCCCGATGCTGCCATTACAAGAGCGCAGGCTGCTACTATTTTTGTACGTGCTTTAGGGCTTGAAAATCGAGCGCCAGAGCCAGGCTATTTAACGAAGTTTGTAGATAATACTCAAATTCCAAACTATGCGAGAGACGGTATTTATATCGCAAATGAGCTTGGTTTAATGATTGGTGATGCTACGGGTCGTTTTAATCCAAGTAAACCACTAACACGTGCAGAGGCGTCAGCTGTTCTTGAGCGATTCTTAAAATATTTAGAAGATGATTTAAAACAAAACTATCGTGATGACATATTATTCTTTAACTAAGGAAAGGACTGAACTGAATGGTATATGTAAAAAAAGCACTGTTCTCTTTGTTGTGCTTGTTACTCATTTTAACAGTTGCAACACCTACTATTACGCAAGCGGCGACAACCATTAGAGATGTGCCGACAAGCAATACGAATTATAAGGCAATTTCATGGGCGGTAGATAATGATTTGATGTCCTTAAATAGTGCCAATAACTTTTTACCAGATGAACAAGTAACAGATCGTGAGCTTGTTCTTATGTTTGCAAAGCTAGATCGTAATTATGCATTATCTTATCTCGATAGCGTGGCTTATAATTTTTATAGTGATTTTTATGTACCATTTAACGGTACACATGTAAATGCTAATCGTACAAAAGCTGTCACACGTGGTCAATTTGCACGTATTTACGCAGCCTTTAAAGGATTAGATTTAGATGAACCACAGGCTGTACAATATTTATATACGAATGATTTATCGATAAATCCTACAAAAACATTTGCTAGTTTTAACCCATCTACAGCATTAACACGCAGTGATGTTGCTATGTTTTTATATCGAGCTGTTCAAAATGGCTCCTTTGCTTTACAAGGGCTAAAGCAAAGTGTTGCTGGTCGTGATAATGCTAGTATTACATTGCCACATGGTTTCATGGGTTCAAGCAGTACTGATTTTGAGGAGCCAACGAATAATACGAATGATTTTACAGGACCAGAATATGTTAATAATGCCTTACAAAGTATTGTCGTTGAAAAACCTGATTTAATTGCGAACGATGTTGATTCAACGCTTATTACAGTTTCTTTAAAGGCTTGTAATGGTGATCCAATTACGGACGATAAATCTTATACATTCCGTGTTACATCCTCTTATGGGGCAAAAATCGTGGATACTTCAGGGGAAGCTGTTCGAAATGTACAATCGGATGGTTCAACAGTTTCAGCCATTGTAATTGCACCTGCTTTAACAAAATCAGTACGTGATACTATTTCTTTTGAGCTAGTTAATAATACAGAACCTGCTTTAAAATGTCTTGTTGGCGAGAAATTAAACGCACAAGTTCGTTATTCACCGCAACCAGAATTGCGCATTGATTATCAAGTATACGATCCTGCTAATACGGACGATGATAATGGCAGTGTGACGCCTCCGTATACACCGTACGAAGATTTACCAGAGTTCTTTACAGAAAATATAATTGATGTCTATGGACCAGTACCGTTAGATCCTGATGAGGACGAAAAGCGATTTAGTATTGGGCAACAAACAAATGTGACAGATGCTTTAGGAAATGTTCAAAATATGTATTTACGTTATGGTGGAACAGATCCGAAGTATCCAGCATTAGGGTATGAGGATGCAATTTTGCAATTTGAAAACTATGATATTTCTGTGTATTTATTTGAAAAAATCTTGAATCATCGTATAGACGAATCTGTTACAACGCCTGCGAAGACAGAAATTATGTATATGATTTCTGATGATGGCCGTCCTATTTATCGTATTCAAGGAATCGATGATGCGATTGCTTCACAGGTTGAAAATATCAATCCCGTTGGTTCGATTATTCAACTAATGAGCCATATGCCTGAGGAAAAAGATTTAACACTTGAGCACTATGATAGTGTTATAAAAATTTATGCAATCCTCACAAATCTAAGTAATTATGATCGTACTGTGCTACTAAAATATCAGGGCGGGAAGTTACTTGGACAAGTAGAAGCCTATAAAAAGCGTGTAGATGCGCTGAAGGAAAGTGCGGATGCTGCATCGAGGCCGTCTGGTAAAGATCGTTATACAAAAGTAATGGTGACGCTAGTACGTCCAGGTGGAGAGCCAGTTACAGATTATCAAGGAACAGTTAAAATTAAATTTGATGGTGTAGAGAAAACAGCGTCATTTGTGACAAATACATCTGACCCATTAAATCATACAGGCAATCCAGGTACGGCTGTAGCATACTTTGACTCTGTAATTTATGGAAAATCTAAGGTAGAGGCTGTGCTTGTTAATCCAATAGACCCTCGCTATACAACCATATTAGAGGGTTTAAAGGATAAAAAAGTATCAAAGGAAATATTTACAAATCCATACTTTAGTAAAAATTCTTGTACGTTAACAACAGAAGTGGCTTATGTAGTGGATTACTCCTCCTCTATGAAAGCAGCTGATCCAGCAAACTACCGTGGAAAGAAAATGATTGAATTTATTAATCAGTTAAAGGCTAAACATAATATTGTAGTCGAAACCAATACAACAGCTACTGTACTTGGAGAAGGTACAACAGAAGATGTACTGAAAAAAGATCTTTATCAAGCATCGAAAGAAAAAGGTGCAACTGATATTTTATCAGGCATCGACATAGCACTGACAAAATTCTCCAATGACACGAGAACATCCAAGGCTATTGTTGTTGTTTCTGATGGTAAGACAAGTAAATCAAAAATGACGAAGATTATCAATGAAGCGAAAAAGCAAAATGTAAAAATTTACACAGTAAGTATGGGGAAAAAATCGCAAGTCAATGATGCTACATTAATACAGTTAGCAACAGCAACAGATGGTGCTTACTTCCATGCGCTTGATAATTTACAATTGCATCAGGTGTTCCAAAAGTTAATTGATGTGATTTTATGTAAAACATCATCATCAAGTTGTATTAATCCTGAAGATTTATTTGAAGAAGCTGTCGTGTCATTGCGTAAAGGCTATATTACAATGAGTGCTCGTATTGATGGGAATTGCGCAAATGTTGATAAAATGAATGTACGCTTTAAATCGGTTAGTGGTGATGTACAATTTGATCTGCAAAAACGTAGTGATAATGTTTATATGTTAACGAAAACTGTTCAAACAATGCAGGACTTTAAAGTCAATAATGAAATAGAGTTTGTAGCATACGATAAAGCTGGCAATATTATTGCACTAAAAACAGTAACAATTACAAATTAATCGAGAAAAACTGCCTCCTTTGATGGGGCAGTTTTTTATTGCTAAAAAGAGTGCATTAGCAGCAAATAGTGGGGAAATTTCTATTATGCTAATAGTTGGGATGCGCCGAAATTTTTGAAAAATTTTTTCATTTGAAACGGGATGTATAATTTGCTACACTTAGTTTATAATAATTCTAATGTAGATAATAAAGAGTAGTTCTTCATGACATGTTCACAAATTGTAGGTGAACTCTTGTCGAACTATGTTATAATGAGACTTATGAATTAGAACGTGTGAGGTGTTATTCATGCATACCATTGTAGTAGGCTTGAATTATAAAACAGCGCCTGTTGAAATACGTGAGAAGCTATCGTTCATCGAGAGTGAGCTACCACAGGCAATGGAAGCGCTGCAAAAGCAAAAAAGTATTTTAGAAAATGTGATTGTTTCGACATGTAATCGTACAGAAATATATGCTGTTGTAGACCAATTGCATACTGGACGTCATTTTGTGAAACAATTTTTAGCCAACTGGTTTGATTTGCCTGTGGAGACATTTTCTTCATATTTAACGATTCGTGAAGAAGATGAGGCAATCGAACATTTATTTAAAGTGACAGCTGGAATCGATTCAATGGTTCTTGGGGAAACACAGATTTTAGGGCAAGTAAAAAAAAGTTTTTTAAATGGACAAGAGATTGGCACAACAGGAACGGTATACAATCAGCTATTTAAACAAGCCGTAACATTTGCTAAGCGTGCACATAATGAAACGGCTATTGGCGAGAATGCGGTATCCGTTTCCTATGCTGCTGTAGAATTAGCAAAGAAAATTTTTGGCTCATTGCAACGCAAGCATGTAGCGATTTTAGGTGCAGGGAAAATGGGGGAGCTTGCGATCGAGAACCTTTATGGTAGTGGTGTAGGGAAAGTTACTGTCATTAACCGTACATTTGAAAAAGCAGAAAGCTTAGCGGCTAAATTCCATGGTGAAGCTAAATCCATGAAGGAATTGCAATGCTCTTTGTTAGAAGCAGATATTTTAATTACCTCTACAGGTGCTACAGATTATGTGATTGATTATGAGCTGATGCAATTTGTAGAACGCTTACGAAAAGGCAGACCATTATTTATGGTGGATATTGCTGTTCCGCGTGATATTGATCCACGGGTAGGCGACCTAGCAAATGTTTTCTTATATGATATCGATGATTTGCAAGGAATTGTTGAAGCAAATTTAGCGGAGCGTGAACGTGCTGCTGCTGATATTACAGAGATGATTGGCAAAGAAGTTATACAATTTAAAGATTGGATAGCTACTCTTGGTGTTGTGCCAGTGATCTCAGCTTTACGTAAAAAAGCAAGTCGTATCCAAGAAGAAACGATGATGAGTATTGAAAATAAAATGCCAGATTTAACGGAACGTGAACGTAAAATTTTAAGTAAACACACAAAATCAATTATTAACCAATTGTTAAAAGAGCCGATCCTCCAAGCGAAGGAAATGGCCAATGCACCAAAAGCAAATGAACAGTTACGTTTATTCCAGCAAATTTTTGGTATAGAAGCTGCTGTGGAAGCTGAAGTTCAAGAGATGACAAAGCAAGAGCTTGAGCGTAAAGAACGACGCTCGCAAGCAACTCAAGCCTCTGCTGAACCAAAATATTCTTTCTAATATGTGTAAATAGAGGTTGCTTTACGTGGATATTTTGCGCGATTAGATTCTCTACTGATATTACATGAGGCGTTTTCGTATCTGTATGGTAAACTAAAGATACGAAAACGTTTTTTACTGTCTAAACTATTGTAGCTTCACAATTTCACAATAAAGAAGGGATGTCTATTGGCTGATTTGACCATGACGAGGCTTTATGAAGTGATGATCGTCCTGTATGCGATCAGTCTAGTTTTTTACTTTACTGATTACTTTTATAAACAAGTGCGAGCAAGGCGTATCGCTTTTTGGCTTGTTTCATTCGTATGGATGATTCAAAGCGCCATTATTATTTTAACGTCTGTGGAAACAAAGCGTTTTCCGATTTTATCTTTATCCGAGGGGATTCTCTTCTATTCCTGGCTGCTTGTAACGTTATCCATTATCCTTCATTGTATTGCAAGAGTGGATTTACCAGTGTTTATTATTAATATACTAGGCTTTTTATTTGCTAGTATTTTTACATTTATGCCTAAACGCCCTACAGGAGCTGTCGGAGAGACACTTATTTCGGAACTGCTTTTTATTCATATATCATTTGCGATCCTATCGTATGCAGCATTTACATTAACATTTGTTTTTGCTATTTTGTATCTTATTTTGTATCGTTTGCTGAAAAAGAAAAAGTGGTCACATTTATGGACAAGGCTGCCATCCTTACAGCAGACGAGTAGCTGGATGAATATTTCATTTTTCATTGGGATTCCGATGTTATTTATAAGTTTAATATTAGGGTTTGAATGGGCATTATTAACATTAGAGAGTCTTTCGATTTTCGATGCGAAGATCATAGGGTCTTTCATTATCTTAATGTTGTATTGCTTTATCTTATATGTGAATCGCAAAAACAAGCTAACAGGCACGACGTATGCGTGGGTACATATTTACGCTTATTTATTAGTCGTTACGAATTTTTTCCTTGGAAGCAGTTTATCGCGATTC
Organism: Lysinibacillus sp. FSL H8-0500; assembly: GCF_038051955.1. Classification (NCBI taxonomy): domain Bacteria; kingdom Bacillati; phylum Bacillota; class Bacilli; order Caryophanales; family Bacillaceae; genus Lysinibacillus; species Lysinibacillus sp. FSL H8-0500. The sequence goes on along the minus strand of NZ_CP150292.1, from coordinate 3,289,944 downwards.
CATTTATGGTATTAAAAGAAAGGTTGGAGACTGTTGAGAAAAATTATTGTAGGTTCTAGGAGAAGTAAGTTAGCACTAACGCAAACAAATTGGTTTATTAATGAATTAAAGGCAGCGGGTGCCCCATTTGAATTTGAAGTGAAAGAAATTGTCACAAAAGGCGATCAAATTTTAGATGTACAGCTATCGAAAGTAGGCGGAAAAGGGCTGTTTGTGAAAGAAATTGAACAAGCACTTTATAATAAAGAAATTGATTTTGCTGTTCACTCTATGAAGGACATGCCTGCTGTCTTGCCAGATGGGTTAGTGATTGGCTGTATTCCTCCTCGTGAAGATGCGCGTGATGCATTTATTTCGAATGGTCATGTGAAATTTGCTGATTTACCTGCTGGTGCGGTTGTGGGAACAAGCTCATTACGTCGTAGTGCCCAGCTATTAACGGTGCGTCCTGACCTTGAAATTAAGTGGATTCGTGGAAATGTTGATACACGTTTAGCGAAGCTTAAAACAGAAGAATATGATGCGATTATTTTAGCGGCAGCAGGGTTAAAACGACTTGGCTGGAGTGAGGATGTCGTGACTGAGTTTTTACCTGTGGAAGATTGTTTACCAGCAGTAGCGCAAGGCTCTCTTGGCATTGAGTGCCGCGCCGATGATGCGGAGCTATTAGCCGAATTAGCAAAGCTTACAGATGCAGCAACATGGCAAGAGGCACATGCGGAACGTGCATTTTTAGCAGCAATGGATGGTGGCTGCCAAGTACCGATTGCTGGTTATGCCACTACAAATAATGAAGAAATTACACTTACTGGCCTTGTTGCCGCACCTGATGCCTCTGTGGTGTATAAGGAAACAGTTGTAGGAACAGATGCACAAAAGATTGGAGAGGAGCTTGCTGCTATTTTAACAGAGCAAGGTGCTTTCGATTTAATTCAACGTGTAAAGGCAGAGCAAGATGCACAGTAATTTACCGTTAAAGGGTAAAACATTACTTTTAACAGGTACAGCTAAGACAGCGTCCATTATAGACGATATCACAGCGTTAGGTGGCTATGCAGTTATGGCTCCTTTAATTGAAACTTGTGAGCGCATAAATAGCGATGATACTGAGTATATAAGGCTTGCACGTCAAATGGATTGGTTGATTTTTACGAGTCAAAATGCTGTGGATGCCTTTGCTAGTAAGATGCAGCAACATCAAGTAAGTGTGCAAGATTTTCAAGGGAACATTGCTTCTATTGGAACGAAAACGACGACAGCATTAGAACAGCTAGGGTTTCAAGTAAGCTTTATGCCCTCCATATTTAGTGCTGATATTTTCGTCAAAGAATTTCCAAGTATAGCAGGCCATCAGCCAAGATGTCTGTTTATTCGAGGGGAAAAGGCGAAAAGTACGCTGAAGGATGGTCTGCCCTTTGAATTAAAGGAGTGGACAGTTTATGAAACGGTGGAACGACATGATCAAACATCGATCATTGTCAATTGCATTCAGCAACATCAGGATGTCACAGTGATTTTTGCTAGTCCTTCAGCTGTTGATGTGTACGCAAAGGATGTAGTGCCATATGTTAGCTGGCAAGCAACTCGTATTGCAGCCATTGGTCATATTACCGAGGCAGCTCTTCAACAATATGGTGCAACTGTGGAAATTATGCCAAGTGTTTATACAATGCAGGCAGTCATCGAGGAAATTATGAAAGTAGGGGACAAATCATGACAAAACTACAATTTCAAAGACATCGTCGTTTGCGTGTCAATGCAACGATGCGATCAATGGTAAAGGAAACATACTTACATAAAGAGGACCTGATCTATCCTATTTTTGTAATTGAAGGCGACAATATTAAAAATGAAGTACAGTCAATGCCTGGCGTTTTTCAATTTTCATTGGATAAACTAGAAACAGAGATTGATGAGGTTGTAGCTTTAGGTATTCCAGCGGTTATTTTATTTGGCTTACCTGCTGAAAAAGATGCAGTGGGAACTGGTGCGTTTCATGATCATGGCATTGTGCAAGAAGCCACTCGACTTATCAAGGCACGTCATCCTGAGTTATTAGTTATCGCGGATACATGTCTATGTGAATTTACAGATCATGGACATTGCGGCTTAATTGAGGGTGATCAAATTTTAAATGACCCTTCATTGGATGTTTTAGCCCATACAGCGATATCACAAGCAAAGGCTGGCGCAGATATTATTGCCCCATCTAATATGATGGATGGCTTTGTGACAGCAATCCGTGCTGGCCTAGATGAAGCAGGCTTTGAACATATTCCTATCATGTCTTATGCAGTCAAATATGCTTCTAGTTACTATGGTCCATTCCGAGATGCTGCGGATGGCGCACCGCAATTTGGTGATCGTAAATCCTATCAAATGGACCCATCGAACCGTTTAGAAGCATTCCGTGAGGCGGAATCAGATATTGAAGAGGGCGCGGATTTCTTAATTGTTAAGCCTGCTCTTAGCTATTTAGATATTATTCGGGATATGAAAAATAACTATCCATTACCGCTTGTTGCGTATAATGTTTCAGGTGAATATGCAATGATTAAAGCGGCTGCTATCAACGGTTGGATTGAAGAGAAAAAAGTTGTGCTTGAAACATTATTAGGCATGAAACGCGCAGGCGCTGATTTAATCATTACGTATCATGCAAAAGATGTTGCACGCTGGTTGGAGGAGAAATAAATGACGCGATCTTACGAAAAATCAAAACAAGCCTATGCTGAAGCTGTGCAGTTAATGCCAGGTGGTGTTAATAGTCCAGTACGTGCATTCAAATCAGTTAATATGGACCCGATTTTTATGGAATCTGGCCATGGTGCGATTATTAAAGATATTGATGGCAATGAATATATTGATTATGTATTGTCTTGGGGTCCATTGATTTTAGGACATACACATCCAGAGGTAGTGAAAGCCATTGCTGACACAGCTGCGAAGGGCTCTTCCTTTGGTGCTCCAAGCTATACAGAAAATCGTTTAGCCCAATTAGTATTAGAGCGTCTACCAGGTATGGAAATGATTCGCTTTGTCTCCTCAGGAACAGAGGCTACGATGTCTGCATTGCGTGTAGCTCGTGGGGTTACAGGGCGTGATAAGATTTTAAAGTTCGAAGGGTCTTATCATGGTCATGGTGACTCATTATTAATTAAAGCAGGTTCTGGTGTTGCCACATTAGGTCTACCTGATAGCCCTGGTGTGCCAGCAGATATCGCTCGCAATACATTGACAGTTGCCTATAATGATTTAGAAGGGGCAAAAGTGATTTTCGAAAAATTTGGCGCAGAGCTAGCAGCAGTCATTGTGGAGCCAGTTGCAGGAAATATGGGCGTTGTACCACCACAGCCAGGTTTCCTAGAAGGCTTACGTGCCCTTACATCTGAGCACGGTGCGTTATTAATCTTTGATGAGGTCATGACAGGCTTCCGCGTAGATTATGGCTGTGCACAACAGTATTTTGGCGTAACACCTGATATGACAACGTTAGGAAAAGTGATTGGCGGCGGTCTTCCTGTAGGGGCGTTTGCCGGAACAAAAGAAATTATGGAGCAGGTCGCACCAGCAGGCCCTATTTATCAAGCAGGCACATTATCAGGTAATCCATTAGCGATGACAGCAGGCTATGAAACGTTATCACGCTTAGATCATAGCACATATGACTACTTTAAAAAGCTAGGCGATCAGCTAGAAACAGGTTTCCGTGAAGCGGCAACGAAATATAATATCCCACATACGGTTAATCGTGCAGGCTCAATGATTGGCTTCTTCTTCACAAACGAGGATGTCGTGGATTTTGCATCAGCCAAAACATCTGATTTACAATTATTCGCGGAATACTTCCGTTTGATGGCAGAGGAAGGTATATTCCTACCTCCATCTCAATTTGAAGGTTTATTTATTTCAACAGCCCATACAGAAGAGCATATTGCCCGAACGGTAGAGGCGTTCCATAAGGTGTTTGCGCAATTAGCGAGATAAAAGGATAAGGAAATATGTTCTTTTAATGAAGTAATATATTTCACAATGAAAATGTAAACTGATTATCACTTCTTATCAGCCGATCAGAAGAGAAATAGGGGTTGTGCAAAAAGTAAAGACCTTTTTGCACAACCTTCCTTTTAGTAGTAAGAATATGCTAAGTATACTTGTTCCTGCTGTGATCACAATAAATGGACATCCATCCTTAACAATAAAAAAGCCACCTAAGATAAGGTGACTTAATTAAGCTATCTCGCCATTTTATTTCTTATTCCTCAAGAAAATAAAATCCCATTGTATAGTTAAAATTGTATCCATCCCAATCAGCAAATTTATAATTCTGCCATTCATAATTTGAACGTGTAACTAGGTCCATTCTGAGATTTGGATATCTGTACCAACTATCGTGAAAGCTACCCTGTATTTTTTTATTCGGGTATACATATTCCATTACAGCGTATATTTCCTTTTGAAAATTCTTTAATATGGATATTGTCTCCATTAATTTATTCTCATCTATATAGAGATCTTTAGTGTCACCACGTTGATATCTGTCAATCGTGTATAAGAAACTTCGTACATAATCTCCATATTTAGTATAGACTGTATACATATCCAATGAACCATCAAAATACATTAAATGATAGGAAAGATTTAAGCTTCCCATAGGAGTAGTGATACTACTATAGTATTGTGTTAAAAAGTTTTCAACTTCAGCTAAACTAGCACCTTGCTGTATAGGGTAAGTTTTATCTTCAGCACTATTCCAAAATTGCGTATTTCCTGGTTTAGGTTCAATGCTATGCTCAAATTGTGTATTCTCTGGTTTAGGTCCAATGTTAGGCTCAAATTGCGTATTTTCTGGTTTAGGCCCAATGTTAGGCTCAAATTGAATATTTTCTGGTTTAGCTTCAATGTTATTGTCAACTTTTTCATTTTCTAATTTGTGCTCGTTTGTTACTTCACCTTGCCACTTCGCTTTAAATTGCTTCAAAAAGCCATTTTCCATCATATAAAATTCTATTTCTTCAATTTTTACATCTTTATCAAAAAGCCACTGGTAATAGCCATCTCTTGTTTCACCTGGATAAATATAGCCGTTTGATTCAAAATGATGGCTATATCCAGACATATTTACTTCATCCTCATACAGAGCATTATTCAATTTAAACTGTAAACCACCAGGTTGTTGTAATGGCTTTGTAGATTTATTTGTGACAGAGAGATAAACTTTAAATCCCTTATTTATGCGGTGTACATATTCTATATCCTTAACTGTCACCTCGATTTGTTCATCTGCAAACGTTTCCCCTAGACTTAAAATAGGCTGTTCTTTTTTCTCTGTTTTTGGTGATTTAGGCTTTTGGGTTTCCTTATTACTTGACTGTTCTGTGATTATATATGAATCTTCTGTAACTATGTTTAAGTCTTCTGTAATTGTTATCCTTTGACTTATTGGATCCCATTGAACATTTGCCCCTAATGATTCACTAATAAATCTTAAAGGTACAAGTGTTTGTCCGCTATTGGCTTGGGCTGGAACTGATAATGTTACTGTATTGCCATTGATCTTTGCATTTGTCGACCCTATTTTTAGTGCTATACTTACATTCCCTTTTGAAGCATAAACAGTTTTATTTTCTCGATTCCATGTGACTTCTGCGCCAAGTTCCTCAAAAATCCCTCTTAACGGTACAAGTGTAACACCATGTTCAATGAGTGCTTGATGACTAAACCATTGTTTCTCATCGTTTATGTAAATTGATATACCTGAGGATGCATTAACACTGTTATTTCCTGATCCGATTAATAAACAAAACAACAATAGAATGATAATTCTTAGTTTTCCCAATCGATTCCCTCCTAGTAAAATAGTAATATGTTATTATTTTACTAGAAATATATTGCTTTGTAATTAAAATATGCTTAAAAAAATGAAAAAAGCGTATTATTTTTTAAATAATGGAATGCTGCATTTTATATGTTGTGAAACAATGAACTTTGCGTTCGGTCTCGTTGATGCTTTAGAGTAAATAATAAAGGATTTGATTTATATGAAGGAGGAAGTGGCTTGAAAAGAGACATGGTAAAAGTGATAGCTATTTTTGGCGTAGGCACACTTGCAATTTTATCGGTTTCTTTTTTCTGTCATTATTTTTATAAATAAACAAGAAAGAGCTGGGCAAAAATTTTTTCTGCCTAGCCCTTATTCTAGCCTGTTAAATGATTAAATAAGTTGTAAGAGTGAAGAAACCTTTGAGCTATTTAATGCCCGGATAGTGGCAATAATAGTATCAGCTTGCTCTGTGGCTGAAGTGAGCTTGTTCTCTAATTCTATTGTTGTTAATGGATTAGAGGGGGCTCCCTTTGGATTGATTCCTCTAGCAGATAATTGTGTGCCATTTTTTAAGCGAATATCTATTTGTGTATACTTCGATACGGCTTCAAGGTCATTTGAGCGTCTTACTTTTTTCATATATTGTTGCACTGTGTCATCAATCGGCTCTGGTAGGAAGGAAGCTAGATGTAAAGGTCTGTTTGCTAAAATTAATGACACGATATATTCAATGCTAAAACGACCTTCTTCCCCCGTTTTGGGTTCGCGAATAACAAGTGCTGCATCGCTATAATGAGAGAAGGTAATATGAATGTCTTCAATTTCCTCGACAGCAAGTGGGCCAATTTGTTGTGCTGCATCAATGCCAAAATAAGACCCTGAGCAGCAAGGATAAAGCTTAAACCATAGTCCTGGTGACGAAATGCGCCAAGTTGCAGATGTTACATCCAGTAATAATGCCTCTGCTTTTTTCGGTGTATTTTCACCATATAAAGATAAAAAGCCAATATATCCTTCTAAGCTATTGTCATTGACATGCATACCTACTTGTGCAAAGCGAATTGCTTCAATGGCATGTTTGGCGGCAATACCTGCATGTAAAGGTTTTGTTTCTGTACCAAAATGAATTCGCATTCCGCTCGCCATAGTTGTGGCAAAGCCGATTGTACGACATGTGTCATGCACTGTTAAGCCGATTAAATAAGCGCCTGCAATAGCTGCACCAACAATACCAATCGTTGAGGTATTATGCCAGCCCTTTTCGTAGTGAACATTGGAGAGGGAGAGGGCAAGCTTGGCCATCGCCTCTACACCAATGGCATAGGCTTGGATAAAGCGTATACCTGTTGTATCTTCATCACATAAAGCAAATAATGTCGGTAGTAAAACTGCACTTGGATGCCCTCGTAATTCATGATGTACATCATCAAAGTCTAGTACATGTGCCATAAAGCCGTTAATTAAAGCAGCCAGCTCGGGTGTTGTATAAATCGGGTGTCCAATGACCTTGCTTGTCCCTCCACAGGCGAGCTGTAATAATTTATGTACGCCTGCATCCTCTTTGCCACAGTGTGTAACAGCGACAAAATCAATGAGTCCACGCTTGGCATCTTCAATTGCCGCAATATCTAAAGGCTTTAAAAATAGTTGGTGAACAAAGCGCCTTGTAATATGGTTTACTGCCATTGATCTAACACGCTCACCGCAAGATTTGCAAAATAAGTGGCAGCCACAGGTATCGCATCTTCGTTTAAGCGATATTGTGGATGATGCCAGCCGAACGGTCCATCTACACCTACCCATACAAAATATCCGGGAATACGCTCTTGATAAAAAGCGAAATCTTCACCAGCAGGCACCATATCAGCTTCAACTGCTTGATGACCACTGATGCGAGCAGCCTCCTGTAATACTTCTGTAAAACGTGCATCATTATAGACAGTTGGTAAATAAGGGAACCATCTGAAATCAGCTGTTGCGCCATAGCTTGCAGCGATGCCTTCTGCCAATGCTTTCATACGCTGTGGAATAGTAGCGCGTGATGTGGCTTGGAATGTACGTACAGTACCCTCTAGCTCCGCTTTTTCTGGAATCACATTCCATGTATTGCCTGCTTGTAATTTTGTTACAGATAAAACGGAATTATCGAAGGAAGAGATATTACGGCTAACAATGGATTGGAATGCGGTAACAATTTGACTGCTAATGACGATAGGGTCTACCGTGCTTTCAGGAATACCTGCATGTCCGCCAGTACCGATAATATCTAATTCAAAACGATCAACACTTGCCATTAATGGACCTGCTTTAATACCAATTGTACCAACCGGTAAATCAGGCTTGTTATGCATGCCAAAAATAGCTTCCACACCTTCTAAGACGCCCGCCTTTGCTACATACTCTGCGCCTTGTGCAGTTTCTTCAGAGGGCTGGAAAATAAAGCGTACAGTGCCTTTTAATAAATGGCGCTGTTGTTGTAATAAAATAGCTGTTCCTATAATAGAGGACGTATGAAAATCATGACCACAGGCATGCATGACACCTGCATTTTTTGAACGAAATGGCTCATCTGTTTGTTCTTCAATTGGCAGGGCGTCAATATCTGCACGGATTGCAATCGTTGGCCCTTGCTGCTCGCCACGCACTTCTGCAATTACACCAACGCTAAGCGGATACGTCAAAATTGTGATACCGTGTTGCTGTAACCAATTGGTAATGCGTTTTGTTGTTTCAAATTCTTGCATGGAGAGTTCAGGATACGCATGTAATTCGCGTCGATAGGCAATTAACTGTTGCTGTAAGGCATCTGTTATCGTAATAGATGTCATAAAATGTTATCCTCACTTTCTGAAGTAATTTGTCGAATAAATTTTTTCGTGCGCTCCTGCTGTGCATTTGTAAAAAACTCCTTGGCAGGTCCTTGTTCCACGATATGACCATCCGCCATAAAAATGATATGATCGGCGACTTCTCGTGCAAAATCCATCTCATGTGTCACAATAATCATTGTTATCTTTTGCTCTGCTAATTTTTTAATGACATGTAATACTTCTTGCACTAGCTCTGGGTCAAGGGAAGAAGTGGGCTCATCAAATAAAATAACATGTGGCTTTTGTGCAAGTGCGCGTGCAATACTAACACGCTGCTGTTGCCCACCGGACATTGTGACAGGGTAATTATCACGCTTTGCCTCTAAGCCGACCTCGCTTAAAAGCTGCATACCAATTTTATTGGCTTCCGCTTTCGGGGTTTTTTTCACCACAATTAATGATTCTGTAACATTTTCTAATGCTGTTTTATTTTTATATAAATTATAGTTTTGGAACACCATAGCTGTTTTGGAACGTAGGTGTTGAATATCCTTTTTCGCTGGCTTTGCGGCATCTAAACGTGCATCATCAATTTCGATGATGCCTTGTTGGGGCTGCTCTAAATAATTTAAGCAGCGGATCAGTGTCGATTTTCCAGAGCCAGAAGGACCGATAATTGCTAACACTTCGCCTTGCTTAATTTCAAAGCTAATGCCTTTTAAGACATCTAATGCACCAAAGCTTTTTACTAAATTTGTTACTTTTAACATCAATCGTCACCTCTATGTTTTATATGGGCGATCTAAATATTTCTCGATCAGCTTTTGCACATAGGTATAGACAACGATAATTGCCCAATACACTAATGCTACGGTTAAATAGGCTTCAAAATAACGGAAGGAGTTAGAGGCTTGCATTTTTGCCTCTGCAAAAATTTCGACTACACCAAGTGTAAAAGCAAGGGATGTTTCTTTAATTAAGCTAATAAACGTATTACCCGTACCTGGTAGAGCGTTGCGCAAAGCTTGTGGCAAAATAATACGACGATACGCTTGGAATTTTGTCATACCTCCTGCAAGACAGGCTTCTAGCTGTCCTTTTTCAACAGAAGCGAAGGCTGCACGGAAAATTTCAGCTAAAAAGGCAGCCTGCTTAAAGCCTAAACCGATAATAGCGGCAGTAACAGCATCTAGCTTTGTAAAAACAGGAAACAGTTGCGGTAAACCATAGTAAATTAAAAATAGTTGGACGAGCATTGGAATTGCTCGGAAGAAAGAAATATAGACATTCGCTGCGTAAATTAAAATTTTGAAGTTTGTTTTATATACCAGAGCTAAAGCTAAACCAATAGCTACGGCAATAATCATTGCGATTATTGCCATAAATAATGTGATTGGAATGTACTTTAAAATGGCAGGGAGAACTTCAATCATATAAGAAAAATCTAAGTTCATATCCATCTGACGCCTTTCTGTACAAAATAATGATTATTCAACTTTAACAGTGATATCTTCGCCACCGTAATATTTTTCAGATAGCTTTTTTAATGTACCATCTTCACGTAATTTTTGAATTTCTGTATTAATGGCTGCAATCAATTCCTCATTATCAGCTGTTTTACGGAATGGGAAGGCAACATCCTCATAGACAAATGGTTCGCCAACGAATTTTAATGGTAAATCACTTTTTTGAATTTCTGCCAATAAAGAAGCTTTAGCATTGACATAGCCATCTACACGTTTATTAATTGCTTCTAATTGTGCACCATCGCGATTTTCATATGTGCGAATCGTAATTTCTCCATTTTTATCGAAATTCTCTAAGTTTTTCACATTGTTTGAGCCAAGTACACCTGATACTGTTTTGCCTTTTAAATCATCCAGTGTGTTAATATCTGCATTATCTTTATGTGTAACAATTGTCACCCCTGCATAAGAATAAGCGTCAGAGAAAGCATATTTTTCTTTACGTTCATCCGTTACAGCAACAGCATTGGCAATTGTATCGATTTTATCAGCCTCTAATTGTCCCATAAGGCCACTAAAATCCGAGTTCACCCATTCTACAGAGTAGTCTAGGTTTTTGGCAATTGCTTCAATTACTTCAACATCAAAGCCTACTAATTTATCCCCATCTTTATAGCCGTTTGGATAAGATTGACCAGTTGAACCAACACGTAATACATTTTTTTCATCAGAAGAGCCTTTGTCTGCTCCATCTTCCTTTGTGCCACCACATGCTGCTAATACAAGTGCGAATACAGCAATAAATGCTGTCAGTAAAATTTTCTTTTTCATCTGTTATGCCTCCAAAATGTTCTTTTTGTAATAGTTTGTAAGATGTCCCTTACCTAAATCTTTTTGACCGAATTTCACATAGCCTTTTTTTTCATACATACTACCAAGCCATGGGTGAGAGTCGGCTGTACCTAATGTTACATAGGGTACTTTTAACTGCTCTTTCAATATGGTTGTTTCCAGCCAGTACAACAAGGCAGAGCCAATACCTTTTTTTCCGTTATTTGGGAGGCTAGCAAACCAGCCAATATGTGGAACAGGGCAGGGACCGGGATTTGGCCCCCATGGCATACGAAGCGATACAGTGGATAGCACCGCCCCGTCGTCCTCTAAAAAATAGCAAAGATTATAGCTTAAATGCGATTGTACTTGCTGTAATGTGACGGTTGTTGCATCAAAATGTACACCATATTGTAAATTTTCCGCATAAGAAGCATGGAGTAAATCGCGCAATATTTCTGCATCATCCAGTGTTGCTGCACGATAAGTATAGGTCATTAGCGATCCTCCTTTTTTATTTGTTCATAATGTGCTAAAACTTCTTCTACTTTTACTGGTGCAAGGCCAGTATAAGAGGCATAATCAAAAATGCTTGCTAATTGTTCTGCTGAGAAAGTGCCCATAATTCGTTTATCCTTCGCTAATAGCTCTTTAAAGGGTACATCATTTTCAAGTGCTTCCATTGAAATTTCGTAGATGATATGGTGAGCGGTTTGCTTACCAAATTGGCTAGAAAGCTCAAACATTATTTTTTCAGATAAAAGTAAACCACCTAATTTATCTAAGTTTTTCAACATATTTTGCGGCTTGACCACTAAGCCTCGTAATGCAGCAATAGTGGAAGCTAATTGAGATGACAAATAAATTGTAATTTCAGGTAAAGCAATCCATTCTGCACGCCATGACATCGCATCACGCTCATGTTCAACAATTAAGGAATGTTGCATGAGCGATACATTTTGCAAAATAGGGCGGGTTAAACTCGCAATACCCTCAAACATGGCAGGGTTGCGTTTATGTGGCATTGTGGATGAACCGACATTTCCTTTAGAGAAAGGCTCCTCTACCTCATCAATTTCTGTGCGCATTAAGTTGTAAAATTCATTGGCTAATTTGCCAAGTGTTCCGCTAATGAGACCAAGTACACTTGCATATTCTGCTAAACGATCACGTGAGGAATGCCAGCAAATTTCAGGTGCTTGAAGTGCCAATATTTCCATAGCACGTTGCTCAATAGCGATGCCTTGCTCTCCAAATGACGCATATGTACCGACACCACCGCTAATATTGCCAACAAAAACGCGTTCATCAATTTGTTGTAGTCGCTCAATATGGCGTAATATTTCGCTCAATACGACAGCCATTTTAAAGCCGAATGTTGTTGGAAGGCCTTGCATACCATGCGAACGCCCAGCTATTAATGTAAGTTTATGTTCTTTGGCAAGTATGGCTAGGGCATCTGCTACTTGTCGTAAATCACGCTGAATAATTTGATGGGCCTCTTTAAGCTGTAAAATAGTACCTGTATCAACGATATCTTGTGTTGTAGCACCATAGTGAACAAATTCACCATGCTCACCACTAATTTCTTGGATGGCATTAATGGTTGGCATCAGTGAGTGTTTGAGTTTGGCCATATTTGCAGCAAGCTGTTCGAGATCGAAGTGAGCTTGGCTTGCTTGTTTCACGATCTCCTTTGCTGCTTCCACAGGGATCACGCCAAGCTCACCTTCTGCCTGTGTTAAAGCAATTTCTACGTTTATATGCTTTTGCAGTCTATTTTCATCAGACCATACATTGCGCATTTCTTCTGTACCAAAATTATTTTTCAACATTATCATATCAATTACATGTGACGGCATGGTATTGTCTCCTTTTTAAAACCAACTATTTCACTAAACTTTATTATGAAACAAAGTATACTGGTTTACTTTGTTTTTTTCAAGCGGAAATTTATAATTTTAAAAGTTTTCTTTTAATTTTAAATAAAAGATTTGTATAATTTTGAATTATGATAAATAATAGGGAAAAATCTGTTTGTGACAGATTAAGTGAAAATAAAAACACTATTTATAGCAACGAATAATGGCAGTTGAGGGGGTAGTAGCACACCTTTTTCACCGATAAAAAGGAAAAAATCTGTGTTTCTACTATTCTTTCTGTATGAGACATTATTTGTCTCTCGAGTATATTGCCAAAACGATGGCTACTTTTTATAAAGTATTTGTACAATTAGGGCGATAAATGATGTAAATCATCCTTGAATTTCTCTGGTATGTTTTTTTAGTTTTCTTACCAGATTGATGGGGAACGGACTGTTTTTTGTCAAAATTATATCTTTCAGCATAGTCAAAATGTAGACAAAATCGTTTATAATAAAGCTATTCATATATAGAAAGTAGTGGTTTGATATGGCAACTGGCACACATACAGTCGATGTACCTGTAGGAATTGAACATGTATGGGATTTTGTAAGCGATATGGAGAAATGGGCAAAGCTTGTCCCAGGCTATAATGCACATAAAATGATTGACGACAAACATTCTACATGGACTTTTAAAGGGAATGTGGGTGTTTTGAAAAAAACAGTAGAAGTAGAGATTACAATTTTAGAATGGGCGGCACCCTCGAAAGTAACATTTGAACTCAAAGGGCTTTCTGATAATTTCTCAGGGAATGGCTATTTTCTTGCGGAAAGCATTGATGCTGAAAACACAAAAATGACAGGCTTTTTAGAAGTAACAGCTGGCGGATTAGCAGGCCCAGTTTTAAATCCAATTTTCAAGCCTATCGTACCAAAGGCCACACAAATGCTAACAGATCGTGTAGCCAATAAAATTAAATTAGTAAATGTTTAATGAATGTAACTAACAATAAAAATGGCATACTAGAAGATCACCTCTAGTATGCCGTTTTTTCGTAGTAACTTGTATATCAGTGTAAGCGTTCTAGCATACTAGCCTGCGAGTGGTCATATGATGCAAGGGGAGGGATTATTATCGAACACAAAACTTGGAAGATGTGTGAAACATTTTGTTTTCCTGGCTATGGCTGCCCAACAGAAATAGCGGCTGTGCAAATTAAACCACAGTGGCAGACAAAGCAATTAGAGGACTCACTGCGACTCATGGGTATTTACCATATTACTGCACATGTACGTTTTGATTTTCAGGATATGCAGATTCATATGGGGCAAGAGGATATTATCGCCATTGATGCACTGGATATTCAAGGAGACACAGGCTATTTCGAGTATGCAGTACCTTTACATGTTGATTTACCAAAAGAGTCGGATGTGAAAGATTTAATGATCAAGGATATTCGTCCTAGTCTCACAAATCAAATGTGTCAGTTAGAATGGACAGTCACAAGTGTCTTTAATGAACTTGAACCTGTTATGGAAAAAGCGCAGATGAATGCTACGAAGGAAGAACAATTAACGGTTATGGAAGAAGAAAGTGTGCCTGTGAAGCAGCCTACTACCATAGCAGCAGCTTCACACCAAGAGCCCGTTACAGCAACTGATAGTCATATTGTTGTACGTGAATCAAGCTCTTGGCATGAAGTACCTTCAATGATTTGGGATTTAACGGAAGACTATACACCGTTAAAAGTCCGTGTTTCAAATGATGTCTTTCAAAAGTAAGTAGCAGAGAAGCAACAAGACCAATAAGAAAATAAGGTCGCCAGATGTTGGCACAATAATGACACGGATAAACTGAAAAGCACAAAGAGGTATAATGATCGTTCGACAATAGAAACGAATTTGTCGTAGCCATGGTGGTAAAAGCCATGGATTATATTTACGTCGACGCATTGATGATTCACTTCCTTTTCACAGTTCCTAAAAACAATGAAATCACTTGAAAGATAACACGATTTTGCGGTACAATAAGAAAAATTCAATATAGATGCGATGATAGGGAAGAGTAAATTTTTGTACATTTTATAGAGAGGAAATGGTAGCTGGAAAATTTCTATTTGTACGAAATTGAAGGTAGCCCTTGAGCAGCTTTAGTGAACTAATAGTAGTTAAAGCCGGTTAAACACCGTTACCGAATTGAGAGCCAGAAGGTAGGCTAAGAAAAATTCTTAACTACTGCTGGAATTAAAGGTGGTACCGCGAACTAAAACTCCTTCGTCCTTTTAGACGACAGGAGTTTTTTTGTTGGTTAAAAAAATGAACAGCATTACATTACCAACAGTCTACAGATAATAGGAGGAGTCAATATGACAGAAAACATTTCAATGCCAACTAAGTATGATCCACAGTCCATTGAGGCTGGTCGCTATGAATGGTGGTTACAGGGGAAATTTTTTGAAGCACAGCCTGAAAGCGGGAAAAAGCCCTACTCCATCGTTATTCCACCACCGAACGTAACAGGTAAATTACATCTTGGTCATGCGTGGGATACAACATTACAAGATATTATTATCCGTATGAAGCGTATGCAAGGATACGATGCATTATGGTTACCAGGAATGGACCATGCAGGTATCGCAACACAAGCAAAAGTAGAAGCAAAGCTGCGTGAGGATAATAGTACACGTTATGATTTAGGACGTGAAAAATTCCTTGAAAAAACATGGGAATGGAAAGAAGAATATGCTGGACATATTCGCGATCAATGGGCAAAGCTTGGCCTTGGCCTAGACTATACACGTGAGCGTTTTACACTAGATAAAGGACTGTCAGATGCAGTAAAAACGGTTTTTGTTCAGTTATATGAAAAAGGTTTAATTTACCGTGGTGAACGTATTATCAACTGGGACCCAGCGGCGAAAACAGCATTATCGGATATTGAGGTAATTTATCAGGATGTGCAAGGGGCCTTCTATCATATGAAATATCCATTAGCTGATGGCTCAGGCTATGTAGAAGTTGCCACAACGCGTCCTGAAACAATGCTTGGTGACTCAGGGGTAGCTGTTCACCCGAACGATGAACGCTACCAGCATTTAATTGGAAAAACGGTTATTTTACCGATTGTAGAGCGTGAGATTCCAATTGTAGCAGACGATTATGTTGATATGGAATTTGGTACGGGAGTTGTAAAAATGACACCAGCCCATGATCCAAATGACTTTGAAGTAGGTAATCGTCACAACCTTGAGCGTATTCTTGTGATGAATGAAGATGGCACAATGAATGAGCTTGCTGGCAAATATCAAGGGCTAGATCGTTTTGAGTGCCGCAAGCAAATCGTAGCAGATTTACAAGAGGCAGGCGTGCTATTTAAAATTGAGGAGCATATGCACTCTGTAGGTCATTCTGAGCGTTCAGGCGCTGTTGTAGAGCCTTATTTATCTGCACAATGGTTTGTGAAAATGCAGCCGCTTGCAGATGCTTCCTTAGAGCTACAAAAGGATGAATCAGGGAAAGTACACTTTGTGCCGGCTCGTTTTGAAAACACTTATTCTCGCTGGATGGAAAATATTCGCGATTGGTGTATCTCTCGCCAATTATGGTGGGGCCATCAAATTCCAGCATGGTATCATAACGAAACAGGCGAAGTTTACGTAGGAAAAGAAGCACCAGCGGATAGTGAAAATTGGACGCAAGATGAAGATGTCCTGGATACATGGTTTTCCTCTGCACTATGGCCGTTTTCTACAATGGGCTGGCCAGACGAGGCAAATGAAGAATATAAACGTTACTATCCAACAAATACACTCGTAACTGGCTATGATATTATTTTCTTCTGGGTGTCCCGCATGATTTTCCAAGGCATTGAATTTACTGAGCAACGTCCATTTAAAGATGTGTTAATTCACGGCTTAGTACGTGATGGCGAGGGACGTAAAATGAGTAAATCACTTGGTAATGGTGTTGATCCAATGGACGTGATTGAACAATATGGTGCAGACTCATTACGTTATTTCCTCGCGACGGGCTCCTCACCAGGTCAAGATTTACGCTATACAACGGAAAAAGTAGAGGCGGTATGGAATTTTGCCAATAAAATTTGGAATGCATCACGTTTTGCGCTAATGAATATGGATGGTATGACATATGATGAAATTGACTTAACAGATGAAAAATCAGTTGCTGACAAATGGATTTTAACACGTTTAAACGAGACAATTGAACGTGTAACCTCTCTTGCAGAACGTTATGAATTCGGTGAAGTTGGTCGTGAATTATACAATTTCATTTGGGATGATTTCTGTTCTTGGTATATTGAAATGGCAAAATTACCACTTTACGGTGAGAGTGAAGCAGCGAAAAAAACAACGCGTTCTATTTTAGCTTACGTACTAGATCAAACAATGCGCCTATTACATCCATTTATGCCATTTATTACAGAAGAAATCTGGCAGCACTTACCACATGAAGGTGAATCTATTACAGTGGCAGCATGGCCAACAGTGCGCACGGATCTTCATTTTGCCAATGAAGCAGACAATATGAAGCTCCTAATGGATATTATACGTTCAGTACGTAATATTCGTGCGGAAGTGAATACACCAATGAGCAAAAAAGTGCCATTGTTTATTTCAGCGAAAGATGCTGCAACGGTAACCGTGCTTGAAGCAAATAAAGCCTATTTAGAAAAATTCTGTAACCCTGAAACACTAACAATTGGTGAAGACTTAGAGGCCCCTGGTCAATCAATGACAGCCGTTGTGACAGGCGCACAAGTTTTCCTACCACTTGTTGGGCTGATTAACCTAGAGGAAGAAATTGCTCGTCTCGAAAAAGAGCTAGAGAAATGGGCAAAAGAGGTAAAGCTTGTAACAGGTAAGCTATCCAATGAGAAATTTGTAGCAAAAGCACCAGAAGCACTAGTCAATGCAGAGCGTGAAAAATTAGCAGATTATGAAAGCAAGCACACGGTTGTCTTAAAACGTTTAGAAGAATTGAAAAATATGTAAAAAATGGTGGGTGGCGATAAAGTCATCCATCTTTTTTTATTTTATATATCAAAAGATATATATTGTGTTAGGTAAAAGTGTATAGTAAAATCAAAAATAATTAGTCGAATGGGTGAATTTCGCTTCTGTATAATATAGGAAACAAAGCCTAGCGTGTTGCAATCGTGGCAAAGAAGGACAAAGAGATTTATAGCTGTTCGATATAAATATTTTAGAGCATACATTTTGCCGAATGGAGGTGTTAGAGATGACAGGAAATATTGCTACAATCATTTCAAAAATTAATAGAGCCTGTGATGATCTTGATTTTGTAAGTGCAAGGGTATTAATCCAAACAAATCTTTTAAAATTATCAGAAGCAAAATATTACCGTTTATTAAATACTAGTAGTCGTGTATTGATTAAACATATACTAGCCAGCAATAACGAACAAAAAGAAGAGGCGAAATTATCGCGTGCCGATTTATTAACCATCAATAAAATTAATGAGTATTGTTCGAACTTTGATATTTCTATGTTAAAAAGAACATTAAAAAATTCTTTTGAATTAGTGCAACGTCCAGATGTAATGCCGCTTTTAAATAATGATGCCAAAATTATTTTAGATAATATGGGTGCTTTATTAGGCACTCGTCAGATAATGAATTAAATAAGCCGCTCAAACACGCAGAATGGTCAGCCCCCTCTGTGTGTTTTTTATACTGCTTATAAAGAAACCGCTGTTATTCAACGCCACTTGTACTAAAATAGAGATATTGCATGAAAAGGAAGTGTTGTTGTTGTTTAACACAATGAAGGAATGTACAGAATTTATTTTTACATTAAAAGCAGTTGACCATAAACGTGCGCCACTTGTCTTTATGCGAGAGGTGCTGGCACTTTTAGATAATCCTCACAATAAACTCCGTGTTATCCATATCGCTGGCTCTAATGGAAAGGGTTCAACCGTCAATGCATTAAGAGAAATATTACAACAGGCTGATTATAGAGTGGGCGCTTTTACCTCTCCCCATTTAGAGCGAGTGCATGAACGTATAACGATTAATGGTGTCCAAATTTCTGATAAGCAATTTTTAGCTTATTTCAACAAGCTAGCACAGATAGTAGAAGAACACTATAATGGAGATTTTCCAAGTTTTTTTGAGGTGGTTACCCTTATTATGTTCCAATACTTTGCAGATCAAGAAATTGATATAGCATTAATTGAAACAGGGCTTGGAGGGCGTCTCGATGCCACAAATGTTGTTACACCACTACTAACGATTATTACAACGATCTCTCTGGAACATACAGCATTTTTAGGAGATACTTTTACAAAGGTAGCAACTGAAAAAGCGGGAATTATTAAAGAGGGTGTTCCTGTTATTGTAGGTGTTCGCAATAAGGAAGCATTAGCTGTTATAACAAAAGCAGCAGCTAGTCAACAAGCTCCATGCTTTGTTTTAGGACAAGACTTTATAGTGACCAATTATTTACAAACCCCAGATCATCAGCAATTTACCTATAAAATGGGCAGTGTCTTAATGACTGATATTGTTTTAAAAATGGCTGGCTCCCATCAAATTAATAATGCAAGTCTTGCGATTACAGCAATGGTGGTACTACGTGACAAGGGCACTCTTGCGATTGATGACCAAGCAATTCGCCGAGCTTTACAAGGTGCACAATGGGCAGGACGTTTTGAACAATGGTCAAATTATATTGTGCTGGATGGCGCCCATAATTCAGAGGGAACGGCTGCACTTATTCAAACACTTAGAGAGGTGTTCCCAAATCATCGGTACCACTTTGTGTATG
The DNA here is from genome assembly GCF_038051955.1 of Lysinibacillus sp. FSL H8-0500. NCBI lineage: Bacteria > Bacillati > Bacillota > Bacilli > Caryophanales > Bacillaceae > Lysinibacillus > Lysinibacillus sp. FSL H8-0500. Next base: position 3,270,340 of record NZ_CP150292.1, on the reverse strand, counting down.
CAGCGTTAGCAGATAAGGATCATGCCAACAGCCTTGCATTTATGGATGCTATTGCGTCCTCCATGACATTTACACAAATTGCGCTACCAAATGCTATGCCTGCCAAAAGCTTGGCACAGCTATCAACGAATGCAAAAAAAGCCGATTATAACAAATGGCAGGATGCGATTCAAGCCGTGCTTTCTGGAAGAAATGCTGAGGATATTGTCGTTGTTACAGGTTCTTTATACTTTATCGCAGAAGTTCGCAAGTGGCTACAGGAGGCAAAACGATGATCCCTAAATTAAATCACTATAAAGAAAAATGGCATGTTCACAGCGATGATATGATTAAGCCTGGGTTGACGGCAATTGAGGAGGCATTGGCTCTCGTCGGCAATCCAGAGCGTAGGCTACCAACTGTCCATATAGCGGGTACAAATGGCAAAGGGTCAACGGTTACATTTCTTGAAGCGATAGCAAAAGAACATGGCTTGCGCGTAGGGAAATTTATGTCCCCATGTATTGTTGATGTGCATGACCAAATCCAGGTGGATGGCAAAGCGATTTCATCACCTGCAATGGATGCCGTGTTTCAGCATATGCAAGCAGCAGGGCTAAGCGGAAAGCTAACAAATTTTGAGCTGTTGACAGTTGCTGCATTTTTACACTTTGCCAATTGCCAGGTTGATCTTGCGTTAATTGAGGCAGGAATGGGTGGCTTATTGGATAGCACAAATGTGGTGATGCCGTTGGTTTCAATTATTCCAAGTATAGCGCTAGAGCACACACAATTTTTAGGGGATACGCTAACAAGTATAGCGCATCATAAGGCAGGCATTATTAAAGAGCAGCGACCAGTGATTATTGGTGATTTACCAGAGGAAGCAAAGCATGTTGTATTGCAGGAGGCTGCACAAAAAAATGCTGCAATCTTGGAGCTAGAGCATCATTTTTCTGTTGCATCAACAAGTGATGGAGAATGTTACATTAATAAGAAGCATGCATGTCAAATAACAGGTTTGCTACGCACGATGAAGGGGACACATCAGGCGCATAATATGGCATTAGCACTGACGGCATTTTTAGAAATAGCGAGCATTTTAGACGTGGAGCCAAGCACAGTAGCAATTCGCCAGGCCATCAAAAATGCCACGATTTTAGGGCGCTTTGAAGAAATTATGCCTTTTGTCTTTTTAGATGGTGCACATAATCCAGCAAGTGTAGCGCAATTAGTAGAAACAATTCAGCAGGAGTTTCCAAATAAAGCGATAACCTTTGTTGTTGGCATCCTTGCCGACAAAGATGTTCAACAAATTTTGAGATTGTTAGAGCAGGTGAGTGATCATTTTTATTTCGTCGATTTCGACAATCCTCGTGCAATGGCTGCCGAACAACTGATGGCGCTTTCCAATGCGACAAAGAAAGCTGTTTTGCTAGACTATGTCTCCTTTTTACAGCAACAATCCGCAAAGAAAGAGCGCACAGTTGTAGCAGGCTCCTTATATTTATTAACAGCGGTACGTAATCGTTTATTGAACGAGGATGCTTAAGAGTAGTTTACAAGCAAAAACACAGCGTCTATTGTGAGTAGAGGCTGTGTTTTTTTTTGCGAAAATTTGAGGTTGAATATTGTCAATAATGGTTTTAACGCCTAGTTCGATGCCTATTGATCCAATGCATCTAAATCTGTATATGTCTTTGGCTATGCCGCTTCTTTTGGCTGTGTATAATCTGAAGTGTTACTATTATGGCTTGAAGATGTTTATGATGAGTACCCTATTAGTAATACTTCTGTTAAGAGTACGGTTGATAGTATGAGTACTAAATATTTTATTCTTATAGATTAATACCTATCATCTTGTTTAAAAAATTTTTTTGAGATGAAGATACTAATAAATGCAGAAAAAACTATAACTGGAGCCATAAATAGTAGTTTATATTGATTCCAAGGTGTTGTGATAGCGATAATGATAGATATTATAAGAACAATAAAAGTAGCCAATAATTGCTGTTTTACATTTAATTTTAGCAATACACATAATCCTCCCAATCCTATAGCTATGTTGGTTAAAGAAATTCGATAAAGAGAATATCTAATCCTTTCTTAAGCAGTAAAAGATTAATATAAAGTACCATTTGGATATATAGAGAAAAAGTAGCGACTCGATTTGAGAGCTACTTTTTTGTTTTATTCTTTTAATATGAAACTATACCTATATCTAATACCGCATCCTCTGATATCCAACTTGCACTTTGTGAAGTTCTTGTACTCTGTTTACCATTTGTTGTGTTATAGTAATAGACAACATACTTCTCTTGGTTGTGTTTAAAAGTTTCCTTTTGTTTAACCACAACATAATAAGAATATTGTGTACGTGTAGAATCATAATACCCATTTAAAGAAGTTGTTAGTAGTGCATTGACAACCCCCACACCTAAAGAAGCCAATAATACACCAACTGCAACAATAGGCGCCCCCCATACCATAGTAATTGCAGCGGCAACTACAGAAATAGCAGCATCTTTTTTAAAGTCAAACATAAACTTTTTAATTTGATCTACTTTACTTTTTCCATATAAAGTACCACATTGATTTAATGTCCAATTACACTTTGATGCAATAAATGCATAAGGTCTAGGGAGAGTAGTATTATAAAGTGAAATTTCCCCTGATTCTACGGTAATAAAATCATTAACGTTATATGTTTCTTCAACATCGCTTTCAATATATACAATTTCTTCAGATTCAGATTCTTTAACATCGAATAATTGATTGTAAATAATCTCATCAGAATATTCCCCGTTTTTCTCCATCTCCCTGCTGGAATAATCAATAAGTTTTCCATTTATATAAGTATTAACTCTAAATTCCTTTTCATTGATAAGATATTCTAATTTAGTTGTATGTCCAGACTCATCTATAAAAGTTTCAATATACCCATCACTAATAGTTTTAGAAGCTGGTATCTCTTCGGCCTGAGATTGTATAGGTTGCAATAATACTGATACTAATAAAAAGCTGGTTAAAAAAATAGTGAAAATTTTACGACTCATAAAAAACTTCTCTTTCTCATTTTTTCCATTTTATATCAAATTTAATGATTTTACAAATATTTAAATTTTTGGGATGTTAGTTTTCATTTATTTGCGTATAGTATTCCCTAAAAAAACGAATGATGTAAAAATAATTAAGTAAGGGTAGGATTATTACCATAAGTTACAGAAATGAGTCTGTTTCTCAACTAGTAAAATTTGTCCCTATATTAAAAAGCTATCCAGTAGCAGGATAGTATCGTTTTCAATAACAACTCCGCATGTACACTTCTTATTTTACATATACTGATACCATATGAAGGCCATAATGGTATAGCTATGTGGAAGGATGAGGTGATGAAGCAATGAAAATTGTTAGTCGTGTGATGAAAAAACAAATCGTTCGAGCCATGGTGATTGGTGGATTTGTCGGTCTATTAGGTGTGGCGATTTTTTTAGGTATGCTACAAGCAAGCACACAAATTCCTTTACCGAAAAATAATGGTGGGGTAGCCAATCAACAATCGCAGGAAGAAACGGTTCCAACAGCTAGTGGGACAACCAATCCAGCAAATGCAACGATGTTTTTTGCCAGTCAAGCAGGTGTTTATTCAAATTATGAAAGTGCTAGTGCGTTTATGGCTGAATATCCTTCTTTAAAAGAGAGTGCGATTGTTCAGGTTGAGGATAAATATTATATATGGACAGGTATTGCGACAGAGGAAAATCAGCTTGAGCTTTTACAGGACCCTGCAACATTTAAAAAAGCATTTTATATGAGCAGTGAAAGCTGTAAGGAACCAACACTTGCAGAAATACCAACTGCTTTAGCAGATAAAGAAGGTAAAAAATTAAATTTTAAGGAAAATGCCAAGGACTCAACATTGCCTGAGGATTGGTCAACAATTGGCAAGGCAGCCTCAACAATTTCCAATGATCTTAACATTATTCGTCTGCATGTTTTTGCGCATTATCAATCAAAAAATACTTGCCTCCAAGTAACATTTTAGGCTGAAATCTCCGTTATCACGTTTTTTTAAAAATTTTCAAATCACCTCTTCTCCAGTATGATAGAAGGAAGGAGGAATGGTCAGATAATGTTAAAAACAACTCAGCAGCTTGTGCTTGCTTCTGCATCACCAAGACGAAAAGAATTGCTGGACATGCTAGCACTGCCCTTTACAGTAATAACAAGTGACGTGGAAGAAACAAGCATACAAGCGACAACTATGCAGACGTATGTAAAAGAGGTAGCTCTGTTAAAAACGCGAGATGTTGCTAAAAAAGCAGCCAATGCCACAGTTATTGGTGCTGATACAATCGTAGTTGACAATCATGAGCTGCTACATAAACCGAAGTCCCGTGAGGAAGCCATTGCGCACTTATTACGCTTATCAGGCAACCAGCATGTCGTTATGACAGCAGTTGCGATTATTCAACCTGATGGCAAGGAAACGGTTTTTGTGGAGGAGACGATAGTTGTCTTTCATCAACTATCACAAAAACTCATTGAAGCCTATGTAGATTCAGGAGATCCATTTGATAAAGCAGGCGGTTATGGCATCCAAACAATAGGCACACTATTAGTAAAACGAATTGAAGGAGACTATAACAATGTTGTAGGTTTACCATTAGCAGCGTTGTTTTCACAATTGGTAGAACTCCAGATTATCCAATTTGCGAAGGAGTGAGCATTTTTGCAAAATAATGTTGTTCCATCATTGATGATACGTGATGTCAATATGGAAGACCGCCCCCGTGAGCGGCTGCTACGACAAGGAGCGGAAAGCTTATCAAATCAAGAGCTGCTTGCTATTTTATTACGGACAGGCACGAAGGAAGAATCGGTGCTGGTGCTTGCTAATAGGGTATTAAATGTTTTTGAACGACTCCATCATTTAAAGCATGCCACCATCGAAGAAATGATAGCTATTAAAGGAATTGGTGAGGTAAAAGCGATTCAATTATTAGCGGCTATTGAGCTTGGAAGGCGACTCGCTCAGAAAAACAATGGTGAAAAATTCACCATACGTTCCCCAGAAGATGCCGCTACTTATTTAATGCCTGATATGAGCTCGTTGAATCAGGAGCATTTTGTTGTCCTTTTTTTAAATATTAAAAATCAGGTGATTCATAAGCAGACCATTTTTATTGGCTCACTTAATGCCTCGATCGTACATCCAAGGGAGATATTTCGAGAAGCTGTCAAAAGGTCTGCAGCTTCTATTCTTTGCGCGCATAATCACCCTAGTGGTGTGCGCCTGTAATGTGCGTAAACTTAGTGTTTCCTAAGGGAAATTAGAACTTCTCACAACGTTCTATGGTCAGCGTCTTACCTTGAGAGGAAACTCACAGAGGGAACATAGCATGACGTGAAAAGGGGGAAAGACGACAAAGCTATCAGAGTCGAGTCAGTCCTTCAGACCAAGTGATGTATGGTAAAAGCTATACTGCCTGAATCCTAGACAGATGAGCGATGGGTGCGCCGTTACCTACGATAGTTATTAGGTAATGAGGATAAAATGGGAGACACAGAGGCAGAGTGTCTATTAGAATACGCCACTTTCTTGTCCATAGTGAGATTTGTCCTTCAATCCTTTATAAAAGGAAAATGTCGAAAGGGATACCTAACCATCACGTATCTAAGTTTATGTGTAATGCAGGGATTACCTAAGTGTGAATGCCTTCGTGGCTATAACGTGTAGAAGTTTGAAAATCACATATGGTAACGGAGTCTTCATAGTACCCAACGTTTGCTTGTAATGAGTTTAGCATGGGAAAGGAAGACAGGTTGTTTTAACGCTAACAAAGAAAGGAGTCATGAATATGGCAAAAAATCCATTTCAGCAGTTAGACGTTATAAGGAATGCTTCATATCATAATCGAAAAATAAAAGACTGCTACCGATTACTATACCATAAAGATTTATGGATAAAAGCATATGCAAAGTTATACCCAAATGCGGGCAATCTAACGAAAGGCACGACAGAGGAAACAATTGATGGCTTCAGTCTTGGGAAAATTGAACAGATAATTGAAGAATTAAAAGAAGGTACATTTCGCTTTTCTCCTGTGCGTAGGGTTTACATTCCCAAAGCAAATGGAAAGAAACGTCCTTTGGGTGTACCAAATTTTAAAGATAAATTAGTTCAAGAAGTAATGCGAATGATTTTAGAACAAGTTTATGAACCGATTTTTAGTAAACATTCGCATGGATTCCGACCAAACTATAGTTGTCATACAGCTTTATCTGAAATTAAAAACACGTGGAAAGGTTTGACATGGTGTGTTGAAGGTGATATTAAAGGGTTTTTCGATAATATTAATCACAATACGCTGTTAAAACTAATTGCTCAAAAAATTGATGACCATAGATTTCTATTACTTATACACAATGCGCTAAAATGTGGTGTAATGGAAAACTGGCGTTATGAAAAGACCTTTAGTGGAACACCACAAGGAGGAATCATTTCCCCCTTACTTGCAAATATATACCTTCATGAACTAGATATATTCATGGAAAAAGAAATGCAAGCATTTGAAAAAGGTAAACTTCGTGAACGTAATAAAGAATGGAATGCAATCCGTGGACGCATCCGAACAATTCAAAATAAAGTTAAACGTTTAGATTTAAGATACGAGCATAAGGATTGGCTAGAAAGAAACGACCTAGTTGAAGAATTGCGTATTCTAAAAGCTAAACAATTAACAATTTCATCAGTTGATCCAATGGATGAAAATTATCGAAGAATGAAATATGTTCGTTATGCAGATGACTTCGTTATTGGAATTGCTAGTTCTAAAAATGATGCAAAACAAATAAAACAAATCGTCACAGATTTTTTATTAGATAAGCTTCAATTAGAATTAAGTGAGGAAAAAACGGTTATAACACACCTTGAAAAAGGTGTACCATTTCTAGGTTACGAGTTCAAAACATGGAATCAAGAAAAAATTACCCGTGTTCAATACAAAAATCACAAACATCCTATAAAGAAACGTACACTCTCTGGTGCAATTAAGTTAGAAATACCAACGAAAAAGATATATGCATACGCAATAAAAAATGGATATGGTAATTTAGAAAATTTTAAAATTACTCACCGAAACAAACTGCTTAACAATTCGGAATTAGAAATATTAATGACCTACAATGCAGAATTACGAGGCATAGCAAATTACTACAAGCTAGCGAATAATTATCATCACTTAGATAAGCTATTCTATCTAGCTGAAAGTAGTTTTATTAAGACGTTAGCTGTTAAAAGAAGAAGCACATCAAAAAAAGTCGCAACTAGTATGAGAAAGCATGAACAAGGAAGGCTTTCAATCGTTTCAAAGAACAAAAAGGGCGAAGAAGTTGCTTATATGTTTGTGAAGCTAAAAGATATGCCTAAACCAAAGGGAGCTATACGTACTAGTAATAGCGAGATGGATAATATCCCAAACACGCTAAAATACTCAGCGAGGACAGAATTTGAAAAACGCTTACTTGCAAATAAATGCGAAGCGTGTGGAAAAACAGAAGGGCAAATGGAAGTACATCATGTACGGAAATTAAAAGACCTTAAAAACAAGAAAAACTTAAAGTATTTAGACAAGATTATGATAGAAAGAAATAGGAAGACAATTGTACTCTGTTATGATTGTCATCACATGCATCATGAAAAACGCATTCCGATTGAACAACTGGCGAGCCGTATACATTGAAAAGTGTACGTACGGTTCTGTGGGGGGGATTGTGAAATCGACTATGGCAACATAGTACGGCGCATTTTCTCTACCCAACGTGCCAACACCAAGTACAGAGGATATTGAGGTAACAAAGCGAATAGTCGAAGCAGGCTATATTATAGGCATTGAAGTGGTCGATCATCTTATCATTGGTGATCATCAATTTGTAAGTTTAAAGGAAAAAGGATATTTTTAAGCTCTGCATACGATGTGCAGAGCTTTTTCTGTAATATTGGCGAACCTTTTTGTTTATAAAACGTTAATGTATTCAGGAAAACTCTATTATCTTCACAAAAATTGGTAGCCTTATATACATTGTCTTATAAGAAGAAAAATTATATGCTAATCTATACGTACTATATTTAGTTTAAGAGGGAATTAAAATAGTATCTTTTCTACAAGATCATGCATGTGATACTACAAATTTTTGCGCTTTTCCGTTATAATGAAGGGTATGAATTTTATCTTTACTCAGGAAAGATCCCCATCACAATTGTGGTGAGGTAAATGCGTATGTAGTTTTTTATGATATGGGACATCGACTGATGAAGATAAGTACTTTGGCGAATGCTATGAAGATTGAGAGGAGTCAATTGTGTTCGGCACAATTCAATTTTCTAACATGATCGTTAAAGTCATGAATGTTAATGAAAGTATGGCTTAAATAGAAAGGGAGTACAAAATTGTTTGGATTTGGAAGCAAAGATGTCGGGATTGACCTCGGCACAGCGAATACATTAGTGTTTATTAAAGGAAAGGGCATCGTGTTACGCGAACCCTCAGTAGTAGCAAAAAATACAAAAACAGGAGATATTGTTGCAGTTGGTAATGATGCCAAAAATATGATTGGTCGTACACCAGGGTCAATCGTAGCCATTCGCCCAATGAAGGATGGCGTGATCGCTGATTTTGATATTACAACAGCTATGATTGAGTATTATTTAAAAGAAGCTTCTAAAAATTCAGGAAGCAATTGGAAAAAGCCGAATGTCATGATTTGTGTGCCTTTTGGTATTACTTCTGTTGAACAACGTGCAGTGATTGATGCCGCACGACAAGCAGGTGCAAAAGAGGCTTTCACAATCGAGGAGCCTTTTGCAGCAGCGATTGGGTCTAATCTACCAGTATGGGATCCCACAGGGTCTATGGTTGTTGATATTGGTGGAGGGACAACGGAGGTTGCTGTTATTTCATTAGGTGGTATTGTTACGAGTGAATCCGTACGTGTTGGTGGGGATGCAATGGATCAGTCCATCATTTCATATATTCGTAAAACGTATAATTTAACGATTGGTGAGCGTACAGCAGAGGCTGTTAAAATGGAAATTGGTACAGCACTAGCTGAAGGACCAGAGGAAACAATGGAGATTAGAGGTCGTGACTTGCTAACAGGTTTACCAAAAACGATCGAGATTTCTTCAAAGGAAATTTCTGAATCTTTACGTGAAGCCGTTGCTTCTATTATTGACGGTGTTCGCAAAACATTGGAACAGACACCTCCTGAATTATCTGCAGATGTCATGGAACGCGGTATTGTGTTAACTGGTGGTGGTGCATTATTAACAAACTTGGATAAAGTCATTAGCCAAGAAACAAATATGCCCGTATTTATCGCAGAAGACCCTTTAGACTGTGTAGCAATTGGTACAGGTAAGGCATTAGATAATATTGACTTAATTCGCCAACAACAAGTGAAAGGGTAAGGAGGTTTAGGCAATGCCACACTTTTTTTTCAATAAGAAAGTAATTTTGCTGCTCGTAGGCATGGTTTTTCTTGTGGCATTGATTAGCTTCTCATTACGTGATCGGACGAATGCAACTTTACCAGAGCAAATTATTAAAGATACAGTCGGCGTCGCACAATCACTTGTTGCGAAGCCGGCGAATTATATCAATGGTGTCTTTAATAATATTGACTCCCTCTTAAACACGTACGAAGAAAATAAACGTTTAAAAGCGCGCTTAGAAGATTTTGCAGTTGTACAAGCTGAGGCTACGGATTTAAAATCAGAGAATAACAAGCTTCGAGAGCTATTGGATAAAACCGAGAGCTTAAAGGCATTTAATCCAATTCAGGCAACAGTGATTGCTAGAAATCCTGACCAATGGGAAGAAAAAATTATTTTGGACAAAGGTTCTTCTCATGGTGTCCAAAAAAATATGGCAGTTATGACGGCGAAAGGTTTAGTTGGCAAAGTTATACTAGTGACACCTTTCACATCTGAAGTAGAGCTTTTATATACAAATAATCCAAACTATCGTGTTTCTGCGATGGTGTTAGGAGAAAAAGAAGCATACGGTTTAATCGAGGGCTTTGATGAAGAACGTAATGAACTCATTATGAAGCGAATCGATTCTAGCTTGACGGTTAAAGAAGGCGAGCAGGTAATTTCCTCAGGTCTTGGTGGTATCTTCCCAAAAGGTGTACCAATTGGAGAAATTACGGAGGTAAGTACAGATGATTTCGGTTTAACAAAAATGGCTTATGTTAAACCATCTGCTGATTTTTCAATTTTAGAGCATGTTGTCATTGCTAAACGTACATCAACTGTTATTGATGGTTCAGATGGCAATACAACAAACGAAGATTTATCGAATCCGCAAAAAAAGGAAAGTGAAGAGGAGGCGGAGTGATGGTTCGATTTCTCATCCCCTCTGTGGCGGTTCTACTATTTTTACTAGAACCAGAATTTGCGATGCTTTCCCCGATTGAAATCAAAGGGGATATCTACTATCTAGTACCACGTTTTTTAATCTTATATTTAATTTTTATCTCCATCTATTATAGCCGTCAACGAGCGGTAATGTATGGTCTTTTTTTTGGTGTCTTGTATGATGTGTTTTACATTGATATTATTGGATTATATTCAGTACTTTATCCACTTATTTGTTTTTTAGCAGGGTCTATCGTGAAAGTGATCCATCAACACTTAGTTGTCACAACAACAATTTCAGTTATTTTAGTAGCAATTTTAGAATTTATACTCTACCAATTCTTCTACCTAATTGATTTTACAGCAATTCCGTTAGCAGATTTCTTACGTTCACGACTATTACCAACAATCATTGCGAATGCCTTATTTTTAATGATTCTTGGCTGGGCCTTCAAGTATCTAATTAATGCGCGTGTCTTACAGAGAGCACGTGAGGTTTCTTAACAAAGAACAACGTGAGGTGAGGCATTCATGAAAAAACAGCTAGTTCATATGAAGGGGACGAAAGACGGCTTTGTATTACGACTAGACGACCAATGTGCATATGGCGATTTGGTGGAAGAATTAAAGAAAAAGGTGTTAGAGGGCGGTATCGAGGGCAAAGTAGATGTACAATTATATTTAGGCTATCGCTACTGTACGGAAAAACAAATGAATGAGCTGATTAATATTGTGCAAGAAACCGAGCAGCTTATTGTATCCAAGGTGCAAAGTGAAGTACTGACTGTCCATGAAAGCAACCAGAAAATGATTGAAAGCCAACAAGATACATATGTAGGTGTGGTCAGATCAGGACAAGTTCTGCGCTCGTCAGGAGATATTATCATTATTGGTAATGTCAATCCCAATGGTCGTGTAGAGGCTGGAGGTAATGTCTATGTTCTTGGTAGGCTAAAAGGCATTGCACATGCAGGTGTGCTAGGCAATAAAGAGGCGATTATTGCGGCATCACGTTTTGAGGCTACACATATTATGATTGCCGATCAGGTTCAGGCAATGTCAGACGAGCATGTCAAAGCAATTAATCAAGCAGAAATGACTTGTGCATTTATTGGCTACGATGGACGCATTACGTACGATCAAATTCATGCCTTAAAAAATATTCGACCATTGTTAAATGTGTCTAAGGGAGGAAGCTAGTGTGGGAGAAGCGATCGTCATAACTTCAGGTAAAGGCGGTGTCGGTAAAACAACGACAGCGGCTAACCTTGGGACTGCATTGGCTCTACAAGGTAAAAAAATATGTTTAGTGGATACAGATATTGGCCTACGTAATTTAGATGTAATTTTAGGCTTAGAAAACCGTATTATTTATGACCTCGTTGATGTTGTAGAGGGGCGTTGTAAAATTCATCAAGCGTTGATTAAAGATAAGCGTGTAGATGAGAAACTATTTTTATTACCTGCTGCTCAAACAACAGATAAAAACGCTGTTACCCCTGAGCAAATGAAGAGCTTAGTAGAGGAATTGAAAAGAGACTATGATTATGTATTAATCGATTGCCCTGCTGGTATTGAGCAAGGCTATCGTAATGCTGTTGCTGGTGCAGATCATGCGATTGTTGTTACAACACCTGAAATTTCTGCTGTCCGTGATGCTGATCGTATTATTGGCTTGCTTGAGCAGGAAGAAATTACAGCACCTAAATTGATTATTAATCGTATACGTCAGCATATGATGAAAAACGGTGATACACTGGATGTCAATGAAATTACAACACATTTGGCGATCGATCTATTAGGCATTATTATCGATAACGAAGATGTCATTGTATCCTCCAATAAAGGTGAGCCTGTAGTGATGGACCCTTCCAATAAAGCATCATTAGGCTATCGCAATATTGCACGCCGTATTCTTGGTGAGTCTGTGCCATTAATGGCTATTCAAGACGAGCAAAGAGGGATGTTTTCAAAACTGAAAGCGCTGTTTTCAAAATAAAGTCAGTGATAGACAGGCTATTCTTATAGGATAAAGTAAAACCTTTTCGTGCATATGTGCGAGAAGGTTTTTTTGCATGTTTGGACATGCAATCTCATATAGTGTGGAAAAAAGGATGAGGGCTTGTTTAAAAAATGGAAATGGTTTATCACGATACTGCTAGTGGCGGCAGTAATTCTTGTAATTCGCTTAGAAGATCAAGGTGTTGTAGATACACCTGTTCGTAAGCTAGTGACCACTTCAGCCGATTTAACGTATTTAAGTGAGCTTGGGCAAAGCTGGCTCAATCAAGAAAAAGAAACGATTATGGTCTCAAGTGATATAGGGCAAACAGAGCTTTTAACCTTTGCGAATGCAAAACCTTTTAAAGAAGGGTTTTTATTGCAGTATGATATAGGCTTACCTGTATATGCTGGGCAGAATGGATTAGTTGTTTTTACAGGCCATACGAAATATACAGGTAAAACAATGACGATTAACTATGAGGATGGCACAACGGTATCATATGGTATGCTGGATAGTTTAGCGCAGTTGCCATATACACCCATTCAGACCAATGATTTAATCGGCATGAAAGAAGCGGGGCAACTTTATTTAGCGATTAAAAAGGGAGATACGCACTATGATTTAGAGCAAATAGTACAATGGCTTGAGATGACGGAGACCAATGAAAATTAAATTGCACCTTCTTTGTATTCCTCTTGTACTTGTGATGATTTTTAGTGGGCAATTTGCTTATTATGCTATTATCTTATTATCGCTCTTGTGGCATGAAGCAGGTCATCTAATAGCAGCATTGCTTTGCAAGGTCAAGGTGAAATCGTGTGTGATTACACCCTATGGAGGAGAAATTCAATTTGAAAATCCAGCGGTTGTGCAAGCTTCGTCACTCCTATGGATTGCATTAGGAGGACCAATCGCGACAATTATTGGGATTGGCCTCGCTTTTTTTATGCCTGAGCTGCTTGCTGCTAAGCTGATGAGTGTACAACTGGTCTTATTAGCTATCAATATTATGCCGATTATCCCGTTAGATGGTGGGAGAATATTTTTAGCATGGTTGTTTTTACATTATCCAAGCGCTGTTATTGTGGAAAGCTATTATTGGTTATCTTTTATGGTGGCAACCATATTATTTCTAGTTACTTTATGTTTTCTCCCACAAGCTATTTTTTTAGCAATTATTATGTTATTTATTTGGCTTCAAGCATTGAAGGAATGGCATTATCGAAAATATCGTTTAGCCTTTGAAAAATATGTGACGAAGCGATTGACTTGAAAGTTTTTGTATGGTAATATTTTAATGTTATTGTTTGTAGCACCTGTGCTACTACAACCGCACTGGAAAGGTTTAAGTATCTTTAGGGATCACCTTTATAAACAGGCGAGTCTGAGTCTATGAGGAGGTGCAGTAAAATGTACGCAATTATTGAAACTGGTGGTAAACAAGTCAAAGTAGAAGCTGGTCAAGAAATCTATGTTGAAAAACTAGGTAAAGAAGCTGACGAAGTTGTTACTTTTGATAAAGTATTATTCGTAGGTGGCGAAAACGTGAAAGTTGGCGCTCCATTCGTAGAAGGCGCTACTGTAACAGCGAAAGTTGTGAAAGAAGGCCGTGCGAAAAAAATCGTTGTTTTCAAATTGAAAGCTAAAAAGAACTACCGTCGCAAACAAGGTCACCGTCAACCTTACACAAAATTAGTTGTTGAAGCGATCAACGCTTAATTGTGAGGTGAACAATATGATTACTGTTACAATTCATAGTGATGAAAACAGAAAGTCATACGGCTTTGAAATTTCAGGTCATGCTTACTCAGATGAATATGGTCGTGATTTAGTATGTGCAGGTGCATCTGCTATCGCTTTTGGTACGGTAAATGCAATTGGTCATATTTTACAATTACAGCCAACAATTGAGCAGGACGAGCAAGGTGGCTTTTTATCCTGTATCGTTTCAAAAGATATAGACCCTGAAATAGACGCAAAATTACAAGTTATTCTTCAAACAATGGTGACACAGTATTATACGATGGTCGCAAGTTATGGAGAATTTATCGAACTAAAGTATAAAATGCTGTAGGAGGTGGAACACGATGAAATTATTATTAGCATTAGACCTTCAATTTTTCGCATCGAAAAAAGGGGTAGGTTCTACTAAAAACGGACGTGACTCTGAGTCTAAACGACTTGGTGCTAAACGTGCTGATGGCCAATTTGTAACTGGTGGTTCAATTCTTTACCGTCAACGCGGTACAAAAATTTACCCAGGTACAAACGTAGGTCGTGGCGGTGACGATACACTATTTGCTAAAGTTGATGGCGTTGTTAAATTTGAACGTTTAGGTCGCGATCGCAAACAAGTATCTGTATACCCAGAAACACAAGAAGCTTAATATGAAAGGGCTGCTATTGAGGCAGTCCTTTTTTGTTTATAGAGGTATGATAATTAGGTAGAAAGGTGAACGCATATGCAGGAGGCACAGGCTTTGTTTGATTATGAAAAACTGGAAGCTGCTATTGTACTTGCGATGGAACAAGCATTGAAAACATATAGAGCTATGTATGCAGATTTGTACATTGTATCATTGGATTGTAGCAGCGATCTGTGGTCAATTGGCTTAGTGGCAAATACAAAGGCTTATTTGGCAGAGCAAGCTGATAGGAATGCAGAAGATTATTGGTACTATAAATATTGTGAAGAAGAATGGTGCATTTTTGAAACGTTTGACAAGCTGTCAGCAGAGATGTATCAGTATATGAAAAAGCTCCATGATACTACTGATGATACAGAGCGCTTTGAGCATCATCGGGCTGCCATTATCGATACCTGTAAAAAAGTGCTTTGTCGGCTTGTTATATCACCTTTCTATCAGGCATATACAGATATTTTATTAACCTTCAATGTAAGGGAATATTTAGAGCAAGAAGAGCGAATCGCTGTATTTGAGCAATTAAACGGAGCAGTAAAAGCACAAGAATATGCGGAACATATTAAGGAGTTTGTATAAAATAAAGCAGCATTCAGCGTGTTATAGCTATAACATACTGAATGCTTTGTGTTAGACAAAAAGCTTTTTTAGCCGAGGCTGATAAATGGCTAAAAAGAGACTTCTCCCTAATGTAAATAGGATGAATGCAAACCATAATCCATGATTGCCCCAGAGAGGCAGGCAAATTGCCAGTGCTAGCAGATAGCTTATTAATGACCAAATATGCGAATTCCGAATGGGAGCAATCATCGTTGCACCTGAGAAAATCCCACTTAGCATTAATGCCCAAAAGCCCACAAGTGGGAATAGTACAAGCCACATCTGATATTGCAATGTTAGCTGGTAGATGACCTCAATATTTGTAAAGCTTGCTAAAATAACAGGCCCTAAGAAATAAAATAGGACGGATAGAACAATGGCAAGTCCAAATGACCACCAGAATGAAATACGAATCGTTTGTTCGTAGAGCTTTTTATTATTACTGCCCACTGCATTGCCAATATAGATACTGGATGCATTGGCAAGCCCATCAAAAAAGTAAGCAAAAACAAAATGAAGCTGAAATAGAATTGTATTTGCTGCTAAAATATCCACACTCATTGAGGAGCCGATGGATGTAAAAAGAGTGAAGGCTGTGAGTAAACAAGCTGTACGAATAAAAAAGTCACTATTGAGACGCAACATCGTTTGCACAACCTGTCTATCAAATACCTCTGCTCGCAGCTTTTGCCAGCCTGTAAGAAGTTGCTGTGACTTTAAAAGGTAAAGCCCGATCAATGGCGCTGTTATTTCCGCGACAACTGTAGCCAAAGCTACGCCACGTATTTCCATGTGGCATATGATAACAAATACAATACAGAGAATAATATTTAAAATATTCATATATAATTGAAGCAATAGTGTTGCCCTTACCTGCTTTGCACCGATCAGCCAACCAATAATTACATACATCGCTAAGGCAAATGGCGCTCCCCATATACGAATTGAAAAATATTGCTTAGCATATAACCAAACCGTGTCATCTGCCTTCATGATCATGGTCGCTATCATCAATATTACTTGCTGTAAAATAATAAAAATAAAGCCCATCGCAATAGCAAGTAGCAATGGTCGCCAAAAGGCTAGTTTTTGTTCATGTAAATTGTCTCGACCAAATGCTTGTGCTACCATCCCCGTTGTACTAACACGTAAAAAACCAAACAACCAATACAATGTATTGAAAATCGTTACACTAATGGCTACACCGCCAATAAAAGCGGGATTTGATAAATGCCCAATAACCATCGTATCAACAACTCCCAGTATAGGTGTTGTAATGGTTGATAATATTAACGGAATGGCAATTAAAATATAGGTTTTCCAAGTAATCATGATTGTCGAAATGTCCTTTATTATTATAAATATTTATACAGAAAAAGGTATAACAGATTGTAAAAGCTTTTGTGCATAGTTATTTTGTACATGTGCCAGGTCTTTACATGCTACCTGCTCAACAATTTGTCCTTTATATAAAAATAATAGACGATCACATAAATAAGTAACAGCCTGTAAATCATGCGCAATAAACAAATAGGTCATCTGCATTTCTTTTTTTAACTGTTTTAGTAAATCGAGCACCTGTGCTTGTACAGAAACATCTAAAGAACTAATTGCCTCATCTAATACAAGGATTTTAGGATGCGAGCTAATGGCGCGAGCAATACAAACTCTTTGTAACTGCCCACCGCTTAATTCATGTGGATAACGATTAATCAGTGTATCGGATAATCCAACCTTTTCTAATAACTGTCTCACTGTTTGTTCCAAATTGTGAGTTTGTCCTAGCAGCTTTAGGGGCTCACAAATCACATCATAAACCGTAAAGTTAGGGTTGGCAGATGATGTATAATCCTGAAAGACGACACTCATTTGTCCTCGATTTTCTTTAATCCATACTGTTACAGGTTTACCTTCTATTTCTATGTTTCCTTTATCGGGCTTTTCTAGTCCTAAAATTAGACGACTTAATGTACTTTTTCCACTTCCACTTTCGCCAATTAATCCTACACAGGTTCCTTCTGGAATAGAAAAAGAGATATCTTTTAATACTTGAATTCTATTTTGTTTACTAAACCACCTACTAGATTGCTTATAGCTTTTATAGACATGATTGATAATAAGCATCTTATTTCACCCCTTGTCCATAGCATAAGCAAAAGTCTCTGCTAATTGTAATCTTGTGTTTACTAAATGCTTTGTATAATCATGCTGCGGCTTCGAAAATACATCTTCTATAGTGCCAGCCTCCACACATCGTCCATTGCGCATTATCAATACTCGCTGGGCTAACTGTTTAACAATGCTAAGGTCATGTGAAATAAAAATAATTGTTGTGCCAAACTCTTTACGAATTTGTTGAAATTGTGTGACGACCTCTTGCTGGTTAATGGAATCCAATGCTGTTGTAGGCTCATCAGCAATAATAATGGCTGGCTGCATCGCTAATGCAATTGCAATCATACAGCGTTGTAGCATTCCACCTGAAAGCTGATGTGGATATTTATCAAATACTTGTGCTGATTCACGAATGAGCATACGCTCTAATTTTGCAATGGAGCGTTCCTTTGCTTCCTTTTTAGAGACTTGTAGATTTTCACATAAGGTTTCTACCATTTGTGCCCCGATTTTACTAAGTGGACTAAAAGAGGACATTGCATCTTGAGGAATCATACAAATGTAACGCCCTCTTATTTTACGTAATGTCTCCTTGTTCGCTTGCAGTAAATCCAGATTGTCAAAAAGGGCAGTTCCTGTTCGTTGTAGCTTTGGGTGAATTAGCCCTAAAATTGCCTTCATTGTCATTGATTTTCCGCTCCCACTTTCGCCAACAATACCCAGACAGCTATTAGCTTCAACTGTAAAGCTAATATCGTCAACAATGGTCGCTTTTGTGGTTGGATCTATAACAGTTAAATGTTGAATGTCTAATAAATGCACGTGATTCACCTCATTTTTTGTTCTTTTTTCATATTAAAAGCATCCTGTAGACTATCACCTAAAAAATTAAAGGCTAGAACAACTAAAAGGATAGCAATTCCTGGCGCTAGCATTTGCTGAGGATAGAACGTCATAACGTTTTTAGCTTCATTTAACATCATTCCCCATTCAGGTGTTGGGGCTTGTACGCCTAAGCCTAAAAAGGAGAGCGCAGAAATGCTCAGAATAATAGCTCCTGAATCAAGCGTTGCTAAAACAGATATTTCACCAATAGTTCTTGGTAGGATATGCTTACGGATAATATGACTTGTGCTACATCCTGCTACTTTGGCAAATCGAATATAGTTCGTATCTGTATATTTAATTACAATCGAACGAATCATACGTGTATACCAAGCCCAGCCCGCGATAATACAGGCAATCACGATATTTGATAGACTTGGTCCCAGCATTGCGATAATCGCCAGTATCATCACTTCACTTGGAAAGGATAGGAAAACATCACATAAGCGCATAATCACTTCATCTACTTTATTGCGGAAAATACCGGCAATAAAGCCTAATATTGTGCCGATTAAAATGGTGCCCGCCATAGATATTAAAGCAAAAATAACGGTTGTTCGAATACCAAATAATAATCTCGATAAAATATCACGACCAAGATAATCTGTACCAAGTAAATGTTCCTTACTAAAGCCCATTAATTTACTTTTTACATTAATTTCAACAGGATCATAGGGTGCAAGTAATGGCGCAAATAAGCCAGCTACTAACACAGTACTAAGAAAAACAATACATACCACAGCAAGGCGATCTTGCCTTAATCTTTTGATAACCTTCATTATTACGCCTCTTTTCTTACTCGTGGATCTAATGCAGTAGTAGTAATATCTACCAGTAAATTAAATAGTACAAATAACACAGCCATTAATAAAATATAGGCTTGAATAACAGGGTAATCATTATTAAAAATAGCCGTTACGCAAAGCCGTCCAATACCTGGCCAAGCAAAAATATTTTCAACCACGACAGTACCTGCAATTAATTTGGGAATGGACATGCCAAGTGCTGTGATAGAGGATTGTAGGGAGTTTTTGAAAATATGCTTAGTGACCGTTGACTCCTTTAATCCTCGTATTCTGGCATATTGTACATATTGCTCTACCTTATTTTGCACCATATTATTACGGATAAGTCTTACATATGTAGCGATATAGGCGAACGATAATGTGAGTGCTGGTAAGATAACAGAGCTTGCTGTTTCCATACCGCTTGTTGGGAGCAGGTTTAATTGCACAGCCAACAGCCACATTAATAATAAGCCTAGCCAAAAGCTTGGCATAGCTGCACCAATAAAGATAATGCCCCTAATTAAACGGTCAAACCAGCTTCCCTCAAATAGGGCACAAAGTACACCTGCTGTGATACTTATTGTTAAAATAATAGTTAATGTTATAGCGACAAGCCGCAAAGTAGCTGGCAGTGCTACTTTCAATTCCTCTAAGACTGGCTTTTTGGTCACAAAGCTGTCACCAAAGTCACCCTGGATGCTACTGGCAATCCATCGCACATATCTTTCGAAAAACGGCTTATCTAAATGTAATTCCTGCTGTGCGGTAGCTAATGCCTCCTCTGTTACAGTGATATTATTGACACGAAGGGATATCTCTGCTGGATCGCTTTGATTAAGGTTAATTAGTAAAAAAGATAAAAAGGATATACCGATGAGTATTGGTATGGTGCTGATTAATCGTTTGATAAAATAGCTTTTCATAGGACTCCTCTATTCTAGTAAATCGTTAAGCTGAAAAAGTCAAAAAGGTAAAACGCTAATGTTTACCTTTTTGATAGTTTTAGCATTTAATTGTCAAAATACATTTTTTCAAATGGAATTTCATATTGGGATGGATTAAAGGTTACACCTTGCAACTCTGGAATATGCACAGCCTTTGTACGTGAATACGTTAATGGAATATAAACAGCCTCCTCATGGATATATGTCAAAATGTCCTTGTACATCTCCTGACGTTTTTCTTCATCAGCTTCAATCATCAGGGCTGTAATATAGTTATCCAACCATTCTTTTTTCGCTAGTCCTGCTTGGGCCTGGTAATCGCCATGTGCAGGCTGTCGCCAAGAAGATAGATAGGATTGCGGGTCATATGGTGTGCCCCATGATAATGAATATTGTAAATCAAACTCACCAGATTTTTGTCGATCTAAAAAGGCTTGTTTTTCCTCACCAATTACCTTTAAGTCAACACCGATTTGTTTAAAATCACTTTGCATATATTCACTAATTGCTCGCTCTTGTGCATTATCAGAATTAAAATAAATGGTTAAGGCTAATTTTTTACCATCCTTGTAGCGATAGCCATCTTTTTCAACCTTCCAACCAGTCTCCTCTAATAAGCTTTGTGCCTTTTCAGGATCAAACGAACGCTTTCTTAGGTCAACATTACTATAAGGAACCGTAGTAGCAATTAATGTATCCGCTACTACCTCAGAGCCATTTAAAATACCTTCTGCAATGGACTCTTTATCAACCGCATATTGCAATGCTTCACGTACTTTTTGATTATTTGTAATAGGCTGCTTAGAATTAAGTAAAATAGCACGTGATGCAATGGGCTCGCTTAGTTGTGTTACATATGTGCCTTGTTCTTCCAATGCTTTAAAGGAATCGAGGTCAATCATATCCCCATCAGAGCCGAACAGAAGATCAATTTCACCTTTCTCAAGTGCTAGCAGAATTGTTTGATGATCCGGCATGACCTTCCATTTAACTGCTTTTACCTTTGGCTTTTCTCCCCAATAGTTTTCATTGGCTGTAAAGATAGCATATTGGTTATCCTTGTGCTCTGTTAATACCCATGGACCTGTACCTACATAGCCATTGACGCCATCCTTTGTTTGTCCATCAATAAAGCTTTTTGGAGAAGCAAAACGGAAGGGACGTGTTAAGCCCAGCTCCTCTAATGTTGGGTAGTAGGGATGTGTTAAAACAAGCTTGTATGTATACTCATCTACCACAATATTTTCCTTTATTTCATTCACCATATCTAGCCAACCATGACGTTCTTTATTATTCAAAATAGCGTCCATATTTAATTTAACTGCTTCAGCATTGAATGGCTCACCATCAGAAAAGACAACATCTTTTCTTAAATAAAAGGTATATTCTAAGCCATCTGGTGACACCTCCCATTTTTCAGCTAAATGAGGTTTTACACCCTCGTCTGTATTGATAACAAGCGATTCATACACCATGTTTTGCGCAGCCATTTCTCCTGTATATAAATGTGGATTAATATCACGAATATCTTTTGTGCTAGCAAAATTAATTTCCTCACGTTGTTCTTTTTGTACATTTTTTGTATTGTTATTGCCACAGCCAGCCAATGCAAGCAAGAGCAGCGAGAACAATACGAAAAAAATATGTTTCATCTTAGTCATTCAAAAATCTCCTTTTGTCTTAAAGTACTAGTTACTCATTTAGCGCATAAAAAAGCCTATATCCTTTGCAAAGAATATAGGCTACTTTATATAAGCATAATGATTCCCAAAAAATTAAGCTTCACCTAAACTCCTCCCTCCGAAAAGTTTGCATTAGTTGTATATAAGCAGGTTTCCTGGCTATCGAATCATTTTACTCCTACGCCTTCCCGATTGAATCAGTGGCTTGGTAGTTTCATCCTCGTATACAGTAGCGGGGGCTGCACTAGCTTTGCACTAGTTTCCCTTTTACCTCATCCATGATGATGAGCACTTATATAAATTAATATCAAATTTGGTAACATACTATCATAAGGTGTAAGGAGCTGTCGACAGATGAATGAGAAAAATTTAGAAAATTTTGTGAAACTTTTTGAGAAAACATTCGTAAAAATCAAAGAAGAATTAAGGGGAAAAATACAATAAAACTTGTTATACTAGTAAGGATAACTTTATTGGAGTGAATGGGATGGACAATCAATCACTAACCATTAGTGAAGTATTACGTTTTGCAAATCATGACTATGTGAATCAACTACAACTGATTCGCATGAATTTAGATTTAGGTAAAATTGATGAATCAAAGAAGCTTATCCAGCGCTATTCGGAGCAATTACGCATGCTCTCTATCCTGAATCGACTACAAATGCCACAAACAATTGAATGGTTACAAACAGCAGGATGGCGTTATCCTTCATTAGCCTGGCAGCTAAATGGGGAGATCAATAAGCCAGTAACCAATGATATTGATCAGGCTGTAGTAGATTATTTAAACAAAACAGTTATGCATATTTATGATACATTAGATCCATTTACAGAGCAGGTCTTAACGCTTGATGTACGTGTTGACGATCATACATTTGCCGTGACATTCACGCTAAATGGGTTATGGAGTGCTGATGCCTTCACCGAAAAAGGTTTGACACAATTCGATATTCAAACAGTTGAACAGACAAATAGACGCTGGCAATATGTCTTGAGTGCAAATAGGGAGTGAAATAAATGTTTGTCGATCACGTAAAGATTTATGTAAAAGGTGGCGACGGCGGAGATGGTATGGTAGCCTTTCGCCGTGAAAAATATGTACCAAATGGTGGTCCAGCTGGTGGCGATGGTGGACACGGTGGGAATGTCGTATTTGAGGTAGATGAGGGTTTACGTACATTAATGGACTTCCGCTACAAGCGTCATTTCAAGGCACCACGTGGTGAGCATGGTATGAGTAAAGGGATGCATGGTAAAAATGCGGATGATTTAATTATAAAAGTGCCACCTGGAACAGTTGTGATTAATGAAGAAACAGAAGCCGTTATTGCTGACTTAGTCGAGCATGGGCAAAGAGCTGTCATTGCAAAAGCAGGACGCGGTGGACGGGGAAATTCAAGATTTGCAACACCTGCCAATCCAGCGCCAGAACTTTCTGAAAAAGGTGAGCCAGGACAAGAATTAAATGTTATATTAGAGTTAAAAGTTTTAGCAGATGTAGGGTTAGTTGGTTTCCCAAGTGTTGGTAAATCAACGCTTTTATCTGTTGTTTCTGCTGCTAAGCCAAAAATTGGTGCTTATCATTTTACGACAATTGTACCGAACTTAGGCATGATTGAAACGGATGATCATCGAAGCTTTGCGATGGCAGATTTACCTGGGCTTATTGAGGGAGCACATGAAGGGGTTGGATTAGGTCATCAATTTTTACGACATATTGAACGTACACGTGTTATTGTCCATGTTATTGATATGTCAGGAATGGAAGGCCGCGATCCATATGAAGACTATTTAACGATCAATGCAGAGCTTAAACAATATAATCTTCGTTTAACAGAGCGTCCACAAATCATTGTAGCCAATAAAATGGATATGCCAGATGCAGAGGAAAATTTAGTAACATTCCGCCAAAAGGTTGGAGAGGATGTTCAAATTTTCCCGATCTCTGCTATTTCACGCCAAGGGTTAAAAGAGCTATTGTTTGCGATTGCAGATTTACTTGAGGTAACGCCTGAATTCCCACTATATGATGATATAGAGGAGCAATCAGACGCAACCGTAATGTACAAGCATGAGGCAAAAGGTGAAGCATTCGAAATCACGCGTGATGATGATGGGGCATTTATTATTAGTGGTTATGCTATTGAACGTCTATTTAAAATGACAGACTTTAGCCGTGAGGATGGTGTTCGCCGCTTTGCTCGTCAATTGCGTGCAATGGGCGTGGACGAGGCTCTGCGTGAACGTGGCGCTCAGGATGGCGATACTGTACGTTTACAAGAGTTTGAATTTGAATTTGTCGATTAAGACAGTAGTTTTAGGGGGAAGCGTATGAAGAATGTTGCGAATCAGCGATATTATTTAGTTCGTGAAGATGTTTTAACGGATGCAATGCAAAAAACATTGGAGGCGAAGCACTTATTATCAAGTGGTTCAGTATCCTCCATTTGGGATGCGGTAAAGCAGGTGGATTTATCGCGAAGTGCGTTTTACAAATATCGTGATGCTGTATTTCCGTTTCATTCAATTGTCCAGGAACGCATTTTAACAGTCTTTTTACAGCTTCAAGACAGAAAAGGAACACTTGCCAAGCTTTTAGAAACGGTGACTATGACACATTGTAATGTATTAACCATCCACCAAACAATCCCTATTCAAGGACGTGCCAATGTGACATTGTCACTGGATGTTACAAGCATGACATGTGAGCTGGATGACTTGATTCAACAGTTAAAGCGCTTAGATTTTGTCGAATCAGCGGAAGTCATTAGCTCTGGTGCATTATAATAATTAAAGCATAGTGTTCAGTTCTGTAATGTTTGACAAAAATGACAATGATCGTGTTTATTAATCCAAATGCCTAGGGTGCATTGGAGCAACAATACGATACTAAAGCTCACATAAGGAGCTGTCCCGTAGTGATCACTCATAAGGGACTGCTCCTTATTGTGCCATAAAGGAGGTATTTGCAATGACAAAGCAACAATGGGAAAATCGAATCGCCTATTTAGGACCAGAGGCATCATTTACATACTTAGCAACAAAGGCTACTTTTCCAAATGAATGGCTTGTACCATGTGCAACAATTCCAGAATGTATTGAGGCGGTAGCAGAGGGCAAGGTAGATTTGGCAGTTGTGCCGTTAGAAAATGCTTTAGAAGGCTCTGTACCGCTTACACTAGATTATTTATTCCACGAGGCGACACTGTATGTAACAGGCGAGCTCCTGCTAAAAATCCAGCAGCATTTAATGGTCAATAAAGCACAAAAGGATCATTGGCAGTCCATAAAAGGCGTTTATTCGCATCCACATGCCTTGGCACAATGTCATAAATATTTATTTTACCGTTTTAGCCATGTGCCCTTACACCAAACGACCTCAACAGCAGCCGCAGCAAAATTTGTATCAGAAAATCCACAAGAGTGTATAGCGGCAGTGGGCAATGCAGCAGCAGCCGAAAAATATGGTCTTGAAATCGTAGAGTCTAATATCCATGATTTTCATTTTAACCATACACGTTTCTTTGTACTATCCAAGCAAAATAAGCGATTGCCCCAAGAATTATCGGATGGACAAGCGAAAACAACATGTATGATTACCTTGCCGACGGATCGCTCAGGAGCTTTACATCAGGTATTATCAGTTTTTGCATGGCGTCAGCTGAATTTAAGTAAAATTGAATCACGTCCGTTGAAAACAGGGCTAGGTGACTATTTCTTTATGGTTGATGTATTAGCAGATGAAAAAGAGCCAATGATGCGCGGTGCCATGGAGGAGTTAGCGGCACTAGGCTGTAAGGTCAAGTCGCTCGGTACATATTTTACGTATGTCACTTCAGATAAGGTATAATAACGATAAGGAGGGTTTAGAATGGGCGGGATTATTTTATTTGATGGCGTTTGTAATTTTTGTGATAGCACTGTTCAATTTATTATGAAGCATGATCAAGCTGGCTATTTTCAGTTTGCAGCGTTACAAAGTGATGTCGGCCAAGCACTTCTTACACAGTTCAATATATCCAAAAATATAGATAGCGTTGTACTCATTGAGCATGGCAAAGTGTATATGGAATCTACAGCAGCCTTAAAAATATGTAAAAAATTAGATAAAGTATGGCCGTTCTATTATCTTTTTACTCCTATACCGAGCCGAATGCGTAATGCATTATATAAACTATTCGCTAAACACCGTTATCGTTTATTTGGAAGAAAGCAAGCATGTCTGCTGCCTACACCTGCACAGCGACAACGATTTCTCTCCTAAATATCCATCCGCGTATGAGAAAGTACGATCTGCGGAGAAAGATAAAATACTCACGCTTAAGAACATAAGATTAGCAAAAACACAGTATGACGATATACTCATACTGTGTTTTCTGTTATTAAATACCCTTTTTTTTGTAAAGTTTGCTCAATTAATGTTAACACTTCCACAGAAGGGGCAGCAATTACATGCAGATGAATGCCACCTGTGAGAGCGGACAAGTAATTCGCCTGTGTTGCATTAATGCGCTCGATAAATTGTTTTACCTCATGCCGATTAGAGACCATAATGGAAGCTGTTAGTTCGCCATAGATGGGATGTTCAACAATAACATTTTTAACCGTTCCTCCACAATCAACAATCGTTAGTAATTCATCCTCTGCTTGTTCGGAAGTATGTGAACATGCAAGTGTACGCTCAACTGTATGCTGAAGCTGTTCCTGCTGCATATAAAGATAGCCTTGACTTGTAGCAATAATGGGCTCATTTCTAGCTTTTAATAAAGTCATATCATTGACGATAACTTGTCTCGAAACATTTGCGAATTTAGCCAAATCAGTTCCTGTAATCGGTGTTTTACTTTTTTTTAATTGCGCTAGTAGTTGCAGTCGGCGTTCTTCGCCTAACATTTTTTTCACAAGAGGTCACCTCTGCTCGTAATATAGGAAACTGTATTCCTTAAGCAATAGTGTACCATGAAGCATTTCGAACTTGCTGAAATTTTTGTATCCAAATGCAACATTGAACATATGATACGTAGAGAGGAAGGGAGGAAAAAATTGCGTATTCATATTGTTCAAAAGGGAGACACACTGTGGAAGATTGCGAAAGAGTACGGCATTTCGTTTGAAGATTTGAAGCGGCTCAATGTCCATCTTGCCAACCCAGATTATATTGTCCCAGGTATGGAAATTATTTTGCCTGAAAAAATAAATAAAGAGCAGCCGCATCGAGATGCCCATAAAGAAATGCCAAGAAAGGAAACACATGTGCCGAAGGAGACACCTATTACGAAGGAAGCTCCTAAAAAAGAGGTGCAGAAACCGATGCCACCACCGCCACCAATTGTACCACCGCCACCAGCACCGATGCCGATGCCAGAGCCACATATGATACCGATACCCATACCAATGCCAATGCCGATGCCTCAACAGCCGATGTGGGTACCGCAGCCTGTTGAAATGAATTGGCATCAACAGGTAGTGATGCCGCAAATGGAGCAAAATGTCATGCCGCCTCCTGTGCAAATACAGCCAGCACCGAAGCCAACACCGCCACCACCTGTACCTAAACCACAGCCTACACCACCGCCACCACCAAAGCCACAGCCAGCACCGCCGCCACCGCCTGTGCAGATGATGCCACAAATGCCAGCTGTTCCACATTGTCCGAGCTGCCATCAGCCTGTATATCATCAAATGTGGTGGCCGATGCCGATGCAACCACATGTTGAGCCTTATATGATGCAACAACAGCCAATGCCCTGTGATATGCCAAAGCATAAGATAGGGGGGATGGATGATTTCTTAGAATCTACACCATTTTTCCCGAAACATGAGCCACAAATGCAACCACAATTTGATATGAACATGGGTCAATCCTGTAGCTGCGGTCCACAGTCACCACCAATGATGATGCCTGATATGAATATGGGTCAATCTTGTGGCTGCGGTCCACAGTCACCACCAATGATGATGCCTGATATGAATATGGGTCAATCTTGTGGCTGCGGTCCACAATCACCACCAATGATGATGCCTGATATGAATATGGGTCAATCTTGTGGCTGTGGTTCACAACCAGCAATGATGCCTACTTGGTATATGGATCCTAGTCACTGTCCGCCGCCTCCATGCCCGTCAGGTGGCCCTTGGATGCCACCGCATTATTTCCCAGGCGGGATGACGCCTTATCGATGGTAAAAAAGCGTATATTGTTGAAGAGGTAAAGCCGAATATTTGGAAATATAAATATCAATCAAAGACTTATTTTGTTAAACGGGCAAAGCAAGTAGAAATTGCGGAGAAGGTCAGGTCTATTCATCGCCAGCTAGGATGTATGGAGCCTTCTCTTATTTTACCAATCGTGCAAAGCGATGATGAGCAATTAATTGTGCAAGCATGGCAAGAGGGAAGTCATGGTGCAAACTTTGCTTATGCAAAAGATCGTAAGGAATCTTTAAAGCTCTTAATAGCTTTACATGATACACATAAAAAAATTGCCTGGCAACGTGTGCCTGGCTTGCATACCTACTCGCAGCTTTTAAAATGGCAAATGCGTTATATGCGTTTTAAAAGTAGGAGAAATGACTTTCGTGCTTTTTTAACAGGAGAAGAAATCGATCAAATTTTACATTATAGTGATCAGTCGCTACAGCTAATATCGATGGAGGATACACCTGAAAAAGACATTACGCTTTTACATGGAGATGTTGTTCATCATAATTTTCTATGGTGCTCTGATGGACAATTACGCTTAATTGATTTTGATTTAGCACATCTTGGAGAAGCGGATGATGAGTATATTTTATGGCTACATCGTGTATTGCCAGCTGTTGACTATGACCTTGGCAAGATATTTGCAGAGTTGCCTGAGCTGAAGCGCTTAGATAAAAGAAAGCTTCATCGCTTGAAATATCCAAATGAGCTTTTGCGTGAGTGGCTGTTTGCGGTGGACTTACCGCTGGAGCAGCAGCTAGTATTTTTAGATTATTTAGTGCCATTTACAAAACGAGCCCTCACCTATTGGCCAAAATTGTGGTACGATATTGATAGATTTGTGAAAAAATGACCGTCATTTGGCGGTCATTTTTGTCTGTGCACAGCACTTTTTACTTTTTGTCGAGCATTCGTTCGCTCTATGCTATAATCGAAGACGATGATTGTGAGGGATTGTAGATGTATGATTATTTAAAAGGACAAATTACTCGTGTTACACCTGAATATATTGTACTTGAACAACAGGGCATTGGCTGGCAACTTAATACGCCCAATCCATTTGCCTTTCGGCTATCGGCACTTGAACAACAAATTTATGTCCATTTGCATGTACGTGAGGATGCACAAGTATTATATGGTTTTCCAAATTTAGATCAACGTGAGCTCTTCCGTAAGCTTATTTTAGTATCAGGTATAGGGCCAAAGGGGGCGCTAGCTATTTTAGCTACTGGCAATCCGCAGCAGGTGATTAGTGCCATTGAGCGTGAGGATGAAACGTTTTTAGTGAAGTTTCCAGGCGTCGGGAAAAAAACAGCGCGCCAAATGATCCTCGATTTAAAAGGCAAGCTAGGCGCTTTATTAGAAACATTAGAGTTGCCAAGTACGGAAGAGGAGCTGCCATTGTTTGGTGTCCATCCGAATAAACATGAGCTAGAGGAAGCAATACTGGCATTAATGGCACTTGGGTATTCTGAAAAAGAGCTTGAAAAAATTCGTCCGCAGCTTGAGGATAATGATAAGCTTGACACAACCGATGCGTATATGAAACAGGCGTTACAGCTACTATTAAAATTAAAGTAAGGAAAGGAGAGGAGAGGCATGTCTGAACGGATAATGGCTGGTGAAGCAGGAAGCTATGATGAGCAGTTCGAATTATCATTACGTCCACAACGGCTATCACAATATATTGGGCAGCATAAAGTAAAGGAAAATTTGCAGATATTTATTGAAGCCGCAAAGCTTCGTCAGGAAAGTTTAGATCATGTGCTGCTATATGGACCTCCAGGGCTTGGTAAAACAACGTTAGCTGCTGTTATTGCAAATGAGATGAATGTTAATGTCCGTATGACAAGTGGACCTGCGATTGAGCGTCCAGGAGATTTAGCAGCTATTTTAAGTTCACTAGAGCCTGGGGACGTTTTATTTATTGATGAAATTCATCGACTCCCTCGTGCTATTGAAGAAGTTTTATATCCAGCAATGGAAGACTTCTGTTTAGATATTGTCGTGGGCAAGGGGCCTGAAGCACGTTCTGTTCGCCTTGATTTACCTCCCTTTACCCTTGTAGGTGCTACAACCAGAGCTGGTGCCTTATCAGCTCCTTTACGGGATCGTTTCGGTGTATTGCTACGCCTCGAATATTACGATGATCGTTCACTAGCTGAAATTGTTGTACGTAGTGCGCATTTATTTGATGTGGAAATTGAACCAGTTGCGGCAATGGAAATGGCAAGACGCTCGCGTGGCACACCGCGCATTGCTAATCGTCTATTAAAGCGAGTGCGAGATTATGCACAAGTGCTTGGAGATGGTATGATAACGGAGGGTCTTGCGAAGCAGGCATTAGAGCTATTACAAGTCGATCCTAGAGGGCTTGATCATATTGACCATAAGCTTGTATCCAATATGATTGAACGCTTTCGAGGAGGTCCTGTGGGCTTAGATACGCTTGCTGCATCAATTGGTGAGGAGCGAGTGACGATAGAGGATGTATACGAGCCTTATTTAATGCAAATAGGCCTTATCCAGCGTACACCAAGAGGAAGAGTAGCAACGCAGTTAGCCTACGAACATTTTGGATACGAATATCCCCAACAAACATAAAAAAGGAAGTTTTTTTCATGCGTGTAGAAGATTTTGATTTTGCATTACCAGAGGAACTTATTGCCCAAACGCCATTAGTGGATCGTACAGCGAGTCGATTAATGGTTGTAACACCTAACTCCCATAAAGTAGAGCATCACCACTTTACTCATATTGTAGAGGAGCTACAGGCTGGTGATTGTCTTGTATTAAACGATACAAAAGTATTACCAGCACGTTTAATGGGTGTGAAAGAGGAGACAGGGGCCCATATAGAAGTATTACTATTAAAGCAATTAGCTGGTACAGATGAATGGGAAACACTTGTTAAACCAGCAAAGCGCGTTAAAGTAGGAACCGTTATTACATTTGGTGATGGTTTATTAACGGCTACATGTACAGGTGAGCTTGAGCATGGTGGACGTACATTTGAATTTCATTACGATGGCATCTTTTATGAAATATTAGAGCAGCTTGGTGAAATGCCCTTGCCTCCGTATATTCGTGAAAAACTAGAGGATAAGGATCGCTATCAAACAGTCTATGCCAAAGAGCGTGGCTCAGCCGCAGCACCAACAGCAGGCTTGCATTTTACAGAGCAATTGCTAGCGCAAGCAAAGGCAAAAGGAGTAGAAGTTGTCTTTATTACATTACATGTGGGGCTGGGCACTTTCCGTCCTGTTAGTGTTGATTCGATTGAAAATCATGAAATGCATGCCGAATTTTATAGTGTAACGGAGGAAGCTGCAGCTACAATTAATCGAGTAAAACGAGATGGTGGCAAGGTGATTGCTGTTGGGACAACCTCTACACGGACATTAGAAACCATTGGCTCTAAATATAATGGTGAGGTACGAGCAGAGCAGGGCTGGACATCTATTTTTATTTATCCAGGCTATCACTTTACGGTAGTGGATGGTCTAATTACAAACTTCCATCTACCAAAATCAACTCTTGTGATGCTTGTTAGTACATTAGCTACAAGAGAAACAATTTTAAGTGCCTATCAGCAAGCGGTAGAGGAAAAATATCGCTTCTTTAGCTTTGGGGATGCCATGTTTATTCGTCCAAAGCGTTAATGTAGGTGCATTTTCCAGGCTGCCTGTCCCTCACTTAAACATCTTAGCTTTTGAAGTGAGGTTCTTACAGCCTTTTAATACGGAATAAAATCGGAGTACTGTTTTTACTTTAGATAAGAGAGGATTTTTTAGTTTATGACACAACCAGCAATTCGATATGAGCTACTTCATACTTGTAAACAAACAGGAGCGCGTCTTGGCATCGTGCATACACCACATGGCTCCTTTGAAACACCTGCGTTTATGCCAGTAGGTACACAGGCCACGGTGAAAACAATGTCACCAGAGGAATTAAAGGAAATGAATGCAGGTATTATTTTATCCAATACGTACCATTTATGGCTTCGACCAGGTAATGATATTGTCAAGGAAGCAGGTGGACTGCATAAATTTATGAATTGGGATCGCCCAATTTTAACCGATTCAGGTGGTTTCCAGGTGTTCTCGCTTAGTCAATTCCGTAAAATTGAAGAAGAAGGCGTTCACTTCCGCAATCATCTAAACGGTGATAAATTATTTTTAAGCCCAGAAAAGGCCATGGAAATTCAAAATGATTTAGGCTCTGATATTATGATGGCTTTTGATGAATGCCCACCCTATCCTGCAACATATGACTATATGCTGCAATCCGTAGATCGTACAACACGCTGGGCAAAACGCTGTAAGGAAGCACATCAGCGACCAGAGGAGCAAGGCCTATTTGGGATTATCCAAGGCGGTGAATATGAGGACTTACGTCGTCGTTCTGCTGAAGCATTAGTAGAGTTAGATTTCCCAGGGTATGCAATTGGCGGGCTATCAGTTGGTGAGCCTAAAGATGTGATGAATCGTGTGTTAGAATTTACAACACCAATGATGCCTGTGAATAAACCTCGCTATTTAATGGGGGTTGGCTCACCGGATTCATTAATTGATGGGGCTATTCGTGGGATTGATATGTTTGACTGTGTTCTACCAACACGTATTGCACGCAACGGTACATTAATGACATCAGAAGGACGCCTTGTGGTGAAAAATGCTAAATATGCACGTGATTTTGGGCCACTTGATCCAAATTGTGATTGTTATACATGTAAAAACTATTCACGCGCCTATATTCGTCATTTAATTCGCACAGAAGAAACATTTGGTATTCGTTTAACAACGTATCACAATCTCCATTTCCTATTAAAGCTAATGGAGCAAGTGCGGGAGGCAATACGCCAGGATCGTCTTGGTGATTTCCGCGAAGAATTTTTCGAGAAATATGGCTTTAATGGACCAAATGCGAAAAACTTTTAATATGATGATCGATGAATAAAACGATTATTATTATATTTTCTGTAAGAAGTAAGCGTTTGGAGCAGTAATAGGGAATTTTGCTAGAGGCTAAAGCTATAAAAGACTCTGTTAGTTAATGGAATGAAAATAAAAGTTTGAGTGTTGGCGTAGTGTGAGATTTTAGGTAGAAACATACAAAACTTTGTAAAAAGTGAATATTTCTAGCAAAATATTGTCAATCATAGAAAAAATATTAGTAATAGAGAAAATTTTTGGACTTGTCCATCGCTTTTTATCAGTGGAATAGTCTATACTAAAAAAGTGATATTTGGAAAGGGGGCAAGAAGTATTATGGATCAACTATTAGGGCTAGCACCAATACTATTAATGTTCGTTGCTATGTGGTTTATCTTAATTCGTCCAGCTAAAAAAAGACAGCAGGAAACGCAAAATATGCAAAGTAGTTTGCAGCGTGGAGATAAGGTCATTACAATCGGTGGTCTACATGGTGTGATTGATGCAATTGAGGACACGGCAGTGACATTAAAAATCGCTGAAAATGTGCGTGTGAAGTTTGATCGTCAAGCAATTGGACGTATAGTAAACGATGATAGCGTGAAGTAAATAAAGAAAAAGACTTACAGTGGGCAAACGCTTGATTGTAAGTCTTTTTTTACGTGTTAATAGTATCCCTACAAGTAGTGTACGTAGCTAGTGTATGCGAACAATACTTATATTTTGTGATGCCGTTTTGTATAAAAAACAATTAGGAAGGTCACCTTGATAATATGGGGGTGTTTAAATGGAAGAATATTTCCATATTATTTTTAGAACATGTTTTTTATACGTTTTTATTATCATTGTTTTTCGCTTAATGGGTAAACGAGAAGTAGGTGAATTATCTGTTATTGATTTGGTTGTCTTTGTATTAATTGCAGAAGTAGCTGCATTTGCCCTAGATGATTATAAAAATCCTTTGTTGAATGCTATATTACCCATTATTATTTTGTTAGTGATTCAAATAATAAGTGCCTATTTATCCTTAAAGTTCAAGAAAGTCCGTGATTTAGTGGATGGTGATCCAGCATTATTAGTAAAAGACGGTGTGATTTTAGAGAGTGAAATGCGTAAGCATCGCTATAATTTAGACGATTTATGTCAGCAACTACGGGAAAATGGTATTGCATCTGTCACAGATGTTGCATTTGCTTATTTAGAGCCTTCTGGTAATCTTTCTGTTTATAAAAATGATGAAAAATCTTTTATTTACCCATTAATTATTGATGGTGATATTCAAGAAAGGCACTTAGCTACTATGCATAAGGATGTGGAATGGTTAATGGCTGAGCTGGCTAAAAATAATATTACAGATAGCAATACTGTATTTTTTTGTATTTGGGAGGACAATCGACTGCATATTCAATTGAAAGA
This sequence comes from Lysinibacillus sp. FSL H8-0500, assembly GCF_038051955.1. Classification (NCBI taxonomy): domain Bacteria; kingdom Bacillati; phylum Bacillota; class Bacilli; order Caryophanales; family Bacillaceae; genus Lysinibacillus; species Lysinibacillus sp. FSL H8-0500. Next base: position 3,235,939 of record NZ_CP150292.1, on the reverse strand, counting down.
AACTTAAACTTTTTTTGCTAATTTACGGATATAGCGGAAATCTTTTATACGTAGCTGATTGGTAAATAATAAAAATGTAAATAGTAAAAATAATGTCACACTGCTACTTAATATAAAGGGTAGTGATAGCATTGGGAGTAAAAAATACTGAGCTACACAAACGGCAATAAAGCAACTATAAGGGACAACAAACATTCGAAAGCCTGCTCGTAAATTTTTTCGTTGTCTTACAGTGGCGATATGCAAGAAGGATGTAAGCAAGACACCAAAGCCAATTGCTACAACAGCCCCTTTTTCCTGTATACCAGGCTGAGAGGCTAGTACAAACATCACAAATAATTTACCTAGTCCGCCATAGATAGAATTCATCATAGCTGCCCGTGCCTCCCCTATCGCTTGTAAGATAGAGTGCAATGGACTTTGAATATAATAAAAATAAAAAATAGGTGCTAAAATTTTCACATAGCCGCGATTTTCTTCTAAATGGAAAAGCTTCATGGCTAATTCATCACCATGCACAAAAAAGTATGTAGCGGCGACGCAGCCCACTAAAGAAGATAAGCGTAGGGAAACAGAGATGCGCTCCTGTAACAATGGTGTGTGCTGGCGAGCAACCGCATCACTAACAGCTGGAATAAGCACAATAGACAGAGCTGTCGATACAAACGCAGGAAATAATAGCAATGGCACTAAAACACCTGAAATAACACCATATAAGATGGTAGCAGCAGATGCTGTTAAGCCAGCCATTGTTAAGGCTTTTAAAAAGATAATTGGCTCTAAAAACCAAGTGAACGATCCAAATAGTTTACTACCTGCTGATGGCAGGGCAATACGTAACATAGGTGATGATGGATAACCTTCAACCTTCGTTTTACGTGCTAGTAATTTCTTCTTTGAGATAATATAATGCAGCCCTAAATAGAGGAATGCAACGACTTCTGCAAGAAGCGTAATACCCATTGCAGCCGCAGCAGTTACAGCCGCATTATTATAATTTGCCACATAAGGAAGCATCAGTGTAATAAAGCTAATACGCACCACTTGCTCAATCATTTGTGCCCAAGCTGTTGGTGTAATTTTCGCTACACCTTGTAAATAAGCGCGTAATAAACCCGAGCCAACAGACACAGGTACAGCAAAAAGGGCAATCCATAGTGTAAATGTGGTATGTTCATTATGTAAAAGTGTTGTTGAAATATATGGTATTGTTAGTGCTACAAGGGGCATAAAAATGACCATGCCAATCAATGACCAAACAATGGCTGTACGCATAACCCCAAAGATGCTATCACGTTTATTTTTTGCTAGTAACTCAGCAACAATTTTTGCCACAGCAATTGGTAGCCCTAGTTGAATAAGGGAAATAAAGAAAATAAATGCTGGATAGACGGTCATATAAATGCCGACAGCTTCCTCACCAGCGATCCGCATAAACTGCATTCTATAAAAGAAGCCAAAAAGTTTCGATAAAAAAATAACAAACATTAAAAATAACGTACCTCGTACAAAAGAACTCATGCCATCCGTCCCTTCTCAAGCCGCAAAAATTCATTTACACTATTTGTATGCAAGCATGTCTTACGTTACGACTTTGATTGGAGATGATTCAAAATGAGTGTGCAGCATCAGCAACTATTTGAAAAAATTCGTCCGGCAATTGATAGTAAGATAGCAGAGTTCAAGTATTATCAATATGATGCGATTACGGCTGAAGAGCTTTGGCGCTATTGTGTGGAGAAAAAATGGCGTAAAAAAAATGTAGAGCAGCTACGTTTACACGAGGTCATCGCTACCGTTTTTGCGGTCTCACCATCGGATATTGTATCATTTAATCAAGTAGAATTTTTACAAAGTGATAACTGGTTTGAAGAAGTGAATACAGAAGAATTAAAAATGCTGCTTGGTCCAGTCAAAATATTATAACGAAAGTGTTAAATTTTTCAAAAAGTTAAAGAATCCTAATGTGTTGAATTGACACCAAGCGCAACCTGTTTCATAATAAGTGTGTTGCGCTTTTTTTATCCCGTATTACCAGACTGAAAGACCCCACTACAAAATGTTTAAATAGGGGACAGGCAGCCAGTAAAAAAACTGATTGATGAAACTATCGATTGGGAGGGATGAAGAAAACTCCCACTGATTGAAGGTTCACTTTATTTTGCATAAGTTTTTACTTACATAAATCTTCTGCATACTTAATGATTTGAATGTAGAAGGTGAGTACCTAATAATACAAAGATAAACTTGCGCGTTATGAACGATTGAAATAAGTAAAGCAACCTTTTTGAAGCACAGGTAACATGATTCTAAAGGAAAAGGAGGATAAGGTGTTTCGAAAGGTATTGCTAGTTACTTGTTTGGCGTGTAAGGGGATTGCCCTTACACCAATTCGAGGAGGATTTATTGATGAAACTAAAAAGTCGTATAGTGGCATTCGTACTGATTTTGGTGCTTTTTGCAGCAGGAATTGGCACGACTGTAAACGGCGTCTTAAAGGACATTAAGCTTGGTCTTGACTTACAAGGCGGCTTTGAAGTGCTTTATGAGGTAAAAGAATTAAAAGAAGGACAAAAAATTACACCAGAAATTGTCACAGCCACGGCAACAGCTCTTGGCAACCGTGTTAATGCGATTGGGGTAAGTGAACCAAGCATTCAGGTTGAGGGAGAAAACCGAATTCGGGTGCAATTAGCAGGTGTTGAGGATCAGGAATCGGCACGTAAATTATTATCTACTTCTGCAAATTTAACATTCCGTGATGTGGATGATAATTTACTATTAGATGGAGATGATCTAAAGGAAAATGGAGCAACTGACTCCTTTGACCAACAAAATCGTCCAATTGTATCACTAAAATTAAAAGATGCGGAAAAATTTGCTGATATAACAAGTAAAATTGCAGCGAAACCCGCTGGCCAAAATTTAATGGTTGTCTGGTTAGACTTTGAGGAAGGTGTGGATTCCTATAAAGCAGAATCCCAAAAAGCGAAGCCTCGCTATGCATCGGCAGCAACGGTTAACCAAACATTAAATACAACAGATGTAATGATTAGTGGTAGCTTTACTGTTGAAGAAACAAAAAATTTAGCAGGTATTTTAAATGCAGGAGCATTACCTGTTAAATTGGATGAAATTTATTCAACGTCTGTAGGTGCACAGTTTGGTACAGATGCCTTAAATGATACAATCTTTGCAGGTATTGTGGGCGTAGTGATTATTTTCTTATTTATGCTCTTCTACTACCGCTTACCGGGCTTTGTTTCAATTATTACACTCGTTATTTTCACATTCCTAGTATTGGTTATTTTCGATTGGATTAATGCGGTATTAACGCTTCCTGGTATCGCAGCCATTGTACTTGGTATTGGGATGGCAGTTGACGCAAATATTTTAGCGGCAGAGCGTATTCGAGAGGAATTGCGTGTAGGGCATCCTGTTAAAAAAGCCTTCCAGCTTGGCTCTAAGCAATCCTTATCCGCGATTGTTGATGCACAGCTAACAACGTTATTAGCAGCAGCAGTGCTATTTTACTTTGGGACAAGCTCTGTAAAAGGCTTTGCTACAACATTAATTATTAGTATTTTGCTAAGCTTCCTAACAGCGGTATGGGGTTCACGTGTCCTATTAGGGTTGCTTGTAAATAGTGGTTATTTCAATAATCCGGCATGGTTTGGTATTGCTAAATCGAAGCAACATAGCTTGGATGAAAATATTGGTGCACTAGATTTATCAACGAAATTTGATCGATTTGATTTTGTTCACAATCGCAAGAAATTTTATACATTCTCTTTAGCCATTTTAGTGGCTGGTTTAGTTGTTCTTGGTATTTTCCGTCTAAACCTTGGTATTGATTTCTCTAGCGGTACACGTGTTCAAATTGAAGCTGATCAAACGTTAACAAAAGAAGAAGTGGAAAAATATGTGGATAGCATCGATTTCCCTTCTGACGATATTGTACTGTCGGGAGAAAAGAGTAACTCAGCAGTTATACGCTATAAAACCGATTTATCACAAGCTGATATTTTAAAATTCCAAAAAGAAACAACGGAGAAATATGGTCATAACCCTACTATAAGTACTGTATCACCTACAGTTGGTAAGGAACTTGTGAAAAATGCTATTAAAGCATTGTCTCTTGCAGCACTAGGGATCATTATTTATGTGGCGATTCGTTTTGAATGGCGCATGGGGATCGGAGCGATTGTATCGCTTCTGCATGACGTATTCTTAATTGTCGCAGTCTTTAGCTTTATGCGCCTAGAGGTGGATATAACGTTTATTGCGGCTGTGTTAACGATTGTTGGTTACTCCATCAATGATACTATCGTTACATTTGACCGTATGCGTGAAAACCTAGAGCGCTATGATACAATTAATGACCGAGAAGTATTGGCTAATATTGTCAATAAATCATTGCGCCAAACAATGGGACGTTCTGTCAATACAGTATTAACTGTTATTATTGTAGTGGTAGCGTTATTAATTTTTGGCGCACCATCTATTCAAAACTTCTCCATCGCTTTATTGATTGGTTTAATTACAGGTATGTATTCTTCAATCTGTATTGCAGCTCAAATTTGGTATTCATTAAAAATACGTGAAATGAAAAAATCAAATGGACAGCTACAGAAAAAAGAGAAAAAACAATGGGGTACAGATGAGCCTGTTGTGTAAAGAATGTTAAAAAGGGTTTGTCCAAAAGGTTGCTTCTATGATCATCACTATAGAAGCAAGCTTGTCTAGTATATTCCCATTAATAATAGAAGAAGGCTGTGCAAAAGTGAAAATCTTTTTGCACAGCCCTTTTTCATTTTAATGGGTGAGTGTAATGATTGTATTTCCTATTTCAATGAGTAAAAGCAGGAATATTGTATTTCATAAATTCTTTATTTAAAATAAAAATCATTACGTTTTGTAGAAAGAAGGGTTTTTTTGTACATATTAATTGTTCTAGGGATAATCGCGGGCATGATGATTCCGATGCAGACAGCCGTGAACAATCGTTTAAATTTGTTTACGAAGTCTGTATTTACGACGTCATTTTATTCTTTTTTAACGGGAGCTATCTTGCTGTTGATAGCTAATCTCCTAATAGATCCTAGTAAGTTTACATTATCTTTCTTTGCAACTCAATCCTTCTCGTATGTGTGGGTGACGGGTGGTGCACTAGGGGTTATTTTTCTTACGGGGAATATTATTTTATTACCAAAACTCGGTGCAGCCCTAACGGTAATTATTACCGTCACTGGACAGATGGTGATTGGTATAATGATTGATACATTTGGATGGTTTGGTGTAGAAGCAAAACCATTACATGTTTTACATATCGTTGGGGTTCTCCTTTTGATAAGCGGGATTATTTATATGAATGCGAAGAAAAATCCAAGTGTTTCTCAAAGTTCTTCTCGATTATGGCTATTATTTGGGTTATGTACAGGTATGATGCCTCCCGTGCAAACAGCGATCAACAGTGCGCTTCGATATAAGGTAGATTCTTTTTTATATGCTGCCTTTATTTCATTTACAGTCGGTACGATTATTTTATTGATTCTAGCAATGATCATTAATAAGGGAATCAAGTTGCTATTTTATACCGATAACTTGCAATTAAAGCCTTGGCATTTTATAGGTGGTTTATTAGGCGCTATTTATATTGCAACAAATATCATTTTAATGCCTCATTTAGGTGTGACATTGACGTTGATGACTGCTATGTTGGGGCAAATTTTAATGGGACTTTTCATTGATCACTTCGGCATGATGGGCTTGCCTAAATATCCAATTGATCAGAGGAGAGTAATTGCTGTCATTATAATAATTTGTGGCATTGCGTTGTTAAAATTCTTTTAGCCATTTCCACTTAGCAAAAAATCTGCTAGCTTTTAAAAAACTAGCAGATTTTTTTATCTATAACTTAAATTGCTGTAGTAAAGCTTGTAGCTGTTGGGCATTTCTGCTTAATTCCTCAGCAACCGTATTCACTTGTTGCATGGTGGCAACCTGCTCGTCCACAGCGTCTACAATGATTTGTGAGTTACTGGCTGAGTGATTGGAGACATTGGCGATTTCTGTGACAGAGGCTGCAACTTGTTCGGCGCTTGCAGAGATTTCCTCAGATATGGCAGAGATTTCTTCAATTTGCTCGGTAAATGTTGTGACCGCCGATGTAATTGCATAGAACGCATCGCCTGCTTCATGAATTTTGGCAACACCATCCTGTACAGAAGCTAAGCCATTATCCACAGCGGTTGCTACATTTTCTGTATCTACAAGAATTTCCTTTGTAATCGCAACTATTTGACTAGCTGATTGATTGGATTCCTCAGCAAGTTTACGTACTTCATCAGCCACCACCGCAAAGCCTTTACCATGCTCTCCCGCTCTTGCTGCTTCAATTGCTGCATTAAGCGCGAGTAAGTTTGTTTGTGCTGAAATGGCTGTGATCACGGCTGTAATTTGTTCAATTTCTTTTGATTGCTTCGTTAACTTATGGGTTAATGTAGCAACTTCAGAGGTAGCCGTTGAGATCGTATCCATTTGTTGTTGTGCTGTTAAAATAGTTGTGCCACCTGTCTGGGCAAGCTGTGTCATACTCGTAGCGTTATGGTGTAAGCTTTGTGTAGCTTCAGCTATACGTTGGACACCAGTGGCTGTTTCATCCATTGCGATAGCACTTTGTTGTGAGCTACTAGCAGATGAAGTAATATAGGTAACATTCTCTTGAATTCGCTGTGCAATATCATCGGAAGCCGTTGTTACCTCTTCTGTACTGGCAGAAAGTTCCTCTGAAACCGCTGATAGATGTGAGGCACTATCTTGAATATTGGTGATTAATCCTGCTAAATTTTGTTTTAATGTATTGATGGCACCTGCTAGTGTACCAATTTCATCCTTTGAGTGATGATCAAGCTGGGCAATGGATAAATCCCCTTGCGCTAAAGTATCCGCTGCACCTATCACCTGGCGTAATGGCTGAACAATGGATTTTCTCACAAATCGTATAAAATACAGCCCAATAACAATGCTGGCAATCAGTAAACTAATAGAAATTATAAGAGCGCGTGAAACGGTTTGATTTACTTTCTGATCTGTTTTTTGAAGTGCCTCCTGCTGATAATTTAATAAATCAGCTGTTAACGCAAAAATTTCTTTATTATAATGTGTTACATCTTCATTAATGTGGGTGAGGGCTAAATCTGTCTGACCATTCTCAAATGCTTGGCGTGCTTTTGTTGAATGAGTGAGCAGCTCGTTTTGCAGCTCTGTTATTTGCTGCATAATATTTTTTGTATAATCAGAGCGTACAATCGCAGAAAGCTCCTCAACTGTTTCGGGTAACTGCTTTTCATAACGCTCTAAATTTTCTTTAGCGGTTGCATCCTTTCTATTTAAAATGTAGGATCGTAAAAATAGACCTTGAGAGGCAAGCTGCTGTCGTATTTTCTCTGTTAATTCGATTTGAACGATGCGATGATTAAGTACTTCCTCTAAATCATTTTGTGTAGCTTTGAATTGAAGAAAGGACACAATACTGGCAATAAACAAGAGACCTATTAAGAAAATAAAACCTAGATTTAGTTTTTTACGAATGGACATATTGACTCCCACTTTCTTTGATTGTATGGAAAATTTGATGATGTTTGCCAGAGGTTTGATTGTTGTTCGACAGACATATATAACTACTGAATAGAGCATTTCGCCATAAACCAACATACATATTCTGAGGTTACTATAACTTGATATTTTTACTTGGTCAATACTGTAGAAACAAGGCGTTTATTTTCTTTTTGGACCTATAGATTTTAACTTTTTCTTCAGAATTTATTGACAATTATAAAGGTTTGACATAGAATTAAGGCTAACTTTTTGTTCGGTCAAGGTAGAAGGCCTCGGGAGCGAGGTCAGCCTAAGAACAGATGAGCTGAGTTTAGATGAGAATAGCTAAAAAATTGTTGAATAAGAATAGTAACGTAAGTGTACAATTTAGAGAGTCAGTGGTTGGTGTGAACTGATTTGTAGCTTATGTGAATGGACTTATGAGAGTCGCTCCTAAAAAGCGAACGGGATTTCCTACGTTATAGGGAAGCTTGATTTATATGGCTAAAGGTCATTATAGAGCAGGCATAAAGGTGGGAGCATTATGCTCTAACATGAGGTGGCAACGCGGTCATAATCGTCCTCTGCAATTAGGAACAGTCCTTTTTGCAGGGGCTTTTTTTATCTTGGAAAGCAGGTACAGAAGACTTCCACCTCGGCAGAGCGATACTATTCAGCGGGAGTCCATGCACCTGCTGAAGCAATAGAAAGCCTCAGCAGATGTCACAGATTTTGAAAAGGAGTTTGATGGTTATGCAAACAACGAGTCCAAGAACAAAAATGAAAAGACTAAATGGTGATTCTTTAACACCTATTTTAATTTTTAGACGTTTACAGGGGAAACATAAATTTTTGCTTGAGAGTTCAGCACAGCACGAGGAAGCAGGAAGATTTTCGTTTATTGGAGCAAATCCAAGAAAAACATATAAAGGAACTGGTCAGCAAATTCAGGAGTATTCTCATAAAACAGGAGCAACGTATACACATAGCGGCGATCTTTTTGTTCTCCTTAAGCGACTAATGCCACGTATATCCAATACAACACAATTTCCATTCTCGGGAGGGGCTGTTGGTTATATCGGGCATGGTAGTACAACAATGTTGGTGGATGATACATTAGCACTTCCTGATGCGTATTTTCATGTCTATGAAACGATTATTGTTTTTGATCATGTAACAGATGAAGTGACATTGATTTATACAAATATTGATGCAGAAAAACAAGAGCCTGATTTAGAGGCATTGGCACAACAATTAGTAAATGGAGATGCCTGTGATGAAGTAGATTGCCATTATCAATTACTTGATACGCCAGTCCATCAGCAATTTACAACAGCTTTTCAAACGATCCAATCTTCATTAAATGAAGAAATAACGAGAATTGTGCTACCAAAGCATTATGTAGCAAATCTTCAAGGAGGTGCTTTTTCTTTATATAGACAGCTACGTAAGAAAAAACCTGCTGCCTATATGTATTATGTTGAATTTGATGATCATATTGTCTTAGGAACTTCCCCTGAAAGCTTTATACAGGTAAAAGGTGAGCGAGTGATTGCTACCCCTACAGAGGGCACATATCCAAGAGGTGCTACCAAAGGTGAAGATTTGGCAAATGAACGGAAATTATCTGAGCATACAGAGGTTAGAAAGTCGCATGCTGTGCTTGTTAGTGCAATGCAGCAAGAGTTGCAGTCTGTTTGTTTCCGAGATTCTGTGCAGGTGATGGATGCGATGCGCATTGTACGGTCCAAGCATGCATTACATATGACAACAAGGATAGAAGGACAGCTTTTACCCATGCTTCATGCTCTTGATGTCCTAGCGGTAACAATGCCACCATTTTCTGTTACAGGAATACCGAAGGAGCAGGCGGCACAGTATTTAGAAAAATGGCCTTATACTGCTGGCATTTTTGGCGGTGCACTCGGCTTTATTGGTTTTAATGGACATTTGGATTTTGCTTTAACAGGGCAGTCCATTGTTGTTAAAAATGAAACGATGCATATGCAGTCAATGATCACAGTAACAAAATATACAGATGTAATCACTGCTTTACAACAAGTGCAAGAGGAAGAACAGACATTTTTGCAGTTGCTTGCTCGTAATGGAGGTCAAAATAAATGAAACATTACCAACAAAAAGTTTTACAAGGTGAACACTTAATGTATGAGGAAATGTTAGAGGCTGCACAATGGATATTTCAAGACGATACTCCAAAAGATGAGATTGCTAGCTTTTTAACGGCTTTATCCAGTAAGGGAGAGACTGCCCATGAAGTAGCAGCATTAGCAGCAATTATGCGCTCATTTGCACGGAAGGTACCTGTTCAAGAAAATGGCTATATGGATAATTGCGGTACGGGTGGGGATGGGCTTCATACATTTAATATCAGCACAGCCTCTGCTTTTGTTTTAGCAGGTGCAGGGGTCAAAATAGCCAAGCATGGGAATCGAAAAATTTCCTCCTCGTCTGGCAGTTCTGATGTTTTAGAAGCGTTAGGGATTCATACGGATATTACAATTGCTCAGACAGTGGAGCTATTGGAAAAGGAAGGAATTGCATTTTTATATGCGCCCAATGTTCATCCCAAATTAAAGCGAATTGGTGAGGTTCGCCGTGCACTTGGCAAACCAACCATTTTTAATCTTGTGGGACCCTTAACAAATCCAGTGCCGTTATCCACACAATTTACAGGGATTAACCGACCGAATTTTGTGATGGAATATGCGTCTGTGCTACAAATGCTTGGACGGGAGCGCGCGATTGTTGTGTCAGGCGCACAAGGGCTGGATGAAGCTTCCTTAGCGGGGCAAAATATATTCGTTTTAGTCGATAAAGGCGATTTAATTCCTTTTTCATTAACAGCAGAGGATATTGGTCTTCCTGTTACGCCATTAGAGGCAATTCGTGGAGGCAATGCAGATGAAAATGCCGTGATTATGAAAAAATTATTAGCTGGTGAGCAAAGTGCTTACTTAGATACAGTGTTATTAAATGCTGGTATTGGATTGTTTGGCTATGGTCAAGCAGAAACTGTTAAAGAAGGCGTTGAGATGGCAAAAGATAGTATTTTTAGTGGGCGAGCATTGCAAAAGCTAGAAGCAGTCGTTACCTACAGCCAGCAAATTAAAGAAGTGGAGGTCAGACAATGAATATCTTAACTAAAATTCTTCAGCAAAAAAAGGTGGAGGTAGGTGCTTTATTGGAGCAACCTGATCCGTTAGCCGATTTTATAGCAAAACCACGTCCCTCCTTATTTGAATCATTGTACAAGACAAATAAACTACAGGTCATTGCAGAAATGAAGCGCGCCTCTCCTTCTAAAGGCTTAATTGCAGAGGGGGCGAATCCAGTTGCGCAAGCACAAATTTATGCACAGGCAGGCGCTGCGGCTATCTCTGTTTTAACAGATAAAGAATTTTTTAAAGGCTCTTTTCAGGATTTAACTGACGTTGCCAACGTCGTAGATACACCGCTATTGTGCAAGGATTTTATGGTAGATAGAGTGCAGATTCGATTTGCCAAGGCAGCAGGTGCATCTATTATTCTCTTAATTGTAGCTGCATTAACGGATGAAGCATTACGTGACTTATATAGCTATGCTACAAGCTTAGGCTTGGAGGTACTTGTAGAAGTGCATGATAAAGAAGAGCTTCAACGTGCGCTTGCAGTAGATGCCAGGTTAATTGGTATCAATAATCGTGATTTACGCACCTTTGAGGTTAGTCTAGCACATACACAAGAAATTGCAGAGATCTTCCCATTTGGTGAGGAGCGTGTGTTAATTAGTGAAAGTGGTATTTGGTCGCAGGAGGATGCGCAGCAGGTGGCAGCGATGGGCGCAAGTGGTGTGCTTGTCGGTGAGGCTTTAATGCGTAGTGGAGATGCAGGCACAGCATTACAGCAATTACAGGTGCTAAAAGAGGAGGCATCTGTATGACAAAGGTGAAAATTTGCGGCTTGCGTGAACCAGAGCATGTTGTGACGGCTATTCAGGCAGGCGCAGATGCCATTGGTTTTGTCTTTGCACCAAGCAAACGCCGTGTATCGATTGAGCAGGCACAGCAGTTGGCGCAGCAAATACCAGAGGGTGTTTTGAAAATTGGTGTATTTGTGAATCCAACGCCCGCTGAATTAAAGGAAGCGGTGGAGCGTGTGCCCTTAGATTATGTGCAATACCACGGGGAGGAAACGCCAGCATTTATTCAGGAGCAGGGCCATCCAGCCATTAAGGCATTGTCAGTACGTGGAAAAGAGGATGTGCAAGCTGCTGCCGCTTATCAGGTGGACTACTATTTATTTGATGCACCTGGTACTGCTTTTAAAGGAGGCAGCGGTCATACCTTTGACTGGACGTTGTTAGAGGAAGTTGGTATTCCACGAGAGAAATTAATATTAGCGGGTGGACTTCATGCTGATAATATTCACGAAGCCATCGCAGGCGTTACACCCTGTATGCTAGATGTATCAAGTGGTGTGGAAACAGATGGGGTAAAGGACTCTACAAAAATACAAGCATTTTTACAAGCAGTAAAGGGGGAGGCACAGCATGTCAATCGCAAATAGTGTACCAACAAAGGAAGGGCGCTTCGGGCAATTTGGCGGGCAGTTTGTACCAGAAACATTAATGACGGCCTTAGTAGAGCTAGAGGCAGCCTACGATGAAGCATTAAATGATCCAGCATTTACAGAGGAGCTTTCCTATTATTTACAGGATTACGTTGGACGAGAAACACCTCTTTATTATGCAGCCAACCTGACAAAGGAGCTTGGCGGTGCAAAAATCTATTTAAAGCGCGAAGATTTAAACCATACAGGTGCGCATAAAATTAACAATGCTATCGGGCAGGCATTGTTGGCAAAACGTATGGGTAAAAAGAAAATTGTGGCTGAAACAGGTGCAGGGCAACACGGTGTGGCAACAGCTACAGCCTGTGCATTACTAAATCTTGAGTGTGTAGTGTTTATGGGCGCAGAAGATATTAAACGCCAGCAGCTAAATGTTTTTCGAATGGAACTGCTTGGCACAAAGGTTCAATCTGTAGAGAGTGGTTCTAAAACATTAAAGGATGCTGTTAATGCGGCGCTACGCTATTGGGTAACAAATGTGGAGGATACTCACTATATTTTAGGCTCTGCATTAGGTCCACATCCATTCCCGAAAATTGTCCGAGATTTTCAGCGCGTTATTGGTGTTGAAACAAGAAAGCAAATTTTAGAGAAGGAAGGACGCCTACCAAATGCAGTTGTTGCCTGTATAGGGGGCGGCAGTAATGCAATTGGTATGTTCCATCCATTTGTTGATGATGAGGAAGTAGCTTTATATGGCGTGGAAGCAGCAGGCGCAGGGCTTGAAACAGGTAAGCATGCGGCAGCGATTGCAGGCGGACAATTAGGCGTGTTACATGGTGCTTATATGTATTTATTGCAGGACGACAATGGCTTTGTCCAGGAGGCGCACTCTATTTCAGCTGGATTAGATTATCCAGGAAAAGGCCCAGAGCATTGTTATTTACACGATATCGGTCGTGCCCAATTTGATGCGATAACAGATGATGAAGCATTAGAGGGCTTGCAATTATTATGTCGAACAGAGGGCATTCTTCCAGCGCTTGAAAGCTCCCATGCCATTGCTTATACAGCAAAGCTGGCGAAAACAATGCCGCAAGATCAGGTAATTGTCGTGTGTTTATCAGGCCGAGGCGATAAGGATGTACATACGGTGCGAGCGGCATTAGGAGGGGATGACAAATGACAACTTTACAACAGGCAATTGAGCAGGCGCAAATCGCAGGACATAAAGCTTTTATACCCTATATTATGGCTGGTGATGGAGGGCTCGAAACTATTCAACCAACGATTTTAAACTTGCAGCAGCTAGGTGTTACAGCTATTGAAGTGGGGATTCCTTTCACAGACCCTGTTGCGGATGGTCCAACGATTGAGCAGGCAGGAGAACGCGCTCTTGCAGCAGGTGTGACCTTGAGAAGGGTGCTGCAAACATTAGCTTCCTTTCGCGAAGATATCAAGGTTCCTCTAGTAGTGATGACCTATTTTAATCCTGTGTTAGCTTATGGCTTAGATAATTTTGCCCAAGCCTGTGTAGCAGCGGGCGTTAAAGGATTAATTGTACCTGATGTGCCTTTAGAGGAAAGCGAGATTTTGCGTGAAGCTTTAAATCCATACGCCATTGACATTGTACAATTGGTATCATTAACAAGCCCGCCAGACCGTATCGCTCGTATCGCGGCTGCCAGCCAAGGCTTTGTCTATGCCGTAACGGTAAACGGCATTACAGGGGCACGTGCTAATTTTGCGGATAATTTAGAGCATCACTTTGCACAGCTGCGTCAGGCAAGTCCAATTCCTGTGCTTGCAGGATTTGGCATCTCTACACCAGAGCAAGTCAAAAGCATGGGCGCATTAGGAGATGGCGTCATCGTCGGCAGTGCCATTGTAACGGCTCTGCATAAAGGGGATATCGCCACAGTGGAAGCACTGATAGCTGCCTCAAAAGATATACGAACAAAGTCTACTCAATAGGAGAGTAGGCTTTTTTTGATGGGGAGGGGGCGTCTTATTAAGGGAGATGGTGGATAGAGAGGGGTGCGATAAAACGAATCTGCCCTATTAAGAGAAACAACCATCCACGCTTTATGAAGAGCATAGATCTATTAATCTAACGAATAGTGCGGATCCTGTAGAATTTCGGTATAATAGCCTTCGTAAGGAAGTGAGAAGATGATTTTATCGAAAAAAAAATGGCAGGTGGAGCGCCCAGATGCCACACTTGTACAAGCATTGCAAAATGACTTACAACTTTCTTCGATTGCAGCAAAAATTTTAGCAGCAAGAGGCTGTGAAACACCAGCAGAGGCAGAAAGCTTATTAAATATGACTGAAGCAAGTATCCATGATCCATTTCTAATGCCCGGCATGACTGAAGCTGTCGCACGAATTGAGCAAGCATTAGAGAAGGGTGAGAAAATCTTGATTTATGGTGATTATGACGCCGATGGAATCACAAGCACAGCCGTTATACTCAATGTTTTGCTGGATCTTGGAGCAGATGTATCGTTTAAGATCCCGAATCGGTTTATCCATGGTTATGGTCCGCACGAAGCGCTATTTCGTGAAGCCTATGAAGAGAATGTACAATTAATCATTACAGTAGATAATGGGATATCTGGTATTGAGCCTATTCGAGTGGCGAAGGAGCTGGGCATGGATGTCATCGTTACAGACCACCATGAGCCAGGTGATGAGCTACCGCCAGCAGATATTATTTTACATCCACGTTTGCCAGAGGGAGATTATCCATTTGGTGAGCTTGCGGGAGTTGGGGTAGCTTTTAAGCTGGCACATGCCCTTTATGGGGAATTGCCAACACATTTGCTGGAATTTGTGGCGATTGGTACAGTAGCGGATTTAGTACCATTAGTGGATGAAAATCGTTATCTTGTGAAGCGTGGGATACAGGAAATGCAGCGCTCTCTTAGTCCTTGGGTACAAGCGCTGTGTGATGTAGCGAGCACTGAGCAGGCGAAAATTAATGAAGAAACGATTGGCTTTTATTTTGGCCCACGCTTGAATGCAGTTGGTCGACTTGGGGAGGCGGCTCCTGGCGTTCACTTATTAATGGCTGAGGATAGCACAAAAGCAACGGCCTTAGCAAAGCAGCTCAATGCCTGCAATGTAGAACGCAAAAATCTTGTTAAAAATATTACAGATGAAGCTATTGCACTGATTGAAGCAGATAAAAAAATTGGGGATTCCTTCGTGCTTGTTGTAGCGGGGGAAGGCTGGAATGCAGGAGTTGTTGGAATTGTTGCCTCGCGTTTAGTGGAGCTATATTATCGCCCAACTATTGTGTTATCACTTGATGCGGACAAAGGGACAGCAAAGGGCTCTGCTCGTAGTATTGCGGGCTTTCATTTATATAATGAGCTTGCGAAAAATCGAGATATTTTACCGCATTTCGGTGGGCATCCTATGGCAGCAGGTATGACCTTACCAATGGAGCATGTGGACGAATTACGCACACGTTTGGATGCTCAAGCAAGGGCTTGTTTAACAGAGGAGCAATTAACACCTGTTGTCCATATTGATATTCCGCTACGTCTCGATGAAATTTCAGCAGAAGCCATTGAGGAAATCGCCACACTTGGTCCGTTTGGTACGGATTTTCCAAAGCCTGTTTATGTGCTAGAGAATGTAGAAATTGCATCAATGCGTAAAATTGGAGCGGCTGAAAATCATATAAAAATGGAATTAACAGATGGCTATGAAAAATTAGACAGTGTGGGCTTTAATAAAGGGCATTTACAGGATGAGCTAACATACGGTACTAAAGTGTCCTTTATAGGTGATTTACAAATTAATGAATGGCAAGGACGCAAAAAGGCTCAATTTATGATTGAGGATGTGCAAACAACAGAATGGCAACTATTTGATATTCGTGGTATTCGTCAAACCGCTCGGTGGCTCCATACGATACCGAAGGACGAGGCATTGTTTATTGCCTTTCGCCCTGAAACGATGACCTATTATCAGTCATTAATTGGTGTATCAATTATGGTGGTTGATCCAACCCTATCCAATATTGACCAAAGTGATTATATTGTGCTGTTAGATTTGCCACAAAGCATTGAAAGGCTAGAAGCAATTTTACAACAAACAGCACCTTCACGTATTTATGCGCATTTTTATATGCCTGACTCCCAATACTTTAATGGCTTACCGACAAGGGAGCAATTTGCGTGGTATTATAAATTTTTGAAAAATCGACCAGCATTTCCACTCAACATGCATATTGCAGATTTAGCTAAGCATACAGGATGGCCCTTAGAAGTATTAAAGTTTATGACACAGGTGTTTTTTGAGCTTGGTTTTGTTAAAATGGAGAATGGACTGACGACTGTCAACGAGAATGCTCCAAAACAAGCACTAACAGAGGCACCGTCTTACAAACAACGTTCACAGCAGATTGAAATGGAGCAAAAGCTTGTTTATGCTCCTTATATTGAATTAAAGCAATGGTTTGATGAACGATTACAGAACTAGACGAAAAACGTTTCGTAGGAGGAACAATTACATGGATTTAAAGCAATATGTTACAACGGTTGAAAACTGGCCGAAAGAGGGCATTACCTTCAGAGATATCACAACAATTATGGATAATGGTCCTGCCTATAAATATGCAACAGATCAAATTGTCGAATATGCCAAAGAATTAGGTGCTGAAATTATCGTAGGTCCTGAAGCTCGCGGCTTTATTATTGGTTGCCCTGTAGCCTATGCGTTGCAAATTGGTTTTGCCCCTGTTCGTAAACCTGGTAAATTACCACGAGAAGTGATTAGTGTGGATTATGGTCTTGAATATGGTAAAGATACATTAACAATGCATAAAGATGCTATTAGACCAGGACAAAAGGTATTAATTTGTGACGATTTATTAGCAACTGGCGGTACAGTGGAGGCAACTGTTCGTTTAGTAGAGCAATTAGGTGGACAAGTAGTAGGCTGTGCATTTCTAATTGAGCTTGTAGAATTAAATGGTCGTGAGAAGTTGGGCGACTTAGCTATTAAAGCGCTTATTCAATATTAGGCAAGTTTCGCCTAGCATCAAGGCTTTGTCACTTGATGTTAGGCGTTTTTTTATTAGGTATTATCTTCCTCATCATAGGATTTTATGATTTTTTGTATTGTTCGCAAAGTATCATAGAAATCTGCGTATTTTTCGGTGCCAATATCATCAATTACTCTCTTTTGAATAGTTTGCCAAATAGGTCTTGCTTCATTGAGCTTTGCTATGCCCTTATCAGTAAGAGTAATATTTTTGCTACGAGCATCTTGGGCATCTTTCGTTAATTCCACATAACCTTGCTCCTTTAATAGACGAATATTGCGTGTGATCGTCGTTTGATCAAGCAACAAAATGTCGCCTAAGCGGCTAATGGAGACAGCTTGCTGATGAGCGATGTTGGCAAGCATAGAGTATTGCGTAATTTTTAAACCTGTGGGCTGAAGCAACTTATCATATAATTGTGTGACCACTCTCGTTTTTTTGCGAAGGTTTGCACAAACACATATTTGTGTATAATCTATGTCTTTCACAGCTTTACACTCCTTTAAAAAATTCAACCTATGTCAAGTATACACCGAAGAGTTGGAAATTCCTTCTTGACAGCTATTAGCATTACAATCATTATATATGTATATACATGCTTTTAACAACAGATAGAGAGAAAGTAGGTGTTTGTATGAAACGTATTCATTATAGCTGGTTTATTTTGGTGGTGACATTTTTTTCGATTATTGTAGCAGGGATTACCATCTCTTCCTCCGGTGTTTTTATTGCTCCTCTCGAAGAAGAGTTTCAATGGGAGCGTTCAACAATTGCCTTAGCATTTGCCATCAGCTTATTTTTATATGGTATATCAGGACCGTTTATGGCAGCACTACTTGAAATTATAGGCTTAAAGAAAATGATGTTAAGCGCAATGGCCACTTTAGCTGTAGGGCTGACCTTGACGTTTTTTATAAGTCAATCATGGCAATTAATCATTATTTGGGGAGGCATTATAGGCCTTGGTGCAAGTCTCTTTTTAACAGTACTTAGTCCTTATGTAGCCAATCATTGGTTTGTGAAACGAAGAGGGTTAGCGGTTGGTATTCTAACGGCTAGTACGGCGACAGGTCAATTAATTTTACTACCAGTTCTAGCTATGATGATTGAACACTATTCTTGGAGAGGTGCCATCAGTTTAATTCTTATTCTTAGTGTCGTAATGTTTATATTGATTGCTATCGTCATTAAAAATAAACCTCAGGATATCGGTACCACGCCTTATGGGCAGGAAGATGTGGTAGAGGAGCAAGCAATTCAACTAAATAAAAATCCAATTACGATTGCCTTTAATGGTTTGTTAGTGGCAGTTAAAGTAAAAGCGTTTTGGCTATTAGCAGGTAGCTTTTTTATTTGCGGGCTATCGACAAGTGGATTAATTGGTACGCATTTTGTTTCCTATTGTATTAGCTTTGGTATTCCTTTAGTGACTGCTGCGTCATTGCTGTCATTTATGGGTGTCTTTAATTTACTTGGTACAACGATCTCAGGCTGGTTATCTGATCGTTTTGATAATCGTTGGCTATTGTTTTGGTATTATTTATTAAGAGGGGCTTCTTTATTATTACTGCCTTATGCACTTGTACAAGGATCACTTGTGTTATTAACAATTTTTACAATTTTTTATGGCTTGGATTGGATTGCCACAGTGCCGCCAACCATTAGCATTACTCGCCAAACATTTGGTATGCAGCAAAGTAGTGTCATCTATGGCTGGATATTTGCAGCACATCAGATAGGGGCCGCCGTTGCTGCATATGGGGGAGGACTTATCTATAAGTTTTTCAATGCCTACACATGGGCTTTTTTCCTAGCAGGTCTATTTTGTGCCATGGCGAGTTTATTTGTGATTATCATTAAAAAGCAACCTAAAGCGTATTAAATAATGAAAAGGTTGGACATCAATAAATGGGTTCAACTTTTTTTTGACTTATATCAAACAAAAGTTTATAATGTAAACAAATATAATAAAAGGTGATGCTATGTGAATGAAAGAGAACAGGCGGTGCTTGCTTTAATTCGCCAGAATCCGTTTATGTCTCAGCAAGAGATGGCAGATGCTATGAATCTGTCTCGTCCCGTACTTGCGAATTTAGTGTCTAATTTAATGAAGCAAGGAAAAATTGTAGGCCGTGCTTATATTTTACCCGAGGAAAATGAAATTATTTGCATCGGTGGCGCTAATTTAGACCGCAAATTCCATGTAAAGGGCAATGTTCAATTTGGAACATCTAATCCTGCCAGTTCTTCCTTTAGTGTAGGTGGCGTTGGTCGAAATATTGCTGAAAACTTAGGCAGATTAAACCACCAAGTGACGTTACTGACAACGGCAGGTAAGGATGCTGATTGGCAAGTGATCCAAGAGGCTTCGGAATCCTTTATGAATCTACGTTATGTAGAGCAGCTTGCAGAGGCTTCTACAGGCTCTTATACTGCCATAATGGATGAACAAGGGGAGCTAGCACTAGCTGTAGCGAATATGGAGGTTTATGACCTTCTGTTACCTAGCTTGTTGAAAAAGCATGAAACAATGCTTGTCAACGCAGGCTGTTTTATTTTGGATTTAAACTGTCCAAAGGAAACAGTGGCGTATATCCAGCAAGTAGCTATTGCGCGTGCTATTCCACTTGTTATTGTGCCCGTATCCTCGCCAAAAATGAATCGACTACCTGAAACATTACAAGGCGTAACTTGGTTTATTTGTAACACGGATGAAGCGGAAACGATTGTTGGACATAAAATTGAAAACGCTACCCATTATGAAAAAGCATTACAACAGCTCCTACAATTAGGTGCTGAGCATGTTATTATCACGGCTGGCAGCAAGGGTGTTTATGCAGCGTCTACAACGATTGCACCTCGTCATTTTGCTGCAAAAGTGATTAACAAAATTGAAGATGTGACAGGAGCAGGAGATGCCTTTGTCAGCGCTGTTATTCATAGTTGGCTGACCGGACAATCCTTTGCGACATGTATTGATGCTGGATTAACCAATGCAAAAAATACATTGGCCTCTCCTTATACAGTAAGACCTGAATTATCAGTAGATTTGTTGAAAAATGAAATGGAGGAATAACAACATGAAAGAATTCATCGTATTATCAGAAGAAGTAAAAGCAGGACAAGCAAAAGGTCTACCAATCGTTGCATTAGAATCAACAATTATTTCACACGGTATGCCATATCCACAAAACGTGCAAACTGCGCGTGAAGTTGAGCAAATTATTCGCGATAATGGTGCAGTCCCAGCAACCATTGCATTAATTGATGGCAAAATTAAAATTGGTTTATCAGATGAAGAGCTTGAAATGTTTGGAAATGCGGAGGATGTAGCAAAAGCTTCACGTCGTGACTTAGGCTACTTACTAGCAACGAAAAAATTAGGTGCTACAACTGTTGCAGCGACAATGATCTGTGCAGAGCTTGCAGGTATTGAAATCTTTGTCACAGGTGGTATTGGCGGTGTACACCGCGGTGCAGAAACAACAATGGACGTCTCTGCTGACTTAGAAGAATTAGCACAAACAAATGTTGCGGTTATTTGTGCGGGTGCAAAATCTATTTTAGACATCGGTCTTACACTAGAATACCTTGAAACAAAAGGTGTGCCAGTGGCTGGCTATGGTACGGCTGAATTACCAGCATTCTATACACGTCAAAGTGGCTTCGATGTCAACTTCCAGCTTGATACACCAGAGGAAGTGGCGGAAATGCTGCGTGCGAAATGGCAATTAGGTTTAAAAGGTGGCGCTGTGATCGCAAACCCAATTCCAGAAGCGGATGCACTAGAACATGCCTTTATTACAAACATTATTGAAAAAGCTTTAACAGAAGCTGAAGAAAATGGTATTCAAGGTAAAAATGTTACACCATTCTTACTTGGCAAAGTTAAAGAATTAACAGAAGGTAAAAGTCTTGATGCCAACATTGCATTAGTGAAAAACAATGCAGTAGTCGGCGCGAAAATTGCTGTAGCTTACAATCAATTAAATTAATCAATTTGTCGAAACAAGGACTCTTTGTGACGTGAAGTCGCAGAGGGTCTTTTTTATTAAAAAGAAGAATATTTTTTCCATTTTTCGTACTGTTCACGAGATTAACTAAACTAAATGATACAGTCTCTTTACAATAGACCACAATATTTTATACAATTAAGTTTATATCTAATCTGAAAAATTTGACGAGCAAGGTGGACATGTTATGGCGAAAGAGCAAATTTTGACTCCTGAGGACGTTTTTGAGTTAGTCAAATCCTACATGAATGATGAAAATGTCGCATTCGTGAAAAAAGCATATGAAGTAGCAAGGGATGCCCATATTGAGCAATTCCGTAGCTCTGGTGAACCGTATATTATTCACCCGGTACAAGTAGCAGGTATTCTCGCTGAATTACAAATGGACCCAGCAACTGTGGCAGCAGGTTTTTTACATGATGTTGTCGAAGATACAGATGTTACGCGGGATGATTTGGTACGGGAATTTGGTGAAGAAGTAGCAGTACTTGTTGATGGTGTAACAAAATTAGGGAAAATTAAATATTTATCAAAAGAGGCGCAGCAGGCGGAAAATCATCGAAAAATGTTTGTAGCGATGGCACAGGACATCCGTGTTATTTTAATTAAGCTAGCAGACCGTCTCCATAATATGCGTACATTAAAGCATTTACCTGCTGAAAAACAACGACGCATTTCGAAAGAAACACTAGAAATTTTTGCACCACTTGCGCATCGTCTTGGAATTTCAGCTGTCAAATGGGAGCTTGAAGATACAGCACTTCGCTATTTAAATCCACAGCAATATTATCGTATTGTTAGTTTGATGAAGAAAAAGCGGGAAGAACGTGAAGCTTATTTAGAAAATGTTATGGCTGAGATGAAGTCACAACTGACAGATGTAGAAATTGATGCAGATGTGTACGGTCGCCCTAAACATATTTATAGTATTTATCGCAAAATGGTTCTGCAAAAAAAGCAGTTTAATGAGATTTATGATTTATTAGCCATTCGTGTTCTTGTCGATAGTATTAAAGATTGCTATGCCGTTTTAGGGATTGTTCATACATTGTGGAAGCCAATGCCAGGTCGCTTTAAAGACTATATAGCGATGCCTAAGCAAAACCTGTACCAATCCTTGCATACAACTGTTATTGGACCTTATGGAGATCCATTAGAGGTACAGATTCGTACGAAGGAAATGCATAAAATTGCTGAGTACGGGATTGCAGCGCATTGGGCCTATAAAGAGGGTAGAAAGGTTGATCAGCAGAAGCAAAATGTCGATCAAAAATTAACATGGTTCCGAGAAATTTTAGAATTTCAAAATGAATCATCCAATGCTGAAGAATTTATGGAATCTTTAAAATTTGATTTATTCTCTGATATGGTTTATGTCTTTACACCTGAAGGAGATGTCATTGAGCTACCAGCAGGCTCTGTTCCGATTGATTTTGCCTATCGTGTCCATTCAGAAGTCGGCAATCGTACAATTGGTGCGAAGGTCAACAGTAAAATGGTACCACTTGATACGCCATTAAAAACGGGCGATATTATTGAGATTTTAACATCTAAGCAATCCTTTGGACCGAGCCGTGATTGGTTGAAAATCGCCCAATCCTCCCAGGCAAAAAATAAAATAAAGCAATTCTTTAAACGTCATCTGCGCGAAGAAAATATTGTCAAAGGAAAAGACATGATTGAAAAAGAAATTCGTGCACAAGATTTCGATGTAAAAGAAACGATGTCCGCAGATAATTTAAAACGTGTTTGTGATAAATTTAACTATACAAATGAAGAAGATTTATATGCGGCAGTTGGTATGAATGGCATTACGGCGCAGCAAGTTGTGAATCGTTTAGCAGAAAAACGTCGTAAAGAGCGGGAACAGGAAGAAGCCCTAGAGAAAATCGAACAAAAAATGAAAAATCCGATTCCACAAAAACGTACAGAAACAGGTGTGATTGTCAAGGGCATCGATAATATGTTGATTCGCCTTTCACGCTGTTGTACGCCTGTGCCTGGCGATGAAATTGTTGGCTTTATTACAAAGGGGAGAGGTGTCTCTGTGCACCGTGCCGACTGTCCAAATATTCAAGTCGAGGATGAGCAGGAGCGTTTAATCACAGTGGAATGGGAGCATGGCGTGACGCCTGAGAAAAAAGAATACCCTGTTGATATTGAAGTGTCAGCGTTTGATCGACCAGGCATTTTGAACGAGGTCATGCAAATTGTCAGTGAAACGAAAACAAATATTTTGGCGGTAAGTGGGCGTGCCGACCATGATAAGATCGCTACAATTCATTTAACAATATCTATTTCAAATATTTCACATTTGCATAAAGTTGTTGAACGGATTAAGCAAACACCCGATATTTATTCGGTACAGCGGGTGATTAATTAATCGTAAGCAGCAAGGATAGGATTGGAGCTTGAATGCATGAAAATAGTATTACAGCGTAGTAAGGCTGCCTCTGTAACAGTGGATGGAGCTGTGACAGGAGCGATTGATCAAGGCTATGTACTTTTAGTGGGCATTACACAAGAGGATACACAGGAGGATATCGCCTATTTAGCCAGAAAAATAGCAAATTTACGTCTTTGGGAAGATGCTGAAGGGAAAATGAATCATTCTATTTTAGAGCATGGAGGCGCTATTTTATCTGTTTCACAATTTACGTTATATGGGGATGTAAAAAAGGGGAATCGACCAAGCTTTACAGGTGCAGCAAGACCAGAAGTGGCAGAACCACTATGGGAAGCCCTTAATCAAGCATTACGTGAGCATGGTTTACAGGTGGAGACAGGTATTTTTGGTGCAATGATGGATGTTGCACTCATCAATGATGGTCCGGTGACAATATTATTAGAATCAAAATAATGGTACATTTCCTATCATTCCTTCATATACTAAAGAGTATGGTTAGTTTTGTAGGAAGGGGTGTCTTAAATATGACGCAGATGGAAAGTATATCAAATCCATATTTATACGAAACGCTTAAAATGATGGTTGGTCAGGCGATTGTTGTGCAAACAGAGAAAAATATTCAGCAAGGTGTTTTAATATCTATATTACCTGACCATATTGTCCTAGCCATAAGTCGAACACCATTCTTTATTTCCATTGAGGAAATTGTCTGGGTGACATTGGCTGCAAGCAAAAAATAAATGGCTATGAACCTTTTAATCCTTAGTGATCGAAGGTTCTTTTTTTATGGATGCAGCGAAAAACCTTCTAAAGCAGGATTTTCGAAATAATAGAAAATTAATACTTTACAATAAATTTAAACTACTGTATATTTATTTTCTATTAACGACATATAGCGACATAAGGAAGAGGAGGAACAATCATAAATTACTAGGTGCTAGTGTCTATATCAAGTAAAGTTGGTGAAAGAATGGAAGAAAAACAAGTGGTAAAGAAGAAAAGCTGGTTGAAGGTACCGCATACCTATACGATTATTTTTGCTATTATTTTTCTAGCAGGTATTGCGAGCTATATTATTCCAGCAGGTGAGTTTGACCGTGTAGAGGATGAAGAAGGACGCATGCTTGTTGTCGATGGTAGCTACCATCGAATTGAAAGTGATCCTGTATCATTTTTCGAAATGTTTACAGCGATTCCAATGGGGCTTGAAAAAGGAGCTCAAATTATTTTCTATATTTTCTTAGTAAGTGGTGTATTTGGGATTATTCGTTCCACAGGTGCCATCGAAGCGGGTGTCTATAAAGGCGTAAAAGCTTTAGAAGGTAGAGAAAAATTATTAATACCTTTATCGATGATTCTATTCTCTGTTGGCGGTTTTACAATGGGAATGGCTGAGGAAACGATTATTTTCGTACCAATTGGTGTCGCAATTGCTCGCGCTATGGGCTTTGATGCTGTCACAGGGACTGCCATGATCACACTTGGTGCTGCCAGTGGGTTCTTTGGCTGAATGTTAAATCCCTTTACAGTTGGTGTGGCGCAATCATTAGCAGATGTACCGTTATTTTCAGGAATTGGCTTCCGTGCCGTTGTGTATATTTTTGTACTAGGCTTTGCTATTTTCTATGTATCTCGCTATGCCTTTAAAGTAAAAAAGAACCCACAGACTAGTGTTATTTATGATATCGAACAAAAGGCTAAATCGAATGTAACTGAGATTGAAATTCCTTTATTAACAGGAAAACATAAACTAGTATTTCTTGTAATGGCTTGTGGGATCGGCTTTAATATTTATGGTGTATTTAATTGGGGCTGGTTTTTAACACAATTAACAGCATCATTTTTAATAATGGGATTAATTGCTGGTCTGATTGGCGGTTTAAAGCCTGGAACTATTTTTGATTCCTTTATTGAGGGGGCAAAGGCTGTTACATTTGGCGCGTTAATTGTTGGATTTGCACGTGCTATTACGGTTGTATTAGAGCAAGGAAAAATTATTGATACAATCGTCTATGCGGCATCAGAAACAATCGGTCATTTACCACATGCAATTAGCGCAATTGGTATGTTATTTATTCAAGCAATCTTAAATTTATTTATTTCATCGGGTAGTGGACAAGCAGCGGCGACAATGCCGATTATGATTCCGATTACGGATCTATTAGGTTTAGAGCGACAAGTGGCTGTCCTAGCCTTTCAATATGGAGATTCGTTAACAAACTCTATTATTCCTACTTCATCAGCATTGATGGCCTATTTAGCTGTCGCAGGTATTCCTTATGAAAAGTGGATAAAATTTATTTGGAAAATGATTTTGGGCTGGGCCATTATCGCATGTATTGCGTTAGTTGCTGCAGTAGCATTAGGAATTTCATAGAAAAAGGGGCATTCAAATAGCTTTTGAACGCCCCTTTTCTGTGTGAAAGCCACAAAGAAGTATGGAAATTTCTCTTTTTCAGAGAATATCACTATCTAAAATTTTTGCTTTTTAAGTAATCAGCTATTCTCTTTTGTTTATTCTTCATGATCAAAGTAGTTTAGAATCCCCTGATAAATGCCTAGTGTCGCCTGCTCACGGAATTTAGCAGTTGTAATCACTCGTTCCTCACTCGAATTGCTTAAAAAGCCTAACTCAACAAGTACAGCTTTTTGTCGATTTTCACGTAGCACTAAAAAATTACCTTGCTGTGTGCCACGATCCCTTAAATCAAGCTTACTAGCAAGTCCACCTTGAATCGCCTCTGCAAGTCCCTTTTGGTTGCTATTCATATAATAGGAGGTAAAGCCATTAATAGAGCTATCGTCAGTTGCATCATAATGAAGGCTAATAAAGGCATCTGCCTCATATTGATGGGCTATGGATACACGCTTTCGCAGTGCCACATATTCGTCAGATTCCCTTGTCATTACAACATTGGCACCAGCAGCACTTAACTTGGAAGCAAGAAGTGTAGCTGTTTTTAAGGTAATGTCCTTTTCATCTGTGCCACGTTGACCAGTTGTACCGTGGTCATTTCCACCATGACCAGCATCCACTACAATGGTTAGCCCATTAAGTGTGCCATTTTTACGAGGCTCCATCTGTTCCTTTTGGGAGACGGCTGCTTTATTCGCACTTGTTGTCACAACCCAATTGGCGACAAAGGCTGTGCCATTGTCCAATTGTATTTCGTAAAACTCATTTTTAACACCTACAATTGGATACGTTTTACCCGCATCTACACGTTCTACCACATCGGCTGCTGTTGAGGCGTCCGTTCGTAAGTTTGTCCCATTGTAGATGATTGTGACTGACTCTAAGTCTTTGGAAGAAGAAGTTTTAGATGTACTCTTGACCTTATTTGAAAATGTGCCATAAAAACTATAGACCCATCCTGTTTTTTTATTGTTGTACTGAATTTGTACCCAATTATGCTCGTGTGCCAGCACTTTAAAGGCTTGGCCTTTTGTCGCAGTGCCAACTTTTTTTGCATTTAAGTCTGGTTTTTTACGCACATTCAGCGTGTCCACTAAAATCGTAAAGGTGGTATCTTTGTCAACAGCTGGTGTCGATACTTCCACAGTACCTTCTTTCGATTCGGGCTCTTGCTCTTTTTCAGGACTGTCATTAATGGTTACATAATCTTTGGAAACCCAGCCTGTTAGCCCATTCCAATCAATTTTAGCCCATGCGTCATTTTCTTTTAGAAGGCTTGCTTGATTTCCTATAGAAAGCTGACCAAGAACAGCTGAAGAGATATCTGGCTCTGTTCGAATATTTAAACGATCAACCTGAGAGATCACCGTTTTAGCAATGCGTTGTGTAGCATTTGTAGAAGTTGTGAGCCAAGAGGCAACCCAGCCCTCATAATTACCAGCCTTTACTTGAATCCAATCACCTTCACGACCAATCGAGGTTAAGGGGTCACCTTCTTCCAATGTCGTAATAATGGGGTAGGACAATCCAGGTCCCTCACGTAAATGAAGAATCGTACCAGCTACTTTCAGATCGCTAGTATCAGCAAATGCATGTTGCATATAGCTCTTATTTGGAAACACAATCGTTACCATTAGTATGAAAATAATAATACTATGTAAAATTTTTTTCCTCATCAGATTCCTCCTATTCCTAGTGTTATTTTATCATGCTTGAGTAAGAGAATTCGTGGTAAAAAGGTAATGGAAATTGTTATTTTCGTAGCTGTTTTATGAAAAATACAAAAATGGTTGACATTGTCCTGCCTAGTGACTAACATAAAGGGTAATCGAAAAATGATTAATCGCTTATGACCAAGCAAGTAGCGTATACCTCTATTGGAAAAGAGAAGGAAAGACTTAGGCTGCAATCTTTCCTACAAAAATGTATCATGCGAACAACACTTGAGAGGCTTTTTTCTGAAAAGTACGGCTTAGTAGGAAAAAACGGAATCGGCCGTTATCCGATTACGAGGAGGACACATGTTTATTATTTGTGTCAACTAGGGTGGAACCGCGGAAGCTAATATAGCTCTCGTCCCTTGCAATAGTGCAAGGTGACGGGAGCTTTTTTGATTCGCTCAATTTGGAGAAGAGATTGCTCAAAAACAGTGGAGAACCGCTCAAAGCAAGGGAGGATTCGCTCAAAAACAGTGGAGAACCGCTCAAAGCAAGGGAGAATTCGCTCAAAAACAGTGGAGAACCGCTCAAAGCAAGGGAGGATTCGCTCAAAAACAGTGGAGAACCGCTCAAAGCAAGGGAGAATTCGCTCAAGAATAGTGGAGAACCGCTCAAAGCAAGGGAGAATTCGCTCAAAAGCAGTAGTGAAGAGTCGCTTAATTCCAAGGAACCCCCTGCTGCATCATAAGCAATCTATACAGGAGGGAATTACATGAGTTTTAAAGTGCCACGAGGGACACAGGATATTTTACCAGGTCAATCAGAGAAATGGCAAAAAGTTGAAGCGGTTATTCGTGATATTTGTCGTGTTTATCGCTATAACGAAATCCGTACACCAATTTTTGAACAAACAGAGTTATTTGCACGTGGTGTTGGTGAAACAACAGATGTTGTGCAAAAAGAAATGTATACGTTTGAGGATCGTGGCGGTCGTTCATTAACATTACGTCCCGAAAATACAGCTGGTGTTGTACGTGCCTATGTCGAACATAAAATGTTTGGTGCGCCAGATCAACCAGTAAAACTTTCTTATTTAGGACCAATGTTCCGCTATGAACGACAACAAACCGGGCGTTATCGTCAGTTTGTCCAATTTGGTGTAGAAGCCATTGGTTCAGCAGACCCTGCAATCGATGCAGAAGTTATTGCTCTTGCAATGGATATTTATGAATCAGTAGGCTTAAAGGATTTAAAATTAGTAATCAATTCACTTGGTGATAAGGTGACGCGTGATACACACCGCACAGCTTTATTACAACATTTTGAGCCACATATCCATGAGTTCTGCACAGATTGCCAAAATCGTTTGCAAAAAAATCCATTACGTATTTTAGATTGTAAGGTGGACCGTGAGCATCCATTAATGCAAACAGCTCCAGCATTAACCGATTTCCTTACTGAAGAATCAGCTACGTATTTTGCTCAAGTGAAAACGTATTTAGATACACTTGGCATTACATATGAGGTTGATCCAAATCTTGTAAGAGGTCTTGATTATTATAATCATACGACATTTGAAATTATGTCTACAGCGTCTGGCTTCGGTGCGATTACAACGCTTTGTGGTGGGGGACGCTATAATGGTTTAGTGCAAGAAATTGGCGGTCCAGATGTACCAGGGATTGGTTTTGCCTTAAGCATCGAACGTCTGCTATTAGCACTTGAAGCAGAGGGTGTTGAATTAGATACAGCGTCAGGACTAGATGTTTATCTTATTGCAATGGGTGATGAAGCGAAGCAGAAGGCTGTAGAATTGACAAGCACATTCCGTGCAAAGGGTCTGGCAACAGAGATGGATTATTTAGACCGTAAAATGAAGGCACAAATGAAATCAGCGGATCGTCTGGGAGCAAAATATACAATTGTTCTTGGTGAAACGGAGCTTGAAGAGCAAGCAGCAGCAGTGAAGCATATGGAATCTGGAGAACAGCACAAAGTGGTGTTTTCAGAATTAGTGAACTATTTATTGCAATAATCATAAAAAAACAGAATGAAAGATATTTTGGAGGAATATAAACATGGCTACAAGAACACATGCTAGTAACGAGCTATCAGAAGCGTTACAAGGTGAAAAAGTCGTATTAAAAGGATGGGTACAACGTCGTCGTGACCTTGGTGGTTTAATTTTTATTGATTTACGCGATCGTACGGGTATTACACAGGTCGTTTTTAGTCCTGATGTTGCAGAAGCCCATGCATTAGCAGATAAGGTGCGTAATGAATATGTGATTGAAGTCGAGGGAACAGTGCTCCTTCGTGCTGAGGACCAAATTAATCCAAATGTTCCAAACGGAAAAATTGAGGTTGAGGCAACAAAATTAGTTGTGATTAATACAGCAAAAACAACGCCATTCCAAATTGAGGATCGTACGGATGTATCAGAAGATCTACGTTTAAAATATCGTTATCTTGATCTGCGTCGTCCAGTGATGTTTGATACATTTAAAATGCGTTCAGACGTTACACGCACAATTCGTAACTTCCTGCAAAATGAGGGCTTTTTAGAAGTAGAAACGCCAATTTTAACAAAATCAACACCAGAAGGCGCACGTGACTATTTAGTGCCATCACGTGTTCATGAGGGTGAATTTTATGCATTGCCACAATCACCTCAGTTATTTAAACAATTATTGATGGTTGCTGGCTTTGAAAAGTACTTCCAAATTGCGCGTTGCTTCCGTGATGAGGACTTACGTGCAGATCGTCAGCCAGAGTTTACACAGGTTGATATTGAAACAAGCTTCTTAACACAAGAAGAAGTATTAGAAATGAACGAACGCTTAATCCAAGCAGTTATGAAAGAAGTAAAAGGCATCGATATCCCTGCACCATTCCAACGCATGAAGTACCAAGAAGCAATGGATCGTTATGGTTCAGACAAGCCAGACGTACGCTTTGGCTTAGAATTAGTGGCATTAAATGATATTTTTGACGGTTGTAGCTTCAAAGTATTTGCCGATACAGTTGCCCAAGGCAAACAAGTGAAAAGTATCAATATTAAAGGAGCAGCTGACAACTATTCTCGTAAAGATATGGACGAGCTAACTAAATTTGTAGGTATTTACGGAGCAAAAGGTCTTGCTTGGTTAAAGGTTACAGAAGAAGGCTTAAATGGTCCAATCGCGAAATTCTTTGACGAGGCCTTAACAGCAGCCTTAGTCGAGCGTATGGGAGCGGAAGTTGGCGATATTCTTGTATTTGTAGCGGATAAAGCGTCCGTTGTAGCAGCTTCTCTAGGTGCTCTACGTACAAAATTAGGACAAGATTTAAACCTGATTGACGAATCACAATTTGCCTTCCTTTGGATTACTGACTGGCCATTATTCGAATACTCTGAGGAAGATGGACGTTACTATGCAGCACATCATCCATTCACACGTCCGTTTGATGAGGATATAGCGTTAATGGATACAGACCCTGCAGCAGTTCGTGCGCAAGCCTATGATATCGTCTTAAATGGCTACGAGCTTGGTGGTGGTTCATTACGTATTTACGAACGTGACCTACAAGAAAAAATGTTTGAATTACTTGGTTTCTCAGAGGAAGAGGCACAAGCACAATTCGGCTTCTTATTAGAAGCATTTGAATATGGCGTGCCACCACATGCAGGTCTTGCTTTTGGTCTTGATCGCTTCGTTATGCTATTAGCAGGTCGCACGAATTTACGTGATACGATTGCCTTCCCGAAAACAGCAAGTGCAAGCTGCTTACTGACAGAGGCGCCAAGTGAAGTATCACTTGACCAATTAAGCGAATTAAGCTTAGCCATCAAATCATTTAAAAAATAATCGATAATACAAAATACCTGGATTTTCTAGCAAAAACTGTTGGGAATCTAGGTATTTTTTGTGTTTTTTGAAAAAAGAGAGCTTATTAGAGAAAATAGTTTGAATTATCAGAAAAGAGATGTTATGATAACTGTAATACGAATCCTGATGTGTTTGTCTAACTGCTAACACTACTTCACAGTTTTGACCGAACATTATTAAATTGGGAGCCTATATTTTATGGTGGCAAACATGCCCCGATACATGGGGACGTTTAAGACGATAAAGCGGGCACCCCCCTGCAAATTGCGGGTTCAAAACAAATGTTTCTTGGCATTACGGCACAATCGGGATTCGTCCTATACATACAATGTAAAAGGGGGGCTATGTTTAAGCTCCTTTTTTATGTTTCTTTGAAAAATCATTCACTCCCCTAACAGAAAAATGTTGAGAATATCTCGTGATTCCTTTTTATTTTTATGAAAGTAGCCTATAATTGGAATAGCGTGAAAATACGTGTTTCATAGTGTTTTAGCGTGCTAAATATAAACTGTTAAACTTAAAATTAAAAGAACGATTGATCGACATATTCCGTAAAAATAACCAGATAACAGATATGACATACAAGGTAATAAGGATGGTGCAAGTGTTGGTAGAGAAGAATTCTCCTATACCTATTTATATACAAATAGAAGAGATTATTAAACAACGAATTGATTTAGAAGAATACAGAATTGGTGAAACTATCCCTTCAGAACGTGAACTATCCCTACAATTTAATGTAAGTAGAATGACCGTTCGCCAAGCCATTACGAATCTTGTGAATAGTGGTTTATTGTACCGTGAAAAAGGAAAGGGTACCTATGTAGCCAATCCTAAATTAGAGCAACCATTACAGGGGTTAACAAGCTTTACAGAGGATATGCGTGCAAGAGGGCTAGAGCCAAGTAGCAAAGTATTGCGTTTTGAAAAAATAACGCCACCCATGGATATCGCAAGAGACTTAATGATATCACCTGAGGAAGAGGTGTTTTTTGTTGTACGAATTAGAAATGCTGATGCACAACCAATGGCTATTGAAAGAACTTATATTCCTGTCAAAATATATCCACAGCTAGATGAGCAGCAATTGATGGGTTCCCTTTATGCATTAATTGAAACAACCTCTCATCAAAAAATTGGCAATGCCATTCAACAAATGGAGGCAGCGATTGTCTCTAAAGAGGATAGTAAGCTATTACAGATTCATCAAACAGCGCCTGTGTTAATTATTAAGCGTACAAGCTATTTATCGGATGGTAAGCCTTTTGAGCTTGTGCGTAGTACGTATCGAGCAGATCGCTATAAATTTACAAGTGAAATTAAAAGGTGATAAGATGCATGCATATTTTTCTGAAATTGAAAAGTTAATCCAGGTTGTCAAGAAGCAGGAGGCAGCTTGTCTTCATGAAGCGGCTCAAATTATTGCACACCGTCTTCAAAAGGGAGGCATTCTTCAATTATTTGGCTGTGGGCATTCTTATCTTTTAGCACAGGAGGCATTTTATCGTGCAGGAGGTTTAGTGCCTGTACGTCCGATTTTTATTGAACCTTTAACATTGCAAGCGGGAGCATTAACCTCATCTAAAAATGAACAGGACCCAACCATTATTGAACGATATAGGGAACAATTTGACTTTCATGAAAATGATGTGTGTTTAGTGATTTCAACCTCTGGCAGAAATGCAGCCCCCATTGATGCAGCGCTGCTTGCAAAGGATGCAGGGGTATTTGTCCTATCACTCCAATCGTTAGACTATAGAGAGCAGCCAACACGTCATCATAGCAGACAACGACTAGAAGAGGTTGTCGATCTTGTGATCAATACACATATCCCAATTGGTGATGGTATATTACATAGACATAATATGCAATATGCACCAGCTTCAACGGTGATTGGCTCGCTCCTATTAAATGTACTGTTTAGTGAAATTATTGAGGAAATCGCGAAAACTTCAACAACATTACCGATTTTTATTAGTAATAATGTTGATACAGATGACTCCCATAATAAGACGATAATGGCGAATTATCAGCATCGCATCAATTTCATATGACACTGGAGGCATTATGAATGAAAAGAATGTACAAAATTACTACAACAGAGGGAATTCATGCAAGACCAGCAGCACTACTTGTGGCGGCTGTAACCCCGTTTGAAAGTAATGTTGAATTAACGCATAATAATAGAACGGTCAATCTAAAGTCCATTATGGGTGTAATGTCATTAGGGGTAACACCAGGTAGCATAGTAGAGATTACTGCGGATGGAGCAGATGCTGCAACATTATTGCAAACTGTGACAGAGCTAATCGTTTCTAAGAAAATAGGGGAAGAATCCCTTTAAATAGAGTGATAGTGTACAATACGGAAGGGGATAGATGGATTTAAACACACATCCATTTATCTCCTTTTAAATTTTTACTTGATAAATAACATGATAAAATGTAAGATAGGCTTGCTTTATCTTAGTGCCTAACTAGGTTTAATAATAACATTTCATAGATGGAGAGTGTGTCAGAATGTTACATCAGTTTTCACGTAACGAGCTCGCTATAGGAACAGAGGGTCTCGAGAAATTAAAAAATACTACAGTAGCCGTTCTTGGTGTAGGGGGTGTGGGCTCATTTGCTGCAGAAGCATGCGCAAGAAGTGGCATTGGTCGCATTATTTTAGTGGATAAGGATAATGTAGATATTACGAATGTTAATAGACAATTAGTAGCGTATCTTTCTACAATCGGCCAATCTAAATCAGCGATTATGAAAGAACGTATTGCTGATATTAACCCAGCATGTGAAGTCATTGATATGCATATGTTTTATACAGAGGAAACATACGAGGAATTTTTTGCACAGGGCATTGATTATGTCATTGATGCTAGTGACACAGTGATGTATAAAATTCATATTATGAAGGAATGTTTAAAGCGTAATATTCCCATTATCTCTAGTATGGGTGCTGCGAATAAAATGGATCCTACACGCTTCCAAATTGCTGATATATCGAAAACCCATACAGATCCTTTAGCGAAAATTATCCGCACAAAGCTACGCAAAGAAGGGATTCATAAGGGTGTAACAGTTGTCTTTTCAGATGAAAGTCCAATTGTTGTGCGTCCAGATGTTGTTGAGCATGTAGGGAAGCCTGATGCAGCGATTCGTAAAGCAAAAATGCCGCCTTCTTCCAACGCCTTTGTGCCATCAGTGGCAGGTTTAATCGCTGCTAGCTGGGTTGTAAACACGATTTTAAAAGAGATAAAAATTACACGTGTACAAGGTTAATCGTGTCGAAAAATAGCTGCCTTTCTTACCTTTAGGCAGCTATTTTTTGTATGCTACAATAAAAGCATTGCAAAAAGGGGGCATTTGTAAATGGAGAAAATTTATCAAATGGAATATAAAGGATTAAATCTTTTCGATGAGATTAGTACAGTAGAATTGGCGATAGATGAAGCGCAGCAAACGATACATATTTTCGATGTTGGGCAGGTTGTTAGCCCTATTTTTAACTTTGATGTATCTGCCTATGAATTATCCGATGGCTTTTATCAAATGGCGGATATACTTCGACATAAACGAATATTAACAAATCAACAAACAGCTAGTGATATAACACTTAGTGAATGGCTCATCCAGAATTGTGCATATTTTTATAGTCCAAAGCAACGTATAAAAAAATATGCACAGGGGAGCATTTTAGAAATAATTGATCGAACAAAGGATTTAGGTCTTTTTGATGGTTATGTACAAAAAATATAATTCTATCAAAATAGTTCGTCTCATGTATATAAAATGCTATTAATTCACGAAATTGTCTTATTTTTTTCATGTCCACCCTTCTTTATTTGGTTTATTGCTATAATTTGAGTGATGCCGATGGATAATCAATCAATTTGTTTTGGATGCGCAAAGCTACTCAGTGAATAGCCATGACGTTAAATAACAAATATTCTAGGGAGAGTGGAAAAATGGAAATTCAAGTAATTCGTGACCATTTAGATATTGTGAAACTTCAAGAGAAAATGAATACCATTGTATTTGATTATTTGGATACCTCTAATAATTATCCAAAAGCGATGAGAGAATTAAATCCTTTATATAAACAAGCAACAACTTTTTATAAGGACTATGTTGAGAAGCAGGCAGGAGAGTTACCAAGTGCGAATACGTATTGGCATTTGTTTATCGATTGCTATGCAAAGCTATGCTATTTTTTAGCTATATCAATGTATTATTCATCCAATGCCCTGCAAAAAACGCCTGAACAAGTGGAGCAATTATTGAAAGTAGCAGCCTATTCGCTCCCAAATATTGATCAGGAAGAGAATGATCAATTAGTAACAACTATTTTTGCTCTGTTGAAGGAAGTTATGGAGGATGAAGAAAAAGTAGCAACAATACGCAATGAAGTTTTGGCACAAAAGGGTGACACGAAGCAATGTCTCCTTCAGCTAAAAGTGTTTGTTGACCATGAATTAATTGCTTAAGCAATAAAGAACGATTTATTTTTTGGCCGTAGCCTATAAGAATCTATGTGACTTCTGGAATTAAATTTTATTTTTCTACACGATTGGCTGTTGAAAAATTTGATTGATGAAGTTTCATAGATTCTTTTTTTATGGCGTTGAAAGTAAAAAGCCAAAAGGTATTTATGATTTTTTGTCGAATTATAGTTAAAAACAGGTAATTTATAGGATTAAGGGTGAAGGAGGCTAGACAATGATTGTAAACGGTATAGAAATAGATATAGCAAATTTGGAAAAACCACTATTACTTGTGAGTGAGGAAGAAGAGCTTTTATTTCAAAGACTACTACAACCGACGATTGAGCATCAGCTTATTCAATGTCAATTAGCACTCTCTACAAGAAAATCCATTTCATTAGTCAAGGATATTTGGCTGGCTATGTACAGAGATCGAGAAAATTTATATATTAATAGCGGTCATGCCATGTTGTATCCGATTCGTTTAATTTTATTTGAACTAGTGACGCAAGCTAAGTATTTCCAACGTTTAGCAAAAAAATCACGTGGAGATGAATGCCTTTCCTTTATGTATGCAGTCATTCTTTTACAATTTGTGTTGCAGTGGCTGAAGGAGCGTTTTCGTGATAATCAAGAGGTCTATAGCACATTAAGATTGCTGTATCGAGTGAGCGATGATGAAGTACGTCAGGAGCCTTGTTTTGAAACAAGAGAGCAAAAAGTGGCTCAGGCTGTGGCAGTTAAAGCTATTCGCTTTGAAGTACGGGAACATACACAAGAATTTACAAGTCTATTGTCCCAATCGTATAAATTGATTGCATTTTTGCATAGTAAGCTACATGACGAAGATGGAGAAGCAACGATTTTGCCATCACTTCGCAATATAGCAGAAACATTAAATCAGTTTTATAAGGAACGCTACACAACAAATAACCCAAGCTTTACAGGATAAACTGCTTCTTTGATAAAAAGTAACATCCCTTGATAGTGATGTTACTTTTTATGTTGATGAAAGGACTTAAGCTTTTCGTAGATACCTGCCATACGTTTTTCCTCACCGGCAATAACAGGTTTATAAAATTCTGTCCCTATAAGTTCGTCTGGTAAGTATTGCTGGTCTACCCACCCCCCAAAAGTGCCAATCGGTGTATTATGTGGATACTGATAGCCAACATGTCCTAAATCTTTTGCACCCTCGTAATGTGCATCTCGCAAATGATGAGGAATATCACCTGTTTTGCCTTCATGAATCGCTGCAATCGCTGCATCCATTGCCACAATCGCTGAATTTGATTTTGAGGCTAGACACATCTCAATAACAGCATTGGCAAGCGGTATACGTGCCTCTGGTAATCCTAAGCGTTCGGCTGCTTGTACCGCAGCTAACACATGAGGACCAGTAGCAGGGTTGGCAAGACCAATATCCTCGTATGCCATTACAAGTAAACGTCTGCTAACAGCGACTAAGTCACCTATTTCTAATAAATGTGCTAAATAATATAGGGCAGCATTGGTATCACTGCCACGTACAGATTTTTGCAATGCAGATAGTAAGTTATAAAAATGCGAGCCTTTCTTATCACCATAAACCCCAATCCGACTACTAAGGTGTTCGATAATATGATCTGCTGCAACGGTTTGACCATCCACTTCGTCACTTGCATAATAAATGGATTCTAGTAAAGTCAAAGCCTTTCGTGCATCTCCATTCGCAGCTCCAGCAATCAGCTCCATTTGCTTCTCTGTTAATGTAAAATGATATTTACCTAACCCACGTTTGTCATCAGCAAGGGCCTTTTGAATAAGCTCTATGATATTTTCCGTTGTTAATCGTTTAAGTTGATAGATTTCTCCACAGCGTGAACGAATAGCTGGGTTCACATCATGATAAGGATTTTCTGTTGTGGCACCAATCAACACAATCGAACCATTTTCAACATGGGGTAATAAAGTATCCTGCTGTAATTTATTGAAGCGGTGAATTTCATCTAAAAAAAGAAGGACTTTCCCTGAGATTCTAGCTTCCTGTACAATATCTTCAACATCTTTTTTACCAGCCCGCGTTGCATTCAGAGCAAAGAAGGGGAGCTTTGAGCTGCCTGCGATCGCATTGGCAATTGATGTTTTACCGATACCTGGTTCCCCGTAAAGGAGCATAGAGGGTACATGTCCATTATGAATCATTTTATAAAGCGCTGTATTGGGTCCAATAAAATCCTGATGACCTACTACCTCATCAAGGGTTAAAGGACGCATGCGAAAAGCGAGTGGTTCATTGTGCACAATCATTCCTCCTTTTAGCCGATTATAAAATGCTTCTGTACGAAAATAAAGCATTCGGGTGGATAGCTAAACGGCATTTATTAGTATATCATATCCTTCGGGGTGTATTTCCGAGTTATTCAAGAGGAGATTATGATATACTGTTGGTAGTATTTTGACTAGACTAATTGAGGGTGATAAAATGAAGATTTCAACAAAGGGCCGTTATGGGCTAACAATTATGATTGAATTAGCAAAGCATTACGGGGAAGGTCCTATTCCTTTGCGCAAAATTGCGGCTGAAAAGGAGCTTTCTGAGGCATATTTAGAGCAATTGGTATCACCGCTTCGTAATTCGGGCTTAGTAAAAAGCGTACGTGGTGCTTATGGCGGCTATATGCTCGCGAATCCACCTAGCGAAATTTCTGCTGCACATGTGATTAGCGTATTAGAGGGACCAATTCAACCAGTAGAAGGTATTGAAAATGAGGAAGCGCCACAACGAGAACTATGGCTACGCATTCGTGATGCTGTAAAAAATGTGTTAGATACAACAACGATTGAAGATTTAGCACAATACACAGAAGAGAATGTTGTGGACGGCTATATGTTCTATATTTAAAATGTTCAAGGCGCTGCTCATAGCATTATTCTTTATTTTAAATTTACAATGAGCACAATAGTTTCGGCGTTTTTTATCAAAAGGAGTTTTCAATATGAATTCACATATTTATCTCGATCATGCAGCTACATCCCCAATGAATGACCAAGCAATAGAAGCAATGGCAACAGCTATGAAGCAAGTATTTGGCAATGCATCAAGTATTCATGGGGCTGGTCGAGAGGCACGTAAATATTTAGATGATGCTCGCGAAGTATTAGCTCAGTCTATTGGAGCCAAATCAGGAGAAATCATTTTCACAAGTGGTGGCACAGAGGCTGATAATACAGCGATTATAGGAACTGCCTATGCTCGGGCTACAGAAGGCAAGCATATCATTACAACACAAATCGAGCATCATGCTGTATTGCATACTTGTGAAAAGCTTGAGCGTGATGGCTTTGAGGTAACCTATTTACCAGTAGATCAAACGGGACGTGTAGCAGTTGAGGAAGTGCAAAAAGCGCTACGCGAAGATACGATCTTAGTGACAATTATGTATGGAAATAATGAGGTTGGCACCCTTCAGCCTATTGCTGAAATTGGGGAGCTATTGCGTGAGCATACAGCCACATTCCATACAGATGCAGTGCAGGCTTATGGTTTAGAGGCGATTGATGTAGCCACATTACAGGTGGATTTATTAAGTGTGACTGCTCATAAAATGAATGGTCCTAAAGGCATTGGCTTCCTTTATCAAAAGGCAGGAACACCTCTGGCAAGCTATGCATTAGGGGGCGCACAAGAGAAGAAACGTCGTGCAGGTACTGAAAATATCCCTGCCATTATTGGCTTTGCGACTGCTGTACAAGTTGCAAATAAGTTGCGTGAAGAAAAGCGTTCACTATACAATCATTTTAAGCACATGATGCTTGATATTTTTGCACAGGAAAAGTTAGCGTTCCATCTAAATGGGAATAAGGAGCATTCATTGCCTCATATTTTAAATATTAGCTTTGAAGGGATAGAAGTGGAGTCCTTTTTAGTCAATCTTGATATGGCTGGTATTCATGCATCCAGTGGCTCAGCATGTACAGCAGGTTCCATTGATCCATCACATGTGCTTGTTGCGATGTTTGGCCAGGGGGCAGAGGAGCTACGCAATTCCATTCGCTTTAGCTTTGGACAGGATTTAACGGAAAAAGATGTTCAAGATGCAGCTAAAAAAACAGCTAACATTGTGCAAAGACTAGCGAAAAAATAATCGTAAAGTATTATAGCAATTAGATAAAAGAAAAGGTGACCACAATGAAAGAAACACGTGACCCCTCACAAATTCGTGTTGTCGTTGGCATGTCAGGTGGAGTAGACTCTTCGGTGGCTGCATATCTCTTAAAACAGCAAGGGTATGAAGTCATCGGGATTTTTATGAAAAACTGGGATGATACAGACGAAAATGGGGTTTGTACAGCAACAGAAGATTATGACGATGTGATAAAAGTATGTAATCAAATCGGTATTCCATACTATGCGGTTAACTTTGAAAAGCAATATTGGGATAAAGTATTCTCATACTTTTTAGAGGAATATAAGGCAGGACGTACACCAAATCCTGATGTTATGTGCAATAAAGAAATTAAATTTAAAGCCTTTTTGGAGCATGCGATGAGCCTTGGTGCAGATTATTTAGCAACAGGTCACTATGCACGCATTGATCGTAGTGGTGATGGTGAGGTAAAAATGTTACGTGGTGTTGATGATAACAAAGATCAAACATACTTTTTAAACCAACTATCGCAGGAGCAATTAACACATGTGATGTTCCCAATCGGCGATATTGAGAAAAAAGAAGTGCGTAAAATTGCTGAAGCAGCAGGTCTTGCAACAGCTAAGAAAAAGGATTCAACAGGTATTTGCTTTATTGGCGAACGAAATTTCAAGGAGTTCTTAAGTCAATATCTACCTGCACAGCCTGGTAAAATGGAGACAATGGATGGGGTTGAAATGGGTCAACACGATGGTTTAATGTACTATACACTTGGACAACGACATGGTCTTGGTATTGGTGGAGACGGCGAGCCATGGTTTGTGCTAGGGAAAGATTTAGCCCGTAATGTGCTACTTGTTGGCCAAGGTTTTGACAATCAGTATTCGTATTCTACCTCATTAACGGCTGTGAAAATGAACTATACTTCGACAAAAAAATTGCCTGGGAAATTTTCTTGCACAGCAAAATTCCGTTATCGTCAAACAGATACGCCAGTAGAAGTTGAAATTTTACCAGATGGTCGAGCACATATTACATTTGCAGAGCCTGTTCGTGCCATTACACCAGGACAAGCTGTTGTGCTCTATAATGGAGAAGAGTGTATGGGTGGCGGAACAATTGATGAAGTGTTTAAAAGTAATGAAAAACTAACATATGTTGGATAATTTGCGTTTAGACTGCTTTTACTGCCTTTTGGCTTTATAAGAGCAGTCTTTCGCTACATAGAGGTGAAGATTAATGAATTATAATGAACAGGGTATTCAAGCATTTCAAGACAAGCGCTATGAGGATGCTGCCCAACTATTTACAAAAGCGATAGAAGCAGAGCCTAATAATGCGATTGGCTATATTAATTTTGGAAATTTATTAGCTGTATTAGAGGATACTGAGCGTGCAGAGCGTTTCTTCCAAAAGGCGATTACAGTTGATGCAACAGCAGCTACTGCTTATTATGGCTTAGCTAATCTGTACTATAATGCGGAGCGCTATGCTGAGGCTGCAAAGCTTTATGAACAAGCATTAACACATCAAATTGAGGGTGCAGATGTCTATTACATGATGGGAAAATGCTTTGAGCGCATGGAAAATCCGAAATTAGCACTGCCCTATTTACAACGTGCAGTAGAGCTTGCTCCTGAGGATACACAAATTCGTTTAGCCTACGCCATTGTGCTATGTGCACTTGAAATGTTTCAGGAAGGGAAGAGGGAGCTGGATTTATTAATTGAGCAGGATTGGAATAATGCAGATGCACACTATAATTTAGGTGTTCTTTATGCAGTATCCACAGAGCAAACAGAGGACGCAATGTATCATTTAAAACAAGCCTTTACACTACAACCTGAATACGACCAAGCACGTTATATTTACGATATGATTGCCCAGCGTTTTAACTAATACATGCTTATAAAAGTAGCAAGTGTTATAAACTTGCTGCTTTTTGTTTATATATTAAAAAAGTAGAAGGCTAACTCTGATGATGGTGAAGGGCCACGATTTTTTATAAAATTTATTCTTTCCTCTTTTATTTTTGATTCAAACTTGTTAAGGTATGTCATGCAGGAAAGGAAAAGAAAAGGTGACAACATGAATAAAGTATTTATTGCTCTATTACTTGTAACAGCATTAGCAGCAATTGAAGGAACGATTGTGAGTACCGCTATTCCAAGTATTACGGCTGACTTATTAGGCGTGGACTTAATAAGCTGGATTTATTCTGCTTATTTATTAGCTTCTGCGATTGCAGCGATTATTTTTGGTAAGCTAGCCGATTTATTTGGACGTAAGCGGATGATTATTATTGGTATTATTATTTTTTTAATTGGCTCTATGTTATGTGGTTTAGCCCAATCAATGGAGCAATTAATTGTCTTTCGTGCGATTCAAGGGATTGGGGCAGGCTCTATTTTACCGATTACATTAACGATGGTTGGTGAGCTATTTAAGACTGAAAAAGCACGAGCTAAAGGACAAAGCTATTTAAGTATGGTATGGGGTGTATCGGGCGTTGTCGGTCCATTATTTGGTGGCTTTATTGTTGACCAAGTGTCATGGCACTTTATCTTCTTTATTAATGTACCCTTTGGCTTAGCCTCTATTTATTTAATTGTCAAGCATTACCAGGAGCAGTTAGAGGCAGTGAAGCGTAAAATTGATTATTTAGGTGCGACATTATTCACAATTGGCATGGTGGCACTCCTATACGTCATTATTGATAACAGTAAAACACAGGCTTGGTTATCGAGCCAGTCCCTACTTATGTTTGGCATGGCAGCTATCTTTTTAGGTATTTTTATTTGGGTGGAGCTACGAGCAGAGGAACCCATTATTCCATTAACATTGTTTAAAAATGGTCGTCTTATGGTGATTAATGCGTTAACCTTAAGTGCCATGTCTATTGTGATTGGCGTGACGGTGTATATTCCAATATTTGCCCAAAGTGTTCTTGGCAAAAACGCTACACAGGCAGGCTTATTATTAACACCTATGTCTGTTTTTTGGACGGTAAACTCCATTACAGCAGGTTATTTAATCGGACGTTTAACGAATAAACGCATTATTCAAATAGGAACGATTTTACTAAGCATTGGGGCAATTTTGTTGGCAAGATTAACGTCAGACTCTAGCGATTTTAACGTTTATATTGGGTCCTCCTTAATTGGGCTTGGCATGGGCTTTATTATGCCAATGTTAATGATTTCCATACAAAAGGTGGCTCATCCAAAGCAGCTTGGTATATCCATTGGCTTAAATTCCTTTACCAATACATTTAGTCAAGCCATTGGTGCGGCGTTATTCGGTATGATTTTTAACTTAGCAACGAGTGAAAAGATGGCATCACTAGGAAAAGGTGAAATTCAATTAAATGGTGAATTTGCAAAAGGTGGCTTTAATTTAGAAGAAGTAAGCTTTTTAAAGGACACTATTGCGAGTGGTGTAAGCTATGTTTATATCACAGCCTTTGCCTTTGCCATCTGTGCCCTGATTTTCTCCTTCTTTATCGCCACAAAATCTAAAGA
This sequence comes from Lysinibacillus sp. FSL H8-0500, assembly GCF_038051955.1. Taxonomy (NCBI): domain Bacteria; kingdom Bacillati; phylum Bacillota; class Bacilli; order Caryophanales; family Bacillaceae; genus Lysinibacillus; species Lysinibacillus sp. FSL H8-0500. The sequence goes on along the minus strand of NZ_CP150292.1, from coordinate 3,192,215 downwards.
AAGTAGATAAAGGCAAAATCCGTGTAGCTTCTGCAGGAAAAGCAAGAGCACAAGGCCTCGCTTTGGCTCGTGCTCTCTTTGCAGAAAGTAAAGCGGATTTTTAATTATTGATGAGGCGGAAGCTGTGTTAAATATTTAGCTAGATGTGCTATGGGGCTATCTAGCATTGGAGGTTCAGCCTCATTTTCCTTTAAAATATTAATTTCTTTATTTAGTCGCTCCATTTTACGGTCTAATTCAGCAGCCTGGAGAGCGGCTTCTTTTAATTCTATACGAATATGCTCAGGCACTTCCTTGTTATATTTATAATAAATTTTATGCTCAAGGCTTGCCCAAAAATCCATAGCAATTGTGCGAATTTGAATTTCTGTGTAAACCTTAGCCATACGATCAGACATAAAAATTGGTACTTTTATAATAAGATGAAGACTTTGATAACCATTATCCTTGGGGTTGGCAATATAGTCTTTAATCTCTACAATCTCAATATCATGTTGTGCCTGTAGCATAGCACTAACTTTATAAATATCCTCTACAAAGGAACATGTAATACGAGCACCTGCTATATCACGAATATTTTCACGAATAGCTTCAAGTGATGGATGAATGCCTCTTTTCATGATTTTGGCTAAAATACTTTTGGGCGATTTCATACGTGTTGAAACATGCTCGATTGGATTATATTCATGAATAAGCTTAAATTCTTCTTGTAAAATATTAATTTTTGTTTCTACTTCCTGTAAAGCCGATTTATAGGCTAAAAAGAAGCGAGTTAGCTCTGTTTGAAATGATGCGAAAGATGCTATCTCATATTCAGTTTTCATTTATTATCCATCCTTTCTTCTAAGTTTATTCCTTTTTAATTTTATTTTATGCAGAGAAGTTATGAATCGCAATGAATTAGCTAACTATTGGAGATTTTTGTATTCTTCTATAAGAAGAGACCTACTATATAACCGTTATAAAGGGAAAAAGGTTTCATTAAATAAAAAGAAAGCAAAGGGGAGCCCCTTTGCTTTAAGCAATAATTTTAGCATTTAAGTTATAACGTTTATTAAATTCATCGACAAATACTTGCAAATCAATAGATGTTTCAATATAAGGTTCTGTTTCTTGGTCACGCAGGAAACCACACGTTGCCTTTAAGGATTTAGAAAACTCAAGCAGCATTTGCTCATTATCAAGCTGAATCTGTATAGCAAGAGAGTGATCTCTTTTATTGACCTTGAAATATTTGCCATCAATAATACGCTCTAAATTTGTTTCTTGAAAAGGAAAAACATATTCTTTGTAGATAAGATTCACAGTATCCCGCCTTCTTTACAATATTTTACTACATCTGTATACGGTAGATCTCCACCAAAAATAGAGAGGGCACTACCAATTGTGACATGAAGCCTTCCTTTGGCTAAATCATTGAACTTTGCTAAATCCTCCAATGAACGAACACCGCCTGCATAGGTAGTTGGAATAGATGTCCAGGCAGCTAAATCCCGTACTAAACTTTCCTGCATGCCACCCTTTTTTCCTTCCACATCCACCGCATGAATCAACAATTCATCACAGAAGCCTTCGATATAAGCAATGGATTTGGCATTGACTTCAAAATCACTGAATTTTGTCCATTTATCAGTCATTACAAACCACTTACCATCTCGCATTTTACAGCTTAGATCAATCACAAGATGCTCCTTGCCAATTTGCTGACAAAGTTGCTGTAAACGCGCTACATCTAGTTGTCCATCATGAAAGATAAAGGAAGTCACAATAATATGTGAAGCACCTGCCTCAATAAAGCGCTGTGCATTTTCAGTTGTAATACCACCGCCAATCTGTAAGCCTTGCGGATAGGCAGCTAAAGCAGAGAGGGCTGCTTCTTCATTTCCTGAACCAAGCATAATAACATGTCCACCTGTTAAATGATCGTTTGCAAACATTTGGGCATAGTAGCTTGCATCATAACTAGAAATAAAATTTTCAACGACTGTTTGATCTGCATGCCCCAGCGTACTCCCCACAATTTGTTTTACTTTGCCATCGTGTAAATCGATGCAAGGTCTAAATTCCAATCCTTCCACAATCCTTCCGTACAAAATCTTATTTATCTTGATCCAGTAGAAGTGCAAGTCCCTGCTGTATTAAGATAAGGTCTTAGTGAGTGTCCCACAAGATGTAATTGATTCTATCATAGCATGGAAAGAATCATAAAAGCAGAGAATTGTCATTTATCGAAATAATATGAGAATAAGAGAGCGAAAATATTTTTGACAACGCTATTTTGCACAGGCTATGGTAAAATAAAGGGATTGACAATGATACGAAAGGACGAACCCGAACATGACAGACCAATTCGATTTATTTGAGCTTAATAAGTTTTTTATACTCGGACGTCCAATCGTCTCTATTTTTCATAATGCCCAAAATATGTATTCCATTGTGCGCGTGAAAATTCAAGAGACAAACTTGCAATATGAAGATAAAGAAATTATTGTGGTTGGCTATTTTCCCCCGCTACAAATGGATGAGCAATATCGTTTTACAGGTAACTTAAAACAGCATCCAAAGTATGGTGTGCAATTTCAAATTGAGACATTTGCGAAGGAAGTACCAGCAACTGAACAAGGAATTATCCATTATTTATCGAGCGATTTATTTGTGGGCATTGGTAAAAAAACAGCCGAAACGATTGTTGATAAGCTTGGAGCGAATGCACTGAGACTGATTTTAGAGGATGCTGGTGCACTAGATATTGTGCCGCGCCTATCCGCAGATAAAAAAGAGATTATTCGTAGCACCATCGAACAAAATCTCGGCTTAGAGCGTGTAATGATTCAGCTTAATGAGTGGGGATTTGGCCCACAGCTTGGTATGAAAATTTATCAAACCTATCGTACAGAGGCGATAGAGCTGCTAATGGCAAATCCATACCGTCTTATTGAAGATATCGAAGGAATTGGTTTCTTTCGAGCAGATGAGTTAGGTGCCAAGTTAGGGATTACAGGTAATCATCCTGACCGTGTCAAGGCAGCTATTTTGCATATATTAAATACAGCGGCTTTATCGGATGGTCATGTGTATTTGGATGCAGAACATGTTTTACCACTTGTCAAGGATATGCTGGAGCAGAGTCAACAGCAGGAAATTCCGTTTGAGGCTATTTCACAGGCATGTATAGAGCTGCGAGAAGAAAGCAAGATTTGTGGTGAGGAAACAAGATTATATTTGCCTTCTCTGTATTTTTCAGAGATAGGTATTGCCTCTAAAATCGTAACCCTTATTGAACGGAATCGGGAGGCAGAGCATTTTAGTAAGGATGAAATTCGCAAAGCAATTGGTGAGACAGAGGAGCGACTGCATGTCACCTATGCAGAGACACAAGCGAATGCCATTGAGCAGGCTCTAAATTCAGCGGTCATGATTTTAACAGGTGGACCTGGTACTGGGAAAACAACGGTTGTACGTGGGATCGTTGAAGTCTATGCACAGCTTCATGGGTTATCATTAAATCCAAAAGAATATGCACAAAAAGAACAGCCTTTTCCCATTATTCTTTGTGCACCAACAGGGCGTGCTGCTAAACGCTTGGCTGAATCAACAGAGCTTCCTGCAATGACCATCCATCGTTTACTGGGCTTTACAGGACAAGAAAAAGAGGAAGAAACAGAGCGAGAAGTGACAGGGAAGCTCATTATTGTGGATGAGATGTCAATGGTTGATACATGGCTTGCCCATCAACTATTAAAGTCTTTACATGAGGATGTACAGGTAGTCTTTGTTGGCGACCAAGATCAGCTTCCTCCAGTAGGTCCAGGACAGGTACTAAAGGATTTATTGGCATCAAAACAGTTGCCAACTGTTGAATTAACGGATGTTTATAGACAAGCGGAAGGTTCAACGATTATCGAACTAGCCCATCAAATAAAAAAAGGAACGATTCCTAATAATTTAACGATGAAAACAACTGATCGTTCATTTATCAAAGCATCAGCCGATCAAGTGGCAAATGTAGTTACACAGGTGGTCAAGAGTGCTGTTGCAAAAGGACAAGAGATTCGCAATATCCAAGTGCTTGCGCCTATGTATAAAGGGCCGGCTGGTATTGACAATTTAAATAAAATGATTCAAGAGCTGATTAACCCTAATGATACAGGCACACGCAAAGAGCTTGTTTTTGGTGATACCACCTATCGCATCAAAGACAAAGTGCTACAACTTGTCAACCAGCCTGAAAGCAATGTTTTTAATGGGGACATGGGAGAAGTTGTTAGTATTATTAAGGCGAAGGAAACAATCGAAAAGCAGGATTTACTAGTTGTATCCTTCGATGGCATTGAGGTAACGTATCAACGTGGTGATCTCAATCAGCTAACACTTGCCTACTGCTGCTCTATTCATAAATCGCAGGGCTCTGAGTTTCAGACCGTGATTATGCCTGTTGTAAGAGGCTACTCGAAAATGCTACGACGCAATCTTTTATATACAGGCATTACACGAGCAAAAAATTTCTTGATTTTATGTGGCGAGGCAGATGTGTTGGCAGATGGCCTACAGCGTACAGATGATCTTCAACGTTTTACCTCCTTACGTGCACGACTAAATCCAATGGAGGTGGCTGAAGAGCTAGTAGAGGTAGAGGCAGTTTCTGTAGCAGATGGAGATCGTCAGGAGTCATTATCCACTGACTATAAGCTTACCGTAGAAACCGCACCTACTATTCATCCACTGATTGGTATGGATCATGTATCACCTTATGATTTTTTAGAAAACTAAAGCATTTTAAATGTGAACCCGATTAGGCCGTAGCTGATCGGGTTTTTGTCATAAGCCAGATGTCACCTACTATTTAGATATTTCATATACTACATGAGTACAAAAACATAGAGGTATTTAGGGGTGATAGCGTGCCAATTCGAACGGGACAGCAATATATTGATCGTATTGATGCTTTAAACACGTATATTTCGTTGGACGGGGAAGTCGTGAGAGGTAAGGTGTCAGAGCATCCTGCATTTAAGGGGGTTATGCAGAGTCAAGCAAAGCTCTTTGATTTACAGCATCACCAGGAGCTTCTTGAAACAATGACCTATGAATCGCCAACTAGTAAAGAGAGGGTGGGGGTATCCTTTCTTCAAGTGATAACGTCAGAGGACCTTGTGAAAAGGCGTTATGCTGCGCAAGAATGGGCTTTATCCTCTCATGGCTTTATGGGAAGAAGTCCTGATTATATGAATACAACATTAATGGCCTTAGCTTCAGCATCGGACTTTTTAAAAGATAAGCCAAACTGTTTTCCAGAGCATTTACTACAGTTTTATGATTATGCCCGTGAGCATGATTTAACAATGACACATACCTTTATAGAGCCTCAAGTAAATCGCAAGCGCTACTATATTGAGGATGAGGAAGTGACCATTGCTGCAAAAATTGTGGGAAAAACAAGTAAAGGGTTAATAATAAAAGGGGCAAGATTGCTTGCTACACAAGGAGGTATCACAGACGAGCTACTTGTGTTATCAACCAATGGCTATGATGAATGGAAGGCTTTTGGCTTTTCTATACCGAGTAATACAGCAGGTTTAAAGTTTTTGTGTCGACAATCCTTTGTTGGAGGAGATTCGACCTTTGATCATCCATTAAGTGCTCGTTTTGAAGAGATGGATACTATTGTTGTTTTTGACGATGTGATTGTCCCATGGGAACGCGTTTTTTATTATGAAAATGTGGATGTCGCGAATGATTTTATGAATGTTAGCGGCTTTCAGGCGTACACACTACACCAAGTGCTTTCTCGCCAAATTGCGAAAACAGAATTTGTGCTAGGAGTTGTACAGTCGATCGTTGACACCATTAATATTGGTGATTACCAGCATGTACAACAAAAAGTGGTTGATATTATCGTAACATTAGAAACAATGAAAGCATTGCTCTTAAAATCAGAAATCGAGGCACAGCGAGATCAATTTGGCTTTGTGAGACCAGATCTTTCCACATTACAGGTCGCTATTCAAATTTTTCCGAAAGTCTATCCGACCTTTACCGAAATTATTCAATTGCTTGGCGCGAGTGGCTTAATGTCCATCCCAAGTGCACAAGCCTTTGCTAAGGATGAGGGTGACCTTGCATACTACTTACAATCATTTCAAGATGGTGGGGAGGAACGTGTTCAAAAATTCCGCTTAGCTTGGGATTTAACAATGAGTAGCTTTGGTACAAGGCAAACATTGTATGAACGCTTTTTCTTTGGTGATCCTATTCGTTTATCGAGCATCCTGTACAAAAATTACGACAGAGGGCATTTAGTGAAGCGAGTAGAAAATTTTTTAGCGGATAATATGTAAGAGACGAATACGGACCATCCTCGATGAAGGGGATGGTTCGTGATTTAGCGAAAGGTGAAAGTACCATACAACAGCAGATGACAGCCAAAATAAACAATAGTCAGAAGTAGATAATAATTGATCCCTCTAATCTTTTGAGACTTTATTAAAACTGATTTTCTTCAGAGGGAATCCAGATATTAAGCTATTCTTATTGGCATATGTATGTTTAAGTAATATTATAATTTGTCGGTAAAAAAGATATTACTTTTAAATACTTATTATTATAAGGTAAAGGAATATAAACTGCAATGTTTTGACTGTTTAGATTTTTAAGAATATAATAAATTAGGACGGGCTTCTCAGTTATTAGTAGGATATTCAAAGTTGGTAGTTAAAATCTATGTAAAATGATTTTAATATTTTTAACGTAAGCGCTGTAGAAGAAAAATACTTCTTTCTATATAGCATCAAGCGTTGACACAATTCTCGTTCTTTTTTATAATGCACTGTAGAATAGTAAAAACGATGATGGAACAAGTACGTTTTTGTGCGTGTAGAAGAAAGGGATTTCTAGGCTGAAAAAATCCTCACAATCGCAACTACGGAAAGCTACTCCAGAGTGCAGCTAATCCCTGCCGTTCACTGACGTTACAAGTGCTAGAGAGGTAAGTGTTTTTACATGCTTACAACTAGGGTGGTACCGCGAGATTGTTACAAGTCCTCGTCCCTTTATTGGGATGAGGGCTTTTTTGCATGGCTATCGTATTTTTACAACACATTTTAGGAGGAATTTTTTACATGAAAGCAGCAGATATTCGTCGTATGTATTTAGAGTTCTTTAAAGAAAAAGGGCATCATCATGAGCCATCAGCACCACTTGTGCCTATTAATGATCCATCATTACTGTGGATTAATTCAGGTGTTGCTACATTAAAGCCGTATTTTGATGGACGTGTAATTCCTGATAATCCACGTATTACGAATGCACAAAAATCAATTCGTACCAATGACATTGAAAATGTAGGGAAAACAGCACGTCATCATACATTTTTTGAAATGCTAGGGAACTTTTCGATTGGTGATTACTTCAAAAAAGAAGCCATTCACTACGCTTGGGAGTTTTTAACGGATAAAAAATGGATGGGCTTTGATCCAGAGCTATTATCTATTACAATTCATCCTGAGGATCAGGAAGCCTATGATGTTTGGCATCAGGAAATTGGACTTCCAGAAGAGCGTTTAATTCGTTTGGAAGGGAATTTCTGGGATATAGGTGAGGGCCCATCTGGTCCAAACTCGGAGATTTTTTATGATCGTGGCGAAGAATATGGTTCGGATGAAAATGATCCAGAAATGTATCCTGGAGGAGAAAATGAACGTTATCTTGAGGTTTGGAACTTAGTGTTCTCGCAATTTAACCACAATCCTGATGGTACGTATACACCACTACCAAAGCAAAATATTGATACAGGTATGGGCTTAGAGCGTATCGTATCCGTTGTGCAAAATGTACCAACAAATTTTGATACTGATTTATTTATGCCGATTATTGAAAAAATCGAGGAATTTGCTAACCGCAAATATAAACGTCCTGGTGAGGTAGATTTACATGAAATCTTCGGCTCAGAGGAAGATATTAATACACCATTTAAAGTCATTGCAGACCATATTCGTACAGTAGCATTTGCGATTGGGGATGGCGCACTTCCATCAAATGAAGGCCGTGGCTATGTATTGCGCCGCTTACTACGTCGTGCTGTTCGTTATGCGAAGCAAATTGGTATCGAGAAACCATTTATGTTTGAACTAGTACCAACTGTGGGTAAAATTATGGAAGACTTCTATCCAGAGGTAACGGAAAAATGCGAATTTATTCAACGTGTCATTAAAAATGAAGAAATTCGCTTCCATGAAACATTAGACGGTGGTCTGGCTATCTTTAACGAGGTAGTTGAATCACAAAAAGAGGCTGATCATGATTATATTCCAGGGGCAGATGCCTTCCGTTTATACGATACGTACGGCTTCCCAATCGAATTAACAGAGGAATATGCAGAAGAAGTAGGCATGAAGGTTGACCATGAAGGCTTTGAGGCAGCGATGGAGGAACAACGTGAACGTGCGCGTGCAGCTCGTCAAGATGTGGATTCGATGCAAGTACAAAATGAAGTATTAGCGAATTTAACGGTTGCCAGTGAATTTGTTGGCTTTGATACATTAACAGCAGACACGGAAATTGTAGCGTTGATTGTGGAGGGTCAAGTAGCAAAAGTTGCTGCAGAAGGTCAAGAAGCGCTTGTCATGTTAGCAACAACACCATTTTACGCTGAAATGGGTGGACAAATTGCTGATAGTGGTACTATTTCGAATGATAGCTTTACAGCAGTTGTCAAAGATGTACAAAAAGCACCAAATGGACAACCGCTTCATACTGTAGTTGTTGAATCTGGTGAAATGCATGTGGAAGATGCAGTCACAGCCGTTGTCAATCGTGATGACCGCAATTTAGTTATTAAAAACCATACAGCGACACATATTATGCAACGCGCATTAAAAGATGTGCTAGGTGACCACGTTAACCAAGCTGGTTCATATGTAGGACCTGATCGTTTACGTTTTGACTTCTCCCATTTTGGGCAAGTAACAAAAGAGGAATTACAGCAAATTGAACGTATTGTCAATGAAAAAGTGTGGGATGATATAGAGGTCGTAATTGAAGAAATGGGTATTGATGAAGCAAAAGCGAAGGGTGCAATGGCATTATTCGGTGAAAAATATGGCGATATTGTACGCGTTGTGTCCGTTGGAGAGTATTCAATCGAACTATGTGGTGGTATTCATGTCAAACGTTCTTCTGAAATTGGCTTTTTTAAAATTGTGTCAGAGGGTGGCATTGGTGCAGGTACACGCCGTATCGAAGCGGTAACTGGTAAGGTGGCTTATGAAACAATAAAAGAGGAGGAGGCTTTACTAAATGATGCCGCAGCATTATTAAAAGCAAATCCGAAAGATATTGTGACGAAAGTACAGGCATTACAAACTGACTATAAAGATTTACAACGTGAAAATGAAGCACTATCTCAAAAAATTGCCAATGCTCAAGCTGGCGCAATTATTGATGCAGCCCAAACATTTGGTGATGTGACAGTGCTCGCTACAAAGGTAGAAGCGAAGGATAATAATCAATTGCGTCAAATGATGGATGATTTAAAAGCAAAAATGCCAAAGGCTGTGATTGTTCTTGGTGCGGTTGATAGTGACAAAGTGATGCTATGTGCAGGAGTGTCAAAAGATTTAGTTGGTGGCAATTATCATGCAGGAAATATTGTGAAAATGGTGGCTGAAAGCTGTGGTGGTAAAGGCGGTGGTCGTCCAGATATGGCGATGGCAGGCGCTAAAGATGCATCAAAACTTGATGAAGCATTACTTTCTGTGTATGATTATGTTAAATCCATTTAATTAATTCACCAAAACATGTTATAATAAAGAGAAATTGGAGATGAGCTTGTTCGCACATCTCCTTATTTCTGAAAGCGAGGTGCTGGTCATGAGTTCATTTGATCAAACGATGAAATTTAATTTTCCAGAAGAATCAATGGAACAGGAAGTCAAGCAGGTAATGTTGAAAGTACATTCTTCATTAGAGGAAAAGGGATATAACCCTATCAATCAGATTGTTGGTTACTTACTTTCTGGTGATCCGGCGTATATTCCTCGCCATCAGGATGCTCGTAACTTAATTCGCAAGCTTGAACGTGACGAAATTCTTGAAGAGCTTGTTAAATTTTATATTAAAAAGAATAACGAGGACTAGAAATGAGAATTATGGGATTAGACGTTGGGTCAAAAACCGTTGGCGTTGCTGTAAGTGATGCGCTTGGTTGGACTGCTCAAGGTATTGAAACCGTAAAAATTGATGAAGCTAACGGAGAGTTCGGCATTGACCGCATCGCCGAGCTAGTAAAGGAATATGCTATAACAGAATTTGTTGTAGGATTCCCAAAAAACATGAATAATACGGTAGGACCGCGTGGTGAAGCATCCGAGAACTATAAAAAGTTGTTGGAAGAAACATTTTCACTACCGGTTAAGCTATGGGATGAACGTTTAACAACGATGGCAGCAGAACGTATGCTGATCGAGGCGGACGTGAGTCGCAAAAAGCGCAAGCAGGTTATTGATAAAATGGCAGCTGTGATGATTTTACAAGGCTACTTAGATAGCAAAAATTAATTGATGAGGTGACAATACATGGCGCACGAGCATAACCATGAAGAAGAATTACATGTTCAACACATTACAGTGATTGACGAGAACGGAAACGAGCAGCTTTGTGAAGTGATTCACGTTCATGAATCCCCAGAGTTTAGTAAATCATATGTATTTTACTCAATGGTAGGCGCAGAAGAAGATGAGGATGGCTCAGTTGAAATTTTTGTTTCTTCATTTGTACCATCTGAAAATGGTGAAGATGGTGAATTAACACCAATCGAAACTGAAGCAGAGTGGGATATGGTAGAGGACGTTTTAAACGCTTTAGAGGATGAATACGAAGACTAATCTTCTAACTCAAAGCTTGGAACAAGGATCGCAGCTTGCAGTCCTTGTTCCTTTTTTAGTTTCTGCTCAATGCTGGTATAAGAGTGATCAAAAAAAGAAGAGTTCGCTCAATGATGGTATAAGAGTGATCAAAAAAAGAAGAAATCGCTCAATAATGGTGTAAGAGTGATCAAAAAAAGAGAATCTGCTCAATAATAGCATAAAAGAGACGTAGCGGCTCAATAATTATTATAGAAGGAGAAATTTATATGAATGAAGAAATACAAGAATTTATAATGGTTGGAGAAGATGGTCTGGAGCAACATTGTCGTGTGGTGCTGACATTTGATGCTGAGGAAAAATCATATGTCTTATTCTCAATTTTGGATGAACATGGTGAAGAAATTCCAGGAGATCTTTCCGCTATGACATTTGAGTATGATGACAATAGTGGGGAAATGATAAATTTACAGCCTGTTGAAACAGACTTAGAGTGGGAAATGATTAATGAGGTAGTGTTAGCACTTCTCGATGAATTTGAGGAAGAGCCCCAGTTAATTACTGTGATAGATGAAGAGGGCAGAGATCAAATTTGTGAGGTGATTCATACGTTTTCATCTGAACAATTTGGCAAATCGTATGTTTTATATGTGCCTGCAACGGATGAGCCGATGGAAGAACGTGAGATCTTTGCTGCACAATATATCGCTGGCACGAATGGGCATATTGAAGAGCTATTGCCGATTGAGTCGGATGAAGAGTGGGAATTTGTTGCAGAAGTAGTAAACACTTTATAGCTTGAACAATTTCTATAGAAATTAAAAAATCTGCTAACGAAAGTTGTTGGCAGATTTTTTTACATATGTAATTTCTCCTGAATTGTCGATTTCTGTTTGTCGTGAAAGTTGATTTCTAGTATGATATTGGATAGTGATAGGGGGGAAACCCGTGGATAACGGTTCAAAAAAACAAGAAATGTTTGCAAAAATGCAAGAAAAAAAATCTGAGGTAAAAATTGTGAGAAAAATCGTTGCAATTACTGCTATTGTCTTTGTGCTGATTATAGGAATCGGTGGCTTAATTGGCTACAATTATGTCAAAGGTGCATTAAAGCCGCTAGATCCTGATGCCACAAAAACAATTGCAGTTGAAGTACCAATCGGTTCTGGTTTAAGCTCTATTTCCACGCTATTAGAGGAAAAAGGTGTTATTAAGGATGCGCGTGTCTTTAAATATTATGCAAAATTTAAAAATGAATCACAATTCCAAGCAGGGAATTATGATTTAACACAAGCAATGACATTTGATGAGCTCATTGAAAGTCTGAAAACAGGGAAGGTATATCGTAAGCCTGTCTTTACGATGACAATTCCTGAAGGCTTAACACTTGAACAAATTGGACAAATTATTGAAAAGAAAACGCCATATACACAGCAGGAATTTATGGATTTAGTGACAAGTGATACATTTGTTCAACAAATGATGGCCAATTACCCTGAACTTGTGACCGAGGCTGTGTTAGCTGACAACATTCGCTATGATTTAGAGGGCTATTTATACCCAGCAACCTACCCCTATTATGAAGAAAAGCCATCTTTAGAGGGGATTGTAGAGGAAATGATAGCGGCTATGAATAATGTGGTGAAAAATTACAGTGATGTTTTAGCAGAAAAACAAATGTCTGTGCATCAGCTATTAACATTTGCTTCATTACTGGAAGAAGAGGCGACTGCTCAAACAGATCGAGAAACAATCGCGAGCGTCTTCTATAACCGAATAAATACAGATATGCCATTACAAACAGATCCTACGGTTTTATATGCACTTGGTGATCATAAAGACCGCGTCCTATATGAAGATTTAGAAGTGGATAATGCCTACAACACTTATAAAAATAAAGGCTTACCACCCGGTCCTATAGCAGGCGCTGGTAAAACGTCGATCGAGGCAACATTAAACCCAAGCGAAACAGAGTACTTCTACTTCTTGGCAGATAAAGAGGGTGTCAACCACTTCTCCAAAACTTATGATGAGCATTTACAGAAGGTCGAAAAATATTTACGTCAGGCAGAGTAAGCATAAACGTATAGCACGAAAATAGAAGGAAAGAAAAATAGCTTTCCTTCTATTTTCGTGCTATTATAAAGTGTGATTTTTGGTCAATCCGCATTCTATGTGAAATAAATATGCGTGGTGGCAATTGTTTAAGCACATTTAAAACAATTGCTTATTTTTGTATGAGTAAGTACCAAGACTTTATGTTTGGTCTTTTTCTTTTTGTTAAATGATGAAGCACAGACAACGGCAAAGCGCACGTTGCCTTTTAAATGAGGGTGAAACAATGGAATTATCAGATGAATATATACAATCATTTATACAGCCACGTAATGCATTGCTTTTAGAAATGGAAGCATATGCGGAAGAGAATCATGTACCAATTATGCAGCTAGCAGCGATTGATGCATTAAATCAGCTACTACGTATTCAAAATCCGTCAAAAATTTTAGAGATCGGCACGGCAATTGGATATTCAGCGATCAGAATGGCAGAGGCATTGCCACATGTACAAATTGTTACAATTGAGCGTGATACAGAGCGTGTAACAGCAGCAAAGGCTTATATTGAACGTTCAACTGTAGCAGATCGCATTACGGTCATTGAAGGAGACGCGTTAGAGGTGGATGATCAAGTCATTCACACAACATTTGATGCTGTTTTTATTGATGCCGCAAAGGGACAATATCAGCGCTTTTTTGAAAAATATGCGCCTCTCGTAGCATCAGGTGGTGTGCTGTATATTGATAATATGTATATGCATGGCTTGTCAGATTTAGATTTAAAGGATGTGCCACGTCGTAAGCGTACAATGATTCGCAATTTAAAAAACTTCACGGATTGGATTATGCAGCACCCCGATTATACAAGTGCTTTTTTACCAGTCGGTGATGGTTTATTACTATGTTTGAAGAGGTGACTACTATGAAAAAACCAGAATTGCTTGTGACACCACAATCAATAAAACATATAAAAGCACTTTTAAATGCTGGAGCAGATGCTTTTGTTATTGGTGAACAACAATTTGGTCTACGTCTAGCAGGAGAATTCTCTGTTGATGAAGTGGAAGAAGCAACAAAGCTTATTCACGCAGCAGGTAAAAAAGTGTATGTGGCAGTCAATGCCCTATTCCATAATGAGAAACTAGAAGCACTTGCTAACTATTTACAAGAAATGCAGCGTATTGGTGTGGATCGTTTAATTTACGGTGATCCAGCCGTCCTCATACTTCGTCGTGAGCAAGGTGTTACCATTCCATTGCATTGGAATCCAGAGACAATTGCTACAAACTGGTTTACAGCTAATTATTGGGGTAAACGTGGTGCTACGCGTGCCATCTTAGCTCGTGAGCTTTCACTGGAGGAAGTATTAGAAATTAAGGAAAATGCGGAAGTTGAAATTGAAGTACAAGTACATGGGATGACATGTATGTTCCAATCAAAACGTCCATTACTAGGTCATTATTTCTTATACCGAGATAAAGTCATGGAAATTGAGAATCGCCAGGAACATCGCAATATGTTCCTGCATGATGATGAGCGCAATAATAAATATCCAATCTATGAGGATGCCAATGGTACACATATTTTTAGCCCAAATGATATGTGCGTGATTGATGAGCTTGGCGAATTATTTGAGGGTGGCATTGATGCGCTAAAAATCGAAGGCGTTTTACAAACACCAGAATATGTGGTCACAGTAACAGAAGCTTATCGTCAAGCTATTGATACTTATTTTGATGAGTCAGAAGAAGCCTATGAAGACATAAAAGATGATTTATTAGCTAAAATTGAAGCGATTCAGCCAGCGATTAGACCATTAGATACAGGCTTTATTTTTAAGGAAACAGTTTACTAGGAGGGGCAATACCATGGCATTAGCATTAGCACAAAATGACAAAATCCGTGACATTGTCGACGGTAAACGTGTCATTACAAAAAAACCAGAGCTACTTGCCCCAGCAGGTAGCTTAGAAAAATTAAAAATAGCAGTTCATTATGGAGCAGATGCCGTTTTTATTGGTGGACAAGAGTTTGGTTTACGCTCTAACGCAGATAATTTTACGATTGAAGAGATGCGTGAAGGTGTGGAATTTGCCAATCGATATGGTGCAAAAATTTATGTCACAACAAATATTTTTGCTCATAATGAGAATATGGCGGGCTTAGAGGATTACTTAAAGGACATTGAATCTGCAGGTGTAACAGGTATTATTGTAGCAGACCCATTAATTATCGAAACATGCCGTACAGCAGCACCTAAGCTTGAAATTCACCTTTCCACACAGCAATCACTATCCAACTGGAAGGCTGTGCAGTATTGGAAGGAAGAAGGCTTACATCGTGTTGTATTAGCACGTGAGGTAGGCGGCGAAGAAATGAAGCTAATGAAGGAAAAGGTTGATATTGAAATCGAGGCCTTCGTTCATGGCGCTATGTGTATCGCCTATTCTGGTCGCTGTGTATTGTCTAATCATATGACGGCTCGTGACTCTAATCGTGGTGGATGCTGCCAATCATGTCGTTGGGACTATGATTTATATGAGCTGGAAGATGGCGAAGAAAAAGCACTGTTTGATGATCATCATGCACCTTTTGCAATGAGTCCAAAAGATTTAAAATTAATTGAAGCGATTCCTCATATGATTGAGCTTGGCATTGATTCGTTAAAAATTGAAGGTCGCATGAAATCGATTCACTATGTCGCAACAGTGGTTTCTGTCTATCGTAAAGTGATTGATGCCTATTGTGCTGATCCTGATCATTTTAAAATCAAACGCGAATGGCTGGAGGAGCTAGATAAATGTGCTAACCGTGATACAGCGGAAGCATTCTTCCATGATGCCCCTGGCGTTGAGGAGCAAATGTTTGGGGTACATGGCCGTAAAACAACCTATGAATTTGCGGGTCTTATTTTAGAGCATGATCCAGAAACAAAAATAGTGACGATGCAACAACGTAATTATTTTAAACCTGGTGACGAAGTAGAGTTCTTTGGTCCTGAAATTGAGAATTTCCGTTTAACAATGGGCGAAATTTGGGACGAGGATGGCAATAGCCTAGATGCAGCTCGCCACCCATTACAAATTGTTAAATTTAAATGTGATACCCCATTAAAGCCGCATAACATGATGCGAAAGGAGAATAACTAAATGGCAGTGAAGCGTCCTGTTGTTATTGGTATTGCAGGTGGTTCATGCTCAGGTAAAACGAGTGTGACACATGCCATTTACGATGTTTTCCGTAAGCATTCAGTGGTTGTCATTGAACAAGATTTTTATTATAAAGATCAGAGTCATTTAACATTTGAAGAGCGTTTAGGCACAAACTATGATCATCCATTAGCGTTTGATAATGATTTATTAATTGACCATATAAAAAAATTATTAGCGCGTCAGTCAATAGAGAAGCCTGTCTATGACTATGTACAGCATACAAGAGCGCAGGAAGTTATTCATGTTGAGCCAGTAGATGTTATTATTCTGGAAGGTATTCTTGTGCTGGAGGATGCAGGTTTACGAGATTTAATGGATATTAAATTATTCGTGGATACGGATGCGGATTTACGTATTATTCGTCGACTGCTACGTGATATTAAAGAGCGTGGCCGTACAACAGATTCAGTGATTGAGCAGTATTTATCGGCAGTACGACCTATGCATAATTTATTTATTGAACCAACGAAACGTTATGCTGATATTATTATTCCTGAAGGCGGGGATAATGAGGTTGCGATTGATTTAATGGTAACGAAAATTAAAACTATTCTTGAAACCAGCAACGTATTGTAATAAGATAGAGTGGTATTGACAATATTTTCATGCATATTTGAAAAAACGATGCATACTATTAGGTCAAAGCGTAATTTGAAAACGTTTAAAAATAATAAAATTCGATTAAATGCTTCTTTCCAACATTTAGTCGAGTTTTATGTTTTTATATTGAAGAAATAAGGAGTGAAGGACTTTGGCAAACGAAAAACAGTACCCGATGACAGCTGAGGGGAAACGTAAATTAGAAGAAGAATTAGTGAAATTAGAAACAGAAACACGTAAAGAGATCGTGGAACGCATTAAAATAGCACGTGATTTTGGTGATCTTTCGGAAAACGCTGAGTATGATTCAGCAAAAGAAGAACAGGCTTTTTTAGAAGGACGTATCTCTACGCTAAAATCAATGATTCGTAATGCGGTTATTATTTCTGAGGATGAAACAGATAATAGTGTTGTATCATTAGGGAAAACGGTTACATTTGTTGAAATTATTAATGGTAAACCATCTACAGAGGAAGAATCGTATACAATTGTAGGCTCAGCTGAGGCAGACCCTATGGAATTCCGTATTTCAAATGAATCACCAATTGCTAAAGGTCTACTTGGCCGTGGTGAAGGTGAAGAAGTAGCGATCCAAACACCTGGTGGCGAAATGAAAGTGAAAATTCTTTCTATTAAATAACAGATAGGTGTACAAGCAGCTGGTCTTTCTATCAAAAAAAGACCAGCTGCTTTTTATTTGCTTAAATTTGGCAGAATAGAAATTATGGGTATAATTATTTTGCAAGTGCTGTCGAACTTGATAGAATATTGGCTAGAGAGGGGGAGAGTTTATGAGTGAACGACAAACTCGCAGTAGTCGTCATTTGCAGCCATCTCGTAATAAAAAGCTAGATAAACTATTGAATGTTTTAATTGGTATTGTGGTCGTACTGATTATACTAACAGCAACTTATGTGTTTAAATGGCAAGATGATGCAGAGCAAGCAGTGAAAGACGAACCAGTCCAAGAGGAAAAGAACGATGACAAAGAGGCTGACAAAGACAGTGAGAAAGAGCCTATTCAAGAGGATGAGCAAGAACATGCGATAGATGAGGAAGCCCCAGAAGAAGCAGAACCAGAAGTATCGCAGGAGGAGCAAAATACCCTAGAAGAATCAACATCCAACGATCCAATCGTTGATAAGGTAATTACAAGCAAAAATTGGCAGCCAACACCGACAACACAAACAGGGCAACATGTGTCTTCTTATGATGATAAATCTGTAGACTGGGCTGAAAAGGTAGCCACTGTAACAAATGCTACGGGAATTGATGAAAGCAATATGACTATTTGGCGTATGCAAAATAACGGTAGCTCTAATTCAACGCTCGCTGTTGTTTCAACGAATGATAAATCTCAAATGTATCGTGTCAGCATGGAATGGGTGGATAATGAAGGCTGGATACCTGTAAAGCTCGAGCAACTCAATACATTAGAAGGCTCCTATTGACGAAAATCACTCTTTTGATTATTTTTAATAGAGTTGATAAAGAAGGGAAGTAACAAGACATGAAAATAGCAGTCATTGGTGCAATGGAAGAAGAAGTGGAGCTACTACGTGCAGCATTAAACGATGCGCAAAGTACAACAATTGCAGGTAGCGAATATACAACAGGCACATATGAGGGTAAGGAAATCGTCTTATTAAAAAGCGGTATTGGTAAAGTGAATGCTGCTATGTCCACAACGATTCTTTTACATGAATTTCAGCCTGATGTTGTGATCAATACAGGCTCTGCGGGCGGATATGATGAACATCTCGAGGTTGGTGCAGTTGTTATTTCTGATGAAGTACGACACCATGATGTAGATGTCACAATATTTGGCTATGAAATCGGTCAAATGGCAGGTATGCCAGCAGCCTATAAATCAGATGAGAGATTAATGAAGGTAGCTGAGGAGGCTGTTAAGGCTGTAGGCGAGCATCAGTATGGGATTGGCTTAATTTGCTCAGGGGATACGTTTATGAATGATCCTGTGCATGTAGAAACTGTACGTCATCATTTCCCTCAAATGAAGGCTGTTGAGATGGAAGCGGCTGCGGTTGCACAAGTATGCTATCAATTTGCCACACCCTTTGTTGTGATTCGTGCGTTATCGGATATTGCAGGGAAGGAATCCAATATTAGCTTTGATGAGTTTTTACCAATTGCCGCCAAGCATTCAACACAGGTCGTATTAAAGGCGATTACTTCTTTATAAATAAACTACACAAAATAGTCAAAATGTGTTGTTCTCGATGTGAGAAAAATCACAGTTCAGCTGAGCTATACATGCTACACTAATAGCAATGAATCTCTTTCTTTATGGGAGGTAGTTATTATGCTATTTTTAACAGCAGGTGTTGTGATTATCACCACTTTAATTGGTTCGCTAATTTCAGTAGAATTATTAGAATCATAGCAGGAAAAGCTCCCTTGTGACACGTTGGAATGTCGCAGGGGGCTTTTTTATGACTATTCAATCGCTTTTTGGTCTCGTTTGTATAATTGATAGAGTTTAATAAGCGCACGTTTTTCAATACGAGATACATAACTGCGGGAAATATTTAAACGGGCTGCAATTTCCTTTTGTGTGAGCGCATCCTGCTGATTTAAACCATAACGAAGTGTGACAATTTCGAGTTCACGTTCATCAAGCATATGCAAATAGTGATAAAGCTGTGCAACGTGTTCTTTATGCTCTAGCTTCTCTGTTGCACTTTCTTCATCACATTGTAGTAAATCCCGAATTTGCAGTGCATTGCCATCTTTATCTGTGCCGATTGGCTCAAACAGCGAAACATCTTTTTGTACTTTTTTCTGTGTTCGCAGATGCATTAATATTTCATTTTCAATACAGCGTGCAGCGTATGTGGCAAGCCTTGTTTTTTTGTCAGGCGTATAGCTTTCTACAGCTTTCATAAGCCCAATTGTACCAATCGAAATATAGTCATCCAGCTGCTCATGCTTTGGATGGAATTTTTTTACGACATGTGCAACAAGCCTCATATTACGTTCTATTAGGTCAAGCCGCGCCTGCTCATCGCCCCCTAAAAATCGCTCAATACAAGCAGCTTCCTCTTCTTTTGAAAAGGGTTTATGAAATGTTTGCCCCTTTAAATAGCCAAGTAATACAGGAAGCTCAAACCATAACTGCAACATAGATGAAAAAATTCCGCTCATTGAATGATGTCATCCTTTCCCCATTTTTCGACAGTATATGTTTAAAAGCTGTGGGAAATGAAAAAAGTGCAACAGCAAATGTGCTGTTACACTTTTTTTAGTGTAAATGTACTGATCATCAGTAAAGCTAAAATGGGAAAAAGGAAAAGATAAAATGCCGGATGGAACGTATTAGTCGCAAAATACGTTAAAGTTAAGAACGTACCTGCAGCGGTAATTGGTAAGCCTGTGAAATAGCCATTCGCTTCACTAATATTAAAGCGAGCTAAACGCATCGCACCACAAACAATAAATAATACGGTCATCATCATGCCGACAAAACCAAAATCAACTAGAACAACTTCATACATTAATAATGCAGGCGCCACACCAAATGATATAATATCACTCATAGAATCTAATTGTTTACCTAACTCAGACACTTGTCCGAGCGCTCTCGCTACCTTACCATCGTAGCGATCAAGAAGAGCTGCTATAAAGATAAACAAGGCACTATAGCTATAATATTCATGTAGAGTGGCCATAATAGCCGCGCCTCCAAAGGACATATTACTAATTGTGATGAAGTTAGCTGCGTGCGATTTCATTTTCTTAACCGTGGTATCCACCAACTTGTGATAAAAAAACAAGGGGGATCACTCCTTTGACTTAAGATATTATACCATTATACTTCGAATGCAAAAAAATTGACAGTCTAAATTAATGGATAGGGGTTTTACTGTATGAAAGAAAAATTATACCAAAGCTTAATAGAACTAACGAATGGTAAGCAATCCTCTCATCTTTTGCAAACTATTGCAAAAGCGAAGTGGAGTAAACGTATTATACCAAGCTATATGAAACTATACGATATTAACCTTGAAGAAGTTTCAAAAAAACCACAGCAATTTTCATGTTTACATGATTTTTTTACAAGGGAGCTACTGGAGGATGCTCGGCCGATTGAAAAAAATCCTCTGACTTATGCCAGTCCTGTCGATGCCAAAGTAGAATCCTTTGGACGAATTGAGTGGGATATGACATTTCTTGTGAAAGGTAAGCCTTATGCCCTGCAAGATTTACTTGGCAATCCAGAGCGAGCTACACAATATATAGATGGTCATTTTATTGTGTTTTATTTAAGTCCTGCCGATTATCATCGCATTCACAGCCCAATTGATGGAGAGGTTGTACGTCAATATACACTAGGCCAAAAATCTTATCCTGTGAATCAATTAGGTCTTACATACGGTAAAAAACCAATTTCTCATAATTACCGTTTAGTAACAGAGTTGAAGGCTGCGAATAATCAGCAGGTTGCATTTATAAAAGTAGGTGCAACCTTTGTCAACTCTATAGTTCTTACCAATACAACATCCAAATGGCAGAAGGGGCAGGAGGTTGGTTATTTTTCATTTGGCTCAACAGTTGTGATGCTATTTGAAAAAGATGCGATTGAGTTTACAGACAATGTTGTGCAAGGAAGCCCAATTCGAATGGGTGAAGCCTTTGCAAATATGCTATAATGGTCGAATAATACGTTAAGATTAGGGGTCGCTATTTTGTACAATTTTTTATTACCAAATGAATTTGTCACAAACATTTTTGAAATTACACCAGAAAAGCTTCAAGAATTAGGGATTAGGGGCATCATTACGGACTTAGACAATACGCTTGTAGAATGGGATCGTGCAGATGCAACAGAAGAGCTGACGATCTGGTTACGCATTATGAAAGAATCAGGTATTCGTGTTATTATTGCATCAAATAATAATGAAGCACGTGTGAAACATTTTGCTGAGCCCTTAGGCATCCCATATATTCATAAAGCAAAAAAGCCGCTTCGCAATGCTTTTTATAGCGCACTGATTCAATTAGGCTTGCGTCCTAAGGAAGTCGTGATGGTAGGCGATCAGCTTCTAACAGATGTCATGGGCGCTAATCGCTTAGGACTATATACCGTGTTAGTGAAGCCTGTTGCCCAATCAGATGGGCTTGTGACAAAATTTAACCGTTTCATTGAACGTCGCGTGTTTAATGATTTAAAACGAAAAGGAATAATAACTTGGGAGGAACAAGAATGATTGAAATGCCAAATTGTATTGGCTGTGGTACAACAATTCAAACAGAGGATCAAACAGCAGTTGGGTATGCACCCCCATCATCATTAGAAAAGGATGTGGTCATTTGCCAGCGCTGCTTCCGTTTGAAAAATTATAATGAAATTCAACCAGTATCATTAACAGATGATGACTTTTTACGTATTTTAAATGGTCTTGGTACACAGCAAGGCTTAATCGTAAAAATTGTTGATATTTTTGATTTTAATGGAAGCTGGCTACCTGGACTTCACCGTTTTGTCGGTAAAAATCCTGTTTTATTAATTGCCAATAAAGCCGATTTATTGCCAAAGTCAGTAAAGCCGAAAAAGGTGATTAATTGGCTGAAGCGTGAAGCAAAGGCGCTAGGGCTCCAACCAGTAGATGTCCTCTTAGTCAGTGCCCATAAAGGCAAAGGAATGGCTGAAGCAATGGAAGCCATTGACGAATACCGCCAAGGACACAATGTCTATGTGGTTGGCTGTACAAATGTTGGGAAATCCACATTTATTAATCGCATTATTAAGCAGGCTACAGGTGAGGGTGAAGTGATTACAACATCGCATTTTCCAGGCACAACTTTAGATATGATTGAGATCCCATTGGATGATGGTAGTGCATTATATGACACACCTGGTATTATTAATCACCATCAAATGGCCCATCATATTGATGCTAGTGAATTAAAATATATTATGCCGAAAAAAGAGATCAAGCCAAAGGTCTACCAGCAAAATGCAGGACAAACCTTATTTATTGGTGCATTGGCGAGATTTGATTTTATTCAGGGGGACCGTTCTGCCTTTACGATTCATGTGGCAAACGACCTACCCATTCATCGTACAAAGCTTGAGAAAGCAGATACATTGTATGTAGAGCATAAAGGAGAGTTGCTAGCACCGCCAACAGCGGACTTTATCGACCAGCTACCACCATTGGTTCGTCATGAGTTCTCTATAAAAGAGGCTAAAACAGATGTTGTATTCTCTGGGCTAGGCTGGATTACTATTCAGCATGCCAATGTTGTTGTGGCGGCATATGCGCCAAAGGGTGTCCAGGTGTCCATTCGTCCTTCACTTATTTAGAGAGAAAAGGGGCTAGAACATGAAGAAATGGTTTGCGGTTATTGGTGATCCGATTGAACATTCTAAATCACCAGCTATGCACAATGCTTGGTTTGAGGAGATGGGTATTGACGCAACATATATTCCTATCCATGTAACTTCTCACCAGCTAGCATCAGCCGTTGCGGGTTTAAAAACATTAGGAGCAAACGGCTGGAATGTAACAATCCCTCATAAAACAGCGATTATTCCCTATTTAGATGAGCTGGATGAGCTGGCTCAAAAAATGGGTGCTGTTAATACAGTAGTGCGTACACAAGAGGGCAAGCTGAAAGGCTATAATACAGATGGTATAGGCTTTGTACGTTCATTGGAGGACGCTGTTGGCACAGACCATAAAAATAGGTCAGTGCTGCTTGTTGGTGCTGGTGGTGCTGCGCGTGGCATTGCCTTTGCGATGCAGCAGCAAGGCTATTGCGATTTAACGATTGCCAATCGTACGGTGGCAAATGCCCAAGCGATTGTGGACGAGATGGGGATGGGGCGCGCAATGTCATTGCAAGAGGCGGAAGAAACATTAGCTGATTTCAGCATTATTGTGCAAATGACATCGGCTGGTCTTGCTACGGGCAATTTTTCAATGCCATTTTCATTAGATCGGCTTACATCAGAAGCAATTGTTGCAGATATTGTGTATAATCCATTAATGACGCCTTTTTTACAGGCTGCTGAAGAACAAGGAGCAACGATTGTCACAGGCTTAGGGATGTTTGTGCATCAAGGAGCGATTGCTTTTGAGCATTGGCTAGGAAGCTATCCAAATACAAATTCAATGATTGCGCAGCTAAAGGCGCAATTGGGAGGAAACTAATTTTTATGTTAACAGGTAAACAAAAACGTTTTTTACGTGCAGAGGCACACCATTTAGCACCTATTTTCCAAGTGGGAAAAGGTGGCGTTAATGAAGAAATGACAAAGCAAATTCGTGAGGCATTAGAAGCACGAGAACTGATTAAAGTGCGTATTTTAGATAACTGTGAAGAGGATAAACATGATGTTGCACAAGCACTGGCAAAAGGCGCACATGCAGAGCTTGTACAACTCATTGGTCTAACAGTTGTTTTATATAAAGAATCACGCAATCATAAAAAGATTGTCTTACCAAAAACAGCGAAGTAAGGTGAAACGATGAAACGAGTCGGTTTATTAGGGGGCACATTTAATCCACCACATATAGGGCATTTAATAATGGCAAATGAAGTTTATCATGCACTAGCGCTTGATGAAATCCGCTTTATGCCTAATGCCATACCACCTCATAAGCATGCGCGTTTTGATGCCAGCAATGCCGAACGACTTGAAATGGTGAGGCGTGCGATTCATCCATTTCCTCATTTTTCAATAGAGTCGTATGAGGTGGAGAAGGGTGGCGTATCCTATTCTTATGAGACGCTTTCAGCATTGTGCAGCCGAGAACCAAATGTGCAGTTTTACTTTATTATCGGTGGCGATATGATTGATTCGCTACATACATGGCATTGTATTGATGATTTAGTAAAACTTGTACAGTTTGTCGGAGTAAAGCGTCCAGGAACAGCGGCGACAACAGAGTACCCTATAAATATGGTGGAAGTACCTCAAATCGATTTATCATCCACACTGATTCGTCAACGTCTTGCAACTGGAGGAACGGTGACATTTTTACTACCAGAGGCGGTAGAGACGTTCATACGAGAGGAAGGTCTTTATGGAACGCGAGCAGTATTTAGCGGCGATTAAGCCACGAATGCCTGAAAAACGTTATATTCATACAATCGGTGTAATGGAAACAGCCATCGTCTTAGCACAAAAGTATGGCGAGGATATGAAAAAGGCTGAAACAGCAGCAATCCTCCATGATATTGCGAAATATGCAGACATTGAATGGATGGAGCGTATCGTTCGTAATGAAAATTTAGATTCAAGACTCATTGGTTGGGGTAGTGAATTACTACATGGTCCAGTCGGTGCCTATATAGCACAAAGTGAGTTTGGCATCACAGATGTGGAACTCTTGAATGCTATTCGTTTCCATACAACAGGACGCGCTGGTATGAGCCGTTTAGAAAAAATTGTTTTTGTCGCAGATATGATTGAACCGAATCGTCGATTTGATGGTGTGGATCGCCTGCGAAAAAAGGCGCAAAAAAATTTGGATAAGGCGATGAGTGCATGTGTGCGCCATACATTGGCATTTTTAATTGACACAAAGCAGCCAATTTATCCTTTATCAATAGAATGTTATAACGATATGATGAACAGAGAGGATAGTGAAGGATGACTTCAACTTTATTACAAGCAGCGTACAAAGCAATCGACGACAAACATGGTGAGGATATCGTCGTATTAAATATGCAAGGAATTTCTCTTTTAGCGGATTATTTTATCATTGCACATGGTAATTCAGATCGCCAAGTGCAAGCAATTGCTCGCGAGTTACAGGATGTAGCCGAACAACAGGGCTATGAAATTCGTCGTGTAGAGGGCTTTGATGCAGCTAGATGGGTTCTTGTAGACTTAGGTGATGTAGTGGCACATATATTCCATAAGGATGAGCGTGCTTATTATAATTTAGAGCGTCTTTGGGGCGATGCACCACAACTAGACGTACCAGAGGCTTAAGTGAGTAGCTATGAACGCTTTGCCTATGTCTATGATGAGCTACAAGTAGATATTCCTTACGATCGTTATGTAGATTGGGTTGTACAAAATGCACCAAGCAACCAATATCCAACATTATTAGATATTGGTTGTGGTACAGGTGTACTGAGCATGCTACTTGCACAGGCTGGCTATCAGGTTAGCGGTATTGATTTATCAGAGGAGATGTTGTCCATTGCAGCAGAGCGCTTTGCTGATGCAGGATACCCTGCGCCATTGTATTGTATGTCAATGGATGAGCTAGAGGGCTTTGAGGCATTGGATGTTGTGACAATTGCGATTGACTCTCTGAACTATATTGTGGAGGAGCAAGCGGTTTATGCAACCCTCGAACGTATTTACCATGCTTTACGAGATGGTGGTCAGCTATTTTTTGATGTTCATTCATTATTTAAAATGTCTGCGATTTTTTTAGAGGGGCCATTTACGTATGATGATGGTGATATTAGCTACATATGGCATACAGAGCCTGGTGACTACGAGCATTCTATTATCCATCAAATGACCTTTTATGTGCGCGAGTCTACCAGCGATTTGTATGAGCGCTTTGATGAAGAGCATATGCAACGTACATTCTCCATCGAACAATATATGACCTGGCTTCGTGCAATCGGCTTTAGCGATGTGGAAGTAACAGCCGATTTCCATGAGGAAGCCCCTAAGGATAATAGCGAGCGCATTTTTATTCACGCAGTAAAATAATGAGAGAAGCAGCCACACTGGTGATGGGACAGTGTGGTTTTTTGCTTTGTTGGTGAATAGAGAATTCCACGTGACGGATAGCACATTTAAACTGATGCATCAACAAGCAAAAGTTGCGGAAAGCATGGCAAAAATAAAAGATAGCAAATTCGCTCAACAAATACTATCATGACATCTTTTCAACAAACACATGATCGTGTATGATGGAGATAACTCCATATGATTACCTTTTGCAATGAAAGGATGGTACTGTGTTCCAAACCTTATGGCAAAAGTATAGAAAAAGTATGCTATTCCCCAGCATACTGGTAGTCAGTGGCATTTTTTACTTCTATTTTTCGAATGTTAACTCTTCATCTCCCCAGGAAGAGCTTATCGAACCAATCCCACCTATTGAAGAAAACAACCCTATTGAACCTGCTGAGGAAGCGGTTGAACAGCAGGTATTTGTAGATATAAAGGGTGCTGTGATGCATCCAGGAGTTTATGAGCTACAGGCAGATCAGCGCATTATTGATGCTGTACAGCTTGCAGGTGGCTATACACAGGATGCCGACACACAGCTAATTAATCATGCGCAAAAAGTGCAGGATGAAATGGTCATTTATATACCAATAAAGGGCGAGCAACTAGACGAGATAGCCTCCACCATTTTAACAATGCCTGTACACGGAGCAGCACAAGCTGAGAGCAATAGTCAGGAGCAAAAAATCAATATCAATAAAGCAGATGCAGCAACCCTGACAACACTGCCTGGTATTGGTCCCTCGAAAGCTCAAAGTATTCTGACCTATCGAGAGGAAAATGGTCACTTTCAAACCATTGAGGATGTAAGGAAAATTAGTGGCATTGGTGATAAAACCTTTGAAAAGCTAAAGGACTTGATTACTGTAAAGTAGGTATTGTGATATTGACGCGTCTTTTCCAAAAGGGCTACACTAGAATAGGAAAACAACAAGAAAACTAGCACTTATTATGGATATTTTTGGAGGTAGTCATATGGAGCGAATTACTTGGGATCAATTTTTTATGGCACAAAGCCATTTACTCGCATTGCGTAGCACATGTACAAGATTAGCGGTAGGAGCAACCGTTGTGCGTGATAAACGCATTATCGCAGGGGGCTATAATGGCTCTATTACAGGTGATGAGCATTGCATTGAAAAGGGCTGCTATGTGGTGGACAACCACTGTGTGCGTACGGTGCATGCTGAAATGAATGCATTGTTGCAATGCGCTAAATACGGTACACCTACAAGAGGAGCAGACTTATATGTCACGCATTTTCCTTGTCTCCCATGTACAAAATCAATTATTCAAGCAGGTATTGAGCGTATCTATTATGCAACAGACTATAAAAATAATCCCTATGCTCAGGAATTATTTGCAAAAGCGGGGGTAGAGGTTGTGCACGTCCCGTTTGACGAACGTAAAATTGATTTTTTAAGCGATGAAAAACTAGCTCTATACACAGATATGCTGCAAGAGCTTCGCGAGAGTGGCGTGTCAGCTGAAAAATTGCTGCCCTATGAGCAAAGGGTGAGTGCATTATTTGGCAAAAGCATTAAAGCATAGATGGATATTTGTAGCGCTTGCTGTACTTGTAGCGTCCTTGGCGGCACACAAGACAGCAGGGTTACTCCTATGTTTACTTCTTTTAGCGCTATGGCTGCTATTAAAAGGAGAGACCCGTTTTCCTGCGCTATTAGTAATAATTAGTGGTTTACTATCTTATTTGTTTTTAATAACCTATCAGCTAGAAGAACCTTCCCCCTTACCAGCAACCTTCCCTTTAACGTGGACAGAAGACTATAAAATAAATGGCCAAAAGCTACGCGGCTTTGCTACAACCCCACATGGCGATAAGCTTTATATTGTTTATACATTTACATCCGCGCAGGAGAAAGCCTTTTATGAACAACAATCATTAGCAGGTATGACCTTTCTGGCAAAGGGTGAGCTGTCTGAGCCTAACCCTCCCGCACATGCCTATGCATTTTCAATGGCACACTATTTAACGAGTAAAGGAGCTACGAGCATTGTTGACATTAACGAGTGGACGTATGTCAAGAAGCAGCGTTCCATTCGTACTTCCCTTGCCACGCTTAGACATAGTATCAAAATGCATATTGAGAGAACCTTTCCTGTATCACTTGTCGCAGAGGCACAGGCATTGCTGATTGGCTTGCAGGATCACGTGGAGGAGGACTTGCAACGTGCCTATCAAAAACTTGGTATCACCCATTTATTTGCGATTTCAGGTTTACATGTAGCCTTGATATCTTGGCTGTTTTTTGAAGGCTGCCTGCGCCTAGGTGTTCGCAGGGAAATAGCGACAGTCGCACTAATAGTGTTACTACCTATTTATGGTGTTATTGCAGGTGGTGCGCCCTCTGTATGGCGAGCAGTTTCTGTTGTCGAATTAATCCTGCTACTGCGCTATCTAAAATGGGCAATTGCTATTGATGATGCGCTAGCAATAAGTTTTATAGGCTTTGTTTTACTTGAACCAGGTGTTATTTTTCAAATTGGTTTTCAATTATCTTATTTAGCAACAGCCAGTCTTATTTATTCAGGTGCGATATTGAAACGTACAAGGAACTGGCTGACACGTTCTTTCTTTATTACATTTGTCTGCCAGCTTCTTGTTTATCCATTATTACTCTATCATTTTTACGAACTCTCCATTTCCTCATTTTTAGTAAATATTTTCTTTGTTCCGTTGTTTTCCTTTGTAATATTACCTTTTAATATTGTGGCATTAGGTATCACTTATTTATCGTTGCCACTAGCCAATAAGCTATTTGCTGTCTATGAGCCACTACGTACATGGCTAACCAAGATGATTTTTGCTATCCAGGAGCTACCATTCCAGCTCTGGTCGCCAGGTAAACCATCTATTTGGCTAATGGTTCTAGCTATGCTAAGTGTACTGGTGGGCTTTTATTTTTTAGAAATAAAGCAGTATAAAAAATTAATGGCTGTATTGGTGATTCCTGCTATAGCCATTCATATGTCACCTATGCTGTTTCATGACACGAAAATTACCTTTTTAAATGTTGGGCAGGGAGATAGTATTGTAATTGAATTACCTTTTCGCCAAGCAGTTTATGTCATTGATTCTGGTGGTTTGCTACGCTTTGAGCAGGAGCAGTGGAAACAAGTAGATCAGCCCTATAAGATAGGTAAACAGATTGTTGTACCGTTTTTAAAGGGGAAAGGTATTCGAACGATTGATACCTTTATCGTGACACATGCAGATGCAGATCATGTAGAAGGGGCAGAGGAAATATTACAGGAGATTGCGATGAAGGAAATCCATGTGACGCCTGGCTCCTTGGATCAGGCTGCTATGACAGACTTACGAACAGAAGCTAAAAAGCAGCGTGTTCCTGTGAAAGAGAGGATGCAGGGCATGGGGTGGCATAAAGGGGGAACCGAGTTTTATTATTTATGGCCGCGTGATACTTTATACGAGGGAAATGATGATTCCCTTGTGTTATTGATGCGGCACAACAACTTTACAGCGCTATTAACAGGCGATCTGGAGGCAGAGGGCGAGCAGCAGCTTATTCAACAATATGGTCAGCAAATCAGCCATATAACATTGTTAAAGGCAGGTCATCATGGTAGTAAAACCTCAAGCACCGAGTCTTTTATTGAGCTACTACAGCCTCAACTAACAATTTTCAGTGCAGGGCTTAATAATCGTTATGGTCATCCTCATAAGGACGTAGTAGAGCGCTTTGTTCGTCGAAATTTAGCTACATTAACAACGGGTATTGATGGCACAATTGAAGTGCGTATTCGTGGGAGGCATTGGGCTGTTAGAGCTACAGAAAAAGACCTTGTCCAATAACCAAGGTCTTTTTCTTCATGCAATAAGTCCAGTTATTTTGCTACGAAATCTACGATAACTGCGATGATAAACATAATTGTAAAAACGCCAAATGATACGCCGAAGCCAACACCAGAATCAATTGCATCGTTACGTCGACATTGAATGTTTTTTCCTTCAAATGGATTCATTGATATCCCTCCAATTCTGTTATTTATTATAAGACAACATGATCATAAAAGCTATATCGAAAAGGCGATTTCCCCGTCTGGCAAGGAATCGACACAATTCAGTCAAAGACACAAAAACGGTAAAAATCATGTATACTGATAGTATTGCTAGATGGAGGGGAAATTATGATTTCAACGGCTTGGAATACAATTAAAAAAGGTGAGCTGGCACCAGTATATTTACTTGTTGGTGAAGAAAGCTATTTTATAGATGAGACCATTAAACGTTTAAAAGAGGCAATGGGCCCAGAGGAAGAGCTAGAGCTGACGGCATTCGATTTAGATGAGGAGCCAGTGGATGCGGTTATGGATGAGGCAGATACCATCCCCTTTTTCTCAGAACGTAAGCTTATTATTGCTAAAAATGCCTCGTTTTTAAAGGCAGCAGAGAAGGGGAAGGAAAAAATCGACCATGATGTGAAGCGACTGGAGGCATGGCTCGCCAATCCATCTGATTTTTCTGTCACAGTTTTTATTGCCCCTTATGAAAAATTGGATGAACGTAAAAAAGTAACAAAAATCATGAAGAAGCATGCTTTATACATTCAAGCAGAAACACCAAAGGAGCAAGATTTAACTGTTTGGCTTCAAGGTATTGTGAAGGCAGCAGGTAATTCGATTACACAAGATGCGATTGAACAACTTGTTGCAATGGTTGGAGCAAATATGCTGCAATTACAAATGGAAATAGACAAGCTAACTCTCTATTTAGGAGAGGGTGGTGAAATTACGGCCTCATTGGTAGAAGAGTTAGTGGCAAAAACTTTGGAAGAGGATGCCTTTAAAATGCTGAATGCTTATTTGGCGAATGATGCTGTTGGCGCTTTGACGATTTATCATGATTTACTGCGCCAAAAACAGGAGCCTATTATGCTTGTAGGTCTACTTGCCTCCAATGTTCGTACAATGTCGAATGTTTTTTATTTATTAAAAAAGGGCTATCATCCACAGCAAATTGCAAAAAATTTAAAAATCCATCCGTATCGTGTAAAGCTAATGGTTGAGCAACGCCACCGCCCTTCAGAGGAAAGTCTACTGCGGGCATTATACCAATTGGCTGAGGTTGATTTACAGTTAAAATCGACAGGTGGTAATCGTGAGCGCTATTTAGAACTTTTTTTATTACGACAGCTTTAACTTAGGAAAATCAAAAAGACCAGCTACCTTTAAAAGAGTAGTTGGTCTTTTACATCATTACGCTTTTTTAGCAAGGCGAGACTTTTTACGAGCCGCCGCATTTTTGTGGATAAGTCCTTTTGAAGCTGCTTTATCTAAAGATTTATAAGCCGCTTGTAAAAGCTCTTGTTTGTTATCAGCGTTAGCAGCAACAGCGTTTTCAGCTTTTTTAACTGTAGTACGCATTGCAGATTTAGCTTGAGAATTAGCAAGGTTTGCTTTTTCGTTTACTTTTACGCGTTTAATGGCAGATTTAATGTTTGGCATCTATTTCACCTCCTAAATTAGGTACGAGATGATAACTTCTCATTGATTTCTTGTGTCAATACAACAAAAATCATTTTAACAAACGCTTGGACAAATTGCAATAGATAAATGCAAAGAATATTTACTTGACAGTTTGAACAAACTATAGCTTGAGGTGAGCTGTATGCAAAATTTTAATTGGCAACGAACAGATTTAATCGATGAATCAGAAGAGGTAGTTGTCCATCAGACGAAAGAACAAAAAGAAAAGCTAGAACAGGCGAGCGGCATTCAAATAGAAGATCGGAATGCGGGTCGAGTAAAAATTACAGATGTTCTTGTAGACGCTGAAGGGGAAAAGCAAATTGGTAAAAAGGAAGGGCAGTATATTACACTTTCTGTCCCGACACTGACATTAGAAGATCGAGATGGCTTTGCACAACTAGAGCAGGAATTGCTTGTGAATTTCAAAAAAATGCATGATTCACTTTCTTGGCAAGAAGACGATAAAATTTTAATAGTTGGTTTGGGAAATCGTACCATTACACCAGATGCAATAGGTCCCTATTTAATTGATCATTTGCATAGTTTAGATGTCATTGATGAAAAATTTGTCATGTATGCTCCAGGTGTAACAGGACAAACGGGCTATGAAACAGGCGAGTTTGTAGCTGCCATTGCTAAGCGTCTACAGCCGAAATTAATCATTGTAGTGGATGCGCTTGCTACAAGAGCGAGTAATCGACTATGCAAAACAATTCAATTAACCGATACAGGCATCCATCCAGGCTCAGGGGTAGGCAATCAACGGCAAGAAATTTCCTATGAAATGCTTGGTATCCCTGTGACAGCTATTGGTATACCAACAGTGGTTGATGCGCCTGTATTAATTGCGGATGCGGTAGAAACAATGCTTCGCTCAATAGCTGCTCGTGTGGCTGAGCGTCATAAACCATCATCAAAGCTGTCTCTCTCCTCCTGGCAACCAGATATTCAGCAGGAGCTTGATATGTCTTTAGTACAGCCTATTTTTGGAGAATGGGCAACATGGTCGAGGGAGGAACGCCAGCAATTATTTGAAGAAACCTTGACAGGTGCACATACACAGCTAATGGTGACGCCAAAAGAAGCGGATTATTGGGTGGACCGCTATGCAAAATTAGTTGCCTCTATGTTAATGAATTGGGCAAGCGCTCTATAAAAACAGCTGTCTAAAATACTACAATTTATGCGAAAAACGAGAAAAATTTTTTCGTTCTAAATGCCATACCCCCTCCATACGATAAGGGGAGGAGGGTGTGACTTTGCTAAAAAAACTACAATGGTCATTTGGTCTATTATTGTTCTTTTTCGTATTACCTGTCATTGCTGGGCAACTTCCGTTCAACAAGCAAGCATCGACTCCGACGCAACAACCAGAAGATAAACAAGTCGTGTTTGCCGCTACTAATTTAGCTGAACAAAATGCACTTGAACAAACGAAAGAGCCTG
The DNA here is from genome assembly GCF_038051955.1 of Lysinibacillus sp. FSL H8-0500. Lineage (NCBI taxonomy): Bacteria > Bacillati > Bacillota > Bacilli > Caryophanales > Bacillaceae > Lysinibacillus > Lysinibacillus sp. FSL H8-0500. The sequence continues at coordinate 3,158,797 of NZ_CP150292.1, read as the reverse complement.
AAGTAGCTGCTGATCCTTTTAAAGTGTTAGTGTTGTTTACACATTCACATGAAGCATATGAGCCAATGGTGAAAGCTGTAAGTGGTAAGGTAGCGACCTCTCATGAAACGGTCAATATTATGGGTTTTAAGGATAAGATTGTAAACCATTTTAATGTCAATGGCTTAACAACGAATGTATTGGATGTAGATGTGATGAAAGAATTAAAGCTAGAGGGCAAGGGCTATCATGAATCCTATAATGTGATGAGACCGCATCTAAGCAAGCATTTAGAAACAAATAATTATGATTTAATATTAGATTTACATCGTGATGCATTAAAGCATGAGTTAACAACTGTGGGGTATAATGGTGAGAATTATGCAAAAATTGCAATCGTTGTTGGTGCAGAGCATGCAAATTTCCGCTGGAATACTGCCTATGCTGAAAGTTTATCATCCACATTAAATGCAATTGTGCCTAAAATATCAAAAGGGGTTATTTCTAAAAGTGGTGATGGCGTTGATGGGCGCTACAATCAAGATTTAGCAAAGCAAATGATGATTGTGGAAATTGGTGGCATCGGCAATACTGAGGAAGAAGTCAATCGTACAATTGCCGTTTTAGGAAAAGCAATTGCCAAAGCATTTGTTAATGATACAAAAAAATAACTATATAGTAAAGGGAATATTAAGTCAGTGCCGCGCTGTTAACTGCGCCACTGGCTTTTTTCGGTTAATTACTTAGTGTAAGCCATTTTTTATAGGTGTATTAAAAAAACAACTATGTACGTTTCTACTAATCAAAAAGATTATTATACTGTCACTAATGAATAGAATCGCTACAAAAGGGTGAAATATAAGTAAACTTTTCCAACATTTTTTCTTTTTTATTATAATATTTTGAAAATAAGGAATTTGTGCTATACTTTCTAATAAGTGAATAGCAATTGCAGAATAAAGGTGCTCTTTTATAGAGCTTAATAGGGAATTCGGTGCAAAACCGAAGCTGTTTCCGCAACTGTAAGTGTAGATGACTACAGCGTAATACCACTGTCGAACGAGGAAAAATGCCTCCAGTAGATGGGAAGGTGCTGATTTTAGGATACACAAGCCAGGAGACCTGCCTTTATTTCATCGTATTAACTCTCTTCGGAAGCTAGGAGAACTTACGGCAAATAGACGGACAGGCAAACTGTATTTTACGCCTTTTTTCTGTTTTCCATTAGATGCTTCCCCCCTTTTTGGGAGAAGCATCTTTTTCTTTTTCGAGTTAATAGCAAGAACATTCACGAAATAATAAAATAGGAGGTTTTGCAAATGAAGATTTTCAAGAAATGGTGGCAATTAGCGTTTGCCCTGCTTTTAGCAGTTTCGCTTGTATCACCAACAGCAAGTGCCGCAGTATTACAGCCTGTAAACCAAGAACAACAAGCAACAACATTTGATGTTACATTATCTATTGATGGTTTATACGGTACAACTATTGTGCCAGAAACAATTGAGGATGTTGAAGCAGGGACAACGGCGCTAGAGCTTTTAGAACAAGTACTACAAGACAATAACAAACCCTATGTAGTAACTGTTCATCCTGTGTATGGGCCATACCTTGAATCAATTGATGGACTGGCTGCAGGGAGCTTAAATGGCTGGGATGGCTGGGTATATACAGTAAATGATATTAGCCCAACAGTTGGCTTAGGTGCTTACGTATTAGCTCCGAATGATGAAGTTCATGTGTATTACACTACATGGGCTCAGCTAAACACGCCAAGCACAGTTGCTGTAGATGATATAAATCCATCTGTTACGGTAAATTTAACTGGTGATTTATTGAATACGGGGACTGCTTCGAATTTAGCAAATTGGACAATTGACACAGGGACAACAGCATTAACAGCTCAGTCTGTTACTGTGAATACAAGCCAACAAGCTGTTATTACATTTGCAGGTCAAGCGGAAGAAGGCACTATTACGATTACAGCCTCTGCCAACGCATTACTTGGTAATTCAGCAAGCGAGCCACTTGAAGTGGACGTCCAATAGTTGGGTAAATTCATACTGACAAGGTGAAAGAATTCACCTTGTCAGTATTTAACTATTTATAGGGGAGTGAATTTTATATGGCTATATGGAAAAAGCAGCTACATATAGCGGTTATCTTTATTTTAATATTGTCGCTATTTTCTCCATCCATTACTGTAAAAGCACAGCATTTTGAAGGGGAAATATTCGATTCAATTATAGAAGATACTAGCGATATTGAACTTAATGATTCACCAGAGCAAGGCAATGCGAAAGAATCCAATAATGAACCAGAACTAGACAATTCAGCAGAACGGGATAATGTACTAAAATCTGAGAATGAAGTAGAGCATCTTATGCCACTACAGGATGCAATAGAATTTGCGCCCTTTTCAGGTAGTGAGATTCAGCTAAATACAGAGAAGCCTTTATTATTATTAGAAGGAGAAACATATCCACTTACTGTAACTGACGCAACAACAGAGGATAGTGCTATAGTTGTATGGTCTTCAAGCAAACCTAACATTGCGACAGTTGATGTCAATGGGCTCGTAACAGGCATTGCTATTGGAGATGCAGAAATTACTATTGCGATAGGTGCAGTATCTAAAACAATTAAAGTTCATGTTATTCCAGAGGCAGTAAAAGAAACAATAGATTTAATTATCGCACTGCCTGATGAATTAGAACCAACTGAAACGATCTATCAGCAATTACTTACGATCCGAGAAAAAGAAACTAATTTATCTAAGCTAAAAATACGAGATCTATTCGATAATACGTCTTATGACAAATTGCTACGTCAAAGAGAAGTTGAATTTACCATTAAATATATGGAGGATCCAGCTAACGCTACACCCGCAGTTGAGGAGATCACGACGTTAGATGAAAATCTTAGTGATCAACTAGAAAAAATACGTAAAGTATATACATCCTTTTTCTCAATTAGTGGTCGTTATCAGCCAACTGATTTGACATTAGAAGCACTTAATTATGCGTTAGCCAATAAAGAAGTTAAATATGCAATTCTTGCTATTGATACACTTCCTAAAATAGGGGATTTAACACCAGATCCAACTATAAAAGTGTTGCTTGACTATGCTAGAAAAAAATATGAGAGTATAACCAGCGTTCGACCAACACCTCCTTTATTTCCTGGTTTGCCTCCTGGAAATGAATCATTTAAAGTTGATGTAACAAATAGACAGGAACTTTTTGATAAAGAAGTTAAATATGTTGAACTATTAATTGATGCAATTGATACAAATAGCCCATTAGTAAAAAATCAATTAAAGGCAGCAAACGATGCATATAGTAACTTGAAGAAGCTCAAAGATGCTAGTAATAAGGCACAGCACACTAAAGTATCAAACTATAATGATCTCCTTGAAAAGGAGAAAATAATTAATGCAGAGGGCGATATTAACCAAGTTATTGCCAAAATTGATGCACTTCCTTCTGTAGAAGAACTTGTTTGGGCTGATTATCTAAAAATATTTGAAGCTCAACAAGCCTATGACCAATTATTAGCGATTCATAAAGAGCTAGTAACAAATTATGCTAAGCTAGGGGTTTTACAAAAGCGTCTTATACAATTACAGCCGCCAACAGTTGATACATATACTACTGTTGCCGAATATTTAACCAAAAATTTAAATAGTCCTGGTTATGGGTACGAATGGACGATGATAACATTAGCCCGCGGTGATCATTCTGCGAAGTATGCAACTTACTATGATCAATATTATCGTAATATTGTAAACCATGTAAAAGCCACGAATGGTGAAATAGATAAGCAAGCAACAGACTGGGCTCGCGTTATTATAGCTCTTACAGCAATTGGAAAAGACCCGACGGATGTTGCTGGCTATAATTTAGTTGATAGATTAGCAGATCTAAGCTTTATTACAGGGCAAGGAATAAACGCAACCATTTATTCATTAATTGCACTGGATACATGGGGGTTTGAACTACCTGCAACTGCAACAACAACACGGGATAAATTAATTCAGCATATTTTATCTAAGGAAATTCAAAATAGCGGAGGATTTGCATGGAGTGGAAGTGTAGCTGACCCAGATATGATAGGCATGGTGCTTCAGGCATTAGCACCCTATCAAAACAGATCGGATGTGGCAGCTGTCACGAATCGAGCAATAGCTAAATTGGCAGCTATCCAAACAGCGAATGGTGGCTATATATCGACGGCAGGCAGTTCTGAAGCTGCTGAAAGTGCTGCTCAAGTTGTCACCGCCCTTGCTAGCTTGGGCATTGATGCCAACAAAGACCCTCGCTTTAATAAAGTTATTGCTAATATGATGACATTTAGCGCTGGTGATGGTGGCTTTAAGCATATCCATAGCCAATCGAAAGCAGATGGCATGGGAACCGTGCAAGTTGGTTATACATTAGCAGCCTACAATCGTTTACTAAGTGGACAAACGGCGCTTTATGATATGTCAGATACGAAAGATCGACCATCAACTCCAGGGGATAAGGACGGAGATGGTGATGATGACGAGGAGCCTTCCCCTCCTGATAACAATGGCAATCAGCCATCTGTTCCTTCTGAAGAAATTGGTTATGCAACGGTTTCCATTCGAATTTCGTCATCTGAAGTTCCATTAAAACCGACAGCAACTAAGTTATTTGCTGGTGAAACTGCTTTTGATGTTTTACAACGAGCAGCAGAAGAAAACGGGGTTGCCCTAAGCTATCGTCAAACAGAATATGGCATATATGTTGATGGAATTGCGGGGCTTTATGAATTCGATCGAGGTCCTTTAAGTGGTTGGATGTACCGAGTCAATGGCAAATATCCTTCATATTCAGCAGCCAATTACACACTCTCTCCAAATGACGCTGTTGAATGGCTATACACAACTGATTTAGGAAAAGATATTGGTGGCTATGTGGAAGGAATAGAGGATAAACTCGCTGTTGAAGAAGAGAAAAAACAATGTGCTGAGGAAGCAACAGAAAATTGTCTGGAGTTAGAAGAAAAGCCATGTACAGATGAAGAGTGTATAGAAGAATCCAAGAATGAAAATAACAAAGAGGAAAAAGATAGCTTAGTAGTTGAAATTACGATTGAAGAAAACGCTAATAAAGTCGTACTTACACCTCAAAATATTCAAGAATACATGGATAAAAATATTCAAAAACTTGTGATTCAGAAGGAAAACCAATTCAAATTCGAGGTGGCTACCTCTGTATTTGCTGGAATTAAACTTGCTGAATCTGAGAACATCATGGCTGCTGTAACGAAAGAGACAGGACAACAACAATTTACAGTGACATTTGGTATTGAAACAAAGCAAGGAAATCTAAAGCCCATTTCTTTAGGAAAGGAGTATTTAAAAGTAACGCTACCAGCCAACGATCTAAAGCCAAACAGCGTTGTTTTACAGCTTGTAGGTGACGAATATAAACCTGTTCCACATAAAATTGTGGATGGCGAAATTGTTTTATTTACAAAAGCAGGTGGTACATTTGTGATCATAGAGAATGCAGTAACCTTTAAAGATATCGCGCATTTAGCAAATAAAGAGGAAATTGAGTTTTTAGCGAATCGTCTTGTTATTAAAGGTGTTACATCAGACACGTTTGGCCCAACTCAACCAATTACACGTGCACAGTTAGCAGCATTAGTAAGCCGTGCCCTTGGTTTACAAGCAACTGGTACAAATCCTTTCCGTGATACGGCTGGTAAATGGTATGAGGCAGATATTCAAGCGCTATATGAGGCGGGGATTACAAACGGAGTAACAGCTACAACCTTTAATCCACAGGCCCATATTACACGTGAACAGGCTGCTGCATTTATGGCACGTGTTTTAGAATATTTAGATGCTGATATGAAGAATAACAATGGAGAAATTCATTTCAAGGACATTCACAATATTAGTGCTGAATATCTACCATATATCGAGCTATTAAATAGCCTTGATATTATGACGGGTAAGACAAATGGCTCTTTTGATCCAAAAACATCATTAACACGTGAACAAACAGCAAAAATTTTAAAACGTACGTTAAATACTGCAGGTATGATGTAATTTTCTAGGCTAACCCAATTGCAGAAAGCTTTTGGGTTAGTACTTTTTAGAATGGAGGTTATCCAAATGAAGCAAAGATTATTCATGCTTATCATGATGCTATTGGCATTCGTGTTAATTGTAACGCCAGTTTCCGCTCAAAATATTTCTACTGTAGATGCTTACAAAACGACTGGGCAATTTATGGTGACAAAAGCACCAAATCCTGCTTTTGGTGATGAATGGTTTATTATTGCACTTGCCCGTGGCGAATACAATGTTCCTGATGGCTATTACGATCAATACTATGCAAATGTTGTAAAACATATACAGGCAGTAAAAGGTGAATTACACAATCGTAAATATACGGAATATTCACGTTTAATTATTGCCCTTACTGCTATCGGAAAAGATCCTACGAATGTGGGTGGCTATAATTTAGTCGAAAAATTAAGTGATTTTGATAAAGTTGTATGGCAAGGTCCCAATGGTGCTTATTTTGCTTTAATTGCTTTAGATACATGGGACTTTGAGCTTTCTAAAACAGCTACAACTACTCGCGAGAAATTGATTCAACATATACTAGCAAAGCAATTGCCTGATGGGGGCTGGGATTTATCGGGGACGAAGGCAGACCCAGATATGACTGCAATGGCTATTCAAGCCCTTTCCACGTATAAGGATCAACCAGATGTGAAGACATCCATTGATAAGGCACTTCATACATTAACAAGTTTACAAGGAGCTGATGGCAGTTACAAAAGCTGGGGCACAACCAACTTAGAAAGCACAGCACAGGTTATTACAGCACTTGCCAGTTTAAATATTGATGCCAACAAAGATGAGCGCTTCCATAAGCTATTTGCAAGCTTTTTCACCTTCTACCATGCAAAAGACGGTGGCTTCAAGCATGTATTAACTGAGGGAGCGGCTAATGGCATGGCAACAGAGCAGGCTTCTTATACACTAGCAGCCTATAATCGATTACTTGCAGGCAAAACAAAGCTTTATGATACATCCGATAAAAAGCCTAATAGCTCATCTACCCCGACTCAGCCTACAGCTCCTCCTGTGAAAGTGAGCTTTAAAGATACACAATCTCACTGGGCAAAGTCTGATATCGAAGCGGCTGTGGCGAAAGGGCTGTTAAAGGGCTATGAAGACAATACATTTAAGCCGAATAATAATTTAACACGGGTACAGGCTATATCGATTTTAGTGCGTGCTCTTCATTTAACAGGCTCTGGCAATGCACCTTTCACAGATATTAATGCCTATCCAAATGACATAAAACAAGAAATTGGAGCTGCCTATGAGGCAAAGTTATTAGGGGTAAAGTCCAATAAGCTTTCACCATCTTCTCCAATCTCACGTGAAGAGCTGGCAGTTATGCTGGCAAGAGCCTATGCATTTAAAACAGATAAACCATATGTACCGAAAAATAATGCACCTTTCAACGATATTGCAAAATTATCACAGGAATCGCAGCAAGCCATTACATTTTTATATGATTTTAACATTGCCCAGGGAGCGAATGGATCATTTAGCCCTACGGATGTTCTTACGCGTGCACAAGCAGCTAAAATGTATGTTAATTTCTTAAAGGTAGTTGAAGATTAGTATGAAAAGATTTCTACATTTTTTCTTTATCTCGTTGCTTGTTGTTTTTTTAACAGCATGTAATATTCAAACCGTAGAGAAATTTGAGCAAATGCAGGATGAGGAACGGAGCATGGAAACCCGACCGTCTCCTGGGCAGCCTGAAGTCGAAGAACAGACTCCCTTAGTAGAAAATAAGATGGTTGTGGAAGAACAAGAAGAGCAGGAGCCTGAGGTAGATGAAAAGGTTCAATTAGAGGAGCGGGAGAAAGCCCCTCAGCAACGGGTAGAAAAGCAAGAAGTACCACCACCAGCACCAAATATAAAAACAGAGCAGCCTATGGTTCAAAAAGGCGATCATCAGCCAACAACAAATACAGCTACTCCCTCAGCAGAAGAACCTAAGCCACAAGTAACCGAAAAGCAGCAACAGCCAGCACCTAAAAAACGCGCTGTAACCATTGCAATCCGTGTTGATACATTGCTAAAGCATTGGGATAAGCTAGACCCTGCACTACAAAGTGAGAAATATGTCCCGAAAAATGGCGTTATCCTGAAACCAACAACCTATGAACTATTATCAGAGCATGATACTGTTTGGGATGTGCTGCAACGCGCAACAAAGGAGCATAAAATTCAAATGGAGTATCAAGGGGCCAATGAAAATATGTATAACAGTGTCTATGTAGAAGGGATTAACCATTTATATGAATTTAGTGCAGGTGAATTAAGTGGCTGGATGTACAAAGTGAATGGGGTCTATCCAAATTACGGTTGTAGTCAATACGTTTTAAAGGATGGCGATGTCATTGAATGGAACTACACAGTCGATTTAGGTCGCGACTTAGGACATTATTGGGATGGTGAATAATGAAGGCATTTGAAACATTTCATCCTATCGTACTTTTTGCTTTTTTTGTAGCAGCTGTTGGCTTATCGATGTTTTTTATGCATCCAGTCTATTTGGCAATTACTTTTTTTTCGGCTATTAGCTTAAATATTGCTTTACGTAGACAGCTATTTTTTAAGGACTGGAAGCTATATGTACCACTGTTTTTCTTAATGGCGATTATTAACCCACTGATTAGCCATAATGGTCAGCTCGTATTACTTTATATCAATGGCAATGCCCTTACTGTGGAGGCAATTATGTATGGACTTGCCATTGCCACGATGATTGTCGCTGTGATGCTCTGGTTTAGCTGCTACAATGTGGTGATGACATCGGATAAATTTATTTATTTATTTGGCAAAGTATCACCAGCCTTGTCACTAACCTTATCTATTTCATTGCGCTTAGTTCCACGCTTTCGGCATCAGCTAACGCAAATCATACAGGCACAAAAGGTTATTGGCATGGATTATACTGCTGGCTCATTATGGCATCGCATCAAATGCATCGTGCGCATTTTATCTATTTTAATTACGTGGGCATTAGAGAATGCAATTGATACGGCAGATTCGATGAAAGCTCGCGGCTATGGTGTGAAAAAGAGAACAGCCTTTTCGCTTTTTATTTTTGAGCGTCGCGATGGCATTGCTCTAACGATAATTATGCTACTTTTTGTTACGAACCTCGCTGCGAGTTTTCTTGGTACAACAACCTTTTATTTCTATCCAACATTTGGAACTATTAAATGGGACATTGATAGTCTATTGTTTTATAGCAGCTATTTCCTGCTGCTGTCTATCCCATTAGCAATTGAAATCAGGGAGGCGTTCAAATGGCGCTCGTTAAAATCGACAATGTAAGTTTTACTTATCCTAATGAGACAAGCCCTGTATTAAAAAATATTCATGTAACAATTCAGCAAGGTGAGTTTATCGTGCTGATAGGGCAATCGGGCTGTGGAAAAAGCACGTTGCTACGGCATTTCAAGCGTGAGCTACAACCACATGGAGAAATGGCGGGGCAAATTTTTTATAAAGGCTGCGATTTACAACAATTAAATGCTGAAGTTGCAGCAGCAGATATTGGCTATGTTTTTCAAAATCCTGATAATCAAATTGTTACAGATAAAGTATGGCATGAGCTCGCTTTTGGGTTAGAAAGCTTGGGGCTTGATTCAGTAACAATTCGCCGAAGAGTAGCTGAAATGGCAAATTTTTTCGGCATTCAAAAATGGTTTCATCAAAAAACAACGGCGCTTTCCGGTGGACAAAAGCAGCTATTAAATTTAGCCTCTATTATGGTGATGCAGCCAAAGTTATTGCTATTAGATGAACCGACATCGCAATTAGACCCAATCGCTGCGTTGGAATTTATTCAAACATTGCATCGCTTAAATAAGGAACTGGGTATTACCATTATTTTAATTGAGCATCGCCTTGAGGAGGTGTTGCCTCTCGCAGATCGCGTATTGATTATGGACAGTGGAGAAATTTTATTCGATGGTTTACCAAGGGACATTTTAATGACATTGCCAAAAGAGCATGCGATGATTACTGCATTGCCGGCAGCGACAAAAATTTTCCACCGGCTTAATGGTGTCGGATCTATTCCGCTGACGATTCGTGAAGGGCAGCGCTGGCTTCATAATCAACAAGTGACGCCAGCAGATATGTCACCTACAATATCGTACAATGACACAGCTATTGCAGTAGAAGCAAAGGATGTTGCCTTTCGTTATGAAAAAAATGGTCAGGATATTGTCTATCATTTTAACTTACAAGTGAAGGAGCAGGAATTTTTAACGATCATCGGCGGTAATGGTACAGGCAAGTCTACGGTGCTTGCTATTTTGGCAGGGCTTCAAAAGCCTTATCGTGGCAAAGTGACTTTATTCAATAAAGCCTTAAAAAGCTATAGCAATAAACAATTGTATCAACAATTTTTAACGTTATTACCGCAAGATCCAAAAACATTATTTGTGCAAAAAACAGTGCGCCAAGAGCTAGAGGATATGGCTCGTTTACATAAAGTAACAGAAGCAAATATGCAAAAAACGATTCAGTTATTTCATTTAACGCATTTATTAAATCGTCATCCCTATGATTTAAGTGGTGGGGAACAGCAAAAATTAGCACTCGCTAAGCTTTTATTAATAGAGCCGAAAATTTTGTTACTAGATGAGCCAACAAAGGGGCTTGATGCACATGCAAAGGAAGAACTAGCCGAAATATTAAAGGATTTACAAGCTAAAGGAATGACAATTATTATGGTGACACATGATATTGAATTTTCAGCACAGTACAGCAGCAGATGTGCCTTATTTTTCGATGGTAGTATCGTATCTGAGGATGAGCCGCGCGCATTTTATAGCGGCAATAATTTTTATACAACTGCCGCACATCGCATATCCCGAGAGCTACTAAGCAATGCCATTACATGTGAGGATGTTGTTACGTTATGTCAAAAAACATTCGTCTAATGATCTCATTCCTTGTTATTTTTGTGCTAATACCACTTACTTTATATGCGGGTATTACCCTATTTGCTGATCGAAAATATTATTTTATTTCGATTGCCATTATTATTTTAGCATGTGTTCCTTTCTTTCTATCTTTTGAACGTCGCAAGCCACAGCCACGTGAAATTTTAGTCATTGCTGTGATGGCTGCTATTTCTGTGGCAGGTCGTGCCTTATTTGTTATTACCCCTGGCTTTAAGCCTGTTGCAGCCATTACAGCCATTACAGGTTTTTCACTTGGAGCAGAGGCAGGCTTTTTAACAGGCGCTCTTTCCGCATTGGTGTCGAATATGTTTTTTGGGCAAGGGCCATGGACACCCTTTCAAATGTTTATGTGGGGGATGATTGGCTTTATAGCAGGCTTATTAGGGAAAACGGGGCTGATGCATAAAAAAATTTCTCTTATCTTATTCGGTATTTTCGCAGGCGTATTCTTTTCCTTTGGTATGGATATTTGGGGAACAATATCTATGTACGGTGTGTTTAGCTGGCAGGCTTATACACTGGCATTAACTTCAGCAGTGCCGTTTATGATGGTTTATGCGGTTTCAAATGTTATCTTTTTATTATTATTAGAAAAGCCAATAAGAGAAAAGCTAGAGCGTATTAAAAATAAATATGGCATATTACAGTAAATAATCCGTCATATGTTCCTTTATAAAGCAAGCTAAAAGTGCTCATTTCAAACAGTGGGCACTTTTTATTAGCCACAAACGAATGAACCCTAATCTGTTATTGCTCATATATTCTTATATATTAGCTCCGAATACTGCTCTATTTAACTCCAAATCCGACCGTGTTTCGCAAAACCTAAAAATGTTCTAGTATACGTCAAGCATTGATAGTATAGGCTTTTGCATGGAGTTGCTGTTGTACTTTGCCTAACGTTCATAGTATAATTCAGTATAGTTTAATTAGGAGTGGAAAAGATGAACCGAGAAGCACGTTTAAAACGACAAGAGAATATACGAAATTTCTCTATTATTGCACATATTGACCATGGGAAATCGACGCTTGCTGACCGTATTTTAGAGCAAACGAAATCATTGACATCCCGTGAAATGAAAGCCCAGCTCCTTGACTCAATGGATTTAGAGCGTGAGCGAGGCATTACAATCAAATTAAATGCAGTTCAATTAAAGTACGAAGCAAAAGACGGCGAAGTGTATACATTCCATTTAATCGACACACCAGGTCACGTCGATTTCACATATGAGGTATCCCGAAGTTTAGCTGCTTGTGAAGGGGCTATCTTAGTAGTAGATGCAGCACAAGGCATTGAAGCACAAACATTAGCAAATGTTTACTTAGCACTTGATAATGACTTAGAAATTTTACCTGTTATTAATAAAATTGATTTGCCAGCCGCTGATCCTGAACGTGTGCGACAAGAAGTAGAGGATGTGATCGGGTTAGATGCTTCTGAGGCAGTATTAGCTTCTGCCAAAGCTGGTATTGGGATTGAGGATATTTTAGAGCAAATTGTGGAGAAGGTTCCAGCGCCAACGGGTGATCCTGAAGCACCTCTACAAGCTTTAATATTTGACTCTATCTATGATGCCTATAAAGGTGTTATTATTTCAATCCGTATTGTCAATGGGACCGTAAAGCCCGGTGATAAAATTCGTATGATGGCAACTGGTGCGGAGTTTGAGGTGATTGAGGTTGGGGTACATACACCAAAGGCTGTGCCACAGACTGAATTAACAGTAGGGGATGTAGGCTATTTAACAGCATCCATTAAAAATGTAGGCGACACACGTGTAGGAGATACGGTAACATTTGCGAATCGTCCAGCAACAGAGCCATTAGCAGGATACCGACGCTTAAATCCAATGGTATACTGTGGTTTATATCCAATTGATACAGCAAGATATAATGATCTACGTGAGGCATTAGAAAAGCTAGAACTCAATGATTCGGCTTTACAATATGAGCCAGAGACTTCTCAAGCACTTGGCTTTGGTTTCCGCTGTGGCTTCTTAGGGCTACTCCATATGGAAATTATTCAAGAGCGTATTGAGCGAGAGTTTAATATTGATTTAATTACAACAGCACCTTCCGTAATCTATGATGTCTATATGACAGATGGCTCTTCCATCAAAGTAGATAATCCATCCTTTATGCCAGATCCGCAAAAAATTGATCGTGTGGAGGAGCCCTATGTAAAGGCTACTATTATGGTGCCAAATGATTATGTAGGCGCTGTCATGGAGCTTTGTCAAATGAAGCGTGGTAATTTTATGACAATGGATTATATTGATACATCACGTGTAAGTATCATTTATGAAATGCCGTTATCTGAGATTGTTTATGATTTCTTTGACTATTTAAAATCTAATACAAAGGGCTATGCATCATTTGACTATGAGCTTATTGGTTACCAGCCATCAAAACTAGTGAAAATGGATATTTTACTAAACGGTGAGCAAGTCGATGCATTAAGCTTTATCGTACACCGCGACTTTGCCTATGAACGTGGTAAAGTGATTGTTGAAAAATTAAAGGAATTAATTCCACGTCAACAATTTGAAGTACCGATCCAAGCAGCTATCGGTCAAAAAATTGTTGCCCGCTCTACAATTAAGGCTATCCGTAAAAACGTTTTAGCTAAATGTTATGGTGGCGATATTTCACGTAAACGAAAACTACTTGATAAACAAAAAGAAGGTAAAAAACGTATGAAGCAAGTAGGCTCCGTTGAGGTTCCTCAGGAAGCCTTCATGGCGGTATTGAAGATGGACGATAGCAAATAGTAGACGTATCAAGGGGTTGCGAAGTTGGGTAAAAAAACCCATAACGAAATTGCCTACATTTTGCCAACATCGTAACTTTTGCCAACTTAAAAAACTTGCCGACCAGCGGCCGCTGATCGGCAAGTTTTTATTTAATATCATCCAGTGTTCGTTCAAAAATATCGACGGATTCCTTTTGCATCTTTTCCGTAAGATGTGAATAGGTGTCGATTGTAATAGCTGATCTACTATGACTAAGACGAGCTTGGATGTCTTTGATTTTTGCACCGTTTTCCATTAACATTGTGGCATGAGTATGTCGTAATGAATGGAAGTTAAACGGAATTTCGAGTGTTTCTTGTAATTTTCTTGTGTTATATTTCATACTACTAGGCGTAAGGGGTTCGCCACTTTCTTTTACACCGGACGTTTGCCCATATAATTCTCCTTTCCGGAAAGAAAGAGCAAGACAGCAATCTTGCTTTTTTTTAATTAATTTGCAAATTAAACAGTTTATTGATAGTTGATACCGAAAATACAGTTATTGTATGTCCAGTTGATGATTTTTTCATCATTGTTTGTTTCGTAAAATTCGGATAATAATTCATTCCACTTTTCAAGCTGACTTTCCTCGATATGCAAAATGCCATTACCATTTAGTAGCATGATATAGTTTGCCGAAATAAGCGCCGTGCGTTTGTTGCCATCCCAGAAAATTTGTGTACGCATAGCATAATACATGTATTTCAATGCGCGGTAAGTAGTTGAAACGCTATCGTCTGCTAAAAGAGATTGAATATATGCTGCTACTTCATCCTCTACAGGAATACTAGGCTGATAATTAACCCGATGAATACCAACATTCCCGTTTCGCACAACACCCCATGCAAGTGATTCATTATAGGAAACAAAAGAATTAATTTTCTTTGCCACCTCTAATGTAAATGGAACAGATTCTTTTAAAATATAGCTATAGGCATTTTTCAAATTTAAAATAATTTGAATATCGTCCATGCTTACACCACTAACACTCATACCCTCAACAATTGTCTTTGTTTGAGGGAATGTTGTATTTACCTTTTCAAGTCGTGAATTGGCGTGTATGAGTTCGACCAACGATTTTTTTAATAGAAATCTGGATTCACGTTCGTTTAGATTATATTTGTTAACTATTTCATTCACAGCTTCTCATTCAACTCCTGTCTACTTCTTATATTTAGATTTTCTTAACCTGTTTCGTTGTGCTTTTGTGAAGCTGATAACATTTTCGCTTTTTTCTCGTCTAACAACTCTTGTCGAATAATATTCAACTCTTTTTCTACTTCCGCCTCAATTGCCTCTTCTGCAGTAGTAGCGGCAATTTCGGAAGCATTACCAATTTCAGTAGTAAGCGAAAGAACATAATTTTTGATGGCCTCACGATGTCCACTATCTAATTTGACGAAATGTTCAACGATTTTCTTTTCTAAATCATCAAGTTTATATTCCTTTGCTAATTCCTCAATGATTGTGGTATTCGTTTCAATAAACATTGGTTCTTCCCCTGTGCGTAGCCAGTGTTCGTTGACATTGAAATTTTCACATATTAGAAGAATGTTTCTATCCGTAACATTTCTGATGCCTTTTTCTAAAGCAGATAAGGCTGCTTGACCTATACCAATACGCTCGGCAAATTCGGATTGATTTAAGTTTTTATCAGTCCGAATTTTTTTTATTCTTTCTCCGATTTCCAAATAATCACCTCCTAATGCGTTTAATATAACACCTTAAATACAACTTAGCAATATTTTTGGTGGATAAATGTTGATATTTTCACAATTTAATTTTATCTTGTTATTACAAAGTTGTGAAACGAATTTGAAAGTGAGGTGAAAAGAGGGGCGGGTAGCACAGCAAATAAAAGAGTAGCTTTATTAGCGGGTTTGGCTAATAAAACTGCTAATGAACTTCTGAGATTAAAGCCGATAGAGGAAAAGATGTAATCATTTACCACTGGGCTTCAGGCTGTTGATAAGTACCCAGCAAAAATTTAAGTTTGTGAATCGATAAGCAGTGACTGGATAAATTTGCTCAAAGAAATCTCACAGGTAAGAGCTAAAGATCCTCGTTTCACAGGGGACTAACGAGTGTTTGTTTCCGTAAAATCACTAAGACCATCAGAGCTAATTATTTAGCCGAGCTGGTTACTTTTTATTTCATACATAATAAATGTGACAATTTTGTGACAATTATTATTTCATAAAAACAATTATATGAGAATAAGGTTTTAATAATTTGGTATAAAATTCACTAAAACAATTACTTTAGAATTATAAGAAAATAAAGGTAACGCCAAAAAATGGCGGAATACGTGGCGTGAATTGGCGTATAGTGTGAGAATGGACCTTTAATCCGCCAAAAAATGGCGGGGGAACCGCAAAATATTGGCGTGAATTAACCGTTGTATGGTTATTTTAGGAGTGATAGGATATAAATAACTCGAGGGAAACTATTAGCTATAGCTAATACAGATTATAATTAATGGAGGTTAGTAATATATGCATACTACACTTGATATTGATTTTAAATTAAAAGAAGGATTTCGTTCTTTATTCCCTGATTATGCAACAAAACTAGAGAAAGCAACTTCACAAGAAGAAATTAATAGATTTCAGGCTGAATTTATAGAGGAAAGAAAACAAATTTTGGCGGAAGCGCTAGGCAAGGATATATCCGAGCTAGAGGCAAGCGATCAGACTGCACCAATTCCACTGAAACAAGATATGTATAAAATTCTTATAAATGCTACTGGTGATGATATTAAAAAACAACTCCATGTGCTGATTGATGGTTTAAATCGATTGCAAGGAATGGAAGATGATGATGCTGGTCTTGTTACTGCACAAATTCTTGTTTCAGGTGCATTAGGAATTGGTCTATTATCAACCTCTACTGTTATTGCAAAATTGGCAGTTGGAGCAGCCGAAGCAGTCGCAGCTTTTGCTGGTGTTACAGTTGCTTCAGTTGGTGCAGTTGTAGCCATTGCTGCTCTAGTAATTGTGGCTATTATCATCCCAATTATTTATTTTATGGCAAAACCAGCAAATGCGATTGTGTTGTTAATTAATGAATTGGACAAGCCTCTTACTTTTGTATCAGATCATAATGTTCATGGTAAACCAATGTTAATGACAACGCCAATTCCTGAAGCTGTTGTGATTCCTGAAGTGGGTACATATCCAGTATCAGGATTGATTGCAACAGAAAAGAGAGAAAACGCTTTAGTAGGAACACAATACGGATTTACCATGCAGTATGGAGGCACAGACACTAAGCTTTCTTTCGGTGTAGAATGTCCTTTAACGGGTATCTATACAGATAATAATTGTTATTGTGCTATAGATGAAAGTGCGAGTACAGTTGCCGAAATGACTACAAAACAGAATAAACAGTTTTGGGAAGATGAGAAAAATGGTATCAAATTAAGCATTCGTTGCAACTCTGGAAGCGGATCAATAGCTTATTATGTAGCGCGAGCGTATAGAGGATAAACAGCAGAACACATCTTAACTAAAATTTTAGCTATATAGAAAGACGTATCGCTTTTAGGATATGTACACAAAAATCCAGGCACTCAATTAAAGTGAGTACCTGGTTTTTTAGCTTTTACCCTAATGGTAGGGTATCTAATTTGTAACATAAAACCTCGTATACATTGGTAAAGGAAATCAGACGAATGGAATTTCTACTGAGTGATTCCTTAGCTTTCGGGAGACCACAGGCAATGAGGTAATAATTATTAAAATGTATCTTATTTAAGTTGAGAGGATTGTAATCTTTTCTTAGATATAGATTTAAATAAATACGACTGACTAGAATGTTTTGGTAAGGTACTTTTATGGCGATGCAAAAGAGGGGTGCTTCTAAGTTGAGGTTATATGCCAAGTGAAATTTAAGTGAAATAAAAAATGGCGGGCTTCCTTACCATTATCACTACTAACACTTAAATTAATATGATCAGTTCATCATTATGAATGTTCAATAAATCAAGTGGAATCACGGCTAGACTGTGGTTCCTTTTTGAGTGTTATCTTCAGTTTTAATAAAATAATAAGAAAAATTTAGCTAATAGAAAAAGAGGAACTCCTACAATGATGACGCCTGCCAAGAAATAGCAAAATAACATAAAAACATCGAAAACCGCACCTGCTAAATCATCCATGAATTTAAACATTTTACTTCCCTCCAAACATAAAAATATAGATCTCAATCAAAACTTCAACTGATTTTTAGAAACGTTTTTTACTAATGGCTAAAGTACTATAGAGCATCCCTACCTTGAGAAAAAAGTAGAACATATTATAGTGACTATTTAGATAAATAGCAGGGCTAAAAAAGGAGAAATTGCCCACTCCAATATAGCGGATCGAGGGAATTGATTTACCAAAAGTTGAATAGTGATCGGTGAAAAAATATAGAAATACAAGTAAGAAAGATACTTGCTTATAATAATCTTTTATTGGCAGTGTTTACTTCATTAATTTATAAAATAATGGTAAGGCTTAAAGGTTAAATATGTCAACTTTATTAAAATATTCATTATACTAACCCTTTGACAATATTCTATTCATAAAGTGGAGGATTGACATTGTAATGATATACTTGCACATTTAGCCTGTAAAAATAAAGGTGGGTGAAACGTTCAATCAGTGGAGGATATGCGAAAACTACACTGATTGAAGATTCACTTTATCAAAATGGTATTGAACGTTTCCAAATCATATGATGAGTATTTGGTCCCCAATAATGCTCCAGACAAAAATCTGGCTTGCCCAATTTTTTCTGCCAAACTATTTGAGCCTGTCGATAGCCGCTATCCAAGCAAAAGCTCGGTATTTGCTGTGTTTCAAGTGTGGTAAGCATATGTTGAAGTAGCATCGTGCCAATACCCCGCTGTTGATAGTTTGGATGAACATAAACGGTTCCGATTTCTGGACAGTTTGCTAAATCCTCTTGTATCGTTTGCTGAATCAGTACATTTGCCTCGCCATATTCAATTGTGCCAATTATTTCTTCTGTTTTTGGCTCTACAGCTACCCAAAAAAATCGCTGCTGACCTTGGCTTGCTAAGTCCATTGCTAAATAATGTTTTTTCATTGCCCATTCATTCTGTTGATCTTCTACTAGCTCTGAAAGCCCTTCTTTGGCAAACGTATCCTGAATAACAAGGAAAAAGAATTGATGTAGTGCCTGAACATCTGTTGATTTAGGGCGTCTTATTAAAATATTTTTCACCTATATCCCCTCCTCTGCCCGTGTTCGTATCCCATGATTATAGCATGTTCTTCTTAGTTAGTTATGAATGATATATAATTAATCATATCCTAAAATTATGATTGATTAAATATTTGTTATTTTGTATATTTATACAATCAATAATAGGAGGGGATATGCTATGTATATAATTAGTACGTTAAATCCTACGATGGAGGCGTATAAAGCATTGCATCAAACAACTGGCTGGAATGCAAAGGGGCTTTATACATATGATCAACTGTATCGTGCTATTTGTAATAGCTGGTTTAGTCTATCCATCTATAATGGTGAACAGTTAATTGGCTATGGACGAATTATTTCGGATGGAATCTATCAAACATTTATTTGTGATGTAATGGTGCATCCCGATTATCAGCGCAAGGGCATTGGTACAATGGTGATGGAAGGCTTGTTAGAGCATTGTCAAAAGGAAAATATTAAATGGATTCAGTTATTTTGTGCAAAAGGCAAGTAGCCTTTTTATCAAAGACTTGGATTTTGTGAGCGTGAAGCAGATGCGCCTGGTATGATGTTATTTTATGAAGGAGGTTAAATAGTTGAAAGCAAAATGTCTGAAAATCTATGAATTTGGTAATCCAACGGAGGTATTACGCCTTGAAAATAAAACGATTACACCTCCACAGCAACAAGAGATTGTGGTTCGTATGCTAGCAAGACCGATTAATCCTTCTGATTTAATACCAATATGCGGAAAATATGCACATCGCATTCCTTTACCAACGATTCCAGGCTATGAGGGGGTTGGCATTGTTGAACAAGTGGGGCCACTTGTGTCACCACAGCTTATTGGTCAGCGGGTATTGCCATTACGTGGAGAGGGAACATGGCAAGAAATGGTGAAAACACAGGCTGAATTTGCTGTAGCTATTCCTACTGAGATGGATGATTTTACAGCGGCACAAATGTATATTAACCCAATAACGGCTTTTGTCACATGTACAGAGGTTTTAAAATTGCAGCCAAATCATACTTTACTTGTAAATGCATGTGGTTCTGCTATCGGTCATATTTTTGCGCAATTGGCAAAGCTACTCGGTTTTCAGCTTATTGCAGTGGTGCGCAATAGTCAACATAAAGAAACATTGCAGCAGCTTGGCGCTAGCTATGTGATTGACACATCACAAATGTCATTAAAGGAAACAGTTATGGCCCTTACAAATGGTAGGGGGGCAGAGGCAGCGATTGATTCCATTGGTGGGGAAGCAGGCACAGAGCTAGCTTTCTGTGTGAAGCCTAGTGGCAATTTTTTAGCGATTGGTCTTCTATCAGGTGTGCAGGTGGATTGGACAAGTATTGTGAATGAAGCACGTGTACAGGCTAATTTATTTCATTTACGACATTGGCAGCGCCAGACATCCGTTGAGCAGTGGCAGCAAACGATGCAGCAGCTTATTAACCTTGTACAATGTGGTTTATTAACAATGATGAAGGTTAACGCCCACTATCCATTGCTAGATATTCATAAGGCTATCCAAGCGGTTGAAACCTCTGATGCTAATAAAGGGAAAGTTTTTATTACAAGCCATTAAGGAGGATAGTGAATGACAGAGATAAAGCAATTAAAAAAGGCTATTAAACAATTAAGCGAAGATGAGGCAAAGTCTATGCTCCTTTTGGCTCTTTTAAATGAGCACTCAAGGGATAACATACAGCAGTTTTTATTACAGCAAACAGAGGAGCCTTCTGTTTCAACTAAGCAAACTGTCCATATTGTTTTTGGTGATTCACCAGGAGGCAGTTTAAAAGCAGCATTTCGCAACACGAGCTATAATAAGACAGATGAAGTGATTGTAATACCGGGTAATTTTTCTATCGGTCCCTTAAAGGATATACATACAGCTGCAGGGATTGAGGCTCGTTTTCAATGGCTTCGAGAGCGCTCTATCATGAATAACGATGACTTAGAGCTATTGCAGCGTCAAACAATGGAAGCGATAGAGCACATTAAAAATAGCCCACCACATCTCGATATTATTATTTGGACTTGTCAAAATGCCCATGAACAAATAGGGCTTCGGCTTATATTGGCGATATTAGAAGATAACATCAATGATATTTACGTATTAGATACCTTTCAATTATTCCATGAAATGTATACATATCCCCAGCTAGCAGAGGAGCATTATCCACGATCATCAGGAGAAGTCAGAGCAGAGGATTTATTATATTTTTATGAGCATTCTCAGGGACGCCCTTTAAAAACAACATTACGACAGACTTTGTGTCAGGGAGGTTTAAATATGTTAGTTGACGATTTTCACTCTATTCGTACATGGGAGTTTCATGAGCTTTGGCATAGTAGTGACGAAACAAAAGATGATGACTTGATTATTGCCTGTGCTAAGCGCCTCCATCATGAGCAAGGGAAGCATGATTATCAAAACACAGCTAGAATTGTTGGAGAAGTGCTGGGACATATGGAGCAATATAGGGAAGCGGAATGGATTGAATAGCGTATTCGACAACTGATTCGGCAAGGCGTTTTTTCTTATCAGGGCGAGCTAAAAGGGATGCTATTGTATCAAGTAAAATTATCCGATGCTTATATGGTATAATCGTTGACAAAAAGGAGTGAACACATTGTTAAAAACAAAGGTATTTGAACAATTAAAAACAGCTATGAAAGAGAAGGATGCTTTAGCGAAAGGCGTATTATCGCTATTAAAATCGGCTTTAGATGCGGCTGAAAAGGACAAAGGCGAGGCGCTAACGGCTGCGGAAGAAATGGCGGTTATTAATCGTGAAGTAAAGCAAACCAATCAGGCTTTAGAGGGTGCTCAAACGGCTGGCCGAGCAGATTTAATTGAAAAAGAAGAGGCGAAATTGATCCTCTTAAAATCCTTCTTACCAAAGCAATTATCGGAAGAGGAGATAGCTGAGAAATTAACTGAGGCTGGTATTAGCAAGGGCATGAATATGGGTGAGGCAATGAAAATTGCTAAACCGTTATTAACAGGACAGGCGGATGGGGCTGTTATTTCAAAAGTGGTGAAAAGCCTCATATAAATCAATTTTTCTTAAGGTAGTGGATAGAATAACAAAATTGACGGATAGCATAACACAACTAATGGATAGAAAAATCCGCTATGCAAAAAAGCATAGCGGATTTCATTTATAGCTTAAATTTGTGAATAATATGTCGAAGCTGCTGTGCCATTTCTGCTAAATTATTAGAGGAGGCTGTAATTTCTTCAATACTTGCAGACTGTTCCTCTGAGGCGGCAGCTATATTTTGAATATTGCCAGAAGCTTGTGCTGCGACAATACCAACCTGCTCTACGGAAGTTGTGATACCGCCAACGCCTTCATTCATAGTGGCCATAATTGTATTGACATGATCCATTTCCTCTGTAAGAGCTGTAATTTGAGCATAAATATTACTAAATGCTTCGCCTGATGCATGAAATGTTGCTGAGCTTTCAGCAAGATTACTACTACTAATAGCCATTGATTTGACGGCTTGTGTAGATTCCTCTTTAATGGTTTCAATACGTGTGCGAATACTATTGGTTGCCTCTAACGATTGATCTGCCAGCTTGCGAACCTCTTCAGCAACAACAGCAAAGCCTTTACCATGTTCACCTGCACGGGCTGCCTCAATGGAAGCATTTAAAGCAAGTAAATTTGTTTGATCTGTAATTTGCGCAATTAATGTTACAATATCACCGATTTCATTTGTATAGGTGCTTAAGCGTTCTACAACCGAACTCGATTCTTGAATCGCTTGAGAGGTGATGGACATTTTTTCTGTTGCTTCTTGGATCGTTGCATTGCCTTTCTCTGAAATAGCCGATGTTTGGAAGGCTTTATCTGTCACATCATTGACGCTTGTCACAACCTCTGTCATTTTGCTTGAAATCTCTGTAATATGGCTTTCCACATCCTCAATAGAAGCAGTTTGCTTTTCTGACCCTGCTGCCACCTCTTGCATGGAGGAGGTAATTTGTTGAATGGATGCACTTGTTTGCTCCGAGCTTGCTGTTAATTCTTCGGACATAGCAGCTACTTGCTCAGCATTGTGTGCTATTTGTTCAATAAGCGTGCGTAAATCTTGTGTCATCTTTTCAATGCCTGTTGCTAGCTGAGCAATTTCATTGTCCCCTTGTATCTGAAGCGGCTCCTCAATTAAATCTCCCTGTGCCACCTTTTCCACATAATGCGTCATTTTTTTAATTGGCTTTGTAATACCGAGGCTAATAAAATAAGCGACAATAACCCCAAAAATAATAAAGATAATGGTCATCACAATACAAATCCACAACGTTTCTGTTTGTAGCTTAGAGATAAATGATGCATCCATATCTAAGCCAAAAATAATATCTGTATTATTAAATGGAATAAAGATCGATTTATGAGTGCCATATTCATCTTTATAAATATCACTTACCTGTGGAGAGCCATTATCGAGGGCTACATGCATTTTTTCATCAAATATATAGTCCTGATGATGATTGTCAGTGTTACTTAAAGCAACAATATGCTCCTTGCCATTTGCCCTTGAAAGAATATAGGCATTTTCAATATCATATTTTTTAACGGCTGTATTTAATTGCTCCAATATTTTTTTATATTTGTCAGGATTGCTATTATCCGCTGCGATCGCATCATTTTTTTCAATGTTTTCAAAAATAGCGTTTGATGTTGTTTCAAGGGAAGCTTCAAATTGTGTTAAAACAAAATTATCAATAATACGGTAGGAAACAACAAACAACACAACGCTAAATAATACTGAAATAATCGCTATTGGTATGGTAAAGCTAGCTATATATTTATAGAGTAATGAACTTTTTAATTTATTAACTATACGCATGATGAGCTGCCTCCAATACGTTAAGCTTTTCCTGTAAGAAATCAATCATATTTGGGATATGTGCTGTTTCTGTATAAGGTGAAATCGAGAAGAATTTTGCCGCAGCAATAGGAACAGATTGTGCTGTATCGCTTGCTTTCACCGTGCAGACACGTGTTGTATCACCGAAAAATACTTCCTCTCGACCTTCACCGATAATTTCAAAGAAAGAGGCATTCATCGCATTAATATGCTCAATTTGATCTTGCGTATAATGACCAGCTTGTTCAGACTGCCAATTCAAGCCGTCTGGATATAAACGAAAGGCTGTAACTGGTCCGATAGTTGTTGCATTGACGACTTGTAGCAGAGGTATTTTTGCCGTTAATTGTGCACGGAAAACTAAATTTACTTGTACATAATTGGCTAATAATTGCTGGTAGCCCTCCTTACCAAATGCCTGTAATGCAGCAAAAATGGCGATAGAACTGCCCATACGAGAGCATTCCAATGTATAACCTGTATGGTAAGAGCCATAGCCACGATTGCCAACATAGGGTGTATCAAAGTCTTCGATATCTAATAGCTCTAAATGCTTGCCCTCTTTTAGTAAAAATAAGCTTGTTAAATAAGGCGTTTGTCCGAGTTTTTGGAAATCAAAGCACAAGCTATCTGCAATGGCTAGGTGCTGCATACGAGCCTGTATTTGTAATAGCCCTTGTAAAACAGATTGCTCAAATTGAAGAGGGTTATTTTTGAAATCATAGTCATTAAAGAACGCATAAAAGCCACCTAAAGCTGAATCTGCATGAATATGTATTGGTTTTAGACTGTACTTTTTCTCAAGGCTTGTTGTGACTTCTTTAATTGCTTGTACATCATCAATACCAAATTGATCAGTTGCACCTGTTGTTGCGACAACATAAATCGGGATACCCCCATTTTCTATCACTTCCGTCATACGAATATGTAAATCTGCCACATCCATTGAGTGATCCCTGCCTGCCTTCACACGTACTAAGTGCTTACTGCCAATACCTACTGCTTCTATAGATTTTAATAGGCTGTAATGTGCATTTTCTGAAGCAAAGCAATATAAATTATTTGGTACACCATCCTCTTTTGCATGTGGGAATTGTTTTGCAATGGCAAGACGTAGCCCGCTAAAAACAGCACCTTGTCCACCCCAGGTTGTATAGCCAAAGCTTTTTGTATAATCATAGCCAACTAATTTAGACATCATTGCGACTACCTTTACTTCACATTCCGCAGCAGCTGGTCCATAAACGTCCCATAAATTATTGCCATTTAGTAGCGCATTGGTAAATTGGCCCAATATGCCAGGAATGCTTGCCATTGGTAACACATTTGTCACAAAGTTATGTGTGTGGTAAGGATGTCCTTGCATGAGTTGGGTTAATTGTTCTACTACTTCCTCAAGCCCAATGCCTGTTGTGGGCACTTGATGCTCCTGCATAAGCTCTCGATAAAAATTAGCAGGGCGTTCCTTCAATGGGCCAAGTGTTGTGATGTCTGGATCTTTTAATGCATCTAAAGAAGAAACAATTTTCTCTAATAATACTAATAATTGCTCTCTTTGATGGATATTCCCATCTTCGCTCTGAAATAATTGCCGGATATTTTTCATAGTCATCATCCTTTTATAGTTCTTATTTCCTCTATTTTTCGTTTAAGAAAAATAGGACCTTATACTAAAATTATAATAGCATATTTTAGTATAAATGGAGCTTATATTTTATTAAGAAAATATTTATTAATAGTTCCAAAAATTCTAACTTCTATATCATACTATTAAGAAGATGGTGGAAAGCCTTGAATACTATACATATATTATAATGTTAGAGGGAAATATTTTTTAGCAGCCCCATATTAAAAAAAATCTGCACCATGATAAGGGCAGATTCTTAATATAAGGAGTAAAAGAAATTATTTTTGTAATTTTTGTAATTCCTCAATCGTTACAAAAGTATAGCCATCGTCCATAAGTGCTTGTAAAACGCCCTCAATTGCCTGTAATTCATTGCCTGTCGCATCATACATCGGGTGCATTAATAGAATGGAACCTGGTTGAACATTTTCTTTGACATATACTACTTTATCCTTCGCCTCTGTATAGTAAGTATCAGGCTCTAAATTCCAAGTAATCGTCTCACGATGATGTTTCTTTAAATAATAGGGTAAGCCTATTAATTTTTTGCCATATGGTGGTCTGATAACGGGTACCTTTGAATAGCCAAGATTAGCAATTAAGGCATCTGTTTTTTCAATTTCATTCTTGATAAAGGAAGGGCCTTTTAACACCATACGTTTATGCGAATAGGTATGATTGCCGATTTGATGTCCTGCCGCAGCAATTTTCTTCGCTTCTTCAGGGTTTGCTTCAATATCCTTACCGATGAGAAAAAAGGTTGCTTTTACGTTATAGTTGTCTAAAAGTGATAAAATGGCATCTGTCTGGTGAGTAGGCCCATCATCGAAGGTTAAGGCAATGACTTTTTCATGGGTTTCAATATGAGAGGTAATATTACCAAACAATTGATAGTCTCGGGCATTCATTAATTTATATGCTGAAAAGGCGAAAGCAAAGATAAATAAAATGCCAATTCCGATATACGTTATTTTTCGTTTCATTGACAGTTTCCTTCCTTCTTGTAGTCATGGTTATTTTTATTCAATTATAAATCTTTTCATGATAGATCGAAGCGTGGTCATTTCAGCAATGGTTCGTTACAAATTTATAGAACGCCCTTTTGTTTGAATTTCGAAAAAACACCCATACTACTTTTTGAGGTGAAGACATGTATAAATTATTATCACATAATGATTTAGATGGTGTAGGGTGTGGCATTTTAGCAAAGCTCGCCTTTCAGGATAAGGTAAAGATACGCTACAATTCCATTTCCTCATTGGATCGAGAGATTGAATTCTTTTTGGAGAATGACCAGCAGAATACTTTTTTGTTTATTACAGATCTTTCGCCAAATGAAACGAATGAACAACATTTAAATGATTATTATCAGGCGACTGGTAATGTACAATTGCTGGACCATCATAAAACAGCGCTTCATTTCAATCATTATGAATGGGGAAGAGTATTAATTGAAGATGAGCAAGGTTTATTAACGTCAGCCACATCTTTATTTTATCAATACCTTATAACACAGGGCTTATTAGAAAAAACAGAGGCTCTAACAGAATTTGTAGAGTTAGTGAGACAGTACGATACATGGGAATGGGAAAAGAACGGAAATTTTCAAGCACAGCGGCTTAATGCCCTCTTTTTCTTAGTATCCATTGATGAATTTGAAGAAAAAATGCTGAATCGCTTAAAAACAAGTGAGCATTTTGATTTTGATGACTTCGAAAAGAAAATTTTAAGTATGGAAGAGGACAAAATAGAGCGTTATATTCGACGAAAAAAACGAGAGCTTGTCCAAACGAATATGGGAGATCTCTATGTAGGTGTTGTCTATGCAGAGTCCTATCTTTCTGAGCTGGGCAATGAATTAGGCAATGAAAATGTACATCTTGACTATATAGCCATGGTTAATATGGGCAGTAAAAAAATGTCCTTGCGTACAATTCATGATCATATAGATGTTTCATCTATTGCTACAACTTTCGGTGGAGGGGGGCATCAAAAAGCGGCTGGTTGCTCTTTAACTGGGGAGGCTTACAAGCAGTTTGTGTTAGCGACATTTCATATTGAGCCCATACCAGAGGATGCCAAACGAAATCGCTATAACTTAAAGGGCTCTACATTTGGTACTTTTTATAAAAATCAGCACGATGAATTATTTATTCTCTATTTAAAGGACGACATTGACTGGCTAATTGAAAAAGATAAAACCCCTTTAGCGCATACCTTTACAAGCTTTCATGAAGCGGAGTGGTTTTTAAAAAGAAACTTTCAAGCATGGCTAGTAAGAGACGATGTATTTGTGGATTATTTAATGCAGGAAGCAAATAAAGCTCGTCACCAACCATAAAGGAATTTTATGATTCCTTTTATACATAGCGAATTTACTCCAGCCTTCCATTCAATACAGGTTATATAATGCTTCATTACTAACTACAATAAATCATAACTATTTTTAAAAAGAGGTGTACATGTTGGCTGATGATATGCTTCGAGTTGTCGATCTGGCTAAGGAAAATCGAGGACGCAAAAAATGGATGGCGGCTGTATTCCTTTTATTGATAGTTGCTAGTGGCGCTTTGCTGTATTTGTGGTGGGATAAGGAAATAGCGTTTGAAGCCTACAAAACGGAAGTAGAGAAAACCTCTAAAAATAGCTTAGGACGTTTAACATTACATGAAGTAATTATTGATGACAATCAAATTTTACTAAATGCAACGTTCGAACCGATGAAGACATTTGCTACAGATCATCAGATATTTTTCTTTCCACAAATTCTGATCAATGGGAAAGATTATATGGTTCGCAATGGCGGTCAGTCTATTGCTCAATCTACTAAAGCATATACCATTTATAGTAGTGTAAAGATGGACAATTTACCGAAAGATGATCATTTAAAATTGGACATTCGTTATAAAGATTGGAACGTAGAAACACCGATTGAAGAGCCTTGGGAATTTCAAGTAGAGGCTTCACAAGAGCAATTACAAGAAGATCGCCATGTTTTTACGGTAGAAAAAAAAGTCAAGCATGTGGATCAACAGGAAATAACGATTGACAGAGTGGTGTCAACACCCATTTCGACAACGATTTATTTTTATGCAGAGCAACGTCTTGTCAATGATGCAATTCCATTTAAAATTCAATCAAAGGAAGGGAAAACATGGCATTTTAAAGAGCCTTATTCATTAAATGACGAAGGAACGAAGTGGGGTAGTCGCGTGGATGCACTTTATTTAACAGAGAAAAATTATAAGCTTTTCCTTGTTGATACGGATGGGAACAAGCTTGGTCCCGCTCTTACAATAAAGACAGATGAATAGTAAAACCTTTCAAAAAGTATGCTAGAGTGATAGATTTTAGCATGCTTTTTTGATTGGAATAAAAAAGGGATGTAGACGTGTAAAGCTTACTAGATGGATTCATAGCGTTCCTTGTATGGATTGGTTATAATGTAGAAATGGAAAAGACTTAACAAGAAAGAAGGGATTGCTATGGCACGAGGTGTTTACATTCACATTCCTTTCTGTCATCAAATCTGTAATTATTGTGATTTCAATAAATTTTATTTTAAACATCAACCTGTCGATGAATATATAGAGGCATTAGGGCAAGAGATGGCGCTTGCTACAGCAAAATATCCTGAACATTTTCGTCATATTGACACAATTTTTCTTGGCGGAGGTACACCAACTGCTTTATCACCCAAGCAATTGGACAAGCTGCTAACACTTATTCAGACGTATATTCCGATGAAGAGTGTGACAGAATTTACATCAGAGGCTAACCCAGATGAACTGTCAGCAGATAAGTTACAAGTATTGCTTGACGGTGGTGTGAATCGTTTAAGCATGGGTGTACAATCCTTTGACCAAGAGCTATTACAAAAAATTGGCCGTACCCATAGTAATGAGCATGTCTATGAAACAATCGCCTTGGCTAAAAAAATTGGCTTCCAAAATATTAGCATTGATTTAATGTATGGTTTACCAGGACAAACGATGGCGCAATGGAAGGATTCATTAGAGAAAGGGTTGGCACTTGATTTGCCACATTTTTCAGCTTATTCCCTTATTGTGGAGCCGAAAACGATTTTCTATAATCAGTATGCAAAGGGTAAGCTGCATTTACCAACGGAAGATTTAGAGGCAGATATGTATGATGTGTTAATGCAGCAGATGGAGCTACATGGACTTCAGCAATATGAAATCAGTAATTTTGCAAAGTCTGGTTTTGAGTCAGGCCACAATAAAATTTACTGGGATAATGATGAATATGCAGGCTTTGGTGCTGGCGCTCATGGTTATCTAGCAGGTGTACGCTATTCGAATCATGGTCCATTAAAAAAATATATGGATGCTGTTTTAACAGGAGAGCTGCCAATTGTACAGCAGCATACTGTAACGCAAACTGAGAAACGGGAAGAGCAAATGTTTTTAGGGCTGCGTAAAACAGAAGGTGTTGTGCACAAAATATATGAAGAAAAATTTCAAGCACCCATGACGGTACATTATCCTACGGTTATTGAAAATTTAGTAGCAAAAGGTCTTTTAGAACACGATCATAAAGGAATTCGTCTTACAAGAAAAGGGCGTTTTGTAGGTAATGAAGTATTTCAACAATTTTTATTAGAAGATTGAGCGATTTCATTGACATAAAAAGTGGGATTTGATAACTTAATAATAGTATTAGCACTCCTCTTAGTTGAGTGCTAACAGAGGTGATAATCATGCTAACAAATCGGCAGTTACAAATATTGCAAGTAATTGTAGATGACTTTATTTTGTCTGCACAGCCGGTAGGTTCTCGCCAGATCTCCAAAAAACAAGGGATTACATTTAGTCCAGCCACTATACGAAATGAAATGGCGGATTTAGAGGAACTAGGATTTTTAGAAAAAACCCACACATCCTCTGGTCGAGTGCCTTCGGAAAAGGGTTACAGATTTTATGTAGATCATTTGTTGCGTCCCCAAGGCATTAACTCAAGGGACATTCAACAAATCCAATCAATTTTTAATGACCGTCTTGTAGAAGTAGAGCATATTATCCGAAAGTCAGCCAATATTTTATCAGAGCTGACATCATATACGTCTATACTTTTAGGGCCTGATGTTCAACGACATCGTGTCAAACGATTTTCCATTGTACCTCTTTCTAGCGATACAGCAGTAGCCATTATCGTAACAAATAGAGGTCATGTTGAGAATCGTATGTTTACTTTACCGCCTGATGTTACCGCTGCTGATTTAGAAAAAATGGTCAATATTTTAAATGAGCGATTAATTGGTGTGTCCTTAGAGGATATCCATAAAATGCTTGAGGCCGAAGTGCTAGCCGTTTTACAGCAGCATGTTCGATCAGCGGATGATTTTATTCATACGCTTGTGACAGCAACGTTGCATAATTCAGAAAGTAAAATTTTCTATGGTGGTAAAACAAATATGTTTAATCAGCCAGAATTCCATGATTTGAATAAAGTCCGTATGATTTTGGACTTAATGGAGACGACTAGCCAGGTGCAGTCCCTTTTCCATCCAAATGAATCAGGTATTCATATTCGGATAGGCTCAGAAAATAAACAATTAGAAATGGAAAATTGCAGTGTCATTACCACTACGTACTCGATTGGTGATGATCAGCAGGGAGCGATTGCTATTATCGGTCCAACACGCATGGATTATAAGCGTGTCGTGGCTTTATTAGATGTAATGCGCCTAGATCTAACACAGGCCTTTACAAAAAATTTGAATGAGGAATAATGAGGAGGATTCAAGTGACGGAAACAACTGAAAACAAAGATCTAGTACAAGAACAACAAGATGTACAGGCTGATACTACTGAAGAAAATGTAGAACAAGCAGAGGTACAAGAAGAAACAGCAGAATTATCAATAGAAGAGCAGTATGAGGCCAAGCTTGCTGAACTACAAGCTAAGCTGGAGGATGAGGAAAATCGTCATTTACGCTTACGTGCTGACTTTGATAATATGCGTCGTCGCCAGCAACTAGATCGTGAGGCTGCTGAAAAATATCGAGCACAGAGCTTACTCTCTGATTTATTGCCAGTCCTTGATAATTTTGAGCGTGCTTTACAGGTGGAAACAACTTCTGAAGAGGCTGCGTCTATTATCAAAGGCATTGATATGGTCTATCGCTCTTTATTAGAAGCGACAGAAAAAGAAGGTCTGCAAGTGATTAAAGCAGAAGGTGAGCCATTTGATCCAAATGTACACCAAGCTGTTATGCAGGAACAGGATAGTGAAAAAGAAACAGGAATTGTTTTACGCGAGCTACAAAAAGGCTATCTATTAAAAGATCGTGTATTACGCCCAACAATGGTATCTGTGAACGAATAGTCATTGCACTATTTTATCAATTATAGGTAGTAAGAAAACGCATCCTTTGCGTTGAAATAATAGGAGGAAATTTTAATGAGCAAAATTATTGGTATTGACTTAGGAACAACAAACTCTTGCGTTTCTGTACTTGAAGGTGGAGAACCAAAAGTAATTCCAAACCCAGAAGGTAACCGTACGACACCATCCGTTGTGGCGTTTAAAAATGGTGAGCGTCAAGTTGGAGAAGTGGCGAAACGTCAATCAGTAACAAATCCAAACACAATTATTTCGATTAAATCAAAAATGGGTACAGCTGACAAAGTAAAAGTGGAAGATAAAGAATACACACCACAAGAAGTATCGGCTATGATTCTTCAATACTTAAAAGGCTATGCAGAAGATTACTTAGGTGAAAAAGTAACAAAAGCAGTTATTACAGTACCTGCTTACTTTAACGATGCACAGCGCCAAGCGACAAAAGATGCTGGTAAAATCGCTGGTCTTGAAGTAGAGCGTATTATCAATGAGCCAACAGCAGCGGCACTTGCATATGGCTTAGACAAGCAAGATCAAGATCAAAAAGTACTTGTATTTGACCTTGGTGGTGGTACATTTGACGTATCTATCCTTGAGCTAGGTGATGGTGTCTTTGAAGTATTAGCAACTGCTGGTGACAACAAACTAGGTGGCGATGATTTCGATGATGCAGTAATCGAATATCTTGTTGCTGAATTCAAAAAAGAAAATGGCATTGACTTATCAAAAGATAAAATGGCGATGCAACGTTTAAAAGATGCAGCTGAAAAAGCGAAAAAAGATTTATCTGGTGTCACATCTACACAAATCTCTTTACCATTTATTACAGCTGGTGAAGCAGGTCCATTACACTTAGAGATTTCTTTAACACGTGCGAAATTTGACGAAATTACATTACCATTAGTAAATCGTACAGTAGGTCCAGTACGTCAAGCATTATCAGATGCAGGTCTTTCTACTTCTGAAATTGACCAAGTTATTTTAGTTGGTGGTTCTACACGTATTCCAGCAGTACAAGAAGCGGTACGTAAAGAAACAGCTAAAGAGCCACACCGTGGTGTAAACCCTGATGAGGTTGTTGCAATGGGTGCTGCAGTACAAGGTGGTGTCTTAACAGGTGATGTAAAAGATGTTGTATTACTTGACGTAACACCACTTTCACTTGGTATTGAAACAATGGGTGGCGTGTTCACAAAATTAATCGACCGTAACACGACAATTCCTACTTCAAAATCACAAGTATTCTCTACAGCAGCTGATAACCAACCAGCAGTAGATATTCATGTATTACAAGGTGAACGCTCAATGGCTGCGGACAATAAAACATTAGGTCGCTTCCAATTAGCAGATATTCCACCAGCACCACGTGGTGTACCACAAATCGAAGTAACATTCGATATTGATAAAAATGGTATCGTATCTGTAAAGGCAAAAGACCTTGGTACAAACAAAGAACAAACAATTGTGATTCAATCTGATTCAGGCTTATCAGAAGAAGATATTGAACGCATGGTGAAAGACGCAGAAGCGAATGCTGAAGTGGATGCGAAACGTAAGGAAGAAGCAGACCTTCGCAACGAAGCAGATCAACTTGTCTTCCAAGTGGATAAAACAATTGCCGATTTAGGTGAGCAAATTACAGAAGACGAGAAAAAGTCTGTAGAAGATGCTCGTGATGAATTGAAAAAAGCGCTTGAAGCTGGTGAATTAGAAGGCATTAAAGCAGCAAAAGAAAAATTAGAAGGCGTATTACAACCATTAGTAATGAAAGTGTATGAGCAAGCGGCAGCAGCAGCTCAGGCTGCACAAGGTGGCGAAGCAGGTGCAGACACTGACAAAAAAGATGATGGTGTTGTAGATGCTGACTTTGAAGAAGTAAAAGACGATAAATAAGAAACAATAACACAGCTAAGTGAAAAAGCCAAAGACCGCTTGCGGCTTTGGCTTTTCTTATTGTAAGGTTACGATGAGTAAATAACACCATTGGCAAAATCATTGTGTATGCTAACAAAATTTTATGCTTATCAATGATTCATTGAAAAAATAAGACAGTTTTATCGACTGCATGGTACAATAGATTTTATGCAAATAGAGCGGAGTGTGAATAATGGAAAAACGCGATTATTACGAGGTGCTGGGCTTAACAAAATCGGCTTCAAAAGATGACATTAAAAAAGCATATCGTAAATTATCAAAGCAATACCATCCTGACCTTAATAAAGAGCCAGGTGCAGATGAAAAATTCAAAGAAATCGCTGAAGCATATGAAGTATTAAGTGATGATGAGAAAAAAGCGCGCTACGACCAATTTGGTCATGAGGACCCAAATGCAGGCTTTGGTGGCGGCTTCGGAGGTGGCGGCTTTGGCGGCTTCGAGGATATTTTCAGCTCATTCTTTGGCGGTGGCGGTGGTCGCCGACAAGATCCTAATGCACCACGTAAAGGCGATGACCTGCAATATCGTATGAACATCAAATTTGAGGAAGCTGTTTTTGGAAAAGAGACAGAAATTGAAATTCCAAAGGATGAAACATGTGATACATGTCATGGCTCAGGTGCAAAGCCAGGTACCCAGCCTGAAACATGTTCGACATGTAAGGGTGCTGGTCAGATCAATCAGGCGGTCGATACACCATTTGGGCGTATGATGAACCGCCGTACATGTTCAACATGTCATGGTACAGGTAAAATTATTAAAGAAAAATGTTCAACATGCCATGGAGAGGGAAAAGTTCAAAAGCGCAAGAAAATTAAAGTAACCATCCCAGCAGGTGTTGACGATGGTCAACAAATTCGCGTATCTGGTCAAGGTGAACCAGGTATAAACGGTGGTCCAGCAGGCGATTTATATATTATGTTCCGTGTACAAGGGCATAAAGATTTTGAGCGTGATGGCGACGATATTTACTTTGAGCTAAAACTGACATTCCCACAAGCATCTCTTGGTGATGAGATTGAAGTACCAACTGTTCATGGGAAAGTAAAATTACGTATTCCAGCAGGTACACAATCAGGCGCTCAATTCCGTCTAAAAGATAAGGGAATTAAAAATGTTCATGGCTATGGCATGGGTAATCAATATGTAATTGTAAAAGTAGTAACACCTGAAAAGTTAACAGAAAGACAAAAACAATTACTACGTGAATTTGCGGAAATTAGTGGCGATATTCCTGAAGAGCAAGGTAGTTCACTATTCGATAAAATTAAGAAAAAATTCCAAGGCGAATAATTAGAGGAGCTGAAGAGCTACGTGAAGTGGTCAGAGTTATCCAT
Organism: Lysinibacillus sp. FSL H8-0500; assembly: GCF_038051955.1. Classification (NCBI taxonomy): domain Bacteria; kingdom Bacillati; phylum Bacillota; class Bacilli; order Caryophanales; family Bacillaceae; genus Lysinibacillus; species Lysinibacillus sp. FSL H8-0500. The sequence goes on along the minus strand of NZ_CP150292.1, from coordinate 3,123,600 downwards.
TCATACAAAAAATGAAGCGGTAGAAGCAATTTCAAATATTTTGCATGAAGCAGGTGCAAGTGGCGTAGTTATTGAAGATTCTGCAGAATTTGCGAAGCCACGTGAAGATCAGTATGGTGAAATTTATGCGCTAAATGAAGAGGATTTCCCAAAAGACGGTGTAATTGTCAAAGCCTATTTACCAGAGTCTAGTTTTTTAAATGAAACAGTCGAAGAAATAAAAGCAGCCGTTACAAATCTGACCAACTTTAATATTGATATTGGTGAAAATATTGTTTCGATTGTTGAGGTCAATGAGGAGGATTGGGCAACTGCTTGGAAGCAATACTATCATCCTGTTAAAATTTCTGAGCGCTTTACCATTGTACCAACATGGGAGGACTATACACCTGTGTCAACAGATGAGCTAATTATTGAATTAGACCCGGGAATGGCATTTGGTACGGGTACACACCCCACAACGGTGATGTGCTTACAAGGGCTGGAGAAAGTGATCCGAGAGGGCGATACAGTGATTGATATCGGCACAGGATCAGGTGTATTGTCAATCGGTGCAGCATTGCTTGGTGCTAAAAGCGTGCATGCCCTCGATTTAGACGAGGTAGCTGTACGTGCAGCACAAGAAAATATTGCGTTGAATAAAGTTGAAGATCAGGTAGCAGTATTCCATGGCAACCTATTAGATACTGTCAAAGAACCAGCAGACGTGGTAGTGGCTAATATTTTGGCAGAAATCATTATATCCTTCACTGACGACGCCTATACAATTGTGAAACCAGGTGGATTATATGTCACTTCAGGTATCATTGGTGCAAAGCGTGATGATGTCAAGGCTGCCCTAGAAGCATCGGGCTTTGTCATTGAAGAAGTATTACTAATGGAGGACTGGGTCGCAATCATCGCCCGTCGTCCACAATAAATTAATGGGGAAAACGCCAAAGGTAAGAAATCTTAATTTCTTATAGTTGGCGTTTTTTATATTCCTTTAAAAAATAAAACACTAATTGAAACTAATAGCGTCTAATCCTTTATAAGCCGCTGTTTTTGCCAGTTGTATTTAGAGAAAGAACGTGTATTTTCTCAAGATCATAAAGATTACATAGTGATGTACTATTGTCGAAATAGAACGAAATTTGATGTACGAAAGAATATTTTCTTTTTTAAGTAAAGATATAATAAAGATTAGATAAGTATACCTTTTATATTACATTTTAGGGAATATTTATCGCGTGCATTTTGTTTCTTTTTCACACATTGCTTTGAGGTAATAAAAAATTTTATAATTGAGGAGGAATAAAATGAAAAAATGTTTTATTAAACCATTCTTATTTTCACAATCTTTATTATAACGATGCCTTTTATCTCATTAAAAGTGCAAGCAAATGAACAAAACGAAGAAAAAGAAGAGATTTTTTACACAAATTTAAATGGGGTGGAGTTGACTAAAAAGCAATATAATAATCTTTTGAGAGGATTCGATGAGGATACAATAGCAACAATGGAAATAGAAATGTCTGATAATTTCAAAAATAATGATAGTTTATTGAGAGATGACACTATCATCTATGTTAAAGTTGAAAGAACATATTTAAATGGTATGGTCATAGATTCAACAGAAACAACTGTTTCAGAGGAAGAGTATTTAAATTCTGACTTAAGTAAAGAAGTTTTAGCAAATGATGTAATTCTTAGCTTAATGTCTAGTGGCAATCCAGGTCAACCAGCCCATGAAACAACTTATAAAAAGATTAAAATTTCTGTAGTCCACAGTAGTTTAAGTGATAAAGCTGTAACTTTGACTAATGAATGGAAACAACTTCCTGCTATTAGATCATATGATGTATTAGCTATTATTCCTTATAATAATTCTGGAGGAACTATGGTATCTACTAAAAGTGGTTATCAAAAGTGGGACGGTAACACGATAAATTATTCTTCAAGCTCTGGAAATTTTAAAACTAGTAATGGAGGGGTAGGTTTATCACAAAAATTAGAATCTGGAGCGTCAACTTCTATTACAAATTCACTAACAGTGTATTTTTTGAATTCAGGCAATCCATTTACTGCAAGAGGAAGTTATCAACATGCTACATCTAACGTTACTTTATCGCAGTCTCAGAATTACACTTTAAGTTCAAGTGGCATGGGAGGAGTAATTTCTTTTAGTTCATCAGTTGCTTCTTATTTTGATGATACCCAAGGTGCTCAAATTACTAGTTACCGACCTTTTTAGCAAAGAATTAAAACAACGAGTTAATGCATGAGAATACAAATTCTGAATAAATGACAGTAAACTTTATAGGATAAATTTAATCTGAAATATCTAGCGAGAGTGTTGCCGTACATGCATTTCATAATAAAATTATTTATTGTCATAACTAAATTGTGAAATGGATTTATGAAAAATGGAGTATTTTTACTATTAAAATTTTTTGTGGATCAAGGTTAATATTTATATATTATCATGAAGTAGTAAAATGATTGAAGAAAGGATGGAGATAAAGATATGCAGAAAAAACTGAAGCGACAATCCACTTCACTCATTCTACTTCTAATTTTTCTCTTAATCATTGTAACTGTTATCTTTGTTTTAGTGTACAGAGTAAAGTTATACAATCAATATGAAGCTTCTTTGACAGGAACAGAGGTTTTTCAGTACGAAGTTCGTGAGTATCATAATGAGCCACGCAATAGTATGTTGACAATAGATCAGCAGTTATTCTTTACAGTAGATAAAGGCTATTATTTATTAGATAATAGTGACTATGGTACTAGTTACCAATTTCAGGATGAACAGAAATATATCACAATAAATTTTATAAAATATGATGCTGATAATCCAGTTATTGGAGGTATGACTGGTATTAAGGGAAGTGAGGTACTAAGTGAACAAACTATCCATGCAATTTTGAAAGACAGACAAATTTACAATAGTACGGATCTGTTGTTACATGCAATTGAGTATTTTGAAAAAGAGAAGGTAACTTTTTTTTCTCCTAAGAAAAAGTTAGAAGAAAGTATTTTTTTTAATAGCTTGATACAAGATCTAGTGCGTTTAGGAAACGTTGAAAAAATAGCAGGAAATATACAGGGGCTTAGCTATTCAGAAGATAATAGCTTTTTGATTGCTAATGGCAATAAATCGTATTATATAAGCTTTATAGGAAATCATAGTGCAGAGGAAATAGATAGATTTTTAAATAATATAGTAATCAAAAATTAGAAAAAATATCTATTTTATATTGATAGTATTGATGAAAAATTTCACTCCTTTCTGTGAGATACGATTTTTATGTCAAGATCATTGCATTGGAATAATTTTATTAGTATATGAGTGATTTCGTTGACGAAAAATGTGGGATTTGATAATTTTATACTAGAGTTAGCACTTACTCAAAAAGCAATTGTAGTGTTATTGAAGCATTTAGTTGAAAGACTGGGTCGCCATCATCGCCCGTCATCCACAATAAATTGACTGAGAAAGCGCCAAATCATGAGCCGAGTGCTTGTGATTTGGTGTTTTCTCTTCTTTATGGAAAGGAATGTGTATTATGCAGCGTTATTTTATTGAAACCTCTATTGAAGACGCACGAATCAGTGGAGAAGACGCACGTCATATTGAACGAGTCATGCGAATGAAAGAAGGTGACAAAATAGTAGTAGTGGCACAAGAAAATGCTTATATTTGTACAATTACAGCCTTTGCTGGAGATGAGGTAGTTGTACAGCCTACAGGGGAGATTATCGCCTCTCCAGAGCTACCTGTTCTTGTTACAGTTGCCTGTGGTTTACCAAAGGGAGATAAGCTAGAACTCATTACACAAAAGGCAACCGAGCTTGGCATGTTTGCCTTACAACCCTTTGAGGCTGAGCGTTCGATTGTCAAATGGGATAAAAAAAAGGGAGCAAATAAGCAAGAGCGATTACAAAAAATTGCAAAAGAAGCAGCAGAGCAAGCCCATCGTACAGTTATTCCAGAAGTATATGAGCCGATTGCCTTCCAACAATTGGTACAGCAAGCTCCAAATTTTGATGTAGTTTTTATTGCCGATGAGGAGGATGCCAAGGCTGACAAACGCACAAGCTTTGCGCACAAGCTACAGCAAATAAAAGCACAACAGGCGAAATCCATACTGATTATTTTTGGTCCAGAGGGGGGCATTGCGCGTAAAGAAGTGGAGGCTCTACTACAGGTAGGTGCTCAACCGATGTCATTAGGGCCAAGAATTTTACGAGCAGAAACAGCACCCCTTTATGCACTATCTGCTATTTCGTATGAATTTGAATAGGAAAAAACCTTGCCATTAACTTATCTACGGGTTAATCAAATAAAAAAGGCTGTTTCAAGTTTTTCTTGATACAGCCAAGTACTTATTTCACTAGAAAACCTTCTTCTTATCTCGATCATCCTTTAAAATTTCAACAGCCTCTCTAAAGCGTTGAGAATGGACAATTTCCCGTTCACGTAAAAACTTCAAGCTATCATTTAAATCAGTGTCATCCGATAGATCTATAATCCATTGATAGGTAGCACGTGCTTTTTCTTCAGCCGCAATATCCTCATATAAATCAGCAATTGGATCACCTTTCGCCTGAATATAGGTTGCCGTGAATGGTACACCAGAGGCATTTTGATAAAACAATGCTCGATCATGATTAACATAATGATCTCCTAATCCTGCTTCCTTGAGCATGTCAGGTGTAGCATCTTTTGTTAGCTTATAAATCATCGTTGCAATCATTTCCAAATGCGAAAATTCCTCTGTTGCAATATCGGTTAATAGTCCTACCACTTTATCGGGAATCGTATAGCGCTGATTCATATAGCGCAGTGCAGCCGCCAGCTCCCCATCTGCACCCCCATATTGTTCAATTAAAAACTTAGCAAGCATAGGGTTACAGGTACTCACTTTTACAGGATATTGGAGCTTTTTTTCATAATACCACACAGCTTATTCCTCCTAGTCATATGTTTAGACCTGCCATGGCCATGGTGTATCAATCCAATTAAAAGGATAATTCGAATAGCTTCTCCCAAAATTCATCAGCGGACCATATTTTTGTTCAAAGTCAATTTTCAGCTTCATGCTTTTCTCTGTATATTCATTAAATTGCTGAATAGCATCATAATCGTGGGGGTGGGTATCTAAATAAAGATTTAATTCAACAATTACGAAGTCAATAGCCTGTATTTCCTCTAATTGTTTATAAAATTCGGGCGGCATCTTCTTATTAGTCATGCTTTGTCCCTCCTTTTATCGGAAATGGATAAGGGCTAAATAGTTGCGGCCATAATGTTCCAGCCCTTAGAGCCTCTTGAGGTGTTTGAAATTGTGGCAATCCATATGGCTGAAATCCCATATATAATTGTGGGGGTGTTGCAAAATACTTTACTTCAATGGGTTTACAGGGGTCGAAAGGGCTAATATAAGGCTTCCAATACTTATATTGCGTAAACAATTGCATCCTCCCTTCTGTTATTCAATTCGTCTGTGGAGTATATGAGTCTAAAAAAATGTTTATTCATCCAGCCCCAACAAAATAAGCCCTAAGCTCCTGAAAAAGACAGCAGGAGCTTAGGGCTTACAACAGTAAAATATAATTAATAATTGGAATCTGCAATTAAGCCATTCATAATGGCTACACCTGAGCTTGCGCCAATTCGAGTGGCACCAGCTTCTACCATTTTTTTCATATCCTCTAAGCTACGAACACCCCCTGAAGCTTTTACACCAAGCTCAGGACCTACTGTTTTACGCATAAGGGCAATATCCGCTACTGTTGCACCACCAGTAGAAAAACCAGTCGATGTTTTTACATAATCAGCGCCTGCCGCTACTGCTAATTCACACGCTTTTACTTTTTCTTCATCTGTTAATAAGCATGTTTCGATAATCACTTTGACAAGTGCGTTACCTTTAGCTGCTTCTACGACTGTTGCGATATCAGCTTGTACAAGGTCATAGTTTTTATCTTTTAATGCGCCAATATTAATGACCATATCTACCTCCTGTGCACCGTTAGCGATAGCATCCTTTGCCTCCAATGCTTTGACAGCTGGTGTATTAGCGCCAAGTGGGAATCCAATAACCGTACACACTAAAACGTCTGAGCCGTGTAAAAGCTCACTGCTATGCTTTACCCATGTTGGATTGACACAGACAGAGGCGAAGTTAAATTGTTTTGCTTCTGCGCAAAGCTTATCAATTTGTTCCTTTGTAGTCTCAGCTTTTAATAGTGTGTGGTCAATCATACGTGCAAAATTTTGTTCCATTTTAAGACACTCCCTTATAACTCAAGATGTACGTACCTCTTCGCATCATACCATTTTTCAACGCCTACGTCTAATTTCTTGGTGAATAGTGGATCAATCGTAAAAAAGGATTACCTAGAAAACAGGCAATCCTTCATTCTTTAATGAACTGTTTCTAACAGACGAACAAATTGGCCTTTAGAATGTGGATAGCCTGCCTGTGTAATTTTTACCTTTACAAGCTGGCCAATCAAGTCTTCAGAACCTTTAAACACTACTTTTAAGTAATTATCTGTATAGCCTGTTAAAAGCCCCTCTGCGCTGCCATCATGCACAAATTCTTCAGGGATTATTTCTAACACCTGATCTTCGAAACGACAAGCATACTCTTTTGCTAATTGGTCATTTAAAGCAATTAAACGATGGACACGTTCATTTTTAATATCTTCATTAATTTGGTCTTCCATACGTGCAGCTGGTGTTCCTGTACGTGGAGAGAATGGGAAGACATGTAGCTCAGAAAATTTATGGTCACGAATAAAGTTGTATGTTTCCATAAATTCTTCTTCTGTCTCCCCTGGGAAACCAACAATAACATCAGATGTAACAGCTAAATCAGGCAGTGCCTCATGTAGCTTCGTTAAACGTTCACCGAAAAATGCCATTGTATATTTGCGACGCATACGCTTTAACACGGTATCAGAGCCAGATTGGATTGGAATGTGTAAATGATTAACAACAATGTTGGATTCACGTAGCACATCAATCACTTCATCTGTTAATTGACTTGCTTCAATAGATGAGATACGCAGACGCTTTAAACCTTTTACATTTGCCTCTAAATCGCGCAATAATTGTGCTAGATTATAATCCTTTAAGTCTTGTCCATAGCCACCTGTATGAATTCCTGTTAAAACAATTTCGAGATAGCCAGCATCTACTAATTGCTGTGCTTGATGGACTACTTCTTGTGGGTCACGAGAGCGCATTAAGCCGCGTGCCCATGGAATAATACAAAATGTACAGAAGTTATTGCAGCCTTCCTGTATTTTTAATGAAGCTCGTGTACGGTCCGTAAATGCTGGTACATCTAATTCCTCATAGACACGATTTTTCATAATATTACGCACAGCATTAATCGGTTGGCGTTCATGGCGATACTGATCAATATAGCCTAGTAATTTTGTACGATCCTGTGTGCCTACTACAATATCAACACCAGGAATTGCCATAATTTCTGCAGGGGATGTTTGTGCATAGCAGCCTGTGACACATATCACAGCATCAGGGTTTTGACGAATAGCTCGACGAATAACCTGCCGTGACTTTTTATCTCCAGTATTTGTCACTGTGCATGTATTAATGACATAAACGTCTGCTTGTTGATCAAATTCTGTACGTTTATAGCCTTCCTCTTTAAACAGCTGCCAAATCGCCTCTGTCTCATAATGATTTACCTTACAACCTAGAGTATGGAAACTCACGATTTTTGATCGCTCGTTACTCATAATATATATCATCCTTTCAATTACACGTTGTACCTTTATGCTTTAGCCAGCCTTTGATTTTTATTTGATACATGTTTTATAATAACACTGATTTATGATAACATATTTGTTTTAAAATCAATACTTTAATGAATGATTTCAATATGTCTATCAGCAAAGAATTCTTTTAACAGTGGGAATAACATAGACATAGAATAAAATGGACACTGTAGTGAGGAAGTGAAGATGAAAATTAAGCAAAGGACATAACACCAAAAATTCCTTTGATAATTTCGTACACTTTCTATTGACCATTATTAGACAATACGATATAATTTTTTAGTACACAACAGAAGGTAATTTGCCTAATTGTGTATTGACGTGTGTTCGGAGGGAGGGAAAGAGAGATGTCAAAAACTGTCGTTCGCAAAAACGAATCGCTTGAAGATGCTCTTCGCCGCTTCAAACGTACTGTATCAAAAAGTGGTACAATTCAGGAAGTTAGAAAGCGCGAGTTCTACGAAAAACCTAGCGTAAAACGTAAAAAGAAATCAGAAGCTGCACGTAAACGTAAGTGGTAATTTAATTTCCCATTAAAAATCCCTACGTTCATAACACGCAATTGTATGATTCATTGAGCAGACAACGTTATACCTGAAATTAATCATGCTTGTGATTAGTTTCAGGTATTTTACATTGCTCTGTTTTACGTACATATGAAAAAAGCCGAATGCACTTTTGTTGGTGCATTCGGCTTTTTTGTGTCACACTATAGGTAGATCGCATATTAAAAAATTTTAAGATTTGTGAAACTTTTTACATGACCAGCCGTATATAGAGTAGAGAAGCATGTTAGAAGGGAGGGAAAAAGGTGCGGAAAGGGAGAATCCTCAGTTATTTACTGGTGATTTGGATGGCTCTTTTGTTAGCGTTTCCATTAACTTCAGCGTTTGCCAGCAACAAAGTTTATCACATTCCTATTCATAATGAAGTGGAGCGCGGACTTCATGCATTTTTAGAACGAGCTTTTAAAGAGGCAGAAGAAAACTATGCAAAGGCGATTATCTTAGATATACATACGCCTGGCGGTTTTGTCAATGCAGCAGGTGAGATCGCCAAGCTTATGGATGCTACAGAGGTACACACAATTGCGTATATTAATAAGGATGCCCATTCAGCAGGTGCTTTTTTAGCCTTACATGCGGATGAAATCTATATGGTTCCCAATGGAACAATTGGTGCAGCAGCAGTCATTGACTCAGCAGGGAATGCAGCCGATTTAAAAGCGAATAGTGCGTGGCTTGCACAAATGCAGGCAGCAGCGGAAACGTCAGGTCGTGATCCCAAATATGCATTGGCAATGGCAGATTCTACTTACGATCTTCCTAAATATCGTGCAGGTGGAGAGAATTTATTAACGCTATCAGCCTCAGAGGCATTGGAAGTCAAATACTCTGAGGGAACCGTTCATAATTTTCAGGAGCTTTTAGAGGTAACAAAGCTAGATGGTAGTGATATTGTGTCAATTGAACCGACGTTTACAGAAAAGCTTGCTCGTTTTATTACAAATCCAATTATCGTACCAATTTTATTGTCTGTCGCAAGTTTGGGGCTTGTAATGGAGTTATATTCGCCAGGCTTCGGAGTGCCAGGTACAATGGGGCTATCAGCTTTAGGGTTATTTTTCTTTGGACATATGGTTGCAGGCTTTGCTGGCTATGAAACCTTATTATTATTTATTATTGGTTTGGCGCTGATCATTGCGGAGTTTTTTGTCCCCGGTGGTATTGTTGGTATTTTAGGTGGCGTCTTTATAGTGCTCAGTCTTATACTGGCAGGTGCCAATATGATGCAAATGGTAACAGCAATTTTCATTGCGCTTGTCATCGCAATGATAGGAATGGTGATCCTGATGAAATTTTTCGGTAAAAAATTACATGTGTTGAATAAGCTTGTATTAATGGACGCAACAACGACTGAAGAAGGGTATGTGTCCAATGTTAATCGCACCGAATTGTTAGGGCAAGTGGGCAAAACACTGACACCACTACGTCCCTCAGGCACGATGGTCTTTGGTAATGAACGCATTGACGTCGTCTCAGAAGGTGGCTATATTGATGCCCATAAACATGTAGAAATTGTTAAAGTCGAAGGCTCACGTATTGTTGTGAGACCAACGGAAAAAGAGATGGAGGAATAGAAAATGGGTTTTGACTTAGCTTTAATAGGTCCAATTGTCGGGCTAGTTCTTTTATTTATTGTGCTTGCGGTATTCTTTACCTTTGTACCAGTGGCACTGTGGATTTCTGCATTAGCTGCAGGTGTTCGCGTTAGTATTTTCACATTAGTTGGGATGCGCTTACGTCGCGTAATTCCTTCTCGAATTGTTAATCCGTTGATTAAAGCACATAAAGCAGGTTTACCTGTAACGATTAATCAGTTAGAGAGTCACTATTTAGCTGGTGGTAATGTTGACCGTGTAGTGAATGCCTTAATTGCGGCTCACCGTGCCAATATTGAGTTATCATTTGAACGTTGTGCAGCAATTGATTTAGCTGGACGTGATGTATTAGAAGCTGTTCAAATGTCTGTTAATCCAAAAGTTATTGAAACACCATTTATTGCAGGGGTAGCGATGAACGGGATTGAAGTAAAGGCAAAGGCACGTATTACAGTGCGTGCTAATATTGAACGTTTAGTTGGTGGTGCAGGTGAAGAAACGGTTATTGCCCGTGTCGGAGAAGGGATTGTTTCGACAATCGGTTCTGCCAATCTGCATACAGAGGTATTAGAAAATCCTGATATGATTTCACAAACAGTATTATCGAAAGGGTTAGATTCAGGAACTGCCTTTGAAATCTTATCCATTGATATTGCCGACGTAGATATTGGTAAAAACATTGGTGCGGAATTACAAATTGAACAAGCGCAGGCAGATAAAAATATTGCTCAAGCGAAAGCGGAAGAACGTCGTGCAATGGCTGTAGCAAATGAGCAGGAAATGATTGCTCGTGTGCAAGAGATGAAGGCGAAGGTAGTCGAGGCTGAAGCGGAAGTACCACAAGCAATGGCAGAGGCACTACGATCAGGTAATTTGGGTATTATGGATTACATGAACTATCGTAATATTCAAGCTGATACAGCAATGCGTGACTCCATTTCAAAGGTGGGCACTGATAAATCAGAAACAAATGAACCAAATGCCTAAAAACGGAAAGGGGCGGAACTAGCATATGGAACAATTAATTATCTTTGCAATAATTGCCATAGTTAGCTCTATTTTCGGGAAAGCCAAAAATAAAAAACCAGAAAAGCAGAGAGCTCCTCAGCAAAATACGTATACAGAGCCTCCTGCTTCAGAGAAGACGTTGCATCGAACGGAGAAAACGCAAAGCTTTGAGGATTTTGCCCGTGAGTTTATAGGCGATTGGATTCCATCAGCTGAAAGTGCGGAAGAGTCTAAAAAAAATGTTGAAGAACAGGAAAACAAGGCTGTACCAAGCTATGTAGCACCATCAATTACGCCAGATGAAGCGCCAAGCCGTTCTACGCGGCGAGATAATATAGGGCGTTTGGCAGCGGGGAAAAAAGAAACAACAACGGCAACTCATTCGACTCTCCAAATACCGAGATCTAAAAATGCACTGATGCAAGCGGTTGTAATGGCTGAAGTCCTAGGACCTCCAAAAGCAAAAAGAAAATAACAAGTATGTCCTCCTTTTTCGCTGCATATATTGCCGAAGAAGGAGGCATTTTTTTATGAGAAAATTATTTCAATTAACGCCACTACTTGAATTGTTAGAATACGAATCCTTAAAAATTATTGGACCTTATCGTTTTATCCATGCAGATGCTACGACCTGTTCGTTTGTGTATGCAGATTATCATATCACGGTAAATGCAGATTCAGTGACGATTAACGCTCTTAAAGAAGAAATGCTTCATCTCTCTGTTGACAATTTACAGGAGCTTCATATGAAAAAGACAAAGAATATGGGTGTGAGCTAATATGTGGAATAATCGGCCAATTATTATACGTATAAAACGCCATGAAAATGTTCATCCTTTTATTCAAACATTGCACGCTCAGCATATACCTTTAAAGCGTGTAGTCTTTCGTGAACAGGAAGTTTCCTTTGAAACAACGATGCATTATTTACCGAAAATCCGCCGAGTTCGGAGCCGTTTTCGCTTAAAAATGACCGTTTTTTATGCTGATGAGCTCCAAGTCGTTCGTACCCAGCTTTGGACGTTACTTGGCATAGCTTTGATGATGATTATTCCGTTATTATGTGCGCAAGTTATTTGGCGAGTTGATATTGAAGCAGCAACACCAGAAATAGAGGAGCGTCTTGGTAAGACCTTTCAAGATACCTTTCATATAACAACACCATTATCTAAAAAAAATATACCGTCCAATACGGTGATACGGCAAAGGCTATTGGAGCAGCATCGAGAGCTTTCATGGGTGCATATTGATAAACATGGTGGACGTATAATTCTTAGACCACAGGAATCACCCAAACAGACAGAGCAATCACGTGACAAGCTAGCCTCGCATTTACTAGCAACGAAAAGCGGTGTAATTACGCATTTTAATATCCAAAATGGCGAGCGTAAAATTTCTGTTAATGATACAGCTTATGAGGGGGATGTTCTTGTTAGTGGTGTGATTGACAGTGGCACAGAGCAAGTTTTTGTAGGGGCAAAGGGAGAGGTTTTTGCGGATTATTGGCTTGAATGCTCATTTAAAATACCGACAAAAATTACACTGGAAACCTTACAGCAAAAGCAGTGGCGCGTATTGATAAAGGGGATTCATCAAGAGCAGGTGGAGTATGTGCAAAAAAAGGATTTACCGAATTGGCTAGACCCATATGTTTCAATTGTGGAGGAGCAAAAAACGAAAACCATGCAAGTAGAGCTTGATGAATCGAAAATAGAGTCCTTGCTAATCCCGCTACTTCATGAAAAAGTATTGCGTTCATTACCTGAAAAAACGATGATCAAAAAAGAAAACCTTTTACAGGCAAAGTGGGGGAATGGTACAGTTGAAGGGAAAGTTCTATTTTTAATCAATGAGAACATTGCAAATCCAATACAAGGCCTACAAGGAGAATGATTATGTCAGAACAGTTAACTGTATTACAGGTAGATAATCCAAACGAAGCGGTGATGCTACTTGGTATTTCCGATGCCAATATGAAATTAATTGAAGAGGCACTTCATGTTCACATTATTACACGTGGTGAACAAATTCAACTTACAGGTGAGGAGAATGCTAAGGAACAGGCAACACTTCTTCTGCATGCATTATTAAAAGTTATTCGCAAAGGCATCAACATCGATCAACGCGATGTTACTACAGCGATCGAAATGACACAAAAAGGAACAATTGAATATTTCGCAGAACTATATGATGAAGAAATAGCACGCACGACAAAGGGAAAATCAATTCGTGCAAAAACAATTGGTCAACGAGAATACATACAAGCAATCCGTCATAAAGACGTTGTTTTCGGTATTGGTCCAGCAGGTACTGGAAAAACGTATTTAGCAGTAGTGATGGCAACACAAGCGCTAAAAAATGGACATGTAAAACGCATTATTTTAACGCGTCCAGCCGTGGAAGCAGGAGAGTCTCTAGGCTTTCTTCCAGGCGATTTAAAGGAAAAGGTAGATCCTTATCTAAGACCTCTCTACGATGCTTTAAATGACATTTACGGGGCAGAACAGACACAGCGGCTGATTGAGCGAGGCACAATTGAAATCGCCCCATTAGCCTATATGCGTGGTCGTACACTAGACGATGCCTTTGTAATTTTAGATGAAGCACAAAATACCACCCATCAACAAATGAAGATGTTTTTAACACGTCTAGGCTTTGGCTCAAAAATGGTGATTACAGGTGATAAAACACAAATTGACCTGCCAAAAAATACAGAATCAGGGTTAATTGTTGCTGAGCGTACATTAAAATATGTAAAATCCATCCATTTCCAAGTATTAGAACAAGGCGATGTCGTACGTCACCCAATCGTCGCTAAAATCATCCAAGCTTACGAAGAGCAGCAATTGTAAAATTGCGCAAAAGCGCAATTTTACAATCTGCCCCGAAAGCGCTAGCGGCAGGGACAACAAGGTGTTAACCTGCCCCGAAAGCGAGGTTCACTCAAAAATAGATGAAAGCGCTCAAAAATAGATTGAAACCGCTCAAATCTATAAAGAGAGCGCTCAATAATGAGTGAAAACCGCTCGAACCAGCAAAGAAACCGCTCAAAACTAACATAAAAGCGCAAACTTCGTCAATGGTGGAGAGTAGAATAAAACAACATTTACCAAAATACGGCAAAAGATGTGACAGCTATGCGAAATTGTATAGCTGTTTTTTGCTTTCTTATACATTTTTCGAGAAAAATGTATGTCGAATTGGTATGATAGTAGGTAGATAGAGGAGGTGCCAAATGGAGAAACAACTTCGAAAATTTACAGAGCTTATTGGTTTTCGCTACTTTATCATCATCATTCTCATTTTAACAGGCGCTCTACAGTTTGCATTTATGTATGGCAATGTTAAAGGAGTTACATATGATTTCAAACCACTACAGCTTGCGCCTGAAACAGTACGATCTACTAAAACAATTGAAGACACCTATAAGACACAGCAAGAGCGGGAAAAAGCTGCAAATGCAGTAGAGCCTGTCTATCAATTTTCGGAGGATGTCGCCAAGCAAAGGGCCGCGATCATTACATCATTATTTGACTATGTTCTTGAAGTGAAAAAGAATGTAGCTGATAGTAAAGAGCCGATTCCAGTTGACGATCAAGTTACACAGCTCCGTAAAAAATTTGAATCCATTGATGAAGGTCAAATGCCCTTAAACTTTACAGATTCACAACTAGAGAGTCTTCTTGCGCAAAGTGAGGCGGATCTGACTCGGACAAGTACACAACTATCTAAATCTATAGAAGAATATTTACAAAAATCCATACGACCAGAAAATGTCTTTGTGGCACAAAATGATTTTGAAGCGACAATTCGAGGACAGCGTGGCTATCCTGATAGAATATTTAATACAGTTGTGTTAATAGCACGCACTAGTATTATTGAGAACGAAACGATCAGTGAGGAACAAACAAAAGCTAGAAAAGAGCAGGCAAAAGAAAGTGTTGAGCCTACACGTATTTTGCAAGGACAGATTATTGTGCAGGAAGGACAAATAATTGATAATGAGGCTTACCGACAATTAGAGTTACTGGGGATGATTAGTAATAAGCCATCCTTAAAGCCAATTGCAGGACTTATTATTTTAACCCTGTTGCAGATGGTGTTTATGTTTATTTTATTTGAGCGTTGGCAGGCTGACGAACGAAAAAAACGTAATGCACTGTTAGTAACAGTGATCGTTTATAGTTTATCTATTTTGCTGATGAAGTTTATTAGCTTAGTGGCAGGAGGCTTTGATGTAACGATTGCGTTTTTATTCCCAACAGCATTGGCGACGATGCTTGTGCGCTTGTTAGCAGATGAGCGTACTGCTGTCCTTGTCACTGCGCTAACAGCTGCTTCTGCGGGTGTTATTTTCCAAGAGGGCTATTCATCCGTGATGCAAATGGAAATCACGCTTTATATTATTTTTGGCGGATTTGCAAGTTTATTCTTTTTGCGTAATGTGGAAAAACGTTCACATATTTTACAGGCAGTTGCTGTGATTTCCTTTGTGAATCTGGCTTTTATAGCTTTTTACTTACTAATGACACAATCGTCCTATGACTTAAAAGAATTGATCTTTTACTTGGTTGCAGCCCTGCTATCGGCTTTGCTTTCAGGAGCGTTAACAATGGGGCTTTTACCATTCTTTGAATCAGCATTTGGTTTATTATCGTCATTACGTTTAATCGAGCTATCGAATCCAAACCATCCATTATTAAAAAAATTACTGATGGAAGCGCCAGGAACCTATCATCATAGTGTGATGGTGGCAAACTTAGCGGAGGCTGCCTGTGAAGAGATAGGGGCAGATGGTTTATTAGCGCGTGTTGGTTGCTATTATCATGATATTGGGAAAACTAAGCGTCCTGCCTTTTTTATTGAAAATCAAATGTCGGGCATTAATCCCCACGATTCATTGCCACCTGAAACAAGCGCTGAAATTATTATTGCGCATACAACCGATGGAGCGGATATGCTTAAGCACTATAAAATGCCACAGGAAATTATTGATATCGCCTTACAGCATCATGGGACAAGCTTGTTAAAATTCTTCTGGTATAAAGCGAAGGAAGAAGGAGAAAGTATGGATGAGACGAAGTTCCGCTATCCAGGGCCTAAACCACAAACAAAGGAAGCAGCAGTTATTAGTGTTGCGGATAGTGTGGAGGCGGCAGTGCGTTCCATGAAAGAGCCAAATGCTGAGAAAATTCGTAAGCTAGTCCGAGCTATTATTGATGATCGTGTACAGGATAATCAGTTTGATGAATGCGATATTTCTATAAAAGAGTTAAAATGTATAGAGCGGGTACTTTGTGAAACGATGAATGGTATTTTCCATTCACGTATTGAATATCCAAAGGGAGATAAGTAGGAGGATCTATGATTTTAACAATTGATTTTACAGATGAAACAAATGAAGTCGCAGCCCAGCATATAGAGCTTGTGGAAAAGCTTTTACAACATGCAGCAAGCGTCGAAAGTATTGAGCCTGAAACAGAGGTTTCTATTACCTTTGTGACCAACGAGGCGATTCAAGACATAAATCGTGAATACCGAGGTAAGGATCAACCAACAGATGTCATTTCCTTTGCACTAGAGGAACTAGGTGAAGGTGAAATGGAGGTCACATTTGAAGGGATGCCACGTGTACTGGGGGATATTATTATTTCAACGGATCGTGCCAAGGAGCAGGCAGAGGATTACAATCATTCCTTTGAAAGAGAGCTAGGCTTTTTAGCGGTACATGGTTTTTTACATTTACTAGGTTATGATCATATGGAGCCAGCAGAAGAGCGAGTGATGTTTACCAAGCAGGATGAAATCTTACAAACGTTTGGTTTAGGAAGAAACTAAATGAATATGCGTAAATACTTGCGATCTTTTGGCTATGCATTTGAAGGCATTATTACAGCAAGTAAAGAGCAAAATATGAAATCACATGTACTAAGTGCAATCATTGTTATACTGGCTGGTTATTTTACAGGTTTATCTCGTATAGAATGGTATATTGTGCTACTATTAATAGCACTAATGTTAGCACTAGAAATGATCAATACGGCGATCGAGCGGGTCGTTGATTTGGCTTCACCAGATATACATCCACTCGCAAAGCAGGCAAAAGATATTGCAGCAGGGGCAGTGCTAGTATTTGCGCTATTTAGTGCGATCATCGGGTTACTTATCTTTCTACCAAAATGGTTTTAACAGAAATAAAATAGCTTAAATATGATATAAGGGAGAATTCATGATAGATGACAATTGATATGCAAGCATTGTTAGAGGAATCAAAAAAAGCGCGTGAAAAAGCCTATGTACCCTATTCTAAATTTAAAGTAGGTGCAGCGCTGTTAACGAAAGGCGGAAAGGTTATTCATGGTTGTAACATTGAAAATGCTGGCTATAGTATGACAAATTGTGCTGAGCGTACGGCATTTTTTAAGGCTGTATCAGAAGGTATTTATGATTTTGAAGCGATTGCAATTGTTGCGGATACAGATGGTCCGTGTGCACCATGTGGAGCGTGTCGTCAGGTGATGATGGAATTCTGTGCTCCAACGATGCCTGTTTATTTAACGAATTTAAAAGGTGATGTAACGGTAACTTCAGTTGGCGAATTATTGCCGTTTGCATTTACAACGGAGGATTTAGAGAATGCTGGAAACTAAAGATGGCTATAAATCAGGCTTTATCTCCATTATTGGCCGTCCCAATGTAGGGAAATCAACATTTTTAAATCGTGTGATTGGTCAAAAAATTGCGATTATGAGTGATAAGCCACAAACAACAAGAAATAAAGTACAAGGCGTACTAACAACAGATGATAGCCAAATGGTTTTTATTGATACACCGGGTATCCATAAACCTAAGCATAAGCTAGGTGACTTTATGCTAAAGGTTGCTAAAAACACATTGCGTGAAGTGGATATTATTATGTTTATGGTCAATGCAGAGCAAAAGCTTGGTAAGGGTGATGAATTTATTCTCGATATGTTGGCAGGCAATTCAACACCTGTGTTCCTTGTTATTAATAAAATTGATCAAATTCATCCAGATGAATTAATCGGTATCATTGAGAGCTATAAAGAACGCTATGAATTTGCAGAGATTGTGCCAATTTCTGCGCTGCAAGGTAATAATGTTGAGAATTTATTGGCCACACTATCAAAATATTTACCAGAGGGTCCACAATATTATCCTGCTGACCAAGTGACAGACCATCCCGAGCGATTTATTATTTCAGAGCTTATTCGTGAAAAGGTGTTACATTTAACACGTGAGGAAATTCCTCATTCTATAGCAGTAGTTATTGATAAAATTCGCCGTGATGAAGAAAATGAAGGCAAAATCCATGTAGCAGCAACGATTATTGTGGAACGCGACTCTCAAAAGGGCATTGTCATTGGGAAGCGTGGTGCACTATTAAAGGAAGTAGGAATACGTGCGCGCAAAGATATCGAAATGCTTTTAGGCTCTAAAGTATATTTAGAGCTATGGGTGAAGGTGCAAAAAGATTGGCGCAATAAATCAACACATTTACGTGATTTTGGATTCCGTGATGATGAATATTAAAATGCTGTTATAGTTTTGTATGTGGAGCTGTCCAAAAATTTTGGAGAGCTCTATTTTTTGAAGAAAGGAGGAGAGACGATGCTTTATAAATGGGAGGGGATTGTATTAAAGGTACGTGCTTATGGGGAATCCAATAAAATTGTAACGTTATTAACACGAGAGGCTGGAAAGGTTGCTACGATGGCAAGAGGAGCGAAAAAACCCTCTAGTAGACTGGCATCTGTGACACAGCCCTTTACCTATGGCATGTTTATGGTCCAGCATCATACAGGCATGGGGACCTTGCAGCAAGGGGAGCACCTTAATTCAATGCGTCATATTCGTGAAGATATTGTAGCGACAGCCTATGCTAGTTATATTATGGAGCTAGTGGAGCGCGTTGTAGAAGAAGGGAAGCCTGAGCCCTTTGCATTTGATGTGCTACTCCAAGCATTACAAGCAATAGAGGAAGGCTATGATCCTGAAGCTATTACATTATTTGTAGAATGGAAAATGCTTCCTTACACAGGTGTCCAGCCTATTTTGCATGCTTGTGCAGTGTGTGGTGCTGTCGATGGTGAATTTGCTTTTTCCTTTGCACAAGGAGGATTTTTATGCCACCGCTGCTATCAGCATGACCCCTACATTATTCGCTTAACACCGACACAGCTGAAGCTGATTCGTATGTTTTACACGGTACCAATTGATCAAATAGGAAAAATAGAGTTGAAAAAGGAAACCAAATATTTTATAAAAAAAATTATTACCACCATCTATGAGGAGCAAACAGGAATTCGCTTTAAAACAAGGAAATTTATTGACCAGCTAGAGCGTACCCCTGAATTGCAAATTCGCTCCATTACTGCGAAGGAAGAAATGCCAGAAGACCATTAAACCACTTCTGGCATTTTGCGTTGAGTGTAAATGAGAACGATGAAGCGTAATACGTGAAAAGAACTATATAATTGGTAATTTGGGTGCAATTTAACCAGCGTTTATTTAAAGCTTAAATTGCATAGATAAATAAAATTTTAATTTTATAAAAATAAAATAAACCCATAAAATTATTTTAATTAGATATATATTTGCTTTTTATAAATAAAATATAGAACTATTTATTTAAGTTAAAATATTCCTTTGTTTTATCAAAAAAATGTATAGATCTAAAGTAATTTATTTTTACATAGTTTTCAACTTGTTTATAGTAAAAATTAATCATATAATCGTCATATACTAGTTGAAAAGGTATTTTAACCTATGATATTGTAATGGATATAGCTCATCCTGTTTATATTTTGCGATTATTAAAGCCTTTCATACAATATTGAAACAAATAAACTTTATATAGCTTAAACATGCCTCTATCAGCAAAACGTACTTTTATTTTGGCTGGCCAGATGTTTCTATATCTTAGAACTAGATGTACAAACGGCTGTTGAACCAAAATAGAGCCTCTAACAGATATCACAGATTTTCCTGTGCGAACGTAAAAAGTCTTAACGAGAGTTAGCGGAGGTGTCATGGATACGTTTATCAGAACTATGCATTCCTATGGAAAAAGGAGGGAGTCACATTATGCATGCGATATGCATATGTGGCATAAAATATGCTACGAAAAGTAACCTTAAGCATTGATGAAGTTGAAGCAAAGGATATATTAGCGGAAGATATTTTTTCAGAATATCGTTTCTTAGCTAAAAAAGATTTGGTGTTAACAGAGCGCATTATTGAATTATTGAAGCTTCGAAAAGTTGATGAGTTGGCTGTCTTTATACCTGCTGATTCGGCTCGCGTTGCCTATGATTTAAGTATGCAACGAACAAGAGAATATGAGGAATTATTCGAACCATTACTAGATGAAAAAGAACCAGTAGACGACTATCAAGAAATGGTTAGTCAGCTTTTTAGGACAACGTTGGAGAATGTTGTGCATGAATTACGATATGGACAAATATTGAAAAGCTTACAGGATACGGCCTATGTGCAAGGTGTTTTTGAAAAAATTTTGGAAAAAAAGCATCGCTATGATTTACTAATACGTTTAAAGGAATGGGATGAATATTCGTTTGTACATTCATTCGATGTATTTGTCTTAGGCACTATTTTTGCCCGATATCTTGGTTTAGCAGATATCGAAACATTGGCAAGGGGTTATTTGTTTCATGATATTGGGAAAGTATTTATCCCACAAGAAATATTAAATTTAAAACGGAAGTTATCTGAAGATGAGTTTGATATTGTAAAAACGCACACAACAAAGGGTTATGAGCTGTTGGTGGAAAATAATGAAGAAGATATTGCTTATTTAGCACGAGATCACCATGAGCGGTTTGCGGGTAAGGGGTATCCAAATCAATTATGTGCAGATGAAATGAGTGAAGGAGTACAATTACTACAGATTATTGATGGCTATTCAGCGATGACATCAAAGCGCGTGTACCATACTGGTTATGGCGCTACAGATGCTTTAGCAGTATTATACAGAGATCGACAATTGTATAATGAAAGCTTTATGCATAAATTTGTAGAATGTTTAGGAATTTATCCTGTCAACTCGGTTGTGCTATTATCAGACAATCGAAGTGCGCAGGTGGAGCTTGTCTACGATTTATTTCCTACATTACCAAAAGTAAAGTTGCTAGATGAACAAACATCCATGAATTTACCTTTAAATTATAGTGTGAAAATTATAAAAATGATTGATTATCGTGCAGATAGCTTTGAGGAGATTTTTAATCTATTCGTAGAACAATTAATCCGTTGCGATGAACCAAATTTAAGAATGCACTACAGTAAATTGATTGATCATCTACATCCAAAAGAGATTGTTTTGAAAATTTTCTTACCAGCCTTTCGAATACTACGCTTGTTGACACGAGAAATACAAACGGATAGAACAAAATACCAAAATTCTATTCTTATATTAAAGAAGTTACTGGAAGAGCAATTAAATGTTTTATATATGGATTACCAGCATGAACAAACCACTATTTTAGTGGTAGAAACTTCCCTGCGTGAAAACTTCTTCATCAAACTTTTACAAAGTATTTTATATATTGATAAAATTGTTCCATTCTTTATAAATCCAGACGATGAGCAACGTATTACCCAATTAATGAATCATTGTCAGGTGAATGTTGCGTACTTTATTGAAGATGAACTAACCGTAGAAAAACGGGTTCGCCCAATGCGAGAAGGAACATTCCTTTATTACTCGCTGGCAGATATTGAGGAGATACTCGTAAGTCTAATCGGCATGAGCATGAAAAAGTTTTCATTTGAGGAAAAAATGCAGGAACGCTTATTTTCAACATATAAAGCATAAAGAGAGAGTCAGCCATTTCTAGGCGACTCTCTCTTTTTTGTACTATTAAAGTGTTTAGAATTGAAGATGTTTTTCAATATAGGCTTTAACTTCTGCAATTGGCATACGAACTTGTGTCATGGAATCACGATGACGCACAGTAACTTGGCCGTCCTCTTTAGAATCGAAGTCATAAGTGATACAGAATGGTGTACCAATTTCATCTTGGCGACGGTAACGTTTACCGATGGATTGTGATTCATCAAAATCAACAGGGAAGGCTTTACGAAGCTCAGCCCACACATCTGTTGCCTCATCTGATAATTTTTTAGAAAGGGGTAGAACCGCCGCTTTAAATGGTGCTAATGCAGGATGGAAACGTAAAACTGTACGTTTATCATCACCTTCTAGCTCTTCTTCATCATAGGCATCACATAGGAATGCTAATGTTACACGATCAGCCCCTAATGATGGCTCGATACAATAAGGCACATAGCGTTCATTTGAGACAGGGTCGATATATGTGAAATCTTCGCCTGAATGCTCCATATGTTGCTTTAAGTCGTAATCTGTACGATCTGCCACGCCCCAAAGCTCTCCCCAGCCAAATGGGAATTTGAATTCGATATCTGTTGTAGCATTAGAGTAGTGAGATAGCTCATCATCCTCATGGTCACGAAGGCGCATAGATTCTTCTTTCATACCTAGGTTTAGTAGCCAATTTTTACAGAATTCTTTCCAGTAGGCATGCCATTCAAGGTCTTCACCTGGTTTACAGAAAAATTCAAGCTCCATTTGTTCGAATTCACGTGTGCGGAATGTGAAGTTACCTGGTGTGATTTCATTACGGAATGATTTCCCGATTTGTGCGATACCAAATGGTGTACGTTTACGCATTGAGCGTTGAACATTTTTAAAGTTGACGAAAATGCCTTGTGCCGTTTCGGGGCGTAGGTAAATTTCATTTGTAGAAGATTCTGTTACCCCTTGGAATGTTTTAAACATCAGGTTAAATTGGCGAATATCTGTGAAATCGGCTTTTCCACAATCAGGACATACAACATTATATTTAACCATTATTTCTTTCATTTGATCGAATGTCATACCATCTACAATAATTTCATCGCCCTGTGCTAGTGCAGCATCCTCAATAATTTTATCTGCACGATGGCGAGCCTTACAGGATTTACAGTCAATCATTGGGTCATTAAAGTTACCAACATGCCCTGATGCGACCCAAGCCTTTGGATTCATTAAAATCGCCGCATCGAGCCCTACATTGTGCTCTGATTCTTGGACAAATTTTTGCCACCAAGCCTTTTTAATATTATTTTTTAATTCCACACCAAGTGGACCGTAATCCCAAGTGTTTGCAAGACCTCCATAAATTTCAGAACCTGGGAAGACAAAGCCACGATGCTTTGCTAATGATACGATTGTTTCCATTGATTTGTTTGTCATGTAAATAGCCTCCTTTAAATTACACTACATGAAAATAGCACCCGTCGCCGGGCACAATGTATGCCCAGGGACGAGTGCTAATACCCGCGGTTCCACCCTGATTGTTTTAAACGATGTGTTTAAAACCTCTTTTTTAAAGGTTAGCTCAGGGAGTGCCTTTTCTCTGTTACTGTGTAGACTTTCACCATCTCTACTCGCTTGTAAATGGAACAGATACTTTTTTCCCATCATCGCCTGTATAACGCAATCCTGCTCAAACGTGTATTGAGCATAAGCGTATGTGTTGATATTGTAGCATGTAGTTCTTTAATTCGCAATAATTATTAAAATAGTATATAATAATCGAGCATAAGTATAACACTATTAGATTTGAGGCGGTGAGTCCAATCGAACTCAATAAACGTCAGGAAGACATTTTACAAATTGTGAAAGAAAATGGCCCTATTACCGGGGAGCATATTGCAGAACGTCTCCATCTGACAAGGGCAACTTTAAGACCAGATTTAGCGATTCTAACAATGGCAGGTTTTTTAGATGCAAGACCAAGAGTTGGCTATTTTTATTCAGGTAAAAAGGCATCTGTTACATTACTGGATAGCATTCATACGTTAAAAGTGAAGGATTTTCATTCGGGGCCTGTCGTTGTGCCAGAGACGATGACGGTTTATGAGGCAATTTGCTTTATGTTTGCAGAGGATGTTGGTACACTCTTTGTCGTAGATAAGAATGAGTTTTTGACAGGCGTCCTATCTCGCAAAGATTTGTTGCGTACAAGTATCGGCTCACAGGATTTAAACAAAATTCCTGTACACATTATTATGACGCGTATGCCAAATATTTCGTATTGTGAAAGATCAGATTCTTTAGTTGTTGCAGCGAATAAGCTTATTGAACGGGAAGTTGATTCACTACCAGTTGTTGAACCACAGGAGGGTGGCTTAATAATTGTAGGTCGTTTGACAAAAACAACGATTACACGAGCTTTCTTATCACTCGCACAAAATATCGAAGTTTGAAGGGGAGCTATATGAAAAGACCACGCGTATTTGTTGTCTCTGATTCTGTCGGTGAAACTGGTGATCAAGTGGCGAAAGCTGTTATTAGCCAGTTCCGACCAGGCTTAGAAAATACGATAATTCGGCGTTTTCCTCATATTCAATCAGAGGACCTTATCCGAAAAATTGTTCGTCTTGCAGCGCAGCAACAAGCATTTATCGTTTATACACTGGCGCGCCAAGATATGCGCTCATTATTACAGGCGTTATGTGAACAAGAAAACGTACAGGCTGTTGATATTTTAGGGCCAGCTTTACAGTCTATGGCAGCTTTTATGGAAGAACTACCATTAGAAGCGCCAGGCATCGTTCATATACTAGATGATGACTATTTCAAAAAAATTGAAGCGATAGAATTTGCCGTAAAATATGATGATGGTAGAGATCCACGTGGATTATTACAAGCAGATATTGTGCTTGTAGGCGTATCGCGTACTTCAAAAACCCCACTGTCGCAATATTTAGCCCATAAAAAATATAAAGTTGCGAATGTTCCTTTAGTACCAGAGGTGGAACCGCCAGAAGAGCTTTTACAGCTAGATCCTAAAAAGTGCTTTGGGTTAATTATCTCGCCTGAAAAATTAAATTTTATTAGAAAAGAAAGATTGCTATCTCTTGGCTTAAATGATGATGCGATCTATGCACAACATGATCGTATATTAAAAGAAATTCAACATTTTGAGAAAATTGTCGATAAAATAGGCTGTCGGGTCATCGATGTTACTAATAAGGCAGTAGAAGAGACCGCAAATACGATTATTGAATATATTTTAGCTTGTAAATAAAGATGGGTTAACCATAAACCACCTCGGTTCATAGAGGCGGTTTTTTTGAGTGGATTTTGAAAATAGTATAGATAAATACTGATTTTTGTTTTATAATAATAAAATTGTGGTAAAAATATTAAAAGAGAAAAATCCTATTTTTTTGTCGAGAAATAAAGGAATTTTAAAACGGATAGCGAATTGTGTTTTTAGAACGTAAATATTAAAGATGGTGATGGAGTTGGCAGGGAAGATTCCAGAAGAAGTAATTGAGCAAATTCGCACACAATCAGATATTGTCGATGTGATTAGTGAATATATGCAGCTGACGAAACGTGGGCGAAATTGGTTTGGTCTCTGTCCATTTCACGGAGAACAAACCCCGTCTTTTTCTGTATCATCCGACAAGCAGATTTTTCATTGCTTTGGTTGTGGTGCAGGGGGTAATGCTATTACTTTTGTAATGGATATAGAGGGCATTTCTTTTCCTGATGCAGTTGTGAAACTTGGGGAGCGTGTTGGCATACATTTAGATGTTGAGCCAAGTTTTCCAGGAGTTACAAAAAAGGTTTCAAAAGCCGAAGAAAGGATGAAGGAAGCACACGCCTTTGCAGCAGATTTTTTTCACCATTTACTGCTAAACACTGAGGATGGTGAAGAACCTTTAAATTATTTGCTAGAAAGAGGATTTACAAGGGAACTTATCGAATCTAATAACATCGGTTGGTCACTCCCAAGCTTTGATGCCTTAACAATATTGCTTGAAAGAAAAGGTTATAACTTACAAGAAATTGCAGAAAGTGGTTTAATCATTAAGCGAGAAGGGGAAGAACGTTATTTTGATCGTTTTAGAGGACGTATTATGTTTCCGATTCGTGATGAGAATGGAAAGATAATTGCCTTCTCAGGACGAATACTTTCCTCCACGGGTGAAGAGGCGAAATACCTAAATAGTCCAGAATCACCAATATTCCAAAAAAGTGAAGTGCTTTATAACCTAGACCAAGCACGAACTTCAATCAGGAAAAATCGTCAAGTAATATTGATGGAAGGTTTTATGGATGTGTTAGCAGCCAGCTCAGTAGGTGTTAGTAATGCGGTTGCCACCATGGGAACTTCGCTAACAAATCAGCATATCACAAAGCTCAAGCGCTTAGTAGAGCAAGTTACGATTTGCTATGATGGTGATAATGCTGGTTTTGATGCAGCGAAGAGGGCAGCGCAATTGCTGCATACGGAGCGCATGAGCATTCGTATTGCCGTGTTGCCAGAAAAATTAGATCCCGATGAATATATTCGTACTTTTGGGGGACAAGCCTTTAAAGAACAAATTTTGGAAAACCCTCATGCGTATATTGCTTTTATGATGATGCATGCTAGACGCAATAAGAACTTTCAATTTGAAAATGATACGCTGCAATATATTCAAGAAGTCCTAGAGCAGCTAGTAGGTAGATCCTCACCAGTCGAACGAGATTTGTATATTCGCCAACTAGCACATGAAACCAATATCTCAGAGGAAGCCATTTATGCCCAATTCCGAAAGCTAGAGGCAAATCAGGTACGTTCTACGAAAGCAGAAGTACCTAAACATCTGCCTTCAATGCCAGTCACGCAACAGCAAAAGCCTATGAATGCAGCCGAACGTGCCGAACGTTTATTACTTGCACATATGCTTCATAATATAGATGTAGTGGACAAGGTATTACGTAGTGAACAAAAAGAACCATTTGTGCGAGATGCTTATATGGCAGCATTTGTTCGCTTAGTAGGGTTTTATGAGGAATATGGCCATCCTGATTATCAGCGCTTTGTGGAAATCTTGGATGATGCCGAATTGCGAAAAATTGTGATGGAAGCGGCTTTAGTTGAGCGAGATCCTGACCAAGCAGAGGCGGAGGTCATTGACTCTATACGTCAGCTTCAAAAATACAGAATTGAGCAAGAAATTGATCAAAAGATGCATGAGTCAAAGGAAGCGGAGAAGATGCATGAGGATGCACGTGCACTTGAAATCGCCCAACAGATTATTCATTTAAGAAAATCGTTATCGGCGATTTAACCCGATTCGGTTGTTTAGAAGGAGGAAGGTTTATGGCGGATAAGTCAGAACGTTCAAAAGAGATAGAAGTAGAAATTACATTAGATGATGCAAAAAAAATCCTACAAGAAAAAGCAAAAACAGAGGGTGAAATTTCAATGAAAGAAATTTCAGAGAAACTTGCTCCTTATGAATTGGAAAATGAAGAAGTTTTCCATTTTGCTGAAGATCTTGAAAAGCAT
This sequence comes from Lysinibacillus sp. FSL H8-0500, assembly GCF_038051955.1. Classification (NCBI taxonomy): domain Bacteria; kingdom Bacillati; phylum Bacillota; class Bacilli; order Caryophanales; family Bacillaceae; genus Lysinibacillus; species Lysinibacillus sp. FSL H8-0500. Next base: position 3,096,231 of record NZ_CP150292.1, on the reverse strand, counting down.
AAAGATATTCAAATCATCGGAAAAGAAGAATTTGAAGAAGAAAGCTTAATGAAAGAAGAAGCAAATGAAGAAACTTTTGACTTAAATGATTTAAGTGTACCACCAGGTGTTAAAATTAACGATCCTGTACGCATGTATTTAAAGGAAATTGGTCGGGTAGATCTACTCTCTGCTGACCAAGAAATAGCGTTAGCAGAACGTATTGAGCAAGGAGACGAGGAAGCCCGTAAACGTTTGGCAGAAGCAAATTTACGTCTTGTTGTATCGATTGCGAAGCGTTATGTGGGTCGTGGGATGCTGTTCCTTGATTTAATTCAAGAGGGAAATATGGGGCTTATTAAAGCTGTTGAAAAATTCGATTACCGTAAAGGCTTTAAATTTTCTACGTATGCCACATGGTGGATTCGTCAGGCGATTACGCGTGCAATTGCTGACCAAGCACGTACAATTCGTATCCCTGTTCATATGGTCGAAACCATTAATAAATTGATACGTGTACAACGTCAACTTTTACAGGATTTAGGTCGTGAGCCTTCTCCAGAGGAAATTGGTGAAGAAATGGATTTAACACCTGAAAAAGTACGTGAAATTTTAAAAATTGCACAAGAACCTGTATCTCTTGAAACACCAATTGGAGAAGAGGATGACTCCCATTTAGGAGACTTTATCGAAGACTCTGAAGCACAATCTCCATCTGACCATGCAGCGTATGAATTGTTAAAAGAGCAATTAGAAGATGTACTTGATACATTAACAGATCGTGAAGAAAACGTACTTCGTTTACGTTTTGGCTTGGATGATGGTCGCACACGCACATTAGAAGAAGTAGGGAAAGTTTTTGGTGTGACACGTGAACGTATTCGTCAAATTGAAGCGAAAGCACTTAGAAAATTACGCCATCCTTCTCGCAGTAAACGCCTAAAAGATTTCTTAGAATAAAATTGAATAGAGCTGGAGCTATCCATATAATGAGCAAATAGCTCGTTGGGATAGCTCCTTTTTAATAGCTGGAAGCAGCAAAAACAAAAGCTATTCACCTATAGCGTGAAGGGTGATAATAGATAATTAGAAGGAACAAAATAATAGATTTGCTACTTTATACAGATGTGTTTTTTTATAGTGTGAGATAAAATTGTAATAACAACCATTATTAAGCAATGTTTGGAGCTAACACTATGACAAATCCCCGAAAAAAAATAATTCTGAATGAGATTTTGTTTTGGAAGCAAAATAAACTTTTGCCTGAGCATTATTGTGACTTTTTAGCGGCTCTTTATACAGAGGGAGCAGACCTAGAAGAACTAGAACCCGTACAACATCCCAAGCAGGCTGTTTTACCAACAGAAAAACGAAAAATGATCCTGTTAGTAGTTGGGCTATGTATGGCTATTATAGCGATACTGGCAGTGTATTTTACCATCACTTCATTGACATTGATGTTAACCATTGTAGTGGGGATAAGTGCATGTATATTATTTATTATCGCATTGAGAATGGCACACAAACAACATCTATTAGCACCTGCTTTTCATTTACTTGCGGCAATTTTATTTTTTAGTATGTCTATTCGTATTTGTACAACCTATTTTAGCGGAAATAATATTGTCTTATTTTGTTTAATTGCTGCCAACTGTGTGATTTGGCTTTGGTCAGGTATTAAAATGAAGCTGCTCTATTTCACTGTTTCAGGTGTACTAGGCTTACTAGCACTGATTGGGTATTATATCATAAATTTAATGTAAGCTATAGTATTTATCATAAATAGCAAAAGGCCGTTTTGATTTTTAGTGGAGCATATAATTAGCCGCCATTTTTGGAATGGCAAGACATATTTTAGCCAATAGATACAGAAATGTCGAATTTGTTACAAACAAAGGAAAACTTAGCGAATAGGGCTTTTCGTTTCTGGAGGAATGAAGTACAATATTAGATGTTGACTGATTCTATATTATAGATAGAAGTAGACTTAAAATGAGGAGGGGTAACATATGAAAAACAATCCAGTCGTTCCTTACATCTTAATTCTTGCATTTGGTATTGGTCTTATTTTCTTTATGTCTTTACAAGGTGCAGATAACAAGAAAGAAATTGCTGCTGAACATGAAGGTGGCGAAACTACAGAAACTACAGACGCGACTGATGATGGCGCAGCACTAGTACAATCTTGTATCGGTTGTCATGGCGGTGACTTAACAGGTAGTATGGGTCCAAATCTACATGGTTTAGAGGAAGATCATATTGTTGATGTTTTGGTAAACGGTATTGAAGGTACACCAATGCAACCAAACATGAAAACAGAGGCTGAAGCAAAAGCAATTGCTGAATACATCTCTACTTTAGAATAGGATGAATGATAAGTAGCTGTACTAAAATAGTGCAGCTACTTTTTAATGTTAAAAATTATACATATGGGGTTGTTCACTTAGCTTATCAATATGGGGACAACGCCATTTGTTTTTTTTCACCATATCCTTCATACTAAGAGTGGACTCTATTTAAGGTAGGCGGTATTAAAATGAACGCACAAAAACTGTCAAAGCGATTAGAAGCAGTCGCAAAATTTATTCCCTCAGGAGCTACTATAGCTGATATTGGGAGTGATCATGCATACTTACCATGTTATTTGGTACATAAGGGCATTGCCTTATATGCTGTAGCAGGAGAGGTTGTCAAAGGACCTTATGAATCAGCCGTAAAACAGGTACAAAAGGAAGGCTTAGCCGAAAAAATTACAGTACGTCTTGCTGATGGATTAGCAGCGATTGAGCCAACTGACCATGTAGATACGGTAACAATCGCTGGGATGGGTGGACCCTTGATTGTTGCTATTTTAGAGAAGCATCCAGAAAAGTTACAAGGTGTGACACGTCTTATTTTACAGCCCAATATTCATGCCAAAGTAATTCGTGAATGGGCCTTAGCACATAATTGGGCAATTCTCGAGGAAGAGATTTTAGAGGAAGACGATAAAATCTATGAAATTGTTGTGTTGCAACGCGGACAAATGGAGCTGTCAGATGTAGAAATTTTAGTTGGTCCTCGATTAAGCCAACGACAATCACCAGTATTTATCAAAAAATGGAAGCGCGAAAAGGAAAATTGGCAACGTGTCTTGCATGCCATTGAAGATGCAGCACAAACACCTGAAATTGAAGAAAAACGCACAGAGTTAACAGCTCTCATTCATTTAGTGGAAGGAGTTTTGTGAAATGAAGGCAGTAAATGGTCAAGAAATTATTAAAGTGTTTGAGTCATGGTCACCAAAAAAACTGGCTTGTATGGACAATGATCCAATCGGTCTAGCAATTGGTACCTTGAACAAGCCTGTTCATAAAGTATTGGTCACATTGGATGTCAATGAGGCTGTAGCAAATGAGGCGATTGACCAAGGCTGTGAGCTGATTATTGCACACCATCCTCCTATCTTCAGACGTCTTGCGAATATCCGTACAGACAATCCAGCAGGGCGTTTATATGAAAAGCTTATTAAGCATGATATCGCCGTTTATGCGGCTCATACAAATTTAGATGTAGCTGAAGGTGGGGTCAATGATTTACTAGCAGATGCGTTGCAGCTTGAGAGTCGCACAATTTTAGAAGAAACCTATTCAGAAAATCTATTAAAGCTTGTTGTCTTTATTCCAACGGCACAGGCTGAACATTTACGTGCAGCATTGGCAAAGGCTGGAGCAGGACGACTTGGTGACTATGACGCATGTAGCTATACAACCATTGGTGAAGGACGTTTTCGTGCATTAGCAGGCGCAAATCCTTTTGTTGGAGCTGTTGACGAATTACATGTAGAAGAGGAAGTAAAGGTAGAGGTTGTATTTCCTGAAGCCATTAAAAACCGCGTATTAAAAGCAATGCTTCACAGTCATCCATATGAAGAGCCTGCCTATGATATTATTCGTCTCGAGCAGCAAACAAATATAATGGGCTTAGGACGAGTAGGTGATCTAACAGAGGAAATGACCTTACAGCAATTTGCTAACTATGTCAAGCAGCAGCTAGATGTACCAGCAGTGCGTGTAGTGGGTGATTTACAGTCAACGGTGCGCAAAGTGGCACTAGTCGGTGGCGATGGCAATAAATATATTTATGCGGCAAAGCGTGCAGGGGCAGATGTTTTTTTAACAGGAGATATGTATTTCCACACAGCACAGGATGCACAGGCCATTGGTTTACAAATTGTCGACCCAGGCCATCATGTGGAGAAGGTCATGATTGCAGGAGTAGCAAAGAAAATGGCTACGATGTGTGAGGAGAAAAAATACCTTGTTGAATTTGTTCAATCAGCCATCCACACAGAGCCATTTTTATTTGTATAAGTGAGGGGAACAAATGTGGTAAATGAACGACCTACTGGCAATAAAGCTGGTAAGCTATGGATCATCATTGGTTTATTCATCGCTGTATTTGGCATTGGTATGACCCTAATGACCAATATGCTCAATGACAAAAAAATTGATGCCATGATACAGCAATGTGAAAGTGATGGTGGGCAGGCCATTGTTGCAAAGGAAAAAAGCTTTCTATCTACGAAATATGCATTTGAATGTAAACAATAATCGAAAAGCTGAGTACTAGGTAAGCTAGTATTCGGCTTTTAAAATACTATGATAGGATAGGGAGAAAGGGGAGGGATAAGTGTGTTTATTCGTTTAACAAAGGAGCAACAAGAAATGATTATTGCGGATATTCAACGATTTTTCTATAATCAACGAGATGAGGATATTAGTGAATTTGAAGCAGAGCGTATGTTAGACTTTATCAAAGAAAATATTGCACCCTATATTTACAATGCAGCGTTATCTGATGCAAAGTATGTTGTAGAAAGCCAATATGCTTCGATTGAAGAAGAGCTAATGGCATTAGAGCGACCCATTCATATAAAATAATAATTTGATGACCACTTACTTAGATGAAGGTGGTCATTTTTTTAATGTGATCAATCATGTATACCAACTAACATAATTTGTGCCTTTCTCTTAAAAAAGCAGAGAAAATATAAGCAAGACAAGGATGCACGTAACGGTGAATATTGTAATTCTAGTGGTCATACCCTCCTATCAGGAGGGGTGTAATGCATAGAAGACGACAAATCATTATAGGGCTGCTTCTAGCGCTTATGGTGGTAGGGATACTGTTCGCTAAAGATAAGACGTCAAAAGTCAATCGAGAGGAGCAGTCATTGCTCATGCAGGAAGAAGTAAGTCAGTCTGCATTGCAAGAAAAGCTGCTGGAAACCTATGTAGGGATTGATGTGAAAAGAACGGAGGAAAAAGAACTAGTGATACAAGTTGTGGGTGACGAAGAATATTTTCTTGCCATTAAAAACGACTTAGAATCCATTGCGAAAAAAGCAATAAAGGATTCTGTATTAGAGGACTATACAATTGTTTTTGAAAGATGGGAACTCACATCATTACTGGATCCTAATAAAAAAATGGATGATGATACAAACTTTTTAATAGAGGCGTTGATTGAAGGATTACAAGCTTTCGATGTATACGAATATTTAACACTTCAGAATCGAACTACGATTATTATTCAAACAACGATAAAAGACGTCAACCAGGATGCACGTCAGTTAATAACGAAAATGGAAGACACTATCAATAAAATTATCCAAGCAAATGCATCTCACAATGATGCATACACCATTCATATAGTAGATGCTCAGCAAAAGAAAATAAATTAGCTCTATCTACAAGAAAGGGACGGTTAGAAAAGACTTTTTCCCTCGCTTTTATATTAATTAAATAGTAGCTAAAAACATGATGTATCTCTTTTAAAGGTTTTTGAATAGGTAAGTGTAAATGTTGTCATCAAAAAAACTCTTGTTCTTAACTATACCTGTAAGCAGTTAAGGAAGTTTCGCGAAAAGAGAAGAGAAAAGACTGCTAAAAGGTAGGAATCGCTTTCAGCAGTCTTTTGACGAATTATGGAGCTGTTGATGTCACTTGTCCTGTAAGCGCACGTTGTTCCTGCTCAGGATCAAATTCTTTTTCTACTTTTGATACAACAACTGTTGCCACACCGTTACCAATCAGGTTTGTCACAGCACGTGCCTCTGACATAAAGCGGTCTACGCCGATTAATAGGGCAATTCCCTCTACTGGTATCATTGGGAATGCAGCAAGTGTTGCGGCAAGTGTAATAAAGCCAGAGCCTGTTACACCCGCAGCCCCCTTCGATGTAAGCATTAAAATCGCAAGCAATGTAAGCTGCTGCCAAATATCTAAATCTATACCATAGGCTTGGGCAATAAACAATGCTGCCATAGATAGATAAATAGATGTTCCATCGAGATTAAAGGAATAGCCTGTTGGTAATACGAGTCCAACTACTTGCTTTGAACAGCCGTAATTTTCTAGCTTACGCATCATTGAAGGCAAAGCCGACTCTGACGAGGACGTACCAATAACAATAAATATCTCATCCTTAATATATTTAATAAATTTAAAAATATTAAATTTAAAGTAGTATGCAATAATACCGATAACAACAACGATAAAAATAAACATTGTTATATAGACGGATAGCATTAAAAATCCTAAATTTTGCAGCGATTTTAGTCCAAAGTTACCAATTGTATAACTCATTGCCCCAAATGCCCCAATTGGAGAGATTTTCATTACCATATTGACAATTTTAAAGAAAATATCTGCTACCTGTTCGAAAAATTTAATAACAGGCTTTGCTGGTTCCCCAATAGCGGCAGCAGCTAGGCCAAATAAAACGGCAGAGAATAAAACAGGTAACAATTCACCATTTGCTAAAGCTCCTACTACATTATCTGGGATAATTTGCATAATAAATGCCCCAAAGCCATGATCCTCAGCCGCAGCATTTGTATATTGAGAAATATCCGCTTTACTGGCTGCATCTGTATTAAAGCCTTTACCAGGCTGAACAAGATTGACAACGATTAAGCCAATTGCCAGCGCAAATGTAGAAACAACTTCAAAGTAAATTAACGCCTTTCCGCCAATTTTCCCAACCTTTTTCACATCTCCCATACTGCCAATACCAATAACAACCGTTAAGAAGATAATTGGTGCAATTAACATTTTAATTAGCTTAATAAAAATATCTGCTAATATTTTTAATTTTGCGCCAAACTCTGGGAATACTGCCCCAACAATAATACCTAGTATAATTGCGATGATCACTTGCACGGTTAAATTTTTAAAATTTATACGCATCTTTTTTCCTCCTATCACTAGTGTGAACGCTTTCAGTGAGGTAATCATAGCTGAAATTTTCCGACAATAGTTTTTATGACCGTAATGTTTTTATTGTTCATTTTGTTCATTTTTTAGTCGGATACGAGAGAAAGCTAGTAATAGCAAGGTTTTTAAGCTGTTTTATAGTAGTTTAGAAAATAGCGATTCTATTATAATACAAAAGAAAAAACCCTCACAATTTGTCAGGGTTTATGATTAATGACCAAAAGTATTAGGGCGTCACAACTTTTTCAATCTCTGTTAAAATATTATTCGTTTGTATATGGCTTCTATAAAAATCATAGACAGGTGTAAGCTGTTGTTTAAAGCGCTGTCTTTCTTGGTCACTCATTGTGTAAACATCGAAATGATCTTGCTGCATCAGCTTTTGCATATCTTTTTCATTCATCAGTATGGCTTGTTCGAATTGCCACTCTGTTGTTTCTTTCATCGCTGCGAGCATTTGCTTTTGGATTTTTTCAGGCAAGGAATCCCAGAAGTTTTCGTTGATTAAAACAGCGTATCCTAAAATCCCGTGCTCTGTAGTCGTCATATGTTGCTGCACTTTGTAAAAGCCTTTGGAGTAAATATTGGAGGCTGTATTTTCTTGTGCATCAATCGTATGTGTCTCTAAATCTGTAAAAAGTTCACTAAAGGAGACGGGTATTGGTGTTGCTTTCACGGCTTCAAATTGTTTTTCTAATATTTTACTTGGCATTGTGCGAACACGTAAGCCCTGTAAATCCTCAAAGGTATGAATAGGTTGTTCGGCAGAGGTTATGTGCTTAAAGCCATTGTACCAAAAGCCTAACCCTTTCACATGGAGGTGAAGCGGTTCTAGTTCATCTAATAATTGCCTACCGATTGATCCTGTTAGCACTTCATGTACTTCCTCTTCTGTATGAAACAGATAGGGTAAATCAAGCACCTGCCAACTAGGTATATATGTTGTCATTTTCGAAAATGTAGGGATGATCATTTCGACATCGCCCTTTTGCAAAGCACGAAATTCATTTTCATCATTAAATAAAGAGGCATTTGAATAAACATGTACTTTTACCATGCCATCAGTTTTTTCCTCGACTAATTCAGCAAATTTATTGGCAGCCTGCCCCTTTGGTGTATTTTCGGCTACGACATGGCTTAAATGTATAGTAATCTGTGTGCTTAAGCCTTTTTGTTCATCATCATAGGGAAGTGGTTTGGCTAACAGTAAACCTTGTTGCACGCTAATAACAATCATTAACAATAAGACAGTGAAAATAGTTCCTACAATAAATTTTTTCATGAATTACACCCAATTAATTCGTATTTTCTGATGTTTTTGTTATTTTAACATATGAGGTAAGCTAAAATATAGTCGAAGGGAGGCGTTTCGCTTGAAATTCCAAAGGTTGTCGATGGAGCGAAAAATTATGTTTCTGACATTTTTTATTCTGATGCTTTCCTTTAGTATAGGTGGTACTTTTTTATTAGGATTTGTGATGAATGGGCAAAAGACTGATCTTCGTGATCAAGCTTTACTTGTGGCCAAAACCGTCTCACAGCTTCCTGAAATAAAAACCTATATTTCACAGTCAAATTTTCGCGATGCAACTGACCATATTCATCCGGTAGTAGAGGAAATTCGTGATATCAATGAGGCACAGTATATTGTTGTTCTCGATATGCAAAGACGCAAGTATTCTCATCCAAATCCACAGGAAATTGGGCAAATTTCGCAATCTAGTGATCTCAATGCCGCGTTCACAGAGCATTATTATACGTCCATTGCACATGGTGAGCATGGCAATATGATGCGTGCCTTTGTACCAATTATGAGTAATGAGGGCCAGCAAATTGGTGTTGTCGTCGTAGGCTATAGTGTGCTAACAGTATTGGAATTACTCCAATCTATGGAGACGGAGCTGCTCATAACGGTAGTCTTATCCCTCTTCTTTAGTGCATGGGGCGCACATACATTAGGACTTCACATAAAAAGGCAAATGTTTGGGCTAGAGCCACATGAAATTGCCAAGATGTATGTAGAACGAACGGAGACCTTTAATGCCATGCATGAAGGAATTATTGCCATTGATAATGAACTGACTATTACCATTTTTAATGAAAGGGCATGTGATATACTAGGTGTTCATGAACGCCCTTCCACATTGATTGGGCAGAAAATATTTCAAGTATTGCCCGATACACGGCTTCCTGAAATTTTAGAGCTTGATCAGCCTATCTTTAATCGTGAGTTATATATTAATAATCATAGTATTATGAGTAATCGTATTCCTATACAAGTGAATGGCAAAACTGTTGGAGCAGTCGCGATGTTTAAGGATCGTACAGAAGTAAAAAAGCTCGCTGAAGAATTAACAGGCGTCAGGGCATTTGTCCAAGCGCTACGTGTACAAACCCATGAGCATAAAAATAAACTGCATACAATAGCAGGTTTATTGCAGCTTGGCCATTATGACCAGGCATTATCCTATTTAACGCAGGTGAAGGAAGAACACGATGAAATTACTAATTTTTTAAATGAACGTATCAAAAATGAAAATATTTCAGGCTTATTGCTGAGTAAAATTTCTTATGCTAAAGAACAAGGCATTCGCTTGGACATTGATCGTGAAAGTCGATTCACAACCTTCCCACCGAATTTAGATCATCATGATTTTGTCATTTTATTTGGAAATTTAATTGAAAATGCCTTTGATGCGTTGACGAACGTGCAGGTTGAAGACAAAATTATTCATGTTTCAGTGGATGAGGACGATGATGTACTAGCCATCCTTGTGACTGATAATGGTGTTGGTATGACAGATGAGGTCAAGAGGCATATTTTTGACAATGGCTTTTCAACAAAGGCAAAAAATTATCGTGGTATAGGACTTTATTTAATAAAAGAAATTATTGATAAAGGACAAGGAGATATCGAAGTTATAAGTGAACAAAATAAAGGTACTAGTTTTTTAATAACCTTTTATTATTCTTGATAGAATGGGGGGCTGACAGTGGCACAAATCAATGTATTATTAATTGAAGATGATCCAATGGTGCGAGAGGTGAATCGTCAATTTATTGAAAAGGTAGAGCATTTTCAAGTTATTGGACAGGCATCAAATGGCTTAGATGGTATTGCACAAATTCGTAAGCATCAACCTGATTTAGTATTTATGGATATTTTTATGCCAGAGCAAGATGGCATTACGAGCTTACGCAAAATACGTGAGCTTGATTTATCAGTAGATGTGATCACGGTAACAGCTGCTAATGATATGGAAACGGTAAGGCAGGTGCTGCATTTAGGTGTCTTTGATTATATTATGAAGCCATTTTCATTTGAACGGGTCCAAGGAACACTTGAAAATTATCTTCGCTTTAAGCAGCAAACACAAACAGAACGTGAACTTACTCAAGGAGAGCTCGACCAGCTATTCCATTATCAAGGTGGGCACAGTCGGGAAAAGCAGCCTGATATGTTACAGTCAGAGCATAATCTGCCAAAAGGCTTTAATCGTGCAACACTTGACAAGGTTGTCCAATTTTTGCAATCAGTGGATGGTGCATCTGCAGAAGAAGTAGCAACTGGCATCGGCATTGCTAGAGTCACGGCAAGAAGATATTTGGATTACTTGGAGAAGCAAGGGGCTATTACCATGGATGTTCATTATGGAGGGATTGGCCGCCCTATTAACTATTATTTTAGTAAATAAAGAAAATCCTGATTGTCATAAGGCAATCAGGATTTTTTCCATATATTAATAAGGCATAATTTTTTCAACAGGTGCTGGCGTTTTAATTTTTGGTAAAATTTTATCTAATGTGACAGTACGGTTGATAATGTGTGTCGATGCATCCTGTTCATCGAATTGATCAAGAAAGGCAATCACCTCTTTGACAATCGGTGTTGGTGTTGAAGCGCCCGCTGTGACAGCAACCGTCTTAATGCCTTTTAACCACTCTATTTTTAGCTCTGACACATCTGCAATACGATAGGATGGTGTGCCAGCGATTTCAACAGAAACCTGTGTTAAACGATTGGAGTTATTGGATTTTGGGTCACCCACAACAATTAGTAAATCCGCTTCACCTGCCTGTTTTGCAACAGCTTCTTGGCGAACTTGCGTAGCTAAACAAATTTCTTTGTGTACTTCAATATGTGGGAATTTTTCCTTTAAGCTATCCATTAAATGGGCGACATCCCATTGACTCATTGTTGTTTGATTTGTGACAAGCAATTTATCATTTGTTAAATCTAATGTATCAATGTCATTAGATGACTGTACTAAATGGACATGGTCAGGTGCAACACCAATAGCTCCCTCCGGCTCAGGATGTCCTTTTTTACCAATATAAATAATATCATAGCCTTCTGCAGATTTTTCACGAATTAAATCGTGTGTAACTGTTACATCAGGGCATGTAGCATCAATGGACACGAGGCCTTTGCGCTTCGCAATCTCACGAATTTCAGGTGAAACACCATGGGCTGTGAAAATCACAGTACCTGTTTCAACCTGTTCAATAATTTCTAAACGGTTATCGCCATCTAATGTGATGATACCATCTTCTTCAAATGCATCTGTGACATGTTTATTATGCACAATCATCCCTAAAATGTAGATAGGTCTTGGTAATGTTTTATCGAGTGCGGCGTTTCGTGCAATGACCATCGCATCAACAACACCATAGCAATAGCCACGTGGATTAATTTTTAATACTTGCATGGTTGTGACTCCTTTCAAGCTTACCTATCTACATTATAACGGACAGGGGCAATGAATACAAAGAAACGTTCATTTACATAGGTGGTTGGAAAATTCGTGGCGTAGATGGCAGTGGTTCAGGAGGCGTATAGGATGTACTTTGCCTAGATGATCGTCTGCCTTCACTAGAGGCTCTTCGTTCACTGCCTGCCGCTTCAGCAGCTACTGCCCCAGCACCAGCAGCAGGAAGTCCCTGGAAGCCCTTGTATAATTTCAATAGTGAGGGGATATTTTTGACCATTGGCATTGCTTGCTGGATATAAGGTGTATAGGTTTTAGCCGTATTAAATAGACTGTTGGCTTGTTGTAGAAATGAACCGATTTTAGACGGTTCCTGTACAGGTGGCACTGGCATCTGTCCTCCAAAGGAGCCTATTCCATTTGCCATTGGAAAGCCGCCTGGAATTCGTGGTTGAGCAGGGAAGCCTCCAGGTGGGAAAAAAGACTGTGGTGACATCTGTGGAGGTGTTGGCATAGGCATAGGCATTCTCATGCCACTGGGATACATAGGGTATGGATAAGGTTGTCGAAATACCATAATGATCTCCTTTCTAGTTGTTTATCATTGATGACATACCTGATTATAGCTATGATATGCAGCAATTGACGAGAGGGTTCAATCAGTTGAGGAATTGAGTACTTCTAAATTAAAAACGCCAAGAATGAGCTTCTTGACGTTTTCTTATCTATTATTAGGCTTGAGAGTTTACAAGAATTTTAATATGATTACGTTCCTTCATTAATGTTTCAAAGCCTTCTGTCACGACTTCATTCAAGGCAATGCGCTTTGTCACAAGCTTATCGGCAGGGAAATAGCCTTGTGTCATCAGCTCCATAACCGCTGGGAAAATATCGCGGTAAGCAATAATTCCTTTTACCGTACGCTCTGATAGCACAAGATTATTCGGCTGAATAGCGGCTGTAGTTTCCCAAATGGAGACGATAATTGTTTCACCCTCAAATGTTGTGGAATCAATGGCTTGTGATAATACTACTGGAACACCTGTTACTTCAAAGGCAACGTCTACGCCACCATTTGTTAATTCAAGTAAGCGCGCAACGGCATCTTCTTCTTTAGGATTAATAACGGCTGTTGCGCCAAGCTCTAAGGCTTTTGCAGCACGCTCTTCTGAAAGCTCTACGGCGTAAATTTCTGCTGCACCTGCTGCACGTAATGCCTCAATCACCAATAGCCCAATGGGACCTGTGCCAAAAACAGCGGCTTTATCGCCAGCTTTTAGCTTACTTTGACGCACAGAATGTAAGGCAACGGCTGCTGGTTCTACAAGCGCTCCTTGTTCATAGGAAAGACCCTCTGGCATTTTGTGTACCATTTTTTCGTCGACCATTGTATATTCAGAAAAACCTCCGCCACCACCTGAAAGACCATGGAAGCCTAGGTGTTTACAAATATTATACTTCCCTTTTTTGCAGGCAGCACATTCGCCACATGCAAGGATTGGTTCTACTACAACAGGATCTCCTACTTTAACAGATGTGACACCATCGCCAATTTCAACAACTTCTCCTGAAAATTCATGTCCCATCACAATTGGCGCAATGTCTTTACTTACATAATGAGGTTGCTCCACTGGAATAAAGATTGGTCCAGCTGCGTATTCATGCAAATCACTGCCGCAAATACCCGTCCAATGTACTTTGATTTTTACTTTTCCAGGTGCGATGACTGGTTCTTCAATGTTTTCTACGCGAATATCATGTGCTTTATACCATCTTGCTGCCTTCATAAGTTATCAACCTCCTGTAATAAAATACATCCCTATCATAACATGCCAGGGAGCGATTCATCATTAGTTTACTATAAATTGACATGGAAATTACATAGTATGAATATTTCTGAACATTCCTATAGTGCTTTTTTTGATTGCATATTGTTAGCATTTCAAGTACCTTTGATAAGGTAATAAAATGATGCAAACATGTGGAAGCTGTTAAGAATAGGACGCCAATACGCCTTCAAGTGCGAATCATGATACAATAAGAAAGATGTTAGGAGGAACGCATTATGTCAAAATATACAGATTATAATTTTCAGCCATTTTTGCAGGACGCTATTGCAAAACTTGGCTTTACAGAACCAACACCTATTCAAAAGGAAATTATTCCTCTTGTCTTAAAAGGGAAGAGTGCTATTGGACAGGCACATACAGGAACAGGGAAAACACATAGCTTTTTAATTCCGATTGTACAACGCATTGATGCAGACAAGCAGGAAGTACAGGCTGTGATTACTTCTCCTACACGTGAGCTTGCACAACAAATTTTTGATGCATTACAGCAATTAATAGAAGGAACAGCGATTCAAGCAAAGCTATTTATTGGGGGTACGGACAAACAACGCTCCATTGATAAGCTAAAAACACAGCCGCAAATTGTTGTTGGCACACCAGGACGTATTCGCGACCTTGTTACAGCACAAGCGTTATTTGTGCATACGGCTCCAACTTTAGTGGTCGATGAAGCTGATTTAGCCTTTGATATGGGCTTTATCGAGGATATTGATGGCTTTGCGGCTCAAATGCCTGAGAAGCTTGAGATGTTTGTATTTTCAGCAACCATTCCAGAAAAGCTACAGCCCTTCCTAAAAAAATATATGGAAGCACCTGTGCATATTCATATGAATGATAAGCGACCAGTCGCAGAGGGGATTGACTTTGTGCTTGTCCCTGTCCGTTCTAAATCTCGCAACAAACGTCTGTTGGAAGTAATTGAAGGCATTAATCCATTTTTGGCGGTTATTTTTACCAATACACGTAAGACAGCAGAGCATGTGGCCGGCTATTTAAATGAACAGGGCATCCGCTGTGGACAAATTCATGGTGATTTAAGTCCACGAGATCGTAAAAAGATGATGAAGCAAATACGCGACCTCGACTATCAATATATTGTCGCAACAGATTTAGCTGCACGTGGTATTGATATTCAAGGAATTTCACATGTTATTAACTATGAAATCCCTGAGGACCTAGAATTCTTTATACACCGTGTTGGACGTACAGCACGTGCAGGCAATAAAG
Source organism: Lysinibacillus sp. FSL H8-0500 (assembly GCF_038051955.1). NCBI lineage: Bacteria > Bacillati > Bacillota > Bacilli > Caryophanales > Bacillaceae > Lysinibacillus > Lysinibacillus sp. FSL H8-0500. Next base: position 3,081,207 of record NZ_CP150292.1, on the reverse strand, counting down.
GGACAGCCATTACCTTATTTGAGCCATCAGATGAGGATGCAGTGGCTCGTGTAGAAAAAATGGGGATTCCATTTGTTCAAAAGGATGTAAAAGATGGTGAATGGTCGGAATTAAAGGATCGTCATGCCCGTAAAAATCGTTTGAAGCAAGAGAATGAAATTGATGTGAAAGCAAAAGCATTGGTACGTAAGCCTAAAAAAGTTAAACCAGGCTATAAACGTAATATGAAATGGGAAATGGAAAAAATTAAAAAACGTGAGCGTCGCTTAAAAGCACGTGGTAAAAAATAAGGAGGCTTTAACATGCTACTTGGCTCACATGTTTCGATGAGTGGGAAAGAAATGCTACTTGGCTCTAGTAAAGAGGCACTGTCATACGGAGCCAATACATTTATGATTTATACAGGGGCACCGCAAAACACACGTCGTAAAGCGATTGCTGACCTTAATATTGAACAAGGGCTGCTTCATATGAAGGAGCATGGTATGACAAATATTGTAGTTCATGCACCCTATATTATTAATATTGCGAATACAACAAAGCCTGAAACATTTCGTCTTGGCGTAGATTTTTTACAATCAGAAATTGAACGTACAGCGGCACTTGAGGCAACTCAAATTGTCCTGCATCCTGGTGCGCATGTTGGAGCTGGTGCTGATATGGGGGTGGCAAAAATTATTGAAGGCTTAAATGAAGTATTAGCACAAGATTATCCCGTTCAAATCGCCTTAGAAACAATGGCAGGGAAGGGGACAGAATGTGGCCGTTCCTTTGAAGAGCTAGCAAAAATTATTGACGGTGTCACACATAATGAGCGTCTTTCCGTATGCTTTGATACTTGTCATACACATGATGCAGGCTATAATATTGTGGAGGATTTTGATGGCGTCTTAAATGAATTTGATAAAATCATTGGTGTAGATCGCATTAAGGTGTTGCATATTAATGATTCCAAAAATGTGCGAGGCGCTGGTAAAGATCGCCATGAAAATATCGGCTTTGGTCATATTGGCTTTGATGCATTAAACTATGTGGTACATCATCCACAATTAATGGATATTCCTAAAATTTTAGAAACACCATTTGTCCCACTAAATAGTGATGCAAAATCTAAAGTTGCCCCGTATCAAGTTGAAATTGAGATGCTGCGAAACAGTACATTTAAGCCTGAGCTTATTGAAGCATTAAAAGGCTAAGAAAAGGCCCCGAAATCAATGGTACTGATTTCGGGCTTTCGTTATTTTGTAAACAATGCGATGAGTTGACGAGAGCGCTTTCTCCCTAAAATCGCCTCAACCTCTACAAGAATATCTTTAGGAACACCTAAAAAAAGCCAAGAAAATGAGAATTGTTCCAAATAAGGTCGAAGTTTCTTTACTTCAGACGTTGTAATCGTAAACCCTTCATTGCGGGCAATTGCAACAATTTCCTTATCAGTGCTTTCTAGCAATTGCTGTAAAAATTGTATACTCAAAGCCCATCCTCCTTTATGCAAAATTATGAGCAAAGCATCTATCTTCTTTTCTTTACAAAAACTGCACTTTCATTTATACTTACATTTTGTAAATCGTAATGATTTTGACTTAGAAAGAAGCGATCATGTATGAAATCAACACTTATCGACATTCAAAATGTGTCATTTCAATATGACTATACACAGGTTTTAAAAAATATTTCCCTTCGTGTAGAACAAGGTGATTTTTTAGCCCTTCTCGGTCCTAACGGCTCAGGAAAATCAACATTATTAAAAATTATTTTAGGCTTATTAAAGCCACTATCAGGTGAGGTACAACTTTTTGGTGAATCAAGTGCAACCTTTAAACACCGTGAATGGATTGGCTATGTCTCGCAAAAATCCAATGCCTTTAACTCTGGCTTTCCAGCAACTGTGCAAGAGGTTGTGAAAAGTGGATTAACCAAAAAATTAGGGCTTTTTAAAAGACCTGGACGCAATGCCAAGGAGCAAGTGGAGGAAGCGCTAAAGGCAGTTGGCATGGATGCTTTTATGCATCGCAATATTGGTGAACTGTCTGGTGGACAACAGCAACGCGTTTTTATTGCACGAGCTTTAGTCAGTGATCCAAAACTACTTATTTTAGATGAACCGACTGTTGGCATTGACCACGAGAATGTGCAGTCATTTTATGATATGCTGGCGACATTAAATCGGGAACAGGGAATTACGATGATTCTGGTGACACACGATGTTGACACTGTGTCCAATCGTATTAGCCATGTGGCATGCTTAAATCAAACGATTCACTTCCATGGCTATAAAAATGACTTTGATAATATTTCTCAGGATGCACTGGACAAGTGGTATGGTCATTCTGTAAGAAAGATTCATTAGAAGGAGAAGGCACAATGATTGAAGCAATTTTACATTATGAATTTTTACAAAATGCCTTTTTCTCGGGGTTATTGATTGGCATATTAGCACCTCTTTTAGGCGTGTTTATTGTTGTGCGCAGACTATCTTTAATTGCAGATGCTCTGTCGCATGTAACGCTGGCAGGAATAGCGGGCAGTCTATATATCAGCCAATCTGTAGCAGCTTTAGCAATGCTGAATCCAATCTATTTAGGAATATTAGCCTCTGTTAGTGGCTCTGTTTTAATTGAACGTTTGAGACGTCTATATAAGCACTATGAGGAGCTAGCGATTCCAATTATTATGTCGGGGGGAATTGGCATTAGTGCCATCTTTATCTCACTCGCCAGCGGCTTTAGCACAGATTTAATGAGCTATTTATTTGGCTCTGTATCTGCTGTCTCACGCCAAGATTTATGGGTAGTAATAGGCATTGCTGTGGTTGTCATTCTCTTTTTATCTTTATTTTTTAAAGAGTTATTTGTGTTATCATTTGATGAGGAATATGCAAAAGCAAGTGGTCTTCCTGCACGCTGGATTCATCTTTTGTTTATGGTTATCACGGCCCTTGTGATTGCGGCAAGTATGCGTATCGTTGGGATTTTATTGGTATCGTCCCTGATGACATTGCCTGTAGCGGCTGCCATGCGACTAGCAAAGGGCTTTAAGCAAACGATTATTTATGCGATTGTTTTTGGTGAGGCTGCTGTATTGATTGGGTTAGTGAGTGCCTTTTATTTGGATTTAGCACCAGGAGGCACGATTGTTGTCACTTCTATTTTGATATTGCTATTGGTGATTTTAGGTAAGAGAGTAGCATTTAAAATGGCTGCAAAGCAGGAGGAGGTAGCACCATGAACGTTTCGAGAGCGTGGGAAATTTTAAAAGAAAATGGCTATAAAAAAACAGATAAGCGAGAGTTAATATTAGATATGTTTGCGGCGACGGATAAATATCTAACAGCGCGTGATTTATTAGATGTTTTGAAAAAAGATTTTCCAGGGATGAGCTTTGATACGATTTATCGCAACCTTGCTACATTTGTGAAGCTTGGAATTTTAGAGGAAACTGAGCTATCAGGAGAGCGTAATTTTCGTATGCACTGTGAATCCGCACATCATCACCATCATTTTATTTGTATGGACTGTGGCAATGTTAAAGAACTCAACCTTTGTCCAATGGAAATGCTGGGCGAAAAACTGCCAGACTACGAAATTGAAAATCATAAATTTGAAATATATGGGAAATGTCCTGATTGTAAGCAAGAAACACTGCCAACGTAAATGTGGCAGTGTTTTTTTGTTGGAGGTGGCAGAGTTAGGGGGATAGAGTAAGGAAAGTGATGAAATAGAATAATAAAAGTGGTGGATAGAACATCAAAAGTAGCTGAATAAGAATGTTAAAATCAAAAAAGAGGGTAGCCTCATGCGAGAAGCCCCCTCTCAAATCATTAAGCTGCTACTCTACGAAGTGCAACAATTTTATTGCAATCCACAATTAATGGAGAAGTAGCTGCAGCACCTGCCTCAAGGAAGTATGCACAGCAAGTACGTGGATCAAAAGAAATAAATGTTAAACCTAAGAAGCTAACACCGCCCTCTAAGAAAATATCTACTGTTGTTGCAAGCTCTAATTTTCTTAATTGGTGACAAGCACAGCCTCTACAGTTGCTGCTCATTCTTGGTGTATTTTGACAAGGACATTTTTCTGGTTTACGTGGACAGCGTTGTTCCTCTTTTTTAGGACATTTGCAGCCTTGCCAGTTCATATGTGTCATATAGCGTTTGTCTTCCATTCTCAAGACCTCCCTTCAACTAGATTCGTAAGAGTAACCCTTACAGTAATAATCTATGTTCAAGGAAGCACTAAAGGTTGGTAATATGTCCGCTAGGCAATTGAAAAAACTATATTTTTCTCAAATTCTTTTGCGCTGTGTAAAGTCCTAAGCGTTAAATTTGCTATAAATCATATAGTTTTCCAATAAAAAACGACGAATCATTACAGAAGCGTAATTTATCGTCGTTTTTCATGATTATGCTTGATGCTTTTGTTGGAAATCTACCATAAAGTCTCGTAAAGCCTCACATGCCTCTAATGGTACAGCATTGTAAGTGGAAGCACGGCAGCCCCCGACAGAACGATGTCCATTTAGCCCTACAAAGCCCGCTGCTTTTGCCTCAGTAAGGAATTGCTTTTCAAGCTCCTCATCAGTAACGCGGAATGTAATATTCATGAGTGAACGGCTTTCTGGTACTGCATGTCCTTTATAGAAACCATTGCTATTATCAATGGCATCATAGATAACCTTTGCCTTTAATTCATTATGCTTCTCAATTTCAGCAACACCACCTTTAGCTTCTACCCATTTTAATACCTCTCCTAGCATATAAATACCAAATGTTGGCGGTGTATTATAAAGAGAATTACTATCCGCATGCGTTGTGTATTTTAACATTGTAGGAATATTTTTATTTGCCTTTTCGAGAAGGTCTTTACGAATAATGACAACTGTTACACCTGAAGGCCCAAGATTTTTTTGAGCGCCTGCATAGATCAGTCCAAATTTTTGAATATCAATAGGCTTTGATAAAATATCACTAGACATATCAGCGATTAATGGGATATTTTCTGTTTCAGGAAACTCTCTCCATTGTGTACCGTAAATTGTATTATTGGAAGTAATATGCACATAGGCATCTTCTTCATTAAAATGAATATCCTCTAATGCAGGGATATTACGGTATTGATTGTCTTTTGTGCTCGCAACTTCAACTGGTGTACCAAATAATTTTGCTTCCTTGAATGCTTTTTCAGACCACGAGCCTGATAAGATATAGCTAGCTTTCTGATCAGCTGCTAAAAAGTTCATAGGCACCATTGTAAATTGAAGGCTTGCGCCACCTTGTAGGAATAGCACCTCATAGTTTTCAGGGATCGCATAAAGCTTCTTTAGTAAAGCAATAGCTTCATTATGTACTTCATCAAAAATAGCACTACGGTGACTCATTTCCATAATAGACATACCAGAATCACGGAAGTTTACTAATTGTTGCTGGGCTTTTTCTAATACTTCTTGTGGTAATGCAGATGGACCTGCGTTAAAATTGTATGCACGTTGTGTCAAGGTGATACACTCCTTATTTTTGTTATAAGATAACAGAACTTTACTGAATTATACCGTACTTTTCAAGAGAAAAAATAAAATTCTTAATATTTGAGCAAAATATCGACAGGCTCGCAATAAAATCTACATATTTTAGGTAGTCTAATCATAAAACACGAATGAAATAGAAAATAATACTTTTGTTTATATATAATTTTCGTTATTGATGCTTTTAAATAGTTTTTTAGTTTGGAAATGTTCGGTTTTAACGATTGTTTATGAGGAACAGCATAGCAGAGAAGTTTTTTGTATAATAAAAAGAAAAAGGGAAGTGTGCGATAAATGTTTACAGTAGAAAAAGCATGTTTAGTAATTGTGGATGTCCAAGGGAAGCTAGCAACAATTGTTGATGAGAGTGAAACGGTAATTGCCAATGTGTCAAAGCTAGTACAAGCAATGCAAGCACTTGAAGTACCTATTTTATGGCTGGAACAAAATCCAAGCCGATTAGGAGGCACAGCATTGGAGATTGCCCAGCATTTACAAGGGCAGGCGATAGCAAAAATGGCCTTTAGTGCTTGTCAGGAAGAAACATTTGTCGAAGCAATGAAAGCAAGTGGGCGCTCGCAATTTATTGTTACGGGTATTGAAACACATATTTGCGTCTATCAAACAGCTAGACAGCTAAAGGAGCAGGGAGGTGAAGTGGAGGTTGTGGTAGATGCGGTGTCCTCTCGTACAAAGGCTAATAAAGAGGTAGGGCTAGCAAAAATGCAAGCACTTGGTATTGCTCCAACAAGTACGGAAATGATTTTATATGAGCTGTTACAGGGTGCCGATCATCCACAATTTAAAACTATTTTACAGCTTGTAAAATAATCGGTAGTACAAAAATATTAGTATGAAGCGGTTTAAGAGGGGGGTAGCTAGATGCTAGCCCCACTTTTAGCCCCAATTGCGTTTAAACTTTCACTAAATACGGATACTGCTTGTGCTTCCATTTCCTTTAACACATGTCCATACGTTGTATGGATCATTTCGGGTGTATTCCCTAAACGTTCAGCAATAGCCTTGACGGGTATACCATTATTCATAAGGATCGTAGCGTGTGTATGCCGTAATCCATGAATGGTTGTAGCTGGTAGTTTAGCCGCTTCTACAAGGCGATTAAATATTGCGTTTAAACCTGTGGGGTCAAAGGGCTCTGCTGTATGTGGCGAAAGGAAAATGAACGAATCATCCTTCATTAGATCGCTATGCAGCTTTCTACCATGTGAAAGTAAAAGAGCTTTAACCGTTGTTCGGTAGCTGTGTAGCTGTTCTATTACAATGTTATCCACTTTGATAGTACGCTCACTATTTAGGGTTTTTGTAGAGTCTACACCGTTACATCCTCTAGTTCGATCAATAGTAATCGTTTGATTGGCAAAGTCGATATTCCGCATTGGGAATTGTAGCATTCATTTGGGATACTATTGGAACTTTTTCTAAAGAAGGCGATTCCTGATGATTCTTTTTGATTCATATTTCTTATAATGACAAACTATTCCATTTATCCTATGATATAGGTAGAGGGGAGGTGTTTAATGTGGCTAAAATAAATAAAGTCAAAATTCTAAATATTATTAGTGTAATTATGTCCATAGTATCAACTCTCTGTTTTATAAGACTTGTTCAAAAAGAAGGAATAGAACAAGTATCTTTTTCATTAACAATAATGTATGCATTAGCTATAGTGTTGTTAATTGTAAATATTGGAATGTATCAGATAAATAAACGAAATGAAGATAGCAACTTGCAACAATAAGAAATTAACTCAAGTCTGTAGTAAACTCCAAAAGTTAGACTTTAACCGGAATGGATTTCTTCATTCTGGTTTTTCTTTTATGCAGCCAATCTTTTACGATAGGTGACTGGACTACATCCAAGTTTACTTTTTATTCGCTTGTGATTGTAGTCGTAGATATACTTATCCATTGCTTGTTTTATTTCTTCAAAACTAGTATAGATAGTTCCATAATACATTTCTTGTTTCAGTAGGCCAAAGAAGTTTTCTATTGGCGAATTGTCTAAGCAGTTTCCTTTTCGAGACATGCTTTGGAATATTTTATTGTTTTTCAATAGATTTGCGTATTGTTTCATCTGATATGCCCATCTCTGATCTGAATGAAAGGTTCGTCGAAAAGGGCAAGCTGATGTCCCTTTAATTGCCTTTAGTTGAGCGTCGTGAATTGCTTGTGTGTTCGGTCGTTCAGATAATCGATAGGAAATTATTTCACCATTAAACATATCTAGGAATGTCTCTAAATAAGCCTTTTAATGGTTACTTTTCCGTCTTCTCCAGTAACGAAATACTTGAATTCAGAGGTATCCGTTGTCAATTTTTGATGGGGATGGTTGTATGGAAACGGCGATGAATACGATTCTTCTCAACCGTTTCCACATTGCTTCTGTATGTACGATATTTGCGGGATTTTCTCGTGAATTTCACGCTTTGTAGACCCAGTTTCTGTTTAATACGCTGTATTTTTATAATTCACAACGATTCCGCGGTTACGCAATTCATCATCTATTCTGTGATAACCGTAATTACCATGATTCTCTTCAAAAATTTCACTAATAACACGCTCAATTTCTTCATCTGGATTTTCTCTATCAAATCGCTTTTGCCAATACATATAAGTCGCTTTAGGGAACTTCGTCGCTTCGAGAAGAATACTCAATTTGAACTCTGCTCGGATGTCATGGATAATTCTGGTATCTACTTCTTGAGACGATCTGGACGGGTAACCCTAAAGCTTGAAGCTTTTTTATGAACGTAAGCTCCGCACGTAATCATTCATTTTCTTGTTCTAATTCCTGTTCACGTGATGGTTTCTTTTCTTCCTTCGTTTTCTTCGGTTTGTCTGACATGGATGGACGTCCTTTCGTTTTTGGAGAAATTCCCCCGAGACTATGTTTTCTAAATGCCGTCGTCCACCATGAAACCATCGAGTCATTTGGCAAATTAAATTTATGTGCGACATTTCGGATAGATTCTTCACTATTTAAATAATAGTTTATGACATTAAGTTTAAATTGAAGAATGTAATCCGAACGTCTTTTCTGTTTCCTAAGAGAATCAAATCCTAGGGCAGTTATTTGTTTCACCCATCTACTCACTATTCCATAGCATGAGGAAATACCAAATTGAAGAGCTATTTGTCTATAACCCCCATGCCCTTGAAAGTAGGCTTCAACGACTTTTTTCTTAAACTCATAATCATATTTTGCCAAAATAAATATACCCTAAAAGTTAGATTTTTGGTCTAACTTTTAGGGTGCAGTACACTTTTACTATTTCCACGTCATTTGTAACTGTTTTTGGTGAACTGCACAATCAGCAAGGTACAGATTGATAAGCGTTTGATACGGTATTCCTGTATTTTCTGATTGCTCTTTAAAGTAATCCACAACATCTCTGTCAAGATTTATCGTGATTTGCTTTTGGCTTTCTTCACATATGGATTTTTTCTTGCATTTGTAAAATCATATTCTTCACGCATTGTTTTCATCTCTCCGTATAGAGTTAATAAGCAATAACGTTTTTAAATATATCGTTAATGTGGATAACGAAATCGTCATAAAGCGATACTTTTAATGTGAGCGCGGCTTCTGCTTTTTCTTCATCCGTCATGTCTGCCCAATCGTCCTTATGAATCACTGTATACACATTATCTAATTCATACTTACCATCTTTCAGCAAATAGACTTCAACGGATTTTTCAACAGGGCTGATAATCCAATATTCTTTAACTCCAAACTGTTCATACAAATTTTTCTTTCTTCCTTTGTCATGATGGGCTGTGGACGGTGAAAGCACTTCAACCATTAAGTCAGGTGTACCATATATGCCATTACGTTTGATAATATTAGTATTACAAATAATCATGCTATCAGGAATCACCCTATTTTTTTCGTCAAAGAATACGTCTACCCCATCCGTAAAATATTCGCATTTTTTACTGTCTAAATACTTATCGAATAATACGGCTAAATTGGTAATGATTCGATTATGGTTCACTGTCGGACGTGGGGACATCATCATGATTTTCCCGTCAATCATTTCTGTGCGTGGCTCGTCAAGTCGTTCATTTATCGCCATTTCCTTCATCTCCTTATTTTTATTTGTGCTTTCAGTATAGCGTATATGTGATACACATTTCTATTGATAGGGAGAGTCAAATTTAGCCTCCCCATTTCCAAAGCAAACAAAAAGCATCCGCTCTAGTGACTGACCCCTATATATAAGATAGGGATCAAAAAAGCATTATCCAACCAGTTGGCGGCACTGAACTGGCGACTGGTTGTTTAGTTTCGTTTGTATTCGGATATAGTTATAATAATTTATATAGTCTTTGACAGTTTGCTCTACGATGGCCGTCGTAGTACGCTTCAAATTGTCTAAGTAGAACGTTTCAGACGTTAATACTGAATGGAACGATTCAATAGGGGCATTATCAACGGGTGTACCTTTACGGGACATACTCAAGGTAATGCCTTTTCCTTTTATGGCTTGTTGATAACGATAAGATGTGTATACCGAGCCTTGGTCACTATGCAACGTACAACCTTCAGGCACATGGTTTAGTTGGGCTAATGTATGCAACACAAAATCCGTATCTTGACACTCACTAATTGAATAAGCGATAATTTCGCCATTATATAAATCTTGAATACTTGAAAGATACAACTGTTTCTGACCAAAAGGCAAGTAAGTAATATCGGTAACGAGCTTTTGTAAAGGTGCGGTTGCCATAAAATCGCGATCGAATACATTAGGGGCGATATAGCAGGGTTGTCCAGTTTGTTTACGTTTTTTCACTTTCACGCGACATGGCCAACCATATTTTTGCATGATGCGTTGTACACTCTTATGATTCACGTCTATTTCTTGGCGTAAGAGTGCCGTAATTTTTCGATAACCATATCGAAATTTATGTGCACGGCAGAGATGACCAATCCATCGCTCTATGGCCTGACGATACCCGCCCTCAGTAGATGCCTGTTTCCAACGATAGTAGGTAGATCGTGCAAGTACATATATCCTTTACGCACATCCTTTCTCGGAGCGTCTCGACTAACTGTACAGCTACTTCTCCAAATCTGCGTACTTTTTAAGACCTAAATCTGTTGTTTTAAATAACGGTTTTCAGCTTCTAATTTTGCTTGTTCACTCGCATACTCAGGACCTTTATGAAATATATATCGTTTACCGACAGGTTGTTCAAATCGATGCGTTTCTCCATTTTTATACCAACGCATTCATGTTTCCACCCGTGTTCGATGCCGTATATTTCATTCATTTAAAACCTGTTTCATTGGTATACCTGCTAGTCGCATCTCAATGGCTTTCATTTTTATTTCATATGGATAACTCACTCTTGTACTCATAGAAAAGCACCTCCTAATTGAAGTTTAGGTTTCTAAACCCGAATTCAATCGAAGATGCTTTTTTGATCCCTGTCTTATATATAGGGGTCAGTCCCTTATTGGGTGCCTCTGCTCACACATTCCTACACACACGCCCACCTAATTTTAATAGCCCCAAACTAGCCCCACTTAGCCCCAAAACCATACTATTATATGCACTAATTTGCATGATACAAAATGGAGCGAAATTATTAAACTACTGATATATCAACGGTTTATCAGTCTATTAAACTTACCTTGTAACCTTCCCATATTACGGCTTGTAAAATAACGGATAATACAAAAACATTGGTATGAAGCGGTTCAAGAGGGGGGGGTAGCGATGCTAGTCCTACTTGTTAGAGCGGATGTGGAAGTAAAAGACTTTGCTATCCTTTCCATTGGTCAAGTTGTTGGCAATCCTAAATGGTTTCGTGCATGGGAAAAGAAGGCTGATGTACAACGTGTTCTAGCCAGACGATAGGAATTAGCCTTGAAACGAACATGCCAATGGGATGAAGCGAAGAACTATCAGAAACAAAAACGTAAAGTAGCATGACTACATGAGGAAATCATCCATACAAGAACAAATTACTTGCATAAAATCTCTACTGACATCATCAAAAAACACGCTGTGATTGGTATTGAAGATTTGCAGGTGTCACCTAAGCTCAAGAGCCACAAGTTAGCTAAAGCAATCAGCGAAGCATCATGGTTACACTTTAGAACCATATTAGCGTACAAAGCGAAATGATATGGTAAAGAAGTAGTAGCTGTGTCGAAAATATACGCTTCCAGTCAGTTGTGTTCAAACGGGGTTTAATAAACGTGTCTTCCATACCTGTTGAAAAATATGTTGGAAAAAAATTGAATGAGCTATTAAATAGGGGAAATAAACAAGACTGTCCGTAAACAGCCTTGCTTTCAGTCATTTATTTATTATTGTTTAAAATAACTCAGCAAAGAAATTTTTCGTTGAATCAACAATTGAATTGAAGGTAGAAGAAATGAACTCAACAGCTACACTAATTGCCTTTTTTACAGCGTCTACTATACCAACAAAAATATCTACAACTTTATTCATAATATCTTGCATAAAAGCTCCAACTTTATCAGCAAGGGTAAGGATTATTATTTGTGATGCAGGATGTGTTTCACCAAAATCTGTCATTGAATCATAGAGTTTATTAATCATGTCTTCAGACTTTTTTAATGCTTCTTCTTTTCTCTTACGCATCTTCTCAATAAAATCTGATTTACTTACATCATTATTTTCTAATTGTTTAACATTTCCTTTTAAGCCTAATTCTTCTTGTTCAAAAAAATTATTCACATCCTGCTGATAGTCTCGTGTTAACGTTTGCAATTCATCAGGTGTATCGGATACTGAAGCGGCGCGAAGTCCGATGTGTTGTGCTAAAGAAAATTCATTAGTTGACTCTCCAACGTAAGCATCTCTAATTTGATTCATAATGCTACTAAAATTTTTTACTGCAACTGTCATAATAATTCCTCCCTAGTAATTTATTGTGAAACAAATATAGCCGCCTACCTTTACAAATACTATTTATACTCTATTAAAATACACCTTTTCCTTTTTATTGTAAAAGTATTTGCTATATATTGTATATTAAGGTACAATAATCTATCAGTCAACATTATTTTACATTTTCCAACGTTAAGAATTTTTAACATAAAAATAAAGCCTTTTATATGAAAATAGCCATTTTTATATGTTGTCTACATACCCTTTACACAAAAATAACATAGCCAACATTCAAACTCTATCTGTCTCCATCGTCTGCAAATAGTAGATTCTGAAACCTTGTGAATTTGTGCAGTTTCTCCACTCCTCCTTAAATGCAACCCTTATCTTTTATGGTGTGAAGGCAATTAGCATGTATCCAACATTAAAAAGGTATGAAGAAACCGTTACATGCTTTGATTTTGGGATTATAAGTTTACTTACGCTGCACGAAATCATGATTGAAAAAACATTTGATGACCCTAAATACGAAATAAAGACTCTTATTCAACTACGGAAGCTATTAACACATTGGGGCTACAACTACACAAAAAAATGGGTGAAAGTATTGTGGAGCTAAACACAGAATATATGAACAATGACATCATATATTTTAAGTGCTCCAACTGTATGTGCAATACAGCGCTTTGAAGGGCATTTAGATTTGATGGAGGAGGACACGCCTACCACATTCAAAATGGCAAAAGCGAGGTTATGTATATAAGGCATGGCAAGACTGTAAAATTGAAGTTCAATAAGAAAAGCAACAATTGCAGATTATTAAATAGATCAGGAGAGCATCCATTAATAGAATAGGGTGGATGCTTTTTACTTTGATCAGAGAGGATTTATGAGTTCTCTTTCACGCTTTGCCAGTCAAATCTTGCTGCTGAGTGAATGAATTTAGGTAAATGTAAGATTATTAAATGAAAATCATTAAAGAGTAGATTAAGCATTTTTCTATCAGATTGTTATTACATATTTTGTATATCTTAACTTATAATTGTGAAAGTGAAGGTAATCTTAGGAGGAGAAATACACCTCGTAAATACTAATTATTGTGAAGATTTTAGCATTAAGGGGTAAATGTTTCATTGGAATGGGAGCAAATAGAATCTTTACTAATTGAACTATACACTCATAGTGCAAATGCTGTTAGTGATAAAATATGTATTCTAGGCGGGAAAACTGTAAATGAACCAATAGTCAACAATTTATTTGAGTTTGATCCAGTGACTAATAAATACCCACTAAAGAGAAGCATGAAGGTTGCCAAATGTAATCTAAGTAAGATTCAATTGGACAACGATAATACTTTAAACTGGGAGTCAGTAAAAGGAACAACTAGTTACAATGTTTATAGGAGAGTTAAGGATGGCATTTGTGAATTAATCGTTGTAAATTTCAGCGTTACAACGTACATAGACAAAAATCAAGAGCCAGGAAATACTTACTACTATGTAGTTTGAAGTGTGAATGAAAACGGTATAAGCGGGCATTCAAATGAAGTTTCAGTTGAAGTCCCAAATCCTCCTGTCTATAAACGGGCGTTGTTAGTAATTCGCATGGTCAGTCATGATTGGTTTGAGTATGATTTAACAGAAAATGAGATTAAGGACTTTATGCATTGATATGATAATATTACAGCTGAAGACTTAAAAGCATACTATGTATTTAATAAAGACTTTAACATGGACTCTTTACAATCTTACAAAGACCATATCGTTTACAATAAAATTGTATTCTTTGAAATTAAAGAACATTAAAAATATAAAAGCATCCATTTTATTTTGGGTGCTTTTATATTTTATTCTACTCACACGCCAGCCTAATTTTAATAGTTCCCATCTTGCCCCACAACAATGCTACTATATGCATTATCTTGCAAGCTACCATAATTGATAGAATTTCATCAAATCATTGATATATCGACGATTTACTAGCTTACCATGTCTACCTTGCAACCCAACCATATCACAGCTTATGAAATAACAGATAGTTCAAAAGCATTGATATGAAGCGGTTTAAGTGGAATGGATATAGATGCCTTCCTTTCCACTAGTTATAGTAGTTGACAGATGTAGAATTGTTCTATTCAGACGACAGGAATTAGCGCTGAAATGAACATACCAACTGGATGAAGCGAAGAACTATCAGAAACAAAAACGTAAAGTAGCACAACTACATAATCACCACTGGAAGAACAGAAATCTCTACTGATATCATCAAAAACCACGATGTGATTGGTATTGAAGATTTGCAAATGTCAACGATGCTTAAGAACCTCAAGTTAGCTAAAGTAAGCAACGCAGCATCATGGTCGTACTTTAGAATCATGTTAGCGTACAAAGCGAAATGTATGGAAAAAAGTAGTTGCTACATCGAAAACATACACTTCCAGTCAGTTGTGTTCAAACGGGGCTTCATAAAGGTGATAGTCTTTCATACTGTTAAAAAATATGTTGGCGAAAATTGAATGAGCAATTAAATAGGAAAATAAACAAGGCTGTCCGTAAACAGCCTTGCTTCCAGTCATTTATTCATTATTGTTTAAAATAACTCAGCAAAGAAGTTTTTCGTTGAATTAGTAATTGAATTGAACGTAGAAGAAATGAACTTAACAGCTTCATTAGCTGCCTTTTTTACAGCGTCTACTACACCAATAAAAACATTTGCAATTTTCTTCATAATATCTTGTATAAAAGCTCCAACCGCATCAGCAACAGTGATGATTGCTAATTGTGATGAAGGATGTTTTACTCCATAATCTGTTAATTTATCATAGAGTTTATTAATCGTGTCTTCAGCCTTTTTTAATGCTTCTTCTTTTCTCTTACTCATTTTCTCCATAAACGCTGCTTGATTCATCTCCTTATTTTCTAATTGTTTCACATTTTCTTTTAAGGAAGTCTCTTCTTGTTCATAAAAATTATTCACATCTTGCTCGTATTCTTGTGTTATTTTTTTCACTTCATCAGGTGTATTGGATGTAGAAGGAGCTTGAAGCCCGATATGCTCTAGTATAGAAAATTCAGTAGTAGATTCTCCTACATAAGCATCTCTAATTTGATCCATAATACTGCTAAAATTTTTTACTGCAACTGTCATCATAATTCCTCCCTGGTAATTTATTATGAAAAATGTAATTTTCTAACTTAACAAATACTTTTTAAGCTCTATCTATAAAATACACCTCTTCCTTTTTATTGTAAAAGCATTTGTTATATATTGTATTTTAAGGTATAAAAATATATTATTCAATAGTAGTTTATTGAAAAAATATAGTTATCTAACTTAACAAATACTTTTTATAATATCTCTATAAAATCCATATAACCCTTTTGTTGGAAAAATATTTGCTATATATTTCATGTTAAGGTGTAAAATATATGAGTAAATATTTTTTTATTTTTAACATTAAGAATAAAACCTTTAATATGAAATTGGTTATTTTTATATGTTGTCTACATATCTTCTACACAAAAAGGATATAGACAATATTCAAATTCTCTCTCTCAATCGTTTGTGAATGGTAGTTTCTGAAACCTTGAACATTCGCGCAATTTCTTAATTGCTCCTTCCAATATCTTTTAAATGTTACTCTTTCTTTTATGGTAGCAATTTTCAATTCATTTACTTTCATACGACATCTCTAACAAAAAGCGCTCTAGGAGAGTAGATGCTTTTTGTATGGTTATTCGGTTCCAGTCAATATCTGCGTAGTTAGTTACTTTACCATGATTTAAATCTTGAGTTGATTTTTCAAGAAGTACACGTTCTACAGCCGTTAGCTTGGTATAATCGCTATCCCAAGCAAGTATAAGACGTTTTACCCTTTCAGTGGATGCTTTTTACTTTGATCAGAGAGGATTTATGAGTTTTCTTTCACGCTTTGCCAGTCAAATCTTGCTGCTGAGTGAATGAATTTAGGTAAATGTAAGATTATTAAATGAAAATCATTAAAGAGTAGATTAAGCATTTTTCTATCAGATTGTTATTACATATTTTATGTATCTTAACTTATAATTGGGAAAGAGAAGGTAATCTTAGGAGGAGAAATATACCGTATAGATACTAATTATTGTGAAGATTTTATCATTAATGGAGTAAATATTTTATATATGGAAATAAATTGATACATTACTAAAAGAAATACATCATTCTAGCACAATTACAATTGAAGGAGTAAGATTTAACAGAAAATGAGATTAATGACTTTGTACATTGGTATGACAATGTGCTATCAGAAGATTTAAAGCCATACTATATATTTAATAAAGACTTTAACATAGGCCTTTCCCAATCTCGCAAAGACCATATCATTCACAATAAAATTGTGTTCTTTGAAATTAAAGAATATTAAAACGTATAATAACATCCAGTTTTTTGAGGTGCTTTTATACCTGAATGTATTCACATATTTCTATGCCACGCTGCCTAATTTTTAATAGTCCCAACCTTGCCTCACTTGGTCTAAAATAACGATATTTAATACAATATTATGCATGATACAAAATAGGACAAGATTTTCAAAGTATTAATAGATTAATCGTTTAAGACCTTCATGTATTCCTTTGCAATTAGAGTATTTTACAGCTTGTAGGATAGCCATAAAGCAGCAATTTATAGCTGTACTTCGAGAAAATTATGCTAGAGAAAGCATTGTAATTTTTAAATATATCAAAAAAATATAGAAATAAAGGATGTTGTATATGTCTTTATGACTATTTAGACATCCTTTATTTGCATTAACTTATATATAATGTGGCTTTTTTCATAGAAATGTTTATTATTTGTAGAGGATAGTATATTATAAAAGAAAATATAGGTGATAAGTACATGTTTTTTATACTTGAGGTGATTCTATTAAGAAAAAAGTTGTTTTTATCATATGTGTAGTTTTTGTTTTAATAAGCTGTACTAAAAAAGAGATTGCGTTACCAAAAGAACCCCTTTCACCGACAGAGCAATTTGTTCTTCAAAGGCTAATGACAGATAAAGGGCTATTACGGACAGATTTAACAGATCAGAAGGAGCTGTTTTTGTCCGAGTCGGTTGGATTATGGCTTGATTATTTGCTAGAAAAAGATGATCGAATCCGCTTTGATGAACAGGTTCAAGTCATAAAATCATTCTTTTTAACAAATAATTTTATGGTATGGCGTATAGAGGGCACAAAGAAAGCCTCTGTGACTGCATTGATTGATGATTTACGGGTCATTCATGTGTTATTGGAAGCAGGTGAAAAATGGGATAATGCTTCCTATATACAACTAGGGAAGGAAATTGGTGAAAATTTAAAACGGTTTGGTATGGTAGATGGATTGTTTGTTGATTTTGTGGATGTTCACTCCCATGACAAAGCGAATACATTAACAATGTGCTATATTATGCCAGCCGCTTTTCAGCAAATGGCAGAACACGATCTACTCTCACAGCAACAGATGGAGCAACAAATCATTATTTTACAAAATACACCATTATCGAAGGAAGGGTTCTTTCCAAAATATTATGATCTTTCTTCTAAAAGCTATGTATTTGATGAAGAACTGCATATGATTGAACAATTATATACAGCTTATCATCTAGCTTCTATAAAAAAAGACACAACGCCTTTTAAAAATTGGCTATTCGATTTACTAGCAAGGGACGATAAACTATATGGCCGTTATTATGCAGAGACGAATAAACCAGCCGTAAAATATGAATCCCCAGCCGTTTATGCGATGGCTGCACGTTATATGCTTGAGCTGGACGAACAACAAATGGCTCAGCAGTTCCTTAATAAAATGACAGCCTTGAAAAATGATCCAAGGACAGGCTATGTCGATCACTATACAAAGTCAACGCATATTTTTGATAATTTACTACCACTATTGGCAGAAAGGGAGGTAGACAATGCGCACAATGATGAACTGGAATAGAGCCATTTTTCTGTATGGAGCACTGCTAATTTTATTGTTGCAAATACCTTCTTATTTTTTATTACGGCTGAGTGCTGAAGGTTTATTATTGTACGGCCTTTTACTCGTACTACTATTAGTCACACTTTGGAAAGGAACTGTTCTGGGACTGATTAGTAGCCTTGTTTTTATTTTTATTACAGGTTCCACCTTGCTTTATATGGGCTTATCAGGAACGACGATATTTTTAAATGCTTCCTTTTCCATGCAGATGTTTTTCGCCTATGGGATTATGCTATTGCTGCTGATTCTTTGTGCAGGAAAGGTGCATGAATTGATGAAGGAGCAGGAAAACTATTTAAAAAAACTACAAGAAGATGTAAGAAATTATGTAGCGATTGATGTGGAAACAGGCTTTGAAAATGAAACACGTATGCGTATAAGTGTAAATGAGGAAATGCGACGATCTGACCGACATAAGCATACATTTGTCTTTATAGTGTTAATGCTGGAGAATTATGACCAATTCCAGCAACTTTATGGTGCTAAAGAAGTTCAACATTTATGGCAGCAGCTTTCTCACAAGATTCAGCAGACAGTTAGAACAACCGATAAAAAATTTCGATTTCGTGAAAATTATATTGGGCTATTGCTGATTGATACAAGCGACCAGCATATGGAAGTTATTTATGATAAATTGGACCAAGCTTTGAAAAATCACCAATTGTTCAATGGAAAATGGGTGACATTAAGCTATAAAACAAGCTTTTTTACCTATTATCCATTGATGGATGCCACATTTGATGTATTACTGGCAGAGCTGGAAAGAGAGTTGAAAACAAATGCGCTCTAAATATTGCCTTTGGCTTATAATGGGATGGCTTTGTTTTTATACATTCAACACAGCTACTACCGTATTGGCAGCGGATCCAGATAAGGATGTAGCATTAATTTATATGACTAGCAATAAACAGCCTAACGATGATATACAAGCCTTACAGCATATACTACAAGCTTATACATTTGTAGATACGGTTGCTATAGAGGATGTTCATCCGCAGATGCTTCAGCATTATCAACGAGTCGTTGTGATCAATACCTACTCATCAGCAATGCCAGCAAAGGCACTTAATGCACTGAATCAATTTCAAGGACCAGCTCTACTGATTGGGAATAATGCCTTGCAGTTAGCTCCGTTTGCGAAATGGCAGGAAAAACAGGTAGTGGAACTTCGAGCCATAGGGGAGGAAGGATTAGTTAGCCCTATTCAGTGGAAAAGCGTACAACCAACTGCTAATACTCGAATCATCGAGTCGGCATCAACGATCAATCAGTCGTATCCTTTTATTATCCAGCAGCATAATTGGTCATTTATTGGGGCTTTTATCAATGAAGGAGCTTTACAGTACGAGTGGCCAGCAATCATTGGTGAGCTACTACAATTGCCAAAGCCATCAACACATGCAGCATTTATAGTTTTAACGGATATTAATATGAAAACTAATGTTCAAAAGCTAGAAGAGGTAGTGGCGGCATTTGCGGATCGAGATATCCCGATTGCCCTTGAAGTAACACCCATTATGATGGATGAAAAAATAGATTACTTACAGGACAATAAGAAATTAGTGAGTTATTTACAACAACTGCAAAAAGAAGGTTATGCATTTATCCTTTCTGCATCTAACTCGATGGAACAAAGTCTCCATTATTTAGCGCTTCGTAAAATCTATCCTACGATAAGTGTGGGTGACAGTGCACTATTTACAAGTATTATTCAACGAGAAAATAAGCAATTATATATGTCGCAAATAAATCAACGCATTATCTACCCTTTTACAGCAGGGACGATAGCACATACAACGACCAATCCTTTCTATCCTGTGAAACAGCAGATTGATCTTTTATTAAAAGTTCCTGGCTCTGTTATTGGTATTCAATATCCTGCTTATAGCGATGCATCTTATGTCCAGGAGCTTGCCGATTATTTAAATAGGCATCCACAGATTGAGCTCATTAATTTTCGACAAACGAAACAGCAAGTAAAATCGGGAAATATTGCCATTGTTCAGCATGAAAACGGCAAACAAACGGTTCATCTATCATTTACAAATTTTCAGCGTTTAAAAATTTTATTCGATGAACGACCGTTTGAAGTCATGTTATGGGCGCTTGTACTGATTGTTTCGTTATTTGTGACATTATTTTTTATCAATACCTTACGTTTGCGTATAACTTTGCGTAAAAGGTTATTTGAGGAGAGGAAATCCAATGGCTAATACATTATTTTTTATTTCACTTTTCCTCATTTGGGTGATGCTGCTCTACCATATGTTTTTAATGGAAGGTGGTTATTTACATTTTCGTTCATTTGAAAAGCCTATCAATCAATGGTCTAAAAAAATGGACAATGTACCCTCCGTTAGTGTCTTTATTCCTGCGCATAATGAAGCGCTTGTTATTGAGCAGACACTGCGGGCCATGTCTCGTTTATACTATCCAAAAGATAAGCTAGAGGTAATTGTTATTAATGATAATTCCTCTGATGACACAGGTGCAATCGCCTCAAAATTCGCTGAAAAGTTTCCATTTATTCGTGTGATTGAAACCGTAGAGCCGAACAAAGGAAAGGGAAAATCCTCTGCATTAAATTCGGCGTTGGCTGATTCTACAGGGGAGATAGTCGTGGTTTATGATGCGGATAATACGCCTGAGAGGATGGCAGTTTGGTATTTAGTGATGGGCCTTATTAATGATCCAAAGGCAGCTGCAACTGTAGGGAAGTTTCGTGTTATTAATGCGGCTGAAACATGGCTGACACGCTTTATTAATATTGAAACGATTTGTTTTCAATGGATGGCTCAAGGTGGTCGTTGGAAATGGTTTAAGGTGGCAACCATCCCAGGTACAAATTTTGCCATTCGTCGTTCCATTTTAGAGCAGCTTGGCGGATGGGATGTAAAGGCCTTAGCAGAAGATACAGAGCTAACCATTCGAGTGTACAATCTAGGCTACCATATTCGCTTTTTCCCAAAAGCAATTACATGGGAGCAAGAGCCCGAAACACTTAAAGTATGGTGGAAGCAACGCACAAGATGGGCAAGAGGTAATCAGTATGTCGTTCTTAAATTTTTAAGTCAATTTTTTACATTAAAAAGAAAAAGTATTATATTTGATTTATTTTACTTTTTCTTCACGTATTTTCTATTTTTCTTTGGCGTTATTTTATCCAATGGCTTATTTATTATCAATTTATTTTATGATATTGGATTGACCGTTGGCGATATTGCCATTGTTTTATGGGTATTAGCTTTTTTACTCTTCTTAGGTGAAGTCATGATTACATTAAGTATTGAAAAAACAGAAATGAATCGAAAAAATTTCTTTTATGTTATACTCATGTATTTTACGTATTCTCAAATGTGGATCGTGCTTGTTGTTTGGTCATTACTGTTAGAAATAAAGCGCATGTTTACTGGACAAGAAGTGCAATGGTATAAAACAGAACGATTTGCTAAGCAATCAGATAAAGGGGCAGACGAATGAAAGCCAAATTTTATTTACTTCTATTTGTTATTTATTTTTTAATATTTACGAATGATGCAACTGCGGCTACCATTACGGTGGACCAACAAACCATTGCAATCGAAGGCAATCAACATCAGAAAAAACCATTAGTATCTCAGCCAATTGAATTGCAGGGGCCCTCTTCATCGAGAGACTTTTATTACAGTCTTACCGAAGATGCGCAGCTTAATAATCAGCAAGTAACATTCCATATCCAATATTCAGAGCTATTAATTGCACCCTCATCCTTTACAGTAAAGGTGGATGATGTGGCGATCAAAACGGTACCGTTAACAACCGATTTACGAAAGCAAACCGTTACCGTAAATCTGCCAGAGGAAGCCCTATTAAAAGGGTCTCATAAAATAACAGCTAGCTTTTATGGAATTTTAAAGGAAGGAATTTGTGTGGCGCCTGGCAATGTAGGGAATTGGTTGCGTATTGATATTTTATCCTCTATATCAGCTTTTGTGGAGGAAGGTGAAATATGGTCATTAAATAGTTATCCTTCAGCATTTTTGGGCTATGAGGGCTATACGACAACGCTTATCTTACCAGAGGAAGCTTCTACGGCGACATTAAATAGTGGTTATCAGCTAGCTGCCTATTTATCAGAGCATGGCCAAACAGATGTACAAATCCAACGTGAAGATGCTGTTCAGAAGGTGACAGGGCCTGTTGTATTGCTTGGTGCAAAAAATGAATTTAGGACAGCTTTCTTTAAAAATATAGTAGCAAATATTGAGACAACTGAGAATGCGATGACACTGATGATGCATGAATTACAAAATATCGATACCAATCAAAAAGTACCTTTTTTCATTGTCACTTCTTCAAAGGCAGAGGCTATTGCGGAACGTTTATTATCTTTAACAGAACCAAGGCTTTTGGAGCAATTAGCAGGTCAAACATTAACAATTAACGAATTACCAAAGCTTGAAAGTTTATCAGAAACAGCAATACCGTTCAAGCAATTTGGCTTTGAGGATCAAATATTATCAAGCCAAGGGTCAATCACACCACATTATTATGTATCCTTACCACAGTTAGAGGCAAACAAAGAAGCAGTCATGCGATTGGTTTTGAAAAAATCTGCAACGATGCCAGGCAGTAAAGAGGAGGACG
This sequence comes from Lysinibacillus sp. FSL H8-0500, assembly GCF_038051955.1. Lineage (NCBI taxonomy): Bacteria > Bacillati > Bacillota > Bacilli > Caryophanales > Bacillaceae > Lysinibacillus > Lysinibacillus sp. FSL H8-0500. The sequence continues at coordinate 3,058,166 of NZ_CP150292.1, read as the reverse complement.
ATCGCAAACTAGAGTTGATTGTTTATATTAATAATGTCCCACATGCGGTAGATCTACGAAAGCTAGAGCAAACAGCAACAGATATGTATGAGGCATCCATACCGATTCAAACAAATGTGTTAAATAAAAAATCGATAACAGATGTGCAATTTGAGGTAACAGGCTTTCAGTTAGAGGAGCCGTGTGAAACGACGAATGAACGCTATTGGCTATATATTGATAGCGCTAGCTCCTTATCTATTACCAAAGATGCAAGTGAGCCATCCTTTACATTGCGTGATTTTCCAAATGCTTTTCATGACAATGTATTAATGGTGATCCCTGATGATGGGAATCTGGATGATACAGAAATGAGTGAGCTATATAAAGCATTAATGATGAATGGCACAATGGCACAAATTACGCTTGTAAGGGATAAGGATGTGACAGAGACAGCTTTACAACAGCATGCAGTAATTTTTATTGGAGCTATGAATCAGTTAACATGGCTATCCAAAAATGCTGAGAATATTCCCTATACAGCAGAGCAGCTAATTCAACAAGGATTTTTACCTGAAGTTATGGCGAAGCATGCCTATATTACTAAAAATTTCTGGCAAACAAAACAGCCCTTGTTATGGCTACATGCATTCGATGCTACTTCTATAGACAATGACTTTTATGCGCATTTAAAGGAGACAGATACCCAAGTTGCGGCTGCAATCGAAACAAAAGAAGGGCAGTTTGTTGTGGCGGTGGGTAATAAGGTAAGTGAGCATGATACAAAAGAGAAAAGGGGCTTTGAAATATCCTTTATCTTAGTTGCAGAGTTTGTAGGGCTTATCATTGTTATTGCTGTAATTTTATACTTTATTTTACGCAAAAGAAAGAAAAATCAATTAAAGGAACAATAAGTAAAAGCAAAGTCGCCTAACACGACTTTGCTTTTATTATGCAGGCATATCCGTAGGTGTTGGTTTGGCATAGCCCTCTTTATACGTATCATCAATCACCTGGCGAATTTCTTTTAGGCTCATCCCATCTTGATGCATCTTAGCCGATTGAACAGCAATTTCTAAGCAAACTAAACAACGTGTGCCATGGTCATCCCAGACAATTGTTCCATCCTCACGCTTTTCCTCGATAAAACAGTTTAAATTATTTTTATGACCAGCAGATTCACCACAGCCACAATAGCATGGCATCCATTCTAAAACTTCTGTCGATTGCCCTGCGATTTGATAGACCATACGAATATTTTCCTGCTTATCATCTAAAAAAGAAGGGAGAATAGTAGCCGAAGCGGTTTCTTCCTGTACATCACCTGAAGCATAACGATGATCTTCATGTGAATCATTATTTTGATGGTCATCCACAGCTTGCTTCTCTTCTCCACATGCACTTACTAGTAATAGCATGAAAACAACAAAAAGGGACATGATTTTCTTCAAAAATAGCGCCTCCTACCATTTTACATTGCCTTTATTATACCATCGCTTTTTGTTATAGGGACAGCTAGCATCGCTGAAAATCAATGAAAGATATCCGAACCTTGTGTTTTGTTCATAAAACGTTCCATTTTCTCGCTGAGTAATTTTTTTAAGAAAAATCCAAATAAAATAAAGACTAACCAGCAGCAGGCTAAGAAAATAAGATCCATCCAGACAGTCGACCATATAATACCACCAACAGCTTCACGCATCAGCTCAATCGCATACGTAAACGGTAAATAAGGGTTGATGATTTGGAAGAACCTTGGTAACAATTCAATGGGGTATGTGCCACCAGAGCCTGCAATTTGTAACACCAGCATAACAATTGCTAATGCTTTTCCTACATTGCCAAAGACAGAGACAAAGGTATAGACAACTGTGACAAACACAAGGCTAATAAAGAGACCAAATAGTACAAGGTAAAGAGGTGCTTGGATCGTGCCATCCATAAGGAAAACATCTCCAATTGTAATAATTAATGTTTGCAAAAATGAAAATGTTGCAAAGGTTAATAATCGACCAAAGTAAATTTCACGAATACGGTATGGTGCTCCGCTATGGAGGTTGACAGCTAATAATGAAATTAACAGTAAACAGCCAACCCAAATCGAAAGCACTGTATAAAATGGTGTCATCGCTGTACCATAGTTGGCAATTGGGAAGAGACGATGCTCATTCAGATGAATGGGCTCCTCGAAGAACTCTCGTTCAGCATTGACATCATTTTTTAATAATTGCACAATCTCAGAAATATCAGCTTCATTCTCTAATGTACGAAGCTTATTTGCTAATTCCTGAATTTTTGAGCTTAAGGTTGGGAATTCTGTTTGTATTTTCTGAATCGCATGATTAGCTGTTCCTAGGGTATCCTGTGCCTGTGTTAATTTATTGGCTGCCTGTGGAATAAATTGTTTGAGATCCGTTAACATCGTTGAGGCACTTGTTAATGTTGTTTTAGCATTCGATAGGGTTGAGCGAATTTGTGGCTCTAAGCTATCGTTATAGTAGATCAAAAATTCCTGCAAATGGGTGGTTGCATTGTGAACGATTTCTTGAATAGCCATGATCTTTTGTTGAATGGCTTCTTGGTCAACAGCCTGTAATTGCTCGACTTTAGTCAAAATATTAGCATGTAATGTGTTGAGTTGCTCTAAGTTAGCAAGCGCATTAACTGTCGAGTCTGTAAAGCTTGGACCATTTTGTAATGCTTCACGAATGGCGATAAGTTGCTCAAGGCTTGGCTGATTTTGAGCCTCCTCCGCCTCACTTTGCTGTAAGGAGTTAATCATCTTGTCCAAGGCATCCACTAGCTGCTTACGAGTAGTGGCATCTGCTTGTGTTAGTTGTTGCAGTGCCTCAAGTGTTTGAATATTACTTGTAATATGCTCCTTGGACTGTGCCAATTGCCTTTGAAGGGCTTCCTTTGTTTGTGTAAAAGAAGCTGGGTCCACATTCATGGCATTTAGTTTATTGATGATGTCAGTAAAATGCTCCGCGATTGATTGAACGGTTTGTACATCCTTTTGAATACGGGGCGATAGCTCATTAAACAGCGCTTCTGCTTCATTGACAAGCTGTAAACCTTGTTGAATGGTTGTAAGTCCATTATTTGTCAGCCGTTCAATTTCAGGCACTTGTGCAAGGGCTTGGTTAAGCAATTGTGCTGCATCCTTGCCTTGGCTAGAAGCTTGCGTTAAAAAGGATTGGATATCAGGTAAATGCTGTTCGATTGTAAAGACATAGTTTTCAAATTTTCGAAAATCGGGAATTTCATGCTCCATTTCAACACCAATGGTATTAAAAATCGAAAATAGTGTGCCATTAACTGTGGACACAAACTCATTTGAGACTTGCTGAGTAAGAACACTTGCTCCTTTGCTTGTAATTTTAGGGGCAATCGGATTCTTTTTTTCATTCACATAATAATCAATATGTGCTTTTGTCGGCTGATCCGTTAAAATGGAGGTAAGCTTTTGCGAAAAATCCTTTGGAATTACAATCATCGCAAAATAATCGCCATTTTTTAACTGGTCAATGCCCTTTTGCTCCGTCTCAAATACCCATGTAAAGCTTTCATTGGTATTTAATTGCTGGATGACGTCATCTCCAACATTTATTGCCTTATCTCTCACCGTTGTCCCTGTATCTTCATTGACAACGGCAATTTTCATATTTGCTGTGTGGGCATATGGGTCCATGGAGGCATAAATATTAAGCCAAGCATAAAGAGAGGGGAGAAAAATAAGTCCACCTATAATAACGGCCATTACCCAGTTTGTAAAAATATTACGAATATCTGTTGTGTAAATTTGAAAAACATGCTGCAAAAAGTTTTTCATATGACCACCTCATGTTGAATTTCTAAAATAGCTTCTACTCTGTAGGTTCCCAAGTATAGATAAAATTATGTTGTAAATGTGAAATAACTTGGAAAAAGGACAAATTAGTTTACTAGGTTTTCAAAACAATTTATAATCAATCGCGAATACACTGAAATTAGGGCTTTTAGTGTAAAAAAGGAGGTCACTACTCTAGTGAAAAAATTATTAATTATTGGCTCAGTGATTGTTGTATTATTTGCAGCAATTATTGTACTAACAAATGTTTCAAACAAAAGTAAATTAGAAAGCGTAAACAATCCTTATGGTGATAAAGAGCTTAAACAAGAAACAATTGATCAACTGGATGATAAAAACTACCAAAATATTATGCTCCCAGATAAGCTTGAAGAAAAAATCGAAGCTGGCGAACCCGTCAATGCCTACTTCTTCAGTCCAATTTGTGTCCACTGTCAAGCACTTACACCTGTATTAATGCCAATGGCAGATGACATGGGTATTGATATTGCACAATTGAATGTTTATGAATATGATGATTTATGGGAGAAGTATAATCTTAAAGCAACACCGACATTTATTCGCTTTGAAGATGGAAAAGAAGTGAATCGTTTTGTAGGCGCTTTAAAGGAAGAGGATTTACGAACATTTTTAGAGACGGTGGTATTAAAGAAATAGAAAATAGGGGGACTGTATCAAAAGTTAATTTTGAGCAGTCTCTTTTTTTGCGATGGTGTATACTTAATATAGTGATAAGTTGTGCAATGGAGGAATGAATAATGTCAATGGATGATTATTTTTATAATGGTGAAGTAATGAAATGCTATGAATTAGCAAAGGCAGTGACAAATGAAGCAGACAAGGCACGCGCACAAAAATATATAGCGTTATTGCAGGAATATGAACTGGATCATTATCCAAAGCCAGCAGCTACTATAGAAGCGCAACCTATTGAACGTGCTGATGAAACCTACCCTGAGTTTGATCCTGTAACTGATATTCGTGCCATCAAGGATGAAGCAGCATTTACTAAGCGAATTCAGGAACTAGAGGAGGTTGCGAAAACAGGTACACCGAATGACAAGGCACAATCCTTTTTTACACAAGGGCAGCTATTTTTATTTGCGCATCATTATAATGAAAGTGTTCATTGCTTTAAGCAAGCCGTCAGCGAGCAGCCAACTAAAGCGGTCTATTGGGGCATTACAGGTCAAACGATGCATCGCTTTGGCTGGATGCCCTTTGATGCACTTGGCTATTTAGAGCAGGCTATTGATCTTGACCCGACAAACCCACGCTGGAAATGGAATAGGGCATTGGTGCTCATTCAATTAGCGAAGGATTTGCAGCTAGCCCCCTTTATGGCAAATGCCGCACTAGCCTTGGAGGAGGCACTAGCTTCTTGTGGCGAACATCAGCAATCATTGCGAGCCGCTATTCAAAATACAATCGATAATATGGATAGTTATGTTTTTTCATAGTTGAAACAGGATGCCTCTATTTGCATATGGAGGTATCTTTTTTAGTAGGAGAGGTGGGTTGATTGCCATCTTTCACAATCATGGTATGATAAGAAGGAAATGATTTAGAGATATAAAGGACGGATTTTGGATGACACAAGAAGCGGCAAATACATTTATTGAAAATGTATGTAATCATTTAGTACGCAATATGAATATAACAAAGGTGGAACAACACTTTAACGAAACTATTGCTATGCAACGAGCATCAGCAGCAACACAGCATGATTTTTTTGATATGCTGATGGTTAATATGCTGTACTTTACGGAAAATGAGCAGGCTTGGGAGCAAGTGTTTCTCAATATGCTTCAGACGACACAATGGCTAACACCAGCCGCTCTCGAAGAAGAATTATTGATGCATCAAATGCGTATTCGTCAACAGGTTGCAACGCAAATGGAGACAGCCAAGGAATTATTCCATCAGCAATATGTGTCAGAGGCAATGACAGAAGAAGCCATTATTTATGATTATGCCTATAGTGCTGCTGGACATTCCATGCGGATGGATTTGTTAACCGTGCTTGCTTCAATGCCCGAGCAATCTAAAATACTGTTTGATGCAGACCCACAAGAAACGATTCGCATTGTCAATGGCTATATTGCTTACCATACAGATGGGCTTATTAATAAAACAAACTTACAATAATTTGAGAAATATGAAAGGAATTAAATTGCATGAATACACCATTTACGTTTAAACATACACAGCCTACACAGATGGATGCTACGAAAAAATATCCCGCTCTTTTTTTATTGCATGGCATGGGCAGTAATGAGGATGATTTACCGCAATTAGTGCAGGGCTTTCAGGAGCAATGTCATATATTTAGCCTACGAGGTCCTATTGCACAAAAACCTGGGTATGCATTCTTTACAATTCAAGAGATGGATCAACCTGATCGTGCGGTTTTCGATAAGGTGTTAGTGGCACTGCAATGCTTTCTACTAGAGGCAATTGACGAATATCAAATTGATCCTCATCAAGTATTTGTGCTAGGTTTTAACCAAGGGGCTGTATTAGCGCAATCTCTGGCCTTTGTCATGGGGAATCTAGTGACAGGCATCGTGGCATTAAGCGGCTATACACCAAAGTTTGTGACAGAGGAATATGCCATTCGTTCAATAGAGCATCTACAGGCTTTTATTTCTCATGGAGATTATGATTATATTATTCCTTCACAATTAGGTATAGAAAGCAAAGAGATTTTCGAGCAATTTGGTGCAACCGTTACCTTTAAAAAATATCCAGATGGACATGGTGTGACAGCTGATAATTTGCGTGACCTTGTTGCCTTTTTAGCCCAACAGCTCCAGCAAGATTTACAATAGCTCTAAAACCAAGGCAAAGGAACTGTCTTGGTTTTTTTGTACAAATAATTACTTTTCTTAAATAGTAATAACAAGAATCAAGCCAAGAAGGTTCAAATTCATGTCAGTCGATGGTATCATAGAAGATGTTGTGAATGGGGATGCTTTGTTAGATGGAAACATGTATTTTATGTGAACATAGAGACAGAACAAGGCAAAAAGGGGTAAAATCATTAGTTGATGTGCTAGATGCAAATTTTGTCGCTTTCTATCAAAGAGAGTGGATAGAAATTATGGAGAAAAGGAATTAAGATGAATGGAACAGAACCTGAAAACGGAGCATAAGCTACAATCCTCCGAAAAAATACAAGAGAAGTCATCACGTTCTACAATTTTAGCGCAAACAGTCAAAACAGGCATTATCAAATCTAATTTAATACCAATGTGGGCTGGTTTAACGCTAGGCATGTACAAAAATAAGATGACATTTGTAGATAATATACCTGAAATTATTTTTTCAACAATTGGTTCTGCTCTTGTGATTGGGGCAGCGGGGGCCTTTAATAATGTCTATGATCGTGATATAGATGCCATTATGCCTCGAACGCAAAGTCGACCAACTGTAACAGGCGAAATGTCTGCTAAATCGACGTTAACATTAGCGATTGCGATGTTAGTTGTGGGGGTAGCAGTGTTGGCACTTGCTTCGCCATTAGCAGCTGCCTTTGGTTTATTAGGTGTATTTTTATATGTTGTACCGTATACAATGTGGACAAAGCGTCGGACGATTTATAATACGGAAATTGGGAGTATTAGTGGAGCTGTACCCCCGTTAATTGGCTGGTCTGCTGTCTCGACAGATATTACACATCCTGCAATTCTTGGCCTATTTTTAGTGATGGTTATCTGGCAAATGCCGCATTTTTATGCCATTGCTATTCGTAAACATGCGGACTATGAAGCGGCTGGGGTGCCAATGCTTCCTGTTGTAAAAGGTATGCGTCGCACCTATTATCAAACGAACTTCTATTTAATTTTATTGATTCTATCAAGCTTCTTATTTGGCTCATTAAGTGTAGGCATTATGCTTGTGGCATTATTATTAAGTATTGCATGGCTAATTATGAGTATTTATGGCTATCATCGTCATACAAATCAAGAGAAATGGGCGACAAAAATGTTTGTCTTTTCCCTGTTCCATATGACAATATTATTCGCAACCGTAATTGTCTACTCGTTAGTAGGCGTTATCTTCAAATTATATTAGTATAATAAAAAACCAACAAGTTAATCGGCACTTGTTGGTTTTTTATTTTCCACTGAAAGGATTTTGCGACTTGGCCACTCAAAAGCATGTAGTTGTCCGCCAAAAACAGCACCACCATCGATGCCAATAATATTATTTTCTCCAAAATAGACATGGTAATCAGTTGGATTATGATGCAGTCGATAGGTAGGAGTATGTCCAAAAATAACTGTTTTTTCTCCTTGATAGCCTGCATGAAATTCCTCACGAATCCATAGAAATTGCATAGGGTCTGTTTCTGCCAGTGCTACACCTGGCACAACCCCCCCATGTACAAAAATAACATCTTCTAATTCAATATATGTTTCAAAAGTTTCAATTAACTTTAAATGCTCTTCAAGCTTTGGCAATGTTTGAATAAAGCTAGGCAATGTCTGGTTTTGAATAGCTTCATCAAAATCAGTCAATTGATAGCCATAGCTTGCCAGTGTTGCCTCTCCACCGCAAAGCCCAACCCAATGGTTCCAAGGTTTAGTATGCCCAGAACGACAGGCATGGAGCATAATCGCTTCATGATTGCCCAGCAGCACACGTGCCCCCTGTGCCTGTAATTCGCCAACTAAATTTAATACACCACTAGAGGCGGGACCTCTATCAATATAATCACCAAGTAAAAAAAGTTGGTCTTTCATTGGATGATAGTTTGCTTTTAGGAGTAATTCTTCAAACATCGCTAATTCTCCATGTATATCACTAATTGCTAATATTCGATTCATGAACAAGCATCCTTTCCAATTGCAGAGCGGTACCAATAAGTATAAAGGGAATTTCTACAAATTTCGACTGTTCTAGCTTCCCTTGCCTTTGCATCATAGAATATTGAAAGAAACCATTCTCTTATAACATTATATGATAGATAATAATGAGGCACGATTAATTTGTCTCGTAGAATGGTTAATCCTTTAGTTTTTCCCAAGCCTGCGTAGCTATTTGTTCATCAAATGTTGAAAGAAGACGAAAATGATGCTGATCTAAAATACGATAATGCTGGCTAATCATATTTTGCTGAAGTCGAAAACCTTTATACTCACTAATATTTTTCCACCATATGTATCCACCCATTGTTCTTTCCTTTGGCTGCAATGTACCATGATTCGCAATTAAATCGACAACTTCAAGAGGGTCGCCACCAAGTTCATGCTGTAAAATAGTGCTTTCTCGACACAATGTACAAACAGCAACAGTGGTTGTCCAGCCAGCTAAAATACGGCCTTTTTCAATTTGAACAAGTGTTTTTTTTGATAGCCCTAGTAGATCACTCATTTGATCCTGAGTAAACGCTTTTTCTGTACGGATTAATTTCAGTTTTTCTGAAATAAGTGTGATTAATTGTTCACGATTCATCCTAACACTCCTTACTTTCAGATTGTTATGTTCCATTATACATGAAAGTAAAAGATCCATGTTTTTTGTTTCGACAGAGAGAGGAATGATAAGGAAAGATAAAACAGACTGTCTACAAGAGAACAGTCTGTTGGATGTTAAATTTCATATTTATTTGTATCGGAGATAACACGGAAATGAATGCCTGTAATTTGCGCACTTACTTTATGGCGGAGTGTATCAATATCCACAAGCTCTTCTCTATTTTTCACACACTCACCAATTTCCTGTAAAAGCTTTGTAAAGGCATCCTTAAACAAAGCACGCATATTATCGAAATCTAAGCTGCGAAAACTACCATCAATATCAAAGGCTTCCACGGAATTTAATTGCTTAGAAGCACCTGCAAAACGATCATCATATACAGTGTAGTTTTCATCAGTAACCACAATAATATATAACACTTCCCCTGTAATGGTTTTTAGTTCGATATTTGTTTTATGTTTTTTCACATCAGTAATAATATGAATGCCATCTGAATGGTAAAGTTTAAACAAAGTCATTTGTATAGCCCCCTGAAACTATAATAGTATTATTAACATTTATTATACCTCAAAATGGCTAATAATGGAACGGAAGGAGTAAGATTAGCTCTGCTCAAAGGCCAGTAAAAAATGGGTTATGTTTGTGCTTTTGTGACGATTGAAGCACTTTTTCGTAAAGGTTTTACCTCAATATAATGAATTTGATGTCCTTGCTGCTCATAGATACTAAAAATATAAGTGTCAAGTTCAATATTTTTGGATGCTTTAATTCCATTATTTACAGTTAAGAACCAACCGCCTAATGTTTCCACTTCTTCTGCATCCAATGTAATATTTAATAGCTTTTCCACATCTTCCACAAGCATTTTGGCATTTAATATATAATGATGATCTGTAATTTTGCGAACATCCGCAATTTCATCGTCATCAAATTCATCGCGAATTTCACCAACAATTTCCTCTAAAATATCTTCAACGGTGACAAGACCAGATGTACCTCCATATTCATCCATTAAAATAGCCATATGAATACGCTCTTTTTGCATACGTACAAGCAACTCCTTAATAGGAATTGTTTCAATGACGCGAATAACGGGATTGATAAAATCCTCCAATACTAACGTATCATCTGTGAGCTGATCAAGTAAGCCGTGGGTGAATAATTCTTTGGCATTAATAAAGCCTAAAATATTATCGCGGTCTCCATCATAAACAGGGTAGCGCGTGTATTGTTCAGCAGCAATATGCTGAATAATATTAGTAAAGGATTCATTTTGCTCAATCCCAATGATTTCAGTACGAGGAACCATAATTTCACGGGCAATACGTTCATCAAATTCAAAGACATTATTGACATACTTCAGCTCAGATTTATTGATTTCACCGCTTTTAAAGCTTTCAGATAACAGTAATCGCAATTCTTCCTCTGTATGTGAAAGCTCGTGTTCACTTGCAGGCTTCATGCCGAATAGACCTACCAACACACGGGCAGAGCCGTTCAAGAACCAAATAAAAGGATACATTACTTTATAGAAAAATAATATTGGTTTAGCAAAAAGAAGTGTAATCGTTTCTGCCTTTTGAATAGCGGCAGTTTTAGGCGCTAATTCACCAACAACTACATGTAAAAATGTTGCAATGGCAAAGGCTGAACCAATCGTAAAGATCGTCATATACTTATCTGAAATGCCAATAATATCAAATAGTGGATGAAGCATAAACTCAAAGGTTTTTTCACCAACCATCCCAATACCAAGAGCTGTCACTGTAATTCCTAATTGACAGGCCGATAAATATTCGTCTAAATGATCGACAACATGCTTAGCAGTATGTGCTTTTTTATTTCCTTCGACAATTAGTTGATCAAGCCTTGAAGAGCGTACCTTGACAATGGCAAATTCAGTGGCTACGAAAAAGCCTGTTAATGCTAATAAGATAATAAAAATGGTTAAGTTGATAATGGTCTCCAAATAGTCGTTCTGTAAAAACAGAACGTCACCTCCTAATGTTGAATAAGTAAAAGTAAGGACTGCATTAATGCAATACTTGAGGGTGAAACGTTTTTCTTAATTATTTCAATTTTTTGATCGTCTTGGTCGTTCATTTGTTCTAGCAAGGAAGCTACATCATGCTCTAGGTCTTGCATTTTTAAGCGAAGCGTATGGACATCGATTTCTTCATATGGTGTGATATTTAATTCCTGTTGAATTTCTATAAGTGAACACCCTTGTTGTTTGCGCTGTTCTATAAATTGAAGGCGTTCAATCATTGCTGGGTCATAATAACGATAGTTTGTGGCAGAACGTTCTGCATCCAATAAGCCCATATTTGTATAGTAATCAATTGTTCGTTTTGTAATGCCTGTTTTTTCTGCAAGTTCCCCAATTTTTAATTTCTCTGTCCCAAAGCGATCACCTCCAAACCATCACGTGATACTTTTATTATAATGTGATGGTTTTTATTTATTCAAATATTAGACATTGGTATTTATCAAAAAAAATAACGATTCTGCTATGGTTTCTAGCAGAATCGCAGTAAAACTTACGGCTGTAAGAAAGTGTCATATAGCTGATAAAGAGCCTCCTCGCCCCTTTGTTCTAAAATAATTTCATCGTTATAGCTTAGTGTAATTGTGGTGTGCGTGGGATCAAGCGTATCATCAGCAATTTTACAAATAACATCGACAATTCCAGTCTCAGCAAGCTTTTTTGTCATCTGCTGATCCCATGCTTGATCAGAAAATAGCGGGGGTTGCCATGTGCCTCTCACATGTAGCTCATCTTTTTCGAGGTCATAATCCCAGCGGATGTCACGTAAAATAGTTTTAAATAGGTCATTAACTGTAAAAGTTGTGTCTTGATAGTTAATAGCCATAGCACGTATAGCATGAACGTCTTGACTAACTGCACTGGCTGCGGAGTTAGCTGCTGCATTGATGCCTGAAGCGGCATCTTTAATTTCAGCGAATCGCTCACCACAGCCTGACAGTAGTGCACAAATACATGTTATATAGGCTAACTTTGTCATCCATTTCACAAGTAGTCCCTCCAGTCTAGCAAGTTGTTACTACTATCTTAGCGAAAAGAAAAATACGAAGAAAGGGCATGAAAGCGGTAGATTGTGACGGTTTTGCAACGATGCGACCTCCACTCGATTGTTCAGTATTTGAGCAGTATTAAAAACTGAAAATTCGGTAAAAAAAACAATGGGAAAGGGTGCGGTTTGTGTGAAAATTAATGATGAAATTCTTGAACGATTGGGAACATATTTTGTTTATCATGCTGTTTATGAAAATTATGGGATTACCTTTGAAAATTTTGTAGAACGATGGCTAAGAGGGATACTAGAATGTTAGCCATTTTTGCTTTTGAACCTCTTTATAACAGGTTTATTTATCTATAAAAAAGTCATAACTCCCCCTCTACTAGATGCTATTCTTACCATAGATAATGTTATAATCAACTTAATTAGTTACTTGGTTATTGCTTTAGATCTAGGAGGGGACATACATATGAAGTTATTAGGGAAAATTCTCACAACTGTTATTGGAACAGTATTTGTTGTATTTGCTGTGATAACAGCTGTGAATATTTATCAAACGAACGATTTAACGAATGAGACAGCACAAAAAATGGCACAGGCAGAAGCATCTGATAATGCCTACCAGATTCAAATTCAGCTTGATTATGCGATGGATACAGCGCGCACATTAGCAGCCAATTTAACGACAATGGTAGAGGAGCAAAAAGCTGACCGTGCTTTAACGGATGCTATGTTCCAGCGCATTTTGGCGGATAATGAGCAGTTTATGGGCGTTTGGGCCGTATGGGAGCCGAATGCCTTTGATGGACAAGATGAAAATTACATAAATACAGAGAGACATGACGCAACAGGGCGCTACCTGCCATTTTGGACACGTGATGGCAATCGTATTGTTCATTCTCCTATTATGGATTATGATAGTTCTGATTTTTATTTACTGCCTAAACAAAAAGGACAAGAAATGATCTTGGAACCGTTCGTTTATCCTGTAGCCGGCAAGGATGTCTTGTTAACATCTATCATTGTACCTGTGACGATTAATAATGATTTTAAAGGTATTGTTGCTGTGGACCTGAGCCTAGAAACATTAGCTGAATTAAGCCAACAAGTAAAGCTATTTGATAGTGGCTTTGGCTCCATTATCTCGAATGCTGGTATGCTCGTGACACATCCCAACAATGACTACGTGACAACGCCGTTAGCTGAGCATGAGGATTATACCTATATGAAAGATATACAGGCTGCCATTCAACAGGGAAAAGCTTCTATCGTCCAAGATTTTTCTAGCTATTTACAAGCGGATAGCTATATTGTCACTGCGCCCATTCATATTGGGAAAGCCGCGACACCTTGGTCCTTACTGGTGACAGTGCCAACCCATGAAGTATTAGCACAAACAACAAAGCTAACATGGACAATGGTCATCATAGGCGGTGCTGGGATGATTTATCTTTTAATTGTGTTAACCTGGCTTATTCGCCGTATTGTTCGGCCTATTACACTGACAGTGACACAGGTGCAGGCGATTGCAGATGGCAACTTAGCGGTAGAGCCATTAGCAGAGGAAAGCAAGGACGAGCTGGGTCAATTAGCACGAGCTGTCAATATTATGACAAGTAATACACGCACATTGATTCAAGAAGCAACACAAATTTCCGATCAAGCGAGAGAATATAGTGATCGACTTATGTCCTCCACCAATAATATGAGTGTTAGTATCGACCAAGTGCTAACAACAACAGGCGAGCTGGCAACGGGCGCCACCGTCCAAGCGGAGCAAGCAGCCTCCACGTTGGAAGTGACGCAAGAGGTGGATCAGAAATTACAAGCTATTCAAACAGCAATTAAGGAAATGACGCATCGCTCTCAGCAGACCACAGAGGCATCTAAGCAAGGGCTAGTTCATGCAGAGCAATCTATTCAAGGCATGGAAGCTATGTCTGAGCAAGTAACATTAACAGCAAATGTGGTCCAGCAGCTTAGTGATCAGTCGTCAGAAATTAATCGGATTTTACAAGTTATCGATGCTATAGCAGGTCAAACCAATTTGCTAGCACTTAATGCAGCAATTGAGGCGGCTCGTGCAGGTGAGCATGGGAAAGGATTTTCTGTTGTAGCAGAGGAGGTACGCAAACTTGCCGAGGAATCGGCTAAATCGACGAGTCAAATTGCAGCGATTATTGATACAGTGGTGAAGGAGGCTGTGAAAGCAAGCGATGCCATGCAACATGTCGTGACTGCTGTGCAAACCAACACCCACTATATCGATGCCAATAAACAGGCACTCGATGATATTTTACAACATATCGTTGATACGGTAGCACAAATTGATGAGGTGACAACTGCCTCTCATTTAATTCAAAAGGAAACAGTAGAGGTAGTGCGAGCAGTGGAAAATATGACAGCTGTTAGTGAGCAATCTTCAGCAGGAACGGAGGAGCTATTAGCAACAATGGAGCAGCAAAATATAGCGGTTCATGAGCTACAAAGCATGGCGGAAAGCTTAACAACTATGACAAACTCCTTACAACAAACATTAGCGAAATTCCACTATTAAGAGAAAATAGTAACCGCCTATCATCTTGTACACTATAAGATGATAGGCGGCTTTATAAAAGAATAAATATCTGAAAATTCAATCTCTGTAGTATGATGATAGTATAGACAAGGAGTTGGTGCGTATGAAATTATTGCACAAAATTTTACTGGCAACATTATCAACAATGATCATTGTTTTCGTCATTATTTTAAGTGTCAACATTGTGAAAACCAATACATTAGCAGTGGAAGATGCACGACAGCTTGCACAATCACGCGCCTCTGAAAGTGCATACAAAATGCAGATTGAGCTTGATTATGCGATGGATACAGCAAGAACATTAGCCTCTAATCTCGAAACGATGGTAGCAAATCAGAAGGGAGATCGTGACTTAGCAAACGATATGCTCCGACAATTACTTGAACAAAATAATACATTTCTTGGCGTTTGGGTTGTTTGGGAGCCAAATGCCTTCGATGGACAAGATGATCACTTTGTCAATCAGCAGGGGTATGATGCAACAGGGCGTTTTCGTCCTTATTGGGCCCGTAGCAGTAATGGGGTGACAGTTACCCCGCTTGAAGACAGTGACACAAGTGATTACTATGTACTGCCTAAAACATTGAAGCAAGAGGTTATTTTAGAGCCGCTTACTTACCCAATTGATGGACAAGAGGTGCTGATGACTTCAACAGCTATTCCAATTCAAATGGATGGACAGGTCGTTGGCGTTGTTGGAATTGATATCAGTTTAGAAACATTAATGGCTATTAACAGTGAAATAGTATTATATGATACAGGCTATAGTGCAATTGTGTCCCATACAGGGATGTTTGTGGCCCATCCTTCTTCTGATTATGTCAATAAGTCAATTGCTGAAATGACAAAATACAAACAATTAGATAAAATTTTAGCGGCTATTGAACAGGGGGAGCCATATATAGTAGAGGATTATTCATCTTATTTACAGGAATCTTCCTTTATTGCTATTTCTCCAATTCAAATTGGCCAAACAGCTACTCCATGGGCATTGCAGGTTACTATCCCATCTGATGAAGTCAAAGCAGAGGCAAATGAAGCGATGTGGCTATCTATTATATTGTCAATTATTGGTGTTATTATATTAATAGTGGTAATTATTTGGATTGCTCGGCGTATTGTTAAGCCCGTGATTCAGACAGTGGAGCAAGTCAAAACGATTGCCGCTGGAAACTTAGCTGTGGAACCATTGCAGGTGCAGACAAAGGATGAAATAGGCGAGCTTGCCGAGGCCATGAATCATATGACAGATAATATGCGTGAGCTGATTCAAGCGGCTACTAATATTTCTAGTCAGGTTCATGTATATAGTGGTGAGCTCCAATCTTCTACCAATGACATGAGCATTAGTATTGACCAAGTTTTAACGACAACTAGCGAGCTGGCGACAGGAGCTACCATCCAAGCGGAGCAAGCCTCAACAACATTGGGGGTTACACAGGAGGTGGAGCAAAAATTACAAACGATTCAAACGGCAATTGAGGAAATGCTAGCGTATTCCCAGCAAACAACCGAGTCTTCCAAGCAAGGATTGATTCATGCAGAACAATCTATTCACGGCATGGGGGAGATGTCAGAGCAGGTGACATTAACAGCTGGGGTGGTCCAGCATCTTAGTGAACAGTCAACAGAAATTAATCGTATTTTGCATGTTATTCATGCGATTGCTAGTCAAACTGATTTACTGGCACTTAATGCAGCGATTGAAGCGGCTCGTGCGGGTGAGCATGGCAAGGGCTTTTCGATTGTGGCAGAGGAAGTACGTAAACTTGCCGAAGAGTCAGCCAAATCCACCAATCAAATTGCAGCAATTATTGATAGGGTTGTAAAGGAAGCAGAAAAGGCGAGTGACGCAATGCAAAATGTTGTACTCACTGTGCAAACCAACACCCACTATATTGATGCCAATAAACAGGCACTTGATGGAATTTTACAGCATATTGTGGATACAGTGGCACAAATTAATCATGTAACAGCCGCCTCTGGTATCATTCAAAAGGAAACACAGGAGGTTGTGCGTGCAGTCGAAAATATGACAGCCGTGAGTCAACAGTCCTCAGCAGGCACAGAGGAATTACTGGCAACAATGGAACAACAAAATTTAGCAGTTCATGCCATTAATAGTAAGGCACAGCAATTGGCATCTATGGCCGATTCTTTGCATCTAGCACTCGCTAAATTTCAATATTAAACATAAATAAAGAGCGATTGGCAAAGGGCTGTGCAAAAAGATTTTCACTTTCTGCACAGCCCTTCTTCTCTATAGGAATTCGCTTAAGAAGTGGTCACACTTAGAGGCTCAGCTCCCCCCTCGTTAACCGCTCTGTTCTTTATTTAAAGTAATTTGTAATAAATTGATTGGCCTCCTGCCAGTTATAGACACGTACAACATTATCAGGCACAGTAAGACGATTATAAGGCGTATCAAATAACACCACAGGTATTTGGAGCTCCTCTGCCAGCATAACGGCATTGTCATGTTTATCCTCAAAGAAGGCCTCAACGTCATATTTTTTGGCAGCTGCTAGTTTATCATGACTGCCTAGCAGCTCGATATGATCATAGGGAATCGCTTGTGTTTGAAACCAATTCACCGTAATATCGGCTACATTTTCGCCTCGTGCTGAAATATAGTAAAGCTCAAAATTATTTTTCCAAGCCGTTAAAATATTTTTAGCATCCTTTGCTACCTCAGATACTTTATACATATAAGGCTCATTTTCCTTAAACCATGTATTAAATGCACCGCGATCGACAGGATGTGGGAATGCAGATAAAAAATCATATTCACATACATCATCGAGTGTAATATTGACATTATATTGTTTATTAATATGTGGAATCAGTGTGCTTGGACATGTAACAGTTCCATCAATATCAATCCCAAAGCGGGGCTTTTGCATACTTAGCACCTCCTTAGGCATTTGCTTGTTGTGCCTCTTCAGCTGCTCGTTTTTCTTCCATTTCTGCTGCTAATTTGTCAATTTCTTTTTTCAGCTCTTCCACCATTGTTTCCTCAGGAACCTTACGAACTGTTTTCCCTTTCATGAATAGTAAGCCTTCACCACGAGCACCAGCGATACCGATATCGGCTTCTCGTGCTTCACCAGGACCGTTTACAGCACAGCCAAGCACAGCAACTTTTAATGGCACATTTAACTTCGAAATATATTCTTCGACTTCATTTGCAATCGAAATTAAGTCAATTTCAATACGTCCACATGTTGGGCAGGAAATTAACGTTGCCATATTAGAAGCTAGACCAAAAGATTTTAATAGCTCACGCGCTACCTTTACCTCTTCAACAGGGTCAGCCGAAAGAGAGATACGCAATGTATTCCCAATACCTTTTGATAGGATCGCTCCAAGTCCCGCTGCTGATTTTACTGTACCAGCAAATAGCGTACCTGATTCAGTAATCCCTAAATGAAGCGGATAATTAAAGGCCTTAGAGGCTTTTTCGTAGGCTTCAATCGCAAGGTTTACGTCAGATGCCTTCATCGATACGATAATATCGTGGAAGCCCAAGTCTTCTAAAATTTTAATATGATGAAGGGCAGATTCCACCATGCCATCCGCTGTTGGGTAACCATACTTTTCTAAAATATGACGCTCTAATGAACCGGCATTTACACCAATACGAATGGGTATTCCCTTTGCTTTGGCTGCATTGACAACAGCTTCCACTTTTTCTTTACGACCAATATTACCTGGATTAATACGCACTTTATCAATACCATTTTCAATGGCTTTTAATGCTAATCTATAGTCAAAATGAATATCAGCTACTAATGGAATATGAATACGTTTTTTGATGTCTGCAATGGCATCTGCTGCACGCTCATCTGGCACTGCAACACGAACAATTTGACAGCCTGCTTCCTCAAGGCGCAGAATTTCTGCAACCGTTGCCTCTACATCATGTGTTTTTGTTGTACACATGCTTTGAATGAATAATTCATTACTACCACCAATTGTTAAGTTACCGACACGTACGGGACGTGTATTTGAACGGTGACAAATTTCACTCATTAACTTTCTCTCCTTTTCGGGCCTCTATTTTCAGCCGTCACTGTCATTTATTTTAGCAGTGTAAGAAAATAAGGACAAGGAAGAAACGCTAACTTTTCATTTTCCGCAGTTATTAGCCAATTCAAACGAGAGAGGAAGCTTAATATGTTCACCAGGACTGATTTCCTGTAATTGTAAATGTGGATTTAATTGATAAAAAAGCTGTAAACGCTCAGGGAAGGTCATGGGCACTTTTGCGGGATGTAGGGCAAATAAGCTATGGATCGTGTCGCCTTCAATCGTTTGTACCGTAATATAATGTGGCTCTTTTTCACAAAGTGATGTTGTTGCTGTATTTTTTGTTTGTAAGGCTGTTAGTGGTATGGACCCTTCTGTTAAATCTACTTTTACTACAAAGGCAATCACAATAATAATGGCTGTTAAGATAAGCGCTCGCAAAAAATCCCCTCCTTTTCTACACTATATTGAGCAGAGAGGGGATTCATGCACATTATTTTG
Organism: Lysinibacillus sp. FSL H8-0500; assembly: GCF_038051955.1. Lineage (NCBI taxonomy): Bacteria > Bacillati > Bacillota > Bacilli > Caryophanales > Bacillaceae > Lysinibacillus > Lysinibacillus sp. FSL H8-0500. The sequence goes on along the minus strand of NZ_CP150292.1, from coordinate 3,038,704 downwards.
CGATTGGTTGTTTTGGATATTTTGTAAAGGCTACAATTAATAGAATAATTGTTAAAAATAAAGAAATCACAGAGATAATGGCATTATGAATGGGTAAATAGTCAGCTAGCATGGACAATAAAGTTGCCCATGTTATGGCAAAGGTTGTTGTTCGCCATATATGACGATATTCGCCGCGACGCTTCATGATTTTTAAGATAAATAAACCTGCTAGCGCATAGATCGCAATTTGTGCAAAAATGAGCAGCGTTGTCACAACAAAAAGCATAAGGAAGGTAAATGGATATAAGAGCCACTTAATGCCTTCTATGTATTCAGTTAAGCCATTGAAACTGCTCATATCAAAAGTATCCACAGACATTCCTGCCGCAAACCGGCCTAAAGAAAATACGGTTACAATGGTAATGAGTAGAAAGGTATATTGAATAACTTTTCCAATAGGTAGTAAACGATAGGCTGCTAGTTTTTTAGGATGAATAAGACTATCAATAAAAAGCTGTGAGTGTTTCATACTATATCTCCTCCAATCGATATTTTAACATGTTCAAGGGGGACAAGGTATGAAAGAAAGATATTCATGATAAAATGTTAACATTATGTAAAGAAATAAGGAGATTTCTTTACTTTTTGTTTGTCATCCTTTAATGATTACAAATAGAGATGTAGGAATTGGAGCGAAAACAATTGATAATAGATTGGCAAAGTTTATTTTTTCAGTTTTTAGGCGGGCTAGGAGTCTTTTTATTTTCCATTAAATTTATGGGGGATGGACTGCAAAAGTCAGCAGATGATCGCTTACGTGAATGGTTAAATCGCTTTACAACTAATCCGTTTATGGGCGTTTTAGTTGGCATATTTGTGACGGTTTGTATTCAATCAAGCTCTGCTACAACGGTTATTACAGTAGGCTTGGTTAGTGCAGGCTTTTTAACATTGCGTCAAGCAATCGGTGTTATAATGGGCGCCAATATCGGTACAACAATTACAGCCTTTATTATCGGCATTGATATTGGCATTTATTTTTATCCTTTATTAGCAATTGGGGCAGGCTGTTTATTCTTCTTCAAAAAAGCTGCTTATCAACATATGGGACAAATCGTATTTGGCTTTGGGGGCTTATTTTTAGGATTAGAGTTGATGAGTACGAGTATGCAATCCCTTCATAAGCTTGCCAATTTTACGTCACTAACACTTCATTTAAGTGAACAACCAATAATTGGTATATTTTTAGGAACATTATTGACATTGCTTGTGCAAAGCTCTACCGCAACAGTAGGAGTACTGCAAGGTTTATATGCCGAGCATCTAATTGACTTAGATAGTGCATTACCGATTTTATTTGGTGAAAATATTGGCACGACTGTGACAGCTGTTTTAGCGTCACTTGGTGCTTCCATCTATGCAAAACGAGCAGCCGCGGTACATGTTCTGTTTAATGTGATTGGGACGATGATTTTTATGATACTTTTCACACCTTTTCTCCACTATGTCCAGTGGGTTAGTGAATTGTTCCATTTAGAGCCTCGCATGCAAATTGCGATGGCACACGGCTCATTTAATGTATTTAACATGATGATACAGCTTCCCTTTATCACGGGACTGGCCGCCTTGGTCACGAAATTGCTGCCAGGACATGATGGCAATATTAATGTGACCACAAAGCATTTAGACCCCGCCTTTATTGATTCATCCCCAGCGATTGCACTTGGTCAAGCAAAAGAGGAAGTGTTACGCATGGGTGAGCATGCCCTACGTGGGTTAGAAGAAACCTTTCTCTATATGAAGACAGGAGAAGCGGAGCATATTCCAAATGTTGTCCAATTAGAGGCAGGCTTAAATCATTTAGACGATGAAATTACAAACTATTTAGTGATGGTGTCTAAACAGCCGCTTTCTCGTGCAGACTCAGTAAGGCATCATACATTATTAACGAATGTCCGAGACTTTGAACGAATTGGGGATCATTTTGAAAATATTTTAGAGCTATTACAATACAAGGCACATCACGAGGTCAGCTTAAGCAAATCAGCACGACAGGATTTAATTGGTATGTTTAGCTTAGCTATTGAGGCTGTCCGAAAAAGTGTGGAGGCATTGGATACTGCAAGCTTAAGCTTAGCACAAGAGGTAACGGAGCTGGAAAGCTTGATTGATGATATGGAGGATAAATTGCGCCAAAAGCATATTGCTAGGTTAAATACCAATGAATGCAGTGGAGCGGCAGGAATGGTTTATATGGATATTGTTAGCAATTTGGAGCGTATTGGGGATCATGCGGTAAATATTGCAGATTCTATTTTGGGCATTCGTCATTAGCAGGTTGAAACTTTTGGCTTTATGATTGCGTATAAAAGACAATACACAATCAAAAGGGAGAGAATCTTGATGGAAGTGATTGGCTGGATTTTAGTAATTGCCTGCTTTATGATTTCGTTTATTGGCTTAGTATATCCCATTATTCCAGGTGTACTGTTTTTACTTGGTGGATTTTTAGTATATGGCTTATTTTTCTCATTTGCTGAGCTAAGCTGGTGGTTCTGGGTAATTGAAATTCTATTTGTGGTGCTATTATTTGGCGCTGATACGGTGGCAAATGCATTTGGTATTAAAAAATTTGGCGGCTCCAATGCAGGTATGTGGGGCAGCACCATTGGTTTATTAATCGGTCCTTTTGTGATCCCCGTGGCAGGGATTTTAATCGGTCCCTTTTTAGGGGCAGTCATTGCAGAACTGATTGTGGAGAAACGCACATTTAGTGAGGCTGTTAAAAGTGGTGTGGGCTCCTTAATTGGGTTTTTAACATCCACAGTTGCGAAGGCAGTTATTCAAATTGTAATGATTATTCTATTTTTTATTGTGATTTAAGGTTTTGTGAAAAAGCAAAAAGGGTAGAATAGTAAACGTATCGGTTTTTCAGTCAAAAGGCTGAAATCGACAAATTGAAGGTTTTTTCGTTGAATGGTTTGACCAATTTTGATAATCTAAGAATGTACTAATTATTTCTTATTTTAGGGAGGAACTTAACAATGGCTTATGAATTACCACAATTAACTTACGCTTATGACGCATTAGAACCACATATCGATGCAAAAACAATGGAAATCCACCACACAAAACACCACCAAACGTATATCACAAACGTGAATGCTGCACTAGAAGGTACAGAATTTGCAGATAAAGATGTAAATGAATTAATTGCAAACCTTGATGCACTTCCAGCCGACAAACAAACAGCAGTACGTAACAATGGTGGCGGACATGCTAACCATACATTATTCTGGGAAGTAATCGCACCAGGTGGTTCAAATACACCAGTTGGTGAAGTAGCAAAAGCAATCGATGCTAAATTCGGTTCTTTCGATGCTTTCAAAGAAGAATTTGCAAAAGCTGCTACAACTCGCTTTGGTTCAGGTTGGGCTTGGTTAATCGTTGATGGTGACTCAGTTGCTGTTACGTCTACTCCAAACCAAGACTCTCCAGTAATGGAAGGCAAAACACCAATTTTAGGCTTAGATGTTTGGGAGCATGCTTACTACTTAAACTACCAAAACCGTCGTCCAGACTATATCGGTGCATTCTGGAACGTGGTAAACTGGGATGTAGTAGAAGAGAAATTCCAAGCAGCAAAATAATGACTATCTTCCTGTAACTATCTCTTTCCCCATCTTCTAAAGTTGGTACCTGCTGATATTAAGTTGGTACCCAGAGTAGGGGTAAGAGTTTAGAAATGAAGATGATAGGGGACCGCGCTCGTACAATTTTTGTACGCGTCGCGGTCCTTTTTTGTTCAAAAAATAACTCCAACAAAGCCCCGAACTTTCAATCACGTTGCCTTCCAAACGGAGTAAGGTTAAGGACATAGAGCGAAGCGGTTAGCTTCCAAACCCCATCAAATCAACATTCCTGTGCACTTCCTAACAACATCAAGCTAATCCAGTTGCGTCCCAAACGGAGTACGATTTAAGCGTGAAGCATGTAGAGATTAGCGCTGGTCTTCGACGAATTCCCTCGCTAAAATCTGTCCGCTTACTCTTACTTCGGGGAAGAACTTAATATCATTTTTGCGCCTAAAAATGCCTTCGCTAACCTCTAAAATCTACCCGCTTAAGCTTAATTCGGGGAAGAACTTAATTACAGATTAAATGTAAGAAAAATAGCGATAAAGCCAGTAGTGGTGTGGTTTGGTGGGGATGAGAGGGAGGGAAGAACTTAGTTACAGGAATACATAGTAGAGTTAAGAAAAAAGTTTATTAGTAGTGCTTTAGAAGGGTATCAAAATCCTTGAAAATGGAAATTTCCTGAATATAATATTTCTTAAAGAATTATATTCATTCTATTAGTAGAGGAGTTGTATATCATGGCAAAATTTGAAGAAGTTCGATACATATACAATATTCCGAGTATCGGAATTTATGAATCTACTTATTTGATTGAAGGTATTGAACTTGCAAGTATTGAGGAAGTTAAGAAAGAACTATTTGATCAGGGAACCTTGATTCATTTTATTCCCAATAGATTTGAGATAGATGAAGATAGTCCGTTACAAAATTTTGTCGGGCGAGGGGACGATTTTTATTACATCGTTTGTAAAGAAGGCGTTTATTCATATGAATTTAATGAATACGAATTTGTAGGCGAATTTAGAAAAGATAAGATTGAGCGGACAAAATATGTATCAATTCCGAATGATATTTTTGTCAGAAAAAATGAGGATCTTATCTTAGTGAAAGAAGGCATATATGAAATGTCGCATTGGGATGTAATTGAACTTGATAATGGTGAAAAACATGAAATATTTGAAATATATGTAGAAACAGAAGAGTATGCACCAGGAGAATTTTCAGTTATGAAAGTGAAGGTGCCAAACCATCCAGGTGTATTTTTGATTTATGAGTGTGATAACTTGGATACAGATTATTTAGTCGGTAGTGAAAATGAAAGTAGTGTATATCAATTATAGTTTGCGATAGAGGTGTTTTAAGTGAATTTAACACAGCCGAGTTATTATGATATAGCGTTATTACACACATACTTTTTAATTGCTATTAATGAAGAAGCTTATCAAGAAATAATGATCCTATATGAACAAAACGAAGCTACTTATAAAAAGCGTATTCAAGAATTGGAGAGTGTGACTAAAAGCTCCTTTATAACAGGTCTTCCTATAGATTTAAAGTGGAAAACATTAAAAACAATGGCCGTTTTGGAACGTCCTACACTCGAAGATGAAAGAAAGGTAGCACTATCGTATATTAAAAAAGGTTATAAACGAATTTACGATTTTGCTCAAATGAATCCACAACTAAATGTTGAATTAGCTGTAGATTTTATTAATGAACGATATGGTAATTATCCAGATGCTATTGTAAATTATTTGTTTTCAGCTTATTTTATATCTTTACCCACAACACCACAGCTATTAGGTAGGAGTGCATTAGAAAAGCATTTTATTGGAATTTATAAAGTAGATATAACTCCAATAGCACGTGAAAATCTTCCGATAACTGATGAAATAAAGATCGAAGCGCTTAACCTTTTTACCAAGCTTACAAAGAAAAAATGGCGGGGTTCTGAAACATTTTATTTAGATAAAATCTTTTCTGAAATAGAAGCTAAAGTTATACTTGAAAATCCTAAGGTACAAAGAGAAGTAAGGAAGACAGGCTCTGTTACTTCTGCTTATAGTATTGAACCATTAAAATATGTGCGTTTCGGGCAAAGTATATTCCAAATGCTTGGATTAGATAATTTATTAATGTACACAAATATTAAGATCACTAAGGACGAATGGTACCATTTATACAATTCGGTTCAGCTTAACCAAGAGTTAAAAGGGTTTGCTAAAGAAGATATTCCGATGATGATGTGTTATGCTCTATTATTCTTTGGACAACATAAATTGTATCAAGATTTAGCAAAGCAGTACAAAGAGCAACTGTATAGCATAAATGTCAATGAAATCAATCAAGCGCGTACAATGTTTGAAGAAGAACAGAAATTAGCTCAAAAAGAGCAGGAAGCACGAATCGCTATGTACACAGCGCAAATAAATCAGCTAACTGAAAATGAGATGACATTAAAACAGGAAAAGGAATTACTTGAAAAACAGTTGAAGCGACTTCAGCTGGAACTTGAAAAGTAAGAAAGTAAAGTGGTACTAAGTGAGCGACTACTTGAAACGGTCTTTAATGAAACTTCACAAGAGATTTTAGAAGAAAATGAGATAACCTTACCTGAAAAAGTGGTTTATGTAGGTGGATATCCTGCGCTACAGAACCAGTTGAAGGAGCGATATTCAAATTGGTATTTCATCGCAGTGGATGACTTGCAACGTGGTGAACAACAAGTGAAGCAAGCGGATTTAGTTATTTTTAACTTACATTATAATAACCATGCTCAATTTGAACGCTTAAAGGATTTATTGCGTCCTCAGCGTGTCTTATTTGCAAAGTATGGCTCAAATATTCAGTTGCATGTGCAAGACATTCAAATGCAATATTAACAATTACAACAAAGCTGGGCGTTTAATGCCCAGCTTTTCAAATAATTCAATTTAGCTGTCAGATTAGTGGTTTTGCATCTATTATCCAAATTAAAATAAATCTTTTAAAAAATCTATAAATGGTTTATATCCCGTAATTATAGTGATAATAGAACTTACTAAAGCAATTAAACCTACTATAAATGAAATGAATTTTATAATGAAATTATTATTCAATTTGTAGTAAGTAGTATATTTCATAATTCCTGACCAATATGCTAATGATAAAGGTAACGTAATAATAAATTGTACGCCCTCTCTGAACCAAATTAAAGGATTCTTAAGTTCACTAATTATATTGTTTGATATATTTTCAAGATGGCCTGAGTAAGTTAAGAGTACATCATCTTGAAGCATTATTAATTCTCTTAAATTAGTTACTTCTAAACTTGAATAACCGAACCCTCTGTCCATCCTTAAGTAGGAAGATCGAATTTCGGAAATGCCATTTACAATAATTTGATAGTTGGTATATTGATAGTCTGCGAAAGCAGGTTTATATGCTTGTGCTATTCCAAATGAACCTGCCAATGTTTGCATTTTATAGGAATGGCGTTTTAGCCATTCATAGCTCTCATTATCATAATTATCATTCATTATTTCTTGTCCGAATTTTCTAAATGTATTGATGAAGTCAACTGTAAAATTTAACTTCTTTTGATTTTTTATAAGTTTCAGTAAAATCTTTAGAAATCCAAAAATAAATATAGCTACAATAAATAATACAGCAATCCATTTATCCATAAGCGTCACCTCTATTAATTGGCAAATAGTTCTATTTCATTATAATTCGAAGTGGTATTTAGAGCTATATTAATTAAAGAGTCAGCAAACGCATACTGACTCTTTTTTGTATTTATTTAGATATCATGCTTGCATCTAAATGTGTTTTTTGAATTAATGGATTATCTTTAGAATAGACTTCGATGATTGTAGTAGCCCAATTATCTTTATTAACTTTTCTACTTCCGAATACCCAAAGGTCTAATTTCTCCAAGTCAGCCATTAAATCACCTAAAAGATTTTCAAGGTTGAATCGCTCTGCTAATTCAAGCATACTCCAAATATCGATTGCATCTCCAACAGACGTTAGAAAATTTTGCGCTACTTCAACTTGTTCTTCTGTGTTGCAGTCATGATAATCATATCCATACATATGCGTATCAGGTATAAGGCGCATTAGCTCTCTTGCATTATTTATACGGTAAGAAATATTTACTTCAGCTGAAATAGTAGGTTGATCGTTCTGTTTCTCATTTTCATAGGTCATTTCTTCAAGTGCTTCTAATGATGTATTTAAAGCATCCATTATTTTTTGAAGATTGAACTTGCCAATCTTTTCGCCATTTTCCAGTCTACTAATTGTACGTTCGCTAACGCCAGCCATTTCTGCTAATTGTTCTTGAGTCCAAAGTTTAGAATTTCTCAATGATTGAATTTTTTTACCAATATTCATTTTTGATTTCCTCCTAACGTATTTGATGATTTCATTGTAGGAAAATATCGTATTTAAGTTAAGGACAAAAAGGTGACATAAATAAGACAGATACCCGACAACTCCCAGCCAATTTTATTCAAGCGACAATTTTATTTTTGTCCGCCGTTAAAAAACAATTTAATTAACATAGATTTATCCTCTTCCTTAAGAATTGGATCAGGTTGTTCAAGTGAGTTTTTAATCCAATTTGCTTTATTAGTTGCCCAATCGTATTCCTCAGAATTAGTATCTAATTCGGCATTGATATAATTTTGAACCAAATTGAACAAAAAGTAATTTATGCTATTGGAAATTAGCGATTCTGTTTTAGTTAATTCATTGGCGTGAATTGCCTTAATACGTGCCCTCTCTTCTAATCTCTTTTGCTCTTCAGCTTCTTCAATCAATCGTAATCGTCGTACTTCATCATCAATAGGCGCAAGAGAGAAGATTTTAACAAACAATCTTTTTAATAGGTCATCGAAAGACTCGTTCGTTTTTTGTGTAACGGTGGTTGTCCGAGGGTAGTTGGTATGCCAGCGTTCACCTCGAACAATTTCGATGCTTAAGATACCTTTTACGACATATTTAAAAGTTCTGCGAGATTCATATTCTTTGTCATGAGGTGTTAGATTTACTTTTGTAGAAGGCGCTCTAAATTTTAATGTAAATAAATAGTGTTTATAGTGAACCATTGTTTCGTCCCTATTTACAGTAATCGTTGCATTTGCTTTTTCAAGTGCTTTTAATAAACTATCGATAAAAATCAAGGCTTCTGGAAATATATCGTCAGCACCAGATTGGATTATTGCTTTAAATGATTGACGGTTATAAAACTTACCTCTATTTTTAATCAAGGTTTTATACTTAATGATTTCGTTATGAGGCTTTGCGGATAGCGACTTTGTCATTTTTAATGAATTGTATGCTTTTAGTAAATCAGCTTGTTCTTCGGCTGTAAAATATTCAAATGCAGTTGGTATTGAGCGTTTATTATCTGCTTTAGGTTCTTTTGACGGAGTTTGTACAGCTATTGGGTTTTCATCGGTAACTGGGACGATTAATTCCTTTGGTGGGGCGTTTCTGACTGTTTCTATATAGATGACACAATCATCTTCTGGATTCGGTAAAGGCGTTCTATCAGGCTTCTCGTTGCCCATGTACAGTAATCCCCAATAGGCTTTCGGGGGAAGGGGAATATTGTTATCTACACATGCGATTTTTAGTTTGATATAAGGTACCCGTAGTTCATTAGCTGTTTTAGTAACGCCAATAGTCCAGATTTTTTCATAAAGTGTAATGCGAGAAATTTTCAAGTGCATCAATACCTTTCGCGTTTATAAATTGCTTTAGAATTATTTTACCTTATTTTGTGATTTTTGGTGAGGAGAGCTACAATGGATTTATTATAGAAATTGAGGTGTTGTTAATGCTGAAGCTGGAAGAGTATATTGCAAGAAGAAAAGCAGAGGATAAATTAAATGAGTTTGATTTAAATGCTAAAGATGACAATTTGAAAATTTGTGTAAATTATATGTTCGAATATTTCAATCAGTATTTGGATCCCGCACAATTAAACGAAAAAACAATTTTAGCTAATGAAAAAATCGATAAGTTTCGTAAACAATTAGATAAATTCGAAACAGAGATCCAGGATTGGTTAGTTCAAATTTATGAGAAGTATGACAAACAAATTCATAAATCGATTAATCATGTATTAAAAAAGAATGAGGCATTTTATTTATTCCATACTGAAAGTGAATTTCGAAGCTGTTCCTATGAGTGCTATGCTCAATTAATCAAGAAAAATCCATTTTTAAAAGACTATCCAGAAGAATTATTTAAGTATATTAAAGAATATCATCGCATGAAGAGTAGAGAGTTGAAAGAGTGGCAAAATCCCACTATTTCAGAAGAGATTGATAAATGGATTGAGGATACTTGGATTAAATACAATGTAAGTATATGGGCATTTGTCGATCATTATATTATGCGTTTTTCGGATAGCGAGGAGATGTGGCCTGCAAAACATAAAGTCAAACTGCAAGGTGTTCCGTATAACTCATATGATTATAGACAGAAAACTAATCTGTTTAATTTAAACTCGCTGTACCCAAAGATTTCAAATAAGCCTTTCATAAAAGGAAAAAAGCAGTTTCTTGAGATTTTGATGATGTATACCTGGTTGCATTCTATAGAGGGGGATGATGAAGGTTATTGGAACGAATATTTAAACAAAATTTTAAAGTAAAGGAAAATGTAATAATGGGAGAAAATTTAGTAATAGGTATTTTAGGAAGTATAATTGCAACGGTTTTAGTTGGTGGGGCAATCTATAAATTTATTATAAAAAACAGAGGTATTATCCAGAAAGAAGGAAACAATCAGGTAGCTTTGCAAAAATCAAAAAATAATTCAATTAATATCGGAGTTGAATCAAAGAAGAATGAAAAGTAAGATAACTCAAACTGATGCCGTAAATCAAATCGGATTATATAAATCACATAATAATGAAATCACTATTGTAACGGATCCAAGAGAAATTATGGAGAAAAGTATCAGAGAAGGAGATTTAGAGAAAGCAGTAGATATTTTAAGTGATATTTATAAATTAGCAGAATCGATGCATCCATTGTATCCACTATATAGTTATAAGCCAATTAAAATCGGTGGCGGATTCCACTTTGAGCATATTCCAGCAAATGATGCTATCGCCAAATCTAATCCAATTTCATATAAGGGGAGTTTAACTCTAAAATCAAACGATTTTTTAGAAGGTGAAACTGTTTCTGAATATATGTGGAGAAAATACTATTCACAAGAAACAATAGATATAGATGTTAAATATCTTGAAACGTGGATTGGTGAAACCTTGATTGAAAATTCTCTCGGTATAGAGCAAACTGCGGTGAAAGATGGTAAGTGGTCGATAGTGCCATCCAATTTACCTGATCCGATAAAATCAAAATTAGTTTTCATAGAGGATGGTAATGAAATAGTAGTTTTAGATTATTTAGAAATAGGTGTTGTAGGAACAGATAGTACAACGGGAGATATTATTATTGGCAATTTAAATCAGTTGAAATGTCCAATTAATATTAGTTTTGTCATCCCTAAAAGTTTTTCTGTAGAAGATATTTTGAAAACACCAACAAAATTTAAATTTAAAATTAGGGAAGAGTTTTTAGGTAAAGTATTTGCAGAAAAGACTTTGCAATTATTTATCTATTCAATATTGAAAAATTTAAGAATGGAACTTATTGATATTGAAAGACAAAAAATGCTTTTTTCGGCGTCGCAGATTACATTTGAAGATTTAGGTGAACTTGAAATAGTAGAAGAGAGATTGAATTTTCTGGACATCTTACAACGTATTGAAAAACATTTTAATGTTGAACTAACATTACCAGAGAGAATTACTGATGAAGATAATGAAAATATAGAAATTTTATTATCAGTAATTGAAGAAAAGGAAGTAATCAGGACATTTAAAGATTTATCTTTAAACATTAATGATAAACAAGCCTTGGAATTGTTAGTGAATGATATTAAAGAAAGTGCGTTCATGTTGACGGCAAATATTAGTAAAGAAATCGAGCTATTTGGTGTGAAGTTTCCAAAGTTGAACGGTGATTATAAAATAGAAAATATAGCTACTAAATTCCCAGGTAAAGTAAAAAAGAAGTTGGAAGCCTTTGATGAAGGGGATATTGTAAAAGTACAATTTAAACCAGGCACAAGAAATGAAATAATCACCAGATATTATTTGTAGATAGAAAACAAAGTAGGTTAAAATCACCTACTTTGTTATTTTTTTTACAATATTCCAAAGAAGTTTTACAAGTTTACGATCATCTGAAAAGTTAATTATATTTATTTAATTCGTGTAAATCAGTAAGCAAAACGACACCATACTTTACAGGCAGTTCACATTGTATTTTTTTAAAATAAACATAAAAGTAACCCCTGATATTTGGCAGAAAAGGGTTATGCATTTAAAGCTTCAATCACCAACACTCTGGCACCTCAATAGACGTATCAAAATAAACACTATGATCATTATCTTTCTCATATAATGTCGTTTGTTGGTAAAATAAATCCTTTTGAATATCACGGTATGCGTTTGCTCGTGTTTCAACGAAAGCATTTGGCGCGCTGTCTGTATTAATCCACTTTAAACTTGTCCATTTCTCTAACGAGTTAGACACAGCATATATGTAAGGTTGGAAATCTGGCTCTGTTACAAACCCGTTGTGGAAATAAATTGGATGCAAATATAGTGTTTCATCAATGAAAAATAGCATGTAAGCTTCGACAATCGCTTTTGCATCAAAATAACGATAGTAATTAATATTCAGTTCAATGCCTAACCCGTCAGCGTCGTTTTCTTTGAATGTATAATTATCAACCATACTCTTAGTGATGGTTTCGGTGTTGTGGTGCGATGTTTTGGTGAATTCATGGGTAGTCCCATTGATGGTTTTCGCAATATTGGATGGGATTGTTTGTTGCTGATTGTAATAATTAATAAACTCAGTAATAGACGTAAATGGTTTCATTTAAGCTACCTCCAAGAAATTAAATTATTAAATAGTAAAGGGTTTTGGTAAAATATAATTTACAATATAAGGATAATAATATCAAGAGTATGGCGCGGGTAAAATGAGCCGTTTAAAAGACGGGAATATGCGCTATTACACCAATATTTAATAAATGTATTGGTGAATGAAATAAAGCTTTCATTTAGTGAGATAGAATCGGTTTTAAAAGAAACTTTGCCAGCATCAGCGAGTATGTATAAAGCGTGGTGGGACATTAATGAGCGCCTATATAAACATTCAGTTACATAATTAAATGTTGGCTATAAAGCTGGGGAATTTATTGTATAATTTTATTCCCTATACCAGAAATTTGATATTTTATATTTTTTAAAAAAAGTATTGACAATAGGCAAAAAATATTTTAATTTATAGTTGTATTTTATATATGGTTTTTTGTATATATTATTTTTTCGTTTTGTTAATGACTTTGCATACTTATATAGATACTTAGACTGGTTTTTATATACATGTTTTTATTCCAAATGAATACTTGAGTGGTTTTGTAAATGGGATTATTGTGCCCTTTTATGGATCTATGATAGTTGTTTTAGGGATATTTGCATGTATGTAAACCAGTCTTTTTTGTGTTTTCACCAGTTTATTTATCGATTATTAAGTGATACAAGGAGAGGATATTCTATGAAATCAGCTTCAAAGAAGAAAAATTTAGCGGTGCTTAAAGTGAAGGATGTAAAAGATGACAAGGAACTTTACCTGCACCAAAAAGAAGCGATGATGGCATTGGATCATTCAATTATGAATAAGGATAGCAAACGATTTGCGGGCTTAGTTGTTTTACCAACAGGTGGAGGTAAAACTGAAACAGCAGTGCGCTGGGTATTAAAAAATGTCATTAATCAGAACAGGAAAGTAATTTGGCTTGCACACCGTCGCGAGTTGATTGAACAAGCTTTTGCCTCAGTTGAGAAAAATGCGATTACAGCATTGATCGATAAGCGTAAGTATTTTAACTGCCGTATTATTTCGGGCGAACATGGAAGTGCATCAACGATTGAGTGCAATGATGATTTTATTATCGCAAGTAAGGACAGTTTGTATAGAGGATTGTATCATTTTGAAGAAAAGTGGCTGAAATATCATAAAGAAGTGTTTTTGATTATTGACGAAGCACATCGAGCTACTGCAAAAACGTATCGCAAAATAATGGAGAGCATAGATAAGCATGCAAAGAAGTTTCAAATAGTTGGATTAACGGCGACACCATTTCGTTCAGCACAACACGAAAAAGGACTGCTAAAAAAAGTGTTCAAAAATGATATTGTGTACCAAGTATCTTTACGAACATTAATTAGCAGAGGAATCCTGGCTCAACCAATTCTTAAAACGTTACAGACGCATATTAATGTTGCAGAAGATGTTTCAGAGGAAGAAGCGCAACTAATTGAGAAAAATGATACTATTCCTTCTGATATTGCGAAGTTCATTTCGAAAAATAAAGTTCGAAATAACCGTATTGTTCAGGAGTATATTGATCACAAAGACGAATATGGGAAAACGCTCATTTTTGCAGTAAGTCAGACGCACGCAGTGGTATTAAATACACTGTTCCAGGAGCGGGGGATCCGTTCAGAATATGTTATTTCAAATGGTACAGATATATTTGGTAAAAGCATTATAGCAGATTCTAATAAGGAAAAAATTAAACGTTTTAAGGAAAATGAGTTAGATGTTCTGATCAATGTAAATATTTTAACAGAAGGAACAGATATACCAGATACGCAAACGGTGTTTTTAACGCGGCCGACAACTTCTGAAATTTTAATGACACAAATGGTTGGACGAGCGTTGCGCGGCGAGCTGGCTGGCGGAACAAAAAATGCGTATATCGTAAGTTTTGTAGATGATTGGCAAAATAAAATTGCATGGGTTACGCCAGAAAAACTGTATGTAGGACAAGGTGTCTGGCAAGATTGTGAGAATAACCCTGCGAACGTCCAAAAGTTATTACCATTAAAGCAAATTGAACAATTGGCAAAGCTTGCAGATGACACAGTTGATACAACAGCATTAGAAAAAGTGGAGTTCATTAAAACCGTTCCATTAGGGTTTTACTCATTTTCTTTGGAGAGAATTAATGAAGACGACTCTATTTTCAATAAAAGCTGTGAAGTATTAGTTTATGAGGATAATAAAACATCGTTCGAAAAGCTTATGCACCAGTTAACCGCGTATTACAGTATTCCAGATGCAAAAGGTGCCAAAAAATTAAAGGAAATCTTTGCTGATGCAGAAGATCTTTCAATCATTTCATTCTTGGCATCGTTTGGCTTTTATAGTTCAAATGATTCTCCAACAATCAACTTAATCGATGATGTAAAAGATATAGTAAGTTATTTTGAAGTAAGTCGTACTGCTCCGCCATATATCGAGTTTAAAGAACGTGAACAAGTCGATATTTGCGGTATAGCGCAGAAAGTCTATGATCTTGAATTAGGCGGGAAGAAAAAGAAAGAATATATCGATGAAGTATGGGGGAGTAATAGCTTCCTGCAAGCATATTTCAATCATAATAAGCTTTATTTTAGAAAGGCGATTGACACTGAATTACTAAAGTTAGAAGAGCCAGAGCTTTACTCAGCATAATTAATCTCATTGAAAGGGGGTGTTCGACCATGTAAGGACAAATTTTAGTAGTATTTTTGTGATGGATGCTTAAAATGTATTAAAAATTAAAAGAAAGGACTGGTTACGTATGTACCAAACTGAACTATTATCTATTGTATCTACTTTACTACAAGAAAATGCAATTTCTTGCGAAGATTACAGACCAAATGAGGTTCTTATTAAATTAGAAGACATCGATCAAGAAATTAATGGGAAAGATGTGTGCATTTATCTTAGAGAAGGATTGTTAATGCACGGATATGAAGAGATTGAATTTGATTTTGATGACGATGATGACAATGTATTAATCGTAAGCGCTATTCAATCTCGTAATGACGAAGAAGAACGAACAAGATTGGTAACTACTGTATTAACGCTTTTAGGAGAGAATGTAATCGAACACGAGAGATTCCAACCCGATTCGATTACGATGAATTTAGTGAATATAAATAAAAAATACGAAGGAAAAAGTATTGATGATTTCCTTGTAGAAGCATTAACATTCCACGGATTTGAAGATATTCATTTTAATTACGGGGATCGTAATTGGCTGACTGTTTACGCAAAAGACCCTCAAGATTCCTTAGTAGAACAATCCAGATTAATGACAACAGTGCTGACTTTATTAGGCTCTCAAGTGCTTGAATTTGAAGAGTATCATCCAAACTCAATCACGGTAAATTTAGTAAATGTAAACAAAATAATTAAAGAGAAAGATCTTTTTGAATATCTAAAAGAAGCATTAGAGTTCCACGGATTTGAAAAAGTTCGCTTTAATGCTGGTGCTGGCAATTGGATTACAGTGCTGGCTAAAGATGGACGAGATATGTACGCTAAAAAATCTAAACTTACAATGGTGGTTTTAACTTTATTACGAGGTGCTGTAGTCGAATATGAAGAAGTAGAGCAAGATAAGATTAATGTAAATTTAATCGACTGCAATATGAAAATTCAAAACAAAGATGTGGAAGTCTATTTAGAAGAAGGGCTATTGCTACAGGGATTTGAAAATATTCAATTCACATTTGGTGATGGTCACTGGTTGTTTGTAGAGGCACAAGAGCCACAAAATGACGATGTGGAATTGTCAAAGTTAGCTACTACCGTATTAAGCTTATTAGGAAACACCGTTTATGAGTATAGCGTGTACTGCCCTGATTCTATTTCAATCAATTCATTCAATTGCAATAAAAAATTTAACGGAAAAGGAGCGTATGAATTCCTTAAAGATGCATTAGAGCTTCAAGGCTATAAAGACATTCAATACTATGGAGGTAACGGGCATTGGTGGACGATATTCGCGACTGAACCTGAATGTTTTGAAACTGTAGACTTAGTTATGGTTGTAGATGCACTTATTGGAAACGATGTTTTGAAATACGAAGAACTTGATTCTGATACCCTTGCCATTAACTTGGTGGACTGTAATAAGAAATACGGTAGAAAAGATGTCCACGCGTATTTAGATGAAGCTCTAAAAATATTTGGCTTTAAAGAACTTCAATTAAGCTACGGTGACGATAATTGGTTGACTATCATCGCTAAACAACCTCAGACCATTTAACCTTCAAACAAAATTTAATTAAAAATATCTATTAAATAGTTATAATTCTCTCCTTCAAATCTATCATATAAAGATCATCTGATCAGAAAAATGGCATTCCATTATGGAATAATGCGAGAAGGAGAGGATTTAGTATGGAAAGAGATGAAATGCTAATTTCGGATGAATTCGGCAAAATGCTGAAAACGTTGCGCAAGAAGAGAGGGCTAACGTTAGCAGATTTAAGTGATATGAGTGGCATATCGATTTCGTACTTGAATCGACTCGAAAAGGGTGAGCGTAAAAGTCCTGGATTCACTAAAATATTAAAGCTGGCAAAAGTGTTGAACGTTGACCCGAGTTCATTAGTAGGGTCAGATCTTAATATGACAGATAAGCCAGTAAGCATTAGTGAACTTCTTTTCAGCGCACAAATCGAACACAACGGTGAAATCTTAACGGCCAGCGAAAAGGAGCTGTTAGTAGAAATCATCGAAACGGTGTTGCTTGTGAAATTTGAAGGAACAAGTATTCTAAGCGACTTACAACAAATTGCCGAACTAATTAGCGAATTAAAAGAGCTTTAATTGCTCAGCGGTAACAGGTTTCTGTTGCCGTGCTACATAACAATTAGGCAATAGTTATGTAATCATTGCTTCGTTGCACAACGGCAAATAATACGATTATCTAAAAGTTATAGAACTTTTGTACAACAATTAGATAACTATTATGTAATATAGAACGCATGCTCCTTTTTAATTGACTATAGCCAAATAAGTAACTATAATTTGCATTAAAATAATCGAGAGGTGATTCATATGTTTAACCGACGTAATTTAATATCTGAATACTATTAGCACTTACCCGTATCTGAGGTGAGTGCTTTTTTTGTGTAATTATGATTTACCAAAAATTAAATTGCTGATGTAATGGAGGATGAAAAATGAGTAAGAATCATTCGATGAAAGAAGCAATCTTAGGGTTGTATTTGAAGGAAAGACCAAAGATTATTAGCGAGGCACTGGGTTTTGAAGTGCATTATATCGCGTTAGAGCAGAAGCACGGAGCACACCACGTCGATATAAAGGCTGTTGATAATAGAAGGCGTATCCCTGTTTTATTTGAACTTCAGATTACCAAAGCCAATAAATCCTACCTGAAACGTGTACAGAAAATGCTTGTTACTGTATCCGAGGCTGTAGTCGTTTGGGTAGCGCATTCATTCGATAAAGAGATACTTAATGAATTACAACTATGGCTTAATCAAAATCAGCCAGCGTACGTAGATTTTTATGCTATTTCATTAAATGATGCTACAGTACCGATTTTACAACAGCTTAATGATATGTATAAATTGGACATATTTGATAATCTGCATCTTTTGGATGAAATAGAGCCAATGCTTTCAATAGAGTTACAAAGTAAACGAATTCCAAAGAGCCATTGCGGTCATTTAAACATTGAGCCAGCTCCATTGAATTATGAAATCGACCAAGACATAAAGCGTGGCTTACTTTTACATTTAAGAAAGGCAATTCCACAATTTTTAAACTTCCATTATGACAAGAAGATGAATCAATTTGACAAGGTAATAAATGTAGGAGCAGGGAAATATGGTATAGCTTACAGATGTTCAGTAATCGATCGCAGGGGAAAAGCATTTGTTGAGTTGTATTTTGACCAGTTCTTAAAAGATGAATACGAGGCATTTAAGTTGCAACAGGAACTGCTTCGAGAAATGATACATCCAGATTTAATCTTTGCTAAACGTCGTATTGGCGTTTACTTTACGCCATTAGAAACGCATGAGCAGACGTTTGTGCAAATTGCAGAAATTTTCCGCAACATGATTAGATTCTTTTCGCCGTATTTTTACGGAGGGAAGCCAATAGAATTATTGGATCCGCCAAATATTCGAGAGGAATTGATAAGTCACCAGCTTGTACTTTTTGAAGAACGCGATTTTGAAACAGAAGATAGTTATCGAATACGGGTGGAGGACTTAGAAGAACGCTTTAGTACAAATTATTGAAATGCTCAAACAGCGTTAGATAGTTGCTATATTGAAAACCAATCTGCTTGTAAATATTCTAAAGAGGCGATGCTAACAAAAGCACGCCTTTTTTGTTTGGAAAAGAAGCATAATATCAAATTGCCACCGCTATCAAATAAGGATAGAATAATAAATGAATAAGAATTATGTAATAAATTAGTTTGAATTGAATAATATTTTTTGTCAATGAGGTGAGAACTTGGAAGTGAAGCGCTTTTATCGTACGCAAAGAGAGTTAGCGATAGCACTAAATCAGCTCATTGATTGTTATTGGGCTAATGAAGTCGAAGAACAAGAACTAATTGAACACATTAAAGTATTATATGAGAACAATAGTGACAAGCTTTTAAAGGATAATGAATATACAAAAGTCGTTTTACAGCAGTGTGGAAAACGTAGATTATCAATTGTTAGTAAAATTTTGGATATTTAGAGGGAAAACAGTATTGTCTGAAAGTGAGGAATGTATGACAATGGAATTAGAGTATTCTTCTGTCTTAACAGGTGCTGGGTTTATGCTTTATGAAGTAAAGCAAGTAGCAAAATTGAAAGAGCAAGGTTTTTCGGATAAAGAGATTCGGCATAAAGTTTTAGAGGAGAATATTTTTCAATACGATAAATTATCAAGTGTTAAAAGAGCAATGCCGTACATTTTAAAGCGTGTCGATTTGTTAGACGACACATTACGTCAGCTTCTCATTGAGGAGTCATTTGAAGTAGGCAAAGTGATTAACTTATACGCCATTATGAAGTTTGATCGTTTGTTTTTTGAATTTATGCAAGAGGTCATCGGGGAAAAGTTTTCAACTAACAATTACTACTTAGATAAAGTGGATGTGAACTCATTTTTTGAGCAAAAAATGGAGCAGAGTGCATTTGTGGGCTCTTGGTCAGAAACGACTGTAGCGAAGCTGAAGCAAGTATTTAAGAAGGTGTTACTGGAAGTAGGTATGCTAAAAGATTTAAAGTCAGGCGAATTAAATCGCATGCTGATTGATGATCGAATTAGTGAACACCTCCACCTAATAGGCGATAAAAATTATGTAAGAGCGATGGGGGAGTGAGGATATGGCAACTTTAAATGATCGATTGCGCTTAATTAGCGAACGTATTAAAGAGGATAAATTTATCGAAGGGCGAGGTTTAGGCAATGAAATAAGCTTCTATATTTTCGATTATGATCCTAAAGATGAATTAGCAGTACGTGATCATGTAACGAGTCTGCATAAAGAATTTCAAGGCGGGCTGTATAATCGAAGAATTATTGAATTTGATTTATACAAAATGCTCATTGAGATTACGAAAGAAAAACGAATTTTTGATCGCATTCCAGAAATGGAAACAAAACAGGGGAAAGATGCTTTATTCAAGGCAATGACAACCTTCGCAAAACCTGACATGTTTTTAGCAAAAATTAAAGAGCAAATAGGCGACCATAACGTCGTATTATTGACGGGCGTAGGCAAAGTATATCCATTCGTCCGCTCACACAACATTTTAAACAATTTACAAGGAGTGTTAGATAAAACGCCCGTCATAATGTTTTTCCCAGGTGAATACGATGGCCAATCATTACAGCTATTCAGTAAATTTAAGGACGATAATTATTACCGTGCGTTTCGTTTAGTCGACTAACTAAATTCACCAAAGATCTAATTTTCATATGAAAGATCGAGTATAAATAATTAACTATTCATTTACAATTCAAATATTAAGTGAATTTAGTTAATGCCCCTGGCGGATGTCACAGATTTTTTAGTGGAGTTTTTCGATCAAGCTCGAAAAAAATCTGGACGCAATTTCGCCGAGCCGAAATTGATTAATTGGAGGGATACAAATGCAGTTAAAGCAAATGTTTTTAAAAGATATTGAACGTGATATTCGTGGCGTTATTAAAGTCGGTCAAAAAAATGAAGAAGACATTTATCAAGAATTAGACGAGTACGTTGTAACAAAAGAATTACATAACCACTTTTCTAAGTTTTATGAAAACTATTTAAAAGGTATTCATGGCAATACAGATAAAATGGGTGTATGGATCTCAGGTTTCTTCGGATCGGGTAAATCGCATTTTTTAAAGATTCTTGCTTACCTTTTAGAAAATAGTCCAGTACAAGGGAAAAAGCCTGTCGATTTCTTTGAAGATAAAATTAAAGATTCGGTTACTTATGCAAACATGGAGCGCACGGCAGATGTTGAAACAGAAGTTATTTTATTTAACATCGACTCGAAAAGTGCATTAGATAATAAGTCAAAAGAAGATGCTATTTTACGTGTGTTTATGAAGGTGTTTTATGAGCACAGAGGCTATTACGGCGACATTCCTGGCGTTGCAGAGATGGAGAAGTATTTAGACGAACAAGGCGTGTACGATACATTTAAGGCGGAATTTGAGGCACTTGCAGGCGAATCTTGGGAAGAGCGTCGTAACAGCTTCTACTTCGACCGCGACTATGTCATCGGTGCGTTAGTGAAAGCAAACAACATGACAGAGGAATCAGCTGGAAACTGGTTCGACAATGGTGTGAACAACTTTGAAATTAGCATTGAGAAGTTTGCGAAGGATGTTAAAGCATATGTTGATTCTAAAGGTTTTAACTTCCATTTAGTCTTTCTCGTAGACGAGATTGGGCAATACATTGGCGACAACCGTAACCTAATGCTTAATTTACAAACGCTTACAGAAGATTTAGGTACGCATGCACAAGGAAAAGTTTGGGTCATGGTTACTTCTCAGGAAAGCATCGATTCAATTATTAAAGTAAAAGGGGACGACTTCTCACGTATTCAAGGACGTTTCGATACGCGTCTGTCGTTATCATCGATTTCAGTAGACGAGGTTATTAAAAAGCGTATTTTAGAAAAGCAACCGCATATTCATGACCGTTTACGCGCTGATTTCCCGAATAAAAGTGCTGTTTTGAAAAACTTAATTAGCTTCAAAGAAAGCACAGCCGACTTACGTGGGTTTGCTGATGATGTGGAATTTGCAGAAGTGTACCCGTTTGTACCTTATCAGTTTAAATTGTTGCAAAACGTATTTGAGCAAGTTCGTAAGCACGGTTCATCTGGTAAGCATTTATCAGAAGGTGAGCGTTCGATGCTATCAGCGTTTAAAGAAGCTGGCTTGCAGTTTAAAGATGCTGAGGAAGGAGCTTTAATTCCATTCTATGCCTTTTACGATACGATTAAAGAGTTTTTAAATCCATCGATTACACGTGTAATTGAAGGGGCGAGAGTAAATCCAGCACTGGCTGATGATGCATTTAATACAGACCTTTTAAAAGTGCTGTTCATGATTAAGTACATTAAAGAGCTTCCAGCAAACATTGATAATATTGCGACGTTAATGGTGACGCATATCGATGAAGATAAGCTGGAGCTAAAAGAAAAAATTCAACGTGCATTAAGAAAGCTAATTGGTCAAACGCTCATTGGACAAAATGGCGATCATTTCATTTTCTTAACAGATGACGAACAAGATATTAACCGTGAAATTAAACAAGTTCAAATCGATGAAGAAGTTGTGAAGCGCGAATTAGCAAAATATATTTTCCAAGATATTTATGAAGAAAAGCGTTTTGCATACTCAAAAGACTATATGTTTACCTACAACCAAATGATGGATGAAAAAGCTTATGGTTCACAATCTGCATCAATAGGCTTGCAAGTTTTATCACTGCTTTCAGATTACTATCAACATAGCGATCAAGAGCTGATGATGATGTCTTCTCGTCACGATGAATTAATTATCAAGCTTGGTGGCAATGTGGCCTATGTTGAGGAGATGGTGGATGCATTGCGTATTGAAGAGTATCGTAAGAAAAAGAACATTACGCAACTACCAGAAAATATCCAAAATATTTTAAATAACAAGCAAGCAGAAGTACGTGAAAGAAGACGCCGTGTACGCGAACTATTAGAGGATGCGATAAAAGATGGCGCATTTTATGTGAACGGTGAGAAGTTAGATGTGAAAGGCTCTACAGTTAAAGAAAAAATTAACACAGGCTTTAAGCATTTAGTGGATAACACGTATACGAAGCTGGGGTACATTAAAGATTTTGTTGAGAACGAACGTGAGCTCATTTCTATTCTATCAACAGATGATCAACAAGTTACATTTGATGAACAACTAAGTAGTCCAAACGCTTTAGCAAAAAGCGAAGTGATGGAATATATCGATTTACAAGAGCAATTGCAAAAGCAAATTCGTGTCAAATTAATTTACGACCGCTTTGCAGACAAGCCTTTTGGTTGGAAACAGCTTGATATTGCCAGTATCATTGCACAGCTGTTAAAAGAACAACGCATTCGTATTCGCTACAACTCTGAATATTTAGAGCCAGGGCAAGATACGAATAAGTTAGTGACAGTTTTCGGTAAAACAACTGAAGCGGATAAAGGCATCATTACAAAGCGTGTAAAAGTGGATGAAGCTTTACTACGCAGAGCGAAAACGATTTGTCGTGACCTGTTCCCACCGATGGATTTAGCAGATGATGAAGATGGTCTAATCCAAGCAATTCGTACAGCAATCCGTGACCAAATTGCTGAAATCAAACAGTACGAAGCGAAATATTCGGCGAATGTAAAATATCCTGGACGAAGCTTGTTAGATAAAGGATTAGAATATTTCGAGCAGTTTACACCGCAATTGGATAATGTTTCGTTCCTAACGAAATTAAAAAATATGGAAGACGATTTAGCCGATTGGAAAGATGATGTAAGCCTTGTAAAAAGCTTCTTCAGTACAAACCAAAAAGATTTATTTGAACAAGGCGTAAATGCACTTGCCAAATATGAAGAAAATAAACCTTATTTAGCAAACGCTGAAGTAGAGGAAGCGATGAATACACTTCGTAACATCGTACAAGATCCAATCCCTTACAAAAAAATTAAAGATATTTCAACTTATGTACATGTGCTGAACAACGAAATGTCAGCTGTATTAGCTGATAAAAAAGCATTAGCACAACAGAAATTAAAAGTAGATTTTGACGAATGCACGCTTCACGCAAAGCAGTACGGTGTATCGCAGGAAACGAAGCAACGAATCGAAGGCTACTATGATGGTTTACATGCAAACCTTGTTCAATTTGAGGACATTTTCAAAGTAGATGCAACTATTTCACAAAGCGCGAACTTTAAAGAGCAGACGCTAAAGGCGATTCACCGTGAAATCGAGGAATGGAAACGTCAACAAGCATTGAAGCAAGTTGTTGCAGGCGATACAGGTGTAGAATCACCGCCTGTCATTGAAGATGAAATTCAAAAAGAAGTAGTGGATGTGAAGCGTTTAGTAGCGATTAAAACATTAGCTACAGAAGAAGACGTGGATGCGTACATTAGTACGTTATCATCTAAGTTAAAAGCAATTATTAAGCAAAATAAGCAAATCGAGTTCGAAGATTAGGAGTGAGTGAAGTGAATAAAAGCGCACTAAAAAAGTTCGCAACAGAAGCACGTAAAGAGCTATTAGAACGTGTCGAGCTTCAAGCGAGAAAAATTGGTATAACTGCTGACTCCATTCAAAAAGCAACAGTTGAAAGTTCGGATGCCGTCTTCATTGACGGCAAACAGCTTTCAGATGTTGAACGTCGCCAACGTAACAAATTAATTAAACGCATTGAAGAAATCGGTTTTGACCGTGTAATGGAAGAAACAGCATACACATGGTTCAACCGCTTCATAGCACTACGCTTCATGGAAGTAAATGATTACTTACCAACGAAAGTACGTGTTTTATCATCATACAATGCGGACAGTGCAGAGCCAGATATGATGAAAGAAGCACTATCGCTTGATTTAGAATTAGACAAAGAACTTGTTTATGAACTGAAAATGGCGAACAAAACGGACGAACTGTTTAAGTATTTAATTAAAGTGCATTGTAATGACTTAAATCGTTATATGCCGTTTATGTTTGAAACAATCGAGGATTATAAGGAAATCTTATTCCCAGAAGGTTTACTTGCAAAGGATTCATTTGTTCGTAAATTAACGGATACTGAATTTATCCCAGAAGATAATTGGGAGCAGATTGAGGTTATTGGTTGGCTTTATCAGTATTACATTGCTGATGAAAAAGATCGTGTATTCAAAGCGAAATCGAAATACAAAGCAGAAGAAATTCCATATGCAACACAACTCTTTACACCTGATTGGATTGTACAATATATGGTTCAAAACTCACTTGGACGTTATTGGACGGAAGCACATCCAGAGCATAAAGAAATAATTGGAAAATGGGAGTTTTTCTTAAAACATCACCAAGACGACCTCCATGAAAAAATTGCTCCATATGTGAATAAAGAATTGAATGTAGAGGATATTAAATGCTTTGACCCCGCAATGGGAAGTGGGCATATTTTAGTCTATATGTTTGATGTGCTCTTTGAAATTTACAGCAAATGTGGCTATATGGAAAGAGAAATTCCACGCCTAATCATTGAGAAAAACTTATACGGTTTAGACATTGATGACAGAGCATATCAATTAGCGAGTTTTTCAATTGTAATGAAAGCACTTCAATACAATAAAAGATTCCTTAGAAGCATTGAACGAGATGGATTGACTATGAACTTAGCTTCAATCCAGGAAACAAATGATTGGACAGATGAAGTAATTGCGTATATTGCTAATGAAGAAAGTGGAGAAACCTTTGAGGCAGTAAACGATTTTTGTGAACAATATAAAAATGCAAAAACATTCGGATCATTAATTAAAGTTACAGAAGCAAATACAACTTTTCTTGAAAATCGTCTAAAAGACATTAAAGAAAATCCAGTAACTGATATTTTCCATGAAGACACTCGTGAGCTGTCGCTAAAAGTCCTGCCATTATTAATAAAGCAAACTAAAATTATGGCACAACAATACGATATTGTAGTCATGAATCCGCCTTACATGGGCGCAGGTAGTATGAGCAAAGAATTGTCGGAGTTCTTAAAGAAAAATTATCCTGATTCTAAATCGGATTTATTTGCTTCATTCATGGAAGTAGACCATTATCTGAAAGCGAATGGTTTCTATGCGGCCATTAACCAGCATTCTTGGATGTTCTTATCAAGTTTTGAGAAATTACGTGAAAAAGTAATTAGCAATAAATTTATTGATTCCATGTTGCACTTAGGTCCAAGAGCATTTGAGGAAATTGGCGGAGAAGTAGTTCAGTCTACTGCTTTTGTTATGAGAATGTATTCAGTATATAATCTCAAAGGAGATTATATAAGATTAATTAAACAAAGGTCTGCAATTGAAAAAAGATTAAAAACAATAGAAATAGTAAGAAATATAGATAGTTCATTTGTTTATTCAACCAATCAAAAAGATTTTGAAAATATACCTGGTTCTCCTATAGCTTATTGGATTAGCAATCAGATGATAGAAATTTTTAATAATCAAAAACCACTTAGTGAGTACGCAGATTCTTGTATAGGAATGAGAACAGGTGACAATAATAGATTTTTGAGATTTTGGTTTGAAATAAATAAATCTAAGATGGGAATTTGTTTGAATTCTGCTCAAGAAGCAATTGAGAAAAGTAAGAAATGGATTCCATATAATAAGGGGGGTACATTCAGGAAATGGTTTGGTAATAATGAATATGTAGTGAATTGGGAAAATAATGGTTACGAAATTAAAGAGAATACGAAATTAGTATATCCTCAATTGGGTGATAATTTAAGTTGGAAGATTAGCAATGAGCATCAGTATTTTAAAAAAGGAATAACATGGTCTGGTGTTACAATGAATACTTTTGGAGTTAGATGTTATGATAAAGGTATGATTTTTGACTCGGGAGCAAACGGATTATTTGTTCACGACAATGATGATTATTATTATTTTGCAGGATTACTTAATTCTAATCTTGTAGATACGATTATAAAAATTATTAATCCTACAATAAATACAGGCTCAGGTGTATTAGCGAAAGTACCTATTGTGACTTCCAATAAATATAAAGGGGAAATTGAAAATTTAGTAATAGAAGCTATTGCTATTTCAAAAAAAGATTGGGATTCTTTTGAAACTTCATGGGATTTCGATAAACATCCACTTTTAGAGGATAAGACTGTTCAATTATCATATGAATTTTGGAAGAATAAGTGTGAGGAACGATTTAATCGGCTAAAGGAAAATGAAGAAGACTTAAATCAATTTTTTATTGAAATCTATGGCTTACAAAACGAATTAATTCCAGATGTTACTGATGAAAATGTTACAGTACGTAAAGCGGATTTAGAACGTGATATTAAATCATTTATATCCTATGCAATCGGTTGCTCATTCGGTCGTTATTCATTGGACGAAGGAGGTATTATTTACGCAGGAGGTGAATTTGACGCTTCTCGTTATAATAAATTCCCTGTTGATCAAGACAATATTATACCGATTATAGATGGCGCATATTTCGAAGATGACATCGTAACAAAATTCGTTAATTTTGTCCGCATAACATTCAGTGAAGAAACGCTCGAAGAAAACCTTGATTTCATTGCAGATGCGATTGGTCGCAAGAAAACCGAAACAGCGAGAGAAGCGATTCGTCGTTATTTCTTAAATGATTTCTTTAAAGACCATGTTCAAACGTATAAGAAACGTCCGATTTATTGGCTATTTACTTCTGGTAAAGAGAAGGCATTTAACTGCTTAATATACATGCATCGTTATGATGAAACAACGCTTTCTCGTATTCGTACAGATTATTTACATGAAGTGCAAATTCGTATGGATGCGGAGAAGAAGGATTTACTGTCAATTATAGATGGTGATTATACAACGAAAGAAATTAGCGATGCGAAAAAGGCACTGAAGTCGCTTGATAAGAAGATTGATGAATTAAAAGCGTATGATGAATTACTACATCATATGGCGGATAAGAAAATTCCAATCGATTTAGACGACGGTGTGAAGCATAACTATGATTTATTTAAAGGATTAGTGGCGAAGATATAGTTTTTTTCTCAAGTATAGATTACTCTTTTTGTTTTATGGAATTTCTGCGATAATTTATTGCCAATGGAGAGTTGAGCATAATGAACATCAAACAAGATCAAGTCGCTTTATTATTGAAAGAAGCACATATTGCCTCTTCATCAATACGGTATGGATTAAATGCACTTTGTAGAGCAAATATTTATGCAAAAGGTGATTATTATCAAGCTTTTTTTCAGCTTTCTATAGGTTTAGAACGACTAATGAAGCTTATAATCATCGAGAATTATAGAGGTGCGAATAACTCGTTTCCAAATAATAAAGTGTTAAAAGATTATGGGCATGATCTAATTGAAATGTTTGAAAGAATCAATGAAATAGAGCTGTTTCGTCACTCGGACGCGGATATGAATGATATTTCATTTAGTATTTTGAAATGCTTATCACAATTTGCGAAAACAACAAGATATTATAATTTAGACGCTTTAACTGGAAAACAGCAAAATATTGATCCTCTTGTTCAATGGGCAAGTATTCAAAAAAGATTTTACAACATAATCCAAAGCGTAAAACTTCAAGTGATAATAGAATCCAGGAATTAAAAGGCTATATTAATGAAAACAGCGTAGCTATGATATTTACTGAAAAAAATAATATTATCGATAATACTGCTGATTTAATTGATAGAGTTGAAATGGATGCATATGTTCAAGAATATGCGGTTTATTATACTTATTTGTTAATTAGCGAACTTGTAAATAAGCTTCTTAAAATAGAATCTAATTTCGAGTTATATCCTTATTTAAGTGAATTTTTCATGGGTTTTTATGGAGGATATACGAAGTACGAAATAAGAAAAAAGAGAAATTGGTTGAAGTGAGGGGATTTGGTAGAAGGTGTAGCGTTTATTGCTATGCTTTCTACCTTCTTCATTATTTAAGAAAAAACAAAAAACCCCAGCCCTGCAAAATGGTAGCGGGGAAAGGGTTTTAAAGGAGCTATTCCAGCCCTGCAAATGATAGCGGGGAAAGAAGTCGCTCATAAATTATTATATGATGTCACCATTATATTATGCATGATGTTGAAATGTCAACATTCGCTAATCGGAAATGGAGGGGAAATGAATGAACTACAAAATATTTTTTGACGAATCGAACAAATTAGATCAACCTAATGGGCTTTATTCGTATTATGGTGCATTAGGAATCACAACGGCTACAATGTATAATATTAATAATGCAGTAGATGAAATCAATACCCAATTGAAAACAAAAAGTGAAATTCATTTTGTTGATTATACAAGTGATACACATTTCGGTAAATACTTCAAAGCGTTAGATTATGTCTTAAATCAAGATATTAAAGTAAATCTAATGATTGTTAATAAGAAAGATGCTGAAAAGATTGCGAAGGAAATGGACTTAACAATGACGCAGTTACGCGAATTGTTTTATGTGAAGCTTCCTGAAAGACTATTTTATGGTCTGACTCGTGATATAGAGGTAGGTAAGCGAGTTCAAATTATTATTGATGAAAATAGCGAGTATGAGAAAATTGAATTAGAACGTAAATTAGAAGAACAAATGAATGCGCATTCTGCCTATAGAAATAAAGGCTACAAAGTAAGTGATGTAGTTCAAGCGTCCTCTGAAAAAAGTACATTGTTACAAATAATTGATGTTTTCATGGGAATTATCATTTTTCTTTTTGAATCTCAATATAAGAGTGACACTGTTGATGATGACAGTGTTTCAAAGTTAGTTAAAAGTGATTTAATATACCGTACGCTCATTCATAATAATAACTTAGAAAAATTCCATCAAAAAATAAGCTTGTATAAATGGGATGGCGAAGACGATAAAATTAAGAAAATCCATATAAGCGATTATACGGGGGCATTTTTAATTTACAAAACTCGTTATGACATACAGGAAATGAGTAAGCTTGAAAAAATAAGATTACAACATCCAGAGCAAGACACGAGATTTTATAGAGAACAGATGGGTTATAAAACACGTCAGTTGAAAACATTGCAGGGCTACATAGACGAATTGAATGGTCTGGGCAGAAATCATTTCTTCAGTAGTTAGATAAAGAAAGTAGTGATATGTATTGAATATCGAGCAAATAGCATCAACGTTACAAGACATTTTTAACGAGCCATTAAAAGACGGGGAACAGCGTAAAATTGTTTTTTGGGTAGACAAGGATCAGGAATTTATAGAGGAAATCGGGCAATTTGTATTGGATGGTGTTAAAGTCCAAACATTATTGGATAATAATCAGTTTTACATGAAGTATTTATTAGAGGAAGAAGACCCGACTTCGAATTATTTAATTTATACAAACCTTGAATTAGGTTTAGAAAATAACTGGTTAGCAGATACCGTATTTTATTCGAAAACATTTTATGCGGATCGTGTTTCGCTTATTTTAAATGACCTTCAAATCGATCCAGCATTACGTGGTGTGGTAAAGAAATATGAGCGTTTCTTCCAAAATAAAGAGCGTTACCGTAAATTCCAAGCAATTGGTATAGAAGCTTACAGTGAAGAGTCTATCGAGCTGGCCATTATGAGCGTATTATGCAATGTGAAGGTACCAGACTTTGAAGAAATTTTAAAAACGCTATTAACGGACACGCTGGAAGATGAAAATAATAAATACTTACAGCAAATGGACAAGTTTTTTGACACAGTTGTATTTTGGCGCTATGTGGCGAATATGTATGGCTATGAGCGTGAACAGCCAACATTAAAAACATTGCTTATTCATTTAGCAGTGACAGCGTTCAGTCATAGTGTGCCAGAGCAATATTTATCGGCTGTTAAGGACTTTGTGGCGACACGTAGTAAAACGAATGCGCTTGTCTTTATGGACCACTGGATGCATCATAAAACTGATTTTGAAATGTACGATCAATATGTTGAAATCGTTGAGCAGGAAATTCAAATTTCGAAATTGTTGCAACCAATTCCTGTTGACGAGTTTAAGCAGGCAGATACATTCCCTTATATCGATAAAGCAATCATTATTTATATTGCAAACAGCCTTTTAGAAGGGCGAGAAGACTTTGAGGAATATATTAAGCTCATTAAGCTAAGACGAGCAAAGCATTTTTATGAGAAATATGCATCAATCTATGAAGCGTTACTTTATAGCGTGAAAATGCAGGCATTTTACGTGGAGTACCGTCACGGAATTCCTTCAGGTCAAGCGGTGGATATGTTTAAGGCTTATGAAAGTAAGTATTATGTGATGGATACATATTACCGTAAGTTTTATGTAGCATACGATGCAGAGAGCAATAACGAAATGCTGAAAAAGCTAAAGGACCTCGTTGAGCATTTATATACACATTGGTTTATGAGCGAGCTAAGTGTTAATTGGTCAAAAGCGGTGAAAGACGAAATGGCATCGGATTGGTCGTTGCCAGGCGTTGTTAATCAGCAATCATTTTATACGTCAACTGTTGCACCACATATTCGTCATGATGAACGCGTATTTGTTATTATTTCAGATGCATTCCGCTATGAAGTAGGGGTGGAATTAGCCGAGCGCTTAAATTCAGAAACAATTGGCGCATGTACAATTCAATCGATGCTAAGTGTTCTTCCTTCTGTTACAAAGCTTGGAATGGCATCATTGCTACCGCATAAAACATTGGATTTCAATGAGTCCATGAAAGTATTAGTGGATGGTAAAAGCACTGCTGGTATTGAAAATCGCCGAGCAATTATTGAAAATGCAGTTGCCGATAGTATGACCGTACATTATCAGGACATGATGAACATGAATAAGGCGGGCAGACGTGAAACCTTTAAAGGTAAAAAGCTGATTTATATTTATCACGATACAATTGATGGAACAGGTGATAATGCATCGACAGAAATTTATACGTTTGATGCAGTAGATCGAACATTGAACCAGCTGTATGATGTAGTGAAAATCATTCGTGACGATTTAAGTGGGACAAATGTATATATTACTGCAGATCATGGCTTCTTATATCAGCGTGAACCTTTAGAAGAAAGTGACAAAATCGAAAAGGTAAAAATCGATACAGTTGAATTATCACGACGCTACACGTTGTCGAAAGAAAACGAAGAAATTGATGGGCAAATTAAAATAGATTTGTCATCTGTTGTGCAAAATGAACAACAGCTTTATGCGTATGTACCGATGGGGACAATTCGAAATCGCAAGCAGGGACAAGGGGTAAACTTTGTACATGGCGGAGCGAGCCTTCAAGAAATTATGATTCCGTTACTGTCGTTTAAGAACAAACGAGCAGGACAAAAAGGCGTACAAAAGTTAGATAAGGTAGAAATTAAATTAACAAGTACAATGCGTAAAGTGACGAATCGTATTTTCAATTTAAACTTCTTCCAAACAGAAAAAGTTGGGGAAAAACTGAAGCCTCAAACTGTACTAATTTATATGGTAGATGACGAAAATAATGTTTTATCAAATGAAGAAACAATTATCGGTGACCGTACATCTTCAAACCCAGCAGAGCGTGAATATAAAATACGATTTGCGTTGAAAAATATACCGTATGATCGCAGTAAATCGTACTATTTAATTATTAAAGATGTTGAAACTGGTATTGAAAAGGATAAAATTCCGTTTGAAATCAATTTAAGTATCGTAAGTGATTTTGATTTTTAATTGCTGGGAGGGGTAGCTTTGGAAGAGTTGCATGAGGCGAATACATTAGAATTAGATAAAAAATTGAACGATGTTTTTGCGGGGCGTGTTGTTCGCAAGGATTTAACAAAGCTCATTAAGGAAGGCGCAAATGTGCCAATCTATGTACTTGAGTATTTATTGGGCATGTATTGTGCAACGGATGATGAAGATAGCATTAAAGAAGGTATAGACCGCGTTAAAAAAATCCTTGCAGATAACTTTGTTCGTCCTGATGAAGCGGAAAAAATTAAAAGTAAAATTCGTGAGCTTGGTCAATATTCCATCATTGATAAAATTACAGTGCGCCTAAACCCGAAGAAAGATATGTACGAGGCGGAATTTTCGAATTTAGGGCTAAAAGAGGTCCCTGTGTCGGCATCTTATGTGAAAGAGTTCGATAAGCTATTGGCTGGTGGTATTTGGTGCATGCTCAAAATCGATTACTTCTTTGATGAAGAACAGCGCAATATGAGCCCATTTAGCGTAGCGAATTTAAAGCCAATACAAATGCCGAACATGGATTTGAATGAAATCGTTGAAGGACGTAGACATTTTACGAAATTAGAGTGGATGGACATTTTAATTCGTTCAACAGGAATGGAGCCGACGCAATTAACAGAGCGTGCTAAGTGGCATCTGTTACTACGTTTAGTGCCACTTGTAGAAAATAATTATAATATGTGTGAACTTGGACCTCGTGGGACAGGGAAATCGCATGTTTACAAGGAAATTTCGCCGAACTCGATTTTAGTATCGGGCGGACAGTCCACAGTAGCGAATTTATTTTATAATATGTCAACACGCTCAGTCGGACTTGTCGGAATGTGGGATGTCGTTGCCTTTGACGAAGTGGCAGGCATTAAGTTTAAAGATAAAGACGGCATTCAAATTATGAAGGACTATATGGCAAGTGGATCCTTTGCACGTGGTAAAGAAGAGAAAACAGCGTCTGCTTCAATGGTCTTTGTGGGGAATATTAATCAAAGTGTCGATTCTCTCATTAAAACATCGCATTTATTCGCGCCATTTCCAGAAGGTATGAATAACGATTCGGCGTTCTTTGATCGTATGCATTATTACTTGCCAGGATGGGAAATTCCAAAAATGCGTCCTGATTTCTTTACTGACAGATATGGTTTCATCGTTGATTATTTAGCGGAATATTTCCGAGAAATGCGCAAACGCTCATTTGGCGATGCGATTGACCAATATTTCAAGTTAGGAAATAATCTGAACCAGCGTGACGTCATCGGTGTACGGAAAACGGTATCAGGTTTATTAAAATTGCTTTATCCGCACGGTGAGTTTTCTAAGGAAGCGGTTGAACAAGTGCTTCAGTATGCATTGGAAGGACGTAGACGCGTGAAAGAACAGCTGAAAAAAATCGGCGGTATGGAATTTTACGATGTCATGTTTTCGTATATTGATAAAGAATCGTTAGATGAACAGTACGTTTCGGTACCAGAACAAGGTGGAGGCAAGCTAATTCCTGAAGGACTAAGTAAAGCTGGCCATGTATACACAGTAGGCGTGAGTGAGTCAGGAATGATCGGTGTGTACAAATTAGAAAATCAAATTGTATCGGGATCAGGAAAGTTTGAAAAGTCGGGTATTGGAGCAAACCGTGCTGTTAAGGAAAGTTTGGATACAGCATTTCGTTACTTTACAGCAAATAGTAAAAGTATTAGTAGTTCTATAACGATTAAAACGAAGGATTATTTAATGCATATTGCAGATTTACAAGGGATTGGATTATCACCTCAAATATCCGTAGCTGAATTAGTTGGATTGTGTTCGGGCGCATTAGACAGACCTGTCCAAGAAAGTATGGTTATTTTAGGAAATATGACTGTAGGTGGAACTATTGAAAGAATTGAAGAACTGGCAAATGTATTACAAGTTTGTGTTGATGCAGGCGCGAAAAAAGTATTACTGCCTTCTATGTCGATTGTAGATCTTTCTTCAGTTCCTTCAGATTTAGTAACGGCTCTTGATCCTATGTTTTATAAAGATGCAAATGATGCAATATTCAAGGCGTTGGGTGTGAATTAGGTCATATACGTTAAAAGGGGCGAATACAATGACAGTAATAGCGCCTCAAAAAGTTCGGGGAGGTCTTTCTATGCCAAAAGAACATACAATATTAAAGGATGTGACATGGGAGATTGACCAGCAGTTATACGTCATTCATAACGTTCCTGTAAATGCGTATGAGGGCGACGTAAATGACCGCACATATAGTTCAGAAACAGCTTTAAAGTTACTATTGCTAAAAGATTTAATGGAATCAGCAGAAATCCCAAGTGAGATTGATTATTCAATAGCGAGCGCACTAACATTATAAAACAAGAGCCAATTACTATTCGAGTGTAAAAATAGTAATTGGCTTTTTTGTGCATAAAGCAACAGTTCAATAGGTTATTTTTCAAAATCTATTGATGGTTCGTCATCAGTTGGCTTTTCTACATTTACAACAAGTAACACTGCCTGAATTTATCTGCAATCGCCAGCGCCTCATGATAAAGTTTGCAAGCATCTGGATTTATGTTCAAGAAGGAGAGAGGCAAATAGAGCTGTGAGTAGATTATCAATTATGGTTTTAATGTAATTGCAATACGAATATATTTTGGTTTCAATTTGAATTTGTAATAATAATCGCAATATATTTAGACATCTATTTGGATTAGATTATCGATTATAATTGCGATTAGAGTTGGATTATATTGTTGAATACATATGTACAAGCGCGGGAAAAATCCCGCTATATTGTTAAGAAACTAACTCGATTAAAACAATTGATCGATAATCATTTTTTCTTCAAAGTCTACGGATTCATTATGGTCAGTAGGCTTTTCTACGTTTTCAATTACTTGTACAGCACCTAACTTATCAGCAATTGCCTGCGCTAATGCATCTATCGAGTTATTGGGAATAGTCCTGTTCATATCATTACGAATTAAGTTGCGGATATAGCAACTCAAGTTTTGTCCCTGCTCTCGAATTGATTGTAGATGCTCTATTATATCGTGGTCCTCCGCTAAAAAACTTATCGTTATTCGATTTCTCATACATTGTTCTTGATTTTTAAGATTTGAAGAAATGATTTGACGTTGGTGAATTGCGGATTGACCTCAGTGTGCGCATGAGGAAAATATTTTTTAATGCAGTTGTGCAATAGTAAAGCGCCACCGCCACAGAAGCTAATATTAGTGTTGTTAAACGTATAGCCACGACTTTTCGCAAATGAAATAATCTCTTGGAAATGTGCATCTTTTATTTGTTCAATTAAATGATAGCTATCAGTGACGATAGCTCCCTCAGACATTAAATATCCATCGTGAATGATTCGTTCGAGATCGTTCTGTGCGACAGCGATACCAAACCGTTCATTGATCATTCGTCCGATTTTACCTTTCAATATATTACAGCCGTCATTAGAAACGACCATACTACTGAAATTTGGAGTCACTGTGTCAAAAATGCAATAGCTCACATTTAAACCGCCAATGTCCACTACTGTAGTATTAATATTTTTAGCTGACTTCACATCATGAAAAACGGCTCCCACACCTTCAAATACAGCGATTGTGTTCCGAAGTTCGAACATAAAAGGAACACCGTTAACTTCGATTACAATCGGGTTATTTAAGTTTTCAATGAATTCGAGGTAACGCTTTTTGGAAGTAGCGTCTTTATAAGTTGAGATAGGGATATTTACTGCGACTTTCAAATCGACAGTTGAGGGATTAATATTTGCTTGCTTTAATAATTCTGCAATCGCAACGTAAATGCACAGCTTATGAATTTCCTTCTCTTTTGATAGATCGTAACTGGAGTAGCTTTCATCAACCATATTGCCGATGATATAAGTTTTACCGTTATGCTTGATTACATATGAGCCAGCTGTAACATCGATGTCTAATGATGTTGTCACTTCCTGCATTTTGGTTCGGAAGTAGACGTAATGTTCCTTGTTGTTGTGGTAAAGGATTGCTTTCGTTCCATATTTTCCGCTATCAACAGCGATAAGTGCTTTTGGTTTCATTGTATAAATCAGCTCCTTAAAAGTTTTGATATATACTATGCACTTAATGGAAAAATATAAGACATTTCATAAAAAAATTGTCGAAGTAGGTTTGTTGAATATGAAATGTCATAAATGCTTATAATATAGTGCAACGAATATATTGAAGCGTAAATAGATGAATGCGCTTTGCTAAACAGATAGCTTTTTGGTTCTGTGCTAATAGTTGTATATCGATAGAGTTATGATGTTAACAGTATGCAATAATTTATAAAATTATCGTATATTATGATTGACAATAAAATGGGAATATTTTATTCTATACTCAAAAATTATGAAAGGAAGTAGTGCTATGTCTACTAACAGAAAAGACTTCGTAAACAATATGCAATTACACCACAACAAATTGATTACTTCGCCTCAGGCAGATGAAGATATTAAGCCTGCAACCAATCATGATCAACTTTCCACCGATACTCTCCAAAAAACTTGTGCCTCAGAATCATATTTCCACCAATTGAAAGAACACATCTTTAATCAGTCGTTATGGGATTCCAACCGCTTTCATGTATTCAATCACGAGGCTGGGACAGGGAAGACGAGATGGACGCTTGCTTATATTGCTGAATTAGTTATGACAACGGATGCAAGAGTAGTATTCGTTCAAAAATTTGCGAAAGATGCAGATGATGAATGCGGTGCGTTAAAGCAAACAGTACAAGAAATTAATAGCCATTCAAAAAAAGAAGTTGCTGGCTTTATTAACAGCAAAATGCACAAAAAAAGTTTTAAAGAAATCGATGAAATATTAAAACTCCCAGTGCTTGTTATCACGCACAAAATGTATCAGCAAATTTGTCGCGGGCTTCACAGCAATTATATGAAAGATCGCGATGTCCTCATAATTGATGAATTTCCACACTTAGTTGAAAGGGTGTCCATATCTCGCAAAGATATAGGTGACATTTGGATAAATGCAGATATGTTTGAGCAATCCAATAAGATTTTGAGCATGGCAGATGATTTAAGGCTCTTCTTGCTATCCCTTAAAGAAGATTCATTCTATAAAACAACTATCCCCACAATCCGTTTTGATGACGAAAAATTTAACGGCTATCAAACCCTCCTTAAGCAGTGCCTTCAAGTGAAATTGAATAACCCACATTTGAAATCCTCTTTAGAAAATCTACTTCATATATTGAAACATGGTTGCATTTATTATCAAACTGGCTTTCATACGTTCAATCACGACATTGAATTTAAACTGTTAAAAAATAACATCATCTTAGATGCAAATGCTGAGTTTGAAAAGCGTTATGAACTATCTCCTCTATTTCATGTAGTTCCACAAAATAAGTATTATGACTACGCAAATTCCACGCTATATTCTTTCAATGAAAATACGAGTAAATCAGCCCTCTCTAAAAAGAATCAATTTTTCCAAACGGTTTTAGATCGACTGGATCTCGCTGATGACGAGAAAACATTGTTCGTTACAGATAAAGAACGAAAAGGTGAATATGAAAGTCAACTTGTTGGAGAATTTTCAGAGGAGCCAGTTCAAGTAAACCAGCAATTGCTATCAGGATTTGCTGAGGTTAAAAGCTATTCATCTGTTGATTATTTTGGCAATCTTATTGGAGTCAACGCATATAAGGACTATCAACATGCTATTATTTTGAAAACACCGTATTTTGATTTTCCAAGTTATGTGCTTGATTATCTATTTTATAGAAAAGAAGAGATTAAGGATGCGGAGCTATTTTCTGCAAATGATTTCGATGATGTTCGCAACGCAATTGTTGCAGGTGAAATATATCAAGCATTAAAAAGGGTTAATCGAAATAATGCATTAAGTTCAAAATTCATTGTCTTTATGAATAATAAGGAAGTAATGCAATTGTTATTGAGCCAATTCCCAAATATTCAATTTGTGGAAGATGAAATTCACGTGCGACGAGTAAAGAAGCACAGAGTCAACACGAACAAAGAAAAAGCGAAAGCAATTTTAATGCAAATGAAAAACGAAGGCAAAGCAAAAGTGAGGAAGAAGGAACTTAGGGACAAATTAGAAATAGCTTCCCCAGGTAACTTTAAGAAAATTCTCAATGAACTGGAGCGAGAAGGATTTTTTAAAGCGAACAAAATCAACTGCCCAGATAGAGGACAAGTCATATATTTTGCTGGGGAGCTATTACAGCAATCATCATAACGTAAAGAATGAAGCTGACGGATTTATAAGCCGTTAGCTTTTTCTTTTGCCTCGTGCGCTGTACTTTTATAAGTTGTAAAAACCCGTTCGATGTGGACCTTTACGGTATAACATCGATCCCAGCAAATGAATATGCAATGGATTTAGGCATTAAAAAAAGTTGTATAAAAATAACGCTTATATAAAAGAGCGGTACGTAAACATACAACTTTTTTATGTGTCACCATTGAACACTATTGTTATTGAAAATACACATCATAAAGGAAGCACAATGAATATAAAAGCTTTGACAAATTGAACATTGCTACATTAGAACAAAGCAACATTAAAAGCGGTTTTGCCAATAGATTTGTATTACCTATAATGCTGTAGAATCATTTAACCATATTACATGATTAGGTTGCTTTGTTCACATGGGGAGTACGTCAAATAGAAGTAGCCTAACTAATAGGTAATCGTTTCAATAATAAATGGGGAAGTAGCTACTTCTATTGGATGCAATGCAATAATGCAAATGGACATTGAGGTATATCTCCTCCAGCTGTGCAAGGAATTGAAAATACAATACAAAGTATAAGTTGCTATATTATTTTATGGAATGCAATGTATTCATAGTTCCATGATTTATACAGCTTACGAAAGTAGCCATATGCCTTTATATGCAATGCGAAATTGCAATTGTAGTATATTCTTCATCAATTAATGGGAGGGTTTATTCAATGTGAAAGAGTCATACATTGCTGTATTTGTCATTCTGCCAGGGGAAAGAAAAACTACTCAATGCAAAAGGACCAATGTACACAAATGCTGTTGTATTAGTTCAATCCACTTGTTATGAGCATTTAATGCAATTGGGCAATGCAAATCATGGTGTTGTATTACACAATTGTATGTAACGCCACAATTGGTATATGAAGCTCATGGCATAATTGATGCAGTGAATTCTATAAAGTAGTATGATCATTTACCAATGAACTCAATGCAACGGAAGCACATTTTGGCAGTGTAAAATTACCTTTTAAACAAGAATTAATGTGCTTTCATAATATTGAACCTACCTTATAAAGTGTTATGAACCGCTTATTTGAAACATTATTCACAATGAATGCAGAGCAAACAGATGGTGTTGAATCTCCTATATGGGATGGCGGTACATTTCAACTTCTGTTTGCGTGAAGCCAATGTTATATAAACCCGTTGCAGGAGTAATCCAATCTGCTGAAGTTTTTTCAGCAAAAGTTGTATTTACGGTATATGTCTATATAAAGAGGTTAATAAACATACAACTTTTGTGATCATTAAGGAGTGTTTCCTTTATTATGCGCATGAACGGGTTTTTACAATTTTTGTGAGTAGCATTACATGTTGCACTACTAAACGCTGGACAGGCATTTTGTTGAAAAAAATATACATGAACCTCAAACATGGTAGAACCAAAATGACCTTTGCAATTATTGACTTCATTGGTATAACAATGGTGTAGACATAAAAAGCTACAACTAATGTTACTGTTGCAAAGGTGTGCTGTGTTCCAAATCATTTAAAATAGTAAGACATCATAGAACACAAAACGTATTGTAGTACGTTGCAATTTAAATTATTTTATAAATGAAGATGCCCCAAACACTTATTGAAAGGAATGAATTCTATTGAAGGAAGAAACACTTTGGACAGAACCAATGCAATCAAATCCAAATTGTAGTGGATGGACATCATTAGCTGACTATTATGTATTCGACGGTTTAAATGAAAAATTGCCTACGAATTTATGCAATTTAGATGTGGCTCTTCTTGGTGGTATAGCGCCCGAAGTATATGCATTAGTAGGAAGAAACTTCGACGAACGCCACGCATTGCTCATTCATTTGGCGGAGCAATTTGCACACAATGACTACCATGTAATCTATCTCACCAGCAATGATTCACCGCAAAATATAATGAATAAACTTCTTTTACGATGTGACTACAAGCTATATCGTAATGAATCTTCCACAGTGCCGATGATTCTTCAGCAGTTACAATCCTCTCCTGAA
Organism: Lysinibacillus sp. FSL H8-0500; assembly: GCF_038051955.1. Lineage (NCBI taxonomy): Bacteria > Bacillati > Bacillota > Bacilli > Caryophanales > Bacillaceae > Lysinibacillus > Lysinibacillus sp. FSL H8-0500. The sequence continues at coordinate 2,997,963 of NZ_CP150292.1, read as the reverse complement.
AAACAATCACTATTCCTGAAACAGCTGTATAAAATATCTCAGAATATCATAGTGGAAAACCAGCCTTCTAAAAGCCTATTAGAAGAAAGAATCTCTAAACTATGTGAAACCAGCAAAGTTGTGCTTCTGTTAGATGAACAACCGTGTTTTCCAATTGAACCGATTGATTATGAATATTACAGCAATAAATTCAACAGCTTGAGCATAATTGCACAACAATTCAAAGTGCCTGTCCTATCAACTGTAACATTGCCAAAAGAAGAGTATGGGACCTTAAAAGAAGGCTTTCCCACAAAAGTAGGCATAGAAAATTATGCTGATACGATTTTCCTCTTTGAAAAATCTAAACCAATAAACACCCCGTATGTATTAAATGTAAAAATCCTCAGCAAAACCCTTTCTATTAAGGAGCAATTCGTTTCTCTAACTTATCATCCAACACATTGTTATTTTCAAGACGCGTAAATGAAAGGAGCAAATTTAAATGGCAGTAAAAAAAGAATCTATAGGAGATTTCCGCAAATTAGACGTTTACCGAAAAGCATTAGTATTCAATAAAAAGATGAATAATCTTATTGAAACTTTTCCAGCTTACGAAAAGAATAATCTTTCTGATCAATTGCGACGCGCGAGTACAAGTGTTTGTGCCAATATTGCGGAAGGAGTATCTAACTTTTACTATGGCAAAGAATATGACCGCCTAAATAGCGCAATTGGTAGCCTTAGTGAATGCCGATGCTTTTTAGATATATCTCGAATGTTAGAATATATCACTGAGGATCAATATCATACGCTTGATAAACTTGCTGAAGAGGTGTTGAAAATGTTAATCGCATTAGCTAATAGAACAGAAAAGCTAATGAAGGAGGACGCCTCATAATGCATGTGCCAAATTTTAAAACGAATGTGATGTATGACAGAGCCACCGATCTATTATTTGAAGTATATTGTGACACTGAAAACTTAGCAGAGGCGCAAGCGATGCCGTTACGACAATCGGCGCTGTATATCGTAAGAAAAATAACGCGCGCGATTGTTGAACGCAATCATAAGATGAAGATGAAATTGCTGAATCAGGCAAAGGAGAAAATTGTAACATTGCGTGATGAATCATATAAGATGTATGAAGAAGGATTGATTGATGGCTATATGATTGATAATTTTGCGGAACAGCTGTTGAAATTGATTAATTATCAGTTTGGGAAGATGAAGAAATTTGAGGAGGGGCATTAACTTGCTCAGCGAGTTAATGCTCTTTATTGTAATTAGGTATATAATATTAAATACCAATAAATGTATTTAAGGTGGGGTTAGATGGATAACAATGGGATACTAAAAAATCTGTTAGTTAAATTGGATTGTTTGAACAAGGATATTGTTGATCAACAATCCATTGTAGTTGTACCAGCAAGAAGACAAGCTAATTTACCAGTTAGCGACCTGGATATTGAAGAAGATTATATATTTTTTTGTTTTGCAAAGTTCACTAAAACATTAATTTCGATTCAAAAATTAATAGAATCTGGATTGTTTGAAGATGCATTGATTTTGACAAGGAGCAATTATGAGTGCTTCATTCATGCGAAATCAATAATAAAGCAAAATGACATGATTAATCATTTGGTGGAATATAAGTTAGGTTTAATTGATGAAAAGAGATATAAATATGCAAGCAAAAATGTCATTGATATTCATACTTCTGAGGTACATCCTTACATTAGTCAGGTGAAAGATATTGCACAAAAAGCTAATGAGTATATTACATATAAACATGTATATTCGTATTTATGTGATATAACTCACTGCAATTTAATCACTTCGTCATACTATAGAGATGGTGTCCATTACAGCTATAAATTAGTGAATAAGGAAGCTGAATTTAATGCACTACTTTGGAATGTATATTTTAACCTGAAATTTTATAATACCTTGATTGAAGCTGAAATTTTTGAAATTGAAGAATTGGAAGAAAGAGTATTAGATGTTTTATCATCAGATTCACTGAAACTGATGACAGTTTTTGAAGCCGAGGAAAAAAGAATCATTCAAGAATTAAAAGATTTGAATGATGAAAATCAAATCGTGGAATTAAAAAAATATCTTAATGTAGTAGGTAAATTAAAGCGAAATTTGGGATGAATTTTAAAACATCTTTAAATCGTTGTCCCAAAATCATACTTTTTGGGAGTTTGAAAAAATGTGTTCCTAAAACTCCCTTTCATACATTTGGAACATTTCATCTACTTCACATACATTTTGAAACATTTTATAATGGATGCAAACGCATATTCGTATTGAAAGGAGTGTTTCAATTTGAGAATTGGATACTGCAGGGTGTCATCTCAAAGCCAAAATATTGATCGGCAAATGATTGCGTTGAAGGAGCAAAAGGTTGAGAAAGTTTTTGTCGAAAAGATTAGCGGGAAAGATAAAAACAGACCTCAGCTCCAAGAGATGATGAATTTCATACGCGAAGGCGATACGCTAATAATCGAATCGATTTCACGACTTGCGCGCAATACACGTGACTTCCTTGAAATTGTGGCTACTTTATCCGAACGTGGGGTTGAAGTAATCAGTTTAAAGGAAAGTATTGATACAGCTACGCCTCAGGGAAAGTTTGTATTGACGATTTTCGGAGCACTTTATGAACTTGAACGAGAAAGTATTAAGCAACGTCAAATGGAAGGGATTGCAGTTGCTAAAGCAAAAGGTGTTGTATTTGGACGCCCAGCAATTAAGGTCGATGACAAATTTATAAAGGAATATAACCGCTGGAAAGAAGGTAAACAAACCGCGACGGAAACATTTAAAAAGTTGGATATTTCACGCACGTCGTTCTATCGGAAAGTTAAAGAACTTGAAAATAACAGCACTATTAATTGAAAGGAGTTAGCAAAATTGAACAACCAACTTAATAATGTAAAGAAGCCATGATTCTTTAGGTAACCTCAAAAAAAAGCGAGGTATTTGCCTAAAGGGAACATGGCTTCATTTTTTGTCCAAAGTCAGCACAATTATTGTTTTCCAACGAGTGGATGTAATTTATCTCTTAATTTTTTTTCGATTTCTTCAACAATCATATAGCGACTTTTTGATCCAAGTTTAGGAAACGCCGAAATTGATACTCTGATAGGAATTTCTTTAAAATCTGTTGCTGAGAGTTGAGAAAGTTTCATGCTAAATGTACTTGAATCGCATTTAATATGTTGAAAAACTCTCTTCTGAATATTGTTGTTAATTCCTAAATAAAGTGGTACCCAGTCCATATTTATAAAGTCGTTTGTTTTTGATTTTAGATTGTAATGCTTTAATAGCCTTTTCTTAATTAATTTGGGAAAAGTAGAATTTGCTCTTTCGTCACTTTCTGACCAAAGAACTTCTAAACGATAAAAAAAATGCTCTCGTATAGCACTTTCTTTAGACTTTTCCCATACTTGGTTAGATTCGAATTGATTTTTATAAAACTTTCTCAAATCAACTTCAAATAGGTAAAGACCAACTGTATCAGGAAGAGCGTATGTTTTTTTCTGTATGTCGTCCAATTTATCAGACATAGAAAAGGTAATTTGGTTTTCTTTATTTGTGAAATTATTTTGGGCTTCTGTTGTAAATGCCTCAACTAAATAGTCTAAAGTGGTATCGAATTTTTCTAATTGCTTGTCAATGTTTTGATTATTGGTCATATATTTATCCCTCAATCCTCTTAGTTAAATGCTCTAACTATTATAAGTTTTCTATTATATGAAAAAAAGTATTTCTGTAAAAACAAGTGAGGTGTTATGAATGATTAAAGAATGGAAGGATTCAACCTTAAAGCGTTTTATCCAAGAAGGACGCGGTGCAGGTGATGGCAAGGAGTATAAGCCTTGGCTTCAAGTGCAGGATGTGAAATCACGTGGTCGTTCTACTCGCATTTTTAGTCAGAAGACGCAACGTGTGATGCATCTGCTGAGCGATTTGCAATTGCATTATTACTATTTATTAGAGTTTGATGAAGCAGTGATCGATATTCGTGAGCATTATCCATTGCTCGATTTGCATGAACAGAATTTGCTATTTGATGCGAAGCTACAGAAGAAGTTATTTAACGCTAAAACGAACATGCCCCATATTTTCACGACAACTTTTTATGTAACGAAAGTTAATGCTAAAGGTGAGCCATATTACGAAGCCCGTGTTATTAAAAGTTCATCTGAGTTGGATAAGCCAGCAACAATTGAAAGGTTGCAAATCATGTACAGCTATTTTAATAAGAAGGAAATCGATTTTGGCATCGTGACTGAGAAGGATATTAATAAACAAAAGGCTCTAAATATTGGATGGTTCATGACGACATTCGATCTTACTGACTTTCCAGAGATTGAAGCGATACAGCATTACTTGCGAGCAGATTTATTCAAGCTTTTTAAAGTGCAAGGAATGACTTTTACTCGCGCATTTACGCGATTAGAAAAAACATATCAGCTGATTGATGGTTCAGGACTTACATTGTTTAAGCATTTGCTCGCTACAAAGCAGTTGGTGATGAATTTAAATAATCCAATCGAATTAACGGATTGCGTATCAGTATATGACATTCGCATAAACGAAACGGACGGTGGTCGCGATGCAATTAGCGGTTAATCAACTTTTAAAAAGTTTAGAAAGCAACTCAATTGAACGAATCGTATGGCTGGATGATCAATACTGTTATGTTGTGAACGTAAATGAAGAAACGTTTCCTTATCAATTAGCGATGGAGGAAGTAATCGAAAGCTTGCAAAATGAAGCAAAGGTTATTGTTGAGCATGATCCCTATGCAACGACTGTTGAAAATGACGAACTAACAGAGGCGGAATTATCGAAACGTGAATTTGCATGGGCTATTATTCAAGCAATCTACTCGGTTCCTGCTATTTTTGATTCAAAGCTAAGGGCGCAATTGATAAAAGAAGCAAGTGAGGACTTTGGCGTTACAAAGAAAACGGTTCGGCAATATTTAAAGCGATTTTGGGCAAGGGGGATGACGAAAAATAGTCTGCTACCCGATTATACGAACTGTGGCAAAGTTGTAAGCCGAGAGAAATCATTTGATAAGAAGCCTGGAAGACCAACTGTGTATGATTCAGCAATTAAACGAGCACCTGTAACTGAGGAGTGGAAGAAAATTTTTCGCGGTGCATTAGAAAAGCATTATTTCATTAAAACGAAGCCTTCATTGAAATATGCCTATCAACAAATGGTGAAAGAATCGTTTTCTAAAAAGGATGCACATTCGGGTGTTAAAGTGCTTGATTTGGATAATGCGATTCCATCATTTGATCAGTTTTATTATTGGTATCGCAAGTGGTACAAAGCGGATTACGCAGTACGAAGACGCGAAGGGCAAAGAGAATATTTAAAGAACTATCGAGCGATTATTGGGAGTGCTACACAGGATGCAAAAGGGATTGGCGTATTCGCGATTGACGCTACTATTGGCGATATTTATTTAGTATCAACATTAGATAAAAACAAGATAGTTGGGCGACCGACGATTTATTTAATAGTAGATATTTTTAGCCGAGCGATTGTTGGTGTAAGTGTTACGTTGATGAATATGTCGGGAGAATCTGTAAGGGTAGCATTAGCAAATTGTTTTGATAATAAGCAAGCTTTTTGTAAGCGCGTTTTAAATATGGATATTGGTGAGGAAGATTGGCCGATGCATTATATACCTCATACCATCTTAGCAGATCGGGGAAGCGAATTAATATCTGACACTTTAACAAGCCTTACTGAAAACTTAAATATTAAGCTAAGTAATGTAGGTCCGTATCGTCCAGAACTTAAAGGTATTTGTGAGTCGTACTTTGGGATTTTACAGCAACATTTAGCACCGTTTTTACCAGGAGCTGTTCAAAAGGATTTCAATAAACGCGGTGGAAAAGATTATCGCAAACTTGCGGTACTGAACATCCAGCAATATACGCAAATATTAGTTCGGTGCATCATTTATTACAATCATCGTTATTTGAAAGATTACCCGTTAACCCAATCGATGCTTGAACAACATGTGCTACCCATTCCTGTTGAAATTTTTAAATGGGGATTGAGTAGAGGGAATGGACGTTTAATGCAGTTATCTTCTGAACAAATTCGGAGCAATGTTTTTCCGACTGCTAATGCAATGATTACAGCAAAAGGGATTCGTTTTAATGGATTGTATTATAGTTCAAAGCAGGCGCTAAAGGAAAACTGGTTTTCTCAAGCACGTATAAAGGGGAGTTATCAAATTTCTATTCAATATGACCCCCAAGATATGTCTTGCCTGTATATTCGCCATGATCGTAGAAACTACGAAGTGTGCCACTTAGTAGAGTATCAATCGATGTATATAAATACAACGCTTGAGGAAGTACGACTGCTACAATCGGAGCGCCGTCAACAACATGCGGATTTCGAGCAAATTGAATTGAACCATCAAATACAGCTGGCACAGGAAATTGAAGCTATTGTACAGCAGGCGAAAGCAGAAGATGATTCAAGCTTACAGAAAGACGTTAAAGGAATTCGTCATAATAGAAAGCTTGAGCAGAAGCTTTTTGCTCGTTCAAGGTCTGAACAAAATGATCAACCACCAGTTGCGCACATCACACCAATTCAGAAAAATAAACTATCTCTATTTCAAGCTAAACAAAAGGAGGTATTGGAGGATGACTATTCAACTTAAAAACGGAACAGTTGCACACTTGGCTAATTATCAAGCTGATGCAGATTTAATTGAATTTCGAAATAATCCATTAATTGAAGCACTACCACCGATTTATTCACATGAGCAGTTAGTTGAGTTGCTCATGCTATATCCACCTTTTCATGAAAGTGAACGTTTATTAGATGAATATAAACGTGTGCATTGTATTCAACGGCTTTTTCAATATTTTCAACCGTTTCCTTTGACGTTGCAAATTTACGTATCAATCGACCGTGCTTTGCGTACAGGCTATTTGTCACGAAATCCATTGTCACAGGAATATGCGTCAAGCTTCTATAATAATCGGAATCTAAAAATGAAGAGTTTCGATAATGTTGCCAACCAAACAGGACAGACAATCAGTATTATTGGTACATCTGGGGTAGGAAAAACACGCACACTGCAACGGATTTTAAACCTTTATCCGCAAGTCATATCGCATGTGGAATATAATGAACAGCCATTAAATATGTACCAAGTCACGTACTTATTTATACAAACACCATTTGATGGTTCAGTTAAAACACTGATTTACGATTTCTTTTATCAGTTCGATCAATTAATGGGGACGAAATATTTTGATCGATATGCGAATAGCCGACTTTCTACATCTCAATTGATGCCGATTGTTGCAAGTCTTTCAAAAAACATCGGGATCCTTATAATTGATGAAATCCAACATTTAAAATCGATGAAACAGAAAAATTACACTGAAGTATTGAATTTCATGACGACATTAATTAATCAGGTTAATATCCCCATCGTAATGGTAGGTACACCAAAGGCGATGGAAGTGCTCCAGTTACAATTTAGACAAGCAAGGAGAAGCTTTAATCCTGGCAATATTATATGGGACCGTCTGCAACAGGATGAAATATGGGATTTGTTAATTGCAGGTCTGTTTAAATACCAATGGACACGCTTGGAAACGCCACTAACACCAGAGTTATCCGCATTGTTTTATGAGCATACGCAAGGAATATGCGACATATTAATCAAGCTGTTCATGATGGTACAGCTCCGAGCCATTAGTAGCGGTGAGGAAAGGATAACACCAGAGCTTGTTAACAAAGTAGCAAATGAAGAATTGAAAATGGTCCAACCGATGCTTAAGGCATTAAAAGAAGGCAATGTTAAACGCTTAGTAGAGTATGATGATTTGTTCATGCCAAATATCGAAAACTTTATGCAACGTGAGAAGATTCAATTGGATAAAAAGCAGGTGATGCAGTCGCTAAAAGATGGCGTGGACAAGCATCAAAAACAAGAACAATTGGTTAGTGAAGCTATTGTTCGACTACAAGTATTAGGTATCGACGAAGCTGATGCGAAACCACTTATTATGAATGTTTTGAAAGATGAATCGATTGCAGATGTCGCAATAGTTGTTAAAAAAGCTTATTTAGCGTCAACTAATTTTGTATCAAGGCCAGCTGTGGAAACGATAGATTTGCGAGAGATTGTGAAGCAAGGAAAACAAGCGGAACAGACGGCTTATGAAGCTTTACTCGAGAGTGGACTGATTCGCCGAGAATACATGGAGTGTGATGCTTCGTGATTATCGAATTCCCAACGCCATATAAAGATGAATTATTGTATAGCACAATTGCTCGTTATCATCTACGATCAGGCAATCTGTCATATTTGCATACATTGGAGGACCTGTTTGGCAAGCGCACGACAACCGCTACGCCAATTTTACCGTGTGGCATCAAAAAGCTAATTAACGAATTGCCAAAGCATACAACTTTAACGGAAAAGATGCTGATTGAACAGCATACTTTGTATCCATTTTACACAGCATTTTTGCCAGCGGAAAAAGCGGTATCCATTTACAATCAAATGATTGGCGATGACGGCAAAACTTTATATACAACAGCAGGCATTATGTCGAGTGCGATTTCAAAAAATAAGTATTTTCACTTTTGCCCACTGTGCTTTGAGGAATCTGAACATGGCGAACGATATTGGCATCGATTGCATCAGCTTCCTGGGCAATTGATTTGTAAAAAACATCATGTGTTGTTAGAGAAAAGCACCGTTCGATTAATACAGCCTGATCGATGTAGTTTCGTTTCGCCAACTGCTGAAAACTGCAAGTACAATAAGATTCGCTATGTGACTGAGCCATTGAAAAGGCAATATATGCGACTGTTAGAGCTAATCGATGAACTGTTGTCGAATCCGATAAATCATTATTCGTTTGGAGAGTGGACGAAGTTTTATCACATGCTTTTATTTCAAAAGGGATACGGTAAAGGGAAATCAAAACTACTTATCGATCAGTTGCAATTGCAGGAGGACTTTTTGCATTTTTATTCGGAAGAGTTTTTAAACAGTTTAGGTATTACATCAACAGCGTGGGTGCGCTTATTGACTCAAAAGCATAGGAAGTCGTTTCATCCGTACCACCATTTATTGATGTGCGAATTTTTAGGGGTAAAGGTTACCGATATACCAGCGATTATGAATTCAATTAGCGGTATAAGTATAAAGAAACCTGTTGCAACACCAGCAATCAAACCAACAAATCCGAAAATCCTTGAACGTATAGAAGATAGGAGGCAAGTGTGGTTACAATTGCAAGAGCTGTATCCGAATCACAGTAAAACTGAGCTACGAAAAATGCACCCAGCTGTCTACACATATCTATACCGTTATGACCGTAACTGGTTAGAAATGAACTCGCCTAAGCCCGCATCCCGTAAAGCTATTAATAAACGAGTCGATTGGGAACAACGTGATGAAGAATTACTTGAAAAAGTTAAGAAGGCAACAGCTAATTTACTTGCACGAACGGAAAATTTAAGGCGCATTACAATTAAAGCGTTGGGGGATGAAATAGGCGAATCGGCATTATTAGAACAGCAACTTCACAAACTGCATAAAACTAAAATCTATATCGAAAATGTAAAAGAATCAGAAGCTGAATTTCGTATGCGAAGAATTCGGTGTGTAATAGAGCAAATGAGGGAGAATGGAGAATCGTTTCAGTATTGGAAGGTAATCAAGAGAGCGGGAATTAAACCAATATTTTTTAATGAGGTAAAAGAATATTTTAGATTAAGTAAGTTATTCTAAATGCAATGGATTTCTTCTCAGATAAAAGATAAATCAATTGACATTTAATTTTAAAAAAGTATAAAAACTTTACTTTTTTCGATAAAATACATTTAAACTTGACAAAAAATAAAGAAAAGTAAATAATGTTGGTATATTATGGTTTTAGGGGTGATTAGATGAATCCTATTATAGAAAAATGCATGCTTACAAATGAACAGAAATCTATAATTCTAAAAGGAATAAACCAAGGAATAACAGAGTATCAAGAACTTAATGATTTGCTTCCAGAAACTATCACCAAGAAATATTCTCCATTTTTGCTTTCGGATTTAGTAAATACTCATGTAGCAAAAGAGATTGAAAATAATCCACATACATTAATGAAAGTTATAAAACGGAAGGCAGGATTCCATCCATATATTGTAATTCAAGATCCTGTTAGAAACATCTTTATATTGTTATCTAAATTATATGAGAATCAGTATATTTTAACTCCAAGTGGATATAGAGGAGATTTTGCGTCATCTAATGGTGAACGTCTTCACGAAATGGGAATGAGTTTAGAAGAAATATACGGGGAATCACCTTATCAGTTTTCATTACCTATAGGAATTGAAAATCAACCATTTGGCATAATAATATGTTATGACGGTAGGAGTGGGAAGGTTTATGATGGAGCTTTAAGACCAGATCAAGAAGATTGGATTTATAAAGAAGATATTACGGATTCCATTTCAATTAATACTGAAACTCTTATACCATTAAATAATTATCAATCATCAGATATTCAATTATCACTTAAACCATCTGTAGAAGATGATATAGTAGTAAAACTGAAAAGTAAAACAACATCTTAGAGATACTAAAAGTTAGGAGCATTTAAATATGAATGTAAGGAAGGAACCGATATTTAACCCAAGAAGATTAAAAGAGGCGCGATTAATAAGAGGTTTAACAATAAGAGAGCTTGCTGAAAAAATAGGGGTTACGAAACAAGCTATTTCTCAATATGAGTTGGGAGAACATATTCCAAAATCTGAAACTATGATGGCTATTATTAATACATTACAATTTCCTAAGAACTTTTTTTACAAGGAGTTTAAAGAACAGTATTTAGGGAATACATTTTTCCGTGCAAATGCAACAGCAACTAAAAAGAGTAAAGAAATGCAACTCAATAAGTCGATGTTAGCGGGATATATCTACGATTATCTATCACAATATATTGATTTTCCAGATTTAAATCTCCCTGATACATCATTATATAATTCAGACTGGGATAATAGTTTAATTGAAGATTTAGCTTTAAAGGTTCGAGAGCATTGGGGTATCAGCGATAATCCTATTGGAAATATTGTCCGTTTATTAGAGAAAAATGGAATAATGGTCTTTTCTGTCGATACGGATAGTCAAAAAGTTGATGCATTTTGTCAACATCGAACAGGAAGACCGTTTATCTTTCTTGGAAACGATAAACAGTCAGCGTTTAGAAGGCAATTTGATGCTGGACATGAATTGGGGCACATATTAATGCATTCAGACATCGATGATCAAGAAGTTTTAAGTAGAGAAGAAAACAAACTCTTAGAGAAACAAGCTAACTATTTTGCTTCCGCATTATTACTTCCAGCAGATGCCTTTGCTAAGACTGTAACTTCAACTTCTTTATTACACTTTGTTGAATTAAAAAAGTATTGGCAAGTTTCTATAGGTGCTATGATATATCGATGTAAAGAATTGAATTTAATTGATGAAAGTAAATATACTTCACTTCAAAAACAGATGTCTATGAAAAAAATGAGAACGAAAGAACCATTGGATGATGTATATCCATTACAAGAGCCGATTGTTTTAAAAAAGAGTATTCTCATGTTACTGGAAAACAAAGTGAAAAATGAATTACAACTTATTCAAGAAATATCAGTTCCTCAAGAGTATATTGAAATGTTATGTAATTTGGAGGTAGGTACTTTAAATTTTAAAGAATCAGAGCCTACTATTAAACTGGTTAAGAAGTAAAGTTTTTTCAAACACCCTATAAGTCAAAATTTTGTATTTGATCAAAGTCTTTATGTTAGGAAGGAATAAATTCAATGAGTGTACAATCCTACTTGGAAAACCTATCGAATAAATTAAATTTAAAGCAAGATGAAAAAGAAAAGGTAAAAAAATCGATTGATACATTATCTGATAGATTGAATCGATATTTTGATGATCAACTAAAAGAACACTTTAAATTTGGTTCTTATACCAGGGGGACTATTTTGCCAAGGAAGGCTGATCCTAAATCTGATGTTGATTATATGGTCATTTTCAAGAATCCAAATAATTATAAGCCAAATACTTTACTAAATTATCTGAGAAACTTCGTAAATTATTATTATAAAAGTTCAGAAATTTATCGGTCGCATCCAACTATTGTCTTGGAACTTAATCACATTAAGTTTGAATTAGTTCCTGCAAAGAAAGATGATTGGGGTACAATTTATATACCTTCACCTTCTTCTTCATATGAAGATTGGATGACAACCGATCCAAATGCCTTTAATCAAAAGCTCACTAATGCAAATGTAAATAATTCGAATAAAATAAAGCCCCTGGTACGTTTGATGAAATATTGGAACCGAGAAAATGGTAGTTATTTGTCCTCTTACCAGTTGGAGAATTGGATCGTGGAGAACTATTATTGGGGATGTAATAATTTAAAAGATTATCTGTATAGTACCTTTGAGAAACTCACTTACAATTATAATGATCCACAAGGATATAAAGATAAAGTAGATAGAGCAAAAAAGATTATTAAGAAAACAAAAGAGTACGAAGCCGATAATATGCCGTATTCAGCAGAATCAGAAATAAAAAAACTATTTCCTGATTTCTAAAGGGGAAAATTAATTAATGGTAGAGCAACGAGTAGACACATTAGAAATTTATTTTAAAAGAGTTAATTTGGTTAGTAATGTTAGTAATGTATTATTTTGGATGTCTTTATTTTTTTCTTATGTAATTTTTTTCGCAGATAAGAATTCTCAGATAAATACTATCATAACTATTATTTTTATTATTTTGACAATTTTATACTTTATATTTAGTAATTTGTTAAGCATCTTCTTACTTAAAGAGGCACAAAATAAACGAAGAGTGCATTTAATATCAGATTCTCTTGGTACAAAGCTTGATGATGAAGAAACGAACTTATATTACAATAATTCTCAAACACCTTCTATAATTCGTTTAGGAATGAATGTGTTTGAAAATACATTATTTACTTGGCGAGTAACAGAACAAATGGTTAAAGCTGAGCGATTAAAGGTATTGATATATATTATTATTTGGTTGTCGTTAATTTTAATACGCGATATAAATTTGAACTTGATTTCCACTATTGCTCAGACAATTTTCACAACAGGATTACTTGTTTCTTGGGTGAAATTAGAGGTTCTGCGGTGTTCTTGTGATAAGTTATTTGGAGAGTTCAGACAGTTATTTTTAATAAACGGTATAAAAAATAACAAGAAAGTGAATGCACTAATTCTTAACTTAGTTATACGCTATGAAACAACAGTAGCGAGTATGGGGATAAACTTATCAACTAAAACATTCAAAAAAATAAATCCAATTGTAACAGCAGAATGGGAAAAAATAAAAAGTAATATTAATTTATAGCATATCTTCCTGTAACTAAGTCTTTCCCCATCTTCTAAAGTTGGTTCCTGCTGATATTAAGTTGGTACCCGAAGTAGAGGTAAGAGGTTAGATTGGAAGCAAATAGAGGACCGCGCTCGTACAATTTTTGTACGTGGTGCGGTCCTTTTTTGTTCAGAAAATAACTCCATCCAGCCCCGAATCTTCGATCGAGTTGCTTTCCAAACGAAGTAAATTTAAGCGCGTAGAGCTTAGTATTATCAAGTGTTTAGCGCATTTCCCCAAAACTCATTTCAGTTATTTTCCTAACCGTAATATCGTTAAGCGTCATAGTAAATCAGCCGTGGTCTGCGACCACCCGCGCTCGCTAAAATCTACTCTCTTATTCATACTCAGGGAAGAACTTAATATCATTTTTCCGCCCAAAAACAAGTTAAAAATCATGCTAAAATCTAAATTCTTACCCCTATTCTGGGAAGAACTTAATTACAGATTAAATGTAAGAAAAATAGCGATAAAGTCAGTGGTGGTAAGGGTTTGGTGGGGGGGAGGGGGAGGGAAGAACTTAATTACAGGAAGACAAATGACAATCAAGCAAAGGACTATGCCAACAGTTTTGGCATAGTTTTTTTGTTGTGGCGGATAAAAGGGCAAAAATGACAGATAGAATAAAGAATCGGACGGATAGAGAAACAAAAGTGACGGATAGAATCCCAAAAGGCACTATAAGAGCAACCTTTCGTTAGGAAGCACCGTCAAATAAATGATGTTTTCAATCATTGCCTACGAATGATATACTAGGTATCGTGTATTGAAACGATTACAAGATAAGGAGGGGAATACATATGCGCAAAGCACCAGGAAAAAATCGCGCGGCGAGTGTTAAAGCAAAACATCATTCTAATTTAACATTTCGTATGAATATCCTTTTCTTTGCAATATTTATTGTATTTTCAATGTTAATTTTTAGACTCGGTTATATGCAAATCGTGAAAGGGGAAGAGTACGTACGGTTTTTAGAGAGTAAAGAGGAAGTTCCTGTAAATACAAGTGTGCCAAGGGGCCGTATGTACGATCGTTACGGGCGTATTTTAGTCGATAATCACCCTGAAAATGCCATTACCTATACGAAAATGCAAACAACGACAACAGAGGAAGTGCTGAAAATCGCTGAGAAGCTAGCCCAATTAATGGAGCAGCCGACAAACCGTGTGACGTTGCGTGATAAACAGGATTTCTGGATACTTAAAAACCATGATGCTGCCTACGAAAAAGTGACAAAGGCTGAAGAAGACAAGATTCGACAAAAAGAAGATATAACAACAAGTCAAATCAATGCAGAGATTGATAAACTTGTACGTGAGCGTATTACAAATGAAGAGCTTTTACAATTGACAGCGGAAGATTTAGAAGTATTAGCTATCTATCGAGAGATGGCATCTGGTTATAATTTATCACCTCAAATTATTAAAAGTGAAAATGTGTCGGCAGATGAATTTGCACGTGTATCAGAGCGTTTAACAGAGCTACCAGGCGTCAACACAACAACAGATTGGAAGCGTGTAAAATTATCGTCTTTGTCTGTTCTTGGTCGTACAACTGTCCCAATAAAGGGGATTCCAAAGGAAAAGTTAAATTATTATTTAGCGCGGGACTATTCACGCAATGACCGTGTTGGGGAAAGTTATATTGAAGCGCAATACGAGGAATTATTACAAGGCCAAAAAACAGTGGTAAAAAATATTACCAATAAAAAGGGGCAGGTAGTCGATACGGTTACAACCTATGAAGGAGAGCCTGGCAAAGATTTAATCTTAACATTTGATAGTGAGCTTCTGGCTGAAACCGACAAAATTGTGGAAGAGGAACTGCTAAACTTAAAAGCCATGAGCGGCTCCTATTTATTAGATCGTGCCTTTCTAGTGATGATGGACCCGAATACAGGAGATATTTTATCGATGGTCGGTAAGAAAATCGAAAAAGACCCTGAAACAGGAAAAAATGTGGTGCTGGATTACGCCTATGGCACATTTACAACGGCTTATGAGGCAGGTTCAACTGTTAAGGCTGCCACCGTTCTAACAGGCTATAATCAAGGCGTTATTTCGATGGGTACTTCTATGGGAGATGAACCGATTGTATTAGCTAGAACATCCCCTAAAACATCGATTTTTAATCGATCAGGCTATATTACAATGAATGATTTAATGGCTTTAGAGCGTTCTTCAAACGTTTATATGTTTAAAATTGCCCTGCTTATTAATGGTACACCATATAGCTACGGCATGCCATTGCGTGCAAATGATGGTACATTCCAAAAAATGCGGAATAATTATGCGCAATTTGGTTTAGGAGTGAAAACAGGTATTGATTTGCCAAATGAATTTAGTGGGGTACAAGGTCCAACGGGTCCTACAAGGGGTGGTAAAACCTTGGACTTAGCAATTGGACAGTATGATACCTATACACCACTGCAGCTTGCACAATATATTTCAACAATCGCCAATGGGGGCTATCGTATTCAGCCACATGTGGTGAAGGAGGTACGTGATCCAGCACAGGATGGCAAACAGTTAGGGCAATTAGTAACAGAAATCGGACCAACGATTTTAAATCAACTGGATAATCCGAAAGAACAAATTGACTATGTAAAACAAGGACTGCGTCGAGTTTATACAGGTACACAGGGGACAGCTAGAACTCAATTTGGGGATGCACCATATACAGCGGCAGGGAAAACGGGAACTGCCGAGGTGGTATATTATGGGCCATTAACAGAGTATTATGGAACAAATACCATTAACTTAACGCATGTCGGCTTTGCGCCCTATGAAAATCCTGAAATTGCCTATGCTGTTGTCATCCCTTGGGCAACAACCAACTTGATTCAACATTTATCGAATAATAATGTAATTGCAAGACGTTCTCTCGATAAATACTATGAATTAAAAGCAAAATATCAAGCTGAAAACCTAACAGACAGTAATGTACAGCAGCCCATTTTACCAGCCATTACAGAAGAAAAAATTGGTGAAGATGAGCAGGAATAAACCTTATATGAAAGTGGATTTGGAAAATAAACTTTTCCGAATCCACTTTTATTTTTTTATGCTTTTCAAGACTAGTTATAAAATTTATTTGGTGTTACGCTTTAAAATGAAATGTTTAGTAGTAGATAACAATGTCGTATAATTTATTAAATAAGTTGTCATAAATAGACTTTAAGGCATTCGTAGGGTATTTAGAAATAACAGGGGGAATGAGGATGTGGGGGAGTATTCAGAAAAAGATGACACTCTATTTTTCAATTGTAGTGTTCATTACGTCTGTGTTGATTGCATGGTCTACCTACCATTCTTCAATTCGACTAATTGAAGAATCGTTAAGCAATGTAGCGGGCACGATCGCTATGCAGTCACTCAATAAGATTGATATAGAAAGATATGAGCAAGAGATTACATTACAAGCAGCGGATCATGATCTAGCATACTATTCTGAGTTGCGCGAAACGCTAAATGAATATCGCGAGTCAACAGGTCTTGTCTATTTATATACAATGGGGCGTGCACAAACAGACAAAGGCTATGATTATTTTTATTTGGTAGATGGATTACCAGTCGGGGATGAGGATGAATCCCTTTTGGGCGAAAAAGAAGATAGCCCTGAGATTCTTCCGAGAATCGAAAAAACCTTTCAAACAGGCAAGATGCAAATTGAAATGACAAATGAAGAGTCGTATGGGGCACTAGTTTCAGCATATATTCCCATCAAAGCAAGCTCAGGAGCAGTAATCGGAGTGATTGGCGCTGATTTAGACGCGACAGCCATTTATACAGATATGGCAAAACAAAAAAGAAATTTAATGTTCTTTATTGGTGGTGCATTTTTAGTCAGCATGATTGTAGTTTATAGCTTAAGCTACTATCTTGTGGCTCCATTAAAAAAGCTTGCCCAACAGGTTCACAAAATGGGGGAAGGTGATTTATCAATAGCTATTCAAACAGATAGGTCTGATGAAATTGGTACGTTAACCATCGCCTTTCAAAAAATGACACATCATTTGAAGCAGGTGATTCAAGGCATTCATCAGCATTCCTCCAACCTTTCTGCGATGTCTGGTCATCAATTTGGCCAGATGGAGAAAATCAAACAGGGGAATGATATTGTAGAGAAAACAATGACGGACTTGGCTTTAGGCTCGGAGGAGCAGGCTGCAACAACGGTTGACCTTTCTGAAATGATGAAGGATTTTACAACGCAAATAGATGATGCCAATCAAAAGGGGACTATGCTACATACAGAGTCTGTAGATGTGCTTGCATTAACAGAACAAGGCTTTACACATATCATAGAGGCAGAAAAGCAGATTACGATTCTTTATAAGAGTGTTGAGGAGTCAGTAGAACAAGTGAAGACATTGGATCATCAATCAAAGGATATTTCTAGCTTGGTGCAGGTGATTGAAGGCATTGCAGAGCAAACAAATTTATTGGCATTAAATGCTGCCATTGAAGCGGCCCGTGCAGGACAGCATGGTAAAGGCTTTGCCATTGTAGCCGATGAGGTACGAAAGCTAGCAGAAGAGGTAAAGAGCTCCATTGGGGACATTACTGCTATTGTTTCAGGTATTCAAAAGAAGTCCAGCGAGGTGGTTAAAACACTTGAGCTAGGTTACGAGCAGGCAGATAAAGGGACGAATACATTAAAGGAAACAGGTGAAACCTTCCAACGTATTTATAAAGCGGTGGAACAAATGCAGCAGCAAATTCAAGGGATTGCTTATGATGTACGAAGTATTTCAGAGCGTGGTAGTCATATGAATGATGCCATTGAAAATGTAGCTGCGGTGACAGAAGAGGCACAGGCAGGAGTGGAAAATACCTCTGCATTGATTCAAAAATCCAATATAGCCATGGCTGATATTGTGCATAATTCGCAGGAGCTTGTAAAGATTGCTGATGAGCTCAATCAATCTGTCGCAAAATTTAAATTACAATAGAAGTAAAGAGGGCGTTTGCTAAAGCTTTAGCAGAACGCCCTTTTATCATAATGAAGAAGTACAACAATTTAGTTTATAGACAAGCTTTACGCAGACAACTGCTGAATAGCTAATTCAAATTGCTCCTTTGGCTTTACCCCATAAAGCTCTAGATTATGATAGAAATAAGACACCATCATAAAATCAATAGCCTCCTGTAACGTGAGCTCTCGACGCTCCATTACGAGTGATAAATATGTTTTAAAATAATCGGCATTTTGTACGTTTGCATGTTTCATCACAAAGTTCAAACTCCTCATAAAATATTTCTGACACAATTGCTTATTATAACACCTTTCCTATAGGAAGCAAGTTTCTTTCATTGTAAACACGCCTTTACAATCGTTTACAAAGCATTACATGCCTTTACACTTCTTTTACAAACCCTTTATACGACTTCAACAATTAGTCATTATAGTAAAGACTGTAAGATAAATAACTATAAAACAGTTAGTGACGGAGGCAAATGAAATGAAAAAGTGGAAGTACTTAACAATGACAGCGGTAATGGGTTCTGCATTAATGCTTGGTGCATGTGGTGGCGAGTCTGCCCAAAATGGTAATGGCACAGAAACAAATGCATCAACAGACGCAGGGCAAGAGGCATCTGATGAAAAGCTACAAGGCTCTGTGGCTGGAGATGGTTCTTCAACAGTAGCACCAATTATTGAAGCAGTCGTTGAAGAGTATGCAGGTACACAACCAGATGTCAAGGTATCAGTGGGAGTTTCTGGTACTGGTGGTGGTTTTGAAAAATTCATCGCAGGGGAGACAGACTTTTCAAATGCATCTCGTAATATAAAAGATGAAGAGAAAGCTAAACTAGAAGAGGCAGGCATTGATTTTACAGAGCTAGCTTTAGCATATGATGGATTATCGGTTGTAGTGAACCCAGAAAATGACTGGGCACAAGATTTAACAGTCGAACAACTACAAAAAATTTGGATTGAAGATGGTACAGAGAAAAAATGGTCTGATATTGATCCATCCTGGCCAGCTGAAAAAATCGTTTTCTACTCTCCTGGTACGGATTCAGGCACATACGATTACTTTGACGAAGTGATTTTAGATGGGGCTGATCTAGTAAATGCAGCGACATTATCAGAGGATGATAATATGCTTGTGCAAGGTGTTGCAGGTGACAAAAATGCGATCGGCTTCTTTGGCTATGCTTACTACCTAGAAAATAAAGATAAATTAAATATTGTGAAAGTAAATGGTGTAGAGCCAACAAATGAAACAATTGAAGCAGGTGAATACACACCACTTTCACGTCCACTATTCACATATGTAAAAAATAGTGCCATGAAAGATAATGAGGCGGCATATGATTTCATTCAATTTACACTAGAAAATGCAGGCGATATGGCTGAGGCAGTTGGTTATGTTCGCTTACCTGAAGAGCAATATGCTGAGGGCTTAAAAACTTTAGAAGGCTTAAAATAAGAAGACATGCATAGAGGGAAAGAGGTGTATGCTCTTTCCCTCTCTTATTTGAAAGGAGTTCCCAATGGTTTCTCAAAAGGAAAATAAGACATCATCTGTGCAGCAATTAATTGCAAATTCGCGCAACCATAAAACAAAGAAAATAGTGGAAAAAGCAATGCCAACTCTATTATTTTCTGCAGCTATACTTTCAATTTTAACGACATTTGGTATTGTTTTCACCCTTATTTTTGAAACGTTTGAATTTTTTAAACGTGTGTCGATTACAGATTTCCTTTTTGGTACACAATGGCTTCCGTTTTCAGGGAATGAACCACTCTTTGGGATTCTACCACTGATCGCTGGTACCTTGAAAGTCACGCTCATTGCGGTTGTAGTAGCTGTACCATTTGGTATTGGGTCAGCTATTTATTTAAGTGAATACGCAAGCGAAAAAACAAGACGTACAGTAAAGCCTATTTTAGAGGTATTAGCAGGTGTACCAACAATTGTGTATGGCTTTTTCGCTTTAACATTTGTTACACCATTATTACAAGGAATTGTCCCTGAACTTAAATTATTTAATGCTCTTAGTCCTGGAATTGTTGTAGGGATTATGATTTTACCAATGATTACCTCTCTGTCTGAGGATGCTATGTCATCTGTACCAAATAGTATGCGTGAGGGGGCTTTAGCACTAGGTGCAACAAAGTTTGAAGTAGCCATTAAGGTTGTATTACCGGCTGCCTTATCAGGTATTGTGGCCTCTGTTGTACTAGCTATTTCCCGGGCAATTGGTGAAACAATGATCGTGTCACTTGCAGGGGGCTCTACACCGAAATTTGATTTGAATGTCACAGATTCCATTCAAACAATGACAGCCTATATTGTACAAGTTTCAACAGGTGATGCAGGCTATGGTACAACGATTTATTACTCCATCTACTCTGTTGGCTTTACATTATTCATCTTTACGTTAGCAATGAATCTACTTGCTCACTATATCTCGAAACGCTTCAGGGAGGTTTACTAGTATGCGCTATTTAGATGATACGGTCGTCATGAAACGAATGACAAAGCGTATTACATCCAATAAAGTTTGGAAAGCCCTATTTTTTCTAGCAACGACCTTTGCACTTGTGACATTGGCGATTTTACTGTATCGCATTATTACTCAGGGAATTGATTATTTAAATATCGATTTCTTAACAAACTTTGCATCACGCTTTGCCGATAAAGCAGGGATTAAAGCTGCATTAGTAGGCTCGCTCTGGTTAATGGCAGTTGTTGCGCCTGTATCCATTATTTTAGGCGTAGGTACAGCGATTTATTTAGAGGAATATGCCAAGAAAAATAAAATCAACGACTTTATTCGCATGAATATCTCTAACTTAGCAGGTGTCCCTTCCATCGTTTTTGGTTTACTTGGATTAACAATTTTTGTCCGTATGTTAGGGCTAGGTAAAAGTGTTTTAGCTGCTGGCTTTACAATGAGTTTATTAATTCTACCTGTTATTATTGTGGCTGCACAGGAGGCTATTCGTGCCGTGCCAAATGAGCAGCGTGAAGCCTCGTATGGCATGGGCGCAACAAAATGGCAAACGATTTTACGTGTAGTGCTACCAGCCGCAATTCCAGGGATTTTAACAGGCAGTATTTTAGCACTCTCTCGTGCCATTGGTGAAACAGCACCGCTTGTTGTTTTAGGGATTCCAGTTATTTTACAGTTTTTACCGAACAGCTTCTTAAGTCAATTTACAGCATTACCAATGCAAATCTATGACTGGGCAAAACGTCCACAGGAAGCCTTTCAGTATGTTGCAGCAGCAGGTATTTTAGTGCTAATGACTGTGCTTTTATTAATGAACTCGATTGCTATCTTTATTCGTAATAAATTCCAAAAACGATATTAATGAGGTGACCTTATGGTACTTGAGGTAAAAAAGGAAACAACAAATATACAATCCATTCATAAGACAACGAAATCTTCTGCAGCTGTGGCAAAAAATATTGTCTATGATACACGCAACTTAAACTTATGGTATGGTGACCATCACGGCTTAAAGGATATTAATTTAAGCATCTATGAAAATGAAGTAACAGCAATTATTGGGCCTTCTGGCTGTGGTAAATCGACCTATTTAAAAACATTAAATAGAATGGTAGAGCTTGTACCGAGCGTGCGAACATCAGGTGAAATTGTCTATCGTGAGCGTAATATTTTAGATAAAAGCTATACAGTAGAGGAATTAAGAACACGTGTAGGCATGGTGTTTCAAAAGCCAAATCCATTTCCAAAATCAATTTATGATAATATTGCCTATGGACCGAGAATTCATGGTATTAAAAATAAAAAAATTTTGGATGAAATTGTTGAGAAATCATTACGAGGCGCAGCGATTTGGGATGAAGTAAAGGATCGTTTAAATCAAAATGCTTATGGTTTATCAGGTGGGCAGCAGCAACGTATTTGTATTGCACGTTGTTTAGCGATTGAGCCAGATGTCATTTTAATGGATGAGCCAACATCTGCCTTAGATCCTATTTCTACTTTAAAGGTGGAGGAGCTTGTGCAGGAGCTAAAGAAAGACTATTCGATTATTATCGTGACACATAATATGCAACAAGCCGCACGTATTTCTGATCGCACAGCCTTTTTCCTCAGCGGAGAGGTTGTGGAATATGATAAAACAGATATTATCTTCCAAACACCAGCAGATCAGCGTACAGAAGACTATATTTCGGGACGTTTCGGCTAAGGAGGAGTGAATAGATGATCGTGCGTGAGCGTTTTGAGCAAGAATTAAAAGATGTACAGGCGCAATTTATTACGATTGCGAATCGAAGTATTGATGCATTAAAAATAGCTTTTACAGCATTGATAGAGCAGGATTTAGAAAAAGCCTTAAAAATTCTTGAGGATGATTTAGATATTAATCGCCTTGAGGAGGA
Source organism: Lysinibacillus sp. FSL H8-0500 (assembly GCF_038051955.1). Taxonomy (NCBI): domain Bacteria; kingdom Bacillati; phylum Bacillota; class Bacilli; order Caryophanales; family Bacillaceae; genus Lysinibacillus; species Lysinibacillus sp. FSL H8-0500. Next base: position 2,975,125 of record NZ_CP150292.1, on the reverse strand, counting down.
AATCAATGACCAAGTGATTTTAATGATTGCAAAGCAGCAGCCAGTTGCTACGGATTTACGCCGTCTTATGGTGCTTGTAAAGGCCGCATCGGATATGGAACGAGTAGGCGACTATGCGGTTAATATTGCCAAGGAAGCGATACGGATTGGTAAAGAGCCTATTGTTTTTCCCCTAACAAATTTACAAACAATGTGTGATAAAACAGTAGAAATGTTAGAAAACATTATTAAGGCTTTTACGGAGGAAAATACAGTACGAGCGAAAGAAATTGCTGAGCTTGATGACTATGTCGATGATTTATATGGGGCAACCATTGTACTGTTGCTACGCGCAGGCATTGACAATCCAGCACACATTTCACAAATTACGCATTTAACATTTATTTGCCGTTATTTAGAGCGTTCGGCTGATCATGCTACAAATATCGCTGAACATCTATTTTACCTAATAAAAGGCAAACATTATGAATTAAATAATTAATTGGAGAAGAGCTGATAGAGCAGCTCTTCTTTTTCTATGGCTAAATATAAAATTTTCTGGAACGGGCAACATTGTCTGGTAGATGGCGTCAATATAGCGAGTAGATTTGTATTGTCAAAAAAATTTTTTGGTTATACTATAGACATTATTCAAAACTGTAGTGTTTAGGAGGTGCTCGTGTATGCAAGATGCGATACAAGCACTGATTGGAAAATTAGATGAAGCCATGACACTTGACCAACGTCACTATTTATGCTTTTTATATGAGTATTTACATCTCGAAGAATTAAACAATCAAGAACAACAAAATTTTATCGACTATTTTTTCGAGAGTGAACCATTACAAAATATGGCGGCCTTTGCGCTCGAATTGGCAGAGAGTATACAGGAAATGCAAGAAAATATCCCTGCGATTGAGCAAGCAGAGCGACTAGCAAACAGCCAAGAGCAACGTCTATATTATGAACGAAAATGGTCAGCACAAAGACGTCAGCAGCTAAAACAGCAAACCACCAAGCAGGATAATGTGTTGTATGTGCCATTCCATCACACTAAAAAAGAGTGTGGTCCTATGATTATTTGCTTAGAGCAAACGACAGGGATGGCAGTTTATTCTGAGCTTTGCAAAAGCATGATTTTACCATTATTTATGCATGCACATGAGGAGGGGCGTGATTTGTATATTGTCCCTTATGATCGTCAAATACATGTACACTATCGCTTTGAAAATGGTCATATGAATATAGCGGATTTTCAAAGCTTTATCGACTATAGGGCAAGTGGAGAAGCAGCTATGTTACCTGTCTTACAGTTTGTTCATACGTTGCTACAGGAAAATCAACAAGGTGCTGAGGCAGATGTTATTGTGTTTACAGAAGGCACACCGATTGATGGGCAACAGCTTATGAACCAACAGGCAACAGCGATGCTGGAGGATATGACACGAAAACATCATGCTGAATTTTCAGTGGTCGCCATGCGGGAAGAGCATTTTAATCCGCAGCAATTTTGGTTTGCCAATAAGGCTTTTTTTGCGGATCATGGGATACAATAACAACAAGAGGGGTGGCTGTTATAAAGGTCAGCTCCTTTTTGTTGGCGATACATAGGTACTTTAAAGGAGAAAGACATGGAGTCATTAAAATGGTTTTTACCTAAATTTACAGCTCCCACTTGGCTAGATGTTGTCATTGCTATTGCACTTTGCCTTGTTGGCTGGCTTATTCAACGATTTGTTATTCAAAAAATTATTAATCAAATTGTGCTGTTTTTTAAAAATCGTCACCGTCATTTTCAAGCTAATGTGCTTGCCCAATTTAACAAAGCAATTGGCTATGCTTTTTTAACAGCAGTGATTGTGTTAAGTCTTTCCTATTTAATAGATGTTCCTTTATTTACACATCCATCAACAAAAAACTTTGTATTATCCATTATGGTGTTTTTTGCTTTTAAAGGTGTCTATGATGTTTTGCATTTTTATACAAAACAGCCGTTACAATTATCAGATGAAGAGGACCAAAATGTTTTATTGCCGTTTTTTCTACGAATCAGTAAAGTACTGATTATGATTTTTGCCATGTTTACCATTGCTTCCTTTTGGAATTTTAATCTCAATGGCTTTTTAACAGGAATTGGCCTAACAGGTGTAGCAATTGCCTTTGGGATTCGTGATACCCTAGGTCATGTCTTCGGTGGTATGTCCGTTGCGCTAGATAATCCATTTCAAATTGGAGACTGGATAGCGACGGAGGACCAAAAGATCGAAGGAACGATTGAGGATATCAACCTCCGGAGCACATTAATTCAAACAGGGGATAAAGGTCTTGTTTATGTGCCGAACGCCTATTTAGTGAATCGTCCGATCTATAATTTATCACGACGCGAAAAACGAAAATGCGAGCAATTTTTATATGTCGCTATCGACAATAGTGAGGAAACATTGCGTAGCACGCTCACGGCTATTCATAAGGAAATCTATTTACACGATCAAACGGAGAAAGAAATGATTCATGTTTATATTGATGAGTTGCATCATGATTATTATCGTCTGCTTGTCCGTTTCTTTGTTACCACAAATGATACTGCTGTTATGCTGGGAGTGCGGCAAGATATTTTATTTGCTATTCGTCAAATAATGGATGATTTTGCGATTACATTGGTGAGTCCAGTGGAGGATGAACAATCGCGTTATAAAAAATAAATTGAATTGTAAGATAATTTGCTTTACAATAGTATCAAGCAATCAGCTTTGATGAAGAGTAGTAGCTATTATTATTTGTAATAGAGAGCTAGTGGTTGGTGGAAACTAGTACAAATGAATGGCGAATGGACTTCGGAGCTCTAATCCAGAACAACAGAGTATGGGTTAGCGTATGCCTACGTTATAAGGCTTAGAGTGGGTCTTGCGATAAGACCAATAAAGGTGGCACCACGGCTTTTCCGTCCTTTTGTGATGGAAAGGCCTTTTTCTATGGTGTAAAAGACGAGCAGAGTTTAGAGAAGGAGAGAAATGTATGACAGTTGAGCTTAGCAAGTATGCGATGAAAGTGTTACAGGGGGATATGATGACCCCGATCTCGGTGTATCAAGCATTAACAGGGCAATATAAAATGTTATTCGAATCGTCAGCCAAGCATGAGGAAAGCGGACGATATTCGTTTATCGCTGTGAACCCCGTTGCAGAATTAACAGGAAATCAGGAAGAATATACATTTTCTAAAGGGGAAGAACAAGAGAAAACAAGCGGAAATGTACTTGACAAATTAAAGCAGGTTATGCCTTTTCATCGAGAATCCTATCCATTTGCCTTTTTTGGTGGTGCAATTGGCTTCTTCGGTTATGAGACAGCTTTTTATACGGAAAAAATCGGTGAATATTTGCAGGATGATTTAGCCATGCCAGATGTCCATGTTTTTTTCTATGATACTTTTATTGTTTTTGATCATTTAAAGCAGGAAATTACACTAGCCTCTATTGATTTATTTCAGGAAGGGCGTACGTTAGAGGAGATGGAGACAGCTGTTTTGGCGATGGAGCAACAGCTTTATGCAGGGGCAACATTTGACGCTGCAAAGGTAGATACATTGGCATTTAAGCCAATGATTTCAAAGGAGCAGTTTGTAACGCTGGTGGAGCGTGCCAAGCAGCATATTTTAAAAGGGGATATCTTCCAAATTGTGCTGTCACAACGTTTTTCAGCACCATTTACAGGCTCACCCTTTGCATTGTATCGACAATTGCGTACAACAAACCCTTCGCCCTATATGTTTTATATGGATTATGGCACATATGTTATTTTAGGAACCTCTCCTGAAAGTCTTGTAAAAGTAAAAAATCGACAGGTTACAACGAATCCAATTGCTGGTACAAAGCCGCGCGGTGCAACAGCCGAGCAGGATGAGGCAATTGCGAATGCTTTACTACAGGATGACAAGGAAATCGCTGAGCATCGTATGTTAGTGGATTTAGGACGTAATGATCTTGGCCGTATTGCTAAAGTTGGTTCTGTTCAGCTAATGAAATATATGACGATTGAGCGTTATAAATATGTGATGCATATTGTATCAGAGGTGATTGCAGACTTACGAGATGACCTTCATGTGCTAGACGTACTTCGAGCTTGTTTACCTGCTGGTACGGTATCAGGTGCGCCCAAAATTCGAGCTATGCAGCTAATTAATGAATTAGAGCCAGTGAAGCGTGGTGTTTATGCTGGAGCAGTCGGCTATATTTCAACGACAGGTGATATGGATTTAGCACTTGCCATTCGCACAATGATTATTAAGGATCAGCAAGCCCATGTGCAGGCAGGGGCAGGCATCGTCTACGATTCTGTACCATTATCTGAATATGAGGAAACGCTTAATAAAGCTCGGGCGCTATTGGAGGTAAAACAATGATTTTATTAATTGATAACTATGATTCCTTTACCTATAATCTTTTTCAACAAATTAGCATGCTAGGGAAAGATGTAGAAGTGGTGCGAAATGATGCCATTACAATAGAAGAAATTCAAGCAATGTCACCGGAGGCTATTATTTTATCGCCGGGACCAGGAACACCGACAGAAGCGGGCATTACGGTAGAGGTTATTCGAGAGCTGTATCAGCAATTTCCGATATTAGGTATTTGTCTTGGGCATCAATCTATTGGGCAGGCTTTTGGAGCAAATATTGTGCAAGCACAACAGATTATGCATGGGAAGCTGTCGTCCTTACAATATGAAAAAACAGGCCTTTTTGCACAATTAGCTGGTGAAATTCAAGTGATGCGCTACCATTCCCTTATTATTGAACAGCCTACATTACACAAGGATTTTAACATTATTGCTACATCTTGTGATGATGGAGAGATTATGGCGATTCAACATAAACAATACCCTCTTTTTGGCCTACAATTTCATCCTGAGTCCATTGGCACAAAAGAAGGCAGTGTGATAATGCAAGCCTTCTTAGAAAGCATCGCCTAATCTATTTAAAAAGCTGTCACCTAATTTGAGGAGGTGACAGCTTTTGATGTATCTCGTAATAATAATCTTTTCTTAGTGTTAGGTACAGGCTGTAAGACCTCCACAGATTGAAGATTCACTTTATTGCTTTTTACCCGTAATTAAATTAGCAATTTCCTCTAAGGACATGGAAGAATTAATTTCATAGGAGCCAATTTGCAGGCTACGTGCATATTTAGCATTGGCCAGTAATAGCTCCATTTCCACACTATTTGTAATAATCCCACCGTCTTCAAGCTTCTGTGCAACAATATAAGGTGTAATGCCACTATAAATTTGGAGTGTCATGGTTGTCGCCTCAGGAGTTGGCTTGTCAGCTTGCCCAGTCGTATCTGTAGCAGATGTTTCAACTGGCTGTGCTTTTTTTAGCTGTTCTTTTAAGGACGCAATTTCTTCATCGGCTTGATGCAGCTTAGTTTGTAATTCCTTAACATCCTGCTTTGTAGAGGAAGTCACTGTCGGAAGCCCGATATTTAGGTCAAAGCGATCAGCAAGCGCGAGCAATGCACCGACAAGAAAAATAGCAATACCAAAGGCACGAATGGCAGATTGATTCATTGATTATCGACCTCCGCTTGCAATTACTTGACGAACTTGTTCCTCTGTTAAATTAGAACGAATACTAATATCTGCAACAGAAAGTCCTTGTCTGTTTAATTCAAGCACCTGACTAACGATAATTTGATGAATCGGTTTTGCCTGTGCTGTTGTTTGCGTGGCTTTTGCAGTTTGAGCTGCTTGTTGTACAGCCTGCATCATTTGCTGTACCTTAGGGCTGTGCGCTGTATGATGAGAAGCTGATTTCGATTTTACTTGGAATTCAGGCTCTAATAATAATTCTTCCTCCACAACTTTTAGGCGACGTTTTAACTGATTTGTTTCTTGAAAAATAGCGATGGATAATTCTTCGACATCTTTTTCGACTTTTTTCGCGCTATTTTTGAAAAAGAAGGATACAATGATCAGAAAAATTCCAATGCTCATTAATAGGATCGATAAATCCACTAGCTTCACCTCATTATAGTATGTAATTATAAGGTATTTTACCATATGCAAACTTAATATGAAATGAAGGTAGATTTTTTTTCAGTTTATGTTATAATAGGTTAGTCGTATAAATCATGCTCAAATTTTAATTCTTGATATAGAGTGGGAGGGTTAATGATGCGCGTAAACATTACTTTAGCTTGCACAGATTGTGGCGAACGTAACTACATTTCTAAAAAGAACAAACGCAACAATCCAGAGCGTCTTGAACTTAAAAAATATTGCTCTCGTGAGAAGAAATATACTCTTCACCGTGAAACAAAGTAATTGCTCATTAAGCCAAAACCACAAGTGGTTTTGGCTTTCTACATTTTATCGTAGAATGTTTAAAGGCACTCGTTTATAGATATTCGCCTTTAAGGGAGGTTGGCCCAGATGGATAAAACAACATTACGAAACAAGGTACGACAAGCGCTTGCAGCCATGACTGAGCAAGCCCATTGTCATCAATCATTAGCTGTAGTAAAAAAAGTGCTACAGGAGCCATATATAATAGAAGCAAAGACAATCGGTATAACCATTTCACATAAGCCAGAAGTCGACACAATCTCTTTTATTGAAGAGCTTTGGCAGCTTGGTAAAAAGGTTGCTGTGCCAAAATGTAATCCGAAAACAAGAGAAATGTCTTTTTATGTTATTGAAACGTTTGCCCAGCTTGAAACTGTATATATGCATTTGCGTGAGCCTATTCCCGAAAGATGTGAATTTGTTGACGCAAATGATATGGATGTAATCCTTGTACCAGGTGTTGTTTTTGACGAGGCTGGTTATCGAATTGGCTATGGTGGTGGTTATTATGATCGCTATGTATTAAACTATAAAAAAGGAAAATTGATCTCTTTGCTATTTGACGAGCAGATTGTTCATCATGTTCCTACCGAAGCGCATGATTGCCCAGTAGATATCATTGTTACACCAACAAAGCGCATTGATTGTCAACTACACCGAGGAGCGAAAGAAAATGGATAAAATGTTAGATATTTATGAACTTTTGAAAACATATGGCACTTATATTTATACACGTGATCCGATTGGCGATTTGGTGTTAATGGAGGATGAAATACGTGAGCTCTATAAAGCGAATGTCCTAGATATTAAAGATTACCAAATGGCATTATTACTCATTCGACAGGAAGCGACAAGACTTCATATAGAAGCACAGCAAAAGTAATGTTTGAAAGAAAATAAAATTGGGTAGTGTAAAGTGGAAGTAATATAGATGTAATATGTATGTAATATTCTAAAGACAGTGGATTTCCGCTGTTTTTATGTTTTTAAGAAACTTTTTACATTGTAAAACGTATATATAGATATCTGGCGCATAGCAGAACGTTAAGAAATAAATTCCAAAAGATATATGTTGCGAATCTGTAAAAAAAGGATTAAGATATATTTTGTTTCAGTAACAAAATGTAAAAAATTATTTTTTGTAAGAAACTCTAAATGAGCAAAAATGATTACAAATATTTCGTTGTGATAAACAAGAGCTTGTAGCAGTGATGTAAGACTCCAATAAGAAAAGCCTGAGTTAAAGCTAAGTCTGGGGAAAGTGAAAAGTTCGTTTAGTGTAACCAAAATAGAAATAATTATTTTAGAATTTGCTCATTGTGAGTAAGGAAATAGGGAGGATGTTAGGAATGAAATCAATAAAGTGGCCTAAACATTCATTTATGATACTAGCAATTATAACAACATGGATTAAAACGGTCATTGTGTATCACACAAGCTTTGAGATGAAAATTGAAAATGCCATGCAACAATTTATTTTATTTATTAATCCATTAAGCTTCTTGCTATTTACGTATGGTTTGTCATTATTCTTTAAATCTGCAAAAGCCAGAAACCGTTATTTAATTACAGTCAGCATTATTTTGTCCATTGTTTTATACGGAAATGTAGCGTTCTATCGATTCTACAATGACTTTATTACGCTACCAGTATTGTTCCAAACAAGTAACTTTAGTGACTTAGGCACGTCAGTAGCAGCAATTGTTGAGCCTTGGGATGTATTATATTTTGTGGACGTACTTATTTTAATTTTAGCGAATAAGTTTTTACCAAGAATGAAAGAAACATTCAAAATCAATGTTGAATTTCGCCGTGCATTCTTCGTATTAGCGGTTGCGATGTCATTCTTAAACTTAGGATTAGCAGAAACAGAGCGTCCACAACTTTTAACACGTAGTTTTGACCGCGAATTATTAGTAAAAAACATCGGTACGTACAACTATCATTTGTATGATATTTATATTCAATCGAAATCATCTGCGCAACGTGCATTGGCGGATGGTAGTGAGCTGGTAGAAGTGAATAACTATATTCGCTCAAACCAAGCGGCTGTCAACCCCGAGATGTTTGGGAAATATAAAGATCGTAATTTAATCGTGGTATCAATGGAATCATTACAAAATTTTGTCATTAATAATGATATGAATGGTCAAGAGGTTACACCATTCTTAAATTCTTTAACGAAAGATAAAGATACGTATTATTTTAGTAATTTCTATCACCAAACAGGCTTAGGAAAAACATCTGATTCAGAGTTTATTGTGGAAAACTCATTGTTTGGTTTAGGCCGTGGTGCAGTATTCTTTACACATGGTGGTAATACGTATAATTCAATGGCTGAACGTCTTGGAGAAAATGGTTACTTTACAAATGTCATGCACCCAAATAATAAATCATTCTGGAACCGTGATATGATGTATCAATCACTAAAGATTAATAAGTTTTATGATATAGATTCATATACAGTGGAAGAAGGGCAAGCTGTTAACTGGGGTATGAAAGATACTCCATTCTTAGAGCAATCAGCGGCTTTAATGAAGGAGATGCCACAGCCATTCTATTCGAGATTGATTACATTAACGAACCATTATCCATTTACATTGGACCCTGAGGATATTATGATTCCTGAATATGATTCAAACTCAGGTACATTAAATCGTTACTTCCAAACAGTGCGTTATATGGATGAAGCATTAAAAGATTTCTTCCAAGCCTTAAAGGATCAAGGTGTTTATGAGAACTCGATTATTGTGATGTATGGTGACCATTATGGTATCTCAGAAAACCACAATAAAGCGATGGCACAATATTTAGGGAAAGATCAAATCACACCATTTGATAATGCAGAGCTACAAGAAGTGCCTTTATTTATCCATATTCCAGGAGCTGGTGATGGTCAGGAAATGACAGAGATATCTGGACAAATGGATTTACGCCCAACGATTTTACATCTTCTTGGTGTTGAAACATCAAAAGATATGCAAATGGGTGCAGACCTATTCTCTCCAGAGCATGAGGACTTTGTTGTATTCCGTGATGGACGCTTTATCACTGATAAATACGTCTATGCAGGCGAAGTTTGCTATGACAAAGCGACTGGTGAAGAAATAGAGGACGGCGAGCCATGTCAGCCATATGCTGATCGTGCCACAACAGAGCTAGAAAACTCGGATGCCATTATTAATGGTGACCTGCTACGCTTCTATGATGAAAAGACAGGTAATTTAAAGCAAGATTCCGTTAAATAATTAAAGCGATTCGTCCACTCCAAAAGGCCGAATCATCGAGAAAAACCAAACGATTGAGAAACACTTTAATGGGCGTTTCACACAATCGTTTGGTTTTTTCTTTGGGTGAAAGCCCAAGAAAAAAGAGCAATCTCTAAATTAAGAGATCGCTCTTTTTCTGTCTAAATTTTAGTGTAATTTTGGTGGGTAACCGCTATGAATGATTGTCATGATGACAAACCAACCGAATACGGCAGCACTTAATAAGTTGAAAACAACGCTTAATAGGTTCTTTTCTTTAATTGCTTGGAATGTACCAACTACAGCTAAAATCGCTACTAGACCAAAAATAACCATTAATAAGTTCATAAAAAATAGACACTCCTTTCGACATCAGAAAATGAATGTCGCAAACAATATTCCTCCTTAATTGTAAACGTTCTACTTGTTTTTGTCGAGAACTAAAATAGCGTAAACTATGAACATTTATCGTCAAATTGTGGCAAAGCCTGTATAATAAAAAGTTGAGGTGATTACTATGATGAATGTACGAAGCTACGCACTTGGACCAGTCCAAACAAATTGCTATATCGTATCGAATAAAGAGAAGGAATGTCTAATATTTGACCCAGGTGAGGAAGCGGAGCGTTTAATGAAAACGATTCGTGGCAATGGTTTAAAGCCGTTAGCGATCTTTTTAACACATGCACACTTTGACCATATAGGCGCTGTAGAGGCTGTACGTGAGGCTTTTCATGTGCCTGTCTGGATTCATGAGAAGGAAGTAAGTTGGCTTGGAGATCCCGCGAAAAATGGCTCTAGCAAATATGCGGCATTACCAGATTATATTGTTGCTCCACCAGCCGAAGAAAATATCATTAAAGAGGAACAATCATTTGAAATAAGCAATTTTAGCTTTAAAGCGATTTTTACGCCAGGCCATTCGCCAGGCAGTATTTCCTATATCTTCGACAACGATGGCTTTGCGATTGTAGGTGATACATTATTTGAGCAGGGAATAGGGCGTACAGATTTATTAGGCGGCTCGACCAAAGTATTATTGGCCTCTATTCATGAGAAAATACTAACGCTACCAGAGGATACTATTATTTATCCTGGGCATGGTAGCTATACAACGGTTGGCGCAGAAATGGAAACCAATCCATTTTTAAATGGTTTTTAGGGAGTATTGATAGAAAAATTAAACAATTCCATTTATTTATGCTAGAATATAAATAGGTGATGTAAATGGAATTAATTTTACTATTATCGCTGATTACTGATGTGAATTATTTAATTCAACATAGTCCGTTTATTAAAGTATACATTTATACTATATTTGATAAAATTTCTGTTTTTGACACGAGTTTTGATGTAACGATGGATTTAACAGTCAATGTAAATTTTGAAACAAAGATTTATTTATCGCATATTATACTAAATAAATGGCTGAGAAAAGTAATTTACAGTAAATCCGATAAAGATGAGAAATTAGCGGCCCTTTTATAAGATTAATTATAAAAGGGGAGATACGCATTCATGCTTGAACAATTAATACAACCATTGACAAATTTATTAGAGGTGTTTTTTCATTTTACAGGAAGCTATGTTTCGGCAATCGTATTGCTTACAGTGCTTATACGTTTAATTCTCATGTATCCAAATTTCAAGTCTTATAAATCTCAACAAGTGGTTACGCAAACTACTCAAGGGAATAAGGAGCAATTAGCTGCATTACAATCAAAGTTAAACCAAGCGACAACACACGAAGAACGTAAAGCGTATCAACTGCAAATATCGCAAATAATGATGGAGAACTTTTCAGGAATGAAAACGGGCTGTCTAACAGCGCTTATACAATTTCCGATTCTAACGGGCTTGTATTTGACCATTTCTAAAAACAATGCGATTATGCATGAGAGCTTATTATGGTTTAACCTCGGCTCTACAGATATCTTTATGGCCATTATTGCAGGTTTAGCGATGATGGTTCACATGTATTTATCGTTTAAATTAGCAGAAAATAGTCAACCACAAATGACAATGATAATGTGGATCATGCCGATGATGATTGTCCTTTCATCATTATTCATGCCATCAGCTATCCCGTTTTATTGGACGGTATCCTCTATATGGATGATTGTCCAAACCATTGTCTTTCATCAATATAAACCTAAGCTAGCTTCATAAACGATCAGTCCCCCTCGCCTAAAGGGGGATTTTATTATGCTTCTAAATCTAAAGAGAGCAACAAAAAAGCGTGCCTCATATTTAATATGAGACACGCGATTTTTTGATTAATGACCGCCACCAGGTACGTGAATGAATGTTGTATAGTATGTGAAGCCAGCGAAGAATACAGTTAAATATGCTCCGAAAATGTACATGTACATACGTTCTGAAAGGTTTAAGAAGCCTAATAATAAGAATAAACCTGTATTACCTACGAATAATAGCGATACCTCGTTCATACCACCAAGGTAGAACATAACGGCAAAAATACCTGTCCAGAAAGCCATAACTTTATACATATTATCCATGAAGATTTCCCCTCCTTTTGCCCACGACACAATAATCTCTTACTCATTATAAATGATATGAAAGGTGTCTGTAAACTGGAACTTCTGCTTCTTTGTGACAAACAAATGGATTTTTTAACTAGCGATCGATTTCTGTCACGTTTATTTCATATTTACATAAATCACAATTATGTACCATACTTTCCATTTGCACAAATTCATTGTTTGAAAATAATGCATCTAGTTGTCCCTTTAAATAGGATTCGTGTAATGAACAGACAATTTCGGAATGAGCAGACAACTGCTCCTGGAATGGACAATTAAAAATGGAGAATATTACTTTTTTTCCTTGCTCTGTTTGCTGAACTTGCGGAATATAGCCAATTAATGCAGCATTATCTGTTAATAGCTGAAGCTTATCTTCGAAGGAAAGGGAATTACTTAATGTTAATTCAGCATTTATATAGTTTTTCATTTGCTGATAGCCGTCTTGGTAGCTAATTTCCTGACATTTTGTTAATGCTGATGGACCAATGTCCTGTACTAATTGAATTGTCCATTTCAATAAACGATCCTCATCACGTCTTGGAAACGAGAGGGATACACCTTTTTCGGAAGCTTTATAAACGCGTCCTGGTCTACCGCCCTTGCCTGTTTTCACAAAGTCAGCAGAGATAATATTGATTTCGGCAAGCTTCGTCAAATGAAGCCTGGCAACATTTGGATGAATGCCAAATTTATCTGCAATATGCTGGACTGTAACCGTTTTCTTTTCTTTTAGAATATACTCATAAATTGAGTATCTCGTTTCATCAGCTAGTGTACTCGTAATTTTTAATGGATGGATCATATGCTTCACCTCTTTAAATTTTTGAATGTTATTCGTCTACCAGGTGCTAGGAAAATAATCATGATATTTCTATTATATTGTATTATTGAAAAAGATACAGTTCATTTCTGTATAAATATTAATTTTTTCATGTATTTATTTTTTACCATATCAACCATTTGTGATGGGGATGCACTGGAAAATAGTAAAGCTTCAGAGAAGGCACTTAGTTTTGTAGATGTAAGGAATAATGAAAAATCACATAAGTTACAACCTTTCATAAATGGTTTAGCTATAAAAAATGGAAAATCTAATAGTGGAGTAATGCTTATTGATCATCAATAAAATACTTTAGATAAGTATGGTGCAATACCATTAAAGTATGCTATAACTTTATCGAAGAGAGGAAAGAGCCTAGTTCAAATGATCCATTAAATGGTTTTTGAAAGTGTACAAGGGAGGTTTATGATGAAATTAGATTGTTTAGTCGTTGATGATGAAATGGCTTTAGCTGAAACAACCTGTGAATATTTTAATATGTTTGAGGTCAAAACGGCATTTGTGACAAGTGCAACGGAGTGTGAGCGTTTTTTGGAGGAACACGAACCATCATTAATTCTTCTCGATATCAATCTCGGGCATGAGTCGGGGTTTGATTTGTGTAAAAAATTGCGTAAAACAACGCAAATTCCAATTCTATTTATTAGTGCTCGTTCCAGCGATGATGACGTTTTAATTGCACTTAACATAGGCGGCGATGATTACATACAAAAGCCTTATACTTTAAGCATTTTACTAGCAAAGGTCAAAGCTGTACTTAAAAGATATGGGAAAGGTTCTAGCAACCAACAAGAAACTTTGACATTTGGACAAATCCAAATGGATACAAAACTTCATCGTATGCGGGTAAAGGGAGTTGATATTCAACTAAAAACGATGGAATATAAATTGCTGCATTATTTGGCAAAAAATAAAAATCGTATTATTACAAAAGATGAATTATTTCAAAATGTCTGGGGCGATTCCTTTGTAGGCGATGGCACGCTTAATGTACATATTCGGCATTTACGTGAGAAAATTGAAGAGGATCCCAAGAACCCACAATTGATTAAAACTGTATGGGGAACAGGCTATATTTTAGAGGACACAAGCCAATGCGAATAACATGGCTCATTATAATGATTGTAGCGGTTTTTGCTGTTGGCATTACTGGCTCAACCATCATTATTAACAATAAGAATACTGAAGAAGTGGATCTTATTGCTATAAATGATCTGGTCAAAACGGTTGAAAAAAATTGGGGACAAATACAGGAAAAAACTTTTTACAGCAGTAGCGTATCACAGCCATTTTCTATTATAGATGCCTCTGAAAATGTGATTTACCAGACATCGGATAGTCATTTTCATCATATATATGAGGCCATAAAAAATAGAGATATAGTGATGGATGTAAAGAAAGATAACGAAATAGTAGGAAAAATCATTATCCATAATAACGAACAAGGCATAGTGGAACAAATGAAAAGTGAACTAGTCGAATCCATTCGTGTAATTTTTGCTTTATTAATGATCATTAGTATTCTTTATATTACCTATATTCATAGAGCATTATTAAAGCCATTTCAGCAGCTTCAGGCTTTTGCTGCAAATGTGGCGAGGGGGCATTTCGATATACCTTTAAATATGGGCAAGAACAATTACTTTGGCGCATTTACAGAAAGCTTTGATCTATTGCGGGAAGAGCTGGATGCTGCTCGTCAGAGAGAGTATGAATCTAATCGCAGTAAGAAGGAGCTAGTCGCCACATTAAGTCATGATATTAAGACACCTGTTGCCTCCATTAAGGCAGTTAGTGAATTGATGCTGATGCAGGCAAAGGATGACAAGGTCATAAAGCAAGTGCAGACGATCTCCTCAAAAGCAGAGCAAATTAATTTACTTGTGACGGATATGTTCCACGCTACATTGGAAGAACTACAGCAATTAAAGTTAACGGTAACTGAGCAATCGAGCGAAATCCTTGTAGAGATGATTGAAAATGTTAATTATGATCATCAAATCGTCTATGATGCTATGCCACCATGCATTATTTTAACAGACCCCTTACGCATGCAGCAGGTAATAGACAATATTATTAGTAATTCCTATAAATATGCAGGCACAAAGGTCATCGTTAAGTCGCAAATTAATAACGGTTATCTCGAACTCCATATGATAGATTTCGGATGTGGCATTAGTGAAGAAGAATTGCCCCTATTGTTTAATAAATATTATCGCGGAAAAAATGTTGAAGGGAAGAATGGTTCAGGGCTTGGTCTCTATATCTCAAAATATTTTATGGAAAATATGCAGGGCCATATTCACTGTTACAACCGCCAAGATGGCTTTACAGTTGTCTTAAAAGTTAAACTGGCATAAGAATTAAGGATTAGTTAAGAATTGCCTAAAGATTGACTAAGAATTTATTTTGTATGATAAGGCTGTAATCTTCATTACAGTCTTTTTTGAATTGAAAATAAAGGGGCGTACAAAACAATATGACAAAGGCAATTATTAAAACAGAGAAGCTATGTAAAACCTTCTCAAGCGCTGGGATTCAACAGCATGTCTTAAAAAATTTAGATATTCATTTACTGGAAGGGGATTTTACCATCATTATGGGGAGTTCAGGCTCTGGGAAATCTACGCTGCTTTATGCTCTGAGTGGTATGGATAAGCCTACATTAGGCACAATTGATTTTGCAGGCGAAAATTTAGCGAAATTAAACAACGACCAGCTGGCGGTATTTAGAAGGAATCATTGTGGCTTTGTCTTTCAGCAAATTTATTTACTAGACAATATGAGTGTACTCGATAATGTTCTGGCAAGCGGTCTGTTAGTGAATAAAAATAAACGTGAAGTTGAAAAAAAAGCGAAAGAATTATTAAATCAAGTAGGAATCGGCGAAAATGCATGGTCTAAGTTCCCAACACAGCTTTCTGGCGGGGAGGCGCAACGAGTTGGAATTGTTAGAGCATTAATAAACAGCCCGAAATTATTGTTTGCGGATGAACCAACCGGTGCGTTAAATTCAGCAGCTAGTACTAGTGTTCTGGATGTATTTACCGATGTAAATCGTAACGGGCAAAGTATCGTGATGGTCACGCATGATATGAAAACCGCATTGCGCGGAAATCGGATTCTCTATTTGCGGGATGGTGTTATTTACGGTGATTTGCAGTTAGGTACATACAGTGATAAAGACAATATCGAGCGCCATAAAAAGCTCAAAAATTTCCTTGCAGAAATGGGGTGGTAAGGTGAACATTATCAACCTAGCGCTGGCGAATATTCGAAAAAGCAAATCTGCGACCTTTTCTTTATTTATCTTTATTTTGGTCGCTGCTTTACTTTTGAATATTGGTTTAATGGTTATTACACAAATCAATCCATTTTTTGAAAGTAAAGCTGAACAATTAAAAGATCCTCACGCAATAATAATGATGGATTATGCAAATTATCATCTAAGTTATGGAGAATTTATAACGAAATATCCTGGGGTGACAGAGTCAGAAACAGAAGAAATGATCAGAATGAACATGGCTAAATTTAACTTTGGCAATAGTGAATTATCGACTAATGTCATTATTTTCAATGCGGATACAAAACGTAGTATTGGCCCGTTAAATTTGATAGAAAAACTGAATACATATAGTTCCCATGATATTTTTGTGCCGTATAGTTTTAAAACAAATGGTGGCTATCAATTAGGTGATCACTTTACCATCACCTATCAAGACAAGGAATATGAGTATCGAATTGGAGGATTTTTTGAAACAACGATGATGGGTACGAATAACATGGGCGTTATGAAATTTATGTTGCCGGAACCTTCCTATTTAAAATTGGCAGACGAATTAAGTACCCAATCAGAAGGCTTGGTTATATCTGCAATATTGGACGATCAAATACAATCATCGACGTTAAAAAACAACTTTTTTAAAGAATTCCACCAATCAATAGAAGTGAATGCTAATATTTGGGGATTAGATATTGAACTAGTGAAAAGTGTAACTACATTAACGATTAATCTTCTAGCGACAATACTAGTAGCATTTGCAATAATAATTGTACTTGTTTCACTGATTGTAATTAAATTCCAAATTGCAAATAGTATTGAAGATGGTGTGGAAAATATTGGGGTACTTAAAGCGATTGGTTACACAAGTAGGCAAATTCTTTCATCGATGATTCTACAATTTATCTTCATTGCTCTTTGTGGAAGTGTGATAGGAATTGCGCTGTCATATGTTCTTATGTCTTTCTTCGGAAGTATTATTTCAACGTTATCTGGTTTAATATGGACGCAAACATTTGGTCTTATGGCTAATTTGCTCAGTATTTTCTTTGTTACACTTGCTGTTTTAATCGTTACACTACTATCTGCCTTTCGTGTTAAGAAAATTCTTCCTGTTGCAGCACTTCGTGGAGGCATTCAAACACATAACTTTAGAAAAAATCGTGTTCCATTGGAAAAAGCGAGAGGTGGACTTCATTTCTTACTTGCGATTAAATCAACGCTTGCAAATGCAAAACAAAATATGATGATTCTTTTCATCATTATTGCACTAACTTTTGCCTCTGTCTTTTCAGCAGTGTCCTATTATAACATCGCGTCAGATAAGACGGCATTTGTGGACTTATTCGGTGTAGAACCTGCAAATGTGTATGTAATTATCAAACCAGATGTAGATATAAGAGAACTTTTGAGTCATATTGAACAAATGGAATATGTACGGAAAGTGAATCTATTGGATAAAATTCAAACGAAAATTGATGGTCAAATCGTGTATACAAATGTTACGAATCATTATGACCAGTTAGAAAACAATATCGTCTACGAAGGTCGCCAGCCAAAATATGAAAATGAAATATCCATCTCTTGGGTTGTATCAAGCCAAATCAATAAAGGAATTGGGGATACAGTTGAAGTAGAATTTGAGAATGAAACAGCTAGTTTTCTAGTAACTGGAATCAGTCAATTAATTCATCATTCAGGCCAGGTAGCCGCATTGACATTAGAAGGAATTCAACAATTACAAACAAACTATAAAGGATCTACCCTGAATGTTTATTTAGATGGTATATCGAACAAAGATTTTATCAAAAATGTCCAAGAGCAATATGGGGATTATCTAGTTGGAACAGTAGATATCGATGAAAATATAGAGAGCGAAACAGGTATGTATACAGATGCAGTGTTTGCCATTTTGCTGACGGTTCTAGTCATCACCGTGCTAGTTGTTGTCATGATTCTATACCTGGTCATTAAAACAATGATTATTAAGCGTAAAAAGGAATTTGGTGTGATGAAAGCTATCGGCTATTCAACAATGCAACTAATGCATCAAATCGCCATCAGCTTTCTACCAGTCATCATTACGGGCGTTACAATAGGTGGCGCGCTTGGTTACTTTTTCACCAATCCAATGCTTGCTGTATTATTGTCAGGTGCAGGCGTCAAACGTTTAGATTTTACTATCCATTTACCAACTATCCTAATGCTATGTATCGGAATCTTTCTATTAGCCTATATAGTCTCGATGGTAGTAGCCGCAAAAATCAAGAAAATTACGGTTTATAGTTTAATGACAGAATAATAGCAGTCGCTCATCTCTGATAGGAGCTAGCTGTAGAGCGATAATAAAGTGGTTTAATTACAAGAGCCTTACTACATTAGATATGTAATAAGGCTTTTAAAAATTGTTTAATTCTTGTTAAACGAACATACCCGATTCAACCAGTTCTATTCCCCTTATTATATGATCAAGCATGTCTGAAAGCTATAGATCCCATCAATCATCTTTTACTTATACTTATTCAATAGTTCTTCTGGAATATGACAATAATCCTCTGGACATCTAGCTAACCTATCTTGATGTTCTTCTGCACTTCTTATGTAGTTTGTAAGTGGCAATACTTCAACAACAATAAGTTCGCAATCATTTCTCTCACCAATAAACACCTTCGCCTCTTGTAAGTGTTCAGGCTTTTCACTATAGACGCCTGTTCTGTATTTCTCGCCAACATCCTGTCCTTGTTTATTCAAACTGTAGGGATCAATGATTTCAAAGAAATACCCCATTAATTCCCTGATTGTGACAATGGTCGGATCAAATTCTGTTTTTACACATTCAGCATACCCATCATAATCACCCTCAAGTGTATGACCTGTTCCATTAGCTCTTCCTGCTTCCGTAAATGTAACGCCAGGCAAAGTTTTTATAAAAGCTTGTACGCCCCATAAACATCCACCTGCAAAATATACTACTTCCATATTGACTCTCCTCTTTGTTTAAAAAATAAAAAATTCATTCCAAGTAAATGGGAGGAAAAATGCGGTTACTAAGTCTATTCCTCATTAAAATAATGATAGATTTAATTATTCTTCATTATGCCCCGATTATTGAATGCTAGTCAAACAACGCTCTTCAACTAATCTGCACCGTTCATTGAGTAAGGCTTTTTAAACAGCTATATTATAATTATCAAAATAATTTATATTTTCTATATTATGACAAGGTATTTTTGTTTGGAAGGAATTTGTAACTTGTTAATAGAATAATGTTATGTAGATAATCAGTTAATAGACTTTTACACATAAGGAGATAAGAGGATGACAAAAAACAAATTACTAAGAATGGACAATGTCGGCATTGTTGTAGAATCCCTTGATGACGCAATCTCTTTCTTTGAGGAGATTGGCTTAAACCTCGAAGGGCGAGCCACTGTCGAAGGTGAATGGGCTGGTCGCGTAACTGGATTGGGTTCTCAGAGCGTAGAGATTGCTATGATGGTTACCCCTGATGGCCACAGTCGACTTGAACTTTCGCGATTTCTCACTCCACCTACCACAGCAGATCATCGGACTGCTCCTGTAAACGCCCTCGGTTATCTACGCGTCATGTTCACCGTTGAAGACATTGACGAAATGGTATCGAGACTCACTAAGTATGGTGCTCAGCTCGTTGGTGAAGTGGTTCAGTATGAGGACTCGTATCGGCTGTGCTACATTCGTGGAATCGAAGGACTGCTAATCGGTTTGGCGGAGCAACTCGGTAACAAATAAGTAAGCGGCTAGTACGTATCACTCCTTATTTTTTGATTTAGGTATTGATAAAGCAACTTAAACAACTTTTTTATCTATGCATACCAACCTACATGAATTGCTATTATTTTAAACAAGAGAGGATGAAAACAGTCAGCTGATAATTGTTTATGCTGGCTGCTTTGATCTTGCTTCAGCAGATGTCCAAATGTCTGCTGAAGGAAAATACAAGAATTTTGATGAAAAGGCTGAAAACTCTACTTTCTCACGTATTTTTAGCGCAAATTTTTATTTTCAGCAAAGGGCTTTTCTACTGCCAACTTTCTATTTATACTAGGGATAACGAATAGGGCGGTCATATTCGCATGAACTAAAAGAGAGGTGCATGTATGCAAAGTTTTGAAACGGTTGTTGAACAGAAATGCGAGCAGCTTTTACTAAAGGCCTATCATTTTGGTGCATCCGATTTATTGCTGGTGCCGGGCACTATAAAATACCAACTCTATTTTCGAAAATATGATAAGCTCCTGCAAGCAGGTGAGCTACCAAATGATCTAGCTGAAAGAATGATCTCGTATTATAAATTTCTAGCAGAGTTAGATATTAGTGAGCGCCGTAAACCCCAAAGCGGCTCCTTTCAAAAAGCGATGGAGCAAAATCCATACGCCTTTCGCGTATCAACACTTCCCTCGGTATTCTTAAAAGAAAGCTTAATTATCCGTTTACTTCTTCAAAATCATACATTCCCACTAACTTCCCTTTGTTTTTCTGAAAGTGCAGCACACCAATTAATGGCACTTGTGCAAAGTAAGCAAGGCATTTTGTTTTTTACAGGTGCAACAGGCTCTGGCAAGTCTACCTCGCTGTATTCTTTAATTCATTATTGTTCTACAGAATTACAGCGACATGTTATTTCCTTAGAAGACCCTGTAGAAAATAGCCAAGCAAATTTACTGCAAATTCAAGTAAATGAGCGAGCAGGCGTTACATATGCTACAGGGCTAAAAGCGATTTTACGGCACTCTCCAGACGTCATTATGATTGGTGAAATTCGAGATAAGGAAACGGCAAAAATTGCAATCGAGGCAAGCTTAACTGGTCACCTAGTCCTTGCAACGATTCATGCAAAAGATTCCATCAACTGTCTTTACCGTTTAATGGACTTAGGTGTATCCATTGAGGAGCTGCGGCAAACAGTGATTGGCATTGTTGCTCAGCTACTTTTCCAAGCACCGACTATACACGAGGAACGTCGTGCCATTTATGAAATTTTAGATGATGGCTATTTAAGTAAGGCCATTGCTGCTATAGCAACAAAGACACATTATGAGCTTCCTTATGAACGAACATTAATGGGGCAAAAAGAATTATTGGAGAATCAGCAATATGCGGTTACAAACATATATTGACCGGCTGCTTCTTCAGTATAAAAAGGCAACAAAATGGCGGATAAAGGAGCAGGCTCAATTTTTCAACCGCTTATATGTGCTAATGCAAGAGGGCTATTTATTTCCACAGGCGATTGCTATGCTGTTACCTCATCATATTGAGTCGTATCAGGATATACAACAGCAAATTGATGACAAGCTGAGGCAGGGAGTAGGGGTAACAGGCATACTTGAAACATTGCAGCTAAGCAAGCAGCATTTAGTGGCAATTACGGTAGCCGAAAATAATGGCCATATGATGGAAGCATTACAGGGTGTTGCCAGACAGCTAGCGATAAGTGAGCAAACCAAGAAAAAATTGATCAAGCTGCTTGCCTATCCTGCTACATTGATTTTCTTTTTATTAGTACTGTTCTTCGTCTTCCGCACCGTCTTCCTACCG
This sequence comes from Lysinibacillus sp. FSL H8-0500, assembly GCF_038051955.1. Classification (NCBI taxonomy): domain Bacteria; kingdom Bacillati; phylum Bacillota; class Bacilli; order Caryophanales; family Bacillaceae; genus Lysinibacillus; species Lysinibacillus sp. FSL H8-0500. The sequence continues at coordinate 2,953,307 of NZ_CP150292.1, read as the reverse complement.
AATATTGAAAGAATAACAGCAAGTCGTACAGTTGAAACAGAGGCAGGGTCCCTAGCCTTATCAAATATGTTATTGCATATACCAGATGCGGTGATTATCGTTACACTTGTAACACTTTGTCTAGCATGGCTTTGTCGCTTCTTGCTTAAACGACAAGCTATTACTACGCAGCTTACCATCCTCTTAAAGATTCCATTCCTACAAAGCTATTTTAGGCTAACGCTAACAAGACAATTTGCTGCCTATTTAGGAAGCTTGCTTCAAAGCGGTTTTTCATTACAGGCGAGCCTTCAAATTTTAGAGGAACAGCAGCTTCAGCCTTTTCTGCAAAATCTTTCACAGCGTCTAAAAGAAAGGGTTATTTTCGGAGAATCCTTAGCACAGGCAGTCAAGATGCTCGCTGTGTTTCAGCAGGACTTTCCCATTTTTATAGCGCATGGTGAGCAAAGTGGTTATTTAGGAAAAGAGCTAGTATTGTACGGTGATTTATTAATGGACAAGCAGGAGCAGCTTTTCCAGAAAGTGCTCGCACTTGTACAGCCTACCTTCTTTATTTTAATTGCCATATGCATCATAGCAGCTTATATGAGTTTATTACTGCCAATCTATCAGATGATTGAAATCGTATAGGAGGAAATAATGAAGTATATAAAACAGCAAAAAGGTTTTACTTTAATTGAAATGTTAATCGTATTGTTAATTATATCTATTTTAATTCTAATTACTATCCCAAATGTTACCAAACACTTTGCCACGATTGATGAGAAGGGATGTACTGCTTATATTAGCATGGTGCAAGGTCAGGTTGAGGCTTATCGCGTGGATTTGATGACGTATCCAACATTGGATGATTTGGTGAAGGAGGGCTATCTGAAAGAAAATGAAACGTCATGTCCAAACAAAGAAGAAATTGTGATTACCAACGAAGGTGAGGTACGTTTAGCGAATGCTGACTCAGAGGCGGGTTCAGGTGGCTAATGAGGCAACGTCAACATGAAGCAGGCTTTACGCTGCTTGAAATACTAATTGTTCTCGTAATTGCGATGAGCCTCACGGCAATTGTTCTTAAATTTTCCTGGAAAATAGCTGAAGCAAAGGAATTAGAGCGTTTTTTTACACAAATTGAATTAGATATTCACTATATTCAAACCTACAGCATGGATCAACGCCAATATATAGCGATGACATTTGAAAGTGGAGCCAATCGCTATGTCATTCAAAAAGGTGTTTTTGCGAATTTATATGTACGCCCCTTTCCAAAAGGAGTTAAATTTTTACCTGATGAAAGTTCTATATATAGGCTTATTTATAATTACAGTGGCAATGTGATGACAGCTGGCACACTGACATTTAAAACGCCAGAAGGGTATAAAAGAGTGATTATTACACTAGGACGAGGGAGAGCTAGAGTTGAATGAGTTAGGATATTCATTTGTAGAAACAATTGTAGCCATAGTTATTTTCATGTTGCTTTGCACATCTTTATTGCCAATTAGCTATACCATGAAAACCAATCTTACCAATAAAAAGATGGAGGTGATAGCGGCTGAAACGGCTTATGAGGGGCTAAAGCAATATCAAGCCTACCAGCAAACAGCAGGCTCCAGAACAGTTGAACAGGCTACTTATCAATGGCAATATAACGATGGACAAGGCATTTGCGTAAGCTTTCATAATATGCGTGAGCCTCGTCAAAAATGTATTCAGCTAACAGGTGAAGTTTATGAATGAGAATGGCTATACATTATTAGAAGCTTTGTTTCAGTTAATGGTATTTGTCTTGGTCTCTCATCTTTTTGTACTAATAATGGTATGGTTTGCTGACATGACCTCAACCATGCTAACAGATGAACAGTCAGAATGGGAGCTTTTTGTGTATGACTTAAATAGATATCTACATGAAGTTTCGACGTTTTCCATTCGTGATGATCATAAAAGAATCACCTTTCAACGAGGAGAAATTGTTTATCATATTGATTGTTATCGCAATCTTATTCGAGAGCAAGTAAACGGTGGACATGTGCCAATGTTAAATGGCGTTGATGCTTGTCAATTTCGCTATATAGACAATATGCTGACAGTTGCTGTCAAATTTCCTAGCGGTATGCAAAAGGAGCGAACCTTCTATGTGGCAATTATTGAAAAATGACAGAGGGGCTATTTTTTTAATCGCAATTGCATTATTATTTTTTGTAACTACTTTTGTTCTTGCGTATTGTATGTCTTATGAAATGCAGTTTCGAACTTATGATGGGCTAGAAAAATTGAATGTTCGAGCTACGATAAATTTATTAGGACAAATTTTGTCAGACAGTGTAGAATCGTAGTTATAAGAAGGTGATCCGAATTGCGAAAAATATATTTAGTTGGCTTTATGGGCAGCGGAAAAAGTGCGTTAGGAAGACGTTTAAGCTATTTGTTAAAGATGCCATATTATGATATGGATCATGAGATTGTGCGACAGCAGGGGATGACCATTCCAGAAATCTTTGAAAAATACGGGGAGGCACGCTTTCGAGAAATAGAAACAGCCTTTTTGAAAAATTTTCGAGACGAGGCTTGTATTATTTCTACAGGTGGTGGGGTTGCCATGAACGCTGAGAATCGAAAAATTATGAGACGCAGTGGATTGGTATTTTTTCTGGATGCGTCGTTTGAAGATATTTATAAACGTATTCAGCATGACCTAAATAGACCAATTGTCCAAAGCTCTACAAAGGAGGAACTCGAAAAACTGTATCATTACAGAAGAAAATTTTATCGTGATGCAGGGCATATTCAGGTGCTAACAGAAGGCAGAACCATTCGCCAAATTTTAGAGTATTTAGTATTTCAAGTGAAAAGGTTGAAAGGCGAACGATAATTACTTATTATTTTATTATCGTTCGTGTTTTGCTATCTTTTTAAAAAATGATTGCCTTTCCAATGCATTTAATGTTAGGATATAGACAAATAAGTAACTAAATGTTCATTGAATACTAAATAGTACCAAGATTTATCTTGGGCGGATGATTGTGCGGGGAGAGCGCGTGTAGACGTCACCGAAGGAGCAAGTAGCAATGGGCTATGAATCTCTCAGGTAAAAGGACTCGTACAAGACGCAACTCTGGAGAGAGCTGTAGTATAACAAGCACAGCCACCAAAGGGGAAAGCCGACTAATTGGCAATGTTAAAGCGTGCGAGTCAGTTTGGTGTAACTTTCAGGTGCAAGGACAGAGAATCCCGAAAAGGGGTTCGTCTGTCTTTTTTTATGTCTTTTAAGTCAAAATACAGACGAACTACTACCAGTAAACATGTAACAAACAATAAGGGGGCAAAAATGAATGACAAATGAATTAAAACGTACACCTCTATTTGAAGAATATGCAAAATATGGTGCAAAGACAGTTGATTTCGGTGGATGGGAGTTGCCTGTTCAATTTTCTTCTATTAAAGAGGAACATGATGCGGTGCGACATCGTGCAGGCTTATTTGATGTATCCCATATGGGTGAAATTTTAGTAACGGGTCCTGATGCACTCAACTTTTTACAAAATCTTTTATCCAATGATGTATCAAAAATTGTTGATGGCCAAGCGCAGTATACGGCAATGTGCTATGAAGATGGTGGCGTTGTGGATGATTTATTAACATATAAATTAGCTGACAATCACTATTTATTATGTGTTAATGCAGCCAACATTGAAAAAGACTATGATTGGATGATGGAAAATCAACACCAATATGATGTGATGATTGATAATCAATCTGATGCCTATGCACAAATTGCTCTTCAAGGACCATTAGCAGAAGAAGTTCTTCAATCCCTTACTTCGACCGATGTAAGTGCTATTAAATTTTTCCGCTTCCAAGAGAATGTTGAGGTTGCAGGACATAAAGTATTAGTTTCTCGCAGTGGCTACACAGGTGAAGATGGCTTTGAATTATATGGCACTCCAGAAGACATCAAAGCGCTTTGGGGTAAAATTTTAGAGGCAGGTCAAGAAAAAGGTATTGTTCCAGCTGGACTTGGATGTCGTGATACACTGCGCTTTGAAGCAGGGCTACCACTATATGGTCAAGAACTATCAGCAACAATTTCTCCACTAGAGGCTGGTATTGGCTTTGCTGTGAAATTAAATAAAGAAGGCTTCATTGGTCATGAAGCATTAGTAGCTCAAAAGGAAAATGGTCTACCACGCAAACTTGTAGGCATTGAAATGATTGATAAAGGCATTCCACGCCATGGCTATAAAGTGTTTAAGGATGGTCAAGAAATCGGTGAAGTGACAACTGGTACACAGCTTCCTTCCTCAAAACGTAATGTTGGTCACGCATTAATTGACAGTCAATTCGCAACAATCGGAACTGAACTAGAAATTGAAATTCGCGGTAAACACTTAAAGGTAATAACAGTAGAAACACCGTTTTACAAGCGTTCAAAATAATAGTTGAAAAGAGGGACCTACATTTATGAAACATCGTTATTTACCTATGACGGAGCAAGATCAAAAAGAAATGTTAGACGTAATCGGTGTATCCTCAGTTGATGAATTATTCGAGGATATTCCTGAGAAAGTCCGTTTTAAAGGTCTTTATGATATTAAAGAAGCAAAATCAGAATCTGCTTTATTAAAAGAATTAACGGCACTTGCTGCAAAAAATAAGGACACAAATGCCAATGTATCATTTTTAGGTGCAGGCGTTTATAACCACTATAAACCAGTAATTGTAGACCATGTCATTTCTCGTTCAGAATTTTATACAGCTTACACACCATATCAGCCAGAGATTTCACAAGGTGAGCTACAAGCTATCTTTGAGTTCCAAACAATGATTGCCGAACTAACGGGTATGGATCTTGCTAACTCCTCTATGTATGACGGTGGTACAGCTTTAGCAGAAGCAGGTATGCTGGCAGCTGGTCATACGCGTCGCAAGAAAATTTTAGTATCAGAAGCAGTACATCCAGAATACCGTGATGTTGTAGCTACATATGCCTATGGTCAATCTATTGAAGTGGTAACAATTCCACAAAAAGATGGTGTGACAGATGTAGATGCATTAAAAGAGCTTATCGACGACAATACGGCAGCAGTTATTGCTCAATATCCAAATTTCTTTGGCCAAGTGGAGGATATTCAAGTGCTCGGGGATATTGCCCATGCAGCGAAAAGCTTATTCGTTGTATCTTCTAACCCACTGGCATTAGGCATTTTAACGCCTCCTGGTCAGCTAGGCGCTGATATCTGTGTAGGGGATGCGCAAGTATTCGGCATTTCTGAAGCATTTGGTGGCCCGCACTGTGGTTTCTTTGCGGTGACAACGAAATTAATGCGTAAGGTGCCAGGTCGTCTTGTTGGTGAAACAGTGGATGGTGAAGGTCGTCGTGGCTATGTATTAACACTACAAGCGCGTGAACAACATATCCGTCGTGATAAAGCAACTTCAAATATTTGTTCGAACCAAGCACTTCTTGCACTTGCAGCTTCTGTGGCAATGACTGCTCTAGGTAAACAGGGCATTCGCGAAATGGCTACGCAAAATATTGCGAAAACACGTTATGCGAAAAATGCCTTTGAAGCAGCAGGCTTTACAGTAGCATTCCAAGGCGCACACTTTAACGAAATCGTTGTGAAAACGAATAAATGTGTTAAGGAAATCAATAAAGGCTTAATTGAAAAAGGGATTATCGGTGGCTATCCATTAGGTCAAAATTATGACTCTCTTAAAAATCATGTGCTAATCGCAGTTACTGAATTACGCACAAAAGAAGAAATTGATGCACTTGTTGCAGAAATGGGGGCTCTTCATGCATAACGAAAATCAATCACTCATTTTTGAAATTTCAAAAGAAGGTCGCGTTGGCTATAGCTTAGAGGCACTTGATGTACCTGAAGTAGACCTAGCAGAGTTATTACCTACAAACCTAGTACGTGCTGAAGCGGCAGAATTACCTGAAGTGTCTGAGCTTGATATTATGCGTCATTATACAGCACTTTCTCGTCGAAACCATGGGGTAGACTCTGGCTTCTATCCGCTTGGCTCTTGTACGATGAAATATAATCCAAAAATTAACGAAGCCGTTGCACGTCTTTCAGGCTTTGCTAATATTCACCCATTACAGGATGAATCGACAGTACAGGGTGCAATGGAGCTTCTCTATGATTTGCAAACTTCTTTAGTAGAAATTACAGGCATGGATGAGGTCACATTACAGCCAGCAGCAGGGGCTCATGGTGAGTGGACAGCATTAATGATGATTCGTGCATTCCATGAAGCAAATGGCGAAGGTCACCGTAACAAGGTTATCGTGCCTGACTCAGCTCACGGTACAAACCCAGCATCCGCAACAGTTGCAGGCTTTGAAACAGTTACAGTTAAATCGGATGAAAATGGCTTAGTGGATATTGAAGATCTACGCAAAGTGGTAGGGCCTGATACGGCTGCATTGATGCTCACAAATCCGAATACATTAGGCTTATTTGAAGAAAACATTATCGAAATGGCAGAGCTTATTCATGAGGTTGGCGGGAAGGTCTACTATGATGGGGCGAACCTAAATGCTGTTATGAGTAAAGCACGTCCTGGCGATATGGGCTTCGACTGTGTGCATTTAAATCTGCATAAAACATTTACAGGTCCACACGGTGGCGGTGGTCCAGGTTCTGGTCCAGTAGGCGTAAAAGCAGATTTAATTCCATTCCTACCAAAGCCAGTATTAGTAAAAACAGAAGAGGGCACATACCACTTTGACTATGAGCGTCCACAATCAATTGGTCGTGTTAAACCGTACTACGGTAACTTTGGTATTAATGTACGTGCTTACACATATATTCGTACAATGGGTCCAGATGGCTTAAAAGCTGTGACAGAGTATGCTGTATTAAATGCTAACTATATGATGCGCCGCTTAGAGCCATTCTTTGATCTACCATATAACCGTCATTGTAAGCATGAATTTGTATTATCTGGTCGCCGTCAGAAGAAACTGGGCGTTCGTACATTAGATATTGCTAAACGTCTATTAGACTTTGGCTACCATCCACCAACAACATACTTCCCATTAAATGTGGAAGAGGCATTAATGATTGAGCCAACAGAAACGGAATCCAAAGAAACATTGGATGCATTCTGTGATGTGATGATCCAAATTGCGAAGGAAGCGGAAGAAAATCCATCCATCGTACAAGAAGCACCACATACAACAGTTGTCTCTCGTTTAGACGAAACACGCGCTGCTCGTACACCAGTGCTACGTTATCAACAAGCATAAAAATAGCAAAACCATCCAATAATTAGCATTTTGCTTATTGGATGGTTTTTCATATGGCTAAAGATAGGTTTTTATAAAAGAAAATATGTTTTTGTAAGAAGATAATGAGGTAACTAGTATAGAAAAGGTTGTATGCAGATGTTTCTTACATAATAGAATAGCGGAGGACAGTGCTCAACCTAGTAAAATGCTATATAGAAGGGGAGTGAAATTCTATGAGAAATAGCAGCCTAAAGGAACGCATGTTGTCAACGTTATATGGGGGCATCATTGGGGATATGATGGGCGTACCCGTTGAATTTAAGGCGAGAGGCACATTTTATGTAGAGGATGTAATGGGCTATGGCACGTATAATCAGCCGCCTGGTACTTGGTCGGATGATACCTCGTTAACGTTATGTTTAGTAGAAAATTTAATCGAGCAGGGCGATACAGCAAGCTTAATGGACAAGTTTGTGCAATATATGGAGCAGGGCTATTGGACACCCTTTGGAGAAATGTTTGATATAGGGATTACAACGGCTGAAGCGGTTTCCAACTATAAAAAGGGGATTTTGCCAGAGAGCTGTGGAAAAACGGGAGAGTTTGATAATGGCAATGGGGCGTTGATGAGGATCGCTCCCCTCGTATTTGTGATGAGGGATGAGTTGGATTTTTCTAAACGAGCAGCGCTTATTCAACAATATACCGAGATTACACATGCCCACCCGCGTTCCATTGTCGGATCTATGGTTTATAGTGAGGTATTATTAAGCTTATATCGAAATAATTCATTAAAAGCAGCATTGCAGGAAGTATATGTATTGCTACACTACCATTTACAGGAGAACTTAAAGGCAGAGCTTGCCTCATACGATAGAATTTTTCAAGAAAGCTTTTTAAGTATTGCTGAGGGTGATATCCAATCAACTGGCTATATTGTCCATTCACTGGAGGCAGCTTTATGGTGTGTGGGCACAACGACAACATTTAAGGAAGCCATTTTAAAGGCTGTTAATTTAGGAGAGGATACAGACACGGTGGCAACAATTGCTGGAACCTTGGCAGGAATGCATTATCCACTAGAGGACATTCCCACTGACTGGCTAAATAAAATGATTCAAAAGCAAAAGATTGATCAATTAATCACAACATTTTATCAAGCTTGTGTAGAGCCAGAGCGTGAACAATAATTAACAATAACAGAAGGGGTGTGACCAATTCGTCCTTTACATAATAATTTTACAGCTCCTCTTCCCCTATAGAAAAAAGAGGTGCATGTCTAGTAAGGCAAAGCGGTGATATAAATCTACAACATACTATAAGATGCTATCCATAAATGCTTATACTCAGCAAATAAGCTTATAAATTTAGAGGTTTATGTAAATTATTCGGGCAGAAATATTGAATAAACAAGGAATAACATGTCATTCCTTATATAATTTTTGCATTTTTTAGAAAATTATGTTGAATTATTGGGAACCGGTAGTATAATAAGGTTATAGTTGCAAATATGGTTAATAATCCCTTTATTTGAAAAGAGAGTAGTTAATTAAATAGATGTAACTATAATAAAAAATTAGGGAAATGGGGAGATTTTATGATGAACACAATTCAATATTTAGAACAAAATCCTGCATTAGTGACATTGTTAAAAGAAAAAAAAGCTTCTCTAATTGGTATGACAGAACTAGAGCAAAGGGCAATCTTGGATTCGTTTGATGAAGAGGTAAAATTAGAATTTGGTGTTTGGTATTAATTTTTTTGAAAATAAAAGGATTTGGCTTGCTATAAGTATCTATTTAACAGTAGGGATTTATTTACTTTATGTTACTTATAGTACGCCTTTTTTAAGGATTAAGTTACAAGAGGAGCACAAACAGTGGATAATCATTGATCCATATTATAAGGAATGGGCAGAAAAACAAAGAATTGCTTCTGGTGATATTGTACTAGATATCGATGGCAAAAATGTTAATGAATTAATCAATATCACGTATGACCCTGTTATTAGAGCAGCTAATGAATTAACATTGTTAAAGGATAATGGAGAGATTATTCATATACATATTACGCCCTTTGATATCCCTGGACAACTATTGTATATACTAATTTTACCAGGATGTTACTATTTATTAAGTTTAATTATCTCATTCTTTCTATATAGGAAACAGAGAGAGTCTAGCTTAATAAATTTACTTATTTTGTTTATACTCACAGTAGCTCTAGCATATGTCAGTATTGGTGCATCTAGCAGACTGGATAATGTAGGAACTATTGTCAATCGAAGTAGCATGCTCTTTTGTCTTGTAATATTGATTCATTTTCTAAGAGATTACTTTTTATTTTTAAATATAAAATGGCTATTTACTAAAAATATTAAAATCTTATATATAATACCTTTTATTACATTTGTTCTTAGTATATTAAGTATTGTTTATCCATTTACAAATCCTTTATTTTCACAAATTACTCTAGGCTTATTTTTGATTTTACTGATTGGTATTCTTGGGATTTTAGGCATTGGCTATACTAGGTATAAAACGCCTCAATTAAAGATTTTTTTATTAAGTATTATTATTCCTTTTCTACCATTTCTTTTTTTATTTGCAGTGCCAGAGGTTTTCTTTCATAAGTCTATTCTTTCTGCTGAAATTTGCTCCTTATTTTTAATGCTTATTCCTTTTAGCTTTATTTTCACACAGCTGACTGAGCGTATTTTTGATATGGAGTATTTTATTTCGAGGCTGCGTTATTACTTTAATTTTTCCTTTGTCTTTGCCCTTTGGCTATTACTAGGACTCTATTTTTTAACAGATTTATCGGTGACTCGCCTAACAGAGATTTTCTTTTTTGCTTTTCTTTCATTAATGGCGTTGTTTTACATAAAGGAACGGGTCGATTACCGCAAGCGAAAGATTCTTTTTTCTACAAAAGGTGACTATATTCACCGCCTGTATACGACTGTTGATAGTATTGGGCGTGTTGTCAAAATTGAGGACTTATTGGGGCGATTTGTGCAGGAAGTAGGGCTTCAGCTTGAAATGGAAAATGTTTCTACGCTTACCTACAATTTTCAGACACATTGCGTTACCTTCATCAATAAATCAAAGGACTATACGCAGCAGCAAATTGATGAGGTATTGTTTGAGCGGCTAAGCTTAGGGGATATTAAGAAAACTGAGCATTTTTATATAGCTTTTATTCATCAAGATGCCCAGTATAAACGCATTCTTGTTATCGATCATAAACAATCCATTTATCTCAAGGATGAAGAATTGCTATGGCTTGAATTGTTGCTGCTATACTTAAATAATTTTATTGAAAACACTAAAATGGTAAAGGAGCTATTAGATCAGCTTAAGCATATGAAAGAGGCTGATAATCAGCCATTACCTTGGCTCAATAAATTGCTATGGCTACGTTTTGAGGAAGAAAAATATCAATTGGCACAGGAGCTCCATGATACGATTTTACAAGAGCAGCTTCATATTGCGAGAGAAATGGATATGCTGATGCATATGAAGGATATCAGCGTCCTACCATCCCAGCTTGTAAAGGTGCATGAGCAGATGGTTACTTCCTTAAGTGATTTAAGGGGGTACTGTGAAAGTTTAAAGCCACCACTTCTCGATACCTTGGGTTTAAATGCGGCCCTTGAGAAGCTTCTTCAAAAAATTCATAAACGTGCTGATTTTCTGTTGATTTATACTGTTGATCGTCTTTATTTAGAGGACGAGCGTTTAAATTTAATGGTTTATCGACTTTTCCAAGAGCTTTTAAACAATGCCTTAAAGCATTCCGAGGCCGATACCGTTGAAATCCATTTGCTGGGTACGGAAGAGGGCTTTGAAATAATATATATAGATAACGGTGTAGGCTGTAATATTGATGACATTATACTGGCTGATTCTATGGGCATTCGTGGTATGCAGGAGCGAGTGCAGTCCTTTAATGGGAAATTTATCATAGAGACAGAGGTAGGGGAGGGGATGACGATTCGCATTCAAGTAAGTGAAACTCATTATAGTCAATCTTCTGCGTATAGTATACTGCATCGCCCCACTTATACAATTCGAGGATAATGAAATCAATTAGGTCTAGCTTTTTACCTTTTAATCACATCATAGTTTCTATGCATGTAGATTAGAAGGCTTTTATTTTTTATTTAGTCTAGTATTTATTCAATGAGGCAAAATATTACTATATTTCCAGTAGTGATTCAGGAAGAATTACACCTTTTTAAAATCTTTCCTCTAAACAAAGGAAATTATGGAAATATGACCGATACAATTCAGTAGATAGAGGAGGTCATGTAAAAATGAATAAGAAATTATTTTTAACGGTAGCTACTATTCCTATAGCACTCGTTGCACCAACTGTAGCAGGCGCAACTGAAACGGTTTCGGTCACGGGGCAAAATATTGTCAATGAAATAGTAAAGGTGGATCAATTGCCAGCAAATGCGGTTGTCAATGGCTATCAATGGTATTATGTTGAGCAAATTGATAGCGAAGATGGCACGGATACGACAACGAATAAGCCTATTGCTGGGGCAACCTCGGCAGTCCTAACAGTACCTGTAGAGGCTGCTGGCAAAACGATTTTTGTTGAAGCTACTACAACAGAAGGTAAAAAATATCAAAGTGCTCCACGAACAATTCAGCAGTTAAATCTTACAATCTCTCCACCAACATTGGAGGGCTATGCAACGTCTGATTTTGTAGCACCTGGGGAAACGATAAAAGTAACGGGTGCAAATGTAACGGATATAGCAGGCGCAAAATTACAAAGTAGTCAAATTACATACAGCTATCAATGGTTTTACAAGCTTGGTGATGATGCCTTTACCATTATTGAGGGAGCCACTGGCAGCACCTATACAATACCAAAGAATGCCATTGATCAAGGTATCAAAGATATTATTGTCAGAGTGAAGGCAAAGGTTGGCGCATCTTTTGTGGAATCCGATTTTTCGGCTGAAATTACAGTATCAAAAGAGCCGATTGATACATTAACAAATGCTATTAAGGCACTGTTTGCAAATGATCATCAATACAATGTGTCAAACTTAGAGGCATTTAAAGCGCAGGTGACTGCATTAGAGGGTAAATATCAAGCCTTATCACCCGCAGCGAAAGGAAATGTGCTCAATTATGATGTACTGAAGCGGGCGCTTGCTGATGTGGAGCTTGTAGGTAAGTTAAATGAAAAGATGGACAAGCTAGGAGAGGTGCAAGAGAAGAATCTGTCTAAATATATCAAGGAAATGGAGGAGGCTTATGGACAGTTAGATTTATTGCAGCGTAGCTTAGATGTCAATGATGCGTTTTATACTAGCCTTAAAAACCTCCAAAACGAGCCAAATGATTTAGAAGAAGTGAAGGAGGTCAGAAGGCTTAATCAGGCAATTGTACAATTGCTAGCCTATGAAAATGCACGTGTGCAGTATGTACCTGCGGATAAAGATGCCTTGTCCAAGCTTGTGACAGCCATTGAAGAGGATATTGCCAAGCTTTCGCCAAATTACCGTGTGGCTGTGCAAAATCAGACAATTTTAAAGGAAGTCCAAACAGATATTAAAAAGGTAGAGCAATTTATCAAATTATTTGATAAGTTATCTTCAAATAGTACGCCTAATAAGCAGGTAACAGCGGCAAAATCCATTCGTTCTGCCTATGAAAAATTAACCTATAAGCAGTTGCAATTAGTGGCAGATACGTATATCCAGCAGCTAGTTGTGGCAGAAGGCGCAGAAGAAAGCCAAATCGACGCATTAAATCGTGATATCGAAAGCTATATGGGAAAAGATACTTATCCTATTCAGCCATCTGCTAGTTCATGGCAAAGTCATGTCAATAATGTAGGTCGCATGGTCAAGGAGTATAAAGGCTTAACAAAAGTCTCAGCTGCTCAAATTACAGACTATAATAGACTGGTAACCCTACAAAAGGATTTAAAGATAGCTGAAAAGGTGATTAAGAGTATAGATGCTTATCAAAAGCTAACTGAAGTAGCAGGTGTGAAGGAAAGTAAGCTTCAATCAAGCTATACTAGTACATTGAAGGCTTATCAAAAACTAACCACTTTGCAGCAATCACTTGTCTATAATGCAGATGATTTTTTACTCAATACGCCAAAGATTTCTGTTGATGGCAATGGGAAAGTCCCGGCAGATTTAGCGGCTGCAGAGGCACTAAAGACAGAGATTGCTAAATTTGCAGATGTTACAAGCTATACCTTCCCACAATTAGAGTTGGCTGTTGATGCAGCCTCAGCATCTTATAAGAATCTATCCTCTGCGGCACGAAAATATGTTACGAATTATCATTTATTGACAGCGGCAAAGAAGGATATTTCAGGCGTGCAATCATTCCATAAAAAAGTACAGGCTGCTAGAGAAGAAACAGATGCGGCGAAACAGGCGAAAAAAATTCAAACAGTCACGCAAGCATATGCTAAATTACCTGCCAATCAACAGCATTTAGCAAAAGCGCATTATGAGGCTTTATTAAACAATCAAATTATTAATGAAAATGCTCCAAGTATCTCACAGCTTAATGACAATATTGCTCAAATGGTGGTAGGCGAGCAATATCTAGTAACAATGGACCGAATTAAGCAGCTTTCTACGCAATATAATAGCCTGAGTGCAAGTGATAAAAAGCTAATTACACATTACGCGATTTTAAAGACAGCGCTTGCTGATGTAAAAAAGGTAGAATCCTTTATCAAGCAATATGATAAATCTTTTCAAAATAATCCAAGCACCGTGATCAAGGCATTTGAAAAGCTAACCTCTAAACAAATAAGCTTGATTGAGCCAAGTATGAGACAGGCGATTATTGACAAGCAAAAAGGTTTACAGCAAACCAATGACACTGCTCTGTCATTAATTGAAGCTATTAATGGGCTGCTTATCAAAGGGGAATATATTGCTCATTTACAGGAGGAAGTACAAAAAATTCGTACAGCCTATGATGCCCTAAGCGATGCAGAGAAAAAGGTAATTAAAAATTATACAAAGCTCACACAGGCAGAAAGTGATTTAAAAAAGGTAGCAGAAGTACACGCCTTATATGTACCAGCAACCGAGGACAATGACAAGGCGCGCAAGGCTTGGCAAACTGCCTATGGGAAGCTGTCTAAAAAATTAGAGCTTCTTTATAATAGTATGTATGCAACGGATGTCTAAATAGTTTTGGATGAAAAAAGAATGCCATGTGTTGGATTATGCACATGGCATTCTTGTGTTAGTTAGATATGTGACATGGCTTCTTGAATATACAAATAAAGCTCTTTATCTACGTCGTGTTGCAATGGACTGTTTGGATTTTCTGCATAGAAACGCTCAGCAGATTCGATAATGGCTTGATCCCCCGCCACAAATTGATTGGTTAGCGCTTGCCATTGGCTCGCTAATTGTAGGACCTTTTGATTATTTGTCGGTGTATTTTTGGCTAACTCTGCTCGTATATTCGTAATTAATTGTAGCCATTCGCTATCAATTTGTTGCTTTTCCTCGTCACTAAATTGCTGTGTTTGCTGCTTCATCTTTTCTAACTGCTCTTTTGTAAAATATTTTTCAATCATATTCGTCACCTCGATGATTTTCATAAATTGATTTACACAGACATCTTTTTGCGCCTGGAGTAATTCCTGGATTGTTTCTAGTTTTAGAAACAATTCTTCTTGTAGCGCCATTTGCTTTTTTACACTCGCTAATTGCATATTGATAATTTGCAGATGGTTCAGACTCTTATTTTCAAGCAGCTCCTTAATTTCCTCTAACGAAAATCCTAGCTGTTTTAGTGAGATAATTTGTTGAAGCCTTACGATATCTTTTGCTGTATACAATCTATGATCTTTAGCGGAAAGCTGTGATGGCGATAAGAGTCCTATTTGATCGTAATGATGCAATGCCCTTACGGTAAGGCCTGTGAGCTTAGCTAATTCTCCTATTTTCCATGTTTGTTGTTCCATAATCCTCCCTTATTTCGTACGAAGTTTTTTGTCGACATCATTAGTGTAATTCATAACGTAACGTTAGGTGCAAGCCTGTTTTTTTCGATTTTGAGTAAGTGCAAGTCTGCATTACGTTAAAGTCCT
The DNA here is from genome assembly GCF_038051955.1 of Lysinibacillus sp. FSL H8-0500. Lineage (NCBI taxonomy): Bacteria > Bacillati > Bacillota > Bacilli > Caryophanales > Bacillaceae > Lysinibacillus > Lysinibacillus sp. FSL H8-0500. Next base: position 2,937,964 of record NZ_CP150292.1, on the reverse strand, counting down.
CTTTTTGTTCGATAAACAATAAATAGGATGAGAAACCATATAGGTGTTAATAATAACGCTGTACGTGTTGCTTCAGAAATCAACATTATTATTAATAGAAATGCAAAGAATGCAAGAATGACATAGTTGATAAAGGGTGTGAATGGTGCTTTAAAGCTGGATGCTTTATGGAGGGCACGATTTTTTCGTTGATAAATAAGATGACAAATAATAATGATGCTCCATACCCAGATAAAGCAGATGGCACTAATGGTTGTGACAAGGTTAAAAGCATTTTCGGGCATCAGCTTACTTAAGAGCGCACCGACTGAAACAACAATGGCTGAAACAACCAGTGCATGACTTGGTACGCTACTTTTATTGAGCTTTGCAAATGCTGGAGCGGCTTGTTGATTGCGGCCAAGATTGTAAAGCATACGACTAGTAGAAAATAAACCGCTATTTCCTGCTGAAGCTGCAGATGTTAGCACAACAAAATTAATAATGCCCGCAGCAATTGGAATACCCGCTAATGTAAATACTTGGACAAAGGGACTGCTTGCGGCAGACATTTCATACCATGGATTAATACATAAAATGACAAATAGTGCTCCTACATAAAAGAGCAAAATACGAAATGGAATTTTATTAATGGCAGATGGAATATTTTTTTGAGGATTGGCTGTTTCCGCAGCTGAAACACCCACTAATTCCACACCCACAAAGGCAAAAACGACCATTTGAAAGGCCATTAAAAAACCATATATCCCATTTGGGAACATGCCGTTATGTATCCAAAGATTTTCGATGGAAACAGGTCCAGCACTTGTTTGAAAGCCTGCTACGAGCATGATAAGTCCAATAATAATGAGGGCAACAATAGTTATTACCTTAATAAGGGCAAACCAAAATTCCAACTCCCCAAAAAGCTTTACCGTTAATAAATTCAGGGCTAATAATAATACTAAACACCCAATAGCTGGCACCCACTGTGGAATAGCAAACCAATACTTTGTGTAAACGCCCACCGCTATAATATCCGCCATAGCTGTCATAATCCAGCAGAACCAGTATGTCCAGCCTGTGATATATCCCGCCCAAGGTCCTATGTATTCAGCAGCAAAATCTGTAAAGGATGTATAGCCTGTATTGGATAATAGCAGCTCTCCTAATGCCCGCATGACAAAAAATAATGCTGTGCCGACGATTAAATAGGCAAGGATGATTGATGGGCCTGCGAGAGCAATAGCCTTTCCAGCGCCTAAAAATAGGCCTGTGCCAATAGTTCCACCAATAGCAATAAGCTGTACATGGCGATTTTTTAAATCTCGTTTTAATTGTTGTTCCACATAAATCCTCCTCAAAACTATAGCTGAAAAATAAAAAGAGACTAGTAGGACACTAGTCTCGAAAAAAACATTAGAATTATAAATACCATTTTTTCTTGGATATTCCATCAAATAATTGCTTTATATTTGTATGACATCACTGTAAAAAGTGGATATTACTCCTCTGTCCTTTTGCCTGAGATAGTGAACCCTTCGGCGACGCAAACTGCGCTCTCTCCAGAACTGCTCCTGCTATAGTTTGATCCATAGCATTCCTCGCTTATTATTTTAAGATATTATCCATCCTAGCAGTGTGATGAATTTTATTCAAGGCTCAATTTTGGCTACGTGCAGGAATTAAGAAAAATATGCGTCATGCTGGTAAATCTCTAACGAAAAATAGTATTTTTAGACATACAAAAAATTACCCATACGACGATCAATGCTAAGATAGAATGTAAATAATCTTGCATGCACAATAAAGCTCCTTTTGGAATTGGTATAATATGTAATGGGGTGACGAGTTGAAGAAAATCAGGGAAGCAGCAAAGCGATTAGCAATAGATGGGGAGCATGAGCAAGTCCAGTCCATACTATTGGCGAGTTTGTCTCAAGAAAAAACGATTATAGCCTATCATAATTTGGCTGATTTATTGAAAGAAGATGAGCGATTTAACGAGGCGCTCTATTATGCGAGGAAGGCGGTGGCTATGCAACCTCAGACCTATTATCCTTATGCACTACTTGGTGAATTATATATGCAAGCAGGACAAATTGAAGAGGCACAGCAATGGTTAGAATATGCCTATACGTTATATGAGTCCCCAGTGGTAGCGCATAATTTAGCCTATATTTATAAGAGGCAGCGAAGGTTGAGTGAAGCCGCCTCCTATTTTATTCGTTCTTATGAAACGGAAGATTATGGACTCCAGTATGCTGTGGAATGCTTTATTTTAGCAGATGATCTTGCCAATGCTCAGCAATGGGTGGAGGTGATCAAGCATGATAAGGAGCGGTTTATCGGTGCAGTTGAACTTGCAGAATTATACGCACGACTAGGTCAATATGCCGAGGCTGCAAAATGGTATCGAGAAGGCTATGACTCTTATGCACATTGTGGTGAGTGGATAGAGGATTATGTCTGGGTTCTGCATCAGCTTGAGGATAAAGAACAAATAAATGCGGTTCGCACGGCTTTTATAGAGGAGATGAATGCTGAATTAGCCAACCTTTCTGAAGAAGCGCAGGCATATGAATGGACAGCAGAGGAGATTCAAGAAGAGGAATGTAGACTAAAGGCAAGCATCGAGCGAGTGAAAGTGGCTCATTTGCAGGTGGGGATTGTGAGTGAGAGTAGACCATATATTGCCTCGCGTTGCTTTACCTTTTTCTGTCCCATGCATGATCAGGGTTTTGGTGAACAGGAAGTAGATGTGTAGGAATTTGCAATAGATATAATATAGTAGAAACACTAAAAAATTTTATAAAAGAAGCCGTCTCATAGTTCTTTGAGACGACTTTTTTTCATGAGAGCATTAATATTTTTTTGCTTTTATTTTACCTGTCCAAGTTTTGAAGCCACCTTGAAGTTGGTAAATTTGGTTGTACCCACGTTTTTTAAGAAATAGTGCAGCACGTGAGCTACGGCCTGTATTTTGACAGTATAGATATACTGGTAAATCTGGGCGAATTTCTCTATAACGTTGACGTAGTGCTGTGGAAGGAACATTGCGTGCGCCAAGAATATGACCAGCATCAAATTCTTTTTGTTCACGCACATCGATGAGCTGTGCTTTCCGATAGCCTTCTATAAATTGTTCTTGTGTGAGGTTGGTTACGGCTTTTTTGAGTCGTAGTGCATTAATACCGATATATGCAATTAAGACTACTAAAACGACACCAACTGTGATCAGTATGTCCAAGATTTTCTTACCCCTTTCTATCTTCTTTATTATTATAAAAGATGCGCTAGCGATAGTCCAATGAGTTTGATAAAATTAACTAGGTTGTGGCAGATTTAGTAGCGCTACAAAAAGTATATACGTAAGATAAATGCCTAAAGTATTATTTTATATTTGTAGGAGATGAAAAGATGACAACTTGGTATTTTTTAAATTCAGGGAAATGTAGTCCTTCTTTTAATATGGCCCTAGATGAGGCACTGCTTGATTGGCATAGTGAGGGATTAATTCCACCAGTGATTCGTTTTTATGAGTGGGAGCCTGCAACATTGTCCATTGGTTATTTTCAACAAGCCAAAAGAGATATTAATTTAGAGGCTGTTCGTGAGCAAGGCTTAGGCTTTGTACGACGTCCAACAGGTGGACGTGCTGTTTTACATGAACATGAGCTTACATACAGCGTTATTGTGACGGAAAGCTATCCGAATATGCCAGAGTCTGTCACAGAGGCATATCGTGTGCTAAGTGAGGGAATCTTGCAAGGTTTTCATAACTTAGGGATGGATGCCTATTTTAGTGTACCCGATACAGAGGAACAAAGAGCCGACTTAAAGAGTCCAAAAAGCGCAGTATGTTTTGATGCACCAAGCTGGTATGAATTAGTGGTTGAAGGGAAAAAAGTAGCAGGAAGTGCACAAACACGTCAAAAAGGTGTTATTTTGCAGCATGGTGCTATTTTATTAGATCTCGATCAAGAGAAACTATTATCGGTCTTTAATTTTTCAAGTGAGCAAGCGAAGGATCGTATGCGTAGAAAGCTACCTGAAAAGGCAGTGGCGATTAATAGTCTTGTCAAAGAGCCTGTAATGATTGAACAATGTGTCACAGCTTTTCGGGATGGCTTTGCAAAATCGTTGCAAATTGACTTAAAACCATATACACTTTCTGAGGAGCAATTAGCCTATGTGCGTGCATTAGAAGAAAAAAAATATGCATGTGATGAGTGGAATTTTAAGAAGTAAAAAATATTTTTTCGCACGTAAGTCTAGTTGTAACAAGTAGTTCTAAGTCTATGAAAAAAAGCAAGAGTTGAATTAAAAAACTATATATAGTATCTTTTTTAAGAACAAATACACAATATGTAGTGTTTAGAAACACACAATATTGTGTATTTATTTTGTAACAAAGAAAACAAGGGAGGCAAAACGATGGTACTCATAAATCATCACCCCGAAGTAAACAATCCATTTGAACAGTTAAACAAAGATATTGAACAATTCCCGCAGGTGCACCCAGTAACGCCCGACATGCAGATTACGCATAAAGGTGTATCGAGACTTGTGATGATTGATCGCTATTCATTTAAAGACACGGAAAAGAAAACACTCAAAGCTGGTGATTTTGTTGTTTTAACAGTCAAAGCTGATCCAAAATTCCCTGCACGTGGTTTAGGGACAATTCAAAAGCTGGACATGTCTACAAAGACGGCAGAAATTTTGATCGAGGAAGATTATCGTAGCGCTTTAGATGATCCAAAAGAGCAAGAAACGGGTATGATTACGCGTTCAATTGACGTGATAGAAAAGCCTCTTGAAATTTTTTATGAGCAAATTGCTAAACGAAATGCAACAGGGCTTGCTGCTGTTGAAAAAACACCAGAAAAACGCCAAGAATGGTTTGAAAAATTTTATAAGCAATTAGTATCCTTAAAATTTGTTCCCGCAGGACGTGTTATTTATGGAGCGGGCTCTGAGACAGAAGTAACTTTCTTCAACTGTTACGTAATGCCGTTTGTGGCTGACTCACGTGAAGGCATTAGTGATCACCGCAAGCAAGTAATGGAAATTATGAGCCGTGGTGGTGGTGTTGGCACAAATGGTTCAACATTGCGCCCACGCAACACATTAGCACGCGGTGTCAACGGCAAATCCTCTGGCTCTGTTTCATGGCTGGATGATATTGCTAAACTAACACATCTTGTCGAACAAGGAGGTTCGCGCAGAGGTATCATTATCTGAGTGCTTCTGCGTAAACAAACCTCGTGAATTGCTGGAAACTCTTTAACGGAAATATTGTCACTTTGAATGAGGTGGGAAATATGGAAGTTTATAATGCAAAACAACCGCAAACTTGTTTACTATGTGGATTTACAATTGTTCATAATAAACAAGGTTGGTTTACGATTCATTTGAAAAAAGAACATAATTTAACATTAGACAATTATTTATTATCTTATTTTTATCCAATAGAAATGATTACATGCCAATATCCCCTATGCAATAAAGTAGTGAAGCTAAGACGTGGGATTCCTAATCAATTTTGTAGTAAAAGTTGTGGAGGAAAGGGAGACCCATTGAAATGTGCAATTTGCGGTAAGCTATTTGATGCAAAACATCGCCAAACAAAAACTTGTAGTAAAAAATGTGCAAGCAAGCTTAGATCTAACAATACAAGTAAGTGGCATCAAGAAATGCCTAATGAATTGAAAAAGTTCCATTTTGAAAAAATCATTTCAAAAACAGCGAAAACTCGAAAATTAAATAGAACACCTTCATGGAATAGTGGTAAGACAGGGATTTATAGTAAAGAAACAATTGAGAAAATTCGACAAGCGGCTTTAAAACAATTGGAAAGAGAAACATTTAGGAAGACGAGCATTGAAAAAATTGTCGAAGATTTCTTAGTTGGAGAAGTAATTCCTTATCAATATTCATTTATATTGGCAGGCGCCCAATTTGATTTTCGATTAGTGGGAACAAATATTTTAATTGAATGTGATGGAGATTTTTGGCATGGGAATCCCAAGTTTTATTCCACTTTCTATGATGTTCAAAAGAGGATTATGGCAAGGGATATTGAGAAAAATCAAATTGCGGAAAGACATGGTTTTATATTACTCCGTTTCTGGGAAGATGAGATAAAAAATAATTTTGAAAATGTTAAACAACGCATTATAAATGCACTGCTAGCTACAACGTAACTGGAAACGGTAAGCGTGAATGCTTGAAAATAGCAGTGGGATAAAGACAATCAGCAGCCAAGTCTCTTTCTATAGAGAAAGGTTCAACGACCATCGAAAACACGCCATATAAGCGGAAGTGAGTAGAGTAGGGGTGAAGCCACTCCGAAGTGCGAGGGCACCTATAAAGGTGTAAGATATGGTCTCAGCTTCTATGGTGACATAGAGAGTGGGTGTAGCGAACCCGCGTAAGAAATTGGCACAAATGATAATGTTGGCAGATTGGCATCCTGATATAGTGGAATTTATTATTTCAAAAATGCAAAATCCACGTATTCTGCGATACCTGATTGAAAATACAACAGACGAAACGATTATTCGTCTAGCGAAAGAAAAATTAAACTTTAAGCCATTAACAACGCAAGAGGAAGCGATGTATCAAGGCATTGTGAACTATAAAAATATTGAAGGCTTAGGTGGATTTGATACAGCGATTATTCGCGAAGCTGAAAATAAATTGCGTGATGGCGGAACATATATGGTTCATAATCCAGAGTTTTTAACAGGCGCAAATATCTCTGTAACGTTAACAAAAGAGTTTATGGAGGCTGTTGAGAATGATGCTGACTTTGAACTCCGTTTCCCAGCAGTTGAAGAATATACAAAAGAAGAAATGGATCGTTATAATACAGAATGGCATAAAATTGGCGATGTGCGTGAATGGGAGAAAATGGGCTATAAGGTACGCACATACCGTACAATTAAAGCACAAGAGTTATGGAATTTAATTAATGTTTGTGCAACATACTCTGCAGAGCCAGGCATTTTCTTCATTGATAATGCGAACGATATGACCAATGCGAAAGCCTATGGCCAAAGTGTAGTAGCGACAAATCCGTGTGGTGGACTTCGCCTCACGTTAAAAATTGCGGGATAAAGCGGGAAGGCTGTGATGCTAATCCGAACCGAAGGCTAATGGTAAAACGTTAGTCAGGGGCAACGCATACCCAGTGATCCTACAATGTAGACTATAATTTGGGCACGAGACCGCAACATTACAAAAATAGGTAATGAAAATGTATGCTGAACTTACAGGAACTGAACTGTAAGAACTAAAGGATAAAAAGCCTTTAGGATAACAATATTTGGAACAACCACTTGCACCATATTCCGTGTGTAATTTAGCGGCAGTCAATCTTGCACAGTTTGCTAATAAAGACAATCAAACAGTTGATTATGAAGCGTTACGTGAAACAGTTCGCGTGGGTGTTCGTATGCAAGACAATGTAATTGATGCAACACCTTATTTCTTAGAAGAAAATCGTGTACAAGCGCTTGGTGAGCGTCGTGTTGGCTTAGGGGTAATGGGCTTGGCAGATTTACTTATTTATTGTGAACAAGAATATGGCTCAGAGGAAGGCAATGCATTAGTAGATGACATCTTTAAAACCATTGCTGAAACGGCGTATGAGGCGTCTACAGAGCTTGCCAAGGAACGCGGCAGCTTCCCATTCCTAGTTGGTGCGACAGACGAAGAAACGGCTCGTTTACGCAAAGCCTTTACAGAAACAGGCTTTATGCAAAAAATGCCTGCTCACATCAAAGAGCAAATTTTAGCCACAGGTATTCGTAATTCACATCTATTAACGGTTGCGCCAACCGGTTCAACAGGCACTATGGTAGGTGTAGCAACAGGACTTGAGCCATACTTCTCCTTCACGTACTACCGTTCTGGTCGTCTAGGGAAATTTATTGAAGTAAAAGCTGAAATTGTCCAAGAATATTTAGACCGTCATCCAGAAGCAAACGAGCAGGAGCTTCCTGAATGGTTTGTGACTGCGATGGACCTAAAACCAGAGGCACATGCGGATGTACAATGTATTATTCAAAAATGGATTGATTCCTCTATTTCAAAAACAGTAAACGCACCAAAAGGTTATACCGTACAACAGGTTGAAAAGGTTTATGAGCGACTCTATAAAGGTGGCGCTAAAGGTGGCACGGTTTATGTAGATGGTAGCCGTGATTCACAAGTCCTTACCCTAAAGGCAGAAGAAAATGATATGGATCAGCTATCGTTTGAAGAGGAATTAGTGGAGGAGCATACAAAACGTCCAGTTGTATTAGTCGATACGATTCAAGCCTTAGCATCTACGACAGTTATTGGCTCAGATGTAGGAAATACATGTCCAGTATGTCGTAAAGGAACGGTTGAAGAAATGGGCGGCTGTAATACATGTACAAACTGTGGTGCACAGTTAAAATGCGGCCTGTAAAATAAGATTGTAGATTTGAAATGTAGAATTGAAATAAAGTCGTACCGTTTATAAAAAAGATGTACCGTTTAAAATAAAGTTATACTGTTTGTAAAAAAGTTGCACCGTTTTACCCCTTTAGATTATAGTTGTCTAAAGGGGTGTTTTTATGTCAAAAAGAACGAGAACATCTAAAGTTGAAAAGTGGATTAAGGAAGGTCGAGGTTCGGGTATTGGAGAAGACTATAAGCCATGGCTAAACATTCAGGACGTCTCCTCATTAGGAAGATCCACCCGTCTTAGAGGAATTAAAACAAAACGACAGCATGAATTTTTATCAGATTTGGAACGAAACTACTTTTATTTAACTGAATATTCGGATTTTGTTGTTGATATTCGAGAACAATTTCCCTTATTGCCGTTGGAAGAAACGATTGTCATTGCAGATGAATTAGGTCTTAAACATCCTATAGACCCTAAAACGAATGAGCCAGTTGTGATGACAACGGATTTTTTATTAACAGTGGATAAAGGAGAAGGGTTAGTAGAGCTTGCTCGGACTATAAAAATGAAGGACGAGCTTTTAAAAGAGCGAGTTATTGAGAAGTTTGAAGTTGAGCGAGTGTATTGGGAGCGACGCAACATTGATTGGGGTATTGTGACAGAACTTGAGATTCCTAAAGAGATGGCTAGAAACATTAGTTATATTCATGACTATTACGATATTCAACAATATGATGCCTTCCAAAAATTAAGTTCTCAGCATATGGAGGATTTAGCAATGGCATTGTTACAGAGAATATTAAGTAAAGGTGAAAGCATTCGAGAAGTGACAAATCTATTTGCTAAAGAAACACATATGCCATTAGGGAGTGGTATGACGCTATTTTATTACTTATTGGCGCAGAAAATTATTCGGGTAGATATGCTAGAGCCATTAAATGTGGAACAACCTATTGTTATCCAGTCAATTGATGAAAGCAAATTGAAGAAGGTGAATTATGGATGATTTATATTAATCAAGTGCTTCAATCTGTAAAAGATTCAAAACGTATTCGTATTATTGAAATTGAGGAATCTTATGTCTATATCGTCAATATTGATTCCAATACATCTATGCCTAAAAAAGAACTCTATTCATCGTTAGTAATGGATATAGAGCAAAAAGAATGCCTTATAATTGCTGATCCGTTTGCACGTGCTGTCGCTGAAGATGAATTGAGTGAGGTCCAGATTCAGAAGAGAGATGCAGATTGGGAAATCATTCAAACATATTGTCTAGAGCATATGAACAGTTTATTGAAGAAGAACGGTAGAGAAATACAAATAAAAGAGATAGCTGAAGCATTGAATGTTACCCCAACAAAGGTCAAAAAATTACTTAGTCGCTATTGGCAACGTGGGATGAACAAAAATGCTATGTTACCCGATTATGCAAATTCAGGTGGTCGTGGAAAGACGAAAACACTAAGAGATGATAAAGTAGGTCGTCCACGTAGAGTAACAGTAAATGGTGAATATCGAAGTGGCATCAATATAACCGATGAAGTTAAGACACAATTTGAACATGCAATTAATAAATACTACCGAAAGACAAATAACTATTCACTAAAAGATGTCTATCACTTTATTCTTCGAGATTTTTACTCAGATCGTTATAAAGAAAATGGAAAGGTTCAATATCGTATATGGGAATCAAATCGTATTCCCTCTTACCATCAGTTTTATTACTGGTTCAAGAAATTAGAGGACCCAAAGAAGGATATTGAATTCCGTAAAAGTGCGAAAGAATATGAATTAAAGCATCGTCCAATTTTAAGTAACTCAAAAGTAGAAACGAACGGACCTGGAACACGCTTTCAAGTTGATGCGACAATCGCAGATATTTATTTAGTTAGCTCTTTTGATGTGAATCTAATTTTTGGTAGACCTGTCATTTATGCAATTGTTGATGTGTATTCACGTATCGTTACAGGGATTTATGTAGGCTTAGAAGGTCCTTCATGGCTCGGGGCGATGATGGCTTTAGATAATATGGTTGCCAATAAAGTTGAATTTTGTAAGGAATATGATATCGACATTACAGAAGAACAATGGCCGACACATCATTTGCCTGAGATCATTATCGCAGACCGAGGCGAGTTTGAAGGCTATGCAGTAGAAGGACTTATTAATAATTTAAATATCAAGATTGAAAATACAACAGCGTACCGAGGCGATTTAAAAGGTATTGTAGAGCGTAAATTCCGCACAATTAATGGCAAAGTAAAGCAAAAAGCCCCTGGAGCCATTCAAAAAGAATATCGAGAGCGTGGGGACAGAGATTACAGGCTAGATGCAACACTTAATTTAAAAGAATTTACAGCATTAATTCTTACAATGGTGCTACATCATAATAATAAAATCATTGATAAATATCCAATGGAAAAAGAAATGATTGCAGAAAGTGTAATACCAACACCTATTAATCTATGGAACTGGGGTATTCAAAATCGCAAAGGTCGCCTGCGCACAGTAGATAGAAATATCTTTCGTTTAAATGTGTTACCACGTGGCAAAGCGACGATTTCAAGAGCAGGCATTATATTCGAAAATTTACCGTATGGCTCAAAGCGAGCGATTGAAGAACAATGGTATGCCAAGCTGAAAAATAAAAGTATTGACATCGTTTATGATCCTCGCCATGTAGATAAAATTTATATCCCAAATGATAACGGGACTGATTTTGAATCGTGTATTTTGTTAGAGTCAAGTCAGCAATACAAAATGGACTTTTTAGAAGAAGTTATTTTTCTACATCAACTAAGAAAAGAGTTAGAGGAAGAAGAACGTTCAAAGCAAGTACAATTTATGATTAATACAGATACGATGATGGATCAAATTATTAAGGCAGCAGAGCAAAAAAAGAAAAACGCAATACATCAACCAACGAGCAAAAAGGAAAAATTAGCTGCAATTAGAGAAAATAAAGCGAATGAAAAACAAATGAATCGCGAGAAAGAGAAGTTTGATTTATCACCTTCTATAACTGAACAAGACGCAGAGATTATAGATTTTACATCTAAAAAAAAATCAGAAGAACAACCAGAAAAAAAATCGTCTTCAAGCCTTATGGAAAAATTAAAGCAAAAGCGAGATGAGAAATATGGTAAAAACAAATGATGAGATTGTTCTAAAAGGAGAAATAGAGCAAGCAGTTTATAAAACACAACCTCTTGTTGAGTATGAAAATAATCCATTTATTGAAGCTTTGCCCACCATTTTTACCGAAGATGATATATTAGAGCATTTTATGGTTACTCCTAGAATTAGTCAGCAAGATAAACAAAGTGAAGCGAATATTCGTTATCATGTCTTGAAACGAATAAAAAACTTTATTCAGCCATTACCCGTACATTTTGAGCTTGAACGTCGATTATCAACTTTGATTAGAAGAGGTTATTTGGCTCGTAATCCCTTAGATAAAACATTTTTACAACGAATACGATTACTTCATGAATTAAGAGAAGATGAGAAACAAGCTCATAAATATATAGATGACCGTTTAAATTATATTCGTTCAACAGCTGACAGCCTTTCAATCATTGGAATATCTGGAATTGGAAAAACGACTGCAATAGAAAGATTGTTACTAATGTATCCTCAAGTAATAAAACATGAATCTTATAAAGCACAAATGTTTAACCGAACTCAAATTACGTGGCTTAAAATAGATTGTCCCTATGATGGTAGTTTATCAACATTGTGCAAAAGTTTTTTTAAAGCTATTGATGATTTGTTAGGTACACATTATTTAGAGAAATTTGGATATTTTAATAGGATTACATCTACAATGCTATTGTATATGACTTCTTTGGCAAGTTTATACGGGATTGGTATTTTAGTAATTGATGAAATTCAGCACCTTGCAAATTCTAAAAATGAACATGAAGAAATGTTAAACTTTTTTGTCACTTTATCAAACACAGTAGGAATACCTACCGTATTGATAGGAACATCAAAAGCCCAACAACTTTTTAAGGGGAATTTTAGACAAGCACGCAGAGCAGCTAGTGATGGTTCAATTTTTTGGGATCGAATGGCTGAAGATAGTGAAGAGTGGGAGTTTTTCTTGGAGACACTTTGGAATATACAGTGTTTAAAAGAGTATACAGAGTTAACTGATGAACTTAAAAAGACATTTTATGAGGAATGTCAAGGTATTACGGCAGTAGCAGTAAATTTATTTATACTTACCCAAGAACGTATTTTATTCGGTGATGATAATTCACAGGAAAAAATTACTTCTAAAGTTTTGAAACAAACTGCGAAAGAAGATTTAAAAATAATTCAACCAATGTTAACAGCAATACGTAAGAATGACTTTAAAGCTATGTACAAGTATGAAGATTTAATGATTAATCTTGATGATCTTATGATAAATCATAAGAAAGGAGCTGAATATGAAGGAAATATCAAAAGTGCAATGAGAGACCGCTTAAATTCCATAGAATATTTGCGTAAAGACAAAATTGAAAGTATAAGAATCGAATTAACGGCATTAGGAATATTTAATGCACTAAATATCAAAGAGATTAAAAAAATTGTTGAAAATGTAGTAAATGAAAATCCTATTGACTTAATTGAAAGTGAATTAAAAAGAATTGCAATACAAAAAGCTATGGACATGAATCAAATAAGACTTAATAAAGAAGAGGTAAAGGAAAAAAATATAAGTGATATGTCGTTAGTAAATATTCGATTAAAGGCGTTAAAAAATAAAATTCATCCTTATGAAGAATTAAAAAAGAACGCATTTATCTGTAGTCCTTTGAATGAATTTTATTGATTTTTGATAAAGGAGAGGGAAATATTGCTACCATTTTTTACAGATCCATATCCTAATGAATTGTTGTATTCTGCAATTGGACGGTATCATTTTTATAGTGGAAATATAAGTTTTAATGAAACTCTTACGGAATTATTTAATGGTAGAAATTTACTACCAAGCATTGGATTTGGAAGTAATATGGAATCCTTAGTGAAAACCTTAGGGAATAAATACTCTGTGGAAAAATTAATATTTGATAATACAATATTTCCATTTTTTTCTCCTTTTATTACAAAAGAAAAACAAATGAAGGCATATGAAGATATGAATGGGAACGGTAGAGGATTGAATGGGAGATTGGGAATCGTTTCAAGTAAAATAGGAGTGAAAAGTGAAGTGTTTTTCTGTTCTAATTGTGTAGAAGATGATATAGAAAGGTACGGAGAGCCTTATATTCACAGAGAACATCAATTACCTGGGATTAATTATTGTCCGCATCATGAAAAAATTTTGATGAAATATCCTATTGACTATAAAATATATAGTCGTCTGGGTTATATCAGGTTCGACAAAAGAGAAATGGATATATTTGTTCCGAAGTCTATTGAAGATGACACTAATGAATTCAAAGAAATTGAAGTAAAACTTTCCAAAATGGCTTATAAGTTATTTTCTATACCTATCGGTTCTATTGCATTAGATGATGTATTTAAACGCTATAGAACACTCCTAAGACAAGATAATTGGATAGTTAATAATACAAATGTTAGAAGTAAAGATTTTTTAAAGGCTTTTAATTCAAAGTTTCCTAAAGGATTTTTAGAAAAATTTAATTCATATTCTAAAGGTAATCAAGTTAATTACTGGTTACAAGCTATAACTATTGATCCGAATCGTAAGGGAGTTCATCCATTTAGACATTTGTTATTTCTATATTTTTTTGATCAAGATATAGAAACTCTTATAAAATTGAAAGAAGATGTTGGTCCTTTTGGAAATGGCCCTTGGCCATGTCTAAATGTTGCAGCAACCCATTATAAAGAATTAGTTGTTACAGATTTAGAAGTTGCTAAAAGAAAAAGCACGGGTGCTTTGGTAGGGAAATTTAAATGTTCATGTGGCTTTATTTATACTAGAACTGGCCCGGAAAAAGATGAAAGTGAGAAATGGATAAGGGATCGAGTTAATGCTTATGGAGAAGAATGGGAATCGAAATTTGATGAATTACGAAACATGAATTTAAGCTCAGAAGAAATTTCGAGAATTTTGAAAATTGCTGAGCCTACTGTTAGACAGAAATTACTGATTAAAGAAAAATCTACTGAAAGAACTCAATCTTATAGGGAAACATTGCTGTTGTGGAAGGATGAAAATCCTCAATATGGAAGAAAAGAGTTTAGATCCGCTCATCGTAAAATTTCGATCTATCTGTATCACAATGATAGAGAGTGGCTCGAAGCAAACTTACCAATGAAAAGAGAAAATTTATTAATCAGTCATGAAGAAAAAATAAAAAAATATAGATCAATTATTTTAAAAGTAATAAATAAAAATTCGGATGTATCTAGATCATTTCTATGGGAAAAATACGGTGTAGCTTGTAAGTATCTTTATGAAAATGATTTGGAATGGTATAACTTGAATTTCCCAGAATTTATTAAGTATACGCCTAAAACTTCCTTTGTAGATTGGGAGAGTAGGGATATCGAATACCATGATAAAGTAAAAGAAATCTACCCGCAGTTATTAAAAGAGGAAAAACCTATTAGAATTACAAGAGGCTTATTTAGCAAACGTTTAAATATTTTTATATTATCTACAAAAAGAGATGTGGATAAATTACCCAAAACAGACGCACTATTAAATGAAATTACAGAGACTATTAGAGAGTTTCAAGTGCGAAGATGTTGTCTTAAAATTGATGAAATGATAGAAAGGGAAGGGAAAGTAGGGTTTGAAAAATTAAGAGAAGCTTGTGCAGTAAATCTTAGAGATTTTAAAATAATTAAGCCAACATTAGAAGATTATATTAATCAGAAGTATAAGAATCAACGCACCTGATGGAACGCACGACGAATGGTTAGATTTCTGAAGTTTTTTAAGAAAGCTGGCTTTTGGTCGTAATGTTAGGTGCGCTATTTTTATATTTCGAGCAAAAATTTTAATCCTAATATAAAAAATCTAAAAATTCAAAAATAATACATAAAAAATCACAATTTTTACTTGTAATACATGTAAAATATTGTTGATTATAATTCTGAATATAGTTTTATAATTTAATTGGAGTGTTGAGTAAGTTTAATTTTAAAATTTATTTACAGAAAGGTAGAAAGGAGCATTCCTGTTAGAAAGATTTTCAGGGGCTTGAAAAAGAAAAAGCCCTCTTGTATGATGCATGAGTGTCAACGCCAAATTGACCCATCATCACACAGGAGGACTCCATTTATGCATTCTAATACGAACTATAAAATTAATCAAGTCACTGAAAACACTTTAGTCATCGGGATCGATATTGCCAAGAAAAAGCACTATGCTTGTGCCATCGATGAACGAGGACGTGTGCTTCAAAAATCATTTCCTTTCTCTCAATCTAGAGAAGGTTTTAACGCTTTCTATGAAAAAATACTCGCTTTACGTGCTATACATGAAAAAAGCGAAATTCTTGTTGGATTTGAACCCACTGGACACTATTGGATGAATCTCGCTGCTTATCTTAGTGAACATGGGATTCCGTTTGTCATGGTAAATCCTCATCATGTTAATCGTTCAAAGGAATTGGATGACAATCTTCAAACGAAGAATGATCAAAAGGATGCCCTTGTCATTGCACGATTAATGCGTGATGGACGTTTCAGTTATCCACGTATTTTAGAGGGCGTAGAAGCTGAATTACGAAATGGTGCAACGCTACGCTCCAAAATTCAAGAAGATCTGAATGCCTTACAAAATCGCATCATTCGTTGGATTGATCGTTTCTTTCCGGAATTTATGACGGTGTTCAAAGACTTCGGAAAAATGGCTTATGCGGCGCTTGAAATGACGCCACTACCAAGCGATATCCAAGGGAAGGCACCCGAGGAACTATTATTTTTATATCGCCAAGTCGAAGGTATGAAATCGCCTCAGCTACCAAAAGCGAAACAATTAGTTGAGGTAGCACAGCATTCCATTGGACTGACAGAGGGACTCGCGATGGCACGAATAGAAATTGCCACACTTCTCACACAGTACAAATTGATGCAAAGCCAACTAGTGACCTTAACAGAACAGCTAAGTAAGCTAGCAAAAGAAATGACGGACTATGAGTACTTAAATTCCGTCCCAGGCATCAGCGACGTAACGATTGTCGAGCTACTTTCAGAAGTCGGTTCACTCACACATTATGAACATCCACGCCAATTAATCAAACTAGCGGGGCTCACATTGCGTGAAAACTCTTCTGGGCAGCACAAAGGGACAAAAGCGAATATCCAAGCGAGGAAGAAGAAAGTTACGGGCTCTGTTATTTCGAGTCATGATGCCGTTACTTCGTCACAACAAAGCTTTTAAGAAATTACATGAATATTACACCACACGCACGATTAATCCCCTTCGGAAAAAGCAATCGATTGTCGTACTGTGTGGAAAGTTACTGAAGATTTTACACACTTTGTGCAAGAAGCGAGTGTATTTTGATATGAATCACATGGTGAAAGACATTTATTGTCTCGTAGAGGCAGCCTAGCAACATCAAAGCTCGACCTACAACAAAAGGATGACACGGAGAAGCCGGCATTATTTATTCCATCCGACTTTGAGTCCCTAAAGGAGCATCGCCAGCCTCTGCCTTATGAATAGACCGAACGAAGGAATGTATGCGCAAGGACGCCAAGAGACATGGGAGGGTACGTCATCATAAGCATCGCGGAGATCCATTAGTGCATCAAATAGTGGAATTTAAAGTTAATTTTAACTAATTGGCTATAGCGAAGCGTACTCACTTAATGGCGATTAATTGAAGAACTAGAAAAGACTATATAAAATCAGAGATAAAAAAATTTTTTATCACTATTAATAACGGGTCAAACCGTTGATATAACAACATTTATAGAGGGAGGATTTTCGATAGCAGCTATAATCATTTATATTGATACGAAAGATTGATTGGGAGGTAAGAAATATGACGATTACTAGTCAACAGTTAAATGAACGGTATAAAGTATTTGAAAATAAAATTAGCGATGCCACATACAAAGCTTTAGAGTGTTTAAATGACATTATTTCAGGTGAAAAGCAAAGGTCAGTTCAAGTATATATATTAGGAAATTCAATTGAGTACAATCAAACGCCTAAAAGTAAAATGAAAATAGCCTTATATTACACGAGATTATGTACCATAATTGAAAACTTACTTTCAGAATATAAAAATTATGATGAGGAACAAGTAAAGGTTATTATTGATTATTATATTGAATCAAATGCTATGAAAGAAATGAATTTAATAGGTCTGGGTTATTATTATGATGTGAAATTTAAAAAAGATAGAACAACTTTATATAGCGTTAGTTATGGTAGTAAAAGTAATTGGCATACATGGCTTTTAGACAATAATGTAGAAGAAAATCATTTGAAGGAAAATGGAGTTCAATTAATATTTAAAGCATGTAAGGAACATATTAATCCTGGGGGGAATATAAATCTAAAATCTTTATCTAAAGGTTTTGGGATAGATTTATTCAAATACATGCGACTGGATGAAAGTTCTAGTGCGCATTTTTATATTATTAAAGATGCACCTATCAATTTTATTGAGATAAATAATAATCAGATATCTTTACAAGAGTATTTGAAATCTGAACATGTTTTTAGTTTGGATAATGCACCTCATTTTTGTATAGATTTTAGCCATCCGAGAAACAAAAAAACTAGTAACTACAATAAATGGTCAAAGAAGTTTCTGAAAGATGAAGTGTATATTTCCCAAGCAGAATTTCAAAAAAGGAAAGAATCATATAATATGCAAGATGACTTCTACGACATAATTATTTTAAATTGGATAAAACAAGAGCGCAAACAAGATGGAGAGGCAGCAATTTCATCAAGGGTAAGTCCAGTTGCAGATAAAGAAATAATTGTTAGTGATACCTTATGGGAAATTGAAGATTATGATATAGAATTGAATGAAGAAATGATTGAACAAGAGAAATGTTATCATTTTGTATTTGATAAAATTGAATATTATCACCTTATTTACAATTATTTTAAAATTTATGCTGAAAAGAAAAAAAATTATAGGTTTATCGAAAATTATGATAAACGTATGAAAAGAGAAATAGATTTTATAACGCAAGAGTTAAATAAATTTAATAAAGAACAGGAAATATTTGAAAGCTTAAATAAAAATCAAATAGAAGTTAAGGAGTTTATTCAAAAGGAAAAAACTTATAACGACAATAAGTTATTAATTGAAATTTATTCTATTTATGAGGAATTCTTGAAATCTATTTTTATAGATAAAATTTCTCCTAAAATACAGTTAGCACTATCATTTATAGATTGGCAAACAGAAGAATTAGAACGAGAATGGTCATTAGAAAATATATATAATTCGAGAAATATTAGTAGGGAGAATGTATTGTTAAATTTATATAAAATTATTTGCAAAGATGCAGCGATGAAAGGAGCAGAGTATGGAGAATAATAAAATGGTTTCATTTAATGTGATAATGAATGACTATTTTAAACGATACGATGTCTATATCCCACTTATTCAACGAAATTATAAATGGGATGCCACAACAGCTTCAAGGTTAGCAACAGATTTGTGGAGCGCATATAAACGAAAACGTTTAAATTATACTTTAGGCATGATTACCTTATATAAGGTAAAAGAAGCATATCAAATGCAATTAATAGATGGACAACAGCGAATGGTGACTTTACTGATGTTGTTAAAGTATATACAACCAAAGGCAGAGCATTTTACATTTAGATTTGAACGAGATGAAGGTATAGATAAAAAAAGACAAATGTATTTAAGTAATATTACAAGCGAAAATAAATGGGCAAAAAGTGATATGTATACGGATGTAGAACGATTCGAAGACAATTATTGTGCGATAAAGAAAGGACTAGAAGAGGTAGGGTATACAGAGGAATGTGGAGAAGGTTTTTTTAATTTTATAATTAATAATGTATATGTGTTATTGCATGTTACTGGAAATGAACCATTTGATGAGTTTGTTAATTTAAATAAAAATAAAACACGATTTGTTATTTCAGATAGAATAAAAGCACATTTAATTATAGATTCTGAAAAACATGAAAAAGAGGCTATCTTGCACCTTTTTCAAGATTTGTCGAAATTATTATTTAATAAGCTAGATGTTTGGGAGCTAGTACAACAAGGATATATAGAGGGAAATATACCTGAAAGTGATCAAAAAAGATATAAGAATAAACATTATCCAGATGAAAATCGATTAAAGCTTTTATGCTGTGAGCGTTACGGAAGTGATGAGTTTGATAGTAATAGCATATTAGAATATGATTACAACGTTGAGTTAACACATTTAAAACAATATAAAAAAATATTATTGGCATTATCGAATGATTTAGAAATGGAAAATTGGAATAGTTATAATGCCTATAATTGTTTATTTGAATTCAATAAGAAACTACGCTTTTTTAGTATGCTAAATAATAATTTAGATTATAAGTTAGAAGAAGTATTATTAAAAGAATTTGAAAACTTGGGTAAAGCATTTCAAAAAGCATGTTTTATCGAATCGCAATTGCAAGAAGGTAAAAAGTCTATTAAATATATTGAAGAACATAAAAATATTGAAAATGAATTTGATAATGTTAATGGAAATCAAAAATTTTGGATTCATAATGGTGCTGCAGAATTTGAAATGTTTAAATCGATATACTTGAATTATATTAAGGGAAAATATAAAAGCGATATAGAGGTGATGTAATGGTAATAGCAGCAGTTCATCAAAATCAAGTATCATTGAGAGATGTTCTTCAAGCATATAATCAAATTATTATTCCAGACGTTCAACGAGATTACGTAATGGGGAGCGGGAATAAGAAACTTTTAAAGCTTTTACATGCAATTGCAGAGAGCAATGAAAAAATAGAGAACTTTAATTTTAGTTGTCTTGTTGGTTATAAAGATGAAAACAATAATTTGTATATTTATGATGGTCAGCAGCGTTTAGCAACTTTAGTTGCTCTTTGTTCATATTTGTTGGATAAAACAAATGCAGAAAATAAAAAAATGCTGGAGAAATTTTCTTTTACAAATAGAGAAACGGCTAATAAATGGTTAAGTGATCCCACAATGATTAATGAGTTGGATGCAGTTGACTTCACTACATACTCATTAGCGCAATTAATTAAAGTTTTTAAAAGCCAGTCTTTTTATCAAAATTATAAGTATATAAAATTTTTGGAAAAAATTAATTTTGATTTTTTATTTAATAAGGTAATGTTTAACATAATTCTTGTTAATGAAATAAATGATGCAGAGCAATTCTTTTTAGATATAAATGATGGATTAGATCTAAAATCTTACGAATTATATAAAGCAGAATTATTTCATCATGCTTCTACAATAATTTGGAAGAGTGATAAAGATAAAGAATTTAAAAGATTTGCATTGAAGTTAGAAAATAAATGGTTGAAATTTTTTATGAATTTTAAGTATAAAAAAAATAATGAAATTCATTGTGAAGAGGAAATGCTGATTTGTTTTTTGAAATATTGTTTTCATATGTTGTGGATCGAAGAAAATGAGAATGACGAAATGGACGATTTCAATACTATCTCCTGGTTAACACGAGAGCATCTACAACGTGTTGACAAAATCATTGATAGTATTATTGCTGAACTTGATGGTAAAAATGCAGGAGATATTACTTGTATTGATTATTCAACATCTAATCAAGATTTCACTACGAGAGGTCAACATTGGTCTATTAGTGATTTAAATTATAATGCGATGCTGAAAACTTTTTTGTCAAATGTTCATAATGAAGATACACATAAAGACGTGATTATCTGGTCTTACATTTCTAATTTATCGACTGCTGGACAAAATAAAGATACTTTATATAAGTATCTAAGATTTTTGAAGAAATTATTAAATAATAATAGAGCAGAAAATCTGTATGCGAAAATATTGTTTTGCGACTGGGGAGTTGACAGTAAAGAAATTATTTATTCTAGATATTATGTGAAAGGTATTCCTGAATATTACACTGGACATAAAGTGGCCTGTGATGAGGGAACCTTAAATTTTATTAATTCATTAATAGTTTTAAATTATAAGTACATGTGTAGTCCAGATAAAAAGTTTTTAAATATATATCTTCAAGAATCAAAATCAAGTTTTTTAAATGACATTTTAAAGAGAGAACAGAAAAAACATAATTCTGTACAAAAAGAATTGATAGAAAAATACGAAAACTTAAAATTCTTGAATGGGTTAGTAGACAATATTTTAATTTATAGTGAAGAAAGCTGTTATTTAAAGAGTTTATTTAACGAAAACTTTTACAACGAGGTTATAAATAATGGAATTTGGAAAATAAATCTTCAATATAAAGCCATATTATATTTTATTTCAATGAGTAATATTAATCTTATTATTTTTGAAGATGTTACTATATTGTGGAATAATTACAATCCGAATGGGGCTGTACATAAGTCTGAAGGCTCACTGATTCCACATAACTGGTGTGATTTGTTCACATCTGAACAAGGTTTAGAAAAAAGCTTAGAGTATAAATATTTGGACAGTTTTAAACGTTTACCTGATGGATGGATAAGTGAACGAAAAGTTTTTCAACCTAAGGATAATATATATACTGAAAATGAAAAACGTGGGTTTGCAGCTCGCGGTTATATGCATAGCGTTGGAGATATGGAGAATTTTATGGGGAATTTTTAAAATTCAAAATTTGTTGATGGGAATGGAGTACGTAGAGCTTTAGACTGATACTATTTGAAAAATAAAAAACAGCTTGTGATTTTATTTCACAAGCTGCTTTTTAATTTGTTTTAAACCGACCGAAGATCTCATTAGCGATATTTAATAACATTCGAATATCATCTTCATTCTTATCCTCAAGTGTATTAAATAAAATGTTTAAAAGTTCTTCTCTAATATTTTCAGGCTTTTCATTAGTTCTGCTTTCAGGAATTAATACACTTCCTGGATCTACTTCAAGCGCATCTAATATTTTATTTAAAGTTTGTAACGTAATATTTCTCTCTCCGCGTTCAACATCCGACAGATAAGGGGATTGAAAGTCACATTTTTCAGCTAGTTCATCGATTGTTAATTTCTGTGCCTTTCTAATTGCTCTGATGTTCATTCCTACTCTTTTATTTAAGTCCATTTTGTATCACCCCATTTAAGCGTATGTGAGGTGAAACAAGCATTACATACCATTAAATCATAAAAAAAATAACTTATAAGTTTATTTTAATTGATTTATATTATCTTTTGGTATTAAAATGATATAGATTAAATGTAAAGGAGAAAAAATATGAGTAATAATTTACCTTCAAATATAGCGATTGAGAATGTAATTCAATCTAAAATGCGTGGTCGAGTAGCTTATCAAGGTTTTGTGTCTTCGCAAGTTGCAGTTAATTTTTCATATTCAAAGTTATATAATGACTCGTCAGGGAAAGGATATCAGCGGCTGATCAACCGTAAGCGTTGTGAAGATTTTGCAGATTATTTATCTCAGGGAGAGGATTCCTTATATACACCGATTTTATTAAATGCAGCTGGTAACTGGGAGTTTCATGCGTATGATAAGCATCGACCAAATGTTGGGCGTCTTATTTGTAAAAAGAAAGGTACTTTAATGGATGGTCAACATCGTCTTGGGGGAATTGAAAAGTATATTAATGATACAGCGAGTACGTTAATCATCCCATTTTTAGCATTTCATTATTTGGATGAAGATGAGGAAATTAAGCTTTTTGATGTGATTAATACAAAGGCTAAGGGCATTGGAACATCATTAAGTCGATATTTAAATCGAAATAATGATGATTTAAGTTGGATCGCAACGAATTTAATCTTGAAACCAGAAAGTCCATTTTTTAGTAAAGGAACATTAACTGGAAATCGTAGTAAAGAAAAGAATATTACGCTCCAAAATCTATATAACATGGTGAAATTGTTAACTAAGAAATCAAATCTTGAGAAACTTCCTAAGGAGAAGAAATTAAACCTGTGCCTATTTTATTTCAATACAATTAAGGAACTATTTCCAGAGCAGTGGGCGGATAACAAATTGTATCGAATGACTCATATAACTGGCTTAAATGCTTTAGCTATAGCTGGAAATCAAGTCATTAATGAAAATTATCTTACAAAATCACAACAGCCAGACTCTTCAAAAATTGCTAAAACATTATTGAATCTAAAAGAGATTGACTGGTTAGCTAGTGGAGATTTGAAATATTTGAAGGGAGCTGCTGGATCGAAAATTTTGGCAAAAGACATTATAAACTGCTTAAAAAGTTAAGGTAAGTAGCATATACCAATTAAATTTTAATAAATTCCTTGTGAAATGGGAGGGGGGATAGTGTTACCGTTTTTTACGGATCCATATCCAAATGAATTGCTGTATTCAGCCATTAGCCGGTATCATTTTTATAATGGCAATGTTAGTTTTGTAGATACTCTTGAAGAATTATTTGGTAGTAGAACAGTTGTACCAATCATTGAATTTGGTAGTCATTTATCTAACTTTGTGCAAAATTTAGGTTCAGGATATTCCGTAGAAAAAATTCTTTCAAAAAATACTATATATCCCTTCTTTGCACCCTTTATAACCAAAGCAAAGCAACGGAAAGTTTCTGAAGACGTTGAGAATGATGCAAGAGGATTGCGAGGGAGACTAGGTACTCTTCCAACTAAAATCGATAGTAAAAAAGAGATTTTCTTCTGTAAGGAATGCGTCAGCGAAGATATTGCTCGCTACGGAGAGCCTTATATACATCGAGAACACCATCTCCCCGCAATTTATTATTGCCCGCATCATGAGCAGCGTTTAATAAAATATCCTGTTGATTATAAAAATCATAGTAGATACGGATATATACGACTAGATAAGCGTGTACTAGACACACTAAAATTTCAAGATACCGTCGATGAGATAAAAGAGCATAGAGAAGTTGAAATAAAGCTTTCACAAATGGCTTTTAAGCTATTAAATACATCTATTCAAAACATATCTTTTGAAGTGACATTTAATAAATATCGAGCCTTACTTAGAGAAAATAATTGGATTATGAAAAATTCAGCAGTAAAACAAGCTGAGTTATTAAAAGCATTTAATGCTAAATTTCCAAAGGGTTTTTTAGAAAGATTTAATTCGCACCTAAGAGGAATGGGAACCAACAATTGGTTGCAAAGTACGGTGACTAATTATAAAAGACAAGGGATTCATCCATTTCGTCATCTTTTATTGCTATATTTTTTTAATCAAGATATAGATTCATTCTTGAAAGTAAAAGAGGATGAGGGACCTTTTGGAAAAGGACCATGGCCGTGTTTAAATATTGCGGCAAGCCATTACAAAGAGCTTGTTATTCCTAAAGTATCTATTACTAAAAGAGAGAAAACAGACGTTATAATTGGCAAATTTAAGTGTTGCTGCGGTTTTGAATACACAAGAACTGGTCCAGAGAAGGCAGAAAGTGAAAAGTGGATTAGAAGTCGTATAACAGCGTATGGAGACGTATGGGAATCAAAATTCAATGAATTAGTAAATTTAAATATGCGTCCCGAAGATATTGCGTTAGCCCTTGGGATAAGTGAAAGTACGGTTAGAAATAAACTATCAGTTAATAATAAGTCACCTGAACGGACTGAAGCATATCGTGCCAAGTTATCAGAATGGTTGGATAAAAATCCTACTGGCAGTAGAAAGCAGTTTCAAACAGAATTTAAAAAATTATTTACGTACCTTTATAAAAATGATACTGACTGGTTAGATAGAAACTTACCTTCAAAACGAGATGACCTTTCACGGAACATAGAAGAACGTCTTGCACAATATCGAACACAAATTTTAAAAGAAATAGAGAGTAGACCAACGATTACAAGGACTGACTTGTGGAAGCAATTTCACCGAGCCTGTAAATGGTTGCATGAAAATGATCTTGAATGGTTTGAGACTAATATGCCAAGCCCTGTTCAAAATAACAAGAATGTTCCGGCTGTTGATTGGGAAGCTCGGGACGAAGAATATTATAATAGAATCCAACAAATTTATCCTAAGCTACTAAAGCTAGAAAAGCCGGTTAGAATTACAAAGAAATTATTTAGCAAGCATTTAGAAATTGAAGCACTTTCAAATAATAGGCATACTGCTAAGCTACCCAAAACAACCGCTTTATTAAGCGAAATTACTGAATCAGTACAGGATTTTAGGATTAGACGCTGCTGTTTAATAATTGACAAAATGTTAGAGAAAAACGGGATTGTTTATTTTGAAAAGGTTAGAGAGGTATGTGCAATAGAAAGTAAAAATTTCAAAAAAATAAGATATTACTTAGAAGAATATATAAGTAAAAAGTAAAAGAACATTTAAAATGTGTTAACTAGGGTTCAATGGATTTCCTCACTAAATATTTAATTCTTAAGCGATAAAGGATAGTAGTGAATTTGAAGGATTTCTTATAGGAATATATGTCCGTAAGATTTATATAGTTTTTTTATTGGTGACGTATCCTGTTATAATTACTTAGATAATTTGGATATATTTAGTTTTATAATAGGGAGGAATAATCTATGAATGAGACGCAAGCAAAATACCATCACCTTGTTCCCCAAACGTATATGTCAGCATGGGCGCATGGAAATGGGACACTCAACATAGAATTTCTAAGGTCACCTGGTGAAATTGTTGAACGTAATAAAGAGAGAATAGCGGGAATAACAGATTTTCATTCAATCAAAGCTGGAATGCCTATATGCACAGAAAGTGATGCGAATATAATTTTTGAGCCAATTTTGTCGTATATTGTTGAATATGAAGATAATGTGCTTGAATCCCCTCTCGAGAATAATTGGGCTTTACAAGTTGCGAAGATCGAATCAACTTTGTTAAATGCTTCTAATGATAGTATTGCTATGTTTGACCGAGAATATCTAATGAAATTTTTTATTGCTTTGGATTGGAGAGGTTTTAGTTCAAATCAGTTTTTTGAAAAAATGTATAAAAATTTAACAAGTAATTTGTTAGGCAATATTGAAATACCACTAAATGAAAGGATATTGCCATCATTAGAAACTGCACTCGATGAAATTCGACATTTTTTATTATTAAATTTTTATAGGCAGTATTTAAACGATACAGGTGTGATTTTTAAAGAGATGATTGCTAATTTAAAACATACAAATTTTCATTTTTTCATAGCTGATGGTCCTACGAAATTTATTACGAGCGACAGTCCAGCATTCACGTATATGAGGGAAGATAAGAATTTAGTTGGTCTACTTCCAATAACTCCTAGAATTTTAATGGCAAAGGGTAAGTGTAAAAAAGATGATAATATATACTATGTCACGCATATCACCGATAAAGCCGTAAAAAATTATAACGATATTATTCGTTCTAATGCACAGGAATTTATAATTCATAGTTGAATGAGAATTTTAATGATAGTTCACAATGTAAATTTTAACAACTAGGTTATAGAAACAAATATATTATTGAATAAATAAAGTAAAAGAAATAAGGATTTTGGGAATTTTAAATCCTCTTTAAAAGGAACTTGTGAAATACTGATTCACAAGTTCCTTTTCTTATAAACTTAGGTATATAATAATCGATTTATTTAAAGTATGTATCGTGTATTTATAAAACTTAAGTAAATAAAAATAACCAAATAACTATCATAACAGTATTTAATCATACATCAATAAATGGTATATTATAGTAAAAAATACATTGAATTCGAGGAGTAGCGTATGAATCCTAATTTAATTTCTCTAAAACAGGCTTATGATGAAGATAAAATCGTACCCTTTATTGGTGCTGGATTATCAATACCTTTTGAAATTCCATCTTGGAATGATTTGATAAAAGAAATTTGTGCTACATATTCTACTGGAAATTTAGAAATCTTATTACCTACTGCGGTCCAATGGCATCTTAACGAAAATGATTATTGGGGAGCTATTGATGAAATAAAAAAATATACGTTTTTAACAGATCAAGATTTACAAAAACAAATTGTTAGGCTAATTAATGAAAGAAAGAAACATTTATCTGATGATACAGAACATAATTATAGTGATTTGGCGAAACTTAATTGTAAATTATTTTTAACAACAAATTATGAAAATTTACTTTATGAACATCTTGATTGTGATACGGTACCAATTCTACTTAAAGAGCTAGATTTTAGTTCACAAGACATATTTGATACTAGACGTATTTGTCATTTACACGGCTATACTTCAAATCCAGGTTCGATTGTAATAAGTAAAAGTAGTTACGATTCACTTTATACTGACGAAAAGTATGGCGATATTTTAAAAGTAATAACGAGTAACAAACATGTATTATTTTTAGGCTTTTCTTTTGATGATAAATTTGTAAGTAATTTAATTTTAGATTATAAAAAACATTTACAAGGTATTCACTATATTTTGTTAAATAATCCTAGTCAAGAGCGTATACGCGAACTTCGAGAAAAATATGGGTTAATAACAATTCCATATGATTCAACAAGTTCATCACATACTACTGAAATCAGAAAAATATTAGATGTTTTAACCAATAATGAACCGAGTTTAAAAATTGAATTTCCAAAGGGAACAGAAAAATCTACAGCAAAAGAAACAACATTTCTTGGAGCGGGATTATCTGACCTGAAAGAAAACTTATCAGATCATTTATTTTACAAAAAATTGAAATTGGAGAGTATTGATGAAGATAATATTGAATTAAGTACTCTTTTCTATATTGCTTCTGAAAAATATATACGATTTTTAAGGAATGAGGGAATTTCTTTAGATGTTATAGATATGTTATTAGGAAAAGTATTTATAAAATATAGAGAGAAATATGTTGTAGTTTATAAAAAATATGGTAATAGTGAGGAGTTTTTAAATGTTGTACATGAAAGTCTAGAGGCATTAGATTTAGGTAGATACACCGACCTCTTAAAAGATAAAGAGTCAGATGAAAATGAAAGTAGAGGATTAATACACCTTTTAGCAGAAGATGATTCTCTAGATGTTTGGTGGGGAAAGGGGCGTTTTAATGAGCAGATTAGTAAATGATTTCAGTATTGTTCCGCCATCAATAGAGTTATTATTTAATAATGAAAAATTAGACACAATCAAATTTTTATGTTTACTTTATGCTTTTTCATTAATAACCAAACGTCATGTTAAGATTGCTGAACTTTTATTTTATTATGGTATAGTAAATTTCAATTTATATAAATTATTTGATGAAAACATTCAGAATTCTAATAGCGTATCCGATCCATCAATTAATCTTTATTTTAGATTTCAAAGCAAGCTTCCTAAGATAATAATTAATCTAACCAATTTAAATTTAATAGATTTTAAAGGAGATTTTTCCAAGAAAAAAGAGGAACTTACTTTAAAAATTTCATCTGAAGGACAAGTACTTATTAAAGAAATGGACTCTGAATTTTTTTTAGAATTAATCGATAAATATAATTATGTAATTAATTCTATTAAATATACAACACATAATTTGAAAATTCTTACCGAAGGGAAAGAATAAAATGATAATAAATAAGCTAGTAATACAAGGCGTTGATTATAAGAGGACTCTTAATTTTAATAAAGGTCTCACTATAATTAGTGGTGATAAAACTTCTGGAAAATCTTTAGTATTAAGTTTAATAGATTACGTTCTTGGTAAGGGGGCTAAGATTGATTTAAAAGTTCAAAAGGAATTGAATGCTCATTGTGATAATGTATTTTTAGAAATCAATATAAATGGTACTATATTCACTTTTAATAGACATCTTAAAACAAAGACTAGCAATATTAAAATTTATTATTGCCATTATGACGCAATTGAGGGCTATACACCCAAGACTTTGAGTATTGATGAAACTATGAAATTTCTAATGAATGAATTAAATATTAATGAATATAAAATTATTAAACATAAAAATCATAGTACTCAAAAAACATTGGAAACAGTATCATTTAGAGATATTTTTAGATATGTATATACAAATCAACATGCTCTAGGTACACATGATTTTTTAGGCAATAAAACTCCATTTAAAAAGAATAAAAATCCTCATGCATTTAAGATAATGTTTAATTTAGTAGAACAAGATGCCACAGCTTTAAAACAAGAAATAGTAGAAACTCAAAATGCTCTTTTAGAAGATCAAAAAATGATTTTTGGCCTTGGTGCATATCTAAAAGATAAAAATGCAGAAGATTTTAACTACCTAAGCTCTAGAGCAAAAAGTATTACAAAAGATATCACAAAGCAAAAGAAATCAAAAGAAACTATAATCAAAAATAATAAATCAAATAATGATAATGAAAATAAGATGTACATAAAATTAAAAAAAGATTTAGAAGGAATTGCTAATGCTCTTTCTGATTTTCGAAATAGTAGAAGAAAACTTGAAGTTTCAATAAAGTCTAAACAAATTTTAATAGAAGAATATCAAGCAGAAATTATTGAGATAAATGCAACTTTAGAAGTGAATTATAAACTAATTATCCCAGAACAAAGTTTAGAATGTCCATTATGCAGTTCGCTTGTAAATCTTGAATCAGAACGTAAGCAACCTGAACAAAACGCTGAAAAAACTTTGTTAAAAATAAGAAAAGATTTAGAGTCAAAAATAAAAATCGTAACAAATTTAATCGATAAGGATATGCAGCAAATTCAAGAAATTGACTATAATATGAATCGATTAACTCAAAAGGAAAGCATATTGAAAAATGCAATCGCTGAATTTGCTAAAGATACTGATGTTCCTTTTCTTTCAGAATTAAACAGTATCAATATTTTAATCAATCAAATGACTAAGGAA
Organism: Lysinibacillus sp. FSL H8-0500; assembly: GCF_038051955.1. Lineage (NCBI taxonomy): Bacteria > Bacillati > Bacillota > Bacilli > Caryophanales > Bacillaceae > Lysinibacillus > Lysinibacillus sp. FSL H8-0500. Next base: position 2,907,662 of record NZ_CP150292.1, on the reverse strand, counting down.
CTTGAAACAATTAAAGAGAGTATGAGAATTCATAGAAAAATCGATGAGAAGCATAAGAATATCGAAAAATTAACTGCAAAAATTGAAAGGTTAGAGGGTGAATTAAAAAAACTAAATGTGAATGAAGACATTAAAAAAGATATTTTTGATTATTTAGATAAAGAATATAAAAAATTTATGAAACGATTTAAGTACTCTACAAAAAATGACATATTTATACATCGAGACTCTTTTATCCCATATTATGATGGTTCTGGTGTATATTCTCATGAAAGTGGCGGTTTATTAGAGTGTATGCAACTTTCGTATTTAGCTGCAATTTTAAAAAGTAAAGAAAAGGGATACGCTGAAGGGCATCCAGGACTACTGTTATTAGATTCATTAAGTAAATATGTAGGTACTCTAAGAGTTGATTTAAATCCATCAGATAATGATCCACAACTTGATATAGATAATAACAGTGAAGAAAGGATAAATGATCCGGAAGTTTATGATGAATTCTATAAAATATTGATTGAGCTAAGTTCATCACATCAAATTATTCTTGTCGAAAATACCCCTCCACAGATATCGAAGGATTATGTAAAGTATACATTTTTATTTGGTGAAAAAGGTCTAATAAATTTGGAAGTAAATGAATTTGCCGACCAATAAAAATTAAGTGTAATAGTAACACTTTTGCACAACTTTTTTTGACTTTTAAAGTAGAATGTGCGGACATGGAGCCACTATGAATGTGATGACTTATTGTGTCAAAAAGCCACTTAGAGTCATAATGAATACTTTTATAAATATCTTTGGAGTAACGTTAAATTTAAATAGAATAATTCTAAGGAGATGAATGAATGAGTAGAATTGAAAGACCGAATTTAGAAGAATTATTGAAAGTATGGAAACATATGTGTAACCGCATAAATCCGTTACTATTTAAATCACTTGAAATTACAGAACTAGAGGTTGAAAAACCAGGATGGGATTGGTATGAAAATGAATATATAGATTGGTGGTCAAATGAAGAACTAATTTCAAAAAAGAAAATAATAGAAGAACAAAGTATACAAGGATATTATAAGTTAAATAAAACCAAAGTAGGAACTCGCACTACAGCGGAATTACTATGGGAACTTAGAAATGATCCAGAAGGGATGGCATTAGTTTGGATAGGAGCATCAATGTGGGATAAATTAAATTCATTGCCTAGACATTGGCGTGGTGAAATATTTGGAAGAGTAAATACTTTGTATACAGAGGTGACAAGTCAGCTAGAAGATAAAAACTTATATACCTGGCATCACTCTTCAAAAGATGCTTTACCAATAACATTACATGACAATGTATATACATATGAAGCATTGACTCCTTCGAGTTATGAACATCTTGTGGGAATTTCAGCAATAGAGAGTATGTTAACTTATTCAAACTGGAATATAGTTCGTTTGATTTCTAAGAAATAAATTATTTAGTATATATTTTGAACAAACATCTATGAATAAAGATATTCAACAGTTTGGTGCTTTTCTTGAAAATAAGGAAAGCGTTTAATTGTATTGGTTCCATATTGTTATTATTCCTTAATATAAGAGGGATACTAAAAGATGCTTTGGCTGCATTCTTTATTCAATTAACTGGCAAAATATTTTTAATATCCCATCTCTTTTAACGACAAAGGGTTATTTTCGTATTCAGATAAGATATTATTCGTGGAGGGGGTTTCATACAGATTCAATTTGAAATTCGTGATAAGAAATTACCTTTATAAAGTTTTATGTTATAAATTAAGATTTTGGAACCAAAAAGGCACTAACGATATCAATTCGTTTAGTGCCTTCATTGCTATTTTATTGAAGCCGATAGTGCAGTAAATGTTTTTCAGAATTACTGTTAGTCGACTGCAAAACTTGTTTAACTGATGACCGTACGTTGGATAGAAATAGCTTTTGGACATACAAAAAAGACAGTTAATATGTTAAGGTAGCTAACAATGGACTAGGCGTCTTATAATCAAAGATTTATAAGAGATGTTTGATATATAATTAATCTAACATTACTATGATTTATTTAAGGGGGGAGTATACTTGATTTGTGAAGAAATCCATGAGATAGCTTTTTTTGCAGATAAAGCATTTGAAGAAAAAGATGAAAAGACTCTAAGAGATATTTCTAGAGATTGTTTAGAATGGTCACGAAGCGATAAATATACTCTCTTAGAAAAAGGTATCTTATCATATCATGGTGCAACGGCGACCAGTGATTATATTGAATTGAAATCTATACGGATAGAGATTTATGAAGAGAATGAGAAAGATATTGAATTTTGTTTGTTATTATTTAGAAACTGTATCAATTTTTTCGAAGATTTTAAAAAAGATTTTATAGAAACTTGTTCTAAACAAGAATATTTTTATCTTGCAGAATATGAAAGTAGAGCAATAACTAATTATTCAATTCTTTTAAACAGAATAGGAAGATTTATTAAATCTATTCATTCTATCGAAGAATTATTAGATAAAAACTTTTCAATGGCTAAAGGTAACCATGCTACAACAATAATTAACTATGGCTTATATGATTATGATGACGGACATACAGATTATTTTCATCATTATGCATATAAACAATTAAAAAGTTTAACTAAAGACCTTGAAAATGAACAAGCGTTTTATTTTTGGCAAGGCATTTTAGAAAATATCGAAAAAAGGTATGATAAAAGTTTTCTATTAGAAGACTATGACTTTGGAGAGATTGATTTAGGTGGCGATTTGGAAGAACTCTATCGAAGGTGGTGTTTAGAAAGAAAACTGTTTCTTAATACCATGAATGACGTAACTCTGCATCCAGTAGCAGCCTATGATATTTTACATTTGCCGGATATAGTAACGGGTATTAATGAAGGACCTAAATATCATGGCCTATTCAATCAAATTAAACAAGAATATGTATCAGCAAGGTATATGTTATTCGAAGGAATTAACCAAAATGATCCACATTTTTCAGATAAGGAAGTTCATTTAGTAAATACATTAGACTATCCTGTATACGGCTTGGGGATTGAAAAAATAAAATTTGCATATAGAAGTTTATATTCAATTTTTGACAGAATAGCCTTCTTAATAAATGAGTATTTTGAGTTAGGTATAGAAGAAAAGGATGTATCCTATAAGTCCATTTGGAGAAACAGACAGGGACGTGGAAAAAAATCTTATGAAACAAGAATTCATTTAAAAGCGAACATGGTAAATCTTCAAACTTATAACCAACCGTTATTAGGTTTATATTGGTTGTGCAAAGATATTAGTAAACAAAAAGTAGAGCATCATTATCTAGATCCTAACATAGAAATGCTAGCAACAATTCGTAATCATTTAGAACATAAATATTTAAAAATTCATGACAGTTGGTTATTTCCTTTAGCTAGTGATAGAAAAGAAAAATATGATCCTATCGCATTTTCGATTAGTTATGAAGAGTTTGTTGAGGCTGCAATGATTTTAATTTCTTATGTAAGGGAAGCCATAATTTTAACCTCTTTAGCAATACATCAAGAAGAAGTGAGAGAAAGAAAAGATGCTAAAACTTTGCCAATGTTTTTAGATAGTTATAGAGATGAGTGGAAATATTAAGTTTTAGAAGAATAAATCATACAAAAATTTTAAAGGAAGGAGATTGAATGTTTTGATTAATTGGAGAAGCATACGTGTACACAATCAGTCACAAAATAATGCATTTGAAGAATTGGTGTGTCAATTTGCTAGACATAATCCTCCTCCTAATAATAAACAGTTTTATAGGCTAGGTACACCAGATGGGGGAGTTGAATGTTATTGGAGCTTAAATAATGGCAAAGAAGTAGGATGGCAAGCTAAATATGTTTTTAACGTGGAAGACCTAATTTCCCAAATAGATAAATCTATTAAGACGGCAATTAAAAACCATCCAGATATAGATAAATATATTGTTGCTGCACCATTTAATCTTCCTGATCCACAATATACTAATAAAGCTGGAAGACCAATTAAGAGTGCAAAGACAAAGTGGGAAGAGAAAGTAGCATATTGGAAAGAAGAATTATCAACTGAAGGGAATACAGTCGAAATAGAATTGTGGGACGAATCATATCTTAACGATTTACTAATTAAGCCGATAAATGAGGGTTTAAGATATTATTGGTTTAATGGAAGTGAATTTACAATTGATAGGTTTAAAGATAATCTAGAAGCTACTATAGCGGATTTAGGTCCACGTTATACACCGGAATTAAATGTCGAATTGAATGTTTCTTTCTTTTTTGATTGTCTGTTACGCAATGATCGTACTCTCAAAATGATTCAAAAATATCATTTTGATTTGAAATCTTGTGTAAAAAATGTGGTTGAATTATTTGAACATACACAACGTATTACAGATTTAGCTTTAGAGCGTAGTGAGTTTTTTAAAATATTAGCAGAAATTTATGGGATATTAAAAGTACCCGGCTATTCTGAAATGCAGGAAATTAAATTCCCTGAACTACTAGTACATTTAAAGGTTTTTGAGAAGAATATTTCTTCAATATGGGACAAACTTAATAACTCAGAGAAATTGAAATTTAAGAATTCATCTCATGAACAGACGCTTAACCAGATATTTGAATTGATTTATGAAGGCAAAGACCTTTTTTATCAACAGGGTGAGCTTATAAATAATCCATTTATGATTTTGCACGGTGAGCCGGGTATAGGTAAATCACATTTATTAGCTGATATTTGTCTTAAACAAGTTCAAAGAGGAATACCATCTTTATTATTTCTTGGGGATCAATTTTCAAAGTCATTCGATCCCCGAGAGAGTATTAAACAAAGACTACAATATGCAGGTAGTTTTAATTCATTATTACAGCTACTCGATTCTATAGGACAAATACATAACCAACGGATACTTATAGCTATTGATGCTCTTAATGAAGGGGAAGGTACAGATATTTGGTTTAAATATTTGGCTGGATTAGAAACGGATATTAAAAGATATCGTTGGATTGCATTAGTAGTAAGTGTAAGAAAGGACTATATTGAAGATATCGTCCCTGAAAAATGTCGTGAGCGAATGAATTTAATTGAACATCAAGGATTTGACGAAGCTTATGATTTTGCATGTGAACATTTTTTTGAACATTTTGGTTTAGATATTCGAGTACCTATATTTAATAATGAATTTAATAATCCCTTATTTCTAAAATTATTTTGTGAATCTTGTCAAAATATAAGATTTACAGGTGAACTCCCTTCATTACCAAAAATTTTTGAAGAATATATGAATTATATAAATGAAAAACTATATCGGAAGTTTAAATATGAAAAATCTTTAGGATTAATAAAAGTTGCTGTGAATCAATTAGCTGAAGAACTAGTTTTGTCAGAGACCTTTTCTATTCCTTACAATGAATTACAAGCGAAATTTGTAACTACTATAAATATCAGTTTAGGTAATATTTCCCCACCCGAATATTTTGGTTTTGTAGATGCTCTTATTAAAGAAGGGATTTTTAGAACATTTACTCAATATAGTAGTAAGCAGAAAAGGATTGGTTTTGCATACGATAAAATGAAGGATTATAGCACGTTGCTTTATAGATTAAACCAGAAACCTTTAGAGGTCGATATTAATATGTATATTAAATCCTCATCTTATTTCGTAAAATTACTAGAGGGTAATACATATGGAAATAATACAATGCTTGAACTACTAGCAATAATGTTGCCTGAAAAATATAAAACAGAGTTGTTTGAATGTACTCCTAATGGAAAAATCACTAAAGTAATATTAACTGCTTTTTTTAAAAGTTTACAGTGGAGAACTACAATCTATAATGCTAAAAAAATTGGTGAATGGTTAGTAAATATTTCAAACAATGATGTTGAATTAAAGAAAAATATAATTGATAATTTACTTCCTATTGCTGCAGTTTCAAAGCATCCTTTTAATATTGAATTTATTTCTTCAAACTTTTTAAGTAATTTAAGTATGTCAGAATTAGACACTTGGTGGACGCCACATATAAACAATAAGTATGAGAGCTATGAAAATAATATATATATACGTATCGTGAAATGGTGTTGGAGGATAGATAGGAAACAGCCAATTGATGCTGACACTAGGTTTTTATTTGGATTAACTTTGAGTTGGCTATGCTCTTCTTCGAATAGAGCATTAAGAGACAGTGCAACTAAAGGTTTAACCTGTATATATTTAAATCATGTTGATCAATTTAAGACGCTCTTTTCTGCCTTAGAAGATGTAAATGACATATATATTAAAGAAAGAATATATGCGGCAGCTTATGGAGCAATAGTTCATACTAAGGAAAATGATAAGGTAAAAGCTATCAGTGACTATATTGTAGATGCTTTTTTTAATGCAACACAGATTTATCCGAATATTTTAATAAGAGATTATGCAAGAGGAATTGTTGAATATAGTATTTATTGTGGAAATTACAATGAAAAGGAATTAGCTTATATTAAAGCTAAGATTAGACCACCTTATGGAAGTAGATTACCAAAGATTTTTCCTTCTAATGAAGATATTCAAACCTTGAAAGAAGCATATACTGGTACCTTTGGACTTTCAAGTATAATTAATTCAATGAAGACAGGACAAAATTATGGGGATTTTGGTAGGTATACATTCGCATCAACTTTAGAAAATTTTATAGATGTTGATATTAATAAGTTTGAGAAATGGTGTGTAGCTCGAATAATAGAACTGGGCTATAATCCAAATCTTCATGACAAAGTAAGTCCTCGTTATGATAATAGAGGAAACACACGGGTTGAAAGAATAGGGAAAAAATATCAGTGGATTGTATTTCATGAAATACTTGCCTTAATCGCTGATAACTATGAATTAAAGGGAGATAATTGGTGGGAAGACAAAGCAAGTATGTCATATAACGGTCCTTGGTATCCGAATATAAGAGACATAGACCCTACATTATTAATAGCGGAAACGAAAGGGTTGAAATATAATCAACCTCCAAAATCATGGTTTAGCAATTTTAATTATTTGCCTATTGATAATGATGGAATTGACTGGATTAAAGAAGAATTAGAAATTGGTAATAGTCTTATATCAATGATTGATCCTGAGGGTGTTGAATGGATAACACTATGCTACTATCCTTTTTGGAATGAATATCCTGCTGATTTTAACGTAAATGATAAATCAGAGAAGAAGTCTATGCGTGCTTATATTTTTTCCTATATTACTGATTATAAAACGCCCCATGAATTTGACGTATCTAAAATTAATGAATGGAATTGGACTAATATTTATGCTAGTGAATATTATTGGTCCCCAGCATATAAAAAAAGTAAGAAAGATTATGGTGATACACCAAATTGGGAAAAAGTAAAACTGAGTAATGGTAAAACAATAGATATTATGCAAACAACACAGCGTTATATTTGGGAGAAAGAAACGGATTTTTCGAAAAGTGATGTTCTAGCTTTCGATATTCCAACTGAGTTTTTATTCAAAAGTATGGGATTAAAGAGTTATTCTAAACCAGGTTATTATTATTTAGATGACAAGCTTGTTTGTATAAATCCGAGTATTGACTATGAAGCCAATCACCAATTACTGATTAGAAAAGATGTCTTGTATAATTGGCTGGAAGAAAAAAAATTAAAAATATATTGGCGTATAAAAATAGAGAAATATTTATCTGAAGCACATACTAATAATACTAAAAAATGGTCTGATTATGAAGGGTGGTACTCTCTTGAAAATCAAAGGACTATGGGGAAAACAAAGCGGATTAGTGGCAGTGATTATTAAATATTAATGGATTATTATTTAGTTCTAATATATAACTTTTGTATTATGTTTAGTTGGACATAAGGTATAAGGGGCAATTCTTAGTCCTATCAATTAAGAAGATTTTTACTTGGAGCGCAATGGGCATGTTGACCTCGTTTGGCTAAGCCAGCCTGATATAGCTGGCTTTCTGGCACAGTGGGTCAAAAGCCCATAGAGGCTCCATGTCAAGCAACTTGTTCGTTCCTAATGCGCTTAAGAGTATCCTTATAAAAGTTGTCAAAAATCTTGCCATACCAGTTTTGAGGCAATGGTATTAATAATTTTTACATGATATGAATAGCAAATATGTAAGTAATAAAGATGATAAAGCCCAAAATTGATGATATTTTTGATTTCTAAAGCTTAAATTAAAAGTGGTTAAAAATGAAAAAAGTGGTGATTTATTGGATAAGGAATTACTTGATTACTATATTGAACGATTCATGCCTAACTGTAAGGAAGCAGAATTAAAAAAGGGACAAGAGAATAGACTAAAGCCCTTGATAAAAAAATTAACAGATAAACAGAGTGTATTTAAAGACTTTCCTTATGAATTGTTAGATACGAAGCAAAAAGCTGAACTGCTGAATTTTTGGCTAAATATTTCACCAGAAAGGCAAATTATCTCTAACATAGGGAAAGATGATGTTGATAGGGAATTTGATAATTTTCTTTTTAATGATGATGTAACTGAAAGATTCACTAAAGAATTTATGAGTGAACATCCTAATTACGAACCTTGGGATTTGTCATCGGAACGAGTAAAGAATCGGAAAATCATAAGAGATCATTCATTTTCAACTCGAAATGTCTTAAAAGAACTAAGTAGATTAAATGAAGTGATTATAAGAACAATTTTTGATGAAGTAAATCAATTTAAAGTATTGGGAATAGGCTACAGAAATCTCGGCTATGTAAGGGATTATATTGATTATATATCTGATGGAGTCCTTCAATTTTTGGTGTATCGAGTTATAGTAAATGAGAATATTAGAGATAAACAAAAAATCATCAATAGTCTATCTGAAAAACTGAAGATGTTGCTTTCTCTAATGAATAAACAATTGGAAAGAAAAAGGACAGAACAGCAAAATCAAAATAGACTGACATCCAATATACTTACAGAGTATTTTACAGCATATAGAACTCACTACAATAGATATTTCAAGGAGTTACATATACTAAATACTTTGAAGTTAGAAATAGAGGAAGATACTGATTTATTCAGCCCGTTAAATGAAAAGTATAAAGCAGAAAAGATTCTTTTATCAGAGGAAGAAATAAAATCTTCAAAAAGTATTATCACTGAAGGACATCCAATATACGATTATGAAAAGAAATTAGAAGAAACTCGTAAAATCATAAAGATTATGTGTTTTTATGGTGGAAGACAATGCTCCCCAAATTGTTTGCAGGATATCAAGGTATATTTCCGAGAGATTTATATGAGTAAGGTAAAATATAAGGAAAAGGAAAAAGATAAAGGAAAGCAGACATTAGCAATTGTGCGGGATTATCTAAAACTTATTGAAAGTGGAGGTATTCAACCATTTGAAAAAACTGCTCAATACATGTTTTTTAGAGAGAAAATTAGTAGAGGCTATTTCATAGAAATGGGATTGTTAGACCTTTATGTTGCTAAAGCAGACATTCATGAGAAATTATATAATCTTCTCCTTAAACTCTACTTGTTCTACGATTTCTTGGATAGTGTAGAGTTTATTTATTCAGTAAATCATCAAATTATCCAAACATTAAAGGATGAGATGGACTAAGAGAATGATATTGAGGAAATTTCTAAAACTGTTTCCAAGATAAGCGACTTAACCTTCCGTATATTAAGAGTATGAGCTATCTCATATAAAATATTTGAAGGAGTTGTCGTTATGTTAGCAACATGTTTAGATGTACGGTATGAAGAAGGAGATTTTTACCTAAGTCAACGAGTCAAAAGTGGAACAAGAACCACCTACAAAAATGGATACACACACTCACCGAGGGGGTGGGGGTGGGGTAATAATTATAAACCATCTCGGCTTATCCTGTATATTGAGATAAATGGGTATAAGGGATACTCTTGGATTGACGGCTATTTCAAGGATGCAGTGGGGCGTTTGACAGAAAAACGCAGAAAAAAAATAATCTCTACGATGCCTACAAATGTAGAAGTTGAGGAGTATTATAATTCAAAAGGTGAGAAGTACTATGTGGTTTCTGATGCGGACATGGATAATTGGTTAGGGAGAACAGGTTTCTAAGAGGAATGATTTTTATGAAAGGTAAAGTTTTTTTAGAGGCTTACGAGAAATGGTATGGCAACACTTTTGGACAACTTTTATAAGGGCGCTCTTAATGCATAAGGAGCCTCTATGGGGAAGACACGTTGCTCCAGAAAGCCAGTTACACAATCAGGTTGGCTTAACAAAAATGGAGCCTATCCAGATTAAATTAGAAGATTGAAGTGCTAAGTACAATTTAAAAAATTATTTGCACTAAGAGTTATCCTATTGCATTGTATCTAGTTTTGATTAAACTTTTTTACAAACAAATGTGAAGTATTTCACAAACTTAAACCCGTTTTGATTAAACTTTTTTCAAAACGGGTTTTAAATATGCCTAATAAAATTGGGCTTTGTGGCATCATTTTGATCAAACTTTATTTCAAACCTACATGAAATAAAGTCGTACCGTTTTTAATAAAATTACATCGTTATACCCCTTTGGATAATCAAATCCAAAGGGGTATTTTAAAATCTATTTCATTAAGGGGGGCCATCAGTAAAACGCAGCGTAGATTTACAACGTTAAAGAAATACAAATTTAAATCAAATCACCTTGAATGGGTTCAATATTATCTTTAAACCGGATACGGATTGATTTTCCATTCAAATAATTTGGTGAATCCATTACTTGAAAATGTAGATGGGTTTCTGTTGAATTACCGGAGTTTCCACATAATCCAACAACTTGACCTTGGCTTACTCTTTCTCCTTCTTTAACAATGATAGAATGACATTTTAAATGATGTACTCATTATTTAGGTGTTCAATGATAACGCAATTTCCTTCAGGCTGTTCTGGATTCATTTCTCCTGGCTGATTATCTTTGATTCCATCTCTTACTTTTATCACTTTCCCGTTTGCTGGAGCTACTATTTCTTTATTAAAAGCGAAATAGTTTTCATTGTTATCAGGGGAATCTTTGTACGCACTGCCATCTTTTAAAATGATCAGATCATAAGCATATTTTTGATCTTCGTAGACATAGTGATAATTAATAAACTGATTTATTCTACCCCAGAAAACAAACCATTCCTCTTTGATTGGCATAATGTAAGTATTCTTTGTATAGGTTCGGTCACTTTCAGGATAGGTAACAAAAGGAGCAAGATTTACACCATAAATGATTCCATTTCCATCAAAAAACACACTCATTGCCTTTTGTCTATTGTTATCTAACCAAAAGTATAGACTTATATCTTCTTTTAAGCCTGTAATCATTTCTAAGCTATACTTTTTAACTTCAGTATTAAAATCCTTAGCATAATCAATAAATTGCTTCAAAGTTACTGTATTTTTAAATTCATCAGTTGATTGATGATAAATATCAGAAAATTGTCCATTTAGAAAACAGTCCCCAAATTCTTCGGCTAAAATTTTATTCATAAGTGTTTTCTCCTCCAAAAATTTACTCGAATGTAACAAAGAAAGCTATGTAACCTAGGTGTAGAGTTTACTAGTTTAATGCTTTTTTTAATTCAGGGCTCGCTTTGAATACTCCAAAAACCTTTATTTATAGTATCGTTTTCTTTGCCAATTCTACATCTATATTTTCTTTTAAAACCAACATGCCCACTACTTTAATAGCCACTACTTTATTGTTTTCAGCTACTTGCTCTAGTGTTTTACGATCATAATACGTTATTCTTATTAGATATGCTTTATCCGTAATCACTTTTTCAATAACTTTAGAGTGTGAAGTTAATTGATTACGTATCGCTGTTTTAATAAAGTCAGTTCGGTTTGAATAAAAACTTTGTTCTACTAATAAATCCACTTGTCTTAGGTCTACTACATTCATATTAATTGTGATTTTCTCCGTTTCTGCCATCTAAAAACCATTTCTTTACTATATAATTAATTATTATAAATATTTGTTATAAAATGTAAAAAAATATCTATATAGATGTTTTTTGTTGCATATGAACACTTTATTTGTATAGTTTCACTGCTTCCTCCAAATAGTTTACATATTTCGCAATAAAGCTCTTTGGCTTTATAATCTTCACTTTATTACCAAACCCCGCTAAAAATTGATAGGCATATGGATTCTCAGGTAATTCAATTGTTGCAAGGTAGCTGCTTGCAGTTTCTTTTTTCACAGCATCTTTCCCGTATCTTTCGATAAACTGATCCATTACAGCAATATCGACTGATAAATGGACGATAACCAGCTTTTCTTGTTTAGTGTATTGTTTTTCATGTTGAAGTGCCTGATCAGTCCTTGGTACAAATAAACCGTCCTTTTGGCTATTTAATATCCTCGTTAACTTAAATGTTCGATAGTCTTTCCGCTCTAAACAATAACCAAAAAGATACCAATGCATCTCCCTAAAATGTAGCTTATAGGGTTCTACGATTCTGTAAGTTTTATTTCCTGTTTGATCGACATATTCAAATTTTAATAACCAATTGTTCTCAATCGCTTGTCTGATAAATAAATTTTCTTCATTGATTTGGTTTCGTCCTGGCCAATCATAGAATGTTAAATCAAGTATTGGAGAAATATTTGCGCTAGTCATTCCTTTGATTTTTTGGATAGTCGTTTGAATCTCTTGATTGGTAATGAGTTCCTCAAAACCAGTTAAAGCTACAAGTATATTTTCAATATCCTGATGAATGAGTAATCGTTTATCGAATTTATACTCTTCCATTAGCGCATAGCCCCCTTCAGCACCATAGACCGCATAAATAGGGATATTTGCATAACTTAGTGTCTCCATATCACGTTGAATCGTTCGTTTCGTGACATGAAAAAGTCGGCTGAATTCCGATGCTGAAACAACTTCCTTTTGTAATAAAATCATCACGATCGAGATAAGTCGCTCAATTTTTTTCATATTTCCCTCCCATATACGACATACATATGTCATATATGCCCTATTATACTTCAACTATGAAAAGGAGGAGTAACATATGAAAGCAATAACTTATCTACAATTTGATGGAAGAGCAGAAGAAGCGTTAGCCTTTTATGAGAAGGTATTATCAGCAACGAGTATAAAAATGGTGAGATTTGGTGATTTTGGTCAAGATCCAAATGCTCCATTAAGGGAAGAAGAACAAAACATGATTATGGAATCTCGTATAGAATTTTCTGGGAATTGTTTAATGATTTCTGATGTTCCGCCCTTTATGCAAGCGATGACAGGCGAAATCACAAATGGGAATGCCATCCTTATCAGTATGATTGATGGTAATCCAGAAATGAATCAGCAATATTTTGATGGGCTTTCAGAAGGTGGTACTGTGATCATGCCGATATCTTCTACACCATGGTCAGCAAGTTTTGGAATGTTAGTCGATAAATTTGGGGTAATGTGGAAATTTAATAGTCAGGCAAGTGAATTTTTAGATGATTATGGAAAATAATCTTGTATGATTAGGGGTTTCTCCAACATTTTGACATAACACTCAGACTCTGAGATTCCTATATGGTTGAGGGAATTTCAGGGCTTGTTTTATTTCTACGATTGTATGGGATATTCATTTAGCGATAGTGATATAAATTGATAAAGGATATTTATTTATTATTTTCCGACAGAAGACGCCCACTTTAAGGAACGTGAAGGGATAGTCCTGTGAGTAAGGGGGAGATGAATGTCGATAGGTGTTCGTCTAAATTGTCGCACAATTAGAACGTATGTGCTATAATGAACCTGTACAGATTGCTCTTTGAAAACTGAAGATCGGAGGTTGTAACAGGAAAGTTCGTCTGTTATGTAAAATCTTCAACGTTCTGTCTAGCCGAAAAGCGAAAACCAAGCAGTACGCTAGACAGCGGAGTCCAACGTACAATCATTGCAAGTTTTTCACCGTAGGGCAGCCTGCTCCTATAACTAGACGTTGGTCTGGTGTTCGCAGGAATCCCACACTTCTATAAGTGGGGATAGTTCAAAAGAATAAACAAAATTCGATGCGCAAGAGGTATTCAAAATAATACTCCTATGAGTGTATTAGTTTATCATCTGAGTTTTGTTAGGGCTAATATAGAATCTCTATTAAAGTAATTGGATAGTGTAGTTTTCTTCTACTCTAATGAAGGGTGAGATTATATGGAAAACGACTGGGGCAAAGCTATAGGTTCTCTTTCTAAAATTAACGTTTTTTCAAATCCTAATAACGAGCCAGTAACCATAAATGGCGAAACTGATGATCTGAAGTGTATTGGTGTCGGGACAGATGCAGCTGTTTTTCAATGTCTTTCCGCTCCAGCTTATGCATTTAAAGTATATGCCAAGGATAAAGTACACAAAGTAAAGGTGGAAGCAAGAGTTTATCAAATATTAGAGGGCTCACCTTTCTTCCCAACCTGTTTTGCTTCATACGATGAATACCTTGTTTTAAGTTACGAAGAAGGAAAAACGCTCTTTGACTGCATTCTACAAGGCATTCACATTCCAGAACAGGTTGTCAATGAAGTGGAGGATGCAAGAGAATATATACGGAATAAGGGGCTTAACCCTCGGGATATTCACTTAAAGAATATTTTACTACAAAATGGCAGGGCAAAAATAATTGATGTTTCTGAATACACACTACAGGATAATGATTTTCGATGGGAGCATTTAAAAAAGGGCTATGAACAATACTATCATTTAATAGATGGAAATTCTGTGCCGTTTTGGTTAGTAGAAACGATTCGAAAGTGGTATAATCAGCGGGGAAAAAATTCTTCATATGAAGAGTTTACAAAAAATATGTTAAAACTTTTGTATAAAAAATAATTGATTAGTGAAATAAGGAGATAATCTTTTTTATACAAAACCCGTTATCAAAATGACAGCTTTTTGTAGGGTATTGATAATCAAATTTTATCCTTATTATTAATAGTTATTTTTGGTGCGAGGTGACAGCTCCAAGTTGTAAGACCCACTTCGAAATGTAAGATAAACCCAAAGCATTTAAATGAAGGGAACGAAAGCCTGTAAAAGCCTGATTAGTGAAACGTCCATTCAATGGGAGATATGCGAAAGCTCCTACTGATGGAAGGCTCACTTTATCGTAAAATATGGGTTGCCAGATATTCTTGATTGAACCTTATTCCAAAGCACCAAAGATTGATTATTTATCATAAAGTATATTCACTTATAATAAAAATTGATAGTTGTATAAAAGTTTGATTAAAACCATCTCAGCTCTAAAATTTTATAGGGGTGGGATGTTTTTTTTGGAATTTTTTATAGTGAACTACTAGCGGAAAGATTAAAGTATAAAGTTTGAAACGAAGACAGTAGAAATACGACTAACTTTATAGGGAGGGATATATTTGAAAAAGTTTAGTTTAATACTGTTCTTAATATTTTTATCAATAGTTTTACTTGGTTGCCAACAGGAAGCTGAAATGAACGATCTGAAACAATCGCATTCTTTAGAAGAAGCATTGGAAAGCGGAGATGTAGTCAACCTTCACGGAAAAATTAGTAACTTAGATAAATTTGTGAATTTTATAGAAAATGTTGAAAAGGGTGTTAAGGATGCTATTCGTATCACAACCTATACCATTGAAGGGGACCCCATTTTTTATCATTTAGATTATGATGGTAACAAAATTCAATATACTTATGATAATTCACAAGATGAATATGCGGGTTCTGGAAAAGGAAGCCAAAGTACAACTTGTTCTACTATAGAATCAAGAAATGATAATGAAGACATTGAATACTATTTAGATGAGTGCTCTTCAGAAGTTGGAAATTCCTTTTACTTTCAATATTCCGAATAGGAAAAAGTAGACGCTTTATGAAATAGTGCACTTATAGCTATAGTGGCTTAAGGAGATTTAAGTGAACTTTATGATAAATCTATAAAATTAGTGCATTTTGCCCCCTTTAGATTATTTTTGTCTAAAGGGGGAGGTTAATTTTTAGCAAACATTTATTATTCTTTTACCTTTGACATATGGGCAAAGTACTTTTAAGAAAGAGATTTCAATAGGACTGCTCCAATCATCATTGGGGTGGTGTCTAGGAAAAAGTAATACATTATAAAATAACTATTTATTTTCTGTAATGATACCGTTGAAGGCGGATTGATAGATGGTAAAGATATCCTTTGTTAATAAGGCCATAGGGCTACGTGCTAAAATCCGTTTTTGCTCCAATGCTGCTGCTGTTAGCTGCTTTAATGCTTCTTCAGGAATATTAAATTCCCTTAAGGTAGACGGAATATTAACGTCTTTGACGATTTTTTGTAATTCCTCCACGCAACGGTAAGAGGCTTCCTCCTGCGATAAATAGGCTGTATGAAAGCCCATTATTTCATAAATATCCTTCATGCGTTTTTCACAGCTTTGGCGAATATAGCCCATCACATAAGGCAGAAGTACAGCATTTGATTCTCCATGCGGCACATGGAATTGCCCTCCAAGTGGATAGGCAAGAGCATGAACGCCAGCAACGCCAGCATTAAAGAAGGCAAGCCCAGCAAGATAGCTGCCATAACTCATATTCGTTCTAGCTTCTTGATTGCTGCCATCTGCAACTGCGGTACGAATGGATTGTGTAATTAAACGAATAGCCTGTATTGCTAATGCATCCGAAATAGGGCTTGCATTTCTGGAAATATAAGCTTCAATGGCATGGGTAAGTGCATCAATTCCTGTTGCAGCAGTAATATTAGGCGGAAGTGAAACAGTTAGTGCTGGGTCTATAATAGCAACATCTGGTAATAAATAGTCATGCGTTACCACATCTTTTGTATTCTCTAATGTCAGTACAGCGATATTTGTTACTTCAGAGCCTGTACCAGACGTTGTTGGGATGAGAATAGTCGGAATCCCTTTGTGTAAGATTTTTTTTGTGCCAGTTAAATTTAAATAATCTGCAACAAATCCTTCATGCACAGCAAGTACGCCTGCTAGCTTAGATAAATCTAATGCACTACCTCCTCCAATACCAATAATCATGTCAAATTTATGTTGTCGAGTGTAGGCCACTAATTTTTCTGCAAGTGCTAGTGAAGGCTCGGCTGCTACTTCACTATATAGTTCAATGCTATAATTCGCATCGAGTAATGGTTGAATGGCTTGAGTAGTTAAGCCAATTTTTATTAAAGTTGGATCAGTGACAACGAGTATTTTCTTTGCCTGTAATCGTTTTACCTCTGCCGATAAGTGAGATAATGAATTCCAGCCTGTATAGTTAAGAGGTGTGAAAGTAATTTTATATACCATATACCAATTCTCCTTACGATTGATTCCAAACAATCAGTTTTGTTTCTGTCATTTCATGGATAGCGTATTTAATACCTTCTTTTCCTGTGCCACTTTCTTTTACCCCTCCATAAGGCATTTGATCAACACGATAAGTTGGAATATCGTTAATGATGACACCACCCACTTCTAATGCCTTCGAGGTCATAAAAGCAGTTTGAATATCATTGGTAAAGATTCCAGCCTGTAAGCCATATTGTGATTGATTGATGGCTTCAATTCCCTCTTGTATGCTCGTTATTCGATTAACAATAACGATAGGGGCAAATACTTCCTGACAGGATACTTTTAGATGATCTGCAACATTCGTTAAAATAGTAGGTAGCAATATACGATTTTGCAGCTTTCCGCCTGTAGCTAATTCGGCTCCGTTTGCCAATGCTTCATTAATCCAATCAAGCGCACGAAGTTCTTCATTTGCATGAATTAATGCAGAAATATCTGTAGTCATTTCTAAAGGATCGCCTAGTACAAGCCTCTCAGTTTGGGCAACGAATTTAGCAAGAAATTCATCATACAGTGTATCCATTACGTAGATACGTTGAAGTGAAATACATACCTGCCCCTGGTTAGAAAAAGCGCCCACGACACATTTTGAAACAATTTCATCAAGATTTACTTGCTTATCAATAAGTAAGCCTGCATTGGAACCAAGCTCCAAAGTAACTTTTTTCAAGCCTGCTCGGTTTCGAATATCCATACCTACCGCAGGGCTCCCAATAAAGGTAATCATATTGATTTGGTCACTTTCAACAAGCACGTCACCTACCAGTTTGCCACCGCCTGTAATGACATTGAAAGCCCCCTTTGGTAAAGAGGTTTGTTCCATTAGCTCTGCTAAAAATAAAGCAGATAAAGGGGTTTGTGATGCTGGCTTAAGAATAATCGTATTTCCAGCAGCAATTGCCGGCCCTATTTTATGAGCAACCAAGTTTTGAGGAAAGTTAAATGGTGTAATGGCAGCGACAACACCAATAGGCTGTTCAAGTGTATAGCCAAATCGATTATGCCCATTTTTGGCAGCATCCATTGGGATTATTTCGCCCACTAAACGCTTGGCTTCCTCTGCGGCAAATTTATAGGTTTCGATTGTGCGCTCTATTTCTAGTAGGGCATATTTGAGTGGTTTCCCTGCTTCTAAGGCAATGATTCTGGCTGCTTTTTCTTTATGTTGTACAAAAAGTTGCACTAACTGCTCTAAGACCTGTGCCCGTTCATAGGCTGTTGTATTTGCAGCTGTCTCCTTGGCTTTATAAGCAGCGTGAATGGCTTTTTGCACAACCTCCTGGCTAGCCTGAGGAATTTCAGCAATTTTCTGTTGGGAATAGGGAGCATATAAAGAAGCATAGTTAGCAGTAGATTCCCATTGCCCGTTTATATATAAATGTTTTTTCATCTTTATAAACCTCCTAGAATTTTTTATTAATGGTTACGTATTCATTTTTAGGGACGTTAAAAAACTGTACAAGAGAGAAAATAAAAATGGTTACGTATTCATTTTGTTGTAAAAAGAAACAAACTATTTAATAGTTTGTTTTGGAGCACTAGTTGTGCGCCTATTAAATACTTTAACAGGCTTTGTAATACGAACGCAACTATTTTTTTTATTTTCAATCATTTCAAACAATTCTTTAATAGCTAAAAAGCCTAAATTTTCTTCTAATATACTACCAACTGTTGTTAATTGAATCATTCCATGCTTACTTAAATCTACATTATCAATGCCTATGATACTGATATCATCTGGGACTTTTAAGTTTTTAGTGATAAAACAATCGAGTAAATGAAGAGCGATAGAATCTGTTGCTGCACAGATGCCTGTCGGCTGCTTATCTAGTGAAGTGATATGTTGAAAGAGGTCTTGAATGGACTGTTTCGATGTGTCGACTGTAAAAATATAATCATCATTTTTGGCGATATTATAATCCTCAAGTGCCTTTATAAAACCTGCATATCGCTCCTTGAATGTGCTGCGATTTTGTGGACCACCAACCCAAGAAATCGCCGTATGACCAAGCTCAAGTAAATGTTGAGCAGATAAGTAACCAGCATAAAAATTATCAATTTCTACAAAAAATTCATTATTTTTATGTTTACGATTGTACGTAATAAAAGGGATATCCAGTTGTTTTAATTTAAAAAACATTGGGTCTTCCCAAAAAATGCATGAGAGGATAACACCATCTACTTTATTTTCAAGAATAGATGTATATGCTTCTTGCAAGCGTTCATCATCTACATATTGGACATGTACCCGGTAGCCCTTCTCATTTGCATAATTGATAATAGCTGTTGTTGTATCGACAAAAAATGGGTTATGGATAGGGCCTGACAAAAGGGCTATCGTTTTCGTTTTATTTTGTACAAGAGAGCGAGCATTTGCATTTGGAATATAATTCAATTCCTCAATAGCACGCATCACTTTATCTACTGTAGGTTTTTTAACTAGTTCCGGTGTATTGAGTACACGTGAAACAGTTGTCTGCGATACACCTGCTTTCTTTGCTACATCTTTAGATGACACCATGGTAAATTCCTCCTTCTCATAATTTTAATATAGTTGAATTAGCGTAAATATACAACAGTTGCCTGCTGATAGGCCCTAGAATTAGAGGGGGGAATAAAAAAATATTCAATATAGAAAGCAGAGTTTTAGCTAGAAAATATATAGAAAGAAGATATTGAAAAATATTTAATTTTCAAAAAACTGTTGACTTTTTTCTGAACGGAAACATATATTAATAGTTGTACAGAGCAGAAATTAAAATGAATACGTAGTCATAAGGAGGAGTTTTATTTGATGAATCAATATAAAGAACAACCTTTACATGAAAAATTACGTCAACATGCAAGAATTCGTCCGCATCAAGACGCCCTTATTTATTATGGGAAGCGTATTTCATACAAAGAGTTAGACGAGTTATCGGATCGATTTGCTGTATTTCTACAAAAACAAGGGATTAAAAAGGGCGATAAAGTAGCTTTGTTTATGCAGAACTGTCCACAATATATTATTTGTAGTCTCGGGATACAAAAAATTGGAGCAATTGAAGGCCCGTGTAGTCCTATGTTTAAAGAGTGGGAGCTGGAATATGAGGTAAAAGATTTAGGGGCAAAGGCTATTGTTACACTAGATCATTTATATGGTGTCGTTGGAAATATAAAAGATCAGACAGAGTTAGACCATATTATTGTTACGAATTACACAGATTTTTTACCAGAAAAGCCAGTTCCTTTTTTTCCAGAACCAATTATTTCAAAGGAAAAAATTGAAGGCACCTATGATTTAATGAGTATTTTACAGCAAGAAATTGACAAAATACCTGTTGTAGATATTGATATGGACAAGGATATTTGTCTAATTGTCTATACTTCAGGCTCAACTGGATTACCAAAAGGAGCTATGCTTTCTTATGGTAACGCTTTCTATAAAACAAAAGGTGTAGCAACGTGCTATGGCTACCAACATGATGATATTCATTTAAGTGTAATGCCAATGTGTCATATTGCGGGCAAGCTCTTTAGCGTAAATGTACCTATTTTTACAGGTGGTACGATTGTTATTTTAACACGGTACTCTGCAGAAGCTTTAGTAGAAGCAATTGAAACATATAAAATTTCTGTTACATATACTGTAACGCCAATGAATGTAGATATGATGAACCTGCCAAATGCTCAAGATATCGATTTTTCAACATTAAAAATTTGTCAATGTACAAGTTTTGGTATTCCATTAACAGAAGATATTATGCGTGCTTGGACGGCATTAACAGCTGCTACGATTTTTGAAATCTCCTATGGTTCAAGTGAAACACATACAGCAGATACTGTTATGCCCCTTGATGATATTGTAGCTGGTGGACATGGTAAACCATTGCCAGGTTCAGAGGTTCGTATTGTTAATCCTGAAAATACGGATGAAGATATGGCAGTCGGACAGTTGGGGGAAATCCTTATTAAAAGTCCTGCTGTATTTAAAGGCTATCTAAATAAGCCTGAGGCGACACGAACAGCGATACAAAATGATTGGTTGCATACAGGGGATATTGGCTTTATGGATGAACGTGGCCATCTATTTTTCCAAGGGCGTAGAAAAGAGCTTATTAAATGTTCAGGCTATAGTGTATTCCCAGAAGATGTAGAGGTCATGCTCGTAAGACACCCAGCGGTAAACGCTGCGGCAGTAATTGGTGTTCCCGATGCAAAACGAGGAGAAAGTGTAAAGGCCTTTATTGTATTGAAAGATGAGTATGCTGGTACCATCACAGAAGAGGATATTATTGCATGGAGTAAAGAGAAGATGGCGAGTTATAAATATCCTCGGAGCATTGAATTTAGAGAGAGCCTACCTCAAACGGCTACTGGAAAGCTACTTCGTCGAGTGCTAGTAGATGAAGAATTACAACAAAGAGGGGTGAATGAAACAAATGACTAATTATTCAAATATAGTAGAGGTCACGATAGAGCATCATATAGCAACTGTTCAAATCAATCATCCACCATTAAATGTTTTAGGTAAAAGGGTTGTAGAAGGTTTATTGGTTGCTTTCCAGCAAATTGAAAAAAATGACACGATCAGAGTTGTGATTTTAACAAGCGCTGGACAAAAGGCGTTTATGGCTGGTGCTGATATAAAAGAATTCCCAACATGGCTAGGGGACAAACATATGGATAGACATATTCATAGAAATCATCAGCTCTATAATTATATTGATCAATTTCCTAAGCCTACAATCGCTGTATTAAATGGTTTGACGCTTGGGGGAGGGTGTGAATTAGCATTATGCTGTGATTTTAGAATTGCTGAGCAGCATGTGAAAATAGGGCTGCCTGAAATTAATTTAGGTATTTTCCCAGGAGGGGGAGGAACACAGCGATTACCACGATTGATTGGCATGTCAAAAGCAAAGGAGCTTATATTTTTCGGGGGAAGTATTGACGCGCAGGACGCCCTTACACTTGGCTTAGTGAATAAAGTAACCGCTTCCAGTGAAGGTCTTACTTATGCTAAGGAGTGGGCAGAGCAGTTGGCGACAAAGTCAAGCTATACGCTTAGCAAAATAAAGGAGGCTATGATGTATGGTGCTGACCATTCTATAGAGGAAGGGATTCAGCGTGAGGCAGAACTATTCTATGATGTCTTCCAACATCCAGATGCTTTTGAGGGGGTTGGAGCATTTATCGAAAAAAGAGAGCCGAGCTTTAATCAGCATAAAAGGTAGAAGAATAGAAAATACAATAGGAAAAAACAAAGGGAGGTAACCTATGAGCGTAATTATGTTAATGATTGGCTTAGCCATTTTGATTTATATGACCGTTCGAGGCATCAACATTATTATTAGTGCGATTATAGCAAGTGTATTTGTAGCCATAACATCGGGTCAAGATGTCGTGGAAGCCATGACGGGCACATATATGACTGGTTTTACAGGCTATTTTGCATCCTATTTCTTACTTTTCTTACTAGGCGCCGTTTTTGGTAAAGTGATGGGAGAAACAGGTGCTGCAGAATCCATTGCAACTTGGGTTATGAAAGTGATTGGACCGAAAGGCGCTGTGATGGCTGTTGTGTTAGCCTGTGCCATTATGACCTATGGTGGCGTATCATTATTTGTGGTTGGTTTTGCAGTGTATCCACTAGCAGTTTCGTTATTTAGAACAGCCGATTTGCCAAGACGGTTTATACCGGCAGCTTTGGTATTTGGTTCGGTAACGTTTACGATGTTTTTACCAGGTTCACCTGAAATTCAAAATATTATGCCAACAGAATTTTTTGGAACAACACCATATTCAGGCTTTTGGATTGGCATGCTTGTCTCTATCTTTAATTTTGCAGTAGGGTCTTTATGGTTACATTTTGCAATTAGTCGTTCCGTTAAAAGAGGCGAAAAGTTTGAAGCACATGCGAGTGATGCAGAATTAACGGAAAAAGAGAAAGAAAAATTACCAAGCATCTTCTTAGCAATACTACCAATTATCGTCGTAGTGGCTGGAATGGTTACGTATTCACAAATGTTTTCTGCAACCTCCGCAGCTATTTTTGCTTTATTAGGAGCAATTGTTGTTGCTTGTATCACGATGTTTAGATATATTACAGATTTTTGGCGAGTTTTAGAGCGTGGAGCAAATGATGCGATTTTAGCAGCATGTAATACGAGTGCGGTTATTGCCTTTGGAAAGGTAGCTGCTGTTACATCTGGATTTACACAAATCGTAGATGCTGTATTACAAATTCCAGGACCGCCATTATTAAGTCTAGCAATTTGTATTAATTTAATTGCAGGTTTAACAGGTTCCGCATCAGGTGGTTTAGGCATTGCGCTGCCAATTTTATCGCCGATTTATTTAAATATGGGCGTTGATCCAGGGGCATTACACCGTGTTTCTGTTATGGCGTCAGACGGCTTGGCATCGCTTCCCCACAATGGCTATATTGTCACAACGATTAAAAATATTTGTCATGACACCTTTAAACGAGCCTACTTACCAGTTGCGATGATGGCTGTAGTTTTGACAATGTGTGCCACAGCTCTTGCGATTATTTTATTTACACTATTCACATAATATTTATACTATTTTATCCAGATTTTTTAAATAAGGAAGGTGCTTATGTTTACAACAGTTATTACACCGCGAGTATCTGAGACAGATGGAATGGGTCATATTAATAACACCGTTATACCTATTTGGTTTGAAGCTGGTCGAAAGGGTATTTTTGAAATTTTTACCCCTACGCTATCTTTTGACAATTGGAGGTGTGTTGTCGTTAATTTAAACGTTGATTACCTCAATGAAATTCACTATGGACAAGATGTTACGATCCATACGTATATCAAAGAAATTGGAAACTCCAGCTATATCATTGAGGAAGAAATGTATCAAAACAATCAATTATGTAGTAAAGGAACAGCTACCTATGTAAATTTTAACAAGAAAACGAGAAAATCAGAGTTTATTCCAGAGGAGCTACGTCAGCAATTAGAAAAGCATAAAAAGAATAATGAGGAAGTAGGTGGATGAAATTGAATAAGGTATATATTGTATCAGCTTTAAGAACAGCAGTTGGTAGATTTGGCGGGAGCTTAAAACATTTCAATTCCTCTGATTTATCGGCTGCTACGATAAAAGCACTTATAGCAAATGTAGAAATACCGTTGGCGCAAATTGACGAGGTTATTATTGGCAATGTCTATCAAGCAGGAGGAAAAGGAAATCCCGCTCGGCAAGCTGCGATAAAGGCAGGTCTTCCAAAATCCATCCCTGCCATGACGATTAATAAACAATGTGCATCAGGTATGCGTTCAGTGTCATTAGCCTATCAACAAATCAAGGCTGGTGAAGCGGAAATGATACTCGCAGGTGGTACAGAAAGCATGAGTAATGTCCCACATATTTTATTGAACGGTCGCGATGGTAAAAAAATGGGGTCTATGCAACTAGAAGATAGTTTATTATATGATGGCCTGATTTGTGCAATGGAAGACTATCATATGGGCATTACGGCAGAAAATTTAGCACAGCAATACAAAATTTCAAGAGAAGAACAAGACCAGTTTTCCGTAAATAGCCAAAATAAAGCATTATATGCTATTCAGCAAGGTTTATTTAAAAAGGAAATTGTGCCAATTGAAGTGAGTTCCTCTAAATGGTTTACAGAGGACGAGCATCCGCGTAAAA
This sequence comes from Lysinibacillus sp. FSL H8-0500, assembly GCF_038051955.1. Classification (NCBI taxonomy): domain Bacteria; kingdom Bacillati; phylum Bacillota; class Bacilli; order Caryophanales; family Bacillaceae; genus Lysinibacillus; species Lysinibacillus sp. FSL H8-0500. The sequence continues at coordinate 2,882,660 of NZ_CP150292.1, read as the reverse complement.
CGACAGTCGAGGCTTTGAAAAATTTAAAACCTGCCTTTTTGAAAGAGGGAGGCACTGTAACGGCTGGAAATTCCTCTGGCTTGAATGATGGAGCTTCTATTTTGTTAATCGTTTCAGAGCGTGCACTAAAGAAATATAATTTGCAGCCACTTGCAGAAATTATTTCAGTAGCCTCGGCAGGTGTTGAGCCACGTGTGATGGGCATTGGTCCTGTACCTGCTACACGGAAAGCTTTAGAAAAGGCAAATTTAACAATAGAGGAAATAGATTTAATTGAATTAAATGAAGCTTTTGCAGTACAGGCTCTAGCTGTGATGAAAGAGTTAGACATGAATCCTGATATTGTCAATGTCAATGGTGGTGCTGTGGCATTAGGGCATCCTGTTGGTAGTTCAGGTTCTCGTATTATCGTGTCCTTAGTTCATGAATTACAAAAACGAAATTTATCATACGGACTGGCAACGTTATGTATTGGGGGCGGACAAGGAGCCGCTGTTATTATAAAAAATGTACAGGATAACTTAACAGAATAGGAGATGAACACATGGAGCAACAAGTAATGGTCGTTGGTGCGGGTTTAATGGGAAGTGGGATTGCGCAAGTATTTGCTTTAGCTGGTTTTCAGGTAATTTTAACGGATCGAACAGAAGCTGATTTGGATAAAGGAAGGAATTATATTACGAAAAGTATTCAATCCATGCTAAAAAAAGAAAAATACACCTTAGAAGATGAGCAGAAAATTCATGCAAATATTCACTATGCATCAGATATACAGCTTGGGAAAAATGTTGATTTAGTCATTGAAGCCGTTCCAGAAAAATTAGCTCTTAAACAAGAAGTGTTTAAAATGCTAGATGAAATTGTTCAACCGAACGCTGTCTTAGCAAGTAATACTTCCTCCTTGTCTATCGCAGCTATTGGCTCTGTGACAAAAAGGCCTGAGAAAGTAATTGGTCTACATTTCTTTAGTCCCGTGCCAATTATGAGGTTGTTGGAAATTGTCACGTCCATTGAAACATCTGAAGAAACATTGAAGCGTGCGCAGCAGTACGGCAAGGAAATTCATAAAGAAACCGTTATTGCACAGGATTATCCAGGCTTTATTGTGAATCGTATTTTATTGCCAATGATGAATGAAGCTGCATACCTTGTAATGGAAGGAACTGCCCCAGAGGAGGTAGATCGAGGCTTGATGCTTGGTGCGAATCATCCAATTGGCCCGTTACGCCTAGCGGATCAGTGTGGCTTAGATACGACTTTATATGCACTAGAAAGCTTGTACGATGGATTTAGCGATTCGAAATATCGACCATGTCCCCTATTAAAGAGAATGGTAGAGGCCGGACATTTAGGACGTAAATCAGGTAAAGGCTTTTATGAGTATTAACGGATAAGAAGGAGGATGTTATTCTGTATGTTAGCAATAGGACATGTTATTGAAAAAATACAAGCTCATGCACAGCAAGTGGATGAAATGCAAAGCTTTCCTCATGAAAACTTTCGTTTATTAGCGGATGAAGGATTATTTGGTTTACATATTGCCAAAAGATATGGTGGTTCCGAACAATCCTTTTATGTAAGTGCTCAAGCAGTGGAAGAAGTAGCAAAAGTATGTGCCTCAACTTCTGTTTTATTATGCACACAGGCGTTAACAACTTGTTTACTAGATTTAGGAGGCAATGAGGAGCAAAAAACTAATTATTTACGTGCATTAGCAGCGGGCAAGTATCCGGGAGCGTTTTGTGTAACGGAGGAACAGGCTGGCTCAGATGTTTCGAATATTCAAACGCAAGCAGTGTATGACGACGGTAGCTATATTCTCACAGGAGAAAAACGTTTTATTACAAATGCTGGGGAAGCAGGTGCTTATTTAGTGTTAGCACGGACAGGGGAGCATCCTACTAGAGGGCTGAGCTTCTTTATTGTAGAAGCCGCTGCTCCAGGCGTAGAATTCGGTGAATGTATAGAGACACTTGGGGTAAGAGGGTCAAGTGTAGGTGCTGTTATTTTCAATAAGGTGCGTGTGCCAAAAGAAAATCTGCTTGGGATTGAGGGATCTGGCTTTAAGCTATTAATGAAGACATTCAATAGAAGTAGAACATTGGTAGGCGCACAAGGGGTTGGCATTGCGAAGGGTGCCTTTCAAATTGCACTTGATTATTTAAAAGCACGAAACCAATTTGGAAAACCATTAAGTGAACAGCCGATGATTCAAGGTATGCTAGCAGAGTTAGGCACGAAAATTGTTGCGGCAGAGCTGTTAGTAAAAACGGCTACTGAGCATATTGATGAGCAGACGAATGAGATGGAGAAACATGCATCAATGGCAAAATACTATGCTACAGATGTGGCAATGCAAGTGACGACGGATGCCATACAGCTTTTGGGAGGAATCGGATTTACAACATTGTATCCGCTTGAAAGAATGATGCGTGATGCAAAGGTAACGCAAATCTATGATGGAACCAATCAAATTCAACGTGTCATTATTGCTAGACAATTATTAAAATAAGAAAGAAAACCCCGAATAGGAAACGTTGTAATTAACGTTTTCACTATTCGAGGTTTTTTTTAATCATGATGCAATGTTGCAGCAATTTCTGGCTGTTGTTCTACTTGACGTAGCATATTAAAGGAAGCGATAGCTACTTCTACTTGATCGTCTTTTGGCTCGCGTGTTGTTAGTAATTGTAACCATAGACCTGGGTAGCCGAGGAAGCGTAACACGGGTACATTGCGGCAAGCATTTGTTGCTTGTAATACCTCAAATGAAACGCCTAGTACAACAGGAATTAATAAAATACGGTCTACAATACGTAGCCATAATGGATCAGTGGGCACGAAGAAATATAAAAGCATGCCGACAAAGACTGTGAAAAGAATAAAGCTACTACCACAACGATAGTGTAGGCGTGATTGTGCTTGGACATTTTTTACTGTAATCTCTAAGCCTGCCTCATAGCAGTTGATGACTTTATGCTCAGCACCATGGTATTGGAATACACGTTTGATCAATGGCGTTAAGGAGATAAAGTATAAATAGATTAATAGTAATAGAAGTTTAAAACCACTTTCGAGTAAAATTTGTCCTGTTTTGCTGTCAATCCATTTGGAAAAAAAGTCAGCGATAAAAACAGGAATCAAGGTAAAGGCAAATTTTCCAAATAAAAAGGATAGTATACCGACTACAGCTACTCCTAGTATCATCTGAAGCTTTGAGCCTTCTTCTTTATGCTCTTCTTCCTCACCAGGTGCCACATCATAACGATCTCCTGCAAATTGCATATGACGAGAGCCTAAGCCAGCAGATTCAATAAGTGCAACAACTCCTCGCACAAATGGAATTTTTTTGAGCTTTTGTAACATAGGCTTTTGTACTTTTCTAAAATGATAATAATCAATGGAATCATCGTTACGACGAATAGCAGTAACAGTATGTTCCTTTCCTCCGAACATCACACCCTCTAATTGTGCTTGTCCCCCGTATACAGGTGAATTGCTCAAGGCTAACACCACTCTCTTTATATATTTCAACTGTACCATTGTACTAAATTTAGTGAAAAACCTCTAGGGTTACGCATAGTAAATTTTCAATATGGCTACACTAATCGTACATTTTAGGAAATGATTTGTATGCAAAAAGGAGGAAAGATAGTTGAGAGTAGCCGTGATTACATCTCTCGTTAGTGCTTGTGCTTTGACGCTATGCTTAAAGGGGCTCCATTATTTTCATCTCATTAAATGGCATCCAATTGGCTTTTATAAAAAGTGGAACTGGTTTGCAGAAAGCTCTAAATTATTTCAGTGGACTCTTTTTATTTTTCTGCTATTTATTATTGGCTTATGCTTATATTTAACAATGCGCTATGTTTATGTAATTCCAGCCGTGTTTTCTTCGCTTTTACTAGGACTTTTAGTGACCATCTCCATTGAGTGGATTGCGTTAGATTTACCATTACAGCTTTCATCCTTTAAAAAGCTGTCAATTCCATTTATCGTGACGGTTATTTGTTTATTGCGTTTTTTGTTGGAAACTGCCAATTTTCATCAGCAGGAGCATACAGCACAATAAGGAAATTAGTTGCTGTATGCGCTGTCTATGATAAAATATAGTGACTAGTACATAGAAAAGAGGGAATCAAAGCGTGAAGTTATTATGTTTGAATGGACCTAACTTAAATCGACTGGGCAAAAGAGAACCGCATATTTATGGCTATGAAACATTAGAGGATGTTCGGGAGAATCTTCAACATCTTTCGGCTTCTTTAGGAGCTACGGTGGAATTTCGTCAATCCAATCACGAAGGGGTACTTGTTGATTGGGTGCATGAGGCAGAGGATGAAAAGTATGATGGTATTATCTTTAACCCTGGTGCATATACCCATACAAGCATCGCGTTGCATGATGCGATTGCAGGGATTGCAGTGCCAGTTATCGAAGTACATATTTCTAATATCCACAAACGTGAGGCTTTCCGACATCATTCCTATCTTGCTCCAGCCTGCCTTGGTCAAATTTGTGGACTAGGTACGAAAGGCTATGAGCTGGCACTACGTACATTTATCGAGAGGGAGAATTGATTATGTTGAAATTACAAAAGCTACGTAAAGCACTTCAAGAACAAAGCATCGATGGTATTTTAATTACGAATGGGTACAACCGTCGCTATATGACAGGTTTTACAGGGACAGCAGGCGTAGCAATTGTGTCTCAAAATGATGCTGTATTTATTACAGATTTCCGTTATACAGAGCAGGCTGCTGCACAAATTCAGGACTTCCGTATTGTCAAGCATGAAGCCACAATTATTGAAGAAATTGCTACTCAAGTAAACAATATGGGCATCAAATTATTGGGCTTTGAGAAAGATACTGTCAGCTATGGCACATATGAGCTGTATAAATCACATATTCAAGCAGATTTAGTGCCGATTTCTGGGCTAATTGAAAAAATTCGCTTGATTAAGACGGAACAAGAGATTAATATTATTAAGGCTGCGTGTGAAATTGCAGATCACGCATTTACACATATTTTAGGCTTCATCAAGCCCGGTAAAACTGAGCTTGAGGTTTCGAATGAATTAGAATTTTTCATGCGTAAACAAGGAGCAACACAGTCTTCGTTTGACACAATTGTTGCGTCTGGTCTTCGTTCAGCATTACCGCATGGTGTGGCAACGAATAAAGTGATTGAAAAAGGCGACTTTGTGACATTAGACTTTGGTGCGCTATACAATGGCTATATTTCGGATATTACACGTACTGTGGCTGTTGGAGAGCCATCCGAAAAATTAGTAGATATGTACAATGCAGTCCTTGCTTCACAGCTACTGGCACTTGAAAAAGTAGGTCCTGGCTTAACAGGCATTCAAGCGGACGCAATTGCACGTGACTATTTAAAAGAACAAGGATATGGCGAAGCATTTGGTCATTCTTTAGGACATGGTATTGGTCTTGAAGTACATGAAGGCCCTGGCTTATCGATGCGTTCTGATACAGTGCTAGAGCCAGGTATGGCCGTGACGATTGAACCAGGTGTTTACTTACCAGGAATTGGTGGCGTTCGTATCGAGGATGATATTTTAATCACAGAAACGGGTAATGAACGACTGACACATTCGTCAAAAGAACTTATTATTTTATAAACTTTGGAGGAACATAAATGATTTCAGTAAACGATTTCCGTACAGGTCTAACAATTATTGTGGATGGTCAATTATACCGCGTATTAGATTTCCAACACGTAAAACCAGGGAAAGGTGCTGCATTTGTGCGTTCGAAATTACGTAATCTACGTAATGGCTCTGTGAATGAAAAAACATTCCGTGCTGGTGAAAAAGTTGAAAAGGCACAAATCGATAATCGTAAAATGCAATACCTATATGCACAAGGTGACGAGCATGTATTCATGGACTTGGAATCATATGAGCAAACAGAATTAGCTTCATCTGCTATTGAGTATGAATTAAAATTCCTAAAAGAAAACATGGAAGTGCATATTCAATCTTACCAAGGTGAAATGCTCGGTGTTGAGTTACCAAATACTGTTAAGTTAGAAGTAACTGAAACAGAACCAGGAATCAAAGGTGATACAGCATCAGGCGGTACAAAGCCTGCAACACTTGAAACAGGTCTGATCGTACAAGTACCATTCTTTGTGAACCAAGGTGATGTTTTGATTATTAACACAGAAGAAGGCTCTTACGTTTCTCGCGCATAATCGCTCGTCCTACTTAGCCTGCTCTTTTTGATAAAGGGGCAGGTTTTTATTTTTTTCTTATATATATCAAGTGAAAAAAAGCGGATATTGGGAGAATAGATGGAGAAGCTATCCTTTTTCTTCTTTTCATACGCAGTGTTTCTATCATCAGATAGATGGTCATCGTTGGAAAAAATGTTTACAATAGTAGTAAGGAGTGAGAAAAATGGTACATACAATATTTGATATTCCATATCCAATTATTCAAGCACCAATGGCAGGCATAACATCACCAAAGTTCGTGGCGGCTTGTGCTGAGGCAGGACTATTAGGCTCAATTGGTGCAGGTTACTTAAATGGTGAACAAACCAAGCATTTTATTCAGGAAGTGAAGAAGTTAACAACCAAGCCTTTTGCGGTTAATTTATTTATCCAAGAGGAGCCAAAAATTGATGTTGAGACTTTACAGCAAGCACGCATGGCATTACAACCTTTTTATGATGAGCTAGGACTATCCCCTGTACAAAGCGTTGTATCCAAGGAAGTGTTTGCAGGACAAATTCAAGCGATTATTGAGGAAAAGGTAGCAATTTGCTCGTTTACCTTTGGAATTCCATCAGACGAGATCCTCAAACAGTTGAAAGACAATGGCGTCTATACAATTGGTACAGCAACGACAGTAGAGGAAGCTCAACAAGTGGAGCAGGCAGGAGTAGATGCTGTTGTTCTACAAGGTGGGGAGGCTGGCGGTCATCGTGGCTCCTTTTCTGCGCCTATGCAGTTGATTCCCTTAAATGATTTACTCCAGCAGGTAGCAGGACAAATTGCCATTCCTATTATCGCAGCGGGTGGACTTGTGACAAAAGAAGATATTCAGAGAGCCCTAGCAAATGGGGCACAGGCTGTTCAAATTGGCACAGTATTATTAGTAGCAGATGAATGTGAAATTTCGCCATTGTATAAAAATGCGGTATTGACATCGAAAGAGCAGCAAACAACAGTGACAAGTGCATTTACTGGTAAACCTGCAAGAGGCTTAGACAATGATTTTATAAAACGAATGCAAGGTGCAACAGTAGCCCCTTATCCATTACAGCATTATCTAACGACAGCGATTCGCAAGGAAAGTGAAGAGCAGGGCAATGCTGAGTATTTATCCATGTGGATGGGAGAAAATAGCTATCTTGTCCAGCAGACAGGCACGATTAAAAGCATCATTGACAAGCTACTATAAATCCGTAAGTGGTTTTTTCAGCACTCGTGAATTTTCTTCACATAAAAAATATCTGGTCGTTTCACCAGACGGGAGGCAGCGCTACTTGAAGTGAGGGTCTTACAGGCTGTACCAGATGCTACAACAAGATTGTTAAGACGGGATAAAAATTTTACAAGAAAGATCTCTATACATCCGTATGGAGGTCTTTTTTTTTGCAGAGCGACATATATTGCTGTACACGAGGGGGCGTAGGAATGGAATTACAAGACGTATTAAGAGTTGCTGGAGTGGGACTAGTCGTTGCGCTTCTTCATGTTTTCTTTGATCAAACAGGGAAGAAGGAGTTCTCATTTTTCCTATTTTTTATTGCCTACTTATATATGACAGCAGAATTGCTCCGTTTTTTACGTCTATTTTTCAATGAAATTCTCACATTCTTCCAATGGCTAACATCATCTGGGTAGTGTAGATGGAAATTGTTCTAGTTGCTGTTGTCATGCTGCTTTTATTACTGCTGATAAAAGAAGTTATACAGCCACTCCATGCGCTAATTAGTGTTATGTTTTCATTTTTGCTTTTTAGTATGTTGTTCTCGACACTTTTATTGCCATTTATTAAGCAACTTTTGGAAACATTAGCGTTTTTACCCTATGCGAAAGCAATTTTAATTAGTGCAAGCTTGTTCTATGTAGGGCAATGGGTGTCATTGCTGCTTGTAGAACATAACTATAAGGTGCTCGGGAACATCGTTTTTTCTGCAGTAAAGCTTGTGATTATCATGTATTGGTTGAAAGAATTTTTGGCTGTTTTACAGGAGGTGTCATCTATTTTACAAAGGCTAAACTAAGGAGCGAGGCCATTGCAGGAGCAAATACTAGCATTTTTAGTGGACCCATTCTTTCTGTTGCTCAAGATGACACTGATACTATGTAGCTACGTCATTATTATTTTAATTGTTAATATGATACTACCAGGGTTTGAAAAAGGGACAAGGATCCTCTTTTTTCTGATTGTTTTAGCCACCATAGGTCCTGTTGTTGTAAATGCCTTTACATTAATTGATGAAATTGCACAAGGACTAGCCCATCTATTTACAGCATTTTATCCGATTCTTACTTCAAGCTTTCTGCTATCAAGTAGTATTACAGCCATTGCCTCCTGGCAGCCCTTTTTACTCTTTTTTGTACAAGTCCTTACGATTATTAGTAGTAAGTGGCTTATACCAGGCGTGCTTTTAGCCATTGTCTTTGATGTATGCAGTGTCATTGTCAAGGAAATATCTTTTACACGAATCGCTGAATTAATTCGTTTTACGATTATGAGCATCGTTTCTGCCTCGGTTATTTGCTATGTGCTACTCATGACAGCAAGCGGTGTAGCCGCATTTAGTGTCAATGCTGCTGTAGCGGAGCCTGTTAAAAAATTAATTGAAGAAAATATTCCAGTTGTCGGTTCATTTATTGTTGATAGCTTTTCGATGTTTCAGCATATGACACAATTTACATCCTCCTTAACAAGCATCAGTGCTTTTATTGCTGTTATTACGGTGTCCTTTATTCCAACTGTTCAACTAATTGTTAGTGCCTATTCATTAAAAATGCTAGCTGCCATTTTAGAACCTATTGCTTTTGATGATATTTGTCGTTTGCTGGATCAAGTAAGTAAATCGCTCTTTACCCTATGTGCTGTATCATTTTTGATTGCTTTTTCATTTATGTTTTCTTGTTTTTTCCTGATTGTGTTTGTACAAGTGATGGCAGGAGGGAGATAGATTGATTCTTTTATTGGCATTGCTTTTTATCTGTCAGCTATTTGTGTTTCTAACGGATGATAAGGACGTTATTTCACTCACCAAATTGGTCATTACGTTAATATTTTTGCAATTGCTATTAAAGATTCCGTTTATCAATTCATAGGAAGAAACAAGCGTACATACACTTGAAAAAGAGAAGGTGAAAGGAGGCTATGTACAAGTGATGTGGAAAAGACACGCAAAAAAACAACGTCATTGATGGTTTTCATACTTATAGCTGCCTCCGTGGGAATTTTCATCATTTTACCGATGTATCAAACAAACTCAACAAATGACAACCATTCGGCACTTACGAATGAAGAAAAGCTGGAACAAACATTGAAGGCGATGGAAGGCGTTGGGGAGGTAAAAGTCTACTTTTATTATGGAGAGATAACAGATGAACAAGATGAACATAAACTATTTAGCCAATATTTTCGGGGGACTGAGCAAGGCACAAAAAACGTAACAGGAATGCTCGTTGTGTCAGAGGGTGCATCCGATATTTTTGTGAAAAATGAAATTCGAGCAGTTGTGAGTCAGGTGATGCAGCTGCCCATTCATCGAATTATTATTGTTCCAATGGAAAATAAGGAGGAAAAGTAAATGCGCGTACGTAGAAGAACAGTTTGGTTTATGACATTATTAAGTTTAGTAGCAGTCATTTCAGTGTATTATTTGGTTGATCCAGCAAAGCAATTTAATGGTCTTACTATTTTTACGGATGATACATTACAACAAACAGCCGTAACAGGTGTAACAGATCAGGAAGCAACCAATGATATCACACAGGAGGTCTCTTCACCAAGTCACCTATTTGAAGAAATGCGTATGCAGGTTAGTGATGAAAGAAGTCAGCTTCGTGAGCAATTAACTCAAAAAATTGCTTCAGAAGAATATTCAGCTGAAGAAAAAAATGAGGCATATAATGAAATGGATAGTCTGATTAAGCGTGAATCAGCGGAGGCGATGCTCGAAATGCTCATTAAATCCTTAGGCTATTCAGATGCGTTTGTTCGTGCTGAAGGCGAAAAAATTTCGGTCACGGTAATGGCAGAGGAATTATCCAAAGCACAAGCAAATGAAATTATTTACCTTGTGAGAACAGAGATGGAGGGCGCAAGTGATGTGCAGGTAAAGTTTAGTGCCAATAATTATTAAAAAATAGAGAAAAAACCAAATATTTTGTCTATTTATAAATTATTGTTATATAGCAGGATTATGAAAAGGCTTTCGTTTAGTAAAGGAAAGCCTTTTTTTTTGTCCATATTTACTAAATTTTCATTTAACTATTTCAAATTGATTCGAAAAAATATAGAATGGTTATTGGTAGTAGATTTTATTTTTATTTCAGAAGGAGAGTTAGAAATGTTCAAAGTTCAAGAAATCCGTGAAATCATTAAGTTAGTAGATGCATCTTCCATTGACGAGTTTGTGTATGAAGTAGATGGCGCAAAAGTAAAATTAAAGAAAAATAATGTTGTTGTTACTGAAACTGTAGCACCTAAAAAAGAGGTAGTAGCCCCTGTTGTACAACAAACTGCACCAGTGGAAGCACCAGCAGCACCTGCACCAGCGAAAGTGGAGGAAGCACCAGCAGCACCAGCAACAAACGACCCATCGTTACATAAAGTTGTATCTCCAATGGTTGGTACTTTCTATCAAGCACCAAACCCAGATTCACCAGCTTATGTTAAAGTGGGTGACAAAGTAGGCAACGAAACAATCGTTTGTATCGTAGAAGCTATGAAGCTATTCAACGAAATTGAAGCAGAAGTTCAAGGGGAAATCGTTGAGGTACTTGTTAAAGATGGCGAATTAGTAGAATACGGCCAACCATTATTCCTTGTAAAAGCTGAGTAAGGAGTGCAAAACAAATGAAAAAAGTTTTAATTGCAAACCGCGGCGAAATTGCTGTGCGCATTATTCGTGCTTGTAAAGAGTTAGATATTCAATCTGTTGCTGTATACTCAGAGGCAGATGCAGACGCATTACATGTAAAATTAGCAGATGAAGCGTATTGTATTGGACCAAAGCTATCAAAGGATTCATACCTAAGCTTCCCTGCACTACTAAGTGTAGCTGAAAAAACAGGTGCAGATGGCATCCATCCAGGATATGGCTTTGTAGCTGAAAATGCTGATTTTGCAGAGGCGTGTGAAAACGCTGGCATTAAATTTATCGGTCCATCCTCTGACTCTATTAAAATTATGGGGATTAAGGACGTTGCACGTACAACAATGGAAGCAGCGGGTGTTCCGCTTGTACCAGGTACAGGCATCGTGCCAGATATTGAAACAGGTAAAGAATGGGCTGCGAACATTGGCTATCCTGTCATTATCAAAGCGACTGCTGGCGGTGGCGGTAAAGGAATCCGCGTAGCTCGTACAGAAGAAGATCTTGTCAAAGGGATTGAAATTACGCAAAAAGAGGCAGCGGCTGCATTCGGCAACCCTGGCGTTTATTTAGAGAAATTTATCGAATATTTCCGCCACTGTGAAATCCAAGTGTTAGCAGATGGTCATGGCAATGTTGTGCATTTAGGCGAGCGTGATTGTACGGTTCAACGCCGTATGCAAAAGCTTGTTGAGGAAGCACCATCCCCAGCATTATCGGCTGAGCGTCGTGCTGAAATGGGCGAAGCAGCGGTGAAAGCGGCACAAGCATGTAACTATGAAGGTGCAGGAACGATTGAATTTATTTACGATTATCAAGAAGATCGTTTCTACTTTATGGAAATGAATACACGTATCCAAGTAGAGCACCCAGTAACAGAAATGATTACAGGTGTTGACCTTGTACAGCAGCAATTAAAAATTGCATCGGGTGAGAAGTTGCCATTTGCACAAGAAGATATTCAATTAAATGGCTGGGCGATTGAATGCCGTATTAACGCAGAAAATGCCTATAAAAACTTTATGCCATCAGCAGGAACAGTTGAGACTTATGTAACACCAGGTGGCTATGGTGTCCGTATTGATTCTGCTGTTTATGCAGGCTATACAATCCCACCATACTACGATTCAATGGTAGCAAAACTAATTGTTCATGCGGATACACGTGAAGAGGCAATTGCAAAAATGAACCGCGCCCTAAGCGAATTCGAAGTAGCGGGCCCTGGTATTAACACAACAATTCCATTCCACCAAGCGTTGATGAACAACGATGTCTTTAAATCAGCGAAGTTCAACACGAAGTTCTTGGAAGAGAATGATGTGTTAGGTGTAGCAGAAACAGTAAAGTAAGCTTTTAGGGAATAAAACAAATAGGAATATCCGAAATTTTTTACCTCTAACTAAATTTATTTAGGTTGGAGGTTTTTTTATGTCCAAAAATAAGCAAAGAACAGGGATATTTGATTTGGAGCATATGAGTCCCATTGAGCTGAAAAAAGTAAATCCTAACAATGAGCATGACGAGCCACTTATTATAGCACCGTCCATTGTGGTAGATGTTAATTCTGTTCGATTAAAGGGGAATCGTATTAGCGCGCATTCAGCTTTAATGGTTGTCAAAGAGCAAATGCGATTGTCAGGTATTCGGAAACGGACAATTGGCGAATACGATTATATTTTTAATCGCATGTTGAAAACCATGAATGTTGAATATGTAGACGAAATTTCTTTGGAAACATTATTTGGTTTTATTGCTTCTTTAGGGGACGTCAAAGATACTACAAAGCAAAGTAAACTACGTGTTGTAAGGGCAATACTAAACCGCATATTTGATAATGGATGGATAGAGAAACGATTTTGGAAGGATGTAAAAATAAAGGTAGATGGAAGAATCAAGCCCCCTGCTAATGAAAATAATTTAGCTAGTTTATTGTCTACTTTTGATATGAGTAATTTCATTCATTTTCGTGATGCAGTAGCAGTTTTAACGATTTATAAATGTGGCTTGAGGGTGAATGCGTTCGTGCGATTAGAGGAGAACCATTCGTATGATATTTTTGTTGCTGAAGGCAATTATTTGTATAAGCAATCACTATTTACAACCTTTTCACCGAATTAAAATTAAACAATATATGTTAGAGCTATCATTTATCACTCTATCCTGTTAAATAAAAGAAATATTGACTATTACCCCTGTCTCAAATATTGGGTTTATGATAACATGTATCTGAACCTTTTAACTTAAAAAAATATGAAAGGAAGTGTATTAATCACATATGAAAAAGATATTGAAACCATTGATTAGCGTTATTGCCATTGGTACCCTCTCTCTATCTATAAACATAGATAAAAATGTATTAGCTAATAATATTGCAAATACATGTGAGTATGATTCGGCATCGAAAGTAAACCCTGATTATTCCACAATGAACTGTTTGTTAACCGAAACAGCACTGATTTATGATGTGCCTCCTGAAATTGTGAAGGCAATAGCGGAAGGTGAAAGTGGAAATTGGCGTCATTTTGATATGAATGGTGAAGCGATTGTGACAGCTGATAATGGAATTGGCATTATGCAAATTACAAATCAAGCAGGCTACAATCAAGATAGACTAAAAAGCGATATTGTCTATAATATTCAAGCTGGTGTAGAGACTTTAGATGATATGTTTAAGCGAAAGGATTTACCTAGCATCAACGGTGGGGAAAGAGATGTACTGGAACATTGGTACTTCGCTATCATGGCTTATAACGGTACTAAGCCAGTAAATAGTCCAATTGTTCAAGCAACTGGTGAAAGAAATACCAATGCCTATCAAGAGAAAATTCTCCAAATTATTAATAAATTGGAATTAATAGACTTAACAGAGCTACCTTTTTCACGTGAACATTTTCAATATAACTCTAACAGCAGGGAAAATATTAAATTTTCAACAATGAACTATGATTTTGATTTACCATTAACAAAATCTAAGTATTTTTTTGAAATAAATCAAAAAGTTAGTGCAATAACTAATGTAACATTTAGGACAAGACCTACTACGGATAGTCCTTCTTTGGGTACTTTACGTAAAGGTGAAATTGTTACCATTACGGGTCCTTTTGAATATGAAAAAGTATCAACGAAGAAAAACCATTTTGTTTGGTATCCTGTGAAAAGAAGTGATGGGACAGAGGGGTATGTAGCATCAAGTTATTTAAACTACTCAGCTTCAACATCAACGCCAACACCGCCCACAACGGGCAATGTTGATGTATCAAAGTTTGCTGATTACAATGCAAACCAATACTGGGCGGAGGATTTTAAGTGGGCAGTCAATATCGGTATCATCAGTGGATACCCAAACGTGAAAAACCCATCAACAGGTAAGTACGAAAACTTACTTAAACCGTACACTAACTTAACGGAAAACCAAATGTTATCTATCCTATTCCGTTACTTCAAACCAACAGAACTAGCTTCAACGATAGCTAATACTTCATGGTATGGAGACGTAAACTACCAACTGGCTACAAAATACTCTCTACCAGTGCTAGGTGCAAACACAGCATCCAAACAAGCCATTGCAGGTAAGGATATCACACGGGGGAACTTCGCTCGTATCTTAGCTTCAATGCATTATGGTAAGACTGTATCTCAGTCAGAAGCTATTAAATTTCTTCGTGATAATGGTTTAACAACTACTAAAACAAATGAAGAGTTTAAACCAAATGATTCTCTAGCAAGAGCGCACACAGTGGCATTCTTCCACCGTTACGAACAAATATTCAATAACTAAATTGTTACTTACAAGTGAAAAGGTGACTAATAAAAGTCATCTTTTCTTTTTTATGTTTAATAGATCCTTTCTTGACACTCCTCGAACCTTTCATAACTAAATTCATTAACACAGATTGTTTGAGGGGAGCTACAAAGTTTTGTGTTAAGCTACTGAAGAGGTTGAGAAAGCATAAGAAAAGGACTTGTGTGCCTACTTCTCATTCACACAAACCCTCAGGTTGACATAGGATTAGATTTTCATGAAATCAACTTCATATCCTGAACTTACTATTTCTTTAGCGATTTCATATTTCCATGCACTGCTTTCATATTTAACATAGACAACACCTGAAATATCATTAGGTAAGGTAATATGATGCCTTTAGTATTTTTTTATGGAAAATCCAAATAAATAACTTGGGAGGGATTGTTATTTTTAAAGAACTTAGCAAATTTCAAACGGTATACTTGGATTCGATTTCATTAAAGCGTTTTTTATTAAGAGTAAAGGATACTAGAGTCTTTAATTCGGTAATTACTTATACACTAATGAGAGATAGTTGTTTGATTATTTACCAAGTGAATAACGATATACTAGGTACAACTGATGGATTATTTTTCCCTAAAACAACCATTCCACCAAGCACTAATGAACAATGGTGTTTTCAAATCAGCACAATTCAATACAAAATTCTTTGAAGAGAATGGTGTGTTAGGTGTAGCAGAAACAGTAAAGTAAGCGTTCGCATTTAAAAACCTTCTAACTTTAGTAGTTAGGAGGTTTTTGTATGGTTAGAAAGGACAACGAACAGGGATATTTAATTTAGGTGATATTACAGATGGAATGCAGTGTTCGAACTTTAATGAAACATTTCAACAGGATAAGACAGAGTGATAACGCCACCAAGGATTTTAGTGGATGTAACTAGGGTGAAAGAAAAGGGCATCGAAGTCGCCAAAGCAGTGATAATTGTTAAAGAACAAATGCGATTGTTAGATAGGAGGAAAGTGACTATTAAAGAAACAAATACTACTTCTTTATTGTTAAAATCAAAATAGCCTATTTTCGCTCACAAATGAAAGGGATTGAAATAAAAATAGAGTTGAATTACTCATTGTGTAAATATATAATAATTTCATAGAGAATTCTAATGTAGGTTTTTTATGGAAAAATACTGATGTAAGCAACTAGAGATTGGTTCTAAGAAACAAAATGATGAAAGTAAGCATTACATACTTGGAATTTTACAGATGCTTGAGTTTGCTCAGTCCCACCAAGTAGTTAATGTAATAAAGTCTAAGGAAGATGGGGGAGACAACATTGAAAAATAATTTTTTGATACATATTAAAATTTAAAGGAAGTTCTATATGCGAATTAAACATAATATTTCAGCATTGAATACTAATAATAAAGTAAGATTTCATAGAGAAAATATAGCAAAAACATTCGAAAAACTATCCTTAGGCTATAAAATCAATCGTGCTGGTGATGATGCTGCTGGTTTAGCTATCTCCGAAAAAATGAGAGGACAAATAAGAGGGCTAAATATGGCCTCAAAAAATATTCAAGATGGTATTTCACTCATACAAACTGCTGAAGGTGCATTGAATGAGATACATTCACTTCTTCAACGTGGGAGAGAATTAAGCATTCAAGCATCTAATGACACGCATACAAGAAGCGATAGGGAAGCAATTCAAATGGAAATAGACCAGATAAAAAAGGAAATAACGTCTATAGGAAACAACACAGAATTTAATACTAAAAAGTTGCTTGATGGCTCTCTTTCTTATACTGATATCCCCCCTCCAACTATGCCTCAATCGAAATTAATGGCTACAGGTACAGGTGTAACGCAATTCACAGTAGACGATGGGTGGATTGATTTCGGTCAAGATTCAGACCGTCCACATAAAGTTAAGCTGAATGCAGGAGAGAAAGTTGTTGATGACCCTTCGAATTGGCTTTTTACAAAATTATCAGTGAGTGTATATTATGATTGGGATGGAGCCCCTCTATCTGTGAATATTCATTCTATACCAGATGGTTATATCATAGTAAGTAATAATACAAGCTTAACTTACTCTTATAATGGAATGACAGTGGATGTTAGTAAGAAGAGATTAACTACTGGTGGTGGAGGTACTCAAGACCAAGGCAATATTATTTTGACAGCGGGAAAAAACGATGCTGAATTATCAAATGACGTAGATAATAGTTTGAAGTTACAAATTGGTGCAAATTCCAACCAAAACCTAAGTTTAACAATTTCAGATATTCGTTCTCAAGCAATTGGAATAGAAGGAGCTTTTGTTTTGGACTATTCTTTAGCACAAAATGCTATAAATCTATTTGATTATGCAATTAATACTATTTCTAGTACCCGTTCTAATTTAGGAGCCTATCAAAATAGACTTGAACATGCTTATAATTCGGTTGTAAACACATCTGAAAATCTTCAATCTGCTGAATCGCGTATTCGTGACACGGATATGGCAAAAGAAATGATGGACTATACAAAAGGTAATATATTACTACAAGCTGCACAAGCGATGTTATCACAATCAAATAAACAATCTGAAGGAATTTTACAATTACTTCAATAAGAATAGAAGGCTTCATACTTAACAGCCTTCTTTTTTTAGTTATTAATAAAAAATGGATTTTAATCAACTATTTCAATAGAATATTGTCAAAATCGGACAAAATGGCTAGAAGATTTATTGAAAACAATTCGCTATTATAATCAATAACTGGAGCTAGACAACTTCAATTTTGAGTTAGTTTGTGTTAATAATTAGTTACTATAAGTATTTCCTAAGTCAATGAATGTTAAAAATAGTAATAGTACAAAGTATTAAATACTTCATGTAGTCATAGTAGAAAGAGATTGTATGCTATAACGTGTACAGTTCTATTATTCTCAAACGGTATAATATAGATGTAGCTTCTCCGTCAAGTGGTTGTTGTCAGCCAACCTATAAAAATTACATTAAATCAAAAGAGAAATAAAACCAATATACTTCTTTCATTAGATATCCAAAGAAAGGAGGGTAACTGAAATCACAACCTAATAATACATTCTGTTATACTTATATAGATTAAAAAATGGAAGGAGCATTATATATGTGTTGCGCATGCTGTCCAGTAGTGGATACATCCCTTATCTAAAAAGGAAATTATTAGATAAGGAGATTGAGCTATGGTCATTCAACATAAAATTATTCAAGGGGTTAGCGATAAATGTAGTCAAGATGAAGTGGTTTCAGCGTGTATGATGTATGGATCTTTCACGAAAGGTGAAGGGGATCAATATTCAGATGTTGAATTTTATATTTTCATAAAAGATAAGAAGATGGAGAATTTTAGCTCGAAAAATTGGGTTTCCGAAATATACCCAGTTGACTTGATGTTTTACAATGAGTATGGAACAGAGGTAGTGATTTTTTCAAATATGATTCGTGGGGAATTTCATTTTCTCCCTGAAACTGAAATGGCAATCATAAAAAGCTTTAAGCCTACGGGTGTTTTTCCAGATCCTGAGGCTATGTATATTTACGATTCTACAGAGCAATTAAAGCCTTTACTTGACGATTTAGGGGGAGTTGGACCAGATCGAATGACTGATGACAATGTTAATTTCGCTTTTAATAATTTCGTGAACGCTTGGTTGATGGGTGTTAACGTGATGAGAAGAGGGGAATTAGCACGTTCGCTGGAGACTTTAACTCATGTGCAAAAGTATATATTACAATTACTAAGAGTAAAGGAACAGACAGTTGAACGATGGTTAAATAGTACAAAAAATTTAGAAAAAGATATAAGTAGAGAATCGTATAAAGACTATGTAGCCATAACTTCCAAATTAAAAGAACATGAGATAAAAGCCGCTTATAAGAATGCGTTGCATATAGCTGAAGCATTGCATGAGCTACTGGGTTCTCTCTATACGATTGATATAGACAAAGATCTAATGAATAAGCTTTACAGCTACTTTAATCAATAAATCCAAAGTCCACTGTGTAAGGAGCAGTGGACTTTATTAAATTTTCAAGGATTTAGCAGATTAGTCAATAATAAAAGACTAAAATTAACTGTCAATAAGGATAGACATGGTGCTAATTGCGAAGCCCTTATTTTAGGGGATGTGAAATAGTTGCCCCTTCTTTTTTATGAATGGAGAAGTCGCGTCTCTTGACAGCGATTAGCCCTCTGCTATTGCCGATAGTTGAAAATACTCTTTTAATTTTACTGCGCTTATTTGGCGTCCTAATTTCATATAATAGCCTTTGCCAGTACCTTCATAGTAAAAAGTATTATGTTTACCGCAAATAGGCAGTAAATGGACATTTTTACCTGTTTCAACCTTACTAGAATTGGTTGCATATAAAATTACATGCCCACCTACAAGTGAGGTACTACAAGTAAATTCTGCTGTTCGTTCATCGCCTTCATCCTGTGAACTACCTACATAAATTGTATTAGGTTCCGCACAGCATGAGCCAGCCGGGTCTTTCCCAATGGATTTTATTATCAATTGAATCCAAGATGCCTCACCATGCTTTGGATCATGAGTACTACCCTCCACATTGGCAAAGTTTGTGCCAATAGCTAAAGGCTCTGTTATACCGTCATATACCGATCTTAAAGGGACAATGATAAATTCATCTGTATAGTCTGATTCTGGGTTCCATAAATCAGCAAAATAAGCGCCTTGTTCATCCTTTGTTTTACGATAAACTACTCGGTAGCGCGTCTCTTGCTCCTGTGTTAATTGCAATTTAGCACCTTCTACTGTAGCTGGCATATTAACAAACATTCTCGTTCCTCCTATAAGTTTAAAGTTTGTTTATTATATTTTTTATTGTAATCATCTAGCATTTCTTGGAATTTTGTAACAAACTCAAAAATAGAGATGAAATCTTTATCGCCACTAGCCTCTGCATTGTTTATGCTGACACTTTTGTCTGCGGCTGTAGCTTCGAGATAATAGCCTAAAATTTGTGGATTTGTAAAGCGCACCGTCACGCTATTCGCTGAGGATTGTACACTAGAATTATTTTGCGCTGAGGAAGAGGAAGAAGACCTACTTCCACCGAAAATAAAGAACCCTCCGCCTCTCGATGAATGCTCTTCAATACTTTGGGCAAATGAATTTGACATGGCTGTTGCGGTCGTAAATTTTATAGTAACATCTCGCGCAATAACAAACGCAGTAGGGAAGCATGGGAAAACACATTGATTCATTTCTTTAAAGCGTTCATTTGAAAAGTCCTGATAATCTTTTGCTGGAGCAATGGATTTGCTGGATGTATTATACATATCCTCTGTTAGTAAAAAGACGCCAGGGTTAAACCATTCTCGCCCAATTTGCACCTTGGCCACAGACAGCCCAATTTGGATGGACATCTCTGAGCTACTCGCGAATGCTTGGTTGACGGCTTCCTTATGACTAGAGCTACTGGAATAGCCTCCAAAGAAAAAGGAGACACCGTAGTTAGAGGAAGAAGCAGACGTATAGGAGGAGGAGGCTTGATTCGCTTCCTTTAAACTAGATGTAAGGATAATTTGTGTAAAGTTCTCTGGTACATGATTGGGTGCAACCTCATTTTCCTCTGCCTTCTCAGCAGTTTCTTTTGAAGCTTGTAAAACGGTGGCAAGCCTTATTTTTTCTTTTAATGCTTCAATATCCTGATTGGTATTTTCAAGTTGCTGTTGCAAAGGAGACAGCATGGATTTAAATTGGAGCTTATTCTTTTCTTCGAAATAACGCATGGCAGCGTCTGTTGCCTTTTGTGCCTTGTCAATTAAATTATTTTGTGCCACTAAACACTTCTTACCGTTTTCACCGAGTGCAGTAAGCAAATCTTTGACCTTGGTAACCTCCACACCAAAAATGCGTGCAGCCGTTGAGGGTAAGACTTTTGTTACATCGTCTAATCCTTGGGAAGCCATCACATCAACCAATGTTTTTAACATATCAATTGTTGTATTGGCATATGTTTCTTGCAATGCACTAAGGGCTGTTTTAAATGCTATCTCACTCTCATCGTAAGCCTTTTTTAATGCTTGTACGTCTTTTTCATCTGGAATAATCGCTAAAAACGAATTGATATTACTTGTAATATTGCTACGCTGAGCTACTAATATAGCGAGCTGTTGTGCCAATGCCGCTGGACTTTCAAGTAGGTCCACAGGTGTAAAGGAGGTATTCAATAGAGTAAACCAATTTTCTGGATAAAGCTGTACGGGATAGACATGCCCACCGTCTGGATTCATTTTTCCAACATTGGAAATCGTAGAACGCGCCTCAGCAATTTCACGCCCAACACCACTATCTAAAATACCATTAATAATTTCCATATCGCCTGGCGAAAACACGCTCAATACTTTGCCGAGCTTTTCATCGACACCCAGCACTTCTGCCTCAGCCGTTATTTCATACCAATCTAAAAATTCATTATTACGTTGCTTATAGGCTTCGGCTGTATGCTCAGGGTACTTTTTCTCAAGCGCATTTTTCTTGGCTACTTGTTTTTCTGCCCATTGCTGCTTTGCCTCTACATAATCGCTATACAGTCGGTAGAAAACTTGCTCAAGCGTTAGGACATCCTGCTTACCATCACCAAAATTATAAGGATATGGCGTCATTAATACTTCGCGCAGCTTGTTTTTAGCCTCAAAAAGCTTACTATTTAATTTAGGTGTGAGCATATCCAGTGCCGTTTTATACTGTGTTGATAAGTGTCGTCCATTATCAGAGGCTGTCATTTGACAAGCATCAAATAATTTATTGACAAGCTTTGATTCATTAGCACGTACATAAGCAGGCTTCGGTTCGTTATTGCCAATGTCATAGGCATATTGCGAGGCATCAATTAACGTCCCAGGAAGGCTCATACAAAAAAATTGATTTGCATTACTGCCACCAATAACTGAAGTAATTTGTTCATAGAGCTGGTCTGCAAAGCTTTGAGTAGATGCATTATCTTGTAAATTCTTTGCTGTTCGTAACTGATTTTGTTCGTATTCCATTGTACTTCCCCCTAAATCTAATTGTGATAGCAAAACTTTTCACCAAACCACTATATGAAGGGACCCTCTACGATATAACGTTCAACATAAAAAACTTTCGTTTGTTAAATTTAATGATCAGATTATTAACATGATTGAATAAAAATTAAACTTTGTCGTCCAACCTTTTAAATTTATCGGATAAAATGGCTTTCGACAGCCAAACGTTCTTTTTTATAGTATAATAAACGTAAGTATAGCATTTGTTTGTGATGTGCAAGGGAAAGGATGATATTTGTATGGCAGAGAAAGTAGGACAATCTTTCGTACAACCAACACCTTCTGGAAAAGAAGAGCTAGGAAAAATAGAGGTAGCGGCTGAGGTAATCGAGATTGTGGCAGGAATCGCAGTAAATGAGATTGAAGGTATTGCTGCAACACGGGGCAATATTGCTACAGGTGTTGTTGAACGTTTCGGTAAAAAAGTACACAATAAAGGCATAAAATCAGGGGTAACGGAAACTGGTGACATTGCAATCGATGTATTTTGCTCTGTGAAATATGGATATACCATCCCGAAGGTTGCAAAGGAAGTACAAACGCAAATACGCCAAGCGATTTTTAATATGACGGCACTGGAAACAGCGGAAGTGAATGTACATATTACAGGCATTCATTTTGAAAAAGAAGAACCGACAGCACATGAATCATAAATAAAAGGATTGTCCTTCATGGGAAGGGCAATCCTTTGTTATTGAATTGTTATATTTCAATATGTTTGGGTTTTCTCCAAAACATCGCTAGTATTACGCCAAGCACTAAAACGACTGTTGCAAAGTAGTATGGATAGTTTAAATCAATGTCAAATAATTTACCGCCTAAAATTGGTCCAAATATATTGCCAAGACTTGTAAACATGGAGTTCATACCTCCCACAAAGCCTTGCTCATTGCCTGCAATTTTGGATAAGTAGGACGTGATGGCAGGGCGTATTAAATCGAAGCCTACAAAAATAAAGAATGTCACCAGTAAGATGGCAAAATAATGGCTGACAGCTGTCATTGCGAATGTTAAAACAGCCGATAAAATAAGCGAGTAGCGAATAACATTAATTTCTCCCATTTTCTTTGTAAGCCAATCAAATAACATTAATTGTGCCAAGGCCCCTATAATGCCGCTTCCTGTAATAATAATGGCAATATCTTTTGGTGTAAAAGCAAATTTGTGATCAACAAATAAGCTAAAAAGGGACTCAAAGGCTGCAAGGCCAAAGGATAAAACAAAAATAAGAATAAATGGAATAAAATAAAGCGGGCTAAAAACACGCTTTATACTACCAAGCATAGAAGGGGAAGCCTCTCCCTCATTTATTATACGTGTTGGCTCTTTTAATAATGACAAGGATAGAAGAGCTGCTATAAAGCCTAGTATCCCAGCAGCATAAAATGGTATACGTGTACCATATTCAGCTAAAAATCCACCAAGCCCAGGACCAATAATAAAGCCTGTACTAATGGCAGCACTCATATAGCCAAGCGCCTTTGGACGTTGCTGTAGTGTGGTAATGTCTGCAATATAGGCAGTAACAGCGGGCATAATAAAGGCTGCACTAACGCCACCCAGCATACGGGAGATAAATAAAATCTCAACTGTACGACCCAGTCCAAATAATAACTCCGAAAGACCAAAAATAAAAAGACCTGCTACAATCATCACTTTACGGCCAATGCGATCAACCAATTTACCAGCGATAGGTGATACAATCAGTTGCGTAATGGCAAAGGCAGCGACCATAAAGCCAACAACAGAGCCTGAAATATTCAGCTCATTCATAAGTGTTGGGAGTACAGGGATGACTAAACCGATACCTAAAAAGGCAATAAATAGATTGGATAATAAAATTGCTAATGTTACATTTTGTTGCTTGCTCATAACTTTCTCCTTTAATCATTTACAATATATGAGAACTATAACTACTAAAATAGGTCCATACCATACAATAAACCCTATAGTAACTATAGGGTCAAAAGATTTGTTTGTATTTTGTGTTTTAAAAAATTTTTGGCAGAGCGCCTCTAGTGGCTAGGAATAACAAAAGAAATTTTGAATAGCATCAAAGCGAATTTTATGTTTGCCGTTCTTACCATAAAATAGGTGAGATATGCGCTCCTTCTGTTATTTATATTACTCTTCTCTCGTAAGCAGCTTGAAAGGTTTCTGTACAGCTTGTACAAATTTTCTCAAAGGGCACAATGGACACCTTGAAAAATTATTTTAACAGCCTTTATTATAACATTTTAGAAGAAGATTGATTGAACTGCTAACTTAAGTAAAAAGTTGCTTGAAAAAGGTTTCAGATTATTGAAAACTTGCTTGAAATCGTGTTTCTCCTAGGATTTTATGCTATTATAAACCTTAATGCCACTTAAGAAGGAGAGCTTTACATGAAACGACATGAGGCACGCGAAAAAGCGTTGCAAGTTTTGTTTCAGCTAGACAATACAGATCTAACAGTTGAAGAAGCAATGGCCCATATTAAAGGTCAACCGACAAATGCCTTCTATGAAAAGATTGTTACTGGAACAGCTGAACAATTGGAGGAAATTGATGCTACTTTAGAGCAGCATCTCGAAAAGTGGTCACTTGCCCGTTTACCAAAAATTGAAAGAACTGTTTTACGCCTAGCTGTATACGAGCTGCTATATATGCCTGAAACACCAAAAAGAGTAGTACTGAATGAAGCAATTGAGTTATGTAAAACATTTGGCGATGAAGGGTCATCTAAATTCGTCAATGGCGTACTTTCTAAATTTACAGAACAAGAATAATGTGTTGAATTGGAAGGAGTAACGAGGGTTTATGTCGAGTACAATTATTAATGGTAAAGAAATTGGTCAAGAAATTCGTCATGCTGTAGCGGAGCGCGTTAAGCGTTTAAAGGAACAAGGGGTAACACCTGGCTTAGCGGTTGTCTTAGTTGGAGATAACCAAGCCTCGGCTACATATGTGAGAAATAAACAGAAATCTTGTGAAGCGATTGGTATGTTTTCCGAGCTTGTGAAACTACCAGAGGCAACGACACAAGAAGAATTGTTAACACAAATTCAATTACTCAATCAACGTGAAGATATTCATGGTATTTTAGTACAATTGCCGCTTCCAAAACATATTGATGAGGACACAGTGATTGCAACGATTGCTGTTGAGAAGGATGTTGATGGCTTCTCCCCTGTTAGTGTCGGGAAAATGATGCTTGGCCAAGAAACATTTTTACCTTGTACACCATTTGGCGTGATGAAGCTTCTTGAGTATTCAGGAATTGAAATTGCAGGGAAGCATGCGGTGATCGTAGGGCGCAGTCATATCGTTGGTAAGCCAATGGGACAACTCTTATTACAAAAAGATGCAACGGTTACGTATACGCATTCTAAAACGCCAGATTTACCTTCCTTTACAAAGCAAGCGGATATATTAATTGCCGCTGTGGGACGTGCTAACTTTATTACAAAAGAGCATATCAAAGAAGGGGCGGTTGTCATTGATGTGGGCATTAATCGCGATGATAATAATAAGCTTTGTGGTGATGTAAACTTTGCAGAAGTAGAGGATATTGCCTCTGCTATCACTCCTGTACCAGGCGGTGTTGGCCCAATGACCATCACCATGTTACTATTCAATACCGTGCAAGCTGCTGAAAATACGCTTGCTAATTAAATGGAAAAGGCCATCTCCACATCAATGTGAGATGGCTTTTTTTAAAGGAATCTCTTTCAGAACTTTTATGCTACTTTTGACGTCTAATGTAACGTTTGGCACATACATAGTTAGAAGGAGGTTTTTATGGAAAACATTGATATTGTGTTAATTATGAAGCATATCATTATTGGTCTTGTCCAGGGCTTTACAGAGCCAATTCCTGTATCATCGAGTGGGCATGTGATGATTGCCAGCGAAATACTTGGACTTGGTGAGCAAGGCTTTACCTTTGCCATTTTAACCAATACAGCATCATTATTCGCTATTATTTATATTTATCGTGAGGATATTATGCGTCTTCTCACACATTTTTTCCTTTATCTAAAGACGCGGGAAAAGCGTTATCTTGCTGATTTTCGTTTTGCTTTGTATATCATCATTGGCTCGATTCCAGCAGGCGTTTTAGGCGTGTTATTAAGCGATGTTATTGCGGATAATGTCAGTATGACAACCATTGCTTTTATGTTATTTGTCACAGGAATTGCATTATGGTTAATTCGTAATAGGCATGGCAAGAAAAAAGATGCGGATTTACGTGTCAAGGATGCCATTATTGTAGGACTGGGGCAAGCGGTTGCTTTAACACCGGGTATTAGCCGATCAGGCGCCACGATTATTTCAGCTATTGCAGTAGGGATGAAGCAGGATACAGCCTTGCGTTTCTCCTTTATGCTTTATATTCCTGTGAGTTTAGGTGGAGTTGTGCTTGGCATTACAGATTTTTTAGAGGAGCCTAATAAAGGTGCATTAGCGCTTCCGTATACAGCTACTTTTATTGCCACACTGCTGATGACGTATTTTGCCATGCGCTGGTTTATGGGGATTATGAAAAGTGGCAAACTTAGCTACTTTACCTATTATTGTTTTATTATAGGCACGCTTATATTATTATTTTATTGAAAGATAAAGCCTCATAACCAATGTTGTTATGAGGCTTTCTTATGTATTATAACCATTAGAATATGTACGAATATGCTATAGTTGTTTTTTATTCATATATAAGATCGCCATTTTTTCTAGCAAAACTGTATTTTGACACGTCAACAACCATAAAAAATGGTATGATAGGTGTAGTTTTGCGAAAAACTTGATTTTAGTAAAGGAGCCGAAAATATGTCCTCTGCTTCTTATTTAACAGTAAAAGCATTAACAAAATATATTAAACGAAAATTTGATGCGGACCCACATTTACGTGAAGTGTATGTGAAGGGAGAGCTATCAAATGTTAAGCTTCATCAATCCGGCCATATTTACTTTACATTAAAGGATGATGGGGCACGGATTGCGGCTACAATGTTTAAAACGGCGGCTGCCAAATTAGCGTTTGAACCAAAGGAAGGCATGCAAGTATTTATTCGTGGGGATGTAAACGTTTACGAAAGCTATGGAACCTATCAGCTCTACGTACAGGAAATGCAGCCTGATGGCATTGGGAGCTTATTTGTTGCCTTCAATCAATTAAAAGAGCAATTACAAAAAGAAGGGCTGTTCAAACCGGAGTGGAAGCAACCGATACCAACGTTTCCAGAAACAATTGGTGTGTTAACATCGACAACAGGAGCGGCGATTCGAGATATTTGTACAACGCTAAAAAGACGTTATCCGCTTGCTAATGTGTTGATTTATCCGACACTTGTGCAAGGAGCGCAAGCGGCACCAAATATTGTGCAAAATATTAGACGTGCCAATCGAGAGGCAAACTGTGACGTGTTGATTGTAGGCCGTGGTGGAGGTTCGATTGAGGACTTATGGGCTTTTAATGAAGAGATGGTGGCACGCGCTATTTTTGAAAGTCAAATTCCTATTATTAGCGCAGTCGGTCATGAAACAGATACGACGATTGCCGATTATGTAGCTGATTTACGTGCGCCTACACCAACGGCAGCCGCTGAGATGACTGTACCAGATCAAGCAGAACTATACCAGCGTGTGCTTGCGCAAAAATCACAGCTTCATCAACTAATGAGGTCGCAACTTATGGCTGAACGACAGCGTCTAAATAAGCTCCAACAGTCCTATCCATTATCAATGCCAGAAAGACTTTATCGACCATTCACGGAAAGATTGGCACAGCTTGAGTCTGGATTACAAACAGCCATGCAGGTGGATTTAATGAAGAAAGCCGGACAGCTCCAACAGTTGTATAGTACGGTGGAGCAGCATTCACCCAAAAAAGCACTTGCTTTCCATCAACGGGAGCTTGAGGCGCGTATCCAACAATTAACACGTGCTACAACATACTATGTGGCGAAGCAGCAGCAACAGTTTGAGGCAACGGTTAGAACACTGGAAGCTTTGAATCCACTATCTATTTTAACACGAGGCTTTACAGTAGCTTCTAAAGACCAACAGGTGATTAAATCAGCTACTGAGGTGCAAAAGCAGGATCAATTGACACTGACCTTCCATGATGGAAAGGTTATAGCTAAAGTGACGAATATCTTACCAAAGAATGAGGGGGAATCGTTGTGACAGAAAAACAACAAACGTTTGCCGAAGCGATGACAGCACTAGAAGAAATTGTTCGTCAGCTAGAACAAGGTGATGTGCCATTGGAAAATGCAATTGATTTATATAAGCAGGGAATGGAACTATCGAAGTTTTGTCATCATAAGCTGCAACATGCAGAGGAGCAATTAGTATCCATTGTGCAAGAAAATGGTGAGACAACAGCATTTGATCCAGCAAAGGGAGAGAGCTAGCGAATGAATGAATCATTAAAATATTTTATTGAAAGCAATACACCACAAATTGAAGAAACAATGTTTGCACTGGTTGAAAAAATAGAGGCTCCAGCTAATTTAAAGGAATCAATGCTGTATTCTTTAAAGGCTGGTGGCAAGCGAATTCGTCCACTTTTTGTAGTGGCTGTACTGGAATTGTATCGTAAAAATTTGCAGGATGGCTTAATAGCAGGCGCTGTGATTGAAATTATTCATACGTATTCTTTAATTCATGATGATTTACCAAGCATGGATAATGACGATTTTAGAAGAGGGAAGCCAACGAATCACAAAATATATGGAGAGGCGCTGGCTACGCTTGCTGGTGATGCATTAAATACGCTGGCATTTGGTATTTTAGCACGTATGGATATTTCTGCTAAAAAGCGTATTGAACTTGTCGAACTATTAAGCGTTGCGGCAGGAGGAGAAGGTATGGTTGGCGGGCAGGTGCTTGATATGGGTGGTGAGCAGCGCCAGCTTACCTTAGCAGAGCTTGAGCAGGTGCATGTCAATAAAACAGGCGCGCTATTGCGATTTAGTATTGAAGCAGGTGCAGTACTAGCGGATGCCTCAGCACAAGATCGGGCAACATTAAAAGAATATGCCCATCATATCGGGCTAGCTTTCCAAATTCAAGATGATATTTTAGATATTGAGGGGACAACAGAAGAACTTGGTAAGACAGCTGGAAAGGATGTGGCGAGTGATAAAAGCACATATCCAGCTCTTTTAACGTTGGAGGGAGCAAAAGAAAAGCTGGCGGAGCATTATCACCATGCCATTCATGCGCTTGACCAATTACCGATCAATACAAGCTTATTGCGTGATTTTGCATCCTATATTGTTCATCGTAAAAACTAAGAGAAAATCAAGGCGTTGAGGGAAAAGAATGTGCTAGAATAGGTGAGAACGTTTGCAAAAAGCTAAACAATAAAGTGCTCGGACTTTTAGCATATTGATAACACTGTTATAATGGTGGAAACACAATTACGGTGAATATTTTATTGAAAAGGTGTGTGAGAAAGGTGGATTTAAATAAAATAACTAGTCCATCCTTTTTAAAAAACTTAGATAAGAAGGAGCTTGAGCAGCTTGCCCAAGATATACGTACCTTCTTAATCGAAAAATGTTCTGTCACAGGTGGGCATATCGGGCCGAATTTAGGCGTAGTTGAATTAACGATCATGCTGCATAAAATGTTTGACAGTCCAAAGGATAAGTTTTTGTGGGATGTGGGCCACCAAGCTTACGTGCATAAAATTTTAACAGGCCGTGCGAGTCAATTTGACACACTACGTCAGTTCAAAGGGCTTTGTGGATTTCCAAAGCGCGTGGAGAGTGAACATGATGAGTGGGAAACAGGTCATAGCTCGACGTCCTTATCAGCAGCCATGGGTATGGCGGCAGCACGTGATATTAAGCAAGACAAAAACTTTGTTATTCCCATTATTGGAGATGGTGCATTAACAGGGGGGATGGCGCTGGAGGCTTTAAATCATATTGGCCATGCGAAAACGAATATGATTGTGATCTTGAATGATAATGAAATGTCGATTGCGCCAAATGTTGGTGCATTACACAATGTATTAGGTCGTTTACGTACAGCGAAGGAATACTCCAAAGCGAAGGAAGAGCTAGAATCATTAATTAATAAAATTCCTGTGCTTGGTGGCAAGCTTGCATCAACAGCGGAGCGTTTAAAGGATAGCCTGAAATATTTAGTAGTGTCAGGTGTATTTTTTGAGGAGTTAGGCTTTAAATATTTAGGACCTATTGATGGGCATGATTTTGAGGCACTGGAAATGACTTTATCACATGCGAAAAAAGTGAGAGGGCCAGTCCTTGTGCATGTTATTACGAAAAAAGGTAAGGGCTATAAACCTGCTGAAGATGATACAATTGGTAACTGGCATGGGACAGGACCATATAAAATTGACAATGGGGCGTTTGTAAAATCAACGACAAAAGGACCAGCATGGAGTAGCTTAATCGCAGAGACAGTTCGTAAAATTGCCCATGAGGATGAACGAATTGTAACGATTACGCCTGCTATGCCTGTTGGATCGAAATTGCAGGGTATTCAACAGGATTTTCCAAATCGTTTCTTTGATGTAGGAATTGCTGAACAACATGCGGCAACAATGGCAGCAGGGCTCGCTACGCAAAAAATGAAGCCATTTTTAGCGATTTACTCAACATTCCTACAACGTGCATATGACCAAGTGCTCCACGATATTGCTCGTCCAAACTTAAATGTATTTATCGGCATTGATCGAGCGGGCTTGGTTGGAGCAGATGGTGAAACACATCAAGGTGTCTTTGATATTGCTTTTCTACGCCATATTCCAAACATGACCATTATGATGCCAAAGGATGAAAACGAAGGCCAGCATATGGTGAAAACGGCGATTGATTACGATGGTGGTCCAATTGCGCTCAGATATCCACGTGGTAATGGCATTGGTGTGCCATTGGATGAGGAGCTTGTTGCTTTACCAATCGGTAGCTGGGAAGTATTACGTGAGGGGAAAGACGGTGCTATTTTAACCTTTGGTACAACAATTCCAATGGCAATAGCCGCTGCGGATATGTTAGCGCAACAAGGTATTGATATTGAAGTCGTGAATGCGCGCTTTATCAAGCCGATGGATGAGGAGATGCTACACCGCATTTTATCCAGCCGTAAACCGATTTTAACGATTGAAGAAGCTGTTTTACAAGGCGGATTTGGTAGCGGGGTATTAGAGTTTGCTCACGACCATGGCTATCTCCATGCATTAATTGATCGTATGGGTATTCCAGATCAATATATTGAGCATGGCGATGTCAACCAGCTGCTTGCGGAAATTCATATGACAGCAGAGGATACAGTGGCACGTATGCACGTATTACTTCAACAAAAACAGCAAGTAGGTTTGAATAAATAATGACAAAACAACCAAAAGAACGCGTAGACCTTTTACTGGTAGAGCGTGGATTGTGTGAAACGAGAGAGAAAGCAAAGCGCTCCATTATGGCAGGACTTGTTTTTTCAAATGAAATTCGCATCGATAAGGCAGGCGAAAAAATTGCTATTGATGCCCCGTTACAAGTAAAGGGTTCTGATTTAAAATATGTAAGTCGTGGTGGCCTAAAGCTGGAAAAGGCACTACAAATTTTTGATATGTCTGTTGAAGGGAAGCTAATGCTCGATATTGGCTCCTCAACAGGCGGCTTTACGGATTGTGCCTTACAGCATGGTGCAAGACATTGCTATGCTCTTGATGTGGGTTCTAACCAATTAGCATGGAAAATTCGATCCGATGAACGCGTTACTGTTATGGAGAAGACGAATTTCCGCTATACAACTGCCGCAGATTTAACAGAGGGTTTACCCGATTTTGCAACAATAGATGTTAGCTTTATTTCATTATCGTTAATTTTACCTGTGTTAAAAACATTGCTGCTGCCAGGGGGCGATGTGATGGCATTGGTGAAGCCTCAATTTGAAGCAGGCAAAGAGAACGTTGGTAAAAAAGGGATTGTCCGCGATAAAAAGGTGCATCTTGAAGTGCTTGAAAAGACGGCTGCTATGGCAACAGCACTTGGCTTTGTGGTGAAAGATGCTTCTTTTTCTCCCATAACAGGTGGGGAAGGAAATATTGAATTTTTATTCCATTTAGTGAATCCAGGTGATGCAGAGGATACTCCAGCATATACAACTTTTAATGCACTTGTCGAAGAAGCGCATAATACCTTGAAATAACACGTGCTCACACAAAGAGCCGTGTTTTTTCTTGTGCTTTTTTGTTGAAAATGGTAGTGTAAATATACATATACTTAATTATTTATAAGAGGTGACGGCCATGAATAAAAGCCAAAGACATATACGAATTCGGGATATTATTGCCAATCATGAGATTGAAACACAGGATGATTTAGTCGATTTTTTAAAGGAAGCAGGCTATAATGTGACACAGGCAACCGTATCACGCGATATTAAAGAGCTGCATTTGGTGAAAGTGCCATTACAGGATGGACGTTATAAATATAGCTTGCCCGCTGACCAACGATTCAATCCTATGCAAAAATTACATCGTGCATTGGCAGATGCCTTTGTCAGCATTGATGGGGCATCGCATTTTTTAGTGATGAAGGCTCTTCCGGGGAATGCCAATGCCATCGCATCATTGCTTGACCATTTAGATTGGCCAGAAATTTTAGGCACAATTTCTGGGGACGATACGATTTTAATTATTTGTCGAGATGAAAATGAACGTGAAAATACAAAAAAACGTTTATTAGATATGCTGTAAAATAGCGGGGAATTTAATTCAGAGGTGACATTTTGTGTTAAGAGAGCTTAGTATTCGAAACTTTGCCATCATTGAGGATTTGACCGTTAGTTTTTCAGAAGGTTTAACTGTATTAACAGGTGAAACGGGTGCGGGGAAATCCATTATTATAGATGCTGTCCATTTACTTGCTGGTGGACGTGGCAATTCTGAATTTATTCGTCATGGCGCAAGAAAAGCAGAATTAGGTGGCTTATTTCAAATTTCAAGTACAGATCATCCTGTTCTTAGAAAACTAGAGGAGGCTGGTATTGAAATAGAGGAGGACACCATTATTTTACGTCGTGATCTCAATGATTCAGGTAAAAGTATTTGCCGTGTCAATGGTAAGCTTGTACCATTATCGGTACTAAGGGAGATTGGAGCCAGCTTAATTGATATTCATGGTCAGCATGAAAATCAAGAGCTAATGGATGAGAAGCAACATATTCACTTACTTGATCATTTTGCAGAGGAGCAACTTGCGTCCGTTCAAATAGTGTATAGTGCACAGTATGAGGAATACCGTCTGCTTAAAAAGGAATTAGCTTCCATTTCAATCGATGAGCAATTAATGGCACAGCGGATTGATTTGTATCAATTTCAAATAAAGGAGCTAGAGGAAGCCAATTTAAAGCTTGGCGAGGAAGACGAGCTTCTGGATGAGCGTCGCCGTCTCATGAATTTTAATAAAATTTTTGAACGCTCTAGTGCAGCCTATGAAGCCATCCAAGGGGAGTCAAAGGGTCTTGATTGGATTGGCAATGCCATGGGTGCATTAGAAGACGCAGCCACTGTTGATGAGCAATTTAAAGAGGCCTCTGAAGCCGTGACAACTGCCTTTTATGCTTTACAGGATGCCGCTTATCAGGTTAAAAATGCTTTAGATGAATTAGAGTTTGATCCTGCTCGTTTAAATGATGTAGAGCAACGTCTAGCCTTACTGCAAAATTTAAAGCGCAAGTATGGTTCAACGGTGGCAGAGATTTTAGCCTATTATGAAAAAATTAAAACAGAGTTAAATAAGCTGCTGAATCGTGATGAAATTTTGCAGGTAAAAGAGCGTAGAGTAGTGGAAATGGAAGCGGTATTAAATGAGCTAGCCACACAGCTTTCAACAGTACGGAAAGCAGCTGCCCAACAGTTAAGTGAGGCAATTATGGCAGAGCTACGTGAATTACATATGGAAAAGGCAAAATTTATTGTTAATTTCGAGGAATTATCCTATTTCGATGCCAATGGTAGGGATCTAATTGTTTTCTATATCTCTACAAATGTGGGAGAACCACCAAAATCCTTACCGAAAATTGCATCGGGAGGAGAATTATCACGAATGATGCTGGCACTAAAAACAATTTTTTCTTCTTCTAATGGTATTACCTCCATTATTTTTGATGAAGTGGACACAGGTGTTAGCGGTCGAGTGGCGCAAGCAATTGCTGAAAAAATTGCGGCAATTTCCATTAATTCGCAAGTTTTATGTATTTCCCATTTACCACAAGTCGCTGCAATGGCGGATCATCATTATTTTATTAAAAAAGAAGTCGAACATGATCGAACATTTACATCTTTAGCGGAAATTGATCAACATGCACGAATTGAAGAGGTCAGTCGTATGATGTCTGGGGCAGAAATTACCGATCTAACCCTACAACATGCTACAGAGCTTTTAACAATGGCGGAAGAACGCAAAAAACAATTACGTTAATATGAATCCCAAAAGCAGTGGAAGCTGTTTTTGGGTTTTTTCATTTTGCGCAAATATTTACCGCTTATAAGAATGACACAACAACACATAGTAAAAAGACAAAAATGAAAAGGAGGTGTCGTATGAATCGTCGTTGGCGTCAATTAGTCATTTTGCCTATGCTCATCTTTTTATTTATGACGCCCATTCAAGCTTCTGCGGCTAAAAAGCTCATTCCGATGGGGGAAGCAATTGGCATTCAGCTTCAATTATCACATGTATTTGTCGCACATGATGTACTACTGGCTTCCAATCAGTGGATGAAGGGAGGCGCTGTTATTGAAAAAATCAATAATATACCTGTAAAAACATTGGCTGATGCCAAACAAGCTATTGCGCAACAAGGACAGCAGCAATGGACGATTAATAGTGAAGGCAAACAAATTACACTGGCATTACAAAACCAAGAAGCAGAGCATGTCATTTCCTTTTTAAAAGATGAAACAGATGGAGTAGGGACATTGACGTATATTGATCCAGAGACAAAAAATTATGGTGCACTTGGTCATCAAATTATCGATTCAACCCTACAAGAGGCCCCGGTATTTAAAGCAGGTTCCATTTTTTTAGCTTCGATTCAACAAATTCGTAAAAGCACACCAGGTCAACCTGGCTATAAAATATCCTCCATTGAAAAACATCAAGAGCGGCTAGGCAGCATCGATAAAAATACGGTTTATGGTATTTTTGGCCGCTGGGAAGAGAGCTATCAACAAAGATTACCCAAAGCCATTGAAATTATGCATGAAAAAGATATAAAACTTGGAAAAGCAGAAATTTACACAGCCATAGAAGGCAGTAAGGTAGAAACCTTTTCCATTGAAATTACAAAACTTGACAATGAACGCCTTGAATTTATCGTATCTGACGATAAGCTTATTGCAAAAACAGGTGGTATTTTGCAGGGAATGAGTGGTAGTCCTATTATACAAGATGGACGTTTTGTGGGTGCTGTGACACATATGTTTGTGGAGGAGCCTAAAAAAGGAGCAGCGCTAACTGTAGCAGAAATGTTACGCAAGTCCTCATAAGAGAGGATGCATGGCAAAAATCCGCTTTATGTTCTGTGGAGAAAATCGCATAATAGGCCCTTGATTTCTATCTTGCTTTTTTCCGCAGAAAACATCGCGGATTTTTGCCTTTATTCATTCTTTTACCAAATATATTCCAAGTTGACAGGATAATTAAAAAACTGTAGTTTTATTTTACTTTTTTATCTAAAATAAGGGATAGGGACATTCGACAAATTGCCATTCTTTAGCGTAACTTGTCGATATAAAAAGAAAGTATCAGACTACATACTCATTTTTGAAAATAGAAAAGGTTTTTAAAGCAAAAATGTCGAAAATTTCACAGTGTGCCAAAAAGGCATTAGGGGATAGTTATCGCTTTGAACGGTTCAAAGCAAGTCCAGAAGGAGGAATTGGGATGACAAAAATAAAAGTAGCGATTGCAGATGATAATCGTGAGTTATTAAAAACAATGGAACAATATTTTCAGGGACATTCAGAAATAGAAATTATAGCAACTGCTTCAAATGGAAAAGTTTGTCTTCAAATGCTGGAGGAATTTACGCCAGATATTTTGCTTCTCGACATTATAATGCCCCATCTCGATGGGTTAGCGGTATTAGAGGCCATGTACCAAAATGAAAAAATGGCAGCCATTCAAGTCATTATGCTAACTGCTTTTGGTCAGGAAGATGTCATGAAGCAGGCAGTCGAATTAGGAGCCTCCTACTTTATGCTAAAGCCATTTGAATTCGATCAATTGGTGCAAAAGATTTTACACTGTGCAGGACAAAAGGCGACACTTCCAAAGAAATCAAGCGTCTTACAGCCAGCAGCGCCTCAAAAATTAAACCAACATCAGTTAGACAGTACAATTACAGCAATTATTAAAGAAATTGGTGTACCTGCACATATTAAAGGGTACTCTTATTTGCGTGAAGCTATTCAAATGGTATTTGAGGATATTGAGCTACTCGGCTCTGTCACAAAAATTTTATATCCAGAAATCGCGAAAAAGTTCAACACCACACCATCACGAGTTGAACGTGCCATTCGTCATGCCATCGAGGTTGCCTGGAATCGAGGAAACTATGAATCGATCTCATCCATGTTTGGCTACACAGTCCACCATCTAAAGTCTAAGCCAACCAATTCCGAGTTCATCGCCATGATTGCTGATAAAATTCGCATTGATATGATGGCTAGTTAAGTGTATAAAGCATTCATATATAAGGGTTTGAAGTCTATTGGTAAGGCTTTTGTATAGAATTATATACCTTTAAATACTTAAAAAGGCTATAAATAACGAATGATATATGCGTAAATTCACACACTTCCCGTTTATCCGTTTATAAAACAGGCTGAATAGGAGGTGTGTTTTTTTACATGAAAAATAGATAATTGCATATTGGATGGGGCTGCCAAATAATTTTTGGAAAAGACATTAAAAAAGCTATGAGTGGATATTTATATAAATGTTGATCACTACGTTTGATAGAAGGGAAAAATTAAAAAAACTTCTTGGATACGACCATAGCCAATTATAAAGTATGCTTTCATTCCTGTGTCACAGCATATAAAATTATTGAGAAGGCTCTAGTTGTTTATTTTTTTATACAACTAGCGTTTAGACCCATAATACACATATAGTCCACTACAGCTTTATATGATATAATTTAACAACATAATTTTATGGTGGAGGAGGGATAAGGGTGGACAAGGGTGAGTTTCATACATTAGTTAACATGTTGAGCGAGATGCAAGAAGGCCTGAAGGAATTAAAGATTACAGTAGATAAGCTCGAGGTGAAAGTTGATAAGCTTGAGGCGAAAGTTGATAGCCAAGGCGAGAAGTTAGATAAGCTCGAGGCGAAGGTTAACAAGCTTGAAACGAAAGTTGATAGTCAAAGTGAGAAGTTAGATAAGCTTGAGGTGAAAGTTGATAGCCAAGGTGTAAAATTAGATAGACTTGAGGCAAAAGTTGATGTTATTATGCAGCAAACAGCAAAAAATACAGAAATGTAACCGCAGCTTATAGAAACAACGAAACTGGCAAAAAAAGTAATGTTTGAAGTTGAGTTATTAAAAAACTATTTGAATAATTAATCGATAATATCAAAAATCCATTAGATGTAGAGAGTGTGTGCTATAGGATAAACTTGGTTGATAATTATCAAGTAGTTCAATATCCTTTTATTAAAGGAAAGTCATCGTCTAAATTCCAGCTAATAAAATCTGACTTTATTGTTAGAAAGGCAAGCTGCGTACATAAATAAGAAATTTTCCTTATTTTGCTAAGTTTAAATGATAATATTGTATTGTTTTCTAAAAATAGGATGTACAATTTACTATTTTTTAAACAAAAATCCATATATGCTGAGTAAGTGTCAGCATATATGGATTTTTCTGTTTTAGCATGGTTTATTTTGCTTCAAGTTCTTCAATAGAATCAATATCTACATATGTTGGTACAGCTAAGCCAGAGCGTGCGCCTTCCATATTTGGTCCTAAGTCGATCACGTTGTCTTTGTGCTGCTCATAGAAGGTTTTATGTGTCATTGGTAGCCAAGGGGCAACCGTAACATCAGCAGAATCCATCGCAACTGCTTGGAACATGATAGCTGGATCGACTTCTGTTAGCTCGACGTTATAGCCTTGTTCGGTTAAGACATATTTGATGACATTGGACGAGGCTTGTTCAGATTCCCACGGGACAGAAACGACGCGAATGGTTTCGCCATCGACTTTTTCTGTGCCTGCTAGCCATTCATTGACCTTCTCCTGATTATTTGTGACCCAATTCTCAGCCGCTTCCTCAAATGAAGATTTTTCTGCCTCTGCCATCACAGCCTGCATGTCTTCTACATCCCACTGAAAAGCATCTAAAATTTTATAGGCATTTGGCATATCCTTATCAAGGCCAAGTCTTGCAAGGGTATGAATGTTTTCCGTTCCACCATAAACATTTTTAGGGTCATCTAAAAATTTTAAATCAAATTCTTCAAACATCCAGTGCGGTGTCCAGCCTGTCACGACAATTGGCTCCTCGTTCTTGATAGCCTCATCCAAAAGAATGAGCATCCCCGCTGTGGAACTTTCTTCAATATCCCAGCCTGCTAAATTCTCATATCCATCTAATACTCTATGTGTAGCATCTGTAATACCTGCACCCGGTTCAATGCCAGTCACTGTATAATTAACAGCCTCTCCTACACTATCAGAAACGACTTTTTCTTCTTTATTGCCACATCCCGTTAATAAAAGGGAAAGTGACAAAGTTGACAAAATACCAATCTTTTTTAAATTCATAACATCCTCCTAAAATAAAAATAGTTTTTATGATAAAAGCTCTCTTTTAAAGCTTGTGCTTCATCAAGAGCTTTACATATCTGGTTATTTATAAAGCGTAACATAGAATAAGTAAAGTGACAACTTGTGAATAAAAACAAGTTGTCACTTTAGGCAGAACTTTCATCTTAAATATAATTTTGTAACATCATTTGGATCTCAGATAATAAAAGGGTAGGATGTTGCTAAAGCTCGTATAATAGAGAGTAGCAAACATACTACTACCAAACAGGTGATAACATATGAAAACAGTAAATTTTCAATTAGATGGCATGAATTCTTTAGAATTAACGTATGTGGACAATGATCTATTTGAAGTACGTTTAGCAATAGATGGTCAAATCACTATTTACTATATGTCATATGAGCAAGTGAAGCAGCTTGGTGCTACATTTTACATAGGGACGGCTTTATCCGCATACTTTGACCAATAACGTAGGGATAATATAGTGTTTACATTAGATATAAAGACCTAATTTATTGTAGGGTGAATAATAAAAGGAGATTTTATAACAGGTCAATGATGAATGAGCTGCTTTCATTACCTGAATAGAATAAGTTTAAATTTAAAGTCTTTTTTATTAAAAAGTACAATTCACCTCTAATTAAATGTACCTAATGATAGTGAAAAAATAAAATATTGATAGAGAATTTAATGATTAACTAGTTCTATTTTCTTTCTTGGTAGTGACAATGGTCTCTAAACAAATGTAAGTAGATTGTATATACTTACATATAGAGGGAAGGAGGAGGTAGCTTGATTCTAGTTCGAAATGAAAACTTCGAAATTTCTGAAGAAAACGGCAAGGTATTTATGCTTACTTTTAAGATAGGTTTCCCATTAAAAGAATTTGACAGCATTCTACGTAGTCATCCGCGGCTAAAGTTATCTAATTTTTCAGTATTAAAGACTGTCCTATCCACAGTAAGCACAAGTGCCGTTGAAATTGGACGCTGGCTTCCAAACATAGAAGCTGAGATTGCACGTGATCAAATGTCAGCCTCTGTTGTTATATATGAAACGTATGAATATATTCAGAATCACAAAGAAAAATTAACACAGCAAATTTTAGAAAATATTGAAGAAAGAGGGATTGTTTATGGGATTTTAGATTTCGATATTTCGAAAGCTGAACCCGGAAAAGCATTTTTAATTGCTCAAGGAACGCCACCTATAGCAGGGATGGATGCGCAAATTACATACTTACCTAAACCCGAGAGAAAGCCAGTGATACGTGAAGATGGAAAAGCAGATTATTATGATATGAATTTTATATCAGAAATTTCAGAAGGCTCATGGCTAGGTGAAAAAATCCCTGCAACATTGGGGATGCCAGGCAAAAATGTGCTAGGCGGAGTGATCGCTGCTGTACCAGGACGAGATTTTCCTATCCGTTATGATACAAAATCGGCCTATGAAGTGGAAGAGGACGGAAAAATCGTGATTCGGTCTAAAATTGCGGGTGTTTTAGACGATGTCAAGGGAATGATTGGTGTAAACAGGCATCTCCCTATCCACGGTGATGTCGGCATTGAAACAGGGAATTTAGAATTCAATGGCTCTCTTAGTATTAAAGGAACGGTTACCACTGGCTACACGGTGATTGCCACTGGTGATATTTCCATTGATGGCGCAGAAGGTGTCAGTGGAGCCAAGCTAATTAAATCCATTGAGGGGGATGTTTACATTCGTGGAGGCATCTTTGGACTTGGCACAACGATTGTTGAGGCGGGTGGTAATATTTTTGTCAAGCATGTGAATGAAGCAAATTTATTTGCGGCTGATAGTATTCATATTGGTTTTTATGCCCTAGGCTCGCAACTTTCTGCACAATCTATTTTTGTGGACGAACGAAAAGGGAAAATTATTGGTGGACGTACAATAGCGAAAAATACGATTGTTACAGCTATATCAGGTAATCGATTAGAGCGACGAACAGATTTGATTATTGAAAGCGTCAATAAGCAGGAAGGTCATTTACTGGTGCAAGAAAAGGCAGCACAGCTTAAACAAGTGCAGGCAGAAATTTTAGTACATGAGGGAAAAATAAAAGGTATACTACCGATTCTCAATCAACTGTCAAAAGAACAGACGGCTACTTTTGAAGTGACCAAGCAGGCTTTGACAGCATTAAAGGCCGAAGCAGTAACATTGGATCGTGAAATTAAATTACAGATGGAGGAATTGCGTCTTGTGGGAAAAGAGGAGATTATTGTGACGAAGGAAGCACATCCTGGCACATATATTCAAATCGGAAGAAAATCATCCCTGTTAAGTAAAATGACCAATGGTAAATTCCTGGTAGAGTTTGGTGAGCTTAATGTCTAGTCTACCGGCTATTCCTGTCTTTGCACATCGTGGTGCCTCTGCCTATGCGCTGGAGAATACGTTGAAAGCTTTTGATAAGGCACTGGCGCTAGGAGCTGATGGGATTGAATTAGATATTCAATTTTCAAAGGATGGACTGCCCGTTGTGTACCATGATCCACAGTTATCGAGATTGGTAGGTACAAATAAGCTGGTCAGTGATTGCACGCTAGAGGAGCTGCTAGACTTTAAGCTAGGGAAGCCTTGGAGACGCCTTTTTTCATCCTATAAAATGCCCTCCTTTGAGACGGTCTTAGCATGGGCAACCTTGCACCAGATGCCTTTGAATATTGAGCTCAAATCCACTGGGCTTGATCAAACAAGTGCCCTGGTGCGTATGCTGGATGGTTTAGTATTACCAAATGGTAGTCATTTTTCATCTTTTCATTATGAATTGTTGGAAATTGTCAAAAAACAACGACCAAAATATGAAACAGCTCTTATTGCAACGAAAAAAATAAAGTGGGATTTATTGGCTGATTATCGTGCTGCTGATACTGTTCATATGCATAAAAGATATTATAAACCACGCTATTTAGAAGCTTGTGTGCTCAATGACAAAGCCTGTCGTTTTTATGCGATTGATGGCACAGAACAGTTCCTAACTAATCCACATCCTGCTGTGATTGGGTGGATTACAGATTATCCTGATAAAGTTTTAGCAGCACAACAGCGTGCATAAAAATAGCTATCCAGTAAGTCAATATGGACTTATTTGGATAGCTATTTTTATTTTTTTTGGAAGCGAGGCGCTACTTTTCCATTCTTTCTGTCCCGATGCAGTAAAAATCCTGCGAAAAAGCCAAAACCAACAACAAAGAAAATGACACCTACAACAAATTGTA
Source organism: Lysinibacillus sp. FSL H8-0500 (assembly GCF_038051955.1). Taxonomy (NCBI): domain Bacteria; kingdom Bacillati; phylum Bacillota; class Bacilli; order Caryophanales; family Bacillaceae; genus Lysinibacillus; species Lysinibacillus sp. FSL H8-0500. The sequence continues at coordinate 2,840,671 of NZ_CP150292.1, read as the reverse complement.
GCCATAAAAATGGGAAAGGCGAGATGAGCTTACCAAATAATGTATCACGCATAAATTTAATGCCACCTGCAGCCATAAGACCTGGAATAAGCATTACAATAAATGCAGCTAAACGGGCCATAGATACCCCTCCTTATTCCTATTATTATTGTACCTGTGGATAGGGGAATGTCAAGGAAGGCCGAGAAGCGACTTCCTCCCTCTACATAAAGGAGTTTTTATAACTGAATATTTAGAAAATTGTTACTTAAACAAGATTATGTAATAATAGTTGCGAAATTGTGAATTTGTCAGTATTGTAAAAATAAGTGGAGCAATATTATCCATTACTAAACAATTTTTTCTACCTATATTGGGGTCTAAACACCTACTAAAAAAGAAAAATCAGCCTTATGATTTTTTATATGTAGCGAGCATGATGCCAGGGAGAAAATAAATTGTTCAATAAAACTTGATTAGGATGGGCATTTGGGGATGCACCTTCCAAAGCAAAGGGGCGAGTTTCATGGAAATCTTCAAGTATATGGAAAAGTATGATTATGAACAATTGGTATTTTGCCAAGATGAAGCATCAGGGTTAAAGGCGGTTATTGCTATCCATGATACAACACTTGGACCAGCACTTGGCGGCGCGCGTATGTGGACATATGCATCTGAGGAAAATGCTATTGAAGATGCTTTACGCTTAGCGCGAGGAATGACTTACAAAAATGCTGCAGCTGGTTTAAACCTTGGCGGCGGAAAAACAGTAATTATTGGTGATCCATTTAAAGATAAAAATGAAGAAATGTTTCGTGCATTAGGCCGTTTTATTCAAGGGCTAAATGGTCGTTATATTACAGCGGAAGATGTTGGAACAACGGTAACAGATATGGATTTAATCCATGAGGAAACAAACTATGTAACAGGTATTTCTCCTGCATTTGGTTCATCAGGCAATCCGTCTCCAGTAACAGCTTATGGCGTTTATCGTGGTATGAAAGCAGCCGCTAAGGAAGCATTCGGTTCAGATTCATTGGAAGGACGAAAAGTGTCTGTACAGGGCCTAGGAAATGTAGCCTACAAGCTTTGCGAGTATTTACATAATGAAGGAGCAAAACTTGTTGTCACAGATATTAATCAGGCAGCAATTGATCGAGTTGTCACTGACTTTGGGGCAATTGCAGTAGCACCTGATGAAATCTATGCACAGGAAGTTGATATCTTTTCTCCTTGTGCATTAGGGGCAATTTTAAATGATGAAACAATTCCACAGTTAAAGGCGAAGGTTGTTGCGGGATCAGCGAATAACCAATTAAAAGATTCACGTCATGGGGATGTTCTTCATGATTTAGGCATTGTTTATGCGCCAGACTATGTGATTAACGCTGGTGGGGTTATTAACGTTGCGGATGAACTATATGGCTATAATCGTGAGCGTGCAATGAAGCGTGTGGATGGGATTTATGATAGCATTGAGAAAATCTTTGCGATATCAAAGCGTGATGGTATCCCAACATATGTGGCAGCCAATCGTTTAGCGGAAGAGCGCATTGCTCGTGTAGCAAAATCTCGCAGCCAATTCTTACAAAATGAAAAAAATATTTTACATGGTCGTTAAAAGATGATGAAGTAAAAAGCACTGATCCAGTGTGATATTTGTCAAAAAATAAAGCGGATTTTTACCATTTATAACGAAATTTTTATGAAGAGCTTATATAAAAAAGCTCTTCATTTTTAACAGCACCATAAAGTGAAGCTAAAGCACAGATTAATAGATTGATACTTTAGCACTTTTCTCAAAAGGGGGAATCCATATGGCTCAAAATTATGATGTTGTCATTTTAGGTGGAGGTACAGGCGGTTATGTTGCAGCGATTCGTGCTGCACAGCTAGGGTTGAAAACAGCGATTGTGGAGCGTGAGCGTTTAGGTGGCACATGCTTGCATAAGGGTTGTATTCCAAGTAAAGCCTTACTTCGAAGTGCGGAAGTCTATCGTATGGCAAATAAAACAGCTAGTGAATATGGTGTCGATATTGAAGGTGTAACATTACAATTCGATAAAGTTCAGGCTCGTAAACAAGCCATTGTTGAGCAACTAAGTCAAGGTGTCAATGCACTGATGAAAAAGGGCAAAATAGATGTTTATCATGGCACAGGTCGAATTTTAGGACCATCTATTTTTTCACCGATGCCGGGAACTATATCTGTTGAAATGGCAAATGGCACAGAAAATGAAATGCTTGTGCCCACAAATGTCGTCATTGCAACAGGCTCAAAGCCAAGAGGAATGGCAGGCTTAACAGTTGACGGTCAATATGTATTGAACTCAGACCATGCCTTAGAGCTAGCGCAGCTACCAGCATCCCTATTGATTGTTGGCGGCGGTGTTATCGGCATTGAATGGGCGTCCATGCTTTGTGATTTTGGTGTGAATGTAACAGTTGTGGAATATGGACCAACTATTTTGCCAGCAGAGGATGCAGATATTGTCAAAGAAGTAACAAAGCAGCTGGAAAAACGAGGTGTTCGTATTGTGACCAATGCGAGACTTGATACAAATACGTTCAAAATTGGAAATGATAACGTTTTCATTGCTGCGAATGTGCATGAGCAGGAAGAAGTGTTTGCAGCAGAGAAGCTATTGCTATGCGTAGGACGTGAAGCAAATACACAAGGTATTGGCTTAGAAAATACGGAAATCGAAGTGGAAAATGGCTTTATTAAAGTGAATGATTGTTATCAAACGAAGGAAGCACATATGTATGCCATAGGGGATGTGATTGGCGGCTTACAATTAGCACATGTTGCTTCTCATGAAGGTTTATCAGCTATTGAACATATTGCAACAGGTAAAACAGAAGCAATCGATGCGTTGAAAGTACCAAAATGCGTCTATTCATATCCTGAGGTTGCTAGTATTGGCTTAACAGAAAATGCTGCAAAAGACCAAGGCCTGTCATTAAAAATTGGCAAATTCCCATTTAAGGCAATTGGTAAAGCGTTAGTAAATGGGGAAACAGAGGGCTTTGTTAAAATTATTGCTGATCAAGAAACAGATGATATTTTAGGTATTCATATGGTAGGACCACATGTAACTGATCTAATTGGAGAGGCGTCATTAGCGAAAGTGCTTGATGCAACACCATGGGAAATGAGTCAGGCGATTCATCCACATCCATCATTAAATGAGGTTTTGGCTGAATCTGCCTTAGCGGTGGATGCTCGTGCTATCCATTTTTAGTCAACTGTAGGGATATCGGTTGTTGGTAAAACGAAAGGGGTGCTCGTATGCAAGATGTTCAAATCAAGCATGAAGATTTAGGTTTATCAAATGAAGATGTACTGGCAATGTTCGAAACAATGTTAATGGCGAGAAGATTAGATGAACGTATGTGGTTATTAAACCGTTCTGGTAAAATTCCCTTTGTTATTTCGTGTCAGGGGCAGGAGGCAGCACAGGTTGGCGCAGCCTTTGCGCTTGATAAGCAAAAGGATTATATCGCACCATACTATCGTGATATGGGTGTTGTTTTACATTTTGGTATGACACCAAAGGAGTTAATGTTATCTGCCTTTGCTAAAGCGGAAGATCCAAACTCTGGTGGGCGTCAAATGCCAGGTCATTTTGGTCAAAAGAAAAATCGAATTTTAACAGGTTCATCTCCTGTCACGACACAGGTTCCTCATGCAGTCGGTGTAGCACTCGCAGGGAAAATCCAGCAGCAGGACTTTATTACGTTTGTAACGCTTGGGGAAGGTTCATCCAACCAAGGGGACTTCCATGAGGGTGCAAATTTTGCAGGTGTTCATAAGCTACCCGTTATTATTATGGTAGAAAACAATCAATACGCGATTTCAGTACCAGTGGAACGCCAATTAGGCTGTGCGAAAGTATCTGATCGCGGGATTGGCTACGGTATGCCAGGGGTAACGGTTGATGGTAAAAATCCGCTTGAAGTCTATAAGGTTGTCAAAGAGGCAGCGGATCGTGCAAGACATGGAGAAGGTCCAAGCTTGATTGAAACAGTGACATATCGTTTAACTGCCCATTCTTCAGATGATGATGACCGTCAATATCGTACAGCGGAGGATATTGCGGAAGGTAAGGCAAAAGACCCGATTTTATTATTTGAAAAATATTTAATGGATGCAGATGTGCTATCAGAAGAGGTGCGTGCTGAAATCGAAGAACGTGTGATGGCTGAAGTAAATGAAGCAACCGATTATGCAGAGGCTGCTCCCTATGCACAGCCAGAGCATGCACTAAAATATGTCTATGCACCAGTGGACGGAGGTGACGTGTAATGGCAGTGATGTCTTATATTGATGCGATTACATTAGCAATGAAAGAAGAGATGGAACGCGATGAGCGAGTTTTCATTTTAGGAGAGGACGTTGGTCGTAAGGGTGGCGTATTTAAAGCTACTACAGGTCTATACGATCAATTTGGTGAATATCGCGTGCTAGATACACCGCTGGCAGAAAGTGCGATAGCAGGGGTAGGTATTGGTGCTGCGATGTATGGAATGCGACCAATCGCTGAAATGCAATTTGCTGATTTTATTATGCCTGCGGTGAATCAAATTGTCTCTGAGGCAGCTAAAATTCGTTATCGTTCTAATAATGACTGGACTTGTCCAATGGTTATTCGTGCACCATTTGGCGGAGGCATTCACGGGGCGCTCTATCATTCACAATCCGTTGAAGCACTTTTTGCAGGGACACCAGGTTTAAAAATTGTTATTCCATCAACACCATATGATGCAAAAGGCTTATTGAAAGCAGCGATTCGTGACGAAGATCCGATATTATTTTTCGAGCATAAACGTGCCTATCGCTTAATTAAGGGTGAGGTACCACTAGATGACTACACATTGCCAATTGGTAAAGCAGATGTAAAACGTGAAGGGGATGATATCACAGTCATTACCTATGGTTTAGCTGTCCACTTTGCCCTCCAAGCAGCAGAGCGTCTTGCGGCAGATGGTATTTCTGCTCATATTCTTGACTTGCGTACGGTTTATCCTCTTGATAAGGAAGCCATTATCGAGGCAGCGAGTAAAACAGGAAAAGTGTTGCTGGTGACAGAAGATAATAAAGAAGGCAGTATTATGAGCGAAGTTGCAGCGATTATTGCCGAACATTGTTTATTTGAGCTTGATGCACCAATTCAACGCCTAGCAGGGCCTGATGTGCCAGCAATGCCATATGCACCAACAATGGAGAAATATTTTATGATTAATCCTGAAAAAGTTGAACGTGCAATGCGCAAGCTTGCAGCATTTTAATAATGTCAAATACCAAGCAGATGTTGGCATAAATCAACATCTGCTGAAGACCTATTGCATCAGGCGCAATGACGCTTAGGTTTAATTGATGGGAGGAATAAAGGATGGCAGTTCAAAATATTACAATGCCACAGCTTGGCGAAAGTGTCACAGAAGGTACAATTGAAAAATGGCTTGTTAAACCTGGCGATACGGTGAAAAAATATGATCCACTAGCAGAGGTTGTGACAGATAAAGTAAATGCAGAAATCCCATCATCGTTTGAAGGGGTTATTACAGAGCTTATTGCACAAGAAGGACAAACATTACCTGTTGGAGCAGTTGTATGCTCGATTGAAATCGCAGGAGATAATGACTTGCCTTCACCACCTCCAGAAAAAAAATCAGCCGTTAGTACAGCCATTTTAAATGCAGGTATCCAAAGAAAACAGGAGGTACAGCCGCCAGCATCGCCACCAGCTGCTGCACCAAAGGAAGCGCGTAAGGATAAAATACGCTATTCACCAGCCGTTTTACGACTTGCACAGGAGCATGATATTGCCTTAGAGCATGTCACTGGAACGGGGGAAGGTGGACGTATTACAAGAAAAGACTTATTAAAACTCATTGACAGTGGCAATATCCCAACTGCTCAAGAGGTAGCGTCTACACCAGCTCCTGCTCAACCAACAGCTGAGCCAGCATCACTAGTGCGTGAAACACAGCAACCACCAGCAGCCCCTGCTCAACCTATTCAAGCAGGTGATATTGAAATTCCTGTGACGAAGGTACGTCGTGCAATTGCCAATAATATGGTAAGAAGTGTACATGAGGTCCCGCATGCTTGGATGATGATGGAAGTGGATGTAACGGATTTAGTGGCTTATCGCGATAGCTTAAAGCATGAATTTAAGCATAAGGAAGGCTTTAACCTTACTTATTTCGCGTTCTTTGTAAAAGCGGTGGCGCAAGCCTTAAAGGAGTTCCCAATCATGAATTCCACATGGGCTGATGATAAAATTATTCAAAAGCATGATATTAATATTTCGATTGCTGTGGCAACGGATGATGCTCTATTTGTACCTGTCATTAAACATGCAGATGAAAAATCCATTAAAGGGATTGCCAAGGAAATTCATGAGCTTGCAGTCAAGGTTCGAGCAGGAAAATTAACGATGGATGATATTAAAGGTGGTACATTCACCGTTAACAATACAGGGGCATTTGGCTCTGTGCAATCGATGGGAATTATTAATTACCCGCAAGCAGCTATTCTTCAGGTGGAAAGTATTGTTAAGAAACCTGTTGTTTTACCTGGTGGCATGTTTGCTGCACGTGATATTGTGAATTTATGTTTATCTTTAGATCATCGTGTGCTTGATGGACTTGTATGTGGTAAATTCCTAAATAGAGTGAAAGAAATACTCGAAAATACAAATAAATCTTCAACGTCAGTCTACTGATGACTTGTCGGAAGCCTGTTGTCTAACGGTTTCCGATTTTTTTTATGCTTTTCGAGCGACAATTTGTCATGTAGAATAACAGTTAGAAAACACTAAGGGGGGAAGCTGATTAAGCGTCCGCATGTCAACTAACATGAAAAATATTGAATTTGAAAAGCCAGCCTATTCTGACTGGCAAGATGCAGCAATCAAAGCTTTAAAGGGAAAACCATTTGAATCTCTTTTTACAGCAACAAGTGAAGGTGTTACATTACAGCCTCTTTACACACAGGAAAGTTTACTAACGAAGCTTGGCGATGAGCTTGATCGACAGGTTGCTACTATCCGTTCCCTACAAAATAACGCAGTATTTCAAGTAGCACAGCAAGTTCATGCTGATACAAGTGAAGCCTTCTTCGCCCAGCTAGAGGATAGTCTAGCACGCGGCAATGAAGTCATGACAATTGATAGTCGTGTACAATTTGAATGGACAGAAGAGGTATTGGCAAAATTAGCACCATATTTCTCAGAATATTCATTTAAAATTACTGTTAACAATGCACAGGACCCATTATTAGCTGTATTTGACCACATTGCTATTGATCAACAACAAGCAGTGAAAGGTTTTATTGTTTCACAAGACCCTATCTCTTTAGAGGCATTTCCGAACGTGCGCTCAGTCAATGCAGACACAACGATTTATCATTATCAGGGCGCTAATGCTGTTCAGGAATTAGCCTATGCACTGGCCCTAGCTGCAAAATTTGCAGAGCAAGAAGAAAGCTTTGAAGCATTTTCAAAGAAATTCTTTGTCACATTTGCGATTGATACGCAATTCTTTGCAGAGATTGCCAAGCTTCGTGCCTTTAAAGTTCTATGGAAAGCGTTCTCATCTGCCTATGGTGTAACAGAAACCATCAAAATTCCAACTGTTGCTGAAACATCATTAAGAAGTTTTGCGAAATTAGATATCTATGTAAATTTACTACGCTCTTCAAATGAAGCGCTTTCTGCCTTAATTGGTGGAGCGGATGTCTTTACAGTGCATCCTCATGACGTATTAACAAAGCCTACAGAGCAGTCTGTTCGTATTGCTCGCAATGTATCATTAATTTTAAAAGAAGAAACAAATGTATTGAAGGTGACAGATCCAGCAGGGGGCTCTTACTTTATTGAGTCGTTAACAGCAGATTTTGTCAAGGAAGCATGGGCTTTATTTTTAACGATTGAGGCAGCAGGTGGTATTGATGCCTATACAGCATCTGGCAAGCTTGCAGAGGAAATTGAAACATCCTATTTATCTCGCATTAAAGCAGCCCAAACACGTAAACAATCATTAATCGGTACGAATATTTATGCAAATCCAGCAGATGTGCTTGAACATGATACAAATCCATTGTTTGCGCATATTAAACGTATTGCAGCGCCATTTGAGGAACTTCGTGCAGAGGTGACAGCAGCCGATGTGAAAACAGCTATTTTAGCACTAGGTACATTGAAAAGCTCTAAGCCACGCGCAGATTTTGTCGCTGGTTTCTTAAATACAGTTGGTCTTGTTCCAGAAAAAAGTGAACCAGTTGCGACTGCTGAAGAAGCAGTGGCTTGGTTGAAGGCAACAGATGCTACATATGTAGTGATTGCAGGTAGTGATGACGATACAAAAGCACTTGTAGCTGCTATTTTAGCTGAAAAACCAGCGCATGTTATTGTCGATGTAGCAGGTAAATTTAAAGATGAAGAACAGGCTTGGTTAGCAAATGGCTTAAACGGCTTTATTTTTGCAGGACAGAACATTATTGAAAAATTACAGTCCGTGTTCACAAGCATGAAGGAGGTCCAACGATGAGTAAGCCAAATTTTAGTGCAATCGAAATCGAAAAAGTGTTAACAGCCGAAGCTCCTCAAGCATCAGAGGAGACGTTTCTGACAAATGAAGGCATTGAAATTAAAGATATTTATACACAAGAAGATATTAAAGATGTGAAGCATTTAAACGATGTAGCAGGTATTGCGCCCAATACGCGTGGTCCATACCCTACAATGTATGTAGCTCGTCCTTGGACAGTTCGTCAATACGCAGGTTTCTCCACAGCGGAAGAATCCAATGCCTTTTATAAGCGAAACCTTGCAATGGGGCAAAAGGGTCTTTCGGTTGCGTTTGACTTAGCTACGCACCGTGGCTATGACTCAGACCATCCGCGTGTAACAGGGGATGTAGGGAAAGCAGGAGTTGCTATTGACTCTGTAGAGGATATGAAAATTCTGTTTGATCAAATTCCATTAGATCAAATGTCTGTTTCCATGACAATGAATGGTGCTGTTTTGCCAGTGCTGGCTTTCTATATTGTGGCAGCGGAGGAGCAAGGGGTAACGCCAGATAAATTAGCAGGGACAATTCAAAATGATATTTTGAAAGAATATATGGTGCGTAATACATATATTTACCCACCTGCAATGTCGATGAAAATTATTGCGGATATTTTTGAATATACAGCAAAATATATGCCGAAATTTAACTCGATTTCGATTTCGGGTTATCATATTCAGGAGGCGGGCGCTACAAATGATATTGAGCTTGCCTACACATTAGCAGATGGCTTGGAGTATGTACGCACAGGGCTAAAAGCGGGCATTGATATTGATGCATTTGCACCGCGTCTGTCATTCTTCTGGGCAATTGGTATGAACTACTATATGGAAGTTGCAAAAATGCGCGCAGCACGTCGTATTTGGGCACAAATGATGTCAACGTTTAATCCGAAAAATCCAAAAACATTAGCGTTGCGTACGCATTCACAAACATCTGGCTGGTCTCTAACAGAGCAAGATCCATTTAATAATGTGGCACGTACATTAATTGAAGCAAATGCGTCAGCAATGGGGCATACACAATCGCTTCATACAAATGCGTTGGATGAAGCGATTGCCTTACCAACAGATTTCTCGGCACGTATTGCACGAAATACACAGCTATTTTTACAGGAAGAAACAGCCATGACTAAAGTAATTGATCCATGGGGTGGTTCATACTATGTGGAGAAATTAACAGAAGAAATTACGAAATCTGCTTGGGCATTGATTGAAGAAATTGAAGAGCTAGGTGGAATGGCGAAAGCAATCGAAACAGGATTACCAAAAATGAAGGTCGAGGAAGCTGCGGCAAAACGTCAGGCGAAAATTGATTCGAAAACAGAAACAATTGTTGGTGTGAATAAATATCGCTTAACAAAAGAAGAGCCAATTGATATTTTAGATATTGATAATACAATTGTTCGACAAAAGCAAATTGAACGTTTAGAGGCGATGAAGGCTGCTCGTGATGAGGCAGAAGTTCAAAAGCATTTAGCTCGTTTAACAAGAGCGGCACAAGATGGCGAAGAAAACTTACTAGCAGTAGCGGTTGATGCAGCGCGCGCTCGTGCATCATTAGGTGAAATTTCAGATGCGATTGAGTCTGTGTCTGGTCGTCATAAGGCTGTGATCCGTTCCATCTCTGGCGTTTATTCTGCTAACTTCTCTGATGAGGAGCAAATTAGCGAAGTGAAACAAATGACAGAGGAATTCCTAGAAAATGAAGGACGTCGTCCACGTATTTTAGTGGCTAAAATGGGTCAAGATGGACATGATCGTGGCGCGAAAGTTGTCGCAACAGGCTATGCTGATTTAGGCTTCGATGTGGATATTTCTCCATTATTTATGACACCTGCTGAGGCAGCACAAATGGCTGTAGAAAACGATGTACATGTGATCGGTGTTTCTTCCCTAGCAGCGGGTCATAAAACATTAGTGCCTGAGTTAGTGGCGGAGCTAGAAAAGCTAGGACGTGAAGATATTATTATTATTGTGGGTGGTGTTATACCAGCACAAGATTATGAATTCCTTTATAATGCTGGCGCAGTAGCTATTTTTGGACCAGGTACAGTGATTCCTGTATCGGCACAAAAAATTATTGAAGAAATCTACAAACGTTTAGGCTATGAGGAAGTGTCTGAATAATGGACAAAAATAAAGAGGTAGAGGACAGTGCACTATTTGTGATGGATGGAATTGAGGCAACTCACGATGGGATGCAATACGGTACACCGAAAAAATTCCGCAAGAAAAAGACGGAGCATTTGAACATTCAAGCGCTTGCACAAGAGGTGCGTGCAGGATCTCGCACACATTTATCAAAGGCCATTACCTTAATTGAAAGTTCAAATAGCACACATAAAGTCCAAGCACAGGAGCTTCTACAGGAGCTACTGCCACACACAGGAAATAGTGTTCGCATTGGCATTACAGGTGTGCCTGGTGCAGGGAAAAGTTCGTTTATCGAGGCTTTTGGCACGATGCTGTGCGCTATGGGAAAACGGGTAGCCGTTCTAGCGATTGATCCAAGCTCATCTTTATCAGGTGGAAGTATTTTAGGTGATAAAACGCGCATGGAGGAGCTTGTCAAAAAGCCCAATGCATTTGTGCGACCTTCCCCATCAGCAGGTACCCTAGGGGGTGTTCATAAAAAGACACGTGAAACTATGCTTATTTGTGAGGCAGCTGGCTATGATGTGATTTTAATCGAAACCGTTGGTGTTGGCCAAAGTGAAACCTATGTCCGTGGTATGGTCGATTTCTTCCTACTGCTTGTTTTAACAGGAGCAGGTGATGAGCTACAAGGCATGAAAAAGGGCATTATGGAGCTAGCCGATGCCATTGTGGTGCATAAAGCAGATGGCGATAATAAGCGACTGGCGAAAAAAACAGTTTCAGAATATAAACAAATTTTGCATTTCCTACAGCCTGCCACACCTGGCTGGATGTCCACGGCTATGCCTGTTAGCTCCTTAGAAAAGCAAGGGCTTGATAAAGTTTGGCAGACCATTGAAGAATTTAAACAAGTTGTGGAGAGCAATAATTATTGGGCTACACGACGTCAAAATCAAACAAAAGAATGGTTCCAATCCATGATTACGGATCATTTAATTGATAGGTTTTATGGCAACCCGCAGCGTAAAGCACAGGTACAATTACTAGAACGTCAAATTTTAAATGGACAATTAACTGTTACACAGGGTGTCGATCATTTATTTAGCAATGAACAAGTAAAAAAGTAAATACCGATAGCCATGATTTGAGCAAGTAGGTGCACAAATTTGTTGCAAACTGCTATGATAAGAGATGTATAGGCGTCATATCTCTACTACAATAAATAGACGAAACTGACGCGAACTTGAAAGGAGCTATCGCTATATGAATATGGATTACGATTTATTTATGCAAGAAATTTTAAAAACGGCACGCGCTGAAATTGAGGCAGCTGGTTACGAACAGTTAACAACACCAGAGGCTGTGGAAGAGGCGTTTGCGCGTCCAGGCACAACATTAGTTATGGTGAACTCAGTATGTGGCTGTGCAGGTGGTATTGCTCGTCCAGCGGCAGCACAATGTGTGCATTATGATAAACGTCCAGACCATTTAGTAACAGTGTTTGCAGGACAAGATAAAGAAGCTACTGCAGCGGCACGTTATCATTTTGGTGAAGACCATTTACCTTCTTCTCCATCATTTGTGCTTCTAAAAGATGGACAAGTAGTGGCAGAGGTTGGACGCTATGAAATTGAAGGGCATGATCCAATGTCTGTTGTCACAAATCTACAAGCAAACTTTGAAGAATACTGTGATGAACTATAGTATAGTGCTTGCATAAAAAATTAAATAAGTAAAAGCCTCGTAGATAGCTACTATCTATAGAGGCTTACTACTTATGCCCATAGATAGCTCGCTGATTTTTCTATGTATATAAAATTTTCGTAATATTGGCTAAATAATAAGAAGAGCGTATTATAGGATAGGAGGCAGTCGGCTTGAAAAAATTTTCAATCGGCTATCGTACATTAAAAACAGCTATTGGAGCGGCAATCTCGATTGCCATTGCTCAATATTTTGATTTAGCCTCATATGCATCTGCTGGTATTTTGACAATATTATGTGTACAGCCAACGAAAAAGAGATCCATACAAGCGGCCTATACACGATTGGTTGCAAGTACAATTGGGATGGTTTTTGCATTTCTTAGCTTTGAGCTCTTTTCTTATCATCCACTAACATTAGCAGGTATGCTACTTGTGTTTATTCCAACAATTGTATCATTAAAGGTTACAGATGGATTTATTTCTAGTACCGTCATTATCATGCATATTTATGCGGCTGGAAACTTTTCGTCAGCACTTGTTTATAATGAATTAGCTTTAATGGCTATTGGTTATGGAACAGGTATAGCCATTAATATGTATATGCCAGATATTCAAAAGGAATTAAATTACTACCGGGTTAAAATTGAGGAACTATATAGCAAGATTTTTTTAGAAATTGCTAGCTATTTACGTCAAGGCGATACGCTATGGGATGGGCGAGAAATTATTGAGGCCGTTCGTATGTTAGAGAATGCAAAGTCATTGGCATTTAAAGATGTTGAAAATCATTTTATGAGACGCAAAAATGACTACTATGTCTATTTTGATATGCGCGAGCAGCAGCTAGAAATTATTGAAAGAGTGTTACCAAAAGTGACGACCTTACCTGTTATAGTACAAGAGGCAGAAATTGTGGCAGATTTTTTACAAGATCTTAGCGAACACGTACATTCAGGAAATACGGCAAGACATTACCGAGAGAAGCTAGATCAGGTGAAGCATGAATTTTCTCAGCTACCGCTGCCGCAAAATCATGAGCAATTTATCGCGCAGGCAGCCCTCTATCAATTTATGGAGGAAATGGACAGGTATTTAGAAATAAAGCAGTCGTTTAAGGGTTTAAAGGTCAAAAAAGAGCGCCCATAAAATTATGGACGCCTCTGTTTTGTCTTACACAAACATGGATAAGCCGAATGCTAAAGATGAAATTAGCATAATGATGACCATTGTATAGACGACAACTTTTTGAAACTTTTTATTACTCATATGCTCGTTCGCTCCTTCTTTTCTTATAAATAGTTTAGCAAATCTGAAAAATTTCTCAAGTAGTAGAGTTTTGACAAAAAAGTCTGTAAAATAGAATATGTACCATAACAGAAGGAGATGTGCCCATGGAGAAAGTAGACCATATTGGGATTGCGGTGCGCGATCTAGATGAACGCATTACATATTATACTGAAACTTTAGGTTTAAAGCTGATGAAAGTAGAAGAAGTAGAGTCACAGCAAGTTCGTGTCGCATTTATCGACGCAGGAAATGTAAAAATTGAGCTATTGGAGCCAATGAGTGAGAAAAGTGCGATTTATGGGTTTATTGAAAAACGTGGAGAAGGCATTCACCATGTTGCTTTCGGTGTAACAGGTATTCGCGAGCGCATGGCAGAGCTGCGTGAAAAAGGTGTACGTCTTCTATCTGAGGAACCAGGACCAGGAGCTGGCGGTGCGGAGGTTGCATTTATGCATCCTAAATCCTCATATGGGGTGTTATATGAATTATGTGATAAAAGTGGAAAAGGGGATAAGTGATCAGTATGGATATGTTCGATAAAATTAATGACTTGTATGACCGTAAGATAGTAATTGAGCTTGGTGGTGGCTATGAGCGCATCGATAAGCAGCATGAAAAGGGGAAATTAACAGCTCGTGAACGTATTGAATTATTGCTGGACGAAGGTACATTTTTCGAAATCAATCCATTTATTACACACCGTACAGTAGACTTTGGTATGGACAAGCTGGAAGGACCAGGGGACGGCGTTGTGACTGGTTTCGGTAAAATTAATGGACGTCCAGTCTACTTATTCTCTCAAGATTTCACAGTATTTGGTGGAGCGCTTGGTGAAATGCACGCGAAAAAAATGGCGACAGTTATGGATCTAGCAGCGAAAAATGGTACACCATTTATCGGTATCAATGATTCAGGTGGAGCGCGTATTCAAGAGGGTGTGCTATCACTTGATGGCTATGGTCATATTTTCTACCGTAACGCTATTTATTCAGGCGTTATTCCACAAATTTCGGTAATTATGGGACCATGTGCTGGTGGGGCAGTTTATTCGCCAGCGATTACAGACTTTATTTTAATGGTTGATAAAACATCTCAAATGTTTATTACAGGGCCAAAAGTTATTGAAACAGTAACAGGTGAAAAAATTTCTGCGGAGGATTTAGGTGGCTCGAAAGTAAATAATGCGGTAAGTGGGAATGCTCATTTCCGTGCACCATCTGAAGAAGCAGCGATTGATGAAATTAAGAAACTATTAAGCTATTTACCACAAAATAATAAAGAAAAGGCACCTCGTCAAGCTAGACCTGAAGGGGATGACTACCGTCCAGAAATCGTGGATACAGTGCCGATTGAAACAACACGTCCATACGATGTACGTAAAGTAGTGGAGCAGGTTGTAGATGAAGGTTCATTTATGGAAGTACATGCTGAGTTTGCGAAAAACGTAGTTGTGGGCTTTGCACGTATTGCTGGTGAATCAGTTGGACTTGTGTGTAACCAACCAAAAGTATTAGCAGGCGGCTTAGATATTGATTCTTCTGATAAGGCAGCTCGTTTTATCCGTACATGTGATGCTTATAATATCCCAATTATCACATTTGAAGACGTTTCTGGCTTCTTCCCAGGTGTTAAGCAAGAGCATGGTGGTATTATTCGTCATGGTGCGAAAATTCTTTATGCTTATTCAGAAGCGACTGTACCAAAAATTACAGTGATTCTTCGTAAAGCTTATGGAGGCGCTTACGTTGCCTTAAACTCTAAATCAATCGGTGCTGACCTTGTCTTTGCATGGCCAAATGCTGAGATTGCTGTTATGGGTGCTGCAGGAGCAGCAAACATCATTTTTGCTCGTGATATTGCGAAATCAGATGACCCAGAAGCAACACGTGCAGCAAAAATTGAAGAATATAAAGAAAAATTTGCAAACCCATATGTGGCAGCCTCTCGCGGTATGGTAGACGATGTTATCGATCCACGCGATACACGTATTAAGCTGATTCAAGGGCTTGATATGCTATCAAATAAACATGAAACACGTCCAGAGAAAAAACACGGAAATATTCCACTATAATATAAGGCCAAGCCTAGCAACTACCCTGTTGCTAGGTTTTTGATTTTTAGTAAAAATAAATGAAAGTTATTAACAAATAATTGAAACATTTTTCCTTTTGATTCGTACTGATATAGTAAGAGGAGTTGAGTTGAATGGAATGGAAGCAATTACAAAAAGAGCAGGAACAGATTTTTACACAGTTAAGAACTAGAACGAGGTTAAATGAACAAAGTTTGTTAATTGATAAGCAGATTGAACATGCACAGGAGGAAATAACGAAACATTCTACAGCACTTCAGCAACTTCGTACAAAGCTTGATAAATTAGATGGCTTCTCATTTATGAATATGATTCGTACATGGACAGGACAGCAGGATGAATTACGTGCAGAAAAAATTGATAAAGCAGCAGTGCTTGAATTAAAAATCAATGAAGCCAAGAAAATGCAAGCAGACTTAACAGCCGATCGGACACAAGTAACCCGTAAATTAGCACAAATAGACACACAGGCATTACAGCAAACACTACAGCATATTCATGCTAAAAAGAAAGGCTACTTACAAATTCATAATCCAGCACAGGCACAGAGGCTTGAACATCTAGCAGAGGAAGAGATGTACACGAAACAACTAATGCTTGAAATTCGAGAGGCTGAGGAAGCAGGAGAAGTAGCGCTTACAAAACTGGGTCAAGCAGCGGCCTCCCTGCATTCGGCGAGTGGTTATTCTACTTGGGATACGTTCTTTGGGGGTGGGCTTATTGCTACACATTTAAAGCATGATGCGCTGGATCAATCTGAGAATTATTTACATAATGCTCAAATTGCGTTACAACGTTTTCACAATGAATTATTAGATATTCATGAAATGTCCACAAAATCTCTACATGTGGAAACAGATGGCTTTGTGAAATTTGCTGATTACTTTTTTGATGATATTTTTTCAGCATGGTCTGTCCATTCGAAAATTTCAACAGCACGGGAACAGGTTTCACGTATTCAAGATGATGTACATAATACAATTTTACGCTTACAGGACAAACATACAAAAGCTATTGACTACTTACAAACACTAGAACAAGAAAAAGAGACTATTTTAAATGGATAAAGAAAGTCTGGGAAAAGAATGATCCTCTTTTCTCAGGCTTTTTCTAAAGGCTAGGTTGAATGATGTCAACTCCATGAACGTTGTGCTAAAATAATGAGTATACTATTACGTGGAAAACCACGCAAACTAAGGGAGTTTTGTAGCATGACAAGTCGTTTAGTAGAAGAGTTTTTTGAGCTTGTTCAAATTGATTCAGAAACAAAACATGAACAGGTAATTGCACCAATCCTTGTAGAGAAATTAACTGCACTTGGGTTGACAGTCATCCAAGATGATGCACATACGCGTAACGGACATGGAGCGGGCAATATTATTGCTACATTAAAAGGTACATTGAATGTAGAGCCAATCTACTTTACTGCTCATATGGATACAGTTGTACCAGGAAAAGGCATTAAACCATCCTTACGTGAAGACGGTTATATTGTATCCGATGGCACAACAATTTTAGGTGCAGATGATAAAGCCGGAGTTGCAGCACTATTGGAGATGGTAAAGCGCTTAAAAGAGCAGCAAATTGAGCACGGTGATATTGAATTAATTATTACAGCAGGTGAAGAAAGCGGTCTTGCTGGGGCGAAAGAGTTGGACCCAGCAAACATTACAGCAAAATACGGCTTTGCTGTGGATAGCGATGGCAAAGTAGGCGGTATTGTCACAGCAGCCCCATTCCAAGCGAAAATTTTTGCCAAAATTATTGGGAAAACTGCACATGCAGGCGTTGCACCTGAAAAAGGCGTTTCAGCCATTACAGTTGCCTCTAAATGCATCGCACAAATGAAGTTAGGTCGAATTGATGAAGAAACAACAGCGAATATTGGGCGCTTTGAAGGTGGGCAAGCGACAAATATCGTTTGTGATGAAGTAACTATTTTAGCGGAAGCCCGCTCAATCGACCAAGTAAAGCTAGATGCACAAACAAAGCATATGCAGGAAACATTTGAACAAATTTCGGCTTCCTTAGGAGCACGTGCTGAAGTAGAGGTAAAGCTAATGTATCCAGGTTTCCGTGTAACAGAATCAGATAAAGTGGTTCAAGTGGCAATGGCAGCAGCACGCAATATTGACCGTACGCCTGTCTTAGGTATTTCAGGTGGGGGCTCAGATGCGAATGTGATTGCAGGCTTCGGTATTCCAACGGTAAATCTATCTGTTGGCTATGAAGATATTCATACAACAAATGAAAAAATCCCTGTAGAAGAATTAGAAAAATTAGCAGATTTACTTGTTGAAATTGTGAAGGAATCCGCTAAGAAATAATAGCTGAATAGAAGGAAGTGAACGTATGGAGAGTGTAAAAGCAGTCGTTTTTGCGTGTGGTACAGAGGAATATGCAGTACCTGTGGAGCAAACCATTTCTATTGAAAAATTAGAGCGGGTAACACCTATTCCTCATTTACCGAACTATCTTCTAGGCTTTACAAGAATTCGAGGCGAGCTTGTGCCTGTGCTTGATTTTGAACGAATTTTGTACAATCGTTCATCCAACCCAGAAACGGCTCGTGTGATCGTTTTAAATACAGATGTTGTTAATTACGGCTTACTTGTCACAGAGGCGCGTGAGATTCTTGATTTCGATGATTCTATATTGCAGCAATTAGGTCTTGTTAATTATGCAAAAACGCGCTATTTTACAGCTGTAGCTAATCTTGAAAACCGTATGATTACGTATGTTGACCCGAAAATACTAGTCAATTCATTAGAGGGCATTCGTGAAATTATTGCTTATTTACATAAAATGCTTGAAAATGAAAAGGAAGAAGCATAAAGTGAAAACCCAAACCGTGCCAGAAATTTCTTGGTAGATGGTTTGGGTTTTTCTTTTATTTAAGCAATTCTTGTGGATGATTTGCGAGGGTCTGGAATTTATTCATAAACAGAGCTGCATGGTAGCCATCACAGACAGCATGGTGCACCTGTAAAGACAAAGGTAAATAAATTGTCTTATTGTTCTTAATAAATTCCCCCGCAGTAACAATTGGCAGAAGATAGTTGAGGCTGTTATTCACATTTAAGGTAAAACCAGTAAAGGAAGTCCAAGGAATCATAGAGATATTAATGATATTTTTAGGAAGGGTTATTTGCGGAAACATTTTCCCTGTGTTACTGTATTTTTCCGTATCAGCAATATAGTTAGCATAAAAGTTTTGAAAGCCTGTATCTGTATTTGTAGAAAGTGCAGAAAATAGGGTTGATGGCTTATCAAAGATTGTATACATAGGAACTACCTTCTCCCAGTAACCAAGCGCTCCTTCCCAATTGAAGCTCCTTCAAAAATGCTCATTTGAATTAGCTATATGAGTAATGAGAAAGATAAAGGCAGGATAGAATTTATAGCCCTTTTCTTTTGAGATATTATAGAGTTCAGTAATATCAATGTTCTTGGTGATGCTGAAGCTGGTTTGTTGGTTTAAGAAATGATGAAAAACTTCTTTACGCTCCCAGTGATTTATATCAATTTTATTGAATTTCATTTTTAAGTGCCTCCTAAAATTTGAATGTTCTATAATTTTAGAAGGCTAATTCATCCGCTTTTTTTCATGTGTATCATTTTCTTTACTTTACTTCGTATAAGATAATCATAACATATAGTGACGGATAGCATTGCAAAAACAGCGGATAGCAGGTACAAAAAGGCGGGATAGCAGTGCAAAAAGCAGGAGGGTCAAAGAAGATAAACTAAAGCCCCTCCGCACTAGATGGAGGGACTTTAGGAGCGGCTTAGGATAGTCGACCGCTATAGTCTTCAAATGTAAATTCGCGAATAACTTTTAAGCCTTCTTCATCATTATAAGAAATGATAGAAGGAAGGTTGACGCCGTTAAACATATGTGTTTTCACCATTGAGTAGTGTGCCATATCTGTAAAGATTAGACGGTCACCTGGCTTTAATGGTGTTTCAAATGAATAATCGCCAATCACATCGCCAGCAAGACATGTTAGCCCACCTAAACGATATGTATGTGCGAATTCATTAGCTTGTCCAGAGCCTATAATCATTGGACGATAGGGCATTTCAAGCACATCCGGCATATGACATGTTGCAGATGTGTCTAAAATAGCAAGATCCATACCATTTTTTTGGATATCCAGCACTGTTGCGACTAGATAGCCCGTATTAAGTGCTACGGCTTCACCTGGCTCGAGATAAACAAGCAGGTTATACTTTTCTTGTATATGGTTAATGATATTGACAAGCTTTTCTACATCATAGTCTTCACGCGTAATATGGTGACCGCCACCGAAGTTTAACCATTTCATTTGGTGCAAAGCGTCGCCAAACTTTTCTTCGACTACTTCAATAATGTGCTCCAATGTATCTGAGTTTTGCTCACACATTGCATGGAAGTGTAGGCCATCAAGACCATCGAGCTGTGACGCATCAAAATTCTCTAACGTAACACCGAAGCGAGAGTTTGGTGCGCAAGGGTCGTAAAGGGCTGTTTCAATCTCTGAGTATTCAGGATTAATGCGAAGACCACATTCAATCGCTTTCCCAGTCGATTTGACTTTATCCCTATACTTCGCCCATTGACCAAAGGAATTAAATACAATGTGATCGACATAGCTTAGCAGCTCGTCCATTTCATGCTCAACATAAGCAGGAGCATAGACATGGACTTCCTTACCCATTTTTTCATAGCCAAGGCGTGCCTCGAATAGCGAGCTTGCCGTAATGCCTGCTAAATGCTGCCCGACAAGCGGGAATGTAGCATGCATGGAGAAGCCTTTCAAAGCAAGTAAAATGCGACAGCCTGTACGATCTTGTATGGATTTTAACAGTTCTAAATTTTTCGTTAATAATCGCTCATCCACTACAAAGGAAGGGGATGGGACTTGTGAAAAATCAATTGGTTTCATCGGCTTAATTCCTTCTCGTCTAAATCCAGGTCAAGTAATTCTGGGTTATGGCTTTCTTGCCATGGTAGACCCCATTTATTTAGCGCATCCATAAATGGATCTGGATTGAAATCTTCTACATTCCATACACCTGGTTTACGCCATTCACCGTTCATGACAAGCATGGCACCGATCATAGCTGGCACGCCAGTTGTATAAGAGATAGCTTGTGAGCCGACCTCGTTATAGCATTCTTCATGATCGCATACATTGTATACATAATATGTTTTTTCCTTACCATCTTTTAGACCGCGAATGATACAACCGATGTTTGTTTTACCTTTTGTACGTGGTCCAAGTGAAGCTGGATCCGGTAATACCGCTTTAAGGAAGTGGATTGGTTGAATCATTTGCCCTTCAAATTCGATTGGTTCAATTGATGTCATACCTACGTTTTCTAATACTTTTAAATGTGTTAAGTATTTTTCAGAGAACGTCATCCAGAAGCGGATTTGTTTTAAGCCTTTGATATTTTTTGCAAGTGATTCCAGTTCTTCATGGTATAGAAGATAAATATCCTTTGGTCCGATTTCAGGCAGATTATACACTTCTTTTTTCTCAAGTGGTGCTGTTTCAATCCACTCACCTTCTTTCCAGTAACGACCATTCGCTGTAATTTCACGAATGTTGATTTCTGGGTTGAAGTTTGTTGCGAAATGATAACCATGATCTCCTGCATTGGCATCCACGATATCGATATAGTGGATTTCATCAAATTCATGTTTTTGTGCATGAGCTGTGAAAACGCCTGTTACACCTGGGTCAAAACCGCTACCAAGTAATGCAGTTAAGCCAGCTTTTTCAAACTTCTCTTTATAGGCCCATTGCCATTTATATTCAAATTTTGCCGTTTCAGGTGGCTCGTAGTTTGCAGTATCCACATAGTGTACACCTGTCGCTAAGCAAGCATCCATAATCGTTAAGTCCTGATAAGGTAGGGCAACGTTAATGACAACATCTGGTCCGAAAGATTTAATAAGCTCAATAACCTCTTCAGTATTATCTGCGTCTACCTGTGCAGTTTGAATCTTTGTTTTTCCGCCATCAAGTTTTTCTTTTAGAGCGTCACATTTTGAAACAGTTCTACTTGCGATACAAATTTCCTCAAATACGTCCGAATTTTGAACACACTTGTGTACCACAACACTGGCAACACCGCCAGCTCCGATAATCAATGCTTTACCCAATTGTCTACCCCCAAGTTCATAAAAAGTATTGTCAAACAAGCCGATTATACAGAAAATTGCTATACTACTCAATCATTGTTTTAAAATTTCTATAAAAAAATTTATTTTTCTACAATTGTACGATAGATTCACAGGAGAATATCATGAAAAGACCCTTACTTAATGGGATATTGCTGGTTTTCATCTCCCCATATATAAAAGAAGATAAGCAGTAAGGCACTTAAACAACCGATCACCAGAGCATATGTGCTGAGGGCTATTTGCACTTGACTTTGTAGGGCATAAATAAAAATAGCTCCAATTATGCATAAATTCCCTATAATAAGTGCTATCAAATGAAAACGTCTAGTCATAAACAAGCCCTCCTATAGATGTAATTGTCAGTCTGTTTAAAAGATATACTTTATCAATTATCTCATAATTCAGAATTTTTATCCAATACTTTCGCTTGCTAGAATTTTTAAAGATGCTTTTTTAGTACATCTTTTTGTAGTATGATGGGAACTAACAGAGAGTACTTATATGAGTATGACAGGAAAGGGGAGAGGATGAATCGTGAACTTACGCAATTCATTAACTTTTCAGCTTGGAACGATTATCGCTGGTATTTTAGTGGTGATGCTAGGGATTACATCGTTTGCTACATACATAACTGCTTACAATAAACTGTATGATGCTGCCGGTGTAGAGGCCTACGGATGTGCCAATATTACAACAGGGTTGATTAAACCAGAAGAACTAAGCAAGGCAATTCGTGGCGATAAAGAGGCACAGGCACGTATTGGTAATGATTTAAATTGGACAACGGACCATAAAGATATTTTTCAAACACAATATATTTTAGCGCTTGATGGCACAATATTGGCGCTTGATAATAATTTAGCAGAGAAGGGTTACGCACCTGGTGATTCATTCTATCTCGATAAAGAAGCTATGGATATGCTGCTGACACATGGACATCCAGCCTATTCACAGCCTTATGATTTTGCTGATATGGAGCGTTTATCTGGTTATGCACCAATTTATCAGGATCATGATCCAAGCAAAGAAATTATTGCTATCAGTGTCATTGATTTTGATGCCAATATTGTAAAAGAACGCACTTGGGATGTAGTGAGAAGTGGCATCTTAATTAGTATTTTCCCAATGCTTCTTGCATCTATTATTACGGGCTTTTTAATTCGTCGTAAAGTCAGACCTATTAGTGTTTTAATTCAGCAGGCAAAAGAGATTGCGAGCGGCAATTTAGCAGTGGCAGAAACAAAGGTAAACAGTAAGGACGAGGTGGGAGATTTAGCCAATACCCTGAATCAGATGACAGCTAGTTTACAAAATATGATTATGATGATGCGTTCAACCTCTGTAACATTAGTAACGAATGCAGATGAAACGGCTGCTACCTTGAACGATATGACAAATACAATTCAAGGTGTAGCCAATAATATTGAAGAAGCATCCAGCGCGGTAACAGCAGGAATGCATCATGCTGAAAATGCCACGGATGTTCTTACTTCATTAGCGAAGGACCTACAAGGAATTCAAAGTAATGCTACTAATAGTGCCCACAATGCGCAAGCAACAATGCAACTTGCAACAGAGGGTGAGCGACTGGCAAAGGATATTAGCCATGATATGACATTAATCCATAAAGGCTCAGATGAAGTAAAACAAACGGTCGAAAACCTAGTGACATCTGCAACAAAAATTCAAGCGATTACCACATCTATCGCAAGCATTGCCTCCCAAACGAATCTATTAGCGCTAAACGCTTCCATCGAGGCAGCTAGAGCAGGCGAGCATGGCAAGGGCTTTGCGGTTGTTGCGGAGGAGGTACGCAAGCTTGCGGAGCAGTCAAATCAAGAGGTTTTACAGGTTGAACAGCTTATTCAGGATATTATGAAGCATGTACAGCAAGTAATGGCATCAACAAATGATAATACGCAATATATTGAAAAAGGGACAGAAACCGTCCTTTTAACAGCGCAATCTTTGGGAGATATCTCTACTGCCGTTGCTACAACCGTAGAAGAAATGATTGCGATTTCCAATGCGTTGACGAAGGAAAATGAAAAATCAGATCGAATTGTGCAAATGATTCAACAACTCACTGAATCGATACGGGATATAGAAGAAACGATGAATATGATTACTGTAGCTGCGCAGCAAACAACAGCAAGCATTGATGAGGTAGCAAAAGGCTCTAATGAAACCACTCAGATGGCTCATACACTAGAGCAGCATGTAAAGGCCTTTCAATTAAAATAATTGTAGAAAGGCTACCTTTTGCTTCCCCTCTAAAGATGGTACACTGGCAATAAGATTTTTTGTTTGGCGAAGGTGAGGATTTTAAGCGTGGTAAAACAGATGGATGAGCAAGTTCAACAAGTCAATGATTTATTTGTGAGTGGGCAAGTAAAGGACAGCTATCAATTAGCAAAAGCCATACTAAGCCAAGATCCAGCGATAGCGGATGAGAGTCGTCAGCTCCTCCAACAGCATATTGCATTACTTGAGGCGAATGGTTATGCCAATATGCCTATTCCAACGAATGACAAGGTAAAGCAAAGTGTGGAACGAACAGATGGCTCGTACCCTGAACGAGATGTCCTCGCTGCCTATATAGGTAGTAAGGATCATGAACAGTTTGGCAACGTAGTCGATGAATTATTGGCAGGAGAGGTGGCAGCACAGGCAACCGCCTATTACACGATGGCAGAATACTATGTTCTGACAAAAGAGCATGATAAAGCGATGCTGCAATTTGCAGAGGCGATTAAGCTACAACCAAATAAGGCACTATACTGGGGCGCATTTGCTCAATTTTTAAACCGTACAGAGGGCAATCCGTACTTGGCATTACGCCTGATTGAAGAAGCGATTCATTTAGACGGGATGAACCCCCGCTGGCACTATATTCAGGGCAATATTTTTTTCCAACTAGTGGCGGCTACGAAAAATTTAAGCTATTTACCTGCTTTAGAGGAAGCGTGGACTAAGGCGAAAAAACGATGTTCAGCTAAACAGGTCACATTGAAAATGGATATTGCTAAGTTTGAGGATCTGTTAGTGCAGTGGAAAAAGCAAATGCTATAATAAGATTAGGCATTAAGTACAATATAAAAAGGATTTGGGAGCCATGTTCCAAATCCTTTTTTCATCCTCTTTGAGAATAATATCGTACTAGTACTATTCAAAGATAATAGTTGAGGTAGAAGAGAGTGCTTTCCTGAGTGCTTTTTTATAGCGCAGTGAATAGTAGCAAATAGAACTATTTTTCAATGTAATTGTGCGCATTGTTATGTCAATCTTTTGAATCTGCTGCAAATTGACAATATACCCTCGATGACAGCGGAAAAAGCGTTCATCCAGTTGCTGTTCAATATCCGTTAAATTATTGAAAAACTCATATACACCGCTTTTTTCCTGCATCTTAATTTTATGAGAGTTGGCCGATGTAGCAAAACAATAAATATCCTCAAAGGGAATGAGCTTCACATACTCACCTATCTTCATTTGAAAATGCTTGCCTATATTTTGGGTGTGTATGCTTTGATGTTTTTGATAGGCAATCTGTAAAGTTTTGATTAAGTTTTCGGCTAAATTAGGCTCATTTTTCACGATGAAATCCAATGCTGCAATTTTATAAGTAAAGGTTAACCTTAATTTATCAGCATAGGTTGTAATAAAGATAATAGTGGCTAAGGGGTCTTTTTCACGTATAACATTCGCTAGCTCTAAGCCGTTTATCTCATGCTGAAGCTCAATATCTAGTAAAAAACAATCCGCTCGATTGTCCTGTAAGTAGGTAAAGACCTCCGATGGATTGGAGGCAACTAATGCAATTTCAACATCCTCATATTGAAATAAAGAAGAGTGGATAATCGTTGATTGTAAAAATTTTCGTTGTCGTACATCATCCTCACAAATAACAATTTTCACAATAGATTCCCCCTAAAAAATTTGTAGTTCCTGAATAAAGTATTGTTTGTCAATACGCGTATTTAATGTAACATTCGGATAATTTTTTAAGATTTCTTCGACATTGACTAAACCAATACCGCGCCCTTCTCCTTTAGAGGAGGCGTGATAATCAAAGATAGTAGAAATATTTAAATTAGCATCTTGTAAGGGATTATCAATGATAATAACCACAGCTTGTTCGTGAGAGTGTAGAATAGCAACGTGTACGACAGAATTAGCGATCTCTACACTTGCTTCAATCGCGTTATCAATTAAAATGCCAAGTACCCTTGTTAAGTCAATAAGGTTCATCCTAACAGAGGATATCGTCTGCGGAATTTCTATGACAAGTTTTTGTTGTAAACGATTTGCAAATAATAGCTTTGAGGATAGCAAGCCTTTTAGCTCAACAACTTCTAAATTTTCCAATGTACCAATCATCTTACTTTGAAATAAAGTCTGCTGCTCCATTTGCATAATATCCGTATAAAAATAGTGCTGTAACCCCTGTAAATCCTTATTTTCTATATAATCTTGTAACGACATTAAAATATTTATATAATCATGGCGAAACTTTTGCATATCTGTATTCACTTGCTCCAACGCCTGCATATAATCAAAAAACTGCTGCTGTGCTATTTCCTTTTGTCGGATCATTTGCATTTGCTGAAGACCTTTAATAAATAAAGAAACAGCTAGTACAACTAATACAATATAGATAATTTGAATAAAGAAATTCGCTGTCGTTAATGCTTTATTATCCTGTACACCTAAAAAGAAGACATTTAGGTAGAACATAATAAGTGTTAGGCTCCCAATAAAAATTAGTAATAGTTGTATTTTGAAAGGAAGAAGCAGCAAATATAACCTCTTTTTTATAAAGATTTTATATAGGATGCTGAGTGATATAAAGCATAGTATAAACCAAAGTGTTTCAAATAAGACTGAATGAGTATTAAGTTGATTATTGATAAGCTGTGCTAAATTATCTGAAAAAACCATAAGCATTAGAACAACGATTACATCAAAAATGGTTATAACATTTTTTTTGAATGAGTAAAATAACCAACTAGCTGCAATGAATAAATAGCCGATAGCAATAAGTTGTGGAACATATATTAATAGTAAGCAAGATGGTATTACTACAAAGCTAACAGATTGCACAAGCATTGTTTTAGTTGGTCGGATAGTGAGCAGGTAGAACAATGCTCCAAACGCAAGTGTGAAATCTCTTACTATGAATAAAAGCATAATGAATTAACCTTGATGGAAGGGATGTTCTTTTTTTAAAGTATCAGGTAATTCTTCTTCATAAGCAAAGGCTCTACAAACATAAACCATATCCTTTTGAGTGATAGACATAATAAGATTTGACATTTTTTTAATAATTGTTTCAAGATAATTCATATTAAACAGTCTCCTTCTTCTGATTATAGATTTCTAATAAAAGCATGAAAAGCTCTAAAAAAATACCTAATGTAATGAATTTTAGTAAATTATTAGGAAATAGTAAATAGATACCGTATAAAATGATAGCACGTTGATAGATTTTCTTTTTCAAATAGTCTCTATGTGCAGCATTAAGAATAGAGTGTTTTTTAGTACCTCGGGGTGCTAAAACTACTATTAATAATAAGCTTAGGAATGTCACTATATACAAAAATAGTATATCTACCTCTATATATGTAGTCAGCTTACATAGGATAGGAAATAATAAAATACTTCCTATTAGACATTGTTTACTTGTTGGAAAATGATAGCCAAAGCATACTTGTCTTAATATATAAAAGGTTAGATGAGTAATAAGGACTTCTACTAAACACCCTATTAAAATGGTAATCATATAGACAACAAACAGTCTACTTGCCTCTGACACAATTACTTTAACACCATATTCAATTTTTAGCCTCTCCGTTTGGGTATGGGATTCAAACGTGAATAGATTGACTAAATGATTTTCTATATATTTCATAAATGCCCCCTTTACCTTCCTATTCTACATAAATTTTATAAAAAATGGGATAAAAATTCCTGAAATGCTGTTTTTTCTTCCTAATAATTCAGAATGTCGAAAAGTCTAGTGTTTAGGAAGAATAAGTTATTTTTAAGGGAAAAATAAGCTGTGTAATAAATTTTTTGTGTATTCTACATGTAAGATATGATTTAGCTAGCAAATTACATATCTAAGTTCAACGTTCTCAATAGTACTACTACAAAAATAATAAAATTTGAGCTATAACCAAAAAAAAAAATTAAATTAAGAGGTAGTTTTATGGAGATAAAAACCAATAAGAATATCATTACATATGAAGAAGAGGAAGAAATTATAATAATTAATATTGTAGAAAACAGCTTTTATGCACTAGATTATATTGGCTCTATTATATGGAGAGAAATATCTAAGCACCAAGAGTTAGAAGCCATTTTTAAAAGTTTAGTCAGGGTTTTTAATGTGGATAAAGACGAAATATATATAGATGTAACTGAATTTATCAATGAATTAGAGAAAGCAGGAGTGATAGAAATAAATGATTAGGAAAATACACCTTTTTCTATCCATACTCATACATTTGATTGTTTTTGATATTGAATTATCCTATAAAGGTTTCAATAAAACTTTTAAAAATTATTCTCAAAAATTTAATAATGTAAAAGAAATAATGGTTGTAAATAATGAAAGTGATAAGAATGCCATCGAGGAATATTTAGAAATGATGGATATTGTGTGTACTTGGTATCCGAGAAAAGCAGATTGTATCCAGAAGTCATTTTTAGGTTACAGATTACTCAGAAAAAAATATGCTATTCCAGTCGAAATAGCAATTGGAATAAGAAAATATCCATTCGCAGCACATGCTTGGCTTGTTTATAATGATATGAACTTTTTATATGATGAGGAAGATACAGCTCATTTCAAGATTATTATGAATACAAAATATGAAAGGGACGGTGGTTAAAATTAAATGGTTTTTAGCAACGGTAGGAGTACCGATTGAGAGGAAGACATATGAAGATATACTATCAACAGAATACAATGTGAGTGCTGCGAGTATATATGAAAAGATTGATGAGTTTTACTTTTGTTATACAGACCTTAATAAGGTAGCAAAAACTAAGATCAATTTTAAAAATATTCTTATTCTTGGAGATATATCGATACATAATAAAAGTGAGTTATTTGAAAAATATAGGATACATAAGAATATCGAAGACCAAGAAATTATATCTCATATGTATAACAAAAATGGGATAGATTGTGTAAAAGATTTAGTAGGGGAATTTTCATTTGTTTTGATCGATATAGTGAAATTCAAATTTTACATTGTTAGAGATCAAATTGGAGTAAAAACAATTTTTTGGTTAAGAAAAGATTATGGATATGTTATCGCTAGTGATATCTTCCTTCTACAACCTTATTTTAATTTTAATGATATAAGTGAGTTAATTTCATAATTCTAACCCCTTGTCTCCCAAGGGTTTCAAGACAATAAAAAACGGGCACCTCCCCATTTTGGTATAATTTAAGTGACCAAACCAAAATCAACCAAGAGGTGAATGCCCTATGACGATTGTAAAACAAATGAGCCTTTTTGACATCCATGAATTATTGAAAATGGAAAGTTCTCGTCGTTTTGATGCGATTTTAGCCACTTTCGATGTGCAGCCGATCTTTCAGCTATTTCGAAAGAAGACGATGCGTGGTGCTCCACGTGAATGTAATTACGGGGCGATGATTCAATCATTGATTATTCGCATTGTCGAGCGTATCCCAACCGTTAAAGATTTGGTCAATCGTTTAACGGTTGATTTTGTCTTTCGTTTAGATTGTGGCTTTTTAGTTTCGGACACCGTGCCATCTGAAGCCTCGTATTCACGTATGGTCGACGCGATTAGTCAATCAGATGTGTTAGATCGCATGCACGATGAACTGATTCAGACTGCTTTTACAGAAGGTTTTCTTGAAGAAGAACATCTTGGTTTTGACGCGACACATTTTGAAGCGAGAGATGCCGCAAAACCTTCTGAGAAAAAAGAAATCGCTCCGAAAAAACGGGGGCGTAAATCAAAGGAAGAACGTGCTGCCTGGCTCGCTGAACAAGCCGAAATCGAAGCGAATCAAACGACTTATGAAAAGAAGTTGGAAGTACAAATAACCATTCCATTGATGACTCTTTGGCAAGAAATTCCCATTGAACCAAAGTGGGGCATTAAGAAAAATAGCGATGGTAAAAACACATTCTGGTACGGCTTTAAAGGGCATTTAGCTGTTTCGACAAAAAGCCAGTATATCGTGGCGCGTCTGATGTCTTCCGGAAATCTGAGTGATAGTAAAGCGGCGATTCCGTTACTAAAAAAGGTGAATCACATCATGCCTAACCATTTCACAACGGCCATTTTCGATGCGGGCTATGATTATGAAGCGATTTATCGCCAAATATGGATACATGAGATGAAACCTGTGATTCCTTATGTGAAAAGACGCGAAGGCGAAATGGTTGGTTTTGATGAGCATTTCCGTCCAACCTGTGTGCGTGAACATAGCTACTGTTACGACAGCTTTGATGAAAAATATCAGACGCTTAAGTTCACGCGTCCAAAAGAATGCGCAACCTGTCCATTACGTGAGGATTCGCTCTGTCAAAAGGTATTTAAAATTAAATGTGAAACAGATCTCCGCAAATACACGTATCCAGCACGTGGCTCCGTAGTATGGAAAGCAATTTATAAGGAACGCACAGCTGTCGAACGAGTAAATGCCTATTTAAAGCAATTCTTTCAGTTAAACAACGTCCGCCACAGAACCGGTAGAAAAGCCAAACTGCACTTCAATCTCGTGACGTTTATTTATAATGCCTGCAAATTAGCAGTCGATCGTATGAATGTATTTTGACAGCTTCAAAACAACGCAACGTAATTTTAAAAAATTAAAAATCAGGCACAGGAGCAGTCTAAGCTCTTAAAAAAATCGAATTATGAAATTGATTCAAGTACAGAATATTTTAAAGAATACTTTTTAAGAAATGGCGTAATTGACACAGTTCTAACTCCATATAAAGAAGTAAATAGAATTCCAAGTGGCCATTATTTGAGTCTAAATTCAAATCATCAGAATTTGATTAAGTATTGGGATCTTACATCTATAAAAACGACATTACAGTATATCAGTGAGGAAGAGTATATTGAAGAGTTTTCTTCAATTTTAAGTCAGGCTGTAGAATCTAGAATAGCTAAAGGTCAAAAGAATTCTATTCTGCTGAGTGGAGGACTAGATTCTACTTCTATATATGCATTAGCAAAGAACATAGAAAAAAAAGAAACCGAAATTAAAGGTTTCAGTGCAGTTTTTGATGAATTAGAGGAGTGTGATGAGAGATATTATATCAATATATTGATGGATTTATATGACGACAAAACTAATAGTTTGAATTTTGACAATATTCTAATGTTTGATGATTTCCCGTATTCTGTACCTTTTACTTTTGAACCACATGTAAATACCATTACATTTAACTTCACATTTAATATTGTTTTAGAGGCGGCCAAAAAAGGTTTTAATAATATTCTTAGTGGTTATGCTGGTGATCATCTTTTAACTGGTTCATTATATGTAGCAAACGATCTTTTGAAAAGAGGAAGAATAAAGGAAGTTTTTTCATACGTAACAAACTATTCAATTGGTTCTAATACTTCTGCCTTAAATAATTTTTTAAAATTTGCCTTATTACCAAATGTTTTGAATGATAGTATCCAAATTAAAAATAGCAATTATTATTTTGAGATTAAGAGAAAAATGAAAGAAATTAAGCATTATCATCAAAAACAAATGTATTTCCAAATTTCGAATGCAAAGACACATTTATATACGGATAGGGTCATTGGTTCATTAACTAAATCAAGTCTTCATCATCCTTTCTTAGATAGAAGATTAATTGAATTCGTATATAAAATTCCTGGAAATTTAAAACTTAAGGATGGGCAAACGACTAAATACATTCTTCGTAAATCAATGGAACCTTATCTGCCTAAAGAAATTATTCATCGAAGAAACAAAACAACCCATTTAGTTTATACATACAAAGGAATTAGGAAAAATTGGGATTTGATTTACCGATCTATAGGGGACCCTTATATTGTAAATGAATTAAACTTGGTATCGAGGGAAGTTTGGAATGAAGAGTTAATAAAGTGGAGAAATGGTGTAGAAACACGCGAGGATTTTTGGACACTTTTTGCGATGGAAGTGTGGTTTATTCAGTATAAGAATAAAAGTAAGAATGCTCTTTCTATAACATAAAGAGTTTTCTTTAAAAAATATAGTTGACCAATTGAAATTAATCAAAAAATTATTGATTGGTCACTTCCTGTATAAATGTCCGTACGAGAAGGTTTTTACGCAAAGTTGGTGAAAACATTCAGACTTATGTATAACTACAATTCAAAGTTATTTCAGAATACAATCAAAACCGATATTGCATCCGTTTTTCCAGTAAATCTGGTTTTGCGCGACCATACATCATGCGTTTAATCCATTTTAATCGATTTACTTGTCCCTCCAATAAACCATTTGAATAGGGGGATGCAAAAGCATTTTTTACAGCCGCTAAATCTAAACGAAGTCCGGTACTATAACTATGAAAAGGTGAATTTTTATTCGCCAGTTGTGTGTGCATCCAATCGATTAAAGGCTCGATCGCTCTGTTCTCGAATATAGTTCGATATTCTTGTACTATTTTTTCGAGTGGTTCAAGAAATGAATATAGATGCTGGCACTTCTCCAACACTTGCTTCTGCTCATCATTCAATTGCTGAAAACCTCGCCAAATCCATTGTGAAATTTTTGCTCTTGAAATTTGTTGAATCAACGCTTGAGTAATTCCTTTCTTTTTGTTTGCACGATAAGGCTCTATAAAATGGCGAAGAGCAGAAAGACTGCCGTTGTAGCCTGCTAAACGGATTTTCTTGAGAATTTGATCGGTTGTAAGATGCTCGGTATCATACGCTACAATCAACTCATAATAGGGCTGTAGCTTTGCTTGTGCTGGCTTTGTTTTACGCTTTGTTTTCCGTGGAGGCGTGACTTGTTTTAAATATTTGTAAATGGTGCCACGACTTAATTCATATTTTTTAGCTAGGTACGAAATCCGTACACCTTCTTTGTAATCGTCTTGTACTTGCTGAATCAACTGCCAGCGTAGTTCATCTATAGGCTTTTCTTTAGGTAATTCAATTATTTGATTTGGTTCAATCGACCATTCAATTTGTGCAGGCAGTTTTTGATCAAGCCATTTAATTAACGCTTCTTTTGCATTTTTAATCAAATGCCAGCGATCACTTATTTGTTGGATTGCAACGTTTGCATTGGTGATGGCTTCTCGATACGTTTTAGAGCCGTCCCTACTAACGGTTTGAATATGTGGTCGCGCTACAAGCCAAGATTCAATGAGTTTGCTCGTTCTGCTAGGTAAAATGGCAAGGGGTTGATGTGTTTTTAAATCACAAATAAGCGTCCCATAATTATGACCTTTTCGAAAAGCGAAATCATCGATACCAATTGCGGTTGTCTGTGGTATTGCAATCATTGTTGAACGAATCAGCCTTAGAAAAGTATCGTGGCTGATTCTTCTTAAGTAGGATTGGGCTACTCGCTCGGCTTGTCGGCAGCTCATTGAAAAGGCTAATTTTCTTAAGAACTGTTGAAGTCGTTCCGTTCTCCTTGCGTACGGTAGAAGCCATGAAAAGCGTTCTGTAAAAATACGCTGTTGACAATAAATTTCTGTACAAAACCATTTTCTCGATTGTAAACGGATAAGAACATGTTGACTACCAACGGAGAGATCTTGTAGTTCACGTGTATAAAAACTGTGTTGGTGCTTACTTTGCGAGCCACACGATGGACAAAATGCATATGTTTTTGTCAGTTGTAAATAAAGGATAACAGCTGTTTCTGTTGTTTGAAGTGAATAAAGCGAAAGCTGTTTTTCAGGTGCCTGCCAAGGTATCAACATGAAAATCAGTCCTTTTTAATACTATACCCGAAAAACAAGTAGTCGTTGCTTTCACCAAAAGAGCGTAAGAACCACGAGAATGTACATTTTTGCTTGACTAAGCATGTACACTTTCGCTCAAAGTGTGTTTCTCTATACATGTGTATGAATAATTACAACTTGACCTGGAGACCTCTACTCGTATGATTCATTAACCAAAAGCCAGTTATTCCAAGAGCTGGCTGACCAAACAAGGCTATCATGCTCGCCTCTCCAAGTAAAATTGTAATAGACACTGGGAATCAAAAATGTACACGGTTAAACGAATGTTTTGTACATACTTAAAATGGTGTTTATACTTCCTGCAACAAAAATTAATATAAGAGAATTCTATTATTTGTACAAGGGAAAAACAAGGAGCATTCCTGTTAGAAGGATTTTCGGGGACTTGAATAAAAAGAGCCCTCTTGGTATGATGCGGGGTGTCAAATCATCGACGAATTGACCCCTAATTTGTTCACCAAGGAGGACTCCACTATGCATTCTAATACGAACCAAAAAATTAATCAAGTTTCTGAACAGACGTTAGTCATTGGCATCGACATCGCCAAACATAAACATTTCGCTTGTGCCATCGATGACCGAGGGCGTGTGCTCCAACAATCATTTCCAATTGCCCAATCACGCATTGGATTTGAAGGCTTTTATGAACGCTTGCTTGCCTTAAAAGCAGCGCATGGCAAACAAGAAATCCTCGTTGGTTTCGAACCAACAGGTCACTACTGGATGAACCTAGCAGCGTTTTTAACAAACTACGGGATTCCCTTTGTGATGGTGAATCCGATGCACGTCAATCGTTCGAAAGAATTAGATGACAACCTGCAAACGAAAAATGACCAAAAGGACGCGCTTGTCATCGCTCGTTTAATGCGAGATGGCCGCTTTAGTTATCCACGGATGTTAGTGGGGGTAGAAGCAGAACTCCGCAATGGGGCGACGTTACGTGCCAAGATACAAGCCGATTTAAATGCCCTTCAAAATCGCATCATTCGTTGGTTAGACCGCTTTTTCCCAGAGTTTACCCAAGTGTTTAAAAGCTTCGGAAAAATGGCGTATGCGGTGCTTGAAAAAACACCATTCCCAATGGATATTCAAGGGAAAACACTGGAAGAACTCCTCTTCCTGTATCGCCAAGTAGAAGGGATGAAAAGTCCCCAGCTACCAAAGGCTAAACAATTAGTCGCGCTAGCCCCTCATTCGATTGGACTAACGGAAGGACTTGTGATGGCCCGTGTTGAAATCGCCACACTTCTTGCGCAGTACCAGCTGATGCAGGCACAGCTTGACGAATTAACCGCTCAACTAGTCGAGTTAGCGAAACAAATGACGGATTATGAATACCTCGCATCGGTTCCTGGGATGGGCGATGTGACCATTGTCAATTTCCTGTCCGAAGTCGGTTCTTTGACCCAATACAATCACCCACGCCAATTAATCAAACTAGCGGGGTTAACTTTACGGGAGAACTCTTCCGGGCAACAGAAAGGACAAAAACGAATCTCGAAGCGAGGGAGACGTCAATTACGTGCGCTTCTGTTCCGCGTCATGATGCCCTTAATTTTGCATAATCCAGCGTTTAAAGCACTACACGAACATTACACCACACGCGCCATGAATCCGCTACGTAAAAAGCAGTCGATTGTCGTGCTGTGTGGCAAGTTACTGAAGATTTTACATGCCTTGTGCAAAAAGAAAACGGTGTTTAACGCCCAGCGAATGATGAACGATTTCACCCAGCTTCAAAGCGTAGCGTAAGCGGTACGAACAACAGTCAAAATCAAGAGGATGACACGGAGAAGCCGGCATTATTTATCCCATTCGACGATGCAAATAGCTAAGAGTCCCTAAAGGAGCATCGCCAGCCTCTGCCTTATGAAGAGACCGAACGAAGGAATGTACGCGCTAACCAAGACGCCTAGAGACATGGGAGGGTACGTCCTCATAAGCAACGCAGAGATCCAATGTGCATCATATAACGGAACGGAAAGTTAATGATTACCAATTAACGTTAGCGTAGCGTACCCACCAACTGTTAAACAATTGCATTAGTAGAAAATAACGAGAAAGAAGGACAAGAAAAAAATATTTTTTCAGTGATCAAATCGGGTCAAACCGTTGATATACCAATATTTATAGAGGGAGGTTATCAATAATGATGACGCAATATGTAAAGCCAACAATGATTAAACTAGGAAAAAGTGAAAAATTAATTCAAGGTGAATGTGGTTTCGGTGCAGAAAATTTGACATTAGATAAAACAGGTACTTACTGGACGACTAGAAAAAAGGAAGTTCACGTCGGATGGTTGCCTGGATTGGTTGCTGTCTATCAATGTAAGTGGACAAAAGCTTGTAGCAGTGAATCAAATAATTGTTAATTAATTTTGTTTAAGTACTAATATAAATAACAAACCCTTGTACAAATATCACAGTTCTTTAATAAATCTGAAAATCAATACTACTTAAATAAAGGTGAAAACAAAATGGAAATGAGTTTTGTAGACTTCATTCTTATATTTGTGTTTATTTTTAGCTATTTTTATACGTATTATTCGCTTGCTAATAATCATAAATTTCTAAAAAATATAGTAAAAAGTGATAAATACAATTTAGATCTTGAAGGATACGAGGGCTATATTATTGTAGGATCAAAAGAAACATACATAAATGATATAAGCCTTTTTAAAATAATCAACCAAAAATTAAGTTCAGAAAGAAGTTGTTTACTTCTTGATATCTCGCTTGCTGATAGAGATACAATGTTTGATTTGAATATTTTAGAAAAATTAAGTTTGAATACTATTCCCAGTATTCTCTATTTTCAAGATGGAAAAGTTACAGAAATTATTAATTTCGCTGAATTTGATGATGCTACATCACTTATAAAAAAAATCATAAATTTCCATGATAGAAAGGAAATAATGAATGGATAGTGCCGCAATATTAACCAAAGTAGTTAGTATTCCCCTAGGGTTACTTTTCTTGAAAAGTAGTATTTCTAAATTGAGGAAACCTTATCAACTTTATTTAGCTTTTGAAAGTTACAATTTTTTTAAAGAACAGAAGATATTAAGAATAGTAGTATCATTTTTTTTGAGCTTAGAAGTTATTCTTTCGTTAGGTCTATTATATCCAGTTAATTTAAAGATAATTTTATCTCTAGGTATATTTTTACAATCTATTTATTTGTTAATAATGATTATGAATATTAATAAAAGTTTTTCGAATAACTGTGGCTGCTTTCCTTTAAATGTTCCAAAGGAAGTATCGTTAAAAAATTTACTTACTAATTTATTTATTTTATTTATTTTTATTCTAATATTTGGATTAGAGAACAGAGGATAAAAAGGAGTCTTTTGATTATTATGATCTTTAGCATGTCTGTTGGTTTTCTATTATTACTTTCGGGAGTTATGAAAATGTTAACCCCTAACTCTGCAGCAAACTTATTTGTTGAATTAGGGCTCAATTCTTTCCAGCTATCAAAACTTTTAGGTATCTTATTCTCTATTGTAGAAATTTTTTTAGCCATTTCTCTTTTTTTAGTAAGTGAAAGTTTACTAGTTAATATTATTTCAGTAATAATTTTTTCAATATTTTTACTAGTGAATATTAAATCTTTAACGAATAAAGAGAAGAAAAGTTGTTCTTGTTTCGGGAAGTTGTTAAAAACAGAGTTAGGTTATGGAGGTATAGTTCAGTCTCTTATTATGTTGATTATTGTATTTTTAAATATAGGAACTGAAAAGCCAGGATTTCTTATGCTTGTTAATAACAAAATAATTTTGCATGAGCTAATACTAGTTGTAATAGTTTCAGTTCTCGGAACAATCACATTAATTTTCATCAGATCAACAATCGACACAATAAATAATAATTTACTGGGTAAACTATAGGCTGGAGGAACTTAACAAATGTCTATTGTAACAACAGCTACATATTGTTTAATAATGATAACTATAGTTTTAATGGGACTTTTATATCTTGTTCTAAAAAAAATAAGCATTAGCGATAAAGTAGGTTTAGAAAAAAATTTATCTATCCCCTCAAGCTTATTAATCGAAGATTTGGAAGGGAATAATGTAAGTCTATTTGAGAATAAAAAAAAGATCATTTATTTACTATTAGATATAGATTGTGGGGAATGTAAGAAAATTTTAAAAAAATTAGATTTGTTAAATGATAGATACTTTGAAAATATACGATTACTTATAGTAAAAAATAATAATAACACTAAAGAAATTAAAAAATCTTCTCATAAAAATAGAACCTTTTTGATTGATGAGAGATTATTAGAACAATTTGAGATAAAAGGTTTTCCTTTATATATAAAAGTTGATCCTAGCAAAAAGCTTATATCAAAAGGATTAATAAATGTAAGCAATATACTTAATCTTGTAGAATTAGAGGATTCTATTTTATGATTTTAAAAGCAAATAAAAATAAATTTTTAGTATTTTATGAAAGTCAAAAGTATTTTTTTAAGCATATTTATAAAGAACATCCAATAAGCTTTATTTCCTTCTTTGTATTATCTATGTTAAGTGCGGGTATTCCAGCAATATTAATTTTACTAAATAAAAATACGATTGACACTATTACCAAACTCGGAACAGATTCAAGTTATTACAAATATGCTCTTTCCCTTCTATTATTAAACTTTGTTCTACAGTATTGTGAAGCCTTTATTAGAACTATAGAAAAATATCTTCTAAGTAGGATGGCACAAACAGTAAATTTTGTTTTAAAAAAGATGATGCTATCTAAACTAATATATATGCCATTAGAGGAGTATGAAAATAACAGATTTTTTGACCGTATAAATTTAGCTAATTCAGCTATAAGTGGAAATGGTATTAAAGTAATAGGATCTATAATTGGGGTATTAAGAAATTTAATATCTTTAATTAGTGTTTTTGTTATTTTGTTAACTATTCATTGGACCATGCCTATAGCTTTATTTCTATCCACTCTTCCAGGGATCATATTAATCTTTATAGTTAAATTGAAGAATTATAAAATGGCAGTTTCTACATCAGCCGTATCAAGAGAATTAGAATTTACGGATAGCCTATTTATCAACAAGAGTTCAATTAAAGAATTGAAATTATTTGGTTTAGGACCCTATTTAATTGGAAGGTGGTCTATTTTATATAAACAAATTCAAAAGAAAAATTTAGATGTTGAATTTTGGGAAGCTAAAACACAGGTACTAGCTGTGCTTTTTTTACAGCTAGCTAGTTTGGGCGTATCAGTTTTGCTGGTGATACAAATTACACAGAATAACTTAACAATTGGTGATTATGTCGCTCTTTTAGGATCAGTTGTTACTGTACAGGCAATTTTTTCTTCAATTGGTGGTAACCTGGGTTCTATATTTGAAACTGCTATTTTCAATGAAGCTTTAATAGAGATATTAAATTATCAAGAAAAGGGTCATGCTGATAAAAAGGCTTTAACCTATGAAATTGAAAAAATTCAAAAAATTGAACTAAAAAACATATCTTTTTCCTATCCCTCAAATAAACAGAAAGTTCTTGATGACTTATCACTTACATTTAATAAAGGTGAAAAAGTTTCAATAGTAGGGTATAACGGATCTGGGAAAACCACACTAATTAAATGTTTGTCAGGTTTATATGAAGTAACTGATGGTTCTATATACGTTAATGGGATAGATACACGTTCAATTAAAAAGGAGAATTATTTTTCTTTTATCTCCGCCATATTCCAGGATTTTTTCAAATATAAATTTAGTATTAGGGATAACATTGGATTTGGAGATCTTAAGAAACGAGAAGATGATAGTCATATATACAGATTACTTAAACATGTAAATTTATATGATAAAGTTAATTCTTTGGACCATTTATTAGAAACTTATTTGACCCGTGAGATGCCAGACGGTGAAGATCTGTCAGGGGGAGAGTGGCAGAAGATAGCTATTGCAAGAGGCTTTATGAAAGATGCGGATTTAATTATTTTAGATGAACCTACCGCTGCTATGGACCCAGTATCCGAATTAGAGATATTTAGAATATTCAACGAGTTATCTAAAGATAAGACAAGTATTACTATCTCACATAGATTAGGTCCTACCAAATACGCAGATAGAATTGTTGTGATGGATAAAGGGAAAATTGTAGAAGAAGGTAATTATGAAGAGTTAATGTTACGTAAGGGTTTATATTATGAGATGTATATTTCTCAATTAAGTTGGTATCAAGATACGAATATTGATGAGGTGACATATGGTAAATAGTCAGATAGTGTTGTCTGTTGAAAAAATATCAAAGATATATGAAAGTGCAGAATCAAATGTACATGCACTCAAAAATATATGTTTTCAGCTGCGTAAGGGTGAAATGCTTGCAATTATGGGTACAAGTGGATCTGGGAAAAGTACATTACTGAATATTCTCGGAGCACTTGATCAACCCAGTTCGGGAAAAATAAAACTAAATGGTATAGACTCCAATGATATTTTTGATGAACCTAGAGCTACGGATTATCGCCGTGAGAATATAGGGTTTATTTTCCAAAATTTCAATTTATTAAAGGATTTATCTGTTGCTGAAAATATTACTCTTCCACTTATCTTACAAAAATACAATAGCAAAGAGATTGAACAAAAAGTGAATGAAATGATAGAGTTGATGGGGTTAACAAAATGGAAGAATCACCGCCCTGTAGAGCTATCAGGAGGTCAACAACAGCGTGTAGCTATTGGAAGAGCAATCATTACAACACCACCTATCATTCTAGCAGATGAACTAACAGGTAATTTGGATTTTAATACATCTACTGAGGTGCTGAAAGTGCTTGTCGATATGAAAAAACAATTTACGCAAAGCATTTTATTAGTCACACATGACCCTCTAGTTGCTACCTATGCAGATCGTGTACTATTTTTTCATGATGGTCAAATTATTGATGAATATCATTGTAGTGGAACAGGAGATATTGAGGAGATTATGGGTAAGTTTCAGAATATATTAGGGAAGAAAAGTGTATGAAAACAATATATGGGGTAGCTTTACGTTTATTTAAAACAAATAAATTTATCGTGTTTTCCTCAGTTTTTGGTATTGCAGTTGCTGTTTGTCTTTTCATTACAATTG
Source organism: Lysinibacillus sp. FSL H8-0500 (assembly GCF_038051955.1). Classification (NCBI taxonomy): domain Bacteria; kingdom Bacillati; phylum Bacillota; class Bacilli; order Caryophanales; family Bacillaceae; genus Lysinibacillus; species Lysinibacillus sp. FSL H8-0500. The sequence continues at coordinate 2,799,649 of NZ_CP150292.1, read as the reverse complement.
TTTTGTATGCAGAAAGTGCGAAAAAGACTGTTAGCCAAGAGATTAAAGACCTTTATGGTGAAATGGATTTATATGTGGAATATACGCAAGAAACAGAATCAACTTTTTATCGTTTTCTCGAAAAGACCCCGGAAATAGAAGAAATATCTAAGGTGATTGTTACACAGGCTCAGGTAGATTCCTTACAAGCGGATATTTACACAGTAGGCGTTGAAAATGATTCACTAGCTAAAAGTCGTTATAAGTTTAACCGAGACTTGAATAATAAATCTGTTGTCATGAATGAAAGCTTAGCAGAAGCACTTAATCTAAAAGTGGGAGAACAAGTCAAGATTGAGCAGAAAACATTCATTTTGACAGATATTATCAGTGATTTAAAAGAAACTGGAATAGCACCAGATCGAATGATTTTTTCAAGAGAAAGTGTACTTTCATTTATCCACGAACAGAAGGAATATGATACGCCTCCTACTTACATTGTGATGATAAAAACATTACAAAACATAGATTTTATGGCGTTGTCTAATAAAATCATTGAAAATAATTCTGATGTGAAAGTTACGATTGTAGAAGAAGATGAATTTCTTAAATCTAATATCAACTCTTTGACGATTTTTGTAAAGATATTATCCATTATTGTTTTATGTGTCACTTCGCTTTTAATTGTATCTAATTTTGATTTACTTCTTTATAAAAATAAGAACCAGTTAGCTATTTTACGGTCAATAGGAGCTACAGCAAAACAACTAGTCGTTATTATTTTTGTCCAAAGCAGTTTAATAAATCTGACTGGGGTTTTATTTGGCTTTTTATTGTCATGGGGGAGTCAGCAATTTATGCATGGCTGGCTAGAAAAACTATTTTCTTTTACGACTTCTTCGGTTATGTTTGACATAAAGGCAGCCCTTTTTATAGTTGCTGCTAGTGCGATTATTATTCAATTGTTTTTAATGATTCCGTTATTTAAGGTGGTAAAAATTTTACCTCTTAAAGTTATTCAGGAGAATGAAAGTTTGGATTTTAGTTATAAAAAAAATCGGAAAAAAATGGGGAAATTGATAGGCATCATCAGTATTTTACTACTGATAGCTGGAGCAGTTGTTCCAGATGACGGAAAGAGTGTTGGTGTTATACTCGGGGCTTCACTACTTTTGCTAATCAGTATTTTTACTTTATTTCCCATTTATCTTCCGGAAATCCTAAAAAGAGTTCTGCCTTTTTTACAAAGGATACTTGGAAAAGAATCATATATTGCTATTAAAAACTTATTGCCTCAAGTACGAAAAAACACATTTATCATTTTAACAATTAGTATGCTGATAATGATTGCTGTTTTTGGTTCGGTTATACTTAAAACGATTCAGCAAAATGAACTGAATCAGCTAAAAAGGGACTACCCCACTTCTATTGTAGTGAGTAGTCGTCTGATGTATGAATCATCTATTAATCCTGAGGAATTGTTACAAAAGATAACCGAGCTTCCAAACATTTCAGCAGCCAGTACAGTAAGTACCATGTTTGAAGCTGAGTTTTTAAATGAAGAAAAACCGTTACCATTTAGTTATGCATTAGCAGATTTAGAAGGGTTAGAAAAACAGGGGATTATTTCTTCTATTGAGAGAAATAATAGGGATATTATTGTTATATCTAATGATTTAGCAGAACGTTTTGAATTAAAAATTGGAGATCATATGAATCTTGGACTTTACTCAGAGGAGCAACAAAGAATCTTACCTATAAACGATTTTGTCGTTGGCGGAATAAGTCAGATTCATAGAGGGGATGCTTATTTAGACTGGTCGAATCAAGCATTTAGGAACGAATTCACTACATTCCATAAACTATTTGTTACACCGACTCACTCTGCAAGTACTTTAGCTGCCCTGAATGATTTAAAGAAGCAGTATCCTGAACTGCAGGTAAACAGCTATAGAGAAACAGTAGAACAAGCTACTGAAATGTTTTATCAGAGGTGGTCAATTTTTATAGTTATTCTCGCATCAATATTTATTTTAGTTTTAGCAGGTACTTTTAGCACTCTGATCAATAACATCTATTCTAAAAGAAAAGAATTTGCCGTATTAAGGGTGATGGGTGTGCATCCTATAGGAATCATGAAAGTAATTATGACACAAATTATAACATATGTATTAATTGGTCTATGCCTGGGAACTTTAGCCGGTTTAATTTTGACTTTTTCAGTCTTAGTTATTGACCAAACTCCACTTGCGATTAACTATACTCTCATTTTTCTAGTTGGAGGAGGTATGCTTCTGATGAGTGTTATCTTGTCAATTCCAGTTTCTATAAAGTTAAGCAGGCAATCAGTATCAGAAGAACTAACAAAAGACAATAAATAATAAAGCTCCAATAGACGTATTCAGCTAAAGTGAATATGTCTATTTTCTATAACAAAATTAAAGTTTGGTAGTTCAGAGAAGGGAGTTTAATTGATGGATGTGGAGGAAATGTATCAAGTATATTTTCATGATGTGTATTTATAATATGAAATCATTGATGACAGATAAGCATATCGCAGAGGAAATCACACAGGAAACTTTTTAAGTCACTGAAATCCATTCATCAGTTTGATGGAAAAAAGGATGTGCATGCATGTCTGTTTACGATTGCAAAAAATCCATACTTTACACATTATAAAAAGCAACAACGTTATACACAACAGATAGAGAACCCCGTATTATAAATTCGATTGGTGGAGCATTTAATGGATGAAGAAGCGGCTTTTGCTGTGCATCATTACCTGCATACAATGGATGATCAGTATAAAGTGAACCTTCAATCAGTGGGGTTTTCCTCATCCTCCACTGATTGAACGTTTCACCAAATGGGTTTTTACAGCCTGTTTGAACCCTCACTTAATTATTTTGTTTTCATTAACTATTTTAAAGTAGGGGTCTTACAGCCTGTTAATACGGGTTAAAGAGGTCTCTACTTTATGTGTTTTTGGCGAGCGGCCCTTTGACAAAATCGGTTTACTTTTTGGGAAAAATGATAGCTGGCAAGGTGACATTTTATCGGGTAAAAAGAAAATTATGGCGTATATGAAGGGAAGCAACATGAACAAGATTAAATGTACAATCATTCAAGATATTTTGCCATTGTATGTAGATGATGTGGTGAGTGAGGAGTCAGCATCTAGCCAAATGTCCAACTTGTCAAAAGGAATATGAACGGCTCATACAAACATTAACGATGCCTGTAAAAAATAAAGTGAGATTGCTAGAAAAGGTGAAAAAAGATGATTGTGTAAAAGGTTAGGCTTGTTAATGTTGCTGTTTTCATAACAGCTTTTCTATTATTAGTAGCTTTTCATATTATTTATCACTATGAAACAGTGACTCCATACTCATAGGATTTAATATCGATTGATGAGCAGAGCGATGGAGCGTTGGTTGTCCATTATGATGGCAAAAGTTATCAGGGTGTTTCTATGACACATCCGATGTCCATTAAAATAGATGGTGTACAGAAAAATGTGAGTATGATTTGTTTTATAAAGACAATGGTGAATTCACCTAAAAAGTAATCTACTAAAGCCTGAGAAGCAAGATGAATCCTACTAACTAATGGATGCAGTCTATTATGGGAATTTGAGATGAATATAGAAAAGGGAAACGTGGAGAAGAAAACTGGCTCCAATAAGAATTGTTAATAATTATTTCAATTTCGGTATATTTATGCTATATTAAGCAAATAAACGGACGTATGAAGCTTATCGATAAGATGAAAGAAGTTGTTTGTTTGAGTTTATATGTAGCATATGTATTAGTAGGACTTGCGATTGCGATGCCTGTAGGGGCTATTACAGTGGAAATGACCAAGCAAGGGCTCAAAAATGGTTTTATGCATGGCTGGGCTGTAGGGCTTGGGGGTATGACCATTGATGTTGTGTTGGTGTTTGCCCTGTATATGGGACTAGCCTCCATTTTAGCGATGCCTATGATTCAGTTGCCAATGTGGCTGATCGGTGCAGGCTTTTTATTCTTATTGGGCTATGATTCCATTAAGAATGCAGATCAGGATATTACATTGGCAGGAGAAAAAGTCACAAAATCTATTTTTGCCTCTTATTTTAATGGTCTATTGGTCGCTATCTCGCCTGGTAATCTTGTGTTTTGGGTCAATGTATTTGGCGTAGTGCTGGCAAAATCTTATAGTCAAGGACAGCCAACAAACTTTTTAATTATTGCTGCGGGTGTGTTAAGTGGGATCTTACTTCATGATATTGGTTTACTAGCGATTGTCTCAATGACACGTAAAGCTATGAACCGTAAGATGATTAAAACACTGACGATGCTAGCAGGCTTTTTATTGATTGGCTTTGCAGGATATTTTATTTACGAATTTATACAAGCAATAAAGGTCTATAGATGAATATAACAAATAAAAATCCACGTGTATGTGGATTTTTATTATGTTAACGTGATGGAGGTTTGTAGGTTATGAAATCACTTTGGTACTTTCATGGATATAAGCTAAAATTTCCTCTGCCACTTGATGGGCAAGTGATAATTCTGAAGTAAAGCCGACACAGGAGCAATTCATTTCGCCTAAAATATAGCAGTCTTCACCAGCTTCATTCGTATCTAGCATAAAATCTGCTGTCCAAATAAGCGGTAAGTCATAATTGCCTAATAAGCTGGTTACTTGAGGCAGCTGTGCTAAAAAGTTTTGCACCAGCTCTGCCCAATCCTCAGGCGTGTCATAGCGATATTGTGCCCCTGAGAACAGTGTCGCACTAAAAGCATCTTCCGTGTCTGCGGGCTTTTTATGTACCACATGGACAGGATGATGGCGCAGCATTAATAAGCGGATTTCACCCTCTGTAATACGTGGCAGGAAGCGCATGTCAATTAGCATACCGTTTGTCCCTGTAATATACTGCTCACAGAAAGTCATAAAATCGCCAAGCTGCCAATACTCTACATGGTTGTCCTTCGCTTCTGTGCATTTAATTTTTGCATCAAGTGGGACTTCCATAGCGCCCTCCGCTAGCGGTTCAGCTAATTTTACACGCCAAATACCTTCTCCTGTTGAACCACGATTTTGCTTGAGTACCCGTTCTGTTAAAGCTAAGGAAGCAGGGAATTGTGCTTTAAACGCTTCAATTGTGTAGTAGGCAAATGTATCATCAGGCACTAAATTTGTAGTAGTAAGCTTCGATAAGACATCCTTCGAGCCATAGCTAATCATCGCATCTGGATGTGGCATTCCAATAATTCCTGTTTGGCATAGCTCTCGTAACATGGCGAAATATTCTTCTTCATGCTGTAAGTTGCCAGGATTAATACGTGATACATAGGCAATAGCATGTTCCTTCACATAATCAAAAATTTGCTGCTTTTTCGTCACATCAAAGAAAATCACCTCTGCTTCTTGCCCACGCTGCTTTAATGCATCCACCATTGGCATTGTATCAGGACGATAGCCATCAGGCCCTTTATCTGTGCCACCCTCAACCTCAAAGAAAATCACCTTTTTATCCATAAAAATACCTCCCTTTATCCATTATTACATTTAGTATAATCGTGGAATAAGGAAAAAAGATATATGAAATATGTAAATTTTATGTATAATTTTATAGTTTCCTACATCTTTTTAGGAGGTATTCACTATGGATAACTATCTTTCTCGTTGTTTCTTCTGAAAGACAGTGAGATATAAAATCATGAGTAAAATCAGCAATGTGCCCATAAATTGATAACCACCAAAGGAAATTTTTAGCCACCATACACTTGTAATAACGGCTGTTAATGGTTCGAGGCTACCTAATAAGCTGGCCTCCTTTGGTGATAAATAACGTAAACTCGCAATATAAAACCAAAAGGCAAGCATCGTGCCAAAAATAATAATAAAAAGATAATAAAGCACTGTGGAAAATGTCCAAGTGGAGAGATCAATAACCCATGGCTGATGAAAAAGGCTCATAACCGTTCCACCAATCAGCATGGACCAGCCGACCACAAGCAATGAATGAAATTGCTGTAAAAGTGGAACAGCATAGATTGAATAAAAGGCGAGCGATAGCCCTGATAATATTCCCCAAAACACGGCCATAAAGGGAACAGACAGTGTGGAGAAGGAGCCATTTGTTAACAATAAAAATGTCCCAACAAGTGTTAGTGTTACGGCAATGCCATCCTGCCTTGTCAATGCGCTGTGCCTTGTAAGCAAATAATATGCCATAATAAATAGCGGTGCTAGATATTGTAGCAGTGTTGCTACTGCGGAATTCCCAATCGCAATCGACATCATATATGTATATTGAACAGCTAGCATACCAAGTAAACTAAATAAAATTTGTCGAAAGGCTGTTTGCTTCGTGCGCCATATGACAAATATGGATGCTTGACGGTGGGTTATTTTATAGAGTGCGATCAGTAAGATACCCGCTAACAATAAACGGCTAGATACAAGCCATTCTACAGCGATATTGTCCTGCTGAAACAGCCGTTGTGCTACTGTTCCACCAATTCCCCAAAAGCTCGCTCCTAAAATAACGAATAGCAAGCCAAGTGTACGTTTTTTCTCGATAATTTGCTTCACATGATCACATCTCCTAAACTATCAATATAAGATAATTATAAAAGGTTTCAATCGAAATAAATATCGAATTATAGGGTTAAAAATTTCAATATATTGAGGTGATCTAAATGCCCTTAACCCATATTAAAATCGCCAGAGATTTACAGGAGCTGACATTATATGGTTCAAAGGAATTTCCAGTTGCCTTGTATGAAACCACTCTACGTTTAGCAAGTATGGATGTTCTCCCTCTGCATTGGCATAAGGAAATACAATTTGTCTATATCAAAAGCGGCTGTGTACAGTATCGAATAGAGGCGGATGTAGTGGTGCTTGAAACAGGGGAAGGGTTATTTATTAATACATCAAGGCTCCATGAAGCAAAGCCATATCACGTTGAGCAGGCTGTTACCTATTGTGTGAATATAGACCCTCTGCTTATAGGAGGACGTGAGGACAGCATTATAATGGCAAAGTACATTCAGCCATATATAACAAATAATCGACTATCTTATAGAAAACTAACAGATGAATTATCCCAAAAAGTGAAGCACATGGCTAATTTATTGCAAGAGCAAGCCCCATTTTTCGAGCTGAAGGTTTGGGGAGAGCTGCTAGGGATATGGGAATCTATGCTCGCACAATCCATGCTAACAGAGGATATCATGGCACCCTCTACAATTGTGCAGCACGAACGGCCAAAGGCTATGTTGGATTTTTTACATACGCATTACCACCAAAAAATCACATTGGCAGATTTAGCCGCACATGTTTATGTAAGCCCAGCAGAATGCAGCTGCTTTTTTAAAAAGATCGTTGGGCTGACACCCTTTACCTATCTATCTCCTACACTATCGACTTCGCACAAGCATGGAGCTATTGAAGGATCAAGAGCACGCCATTACCACAATTGCGGCGATGATGGGCTAGGCTACTATATTGAAAAGTTTAAAGAATATACAGGCTACTCCCCACATGTATATCGAAAAAAATTTTTACAATAAGCGCCTTCAACAATTTCTAAGGAATGCTTCCATCATTCGTTGACTGGCGAAGTAGCAAATACTCTCTATTTTATCGTTTCGAAAAAATTTCAATAGTTTAACCCAATTTTAACCTTCGTTTTTTATAGTAGTAGATAGACAGAAGTAGGAGAGGTGTTCAATGTGAGAGTCGTGCCAACAAAAATAGCTGATCTACAAGAAGGCTCTGTACTAGGCAAGGATTTATATGTTGAAAATCGTTTGTTAATGAAAAAGGGAAGTGTATTAACAAAACGTATTATTACCCTTTTAAAAAATCGCTATGTCTATTCTGTAGATATTGAAGCATCTATTGAACAAGCGTCCCCAATCGAGGTGCTGCAAGCCTATTCAGTCGATGATACTCCTAATTTTTTCGAAACATTGGCAGAGCTGAGTACGGAAAGACGCTATGGCCATGCTTTAAAAAATATGAATGATATTTTATTTGTACGGGATTTATTTGAGCAGTATATGCAAAATAGTCATTACCGAAGATTGCTGCAAGTTTTACAACAATATGATACCTATGATTACCAACATGCCGTTGATGTTTTTACACTTTGTACGTTATTTGCAAAAAAAGAAGGCATCCCAAGGATAGAGCAGGATGCACTTGGTTTTTTATTTCATGATATTGGTAAATTAAACATACCACTAACGATGTTAAATAAAAAGGGCAAGCTTTCTTTACATGAATTTACACGTATGAAACAGCATACACAGCTTGGCTATGAAATATTAAAGGAGAGAGGGCTAGACGCCATTGCTTATTTGGCAAAATCACATCATGAGCGAATAGATGGCTCTGGTTATCCAGAGGGGTTAGAGGGTAGGCATATTCCAAAAGAGGTACGGTTCTTACAACTTATCGATATGTATTCAGCCCTTACGATGACTCCCTCCTATCGGCAGAAATTAGAAGCGGCAGAGGCCATCATGATTATGTATAAAGAACGCCATTTACTCGATCACAAGCTTTTAGCTCGATTTGTTGATTTTCTTGGTATTTATCCAGAAAATGCGATTGTCCTATTATCAGATGGTACACATGCTTTTGTGGAGCAGGTAAATCATCAGCATCCCCTTCTTCCAATGGTTCGAAGGTTAGAAACAAACGATACTATTAGTCTACCTATTAATTTTCAATTGAAAATCGAGAAACTTATTACGTATCAAATAGAAACACCTGAGCAATTATTTTATAAATTTTCAGATTATTTGCTGAAAGGCGAAGAGCATTTAATGGAAAAATACTATAATAGGCTGAAGGATCAATATACGTATGCAGAATGCTTTACAAAGATTTATCTGCCGATTTATCAAATTGTCAAGGTAATGGATCAGCAATTGGTTTTAGAAGATAGACGTTTAAAACTAAGAGGATTATTAAATAAGGCTTTGCTGCAATTACGGCAGGAATCAAAAAAGGGAAGTGCTATTATTTTTTGGATCGACCAAGAATTCAGATCTAGTATTCCATTGTTGTTAATAGAAGGAATCTTTTATTCAAAAGGGCTATATCCAATGATTTTGGAGAATACAACACCAAGGGATGAATTAGTTAAAATAGCAGATTATTGTGAGGCAAAAGCTATATTTGTTTTTAGTAAAGACAAGAAGCTAATAGATATGCCTTATCAAAAATGGAAGCTATACCATATGACTGCGGAGAAATTAGAGCAATTTGTTTTTAGTTTTGCTGGTTTATCAGAGCAGAATATAAATATTAGGCAAGCAATAGAAACCTATCAAACAGGGACAACTATCATGGAAGGAGGCCTTGCTGATGAATGATTGTACTCTTTTACAGTCTACACAAGATTGGCATTTGCAGAGAATGTATATGCAAAAATACAATAGCTTGGTCCTTGTCAAAAGCATTTACCACAACTCTGCTGAAAAAAGAGCAAAGCTGCAGTATGAATTTTCTTTATTTGCGCATGAACAAAACCCTTGGCTGTTAAAGCCGATTGCCATCGATTATATTGATAATCAATATGCAATTATTTATGAAAATTTTAATGGCGTGCCCTTAAAGCAATTGACCTATCATCATATTTCTGTACATCAATTTTTACAAATAGCAATTGAATTAGCTAATATTTGTATAAAAATGCAGCAAAGTGAATTGCTTTATTTGCATCTAAATCCACAGCAAATCTTAATCAATCCACATTCATTAAAGATAAGGCTATTAAGCTCAACGTATAGTGCAAAATATGATGCTGAGTCGCCAGTGGTTATAGAAAATCCCTATGAGCAAATTGAGCAATTGCCTTATTATGCGCCAGAGCAAACAGGAAGATTGAATGTAGCTGTAGATTACCGTTCTGATTTATATGCGCTTGGTATTATTTTTTATGAAATAGTAAAGGGGCACTTACCTTTTCAAGCGAAGGATGCTGTTGATCTTATTTATGAAATTATCACAAAAAATCCAGATGCATTGGTAAGTGCTCAAAGTAGCTTTCCACCTATGCTTTGGAAGGTTATCGATAAGCTGCTAGCAAAAAATCCAGATTTACGTTATCAAAGTGCCATTGGGCTAAAGGAGGATTTGCTTTATATTCAGAAAAAGTTGTTGGCAGATGAGCCGCTTGAGAACTTTCCCCTAGGTGAGCAGGATGTGCATTTAAGTATAGGGCTATCAACGAAGCTCTATGGTAGAGAGCAGCAATGTGCAGAGCTTTCTTCAATCTTCCAGCAGGTGGCAAGGGGCGATAAAAAGCTAGTGACGATTTTAGGTGAGGCTGGCTATGGCAAATCGAGGCTTGTGTATGAGCTAAAGGGAGAAATTGCAGCAGCGAAAGGATATTTTATTACAACAAAGTATGAGCAGTTACAGCTAGAAAGTGACTATACAATTGATGCACATCCATTACGGAACTTATTGAAGCAAATTTATATGGAGGGCGAAAAGTCTGTTCAGTTATGGCAAAAGTTATTTCAGGATGTAAAGCTTGTAATAACCGATGAGTTAGTCCATTTGCTGCCTGAGCTCAAATGGTTTATCAATAAAGAAACGGAGATTCAACAGGAGGTTCGTGAAAATACTAAACAGCTTCATTCTTATATGCTGCTGTCGATTCAAAAAATATTATTAACCTTTGCGCTGCAAAAAAAGCCAGTTGTATGGTTTGTGGATGATTTACATTGGGCAACTAGCAGTACGATGGATATTATGTCACAAATTTTTGAGCAGCATCGAGCTGGATATTTTATGATTATTGGCACATTTCGATCGAATGAGATGAACATGTCAAAAGGACTGCCTATTGTTTCTGGGGATCGCATTCATTTACCACCTTTGAAGAAAGAGGCTGTACAGCAATGGTTGGAAGCATCCTTTCATGCGAAGCCAGAGACGATCCAGTTGATTTCGCAGCAATTATTTCATGTAACAAAAGGGAATCCATTATTTATTAAAGAAGCTGTTCGTTCATTGCAGCAAAATAACACCATCTATTTTCATGCTGAGCGAAAGGAGTGGCAGTTTAGTCTTCAAAAATTCAATCAATTATTTTTAAACAAGGAGCTCCTAGCCTTTATTGAAAATAGAATGTCTACATTAACGATAGACGCTCATCATCTATTGCGGATGATCGCCTGTTTTGGTCGCCAGTTTGAGCTAAGTGCTGTTTTAAAGCTTGTGGCTATCTCCGCACAGGAATTACTAAGGTTTATGGATATCCTGATGGAAAACGGCTTCATTATACCATTGGATGCTCATTTTAAATGGGCTAGTAAGTTTGAGCATGAGGGAATCTTGCACACGATTCCGCTGAAGTTTCAATTTGTCCATGATCGAATTCAGCAGGTAGCCTATCATGATTTACCAGTGCAGGAGCGTATGAAGCTACATTATCAAATTGGTAAGCTATTAACAGAGGACGAGACAAATATGGGAGATTATTATCGCTTAAATGACATTGTTAAGCATTATAATTATGCCCAGGAATTATTAAATAGGGAGGAAAAGCAGCGATTAGTGAGCTGGAATTATAAACTAGGGCTTGAGGCGAAGCGAATGGGGCTTTTTGACAATGCACTTTATTATTTTAGAATGAGTAAGGAGCTATTGCCGCCGAATCATTGGACAGCTCTCAGAGAACAGTCTGTTAAACTATATGCCAACTTAGGAGAGTGTGAGTATATAGCAGGGTACTATGACCTCTCAGAAATCCATTTAACAGAAGCTTTACAACATTCCGAAACCGTGCTAGAGAAGCTATTGGTTAATAGTTTAAAAACTGTACTATATATTGAGTCTGATAATCCTACGATTGGTTTGGAGGCGGGGCTAGCAGGTTTACAAGTCGCTCGTATAAACATTACAAAACATCCAAAAAAATCACAGCTTTTAAAGGAATTTTTATTGCTAAAATTGGCTTTACGACAGATGTCTGATCAGGATTTATTGCAGCATCCAGCAACAGATAATAAGGAAATTGATGTATTAATTCATTTAATTATTAATATGACAGCAAGTGCCTTTTTACTAAATCCTAACTTAACAGGCATTCTTTTAATGAAAGGACTACGTCTGCAATTAAAGTATGGTATAACATCGAAAAGTGGCATGGTATTCATTAACTATGCTCTGCTGTTAAATGCAGGCTTTAACAATATCAACGAAGCCACTCGTTTTGGCAAGCTTGCTATCACAGTTGCTGACAGGCAGGAGAGTATATATATTAAAGGCCATACGTATTATGTATATGGTGTATTTATTAGCCACTGGACAGAGCCCTATGAGACCAGTATTCAATACATTAGTACGGCGCAACAAAAAAGCCAGGAAATTGGTTTATCTCATTTAGTGTCCTCTGCCTCTTGTTTTATTGTTGTAATAAGATTAATTCAAGGCACAACCATTCAAGATTTACAGCAGGAAATTAGACATCAGCAACAGGAATTTTCCAGCCAAGCAAGCACATTATCCATAGACTTTTTAGCTGAAATGGGAAGATGGATGAAGATCCTTCGCTATCCCTACCATCCTGTTCATTGGGCCTATCCCTTTAGAATACAGGATCAGCCCGCTATTAAAATTACCCATTATGCAGTACGTTTACAAATGTCTTTTTTATTAGGCGATGAACAGCAGGGAAAGGCCATCTTAAAGGAATTAAAGAAACTAAGTAAGGAAACGTATACATTGCCGACTACTACTATCTATTATTTTTATCGGGCCATGTGGCAATTGTCTTGGCTTTTTCAGCAAAAATGTAGTAAGTGGGAAAGAAGGCTGTATTACGCTGACATTCACCAAAGCATTAAAAAATTTAAAAAATGGTCACGGTATGCTGCTGAGAATTATGAGCACCTTTATGCTTTATTAATGGCTGAATATTATCGTTTGAAAGAGATGGATAAGGATGCTGAGCTTTATTATGACAGGGCTATTCAATTAGCCAATATGCATCATTTTGTCCAGGATGCAGCTCTTGCCTACGAACGTGCAGCCAATTATTATGATGCCAAGCAGCAGTATAAAACAGCAAAGCATTATATCGTTAATGCGATTCAAAGTATGCAAGCATGGGGAGCGGAAGCCATTGCAAGGAGATGGGAGAATGCTTATCAGGTGCAGCATATACCAGAAAGTCAAAGTAACCAAGCTCTTACCGTTGATATGATGACGGTTTTTGAAACGACACAATCCTTTGCTACGGCTATACGAATGGAGGATTTACTGCATAAAAGCTTGTTTTCATTATTAAAGCATATTGGGGCAGATGTTGGCTATTTTATCCATAAACAGCAGCAACAATTTATGGTATTAGCAAAAGCAGAAGCACTAGCCACAACATTTACGATGTATGAGGATAAAAAAATAGAGGATGTTAGTGCTACGATGCAGTCCATATTACGTTATGTGCTGAAAAGTAAAGAGCATATCATTATTCAAAATGGGCAGGCATATCATCAGTTATTGACGTACTCCTCTGCTAAATCCATTCTATGTCTACCGATTGTTCATAAAAATGAAGTTATGGCAATTTTATATTTCGAGAATACATTAATGACCAATGCGTTTCATCCGTCCCATATTCATTTGCTGCAAGTAATTGCTGCACAAATTGCTGTATCCATTGAAAATGCTAAAATATATGGCGAATTAGAACAGCGTGTGCAGCTGCGTACAAAGGAATTAGATGAAACCAATCGGGACTTAAAAACAGTGAATGAGCGCTTAGAAAAAAATGAATTAGAGCGCAAAAAGCTATTGCATAGTATTTCCCACGAATTGCGCTCACCATTAACCTCTACTTTAGGATATATCGAATTAATGCTAGAGGGTGTAATTGAAGACGAGGCAGCAAGAGAGAAGTATTTAATTAGAAGTAAGGAAAGGCTATTATCCCTAAATCGTCTGATTCAAGATTTGTTTGATTTAGCCAATTTAGAGGCAGGAAGAGCAGAATTTACTTTTACAGAAATGACAGCTAAGGAATACTTTCAACGATTTGCCTACCGCTACGAGGATGATGTAAAGCAATTAGGTTTAAGCTACAGTGCGCACTTTGATGGCTATCCAGAGGCACGGTTATTGATGGATGAGATGCGGATCACGCAAGTAATTGAAAATTTAATGAACAATGCGATGAAATATACAACAGACGGCAGTATTCAATTTTCTATCCATGTAGAGGAGATGCATGTACGCTGTTCGATAACGGATAGTGGCATTGGTATAGCTAAGAGTGATTTGCCCTTTATTTTTGATAGCTACTATCGGGCTTCCACGATGAATCAAGCAACTTCACATGGTATTGGCTTGGCTATTTGTAAGCAAATTATTACACAGCATACTGGAGAGATTACTGCTGTAAGTTTGGAAGAGAAAGGAACGATCTTTAGCTTTACATTACCACTGGTCACAGCAATGGTTTATAGAGAGTGATGCGGGCTCTAGTTAGGGCTCATCACTCTCTTTTTGATAGACAAATTGGTAGCCAAACCCTCTCACCGTTTGAATATATTTTGGCTTAGCGGGTGTGTTCTCAATTTTACGACGAAGGGTACTTATATGAACAGAAAGAGTTTTTGAATCGGCTACACCATCGTATCCCCATACATGGTTAATTAATTGCTCGATTGTAACGACTTGATTGACATGCTCAATCAAAAAGAATAACAATAGCTTTTCCTTTGTAAATAAACTTAAAAGTTTACCATCTTTATAAACATTTTTTTCGTCCAGATGAATCGATAAATTATCAATATGTATAATATTGCTTTTTCTTGATAATGATTTTCTTTTTAAATTCGCTTGTACACGTGCCAGTAATTCCTTTGGGATAAATGGCTTTGTAATATAGTCATCTGCACCAACTTCAAAGCCTTCAAGTTTTTGGTCAATGAAATGATTGACCGTGACAAAAATAATAATAGCATCTGATTGATCACGAACTTTTTTTGCCAGCTCAAAGCCTGTGCCATCTGGCAAATTTACATCTAATAAAATTAAATCGGGCTGTTCAGTAATAGCCAGATGCCAGCCTTGCGCAATGGATGTTGCTTTTAGTACAGTATAGTTTGCCTTCCCAACTGTTAGAGAAAGCACCTCCATAATATCAATATCATCTTCTACTATTAAAATTTTCTCGTTCATTCTCGTGATGTAGCTCCTTCCATTGTAACCATACAAATGTCAATGCAGAGTAGAGGGACATTATTTTCGACTTGGGAAAATGACATACGACAAACTAATAATGGCATCAATCACTAAAACAATGCCCCAGACTTTCATTATTTGCAGTAAGGGAGATGTATCGGTAGCTGTACCAGCAAATCGGCTCATTCCATATAAGCAACCAGCACCGATGGCAAATGCACTAATATGACGCACAAGCATTTTCATATCATATAGGCCTTTTGCCTTGCCAGTGAGCGGTATTTTTTTCGGCTTTTTGAAAAACCATTGCTGGAATTTTTCATCAGCCCAGGCAATCATGGTTTTCCCATATGCGATGGACACACCGATATAAATCGCCGCAATGCCATGAGAAGTGGAAGCAGGTGTCCCTCTTTTTAAATCAATGGTTGTCAGGATAATTAGCAGTAAATCAATAACAGGTGTTAACGCAAAGAAGAAAATGCTTAACTTTGGCATTTTCAATACATAACGACTAATTAGCCCTATGATAATGACAATCCAAAAGGCAATTTCCGCCGCTATAATCCAAGGTATCATAATGGGTTCCTCTCAATTCTAGTAAAGTAATAAATAGATTGATAAAAGTATGGAAAATATTTAGCGCATCCTTAAAATGGTGCCAAGTAGTTTAGGAGCTGTTAGATCTTTGTCAATCAGTCGAGATGGGCAACCGCGTCGAGAAGGTCTTCACGGACAGCCTCCCAAAATTGCTGCTGGACTGTATCACAATAGGTGTACAGCTCTTTCTGCTGAATATGCTCGTATAAGGCAGCAATTGTTTCCTTGTGAAAGTGTAGCCGATGGTTGAGTCCCTCACGTTCCTCCTCTATACAAAACATTTTATAAATATCAGCTAAACGCTCCAGCTTGGCTAATTTTTGTGTGATGCTATTATATTGTACTTGATGAAAGCGACCAACCGCAGAGGTCATTGAAATTTTTGCTCGATGTGCTGCCTGTAATGTTCGCAATTCCTCCTGGCGAATAGCAACACGATACCAAAATTCATAGCGTGAAGGCAATTCTCTTAAATCGTATGTAAGAAAAGATTTTAAGATTGTCTGCATTTGTTCGTATGTATCCATGACCTTCTCTGTTTCCTTAAAAATACCAAACATTCACACCACCCCCATGTCATTGTAATACTACAAAAATGATGAAAAATCCTTTAAATCACCGTTATTTTCATAGAAATAAGCCTTTTGAACAACATTCTACACTAGGATGCCAGTTGATAGGCGTAGTACTAAGAAGCTTTGTTATAAAAATATGGAAAAAAATGTAATAAAATCATACGTTATGGTGAAAAACTAAGAAAATGCAAAATAGCCATTTACAAAATAAAAATAAATGTGTTAACTTATTTGTTGTAATAAGTTAACTTAAATAGGGGGAGGTTAACCATGCATTTTTGGGTTGTAGGGACCGATACGGATGTTGGGAAAACGGTTGTCACAACATTATTAATGCGTCAACTGCAACAAGAGCATTTACAGGTTATACCATATAAGCCTGTGCAAACAGGGGAGATTTACGTAAATGGACATAGCTATTATGAGGATACCGCCATGTATCAAAAGTATTCCTTACAAAAATTAAAGGAAGCGCACTTAAATAGCTATTCCTTGAAGGCGGCGGCATCACCGCATTTTGCTGCACAGCTGGAGAGCCAGCAAATTGAGGTAGATAAGCTGTTACAGCATATCGAAGAACTCCAACAATCCTATGATGTTGTGATATGCGAGGGAGCTGGTGGACTTTTTGTACCCTTAGATAGTGAAAAGCAACTCACACTGCTCGATGTAATTGTACATAGTCAGTTACCCGTTGTCGTTGTAACAAGAACATCTCTTGGTACCATTAACCACACATTATTGACAATGGAGGCATTGCAAGCTCGACAAATTGAGGTGCTTGGTATGGCCTTTAATGGCTATACAGGGAGCAGGCTAGAGCAGGATAATATCAAAACTATTTTGACATATCATTCTATACCCTATGCCATCATTCCACCACTGCAGGAGCATACACAATTAGTAGCACATTCCATTAAAGCAACATCATTATTTGAAAGGCTTTATGTATATGAATCAACCATTCACTGATTTACAGACAAGAGATTTGCAGTATGTTTGGCATCCATGCTCACAGATGAAGGATTATGAAACATTTCCACCGATTGTTATTACAAAAGGGCAAGGTGTATGGCTTTATGATGAGCAAGGACAGCGTTATTTAGATGCTGTATCGTCTTGGTGGGTCAATCTTTTTGGACATGCCAATCCGCGCATTAGTCAGGCATTGAGTGAGCAGGCCTTTACATTGGAGCATACGATTTTTGCTAATTTTACACATGAGCCTGCCATTCGCTTAGCTGAAAAACTAGTAGCTTTAACACCGATAGGGCTACAGAAGGTGTTTTTTGCCGATAATGGCTCATCTGCAATTGAGGTAGCTTTAAAAATGAGCTTTCAATACCATATGCAAACAGGGAAATCAGCAAAGAAACGTTTTCTGGCGTTAACAGATGCCTATCATGGCGAAACAATTGGCGCTTTATCTGTAGGAGGTGTTGGACTTTACAATGATATATATCAGTCATTGCTATTAGATACAGTACGTGCCAAAGGTCCAGATTGCTTCCGTTGTCCATTCCAAAAAGAACCAGCAAGCTGTCATGCCCCGTGCAGTCAGTTTATAGAGGAGCAGCTAAAAGCGCACCATCAGGAAATTACGGCTGTGATTATTGAGCCGCTGATTCAAGCAGCAGCAGGCATGAAAATGTATCCTCCTGTCTACTTAAAACGTTTACGAGCATTATGCACGCAATATGATGTACATCTGATTGCGGATGAAATTGCAGTTGGGTTTGGGCGTACAGGTACATTATTTGCCTGTGAGCAGGCGGATATTACACCTGATTTTATGTGTTTATCAAAGGGCTTAACAGGTGGCTATTTACCATTATCTGTTGTGGTAACAACGAATGAAATTTATAGCGCTTTTTATGATGACTATGGCACAATGAAAGCATTTTTACATTCACATAGCTATTCAGGCAATACATTAGCCTGTCGTGTTGCCCTTGAAGTATTAACGATATTTGAAGAAGAGCCAGTAATTGAGATGATTCAACGCAAAGGGCAATGGATGCAAGCGCTAGCAATGACAGCCTTTAACGAGATGCCCTATGTGGGTGAATATCGACAAATGGGCTTGGTTGGGGCGATTGAGCTTGTGGCGAATCGTGCTACAAAGGAGCCGTTTGCAAGCGAGGCACGAATAGGCTATCAAATTTATCAGCATGCCTTAGCGAAGGGCTTATTATTACGTCCACTTGGCAATGTTTTGTATTTTATGCCACCTTATATTATTTCAGAAGAGGACATGCGTCTGATGATTGTTACTGCAAAAGAAGCCATCGAACAATTTTTCCAGGAGCGAGGGGAGTATATTGATTAAACGACAATCTACATTGGCACTTGTAATGATTGCGATGTTTGCGGCTTTAACAGCTATTGGCGCATTTATTAAAATTCCATTACCGGTCGTACCCTTTACATTACAAATTGTATTTGTATTTTTAGCGGGCTGTTTGCTTGGAAGCCGCAATGCTTTATCTAGTCAGCTTGTTTATATAGGGGTTGGCTTAGTGGGACTGCCTGTATTTACACAAGGGGGCGGCATCACCTATGTGTTACAGCCAACATTCGGCTATTTAATTGGCTTTGCGCTTGCTGCCTATTGTATTGGCTGGCTGATTGAAAGAGTACAGACACCTACGAAAAAGCATTTTATTGGGGCAACCATTGTAGGGCTTATCATTATTTATGCGGTAGCAGTGCCGTATTTATATATGGCCTTGAATTTTTGGTTAGATATGAAAACAAGCTGGTCACATGTGTTCGCTCTCGGCTTTTTAGGCAGTATTGTCGCTGATTTTTGCTTAGCTGTTACATCCGCGTTATTAGCGGAACGATTGTATAAAGTATTTCAATCAGCAAGAACATTGAAAATTTCACAGGTGGAAAGGGAGAAAATGATATGAATTATTTACAGTTAGCACAAGAGGTAATCGCTGGTAAGGTGATTAGCAATGAGGAGGCACTTGCTATTTTAAATAGTGAGGATAATGAGCTACTACAGCTAATGGATGGTGCTTTTGCTATTCGTCGGCATTATTTTGGCAAAAAGGTCAAGCTCAATATGATTATGAATGCGAAAAGCGGCTACTGTCCTGAGGATTGCGGCTATTGCTCCCAATCTTCTCGCTCAACTGCACCGATTGAAAAATATCCCTTTATTACTAAGGAGGAAATTTTAGCAGGTGCAAAGCAGGCATTTGACAATAAAATTGGGACCTATTGCATTGTGGCAAGTGGGCGTGGGCCAACACGTAAGGATGTTCATGTTGTGAGCGAGGCTGTGGCTGAAATTAAGGAGAAGTATGGCTTAAAGGTTTGTGCCTGCCTTGGCTTATTGAAAGAGGAGCAAGCACAGCAATTAAAGGAAGCAGGCGTGGATCGCTACAATCATAACTTAAATACATCGGAGCGCCATCATTCATTTATTACAACCTCCCATACATATGAGGATCGTGTGAATACTGTTGAAATTGTGAAAAAGCATGGCATTTCCCCTTGCTCAGGTGCAATTATTGGGATGAAGGAAACGAAGGAGGATGTTATCCATATTGCACGTGCGCTTTATCAGGTGGATGCAGATTCGATACCAGTGAATTTTTTAAATGCCATTGACGGTACAAAGCTGGAGGGAACAAAGGACTTAAATCCACGCTATTGCTTAAAGGTGCTGGCACTATTCCGTTATATCAATCCTACAAAGGAAATTCGGATTGCTGGTGGCCGTGAAATTAATCTTGGCACACTACAGCCACTCGGTCTTTACGCAGCCAATAGTATTTTTGTAGGAGATTACTTAACAACGACAGGGCAAGAGGAGAATAGTGATTATCGTATGTTAGAGGACTTAGGCTTTGACATTGAATTAACAGAGAAGCAAGAGGAAGTGTTTTGCTAGGAAATTGGACAGTGGGCGGATAGAAAGCTAAATGTGATGGATAGAACTTGAAAACTGATGGATAACGCATCAAAAGCCTAGGCTCACTCAATATAAATTGAAAACCTAGGCTTTGTGTTGTTATGCCATATTTAATGAGCAACAATCGAAAAAGCACTATACATTAAGAGAAGAGCCATAATAATGTTAAATGGTTGCTGATATTGCCGTAGTATTTTTTGAAACACTGAGCCGCATAACGCCCAGCTAAATGTACTTATTCCCCCTACTAGCGCTAACAATAAGGCGAACAGTAAATAACTAAGGTAGGATGAGTAGTACGGAAGGATATAAGTGGCAACAACTGTAATACCAAATAAAATACCTTTTGGATTGATAAATTGTACGACTGCCCCTGCCAAAAATAAATTTCGTTTTTCTTTCTCATCACTGTGAGCCTTTTGTTCCTTGCTTGTTAAAATTTTATACGCTAAGTACAGCATATAGCCTACACCAAAAATGGTTAAGGGGTATTTAATAGCAGGCAGGATGTTTAACATAACCGTGTTAAAAAAGCTACTTAAACCAATAATCATGAAAAAGCCAATCCCTACGCCTAAACAGAATGGCAACGTTTTTGATAAGCCATATTGTTTGGCAAAAACCATAGCCATAAAATTGTTAGGGCCAGGCGTAAAGCTTGTAATAATAATAAATAATAAAAAGGGAAATACAGGCAAACAAAACACCTCTTTCAATTAGTATGCTATAATGTCTGAAATAGACACTATAACGCCTATCGCTTTATTATACAAAATGTGCGTTATATTGTACATAGTAGGAGGGCTTGTGTATGGAAGAAATTCATCTAGTATTTGCTCGGAATTTAAAGGCAATT
This sequence comes from Lysinibacillus sp. FSL H8-0500, assembly GCF_038051955.1. Taxonomy (NCBI): domain Bacteria; kingdom Bacillati; phylum Bacillota; class Bacilli; order Caryophanales; family Bacillaceae; genus Lysinibacillus; species Lysinibacillus sp. FSL H8-0500. The sequence continues at coordinate 2,778,498 of NZ_CP150292.1, read as the reverse complement.
CGAGAAAGAGAGAAATTAAGCTTAGAGAAGGTTTCACAGCTTAGTGGTGTGAGTAAAACGATGATTGGTCAAATTGAAAGAGGTGAGTCGAGTCCAACATTGACAACGATTTGGAAAATTGCCAATGGATTAAAGGTTTCATTTACAGAGCTTATTCATCAGCCACAACCAGAAACGGAGGTTATGTTAGGTGAGCATATTCAAGCATTGATGGAGGATGATGGCCGCTATATTGTCTACCCCCATTTTCCGTTTCAAAAGGATGGTCGTTTTGAAATTTATACAATAGAAATTAAGCAACATGGAATGCTAAACGCTGAGGCACATAAAGAAGGGACAGAGGAATATATAACCGTTTTTGAGGGTGAGGTAATCATTCGTGTACAAAATAAAGATTATCCATTAACAAAAGGTGATGCCATACGATTTAAGGCTGATCGCCCACACACATATATCAATCCAAGTAGTACAGTAACCCGGCTCAGTATGACCATTTACTATCCCCATTAAAAAGCCGTATAAGCGCTGTAAAAAGCGTTTATACGGCCTTTTTTTATAAAATACTTGCTAAACGTTGAATGCCTTCACGGATAACTTCAGGTGTGGCATTTGTATAGTTAAGACGCATTGTATTGACATTTGTTTTATTGGTATAGAATGGATCACCTGGGACGAAGGCAACCTTTTGCTCCATTGCCTTAGCGAATACATCAAGAGCTGATGTGCCGTCCTTCATCGTTGCCCAAATAAACATACCTCCCTCAGGTCGTGTATATTCTACATGTGCAGGGAAGAACTCCTGCATCGCATCCAGCATGGCATATGCCTGATTTTTGTAAAGGGCAATAATTTTTTGTACATGCGCCATATAATCATTATTCGCTAAGTAATCATAGATAATGTATTGTGAGAAAATATTTGTATGCAGATCAGAGGCTTGCTTCGCTGTTTCAACATGCTGTAACAGCTCTTTATTTTTCGTAATCATAAAGCCAAGTCGCATACCAGGCGTCACTGTTTTAGAGAAAGAGCCTAGTAAAATACTATTTTCTAATTTTCCAGCACCGATATAAGGCAGTGTTTCGCCCTCGAATCGTAGCTCCCCATATGGATCATCCTCGATTAAAGCAACATCGTATTTGGCTACGATTTCACAAATTTGCTGACGTTTTTCCTCTGAGTATGTAAGACCTGTAGGATTTTGGAAATTTGGTACAGTATAAAGGATTTTAACATTTGGCTGTTGCAGCGCTTTTTCTAACTCCTCTAAATTAAGCCCATCATGTTCAAGCGTAACACCGTGGAAAGTTGGCTCACATAATGTAAAAGCTTGAATAGCCCCTAAATAGCCTGGCTCCTCGATGACAATGCCATCCCCCTTATTAATCAGCACCTTGCTAATCAATTCCAATGCCTGCTGCGAGCCTGTTGTGATTAATACATCGTCAGCATGTACGTCCAGACCATGTACACGTTGATATTTGGCAGCAATGTATTCACGCAACGGTGCATAGCCCTGTGTAGAAGAATACTGGAACAAGCGGCTACCGTTTGTTGTAATCGCATGATCTACAGATGCTTTTAGTGCATCCACTGGGAAAGAAATTGGGTTTGGAAGCCCACCTGCAAAGGAAATGACATCCTCTGCCTCTGTTACTTTCAAAATATTTCGAATAAATGAGGATGGTGTTTTTAGGATTCTTTCTGAGTATTGCATAATGATCATTCCCTTTTTCTGATTTTTTAAAATTATATCATTGTCATCGTGTGCATACAATATTATCATTGTATGCAAGACAATTAAAGATTGTATGCACATCAAACAAGAAGGAGCTTACCATATGCCGATTAATTCATTTGCTGAATACCCAATGAGCTGGCAGCCTGATATTCGTGATAGCTCAGCACCATTATATATAGCAATTGCCCAACAGCTTGAGCAGGATATCAAGGATGGCAAGCTGCTACCCGGAACAAAACTACCTCCGCAACGTGAATTGGCTGATTTTTTAGATGTCAATTTAAGTACTATTACACGAGCCTTTAAGCTATGTGGACAAAAGGGATTAATTTATGCCTCAATTGGTAGTGGTACATTTGTGTCAACGGATGCAGCGAGCAATAAAATACTATTACCAGCAAATCATACAACACCTATGATTGAAATGGGCTCTGTGCTGCCTGATAATTTTGCTAATGAGGATATTACACGCTTTATGAAGAAAATGTTAAATGAGCCTAATGTAAGCAAGCTCTTTCAATATGGACGTCCCGAGAGCAATGCTTGGCAGCAGGAGGCGGTGATGAAGCTCTTTGAATGGATTCATTTCCAACCAAATCAGCCAATTTTACTTGGGGCAGGCGGACAAAATGCCATTGTGGGGACACTGGCAGCATTATTTCAGCCAGGCGACCGCATTGGCACAGACCCGATCACCTATGCAGGCATTAAAACGGCTGCCAATATGCTTGGTATTCAGCTTGTTGCTATCCAGCAAAGCCAAGGTGAAATGACAAGGGAGGGGCTATTGTATGCATGTAAAAATGAGCATATCAAGGGCATCTATGTGATTCCTGATTTTCATAATCCAACAACCCATACCATGTCTGTGGCGACAAGACAAATGATTGCAGAGGTAGCAAGGCAGAAGGATTTAATTGTGATTGAGGATGCTATTTATAGCTTTTTAAAGGAGCAGGCACTTGCACCAATTGCCTCCTATGCACCAGAAAGAGTCATTTATATTGCAAGTTTATCAAAAACGATTTCGCCAGGCTTACGCTTGTCCTTTATTGTGACACCACCAGTCTATCGTAAAAAAATTATGGAAACCCTTTATAATATTAATATTTCGGTTTCTCCGCTTATGCTTGAGCTTGCAGCAAGAATGATTCATGAAGGGGTGGCACAAACGATTTTAGAGAAACACCGTACCTATACAAAGCAGCAAAATGCGCTCGTCAATCAATATCTAGGAGAATATCATATTTTAGGTGATGAGGAATGTATTTTTAGATGGTTACTATTGCCTGAGCAATTTACAGGTGTGCAATTTGAATTACTGGCTGCTAAGGCAGGTGTACAGGTATATGCAGCAGAGCGCTTTGCTGTTGGCAATACCAAGCCTGTCAATGCCGTTCGCTTAGCGATTACCGCGCCCGAGCATCAGCTTGAGCAAGCATTGATAATCTTAAAGGATATACTTGAAAGCAATGGGGATTATGTGTTTGTTGATTAATAGCAGACCAGCGTATAATAAAAATATAGAAGAAAAGAGGTGAAGCAAATGGCTCATAAAGGGCGCGTTATTTTTCATGTGGATATGAATAGTTTTTATGCCTCTGTGGAGCAGGCACATAATCCTAGTTTAAAGGGTAAGCCACTTGCAATAGCAGGTAATCCAAAGGAGCGGCGTGGCATTTTAGTTACCTGCTCATATGAAGCAAGAGCGCTTGGGATTTATACCACAATGACCGTTCATGAGGCACTGCGTAAATGCCCTGAGCTGTTGCTATTGCCACCTGATTTTCCAAAGTATCGTGCTGCCTCGAAAGAAATATTCACCATTCTTCGGAGCTATACAGATTTAGTAGAGCCTGTGTCAATTGATGAGGGCTATATGGATGTGACGGCATTAAGCAAGGAAAGACATGCACTCAATATTGCCCAGGAAATACAGCAGCGTATTTTAACAGAGCTTGATTTACCTTGCTCCATAGGAATTGCTCCCAATAAATTTTTAGCGAAAACAGCTTCTGATCGCAAGAAGCCGATGGGCATTACCATTTTGCGTATACGTGATATGGAACAGCTGCTGTGGCCAGATGAAGTGGTGAAAATGCATGGTATTGGTGCAAGCACAGCGAAAAAATTAAATGCACATGGTATATTTACAATTGGTGATTTAGCGAAAACAGATGAGTATACTATCAAGCAAATACTGGGAAAAAATGGTGTGCGCCTTCGTGCAAGAGCGAATGGTATGGATGACCGTGCAGTAGACCCAGAGGCGATTTTTGATACAAAAAGTGTTGGCAATTCAACAACATTACCTGAAGATCTCATCGATATTCGGACATTGCATAAAACGATTGAAGGGCTATGTAAAAAAGTGGCAGAACGACTGGATGCGAAGCGTTTAGCAGGCTCTACTGTGAGTATTCAAATACGGGATACGAATTGGCATAATCATACACGCTCAAAAACAGTGTCTAATGTGCTTTATCGCTTTGAGGATATTTTTCCTATTGCTTGTGCATTATTTGATAAGCATTGGGATGAAACGCCTGTTAGATTACTTGGTGTTACCGTTTCCAATGTTGTTGATCGCAAAGATTATTCACAGCAATTATCCATTTTTAATTTTCAAGAGCATGTCAAGGATGAGCCAATTTTAAAAATTGTGGATGAAATAGAGGAGCGCTTTGGTAAGGGTATGATTCAGCGAGGCGTCGATCTTGGAAAACGTTCATCCTATCAATCTCAAACAAGCTTTAGTAAAGATTTTTTAGATGATCATCACTAAAAGGGAGATGAGGAGTTTATGCAATATAGGGAATATGGCAATAGCAGCAAGCCATTGATGATGTTTATTCATGGAGGTGGAGTGGGAGGATGGATGTGGGACGAGCAAGTGCAGCATTTTTCCAACTATCACTGTATTGTACCAGAGCTTTTATCAGTATCTCCATTTTCCATTGAGCATTGTGCCAACAAGATTTTACAGTTAATTGAAGAAAAGGCAAATGGCAAAACGGTTATTGTAATTGGCTTTTCATTAGGTGCGCAAATTGCTATTCAAATGCTTAGTATAAAGCCGGATGTCAGTGATTTTACGATAATTAATAGTGCTCTTGTGATTCCTTCACCTACTATGACAGGGCTTATGCAACCATTGATTCGACTAACATTTCCACTTGTTAAAAAGAAAACATTTGCTAAGCTGCAAGCGAAAACCTTATATATTGATGACCATTATTTTGAACGCTATTATCATGAGAGCTCTACAATGCATATAGAGGTATTGCTGCAAATCCTCCAAGAGAATATGTCGTTTTCTATTCCGCCCAATTTTCATAAAGCACAGGGGAAAATTTTAATTACGGTTGGCGAGAAAGAAAAAAGCGTTATGAAAAAATCTGCCAAAGCACTGCTTCAACATCATCCCAATTGTTATGGTGTGCTATTGGGGAATATTGGTCATGGTGTGTCGCTAGCGAAGCCTGCCTTTTTCAATGATTTTGTTGAACATTGGATTAAGGATGGGCAATTACCTAAGGAGACGGTGATTTAATCGGTAAAACGCCACGATTAGTACATATCATGGCGTTCAGGATAATGAGGATATAAATTTTTATGCTGTAGCATCCAATCTTTCATTTCCACAATCATAGCTTTATAGCTAGGCACAACAAAGGAGAAATCATGTCTTGTATTGATTAATGTTTTATCGACATGGACAAGCGGATCAGGAAGAATGTTGATGGTATTGTTTCTAAAATATTGATTTAATAACTGCAAAAGGTCATATTTTGAGATAGTCGTCGTATTGACTAAGTGATAGAGTCCTGTTAAACCTTCTTGGGCAGCCTGTTCAATCGCTTTAGCTAGGGTTAGCGTGGTGACACCCGTCCAGCGCACACCTGTATAGCCATAAATGGACCCATGTTGCTGCATAAACCAATTGAACAGTCCAATGCCATCCTTTTGTAGGTCAGGGCCAATAATAGAGTTGCGGAATGTTAAATGCTTGTTGTCATCAATTTCCCCTAAGCCCTTTGTACGATCATAAAAGGTTTCACCGTCCCGTCTACTTTTTTCATGATAGGGGGCAGCTTTCCCTGAAAAGACGCAATCGGTACTAAGATGAATCAGCCTTGTTTGACGATCTTTTAGATGAGCAGCAATGGCATGGGGTAAATAGCTATTTAAAAAAATACTTTTATCAGGATATTGATCGCAGGCATTGTTTAACATACCAATACAATTAATGACAATATCAACATCCGTAGTTGTTAAAAGTGTTTGTAAAAATTGGGGATTTGTAATATCACCAACAATATTGTTGCCGTAGGGAAAGGCTGTTCTGGAGTAGGTGGTGACATGATGCCCTTGCTCAGATAAATACATAGCAATCATATGACCAGCCATGCCCGTAGCGCCAAGCACTAAAAATTTCATGGTTTTCTTCCCTTCCAGTGAAGGAGCTCTTGTTGAATAAGTGGCAGCTTTATTAATTTTTCTTTTAGCTCCGCGATGCTTAATAGTTGCGTATTATTAGAATTATATTCATCTGTTAACGATATTTTAGGAGAGCCTTCATCAAGGTATTTGCCATAATGTAAATCTCGATTATCTGCGGGAATTCGATAAAAATTACCTACATCAATCGCTTTTGCGGCTTCCTCCTTTGTACATAATACTTCATACATTTTTTCCCCATGCCGTGTGCCAATAATTTGAATCGCATTAGGCGCCTGAAAAATTTCGAGTAAAGCTTGTGCTAAATCTTGCACGGTAGCGGCAGGAGATTTTTGTACCATAATATCGCCATGTTGGGCATGGGTAAAGGCATATAAAACCAATTCGACTGCTTCCTCGAGACTCATGATAAAGCGTGTCATTTGAGGGTCTGTAATGGTTAAGGGCTGACCAGCTTTGATTTGTTCGATAAACAACGGAATAACAGAGCCACGTGAAGCCATCACATTGCCGTATCTTGTGCCACAAATTAAGGTTTGCTTAGGGTCCACCATTCTTGATTTTGCAATAAATGTTTTTTCCATCATTGCTTTGGAGATCCCCATAGCATTTACAGGATAGGCAGCCTTATCAGTAGAGAGACAAATAATTTTTTGAACGCCAGCCTGAATAGCGGCTGTTAAGACATTTTCTGTTCCTAAAATATTTGTTTTAACGGCTTCCAAAGGGAAGAACTCACAGGAGGGAACTTGCTTTAGGGCTGCCGCATGGAATACAAAATCGACCTGGTACATAGCATGGTGAATGCTTTCTATATCACGCACATCGCCAATATAAAACTTTATCTTAGGATGCTGGTAAAGCTTTCGCATATCATCTTGCTTCTTTTCATCTCTCGAGAAGATTCGAATTTCCTTGATAGCGGTATTTAAAAATCGTTGTAGGACCGCATTACCAAAAGAGCCAGTACCGCCAGTAATCAGTAAAATTTTATCTGTAAACATCGTATGATGGATGACACCTCCCACATGCATGATTCAATTATTTCAACCCTCTTTGATGTAAATCGCATTCTGAGTTTTCTCTTGGATAGTTGTACCAATAAGCAAATTCGTTTGTATATTTACAGGTTGGATTTTTATCCATCAGGGCACGATTAAAATCCCAATCCCCAGCAATATCCTTACGTATTGTAAATGTAGCGTCCCCGATAAAGCTTCTGCGAATAATTTTAAATTGCCCAGGCAATGAGTAGCGATTTGATTCATCTTTAATAAATGCATAGCCGTTTTTAATAATCATATTATAGTAGTAAATATCAAACTCACCATCTACCTGTGCTACTACATTGCGAATAGCAGGTAAATAGTGGTCGTCACTATCAATAATTGCTATATAATCACCTGTCGCCTCTGCAATGCATCGATTATAAGCAACACTCGCGCCTAAATTGGTTGGATGGACAATGATTTTTAAAGCTGTACAATTTTTCTGATAGTCTTGTAAAAGGGCTAATGTATTGTCTGTAGAGCCATCATCCACCACAATAATTTCATAGGCATATTCTTTTGGAATACTATCTAGCATGGTGACAATCCATTGCTCGCTATTAAATGCAGGTGATAAAAAACTAATCTTCATGTGATCCCTCCATTCCTAATAGATTCGTAGCATTTTTCTAGTTCATATTGGCAGAGTAGATTCTTTATTACAGTATGCATGGCTGATGTGCTCTTGTAGGCAATGGCTTGTTTGCGTAAGCTTTTAAGAGAGCTATTTACGAGAAAGTGTGGATGTAGAGGAATAAAAAATGCTAGGTTATACACATTTAACAGCTGTGATCATACACTAGTAGAACGCTTTTTAGAAAGAGGGAGACAATGTCAAAAAGGATTGCCTTTATTTGTAGTGTAGAATCCTATAAGCTTTCCGATGCACATATTTTTAAAGATCTTTGCCTTGTACCGATTTTATTGGGAGAGCATTTAGGGTATGATGTAAGCATTCTCACAGCGGAAATCAATGAAGCCCTTCTTCAACAAACCTTTCCTGCTGTAAAGTTTGAGCGGATACCATTTGAAGGTGACTATATCGCTAATATGAACACTTATTTAGCAGGGCATGCGAAGGATATTGATGTTGTCTTTGCTATAGGTCCCTATCCATCTTATTTACCAATTTTAAAAGCTTATAAGCACCATCATCCTCAAGGGAAAATTTATATGAAGCTAGATGTGAATCGTTATTGGCTTGAACGTTTAAAAACCTATCCTTATTTTTTAGAGCTGTTGCAACTCTGTGATGTTCTTTCTTCTGAATGTGTAGCCATTCAAACGGCTATTCAAGAATTTTCGCAATTAACGATTCAGCATATCCCAAATGGCTTTTATGAGCATTTTCCAACAGCCCCTGTATTGTTTAGCGAGAAAGAAAATCGAATAGTGATGGTAGGTCGTTTAGATGCACCAGAGAAGCAAACATTATTGGCGGTCAAAGCATTTCTAGCAGCACAGCTTACCGATTGGGAGCTGCGTTTAGTTGGACCAATGTCTGAGTCATTTTATCAGGAGCTTATGGCATTACTGGATGGTCATCCATTTGCTGCTCAGGTGATCATCGTAGGGTCAATTCAAGATAAGGTGCAATTGGAGGAAGAATATCGAAAGGCTAAAATTTTTTGCTTAACATCCTTAGTAGAATGCTATGCCCATGTATTTGCAGAGGCTGCTAAAAATGGCTGTTATATTGTAGCAACAGATGTGGATGGGGTTATGGATATTACCCAGCAGCAGCGCTTTGGAACGATTCATCCAAAGCATGATTGGCACAGCATTAGTAAGACATTTCAGCATGTAACACAGCAGGAGGCATTGCTAGCTACTACCTGTGAGCAGCTACAAGCCTTTGCACGTCAAACCTTAAATTGGCGTGATATTGTCACAAAGATTGCTCGTTACTTAGTGTAAATATTTTCTTGTTTTTAGGGGGTTTCCTTTTCTTTATCCACTTATTTTCTATATAATCGATATTAGATCTAACAATCATGGGTAGACATAAGGGGAGAAATGAATGAAGATATTTCAAGCAACAATGAATGAACTAGAGGAATTAACGGTGCTATTTGATGAATATCGCCAGTTTTATGGGATCGAGTCAGATACCAGCAATGCTAAGGCATTTTTACAATTACGCTTGGCTTTAAAAGAGTCAGTGATTTTTATAGCGGTCAAGGATGGCAAGGCGGTTGGCTTTACACAATTATATCCAACGTTTTCCTCGATCGCCTTACAGCGTGCTTATATTTTAAATGATATGTATGTGATAGACGATGTGAGAGGTGAGGGGGTCGGTACGGCATTGATGGAGAAGGTGTTTCAATATTGTGAGCAGCAATATGCCCGCTATGTAACATTGCAAACAGCCGCGGATAATATTAATGCACGAAGACTGTACGAAAAGCTACATATGCAGCAAGATGAATTTTGTAATTATGTGAAATATTTTGACTAACTAGCAGTCGTAAGCATCTTTTCTTAGTGGGAAGATGCTTTTTTATGTTGGGCAGCTATAAGCATAAAAATATCCCTAGGCCTTGTAGTAAGCCTAGGGAATAGATGATTTATTGGATTTCTAGTGTATATGGCTGTGTACTTGCCTTGCCATAAGCTTCGCTAACCTCGATATAGTATGTGCCTGCATCCAGCTCAACGGTACCGATTTCTGCATCTTCAGCCCCATATAAATCTAAGGTTGAGACTGTTTTACCATTTGCATTGATGATACGAATTACACCGTCCAATGCTTTTTCGGTTTGAAGGGAGAAGAACACCTCACGTTTTTGGTCATTTGTAAATTCAAAGTAATCCTTATCCCCAAACGGAATCCCTGTATTGAAATAGTGAGAGGCAACCCATTTACCCTCTTTTTTCGTAAGCGCAAGTGGCTTTGTTGGTATACCATTCACTAAGGTAGAATCTGCATCCTCATCCACTCGACGATGATCAAATAATGTTAATGCATATGGCTGAACCGATACTTGACCAAAGTTTATGCTGCTGACCAGGATAAAATAGCCTCGATCCTTTTTCGCCTGAAACGATGTATTGACGTCTGCTGCTCCCATCACACCAAGCAGCAATTCAAGAATATTTTCACCAATGCCAAATGGCACCTCTGTCGCCAATTCCTTTGGATCGATTTTCATATTGCCATTTGTATCTTCAATAATAGATCCTGCAAATTTTAGATCTTGCTGAAGTTCTTTTGGTAATTGCTTCAATTCTTCATCTGTAAAAGGAATAGTGGAAAGCAGTAGACTCATCACTTCATCATTACCCTGTTGCTTATAGTAGTAATAATCGATGTCATCTTGATAAATTAGATGATCTTTATAGGTTGTACCTAATTGAAGTGGCTGAGCTTTGCCTTCCTTCTGATTATCTGGATTATAAGTTGCTGGAATATCACCGATTTTACGTGTTTTTAATGTATAAGGATCAACGGAGCGTTCCCCCATATTCATAACTGCGACTACATAGGTTTTATCCTTTTTCAGTGGTACGACCTTTGCATCATCTTCATTATTGGTTGCTCCTGACAGTAATGCAAGGATGTTTAGACTATCTGTGAGGGAAGCGACAGGTAATAATTCTTTGGCTTCCTCATCATATTCAAAGATTGTGCCAGATGGCATTTGACCTGTGCCTTTGTTAAATCGGAAGCTATAAAGGGCATCCCCAGGTGATTTCAATAAAAAGTAATCTTCATCATAATCTGATTGGAAGTAGGCTGTTTGATCCTCCCCAATATTAAAGCGAAGTGCTTTTTCCATAATTGGCTCAACATCTTCCAATTTTTCTCCACTAAAGGCATTTGTCAGCATACTTAGCATGGTATCCATGTCATCACGCTTTTTGATGGCACTTGGTGCAATGGATGATGGCTCCTCGATCGCAGGTTCTTCTAATGAGATACCATCTGCTGGTAGATCATCCTCATCCTTTGGCAGCGTCACAGCAGTAGCTTTTAATGTGTAAGGAAGAATGGATTCACTTACCTTTTCTTCTTTTTCAACACCGCCACTAAAGAACATTCCCATCGAAAAATCCATACTATTGTCATTGGATACACGCAAGACATATTCTTGCTCAGGCATAGCATCAACAATGAGGCTGATATTTTCACCTTTCGCTGTGCCGTAGGCCATTTGCATTGGATAAGCTTCCATTTCGTCTTCATCTTCCTGTGCTGGCTCAGACTCTTTAGCTGGTAGCTCCTGTACGCCTGCTGGTTGTGTAAGCTCCTCGGCTTGTGGTGGCATAAAGTCTTCTTTTAAATAAAGCTCCATTGATGTAGTTACGCCAGGAATTCCTGATAAATCAAATTTTAATGTTGTTGGTTTTTTAACAGAAAACGTAAAGTAGTCCCGATCTTTTTGCTGATCTGTCGAAAGCAGGGTATAGTCTTTACCTGCTGTACTAAATGGGAATTTTTTAATTTCTTCCATATTCGTTTGATCTAGGGCATCCACTGGTAGATCTTTGGTAGTTTGAGCGGTAAAGGTATAGGTTGATTTACCCTTTAGACTATAGCTGCCATTATGATCTTTGACACCGATTAATAGCGTACCCTCTTGCTCAGCTTTAAATAGATAGCCTTCCTTTTTGCCTATGCGCACATCATTAACATGGATAGGCTCAACCTCACCAAAATGACTAGTGGGATAGAAGTATAGATCAAAGGCATAATCATATTTATCTGCACCTTTTAATGTGAACTGTGCATATTCCTCAGCCTCTAAATCGACCTTGTACCATTTCTTTTCATCAGGCTGTTCAAACACACCCTGTTCCGTATTCACTGTATTTTTAGTCAATACTTTGGCATTTGTAAGACGTTCTTCCACTGTTTCTGAATAATGCTTAGGCAACTTCTGAAGATCGAATTGTAGGGCTTTAATAGGATCAACAAGCCCATGCCCATACGTAAGATCATAGCCTTTCTCACCTAAATCTTGTGCAGACATTTCAAGAATGGCTTCTATTTCATAGGGCTTTAAATGTGGATATTTTGATTTAAGCAAGGATGCAATTCCTGCCACAACAGGTGATGCCATGGATGTACCACTAAATTTAATAAAGGACGATCCCTTTTTCGTGTCATAAACGGTACTATATACATCTTCACCTGGTGCCACAATATCAACAGATGGCCCATAATTGGAATAGCTGGATAGCTTATTTTTGTTATTTGTTGAGCCAACACTAATGACACCTTCAAAGGAAGCAGGGAAGGAGTATTCATCTGTCGCCTCATTGCCTGCAGCAGCTACAATGGTAATGCCGCTATCAATCGCTTTTTGGACAGCCTCTTGCATAAGTGGAGACTCTCCATAGCCGCCAAGGCTCATATTAATAATATCAGCGCCTTGTTCAATGGCGTATAGAATACCTTGTGCGATTGTGAAATCATCGGCGCCCTCCTTGCCATTAAATACATCAATGGGTAGAAGCTTAGCTTTTGGATGAATGCCATGTCCGCCAATACCATTATCTTTTGCAGCAGCAATAATTCCTGCTACATGTGTACCATGATCGGCTGTATAAGTTGTATTAGCTGGTGCGGCTGCGTTATAGGGCGGTAGTACTTGAGCTTTTAAATCGGGATGCTTAAAGTCCACGCCCGAATCAATCACAGCCACCGTTACTTCATGATCACCTGCTAATTTAAGTGCCCTATCTATTTGTAGCAGGCTTAAATGATACATTTCTTCTTTCTTGGGATCGGTGTCCGTGGCAAATGTATGGTATATATAGCTAGGGGATACGCTTGTAATGCCATCCTGCTGTAAATAGTAAGAGACAGCTTTTTCAAGCGAGACGTCCTTGTTTAACTGAATAACATCATATCCTAATGAAGGAATGGAGCGGAGGACCTTAGCACCAATTTTTTTATGTACATTTTGATCAAGCCCTACATGCTTAATAACAATTGTATTTTTGCTGATCCATTTTTCGCTATTCTGTGAATTTTGTCCTGTTCGTGTTTGATTACTTGCAAGCATAAGTTGTTCAAGCTTGCCATTCTTTGTAGCAGGCTGTGGGGTCTCCGCAAAGGCAGAGACAGCAGGGACCATTAGTGCAGCAGATGCTACCACAGTGACGGATTTCTTCAACCAATTTCTCAATAACTTTCTCTCCTTCATATGTTAAGTTTGGCCTCCCAATAAACATAAATTTTCAAACCCTTACTTCCGTTCTATTCTAAAGATAGAAGAGTTTTTGCTATCTTCTTACTTAGATGGAAATCATAGTTCTTATTTTTGCCTATTGAACGCCTTGACTATATTTATACGATTAACTAATAGAAAAGTTTCGTAAATGAGGAAAAATTTTCACTGCTGCTTAAATTAGCCCCTGGTCAAACTGTTTAAAGCTGTTGAATAAGTCTGTGTAAATCATCCCTAGAACGAGGTATTGGCTCCTTGCTCGTTAAGATCTTTTTTTCTTGTAATAGCATGGCCATCGCAAAGACCCATGGGCGTTCAAGATGGGCACGTTTTAATAGTTCTTCGTTATAGAATAGAGTGATGGGATCACCATTATAAATGATTGACCCTGCCTCCATCACAATAATTTGCTCTGCCCATTCATAGGCGAGTTGAATATCATGTGTTGCTAATAGAATGGTTCTTTCCCCATCCTCTAATTTTGCTAGGTATTGTAAAACTTGTGTAGCATAATAATGATCCAGACCTGCTGTTGGTTCATCTAATAAGAGAACAGATGGCTCCATTGCTAAAACACCAGCCATCGCCACACGTTTTTTTTGTCCAACACTTAAGAAATGAATCGGCTTATCTAGTAAATTCTCTACCTCTGTTTGTGCAACCGCCCAGGCGATCTTTTCCTCAATTTTTTCAGTAGACCAGCCCAAATTAAGCGGTCCATACGCTATATCTTGCTTGACTGTGCCTGAAAAAAGCTGGTGGTCTGCATCTTGAAAGACAATACCAACCTGTTGACGAAGGGTCTTTAAAGCTTTGCTGCTGTACTGAAGCTTGTTACCCTGAAAAGAAATAGTGCCTGTAGTAGGCTTTAATATCCCGTTAAGATGCTGAAATAATGTTGATTTTCCTGCACCGTTATGTCCAAGGATCGCAATTTTTTTCCCCCTTGGAATTTGCAATGAAATATCTGTGAGCGCTGTTGTGCCATCTGCGTAAATATGGGACAGATGATGAAGTTCAAAATAATAGGCTGTCATGCGAAAAAACCTCCATATACGATAAAGAGTAGAAAAATAAGTGCCATGCCTAGCCAATTTTTCTTGTTATAAGAGCTTGCTTTCTGCCAATAGACAGCCTCGCCACCACGTGACTGCATCGCATTGTTAAGCGCTCGACTCCGCTGAAACATCTCCACAAATAATGCTGCTATCAGCATGGATAGTGAACGTAGCCATTGGATAGGTGAATAATAGCCGAGACGTGCTTGCTGGGCGAGGTAAATTTTTTGCATACTAGCTAAAAAAAGAAAAATAAAACGATAGGTTAGCTCTACTAATTCAACTAATAACACTGGAAATCGCCATTGTCGTAAAACATAGCAAATTCCTTGAACTGAGGTTGTTAGGATTAAAAAATATAAGCAACTGATACTACCAAGCACAATAAAAAATAATTGCTGTGCTGCTGTCATACTGGCCTGCCCAATAAAAATCGTCCAATTGCTAAAGGTGAAAGACCAAATGTGAGGAGGTAGCACATGTGTAGATGGTGCAATTGAGATTAAAATGGATACAAGACTAGTGAATAAAAAAAAGGCTGGTAATAGCAATAGTTTTACATAATAGCTTAATGGGATTTTTGCGCCGAAAATGATAAAAGCACTCATTACAAAAAATGTAATGAGTGAAAGCTGTTCATCTCTTAAAATTAGGGATAATAACAATAGTCCTAAGGAAAAGATCATTTTTTCTAGTGGATGAACGTGCGCTAGTTTATTAAGGTAAGCATACTTATCGATTAATAGCATCGTATTTAGCCTTCTTTATGCTTGCCGCGCATATAGCCGATAAAGTAGCCAATAAAGCCTGCGCCAATCGCAGCCTGTAGTACAAATAGTAAGCTTTCAATTTCACCACTAGGCGGCTCCCATAAACTTTCAAACCATGGTTCATAATCCTTATTAATTTCGCCAATGGCTGCTTCGGCCTCACCATCAGCACCACCGAACTCTGCACCCTTTTGAATAAACAGGGGGATAATGGCTAACAGGACAACAATGGCTAATAGTAATAAAGTACGTTTCATCTTAGTGTGCCTCCTTTGCTGAGAAAACACGTAATGCCTTTAATTCGCTAATATTATATTTTTTCAAGAAGTTCATCACAATTACTGTTAAAATCCCCTCACTAATGGCTAATGGAATTTGTGTTAAAGCAAAAATACCTGCGAATTTTGTGAAGGATGCGGCGAAGCCACCCACCTCAGAAGGGAAGGCAAGTGCTAGCTGTACAGAAGTCACAACATATGTGCCTAAGTCGCCAAGCATGGCAGCGAAGAACACAGCTAATGAAAACGACAAACCTATTTTTTGTGCCCCTTTAAAGACAAAATACACGATAAAAGGACCTACGATCGCCATTGAAAAGGCATTTGCTCCTAACGTTGTAAGGCCCCCATGTGCTAAAAGTAAGGATTGGAATAATAAAACAACCGTTCCAATTACACTCATTGCCAATGGACCAAATAACACTGTACCAAGCCCAACACCTGTAGGATGCGAGCAGCTCCCTGTAACAGACGGGATTTTTAAGGCAGATAGGACAAATGCAAAGGCTCCTGAAAGACCTAATATCATTTTTGTTTCAGGGTTTGCTTCGACTGTTTTTCGAATGGAGCGCAATCCTAGTACAATAAAGGGAATAGAGATAACCCACCAAAAAATCGCCCATTCAATTGGTAAAAAACCTTCCATGATATGCATGGCAAAAGCTTGTTTTGGCACCATTAAATATGCCACTAAAAAATAACTAAATTTCCACCAAGAAAGCTTCAATATTTTTCCTCCTCATTCTGAATAAATTGTAAAAATATTACGTGCGGAGAAATTCTTCTTTGCGTATTTAGACTTTCGCATGAGTCCATAAGCATCCTGTTGCTCGCTAAACAGGCTATTTGGCCACGTCCATACAAAAAGCACTTCTCCGCTACAGGAAAAGTGCATACTAAGAGAGCAAAAACATGCGTATCTGCTAAGTTGCACACCTATCCTCGTAGGCTGAAACGGTCACGTATTTTTCGGCAGGTCTCCTGGCTCTAGTTCACTATTTTATAGGCCTTCCCATCCGTTGGACAGTGGCATTTTCTATAAAACTCCCTATTACAGTGGCGGGACCGCGTCGGACTTACACCGACTTCCCTTTTAAGTAAAATAACAAGCATTTTACACCGAAAAAAATATAGAATTGTGAGATTTCACGACAAATTGTAACATGCATTTCCATAAATATGCTATACTTTTTATAAAATTTTTTTGAATTGGGCGTCAATGTCGAAAATTCTGATAACCAAAACTGATAAATTTATCACAAATTGTTAAAGAAATATTGAAATTTTAAAATAATAAGCTATGATAGAGACAGTTTTCTATTCATGGATAACGATAATAATTTCATATAAAAACATCAATAAGTGCTCAAATTTTCGAGATAATAGGGAAATTGGTGAAAATCCAATACAGCCCCCGCTACTGTAATAGCTGATGAAATCACAAAGCCACTTGTGCAAACTGGGAAGGCGTGAAAGTAAGATGAAGCTTAAGTCAGGAAACCTGCTTAATTGATTGTGCATGCAAACTTTTCGGAGGGAGAAGTTGGAGCAAGAGCGGGTACCAGCATTTTATTCGTTTTTATTAAGCTTCTATAAAACCTTTACTCTCAAGCGAAGAGTAAAGGTTTTTTCTTTTCCAAAAAAGCAAATGAAGGGAGCGATTAGATGACAACATGGAATTTAGAGGGGATGCAAACACATCTCTTTATTTGCAACGGCAGTAGCTGTATGAAAAAGGATGCGGAGGATATTACACAAGCCATTCGAGATGAAATACAGCGGCAGGCACTTGATCAAGAAATACATACGACAAGAACACGCTGTAATGGACGGTGTAAGGATGCTTGCGTTGTCATTGCCTATCCGCAGGGCAATTGGTATCGTGTGCCATCAACAGAGCATGCGAGAGCACTTGTACAAGACTTACATCATGAATCTTTACACAAGGAGCATGTCTTTACATTGCGTGAAGGTACATTACAGCGTACAGCACAAACAACGGCTATTAAAGGGATCGAAAAGGTGAAAGAGAGGTAGCAAAATGGCACAAAAAGGGAAAATTTTCGTAGTGGGCTTTGGACCTGGAGATTTTAAGCATATTACGACACGTGCTGTAGAGGCATTGCAACAAAGTGATATGATTATTGGCTACAAAACCTATGTAGAGCTTATTCAAGATTTAGTCAATGCCAAATCAATTGTTAGTACGGGTATGACAGAGGAGGTTTCACGTGCACAGGAAGCCGTGCGTCAAGCAGAGGCTGGCAGTATTGTTTCTGTAATTTCCAGTGGAGATGCGGGCGTCTACGGGATGGCTGGCTTAGTGTATGAAGTGTTAATTGAGCTGGGCTGGACAGAGGCAACGGGCATTGAAGTTGAAATTGTTCCAGGTATTTCAGCGATTAATTCATGTGCTAGTTTACTAGGAGCCCCGATTATGCATGATGCTTGTACTATCAGCTTAAGCGACCATTTAACACCTTGGAACTTAATTGCCAAGCGTGTAGAGGCAGCAGCGATGGCGGATTTTGTCATTGCGCTCTACAATCCTAAAAGTGGTCGTCGTACAAGACAAATTGTGGAGGCACAGCGCATTCTTTTAGAATACCGTTCACCTGATACACCTGTTGGACTTGTGAAAAGTGCCTATCGTGAGCGTCAAGAAGTTACGATGACAACATTAGCCGAAATGCTAGAGCACGATATTGGTATGCTTACAACGGTGATTATTGGGAATTCATCGACATTTTTCTATGATAATAAAATGATTACACCACGTGGCTATCAACGAAAATATACACTTGGTGAAGAGAAGCAGCCATTACGTCCACATCAACGCTTACGCGAGGAAAACGAGCCATGGGCAATGAATCAGGAGACAGGAGAGGCTCGTGGTGACTTTGCGGCAGACCCCAATGCAGGGCGCAATCATAAACCCAGTGTAGCCGCTACGCCAAAGCCGAAAAACACAGCATTGGAAATGGCTACAGCGGCGCTTGCAATGGTTAAAGGAACAAGTGCAGTACAGGTAACACCCAAGCTTGTACAGCAAAAAATTGAATCTATTTTTGAGCTAGCCGTCAGCCCAGGGGTTGCCAATAAATTTTTCACACCACAGCAAATGACGACATTAGCAGAGGTCGTTGGCGAGCATGGTACGATGGAATATACACCTGAGCATCAAATTCATTTGAAAATCCCAACAACTGAGCCAAATCGCATTACTGAAAGGCTACAGGCAGTAGGCTTTTTATTAGCGCCTATCGGTGATGTTGCCACACTAAAGGCTTGCGATTTTTGCTATGGCGAAAAGGCAGATTCGATTCCCTATGCAGAAGAAATTCAGGAAAAGCTAGGAGGCATGTCCTTGCCGAAAACATTAAATATTGGTTTTAATGGCTGTGGTATGGCCTGTTATCGTGCCGTGTTTGATGATATCGGCATTGTGTATCGCAAAAGCAAGTTTGATGTTTTTATAGGGGCAAAGCCAGTGGGTCGTACAGCCCATGCAGCACAGCCTGTTGTAGAAGGATTGGAGCCCGACCAGCTAGTGCCATTGCTTACGGATATTATTGAAGAATACAAAGCGAATGCTCATCCAAATGAGCGCCTATTCAAATATTTTAAACGTGTGAAAAAGATACTGCATTTTACCTATCAAGATATGTCTTCCAAAATAAAAGTAGAGCCCGCTCCATGTGGCGAGTAGTGAGGAGTAATAGAGATGAAAGCAATTTTATTTGTCGGCCATGGTAGCCGTTTAGCAGCAGGAAATGAGGAGGTACGCACATTTATTGAGGAAATGACACCGCGTATTGACCCCCAATTTTTAGTGGAAACCTGTTTTCTTGAATTTGCCTCGCCAAATATTGAAGAGGGCATTACAAACTGTGTGAAGAAGGGAGCAACAGAGGTTCATGTTATCCCAATTATTTTACTCCATGCAGGTCACTCTAAGCTTCATATTCCAGCAGAAATTGAGCATGCACGTGAACATTATCCAAACATCACCTTCACGTATGGACAAACAATCGGTATTCATGAGGAGATATTTGGTATTTTACAGGATCGTCTAGCAGACATTGGGTTTAATACAGAAGAGCAGCAGCAGGATACTGCGATTTTATTAATTGCACGTGGTGGCAGTGATCCAGAGGCAAATGGTGATTTTTATAAAATAACACGTCTCTTATGGGAAAAGCTACCTGTGAAATATGTGGAAAGCGCTTTTATGGGGGTAACAGATCCACTTGTTGAAGAAGGAATGGAGCGCTGTGTCAAATTAGGTGCTAAAAAGATTATTATGCTACCGTACTTTTTATTCACAGGCATTTTAATGGAACGTATGAATGGCATGTGTGAAAAGTTCAATAAGCAATATCCAGATTGTGCTATTCAAATTGCTGATTATTTTGGCTACCATGAACGTCTGCAAAATGTGTTATTAGAGCGTATTGAACAGGCAGTGAATGGTACATCAACAGGCATGCAAGATTTAGAGAATTACCGTGCTTATGCGGCAGTACATGGACATGCACATCACCACCACCATCATGACCATGACCATCATCACGACCATGATCATATAGAGGAGTCTGTAAAATGATTTTTATGTTAGCAGGAACGAGTGATGCCAGAAACCTCGCCCTCAACTTGCAGCAGGCAGGTTATCAGGTCACAGCTACGGTCGTTACCGAATCAGCGGCTGCTAGTCTTGCTGACGCTGGCTTGCCGCATTTAATCGGTCGACTGACAGCTGACGAAATGGCAGCGATTATGACAGAGCAGGGCTATCAATTAGTAGTAGATGCCTCCCATCCCTTTGCGGAGGAGGCCTCTAAAAATGCGATGGCTGCTGCTGAGCAGGCACAAATTCCCTATATTCGCTATGAGCGCGCGCACGAGCATTATGCCCATCCATTGATTACCGTTGTGAAGGATTACGAGGAGGCAGCCCAGCTAGCGGCACAAAAGCGTGGGGTTATTATGCTGACAACAGGCAGTAAAACACTTGCGACCTTTACAAAGGTGTTACAAGGTTTAGAAAATACACGAGTGATTGCACGTATGCTTCCGCGACTGGACAATATGGAAAAATGTGAGGCACTTGGCGTGGCACAGCGAGATATTGTAGCGATACAGGGTCCATTTACAAAGGAGTTAAATGAAGCGCTATTTCGTCAATATGGCGTCACATTAATGATTACCAAGGAAAGCGGTAAAGTTGGCTCAGTGGATGAGAAGCTAGAGGCAGCGCTTGCTTGTGATATTGAAACGATTTTAATTGCAAGACCAAATATTCAATATGGCCAACAATATTCAACCTTTGAAGACGTTTTACAGGCTGTACAAAAAACACTTTAGGAGGCATTTTTCATGGATTTTAAAACAGATTTCAAACCACTAACAGTAGACCCAGATAAAATTTACGATTATAGCTTTTCAATTATTGCAGAGGAAATGGGCGAGCATGACTTTTCGGAAGACGAGTGGAAGGTTGTGCGCCGTATTATCCATGCATCGGCAGATTTTGAGCTAGGTCGTAGCGTCATCATTACACCAGGCGCGATTGAAGCGGGCATTAAATCCATTCTTGCAGGGCGACATGTTATTGCAGATGTGCAAATGATTGAAAGTGGCTCTGGTAAGAAGCGCTTCCAAAAGCATGGAGGAGATTTACATTGTTATATTGCAGATGAAGATGTGTCGATTGAAGCGAAAAAACAAAATACAACGCGTGCCATTATTTCAATGCAAAAGGCAGCGAAGCTCCATGAAGGTGGTATTTATGCAATCGGTAATGCCCCAACAGCATTGCTTGAATTAATTCGTTTAATAAAAGAAGGTCTAGCAAAGCCTGATTTAATTATTGGCATGCCTGTTGGTTTTGTATCAGCGGCTGAATCAAAGGAAGAGCTACTGAAATTAGAAGGGATTCCATATATTACGAATGTTGGTCGTAAAGGCGGCAGTACAGTGACGGTAGCCGCTTTAAACGCTGTTTCACTTTTAGCGGATGAACAGGCCAAAAAATAATGGAGCGCAAGCCTAAAAAGGACCCTAAGGACATGCGTCACGGTTACACAACAGGGGCCTGTGCAACTGCGGTAACAAAGGCTGCATTGCTTGCCTTAATTACCAAGGAAGAGCAAGAAACAAGCACGATCCATTTACCAATTGGGCGAGATGCAACCTTTACCATTGAAAAATGCATATTTGAACAAAATGCAGTTAGCTGTGAAACGATTAAAGATGCAGGCGATGATCCTGATGCCACACATCAGGCACTCATTGTTAGCACGGTGAGCTGGGCAGATACACCTGGTATTCATTTAGACGGAGGGATTGGTGTCGGACGTGTCACAAAGCCTGGCTTACCAGTGCCTGTTGGCGAGGCTGCTATTAATCCTGTCCCACGCAAGATGATTACGAGCACTGTTCAAGGAGTGCTCGATGAATTTCAAATTCAACAGGGCGTAAATGTGGTTATTTCTGTACCTAAGGGTGAGGAAATTGCTAAAAAAACGTTAAATGGGCGGCTTGGTATACTTGGAGGCATCTCGATTTTAGGCACAAGGGGAACCGTCGTGCCTTTTTCAAGTTCTGCTTATATGGCAAGTATTGTGCAGGCGATTAGTGTAGCAAAAGAGGCTGGCTGTGATCATTTAGTTGTCACAACGGGTGGACGCAGTGAAAAATTTGCGATGCAGCAATATCCAAATTTACCCGAGGAAGCCTTTATTGAAATGGGCGATTTTGTTGGCTTTACCTTAAAGCATTGCAAACGACTAGGCATGAAGCAGGTGTCGCTTGTTGGTATGATGGGCAAGTTTTCGAAAGTTGCGCAAGGGGTAATGATGGTGCATTCCAAAAGTGCACCAATTGATTTTCCTTTTTTAGCACAGCTAGCAGCAGATAGTGGCGCAGATGAAGCAACCATCGCTGAAGTACGTGAGGCAAACACTGCGTCACAGGTAGGAGACATTATGATGAACAAGGGCTATCATGCGTTCTTCCATCATTTATGTGAGGCTTGCTGCTATTCCTCCTTACATCATATAAAGGGTGGTCTAACACTTTCCACATCGATCTATTCGATGCAGGGACAATTACTAGGAAGGGCTGATAATATTGCATCGATCGATGAAGTTAATTGGGATCGGGGATAACGGATTAGCAAGCTTACTCCCACAATACCTCCAATGGATTGAGGAGAGTGAGGTGCTTGTTGGTGGTGAACGAGTTCTCGATTTTTTTCCAGCTTATACAGGTGAAAAGATTGTTATTAAAGGCGGTCTTTCGGCGCTTGTTGAACGCTTAGCAATTGAAACAAAAAAAACAGTCATTTTAGCATCAGGTGATCCATTATTTTATGGGCTTGGTGGCTATTTAGCGAAAAAGCTCAAGGTAGAGGTGTATCCGTATATAAGCTCTGTCCAGCTTGCCTTTGCGAAGATGGGTGAAAGCTGGCAGGATGCTTATGTGACAAGCATTCATGGCCGTTCCATGAAGGGCTTGGCACAGCGCATCGATGGTAAAAAGAAAGTAGCACTGTTAACAGATGCCGATAATAGCCCAAATGCGCTTGCTCGTTATTTAAAGCATTTTGGACTAACAGAGTACCGCGCATTTGTAGCAGAAAATTTACAGGGTGAAAACGAAAAAGTTGGCTGGTATTCGCTTGACGAATTGGAAATGGCTGTGTTTTCTCCGTTAAATGTTGTGATTTTACAGCAAACCTTTGAGCCAAAGCGTTATACACTTGGTATTGCTGATGAAGAGTTTTCCCAGCGTAAGCCAGATAAAGGGCTGATTACGAAAAAAGAAATTCGCGTGTTAAGTTTGCAAGCCATGCAGCTTCAACAGGATAGCATTATTTGGGATATTGGTACATGCACAGGCTCGATGGCAATTGAGGCAGGTAAGCTTGCACCTGAAGGACAAGTATTTGCAGTGGAGAAAAATGCACCTGATTTAGAGAACTGTCTCCAGAATCAACAGAAATTCCGAGTTGATATTACAGCGATTCATAGTAAAGCACCAGAAGGACTAGACAACTTCCCAGATCCTGATGCTATTTTCATCGGGGGCACAGGGGGTGAAATGGTTGAGTTGCTACAATTATGCTGCCAACGTTTGAAGTCTACTGGTCGCATTGTCTTAAATGCTGCAACCATTGAAAATTTATATAAGGCTGTGGAGGCATTTAAAGCCTGTGGTTTTGCTGTTGATATTTTACAGGCACAGCTTGCGCGTAGTAAACCAATTTTAGATATGACACGCTTTGTCCCATTAAATCCAATCTATATTATTTCGGCTTATCGAAAGGAAGAAAATCATGACTAATTTAGGTGTTTTATATGGCTTGGGCGTTGGTCCTGGCGATCCAGAATTAATTACAGTAAAGGCATTCCGCGTGATTCAAGAGTCGCCTGTTATTGCCTATCCAAAAAAACTAAAAGGCAGTAAAAGCTACGCCCATCGTATTGTTGATGTCTATATTAATCCAGCGGAAAAGGATATGCTGGGGCTTGTCTTCCCGATGACAAAGGATGAGGCTGTTCTTGAGCGTGAATGGACAAAATCAGTGGAGCTTGTCTATGAAAAATTACAGCAGGGTAAGGATGTTGCCTTTGTGACAGAGGGTGATCCGCTATTATATAGTACGTTTATCCATATGATGAAGCTGATGCAGGAAAAGCATCCAGAGGTAGAAATTCGCACAGTTCCGGGCATTTCTTCATTCAACGGCTCCGCCTCACGCTTAGGCATTGCATTGGCAGATGGTGATGACCGTGTTGCGATTATTCCTGCACATGATAATTATAAGGCAATGCGTGAAGCGATTGAAAGTCATGATGCCGTGGTCTTTATTAAAGTGGCAAAAGTCATTGATTTAATGCTTGAAGTGCTACGTGATTTAGATTTACTGGATAAAGCATCTGTCGTGACAAAGGTAACATCTGATGAAGAAATCATTTGGGATGTACGTGAGCTAGATGGTGTTGATTTAGAATATTTAACATTAATGGTGGTGCGTAAATAGTGAAGAAAATCTATATTGTTGGTGCGGGTCCTGGTGATCCAGATTTAATTACTGTCAAAGGCTTACATATGCTGCAAACAGCGGATGTTGTCATGTATACAGATTCATTAGTAAGTGAAGACCTCATTGCTAAAGCAAGACCAGATGCGGAGGTGATTCGCACGGCTGGTATGCATTTAGAGGAAATGGTTGCTGTAATGGTAGACCGTGTGAATGCAGGAAAAACAGTTGCACGTATGCATACAGGTGACCCTGCGATGTATGGGGCAATTATGGAGCAGGTAGCACTCTTAAAAAAGGAAGGCATTGGCTATGAGGTTATTCCAGGCGTGAGCTCTGTCTTTGCATCAGCAGCGGCAATTGGCGCGGAGCTAACAATTCCAGATTTAACGCAAACCCTTATTTTAACACGTGCCGAAGGGCGTACACCTGTGCCAGAATTTGAAAAGCTACATGATTTAGCGAGCCATCATTGTACAATCGCCTTATTTCTAAGTGCAACGCTTACCAAAAAAATTGTCAAGGAGCTACAAAGTGCTGGCTGGGCAGATGAGACACCTGTAGCGGTTATTCAACGTGCTTCATGGCCAGATCAAAAAATTGTTCGTACCACATTAATCGAGTTAGATGAGGCAATGCGTGTTAATGGGATTCGTAAGCATGCGATGATTTTAGCAGGCTGGGCATTAGACCCAACCATCCATGATAAGGACCAATATCGCTCGAAGTTGTATGATGCAAGCTTTACACACGGCTTTAGAAAAGGTGTGAAAACAAGTGATTGAATTACAAGAGGGCATCTACCCAGAGGTTGAGCAACGCAATCCATATGCGGTTGTTGCCATTACCAAGCACGGTGTGCAAATTGGTCGTCGCCTACAGCAAACCTTTGCAGCAAGCGATTTATATTATATGAGCAAATTTGAGCAGGGCGATGAAGCAGAAAAGCATATTCAACTATTTACAGGCACAGTGCGTCTGCTATTGCCAACGCTTTTTCAACAATATAAAGGGCTAATTTTAATTATTTCACTAGGCGCAGTAGTACGCATGATCGCGCCTATTTTAAAGGATAAAAAAACCGATCCTGGTGTTGTCGTGATAGATGATCGAGGCGAAAATGTTATTAGTGTTTTGTCAGGGCATCTTGGTGGAGCAAATGAGCTGACACATGAGGTAGCAGCGGCACTTGATGCTAACCCGATTATTACAACAGCTTCTGATGTGCAAAAGACCATTCCTGTTGATTTGTTTGGCGCACGCTTTGGCTGGGTCTGGGATAGTGCCGATAAATTAACGCCTGTTAGTGCCTCTGTTGTCAATGAGGAGCACGTTGCTATTGTGCAGGAAGCGGGTGAGCGTGATTGGTGGATGCGTGATACGCCAATGCCAGAGCAAATTAAAATCTATCCATCGACACAGGCAGCGATAGAGGCGAAACCACATGCCACGTTATTCATTACAGATCGGATTATTGAGCCAGCGGAAGAAGTGCTATTGGAAAATGGTGTGATTTATCGACCTAAATCAATTGTTTTAGGGATGGGCTGTAATCGTGGAACCTCTGTAGAGGAAGTTGAGCAAGTCATTGATGAAACATTGGCGGAGCTTAAGCTTTCGAAAAAAAGTGTGAAAGCCTTATGTACAATTGATCTAAAGAAGGATGAGCAATGCTTTTTAGAGATTACCAAGAAATATGATTGGGAATTTATCACATATACACCTGCTGAATTAAATGAAATCGACTTTCCATCTCCTTCTGAAACGGTCTTTAAATATACAGGTGCATATGGTGTAAGCGAACCCGCGGCTATGCGCTATGCTAGGGTCGATTCGCTACTATTAGAAAAGAAAAAATCAGGCAATGCTACGATTTCTGTTGCTAGATTGCAATTTTAAGGAGGACACCCATGCAAACAAATCGTTTTGTGCTAGCTGGTACAGGCAGTGGTGTAGGGAAAACAACCTTTACAATTGGACTGATGAAGGCGCTACAAAATAAAGGTAAAATTGTTCAAGGCTTTAAATGCGGTCCTGATTATATCGACCCTACCTATCATACGGCTGTAACGGGAAGGATATCACGCAATATTGATAGCTGGATGTTTTCACATGAAGCTGTACGCGATATTGTAGCACGCGCCAGTAAGGATGCGGATGTGACAATTATTGAAGGGGTTATGGGCTTTTATGATGGTAAAAGTCCGTTATCAGATGCTGGCTCTGCTGCAGATATTAGTGTTGTCACAGAGAGCCCTGTGATTTTAATTGTCAATTGTGCAAGTATGGCTAGAAGCGTTGCAGCAGTTGTCAAGGGCTTCCAATTACTATCCGATAAGCCCAATATCGTTGGGGTAATTGCTAATCAGGTCGGCAGCGTTGGGCATTATGAGATCGCAAAGGCAGCTATTGAGCAAGAATGTGGCATTCCTGTTATTGGCTATTTAAAGCGTGAGGAGGGCATTGATATCCCGAGCCGTCATTTAGGCTTAGTGCCAGCGATTGAACGCGGAGAGCTAGATTCATTTTTTGATAAACTAGGTGACCTCATGACAGAAACCATTGATTTGGATCAATTGCTTGCGCTAACAAAGGCTCCTCTATTACAGGAATCAGGGCAGCTATTTGCAGCAAAGCCACCTCAAAATATTGTCATTGCTGTGGCAAGAGATGCTGCCTTTAATTTTTATTACGAGGAAAACTTGGCTTTATTACGTGCAAAGGGTGCAACATTGCAATTTTTCTCACCGCTTGCTAATGAGCCTGTGCCAGCGGAGGCAGATGGCTTATATATTGGGGGTGGCTTCCCAGAGGAATTTGCGGCAACACTTGCCAACAACACAGTGGCGAAAGATTCGATACGTCAAGCGCTTGCCAAGGGACTGCCAACATTAGCGGAATGCGGTGGCTTTATGTATTTAACAGAGGCAATTACCAATAGCGAAGGTGAACGTTACGATATGGTAGGCGTGATCCCTGGTGAGGTAGCGATGCAAACGAAACTAGCAGCACTTGGCTATCGTGAAATTTTCGGTACAATAGGTAATTTTTTAATCGGTGCAGAGGAGCAAGCGAAGGGCCATGAATTCCACTATTCTAAATATAGTGGCGCTCATAACACACCGGCATATGAAACAATTGGGCGCTTTGGCAAAAAGCAAGAAGGCTATCAAGCAAAAAGCTTGGTGGCAGGCTATACACATTTTCATTTTGTATCAAACCCAAAGCTCGTTGACAATTGGTTGACAGCTTGTAAGAAGGTGAAGAAGCATGACTAATTATTTTCCAATTCATATCAATCTTGACTATAAAACAGTTGTTATTGTTGGCGGTGGTCACGTCGCAACACAGAAGGTAGCATCCCTATTGCCAACAAAGGCACATATCGTGATTGTTAGCCCAACACTACATGACACTTTACAGCCGCTTGCTGATTCAGGGCAAATTACATGGCAGCAAAAAGAATTTGAAGCAAGTGATTTAGATGATGCCATCCTTATTATTGCGGCAACAAATGTGACGGCTGTAAATGAAGCTGTTCAAGAGGCAGCCCAGCATTGGCAGCTTGTGAATCGAACAGATGCACAAAGTGAAAGCGATTTTATTACGCCAGCTACTGTGCGACGTGGTCCTTTTGTATTAACGGTTTCGACATCAGGCGCAAGCCCAGGGTTAGCCCGCAAAGTAAAAGCAGAGTTAGCCGAGCAATTTGATGAGGCATATGATGACTATGTATGCTTTTTACAACAGGCACGTTTAATGATTGCCGCAAAGTACGATAAAGGTCCACAAAGACGTGCAGCATTACAAGCATTGCTAGAGCCCAGCATTCTTGAATGGACAAGAAATGGTGAAACGCAAAAGCGCGAAGCCTATTTACAACAATTATTGATAGGAGAACAGCAATGAAGGATGGAATCGTCTATATCGTTGGGGCAGGCCCTGGAGACCCAAAGCTTATTACTGTATATGGCCTAGAATGCATTCAAAAGGCTGATGTCATTGCCTATGATCGACTGGTCAATCCTGCATTGCTGGATTATAAGAAAAAGGATGCGGAACTTGTTTATTGTGGTAAATTACCTGGGAAGCATCATCTGATTCAGGATGAAATTCATGCATTACTCGTAGAGAAGGCACAGCAGGGCAAAGTCGTTACACGTCTGAAAGGTGGCGACCCATTTGTGTTTGGACGCGGTGCTGAAGAAGCAGAGATTTTAAAAAATCATGGTATTGCTTATGAAATTATTCCTGGCATTACAGCAGGTATTGCAGCTCCTGCTTATGCAGGTATTCCTGTGACACATCGAGATTTTGCCACAAGCTTTGCGATTGTTACAGGGCATGGGCGTGAGGAAAAAGGACAAGATTTTTTAAATTGGCCAGCGCTGGCAACAGGTATTGACACGGTGGCTTTTTATATGAGTGTTGGCAATATTGCCTATATCACTCGAAAATTAATCGAACATGGACGCAAGGCAACAACGCCTGTCGCAGTTATTGAGTGGGGAACAACTGCACAACAGCGTACGATCACAGGCAGATTAGATGAAATTGCCAGCATTATTGAACGGGAAGGGTATCATAATCCTTCAATGATTGTTGTGGGTGAGGTCGTCAATGTACGTGAAAAAATCCAATGGTTTGAAGAGCAAGGACTTGCTTTTTCGTAAAGCAGAAGGAGGAGGAAGCATGACAACCGTAATTGAAGCGTTACAAAAACGTCGAGCTATTCGCAATTACACAGCACAGCCCGTCGAAAAAGAAAAAATTGAACAAATCTTACAGGCTGCAACCTATGCACCAAATGACCGTATGCGCGAGCCTTGGCATTTTTATGTGATTCAAGGTGAAGCGATGCAGCGTTATGAGGACATGGCGACTAGCTATTTACAGGAGCGTTTCCCAACAAAGCCTCATCTAGTGGAAAGTTCTTTAAAGGTTGTACAAACAACACCTGTTGCGATTGTTGTGACAGCTGCGATGGTAGAAGGTGATGCTGATGCGACACAGGATAATATTTTTGCTGTCTGTAGTGCAATTATGTCCATGTGGCTAGCAGCAGAGGAGCTAGAGCTTGGCTTTGTTTGGCGTACACGTGGTGTTGGGCTTGTGCATGATCCACGTATGCATGCATTTATCGGTGCTAGCGATACGGAAAAAGTAGTTGGAACAATTTTTATTGGCTATCCAGAGGAGCAGGAGCTTGGCGCTAAGAAGCGCACATCCTTTGAAGAAAAAACAACTTGGCTGTAAGGAGGCTAAACACATGGCTAGAAAAGGCTTGTTTTTAGTTTATACAGGCGAAGGAAAAGGTAAAACAACAGCATCTCTTGGCGTGACATTACGGGCGGTTGGCCGTGGTTTACGTGTACGCTATATGCAATTTATCAAATCACCAGAGCGTACGTATGGCGAGCAAATTGCCCTACGTAAGCTTGGCGTGGACATGGAGCAAATGGGCATTGGCTTTACATGGACAAAGACGCCTGAGGAGCATCGTGCTGCATTAGCAAAGGCATGGAAAAAAACAAAGGCTGCCTTGCAGGATGACAGCATTGATTTATTAGTGCTGGATGAGTTAAACAATGCGCTTGCCATTACAAAGTTTCCTATTGATGATGTCCTTCCACTGGCAGAGGTGATCGACGCCATTAAGCAACGTCCAGCAACCATGCATTTAGTGGTGACAGGTAGAAGTGCGAACCCTGCGCTGCTGGCGATGGCTGATTTAGTGTCAACTATTGATGCCACCAAGCATTATTACGATGAAGGTATTCCAGCAGTAAAAGGGCTTGAATTTTAACGTAAGCCGTCTGCTAAGAGAAAAAATACCTGCGTTACATCAATCACGATGGAGGAAAAAGAATAATGCCAGCTAAATCAATTATGATTCAAGGAACAGCCTCTGATGTTGGAAAAAGTATGATTTGTACAGCATTATGTCGTATCTTTTCAGATGATGGCTTTCAGGTAGTGCCGTTTAAATCGCAAAACATGGCACTTAATTCATTTGTTACACAGGATGGCGGAGAAATTGGTCGTGCACAGGGTGTACAGGCAGAGGCAGCCCGTGTTGTCGCAACAACGGATATGAACCCTATTTTGCTGAAGCCAAAGCAAGATATGATGTCTGAGGTCATTGTGCATGGCAAGCATTTTTTAAATATGGATGCCAAAAGCTATCGCAATAACTTTGTGCAGGAGGCGATGCCGATTGTTGAAAAATCAGTGCGTACACTCCAACATACATATGATGTGATGGTCCTAGAGGGTGCAGGAAGCCCAGCGGAAATTAATTTAAAGGACCGTGATATTGCCAATATGCGAATGGCCCATTTAGCAGATGCTGCAGTCGTACTTGTTGCCGATATTGATCGTGGTGGTGTCTTTGCCTCCATTATTGGCACATTGGCTTTGCTGGATGAGGCGGAGCGAGCACGTGTCAAAGGGCTGATTATTAATAAGTTTCGAGGTATGCGAGAATTATTGGACGATGGTCTCGAATGGGTAGAGCGTGAAACTGGCATCCCCGTACTTGGTGTTATTCCCTATTTAGATGTCCAGATCGAAGCGGAGGATTCGCTTGCTTTATCCTCCCTGCGCTTTAAAAAGCCAAAGCCAGGTGAGTTTGCCGTAGACGTGGCCATGATTCGTTTACCACGTATTTCAAATTTTACAGATATTGATCCATTTTTTGATGAGCCAGAGGTTGGTGTACGATTAATTGGCAATGTGCAGGAGCTTGGCACACCAGATTTACTAATATTGCCAGGAACAAAAAGTACCATGGATGATTTAGCATGGCTAAGGGCACAGGGCTTTGATCAGGCGATTACAAATTTACGTCAGCGTGGTACAAAAATTATTGGTATTTGTGGCGGCTTCCAAATGCTTGGCGAAACATTATTGGACCCAGATGCAGTGGAAGGAAATGGCGAATCCGCTGAAGGTCTTGGATTATTGCCAATAGAAACAATTTTTGTTGGGGATAAAAAGACTGTGCAAATGACAGGTACAAGAGGACAGGATATATTGACAGGCTATGAAATCCATCTAGGGCGTACAAAAATTTTACGTGATGAAGTATCGCCATTTCTTTACCTTGAGGATGGACGCATAGATGGTGCGATAAGTCACGATGAGCAAGTGATTGGCACGTATTTCCATGGATTATTCCATAATCGTACCTTTACCCGCCAGCTTGTCAATGAAATCCGATTAAAAAAGGGATTAGTCGCTTTGCCAAGTGATGTAAAAAGCGATGCACAGCGCAGAGAGGATGCCTATAATATGCTAGCTAGCCATGTGCGTGCCAATCTTGATATGAAAAAAATATATGAAATTTTATCGTTAGAGGTATCTGTATGACAAGAAAAGGACCATTAGCCATTAATTATGAGGCGTTATGGCAGGAGG
Organism: Lysinibacillus sp. FSL H8-0500; assembly: GCF_038051955.1. Lineage (NCBI taxonomy): Bacteria > Bacillati > Bacillota > Bacilli > Caryophanales > Bacillaceae > Lysinibacillus > Lysinibacillus sp. FSL H8-0500. The sequence continues at coordinate 2,746,497 of NZ_CP150292.1, read as the reverse complement.
GCATGAAGGATTGGCATGGCCATATGCCTGCGCGTATGGTCGACGATCAGCTTGAAGAGCAATTTTGGACACAATCCGTAGCTCGTAAAAAAATGGGGCAAACTGATCCTTATGCGGCAAAAATTTTTCAGGAGCTTCAAAAATATATCGAGCCTCAGCATTCCGTAATAGAAATTGGTCCTGGATGGGGGAATTACACACTTCCATTAGCGGAGCGAGTAGACAAGCTGACATGCGTAGATAGCTCCGAAAGCATATTGCAATACTTACAGCAATGTATCTCAAGTCAGTATGTCTCGTACGTGCATGCAAAGTGGGAACAGCTAGCCGAGGATGATATCGAGCCACATGATATTGTTTTAGGCATCAATTGCTTTTATCGGATGTATGAAATTAAAAACGCCTTATACCATATGAATCGTCTGGCAAAAAAGCGTGCGATTATTGGTATGACAACGGGGCCGATTCAACCGCATTATGAGCACTTATATGAAAGGTATGGCTATGCTATTAAATTCCCGCGTAGAGATTATATTGAATTTTTGAATTTACTGTATGAAATGGATATTTATGCAGATTGCCAAATCATTCCGTTAGAGCGTGTCTATGAATATAATAGCTATGAGCAACTTGTGACAACGCAAAGCAAAAAAATCCTAAGTACAGACTTCCAGCAAGCACATGTGGAGGAGTCTCTTGTACCTTTTATTGAAGAAAAAAATGGACGTTATTATTATCGTCATGATTTTCATGCGGCACTTGTATCATGGCAACCAAAATAATAGACAAACCTTTGGGGAAAGCTATTTTTCCAAAGGTTTTTCTTATTGGTATAGATAGGGTACAATAAAACGATAGAACAGGAAATGAGGTGGCAGATATGCAGCTACATTTTTTAGGAACAGGCGCAGGGATGCCTTCAAAAGATCGTAATACAAGTGCTTTAATGGTAAAGCTACTTGATGAAATAGGAGAACTATGGCTATTTGACTGTGGAGAGGCGACACAGCACCAAATTTTACATACCTCATTAAAGCCAAGGAAAGTCACTAAAATTTTTATTACCCATTTACATGGTGATCATATTTTTGGCTTACCAGGCTTTTTAAGCTCACGTTCCTTTCAAGGGGGCAATGACCCCTTAACAGTTTTTGGTCCTGCAGGTCTACAGCACTGGGTGGAGCAAACATTGGCATTATCCAATACTCATTTAACATATCCTCTACATTTTGTCGAAGTACAGGAGGGCGTAATGTTGGAGGATGAGCATTTTACAGTTTACGCAAAGGCGCTGCGACATGTGATACCATGCTATGGCTATCGCATTGAGCAAAAGCCTTTACCTGGTGAATTGCTGATTGAAAAGGCACGAGCTCTTGGTGTTCCAAAAGGACCATTGCTGGGACAATTGAAAAAGGGACAGGATATTGTGCTGGACAATGGTGCGCTGATTCAAGCAAAGGATGTCACTGCTCCTCCGAAAAAAGGCTTTACTCTGACGATTTTAGGGGATACGAAATATTGTCAAGAGGCTGTTCAATTAGCAATGAAGGCTGATATTGTTGTGCATGAGGCCACTTTTGATGGCACAACACCAGACCTAGCAGCAAGCTATGGGCATACGACAAATGTGGAGGCAGCAAAAGTTGCACAGCAGGCAGGGGCAAATTATTTATTATTAAATCATTTAAGCGCCCGCTTCCTTTCGCAGGATTTACCGCAATTTTTGGCTGAAGCACAGCATATTTTCCCACAAACATTGCTAGCAGCCGATCAAACCATCTTTACGTGGCACAACCATCAATTATTTTAATATACTTTTTGTGAAAATACCCTATTTGTTGTGAGGACTCTCAATGAATAGGGTATTTTTTAAATAGTGCTAACTATCTACTAAAAAAATAGGCTCTATTTACTTTATCATTGCTCAAATGCATATGCCATTTATCCTAATTCTATTTATTACAGAATTTTTACAATTTAACGACAATTTCATATTCCTCTTTAATTTATTATAGTTTTTTCATAAAAATGAATGAAATATATGGAAGTACTATTGTATGATAAAACGGAAAGGCGGTATATTTTTTAGGGGGATAGGAATAATGAGAAATTCAATGAGATGGAAAATGTTGCTAGAAATTATGATAACTGTTGTGTTAATTATTGGTGCATTTTCTATTTATGTCTACCAGGCTACGTATAAAACTGAAAAAAACAATGGAGAGGCACTCGCTAGTTCCATTGTGATGGGAATGGAAGCAGCTATTCAATCACGAGAAAAAGCAGAAGAGATAATGGAAAAAGAAATGATTGCCGAATCAGTGATGGCTTCTTACATTCTCGATCAAGGGGCAACATATGAAGATTTAAAAGCTATCACTGAACGAGCTGGGATCGATGAAATTTGGAGTACAGATGATAAAGGTGATACAACCGTGACATCTGTCGCACCATCCGTTGATTTTAATTTTGGCGCAGATCCTAATGGGCAGGCGGCAGAATATATGCAGCTCCTGGATGGCGATGTAAAGGAGGTTGTTCAAAAAGCACAAGTTCGTGATATTGACAATGAATTCTTTAAATTTGTAGGGGTAGGTAGCTGGAATCCCGCAACACCTCAAATTGTACAAGTAGCACGGAATGGACAGCAGCTATTAGATTTAGAAGCGAGTATCGGTGGTGAATCCTATATCAATGAGCTTCATCAATACTTATCATCCGCAGTGTTATATGCGGCAATTGTAGACGAAGCAGGTCAAGTTATTTCGGCTACAAGTGATAGAAATTTAGCAGATATAGGCTTTTTACCGGCTCATTTTTCAGCACAACAGGCTACGGAGTTTTCAGGACATTATGATGGAACACGTGTGACACAATATGTAAAGCCCTTATCCAATGGTACATCTTTAGCTATTATTGTTTCCAATAAAATTCTATCACATATCTTAATTGGAACTATTGTAGCGTCATTAATTGTTGTCTGTGTAATTTTCTTTATTACTGGAATATCTGTTTCCAAACAGGTTTCTCGTATCAACAATGTACGGAACTCTTTAGAGGAAATTAGTAAAGGTGAGGCGGATTTAACGAAGCGCATTCCGATCAAGGCGCAGGATGAGATTGGGCGATTAGTTGGTTCCTTTAATGGGATGATGGAAAATTTCCAAATGATTATGCGGGAATTAAAACAAGATGCGAATCAGATTAAAGAAGCCACCTATACCATTCAAGAAAATGCTCATGACACATTTGATTCCGCAGCTATTATTCAGGGGGAATCAAGTCAGGTGGCACAGGCCTCCTTTGCTCAACAGAAAAATACAGAAGATAGTGCCCATTCAATGGAGGAATTAGCACGAGGTATTCAGCATATCTCAGAATCTATTGCCGAAATCTCCACAATTTCTCGTAATACCGAGGAAAATGCTGAGAATGGTTTACAAATTATGCGTACACTTCAGCAGCAATTAGTAACCATTCATGAAAAAACAAATCATGCAGTTATGGGCACACAGGAATTAGAAAAATTATCAGCCATGATTGGGGAATTTACGAGTGTCATTACAGGAATTTCCGATCAAACAAATTTGCTAGCATTAAATGCCTCTATTGAAGCAGCACGAGCTGGAGAAGCGGGGAAAGGCTTTGCAGTGGTGGCAGAGGAAGTTCGTAAATTAGCAGAGGATTCTAAGGGTGCAGCAGATAGAATTACACAGGTCGTAGTAAATGTGCAAAAAGAAACAACCAATATGGTCACAACCATTCAATCCACGGCAGATGTTTTACATGCGGGACGTTCAATTGTACAAGAAGCACAGCACTCCTTTGAGGGCATTCATAATGATGTACAAGTGCTAGCAACACAGGTGGACTTAGTATCCAGCTCAACAGAAGAAATTGCTGCCAGTACGGAGGAAGTAACAGCGACAATGGAGGATGTATCATTACTAGCAAAACAAACATCGCAAAGTGTTGAGGAGGTTGCTCAAAAAGCAAAGCAGCAGGCAGAAAGTATGGAGGGCATGACTAAATTTATCGGCCAATTGAATGCAACAGCAGAAAGCCTCCAACAATCCGCAGGCAAATATAAAGTGTAAAAATAAGCGCAATAAAGGAACCTTCATGACAAGCGATGCTGATAGATTAAAGAAATATAGTGCGATAAATGGTATCGTTCCCGTATAATTGAAAAAGGGGTGTGATTTTAGATGAATCAACAAAAGATACCACCAGCACTATTACGCTTAATCGTTATTTTTCCAAATGTGCTGAGTTACTTTTTATTATTCGGTCTTATTGTCTTTGTGATGACAAACTATGAAACCTTGAAAGCAAACAATAATTTAACCGTTTGGCTTATTTTCATCGTCGTGTTGGCACCGGCTGCTTTCTATACGACCTTTAGTATTGTGAAAAAAATTCGCGCGGGGCATATGTAAGGCGAAATAGAACGGCTTCCTACTTTATTCTAGTAGGGAGCCGTTTTGTTTATGATAAAGGGGCATAAAAAAGAGGTATGGAGAAACACTATTACACATAAGGATCAAACAAAGAGAGGTGTTTGAATGGACATCAACTGTGATTTTGCACCAATGAAGGAAACACTAAAGGAAGAGCTTCTCAACGTCATTCTATCCTTACAACAAAGCGTGAAGGAAATGGATACAGATGCGAACTGTCTTCTTGGTAATTTTGAAAAGATTAAAGAACAATTTATGGCGATTGAGATGAAGGCAGCTACATTTTATTTGAATTGTTATCTTTCCCCCTTTACTGAAAAGTATCCAGAACTATCGTATAGTGTGCAAAATATGTCCACAAGAAAACATGGGGGCTTAATTGTTATTCAACGGGAAGATTCTTTAGAGTGTTTGATTCAGCCAGGTGTTCATATTGGTGCAGAGGTAACTCATTCCTTAGTAGAATCTATTTTCTTCCCTGGTAATCCGCTACATGATGGTGCTGTACTCATAAATCACAATGTTATTGAGTCAGCAGCAAATGTACTACCATTATCAGAGCGTTCTATGGGTGACAAGAAATTAGGTACAAGGCATCGTGCTGCATTAGGATTAAGTGAGGTGAGTGATGCTCTCATTATGATTGTGTCAGAGGAAACAGGTAGAATTTCTTTTGCATTTCGGGGCAATTTATATCCGATTACACCTCATGGTATTATATAGGGGCATCTCCCTATAAATAAATATCTTGAATTCGAGATATTTTTCTTGCCTTCCTATCACTTGCATGGTAAAGTGATAATAGAAAGGGGATAGGGTAATGAAAAATCATACACTAGGAACATTGACGTGGATTCGTATGATGCGCTTTACTGCGCAAAGCAATCAGCTCTCCAACGAATTTTTAAAGCGCTTTGATTTAACGACTGCACAATTCGATGTTCTCATACAAATAAAGACCTATGCACCCATTACACAATCCCAATTAGCTGAGAGGGTAACTGTGACACAGGGGGGCATGTCCCGTATGCTTGCTCGTCTCGAAAAAGAGGGACTTATTGCACGGCAACAAAATTGGAAAACGAAAACCATTTCGCTAACGGCAAAAGGAGAGCACGTACTAGCTACTTCGACACCAAGTCAGCTTCATTTCCAGTCCTCATTTTTTGAAGATGTATTAACAGAAGAGGAAATAAAATCTTTATATACGGCGATGACAAAACTTGAAAAACATAGTCGCGCAAAGAAATTGCCACCAGTGTAAATTTTTTTACACTTTCACTTGCTTAGTCAAGTGAAAATAATGGGAGGATCATCTATTATGAATAAATTAAGTGGACATCATCATATATCGATGCTAACGAAAAATGGACAACAAAATAATAATTTTTATACAAAAATTTTAGGGCTACGCCGTGTGAAAAAAACCGTCAATCAAGATTCGCCATCTATGTATCATTTATTTTATGGCGATTTAACAGGGGCAGCTGGCACAGAGTTGACCTTTTTTGAAATGCCTGTTGCAGGACGAACAGTAAGGGGAACAAATGCCATTACACGTATTGGCTTACTTGTACCAAGCTATGCTAGCCTGTGCTATTGGCAAGAACGCTTTCAACAACACGGGGTTGAACATAGTGCTATCACAACCTATGCAGGAAAAGATGCCTTATTTTTTGAGGATCATGAAGGTTTACGGATGGTGCTATTAAATCATCATGAGCAAGATACGCCTGCACATTGGCAATCATGGGATGGCACTGATATTCCAGCAGCACATCGCATTTTAGGTATGGGGACAGTGGAAATAACGGTTCGCTATTTACAGCGCACAGTGCATGTCCTGCAAGACCTATTCCAATATACTGTTGTCACAGAAGGGGAAAAAGAAACAGTTCTGCAATCATTAGAAGGGGAGGTATTTGGAGAGCTTGTTGTCAAAGAATTAGAAGGACCAAGTGAAAAGCCGGGCAAAGGTAGTATTCACCATTTAGCATTGCGTGTAGAGAGCGTGGAAAAGCTACAAGCGTGGGCTGCGAAAATTAAAGAGCGAGGCTTTGATAGCTCAGGTGTTGTGGATCGTTATTATTTCCAAAGTCTTTACTTTAGAGACCGTAACGGCATTTTATTTGAACTGGCAACAGATGGACCAGGATTTACCGTAGATTCTGCTGTGGAAGACCTTGGCAAAGAGTTAGACCTCCCACCATTTTTAGAAGAAAAACGTGCAGACATTGAAGCCATTTTAGAACCACTCGATTAAGGAGAGAGCATACACATGGAAAAATATCGTATCAACCAATCACAGGGTCTTGAATTTGGGCTATATTCTTTGGGAGATCATATTCCTAACCCACTAACGGGCAAACGCATTTCTGCCCAGCAACGTTTACAAGAGCTAGTAGAGGCGAGCCAATTAGCAGAGCAGGCAGGAATTGATGTATTCGCCATTGGTGAAAGTCATCAAACGTACTTTACAACACAGGCACATACCGTTGTGTTAGGGGCGATTGCACAAGCCACATCAAGCATTAAATTAGCAAGCTCTGCTACGGTGCTAAGTGTGTCAGACCCTGTGCGTGTTTATGAGGATTTTGCTACGATTGATTTATTATCAGATGGACGTGCAGAAATTGTGGCAGGACGTGGTTCGCGCATAGGTGCCTATCAATTACTTGGTGTTGATGTACAAAACTATGAGGAAATTTTTGAGGAGAAATTAGCGCTACTTATGAAAATTAATGAGGAGGAATCTGTGACATGGGAGGGCCAATTCCGTGCACCACTGCACCATGCTCAAATTTTACCGCAGCCTAAAAATGGCTCCTTACCGATTTGGCGAGCGGTTGGTGGACCACCTGCCAGTGCCATCAAAGCAGGCTATATGGGGATTCCGATGATGCTAACAACATTAGGTGGACCTGCTAGTCATTTCAAGCCATCCGTTGATGCATACCGAGAGGCGGCAGAGCGCAGTGGCTTTGAGCCGAATGAGCTACCAATTGCAACGACAAGCTTATTTTATGTGGCAGACACAACGAAAGAGGCGCTTGAAGGAATGTACCCACATTTAAACGGTGGCTTCCAAGCGATTCGTGGCAGCGGCTATCCACAGCAACAATTTGCTGAAGCGCCAGATGTGCATGATGCCTTAATGGTCGGCAGCAAGGAACAAATTATTGAAAAATTATTGTATCAATACGAGCTATTCGGTATGCAGCGTTTTATGGCGCAAATTGATTTTGGTGGCGTACCCTTCCAGAAAATCATGAAAAATATTGAAATCATCGGCAACGATATAATCCCTGCTATGAAAAAATATACAGCGCAATAAAGAAGGTTATCTTTCTTGCAATCTATGTCGCCTTCACAGCATAATCAATAGTAGGGGGCGTTGATAATGGTATTTTCGCTATTTAAAAAGAAAAAAGAACCACAGCTTATGAAAAATAGAGTGGAGTTTTGCATTACGAATCTATCACTAGGTGCAGCAGATGCCTATGATGTATTGATAGAACGTAATGATGTCGAGGTGGAGGAATTGGGTTGTACATCGCATTGTGAAGTTTGTGAGCAAGGTTTGTTTGCTATTGTGAACGGGGAAGTGGTCACAGCAGATGATGCACAAGCCCTAGTACAGGCGATTGAAGAAGAACTAACGCAAAACCCTCTTTTATAAGCAAAAAAACAGCTTGCATCGAGACAAGCTGTTTTTTCATGTTTTATTACCAGCCCCGCACATATTGCACAGGAGGTTGAATATCCTCGCCCAGCGCTTTTGCAGCATGGAGTGGCCAATAAGGCTCTCGTAGTAAAACACGTGCTAGAAAAATTAAATCGGCACGGTTGTTTTGTAAAATTTCCTCTGCTTGAATAGCTGTTGTAATAAGACCAACTGCGCCAGTTGGAATATTAGCCCCATGCTTAATTTCCTCTGCATGTGGTACCTGATAGCCTGGAAACGCATGAATAGCTGCTGGCACAACACCACCTGTTGATACATCGACTAAATCCACACCCTGTGATTTCATCCAGCGACTAAAGACGATAAAGTCCTCCATTGTTGTGCCATTCTCTGCATAGTCCTCCGCAGAAACACGGACAAGCAAAGGACCTTCCCATACACTGCGCACAGCATCAATCACTTGACGCAGTATACGATAGCGATTTTCCTGTGAGCCACCATATTGGTCCTGACGTTTATTCGTTGCAGGCGATAAAAATTCACTGATTAAATAACCGTGCGCCCCATGTATTTCAAGCACATCGAAGCCTGCCTTTACTGCGCGGATAGCAGCTTGCTTAAAGGCTTCAATGACATTAAGAATATCCTCCTCTGTCATTGCCGTTGGCGTTTTATAATCGTCACTAAAGGCAATAGCGGATGGGGCAAAGATTTCGCCATCTACCGTTGCTTTACGCCCTGCATGTGCAAGCTGTATCCCTGCTTTCGCACCATAGGCTTTCATGCCCTCCACCAATTGACATAAACCTTCGATATGGGCATCATCCCAAATGCCTAAATCCTTATTGGAGATACGACCTTCAGGTACAACACCTGTTGCTTCCACAATAATAAGCCCTACTTGACCTGCTGCACGTGTTGCGTAGTGTACGAGATGAAAGGGTGCAACAAGCCCATCCTCCTGTGCTGAATACATACACATTGGCGCCATCACAACACGATTTTTTAAAGTGATGGATTGTAGTTGATAAGGTTCGAATAATTTACTCAAAATAAAGCCTCCCTAATTCCTAGTGATACACTTTATTTTGCACCTGTTGCTAGCCATTTGCAAGTGAACGAGATCGCGCCTCCGCTTCTTTGATACATGCTTCAATGGCTTCATGGAAATGATGTTGCTCTAATGCTTGAATACCAGCCTCTGTTGTGCCTCCTGGGCTTGTGACCTTTTTGCGTAAAACATCAGGCTCATCTGTGGATTGCTTGAGCATTTCAGCACTGCCAGCAAGCGTTTGCGTCATAAGAAGCCGTACTGTATCTTTAGATAGCCCAACCTTTGTACCGACTCGTTCAAATGCCTCCATTAAATAATAAATATAAGCAGGACCGCTACCTGAAAGAGCTGTTACCGCATGTAATTGATCTTCATTAACCTCAATAACGGAGCCAATCGCCTCTAGCAATTCAAGAAACATTGATCGTTGTGTGGCAGACACTTTGTGATTAAAGGCGATACCACTTGCGGACATACCGATTGTCGCAGAGGTATTTGGCATCACACGTGCAATAGGGCGCTCCCCTAAAAATTGTGTAATCGTAGCGATGGAAACACCTGCTAGCACAGATACCACAGCTGATTGAGCTGTAATTTTCGACTTTAATTCACGCATTGCCATAATAGCATCCTTTGGCTTCATTGCTAAAATAATAACATCTGCTTGCTGATAAATAGCAGGGTCCTCCACCTTATTCACCCCGTATGCTTCATGTAAAAATTGTAAACGTTCCTTATCAGAACGATTGGTAATATAAATTTCCTGTGCAGCTAGCACATTTTGCTTGATCCAGCCCTGCATTAACGCCTCAGCCATTGAGCCTGCACCAATAAATACTATTTTTTTCATGACCAACACCTCCAGTTCAAAATCTGTGATAGCCGCTGGGGCTTTATTTTGGTTCAACAGGCGTTTAAATGTCCGTGAAACCAAAATAAAAAGCGCTCTCGTCCTTCTTACAAGGACGAAAACGCTGTCGTTTCCGCGGTACCACCTTTGTTTGCCAATTTGGCACAACTTTTAGCCCTTTTATCGCAAGGGAAACGGTTATGTTTGCATAACTGCTCAGAAGTAGGTTCAGCAATGGGAGCGGGCGATGTTACTTTCAGCAAAGCGTAACACTCTCTAACACCTTCACCAATCACTTACTTGGCTTCATCAACGCATATTAAGTAATTTGATTATTCAAAATTATAGTGATGAATAGGCAACGTGTCAACAGGAGGATGACGAAAAGAGAAAAAAATTGTAAAATAGAATGAATTCGCATTCACTAGTGCGTGAAAAGGGGGAGCCAACTTTGTCTATTTACAAAATAGAAATACCAACACCCTATGCAGTAGGAGATGTTAATGCATTTATTGTCAAAGGGGATGCACTGAGCATTTTTGATGTTGGGCCAAAAACAGTAGAAGCCTATGATGCGCTAAAATGGGGGATTCGAGCAGCCGGCTTTGAGATGCGCGATATTGAGCAAGTTGTCTTAACCCATCATCATCCAGATCATGCTGGATGGGTCGATGCTTTTCCACATGCAGAAATTTTGGGGCATGCCTATAATGATAAATGGCTGCGTCATGATGAAGACTTTTTACGCTATCATGAGCAATTTTACAGTGAGCGTTTATTGGAGCACGGTGTACCACAAGAATATATTTCGACAAGTGTCCATGTTCGTCGTGAATTGGAGCTGGTCGGGGAACGGCCATTAACGCAGATTTTAATGGATGGAGATGAAGTACCTGGTCATCCGGGGTTAAAGGCCATTGAAACGTTAGGTCATGCACAAAGCCATTTTATTTTCTGGGATGAAAAAACATATCATGTTATTGGTGGGGATTTATTGCTGGAAAAAATCACACCCAACCCATTAATCGAGCCACCATTGGATCGTACAGTGGGACGTACAAAATCTTTACTGCAATACAATGCATCACTTGAAATTTTACGCCAATTACCTGTAAAAATGATGCATACAGGACATGGAGCAGAGCTGGAGGATATTCCGTCTTTAATTGATCAACGACTTGAACGCCAGCATCAGCAATCGATGAAGGTGTATGAGTTAATGGGCGATGATGAATTAACGGTGGTACAAGTAACACAGCGTCTATATCCTGCGATTTTCCAGCGTCAACTTGGCTTAACATTATCTAAAACACTTGGGCATTTAGATTATTTAGAGGCTAATCATTTAGTGACATCGACAAAAACAGCAGAGGGCATTTATTTATTTACAAGAAAGTAGGCTGATTGATGAAGAACAAGACCATCTTTGTTACAGGTGCAACAAGCGGGGTAGGCTTGAAAATTACAGAATTATTAGTCGCACAGGGCTATACTGTTTATGCCACGGGTCGCAATGCCGTTGCACTAAAGGTACTAGAACGTTTAGGTGCTCAAGTGATCCAAGCTGATTTAACCAATTTACATACACTTGATGATGTTTGTGCCCAGCTACCACCGATTGATGTAGCAATTCTTTCAGCAGGTGTAGGAAAGTTTGCAGTAGCCCCTGCTTTACAGGATAAGGATATTGCGGAAATGATCGAATTGAATGTTAGTGTACCCATCTATCTTGCTAAACGTTTAGCCTCTCAGATGGTGGAGCGCAAACAGGGCCAGTTGATATTCATTGGTTCACAGGCAGGGAAGGTGGCAACACCAAAAGCAAGTGTCTATGCTGCAACCAAGCATGCAATTGTAGGATTTACGAATGGGCTGCGAATGGAGTTGGCTCCGTACAATGTCAACGTGACAGCCATCCATCCAGGTCCAATTGATACACCATTTTTAGATAAAGCCAATGATGCAGGTGGCTACAGAGAGTCCTTAGGAAAATTTTTATTATCTGCAGAAGAAGTGGCACAAGCAACGGTGAAAACCATTGATCGTCCAGTGCGTGAGGTCAATTTACCAAAAATAATGGGCTTGTCCAGCAAGCTATATGCATTAGCCCCTGCCACCATTGAATTTTTAGGTAAATCATTTTTCCATAAAAAATAAATCAAACTGTAAACGTTCGCTATCAATGAAGAATGTTTACAGTTTTTTTATAAAATATAATGGATAGCTAAAAAACGAAAAATATTCATCGTCTATAATATGTCCTTAAGTATTGATATAGCTTCTTTTTTACGCTAAAGAGGAAAGTCTCTAAATTTATAAAAATACACTTGTTTTTATTTTTATAACATGGTATTATGCATGTATAAACTTTTAAACAAATGTATAAACATACATATTGATATGAGCAATTGGAGGCGCATTTTTCATGGCAAATAAAAAAGTAGTATTAGCATATTCAGGCGGACTGGATACTTCAGTCGCAATTCCGTGGTTAAAGGAGCAAGGCTGGGACGTCATTGCAGTATGTCTTGACGTTGGTGAAGGAAAAGACCTTGAATTTATTAAAAATAAAGCATTGCAAGTTGGTGCAATTGAATCTTATATGGTAGATGCAAAGGATGAATTTGCTGAGGAATATGCTTTGATTTCATTACAGGCACATACATGGTATGAGCAAAAATATCCGTTAGTATCAGCACTTTCTCGTCCACTAATTTCGAAAAAGTTAGTAGAGATTGCGAACCAAGTAGGCGCAGATGCTGTAGCACATGGTTGCACAGGGAAAGGCAATGACCAAGTTCGTTTTGAGGTTTCCATTAAAGCATTAAATCCTGAGCTAGAGGTTTTAGCACCTGTACGTGAATGGGGCTGGAGCCGTGATGAGGAAATCGAATATGCTATCAAGCATAACGTACCAGTTCCTGCAACATTGGATTCACCGTTCTCCATCGACCAAAACCTATGGGGGCGTGCTAATGAAGCAGGGATTATGGAAGATCCTTGGGTGTCTCCACCAGAGGAAGCTTACGGCTTAACGGTTTCTGTTGAAAATGCACCGAATGAAGCTGAATATGTGGAAATCGAGTTTGTAGCTGGTAAACCAGTAGCATTAAACGGAAAAGAAATGAAGCTTGCTGATTTAATTCAAGAATTAAACGCAGTAGCAGGTGCACATGGTGTAGGGCGTATTGACCACGTGGAAAATCGTCTAGTTGGTATTAAATCTCGTGAGGTTTATGAAATTCCAGGTGCAAAAGTGCTGTTAACAGCACATAAAGAGCTTGAGGATTTAACGCTTGTAAAAGAATTAGCACACTTCAAGCCAGTAATTGAGAAAAAACTTTCTGAATTAATTTACGACGGTCTATGGTTCTCACCATTACGTGATGCTCTTGAAGCATTCCTTGCCCAATCACAGCAATATGTGAATGGTACAGTCCGTGTGAAACTATTCAAGGGACATGCGATTGTTGAGGGACGTAAATCACCAAATTCACTATACAATGAAAAACTTGCAACATATTCGAAGGAAGATCAATTCAACCATGCTTCCGCAGTAGGCTTTATTGAACTATGGGGTCTACCGACTGTGGTCAATGCATCTGTCAATAAAAAATAAGCTTGATAAGCAAGGTGTAGGGCAGCATTTGTGCTTAAACTACACCTTTTGATAAGCAATGAAAGAAAAGGTGAGCTGTGATGACAAAACTTTGGGGTGGACGTTTCCAAAAATCAGCAGAGGCATGGGTAGATGAGTTTGGCGCATCCATAGGCTTTGACCAAGAGCTTGTACTAGAAGACCTTGAAGGTAGTGTTGCCCATGTCACAATGCTTGGTGCAACGGGCATTTTACCAGCAGCTGACGTTGAGGCTATCTTAGATGGTCTTGCCCAATTAAAAGATAAGGCAATCGCTGGTGAGCTTGAATTTAGCGTTGCTAATGAAGATATCCACTTAAATTTAGAAAAAATGTTAATTGATTTAATTGGTCCTGTTGGGGGCAAATTGCATACAGGTCGTAGCCGTAATGACCAAGTAGCGACAGATATGCATCTTTTCTTGAAAAAGCGTGTGCAGGAAACGATTGATTTAATCGTAGCATTCCAGAAAACGTTGGTAGAGAAGGCACAGGAGCATATTGAAACGATTGCACCGGGCTATACACATTTACAGCGTGCCCAGCCGATCTCCTTTGCGCATCATTTAATGGCCTATTTTTGGATGCTAGAGCGTGATAAACAGCGCTTTACAGAATCCATTAAACGCATTGATATTTTGCCATTAGGTGCAGGTGCAATGGCAGGAACAACTTTTCCAATCGATCGCTTACAGTCAGCGGAGCTACTTGGCTTTAGTAAGGTTTATGCAAACTCGATGGATGCAGTCAGTGACCGTGATTTTATCGTTGAATTTTTAAGCAACTCATCCCTGCTCATGGCGCATCTATCGCGCTTTGCAGAGGAGATTATTATATGGTCTACAGATGAATTTAAGTTTATCGAGCTGGATGATGCCTTTTCCACAGGCTCTTCCATTATGCCACAAAAGAAAAATCCTGATATGGCAGAGCTGATTCGTGGTAAAACGGGTCGTGTCTATGGCAACCTAATGGGCTTATTGACGGTGTTAAAAGGTACACCATTAACATACAATAAAGATATGCAGGAGGACAAGGAAGGCATGTTCGATACGGTACATACAATCCTTGGCTCACTCAAAATCTTTGAAGGTATGGTTCGTACAATGACCGTCAATACAGAACGCTTACATCAAGCTGTTCATGCCGATTTCTCGAATGCCACGGAGCTTGCCGATTATCTGGCTACAAAGGGTATGCCATTCCGTGAGGCACATGAGGTAACAGGAAAACTTGTCTTTACGTGTATTCAAAAAGGCATTTACTTATTAGATTTACCGCTTGATGAGATGCAGAAGGAAAGTGCGCTGATTGAAAAGGATATTTATGATGTCTTAGCGCCAGAAGCGGCTGTTCGTCGTCGTCATTCCTTAGGCGGCACTGGCTTTGAGCAGGTGCAAATCCAAATTGAGCAAGCGCAAGCCTGTCTTGTCTAATATTACTTTTGCGTGCATGTCCTTGTGACTTTTGCATAGATAATTCATGAAAGCTGTCCTGTGAGGCGCTATGAAAACCAAATCCTTTTTCAACAAAGCCAGAGGGTGATGTGAAAAAGAGAACCTTACATACGTGAAGGACAATCCTCAATTCTGGAGACGCGGAATTGAGGTTTTTGTGTACAAAAAACAGGGGGAGGATTTATCAATGAGTGAACGTTTTACAAAGGGACTTGAAACGATTAAACAGTATGTAACAGAGGAAGAAGCAGCGAGAATGATCGAATCCGATGCATTAGCTGAGACAGCACCAGATTTACGAAAAATGATTATTGAGTTTGCTTATGGAGATGTTTATTCGAGACCTGGGCTTGATGCGAAAAGTCGAGCACTTGTTGTGATCACAACGGTTGTCACACAGGGAGCTGCACCTCAAACTAAAACACATATCCAGCGTGGCTTACATGCAGGCTTAACGCAAACAGAAATTGTCGAAGCACTTTTACAATTAGTACCTTATGTTGGTTTCCCACGTGTGCAAAATGCTTTAACAATCGCACAGCAAGTTTTTGCAGAAAAAAATGAATAAAAACATGGGAAATGGCTCATCATAATAGCGGAACCACTTATTAATCTGTGATGATGGGGAGGATATAGAATGAGTAGTCAAACACCCAAAGACCAAGAATCTCAGGAAAGTCCGCCACAACTGTTAAAGCTATTAACAGTAAAAGTCAACAAGAAACAATAAGTGTCCATGGATCCAGAATTTTTCTGGGTCCTTTTTTCGTTTGCCTAAAAATTGGTCCATCAAAAATTTAAAATTTTGACATACTAAAAAATCTGTAATACTCTAACTATAACAGATTGGGGGAGAGGCTATGAAAAAATTATTATGGCTATGCTGTATATGGTTGCTTTTGGGAGCATGCACGCAAAAAGAAACAAAGGGGGAAGTTCATATGAATGAGCAGTTTCTTGGCAAATGGGAGGGAACGATTGAAACACCCAATGGCCCATTACCGATGATGGTTGAGTTACAGAAGGATAGTGGTACATTATCGGTGCCTGCACAAGGCTTAGCCAATTTTCCCTTTCAACGTGTCGACTATATAGATGACCAAGTAAATATATCGATTCAGATAAATGGCGCTGCTATCGCGATTAAAGGTAAATTAAAAAATGATCAGATAGAGGCTACATTCCAGCAAAACGGTGGTATATTCCCATTAGTTTTAACAGCCTACCAGGAGCAGCCCATTACGTATGAGACAGTGAGAATACCTGTTCAAAATGGTGATTTAACGGTAGCCCTACACAAGGCTAGCACAGCCCCATCGCCCGTGGCACTAATTATTGCTGGCTCTGGGCCAACAGATAAGGATGGCAACTCAGCTTTGGCGGGCAAAAATAATAGCTTAAAAATGCTTGCAGAAGGCCTTGCCGAAAAGGGAATTGCCACAGTGCGCTATGATAAACGGGGACTTGGCGATAATCAAGCACTCTTAACGAAGGAGGAGGACAGTACATTCGATCAATACGTGGATGATGCCGTACAAATCCTTCAAACATTGCTAGCGGATCAAGCTTATACAAGCGTTCATATTATTGGCCATAGTGAAGGTTCACTGATTGGATTACTAGCAGCACAAAAAACAGATGCGGCGTCCTTTATTTCGATCGCGGGCGCAGGGAGACCATTAGATGAGGTTTTAATGGAACAATTACAAGGACAGCTAGCACCAAATCTTGTCAATGAAGCAACCGATATTTTGGCTACTCTTAAACAGGGTGAGCAGGTAAAAACAATTTCGCCAGAATTACAGGCCATCTTTCGTCCATCTGTGCAGCCTTTCTTGATTTCCTTGCTGAAATATCACCCTGCAGCTGAGCTTGCCAAAGTGAAAAGTCATGTATTATTGATACAGGGAACAAATGATTTACAGGTGAAGGAAGCGGATGCTGCAGCATTAAAAGAAGGGAAGCAAGAGGCACAGCTACTTTATATGGAAGGTATGAACCATGTGCTAAAAGCAGCGCCAACAAATCGCGCTGGCAATTTAGCAACCTATGCAGATCCCTCACGCCCATTACATGAAGAATTGTTACCTGCTGTTCAACAATTTATCCTAAATGGAAAGTAAGGTGATGTGTGTTTGAGTGCCTTTGTATATTTTATAATGATGCTACCATTTCTAATCTTTGCGATTGTTTTATCGCAGGGGAAGGGAGCCTTTTTACTGGCGGGGTTTAATACGATATCACAGAAAGAGCAGGAACAATATGATGAAAAGGCACTGGCAAAATTTATGGGGAAGGTCATGTATGGATACTGTTTTTGCCTATTATTATGTGCTCTGGGTGAACTTTTGTTCATACAATGGTTATTAGTAATTGGGCTTAGCCTATTTGTAGTACTCACTATTTTTGTGCTTGTTTATACGAATACAGGCAATCGTTTTAAAGAATAATACAGTAGAAAAGGACTTGTTCAATGGAATGGCAAGTCCTTTTCGATATTTCTTTATGAGAACCATTATCATTTAATTGGATTTCTGTTAAACTAGATGCATAAAAATGGTTCAGGCTAGAAAGGGTGCTTTAGCACGATGAAATTAAGCGATCATATACTTTTGTGGAATCATGCCCACATTAAAGTAATGGATGTACGTTTTAGAATGATGAAGCAGGGAGAGAGTTTCGGTCCCTATCGATTACCGACAAGTGCCTTTCTATATACGAAAAGAGGCAGTGCACAACTATGGATGGATAAAAATAGACATATGATTCAGCCATTTTATGTTCTTCACGCAGGAAAGGGCGTTTATATAGAGATTGAGGCTGAAAAGGATATGGAATACTATATGATCTTCTATAAAGCAACGCTCCCCTTACCAAATCGACAAGAGCTCATAGCCTTATTGGAACATAACAATCCATTTTACTATCAATATGCCTTTGCGTCAGCCATGCCACTCGCACTATTTGATAAAGTGGAACAGATGCAGAGGATTTGGTTACAATCATCTGATAAAGGATTGAAAAATTTACATATCAAATCATTATTTTATCAGTTTGTCGATGAACTTTTACAACAAATGCATAGACAGGCTATCCAGCCATTAAAATCAGACTTAGTGACAGAGGCAGTTCGCTATATAGAGGACAATGGCCATCAGCCCCTGACGCTTGAACTATTAGCGCAAGAGTTAGCCTGTAGTGTAGGGTATTTATCGAAGCGCTTTAAAGAAAAAATGCGTACCAGCCCTATGCACTATTGGGGTGAAGTGCGAGTTAATAAAGCTGCAAAATTGCTGGTACAAACAGATGCGACATTGCAGGAAATTGCTGAGCATGTCGGCTATCCTGATGGACATTCACTAAGTCGAAGCTTTAAACGATATAAAGGCATATCTCCTGCTCAATTTAGACAAAAGCAGCAAGGCAAAAATGAAGAATTGCTACATTGGAAAGGAAGATCTGCTATTCTCCCAGATAAACACGAGTGGTATATTGATGATGAAATTGAAAATCATTATCAACGAAAGGGAGCAAGCGAAATGTCAAAGTACAAAAATATGAAAATAAAGGCCATGACTTTATTTATGTGCCTGTCTTTATTATTAACAGCATGTTCAGGAGCAACTAATACAAATGGAGCCTCACAATCACCGACAAATCAAGTGGAAACACAAGCAAATAGTGAGCAAGAAGCAAAAACAAGAATGGTTTCTACACCAAAGGGAGATGTTGAAATTCCAGCACAGCCTCAACGAGTGGCAGCAGATCAGTATATGGGACAGCTATTAAAGCTAGGAATTATTCCAGTGGGTGTGCGAGAAGGGATGTTACATGAGGCCTGGATTGAGAAATCAGGTATTGCTAAAGAAACATTAGCTAAAATAGAGAATTTAGGTAATTTTCCAATGAATCCTGAAAAGCTTACGATGTTAGAGCCTGATTTAATTATTGGCTCGATAGAAGATAATATTGAGCAATATGAAAAAATTGGCACGACAGTCTTTATCCCTTATTGGGAGGAGCTTTCAACGGCAGGACCTGTAGAAAAATTTAAAAGAATTGCAGAAGTATTTGGCAAAGAGCAAGAAGCAGAGGAGTGGGTAGCAGAATACCAGCAAAAGGTTGAAGAAGCTCGCAAGCAAATAGAGGGTATTATTAAAGAAGGCGAAACGGTGTCAATCGTCCAATTAAGCCCTACAGGTTTGTTTGTGCTAGCTGCTGAGGGTGGCAATTATGGGAGTAATACCATCTATCAAATGCTGAAATTACCGCCTACAGAGCAAGCATTGAATATGAAAGAAGGCTTTGAAAATATTTCATTAGAGGTGCTGCCCGATTATTTAGGCGATCATGTATTTGTCTATGTGAATTCCCCAGAAGATGCAAAAGAGATTTTAAACAGCCCTGTTTGGCAGGGAGCGCCTGCTGTGAAAAATGGCAATGTATATATGTATGGTGAATTTGGAGATGAATTTGTGATGGAGGATCCTTACTCTTTAGAGCTTCAGCTTGAGAAAATCGTCCATATTTTATTGGAGAAAAAGTAGAGTATCCAGAGATGAAACAAATTTTCCTAATGGAATAATGTAAGAGGTATAGATGAGTAGACATTGGTCATAATAAAAAAGATTTCACTTATAAAAGCTCAATGATGAGGAGGATGAACAATGAGTAGGTTCGAACAATTAGATCCGAAATCTCAAAAAATCCACCGCAACTGGTCAAGGATGAAGCATTCCAAAGCGCAAGTCAATGGCGAAACGGAGATTACACTCCATAACCGTCTCTTGCGAAGTGAAGCAAAGGCCCGACAGTTTTAATCATGCTAGACAAATAAGTGTAATCAAGCCCAAAAGCATCGAGATGAAAAATTCTCGATGTTTTTTATGTGAGATTATATACTATACATACTACTTGAAAAATAAGGAGAGAATACCATGAATATTCCGATTCCACTCTATTTACAGCCATTTGCAGAAAAGATAGAGCAAATAGACGATGTGATTTCACAATTCCAGCTTCGCTCCAGCGCAGGCAATCATCACTTTGAGATTTGGTATGCTGGTGATTTATTAGCAATCGATGGTGAAGAATTGTCCTTTATTACAGGGGCAACAGCTAAAATCATGGCAAAGGATGCTTTAACAGGTGAGGAAATTTTGCTCTTTGATCGTACAGAACATGGCTATGATGCGATGTTTTGTGATGAATACACCGAGGAGGAACGGGCAAATCGCTCACTGCAAAAATACAATATGCCAGCAGGCGAGGTACTGCTCGCCTTTTGTTACAATATTGACTATGATGAGGAGATGGATGACTACGAGGTCAATCAGCAAGGTGATGTACAGTTAATCAATGGCAAAACAGCAGACTGGCAAACTGTCAAAAGCAATGGCTATGACGCATTTGCTTTTTATCTAAAGCAAGCGGATGGCACACTACTTCTATTTGCAGAGGAAGAATTAGCATAACCACTAAAGGAGATAGAGGCGAGGATGCTGATAGCTACAGTGATTTACAAGATGAATGGCTGAAAATGGTGAAAAAGACTGTGAGAAAATGCCTTCTCACAGTCCTTGAAGTGAATTAAACTTGTGCAGCAATATCTAATGCTTGTGCGAAATCAGCAATTAAATCATCTACATGCTCAAGCCCTACTGAAAAGCGTAAAAGTCCATCTGTAATCCCACGTTTTGCGCGCTCCTCAGGCTCCATCGCAGCATGACTCATCTTTGCTGGATACGAAAGTATAGATTCTACACCGCCAAGAGAAACTGCGAAAACAGGAATGGTCATCGCTTCGACCAATGCCTTTGCAGCAGCATAGCTTGGCAAGCGGAAGGATAAGACAGCACCTGCGCTTGTACATTGGCTTTGATGAATAGCATAGCCAGGATGTGAGGCAAGTCCAGGATAATATACTTGCTCCACAACAGGGCTGGCAGCTAAAAATTCTGCAATTTTTTGTGCAGATTCAGTAGAACGACTAAAGCGTACATCGGTTGTTTTGATATTTTGTAGTAGTGTGTAACAATCCTGCACACCTAAAATATTGCCGAATGAATTTTGGATAAAGTAAAGGTCCTGTCCAAGCTTTTCATCGGCAGTAACTGTTAAGCCAGCTATAATATCAGAATGGCCAGATAAGAACTTCGTCGCACTATGAATCACTACATCCACGCCAAGCTCTAATGGACGTTGGTGTAACGGAGTCATAAATGTATTATCTAAAAACGTGAGGCATTGGTGTTGCTTCGCAAGTGCCACCACACCACGAATATCTGTAATGCCTAATGTTGGATTTGAGGGTGTTTCCATATAAAGTAGCTTTGTAGCTGGCGAAATTGCTGCTTCTACTGCCGCTAAATCCGTGAAATCTACAAATGTATGAGAAATCCCAAAGCGTGGTAATACTTTTGTTACAAAACGATAGGTGCCACCGTAAACATCCTCTGTCATCACAATATGATCGCCCTGTGATAGTAGCATTAAAGCTGCTGATACGGCAGCAATCCCTGAAGAAAAGGCATGGGCACGCACACCGCCCTCTAGCTCAGCAACCGCTTTTTCTAGCGCATCTCTTGTTGGGTTACCAGAGCGCGCATAATCATATTCGCCAAACTCATCAATACTTTCTTGATGGAAGGTAGAGGACAGATACATTGGGACATTGACCGCCCCTTTTTTATTTGCATAGCCATCACGCACACCAGCATGAATAAGACTCGTTTCAATACGTTGCTTCATAAATTATGCCTCTTTTCTTAGGATATCAAATACTTGTCGTAAGTCTGCAATTAAATCCTCTGCCTCCTCAATACCAACAGAGAAGCGCAGTAAACGATCACATACGCCACGCTCAACACGCTCTTCATACGGCATATCTGCATGTGTTTGTGTTGCAGGATACGTAATAAAGCTTTCAACACCGCCAAGACTTTCAGCAAACGTAATTAATTTTAAGTTGCGCAGGAATGGGTCAACCCACTCAGGCTTTTGCAGGCGGAAGGATAGCATACCACCTTTTCCTGTATACAGCACATCTGTTACAAGCTCTTCTTCCTCTAAGTAAGCAGCAATTGCTTTGGCATTTGCATCATGCTGTTTTAAGCGGAGATGCATTGTTTTTAAGCCGCGAATCAGCAGCCATGCATCCATTGCGCCTAGCACCATACCGCTCCCGTTATGAATAAAGCCAACACGTTCTGCTAATTCCGTACCCTTTACTACTACAAGACCTGCTAGCACATCATTATGCCCGCCAATGTATTTTGTCGCAGAATGAAGGACAATATCTGCGCCTAATTCAATAGGACGCTGGAAGTATGGTGTATAAAACGTATTATCAACAATTAATAATAGATCATGCTTCTGTGCTAGCTCAGCATATAATTGTAAATCAAATTCCTGCATTAATGGATTTGTTGGTGTTTCAATGAATAATGCACGTGTATTGGCTGTGATTAACGCCTCCACCTGCTCAACAGCTTCAAATTTTGAATAAACAGGCTTAATATTATAGGTTTCCTCAAAGAAGCCAAATAGTCGGTATGTCCCCCCATATAAATCATCAGGGACTACTAGCTCATCGCCTGGTTTAAATAAGGAAAGCACTAATTGAATGGCTGCCATCCCAGAGCTACAGGCAAAACCCATATCGCCGCCCTCTAAATCTGCAATGCCTGCCTCTAAAAGGGTACGTGTTGGGTTTTTTGTACGTGTATAGTCAAAGCCAGTAGATTCACCAATTCCAGTATGCTTATAGGCAGTTGATAAATGAATTGGCGGGCTCACAGCACCTGTTGTAGGGTCGCTTAAATTTCCTAATTGTACGAGTTTTGTTTCAATGCTTCTGTTTATTGTCATAATGTCACTCTTTTCTCTAATGCTGAATTAAAAGCCCTCATATACGCTTTTAATTCATTGTATTTTCAATAATTGTTATCAATTTAACATGTATGGAAAAGAAGAACAAGGGTGATTTCTGAAAATTAGTGGGATTATTGCTAGTTAATCTCCTAGGAATAGTAGGAGATATTGAATAGAAGGAGGATTATGCTTTATAGACGAATGCTTCTACATAAAGACAAATACGTGCTCCATATAAAAAATCTGCCTCGTGTATAAACGAGACAGATTTTTGATCCTTATGCTTTTTCTTGCTTTAATAAATCGCGAATTTCCTTTAGTAGCTCTTCCTTTGCATCCAGCTCAGGTGTTGGCTCCTCAACGACCGCTTCTTCCTTTTTACGTGTCAGCTTGGTCATAATTCGTAAGGCCATAAAAATCGCAAAGGCAATAATTAAAAAATCAAGAATGGATTGCAAAAATACACCTAATTGGATTTGGGCTTCACCTGAGCCGTACACAAAGCTTTTCGTTAAATCAATGCCACCTGTTAACACACCCACTAATGGCATAATAATATTTTCAACTAAGGAGGTTACAATTTTACCGAAAGCACCCCCAATAACAACTGCTACGGCAAGATCGATAATGTTGCCTTTCATCGCAAATTCTTTAAAGTCTTTCCACAAAATAAATTCCTCCCTATTTTTATCCCGTATTAATAGGCTGTAAGACCCCCGATAAACACGGGGATCAACAGCCTGTAATAAAGCGTGGTGAAACGTCCAATCAGTGGGGCTAGTGCGAAACCCCATTCATTAAAGATTCACTTTATCCATTTAAAATAAATCAATTTGTATTTTACTATATTTTTCCCAACCATTTCAACTGGATTCGTAGTGGAAATGATTTCTCTCCCTTCAATCAATGGGAGATGTCCGTTTCAATATAGAGCGAATTCAATACGTCTTTATCCTGCTTAAATGAAGAGAAAATCTTGAGACGATTTCCAACATCGTGCTATTGATGAAAAGATATACTACATTTATCAGTAAGTTTGGTAATATGGAAGAAGAATATTGAATTAGGTGTGACATATGGCAAAGAAAAAGAATAGCAAACCGATGTTATCATCCGCCACAAAAAAGGGCATGATAGCGTTATTAATACCAATAGCAATAACCGTGTATGTCCTTATCTTTTTTGCGTGGAAGGAGCTACAAACATTACCGATTTTCGAAAAGCTAGCCCAGCAAAAGGCAATGGAAGAAATTCAACAACAATTCGATATGAATATCCCAGAGCAATTTATTCCTATCTATGTAGCGGCAGAGGAAAAATACGGTGTGCCCTGGACATTACTAGCTGCTCATCATCGTATAGAAACACGCTTTTCTACCATAAAATCAATGGTTTCTTCCGCTGGAGCAGAAGGGCATTTACAATTTATGCCTTGTACCTTTGTCGGCTGGCAGCATCCTACCTGCTCTGGGCTGGGGAAAGGCAATATACCGAAGGCGGAGCTCATGAATCCAGCCATTATTGAAAAATATGGTGGCTATGGTGTAGATGCCAATGGTGATGGCCTTGCAGATCCCTATGATATTGAAGATGCAGTCTTTAGTGCTGCCAATTATTTAGCTAAATCTGGCGCTGCGAATGGCGACATTAAACAAGCCGTTTTTCAATACAACCATAGTGATGAATATGTAGAGAATGTGCTATATTACTTTCAATTATACAACGACTATCGCGATGAGCTGAAAGCAGCCCTGCTGATGAATAATGAAAAATAAAGAGCCACCGCAATGGATGGCTCTTCATTACATATTTAAGTTGCTTTACGCATACCCTTTAGAATAAGGCTTACGATAAAGATCAGTACAATTGCACCGATTAATGCAGGGAACACATAGAAATCACTAACTCGCCAACCCCAGTTACCTAAAATCATACTACCAATCCAAGAACCGATAATACCAGCAATAATATTCCCGATGATGCCACCAGGTACATCCTTACCTAAAATTACGCCAGCTAACCAACCTAAAATCCCACCGATGATTAAATACCAAATGAAACTAATCATTATTTTTCATCTCCTTAAATTAAGATATAATGGCGATTACTTAGTTATACCCTGAATAAAGCAGATTAAACGCTATCCGCTTTTTTAGTAATTATTACATGCTTTTTTTGAACAGTAGACAGCTTTTCAGCTAGCTACTTTTATCTGCATACATCGCTGTAAACTTGAGCAAATTAACTACAGTAACCTATGTCTTGTACATAGCATGATTTCATCGCTTACTGCTATCATATGTTCAACAAAAAAATTTGTACCAGCCACATGTCAATATTGAAACTTCCTATTTTAAATCATAATAAATAAAAAAAGTATATATAAAATAAAAAAATAGTTTGAAAATTTTGTGACAAATCACTATAATAATAAAAAAGGAGAGTGATTGAGATGGATATGGCTGTTATGAAACGTTTAAATCGACAAGGTTTTCTTATTGCAGGGTTGCATTTACTAGTTATGCTAAATTTTGCAGTTGAATTTTTATACGCATCGTAATTAACTACTATAGAAAGGTGAATACAATGTTTATCCAATCTTAAAACAATCGTGAAGGCTTTATTTAGCCGATGCTCACGATTGTTTTTATTTTTGCTGAAAAGAGGGATTGGTTTGTTAAATGTCAAATACATAGTACATATAAGAGGAGGCGATGGTATGACAGCAAGACTCGATCAAGCATTTTATCATTTGGAACGACCATTTGCTTGGCTGGACTTAGATGCAGTAGATAAAAATATTCAAACGGTGCACAACGCTTGTGGTGAAAAACAAATTCGAATTGCAACAAAATCCATTCGTTCTGTGGAGGTGCTGCGCTATATCCAAAAGAATCTTGCGAATGTTGTAGGCTTGATGACATTCACGGCAGCAGAAACGATTTATCTATTAGAACAGCATTTTGATGACGTATTGCTAGGCTATCCCGTTATGGAGGAGTCAGCGATTCAACGACTATTACATTTTGTGGAAAATGGAAAAACCGTTACTTTTATGGTGGATCGACCTGAGCATATCCACCTATTAGCAAAGCTGGGGGAGGAAATGGGTGTACGTGTGGAGGTTTGCATTGATATGAATGTCTCCACTGATTTTAAACTATTGTATTTTGGTACGAAGCGTTCTTCATTGCATTCCCTTGAGCTATTAACATCATTTTTACAAGTTATTCAACAGCATCCTATTATTGAGGTTGTTGGCGCGATGGGCTATGAGGCTCAAATTGCAGGTGTCGGCAATCGCCCTGCAAATGCTTTAAAAGGTAGGTTGATTGAAACGATGCAAAAACAGGCCAAAAAGCAAGTGACCCAATTTCGTCGATTCGCCATTGCCCATATTAAGGCTTATTTTCCGAATCTTCGCTTTGTCAATGGAGGAGGGTCAGGCAGTATGAGCTATACAGCCCAGCAAAAAGAGGTGACTGAAATTACCGTAGGTTCCGCCTTTTATGCGCCTGCATTGTTTGACCAATTTACACATTTACAGCTAGCAAAAGCAGCCGGGTTTGCATTACGTGTTACAAGAAAGCCTGACAAGGATATTGTTGTTTGTCATGGTGGTGGTTATACCGCTTCTGGCGCAATCGGTATTGATCGTTTACCTGTATTCTATGAACCTGCTATATTTGCATATCTTAGCTTAGAAGGAGCAGGGGAGGTGCAAACGCCCGTTAAAGTAAAGGGAAGACAGCTACAGATTGGCGATACAATTTATTTTCGACATGCCAAGGCTGGTGAGCTTTGTGAGCGCTTTCAAGTATTGCATAGTATTCGTGGAGATAAGTATATGGGACCTTACACCACATATAGGGGGGATGGACAATGTTTTCTATAGATAAATGGCATAATGGGGCAAAATGGACAAATTGGGCTGGCAATGTGGTGTCATATCCAGGTGAAATGCACTTACCGCAGTCGATTGAGGAAGTTTCAGCAATCGTCAAGCAAGCGCGTCAAGCGGGGAAAAATATTCGTGTCACAGGTGCAGCTCATTCCTTTAGTGCTGTAGCCATGCCTGAGCATATCGCTATTTCCTTACATAATATGCGCGGATTAATCGCCGTGAATAAGGATAGGCAGGAGGCCACATTATGGGCGGGAACCTACCTCTATGAAATTGGCCCACTGCTAGCGCAGCATGGCTTTGCATTAATCAATATGGGCGATATTCAGGAGCAAACAATTGCAGGAGCAGTATCAACTGGCACGCATGGCACTGGAGTGACACTTGGCTCCTTGTCTGCTGCTGTTAGGGCATGGGGATTTGTAGATGGCACTGGTGCTTACCAGGAGCATAGAAGAGGGCTGGATGAGGTATCTGAAGCACTTCATGTATCGCTTGGAATGCTTGGTGTAGTTGTCAAAGTAACGATCAAGGTCATACCACTATACGCTTTGCATTATGTGGGAGCAAGAGAAACTTTGGCAAATGGACTTGCCATTTTTGCAGAGGATATTCGCCAGCATCGCCATGTGGAATGGTTTTACTTTCCTGGTAGTGAAACCGTTCAGGTAAAGCGTATGAATGCGGTAGCGCCTGTCTATCAGAGTGAATGGCATAAACGAGTAGAAATGCTAAAGCTGCAAATTGTGGAAAATGGTGCTTTTTTTGCGATGTCAGAGCTTTGTAGATGGAAGCCTGCTTTAAGTGGCGTGATGAGTAAGATCGCAGCTGCAAATGTAGTAGAGGGTGAAAAAGTAGGCATTAGCTATGAAATTTATCCGTCACCTCGTAGTGTAAAGTTTCAGGAAAGTGAATATGCGATTCCATTAACCCAATTTGAAGCCTGTATGGAGGAAATACATGCAACCTTTCAAAAGGGCATCTTCCATGTACATTTCCCATTAGAGTGTCGAACAACGGCTGGAGAACCAGGCTTTTTAAGTCCAACGCAAGGACAAGAGTCAGCCTTTATCGCCTTTCATATGTATAAAGGAATGCCAGAGGAGCCCTACTTTAAATGGGTCCATACATTGATGCAAAAATATGAGGGACGTCCTCATTGGGGCAAGCAGCATCATTTAACAGCGCAAGCAGTCCATACATTGTATCCAGAGATTGAAAGATTTTTAACCATTCGTCAACAATATGATCCTGATCAAATATTTTTAACAGGATATCTAAAAAAATTATTTATATTGTAGCGGATAAATCATAAAAAAATTAAAAATTACATGAACTATTAAAAATTTTATCAAAACGAGATAAAAATGATATTTAATCAGCATGAAAACGATTTCAAATTTAGCTGATTTTTTGAATTGTTTAAACAATTCAAAAAATACTGTTGACGAGAAGCTTTTTTCGTACTATGATAACAACAATTTAACACGTTTGTTACAGCCGTAACGAAACGAAAAAGCTATGATTCTATAAACAAAATTAAAATAGACAGAACATTTTGTATATAGCAACAAACAGAGCAATAAATGAGGGGCGTTTAAAATGAGAAGTGACATGATTAAAGTAGGCGTAGATCGAGCGCCGCATCGAAGTCTTTTATATGCAACAGGCAAAGTAAAAGCGAAAGATTTAGGCAAGCCATTTATTGGGGTTTGTAACTCTTATATCGACATAATACCAGGTCACGTTCATTTACGTACATTCGCTGATGTTGTCAAAGAAGCCATTATTGAGGCGGGCGGTATTCCATTCGAATTTAATACAATTGGTGTTGATGATGGTATTGCAATGGGGCATATTGGTATGCGTTATTCATTACCAAGCCGGGAAATTATCGCAGACTCAGCAGAAACAGTTATCAATGCACACTGGTTTGATGGTGTGTTTTATATTCCAAACTGTGACAAAATTACACCAGGTATGCTAATGGCAGCAGTTCGTACTAATGTACCATCCATTTTTGTTTCGGGTGGTCCAATGGAGGCTGGTACATCTGCTTCAGGTAAGCAGCTTTCATTAACATCTGTTTTTGAAGGTGTAGGTGCTCATAAATCTGGCAATATGTCAGCTGAGGAGCTATTAGATATTGAAAATAATGCATGTCCAACATGTGGTTCATGCTCAGGGATGTTTACAGCAAACTCGATGAACTGCTTAATGGAAATGCTTGGTGTCGCTTTACCTGGAAATGGTACAATTGTAGCCACTTCTGAAGAGCGTCATAAGCTGATTAAGGAAGCAGCTAAGCAATTAATTCGTATGGTCAAAGAGGATGTTAAACCTCGCGACATTATTACAAAAGAGGCAATCGATGATGCGTTTGCACTTGATATGGCAATGGGTGGTTCCACAAATACGGTGCTCCATACATTAGCGATTGCGAGTGAAGCAGAAATAGATTACAACATTGAAGATATTAATAAAGTAGCAGAGCGCGTACCATATTTAGCAAAAATCATGCCTGCTTCAGATATTTCAATGGATGATATTAATAAAGCGGGTGGCGTAAGTGCCATTATTAATGAATTAACAGCCATTCCTGGAGCTATTCATCCAGACCGACCAACAGTGGCGGGTGTAACGATGGGTGAGCTTGTAAAAGATTATCATATTACTAATGATCAAGTCATTCGAACGAAAGATAATCCATATAGTGCTGTAGGTGGTTTATCGGTATTATTCGGTAATATCGCACCAGAAGGCTCTGTGATCAAGGTTGGAGCAGTTGATCCTTCCATCAAGGTATTTACAGGAGAGGCAATCGTCTTTGATTCACAGGAGGCAGCACAAGAAAATATTGATAATGGAACAGTGCAAGAGGGTCATGTTGTCGTCATTCGCTATGAAGGACCAAAAGGTGGCCCAGGGATGCCTGAAATGCTTGCACCAACATCTGCAATTCAAGGTCGTGGTCTTGGAACAAAGGTTGCCCTAATTACAGATGGTCGTTTCTCAGGCGCATCTCGCGGTATTTCAATCGGACATATTTCACCAGAAGCTGCTGAGGGTGGTCCAATTGCTTTAGTAGAAAATGGCGATATCATTTCTATTGATTTACCAAACCGCACAATTCAGTTAGAAGTTTCAGAGGAAGTTTTAGCTGAACGTCGTGCAAAATTACCAGTCTTTGAGCCAAAGATTAAACGCGGTTGGCTCGCAAGATATTCAAAATTAGTGACAAACGCTTCAACAGGTGGCGTAATGAAGATTTAACAATTAGATATTTGAAAACGTTGATGAGGTTAAAGGTTTTAGAGTCTTGTATCTACCAGAGAGCCGGTCGTGCTGGAAGCCGGCGATACAACTAAATCCGACATCCCCTCGGAGTGAGCTATTAAACGTGTTTACACCATTAGATAGCTTCGGGCATAGTCGAAAGTGCTCGTTATTAATGAATAAATGTTTTATGACACTCTATTGGATGCGATGTCTTTCGCATTGGTGCATAAATGCAGTCATTTATTCGCGAGGTAGCAATTATTTGCTATAAAAAAGGGTGGTACCATGGAAAGTCTTTTTCATCCCTACGTAAGGTAATTCTTTGCGTGTGGAGAAAAAGGCTTTTTATTATGTTCAACATGGAATAAGCCAACTCTTTAGTAAAAAATAGGATTGAAAAATATGAAGGAGGCATAATTTGATGAGTACAAATGTTTCGATCAACGAAAAAGAACAATTAGCAGCAACAGCCACTGATAAACCAGCTTATCAGGCGAAGGATGGTGCAGATATATTAGTACAAGCACTACATGATCAAGGTGTTGAAATCATTTTTGGCTATCCCGGAGGAGCCGTACTACAAATTTATGATGCGATGTATAAAAATCCAATCCGTCATATTTTAACAAGACATGAGCAGGGAGCAATTCATGCAGCGGAAGGCTATGCACGTGTATCGAATCAACCAGGCGTTGTTATTGCAACAAGTGGACCTGGCGCGACAAATCTTGTAACAGGTATTGCCGACGCCATGATTGATTCCATCCCATTAGTTGTCTTTACAGGTCAGGTTTCTACCGCTGTTATTGGCACAGACGCTTTCCAAGAAGCAGATATTATGGGGATTACAACACCAATTACTAAGCATAATTACCAAGTACAGGATATTAATGATATTCCACGTATCGTGAAAGAAGCTTTCCATATTGCCAACACAGGTAGAAAGGGTCCTGTTGTCGTGGACTTCCCAAAAAACGTCTCACAAATGTTATTTGATGTAGAGAATCCACCACAAGCACCTGATGAAATTTATTTACCAGGTTACCAGCCGACCTATAAGCCAAATTATTTGCAAATTCAAAAGGCGATCCAAGCCATATCTTTAGCTAAAAACCCAGTGATTTTAGCGGGTGCGGGTGTTCTGTTTGCTGATGCACGTGAAGAGCTAACAACTTTCGCAGAAAAATATCGCATTCCAGTAGTTAATACCTTGCTTGGGCTAGGCTCGATTCATGGTGAACATGAGCTATTCCTTGGTATGGCTGGTATGCATGGGACAGTGACAGCAAATACCGCTATTACAAAATCAGATTTATTACTAAATATCGGTGCGCGCTTTGATGACCGTTTAACAGGTAATTTAGCTACCTTTGCACCAAATGCAACCATTATCCATATTGATATCGACCCAGCTGAAATCGGTAAAAATGTACCAACGGATATACCGATCGTTGCTGATGCAAAAGAAGCTTTAAAAGCATTATTGAAAAAGAGCTTTGAGGGTCCTGATACAGCAGAATGGCTAGCATTTTTACAAAATCATGCTGAAGAATACCCATTATGGTATGTCAAGGATGCGAATGATCAGGAAATTTTACCACAAGAGGCATTACAGCTTGTACACAAAATTACAGAAGGTGAAGCAATTGTCACAACAGATGTGGGTCAGCATCAAATGTGGACAGCGCAATACTATCACTTAAATAATGCACATGGATGGGTAACGTCTGGTGGACTTGGTACGATGGGCTTCGGCTTCCCTGCCGCAATTGGCGCCCAGTTTGCGAAACCAGACAAAAAAGTTATTTCGATTGTAGGAGATGCAGGCTTCCAGATGACAGCACAGGAGCTTTCGCTACTACAGGAGTTTAACTTACCAGTAAAAATCGTGATTTTGAATAATAGCTGTCTTGGAATGGTACGCCAATGGCAAGAAACATTTTATGAAGAGCGCTATTCATCGTCACTAATGCCAATCCAACCAGATTTTGTTAAATTAGCAGATGCCTATGATATTAAAGGCTATCGTATTAACACAATCGATGAGGCAGAAGCCATTTTCCGTGAGGCACTACTTTCTGATGAGCCAGTATTAATTGATTGCCGCGTGAAACAGTTGGAATGTGTTTACCCAATGGTAGCACCAGGCGCAGGCTTACACGAAATGATTGGGGTGAAAAAGAATTGAAACGAGTAATTACTGTAACTGTGATTAACCAAAGTGGTGTATTAAATCGATTAACAGGTTTATTGATGAAGCGTCAATTCAATATTGAATCCATTACAGTTGGTCATACAGAGCAACAAAACTCTTCAAAAATGACCTTTGTGGTGCATGTAGAGGATGAGCGCAAAATCGAGCAGCTAGTCAAGCAATTATCCAAGCAAATTGATGTATTAAAAGTGAATGACATTACTGACAAAGCCATTGTTCTACGCGAGCTAGCACTTGTAAAGGTTATTTCACCACCAAATTTACGATTGGAAATGAATTCGATTGTCGAACCATTCCGTGCACAAATTATTGATACGGCCAAAAATGTTGTGACGTATCAAGTAGTAGGACACCCTGAAAAAATTGATGCCTTTATTGAGCTCATTCGACCATATGGCATTAAAGAACTTACACGTACAGGCGCAACAGCATCCGTACGTGAAACACAAATCGTCTCAAACCCACAGCTTTCTATTTTAAAATAGTTTGCATATAAAAATTAACCGCTTTTCCGAAAGCGCTAAAACAAACACATTCTAGGAGGAAACAAATTATGGCTACAATGTACTACGAACAAAATATCAATGAAGATGTATTAAAAGGAAAGAAAATCGCGATTATCGGCTATGGCTCACAAGGTCATGCGCATGCACTAAACCTTAAAGAATCAGGTTTCGATGTAGTTGTAGGAGTTCGTCCAGGCGGCTCTTTCGATGCAGCAAAAGCAGATGGTCTTGATGTGAAAACAGTTGCAGAGGCAGCACAAGAAGCAGATATTATTCAAATTTTACTACCAGATGAGCGTCAAAAAGCTGTTTATGAAGCAGAAATTGCACCACATTTACAAGCTGGAAAAGCATTAATGTTTGCTCATGGTTTCAATATTCACTTCGGTCAAATTACACCACCAGCAGATGTTGATGTATTTTTAGTAGCACCAAAAGGCCCAGGTCACTTAGTGCGTCGTCAATTCCAAGAAGGTGCGGGCGTACCAGGTTTATTCGCAATCCATCAAGATGCAACAGGTCAAGCAAAAGACATCGCACTTGCATACGGTAAAGGAATCGGTGCTGCACGTGGTGGACTTCTTGAAACATCATTTAAAGAAGAAACAGAAACAGATTTATTCGGTGAACAAGCAGTATTATGTGGTGGTGCGACAGCATTAGTACAAGCAGGCTTTGAAACGCTAGTAGAAGCTGGCTATCAACCAGAGCTAGCATACTTTGAAACACTTCATGAGTTAAAGCTAATTGTTGACCTAATGTTTGAAGGTGGTATGGCAACAATGCGCTACTCTGTATCCGATACAGCGGAATGGGGCGATTATGTAGCAGGACCACGTATTGTGGATGAATCTGTGAAAGCTCGTATGAAAGATGTTTTAACAGATATCCAAGATGGTACATTTGCTCGTCGTTGGATTCAAGAAAATGAAAATGGTCGTCCTGAATATACAAAATTCAAAGAAGCTGGTGCAAACCATCAAATCGAAGAAGTTGGCGCAAAATTACGTGCGATGATGCCATTTATCAATGAAGGTAAAAAGAAAGTTGTAAGAGAAGAAGCAGCAACAAGCGCGAAAAACTAATTATTTCGATTCTACAATGTAGAATGTGAATCAACCATTACGCTCACCTCAATCAAAGGTAGGTGAGCGTAATTATTCAAATAACGAATGCACTATACAAAGAAAGGTGTTTTGACGATGGAGAAAAAAATTACAGTCCTTCCTGGTGACGGAATCGGACCAGAGGTTGTTGCTTCTGCTGTACGTGTATTACAGGTGATTGGTAAGCGGTTTAATCATACATTTCATTTAGGGTATGCAACAATTGGAGGTGCTGCCATCGACCAACACAATAATCCACTACCTGATGAAACAATTGACATGTGTGAAAATAGTGATGCCATTCTATTAGGAGCCGTTGGTGGCCCAAAATGGGATCAAAATCCACCTGAATTACGTCCAGAAAAAGGATTATTGCGTATTCGTAAACACTTTGATTTATTTGCAAATCTACGTCCAGTAAAGGCGTTCCCGAGTTTACTAGATGCTTCACCATTAAAGCGTGAAGTAGCTGAAAACGTTGATTTAATGATTGTACGTGAATTAACAGGCGGAGTATACTTTGGGGAACCACGTATGCGTACTGAAAATGGCGCAATTGATACAACGGTTTACTCAAAAGCAGAAGTGGAGCGTATCGTTGAAAATGCCTTTGAGCTAGCACGTTTACGTGGAGGCAAATTATGCTCTGTTGATAAGGCGAATGTTCTTGAAACAAGTCGCTTATGGCGTGAAGTTGTAGAAGAAAAGAAAAAAGATTATCCAGATGTACGAGTAGAGCACAACCTAGTGGACTCTGTAGCAATGAAGCTTATTACTAATCCAGGACACTATGATGTAGTCGTTACGGAAAATATGTTTGGTGATATTTTAAGTGATGAGGCATCGGTTATTACAGGCTCACTTGGTGTACTACCATCTGCATCCATTCGTGGTGATAATTTTGGCTT
This sequence comes from Lysinibacillus sp. FSL H8-0500, assembly GCF_038051955.1. Classification (NCBI taxonomy): domain Bacteria; kingdom Bacillati; phylum Bacillota; class Bacilli; order Caryophanales; family Bacillaceae; genus Lysinibacillus; species Lysinibacillus sp. FSL H8-0500. Next base: position 2,711,561 of record NZ_CP150292.1, on the reverse strand, counting down.
ATATGAACCTGTCCATGGTTCAGCGCCTGAAATTGCAGGACAAGGTGTTGCCAACCCTGCCGCTACAATTCTTTCAGTAGCGATGATGCTACAATACTCCTTTGGCTTAAAGGAAGAGGCAGCAGAAATTGAACGTGCTGTCAGTGCAGTGTTTGATGATGGCTACTTTACAGCAGATCTTGCTCGTGACGGCGGTCGCACGTTATCCACAAATGAATGGACAGATAAAGTAATTAATGAAATTGATACAAGCTTTGTTTCAGAAAGCATTATGACAACATATATCTAATGAAATTTAAAGAAATAGGTGAAGACAATGGGTAAAAATATAATTGAAAAGATTTGGGATAAACATGTTGTTTATCAGGAAGAGGGCAAACCGGACCTGTTATATATTGATCTTCATTTAATTCATGAAGTAACGTCTCCACAGGCTTTTGAAGGACTACGTATCAATGGACGTAAAGTGCGACGCCCTGATTTAAGCTTTGCGACAATGGATCACAATGTACCAACGAAAAACTTACCAACAATTAATGACCCAATTGCACGCAACCAAATCGAAACATTGGCAAAAAATGCGGAAGAATTTGGTGTGGAGCTTGCAGGAATGGGACATCCAGACCAAGGAATTGTCCATGTTATTGGACCAGAGCTAGGCCTAACACAGCCAGGTAAGACAATTGTTTGTGGTGACTCTCATACATCTACACACGGAGCCTTTGGTGCGATCGCCTTTGGTATCGGTACATCAGAGGTGGAGCATGTTTTATCCACACAAACATTATGGCAAAGCAAGCCAAAAACAATGGAAATTCGTGTAGAAGGTGAGCTACCAGTTGGTGTAGCCGCAAAGGATATTATTTTAGCGATTATTGCCAAGTTCGGTATTGGCGTTGGTACAGGGCATATTGTGGAGTTTACTGGAGAGGCCATCCACAAGCTGTCAATGGAAGAACGTATGACAATTTGTAATATGTCGATTGAGGCGGGTGCAAAAGCAGGATTGGTATCACCTGACCAAATTACAGTTGATTATATTCGTGGACGTCGCTATGCACCACAGGGTGAAAAATTTGAAGAGGCTACGGCTTATTGGCTAAGCTTAGCATCAGATGAGGATGCAACGTATGATGAAGTACGCATCATCCAAGCTGAGGAAATCGAGCCAATCGTGACATGGGGCACAAATCCATCCATGGGTTCAGGTATCTCAGGAAATGTACCAACACAAGCAGATTATAATGATGAGACAGATAAGGCGGCTCTTCGTAAAGCACTTGCTTATATGGGCTTAGAGGAAGGGCAACCACTAACATCCATCGACATCCAGCATGTCTTTATTGGCTCCTGTACAAACTCACGTATTAGTGATTTACGTGCAGCGGCTAGCGTTATTAAAGGACGCAAGGTGCATGATCGTGTCACAGCAATTGTTGTACCAGGTTCTCATTCTACGAAAAAGCAGGCAGAGGCAGAAGGACTGGATAAAATCTTTATTGAGGCAGGCTTTGAGTGGCGAGAGTCAGGCTGCTCGATGTGTCTAGCGATGAATGATGATGTAGTTCCAGCTGGCGAACGCTGTGCCTCTACATCCAACCGTAACTTTGAAGGACGTCAAGGTGCAGGTTCTCGTACACATTTAGTATCTCCGCCAATGGCAGCAGCCGCTGCCATTGCAGGTCACTTTATCGATGTACGTGAATTTGTAAAGGAAACTGTGTAAGCCTTGCTTTACATGGAAAGGATGATTGAAAATGGAACCAATTAATATCGTAAATAGTGTGATCACACCACTTGACCGTAAAAATGTAGATACAGACCAAATTATTTCAAAAGAGTTTTTAAAGCGTATTGAGCGTACAGGCTTTGGCCAATATTTATTTTACCATTGGCGCTTTGATGCACAGGGCAATGAAATACAGGACTTTGTGCTGAATAAACCTGAATTTAAAGATTCAAAAATTCTTGTAGCACAAGATAATTTTGGCTGTGGCTCTTCTCGTGAGCATGCACCATGGGCTATTTTAGACTATGGCTTTAATGTTGTTATCGCACCATCCTTTGCAGATATTTTCCATAATAACTGCTTTAAAAATGGGATTTTGCCAATTAAACTAACAGAAGCAGAATGCGATGATATTCTAGCAAAAGGCTTAGCAAAGCCATATACAATGGAAGTCAACCTTGCAGAGCAAACGGTGACAGGTGAGGATGGCAAAGTCTATCGTTTCACAATTGATCCATACTATAAGGAAACATTGCTAAACGGTTGGGATGAAATTGCTCTAACCTTTAAATACGAAGACCATATTGCTGCCTACGAGGCACAACGTGTGGCCTATTAATAGCGAGACTGAAGACAATTATAATGTTGTCTTCAGTTTTTTGTTATTTTATATCCATTATCATTATTCGCATCTTAAAAAGCAAAATTGTATAATAAAGATACTTAAAATTATTTATAGGTGAGGTGATATTAAACGTGAAGTTACAAAATCCACATGATAAGTTTTTTAAGGAATCATTTGGTGATGTGGAGGTCGCAAAGGATTTTTTGTTGCATTATTGTCCAAAGGAAGTATTGCAAGTGTTGAATTTAGACACACTAACACCACAGAAGGACAGCTTTTTAACACCTGAACTAGAAGAAAGTTTTTCCGATTTACTGTTTAAGGTCGATATTTGCCAGCGAGAAGGCTATTTATATTTATTATTTGAGCATAAAAGCTACTTGGATAAAGGAACAATATTGCAATTACTGCGCTATATGTTAGATATTTGGGAGGCAAAGCGCAGCAAGGAGCGTGTAAAAAAGTTGCCCATTATTATTCCATTGCTTATGTATCATGGGAAAAAAGAATGGCAATTGCCAACAAACTTAGGTGAGCTATTGGATGGCTATCAGGCATTACCAGATTCCATTAGAGCGTATGTGCCTAATTTTAACTATTTAGTATATGATTTCTCTCAATATGATGATAATGATATACGTGGTACTGTCCGCAATCGTATTCTCTTCACACTATTTCGTGATGTACAAACAAAACAAGGCAGGGCATTATTAGAGGCCATTTTACGTGCCTTTCATTATTTAGGTGAGCTAGAGGATAAACAAACGGCAGTAGGCTATATTGAAACGATGCTGCGTTATATTTATGAGGCTGGGAACGATTTAACAAAAGAGGATATGGGCAAAATTATTGAACGCCTTGAAAACCACGAGCTGAAAGGGAGTGACTTAGTCATGACATTGGCGGAAATTTGGAAAAATGAAGGATTACAAGAAGGATTACAACAAGGGCTACACAAAGGCTTACGACAAGGAGAAAGAAATGCTTTATCGCAAATGGCAACAGTCCAATTAACACAAAAATTTGGTGAGTTGCCTGAGGAGCTAAAGCAGGCTATAAGCCAAGCAAATGTAGAAGTGTTAAATGAAATTGTAGCAAATATTTTCACAATTAGTAGTTTGGATGATGCAAAGAGCTATTTATCATAGTCTTAAGAAGAGAAGCACTAATAGAATGGTGAGACTGAAGACAAATATAATGTTGTCTTCAGTTTTTTTGTGTTTAATCAAAAAATCTCGCTATACTATCATTAAGATGCCCTATAAAAAGTAGGAGGGATTAGGCGATGACAGAAAAAGTAAATATTTTAGTGGTGGAAGATGATGATGCGATTAACCAATTGCTCTGTAGTATTATTAAGAAAAATGGCTATTTTCCTCAACCTGCTTTTTCAGGAACAGAGGCAATGCTCTATTTGGAAAAGGCGGAATGGGATATGATACTCCTTGATCTTATGCTGCCAGGGATGTCTGGAGATGAGCTACTGACAAACATTACAGCGCAAAGTCCTATACCGATTATTATTATTTCTGCCAAGTTAGACCAACAAACAAAAATAGGCATGTTACGAACAGGAGCGGATGATTATATTACAAAGCCCTTTGATATTGAAGAAGTATCGGCAAGAATCGACTCCCATTTAAGAAGATACCAACGTATTACAAGGCAGCCAGCAACAAAGCGACTTGTCCATAAGGATGTAGAGGTTGACCAAGATGCAAAAGCTGTTTTTATCAAAGGGGAAGCGTTGAATTTTACCGCTCGGGAATATGAGATATTTGTGCTTCTTATGGCATCACCGAAGAAGGTGTTTACAAAGAAAAATATGTTTGAAAGTGTGTGGCAGGAGACCTATTATGGGGATGATAACACCATCAATGTCCATATTAGTAATATCCGTAGTAAATTAGCAGCGGTGAATCCAGAGGAGGACTATATTGAAACGGTTTGGGGGATGGGGTATCGATTGAAAACTTAAGCTTTTTTTAAGAATTGCCTTAAGTCTTTATTAATACTTCCTTTTTATACTTGATGTATCATAGAAGGAGGGATTATATGACGGATTATATATTGAAAACAAGTCATTTAACGAAGCAATTTAACAAACAAATCGCTTTACATAAAGTCAATCTTTCCATCAAAAAAGGCTCTATTTACGGCTTTATTGGACAAAACGGTGCTGGGAAATCTACCCTGATTCGCATTGTTTCAGGTCTTGCTATGCCAACTGCGGGATCAATTGAATTGTTTGGCTATAGTCATGGATCAGCGCTAGTGGAAGCGCGCAAACGTATCGGAACAATGATTGAGGGGCCTGCATTATACCCATATATGACAGCGGCTGAAAATTTAGAAGCTCACAGGCTGTTAAAGGGCATTCCAGGGAAAGACTGCGTAGAAAAGGCATTAGCCATTGTAGGTCTTCAGGATACAGGGAAAAAGAAGGCAAAAAATTTTTCATTGGGCATGAAACAACGCTTAGGTATAGCCATCTCCTTACTGGGAGACCCAGAGTTTCTGATTTTAGATGAACCAATCAATGGTTTAGACCCAATGGGGGTTGTTGAAGTACGAGAACTGCTGAAAAAATTAAATCGTGAATATGGTATGACCATTTTAATTTCAAGCCATTTACTAAGTGAGCTTCATTTACTTGCTACGCATTATGGCATTATCCATAAAGGTGATTTATTGGAGCAATTAACGGTAGAAGAGCTGAATCATCAATGTCAGCAATTTCTGCATATTAAGGTAAGCAATCCTGAGAAGGCTGCGGCGATTCTGGAAACGACTCTTGCGACAAATAACTTTGAAGTAATGCCAGATGGCTGTATTAAGCTATATCGTTATGTAGATACGCCTGGAAAAGTTTCTTCAACGCTTGTCAATGAAGGGCTTATTATTGAACAATTTATGCCAATGGGTCAGGATTTAGAGTCCTATTTTATGGAGCGCATTGGAGGTATTTATCATGAATAATGTGATCAAGTCAGAATGGTATAAGCTTAGGAAGGATCGCTCACTATGGACATTGCTTATTATTCTAATAGTAATTAGCCTCTCCTATCCGTTGTTAATTATATTTGATGAAGGTGCAGATACTATAGCGGTTAATGACTTTTACCGTCAGACGATTCTTGGGGGCAATAATTATATTATAAGACTGGTGCCCTGTGTACTAGGAGGGTTCTTTATTTCCAGTGAATATGCAATGGGCACGATGAAAAGCATTGTCGCGTCAGGAAATAGTAGAGTGCGTATTTATTTTGCAAAATTAATGGTCTACTCGATTGGAGCCATTTTGATTGCATTTGTCTTTCCTTTTGTGTTTACAGGAGCTGTGGCTATTTTTCTGCATTTTAATGGGATGCCTACACTTAGCTATTTTGCAAGCACAGTTGGCTTAACTGCTCTTTATACAATCGCTTTTGCATCCATTATGGCTTTATTTGCTACAATTTTTACGGAGAGTGGGAAGGCCATTGGCTTTATGCTGTTCTTTTTCTTGCTGTTGGATAGTCTATTGTATACATTAAGTCACTTCTTTCCAGTATTTGAGGTCGTTTTTAACTCCTCGATCTTTAAGCTGTTTTTAGATATTGGACGCATAGAGACCATACATGGTGCTGAGCTGGTGCAATTAATCATGATGCCCATCATTACCTTTATTGTTTTCGGTATTTTAGGAAGTATTGTATTTCAGAAAAAAGAAATTAAATAAACAGGGAGGTGGGGGAGAAAATGCTATATGTGGTCATCGTTTTAAGCTTTATCACAATATGTCTTCTCGCCCGCTTTCTATGTTTGAAAAAGGAAATACGCAGTGCAACGAAGCAATTACAACAACGACATAAGCAGCAAACTACGAAGAAAATTAATCTTAGCCTTTATGATAAAGATTTTGAACGGCTAGCAGAGGAAATTAATCATGAAATAGATGAAACAAAGCAGGCGATTGCTGAGCAAAAAAGAACAGAAAATGAGCTTAAGCAGGCGATTTCCAATATTTCACATGATATTCGTACACCGATGACCTCTATTTTAGGCTATGTGCAATTTTTAGAGGATGAAACGATTCCTCCTCACATACGCCAGGAGTATATGCGCATTGTCAAATCAAGTGCATTAAGGCTAAAAGTATTATTGGAAGATTTTTTTGAGCTATCCGTTATTGAGTCTACCGACTATTTATTAAAGATGGAATGGGTTCAATTGAATGATTTGGTGTTAGAGGTGTTAGTTAGCTTTTATGAAGCATTTAACCAACAGCAGATCGAGCCAACTATTCATATGCCAGAAGAAATGGTAAGGGTGAAGGCAGACCCATCAGCACTCAAGCGAGTCATTGAAAACTTAGTGACCAACGCTTTAAAGCATTCGGTGGGGCACGTTACCATCGCCCTCCATCAAACACCATCATGCACGGAGCTGATCATTAGCAATCCAGCACCACAATTACAAGAGCAAGACCTTTTTCATCTATTTGACCGTTTTTACAAAGCCGATCAAGCAAGAAAGGGCAAAGGCACAGGACTAGGCCTATCTATTGCCAAAAGCTTGATGGAAAAAATGAACGGTACTCTTTCAGCAAAATTGCACGACCAACAATTATCGATGAAATGTCAATGGTGTGTTTCTACACCAAAGACTGGTGATGAAGCTTTATAAAAACTGAACTTTTGAAATGAAGTAATTTTTTCGTTTTAAAAAAATAAATATACTGGTTGTGCGTGCGGATTGGCGATGTAGAAGATGTTAAAGAAAGAGTGAAACAATAGAAGGAACTATAGCGATTGCACAGGTAAGAGAGGAAATGGAGCTGATCATTAGAAGGATTAAAATGAATCCCGATCATATATAAAGAGGATGACCTGCCTGCTTTAACAGATGAATGGGCTTGCAGCATTTAAAGAGAATCTTCTTCCCTGCAATTGGGGAGAGGTTCTTTTATTTTTGATATTTTTGGAAGTGACAAATAGAGGGGATGACCAGAATTGAGGAACAAGGCCAGCGTAAATAGAGAGGGATAACACCCTATTTCCTAGGAGAAAGGTCATCTGGTTAAGAAGGCTCTATTATCAAATTTAATAATTTTTTCGATTTTACGGTAATGATGGGCAAGGTAGCTATTTCTTTTAGTCTGAGTAATAAATCATCCAACGAATAGGCGTTAGAGTAGAGTGAGAACGAATTCCTATTTATGAACGAAACGTCTAAGTATATTGTCCTTTTTTCAATGATTGATGTATTAGAAAAGCAATAGTTTCATTTATAATGAAATTATAGATACATATGAAAAGAGGTATTGAGGATGACGAATAATAATAATACGCCAAACGAAGCTACAACCTCAGCGAATAATACGTTGCCGCAACTTGTTGATCAGCTACGACAACTATATAGCATCATTGTCCAAAATACATATGTGAAAGATACTGTGAAACATTTAGATCGCATTATTCGGGATGCAAATAACCAGACGATGATTCTTATTGTTGGAAAGGAGCGAGTGGGAAAGACAACACTTGTAAATGGGCTTCTTGGCCGTGAGGTGTTATTCGTAAGTGATCAACATCCAACAGGTGTCAATACATTTATAAGATATGGCGAACATGAGGAGATTAAAGCGTATTTTTTAGATGGGGTTGTGGCTACCTTTGATATGAGCAAATTAGAGTTGTTAACGACTGGCGATACATTCGCCTCTCAAATTTTACGTGAACATTTAGACTATCTGGAAGTCTATGTGAAAAATGATCTATTAAAATCGGTGACGATTATTGACTCTGTTTCATTAGAGGCAGGGGGAGGAGAAATGGCCTATTTTTCGGAGGCATTGCTCAAGCGTGTGGATGAAATCTTTTGGACTTTACGTGCCGGTTCTATGGCGATTGATGCGGAGCTGTTATTGATAGAGTCGTTAAAAAACAAAGGGGTTGAACCTTTATGCGTGATTAATGGTATTGATGCCGTTGACGATGCTGATGCCTTTATGAAAGCAGAGCAGCAACGAATCGGTCATTTAATGAGTAATTTTCTTGCGGTTTCTGCCAGAAATGCCTTGGAGGCTAAGCAAACGAATAATCAAGAGCTTTGGCAAAAAAGCCAGTACGACTATTTAATTAATGAGATTCACCGTGTTGCTAAAAATAGTGATAAAAAAACCTATGCTATTTTAATTCGCTTTTTGCAATGGCTGGAACGATTCCGCTTTGAATTAACGGTTATTCCACAGCGTGATCCATTCCAATCAGCTGCTGAGCATATTGAAAGGTATACAGGTGATACACAATATGAATTTTCTCGCTATCAACGTGATTTAGCGATTGTTCAGGAATATGAGCAAGAATATGAGCAGGTAGCCAATACCTTCAAAAAGGTTCAAACACTGTATCAGCTCTTACAAACGATTGCACAGCATGATTATTTACAGGATGAAAAGGTCGAAGAATTTACAGAAATTGCTGTACACTATCAGCAAATGCTACGAGAATACCGCAATATGCATAGTGAATATATACACGAATATGAGCGTTTAGATGTACAGCATAAAAAAATTCATGGAAAGGGGCTTATGAAGGCGATTTTTGGTCAGCATACCCAAAATGAATTTTTCAAGGAACGTGTGAATAAGTTAAATGAGCAACAGGTTATTTGTGTTGCCCAATATGATAAAATCCAGCAAGCTGAGACCTCCGTACTGCAAATTATGCAGGATATCCAGCAGCACTTAATGGAGTTAGTAAGAGCGCGTTTGGCACATGTTGAGCATAAAGCACAAAAATTAAACCAGCAGCGTGCAAAAGAGAGGCGTCAATTAAAGCTCTATACGGATAAATTAAATGAATTTTCATGCTTGATGGAAGCTCAGGGCTATATGAAAGATCATTTGCAGCCATTTTTAATGAGTGAGCAACTTCCTCTAAAAGCCAAAGATCTTAACATGCTTGAAGATACGATGCAGGCCATTTTAGACATTGATCTATCCTACAATGGATTACTGGCACGAAGTCAGGTTAAGAATACGGAAAATGTGGCCATTCCTTTTGTTGTGCAAGACAAATATCCACTGTATATATTGAACTTAAAGGAAGAAGATGTGAAATCCAATGATATACCAGAAATCCCTAATAAATTAACGATACAATATGAAGAATAGATCTGCACTAAACGTTCTACAAGTATATAGGCTTGTAGAGCGTTTTTTATAAATGAAACAAATAGGGATGTTTTTCGTATAGAAAGAAAGGAGGTATTTAAATGATTGAAATGACTGGACGCTATACAGGCGCTAAAATTTATGCACAAACGGCATTACAAACAGCTATCGACCAAATTCAAGAATTGATCAATCAGCCCTTTATGGCAGGCACAACAATACGAATTATGCCTGATTATCATGCAGGAAAAGGCTGTGTAATTGGTACGACGATTCAGTTGCAGGATTGTGTTGTACCAAATCTTGTAGGTGTTGATGTAGGCTGCGGTGTATTTGTCGCGGAGATAGATGCATCAATGGTTGATTATGCAAAGCTTGATACAATCATTCGAACCTATATCCCAAGCGGGCAGGATATTCACCAAGATGTATCGCCAACACGTCATTTTTTGGAATTTGACAGCAAGCAATTTCGAGCGACTGGCTTAAAGGATGATTATACAAATTTATCCTTAGGAACGCTTGGTGGAGGTAATCATTTTATTTTGCGCCCAAGATGGGCAGTAAGTATTGCGTAATTAGGTAACGATGCCCTAAGAAAACTGGGGTAATGTCAACAGCCTTATCTGGAATCGAAAGTGAACAGGGAGTGTAGCATGGCTGTAAAGGTACAAGTCAATCAGTTGGTAAGATTGCGACTGTGTATCGAGACATAAAGGATTGTATGAGGATAAAGACTATACTGTTTGAAGTTCGAGCGTGAGCGGTGCTATGGTTCACTGTTAGGAAAACCAACTGAAACCTAACATAAACTCTACTTTAGATTAATCGATGAATATTCTAAAGGTGTCGTAGTTAAATCAATAAATTAATATACGATGGTTTTCGCTATAGAGTTTACGCAGTTACAGATGTAATGAAAACGTGAAAGAACTATCCGACAACAATCTACCTATACTTATTGTGCTAACTGGGGATTACCTAAATGGAGATGCCAAATGGCTATGAGCATCGGCTCTGAATACTCCACATGGTAACGGAGTTCTCGTAGTAGTCCGAGGTGGGGAAAGCCTACTACATGGCGAAGGGGAACAGTTTACAAGGATTAACACTATGCAGAAAGGAGCGAAAGGCTCTTGCAAAATTCTAATGTAGTCTTAATCAATCTATCGAAGAAGGCGATTAAAGGAGATTACTATTTCGATAGGTTATATAGGATACTATATAACCCACAAATGTATATCAAGGCTTACTCCAACATTTACAAAAATGATGGAAGTTCTACGAGTGGGATAGATGGTGAAACTGCTGATGGATTCAATGAATTACGAATCAATAAGATTATTGATTCTCTAAAAGATGAGAGTTACCAACCAAAACCTGCAAAAAGGGTATACATTCCTAAGAAAAATAGTAAGAAACGACCGTTAGGAATACCATCGTTTATGGATAGGGTTGTCCAAGAAATTTGTAGAATGATTTTAGAGGCAATATACGAGCCGAATTTCTCTGAACACTCTCATGGGTTTCGACCAAATAAAAGTTGCCATACTGCTCTAATGGAGATTTCGAGACTTTATACAGGGGTAAATTGGTTTATTGAGGGAGATATTAAAGGTTTCTTTGATAATATCGACCACAACGTACTCATTAACCTTTTGCGTAAAACTATTAAAGATGAAAAATTCATCAGATTAATGTGGAAATTTCTTCGAGCAGGTTACGTTGAAGACTTCAAATTTAACAAGACTTATAGTGGAACACCTCAAGGCGGCATTATAAGTCCAATTCTAGCAAATATTTATCTAAATGAACTTGATAAATATGTTGTGGAAGAATTAAAGAAGGACTTTGATAAAGGTGACAGAAAGAAAGACCAAAAACGAAATCCAGTCTATAGAAATCTTGAGTTTAAGGCAGGAGCATTAAAAAAGAAAATTAAACTCTGCGAAATTGAAGCTGACAAACAGAAATTACTTCAAGAATACAAGTTGATTAAACAACAAATGTCTAATACTAGATATATTATTGATTCAACTGAATTCAAGCGTATCAAATACGTTAGATATGCTGATGACTTTATCATTGGCATTAATGGAAGTAAGGAAGATTGCCAGAAGATTAAGCAGACAATTAAAGATTTTCTTGATACCCATCTAAAGTTAGAACTTTCCGATGAAAAAACGCTAATTACTCACAGTAGCCAAAATGCTAAATTTCTAAGTTACAACATTTGCGTAGGTAATAATGATAAAACCTATAAGAACTCGAAAGGTGTAGCAATCAGAAATGCAAGAAGAAACATTCGTCTGATGATGCCTAAGGAAACACTAAGAAATTTCATATCTGAAAATAATTTAGTCGAGGACATTAACGCAAAAGTTTGGAAACCGATTCATAGAAATCAGTATCTAAGACTTAGCGACCTTGAAATCGTTAATATTTACAATGCTGAAATTCGAGGTATGTATAATTACTATCGACTAGCTGAAAATGTCACTCATAAAATGTGGCAGTTAAGATATGTGATGGAATATAGTTGTTTGAAAACTTTGGCTGGAAAACACCAATCGAGTGTTCGCAAAATGATTAATAAACTAAGAAAGGGGAAACATTGGGGGATTAAATACAAAACTAAAAAAGGTGAATCTTTCTGTTATTTTTATAACAAAGGTTTCGTCAGAGATAAGACAATTAGGAAGGATGACCCTAATGTTATTCCAAATACGCAGATGTTTAGTTTATCCACTACTGAGTTAGAGAGAAGAATTAGCACTAGAAAATGTGAAGGGTGTGGGAAAGAGGATGTACCATTTGAGATTCATCATGTTCATAGATTAAAAGATCTAAAAGGAAAAGAATTATGGGAGAAAATGATGATTGCTCGAAATAGAAAGACCTTAGTGCTGTGCCATGATTGTCATAACAACATTGCACACCCTCATGGATAGATATTTGTAAATGGAAAGCCGTATACACAGAGATGTGTACGTACGGTTTGGGAGGAGGCTACTGAAAACCTACTGTGGAAACACAGCAAGGCGTCGGTAGCCCACCTCACGAGCTCGCAAAGGATGAAGCGGATCGCTATTATTTGCTTATTCACACAGGCTCGCGCTATGTAGGGGCAAAGGTAGCCAATTGGCATCAAAAAAGAGCCTATGAAAATTTAAGCCGCCAAGATTTAACGGAAAAAATAGCGGAGCTGAAGCAGCAAGGGCGAGCCCAAGAAATTCAGAGCATGATTCAAAGCTATAAAGTGCAAAATCCTGTGATTCCAAAGGATTTAGCTTATTTAGAGGGTGATCTTTTCCATGATTATATTCACGATATGAAGATTGCCCAGCAGTATGCACGCATGAATCGTTGGACAATCGCTAAAACGATTGCTGGGCATATGGGGTGGCAGTTTACGGAGACATTTGATACGATTCATAACTATATTGATACGGAAACAATGACATTGCGGAAGGGCGCTGTTCGTGCCAATCGAGGAGAAAAGCTGGTGATTCCAATGAATATGCGGGATGGGTCACTGATTTGCATAGGAAAAGGCAATGCAGAGTGGAATTATTCAGCGCCGCATGGAGCAGGGCGTATGTTTTCACGTCGCGCTGCCAAAAAAGCCTTAAATATGGACGATTTTAAAGAAACCATGCAGGGCATTTGGACAACATCCGTCAATGAGGAAACATTAGATGAGGCACCAATGGCCTATAAACCAATGGCGGAAATTACCTCTGTTATTGGTGACACAGTCGATATTGTCAAAGTGATTAAGCCAGTCTATAACTTTAAAGCAAGTGAAACTGTAAAACCCTATCAAAGAAAAGGCTAGATAGTTATTAAAAACGAAAAGAAGCGTTGATTTTTTAGGCAAAAAACCGCTTTACTTGTGCAGATCAACATATATTTTATGCTTATTTGCAAAATGTAAAGCGGCTTTATTGTTCATAAAGTTTAAGCTTCTGCTTCTGGTGAGAATGTGCGGTTTGCTAATTCTGCATCCAACATAAAGACAGCATTGGAGTCACTTTCAATACGCTCAATTTTATGAATTAATGTATCAAATGTCGATTCTTCTTCCACTTGCTCATCGATAAACCATTTTAAAAAGGCCATTGTTGCGTGCTCACGCTCATCTAAGGCAATATCAGATAGATTGTAAATACGACGTGTTACTTCTTTTTCATGTGAAAGAGCTGTTTTGAAGGCATCTAAAATGGATTCAAAATGGTTGCCTGGGCTATCAAAGCCATGGATTGTTGCACGGTAGCCCATATCGCTTAAAAAATTATAAAATTTCATTGCATGGAAACGTTCTTCCTCAGCTTGTACTAAAAAGAAATTAGCAAAGCCATCATAATCTTGATCTGTACAATAGGCTGCCATTGCCATATAAGCATGCGCAGAGTAAAATTCAAAATTCATTTGTTCATTTAGTGCTGTGTGTAATTTTTCAGATAACATATAAGTTTCCTCCCTTTGAAGTAAATGCCTACAGCTCTAGTATACAGTGTAGCTATCGCAATGGACAAAAATTTTAAAATTAAGAGCAAAACATGCAAAAGTTAATTGATATCCGTTATCAATTAGAAAATTCGCGCACTTTCTGATAAAAAGAAAAAATCGCTTCAACTGTTGTTGAGGCGATTTTTTTCGACATTATGCTTGTTTTTTCTGATTTTTAAGACCGATTAAGTAGCCACCAAGTGCAATGGCGATTAAGACGATCCAGAAGGTAGCTTTCCACAATGTAGAATGTGGAAACTCATGTGGAATCAGTTCTAATTTTTCATGTCCTAATGTTAAAACAGCTAATTTTACACCAACCCAACCTACGATCAGAAAGGCAGCTGTTTCAAGAGAAGGAAATCTTTCAAGAACAGTGACAAACCAACGAGCAGCAAATCGCATCATAATCACGCCAATAATACCGCCCAAGAACATAACAGCAAATGGACCTGCGTTAATGCCGCCAATATCAAAATCACCGATATGCGGAAGTGTTACAGCAATCGCTACGGCTGCTAAAATCGAATCCACCGCAAACGCGATATCCGCAAGCTCAACCTTTACAACCGTCATCCAAAAGCCAGATTGCTTTTTAGGCTCCTTCAGTTCCTCTGAATCATCGGATGATGCTTTCCAGGATTCATAAATATGCTTAATGGATATAAATAGTAGATAAATGGCACCAACCGCTTGGATTTGCCAAAAGTTCACAAGGGTTGTGATTAAGAATAAGGCAATAAAGCGGAAAATAAATGCCCCAGCTAAGCCATATAATAATGCTTTTTGTTGTTGAACTTTTGGTAAATGCTTCACCATAACCGCCATAACAACAGCATTATCTGCCGCCAATAACCCTTCTAGTACGATTAATACGACAAGTACCCATGCGTATTCTAATAAAATTGCTTCCAAAATCGTTCCTCCTTTATTCATTGAACAGAAATGAATGATGTGCTTCTAACCTATTTTTACCTATTTTAAGCAAAAGAAAAAGACCCCTGCCTAAAAAATAGGCAAAGGTCTTGCTAAGCAATGTATAACTTGTTATACAAAAAATGCTATCACACCCGATGGTATTAAACCATGTAATGACGAATGTGAAACCAGATGCTTCGTTCGCATCTGCTAGCTACTCCCCCTTGACAATAAAGTCAAAAGCTATTCAATTCTTAGTTAGATAATAACATATAGCAGAGAATATGTAAATAAAAATATACCGTTATAGAAAAAATATTTTCCATTACAATTGTAGAAATGATACTATTAACAACAGGTGAAATTTTTACAACTAGAAGGGAGACAAGCATGTATAGAAAATTTTTTTCCTACTATAAGCCTCATAAGCGATTATTTATCATTGATTTTTCAAGTGCCATTATTGTCGCTATTTTAGAGCTTGCATTTCCATTAGCTGTACAATGGTTTATTGATAAGCTATTGCCAACAGGTGATTGGAGTATGATTGTCAAAGTCAGTCTATTATTGCTGCTTGTTTATGCTATTAGTACACTCTTGAACTTTATCGTCAACTATTTAGGCCATAAACTAGGCATCAATATTGAGACCGATATGCGGCAAGAATTATTTACACATGTGCAAAGGCAATCATTCCGTTTCTTTGATAATACGAAGACAGGTCATATTATGAGTCGTATTACCAATGATTTATTTGATATAGGGGAGTTTGCCCATCATGGACCTGAGGATTTGTTTATTGCCATTATGACCTTTATTGGAGCTTTTGCAATTATGTTTAATGTCAACCCAACACTCGCACTAATTGCGGTAATTATGGTGCCGTTTTTAACATGGCTTGTAACATTTAGTAATATAAAAATGAATAATGCCTGGAAAACGATGTATGGCAAAATTGCGGATGTCAATGGCCGTGTGGAAGATAGTGTATCAGGTGCACGCGTTGTGAAATCCTTTACGAATGAAGCGTTTGAAATTAACCGCTTTAAAGAGCAAAACGGCTTTTTCCGTGCAGCTAAATTATATGCCTATAAAATTATGGCAGGCACGCATTCCAGCATTTATATGATGACACGTCTGTTAACATTAGTGGTGCTCGTTGTTGGTGCTTGGCTCAGCTTCAATGGCAAACTTTCTTATGGAGAGCTTGTCAGCTTTGTATTGTATACCAATGTACTCATTAAACCAATTGATAAAATTAGTGCCTTATTAGAGCTTTATCCGAAGGGGATGGCTGGCTTTAAGCGTTTCCGTGAATTAATTGAGCAGACGCCAGAAATTCAAGATCGTAAGAATGCAAAGGCAATCAAGCATTTAGATGGTAATATTTCATTTAACCAAGTGGATTTTAATTATGATACGTCGAAGCAAGTTTTACAGGATATTTCATTTGATATTCGAGCAGGGCAAACCATTGCCTTTGTAGGGCCATCGGGAGCGGGTAAAACGACTATCTGTTCGTTAATTCCGAGATTCTATGAAGTGACAAAAGGTGCAATTACGATTGATGGAATCGATATACGCAATATGACCCAGGCTTCACTGCGCGCTCAAATTGGTATTGTGCAGCAAGATGTCTTTTTGTTTACTGGCACAATTCGTGAAAACATTGCATATGGCAAGCTAGGTGCAAGTGAGGAAGAAATTCGAGAGGCAGCGAAAAAGGCTCATTTAGAGGCATTTATTGCAGAGCTACCAGATGGCTATGAGACGCAAATTGGTGAACGTGGCTTAAAATTATCAGGTGGTCAAAAACAACGACTAGCGATTGCCCGTATGTTCCTGAAAAATCCACCGATCTTAATTTTAGATGAAGCAACCTCTGCACTAGATACGGAGACAGAAATGATTATTCAGCAATCCTTAACAGAGCTAGCGGAAAATCGTACAACGCTTGTGATTGCACACCGTTTAGCGACAATTCGCAATGCAGACCGTGTACTTGTAGTAACACCGAATGGCATTGAGGAAGATGGCACATATGACGAGCTTGTTGCGCAAAATGGTATCTTTGCCAAGCTTCACCATATTCAATTTCGTAAGGAACAATCCGTACCAAAAGATTTTGTTGAGCTAACTTGAACTCCCCCACTTATAGAAATGTGGGATTCCTGCGAACACCAGACCAACGTCTAGTTATAGTAGCAGGCTCTACCTGTATTCCCTACGGTGAAAAACTTGCAATGATTGTACGTTGGACTCCGCTGTCTAGCGTACTGCTTGGTTTTCGCTTTTCGGCTAGACAGAGCGATAGAACGTTAAAGATTTTATATAACAGACGAACTTTCTTGTTATAACCTCCTATCCTCAGTTTTCAAAGAGCAATCTGTACAGGTTCATTAGAGCACATACGTTCTAATTGTGTGACAATTTAGGCTAACGCCTACCGACATTATCTCCCATTTACTCACAGGGTATCCCCTTCACATTCCTTAAAGTGGAGATGTTCTATCGGAAAATGATAAAAAATAGCATTCTCTTACATATCGTTGAGGGGATGCTATTTTTTTAGGGTGCTACCTAATTGTTTAAAATACCTCACAAAAAGGTATTAAAATAAAAATAATAAAATTTTACTAATAATGAAGGAAATTTTTATAGCCGAAAACTATTTAATCAAAGGATTTTAGACAGGCTAGTATTTGTTTCATTTATAAAAGGAGTTAAATTTTTGCAAAGAAAATATATTTTTAGTATCCTGAGCTATTAATATACAGGGCTAAAACGATATTAAAACAGACTGGAGGGTTTACCATTGCATGAAGATAATGATAAAAAGAAAAAATTCTCGTTATTCAATCAGCTTTCTAAATCACTAGGATTCGAGCAAGAGGAACAGACGACTACAGAACAAACATCAAATGTCATTGATTTTATTGAAGAAAAGGAAAAAAATAAGGCCCAGGAAGGCATAAAATGGCTAAAAGCAGCTGCTGATTTAGGGGATACAGGAGCCATGAATGAATTAGCCTATAGTTTTTTAACAGGAACTGGCTTACCGCCAAATATTGTGGAGGGTGAGTACTGGCTACGGCGATCTGCAGAGCTTGGTAACTTGTGGGCGATGGTTGATCTAGCGATTCGTTTACTTGATGGCGAAATACTAGGAAAAAATTCAGCGGAGGGGGAAAAGTGGCTACGATTAGCAGTTGATCGTCGCGATAGTGTGGCGACAAGAATTTTAGGCTATCGTTTAATCCATGGGGATAGCTTAGGGCAAAATATAGAAGAGGGCGTTAACTGGCTTCGCCTAGCCGCTGAGGAATTAAACGAACTTGTAGCCATGAGACTATTAGGCATCTACCTGATTAAAGGTGAACATATGGAGCAGCATGTGGAGGATGGTGAATACTGGCTAAAGCGAGCGGCTGAGGCAGGAGAGAAGGTAGCGATGAGAGAGTGGGGGAAATATTTAGTGAGAGGTTTATAGGCTCACTCTTCTGAATATTGAATAGAGCTTCGAATAAAGCCACTTATTCGAGGTTCCATCAATAGGTGATTTAGACAAATTTAAGTATTATTTAAATTGAAAATATTTTATATTTGTTTTATAATTTAACAGATTTACAAGAAAGCAAGGTGATTTGTAGCTATAAACTTCAAAAGATACTATCCTTATCCTGAATAACTTCATTTAAATAGTATACCTTTATGGTATAAAAATCCTCTAAAGTGTAAAAAGGTAAATCACTATCTTATAGCAAAAACAAATCAAGCATAGCCTCAATAGAATACATACAATCAACACAGATGCTTAATTAACAATAACGATCCTAAAACTATACAACAAAAGGGTGTTGATGATGAGCGTAGGAAAAAAATTAAACCTGTCTTTTATTACCTTTATTTTTTTATTAGCTGCTTCCATTGGTAGTAGTATCTTCAACTTAAATACGATTGACAAACGAACAAAAGAAGCGATGGATTCTCGTTTAGAACAGCTTCTCCTTATAGAAGAACTCCGCTTTACCATTGCTACACAAGAAGTATTTATTCGTGCAATGATTTTGAATCCATCATCTGAAAATAAAGAGCAGCTTTTAAACACTGCAAAGCAGCTAGACGATACCATTGTTACATTAGAGGGTTATTTAAAGGCTCAGGAAATGAAGGAATTATGGTCCCAAGTAAATGACGCTAATAACCAATTCAATACAGAAATGCCAAAACTCATAGCAGCTACGGAGAATGATAATATTGCACAAGCAACCTCCATACTGAATACAACCATTTCACAGGCTAATGTAGAACTATTTGATATAGCCGCACAGATGAAAGACTATCAAACGGCACAAATGGAAGATATTGAGAATTCAACCTTCTCTGCCATTATCAATGCACGAACAATATCTATTGCTATTTTAGTAATCACTATAGTAATTGCGATTGGTTTAATGATTTATGTACGCCGTGCCATCACAAAGCCGTTATTAGGCATGATAGATGTTGCAATGGTTATTCGTAATGGTGATTTATCAAAAGAGGATATGACAATAATTTCCAATGATGAAATTGGTCAATTAGGTACTGTGTTTAACGAGATGAAAAATAATTTAAGTAATTTGATTATACATATCCAAACCAATGCGGAACGATTAAGTGCATCTGCCGAGGAGCTTTCTGCAAGTGCCGAGGAAATGACAGCGACAACCGAGGATGTGACAAGGCAGGCAACAGAAACGGCAGAAAGCTCACAACTAGCGTCCGGTGCAGCAAATGAAAGTGCGGTTGCAATGGAGGAGACAGCACACGGTATCCAGCGTATTGCCGAGGCTTCCCAGCAGCTTCACACCTCTTCCCTTTATGCGAGTGAGACAGCAACAAATGGTACAGAAATTATTGCGGATGCCAAAAAGCAAATGGATACGATTAATGAGTCAACCTCTACCGTCAATGAGCTGGTGCAAAAGCTGGCAAAGCAAACAGAGGAAATTGGCAATATTACGAAGGTGATTACGGATATAACTGAACAAACCAACTTGTTAGCATTAAATGCAGCGATTGAAGCAGCGCGTGCAGGGGAGCATGGGAAAGGCTTTGCCGTCGTGGCAGATGAGGTGCGTAAGCTGGCAGAGGAATCCAAGGCATCTGCAAATAGTATTACAATGCTTACAACAGAAATTCAGCAGGATACGGAAAATGTCGAACGTGCTATGACCAATTCACTGGCGTCTGTACAGGATGGGGTAGTGGTGATCACCAAGGCTGGCGAGTCCTTTGCAACAATTGTGGGAGCAGTTGGTGAAATGACCCATCAAATTCAAGAGGTTTCGGCAACGGCTGAGGAGCTTTCTGCCAGTGCGGAACAAGTGTCAGCCTCTGTCACAGAGATTGCCACAGGCGCGAAAAATATCACAAGCAATATTGATACGGTGGCAGCCGCAATGGAGGAGCAGTCTGCAACGATGAATGAAGTGACAAATGTGGCGACAGCGTTAAGCGAAAACGCTCAGGAATTACAGGAAGAAGCACGGAAGTTTAAAGTATAATTTATCACTGTAAACCGCTAGCATTCTCTAAAAGGGATGCTGGTGGTTTTTTTCCATAATAACAGACTGTAAGACCCTCACTGTACAACATAAGCTAATACATTATGTTTAAGTGGGATCTTACAGCCTGTATAAACAAAGGTTGATGCAACGTCCAATCAGCAGGAGATATGCGAAAACTCGCGCTGATTGAAGGCTCACTTTATTGTTCTTTTTGATTAGGAATTTTGGATGTTCGTGTAAAATCTTGAGGTGCAAGTGCTTTATTACGCTCTGAGTAGCCTTTGGGAGATAGACGGAAAATAGATTTTTTTATGGTCATCCAATTTAGATCTGTCGCTAAATTCATGTAAGAATAACCGTAAATTCGAATATTGCACAAGTATAAAAATGTGAGGTATAACGACACAAAAAAGCCAAATAACCCTAAAAAGGCACTTGCTAAAATAAAGGCGACACGCAATATACTAATGGATGTAACAAGGGACTGATTCACTAATGTAAAGGAAGCAATTGTAGAAATAGCGATGATCACAATCATTTCTGGGCTTGTTACACCTGCGCGAATCGCTGCATCTCCTATAATTAATCCTCCTACAACACTAATTGTGCCCCCGATAACAGAGGGTAGACGTAAGCCTGCCTCACGAAATAGCTCAAACATGAGTAGCATCAGCAGCATTTCCAGTGAAGAGGGAAGCGGTAATCCTGCCTTCGCTTGTACAACTGTTGCTAGTAGCTGTAGCGGTAATTGGTTTTGATGATAGGTTGTTAAGGCAAGCCAAAAGGCAGGAAGTAGTAACCCAATCAGAATCCCGAAAATCCTTAATAATCGTTCTAATGAGCTAAAGACAATGGGATACTCATTATCCTCAGCAGATTTCAGTAATAAAAATAAATTCACAGGTGTAACAACGCCATAGGCCACACCATCCACAAAAATAATAAATCTGCCTCTTGCTAATGCCTGCACCGCATAATCAGGCCGTCCCGTGTAATCAAATTTTGGAAATAGCTTGGAATTTTTATTGACACGCTCCATCAATAAATCGCCACTAAAAATAATATCTGTATCAATCGCTGCTAATTGCTTTTTTATGCCGTGTAAAATATCCATATCGACAATATCATCAAAATAAAGAATCGCCACCGTTGTTTTGGAGCGTTTGCCAATCTCCATTTTTTCCACGCAAAAAGAATTGGTTGGTAATCGTTTACGTAGCAGAGCAATATTGACACGAATATCTTCAATAAAATTATCTCGTGGTCCTTTAACAATTACCTCCATGCGTGTTTCTTCAGGCTGGCGATTTGGTTTTTTCGCAATATCACACGCGTATAACAGCTTGTCTTTATCAAAATAGAGCAGCAAAAAACCACTATAGACCAATGTAATAAGCTGTTCTTTGTCCTGTACTTTTTTGAGACTAGGTAGATGAAGATGACGCGTAATATTTTCTTCAAAGGGAATCTCTTCTAAATGATCATAGAAATACTGAATACGTTGCATAATAACTTCGTTCAGCATTTGCTGATCAATCATCGCATCACAGGTAATAAAGTGTACCTTTTGTTGATGAAAGGTATATTCCTGAAATTGAATATCTGCTGATTTTTGAAATAATTTTTTTAACGTATGAAGCTCTAGCGCCTGCTCTTGCTGAGGCATTATGACTCACCGCTTTCCATGTCTTGTTTTTCAGTTTTCCCCTTTTGAGAAGATTTATCCGACAAGGAAGCAATAATCACGAAAAAAATAGAAAGTGCAAAGAAAAAAATAAACGTAGTTGTTAAGATATAGTTTCCCTTTATCTTTAAAAATAAATTTTCATTTAACATAATTAATGGCAAACAAATAATAAAGAAGGGCGGTGCAAGCATGTTCCATATACGCTTAGGATTGCCCGTCATTTTTAATAAATCTGCGACGATATAAAGCAAGAAACTAACACGAATAAAGGTTCCTGTGAGCCATTGATAAATCGAGAAAAAGTCAAGATGTTCAATATAGCGCCCAATTGTCACCAATCCCCATTCTTCATAGGCAGGGTATCGTTGTTTAGCTGCTTCTACTGGACCGAATTCTGTAATAGCGCCAATTAATGGCCCTAATGTAAGTCCCGTTAGAATAAATAGCATAATAGCAAAGTGATACCAGCGAATACGTTCCTTATATTGATGCTGTAAAAATAAGAGGATGAATAGCTCAATAAATCCCGATGCTGGAAAGATCATGCCCTTTATGACAGGCTCGAAACCATGCTCAAAAAAGGGTCGTAATAAATCATAGTTTTTGACTTGTATATTGGTAAAGGCTACAAAAAAACCAAAGACTACCACGCCAAAGAGCACAAAAACATTTAAAATAACCATGGTTTGTAAGCTTGTTGTTACAAGTAAGATACAAAGGATGGTATAAATAAATAATAGGATAATGACAGGCGTCTGTGGTAAAAAGGTTGTGTTGACCCACTGTAACGTTTCAACCATTGTAAAAGCAGTTACAATAATTAAATAAATGGCGATTGTGTAAATCACAATAGTAGCGCCGATTTTTCCAATTTTTTGATGTAACCAATCCCCTATAGGCTTCTGCTGTGTTTTTTTTTGAACATACACTAATAGAAATAGCCAAAAGAACAGAATGACTGCCGCAAACAGCACAGATAGCCAGCCATCTCGTTGGGCTGTATCCAGTAGTGGAGGAAGAATGGTTACATGGTTTTTTAAGCCAATAACAGTCATTGATAAGAAGATAACATGTAAAATACCGATTGATCCTACATCTTTCATGATGAAAACCCTCTAACATTGATTGATACATATTAGCTTAGACAAAAAACACCAGCTTTATAAGCAAAAAAGAGACGCTTGTTACAAAGCGTCCCTAGTTCCCTGTATTAATGAATATACGTCATACTAACAAGATTTTCCTTTAGGATAGCGGTTGGAATTTCAAACTCCACCACACCCATATAGCCCGGTGCTACTTCATATTTATCAAAGGAGATAATAAGCTTACCAGTATCAGAAATATAAAATTGCTGATTAGGCTTAATAGTCGTAAATTCCTCCATCAGCTCTTCATCCGCTAGGCCAGCACCTTTCACCCAATAGATTTTTTCCTGATTCGATTCGGCTATCTGCGTACGCATTTGCTCTTTAATATTGTCACTAATAATATCAATATATTGCTGATCTTTAAAAAGCATTGGCAAGGTAAGTAAAATTTCATGTTCTTTATCAATGGTATCGTATTCTATCACTGTTGAAGAGGAGGCAACGGTATTTACAACATAACGACCAATGGATAAAATTTGCTCATTATCTGTTTTAACTTCAAAGCCGCTATCAACACCTAAATGACCACCCCCATTAGCTTTTAAATCACCAACTTCAGCGATAAACTCCTCATACAATGCCTTTCCTTGTGCGCGATATTTTTCATTTAATATCTGTGCAAGATCTTGATTTTCTAAGTTTTCAATGGAAGGTACTTGAATAGTGGCATCATAGCCGTCTTCTTCCACCTTATATTCTGTCCATGTTAAAACCTTCACAACACTCCCCACAACAGGAATTTCTGAGAGTGTCCGTGCCATGGCAGGACTCATATTTAAACTAGCGGTAAATAGCATTGCCGCAGCGGCTGTACCGAGCAGCCATTGTGGAGTACGTCTTTTTCTCTTGTTGCGACCTTGCTTTAGCGCATTTTCTACAACGCTGTCTAGCTCCTTTGGAATCGGAATTTCTGTATAGTGTTTTTCTAAATCCTGTAATTTTTTATCCATGGGTACTTTCTCCCTTCACATCTCCCAGGTGTATTTTCAACAGTTTCAGTGCTTTATAAAGACGCGACTTGGCTGTACTCAGCTTAATATCGAGAATCTGGGCAACATCTGCGAGCTTTAAATCCTCAAAGTAATGAAGAATAATCACCTCTCGATACATTTGTGGAAGCTCGTCTAATGCATGCTCCAAATCAATATTTTCATAAACATCCTCTTGGGCAGGGGTTAAATATTGCAATGTATCATCATCTGTCACTTGTAAGCGTTTATGCTTGCGTAAAAAATCAATCGCTGTACGGACAACGATTTTATAAAACCAGCTTTTCATATAAGTAACATGTTCAAGGCGATCTAATGATAGCATGGCCTTTTGAATACTATCCTGTACAATATCCAGTGCGTCCTGTTCGTTTTTGGTATAGCTATAGGCGAGCAAGTAAAAGCGCTCTTTTTGTTCACGAATAAATTGGACAAACACCTCTTCGTGTTGAAATGCATTTCTTATTTTCATGTCCAAAGAAGCTCCTTTTTCACATTATCAAATTGTATACATTAACTTAGACGTACAAAGGGCAGGAAAAAGTTAATGCTTTCTAAAAAACGGTAGGATGAGTTTTTGCCTACCACATGGGAATAATGAAAAATAGTCATATGTAGTTGTCTATCCTAATAGAATGGTCATAAATCATTCATTCATCGTAATGAATAGAAAAAAGATAAATTACCATCAGGTGAAACCTAATAAGTGTGTAAAATCTCTATAATAATCAAATATTTTCTACTTTAAGTATATATTTTGATGTATGATGATATTAACAGTGTTTGGACGTAAAGGGGACGTGAATCACATGAGTTTAGGCAATCATATCCGTATATTTCTTTGTGTAGTGTTTATGGGCGTGCTTGTAGGCTACGTCTTTAATGCACAAAAAGATATAACAGATCATGCGTATATTGAAATGGTGAAAGAGGGCTATTTAGAAAACTTTTCAGATGTTAAAGTGCGTAATGCCTTTAACTATGCTTTCTTTGAACCTTACTGGCGTTACTATGAAGCTAAAACAGGGGAACATGTTGTGGAATTATCGGGCGATATTCTATTTCAAGGGAAAGATGGGCACGCCATTTTACAATTTGTAGTGAATGAGCATACAGAGCAATTTTCACTACGTGGGATGAAATTTAATGATACCGTGCTAAGTACAGTACAAAAACAACAGCTCGTTGGTCTGGTCTATCAAACATGGGAAATGAAACAACTAGCTTACGAGTAAGGTTTTTTGCTTTGTAAATAAGGCAAACTATATTACAGTAAAGGAGGAGCCTATAGATAGAGAGGGTGTTTTGAATGAAGTTAAGTATTTTAGATCAAATGCCAATACCAAAAGGCCATTCAGCAGAAGAAGCCTTTCAACGTACAGAACAACTGGCACTAGTAGGGGAAGAACTTGGCTACCATCGTATGTGGCTAGCAGAACACCATAATAGTCAATCACTGGCAAGCTCAGCTCCTGAGGTAACCGCTGCTTTTTTAGCTGCAAAAACAAAACGTCTTCGCGTTGGCACAGGCGGTGTGATGATGATGCATTATTCGCCTTATAAGCTAGCAGAGGTTTTTAAGACATTAGCAGGACTCGCACCAAATCGTATTGACTTTGGTGTAGGGAGAGCTCCAGGTGGTGATCCTGCCGCTATTTATGCGTTAGCAGAGGGAAGAAGACAACGTTTCACGGAGCAATATGATAAGCTGGAAATCATTTTAAAGCTGATGAATAATCAAAAAACAGGTGAACATGTCTATGATCAAGTGGTCGCAGCACCTGTTCAAATCGCCTTACCAGAGGCTTGGCTACTAGGCTCAAGTGGCCAAAGTGCGATGCAGGCAGGGCAGCTTGGCGTAGGCTATTCCTATGCACAATTTTTCACAGGCAATATGTCAAAGGATATTTTTGATGCCTATAAAGATCATTTTACGCCTTCTTATTATATGGAAAAGCCACAAATCATTGTGACCTATGCGGCAACGGTTGCACCCACATTAGAAGAGGCAGAATATTTGGCAAAGCCTATTGATATTTCTCGCTTACAGCTTATGAAGGGGCAAATTATTCAATCCATATCACCAGAAGAGGCGAAGGATTATCCATTATCGGAAATGGATAAATTAACCATCGCTAATAATCGTAAAGCCAATCTTGTGGGTACACCAAAGGATATTGCTACGTTTCTAAGCGCGGAGCAAGAGCACTATGGCTTTGATGAAGTCATGCTAAACTGCAATCAATATGAGCTTGCAAGCCGCTTAAATTGTTATACATTTTTGGCGAAGGAATTGCTCTAACATAAAAAGCCGTATTTCGTTGTGGAAATACGGCTTTTTGAGAGAGAACGTGTTGGAGTTGAGAGGAGGTAAACTATGCGAAGGTTATGTTTTTTAATTTTTACAATGATGATATTGCTTTTGATAGTAGGGTGTTCCAATGACACAAATGAAGTGACATTGGAAGAGCGTGAAATAGGCTATGTCAAAGAAAAAAGTACTACTCGATTATTAGTTGTTCATAGTGAGAGTAAGGATGAGGCATTAAACAGTTCAATGGAAGACTTAAGAGATATGGGAGCTATTTGGTTAACCGTAACGAATAAACAAATTGAACATATAAAAATCGGTGATAAAGTATCTTATACAACAGGTCCTATTGATCAATCCTCTCCAGCTTCGGGAACTGCTAAAGATATTAAAGTGATTGATGATTAAAAGATTAAAATTCCGCCTTAAATATTTTAAATAGATTTAAGGCGGAATAATTTGTTTGTCAAATTTACTTAGTAGTTGGAGTTATACCTAAATCATTTGCAATGTTTCCAACATGTGAATATACCAATGGATATCCAGGTGCAGCACCTTTTACTATACCAAGTACAGTATAATCTGAATAAACTGTACCACCACTATCTCCCTTAGTATTTGTTGCAGTCGCACCACGTAGATTGAAAAATGTAGAACCATCAACACTATAACCTACGTTTCTACTTGTTAATTTTCCACATGTTACCTTAGTTGTATGACCAGTTTTGCAAACTACTTGACCAACAACATCATTAGACGAATTC
This sequence comes from Lysinibacillus sp. FSL H8-0500, assembly GCF_038051955.1. Classification (NCBI taxonomy): domain Bacteria; kingdom Bacillati; phylum Bacillota; class Bacilli; order Caryophanales; family Bacillaceae; genus Lysinibacillus; species Lysinibacillus sp. FSL H8-0500. The sequence goes on along the minus strand of NZ_CP150292.1, from coordinate 2,684,164 downwards.
TGAAAGCCATTAATAGTTCGCAATCCACCATTTAGATTCATCTCTTTAACCGTTACATTTGTAACTGCGATTCCCATAGCATCTGACATACCATAGTAACTCCAACGTGAACTTGCATGACCAAGATATGTTCCATTATAATTCCAACCTTGACCAGACAAATAGACCCAGCCACCCGTTGATGTATTTTGTATTCTACTACAATGTGCTGCTGTAATAACATAGTATTGACCTGAACTATCTTTAGCACCAAAACCAATGGAACAGCCTCGATTATTTGTAGATATGATTTCTTCACCACCTCTTACAGCTGTATCAGTGGGTGGGTCTGTAACTTCTGTAATAGATATAGGCATCCCTTTAAAGTAGGATTTAATAAAATCCACATTTGCTTTAGTTGTTTTTGCGATTCCGATTGTTACAGTTTGATTTATTATATCTGTAGAAACCATAATTAAATCGATTCCTTGGTTCAACAATTCATCTTTTGCAGCCCATACTTGTTTATTATAGTTATCTAAATCTTCTTCACTGTATACTGTTTCAAAAACCTCGACTTCGTTTCCAAACTCTTCTTGAATTTGTTTAATAGCATTCTGAGTGTTCCGAGATCTAATATTTTTAAATCCGACTTTGATTTTTCCGTTATTTTTTTGATCAATATATATAATATCTATTGCTTCGTTTGCTTTAATTATATTTTTTATCTTAGGGATATATTCCTCTTGAATTTTAATGCGTCTATGCATTTCTTTTTCTTCAGTATCTGTTAGAGCTACACCAAATGTCTTTTTAGAATTAGGATTTTCCATTACGTTTTTGACAAAGCTAGTATCAGAATTAAGTCCAAAATCCTCTCTAAAGTTTTTTTCTTCAACAATGTTAGTAGATAAATCATTTTCCGCACTAACTACACCAGAATGTAAGAAAGGTAGAAACAACGAAACTACTAGTATTGATTTTAATTTCATAAAATTAACACCTCCAAATATGGTTAAATAATTCATTGTATATATATTTTACCAAATATATTTAAATTACTCAATGTGTATTGTGAATAAATTAAATAGTTCTACTTATTTTTATAACTATCACCTCTCTATCTGCTCAATTGAGGTGGTTTTTGCGATATTAAATCTTGTATAACTTAGTATATACCTGCTTATCACTCATTATTGTAAAGGTAAACGGCTCTTTTTTGACAATGGCTGTTTGCTTGTTATTTGGCTGTTTGTGCCCATCATGACAAGCAACCAATAAAAGTGTTAAAAAAGCAAGCAATATAATGTTAATTTTCATATATACACCTACCCTTCCTGATAAAAAATAAAGCCCACTCCTTTGGCAAAAAGTTATTTCCCAAAAGAGCAGAGCTGTCTATCGTAATTGTTAAACCTGAGCCGAGCCGCTTGTAAAGTTGGTGTTTTGATAGTACATATTTTTGACAAGCACATTTGGACCAAGGCATTTGACGGCTGGGCAATGGCAGTTTAATGATTTTGCCAAATCGCTTGCCATCCATTTGTCAAAAATGGCAGGTAATGTATCGTGGGCGATATTGCCAAGTGCAGGTGTATCGCCAAAGTCTGTGACAATCACATCGCCTGTGAAAATATTGACATTTAAGCGTGAGCGACCGTCTGGATCATTACGCATTGTGACATTTTTCGCTGAGCGTAAACGTTGTAATAGGCGTTGATCTTCCTCGTTTGTACTACAAGGGTAGAATGGCAGTGTGCCAAATAGCATCCATGTTTGTTCATCGCGAATATCTAATAAGTGATGAATCGCTGCCCGCGTTTCATCTAATGATAATGATGTCAGCGAGCTGGCGAAATCGGATGGGTACATGGGATGCACCTCATGTCGTGCACACTTCATTTCATGAATAATTTGATGGTGAATATGGGCTAAATAAGGCAATGTTTTTTTATTAAGCATCGTTTCAGCAGAGACCATCACGCCATGTTCAGCTAGCATTTGAGCGTTAGTAATCATGCGTTGGAATAAAGCTGCACGTTGGTCATATGTCGGTTTGCGCTCCATCATCGCAAAGCCTGTTTCTACAAACTCATCAATTGTTCCCCAGTTATGGGAAATATGGAGCACATCTAAATAAGGCGCAATCAGTAAATAACGCGCTGGCTCCAATGTTAGGTTGGAGTTGATTTGTGTGCGTACACCTCGCGCATATGCGCATTTCAATAGTGGCAATACATAATTTTGCACAGATTTTTTACTTAGCATCGGTTCGCCGCCTGTAATGCTAATCGTTTTTAAATGAGGGATTTCATCTAAGCGCTGTAAAATTAGCTCAATTGGCAGTGCTTCGGGGTCTTTCTGTTGCAATGTATAACCAACAGCGCAATGTGCACAACGCATATTGCAAAGTGTTGTTGTGGTAAACTCAATATTTGACAGTGTCATCTGTCCATGCTGCTCAACATCTAAATAAGCCTCCCATGGATCAAAGATAGGCGTCATTTTTTGTAAGGTTGTCATCTTTCGTACATCTTCCTTTCTAGCATTCTATTTTCTCATATTCACTGATAATTTTAAATATGAATAAAGAAAAAAGGAGAAGGATTTCAATAGTTGTCAATACAGTAGGTCATTTTACTGTTATTTTTCTAAAAAAACGTTATGATAAATAGAGTAAAAGTCACAATGTTTCGAAGAAAGTGGGAATAACTATGACGAAGTATGAAACACTATTATTTGACGTGGATGACACGTTATTAGATTTTAATGTAGCGGAAAATGCGGCACTGGCTCAAGTGTTTCAGCAGGAAAATATAGCGACTACACCAGCCATGATTGCGCGTTATAAGGAAATTAATGACTCCATGTGGCGGGCTTTTGAGCGTGGGGAGATCACCAAAAATACCCTCCATAACACACGCTTTGCCGTTGCTTTAAAAGAATTTGGCTTTGAGGTGGATGGTGCCTATGTGGAAACGGTTTTTCAAAAATATTTGCAGCAGGCACATCCATATGTAGAGGGAGCCTATGAGGTAATTGCGCATTTAGCAGAGCATTACGATTTATATGTTGTCTCAAACGGTGTAACGATTACACAAAATAAACGACTGACAGATGCCAAGCTAGCGCCCTATTTTAAAGGCATTTTTGTATCAGAGCAAACAGGCTATCAAAAGCCTATGCCCGCCTTTTTCGACTATGTATTTGAGCGTATTGAGCGTTTCCAAAAGGATAAGGCCTTAATTATTGGAGATTCCCTTACATCAGATATAAAAGGTGGCTTACAGGCAGGCATTGATACATGCTGGTTTAATATTCATAATATAGAAAATACAAGTACGATTACACCACATTATGAAATTACCGCCTTACATGAACTACATGGCTTACTCAGCCATAAGGTGCCCCAGTATTAAAAATAAGGCAGTTTCTTTGCGCTCGAGGATGGGCAAAAGAGCTGCTTTTTTTCTGATAGGTATAAAAACCATGAGAACAGGCAAAACCTTTTATAAGACTCGTTCTTTGAAAGGGGAATTATATAATGACAATGGTTTTAACCGTTCAACAACGTCAAAAAGGGCGTCGTTCATCTTTAACACAGCTTAGACAAGATGGAGCTATACCTGGTGTTGTCTATGGCTTTCAAATGACCTCAACAGCCATTTCTTTAGATGCGCGTACATTTGCTAAAATGCTAGCTACGTATGGAACGAATGGTGTGTTTCAATTAGAGCTGGAGGGTCAGCGTGTCAATGCTGTGTTAACAGAGGTGCAGCGCTGTGCATTAAAGGGCAATGTCAAGCATGTCGATTTTAAATCCATTAATATGGCAGAGGAGCTAGAAGTAGATGTGCCAGTCAATCCTATAGGTGATGCTGTTGGTGTTGCGGATGGTGGCTTATTGCTACAGCCAAATCGTGAGGTACGCATTAAAGTGAAGCCAACAGAAATTCCTGAGGCAATTGATATTGATGTTACCAATGTTGCCATTGGCACTTCGCTCTATGTGGGTGATATCCGTCAGCAGTTGCCATTTGAAATTTTGCAGGAGGATGACTATACATTAGTGACAATTACACCACCACCTGCGGAAAATGTACAGGAAGATGATACAGTCGATGAGACACCGGAAGTGATCGAAGCGACAGGGCAAAATACAGCCGAGCCACAAGCATAAGAAAGTGAGCAATCAATTATCAAAATGTTGATTGCTCGCTTTTTTATTTTACGATAGCGCATATATGCGATGAGGTAGACAATACAGGCTACTATTAAGAACGATAGCGGGTAAGAACGATAGCGGGAAAAGCGCATAAGAGCAAAGATGTTTCAAATAAAAAGCAAAAAGGAAAACAACGCCTTCTTTATCGCATAAATCTGGTGTGAAATAAGCATGTTTGCTATTGAAAAAATACACGGCAGGCTGCTGTCTTCATACAAAAGCATGAACCAGATGAAAGTGATTATGTCCCAATTGCTCGCATGTTGCATAAAATACGTTGTGCATCCTCTGCATGAACAGGTGTTATTCGTTTGTATTTCCGTAAATTTACAATAGTTCCTTACATCGCACCCGCTGCATTTCTGACACTGCCCGCGCTCATTTCTTCGATTTTTTGCATTATTGCATAGCCATATAGCGGCTTACATCATGCATAGTTTAGTAATTTATTTTTTTTACGTATTTATCTCCACTATACAATGTACAAAAACATTGTTTTTAGGAAACGATTGCCGTTTTTACACCTGTCCATCGCCATAATAGTTTTTCATTAAAAGCGATCGCAAATTGAACAATTGGTCCAAGTCCAAAAGCCATGAATACTGTACCAATGCCAAGTGGTCCACCGAGTAAAACACCGACAATCGCAACCGTTACCTCCATTGTTGTACGAGCGCGTGTTACACTCCAGCCTAGCTTATGCACCATCATTAACATTAACGTATCACGGGGGCCAATGCCTAAATTGGCAACCATATACATACCACAGCCCCAGCCTAATAAAATTAATCCGATTATATAAGCAAAAAGTTGCAGCCAAAAGCCATGAATGTCAGGTAGCCAGTAGTTAAACACATCAATAAAAATACCTGCTAAAAACATATCTATAAAAGTTCCTGGTAATGGAAATTTTTTTGTTATCAGCATATCAAAGGCTAAAATGGTAAGCCCTAATAAAATAGACCATGTGCCGATTGTTAAGCCGATTGTTTTCGTTAAGCCAATATGCAGTACATCCCAAGAGCCAACACCGAAAAACTGCCCTTTAATCGTTAATGTAATGCCAAACGATAAAACGAAAATTCCTGTGATAAAAAATATACAGCGTGATAAAAAAGCTTGTTTCATTATGTACCCCTCATTGATCCCGTATGAGCATCTTTTTTGTACCGAAAGCGAGGCTGTAAGATCTCGATTTACTGACTAAAGATTCACTTTATACGAAAATTCTTGTTGTCCAATAACGTATTATAGCAGGACATTCCTTATCTGCCCGAAAATTGTCATTTCACATTTTTCAAAAAAAACGGTTGAGCTTTGAGAGAGGAGGGTACACTAAACATGTAGAGGAAAGGATGGGATGAAATGACTTCTGTACGCGAGGAAATTTTAGCAATTTTAAATCGAGAAAAAATAGGTACAATGGCAACAGTGGAAAATGGCAAACCGCATTCTCGTTATATGACATTTCAGCATAAAGATTTTGTTTTATATACCGTTACTAATCAGCATTCTGAGAAAATGGCAGAGCTTCGTAAAAATCCATATGTCCATATTTTATATGGCTATGACAATGGTGGCTTTGGCGATACGTATGTGGAAATAGAGGGCAGGCTAACAGAAGTAGAGGAAGAAGGTTTAAAAAATAAAGTAGCTGAATTTTTCACAAGTCTATTGATTGGCAATCAAGACGACATGGTAACCTTAAAAATTGAACCGCTTCGTATGCGCCTCATGAATAAAAAAGGAGAGCCGCCGAAAGAGTTAACCTTTTCAAATGAAGCGTAACAAAAACGACCTAAGAGGCTTTAGGTCGTTTTCTAATGAATTTATAGCGTACGAGCTTTTAATTGTTTATTTAGAATAGCTGCCTGTGCAAGTGCTTGCTTATCATTGGCAATATCCCCAGGCTTATTACCTTCCCCGATAATATAAAACGTAAACGGCATTTTAATAAAATCAAAGATATATTGGAATTGCTGAATCATTGGTAAAGCTTTGACGGTAGGGTTATCACCACCAACAGCCAAGACAATGGCTTCTGTTGTTGTGAGCTTTTCCTTTAACTGTGGAAAACGTTCATCGCGAATGGCTTGGCTAAAGCGATCTACCATATTTTTCATGATACCGGACATGCTGTACCAATAGATCGGTGTAGCGAACACAACTAGATCACTTGTAAGCAGCGCCTCAATTACTTGGTCATAATCATCCTCCACCAATTGAAAGCCATGGGCATCATGACGTAAATCGGTAATAGGCTCAATGTGTAAATCCTTTAAGTATAATTTTTTATAGGTAATGCCTTCTAGTACAACATCTGTTAAGTGCTCACTATTGCTGTGGGCTCTGGAGCTGCCAATAAATGCCGTAATGTTCATATGGATTCGCCTCTTTCTTTTAAGTTACCTCTAGTGTAAACTGAATTTTATTATCGATAAAGCTGAATGTTTCGATAAAATGTATCGAAAAAATTGAATAGAGGAGGGGAGCAATGGATAGTAAGCAGCTCCAAACATTTTTAATCGCAGCTAAAACCCTAAGCTTTACACAAACAGCCCAGCGTCTGGACTATGCTCAATCAAGCATAACGGCTCAAATCAAAGCATTGGAGCAAGAGCTAGGTGTCCTGCTTTTTGAACGGCTTGGCAAACGCATTGTCCTAACAGAGGAGGGCAAGCATCTACAGCAGTATGCTCAAAAAATGGTAGAGCTAGAGCAGACAATGAAAAAGGCCATGCGTAATGAGCAGGAGCAAATGGTATTAAAGGTGGGCGCACAGGAAAGCCAATGTGTCTATCGTTTACCTAGTATTTTACAGCAATTTCAGCAAGCATATCCACAAGTAAAAATTATTTTTAAGCCTGTACATACGACTGAAATTGCCAAAGAATTATTGCAAACAGGCGCATTAGATATTGCTTTTATTACAGATACCTACCAAGAAACTGTCATGCTACAACGAGAACATTTAACGGAAGAACAGCTTGTTTTTGTGTGTGCTTTCAATCATAAAAGACAGCCATTATCCATGGAAACATTACTGTTAACGGAAGCGGGCTGCTCTTATCGAAATCAATTAGAAACATATTTACAGCAGGAAAAAGTTATGCCACAACAAGTAATTGAATTTGCCAGTATTGAAGCAATTAAGCAATGTGTCATAGCAGGATTAGGCATTACCTATCTACCTAAAATGGTGGTAGAAAGGGAATTACACAATGGCGAATTGATCGAATACCCACTTTCCTTTATACTAGCGCCAATTCATACAGATATTGCTTGGCATAAAGATAAACATGTGCAGCCAGTCCTTCAAGATTTTATTACAATAGCAAAGCAGGGGTATCGACCTTAAAGTAAATGGACTGCATGACATCAAAGCTTTTCCACTTGATGTCATGCGGTTTTATAGTTATTGCTTTTTCAGCGTACCTGAATAATTTGTGCCTTCATTGCGCTCTGCACGACAGTCAATCTCTGTTACTTTGAGCGCATTATTGGATAAACGCTCAAACTCAATCACACAGCGATTACCATTCGCAGACGTATTCATTAATGCTTTATTGCTACTTGTGATGGTAGCAGTCCCCTGAACACTGCCTGAGGCCTTCCCATCATTTGCTGTTAGAGAAATGCCAAAATTCTTATTTGTGGCATTGGTGATAACGGCATCACGTCGGTTAAAATCATTCGCTCCCTTGCCCCATTTATAATAATACGTGTAGATTCCCTCCCAAGCGCTTGTACTAGGTGCTGAGACTTGCAGAGATGGATCAAGCTGGCTTTGTGCATTTTTGGCACGGGTGTTTAATGCTAGCTGATTGGCATTATCATGGCTAGCTTGTGCATCCTCCGAAATTTCATAAAAATTGCGCTCGTCCATACGATACAGCATTGTAACCACCTCGGCGCGGGTAATATTATTTGCTACACCGTAGAATTTTTGTAAATTTCGATCCTCATACTTCGGGTTTTGCCCTGATGAAATATAATAATCGAGTAAAAATTGAATAGATTGATTTAAGTCTTTTTTCCCGCTGGCTAAATGGGCAATCGCCTGTGCCACAACGCCACGTTTAACAGTAGCCGCACGAATACGATTATCAAAATAACCATTTAATGGAACGCTATAGCTAGCGAGTTGATCATAATAGTCATCAGACCAATTGGCAGCAGGTGTCTGCTTGTCTAACTCCTCAATCGGTGACTCCAGCTCATAAAAATTAGCAAGCAGCTTTGCCAATTGCTGTTCTGTAATCGTTGCATTTGGCTTAAACGTCCCATCTGTAAAACCATTCACAATATCATATTCCTCTGCCCACAAAATCGCCTCATACGCATAATGCTCCTCTGAGACATCCTTAAAGCCAGCAGCCTGTACATTGCTCACACTGCCTGCAAGCAGCATAAAAAATAAGATACCTACGAGTTTTTTCATATCGTCAGCCTCATCCTTTCTTACATGTTCTATGTAATAGTTTGCAGGAAATGGATAGAAACTGCAAATGTCTTTTGGCGAAGGCGGGGGAGCATAGCAAAGAGTTGTAAGGAATCCGAGCAAAGGTGGATAGAAAGGGAAGAGCGAAGGATAGCCCGAGCCAAGTAATGGATAGAGCGCAGCGGTAGAACAAAAAATGTAGGGAGTCTGTGCAAGGACGGATAGCTCGAGAAAATTGACAGATAGAGGCTTAGAAGAGACGGATAAACACAGTGCCACTTCAGACTTTCAAGAATTTTAATTAGAGGATGTAGGGACACTAAACTTACAGGATTTCCGCCTAGAAAAAAAATTTAAAAAAGAAATTTTTATAAAAGGGTTGAATTATTTTAACTTATAGCATATATTTTTCCTAAGGGAAACAAAATATCTATGAAGAAAGAAGAGTGAGTGTATGAAAGAGACAGATGATTTCAAGCTGACAATTCTTCCAATGGTGATTTTTCTAATGCTCGCGATACTATGGATGCTTACAGATTCTATAGGAGCAGGAATTATGTTTATTCTTTTCTGGATAAGCTGGCGACAGTTTATTCGAAAAAATAAAATATAAGCCATTGTAGAAAATGCTAGCGGGCATCATGAAAGTTGTCCGCTATCCATTTTCAAGCAATCGCTCAAAACAAGAAAGAAGAGGTAAAGGAATGAAACAATTATTAGGCGTATTGGCCGTATCACTCTCGCTGTTGTTTGGCTGTTCAGCGACAACAGAAGGAGAGAAAGAAGGTATTGTTGTGGCAACAACAGGACAAATTGCAGATGTCATTCAAGAAATTAGTGGCGATCATTTACAGGTATCTGCATTAATGGGATCAGGCGTAGATCCACATCTATACAAGGCAACACAAAGTGATTTATCCAAATTAGAAAAAGCAGAGGTTATTTTTTATAATGGCTTACATTTAGAAGGACAAATGCTCGATATTTTTGAGCAAATGGCCAAGGATAAAACGGTGGTAGCTGTCGGTGAAACAGTAGATGAAAAACAGCTACTTGCTAGTGATGATCATGCCATGCTACACGATCCACATATTTGGTTTGATATTGATATTTGGAAAGAAGTAACAAAGACGATTAGTGAGCAATTACAAGAAGAATATCCAGAATTTAAAGAGGATTTCCAAAAGAATGAAGAAAAGTATGTAAAGGAATTGAATGAATTACAAGCATATGCAAAAGAGCGTGTCAATGAAATTCCACAGCAGCAACGTATTTTAGTAACGGCTCATGATGCCTTTAACTATTTTGGTAGAAGTCAAGGCTTTGAGGTACGTGGCTTACAAGGGCTTAGCACAGAGTCAGAATATGGTGTGAAAGATGTGCAGGAAATGGTAGATTTCTTAGTGGCTAATAAGATTAAGGCGATTTTTGTTGAGTCAAGTGTGTCCGATAAAGCGATGCAGGCTGTTATTGAAGGTGCAAAGGAAAAAGGACACGATATTGTTATCGGTGGAGAGCTGTTCTCGGATGCAATGGGCGCAGAGGGCACGGAAGAAGGCACATATATTGGGATGTATCAGCATAATATCAACACAATTGTTGATGCACTAAAGTAGGTGAAGCAGATGTATGCATTAGCAGTGGAAAATTTATCAGTGGCATATGATAAGAAAACTGTATTAGAAAATGCTTGCGTAGCAGTACCGCAAGGACATTTGGCTGCCATTATTGGGCCAAATGGGGCAGGCAAGTCAACCTTTTTAAAGGCGATTTTAAATCAGCTTCCTAATAAAGTAGGGAGAGTTAAAATTTTAGGGAAAGCATTTGAGCCCAAAAGCTTAGTCGTTGGCTATGTCCCTCAGCGCAATGCCGTTGATTGGGGCTTTCCTACAAATGCACTTGATATTGTGTTAATGGGACGCTATGGTCATATGGGTTTATTGAAAAGACCATCCAAGCAGGATAAATTAATTGCTCGGCAGGCTTTAGCAAGTGTTGGGATGCAGGATTTTGCGGAGCGTTCCATTGGGCAACTGTCAGGAGGACAGCAGCAGCGTGTCTTTCTGGCAAGAGCCCTTGCCCAAAATGCCGATATTTACTTTTTAGATGAGCCATTTGCAGGGGTGGATGCGGCAACAGAAAAGACGATTATTGATATTTTAAAAGACTTAAAGGCACAGGGAAAAAGTATTTTTGTGGTGCATCATGATCTGCAAACCGTTAAAGAATACTTTGATTATACCATTTTATTAAATAAAACAATTTTAGCAGCAGGCGCAACAGAGGATGTTTTTACACCAGAGCAATTACAAAAAACCTATGGTGGCAAACTTTTTATGATGCAGCATGTGTAGGGAGGGTCACGATGTTAAGTGGTAACTTATTATGGGTACTAAGCGGAACAATGTTACTTGGCATTGCGGCTGGCATTACAGGTACTTTCTCCTTCTTACAAAAGCAAAGTCTAGTTGGTGATGCTGCGGCACATGCAGCATTACCAGGCATTGCGCTGGCGTTCCTGCTAACAGGACAAAAGGAATTACCGATTTTAATGCTTGGGGAGGGCATTACCTCTGCTTTATCTGTCTATTGTATTCAATGGATTGTATCATTTTCAAAATTAAAAGCAGATGCAGCCATTGGGTTGGTGCTTACAGTATTTTTTGGTATTGGCATTGTTTTTTTAACGGTTGTCAATCGTAGTCCACTTGGCAATCAAAGCGGGCTGAATAGCTTTATTTTTGGGAAAGCGGCAACCATGACAAAGGCAGATTTACTGTGGCTGTTTATGAGTGCCATCATTATTATTGTGGTAAGTCTTCTATTCTATAAAGAATGGAAACTGCTTATTTTTGACCCTGTTTATGCAAAAGGCATTGGTTTGCCGATCGAGAGGTTAAAGGCAACCTTAACCGTGCTAATTGTCATGACGATTGTTACGGGCATTCAAGCTGTAGGTGTGATTTTAATGTCTGCGCTATTAATTATCCCTGCTGCTAGTGCGAAGCTCTGGACCAATAAATTAAGCTCAATGCTAATTCTCAGTGCCGCTATTGGTGGTATTGCTGGTATAGCAGGTACCTTTATTAGCGCAATCAGAACAGGCTTATCGACAGGGCCAATTATTGTATTGGTGGCAGCAGGGATATTTTTTATTTCTTATTTTATTAGTCCTACAGGCCAAATTCGTCAATATTATCGAAAAAGACAGTTTCGAAAGCAAGGTGATGTAGGATGATTGAATTTTGGGTAATTGTTACAGGGCTGCTAGTGGGCATTACCTGTGGGATTGCAGGTGTCTTTTTAATACTGCGGAAAATGGCCATGATTGCGGATGCCATTAGCCATACGGTATTATTTGGCATTGTAATGGCCTATATCCTTACACAAACACTGAATAGCTTTTGGATGCTTGTTGGGGCAGCACTCGCGGGTATTTTAACGGCTTATCTTGTGCAATTATTACATTCCTCTGGGATTCAGGAGGATGCTGCGATTGGGGTAGTCTTTACATCGTTATTTGCTGCGGGTGTTCTGCTTATTACACTATTTGCGGGGAACGTGCATTTAGATGTTGAGCATGTTTTAATGGGAGAAATTGCTTTTGTGCCGTGGAATCAATGGTCACTGCTTGGTATCACCATGCCGAAAGCTGTCTGGATGCTATTATTCGTGCTAATAATTAATGTAACATTCCTTGTCTTGTTCTTTAAGGAAATGAAGCTGGCAACCTTTGATCCTGTGTATGCCGCATCGATTGGTCTGCCGATTGTCTTTCTTCATTATGCCTTTATGACATCGATTTCCTTTACAACCGTTGCTGCATTTGATAGTGTAGGCGCTATTTTAGTCGTTGCCATGTTAATTGGCCCAGCTGCAACGTCCTATTTAATAAGTAAAACGATTAAGCAAATGTTTCTCTATAGCATGTTGTTTGGTGCGTTGGCGGCTATAATTGGCTATTATTTAGCAAAGCTTTGGGATACTTCCATTGCAGGGATGATGGCAGCAGCTGTAGGTATGCTATTTATGATTGTCTTAATCGGTCAAAAACTAATTGAGCGTAAAAGAAAGGCACATATGCATAAACTAAAAATAACTTAATGAGCAGCCTCGTTGGATATGTTTATCGAACGGGGTTTTTTCTTGGCAATTTCAAAGTAAAGCTCTATGTAAAAATAGTATTTTCGTTAAAAAACGCTATCAACAGGAGTGGCTTATTTTGATGAAGTAAATTTAGTGGTTGACAATGGAAAAATAAAGCATTAATATTCAACTATTCAAGTAATTTATTGAATAATTGAAGGGTGGCTAGCTATATTGAGTGAGCGTAATTTAAAGGATTTATTGTATCAAGAATTCGCTAGAATAGGAAAGAGCTTATCAAGCCCTAAACGATTAGAAATTCTCGATATTCTTTCTCAAGGGCCAAAATCTGTTGACGCATTAGCCAAACATACAGATATGTCAGTGGCGAATGTGTCCCAGCATTTGCAAACACTTTTACATGCGAGGTTAGTAACGTTTACGAAGGAGGGGAATTTTGTTATTTATGAATTAGCAGATGACATCATTGCTGATTTTTTAACAACATTCCACGCTCTAGCTGAAAAGCAATTGCTACAAGTGCAGCAAATCAAGGAAGCCTTTTTAAATCAGCAGCTTGGAATAGAGGGTGTACCACTTTCAGAACTGATGCTTCGTATGGAGCAAGGTGAGGTTTTATTAATTGATGTTCGACCGAAAGAGGAATTTGAGAAAGCGCATATCCCAGGAGCGCTGTCGATTCCTATTGAAGAGCTTGAGGAACAACTAGCTTCTTTACCAACGAACATTGATATTGTGGCTTATTGTAGAGGGCCTTATTGCTTAATGTCAGCACAGGCTGTAGAAATGTTGAAGGCACAAGGCATTAATGCTTTTCGATTAGAGGAAGGCATAAAAGATTGGGCGCAATGGCTAAAAACAAATAATAGCTAATAAAAATTATGACGATGATGGAAAGAAGGAGAAAAATGTTTAACAAAGCACAAGTTTCGGTAGAGACGTATATAGAGTCACCTGAAAAACTAAAAAGCTTATATAAACGTGTATTATTTGTTGTTAGCTTATCGCAAATTTTTGGTGGAGCAGGCCTTGCAGCGGGGGTTACAGTGGGTGCGCTGTTGGCTCAACAAATGCTGGGCACAGATGCCTATGCAGGTGTACCGTCTGCATTATTTACCTTAGGGTCAGCAGTAGCGGCTTTTGCTGTAGGGAAGCTGTCCCAGCGTTATGGACGTCGCTTGGGTTTATCAGGGGGCTTTATTGTTGGCGGGTTAGGGGCTGTTGGCGTTGTGATGGCAGCTGTATTAAATAATGTACCTTTATTATTTGCTGCTCTATTAATCTATGGTGCGGGTACGGCAACCAATTTACAGGCACGCTATGCTGGTACCGATTTAGCCAATAGCAAGCAGCGAGCAACAGCCATTAGTACAACCATGCTAATGACAACATTTGGCGCTGTTTTAGGCCCCAATCTTGTCGAGCTCATGGGGAAAGTGGCACTATCCGTTGGCATTCCAGCGCTGGCAGGGCCTTTTCTATTATCGGCTGCTGCTTTTATTCTAGCAGGTCTAGTGCTTTTTATAATGTTGCGCCCTGATCCTTTAGAAATTGCAAAGGCGATTGAAACCCATAAGCAAAAAAATCAAGAACATAAAGCCCAAACCTTACCTACATCCAGCAATAAAAGAGGTCTGGCTGTAGGGGCAACGGTTATGGTGTTAACGCAAATTGTGATGGTGGCGATTATGACTATGACACCTGTACATATGAAGCATCATGGGCATGGGCTAGCAGAGGTTGGTGTTGTAATAGGCTTCCATGTTGGCGCTATGTATTTGCCATCGCTTGTAACAGGTATTCTTGTCGATAAAATAGGGCGAACAGCGATGAGTATTGCTTCCGGTATTACATTATTATTGGCAGGTCTCTTAGCTGCATTTGCACCAAGTGATTCGATGGTTTTACTGATCGTAGCACTGTCCTTGCTGGGATTAGGCTGGAACTTTGGTTTAATTAGTGGCACGGCCCAAATCGTTGATGCGACAGAGCCCTCCACCCGTGCAAAAACACAGGGAAAAATGGATGTCTTTGTTGCGCTGGCAGGTGCATCTGGTGGTGCACTCTCAGGGATGGTAGTGGCAAATTCAAGCTATGCAGCATTGTCCTTGGCAGGAGGGCTGCTATCCTTACTATTGATTCCTGTGGTGATTTGGTCAAGAAGGGCAACTTCATAACAGTCAAAAATCTTACCCTTGTTGTTTTGGGTAAGATTTTTAAGTGGAATAGTATAGATGTAATCCATACTTCGATAAGCATTGAACTACTTTCTGTTTATAATTAGTATAATTGAATCAATTTCATAATTCGATTTTTTTAAGAGCTTAGACTGCTCCTGTGCCTGATTTTTAATTTTTTAAAATTACGTTGCGTTGTTTTGAAGCTGTCAAAATACATTCATACGATCGACTGCTAATTTGCAGGCATTATAAATAAACGTCACGAGATTGAAGTGCAGTTTGGCTTTTCTACCGGTTCTGTGGCGGACGTTGTTTAACTGAAAGAATTGCTTTAAATAGGCATTTACTCGTTCGACAGCTGTGCGTTCCTTATAAATTGCTTTCCATACTACGGAGCCACGTGCTGGATACGTGTATTTGCGGAGATCTGTTTCACATTTAATTTTAAATACCTTTTGACAGAGCGAATCCTCACGTAATGGACAGGTTGCGCATTCTTTTGGACGCGTGAACTTAAGCGTCTGATATTTTTCATCAAAGCTGTCGTAACAGTAGCTATGTTCACGCACACAGGTTGGACGGAAATGCTCATCAAAACCAACCATTTCGCCTTCGCGTCTTTTCACATAAGGAATCACAGGTTTCATCTCATGTATCCATATTTGGCGATAAATCGCTTCATAATCATAGCCCGCATCGAAAATGGCCGTTGTGAAATGGTTAGGCATGATGTGATTCACCTTTTTTAGTAACGGAATCGCCGCTTTACTATCACTCAGATTTCCGGAAGACATCAGACGCGCCACGATATACTGGCTTTTTGTCGAAACAGCTAAATGCCCTTTAAAGCCGTACCAGAATGTGTTTTTACCATCGCTATTTTTCTTAATGCCCCACTTTGGTTCAATGGGAATTTCTTGCCAAAGAGTCATCAATGGAATGGTTATTTGTACTTCCAACTTCTTTTCATAAGTCGTTTGATTCGCTTCGATTTCGGCTTGTTCAGCGAGCCAGGCAGCACGTTCTTCCTTTGATTTACGCCCCCGTTTTTTCGGAGCGATTTCTTTTTTCTCAGAAGGTTTTGCGGCATCTCTCGCTTCAAAATGTGTCGCGTCAAAACCAAGATGTTCTTCTTCAAGAAAACCTTCTGTAAAAGCAGTCTGAATCAGTTCATCGTGCATGCGATCTAACACATCTGATTGACTAATCGCGTCGACCATACGTGAATACGAGGCTTCAGATGGCACGGTGTCCGAAACTAAAAAGCCACAATCTAAACGAAAGACAAAATCAACCGTTAAACGATTGACCAAATCTTTAACGGTTGGGATACGCTCGACAATGCGAATAATCAATGATTGAATCATCGCCCCGTAATTACATTCACGTGGAGCACCACGCATCGTCTTCTTTCGAAATAGCTGAAAGATCGGCTGCACATCGAAAGTGGCTAAAATCGCATCAAAACGACGAGAACTTTCCATTTTCAATAATTCATGGATGTCAAAAAGGCTCATTTGTTTTACAATCGTCATAGGGCATTCACCTCTTGGTTGATTTTGGTTTGGTCACTTAAATTATACCAAAATGGGGAGGTGCCCGTTTTTTATTGTCTTGAAACCCTTGGGAGACAAGGGGTTAGAATTATGAAATTAACTCAATTATTAAATTAGGATAGGAGATTTTCTATGAAAAACTATCAATTTATTGCTTTATTAGTTGTAACGACCTTTTTAATGGGTTCATCGTTTGCTATCGTTAAATTAGGATTACCATATTCCTCGCCTTTGTTACTAGCAGCACTTCGCTTTATACTGGCAGGAATAATGATGGCTGTTGTTGTTAGGCTGTTCAAAAGACCCCATCCCACCTCAAAGAGAGAATGGAGCAAGCTATTGATGATTGGGGCCTTTCAAACGGCTGGTGTCATGGGATGTATTTTTTTAAGTCTACGGACCATTACAGCAAGTGAGTCTTCAATTTTAACATTTACAAATCCATTACTGGTTGTAATATTTGCCACGATCTTTATCAAAGCACGTTACCAACTCTATCAATGGATAGGCGTTTTGTTTGGCTTAATAGGCGTCATTATTACAATGGGCGCCCAGGTTGAATTGAAAATCGGACTTCTATTTGGATTTTTATCAGCTGTTTTTTGGGCCATTGCAACACTCTTAGCTAAAAAATGGGGGATATTATTTGATACTTGGGTTTTATCAGCCTATCAAATGCTATTTGGCGGGCTACTCCTTTTATTAGGAAGCTTCTTATTAGAGCAACCGTTCTTTGTCATAAATCAGCAGTCATTATTTATTTTGTTTTGGCTGACTATCTTTTCCTCCATTGTTCAATTTGCAGGTTGGTACTATCTTCTGCAAAATAGCGATCCAGGTAAAACAAGTGCGTATTTATTTTTAGCTCCTTTTTTCGGTGTTTTAACAGGCTGGCTGTTATTAGATGAACCATTAAAGCCATCGTTAGCGATCGGTGGGTTATTTATTATCATTGGCATTTATTTAGTGAATCGTACCTTTAGTAAAAAAAGAGACTAGCAGGCGATCTTCAAGTTCCTTTCTATTTTAGCAGTCTAAATGAAATATTTCTTTAAAGCCGACCTTCCCTTTCTCTGTTACTTTAATGGCGCGAATGGATGGAACACGAGTTAGCCAGTCAAGCTCGAGGAGTCGGTTTAATAGTTCACTACCTAGTGCACCAGCTAAATGATAACGCCGCTCACTCCAATCTAAACAGGCGTGACAAAAGGAGCGCCGTTGTCTTTTTAAAGCAGCTATATCAATGCCGAATGAGGTAAAAAATAAAGTGCCCTCATTGGTCAGTATAAATTGTTTTTCTTCCAGCTTTATATAGCCTGCTGCCACCAATGATTCCGTCAATTGAACGCCTAGCTTACCAGCCAGATGATCATAGCAAGTTCTAGCAGCCTGCAATAATTTGATTTGACTCGATTGCTTTAAAGAACGAACTTCAGGTGGAGGGGAGATGGCTAGGAAAGCTTCAAGAAATTGAGCAATGTCGTCACTCGCTAATTGAAAATAACGGTGTCGGCCTTGCTTTTCAACTTTTATTAGTTTACCTTCTACTAATTTAGCAAGATGAAAGCTAGCTGTTTGCGGTTTGATGGCGGCCATATAGGCAAGTTCACTAGCTGTATGAAAGCGACCATCCATCATACTAGCAAGTATTGTTGCTCTTGATGTCTCGCCAAGCAGTGCAGCTATTTCAGCCATATTTGGATTAATTCCCATGTGTCACAATCCTTTCAGTTTTCTATAGTTGATTTTAGGGAAAGTAATGATCATTTACAATAAAAATAAGGAGGAGAACGACATGGAAACATATTATGCAGTGATTTTTACATCACAAAGAACGGAGCAGGACGAGGAGGGCTATGGCAAAATGGCTGAAAGAATAGATGCCTTAGCACAGCAGCAGCCTGGTTTTCTGCGTGCTGAGAGTGTAAGAAATGAGGAAGGAAAGGGAATTACGGTGTCTTATTGGGCATCATTAGAGGCTATTCAAGCATGGAAGGAACATGCAAAGCATTTAATAGCACAGCAATTGGGTAAAGATAAATGGTATACGGCATACAATGTGGAAATTTGCCAAATGCTTAAAGCGTATTCTTTTAAAAAATAGCAGCTAGGAGAGCTTGAGCTTGGATTATACTTATTTTAGTAGAAGGTGAAGAAATGGAGCCATTTCTTCAGCGATACATATATTCCTGGCGCTTTAACGGTTGGCTTTTCCATGATATGGTGTTGGGGATTGTACTAAGCATAGGAATGTTACTTGTATTGTTTCTTAATTATAAAGCGTAGCCGTGTTGTAACAGCTATCATTTTATTAATTGCTTTTTTTAGTGCCAGCAATTTTGCCATGTTTATTTTTGGGTTAGCGGGGCGGGGCTTTCCCATTCAGGCGGAATCAGCTATTTATACGGATGAAGAGCAGGACATTGCTGTTCAAATGGTGCGAGGACTTGAAAATAATGGTGTATCTCTTGGTATTACCCAGATAATTTCGCATTATTTAATGATTGCGGTTAATTTGCAAACGGGTGAGAAGCAATGGGTAAAATCTGCCTCCCATAAAGAAAAGCTTATTGGCCACTTTATGGATGGTTTGCTTGTTCATCATCGTAATGGTGAGTTTGGACAATTGTCGCTCTTAGATATTGAAACAGGAAAAGAGCTACTTTCTGAAAAAGAATTTCGGCAACAACACAAGGCACTCATTGATATTTTAAGTAATGGTGCACATGATATCGTTGCTTTACAAAACAATTTATATGTAGAGGGTGTTGATGGCAAGTTTTAATGCTATGATGGTAAACATTTAAGTGAAGACCCGCAGGCGAAGGAAGATTTAGCAACACGTTTCTTCCTTGAAACAACCTTACCTCACTATTTTGCTGTCCATCAGCAGCTTTTAAAGGATGATGAAGAAATTCGTGCGTTTAGTAGTAGGATATTAGAGGAGCCTGCTATAAAAGCCTATCAAAATTTAGATCCAAAAGTAATTGATGTAGATATACAGGCACAAACAGCGCTTCTTTCTTACCGACAAACAAAGCGTGAAAGTGCAGATCATCTACTCGTGCTGTATGATATGAACAAGCACCAAATTGGCTGGGAAATCAATATAGGTAGAGTGAATTCATATCAGAAGCAGCCTAGTGTTCATACATTAGATAATAATTATATTATTCAAACGGGAGATCATTTGCTAATAGTAGATAAAGACACAAGAAAAATTCATGTAACCTATCATTTACGCTGGAATCGACCTATTTCGTAAATAGCACTACATACAGGAAGGGTGAAACATCATGAATGAACAAGTAGCAGCTTGGATTATACGCTTTCAAAGGGACAAGGATAGAGAGGCACTGGCCAATTTAAAAGCATATTGCTCTAGCATGATTGAGCCCTTAATCGAGGAATTTACGGACAAATATGGTGAGGAGGCTGGTGCATTATTACGTTTAAAATGGAATAAACGATTTTATTTTATTTTTACCAAATACCAGCTACATGTTGGACTACCATTAGAAACCTTTGTCCAAAACACCTACCGTTTTTATTTTATGCAAGTATTGAAAAAGGCAGGCTATTCATAAGAAAAATCCGCGTAGTGTAGCAAGCACACTCGCGGATTTTATAATTTATTCTTTTAACCCTTTGCCAAGTCCTTTTAAGAAATGGACGCCAAATTGAACAGCTCGATTGACATCTGGATCATTGAGCATTTTCACAAGTTTAAAGGCACTTATTTTTTCATCGGCTTCAAGTGCTTTGTTAGCTTCCTCTACCCCAGCATTTAAGCCTTCAACCAGCTTTGCCGTTGTTTCAGGATTTAGCTCAGTCAATGCGCCAGCAACGCCCATTAGATTATTAATCATATTGGTCACTGGCTTGCGTGTTAATTGTTCAAGAGCAATATGGGCAACTTCCTCTTTGGCTTCTAATAGCTTCATGGCTGCCTCTAATGCACCAATATCATTTAACTCCGCCATAATGCTAAAAACCTGATTGACCGTTTCTTCATTGTCTGACAGCAGCTGTTGCAGATTGGCTAATTTTTGTTCCTTGAGTTGCTCTTCTGTGAATTGCAGCTTTTTTATTTTTGTAATGGGTACAGCCATACTCTCACTCTCTTTCGTTAATGGTTGTTAAGTGAACATAGCCAGGACGATTCCATTTTCGTTGTACCTCAACACCATTTTGAGGATGCCGCTTTTTATAGCGTGGGTTTGTACGCGGAAGCGGCGATTTCCCTTTTGGTTTTAGCACCTCTACTCGCACCTTTGTTTGCTTATATGCTGGTGTTGATGTATTGACATCTGCAGCAGGGCCCGTTAAAAAATTAATGGCTGAATCTTTGCTAACAGAGTTCATTGGTAAGAATAATTCATTTCCTTGCACGCGATCTGTGACAAGGGCATTTAGCTTTAAGGCACCATATGGAGACACTAAACGGAGTAGGGCGCCATCTGCAATGCCTCGTTCTTTTGCCAATTCTGGTGATACTTCAACGAAAATTTCAGGTACTTTTGATTGAATCCCTTGTGATTTATTGGTTAAATTTCCTTCATGGAAGTGTTCAAGCATACGACCATTATTAATATGACAATCGTACTGTGCCTCAAATTCAACTGGTTGCACCCAATCGTTTAAAGCAAAACGAGCTTTTTTATCAGGGAAATTAAAACCGTCTTCATATAATAATGGTGTATCTGTGCCATCATGGCTACCCCAGCAGAAGCTACCCCAGCCCTCTAAAACATCATAGTTAGCCTGTGAGAAAAGGGGAGATAGACTCGCCATTTCATCGAAAATGTCACTTGGATGATTATAATGCCAATCTGCCCCTAGGCGACGTGCCACTGCTTGAAGGATTTCCCAGTCTGCCTTTGACTCACCAAGAGTTGGTAAAACCTGATACAGCCGCTGCACACGACGTTCTGTATTGGTAAATGTTCCCTCTTTTTCAAGTGATGGTGCAGCAGGTAAAATCACATCTGCATATTGCGCTGTACGTGATAGGAAGCAATCCTGCACAACGAAGAAATCTAATTGTGACAGCACTTCATCTATATGGTTGGCGTTACAGTCCACAAGCGCCATATCCTCACCCACTAAATACATGGCCTTCATTTTGCCTTCCATGATCGCATCAAGCATTTGTCCGTTTTTACGTCCTGGCTGTGATGGAATTTTAACACCATAGGCTTTTTCAAATTTGGCACGGGCTGTATCATCTGTCACTTGTTGATAGCCTGGCAATAGATTTGGCAATGTCCCCATGTCACAGGCGCCTTGTACATTATTATGACCACGCAGCGGGTAGGCTCCAGCACCTGGACGACGATAGTTACCTGTTGCTAAAAGTAAATTTGAAATAGCTGCTGAAGTATAAGAGCCACCAGTATTTTGTGTTACACCCATACCCCAAAGTACACATGTGCCGTCTGCATCACGAATCATTTCAGCCACTTCGATCAATGTTTCTTTGCTAATACCCGTCATTTCCTCAGCGTAATCAAGTGTATAGGTTTCAAGCACCTGTTTAAAATCATCAAAATAAAGGACATTTTCTCGAATAAAGGCTTCATCATGCCAGCCTTGATCGATGATGTATTTGGTTACAGCCATTAGCCAAACTTGATCGGTTCCTGGCTTTGGACGCATAAAAATATCGGAGCGCTCTGCCATTTCATGCTTACGAATATCCGCAACAATTAATTTCTGTCCATGCAGCTTATGAGCACGTTTGACACGCGTTGCTAAAACAGGATGCCCCTCCGCTGGGTTAGCTCCAACAATAATGACAAGACCAGCCTTGGCAATATCCTTGATTGTCCCAGCATCACCACCCATACCAACAGTACGTAATAAACCATCCGTAGCAGGGGATTGACAATAACGAGAGCAATTATCTACATCATTTGTTTCAAACAATTGACGTGCCATTTTTTGAATTAAGTAATTTTCTTCGTTCGTAATTTTAGACGAGGAGATAAAGCCAACAGAGCCAGGGCCATATTGCTGCTGAATACCACCAAGCTTTGTAGCAATTAAATCGAGTGCCTCATCCCAAGATGCTTCTACAAATTCCTCATTTTTACGAATCAAAGGCTTGGTAATACGCTCCTCCGAGTTGATAAAGTCCCAGCCAAATTTCCCTTTTACACAGGTAGAGATGGCATTTACTGGCCCCTCTGAAGGCTGTACTTTTAAAATTTTGCGATCTTTTGTCCACACTTCAAACGAACAACCAACACCACAGAATGTACAGACGGTTTTTGTTTTTCGCGTGCGCTTACTCCGCATCGCTGCTTCGATTTCAGATACCGCAAAAATACCACTATAGCCGGGTTCCACTTCTTTAATTAAATGAATCATCGGATCTAACATATCCTGCTTAAGCCCCGTCATAAATCCAGCCTCTCCAAGCATGGATTTTTCCATTAGGGCATTACACGGACAGACAGTGACACATTGCCCACAGCCTACGCAGGAAGAATCATTAATCGCCACGCCCGTATCCCAAATAACGCGAGGTCTTTCTGCCTCCCAATCTAAAGACAGTGTTTCATTTACCTGTAAATTTTGACAAACCTCTACACATTGCCCACATGCAATACATTGATTGGGATCATAGCGGTAAAATGGGTGGGACATATCCACCTCATTTGGCTCTACTTTTGGCTTGTATGGATATTTTTGATGCTCGATTTCCATTAGCTCAGCGGTGTTGTGTAATGTACAATTGCCATTGTTGTTATCACAAACCGTACAGTAAAGTAGGTGATTTTCCAGTAGGCGATCCATTGCCTCGGTTTGCGCAGCCTTTGCTTTTTCTGAATTTAGTAAAACATCCATGCCATTAGCAATTTTCGTTGAGCAGGAACGCACTAATTGGCCATCTACCTCAACGATACATGTATCACATGTCTCAATAGGGTCAACAGCTGGCACATGACAAATTTGAGGATGGGCAATGTCATGCTGATTAATGATATCAAGGATTGTAGCGCCTTCTGTTGCATCATACGGTACGCCATTAATATTGATTTGAGTCAAGGGGTCTTCCTCCTTTTGCATGTTAAGTTGACTAGAACAATTGTTATAGCTTCAAAGAAAAAGGGAATAACATATCAAGTGAATGATTTTAGTAAAAGATTGTCTTGCTATTATTGTAATTCCTTCATAACCTTGAAGCTACACTTAAATTGCTAGAGTGTAGCAAGTTGTTCAATGTTCGCATAAAAAAATCCACCATGAAAAAACACGTCTTGGACATGTTTATGCTTCATGGTGGATAAAATTCTTAGCAGGTCTTGCTAAAAACTCAATCTACTTTTATGTGCGTAACAATAGAATTCAACCATTAAAATAGCTTAATTCCATTACTGTTCCTCACCATTATAGTCCTTTTTGGTTAAATGAACAATATGGATTGCCTAAAATATTTGCCCTTTTATTTTTTTGCAAGTTACTATATCATTAACAAACTGTAAGGGTGACCCTGATAGAGACGGCATCCAAAAGTCTTAGAACGATGGGGGAAGCATAGCTATGTCTAAAAAGGTACATGAATTTAACGATATCATTCGAAAGCTGCGCAAAGAAATATTTGGGAAAGGTCCAGAGCGTATTCATACCGTTTTTGTGGATAATATGGCTGTGTCCACTTTATATGGCAATCTTACACCAACCGAAAAATTTATTGCCAGTACACCTGAAGGGCTACAGATGGTACGTACAGCTCGCACAAGTATGATTCAAGATTTATATACACAATCACCGCCTGAAGGAATGGAGGAATTAATGGGCAGTCAATTACTCCACCTCTTTTCAGACATTAAAATTGAAGAGGATTTTGCGATTTCTGTCTTTGTTTTTGACAAGAACATCAGTGAGTAAGGAGGATGCCATATGGAGCGAGCCATCACAAGGAAAATTTTACGTGTGGACAATCAGCAAGTGAAAACAATGAATGATCTCGTTGTGTCAGAATATGCGGTGACAGTCAAGATTAATGGACAGGAATTTGTCACGATGGTTTGTACGCCTGAGTATGTGGAGGATATGGTCATTGGCTATCTTGCCTCTGAGCGTGTGATCCGCAGCTATGAGGATATTGAGGAAATATGGTATCAGGAACAACAGGGCTTTGTCCATATTCGCACAAAGCATGTCAATCCTTACTATCAGCAAACACAAAATAAACGCTATATTACATCCTGCTGTGGCATGAGTCGTCAAGGCTTTGTTTTTACAAATGATGCATTAGTAGCGAAAAAAATGGACGACATCCATGTGCAAATTACGTCTGATGATTGCTTTCGTTTAATGCTTGCGATGCAGGATAGTGCTGATATTTTTAAAAAAACAGGCGGTGTGCATAATGCGGCACTATGCGATGTCAATGGCATTGTGTTAAGTCGCATGGATATTGGCCGTCATAATGCTTTAGATAAAATTTATGGCCATTGTCTGCGCAACAACATCAGTATGCAAGGTAAAATTATTGTTTTTAGTGGGCGAATATCATCGGAGATTTTACTGAAAGTATCCAAGATTGGCTGTGAAATTGTGCTGTCGAAATCAGCACCCACAGAATTAGCTCTACAATTGGCAGAGCAGCTAGGGATTACAGCAGTAGGCTTTATTCGCCGCAACACATTGAATATTTATACACACGCACAACGCATTTTATTACCCACAAATGAGGTATTGAAAGAAGGAGATTAAATGACGAATCTACAAGACCAATACCAACGACCATTAAGAGATTTAAGAATATCTGTGACAGATCGCTGTAATTTCCGCTGTCGCTATTGCATGCCCGCAGAAGTATTTGGTCCAGATTACGCATTTTTACCATCTGCTAAAATTTTAAGTTTTGATGAGATTGAACGCTTAGTCACCATTTTTGTGGCATTAGGGGTGAAAAAGATACGTATTACAGGTGGTGAGCCGCTATTACGTCGTGATTTGCCCACATTAATTGAACGTATTCATCAGATTGAGGGCGTTGAGGATATTGCACTTACAACAAATGGTGTTTTATTAAAAAAATATGCAGAGCCATTGGCAAAGGCGGGTTTATCGCGTGTTTCTGTTAGTTTAGATTCACTGGATCATGAGCGCTTTTTTGAGATGAACGGTCAGCGTGGCAAGGTTAGCACTGTATTAGAGGGCATTGAAAAGGCAGCAGAAGCGGGCTTGCAGGTCAAGATTAATATGGTTGTTCAAAAAGGGCAAAATGATCAGGATATTGTAGCAATGGCACGATTTTTCAAAGAGAAGCAGCATATTTTACGCTTTATTGAATATATGGATGTTGGGAATTCAAATGGCTGGCGGCTTGATGATGTTGTATCAAAAAAGGAAATTCTCGATCAAGTGCAACAATTTTCACCGTTACAAGCCATTGCCCCAAACTACAAAGGAGAAGTGGCGACACGTTATCAATATCAGGACAAGCAAGGTGAAATTGGTGTGATTTCTTCCGTCACGGATTCTTTCTGCTCCACCTGCTCGCGTGCCCGTCTATCGGCAGAGGGAACCTTATATACGTGCTTATTTGCAACAGCAGGCACGGATTTAAGAGAGCTGTTACGCACAGGGCAGGATGATGCAACGATTCGCCAGCACATTGCACATGTCTGGGGCGATCGAACAGATCGTTACTCAGATGAACGCAATGAGCAGACGAGAGCGAAAAGACAAAGCGCGAAAATTGAAATGTCTCATATTGGCGGATAAGCAAGGACCAACAAAAAAATCGGCTCAGTCATTGTCCGATTTTTTTGTTTATCCTATATGAACAGATGTTTTTGATGCGAATTCCAAGCATAAAAAATGTTTAATTCAGGGACGGGGAGACTGTAAAAACCCTTTATTTATGCATAAATGTGCCGCTTTTACCACCTGTTTTTTCCACCAGATAGGTGTCTTTAATAACCATTGTTTTATCAACGGCTTTACACATATCGTAAAAGGTTAGAGCTGCAATGGAGACAGCCGTGAGTGCCTCCATTTCAACACCTGTTTTTCCGCTACATTTCACCGTTGCTTGGATATGGAGCTCATAGCCATCTTTTGCCTTTGTATAGTCAAATTGCAGATCTGTTCCCTGTAGCATAATGGGGTGACACATTGGGATAATATCGGCTGTTTTTTTCGCGCCCATAATCCCAGCAATTTGTGCTACATGTGTAGGGTCGCCCTTTTTTATGCCACCTTGTTGGATGGCTTGATAGACCTCATCAGATAGGGTAATGGTACTGCGCGCAGTGGCTGTTCGTGTTGTAATTTCTTTCGCTGAAATATCGACCATTTTCGGACGGCCTTCTTCGTTCCAGTGTGAAAATTTAGTCATGGTTGCTCTCCTTGTTAGCGATTTGCGCCCAATCTTGCTGCGCATTGATATTAATAAATGTGGGCTCATGCTCTGTAAATGGCACATAGCACACACGAAGCTGCTCTAATAACACCTTCATATTGCGTTTGTTTTGCTGGATCAGCGCCGTTGTTTTGGCTAATGCAGTGCGACGATATAATGCCGCTAGTGGCTGGTAGCGTTCCCCTTGCCTTGGCACAATGGCATCATACTGATCATCGATAAAGCCAAGCATTTGTTGAATAAATAGTGCATTCATGCACGGCATATCACAGGCAACGATAAAAAACCACTCCACTTCAGGATAGGCTGTGAGAATTGTATGTAGGGCAAAAAGAGGCCCTTGATGTGGCCTTTTATCAATTAGCCATTGAACATGATCCTCTGTAAAATATGGCTGTAGACTGGCATTTGTCGCTATGATGATTGGGTCTAATTGACTTTGCTGTAATGCTGTAAGACTCTGTTTATATAATGGCTGGCCAGCAAATAACGCAAACATTTTAGGCTGGCCATAGCGGGAGGATTGACCACCTGCTAATAGAACACCTGCAATATTCATAGGCGGTTCAGCTCACCAACAAAATGCTGCACAGTAGGGTTAATCAGTTTGGTCATAGCGAGTGTGACGGCATTAGTTGAGCCTGGTAATAGATAAATGGCTGTTTGTTGGCAGCTACCTGCTGTGGCACGGCTAAACATTGCTTTCGGTCCAATTTCTTCATAGCTGAGTATGCGAAATAATTCGCCAAACCCCGTCATCTCCTTATCAAAAAGAGGAACAATGGTGTCGTAGGTTTGATCTCTTGGTGTAAATCCTGTACCACCTGTCACGATAATGGTATTAATGTCAGGATGCGCACACCACTGCTGGATATAGTGCAAAATGCTCGGTGGTTCATCCTTTGTTAGTTGATAGTCTATAATATCAAATGAAGCCTCTTGCAGCAATGAGTGAATACGCTGTCCACTGCGATCATCTGCTTTTGTACGGGTATCACTTACAGTTAAAATGGCAGCTTGAATCGATAGCTGCTGATGTGTGGGATGCATTGATAAAAACCTCCTTCACGCTGTCAAACATTGTTTTCATTATAATGCTATCAACGAAAAGGTCAAACGAAAATTCATAGAAAGAAAGGCAAATGTTTATGGAGAATAGATATTCAAGACAACAATTATTTCGCCCAATTGGTGAGAATGGGCAGCAAGCACTTGGGCAAAAACATGTCCTCATTGTTGGAGTTGGCGCATTAGGTAGTGCGAGCGCAGAGGCACTTGTAAGATCAGGCATTGGCAAGCTAACGATTATTGACCGTGATTATGTAGAGTGGAGCAATTTACAAAGACAGCAATTATATACGGAGCAAGATGCACAAGACAAAATGCCAAAGGTGATTGCAGCCAAAAAAAGACTCCAGCAAATTAACACAGAGGTAGCCATTCATGCCGCTATTATGGATGCCAGTGCCGCATCATTAGAGCCACTGCTGGCAGATGTCGATGTGATGGTGGATGCCACTGATAATTTTGATGTGCGCTTTCTTATGAATGACCTTGCCCAAAAATATGACATTCCATGGGTATACGGCTCCTGTGTTAGTAGCTATGGCGCGACCTATACGATTATACCGGGGCAAACACCATGCCTGCATTGCCTGCTAAAGGTGATGCCTCGTACTGGAATGACCTGTGATACGGTAGGCATTATTAGTCCAGCTGTGCAAATTGTAGCTGCCTATCAAGTGGCTGAGGTTTTAAAGCTAGCAGTGGGGGATAAGAAAGCCTTACGCAAAAGCTATTTAACCTTTGATGTATGGCAAAATCAGCATTATGAAATCAATGTGGATACAATGCAACAGGATGATTGTCCATCCTGTGGTCAAAACCCTACATACCCCTATTTATCTTATGACAATCAAACAAAATTAGCAGTATTATGTGGTCGTGATGCGGTTCAAATTCGACCAGCCAAGCCGATTTATTATCAATTAGAGCAGTTGGCAACTAAGCTTCGTCCGTATGGTGAGATTCAGCTTAATCCTTATTTGCTAGCTTGCCAAGCAACGGATTATCGCATTGTTATTTTCCAGGATGGACGAGTTGTGATTCATGGTATTCAAGATATTCAACAAGCGAAAAGCATTTACTATCGTTTATTAGGCTAAGGAGTGGATGAAATGGTAGAAAAAAGAAAACCGATTGCTGTAGGTGAGGCTGTGCAACGTGTGATGCATTATGCCTTTCCAGCCAAAAAAGAGCTTGTGCCACTAACACAAGCATATGGACGTTTTATTGCAGAAGATATTGTAACAGATCAGGATATACCCGCCTTTGATCGTTCACCCTATGATGGCTATGCGATCCGCTCCATTGATAGTCAAGAGGCTTCATCTGAGCATCCTGTTCGTTTTCAGGTTGTAGGGGAAATTGGGGCTGGCTTTGTCTATGAGGAGGACGTTGGCTATCGACAAGCAGTACGGATTATGACAGGTGCGCCGATTCCAAAGGGCTGTGATGCCGTTGTCATGCTTGAATTAACCCAGACATTTGAGGTAAATCATCAAACCTATATGTCCATTAAACGCTCCTTTGCAGCAGGAACAAATATTTCCTATAAAGGCGAAGAAGTGCGACAGGGAACAACGCTTATTACTGCAGGGCAATACATCAATCCAGGTGTGATGGCGTTACTTGCCACATTTGGCTACCAGCAAGTACCAGTGTTTCGCAAAGTAACGGTCGGTGTCATTGCGACAGGCAGTGAACTACTAGAGCCAGAGGAAGCGTTACAGCCAGGCAAAATTCGTAATAGTAATGCCTATATGGTAATGGCACAAATTGAACGTGCAGGAGCGGAGGTTCAATACTTTGGCAAGCTTAGTGATGACCTTGACTTATGTATTGAAATCGTTGGAAAAGCATTGCAGGAAGTGGATATTTTAATAACGACAGGCGGGGTATCAGTGGGTGATTATGATTATTTACCTGCCATCTATCAAGCCATTCAAGCGGATGTCTTGTTTAATAAAGTAGCCATGCGCCCAGGTAGTGTCACAACAGTAGCTGCTCGCAATGGACAATTATTATTCGGGCTTTCTGGCAATCCATCCGCCTGCTATGTGGGCTTTGAACTTTTTGTACGTCCAATTATTCGTACAGCCGTTGGCAATCAGCAGCCACATTTACGTAGAGAACAAGCCGTACTAGGAGCAGATTTTACCAAGCCAAATCCATTTACACGCTTTGTACGAGCAAGTGCCTATTATGAGGAAGGGCAGCTTTTTACTGTACCCTCTGGCTTTGATAAATCGAGCGCCGTTTCTTCTCTAGCAGCAGCCAATGCCTTTATTATGTTACCAGGCGGTTCAAGAGGCTATGAAAAGGGTAGGCAGGTGGCCGTTTTATTGCTAGAAGACTTGCAGGGAAGTGAATGGCCTTGGGACAATATCAAAAAATCCTCCAAATCGTAGGCTATCAAAATAGCGGGAAAACGACCTTGATGGAGCAATTAATTGCACACGCGACAGCGCAAGGGCTACGTGTAGGAGCCATTAAGCATCATGGACATGGTGGTATTCCCATGATCGAAACAACGAAAGATAGTCTGCGCCATGAGCAGGCAGGAGCAAGCGTCACAGCAGTAGAGGGCGATGGAACATTACGTCTAAGCATTCATCAAAATAGCTGGCAGCTTGCCGATATATTAGCGATTTATGCCAACTTGCCAATGGACTTGATTTTAGTTGAGGGCTATAAAAAAGAACCTTATCCAAAGGTCGTACTTTTACGAGCAGCACAAGACCAAGCTTTACTGCAACAAGTGTCGAATATTCTCTGTGTGCTCTATTGGCAGGACTGTATAGTGGATAAATCACTAGCGATTCCAGCTTTTTCAATAGATGACCCAGCACGGTATATGGAATTTTTATGGACAGAAATGAGGGGAAATGATTGTTTAACATAACAGAAAAACCAATTGATGTGGAGGCAGTACGCCAAAAGGTAGTTAGCCGCAATGCAGGGGCGATTACGCTATTTATTGGCACAGTAAGAGAGCTGACAAATGGCAAAAAAACACTACACTTAGAATATCAAGCCTATCCAGCAATGGCAGTGAAAATGTTTGAGCAGATTGCCAAAGAAATTCAGGAACAATGGCCTGAAGCAAAGGTGGCAATTACACATCGCGTTGGGCATTTAGCAATTTCTGATATTGCAGTTGTTATTGCTGTGTCATCTCCCCATCGTAAAATGGCTTATCAGGCAAATGAATATGCCATTGAGCGCATGAAGCAAATTGTGCCGATTTGGAAAAAGGAATTTTGGGAAGATGGCAGTGAATGGATAGGCGATCAATTAGAAAATATCCCTTATCCTCAGGGACAGCCATCTATTGACAAGGAGGACTAGCATGATTCATATACTATTATTTGCACATTTACAGGAAGTGGTGGGCGAGTCGAAGTTAGCAGTAGAGCTGTCGCATATTACAGTGGGTCAACTAAAGACTTGGCTGGAAAAGCAATATCCACAGCTATCACTGCAATCTATAATGGTGGCCATCAATGAGGAGTTTGCCACAGATACAACGATGATTCAATCAGGTGATACCATTGCCTTTATTCCACCAATTAGCGGAGGATAACAACAGCATTCAATCATAGGAAAGAGGTAGTTGGTGGGGAGCCGACTACCTCTTTACACTTTGAGCAGATGAATGCTAAGCAGCATTAAAAACGAAATGCCAATCATGCACAGTACCCATGCCCAAGCAAGCGACATATTGCCACCATCAATTGCCATATAAATGGCAAGTGGCGTTGTTTGGGTTTTCCCTGGAATATTGCCAGCAAACATTAATGTTGCCCCAAATTCACCTAAAGCGCGGGTAAAGCTGAGTATGCCTCCTGAAACAAGGGCCTTCAATGCAAGCGGCACGGATATATAGAGAAAAACCTGCCATTCATTCGCACCATCTATACGCGCAGCATTTTCAATATCTGGGTCTACAGAGGCAAAGCCCGTTTTAGCCGATTGATACATTAACGGAAAGGCTACAATGGTCGAGGCAATCACAGCCGCCCACCATGTAAACATCACGGGCTGGTGAAACAGCCATATAAGTAGCTGCCCAAAGACACTATTTTTGCCAAATATAATAATTAACAAAAAGCCTACAACTGTGGGAGGCAGTACTAGTGGCAGTAGCAATACGGTTTCGAGTAATAACTTCCCTTTAAAATGGCAAGTAGCCATCCATTTGCCAAGCAAAATCCCTGCGATTATGGCAAGAATGCCTGCAACAAAGGCAATTTCAATGGATAGTTTCACAGGAGACCAGAAATCGGCACTCATTTATTCTTGAGCGCCTTTAAAGCCGTACTTTTTAAAGACAACCATCGCTTCATCACTTTGTAAAAACTGATAAAAAGCTTGCGCCTCCTGTGCGTGTGGGCTATCCTTGATAACCCCTACAGGATAAATAATTGGTGTATGCAGCGTATCACTGGCAGTTGCCACAATCGCCACTTTTTCTGATACAAGGGCATCTGTTTTATAAACAATACCAGCATCTACATTCTCTGTTTCTGTGTACGTTAGCACTTGGCGTACATCCTTTGTATAAACCACTTTAGGCTCTACTGCTTCCCAAAGATTCATATTTTTTAATGTCTCCATACCATATTGCCCAGCAGGAACGCTTTCAGGTGTACCGAGTGCAATTTTATCAGCCTGTGGTAAATCCTCAAAAGATTGAATCTGTTTGTTATTATTTTTCGGAACAACTAAGACAAGCTCATTTGCTAAAAGGTCTGTTCCTTGGTTCGCAGTGATCATATCTTTTTCTACGAGTGCATCAAATTTGTCCTCTGCTGCTGAAAAGAATAGATCAGCAGGCGCACCGTTTAAAATTTGTTGCTGTAATGCACCTGAACCACCAAAGTTATAGAGCAATGTGATAGTATCATGCTCTTTTTCATAGGTTGTTTTTAACTCCTCTAAAGCATCTTGTAAGCTAGCAGCCGCAGAAATGGTTAATTCGATAGGTTCGTTGCTTACTTGTGTATCTTTTTCTTGGTTACTACAGCCTGCTATCATACAAGTGAGTAGTAGGAATGCAGAAAAGAAACGATAAAATTTTTTCATATGAATAAGGCTCCTTTTATAATTCGTTATAACAAGATATAACTAATTATAATCAGTTATAAATAAAAATGGAATATGAAATTTCAAGATGTTCATAGTGTGCTAAATACGTTACGATAGATGGAAGCGGTCTACAGGGGGAGAATTTTTATATGTCACAAGAACAATCCTATACAATTGAAGAGGTTGCACAATTATTAAAGGTGTCGAAATTAACGATTTATGATTTGGTGAAAAAGGGAGATTTACCTGTTTTTCGCGTTGGTCGCCAAATGCGGGTGGATCGTGCAGATTTGCAAAGCTATATACAAAAGCGCAAAACAGGAGCTACACCACCAGCCGTAACCAGCCCTCCTAAAAGCCAACAAAAAATTATTATAAGTGGACAGGATTTTGTGTTAGATTTATTAGCAAAATATATTGAAAAGCGACAAGCCATTAAGGTGCTGCGTTCACATGAAGGTAGCTTAAACGGGGTAATGGCGATGTATAATGGTGAATGTGATATTGCGAGCTTACATATGTATGATGGTGACTCAGGCGATTACAATACACCTTACCTTAAAAAGATTTTTGTCAGCCATGCGTTTCTACTCATTAATGTTATTACACGCAGGGCGGGCTTTTATGTGCAGAAAGGCAATCCCTTACACATACATTCCTTTGACGATTTTAAAACGAGGTCATTTCAGTTGATCAATCGTGAAAAAGGCTCAGGTGCGCGTACATTATTAGATGAGCAATTGCGTATCCATCAGATCAAGCCATCGACGATTAAGGGGTATGATAATGAAGGCAGGAGCCATATTGATGTAGCCTCGGCTGTGGCAAATGGTCATGCAGATATTGGCATAGGCATTGAAAAAATAGCCAAGCTGATGAATATTGATTTTGTACCTGTGGTGAAGGAGCGTTATGATATTGTGCTCTTTAAAACAGTGGAAAATGAAGCATTGATTCGCGCGGTAAAGGAAATTTTAACAGCAGCAGATTTTCAGGCAGAGGTGGCGGCACTAGGGGATTATGATATTAGCCAAATGGGGCAGATTATTTATGAAACACTTTAATGAAAATTTATATTGAGTTAAAAAATGAAATCAATTACAATTTGATTAGAAAATTTTATGGTCGTTAGGTAATTGTTGAATTGCTTCATGTCCATGAAATTTTTTATGAATGAATGGTGAGATGGATAAATAAGTAGGGACAACTGCTTAGGTATTAGCCCACCATAAAATAGCTTGCGTAGCAGATGCGCAGCTATTTTATGGTGGGCTTTTTGCTGTAAACATAAAGGGGGAGTGATGAAGTGACTTGGGCAGTATTACACATAATTGGCATTATTGCGTATGCAATCAGTGGAGCATTTGTGGCATTACAGGCTAACTATTCTTTTATTGGCATATTTGTGCTTGGACTTGTAACGTCTTACGGTGGCTCTATTATTCGCAATATTGTACTCGATATACCAGTTTCAGCTATATGGGATCGTCAATCGTTATTAGTGGTACTGATAACGTTAACAGCTATTTTATT
Source organism: Lysinibacillus sp. FSL H8-0500 (assembly GCF_038051955.1). Lineage (NCBI taxonomy): Bacteria > Bacillati > Bacillota > Bacilli > Caryophanales > Bacillaceae > Lysinibacillus > Lysinibacillus sp. FSL H8-0500. The sequence continues at coordinate 2,649,609 of NZ_CP150292.1, read as the reverse complement.
TATAAAAAGAAATTGGATCCATCACTGGAACCGCTGGGGCTATTTCTTTGATTCGATTGGGCTTGCATCCTTTGCGATACAGGGGGGACTACTAGCCAAAAGCTTAGATCATGATCTAGGCATTATTATGATTGCTTGTATGTTTACAGGGGTTGGCGGCGGAATGATTCGTGATTTGTTAGCTGGCCGAACACCACTGGCATTAAGGGAGGAAATTCATGCTGTATTGACCTTTTTATGTGCCTTTTGTATTTGGATTGGCTGGAGTAGTCCGCTTGAATTATCCATTATTGTTGTGTTGATTGTCTTTATTCGAATGATAGCTGTCAATTATAAATGGATGTTTACATTTCCTGTGAAGCAATCTAAATAAATTGACAGGAAAACAAATCTTCTTGTCGAAATAGTATGGTGGAATGGAGGAATGACAATGACAATCGAACGATTACGTGAATGGCTACATGCCTCGACAAATACCGTTATTTTAACAGGTGCTGGCATGTCAACGGAAAGTGGTATTCCTGATTTTCGCTCTGCATCAGGCTGGTGGAACAATATTGATCCTCGCACTGTCGCGACAACGGAGGCATTAGCGCAAAATTATGCATTATTTCATGAGTTCTATAAAATGCGTATTGAAAATTTAGCAAAAGCGATGCCACATGAAGGGCATCATATTTTAGCAGATTGGGAAAAAAGTGGAATGGTTTCCTTAATTGCTACGCAAAATGTAGATGGTTTTCATCAATTGGCAGGTAGTCAACGAGTGGAGGAACTTCATGGCTCCATACGCACCATTCGTTGTGATCGCTGCCAGCAAGCTGCTGCAATGGAGCATTTCTTTGACAAGATTGAGTGTATACATTGCGGTGGACAGCTACGCCCAAATGTTGTGTTATTTGGAGAAAGCCTACCACAGGCAAGCTGGCATATATCTATAGAGGCAATTAAAGCTGCTGAGCTTGTTCTTGTCATTGGCACAAGCCTCGAAGTGTACCCTGTCAATCAACTGCCTATGATGACAACGGGAAAAACGGTGTATATTAATTTAGATGTTTCACAGCATAAAACCCAATTCGATCTAACAATTGCGGGAAAAATAAAAGAGGTGTTGCAACAATTATAAGGGCGCCCTTAGCAAGTAAAGGAGCGCCTAAAACATTTGAGGTAAAATTTCTTTTAGATAGCGCTGATTTTTCCGGAGCCATATTTTTAAAATAATACGATGTGTTAGCAGCTTTTTCCTTTTTCGAGGCCTTGCTTTCGCTTCTATTAAACTTAGTAGGAGTATACGTGTTTCAGGTGCAAATGCTTGCGGGTCTACAAGCACATCAAGCTTATAATCAATTAACTGTGCTGCCTGCACCTTTGCAAGTAATTGGGCAAAATGCTCATTCATCTCTAAGTAGTTTTCATCTAATGCTAGGTCAATTAATGTAAATAATGTTTGTTCAATGTCTGCTTCGAGTATTTGTAGCTGCTCTGGTGTCGCCATTATGAAAAAATCACCTCTTTCTTAGACAACGAAAAATCCGAGTGTGGCACAAAGGATGCCAACGAGAAGTGTTGTACTTATATAAATAATAGCTTGTTTGTCCTTTTTTTGCTCAATCAGTTGTAAGCATTCAAAGCCAAATGTTGAAAAGGTTGTATAGGCCCCTAAAAAGCCAATGCCAACTAACTGCCAAAGCGTATCACTTGGGTGTAGGGCAAATAACAGACCAAGCGCAAAAGACCCTGTGCTATTAATGAAAAAAGTTGCCCACGGATACGGATGGGCAAGGTATTTGCCTAGATAAAATCTTGTGATGGCGCCAAAAAACCCGCCAAGACCAACCAACATCATGCAGTAAGCCTCCTTGCTAATTGAATACCCATCCATGCACAAATAAGACCTCCACCAACACTGCCAAGGCTATAAAGAATAGCCTGTAGCCATTCACTGTGCTGTAAAAGTAATAATGTCTCTAAGGAAAAGGTCGAAAAAGTTGTAAAAGCCCCTAAAAAGCCTGTGCCCATTCCTACAATGATCGGTGTTGGTTTTGTAAATGTTGTAAAAAGCCATGCAAGGCATAAGCAGCCTAGTAAATTTATACAGAGTGTTGCAAAGGGAAAGCCACCTGCATTTGGAATGGCAAGGCTAAGGCTATATCGACAAATAGCCCCCAAAAATCCCCCTATACCAACAGTAAAAAATGATTTCAAAGATTCATCGCTCCTTTAGGTATAAAGATTGTATCACGGGATGTTAGGAATGGATAGCCTGTTTCCTTATTACTTATTTACTATAACTTTATAATAATAGTGAAAATGATTTAATTGAATACTATATCAGACTAAAGAATGAATTTTCTAAAAATTTTAACATTTTTTATTGATTACTAGAAACACAAAGGATTAAAATAAAGACGAGGCTATCTAACAAGCATTTTTTAATTCAGCTTAATAATTTGTAAGCGCCTCCAAATAATTTATCTGAGCAATGATAATAGGTATATATGCTTACAGGATAGTGTCATAAAATGAGGTAGGGGGTTTATTTATGAAAAAAATAACAATGGGTTTTGTCTCACTGCTTATGTTGCTGATGGTATTGGCTGCATGTAGCGATACGGGAGATGACAAGGAAGATAAAGCAGCGGAAAAGAATGATACAGGGTCACTTGTTATTTCAGGAGATATTGTCTCAGAGCAAGGTGGATGTGTCTTAGCAAACCGCTTCTCACCAGGCGATAAAATTATTTTCCGTAATAATGTGGTGGATGGTCTAACAAATGAGCAAGTCAAGGATGCTAAGGTACAGGTTCATCTCTCTACAGGCGAAACGCTAGATATGGCCTATGGTAAGCATGGAGAGGATAATTTTTGGGTAGTGGCGTATCCTGTAACAGCCGATACACCAACAGGTACGATTAATTACACAGTGTCAGCAGAGTATGAGGATCAAAAGGGTGAGTTCAAGCCGTTTAATGTTGCTCCTTCATTATTAACAATTGTTTCTGAGGATGTAGCGGCAGCACCACAGGAAGAGCCAGCTGCAGAGGAAGAGGGAGTAGATTTGGCTACAGTGGAAACCAATCAAAACGTTGAGATCATTGGGAAAAATTTTGAGTTCCATGGTCCAAATGGCGAGCAAACTTTTTATGTAAAAGCAGGCGAGGAAGTAACGCTTTCGTTAAAATCTGAAGAAGGTGTACACGGTGTATCCGTAGAAGGATTAGATGTTAAATTAGATAAGGATGGTTCTACAAAGTTTACACCTGAAAAAGCGGGTGAATATAACATGTCATGTAGTGTATTTTGCGGTACAGGACATGGTGATATGACAGCAAAATTAGTCGTTGTTAACTAAAGGGAGGGGTATAGATGAAGTATATTGGTAAAACGCCCCTGCTTATGCTTGTATTGTTTATAATGAGCGTCATGTTAATCGCTTGCTCAGATGAAGATAAGGCAACGACAGATAAACAACCTGCTAACAAAAATGCAGAGCAGCAGGAAGCAACGGAAGAAAAGCTATTAAACAATATTACTCTATCAAAGGCGCGTGGGTTTGTTCGAGATGAAGTATCGTTTGAAGTAACAGACCTACAGGCGAATGAGCCAGTGGAGTTAGTGTGGAATGCCATCAACGGGGAGTATGAGATTGAGGATTTATATGCGGTGATCGGACCAAAGTTCGCAGAGGAAGAAATCGTTTTACAGCAGGGAACGGCTGATGCCGAAGGAAAATGGAATGGTATGTTCCATGTACCTGAAGGCTTTGGAGGGGATTTTACCGTATGGGTCAAGCAAGATGGTAAAAAAATTGGGCAAGTCGGCTATACGGTTGATCCATCATTTGTCATGGAGCCTACATCAGGTCCAGTTGGTACAGAAATTACCATTAAAATGGAGGGCCTTGGCTGGAGCACCTATATGCGTAACTGGCAATTAACGTATGATAATAAATATACGGGGCTTGTTACAGGTATCTCAACAAACGGTACAGCAGAGGCGAAAATTCGTGCTGCTGGCGCTGTTGGTGACCACGCGATTCGTCTGCGCACAGGCTATTTAGGAATGCAGTATATCAACTACTTACAATCGCCATATCCAGATAAGCCAGCACCTGACTTTATGTTTACGATTACAGAGGGTGTTGCTGCCACGATTGAAAACCATGTAGAGGATGCGCCAGTTGCGGCATCAGGTGGTTTGGAAATGCCAAAGTTACAGCAAGCAGAAAATGTGAAGGTGGCACTAAGTAAGGATGAAGGTATCGTCGATGAGCCTATCACATTAACAGCTTCAGGCTTACCAAAGGATACAGAAATTGAGCTTATTTGGAATACAATGAAGGGTAGCCGTGTGAGTGGGAAAGGCTTTGGTGAGGAAACCATGTCACTCGATAAGGTCAAAACAGACGCCGGGGGGCAACTGCAATATGACTTTAAAGTGCCCGATGATTTAGGTGGTATTCCCCATCGTTTAGATTTAGTAGCAAATGACAAGGTGCAGGGTCAGGCGTATTTACGCATTTTACCATCCATTGTTGATTTTACGCCAAAATCAGGTCCAGTTGGCACAAAAATTGCCATTACCATTAAAGGCGGCGGCTGGACAGAATTTGATAATGCCTATTATTTAACATATGACAATGCATATACAGGCTATTTATGTGCTTTTAATAGCCAAGGAAACCTAACATTTGATGTCATTGCAACAGGTGATGTGGGTTATCATTTAATCGACTTATACCCTGGTATTTATAAGCAGCAGGAAAAGGATACAGATATGACGTTAATTCCACAATTAACGTATTCTACAGACCATCCTGGCTCAGCAATGCCTGCGATTCGCTTAGCCTTTGAGGTAACAGAGTAATCATTTAATGCTTTAAAGCGCAAATTATTTACTGAAAATAGCAAAATGATGGTTGACAAATATTTCTACACTATGATAATCTTCAAGAACACTATAACAAATAAACGAAAGGAGGGCATGGCAATGTTCATTTTACCAGTAGTATATTCCAACACAGTTCCATACATTGTCCATGCCTGATTTCTAATTTTAATCACATAGAAAAGGTATGGCTCTGTCCTGCCTTTTATAAGAGACACATGCTCTTTGTAGGGTATGTGTCTTTTTGTGTGTTAAAAAGGTTGTGGTGATACTAAATAAAGGAGTGGATGTTGATGAGAAGAAACATCGGACAACGTATGATTTTCAAAAAGGAATTGCTAGAAAGCGGGTAGTATAACTCTAACAGCACAGAAGAAAGAAGGTTATCATCTATGTTTGACGTCTTAAGTAAATTAAGCTGGTTTTTTAAACAATACTGGAAGCAGTATACGATTGCGATTATTCTACTGATAATTGCCAGTGGATTAGAGGTTGTGCCTCCCTATTTACTCGGCTCGATTATTGATATATTGACAGCGGGAGAAATGACACCAGCCATTTTAACGAACTATATCTTAATTTTTGTAGGGATTATTATTGGTGGCTATTTCCTTAATTTTGTCTGGCAATTTCGATTATTTGAAGGGGCTATTAACCTTGAGAAAATTTTACGACGAAATTTAATGCAGCATTTTTTACGCATGACCCCAACATTTTATGAGAAAAATCGTACAGGTGATTTAATGGCACGAGCAACTAATGACTTAAATGCCGTGTCCATGACAGCCGGCTTTGGTATTATGACATTGATTGATTCAACGATTTATATGGGCTGTATTATTTTTGCGATGGGCTATATGATTTCATGGAAGCTAACATTGTTTGCGATGTTACCCGTGCCGATTATGGCTATTCTCATTCAATATTTAGGAAAAATCGTACATGAACGCTATATGAAGGCACAGGATGCTTTCGGTGAGCTTAATGATAGTGTGCTTGAATCTGTCGCAGGTGTTCGTGTTGTGCGAGCCTATGTTCAGGAGAAAAAGGATGAGGCTAGTTTTGCGCAGATGAGTGAAGAGGTGTATGCCAAAAATATGCATACAGCTAAAATCAATGCCTTATTTGGACCCATTACGAAAGTAGGTACAGGCATTAGCTATGTTGTAGCACTTGGCTATGGCGCTCATTTAGTAGCAATTGAGGCGATGACAGTTGGGCAGCTTGTCACATTTAATGTTTATTTAGGGCTAGCTGTTTGGCCAATATTTGCAATTGGCGAGCTTATAAATGTGATGCAACAAGGGAATGCTTCTTTAGATCGTGTACAGGAAACATTGAATTATCAGGCGGATGTTCAAAATAGTGCGAATCCACAAATAATGGCGACACCAAAGGCCATTGGATTTGATGCTTTAACATTCCAATATCCAATGAGTCAGGTAAAAAATCTACAGCAAATTTCGCTGTCATTGAAAAAAGGGCAAACACTTGGCATTGTTGGGAAAACAGGAGCAGGAAAAACAACCTTCCTACGACAACTATTGCGGGAGTATCCAATTAGTCAGGGTCAGCTATTCATTGATGATATTGATATTACTGCTCAAACGAAGGAGCAAGTGCTGGATTGGATTGGCTATGTACCGCAAGACCATATACTTTTCTCACGGACAATTCGTGAAAATATTTTATTTGGGAAAGAGGATGCCACACAGGCTGAATTAGAGCAGGCAATTCGTGCCGCCTATTTTGAAAAGGATTTAGATAATTTACCAATGGGGCTTGAAACGCTCGTTGGTGAAAAGGGTGTATCTCTTTCAGGTGGTCAAAAACAGCGTGTGTCCATTGCGCGCGCATTAATTAAAGACCCTGAAATTTTAATGCTGGATGACTCATTATCCGCTGTTGATGCCAAAACAGAGGCAAAGATTATTGAAAATATTCAGCGAGAGCGTCATGGTAAAACGACCATTATTACGACACATCGTTTATCTGGTATTCAGCATGCGGATAGGATTATTGTTTTAGATAATGGGCAAATTGTAGAGCAGGGTACACATGAGGAGCTTCTTGCACAACAGGGATGGTATAAAGAGCAATTTGACCGTCAGCAACTAGAAGGAGGTGCCTCATGAGTACGAGTCAACGTTTAACACGCTATGCGATGTATTTTAAAAAGCCGATACTACTAGGCTTATTTTTCCTAACAATCGCTGTTTTTACGGAGCTTGTTGGGCCATTTATTGCCAAGCATATTATTGATAACTATATGACTATTGGTCAGATCGATATCAAACCAATTACGTGGCTATTGTTGGTGTATTTACTACTAGCCATTGCAACTGCTATATTACGCTATTTTATGTATATATATTTACAAATAGGGGCGAACCGTGTTATCCAAAAATTACGGCAGGATGTGTTTGCCCATATTCAAACCTTACCTATCCAGTATTTCGACAATTTACCAGCAGGAAAAATTGTCGCACGCGTGACCAATGATACAGAGGCAGTGCGCAATTTATATGTGCAGGTGCTGTCGAATTTTGTCACAAGCTTTATTTCCATTATTGGTGTCTATATTGCACTCTTTATTTTAAACTGGAAAATGGCGATGCTTGCCTTAATCATGATCCCTATTATTTATGTATGGATGATTTTGTATCGAAAGTTTGCTTCTAAATACAACGATGTCATTCGTACAAAAATCGCTGATCTAAATGCGATGATTAATGAATCCATCCAAGGCATGACGATTATTCAGGCATTCCGACGTGAGCAGCAAATGACGAAGGAATTCGATGATATGAATAATGAGCACTATGCTTATGGAAGAAAGCTATTAATGCTTGATTCAGCCACTTCCTTTAACCTTGTAAATACGTTAAGAATGATTATGTTTACAGTTTTTATTTTCTATTTTGGTACGCAATCATTTACAGCGACTGAAATCATTTCGGCTGGGACCTTGTATGCCTTTGTTGATTATTTAACAAAGCTTTTTAATCCCATTACCAATATTGTGAATCAATTTTCCCAGCTTGAGCGCTCACTTGTTGCAGGTAAACGTGTGTTTGAGGTATTGGATACAAAGGGTGAGCCTGTCTCCGAAAAAAGCCTGCCACGTTATCAGGGAAATGTCGTGTTTGAGGCTGTTTCCTTTGCCTATAAGGAGAATGACTATGTGCTGAAAAATCTATCCTTTGCGGCACATCAAGGGGAAACGATTGCTTTAGTCGGTCATACAGGCTCAGGGAAAAGCTCCATTATGAATTTATTGTTCCGCTTCTATGACCCATCAAAAGGGAAAATTACCATTGATGGTATTGATATAACGGCTGTGCCCCGTCAAACAATGCGTGAGCATATGGGCATTGTGCTGCAAGATCCTTATTTATTTACAGGAACGATTGCCTCCAATGTTAGCTTAAACAATCCTGCCATCTCACGAGAAAAGATAGAGGCTTCCTTAAAGGCTGTTGGGGCAGAGCGTGTATTAGCGAATTTGCCCAAAGGCTATGATGAACCCGTTATCGAGAAGGGCAGTACACTATCCTCAGGGCAACGTCAGCTGATTTCGTTTGCCAGAGCTCTTGCCTTTGATCCAGCGATTTTAATATTAGATGAAGCTACGTCAAATATTGATACGGAAACAGAGGAAATCATTCAACATGCTATGGATGTTCTAAAAAAAGGACGCACAACCTTTATTATTGCCCACCGACTTTCTACTATTAAAAATGCCGATCGCATTCTTGTGCTGGAGCGAGGTGAAATTGTAGAAAATGGCACGCATGATGAGCTGTTAGCACTTGGCGGGACTTATGAAAAAATGTATCAAATGCAAGCCAATTCATTGCAATAATGTAAACACGAAAGCCCCACATCGCGACAAGTGGGGCTTTCCGTATTTATCTCACATATTTAAAGATATTGACAAAGAATAATAGCGCAGAGAGGGCTACAGCTATGCTACCCCCTGAGACAAACAACTCAAATAACCAACGCGGTACATCCAAATAGACCATCATCATGCCGATCAGTAAAAATGGTAGGCCGAGATTATAAAGCCAGAATTGTGCCTTTGCAAGCCTTGTTTCCGCAGCTTGCCGATAGATCGAATAAATTAACCCAATAAATCCAGTAGTAAGCCAACCGATCACACCAATATGAGCATGTGTTGCCTTCCATTGAAGTTGAATCGTATAATGCATAAACAGTCCAAACGCTAAAACAATTACTAAATACACGATTGAAATCTTAATCCATTTCGCACCCATCCGTAACAACTCCTTTCCTGAAAGTATTTTAGCTAGCTGCTACAGTATATTCTTGTCAAATAAAAAAGATGCTTGAAGGAATTTGAAAATAACTGTAATTTACTGTCTTTATTGATAAAAGAGTCGACAAATGATGAAGGGGAATTCTCATAAATCGTGCATGTTTGGCAGATATACTGAGTGAATTGAGAGCCATTTCTGAAAATTATTGATACAGTCGTAGCAAAATACGGTAAACTAGATGTGCTAGTTATCATGCACATACTATGAAACACAGTGCGAAGGCATATTTCTAAATGGTCATAAATAGGAAGCGGTGAGAAGTAAAATTCGACGCGGTCGTTTTGGCAGGGTATCTGACAAGAGGCTGTCTGAGGATGCACACTATCGTACAGCTTGACCGGAGGCTCACCAATGCTCTATATGTAAGGAGGATTTTTTTGAAACAAACCAATATTTTTAAACTCATCCATATGGTTGAACAGGTGAATAATGCTAATATTATACGTTTTACAAAAGCATTTCCTTATCCATTAGGAATTTCGCCTATTTTGGTATTAAATGAGCTTCATGCAAAGGGCCCGCAAAAGCAAGCAGAATTAGCTGAAACCCTTGGCTATACAAAAGGAGCGATGACAAGTATTGCGGAAAAACTTGTGAAGCTTGACTTAGCAGAAAGATTATATGACCCAACTGACCGTCGTATTATACGTTTACAAATAACCGCTGAGGGGAAGGAGGCATTGACAAAGGCACAGGCTATTGGAAAAGAGGTCTTTGTCCAGCTTTTTGAAGTATTGGATGAGGCGGAAATTACACAATATTTGCTGATTCAAGAAAAATTAGTACAAGGCATCCAGCAAAAAACAGCTTATTAAAAAGGCATTTTACTCTGTAATATTATAAAAATGTACATTACTAAATTCAATTTTAGTGGTGTACATTTTTATTTTACGCTCTTTTCTATTGATTTAATAAAGAATTAGATGATTATATAGAAAAAGTCGGTGTACATAATAAAGGATTAAGTAAGACTTGTGTAACAGATTATGGATATCCAGCTAAAATGCAATGTTTAGGTTGTAAAGCAAAAATTCCTGTTCCAGACCAACAGAATGAACGTTAGAAGTTATTCAATTATCGAAAGACATGGAGAAACGTTTTAAACAATTAGGATTAGAAGTTGAAGTACGGAAAGCAAAGATTAAGTTGAAAGAAATTAATTTAATCAAGGAATATAGAGAGGAATAGCAATCTGAACCAACTATTCAACACAATTCATTCAGATAAGCGACAATGGCTTGATCAAGTGCATCAAAAACGTAAAAAGTGTTCTATTTTCATTGGGATTGATACTATAGAATATCTAATTGCCCTGTAACCTATCCTAGTATAAGTCAGTATACGAAGCCATTTGACCCTCAAGGGAAAGAAATTCATTCCAATACAAGAAAGCGTAATGATGAATTGTATACGTATTACAAAAAGCACAGCAAACCATATAAAGTAAATAAGGTACGTAAACAGCTTCTATATTAGTCCCCTAAACATGATAAAGACGTTGGTAAAACGAAGTATATGAAGCTCTCAAAAGAAGAGTGAGTGGCATAGATTAATAGGGATTGAACAATCCGATGCAGAAAATCAAAAACAAGGAGGTGCTAATTCTTTTAAGCAGTTTAAATAGATAATTAATTAGATACAAAGATAGCCTTGAAAAAGTTTTAACAAGGCTATTTTGACTATCTTAGTTCAACTAAAGGACACCGTTAGTTGAAGAATATCTTTAAGAATTTGTAGATAATTTTAAATGTTTATCAGTTAAGAGAATAATGGTTATATTCCATCTTGGATGTAACTTATTTGTTTAAATCCATACATCGTCTTCGGCGGTTAATTCCGAACAAGTTTCACCAGTGTTGACTACACCTCTAGGCTCTACTATCATTGCCTGGCATTCATTTTCAGCATAAGTCTTATACTCTACACCTTTTGGGATCACAAACATTTCTCCTTCAGAGAGTTTAACCTCTCCATCTCGGAATAGGATGGACATTTCACCGCCTATTACGAAGAATACCTCATCGGTATCTTTATGAATATGCCAGACAAAATCCCCTTGAATCTTGACTAACTTTAATTGATAGTCATTCATTTCACCAATGACCTTTGGCGACCAATGTTCATTGAACTTAGAAAATTTTTCATTCAAATTAATAGCTTGGTAATTAATATTAACCCCACCTTTTTCGTACTCTACGTACCATATTATTAACTTCGTTCCTTGTTACCCATCCTGCTCTTTGGTTTAAAGGCTGATTAATAAGGAAGAATCAGCCGCTAACATAGTAGAAAATTTCTCTGTAACACTTTCCATGGAGCTGAACAAAGATTGGTATAGTTGGTGCTTTCTTCATGACTCAAAAATGCTTTGTTATCAAGCAATTGACATGCATAAGTAGGAAAGAATCGATAGCAAAAAATTGAATTAAAATCAGTGTAACTATTTAGCATATATCAAATTCGTTGAGGAATCGAAACGGTTCGCTCATTGACCACATTTCCCGTGTTTAGAGTAGTTTTTGGTTCGATTAATAGCAAATGAACTTCTTCTTCAGCAATTGGCTGATGTTCAAGTCCTTTAGGTATCACAATAAACTCCCCTTCATTAAGAGCGATTTCACCATCCCTAAAACGGATTACCAACCTCCCTCTCCATACAAAAAACATTTCGTCCTCGTCATCATGGTGATGCCAAATGAATTCACCCTTAATCTTTACCATTTTAATGTATGAATCGTTCAACTCTCCGCCTATTCTAGGATTCCAATAATCATTTATTTGCAAAAATTTTTCTTGGACATTTATCTTTGAAATCAATAGATTCCCTCCTCATTAATTGGAAATGTGTGTTTTATCTTATCCTATCTAAAATCCTCTTTTTCTCAATTCTCCTCCTCATTATCAAATAACAAGGTACGCAATTATGTAGTTTTAGCGTAAACCCTTATACAACTTAGTTTACATACTTCTATGGATCACGTAAAATCAAAAAATAGTGTATAGATAATCACAATTTGTGATGCAAAAAGGAGAGAGTTATTTTGGACATTAAATCTTTGGAAGTATTTAAAGCAGTAGCAACTGAACAAAGCATTACAAAAGCTGCCGAGAAATTAAATTATGTACAGTCAAATGTTACTGCACGAATACAGCGTCTTGAACAAGAATTAGGCGTTCCTCTGCTATATCGATATCATAAGAAGATATCGTTAACGCCTGCAGGACGTGAACTGTTGCCATATGTAAACAAATTGCTCTACGATTTCGAAGAAGCGATAGAGGCAGTAAAACTTTCCTCTACTCCGCGAGGAACTTTGCATATTGGTGCTATAGAGTCAACTGCTTCTACAAGGCTGCCAATAATTTTTACACAATATCATAAGAAATTTCCGCAAGTAGAATTGAGCCTATATATGGCACCTACCGTAGATCAGGTTAGTGCCATTCTCAACTATAAGGTAGATGGCGCATTGGTAGATGGACCAATTCTTCATCCGGAAATTATGGAATACCCTGTATTGGAAGAATCCCTCGTTCTGATTACAAGCTACTCCCCGAAGCCATTCCAGGTAGAATCAATTTTACATGAACCATTGCTCTCGTCATTCGCGCATTGCATCTATTTGGGGCGTTGGCAACAATGGCTAGAGGGCAATGGCTATGCTCCTATGAAGGTAATGGAATATGGCACTCTGGAGGGTGTCCTTAAATGCGTTGAAAACGGGCTAGGAGTCACCGTATTACCGAAATCTATGGTTGAATCTCGGGTGCAAGGCAGACTTACCTGTCATCCATTACCGGAACCACATAGAACAGTACCTACTGTGTTTATAAGGCGTCGTGATTCGTACATGACCAGTGCTCTCTCACGATTTATGGAGTTAATGGGCATAACTAATGTGGGATCAGCGACAGCTAGCCTTTTGAAAGAATCTAGGTAGGATACAGCAGCAACGTTCTTTAAAAATGGAATGGAGGTAATCTATATATAACGGCATAAACAAGATATATAGTTAAAAAGAACTCTCTTCTATGTACCATAGATATTTTCATACATTTCTTTATAGCCAATTTTCAGATGAAAAAGATGGCAATAATAAATTCGTTATAAAATTGCAATTCCTTATTGAACTAACTTGCTTTGTTAGTTGAATAACATATACTACACTTTTATTTTATAACCATTCCAAATTATATTTTTAATCATAAATTTAATAATAGCTTATTGTAATGTTGCGCATTGTATAGAGGATACTGATGTATTAACTGCATTACTTTGACTAATGATTTTTAATAAAACATGCTGGAACGTCTTTTTATTTGTAAAATAGTTGAATTTATTGAAAAGTATCCTGATTCATTTTATAATAGATTATGGTTCTATTATAGAAACATGTGAGGTGGACAATGACATTAAAAACATTAGATAACTCATTAGAGGTTTTGAAATATTTTAATAAAGAAAATCCTACATGGGGTGTACGTGAATTAGCGAAGGAAATGAATATTAGCCACTCCATTATTTATCGAATTTTGACAACGTTTGAACAACATGGTTTCCTCATTCAAAATCCCGAGACAAAAAAATATGAATTAGGGCTACGTTTTTTGGAATATGGGCAGATGGTCAAGGATAAATTAAATCTTTCTGATTTTGTGCTACCGATTATGAAAAACGTTGCGGATACGGTGAAGGAATCTGTATTTTTAACATGGTTAGATGGCACAGATGGCGTGACGGTGGAAATTGCGGAAAGCTCTCAAACCATTAAATTTTCGGTGTCGATTGGCACACGTACACCATTATACATAGGCGCATCTTGTAAAACGATTATGGCTTTTCTACCTGCAGAGAGAAAGAAGGAAATTACGAATCATGGCATGAAGAAATTAACGCCTGACACGATTACAGATCCTGACGCTCTATTAGCTGATTTAGAGAGGATTCAACAACAGGGCTGGTGTTTTACAACGGGGGAGTATGCACATTCGGTATTTGGCCTTGGCGTTCCTCTTTTTAATAACAAAAGAGAAGTAATTGCCTCATTAACCATTGCTGGGCCTATTTATCGTAAACCAACAGAGGACAGGCTACCTGAAATGATTAATGTTCTGCAATATGGTGCGATGAATATTCAACGCTACTTTGATCAATATAGCTTTAAATTATATCATGAATAATAAAAAAGGCGCGTGCTATCTCGCGCCTTTTATAAATTCCTTGATAAAGGATACAGCTCTATCAATTTCTTCACAGGTATTAAAATAATGGGGTGAAAAACGCGCCATTTGCTGAATATGATTACGCTCCATAATTGTATTTGCCATAAATGTGCCTGCTTCAATGATCACACCACGAGCGGCTAAATAATTCGTTAGCTCCTCAGGAGAAACACCCTCAATATTAAATGGGGTAATTGATAAGCGGTTTGCTATATTTTGTGGTCCATATAAAACCAGCCCTGGAATGGTTTCAAGCTGCTTTATTAAATACTTTGTTAATTGCTGTACACGCTGATAAATATGGTCGATACCAATCTGATTGGCATAATCAATAGCAGCTCCTAGTCCTAAAATACTGGGAATCACAGGACAGCCCGGCTCAAAGCGTTTGGCTGTTGCTGAAAATGAATAGTCATTTTGCTGATAATGCCACGTTGTACTGCCCCAGCCAATCATAATCGGGGTAATGGTTGGCAGTAGCACTTGTCGCACATATAAGATGCCTGATCCTTCTGGTCCACGTAGCCATTTACGTCCACAGGCAATTAAAAAATCACAGCCAAGCTCCCGCACATCAATGGGTGTTAGACCAACTGTTTGATTGGCATTGATCAATGTGCGTACATCATGCCTTTGTGCAAGCTGACAGATCTCTTGTGCAGGCTGTAGTGCACCAGCAGCATTGGACATATGAGCAAAGGCAATTAATCTTGTTCGCGGTGTTATTAGCTGTTCAAGCTCCTGTAAATCCACCATATATTCTGTATTAGTTGGCAACACCTTTAACTGAACGCCTTGCCGCTCAAGGGCAAGCCACGGTACATAATTACTTAACATTTCAGTATCTAGCACAATCACTTCATCGCCCTTGTGCCACTGTAAGCCACCTGCTATATAATTAATGCCCATTGAGCCATTTGGCACAAGGGCAATTTCCTCTTTTTTAGCACCAATAAATAAAGCTGATTTTTCACGAATACGTTCTACCTGTTCATATGTTTCTTGACGAAAGGAGGGGAGGTAGGGCCCAATACTTGCCTGTTTTTGTAGATAGCTGGTCATGACATCTACTACTGGCTGAGGCATGGCAGAAGCAGCAGCCGTGTTTAAATAGATGTAGTGCTCTAGCAGTGGCATATCCTTTTGAATGCGCGTTATATCTATCATTGCAGTCACCAGCCTTATAGAATGATTAATTCTTTTGAATAAGTCATTAAGTTTTCATAGCCATCCTCTGTCACCAGAAGGTTATCCTCAATGCGAACACCGCCAATATCCTTTACATAAATACCAGGCTCTACCGTAAATGTCATCCCTGCTGTTAGGACAAGCTCATTCTGTTGCATCAAGTATGGCTCTTCATGTGCGCTTAAGCCAATCCCATGTCCAAGTCGATGTGTAAAATATTGTCCGTAGCCCGCATTATTAATAACATCTCTAGCAATCATATCAATGTGATGAGCAGTCATCCCCGGCTTTATCGCTGCTATTGCCGCTTCATTGGCTTGTTTAACAAGCTGATACATATTTTTTAATGTAGGTGAAATATCCCCTAAAGCTACTGTTCTCGTAATATCTGCTACATAGCCTTGATAAATAGAGCCAAAATCTAAGACGATTAATTCGCCCTGCTCGATTTTCTTTGTGCTTGCTCGTCCATGTGGCAGTGCACCTCGATAGCCAGAGGCAACAATGGTGCCAAAGGGTGTTCCCTCTGAACCACGGCGGCGCATTTCATATTCCAACTGTGCAGCTACATCCATTTCTGAAACACCAACTTGAATCGTTGGCAATATTGCCTCAAGACTTTCCTCCACAATTTTAACAGCCTGCCGCATTAATTGAATTTCATGCGGATCTTTTGCCATACGCAGTTCACGAATAGATGCACCAATATCGCATATAGACTGATATGTAAGTTTTTCAATGGCTCTTTGCTCCTTAACACGCATGCTGTCATATTCAACCCCAATGGTCTGCAATTTACCTAACTCTCTTGTTAATTGCTCGAGGGTTTGCGTTGGACCTTCTTCATCGGAATAATAGAAGATCGTGCCACCGTTACTTGTATCTACTTTATTGACCTCTACTTGTGGTACTAAAAAATATAATTGATTATTAGCAGTGATTATAGCGAATGTTAAACGTTCACTTTGCTTTAACTGTAACCCTGTAAAATAGTACATATTGGCTCCAGGTACAAGTATCGCCCCATCTATCTGCTGTTGCTTCATATGTGAAACAAGGTGCTCTCTTCGTTGTTGAAACATCCAGTGATTCCTCCTTATCATATATATTTGTTTCTAATATAGAAACGTTGTATCTATAAATATTATATACGAACAAGCATGAATTTTCAATTAATTCAAGAAGGAAGTTAATTTACAAATAAGGGAATAGTCTATCGTTTATTGAGTAAATACTAGTGTACGTCTTTTTTTCGTCTATTATGCATATAAGTAGACTAGGTCAACTTTTTTCCAACGTAATACGTCAAAAAGAGGGGTAAAATTGTAAGCAGAAAGGGACTTATGTATGGAAAAAAATATGAAACGCTCAAAAGAGAAAAAGAGCAAGAAAAAAATATGGCTATGGGTTGTTGCTAGCCTACTCACCCTTTTTTTAGTGTTGATAGGGAGCGCCTACTTTACCATTCAAAAAACGATGAATAAAATCAATACACCACTTCTTCAAACAACAGAAGCTACACAGCAAGAGGTAAAAACAGTTATTAGAAAAGATCCATTTTCAGTATTACTGCTTGGTGTGGATGAGCGCAAAGAGGATAGTGGCCGTTCAGACACAATGATTGTGGTAACTGTAAACCCTGAAAAACAAACGATGAAAATGCTTAGTATTCCCCGCGATACACGCACAGAAATTGTAGGGCATGATACGGTTGATAAAATTAATCATGCCTATGCCTTTGGTGGTGTGCCAATGGCTGTGGATACAGTGGAGCATTTTTTAAATATACCGATTGATTATTATGTGTTTATTAATATGGAGGGATTTTTACAAATTATAGATACACTTGGCGGTGTGACGATTGATAATGATATGGATTTAACCTATAACGAATATCATTATCCCAAAGGGGAAGTGACGTTAGATGGGAATGAGGCACTTATTTTTTCCCGTATTCGCTATGAAGATCCACGGGGTGATTTTGGCCGCCAAATTCGTCAGCGTCAAATTATTGAAGCTGTTATGAAAAAAGCCTCCACCCCATCTACATTATTAAAAGCCACAGATATGCTTGATGTATTAGGGGATAATGTGCGCATGAACTTCTCTGTGAAAGACCTTCTTCAGCTACAAAGCCTATATAAAAAAATGAATGCTGATATTGAACAATTATCCTTTGAAGCGGGAGAAGGAGAAAGAATTCGGGGTATTTGGTATTATATTCCTGATGACAAAGAGCTTCAACGTATCCAGTTAACATTAAACAATCATTTAAAAAAATAGGGAAGCAATGTCCATGAAAGGGGGAGAACAATGAATGGGAGGACCCAGGTGCTTAGGTATACAGCACTAAATCATTGCATGCAAAGCTCTATACCTAAACGCAAAGCAAGAAAAAGCCTAGTCCAATCAGCAATGAAAACCTTACAATTAGTCTATTTAAAATTATTATCATAACAGACAAAAAAATCATTCAGGTAGGATGCATGCCTAGTTGAATGATTTTTTTGTAGTGAAATAAACTACCACACCAAGCGTAACATTGTTTTATTGTAAGGCCCCACTTCAAAATAGGTGGGGATCAAGAAAATACAACTGTTTGAAGATTCACTTTATTGAAATATCAGAAAATTTAATGTATAATGAAATTAGAAATGGTTAAGGGAGTGATTGTAATGATGATCGGCACAATTTTATTAGCAGTGGCATTACCAGTAGGAATTGCTTTAACAGCTAATTTATTAAATGAACAGCGTCACTCTGCTACACCAACTAACCATTAAGAATGATCAAACAATTAAATGATAGCTATCCAGACAATGTTACCTTGTAACCTTGTCTATTTTTTGTGAACTTGCAACTAATTGTATGTTTCTTTCGTCAATAATAGAAAGAAAATGTTATACTATAAAAAAAACACAGTATTGGGGAATGAACATGCAAGAGGAAAAAGCAACCAACTTAAAAAAGGAAATATTATCCTACATTAAAATTATTGTGATTACAGCAATTATTGTGTTAGGCTGTAAGCAATTTTTATTTACGCCTATTAAGGTGCAAGGAGCATCCATGTACCCAACCTATCATGATAAGGATATTATTATTGTCAGCAAAACAAGTAAAATTGAACGTTTTGATCAAATTATTTTCCAATCACCAATAGAGGATGAATATTATATTAAAAGAGTAATTGGTCTACCTGGTGATAAAGTAGAAATGAAAGATGATGTTTTATATGTAAATGGCAAGGCATATACAGAGGACTATGTAAATCGTGAAACAGATGATCCTAACCAATTACGCATTACCGAAAACTTTACGTTGGAGCAATTAGTCGATCAACAAGAAGTACCAAAGGGCATGTATTTTGTGCTTGGCGATAATCGCTTAAAAAGCTCTGATAGTCGTCATTACGGTCTTATTGCAGAGGATGCCGTATTAGGTGAATCTAAATTAATTGTCTACCCATTTAGCCATTTCCATGTAGGCTCCAAAGAATAGATAAAAAACGCTTGAAGCCATTTCAAGCGTTTTTTATTGCTCCATTAATGATGTTTGGGCAAAGCAGTACAAACTTTCTGTGTGGGGTAATAAACACAAACTGTTGAGTGCTCAACCGTTTCTTTTATCGGAGATTGCCTAGCTATCGTTGGTGAACTGATTGCTGACTGTTTGAGGGCGAGCTCCTCTGCCACTAATTCTACTCCATAAAATAGCAATAAAAAATAGCAGACAAATCCTATAATGCGCAAACAATCACCTCGTTCAATCATTAGTATATGTTATTATATATGGTTAAATTCGTTAAAATATAATCGAAATCTCTAAATTTTCTCTCTGTTAAACTGTTTTTTCTGGAGTAGCTTCTATAAAAAAAGATGTTGTCAGACCAATTTTCATATGCTACTATAGCTAAAGTAAATAGTTGATCTGTATAACCTCAATAATATGGATTGAGGGTCTCTACCAGGAACCATAAAATCCTGACTACAAAACTTTGCTTCATGTTTGTAGTCAGGATTTTTTATTGAAAAAATCTCCTACAAATATGAAAGCGGTATGAAAGGGAGATTACGATGAATTGGAGAGTTTATATTCTTGCCGTGACAACCTTTGCCGTAGGGTTGGTTGAGTTAATTGTTGGTGGGATACTACCAAATATTGCAGAGGATTTACATGTATCCTTAGCAACATCAGGGCAATTAATTACAATTTTTGCACTGGTCTATGCGATTTCTGCGCCTGTTCTACTATCCCTAACAGCGAAGGTAGAGAGAAAGCGCTTGTTCCTTATTTCTTTATTAATTTTTACATTAGGCAATTTACTAACATTCTTTAGTACCACATTTTTAACCGTGATGATTGCTCGTATTTTTACAGCGATGAGTACCGCACTAGTTATTGTGCTATCCTTAACGATTACAACGAGAATTGTTGCGCCTACGCATCGAGCAAAAGCATTAGGTCTTGTATTTATGGGCGTTAGCTCTGCGCTTGTAATTGGTGTGCCAATGGGCATTTTTATTACAGAGGCTTTTGGCTGGCGAGCCGTTTTCTTAGGCATTAGTTTATTATCAACGGTTTCTATAATTTTAATTGCCTTATTGCTTGAAAGGATGCCGATTGGGGAAATTGTGCCATTAAAAACGCAGCTAAAATCATTAGGAAATTTAAAAATTTTAACTGCACAATTAACTACATTATTTATGCTAGCGGGTCATTATGTGCTATACGCCTATTTAACACCATTCCTAGTGGAAGCATTTGATATGGGGGCTTCATGGATTAGTATTTGTTATTTAATATTTGGGATTGCCTCTGTTAGTGGGAATGCGATTGGTGGCTGGGTAAGTGATAAAATCGGTACAAGTAAGGCGCTTATTGTAATTGTATCTACATTTGCACTTGTCTTGTTTACAATTCCATATACAACGATTGCTTTCCCACTCTTTTTACTGTTCACCGTTTTATGGGGAGCATTAAGCTGGGCATTAACACCGCCATTACAAAGCTATTTAATTCAAGCTGATCCAAAATCCTCAGATATTCAGCAAAGCTTAAATACAGCAGCCCTTCAAATTGGGATTTCGATTGGCTCAGCTGTTGGTGGTGCTATATTTGCAGTAACAGCATCTGCCATGCATTTAGCAAGCTTCGGCGCTCTTTTCGTGCTTTGTGCATTAGGCTGTATAATCTTTTCAATTAAAAGAGCGCCTATAACACAGGAGCAAACGCTGAATTATCCATCAGCACAGCATCACTCCTCATAAATAGGTAAGGCTTTCTAAAGGGCAACCAAGCATACAAAAGGTTGCGAGAATGGTAAATAAAATTTGATTTTCCCGATAGCTCCTTTCTACCTTAAACTCGTACAGTAACAGGGCTGACAGAGAAGAGGGAATAAAAATGCCAAAGCGTTGATTACACAGCGTTTTGGCATTTTAACATTGCGCTCTGATTTTATTAAAAAGAGACGAGAGCATGGATGCATTGATGCAAGTTGTATAAGGTCATCCATTAAAGCTAATCTGTACAACAGGAGCGAAAAAACAATACTTGGATCATTGCTGATTTTATACGAAAAGAGATTTGTGATAATCTATGTAATAAGTTGGAGGAGGATATAGTGTCTTTTACCTAGAAGGCATAGAGAGCACAAAAAATACATAAAAGGTGTTTTGATTTCTTTCATCAGATGGAAGAAAACTTTGCCAGTACAGGGAGTAAGCAAATAGAAAGTTCCCATAAGTTTCGTACTAATTATAAGGTGAGGCTATGAATGATGGGTTGGCTGTCAATTAAGGAGAGATGGCAATTTTTCAAAAATTAAGTAAATTTACAGTCACTCTGAATGTAGCGAGTGCGGATTAAAAGCAACGATTTAAAGTGTGCCAGTGATAAAGCTGATGTCATTCTGAATGTGGGAGTGTGGATTGAAATCCTCCGCTTGGGTGTGGAAATGGGGGGCTAGATGTCACTCTTGATGTGAAGAGTGTGGATGGAGATTCCACCAATCATATGTCTTACAACAATGCCCTATTGATTTGAGGCCCACGAGGATTTCTTGTTTGCTATGTATAAATTGCTTCCAATTCACCTCAAGCTTGTAGGTTTGCCTTAATATGTTGGATTGAACAATACCAAGGACCTATGGATTATAGAAGCTTAATTAATTTTCTCTCTAACTATAGGTATTCGATTAATAATGGGAGAGAGAAATATGCTCTATATATCAAATATGCAAAAGTAAAAGGTGGCTAGTGATTTTAATATAGGCGTCAACAATTAATAAAATCCCCTATGTGAAATAGTTGGTACTATTAGGACGGACCCTATAAGTGCAAGCAGTTTTTAAACAATAGGTGCGAATGTGAAGCAAACATGATTATCCAAGGAGATTCGCACCTATAAAACAACCAATTTTCCATTGAAATGGAAGAGGAATTAGGTTAATATAACCTTATAGATTTATTTTTTTGTGAAAATCAATTATAAATATCATTTTTATATTGTTTTTCGCAGTCTCTCTTTGTATAAAGGGAGTGGATTGAAACTCCATTTTACGCTTGGGAATGCCTTTAAATTTTTGTCTCTCTTTGTATAAAGGGAGTGGATTGAAACTCTTTTATATCACAAAATAGATGGCACTTTTGAGTCTCTCTTTGTATAAAGAGAGTGGATTGAAATGCATACAAGTGTATTTAAAGAACGATGTCAGTGTAGCTCTTTATCCGAAAAGTAGAATAACATATATTTAAAAGTCAAGCCCGAAGAATTTTACTGTTTGTAGAATTTTTTGGGCTTTTTGTGATCTCTTTTTCTGCCTTTTTCATTTAAGTGGAACCTCATCCGTTATACTGTAGTCTTATACTATAAATGTTTTTCAATATAAAATTATTGATAAACGATAAAAATATAACTGTATATGAAAAAGTAAATATTTTTGAAAGTAACTTTAATGATCCTTGCTTTGCCGATGCTAGTAACGTGTATTCCAAAAATCGGAGGTGGAGATCTGTGCGGCATTGAAGTGATTAAACTAGCTTGATTACTATGGTGCATTCTTCTATAAATCCATAGAAGCGTTGAAAAAATCAAGGGGGATGCTTTTATCATTACAGACTTATACGCAGCAAAAATATGTTGGCGTAATTGGCTTAATGTTAGGTGGTGTGGCACTCGTTCTCAGTGTCTTTGCAGCAGGAACTGTCAAGAGGAAAATAAGAAACAATTTAAAAATTTGGGGTGGACGAATATGGAGATATTTATTGCATTCGATGTCAGGTTTGTGAAAAGAATCATGTGCGTCAAAGGGCTATTAGAAGCAAGCTTTATGCTATCAATCTGGAGTGATTGGGCGATATGAAAAGTAAGATCATCCATATGCTAAAGCAGCTGTTCTATTTTGGACGTGAACAAGCATTTGCGTGTATTTTTCCAGTTGTAATCTTTGCTTCGCTTGCTATAACAAAATTTATGCCCTTGCCTTTATTGCCGAGGTATGACTGGCTACTTATCATCTGTCTCACGATGCAATGGTGGATGCTACGCGCTGGTCTCGAAACAAAGGATGAGCTCAAAGTCATTACATTATTTCATTTGATCGGACTGACACTCGAAATTTTTAAAGTACATATGGGCTCATGGGCATATCCAGAGGAGGGGCTCTTTAAAGTTTTTGGTGTACCGCTTTATAGTGGCTTTATGTATGCGAGTGTTGCAAGTTATTTATGCCAAGCATGGCGGCGTCTATATGTGGAGCTTGTCAATTGGCCACCTTATGTAGTGGTTGTTCCCCTTGCTATTGCTATTTATTTAAATTTTTTCTGGCATCATTTTTGGTTGGATGTTCGTTGGTGGCTTGGGCTGTTGGTTATGATCATTTTCTGGCGCTCGTCTGTAAATTATCAAGTAAATGGCATAAAGTATCGTATGCCCATCGTGTTATCTTTTGTCCTTATCGGCTTTTTCATTTGGCTTGCTGAAAACATTGCCACTTTTTTCGGGGCATGGCAATATCCAAATCAAACACACACCTGGAGCCTTGTCCATTTAGGGAAAATTAGTTCATGGCTACTGTTAGTGATTGTGAGTTTTTTGATTGTGGCGGAGTTGAAGCGGGTGAAGGAGTCCCAATAATAGTTACTACAACTAAGAAGCTCTATCAGTATTTTCCTGATGGAGCTTCTCCTAGTTTTCATACTATCAATTGGATTTTCGATCCATGTAGATTGAACTTGCGGCTTTTTAATAATAACATATCCTGAATTTATTTGATAATTCCAGTAATTATGAGAGGATCCCTTAAAATTAGGGAATATTAGTGTACTAATAATTATAAAATCTTCTCTGAATGATAATATAATTAAGAGTTGTGATTGAATGTACAAAAAAGAATATATTATCTATCAAGCTTTTAAATCAGGAGTATCCATTAAATGCTTGAGCAAGAAATATAATATACCAAGAAATGAGATTGAGGGGATAATATGCTACTATCTATCTCCTATATTTTTATTACTCTTCTTTTATTTTATATTCCTTTAAGAAATAGCTATGAAATTTACTAGTATTATGCTATTTTATTCAAAAAATACATTGCCTTCCTAAAATGGCTATAGTATGCTAAAGAAGAGGGGTGGAACGTATGTTTCTAGCACATATTCGAGAGGCAGATTATGCTGAGCAAACAGTACAACATCATTTAGAGGAAGTGGCAGTTTTAGCAAGAGCGTATGGAGAGCCAGCGGGTGTAGGGGCACACACGGAGCTTGCTGGATTTTTACATGACTTAGGGAAGTTTACTGAGGAATTTACTATTTATTTAAAGAATGCAGTTTTACATAATGAAGTCGCTAGCAAGAAAATTGACCATTCTACAGCTGGTGCAAAATATTTATATGAACGATTTTATCATGGTGATGGTATGCAAAAACTTGTTGTAGAAACAGTGGGGATGGCTATTTTATCACACCATTCAGGGCTACAAAACTTTGCTCAGTTGGATTTGGAAATATCTGATTATATGAAACGAGTTGTAAAAAAAGATTTACCTTATTATGATAACATCGTTCAAAATTTTGAAGCGATTGAAGGTAATAAGGAACGTGTACAACGTTTAGTAAATGAAGCAACAGAGGAATGTCGTGCGTTTTTTGAAAAAATAAAAATGAAAGCGCATTATAGTATTTATTTTAGTTATTTCCAAAAGCTTGTTTTTAGTTGTTTGATTGATGCTGATCGCACAAATACTAGATGTTTTGAAGAGAATACATCAGCAACAGTAGCAGATTATACAAATGTATTTTTAGAGGGTTATCAACACCTGATGAAGCAAGTTGAAAAATGGAAAGAGAATAAGGAACCGATTAATCAACTACGCACTTTAATGTCTGAAAATTGCGACTCATTAGCGATGCAACCCTCGGCAATTTATACTCTCTCGATTCCAACAGGCGGCGGCAAAACATTTGCTAGTTTGCGCTATGCTTTAAAACATGCCAACCAATATCAAAAAGCACGAATTATTTATATTGTACCTTACACAACTATTTTAGAGCAAAATGCACAAGCCGTGAAAGAAATCATCCAGCAATCACAAGCCGTTTTAGAACATCATGCAAATGTAGTAGATGATAAAGAGATTAATGAAAAACTTGATAATGAGCAAGATTTTTATGGAGTCCCTTATCATAAAAAAATACAATTAGGGCGAGATAATTGGGATTATCCTATTATATTTACAACAATGGTGCAGTTTTTAGATGCCTTTTTTCAAAAAGGAACGAGGAAGTCAAGGAGATTACATAATTTAACAAATGCCGTCATTATTTTTGATGAGGTACAATCGGTTCCATATAAACATTTTAGTTTATTTAATACAGCATTGAATTTTTTGCACCATGTTGGAAATAGCAGTTTAGTTTTATGTACAGCTACACAGCCAACCGTTGGAACAATGAGCTATGGCATTGAATTGCAGGACAATGCTGAAATGGTTTCACAACTTACAGATACAGTAAAAGCATTTGAACGTGTGACCATCCATAATCATGTTACAACTGATGGATATGACACAGAAGAGTTGGCAATGTTTGTGCAAAATATAATGGAAAATCGACAATCTACATTAATCATTTTAAACACAAAGACTGCTGTACGTAAATTATATGAGGAACTCGTGCGTACGCAAGAATATAAAGTATATCACTTAAGTACATCCATGTGTCCTGCACATAGGAGCAAAATACTAAAAGAAATTAATGATTGTTTAGGAAAGGAACGAGTGATTTGCGTTAGCAGTCAATTGATTGAGGCTGGAGTAGATATTAGCTTTGAGGCAGTTGTTCGCTCTTTAGCAGGTTTAGATTCTATTGCACAGGCAGCAGGACGTTGTAATCGTCATCATACACAAGAAAGGGGCGATGTATATATTGTACGAGTAAAGGATGAGAACTTGAGAAATCTGCCTGAAATCGCAGTAGGTGGGGAAGTGACAGCAAATTATATTTTGAGAGATGACAAGTATGCTACAGATATGCTTAGTCCACAGGCAATTTCTCATTATTTTAGACATTACGATAATTATATAAAAACTAAAATAAAATTAACTCCACCTAAATTGAAATATGAATTGATTAAGTTACTTGAAAAAGATATACAATCGCCAGCAAGAGAGAATTTATCTTATGCATTATTTAAGACGTTAGAGCAACATTTTCAAGCGATTGATTCGCCTACAAAGGCTGTTATTGTGCCTTTTGAAAAAGGTAATGATGTGATAGCTGCTTTAAATGAGCCACAACTGGATTTAGTCAATTTTAATCAATTATTGAAAGAAGCACAGCAATTTACTGTGAATTTATATGAACATGAATACAAATTGCTTGGTCAACAAGGTTTATTAAAGCCTCTATATTATGAGTCATTTTATTATTTAGATGATAAGGCATATAGTACAGCTTTCGGTGTTTCAATTAAAGGAGAAGAAAAAATGGAAGATTATTCAGCATATTAAAGAGGTGAGAGGATGCGTAATCAAATTGAATTTAAAGTATATGGTAAATATGCTTTATTTACAGACCCTGTTACACGTATTGGGGGAGAGAAATTTACCTATCAAGTACCAACATATCAAGCATTAAAAGGGATTGTGGAATCTATATATTGGAAGCCGACGATTACTTGGTATATTGATGAAGTACGTGTTATGAATGCTATTCAAACAGAAGTAAAAGGGGTTCGACCAATAAAGTATCAAGAGGATTCCAATGATTTAGCTTATTATACGTATTTAAGGAAGCCTGTCTATCACGTACGAGCTCACTTTGAATTCAATGAAAACCGACCTGATTTAACATATGATCGAAACGAAGAGAAGCACCATAATATCGCTAAACGTTGTGTAAAACGTGGGGGACGGCGTGATATTTACTTAGGAACACGGGAATGTCAAGGTTATGTAGAGTATTGCGAGTTTGATAGTGGTAGTGGATTTTATGATAAATACGGGGAGATCAGCTTTGGTCCAATGTTTCATGGCTTCACATACCCTGATGAAAATAGTGCGGGAGAGCTAGAAGCTAGAATTTGGAGACCTACCATGAAAGATGGGAAAATTCAGTTTGTTCGACCAGAAGATTGTGAAATTATACGTTCGATTAGAAAAGGCTCTGTGAAATCTTTTGAGGAAAATATCAACTTTAAAAGTGTCGATGATGAATATGAAGAGATTTTTAAGGGGGTGAATCGATGAACTGGATGCAGCAATTAGAACAAGTATATAACAATAACCACCAGCACGTTGGGGAATTTGAAGAAAGATATCAACAGCGTATGACATTATTGCCCGTATCTCATATGATGCAAAGCGCACAAATTGAAATTCTTATTAGTCCAGAAGGTGACTTTATTGAGGCAAGGGTGGTTAATAAAGAGCATGCAAGGACAATAGTCCCTGTTACGCTAGCTTCTGCTAATCGAACAAGTGCGAGTGCACCGCATTTTTTACATGATAAGTTAGCATATGTTGCTGGAGATTATCTAGCATTTGGCGGTAATGAAAAGCGAGCTACTTATTACAATGATTATATCAATCAAATGCAGCAATGGGTGAATGATACACATGTGCCACAGCGTGTACAAGCAATTTATGATTATGTAAAAAAAGGAACAGTAATAGCAGACTTAGTGCGAGAAAAAGTATTGTTTGTGGATAAACAAAATAAAATTATAACGAAATGGACAGATAAAGAAAAGCCATTCATTTTTCAAGTAGTGGTTGGTGATGTGCTTGATGCCTTTGTTCGTTTTGATGTACTACATACAACATACGAGGAGCGAGCTGTATGGGAAGATAAAAAGCTTTTTGATGCCTATATTGCATTTTTTAATCAACATTCTTTAGAAGAACAAGGCATTTGCTATATTACTGGTCAGCAAGTAGCGTTAACTTCTCAGCATGGCGCACGTATAAGAAATGCAGGTGATATGTCAAAATTAATTTCTTCTAATGACAGTGCAGGGTATACATATAGAGGTCGTTTTACCAAACCAATTGAAGCTGTTCAAATAGGTTATGAGGTTTCTCAAAAGGCACATCATGCATTACGATGGTTGATGCAGAGACAGAGCATGTATATAGATTCGCGCTATTTTATCACTTTTGGTATTGAAAAACCTAATATTGCTGATCCATTTGAAAGTTCGATTGGTTTAATTTCCTCTAGTACAAATAAAAAATATACAGCTGAAATAGAAGCTGATGCCCTACATCAAGCAATCAAGGGTTACAAAAATCAATTAACGGAAGATAAGGTAGAAAATATTATTGTAATGGCAATGGATGCTGCTACATCAGGACGTTTAGCAATTGTTTATTATCAACAGTTTCATCCAAATTTATTTTTAGATAATATAGAGTATTGGCATAACACATGCAAATGGCTGCAATTTATAAAAGATGAAGAAACCAAGAAAGTGTTGCGTGTGATAGGAACACCTTCCACATATCGAATTGTAGAAGCTGTTTATGGGAGTAAAGCAGATGCGAGAATTAAAAAGCAACTTTATACACGTCTATTACCATGTATTGTGGAACGAAAGCCAATACCATTAGATATTGTTCGGTTAATCTTTAATCGCATTAAAAATCCTGCTAGCTTTAAAAATTTAACAGAATCTTGGGAAGGGGTACTTAATGTTGCTTGTGCATTAGTATTGAAATTACATGAAGGGGAGGGATACACAATGGCATTACAAAAGGACAATGTAACACGTGACTATTTATTCGGTCGCCTATTAGGAGTAGCAGAAGTGATGGAGAAGCGAATTTTAGAAGATCGTGAGAAAGGCAAAAAAGATAAGGATAGAAGATCTACGAATGCAACGCGTTATTTCAATGCATTTATACAAAATCCTGCTCGCACTTGGTTGGTAATACGTCGCCAGCTACAACCTTATTTTATGAGACAAGCAATTGATGTCGAGTATTATGCTATGTTACTTCAACAAATTGAAGATCAAATTACACCTGAGCGAATGAATAATCAACAACTAAGTCCATTATTTATACTTGGCTATAGCAGTCAAATCCAAGATATGTACAAAAAAAAGGAGGATGTACCAAATGACAATATTGGAGAATAAAATTGATTTTGCAGTGGTATTTACAGTAAATAAAGCAAATCCAAATGGCGATCCTTTAAATGGAAACCAGCCAAGACAGGATTTTAACGGTCACGGTGAAGTATCAGATGTTGCAATTAAGCGAAAGTTACGTAATCGCTTACAGGATGAAGGGGAATCTATTCTAGTACAATCAGATGAACGACGAACAGATAATCATCGTAGTATCCGTGATCGAGTAGCCGCAGTGGAAGAATTAAATAAAATCTTAACAAAGGGGAAGGGAACAAGTGAAGAAGAAGCATCTGCTGAAAAACTTGCTTGTGAACATTGGTATGATGTGCGCGCATTTGGACAAGTATTTGCATTCAAAGGCGATAAGCTGTCCTTAAGCGTTCGAGGTCCTGTATCTATTCATGCTGCAACAAGCATTGAACCAGTAGATATTACAAGCATGCAGATTACAAAAAGCGTAAACTCCATTACCAATACAAAAGATCCAAGTCAAAAAACTTCTGACACAATGGGTATGAAACATCGAGTTGACTTTGGTGTATATGTATTTTATGGCAGTATTAATCCACAGTTAGCAGAACGGACAGGTTTTACATATGAAGATGCACAAAAATTAAAAGAAGCGCTTCGTACATTATTTGCAAATGATGCTTCTTCGGCACGTCCAGATGGCAGTATGGAAGTAAATAAATTATTTTGGTGGGAGCATAATTGTAAGTTAGGACAATATTCATCTGCTAAAGTACATCGCTCTGTAAAAATTGAAAGAATACATGAAAATGATAAGCCAACCGTTGAGGATTATTCGATTACAGTCAATGAAGCGGAATTAGCAGGCTTAACTGTCCAACAATATGATGGCTTATAATGAAGAACAATTTTTAATGTTGTCGGGTTTGCAACATTTTGTCTTTTGTCGTAGACAGTGGGCACTCATTCATATTGAACAAGTATGGGAAGATAATGTACTTACTGTTGAAGGCAATACTTTACATGAAAAAGCAGATGATCCTTTTGTACGTGAAAAACGTGGGGATACAATCTATGTTCGTGCTTTACCAGTTCATTCACCTACATTAGGTATCAGTGGCATTTGTGATATGGTGGAGTTTACAAGAACAATAAATGGAATTACTCTAGCCAATGAAGAAGGCCAATTTGCGGTGAAGCCAATTGAGTATAAGAGGGGTGCACCAAAAAAGCATGATGCTGATATTGTGCAGTTAGTAGCCCAAGTGTTCTGTTTGGAGGAAATGCTTCAAACAACGATAGATGAAGCTGCACTGTACTACCATGAAACAAGGCGACGAGAAATAGTGGTGATTACAGAAGAATGGCGTGATAAAGTAATAGCTATGGTAAAAGAGATGCATCAATACTATGAACGCAAACATACACCACGTGTGAAGGCGGGAAAGCACTGTAAAAATTGCTCTTTACAGCATATTTGCTTACCAGAGTTATTAAATAAAGAATCTGTATTCGCTTATATAGATAGGGTGACAAAAGAATGAAGCGATTATTAAATGTAGTTTATGTATCTCAGTCTGACGTATATCTTGCACTAAATGGTAAAAATCTTGTTTTATTAAAAGAAGGTAACGAGCTTGGGAAAGTACCAATGTTAAATCTTGAAGGCATTTGTACATTTGGTCATCAAGGTGCGAGTCCTGCTTTAATGGCTACATGTATGGAACAAAATATAAGCCTAACCTTCTTTTCAAGTAGTGGACGTTTTCGTGGAAGATTGACAGGTGCTATTAATGGCAATGTAACATTGCGTAAAAAACAATATGAAGTATCAATGGATGAATTAGAAAGTGCAGCAATAGCACGTCATATGATCGTTGGAAAGATTTATAATGCTGAGCAAAATTTGAAACGTACGATACGTGATCATGCGTTACGCGTAAATACTGAACGTCTAACGCAAGTCGTTGAACGTTTAAAGCAGGCAAGAAAATTGGCTTTTTCAATAACTAGTTTAGAAGAATTACGCGGTATAGAAGGTAATGCTGCCAGTGCTTATTTTAGTGTTTTTGATGAATGCATTCTACAACAAAAAGAGGATTTCTATTACAAAGGTAGAAGCAGACGCCCACCTCTTGATCGAGTAAATGCATTGTTATCATTAGCGTATTCTTTGCTTGCCTCTGAAACGGCTGCTGCGCTGGAAGGTGTAGGGTTAGATGCTTATGTAGGATTTTTACATCGAGATCGCCCAGGACGAACATCACTTGCCTTAGATATAATGGAGGAACTACGCCCAGTTATTGCTGAACGCTTTGTTTTAAAGCTTATCAATCGTAAACAAATACAAGCTAGCGATTTTATTGTGAAAGAAAATGGTGCAGTTTTATTAAAAGATGATGCAAGAAGAAAATTTTTTAAATTATGGCAAGATGTTAAACAAGAATATGTGACACATCCTTATTTAAAAGAAAAAATTCAATGGGGATTAGTGCCTCATGCACAAGCACTTTTATTGGCCCGTTTTTTACGAGGAGATTTGGATGCGTACCCTCCATTTTTAATAAGGTAGGTGAATGCTTTTGTTAGTATTAGTAACTTATGATGTGCAAACAAGTACAACAGGTGGAGCAAAACGTTTACGCCAAGTAGCAAAAAAATGCGGAGAATATGGGATAAGGGTTCAAAACTCCGTATTCGAGTGTGTTGTTGATGCTACACAGTACAAGCAACTTCAACTTGCACTTGAAGATATTATTGACCCAAAGCGAGACAGCCTTCGATTTTATAACTTAGGAAATAAATATAATTCTAAGGTCACTCACATAGGAGCAAAAGAAACATTAGATGTAGAAGCACCACTTATATTTTAATTTTGCGAACCCCTAGTGCCCATAAAAGCACTAGGAGGTTCGCGCAAAATTTTAGCTAATTTGATGTATTTTAGGATTAACCTTTCCTAAGATGTTTGTAATATGTTTTAATGATATCAATATATAGTTTGCGAAGAGACGATTTTAACTATATATTGCGGTCTCTCTCTATATGAGAGAGTGGATTGAAATCAAATCACCCTTGTTATCATGGGTTTGAATTAATAGTCTCTCTCTATATGAGAGAGTGGATTGAAATTCAAACCAATGTCTCGCAAGCAGATATAACGCCCCCGTCTCTCTCTATATGAGAGAGTGGATTGAAATCTACTATTAAAATGACTATTGACCAATAGTTAAAGTCTCTCTCTATATGAGAGAGTGGATTGAAATACTGGTCAAGTGAGGTTTGGGAAAACAGCTCTTGTCTCTCTCTATATGAGAGAGTGGATTGAAATAGCCTTACGAAAACCTACAGACTGGAATACTGTAGAGTCTCTCTCTATATGAGAGAGTGGATTGAAATAAAGTGAGGACGATCAATATTGCCTGTCCAATCACGTCTCTCTCTATATGAGAGAGTGGATTGAAATAAAAAAAATTAGTAGAATCTTACGCGACATTAGTGTCTCTCTCTATATGAGAGAGTGGATTGAAATTTTTCTTTGCTTTTCTAACGAATCTAAAAGCTCGTCTCTCTCTATATGAGAGAGTGGATTGAAATGAAAATCTATAATAAATTAAAAGGATTATAGCCGTGTCTCTCTCTATATGAGAGAGTGGATTGAAATCAACTTGCGGCTCAATCACAAATTTTGGTACGTATGTCTCTCTCTATATGAGAGAGTGGATTGAAATGGATGTACTATAATATTTACGAACTTTATTTACGTCTCTCTCTATATGAGAGAGTGGATTGAAATGCACGTGCCTCAATCGCCCCGTTTATTTTTGCCGTCTCTCTCTATATGAGAGAGTGGATTGAAATTTTGACCGTATCCACGACGTTATCAATCGCCGTGGGTCTCTCTCTATATGAGAGAGTGGATTGAAATCGCCAATGGATATCGCGCGTCCTGACTTGAGTGTGTCTCTCTCTATATGAGAGAGTGGATTGAAATGCACGTGCCTCAATCGCCCCGTTTATTTTTGCCGTCTCTCTCTATATGAGAGAGTGGATTGAAATCATAAAAAACCCTCCTAATAAATACTAAATAACGTCTCTCTCTATATGAGAGAGTGGATTGAAATGAAGAATATGGTGGGGTATTAGCAAGTGAAACTGCTGTCTCTCTCTATATGAGAGAGTGGATTGAAATAAATTCATCCTCTGCTGTTATTACAGTGTAATGTGGTCTCTCTCTATATGAGAGAGTGGATTGAAATTGCCTTTGCTGCCTCATTTTGTTTTGGTTGTAAAGGTCTCTCTCTATATGAGAGAGTGGATTGAAATTTTGTGTTTCTTGCTGCTCAATATCTTCTAATTCTGTCTCTCTCTATATGAGAGAGTGGATTGAAATTGATAAAACAATACGTGCTTCTCGTGGCGATGGAGTCTCTCTCTATATGAGAGAGTGGATTGAAATTATCACGTGTACCTAATAAACCAGTATATTCCGCCGTCTCTCTCTATATGAGAGAGTGGATTGAAATATTTGACTATACAATGGGCTGCATTAGCGTTTGTGTCTCTCTCTATATGAGAGAGTGGATTGAAATAAATTTATGTTCATTGTATTCAATCAAAGGAAGGTCTCTCTCTATATGAGAGAGTGGATTGAAATATCGTAGCTCCAATTGGTATATCCGCTACAATCCGTCTCTCTCTATATGAGAGAGTGGATTGAAATAAACTTACAGACTTAGGGAATGCCGAACGAATAGTCTCTCTCTATATGAGAGAGTGGATTGAAATATGATAGTGATCTGAATCTGGTCTATTCTCAGTGTCTCTCTCTATATGAGAGAGTGGATTGAAATCAATAGCCCCTAACGTAGGGGTCGTTTGTAAGTGTCTCTCTCTATATGAGAGAGTGGATTGAAATGAAAACTCTTTTGATTGTTTTATTTTGTGAATTGTCTCTCTCTATATGAGAGAGTGGATTGAAATATTGCTGCATCGCGGGCATCACGATATGTTGAATTGTCTCTCTCTATATGAGAGAGTGGATTGAAATTGGAATACCCTCTCCAACAACTGGTTCTGTACCATCGTCTCTCTCTATATGAGAGAGTGGATTGAAATTCTACATTGCGTTGGTAGTTACGATTAATCACCTTGTCTCTCTCTATATGAGAGAGTGGATTGAAATGATAAGCTCTAAACTAATGTTTTCTGTCACTTAGTCTCTCTCTATATGAGAGAGTGGATTGAAATCTGAGATACATACTCACCCGTAACTAGTCCGTGTTGTCTCTCTCTATATGAGAGAGTGGATTGAAATAATGGGGGTTGGGGCAAAACAGAAATAAACATTTGTCTCTCTCTATATGAGAGAGTGGATTGAAATCGTTTGACGAGAACGTGGTGTTGGTAAATCACCGGTCTCTCTCTATATGAGAGAGTGGATTGAAATGTTGATAGTTTTGCAAAATCATATTACGAATTTGTTCGTCTCTCTCTATATGAGAGAGTGGATTGAAATGGCTATGCTTATCAGGATATTGAGCACGGATAACAGTCTCTCTCTATATGAGAGAGTGGATTGAAATATTGCTAATTAAGTGTTGTTGCACTCTAATTTTTGTCTCTCTCTATATGAGAGAGTGGATTGAAATAGTTTGTCACCCACTCGAAAGCTCTGATTGTTAAGTCTCTCTCTATATGAGAGAGTGGATTGAAATTCGATTAATTTTTTATCTCGTTTGTGTGCTGGTAAGGTCACTCTCTATATGAGAGAGTGGATTGAAATTTTGTACAAGGCGAATATATCGCGGCTATTGCAGGCGTCTCTCTCTATATGAGAGAGTGGATTGAAATTTTTTGTGTCAAAAAACCCTGTAATAAGATAAAAGTCTCTCTCTATATGAGAGAGTGGATTGAAATCATTACTTTGCTCCGTAAATTTCACGGCATACCATGGTCTCTCTCTATATGAGAGAGTGGATTGAAATCACCGAATTAGAGGAGTTTTCCGTGAATGTCACCAGTCTCTCTCTATATGAGAGAGTGGATTGAAATACTACTTTCAAGTGCTTTCGCAATACTAAGATTAGTCTCTCTATATGAGAGAGTGGATTGAAATGTGAATCATGAACATTGAACCTAGTTCCATAATTAGTCTCTCTCTATATGAGAGAGTGGATTGAAATGTCTGTTGTATCAGCAATTGCTGGACTTGATGCGTCTCTCTCTATATGAGAGAGTGGATTGAAATAATTGACCCTCTGGCACATCGTCAGGCTCTGGGGTCTCTCTCTATATGAGAGAGTGGATTGAAATAACAACTTTATCTTTATCAGTAAGTGAACAACCGTCTCTCTCTATATGAGAGAGTGGATTGAAATCAAATTTGCGAAAGTATATATAAAACCACCGTTTGTCTCTCTCTATATGAGAGAGTGGATTGAAATTTATATTATAAATATAAATACAGTGAGGTGATTTATGGTCTCTCTCTATATGAGAGAGTGGATTGAAATCATATTGTACACGTATGATGGCTAGACTAACCTGTCTCTCTCTATATGAGAGAGTGGATTGAAATATCTAATGATATTTTCAATCCACCAGCATCTATTGTCTCTCTCTATATGAGAGAGTGGATTGAAATACGTGCTGCTTTAGCATCCTTATGAGCTTTTTGGTCTCTCTCTATATGAGAGAGTGGATTGAAATTCTAGTAGCATTAGATAGTCTGTCCTGCTCTGTTGCGTCTCTCTCTATATGAGAGAGTGGATTGAAATCGTTAGCTATTTCTTTTATTTTATCCCACACATTGTCTCTCTCTATATGAGAGAGTGGATTGAAATCAAAATCAATGATTTTTTCGAGCGTAATTTCGCGTCTCTCTCTATATGAGAGAGTGGATTGAAATGTAAAACTGTAAAAGTGGACGAAACGACATTTGTGTCTCTCTCTATATGCTATGCTTGCCCCACAAGATATCCTAATTATGGAAGGAGATGTTGATAATACTCAAGTACGGTATAGAATCGGTTGAATCCTCGCCACAGGACTTTGACACCCGGGTCCCCATCTGCTTTCCGTCCGAGGAAGCCGCCCATCTTGGCTAAGGAATCAACGGCTTCTTTGATGCTTGGTGAGACAGAAGGGAGAGTAGATGTTTTATTCGAAATACGATAGAGTACCTGCCATTCCTCCTCGGTTAGAAATGACGCACAGGATGCTGTTGGTTGCTGTCTTGCTAAGTAAGTCATGCCGAGGATTCGGACAGCGATGATACTGTACATGTGTAGCTGTTTTTCTAGTCGTTCGGCTGTACGATTCTGCTTCTCCTCTATCTTACAGCCGCTTTTCAAAATGTAATGAAATCGCTCAATCTTCCAGCGATGTATATACCAGCTCACTTTTTCTATCGCTTCCTCCAGTGTAGTCACCGCTCGGTTCGTGATTAAATACCATTCGATTGGTTTTGGTTTGGACAAGGGAGTTTCTTCTCGTACATGCAGAATGGACACGGCGATGGTTGCCTTTTGCTTCGGTGTTTTCAAGCCATTCATTGGCGCCGTCATGTGTACATGCTTGAACCGAATCGCTAAAGTTGCCTGTCGTTTGGGCAAATTTCTGCGTGTATCTCGTGGGATTTCTACGCAAATTTTTCCTGCTGGAGGGGTTTGCTTCACTGCATCAACTAATTTGCAGGCTTCTGTTGTTCTTCGATTTTGCACAACACGCACAAGGAAGTCCTGTTCTTTTTCGAGGGCATGTTGAAAAAATTCATAGATGTCGGCTTCACGGTCACCAACATGAACGTAACGAACTCCTTTTGGTTGGTTCTTGCAACTATTATCCATACTTTTTAACCATTTGTAACTTTCCTTAGCTTCAATCGGTCTCTGTCGTTTGGATGTCCGTTTCCCTCGTTCTTCTACAGGACGTGTCCAAACAAATTGATCAAGTAAACCGAGAGGAATACCATCTGTCGTCACCGCAATAGCCGAATGAAGGAGAAGTCCTTGATGATGGGGACTTGCGCCAAAATCACCCAATCCTTCTGTCTTTTTGTGAGCTGTATAATTAAGTGTGGTTGTATCTTGCACGACTAAAATAACAGATTCTTCTCGTTTTTTGATGTGTGCCATCGTTGCTTTTCGATGTGTTTGTAAGAGGACAGAGGGCGTGACTTTTGGATTTGCCAGTAGACGGTAGATTGCTTTCGCTTCGGCTTTATCTGCACTGGCACTCGCAATGGATGTGCCCATCTGTTTAGAAAGTGTCTGCATGGATCGAATCACCCGTTTAATCGTCCTTCCACAAGCAATTCCCATATCTTTGAATTCGTTATAGGTCCAGTGATTCGTGTCTAGTTTTTCTGTCGAGAATGCCATTTCCCTCTCCTCCCCCTTCACGATTTTGTTTCTTCTATTTTACTATTTTTGTGTTGGTTTGAGGAGAAAGGAGCTCACAGCAACATCCATTTATTGTATTCATTGTGGGGCAAGCATAGCTCTATATGAGAGAGTGGATTGAAATCGATGTGTTATGAATAGTGCTTTACGCCATGCCGGTCTCTCTCTATATGAGAGAGTGGATTGAAATCAAGTACCTGTGTCAACGCCGGCTGCAAAGATGGCGTCTCTCTCTATATGAGAGAGTGGATTGAAATGGAATTATTGTATGCTGCTACTAATGCAAGACCGTCTCTCTCTATATGAGAGAGTGGATTGAAATAACGATTGAAAAAAGATATTGCAGGGGGATTAATGTCTCTCTCTATATGAGAGAGTGGATTGAAATTAACGCTCATCGAATGATGGCGAATGATGGCATAAAGTCTCTCTCTATATGAGAGAGTGGATTGAAATAAAGTCGCCTTTAGAGGATTATATGTGGTATTGGTCTCTCTCTATATGAGAGAGTGGATTGAAATAGGTGGAAATCCAATATCAAGTAAGCCATTCACTGTCTCTCTCTATATGAGAGAGTGGATTGAAATTGACAATTTTGTTTAGAAATGAAGGGGTGATGCAGTCTCTCTCTATATGAGAGAGTGGATTGAAATAAAGGATGGTGGCATGAATGATAACAGATCAATTAGTCTCTCTCTATATGAGAGAGTGGATTGAAATTACTGCTACTCGACACTGCAACTTGTGATAAGAGTCTCTCTCTATATGAGAGAGTGGATTGAAATTCTGTACTCATCAGGCTTTGTATATTTTTTGAAGTCTCTCTCTATATGAGAGAGTGGATTGAAATGAAAGAAATTAATAAAGTGACTACTAATACTCCGTCTCTCTCTATATGAGAGAGTGGATTGAAATAAACATTTCTTCTTTTTTTGCGTTGATACATGGCGTCTCTCTCTATATGAGAGAGTGGATTGAAATCTTGCTGTTAATCAATACTATAAAGGAATATCTCAGGTCTCTCTCTATATGAGAGAGTGGATTGAAATTTTTTACCACAGAATGATGTATCGAGCATGACGTGTCTCTCTCTATATGAGAGAGTGGATTGAAATTTTACCAAACGTTGAAACAAAATGATTTGAGATGTCTCTCTCTATATGAGAGAGTGGATTGAAATGAATATGAAGAAGATGCAAATAAACATTTTAAAAGTCTCTCTCTATATGAGAGAGTGGATTGAAATACCATCATGTAAATCGTAGCTTACAAAAACACCTGTCTCTCTCTATATGAGAGAGTGGATTGAAATGTGACAAAATTGTTAATCATATTATGGGCATCGGTCTCTCTCTATATGAGAGAGTGGATTGAAATATTGAAAATTTAAGTGAATGGAAGTTCGAACGTGTCTCTCTCTATATGAGAGAGTGGATTGAAATGAATTTGCTAGTTCGTTGGCTGCCAGCTCAGCGCATGTCTCTCTCTATATGAGAGAGTGGATTGAAATAAACCAATATGTAACCTATGCATCGTCTAATCCAGTCTCTCTCTATATGAGAGAGTGGATTGAAATTCAATTAGACGAATTTCAAATGTTATGGCAGACGTCTCTCTCTATATGAGAGAGTGGATTGAAATCATATTCGATCCTGAGTATGCTGGGTCTATAAGTCTCTCTCTATATGAGAGAGTGGATTGAAATCGATTGTATGCTTTAACACTATCATATGGCTCTGCGTCTCTCTCTATATGAGAGAGTGGATTGAAATAATCATCGTTTGGCTCCAAAGAGCTTTTTCTTTAGTCTCTCTCTATATGAGAGAGTGGATTGAAATCAGATTGCGCGCATGTTGGGATTGTTATTACAAAGTCTCTCTCTATATGAGAGAGTGGATTGAAATAACCTACAAATATACCGTTTTTAGATTTATGTAGTCTCTCTCTATATGAGAGAGTGGATTGAAATGAACGTAGAAATAACGGTAATGGTTTACGCATTTGGGTCTCTCTCTATATGAGAGAGTGGATTGAAATCAGTAGTGTTGGGCGTTATCTCGGCAATAGCGCCGTCTCTCTCTATATGAGAGAGTGGATTGAAATTCAGATTGTAAGCGTAGCGATATTGGCGCCCGTAAGTCTCTCTCTATATGAGAGAGTGGATTGAAATAAAAGAAATAATAACATTTTTGATGCAAGACCATGTCTCTCTCTATATGAGAGAGTGGATTGAAATGATGACGTCCAGTTGCAAATAAAAATACTTGCGGTCTCTCTCTATATGAGAGAGTGGATTGAAATAATTAGTAGTAGCTGATGCGATTACAGCTACCTGTCTCTCTCTATATGAGAGAGTGGATTGAAATAAATAACCTCCTATTTCTATTCTGTATCTACATGGTCTCTCTCTATATGAGAGAGTGGATTGAAATTCATCGCATAATAAAAAGCCTTACCGTGCTAGGTGTGTCTCTCTATATATGAGAGAGTGGATTGAAATACAACACAGCAAACGATGCATCGGCAGTAAACGAGGTCTCTCTCTATATGAGAGAGTGGATTGAAATATTGCATGTACCGCAAACCACATCTGTTTCAGGTTGTCTCTCTCTATATGAGAGAGTGGATTGAAATGAAGTTGTCGAAGAAAAAGAATCAGTAAATAGTGTCTCTCTCTATATGAGAGAGTGGATTGAAATCGAAATAGATTCATTTGTTGCGGCCATCGTTGTCCGTCTCTCTCTATATGAGAGAGTGGATTGAAATACAAATACACCTGCAAGCTTGTTCGTCGGAATCCGTCTCTCTCTATATGAGAGAGTGGATTGAAATTTTTTGCAAAAGTGTGAAATTTTTTTGAAAGTGCGTCTCTCTCTATATGAGAGAGTGGATTGAAATCATCAACAAGTTGAAGAAGCATCTTTTGATAGTGTCTCTCTCTATATGAGAGAGTGGATTGAAATATTGTAGTACGGTAGGGCTAGAGGTTATGGACACGTCTCTCTCTATATGAGAGAGTGGATTGAAATTCCAGGTTCCCGAATGAGTGCGTATTAATAAACGTCTCTCTCTATATGAGAGAGTGGATTGAAATCTGATTGGGATGAAAAAGTGTCGCCAGAGTTACCAGGTCTCTCTCTATATGAGAGAGTGGATTGAAATAATGAAATCAAAGTGAAATATAGCCCTTTTGTTTGTCTCTCTCTATATGAGAGAGTGGATTGAAATATGTTTGCGGTGATAATGTCCAGCCCTTCATAAGTCTCTCTCTATATGAGAGAGTGGATTGAAATTAGTAGTGGAGAAGGAAGAGAGATATAGTTAACATCGTCTCTCTCTATATGAGAGAGTGGATTGAAATCTTTTAATGCCCCAGCAACTTGATCGTTTGTTTTAGTCTCTCTCTATATGAGAGAGTGGATTGAAATTCCAGAAATTATAGATAAGGTTCTTAATGCTGTTAGTCTCTCTCTATATGAGAGAGTGGATTGAAATATTGCGAGGGTATGCCTGGCATCAAACAGACAAGGTTGTATTTGTTAAGCTAAATCTGAGCCACCAACGCAATTGAAATGAGAGCCACTTTCTATCAAAATAATCCTAACTGTAAAAAGTTAGGGGGATATAGAGGTGATTAGTTTGGAGAAAAAGCAGTTAGTACTGATTGAGTACTACCAGCACAATAAAAGCCAGCGTCAAATTGCAGAAAAGCTCAAAATGTCTCGTAATACTGTTAAAAAATACATTGAGCAAGATCTAGCAGCTAGACAACAAGATACAAGGAATTTACCAATCACAGATAATTACGTTACGCCTCCGGCATATAAAAAGCGTAATGGAAAAAAGAGAGCTTTAACAAATACGGTGATGAAGCGTATTCGTGAAATGATGAAAAAAAATGAAAATAAGCGAGAAGTAAATATGCATAAGCAGCAATTAAAGATTATTGATATGCATGAAAAGCTTTTAGATGAAGGTTTTAAAATTGGCTATACAACTGTTCGTAACTTCGTAAATCGTGAGGAGAAAAAGCAAAAGGAAGTATTCATCCGTCAAGAGCCAACAGCTGGTCGTGAAGTTGAGTTTGATTGGGGCGAAGTAAAATTATTCATTGATGGAAAATTAAGAAGTCTTTCAATGGCCGTATTTACTTTAGCCTATAGTAATGATCGTTATGCCCGACTCTATGAATCAGAAACAATGGTTTGTGTACAGGACGCACACGTAAAATGTATCGAGGCCTTAGGCTTCGTGCCGAATGTTTTTACATACGACAATATGCGTACCATCGTCAAAAACTTTATTGGTTACGACCGTCTTATGACCGACGGTATGAAAAGTTTGTCCTTGCATTATCATTTTCAGATACGACTTTGTGAGCCTCGTAAAGGTAATGAAAAAGGCCATGTAGAGCGAAGCGTAGAATACATACGCCGGAAAGCCTTTGCGCATCGAGATACGTTTGTTTCGTTGGAAGAAGCACAGGATTATTTAGTCTCGATTGTTGAAAATCTAAATAATCGTGCTCATTATTTGAAAGAAAAAACACATCATGAATTGATGTTGGAAGAAAGAGCAGAACGAGCTGGCAGCTTAACAGCGGCACCTTTCGATCCTGCAGAATTAATAGAATTACGTGTGGATAAATATAGTACTGTTACCTACCGTCACAACCGCTATTCTGTACCGGAGGGGCATGTAGGAGAATACATTAAGTTAAAAGCTCGTGCAGAGGAAGTACTTCTATTTAGCGAAGGTGAATGCATCGCTAAACACAAACGAAGTTGGCAAGTTCATGCCTGGGTGATGAATATCTACCACTATTTAAACACCTTGGAAAAGAAAAAAGGTGCCTTAGCCCAAAGTGAATGTTTGAGTCAAGCACCAAAAGATATAAAAAATATCTACCACCGCTATTATATCGGAAATGAAAAAGATTTTCTAGAGCTGCTTGTTTATGTCAAAGAACGAGATTGCCTAACAAGAGTACTAGAAGTCATTACTGAGCTAGAAAAGAACCCTTTGATTCATCTTACAACGGAAAAAATCATTTTCTTAGCAGAACAGTCAGCTGAAGTACGCACTGTTCTAACGGGCCAAGATGATGTTACTAACCAATCTTT
This sequence comes from Lysinibacillus sp. FSL H8-0500, assembly GCF_038051955.1. NCBI lineage: Bacteria > Bacillati > Bacillota > Bacilli > Caryophanales > Bacillaceae > Lysinibacillus > Lysinibacillus sp. FSL H8-0500. Next base: position 2,606,829 of record NZ_CP150292.1, on the reverse strand, counting down.
AGATAACCTATCTTCATTAGCAGCGTTATTTCATTCTAAAGGAACAGGGGTGGTTCATTAATGGACAAGCAAAAAGAAATGATTGAAATGTGTAAAGAATTACGTTTACCAAGTATTCGTTCTTTACTTGAACAGGGAGCTTTATTTGAACAACATACATCGCCAGCTGATTTTCTCTATTTCGCTTTAAAACAGGAAATGGAGGACCGCTATGTGCGGGCAAAAGCTAATCGAATTCGATTAGCCAACTTCCCAGAGAAAAAGCTATTAGAGGAATTAGATGTAGAGGCACTGCCGCAAAATGCGGCGGTTCGTCTTCCCCATTTGAAGGAGCTAAAATTCATTCAGGAGAAACAAAATATCCTGTTAATTGGCTCACCTGGTACTGGTAAAACCCATCTTGCGATTGGCTTAGGCATTGAAGCCTGTTTAGCAGGCTATAAAGTGTATTTCACGAGTGTAGCCTCATTGGTGAATCAATTAAAGGAAAGCCGTTCTGCGAGAACGTTGCGCTCCTTTGAGTTGAAATTTGAGAAGTATGATTTAGTAATTATTGATGAGCTCGGCTACATTTCATTTGATAAAGAAGGAGCGGAGCTTCTATTTACACACTTATCATTACGTGCCGGTAGAGCAGCAACCATTATTACAAGTAACCTAACATTTGAACGTTGGGAAGAGGTCTTTCATGATCCAGTATTAACATCAGCCTTAACTGATCGACTGACGCACCGAGCGCACATCATCAACATGATTGGTGGCTCCTACCGAATTTTAGAAACGAAAGAATGGATGAAACAGAGCAATTTTTAGTGGCTCACATTTTAATTAACAATTGGCTCAAATTTAACTTGCGAAATACATATGTACATAACGCTAGATGTTCAAACGAATTTTGAGATTAACAGTCTTTGAGACTTACCAAAATTCAAACAGTTAATGGGGAATTTAAAGATGAAAATAAATAAGAGTCAGTTGGCAAGAGAAATGGGTGTAGATCGACGTACTGTTGATAAATACTTAAATGGATTGTAAGCCCGAAATATAAAAAAATAGCGCACCTTAATGGTACGCATGACGAGTGGCCAGCTAGCTGAATTTTTTTCAGCTGGCTGGCTATTTTGCACATGTGGCTTGAATATTTTCTGACCATGGTAGATAGTTATGTAAAATTTCAGGTTGCTGGTGAAACAGTACATTGGGTAACTCTGTCATCAACTTGACCAAGTACTGATAAAAATCAATTCCGTTTGCCTTAGCTGTTTCAGCTAAACTTAAACAAATGGCATTTGCTTTCGCACCTGCTTCACTAACAGAGAAAAGCCAGTTTTTTCGACCCATGACATTTGGACGAATCGCATTTTCAGCTGGATTGTTATCAATGGCCACATTTCCGTTTTCAAGAAACATCATTAACGCTGCTTTGCGGCTCAATGTATATTCAGCTGCTTTCGCAATAGCGTTTTTACCAAAGAATGGCGAGCGATCAATCCAATCAAAAAATTCATCCACAATCGGCTTTGCTTCTTGTTGGCGAATTTGCACACGCTCTTCTAATGAAAAGTGCTTAATTTTACGCTCAATCTGAAATAACCGATCACAATATGCCACGCCTATTCGTCCATTTTTACTGTCAGCTTTTAACCAATAACGACGTACATGTGCCCAACAGTTGGCGAACTGAACATGAGGTAATTGACCATATGCTGAATACCCATCACAGATGACAGTGCCTTTAAAACCCTTGATTAAATCTTCCAAGACGGCTCGCCCACGAGAAAGGGCACTCTTAAATAAAACGATAATAAACCCTTCACTCTGGACACTACGACATACCCAATTATAGGCGTTTGATTGTGCTGATTTTCCATCAGAACGCTTAATGATTTGTGCATAGGTTTCATCTATATGAAGCACAGATTTTTCCGTTACTAGCTGCTTCATTAAATCGTAAAGTGGTTGAAGCCAATCTTCTGCCACACGTATTACCCAGTTAGACAAATTTTTATCGTTTGTATATAAGCCATAGCGTTCCCACTCATTTACCTGACGGTAAAGAGGTAAGTACTGAATAAATTTATCGTAAATAAGCTTCGCCAATACTGTAGGGCCGGCAATACTTCTTTGAATCGCACCTTGTGGTGCTTTCCCACGTTTGATTTGTGCTTTTTGTAGGGCATCTTTTTTACATGATTTACACTCGTATACATGTTCAAAATGCTGCACACGTTTCATCGTAGCCGGAATGAACCTTGCTTCTTCACGTACCAAGATGGAAGTGAATTCAACCATTTCCCCACGACAACAGTCACAAACTAAATTAGCAGGGTGATGATGAATTTCTTCCATTTCTATCTCTTCATGAAACGAATCATTTCGTTTTTTATTTGTCTTTTTGCGAGTAATCGTATAACTAACTGCTTCGGTGCTTTGTTCTTCTGTCTGCTCAGATTCGTTAAAAGACGGGTCATTTTCAAATAAAGAAACTTGCCTATCGGGCGCTTGATACTTGGATTTCTCTGATTTGGAGCGATATAAAGCCTTTGTTAATTGGCGGACTTGTTCCGTTAATACTTCAATTTGTTTAAGTGATTGATCCAATTTATTAGTTAATTCGTCATTCTGTTCATTCGAATGTGCTAATTGTTGCTCTAACAATTGAATTAATCGTTCAGTCTGTTTCGTGGAGGCATTTTCCAAATCATTCACCACATTTCGTTCAAGATAAGTTATGGATGATTATACCATTGAGGAAACGTTGATTAAAAGATACTTTTTGCAGATTTTGCAATGGACTTTGGTTGTTGTAAGGATAATCCTTCTAACAACCAGCGTAGTTCCTGTTGTGAAAGGCTTCGTACCTCTTTTTCATCTTTTGGCCATTGAAGTTTGCCATGATCTAATCGCTTGTAAAGCATAGCAAAGCCATCTCCATCAAAATACAAACATTTATAGCGGTCCTTACTCCATCCTGAAAAGAGAAAAATAGAATCACTATAAGGATCTAATTCGAAAGAATCTTGAATCAGTGTTGCGAGACCATCGATGCCTTTTCGCCTATCTGTCTTCCCACAAATCATATAAATGTTTTGCACATCCGTAAAATCATGCCTCATCGACTTTTCAGCTCCTTCATAACCGTTTGGATGATGTGCTCATTTACGCCATGATAAAAGGTAACTTCAGCTACTCCCATTTTTACAATACAAGCTGGTGCAGCGGTCATTCTCGAAGAAGGGAACGAAGAACTTTCCGTTGAAAGAGGATCAAGTTTGACGGGAACTATGGTTAATTTGTTTGTGGACATAAATAGGGCACCTCCTTTAATTGATACGTTTATCGTACCGGAGGTGCCTGGTGTTTTATATGCGTTATTTGATTACGGGCTTACGATAATGTCAATGTCTCTCTCTATATGAGAGAGTGGATTGAAATACAAAATTAGAGAATACAATACTTAAAGAAAATCAAGGTCTCTCTCTATATGAGAGAGTGGATTGAAATTTGGGATGCTGGACGTACTTTTAGCATTGGTATTGTGTCTCTCTCTATATGAGAGAGTGGATTGAAATCGAGAACAAATGAATGTGAAGGAGCGTCAACGTCTCTCTATATATGAGAGAGTGGATTGAAATAAAAACAGGCAGACATATATGTGATCAATCGTGGTCTCTCTATATATGAGAGAGTGGATTGAAATGAAAGGCTGCCTGTACAGTCACAGGACTACCATTGGTTATAAATGCTAGTTTAAATAGGTTTTTACGCAAAGTTGGTGAAAACATTCAGACTTATGTATAACTACAATTCAAAGTTATTTCAGAATACAATCAAAACCGATATTGCATCCGTTTTTCCAGTAAATCTGGTTTTGCGCGACCATACATCATGCGTTTAATCCATTTTAATCGATTTACTTGTCCCTTCAATAAACCATTTGAATAGGGGGATGCAAAAGCATTTTTTACAGCCGCTAAATCTATACGTATACCAATACTGTGACTGTGAAGTGGGGAAAGCTTGTTTGATAATTGTTTCTTCATCCATACGATTAAGGCCCTAACATCCTTTTCTTGAAAGATATTTCGATAATCCTGTATGACTTTTTCGACTTGTAATACATCAGGATACACAGTAATGCACCGCTTTAAAAGTAGCTGTTTTTCCTCATTCAACGATGCGAAACCAGCCCAGATAAATGACAGTACTTGCGTTCTAAAAACGCGACATTCCAGTGTTTGAATGAATTGTTTTTTCTTTTGTGCGCGAAGAGGCTCTAAAAATTTTCGAACAGCTGAACAACTACCATCATAGCCCTCCGTACGGAGTTTTCCAACGATTTGATTGGTGGTTAAACGTTGTTCTTCATACAAAATAATGGATTCATCATAAGGTTGTAGCTTTAATTGAGATGGCTTAGATTTGCGTTTTGTTTTGAGTGGTGGTGTTTGTTTTTTAAGTATTTATAAAACGTTCCTCGACTAAGTTGGTATTTTTTAGCCAATGTTATGATACGTAAACCAGCTTTATAATCCTGTTGGACTTGCTGAATAACTTGCCATTTTGTTTCATCAATGGGCTTCTCTATAGACATTATTGGTTGCGGTTTATCATTTGACGTATGCCATTCGATTTGAGCTGGGATGTGCTGCTCTAACCATTTCCCCAATGCTTCTTCGCATTCTTTAGGAGATGCCAGCGGTCGCTTATTTGCTGGATCTTAGGATTCGTTTTCGTAATGGCTTCACGATAAGTTTTTGATCCGTCTCGACTAATAAGTTGAATGTTGGGATGTTGTTTTAGCCAATTTTCTATAATTTCACCAGTTCTTTCTGGGAGGATCGCTATTGGCCGATGAGCGATTAAATCACAAATCAATGTGCCATATCGATGTCCTTTGCAAAATGCAAAATCATCAAGTCCTATTGCAGTGGTTGTAGGTAGTTCAATCCGTGTAGCTCGAATTAATCGTAAGAATGTGTCATGGCTGATCGAGGGAAGAAATGGACGAATGACTTGTTCAGCTTGCCGGCACCCCATTGAAAAGGCGATTCTCCGAAGGAGTACCTGAAGTCGATCGGTTCGTCTAGTATAGGGTTTCACCCATGAAAAACGTTCAGTAAAGATTTTTCTCGGACAAAAGGATTCATCACAAAACCATTTACGAGATTTCAAATGAATTTTGATGTGTTGTGTACCAGATGAAAGATCAAACAAAAAACGATAATAGTGGCTATGCAAATGTGTACTTTGAGTGCCACAAGATGGGCAAAATGCATAGGATCTCACTAATTGCAAATGCAATATAATCGCTGCTTTACTTGTTTGCATAAATTGCAAAGACAACTGTTTTTCAGGCGCATGCCAAGGAATCAACATAAAAATCAGTCCTTTTCTAATGCTATACCCGAAAAACAATGAAAAAACGCTTCACCAAAATTGCGTAAGAACCTAGATTAGTTGACATTTGTAATTACGAACATCCAAAAATTTATGAGAAGTTATATTTAAACTAACTGAGTACACTAGCGTTGTATAAATTTTAACTGAATTTTCTGTTTTTTTATATTTTTCAGTTGAGAAGAAAAACAAAGACATTTGAATAGTGGTAGGTATCATCCATTTTTTCACTATATCCTTTGACCTATGCAACAGAAACCGAAAAACCTTTATGGCACCGCTTTTCCTGTGATTTTTCGAAGCCATAAATGCGCTGCTTTCCATGGTGCTGCTTTCAGTAAACGACTAATCTTTAAGTACGTTTGGGAGCTGTTTGTGTTCAACTGTGCCAACACATGCAGGCAATACACAATCATGGCGATGTACACTTGATTGTGTACGCCTTGTTCACTTTGCGCGTAAAACTTTTTGATGTTCAAGTGCTGCTTCAGCCATTTGAAAAATAACTCAATTGCCCAGCGTGATTTGTACAAGTCGGCGATTTCGTCCGCACTTAAATCAAATCGATTCGTGATGAACTGGAGCTCATATCCTTTTGAATCCAGTACTTTGATGAGGCAAAAGCCATTTTCTGCACGGTTTTGCGACGTGCCAATCAAGATCATTTCATCCGATACAACCGTTGACTCTTCGGGTAGTTCGAAAGGCTCTAGTACACGAATAACAGCGTTTTTTCGCAAGCGTGAAACAAAGAAATAGCCGTCGTTCGTCATCCGGTCAAATCGTTCATAATCCAAGTAGCCACGGTCAAAAACGTACATACATGCTTTGTCGTCTACGAAGACTTCTAGTTGACCACGATCATGCCGCCTTGGCATTCGTCAAAACTGCTTTGTCTGGGTAGGAACAGCCTTTTTCTACGTAAAGGAGACGCAAATGAAGCTTGATGCCTGCTTTCGTTTTCCTAAATTCTGCCCATTTGTGGTTGTTTACATGTAAAGGCAGCGTACTCGACTCCATGATTTTCAGCGGTGTTGAAATTTTACGGCGCTGTTCCTATAGAGATTTTTCATGAATCTGGGCAACCAAGTTGAGAAACACTTGTTGGAATACAACAGTCGGCACTTGGTTTAATCGGCGTCCTAGTTGGGAAAAGCTAATCGATTCTAATTCGGTTACTTTTTGAAGGTCGTCTGAAAACAGTGTATCACTGACCGCACGCAGACTTTTGGTTTCATTCAGCTGCGCAAACAGCAGTAATTTCAAGAAGGCAGTGATATGTAGCTTCTTTGTATAGGTATTTAATTGATGGGTTTCCACCAATTCCTCTAGTTTTGTCGAGGAAATCGGTGAAAGCCATTGTTCAAATGATGTTTTTCGTGTAAACTTGTCCATGTGTATGTCCTTTATATTGGATTTGGATAGGTTCCTACCATCCAACCATTATAAAGGATTTTTTGTTGGGTAAATATGATTTCTGAAAATTTAGATTTTAATTTCACATTCAATTATTTTAATGCGACGCTAGTGAACTGAGTATTTTTGTTAAAAATTTGGTTTAATAGTAACAATCTTTTAGAAAACAGCTAAAAAATAAGGAAATCGGAATTTAGTAAATAATTCCAAACTACATAAAAATAAAGTTGATATAATTGTATTTATGTAATACAATTATTATGAATCGATTCTAAATATTTCCGTTTTTATAAAAAAATGTAGTTTTTTCGTTCGTACTCACTTCTAATACATAGTGGATTTTAGGTATTCGTATTGAGTGTTGAAAGCTTATTTAAGATTATGTTTATCATTTGTATATCAGTTTTAAAAACAGGAGGATTATTTAATGATAAAGCTAAAAAAAATATTTTTAATTTTGATAGTATCTATTTCAGCAATTGCCTCACAATTTATAGGGGGTGAGCAGATTTTTGCTGATACCCTGAGTGAAGAGACTGTTAATGATAGTATTCTCTTTGAAGACATCCAGTATCCCCCGTTAGATCCTAGCACAATTATAAATTTGGATGAAAATCCAAACTATTTTGAGAATCCAATTAATTCTAGGGCTATTAGTTGTGGTTACAAAAGTTATGAGAAAACATCAGCTTCAGGTTCAAAAATTTTACTTTATGGAGACTCACCTACTTTTGGATACTGTCATATAAAGGATAGGCATATGCAAATTACTGGTATGGATGATTTAACTATAGGTAATGCTAGTCAATTCTGGGGTTCTTATAGCGCGTTAGGAATGATGGATTTAGTAATGCAAGTTGTAGATGGTACAACAGTTTTAAATCCTACAAATAATCCGAATAGAAAAACTAAAAAAACGTATATTAGTTTGGAAAGAAATAATGTTCTTGTAGTACTTCATAAAGGCAGTGATTGGGCAGGCTATGGTAATTACGATTGGGTTGTAATATCTGCATACCCTGTATTTGTACCAACTCAAGTACGATAAAATACTTGAAATTTTATATATAAACTAATCTATATATCAAGATTTAACTAAGATTGTTGAAATAATGTCACAAGACATCACCTTTGAGCCCTTATTAACTCTAGTAAGAGTTTCCAAGGGCTCTGTGTATTTTGACCAGGTTAATATCAAGTATCCTTTGGGTATGCTATCCCATCTTTATACTTTGGCTTGGAAAACCATAATTAATGAGTTTCCTAATATTAGTACTGGGATTCTTACAGCTGATGGTGACTCATTTATACTTTACATATCAGAATAGATTATTAATTATTTAGAGGTTTGCAATGACGATAGAAATGAGGAATTATATATGAAAAGGACTTTAGTTGACAAGGCAAAGAGTATTTTAGAAGGAATTGAAATTGGATTTTTTGATACTGCGAAATATTGGGATGAGGATAATTATGATGAATATTATAGATACTTTTCACATTCAGATATCGAAGTCAGAAAGTATTCGCTTCTAATTTTTGCAGCTGGTCTGGGTAATTGGGTAATAGGGTCAAGTATTATCTTTCGTCCAATTAAAGATCAAAAAAAAGAAAAGAGCTACAATTCATCTAAAGACAGGACTTATAATTTTGAAGATTATGTTAGAGCGTTTATCGATAATAGAGATGCAATTAAACAAGAGTTCCCAATTTTATACAATGCAATAATAAGTTATTTAATTCAGTTAGATAATACAGAACAATTAAATTTTGTTGAAATGCAATTGTACTTGATTCTTAGACAGGTGCTAACTGACTCAGGCCTTAAAGAACATAGATATAACTTTAATGACCTATTAAGAGAAGTTGGGCTTCCTACTTTTTTTAAAGATTAAATGAGATGGCATATCAATATTAAGTGGAGTTAGAACTTGATGCAACGACATTCGAAACAAACATTCTTTCTAGGATTTACAAAAAATAAAAGCCAGAGTTTACTTTACAAGTACCTAATTTGTAGATTAACTCTGGTTTTCTGTTGTATTGAATCCTTTTCCTTATAGAAGCAACAATCTTTGAGAAAACAGCCTTACGGAAAAAGGCGAACCATAGTTTTCTATTAACAAAATGGAATATAAATACACAAGTAGGCGGCATAGAAGTTTTACAGGATGCACGTTTTCATTAACAAAATGAACTATGAATCACTATGCTGCTGTTGCACTATCCGTTGCCATACTGCATTAACAAAAACGTTCACCATAAGGTTTATTTTGGGTATTTTTGTTTGTGGGCTGTGCTTGTTTTATGAATTTATTGGTTGTGTGCAATCAAATAATTTGCTACAATTCAATTGACCAGTGGTTAGTGAGGTGCTGAGAGATGGCGAGAAAAAAGGTAGAGGATGAATTGACAAAGGAAATGATTGTGGAAGAGGCGGATCGTCAGTTTTTACAGCAGGATTTTCAGCAGGTGTCGATGCGGGCGATTGCGAAGGCGCTTGGTTGTAGTCATGGTGCGATTTATTATCATTTTCAGAATAAGTCTGATTTATTTCATGCAGTAATTGAAAAGTATTTTGCGGTGTTGAATCATTACTTGGATGAGGCGTTACAAGAGAACGGGCTTGAGGGGACAAAGAGGGTGCTGTTAAAGTATATGGAGTTTGGCTTGAATTTTCAAAGTCAATACGAGCTTATGTTTGTGAAGCGAGATGATTTTTTTGATCCTTTACTGCAACAAGCGCCGAACGCAAGCTATGAGAAATTTAGTGCTACGCTCCAAGCATTGCATAGCCATCAGCTAAAGCCTGTTGATATTTACGCTACCTTTATGGCCTTGCATGGCTTTGTGCTTAATCATAAGGGGCGCGTGAAGCATTATGAAGAGGCACAGCAAGCGGCACAAAATTATTGTGACTATTTAGTAAGAGCTCTAGTTTACTAGAGTTTATTTTTCACCATTAATTAACCAGTGGTTAGTTAAATGACTTGGAGGGATAATCATTGAGAAATGAACATGTAGTAGTAGGAACAGGTCCACTTGGCTTAGCGATAATAGATGAATTATTGAAGCAGGGTAAGAAGGTTATAGCGGTCAATCGGAGCGGGCAAGCAGTATCTGAAAAGGTTTCCTTTAAACAATGTGATGTGACAAACTACGAACAGATAAGTGCTATCCTGAAAAATGCAGTTGTTGTCTATCATTGCGTAGGTCTTCCATATGCGGAATGGCAGCAGACCTTGCCTACCATCATGGCGAATTTAATAGCTGCGGCGGAGGAGCATCATGTGAAGATTGTCTATGCAGATAATTTATATGCCTATGGGCCTCAAAAAGAGCCTTTTCATGAAAAAATGACTTATCAATCGATAGGTATAAAGACGAGGGTTCGAGCTGAGGTCGCCAATATGTTAATGACAGCGATAAAAGACCGAAAAATAACCGCAACGATTGGTAGAGGGTCTGATTTTTATGGTCCCAATGTGCGCAATGCGATGTTAGGGCAGCGCGTTTTTCAGCATTTATTAGAGGGCAAGCCAGCGGAGCTAATTGGTAATCCTGATCAGCTTCATGCACATATTTATATCAAGGATTTTGCTACGGGCTTGGTGATGCTTGGTGATGAGTCGAAGGCAGATGGGGAGGTATGGCATATTCCTCATCCTACTCCTATGTCTACGCGTCAATTAGTAGAAGAAATTGCTAATCATTTAGCGATCAAGCCTAAGTATCGTATTGCAAATAAGCTAGTTTTAACAATGATGGGCATGTTTAATCCTGTTATGAAGGAATTTAAAGAGATTCTTTATCAAAATACGCAGGACTTTATCGTAGATTCAAACAAATTTACTGCTTATTTCCCATTTCAGCCAACACCATATAAACAGGCGATTATGGAAACGTGTGAGTGGTATAAACAGCAAAATAATATTTCTTAATAAAATACAGGGAGGATGGTTTTTCCAAAAATAATGAAGGATTATATTTTCACATTTGGCTGTTGCAATTTGCCCAACATTGAATAATCATAAGCGTGTTCGGTATATAAATAGGGTACGACTATTTTTATGCTGAAGGAGCGTGTGTATGGCAACACTTGTGGTGAAGAGAAGTATTATGCATCGTTATCAAAGTATCGGGCAGGCGATTGCAGAGGCAGCGCCAGGGGACCAGATTGAAATTCGGGATGGTATTTATGAGGAGGACTTGGATATTGCGAAGCGGCTGACGCTTTATGGGGTAGGCAATGTCACGATTAAGGGTGGCGTATTTATTCGCTATCAAACCCATGTAAGCATGCGTAATTTGCGTTTTCGTCAAGGGCAGGGCATCTATGTTAAAGGTGATTTGCAGCTAGAAAATTGTATTATTGAGGAGCAATTGATTCGTACACAAATTATGGTTAGCTATGGCAGTCTTTCGATGCAAAATTGTGCAGTGCTGGCTACACCGTTGAATCATTTTGGCTTACGGGTGGCGAATGGCTCAAGTGTTATCCTAGCTGACACAACATTTGAGCATCATGAGAAGGCACAGATTATCGCACAAAACTGTGAGCTGACATTGACAAATTGCATGCTGCTGGAGGGGAAAAAGCACGGGATTTTTGCGATACGTCATGTCCAAATGACGATGGAGCATTGTGAGCTTCATGGGCATCAGAAAGCGCAAATTATGGCAGCAGCCAGTCAGCTTACCATCACAAATAGCCTGATTCATCAAGGGCAAGAGATAGGGCTGCAAATTTTTGATAGTAGTACATTACGCATGGATGGCTGTATGCTCAGGGATCATCTTGATGCAAGTATGATGGTGCATCGTAGTGAGTTAATGTTATCGGATTGTCAGTTTTCAGATGGGCAAGGTCATGGACTGTATCTCGGTGAAAAAACAGAGGCAAAGCTCTATGATTGTCAGTTTTCTCATCATGTAAAGGCACAGATTTTGATCGAAAATAGTAAGGCAGAGCTGCGCAAATGCCGTGTGCAAAATGGCATGGCAGCAGGTGTAACCATTGCGGATGAGGCTGATGTTGCCATAACGGACTGTCAAATTCAGCACCATCAGCAATTTCATATCATTGTGGATGCGAGTGGGCTTCAGCTCCAGCAATCCACCCTACAATTTGGGCAATCGGGGGGTATTTATGGCAATGACCATGCTAAAATTACATTGCAGCATACTGTGATGCGAGAGCTGAAAAGTCACCATATTTACATTAATCAAGCACGTTTATTTACACAGTATTGCACATTTGAGCAAATGCAGGAAAATGGAATTACGTGTATTGACGCTATTTTTGAGGTAGCCCATAGTCATTTTAAACAGGGCATCGACAGTCCTTATGCGATGGTTTGGTCTGATCATTCAATGGGTCGTATTGAATCGTGCACGGTGGATCAGGCAGCACGTCCATTTTTAGCATTGTCAAATAAATCATTACTGGAAATACGCCATACGGATGTTCATGCGCTGAAAATACCCGCAGTTGTGCAGGAACGTAGTCAATTGTATGTGCAGAGCTGTCACAATATCTCGACCTGGAAAAAAGATGCAACCTCTAGGATTACAAAAATAACAGCCGATAAGAATAAAACAAAATATGTTAAATGAAAAAAGTAGTTTCAATTTTGAAATTACTTTTTTTGTGCAATGATCGAGAGCTGTACACTGTATAAAAAGTGTAGAAGCTCATTCCTTATTTTATTCTATGTTTGACTGTAGGTAGAAATGGGTAAAGGGATGTTTGTGCGCAAGTAGACGTAAAAAACTAAAATTCGACAAATGAAGCGAATATTTCTATAATGGTATAGATGTCTTTTTTAAAATTACTGTAATATTCCGAAACATTTGTAACAGCCTATAAAAATGTGAATCAAATAATAAATTTTTTGATTGATGTAAAAAAATTATTAAACCTATACGTATCATCAATTGATTATTTTCCATGTTTTATCTTATAATTAGTAAAAATGATTCATAATTTAGGGTGTTGTTTGTTAAGAAAAAAGTGTGTGTAATGATTTTACAATAATAAAAAGAGAGAGAATGAGGTGACAAGGCTTGTTTGGGCTAACAAAAGAAGAAATTATGTTACTACTGGAGGACAGTGGTTTAGCAGAAAAACAAAAAAGTGCGATTGCTGATATCTTTCATCTAAACAATATGCGAATAGAGCAGCAACTCGCATTGATGATTCATTTAATTATTGAAGAGCGCGAACACAATACTTCTAACAATACATATTTAAATTAGATATACGAGACATAGCCATTAAAAATCACAAGTGTTCAGATCAAAACATTTGTGATTTTTTTATGCATGCTGAAACAAAATTCCCTTGAATACGTACAAACTAATAAGGATTTCTTGTTAAAAAAGTACATATCTCACATCATTGTGTAAAGCGAGGGAATTGGCTTATGTCACTATTACAAACACTCATTGAACAGGTAAAAAAACCAACTGGCAGGATGGGCGTATGGATGCTCCGTATCATGAATAGGGCACATCGTGGTATGTATGCCTGGTTTATTAGACAGGGGGCTATCAATGATGGAGCTTATGTGTTAGATATAGGTTGTGGCGGAGGGAAGATGCTGCAAATTTTAGCAAGCCTTAATCCCAATGGTATGATTTATGGGGTAGATATTTCAGAGCAAGCTGTGAAGGAATCGTTAAAGCTCAATAACAACAATAAACGTATTGTTGTGACACAGGCGGGTGTATCCAGTATTCCGTATCCCGATCAATTTTTTGATACCATTACAGCCTTTCAAACGCATTATTTTTGGCCATCACTCGAACAGGATGTTAAGGAAATAGGGCGGGTGCTGAAGGACGGGGGAAAACTAATTATCATGGCAGAGACATATAAAATGAAGTACCATATGGAGGCTTTTCAAACGCCAGCCGCGATGAAGCAACTATTGGAGCATACTGGCTTTCAAACCGTCTATATAACCGAAAAAACGAGTAAGGGATGGCTATGTATGACAGCCATTAAATAATTTATAAAATGGGAGAGATAGAAATGACAAGATGTGCATGGGTAAAATTAGAGGAGCCGTTATATGTAGACTATCATGATAAGGAATGGGGTGTGCCTGTTTATGAGGATCAGCTGCTATTTGAAATGCTGTGCTTAGAGGGGGCACAGGCTGGCTTAAGCTGGTGGACAATTTTACAAAAGCGTGAGGGCTATCGAGAGGCTTTTGACCAATTTGATGCTACGAAAATCGTGCATTATACAGAGGAGAAGCTAGCAGAATTGCAGCAGGATACGCGTATTGTACGCAATAAATTAAAAATCGCTAGCGTGGTGACAAATGCTAAAGCCTTTTTACGTATACAGGAGCAATATGGCTCATTCTCGGATTATATTTGGGAGTTTGTGGAACATCAGCCCATTATCAATGAATGGACATCCATTGCGGAAGTGCCTGCTACAACAGTGCTTAGTGAACGTATGAGCAAGCAATTAAAGAAGGATGGCTTTAAATTTGTTGGCAGTACAATTTGCTATTCTTTTATGCAGGCAGTGGGTATGGTGAATGACCATACCGTAGATTGCTGCTGCCGTCAGGAAGTCGATGCGAATGACAATTAAAAGCATTCAAGCACCAGCAAACAAGGGGGCATCAGACCAACTCATGAATGATTGGCGAGCTGTTAAATGATCAGGAACAGCAATCACAGGGCTATCAGCTTCTTGCAGCGTTATTTTTAAAGGACTTGCCCTATGTACCCGAGGCTTTCTGGTCCGTTGCATTCATGTGCATGAGCATGTTTTAGATTATCTGATGGAGAATGACCTAAGTCCTCTTGCCTATCCAACATTCGCTGACTTGATTAAGGGCGACTGGCAGCACAGGGCTATCCGTGCCTTCCCGTTTGTACTGAAAAAAATGACAGATGATTATCCAAAGGGGGATTTCACGCTAAATTGAACAAGAGATTGTAAGGCTAGAGCGGGACGGGGAGCTAGACTATTTTGATGAAAATGTTGAGTCGCTTTATCCTGTTCATAAGATCGGAGGCTATCCAACCGTCTGTCAAAGTGAACATGACTTTGGTAAGGATTATCCATTTGTCCTTTAAAAATAATGGCAATTTTTATTTCTTCTACCATCCTGACAAGCAGCTTTGACGTGTGCATGGTGATTTTTATTAACCAAAGGGGGAAACGTCTTGAGAGGGCATGATGGAGAAATAAGAAAGGTAAGGAAGGTGAAAAGGATGGAGCATAAAACCGTTGTAAAAAACGGGATTGGCTTTGGTTCGGTGTTAGCCATTACCATTTCATGGAGCATCCATCATTCAGTTATTTGGGCGATAATCCATGGCTGCTTTAGCTGGCTATATGTTCTTTACTATGTCTTTACACGTTAAGGGAGCCGTTTGAAAAAGCATACCATGGGGTATAGAGCAGGGACGTTCATAATTTCAGCACAATAAGCATAAATAACAAAGTGCTCTTTTTCAAAAGAACAAACTTATTGCGATGAACGTAGAAGAAAGGTTGATAGAATGACACATCAAGTAACTGCTTTAAACCATGTAAACGGCAATGCTACGGGAGTGGATGGTATTTTGCAAAATGTAGCATTTATCTTATCGACATTTGCGCTACCTTGTCCGCTTCGAAACTATGGTATGAAACCCTTCCAACGTCTAAAAAAAATAAATACAAATCGCCTGCTAGAATGTATTCAACGCTTTGAGCCAAGAGCAATTGTTGTGGAAGTTGATTATTTGGGCGATATTAATAGAGGTAAGTTAGAGCCAACTGTTAAAGTGATTGTTAATGAATTGTAGAAAGGAAATGGAGCGTATGGATGAAGAGGGTAATTCAAAGTTGCTTGCTGCTACTATGCTTATTGGTGTTTGTTTTTGTAGGGATGGAGCAACAGCAGCCTACAGCCGCACCAACAAATCCAAATGCGTCTGCTCTCTATGCCGAGGAACTAAGTAAAAGGCTACAGGCAACCAATTTTACACAACAGGTTTTACAGGCATTGCGAGAAGCGGGCTATTCGCCTGATAGTACGATTGGTTATTTAATTGATTCGTCAAACTATCAAATTATCACGATCCAATTGCACGATGGCGAAAAAATAGATAAAAGCACAGAAAGTAAGATTCAATCCATCATCGATAAGCTAACAGCCAAGCATCAAATGCATCCATTCATTGTCAATATCGAGCGACTAGAGGCTGATTAAAGAACAAGGCACATTGTTATAAATTTGTCTTTTTTCTAAGAGGTGAGAACAATTAATATTTTACTATTAGGAGCTACAGGGCGTGTCGGGAGTCAGCTTGTGGCACGGGCATTAAAGGAGCACCACAATGTAACTGCCCTGGTACGTAATCCCCAACAAAGGCTTGTCCAACACAGACAGCTACACATTGTCCAAGGTGATGTTTTAGATAAGCAAGCAATTGAGCAGGCCATGCTTACTATAGACGTAGTGGTCAGCGCGCTAAATACAGATGGTAGCACGACCTTATCAGCCAGTATCCCCATTATACTGGAGGCAATGAAACAGTACAATGTAACAAGAATTATTACGATTGGTACAGCAGGCATATTGCAAAGCCGTGTGACACCAACAATTTTTCGTTATCAATCCAGTGAATCAAAA
This sequence comes from Lysinibacillus sp. FSL H8-0500, assembly GCF_038051955.1. NCBI lineage: Bacteria > Bacillati > Bacillota > Bacilli > Caryophanales > Bacillaceae > Lysinibacillus > Lysinibacillus sp. FSL H8-0500. The sequence goes on along the minus strand of NZ_CP150292.1, from coordinate 2,590,363 downwards.
CGCAAATCTATCTTTGCCGCACAGGAGCATCAATATGTTTTTGAGCATTTGCAGCAATCAGCGATGGATTGGACAATTGTGTGCCCTACCTATTTAGCTGATGGCGACTTCACAGGTGTCTACCGTGTTGCACGCAATTTTTTACCAGAGGGTGGCACTAAAATTTCAGTAGCCGATACAGCAGACTTCGCCTATCAGCAACTATTTAGCAAGGAGTTTTTTAACACGCGCGTAGGCATTGCTTATTAAGGAAAAGGGTGAAAAGTCACATTCCTCCCTTTGAAGAGATTATCATTTATTAGCATAACAAGGAAGAACTCTTCGCCATTTTATATAACAGTATATGGCTTTATAGGGTATGTTTATCTTAAAATATGACAAAATTCGGTAAATAATAGTACCCTTGGTGTCTAAAGACATATGTTCAAAAAAGTGAACATTATATGACTTTTTTCCTTTTTATAGAAGGTTTGTTATACTTTACGTCGAATCTATCATGTAGAGGTGATGACATGGACAAAGAGATAACAAATAGCTGGCAATATCCTAAATACCTATCAACCAACCATGAAAATGAGACAACAGAATTATATGTAATAAAGATTACAAAGGAACATGTAGATCGGTTAATTGAGGATATTGATCAAACATTAAAGGCGTCGACTTGACGTCTTTTTTTCTGGAGAAAAGGAGGGAACTCTGTAAAGCCCCTGCTTTATAGTGCAAGCAGAGCGACAAATACCTTCGTAAAAGATAGGGCTGTCAGAGAAGATTTTTCTTTTCTGACAGTCCCTCAAAACAGGAGAGTTTGTGTAAAGCTAGATTCACTTTACATTACTATAAATATGGCAAAATAGTTTATTGCGCTAGCCATTTGTCTATAAGCTAAATAAAAAATTATTATTCCTTCTATTAATTTTATGTACAGCTACTAGTCCTTTTGACATAAAAAGGAGTAATTCAGTGCCAAATAATCTCTGATAATGGTCGGTTGCCCTCCTTTTTCGAGACATAATTTACTAGCAATTTTAATTTCCTTTTGGTTATAGTACGATTGCACACCAATTAAAAATATGCCAGACAGGACCAATAAAGAACCGATTGCCAACATATATTTGATGCCCCGCTTCAATTCGCTTACCCCCTTATTGCTGGAATCATTCCTTCTCCTATCCTATGTTGCACCATAAAAGCAATATGTTTAATTGACAAATTGTATACATATGTATACAATAGGTTTTAAATAAGTGTATACATATGTATACAAAAGGAGGAAGTTAATAATGAGAGGCGAGGGATTTAGAGAAGGGCATCATCGTAGAGGGCGTCATAGAGGCATGGAGGGTTCTCCACAGCGCGGCGCTAAAACATTCCGACGAGGCAAGGCACTTACCTTTTTAGAAATGCTCCATGTAAAACGTGCAACTATTAAACAGCAATTAGAACAACCAGAGTTTCAAGGCATTCAGCAAATTTTAGTGGGTGAATTAAAGGCTATAGATATGGTGATTCAGGAATTTAGCCAAGTATTTGATATTCAAGAAAATGAAATAGAGGAAGATCCCATCCATGAAACAAATGAATAATTATATCGATAAAACATTTTATCAGCAAGATGCACTGTTAGAGGAGGTCCTTGCCTCGATTGCGGACAATGACATGCCAGCAATTTCTGTGTCCCCCTCCTCTGGAAAACTGCTCACGATGCTTGTGTCAATTGCAGGAGCTAAGGATATTTTGGAAATTGGGGCACTGGGCGGTTATAGTGGGATTTGTCTAGCAAGAGGGATAGAGGACGAGGGCACCTTAACCTCCCTAGAATTAGACGAAAAATATGCACAGCTAGCTGCTAAAAATCTTGCCAAGGCAGGCTTCGCGCAGCAGGTTACTTATCTAACAGGTCCTGCACTGCAAAGTCTTGAACAGCTTGTAGTTGATGAACGATGCTTTGATTTCTTTTTTATTGATGCAGATAAAGATCATTATGAGCAGTATTTAGATTATTGTATTGCACTAGCCAAGCCTGGCGCATTAATTGTCACAGATAATGTTCTGGCAGCGGGGAGCGTGGTTGATCCTGAGGCGCCGCCAAAGCGTTATACAGCGACCATGAAAAAATTCAATATCACCGTAGCGAACCACCCACAGCTTGAATCGATTCTCTTACCTATAGGAGATGGCATAACGCTTTCTAGGGTTAAAAAGTAATCCAGCGATTAAGCTGCTTTATCCGCTACTAATCCGCCAATTTGTCCAATATTTAGTCCATCATTGTAGATTATTTTTTGCTTGTGCATTACAAGGATGAGGCATTCTTTAAAACTACACATGATGAGAAGCCGGTAAAATCGTGCACGAATTGTCGGATGCCGTGTTTCATTTCCTGTTATTGTTGTGAAAAGGGAGGTTATAGATGTGGATTCATTGATAAGTATGAATAATGCAATTGCCTATATAGAAGCCAATTTAACGAACGATATCGATCTGAAGGAAGTAGCACAAAGGGCTTATTGTTCTGAATATCATTTTAAACGCATGTTTTCATTTCTTGCGGGTATCTCACTGTCTGACTATATTCGTCGTAGACGTTTAACAGTAGCGGCCTTTGAGCTGTCAAATTCCTCCATGAGAATTCTGGATATTGCGATTCGTTATGGCTATAGCTCAGCAGATTCTTTTGCGCGAGCCTTTCAGCAAATGCATGGTATTACACCCTCAGAGGCAAGACAAAGTGGCCAATACTTAAAAGCTTTTCCACGAATGATCTTCCAATTAACCATTACAGGAGGGAATGAAATGAATTATCGAATTGAACAAAAGGAAGCCTTTCATATTATTGGACTTATGAAAAGAGTGCCTATCGTTTTTCAAGGAGAAAATCCTGCCATTGTAGAAATGGCACAATCTTTAACAATGGAAGATATCGAGTATTTGAAAGAGCTGTCCAATATCGAGCCAAGAGGCATCATCCAAGCATCAACAAACTTTTCAGAGGACCGAATGGTGGAAAAGGGGGAGCTAGATCATTATATTGGTGTAGCTACAACACTAGCAGCTACAAAAAGTTTCACACAGTTACACGTCCCTGCTTCTACTTGGGCTGTATTTGAAGCGGTAGGGCCATTTCCACATACGCTTCAGAAAATCTGGGGGCGCATTTATGCTGAATGGTTTCCATCATCTGCCTATGAACAAATAGCAGGACCTGAAATTGTGCATCATGCGAGTACCGATTTTACCTCGCCTTCCTTTCAAAGTGAAATATGGATACCGATTCAAAAACGCTAATTAATCAGTCTCTTTATTTGAAACTAAAAGAAGTGGTCATCCGTATAGTTAAATAAAGGGGATGTGGTTATGAGGTATGTAGTAATTGGTACCATTGTATCCATGCTAGGAGTTGTGGTTTCGATGCTTCTCTGGGGAGTACAACAGGCTTACTTTCTACCAGGGATAGTAGGTTTTATATGTCTTGCCGTATCGATGCTATTGTCGGGTGCGTTGGTAAGTGGGGATCGAATGCGGGCGAACTTTGCCACCGAAACAACAGCAGGTCGACATGAACGGCATCGCGTGATGACACGTGCATTACTGCTTGCTGTGCCAAATCTTATTATTGCTATAATCGCGTATACACTCTATTCATGAAAATCCTGTAAAAGGGTCACATCTAACTAGGTGTGGCTTTTTTGTTTGCATTTACTAGGAAGAAGCACATTTGCAATAGAGAGGTGGTACGATGCAATTAACAGATGGCACATGGCTATTTGATACAGAGGTGATTGATGAAGCAGCGAAAAAGGTACAGCGTGATGAGCAGGAGCGGGAAATGCTCAATGCATTTGCGCGCTATGCCTATTCGCGTTACAAGCAAATTCGAGATAAGGTCAATCCGCGGAAATGCAAGTATATGTTTATCCATCAAGTACGTCAGCAATTAGCGTTACCTGCTAGATTGCAGCGCGTTTGCAAGCTGCTAAATATGACGGAGGAAGAAGTGCTGTATATTGTGGAGTTTGTGCGCAAATATTTAAAATACGTAAAATAAATGCGATTATTTTTCAACGCCCCACGCTTATAGTATGATAGACGTGGATAAAGGAGTGTGAGTCGTTGAGAATACTAAAGTTTCTAACTGTTTTGGGGATTTTTCTTGGTGTTGCTGGCTATGGTATACTTCATTTCGGCACAAAATTTGCCTCTGAAAAAATCGTGGATACGCTCTCAACAGAATTAGAGAATAGTGGGCAAATGGAAGAAATTAAACAAACGATTGAAAATGATCCAGAGCTAAAGGCATTTATGGAGGAGGCTCAAACAGTCGATAGTAGTACATTGCCGTTTACGACAAAGGAAGAGGCGACGAAGGTATTAATGCAGAAGGTAGGCATTACAGAGCTAAATGATATTCGTGTGAAATTGCAGGATGGCTCGATGACCAAAGAGGAAGCGCTTCAGCAAGTACAAGGAAAATTATCAGCAGAGGAAATTGCTGCGTTAAAAGTGATTGTCTATAAAGAACTTTATGAATAAGGACATACTGCCAAGGTATGTCTTTTTTTTTATGCCTGTAAAATGTCCTTTTTCGTGTATTTTTTTGTATATAACAAATAAAGCGGAAAGAGGGATTGGCGATGGCTATTTATCGAGTGCCGAAAAAGGGGAATTTTGTTGTATTAGATAAAGGATTTTTAAATGATGCACGATTAAGCTGGAAGGCAAAGGGGCTGCTTGCGTATATGCTGTCATTACCCGATGATTGGTCGTTTTGCATAGCAGATTTAGCAACTCGCAGTAAATGTGGGCGTGAGGCAACAACCAATATTGTCAAAGAGCTTATACAGGCAGGCTATTTGCAAAAGGAGCAGGCAAGAACAGCGAAGGGAAAGTTTGACAAGGTGGAGCTTTTCGTTTTTGAAGCGCCATCTCATGCTGCCCTTCCGTTAACGGGAAAACCATCCACGGCATTATCGCCAACGGATAAGCCGCCACTACTAACTAATCAATCACTAAATAACCAGTTACTAAAAAGGAACGATAATGAGCAAGAGTCTCTTACTGTTTATCAATTTTATGAGCAGCATGGTTTTGGCTTTCGTTCAGCCCATATAACGAATCAAATGCATCATTGGCTAACGATTTTTTCAGAGGAGGTAGTGATCTATGCAATGAAGCTCGCTGTAGAAAACAATGTCTTACGCTGGCGCTATGTCGAAAAAATTTTGCAAAACTGGCAGGCGAAACAGCTTAAAAATATGGTGGAAATTCAAGCAGATAGACAGCAATTTCAAGCGTCTAAGAGAGGACAAAGGCGTGAAGTGGTGCCAAAGTGGTTTGATCAGCGTCATCAGCAACAAGAGGAACAGCCATCAACCATTGATTTTGCAGCAGAGCGTCAAAAAATACTGGCTATGCTAGAGAGTGTGAAAGAAAAGAGCAAAAGCACAATTAACTAGAAAACATAGATTTGTGTGCATTTACTAGTAGTAAGTGAATAGCTTTATGTTCACTAAAAATGAAGGGAGGGATGGAGATTGAGCTATATTATTGAAAAGCAGTTGATGTCAGGCTTACCGAATCTGCCACTAACGGCGATTAAATATATTGTCGCTCATGAATCAGGCAATTCAAGCAATACAGGGCCAAATGCATTAGAAAATGAGATTGCGTATATGAAGCGCAATAAAGCGAATGCCTTTGTGTCTCACTGGGTTGGCGGGGGCGGTCGGATTGTCCAAGTAGCGCCTGTTAATCGTATACAATATGGCTGTGGTCCAAAGGGCAATCCATATAGCTATGCACAGGTAGAGCTGGCACGAACGGCTGATCCACAGCAATTTCAAAAGGATTATGCGGCATATATTTGGCTCTTACGCAAGCTTGCGATAGAAGCAGGCGTTCCAACAATGTTAGATGGCACCGGCAATGGCATTAAATCGCATCGCTGGATTGCAGATAATTTAGGTGGCACAACGCATAGAGATCCATTTGCCTATTTACAAAGTATGGGCATTACCGAGGCGCAGTTTCACCGTGATATTCAAAATGGACTTGAGGAGGGATTAACATTGTCACAATACAATGAGCTAAAGCAGGAAATCGCAGCCTTAAAAAGCTTACTCGCGGAAAAAGCTAGCACTCATTCTCAGCAGGACGTAGGTGCATCGTATAAAGAGGCATGGGAATGGGCAATAAAGGAAGGGCTGATTCGAGGAGATGGCAGTAAGAATATGAACCCAGCAGGTGTACTAACGCGCGAGCAGATGGCCACGATACTCAAACGTTATTACGATAAATTTATTGCCGATTAATTCAAGAAGGATAAAGCTTGTTAGAATCACAAGCTTTATCCCTTTTTTAATAAATAAAGGACTTTGAAAATTTTTGTCGAATAGAGTAATAAGAGAGGAGTTGTTTCGATGTTAACCAAAATTAAAAAGGTAAAGTTGGAACAGGCAAGAAAAAAACCATTATATCAAGTTGTTATGGAGTGTCCAGATGGCAAACAGCTTTATGTAAAGTTTGATTATACCTATGCAACCCAAAATTTCTGGCCGTTAAAAGTCAATTATAATCGTAAAAACTACGGAGCTAAGCTAGCGTGGTATACCAATGAAGTCGAAAATATGACAGTTGCCCTCTTTTTAGAAACAATCGCTCAGAAAGTTAATAGGAAATATCAATTTGACCTAAAGCAGCTTCCATAGAAGGAGGCTGCTTTTAAATTTAATGAGTGAATGGCGAGTAAAGCTATTTTGTTTCAATATAAACAATTAATGCCGCTTCATCAAACGTTACATTTGCGCCAAGTGCTTGACTCACAAAGCGTAATGGCACCATTGTTGTACCTTGATAAATTTCAGCAGGATGATTGAGCGTAATAGTGGAAGTTGCGCCATTTGTATCAACATAGGCGACTTTATTGCCAACACCGATAATAATTTTTTTATTGTCCTTGATCGCGGTTACCTTTTTTGTCGCACTCTCATAGGAAACCGTTGCGCCAAGAGACTCAAAAATAGCCTTCATTGGAACCAATGTTGTGCCATTTTTCATATAAGCGCCAGGTGTATAATTTTGCTTGGTATTATTCAGATAGACGCCCACCTTTGTAAGTGCTGGAGCTGGAGCGGCTTTTGGTGGCTGAGGATTGCTGCTTTGATCGTTCGCTTGGTCACCGTGGTGATAATGATAACCTGAACACAGCCCCTTTGCCTTGGACTTCTCGGAACAGTTATGCCCGCCATTGCTGTCTAAACGCCCTGGATGCGCCTCAGCAATAGAGGCTGTTGTTAAACATACGGTAAGCATAGCTATCAATAAAACCAATTTTTTCATAGATATCCTCCAATTTTAGAAATATGTAAGTATTATACTATTTAAAAATAAAATTTGATAGGTTTTTTTGGTTAAAGAGAAGAATGGTAATAGAAAATCACTAAGCACCGCCTGTAACTAAATAGATCTATAGGAAAAGAAGTAGCACGATTAAACAGCTCAGGCTTATATCGTTAATTTATTTTCAGATTGGGCCTCCAGCGTTTGCTGTACAAGCCAGTGTAGCACGGCTGCAAAGGCTGCGATTACACTGGCGCCAAAAATACTGATAAGTGCCAGCATCATAGGGCCCGTCACATCTTCCTTTCCATAAAAGAGAAGAAGTGGTAGAGCAATGCCTACTACAAGCAAAACGATAATTGTCATGGCACAATGCTTGATACTGCTTAAAGCTTTTATGGATGATGCAGAAAATGTATTATGACAACTGATATTTGTTAAAAGAAGGTAGGCTTGATACAGCGCAATAAAAAATGGCGTACAGAGCACATAGGCATAAAGTAAAAAAAGATAGGATACATACATCGTGTCAGGATGTGCCGCTGCATCTTTGTTTGCCATTACAGGTAATAAAAATAAAGCTACCACAAAAACAGCCATACCTATTAAGACTACAACACCCTTTAAAAAAATAATAGCTCCTTGTTGACCTTTCATCAAAACACCTCGCTTATGAATAGTATATTGATTTTAAATTAAAATTTATTGTTTATCAATAAAAAAATATTGAAGAACATAAAAAAGCATCAATCCATTATGGATCAATGCCTCTCATTTAACATCTTACATATTTTCGTTTAAAGCCAACCCTACCTCGCTCCACATCCTTTTGAATGTTTTCATACGCATGCAGCGTTGTATTTTTTTTCTGATCGCGTTTCATTTCTACGGGTCCAACTGCCTTCGCTGTTTCTACGGCTCTGTCATGAAGCGGCACATACGAAATCGCCACCGTATATAGGAAATTATTCATCGCTGATTTTGTGCGTTCAGGTGCAGCGTGAATCGTATTTTTCACCATTTCAAGCATCTTAGCAAGCTTGCTTTCGGAAAATTCATGGTCCTTGCGATTGCCGAGTAGCCAGCAGTAGCAGCTCCAGCCGGCTGACATGCGTAGCTCCTCGTCACTTGCTATCCAGGCATCTGCTACCTCCTGTGCAATGGCCGCTTCCGCCAATGTAACGGCGACCACATAGTCGGACAGCATATAAAAGTAAGCACCATCCATCCAACGGTCAAAATCGGCTGCGGTCATTGCCTTTGGGTCTGCAATTACTCCCGCAAAGTACATTGCATCATAGTTACCTGTTGCATAAAGTTCCTCTGCTAAAGCCTGATCGACCTTTATTTGCTTTGCCAGAGGCTTCATCGCACCTGTTGCTACGCCAAATAATGGCTCCTGCGCCCCATTTGATAGATACATTTTTTTTGTACGCTCCTTGCCCAGCGCCTCTAGCTCCTGCATTACTGTTGCTACGTTCATTGATTCACACATCCTTTTCATTACTAATGATTATTATCCTATAAGAAGGGCCTATTTGTCATGGCTTGTACTTTATTTGAATAGTAAGTTTATGGTAGTCTTAGAGAAAGAGTCTAAGCCCAGTGGTGAAATGTCAACCATTAAAAACAGTAAAATTGGAAATTCTTAAGCTCTATAGCCGCTGAATGCTTGATTTTAGGCGCACTTAAATAAACCACACGCTTTTTAACTAAAAATAGTTAAAAAACGGAAGTTATAAATTAACTAAAGAAAAGTGAGAAAAGATTCGTTATTCTCTCCTTTCTTCTTTGGGGATGTACAACTGTTTCGTGCGTAGTAGCGAATGCACGAGTCGTACAAGTTTTCTAGCGGTTAAGACGAGCGCGCGTTTGTGTTGATGTTTCGTTACTTCTTGGTATTTCTTTTGATAAAAGGCTTTATATTCGGCGTCATGTTTTCGTATGGCGTCTGATGCTTGCACAAGATAATAGCGTAAATACTTATTGCCGGTTCGCATACGGCTGGTATCCTCGGCTTCATACTCGCCTGACTGATACTGTGTCCATACGAAACCTGCGTATTTCGCTAAAGCGTGGTGATCATCAAAACGATGAATATCCCCAATCTCTGCGATTAAACCCGCTGCGTACACGGGACCGATGCCTTTTACCGAAGTTAATGTTTGTGGAATACCTTTCATCATGCGTTCGATTTCCTTATCTAACCGCTTTACTTGGGTTTCCATGTGTTGAATAGTGCTTAAAATCACGGATAAAGAAAGATTAACCGGATCGGCCATTATTTTATCTAAACGGTACGAATTACGAGCGAGCTGCTTGAGATATTTCGCCATCTCCTCAGGCTCCGCAAAACGGTTTTTACCTTTTTCTTGTAGGAACTCGACCAGCTCCTCCAAAGGCATTTCAGCGATGATACTAGGGTCCAGTTCTTCAATGACGGCGATGCTTGTCGCACCGAATGTATCAGAGAACGGATTATCTTGGCGTAAGCCGCTAAATTTTAAGTACAGTTGATTTAACATGTATGTTTTATTACGCGCAATTTCATGAACTAAATGGAAGCGCGTACGTGTTAAACGACGCAGGGCATCGTAAATTAAGGTTTCTTGCATTTCATGTGGCAATCGTCCAAAGCGTAGATGATCCGCAATAACCCAGGCGTCTACTTTGTCGTTCTTCGGTAATGTATCGTAGCCCTTTTTAAAGCGAGCTACTTTACGCGCGTTGAGCATATAAATCGCTGTTTGAAGATGGGGTAAGACTTTTTTACATTGTGCTTTTAAGTAATGGGCAAGGTGCCAACTATATTGATCCGTGGCCTCCATCCCGATTTTTAATTGATCTGTTTGATTTTTTTCCGCTGTTCGTATAATTTTTTGAATCAAAGTGTCCGCACCTTCTACATCATTTCGAACAGAAAAATCAGCGAGTGTGTGACCCTCTCCATGCATGAAATGAACATGATGGGAGCGCAAACTCACGTCAATACCGACTAGCATATGTGACATGCCAATCACCTCCTAAGGGGGAATTAATCAAGATACACGCAGACCTGGGTGCCCAGTCGAATCATCGATGTCTGCCTCGTTATCAGCAATCGCAAGTAGAAGACCATTTATGAGCGCTACACTCTCTTCTGAATCTTACGTCGCAGCCAGTGGTTAGACCTTCCATAATGAACGATGGGTAGCAGGCTTATGAAGCAGTACACAAGTGTGTCTGCAAGGAGTGAAAGCTATTTCCTGTGAATACCTTGTCTGTTCCATTGTCGCATGGACACAGGGCTGCGTGAACTATTTTGGATGACTAAAAAAGGACGAAGTACTGAAATGGAGCCTCCTCCATCCTTCGCCCTTGTGCTATAAAATTGGGTTAAAAAAGGGATGACAAATAAACAGGTAAGCACCTGTAGGCAATACTTAAAATAGTATTTAACAATAAAATGATGATTTCCTTTTGGCTCCCTCGGTCAAACAGGGGTCAAACAGGTAAAACATAAAACAAGAGTGAGGGAGCCAATCGGCGACCACTTCCTATAGGAAATCCAACAGATCCCCCAGTTGTCCGGATCAACTGGAAATTCTATCGGAAAGAGCTCTTACTACTAATATACGAGGAGTGATGGTATGGGCAAGACAATTCCACTAATTACATTAAATGATGGATTGCAAATTCCAAGTATAGGACTAGGAACATATGCATTAAATGGCGCGCAAGGTGTGTCGGCTATCCAAAGTGCATTAGACAATGGCTATCGTTTACTTGATACTGCCTTTAACTATGAAAATGAAGGCGCAGTTGGCGAGGCGATTCGTAGAAGTTCTGTTGCCAGGGAGGAAATTATTGTAACGTCTAAGCTGCCTGGTAGACATCACCGCTATGATCGGGCGTTAAAAACCATTCAGGAATCGTTATATCGCCTACATGTCGATTATTTAGATATTTATTTAATCCATTGGCCAAATCCAAAGCGAGACTTATACGTGGAGGCTTGGCAGGCATTGATTGATGCTAAAAAATGGGGCTTAGTACGTTCGATTGGCGTATGTAATTTCAACGCGGAGCATATTGATCGTTTACTACAAGAAACGGGTGTTGCCCCAAGTATCAATCAAATTGAATTACACCCACGTTTTTCACAGGTTGAGCAGCTTGCCTATAATCAATCACAGGGCATTGTGACAGAGGCATGGAGTCCGCTCGAACGCTCAGGCAGTGTTTTACAGGACGAAAAGCTTATCCAGATTGCCAAGGAACATGGCAAAACACCCGGTCAAATTATTTTACGCTGGCATATTCAACTAGGCGCTGTTCCACTACCAAAATCAGCCTCGCCAAAGCGTCAGCTTGAAAATCTACAAGTCTTTGATTTTGCATTAAATGAGCAAGAAATGCAGCTTATCTCCTCACTGACAAGCGCAACAGGTCGCATTAACAACCAAGACCCTGCGGAATATGAGGAATTTTAAAACACAGCCTTCTCAAGCAGCTGCGTGAGAAGGCTGTTTAAATGGATGAAACGGACTAGTTACTGGCGCTGATAACCAAGCACTTTCCCGTTTACTTGCTCAAGAGAGATGACCTCTATAGCGCCGCGAGCCCAATTATCGGGAACGACAAAAATTTGCGTTGGTGATAGCTGTGTCGCGGGGAAACTATAAAAGAATGTCTTTTTAGCTGTCTCTCGATTATTCAGGTGATTGCCAAGCTTTTCAACATAGCTTTCGTAGACCGTTTCGCCCATGATAGTGGCAAACATAAAGGGATGCGCAAATGATACGGTATTGATAACCACAGTGCCATTGATAATTTCAACGGTTTCATGAGGGAGCCCAAGCACACGGCTAATGGTTTGCTGACCATCCTGTGTGGTATACGTAATAACATCGCCTCGTTCCAGCTTAGTAAATTGCGGATCAATGACAATGGGGGATTGATAGTATTCACGATTGCCACGATCCATTGTATCTGTTTTTAATTCAATCACTTGTTGCATATCTGATAGGGTATCAATGATTGGAATGTTGTAAGTTGGCTCATTGCTAGACTGGAGCTCGGTTAGTCGCTCCCAGGTATTATCTGTCCGTTTCGCTATAATTCGTGCAGCCTTATCACTAACCGCAAACCAGTAAACAAGGTTGCCCTGCAGAGCAATTTGTGTTGCCTGCTGCTTGCCCACAATAATTTGGCTGATCTCCGTTGCATCAATCACGCCTGCATACATAAAAGGCTCCTGTGCAGTGGAGGTCCATGATTCCTTGCCCTGATAAGGCTTACTTTGTGTACCCGTTGTTTGTAGCCAGCGCCACTTTTTCTGATAGTCAAAATAGGCTAGATAAATTTTCTCCGTGTCCTCTTCCTGCTGGATAAAAGCAACAAGGGCATCATTGTCCTTGAGGGAATTAAATTCTTGGAAAATCACCTGATAATCGGCATCACCCATTTTTTCTTGAAAGTAGCGCGTAAATTGTGCCTGCTGATTTGGCTGCCATAAATAAGCCCCTAGAAAAAATAGGAATAAGGCGATAAAGCTTACAGTGATGAGCGGTACACCCCATTTTTTTCGCTGAGGCTGGTGTATACGCTGAATCACCGTATCCTCGCTCTGTTGACTAAAGCGTTTTGTGTCTTCAAGCACCTCTTTTAGCGCACGCTTAATATCATTCATAAAAAATCACCTCTCAGATTCAATTCGCTCAGTGATGTTTTCAATAGCTGCCGTCCTCGCCTTAAGCGTGTTTTAATGGTATTTTCGGAGGTATCCAATAATGTCGCAATTTCAAGGCTTGTTAGTTCTTCATAGTAAAACAGGACGATAACTTCTCGATATTTGATAGGCAGCGCCAGCACGGCTTTGGCAATAGCATGTTGTTCAAGCTTCTTTAATGTTTGCTGTTCACTGGAAGGCATAGTGTCCTTCTTGCTTTTCCAAAAGTTTTCTAAAATGCGTAGACGATTTTTCACGCTGCGTAAATGATCGCAGCTTTTATGAATGGTCATTTTGGCTAAATAGGTTTTTATGCTTGCCTCGCCCCGATATTGCTGTGAACTAAAGTATTTAACAAAAACGTCTTGCACAATATCCTCTGCATTGCTCCAATTCCTTACATAAACATAGGCAAGGCGTGTTAAATAATCGCCATATAAACGCATCAATTCTCTCATATCTTCTGTCTGCAAAGTCCGCTGCCTCCTTTCTTCACGCAATAGACGGATGGGGGAGGAAAATAGTTTCAACAATAATAATATTATTTTTAGAAAATAAATTTAATTCTAAATATTCGGTGCAAATAAGATGATAACGCTTATTTGTTTGTTTAGAAAAGACAGTTGTATTATTGTAATATACATTGTATGATTATTTTACAATAAAAAATTAGACAACTTAAGAGTGATGGAGGAAGAAATGAAGACATTATTTGAAACATGGAACCGTATTAATCTCGTTAGCCGCATTGTGGTGGGGATTATTGTCGGTATACTTTTAGCTTTAACGGTTCCAGAGGCAGCAAGTGGCATAGCGATTTTAGGAACGCTTTTCATAGGGGCATTAAAGGCTGTTGCGCCTGTCCTTGTATTTATTTTAGTGATTAATGCGCTGGCATCTCATGTTAGTGGTAAGGCAACGAATATGAAGATGGTGATTGTGCTCTATTTAGTAGGTACATTTTTAGCAGGATTAGTAGCGGTCATTGTCAGCTTTTTATTCCCAACAACGCTTACATTAAAAACAGGCGCAGAGGAAATTACTCCGCCAAGTGGAATTACAGAAGTATTAGAGTCGCTTTTATTTAATATTGTATCTAATCCTATTAGTGCCATTATAGAGGCGAATTATCTTGGTATTTTAGCATGGGCAGTGTTGTTTGGAATTGCGTTAAAGGCAGCCAGTGCTACCACTAAAACAATGCTTAGCAATGTATCAGATGCCATAACAAAAATTGTGCAATGGATTATTAGTTTAGCACCGATTGGCATTATGGGGATTGTGTTTGATATTATTTCATCAACAGGTTTATCAGCATTGGCAGAGTATGGGCGATTAATTGTTATTTTAGTGGTAACAATGTTCTTTATTGCATTAGTGATCAATCCATTGATGGTCTTTGTGGTGGCGCGTCGCAATCCATATCCACTTGTGATCACATGCATAAAGGAAAGCGGCACAATGGCATTCTTTACACGTAGCTCGGCTGCTAATATTCCAGTCAATATGGCGTTAGCAGAAAAGTTAAAGCTGAATAAAGATACATATGCAGTATCCATTCCATTAGGGGCAACGATTAATATGGCTGGAGCGGCTGTAACGATTTCTGTGTTAACAATGGCAACAGCACATACGTTAAATATTGAGGTAGATATTTTAACAGCGGTGATTTTAATGGTACTGGCAGCGGTATCAGCGGCTGGTGCATCGGGTGTGCCAGGTGGTTCTTTATTATTAATTCCGCTTGCCTGTAGCTTACTTGGCATTTCGGACGATATTGCCATGCAGGTTGTAGCAATTGGCTTTATTATTGGCGTTGTACAAGATTCCTGTGAAACAGCGTTAAATTCATCATCAGACATTGTCTTTACAGCAGCTGCGGAGTATGCGAAGGAACGAAAATAACAAAAAAGCATCTTTTACGCTGGAATATTAAAGACAAGTAAATGTCCATGATCGTTTATTACATCATAACTTGTCTAAAATGTTGCCCTTATTATAAAAATGTACATTACTAAATTCAATTTTAGTGGTGTACATTTTTTTATTTTGCTTTTATTTCTGTTGTTTTGATAATTTATTGAACAACTTACAATAAAATTTAACAATTATTCTAAGAGGTGTTAATAAATGGATTGGTATGAATACTGCCTGAAGCATATCAAAAGTAAATATCAGTTACTTGTTTTCAAAGGAAATCAGCCATTTCTATCATGACTGTTTAGGGAAAACTGATAAGAATTCTGCAACATCTTATTTAAACTGCTTACTTCTAGTGGTTAGAGGAGGAGAGCAATTCCCAAGGAAAACGAGTGTAATGGAATGATTCAGAAGAGAAGATACGTGTAGCTGTGGAGGATCATCTGATTTATGAAACGAACTGTAAGATTCGTGATAAAGAATCATTTTATATAAAGCGAAAATCGGGAATAGATTAGCATAAATCGGGCAAGGTAATAGTACTTGGAGGTGATGATGTGACAAAGGGTAAGCAATATAAGCGTGAGTCGGAGCTCGCTGAATTAGCGATGGATTTAAGTCCAGATGATTTAGATGTGCGTGAAGATAATGCGTTAACACAGGAGCAAAAGAACAATGCAGATAATCATAACGATACAAAAAAATCCTCAGCACATAAAAAATAAGCATAACATACAAGGCTATGGAGGACGTTGAAACCTTCTCGATAGCCTAATTTTATTGAAAAAGGGTAGGGAAGTAGTAGCTAGCATGACAGTAGCCTAATGCTTTGGCAAGCCAGCCTTTTTCATCGCCTCTGCCACAGCCGAAGCATTTGCATCGTTTTCTTCATTAAGCTTCTTCATAATATTTTCATAATCATGCGACTTACGATTTTGGCTTAATTTATAGGCAGCTTGGATATCTTCCACAGCAATTTTGATACCAACAATGCCCTGTAAATTTTCCTGCAATGTTTCAGGGGAAAGGGTATCCCATAAAACTGCATTGTCCCGATGCTTTTCATATTTCTCCAAGATAGCTGCCAAATGCTGTGCCAATGCTTCTCCCTCGAATGTAGAGGCTTTTCCATAAATATGTACAGCTTGATAATTCCATGTCGGCACATTTTCCTGTTCATACCAAGAGGAGGACACATAGGCATGTGGCCCTTGGAACATAACAAGCACCTCACCGTTCTCAAATGTTCGCCATTGCGGATTACCATAGGCTAGATGTCCCGCTAAATAATAATCGTCGCCTTCCTGCTGTAAAAGTAGCGGCACATGCGTTGCAATTGGTTTGCCCTTGCGAATGGATACAACCGTTGCAAATGAATGCACTTGAATAAACTGGCGAATTTCTTCCATATCCTGTACTCGATAATATTTTGGAATATACATATATAAACACTCCTCTTAAAAAGTGATGATTGATTTGTATCATAACAAAAAGAAGGTGAATCGCCAATCGATATTTGTTTACAGCTAGCAGATAGCGTAAGATAGAGAAAGAGAGAGCAACACTGGAGGGACAAGAGATGATACGATTTGACAACGATTATGCAGAGGGCGCACATCCACAAATTTTGCAGCGTCTAGTCGCAACGAATGAAGAGCAATCACCAGGCTATGGCATGGATGCGTATAGCGAAAAAGCGAGAGCCTCTATTCAAAAGGCCATTGCAGTAGAGCAAGCAACGGTTCATTTTTTAGTGGGAGGTACACAAACCAATACCACGGTGATTGCCTCTATTTTACGGTCATATCAAGGAGTGGTATCAGCGAGCACAGGTCATATTGCGGTGCATGAAACAGGAGCTATCGAAGCAGCGGGTCATAAAGTTTTACCAATTGCAAGCGATGATGGCAAAATAACGGCTGCACAGGTAAAAGCTCTTTATGATGCACATTGGCAAGATGGTACACATGAGCATATGGTGCAGCCAGGCCTAGTATACATATCACATCCTACAGAAAATGGAACAACCTATAGCAAGGCAGAGTTAACCGCATTGCGTGAAGTTTGTCAAAACTGTGGTTTACCATTGTTTTTAGATGGTGCGCGCTTAGGCTATGGCCTTGTAGCACAGGATAATGATTTATCGTTAGCTGATATTGCTACGCTTTGCGATGTCTTTTATATTGGTGGCACAAAAATGGGCGCTTTGTTTGGCGAGGCTGTTGTCATTGTCAATCCTGCCTATCAACCGCATTTTCGCTATATGATCAAGCAAAGAGGCGGACTTCTTGCGAAAGGTCGGTTACTAGGCATTCAATTTGACACATTATTTGAAGATAATCTTTATCTGGATATTGCCCATCATGCGGTGGCAATGGCCATGCAGATACGTCAAGCATTTATCGACAAAGGCTTTGCATTGCGCTATGATTCCAAAACCAATCAGCAGTTTCCCATTTTGCCAAATGATTTATTAGAGAAATTAAGCGAAAAATACTCCTTCTCCATTTGGGAGCCCTATAATGATACACATACCGTTGTGCGTTTTTGTACAAGCTGGGCGACGAAACAGGAACATGTGGATAGATTACGAGCGGATATTGAGAAGTTAGAAGGTGGGAACCTATGACCAAGTATATCGCATTGCTAAGAGGCATTAATGTAGGCGGGCATAATCAAATAAAAATGGCTGCATTACGTGAAGCACTGCAAACATTGGCACTCCAAAATATTCAAACCTATATACAAAGCGGCAATATTCTTTTTGACTCAGGTGAATCTGAGGCTGCGCTGCAACAGCAAATTCAAGCTATTCTTCAGGAGACATTTGCTATTACAAGCACGGTCATCCTAAGAACAGCCGAGGAATTTCAGGCAATTATGAAGCAATGTCCTTTTTCAGAGCAGGATATTGCGGAGGCAAGTGCTACAGCTGTAGGTGAGTGCCTTCATGTGGCGTTCCTGCCAGCTATACCTACCAAAGCTAATGGTGAGAAGCTCTTATCCTACGCAAATGACAAAGAACGCTGTGTGATAGAGGGCAGAAATATCTATTTATTATTTTCTCATAGCATCCGTAATGCCAAGCTTGGTCAGCAGCTCCCTCAGCTAGAGCTACCAGCAACCGTTCGTAATTGGAAAACCATCACGAAGCTGACTACGATGATTGACGAGTAAGGGGGAGGGCATGAAAAAGCATCAATTTACCTATTTTTTATATCCATTTGTGTATTTTGTGGTAGTCACCTTAAATCAATGGCGAAAGCAGGACACGATTACATGGCAAGAAAATATAACGATGTGGATTATTACTTCAGTGGTGATTTATTTATTTCTTGTCCTATGGAATTGGTCAGAAAAGCCATATCAATGGGGGAAAAAACAGTAACGCTAGCATAACAATAAAAAGCTGTAGCGCACATTGACGCTACAGCTCAGAATTGGTTGATGCCCTTTGAGTTTCTCATATTGCATTATAGCATAATGATGGATAAGGAGAAACTATTTACTTCATTTGGCCAATAATTGAAAAATAAATGATGGAGTTAAGATAAAGGCAAGCGTCAATGCTCTTCATCGCTTTTTTACTCACTATATGTAAAAAGGTACTTTGCACAAGCATCTCTGCTGCTATGTAATCCTGTCTACGCTCTTGGCGATTTATTTGCGCCTATTATTTTCTTTGTATAGCATCACCAATAGCATTAGCTAAACCAACAGGATTTTCCCAAGCCATAGAGTGCCCTGCATTGGGTACAAGCCCAATATGAATACCATGTGTAGCGAGTACCTGCATATCTGAGTCAGGCAGTGAATGCTCGCCAAAAATAAAGGTTTTAGGGCAATCAAGTGCATATAATAGTTCTCGCCATGATGGATGATTACCCTTTGCGGCTGATTGAGAAATCAGGTAGGTGGCTTGAGGTGACCATAGCGATAAGGAGGCAGCCCACATGTGATTGCCACTAGCATAGCTTTCCTGCACCAAATCATGAAAACCATGCTGTAGAAATGCTGACATTTCATAATCCGCAATGTATTTGCTAGTAGAGCCAGCACTGCTTTTGTCCAAATTAGCCTCGCTTAAAATAATACGATGAATACGTTCAGGGCACTTTGCTGCTAAAGATAATGCAACAGCTCCACCCAAACTATGACCAAATAAAATAAATGATTCCAGTCCAATAACTGTTAGAAAATCAAGTAAATATTCAGCATGATCATTGACGGTATAAGGAAAGTTAGCTGGTTTATCACTATACCCAGCCCCTAAAAGATCTACAATGACACAACGATGATTTTTTAATGCTGCTTGAGCGGCAACCTCGGGGTAATCAAATGAACCAGCACAGCCAAGTCCATGAATAAATAAAATGGGCATATCCTTTCCCGGGAAATCATTATAGCGAAGCATACAATTTGTTTTTTGAATAAAATATTCTTTCATAAAAGGATCCTTTCTATATGTCTATAAAAGTGTGTCTCTCTTTGAGAGAGCAGCGCACCTCCTTGTTAGTCCTCTCAAATCATACTAAATACCCCATTAAAAATGAACAAAGAGACTCACAAAAGATGAAAAATAGTAAACCCTTATTCCATTGAAATGGTTGGCACCAGTTCTAAATTAGGCAGTTTTGGCAATACACAAGGCGTTGATAGGATAACGGCAATGACCAATGAATATATTGTGACCATAATTTACGAATAATGACGCGAAATTTCCCCCTAATATAGACTTTTATTAGTATAAAGGAAAATCCATTGTTTTAATAGGAAAGCGTATAGCGTTTTTAGAAAAGCGAGCAATGCTATCCTGTACTAAAAAATAGGCGATTGATAGAAATAGAGATTGTCTCTAACAAAATACCTCCAATTATTCATCAAAAGAGGTATGCTATAATATAAAATAGATTTTTAAATGTGGGGGAATACGATGAAAAATACTGTCGAAAAAGCCATCAGAACACTGGCTGAAGCTTATGCAACTAAATTAAATAAACAAGTGTTACAGCGTGTAGAGGACATGGAAAAAGATGATAAATCACACTATTTAATTTATCAGGTTTTACAAGTGACCTTAGAAGAGGGTGAAATGATTGATATCTATCAAAATAAGGGACGTTTTCTTTACAAATATGCTGGCTCATTTTTGGAGGAAGCGGCCATTCTTTGTTTTGAATATAGGTTTGGTGAGAAAGCACTAAAAAAGGTGAAAATCCCTAACACCATCGGGCAACGACCTAAAACATTTGAAATTGATTGCCTTGTTGGTGACAATGCTTATGAGATAAAATGGAGAGATGCTACCACAGATGGCGATCATATTACGAAGGAGCATACCCGTATGCAGGTAATTAAAGACGCAGGTTATACGCCGAATCGTATTATGTTTTATTATCCTAATCGGACGCAAGCTATTCGTATTCAACAAACATTAGAGACTTTATATCAAGGTGCAGAAGGCCATTACTACTATGGTGATGCTGCCTGGGACTATATTTATGAAGTAACCAGTGTTGATCTGAAAGGAATCCTGATTAAAATAGCGAAGGAAAATCGAGCAAGCAAGGAGCAATAACGTTATGTCAATTTTCTTAGGGGACTGCTTAGAACAGCTAAAAAATATACCTGATGAAACTATAGACCTCATTTACTTAGATCCACCTTTCTATACTCAAAAAACCCAAAAACTAAAGACTCGAGATAACCTTAAAGAGTACTCATTTGAGGATAGTTGGACATCCATTCAACAGTATTTCAACTTTATTAAGGTTAGATTAGTGGAGTGTCACAGAGTGTTAAAGAAAACGGGTAGTATATTTTTACATTGTGATAAATCAGCTTCCCATTATTTACGGATCGCATTAGATGAAGTTTTTGGAATGGATAAATTTCAAAGTGAAATCATTTGGGCTTATAAACGTTGGTCAAATTCTAAAATGGGCTTATTAAACAATCATCAAACAATTTATTTTTATAGCAAGACCCATAAATTTAAGTTTAATAAAATCTATACCGATTATTCTGCCACAACAAATATTGATCAAATACTACAGGACAGAGTGCGTAACAAAAATGCAAAATCTGCCTATAAGCTAGATAAGGACGGTAAGCCGATTATTGGCAAAGAGAAAAAAGGCGTGCCATTATCAGATGTATGGAATATTCCCTTTTTAAATCCTAAAGCAAAAGAAAGAACGGGGTATCCTACACAAAAACCGATCCTTCTGCTCGAACAAATCTTGAAAATCGCAACGGATGAAGGGGATGTTGTGCTAGATCCGTTTTGCGGAAGTGGGACAACTCTTGTCACGGCAGATATGATGAATCGTCAATATATAGGCATAGATATTTCAGAGGATGCTATCGAATTAACGAAGCAACGGCTTGACAACCCTATCAAAACCACGTCTTACTTACTGAAAAAAGGAGAACAAGAGTATGTTACGAAGACAGAGGAAGAGCTAACTATTTTAAATAGTATTGATGCCATGCCCGTTCAACGAAATAAGGGAATAGATGGCATTCTTAAAGAATACTATGAGGGAAAACCAGTACCAATAAAAATACAAAAGCCAGAAGAAACATTAGAGGAAGCGATTGATAAATTACTGGCTGCCAGTAAAAAAAGAGATTGTATTTTAAAAATCCTAATAAGAACTCATCGAGACACAGATCAATTGATTCAAATGAATGATTATCAAAGCGACAACCTTCTAATAATTGATAGCTATGATTTAATAATCCAAAGTAAATTGAAGGCTGATGACCTCTAAAAAGCTTTCCCTACATGTATTTTCAGTAAAAGGACCTCTGTGAACGCTCACTTAGGTTCTTTTTTAAAGCTACATCAGCGTTTGGTGAACTTTTGTAGCAAGCATACAAAAAGAACACAAATAATCTATGTTATCTGTGTTCCTGATCGTTTTCTATAACTTTATAATTGTTCTTCCTAAATGCTGTCCATTTTTGATGGCATCAATGGTTTGAGGTACTTCTTCCAGTGTAATTTCTTCTGTTAAAGCATTGTGAGTGATATTCCAGTCATTTGCCATTCTTGCCCAAACGCTTGCTCGTTGCTCAATTGGCACATTAACCGAATCAATGCCTAAAAGCTGAACGCCTCGTAAAATAAATGGCAAGACATTCGTTGTTAACTGCACCCCACCAGCATTGCCACACATGCTGATGCTACCGCCATAAGCAATTTGTGGAATTACTGTAGCGGCAACATCTCCACCGACCGTATCTAACACATAATCATATTTTTGCTGTTGTAATGGCTTTTTCAGATCACCTAGCTCACTGGCAAAAATAACGTCCGTTGCGCCTAAAGATTTTGCAACTGCCACTTGAAGCTCTTTTCTTACCAATGCCGTAATATTGCTATAGCCGATTTTTGCCAGCATTTGAACGGCAAGACTACCAACACCACCTGTTGAGCCTGTTACAAGTATACGTGGATTATCCTCTACCCTCATGCCATGCTGCTCAAGCGCGATAATCGACAGTGCCGCCGTATAGCCTGCTGTGCCAAAAATCATGGCATCCCTTGCATCTAAATTTTCTGGTAACGGCACAATCCACTCAGCAGGCACACGCGCATATTCGGCAAATCCACCTGTATGCGTCATGCCCATCGCAAAGCCTGTGACAATTACTTGCTGTCCAGCTTGAAAGCGCGCATCCGCCGATTGAACGACTGTCCCACTTAAATCAATACCCGGAATCATTGGATAATGGCGAATCACACCGCCATTTTTCTGAACAGCCAGCATATCCTTATAGTTAATGGAGGAATATGCCACTTGAATTAGCACATCCCCTGCTGATAAATCGTCCACAGTAGCTGTCTCTACGTCATATATAATTTGCTCGTCCTGCTCTTTAACAACAAGTGCTTTAAAAGAATCCATTATAATCGTCTCCTTTAATTTTTAATGCAAAATAGTTTTGGTGCAGAAATATTTCTAATTGAAAGTTATCATGATAAGATAGGTATTGTCAAGATGGAGGAGATACGATGGAATTACAGGAATGTATAAACTTTTTATTAAGCACAAGTCAAAATAAAGTGTTTAAATATTTTAGCAAGCTTTTAGAAGAATATAATGTGACACCGGCTCAATATGGTGTATTAAATTGCTTATGGCGTGAGGGACAGCTACTTCCTAAACAAATCGGGGAAATGCTCTATTTAGAAGCGCCTACAGTTTCTGGTATTTTAGATAAAATGCAAAAGGCGGGTTTAATTGAGCGCTCCATCGCCCCTGATAATCGCCGAACAGTATTAGTCGTTGCCACACCAAAGGCACACGAGCTGAAGGAAAAAATCGAAAAGGCAACAATGGAATTAAATCAAATAGCCTTTCAAAATTTGTCGAGCAGTGAGCAAGCAGTTCTTAAAAAAGCTTTATACACAATTATTAATACGCAATTTTAAAAGGGGGATAATAATGCTAAAAGCCATTATTTTTGATGTAGATGGAACGATTTTGGATACAGAGCAGGCGATTTTACAATCATTGCAACGAACTTTACAGCAAGAGCAGCAAGAAACCTATTCGTTTGGTGAATTGCGATTTGCCCTAGGAATTCCAGGGAAGGATGCTTTACAGAGGCTTCAGGTACGTGAGATAGAGGCTGTGCATCAAAAGTGGTCTGCAGCAATGCTTGATTTTTCACATGAAGTAGCTGTTTTTGCAGAGCTTAAGCCTGTTATTCAAACCTTGGCGACAAAGCCCTTACAGCTAGGCATCGTGACTTCCAAAACAAGACAAGAAATAGTGGATGAATTTGATCCATTTGGCTTAAGCCACTACTTTAAGGAAATTATAAGCGCAAGTGATACAAAAAAACACAAGCCTCATCCAGACCCACTCTTAAAATGCTTGGATTTATTACAGGTAGCGCCTAAGGATGCTATTTATATTGGCGATTCCAAATATGACCTGCAATGTGCTAAGCAAGCAGGTGCGAAATTTGCCTTGGCGCTATGGGGAGCTAAAACAACAAAAGGCTTTGAGGATGCTGACTTTATCTTGCAGAAGCCTGCGGAAATTTTACAGCTTATTGAGTAATTCATTGGATGGTCAGCCTCTGCTTGTTCAACTACAACAGAAGCTTTCCAAAGAATAACAGCTCAAGAATTTACGTCACAAGGCAATCAAGAAAAACATGTTGGCATACCTGTTATGGATAGAGAAAAAACGTACATGAAGCAAATTTGAGGATAGGTAAGGGCTGGTTAAGCTTTAATTAGTTTCCCCATTCTAAATAATAAAGGAATTAATGCAATTAAAATTATGCCTATAATTATTGTTGAAAAAATAGTTTCTTTCAGGGACATTCGTTCATCCATCAACATTGTATATAATATAAAAGTGTTGATGGGGATATTGAGTAAAACACCTGTTAAAAGTCCAGGTGCATATCTTTTCATAACAATTGTTGCAAGAAGATGAGGGAAGATCGCATTAAGAATCATGGCCCCTAAAAATCCAATAAACAGCCATTTTGCTAGAAGTGACTCAGGAAAATAACAATAACTAAAGGCTGCTAAATAAGCAAGTGATGTAATAACCAATACAGCAAAATGAAATTCATTGGCACTTACTGCTTTTTGAAATTTTGAAGGCTGCTGGGACCATTGCGGTAGCCATAGAGCTTCTTCTATATTATGTAATGTGATCGCTAAACAAAAGAAAATAAACAGTGATTCTTGCATAAACCCACTTCCTTCTAACTATTTACTGGTGATATGAAAAGAGCGATAGGAATCTAGTCAAATCGCTCTAATTATTAAACAGAATATTTGCTAATTATTCACAACCAACCCCATCACCATCTCGGTCAAGATGACGAGCATAGCCCGGTTCACCGCTGTAAATAGGAGCGGCTCCTGCTGCACGCACTTGGCTACAGTTTTTATAGAAGACATGTTGGGAAGAGCTTGAGGATACTTCCTCTGTTTGGCTTGTTGTTGATGTGCTACTACTTGTATTGGCTGCTTGAGCACTTGCAAGCTGTGTAGTAAGTGCTTCGTTATCTTTTTGTAATGTGGCCACTTGCTCCTGTAGCTGCTGTTGCTTCTCCTGTAACACTTTTTTCTCTTCTTCAAATGCTTTAACTTGCTTGTCTTCAGCTTCCTTTATTTTTTGACTAGCTGTTGAAGCCTGCGCTAGCTCCTCTTTAACACTTTTCAGTTCATTATGTAATGTATCTACCTGATCTTGTAAATCTTTACTTAAACTTACTTGCTCCTGATATTGCGCACCAGAAACGGTATCAAACTGCATAGAAATGGTCATTAAAACCAAACTACCAACAAATGTTGATAAAAAGAGCTTTTTTGAAAAAGTACGATTTCTTTTAAACACCTTCATTATAATAAAATAAATAAGATAGCCTATCGCAAAAAGCAATGCAAGACTTCCCAAAAAATCTAAGACAACCATTTTACTTTCTCCTTTATTATGAAAATTTACCTATTAAACATATAAAATAAGGCACTTCTTTATAGTATGATGGAAATAAAGGATTGTCCATACATGATAGGGAAATTATTCATATTATAAAGGGCTTTTTTATTGGTAGCATTGAATTATTTTACTATGATATTTAGCGATTAATAAAAACAATTAAATATAAAAGCTGTTACGTGGTAGGAGGGATGTAGAGATTTAAGAAGGTTAAGACCGTTAGATTCCCGATATCTACAATAAAATGAGACAAAATAACCACACGTAAGCTTTGTGTTTTTAGGTAAGTGATCGCCCAGACAACACCTGCTACTGATAAATAAATATATAAATGATAAGACCGACTTGCATACGAAAATATGCCCCACATTAATGGATGACTTATGACAAAAAGTGCGGTTGTATAGAAAATCACAAACCATGTTGGAAATCTAGTTAATAAACGATCAAACAACACACCACGCCAGTAGTATTCTTCAAACCAAGGATTCAGAAGGGCAAATACTAGCCAATAGAAAACTAACCAAGCGGACTCAAACAAATGATAATTCATCATAAGAATCGTTAAGGGAAACAGGCCGATGAGCACTGTAATGGTTATCCAAAAAGGAGCTTTTTTTGACTTTTGAAACCAGTCTCCTAATCTTTTATGATCGTTAAAAAACCAAATAGCAAAGCCTAGCAAACTCCAATAAACGAGCGCAAGCGGAATCCAAGCCCAACCGCCAATAAAAGAATGAAAAACTGTAGCCGTTAAAAAACCTAGTAATATAATAAGAAATGGTGAGAAGAATAAACACCAAAATTTCACGTTTGAATTACGGGTCGTCATGTTAAACCTCTTTCCTTCAAAGTTATTTAAAAATTTTCATAATAGATGCAGCTTCAGGAAGGGGACATTGCGCCCACTGTAGCTTATTAATGGCAAAGCCTTGAATAAAGGCATAGTAGCTAACCGCTAGTTGTAATGGATTTTCTTGAATAATTTCATTGTGCTGCTGGCCTTCCATAATTAAGGGCATCAAGCAATGAACGGGTGATTTAAATTCCTTAGAAGTTAAAAATTGCTTCACTTCCTCGGGTATAGCATCTGATGTACTCGCTTGAATCATAATTAAAAATAATAAAATTTGCTGCTCCTCTGCCAAGCTATGAAGAATTTGCTCTGTCATCCATTTAATTTTTTCGAATGATGAGCCGTCTCGAATATAGGCTTGTTCAATAATTTGCACAGAGCTATCCGCAGCGCGTTGTACTAAAAGCGTAAAGATTTCCTCTTTTGATTGAAAATAATGATACACAAGTCCATGACTTAACTGAGCCTCTTTCGCGATATCACTGATCTTTGTTGCCACCATTCCTCGTCTAGCAAATACATGTAAGGCAGCCTGTAAAATTTCCTCACGTCTTTGTGTCCGTAATTCTAAATTTTGTGTTTCAGTTCTTGGCATATTGATAGCTCCTTTTCGGTTGATTAATCAGTCAATATAAAAATAAAGCAAAAGCTATATATTGTCAAATCTATAGTACTGGCGGGAACTTGTGGTGCAAAAATATGTGTCATAGGCTTTTCTTATCTATTTGGCAGTGCTCCCTCACAGTCTACATAAAATAGTTTTGATTTTTTAACCTAATTTTAACCTTTATCCTTTAAAATTAAAAAACAACGAGGGGGGATTGAGCCATTCACATAGCTGTCATCGTCATTACATCTTTAAAATCCTTAAAAGTGAGGTGGACCATAGAACAAGCCGATGAAACCATATAAAACGCTTGCTATTTTTTGTTGCCACTCAAATAAAAAAACAGCGTATCAAAATTGTTAGCTCTTATACAGAGACGATTAGCACGTCATTAACCACACAATTTCTATTTACACAAAATATTTGGAGGTGTTTAATCGTGCATAGCAATAAAATTAGTATCAATATTTTTTTAACGATTCTTTTAATAATTTCCTTGTTTCCAGTGATGCCACCTCATGCGGCTGCTGCTCCTATACTACTTGCGCCAATTGACGGAAGAAATAGTTTAGATTTGGGACAAACAGTGAATTACGGTTATATTAATGGTCGCGCTGGTGAGTATTCAGCAACAGCATTTCAATTTGGGGGAATTGATACCAGTCAACCTATCACGTCAGCATATTTTACTTTTGTTGGTGCCGCAGCAGAGTATGAGGTGACGAATTTAAAGATAGCCTTGGCTGATGATAATTGGTTAACTGGTCAATTGCCAGCACCAGTTTTACCTGAAAATGCGTACAATGCTATAAGCCCTCATGCTCTCAATCGCAATAACTATAATCCAGTTGATGAAACCTATACGTATCGATTCGATGTGACAAGTTTGATGACGCCTTCCAGTAAAATTGGTGTAGATGGACTAATTTCTTTTCTATTATCTACTGATTCATTACAAGATGCGTATATTATAGAACCAAAGCTGGAAATCGAATATGCTACATCGTTAGTGAATACAGCACCTGTTTTGACGGGAATAGGCGATCGAACGGTGAATGAAGGAAGCTTTTTGACATTTACAGCAAGTGCATCAGATGCGGAGGGAGATTCCCTCACTTACAGCTTAGTAGGAGCCCCTGCAGGAGCCACTATAAACGCAGCAACAGGCGTCTTTACATGGACACCAACGGAGGCACAGGGTCCAGGAAGCTATACGTTTACTGTTCGAGTAAGTGATGGGACATTAACAGCTCAAGAAAGCATTACAGTAACCGTAAATGAAGTCAATACAGTGCCTATATTAGCAGCAATAGGTAATAAAACGATAAATGAAGAAAGTCTATTAACCTTTACAGCAACAGCAATAGATGCTGATATACCTGCCAATACTTTGATCTACAGCTTAGTAGGAGCGCCAGCGGGGGCAAGTATAAATGCAGTAACAGGTGTCTTTACATGGACACCACAAGTACCAGGAAGCTATCCATTTACCATTCGAGTAAGCGATGGCGTATTAACAGATGAAGAACAGATTACAGTAACGGTGAATACAATTACTCGTCCAACCGCAACCATTGAAATATATGATACGATGCTGGCTATTGGCGATACAACTCAAGTGACATTCATTTTCTCGGAGGCAGTAACAGGCTTTACAAGTACAGATGTCTTCGTTGCGAATGGCACATTAAGCAATCTAGTGACAACAGATGGTGGTGTGACATGGACAGCAACATTAACGCCAGAAGCCAATATTGCAGATGCAACAAATCTGCTAATACTCAATAATGCAGGTGTACAAAACGCGGCAGGGCATACAGGCTCAGGGACAACAACTTCTCGCAACTATGCGATTGATACAGTACGTCCAACCGCAACGATTGTAGTGACAGATACAATATTAACAGCTGACGAAACATCACCTGTGACCATAACCTTTTCCGAGGCAGTAACCGGCTTAAGTATTGCAGATTTCACAGTCGCCAATGGAAATTTAAGTAACCTTAGCACAGTGGATAATATTACCTATACAGCAACGCTCACACCAGCAACGAATACTACAGCAGCAACGAATGTGATCGCACTGGATAATACAGCTTTTCAAGATATGGCAGGGAATACAGGCGTAGGGACATTAATTTCCAATAACTATGCAATTGATACAACTACACAGACGGTTGTTCGTCCCACTGCCATAATCGTTGTAACGAAGCCAATGTTAAAAGCTGGTGAAACATCCCCTGTCACGCTGACCTTTTCCGAAGCTATAACAGGTCTTGATTATGGAGATATCACTGTTGCGAATGGCACATTAAGCAATCTAAGCACAACAAATAATAGTACCTATACCGCAACACTGACACCAACAGCAAATATCAGAGCGACAACGAATATGATGACCTTGGATAACACAGGTATACAAAATATAGCAGGGAATACGGGGCTAGGAACAACTGATTCCAATTCCTATGCGATTGATACAGTACGTCCAACCGCAACAATTGTGGTAGCAGATACGATGTTAACTGCTGGTGAAACCTCTCTTGTTACATTTACCTTTTCTGAGGAGGTAACAGGGTTTGACAACGCTGATTTAATTGTAGAAAATGGCATATTAAGTGCTCTTCAAACTTCCGATCATCGGATATGGACAGCGATCTTTACGCCACAGGCAGCCATCAATATAACCAATAATGTGATTAAGCTGGATGCTAGCGGTGTGACGAATCAAGCGGGCAATGCAGGACAGGGCATAACAGCGTCCAATTCATTTTCCATTTCCACAAGGGTGACAGCAGGTGGTGGAAATGCTAATCACACACCGAATCATGAAGTACCACCAATTGTAACAGACACAGTTGTTACATCTAAAAATGGCAAGTTAAAGCTACCAATAGGCGCGGCAGGCATCGTGAGTCTAGGAGAAAAAATCGAAATTTCTATTCCAAAGGATGCAGCTAAGCAGGAATTAGAGATTTCTATAGAGGAATTAACGGAGATAGAAGCCCTTTTAGAACATGGGAAGATTTTAGCGAGTCCAATCTTTGAGCTAAGAAAAAATAGTTCAGAGCCTTTTTCAAAACCTGTCACACTTTCGATATTATTTGATTCATCCTATGAAACAGTCGGGCTCTTTTATTACGATGATGTGAAGAATGCATGGATACAGGTTGAGGATACACATATAAAAGACAACCAATTAACAGCAGAGGTGAAGATGTTTTATAAATATGCAATAATGGCTGTAGATCCACCAGCGGAAACGGAAAAACCAACTGCTACACCTGATAGAGAACATCATTTCCCTGATACGGGAGGACATTGGGCACAGGCTTCAATTGCTGATATGTATAAAAATGGGATTATCCAGGGGTATGAAGATGGCACATTCCGACCAGATCATTCTATTACACGAGAACATATGGCTGTGATGCTAGCACGAGCTTTGACACTTCCACCTGTTCGTCCAGTCCGCCCATTCCATGATGTTGCGGTAGATAGTCCATACTATGAGGCTATTTATCAGCTTCAAACAGCAGGGGTTATAGATGGTACAAATGGAGCTTTTCATCCACAAACAGCAATGACGCGCGCTGAACTGGCAAAAGTGCTTGTGCTAGCATTTGGCTATGAGAGCGATGGCAACTCAACCTTCCAAGATGTTCCTAATACTCATTGGGCACATAACTATATTGCCGCACTGGAACAACAAGGAATTGCGCTTGGAGATCAAGGGAAATTTAAGCCAAATGCCCCAGTTACACGCGCTGAATTTGCTACTTTTTTATATCGTACATTTAAACAATAAATGGTAAAAGGCAGAAATGTGGTTAGCTCAACATTTCTGCCTTTTACATGTGTAGATAAAGACTGTTAATGGTCAAAAAACAATTTATTCATGTTATAATACTTTTATTGGAATTCATTGGATAGGAGAAAGCCATTGCTAAAAATTTTCTATACTATTATTACCATTTCGTTAGGGGCTTATGGATTAATAACGCGAGATTTTCACTTGAATTTTTTAATGATCTTCTTTATGGGGCTAGCCCTGTTTATTTTAGCAATTAGAGAATTTCAACAACAACGTAAAGTGTATGGCTGGCTATTAATCATTGTATTTTTATTTTCGACATTTGTTTCCATTCAAAGTCTTATCTTAACATGAGACAGCATACATAGGGTATTTCTTGACAAAGTAATTATAGAATTTCCGCTATTCTCCATGTATAGTTAGAGAGAAGGGAGATTTATCAATGAAAAAAATTTTACTAGTATCACTAACAGTCGTGCTTGGCATTATCCTTGCAGCATGTAGTGAAGATAAAAAATCCGATGAATTGGCAGAGGTTACAATACCTGCTACATTCTTTGAGGGACAGGATATTGACGCAGCGATTGCAAATGCAAAACAAAGTGGAATAAAAGAAGTCATCAAGAACGACGATGGCTCTGTCACATATAAAATGACGACAGCAGAGCGTGAAGAAATGCTAAATGGTATCAAGGAAGGTATTCAAGCAACCATTAATGAAATGGAAGAAGGAGAAGATTTTCAATCCATTAAAAATGTAGCCTATAATGATTCTTTTTCAGAGTTTACGCTAACTGTAAACAAGGAGGAATTTGACAAGGGGCTTGATTCCATTGCATCCTTTGGGCTTGGTATAGCAGGTATGTACTATCAATTATTTAACGGTGTCGCTGTAGAGGATTATCAAGTAACAGTGAACTTTACAGACGAAGCAACGGATGAAGTCATTAAAACAATCGTTTATCCAGATGAATATAAAGAGCAATAAGCTTAACAAGGGCTAGGCAAAAGTGAAAATCTTTTGCCTAGCTCTTTCCTTTACACCTTACAAGAAGAGCGATTTTAGAGGCGTTGTCTGTCCAATATTTATAAAGAATCTATCAGCCTACAGGTCTATTAGTGACTCAGTTGTACAACCGTCAATGAACGATTGGTATAACCAGCAAGCGGTGAGTTTGAGGATACACTAACGCCCACTTGATCACCCGCAGCCAATTCTGCCTGCACAACATATGTGGAACTACTTCTATTGAGAACGTTAAAAAGTGCTAAGCCTTGGAGAAAAATAGGTGCGCCATTCACGGTAATGCTAGCTGTAAAAAAAGATTGTGTAGGATCAGGCTCGGATGTAGCGACGGCATTTAGTGATACTGTAATTTGATAGACACCGCTTTCCATGACGACTAATTCATTACCTGTACCACTAACGCTCACATTACGCAAAGGTCCAGCGACTGAAAATGGCACAGGTGTTGCTGTAGGAAAAACAATTTCAGCCGTCTCGCCCCTTAATGAACCAAAGCCAAGAACATCAGCAGCAGGAGCCATCTCGGGATTGGACGTCGCAATAATTTTTGGATAATAATTTTTAGCACCGTCACAGCAACATTCATTTTTACGGGTAAATGACATATGTCAAACCTCCTTCCTACCATCTATAGTATGTATAGGCATAGAAAGAGGAAATGATTATTCACCCTACACTTGTTACTTTTATGATGAAAATCGCAAACAGGAACGTTAATC
The DNA here is from genome assembly GCF_038051955.1 of Lysinibacillus sp. FSL H8-0500. Classification (NCBI taxonomy): domain Bacteria; kingdom Bacillati; phylum Bacillota; class Bacilli; order Caryophanales; family Bacillaceae; genus Lysinibacillus; species Lysinibacillus sp. FSL H8-0500. Next base: position 2,557,891 of record NZ_CP150292.1, on the reverse strand, counting down.
CTGAAATTCAACAAAATGATAGCATTGATAGAACACTGTTTGGAATGTTCCGATAAGAATAACTTTGCGGTTACAATCAATAACAAAAATGGAGTGATACCTGTGAAACGGTATAAAGTTTTACCCCCAGCAGCACCCATACTAGCCTTATTAAGTACTAATGTTAGTGCTTCTGCATCTAGTATTACAACGATGGAGCAATTAGATAAAAGGTTTAATCTTCAACCAGTTACAGAAATTCCTGAAGCTGTGATCCCTCTTGCATTCGATTGAAGAGGCAGCCACTTACTTAGAACCAAGGTATAGTGACACAAGCACTATAAACGATCATTCTGCCTTTAATAGCCAAATTTCACCATTAGCGCAGAGTGAAACAATTATTAGAACTGCTAATTTTAAACCAATAAAAGAGGCCTATCTAGTAGCAACCATTAGCTTTGTAAGATTACCGAATGGCTCAATTGATCTTGCTCACATATCAACTAGTATTGCTGGGCATGCGTTCTGGAGTTGGTTACGTAGCTCTTATACAATGAAAAGACTAGATGGGGGTAGGTCATTAGGTATATATATGGAAGGAACGTTAAGCAATATTATCTCTGTGGACGGACAAATAGAGAATATCATTATCCTGAAAATGTCTATATTGAACTTTAAAGCACTCTAAGCTAAAAGCTTCTGTGATCATAAAATATGTTAAAATAGGCGATAGTACAGATGGGGAGGAATTGTTTTGGTAACCGAAAAAAGCTTAAGAACGTGTGATAAAGGTCATCAGTATTATAAAAGCACGGACTGTCCAAGCTGTCCTGTTTGCGACCAAGAAAATAAACCAAAAGAGGGCTTTCTATCAAAGCTTAGTGCACCTGCAAGAAATGCACTACTACATGAGGGTATTGATACAGTGGAAAAGCTATCCAAGTATACAGAAAAGGCTATTTTACAATTGCATGGGATTGGTCCAGCTTCCTTACCTGTTATGAGAGCATCGCTAGAAGCGGAAGGATTATCATTTCAACCAGCTACTACAAGGAGGAAAAATAAGATGACAAACAGCAAAGAGCTAGCAGCACAACAGCGCGAGCAAATACTACAAACTTTACAGGCACGCTTTGAGAAACATACAAGCCGTCACGAGGGGCTTGAGTGGATAAATGTGCAGGCAAAGCTTGAGGCGAATGAGGACAAGCTATGGTCGCTTTATCAAATGGAGGAAACGGGCGGTGAACCTGATGTTATCAGCTATAATCAAGAAACCGATGAATATACATTTTATGATTGCGCAGCAGAAAGCCCTAAAGGTCGTCGCAGTGTTTGCTATGACCATGAAGCATTAGAGGCGCGCAAAAAGCATAAGCCCGAAAATAGTGCAGTGGGCATGGCAGCCGATATGGGCATCGAGCTATTAACAGAGGAACAATACCGCGCATTGCAGCAGCTTGGTGAGTTCGATTTAAAAACATCAAGCTGGGTGCAAACACCTGATTCGATCCGAAAGCACGGAGGAGCCATCTTTTGTGATCGTCGCTATGATACGGTCTTTGTCTACCACAATGGTGCAGATTCCTACTACGCTGCAAGAGGCTTCCGCGGCTCTCTAAAGGTCTAAACATGTAACGCGCTAACAAAAAGTTGTTGGCGCTATTAATTTAATTTGGGCTGTATGATGAAATATGTCACCATGAATTTCTTTGAAAGCCCTATGCGTGGAGCGATAGGAAAGGGACTTGCTAATTATAGCTTTCCAATCAAAAAACATAGGCGAGGTAAATCGAGGATAGCATAGATGGAGAAAGGGCTGCTCTACATAAGAAAAGGGAAATAAGCTTTTTTTCTTTCCCTCCACTTGGATGTGGAAATAGAGGATTCGATAAGAGAAAAAAGTAAAAGCAGTCAATTATCTCCCCATCGAAAGATAAGCTAAGTCCAGGAAGATTAGCATATTTAAAGCGTTGAATTGACGAGCTCTCCCTCCTTAACAGAAGAAGGGCTAGCTCAACAAATGACGAAGACATATTTTGTCTATCATTAGCTATTAACATACAAAGAACACCGAGGATGGTTGCAGACCCTCACTAACGAAGCTACTTACTTAACGGTAACAGTATTTTTGATAATCACTTTGCTAAATATTGAAGCTAAAACTTGTTGAAAGAGCATACCGAACACAACAGGCATAGCCACTTTACCTGGAAAGTATGTTGTCGCAACAATAACCCCAACAGCAATATTTCTCATGCCCCCCGTAAAGACAAGGGTCGTCATTTGTGGACCATCTTTTAATAGATAGCGGCCGATGAGGTAAGCAAGCATATAGCCTGAGACAGCAAGTAAAAACACTAAAAGGATCACGAAAAAAAGATGGAAGTTAATAACCTTTAAGTAGGGAGCAATGGCACTACTATTAATCAGTATGACTGCAAATAAACAGAGCTTGGAAAAAGGAGCAAGCTTTTTGCCATATTTTTTAGGTATTTCCCCTTTTGACAGTTCATTCACCAAGATACCTAAAATCGTAGGTAGCACAATCATCCACAGCAAATTCAAAATCAGTGATGCCACATCCAATTCAATTTTTTCACCCGACACAATATAGAGGATAAAAGGTAAAATGAATGGCGCAAGCAGTGTATCAATTAAAATAATCGCTAAGCCTAACGGTAAGTGTCCTTTACAAATATTAATCCAAATCACACTCGTTACACCTGTTGGAAGGGCAACAGCTAAGACAAAGCCAACCGTTAACAAATGATCATCAAAGATAACGGTGGATAAAAAATAAGCCCATAAAGGCATCAAAAGATGAAGAAAAAGAATGGAGAATAAAATAAGCACGGGATGCTTCATAAAAATTTTTATATCCTTAAATTTCATCGTTAAGCTTCCAGCGAATGTCATAAAAGCAAATAGCCATGACACAAGGAATAATAAATGCTGACCAACGCTTTCTAAAAGCACACCTACAACTAAACTTAACGGTGTCAGGATCGCAATGTATTTTTGAAGAAATACATTCAATTTTTCTAACATACAAAGACCTTCTTTTTTTATCTGATTTTATCACATCATTATAATATTAATCAGGGAATAGCAGGAGTATTTACAGCGAAAAAGCAGCAGGTTACCCCTTGCTTGATGAAGGTCCACTTGAAGAGGATAAGAATAATTAATTATTTTCTTATTTATTAGTAAATGGAATTTTCGAAATACCTATAATAAACGAAACCCTTTCCACAGCATCATAATCAGAGGTATTTTGGAATTTGTTTTTATAATTTAAAGGAGAAATTTATAAGAGACCAGAAGGATTATGAAGAGGAAATGCACATATGTAAATAACGCGCTGTAACTAGGAGGGTCATTCATAGAGAAAGCTCTTATTGTATAGGAAATCGACTTTTTTAGGTAGGACATTCTCGCTTATATTCAATTTATATGGAAAAAGCCCATTTTAGTTTCGAAAATAATTGAGTGCTAGCAGGGTTGCTAAATGATATTCAGAAGGCAACTCATCCCCAAAATAAATCGCTTCTACTGGACAAACTAATTCACAAGCTCCACAATCAATGCAAAGATCAGGATCAATTACATATTGGGTATCTGTCATAACATTGCAATTTACTGGAGACAGATATCCAAACAGATAGCCGCTTTTTCGTTCCCACATAATTCTGTAGTGACAAATGCCATTTTAAATTTTCCTATACAGACAACTGGTGTTTTAATTCTTCAGGTGAGTGTTTCCAATACGCTTCATTAAATCCAGATAAAAACTGATAAAGTAGTTTTTTGAATTACTATTTTATATGCTGCAAGAGAAATTCCCCTTTCCGTTTTAATTGGTAGAAACCAAGCAACTGAAAAAGGGACTAAGAATCCTATGTTGAAAAACAGCTTTTTTACTCTATAGGAAATTAAAATTGCTTGTTGTTGTAACAACAATAGTGTACGATACATAGTATAAGTTATACAGTGTATGTCATATAGTAAGTGGAATTGAGGTGAGTAAATGAGTACGTTACTGAATTCATTAACGACAGAACTTAGGAGAGGAACGCTGACATTAGCCGTTTTAAGTCAATTACGAACACCCCAGTATGGATATTCACTTGTTCAATTATTAGAGGAATCGGGCATTAACATCGATCAAAGTACCTTATATCCATTGCTTCGCCGTTTAGAAAAACAGGAGTTAGTGACGAGTAGCTGGGAAACATCTGAGAGTAGACCGCGCAAGTATTATGTATTAAGTGAATATGGATTAGACATCTTTTTGCAATTGAAAAAAGAATGGATTAATAATTCAAAAGAACTCTATGAGCTACTAAAAGGAGATGAGGATAAAGATGAATCTGACTGAAACTTATATTCAAGAAGTCACGCGGAGGCTGCCTGAAAAAAATCGTGAGGATATCGCACTTGAGTTACGATCAACCATTGAGGATATGCTGCCTGATGATTACAATGAGGATGATGTAAAGGATGTTCTTGAGAAATTAGGAAACCCGGCAGCATTAGCGAGTGGTTATCGAGATCAACCCATGCATTTAATTGGCCCACGCTATTTTGATGTATACATCTCGTTATTAAAAATGATTATTCCAATTGCGGCTGTCGTTGCAGTGATCTCGATGATTGCTGAATACTTTATTGGTTTTGGTGGAGAAGAGGCGGTTCTTAATGTTGTCATCACGATGATCAGTGAAGGAATATGGAGAATCATCGAAGTAGGCATACATGTCTTTTTCTGGCTAACACTCGTATTCGTCATTTTGGAACGAACAGATAAAGGAAAAGAACAACATCCATTATCAGCAAGTCTTAAAAAATGGACCCCTGAAGATTTGAAAACCGTCATTTATATTCCGAAGAAAAAAGCGATTACGAAGCTTGAAGTATTTGGCTATTTAATGTGGACGGCTATTTGGGCAACTTTTTATTTTTATGCAAATCACCTATTAGGTGTATATGAAGGTGGTGGGGATGGACTCAGATTCGTAATGCCAGCTTTCAATCAGGATGTTTTACTTCGTTATTGGCCCATTGTGCTCGTTGTCATTACTTTCGAAATTGGGTTAGGTCTCTACAAGCTACTTAAAGGACAATGGACGAAAAAAGTGGCAATCTTTCATACAATTGTGGAGCTTTTCGCAACCGTTGTATCCATTGTGATAGTAAGTAATCCGAATTTAATGAACCAAGAATTTATTATATACATGAGTAATTTATTTAGCACATCAACTAAGCAATTTGAAATATGGATAGTTGGCGGCGTAATCATTATATTTGTTGTATATGCCGCAATCAGTATATTCGATGGCTTCCGTAAGGCTCGAATCCGTTAATTCATCGTTGTTTATAAAAGAGTAGAACTTGCTCAATTAGTACGCATAGATTTAGCAGTCTTTGATCTTCCACAATATCATCTACCTTAAATCATTTTAATTATCCTAAAAAAGGATATTTTACTTAAAAATGGGTTTCGTATAGTTCCATTTTTTTCCTTTTAATGTAAAGAATTATAGATGGGCTGAATTCCGTAAAACAAACTCAGGTGTGTAGTTACTTTTGCGCCTTGTTCACCTAGAAAAAGGTTGTTCGTACCTTGATATAAAGCAGTGCTAACAAATGCGAAAGAACATGATCAGGGCAAACTTGAAGTTCTCGTTGATGACAAAGAGTATATATACGTGGGTTATTTAGATTATAAGCGCTTTGACCGCATGACAGATGAAGGTGTTTTCTTACTGTCTCAAAAACGAACGACAGTTAGTGCCCTATTCAATGGCTTTTTAAGCATTAGAGTGCTTTTAGTCGAAATTAAAGGATATATAAAGGAATAAAATAAGCTATCTTTAAAGCTAAGTAGAAAATTGTAAAGGAAATAGATTTATTGGCATGTTTAAATGAGAATACAAGAATTAAAAATAAATATGGATAGGAATCTTATTACTGCTATAATGGAATTACCTTACATTTGTGTGATTATATTGTCGCGAGGTAAAGCCAAAGTAGCTGTTCCTCCAGTGATCTTCCTAAACTGAAGTCGTCACACATCAAGGATGGATAAAATAAATTAGATGAGACGAGGGGGATGAGTTTTGAAAGAAAAAATTATAATTGAAAGCATAGAAGAAGGGCTTGAAAAGTATAAGTATTATGATTCATATAAATATAATATGGATTATTTAAATGAACAATTAGAGAATATTGAAAAGAGATTTCGTGACCAAGAAGAAGCTTTTAATAAAGAAAGTGATAAAAGGGAAACAGCAATTTTTCCTGCACATGTTTTCTATAAAATGCAACCAAGTATAGTTGCACCTGCTTACAATTTGAATCAATACCTTACAAAGCTAAATGAGTACACAGTTTACTATAATTTCGGTGAACGTGAAAAATTAAAAAAAACAGAAGTTGAGCTAAATATATATGTAAATCAGATTTTTATTTCTATAAAGACGTTATTGGATAGGTGCGTAAGTCTTTTTACTTACTATATAAAAGGCGTATCAAAAGATAGTACTTTTGGACATATTAAAGCAAATGGTACAGCAACAGGTTTAATAAACAAAATAATTACTATTAAAAAAAAGCCAAATGATGTTGATAAAGAAAAAGAACCATTGTTGGACTATATTTATGAACAGTATAATGAATGGATTAGAATTGCAGTTGGCCCAAGAGATATGATTATTCACTATAATGATTTTTACACTAAATATCAGCACCCAATCGATGGAAGAATTTTTCCTGTCCACTTAGAAATCCGCACTTTTGATGATCCTTATATCGATGGAGAGTATGTTGAACCGTGCGATTATAATTACAAAATTTTATACCAAAAAATTCATCAATTATATGAATTTTTCTTTACAATTACAGCTACACTAAGTCATCCGGCTTATAAAATTTCGTTATCTAAGATGCATTATATTTAAAGTTATGTAGATATAACTTTAATATGATGAAATTAATAAATAAATAATCTACTATTCTTATTATTAAAGACATTTGTTAAATATTAGAGATTTACGAATGATCAAAATAAAAAGACAGAGTTGATGCTACACATATTGTAGATTGACTCTGTCTTTATGTTTTAGTACCAATAATATTTGAGAAAATAGCCAAGATAAAATAATGGATATATCAGAAATTGTTGTAAATACGGCAGCTATTGCTAAAATGCTCAATTTGCCTGAAACACGTATCCACCAACTTGTTGAAGAGGAGGATATAATGAAATTTACAATCAAAGAAACGAAGGAAGCCATAGGGAATTATATCGAGCAAGCTATCGACAAAAAATTAATTGATAAGTCTTGATTTGATAAAAGTGAAATGACAGGTGGTAATTTTGAAGGTTTGAAAATTATTATTTCTCAACGATAACATTTAATAGCAAAGCCCAGATGCTCATGTAACAATGAGTACCTGTCCATTTTTATGGTCTGTATTTAGCCTATAATCCCTCTACCCCCTCTGCAGATGCTAATATTTCCGTTTGCATTAATTTTATAAATCATCTCTTTAAATATGATTTATTGTCTATTGGTAAAAAATGCAACCGTTGCACTTTTCAAAAAGCCATTTCTGAAAAACTAAAAAAATAACACAAAAGTACCAAGAATATTCGAAAACTTCTCGGAATCGAAACATTATACATTCCCAAAAAAGCTTGCTATAATAACCCTTGCGAATACATATGAAAGAGGGCGAAGAGATGAACGCTTATGATGAATATATGAAGCAGGTAGTGAAGCCGATGCGTGAGGAGCTGGTGGAGGCTGGATTTATGGAGCTGACAACGGCTGATGCGGTGAATGAGTTTATGGCAGAGGAGAAGGGAACAGCGTTAGTGGTCATTAACTCGGTATGTGGTTGTGCGGCAGGGCTTGCGCGTCCAGCAGCGCGTGAGGCGATTGCAGCGGTGAAGCCAGATCATTTGGTGACGGTGTTTGCGGGGCAGGACCCAGAGGCGACTGCGGCGATGCGTGGTTATTTTGAGGATGTGCCACCAAGCTCACCATCCATGGCGATTTTAAAGGATGGGGAATTGGCGTACTTTATCCCACGCGAGCAAATTGAGGGATTCCCTGTGGAGCAAATTGTGGCTCATTTAACAGGCGTGCTAGAGCAAACATGCGCGAAATAATAACGATTGTGACGACAGCGGGCAGACCAGACGAGTTATCGATGGCGCTCGCTGCTTTTGCATGCAAAGAATTGGGAGCTACGTTTGAGCCACGAAAAAAACGTTCCATTCGTAAGATGTCGCAGGAATTACAGGCACATGTAATCGTTGCGGGGAAATATCGCTATGATTACTATGCCTATGGCGCACAGGAGCCGTTTTTCTTTCATCCTAATTCGGCCGCATTTCGTTTAAAGCGGGTAGCGCGTGGTGAACGTGAGCCATTTTTAGAGGCGGCACAGCTTCAACAGGGTGATACGGTGCTGGATTGTACGCTGGGGCTAGCAGCGGATGCAATGCTGGCAGCTTATGCGGTTGGTGCAACAGGTCGTGTTGTTGGACTAGAGGTCAATGCAAATGTGGCATTTATTGTCAAACAGGGGATGCAAGCCTATAATATTTCCGAGCTGCCATTAACTGCCTGTATGCGACAGATTGAAGTCGTGCAGAAAGAGGCTGTACATTATTTACAAGCATTGCCTGATCAATCATTTGACGTTGTTTATATGGACCCGATGTTTGAGGAAACGATTGAAGAGGCGAATAATTTTCAAGCGTTACGGCAGGCGGGAGAGCATATGACATTAACGAATCAGTGGGTTGTGGAAGCAAAGCGGGTAGCAAGAAAACGTGTTGTGTTAAAGGCACATTTTCGCTCGGAATGGTTTGCATACTATCATTTTCAGCAATATAAACGAGCAACAGCAAAATTTCATTATGGCGTTTTAGAACTTTCGAGGGGGAATTAGATGGCAAAGCATGAGATAAGAACCTCTTTTGAGCTGGATTTACTTGCGAAAGCACAGTCATTAAACTGTATGAAACCTCCTAGTCCTTGGATATATGAAACGCTTATTCCAGCAGCCGGGATATTTGCCTGTGGATGGGATCAAGATGAAAATATTGTACTCATTAGTGACTCAGGCTATAGTGTAACAGCGCCCATTACAGGTGAGCGCCTTGAACGGGAGCGGGATGCGAATTTCACCCATAGCTGCATTAGTGACGATTATTTATTTTTTCAGCTACCGTCATCACAGCAACGAATTTCAATTTTTGGCTTTGAGGCAGGGGATGGTATTCATCTAACGGCAGATGGCTGGCAGGTTGAGGTGATTTATCCTTGGTGGCCACGTGCAACGGTTGTGCTCGATTATCTGTTTACAATGCATTACCAATATTTACAGCAGGCGACAGCGATTGACCTTCAACGCTTAGATGGAGCCATTAAATGCGGCTTTTCTCCATCAGGCCAACACCTTATGATGATGGGGGCAGGAGGAGCCTTGCTGTATTCGAGAAAGGAATGAGTCGATGCATTATGACAAGGATGGCTATGTGTCTATATGGGCGGGCAATGTTAATAGTGAAGAGCAGCTTTATACATATTTAGCAACTGTTTATCAAGGCGAGGAGGAAACAGATCAGGCTTTTGCTGAAAAGCTTGGGCAGCTTTTTTTGCCTGAACATCAATTTCGAGCCTATGAGAGTGACTTGAAAGCTCTTTTCGATGAATATTATCATCAATTTGCCTATGATTTTGGCATATTATTTGATGAAGATTTTTGTGAGGCATTCTGTTATAAAGGGCCCTCCAATGAGCTTTCACAATTAATTCATCCTGATTTTTCCTATGCTGAGCACTTTACAGCTAATCTCATTGAAAAAATTGGCAATAAGCTATCTGTATCCTATAATGCGGTGATTATCTTATATGATTGCCACTATGATGGGCATATTGCATCAGTTCGTCATCAAGATGCTCATATTGATTTTCTCGGTGCTGTGGAAATGTCTTTACTTTTATAAAAAATAATGCTATGATAATATATGTGCTATTTTAGGTAGCATACTTCCGTAATCTGGCATTCTGCTTTTGTTTTTGAAGATACTTATTCACACTGGCGCATGCTTTGGGGCTGCAAGGACGCAAAAGAAGGTAGGGTTTGCGTTGCTTAAGTTAGAAGGCACACAGTGGAATTTTACCGCGGTGATGAAACAAGATTGTTTCGAGATAATTATTCCCCAGATGATTGGGTTGAGACTTTTACAATTTACGAGAATGTTACCTATAAATACTAAAGGGGTAGTTTCGCAATGGCGGGGCTACCCCTTGTCTAATACTAGGACTTCCATTTTTTAGCTGGTATGCATTGCCGTTTACGCTGATCGTTAAATACGTAATAATAAAGACAAACAACGAAAAGGCGAGGGATTTTTTATGGCAACAACTATTTTGACACAATTAACGGCAAAGGCTAACGCACAGCAAAAAAGCTTAACGCAATTGATAACAGCCTATTGTCAGGAAAGACTACTATATCGCTTATCCGCATCATCCTACGATGACCAATTTTACGTAGATGGCATGATGGAAGAGGTCATACTACCTTTAAAAAAAATTACGCTATTAGCTAGGACAAATGCTCAGCAAGCCAATATCGCAAAGCAGGCTTTCAAGGAAATTTGTGCGATGGAAGGATTAGAGGATGGTATTGAATTTTTAGGAGATGAGTTAGCAAGCACTGTAAACGCTACTAGTATTCAACTTACAATTCCTACTAGATTGGCTCAAGTAACGATATACATAGACGTAATAATAGCCTTTCATGACAATAGGCGAGTAACACCAAAGACTATGATTTTTCCAACCTTGCTAGATATGAAACCAGCTGAGCTGTATACATACCCAGTGGAAATGGTGATTGCGCAAAAATTTCTAGCACAGAATGAAACGGCTATTTATCAGTTGATCCAGACGCAAACGATCGAAGGGCGCGCCTTGCAGGGCTACATCGAGGAACTGCTGGATCAACAACGACTGCCAATTGAAGTCTATCATCCACTCACATTCAATAAGGAATTAAAGCCCTTTTTTGATGTTATATTGACAGAAGATGAGTGCTTTAAACAATGGGATTATCACAATCAGGCTTGGCAATAATTGATGAAAGCCCGTGAACTACAAGCATGTTCGCGGGCTTTGTCATGTAAAATATTCATATGTGACTTTTAACAAAATATAACTGCGCGTTGAAAAGCAAGCCGAAGAGCTATAATTTCTAGCTTCAGCCAATAAATGTAACGTTTATCAGCTTAATTATTCATATCTTTTAGACCTGGGCTGTGTTCATTTGGCATCTCAGGCATCATGGGTACTGGGAATCCTTCAGGTGGAGGCATCACATTTAATTCTCCGCCATTTCTACTTGGCGTTTGTCCGTGGAAGATTTCTTCGATACGTGTTGGATCTAATCTAAAGTTAAATTGAGCATTGTGATAGCCCATTTCAACAAACTTTCTACATTCAGGGTATTTGTTGATATCATAGTTCGGTATAGGGAATAGTTTCCCCCAATCTACACCTAACGTTTCTAATGCTTTGGCAAATGCATTTTGGTGCGCATTGTCACGCACAATTAGAAAAGCTAGTGTTTCTCTAAAAGTCTGATTAGAACTCATTTCATAAATACGTGTCTTTTGAAGTACACCCGTTGACTCAAGTACTAAATTATCCAATAAATCGGCAATAAGGTTTCCATGTGCATATACCCACGAACCATTCCAGGGATTACCTGCTGCATCTACAGGCAAAGATGATTGTGCACCCACAATATAATGGTGTGGATTTGCATGTTTAACTGCCTCATCTAAAGGTGCTTGGTCCACGCCATTATTTCCAGAAGCAGAGGATTCCCCAGAATTATTTAGTAATTGGTTGATTGTATTTTGTACAAGTTCAACGTGAGCGATTTCTTCTAAGAAAACGCCCCGTAATAAATCACGATATTGGGTTTCTTTGCCTCTAAAATTTGAGCTTTGAAAAAAATACTGCATCATGGTTCTCATTTCACCATAATGACCACCGAGTATTTCTTGCATTACTCGTGCTGCTTGTGGATCTGGTTTGTCAGGTTTAATAATATTTATCAATTCTTCTTTATAATAATACATTTACATGCCTCGATTCGTAGGAATAGCCTTTATTTTTCAGGATAATTAACATGTAATGGTGGTGGTACAAGCCAGCCCTTATTTTTATTCAAACGTAAAAGCTTAGCACCAAGTTGAGCCTTTGCCATATGGAATTGCCCATACATTAAGGCGATATCTTCACGAGTAGAAGTACCCATAGCTTGGCTACATGCAACTAACCCAGCTGCTACGTCAGCAGTAAGGGCAGCGCTTATTTCTGGATCATTAAACTTAGCACCTGGAGGAATATCTTCAAGTCTTGCTACAGGTCTTTCAGGTGATGCAGGAGGTAGTGCAATCCCGTTTGTTTTTAGAATTTTTTCTAATTGCTTTACTTCTTCCCTGCATGTTTCGATGATATCTTCAATAATTTTTTTAAGATCTTCATCACCAGCATGATTATAAAACGTTTGATAGCCAGAAATCATGCCATAGTCTGCAATTAAACTCGACCAAACACTAAATACCTCACCATAATGCAACGGTTCATCTTTTGGATTTCCACCAAGAATACCCATTCATACACATCCTTTTCTTATTTTTCGCCATGAAAGCCATGTTAGTATGGTTGAAAAAAGAAGGAAAATTCACTTTTATCTAAAATAGTTAAGATAGCGATAATAAAAGAAGCCACAGAGAATGAAATCTCTGTAGCTCTTTAAGTAGTGAGACACTACGTACTGTTATAATGGCTGTTAATCGTCTATTTATACTAAAAAGTTAAACGTATAGATCTTGGTCATCAGGACACTTTAAGGTATATTGGAGGTGAGTGTTTTGACGAAAGAAAAGAAAAGGAATGAATTAGAGCAAGAGGAAGTAGCGATGGAATTTAGCCCTGAAGAACTAGAGGCAACAGAGGAAAAAAACAAAAGGAAAGAGCAACAATTTAATAATGAAGAAAAATAATTAGCAGTTCATCGTGCCGCAATCTTTAGATTGTGGTGTTTTCATAATATAAGGGATTATAGCTTTAGCGACATCGTTAAAGAGTAGACTTGAATTTATGGAGGAAAGAAGGTGTAAGATGGACACGGATTTGAATTATGGTGAGGATTATAAATTTATTCCGGCTACTTCTGTTGGGAGTGGTGTAGGTATAGAGGTATTGCCTGATTTATATCAATACACGATTCAAATTGTAAACATTGTGCTTTATGGTGATCCAGGCACGAAAGAATTTGTGCTGATTGATGCAGGGATGCCAAAAAGTGCAGAGGAAATCATTTCAGTAGCTGAAGGCCGTTTTGGACCTAATTCGCGACCGAAAGCAATCATTCTAACTCACGGTCATTTTGATCATGTTGGAGGCATTATTGAATTAATTGAGCATTGGCATGTCCCTGTCTATGCCCATGCTTTGGAAATGCCCTATTTAACTGGACAACAAAGCTATCCAGAACCTGACCCTACAGTAAGTGCTGGCATGGTGGCAAAAATGTCACCTATGTTTCCAAATGAGGCTATTAATTTAGGTGAGTACATCAAAGAAATCCCTTCGGATGGGTGTATTCCATATATGTCAGATTTTCGCTGGATACACACCCCAGGGCATTCACCAGGTCATATTTCATTGTTTCGTGAGAAAGATAGAACATTGATTGCAGGAGATGCATTTGTGACGGTTAAACAAGAATCTCTTTATAAAGTTTTTACCCAGACAAAGGAAATTAGTGGTCCACCTCAATATTTAACAACGAATTGGCAAGCTGCTCGACAATCTATTGAGAAATTAGCTGCATTACAGCCGTCTACTGCGATCACGGGTCATGGCTTACCAGTAAAAGGTGAAGAACTTACGAGAGATCTGAAGAAGCTTGTCGATCATTTTGAACAAATCGCGCTGCCAAAGCAAGGTAAATATTTAAACTAATAGCATAAGGGTCTAACGAAATAAGTTTGGTGGGGAATATACCTACCAAACTTTATGAATTGGTTAGTGTAAAAATTTTAAGGAATGCCTAGAACCCGAAAACGTAGGATGCTAGCTTGCGAAAAAATGGCAGCTTAGAGCGTTGAAGCATGATCGGAAGTAGGACATTCATATAGATAGAGCATACATAATGACTTTCAATGGATTCCAGCTTTATATAAAGTGGATTGGAATAAAGACTAAACCTTTGATTCATGGCTGCTTACTTTTGAGAGGAAATTTGTAGAAACTTGTTTCAATTTATGGTTGATCTGCTTATTATTAAGATGGAGGTGATAATCAGATGTATAGTAATACGGCAAATATGCTCAAACAAACTTCAAATCTCATACATGCGTTGAATAAGTTAAAACAAAACCTATCTTTTGTGAAATCGTATGCGAATAACGATAAAATATTAGCACTCTATTTTTTTAATAATGCCTATAGTGATTTTAATTTATTCAAAACAATTTATTTATCTGTAACACCTGGTGATCAAAAAATCGATGGATTTTTACAATCCTATGAAAAAATTTTTGTAGAAGTAAATAAATACTTAGAATCCTTTACTGAAGATCAATTTCACAAAGAAGTGATGTTTGCGATTACTGAGGTAGAAATGTATTTATTGAATCTGATAGATATATATAGATAAATCCACTAGCGTCGCATTGTCTATTTTAATGCGACGCTAGTGGATTTTTGTATATCATCATTTACACGAATTTTAAAATAAAATAGCCCAACTCTAATTTTTATTAGTCCACCAAAATTTTTATTTATTATTCTTTGATAGATGAGAGGATCTCTAGTGTATTTAAAATTGAAAATTAAGAATTAGATGGAAATAAATATTGCTTTACAGTATTAGTTGTATAAAAAGGAATGATTATGTTGAAAAAAATTGGTGTCATAGTATGTTTATTATTAAGTTGCTTTTTTCTAAATGAAGATATACTTTGACGCGATGTAGTTTGCAAAGAGTATTAAACAACAGTTTGAAAAATGTGATTTTATGTAAATCATTAACTAGAAACGAGAAAGGGTCACTCTGAAAAAAGTGACCCTAAGTCCCAAAATAGGAGAAATCAGCTAAAAGTGATGGTTTTGTATGTCAGCATTAAATTTGTGTGACTAATTCTACTGCTTCTATCACTAATGGAGTTCCTGCTGTGAGTGTACCAGTAATATCATTAAATGTTAACTCCGTTGCAGAGATTGTATATAAATCACCTTCTTGTAAGACACCATTAATATAGAAATTATAGTAGCCATTCGTTACTACAGGGAAAGCAGTTGCCGCATTTCCACTATCATCTAAAAAGGCAGTTGCAGCAATAGTAGTTCCGTCTGTGACAGCTAAATTTGCTGCTAAAACATTAAAGAATCTAGTCGAAGAGCCAGTAACATTTACATGAATATTAATAATTGAAAGCGCCATTTTTTCACCTCCTTTCAAGAGCAGAAATGTTTATTGGAAGCCCAATGATTCTATAATAATCGGCGTTCCAGCAAAAATAGTGGCATTAAATGGATTAAGGTTTAAGGAATCTGGGGTTACGTTATAGGCGCCACCCTCCTGCATAACGGCATTGATATAAAGATTGACGTAGCCATTAGGACGAAAAAGCGTAAATTCAGTTATGGGAGCGCCATTATCATCGGTAAATAAATTAGCGGGAAGGGTTGCTCCGTTTGTTAAATTAATTGCCTCTGTAACAATATAGAAATATCGATTTATGATAGGAATAATCGTTCCAGCAGGAGGAACGACTGGGGGAGGTTGAATAGCACCTATGTCAATAGCCCTTATACGAGACCAAACAACCCGATTATTTTCACAGCAACTGTTACAAGACAACTTTTGGAGGTCCATTTTTTTCATTATTTTTCTCACCTCTCTTTCCAATATATTTTTGACCCCGAAAGTCATAGGCATTTGTTACAGAGAATGATGTTTAAAAAATAGATCTTGCTTTCATTACTATTTTATGAATTAAGATGGAAAGGTGATTGGCAATATGTCTATTCAATAAAGAGTATTTATAAAAAGATAAGTTTTTTGAATAGCTAAAATAGCGCCTGAAATAGGGGATAGAATTGCTCCATTTACAGCGGATAGATCAATCGATAACGGATAATAGTTGGGTTTAAGGATGAAGACTGAAGGAGAAGGCAGGAAGTAGGGAAAGGTAAGTATAGAGCATATTGATGTGTTTAGTACCATTCCAGAGAAGGGGAATCCCTCTGGTGTCGTATTGAATGACGAGGATTATACAGCAAACCACTTTTGTGACTCCTTCACGGGTCGCTGATTTTCGCATTCGTTACGTAAGAAGACTCTAACTTTTTATGGTGAAAATTAAGTGATTTTATTATCTCGATACACAATAAGATATACAGATTATCCGACAATAAGATCAATATAATAGAATAATCTTAAAAAACTTTCTAACAACGTAAGAGGTATTTTAGAGCTGTAAATCATTATTTTTTAAAAAGAAAATTTGTGTAATATCAATAACTGGATAGAGTAAAGGTGGGTAGACATTGTTTGTACTATAATCTCTATTTGCAATTGTCTGTATAGGAAGAGGGGTGCCGATTCCAACAGCTATTTTTTGTGAAATTGTTTACCCGTATGAGCAAAACATGAAATAACAAAAATTTTCGATGCTTACTAAGATACCATCAAAAATTGGCAAAATAATGATTTTTATTTTGGGGAAAAGGTTTTTGAGCGATTAACCCAACAGAAAATTAAAAAAATAAAGGTCGCAGCTATTTATCTGAAGAAATAGGGTGAATTTTAAAGTTTTTGGGAATTTTCAGAAAAATAATGTTGAATTATGAGGAAGGGATAGTATAATAAAAATATAGTTTCAAATATGGTTAATAACTCCTTTATTGTAGAGATTTAGTAGCTAATAGTTGTGACTATAAAAAAACTAGGAGATTGGGGAGATTTTATGATTAACATGATTCAATATTTAGAGCAAAATCCAGCATTAGTGACATTGTTAAAAGAAAAAAAAGCTTCTCTAATTGGTATGACAGAACTAGAACAACGGGCAATTTTGGAGTCGTTTGATAAGAATGTATCAATAGAATATGAATATTTCTGGTACTAATTTTTTAAAAAATAAATATTCTTGGCTTGCTATAAGTACATATTTAATGATAGGGGTTTATTTACTTTATGTTACTTATAGCACACCTTTCTTAGGAATTAAATTAAAAAAAGAGAACGAACAATGGGTAATAATTGATCTATATTATAAACAATCAATAGAAGAACAGGGAATTACTTTTGGTGATGTTGTCTTAAATGTTGATGGAGAAAGTATGAATGAATTAACTAGTCTCACATATGATCCTGTTATTAGAGTCGCTAAAGAATTAACTTTATTAAAGGGAAATGGGGAAATTATTCAGATTCATATTACACCCTTCGATATTCCTGAACATTTATTTTATATATTAATTCTACCTGGAAGTTACTATTTATTAAGCCTAATTCTTTCATTCTTTCTGTATAAGAAACAAAAAAACTCCAGTTTAATAAATTTACTTATCTTGTTTATACTTACCATAGCGTTAGCTTATGTTAGTATTGGTGCATCTGGTAGACTAAATAGTATTGGCACTATTGTCAATCGAAGTAGCATGCTCTTATGTCTTGTAATACTGATTCATTTTCTAAGAAATTACTTTATATTTTTAAATTTAAAATGGTCATTTATTAAGAAAATTAAACTATTATATACAATACCGCTGATTATACTGATTTTTAGTATAGTAAGTATTGTTTACCCATTTACAAATCCTTTATTTTCACAAATTACTTTAGGTTTATTTTTAATTTTACTGATTGTTGTTCTTGGTATTTTAGGGATTGGCTATATTCGATATAAAACGCCTCAATTAAAAATTTTTTTATTAAGTATTATTATTCCCTTTTTACCATTTCTTTTGTTATTTGTAGTGCCAAAGATTTTCTTTCATAAAGAAATTCTTTCTGCTGAAATTTGCTCCTTATTTTTTATGTTCATCCCGCTTAGCTTTATTTTCACACAGCTTACTGAACGTATCTTTGATATGGAGTATTATATTTCGAGGCTGCGTTATTATTTTAATTTTTCTTTTATCTTTACGCTTTGGCTTTTACTAGGGCTCTATTTTTTAACGGGTCTATCGTTGGCCCGCCTCACAGAGATTTTCCTTTTTACCTTTCTTTCGTTAATGGCACTGTTTTATATAAAGGAGCGGCTGGATTATCATAAGCGCAAGATTCTATTCTCTACCAAAGATGACTATATTCATCATCTGCATACTACTATCGATAGTATTGGTAGAGTGGTGAAAATTGAAGATTTGTTGGCACGATTTGCTCAGGAAGTGGCGCTACAGCTTGAGGTAGAACATGTTTCTGTGCTTACCTACGATTTTCACACTCATCAGGTTATCTTGAACAATCCATCCAAGGAATATATGGAGCACATTGATGAGGCATTGCTGGAACGATTAAGCTTAGGGGATATTCAAAAAACAGATTATTTTTACCTTGCCTTTATCCAGCAGGATGCTCACTTTAAACGCATTCTTGTCATCGACCATCGTCAAGCCATTTACCTGAAAGATGAGGAATTGCTCTGGCTTGAATTATTACTGTTATACTTAAATAATTTTATTGAAAACACCAAAATGATAGAGGATCTTTTACAGCAGCTCAAGGATAGAAAAGCATCTGATAATCAGGAACTATCGTGGCTCAATAAATTACTATGGCTACGTTTTGAGGAAGAAAAATATCAATTGGCCCAAGAACTGCATGATACGATTTTACAGGAACAGCTTCATATCGCTAGAGAAATGGATGCGCTGGTACATTGGAAGGACGTAGAAATGATCCCGTCACAGCTTGAAAAGGTGCATGAACAGATGGTGATTTCCTTAAATGATTTAAGGGGATATTGTGAAAGCTTAAAGCCCCCCTTACTGGACACACTAGGCTTAAATGCAGCACTTAAAAAACTAATTCAAAAAATTCATAAGCGTGTTGATTTTCTGTTAATCTATACGATAGATCGCCTATATTTAGAGGATGAACGTTTAAATTTAATGATTTATCGACTGTTCCAGGAGCTATTAAACAATGCACTCAAACATGCCTATGCTAATACAGTTGAAGTGCATTTACTTAGCACGGAGGAAGGCTTTGAAATTCTTTATACAGATGATGGTATAGGCTGTAATATGGATGATATTAGACATGCTGACTCGATGGGCATTCGTGGTATGCAGGAGCGCGTTCAGTCGTTTAACGGGAAATTCATGCTAGATACGAAGGTCGGAGAAGGGATGACCATTCGCATACAAGTAAATGAGGTATAAAAAAGACTTATTTACAAATTGTAGTGTTGAATGTTCAAAATTAGTTGTTATAGGTCCCTTATGATATAATTCATTACTGAGTCCATAAAAGGGCGACCAATTCTTAAGCAGTAGTGTAATTAGACGCTACTGCTTTAATTTTTTCTTATTTTCCAATGTTCTTTTATGTGCAAAATTCACTTCTTGAAACACCTAATACTTCGCACATCTTTGCCACACGGAAATCGTGTCGGTGCTGTTGAATAAAGTTGTAAATTACTTCTGGTCTTTCGCAAAGATGCTCATCGTCTTTTTTAAGATGGCGTTTTCCTCTTCTAGGTCACGTATTCTTTTTTTGTAAATCTTTATTTTCCTTGTCTTCGGTTTTTAAGTTCCCACTACCGACAAATGCAGCTTCCCCATCTTTACTAAATTTCTTTACCCAATTGTGTAATGTTTGTTCTGCAAGATCCAGCTCACGTGCAACCTCCGCAACCCTCTTGCCACTTTCAACTAATTGTACGGCCTCTAATTTAAATTCTTTGTCATAACTTTTTCGTTTTGTCATCTTAGACACTCCAGTAAATTGTTAAGATTATTATACTTTATAAACGCCCAATTCACTGTGTCCATAATTTAGACTAACATCAAAGTAAAATTAATCATACCCAAAATGAAATAGAGCTATTTTTTGAAACTCCAATTCATAATTAAGTCTTCCCGAATACGTAGAAAGTTTGGATAGGCTACACTTAGTTGGACAGTTTTATAGAGGGTAAGGTGCAATTACTAAGCCCTTCAACGAAGAAGAGCTTTATATGGAGCAATGGGCTTGATAGCCTCGTTTGGCTAAGCCAGCCCTATTTAGCTGGATTCTTGGCGCAATGAATCATGCCTATAGAGGCTCCATGTCAAGCAACCTGTCCGTCCCTTATGCTTTAAAGGAACCTTTAAAAAAGTTGTCCAAAAGTGTTACCATTCCAATATATCCTTCAACAAAAAAAATTGTTCTTAAGTAAATCCTTTGAATCAAGGTAATTAATTTCAATAGAATTAGCATAATTCAATGATTTACTATAAATCTTCTCAAGAATGTGTTCCCATGTTGATTTGAAAGTCTCTTTTGCATCGTCATCATAGAAAAAGTAAGTAATTTTAGGAGATTCTATTTTATTTGAATGGAAATAATAATATATGCTACTTAAAATGTGATAATCATTTTCTGGATGAACACCAAAAAATACAATGTGATTGATAAACTCTGATTTCAAATTTTCTTCTAAAATTTTACCTGGATCCTTCATCTGCTGGGCAAACGCTTGTTTGTTCATCACTAACTCATGAACAAATCCATCTACCACTTTAGTAGTTGTATAATCCCCTAATAAAATGTCATTTGTATAATATTTCTTTATATTGTTTGACAAAGCATATGAATAATAAAATATATCGCCTTCTTTAATTTCAGAAAACCTTCCATGTAAATGCAATGTTTCCCTTTGTGAAACAGTTTCTAAAATTAAGTCATAGTTTAAACTGAATAATAATCTATGATCATTCAGCCAAGTTTTTAATGCTTCTTTATTGATATTGTTGATATTTTCAAGTTTATCTATATCTACAGACTTTCCTTCATTAAATACAATAGATATCATTAACAATCTATAAAATATTGCAAAACCGTTAGAACGTGTTCTTGGCATTACAGAACCGGGTGTGTTTGGATCAAAAAGTACTAACGTTTCACCTAACTTCATTAAAGTAATAAAAAGATTGGGGTACTTATTAAATTCTATAAATTCCGGTGTTCTATCAACTAAGTTGTAAATCCAAAATAAAACAGGCCAGTTTTCAATATTTACATAATATATCCCTTTTTCTTTGCCTACTTTCGCAATTTTTCCAGTAATCTCGACCATGTTGGGAGCAGTTTTTGATTTATGTATATATTTACTTTCTAATAACATTTCAGAAATTTTAGGCGTATTTATTATAAATTCTGCAAATTCAAGAGCATCTATAAATATTTTTTCTAATTTAGATTGATTCATATAACGTACAAAGTTTAATACACTTGAATAGTTGGTTTTTAATGCTTTTTTTGTATTTGGTTTAGCCCCTAAAGAGATATCAAACTCACCTAACTTTAATAAAGTATTTTTTCCTTTATTAAGGGCCCCATAAATATTTGCAAAGGAGCGATCAAAATTAATGCTAAATCCATTACCGACAATTAGTGCTTTATTATCCATTTATAAAATCACCTAGTTCAAAATTTATTTTCGCTTTACTACTTTTAAGTATTGATTATACTTAGAATGCTACTAACTATACAAAATGGAATTTCTTTATTACTAATTAATTGATTCTTAAGAATCACTTTTGATTTTAGCACATTAATTGCATGTCATACAAAAATCAAATAAAAACCACCCATAAAAAAGAAAAACTTATGAGTTCCAAGATAAATAAAAGGATTGGGGTGTTAACCCCAATCCTACTCATATTCACACACTCCTGTACACACGCCGCATATTTTTTTTGCCCTAATTAGCCCCAGAGCAGCCCCATAACAAAGCCTCAATCAGCCCCAATTTAAAGCATTATTTTACATCATATTGCATTAAATGAAATTCAGAAAAATAGCTAAAACCTTGATAACACGGCGTTATATACAAGATTTGTGTTCAGTATGCATTGTGACTAAATTAGTCCGTGAAGCATAGAGATGATAAGTAACCTAACATTAATAAAAGACCAATACCCATTGCGATACTCATACTTTGTACCTCCTTTAAAAAACGACACATTCTTCATAAATATTGTACAATGAATTGTAGAAATATGAAACCTTTTAATGGCGATAACGTATATAATAATAAGGAGAATTACCAATTTGTACATAAAAGAGTAGGTGTGAATAAATGAAAACGTGGGTGAAAAAAAGTATTGTCATCATGGTGGCGTTTTTAACATTTGGTTTAATTACGCCGACACATGAAATTTGGGATGCATTTGATCAAGGCTCCTCTAACCGCGCCTCGATTGACTCTACACCAGGGATAGGCACGGCTGTTGCAGCAGAAACAGAGAATAGCTGGGATGAGCAGACTCAAGTACAGGAAGAAGCGGTTGATTATAGTGCTACGCTGATTGATGCCGCAAAAGAGCAATCATACATAAAGTTTGGCACAAAAATTGGTCCGAAAATTAGCAATGAATTTGACAGCATTATCTTCCCAAAAATCGAGGAAGCGATTGCAATGACAGTGGCTAGCTTGGACGAGCAATCACTAGCCTCCTTAACGATCTCTGAAAAGCCAAGCGGTCATTATGGCGAAAAAATTTTTAATGTGATCAATAATGCAACAGGCACAGATGTCATTCGCTTCCATGTGCGTACAGAAAAAAGACCTTTAGAAGGCTACTATTATAATTTCCACTACCATAGTGCCGAGGACAATTTTATGGCACACCACAATCTAGGCGATATTTACTGGAACAAAAACACACCACCGAAGTGGTTGTCATAAAAGACCAAAAACACTTGTTGAACATGCGAGTGTTTTTTTGTCCGAAAATGCTGATATAATAGGGTTTTTAGCAGTTTACGAAAAAACGGTTTTTATGAAGGGAATCAAGCAAAAAGGGTGGGGAAAACCTGTACCCCAAAATGTACCCGTTTTTTATCTGTTTTCACTTTCTTCAAATGAATTTAGCTTAAGCAATTGATCGTGTAATTCGAAGGTAGGGTGGTGCGGTAAGGTTTTCCTCACCTAATTGCTATAAAAGGCAAATTAGCGAAAAGTAAGTGAACTTCACTCACTTTCATTGTGACTTTATATCGACATATTTTGGTAGGTTTACTTGATATTTTGAAACTAACTTTATAGTAATATTGAGTATATAAAGATGTAGGAGGTTTTAGATGCCTGATTTATTACTGGTACTTTTTTTATTTAATCTTTCTTTATTTCTTTTGCACGAAATGGACGCAATAAGGCGCTCTGAGTGGCAATTGTTTATTATACTTAAAGATATGGAAGATGCAAAGGCTTATAAAGTTTTCACATTTATTCACCTTTTTCTTTACGTATTCATACTTTCCTTACTTTTTAGCCAATATCAATCGATAACTTTCTGGGTCCTTGATTTATTCTTTATCATTCATGCAATCCTGCATTTGCTTTTTGAACGACATCCTCGTAACGGGTTTAAAAATACGTTTTCAAGATCCATTATTTATCCAATGGGCATCCTTGCTGTCATACATTTATTATTTTTAATGAATAGTTCGATTTAAGTCCCATCTATATATGATGTGGCTTTTTATTATGAAAATAACCTATAATAACATTTCCTTTTTCTTGTCTCAAATCACATATCAAACCATTGGGCTCATGTTCTGTTTCACCGTGTAGTGTTGCTGCTCTTCGTTTATTAGCCATTATGGCGGTACATCCATAGTTTTTCATTCTTTGCATTAAAGTAATAGTAGAACGCTAGTTCTGAGGTAGTGGGTGTCGCTAATAATCGCGAAATGGTATTAAAAAAATAAGGTGGGTGATATTATACTTTCATCTTTGGGCATGTCTAAATGAAATATACGACAAAATTCAATAACTAACTACTCTATGGAATTTAACATGCTTGACTTACGTTCAGGTATCAAAACTGCCTAATATCATAAAATCAACAATGACTCCACTGACAGGATTTTCTGAACCTAAAACACTAATGCCTAATAATGTTACACCACTAATATTTGTAACGTTAGCAGAGACGTATTTTGCAGTAATGTTCTTCTCTCTCATTTGCACTCTCGGTCTTGAATTTATTGATGAATTTGTAGAAAAGACGCTGGCTACTGCATAGTCGATTGTTGATAATAGTGTATTGCCAGTAGCCAATGCATTATCTGTAAAATAAAACGTAGCTATGCCATTTGCATCTGATGTAGCTTGTCCATAAATAATGCGCTTTGCTTTTTTTGGATGGGGCTCTCCTGCTTTAAACACATGAAATAATGTTGGTGCTAGTGTAATAAATTCAATGCTCATCGCTATTCCCCTTTTTTATATTTTGGTATCCACTAAATTATAAAAATATATGATTCGTTAATATTTTATGACCAATCTATTTTTTTATTACCTACAGGGCCTTATTGAATGCTTTTAAATAAAACTTCCATGAGCGATTGCCTCTAACCTAAAATAGTGTTCTTTCTTAGCGTGTTAGTAAATTATCTTGTAGTATGGACGGATAAGATATGAGGTATTGACGCTCATTATGCTAGAAGCTATTGGTTTATTGTTCACTCAGGCTATAGTAGATTTTTTGATCGATGCGCTAACAGGAAAAGAAATGTTAATCATTGAAGATCACCATGTCGACTAGATATTTTTATTGCAAGGCAATTTTTCTAGGCGTTATTAAAAAGGTAAATAAAAATTTGGTCACCATTATCACCTGGGAAAGAAATTTTGTTCTTGAGAATTTAGACGTACTAGGTGTGAAGAGGAGAGGTTGTTTTCAGTCAAGCTATGCAGAAGCAATCGTGGACTTTCATTAGCTAATAAAAGGCAGAAACGTTACTTTCGTCTCTGCCTTTTTCATTTATTATTTTTGGGTAATTCGTTCGAAAAATGCTAGGGTTTTATCCATATCTGTGACATGTCCATTGCACGTTTGGCTATCGGCACAAATGTAATTGCTGTGGTTGGTATAAGTTCCCACAGCTTGCCCTTTAACGGAAGTGGTAAAGAGCCCCACATCTGAATGGCGATTACAAACAGCACAAATACCACGAATTGTATTGTTGGAGAATATGCCTTTAATGGCTTTAAACTGCCCCTCCTGCTCAAGTACCACGTATTTTCGATGTGTGCCAGGGTCATCCCAAGCTAAATAGCAAATTTGAGAGAAATCGAGTTCCTCCAGCTTTGGTAGTTTGAGCTTTTTCTCTTTTTTAAACAAGCTTTTTAGCGTGCTAACTGTAAGAGGCTTGAACGGAATAACGTAGGGCTTAATCTGCGCTAAAAACGCCTCGCCTTGTGGGCGATCAATCACGCTAAATAGCTGTTCAATCAATTTTGTTTCTGCTGATGAAAGCGCTAATTTAGCTGTAATTTCACTATCCACAAGACCGCGTACTGCAAGGATAACATTTTTATCCTTCGTGGTTATTAGGGCATGTAGAATTTTATTTAGTTGCTGCTCAAGTAAATGATAGTTAGCCACCGTTAAAAATGGCTGAATTGTTTGTTTGTCCATTTGAAATCTCTCCTGTAGTATAGGCTTTTCATGCATATGGCCTAAAGAGATCATTCAATCACTATTAGTTGTGTAACTTACACAAGACCTCTTTGACCGAAAGAGGGAGTTCTAGTGTAAGCATTTCTAAAAAATGCGTTCAAATTGATTCCTCCTTAAAAGAAAACGATTGGTATATATGCATTTTGAGTAGGAAGATAACCCACTTCTCATAGATACCTATAGATATATTAACATGAAAAAAGCGATGCTGTATGGAAATAAGACATTAAAAAATATATCTGACAGATAGATACATAATAAATTTAAGGACCTTGAATCCTAAATTGCTAATTTTTTATAAATTTCAATCCCTTAAAATAACAAATATTAATATTTATTTTAATAAATAGGTCCTATTATTTTAGTTAATTTGTAATAAAAGTAATTATATAGTATTATAATACTGATTTATTTTCTGAATTTTATGTGAAAGGTCTGATGATATTGCCATTTGTTGAAACGGAGTATTTAGGAAAACCAGGAGAATCTGGTGAAAAAAAAGTTTGGGATTCGATTAAACAAGCTTATCGTGATAAAGAAAGGACGGATAAATGTCTAGCTTATTGGCGCTATCCTTTATTCACAAATGTTGGTCAAACACGTAAAGAGCCTGATATCTTGATTGCCGATAAAGATAATGGAATTATAATTATTGAGGTAAAATCAATAACCATTCATCAACTTGTAGCAGTTAATGGTCACCTATGGGAATATAAAGATTTCTATGAACATACAGGAAATCCTTATCAACAAGCAGAAAATCAATTATTTTCTCTGCTCGGTATCTTTGATCGTGAAGCAGCGATTCGTAGGAAAATTAGTGGTAAAGTTTTAATTGCACTGCCTAACATCTCTGAAGAAGAATGGATTTCCCATGGCTTTGACCGTCTTCCTAGTGTGCCTCCTATTATTTTTAATAATGATTTAGGGCGCGCCACACTTCTAGCAAAAATAGAAAATACTATTAATATTCAAAAAGGTGAAGAAATTAATGATGAGCGTTGGAAAATGATATTATCTATTTTAAGTGGCTCACCAATTTATAGAAAAGAAATCACTGAAGCACAAAGTGATATTACCACTCGTTTGGGAGTTGTGAATTCACTTATTGAAAAACTTTCTGAAATGGATATCCAACAAGAAAATATTGGGAAAACTATTCCGTCTGGACCACAACGTATTCGTGGAATTGCAGGATCTGGTAAATCCGTTCTACTTTGTCAAAAAGCAGCGCATATGTATTTAAAACATCCAGATTGGGATATTGCACTTGTCTTCTACTCAAGGAGTTTATACGAAGAGGTTGTGAGTCAAGTAGATAAATGGTTAAGACATTTTAGTAATGGTGATGTATGTTATAACGAAGAAGTAGGAAAAAAATTAAAAATTCTTCATTCGTGGGGAGGAAAAAGTAGACAAGGGTTCTATAGCTATATTTGCGAAGCTCACGGTGAAAGAAAACTAACTTTAAACGATGCTAAAGATCAGGGAATCAGAGGAACGGGAGATTCCTTAGGATATATATGTACACAGTTTTTAAAAAATGTGCCAGAAGTTATACCTTTATTTGATGCAGTTTTAATTGACGAAGGTCAAGATTTCATGGTAAGCGATGCCTATAAGTTTGAAGATAAACAACCATTCTATTGGTTTGCATATCAAGTATTACGTCCAGTTGATAAAACAGATCCTACTAATCGTAGACTTATTTGGGCATATGACGAAAGTCAGAGTCTGGATAATTTAGTTGTTCCAACAGCTCGTGAGCTCTTTGGGAATGCTCCTGAGTTTAAGCAGTTTGTTTCAGGTATACATAAAGGTGGTATTAGAAAAAGTGAAATTATGCATCGCTGCTATCGTACGCCGGGACCTATTCTAACAGCTGCACATGCTATCGGTATGGGTCTATTACGCCCAGAGGGTATGTTGCGAGGTATTACAAATAAAGATGACTGGAAAAATATTGGTTATGAAGTATTAGAAGGGAACTTTCGTCAAGGAGAAAAAATAGTGTTACAACGCCCTAGTAAAAACTCTCCTAACCTTGTTCCAAAAGTTTGGAATAATCCAGTATTAGAATTTAAAACTTATATATCAAGAAATGAAGAACTTCAAGCTCTTGCAACAGAAATTAAAAATAATTTACAAAAAGACCATTTAAAAGCTTCAAAAAATATTTTAGTCATTGTACTAGGCGAAGCTTGGGAAGCATCCGTTCTTCAAAAAGAAGTCGCAAAAGTATTAATGCAACATCAAATTGATATTTATATACCTGCTGAAAGTGGTAAAAATACGACGAACACTTTTTGGAGGGATAAAAAGCTGGATCAATTTTGGGAAGAGGGGGCTGTGACCATTTCACTTGTCCCACGTGCTAAAGGAAATGAAGCGCATATGGTTTATGTGGTAGGTGCAGATTTAGTGGCTAGTAATGAAGGAAATATACAATTGCGCAATCAACTGTTTGTAGGATTGACTCGTTCAAAAGGCTGGGCTAAATTATCTGGTATTAGTCATTATGATATGTATGATGAAATAAATCATGTCATCAAAAGCGACGATACATTCGAATTTACCTTTAAACGTGCACCGTTACAAAATATTAATGAAGATTTAGAGGAAGTTGTATTTGCATAAAAACTGTAACAGTGATTTTTAAATACAATAGAAACTGATTAAAGAATTAATTTTAGCAAGCAAAATACACAAAGTATCAGCTCGAAAAAATTTAACTAATGCTATAATCAGCCTTTTTTATGATAAATTAATGAACCTACTCTAAAAAAACTTTAATGAGTAGGTTCTTTTAGTTACCTAAAAATATGCCCTTTAAATATATCGTAAATTACGATATAATCGCTTATGACGATATATTAAAGGAGATAAAGCAATGATTAATGAGATTAATAGTTATTTTACAACGATATACTATCACCTACATACAACACATGAAGATGTGATTTCCCATCAAAGCGTACGTATTTTACAGATGATTCAAAAGGAAGAGGAGGTAACGGTGCGCGATATTGCGGAGTTCCTCTATATTTCCCATAATACCGCATCTGAGCATGTTAAAAAGCTAGGGCGACATGGTTGGGTGCAGAAGGAGCGCGCTGCTGAGGACCAGCGCAAGGTACTTCTTCATTTAACACAAGAGGGGCTACAGGTGCTAAAGAAGAATGCAGAATTGGATGATGCGAAGCTACAGGATGCACTGAATCGCTTAACAGAGCAAGAGCAACAGGCCATCCTACAGGCATTTCGACGTTTAAGTGAGGTGGCAAAGTAATGTATACATTTGTTAAAATTTTAAGCTCCGCAGCGATTATTGGTATTGTGACAGAGATAGCGCGTAGATTTCCAACCTATGGGGGCATTATTGCAGCCCTGCCCTTGGTAAGTATTTTAAGTATTATTTGGCTAACGGTGCAAAGTGAACCGAGCGAGCATATTCAGCGTTTTACAGTAGGGGTTATGGTGGGCTTACCAGCAACGATGTGTATGCTGTTTGTTATTTATATCGCCATGAAATCCTCACTGCATCTCGTTTTCGCCATTGGTTTAGGGATACTTTCATGGGCAGTATTTTTAGGTATTCAAAAGGCTATCGCGAATGTTTTCCATCTTTCTATGTAAGGAGTTTAGCTTTGATAATACTGCCAATTCAATCGGTAAGTCGGTACCCC
Source organism: Lysinibacillus sp. FSL H8-0500 (assembly GCF_038051955.1). Taxonomy (NCBI): domain Bacteria; kingdom Bacillati; phylum Bacillota; class Bacilli; order Caryophanales; family Bacillaceae; genus Lysinibacillus; species Lysinibacillus sp. FSL H8-0500. The sequence goes on along the minus strand of NZ_CP150292.1, from coordinate 2,528,430 downwards.
ATATAAGATGAAATACGTTTACAAAAACAGCTTGTCTTGCCTTAAGTCAGGTTGTTTTTTTGTTATACTGAAAAAGAGGAGGTTCACATGAAAAAAATATTATTTGCATTATTATTAAGTGTAGTCGTAGTCGGAGCTATATTTATTGTTTATTTAAAAAGTAATCCACCGCTTGTCATGCAAAGCTATATGAAAATGCAGGACAATACAGCGGTCACCTTGATTACGCTGGATAATCAAGGCTTGCGTGAGATTAAGCTAAAACAGTTGCTTGTTAATGATAAGCTTCCTGAGCATGTAGGGCTTGTGATTAGTAAGTCTGAGCCCTTTGAGGTAGACACTAAGCTAGAGGAAAGTAGCGAGATGTCCTTGCATAAATTAACACAGGTGGCGATGCTACCGCGACAATACATAGACCCACAAGCTATTGGCAAGCCGCAGCATTATGCGATCCAAGTAATAGCACCTGATATAAAGAAAATCACCATTCAATATGAATATTTAAATTTACCATTTACATTAACAGCTGAGCTACACAGTGATCAATAGGTAGAAGAAATTCTTCAAACATGTCTCTTTTGCATCCTAATCAGTGAATTTAGGCCGTTTATGGAACCAAATAGGGGAAATAACGTATAACAGAGAAAAGGCTTATAGGATGGAGGAGAATAGACATGAATGAACATTTAGCAACGGACAAGCCACACGCAATAGATGAGCAAATTTGTGCACTTTTACAGCAACGTAAAGAGCTAATCAATCATAAGCCAAGCCTTCCTTCCGCTGAAACCATCAAGGAATGGGCACAACAATATGGCTTTGAGGAAGCATTTTTAGCTATGATTTTTAGCTGGCTAAGATCAGAAAAATACTATCAACCACTTGTAGAACCAACGGGCTTTCGTCGCTATCTTCCTGTTTTACAGTCAGTGGAAATAAATAAACGGCTTTATACAGTTGCCGTTATTCGCCAATATCACAATGCGAGTGTTGTGCAATTATTGGTCGATTGGGATGCCCAGCAAGTGCCTGTGCAGGATATTCGTGAAAAATTAAAGCATCGTCATTTTGGATTGTTTATCAGTGACCATTACAAATGTCGTAACAAAGGTATAAAAGGCTCAGAAGGACATGAATGTCATACATTTATTGTGACACCACCATTGCCAGATCATATAGAAGGGCTTGACTTTATTTTTACTGAATATAAAGATGTCTTTGAAGAACGATCAACAGGCTTCGAAGTAACCATTCAAGGTTAGGGGGAATGTCTAATGAAAAAATGGATTTTTCCAATACTAATGTTGATGTTGCTAGCAGCCTGTCAAAATCCCCAGCAAGAGGTGCATTACATTGCCAAAAGTGAGCATTGGAAAGCGGTGTACCATAGCAATGCCAAGGAGGGCCTACGCTTGTTTTATCTAGGCGATCACGATGATTTGGGGCCTTTACAAATCACGCTGGAAGGGACAAAAGAATCTCAAACATTGGATGATGCACAGTTAACCAAAGATGGGTATTATTCTTTTACACGAAAAGAAAGTGAGAAGATTTTTAGACGAGATGCGAAGCCAAAGATTCATATGCAATGGCAATTAAAGAGAGAGACTTTAGAAGTGAAAAATCATTAGTAGATAACAAAAATATGCGAATTGAGCAGGGTAGGTATGTGGTGGTCATTTGTCGGTCACTCGATATTTTTTTAAATTCAGTGTTTGACAAAAAATCCAGTATTCGTTATAGTAATTAACAATTTCATGCAAAAATGAAATGGGCAATGAAAAGGACAAGAGATTTGATCAACCATTTTCAGAGAGGGAGGCAATTGCTGCAAGCTTCCTAATGTTGTGATCCCATCTTACTACCTTGGAGCCGTGCTTGGAAACTTGCACCGTTTTTTGCGACGTTACAGCAAAATCAATGAGCCACTAGCACATAAACTAGTGGGAATTTGGGTGGAACCACGGGTAAACAACACATACTCGTCCCTTTGGAGGGGCGAATATGTGTTTTTTTATTTTTATTTTTACTAAAAAGGAGTAGAGACATGTCAAATCAAAGTATTCATATTCAATTTCCAGATGGTCAACAGCAAGCATTTACAAAAGGTGTGACACTAACCGATATTGCACAAGCGATTCGTCCAGAGCTGCGCAAAAAGGCAGTAGCAGGAAGTATTAATGGAACCATCATTGATTTGACGTGCCCGATTATGGAAGATGCTCAAATTACATTGTACGATGCAAGCTCAAAGGAAGGGATCGAGGTCATTCGCCATTCTACGGCCCATTTATTAGCGCAGGCAATTAAACGACTTTACCCACATGCACAATTTGGGGTAGGACCAGTCATTGAAAATGGCTTTTATTATGATATAGATATTGCAGATACTCTGACACCGAGTGATTTGCAGCAAATTGAAAAGAAAATGAAACAGATAGTGCAGGAAAATATACCTGTCCATAGACGTGAGGTTTCACGCGAAGAAGCGAAGCAATTATTTGCCCATGATGCGTTAAAGCTTGAACTGCTAGAGGCAATTCCTGCGGGTGAGCTAGTCACGATTTATGAGCAGGGAGAATTTTACGATTTATGTCGTGGCCCACATGTCCCATCTACAGGCAAGTTACAGCATTTTAAATTAATGCATGTGTCGGGTGCTTACTGGCGAGGTGATAGCAATAATCAAATGCTTCAGCGTATTTATGGCGTTGCCTTTGCCACAAAGGAAGAACTGCATGATCATTTTGTCTTTTTGGAGGAAGCGGAAAAGCGCAATCATCGCAAGCTAGGCAAAGAGCTGTCGTTATTTATGTTTTCAGAAGAAGCACCTGGCATGCCATTCTATTTAGCCAATGGTCAAATTTTACGAAATGAACTGGAATCGTATTTGCGACATTTACAAGCAAAATATGACTATAGGGAAGTACGAACACCGCTGATGATGAACCAACGCCTATGGGAACAATCGGGTCATTGGGATCATTATAAGGACAATATGTATTTCACACAGGTGGATGACCAAAGCTTTGCCTTAAAGCCGATGAACTGTCCTGGGCATATGCTGATTTTCAAAAATGCCTTACATTCCTATCGGGATTTACCAATACGTATGGCGGAATTTGGGCAAGTACACCGACATGAATTTAGTGGCGCCCTAAATGGTCTATTGCGTGTACGAACATTTTGTCAGGATGATGCTCATATTTTTGCAACACCACAGCAAATTGAGGATGAAATTGCGCTGGCACTGAAAATTATTGATGAGGTATATAACGTCTTTGGTTTCGAATATACAATTGAATTATCGACACGGCCAGATGATTATATGGGTGATTTGGCGCTGTGGGATCAAGCAGAAGCAGCATTAGAAAATGTCCTAAACAATTTAGGCATTGCCTATACAATCAATGCGGGAGATGGGGCATTCTATGGACCGAAAATTGATATCCATATTAAAGATGCGATTCAGCGCAGTCATCAATGTGCAACGGTTCAGCTTGATTTCCAGCTACCAGAGAAATTTGATTTAACATATATTAATGAACACAATGAAAGGGTGAGACCTGTTGTCATCCATCGTGCAGTGTTTGGCTCGATCGATCGCTTCCTAGGTATTTTAATCGAGCATTTTGGCGGAGCATTCCCAACTTGGCTTGCCCCACAGCAAGTGCAGGTCATTGGTGTAGCAGAGGTACATCAAGACTATGCCACACAAGTAGTGGAAGCCTTACAACAGGCACAAATTCGGGTGCAATTAGATGACCGCCCTGAGAAGCTAGGGAAGAAAATTCGAGAGGCGCAGTTACAGAAAATACCATATATTATTGTGATTGGTGATCGAGAGGTTGCTAATCAAAGTGTAAGTGTCCGTAAACATGGGCAGCAGGCCTCTATTGAAAAATCACTGAAGCAATTGCTAGAGGGCATAACAGCAGAAGTGCAGCAAAAAAGTCTATAAAAGAAAGCTTGCTTTGAATTATAAATATTCAAGGCAAGCTTGTCATTTTATAAAAAATAGGGCTCCTAAAATGGGTGTATTGTGCATATATAGTAGAAGCGCTAACATCAGTCGATTAGGAAGTCTTTAAATATTTATTTAGTAGAACGTCCAATTCTTGACTGTAATCTACCACAATAGGGTGGGTAAAACCAAGATCCTTTGCTTTTTTATACATAATTCTTCGTTTGATCTCGATTTCTGCCTTCAAGAATTGTTTAAGCAATAAGTTTACCACAATATTTTCCTCCTATTTTGATTCATACTCATAAAATAAATGCCTTTGGCCTTGATTCAACCTTTTCATTGTATATCAAGTGATGTGAAAAAAATGTCATATCGTGTATCACAGGTGAAATTCGTCATATAGTCATAGATAAGGATATGGACCCTTATTGTCAAAAAGGAAAAGGATCGTTAATACTGCATGTTACAGGCGTCCTTTGAATTTTTTAATATGTAGAATAATCAAAAAAATTGTATCCTTTTTACTAAGAGGAAAGTTGTGGGTAAGGTGGAATTTTCGAATTATGATAGTATTTTGTCATATTTTATCAAATTAGCATTGATGCTGTTTGGAAATAGAGGACGATTTCCACTCATAAGTAATAGTAGTAATTTTAAGATAATTAATGAATGTTGTGTTTAAGTTTTCTATCAATCTTGGCTGTTTACTATATGTAAAAGTAGGAGATAAGGAGAGGATTATAGCTTAAAAAGAGCTCCCCTTACCATATGCTTATTCAACAATTAAAAATATTTTCCATTGTTAGTCTTCCCTGTAGAAGGGCTATAAATCTAAGATTGATAAACGTCTGTTGTACTTTTCGCAACTCCTTTATTAATAAATGTTTTTATCATAACAGAAGGGCGTTATAGAGTAGAGCTGTGTAAAATATGCCTATAATAAAGAAAGAGGGTGTATAATGATAATAAAGTTATTGAATTTTGATTAATAAAAGATAAGAGCCTTACTACATTCTACGTAGCAAGGCTCTTTAAAGTTATTTCAACTTACATCCATCTGTTTATATAATACTTAAAAAATGAATAATAAAGTCGTTTACTTCTTATTGAATTAACGCATCTGTCGTTTAAGTGTAACTCTTCACAATTACTTGACATTCTATAGGTGAATAGAAAGATAAATTAAAATTTAGTTTAGGAGTTGTAAAAGTAGGTTATTTATATTATTCTCTTATAATTTTTCAAAAAGGAGAGTTTATGAAAAAGATTATTGTTTTTGTATTAACGCTATTTATATTATTCTCAGGATTCGCAACACAAAGTTATGCTCTGTCAGATTCGAAATCTGCGGCAATACAAGCGTTGCTAGATGATGCCTCTCGTATATCAGGTGTGCCGGGAATGTCCATCTCAATACTTGCTGATGATGAAGTGTTCTACTTTTCTTCAGGGTATGCTGACCGTGAAAAGGGGCTGTCTGCAAGTGAAAATACACTGTATGAGCTAGCCTCGGTCAGTAAAGCTTTTACCGGGATGGGTATTATGCTGTTGGAAGAGCAAGGGCTGCTCTCAATGACTGACCCTGTCCAAAAATATTTACCGTGGTTTACGTTAAAGTATCAAGGGAAACCTGTGGATATGCAAAGCCTTACACTAAATAACTTTCTTCACCATACCAGTGGTCTAACAAATAGTAGGCATACTCAACATATTCCACAAGGCAATACACCAGATATGTTGCAAAAGACTGTGGAAATGCTTGTAGATGCTGAATTGGCGTTTCCTCCCGGTGAACAGTATAACTATGGAACCGTTAATTATGACGTATTGGGTTTGGTTATTGAGGTTGTATCGCGACAAAGCTATGAAGATTTTATGAAGGAAGAGGTATTTCAGCCATTAGGTCTTTACCAGACGTATGTTTATAAAGAAGATGCTCAAGCCACTGGACAGTTGGCACAGGGCTACCGTTCTTCCTTTTTTATGACAACTCCATTTAAAGCTCCGGATTATGCTGGGAATAAACCCGCAGGCTACATCATTTCTAATACAAAAGATATGGCGCGTTGGATGGGCATACAGATGGGTACCGTGCAGGACATACCCGAAATATTCCACACGGTTATCGAAAAATCACATAGGGGTGATATGTCTGTTTCGGCTGTCAACGATATGTATTATGCGGCAGGTTGGTTGGTAAACGCCGACCAAACGATTATAGAACACACTGGGGGCAATCCAAATTTCAGAACCGAAGTTGCCATACTGCTAAATGAACGAACAGCCATCTGCTTGCTGAGCAACGGTGCAAATACCAATATAAACCTGGTACTAAAAGTTAAAGATATATTAGACGGCAATCTAACTCAGTCATATGAAATAAGTGGCACACAGCTTTTGGATATCATTTTGTCGTCTATCACAATTATTTTTTGCCTATTGGCCGTTTTGCTATTTCTCTTAGGATTACGCAGAAGGAAAACGAATGAGCGGCAGCCAATGACAAAAAAGAGAATAATCGTAACAGTTATTTTCCTGATTGCTACGATTGCCCTAGGTATACTGTGCTGTGCTTTCGATTGGTCAACGATACTTATTTGGCAAACATATAGTACTCTTACAGCTTTGATTTCGTCAGCATTATTAACAGCAAGCCTTACATGGTTTGTATACACTCACCAATAAAATACCTCACTCCCAAGATAAGCAGAATGTTAAGTAATTAAATTTTAATTTTTCGGTATGCTTAATTTGAAAAACATAAGGCACTTCGGTGTCTTTTTTAATATCATCGACAATTTTCCTAGTCAAACCTAATTTCTATTGCTTCCACTAACCTGCTCTGTTCGTGGAATATGGATTTTTAAACAACTTTATTATTTCTGCACAGAGGGTAGAGGAATGCATACAGTCTATTTTCAAAACTTATTAGCCTATGGAACAACTCCAATTACAGCAGGCAATAGGTGCAACAGATGAACAAATTCAAGCCTTGCTGGAAATTTTCTCAAACTGCCCCCAAGCCTTACTAGAGCTTTTACAGGATATTAAAGGTACCTATTATTGTCAGCATGGCAAAGAAACGATTTATGTTCTTGGGCTAGGCTCTGATATAGGGATTATCCATACTATTTAAAGTCTGTAGAGTAAATAGTGGCGGATTATCATGATAAGCGTGAAACTATTTTTGAACGGTATAAAGATTTTTTAGAGCATGTGGAGATAGATGAAAAGATTAATAGGCATGTGCCCTTGAATGAACGTTTATGCTTTACAGATTGTATGAATAATGGGGAACATCTTGATTTTACGCCAAATGAAGCGGGACAGGTTGGACAAGTGGTGCGTTATGTGCATGATCCTGATAGTTTTGCGGTGATCGCTTCTTCCTTTGAGGAATACTTACAGCAACTTATGGCAGGGGACTATGAATTTACGACAATTTTTGAGGAGGAGTTTTAAGCCCATATAAGATATCAAGCCTTACCACAAAGCTAGGGTGAGGCTTACTTTTATTTTGTAGCTTTTATAAATAAAAAGGATGGTCTGCGTAGCTCCTTTTCAAGTGATCAATCTAGTGAAAGCTTCGCTCAATAATAGGATAAAAGTGATCAATCTAGTGAAAGCTTCGCTCAATAATAGGGTAAAGTGATCAATTCAACAAAGGAAACGCTCATATAGGACAATAAAAATGCTTAACCAACCCATCGCAATTCAAAAAAGACATTCTACAGGAGAATGTCTTTTAATGTTGCACGTCTATGTTAGGTGAAGATTATAGTTTCACTACATTCGTTGCTTGAGGTCCACGGCTACCTTCTTCTACGCCGAATTCAACCTTTTGACCCTCTTCTAATGTTTTGAAGCCATCTGATTGGATTGCTGAGAAATGTACGAATACGTCATTGCCGCCTTCCACTGCGATGAAGCCAAAACCTTTTTCTGCGTTAAACCATTTTACTGTTCCTTGTGTCATGTAAACACCCTCCCAAAAAAATTCAACAATCAATTACTTCAATAGCAAGTTGAATCTATCTTTCTTCATCGTAGCACTTGAAGGAATATAATCATTGCCTTTATTATAATACAGATTTGAGTAGATATCCAGTAAATTCCGCTTTTAGTAAGAAAAATATATATTACTACATGCTGACTAGTTAATCCAAGCTTTTTCCTTAGCGACAATCACAGCCTCTGCCCGCGATTCTACATTGAGCTTCACAAAAAGCTTTGATAAATAATTTTCTACTGTGCGCTGCGTCACACCTATGGCTGAGGCAATTGCTTTATTTGTACAGCCCTGGGCAACAAGCTGTAAAATTTCCTGTTCTTTATCGCTGAGTAAGATTTCCTGCTGAATATTTGGTAAATTGGTGCGTTGCTGGATAAAGTCTAAAAAATCGGCTGCGAGTAAAATTTCACCGCGAAACGCCGCCTGAATTGTTTGAATCACTTGCTCCTTCGTTGCCAGCTTCGATAATAAACCATCAATTTTTTTCTCAATTAATAGCTCATAATAATCAGATAGTTCATAGCCTGTATAAAGAATAATCAATGCTTCAGGCTGCTTTTTCTTAATGTTCTCGGATAGCTGGATACCATTAATTGGCTTCATATTAATGTCAATAAGAAATAGCTGAAAGGCTTCCGATTCCATTCTTGTTAGCACCGCAGCGCTATCCTGCTCTGTTTCAATATGGACATTTGTTAAATCCTGTAACAAGGTTTTCGTACCATCTAAAACGACAGGATGATCATCTATAATCAGTATATTCATCATATGAATCTCCGTCCTCCTGTATTTGAATAAAAATATGCATCCCTTCATTGCGACTTGATTGGATTGTAATCGTACCATTAAAAGCACGGACACGCTCTCGGATACCATTAATGCCCATCGAAGCGGAGGACTGCATTAATTGCTCAATATCACAGCCCACACCATTATCATCATACTGCAACGTAAAGCCATGGGGGATTGCTTGTAATTGTAGCGAAACCTCTGTTGCTTCGGCATGCTTAATGGCGTTATTGAAAAGCTCCTGTACAAGACGATAGACAACTAAATGAAGCGTAGCATCCTGAAAGTGTATGCGTTCTATGTGCGTAGTTAATAAAAAATCAGCGCGTATTTTTACCTTTTGGATTAATTTTTTTAAGGCCATTTGTAAACCAAAGGTGTCCAAAAGAGGGGGGCTTAAGTTTTCACAATATTCGCGTAAGTCCTTCGAGGCATTTAAGAGTTGCTCCCGAATATCAAGAACTCGTTCTTTTTTAATGACCGCTGCCTCCGCAAGTACATCCAGCTCCCTTGCCAAATGAAGCTGCTCCTGCAAAATCGTATCATGTAATTCCTGCGCTAAAATACTTTTTTCCTTCTCAATAATGTTCCATAATAGCTTATCGAGCCAAGGCAACGCTGTATCACTAGTATTTTTCATATGCTGAATTTCAAGCACTAAATCCTCAATTAACTGTAAATTATTAATAAACATCGACACATAGAGTGCTAGCAATTCTAACCATAGCAGCTCTTCCTTTTGCAAGGCATGTCTAATTTCAAGTATGATTTTTTCATCACCTGCATCATGTAATAACAATTGCGTATAATTGTCTTGATACTCGAGGGCGATGTTTTCCTCTGTGACAGTTTGAATATAAAAGGCGGTTGTGCCAAGTTTTTCAGTAAGTTCGGAGGTAAAACGCTCCAATAGCTCCTGTTGTGTTTTCGCTTTCCCCATACGCTGCACCGCGGCATATAAATTATGTACATAATTGCCAGTAGAGGAGAAAATAATTTTCCGATATTTAAAATCAATACGCTCCTTGATATAAAAGCTTGCGAGCATTCCCATAAAAACAAGTAAAAAGATACTTGTGAGATGAACGATGGAGAGCTGTCCCATAAATAAGAGCGCAATACCTGCTGTTAGCAACAACGCGCTAAAAAAAGCTAATGTCGAATAATAACGTAAACGTGATAGTTGGTATTCAATATCAAATAGCCGTTCATTCACCTGAATAAACAAAAAGGAGAAAGGAATAAACAATAAAAATAATGCTGCCACCTCTGCATGGAGCAATGGCTTATGCCCTAAAATTTCAGGTGTTACAAAAAATAATAGAAATGGTAAAAAAGGAATGATAAAGGCAATAGCAATTAAACGTAGCTTCGCCAATTTTGTACGTAAATAGCTTGTCACTAAAATATAAATCGCATAGAGCACAAGTAGGGCAAATAAGCTTAAGTTTAATAGCGGTGTTAGTTCTCGCATTGCGGGTATAAATCCTTCTATTATGTAACAGCACGGAATAATAAGCGGTAGTAGATAGAGCCATTTGCTATGCATATAGGACCATTGAATATGTTGATAATGGAAAAAGTGCTGTAAAAAGTGGATAAAGAGCACCATACATAAAACAATGCAAACTCCAATCACAATTCCCCCAATAAAATTGCCTCGTGCTGAAGCCCCTGTACTGATATAGGCTAGGGAGCATGTTAATAAAAATAACGTTAATAAAAACATCGGTACATTATTTTTATTGCGATAGCCTAAATACAGAGCGACGACAAAAGCTAATAGAAAATAAAAGATGGGGAATAAAATTTGCAAATATAATTCTTCCGGGATGTCTCTATGCTTCACAGTAATGGCATGAACTGTGTGATCATGCTTCTGAATCGTTAGTGTATTGGCACTTCGAATAACAGCATCAAGTTGTACGGAACGATTCTCTAAGGCAGGCTTTCCATCAATTGTAACAACAATATCGCCTTTTTCAATATTTTTTTGCTGTGCCCACTGCGGATAGTAAAGATCTATAATAACAGGCTGACCATTTGTTGTATCAAGGGTAATACTAATAAAAGGTGTTTTAATGGCAATCCCTAATACATAGATACCAAGTACTAAATAAAGTAAAAAAATACTATATGTCCGTGTTTTCATTGCCAAATCTCTATTATGTCTATCATCATAATGCCTCCAATTCATTGCCTTGCTTCCTTTTATTATCGCTAATAATTGTTAATTTTGGAATACCGAAATGATGGGTTTCGGAAAACCACTATTGCTTTTTCGGAATAACGAAATAGTTTTTTCGGACAAGATTATGATAGGGTGAAATAAAGAGTTGTGACGAAAAGGAGGAGTATTGCGTGAAAAATGGTAGTTTAACACTTATTTTGTTGTTTCTTATCGCTATCATCGCCAATCCATTGACCGCAATTGCTAAAACTACAGATCAGGAGAAAGTTAAAGTCGAAATTTGTATGATCGGCAGTGATAATTATTTTGTTTATAAAATTCCAAAGCATTTACATAAGGATATTCCCTATACAGAAATGAGCAATGGTATTCAATCCACCTTAGCCAGTCATTGGCAGATCAAGGAGGCTTATTATCAGGCCGAGCAATCAGATGTTGCCTATACCTTTTATATTCAAGATTTATTTCAAAAGAAGCAGGATGGTCAGCTAAAAGTGGCCATTCCTTATCGTATTTTAGTAGGGATGTTTGGGGAGCAAGATCCAATTCAATTGCGTATTTTAGCAAGTAAGCTATCAGAGTGGACCGTCAATACAAAGGACTGGGCAGCACTGGGCTTTATGGAGCCTCTTACTTCATTTAGTGAGCGCGAGTATATTTATGAGGGGGCTGTTCATGATCTGTTAAGCCAACGTGTTGGGCATTTTGATGGGACTATTCATAAAGGTCAATTCTTCACCTATAGCTTGCTATACTTTGGATTTATCGGCATCCAGCTACTAGCCTGCTTTCTATTATCCAGAAAGTTAAAACGCAAGGTGATTAATAATCCAGAAAATATGCATCATTTTCGCAAGCTCAATTATATGTATCAAATTGTGCCAATAACTATTATTATAGGTCAGGTTATCTTCCTTGTGCTATCAGGTTTGATGACAGCCTTTAGTCTCTATTTTAGTGCAGGCATTGATTTACTGATGATTGTTGGACCGATCTTGTTAAATATTATCCTGCTTCCAACCTTTTTCGTCACAGCAGAGAGTAAAATTTCACGAGAGCTGAATAATCTTTAACGAAAAAATACAATGAAATGATATAATGATCAACAGCAAACTTGAAGGAGCTGTTGAGAACAATGACACATCCAGAAATGGCGTACTTACATTTACTACAACATATATTGGAGCATGGCGCGAAAAAAGAGGATCGTACAGGCACAGGCACGTATAGTATCTTCGGCTACCAAATGCGCTTTGATTTAAGCAAGGGCTTTCCGCTCCTCACAACAAAGCGCGTACCTTTTAAGCTTGTTGCCAGTGAATTATTATGGTTTATAAAGGGCGATACCAATATTCGTTATTTATTGCAGCATAATAATCATATATGGAATGAATGGGCATTTAAGAAATGGGTGGAATCTGACGAATATACAGGGCCTGATATGACAGATTTTGGCCGTCGCTGTTTAGTAGATGAGTCCTTTAATACCCTTTATCAGCAAGAGCTTGCATTATTTTGTGAGCGTATTTTAATGGATGATGCTTTTGCAGAAAAATATGGTGACCTTGGCAATGTCTATGGCAAGCAATGGCGTCGTTGGACAAATTCCGAGGGGCAGGAAATTGACCAGTTACAAGATGTGATTGACCAAATTAAAACAAATCCAGACTCTCGCAGATTAATCGTGAATGCATGGAACCCTGAGGATGTTATCAATGCAGGTGCAAAGGGCAGTAAATCGGCGCTTCCACCATGTCATGTGATGTTCCAATTTTATGTGACAAATGGTAGGCTCAGCTGTCAATTAATGCAACGAAGCTTAGATACACTGCTAGGTTGTCCATTTAATATTGCCTCCTATGCGTTATTAACGCATCTAATTGCCCATGAATGTGGGTTAGAGGTAGGCGAGTTTATCCATAGCATTGGCGATGCTCATATCTATATCAATCATGTGGAGCAAGTGAAGGAGCAGCTTTCACGCACACCTAAAGACTTACCAACACTACGCATTAATCCAGCGAAAACCTCTATTTTTGAGATAGAGCTGGAGGATTTATCGATTGAAGGCTATGATCCACATCCTACGATTAAAGCCCCAATCGCTGTATAAAAGAAGCAGCAGCCGTCATGGTTGCTGTTTTTTCAAAAGATAAAATAGATGGATCGATAGTTGACATAAAAAGTAAAAAATGTTTATATTAATAGTGGCATTATTTGGAACTATAGATGTGTAAATTCAATGATAGAGGTGAAAGCTGTGGAAAAAACAATGGTATGTCAGGTAGATGAACATGTACAGCAGTCTCGTCGGCAAATAGTTGCTAAACGACGACAGAAGCTTTCTGCCAACACGTTAAATTTGTCCCAACAGCAAATTCACGAAATAATGCAAGTCATCGAGGAGATTCGGTTAAAAGGCTATCAAGAAACACTATAAATGAAAGCGCCTCCTAAGCTATAATAGCTTAGGAGGTGTTTTTTGGTGAACGTAGTTTTCGTTGATTCATTTTCTGGAGAGGAGCTGCTGCAAATGGTGTCACAAGATGTAGCAGGTGTTTTAGCAGCAGCCCAAGGAGAAAGTGTGACATTCCCTGTCGGTCATTTTAAATATGAATTTCATAATTTAGATTTTTATGAGGAAGACGGGCACATCCGTCAAGAATTAGTGATTTATGTAAAGAAAGTATAAAAGGATGGTCGTGTTTTAAGACGACCATCCTGAAAAAAACCAATCAGTGGGTTTACTTTATTATGGCTGCACGACTAGCTGTTCACTTTTCTTCGTGCCGATATAAAGAGCTTGCTTGCTAAAGAATGCGCCTGGGAAATGCAGTATACCTGAGCCATCATCCTCATGTGTGGCGGAATCCCACATGTAGCGCTCACCATTTTTGTCAAATAGTGCGAAATCGAGCCTTTGTGAAGCGTTGCTATAGTATATTGTTGTTGAAATAGGTGTTGTAACGATGCGTTCAACTGTAAAGCTTTGTCCATCAGCTAGTGTTATAGGCTGCTGAATTGAGTATTCTTTTGTTTGCTGTTGAACAGCTTCCTGTGTTGCCACAACATTGAATGTCCAAGGCTCCTCCAATAGCTGTCCAAACGGCTGTTTGTCATTTGGCAGATGCATACGGTTATAGCTTAATTGTATAGATACTTGTGCAGCGTCTACTGGCTGCGGTAGCTTGATTTCATTATAGATGGTAAACATAGCATTATTTTGCTCAATGGATTGTGTACTAACGCCTATATCTTCAATTGGCTGTCCGTTGATGGAAATTGTTGGCATTAGCTGATGGCGATAAGAGAATGTTCGCTTGGCTGCTGGCTGTAATGTCGCACTGACAAGCACTTTATCGTAGTCAAGCAGTACCTCATTGACCGTTAAAGCACCAAATTGTGTTATTACGGTTTCACCTACAATGTTTTTATAATTACCCCAATCGACGGCTTTATCCTGCCGCCATTCCTCCAATAAACTAGCGACAAATGGCATATTGGCAATGCTTTGATGCTGAAAGATAACAATACTAAGCACTAAAATAGCGACAGTGCCAATGCGATAGCCAATACGACGGCGTTTCCTAGGCAATTGTTTAACAATACGGCGCTTTAGTCTTTTCTGCTCTAGCTTTGTCAGGGGTTGCTCCTCAAATTCAGTGGTATCTATTGTAATATCATTAAAATCTTTATACATACCCATTGCTACACCTCGTCTCTTAAAAATAATGTGCGTAATTTTTGACGACTGCGTGATAATTTATTATGCACCCATGATGTCTTTGTCTGGTAGTGCTGGGCAATTTCCTTCGCTGCTAGTCCCTCAAAATAGTATTTTTGAAAAATCTCCTGCTCCTTTTGTGGTAATTGACGAAGGAGTGTGTGCCAATCTAGCTCCATGTCTTGTGTTGTTGCAAGCTGCTCAGGTAATTCAACGGTAGTCTGCTGCCGTTCTATTTTTCTTAGCCTATCAATGGCTTTAAATTTGGCAATCACCGCAATCCAGTTTTTAAAGTCATTTTTGGTTGCATCAAAATCGTCAATATGATACCAAATGGCTACAACAATATCTGCCATACATTCCTCGATTTCCTGTGGTCTGCCTGCAATATATTTGCGTACAATGGCGTTCAATAAGCCGCCATAGTGTTCAAGTAATAATGTTACGCCCTGTTCTTGTTTTTGCCGAATGGCTTGAAGTATTTGTTTGTCCATGACACACCTCTCTAAACGTTTTTTCGCGAAAAGTCCGTTCACTCTTATATTCGTTGGGATTGTCAAAACCTATCATATTTTTTAGAAAATAAATAAAAACTTTCACCATCTTCTAAAATAAGCTCATTTTTAAGCAGATTTTTTACTTTTTCAAGAAAGAGCGTAAAATGCCTGTTTACAATCCTGCATTAATTAGCTACTATCAAGGATGAGTATCACATAAAAGGAGACGACAATGATGTCAACACAACGTATAGAAAAAGATTTTTTAGGTGAACGCATACTACCAGCAGAGGCGTATTATGGGATTCAAACATTACGTGCAACAGAAAACTTCCCAATTACAGGTTACACAATCCATCCAGCATTAATTAAAGCAATGGGCATTGTGAAGAAGGCGGCTGCACTTAGTAATATGGAGGTTCATCTATTATCGAAGGATATTGGTGAGGCAATTGTCGAAGCAGCACAAGAGGTCATTGATGGAAAATGGGCTGCACAATTTATTGTAGACCCTATTCAAGGTGGGGCAGGTACCTCCATTAATATGAATGCCAATGAGGTGATTGCCAATCGTGCCCTAGAAATTTTAGGGAAAGAAAAGGGTGACTATCACACAGTAAGCCCAAACAGTCATGTTAATATGTCACAATCTACAAATGATGCTTTTCCAACAGCTATTCATATCGCTGTGTTACATTTAATAGATGAATTACTAGTAACGATGGATACGATGCAGGCTGTATTCCATCAAAAGGCAGAGCAATTTGCACATGTCATTAAAATGGGACGTACCCATTTACAGGATGCTGTGCCTATTCGCCTAGGGCAAGAGTTTGAAGCGTATTGCCGCGTCATTAATCGTGATATTGTACGTATTCGCCAAACGCGTCCAAATTTATATGATGTCAATATGGGGGCAACGGCTGTTGGCACAGGCTTAAATGCCTTCCCTGATTATATTAAAACAGTGGATGAGCATCTTGCTGAAATTTCTGGTTTCCCGTTAAAAGGTGCAACCCATTTAGTGGATGCAACACAAAATACCGATGCCTATACGGAAGTATCAGGGGCATTAAAAATTTGTATGATTAATATGTCAAAAATCGCCAATGACTTACGCTTAATGGCTTCTGGTCCACGTGCGGGCTTAGCAGAAATTGTCTTACCAGCGCGCCAGCCAGGGTCATCCATTATGCCGGGTAAGGTCAACCCTGTTATGCCTGAGGTACTCAACCAAGTGGCGTTCCAAGTAATCGGCAATGACCATACAATTTCATTGGCATCCGAGGCAGGTCAATTAGAATTAAACGTGATGGAGCCTGTATTAGTCTTTAATCTGATCCAATCCATCAGCATTATGAATAATGTTTTCCAAGCGTTTACAGAAAATTGCTTAAAGGATATTGAAGCAAATGAAGTGCGTATGAAGGAATATGTAGAGAAAAGTGTAGGGGTGCTCACGGCTGTTAACCCACATATCGGCTATGAGGTGGCTGCACGTCTTGCACGTGAGGCAATTTTAACAGGTCGCTCTATTCGTGAGCTTTGCATTGAAACGGGTGTCTTAACAAGTGAGCAATTAGACTTAATTTTAGACCCATATGAAATGACACATCCAGGTATTGCAGGCTCTAGCCTTATGCAATTAAAATAATCACATTGACTGTAGACCAGCTTTTTCAGGCGATCTACAGTCTTTTTGGTTCTATAAAGGGACATATGCAAAATACTTTGTCCAGTAGGTCTCTTTTGTCACCTAAGAAAGCAGTGTACGTAGCGATGCTGTGGCTTCTTCTGTGAGGGCGTAGAGCGTATGTGTATCTGTTGCCTCCATTAAGCTACTTTGTTGTCCCTCTTGCCCTAGCCATAGATAATAATTGGATTTCTGGCTCTTTGTAGTGACAAGCTGTAAATCAAATTCAGGGTCCACAACATTCACAGCTCCCTCCTGCTGCACCGCGGTTGCGATGGCATGTTGGAAGATATCTAGTGATGTCTTGTCTGTATATACGGCAAAAAAATCACTATTCATTTCACCAAATCCTTGGCTTTTTGAAATGTTCACGTTAGTAAGCTGTCCCTGTCCACAACCCGTGGCAATCACTAGAAGAAGTAATAATAAAAGGATACGCACCATTGAAATCATCACCTCACCTTATTATATAATAAACAAGCTGCTGCTGTCGTAGGCTTAGCTCCTTTGTAATATAGTAGAAAAAAGGAGGAGACAGATGGGGTTATTTGATGGATTAATTGGCAATGCAAGTGAGGTGAATTTGGAAAAATTACAGGAGGAGGTCAAGGATTTATTAATCACCAATGAAACAATCCAGAATGCCTATAAAATTATTCGAGATACTTTTATTTTTACGGATAAACGATTGATTTTAATTGATAAGCAGGGCGTCACAGGCAAGAAAACGGAATATCATTCTATTCCCTATAAAAATATTGTTCATTTTTCTGTGGAAACCGCAGGCACATTTGATTTAGATGCAGAGCTAAAGATCTGGGTTTCGGGCAGTCAATCACCGATACAAAAAAACTTTAACAAGTCCACAAATATTTATAAAGTTCAAGGTGTCCTAGCGAAGTATGTGTTAGGATAGGCCCATTGATGGTAATCTAGCAAGGATTAAAAAAGCCCACATTTTATGTGAGGCTTTTTTAGTGTGTTAGCATATGGAGCGCTACGTTTTAGATTTTTTCAATGGTTGAAGCAAGGACCTACCACTCAGCACGAAGAGGGTAGTATTGAACCAAAATATTGAAAAAAAACCTAAAAAGCTAATGCTGCCAAATAGGATAGGTACGGTAAATTGCACAGCTTTATTAACGGTTAGGCGAATACCTAATACTTCTCCTGTGTGACCTGCTGGTGAATGGTCATATGCCATCACAATGGACAATGGCTGACAGCAACCAAGACCTAAACCCATTATAAATGACAGCAGAGCTAATAGTGGGACGGTTGTGACAAATGGCATAAAGAAAAATGTAACTGCAGCAATGAGTAAACAGCCCCCAATAATTTGTATCGATGTAAATTTGCGCTGTAAAAATGGCATAAGTAAGCGTGAAAGTATAAATGCACATGCATTGATACTGACTAATACACCAATGATTGAAGCCGATAAGCCAAGGGAATCCGTATAAATTGGGAAATAAAACTCAAATAAGCCGACCCCTGTTAAAATAACCCCACTTGTAACAAATACTTTTTTTAGCTGTGGATGAAAGAGCAACTGTAAAAAGCTCCGCTCCTCTACGATCTCCTTCAACGTAACCTTCTTTTTCTTAATAGGTATAAACAAAAAAATCACGCCAGAAGTCAGGGCAAAAATTCCCAACACCATATAAGCAATACGATAATGAAAGAAATCGATAGCACCCCCAACAATTAACGGACCAATTAAATTAGCAATAGATACAGATAATGTATAGATACCATAATTTTTGGCGCGATTAGCGGAAGTACTTACAGTGCCAATTAAATTTTGACTGCTCACCACCGTTAAAATTTGGAATAAACCAAAGCTTACTTGCACAGCTAATAATACATATAAATTATTGTAGAAAAAGTATGGCATAAATAATGAAAGCGCTGCTCCAATCATGCCTATTGCTAATAAATAATTGATCGCGATCCGATCTGATAATCTGCCTGCATAAGAGGCGAGTAACATTGGAAATAGAGAACCGAGCGCTAGAATAATACCTAACATGGTAGGGCTAGCCTCTAAATGTAAGCCTGTTAATGTTACTAAAATAATATTTCCTTTTAAGCTAATTTGAAAAAGCAATGTTAAGAAAACGACAATATAGAAATTCATTACTACACATCCGTTTAACAATTTTGTTGAACAATTATATTGTAAAACGAATAAAATAATTGTCAACCAATTACAGAATGAGTTATTAGGATAAACCTATTATTTTAAATATTTAGAAAAAACATTGACTGTGAATAAAATAGTGTTTTATAATTGGTTTGCAATATTGTTCAACAATTATTGAAGGGGTGATGGCAATGGAAGAGTTTCAAAAGGAAGCAATTGATGATATTGCGCATATTGCACATGTGGAGTTGTTTACACCAACACTACAGGAAAGTATTGATTTCTTCTATGAAAGCTTAGGGTTAGAAATTGTCAAGCAAACAGCCAACAAGGCCTATATGCGTTGCTGGGGTGACTATGAGCAATACTCTATTATTTTAACGCAAGCCGATGAACCAGGTGTGGGGCATACTGCTTTTCGTGTTAAAAGTCCACAGGCTTTAGAACGTCGAGTGATAGCAATTGAAGAAGCGGGTGTTCAGGGAGAATGGATAGAGGCCGATTTTGGACATGGACGTGCTTATCAATATCATGGTCCAGACGGTCATTTAATGGAGCTTTATTTTGAAACGGAAAAATATCAAGCACCTGAACATTTACGCCCAACCTTAAAAAATCAGCCACAAAAGTTTTTAGGGCGTGGGGCAGCGGTTAAAAATTTAGACCATATTAATTTTTTATCGTCTGATCCTGAAAAAGATGGTGATTTCGCTGAGCATGTACTCGGTTTACGTTTAACAGAACAAATTCGTTTAGACAATGGCACACGTCCAGCCGTTTGGTATCGTGCTAATAGCAAGTCCTATGAGCTTGTTTACACAAAAGACGCAACTGAAGCAAAGGCCCGCTTCCATCATTTAGCTCTGTCAGTGGATACCAATGAAGGCATTTGGCGCGCGGCAAATTTATTTGTCGATCAAAATGTCTTTATCGAATTTGCACCAAGTAAACATGCAATTAACCAAACGTATTTTGTATATGTTTATGAGCCAGGCGGTAATCGTATTGAAATTTGCTCTGGTGGCTACTTAGTAGTAGACCCAGACTTTGAGGTCATTACATGGACAGAGCAGGAACGTAAGCGTGGTCAAGCTTGGGGCAATAAAACCATCGAAAGCTTCCATACATATGGAACGCCAATTGTCAAAGAAATTGTGAAATAAATGAATGCTATATCGGAGGGATAAGGATGATTGATTCAACGACAAACGTACTCATTGTGAGTGCACATGCTGCAGACTTTGTATGGCGCAGTGGCGGTGCTATTGCAAAATATGTGAAACAGGGTGCAAACGTCCATTTAGTTATTTTAAGCTATGGTGCCCGTGGTGAGTCCAATGATTTATGGAATATAGAGGGACAAACATTAGAAAACGTAAAAGCACAACGTAAAGCAGAGCTTGAGGCAGCCGCTAAATGCCTAGGAGTGACCAATATTGAAATTTGGGATTACCAAGATTATCATATGCAGCTTAATGAAGAGCGTATGGAACGTTTAGTTTATAAAATACGTGCTGTCCAACCACATATCATTATTACACATGGTCCTCGTGACGCATTTAATCCTGATCATGAAGCCGTCTCAAAATTTGTCTTTGATGCTAGCGTACTATCCACTTCCAACGGTGTACGTTTAGAGGGGACAAAGACGGCAAAGCAAGCGAAAATCTTTGGCTTTGAACCACATCAATCTGAAATCTCTGACTTCAAGCCAGATGTGATTTTAGATATTTCAGAAGTATATGAGCGAAAGAAAGCAGCGATGGAATGCTTTAAGGCGCAAAAACACTTAATTCAGTACTATGGCTATAAAGCAGAGCTACGTGGCAATCATGCGCGCCGTTGCTCTGGTAACAACGACTATAAACAAGCGGAGGCATTCAGCAGATTCTTCCCCTATGTTGGAGGTGAATTTGTGTAATGCAAAAATATGTGGTTAAAGAGATTCAGCGTCCAGCACTAGCACTCGTGCAGCAATATCGTCAACTAGATGTTTCTACAGTTTATGAGGCACAAGGCAAGCAAGGAATTATGAACCCGCGGCTAAAACCTATTTTATCGAATAAGATCATTGTCGGGCCTGCTGTCACTGTTATTTGTCAGGCGGGTGACAATCTTATGATTCATGCAGCCATTGAAGTGTGTAAACCAGGCGATATTTTGGTCATTACCACAGCAGGCGATTGTGTAGCAGGAATGATTGGTGAATTAATCGTCACAGCGTTAATGAAAAAAGGTGTTCAGGGTGTCATTATTGATTCGGGGATTCGAGATGTGCGACAGCTTCGCGCATTAGACTTCCCTGTGTGGACGCGTGATATTTTATCACAGGGAACAAACAAAATAAAGGGCGGCTGGGTCAATGCACCAGCAACCTGCGGGGATGTCACGGTAGCACCTGGTGACTTAATTATGGCAGATGATGATGGAGTCGTGGTTATTAAAAAAGAAGACCTGCAAAGCACATTGGATTTATCCAATGCTCGCCTTAGAAAAGAAGAGGGCACAAAGGCAAAAATTGATAGTGGTCAAATTAGCGTAGATTTCTACAATTTGCGCCCTGTTTTAGAGGCAGAAGGCGTTGTTTATTATGAAAATGAAGAGGAATTATTGCAAGCTAAACATTCATAAGGGGGTATATCGGGATGATAAAGCGTGAGGTACTGCATATTAAAGGCTCTGAACATCAAAATCCAATTCCTACTGCTGTGAAAATTGGCAATATGGTTTATACATCTGCCTTAATCGGCTCAGATCCAGACACAGGGGAGATACCAGAGGATGTCAATAAGGAAATTCGCAATCTATTTTATTACGTAGAAGAAATTATGAAGGCAGCAGGGGGGACTACCGACAATATTGCACACCTTAGCGTCTATATGGTTGATCGAAAATATAAGGAAAATGTCAATATTGAATGGCTAAAAATGTTCCCACATGCGGATAATCGTCCAGCACGTCATACAACAGAAAAGAGCTTGCGACAGGGTTTACGTGTGCAATTTGAAATGACCGCTGTACTTTAATGTTCGGTATTCAATAAAAAGGGGTGGAAGTCATGAAGAAATGGTTTTCTATGCTAGTATTAGGTGCTTTAGCAGTAGTATTAGCGGCTTGTGGTGGTGATGCAACAGGTGGCTCAGGCGATACAGTGGATGCAGACAAGGGGCAAGCTTACACATTTAAGCTAGGTCATGAAGCAGCCGATTCACATATTAAGTTTAAGGTTGCTGAAAAGTTCGCTGAGGAGCTCGAAAAAAATTCAGACGGTCGTATGAAGGTAAATATCTATCCAGCCAATCAATTGGGCAAAGAAGCGGATATGCAGCAGCAAGTGGAGTCGGGTACTTTAGACTTTGCCATTTTAAGTAATGGGACGATGAGTAGTATTTCTGAATCTATTAATGGGTGGTTTATGCCCTATTTGTTTGAAGATTTAGAGGCAGCAGCTAAAGCCTCAAATTCTGAGCCTGCTAAACAGATGATGACAGACCTTGAAGAAAAAGGCATGGTAGGCTATGGTGTTTTCTTTGCGGGACAGCGCCATATTATCGCCAGTAAAGGGCTTCAATCTGTAGCAGATTTAAAAGGGTTAAAAATTCGTATTCCTGGTAGCCCTGTGTTCGAATCTTATTATAAAGCTTTAGGGGCGGGCCCAGCTTCCATGCCTTTACCGGAGGTCTATACATCCTTATCAACAGGGGTAATTGATGCAGTGGATACGGATTTAGATGCAGCGGTATCACAAAAATTTTACGAAGCAGCAGAAGTGCTTACGTTAACAGGTCATATTGTTTTTCCAGAAGTAGTCATTGGTAGCAAAAATGTCATAGATGGTTTAAGTGAAGAAGATCGTCAAATCATAGCAGATACTTGGCAATCCGTGATTGATTGGGGTGTACAAGAAGGGATCGCTAAAAACGACGCATTGTTACAAGAGTTAAAAGATTTAGGTGTGACAGTAAATGAAATCTCTGACCTTACAGCATTTAAAGAAGTAAGTAAGAGCGTCTATGAGCAATACTCTTCAAACGATACCATTAAAGCATTTATTGAAGCGAATCAATAGCTAGACGTGGCTGTCCATTCAGCGCTGTTAGAAAATGTGAGGGGGGGTAGGGGTGTTCAACAACATTCCTACCGTTCTTATTTTGCAGAGGAGGAAGGTAAAGATGAAAATAATAGCGACGATTAGCACTACTCTCTATAAAATGGAAAAGGTACTAGCTGTTATTTTAATGAGTGTGATGCTAGGAAGTATTGCCTTAGGTGTGGTATTTCGATACTTCTTCGGTAACCCTTTAACTTGGACAGATGAATTAGCAGTCTATATGCTGATTTGGCTAACCTTTATAGGGGGGAGTATGAGCGTTAAAAGTGGGAAAGCTGCTAGCTTAGATTTAGTTTTTGAAAGAGTGCAGTTAATATGGAAGAAAATCTTTTTAATTGTTGGCTATGCCTGTGTAATTCTCTTTGCGGCAGTTGTAGCATATATGGCGATTCAATGGATTTCCAACCCTTCCATTCAAACAAAAATATCACCTGGATTAAAAATTTCGATGTTTTTACCTTATTTAGCCATTCCATTTGGCTTAGTTTGCTTAACGGTGCATTCCTTTAACCATTTTGTTCAGGCATTTACATACAGAGAGAACGACCTAGCGGATGAGGGGAGTGAGGTAAAATGACAGCAACGCTAATTGTATTTTTTCTGCTGCTATTATTAAAAGTGCCAATTGCCTTAATTTTGGGGATTGTTAGCCTTGTTTATATTGCGGTGACTCAACAATTTTTCTTATTAAACAATATACCTCAGCAGCTATTCTCAGGGGTGCAAAGCTTTAGCCTATTAGCCATTCCCTTATTTATGTTAGCTGGAGAGCTGATGAATGCCTCAGGAATTACAGTTCGTTTAATCGAATTTGCCAAAAAATCAGTGGGTCACTTTAGAGGTGGGCTTGCCTATGTCAACGTTGTGGCTAATATGTTTTTAGCCTCAATTATTGGCTCGGCAACAGCGCAAACAGCAATGATGAGTAAAATTATGATTCCTGAAATGGAAAAAGCGGGCTATAAACGTGAATTTGCAGCGGCAACCACTGCATCCGCTGCCATGCTAGGGCCGATTATTCCCCCAAGCATGCTATTTATCATTTATGCTGTTGGTGCAAGTGTCTCGGTCAATGATATGTTTATGGCGGGTATAATTCCCGGTATTTTGTTAGCGCTTTCGTTTATTGTATTAATTATGATTTTAGGCATAAAAAATAGCTATCCAAGCTCTGAAAAAGCTGCATTTCAGGAAGTCATTCGTGCATTTGTAAAAATTATTCCAGCATTACTAGTGCCAGCCTCCATTATTGTTGGTACAATTTCAGGTGTATTTACAGCGACTGAATCGGCGGCAGTTGCCTGTATTGTCGCCATCTTAGTTGGGAAATTCTTTTATAAGGAGCTTACATTCCAAGAGTTCCCATCACTGTTAATTAACGCGACAATTGCAACCGCTGTTGTGACATTATTAATGTCCACTGCCAGTATGTTTGGATGGATTTTGGCGTTTGAACGTATTCCGCAAACAGTGGTGGAAGTAATGGGGAATATTTCTACGAATCCATGGGTATTTTTATTATTGGTCAATATTTTCTTATTAGTAACAGGTATTTTCCTAGATGAATTAGCAGTGATGATTATTTTATTACCAATCTTTATGCCACTTGTTCATAGCTTTAATATTGACCCTGTACACTTTGGCGTTATGCTATGCTTAAATGCAACAATTGGCTTACTAACACCGCCTGTAGGTGCTGGCTTATTTATTGCCTCTAGTGTTGGTAACGTCAAGATGGAAAAATTAATTCGGGCCATCATTCCCTTCGTGCTAGTGGCTATTTTTGTGCTATTCTTAATAACGTATATTCCAGCACTCACAACATGGTTACCAAGCATAACAGATAAATAAATGCTGTGATAGCTTATATGATAATTGCCCACAAGCGGCTGTGTTGAAATCGCTATTTCAGTACAGCCCCTTTCTTATCAGCTTCTATTGTATTGTCAAAAAAACATCTTTATATTATTACTATAAGGTAATTTTAAACTATTGAAATGAGGGGTTATTTTGAAAAGGCCAACAGAAATTGCCTATGAATTTATAAAAGAAAGAATACTGGAGGGCATTTATCAACCTTCACAAAAGCTCATTGAAAATGATCTCTCACTCGAAATTGGTGTGAGTCGTAATACGGTCAAAAAAGCGTTATTAAAGTTAGAACAAGAGAACCTCGTTGTATTAGAAAAAAATAAGGGCGCAACGATTAAATCCTTTTCACTCGATGAAATCAATAACTTTTTAAAAATCCGTGAAGTGTTAGAGGGATTAATTGCTTCAGATGCAGCACAAAATATTACAGAAGAAGATTTACAAAAGCTCGATAAAATTTTAATGGAAATGAAAAATCATCTCCAAAATCATGACTTTGATGCCTATTCACAAAGCAATTTAGATTTCCATGAAGTCATTTACAATGCCTCGCATAATCAACAGGCTGTAGATATGGTCAAAATCATTAAACAGCAACTAAAAAGATTACAATTTAAAACAATTCTTGTGCCAGGCCGTAATGAAAATTCATTAGAAGAGCATCGTCATATTTTAGAAGCCTTACAAAACCATGATGCAGAGCAAGCGGAAAACTATTTAAAACGCCATGTTGAAAATATCCGCCATACCATTTTAAACAATTACAATGTTCTTTTGTAAAATAAGCATCGATAGACAATGGACATCGCTTATGGCTAAGTACTTCCTTGGGATCTATTGATGGATATATTTAACTGTTAATTACAAAAAAACGACATTACATTATCATTCTTGTAAGCTGGGTAGGTCATTGAAAATAGTTTAAAATCTAGTGTTCATTGACTTCTAAATGACACTCCTCTACAATAAATGCTAGTAGGAATAGCATTCCTTCACAACTAAATAGCGTGTAGTAATAGGTGTAAATTGCGTGCAATTTGCTTAAAAGGGAAGTCGGTGCAAATCCGACACTGTCCCGCAACTGTAAATGTGAGCGACCTTTCAGCAACCACTGTCTTTGGACGGGAAGGAGAAGGGAAGCGATGACCATAAGTCAGGAGACCTGCCTACTACGAGTACACACCAGTAACCTACGAGGAATAGGAGGTGGCATGTTGACAAAACAGAATGCTCTGTTCGTCACAGTACGTCAAACGCCCAACGAAAATGAAAGTGTTCATCCTTGGACATATTCAATTTTAGATGAGGCTTATTTGGCATTGTGTGATGAAAGATGATAAAGTAAAGGATTTCCTCGACACGTAGGGAATCCTTTTTGTTTTGCAAATATGTACGCAAAGGGGATAAAAAATGAAGCATTATATGGATATAAAAATTTGTAAGCAGCCACGGACAGAGGTAGCTAAAAAGGCGAAAACACGAATGGCTGTGGAGTCGCTGATCGATCGATTATTAGCAACGAAGCTTATTCGCAATGACCGATTTTTTGAGCAAATTTTATATAATAAAGAAATTGTTTGGCTACAAAATGGCGATGTGCATGGTCATCTTTTTGCAAAGGCAACGCTAGCAGATCAGCTAAAAACAAAGACAAATGGCTTTATGATGTATATGCCGTCAAATCCAATTGTTTATGAGGTGGATGGAGAGCTGTATCATTTACTGACACGTATTGATTCAACACGTGCTAAGCCGAATCTTGCGCGCCTGTCGCAGGAGCCTAAGCCTGTGTTAAGTGCTGCCCGTGTCAATGATTTATTATGCTCAATTGTTATGCGCTTTTATGAAACCTATATACATGATTTAGCGCCAATTCCTTATACCGAGCAATTAATGGCATTTGTGCAGCAGGAGTATACGCAATTTTTACAAGCTATCCAAGCGCTGAATGATGTTCATTTCAATTGGCATCCTCGCGGCAACGGTCATAGCAAGCTAGTGCAATTAATTGCCGACTTGCAAATGATTAAAAGTCATCCAGGCAAGCTCTTAATTGATTTTGCCAATACACATAACTATGTTGTCGTGAAGCCTGCTTATTTGCCAGCAAAGCCAGCTCAGCAAGCACTATAAGCCCAAGCCCTCCAAAATGCGGAGGGCTTATTTTCATAGTAAAGAGCGCAGAGGTGAAATCCCCGTAACCGCCCCCGCTACTGGCAGTGCATCGCTGCCTGTGCTTGGTCCCATGGTACAGAATAGCCCTTGCCTTTTGCACAAAAAATGCTAGAGGATGTATAGTCAGGATCAGCGTTTTTATCGTAGCCAATTTGTGCGATAACTTCCTCCGCATTATGGCAAATATCATAGCCATCAAATTGGAGTGTCAGGGCGCCTTTGCCATTTGTATAGGCAGCAAAAGTAGTGCTATAGCTCATAAAAGTGGCAACGGGCGCACGTCCAGTTAAAAGTACATCTGTCTCCGTTAAAATCGGGTCATTAAATGTGCCAGCCATTTGCTGAATATCTGTCATCATACGGCCGATAAAATCGTTGGAAGCCTTCATTTTAAAGCGATAGTACGGCTCTAGCAAAATATTGTGCGCTTGCTCTAGCCCTTGACGCAATGCTCGGAAGGTTGCCTCGCGAAAATCGCCGCCCTCTGTATGTTTTATATGGGCACGACCTGTTAGTAGTGTAAAATGAATATCTGTAACAGGCAAGCCCGTTAATAAGCCATGATGGTTCCGCTCAAATAAATGCTTTTCTACAAGGCGCTGGTTGCCTACTGATAAGGCATCTGCATGGCAGGCATTGCTAAAGGTATTGCCTGTGCCACGTGCATTTGGCTCCATTAATAAATGCACCTCTGCATAATGCCTTAATGGCTCAAAATGTCCATAGCCTGTTACTGTATTTTCAATGGTTTCCATATATAAAATTTGCGGAGTGCCGAAGGACACCTCCAACGAGAAGCGCCTCATCAATACATCAACAAGCACCTCCAACTGAATAACGCCCATAATATGGACATGAATTTCTTGGAATTTTTCCTGCCAAACAACGCGTAATGATGGCTCCTCAGCTTCCAGCAGACGGAAAATCTTTAATACCTCTTTCATATGCTGTTCGCCCTGATACTGAACCTTCGCCTGCAAAGTAGGCATAAGCTCATAAGGCTGTATATACGCCGTACTGCCGATTTGATCGCCAATATTTGCAGCACTCAGTCCTTTGACAGCAAAAATTTCGCCAGCCTCGACCTGTTGAACCGTATTAAAGCGACTGCCATTATAAAGACGAATCTCCGTAATTTTTTCTGTAACCTCTCCAAATGTTAATTCATCGCGAATATGTAGTGACCCCTGCAAAGCTTTTAGAAAGGTTAAACGCTGATGCCCGTCATGGCGAATTTTAAAAACCTCTCCTTGAAACGATGCATTCTGTTTAAAGTAAGTTGCAGTCAATAGTGGAAGCTGTGCCAATAATTCCTGAATGCCTATATCCTTTAAGGCAGAGCCGATAAAGCACGGAAAGGCACGCTCGTCTTTCACCATCACCTGTAGCTGTGCAAGACATTGCTCATAATCCAGCGTGTCCTGTAAAAAGGCATCCAGCAATTGCTCGTCACGCTCAGCAAGCCATTCCATCATCCTGCTCGATACATAATTGGCTTGCAACGGTTCATCCACCAAGAGGACATGCTCAGAGCAATCCTTACGAAGCTGTGCCATTACTGTCGCTACATCTGCGCCTTCACGGTCGATTTTATTGATAAAAAAGAAGGTTGGCACATGATACTTGCGTAGGAGCTGCCAGACGGTTTCGGTATGTCCCTGCACACCCTCCACTGCGCTTACAATAATAATGGCATAGTCCATAACACGAATAGCACGCTCCATTTCAGGGGAAAAATCGACATGCCCCGGTGTATCAATCAGTGTATACGTATCCTCGCCTAGCATGAAGCGACCTTGCTCAGCAAATATCGTAATACCGCGCTGTCGCTCCAGCTCATGATTATCTAAAAAGGTGTCCTGATGATCGACACGTCCTCGTGCCTGAATACTCTTTGTATGAAAGAGCACTTGCTCAGAAAAGGTAGTTTTTCCAGCATCCACATGTGCAAGCACACCAATTGTTTTATACATCCTAAATCCCCGTTTCCATTACTTTTTTTATCAAATATTAGCATGAATAGTGCCTGTCAATGTCAAAATAGTGCTAAAATAAGTATAATTATTAATTTATGCATTGCCATAAAAATATTCTTCTGCTAGTCTATCAATAGTATCAATAATCATAAAACATATTGGTGCAAATAGCATTTGTTATTTGCTTAAAAGGGAAATCGGTGCAATTCCGATGCTGTCCCGCAACTGTAAATGGGGAGTCTATACAATATGCCACTGTAGCGTCATGCTACGGGAAGGCGTATAGATGATGAACCTAAGCCAGGAGACCTGCCACTATGGATGAATGAACTACGAACCACGAGGATGGGGATAGTGATAAAGGTTGACAAACCATTTTTTCACTATGCTACCCTCTTGGTGACAAGAGGGATTTTTTATGCCTTCTTGCTATTTTTATAACAAAGGAGAACAGGAACATGAAAAAATGGAAAAGTAGTTGGCTTGTGCTTATCATTGCCCTTGTAGCGATGTTAGCCGCATGTAATGCCAACGATAAATCGGAGTCAGCAGAGCAGGAAGAAAAGACGGAGCCAGCGGAAACAGCTGCAACGGAAGTCGTAGTCGACAATAATGATACAACGCAAACCTATACAGAAGCACCAACAAAAGCAATTAGTTTAAATCAGCATGTGACAGAAATTATGCTAGCGTTAGACTTAGAGGATTCAATGGTAGGTACGGCTTACTTAGATGATAAAATTTATGAGCCATTGCAAGCGGCATATGACAAAGTGCCTGTTCTATCAGACCAATACCCAACAAAGGAGCAGGTCATTGATGCAGAGGCAGATTTTTTATATGGTGGCTGGAAAAGTGCCTTTGGTGAAAAGGGAGTTGGCACACCTGAGGAGCTGGAGGAGCTAGGCATTCATACGTATTTACATACATCTTCGAATATGACAAAGCCAACATTGGAGGATATTTTCACTGATATTCGCAATGTGGCAAAGATTTTCCGTGTGGAGGAGCGCGGAGAGGCATTAATTGAGCAAATGACAAAGGATGTAGATGCTGTTCGTGCGAAATTACCGCAGGAGGGCGAAGATTTACGTGTTTTAGTATTTGATAGTGGTGAAAAGGATGTGTTCACGGCTGGTCAAAACTTTATGAATGAGCTTGTAACCATTGCTGGCGGGCAAAATGTTTTTGGTGATGTGGAATCAGGCTGGACAACTGTATCAAAGGAGGATGCCGTAGATCGCAATCCTGAGGTTGTTGTTGTTATTGATTATGGTGAAACAACAGCCCAACAAAAAATAGACTTCTTAAAAAACGATCCTGCATTAAAGGAAATGGAGGCAGTTAAAAATGATCGTTTCGTGATCCTACCACTATCAGCAGCGTCTGAGGGGGTACGTGCAGCAGAGGCGATTGAAATTTTAGCAAAAGGCTTCTATCCCGAAAACTTTTAAAAAGAGCTAGCGCTTTGCTAGCTTCTTTTTCTTAAGGAGCGATATGCATGAATGCATTTCAGAAAAATATACCTGACAAAACCTTTGAAACATTGAATCGTCAAGGTGATTTTACACGTTTGGTTATTAGCCCTGGCGTTATTAATAAGCATTATACACCTGCACAATTTCAAACGATTGCAGAAGTTGTTGGAGAGCGGGGCGCGATTAAGTATTCGGCCTCCTATAGCCTATTATTAGCTATTCCAACAAGCGATGTTAAAGAAGCTATTTATACATTGCAGCAGGCAGGGCTTTATAGTATGCCTGCAGGGGCAATTGTAGCAATGAAGGCCTGTGATTTTTGCGATGGGGAGAAAATGGAGGCAGCGCCAATCACAGAGCAGCTTTATCATACATTGAAGGACGTGACAGTACCTACAAGAATGCGTGTCAATATCAATGGCTGTGCATCTGCCTGCTATAATGCCGTCTATGATGATATTGGGCTCGTTTATCAACAGGATAGCTTTGATGTCTATTTAGGTGCAGTGCCAATGGGCGCAAAAGCACAGGCAGGCACATTATTTGCCAAAAGGGTAGCGGTAGCAAAAATTGAAGCGTTTGTACAGCATATTATTCAGCTCTATAAGGAGCATGGACGCCTAAATGAGCCTTTTTATAAATTTTACCGCCGAACAAAGTCGGACGATTTTTGGCAGAGCCTAAGCAGGAATTATCATTAGTGTGTCGAAATATTATAAGGGAATACTTATAATTAAAGGGGCAAAAAGATGACAGTAAAGCAAGGCATTCAACCACAAGACTTATATCACTTAAAATCGGTCTCTGACCCACAGCTATCGCCTGATGGTACAGAGGTTATCTATATAGAAACAGCTATGGATGAAAAGAGCAACGACTATATCTCACATTTATATTATCTTAATTTACAAGATAAACAGCCACAGCAATGGACATTTGGCGAGGAGAAAACAAGCGCTCCAACATGGTCACCAGATGGCAGTAAAATTGCATTTGTTTCAACTAGAACGGGCAAGCCACAAATTTTTGTATTGGCAAAGGCAGGTGGCGAGGCAAAGCAAGTAACCCATTGTAAACATGGGGCAACCTCACCTGTATGGTCGCCCTGTGGCAAAAAAATTGCGTTCTCCGTTAAGCTTGGTCAAGAGGATAGCATTTATGATCAACCCGAAGAGCCTAAAACAGGGGACAAGGAACTAAAGCCACTGGAAGTTGACTATATGAAGTATAAGTCAGATGCAGCAGGCTTGTTGGATATGGAGCAATTTACCCATATTGCCATTGTCTATCTCGCAACAGGTGAATTGGAGCAGCTGACAGCAGGGTGTCATCATTTTTACCTTGGTGCATGGTCACCAAATGGCCAATATCTTGCGTATACAGCCGATTTAGCGGAGGATCAAGATCTTTCATTTACCAATGATCTTTATTTATTGGATGTCGTGACAAAGCAGAGTTGTCAGCTAACAGCGGGGATAGGCATGTTTTATCAAATTTCATGGTCGTCAAATAGTCGCTTCCTGACGTTTCTTGGTAGTAAACGTGAATTTCAAAATGCTACCCAAGCAAAGTTATGGTTATATGATTTAGCGCAACAGCAGCTGACATGTGTGACAAGTGATTTTGACGCACATATTGGTGATTGTATGATTGGCGATTTCCTGCAAGGCGTTGTAGCCCCTCATGTGCAATGGCTGGCAGATAATGAAAGCTTTTATTTCCAAGTGACAGACCAAGGCAGCACAGCGATTTATTTTGGCAATCTTGCAGGTGAATTATATCCAGCTATTTTGGATGACCAGTATGTTTATGGCTTTTCGTTGGATGCTAAGCGTGATAAAGCCATTGTGGCCATTAGCACGCCAACAAATCCTGGCGATTTATTTTATATAAATTTACAAACAGGGGAAAAAGAGCAGCTTACGGCCGTGAATCAGGAATTTTTACAAACAAGAGCCTTAGCTGTGCCTGAAGCGATTGAATTTAAAGGGGCAGAGGGCTGGCGTGTTCATGGCTGGATGATGAAGCCGATTGACTATCAAGAGGGCAATAAATATCCACTTATTCTGGAAATTCATGGCGGTCCACATGCGATGTATGGCAATAGTTATTTTAATGAATTTCAGATTTTAGCTGCACAGGGCTTTGCCGTTTTATATACAAATCCACGTGGCAGTCATGGCTATGGGCAAACCTTTGTTGATGCTGTGCGTGGTGATTATGGCGGCAATGATTATCGGGACCTAATGGCAGCGGTGGATTACGCACTGGTACATTTTGATTTTATTGATCAGGCTCGTCTTGGTGTGACAGGTGGTAGCTATGGCGGCTTTATGACGAACTGGATTGTTGGGCATACAAAACGCTTTAAAGCTGCTGTTACGCAACGTTCGATTGCAAACTGGATTAGCTTTTATGGTGTGAGTGATATCGGCTATTATTTTACAGACTGGCAAATTTTTGCGGGGCTAGAGGATATTGATAAGCTATGGCATCACTCACCATTGAAGTATGTAAGTGCTATAGAAACACCATTATTGATTTTACATGCTGAAAACGACTATCGTTGTCCAATTGAGCAGGCAGAGCAATTATTTATCGCCTTAAAGCAGCGCAAAAAAGAAACCAAATTTATTCGCTTCCCAGCATCTAACCATGAGCTATCGAGAAGCGGCAAACCATCACTAAGAATCCAACGCCTCACGTATATCCGTGATTGGTTTATGGATTATTTATAAACAAAAAGGACGTGTTTCAAATAGCTTTTGAAACACGTCCTTTTCTAGTTAGTTAAGCTTTTTAATAAAAACAACCTTTAAATAATTAAATTCAGGGTATTCTCGCAGAACGCGGAAATCCTTTGGTAAACTATGCTCTTCCATTATTTTGTAGCGTGTATTTGTCGCTTGAAAGGCTTGGTCAATAAAGCCTTTAAACTTTTTCATACCAAAGCTTGCATTATTGGTTGAAGCAACAATAATGCCATTTTTTGCTGTAATGGCAATGGCATCCTTAAGCAATTTAGGATAGTCCTTTGCAGTGGAAAACGTCATTTGCTTTGTACGGGCAAAGCTTGGGGGGTCTAATACAACAAGGTCAAATTGTAGCTCGTGGCGCTGCGCATATTTAAAATAATGAAAAACATCCATCACCTTAATATCCTGTGCCTCATAGTCAATATCGTTTACACTAAATTGCTCAATCGTTTTCGCTAAACTGCGCTTCGCTACATCGACACTCGTTGTTTTAAGCGCACCTCCAAGTGCCGCTGCTACTGAAAAGGCGCCTGTATAGGAGAAGGTATTCAGCATATTTGTCTGGTTTGCATAGCGCTCACGAATCGCCAATCGAACGTCACGCTGATCAAGAAAAATACCTGTCATGGCCCCATCGTTTAAATGCACGGCATAGACCATACCATTTTCCTTCACCATGATTGGAAATTCGCCTGGTGTACCCATGACAAAATCATCCTGCTCTACATACTGCCCTTTGCCCTCAAAGCGCTTTTTCTCATAAATCGCCTCGTAGTGAACCGTTTCCGCCAATGCCGCATAGACCGCTTCTTTAAAGCAATAAATACCCTCGCTATACCAGCTCACCATATAATAGCCATTAAAAAAGTCAATTGTGAGACCACCAATACCATCCCCTTCGCCATTAAACACACGAAAGGCTGTTGTGCTCGGATTATTAAAAAAAGCTTCACGATTCTCGATAGCCTTTTTAAATTTTTTGCTAAAAAAAGCTTGATCAATCGCTTCAGTGGCATCTGTTGTTAATACCCAGCCGATGCCTTTATTTTGGATACCATAGTACCCTGTCCCAATAAATCGCTGATGCTGGTCAACGAGTCTTAGCAATGTGCCCTGCTGCGCTGGGAGCTGGCGTGCATCCACGGCATCCTTTGTAAGAAGCGGGTAGCCCTTTTTTAATGAATTAGCAAAGGGCTGTTTAAGTTGTAAAGTTACTATTTGTGTCATCATGTCATCCTTTAAAAAACGTTTTGCCTTATTATCGCATTGTTTAAGCTGGATAGCTAAAGTTATTTCAGAAACTGGGCAATTTTTTCAACTGTATCAATTGTCGCATCCTCAAAATAAGTCATTTTACTAAAATAGCTATGGATTAAGCCATGCATCGTGATATGTTCAACAGCCACCCCTGCTTGTGTCAGTTTTTGTGCGTAGGCCTGACCTTCATCGTAAAGTACATCGGCATCTGCAGCGATAATCATCGTTTTTGGAAAAACACTCACATCCTCTATTAATAGAGGGGAAATAAGCGGGTTTGTAAAGTTTTGCTCATCTGTATAATGATGGGCAAACCATTCCATCCCTTCCTTATCTAAGCCATAGTTTTCACCATAGGTAGCATAAGAAGTTGTGGAAAAATCCACATGAACAACAGGGTAAATAAGTGCCTGTGCATGGATAGCTGGCCCATTTAATGTAGCAGCTAAATAAGTGACAACCGTTGCCAGATTACCACCAGCACTATCGCCAGCAATGGTGATTTTTGTGGCATCACCACCCAGTGCCTCCAACTGCTCCTGCACCCATAATAAGCTATCATAGGCATCATAAAGTGGAATAGGGAAGGGATACTCTGGAGCCAGACGATAATCGACTGATACAACAATTGCCTGTGCTTTCTCGGCTAATAATTGACAGCCTGCATCGACAGAGTCCAAATTGCCATAAACCCAGCCGCCACCGTGGTAAAACACAATCACAGGTAGCTTTTTGCCAATAACAGGCGTATAAATCCGTATAGGAATTTGTGCGCCATCACGTACAGGAATATATTTATCTTCAATTGCTGCAAGCTGTGGCTTCTGCGCAGATTGCCATGGTGTAACACTGCGCATCGCTCTTGCTTGTTGTGGAGAACATATATAATAAGGTGTATCCGTATGATTTGCTTGAATGAATTGAACTGCTTCATCTCTTAATTTTGTCATTGTTATCCATCCTTTATCTCGGTCGTTTGGTTTTATTATAAACTATTCATATAAAATTACTAGGATTTAATGCAAAAAATTTTTAGTATCACGCAAAAATAGGGTTATAATAGAGAGTGACTGGAGGGATAAAATGATTTCTTTAATTGTAGCGCACGATGACCATGATGTGATTGGCTATAACAATGGTATGCCTTGGCATTTACCCGGTGATCTGCAATATTTTAAACAGAAGACAATGGGCAAGCCAATGATTATGGGGCGCAAAACGTTTGAATCCATTGGACGTCCGCTACCTGGCCGACGCAATATTATTATTACGCGCGATCCAAGCTACTCAGCAGAAGGTATTGAAACAGCGACAAGCTTAAAGGATGCCCTGGCACTTGCTGGAGATGTGCCTGAAATTATGATTATTGGCGGTGAGCAAATTTTCCGTCTATCGATGGCTATGGCTGATCGCTTGTACATTACCAAAATCAATCATTCGTTTCAGGGGGATACCTATTTCCCAAAATACGAGCAGGATTTTGTACAAGTATCATCAGAAGCACCTGAAACAGCACCAGACGGCTATACATTCCAGTATCAAATTTTTGAACGAAAAGCCACATAAAAGCACGGTGTTCACACGCACCGTGCTTTTTCATGCTATAAGTAAAAATATACGCAGCCATACATCGAGGCACAGCCAGCTAGAACAAAGAGATGCCAAATTGCATGATTATAAGGTAGGGAGCGCCATGCATAAAAAATCGCGCCAATTGTATAAAATAACCCACCTGCTAGTAGCAAGGCAAAGCCATGAAAGCCTAAGTATAAATAAACAGGCTTAATAGCAAAAATAATTAACCAGCCCATCCCGATATAAAAAATTAATGAGAGCATTTCAAAACGCTCAATAAAGAAGCATTTAAAAAGCACTCCAAGCATCGCCAATGTCCAAATAATACAGAGCAATGTTAAGCCTACTGCGCCACCAACAGCGATTAATAAAAACGGCGTATACGTACCAGCAATTAAAATATAAATGGATGAGTGGTCAAGAATGGCGAAAAAACGCTTATATTTTTCTGGCATGCTATGCAGCAATGTCGACATTAAAAATAAAATAATGACCGAAGCGCCAAAAATACTAAAAGTTGTTACATGTAGGGCATTTCCTGTTTGCATGGCTGCTAATAGTAAGACCACCAATGCTGGAATGCTGACAATAAAGCCAATACCGTGTGTAATGGCATTCCATAGCTCTTCCTTCCATGATTTATAGTCAAATGAATCCACCATTTGAAACACTCCTTTCGTTGATATATTTACTATACCCCGATAGCATCTAAACAACCATTTACATTTGTCATATCTTTTCTATCCAAAATGTCATATGCCTTGATGGGCTTTTATTGTTGTCACTTTAAGAGAGCGCTTACAATAAGACTTGGCTTAATGACAAATGTCATGTTTACATAATGATTCATTCATCTATATAATAAATGCTAATGAAGTAAAAGGATGTGTCGAAGTGGGACGAATTCATATAGTAACGGACTCAACTTGTGATTTAACAAAAGAAGAGATAGCACAGCATGGTATACATATTGTGCCTTTAACCATTCAAATTGATGGTAACACGTATATAGATGGGGTAGATTTAGAGCCACAGTCCTTTTTAGGGCTAATGAAAAATGCGAAAAATTTACCAAAAAGCTCGCAGCCTGCACCGGGAAAATTTAAGGAATTATACGATGAGCTTGGTAAAGATGGTGATCACATTCTTTCCATTCATATGACGGGGGGCATGAGCGGCACGGTTGAGTCTGCACGTCAGGCGGCACAAATGACAGATGCCCATGTTACGGTGATTGACTCTCGTTTTATCGCTATAGGTCTTGCTATCCAGCTTCGAGAGGCCATTAAGCTGCGTGATGCAGGCGCAACGGTAGAGGAAATTGTAGCACGTCTTGACAAGGTACGTGCCAACACACATTTGTATGTAATTGTGGATACGCTGGAAAACCTTATTAAAGGTGGTCGAATCGGTAAGGGTACAGGCTTTATCGGCTCATTGCTTAATATTAAAGTAATTGCTAATTTAGAGGGTGGCGTTTACAATCCTGTGTCAAAGGTGCGTAGCCATAAGCAAGTGGTGAATTATTTATTTAAACAATTCCAAGCAGATACGGCTGGCAAAACCGTGAAGGCGGTAGGTATTTCCCATGCAGATGGACTTGCGACGATGGGCAATCCATTAAAAGAGCTGGTTGAGAGCACGGGCTTTAAGGATGTCGAAATCGCCTTTACCTCTCCAATTATTTCAACCCACACAGGGCCAGGAGCCATTGGGTTTATTTACTACGCGGAATAATAGACAGGAGCTACTACATTTGTGAGTGTAGTGGCTTTTTTCGTATAGTGAAGATTAGGCGAAGTTCTGACAGCAATTATTGTATTGATCACTTACGGCAAGGAAATGAGCGAAGTCGCGTGGAATTGATCACTCTCGGCAAGGAAATGAGCGAAGTCCCCATAGAATTGATCACTCTCGGCAAGGAAATGAGCGAAGTCCCCATAGAATTGATCACTCTCGCCAAGAAATTGAGCGAAGTCCACGCAGAATTGATCACTCCCGCCAAGGAAATGAGCGAAGTCCCCATAGAATTGATCACTCTCGCCAAGAAATTGAGCGAAGTCCACGCAGAATTGATCACCTCCACACAAAATGGAGCGAACTGCTATAGAATCCATCAAAATTATCAAGAACAAAAGGGAAGTCACTTTCCATTGCGGTATGAACTATTCTATAATAGAAGTAATAGAAAGGGATGGAAGGTGGTCAAATCGGCATGTGGCGATTTATATTGTCATGTTTGACCGTCTTTGTACTAAGTGGTTGTGCAATATCAATCGACGAACCGAATCCGCAAGCAGAGCCAGATGGTGAGCAGGCAGAGACGGAGCAAGAGATGACGCAGGATGAGCAACAAACAAAGGACGAGGAAAAAACCTCTAAGAATATGTTGACGCAAATTTTTGAACATTTTTTTGAGCCATCAGCAGAGGATTTATCGCAAATTGATGAAGAAAACGCAAAACAACTACATTACTTGGCACTAGGCGATTCATTAACGGCCGGTGTTGGTGATGAGTATAGTCAAGACGGTTATGTGGGAAGATTAGCAGATTCATTGTTAACATGGCCCTCTGTAGCAGAGGTAGAGGTCGATAATCGCGGAAAACGTGGTAGACGCAGTGATCAGCTACTAAAATTAGTGAAAAAGGGGCATTATAATGAAGAGCTGCAACAGGCACAGCTCGTTTCATTAACAATGGGCGGCAATGATGTAATGAAAGTTGTTAAGCAGGATCTATTTAATTTAAAGCGCGATGCCTTTGATAAAGAATTGCTTGCTTATAAGGAGCGCTACAGGAAAATTATTGAAGGGATTCGAGCGAAAAACCCAACGGTGCCCCTATTGCTCATTGGTTTTTACAATCCATTCTCCATTGTTACAAATGAGGCCAATGAATTTGATACAATTATTACAGAATGGAATAAGGTGATTGAGGAAGTAGCAAGTGAGGATTCCAATGCCTGCTATATTTCGGTGGAGGATTTATTTGATTCAAACGAAGAACTTGTTTATCATACAGACTTTTTCCACCCAAATGCAAAGGGCTATGACAAAATGACAGAGCGTATACTCGTAACAATGGAGCAGTGTGAGATGGAAAAAAAGATTAACAAAGCAATAGGCTTCGAGGAGTGACAAAATGAATAAATGGAAGGTCGCATTTTTTGCCTTAGCGGGCACCGTGCTTTTTGCAATCCTCCTCGTTGTTTTTTTAGCAACTAGACCAGTAGATGGTGTCAATGTCGCAAAGAATACAGTAGGTAAAAGTGAAGGCAAAGAGAATGTTCTCGTTGTGCAAACAACAGCACAAGAATTAGAATCAATATCGAAAAAATATTTAAAGGATGCAGTAGAGGGATCACCCTTACCAATTGATTATACAATCGGAAACGATATTCAATTAAAAAGCACGCTCACTGTATTTTATACAGAAATTCCAATTTCGATGAATTTTGATCCGATTGTAGATGACAGTGGTAATATTATTTTAAAGCAAACCGGTATGAATGTGGGGCTACTCAATATTCCACCAGAAACAACGATGAAAATTATGCGTGATTCGGTGGAATTCCCCTCATGGATTACGGTAAATCCTAATGAAGCGGAAATTTATATTGATTTATCGCGTATTAATATTGCATCAGGTTCACGTGTTCGTGCAAAGGAATTGGATTTAGCCAATGATAAAATTTTATTAGAAATTATTGTACCTGGTGAATAAGGAGTGAAAGCTATGGTAAGGCAATATGCAACATTTGCAGGTGGCTGTTTTTGGTGCATGGTCAAGCCCTTTGATGAAACACCTGGCATCGAATCAGTCATATCGGGCTATACAGGGGGACATGTTGAAAATCCCACATATGAACAAGTATGCGCTGAAACGACTGGACATGTGGAAGCTGTACAAATCATCTTCAATGATGAGCTATATAGCTACGAGCAATTACTTGCAACCTATTGGACATTAATTGATCCGACAGATGCTGGTGGTCAATTTTATGATCGTGGACAATCCTATACAACGGCGATTTTCTATCATAATGAAGAACAACGTGAGTTAGCTGAGCGCGCCAAGGCAGATTTAGAGGCGTCTGGTAAATTTGATAAGCCGATTATGGTAAAAATCTTACCAGCGAGCACGTTTTATCCGGCTGAAGATTATCATCAACATTATTATAAGAAAAATCCAATGCATTATGAGCGCTATTCGATTGGATCAGGTCGCAGAGCGTTTCAGGAGCATCACTGGGGGAATAAACATGAATAAAGAACAGCGTTTAAAAGAATTAACTGAAATGCAATATTATGTGACACAGGAAAATGGTACAGAGCCACCGTTTCGCAATGAATATGATGACCATTTTGAAGAGGGCATTTATGTAGATATTGTTTCTGGGAAGCCATTATTTAGTTCACTGGATAAATTTAATTCAGGCTGTGGCTGGCCTGCTTTTGCCAAGCCCATTGAAAAAGAGGAAGTAGCAGAGCATTTTGATACATCCCATGGTATGCGTCGCGTAGAGGTACGTAGTAAAGAGGCAGACTCTCATTTAGGTCATGTCTTTCCAGATGGGCCAAGTGAGCTAGGCGGCCTGCGTTATTGTATTAACTCAGCGGCATTGCGCTTTATCGCAAAAGAAGACTTAGAAAAAGAAGGCTATGGCAACTATTTAGCATTATTCAAATAAGAAAATCCTAGCAAGGGGATCACTACCTCCTTGCTAGGATTTTTTATGTTCTTGGCAATATTATTGAGTAGCTATACTTTAAACTCACTTACGAGGTTGCGTAGACTATCTGCTTGTTGAGCAAGCTCTGTAGCGGCTGCATTGATTTCCTGCATGGATGCAGAGCCTTGTGTTGCCGCTGCCGCAGAGGTCACCGTGTTAGCTGCTGATTGCTCCGCATATGCATTGACATGGACGAAATCATTGGCTACAGCATTACTATAATCAATGGTTGTGCCAATTTGCTCAACCATTGCGGCAATAATCGCTGTTGTTTCCTGTGTATGTGCTAAAATATTTTCCAATGATTGGTTGGTTTCATTGGTTACCTCGACACCGCGGATAACCGATGTAACGCCCTCATGATTTTGCGTAATAATAGAGGTCACTTCCTCTTGAATGGATGTCACAATCCCTGTAACTTCCTTTGCAGCACTTTGTGATTGCTCAGCCAGCTTCCGCACCTCATCCGCTACAACGGCAAAGCCTCGTCCATGCTCACCAGCGCGTGCTGCTTCAATGGCTGCATTTAAGGCAAGTAGATTGGTTTGCTCAGCAATCGCTGTAATCGTGCCAATAATGGAGGTAATATCGGCTGATTTACGACCTAGTGCCTCAACAGTGGAGGTTGTGGATGCCATTGTTTCTTCAATCGATTGCATAACAAGTGATGATTGCTCAACAGAATGACTGCCTTCATCTGCGGCTTGTTGCATCGCGAGTGAGGCATGTTGCACAGCGCTAGCCTGTTCATTTAATTGATGCATGGAGTGCTCAAGGTCGCTCATTTTTTGCTGTGCACTATTCATGCTGGCAATCGTCTGATCACTATCGCTGGCAATATCAGCTGTGGCATCTGCAATATCTTGAATAGTACGTGCATTTTCATCAGCTAAGGACATTAGCTCTTGGCTACTGCTGGATACATGATCAGCCAGCTCACTAACACGTCTGATTAAGTTAGAAATCGACTCAATTAATGTATTGGTGGAAGCGGCAATAATCGAAAATTCATCACGATTTTGTACTTTTACACGCCTTGTTAAATCGCCTCCAGCCTGTGCTATATCGAGAATCGAATCATTAATGACCCGTGTATTACGCTTTAGTGATTTAAAGAGCATATAACCAAAAATCACAATCGCTAAAAAGCCAATAACGGATACGAGAAAGAATGTGACAATAGACAGATTAACCTGTTGATTGAGCTTGTCCAATTTTGTTTTATTGGACACATCCATCACATTATTAATCGCTACAATATTACTATCAATATGCGCTTTCATGGTTTCCCCAGCAGCACCCATTATTAATTTACGCGCCTGCTCAAGCCCTAATTCATCACGCATAGTCATTACTTTTTTTGAATAATCAAGATAATTTTTAAAATATTGTTCAATGGCCTGCATATGACTAAGCTCTGTTTGTCGATCCTCAAATTGCTTTTTTAATGATGTGAGTTCTTTCTGAATGGTGTCCGTTTTCATATGATAGGAGGTAAAATAATTGCCGTCTCCTGTAATTAAATAGGTTTGCTCTAAATTGGTTAGTCGTGCAATCTCATATGCCAGCTTATTAACAGTTAACTGCTCCTGCACATTTCTCTTGGTGAAATCCTCCATTTGCTGCTGTAGATTTTGGATATTGACATACGATAACACCCCCATAATGCCGTTAATGACAATAAGCAGTGCAAACATGAGGAGCACCTTGCCCCGAATTAAATGATAAAAACGTTGCTGCTTTTCTTTAATAGGAGGGGAATTAGTCCCGCTTTCCTCTTTTATTGCTTCCTTCTTATTAAAAAAACGAAAAGCAGAGAGAGACGGGCGCTGTTTCGCTGTGTTAGAGTCTTTTCTAGTCTTTTTCATCGCCATCACCTTCCTATTTTTTTAACCATCGATTTCAATTTTATCTTATTTTAGTAGATATTTCTATTGGAATTTACAAAAATAAAAATTTTCTGATAAATAATGTCGTGACAAAAGTCTATATTGTCCAAGGAAATAGTGCTAAATACATCGATAGGTAAAAATTCATAGCACTAGAGGCTATGACGAATGTTAGTTTTTTTGGTACACTAGCGAAAAAGCAATCGCAGTAAAAGGGGAAATCGTGTAATGAAAAAAAGTTTTTATCTCTATGTACTAGCCTTTCGGGGTGGTGATTGGTCAGATCCTAAAGTGCGCTTTGCAGAAGAAATGTTTCAGGAGCATAATTTTCCAAAGCAAAGCACAGACTTTAATGAGCTATCTACCTATATCGAGTCTTATGCAACAGCCAATCTAACAACAGAGGCTTTCGATACTTTATGGGCGCTTTATGAAGAGCAAGCATAATTTTTTAGTTGCTAGACGTCTAGCATTGCGAAAATAACAAAAAAACAGTATGATGGATATGATATCTGACAGAAAAGAGGGATTGCAGTATGAGTATTCATATTAATGCAAAAAAAGGTGAAATTGCTGACACAATTTTACTGCCAGGAGATCCATTACGTGCAAAATATATCGCAGAAACATTTTTAGAGGATGTAACTTGCTACAATGAAGTACGTAATATGTTTGGTTACACAGGTACGTATAAAGGAAAACGTATTTCTGTACAAGGAACAGGTATGGGTGTACCATCGATTTCGATCTACGTAACAGAATTAATGCAAGAATATGATGTCCAAAAATTAATCCGTGTTGGTACTTGTGGTGCAATTCAAAAGGATGTAAAAGTGCGTGATGTGATTTTAGCGCAAGGTGCAACATCGGATACACGTATGAACCAAATCATTTGGGGCGGAGCGATCGACTTTGCACCAATCGCAAACTTTGACTTATTATTAAAAGCTTACAACGCTGGTAAAGCAGCAGGTCTTAACTTACAAGTAGGCAATATCTTTACGGCAGATCTATTCTACTCAGACGAGCATCAAAACGAAAAATTAGCGCAATATGGCGTGCTAGCAGTAGAAATGGAATCCGCAGCACTTTACACATTAGCTGCAAAATTCGGCCGTCAAGCACTTTCTGTTCTAACAGTAAGTGATCATATTATCACAGGCGAAGTAACAACAGCTGAAGAACGCCAAACAACATTCAATGATATGATGGTTGTCGCATTAGAGGCAGCGATTCAGGAGTAGTTGATATATCAACGTTTGTAAGAGCTATGTAAAGTGTTGAAAATGGACGAGTGACCAACTAAAGCAGTTTATTAAAAATGAACTGCACCCGTCAAGTAGACAGTGGAAATAATAAAAATTGAATTAAGCGGTTTGAGCCCTGAATTCTAAAGGACTCAAGCCGTTTAATCGTTTCTGGTAGCGATAGTGATTATAAAAATGAATATATAGCCATCAATCGATAGTTTTAACTCTTCATATGAATCGTACTTATGTAAATAATACTTCTCACATTTCAATATACCCCAAAATGCTTCAATCGGTCCGTTATCAATACATCGACCAACACGCGACATACTTTGTGTCAATTCTGCTTTATCAACGATTCGCTTAAACTCTTTTGATGTATATTGAAAACCTTGATCACTATGTATGAATGGCTGCTCACCTTGTTGTAATAATTCAATTGCTGCTTTTATTGTTTTGAAAACGTGGGAATTATTATTCGAATGATTTACTACATAACTTACAATTAAACCATCATATAAATCGACAATTGCGCTTAAATATGCCTTTTTCCCGCTCCCATACTTAAACTCTGTTACATCTGTACACTATTTTTCATTTGGCTTTTCCGATGCAAATGCCCGATTTAACACATGCTCTGCCACGTGACGTGCGGGTGATTTATGATAAGGTTTTCGTTTTCGCCGAATAACGGATTTCAACCCACTCACCTGCATCAAACGATAAATACGCTTCTCATTAACTACCGCTTGATTCTTCTCTTTTCGCTGGCGCTTGATTGTCAACGCTATACGTCGATAACCGTAAATGTCATCTACTTGTTGGTAAAGAAGATGAATATCCCTTAAAATTGCTTCATTTTCAACTTC
Organism: Lysinibacillus sp. FSL H8-0500; assembly: GCF_038051955.1. Taxonomy (NCBI): domain Bacteria; kingdom Bacillati; phylum Bacillota; class Bacilli; order Caryophanales; family Bacillaceae; genus Lysinibacillus; species Lysinibacillus sp. FSL H8-0500. The sequence goes on along the minus strand of NZ_CP150292.1, from coordinate 2,483,469 downwards.
TCTGTTAGAAGGCTTACGACTTAGCCACTTATAGTAAGCAGCGCGTGAAACATCAGATTTCACCTAATGAAAGAATTGCAATTTTTTCCTCTTGATGTAATTCTTGAATCGCTAAATAGCGTTGTTGTAAGCGAATTTGGCTTAGTGACGCCTCCTTTCGATTTCCTCTACCTTTTTTAAAAATAGATTTTCTGCCCGTAAGGCTCATTTTCACGCTCAATACGTTGAATCTCTAATTTCAACTTTTCTTCAACTGTTAATTCAACCTCATCTTTTGTGCGACCACAGCGATCACGTAATCCCTCTTCACCATTTGCTTCAAATTTCTTCGTCCATTGATACACCTGCTGATATGAAACACCATAAGTGTGTGCTGCTAAAGGATGTGTAGTTTTAACTCAAGTGGATGTTTGCTTCGCCCCATAAAAAATACTCCCTTTAGATAAACAGATTTTATTTTTTAATCTGTCTACCTAATAGGGAGCATATCGCAAATAGGTAATGGGCTTTTTTTATTTTCACAGATTAATACTTGTCAAAATACAAATGAATGTTCTTGTTGGCAGTCATTTAGCTTAGTTTATAGTTAATGAGTTCGCTTTTACACTAGACAAATATGATTTTTTAACATATAATTAATGTAATAAAATCGTTTGCAAGGGAACAATGAATTCACATATTACAAAGAGTAATCGTGTATTGTTAGATACTTTTTGTAATATGTGAATTTTTTTCTTTTGAAGTAGTATGATTTTATTTAATACAATTAATGGAGGTCATTATAAATGGCACAAGGTACAGTGAAATGGTTTAACGCAGACAAAGGTTTTGGTTTCATCGAAATGGAAGGCGGGAAAGATGTATTCGCACACTTCTCAGCTATCCAAGGTGATGGATTCAAATCACTTGAAGAAGGTCAAAAAGTTGAATTCTCAGTAGAAGATGGCCAACGTGGACCACAAGCTGCAAACATCGTAAAACTCTAACTTTTAGGGGTCACCTCATTAGTAGAGTGGTTTTTGTTCAGCATTTGTTTAGGTTGTTGTGTTTTTTATTAATGTAAGATTTCATATTTTACCTAAACCTAAACTTCAAAAAAAGCCCAGGTACTCATGTGAGCCTGGGCATTTTTGTGTCTAATATTCTCTTACTTCAAATGAAGCAATCTTATCATGGGCAATATATTCAGTTACCTTTTTATAAGGTGAAATGGTTTTTGAAAATTTGAATGTAGAAGTACCTTGAGCACTATCAAACCAATTTAAGTAGTTGTTTAAAACGGCATTTGTTACATCATATTCTTTTGTTATACCGTTTACTAGAGTGATACTTAGAATAGCACTTGAAAATGCATGATCTGGTTTCTTAACAATAACTGTACTTGTTGCTGAAATATCTGTGTTTTCTATTGTTGCTGTAATGATTGCTGAACCTTCGCTAATAGCAGTTATATTACCATTCTGATCTACAGTAGCAATTGATTCATCACTTGATGACCATGTTACTTTTGCAGTATCTGGAGTAACTGTAGCTGTTAATTTATTTTGACTACCTTCTAAAAGTTCTAAATTATTTTTGTCTAATATGATTGCTTCTACATTAGGTTCCTGAAGTGGAGAAAGTAATTCACTGTTTGCATCAATGTCTATTGCATCGATATTTATACCCTTTTTAAAACCTTCTGCTACACGGATTATTGCTTTGTGTCTCTTATTTTCTAATCCAGTTACTTCAGCTATTAAAGTCTGATTTTGAGTAAGTCCGTGAATAGAAAATACTTGCTTTACTTCTCCATCTATAACTAATTCAACTTTTTCAGCGTAATAATTATTTGTGTTCCATTTGCGGACAATAATTCGAACTTTATCCCCAGTGAAATCAAATAGAACAGGTTTATCATTTGCAGGTGTATAAGAATATTGACCTTTGTACGAGCCAGTATCACTCTGAGTTAAGTAACCGGTTTTTATAATAGCTTGATGAGAATTGTCATATCTTTTCCAACCAATTTCAGGGTGTGTGAGTCTATCACCTACTACAGCACTATTTTCAGGAGTATTATTTAAATTAGTTATCCCTTCTTCATAATCCACAGTTTCTGCTGCAGATGCACTTTCAACGCTAATACTAACTAGTACTAATAACGTTAATGCTAAATAAATAAAACTTTTTTTAAACAAATTAACCACTTATGTATCCTCCTTTAAAATTGTCTTAGGTTATTCTTTTAAGTAACTCATAGTAACAAATTTAACTATAATTATACTTATTTACCATAATAAAAAACAGACAACATTATTAGTTATCTGCTTCATCTTAAAACGGAAGTAAGAAGGTAATTATATATAATTTGTAGAAACTTCTGTAAAGGAGTGAAGATCATGTATTCCTTGCTTAGGTTTAATATGGTAACTTTGGTATGTACATAGATTTTGCATAAAAAGGAGAGTATGAAATGTTACATAGGAAATCAGCGAAAAATAATTTAATGACTAAAGCAATAGCAGCGAGTGTTATGACAGCTGCTATGGTTATTCCAATTGCTACTGAAAATGTTCAAGCAGCACCAGTTACTCAAACAACCTTTAATGATGTACCTAAATCCCATTGGGCTTATGAATCAATTAAACTGGTCGCTGAAAAAGGACTAGTAAAAGGATATGATGACGGTACATACAAGCCATCTGCTCACGTTACTCGTGCTGAATTCGCTTCTTTTTTATCCCGTATCTTAGGAATAGAAGCTGACAAGAAAAATTCTTTCCCAGACTTGCCTTCTAGCCATTGGGCGTATGATGCAATTAATAATGGTATCAGTGCAGGAATTATAGAATTAGATTCTTTTAAATTTGAGCCTAATAAACCAATGACTCGTGTTGAGATTGCTACGTGGTTAACTAAAGCATTAATTAACAATCACCCTGATTATTCTAAAATAGTTTCAACTTTAGGACATTCAGACCTTACGTTAATCCCGATTCCCGAATTTTATAAGGGTGGAGTAAACAAAAAAGACTTACCTTATATTGGGGTAGCACTAGGTACGGGATTGCTTTCAGGTTATGAGGACTTCACCTTTAAGCCGAATGGTAATACAACTCGTGCCGAGGTAGCAACAATCCTTATTCGTTTCATGGATACATTGAAGAAAGTGCCATCTGATTTCATAGGTTTACAGGAACTTCGCGAGGTTGCTAATACTGGGACGAATATATTGACACTCACAAATTTTGAAAAAAGGAGGTATAAAGATACTACTTCTTGGTACAGTAGTACAGAAAAATCTGCAAAAAAGTTAAATATGAGTGTAGAAGAATATATAAATATGGTCTATGGGGTGGCATTTAAGCTACCAGTTGAGGGAGAAGCAGTAGGTGGTTTTGAGGATGTACTAGGGAAACCTTATACTTTGCTAAACAAACGTGCTGTTAACACTATAGAACGTGTCATTTTCGTGGACACAAGAGGTTCACAAGCAAAAGGTATTTACAAGGATATGTTTTTTTATATAAACCCAAAACCGAACCTAGATGGTAATATACTTAATAGAAATTTATATCATGTATATACCGAATATACAACAACACCAAGTCAAAATACCACTTTATCTAGTATGTATAATGGTTCTATAATGGGACAAGCAAGTTCGCAAGTTGTTAATTTGGTAAAAGCGAAACAATTTGGTATCGCGACACCTCGAACAACAGACGGATGGTACTACGAGGAAGTGGAAAAGGGGGTATTCAAAAAAATAACAAACGATTTCTTCACAAAAGGTAAAACTGTCCGCTATTGGGCTGTAGAAATTGAGAGTGAAACAACTGATGATCCAATATCAGGAAGAACAGATGATGGTAGTGGATATTATTATGAAATTATAAAATAAAAAGTGTATTCAAATACTTAGAATTTACAATTTTAACTAAGATAACAAGTGAAAAAAGTATAAAGAAAAAAACAATTAAGACCACTCCGTGATGGGTGGTCTTTTGCTATTTTTCAATGCCCCATACCTCTCATGGTTTTGTACCTATATTTATTTGAATATTGTGGATAGAAAAAGTCCAGATGCACATATACCTTATAAAAAGTGAGATGATTAAGTTGAAAGCAAAGCATATTCAAAGTGAAATAGAGGCTATGCATTATTGGGATGCAAGAGTATTGCAAATGGACACTAGTTTTTTTGGTGATGAGCTTACCATTATGTTTGAGGACACCGATTATAATGTAAATTTACTATTCACTGGTTGTTCAAAATTTTCATTTATAACCAGTGTTGAGGATAGATTAAAACCTCTAAAAGAATTAACTAAACCTCAGATTCCTTATTTTATTCAGGATATTGAAATCAGTGAGCTGGACATTGAGGGCGGAAAAACCTTATTAAAGTGCAATATTTTTATGCCGCCATTAAAGGTGGAAGTTGTATGCACTAAAATTTTTATTGACAAGGTATAATTTGAAGAACTTGATTGGCTGTACTGTGTTAAGAAAAGCATATCCTTCCTGATGGAGATGGTTGGGCTTGTGAAAGATAAGCTTATAAAAAATAAAATTTATACAAAAACAGTCTGCCATTAAAAGGTGGCCTGTTTTATTGATTATTATAGTAGAAAGTCAATTTTGAAGTCCTTATTATCAAACACTTATTGAAATGTTTTGAAGGAAAAAATTATATATTCTCTATGGATATTAAGGATGGTGTGTTAACCGTATAAAGTACACTGAGCGCTGTATTTTCAGGGGGCATATAGTAAGGCTATAAAGCGTTCTAGTATAAAGATTAGTTAAATTCATCATCTGTGGAGGGCAAAGCTCTTAGAGAACGTCCAGTCCCTTTCTATAATTGGCTGGAGTGGTAAATGGAAATAGTTATCCTAGTGATATTGAGATGAGGTATTATTAAACTAAAGGAGCGTTCAGTTGAATAACAATATGGTTTTTTGTGGTAAAATAGTAGACGGTAGGTGCATCTACATCTTTGCAGGAAGGTGGGATGGGCTACCGTTTAGTTAGGAGGTAGAGGTTTTGGCTGTTTTGGCTGTTTTTGGTGTTTGGGGTGTTTTAATTTTGTTAGTTGCAATAATTTTATTTTGGTCGGCTGGATTACCGAAGATTAAAAGTAAAAAATTATCATTTGTTATGATTAGTTTGGGATTCAATGTAATCGCAACTCCATTGGCTTTATTTATAGGTATAATGGCAACAGCCTCACCGACCAGCACTACAAATGATTTTTGGACAGGATTTCTCCTCATCCAGGGAATACCACTTTTAATACTAATAATTGGAATCTTAAAATGGTTTATCATTGACAGAAGAAAAAATAAATAAGCATATAAATAGTAATAATTAATTAGGTTTAAGAAAGACAAGTTTGTGAAGAAATCTCTACTTAAACTATATGGGTGATTTTCTTGAAGATTATTGAGTTGCATATACAGCTCTTTTTTCTTCTTCAACTAACGGAATGCTTTAATTAAATACACCATAAAAGACCACTCCAATATGGGTGGTCAAAATAAATAAAACCTACTTAGTCTTATATTATAGTGAAGTTGACTTACTTTTTTTCTCATTAATAATAAGGTCTTCTTCATGTTGTGGGCGAGGGGGTTCAGTAGCTCCTTTATGCCCATTAGGTTTTTCTAGGTCTGCTCCATTAGAAAATGATTGTTTTGTTGGCTCATCTGTTGCAAATTCTGTAATTTTTTTATCTCTTTTCATTTCGACACCTCCTAAAGATATTATTTAACTTATTCAATAAAATATCCCTTGTTTATTTCAACTTTACACTTAAATTATTTTAAAATTAGACCATTCCGTGATGGGTAGTCTTAATCGTTAAAAAAGCAAGCGACTAAAATCCGACCAAACCATGATATTTAAAGATTATTTATGATAATTCTTGAGGATTAATAAAAGATTGCAGACAATAAAATACTGTTATATCAAGCTGTTGACCAGTCATGATTTATTGTGATAGCACAAATATTTCAACGAGATGATGGTTGTCGTGTTAGAGGCAGCGGTTCAGGAGAATCGGTTGCTTTTTCTTTATCTTTACCTGTTAAATATAAGTATTTATGGTGTCTCAAATAACTCTAAAATTTATATTTTTACTTATCATCTATAAAGCATATGTGTGGTGTAATTGATGAAAAATTAGACGTTCCATCAAGAGGTGAAGGAAATTCATGACTTTCACAAATTGAGTTTTTTATCATCTCAGCAATGTCATCGTATTCATTCATAGTATTGAGTGTAGTTAATAAAATTGTATTTCCCAATATCTCTTTACTTCATTCATCAATCAATAGCTTTAGAAAAAGCACCTTTTAATACCAATTATTTTCTAATCAAAACTTCTCCTGCCATATCCAAATCGGCTGCTGGAGAACGATGGATGTCAGATGTCGATTGATTCTTTTTGAATTTATTGTCATCTCGTTGCTAAGAACAATCACTGTTAATTCCTCATCATTTAGTCGTGTTACATAATGACGAAAACCACTTGGATATCCTCCTGAATGCCCGACAGCTTGTTTCCCCATGACATCTTGAGTATACCAGCCATATCCATATTGATGGGGGAACTTTTTAGCATGAGTTCTACTCATCAGCTCTGATGTCTCTTTGCTTATCAATACATGATTACGCAAGGCTCTGTCAAACAGCTCTAAATCTTCAATTGTCGAAATGATATCCCCGGCTGCATACGCTGCAGAATTATGTATGAAGGGCCCGACTTTTCCATCTACGTATCCTTTCGCTTTCGGTACACCTGGCGGAACTGTAAACATAGAATTAACCATGTTACTCGGCTCAAAAATATGTTGTTCTATATAATTCGCATAGGATTGGCCACTGACTTTTTCAATAATAAGTCCTAGCATCACATACCCCGTATTACTATAACTAAAGCTTTTGCCTGGAGTAAACTTTAATTCAGAATCACGAATGGTATTTACAATATCATTGGGCTTCCATTCTTTGCTGTAGTCAAATTCAGCATTTTCCGTTAGATAATCAGGAATGCCCGAGCTATGACTTAGTAGATGACTGATTGTAATTGTTTCTCCATTTGGAAAGTCCGAAAAGTATTGAGAAATTGGATTATCTAAGCTTAGAAGATCCTTTTCTACTAATTGCATGATTGCTACAGCAGTAAATGTTTTAGATAGTGAAGCAATCTGATAGAGGGTGCTTGGGCTATTAGGTAAACCAGGAGCTGCCATTCCGTATCCTTGTGTAAATAAAACTTCTCCTTCCTTTGCAATAAGGACGGTTCCCTGGAATTTTTCATTTGTTAAATATTGATCGATTTTTTCAGAAACGCTTCCAGATAAATTACTATGGTTGTTACGTCCAAATAATAGCAAGGCTACTACCGACACGATTCCAATAACAAGTATAGTAACAGAGGAAATTTTTAAGAACTTTTTCATATTTATACCTCTCATTCTATTTTTTGTAGCCTATGAAACACTTCCTATTATAAGACAGGCTTCAACATAAAAATACAAAAAATGAGAAAATAACCAATTTATTTATGAAATTAAATCTGCCATGTAATTTTGGAATTTATCGTAAATTTCATGACAATTGTCAGCCCACTCTAGGTTGAGGGGGTTACTAAAAAGCTGTCCAATGTTTAAAATTTAGGTAACATTTTAAGAAACCTTTCATAAAATATAAAATACTGTTAAATCAATGTTATTGAAGTATTTTGACTTGATAAAAAGTACTAGTAATTTAAGTTATGATAATTGTAGTCTTAGAGGGAGGGATTTAGGAATAATCGATATGGCAGGGTTTTCATACTATAAAATGATCACCTGCTTCTCTTGATCTTTAAATATTAAATTGCTAGCATGAATGTTTTCATGTCTGAATTGTTTCTGAATAATTTTACAGATTTATAATAAAAGTGAACGCTGTAGCAAGAAAAGAAACTTAATTTCAAAGCAAAGGACTGGCGATTAATTTAATAAAAGCACAATTTGATAGTGCTATACTTCATGATTAAAGGAGTAATTTTGTAAATACTGAAGGGACTATAGTAGTCTATCTGTAACAGCTACGCAAGCAGAGACTTTTATTGCGTCTGACAGATAAAGGCGCTACATTGAAGATTTGCGTAGATCAAAAATTTATTAAAGGATATTCTCTGTTTTTGTCGAAAGTTTAGTAGCTAAAGGGGGGTTTGTTGATTGGGATCAGAGTTGTTGGTGCAATTAGTCATTGTTTTATTTGATTTAATAGTAGGATTATACATAGGTTTTCGACTAGGTAAAGGGAAATCTATAAAAAGAAATATTATTTGGGGAATCGTAACTATATTGGTGATAGCACCGTTATTAGCAGTGCTAGTGAGTTTTATCATTGGCTTTATTTTAGATGATGGTTGGACAGGAATTGCAATAATGGTAATAACGTTCCCATTGTTCTTTTTTATAGGCATTGGGCGTCTTTTCACGGGCATTACTAGAAAAAATAAATAAATGCAAAAGCTAGTGTTCTTTTTTATGCCTTCCATAGATTGCTGTGGAGGGCTTTTATTTTATCCAAAGCAAGGTATATGGGAGTACGAAAACGCCCATCCATGATTAAATAAAATTTCTACAATGATGATTGGGGCAGGTTATTAGCATTTATTATCAAAACAAGCTTACAGTAAAAACTACGACACAAATTATTTTTGTGGCCCTCTTATTTAAGGGCCCTATTTTGCTATGACTTACGTTAATCGTAAAACAAAATAAAAGGGAGACCAAGGTAATCAAATTTGTACATAAGCTTTTTGTGTATTTAATTTAAGAATAGATTTACGTATAATGGACTGTATAATATTGAAAATTTAACAAGAGGAGGAGAAAAATGGGGAGTAAGATAACGATAGATATGAGTAAGGGTGCCTATGAAATAGCCAAAAAAGTTTATTTTAAGCAGATCACAAGAATCGAGGGCTCTTTAGAAATAAACAAAGTTACAGGAATGAATGTAGGGTCAGCACAAGCTTTTATTACTATATTCCTTGCTATGATGAATGGAGAAGTATATAAAAGAGCATTCAATAATGAAACTAATAAATTTTTACTTGAAAGTATTAAAGAAGACTTTGGCAATGATGCTTTCCAGGATGCTTTAAGCGCTGTACAGAAACATATAAACTATTATTCAACTTTAGGAAAGGGAAATCTAAAAGGATTACAAGATATTGTTTGGGAAATGAGTCGATAAATATTTTTTATTTAGAACTTTATCACTTGTTCAATTTTTCATGTCTTTTGACTAGTAAAGTTATGTAGCATAAACAAGATGGACTGTTTTCAAAATGTCTATCTTACAGGGTACAATTAACTTTGAACCTAAGCTTTTTTGTTAACAGCCATAAGAAACGTAAAGAGCCCTACTAAATAATGACTATCCTGCGGGCGGCTGTCACAAACCCTTTGCCTTTCCTGATATCATCCAAAAAATGTAACAATATGGTAGAATAAAACTGGGGTAATGAACATTTTTCCAGGGGGTTTGTTCACATACTGAAAATGCTGTTTGATCTAATGTGAAATAATTCTAAATATGGTAGTAGTGTCTAAATCCATGTAGAAGCACAACTGATCGGTTTTAACAGTCTTTTGGATTTTCTTATGATAGTTTGTAGTTTAGTTGTTTTACAATAATAATCGATTATCTAACAGGGAGGATCAAGTAAAATGCTAACATATGAGCTACTGGATACAAGGCTACTAGCCGATGAAGGAATGATTAGTCCTGTGGTGCTGACGGGGATGTTTCCGATGATTATTATTCCTACGCAACCGATAGTCATTCAAGCAGAGAAACATGCTTGTCGAATAGGCAAAGGGCAATTTATCTTGCTTCTATACCCAGAGCAGGGTATTTATATAGTCCCAAGTGAGGGTGAAGAATTGGCTCCTGTTTATAGCATTTCCTTTAACAGCTATCGGTTGGCAAAACGTGAAAAAGATACGCTATTATATGAAAAGGATACAACACATTTGCCTGCGCATGGACAGATCCTGGAATTTCCACGGTATGCGGAGGGACTGCTAAAAAAAATAATGGAGCAGTTTCAGCAGACACAAAGACCACATGCTACTCCTAAGCTTCATTTGCTTCTACATGAGTTACTCGATACAATTTTTGAAAGAAAGAGCATCGATATCAGCTTTGTGACAAACGATCAAGCAATTCAGCAGGCTGTTACCTATATTAAACAGTATTTTGAAGCACCCCTAACGCGTTCTTTTATGGCCAATATGACGGGTTTTAACGAAAGCTATTTTTCCTCATTGTTTAAGAAAGAAACAGGGTGGAGCTTTGCTGAGTATGTAAATCAAATACGAATTGATCAAGCAAAGCTTATGCTACTCGGAACAAATGATAAATTACAGGATATTGCATTGAAAACAGGATTCGCAGACGGCTCATATTTGGGAAAAACGTTCACCAAGTACGTACATCTGTCACCTAGTAGTTTTCGCAAAAGGAAGCATACAAACCGTATAGTCAGTATACAATTTCTTGGGGCATTACTGGCTTTAAAAATTCAGCCTCTTGCTACTACACGAGAGCTGCTTCAATCATCCCAGCTGTTACACAAACGAGTGCCAGATATTGTAGAGATAGCGTTCTTTGACCAAATCGAAGTGATACAACAATTAGACCCAGAGTTAATCGTGGCTCCAACTTATTTATATAATTATCCTGATATATTGAAGGCACTCGAACAAATTGCCCCTGTTTTGATGATTCCTTGGGGACAGTTGGACAAGCTTGAGGAGGTGCGACTGCTTGGGAGACTTTTTGGGCGAATACAAGAGACTGAGGAGTGGATTGCGAGGTTGCAGCAAATAGCGATGGGAGCAAGAAAAGCCATCACTCCCATTATCGAGTCTGGCACAACAGCAGGGATCTTTGAATTAGGTCACGATAATTTATGGCTAATGCCTTATTTATCGGTTCGCTCTGCCTATACGCTATATCAGCTTTTAGGACTCAGTGCTCCTCAGCGTATTCAGCAGGAGGTACTGCAAACAGGGAAACATCTTAAAGTTGAAGAGCAGGACCTCCCATTGTACGCGGCAAGTCACATGTTTTTAATTGTGCCAACGGATGATACGGAATCCTTTCGTGCCAAGCTGATGCAGCGCTCTGTGTGGCAACGATTAGTGCATGAACAAGGCTGTCAATTGCACTTACTTAAGCTAAATGAGTTTTGGTTTGATGATGGTCTTTCATTAGAGCTTCAGCTTGACGTAATGGTAAAATTGTTAATGGAGCAAAGTTAAATCCAACAATTTTCCCTATGAAACATCCAATTTATAGACATTGTCCTTGTACAAGACTGTCTTTATAATGAATATATCATCGCGAATGATAATCATTATCAAACAAGGAGGTATAATCTTGTACTTACATAAGCTATTAAAATCGATATTATTTCTTGCTTTAATTGCTATACTTACTGCTTGTGGCAATGCGCATGATAGCACAAATAACGACTCGTCCACAAAAGCTGAAATATCAGAGTCAGCAACAAAAATAATCAAAACAAAGCGTGGTGATCTTGAAATGCCAAGTCATCCACAGCGTATTGTGACGGATGGCTATTTACCAGAGCTACTTGTGCTAGGTGTTAAGCCAATCGGTTCGACTCAATGGGATTTGGAGAACAAAGTAATACAGGATCAGATTGATGGAATTGAATCGACTGGAGAGCGATCATTGGAGACAATCGTGCAGCTGAAACCAGATTTAATCATTACTTGGGCGAGTGATGAAAAGATCCTTCAGCAGTATGAGAAAATCGCACCAACGCTCGCAATCCCGTACAGCTCTACAGGTGATATTTATGAAACGATGCGTCTTTTAGGCGATGCTTTGGACAAAAAGGATGAAGCGGAGCAATGGATTAAGCAGTTCGATCAGACAGCAGAGGAAGCACGGGCACAGCTTGCAGATATTATTAACCCTAATGATACATTTGCACTGATGGGCGTTTTTGTAGTAGATAAAGGATTTTATATTTACGGTGATGGAGGCTATAGGGGTGGTGAAGCCATTTATAAGCATCTTCAATTAAAGCCACCAGCGAAACAGGAGAAGGAGATGATAGGGAAAGAGGCCTATCGTCAAATTTCATACGAGGTCATTCCTGAATATGCTGGCGATTATATTTTTATTGATCAGGGCGACTTGATCTCGGAGGTATGGGGTGAGAGCGAGGGGCTTTGGAAGTCACTGGATGCTGTGAAAAATAACCGAGTGTTCAAGCTTGACCCAGATTTATTCTGGGGCAATGACCCAATATCATTAGAGCTGCAAATAAAAGAAATTGTAAATATGTTGTCTCAGAAATAACCCTGAAGAGAAACTTAAAGAGGATGTCCCCCAGAATGCTTGGGGCATCCTCTTTGGTAATTTTATTTATGAAAAGAACAAAAGCTACTGTTGCGAAATGTAGTATGCATTGTGATGGAAAATCTAAAAGTTTAATAGAGAAGACGAGGTACTCTCGCTACAATAGTAACAAACGTTGGACAGGGCTTTTATCTCGTTATTTATCTAGGGGTATTTCTACTTTTAAGTCTTCTCCTATATGATCAAAAGTATCATTAGATGCTCCACTGATATGTAGTGTCACTTTTTTTACAGCCTCATCATGCTTAAGAATCCAAATAATATTGCCGTTTTTCTTGACTTTACCTAAAAACTCTCCACCAATATCGTCACTAAACCAAATATCTGCGTTAACTTGCTGACCAGTATCTGTGACAAGTTTTGCTTGATTCAAGTCGTAGTTTATCGTGTTATCAACTGTATTTTCTGCTGAAGCTTTAATCGTTACAACCGTTACTTTATCTTGTCCGTCAAATGACTCTTTATAGGATTCACTAGGCTCAAGAGTGGCCAGCTGGATTTTATTTAATGTTGCATTTACTGGACCATTATTTACCGTCCTATTAAGCTCTTTATCTTTATAGAGAACGGTTAATTTACCTAGTGCAGATTCTGTTGTTTCTCCAACGCCATCTGATTCCTCAGCAGGCCCCTCCCGTTCGTTGTCGGTAGATACAGGTTTTTGCGCTTCTTCTTTGGGCGTTTCTTCATCTTTTACCTTTTCTTCACCACAAGCTGCCAGACCCAAAGATAAGACTAAAGCCACACTAAATATTAGCTTTTTCCTCATATAGAATATCCTCCTTTATAGGTAATTATTATTAAATTATATCAATAATGGTAAGTGTTGTCAGTGAAGTGATTGGCTTTCTTATAGAATCTTCTTTGTTGGTACTTTAGTACTTTTTAATTACCGAATAAAACCAATATAAATAAGGTCAAAAGAGAGGTGTTGATCCATAATAATAGATAAAAACAACCTGCCTTATTTATGTAGATAGAAGAAAAAATAGCCCCATGATCCGTGCTATCAGTTATGATGGATATAAGTTTATTTTATCTGGAAAGGATTGCAATTTATTTGAAAGTATTTTTAAAAAACGTGCCATGGTTGTTTATTAATGACGCTGTGGCAGAGCGACTTCAACAGGAATTAGTAAAGGAGCTTTCTCAAGAGCATGTATTATACGGTACAAAGGCTCAAGCCATAGCGAAACGAGAGGACAATGATGATGTTGTTTTTTGGATAAGCGCCATTGATCAATATGCAGTTGTCCATTTGACGTATGCACAGGAAACTTCCAAGACATTTCCCATTGCAAAGTTATTCTCAGCAGAGGAATTGGCAGTGTATTGTAAACATATTTCTCAATATTACGAACAAGAATAAAGGAGGCGTTTGTATGCCAGTAGCAAGCAGCCACTATCAGTTCCAAGATAGTTATTTTATGGTAATTCATCCATTTACATATATTGTCATTGGTGCGGTTGTATTAGTGGGATGTGTGTGCCTGATGATATGGAGAAAAAGACGACATCATAAAAAGCCCACTTTATAAAGAGTGGTCTGACGAACGATTTCTTTGAGTGTCTGTACTTCCTCACGAAGCTTTTTTATTTCTTCCGTTTGTGCAAGAATAGGATGATTCATTCTATTTGACATAAGTTTGGAAAAGATCATACACAAGCTTCGACGGTTTGCTTAAATATGGAATCACCCTATAAAGTGAATGCTACACTCTGTTGAAAAAGTGTATAGATCTGCTTTTTCTGGCTTCACTAAGCAAAGTTTCTTGTATAAGGTTTATAGTATTTATCGTTTTACTAATCCACTATTTTGTAAAGAATTTGTTGAGGAATTGTTTAGAAGTTGTAGAGAATGATATGATAATCTTACTAACGTCGGGATGCGTAAGTAACTAACACGCACAAAAAGGACAGGGTGAATGTGCCTTGTCCTTTTTCCTTTACTTGATTAGGATAAAAGTAAAGCGAAGGGGATTTCTATTAAAGACGACCAAATGACTCTTATTTTTAACAAGTTTGCTTGTTTTAGCACTGTTTATGGTTATCGATCAAATGACAGTAAGCCCGGTGACTATCTCAGGTAATGGCAATCCAGCTTTATTAATTGCGATCTTCCTACTGCCGCTATTTATCAAAGAATCACTTTGGCCAATTATCGAGAGGTTATAAAAGAGGCATGGCCCCAGCAAAATGGTACTGCCGATCTGCAATATATTAAAGATATCACCACTGGCTTAACCATCTATATGAACAATCAATATTTTAATTTTTATAAATTTTGTCTATCTATTTCCTGAATATGGTGTTTAATGGATAAGCAGAATGCGTAGTGAAAAATAAAAAATTTTTTATTTTTTTGTGTAACCTTTCTTATTATGAAACGACTACTCTAATAGTAGAATACAAAACTAAGGCAATTCGTAACATTCACTTTTCACAAAATGACCAGGGCTCAGGATTGAGTGCCTGGTTGTTTTGTTTTTTTGGGAAATGGCATATGAAAATGCCATTAACGCTTTAGTATTTTAATTTACCTATTTTTATAATACTACCAATAAAAGCTACCAAAGCGATAAGAGGAGCTATAAAAAGAGTCTTATATTGATTCCAAGGCGTTAGGCTAGCAACAACACCTGTTGTTAAAATAACAATAAAAACAGTAATATTTCTTGCTTTACATTTAATTTTTTAAACATCTACTTTGCTCTTAGCATAGAGGAATTACTTCTGTATTTACTATCAAACTTTCTGAAGCTCTTGGCCTCTTTTTCTCCGTTTATGGAATTATAATCATGAACCATATATTTTTCTTGAGTATGTTTAACTAACGGCATAGTAAGACTATTGTGTTCGTATTGAATTATAATACCTATTATACCTGCTGCAACAATAGGTGCTCCCTACTAGCCGTATCCTTTTTAAAGACAAGTATAAATTTTTTATTTGTACTGCTTTCCGTATAAACTAGCGCATTGATTTACTATTTAATTACACTTCGATGAAATAAAATCATTCACATTCTATAATGTTTTTAGTAAATAGAATTTCTTGTGGCTCAGATTATTCCTCATTTAAGTAAGTATTAACTCTAAACCTATTATTATCCATAAGATATTCTAGCTTGTTTGTATTTCTAGCCTTATCTATAAAGCTTTCACCTGATTCATTAAAAATATTCCAAAATCATTCCTTCAAGCAACTCTATTGAAAAAGTGATGAGCGATAAGAAAAGGTTACATTATCATTTGTAGGAAAATTTTGATAGTGTAAATTCCTCCATTTTAAAGTAAATATGCTAAAATTATTAAATCACTATATATGAGATATTGGAATCCGTTTGGGGGGAAGGGATGATGCAAGGTTCTTGGAGAGCATTGGTGTGGATTGGATTAGCCGAATTATGTGCCTTAAGCTTATGGTATAGTGCTTCCGTGATTGCCCCTGAACTAATTGCCATGTGGCATCTTAGCGCTAATATGGAGGCTTGGCTTTCTGCTGCTGTGCCTATTGGCTTTGTTATAGGGGCATTATGTAGTGCGTATTTTGGGGTTGCTGATCGTTTTAACACCCGCAAAGTTTTTGGTATTTCAGCATGTTTAGGTGCATTCTTAAATATTTTATTAATTTTCGTTGATTCTGGTTTTTTCGGTATTTTACTAAGAGTATTAACAGGCATCACACTTGCTGGTGTCTACCCAATCGCTGTAAAAATTTTATCGGAATGGTTTCCTAAAAAACGCGGGTTGGCAATTGGTATCTTAATTGCTGCATTAACAGTAGGATCATCATTGCCACACTTTATGGTTATGTTCTTTTCTTCATTAAGTTGGCAGTTTGTGATTTTTTGTAGTTCAATGTTAGCTTTATTGTCAGCTTTTATTGTTTTCTTTATTTTAAAGGATGCTCCAGTAAAATCGAAAAAATTGCCTTTTTCTTTAAAATTAATTAAAAAAGTAGTGACAAATAAACCTGTTATGCTTGCGAACTATGGCTACTTTGGTCATATGTGGGAATTGTATGCGATGTGGACATGGCTTCCAGCTTTTTTGGCGGCTAGCTTTTTAGCCTATTCACCAGCAACACCACAATGGTTTATTGCCTTATCCTCTTTTCTATCAATTGGCATTGCAGGGGGAATTGGTTGTGTGATTGGTGGACTTATCTCAGATAGAATTGGAAGAGCTAATCTAACGATGCTGGCTATGCTAATCAGCGCTATTTGTTCGATCGTTATCGGCTTTACATTTGGACACTTTATTTGGCTCACGCTGATCGTCTCTGTTATTTGGGGTGGAGCTGTTATCGCTGATTCCGCTCAATTTTCTGCAGCCGTTACAGAAATAGCCGAAGAGGATTATGTAGGTACAGCCCTTACTTTTCAAATGTGCATCGGTTTTTTAATCACGATATTTTCTATCAATTTAATTTCACTAATTCAAAGAGTTGTTGGTTGGGAGTGGGTCTTTACAATATTGGCGATTGGACCTATTCTTGGCATGATAACAATGGGTAACTATAAGCGCTATGAATTTAATGGCAAGAAAGCCTAATGTTAGTCAAACCTAAAATAGGGTATTGTTAGGCCAAAATTAGAAAAGGGGATGTTTCAAAAGCCAATTGAAACATCCTCTTTCCATTTTATTATTTTAACATAGCTTGTAATGTTCGTTTTTGCCAGCCTAGCTTAAAGTACGCATACTGCATAATAAAGAGGACACAGAAGGTAATCGGGTAGGCTAACCATACACCATTTAGAGCAAGTGAAGTATGGTGGGATAGGAAATAGGCTAACGGCACTTGCACAACCCAAATGCCAATAATTAAAAAGACAGTCGGCCATAGCACAACGCCTGTTGCGCGCATGGTTGCTGACACAGTTTGCATATGTCCAAAAATTAAATAGCTCCAAAAGGCAATAAATAAATAATTTTTAGCAATATGCAGGGTTTCCTGTGTATCAATAAATAAAGCGAGAATAGGTCCTGCGAATACATACATCAATAAAATAATGGCGCCACCTAAAAGATAATTAATTTGCACGCCCATCTGACGAACTTTTTTAATCATTTCTGTAGAGTTTGCGCCTAGTGCCTGTGCAACAAAGACAGATGTGGCAATAGCAATACTCATAGCTGGCACTTGGGCATAGCTTGCCACCTGATTGACAACACCATAGGCAGCAGTGGCATTTGAGCCATGCAGATTGACAAAGCCAATAACAGCAATTTCTGCAACAGAGATGGCAACCATACTAATACTTGAAGGAATGGCTAGCTTTAGCAGGGACGTTAAAATATCCTTTTTCAGCTTAAAGTGCTGTAAAATAGTTTTGTCTAAACGTAATAAATGCTTTGTTTTATGCAAGTAAACAAATAATATTAACATGGTTACAAGGTTTGAGAGCACTGAGGCATAGGCAGCACCGTTTAAGCCAAATGCAGGCAAGCCCAACCAGCCAAATACTAATGGTGGAAGAAAGGCAATATTGAGAATAACACTAACAACTAAAAATAAAAAGGGTGTTTTGGAATCGCCAACGCCACGCATAAAAGTTGTATAAACAAAATACCAAAACATAATTGGTAGCGTGAAAAATAAAATTTGTGCATAGCTAATACTCATATCTAAAATATTAGCGGGTGTTTGCATAAAGCGTAAAATCCATTCAATAAAGAAGCCGCCAAAAATCGCAACAGCAATGGATAAAATCGTTGTAAAGGCAAGCGTTACCCCAACAACCTCCTTCATTTTTTCATGGTTGCCAGCGCCAAATGTTTGCCCAACTAAAATTGAGCTACCTGAGCCAATGCCAATGGCAAAAGCCATTAAAAAGAAGAAAAATGGAAAGAATGCCGAGATGGCAGCTAATGCATCGACACCTAAATTGCGCCCGACGATAAACATCGCAAATACTTGCCCAACTGATTGCAGGACATTGGCGAGCATCACGGGAATTAAAAAATTAAAAAAAGCCTTACGTAGTTGTTTGTCATCCTGTAATAATTGTTCATTCATAATTTGGTCCTCTTGAGTATTAATAACCCATTTCTTTTAAAATTCGTGATAATGTGCGCAGGCGTTCACCGATTAATTCATCATCATTGTTTAATGCCTGCTGAAAAAGCTGAATATCTTCGTTAATTTGCTCATTATCTGTGCAAACCTCTACAGTCATGGCATCTCCCTGCAAGCCTACACGCTTAATAAGCGGATTTTCCTTATCATATAAATGCTCATGACGATACGCCTCCTTGAAATAAAGCTCTGTTTCACATACTAAAATAGCGAGGTCAAGCACGCGGTGAAGGGGTAACTCCTCTGATTGGCGCGACCATTTGCCACCTGTATGTCGCCAAACCTTTGCGGAAATATCGACCTTTCCGCGGTCATTCCATTGTGCTAAGCCAAGTGACAGCCCCTGTGCATCTGTGTCGTATGCTGTGCGTCCATCGATATTGGCATAGTTTTCTGCCACAATTACGGGCTTATGCTTTAAATGTGTTGGTATTTTCATTTTTTAACGCTCCTTTTTATTAGTAATTTACTAAATTACTGCCTTAGTAAATTTAACATTCCATCTATGAGAAGTCAATCTTTATGTTGACCACTTGGAACTTTTTCTCCAATACAGAGGTCTACTACTAAAAGGAGAGGGTTATATGAATCCACGAAAACCACTCATTGAAGCTATAGTACTGCTTGTTATGCTTGTTCCTATGAAAGCCCTTGCGACGAGCTGGGTCTATCTTTTTGTTGTATGGGATGGCTATATATATGTGGTGGGGGATGAGCAAGTAACAAGCCTTGACGAAAAAATTGGAGCTGTCACAGCTTATTCAGATATGGAGCAATATGCAGGCAACTTCTCTAATATCTATCCAGTGGGAACAAGCTATTATGCGATTAAAGGCATAGATACGGCTCATGCAATTGCGGTACACACGCCAAATGATACCTATGTCAAGGCAGTTAGAGAAGGGGAATATAAAGAGACTACCTTACAAAAAAGCGTTTGGTATAAGGCACTAGGGGGTATTGTAGCTATCGGTCTCGGGATTATCTTCTTGATGAGGCATTTTAAAAAGAGGGCATATAAAAAATAATAAGGACATCGAGAAATTCACTCTCGATGTCCTTTGTTAATAGGCTATCTCACCATTTTATTGTTTATTCCTCAAGGAAATAAAATCCCATTTCAACCAGCAAATTTATAATTTTGCCAATTATAATTCACACGTGTAATAGTGTAACACCATGTTCAATTACTACTTGACTACTAAATGATTGTTTCTCGCCGTTTACATAAATGGATGCACTAACACTTTTGTTTCCTATTCCAATTCATACACAAAATAATAATAGAATGATCATTCTTAACTTTCAAGTAGCTTCCTCCTAGTAGAATAGTAATATGTTATTGTTTTACCAAAAATGTCTGGCTTTGCAATTAAAGAGATAAAATTAACCTACTCTTTTTGACGAGAAGTATTAGCTTGTATGGACGTATACACCTTATGTTTTGATAATAGGATTTCTTAATTTACATAATTTCCAATATAGAGTAAAATAAGATGACAATCATCCTGTATATTTATTTTCGTTTTTTAAAAATTCAAGTGAATATACCTACTATTTATAAAAGGAGAGTGTTTATTTATAAATGAAGCGCTAGTAATCAATAAAATTATGTTAAATGTATAAGTTTTATTTGTTTGTAGCACCTATCAGACACCTTAGATATACATACAAGCACTATGACAAACAACTGGTAGCAGATAGAGGGAGGTTAGTGTGAATGAGGTTTAAGTCAATACGAACAAAAATTTTAGTTGGTTTTTCCATTGTTTTAATAGGGATAATAGTACAAAGTGGTTATACCATTTATTCAAATATAAAAATGAACAAGGAAATTGAGAATATAGTCGAGAAGGAGCTAGAGTTGTCCATTATTGATCAACATTTAGCGAATTCCATGTCGATGAGGATAGGAGCTGTACGAGGCTATGTGCTAACAGGTGAGCAATCCTACAAAGAGACATTTGATGAATACATTAAAATTTCTTTAGAAAATGAAGCTCGTGCTCGACAGCTTAGCGAGTCAGAGGATTTTGAAAAATATACAGCAAGAGCAAAAGCTTGGCGTCAATATATTGAAAAAAACGTTTTCCCTGTTTATGAGGCTGGGAATATAGATTTAGCGATTCGGAATGTAGTAAGTCAGGAAGAAGTGGTGCAAGAGATTCAACAAGGATTTGAGTCATTAGCGATCGCTCGTGAGGAAATAATTCAACAGGCTGGAGACCAATTAAAGGATAATAATAATCGACTTACTAACATGAGCATCATTATGTTTGTGGTCATCATAGTAGTGTCCATTGGGGTAGCTTTCTATAATGCGACAGCTATTTCCAAGTCTGTGCAACGAATTTCACAGCGTGTGAAATTAATTGCAGATGGTGATTTAAGCCAAGAGGCACTTGCTAACGATGCAAGAGATGAGCTTGGTGAGTTAACGGATTCTACCAATACGATGAATACAAAAATAAAGGATATGCTACAGCGTATTCACAGTGTGTCCAATGAAGTAGCTGCACATAGTGAAGAATTGCTCCAGTCTTCGATTGAGGTAAAAACAGGCACAGAGCAAGTAGCACTTACGATGAATGATATTGCGGAGGGCACCGAATCACAGGCCAACAATGCAAGTGATTTATCGCATTTAATGAGTGACTTTGTAAAACACATGAACGAAGCTAGCCAAAATGGTCAGCGGGTGGAAGATGATTCCAATCAGGTTCTTACATTAACGGAATCAGGTCAAACATTAATTCAAGCATCGACAGAACAAATGTTAAAGATTGATCATATTGTTCATGAGGTAGTAGGGAAGGTAGAGGGCTTAAATGATAAATCCAAAGATATTTCCAAGCTTGTGGTGGTCATTAATGATATTGCTAAGCAAACGAATTTATTAGCTCTGAATGCAGCGATTGAAGCGGCACGAGCAGGAGAGCAGGGACAGGGCTTTGCTGTAGTTGCTGAAGAAGTACGGAAACTAGCTGAGCAGGTGTCGTTATCGGTGGTCGATATTGAGCATATTGTAGAAGAAATTGTAGATGAAACCAATCATGTAACAAATTCATTAAAGTCAAGCTATGAAGAGGTACAGCATGGCTCAGAGCAAATTTCATTAACCAATGAAACCTTTGTGGAAATTGGCACTGCTGTGACAGCGATGGCGCAGAATATTTCAAATGTTTCACAAAATCTTGATCTGCTAGTGGAAAATTCGGTGCGCATCGACCAAGCGATTGAAGATATTGCGGCTATCTCAGAGGAATCGGCTGCTGGGGTTGAACAAACCTCTGCAACAATGCAGCAGACCTCAAGCTCGATGGAGGAAATTTCAAATAGCTCTAACCAGCTAGCCAACATGGCAGAGGAATTAAATCAGCAGGTAGGACAATTTAAACTAAATTAGGGAGGCAAACTATTAGTAAGGAGCTGAAAAAAGCCTTTTAAGGTAGCTTACGGAATGCGTTTAACACCTGCAAGAATCAATTAGTCCTAAAAAATTTTTGAAAATCTGTAACTTTTATTGGCTTAGCGCGACTACTATAATAGTAGGATACAAAAACTAAAGCAAAGCTTAGTAAGATTCACTTTTCACAAAAAGACCAGGACTCAAGTATTTTGAGCTTCCTGGTCTTTTTGTGTTTGAAACGTAAACGATTTTTTTTTGTTAAAATAAAAATATATGGACATCTCTTGGCAAAATGGTTCTCAAATGATGAAAGGAGACGGAACATGCAACGAAAAACACTTAGGTTGATGCTTTCAGCGTTCATCATTGTTTTATTACTTGGGATAATGCTGAAAAATATATTGAATAAAGAGGAAGTATCATCAGCGATGGTGGATTTAGCAGATGGTACAACACAGCTTGATTTTACGTCACCATTAACAAAGCTAGATCAATCCATAACAACGTTTGAGGCTTATAAGGGTAAAATTTAGTTATTAACTTTTGGGCATCGTGGTGTGGGCCTTGTCAAGAGGAAGCGCCTGCATTAAACGCCTTTTATCAGCAAAAATCCAAGCAAGTAGAGCTATTAGCAATCAATGCAACCAAGTATGATAGCTATAAGCAAGCAATGGCATTTCAGGAGACCTATCAATTAAAATTTCCCGTCTTTTTGGATCACAACGGGACGCTTCAGCAATCCTTTCAAGTGGTAGGGTATCCAACAACTTTTATTTTTGACACTGAAGGTATATTAACGTATACAATTAAAGGTGACATCAGTAAGCAAGAATTAACTAAATTAGTGGCAGCTATCCAATAGTGAGAAAAATGAAACACCTTATGCGTGAGGGATATAAAAAGAGTGACGGTTTAGGGAAAGGGTCGCTATCCTATACATATATTGTATTGATTACTTTGGTTGCTAGAATGTTCTCTGTCCGCTTTATCGTTTTACAGGTATGATATTAGACTATCTTTCCAGTAGTGGTAGGATGATGACAAGACTTTATGCAGCTCGCAAACAGGTAGGAGATTGGAATGATCCTGTCTTTGCGGCGTCACTCGTATTCTTCTTATTGCTTGTAACAGGAATAGTATAGAGTTTATTGGTGCAGTAGATGATAGAGTGTCTGTTGTACCAAGAGAAGCCCTGATGGATCACACAGACTTTCAAGAGAATTTTCTGTGTGAGCTTGTAACAATGATGCCTCAATATAATTGAAGTGAGTATGTTAAAAGGTCAAGTCAGTAACACTACTGTCTCGACTTTTTTTTGTAAAGAATTTGTAGAGGTCTGTTTGTTAAAATAGATCGGATATTAGACTGTATGGGTCAGGGAGGTGAAATTGGTAGAAGGTTATCATCGATTAGCTCTTTTACAATATCGTTAATGAAAACAAAAAAGATTATAGTTATTATTACACTATTTGTTATAACGTTAACAGCTTTACGGCTATTGTGGCTTGAGGTGTTTACGCAGCAACAGCAATTATATGCCGACAAAGGTCAATTAGATGTACGAGATTTTCATTTTCAAGATAGCACCCTTACATTAGATGGTGAGTGGCTGTTTTATCCATCTCAATGGTTGATGGAGCAAGAGCAGCAATCAAATCAATCCACATATTTACATGTTCCAGGCGGCTGGGATAAAGTTGTTCAGGAGGAACGGAACCCTTATGGCTATGGTTCTTATCGCCTTCATATATTGGTTAATCCAGAAGAAACAACGACTTATAGTATAAGAGTACCAAGTATTCGTAGTGCATCAGAAGTTTATGTCAATGGGCGATTATTAGCGAAATCAGGTAAATTAGGTGAAAATCGTACAGAAACAGTCGCGGAAAATGTACCATTTACAGCTTCTTTTGACGTACAGGGACAAAGCGAAATTGAGATCGTTATTCAAGTAGCCAACTTTCAAGATCCTCGTATGGGTGGTATTGTGCGTTCCATTAAATTTGGACATGAGGATGTTATTTACCGTGAAACATTATTGTCCATCACTATGCAGCTATTGGTCGCTGTTGTTTTACTTATTCATGCTGGCTATGCAATTATTCTGTATTTGGTAGGCAGCAAGGATAAACGTTTACTTTATTTTTCCCTGTTAATGGTTAGTACGATGTTTTATTATTTGCTGAGTAACGATGACAAACTATTGACCTTTTGGTTTTCGATTAATTATGAGTGGAGCTTTATACTTGTCCATCTTACGGCCATTGGCATTGCCTACCCAATGCTTCAATGTATTGAGCAGTGGCTACCACCACATTTCAAACCGTATAAATATGGTTTTGCAATTATCTGTGTTGTGGCTTCATTGCTGGCTATCCTATTGCCAACCCACTATCTTGTAACCATACAAATCGTCTATATTCTTATTTTCGGTGTCTCTATTATGATTACAATAATTATCGTACTAAGAAACTCAGTAAAGGATATTCGAAATAATATTTTTGTTTTACTCGCAATCATCGCCTTTGTGAATAGTATGGTTTGGGCTGGTATATTGATGATTATAGGAAGTAAGGTGATCTTTTATCCATTTGACTTGATTATCACGATTGCTTGCTTGGCGATTGTCTGGTTTCAAGGCTTTGCAAAGGTACATGCTGATACAAAAGCCTTTGCCTTACAACTGCAAAAAGCAGATAAACAAAAGGATGAATTTTTAGCAAGCACCTCCCATGAATTACGCAATCCACTTCATAGTATTATTAATATTTCAAGAGCGGTATTAGATCGTGAGGTACATGCATTGAGCGATACAAGTGTAAATGATTTAGAAGCGGTATTAGCTGTAGGGAAACGCATGTCCCTTTTATTAGATGATTTGCTGGATGTTATGAGTTTACAGGAAAATACACAGAAATTGCAGCTAGGGAATGTTTCCATTCATACAGTTGTATCGAGTGTGTTAGAGATGCTGCGTTATACAGTAGAAGGGAAGCCTGTACAATTTATTCATCGCATTCCAGCCGATTTTCAGCAAGTATGGGCTGATGAAAATCGTGTAGCACAAATCGTTTTAAACTTAGTGCATAATGCAGTGAAATTTACGAATGAGGGCTATATTAGTATTTTAGGCTATACAACAAAAGGCGGCATGGCAAAAATTATAGTGGAGGATACAGGTATTGGTATGGATCAAGAAACAATACAACGTATATTTAGACCATACGAGCAAGGGGCAGCAGGTAAAAATATTGTTGAAGGTGGCTTTGGATTAGGACTAAGCGTTAGTAAGCAATTAATTGAACTGCAGGGTGGTACATTGGAGGTGCAATCGGTGCTAGGTAAAGGGTCAACCTTTACGTTTACACTGCCATTATCCAAAGATGTACAGGATGATATGGTGACAGAAAGTAATTATTATCACCAAGAGGATATGCAAATAAAACCATCTACAGAGGCTACTAGCGTTGAAGATGGCAATCGACCTCGTATTTTAGTGGTGGATGATGAGCCGATTAATTTAAGAGTGGTAGAAACAATTTTAACGAATGATAAATATGATATTGCCACAGTAACAAGTGGCATAAAGGCATTGGAATGCATTCAATCGCAAAAGTGGGATTTAGTCATTTCAGATGTGATGATGCCAAAAATGTCTGGCTATGAATTAGTACGGATTATTCGCAAGCAATTCTCGCTAACAGAATTGCCTGTATTATTGCTGACAGCGCGTAGTCAGCCTCATCAGATTGAAAAGGGCTTTTTAGTAGGTGCCAATGATTATGTGGTGAAGCCTGTGGATGCTTTAGAGTTAAGGTCTCGTGTAGAGGCATTAGCGAGGGTGAAGCGCTCTATACAGGAACGGCATCGTATGGAAGCTGCTTGGCTTCAAGCACAAATTGAACCCCATTTTTTATTTAATACATTAAATGCAATTCTTACATTAAGTGAAGCAGAAAGTGCACGAACAAGTAAATTGGTAGAGGCTCTGAGCGATTTTTTAAGAGAGTCTTATAATTTTCAAAATGTGGAAGCTCTTGTACCGTTAGAAAATGAACTTCGATTAATTCGAGCTTATCTTTATATTCAGCAGGAGCGCTTTGGTGATCGTATTCAGGTGGTGTGGGAGGTAGAGGCAGAGGAAGATGTGCTTATTCCACCGCTCATTATGCAACCTTTAGTGGAGAATGCTTTAAAGCATGGTATTTTAAAGCGAACAGAGGGTGGTACCATTTATATTCGCATTATGGATAATGAGGATCATCTTGAAATCATTGTGGCTGATGATGGCGTTGGTATGAATGACAGACAGGTGGCACAGCTCTTGCAACGAACAGCCCATTCCTCCAAAAGTATTGGCTTATTAAATACCCATCTTCGCCTGCAGCAGCATTATGGGCAAGGCTTACAAATTTTAAGTAGCCCAAATCAAGGCACAACCATATCCTTTATTGTATTAGCTAAGAAAGCGGTCTATTAACGTAAGGATCGATTCAAGTCAAGCTGTCAAAGAAAGCAAAATTAAAATGCCAAAGCGTTGATCAAACAACGTCTTGGCATTTTAAAATTTAAAGGATGTTAGTCCTCTCTTTGCTGTTTATTGATCTCATCTATATAGCGATACAAGGTGGATTTACTAATGCCTGTTTCATTTTTAATATCAAGTAATGAAAAGGTCTTGCTTTGATACATCGCAAGGGCCTTACGCAAATTATCATCGGATTTTTTAGGACGGCCAAGGGCTTTGCCAGCCTTCTTTGCCTCAGCTAGCCCAAAGGATGTGGCATGACTTTTAAGCTGGGTTTGTAAATTGGCAAAAAGTGCGGCGCTGTCTAACAAAGACATATGTAAATGCGCTATATTTGTAATTTGTTCCTGTCGAAATGTAATCTTCACATCATCCTTTGCCAAAATATGCAGGATATCTGCTAATTGGTGTATGGAGTCGGTAAGGACTACTACATTTTCAACGAATATTTCATCCCCAGCCTGTATGACCATCAATAATTCCTCTAACGCTTGTCGCTTTTTTGCATAGGGATGTCTCTCCACAAATAATTGATCCAGCGCTATACCTGCTAATTGCTGTTCCCCTAATTCATCGCCAATAATCGGGCGCTTGTAGCCATAAATCATGATTTTTCCTCCCAAAACCATTCCTTTTTGGGAATGATTATGCTATGCTACTTGTTGTCGTTCCAAAAAGGTATCTTTTGGTACGTTTATTTATACTATAACTAAGGGAGCTTATTTATGCAAACATTAAAAGAACAATGGTTTGGCAATGTTCGTGGCGATATATTATCAGGCATTGTTGTGGCTCTTGCATTAATACCTGAGGCCATCGCCTTTTCTATAATTGCAGGTGTTGACCCAATGGTTGGGCTCTATGCCTCATTTTGCATTGCAACGATTATCGCCTTTGTAGGGGGAAGACCCGCCATGATTTCCGCTGCTACTGGGGCGATGGCATTGGTCATGACAAGTCTTGTCAAGGAGCATGGGCTGCAATATTTATTGGCTGCTACCATTTTAACAGGCTTATTACAATTGCTATTTGGTGTGTTGGGTATTGCTAAGCTTATGCGTTTTGTGCCAAATGCGGTCATGATTGGCTTTGTCAATGCATTGGCGATTTTAATTTTTATGGCACAAGTTCCGCATTTTTTAAAGGAGGGGCTTTGGACATATCTATTTATCGCCATAACATTGCTGATTGTATATGTTGTGCCTCGATTTTTCAAGGCAATCCCTGCACCGTTAATTGCGATTGTTATCTTAACTATTGTAACCTTTACAACAGGTGTAGACCTAAAAACAATTGGTGATTTAGGCGCGATTGAACGTGCATTGCCCTCGTTCTTCCTACCCAACGTACCCTTCAATCTTGAAACAGTGATGATTATTCTACCGTATTCCTTAGCTCTATCTATTGTTGGGCTATTAGAGTCATTATTAACGGCTCAAATTGTCGATGAGATGACAAGCACGAAAAGTGATAAAAACCGTGAGGCACGTGGACAGGGAATTGCTAATATCATTAACGGATTTTTCGGTGGGATGGCTGGCTGTGCGATGATTGGTCAATCGGTGATTAATGTAAAATCAGGTGGGCGAGGTCGTTTATCTACCTTGGTGGCAGGCGTATTTCTTATGTTTTTAATCATTGTTCTGGGTGATTTAGTGGTGGATATTCCAATGCCTGTGCTTGTGGGGATTATGATTATGGTAAGTATCGGCACCTTTGATTGGGGTTCCTTTCGTTATATCGCAACTGCTCCTCGCGCTGATGCCTTTGTGATGATTGCGACAGTGCTGATTGTTGTGTATACCGATAATTTAGCCATTGGCGTAGTGATTGGTGTCATTTTAAGTGCGCTATTTTTTGTGGCCAGCATCTCAAAGGTAAGGATTCAGCAGATGGGGACGACCTATATAATTGAAGGGCCATTATTTTTTGCCTCGACTAAAAGCTTTATGCAGGCATTTGACCAGATTGAAGCGTCTAATATTACCATCGATTTATCAAGCAGTCATCTCTGGGATGAATCGGCTGTAGGAGCACTTGTCAAGGTAATCCATCGCTTAGAGGCACAGCATGTTCAAGTCAATGTCATAGGCTTAAATCCTGTCAGCCAAGCCTTATATAATCAATTGAGTGGCTTAACAATAAATCAATAGGAGGAATGAGATGTATCCGCATATTTTAGTAGCAGTTGATGGCTCTGATAATGCATTTCGTGCAGCACAGGAGGCCATTAAAATCGCCAAGCTTTCAAAGACTTCCATGGTTGAAATCGTGTATGTGGTTAATGTAGAAAAAGTAAAAAATGAATTATTACGAGCAGGCTCTCCTGAAACAATGGAGTTAGCACGTCAACGTAAAATCGCCCCTGTTGAGCAAGCACTAACAGCCGCACAGGTTCCTTTTCAAACAACGATTTTAAAAGGAGAACCGGGACCAGAAATTGTGCGCTATGCCAATGAAAAACAAGTAGATTTAGTAGTGATCGGCAGCCGTGGCTTAAATCGTTTTCAGGAAATGGTGCTTGGCAGCGTTAGCCATAAAGTAATGAAACGTGTCCAATGCCCTGCTTTGGTGGTGAAATAGAGAGAAGCTTCCTATTTGGAGGTTCCTCAATTTGTGGATAGAGCGCTGTATTTGACGGCTAGAACTGAAAAAGAGAGGTACTTTGAAGGATAGAGCCGCTTCATCGAGGAGAGCTTCCTGCAAAAACGAAATGTGCGGATAGGATCCTGACATAGAAGGATAGAATCGCAAAAATGCGGGATAGAATGGGAAAAGAAATGGATAGCAAGGTTACTTTGAAGGATAGAACCTTCATATTAAAAAACGATAAGTAATGAAGAAGAGCAAATTTTGACCTATAATCAAAATTTGCTCTTGTCGATTGAATTATACAGTTGTAAAACCGTTATTTGCGGCATTATCCACAATATGCTGAATTGCCTTAATCTCTTTTTCTGTAAATAGATACCAAACATTCTCATTGAAATCGTGGAGAAGGAAAGTTGGATACGGTGCTAATTCCTCAGCAGAGAACGATTGATTTAATTCATAGATGTCATACTGTTCCACACTATTATTGTCTTGGTTTAAAAAGTCATACTGCTTAAGCTTCGTATAAGAGCCAACCGTTTCTAAATTAAAGCGCCAATAATAGTCTTTAGGAGCCTCTACTTTTTCACCTCTTTGCTCTTGAAGCACGTTATAAATTGCTTGGTGATAAGCATTTCCCTTAATTAGCTGCATCTCTCCACCCTTTGCCATGTTATATTCATAGCGAAGCGTTTTGATTTGTTCATTGTCAATTAGCAATGGTGTTGATGTGATGCTGATGTTCCCTTGATTGTAATCAACCTGACTGCCAAATGTTTCTGCAATAAAACGAATCGGTACAAAAGTACGATTATTTTTTACATATGGTTGCACATCTAATTGTTCAACGTAGCCATTTTTAATGACTGTCTTGTTCTTTAAATTTAAAGTAACGGTTGCCTCATCCGTTGAAAGGGTAATTTGAGCATCCTTCCATTGTACGTGTGCACCTAGATTTTCACTAATCACGCGCAAAGGCACCATTGTTCGATTATTTTTGATTTCGGGTGCTACAGCGGATTTTACGACAACCTCATCCATTTGAATGTGCGTTGTCGCGGCATCAGCGGGGGAAACCATCAAAAACATAGATGTTAAAACGATCCCCGTGAAAAACTTCTTCATTGCAAAAAACCTCCTTTATTCAAAACACATAGTAACCAAGCAATTTTACCATAATATTCTTTGGTATATACGAAAAATTTTACTATTTTTTATAACCTTTCTTAAAAAAGAAGGAGCTATCCCAAAAGCTTAAAATAATGGTGAGTAGAAGAACGATGATTTTTTTGATACTTGATTATTTTGATTATATATGCTGTTAATTAGATTTATTGTTATATAATTACAAATTAAACTATTTTTGTGATGCAAGAGTAATCGCAATTCTGTGAAGATAACTTTAATTAAAGTTAATTTTTTAGTTTATGTTGCTTAAAATTTTTCTAAGTTATTTTGATAATGTCGTTATGAAGCTATTGTTTGCGGTGTTATCTAGGATATGCTGAATCTCCTTAATTTCTTTTTCCGTAAGTAGATACTATGAAATTGTGGAGAAGGAATATTTGGTAGGGGAAGGTGATATAATTCGTAGATACTAAGTTTAAGAAGAACACCGCTGTTGATGTGTTCTTCTCAAAGCTTGCTCGTTAATTTATTAAGCCACTGTGTTACTAATAACCGTGTTAAAGCCGTTTTTTATGGCATTCTGAATAAGTTGGCTAATCGATTGTACACCTTTTTCTGTAAATATATACCATTTATTCGCGCTTACATCATGAAGCAATAAGGCGGGGGAACCCTCTAACAGTTCAACAGGAAATCCTTTATTTAAAGAATAAATATCAAATTGCTGAACGCTTTTACCCTCAATGCTTTGAAAATCGTATTGACCAGTTTTAGAATAAGACCCTGGCTGCGCAATACTAGGCTGCCAAGAATAGTCAGCAGGAGCTGCTACGGGATGGCCTGGCTGTTCTTGGAATATTTTGTGAATTTCTTTTATATAAGCATTGCCTTTAATATCCTGTACCACTCCACCCATTGTCATATGGTATTCATAACGAAGAGCTTGAATTTTTACATTGTCAAGGAGTAACGGTTCATTCGTGATATAAACAAGGCCATTGCTGTAATGAACTTGACTCCCAAATGTTTCAGCAATAAAACGAATCGGTACAAAGGCGCGATTATTTTTTAAGAATGGCTGTACATCCAATTGCTCTGGGTGACCATTTTTAATGATTGTACGACTGCTCAGCTTTAATTGGACTGTCACCTTATCTAGGGTAAGGGTAATGGTTGCGTCCTGCCAGTGAACTTGAGCACCTAAATTTTCACTAATCACGCGAAGAGGCACCATTGTTCGGTTATTTTTAACTTCAGGAGCTATGTCAGATTTTACAAGCACGTCATCCATTTTAATTTGAATGGCTGCTGCATCAGCAGGAGTCATTATCAATAGCAATATACATGCTGCAAAAATACCTATGAATAGTTTTTTCATAATTCGAAACCTCCTTTTATCGGAATTGTACCATATGAACCTACTATTTCCATGCTTGAAAAGGAGTAATTATTTACGATAAAGTTGAAGGAAATGGATTAACGAATGCTTATGTTGATTTGAAAAGGGCTTATATGTACAAGATCATAAGCGATTTTTGCTCGCATATAGGGGAGCTATTTTACAGTAAAAGAGGCGATTGATTAGCATTATCGAGAAGGATAGCACTTGATATAACAGAAAGAATTCACATAAGTTCATAGATTTTGAATAAGGCTAAGCGGACACCATATCCGATATAGACACAGGCAAATGAGAACTGCCTTAAAGATTTTTTCACCAATAAAGCTCGTTATTATCATGAATGAAATGGTTAAAGCTAACAATTCACTATAAATGGGGAAGAACAAGTGAAAATAGCAAGGGCATATCCTCCCTTTATTCTTTCATATAGTATAGTAAGAGAAAGGATATCACAAGGAAAGGATGGGAGGCTTGAGACATATAAATATCATTAGTATGGCTAATAAAAAAGAGCTGCTAAGACCTGAACAGATATTGGATAAAGAGTTCTGTGATCAATTTATCCAAAAAATTCATAAAAATATTTTGGATAAAAAGCTTCACCATGATGTTTATATGTCTTATTTTGTGATTTTTCAACAGCGTTATACGATAAAGGAACTAGACTATATCGTTGACCGTTTGAAGCATCAAGCCGAGGAATTACTGCGATTAAAACCTATTTTTATTTTATTAAGTGGTGTTATTTTATCCCTTATCACATTCCTTGCTGCTGTGATGAGTAAGCTGCTAGTAGAGGTTTCATTGATACAAATAGTAGCATTAGCTGTAGTAAGCTTAAGCGTTGCTATTCTTGCCATTTCATATAAAGTTGAGAAAGAATATAAGAAAGCCCAGGCTGTTATTAATTTACTGAATTATTATATCCTCATCTATCCTACATACAGCCAGACGATTAATAAAACTGAATTTTAGGCATCATTTAATAAAATCCTCAAATAATAAAGTACAAAAATTATTTGGGGATGTGAAGTTGTGAAAAAATTTACGCTATTTTTACTGCCGATTTGTCTGATCACCACGTTGTTTTTTTATAGTAAAGTAAGCTCTTCTGAAAATAAAGGAAGAAAATATTATGAAGAAGCAGGTCAAATTTTATGGGAAATCCAAACCGAGGAAAAAATTATTGCTTTGACCTTTGATGATGGACCACATCGTATCTATACACAGGCTGTTCTTGATGTTTTGCAAAAGCATAATGCCAAAGCAACCTTTTTTATTGTCGGTCAAAATGCGCAAAAAAATCCTGAGATTATTGCAAGAATGTATGAAGAAGGGCATGAATTAGCCAATCACACCTTTACACATCCTTTAAAAACAACGGTGCCAAATTTAATGAAAGAAATTCAACAAACCGATGAAGTCATTGCTGAAATTAGTGGCTATCGACCAACACTATTTCGGCCAGTAGAGGGCCAATATACAGATGCTATGATTGAGGCGATAACAAAAGAGGGCTATAAGGTGGTCATGTGGTCTTGGCATTTGGATACACTTGATTGGAAAAGCCCTGGTGTGTATCGCATTGTACAGACAGTGCTAAAAGGTGTAAAGGCAGGAAATATTGTGTTATTTCATGATGGTGGTGGCAATCGAGCGCAAACTGTGAAGGCCTTAGAGCAAATTCTTCCAGAGCTAAAAAAACAGGGCTATCAATTTGTCACTGTTTCGGAATTACTGGAGGTACAAAATACTAATAAAAAAATGGAAAAGAAATAATAGTGTTGAAGCCACCTCTTTCAACACTATTTTTATTCCTGTGCAACTTTTCACAGTACTTGTACGTTATACTCTTATAGGTTTTCTATGATTCTTTGGATTTTTAGTTGACTGCTACTAGGAAACGAGTAAAATGAAAAGGCAGTATCCTTATGTACCTATGCTTAAATGGAAGAATAGACGATGAAAGCGTGATAACACAAGGTCTGTCAAGAAATTGTGACAGTCTTTTTCTTTTCGTCTTCTTGATAACCTGTTAAGATGGTAGTAGTGTGACAAGAAGTTAGTGTAAATGAGAGTGGTGACAATCAAGATGGATGAACAGAAAAAAGATCGTATAGAGCAACAAGAGCCAACAGAAGCTGAAGTAAAACCAGCGGGGCAATTTATACAATTAAAACCGTTTAAATTTATTATGTTGATGTTCTTTACAATTTTGATTACTGCAGGGTTAACGATTTTTGCGTTAACATTTGGTGATAAAAAGGTAGTGGAAGTAAAGGTTCCTGTTGAACGTGCAGAATTTACAAAATTATATGAGGCTTTTGATTTACTAAAAAATAAATATTACCAAGATGTTGATGATGAAAAAGTAGTCGACGGTGCAATTAATGGGATGTTTGATGCACTAGGCGATCCATACTCCGACTTCATGGTTAAGGAAGAAGCTGACCAGTTTAACTCTGGTTTATCCTCTAGCTTCCAAGGAATAGGTGCGGAAATTCAAGAGCGTAATGGTAATATTACGGTTGTATCACCCATCAAAAATTCTCCTGCTGAAAAGGCGGGCTTATTACCAAAAGATATTATCTTAACAGTGGATGGTAAAAGCATTCAAGGCTTTAGTGCAACAGAGGCCGTAGCACTTATTCGCGGGGAGAAAGGGACACCTGTAAAGTTAACGGTAAAACGTGGAGAAAATACAGAGCCTATTCAGATGACGATTGTTCGTGATGACATTCCAGTTGAGACGGTTTACGGTGAGCTGCTTGATAACAATATTGCCCATATTCAAATTACATCATTTAGTGAGGATACGGCAAAAGAGCTTGAAACAATTCTTGCTGAGTATGAAGGCAAAGGCATGAAGGGCATTGTTTTAGATTTACGTCAAAATCCTGGTGGGTACTTAAATGCAGCTGTGGATATTTCGAATTTATTTGTACCAGAGGGCAAAGCGATTGTGCAGGTACAAGAAAAAGGTGAAGAACCACAAATTACAAATGCAATAGCAGGTAAAAAATATAATCTACCAGTAACTGTTCTTGTCGATAATGGCAGTGCTTCTGCCTCTGAAATTTTAGCAGGTGCACTAAAGGAATCGGTCGGTGCAAAGGTTGTTGGAGAAACATCCTTTGGTAAAGGAACTGTCCAAAATGTAACACCATTAAAAGATGGCTCGAATTTGAAATTCACAACAGGTAAATGGTTAACACCGAATGGCAACTGGATTAATGAAAAAGGAATTGAGCCTGATGTCAAAGTGGCGTACCCATCCTATGCTTCCTTACCATACTTAAATGCTTCTTTAGAGATGAAGGAAGGTATGCAGTCTGAATCCATCAAGGCAGCAGAGGAAATGCTACAGGTACTAGGGTACGAGCCTGGTGAAATCGATGGTATTTTTGATAACAATACAGAGCATGCTGTAGAACAACTACAAGCAGCGAATAATCTTGAACAAACAGGTATTTTAACAGGTAATACAACGTATGCATTAATGGATGCTTTACGTGCGAAAATGAAAGCGGATGATCCACAGTTATTAAAAGCGAAAGAGCTTCTTATAGGAACAGCCGAAAAAACGGAGGAAACAACAAACTAACAGTGTAGCTGTCGCAGCAGTCGTCTTTTACGGCATGTGCGACAGCTTTTTTATAGGAGGAAACAGAATGAAAGATGTATACTTATTTAGTGGCTTTTTAGGGAGTGGCAAAACATCGATGCTGACAGATGTCATTCGCCAGCTAAAAGAAAAGAAATTAAAGCCTGCTGTTATAATGAATGAGCTAGGAAAGCTGCCATTTGATTCACAAGCAGTGGAGAAGGATATCCCACTTAAGGAGATGCTAGAGGGCTGTATTTGCTGTTCAGGCGCCGAAAAAACAGAGGCTCAAATTCAATCTCTTCTATTAGATAGTGATTTTGATGTGTTAATTATCGAAACAACGGGTGCTGCCCATCCTGTGGAAGCATTGGATGCGGTGTATTCCCCGCTTTTTGCCGATCAATTGAATGTGAAAGGGATCGTGACAGTCGTGGATACAAAGCTATGGCTGGATCGTCAGTCACTGACACCCCAAGTGCGCTCGTTATTTATGGAACAGATTCGTCATGCGCACTTATTGCTAGCAAATAAAATGGATTTATTAACAGAGGCAGAGCAGGGACAGGCGATTTACGAGCTACAGGGATTAAATTCACATGCCTTTATTTTGCAGACAACAAATGGACGAGTGCCATTAAAGTTATTAGAGGATTTAAAGACAACAGCCCAGGTGGCTAAAAAGGATATTATCCAAGCACCAATTAGCGCTATGCAGCTTGGTTCACGCTTAGTAGAGTTTACAGGCAAGGAATTTACACAGGAGCAGTTTGAGGAGTGGGTTCGTACATTGCCTCATACGGTTTATCGTATGAAGGGCTATGTGCCGATTGAGGGCATTAAAAACCCAATGCTATTTCAATATGCCTATGGTATGGTGCAATGGCTACCTGAATATCTCAACATGCCAGCCAAGCTTGTGGTGATTGGTGAGAATATAGACAATTTACCTATTATCGGTTTTAATTGAATAAAAAACCAGCCTGCGAATGTACATTTACGCAGGCTTTTTTATATTTATGTAACATGAATGTAACACAAATGTAATATTAGCGCGGCTAGAGGCTTGATTGTATATGAATAAAATATGCATTTTATTGGTGGTTATTTGCTAGTTTAAGAGGGGTGTCAACACTCTTTTAAACGTAAGTATTTCATAGATTGGTGAAATCTACTAAAAAATAGTGTGAAACAATGCCGATTTTTCGCGCATTTTTTGGTGGACTGGCGCAGTTGGTAGATGTTGGTGAGATTTTAACGAAAATTATCCTTTACGATTAGTGGCAGACAAGGAGGAATTGCAAACATGAAAAAAACACTTACTGCAATTTGTGCAACATTTCTTTTAGCAGCTCCAATTCAATTCGCATCAGCTGCTGCCAATACATCAGAGGAGAATGCTGTACAGCCATCAACGAACTGCAACGTTTCTTATTATAAATGGTCTAATCATCATAAGTGGTCGATAAAACAACCACAGCCATCAACACCATCTAAAGAAGTACCAAATGCGACGCAGCCATCAACGCCATCTAAAGAAGTACCAAATACGACACAGCCAACACCGCCAGCTACTACTACACCATCAACAGATGTCAATGCATTTGAGCAAGAGGTAGTAACATTAACAAACGCTGAACGTACAAAAGCTGGTTTATCACCACTTCAAACAGATGCACCACTAATGGCGGCAGCTCGTGAAAAATCACAAGATATGCAAAAAAATAAGTATTTCTCTCATACAAGCCCAACATTCGGTTCACCATTTGACCGCATGAAGGCTTTAGGCATTCAGTATAAAGCGGCAGGAGAGAACATTGCTCAAGGTCAGCGTTCACCACAAGAAGTTGTTAAAGCGTGGATGGATTCACCAGGTCACCGTGCCAATATTTTAAATGCGAAATTTACGCATATTGGTGTGGGCTATGTTCAATCAGGTAACTACTGGACACAACAATTTATTCAAAAATAATAATAGATTTATCAAGGATGCCCTCGCAATTTTAGCGGGGCATCTTTTTTGATGCGTAGGTGGCGGTTATAGAGTAGAGCCGCTATCCGTTAATGATGGGGTTCTATCCATTAAAGTAGTGATTTAATCCACCGATTGAAGCGTTCTATCCGCCAGATGAGGTAAATGGCTAAATAGAAAACTTCAATCCATCAGAATAGCAGCTCTATCCGTCAAAGTATCGATTCAATCCGCTGATTGGCACGTTCTATCCACGAAATGAAGCGCTTCCCTGAATAGGGAGCCTTTCTCCATGAGTGTATTATTTTCATCAGTCACTTTAGCAACCCAATCTATCACCTTAGTTGTTCTATTCGCCAGTTGAGCCAAGATGCTATTCTATAACGCTTCTATCCTAAAATAAAAAATAGAAAAATAGGAGTTTTTAATCTATAATTTTAGGGAATTACTAAATTAGTAGTAGGTAAAAAGTATGGAGAGGTGAGAGGGATGAAACGGTCGAATCGATTAAAGCAGTTTTTTTCAAAAGAAGTGGTTGCACAGCCAGTTGCATTAGACACAGTTCAGGATTCTCAATTATTTGCCTATGCCTTATCCTTTGCAAAATACCATCCCGATATGATGATTGTCTTTGCGGCGGATGGTGAGATGATTTATGTGAATCAAGAGGCGCTTTACCAACTCTTGCAGTATCAACCGAACCATGCAGAGGACTTTAAGCAGATTTTCTCAGCGACAGATTATAAGCGTTTAAAACGGGCCTTTAATCAAACACTACAAGGGCAATCAACAAAGCTGGAAATTAAAAGTCTTCAGCATCAAGGGCGTCATCTTAGCCTTACTCTCACATTTATTCCAATTAAAAATAATGAGGAGCAAGCGGAAGGCATTTATTTAATCGTTGAAGATATGTCCACCTATGAGGCGATGAAGCATCAATTATTGCTTCATGAAAAGCATTTAAACTATGCCCAGCAAATTGCTGCGGTCGGAAGCTGGGAGTATTTTATTCAACATGATAAGCTTTATTGCTCAGATAATTTTTATCATATTTTCGGCTTTGACCGTTCGGAAAACGAGAGCATTCGCCAGCCATTTCAATTGATCCATCCAGAGGACTATGAAAGAACGTCTAAGGCCTTTGATGCGGCTTGTAATGGTATAAATTTTGACAGTGAATTTCGGATTTATCATGGTAAAACGGATGAACTACGCTATTTACAGGCAGCAGCGGAGGTGATTTGGAAGGATCAAAAGCCCTTTAAAATGATTGGTGTTGTTAAAGACCATACATCCTTTAAGCGAATGGAGCAAACGCTTAATGATACACTCACAAACTATCATGATATTTTTAATAATTTAGATGCAGGGGTTTGGATGAGGAATTCGATTCGTGGGAATATGCTTTTTGCTTCAAAAGGGCTTGAAGGAATTTTAGGGATTCCATTAGAGACGCTTTATGAAGACTCAGAGGCTTGGATTAACTTGATTCATCCTGCACATCGTGAGGAGGTCTTAGCCTATTCCGACCATCTTGCATTAGGGCAAAGCTATCAGGTTATCTATCGGATTATCACCGAGGATCAAACAATAAAATGGCTGCTGGAGCAAATTGTCCCGCGACTGGATCAGCAGGGGGATGTCAATCATATTTTTGGCTTAGTCACAGATATTACAACTGAAATTGAGCGGAAGGAACAATTGAATTACTTGGTGTACTATGATGAGCTTACAGGCTTGCCCAATCAGCTTAGCCTGCATAATAAGCTTGACACTTTATGTACAGCAGACGATCAATTTGCCCTTTTATATATGTCGATCAACCGCTTCCATGTTGTGCATCATGCGCTTGGTTTACAAATTGGTGATGAATTGCTGCGAGTGGTGACGAATTGTTGCGCAACAGTGTTAGATGATCATAGCTATATGGCACGACTAGATCACCAGCATTTTGTTATTATTATTAAAAAATATAGTAGTAAACAAACTATTTATGCGCTAGCAAGTCGGCTGTTAAAAGTCTTTGATACAGCCCTTATCGTTAAAGACTATCAGCTCCATGTATCTGCAAACATTGGTATTGTTTTTTATCCAGAAGACGGCTCAAGAGGAAATATTTTATTAGAAAATGGCTATGCTGCTTTGTGCTATGCGCAGCAGCAGGGGCGCAATAATTTTCATATCCATGCCATTACAGAAGATATTACCTCTTATAAGCAATATGTGCTAAATCGGGATATGCGACAGGCTTTGCTAAATGGGGAGTTTGAACTTTATTTTCAACCATTAGTAGAACCGCAGAAAGGTATTATATATGGTGCGGAGGCATTAATTCGCTGGCATCATAAAGAATGGGGTCTCGTATCACCTGGTGAATTTATTCCATTAGCGGAAGAAAATCATATGATTCATATTATTACTGATTGGGTGATTAAAAAGACGTGTACATTATTACAAGAATGGCAGCAGCAAGGCTATGTACTACGCACCATTGGCATTAATATTTCACCTATTCATCTAGTGAAAAAAGGATTTGTAGAATTTGTGCAGGAGCAAATAAGTATCCATGCTATTAAGGCAGACTATTTAGAGTTTGTGATTTCAGAAAATGCCATGCTTAAAAATAGTAAAAGTGTGCGGAATATCCTACAAGCGTTACAGGAACTCGGTATCAAGATTGCCATTGATGATTTTGGCGCAGGTTATTCCTCATTAGAATCGTTAAGAACGTTTCGACCAACAACGATTCATATTTATGAGGCATTTATTCGTCAACTTCGCCATGACCGTCCCATCGAAAATGGGCTGATTTCCACAACGATTTATTTAACAAAAATGCTTGGTATTCAGGTAGTAGCGAAGGGTGTTGAAAGCTATGACCAATTTCTCTTTTTAAAGCAGCAGGAATGTAACTATATCCAAGGCAGTATTTATACAGAGGCGGTTCCTGCCAAGGCGTTTGAAAAAATGCTGGCACGAGGCTTTTTAACACCACAGAAAGTGAGCCCGAAAAAGAAGCCAGCTGTTGAACGACGCAAATATTATCGTTTCCCTTTTCCAGCCTACGTAAAGGGCTCTATGACGATTATTGAAATGAATCAGCAAAAAATTAATATTGGCCATACACCGATTTTAATTGAAAATATTAGCTTAGGTGGAATGAAAATTCGTTCGACGTTAAAGCTACCGATTAACCAAACGATGAAATTCAAATTTAGCTTTGTGCTAATGGACCAAGCCTTTCATATTGAGGGGACATTTAGATGGACATTGGAGGAGCGCTATCAAATCTATTCTTACGGTGTGGCATTTCAATTAAAGCCTGAAGATGAGGGAAAGCTAGCGCCGATTATTAATCGAATGACGGCGTTGCATAATCAGCATAAAAAAATTAAAGGAACGCCGTTTATCTATGAGGATATTGAAGCGTTTTTTAATAAAGAATAGGACATAAAAAATCGCCTTCTCCCTTTTTATGGAGCGAGGCGATTTTATTGTTAAATAGTCACTCTTTTTTGCACAATAAGTAGACGCATAAAAAGGGTGATCGCACCTGCTGTTAACCCTGCCACAAGCCCAATCCAGTAACCAAATGGGCCAAAATCAGTATGGATGGCGAGGACATAGCCTACAGGCAGGCCAATAACCCAATATGAAATAATCGCCATAATAAAGGTAATCATCACATCTTTATAGCCCCTTAAAGCCCCCTGTACAGGTGCTTGGATCGCATCAGATAACTGGAAAATGGCTGCGTACACTAAAAAATGCACTGCATATTCAAGTACAATATCATCGGCTGTATACATCTGGGCAATCGGTTCACGCAAGATGAATAAAATACAAGCAGAAATAAAGCTAAATAAAATAGCTGTTGCTATACATAGATAGCTATACGTACGCGCATCTCGCATACGGCCAGCCCCAACCTCAAAGCCCACTAATATCGTGACACCCATCGAAATACTAAGCGGCACCATGTAAAGTAAAGATGTAAAATTTAAAGCGATTTGATGGGCTGCGATGATGGCTGTACTAAAATTACTCATCATCATTGTTACCGCAGAAAAAATACTGGTTTCGGCAAATAATGAAATACCAATTGGTACACCAATCAGTAAAATTTCCTTCCAGCGTAGCCATTCCAGCTTCGGCCATTGATGGAACAAATGGAAGCGTTCAAATGGTACGCGTTTTGCAATAATCCATACAGTGATAAAGAAAATAAGCCAGTAGGTAATGGCTGTTGCCACACCAGCCCCGATGCCACCAAGCTCAGGCAACCCAAATTTCCCGAAAATAAATAGATAGTTTAGGATAATATTAATAGGTGTTGTCAGCATGGTAATCATCATTGTAACACGCGTTCGACCAAGTGCATCAATAAAGCAACGCATGACAAAAAATAAAAATAATGGCACAAGACCAGCGCACATCGCCTGAATGTAGCTTTTGGCAATACGATGGACAGCAGGCTCTAAGCTCATTTTGCTAAGAATCCAATCAATGCTAAGAAACAGGGAGATAAAAATAATGATGGCAAGCGTAATCGCTACATAAATACCTTGCTGGACAGCCTTTTTAGCATCCATTTCTTTCTTTGCTCCCACTAGCTGTGAGACAATAGGTGTAATGGCAAGAAGAATGCCTGATAGACCTGTGTAGATGGGCATCCAAATGGAGGAGCCAATGGATACCCCAGCTAAATCAGCCGTACCATAGCGACTTGACATTAAAATATCAAAAAATGAAATTAAATAAATAGCTATTTGCGTCACTAAAATAGGTACAATCATTTTTAACAATAATGTATATTTCTCTTTGATGGTGGATGTTTGATACATAGTTTAAACTTCCTTTATGAACATAATGAAAAAGTATAGCATATTTAATAGAGTGAGAGGCTGAAATTTTCATGCTTCATCTATATCTTTTCATTCGCATATAGTAAAATAGAAGACTGAAAGTAGTACCTGACTACGATGGCTTTTACGGAATAGGAGAATTTGTGTGAAACAACAAACAATCATTTTAACCGGTGGTGGGACAGCTGGTCATGTATCGTTAAATCAAGCGATACTCCCGTCCTTACTTGAACAAGGTTATGATGTCCATTATATTGGCTCAGATGAAGGGATCGAAAAAGAATTAATTGGCGAGGCATTCCCGCATGTCCCATTTTATGGAATTGCTAGTGGGAAGCTCCGTCGTTATTTCTCAATGAAAAATTTTACAGATCCGTTTAAAGTGCTTGCTGGCGTGATGCAGGCCTTTCGCATTATAAAAAAAGTAAAGCCCCAAGTAATATTTTCAAAGGGTGGCTTTGTTTCTGTTCCTGTTGTGATGGCGGCTAAGCTTGCAAGTGTGCCAGTTGTGATCCATGAATCAGATGTAACACCAGGCTTAGCAAATAAAATTGCGCTGCCTTTTGCCTCTCATGTTTTCACGATTTTTGAGGAAACATTAAAGCATTTGCCGCAGGAAAAGGCAACATGCACAGGTTCTATTATTCGCCCAGAGCTATTTAAGGGAGAAAAGGCAAGGGGGCTATCTTTCTGTGGCTTTACAACATTAAAGCCTGTTTTATTGGTAATGGGGGGAAGCTTAGGCTCTGTCGTATTGAATGAGGCATTGCGTAAAAATTTACCAGAGCTATTAAAGCAGTTTTATATTATTCATTTATGTGGAAAAGGGCACTATGATCAGGCATTGGCTGCAATGCCAGGCTATAAGCAGTTTGAATATGTAACGACAGAATTGCCTGATTTACTACATGCTGCTGATTTTATTGTGTCACGTGCAGGCTCCAACTCCATTTTTGAATTTTTAGCACTGCATAAGCCAATGCTATTAGTGCCGCTATCTGCACAAAAAAGTCGTGGCGACCAAATTTTAAATGCTAATTTATTTAAAAAACAAGGCTATGCAGAGGTACTGCAGGAGGAAGAGCTGACAAAAGAATCATTTTTGAAGTCCGTTTATACATTGACGGAGCGTGAGGTGGAAATGGTGGCAACGATGGAGCAAACGCCAAAGCCAAAAACGCCAGATGAAATGGCAGCGCTTATTTTACATTATAAGAAATAAATATTGCTGTAAAATAAACAGAAGCTATATGGCATAAATAACCTATAGCTTCTGCTTTATAAAAATTACTTACATTGCTTGTTCTTCGTCCTCCTGCATGGTATGTGCAGTTGTCAGATAGAATAAATCTTTAGGAATTTTAAATAAATTAAATTGCGCTTCGCCGCTATTCACCTGTGCTAGTAATGTTGGATGACTTTCATTGGCCTCTACCACATAAGGTAGCTTTAATGCAGCACGCTGTGATTTTATATTTTCAACTCGAATTCGAAGAAATACCGTATGGAAATGATAGTCAAAAAATAATTCATTCAGAAACAGCAATTTTGCTTTCTGATTATAACCTTGACCTTGATATGGGACGCCAATCCATGTTCCTAAGAAGCCAGCACCATTTTCAATATCATGAATGCTAATAGT
Organism: Lysinibacillus sp. FSL H8-0500; assembly: GCF_038051955.1. Classification (NCBI taxonomy): domain Bacteria; kingdom Bacillati; phylum Bacillota; class Bacilli; order Caryophanales; family Bacillaceae; genus Lysinibacillus; species Lysinibacillus sp. FSL H8-0500. Next base: position 2,439,793 of record NZ_CP150292.1, on the reverse strand, counting down.
GCCGATTGGTTGACCCCAGTCATCTGTAATGGTTCTTGAGATAGCGAGATTTCGCGCTTCCTCCTCAATCAGTTGCTTTGTCATAAACCAGTACTCATCGGCTGATGTGGCTTTTTGGCGGACAAAAGGGAATACAGAAGGGTGTGATAATAGTTCATAAAGCTCTGTGCATTCATGCAGGTCTCGATGTCTAAGCATACGAAACGCCTCCTTTACTAGGGTAGTTATACAATTCCTTTAACACATAAAGAAGAAAACTAATATTCGTACTGGAATTAAAACCCAAAGAACTAGACGTTATAACTATGATATTCCATAATCTCCCGCTGTCTTACTGATTTTACCATACCGAAAAAAAGGTAGTTTTTTAAATATAATATATCAAACAAGCTACTTCATGCAATATTTTTGCTCGAAAAAACTAAAATTTAAGTTTAAAAGTCAGTAAATTCTGATAAATAGCGAATGCTGTCAGTTGTCTTTGTTTACAAATTTCATCTATATAATTGTTAGCTCGCTGTACAGATAGGCGGCACTGCTGACAGACAACAGGATCTTAGCCTTCATTTTCCCTGTTTAATAAAGTTAAAACATGTCAATATTTCATCTGTAACATTGTCGACAATATGATTGCTTTTTGATTTTAAGACTAGCTGATTATATTTATCTACTATCTAATTATTTATATATTTCTTTAGTAATATATTATTTTTTCCAATAGAGGCGATATAGCAAAAGTATCCTCAAGAGGATTTAATTTCTCTTATTCTTTGAAAGGTAATTTTTTAATTTTATGTTATAATAGTAATGTTGATTTTTAGATAAATAAGCTAAATAGTAATATTTTGAGTATGATAGCATGGTTTTTTCTGGGGGTGACAGTATGGAGTATCTTTTAAGCGAAGATTTTTTTAATGAATTATTCATTGGTAAGGATTTTGTTTTTCTTATGAAAAAAGTAGGGGATGATTATCAATATATTCGCTTAAACCAAGCAGCTCAAGAACTGTTATCAAATGAAGCGATTGGAAAAATGCTTTCCAGTGTTATGTCAAATCATTATTTTTCAACGATTCAGAAAAGCTATCATCAAGCGATTAGCGAGCATAGTCAGGTCGACTATGTAGATTATGCATATGTGCAGTCAGAGGTTCGTAAATACGAAACGACTGTTAGACCATTGCGCTATAAAAACGATGATTATATTTTAGCGATTATGAAGGAAATTTGTTATGGTCGCAGCATTGAAGATAAATTTTTATTTATGCAGTCCATACTTGATCACGCCTTTTTCTCAACCGTAATGTTATCGGCTGAAGGGATGATCTATGAAGTAAATGCAAGATTTATGAAAGATTTTCACTTGGACCATGCAAGTGTAAAGCAACAGCTATTAATGGATTTACCGATTGTTCCAAAGGATGAGGCACCTAAAATCAAGCTGTATATACAAAAGGCAGCTAGGGGAGAAACTGTTAGCGAAAAGCTTATTAAGCTGTATACATTAGATGGCGAGGAGCGCATGTATTTATTCTCCTTATCACCAGTGAGGCAGGATGATCATTCATTTGCGATTTTTTTAATTATGCAGGATTGCACACAGAATGCGCTTCAAAAGGCAGAATTGCGCTCAAAGTCACATGGACTAGAGGTTTTTAAGTCTGCCTTAAATTCAGCAACAGCCATTGCTCTGCTAGACCATGAAGGTACTGTGATCGAGGTAAGCGAGATGTTTTTACGTGCTTCTGGTTACACAGCAGCAGAATTAATCGGTCAGCCCTATGATATTATTGAACCCCGCCATCACTCCAGTAATTTTTTACAAATAATTGTTGAACAGCTTGATGCAGGAGAAATGTGGCAAGGGGAGCTTTGCTATCGCACTAAATATCATGCGGATTATTGGGTAGAGGCAACCATTGTTCCGTTGAAAAATGAATCTGGTGAATTAGAGCAAATTTTAAGCATTAACTATGATATTACAGATAAAAAAAGAATGTTTACAGAATTAAAAAATATTGAACGTACGTTCCGACTGATCACTGAAAATACCAATGATTTAATTGTTATTACAAATGAGGATGGCATCATTATTTATGCGTCTCCATCTTGTCGTCTTTACTTAGGCTATGAAAATGTAGAATTGCAGGGGCAGTTTTATAGTGATATTGTCGATGAAGAAAGTAAGAACGCATGGCAAACCTTTTTAAATAATTTTACAGGTCAAACGGATACACAATTTGAGCTATTATTAAAAGCAAAAGATGGCACTCTTATTTGGACAGAAAGTAATGTAACGGTCGTGCATGACCCTGAACGTGAAAAGGTGTCACAAATTATGATGATTTCTCGGGAGATTACGCATCGTAAGGAAAGAGAAAATGATTTATTATATTTAGCTTACCATGATTCATTAACACAATTGCCAAACAGACGCTTTCTTCAAAAGGAATTTCCAAAAATAGTGGCTGAGGCACAGGTCAATCAGACATCTGTAGCAATGCTTTATATAGATGGGGATGATTTTAAAGAGGTCAATGATCGCTATGGTCATGAGACAGGTGACGCGTTTATTCAGCGATTTGGTCATGCATTAAGCAAAACGATTCGCAGTCATGATATGGTGATTCGAATGGGCGGCGATGAGTTTATCGTATTGCTAACAGGCTTAACAAGAGACCAAGAGAAAAGACATGAGCAAATGATGCATATTATTCATCGCATTCGTGGCGATTTAGCAGAGGGCTGGATCATTGATGGCCATCATTTTACACCAACCGCTTCAATGGGGATTTCCTATTATCCAGACCATGCCCAAACATTAGAGGTGTTAATGGATTTAGCTGATCAAGCGCTATATAAATCAAAGGAATCTGGCAAAAATAATCTTTCTATTTCAGAAACACATTAAAAGTCTGTCTTACAAGTAGCTACTTGTAAGACAGACTTTTTGTTTAATGATATGCTATAACAAGATGAGGGATGTTATTTTAAAATAGAAGGTGATAGGATGCCGAAAAAGCTATTATTGGTTGAAGATGAAAAGCATATTGCACGTTTTGTGGAGCTAGAATTACAGCATGAGGGCTATGAGGTCACTGTTGCCTATGATGGTCGTGAAGGGCTTGCGTTGGCAATCGCTGAAGCTTTTGATGTCCTGCTACTTGATGTGATGCTACCAGGGCTCAATGGCATTGAAATTTGTCGGCGTATCCGCACGCAATCACAGGTCCCCATTCTTTTATTAACCGCAAGAGATGCTGTGATGGATCGTGTGGCAGGCTTAGATGCAGGAGCGGATGATTATATTGTGAAGCCTTTTGCGATTGAGGAGCTACTAGCTCGCATACGCACAATTTTACGCCGTGTAGCACCACCACAGCCCACAGGTGAAACACTGCATTTCCGTGATATTAAAATGGATACAGCCGCCTATGAAGTTTTTGTGCAAGGGAATAAACTTGACCTGACAAAGACAGAATATGATTTACTCAAACTATTAATCGAGCATAAGAATCGAGTATGTACACGCGAGCAAATTTTGACATCTGTTTGGGGCTATGATACGGATATTGAAACAAATGTAGTAGATGTGTATATCAGACATTTACGCACAAAGCTGCCAGGTGATATGAATGCCTATATTGCAACTGTTCGTGGCGTTGGGTATGTGATGCGCGAATGACAAGCTTAAAAACTTATTTACGTCACCAATCCTTGCAAAAAAAATGGATGCTCACATCAAGCAGTGTGATCTTTATTAGCTACACAATTATTTGTATCGTTGTCTATGTATTCCTTCATACATGGCTCTTACATGAAGAGGAAAGCAAAGCTATACGTACTAGTAAGGATATTAGCTCTTTTTTAGAAGCGCAAGGTCCAAATATTACGATTCAACAAATTCAACAAAATACGGGCTTGCTAGAATCCATTGTTGATCGCGATCAAACCGTTAGAATGTTTAATGGAGACGGCATCGAAATACTGCGGATTAACAATACGTCCGCTGCTGCACCATTAAATGTGATACAGGAGATTTTAGAGATGACCATTGATAAGCAGGATGCCCTTGTTATCAACGAGCCGATCCAGCTTGGCTTTTTTCAAGGCTATACGCAAGTAATCCATCCATTAACGAGCTTTCAATCGCTTATGCATTATTTGCTGACAGCGATGCTAATTGCAGGACTAGGGGCATTGATTGTATCTGGCTCGATTGGCTATTATCTTGCTAATTATTTAATGAAGCCGCTCCATGCCCTGCGTGCCTCCATGAAAACGGTGATGGATCAAGGCTTTAAGGAGCCAATCCAGCTAACCTATACATCGCATGATGAAATTGGCGATTTATTGAAAATGTATAATGCGATGATGAATGAGCTTCAAATATCCTTTACTCAGCAGCAGCAATTTGTGGCTGATGCGTCCCACGAACTACGCACACCCATCCAAGCTATTGAAGGGCATCTTTCTCTATTAAAGCGATGGGGGAAACATGATCCAGCCATTTTAGAGGAATCTATTGAGACATCGTTAACAGAGATTGCTCGCATGCGCAAAATGATTGAGGAATTATTGGAGTTGGCAAGGCGTGAGGAAAAGGACGAGGCGTGTGAAGCAGATGCAGCAATCGTTATTGAAGCGGTGATAGAGGAGATGGCACTATTACATCCTGAGGCCCGAATTACGCTGTCAAAAAATGGCGAAATCGGTCTGCTATTTATGACAGAAAATGCACTTAGCCAAATTGTTCGTAATATGATAGAGAACGCTATTCGTTATTGTGAAAAAGTTCCTGAGATTAAACTGTCAGTTTTTACCACTGGAAATCATGCATGTTTAGAAATTGTAGATAATGGTATAGGCATAGCAGAGGATAATTTACCATTTATCTTTGATCGGTTTTATCGAGTCGATGAAGCAAGAAATCGACAAATTGGTGGAACAGGCTTAGGATTGAGTATTTCGAAGATGTTACTTGAAAAATATAATGCCTCGGTAGAAGTCAAGAGTGAAATAAATGTTGGAACCGTTTTCTTGTTGAAAATACCGCTAAAATATTAAGAAAAATATATGCTTTATTTCAGAATTCTATCCTTTGCGAAAAAAATTGCTTAATTTGCTAAAAAGAGTTGTATTTTTTGTGAAGAGTAGTAAGATTGAAGTGGAAAAAATGTTCTTTAAAATATGGAAAGACAATGAAATACAACCTTTTAAAGAACAGTAAAATATTATATAATTAATTGCAATTTAATTAATTGGAACTGCCAAAAGGCAAAATTTGGAGGTCATTTTTCATGTCGAACAACGTAGCAACTGTAAGTTCTCCATGGTCAGCTTTCTCTGGTCCTAACCTAGGATATGTGATGGAACAATACGACTTATTCTTACAGTCTCCTGAAGAAGTAGAACCAGAGTTAGTTTCTTTATTCCAACAATTTGGTGCACCAGTAGTAGTAGAGGGTGAAATAGCTGTAGCTAGTCATGCGGAAGCGGCTCCTGCTGGCGATTATAAAAAAGTTTTAGCCGCTATAAGATTAGCAGAGGCAATACGTTCACAAGGGCACTTAGCAGCAGATCTTTATCCCCTGAAAAATCGTGAACTTCAAACAGCTCAAATTGAAGAAAGCGCGTTCAACTTAAGCGCTGCAGACTTAGCAGCAATCCCTGCAGCAATCTTCTTCAAAGATGTGCCAGCAAACGTGAAAAATGGTAAGGATGCAATTGACTATTTAAAAGCTGTATATACAGATAAAGCAGCATTTGAATATAGTCATGTAACAGCAACAGAAGAACGTGAATGGATTCAAGCACAAATTGAATCAGGCGCTTTGAAACAAGCATTCACGGCTGAAGAGAAACAAGCATTATTAGATCGTTTAACACATGTAGAAAATTTTGAAAAATTTATTCATAAAACTTTTGTAGGGCAAAAGCGTTTCTCTGGTGAGGGCTTAGATACGCAAATCGTTCTATTTGATGCGATTTTAAAAACTGTAGAAGCCGATAACATGGAAAATGTACGCATTGGTATGGCACACCGTGGTCGTTTAAATGTTTTAACACATATTTTAAATAAACCATACGACATGATGTTCGCTGATTTTGCGCATGTTTCAAATGATTTATTTATACCAGAGCATGGCCGCCTTGAAATTACAAAGGGCTGGACAGGCGATGTAAAATATCATATGGGTGCATCTTACCAACGTGAATCAGGTATGAATGTTAAGCTTGCTTACAACCCATCTCACTTAGAAGTAGGCGATCCAGTTGTGCTGGGTGCTACACGTGCAACACAGGACGATACGTCAAACCCAGGTCAAGCTGTTCATGATCGCGCAAAAGGCTTAGGTATTCTTGTCCATGGTGATGCAGCATTCCCAGGTCAAGGAATTGTAACGGAAGTGTTAAACTTTGCCAAAACAGAAGGCTTTACAACAGGTGGAACAATCCATATTATCGCCAACAATATGATTGGCTTCACAACAGAGCAGCAAGATTCACGTTCGTCTATCTACTCTTCTGATCCAGCAAAAGGCTATGAAGTACCAGTAGTTCATGTAAATGCAGATAGCCCAGAGGCTGTGGCACAAGTGGGACGTTTTGCAGCTAGATACCGTCAAAAGTTCGGAAAAGATATTGTGATTGACTTAATCGGTTACCGTCGTCATGGTCACAATGAAACAGATGACCCAACAGTAACAAACCCAGAAACTTATAAATTAGTAGCGAAGCATGAAACAGTTCGTGCTTTATATGGTCAACAATTAGTAGCAGAAGGTCTTGTATCTGCTGACGATGTTGCGGCATTAGATACGGCTACTTATGCAGAAATGCAAGCTGCGTATGACCATGTCAAAGAAATGGCTGAGAAAGATGAGCATGAACAATTAGCAATGCCAGAAGAATTAAAAGTTGAGTTCCCACAATTAGATACAGCCGTTGGAGCAGAACGTTTAGAAAAAATCAATGAAGAGCTTTTAGTGTTTGAAGAAAACTTTGAGCCACAGAAAAAGCTTGGCAAGATTTTAGAAAAACGTCGTGATGCTTTTGCTTCTGCAAAAATTGACTGGGGCCATGCAGAAACTTTAGCATATGCAACGATTATTCAAGATGGTACACCAGTGCGCTTTACTGGTCAGGATGCACAGCGTGGTACATTCTCACAGCGTCACTTAGTGTTACACGATAAAAACAATGGAAATGTCTTTACACCACTTCATCATATTTCAGGGGCTAATGCATCGTTTACAGTGTATAACTCTCCATTAACAGAAGCGGGTGTAGTAGGCTTTGAATATGGCTATAACTTAGAAAACAGCCATGTGCTAACAGTTTGGGAAGCACAATTTGGTGACTTTGCGAACATGGCTCAAGTGATGTTTGATAACTTTATTTCAGGGGCACGCGCAAAATGGGGTCAAAAATCTGGCTTAGTTATTCTATTACCGCATGGTTATGAAGGGCAAGGTCCAGAGCACTCCTCAAGCCGTATGGAACGCTATTTACAAATGTCAGCAGAAAATAACTGGTTCGTGGCAAACTGTTCAAATGCGGGCAACTACTACCATTTATTACGTCGTCAAGCAGCGTTACTAGGTACAGAAGGGGTACGTCCACTTGTAGTTGTATCACCAAAATCATTATTACGTCATCCATTAGCAGCAGCGAGTGCTGAGCAATTAGCAGATGGTTCATTCCAAGAAGTGATTGAACAACCGGGCTTAGGCACTAAACCAGAGGCTGTAGAGCGCATTGTTTTAGGTACAGGTAAAGTAATGATTGATTTAGCAGATCGTGTGAAAGACGGAGAAGGCTTTGATCACCTGCATATTATTCGTGTGGAACAACTTTACCCATTCCCAAAAGAGCAAGTTGCTGGTATCATTGCTAAGTATCCTAATGTTAAGGAAATCGTATGGGTACAAGAAGAACCTAAAAACCAAGGTACATGGAATTATGCATTAGAAACATTATATGAACTTTCAGCAGGTAAAAAGCTCCGCTATGTAGGACGTCCTGCAATGAGCTCTACTTCTGAAGGGGATGCAGATTCTCATAAAGCAGCACAAGCAGCATTGATTGAAGCAGCAGTTGCTGAGCCAGTAAAGGTTAAATAATCATATATTAATTTTTGACAGCTGGGCTACTTGCCTAGGCAGTAGCCCTTTTATGTGCAGAATGCACGTTAATCAAAGGAGGAAATAAAAGTGGCTGAAATTAAAGTCCCTGAATTAGCAGAATCGATTACAGAAGGTAGTATCGCACAGTGGGTAAAAAAAGTGGGCGATCGCGTTGAAAAAGGTGAATTCATCGTTGAACTTGAAACAGATAAAGTAAACGCTGAAATCATTTCTGAAGAAGCAGGTGTATTAACACAAATTTTAGCTGAAGAAGGCGATACTGTACTAGTTGGTCAAGTGATCGCAGTAGTAGAAGCAGGCGAAGGTGCAGCATCTACACCAGCAGCGGCTCCAGCTGAAGCAACGCCAGCTCCAGTAGCGCCACAAGCAGCACCTGCACCAGTTGCAGCAGCTCCAGTAGTAGAAGAAACATCTGGTGAGCGTGTGATCGCATCTCCAGCAGCGCGTAAACTGGCACGTGAAAAAGGCATTGATCTTGCAGCGGTATCTCCAGTAGACCCACAAGGTCGTGTACGTGTGCAAGATGTAGCAGCACATGGTACAGCACCTGCACCAGTTGCGGCGGCTCCAGCAGCACCAAAAGCAGCATCTCCAGCAGTTGATGAATCACGTGTAACTGTAGAAAAAATGAGTCGTCGTCGTCAAACAATTGCGAAACGTTTACTTGAAGTAAAACAATCTACAGCAATGCTAACAACATTTAACGAAGTAGATATGACGAATGTAATGGCTTTACGTTCTCGTAAAAAGGACCAATTCTTCGAGTCAACAGGCTCTAAACTTGGTTTCATGTCATTCTTCACAAAAGCAGTTGTAGCAGCACTGAAAAAATACCCATATGTGAACGCTCAAATCGTTGGTGATGAAATTCACTTAAACAACTTCTATGATATCGGTGTAGCTGTATCAACAGAAGAAGGCTTAGTCGTACCAGTTGTTCGTGATGCAGACCGTAAAAACTTTGCTGAAATTGAAGATTCAATTGCTGATTTAGCGAAAAAAGCACGCGATAAAAAATTAGGCTTAGCAGATTTACAAGGCGGTTCATTCACAATTACAAATGGTGGTGTCTTTGGTTCATTAATGTCTACACCAATCATGAATGGTACACAAGCTGCTATCCTAGGTATGCACACAATTAAAAAACGCCCAGTAGAAGTGAATGGTGAAGTTGAAATTCGCCCAATGATGTACTTAGCACTTTCTTATGACCACCGTATTATCGATGGTAAAGATTCTGTAGGCTTCCTTAAAACTGTTAAAGAATTACTTGAAAACCCAGAAGATTTATTATTAAATTCATAATGCCCTTGTGGCTAAAACAACCCTGCTGATGTCACTTAGCAGGGTTGTTGTTTTGAGCAAAGTTGTTTATTCATAAATAAATAGCAGATCTATTTTACGATAAACTCTATAAGCATGAAGCAAGCAACCTCTAAAAAAGAAGGTCTAAAAGTCATTGGAAATATCAAATGCTTATATCTTTTTACATATAGATGACTTTTTTTTTATTAAAAATTTATTGAATTTAGAGGGATTCTCACTAAAAATAGATTGCTATAAGTTGGATAGAGAAAGTATAAACACCTAATATTGTCATTAGTCAGAAAAATGATAAAATTACCTTGACGAATAGATACATTTTATAGTAGTATCTAAGTAGCAATTAAATAGACAAACCTCACTGTTGTCAATAAGTGAGGTAGAGGCGCGATATTTATTAGTTCATTGCTGAGTACAAGCAAGCGAAGACGCAATGAAGAAGGAAATATCGCCGAAGTATAAAAGGAGCTCGTACTTTTATGCTGGGTCTGCAGTGAATAAGTGCAGGACTGTCCTAGTAAAATGATTTCCAGATTTACTAGGTTGTGCTATCTCGGAAATATGGAAATTATAGTGAGGATTTGGGCAACTGTTATAAAAGGTAAGACCTAAGTTCAAATACTTAGGTCTTTTTTAGTACAGTTGTTTTATTTTTTGACAGAAAAGGGGAGCTTTGCATGAAAAGAAAATGGTTGTTACTAATGATCTCGATCATGACGGCAATTGTGCTAGCTGCATGTGGCACTAGCGACAAAAAAGAAGAGGGATCAGGTGATGCTGGAGCTGATAGTGAAGAAGGTGGCGGTGAATTCCGCATCGGCATGGAGGCTGGTTATCCACCATTCAACTGGACACAGCAAGGTGATGCCAATGGTGCAGTAAAAATTGCCGATAATGCAGAATATGCAGGTGGCTATGATGTACAAATGGCGAAAAAAATCGCTGAAGGTTTAGGTAAAGAGTTAGTCATTGTTAAAATGGAATGGGACGGTCTAGTGCCAGCTCTACAGTCTAATAAAATTGATGCCATTATCGCAGGTATGTCGCCAACTGAAGAGCGTAAGCAAACAATTGATTTTACAGAAAACTATTACACATCTGATTTTGTGATCGTTGTGAAAAAAGGCAGTGAATTTGAAAAGGCAACATCAATTCAAGATTTCTCAGGTGCTAAAATTACATCACAATTAAATACATCAAACTATAATGTTATTGATCAAATTGAGGGTGTAGAGAAGCAAACAGCGATGGAAAACTTCCCAGCAATGCGTGTTGCTTTAGAGGCTGGTAAAATTGATGGCTATGTAGCAGAGCGTCCAGAGGGTATTTCTGCTGCTGCAGCGAACGATAAATTCTCATATGTTTCATTTGAAGAAAATAAAGGCTTTGAAACAGATCTTTCAAACACATCTATTGCTGTAGGCTTACGCAAAGATGATGCAAATCTCGATAAAATCAATGAAATCCTACAAGGTATTTCTGAAGATGAGCGTCAGCAAATTATGGAAGATGCAATTAAGCAGCAACCAGCAGCACAATAATAACATTGCACGGACTAGTTATTGGTCCGTGCACTATCATTTCATCATTATTAAAATGAGAACCTCTCTACATAATGATACAGTTCTAGCCATCATAGAATACTAGAACAAAAAAGATATACACAAGCAACACCCGCTTGTTAGGAGGATCATCATGAGTCTTGAATGGATACTTTCAATTATTGAAAACAACTGGCAAATGTTTTTACGAGGTGCGTATTATACATTACTAATTTCGATTATTAGTACAATTATTGGTGCATTTATCGGATTTTTCATTGGAATTATGCATACGATTCCTGTTCGTAAAAAGAATTTGAAATTTTATAGTTTAAAGCTTATTAATTTTATACTAACATGCTATGTTGAATTTTTCCGTGGTACACCAATGATTGTACAGGCGATGGTTGTCTATTACGGATTAGATATTGCATTTGGTATTGATATGCACTTTATCACAGCAGGGATTGTTGTTGTTTCACTGAACACAGGTGCTTATATGGCAGAAATTGTGCGTGGCGGAATTGTGTCGATTGATAAAGGTCAATACGAAGCGGCATCAGCGGTTGGGATGAACCATGTTAAAATTATGTTCTATGTTGTCTTGCCACAAGTTGCACGTAATATACTGCCAGCAACTGGGAACCAATTAATTATGAATATTAAGGATACGGCTGTTTTAAATGTGATTGGGGTAACGGAGCTATTCTTCCAAACAAAATCAATTGCAGGAAATAATTTCCGCTATTTTGAGTCATTCTTTGTGGCATGTGTGCTTTATTTCGTCATGACATTTACCGCATCTCGCATTCTTCTATATGTTGAAAAACGTTTGGATGGACCTGATGCCTATCAAAAAGAACAAAAGGAAGCTATATAGGGGGATGCACAAATGGCTGTTATTAAAATTGAGCATTTAAGTAAATCATTTGGACGTAACCAAGTGTTAAAAGATGTGAATTTTCAAGTGGAGAAGGGTGAGGTTGTCTGTTTAATTGGCTCCTCTGGCTCTGGTAAATCAACATTACTGCGCTGCATTAATTTATTGGAAACGCCAAGTGGTGGACAAATTATTTATAAAGGGGAAGACATCCTCGATGATAAGCATAATATCGATGAATATCGTACACATTTAGGAATGGTGTTCCAGCAGTTTAATTTATTTAATAATCATAATGTTTTAAGTAACTGTACAGTAGGGCAAATGAAGGTATTAAAGCGCTCTAAAAAGGATGCGGAGGAAATAGCGCTAAAATACTTAAAAATCGTTGGGATGGATCAATATGTGAATGCTAAGCCACGCCAGCTATCAGGAGGACAAAAACAGCGTGTAGCGATTGCACGCGCATTATCGATGAATCCTGATGTAATGCTTTTTGATGAGCCGACATCAGCCCTTGATCCTGAAATGGTGGGAGAGGTATTAAAGGTCATGCGTCAGCTCGCCGATGAGGGGAATACGATGTTGATTGTCACACATGAGATGGAGTTTGCGAAAGAAGTAGCAGATCGCGTGGTCTTTATGGATAAAGGTGTGATTGTTGAGGAAGGACCGCCTACCCAAGTATTAGTACACCCACAACATGAACGCACAAAAGAGTTTTTAAAGCGTACATTAAAGTAAAGCGTATAAATCCGTGTAGCCTTCTATGGAAAGTGAAGCGGATTTTTAGCGTTTGTTTAGCAGGGTGAGGATAGCCCCCATAAAAAACATAATCAGTAATCTAACAAAATCCTCCAAAAGATTTAACGAGAATACTTATTGAAAACACTTTGATAGGAGGGAAGCTATGCATAATTTATCTGGAAAGGTTATTCTTATCACAGGTGCAAGCTCTGGTATTGGGCTTGCCACAGCTGAGCTACTGGCCGCTAAAGGGGCTAAAGTCATTATGAATTATCATTCAAATGTGAAGGCTGCAAGGGAAGCCGTCCAACGTATCCAAGAAAAAGATGGAGATGCTATTGCCATTCAAGCTGATGTGATGCAGCAAGAAGAAGTGAATGCAATGGTTGAACAAGCTATTTCTACATTTGGTACAATTGACGTTTTAGTGAATAATGCTGGCGGTGGTATCCGCCAAAGTACATTTATGGATATGTGTGAAGAGCTATGGGAAGAAACGTTTAAATTAAACGTTAATAGTGTTCTCTTATGCTCCCAAGCTGTATTAAAATATATGATTCCGAAACAAAGCGGAAAAATTATTAATATATCTTCAGCGGCCGCACGTATTGGTGGAGCAGGTGAAAGTATTCATTATGCATCTGCTAAAGGAGCGATCAATACGATGACAATTGGCATGTCCAGAGAGCTAATTAAATATGGAATTATCGTAAATGGGGTAGCACCAGGAATAGTAGAAACACCTTTTCATGATAAATTTGCGCCCGGTGATAATCGACTTGAGCGTATGACTTCAACTGTACCTATTAATCGGGCGGCAACACCTATGGAAATAGCAGAGGTAATTGCCTTTCTTTCCTCCGAAGCTTCAAATTATATCCTTGGAGAAATTATAAACGTTAGCGGTGGAAGATAAATGTTGAATTTGAACGGGTAAAAAGCCTTGCTACAATAAAATATAGCAAGACGCTTCTATCTTTTATAAATAAATTTTAAGATCACTCAACAGAATAGCTATTTTCTGGAATTCCACTCTGCATAAAGGACAAAGCAGATTGCGAATGCTACGGCAATAATAAAAAACCATTGCGGTACACCACCAAAGCTCATGCTAACACCTCAACTATTCAAAATTTTTTGGTTTAAACAGGTCTTCTATCGCTTTTTTCTCCACAAAGACCCAAAAATATTATAAAATAAGCAATAGACATTAGCTTCGTGCTAGTAAAGAGAGGTAGAGAAACATATGTTACATTTAAAATGGAAAGATGCGCCAACATTACGTACAGTCACTTGCAAACATACAAATGCATCAAAATACTTGGTGTCAAACGTATTAACAGTTGGGAAAGAATATGAAGTGAAAAATGAAACAGAGGAGTTCATTTTTATCATCGATAATACAGGCAAAATCGGTGGCTACTATAAAGATTATTTTGAATAAACAAATAATAGCAGGGTGGTTCAGAGTTGCTGAGCCACCCTTTTTTCATATACGTTAGTCTCTTTCAAAACTGCGAGCATTTGCTACATCTTGTAATTGCTGCTTTTCCTGTTCAGTGGCTGTATGGAGCGCGAAAACGTCCTTAATGGCTGTCTGTAGCTCCAACTGGGTTTCTTTAAATTTCGATACTTGCTGCTCAAAGGAAGGGCTTGCAAAGCGATCCTGTGCACGTGATAAGCGTTGCTCTAGCTGGGCATAGTGATGATCCATATGCATCGACAACATCATCGCAAGCTGATTTTTCCATAAAGGAATTAACGTTACAATGGAAAACTCTATTTTTTCAGCCAATGTTTGATTCGCCTGCTGAATCATACGAATTTGTGGAGCTGTTTGAAGTGCGACTTGCTGTGACACCTGTAAATCATAAATACGCTGATCCAATCGTTCAATTTGTGCAGCAAAGTCATTGAGCTGCTGAATGGCTAACGGTTGCTTTGTTGCTTGAACATTCACTACCTGTGCTGGTAGCTCCTCCCTGATCGCTTGCTGTTTTTTCATTTGACCCGCTGCAATGGCTGTAGCCAATTCCTCAAAAAATCCTCGATTATGTGCATAAAGTGCCTCTAAGTTTTCAACATCTTTCATAAGCTGGAGCTGTGCACGTTCTAGCTGTACGCCAATACGCTCCACCTGTATACTAATGCGTTCAAATTCTGTTAAGGTTTGTTTGACAGTGGGCTCTGTTTTACTAAAGATTTTTTTCAAAAAGGATTGCTTCTTTGGCTCTAAAGCTGCTGGGTCTACCCGATCCAATGTCTGCATAAGTGAATCAAGCATTTGCCCAATTTTCGTGACATCTTTTTGCTTGACCTGTGCCAGCATACGATCTGCAAATTGAGAAAGGGCTCGCTGTGAATCATGCCCAAGTGACAGCAATGATTCAAAATTAGCCAAATCAATTTGACTCGCATACAGCAATGCACGACTTTGGGCAAGAGGCGATAGCGTTTCAAATGTCGCCATCGCCTCTTGCTGTGGAGTCGTCTCTAAGTAGGATTGCACGAGCGGAGAAAGTCCTGGTATTGTATGGAGCTGAAATGCATGGTTATTTGCTGTCATTTGTCATCGCCTCGCCAATCCAATTGTTCTCTACGTCTAAGATTGGAGCGATTTGCAAATTCAATCTCCATTTGCAGGTGATCGATATCATTTGCAAGCGCATCCTTTAAATCGATTTGAATCGTATCGTTTAAATCGGTTAACGTCTCACGTGTTTTTGATAATGTTAATTGAATATCCTTATCCTTCACAGGTTGCTTTGACAGCATTGAATATTTCTCTGTTAATTCGACAGCAGAAGGTAAGTGCGCATAGAAAAATGGCTCAACATTATAAAATTTACGTGGATCAGTCTTCACGATTTTTACAATATTTTTGGAGATACGTGTCATTTCGAGTAGTTGCTTAAAGGCTGCAACGGAGCGTACACGTAAATAATTTTGACTTAATGTTTGAATTTGTTTACTCGCTGTTGATAGCTGTGTTTCAATGTGTTTGTATTCTTCTTTTGTGATACCTGCTATTTGCATGACTTTTCTTTTTTGTCTATGTTTCAGCAATGCTGTACTCACCGCATATGAACCTGCAAACAGTAAACCACCAAGGAAGAATCCAGGATTTGCCGCAATTGCTGCGATAGAAACAGTTGTGAGCGAAATAAAGAAGCTAGCAGTATGTCTTGAAAAAAACTGTCCAACACTAAGCATTGTTCCTGCCTCCTTGCTTTTCAATATATCTATCTTCTTATACGAAATAATCGACATAAAGTTTCATTGAAAAAAGAAACTCTACATAAATTTTACTGCGAATCGCTAACTTTCTCAATGATAATACATAGAAAAAGCAAGTTGTTTCTCTAATAATGGCCATATAAGGAATAGCTTTGAGCAGTTTTATCCAATTAAGAAGCACCAAGCAAATATTTATGGTGTTACATTTAGAGAGAGGTACTTTTTTTATGAAACTTTTTCCAATTATATTCGTACGTTAGACAAGAGGGAATACGACATGACGAAAATTTATAGGCTATCCATTACGAAAGAGACTGATGGACAAGAATACGAACAGCAGATCAAAGAAAAAGTATTTAAGAGAAAGGCAAAGCTAAAAGAATATCTAAACAAAGAAGGCTATTTTAAGGAATCCAAAAATCAATATATGAAAATCACAGAAGCATCTATATATATTGCTGAAATTCACAAAATGAAAATTAAATAATGACCATTTTGGAATAATACTGTACCTTACTTATATCGAAGTGCTTATTACCAACCTCCGCTAGTAAATCGTCAGCTCAGCCAATTCGAGATGAGTGGATGCACAGACGTCTCCCCATAGTATACTAAGATAAAGGAAAGCATCTTTATAAGGGGGCTTAATGGAGTGAGGAAAATATATGGTGAATATACAATTAATAATTTATCCATTGAATACACAATGGTAGGGATAGGGGAACCTGTACTTGTTTTTCATGGTGGGCATTCGAATTGTCATGAAGAATTTGGATATGAAGCATTAGTAGAGAACGGCTTCTCTGTTATCACACCTTCGAGGGCAGGGTATGGAAAAACATCCAAAGAGATAGGGGATACTCTTTCTATGGCTTGTGACTACTATGTAAAGCTTTTACAGCATTTAAATATTGCAAAGGTGCATGTAGTAGCGATATCAGCGGGTGGGCCAACGGGAATCATTTTTGCAAATAAATTTCCACATCTTACGCGTTCACTTATATTGCAGTCGGCAGTCACAAAAGAATGGCTTACGCCAAAGGATCAAACATACAAGTTAGCATCAGTCTTATTCAATGCTAATACCGAAAAGTATACTTGGGCTATGATTGCTGGGATAACGAATGTTTTCCCACGCTTCATGTTTAAACAAATGTTTTCCTCTTTCAGCACTCTAAAATATAAACAGGCAAAAGACAAAATTAATGATAAGGACATTCTATTAGTTGCTCACATGAATCGTCGCCAACGTTCAGGTCATGGATTCTTAATGGATTTATCGCAAACCAAGGAACTAACCGTGAAGGATTTAAAGTCTATTAATTGTCCAACCTTGATCATGCATAGTAATTTTGATAGTTCAGTTTCTACAGAGCATGCCAAGCTAGCCCATGCCAATATACGACATTCCAAACTATGTTTATTAGATACTTGGGGACACTTAATTTGGATCGGAAACTTATCCCAATATACGGATGATATAGTTATTAAATTTTTAAAGAGTTTGTATTAAAACACTTATAAAATAGTGAAAGCACATGTAGATGAATAGAAGCAACTCACAGAAGGAGAATTTGACCTTTTATGTATGAAATAACAAAAGCACCTATTCAAATGAACGGGTGCTTTACTATTTTAGGGCTAGAAATACGAAACGCTAGTAAGTAATAACGTTTTCGAATACCTCTTTGATGTCGATTATAAAGTCATCATAAAGCGATACTTTAAAGGTGAGCACAGCTTCTATTTTATCTTCCTCAGTCATTTTCGACCAATCATCATCAGGAATCACAGTATAGATATTATCCCATTTATATTTGCCGTCTTTTAATAAATAGACTTCAATAGACTTCTCATCAGGACTAATTATCCAATATTCTTTTACACCATGCTTTTCATAAAGTGCCTTTTTATCGCCTTTATCCCGATGCGCTGTAGAAGGTGAAAGCACTTCGATCACTAAATCAGGTGCGCCATATACACCATCTCGCTTGATAATATCTTGATTACAGATAATCATAAGACCCTATTTTTTTCGTCTAGGTGAACATCTACGCCGTCAGAAAGATTAGTACACTTTTTCCCTTTTAAATAAACACCAAATAGTATAGATAGATTGACAATGATCTTATTATGGTTAACAACTGGACGTAGTGACAGCATCATCGTTTTCCCGTTAATCATTTCAGAACGCTGCTTTAAACGTCGTTCATCCATTGCTATTTGCTCCAGCTCCTTAATTTTATTTGTGCTTCCAGTATAGTGTATATGCCATAGCTATTCTATTCATAGGGAGGGTCAAATTTAGCCCCAATCTTATATTTAAAAACTTGCCCCCAGCAACGTCATTGTCATGCATAATTGACAATAGCCAAAAAGCTTAAGAAACCTTGCTCCAACACTACAAAAAGAAAAGAGCCAGACTAAAACTAAAATGTACCCTATACAATAGACACTTTGAAAAAAGACTATCGTATAGGGTACATTTTACAGGAGAGTAGATGCCTTTTTAGGTTATTTAGTTCCAATCAATATCAGCGTAATTAGTTACTTCGCCCCGTTTTAAATCTTGGGTTGATTCTTCAAGTCGTGCACGTTCTACGGGTGTTAGCTTGGTATAATCACTATCCCAAGCAAGTACAAGACGCTTTACCATTTCATACGCTAAATCTTGTTCGGATTCAGGTAATAAATTGAACATTTCTACTAAATCCTGTGCGCGGTTATTCATTGTATAGCCCCCTCTTATTTGTAGATGTCACCACGTGAATCTATATCATGAATATAGATAAATGGGGAATCTTGATTTTCTGAAATTACTTCATATATAATTCGATATTTTCCTACGCGAAGCCTGTGCATTGTCGGTTGATAACCTCGTAAAATTTTAATATCTCCTCTAGGTGGAATTTCACATAGACCGTCAATAGCTTTTTTAATTCTTGTTTTTGTTGGTTTATCCGCTGCATTGATAAATTTTACAGCAGCTTTAGAAAATTGAACATCTATTGTTCTCCCCTCCATTACAGTAGCGGCTGTTACTACATGTTTATTATAGCCTGCACTGAATAGCGCAATCAATTATTGTGCAGTGTTGCTATTAGATTTTTTCACCGTTTTCTAATATGAAATATAAATCAAATTTTACATCTAACGCAGCAGCAATTTTTTCTAAGTCGGCTACAGACAAACTGTTATTTTGTAGCTTTTTAGATAAATTAGGTTGAGAAGTTTCTATTTTCTTTGCTAACTGTGTTATGTTCATATTTTTTTCAAGTAACAATCTTTTAACCTTCATTGAAGTATCCAAATTTTTTCTCCTTTCAAATTTAGTGTCCCTTTATTATAACACTAAAAGGAATGAAAAATAATTAAAAGTTATAAAAACAATTGATAATTATTCTTTTTGGTTTTATATTATAACTATGAGTTATGAAATCCCATCAAAGGGCAGCAGTGAATGGACAAGAAATAAGCCGCGCATTTATCAAAGCGCTGTGATACCGAGCCAATGACGGTATAGTCGGAATTTATAGCAGATATGACGGTTGCAACGTTAGAATAGATGAAAGGAGCTAATGGCATGAAATCAATTGAGCAGCGTCAAATGTATATCAAATTAAAGTATAAGCAACACAGTAGTATTACAGATGTGCATAAGTACCAGCGCAGGCTTAAATGGCTTATATGCTACCATGCGCTCTTAACTAAATTGGAGATAGCAGAAATTAGGAGGTGTGTACAGCGCGCCACACAAAGATAAAGGAGTGATCGCTTTGAAAGTAACAGGTAAAGAATGGTGTGTCATGTCAGACCACAACAAGCAACTACTGTTACGTGCTGTAGCAAATAAATAAGAAAAGAGGGGATCCACATGGAACAAGTAGCAGAAAGAGTAAAGTCATTAGTACAAGACAAT
Source organism: Lysinibacillus sp. FSL H8-0500 (assembly GCF_038051955.1). Lineage (NCBI taxonomy): Bacteria > Bacillati > Bacillota > Bacilli > Caryophanales > Bacillaceae > Lysinibacillus > Lysinibacillus sp. FSL H8-0500. The sequence continues at coordinate 2,419,996 of NZ_CP150292.1, read as the reverse complement.
AGCCATGAAGTTTATAGCTTATCAGCTCAAATGGTGCAACTACAGGTTATACAGGGTGCAGTAGCACGTTTACTTGAACGTATTGACGATATTGTATATAAGGGCTGGCACACCAATTCAGGAATGGCTCACCTGTCTATTTTAGAAATTAGGGATACTGTGCGCCTCGTTGATATAGGCTTTCATCCACTCCACACAAAAATGCAAGAAACGGTCAATGCCGTTGAAAGTTTTTCAAATGAGCTATTCGACATCATCGTAAGTCCAGATGGTGGCAAGCCATGTATTAACAGCTTAATTGGCTGGAACTATCATGCCATGAATAACAATATTGATGTATTCAAACGTGAATTTGGCAGAGAGCCAGAAAGCTTTGAGGAAGTGGCAACGTATATATTGGATACTACAAAAAAAGTGGTAGCTAAAAGCGAAGAAAATAAAAAAAGCCGATGCGCCAACATCGACTAATGAAAATATTGCAAATTGACTATATCAAATACAGCGAGCGGCTTCAACTATTAATATGGCCGCATCTTAATTTAATTATATAACTAGGGGGAATGAAGTATGTACTTTGTGCCAGACATACAATCAGTAGAAGAAATGAAAATGCATAATATTTATTTAAAAGCCTATATTCGCTCATTAAAGGCGTGCCCACTGGAGGAAGGGGCTGACCAATCCAAGCATATACCAAAGGTTATCTATTATGGTGTGAAGGCTGTCGGCACATATCCCAAACTAAAGAGTTATGAGGAGGCTGTTACATGCTTTGATTTTATCAGAGGGTTACACGGTATTATGAGTTTTCTTACACTGCATGAATTTATGACCCTATTCCCTATTGAGAAGGTGTTTGACGGGGCTAAATATCAAATGAGGACTACTATTCAACTGTGGAAGCTATTCAGGAGCTAGGACTACAACCACATGAAAAGATAGGTGAAAGTATCCTAGAGTTAACCGCAGAATATATGAACAATGACCTCATGCATTTTTTTGTCCAAAGTGCTACAACTGTAAGTGCAATACGGCGCTTTGAAGGGTATTTAGATTTGATGGAGGAATTCATGGCTCAACAGGGCATGGACACACCTAATACGTTCAAAAACAGCAAAGGCGAGGTGATCTATGTAAGGTATGGAAAGCTAGTAAAGTTAAAGCTTAACAAGAAGCAACATTTGCAGATTATTAAATAGATGGCGAGGGCATCCACAATAGTTAGTGTGGGTGTCTTCGTATGATTATCGGATGAAAATTCAGCCTGTCATTATTTGTCTTTAGATTTAGTGATTAGTACAAAGAGAATATTACAGTGATGGTAATAATTTAGGTGAGCGCAAATCTGCGCCGATCTCAAATGAATATTTGGATGATGGCCACAAAATTGTGGGCAACTACTGCGGGTCTTTTTGCCAGGAGATTAGTGAAGACGATAAAACATAAATCTTTATTTATTGTCAAAAATAAAAGGAAATCCTTTCCTTTTATCGAATTAAACAGGTGGAAGGAAAGGAGATTATATATGGGGTATTCTGAATGGATAACTTTAGCTGGCGTAGTGGCAACAAGTTTTTTTAGTTTTTTGGTTTGGATAGCAACTAAAAAAAGCGCTGATGTCGCAAAGGTAACACTTGAATTAAATAAAAGTATTACCCAAAGAGAAAAAGCAAAAGATGAAGAGTATAGAAAGATAATGAGAAATCATATACTGAATGAGTTAGTGAAAGACTCAAAAACTGTTCATGATGCTGTAATTTCTGTTGATGAAATGGTAATTCATAAAAATTTAATGAGTGATATCCCAACAACTCTAAATGTCGATATCGAAGTGTTGGCTAAATATTTTACTGAATATGAATATAATTTAATTACAGAAGCTTGGGATTCATATAATTATTATAGAGAAACATATTTTAAAAGTGGTCATAACGATAACGGTATAACAATGCTTGTGACTAAAGCACCAATAGTTATTGATAAGTTTCATCTGTTGTTGGAAACTTTAGAAAAAATGAGACGAGGCATTCTTAATTAAGGGTGATTATTCTGGAGAGCTTTTATATGCAACAACCTAAGCAATGCACTGTGCGGAGCAGTGCTATTTTTTATGTAAGTAAGTTACTTTTATAATTGACCAACAAAAAAAGATTGAAGCAATTAGCCCCAATCTTATATTTAAAAACTTGCCCCCAGCAACGTCATTGTCATGCATAATTGACAATAGCCAAAAAGCTTAAGAAACCTTGCTCCAACACTACAAAAAGAAAAGAGCCAGACTAAACAATGTCTGACTCCATGCGTACATATCCTTTTAAATCCTCATACAATTCTAATGAAAACGAATTGGAATCTGCTTGGGGGCTAACGCCTTTTTGTACAAAAAGAAGAAATTCATTGATGGCTTTTTCTGAGCCTTCCACTTCCACTTCAATTTGCTCTGCTTCATTAAGTTTACAGTATCCTTTTAATCTTAATTCAATTGCTTTTTGCTTAATAAAGAAACGATAGCCAGTTCCATAGACATCACCAAAAAATTTAATTCTTGCTCGTTTATTCAAGCGAATACCTCCTACGAATGAGGGAGAGGGAATGTTCCTCGCCCTTTATTGCATCACACGATCTTTTTCCACAAAGGCAATTAAGTTATTAATATAATGAAGAACTTGTTGAGAGGCTTTGTCGATCTCTTTTAAATGAATCTCAGCCTGTTCGATCCTGCCCGCTCTATGGGCCTCTGCTGCGAGCTTCGCTGATTCATGTACTTGTAAATGATAGCTATCTAATTCACGGTAATCCTGTAAATGACCAAAGCGCTCGACTGTACGAGGGGCCGTATACCATTTACCAAGACGACAATCTCGATGAGAGGAGACATCGCTTGGTTCCACATGTTCTAAGCCAAGGAACATATTATAAATACGCCACTTCCATAAAATATGATCAGCTTTCGATAGCTGTAACAGGGCAACAGATGATAGCTGTACATTATTCTTGGCAATAATATCATTGCGGAAACGATTAATTTCTTGTCCTAATAAATGAATATCCTTCGATGTATGATGGCTAGAGTCTCGTATATCTTCCTGCAAATTAGAAATTTTGACCATTCTTGTAGCCACCTCATCAATAGCCGCTGCTTGCTCCTGCGAAATGGCTGCTGTATTCGTGACATCGGTATTGATACGTTCAATTGTATGAACAATAGCATTTAATAATGGCAAAGAATCCTTTGCCTCAACGGTTGCATCTTTAATAATTGCCGTTGTTTCTGTAATCGAGCTAGCTACCTCGTTAGAATAACTTTTTAAATGATGGACATTTGTCGATACTTCGCTTAGGGCAGAAACCGTGCTTTCTGCTAGCTTTCGCACTTCCTGTGCAACGACTGCAAAGCCCTTGCCATGCTCGCCTGCACGTGCTGCTTCAATCGAGGCGTTTAAGGCAAGTAAATTTGTTTGATCAGCAATTTGATTAATTAATGTGACAACCTGTTCAATATCATTTACCCGTTTTTGCAGTTCTGAAAATGATTGAACAATAGATGTAAAAGTTGTTTCAGTTTTAAAGATTTCAGTTAAGGCATGTTCAATCGCATTTTTACCTTTCGTCGCATGATCAACTGACTCCGTTGTTTTCTCTGATATATGTGAGGACATACGTGCAACTTCATTAATAGAAGCGGCCATTTCCTCTGTAGCAGCCGTAGAGGATTGAATTTCCGCATGTTGCTTGTCTAAGCTAAAGACTAAGTCCTTCATATACATAATCTTTGCATTGACATCCATTAAAGAGGATATTTCACTAACGACATTTTCGATAATGCGTTCTGTCAATACTTCCACAAGCAGCTCCTGATCAACGTTGATAGCGGCTTGGAAAGATTTCATATATTGAAAGGCTTTATTTGGCTTGATACCGAAGTTGTGTAAGATATATGTAGTAATATAAAATGCAAATTGATTGAAAACAACCATTAATTGACCAGGTTCATATCGTTGCTGACGTAGTAAATCAAAAAATTTAACGGTTTTATCTACATAAGCATCATCACGTGTTGCTAAGAAAAATTGTGTTAAGTATTGTTGAATCTGTTCTTCACTAATAGTTAATTGAGAGGTAGGAGATATCTCACTTAAATAATGATGAAAAATGGCATTCATAGGAGGAGAAACATCTTTTAACTTCTCATAGAGTGTTTTTAAACGCTCCTCATCTTCTGACTGAAAATGATTAAATGCCAATGTTCGGTGAAATCGACCTGTTGCATGTAAATCTGTACCACGTTTTAGTAACTCGTCTAGCTCTGCCTTAGGACGAATGCTTGAAAACATAAAAATACCTCCTGAAAGTATGTATAATAAGGTAATGATAGCATAATACAGATAGTTTTAATAGACATTTCAGGTGGCTTTGCTAAAATGAACATATCTTATGACAGCAAGGAATGGACAAATATGTATACAATTATTTATATGAAAGCCGATTATGAGCCTTGGTGGAAATTTGAGGGCTGGGAAGCTTTTATTCAAACACAAGATACATTTGAAACAAAGGAGCTATTTGAGCATGCCTTACAGCAAAAATTAGCACACTTTCGTTCAATCTACGATAATGAAGCAATGAAGGAAGGGCAGTATTGGGCTTTTTGGTCGGAGCATGAAAGCTTTTACTGCGAGGCTTGTGATGATGATGCACAAGTTTATCATGGCATTATTGCTTGTAAGCGAGAAGTACTGTAAAATAATTTTGAAAAAAACTTTAAAAAAAGTCTTTTCTTTATTTGACAAAATTATGAATGGCGGTTATACTTAGGTTAACAATTTAATTGCTTCACCGGAAACATGAATTCACATATTACAAAAAGTGATCGCGTTAGTTCGGTACTCTTTGTAATATGTGAATTTTTTTCATTCGCTGAAGAAATTACATATTGTTCACTTTTATTTTTTTGGAGGTTTTCTTAAATGAAACAAGGTACAGTAAAATGGTTTAACTCAGAAAAAGGTTTTGGATTTATCGAGGTTGAAGGTGAAAACGACGTATTCGTACACTTCTCAGCTATCCAAGGCGAAGGTTTCAAAACTCTTGACGAAGGTCAAAAAGTGGAATTCGAAGTTGTAGATGGCAACCGCGGACCACAAGCTGCTAACGTAACTAAACTTTAATTCACAATAATTAAAATTACTTTCGTTAAACACCAGACATCCTATGCAAATAGGATGTCTTTTTTGTATTATTTAGAACTTTAAGGATTACAAATCTTAATTTAGGTTAAATATAAAGTAGCAGTGGATAGCAATGCTAAAATGACGGATAGGCTTACTAAAGTGACGGATAGCCCCGTGAAAGAAGCGGATAGTGCTGCAAAAATGGAGGATAGCTGTAAAAGAAGTGGATAGCCCCGCCAAAATAATGGATAGCTTGCAAAGAAGGAGGCAGATGAATATGAATACTGTAGAAAAAACACCTGATGAACAGGAGCAGCAAGATTTTTATCAGAAACTACGTACAAAATTAGTAGCTTATCTTGGATCAAAAAAAGGAAAGAGCAATAAATTTACTCCGTATTTAATGTTTGTGCCTGATTTATTTCATTTATTAATTAAAACCGTAACTGATGCAGGTGTGGATAAAAAAAGTCGTGCGTTAATCGGAGCATCCATTGCGTATTTTGTGCTGCCACTGGATCTGATGCCAGAAGGACTGTTGGGCTTTGGTGGTTATTTAGATGATGTTGTGCTAGCAACTTTTGTGGTAAATACGATCATCAATAAATTGGGGCCAGACGTAGTAGAGAAGCATTGGACAGGGGATGACAAGCTTTTACATGTGCTGCAAAAGGTGGCCGAAGTGAGTGATAAGGTGGTTAGTAAAATCCCTGTTAAATCGCCAATCGCTCAGTTTGTCAAGCAAGAGAATAAAGATAAATAATATTATTATGTAAAGCAAAAACACCCTTAAAAAATGAACCTGTGATAAGCAGGTTCATTTTTTATGTTGCTCTTCTAATAAATTCCGGAGCTGTTGTACAGGTACAAACAGACCGACGCGTCCCACGGGCTCATATTTCATCGTTGCAAAGATCACCCCAATGACTTCGCCCTGTTGATTGATTACTGGGCTACCACTATTTCCTCGATAAACAGGTGCTTTTAGCATCATAACAGGCTCCTGCCAATCCTCTAATTGAATGGCTTCAAGTAATGTCCCTTCATTGGCAATGCCTGTGAAGGAAAGTGGGTTCCCAATAAAATAGACATGTTCATCTGCAGAAAAAGGTGGATCTTCTGCAAGAGGAAGGTAGGGGAGTTGCTCAGCTTCCACCTGTACGAAGGCTATATCTACGGCTGGATAGCTCTCGATTAACGTTGCCTCCATTAACCCCTCATCAGGAAAGACGACAGATAATGTTGTAGCATCTCCTACTACATGGGCATTGGTGACAATCAGACCATCAGGAGAGATAGCAAAACCAGTGCCTTTACTGGAGCCTGTCGAAATTTCAACGACTGCCTTTTTATAGGTTTGGATATCCTCTTGTGCCGAGAGTCGCGTTGAAGCCTTCAAAAATTCAATTGCTGGTATGGAATAAATTTGAAAAATTAGGGCAAACGTATTGAAAAACAGCACCAATGCCATGCCCCATACGATCCAGCGTACAAGAGGCTTTTGTTTTTTTGGCTTTTTTCCATAAATGCGTTCTTCTCGCGCCTGTGCTAATGCTTTTTGCTGTTCCTCGAGTACAAGTTCAATAAATTCTTCTTCCGTTAATTCATCTTGCTTTGGTGTTGCGTTATGTATATCACTCATTGATTGGCCTCCTTTGCTAAAAAACAGACGCCCAAGCAGGACGCCTGTTTTCTTTCAATTATTCTATTTTTTGCAAGGTTGATGTCACAACAAATGGCTCATCTTGTTCTGTTTCCATCGTATCCTCTTTACGGATTAGACCAATATCCTTTGCAAAATATTTGGTTGTGGTCATTTGATCTTCAGTGCGGCTTAGCTGGATGACATCTTGATAGACCGTTGTGCCTGTATCGACAGTAGCGGTCGTTGATTCAATGGTCCAACCTTGGAAGCTCATCCCGACTTGTAATGGCTTTTGAAGTATGGTTTCCAGTACAGGATAGGAAGCTACCTCTGCTGCACTTGGCATGCTTGGATTGCTGTCAACAGGTTCTCGATAGATAAGATCAATGCTTGTATCCGTTATGCGATAGATTTTTAATAGTGTTACACCACCATTATCCTCTATTTGTGCGATATGCTGTGTATCGAGATAGCTAGTTTTTAGTGTGAAGCTGGCAAATTCATTTCCTTCCCCTTGAAAAGAGGCGACGGATCCATCAGGTGGAAAATAGGATAGAAGTGACGTTTGATCTTGTGCCCCTGATTGCTTATCCTCCACGGATGGTGTTGGCGATGGCACAGGCTCTTCTTGGACCTCTTCACGACAGCCAGCAAGTAAAAATGCAAGAGAAAGTACTAGAACATGGTATCTCATAGGCACACTCCTTTGCTATTTTCTTTCATTATACGTGAAGGGAGTGTGTTATACGAATGAAATAAGATATTTATCTTATAATAATATTATGTAAACTATATAGTAGAAACTTGTAACAGAATGGAAAATTAACTATGATAGAAATGAAGTTAAAAAAATGGGGGGCAAAGATATGTATAGACAAGTAGATGATTTTTTACAAGAATGGTCGAATGCATCGCAAGGAACCTTACAAGTATTGCAGGCTTTAACAGATGACAAGCTAGAGCAAAGCATTGTAGAGGGTCACAGTACACTTGGCTGGTTAGGCTGGCATTTAGTAGGAGCAGCAGGTTATTTTAGCTATCTTGCAGGCTTAAAAGTGCCGTCGATTCGTCAAGAAGATCCTGTGCCGACGACTGTGGCTGAGATCGTGACAGCCTATGAAAACGTTGCAAGCGGTATTAAAGAGGAAGTGGCAAAGCTTTCTAATGAAGATTTACTAGAGATCGTAACAGGCTTTACAGCACCAATGCCAAAAGGGGCTTTATTACGTGTATTAATCGATCATCAAACACACCACCGTGGACAAATGACGGTCCTGCTACGTCAAGCAGGCTTACCAGTACCTGGTGTGATGGGACCAACAAAGGAAATGCAATAACCACGCAAGCGGCAGATATATCGTTTATCTGCTGCCTTTTTTAAATTGACACTTACCTACTAGTAAGTTAGTATAAAGCCATGACAAATAGAAAAATGCAAATTATAGAATTAACATTGAAGAATATTCAGGAAAAAGGTTTCACATCATTTAGTTATGAGCATTTAGCAAAGGAGCTTGGCGTTACGAAGGCAAGTATTCACTATCATTTTGAGAAGAAGGGAGATTTAGGGATCGCTGTTTGCGAAAGAATTCAGCAAGGGTTAGTGGGGGCTTATACACTGATTAAGGAGTCCACTATGCCAGCTGAGGAAAAGCCTTTTGCCTTTATTATGCAGCGAGTAAAATTCCTTGAGCAAGATGGTGTTTGCCCTATCTCAGCTTTACAGGCAGACTATCAAGAATTACCGCAACCGATGCAAGAAAAGCTTCAGCAGCTTAGCCAAATGGAAATCGATGTTTTTGTAGAGCTACTGAAAGATGCTAAACAACAGGGCGCACTCCAAGCCACTAATGATTTGGAGGCACTAGCTGTATTCCTTATTTCAAGTACGAAAGGGGCATTACAATACAAACGCGTTTTAGGAGAAGCGTTCTTTCTCAAAATGCTGGCGCAATTACAGGAATTGTTAAAATAAAAAACGAAAACAAAAAGGAGCGATGTACATGGTACGAAGAGTCGTAGTTACTGGATATGGTGTTGTTTCCCCGTTAGGTAATTCAGTATCAGCCTTATGGGAGAATATTAAAGCAGGACAATCAGGGATTCATAAAATTCAAGCGGAGGCATTCAGCGGTATTAATACGCAAATTGCTGGGATGATTACAGATTTCGATGCCATGCAGTATATGGATAAAAAAGAAATCAGTAAGTATGATTTATTTGTACAATATGCTGTTGCCGCTTCCCAACAAGCCCTGACACAAGCCAATTTAAATATGGAGCAGGTGGATAAAGAGCGTTTAGGCGTTTACATTGGCTCAGGCATCGGGGGCATTGATACAATTTTAGAAAATCATCAGGCTATGCTTGATAATGGGCCTAGAAAGGTGTCACCATTTATGGTGCCGATGATGATTAGCAATATGGCTGCAGGAATACTAGCAATTAAAACGGGCTTTAAAGGGCCAAGCTTTTCACCTGTTTCAGCCTGTGCGACAGGAAATCAAGCGATTGGAGAAGCGTTCTTAGCGATTCGGCATGGCTATGCGGATGGTATTTTAGCAGGCGGAGCGGAGGCACCCATCAATCCACTTGGCTTTGCAGGTTTCTCTCGTATGAAAGCCATGTCTACTAGAAATGATGAGCCAACAAAGGCTAGTCGGCCATTCGATAGCGAGCGCGATGGCTTTGTCATGTCTGAAGGGGCTGGCATCGTGTTGCTAGAGGAATATGAACATGCTAAACAACGGGGTGCAATAATTCTTGGTGAAATTGTCGGCTATGGTGTCACAACAGATGCTCATCATATTACAGCACCTGATTTTACGGGCGCTGCCAATGCCATGAAGCTGGCATTAAAAATGGGTGATATTGATGGCTCAGCTGTCGATTATATCAACGCACATGGCACAAGCACACCAGAGGGAGATAAATCTGAAACGAAGGCTATTAAACACGTTTTTGGTGACCATGCCTATCAACTAAAGGTTAGCTCCACAAAATCAATGACAGGGCATCTCTTTGGCGCGGCTGGTGGGATCGAAGCTATTATTACATTGAAAAGTATAATGGATAGCATTATTCCACCAACAATTAATTATGAAACACCTGATCCAGCGTGTGATTTAAACTATGTACCAAACGAGGCACTGCAGCAACCTGTCAACATTGCGCTATCCAATGGCTTTGGCTTTGGTGGCCATAATGCTGTGCTAGCGTTTAAAAGGTTTGAGGAATAAAATACTCTATCATAATGCCCTGCAATGGTATGTTAAATAAACAAAAAATCCTCTGCCAATAATTTCAGGCAGAGGATTTTTCCATTAGCTTAAGCCTTGGCTGTCTTTCCACTCTAAGAATTCATCATAGGTTAATTGCTTATCTAAAATCGAGCCGTCTTCACGGATTTCGATGACACGGTTAGCAATAGTTTGGATAAACTGATGGTCATGTGATGTGAAAATCATCGCGCCTTTGAAACGAATTAAGCCCTCGTTCAATGCTTGGATGGATTCAAGGTCAAGATGGTTCGTTGGTTCATCAAGTAAAATAACGTTTGCTGTCGCAAGCATCATTTTCGATAGCATACAACGTACTTTTTCGCCCCCAGAAAGAACAGCAGGGGATTTCTTCACTTCTTCACCAGAGAACAGCATGCGTCCTAGGAAGCCACGTAGGAAGCTCTCTGTTTCATCATCTGGAGAATATTGACGAAGCCATTCTACTAATGATTTCTCAGAGCCTTCAAAGTATTTATCATGGTCGTTTTCGAAGTAGCTTTGCGATGTTGTCACACCCCATTTAAATGTGCCAGCATCCGCTTCTGTTTCTTCCATTAAAATATCGAGAAGCGCTGTTTTTGCCATTGGGCTACCTAGTAAAACAATTTTATCTTCTTTGTTCATCGAGAAGCGAATATCCTTGAATAATGTTTCGCCTTCATGACTCGCAGTAAGACCATCCACTGTTAGGACATCATTACCGATTTCACGACCAATTTGGAAGTTGATAAATGGATATTTACGGCTTGATGGTCTAATATCATCCAGCTCGATTTTATCCAGCATTTTTTTACGAGATGTTGCTTGCTTGGATTTAGAAGCATTGGCAGAGAAACGTGCGATAAACGCTTGTAATTCTTTAATTTTTTCTTCTTTTTTCGCATTTTGGTCTTGTGCCATTTTTTGCGCTAATTGAGAAGATTCATACCAGAAATCATAGTTCCCTACATATAATTGGATTTTAGAGAAGTCCAAATCCGCAATATGTGTACATACTTTGTTTAAGAAATGACGGTCATGGGATACAACAATAACTGTATTCTCAAAGTTAATGAGGAATTCTTCTAACCATTGAATAGCCTTTAAGTCAAGGTGGTTGGTAGGCTCATCGAGTAATAGCACATCAGGCTGACCAAACAGTGCCTGTGCAAGTAATACTTTGACCTTATCAGAACCTTCAAGATCGCCCATTAGCATGTAATGAAGATCATCTGAAATACCTAAACCGTTTAACAATGTTGCTGCCTCTGAGTCAGCTTCCCAACCGTTTAGCTCCGCAAATTCGCCTTCTAGCTCTGCTGCACGCATACCATCCTCATCTGAGAAGTCTTCCTTTGCATAGATAGCGTCTTTTTCTGTTTTCACATCATAAAGGCGTTTATTCCCCATAATCACTGTGTCGAGCACTGTATGCTCATCGTATTCGAAGTGGTTTTGTTTCAGGACAGATAGGCGCTCGTCCTTACCCATTGATACGTTACCTTCTTGGGCTTCAATTTCACCAGAAAGGATTTTTAAAAATGTTGATTTACCAGCACCATTTGCCCCAATTAAACCGTAGCAATTCCCCGGTGTGAATTTTATATTTACGTCTTCAAATAGTTTACGATCGCCATAGCGAAGACCTACATTACTAACTTGAATCATGCAAGTTCCTCCTTTTTTCACAATGGCTCTAGTATAGCATGAAATATGTTCCATAGTCTATAAACATTATTAAATCAAGGTTTGGCGTTCTTTTCACTATTTTTATGACACATAAATTGAATAAAGGTACAATAAAAATTTTTTATCTGTAACTTTTTACGAGAAGAAGACGTCTATTATGTCAGGTGATTGACTGTTCTTGAAAAAGAATGGAAACATTGCATCATTTTCCATTGCCTATTAAACGTAGTATCAACTAAAATGGAGGCTGACTGTTTTTACTTCGGATCACTTGACATGTTTCGACCACAAAGCTATTTGGTGAAATTTATTACTCCCTCACTTTTATACCAATAGCTAAACAGCAAACAAACCCTTTCGTGAATACATCGCAAATAAAATAGAGTAATGGAAAGAGTGGTTACATCAGCTTATTCATGGAAATATTAACTATAGGAGGTGTTTTATGGGCAAGAAAATATTGTGGGTAGCCGCTACGATTATTGTTATATTATTGGGGCTGGGTGCCTATTATTATATTAAAGAAATGATAAGCGAGCGGGCCTATCAGCAATTAGTAGAGGCATATCAAAAGCCAGTACCCATACAGGATATTGAGGAACAATATGATGTGATTGTCATTGGTGGCGAGCCAGAGGGCGTTGCGGCTGCGGTAGCTGCGGCACGAAATGGCGCAAAAACATTACTGGTTGAAAAAAGAGAAGAATTAGGTGGCTTATTTACATACGGTATGCTCAATTTTCTTGATATTCCACGCGATGGTAATAATCATTCCCTCAGTGAAGGCATTTTTAAAGAATGGCATAAGCTTGTGAAAGGCAAAGATGCTTTTGGGATTGTAGGAGCAAAGGCAGCCTTTAAAAAGCTTGTTGATGAGGAGCCAAACTTAACATTGTCCGTACAAACAGAGGTCATCAAGGCGAATCTCAATCAACAGCAATTAGCCTCTGTGACATTAAAAAATGAATTTGGTACATATGTTGTAGCAGGTAAGTCATTTATTGATGCGACACAGGATGCTGATTTTGCGACGATGGCAGGTGTTCCTTATTTTGTTGGTGGTGAGGACATTGGTATTAAGGATAAGCGTATGGCAGTAACGTTAATGCTGCATTTAAAAAATGTGGATTGGGATCAAGTGAAAGCAGCAGCCAACTCCGATGTATTTGGTGGTGCTAACTTAAACGCCAGCGTGATGTGGGGCTTTACAAAGCTTCATGATGAATACAAGCCTCTTCAAGAGGGAGTAAGATTACGAGGCTTGAATTTAGCACGCGTGGATGATGAATATTTTATTAATGCCTTACAAATTTTTGGTGTGGATGGCTTGAGTGAACATTCCAAGCAAGCTGCTATTATAGTAGGGAAAAAAGAAACGGAGCATATTTTACATTATTTACAGGAACACTTCCCAGGGTTTGAACAGGCTGAAGTTGTGAGCTATCCAGAGGAATTATATGTTAGAGAAACAAGACATATTTGGGCAGAATATCAATTACCAATGGCTGATATTTGGACGAACAGCGATCATTGGGATAGCATTGGCATTGCATCCTATCCCGTCGATGTTCAAGCGCAAACACCACACGATTATGGCTATGTTATTGCTGCACCAAAGCAATACGCCCTTCCATTCCGTTCACTTGTACCAAAGGACATTGATGGCTTACTTGTAGTTGGACGTTCGGCTGGTTATTCTTCACTGGCAGCAGGAAGTGCACGTATTGTGCCAACAGGAATGGTGGCAGGGGAAGCGGCAGGCACAGCAGCAGCTCTAGCCCTTGAGCATACTATAAGCTTTAGAGAAATGAGCCAGGACAAAGATCTAATTGCTTCACTGCGAAAGCAACTAGCTAAGCAAGGCGCATATGTCGATGCCTTTTCTGTTGATTATCCATATCAAGGAGAATGGTATGATGAGGCTCTTCAAACATTAATCAATTATGGCCTTGTGGTAGGTGGCTATGATAATGATTTAAACGTAGATAGTAAAGCAACAAAACTAAAATTTGCGAAAACATTAAAAGAAGGCATGTTACGTGCCTATCCAGAAAATGCTACCAATATGCGTGATCAGCTAGAAATTGTGATTAATAAAGTGTACAGCACAGGGGATGAAGCAATCACACGTGATGAAGTGGCACAATATTTAGCGGATGTACTGATTGGTGAATCGGATGCAACAAGTTGGGATACGTTGATCGATAAAGGGATTGTAACAGAAAAAGTGGCTGATAAAATCAAGGACAATAAGAAACTGAAATTAAAAGAAATGTATGCGATTATGGCAGATGCTATTCGCTATGTTGAAAAGGAACGTTCCTCTTAATGAGGGGCGTTTTTTGCCAAACGATAAAGGGTTGACGCCAAAAAGAAAGTCCTGTAATATATGTCAAAATCATAGAAAAATTCGATGAAAAAGAGAGTAATTGATGGGATGACTGGCAAGCGAGTTAGGGATGGTGTGAGCCTAATGCAGGGACCATGAATGAAGCGCACTTTGGAGAAGATTCTCGAACAAGTAGTAGAGAATAGCGGGGCGTCACCTCGTTAACAATGGAAAGTGGTCATGTCACATGGCAACTAGAGTGGTACCACGGGATTATCATGCTCTCGTCTCTAATTTTAGAGGCGAGGGCTTTTTTATTTGGACAGGAGGAGAATCAAGATGAATAAACAAATCGCGGACAGTATAGCAGTCGCATTAAATCAACAAATAACAGGAGAGGAAATATTGTCATTATTAGAAAAACCAAAAAGCTTGGAGCTAGGGGACGTGGCTTTTCCATGCTTTACCTTAGCAAAAGTGTGGAAAAAGTCTCCACAAAGTATCGCTGCACATATAGCAAGTCAATTAAACCATGACAGTATCCAGCGTGTGCAAGCTGTTGGAGGCTATGTCAATATTTTTCTAGCTCAAGAAAAGGTGACGCAACAGGTGTTAAGCAAGATTCTGCGCGACAAGCAACAATATGGCACTATGCCAACAAAGATGGAAGCAGTCGTCTTGGATTTTTCCTCTCCTAATATCGCCAAGCCTTTCTCGATGGGACATTTACGTTCAACGGTCATCGGTAATGCCTTAGCGTATATAGCAGTGAAAAATGGATATCAGGCCATACGTATCAATCATTTAGGGGATTGGGGTACACAGTTTGGGAAGCTGATTGTAGCCTACCAGCTTTGGGGTAATGAACAGGCCATTTCAGCGTCACCGATTGAGGAGCTATTAAAGATTTATGTGAAATTTCATGAAGAGGCAGAGCAAGACCCAACGCTCAATGAACAGGCTCGTGCCGCCTTTAAAGCATTGGAGGACGGTGATGCAGAGGCACTGGCGTTGTGGCAATGGTTCCGAGATGTGTCATTAGTAGAGTTTCAAACAATATATGAGCTGTTAGGAATTGATTTTGATGCCTTTACAGGTGAAGCTTTTTACAATGACAAAATGACACCGGTTGTGACAGAGCTAACAGACAAAGGGCTCCTCGTGGAATCAGACGGAGCGTATGTTGTGGAGATGGGGGAGATGCCTCCATGTTTAATAACGAAAACGGATGGGGCCACACTTTATGCAACGCGTGATTTAGCAGCCGCCCTGTATCGCCAACAGCACTACCAGCCCGAAAAGATGTTCTATGTCGTTGGTAATGAGCAATCCCTCCATTTTAAACAACTTTTTCAGGTCATCGAAAAAATGGGCTATCCTTGGGCAAAAAATCTGCAGCATGTCCCATTTGGCATGATGCTTAAAGGTGGCAAAAAAATGTCGACTCGTAAAGGCAAGGTGGTGTTATTAGCAGATGTGCTAGCAGAGGCTATAGCGACAGCACAGCGTAATATTGAGGAGAAAAATCCTCATCTTCCAAATAAAGAACGAGTAGCACAGCAAGTGGGCGTTGGAGCAGTAATTTTTAATGATTTAAAATACCATCGCCTAAACGATATTGAATTTTCAATTGAGCAAATGATGAATTTTGAAGGGGAAACAGGACCATATGTGCAGTATACGTATGCGCGTATTTGTTCCATTTTAGATAAAGCAAATGCACCAACTCAAGATATGACGATCACACCATTAGGAGAGCAGGCTTGGCCGATTATCTTATTATTAGAACAGTTTCCCAAAACGGTAGGCATGGCTTTTGAGCAGGCTGATCCGTCCCAAATAGCGAAATATGCCTTACAACTAGCACGTTTATTGAATAAATATTATGCACAGCATAAAATATTAGCTGACGATGAACAACAAGCATCTCGTCTTGCACTATGTCGTTGTGTTGCGATTGTCTTAAAAGAATCATTAGCGCTATTGGGTATTGAATCACCTGAAAATATGTAATAAAAAAACAGCCATCTTCAAGCAGATGGTCCAATGATTGACCGTTTATAGAAAACATGGTAAAAGGATAAAGTAATGAATAAACTCTTTCAGAAATGAATGTTGCGTGACAGTAGAGAGGATCAAACAAATGGCTAAAAGGCAATGGACTATCTCACTCATACTTATGGTGGTAAGTATATTTTTTGTTGCACTCAATATGAGACCAGCAGTAACAGGGATTGGACCACTATTTAATGTACTAATGACATCCTTACATGTCTCCAGTACAAGCATAAGCTTACTTACATCTATCCCTGTTTTTTGTATGGGATTATTTGCCTCCCTTGCTGTACCGCTTCAACGCAAGATTGGCACGAAATCAGCCATCGCGCTCTTATTGGTTATCCTTATCCTAGCCAATGGGCTACGTTTTTTACAGGAAAGCTATCTCTTGCTAGTTATGACAAGCTTTGCTGCAGGCTTGGCGATTGCGATAATGGGTCCTATTTTAAATGCCTATATCAAGAACAAATTTCCCCAACGTTTTACAACCGTTGTGGGCATTTATTCATTTGGTATTGGCGTAGGTGCTACATTAAGTGCCGCCTTAAGCGTGACCTTTTATCAGAGCTTTGGTAATAGCTGGACGGTTGCCCTTGGAATTTGGGCTTTACTTGCTGTGGTGGCACTAGTGATATGGCTGTGGGCGATACCAGCGCAAAGCAATGAGCAGCTACAAAGGATCACAACGATTGAACATGCCCGTAATCCATGGACATCAGGACGTGCTTGGGCAATTTTACTATACTTTGGTTTACAAACATCGCTGTTTTTCTCAATGATGGCATGGCTTACACCGCTCTTGCAGGATAAAGGCATGTCACTTGAAACAGCAAGCGTCATGCTAACGTTTATGTCCATTGTGCAAATGCTTGGTAATATTGCGGTGCCACTACTTATGGAAAAATGGCAAAGTCGGACGGTATGGTTACTAGCACTTGGCTTTGTAGGATTGATAGGCTTTACGCTCCTATGGCTTATGTCAGGTGCTTATTTGTGGCTGGCTGTTTTATTAATCGGCATTGTGTTAAGTGGGCTATTTCCCATTGGCCTGTTATTACCGCTTGACGAAGCCAAAAATGATCTGGAGGCTAATAGCTGGTCATCGATGGTGCTATCAGGTGGCTTTATGTTAAGCGCCATTATTCCGATGATAATTGGGGTTTGCTATGATAGAACAGGCAACCATACATGGACGTATATAATCTTTTTAGGATTGATGGTGGGCATTATCGCCACGACAGGACTGTTAAGAAAAAATAGATGAAAAAGACATGTGGCATAGTGCACATGTCTTTTTTAATGAATATTATTTTATGATGAGGTGCTCGTTCAATTCTCATAGCAAATTTTATATTCCGTAAATAATAATAGGTAGAATGAAATAAATTTAGAATGGTTACTGCATTTTTCTAATACTTAAATATAAATAATATTATTATGTAAACTTGAAACATCCTAAATCCTTGATTATGATAGACAGGAGAGAATGTTACTATAGAAAGTTTTGGTGAACGTATGTATAAAAAAAGGCTTATAGTCGGTGCAGCTATGTTATTGTTAACAGGCTGTGATAAGGGATCCTCTGAGCTAAACAATGCAGAGTTACAAACAACCGTGACGACGAAGCAAGCACAAAAAATAGTGCCAGAGGTTAAGGTTATCGGTGAGTATGGTAGTGGTGCAGGTATCATTATCAAGCAACAAGATGATCAGCTATATATTTTAACAAATGGTGCACTGGTTGCATCGAAACCAACTGCTCTTGTTCAATTTGGTCAAGACAAATTAGTGGCAGCAAATGTTCATTTTATGTCAACCGCTTATAATGTTGCTCTTTTGCAGGTATCGTATAAAGCACATGTGCGAGTCCCGAAAATCTATGAAGGTGAGCTATCTCAGTTGGCCGTTTATGTGAATGGCTCACCTTATACAATCCAACAATATCAGGACAAGATCGCCGCTTACTATATTGATGCGCAAGAAGCTTTACCTATAGGAAGCCCTGTGATGGAGGCTGCTAGTGGGGCTATTGTTGGTCTTTATTTTAAACGTCAACAGCAGGGGAAATCACAGCCATACATACTGCCTCTAAAGGAGCTTCAATCACTGATGGATCAATGGATAGAAGAGAGTATGAAAGCTAGTGTGCGATTATCTCAATCCAGAAATTTATATCCGTATATTGAGCAGGGCGATCAAGAAGCTGTACAGCAAGCTATCGATCATTATGGTGAAAATGTGTTTGCGTATAATACAGATGAAATCAAGCTCTTTTTAGAGGTGTTCCATAAGTATTTAAAGGGAGCGGTAGCGATACAGGATGCCAGCGTTATGCAGCCAATCGTAGGCACAGAGGATTTACAAGATACCTTGGCTGGTATGGTTGCTTACTATGCCTCTAAACAAGCAAAAATACATTTCTCTGACACGGACATTCAGAATATTCGCGTAGAGGGACAGCATCTCCTAGTGCAAGCGAAAACGGAATATATCTTGACAAATGCAGCAGGACAGGAGGCTTTGGCTTATTCTACGGTCCTGTATAAATTATCAAAAAATGAACAAGGCGAGTACAAGCTACTACATCTAACAACCGAGGAGTGAACATTCTATGGAGCGAGCAAGACAAATGCTACAGCATCATTTTGGCTACGAAAACTTTCGCCAAGGCCAAGCGCAAATTATTGAGCAAACATTACACGGGCAATCAAGCCTATGTGTGATGCCAACAGGTGGAGGAAAGTCGATTTGCTATCAAATTCCTGCGCTAATGCTTGAAGGGCTAACGATTGTTATTTCCCCGCTGATTTCATTGATGCAGGATCAGGTAGAGGCGTTACGCACTGCCAATATTCCTGCTGCCTATATTAATAGTACATTGACAGCACAGGAAGTGGATGAAACGATGCAGCTTGCAAGTGTTGGCTATTTAAAGCTCTTGTATATTGCACCAGAGCGCCTGGATAGCACAGCCTTTTTACAGGCGCTGTCACATGTTGCTGTGCCACTGATCGCAGTAGATGAGGCACATTGTATTTCACAATGGGGACATGATTTTCGCCCAAGCTATCGATCGATTCAAAAGCTTGTTACCCTATGGCCGCAAAAGCCCACTGTTTTGGCACTAACAGCTACAGCTACGCCAACGGTTTGTGAGGATATTCGTCAACTATTAGAAATTGATGAACAAGCAACGGTGATAACAGGCTTTGCGCGTGAGAATTTAGCGCTTTCAGTGTTAATTGGTGAAAATAAAGAGCGCTATATTAAAAATTATTTACTGAAAAATAGCCAAGAAGTGGGCATTATTTATGCTGCTACACGCAAGGCAGTAGACGCCATTTATGAGATGCTTCAACGTGCAGGCGAAGCGGTTGCAAAATATCATGCGGGGCTGTCAGAGGATTTGCGGATGCTGGAGCAGGAGCGGTTTTTAAAGGATGAGGCACGGATTATGGTAGCGACAAATGCCTTTGGAATGGGCATTGATAAAAGCAATGTGCGCTTTGTCCTGCATTATCACATGCCGCGCAATATGGAAAGCTATTATCAGGAGGCAGGCAGAGCTGGGCGTGATGGCTTACCAAGTGCTTGTATTTTACTATATGCCTCAGGAGATGTGCAAACACAGCGTTTTTTAATCGAACAGGCTCAGGACGAGACACGTATCCCCCAGGAATTGGCAAAGCTACAAACAATGGTCGATTATTGTCATACGGAGGGCTGCCTGCAAAATGCGATTTTAGCGTATTTTGGAGAGATCCAAGAGCAGCCCTGTGGTCGCTGTAGTAATTGCAATGATGGACGAGCCGTAACAGATGTCACAGAGGATGCACAGAAGGTATTAGCCTGTGTTGTGCGCATGGGGCAAAAATTCGGTAAGACCATGGTGGCACAGGTCTTAATTGGTTCTAAAAATCAAAAAATTACTGACTTTGGCTTTGCGCGTCTATCCACTTATGGTTTATTAAAAGGGCAGTATTCTTTGAAGGATGTGTCAAGCTTTATTGAATTTTTAATTGCAGAAGGCTTATTAGCCGTGAAGCACGGTACATATCCAACTATTTATGTGTCGGCGAAGGGCAAGGAGGTACTGCTTGGGCAGCAGCAGGTTATGCGCAAGGAGGCAGTGGTCGTTCGCCAAATTGCAACGAATGACCCACTATTTGAGCATTTACGTGTGCTTCGCAAGCAAATTGCCGATGAAGAACGTGTGCCACCATTTGTAGTATTCTCAGATAAAACATTGCGTGAATTATGTGATAAAAAACCAAGCCAGTTGGAAGAGCTACGCCATGTGAGCGGCATTGGTGAGGTGAAATTTGACAAGTATGGCAAACGCTTTTTCGAAGCATTGCAAGCTTTTTTAGCAGGAAATCCTTTATAGCAGGCTAGCTAGGAAGTTGCATCCATAATATTTTTACCCTGAGGAGCCCTTTATGCTTAGGATTGTTGGCAAGCGGGCTACTATGCAATCTTATTTTTTCATTGTAAGCTCTTTTCTTAATAATTATTGAATATAAGGTTAGCTAAAACATTTTTATGTTTCGCATTTTTTGATATAGAAAGAGTACTTTTGCAGCTCTATAGATTGGATTAATCGTATGATAAAAGCCTTATTTCCCTTTGATAATCGAGAGAAATAAGGCTTTTATTTATTGATCCCAATGCTTGGCAATAAAGGCATCACGACCAGAAATAGCGCGGTCTTGCTGATAATGTTCAGCTTCCTTTTTATAATAATCTTGATGATAGTCTTCTGCTGGATAGAAGTGTTCGGCATCACGAATTTTGGTTACAATAGGTTTATCAAAGCGTCCGCTACTCGCCAGCTTTTCCTTGGAAGCTTCTGCAAGGCGCTTTTGCTCAGCTGTATAAGTAAAGATGGCCGTTGTATAGGATTCGCCGCGATCATGGAATTGGCCGTAAGCATCCGTTGGGTCAATTTGCATCCAGTAAATATCAAGGAGCTGCTCATAGCTAAAAATCGCTGGATCAAATTCAATTTCTACGACTTCTACATGACCAGAAGTCCCTTTTTTGACATCCTCATATGTAGGATTTTCAAGATGACCACCCATATAACCAGATGTTACTTTATGTATACCATCCCATTCAACGAACGGCTTGACCATGCACCAAAAGCAACCGCCCGCAAATGCAGCTTTTTCTATCATTTAAATCATCCTTTCTTTATGTGAACATTATTATAGCATTTGTAAAATAAAAAGGAAGATGAAACTTTCCAGCGACTCATTCGTTACATTAATTATTATAAAATAGAGGAGTTAGACAGTATGGAAGAGCAAGAATATACAAGACGCTCACAACGTCCCAGAAAACGTCGATTGCGTAAAGGAAGAGCCATTTTTACCCTATTGATACTCTGTATGATTGTGCTCGTAGGTTATTCTGTGATGCAATATCGCAGTGGCTTAAAGCTTGCCACTAATACCAATGTAATGCAGGAGAATTTTACGGGTGACTCGATAAAAGGCGATATCGAAAATTATTTAATATTAGGTGTGGATACACGCGGGGAGGAAAAGTCACGGACCGATACAATGATGGTATTATCGTGGAATAAAGCCAGTAATGATATGAAGCTTGTTTCCTTTATGCGTGATATTTATGCAGATATTCCTGGCTATCAGTCGTATAAGCTAAATACAGCCTACTACTTAGATGGTGTGCAATTATTAAAAGATACACTTACACATATGTTTGGGCTACCAATTCATCACTATGCTCTGATTGATTTTAAAAACTTTGAAGCATTGGTTGATATTTTAGCACCAAATGGGGTAGAGATGGATGTGGAAAAGGATATGTCTGAACATATTGATGTAGAGCTTAAGCAAGGTGTACATCGTCTAAATGGGCAGGAGCTGTTAGGGTATGCACGTTTCCGTCAAGATGCAGAAGGCGATTTCGGTCGTGTTGCACGTCAGCAAAAAGTTATAGAGGCCTTAAAAACGGAACTGTTAACGCCTACGAATATGTTGCATTTACCAAAATTCGTTGGAGCAGCACAGGGCTATATTACAACAGATTATTCATCTGCTGAGGAAATGCAGCAAGTGCTTAAATTACTATCAAAAGGCAAGGTCAACATTGAAAAAGCAACGATTCCGATTGAGGGTAGCTATCAATTCCAAAACTTTAGCCATGCAGGTGATTCGATTGTCATCGACGTGGAGCAAAACAAAGCCTTTTTAAGTGATTTTTTAGGTATTTCACTAGAGTAGATATTTCGCAAAAACCCGCATGATCCTGTACTATAAAGGGAGAGCATATGGATTGGGGTGGATATATGGAAAAAGAGAGACCAAAAGAGCGTTCAAACCTATTAGCAACCAAGTTTATTCGTTTTTTAGGTGGTAGAAACCTATTATTTACACTGGTGATTTTATTGCTAGTGGCATGTGTAATTTTTATGTTTAATCAAGTTTCCTTTATCTTTACCCCCCTTCAAGTATTATTTGAAGTAGTGATTTTGCCAGGGGTATTAGCTGTCATTGGCTACTATTTATTACGCCCATTGTTAGCGCTATTGGTGAGAGGGCGAATCCCAAGAATCTGGGGTATTTTACTGCTTTATATTGCTGTTATCGGTGTTATTACATTATTGGTTGTGTTGGTCTATCCATTTTTACGGGATCAATTCACTAATTTAGTCCAGGAGTTTCCTGAGTATTTTATGGCATTTACGCAAAATATTGTTGAATTCCTGAATCAATCACGCTTTAATGAATACTTAGATAAAATTAATATGAATTATGATGAAGTTGTGAATAATTTCACAACAGATATGATTGAAACAGTGAAAGATACGGCTGCGAATGTCGCACAGGGCGTAGCATCAGGTATAACAGGGTTCTTATCTACATTAACAGGTATTATTTTATCGCTTGTAACGGTGCCATTTATTTTATTTTATTTACTAAAAGAAGGCGAAAAATTACCGAAATTTATGCTGAAAATCTGTCCGCCTCGTATGCGTAAAGAGATGACTGATATTTTTCATGATATGGACAAGCAAATTAGCTCCTATATTCAAGGCCAAATTTTAGTCTCAATGTGCATAGGGGCAATGGTGACGATTGGCTTTTTAATTATCGGTATGAAATATGCACTACTACTTGGCTTTCTGGCAATGATTACAAGTGTCGTACCTTATCTAGGACCCGTTATTGCGATTACACCCGCTGTTATTATTGCGCTGGTAACATCCCCATTTATGCTTGTGAAGCTAGCGATTGTATGGACGATTGTTCAGTTAATCGAAGGGAAGTTTATTTCTCCACAAATTATGGGAAAATCACTAAGCATTCACCCGATTACGATTATTTTCGTGCTGTTAACGGCAGGCTCGTTATTCGGTGTGCCTGGTGTAATTTTAGGGATTCCAGGCTACGCTATCTTTAAGGTGCTTGTGACTCATCTATTTAAGCTCTTTAAACAACGTTATAACCGTTATGAAGATGATATCCATCAAAAATATGATGTATGATCAGCTACTGTCTCGTTGCAGTAGCTGTTTTTTGTTAGAAGAGAGGCCACTACTATGCTATTTTTTGATGAGATGCATAAAAAGGATGGGGAAGAGAGCATGTCATACATACCGATTAATATTCAAGAGAAATTAGCTAAATTTCAAGATCAGTGGGCACCAAAAGTAATTGCAGAAATGAATGATTATCAATTTAAACTTATGAAAGTGCGGGGCGATTTTCTTTGGCATAAGCATGAAGATACGGATGAAGTTTTTATAGTGATTGAAGGGAATTTAATCATTGATGTTGCTTTGAAATAAAGTTTGAGCAAAAATGCCTCGCAAACCCTTATTTTACGATAAATAAGAAGAATCCCTTTTGAAAAAAGATTGATCAAAAGGGATTCTTCTTTAGCAGTTTTAAGTTAGGTTTTATAAAGAAGTTTGATTATTTTCTACCTGTGTTGCTCCACAATCGCTCCCTGTTATGGAAGATCATATATTTTGTCTTATGTTATTTTATTATAGATGAGCACCCAGTAGCGAAAGAAGATTAATTATTGTTCAATTACAATTTCTCTTGCAGAGCATTGTGGTATTGCTGGTTGATTGCACTTGCTAAGATTAGCTTTTAATGTAACTGTTGTCTTTATGTCCTCAAAACGAACAGTTTCTTCGTTTTCATTATAAATTTTAGTGTTCTCTTTCGAAAAAACCCACATTTGTTCCGCCCTTTCATTTCCCATTTCTGTTAAATCTAATAATACTCCTTTATTCTCACTATCTACTTCGGTAACAATCCCTGCAATATCATAATTTTTATTCGTTACATCATTCTCGGTTGCTTCATTCTGTGTTGTAATATTATCATTGTTATTTTCGATTCCACTGCTTTGTTGGCAACCAAATAAACCAATTGATAAAAACAGAAAAGACAAAATTAAGCTAATTTTTTTCAATATCATCACTCCCTCATAAGATTTGACGAACATTTTTACTATCTGTTACAAAAATTATGTTTAACTTGTTCCATTATCCTGCACTATTAGCTTAAGTACATTCTTCACAATCAAACAGCTATATGAACTTAAATATTCATTTTTAATTGGAAGCCTTATTCCATTAAATGGCCCGTTTGTTGAATAAAAAAATCCTGCATATCAACACAGGATGTTTAATCAAACTTTAATATAAATTATCAATCTTTGTTTTAAATAATCGAACTTTTTTTAAGTGATTAAACTTTTTTATAAAACTACAATTGAATTCCTAGATGGTGAAGTGCGTTTAGGTGCAGGTGAAATGTTTGTTGTACCACGCAATGTGGAGCATAAACCTTACGCTGCTTCAGAATGTAAAATTATGTACTGGTGAAGAAAGAACAGCACAGACAGCAGAAAATGATGTCTGGCTTTAAAAATCATAACAAAACCCTTCTAGCCTGCAACGTTAGAAGGGTTTTTGTCTGATTAAGGTTGTGGTATTAATTGCACTTGCGCTAAGCGTTCGATTGCCTCTTGCAGCACCTCTTTTGGTTGTACTAATGCTAAGCGTAAATACCCTTGTCCCGCAGTACCAAATACGGTTCCAGGAACTGTGACAACGCCAGCTCGCTCAATCAATTGAAAGGCTAGTTCTGTACAGTCAATATCATACGGATATTTCGCCCAGACAAACATACCTCCCTCTGACGGAGCTGCTTCCCAGCCTAATGCTTGTAAGCCGTTCATAAGCGTTTTATGGCGCTCTGAAAAGGTTGCACGGAGATGGTCAGTCACTTCCTCCGCATGATCAAGTGCGACAACCGCTGCCTCCTGAATCGGCTCAAAAATCCCAAAGTCTAAATTAGATTTGAGTTGCTTTAACACAGCAATCATCTCCGCATTCCCTGCGATATAGGCAATTCGTGTTCCAGCAAGACTAAAGCTTTTTGAGAGGGAGTTAATTTCTAAGCCAACTTCTTTCGCACCTGGTGCAGCAAGGAAGCTAATTGGCTGATCTCCTGTAAAATAAAACTCAGAGTAGGCTGCATCATGCAACACCATAATATTGTATTTTTTGGCAAAGGCAATCACCTTTTCAAAATAGGCGAAAGATGGCATGGCAGGTACTGGATTGCCTGGTAAGTTTAAAATTAATAGCTTTGCTTGATAGGCAATTTCCTCAGGCACCGCGTCTAAGTCAGGTAAATAATCGTTAGCTGCTGTTAGGGGCATATAGTAAGGCGTTGCTCCAGCTAAATGAATGCCTGCATCATAGGCAACATAAGCGGGATTGGTAGAGAGTACAATATCGCCAGGGTCACAGAAGGCAATTGGTAAATGAACTAAGCCCTCCTGTGAGCCCATTGTTTGAATAATTTCCGAAGCGGGGTCTAAGTCAACATGGCTACGGCGCTTGTAGTAGCGGCTAACAGCTTCATAGAATCGCTGTGTACCTGTGAGCGTATAGCCGTAAGATGCTGCTAGGCTTGCTCGGTGGGATAGATGCTCACGAATTTTCGCATGTGGGGGGATGTCAGGGCTGCCTAGGCTTAAATCAATCATATGCATTCCCTTTGCTTGCTGTTGTTTTGCAAAGTTTTTTAAATCTCCGAAAATTGCTGGTGTAAATAATGACATTTTTTTAGATGGTATGATTTTCAAAACACGTACACTCCTTATTGTTCTATGAGGATTCCTATCAAAGAATAGTAGTTCACATTTTATCATACGAAAGCGTAGAAAGGGCAAGATATTCTGAAAAAAGAAAATATTTATTTAATAAAGAAAATGGTTGCATAGGCTAGCGAATTTTACGGTAGAGAAACCAAGTTTTTTAGGAGTGGACTTTCCGAAATAGCTAAACTTGTATTATACTAAATAGGAAAATTTCTTCATTTGGGGAGCTTGATGAGAACCGAGCAAGAGATATTTGACTTGATCTTAACAATTACACAGCAAGATACATCCATTTTTAAGAGAGGAGGAGAGTGCTGTTGAAAGTATATTCATTAAGTGGACCAAGCGGTACAGGCAAAAGTACCAGCGCGCTTGCCTTTGCGCATAAATTAGATGTCGAAGCCATTATCGATGATGGTTTACTGATTGTTAATGGTACAAGAGTGGCAGGTGTGTCAGCAAAGTTTGAAAAAAATACAATTACGGCTGTACGACGTGCTATTTTTACAGATGAAGTGCATCGGGAGGCTGTGAAGAAAGCGTTAGCTAGCTATCAGGTTCAGTCGATTTTAATTATTGGTACATCAAATAAAATGACCAATAGTATTGCAAAGCAGCTAGCATTAGGACCTATTGAGCAGTATTATGATGTGGGGGATGTTCGTTCCTCTAAGGATATTCAAAAGGCACGCTTTATTCGTCAAACACAGGGGAAGCATGTAATGCCTATCCCATATCGCCAAGTCGAGCAAAATTTTTTTAAGCGCTTAGTGCAAAAGGGTATAGAAATTTTTAGTCCTAAACGTGAGAAAATTGGTGAAACAACGATTGTGCGTCCTGATTTTCAGCGGGAATATATTGAAATTGGCAAGCAGGTATATGTTCAGCTACTAACCTATTGTTGTCGTAAGCAGGCCATTGTCCAGAAGGTGGAGCAGGTACAATTTATACTAGGCGAGCAGGTGCAAGCAATTGTGACGATACAGCTTAAGCTACCCATTGATTATCCATTAAAAGAACGCTTGCATGCCTTGCAACAAGCGGTCCAACAGGAGTTTTATCAGCACTTTGGCTATGAATTAGATGCAATTCATCTTCATGTCAAAACAGCTAAAAAACCATAAAAACAGGTACTCCACTCGCCAAATAAGCGAAGAGAGTACCTGTTTTTTTATCCTTCACATAGTTAGTCATGTGATCATAATAGCTCGAATTCTTTATCCCAATTTATATTGCCATTATTCTACGCCTCATATCGAAGCTTTTCAATTATTTTGGCTGACGCGTAAATTGGGGTTGACGCTTTTCAACAAAGGCACGGCAGCCCTCAGCAAAATCACTGCCAACAAAAGGAGTAGATCCTTGCCATAACACGGGTGCACTATCGAGGCATTCCTGCACAGATTGTTTCACAGCTAGCAACGATTCTGGCGACATGCCCGCAACCAGCTTGCCCATGCGAATCATATATTTATTTAAGTCTTTTTCTGCCACTAAGTAATTAAGCAATCCTAGCTTAAAGGCTTCCTCAGCTTTAAACATGCGTCCTGTAAAGACTAAATCCTTTGTGGTAGCGGGACCAACTAGCTGCACTAAGCGCTTGGCAAATTGATTATTTAATGTAATGCCTAATTTGCCAACGGGAATACCGAGCTTGGCTTTATCAGAGCCAATGCGAATATCACATGCTAAAGCGAGCTCTAGGCCTGCGCCCATCGCAGGTCCATTAATCACGCCAATCGTTGGCAGGGGAAGACGCTCAATCGTAGAAATGGTTTTTTCCATATGAAGAAACGCCTCCTCTGCTTTGTCGAGAGAAATGGCATTAAATTCTTTAATATCGGAGCCTGCTGTGAAGTTTTCACCTGAGCCGCGTAAAATTAATACTTTATTTTTAGGATTTTCTAATACTTGCTGAGCGATCTTTGCTAATTCATCCCACATATTTGCGGTTAACGCGTTTTTTGCCTGCGGGCGGTGAATGGTAATAATCGCTAGTCCAGCGGTTTCTTGATAAATAATTTTTGCATCTTCTGCTTCCAGTCGAGTTGTCCTTACTTGCATATCGGCAAAGCCTCCTATAGGTTTCGTTCATTTACTTATTATATAACACAAACAATAAAAAACGCGAAATTATCTGAATTCTACAAGGAAGCGGCATTTCTGAGTGAAAGCATGTCGCAAATATAAGAAATTGCTATAGGAACATAAGTTTCTTATTGCTGTGAGGGCATCCTAATAAAGAAATAGTTAAATACAGATTATCCGACATTACTATTTAATAAAATAATAGGAACAGACGCGCCCAAAATATAGTAAACTATAAATAATTTACGCATAGCAAATAAGGAGAAACTCTATGGTCACATTAAAGGAAGCATGGAATAGCTATTTATTATTGCTGCAATCATTGAAAAAAAGCGCTGCCACAAAAAAACAGTACAACATGGATGGGCAGCAATTTTTAACATTTGCTCATGAGAAAAACTACTTATATGTAGATCAGCACTTCAAAGATTTATTAGTCCTCTATTGTAACTATCTCAAGGAAACATACAGCAATATCAATACATTTAATCATAAAATCGCAACGCTTAGAGGCTTTATAGACTTTATTTTTTTACGTGAATGGCTGGAGCCTTTTGATTATCAGCATATTTTACAGCCGAAAAAACGGCAAAAAGAGGCACTTCAATTACTAACAAATAAACAGATTATGCAAATTTCCAATGTTTGGCCAACCTATTTTCAATATGCTAAAACAGCAGAACATGCGTGGCTGGCACGGCGCAATGGCTGTATTGTCCAGATGCTAATGGAAACAGGATGTAAGCCAGCAGAGCTTGTGCGCATGAAATGGACACATTTTAACTA
Source organism: Lysinibacillus sp. FSL H8-0500 (assembly GCF_038051955.1). Taxonomy (NCBI): domain Bacteria; kingdom Bacillati; phylum Bacillota; class Bacilli; order Caryophanales; family Bacillaceae; genus Lysinibacillus; species Lysinibacillus sp. FSL H8-0500. The sequence goes on along the minus strand of NZ_CP150292.1, from coordinate 2,390,815 downwards.
TGACGAATCATCCCTCTATATTGCCAATCGCAATGGACGGCGGGCCATCAAGCTATCTGCGTTATTAATGGATATGCTGGCACATTATCAAAAGGAGGCCGAGATGTTACACCAGCAGGAGGTGGGGGAATGGGTGTGGGTTAGCGAGGCAAGTCAGACAAAGCCAATTACGACCAAAACCGTGGAGCGCATTTTTCAAACCATCTCTCAGGAAATCGGGAAAAATGTCAGGGCAACGGATTTACGCTATACCGTTATGCAGAGGGCGTTTCAGCAGGAAAAAACATTGGAGCATATTCAGCAGGAGATGGGCTATGTGCGTAAATGGGTGCTAACTGAAAGACAGCAACGTTTTGAATAAAAATGTGCAGCAACCGCATTTTCGCCATTACTGCACATTTTTGTTATAAATGATTTAATGCTTTAACGCTTACCTTTACTGTTAAATCATGCTTACCACCTGTATAAACACCTTCAACGGGGCTTATATCACTATAATCACGACCAATGCATAAAATAATATGGTTTTCTAATACTTCCACATTATTTGTCGGGTCAAGACCAATCCAGCCAATACCAGGTATCATGACCTCCACCCAGGCATGTGTCGCAATATCACCGATAAGACCAGAATTTTCATCCACATATAAATAACCGCTAACATAGCGTGCTGGAATCCCTTTGGCACGCAGTACAGCCAGCATGACATGCGTAAAATCCTGACAAACGCCTCGCTTTAATGCAAATGCTTCGCTAGCAGTTGTTGTGACATCTGTTGCAGCTGGATCATAATCAAAGCTAGCATATAAATATTGCATTAAATTCAACGAAAACAGCACAGGATTTTCAGCATGACCAATTGCATGATAAACCTCCTCTAATTGCCGCTCTGACATAAATGTAAAATGAGTCGTCTTTAAATATGGTAAATAATGCTCATAAAATAGCTGTGAGTGAAAGATAGTCTGCATTTCAGGCGAATATTGAATACGCTGAATAAATGGTGCACGCTGAATACTAACAATAGAGGATGTATCAATCTCTAATGTTTGATGTTGCTCTGGAATATAAAAAGAACCAACTGTATTGCCCCAAATATCCGTATGCTCACGGGTCAGGGAAGATGGCGTAATGGCAATTCGATAGGATAATAATCGCTGACGCTCATCACTGCGCGGCTTTAAACGAATGGTATTTAAGCTTTGATCGACTTCAGACTCATATTGAAAAATATTTGTATGCTGAATTTCAAATTTCATTGTGTCCGCTTCCTTTTGCTTACTGACTTGCTTGTTGACAGGGAGCTGTGGTGGATTCCCTTCAAGGTTGTAGGTTGGGTTCATATAAATAATAGATTGTTGAAAATGTATCACCAAAGGCAATGCATTGCCCCAATCGTTCCTCCATAATGATAATAGCTTCGTGCATATCCAGTTGCTCAAAATTAATCGAGTTCATTGTAGAAGCATAGCGCTTTAATGTTGCATGCAGCGTTAAAAATCTTTCAGATGAAGCATCTTGTTCAATGGCTATGACAGCTTCTTCAATTTTTTGAAGACAAAACATGACTGAACATGGAAAATGCTCATCCTGTACTAAATAGCACATAACCGCTAATAGGCTCATTTGACGATGCTTACGCAGGAATGATTCCCTTGCTGCGGCAAGATCCAATAAAAAGATGCCATCTCCCTCCACAAGAGGTATAGCTGATTCTTTATGTTGCACTAAAATAGTGACGATCATTCGAAGAGTTTTTTCTGCTCGTTCAAGCCATTTACCAATCTGCATAAAATAAAAGGGGAGATCGCGGTCCATCGTGCCCTCAATCAGTCCAGTTGCTTTTAATAAAGTTTTTCGTATATCCTGTAAAAAGGCTTGAAGCTCAATAAGTGGAATGGGGCGTTCTCTTGTCAATAAGGCCTGCTGCTTTGTTAAATAAAAAGCATTTTGTATTTCCCATAGCTCTGCTGGCATACTATCTCGTGTCACACGTGCATTTTCCCGCACAGCACGCAATGTCGTATAGAGTGCATTACCGTTTTTCGTTGAAAATAGCAGATAATCAATTAATGGATTAACACGTATAGCTGTGTAATCTGATAAATATTCCTGTTTAGAAGCACAAATATTTAAGATAGCTTCCCAATGATCAAGATAATCATGTTCTTTTCCCGATTGCTCCAGCATATTCAACAGCTGTACCTGTAATATATGTGCATTTGTTTGTGTACGTTCACTATACCGTGCCATCCAGTACAGTGCGTCCGCTACTCGACTTAGCATGCTGTACATCCTCCTTTAGTATCCAAGTATCCTTAGCGCCACCACCTTGCGATGAATTGACAATCAATGACCCTTCCTGTAATGCTACTCGCGACAAACCACCAGGCAACACATAGCAATCATCATTTTTTATCACATATACACGTAAATCAACATGACAAGGATAAAAGCGTCCTTGCTGAAATGCAGGTGCTCGTGACAGCTTAATCGTTGGCTGTGCAATATATTGCAGTGGCTGTGCTACTATTTTTTCCTTAAATAGAGCAATTTCTTCCTCGCTTGCATGTGGACCAATCAGCATATCATAGCCCCCAGAAGCACCGACATTTTTAATAACGAGCTCCTGTAAATGCTCCAGCACCCATGTACGCTGACGTTCATCTCCTAAATGATAGGTTTTTACATTCGGTAAAATAGGCTCCTCCTGCAAGTAGTAACGAATCATCTCAGGTACATAGGCATACATCGCCTTATCATCCGCCACACCATTACCCACAGCATTTAAAATCGCAACATTTCCTGCTTGGTACGCTGTCATTAAAGATGGAACGCCCAATAAGGAATCCTCCCGAAACACAGCAGGGTCTAAAAAATCATCATCAATCCGACGATAAATAATATCGATTTGCTGCAAGCCATAAATCGTTTTCATATAAACTTTTAAATCTTTCACTACTAGATCGCGCCCCTCGACGAGCTGAATATTTAAGTGTTGGGCTAAAAACACATGGTCATAGTAAGCTGAGTTATACATACCTGCTGTTAGTAACACAGCTTTTGGCTCTCGCTCTGCTGGCATAGAAGATGGGCGATGCGCCAGCAATGCTTTTTGCATATAAACGATATGCTTATCGAGAGAACGTATCGTATGCTTGGAGAAAAATTCAGGATATACCTCCTTCATGACATGGCGATTTTGAAAAACATAGGAAATGCCAGAGGGGTTACGTAGATTATCCTCTAATACATGGTAATCACCATGCTCATCGCGAATTAAATCAATTCCTGCTAAAAAAATATGATTAGCAATCGGAACCTTAAGCCCTTTCATCGTTAGCGCATAATAAGGATTATTCTCAACAAGCTGTCTTGGTATATGTCCATCTCGAATAATTGCTTGATCCCCATAAATATCCTGTAAAAATAAATTTAAAGCTTTAACACGCTGTTTTACACCAGCCTCAATGGTTGCCCATTGTGCATGTGGAATAATAATGGGCACACAGTCAAAGGGCATTGTGCGCTCTGTTCCATCCTGCGCACCGTAGACCGTAAAGGTAATTCCTTGTGTGAGAAAACTTGCCTGTGCTTGGCGGTATTTTTCTTCAAGTTGCTCCTGAGAAAACATGGCTAGCTTGCGATAAAATGAACGATAATGCGGCTTGGGCTGAGTCCCATCAAACATTTCATCAAAGAATAAGCTGGAATCATAGAAATTCATCATAATAGCATCGCCTCCGAATTTAAGTAGTTGTGAAAACATGTTACACTGTGAATAAATAGATAAAAGGAGCTAATAGTTATGACACTGATTAACTTAATGCAAGCCTATGAAATAGATAAGCTATCCAAACTACAGTTAGCAGATGAGGAAATTCTACAAGTTTTGCGAGCAGGGGATGTATCAGCTTGGCAGCAACAAGTACCAAACTATGAATTTCAAGAAACAATGACACTTTATCAGGAAGGGGAACAAAAGTTCTTATCTGCCTTACATGGTCATTATCAAATTAAATATGTAACATTGCCAGGCATCCAACGTTTATTGCAGCTACGCTTTCAATTAGAGGCAGGCAAGGATTACGAGCTAACAGAAACAGGTATCCAGCATTTAACATGTGATCGGGAGACAATCGACAAGCTTCAGCAAATGCTATCCAGCAATTGGTCACTCCAAAAGCAGGCAGATGGTACATACGCTATATTTGTAAAATAATGTAATGTTCGTTATGAGAAGAATCGACATAGGTAGTTATCCATCTTCTGTTTTTTCAAATCGTTTCACAGCGCAAAAAGTCTCTACTAAATGTTAATATTCATAAACAATGAATTTTATACCTATATTGCAAAAATCCTCTTTACTGACAGAGGATTTTTTTATTTCCTTCGTACAGAACGTTTGTTCTATACTTCTGAAAAGGGCATTTTTCTAGAATGAAAAAACAAAAAAGCATGTAACACTATTCCACATGCTTTGATCGCTAAATTTCTTGAAAACTGCTAATAATTTTTACTTGCTCATATTGATGAATATAATCTTCTGGTAATAGCAGCCTTCTATTTTCATCCCCACTATATTCTTTATCTTGGATAATAAAAACGTTCCCAAATTTGTATTTGGGAACGTTTTTTATAGTAAAGAAAATACAAAAGCTCCATTTTGATAAAGGATTAATCAAAATGGAGCTTTTCGTTTTAGGTAAGTTTATGAGGTTCATCTACAAACATCCCTAAAATATAACCACAATCTTGGCAATAGTATGAACTTATTTTGGAATTCTTTCTTAGGTGAGAATTAAGTGGTGCGTTTGTTTTAAATGATTCTTCAGGAAACATATGAAGTGGAGCATGAGCAGCTCGAATAATTCCCCTATGAATATCCTTATTATTACACTGTGGACATATCTTCAATTCCATAGTAACCCCCCCATAAGCTTTTCTATATTCTATTATAAACTTTTTCGGGTCTCCCTGTTTAAGCACTTCAGGAATAAACATATTTAATAAAACAAAACAGCTAGCTACCATTAACTAGCTGTTTAAAAAGGGACGAGGTGCTCCTGGGCTTATAAACGATGTTCAGTAATATTGCTTTTCTTCATTTTTCTCTAAAAGGAATTGAAGATAGAAAATTATCATCCATGTATTCAATACCTGTAAATAATATTTCATCCGAATCTAACAAATCAATGGATGTTACTTGAATTTTATCATCCCATTGCTTTACAACATCAATTTCAAGAGTGTTAGAATGCTGTAGTTGAAGCATAACTCAATTAATGTTAAATATCGTATCTTTATAGTATGTTCTTTTTCTAAATGATGTAAATAAACAATTTGGTCACTAGTTAACTCTAATTATATCTCTTATATTGAAATATCCATTTCCTTTCATAGCCTAGGTAAAATTAAATGATCTACTCTAAATACAATTTGGGAACGTTTTTTATGATAAAATAGAGAGCAACCAGAGGTGATTTTATGCAAAAAACAAAACTACCAAAAATCATAAAGGACTTTCTTATTTATTTAACAACCATTAAAGGCAAATCACAGCGCACAAGAAAAGAATATGAATATGATTTACTATTATTTTTCCGCTTTCACAAGGCTGTGCAGGATGATATAGCTACTGATCACTTAGCAGCCATTGATATTGCTAGTATTTCCATTGATGATATCCGTGAGATCACATTAGAGGATCTTTATTTATTTATGGAATATTGCGAGGTACAGCGTGGCAATTCGGCTGCGGCAAGAGCACGTAAGGTCGCAACCTTAAAATCCTTCTTTAAATACATAAAGGGTAAGCGTCGGCTGATTGAGGAAAATCCAGCAGATGAATTAGAAACACCAAAAATTGGACGCAAAAGACCAATCTATCTAAATATGCAGGAGGCAACACAATTTATGGATGGTCTACAGGCTTCTCCACGCAATTACTGCATTATGATGTTTTTCTTAAATCTAGGAATCCGTGTCACAGAGCTTTGCCAGCTTAATAAGTCTTCCATTCAAGGACGTTATTTAACGGTCGTTGGAAAGGGCAATAAGGAGCGCACGGTTTATTTGAATGATAGCTGTATACAGGCACTGGCAGATTATGAAAACAGCGGTAAAACAACCTACAAGGAGGAGGGCGAGGAGCCGCTTTTTGTCTCACAAAAGGGCACACGACTTACGCGCCAAACCGTTGCAAGAATTGTAAAACGCATTAATCAGCAATCAGGGTTACAAAAGGAACGCTTAACACCACATAAGCTGCGCCATACCTCCGCTACAATGATGTACAAGGCAGGTGCTGATATTCGTAGCCTGCAACATATTTTAGGGCATTCCAGTGTCGCAACCACCCAAATTTACACCCATATTGAGGACGAACAGCTACAACAAGTACTCGACAACAATCCATTTAATACTGTTCATAAAAAATAAGAAGAAAACGGGGTCATCGGCTTGATTTTTAGCCAATGACCCTATAATTTTTCCCTAATAAAAAAATTGAAACTTTTTGGCTGAGTACCGTCTCTAATGAACGAGAGGAGGTTGGGGCATGAACGAAAGAAAACTAGTAAAAAAGGCGATAAAGGGTAACAAAGAAGCGTTTGAAAAACTTCTCGTTCTACATAGCAATCAATTGTATCGCACTGCCTTTTTATATGTAGGAAATCGTGAAGATGCATTAGATATTGTACAAGAAGCCGCTTATAAAGGGCTTTTAGCAATAGGTCAGTTAAGAAACGAGGCATTTTTCTTAACATGGCTCACAAAAATTTTAATGCATTGTGCTTTTGATGTCATAAAAAAGAAGAAACAAGAAATACCTATTGAAAAAATAATGGAGCTTTCATCTGAAAAATTAGAAAAAAGAGATACCCATTTAGATTTAGTGGAGGTGATCCATCAATTAAAAAATTCTTATCGGGATGCTATTATTCTATTTTATTTTCATGATTTGCCGATTAGTGAGGTAGCCAAAATAATGAATATTCCTGAAAATACAGTGAAAACATACCTTTATCGTGGCAAGGGACAGTTAAAAAAACTACTAAGGGGGGATGGTTACAATGGAGAAGAAACCGTTTCAAGTAGAATATGAAAAGATTGAAGTACCGCAGGAGGAGGTTTTACAGGCTATACAGACTGGTATTAATCGAGCAACGGCTACAAAAAGTGTAAAAAAACGTTTAAAACCTTATCTACTAGCAGCAACAGCAGCACTTTTTATTACAGCGAGCTTTATCTCTCCATCTATATCATACGTCATGGCTGAAGTACCTTTTATCGGCAAGGTATATGAAAATGTGAATGATTTAGTCGGTAGAAATTTAGCCTCACAACAATTAATTACTCAATTAAATGAAACAGCCAGCAATCAGGGCATTGATATTAGCATTAAAAGTGCCTATTATGATGGCGCAGTGATGGGCGTTACTTTTTATATCACTGGTGATGTTCAAACAGAAGCTGATGGCAGATTGATAGGCTTTTATAAACTATTTGATGGGAAGGAAGAGATAGCAGATAGTAAAGAACTGGTCTATTTAGATCCTACTGAGGGTGGCTATGTAGGTCATATTCGATTATATTATCCAAAAACGGAGCTGCCGCCTAACGCAACTTTTCCACTTGAATTTAAGCGTATAGGCACAAAAGAGGGTGCTTGGAAGTTTGATGTGCCGATTCAGCAATTACCGTATAAAACTATTCAGCTTCAGCAAAAAAGCAGTGCTATAGATACAGATGTAAGCGTGTTGTTTGATGCCATTATACAAGGACAGGCATCCACTGCGATTAATTATACAGCTACCTTTCCCCGTGAAGGAAAGCATGATCAAGTAAGATTAGAAATTTTTGATGATAAAGGAAGACAACTACCATTATTAGCAGATGGTATTGATTTAGAAACGTCTAAGGATCAGCATTTTATAACTGTTCAAGGAAGAACGATCATACCACAGCCCCTAGCAGAAGTAACAAGCTATTTAACAATCTCTCCAAAAGTAGCTGTCTATGAAAAGGATCGGTTTATCACATTAGAACAACCAACGCCGATTCATATTGACTCTGCTCGACAAAAGCTAGGTGTAACAGTAGAAAAGATAACATTAAAGGACGAAAAATTGACGATTGATTTCCACTTCAATAGCGAACATAAAGATTTCATACTGTTTGAAAACTTTGCGCGAAACAATGTCGAACTTGTTGAAGAATCTGAAAAAAAAGTGTATAAGAAGCTGATCAAACATACAACAAAAGCAATAGATAAAGATAACTTACGCTTTCGTAGTACATTTAATATTGGAACAATTCATGATTTTAGTACAGATAATTATGTTCTAAGAGTCAATTTCAATACACTACATGCAAATATACCCGTTGAATTGGATACAGTAAAAGTTGATTTGAATTAAACAGCAGAGAATCTGGCTCTTTGCGATAAAGCCAGATTCCTTTATTTTTTTAAAAGAATACTTGACGGATAAAAAAATCTGTTATATATTAAATAAAAATAATAACAACTGTTATAAAACAGATTTATTCAAGGAGGAATTTATATGTCAAAGTATCGTGATGGTTATGAGTTTTATTGTGAAATGTGTGAGCGTTATGGATTAGAACCAATTTCTTTCCGCTATTATGTATTACAGCTATCACAGCAACAGCTTTCTGCTTATAATATGCAAGCAAAACAATTAGGAATTTAAAAGGATGTGGTTATGACGGAAGCCGACGTGAATATTTTATAAACAGCCCAGCCATACTAAATAACATGGACTGGGCTTCTGCAATTTTAGTATACTCGCACCACTGAAAGGAAGTTATAAATATGACAGATTATCGAGAAGGGTATGAATATTACCGACAAGCTTGTGAAAAGCATGGTTTGGAACCTATTAATTTCCACTATTACATTTTAAATTTATCGCAAGAGCAATTAGATGCTTATAATCATTATGCAAAAACATCAGGAGGTTCAATCGAATATGAGGTCTCTTAGTCTGTAAAATGCCTTGCTGTTTACCTAGGACAGTAAGGTATTTTTTACTGCCATTTTAAAAAAATAAATTATCCATTATGGTAAAAAAGTAATTTATGAAGAAAGAATAAAAAGATTTAAAAAACCTATTATTTGTTTTTTTGTTAAAATATATAAATATTAACCTTGAATGTTTTTGATATTTGGGTTGAATTAACTGCTTTTCTAGGACTATAATATAGTTACATAAAAAAGGGGCGCTATACCACAACTTTATACCTCGCTGTAAGATAAAGCAAAAGTACCAAACCCTTCATATTTTAATGAATGGAGAATGAAAATGATGAATATCACGCCTAGTAGTATGAATCAAATCAATTATAGTTTAAAAGAATTACAGGATATCTTTTCTGCTATGAATAGTTCCATTATTGTTGCTATTACGGATCGCACAGGAAAAATCACATTTGTGAATGATCATTTTTGTAAAATTTCGAAATATTCACGCGAAGAATTAGTAGGGCAGGATCACCGTTTATTAAACTCAGGCTTTCATCCTAAATCTTTCTTTCGAGAGATGTGGAAAACAATTGGTAACGGAAAGATGTGGAACGGTGAGGTGTGTAATCGTGCAAAAGATGGTAGCCTTTATTGGGTAAAGACAACTATTTTCCCTTTCCTTGATGAAAAAGGGAAGCCATATCAATATATTGCGATACGTGTGGATATTACAGCACAAAAGGATATAAAGAAAATTACACATATTGCCTATCATGATGAATTAACAGGACTACCAAATCGTCGTAAATTAGAACAGCGTTTAGAAAATGAATTTCATCAATCTCGGCGTACAGGAGAGAAGTTTGCGCTATTTTTCATTGATGTGAATCGTTTCAAACACATTAACGACGGGCTTGGTCATATTATTGGCGATATGTTTTTAGTAGAAATGGCCAATCGTTTACACAGTATTGATTATACATCCAACTCATTCTACCGCCATAATAGTGATGAATTTGTGATGATTTTAAATGATGTCAATCGCATCGATGAAATGGCAAAGGAAATTATTAATGCATTTAATGAAAGCTTTATTATTGATAACTATGAGTTTTATGCAAGCATCAGTATCGGTATTAGTGTATTCCCTGATCATGCAAGCTCCATCGAAGAATTATTGAAGAACGCAGATATTGCGATGTATGCCGCAAAAACAAAACGTGGTAATCAATATCGTTTATATCGTGATAATATGGAAGAAGCAAACGATAAATGGCTTTTATTAGAAACAAAATTACATCAGGCTTTAAAAAAGGATAGTTTAGCATTACATTATCAACCTAAAATAGATTTAAAAACAGATACAATTGTTGGCATGGAGGCATTGTTACGCTGGTATGATCCAGAATTAGGACATGTTCCACCAGACCGTTTTATTCCATTTGCGGAGGAATGTGGGCTTATCAATGATATTGGGGTATGGGTGCTACGCAAGGCATGTGCACAAGCCCGCTTTTGGAATGAAGAGTATAACCTAAGCTTACGTGTCGCTGTTAATATTTCGCCTATTCATATTAGTACCCACGGCTTTGTCGATATAGTTCGTAAAATAATTACAGAAACAGCCATTGATCCACACTTATTAGAAATTGAAATTACAGAGATGAGTATGCTCGATTATACAGAGGAATTAATTAATACAATTAAGCAATTACGAGCACTAGGTATTACCATTTCATTAGATGATTTTGGCACAGGCTATTCATCGTTAAATTATTTAAAAAAATTCCCTGTGGATGTGCTAAAAATCGACCGCGCTTTTGTACGTGATATTGTACCTGAAAAATCAGGTATCGCGATGATTTCAGCGATGATTTCCTTAGCCCATGCCTTAAATCTACAGGTTGTAGCTGAAGGGGTTGAGGAGGAGGCAGAGTTAAAGGTTTTACGAGAGCATGGCTGTGAATATGTACAGGGCTATTATTTCAGCAAACCTTTGTCTGTAGAGGATTTTACCAATTTAATTAAACAATCCAGTTTTTAATTGCTATTAAGAAGCTGTTTTGCTAAAGTTAGATCAAATATAATTGATGATGTGGCCAAGTAAGGAAGAATTGTGAAACAGAAAATATAGCAGTTGCTGAAAGCTATATCACCGCTTCTTCGCTGAACACCTACCACGGAGATGTTATGCAAACATAACCGAGTCGTTTTCGTTATCAAACGTGAGAGGGTTTTAAGTTTTGATTTAAAGCTAAATCAAGGTGGTACCACGTCAATCCAGCACAAAGACGTCCTTATATTGAGGACAGCTTTGTGCTTTTTTATTTTATATAGATGGAGGAATGCATATGTCAAAGCAACTAGAGGATTTTTCAAAATGGTATATCGAAACCATTCAAAAGGCAGATTTAATGGACTATACACCTGTTCGTGGCTGTATTGCCTTTAAGCCAGATGGCTATGAAATTTGGGAGCATATTCAGGAGGAAATGGATCGCCGTTTTAAAGAGACTGGCCATCGCAATGCCTATTTCCCAATGCTTATCCCTGAATCTTTCTTTCAAAAGGAAAAGGATCATATCGAAGGGTTCTCACCAGAGCTTCCTTGGGTGACTGAGGCAGCAGGTGAACCATTAGAGGAACGCCTAGCACTTCGCCCAACTTCGGAAACAATGATTGGCCATCTTTACTCGAATTGGATCAAAAGCTATCGTGACCTACCTGTTCTTATTAATCAATGGGCAAATGTCTTTCGTTGGGAAAAGAAAACATTGCCATTTATTCGGACCTCTGAATTTCTATGGCAGGAGGGGCATACCGCTCATGTAGACGAAAAGGATGCGCGCCAAGAAACAATGCAAATGCTGGAAATTTATAAAGAGGTTGTGGAGCAAGTATTAGCCATTCCTGTCTATGCTGGACAAAAAACGCCTTCTGAGCGTTTCGCAGGCGCTGTCGATACGTATTCCATTGAGGCCATGATGAAAAATAGCAAGGCTGTGCAAGCTGGTACTTCGCATTATTTAGGCACTAAATTTGCGCAAGCCTTTAATATTAAATATTTAAACAAAACAAACGAGCATGTCTATGTACACACAACCTCTTGGGGCACTTCCACGCGTTTAATTGGCTCTGTCATTATGGTGCATGGTGATGAACAAGGGCTTATTTTACCGCCGCGTATTGCACCAACACAGGTTGTGTTAATTCCTGTAGGGCCATGGAAAAAGAACCCTCAAATTATGGAGCAGCTAGACGAAATTTTTGCGGCGCTTAAGGCGAAGGCCATTCGTGTACGTCTCGATGATTCAGACCAATCTCCTGGCTTCAAATTCAATGAGTGGGAGCTCAAAGGTGTGCCATTGCGCGTAGAATTAGGACCTCGTGATCTCGAAAATAATCAGGCACAACTAAAGGCACGTGATGAGGTGGATAAACAAGCAATTGAGCTAGCCAATATCGTCACAGCCATTGAGCAAGAGCTAGCAACAATGCAAGGACGTTTACTCGAAAAAGCACGCCAGTTCCGCGAGGCCAATGCTCATACACATATCGAGTCCCTAGCACAGCTTCAGCAGCATATTGAAACAGCCAAAGAGAATAGCACAATTCCGGGCTGGATACTTGCTGGGTGGTGTGGCGAGGATGCCTGTGAGGAACAAGTAAAAGAAGAAACAAAATACACCTCTCGCAATATTCCATTCAATCCACCAATAACAAAAACAACTTGTATTGGCTGTGGCCATAAAGCCAAGCATACAGTTTGGTTTGCCCAAGCCTATTAACTATTATTTATCCAAGCCGATTTTAAAAAAAATCGGCTTATTTGGTAAAATTCAGTCAGTCATTATAATAATGGCGAAATAACTCAAATAAATTACTTAAATTTTCTTCGACTAATGCTGCTGTTCGTTGAAGATTTTATGATAAGGTGAACTACAAAAATTATGATTAGATTAGACTCATTAATATGGTTAGCTATTCCTTGGATAAGTTATAGAATTATAGTTTTAATAGTTAACAAGCAGCTCTCTCTAAAAAACGAGTTGATTAAAGCTCTTTTCTATTTTTCAGTAACTTTTATCTATTCTTTAACTCTCTTTCCTTTTCCTTTTTATGACTATCCACATATGGAAGGTGGAGGTAGGAACCTGACTCCCTTTAGAAGCATATATAGTATACTAGCTCATTCTAATTTTATATATTCAATAAGAAATATTGTCGGAAACATCCTATTATTTATACCTTTAGGTTTTTCTATTCCACTAAGATTTAAAGTAAACAAGTTTTGGAAAGTAATGCTTTTAGGATTTTTTACTTCATGTTTAGTTGAGGTCATACAATTATTAACTTCTATACGTTCATTTGATGTGGATGACCTTATACTGAATACGCTTGGAGTCATTCTAGGGTTCATTCTTTATCGGCTATTTGATAAAGCTAGACCTTCAACAAAACAAATTAGAAAATGATTTTCAGCGATTTATCGATAGCAAAAGGAGATTATTATAATGTCACAAACTGTAAATTGGACAAACAATGCACAAGGTCAGCGATTTATCGCCTCCTTTAGTGGTGGCAAGGATAGCATGCTAGCATTATATAAAGCAAGAAAAGTTGGACAAGCTATGGGCTTGATTGTAATGCTGGAGGAGGAAGGCAAACGTTCCAGATCGCATGGTATGCCTCCTGCACTAATAAAGGCACAAGCACAGGCGATTGGGCTGCCTGTTTATACGGCTGCTGCGAGCTGGGCGGATTATGAGCGTGTATTTATCCAACTTTTAGCAGATGCCAAGCAACAAGGAGCAGAGGTATTAGTAACAGGGGATTTAGATATGCCTGTTCATGATTGCTGGCATGATAAGGTCACAAAGCAAGCTGGCTTACAGCTTGCTATGCCATTATGGGACATGGATCATCGTGAGGCTGTGCAGGAATTTATTGATTTAGGCTTTGTTACAATGGTGGTGACGGTTAATTTATCACTTGGTATGACAGAGGAAGATTTAGGACGTGTGCTTACCCATGATTATATAAAGGAGCTTGAAGCACGTGGGATTGACCCTTGCGGAGAAGGAGGGGAATTCCATACAACCGTTCTGGATGGACCACTTTTTCAACAGCCTATCACTGTTCGTCAATGCCCTATTCACAAAGATGGTGAATATGCTTTTTTACCGCTGGAATTAGCCTAAAGGTTATCAATTAATTACGTATTAAAACGTTATGGAGAAGGGAAAGATTTCTTTATAGCGTTTTTTTGATGGAAAAAATAAAGGAGGTGTTGACTAGACACTTAACGGTGTCATATAATTAGGACACCATTAAGCGTCCAATTAGAAAGGGTGGTGGTTGTGAGCCATAATAATCAAGAGCGTGATGTTTATGTAGCCATTGCTGACCCAACAAGACGTCAATTATTGCGTTTATTAGCAGAGGCAGAGGAATTACCACTTCATGAATTAACCGCTCATTTTCACATGGGGCGCACTGCTGTATCCAAACATTTAACTATTTTAAAGGATGCTGGTCTTGTGCTTGCAAGAAAGGATGGTAGGGAAACGAAATATCGTTTACATGCTGCTCCATTACAAGAGGTTCAGGATTGGGTCGCATTTTATGAAAGCTTTTGGAAGCAACGAATGGATCAATTACAACGTTTATTGGAGGAAAACTAATGAAACCAGATGTATCAGTTGATTATCAATTTACAAGTTCGATCAAACAAGTCTGGCATGCCTTAACAGATTCGGATATGCTCGCAAAATGGATATGGAGCAATGATTTTCAGCCAGTTGTAGGTCACAAGTTCCAATTCCGTGCAGAGCCAAATGAATGGTGGGACGGCATTGTCCAATGTGAGGTGCTGGAAATTGATGAGCCTCATAAAATATCGTACACTTGGGCAAGTGCTGGTGAAACAACAACCGTTACATGGACACTCACACAAAATGAGGATGGTACTACCCAGCTACGCCTCGACCAATCTGGCTTTAGTGAAGAGACAAAAGCACGTCAAGGAGCAATTGAAGGGGCTAAATATTCCTGGATAACAATGGGTGAACAGCTTCAAAAGGTATTAGCATAGTGAAAAAGAACGCAATTCCTTACATAGAATTGTGTTCTTTCCATTTTTATTGACAGAGAAAGGACCATACCATGAAAATTAACCAACTAATTGCCAACAATATTTATCGCCTAAATGTGACATTACCAGAGAATCAATCACTCGGTATTGCTGGGTTATCTGGCTCAGGGAAAACAACATTTTGTCAAACAATTGGAGAAGAATCAAAGAAACGCCTTGTATCGTTATTGCCAAAGGCTGAATATCAATATTTATTTCCAGCTATTATGGAAACCAATTTTAGTGCCATTCAAATGGAGGATATGCCCTTAGTGCTGTTTTTAGGGAAATCATCTATTTCCACTAATCCACGTTCAACAATTGGCACACATACAGGTGTTTTTAAAGAAATACGTCAGCACATGGCAGAGGAATTTCAGCTATCGCCAGAGGTTTTTTCCTTTAACAATGTACTTGGCTGGTGTCCTGCCTGTAAAGGACGGGGCACAACAAAAAATATACAGTGTAAAAAGTGCGAAGGGAAGCGCTACAATTCTGAGGTAGAACAGTATATTATAACATTACAAGGTCAGCCCTACAGTATTTCAGCTATTCATGAATTAAGTGTTGAAACCATTTATACATTAGCAGAGGAATTAAAGATTAGCGAAGAGAAACAGCATATTCTACGCAATATTATGGAAATGAATATTGGTTACTTAACATTAAATCGCATTATGGGCACATTATCAGGCGGGGAATTAACAAGACTTTACCTAGCAGAGTTTATGGCCACAAGTGAAGATACGGTCATTATTGTAGATGAAATTTCTGTTGGTCTTGACCATAATACATTGCTAAAGATTTTACAGCAAATTCAACAATTAGGCACAAAAAATCAAATTTGGTTGATTGATCATTCTAATACGGTGCTTGATACGGCTGATCAGCCTATATTCTTTGGGCCGGGCAGTGGGAAATACGGTGGAAAAATTGTTGAAGAATCACCAAGACCTCAGCCCATCTACTGCAAACGTAATGAGGCAACTCCTACAGACTATTATCAATTTCATGATTTATATTGTCGTAATATCCAAATTGATCATATCGAAATTCCAAAAAACCGTCTTGTGACCTTTACGGGTGAATCTGGCTGTGGAAAATCCACACTTGTCAATGAATGTATGGCAAGGGACTTTAGCAAGCGTTATCCACAAGATAAGCTCGTGATGGTTGGACAAGATCGCAACCAGTCCATTACAAGTCGCTCCACCGTTGCAACATTTTTAGATATTAAAAAGAAGCTGACAAAATATAGTGAAGATATTGAGGATATTTTCCAGCGCTCCATCGAAGATATTATTGATGAGCTACCAACAGCAGATATTGCCCATAAGCGTCTAAGCCTATTAATTAAGCTTGGTCTTGGCTATTTAACACTTGAACGCAAAACACAATCTCTATCAACAGGGGAATTCCAATGTGTGCACTTAGTATCAGAGCTATTTGCCAATACGAAGCATCCACATACACTGTTTATTTTTGATGAGCCTTCAAAAGGATTATCGCAAAATATTTTAAATCAATTTATTGATAGCATCCGTACTATTTTACAAGATGAAGCCATTTCCATACTAATGATTGAGCATAATGCCTATATGCTGGAAAGCTCTGATTTTATTGTTGACTTTGGTAAAAGACAGCAGGAGCCAGTTCAGCATCTCCATGTTGTCAGTCATCATGACTATTTCCAACCATCAAATAACAAAGAGCATGCTACACCATTGCAAATTACCTCAACATTGGCAGTGAAAAACGGTATTGCCTACCAAGAAGATGACCCTATCAGCTACTTTAAACAGGCTGAAAATATTTATAAGGGCGGCATTTTAAAGAGTCTATCATCTATGGCACGCCTCATTTATGGGGAGTATGAATCGAATAAAATTGCGCCTGTTGTGGCGATTGATCTCGAAAGACATTTATATAGCCAATATAGCTTCCTGTATGAAATTGCTGGACTTATTAATCATATTGTTGCTGCCCATCCAACAAATAAAGATACACGAAGCTTTGACTTTTTCCGTCAAGAAAATCATTGTCCAAGCTGTTCAGGTCGTCTGGAAATTGAAAAATTTAATATAGATATTGTTATACAAAATAAAGACGTGCCATTTTGGGATGGCTTATTACATCCTGATATTATGGAAGTGCTACAATACTATCAGCATTCAAAATTAGCCTTTTTATTTGAGGAAATAAAAAATGAACTTGGACAGGATTTATCGAAAAGCTACAATGATATGACAGAGGCTGAGAAGCATACATTTTTATACGGCTATTGGGATAAGCCGTTTTATGATAAGGCCACAAAATCATCGAAGAAATGGGAAGGCTTTAATTTCATTATCGGACGTTATATTGTGATCTCCAAATCTGCTATTAAACAGCAAATTAAAGATTCAAAAGAGAAGCTACCTTGTCCAATCTGTCATGGCACTGTGCTTAACCATCAAAGAAAATTGCTGTTTGGCCATACAGATATTCGTGAAATCATTCATCTACCAATTGATGTGGTGATCAATATCGTTGGCAAACTACCCGTGCTTGAGAGGCTAAAGGCAATTGTCGGTGGGGAGATGTCCTTGCTGCAAGATGTGTCCCTGCTGCCACGAGCAACACAAGTATCCTTAAAAATGCTTGAATTGGAACTAGCAAGCTTTGTAGGCTATGAAATCG
This sequence comes from Lysinibacillus sp. FSL H8-0500, assembly GCF_038051955.1. Lineage (NCBI taxonomy): Bacteria > Bacillati > Bacillota > Bacilli > Caryophanales > Bacillaceae > Lysinibacillus > Lysinibacillus sp. FSL H8-0500. The sequence goes on along the minus strand of NZ_CP150292.1, from coordinate 2,373,017 downwards.
TACTGCAAAATGCTTTACCATTCTTGGATACAATCAAAGATAATATCGAAACGATTAGTCATAAAAATCGTATGACAATCTGTGATTTTGCTAATATTGATGAAACAAGAGAGGCTATGATCGATCAATATTTCACAAATGGAAAATATAAAAAGCTCACATATGTCTATGAAGCATTTGGCTATAAAAAAATCGTTACACAAATGAATAAAGTAAAAGCAAGTTATCCATGTCCATTCTGTAAAGGGAAAAGGTTATCGCAGAGGACGGCTTGCATGATGGGGTTCAGAAATTATCCATTCCTTGTGTTAGCTGTGGCGCAAGTGGTATCAATGAGGAAGGGCTAAAGGAAAGCATTGAAGACATCGCTGTTCAGACGTGGCTAACGGGTACTGTTCGTGATGTCATCGCAGAGAGCTTATATACAGAGGATGCCGCCAATATTTCTATTTTTAGTCGTATTCGAGAGTTAAATAAACAACAGATGATGGCGATTTATCACTGCCTTGAGCAGCATCGCTAACAACAATGCTCATTTGCCATAGCAATTGGCAAATGAGTTTTTTTTATATAGAGTATCGTCTTACAAGCTTTCACCGTACTATAAGGGAAAGGAGAGGATATTATTGGGAAAAAAGGTGCTGTTATTTGGAGATATTGGTATTGATGATACAGTCGCCTTAATCTATGCATGGCTGAATCAAGAGATTGAAATTGTAGGGCTAGTGGCAGATTACGGCAATGTATCGAGGGATGATGCTGTAGCCAATATTTATTATGTGATGAAGCTCTTTGATTTTCCACAGGATATTCCTGTTATTTTAGGGGCAGAGGTGCCATTAACAGGAGAGCAGCCTACTTTTTATCCAGAAATCCATGGCGAGCGTGGACTTGGACCTATTATCCCAGCCAATGATCATGATATACAAATTGAAAACTTTCTTGAAATCGTTAACATTATTAAGCGCTATCAAGATGAGCTAGTAATTGTTAATATTGGCCGTTTAACCTCACTGGCAATTATGTTTATTCTGTACAATGATTTAATGAAGCATATCAAGGAATATTATATTATGGGTGGTGCTTTTTGGGTTCCTGGCAATGTCACAACCGTTGCAGAGGCGAATTTTCATGGCGACCCTTTTGCGGTCAATATTGTACTGACATATGCCAACAATGTAACGATTATTCCATTAAATGCGACGCAAAAGGCGATTGTCACACCCGGCATGGTGAATTATATTGATTCTTTCGGCAAAGCAAAAATCTTAAAGCCTCTAATGGACTACTATACAAACTTTTATCGAGAACGTGATCCATCCCTATTAGGCAGCCCTGTGCATGATGCCGCAACACTCATAGCAACAATTCATCCCGAAATGTTTATCTTTGAGTCCTATCCTGTGATGGTCGTTGATAAGCTGGAGGGACCTGCACGAGGGCAAAGTATTGCTGAAACAAGGCATTATGAAAACGAAAAAAACGGTGCGAAAGTACACCGTATTGCCTTTGACCTTCATTATGAACAATTTTTTCATCACTTTTTAACAGTGATGACAGGGCACCACTGAATAGTCATTTATCTCGTATTAATAGGCTGTCAGACCTCATTTCAAAATAGATAAGTGAGGATCAAACAGCCTATAAAAACAAAGATTCACTTTATTCAAATACACCATTTCTCAAAATAACAAAATCAACATGAATATTGACTTTCATATCTCTATACATTTCATGCCATTTTTCTCTTGTGAGTTGCGCGTGTCTTACAGAACCTCTATATATCTCACCAAAGCCAAAAATATCTGACTCCACCTTCTGGCTTTGGGCAATCACCTTCTCTAATTCTTTAGCTAATTTGTTTTGAATGGCTTTTTCCAGTGCAGCCACACTTTTGGGATCTCCCTGATTAATATCTGGATAGGTTTCTAAAATTCTTGCTTTGATTTTAACGTTTAGATCAAACTCTGGATTCGCAGCATCCACCAATGTGACTTTTCTTTTGGAATGGATCGCATCGAAGGCTACTGTCATGTCATCCGTTGTTATTTTTTGTAAGGCGGAAGGAAGGTCTTCATGGTGCAATATCGTTTCGTATAATCCAGCTTTAAATGTATCTCTGACAATTTTTACATAAAAACTATCTGTGGCTGGGAGTCTACTTACCATTTTGCCATCTTTAAATAAGGCTACACCACTTAATTTCACAAGCTCCTTCTCTCTTTTAATAATAGGCATGGCTACATCTTTACCAACGGAATAATAATCGCGTGCCACTTCATGCAATGTGCTTGAAATCATATATTCCTGCTCGATGTTTTGTTCAATAAGGCGAAAGATATGCTGACCAATATCCTCAATATTTTCGTATTCATATTCCAATAAGGGTGCGACTCTATCCTCTACGACAGCCATATATATACCATTGCTCACACTGGCATTTTCCAAATTCGTATCAATATAGTAACGAAGACCTTCTTTTGCCAATTCTTCGCCAAATAAAACAACCCTCATTTGACCAACAACGACCTTTTTCGATAGCTGCTGATTGGCTTCTATCCGATTGCCTTTACTTGTATCATTTTCTGTTGTCAGCACCTCTACATTACTTTGAAATTCTGGATTGACCTCCCGAATCACCACCGTCGCAGCTATCTTTTTTTCTGTGCCTACATCATAGCCAACTAAGGTTGTTAGCCCTACTTTATCGAGAATGTTGGTTTGCGCACATCCATATAAAAGCACCAACGCAAGCAAAGGACTATAAAAATATTTAAGCTTGTTCATTTTTTTGCTCCTTTTTTGTGGTGATTTTCTTTTTCAATGCAGCTATGATCCATAACACAATCGGATAGACAAAGATGGCATAAAACGCTATGTTTGCAAATTGATTGTTAATCGCATTGATTTGTACACGTGTTTGCACAAATAATGTACCAAGGAAAATAAAGAAGGCGAAGAGCCAAACAAATTTTGTATGACCAATATTGACTAAACGAATCGCACCACGATAAGCAGCCCATAAATAAAGACAAAGATTCGGCAAAATAATAAGCATCCAAAAGCACACTGCCATAAATTCAAAGCGTTCGATAAAAGGGAAGCTAATAAAGCTAAATAATGTTAATGTGGCCCATACAGTTTTTACGATTTCCTCATTGCTATAATAGGTAATCGAAACGGCCATCACAGCTACATAGATAGCCGTTGTAGCGAGCAAACTTAAATGAGCATATTTCTGAACATGCTTTTTATCGTTTAGAAAAGGATAAATAACCATTAATATCTCAAAGCCAATAATGGTAAAGGTCATGGATTTTGCCCCTTTTAAAATAGAGCGAAAATCTGTTTCTAACACAGGGAGTAGGCTGTTTATAGATGAAAATTTCAATGGAAAAGCAAGCATGGGAATAATCCATAAAGACAATACAACACTAAAAAAGGAGACACCTACAATCACACGTAATCCACCTGTAAAGGCATAGATAATAATGATTAATAAGGTTATCGCTAAAAACCATGCACTAATACTAGGAAAAATCCATGCCTGAATAACCTCAATATAATTACGTAAAATGGAGAAAAACGACATAAAGCAATAGAAAATATAAAGGATATTCAAAACATTACCAATTAATTTTCCAAAGATATCTTGTTGAATGCCATAAAGGTCATTAGCGCCATATATTTCTAATGTTTTAATCATAAAAAAGGTCACAATATGTGTGGCAATACCCGCTAATAGAACTGAAATCCATGCATCATGTTTTGCATCCTGGAACACAATACGTTGAAATCCCTGTACACCCACCCCAATTTGAGCACTGTGCATCACGAAAAACAGTAGATAAGTATTGACCATATCTTTAGGGTTAAGCTGTAGAGGATTTTTCATTTATTTCACCTTCAGTTCAACTTTTTTTCGGCTTGATCGGTTCAGGGTCGAACTTGTAGTCATCTTTTGATCTTGTTAAAGCAGGCCTTTTTGCTGTTAATGGAATCGGCATTCGGATAATACTATCTCGCATTTCCTTTAATCTTGGAGGATAAAAGGGAGACATATACGGTGCGCCCAAGCTTGACTGGCGTAAAAGATGCACCAGTATAAAACAGACAGCCAGCATAATCCCATAAAAGCCCCAAAATCCTGCAAGTATAATAATTGGAAAACGAATAAGTCGAATCACATTCCCCATCATATAACTTGGGGAGGTAAAGGATGCCAAGGCACTTAAAGCAATAATAATTAATAAAATATTACTGGTAATGCCTGCCTGAACCGCTGCTGTACCGATGACAATACCGCCAACAATACCGATTGTTTGCCCAATTTTAGTAGGCAGCCGTGCACCTGCTTCTCTCAATAATTCAATAATTATTTCCAGCAGCAATGCCTCAAATATGGGTGGAAAAGGCACTAAAGCTCTCGATTCACTTAATGGCACTAAAAAGGCTTGTGGAATCACCTCATAATGGAAGGTGAGGGCGGCCACATAAAATGGTGTTAAATAAACAGATAAAAAGAAGGCGGCAAGTCGTAATAATCGCACAAAGGTAGCGATTTGCCAACGTAAGTTTTGATCCTCCTGGCTTTGGAAAAATTCAGTAAACGATTGCGGACAAATAATTGCCATCGAGCTTCCGTCTACAATCACACCGATCTTACCATCCAATAAACCATCACAAAATCGGTCAGGTCTTTCAGTTAACAGCATTTGCGGAAAAACAGACAATGAATTATCATCAATCATTTCGGCTAAAACCGCACTATCAATTAATGCATCCAAATCAAGGTTGGCAAGACGCTGACGTACAGTATTGACCATTTGGTCGGAGGCAAGACCATTCATATATAATAGTGTCACAGCCGTATTCGTGCGTCTGCCAATTTTTATTTTTTCATTACACAGATCTGGGCTTACTATGTAACGACGAATTAGCGAAATATTTGTAGATAGACTCTCATTAAAGGCAACCTGTGTACCGATTACTTGGGATTCATTTTCAGGTGTCGATAAAGCTCTCGATTCTCGACTCGCAATATTGGCTATGACAACTTGTGGATAGCCTCCTATATGAAGTAAAACAGATCCATTAATGATTCCTTCTATCGCTTTTATCAGTAAATTCGTTATAGTGACCTCAGGAATGGAAAGGGCAGCCATCAAAATTTCTGGTGTATCGCTTGGTTTGTTTTGTAAATCGGCTATGATATTATTGTTTAATGTCTGATCATCCACTAAATTATCGATATAAATAAGGGTGATATTTGGTGGGAAAGATTGAATAATTAAATCATCTGGATTATTCGTAGCGTCCTTTATCGATTGAATAAAATCAGCTTGTGAATGCGCAAGTTTTTCGAGATTTTCGCTAGGAGCTTCTGAGTTCATTTCTGTAGATGATTGGTTTTGATTGAAAGGCTTCATATTTGAATAATAAGGCTCCCTTCATTGTTAGCTTAGTTTATAGAATTGACGGTAGAAGGGTGTTCTATACTTATTTCATTTATTTTCAATCATTCCTTCCTTTAGATTGGGAGACATAACCAAATAATGCAAAGTGTGTTGACAAATAAAAAGTAATTGTTCAAAAGGAAAGTGAGAGCACTATTGTTAGCGAAGCCCATCTTAAGACGAAATGCTAGACATTCGTCACCATTCGATAGTAATATATCTATAATCTTAAAAGCAGAAGGGGATTAGACAGCTATGCTAAAACTTATTATCGCAAATTAAATTCCTATGAATTTAATAGAAGGGTGAGTCTATCATATGATAGGTTTATTTGTGTTGCCCTTTTGCGATAATGATGAGATGCTAAAATGTCTAATCCATTATAAGCAGAGATAAAGATAGCCCATGGTTTACTTGATCCTGCCTATATATTAAAGACTTTATGAGTTTATGCTCATAAGGTCTTTTGCTGTTTTTAGGAGGTGATCATTCCCATAGAAATCTAATATTAAAACAGACAATGAGAGGGAATAGACATGAAAAAATATGAATTAGTGAGTAATTATCGCCATGATGAAAAATTGAAAACGAGTTTTAATGATCTAGCCATCAAAACGTTTGGCTTAGATTTTCAAAATTGGTACAACAAAGGCTATTGGAATGACCAATATATTTCTTATTCATTTCTTGAGCAAGGAAAGGTTATTGCCAATGCTTCTATCAGTAAAATGTCAGTAGTGATAAATGATCAACGCTATAATGGTATTCAAATTGGCACTGTGATGACAGATGAAAATTATCGCCATCAAGGTTTAGCTAAGCAGTTAATGCAGCATATTCTCAATGAATTTAAAGAAGCTTGTGACTTTATCTATCTTTTCGCCAATGATACAGTATTGGATTTTTATCCGAAGTTTGGCTTTTCTCGCATACATGAAAGTGAGTTTAGCTTAGACCTCATAAAAAATCCCATCCAACGGAAGCAGCATGCCAACGTACAGCAGCTTACCATTGAACAGGATCTTATACTTCTTGAAAAATACGCAAAAAATCGTCAGGTAAATTCAACTATTTTAGATGTTGAACATAATGAGCATTTATTAATGTTTTATTTCATTCTAGTATTCCATGAAGCCATTTATTATATAGAGGATTTAGAAACAATTGTGCTTATGGAGGAAGAAAACAATGTGCTAAATATTTACGATATCATTGCGTTACAATCATTTAAGATAGATACTGTATTAGCAAGGATTGTCAACGAAACAACGAAAAAGGTAGTCTTTTATTTCACACCTGATTTTTCTATTGAGGGCATGACAATAGCCTTACATCCAAATGATGATGATGCTTTATTTGTTTTAGCGAAAAAGCCAGTGCTAAGAGGGAGCTTTAGGTTTCCTCTAACCTCCCATTGCTAATTTAAAATAAAGGCAGGAAATAATTAACGAAAACCACTATCTGATAAATAACTAAAAAGTCGATTCCTTAAATATGCAGGAATCGACTTGAAATCAATTATATTTTATGATAAATTTAGATAGATAGACTGCGTATAATTATTTTTACTCACATCTCCACATTTTAATTATACAATGAAAACTATCTTTATGTCAACTCTTATATTTATTTTTAGAAGAGGTTGACATCCATTTACAATTTCAACAGATTGGGGGACAAGATCAGTACATGTAGTCATAATTAAGATAAAAATATAGAAAGTAGGACTGAGGCTATTTGACAGAAAACATAACTTCCACCCAAACAAAAACACCCTATGGTATGATTGCAATTTTATTTATTGGAGCCTTTGTGGCGATTTTAAATGAAACATTACTTAATATTGCCCTGCCAGCAATTATGACTGAATTCCAAGTCAAGGCAACGGCTGTGCAATGGCTCTCTACAGGCTATATGCTGATTAATGGTATTTTAATACCTGCAAGTGCCTTCTTTATTCAACGTTTTACAGATAGAAAGCTATTTATTACGGCCATGGCATTATTTACACTTGGGACATTCCTGGCAAGTGTTGCACCAGCCTTTGGTGTATTATTAGCTGCTCGTATGATTCAGGCAGCAGGCTCAGCAATTATGATGCCTTTATTAATGAATGTTATGCTAACAGCCTTTCCAGTTGAAAAACGTGGAGCAGCGATGGGGATGTTTGGGCTTGTGATGATTACCGCTCCAGCGATTGGACCAACACTCTCTGGCTGGTTAATTGAGCATTATAGCTGGCGTATCCTATTCGATATTGTCTTACCAATTGCCGTTTTAACGTTAATTTTTGCGATTTTTAAATTAAAAAATGTCACACCACAGCGTGCTATTAAGCTCGATGTGTTCTCGCTTATTTTATCAAGTATCGGCTTTGGTGGCCTGCTTTACGGTTTTAGCTCAGCAGGGGATAAGGGCTGGGATCATATACTTGTTTACAGCACAATTATTATTGGTACACTCGCATTAATAACCTTTATTCTTCGTCAGCTACGAATGAAGGAGCCGATGCTGGAGTTTCGTATTTTCAAATATCCAATGTTTGCGCTATCCTCCGCCATTGCAATTGTTCTTTCAGTCGCAATGTTTTCAGCCATGATCTTAATGCCTATTTATGTGCAAACCATTCGTGGGATTTCCCCGATGGATTCAGGTTTACTGATGCTACCAGGAGCGATTGTGATGGGGATTATGTCACCTATTACAGGTAAGCTCTTTGATAAATACGGTGCAAGAAGCCTAGCGATTATCGGCTTAACCATTACCATTGTGACAACCTATTACTTTAGCAAAATTGATATGGAGACAACTTATGCTACGCTTGTTTGGCTCTATACATTACGTATGTTTGGGATGTCCATGGTCATGATGCCCGTGATGACCAATGGCTTGAATCAGCTACCAGCCTATAATAACCCACACGGTACAGCAATGAATAATACATTACAGCAAGTGTCAGGGGCTATTGGCTCTGCTGTATTAATTACTGTGATGAACAATAAAGCCACTGCAAAAGCAGAGGAATTAGCTTCTTCCGCTACGCAGGGGACAGCCAATATAGTGAATGAATCAATGCTGCATGGCATTACCTTCACCTTCTTTATTTCCACATTAATTGCAGTCATCGCACTTATTCTTGCTTTCTTTATGAAGAGAGTTACACCTGCTCATGACAATATCATGAATGAGGAAGTTAGTGATCATAAATAAATGACAAAACGGGGGCTCCTTAAAATACGCAGCCCCGTTTTATATGTTACTGACTTAATCGTTGAATAAAGGTAGCTAATTGTTCTAATGTGACATTGTCATTTACCCCAAATATATTGTCTCCTTTACCTACTGTAACTTTAGTGGAGGCAAGAATCACTACATATGGATTAGCCCAGTGTGTAGGCGGAACATCTGTAAATTCATCTGCTGTTCCTTGTTGTTGTAAATGAAAGGCTTCCACTAAAACCTTGGATAACTGGCCACGTGTAATAGGAGAACTTGGATTAAATTTTCCGTGTTCATCGCCCGTAAAAATGCCCATCTTTTTTAGTGCTTCCACAGCACCTGCATAGTTAGAAGATGGCTTGATATCAGGGAAACTTGTATTTATCTCACTTGTATCTAGCTGTAGTACGTCCGCAAGTCGAAGTGCCACCTCTCCACGTGACGCATAAATGCTAAAGTCAATCTCTGCATCTTTTACTTCTCCAAAATCATTTTCAGTAAAGTCAGCAACACGTTTTGCCCCTATGTAACGAGATCCCCAGTAATAGGGATCATTAATTTTATCTATTTTAACCCCAGCACTTGTTGTAGCTGAAATAAACTTACTGTCACCTATGTATATACCAACGTGGGAAACACCGCTTCCTGAAGTATTAAAGAATACAAGATCACCTGTCTTTAAATTGTCCTTTGAAATAGACGTACCTTCTTGATATTGAGTTTGGGAGGTACGTGGTAACGAGATGCCTACCTTCGAAAAAACAAATTGTGTATAGGCTGAGCAATCAACGCCTGTCCTCATATCGCTTCCTCCATATTTATAGGGAACCCCGATATATTCCTTGGCTGTATTAGTAATATCTGTTATAGTAGCTGCTTTTGCATCATGAATACCGATTCCTGTGAAAAGTGTGAAAGATGCAAAAATGGGTAGTAACCATTTTTTCTTCAATTAACCTTACTCCTTTCAAATCGCTTTTGCTTTTGACTAGAGTAAGAATAGCACGAAATAGATAAGTATTATTTTTCAATAGTATTACTGATTATTAGTGAATAACAAATTTGAAACCTTAATTTTATCTATGTAAAATCTCTGCAATAATCATGGTCAAATTTGTTAAAAAAATATAAAATTATAGGATAAATAGGGACATAAGAGTTAATTCCCAAGTTTTCTCTATTATTTTAACTATAAATAAAAGGAAAGCAGAGAAAGAGGAAAATTTTTTCCCAAAATTTCTCCTTTTCCTTTGTTTACTGCTGTTATGGAGAGGGAGTAGGGTTGGTTCTACAATACTACAACAGTTAAAACCAGTACAATAGATATTGAAAACTGTAGCACCGCGCTAGGAAACCTTGCTGAATGCAAACGGAATCCCAATACAAAAGTATGTCTATTTAGGGCTCCGTTTACTTTTTTTAAAACATGCGTCCCACAACCATTTTACCTCCTATACTTACTTTTTAACTAATGATGCTTATTATGATGTAATTGTGGATAATATCTGCCCATATCAGTTTCTCTTCTACAGATTCTTGCTCTACGGCATATAATCATTCTTTTATCTCCTGCAATGTAATTTGTTTTTTAACAGGCAAATTTGCGATTAATACGCCCGCTAGAATAAGTGAAGCACCAAAATACCCTTTACCTCCTATATTTTCATGCAAAAAGATAAATGCCAATATAGCTGAAAAAACGGGTTCGAGAGAAAATAAAAACCCTGTACTTTCAGGGGTAGTATACTTTTGTGCAATTGGCTGCATGACAAACCCATAAGCAGAGCAAATAATTGCTAGCCCAAGAATGGCTAACCAAGCCTTTGTATCACTAAGTAAAAAGGGAGCTTTAAATACTAAGCTGCCTAGCAAAGCATAAAAACTAGCAAAGCCAAGCTGGAAAATTCCTAATTGAAAAGCATCAACCTCTCGCACAAAGTGATTAGTAGCGATAATGTGTATCGCATACAGAAAAGCAGCAACTATACATAAAATTGAACCTGAAGCTAATGTAAAATCTTCTGTAATGGTAAGAAGTGATAAACCAATAGAAACCGTTATCACTCCATATAGAATTTCTTTCTGAGGTAGTTTTCGTGTAATGAGTATTTGCAAAATAGGAACTAAAATAACAGTTGTGCTCGTTAAAAAGCCTGCTGATGAAGCCGTTGTTGTTGTCATTCCATACATAAGAGCAATAAAAATTCCGCACAATAAAGCTCCGACAATTGCACTGCACTTTAAGGTTTTGATATTCACATGCATTAGTTTTTTATGAAATAAAACAATCATAATTAAAAATGCAATTCCAAATCGTAAGGCGATCACTGTAAAGGGAGCAACATTATTCGCAAGAAGCTTCATAAAAATATAAGATGTTCCCCATACTAAAGAGACGCTTGCCATTAATAAATTAGCCTGTTTTTGTGTCATTAGTTAAACCCCCTTTATGAATAGTGGCTTTATCGTAGCACCTGTATTTCCATTAGTAAAACGAATGTTTATAATAGAACTATTAGGAAAGCTAATGTAAAGGGGGATTAAAAATGAATGCCTATCATGCTTTTATCAAAGTAATAGAAACAGGTAATTTTACGAAGGCTGCTGAAGAACTTGGTTACACCCAGTCAGCCATCAGTCAAATGGTGAATTCCTTAGAGAAAGAACTTTCCACAACGCTTATTTTACGTTCTCGAACGGGTGTTACACTTACCCCTGATGGCGAGGAATTTTTACCGTATATTCGAAATATCAGCAATTCGCATTTTGAGCTATTGGAAAAGCAAAATGAGATGAAAGGGCTACAAAGAGGGCTTATTCGTATTGGAGCATTTTCTAGCGTGGCATGTCATTGGCTACCAGAGCTGATAAAAGATTTTAAAGAGCAGTACCCAGCTGTACAATTCAATATCTATCAAGGTGAATATACGGTTATTTCTAATTGGGTAAAAGAAGGTTTCGTCGACTTTGGCTTTGTGAACCCTGAAGCTGTGTCCAAACTCACAACCATTCTATTACAAGAAGACGAAATGCTTGCTGTATTACCCACAAATCATTCTTTAGCAGCTGACAACAAAGTTTTAATGAAGGAATTGATCGCAGAACCATATATCCTGTTAGATGAGGGAGAAATAAATGAAACCGTAACCGCTTTTCATCAGCATGGCCTTGAACCGAATATACAATACCGAGTCCATGATGATTACGCAATTATGTCGATGGTTGAACAAGGCCTCGGTATATCCGTTTTACCAAAGCTTGTCTTAGATAGATGTCCCTATAATATTGTAACAAAACCAATCTTGCCCTCTGTCATGCGTACAATAAGCTTGGTGTACAAGGATAAAAGGGTATTACCAATAGCAAGTAGATACTTTATTAATTTTATCCTTGAAAGCTTTAGGGAGGGTTTAGCGTTAAAGCATAAATAAAATAATTCCGTAAAAGGCCATAATTTTGATGATACATTGTTCAAATTCCTGGCTTTTCATCCTTCAATAAGCATATAAAGATGCAGTTATACATAGAGCGTGGCATCAAAAGGAGATATATCCAGACTGGCTTGAATCATTAACGAAATCCCAAATTACCTTCTAGCCTTCAGTTTCTGTTTTTTGTTGTAAATACAACAAAATTATATTATATTAAACATATAGCCTTTTTATTGTATTTGCAACAAAAAAATGCTAAGGAGGTGCAACATGACAGAAATTCTTCGTGAAATCGGTATGATTGCTAGGGCATTGGATTCCATCAGCAATATCGAATTTAAAGAATATCATTTAACAAAAGGTCAATATTTATATCTTGTACGAATATGCGAAAATCCAGGTATTATTCAGGAAAAGCTAGCTGAGAAGATAAAGGTAGATCGAACAACCGCCGCACGCGCTATCCAAAAATTAGAGGCAAATGGCTTTATTGAAAAAAGAAACGATACGCAAAACAAAAAAATAAAACGGCTCTTTCCAACTGATAAAGGCAGAACAATATTTCCAATGATTAAACGAGAAAATGATTACTCAAACAGCGTGGCATTAACAGGTTTTTCTGCTGAGGAAACAGACCTTATTTTTCAGCTCCTTGAAAGGGTTCGGAAAAATATCGAGGTTGATTGGGAGCTTGTCAAAAAAGGGCATAAAAGAAATTATTAGAGATAAAAGAGGTGGCACTGATGACAATTACGTTAGCAAAATGTCAACAAAACGATGTAAAACAATTACAAGCAATTAGTATAGAAACCTTCAATGATACATTTAAAGATCAAAATAGTCCTGACAATATAGAAGCATATTTAGCACGAGCGTTTACGGAAGAACAGCTAAAAAAGGAACTAGCAAATCAATCATCAGCATTTTATTTTATCGCTGTGAATGAAGAGGTAGCAGGCTATTTAAAGGTCAATGTTGATGAGGCACAGTCTGAAAAAATGGGGGACGAAGCACTAGAAATTGAGCGAATTTATATAAGAAGAAACTACCAAGGACAAGGGCTTGGTAAATATTTAATGGACAAGGCCATCGAGCTTGCTACAGCACAAAATAAAAAAAGCATTTGGCTAGGCGTGTGGGAAAAAAACGAGCCAGCGATCGGTTTTTACAAAAAACTAGGCTTTGTCCAAACAGGCACACATTCATTTTATATGGGGGATGAAGAACAGATAGATTGGATGATGACGAAGGTACTTGGGTAAAAGCTAAAAGCCATTATTTTGATGCATGTATTCAAAATAATGGCTTTTTCAGGTTCAAAAACCAAATGATATTTACTAATTTTGTAATAAATACTATAATATAATAAAAATATTTATTGTATATAACTAACTATTTACGAATACATGCGATTTGAAGTAAATGAAAGAAGATTGGAGGATAACAATGCTCATTGAATACAAAAAATTATTAAAAAATAAAAATTTTTACCTTAGCCTTTTTTTATTAATACTTATTGTTGTAATCGCAGTCTTTATAGGAGTGAATACGCATAAAGAGGAATACCAATTGGTAGAGAGGATTTATGAAAAAAATGCAACGGTGTTAAGTCTAATTTCTCCTCATAAACAATGGATTGGCTTCTCCAGTGCTTCAAATTTTGCTTCAAGCCTGTACTATTTCTTCTTTCCAGCAATTATATCGATTGCACTTGTAGATTCTATTTATCGTGAAAAAAGAAGTGGTAATCAAAACTATCTATTTATGCGGATGAATAGAAAGAAATATTATACGATCAAGTTTGCAACAACCTACATAACAGCTTTTTTATTATTTGTACTGCCATTATTACTAGGTGTGATACTTGTTAATCTCTTTACAAACCACTGGGATTATGCAGCTTATGCTACTAGCTATAAACAGTTAGTGGAAGGAACAATTATACTACCAGATGATGCTTTTAAAGGAGATATACTAGACCTTTTTTCTGATTTTTTAATTACATCTCCCTATGTATATATGATTTTTTATTATGTACTGGGTGGGCTATTTGCCAGTGGCTATATTTGCATGGGACTAGCACTCTCTATGTTTATTAAAAATCATTATTTAGTAATATTTATGCCACAAATTATTTATATTGCTTGTTGGGGGCTACTGACTGCCTTAGGGAAGCCAAGCTGGGATCCATTTAATTTAATAAGCCCTAGACAAAGTTTAGAACAATTATCGGTTACGGCAATCATCATTACATTTCTTTTACAGCACTTGTTAGCATTTGCGATTTACTTCATCGGTATAAGGAGAAATCGTGATGTTTTATAAATATATCATGTATAGTATGCAAGATATACTACTGAAAAAGAAGGTATTTTTCATGGTTATATTTTTTATAATAATCATGATGACATTGGCTATTATACCTAATCATACAATGGTATTAACGAAATGGCATTCCGTGAAAGATTTTATGCTATTGTTTCGCTATGAGTATTTTCATTTGCCTATATTACTTGTCTTATTAGGCTCTTTTTCAGAGATAAATGAATGGATACTGCTAAGAAGATATACACAACGCCAACAAATTGCTTGGCAAAAGGTCTGTTTAGTGTTCATAGTTACTGCTATTTTAACTGTAATTATAACGCTGGGTAGTATTATTTGCACGGCTTTAGTAAAGTGGCTAATTTTCCCCTCTACAATCAATTACAGCTCTTTGTTTTTATATACACCTGAGCGTATAAGGGAAGACTCATCGCTTTATTTTATTTATATGTATTTCTGTGTGACTGCTATTTGTGGTCTAGTGTTTATTGTCCTGCAACAGCTAGTCAAAAATAACTTTTTAAGTATGATTATTGTGCTAAGTGTTGCTATTTTAGATCAGATGACAATAAGCATAATACCAATTTTCTTCTATAGCAGTGAATTTACATCACCTATTAGCTCATTACTAATATTACTAGCCATTGCTGTATTATTCATTAATACAATTCATTATTTAGTCAATAAACTAGACTTTTATGTGCGAGATGATAAAGAATGAAGACATTTGGATTAGAGTGGAAATTAATACGAGAGGATGCACTTAAAATCAGCTTGATTTGTACTATCTTTCCTATTCTTAGTGCATTATTATTTCTTGATAAAGCAATATTATTTGATAGTATGACGTTACGACAAGCCTTTACAATGCTATTTGGTCAAATTAATCAATTTAATGTTATTTATTGGACATTGTTATGGTTTGGCTATGTTATTTTGCTACAAATTTTATGGAAGCCTCGCTCTAAATATTTTTTATACAATATGCTATTACGTTATCCAACAAAGAGTTGGTTTTGGCTAAATCAACTATTATTAATATTTATTTTTACAGTAGGCTATGTCACACTTTATTTTGTCACAAGCTTTTGCCTCTTTTTATTGTTTAAAGTGCATATACAGTTCAGTTTCTTAATTGTGCTACAAATTGTTGTGATATCCTTAAATATTTACTGTCATGCGCTATTATGGAAATTAATTGAGCTACTATTTTCAGCAAAAATTGCTACGGTGTTACTTGTTATTATATTTTACGCTGGTGTAAAAGTACCCACTCCCTATATCCCTTTCTATTTTGGAATGACGGAACACTTCAGCCCCAGCATATTATTCACTGTTTTATTAACTGAAGTATTGCTTATTTGTATGATGAGTATATGCATTATACGCATCGGCTTAAAAAAAGATTATTATTAAGGAGGCTGCGATATGTCTATTGAAGTATCAAATGTTTCAAAGGTCATTAAAGGACGAACTGTGTTACAGGATATTAACTTTCACTTAACACAAGGAAAAGTGTATGGCTTTGTTGGGCACAATGGCTCAGGAAAGTCGATGTTATTTCGAGTTATTTGTGGCTTAGTGAAGCCTAGTACAGGAACAGTAAAATTATTCGAAGATGTCTTACATAAGGATATTTCGTTTCCTAAAAGTGCAAGTATCATTCTCGAAAAACCGGGATTTTTAGAGCACTATTCAGGATTTTTGAATTTAAAGTTTTTAGCAGCTATTAGAAAGCAAATTAATGATCACGATATAAAAGCAGCAATTGAACGGGTTGGATTGGACCCAACAGATCAACGTCCAGTAAAAACATATTCTCTTGGTATGAAACAAAAACTAGCGATTGCGCAAAGTATTATGGAAAAACCCGATATTATTTTACTAGATGAGCCAATGAATGGGTTGGACGAAGATGCTGTGCAAGCAGTATATGAAATCATCAAGGCTGAAAAACAACGAGGTGCGACAATATTATTAACTTCACATAATAAAGTTGATATTGAATCCTTATGTGATCGAGTATATATGCTACGTGATGGTGTATTGACGGAGAAGGTTATATAGTTTGGACAGGGCAGAAGCATTGTAATTTCAATGCTTCTGCCTTTTGCTATGATGCTTATTTTAGTTTACATAATATAAAGTTTTATGACTAGATAAAGTGCCTATAATATTATTATTTAAAGAAAAAATAAACTTAGAAAATTAAGTATTTTTTGGGTGCGAGTGATATAATAGAGATACTTTTAGCCTATAGAATGGGGGAAATGTTATGTTAAAACGATTATTCTTTGCCAGCTTACTATTATGTTTATGCTCTTTGGGCTATATAGGAAGTAGTAACTATGCACATGCCAATAATGGTGAAGTAGTACTTTTTGATAGTGGTACAGTAATCAATGGCCGAACGATGTTACCAATGCGAAGTATATTTGAATCATTAAATGCAACCGTTGCTTGGGATGCCTCTAAGCAAACTGTAACAGCGAGTAGAGGAAATACAACGATTCAATTAAAGGTAGGCTCCAAGAAAGCATTCGTGAATGGCAAGGAAACTTATTTAGATAGCCCAGCCGTAATGATTAACTCAACTACAATGGTGCCAGTAAGATTTATTGGTGAAGCTTTAAATTTACCAGTTGAATGGGACGCCTTCCTAAGAGTAGTGAAAATAAGCGCAAAAGAGAAAACCATTTTTGTTTATGTTGATGATCCATTAATCACAAGTACATATCTTTATGGTAATAAGTATTATCAATTAGAGGCTTTAACTTATAATATTTCATTGATAACATACAGACTGCAACTGGAACTACACAGCTACCCTAATCATTCTCAAGAATATCGTAATATATTAGGTAAACAGCTACTAATGGAAACACTTAAGTTGAAAGCATATAAAAAAATGGAAGCAATATTACTGGATTCTATCATGCGAGGATAGAAAAGAGACCTATTTCCTTCACAAATTAGATTTATTTTCATTCTTTTAATATGAATATTATCATGAAAATCCTCTTTAAATTTAAAGAGGATTTTTGTGTGTCTATTTCTATCACTATTGATTCGTCTCGATTTACTTTCTCAATATTGCACAGAATACAACAATGGTATATCGTTATATGTAGCAATATGGTTCAATAAATTAAACCATTAAACAGACTATCGGAGGTATTGTATGGAATGAAGAAACAAGACCAACTAAACATTATTAAAGAAGATTTTATGAATTGCCAAAAGGTCTTATTGGCCATTGGGGATGAAACACGCCAGGCTATTTTATTAGTATTAATGGGAACGGATTGTCAAACAGGGTTGCGTGTAGGGGAAATCACTGAACAAACACATCTTTCACGTCCTGCTGTATCGCATCATCTGAAGATTTTGCGGGAGGCTGGCGTTATTTTAATGCGTAAAGAGGGGACAAAAAATTTTTATTCTATCAATGTCCGTTCAGAAATTGGTTTATTAAAAACGCTTGTAGTGAATATTGAAGAATTTATGCAGAAATTTTATAAACATGACGGAGCACTAGCGTCGCGTGAATTTTAATTGAATTTTCTGTTTTATTTATTTTCCATTTTAGAAGAAAAACAAAGACACTTGAACAGAGGTAGTAATCATCCATTTTTTTACTATAACCTTTAATCTGAGTAACAGAAGCGGAAAAACCTTTAGGGGACCACTTTCCCACCGATTTTTCGTATCCATAAGTGAGCCGATTTCCACGGGGATGCTTTGAGTAAACGACTGATTTTCAAGTACGTTTTCGAGCTGTTTGTGTTCAGTTGTGCCAGGACATGTAAACAATACACAATCATCGCGATGTACACTTGATTATGAACGCCTTGTTCGCTTTGTGCGTAGAACTTTTTGATGTTCAAGTGCTGCTTTAGCCATTTGAAAAACAGCTCAATTGCCCAGCGTGATTTGTACAGTTCAGCGATTTCATCCGCACTTAGGTCGAAACGATTTGTGATAAGCTGCAGTTCGTTTCCTTTTGAATCCAATACTTTGATAAGACGAAAGACATTTTCTGCTCGATTTTGTGTTGTGCCAATGATCACCATTTCATCGGATGAAACAAGTGAATCTTCTGGCAGCTCAAACGGCTCGATTACACGGATAACCGCGTTTTTTCGTAAGCGCGAAACGAAAAAATAACCATCGTCCGTCATGCGGTCAAATCGCTCATAATCTAAGTAACCACGGTCAAAAACGTAAAGGCAATCCTTGTCATCAACGAGTACCTCTAGTTGACCACGATCATGTTCAATCGCGTTTGTTAAAACCGCTTTGTCTGGATAGGAACAGCCTTTTTCTAAGTATACAAGGCGCAAATGAAGCTTGATTCCTGATTTTGTTTTGCGAAACTCCGCCCATTTATGGTTGTTTAAATTCAATGGTAACGTACTCGAATCAATGATTTTCAGCGGTGTCGTGTTTTTACGACGTTGTTCATACTGAGACTTTTCATGAATTTGGATAACTAAATCTAAAAATATCTGTTGGAATACCTCTGTCGGCACTTGATTTAATCGGCGTCCTAATTGCGAAAAGCTGATGGAATCTAATTCTGTTGCTTTTTGAAGGTCATCTGAAAACAATGTCTCACTGACTGCACGCAGACTTTCTGTTTCATTCAACTGCGCAAACAGGAGTAATTTCAAAAATGAAGCGATGTGTAGCTTCTTTGTATAGTAATTTAATTGATGGGCTTCAACCAGTTCTTCTAATTGTGTAGTGGAAATCGGCGAAAGCCATTGTTCAAATGATGTTTTTCGTGTAAACTTATCCATGCGTATGTCCTTTATTTTGGATTTGGATGGTTTACTACCGCCCAACCATTATAAAGGATTTTTTTGTGCATAAATAAAATTACAGAAAATTTAATTTATTCAATAAAGGTGAATCATTTTAATGCGACACTAGTGATGACGGAGGTATAAAATAATGAAAGCAATGGTTATTGATAAATATGGAAAAGCGCCAATGCGTTTGGCAGAAATGCCTGTGCCTGAAATAGGAGAGTATGAGGTGCTTGCAGAAATTCATGCAGCAAGTATTAATCCTATTGATTTTAAAATACGTGATGGGAAAGTGAAGATGCTCGTTAAATATAATATGCCTCTGATTCTTGGCAATGATTTTGCTGGTGTCGTAGCAAAGGTAGGGGCAAAAGTAACTCGCTTTAAAGTAGGTGATGAAATATATGCACGTCCACGAAAAAGTAAAATTGGTACTTTTGCGGAATACATCGCCATCCATGAAGATGATATCGCCCTAAAGCCTAAAAATTTAAGCTTTGAGGAAGCAGCATCCATTCCACTGGTTGGTTTAACCACGTATCAAGCCTTACATGACATACTTCAATTACAAAAAGGACAGAAGATTTTGATTCAGGCTGGGGCTGGTGGTGTCGGTACGTTTGCTATTCAATTGGCAAAATTAATGGGCGCTACTGTTGCAACGACTGCCAGTGAAGCTGGTGCAAATTTAGTAAAATCTCTTGGTGCAGATAAAATTATTAATTACAAGACAGAAAAATTTGAAGAGATACTGAAAGACTATGATGCTGTATTTGATACGCTTGGAGGTGAGATACTCGAAAAATCCTTCCGTGTTGTCAAAAATGGAGGAAAAATTGTTTCTGTTTCAGGGCTACCAAATGCTCGTTTTGGTAAGGAGTATGGTTCAGGGGCTTTTAAAACGCTGTTGTTTTCAATTGCTACTAGGAAACTGACTGCACTTGAAAAAAAGCATCATGCACAATATACGTTTTTATTTATGAAGCCAAGTGGAGAGCAATTACAGATCATTGCTAATTTTATTGAAGCTGGAAAAATCAAGCCCATCATTGACAGCGTTTATTCATTTGCAGACGCTCAAAAGGCAATGGACTATGCGGAGTCGGGAAAGGCAAAGGGCAAAATCATTGTAAAAATCAAATAGTTAAACGCCCCTTAAAACGCTTGTGCTTTTAAAGGGGCGTTTTTTATAGTTATTCAGTTTATTGGTTCAATAATAATGCCAATGTCTACTAGTCGATTATCTAATTTTATCTGTAATATCATCGGTATTGCCATTATATGAATGGAATAACTTGATGATTTTTTTAGATTTGCTCCATACAACGCATTGCATCTGTTGCTTCACCCCCAATGTATATTTCTTCCAAATGTCTTTCGCCTTTATTAATAAAAGCAAGCCTTCTGTTGTTAAGATAATTTTGCGGTTTCTCTGAATAAAGACGTTCCTAATTCTTCCTCTAAGTCACTTAGCTGTCTCAATAATGTTAGCTGGGATAGACCTTTTGTTTTTTTAACAATTCCACTTCATTCTCTAACATATCTATGAATTTTATTAAAGACGCAGGTACATATCTATCCTTTCGATAAATAAATGTCGTTTTGACTTTTCCATATACATTCGGAATGGGATGCTGTCTAAGAATGCCCTCTTGTATATGTTTTGCAATAACACTATTAGGAAGCATACTTATGCCTAGACCCGCAGATACACATCCAATGATCGCATCAAGGGTTCCAAATTCCATAATCTTATTGGGAATCACGCCCTCTTGGTGTAACCATTGTTCAAGTTTTGCCCGATAAGAGCATCCGGAACGAAATACAAGTAGCGTCCTAGTTTGGATATCTTTAATGGAGGATAAAGGAGGTTGTATTGTATCTGTAATAAGTACCAGCTCCTCTTCGATTACCTCCTTTTGAATGAGTTCGGGATGTTCGATTGGGCCAGCCACAAAGGCCCCATCAAGTTCATACTGAAGAACGCCTTGAATATTTTGTTCAGTCGAACCTGTTTTTAAAGTAAAATCAACGTCAGGATACTCTTTATGGTACGTTGAAATAAGGGCTGGTAAGCGAACTGCGGCAGTTGTTTCCATAGATCCAATGACTAATGGCCCCTTTGGTATTTGATCGTCATTCATCACGTTCCTTGTTTCTTCTACAAGATGAAATATTTTTTCAGTGTATGTTAATAATGTGCTTCCTTTGTCTGTCAAGGTAGTGCCACGATTATGTCTATAAAATAGGGTTGTTTGAAGCTCACTTTCCAATTGTTGAATTTTCATGGTGATATTAGACTGTGCATATTGAAGTTCCCTTGCTGCCTGTGATATGCTCCCTAGCTTGGCAACAACCTGGAAAATTTTTAATGTATGTAAATCCATAGAAATCCTCCTCTGATATATCTCCTCTGCCATCTGATTAACTGATACCTAATATCATTTTTATGTATTATACCATATAGCCAAAAAAAGATATTCTTAAAATGTAGCATATTTTAATCGGGGGTGAATATTTGAGAAAGCACTTTATTCTTTTTTTAATAGGGGGCATCTTATCTTTAATCATTGCTATGGGGATTGGAAGGTTTGCTTATACACCCATTCTTCCACTTATGCAAAAAGATCTCTCTTTTTCAAATGCAGTCGCCGGCTACCTAGCCTCAAGTAATTATGCAGGGTATTTGCTTGGAGCAATTTTAGCAGGTGCCATTCCTTTGAAAAAATATAGAACGATCTCTTTAAGAATCCATCTAATCACCAGCATCTTAACCACTATGCTAATGGGTCTCACATACTCTCCTTTACTTTGGTATATGCTTCGTTTTGTATCAGGGTTTGCCAGTGCTTTTGTATTGGTCTTAGCCTCTGGCATAGTGCTGGATAAACTCGCTTCTATAAACAAAACTAGTTGGTCTGGCTTGTTCTACGGAGGGGTGGGGCTTGGAATCTTTTCATCAAGTATAATCATCCCGATTCTAAATCAATCATTTCAATGGGAAGGGACCTGGATAGGGTTAGCTGCTATAAGTGGAATCCTTGCTTTTTTCGTATGGAGCTGGCTTTATGATACTCCCAATAATGTTGAAATGAAGAATACACAAGTAGCTTTTGCTCAAGTACCTCCCAAGAAATGGATTCCTTGGCTGACGATTGCATACGGTTTAGAAGGATTGGGCTATATTGTTACAGGAACGTTTATCGTATCTATCGCTGAAAAGACCTCATTCTTTCATAATAATGCAACCTTCGTGTGGATGATGGTGGGATTGGCTGCAATTCCATCCTGTCTCATCTGGTCTGTTCTTGCTAAAAAATGGGGTTATGTTAAATCCTTAGTGCTTGCAATGGTTCTACAATCCTTTGGTATTATGATGCCAGTCTTTTGGATGTCAAAAAATAGTTTTGTCATAAGTGCTTTATTGTTTGGAGCTACGTTTATGGGTATCACTACACTTGCTACAACATTGGGACGGCAAATGAATCCATCGAATAGCAGTCAGACTATCGGCAATTTAACCGCTATTTATGCTGGTGGACAGTTGATAGGACCAACCCTTGCTGGCGTCATATCATCGTTCACTCATAATTTTAACCTTGCTTTGCTAGGAGCAGCTAGTGTCATATTACT
Source organism: Lysinibacillus sp. FSL H8-0500 (assembly GCF_038051955.1). Taxonomy (NCBI): domain Bacteria; kingdom Bacillati; phylum Bacillota; class Bacilli; order Caryophanales; family Bacillaceae; genus Lysinibacillus; species Lysinibacillus sp. FSL H8-0500. Next base: position 2,350,142 of record NZ_CP150292.1, on the reverse strand, counting down.
GGGTGCAGGTTTGCTTTTCAATGGAATTAAATTTGAAAGGGAAGCTCCAAAAATGACTAAGCCGAAAAATTTTTCTCTTTAGAAAAGAACGGCTAAAAATATAAACAAATACAGATTACGGGGTGGTATGAATGCTAGATAATACTATGACTGAACTTTTGAAAATTGAATATCCAATTGTACAAGCTCCTATGGCTGGTGGAATAACAACATCGAAATTAGTGACTGAGGTTTCAAATTCTGGAGGTCTAGGAATGATTGGGGCAGGCTATCTGACCGCTACTCAAACAAGAGAACAGATTAGGGAAATAAAACAGTTAACATCAAACTCTTTTGGTATTAATCTATTTGTTCCTAACGAATTTAAAGTGACAGAGAAGGAAGTGAAATTAGCTAATGAGATTTTAAGCCCCATTCGTGAGCAATTGAATCTATCTCCAAAAGATAACTTTGAAATTTCTACATTTCATAACGCATATGAAACATTTAATGAACAAGTTAAGGTTGTAATTAAAGAAAAGGTTCCTATTTGTTCATTTACATTTGGTATTCCTTCTAAGGAAATAATTGCTGAGTTAAAACAACACAACATTATTCTGATAGGAACAGCTACAACAGTGAGAGAAGCAATAGAAAATGAAAAATCAGGAATGGATATAGTAGTTGTTCAAGGGAGTGAAGCTGGTGGGCACCGTGGGACCTTTATAGATGGGTATCAGGAGAGTTTAGTTGGCTTAATGTCACTTATACCGCAGGTTGTTGACAATGTAAGCATTCCTGTTATTTCCGCCGGAGGAATTATGGATGGGAGAGGGTTGATGGCTTCCCTCTGCTTAGGAGCGAAGGGAGTACAGATGGGGACGGCTTTCTTGACTTGTATTGAAAGTGGAGCACATAAGGCACATAAAGAAGCAATTCTTCATGCTAATGAAGATCAGACTGTATTAACTCGTTCTTTTTCAGGTAAATGGGCAAGAGGAATTAAAAATAAATTCATTTTAAAAATGAGCGAACACGAAGAATTTTTGCCAGATTATCCTGTTCAAAACACATTAACTCAAGAAATTAGGAAGACTTCCTCAGCACAAAACAATCGAGATTTTATGTCGCTATGGTCTGGCCAAAGTACAAGATTAGCCAAAAATCAATCCGTTGAAATATTAATTAAAAATATTATTACAGAAGCTAAAAATATAAATTTAGATATAGAAGCATTGCAATAGCTTCTTGCTTTTCTGTAGATTTCTTTTATATAGAAGTCGCTAAAGATAGGGTAAGGTCAATCAGAAATATTTCTGGTTGACCATTTTTTTGTTTTACTATAGGAAGTTAGGAAAAACAAGGCTGCTCAGGCAATTAGGAAGATGGGGAGGAGAATGGTTAACTCACCTCTGAAAAAATGTTAAGGACATTACACTTCTGGCAGGGCAGAGGTCAAGCAGGGAACAGTACTTGGATAAAGTTATAGGGCACTCTCTTTGTTAACAAATATTTATCGCTAAACTGACAAAACTGTATCGAAAACTATTAATATAATATAAGGAAACGGGATGAAGGCATCTTTTGGGTGAAGTCTTGGAGATTAATAGATTTTAAGAAAGACACTAAAAATAGCAACCATCTTTGAGAAATGTCTTTTCTGACAGATTGTTGCTACACCATAATAGAAGTAATTTATTTTTGTTCTCGATACTTAATAGCCTCTTTAAATTCGTCAGTAGCTAGAATATTGTAAAATATATTTCTATTATTTACATTTGCTATTGTCCCTGTGACTGTATGGTCTATCCATAAATAATATTCATCATCGTTGAGTTTGATCTTATATTGCGGAACTATTTTGTTATCCACTTCACCGAATTCTCTAGCTTTTTTAAATGTTTCCTCTATAATGTTAATATCCTTCGCATCAGAGATTAGCTGTAATGTGTCGGGTTTTTCATCTTCAAAATTAATTAATTCTCGAATTTCTATAGGTTGTGTTGTTTCTTTATTACTGCTACAAGCCACTAACCATACAGAACAAATAAACAAAAATAAAATTATTTTTATTTTCACCTTCTCTTCACTCCTTCTTCTATAATCGTTGACTTAAATATATCCCCGTATAAGCACTTCTTCAACCTTAAAAACACCCATTTTCTTCTATATTAAAGCAGTCGTCAGTCCAATAGCTACAGCTACATCATTTGTTAGCATATGAAATGATGTAGTCATTCAATTATCAACCATTTTGAGTATAAGTTACGAGGGAAAGAGGCATGCCTTGTTTCTGTTTATAGTCGAGAAAAATAAGGCTTCCTTATATTTGTTCATATACTTATAAATGTACTATTAATTTATCATTCAAAGGAGATAGTTTATACAAATTGAGGTGATCACTGTTTAAAGTGGCGCTTTTTAGTGGAAAAAAAGGTGAAGTAAAAGTGCTAACAAAACTGTTGAACTACCCTCACTTATAGAAGTGTGGGACTGCTGCGAACACCAGACCAACGTCTAGTTATAGTAGCAGGCTCTACCCGTAGGCCCTACGGTGAAAAACTTGCAAGGATTGTACATTGGACTCCGCTGTCTAGCGTACTGCTTGGTTTTCGCTTTTCGGCTAGACAGAGCGATAGAACGTTGAAGATTTTACATAACAGACGAACTTTCCTGTTACAACCTCCTATCTTCAGTTTTCAAAGAGCAAACTGTACAGGTTCATTAGAGCACATACATTCTAATTGTACGACAATTTAGATCGACATTCATCTCCCCCTTACTCACAGGACTATCTCCTTCACGTTCCTTAAAGTGGGGGTCTTCTATCGGAAAATAATAAAATAAGAGGAAAGAGCGTGTTTAAGCAAGTCGTTCTTTCCACAAATTAGATAAAAAATTATTTCGAGACTAGCTTATTTAAGTAAATTCGGAACAACGCGAATATAAATAATTTCCCCTATAATTTCTACAATTGTTTGTGTAACAATAATTGCAGCGACTAACGTATTTATATGGTCTGGCAAAGATAGAGCTAGAGGAAGAACGACCAGCGAATTACGAGTAGAACCGCTAAAAATCAATGCTCTACCTGATTCAATATCCAATTTGAACGATTTTCCAATGAATTTAGAAATAAACGGCATCATAATCATAAAGGCGATATATATGGGGATAACCTTTATGATCCATTCAAATGATGTCGATAATTTTCCAATTTGAGATGCGACTACAACAAAAAGCGTTAACGCCATAAACGGAACAGGGAGCCATGCAGATAGATGAATTAATTTATTCCCAACTTGTGATCTTTTAGCAAACAGTTGGAGAGTAATAGCAATGACTAATGGTATGACAATAAGCCCGAAAAATGCCTCTAGGAAAGGGGCTACTTCAACAATTTTCGCTGCTTCATTCCCTATAAATAACCATAAATATAAAGGCAATAATAGCATTTGAGTAATGAAGAGAATGGGTGTCGAGATTAGCATGGCCTTTTCATTACCACGTCCAAGTGCCGTAAATACAATCACATAATCAATGCATGGTGTCAGTAATACTAAATAAACACCAAGCAATAAAGGGGGATGTTCCGGTAATAGCCTTGCTAGCAGCCATACAACGATAGGTACAGCCATATAGTTGACAGTTAGCAGAGCCCAAATAAAACGACGATTAGAAAACGATTCTTTTAAAGATGTAAATGGGATTTGCGAAAACATGCTATACATTAAAATAGCAATAACAAATGAAATGGTAACGTCAAGTTGCATACCGATACGGGGTGCTAATAACCCTACACTTGCTGCTATTAACAAAACAATTACATACAGAAAAACTTGATTGTTTTCTAATTTTTCTCTTGACATCATTACTAGATAACTCCTATTTTATTGACACCATCGACTTTTAGAAAAGTTGAAAGAGGCATTGTGTATTTTAAATTCTTTTATACTCTACCATATTATGTTGGTTAAAAGTAGGGAATGTAAATCCTTAAAACCCTCCATTTTTCACAAGATAACTTTTGCATATTTAATTGCGTTTAGTTATTTCAATGTATCTATACACAGGGCTATCTTTTATAATTTTTAGCCTTTGTTCATTTTGCATAAACAATTCCTCAAAACTTCGACCAATATCGGTTCCTCACATACTAATAAATGACCTTAACAGTTTTTTTCTGTGAAAATAAAGAATGCCTTTGTCATTTGAATATTATTATTGGAACTAGGTTATTCTATACACAGTGAAAAAGACAATGAGAAAGCAAAGGTACCTGCGGAGAAAGTATCTTGGTTTAAAATTCTTGGTCTTTGGCTACGCTATATCACTTGTGGTTCTTTATAGGGCAGTAACATGGAGTAAATAATTCGAAGCATTCGATGCGAAATCGCAACGAGTGCTTTTTTCTTGCTCCTACGTGCTGCAAGTGGCCAATACCAACGATTTCGACCTCTTGAAACAGCCCAGGTTGCCTCATGGCTGATTTAAGATGTGGATTTCCCTTAACGGGAAGCATACATTTTCTTTTTCCCACACTCTCATGATTACCAGGGGGATAAAACTCAGGCTTCCAGTAGACGCTTGTACTTTTCATCACAACATGGGTTACACAATAGTCTTATAATCACTTTAACAGACGAAATAAATCCTTTGTAGGGATAGGGAATGTCTCGGTTTCCTGAAAATATTCTTCCTAAAGACTTCCATTGATCTCACACCATTCTGTTAAAATCACAAACAGTGAGTGAATTTGAAGATAGGCATTTTTCTGTCCGTAGTTATCCTCTACATGCATAGGAACTACCAACAAAATTCACTTAAACAGTTTTATTTCCAAGGTCTAAGCCATCATAAAAAACCATGTCTTACATCCTATTTGTAGTTGCTAACATTCTTGGCAAGAACACCACATTTTCATGCTAGGGTTGGGAGTAAAAAACTCATGAAAGTTTTATTATTAAAATTAGTAATCCAATTAGTTTAGAACATTTAGCAAAATAAATAGTATAAAATAATTACACTATTCTGAAATGTATGTTATAGTAGGAACATAATTGAATAATGTGTAAGACTTGGTGCCAAACGAGAGTTTGGCTTAAAAGGGAAGTCGGTGCAAATCCGACGCTGTCCCGCAACTGTAATTCGGAGCAAATCACAAATGCCACTGGGGAAACTGGGAAGGCTGTGAGGCGTGTTGATGAAAAGCCAGGAGACCTGCCAATTTCTAGTACACACCAAATACCTACGAGGAAATAGGTGGTGAAAAGTGACCAGATAGGCACCGTGCGATAATGTTTATGCGAAAGGAGATACTTTTCGTATTGTTTTAGCATTAATAATTTTAACATGCAGCCATTTTCCAAATAGGAGAATGGCTTTTTATTTTTTTAAAAAAGGAGATTAAAACATGACCTATACAAGCACACTCATCGGCTACCCATATATAGGGGAAGATCGCGAATGGAAAAAAGCATTAGAGGCATTTTGGCGTAATGAAATTTCTGAAGAAGACTTTGAGGAAAAATTAAAGAAGATCCGTTTATCGAGAATAGACAAGCAGCTACACCTTGGTATCGATATGGTGACGGTTGGCGACTTTACGTATTACGATAGAATGTTAGATACGGCTTTGATGTTTGGTCTAGTACCAAAACGCTTTAACTGGCAAGGTGGTAAAGTCGATTTACATACCTACTATAGTGTAGCAAGAGGGAACAAAACAGCCGTAGCTAGTGAAATGACAAAATGGTTTAATACCAATTATCACTATATTGTTCCAGAGTATGAGGGACAAACCTTGCAGCTAACAGAAAATAAAGTATTAGCCGACTTTTTAGAGGCGAAGGAAGCATTCGGAATCATTGCGAAACCGACATTAATTGGTCCCTATACATTTTGCAAGCTAACGAAAGGCTACAACAAATTAACACAGGTTGAATACTTATTAGCCTTAATACCGCTCTATATGCAGGTATTAAAAGAGTTAGTGGATGCAGGTGCCACTTGGATTCAACTAGAAGAGCCATCCCTTGTTACAACTCTTGATCCAGCAGAGATAAAGCTAGTGCAAGAAATTTACGAGCAGTTAGCTGTTGCCGTTCCAGAGGCTAAGATCGTGCTACAGACTTATTTTGAAGCATTATGTGCCTATGAAACATTGATTACGCTGCCTGTTCAAGGATTTGGCCTAGACTTTGTTCATGGCTATAAAGGAAATATGGCGTCACTTCGTCAATTTGGTTTCCCGCAGGATAAAGTATTGGCAATTGGGGTTGTAAATGGCCGTGATATTTGGCGTTCAAACCTTGCAGAGGTCAACGCAACGATTCAAGCCATTGAACAGCTAAGTCATGCGGCAGAACTATGGATTCAACCATCCAGTAACCTACAGCATGTACCTATCACAACCTCTCTTGAAAATAAACTTGAGCCTGTTTTAAAGCAGGCGCTAGCCTTCGCGGATGAAAAAATCGTTGAAATTACAGGGCTAACTAAATGTAGACGAGATAAAGATGGTACCTTACAACATAATTTTTCAGAAAGTATGAAGGCGATTGAAGGTCTAAAAAATCATCCAATCCGCCAAAACAAGTTGATACAGCAAGCTGTTCAAACTGTGACAACGCAAGATTTTGAACGACACAGTGATTTTACGCAGCGCCAAGCGATTCAACAACAAGCCTTAGCATTACCGCTGTTCCCAACAACGACAATCGGTAGCTTTCCACAATCTGATGAGGTGAAAAGAAATCGTAATGCTTGGCGAAAGAAACAATTATCGAATGATGACTATGAAGCATTTATAGAGCAGGAAACAAAACGCTGGGTAACAATACAAGAGGAACTAGATATCGATGTACTTGTTCATGGTGAATTTGAGCGCACAGACATGGTCGAATATTTCGGTGAAAAGCTGACTGGCTTTGCCTTTACAGAGAAAGCATGGGTCGTGTCATATGGATCACGCTGTGTAAAGCCTCCGATCATCTATGGAGATGTTGCGTGGGCTTCACCAATTACTGTAAAGGAATCAGCCTATACTCAAAGCCTAACAAAGCGATTTGTAAAAGGCATGCTGACAGGGCCAGTAACGATATTAAATTGGTCCTTTGTGCGCGATGATTTGTCCCGTAAAGATGTTGCTTATCAAATTGCATTAGCACTTCGCAAAGAGGTGGAAGCACTAGAAAACGCAGGTATATCGATTATTCAAGTGGACGAGCCAGCGTTAAGAGAAGGTTTACCGCTTCGAAAGGAAGAATGGGGCGCTTACTTGGATTGGGCTGTCAATTCCTTCAAGCTTGCGACATCCAGTGTCAAAGATGAAACACAAATCCATACACATATGTGCTACTGCGAGTTTAATGATTTCATCGAACCGATTAGTGCATTAGATGCAGATGTGATTTCCATTGAAACATCGCGAAGCCATGGGGAACTCATTACCTCACTACAAGTGCAGCCCTATAAAAAAGGAATTGGCTTAGGTGTCTATGATATTCATAGCCCTCGTGTACCAAGCGAGGAAGAAATGCTCGCGATTATGAAAGATAGTTTACAGGTACTAGATCGTCATCAATTTTGGGTAAATCCAGATTGCGGCTTAAAAACGAGAAAAGAAACAGAAACCGTTGCAGCTTTAGCGAACATGGTTGCTGCTGCTAAAACATTGCGTCAAGCCGTACAGCAATCTACATGAAGATAACGAAATGATTTTTTAAAACTACTACATCTACTCTCCTATAACGAAGACTAGGGTAAATCCCTAGTCTTTTTATGTTATTTATTATATTCAGAAAATAAAATTGACGTGAACAAGTGAGCATGTTACGTTAATTACTAATTTCATAGCAATCATTATAAGTTTGAGTGAAATCGTCTTTCATTCAATTAAAAGGAAAATGGGTGAAAACCCCATGCTGTCCCGCAGCTGTAAATGAGGAGTTTTGTTTCAAATGCCACTGAGTGAGTACTTGGCAAGGTGAAGCAAAATGATGATTCATGAGCCAGAATGCCTGCTTGTAAGAAGATTCATTGATGATCTACGAAAGATAGGGAGATGGATGGAGACTTGCTTATCGTGAGTTTTTCTGTCCTTATTCTTTTTTAGAATAAGGTTTTTTTATGTCCTCTCTTCTTTAACAGTACTACGAATAAAGATAGGAGACAGAAAATGAGATTGACAAAGTATTTACTTCCTTTACTACTTGTGTTGACGTTCAGTTTACTTGCTGCCTGTACAAGCAAGGATGAAGAAAAGGAAAAGACCTCAGCAAACCAAACAGATGAAAAAATGATAACGATTGGCTGGCCATTAGATGTCGGTCCATTGAATCCTCATACATATTTACCGAATCAAATGACTGCCCAAGCAATGGTTTATGAATCCTTAGTGGAATATAACGATGATGGATTAGAGTGCGTAGAGTTAGAGTGGGCAATGGCTCAATGCTACCCTTCACAGCTCAGTTGGGGGACAGCAACAACGAATGAACATCGCTAGAGCTCTTGAATTAATTGTTTTAGATGAAGCTATTAGTAGCTTTGATATGGTTTTACAAAGGACGATTATAGAGCTATTACAATCACTGCAAAAAGAGCTACAGCTTGCTTAACTATTCATTTCACATGATTTACAAGCGACACGTTTTATGTCAGATCGCATCCTGGTGATGCAGTATGGTCAGCTAGTGGAGGAGATTGGGAAAGATGGAGCCTATCAACACCCCGCCTCACAAGAATTATACAATGCTATTTTGCCATCACACCCGCGAGAAAGAAAAAAGAAGGATAGACCAAATTAAACAGAAACTCCATTTTGAAAAATTCAAAATGGGGTTTTCTTTATTATTAAAGTAATGCAGAAATAAATTAATAATATCAATTATAAAATTAACTTTATTTATATTTTTATTTAAAAAATTAATTTTATTATTTACTTCTTTAAATTCTTTGTTATATAATCAACTTAACTTAAAGGAAGGAGTTCACTATGGCTTATCAAGTAATCACAAATTGCCCTGTCTGCAGTAAAACTTTGAAAATTACGAAGTTACAGTGTTCTCATTGTCACACGACGATTGAAAATGAATTTGAATTATCTAAGCTCGCATCATTATCAAACGATCAGCTTCAATTTGTGGAAGTATTTTTAACCTGTCGAGGAAACATAAAAGAGGTTGAAAAGGAACTGGGGGTTTCGTATCCAACAGTTCGGGGCAAGCTCAACGACATTATTTCATCCCTTGGCTATGCCCAAAAGAAGAAAAATGAAGTAGACGAGAAAAAAATTGTAAGCATGCTAGAAAATGGCGAAATCACAACGGATGAAGCTATAAAGCTCTTAAAAGACGAATAGGGAGGAACAGACCATGAAAGAGGAAATTACAAAAGTGTTAACCATGATTCAAGAGGGGAAAATTGATGCTGATAAAGGATCAGAACTTATTCAAGTATTACAAGAGAAAGAAGAATCAGGAAACAAATTTGTGGAAAAAACAAAGTATTTAGATAAAACGTTAAAGGTTCGTGTTGTATCCACTGAAAATGATAATGTCACGGTGAATTTGCCCTTAAAACTTGTCAAAGCCGTACTAATGGCAGGGCACAGTATCGCAGCAAGTATTCCACAATCGGAAAAATACGTAAAAGATATCGACATCAACCTTCTTCTTGAAGCCATCGAAAATGAATTAGATGGACAGATTGTGGATATAAAATCGGCGAACGGGGATTCCGTTGCAGTCTTCATTGAGTAGAGGCGACGAATGATGCATGTAAAAGTGAAAGCAAAAGACGTTGGCTTTACCGTCCCTGTACCCTATGCTGTGCTAAACATTATTCTCTCCATTTTAACTTCCAAAAGGATTCAGCAACAAGTCAATAAGTGGACAAAGGCATACTTCGATAGAAAAAAACTAGACTTTACCTTTCCGCTCATGGACAAAGAAATGCTAAAGCCGATTATCAAGGAACTACAAAATTATAAAGGACTCGTGCTAGTCGATGTCAAAGCTCAGGACGGAACTGAGGTTAAGGTTAAACTATAATAACTCAAGATAGATGATTAGAGCATGTTTGAATAAAAGCATGCTCTTTGCTATTTATAGAAAATCCTTTTTCTAGCCTTTGAAAATTACCTGTATTTAGCTCTGGAAGTATGTAGAATCCAGCAGGGTGGATTTATTTTAGTAAATCCGATACAACCTGAACAATTAGAAAGAAGAAAATGATTGGTAATGCAACTTGAAGCCACTTTGTTTGAATATAAGGAATGATTTTTAAACCGAAGAAAGAGCCAATAATTGAACCAATTGCAACAGGGATGGCAATTCCCCAATTAACAATGCCTGTAAAGTAATAAAAGAGAAAAGCTCCTGTGCAACTTGAAAAAGAGATAATTCGTGCTAACTCAACTGCTTTTATATAAATATAGTGCTTTTTTAGGAAATAAGTTATATTCATAAGAGCTGAGCCTGGCCCAAAACCACCGTCATAGATTGAAATCGCAAACGGAATGAGCTTATTAATTGGTTGTTCCTGTGTTTCTTTCTTGTCTTTTACAATCAATTTATTACTGAAAAGTACAGTAATAAATGCGAAAATTAAGCTAATGCAAGCTACTATCCCCATAATTTGTTCCGACAATCGAGTGGCTAAAAATGCGCCAGATACACCACCCAAGCTTGAAACTAAAATTAAAGGTATATATTTTTTTAACGATACATGTCCTTTTATGACAAATGATATGACATTTGATAAGGATGAAATTCCTGTCGCAAATTTATTAACAGCTACAGTTGCATGAATCGGAATGCCAACAAGTAACATAGAAGGCATCAAAATAAAGCCAGCCGCCCCAAAAAGAACACCGATTACTGCCGCGAGTAAACCAATTGTAAATAACATAAATCCTTTTACTGATAACCAATCCTGTAGTAAAATTTCCATTTAAATCACCTCTATACTTAAATTACTGGTAAACTATATATAAAACAAATATATAATAATTGCTTATTCATAAATTATATTTATGAATAGAAAGGTGTGAATAAGATGAATTTGCATGCATTGAGGATTTTTACGAATGTCGCAAAGCTTGGTGGAATTACGGCAGCAGCAAATAGTATGCTACTTAGTCAACCTGCTGTCACCATTCAAATTCGGAAACTAGAGAATGAAATAGGGACAAAATTGATTGAAGGCAAAGGTCGTGGAATTCAATTAACTCCTGAGGGGAGATTTTTATACGAGCAGGGAATACGTTTATTTTATTTAGAAGCACAAATTGATGAGAAACTCAGTAAATTTTTAGCAAAGGAAGACAAAATACATATGGCTTCCTCCTATATCCCAACTAATTATATTCTTCCGCCTATTATAGCAAAGTATAAGCTTGCTAACCCTCACATTGAATTTTTTGTATCGTTAGGCAATGTAAAATCTGTGGAAGAGCAAGTGTTGAATTATGAAGTAGATTTTGGTTTTGTCGTTCAAAGTAAAATAGGCCATACAGATTTACAGTTTGAAAAGATAGTAGATATCCCATTCTGGTTTATTGTTCACCCATCACATGCTTTAGCAAATCAAACGGTTACCATTTCCAAAATATCGAACGAGGATTTTATTTATCGAGGGCGTGGTAGCTCGACACTCGATTTACTGGAGTCGGTATTTTACACGTTTAATGCGCCATTACCTAAATTAGGGCTTCAAATGCAGGGCTTACATGAATCCATTAAAGTAGTAGAGGCAGGGTACGGTATGACGTTAGCACCCTCCTATAGTGTGTTAGAAAGTATAACAAATGGCAAATTGGCTCGAGTATTTGTGGAGCAGGCAGATATTCAGCAAAGTTTATTCATATGTACACGCAAATCAGATATAGTAGAGCATCCGTTTATTCAGTATTTAAAAACTCATTTAGAGAATTTCAATTAAAACCAAAAATCGAGAACAAGCATTAGATACGCTTCTTCTCGATTTTTTAGATTTGTTATCAGATTTAACAATACGTTATTGAAAATAAATTAAAGAGTGTCTAAAACGTTCTTGTCCATATGCATTCAAGCTCTCCGCTTGCCAAATGGTTTTTATTTTACATAATATAAGTACCTTAGTCACAAATTTTTAATTATCGGAATATTCTCACAATAGATCATTCAAAAGGAGATTATTCATTTATTTGACATATATATCTTATTCTTTATTACGTCCAAATAGTGTAAAATGATATAATTTATATACATTGATTGCTCAAGGTTTTTTTATGAAACCACATATTACAGAAGTCCTGCTCAAGTTGCAACCGAAATCCATATTATAAATTCACAGTAGAAGACTCTATGAAGTGCCTATAAAATTTATAAAGCTTGGCAACGCGCCTATCATTATCTGCCAATGGATATAGTCAAAACGAAGTTGCACGAGAAGAAGAAAAAGGAACATATTGAAATCTCATTACTGAGAGGTGTGCTAAAGTTATTTATGGAAGAATGGAATCTAATATATAAAATATTTTATGAATAGGCAGTGAGGAAATGTCTGAAATATTATTAAATGATTTATTAAAATTCGATGATAATAGTATTGCTAATGTAAAAATAAAGTTCAATCAAAGGGACGGCCACAATGATCCGATGGAATTATATAAAGAAAATCCGGATGTCATTAATAATCAATGGCTATTTTGGCGCAATAAGACACGTTATTTTTCTGTTGGTCAAATTGCAATTTGTTTCCTAAAACTCTCGCCTGATACATGGCTACTTACCACCATTAAAAAAGTAACAAATGAGCTAAATCGTTTAGAGGGCATTAATTACGAGGGGGAAGAATTACCGCAATATAGTCAATATTATGGAAGGATTATCGTGAAATTTCATAAAACGTTTATGACACAAGGCCGCTATTTTAAAGATATTCATTACCAATTAGTTGTGCAACAGATTTTACCGTCAATTTTTGAAGGTGATGATTTTCCTGGTTATGACAAAGTAAAATTATCGTATCAGCAATTACATACTATTATAACGCGTGGGAAACGTGATTGGGTCGCTGCTTTAGAAAATCAAAAGGCAGTCTATGTTATAACTGATAAGTTCAATGGCAAGCTTTACATCGGCTCTGCTACTAGTAATAGAGGGATGTTACTTGATAGATGGTCAAGCTATGTTCAAAACGGGCATGGCGGTAATCACGCACTAAAACAACTAGTAGAAGATAAAGGAATCGATTATGTTAAACAACATTTCCAATACGCCATATTAGAAAATTACAATGCTAAAATTGATGACAAGATTATTTTACAACGTGAAGCGTATTGGAAGGAAGTATTACAGAGTAGGGCGTTTGGATACAATAGGAATTAATCATTTTAATACTTGCTCGTTTATGGAAGTACAGTATCTAATTTGACTGTTTCCCTATACTACTTACATTAATAGCAAGGGAATTTTTCCAAAGGAAGATCTTTAATGAAAAGATTAAGCCAAATACATATATATTGTATCCACTAAGAACTCCTCAAAAGCCACACTGTCCTGCGATTCCTTTGCAATGTTGCTGGCATTTAAAAAATGTATGATGTGGCAGTATATTATTTGCATACAAACGCTTTACATGGAAAGGTGAGCATGATAGGCTAATTGCCTTGCGAAAGGTTCCTCTTTCGCTCTTCGCAAGAATTCATGCTCATAGAGGCTCCATGTCAAGCGACAATATGCATATGTATTTTTATAAGTATCAATGATTTAACATACTGCCGTTTGATACATGAGTTAAATGCCAAATACACTTTGCAATAAAAACAGATATTCAAAAGAAGAGACTTTTTGAATATCTGTTTTTATTTATTAGACTAGCCATTAGAGGATATTTAATAATTAGACATTCATCCAAAATTTAGATCAAGAATGACCAGACAAGCACTCTCCAAAAGTGATTTGACTTGACCATATACAACAGCAGTATTTTTTCAGCAACCTCAATCATTTGAGAGTGGACATATTGTTTTGTTTATCGATCAATAAATAGCTAAACTCAAATTCTACAAAAATATAGGGAAAATTTGAGAGGAAATGAAAATTTTTTCGTTATAGTAGTAGGGAGGTGAAACAAATGGAGATGGATGAAGTCATTACACGAATAAAGAATGGTGAAAGTCATCATTTTGCATATATTGTAAAACATTATGAGCAGAAAATTTTTACCTAAACTTGATGAAGCACAGGATGACTTTTTCGGTGGTGTAAAATCAAACGTTCGATTTGCAATTCGAGATAAAGCAGGACAATTAATTTTAACTACTAAACGTATAGACGAAGAACAACCAATGATTTCAAATTCTTCAGTTAGTGGTGACGGCACAGATATATTGGGCGAAATGATTTACACGACATTCGTCCCAAAATATACTAACCCCGCTACGTTTGAAGTGCTTCAAATGGAAGCATTTGTGTTCGATTTATTTGAGACGGAGGTAAATACAGCACACTTACAGCCATTTCAATTTAATAACGTTACTTATACAATTGATTCTTTAGAAATCAAACAACAAACACTTCATTTAGCAATATCTACAGAGGGTGAGCCAGAGGTGCTGCCATCTGCTTGGAGAATGGAGATTGATAATCGTTTGATTGATTTTAATTCTGCCTCCTTAGATTACATTAATAATCGTACTGTTTATAAATTGCAATTTGAGAATTTCGAACAAATCCCAACTAATTTAAAATTAGTACCGTCTACTGTAATGATAAAAAAACAAATTGACCCAATTGTATTAGATTTACACTAATAAAAGCCTACACATCAAAAGTGTATTGCTGTGCCGCGAGCACAAAGAGTATCCTGAGCGTAAACACTTATGGTTCTGGAAGCTAACGTAAGAAAAATTACGAAAATGTATAAATTGACACGAAATAAATTAACAATTTACTCCTGTTGGAAGTTTTCATTTCCTTCAATCAAAAAAACTCAAATTTATTTCACAGATTGTAAATATTATTGTCATTTATATTTCTAACTTCTTTCACAGATTATTAGTAAAGTAAAGATGTTAAGTAAAAAAATAACTGTGGAGGTAAAGAGATGAAGAAAATTCTTCTAGCTGTCCCGTTTGTATTAGCACTATATGCTTGTAATGAAGAGAGTACAACAGGAACAAATAAGGAATTAGTATCAGAACAAAAACAAGAAGAGGTTGTATCAGAACAGCCAAAAAACGAAGTTACATATTTAGCATCTACTGCGGAGTGGGAAATCGATGATCGTCTACAAGAGCCAGCAGAGGATACTGTTTGTGAAATTTGTAATATGAAAGTCTATACAAAGGATCATGAGCTTGGTGTTTTTTCTGCACAATCAGTCAAACCAGATGGTACGATTGCATTTTATGACGACATTGGCTGTTTATTAAATGCGGAGTTAGTTCAAAACCAAACGAATGAAAAATTTGTGCGAGATTATATTACATTAAATTGGATAGATGTTGAGGAAGCTACAGTTGTTAAAACGGATATGAAATCTCCTATGAACTGGGGGTATATATTCTTTGCCTATGAAGAAGATGCAAAAACGTATATTACAGAAAATCCAACAGCAAAAGTTGAAGCATTAGACGTAGTTAAACAAGCAGCAAAAGAACGTCGTGAAAAAATGATGCAAGAAAAAGGAGACCAGGAACAACAGAGTGGGGATCAGCATGGAACTGAAGAAACACATAGTCACTAATATGAAAAAGGGCAGTTTACTTGCCCTTTTTTTCTGCATAGTTGGATTTTCAACACCTGCATATGCTCAGAGCGTACAACAGCAGATCGATAGTCTCTCGTCGGGGGAGGTTTTAGAGCTAGAACCAGGGCAGTATTCAGAAAATTTATTAATAAAAAAACCCATTAAAATATACGGAAACAAGGGGGTTAAATTCACTGGAAAATTAGAAATAAAAGCTGATGATGTAGAGGTTAGTGGCATTCAATTTCTTGGAGAGCAAGGGGTTGTAGCAAAGAAAGTTGAAAACATCAAAATAACTCAAAGTTCTTTTCAAACAAAAAGATTTCCTATTTACTTCGATGGTGTAGAAAATAGTGAAATTGCTGAAGTAGACATTATCGGTAAATCCGGACATTATTCAGAAAAAAGTCACGGTATTTCTCTTTATAACTCAAAAGGTATTCATGTTAAAAATAATAGTATTACTCAAACACAAGACGGAATTTACTTAGAGAATAGCAGGCAAGTTACAATTGAAAAAAATACGATTACGTATGGACGTTACGGTACTCATATCATGTATGGTAGCGATATGAAATTGTTTCAAAATAACTACGCCCATCATATAACGGGTGTGATGTCCATGATGGCAAAGAATGTAGATATAGAAAAGAACACAATTAAACATCAAAATGCTCTAAATAGTTCTGGAATAACACTTTATCAAACTTCTAAAGTAAATATAATCAACAATATCATTCGTGAAAATTCTATTGCAGTTCAGTTACAACAGGCAGATACGGTGGATATGTCTAGCAATATATTCGCTAGTAATTTGTTAGTACTAAAAAACATTCAGCCCAAAGGTGTCCTTGTTACAAACAATCAACTTTATGGAAATGTGCTAGTTGCTTCAAGTGGTTCTGAAGGAATAACACTTATAGGGAATGTTTATGATGATTACGAAGGGGATGATTTCGACGAAGATGGCTATGGTGATAGTGTTTACATTGCAACTTCTACATTTGGTAAATGGGTATTAAAAAATGAATATTATCAATATTTTATTGGAAATACAGCCACTGGATTATTAGAAAAAATGGATAATAAACTATCAAAACCAAATTATTTAATAGATGAGAAACCTATTGTTCATAGGGGGCAACCTTGGCAATTATCATTTAAAGGGAAACATTTTAGCATTGGCGTTGCATTACTGATTGTACTAGTTTTTAGTTGGAGGAAATTGAAATGAAAAAGATCATTTTATTAGTAGTAATTGGACTTTTTTTGATGGGGTGTTCGGAGAAGACCATAGAACCTCGAGATATTGATCCAGAGACGGATATTTGTATTGTTTGTAACATGGGTATTACGCATCCTGATTATGCAGGGCAAGTGATTTTCAAGAATAATGATTATTTAGTGTTTGATGATCTAGGTTGTTTAATTGAATATTTGAAAAGTCCAGAGCAAGAAGTAGCAGCAGCTTATATCAAATCAAACGATAAGCAAGAATGGATAGATGTGAAAACGGCAGCTTATTTATATAATGAGGATTATTGGACACCCATGAATTATGGTGTACTTGCCTTTGCATCGATTGGAGACGTAGCAATTTATGAGCAAGAAAATGGTGCGGGTAAGCCTCTCGGATACGAAGAATTAGTAACGTCATTTAATTGGGGTGTGCATGAACATTGATTAAATCGGAAATAAAACAGCTTTTCCGGAGTAAGTGGATTTACATGTTGCTTAGTATTTTTATTGTATTATTTGTTGCTATTTTGATGTTGCAACAGTTAAACACGGATGCAGGTGGATTCGATCGCTTTCAAGCCTCTCTCTTAAATTTATTACTTTTTTTGTTTCCTTTATTTATTTTAACAATAGGAGCAATGAGTATAGCTGCTGATATAGAATCAGGTTGGTATCAATTAATACGATCATATCCTGTTAGTATCGCGCATTACTTAGGGGCAAAATATGTTGCATTAGTATCCATTTTTTTATTTGCTTTAGCAACTACAGAGGCAGTTATTTTAATTGTAGGTTCTTTCTTTGGTGGCGTTCATATAGATACTCAATTTCTTGTATTAACGACTGTTATTATCGTTGTTTTTAGTGCTATAAGTGTAATGATTGGCGCTTTTTCCATACATCGATTACAGGCATTAGGTTTTAGTCTAGGGCTATGGGCAGTTTTTACATTATTAAGTAATTATGTAGTAATGGCAATTGGAACCATTATTCCAAAACATGTCTATGAAAAAATAATCTATACACATGTTCATATAAATATTATTGAGTGGCTCCGATATGTCTATTTAATTCAAATCGAACAAACAGGTATTTTAGGGAAGTCGTTTTATTATTTATCACAGTTTTACGAAACTAGTCTAGGGATTGGCTTGATAATAGGTATAACAATATTATGGTGGTTTATTCCTCTTTGTCTTGCTTATTTTAAGTTGAAACGTAAGGAGAGCTATAGATGATAGAGCTACAAGAGGTTGTGATTACATATCGTAAAGGACAACAAATTGGTCCAGTTACTTATCAACTTACAAGTGGGAAAATTGTAGCTTTAGTGGGGGAGAATGGTGCTGGAAAAAGTACGCTAATGAAATTAATTATGGGGCAATTACCAATAGAGAGTGGAACTATAACGGGTATTCCTAAAGGAAGAGTTCGATATATGCCTGATGATTTAAATTTTCCACCTACATTAAAAGTGGGTGAAATTATTGAGCTTTTAGGAAAATTAAAAGGGATTACTAGTAGAGGTCAAGATGACATTTTAACGCTAGTCGATCTATTTGAGCATAAAAATAGCTTTGTCAGTGAGCTTTCAAAAGGAATGAAACAACGTTTAAATTTTGCACAAAGTTTGCTAGGTGAATGTGATGTTTATATTTTAGATGAACCTACAAACGGCCTAGATCCCTATTGGATTAACCGAGTGAAAACAATTTTAAAGGAGGAAAGAAATAAAGGCCAATTGATCCTATATTCTACTCACTTACTATCCACAGTAGAGGAAATTGCAGATGAAGTAATTTTTATTCATAAAGGTAAAATTCTTGCTTCTGGTAATATTTCGAGTTTAAAAAGACAATATTCCGAAGAATTTTTAGAATCTCTATGGTTGAAATTGTATCTAGGGGAGGAAATGCCTTGAAGAATTGGCTTTCAGCAAGTGGTATTTTAATTTTAATTGGTATTGTCTTTATTAACTATTTAGCTTCAGATAAAACAGAAACTTCTAAAGAAATAATAGATAGTACAGTTAACACAACACATATCAAACTTTCAGATAGGGCAGTACAAAATTTTGAATTGCCAAATATTTCAGGTGAACAAACAACATTATACAATTATCTAGGCAAACCAGTAGTCCTTGTATTTTGGGCTACCTGGTGTGGACCTTGTAATGAGGAAATGCCACACTTACAAAATTATTATGAAACAAAAAAAGATGTACAGATTGTCACAGTCAATGCAACTGATACCGAAGCAAGTATAGATACCGTAACTAAATACGCTACTAAAAAAGGATGGGATTTACCCATTTTAATGGATGAAACTGGAGATATCCGAAAGCGATTCGGTGGTTTTACAATACCCACTACAATATTTCTAAGCGCAAATGGAGAGATTGTTCATGAAGTGTATGGACCTATAGATGAGCAATATATTGACAATATTATTAATGAACTATAATACGATAAAAAAACAGGTGCTAATTGTGTTTTAACACCTGTTTTTTAGTTAAGTTCCTTAAAACTAATTACTTCCTCAAATAGCTGTTTTTTTCTTTTTAGTAATTGAAATAAAAAGTTCGATTATAACCACTATAAAATAAGAGAAATACTGAAGAGTGGCATAATGATATAACGCCTATCGACATTCATCTCCCACTTACTCACAGGACTATCCTCTTCACGTTCCTTAAAGTGGGCGTCTTCTGTCGGAAAATGATAAAAAAATGATTAGAGTACTTTTGTTCTTTACACTTCTTTTCAAGCTAGTGTATGACAAAAACTCAATTTATCAGGATTAATAATACAAAATATGGATTTTATTTTGTTTCTTTCAAATTCAAAGCTTATGACAGTAATAACTTTTCCCTCATTCCTGATTACAACACCAGTACTGCCATTGACCTCTACCTGCATAATTGAGTACTTTTCTTGATTTATAAAAAATTTAGTTGCTAAAGCAATAAGAAGTTGGTTTACTCGTGTAGCACCGTAAATAGGTTTTGCTGCAGCTGTTACTTTACCACCTCCATCTGCATAATAAACTACGTCTCCCTGAAGAACTTCCATCAACTGCAATGTGTTTCCTTGCTGAATAGCACGGATAAAACGAGTAATCACTTGTTCACGGTCCGTTTTCACTTGTTCAATAGTCATTTGTTTTTCAAGCTCAGGAAGCATCTTTTTTAGCCTGCTTAGAATTTTCCGGCAATTCACTTCCTTCTTTTGTACAATTTCAGCAATTGTTTCATAATCATATTCCAAGACTTCACGAAGGATAAAGATCGCTCTTTCAATAGGATTTAGCTGTTCAAATAACACGAGCAAAGCATAAGAAACATCACTTTTCACCATCATTTCCTGTAATGGGTCCTTTTCTATAAAAACCATCGGCTCTGGTAACCATGTTCCAACGTATAGCTCTCTTTTATTTCTAGATGATTTCAACAAATCTAAACATTGGTTAGTCACCATTTTACATAGAAACGCTTTTATATTTCGTTTGTGCTTTACCTCATATCCATTTAGTTTGATAAACACATCTTGAATCACATCTTCTGCATCAGCAACACTGCCTGTCATTTTATAAGCAAGCGAAAATAAAAGTGACTTGTATTCGACGTATAGACGGCTTAGTTCAGTTTGTTCCACAGTAAGGAGCCTCCCCTTCCTTTGCACACACATATTTACACAAGTAAACTCGCTTGATCCCATGTTTTTTCTCGAATACGTGCGCCCATCTTCCCAGATATGATAAAATCTAATCCCCATTTTTGCACCCAAACAAAGCCATTATCAGGACCAAGACTAATACAATACAATTTTATTGGAAATGCTTTGTGCGTTATAGAATGGGAATTACCATAGACTTCATTTTTTAATATTTTGCTTAACCTTGCTGCCTGAGGAATCGCTTCCTTACAAGTCATGCCGTCCACTTGATTTGTCTTTCTATCTAAAATTCTTGCACAATCCCCGATTGCAAATATATTGGAATAGCCTTGAATACTATAAGTATCGGTCACTAGTATTTGATGCTCTTTAGTCAAAGGGAATGGGAGTGTTTGAATGAATGGATTTACTTTGACACCTGGCGTCCAAATACACTCTCCTACTTTATAAGTAGTGCCATCAACGGACAAGATTTGACTATCTTCAAACTGCTTCACTTTTGTTTTAACACGAATAGTAATCCCTAGTCTATTCAGTTCTTTTACTAGTTTTTCACTTACCTTTACTGGGGCCCCTTGCAATAAATGCTCCTTTGAATCAAACAAGATGACCTCTACCTCATTAGAATTGAGCCCTGCTTCTTGCACTTCTTTTTTAAACCAAGTAGTTAGTTCTGCAGCTGCTTCAATTCCTGTAATACCTCCACCCACAATAGCAACGCTCAATAAACTTTTCCTCACTTCTTTATTTTCTTCAGTTTTAGCTAGTAAAATGTGTGATTGTAGTTTTTGTCTGATATCTAGTGCTGCTTTCATACAGCTTAATGTGATCCCGCCTAGGCTACTGGAAACCTTCTGAACAACACTACCAAGCGCTACTACAAGATAATCAAATTGGAATGTGATGTTTTGTTCATCCTCCATTTTAAGCGTCATTGCTTTCTGAGTGTGATGAATTGTAATAACTTCTCCTTTTAAATATTCCACACCATTTGTACAATACCTTGTTAAAGGAACTTTTAATTGAACATCCTCAATAATCATTTTAAACAATAACACTTTTCGAAAATGAAACGAGTTTTTATCTACTAATGTTATTTTTACATCTTTACCAATTGAATGACCAAACTCTTTTATTAGTCCATTTACCAAATTTATTCCTGCGAAACCTCCACCCAATATGACAATATGTTTCATCTTTCATTCCTCCTTTACCTTAAAACGAAATTACCACATCATTTGTGACATTTGGTTCATTGTATTTGCTCTGTTATTCACTCAATTTCATGAATAAAAAATACAATATCAACGTTAAATATATACTTTAGCTGACGAGAAACAATTAATAGATTTATTAAATTAACAAGAAGAGATGAAGTTTAAACGTCATAAAGCAGAAAAATGTATATCTTTTTCAAAACCACCAAATGAGACCTTCATTAAAGGAAGCTCTTTTTCCTAATGCGAAACGAAATGAAGCTTGTATTGTACTATTCACGAGTCCTTGCGAAAAACCTCTTCTGGCATATTCACAAAATAATAGTGAAAAGAAGGAATCGAAACAGGGATGACCACCTTTGAAACAATTGTGCAAAGTGAACAGGTATGAGATGAAAGATATCATGCAACATTACGCTTTGTAGCAGAAGAACACAATAGTGTAATTGGTTGGATTGCCATTACACCTGTTTCAACATGTGTTGTTTATTCTGGAGTGGGGGAAGTTAGTGTGTATATACTAAGTGATTGTAAAATGGAGGATATTTCCTAAAGTTATTTAAAATACTAATTGAAGAGAATGAAAATGAAGGGTTTTGGACACTCTAATCATCTATCTTTGCAATCAATATTTCGAGTATTCAATTACATAAAAAGATAGGTTTTAAATTGTTGGCACAAGAGAAAAAATTGCTCAGTTAAATGGAGAATGGCATAATAAAGATTTAATGGAAAGAAGAATACAGCGTAAAAATAAAGTTTCAATTTTTATTATTACTTAATATGTGAGCTAATAATAATAAGTGTTATGCCCGTAAATAAGCAAATGATTCTCGTCACAGGAACTTTATCAGCTAGTCCAAATAATGCAATTGCTGTCGTTACGATTAAAACTGTTGGACCTACCAATGCAAGCATTGTATTAATATAGAATGCTTTTTCTAAATTATTCAGCTTTAGCATCAACAATCCAGCACTTACTTCAATACTTCCAGACAACACACGTAATATAACCATAGCAAGAACCGATTTTTCAATAATTGTCATCACCCTATCTTTATAGAAAATTTCTGCTTATAATATAATTCCATCTTTAAGATAATAATAGAGCTTTGTTTTAATGAAATACTAAAATCAATATATGTATGATTCGTATCTAATATTCTTGTTAGATTCTGCTTTATATTAATGAGTGATTTTCTAGTTAAAAGTTTAGGGAATTTATTAATAGAATCAGTTTTATATATCCATTTTCTTTTTCAAAAGGAAATAGTATAGGTGCATATAATAAAATCCTAAAGATTTATAAAGAAGGAATCGAAACAGGGATGGCAACCTTTGAAACAATGGTACCAAGTGAACAAGTGTGGGATAAAAGCCATCATGCAACATTGCGCTTTTTTGCAGAAAAACACAATAGTAGTGGGATGGATTGGCATTTCTCCCGTCTCTATATGCGTCGTTTATTCTGGAGTGAGAGAAGTTAGCGTTTATATATTAAGGGATTGTAAAGGAAAGGTATTGCCTCAAAGCTATTTAAAATACTAATTAAAGAGAGTGAAAAGGCAGGTTTTGGACACTCCAATCATCTATCTTTGCCATTAATACCTCAAGTATTCAATTACATAAAAAGATAAAACTGAAATTGTTGGTACGAGGGGAAAAATTGCTCAGTTATATGAGAAATGGCACGATACAGTTTTAATGGAAAGAAGAAGGTAGCTTCGAAATAAAGTTGCGATTTTTATAATACTTTGGATATATCTAATATGGAACAAAAAAAATCATGGGTAGCCATTGTATTTTTATAAAAAATATTGATCATTTATAATAAAGTTTAATTAAGAATCCTGTGTTGATATGCAGAATTTTTTTGTTCAACAAACAGGTCCTATTATTTAGTAACAAACATGCAATTAACCCCACTCATTTATTTTTCAAAATGAGTGGTTTTCTATAATATTTGACTGAACTATATTCAGTGGTATATCATTGAATGAGATTCAGTCGTAAAGGACACAGTAGGAGATGGATTATGAAGAGAATATCAAAAGAACCAGACGTAAGGCGTCAAGAGTTAATGGATATTGGTTTTGAGTTTTATATGAAAGGTGGAGTAAAAGGATTTAGCATAAAGGATGTCGTTAATCACGCAGGAGTAGCAACAGGATTATTTTATTACTACTTTAAATCTAAAGAAGAGTTCGTTGATGAAATCTTAAATGATTTTATTGTAAATAATATGGAAGAAATTCAACAAATACTTAATTCTGATAAATTGACCGTTATGCAAAAGATGACAGGATCATTAGAAACATTTTGGGTATTTATTGAAAAACTAGCACCATATAAAAATGAGGATTCATTTCAAACAGAACAACATTTTCAGCTCGAGCAAAAAGTATTCATACAAATGCAGCCACTCATACAACAGGTGATTGAAGATGGAGTAAGAACGAGGATTTTCAATACGGATAATCCAATTTTAGCCTCTGGATTTATTTTATACGGGCTCAGTAGCATTGCTCATTCAAAGAAGTTAGATCTAAATAATGACATTAAGAAAGAAATGATTAATTTGGTATTAACCACACTAAAATACAATCAGAAAGAAGACATCTAAAAATTACTGATTTAAGAAACAAAGGAGAATTCATATAAAAATTTATATTGACGGAAAAGACATAACAAACGAACAATTGACAGAATGGAAAAGAAAACGTGTAAAAAAAGTTTTTAAAGTATTAAATTATAAAAGTGCCGAAATAAATAATCCAGATAAGATGAGTGAAAAGCTAGCCGAAATTAAAATAGGCTACTCATATCAAGAAATGTATAACGAATTGGAATCTAAATTGAAATTAAGTGAAATAATAATGCGTATGGGCGCTGCTTTATCTGGAAATAGACGAAAATTTTCTCAAACAGAAATCTATTTAGATGGAATTACAGCTGAAGAGGCTTCGAAGGGCATAGACAATCTTATGTTAAATCAATCACTTGAAAATAATCGGGTAAATTTATCGGCTTGTCCTGACCATTATGCATTAAGACCTTTAGGAAAAAATGAACTCGAAGTAATTGAGACAACTGGAAATTCTCCGTTACCTGTTCAGTTTTTTATTGTTTTTGATGATGAAAGAGGGTTACAAACACCTAGAGATTACTCTTATGAATTTCAATCAGTGGGTGTTGCTCGTTTGAAAGATCACACAGTTATCGGAGGTGTTCGTCACCAATTTAAAGATACTAAAACGGGGATAAAAGTTAAGCTTTCCGTGGAATTTCCTGTGCTTGCTCCTACAAGCATTATCAAATCACATCAAATGCATTTGGCATGTGAATTTTCTTATTGGCTACAATGGATAAAGAATCAAAAAAATAACGACATATCATCCTTGAATTAAAAATTTAAACGCTAAAATGGAAATTTTGCATATAAGGAAGATCACATATTTAATTAATTACTGTAAATTAGAAATTAAAAAGTTAAAGTAAACCAGGATAATTTATGAAGTTGTGGCTATTGTGAAACTGTACATGTAGAAATGATCAAACTTTGTTTTAGATATAAAGATAGACATGGGGTGTTGACGTATTCAAGCCCCCCTCCTCAACAAATAATTTTAGTTTACATAATATAAATTATAGGAAGTTATATTTCAATGAAAAGTATACTAATAACAGTGAGACAGAATTAAAAAAATAAGGCTGGGGTATCTTAATTTGTCCGTTATAAAAGCCTGCTGATTTCTTAAACGAACAAAGCCTTATAAACAGAAAACTCAAGCTATCATGTAATAGCTTGAGTTTTTCACTAGCTAAATGCCTTATTTGCTTTCTTTAATAAGAGCTTTCATATCCGCCACAATGGTTTCAACGGGTACCTCTGTTGCGCCATCATAATCCTTTACAACTGTTCCATCTGCGTTCACTAAATAATAACGTGACATATGTATAACCTGGTCTGAATTTGGATCATTTCTTACCACCGAATTAAAAGATTGGCGTGCAAATTGCTCAATGAATTTTTGTTCATAGCCCGTTAATAGTTGCCACTTGCTTTGATCCACAACATTATACTTACTTAGGTAATCTGCTAATACTTCAGGTTTATCCACCTCAGGATCAACACTAAACGCAACGATTTCATAATCTTCAACATTTTTGTCCTCTAGTGCCTGTTGAACTTCTGTCATATTAAATGTCATTGGTGGACAGACTGTCGTGCAGTTTGTAAAGATAAACATTGCTAGCCATGTTTTTCCCTTTAAATCATCCAAACGAACCTGCTCATTTTGTTGATTCGTCATAGAAAAATCTTGCACCTCTATATTTAATGACGGTTCAAATTTGTAGCTTCCGCAGGCAGTTAATATGCTGCTTATTAGCAGTATTAAAATAAGCACAATACTTTTCTTTTTCATACTATGACTCACTTCCCTTCAATCACCATTTTTATTTTATGCATTCACAAAGTTAAATACAAGCTAATGACCTTATTCATCTATTGCTTTTTGTGTAACAGATACATATTTATCATACTGGATTTTCCAAACAACACAAACTTTTTAGAAATTCTTTCAAAGCTTATTTTTACTATTTTTATTATTTCTCACAATAGCAGATAGTTGTTATATAACAAAGTTTTTCTACTTTTTAACATTTCAGGAATTTCAATTGTACAATAATAAATTACAGAAAATTCTCTTTTATGTTTAAATTTTGTCCTATACTTCTTATTCTCTATCATAAACTATTTTAACAATATTATTTCTATAGAAAACACCTCTTACTTTCTAATAAATCATTTCTAGTAAATCCTTATTATTTCTATGTTCTTCCATTCATTTTGATTTGACTAAAAATTATTAAAAATCAAAATTTAGTATTGCATTATAGGAATCTCCCCCATAAAATAAGTGAATATAACGACGAACCAAAAAGAAATATGTCGTTTAAAACAGAAATATATAACTTTAGGGGGAATAATAATGGCTCACGTTTCAAGCAAAAAACAAGTACAAGCAATTGATTATGATGCAATTGAAGCAATGGAATCATTCAATAGCTTTGTCAAAAGGAAAAATACCTTCCTTTTCTCGATTACAGCAATATTTCTAATCCTTTATATCTTGCTGCCCATCCTTGCTTTCCAACCTGTACTACAACAAAAGTTCTTAGGAAATATTACGGGTGTTTGGGTTTATTCTGCAGGATTATTTATCATGACTATTGTGCTCTGTACAGTATATGTAAAAAAAGCTGCTTCATTTGATAAAGCTGCAGCTGCTGTACTGGCAGAGTATCAAGCGAAAGGCGGAAAATAAATGAATTTAGTATCGGTTGGTTTCTTTTTAGCAATTGTTGGTTTAACGCTTGTTGTGACATATATTGCAGCTAAGCGTACGTCCTCTGCGGCTGATTTTTATACGGCTGGCGGTGGTTTAAAGGGCTGGCAAAATGGGTTTGCCATTGCTGGTGACTATTTATCTGCAGCAGCATTCCTTGGAGTGTCTGGTGCTATTGCTTTAACAGGCTTTGATGGTTTCTTCTTCTCTGTTGGTTATGTAGTAGCCAATTTAGTGCTGCTTTATGTTATTGCTGAGCCTATGCGTAATTTAGGTCGTTATACATTGGCAGATATGCTAACGGCACGCTTTAATGAAAAGCGTATTCGCGGTGTGGCAGCATCAGGCACAATTATTATTGTCATTCTGTATATGATTGCACAGCTAGTTGGTGCTGGTGCACTTATTAAACTGTTATTCGGTATTGAATATTGGATTGCCGTATTAATTGTCGGAGTTATGATGACAACTTATGTATTATTTGGTGGGATGACAGCTACGTCTTGGGTGCAAATCATTAAAGCTACATTGCTATTATTTGGGACAGGCTTATTAGCAACATTAGTATTAGTAAAATTTGATTTTTCGCTTATGAAGATGTTCGATACGATTGCTGTAGATCATGGTGAGGAATTCCTTGTACCAGGAATTAAATATACAAGTACGATTGACTCTGTTTCCATGATGATGGCGTTAGTTTTAGGAACTTCAGGCTTGCCGCATATTTTAATGCGTTTCTTTACAGTAAAAGATGCAAAGACAGCACGTGCTTCTATTTCTTGGACAACTTGGATTACAGCTATTTTCTTCTCATTAACAATTTTCTTAGGGTTCGGTGCATTAAACTTTGTAGGTCTTGATCAAATTCTTGCTGAAAGTAAAGCTGGCAACACGGCTGCCCCACTGCTTGCACAATACTTAGGCGGAGATGTGTTAATGGCATTTATTGGAGCTGTAGCCTTTGCCACAATTTTAGCAGTTGTATCGGGCTTAGTATTAACAGGAGCTTCTGCTATTTCTCATGATATTTATGGGGAAATTATTAAAGATGGAAAATTAACAGAAAAACAACAGGTAATCGCTGCTCGTACAGGCTCTATTTCGATTGCGATTGTATCGATTATTTTAGCTTTATTTGCGCAAAGCTTAAATGTTTCGTTCCTCGTATCCTTTGCATTTTGTATCGGTGCATCTGCAAATTTACCTGTTATCCTTTATACAATTTACTGGAAAAAGTTCAATTCAACAGGTGCTGTAACAGCTATGGTGACAGGTTTAGTATCATGCTTAATTTTAGGAGCAATGGGACCAAATGTTTGGAGTCCTGTTGAAGGTGCTGCTATTTTTGTTGGTACGCCACTTGTTCCGCTTGCTGT
Organism: Lysinibacillus sp. FSL H8-0500; assembly: GCF_038051955.1. NCBI lineage: Bacteria > Bacillati > Bacillota > Bacilli > Caryophanales > Bacillaceae > Lysinibacillus > Lysinibacillus sp. FSL H8-0500. Next base: position 2,321,565 of record NZ_CP150292.1, on the reverse strand, counting down.
ACCAGCTATTATTACTATTCCACTGGGCTTTATTGCGGGATACCTTGGTACGATTCTGTCATCCAGTAAAGTTTCAGATGCAGAGGCAGAGCGTATTTATAAAGAAATTCGTGTAAAAGCGAATACAGGTGTCTCTGTATCAGATATTTCTCATTAATAAGTTAGGTAAGCAATGAATCTTCATTCAAAATATACGAAAAAACATGCGAAAAAACCGATTTCTTGTCGATTTTTTCGCATTTTTCGTTATTGTTTTCTACTAAATTACTTATCGAACAATATTATTTCCCTTCCAAAAAACAGAAAAAAACCAATTTTCACTAGGATAATAGTGTTTAATTTCGCTTGAAAAAATCGATTTTTTTTGTAAATTTTCCCTCTATTTTTTATGAAGAACATAGATTACTCTTCACTTCTTTTATTTATCTGAATATTCTAAAACCCTTTGTCTGCTTGACTTTAGAGCGTTTTTTCTCACCTAGGACTATTTTCTAGGAAATTTTTTTTGCATAATTTTTCTGAAATGTATTGCAATTTTGTAAACTGTTTCATAAAATGAAAATGTGAATTCACTAAACTAGCAAAATTAAGTCTTAAGGCAGTAAAAAAACACACAAATGGGGAATGTTAATGGCGAACAATCTAACAAAAAAAGAAATTGTAATTGATTATGAAGCAATTGCAAAGCAGGAATCGTTCAAGGCACTTGTACGAAAGAAAAATTCTTTTCTATGGTCTATGACTGTCATATTTTTAGCAGCTTACATGTTGTTACCAATTTTGACATCATATACGACAATTCTACACCAAAAGGCTATTGGGGAAATCACTTGGGTGTGGATCTATGCTGCAGGATTATTCATTATGACTTGGAGTTTATGTCATCTATACGTAGCAAAAGCGAACAGCTATGATAGAGAAGCAAAAGCAATTATCGCTGAATATGAAAATGGAGGTGGCCGCCGATGAGTTTTACAGCTATATTTTTCTTCGTAGCCATTGTAGGTTTAACATTAGTTATTACATGGTGGGCATCTAAACGTACATCTTCAGCAAGTGACTTCTACACAGCTGGTGGCGGTTTAACAGGCTGGCAAAATGGACTAGCTATTGCAGGTGACTATTTATCTGCAGCGTCCTTCTTAGGTATTGCTGGTGCAGTAGCATTATTCGGATTTGATGGATTCTTCTTCTCTGTTGGTTATTTAGTAGCTTACTTAGTGGTGCTATACATCGTAGCTGAGCCATTACGTAACCTTGGGAAATTTACATTAGCTGATATGATTACAGCGCGCTTTAATAATTCAAAAGTTCGCGGAACAGCAGCTTTAAGTACAATTACAATTGTTTTATTCTACATGATTGCACAGCTAGTTGGTGCAGGAGCACTTATTCAATTACTTTTAGGAATCGACTATTGGATCGCTGTATTACTTGTTGGTGTTATGATGACAACTTACGTATTATTCGGCGGTATGACAGCAACATCTTGGGTACAAATTATTAAAGCTTGTCTTTTAATGTTAGGTACCGTGATTATTTCTTTCTTAGTATTAATGAAATTTGATTTCAGTATTGCGACAATGTTTAAAGAAATGGCAACTGCTACTGATAACGGTGCAGCATATTTAAATCCTGGCTTACGTTATACAGATGGTCTTGATACAATTTCGATGTTAATTGCCTTAGTTGTAGGTACTGCGGGTCTGCCACATATCCTAATGCGCTTCTTTACAGTAAAAGATGCAAAAACAGCTCGTTCATCTGTTATTTGGGCAACTTGGATTGTAGGTCTATTCTATGTATTAACAATCTTCTTAGGCTTTGGTGCAGCAGCATTCGTTGGAAAAGATGCGATTATTGCAGCTAACCCTGCTGGTAACATGGCTGCTCCACTTCTTGCAGAAGCACTTGGTGGCGATATTCTATTCTCATTCGTTTGTGCGGTAGCATTTGCGACAATTTTAGCGGTAGTAGCAGGTCTTGTACTGTCAGGTGCATCTGCCCTATCTCATGATATTTATGGTCAAATTATTAAAAAAGGTCAAATTTCAGAGAAAGAGCAAGTACTTGCAGCTCGTATCGGTTCAATTACAATCTCTGTTATCTCTATCCTATTAGCACTTGGTGCACAAACATTAAATGTTGCGTTCCTAGTATCACTTGCTTTCTGTATTGCGGGTTCTGCTAACCTTCCAGTAATTATTTACACAATCTACTGGAAACGCTTTAATACAGCGGGTGCTGTAACAGCGATGTTAACGGGATTAATTTCAGCATTAGTAATCGTAGCTGTGTCACCGAACGTATGGAATCCAGTTGAAGGTAAGGCAATCTTTGTGGGTGAGCCGTTAATCATGTTAACGAACCCTGCCCTTATTTCCGTACCACTTGGCTTCCTTGGTGGATTCATTGGCACATTGCTTTCTAAAGAAAGTGATGAGGCGAAATATCGTGAAGTTGATGTTAAAGCAAACACAGGTATTTCTGTACAGGACGTATCTCACTAATATGTATAAACACCTCGTAAGTATCATGCTTACGAGGTTTTACTTTTGGAAAGGAGGAAACAATTATGTCCCAATCAAAGGCGAAAAAGAAGCGAAAGCATAGCAAACGGATCAGTGGCAAGGATGTTGAAAAAAATCGCCAGTCTACCCTATTTAGTACGCATGAACGAATAACAAAAACAAAGGACGAGCAATTAGAGCAAGATCACACTAAATATAAAAAGCAGTATCAGGACGATTAAATCGTTGCTGATGCTGCTTTTTAAACGTTAAAGTTGATAGAAGTTTTTTGTGTTTTGCATCAGTATATACGCCGCTTCCTGTGCAGTTAACCCCTTGATAGCCGCAATCATACGAATAGTTGAATGCATCATCCATGGCGCTGTTCGTTTACCTGCAAAAGGCCCCTCAAATGGCCATGGTCCATCCGTTTCCACCATCATCAATTCAATAGGATAGACTTGAATTAATTGCTGAATCTCCTCCTCATACAAACAATCAGGTGTAATAGAGATAAAGTAACCGTGCTGAATCATTCGTTGGACTACTGTCTGATCCCCTTTAAACCAATGAAAATGCGCTTGATTGACCTGATGCTTTTCAAGCAAATCACAGGCAATAGTGGCATCCTCATAAACCGCATGTAAAACAATTGGCTTATGAAGCTCTTTGGCCAACATGATAAAACGTTCTAATAAAGTGATATAGGGACGATTATCAATTGCTTGCTCTTGTCTTAAATAATACGGTAAACCTACCTCGCCCACAGCTACCATATCAGCTGCGTGACAACGAATCCACTCAAATAACGCATCCTCATCTCTTAGGCTTAGCAAAGGCTGCTCAGGATGAAAACCAAAGGCAGCCTTCACTTTACGATACGCTTGTGCTAACCGCCATGTTTTTTCACAAGAAGATAGCTGCATACTCACGGCAATCACCGCATCCACCTCCTCTAGTAAAGAAGGAATTTCCTCAGCCGTATATTGCTCTATATGAATATGAGCATCAATCAACATAGACATCCCCCTTTTCTTCCTGTAAGTATGTAAATAATTGTTGCTTCAACGCTGTAAATGCAGCAGAATGGCGAATTTCCTCTTGCCGTGGTCTAGCAAATGGCACAATCATTTCTTTTTTGATGGAGGCAGGGCGTTTCGTTAATACAAGAATGCGATCTGCTAAAAAAAGGGCTTCCTCAATACTATGGGTCACAAATAAAATCGACTTGCGATATTCCTCCCAAATGGATAAAAGCCATGCTTGCATTTCTAGCCTTGTAAATTCATCCAGTGCGGAAAACGGTTCATCTAAGCATAAAATAGGCTTATCACTGACGATAGCACGTATAAAAGATACGCGTTGTTGCATCCCTCCTGATAATTCATGTGGATACGCATGAATAAAGGATACAAGCCCAACCTTTTCTAACCATGCCTTAGCACGCTCTATATTAGGTTTGCGCTCAAGCTCTTCGACAATTGTGACATTCTCTAAAATAGTACGCCAGGGCAATAAAGAGGATTGCTGTGGCATATAGCCAATTGTTCCTCTTTTTTGCTGAATATCCTCACCATTTAATAAAATAGCTCCTTTATCAATGGACGCTACACCACCAATTAATTGAAAAAGTGTACTTTTACCGCTGCCTGAAGGTCCAATAATGGCTACAAATTCGCCTTCCCTCACCTCAAAGGATAAATCCTCAAGAACTTGAAGGGCGTCAAAGGTCTTAGCGATGTTTTGAATGCTGAGCATGATAGCCTCTCCCCTTCACCATGAATTTTTCAATCAAACGAATACTGCTAAATAATAATAAGCTTAATAAAACAATCGCAAAAATTGCCACAAATACACGATCTGTGCGGAAGGAGGACTGTGCTAAGGTCATATAAACACCAATGCCCTTTTTCGCCCCAAGCCACTCCGCAATAACCGCTCCCATCACGCTGTAGGTAGCAGCGATTTTAATGCCTGAGAAAATCGCTGGATAGGCATAAGGCCATTCTAGCTTCCAAAAGGTTTGTGCCTGTGATGCACCAATCATTTCAAAATAATGCTTTAACGAAGCATCAGTTTGACGGAAACCATCCATCGCGGCAATAACAATCGGAAAAAAGCATACAAGACAAATGATAATCAGCTTTGGTAATAAGCCAAAGCCAAACCAAATAATAAGCAATGGTGCTAAGACAAGAATCGGAATATTTTGCGACATAATCAGAATCGGATAAAATAGCTCACGAATAAATGTAAAACGATGCAAGACAATGGCAACCGTCAAACCACAGCAAATCCCAAGGGCAAGCCCTAATAACGCTAATTGTACCGTTGCAAAAGTATGTGGTAGAAAGGCTTGATACGACTGAAAGCCTTCCCTCACAATACTACTCGGTGCAGGTAGTAGCCAATGAGGAATTTCAGCCACAAGCACAATTAGCTCCCAGACGAATAAGAGGAAGGCGATAAAAAATATCGTCCTTCCCTTGTGCAATGCTTGTTTCATTACTGATATTTCTCCGTTAATGTACTCATCGTAATACCAGATGGCTGATATAAAATTTTCACCTGTGTAATCACATTGATGGCACCAAGTTCAATCATTTTGTCATTCATTTTCTCAATAATTTGCAGCAAGGCTGACAGCTCACCCTCCATTGTTGTTTCCAGTGGATGCACCTCATACTTCACACCAGAAGCATCAATAACAGCAATAGCCGCATCAACATAAGGTATAATATCCTCATATCTTTCTGTTTTTGGGATAATTTGAACACTAATTAATGAATTTGCCATATTAGTTTTTCTCCTTTTTTGGTAAAAAGTCATTGGTAAAGGCTTGCTCAGCATTAAATTCGCCCTCCAACACCTGATTGCTGGACATCCAGTTAGCATAGTTTTCCCAAACGGACAGCTTTTGCTCTCCCCATTGTGCCGCATCATCCTGATACTTATCTGCTAACCATTCTTGACTTTTATGTACCAGTTCTTTATCTAAGTCAGGAGCTGCTTCTAGTAAAATATCAGCTGCCTCACTAGGATGCTCAATTGCATATTCATAGCCTTTTGCTGCAGCAGCAACAAATGCCTTCACCGTGTCAGGATTGTTTTCAATCATCTTTTCATTTGTTGCCAAGACAGGTGTATAATAATCAAGCTGCTCACTATAATCCGTTAGATACAGCATATTAATCTGTTCACCACGAAGCTCTGCCTCAATACCTGTCCATGCATAATAAATCCACGCAAAATCAATATCCTTCTGCATCATGGTAAAGAAATCTAAATCGCCTGCATTTACAATATCAAGCTTATTGATATCGGCGTCCTCTGTTTGCATTAAGGATTGCAATACTGCTTGCTCAAGTGGTGCACCCCAGCCACCATATGTTTTTCCTTCAAAATCCTTTGGCGACGTAATACCCTTTGAGGCAATAGAAGCAAAGCCAGAGGTATTATGCTGAATAATGGCAGCAATGGAGACAAGTGGCACATCCTGTACACGCGCCTGTGTAATGCCTTCCTGATAGCTTACCCCGAACTCCGCTTTCCCAGATGCGACAAGCTGATCAGCTCCCGCCTCACCAGGCATAATAATTTCCACATCTAAGCCCTGTTCCTCAAAATAGCCAAGCTCTTTTGCTACATAAAGCCCTGTATGGTTGGTATTCGGTGTCCAATCCAGGACAACAGAAACCTTTTGGAGTGCATCATCAGCTAGCTTGTCCTCCTTCTCACTACAGCCAATAAGTGCAAGCAGTGCTGTGACTGTCAATACAATAAATGCCCATTTTTTCATGCGTAATCCCCCTAGTTTAAAATATGAAAGCGTTCATACAATGAATGTTAGCACCAGAAGAACATTGGCAAAATGTACGTAAAGCATATTTATGACGCCATCTGTGACATCTCCGCTGAACTAAAATAAAAAACGCCTAGGATTTCTCCCAGACGTCTCACAATCAATCTCCAAAATAATGCTTTTTTGAATAGATGTTCCCTACGCTGGTACGAGCCAAATCAGGTTCAAAGGGTCAGTGCCTATCGGACACAATCTCAGCTAGCCGCTACTAGCCCCCCTACATTCTTTCGCTATGAACTTTTCGATGATTATTATACCCATAGTTGATTGGAAATGACAAGGGCTCGTCTACATTTTTAGATGTATGACTAAAAAAGCACCGACCTGTAACTGGTACAGGTCGATGCGTTCATTTCTACTAACTCTCTTTTACGTCAGCTGGCTCTTTTTTGGCGATTTGCACATGTGAAATCGGCCCATCTGCTACAACATCCACCTTAAAGGAACCATTAGAATGACGATCTGCACGTGTTAAAGCTTGTACATCTAACACCTCCTGCACCCCTTTTTCGGTTTCAATCACAACCTGCTCCTTATCCGTTGCTTGGACAATCGCCACAATACGGTGTGGATTTGCCTTTAATTCTGTTAATACCTTGAGCCCACGTTTTGCTCGATTGGCCATCTCTACTTCAGCAACATTCATTTTCTTCACTGCTCCACGCTGTGTCACAATGACCACATACTGCGTTTCATGAGGCTGTAACACATTCACCCCAACTAAGGCTTCTTCCTCTTTTAGCGTAATGCCTTTCACTCCGCCTGTTTTTACACCTGTTACAGGCAATTCCTCAATTGGAAAACGAATGGCATACGCAGTATCTGTTGTCAGCATAAGCTCTACATCATCTGTCACAAGGGCGGCATAGATCATTGTATCGCCAGCCTTCACATTCATCGTTTTAATTGGCTTCGAATAACGTGTGACAACATAATCTGCTAATGGGGAGCGCTTAATTTGACCATCTTTTGTGGCTGTCAGGATATAGGTATTTGGCTGCTCAAATGTAGCAAAGCCATATACTGCAATAATAGCTTCATCCTCACCTGTCGGTACAATACTGGAAATATGCTGACCAAGCTCCTTCCAGCGAATATCAGGAAGCTCATGAACAGGCTGATAAATATAATTACCTCGATTTGTAAATAGTAACAAATGATGCTGTGTGTTTAAGGTTGCTTCATACAATAAGTAATCCGAGTCCTTCATCGCGCAATCTTGTCCATTGGAAGCGGCATGTGAACGTGTAGATGTACGTTTAATATAGCCATCCTTTGTGACAGTGACCACTACTTCCTCGCTTGGCACAAGCACATCTAAGGTAATTTTAATTTCTTCGATTTCCTGCTCAATTTTGGAGCGACGTGGCTCTGTAAAGCGCTTTTTAATATCCTGTAATTCCTGCTTGATCACACGTATAAGCTTTGTCTCACTTTGCAAAATGCCTTCTAGCTTGGCAATTATTTTATTCAGCTCATCCTGCTCTTTACGAAGCTCTGTAATATCAGTATTGGTTAAACGATATAATTGCAGGCTGACAATCGCCTCTGCTTGTGGCTCTGTAAAATCAAACTTTGCTTGTAAATTTTGCTTAGCATCTTTTTTATCATTCGAAGCACGAATCGTAGCAATAACCTCATCTAAAATAGACAGTGCTTTTATAAGCCCATCTACAATATGGGAACGATCCTTTGCCTTTTGTAAATCATAAATGGCACGATTTGTGACAACTTCCTTCTGATGGGTAATATAGGCATCCAGCAATAATGGCAATGTCATCATAGTTGGTCGACGATTATGAATCGCAATCATATTAAAATTATAAGCTATTTGTAAATCGGTTGTTTTAAATAGATACTGTAAAATCCCTTGTCCTGGTATATCCTTTTTAAGCTCAATGACAATACGCAAGCCTGTACGATCCGATTCATCACGAATTTCAGCAATTCCCTCTAGGCGTTTATCCACGCGTTGCTCATCTATTTTTTTTACAAGATTTGCTTTATTGACATCGTATGGCAATTCTGTAATAACGATTTGCTCCTTGCCACCCTTAATCGACTCCACAACGGCTAGCGCGCGTACAATAATTTTGCCACGACCTGTTTCATAAGCCTTTTTAATACCATCAACGCCTTGAATAATGCCACCTGTCGGGAAATCAGGTCCTTTTATGACCGTCATTAATTCATCCACTGTCGTATTTGGCTTGTCTAAGCGCATTAACACCGCCTCTAATACCTCATCTAGTGCATGCGGTGGAATATCTGTAGCATAGCCAGCAGAAATCCCTGTAGAGCCATTGACCAATAAATTCGGGAAACGTGCAGGTAAAACGGTTGGCTCCATATCCTGGTCATCAAAGTTCGGCACAAACTCCACTGTTTTCTTACCAATATCTCGCAGCATTTCAGCCGCAATAGTAGAAAGCCTTGCCTCTGTATAACGCATCGCAGCAGGTGGGTCTCCATCAACTGAGCCATTGTTGCCGTGCATTTCAATCAGCATATGACGTGCCTTCCAATCCTGACTCATACGTACCATCGCTTCATAGACAGAGCTATCCCCATGTGGATGGTAATTACCAATAACATTCCCGACAGTTTTAGCCGATTTACGGAATGGCTTATCATGTGTATTGCCCTCTGTGTGCATCGCATATAGAATACGACGCTGCACAGGTTTAAGACCGTCGCGTGCATCAGGCAACGCGCGGTCTTGAATAATATATTTACTATAGCGACCAAAACGGTCACCCATTACTTCTTCTAAAGGTAAATCCTGAAACACTTCTATACTACTCATGCTTGGCCCTCCTCTTGTTGGATGAATTCATTATCTAAAATATTGGCATCATCCTCCATACCGAAGTCTACATTCGCTTCGATCCATTTACGACGTGGCTCCACCTTATCCCCCATTAACGTCGTGACACGTCGTTCTGCTCGTGCACCATCCTCAATTGTGACACGAATTAATGTACGTGTTTCAGGGTTCATCGTTGTATCCCACAGCTGGTCTGCATTCATCTCACCAAGTCCTTTATAGCGCTGTAGTATGTAACCCTTGCCCACTTTTTTGATGGCCTTTTGTAAATCACTTTCTGTCCAAGCATATTCAACCACTTCTTTTTTCCCTGTTCCTTTAGACACTTTATATAATGGTGGCAGTGCAATAAAGACTTTCCCATCCTCAATAAGCGGACGCATATAACGATAGAAGAACGTTAATAGCAAGACTTGAATATGTGCCCCGTCTGTATCCGCATCAGTCATAATGACAACCTTATTGTAAGCAGAATCTTCAACGGAGAAATCTGAACCGACACCTGCCCCAATCGCATGAATAATGGTTGAAATTTCCTCATTTTTCATAATATCTTGCAGCTTTGCCTTTTCGGTATTAATGACCTTCCCTCGCAATGGTAAAATGGCCTGGAATGTGCGATCACGTCCTTGCTTGGCTGAGCCACCTGCAGAATCACCCTCGACTAAATACAGCTCATTTTTTGCCGCATTACGTGACTGAGCTGGGGTTAATTTTCCTGATAAAATCGTACTTCCCTTTTTATTTTTCTTGCCATTTCGTGCATCCTCACGTGCCTTTCGAGCCGCTTCTCGCACTTGCTGGGCACGAATTGCTTTTCGTACAAGAGAGGCTGATAATTCCGCATTTTCCTCCAGCACATATAAAATTTGCTCCGATACAACACTATCTACAGCGGAACGAGCCTCACTTGTACCAAGCTTGCCCTTTGTTTGTCCCTCAAATTGTAGTAAATGCTCTGGAATTCGCACAGACACGATGGCTGCTAAACCCTCTCGAATATCCGTTCCTTCTAGGTTTTTATCCTTTTCCTTCAGCAAGCCAATTTTCCTAGCATATTCATTAAAAACGCGTGTGAGTGCCGCTTTTGCACCTGTTTCATGTGTCCCACCATCACGTGTACGCACATTATTGACAAAGGATAAAATCGTTTCGGAATAGCCATCGTTATATTGGAAAGCAAACTCTACTTCGATATCATCCTGTATGCCTTCTACATATTTCACAGGATGAAGGACATCTTTTTCTTCATTCAAATACGCAACGAAAGCTTCAATACCGTTCTCATAAAAGAACACATCCTTTTTGCCTTCCTCGCGCTCATCAATTAATTCAATTTTTAAGCCCTTTAATAAAAAAGCTGACTCACGTAAACGCTCTGCTAATGTATCGTAGTTAAATTTTGTCACAGAGAAAATCGTTTCATCTGGTAGAAAATGAACCAGTGTCCCTGTTTGCTTTGTCTGTCCAATTTCTTCAAGCGTTGTTACGGGATGTCCACCGTTTTCAAAGCGCTGACGATATTTTTTCCCATCGCGATGAATCGTTACCTCTAAAAAGGTTGATAGCGCATTCACAACAGAGGAGCCTACACCATGCAAGCCGCCACTTGTCTTATAACCGCCCTGCCCAAATTTCCCGCCAGCATGTAATATCGTAAAAATAATTTCAGGGGTTGGCTTGCCCATTTTATGCATACCTGTTGGCATCCCACGGCCAAAGTCACGCACACTTACACTTTGATCTTTATGAATCGTGACAATAATATGAGCTCCAAAGCCAGCCAGTGCTTCATCCACCGCATTATCTACGATTTCATACACAAGGTGGTGAAGTCCACGGCCATCCGTTGAACCGATATACATGCCGGGTCGTTTGCGTACCGCTTCTAATCCTTCTAATACTTGTATGGCGTCATCATTATAGACGCTAGGTGACTGTTTATTCGTCAAAAAATTCCCCTCCAAAAACAAACGCATGTTCTATTGCTATTCTCATCCTAATCAATCATAGCATTTCCTGTCAAGATCTAGCGACAGGTCTTATTTAATTTTACTCTTTTCAATAGTAAACATCTTCAACACTTTCTTAAAAATGGGATTTAAGCAAGTTAAGTAGCTGCTCTTCTCTTAGTCGTAACATTTGACGCATCATTACGCATTTAGTTGCAAAATAAACTACACACCAATCCTCCATACATCATCAGCAAACATGCTAAAGATAGACTTCTATTCTATCAAAGGAAGGAACAATTGACAAAATGACCATTATCCCTATATTTGCGTTGCTACTCTCTAATGATTGGATTGTCTAACTATTTGAATTCAAGGCTTCCTGTGAATTCTCCTTCCGAACATTGTAGATTCACAAGAAAAAGTGTAAAATACTTGTGACAAACTATTCGTATCAAGTGAAGGAAAGGTGTCTACCTTATGGTGAATGGACTTATTATTTTATGCGCTTATCTAATTGGCTCTATACCTTCTGGGCTATGGATAGGCAAACTTTTTTATCATACAGATATTCGTGAACATGGAAGCGGTAACCTTGGTGCAACCAATACCTTTCGAATATTAGGGAAAAAAGCAGGGATTGTTGTCACGGTGATGGATGTTTTAAAGGGAACAGCGGCTGTTTTACTAGTATCATTGCCCGTTTTCGCAGACAGCCCTATCCATCCATTAGTGCTTGGTCTAGTTGCCGTAATTGGTCATATGTTCCCTATCTTTGCTAATTTCCGCGGTGGAAAAGCGGTGGCAACCTCTGCTGGTGTGTTACTTGGTTATTCATGGCCCCTATTTGTCCTGTTATTTATAACATTTATTGTGACATTAAAAATAACAAAAATCGTTAGCTTAACCTCTATGATCGCCGCATTAGTAGCACTTATCTATGCAATCGTTTATTATTTTGTTACAGGCGATTTTGCATTAGGCATCCTAGTAGCCTTTTTATTTACCTTTATTATTTATCGTCACCGCGCCAATATTGGCCGTATTAAAAATGGCACGGAGCCAAAGGTAAAATGGCTTTAGAGAAGAGAGGAGCATGTACGTATGGACATTGCATTGACAGATCAAGCGCTACAATGGTTTAAACAAGAGATGGAAGTCGAGCCTGGTGATACAATTCGTTTTTATGCTCGCTATGGCGGCTCTAGCCCCTTTCATGAGGGCTTTTCACTTGGCATGACACGTGAGGAACCAATTGCGATTGGTGTTGAAACCGTTATTGATGATGTAACCTATTACATTGAGGAAAAGGACTTATGGTTTTTCAACGAGCATAATTTACATGTAGACGTTGATACAAATAATGATGAATTACAATACGACTATCGTACATAAAGCAGTATATCTCCTTCGAGCTACGTGGGAGATATACTGTTTTTTAATGGCTTCCTTCGTTTATCTCCTTCTAAAGTTGTCTATTCTATAAATAATGAACGTCCATTTGAGGAGGAACGCACATGTCTCTGTCTAACAATACCAATACCTCCCCATTCCATGAAGTATTAAACGAATCCCTAGAAAAAAATCTAAAGATAATTGATCATACACTTGGTCATAGTAACGATATCATGGTACGTAAAATAACCGTTGGCCACCATACCCTGGCCATGATTGCTATTGATGGCTTAGTCGATAAAACAATGATTGCGGATGCAGTGATTGATAAGCTGATGATGCATAGCGAGGAAGAGCATGAGTTTGATATTTCAACCATTTATCAACATATTCGAAATTCCTTTTTAACAGTGGGTGACATCGCCAATATCGAACATTTTACAGCACTCTATCAAGCAATTCTTAATGGCGAAACCGTGATCTTGTTGGACGGCTTGGCATCAGGCTTTGCTACAAACACAAAACATGCCAGAGATCGAGCTGTCACAGAGCCATCCACCGAATCAGTGATTAGAGGACCAAAGGAAGCTTTTACTGAAACATTGCGTACCAATACAGCATTAATTCGTCGAAAAATTAAAAGTCCTAATCTTTGGATAAAGTCACGTGTAATTGGCGATGTCACACAAACAGATGTAGCCATCGTGTATATCAATGGCATTGCTAATGATAAAATTGTCGCTGAGGTATTAGCACGTTTAGATCGCATTGATACAGATAGCATACTAGAAAGTGGCTATATTGAGGATTATATTCAAGATGCTAAAACCTCTATCTTTCCCACTATCTATAATTCTGAGCGCCCTGATGTCATTGCTGGCGAATTATTAGAAGGCAAAATAGCAATAATTGTTGATGGTACCCCCTTTGTTTTGGTTGTACCTGCATTATTTACTTCTTTTCTACAATCAGCAGAAGATTACTACCAGCACTGGTTTATTAGCTCACTCATTCGTATATTGCGATTTTTTGGTATTAGCCTAGCCTTAGTCGCTCCCTCGCTCTATGTAGCGATTACCACCTTTCATCAGGAAATGCTACCAACACCAATGCTGATTAGTATTGCTGCCCAACGAGAAGGCGTGCCCTTTCCTGCTGTAGTGGAAGCACTCATTATGGAGGTTGCCTTTGAAATATTACGAGAGGCAGGGCTTCGTATGCCAAGAACCATTGGGCCTGCTGTCTCCATTGTGGGTACTCTTGTTATTGGACAGGCCGCTGTAGATGCTGGTGTGGTGTCAGCGGTAATGGTTATTATTGTGGCCTTAACAGCGATTTGCAGCTTTTTATTTCCAGCTTATGGCTTATCAAATACCATTCGTGTGCTACGCTTTCCCCTAATGATTATAGCTGCTATGTTTGGCTTATTTGGTGTAATGTTTGGCATTATGCTTATTATTCTTCATCTATGCAGCATTCGTACATTTGGTGTACCTTATTTAAGCCCATTTGCACCATTTATCTTAAAGGATCAAAAGGATGCATTTCTGTTGCTCCCACGTCGATGGTTACGAACACGACCTCGCCTGATCAATCAAAAAAACATGGTAAGAGGGCACGCCTATATCAACCGCAAAGGGCGAAAGGAATAAGATATGGCTAAAGTAAAAGGGATTGGCTTACTATGCATCCTTACCATACTTCTAAGTGGATGCTGGAGTAAACGTGAATTAAATGAATTAGCGATTGTCGTAGCACTTGGCATCGATAAAGTCGAAGATCACTTTGAAATAACGGTGCAAATTGTTGATCCTAGTGAGATTTCTGTACGACAGGTCTCCACTCAGCGCGCCCCAGTCATTACCTATCATGCACAGGGTGAGACTATCTTTGAGGCAATCCGAAAAATGACAACGGTTGCGGCCAGAAAGCCGTATTTTTCCCATCTCCAAGTCGTTGTGTTAGGAGAGGACCTTGCAAAAGAGGGGATTGATGAATCACTTGATTTAATTGCACGAGATCATGAATTTCGAAATGATTTCGATGTCATTATGTCCTATGAGGCGACAGCGAAGGAAGTGTTAAATATACTAACACCCATTGAAAAAATACCTGCCAATAAAATGGTCAATTCTCTGCGAACCTCTGAAAAAGCTTGGGGCTCTACAATTGCTGTCAATATAGATGAATTAGTCGATATGCTTCATAAAGAAGAGAGAGGTGCCATTCTTACAGCTATTGAAATCCATGGTGATAGGAAATTAGGAATGGATCAAACAAATGTACAACGGGTAAAAACCTCTGCTTGGCTACAGTATGCAGGTTTAGCTGTTTTTAAAGACAATCAATTCGTGGGATTACTATCAGAGGAAGATAGTAAAAGCATTAGCTTTCTGAACGACACCATTAAAAGTACGGTGGAAAGAATCGCCTGTCCTGAAAAAGGAACTTTGTCTATGGAAATCACGCAATCCCATACCAAAATAAAAGGTACTTTTGAGCGTGGGACACCGAAAATTGATGTACAAATCAATATTATTCAAAATGTGGATGAAGTAGGGTGTACGATCAATCTCATGGAAAGTGCCACCATGGATTATATCAACCAAAAGACCGCGCAAAGCATCCAGAAACGAATTGAAAAAACATTAGAGACGATTCAACAATACTATCAAGTCGATATTTTGGGATTTTGTGATGCCCTACATCGAGCTGATGCAAAGCAGTGGAAAAAAATCAAAGCGGATTGGCCTACCATGTTTCCAGAATTGCAGGTCAATGTGGATGTAAAGGTGAAGACACAAAGTATAGGCACTCTGCAAAACTCCTTATTAGATATGCCAAAGGAGGAAGAATAGCATGATTCTGGCAATAGCAATTATTATACTTTCCATTATTATTGCTCTACTATCGGTTCCAACGCTAAAAAAGCTACAAGACACAAAGACGATTGTAGTATTTTCTATTCTTTTACTAATTGGCACAGCTTTAAATA
This sequence comes from Lysinibacillus sp. FSL H8-0500, assembly GCF_038051955.1. Taxonomy (NCBI): domain Bacteria; kingdom Bacillati; phylum Bacillota; class Bacilli; order Caryophanales; family Bacillaceae; genus Lysinibacillus; species Lysinibacillus sp. FSL H8-0500. The sequence continues at coordinate 2,306,024 of NZ_CP150292.1, read as the reverse complement.
TAGGAATCGCTCTTAAAATCAATATTCCAAGTCCATTAGACGTTATTACCTTTATCCTTACACCTATTAAAGAGTATATTGTGTCATTCACCAAATAGCTACATGGAGGAGTCAGTAGATGGAAAAAGAAATGATTAGTTCAAGACAGTTCACCATTATTACAATACTCTATTCCATCGGTACGGCTATCTTATTTATCCCTGCCAGCATTACGAATATGGCCAAGCAGGATGCGTGGATTGCGGCAAGTATTGGTGTCATACTCAGTTTATTCATTGTAAAATTATTGCTAACCCTAGCTAAGCAAACTCCTACCCTGACATTTGTTGAGGTAAATAAGAAAATTTTAGGACGCTTTTTTGGCACTCTCACAACGATGTGCTTTTTAATCACAACCATTCTTTCAACAGGCGAATTATTATATTTTATTGGTATTTTTATGCAAACAGAGATTATGCCAGAAACACCTACGATGGCCTTTGCTCTGCTTTTTAGCATTATTATTATGTATGCAGCCTACTTAGGTATTGAAACCTTTGCACGTTCTGCTGAAATTCTCTTTCCGCTATTTTTCTTGATTTTTATTTTTTTCGTGATTTGTATTGCACCACAAATTACGTTTGACAATATACAGCCGATGTTGGAGGCTACGAAAACATCGATGCTCTATAGTATTGCACGCTTTTTAAGTATCTTTTCATTTCCATTAGTGGTGCTATTAATGCTTTATCCAATAACGGTCAATGTACAGCATTCTGCACAAAAAGGCTTTTATAGAGGCACTATTATTGGTGGGGTTGTTCTTACAACAATGGTAACACTCTGCATACTTGTCTTAGGACCCGATAACACTGCTGCTCGAACATTTCCTAGCTATGCGCTTGCACAAAGAATATCAATCGGTAATTTTTTGCAGCGCATTGAAGTGATAATGGCGTTTATGTGGATTACGACTCTGTATATTCGAACATTTATGTACTTCTATGCAAGTGTTGTAGGACTTGCCCAGATGCTAAATATCAAGGATTATCGACCCCTTGTTGTGCCAATGGGCTTAATGATACTTGGACTATCGCAAATTGTGCATCCAAATATTATTCATTCCAATAACTACAATAATGAAATTTGGCCTATTTTATCATTTATCCTAATGATTTTACTGCCTATTCTATTGCTAGTGGTGGCTATTATTCGAAAGCCTAAGCCACAAAAGAAGGAAGAAGTCTAATTTCCTCTGCATAGCGAGAAGAAATTAGACTTTATTGATAAACTAAATATGATATTCAAGCTCTTCCACCAAATCCCATTCATATGGTGTTTCTTGATAAACATAGTAGTTCAACCAGTTTGAAAATAATAAATGCGTATGGGCACGCCATGTATTGATGGGAGCTTGTGTTGGGTCATCATTTGGAAAATAATTAACAGGCACTGCCGTAGCAAGCCCCTTCTCCATATCGCGATGATATTCATCCGCCAATGTTGTCGCATCATACTCTAAGTGACCTGTAATCATAATATTTTTATTATCCTTCGATTGTACAATAAAGACTCCTGCATCCTCTGAATAGGACAATAAACGTAAATCAGGGTGATTACGTACCTCATCAATGGAGACAGAAGTATGGCGTGAATGCGGCGCTGTAAATAAATCGCTAAAACCACGCACTAAATCAACCGTTAAATCGGTAATAACATGGGAATAAACCCCTGAGCATTTAGCAGGAAGCTCAAACTTACCAATACCATAATGATGATAGAGTGCTGCCTGTGCCCCCCAACAAATATGAAGAACAGATGTCACATTGGTTTTGGACCAATCCATAATTTCCTTTATTTCTTGCCAATAGTTCACGTCCTCAAATTCCATTTTCTCGACGGGCGCTCCTGTAATAATCATGCCATCATAGCGACGATGACGAATTTGCGAGAATGTTGTGTAAAATAGCTGTAAATGTGATTTACTCACATTTTTTGATTTATGTGTCGCCGTATTTAAAAAGGTAATATTAACCTGTAACGGCGTATTTCCTAATAAGCGTAGCAATTGCAATTCTGTTTTTTCTTTTTCAGGCATTAAATTTAAAATTAATATACTTAACGGACGAATTTGCTGTGTTCTTGCGCGATCCTCTTCCATCACGAAGATTTTTTCCTCACGTAAATGTTCTCCAGCTGGTAAATTTTTCGGAATATTAATTGGCATCTTGCATTCCCCTCTCTGTTATTGCTTACAATTAAAAAATCCCTCTCATTCCATACGAGATAGAATGAGAAGGATTTTTTCACGTCCACTCTTATCTCTCAAAGGAAAAATCCTTTGCTGGAATTAGCACCTTTCTAACCATTGTTAGAGGTTGCTGAAGCGTCATCGGGCCAAATCCCTCTGCTTTCTCTTGATAAGGTTTATTTAACTACATCGAATTGTAGCACTATTTAAAATATTTGACAATAGGGTTTAGCATTCCTCTGTTGAAAAACACCCTACTTCTTTTGTCAACTTTTATAATCTTGTTGTATAACATACGAAAAGGTTTAAGTCTACTGAAGAAATTTCTGCTACAATTTTATCAAGCCTATTTTCCGCAACAACAATTTCATCGTGATATCCATCATCAATTTCCTGTCGTTGCTATGCATTAAGCTTCTTCAGGATAATAAAGGTTTTTTCGCAAACAAACATCCCTATGTGTCAATGTTTCTCCATCAAATCGCAACCAAATTTCATCATCCGCCATCACCCCATGCGTTTTTCGCACAATGCCCCAGCGATTAAATGCCTGCATACCAAGACTTTCCAACAATTCATCCGCATTAGCACGAGTAGGAGGGAAAGTGCGCCATTTCAACCATTTCTCAAGCTCCTCGATTGTAATATGCCCCTCCATATTCGGTGAAAACTGCTTATTAAAATCATCAATATAATTTATAACATACGGTGTTCCACCATTCATAGGCTTTAAATCCACTCGTGCAATAATATCATCCATCCACATCACATCAAACTTCAAATAATCAATCATCACAATCACTTCCTTCATAGAAAAGATGGGCAAAACTAGGGTCATTTAATTGCGAAAGTAACACTTGCTTTGCTCGTCCAAAATCAATAACCGTTGTTTCAAGTAATTGCAGTAGCTTTGCCTTATTAATAAATGCAGGTCCCCTATATAGGGCGAGCTGTTTTGAGAAGTTAGAATTAAATGGTTTTGCTTTCACTTTTCTTTTTAAAATGCTCAATGGCTTACCTAGCGGATAGTCTTTTTCATCCGATAAAAAACTAAGTCCATTATCAAAAATTGGTGCAAGTCGCCATGATTTTCTGGTAGGATCATAGAGAAATAAAATATTATTTGTATGACGATCTTCGTTCAAAATAAGCGCATCAAATGCAAGCAAACGAGCCACTTCTGTTCGTACATCCAGCCCAGTAAATACTTCAACCTGTTGCATCAACTGTTCAAATTTCTCTGCTGTCGATAATGCCGTATGATTTAAAATGGCATCTGTTGTTGTGAAATTGGCTTCAAATAAACGTTCGAGTGTAACTTCCTGTAGCTTGCCTCGAAAGTCATAGGAGTAACAGCCAATAGCTGTATCTCCATTCGGTAAAAGGATTTCACAAGGGCTATATGCAACATATTCCTTTATGGTAGAGCAGGATAAGATAAGGGATGCCAATACCTCAGCCTGTCCTTCATAGCCTAGTGTATTTTTTTTAATCCACCTATTGTTCACATGCCATTTCGATTGATCCCCCTTACTTGAAGTACTGATTATTTGGACTGCTTCTGCGGGAATAACGACTTTCTCCATATGGTTCACATCCTTCTATCCAACTATATTTCATGAAGTTATCCATCAAAAAAATTTGTTATGTTGGCTTCGTTCATTTCGTCACATTATGGTCTATATAATACAGAAATTTAGAAAAACCTGCTGTAATCGTTATTGTCATCTTTTATTTCATAATACCTACCACTAATTATAAATGAATGTGACGGTAGTGCCATTATCACCTTCAAAAATCTTTTGAATCATTATTATACTACAGAAATGAAGAGAACGAGATTTGAACTTTTTAGTGCCCTCCCCAGCAACAACCTTTTTAATCTAGGAGGAAATGTTTTCATGGTGTATCATTAATGCGAGGTGAAATCATGATAAAAATCGCAGTAGTTGAAGATGATGAGCTGTTAAAAAAGTACATCAAGGAATATTTACAAGCCAATCACTATACGGTTTTTTTAATTGATGAGTTTGGCGATGTGCTTACGCAAATTGAAGAAATTCAGCCGGATTTAATTTTATTGGATATTAATTTGCCGCAATATGATGGCTTTTTTTATACAAAAATTTTGCGTAAACGTCTGACAACTCCCTTGATTATTTTATCAGCAAGAAGTGATGAATCTGAACAAATTCGAGGTATTACACAAGGGGCTGATGATTATATAACGAAGCCCTTTAGCATGGGCATTTTGCTTGCCAAAATCGAAGCGGTGCTACGTAGAGTAACACCACAAACAACACAGCTAGCCATTGATGCGCTTGTCTTAAACTGTGATAAAATGGTACTTTCCTATCTCGGAGAGGTGTTAGAGCTTAGTAAAAATGAGTTTAAATTAATGAAGCTATTTATGCAAAGCCCTCACACGGTCATCACAAGAGAAGAGTTACTAACAGAGCTTTGGGATGATGGGCATTTTGTCGATGATAATACGCTATCCGTTAATATGACACGCTTGAAACTCAAGCTAAAATCCCTACAAATTGTGGATGCATTTGTCACGAAAAGAGGGGTCGGCTATGTTTTTACACCGCCTATGGCAAAATAGCAAATGGTTTATTTTGCTATACTTTGCCAATACAGCAATGCTCACACTGTATTTTTATTTATACGGCACATTAGAGGAAACTTGGTATCCCTTTGTTTTAAGCAGTTTTTTGCTCCTCATTGCACTCGTGATACAAGCAGTGAAGCTATGGCATTTTGAACAGAACTTAGCACGTGCTAAGGCAGGCACTATGGTCAAAAATGCGCATATAGCGATTCAAGCATTGCAAGAAGTCCATCAGCAATATCGCAACGAGCTCAATCGACAAAGCCTACAAACCGAAGAACAGCTCGCTATTATTTCACAGTGGATTCATAATTTAAAAGTTTCAGTAAACGTTATCCAACTAGCAAGTGAGAGCAACCATACACAGGCGAAGGAGGATATCCTAAAAGAAAGCGAGAAAATGGCACATAATTTAGAACAGTGCCTGCAAATGTTACGGCTTGCTGACTTTGCGCAGGATTATGTGGCAAAGCAAACCACTATAAAAACGATACTTGAAGCCGTATTAAGGGACAATAAAACGCTCTTTATTTATGAAGGCATTTTCCCTAACGTTTCACTAACAGAGGAAATTATTTATACAGATGAAAAATGGTGCAAGTTTTTGATTACACAGCTTCTCACAAATGCTGTGAAATATAGTACAAACGGGCAAACAATACTGATTTACAATGAAGGCAAGCAGCTTTATATCAAAGACACAGGATTAGGCATTCCAATGGAAGATTTACCACGCATTTTTGATCCCTTTTTCACAGGGCAAAATGGACGGCTTTATCGCAATTCCTCAGGTGTCGGGCTATTTTTAGCGAAGCAAATTGCCGATCAATTACATCATCAGCTTACAATCACATCAGAAAATGGCACAACCGCCATGTTATCTTTCGAAAATGAAAGATAAGGTCACGAAATTCACTATGTAGAAAAGTTGCACCTGCGATAAGCTAAAAGTGAAAGGAGTGACTGAGCATGATTACAGTCCAAAAACTAACCAAGCATTACCAAGCCTTTCCTGGCGCAGCAATCGTCAAAGCGGTGGATGGCATCTCACTCACAATCGAAGCAGGAGAATTTATCGGCATTATGGGCGCCTCAGGCTCTGGAAAAACAACATTATTAAATATGCTTGCTGGCATTGAACCTGTGACATCAGGCGAAATTACTATCGCCAATACTGATATCACAAAGTTATCAAAGGATAAAATGGCTTTATTTCGCAGGGGGCAATTGGGGTATATTTTCCAAGACTTTAACTTACTCGACAGCCTTTCCGTCAAAGAAAATATAGGGCTACCCCTTATTTTAGACCGTCAGAACCCTAAAATCGTTGAACAAAAAACTCGACAATTAATGAACTACTTAAATATTGCCCATATCGCTGACAATGCCCCTGCTCAAATTTCAGGTGGACAAAAGCAGCGTGTGGCAGCCGCCCGTGCATTAATTACAGAACCCGCCGTTATTTTTGCTGATGAACCAACAGGCAATTTAGATTCAAAGTCAGCCAATGATTTAATGCTGATGCTTAAGCGCCTAAACAATGAATTGGCAAATACAATCGCGATGGTTACACACGACGCATTTTCTGCCTCATTCTGCAAAAAAATTATTTTTATGAAAGACGGCAAGCTAGAAATGACCATTGTATCTAATGGCAATCACACACAATTTTTTGACCGTATTTTAGAAGCACAGAGCGCGATTGGTGGTGCAAAAGATTGAATTTTCAAGGCATCATGAAGAAAAATATGCTATTCCATGCACGTAAGTACATTTCTATTTATATTGTCTATGCGCTGATTGTGACACTGCTCTTTTTATTCGCGAGCCTATTGTATAATAAAGTCATCATTCAAACACTAAAACCAAGCTATTATCAAAACTTACAGCTCGCACTTAGCATGGTAGCCGCATTTTCAGTTATCTTTATTACCTACGCTACTGTATCTTTTGTGAAATATCGTGGACAGGAATTCGGTACATACATTACTTTGGGCATGACATCCAAGCAAGTAATTCGCTTACTTAGCTTTGAGCAATTGATTATTACAGGCAGTTCACTTGCCACAGGTTTATTAGCAGGCATCGTATTCGGCAGGCTATTTTATTTAGGCTTCCAACAATTTATACACATTCCTGAATTAACATTTCAATTGAATGCACCATCTTTCAGCATCACCATTGCCATCTTTTTAAGTATTATGATGGTCACATTTTTCCTTAGTGCGCTTTATATCAAACGTCTATCGTTGGTACAATTAATCCGTGCAAAAACGCTTAAAGATGCCACAAAGGGCAGCTACCTTCTAGGGTTTATCAGCATTCTTTTATTTGCTGGCAGCTTATGGATAATTCCTTATGCGATGGCGAATAGGCATGAAATATTACTTAAAATAGCTGTTGCGCTTACATTGATTACACCTTATTTCATGATTGGTGCAGGCCTTTTAGTCATTAAACATATCATAATGAAGATATCCACCAAATTTTACCAACGTTTGATGTTGACCTTCTCTAATGTTACACATCGACTACGTGCCTTCCAAACAACGTTGTATCTTGTGATGATTATGCTGGGTGGCTCTATTGTCTTTATGGGGCTTGCGTATGTACTATATGCCTCGACAGAAGAAATGAACGACGCTAGTAATCCAGCTTCTTATATGTATGTCACATCAAAAGATTGGCAAGGGCTTGATGAACAAAGCGAAACATTCGATTTTGTGGTAGACAACTATGCAAGGCAGATTCAAGGCGAATGGGGAAAGCCACTCGATATTATTGTCGTATCAAAAACACAATATGAAAACTATATGCATGAAAAAATCACCACACCTGCCCTTATTCGAAATGACAAAGAGCTTGAGCCATTCAAAACACCTATAAAATGGAACGGTATGACCTTAAAAGACGTTCAACATCTATCACGTGCTGTCACAAACAGTAGCTTATTTGGCTATAATATACAAGAAATCCTTGTAATAGATGACCCAAGTATTTATCAAGAAAATATCTTTACAGCACACAAGCTGGGGCATAGGGTAAGCAAAGCTGAGGCATTGGTTTATGAAAAAAAGCTAAAGAGCATCAATAAAGTAGATCAAATTCCATCACAGTACAAACCCGCCTCCAAAGAGCTTGAACTTGAAAGCGATTTTCAGCGCACAGGCCTAGCCCTCTTTATCTCAAGCTTTATCGGTCTGCTATTTGTACTCGCCAGCGGCATCGTGCTCTTCTACAAAGTACTTTCTGACCTCCCAGCACAAAAAGAATATATGCAATCTTTAGAGCGCATCGGTTTACGTAGAAGAGAGAAAGAGCAACTCATTCGCAATGAGCTACGTATCCTCTTCTTCACCCCTTTCTTTTTAAGCGTCATGCTTGTCTCGTACTATTTCTATCTATTTTTTCATCGATTCCCAAATACATGGGATTATATGCAGAAGCTAGGGCTTGTGGTAATTGTGTTCTTTGTCATTCAGTTTATTTTTTATAGCTATAGTCGGGTGAGGTGTGAGTGGGAAACAAATTTATAAATAAAATTTCCCTTTCTGGTAAACATACCATTAGTATGGTATCATATAGCTTTAGGGATAGAGAGGAACGTGAACAGCTTGATTAAAATTGAATTTCCAAAACCAGATGTAGTCATTCGTCAACGTGAGCAAGATCTAAAGCCTGGTGATGTGCCGATTACACCTTACCATGGATTTATTGATTTCCATAAAATCACACGCGAAAAAGGCGGCATTTTCTTATTTTATAATGAAAAAAATGAACTTTTATTTGTTGGAAAAGCCCGTAAAATCCGTCAACGCATTAAAAAACATTTTGAAGACAATGTCTCACCTGTGAAAAACCATCGTGATGAAATTTTTAAAATTGAGGTATATGAAATAGAAGACCCAATGGAACGCGATATTTACGAAACATATGCCATCAATGTCTTCCGCTCCAAATACAATATTGATAAAGTATTTTATTAAGAAAAAGTGAAATCTCTTTCAATAGGGATTTCACTTTTTTTTCTTGGCTCATATGCTAGAGCTTCCATCGAGGAAAAAGGCTTGGCGCTCTTTTGTAATCCACTCCTCCAATGCTTGATCATCACGCTTGATTAAACGATTGACTAGCACATCATGCCAAATATAATCCTCCAGTAAATAAATATGCACAGGGTCTGTTGTAATAAAGGCGATTTCCTGCGTGGATGGTACATGACCATAAATCATTTGCTGTCCATCGACGGAAATAATAAACCAATGCGGTGTGGAGGGCTTTTGTGTATAGTGTGTCATGCGATGCTGTTCTAATGTAGCAAGCGGATTTTCCACATAGAAGGTAATGCCGTGAATAGGGACACGCTGCCCTGCCTCTTGAATGGCTTCATATAACGCTTCATACATATCCTCCCACATTGATAACAGCACTTTCTGCTTAGCATTTTGGAGTAATGATTGACAATAGTTTACAATCGCTTCCTTGCCTTTTAGCATAACGACTTTATGCTCCGCTTCTTGCTCCTTTGTTTCTAGCCTGGCTAACTTTGTACCAATAGATGTAAAACTTGCTTGCCAACGCTGCTGCATTTGCTGTAAAAAAACCGCTACAGGTAGCGCAGCATATATGGTTTGCTCGGCTGTTTCCTCCTTGAGCACAATTCCTTTGTCAACAAGGCTTGTTAAAATATCATAAACTCTAGCACGAGGTATTCCTGAATTTTTACTAACCTGATAGGCATTTACATGGCTATGCTGCACAAGTGCCGTGTAAGCCTTTGCTTCATACTCCGTAAAGCCTAGTTCCTTTAATTGGACAATTAATTCCTCCATCAAATCCCTCCATTGCCCTTATTATAGACGAAAAAATAAAGGGTTTACAGCATTCATTAAATTAGTTACTATTCTAGTAGTAACTAATTTAGTGGGGTGTTATCATGTTTTTCGATATAGATATAGATATACATATTCTTCTTTTGTTAATTGCCTTTGGTTTTTTAGCAGCCTTTATCGATTCTGTTGTAGGTGGCGGTGGCTTAATTTCATTACCCGCTTTACTATTTGCTGGGCTAAATCCAGCCGCTGCTGTTGCAACGAATAAGCTTGCAGGCTCGATGGGCTCGCTTACCTCCACCATTTCCTTTTATCGCTCTGGGCAGCTTGAGATTCGCCCTGTTCTTAAATATTTCCCACTTGCCTTTATTGGTTCATTGTTTGGCGCATGGACTGTGCACTTAATCAACCCAGCGCTGTTAAAGCCATTAATGCTTGTGATGTTAGCGGCTGTGGCAGTTTATACAATCTTTAAAAAGGATTGGGGCGCTATAGCAGCCGTGAAAACTCTTTCGCGCACACATTTACTGTTATTTATGGCTTTATTATTTAGCATTGGCTTTTATGATGGATTTCTCGGTCCTGGGACGGGCTCTTTTTTAATTTTTAGCTTTTTACTTGTGGGCTTTGATTTTTTAAAGGCTGCGGGCAATGCAAAGTTTTTAAATTTAGCAAGCAATGTAGCAGGTCTTTGTATGTTTGCCTACTTAGGGCAAATTCATTATGTCTATGGATTTGTTATGGGGATTGCGCAAATTGCTGGGGCTATAGTTGGTTCACGCCTAGCGATTCAAAAAGGAAGCGGCTTTGTACGTATACTGTTTATTGTTGTAACAATCACACTGCTTGCCAAAAATGCCTATGATTATTTAAAATAAAAATGCCGCAGAAGCTTATTCTACGGCATTTTTTTATTCGATTATTAGAGTTGTATCTTTCATTTTATGATGGGTCAGCAAACTGACGCTTACAAAAATAATCAAGGATGCCACAATGGGAATCGTCACAGTATGCATGCCAAAAACGGAAGGATAGAATCGATCAATGACAATATATAAGGTCATTCCTGCAATCATGGAGGCAATTGCCCCATATTTATTAGCCTTTTTCCAATATAGCCCTAAGACAACCGACCATATAAAGACTGCCTCTAGTCCCCCAAAGGCAAATAAATTTAGCCAAATTAAAAAGTCTGGTGGATTCAGTGCAAAGAGAACCACGGCTAAGCCAATCACTGTTGTAACGATAAAGCTTACTCGTTTAATCTCGGTATCATTCGCTGATGGTTTTATATAATTTAAGTAAATATCCTTCACCATTGTTGAGCTTACAAGCATTAATAGCGCATTAACCGTTGACATTGTAGCCGCCATTGGGGCAGCTAGTACAATACCTGCTAAAAATGGCGGTAGCACCTTTAATGTCAGTAATGGCATCACCTTATCACCAATTTCAATCCCTGGTAAGACAGGTCTTGCTAGGACACCAATTAAGTGCATTCCAAACATAATTGTCCCTATGGCAACCGTGCCAATAATAATTGCAAGGTGCATACTTTTCGAGTCCTTGTAGCTCATTGCACGTACAGCAATTTGCGGAAGCCCTACAACGCCTACACCAATTAAAATCCAAAATGTTGACACATAGAGCGGTGTTAAATCACCCTCTGCCCCAAATGGTGACACAAAATTGGGATTTTCAGCAACGAGTGAGGCCATAATATTATCGATGCCACCCCCTGCCACAATGGTTCCGATTAATAAAATAATTGTCCCAATCACCATAATAGAGCCTTGGACAGTATCTGTTAATGCAACAGCTCGAAAGCCACCAATAATTACATAAACTAAAACTGAAATAGCAAAAATAAAAAGTGCTGCTGTGTAGCTTAAGCCTGTTAATGACTCAATTAAGCGCGCTCCACCTACCCATTGCGCCATCATCGCAGAAAATAAAAAGACAATAATACTAATAGCCGATACTATCACAATGGTATGGCTTTTGTAGCGTTCACGTAAAAAGTCAATTAATGTAATAGCTTGATAGCGGCGAGCAAGAATCGCAAATTTCTTCCCTAGTATCATCAGCACAAAATACCCCGCAGGCAGCTGTGCCATTGCCAGTAATACCCAACCAAGCCCCTTTGTATAGGCTACACCGGGTCCCCCGATAAAGCTACTTGCACTGCCGTATGTCGCAATCATCGTCATCGCAAGGATAAAGCCGCCCATTTCACGGCCGCCAAGAAAATACTCCTGCAAGAATGAATTGGAAGAGCGAATATGCTGATTAGCCCAAATACCAATGCCAAAAATAATAATTAAAAATAATACCAATGGAAATACAACTTGCCAATGCATTAGCGCTCCTCCTCTTCAAATGGAACCTCTTTGAAAAAGAGCTTCATCACAACCCATATAAGCAGAATCATAAAGCCTGTCCCTACAATGCAGCTATAGAAAAACCATGCAGGAAAACCTAAGACATACGAATAATTCGCAGGATCACCTGCACCCAGCCCATAGGCAAAGCCGAACCAAATAGCAAAATTAATTAGAACAAGTCCAATCCCAATCAGCGCCTCTTTATGCGCTATTCTAAAGCGTTGATCTTTCACATGCCAATCCTCCTAACCTACTCTATTTTACTGATATGTTTGCCTGATGGGAAGCATTGTGCCTATTCAGTGGTGAATCCGCTTGGTGCTCCTATCCATCTACTAGAAGGATTTCATTTTTGCATGGCTTCTATCCGCGGGTTCAATGCTTCTATCCGTCAGCCACGCAATTCTATCCATCCCATTAAACCGCTCCTATATAAAAACCCCTGATTATCCAATAAATGATAACCAGGGATTGTTGAGGATTATAGTAATTCTTTACGTAGTTCAGCTGCTGATTTTGGCGATAATAAGCCATATGGGATATCGAATACTGTTTTTGCTCCTTTATCACCCGCTTGGCTTAAACGGTGTGCTGCACGTGCATATGCTACTAATACACTTGATGTAAAGTTTGGATTACTTTCAAGTTTTAATGAGAATTCAAGAATTTGTTTATCGTTAGCGCCACTTTCACCGCTGCGAATCACGAAGCCACCATGCGGCATACCTGTATGATTTGCTTTAAATTCTTCCTCAGAAATAAAGTTAACTGTTGTGTTATATTCATCAAAGTAGTTAGGCATTGTCACAATTTCTTGTTCCACCTTTGTGGCATCTGCCCCCTCTTCTAGGACAACCCAGCATTCACGCGCATGTTTTTCACGTGTTGTTAATTCAGGATTTTCACCGTTACGTACACGCTCTACAGCTTCTTTAATCGGTAGTGTGTATTGAACAGCATTTTTCACACCTTCGATACGACGGACTGCATCGGAGTGACCTTGGCTTAAGCCATCTCCCCAGAACGTATATGTTGTACCAACTGGTAATACTGATTCTCCTAGTAGGCGATTTAACGAGAATAAGCCTGGGTCCCAGCCAACCGAAATCACAGAAACCTTTCCAGATTTTTGTGCCGCTACATCTACAGCCTCGAAGAATTCAGGAATTTTCGCATGTGTATCGAAGCTATCAATTGTATTAAACCATTGCGCAAAATGTGGCCCTTGCTCCGGTAAATCTGTTGCAGAACCACCACATAAAATCATAACATCAATGTCGTTTTGGAATTTTTCAGCGTCATCTACTAAATAGACGCTCGCATTACTTGCTATGTTAACTGTTGAAGGATCACGACGTGTGAATACTGCCACTAATTCCATATCTGGATTTTGTGAAATGGCATGCTCCACCCCACGACCTAAATTTCCATATCCTACAATACCTACCCGAATTACACTCATTCAAATTCCTCCTTACGATTTCGTGACTATGTGAAAACTTTCACGTTAAATCTACATACAATAATACTTCGTGTTAGGAAAATTCACAATAGTTTGAGTAGGAGTTTTTTTCAAGAACATATATCTGTTTTCTATCATTTCCATTCCATTCTCAGATGAATACGGTTCCATCTATCATAAAGGTTTTGTTAAAATTTTGTAAATAACAACTATTTTCACAAACCTTTTTGTACAATAAAGGTAACGACAAAAGGGGGCATGTTGAATGAAAAGTATTGGTTACTCATCAAGCACAACATTAGCACAAGGAGAACTACTTGCATTCCATATGACACAAAATACTGCAAACACACATAGTGAAGCGATACAATCGGGCAGGAAGTCGCACGAAAAATTTCCATCAAACAATCATGTATGTATTGGTGTTTTACCTTTTGACGTTTTAGAAGACATCCCTGACATCTCCATCCGAAAAAATAAGGTTAATGAGGTGGATTTCTACTATAGTGGTAAGGATATCGCCCGCTGGTTTATTAAAAAAAGTGAATACAACAAGGATGGCTTTGACCTCATGTAAAGAAGTTAAAGCCATCCTTATTTTATAGCTTATAAAACTGAATTAATTCCTCTAATTGATCGGCTGTTTGTGCTAGCTGATCTGTACTGTTTGTCACAACCTGAAGCGAGGTACTGGATTGCTCTGCTGATGCGGCTGTTTGCTCCACACTGGCTGCAGCCTCCTCTGTTACAGCAGCTATTTCCTCAATCATTTTACTAACATTTTCACTATCCCTCATGACCATTTCAATTCTCTCAGAAGTATCTTGAATATTAGTTGTCACCATTTTAACGGCCTCATTAATATTTTCAAAGGTATGCCCTGTCATTTTCATTTGCTCTGAACCCCTTGCGACCTCTACATACCCCTGTTGTAAAAATTCTGTCACCGTGTGGGTTTCTTGCTGAATTTTCTCCACAATGCCTGTAATTTCAACTATAGAATAGGAAACTTGATTGGCCAATTTCTTTACTTCCTCTGCTACAACAGCAAAGCCTTTTCCGGCATCCCCTGCACGAGCCGCTTCAATTCCAGCGTTCAATGCTAATAAATTCGTTTGATCGGAAATCTCTCGAATCACCCTAACAAGCTGATTAATTTCCTGTGATTGCTTTTCTAAATTGTTTACATTTGTTACGGTACCCTCAAATACCTGATGAATAATGGACATTTGTAGTAAAGATTGATCCATTAATTCTTTTCCCTCACCCGTCATCACTAATATATCATGTGACTTCTGAAATATATGCTGACCATTTTCATTCATTTCACAAATATTTTTGGAAAATAGGTCCATCCTAGTCACCATTTCAGTTGCTAAATTCGCCTGTGCTTCAGCTCCGGAGGCAAGTTCTATCATTGTTTCCGTAATTTGCTCTGATCCATTGTAAACTTCTGTAACAGACTGAACAATAAAACCAACTTGTTGATGTAATTCCTGTGCAGAACCTTTTACCTGCTGCAATAAACGATTATTATTTTCACTAACAAAATTAGATGCCTTCATCAGCTCTGCCACTTCATCTTGAAATTTTACATTGAATGGTGGATCTGTTAAATCACCTTCAGCAATTTTTTGTAAACGTTTCATTACCAAATTAATAGGCTTCACAATGCCATTTGTTACTAATATGGCTATAATTATTCCTGTTAGAACTATAATAATAGTGAAAATTGAGTTGAATTGAATATTTTTATTGCCTATTTCAATCACATGGATGCCTTGTTCTAATACATTTTGCTGGCGTTCGTCTGCCATCGCTGTAAAACCACTCATCAATTCTCTTGCATAATTTTGTGCCTCTCCATTTAAAATAGCTTCGGCTTGTTCAATCTTTCCCTGCTCAAAAAGAGGAAAAACATTTTCAATAATCATTTCATGCCATTTTCTTCCTAATAATATAAGCTCCTCCGTCTTTGCCGATTCCGTTTGTTGCAGTAATTCTTCCTCTAAGGTATTGGCTTGCTCAGCGTATTTCTCAAATTCATTTTTATAGGAAATATCACCTGTTAGAATATACCCTCTGGCTAATGCAATTTTTTCTGCCGTGTTAAAGGCCATAGATTGATCCAGCATAAGTAAAGGGAGCTGCTCCTGCATAATATAGTTGGTGTCTTGATGAATGTTTTTCATCGACTTGATTGTGTAAAATGATAGGATAATCATCAGTAACAAGACAAGCAAGAAACCAAATAAATTTTTCTGTCGAACTGATTTAAGTTTAATTATTGCCATTTTTATTCCTCCAGAATTGTTTAAACCCTATTAATGTTCATATTGTTGTTTCTCACTTACTAAAAGAGCTTTTAATTGCTGTAATTTATTCACTACATCATGAGAAACCAAGGTAATTTCTCGCAGATAAGCTTCCGTTTGATCTTTGTTGCCCTGATTGAATGCTTGTACAGCCTTTTTTGCCAATTCATGGATGAGTATATGAGGTTCTTCTAGCTCTTTAAAAATAGCTTTATCTCCAAGCAATGTTTTACCTAATCCGTAATACCATTTACCGAGACGACAGCTTTGATAGGAGGCGATTTCTTCTGCAGACATTTTTTCAAAGCCTAATAGTAAATTATAAATTTTCCAACTCCAGAGCAAATGATCAGTAATCGCTAATTCTATAACATCTTCCTGACTAATAATGTAATTATTTGAAATTGTTTTGGTACGGTAATCATCAATCATATGGCTCAGTCGATAAATGGAGGAGCCCATATGAAATACGATTTCCTTACTTTTCGCCATGCTCTCAGTAATATTTTGATTGCACTCCGAAATATAGTTAGCAGATGCAGCTTGATTTCTAGCTACCTCAGCAATTTCCCCAAAACGAACACCTTGCTGCTGAATATTATCGTTTAAATTTGTGAGTGTTTCTGTAATCATTGCCGTATCGACTACACCCTTATGCAAATCTTTGGCAAACTGCTGTGTAATCGATTGTATATCTGTAGTTATTAATAGTAATTCATTTATGTCAGCATGAATGGAAAGCACGGACGATTTTGTATCATCAGCTAATTTACGAATTTCCTCTGCTACTACAGAAAATCCTTTTCCTGCATCTCCAGC
Organism: Lysinibacillus sp. FSL H8-0500; assembly: GCF_038051955.1. Taxonomy (NCBI): domain Bacteria; kingdom Bacillati; phylum Bacillota; class Bacilli; order Caryophanales; family Bacillaceae; genus Lysinibacillus; species Lysinibacillus sp. FSL H8-0500. The sequence goes on along the minus strand of NZ_CP150292.1, from coordinate 2,289,368 downwards.
TCTGGCTGCTTCAATCGTAGCATTGAGTGCTAAAAGATTCGTCTGATCTGCAATGGCTTTAATTAATGCCATTAACTTTGCCACGCTATTTACATGGTTTACTAAAAGACCAATATTTACCTGCATTGATTTTTGGCTTTCATCCGTTAACTGTAGAATAGAAGTAATATGCTTTAAGGAGGCTAGGTCTTCATTTAATTCAAACAATGCCGTTTTAGTTTGAGCTGAAATATCACTTACAGAAACAGCAATTTCTTCAATACTATTTTCTAAATCCTGCATCGATTGATTTGCGGCAACAATCTCTTTTTGCTGCACCTCTTGAAACTCGATTAGTTCTTTGATTGAGACAAGTTGTGTATTATATTTAATAATTTCTCCTAACCCTGTAACAACAGAATTTGCTTGATTTTCTATATAGGTTTCAAAGATAATTTGCTGATCTATATTCAATAAACTTTCAAATGCGAGTAGGACATCTAGCATGTTTTTTGGATTTCGAGATAATTCTTTCACAATGAGCGGGATGAGCAATTGATTGATTAACATATAGATGGCAATGATCTGGTTTGGTAATATGCCAACGCTTAAAAGTATGGACGATAATTTCCTTCTTTTAAAAACATACTGAAGGTTCAATTCATCCTCAAACAGGCTCTTAAAATAATCATCGATTAATTGCTTTTCTCCTCCTATTTCAGGATACTTTTGAGCTATTTGTGCAAAATCATGTACGTCATACAAACGGTCAGATAGATTGTCTAAAATTTCTTGTCGATTATTCTCATAAATTGTACGTAAATAACGCACTAGCTCCCTTCTATTTTTCGAAAAAGCTAAAAAATCTAACTTTTCTTTAAATCGCTCATTGGATTCTATATCGGAAAAATTTAGTGCAGAAAAATAATTATAATCACCAGCTACTTTCCTAGAAAAGAACATTTTTCTTTCGCTGCATAGCCCTAGCAAATGGACAAAAGGCGTCACAGCTCCCCCCTTTTTCTTGTTCATGATTTTTATTATTTTCAAGTGATTCTTAGATGTCATAGTTAAAAATAGTATAAACACAGAAATAGATAAAAACAACCTATAAAGTGTAAGATTTTAGTTCAAATTAAATTCTAAAGAACCATTATAAAAGACCTATTCATTTTTCGATTTCTTCTATTTGAAAAATACAGGAGTTTTATCACAGTTCAATTTTGTACAGTGAAAGAATGCTTATTTTTGCTAGAATACTTATTTTTTAATAGGCAATTACGCTCTCTTCTATAAATGACAGGTACAAAAATATAAAAAAAGGGGACCCAAATAATCTTTGAGCCCCTCCTTGCGTATAATAGTTTTCATTGTATCTCCTGTGCTAGCTGAGCGAGACGCTTTTTATCAATAATATGGTAGCCAGTCTTGCGTTTTTCCACTATCTGCTCTTCACAAAACTGTGCCAATACATATAATAAATGACGATAAGAAACCCCTAAATACTCACAGATTTCCGTATGCTTCTCTTTATAAATACCTTGTTCAGCAGATAATTGAATAAAAGCCGCTAAACGATTTTCAAGTGGATAGGCTTGATTTTGTGTATATTTAGCCGTCATATTCGTTGCTTTTTCCCCTAAAAATAAACAAAGCCTGCGCAAAAATAAAGCATCTTCAAGTAACTTTTCCTTACATGACTGCGTAATCGAGTAACAAATGGTCTTGGTGACGGTCTGTATCCCCTTTGTATACCTTGCCTCATTTAACAATTCAATTTCCCCCATAAAAAGAGGCGCTTTTAGGTATTCAATAAGTGAAACCTTGCCATTTTTATGCGTCATATAGAGCTTCGCCTTGCCTTCTAGCATGTAATACAATGTGTCTGGAAAAGAGCCTTCCTGAAAAATCCACTCCCCTTTATCAAATTGGCACACTTCAAGATATGGCTGAATATCAAATGAAAAGAAATCGTCAATAGGATATTTTTTCAAATAATCGCTACGTGCTCTCCCTGTTAAAATATGCATTTTTTATATGCTCCTTTAAAAATATGAGATATCTCACATTATTGTAACGATGAACATGCTATGATTCAACATAGTTAATGGAGGTACGGTAATGATATGAATAATCAACGTTGGCTTTCTCAAAGTTTCTTTACATTTTTTATGACATGGGGCATTTTTTTACCCTACTGGACAGGCTGGCTTGTGGATGCGAAACAATTAACCGTTTCTCAGGCAAGTATTGTGATGGGCTGTGGCTTATTGGCTCGTGCAACATCAAATTTATTATTCTTTCCCATGCTAGCAAAATATGTCCATAATAAACGGCTCATTACGATTTTTGCAGTATGCTCACTACTAACTGCGCTGCTGTATATACCAAGCACAGGCTTTACCACCCTATTGATCGTAACAATTTTATTTAGTACATTTTATCCCGCATTATTGCCTGCTGTTGAAAGCAGTGCCGCAACGCTTGTCCAGCATGGCAATATTCATTATGGTAAAAGTCGCTCCTATGGCTCACTCGGCTTTGTCATTGCTGTATTAATCATTAGTATGCTAACAGGTGTTTTTGGCAAAAACGCGATTTTTTGGAGCATGATTATAGGATTAAGTGGTATGTTGTTAATGCAACAATTGGCAACACCAAAGGAATTACTGATTGTACCAACAAAAGAACAACGCGCCAAATCATTGTCAATGAAAGCATTGTGGCAGATAAAAGGCTTCCCGATTGTGCTATTTATTCTTATTTTACTACAGGGGGCACATGCCTCTTACTACAGCTATGGCTATATTTATTTAGAGGATTTACAGGTAGACCCATTCTATATGGGAATGATTATTAATATCGCTGTTATTTGTGAAATTCTGTATTTTATGAAGGCTGATACATTATTCACAAAATGGCGCACATCGTCTTTATTACTGTTAGCAGCTAGTGGCTCTTCCCTACGCTGGTTATTGATATTTATGTTCCCCAATATTTGGGTCTTTATTGCTTCCCAAACATTACATGCACTCTCGTTTGCCCTTGCACACTTCGCCTTTATTCGCTATTTAACACAAACGTTGCCAAAGGAACAAATTCCAAATGCACAGGGCCTTTACTCGGCATTGGCAATGGGCTTAAGCACAGCCATCTTAACATTTTTAGGCGGCTATTTATATGAAATTTCTCCAGGGCTATCCTTTGGTGCCATGCTGATTTGTACCGTGCCAGCAATCGCTATTTTGCTAATGACACGCCAGAAATATCACTATTAATACAAAAGCAGATGAGTTCGCCTCATCTGCCTCTAGGTTTGCTCCACGTTCATTTAATTTAGCAACTATATCTTATGAAATACTCATTTATAACTTTGATTTTTGTATTCTCAAAATACTAAAATAACTATATTGGCTAATCTTAAAAACAATACGCTATGTTTAAGCTAATCATGAAAGAAATATAGTATAAGCAATTCAATTAATATTATTGAAATAGTACCTAATCCTACTAATGCTACTTTTTTTTGAATCTCATTTTCAGAATTATTTATTTTACATACTGAACAACTTAAGGCCACCCGTGAAGGATTAACCATTGTCATTAAAGAAGAACTTACATTCTGAGAACATGCTATCAAGGTTGGTGACATACCTATTTGGAGTGCTGTCTCTGTTTGTAATCTAATAAACATCGTATTTGATGCTGTATTACTTCCTGTTAAAAAACCACCAGTTGCTCCAATTAACGGTGCTATAAATATGTAAAATTCGCCAAATGATCTTGCAGCTACTGAGGAAAGTAATTGTATCATCTTAGCTTCAGACATTATTTCAGATACTACCACATATAGAAAAGTTGTTACAATTACAGGCCAACATTTTTGTATAGTAGAGTAAATACTATCTTTAATCTCCAGTTTCTTCAAACGATAAAATAATATTGTAAAAATACAGACTATAATCAAGAAAAAACCTGGTGAATATAAAAATGCTAGTTGAAAATTATATTTTTCTATAGTCAAAGTAAATGTATTTGTTAAAAAATCTTTAAACGGGACAATCATTCTTGATGAAAATAATAAAATTATTAAAAGTAGATATGGCGTAATATTTTTTATAAATGATGATTGCATATTTTGTTCAGTATTATTATCTAAAGTATTCTTGCTTCGTTGTTTAATTATTAAAAAGATAGAGGAAATCACAATAAGTGATCCAAACAATCCAGCAAGTTCAACGCTAGCAAATCTATTACATAGCCATACCGAGGATCCTAATAAAAATCCAATAAATATAACAGAAAATAGCCTCTCCAATAAAGCCTTTTTTCCCACACCAATATAAACAACTAATATTGCATAATAAATATATATTGGTATACACATTAATGCACTACCCATTCCCAACTCATTTAAGGGAACATTGCCTAATGTTGCACCTATTATCGTCCCCATAGCCAATGTACCCCAAGGTATAATGCATAAACTGACTAAGGCAATTAGTGAAGATTGAATAGGGCTAAATCCTAAGGCAATTAGAATAGGAGCTATAACAATAACCGCTAAACCAAATCCACTCACTGCTTCTACTAACGGTGATAAACCTAAAGCTAAGATAAGAATCTGATATACTTTATCACTTGTTGATGTTGTAATAGAGGAGGCTATTCCATCAATAGCTCCTGATTTCTCCATTAATTGAAATAAGAGAATACCAAAAAATAATATATAGACTATTACAGATGTAGTAAGAATACTTTTTATAATAGGTTCAGGTAATATTTTTATGCTAGTATTAAATACAGGAGATACAGCTATTACTGTCGTTATGATACAAGCTACAACACCTGTAAAAATGGAAGATTTTCTTAAAACAAAAATCATAAATAAAATACTTAACAATGGTAGTAATGCAAAGATAACTTTTAACATTTTTATCACTCCTATTTCTTTTCTACTTTGCCACGCTGAAATTATACTATAGAAAAAAATTTTTTCTATAGTGTAATTCCGAGCTTTAAATATGTTCTACAAAAATAATCAAATAAAAGGAGAAATCATTAATGGGGTTTGGAAAACAAGTAAATACTATTAGAAAACAAAACAATATGACATTACAAGAACTTTCCACATTAAGTAAAGTAAGCGCATCTATGTTATCTCAAATTGAAAGAGATGAAAAAAACCCAACAATTCAAGTAGCTTGTCAGATTGCAGAAGCATTAAATACTACTTTATCTGCATTACTAGATCAACAAGAAAAAAGAGATATAATAATTATGAGAGCAGATGAACGTCCAACTTATTTTGATGAAAAATTTGGCTTCCAAAGGCATTTATTATCTCCTGCATTTCCATCTCGGGGCATTGAGTTTGTTAAAAACATTATTCCCCCGCATTCGGAATCTGGCATATTTCCAGCTCATAAACCAGGTGTTAAAGAATATATTTATGTCGAGAAAGGCCAATTAGTAGTGGAACTTGGAATTGATGATTTCCACGGGGAATTATTAGAAGGAGATTCATTATTTTTTGAAGCAGATACAGAACATAGATTTATAAATAATTCAATATCAGAATGTCATTACTTTTTAGTGATTGATTCAACACAAAGTAAAATTTAAACCTGATTAATGCTTCATCCATTACAAAATATAGATCCAATACAAGAATAATAATAAAAAAATAGGTTGACACCAAAAAATGAACTGAACCCCGAATAGTGGACACTTTAAAAAAAGTGGACCTTATTCGGGGTTCAGTTCACTAGCCTAAAAAAGAGGTGCTTTTTTGTACCATCTTGAACTTTTTATTCCCATATCGTTTCTTTTATCATTTTATTGATTCTATAACTGCTTAAATATATAATGTATATTTTAAAAGACTCGGTTGATTCTTGATTATTTTATAGAAACTATTATTCTTCAACCTAAACATCTCCGAAAACCTACGATCTATCAATTACTCCCCCATATCTCCTATAAAATCACTATTACAAATCATATTTTAATTACCTTTTTATGCAAACTCCAAATTAATACCTAATGGTCAATATTATTTACTTTCATCTTACCACTTCCTCCACAGCACATTCATATAATATTTTTAAGCCATTCTGTAATTCTTCATAACTTGCATAAGCATACGATAGGCGAATATGATGATGGTCTTGCGGGTTGTAAATATAGCCAGGATTCAGTAAAACACGTTGCTGTAATAGCTTAATAAAGAACGCTTTATCCACAATAGACTGGTGAAATTTTAGCCAAATATAAAAGCCTCCCTTTGGTTTATTCCAGCTAGCTATATCCTTAAATGTCTTCTGTAACAACTGTTCAACAAAATCGGCTCTCTCTTGCAATTGCTGACGTAAATGGAGAAGATGTTTTTCATATTTTCCAGATTGCAGCCAATGCCAAACAATTTCTTGGGAAATCGCACTAGAGCCGTAGTCTGTTTGCATTTTAATATCTGCTAGTCGCTTAATGACAGTAGTTGGACCGATGAGCCAGCCAATGCGTAGCCCAGGGCTTAGGGTTTTAGAAACGCTGCCAATATAAAGAACTTGTCCGCTACTATCCATTGCTTTAATCGGAGGTGATGTCTCTTCAAAAAGCAATTCATGATAAATATCATCCTCTATAATCGGAATGCGTGATGCCTGACATGCTTCATATAGCTGTTCTTTTTCCCGTGCTGTCCATACATGACCTGTTGGATTATGTAAAGTAGGTATGGCGTAAAATACAGCCTGTTTCTTTCGTTTCCTTTGCGTCAATGTTTGCGCAAGCTGTTCATTACGGTCAATGCTAATCATTTGCATGCCAACTGACTGAAAAGGATGAACAGAATTTAAATAGGAGGTTGGATCCTGAAAGACAATGGACCCTTGCTCTAATAAGCCAACAGCAATCAACTGTAGTGCCTGAAGAGCACCTGAGACAATACAGACGTTTTGAGGCTCAGCTGTAATACCCCTTTTTTGAACATATTCACAAATAGCTGCACGAAGCTGGTCATTGCCCTGTGGTGAAGAGTAGCCTAATGCTTTTGGCTCAAATGATAGTTCTTGAAGTGAGGCTTCTATTTCCTTGATGGGCAATAAGTTGGGGGCTAGCTCTCCCGTTCCTAAACGAATTATACCATCACGCTGTTCGTATTCGTTAATTAATTGGATGGTGTGGTAGTTTGGCTTATGGATGCTCGTTTCGATATAGGTTTGCCAATTCGGCTGTGTTTGTTGGATTAATGCATGCCAGGAATTGTGCGTAACGTAAACACCAGAGCCTACTTTTGCTTCAAGGATGCCCATTGCCCTTAATTCCTCCAAAGCCTGCTGAACCGTGCTACGATTCACATCGAACTGCATGGCCAGCTGTCTTTGGGTAGGGAGTTTTGTCCCTGCTGCCCAGTCTCCTCGTTCCACATTGGCTGTTATCCACTGTACAATCTGCTGCTGTAATGTAGTGTCACTTCGTCTATTCGGCTGCCAGCTCATGTTCCTTCCCCTTCCATGCTATAAAATTGGGTGGATAAAAAACCATCCGATTGGTCGTTTTCTTTTAGTTATACCATATCTAAAATAAGTAAAGAAAGGAGGAATGATCGTTGGAGGCTTTTCTTCATGGTATCATTTTAGCATTTGGACTCATTTTGCCATTAGGCGTACAAAATGTTTTTGTTTTTTCACAAGGAGCTACACAACCAAATTTATTACGTGCTTTGCCAGCAGGTGTGACAGCTGCGATCTGTGATACACTGCTTATTCTACTTGCGGTATTCGGTCTGTCATTAATAGTTCTACAATTTGAGTGGTTGCGTATCACTTTAATGACTATTGGTATCATTTTTTTACTTTACATGGGCTATAGCATTTGGCGTTCAAATCCAGCAAACACTGAAAATAGCGAAGCATTGCCTATAAAAAAACAAATTCTCTTCGCACTCTCTGTGTCACTTCTAAATCCACATGCTATTTTAGATACAATCGGTGTTATTGGTACAAGCGCATTAAAATATAGTGGAACCGAGCAAATAATGTTCACTGTTGCTTGTGTGTTCATTTCCTGGCTATGGTTTTTCGGTCTCACATTGACTGGCGCCTCGTTCAAAAAACTAGACGGCTCTGGAAAATTGATGCGACTATTTAATAAATGCTCCGCCGTCTTTATTTGGGCAACAGCATGTTATCTGGCAAGTGGCTTATTTTAACGTACATAGAAAAAGCTTGGGAGGTAACCCTGAGCTTTTCTTTTATAGAGAAACAAATAAAGTGAGCTTTTCATTAAACAATGCCGTCTCAATGGATTTTGCATGAGGCCATTGCTCACCATAATAAATAGCTTTGACTAATACATTTTCTTGTAATAAAGCTTCGTGCTGCTGAATCATGAAAAGTACCCCTGCACTACCATTAAAGGCAATCGATACATATTGCGCCACTGGTAGCTGCCATTTTTTTCGTGCATCTTGTATAGTACGAATCAATTCTCGTATTTGCCCTTCTTGTAGTAAGCTCTCTGTAAGTTGAACATTCATCAAGACACGGCAAGTGCTATCCTCCGCTAAAATATAATGGTCCTTGACGATTGATTCAGCTATTACATGTTCTCTTAATAATGTTAGCTGTTGACCGTCCATCATGAGATCCACAGTTTCATGATGTTGTAGCCTTTGTTTCTCTTCCTCTGTTAATGACAACACATACTCTTTTACTTGATGAACCTTTGGACCAAATGCCGCTCCCGCTGTTTTAAAATTCAATTTATAATGCACGCTTTCATAGGCTGAAAAATCATGTGTCCATCTACAAGCTTTGATGTTTAACTCATCCTGAATGAGTTCGCTATAGGCTTGGTAATCCGACAGTTCACCTTTTAGGGCAACAATGAGTTCACTTAAAGGCTGCTTGACCTTTATTCCCTGACTATTGCGAATGCTACGTCCAAGTTCCACAACTGTTAAGACCGTTGCCATTTCGTGTTCAAGCTTCACATCCACTAGTTGATCGTCGAATAGTGGATATTCCTCAAGATGAACACTTTTTCCACATAGTTGACGGTAGATATCCTCTGCTATAAATGGTGTAAACGGTGCTATTAATTGACAAATGGATGTCAGTGCCTCGTAAAGTGTGCTAAATGCACCTCGTTTATCTGCTGTCATTCCATTTGCCCAAAATCTAGCACGTGAACGACGTATATACCAATTGCTTAACTCTTCCACCAATTGACCAATTTCCCTTGTAGCCTGTGTAAATTGATAATCATCCATGGAGGTTGTGACAAGCAATATAGTGTGATGTAAGCGAGACAATATCCAATGATCTAGCTGTGAACGTGTACCTGTATTTGTAGCATCATACGTAAAGTCATCGATTTGGGCATACATGTCATAAAATTTAAACGTATTGTCGAGTGTATCCACAAGCTTAGATTTCGCATCTAAGACAATTTTCTTCGAAAAACGCTTTGGATTCCATGGGGAGCTATCAACTAAAAATGCCCAACGTAGAGCATCAGCTCCATACTCCTCGATTAACTCAACAGGCTCTAATGCATTGCCTTTACTTTTGGACATCTTCTGTCCATGCTCATCGAGTACATGCCCTAACGATAGCACATTTTTATAAGGTGGTTTTCCTGTAAACAAGGTCGATACTGCTAATAAGCTATAGAAAAATCCTCGCGTTTGGTCGATGCCCTCAATGACCACATCTGCTGGAAACTGATGATGAAAGTTCGCTACGTCTTCAAAAGGATAATGCTGTTGGGCAAATGGCATCGAGCCACTGTCAAACCAAACATCGATAACTTCAGGCGTACGTTTCATGTCGCCTTGGCAGACAGGACAGGTACAGACAATGGCATCTATAAATGGCTTATGGAGCTCTAATTGTTCATTGACAGCTCCTTTGGCTAATTGTTGTAGCGCTGCAACACTGTTAGGTGCCTCCTCATGATTGCAATCCTGACAGATCCACACATTGAGTGGTGTTCCCCAATAACGATTACGACTAATATTCCAATCCACTAAGTTTTCTAGGAAGTTGCCAAATCGTCCATCCTTAATATGGCTAGGGTACCATGTCACCTGCTGATTATTTTGTAAAAGCTGCTCTTTTAATGCCGACATTTTGATAAACCAGCTATCTGTTGCATAGTACAATAATGGTGAATCACAGCGCCAGCAATGCGGATAGCTATGCTCATATTTTTCTTTAGCAAATAAAAGCTCATTTGCTGCAAGCATTTTAATGATATCGACATCACAATCTTTCACAAATCGTCCAACAAGCTCAGGTACCGCTTCTGTATAACAGCCTTTAAGATCAACTACATTGACAAAGGACAAGCCATGTTGCTGCACCGTTTTATAATCGTCCTCTCCATAAGCAGGTGCTATGTGTACAATTCCTGTTCCACTATGCTCTGTCACATAATCTGCCATGACAATGATATGCCCTTTATCGACGGCTACATAGGAAAATGGCGATCGATAGGAAACACCTGCAAAATCCTGACCGTCATGCTCACTTAATATCTCAACAGGCTCTGAAAAAACCTTTGCTACCAACGATTTGGCTAGTATATAGATGCTGTTTGCATGCCTTACACGGACATATCGAAGAGCAGGATTCATAGCCAAGGCTACATTGGCTGGTAATGTCCAAGGCGTCGTTGTCCAGCCTAAGATATATTCGTCTCGATCCTCTAGCTTAAACATTGCAGTAACGGATAAATCCTTAACATCCTTATAGCCCTGTGCCACCTCATGAGAGCTTAAGGAAGTTTGACAGCTAGGGCAATAAGGTGAAACGCGATGTCCTTTGTATAACAGTTTTTCCTTGTGAACATGGCTTAAAATATGCCACACAGATTCAATATAGTCATTACTTAATGTTAGGTAAGGATCATCCATGTCAAGCCAGTAGCCAAGTTGCTCTGTAAAAGTACGCCATTTTTGCTCATAGGTAAAAACGCTCTTCTTACATGCTTGAATAAATTGCTCCACCCCATAGTTTTCAATCTCCTGCTTTCCAGAGATCCCTAAAGCCTTTTCTATCCCTAATTCCACAGGCAACCCATGTGTATCCCAACCTGCTTTGCGTTCAACTAAATAGCCTTGCATTGTTTTGTAACGGGCCACCACATCTTTTATGGTTCTACCAAATGCATGGCCGACATGTGGTAACCCATTCGCTGTTGGTGGTCCCTCATAAAATACAAAGGGCTGCTGTCCAGCACGATTGCTTACAGATTTGGCGAAGGTCCCTTCTTGCGACCATAATGCACGAATCCTTGTTTCCGTTCCACCGTTGTTTCCTTCTTTTGTTCTTTCTTCATATTAGTTCCTCCTATACAAGCAAATTTGTATAAAAGGCATACAAAAAACCCCGTCCCAAGGAAAAGGGACGGGGTTAACCGCGAATACCACCCTAATTTCTATTGACACGATGGCCAATAGCACTCAGCAACGTACAATCATACGTGTTCTTTTTAACGGTAGACACCCGGATTAGCTTACTCGATTCAGCTAATCTTCTCAGAGAGGATTTTCATGTAACACCTGCACACCGACTTCCACCAAATGTCGGCTCTCTGTAGAACAAAGTGAAACACTACTCTTTCTCATCAACGAATTTGTATGCTTTTATTGTCCTTCATCTTAGCAAATTACCAATTGTCTGTCAACAGTGGACAATCTTAAAAAATTCCGTTGAAACAAATGATAATGCTTTGATGAAGGAGCGCATATTGATGCTGATAATTAGTTTGAATCAACAGCTCTTTAGCTTTGAGCATTTTTCAACACACATAGTCTATCCTTTAATTTTCCTTCAATTTATGATGTAACCGCAAGTATATATCTCCCCTTCGTTCCTTCATGTTGTACTCAATACTACTTTCTTAAGATAGCTCCTCTAATTTTCATCCCTTTTTAAAACATTTATTAGAAAATATTACTTTTTCTCCAATTACAAAGAAAAAATAAAGACTAGACATTCCAGCAATTTAGAATGTCTAATCTTTTATTATTGATAATCCTCGACTATCTTTATTCCGATGTTATCCTTAAAATCTAAGAATGGCCTAGAACCGTCGCCACCAATTGCTTCGCTATATTGTACCTCCACCCGATCGCCAACGGACAATGCTTTAGGGACATTAACAAGGGGAAACCACGTACCATTTGTATGCTTCTGTACAATTTCATCCGCAGATAATTTCGTTAAATCGCCTGTAAAAGCACCCGATACAACTAAAAATTCATATTCCTTTAAAGCAACAACCATTCCGCTCCGTATATAAATCATTTGGTTTTCCTTTTCAGGTATCTTATATTTCTCTCGTAAAAAGGCAATCTCTCGATGATAATGCTGCTCTAAATAGCGCATCGCCTCTTGCTCAACAAACCACATACGAACTTGATCGCTTGTATTTGGATAATCAGCTTTCGTTGCGTCCCATAATAAGTCACCTGTCGCTGCTTTATAGGCAATTGGCTTGGCATAGCTTTCAATAAACGCCTCTTCTGACATTTGTAGCATTGACAAACGCTCACTCAGTGTAAGTGCCCCATAATGAAAACTATCCATGACTTCTTCTAATTTCTTAGCTACTTGCGATTGTGTAGGTGCTAGTCCTTGCGATTGTGCATAAACAAAGGCTGACTCTACCATTAAAAAGCTATCAAAGCTATATCTATATAGACGGTTCTTGCCATTCATTTTTGCATCGCTTTGTAAAGCTAGCTCCAACATTTGTTCATCTAATACAGGCGGGATCATAGAAGCTTGCTGTTGTGCATCCTTGTATTGATGATAAATAAACAATCCTATACATACGCTTAAGACCATGGTGAGTACCCCATATTGCCAGCGCTTAGAAGATTTTTTTTCATGTCGTTGCTCTAAGTGCTGCATAACATTTGTCATCACACGCTTTTTACTGTCCGATAAATTCCTTAGCACCCTTATATCTACCTTACTCATGCAAAAGCACCTCCCACTCAATATGCTGAAGCTTTGGCTTTAGTAACTCTCGCCCACGACGCAACCTTGTTTTCACTGTACTCTCAGGAATATTTAAGAGCTCCGCAATATCCACAACAGCCATTTCTTCAAAATAAAAGTGACTAATCACCTCACGCTGTTTTAACGGCAATGCCAGAATAGCATTTTCTATTAACGTTTGTTCATCCTGCTGAACAAGCATATCCCTTCTGATAATGGCTTGTTTAGCAAAAATTTTCTGCTGTACTTGAATTTTGCGATAGCTCCACCTGCGCAAATAATCTTTACTTCTATTTACAACTAGCTTTGATAAATAAGCCTTTAATTCTCCGCGTTCCTCATAATTTTGCTGGTTATCATAAAATTTAATAAAAACATCCTGAACAATATCTTCTGCACTTTGTAAATCCCTAACATAGTAAAAGGCAAGACGAATTAATCTTTCCGTATGCTGTTCCATAATTCGTTCTAGTTCGCTGATTTGCAACATCTCTCCCCCTCTCTATCCTATAAACGGTGCTCATGGACGGAAGGTTTGCTTTTTTATTAGTAATCATCAGAAAACGGTGTGATCACCATTTTTTCCATTGAAGATAAGATAATATTGGTAGATGGTGTACCATAGGGCATCGCTGCATCAATAAACTGCTCTAATGTTTCAACTGAATAGGTTGCAAGTTTGACAATATAGCTAATCTCCCCCGCTACCCGATAGCATTCAAGCACATCTGGATGCCCCTTACAAAACGCTGCAAGGCTTTTGCAATCAATGGATTTAAACAAAATAATTGCTTGAATGGTGCGCTCTATCTTTGTTAAATTCAATTTTGCATGATACCCTTCAATCACCCCTTGTTCCTCAAGCTTTCTTACGCGTTCAATAACAGCAGGGGAAGATAAATGAACCGCAGTAGCTAACTCCTTCATTGAGATTTTCGCATTGCCCTGTAGTTGCTGTAAAATATTCATATCAATTTGATCCATGATTAACTTCCTTTCTAAATTAACTATTCTCCCTATAATTCCTGTTAAAATAAAGTATTTTATCTACCTTACATTATACAGCTTCTGTTCTTACAATGTTGTATTGCTTACAATAAAAGCAACAAGGGAGGCATTAGGGATATGAAAAAAATATTGTTACTTTTAGCAAATGGCTTTGAAGCTGTGGAGGCAAGTGTTTTTACAGATGTACTTGGCTGGAATAAATGGGAGGGTGATGGCTCAACAGAGGTTGTAACGGTAGGCTTACATGCTCAGCTACAATGCACATGGAATTTTAAGGTTATTCCTGAAAAATTATTACATGAAATTGCTTTAGAGGATTTTGATGCTTTAGCTATTCCAGGAGGCTTTGAAGAAGCGGGCTTTTATGTGGATGCCTTTAGTGAGGAATTTCAGATGGTGGTTCGCCACTTCGATAAACAGCAAAAACCAATTGCTACAATCTGTGTCGCTTCGTTAATTTTAGCGCATAGCGGTATCCTGCAAAATCGTCTAGCAACCACCTACCATCATCCAACAAGTAAACGCTTAGTACAGCTAAAAAGCTATGGTGTGAAAATTACCGATGAACGTATTATACAAACAGGGCATATTATCACCTCTTCTAACCCAGGAACAGGCTTTGATGTAGTCTTTCGTTTTTTAGAAATATTGACATCTACCGCAAATACACAGAAAGTACAGGACTTAATGGGCTTTCATTAGATGTCACTATTTTAAACACCTAAACTCCTGACTTTTTTGCAAATCGGGGGTTTATTTGTCTATTATTCATCCCCCCTCTGCCCTATAAAGAAAACAAAAAATAGGCTTACACCAATTTGGTATAAACCTACTTTTTCGTAATGTCTTATTTGTTTGCTGTAACTTCTACTTTTTTGCTTTCTAACGCTGCTGTTGCTTCGCTTAAATCCAATTCTACAGCGTTTTCAAGCACATCTTGTGGAATTGTAATCGTTGTAACAGCATTGAAATCATGGTACTTGATTGTTGATTGCTGTCTTGTTTTAATCGAATTGCCCTCTACTTGCATATTGATTGTCATATCCATCGCAATTTCTTCTACATCAAATGTTTCTTTATTGATTACTAATGTAAACGCAAGGTTATCGAAAGACATATCACCTAATTGTGCCTCTAGGTCAGCATCTACACCTAAGTCCATTGCACCAAGCTGCTGCTGCACAAGCTCCATAAATTTATCGCCAGCACCTTTTAATGTTAACTGATAATGGCTTGCTGTTTCTTCTAATGTGAAATCGTCAGCAAATGCTTGTAGCATCTCTAATTGCTCTGCTGCATTTGGCTGTACCCCTGTTTGGCTCAGTGCATCCTCAAATAATTGACTCGGGAATTTCAGCCAAGCTTGCTGCTCTGCCTCATACATGTACATACCATCTTTAGCTGTCATATACATTTTAATTGGCAAATTAATAGCTTCACCGCTTGTTGGATCTGTCATTGACATTGTACCCTCCGCAAAGAACTGCATCGGCTCTGTCACAATATCCATGGACATATTGCCTTTAGAATCCATTGTCATTGTTTCCTGACCATCATTTACTTCTACAGACTGCGATATTGTCATTGTTGCCTTCACGCTTTTTAGCTCTTGCTGCTTCGCTAATGTTTTAGTAAATACTTCCTCTAATGTAGAGCTATCATTTGTTGTCTCAGGTTGTTCTTCTGTTGCTGGCTCTTCTTCATTTGATTGTTCTTCTGTTGGTTGTTCTTCTTTCGTATCCTCCGCTACAGTCTCTTCTTCAGCTAAGCCTAATGCATTCACAATAAATGTTGCTAGCTGACCGCGTGTTACATTTTTCTCTACACCAAACTCTGTTGCAGTAAGACCTTTTGCAATGCCAGCTTCATATAATGCCGTTACAGCATCTGCATATGGGCTATCTTGTGGCACATCTGTAAATGGACTTTCACCTTCTGCTGTTAAACCTGTTGCCTGTGCGACCATCACCGCCATTTGACCACGTGTAATTGTGTCATTTGGACGGAATGTATCATCCTCATAGCCTTGTACAACACCAAGATTCACTAATGTAACGATAGCTTCATAGTACGCACTAGATGTAGCTACATCTTTGAAATTCGGGTCTTCTTCAGTTGACTCGGGAGTAAGCCCGAAAGCACCTGCAATCATTTTTGCCGCTTGACCACGTGTTACATCCTGTGATGGCTTAAATGTGCCATCTGGAAAACCGTTAATAATCCCAGCTTCGTTTAGTGTTGAAATGCTGTTAAAATGTGCAGAGTCTTTGCTTACATCTGAAAATGAGTTAGCTGCTGAGGCAGGTACTACTACTAAAGCTGTCACCGCTATTGCCGTCGTTGCGGCTGTGTAAAGCTTATGTTTTTTCTTCGTCATCATAATCGTCCCCCATGTATGTATATTTAAAAAGGCTTACATTACAATTCTATATAAATTGTGGAGAAAATGCTAGACATTTGGCAATTAATTTAAAATTAACGGAAGAAATAGATTAAATTTTGACAATAATTTAATCTATTGCATATAAAAAAACAGCATGCTAGAAAAACTAACATGCTGTTTGATAATTTATATTATTCAGCTGCTTTTGCGCGTAGAACCATTTGTAGGATACCACCATGACGGTAGTAGTCTACTTCTACTTCTGAGTCGAAACGAGCTAAAGCTTGGAAAGTTTTAACTGTGCCATCTTCAGATTTAGCAGTTACTGTTAAGATTTCACGTGGTTTTACGTTGTCAGTAATGTTAACAGAGATTTCTTCTTTACCAGTTAAGCCTAATGTATCAGCAGATTCACCTGGCATGAATTGAAGTGGAAGAACACCCATCATTACTAGGTTAGAACGGTGGATACGCTCGTAAGATTGTGCAATAACAGTTTTCACGCCAAGTAGGAATGTACCTTTCGCAGCCCAGTCACGAGAAGAACCCATACCGTAGTCGTTTCCAGCAAGTACCACTAAGCCCGTACCTTGCTCTTGGTATTTCATACATGCGTCATAGATGTACTCTACATCGCCTGTTGGCCAGTAAGTAGTGAATCCACCCTCTGTACCAGGAGCCACTTGGTTACGGATACGGATGTTTGCAAATGTACCACGCATCATTACTTCGTGGTTACCACGACGAGAACCGTAAGAGTTGAAGTCACGGATTGCAACACCGTTTTCAATTAAATATTTACCTGCAGGTGTATCTTTACCGATTGCACCAGCTGGAGAAATATGGTCAGTTGTGATTGAATCACCGAACTTCGCCATAATGCGTAAGCCGTCTAAGCCTTTAATAGCTTCTGGCTCTTTTGCAAGACCTTGGAAGAATGGTGGGTTTTGGATGTAAGTTGATTTGTCATCAAATGTGTAAAGAGACTCAGTTGATGTTTCAATTGCATTCCATTTTTCGTTCGCTGTGAATACAGTTTCGTATTCTTTTTGGAATAACTCACGGTTAACAACAGTACTTAACACTGCGTTAACTTCTTCAGTTGATGGCCAGATATCAGCAAAGAATACTTCGTTACCATCTTTGTCTTTACCGAATGAATCTTTTTGTAGATCGATATCCACTGTACCAGCAAGTGCATAAGCAACAACAAGTGGTGGTGAAGCTAAGTAGTTCGCTTTTACAAGTGGGTGTACACGACCTTCAAAGTTACGGTTACCAGAAAGAACTGAAGTTACGAATAAGTCATTTGCTTTAATAGCATCTTCGATTTCAGGTAGTAATGGACCTGAGTTACCGATACATGTTGTACAACCATAACCTACAGTGTTGAAACCAATTTGGTCAAGGTAAGCTTGTAAACCTGAATCTTCAAGGTAACCAGTTACAACTTTAGAACCTGGTGCTAAAGAAGTTTTTACCCATTTCGGCACTGTTAGACCTTTTTCTACAGCTTTTTTCGCCACTAAGCCCGCAGCAATTAATACGTAAGGGTTAGATGTATTTGTACAAGAAGTGATGGCAGCGATTGCTACAGCACCTGTTGGAATTTCTACATCGCCTTCAGCGAATTTTGCTACAGAAGTTTTTGCGAATTCATCTTCTGTTAAACCGAAACCTTGTGTACCTTGTGGTGCCACTACTGCTTCTTTGTAGCGAGTACGCATTTGAGATAGTGGAATTAAGTCTTGTGGACGTTTTGGACCAGAAAGGTTTGGTTCGATTTCAGCTAAGTTTACTTCTAAAACATCAGTGTAAACTGGCTCTAATGTTGGATCAAAGAACATATGGTTTGCTTTTAAGTAAGCTTCTACAACTGCGATGTGCTCTTCGTCACGACCAGTTAAACGCATGTAGTTTAATGATTCTTCATCAATTGCGAAGTAACCACATGTAGCACCATATTCAGGAGCCATGTTAGAGATTGTCGCACGGTCAGCTAGTGGTAATTTAGATACGCCAGGTCCGAAGAACTCAACGAATTTACCAACTACGCCACGTTGACGTAATACTTGTGTTACTTTTAATGCTAAGTCAGTTGCAGTTGTTCCGTTTGGAAGATCGCCAACTAATTTAACACCGATAACTTCTGGGATTGGGAAGTATGAAGGTTGACCAAGCATACCTGCTTCCGCTTCGATACCACCTACGCCCCATCCAAGAACACCGATACCATTGATCATTGTTGTATGAGAGTCAGTACCTACTACTGAATCTGGGAATGTTTCGAATGTGCCATCAGCATTTTCGTTTACGTGTACAACTGGAGCTAAGTACTCTAAGTTTACTTGGTGAACGATACCTGTTGCTGGTGGTACAGCACGGAAATTATCATAAGCAGTTTGTGCCCATTTTAAGAAGTTATAACGCTCAGCGTTACGTTCGAATTCTAGGTCCATATTTGCTTGTAATGCAGATGCATTACCATATTTGTCAACTTGTACAGAGTGGTCAATTACAAGGTCAACTGGAATAGCAGGGTTGATTTTGCTTGGGTCGCCACCCATTTCCTTCATTGCAGAACGAAGAGATGCAAGGTCAACAACTACTGGTACACCAGTAAAGTCTTGTAATACAACGCGAGAAGGTTTGAATGGTACTTCAGCTTCTGGATCAGCACCATTACCCCATTTTGCTAATTCGTTTACGTGTTCTTCTTTAATTACATACGCATCGTATTGACGTAAAACAGATTCTAATAATACTTTGATTGAGTAAGGAAGGTTTGAAACTTTTGCAACGCCAGCTTTTTCAATTGAAGCTAAGTCATAGTAATTGTAAGTTTTACCGTTTACTTCGAATGATGCACGACTATTGTGTAAATTACCTTGTGCCATTTGCGGATCCCCCTAATTATATCTTTTTGAAAAGGCTTTAAAAAATGTAGCATCTTTTCTCCAATACTCATCATAACCCATTTATATTCATAAGTAAATTACATTAATATTATCTTTTTTTATAAGTTTCCCTTATGACTCTGCATCCTATCTACGTGTTTTTAATTTCAAGATTGTTGATATATCAAGGTTTTGTTTTCGTGGTGGTTTCTATACCTATGTATTTAAACGTATTTAAGGGTATTTAACTCAGGTACAATGTGAGGTACAAACTGAGGTACACGTACTTTTTTAAAAAAGTGTACCTCAGCAATAAATAGGTAGGATAAATTTCATCCGGACAGGTATTTATAATAGTTTTTTTTATACATCAACAGTTAGAAATATGATACAATTTATATAAATAAATAGGAACGGGGAACACCCTCGTCATTTACTTACTATCTACAATAAATAGATGGTTTGTTTTTGACGGGGGTGTTTTTGTTTCTATAGAGAAAGGAGATTAAAAAAATGGTAATTTTGAAATGGTTAATAATTTGCATTTTGCTAGTTTTTGCTGCATTACTATATGCTCGCAAACATGACTTATTTGGCTTGTTGGTTGTACTTGCATTTGCACTTGCTATTGTTTTGTAACTCCAAAAGCCCAGGCTCAAAATGAGTACCTGGGCTTTAATTATTTTAGTTACTTTTCATTTGATTTAAATACGTCATTTCACTAGCGTCGCATTAAAATAATTGAATGTGAAATTAAAATCTAAATTTTCAGAAATCATATTTACCCAACAAAAAATCCTTTATAATGGTTGGATGGTAGGAACCTATCCAAATCCAATATAAAGGACATACACATGGACAAGTTTACACGAAAAACATCATTTGAACAATGGCTTTCACCGATTTCCTCGACAAAACTAGAGGAATTGGTGGAAACCCATCAATTATTTTTTATCGGAAATTAAATACATAACTTCATAAGAATTTCGCTTACCGTCCAGTAACCCTAGCTTGAGTAGTTGGTGACGAGCTATATGCACGGAATTTATCAGAGCCTATATAAGGATGATCAAAATAAAGAGTTATTTCCCCGTCAAACACTTTATAAAAAATTGCACCTTCAACACCTGTCATAAAACCATCAGCATCTACTTGGAATTTCTTATCCATGCCCAACGAAATTTTGATGAGTGTAGATACCCATACCCCATGTGCAAGATTAGCTTTGCTTCTTAACTGCAATTCATTTTTTAAAATATTACTAATTTCAATATGTACTTTATATGCAGACACCATTTAACATTCTAGTAATAACTTATCTGAATATAACTCAACTTTACCTTCTTCTACACCTTACATGGTTCCTTGATTGTTATAGCGTGCATATCCTTGCATCAGTTTTTTAATACCCCCTGCATAATAAGGCATTCGTTGATCTGCTTTTTCTATACTAACCCATTCGATTTGCAAAATTTCATGTGGCATACTAATCTTTTTTGTACCTCCAACGACTTGTGCTTCAAATATAAAAAATAGTGTATGATGATTTCTTTTTAAAAGTTTAGCTTCGTTAACAGCCAATAAATCTCCAACTTCAATCAAAAAACCTGTTTCTTCATATACTTCACGAATTGTTGCTTCCACAAGCGTTTCATCCGCTTCAGCCTTTCCCCCAGGAAGTGACCAATGTCCCTCATGATTATCCACCATTAAAATCTGATGATCCCTATTTTTAATCAAGGCATGTACAACTTTCACTTCTTCCACTCTAAAACCTCCGTTGTTTACTAATTATCTGCTAGCCAATAATTGTACAACACATTTAAAATAAAAACACTAAGTCTCTATTGGTCTTTCAATCTTGTTTTCGGTTTGACACTTAGTTTTCGTGCCATAGGTTTACAGTTATCTTGTGCGACTCTTGAAAGCTATCGCCAACCGACATTCATCTCCCACTTACTCATTGGGCTATACCTTACACATTCCTTGGAGCGGGCGTCTTCTGTCGGAAAACGATAAAAAAACAACCGAACTCTTGAATACAAGCCAACTAAAAGAAAAACTGTAGGCATACACAAAATTTCCAGTGCTTCCTACAGTTTCAAAATAATTACCTTTATTCGAAATCATCGGGATACATAAATGTTTCAATAACCTCTCCCGTTGAGGCATCCTTAATAATTATTGCCATTTTAATTTGGTCATGCTCTACATTATTGAAAATATGATAGAACACACCTGTTAGTGCAAGTTCATCTATTGCTAATGTATCTAAACTATTTTCAAATAATTCTTTGTTTACCGTCAAAGTAAACTCCGTAAAATCGTTATTGTGAGTGACATCTTGAATGTATGTAAAGTCTTCATCTGTTTTTACTTCTTCTACCATTTCATTAACGACTTCCTTCAGATCTTCTATAAATCTTTGATGAACAGACTTTGACATCCTTAATGTTAACGAGCCATCCTCATTTTTAATAGCTTCCTCAACGCCATCCTCTTTTGCATCTGCAATCATTTCATCAATCTCTTCACCTTCAAACAAAATTGCTGGTAAAGTGAGCTCCATATCTATAGGCTCTTTCTCTGGTTGTGATGATTTCGTTTCTGCTGATGTTTGATTAGCATCCTCTGTTTTCTTAGCACTATCACTGTCCTTTTCTTCATTACATGCTACTAAAAAAATACTAACTAGCAGGGTAAGTGATAGTATGAATAATTTCTTCATTTTTCAATCTCCTCCTCTATTTAACTGTATATGGATATTAGAGGAATTTCCACATTTATTTTCTTATTTAGACAATTTTCTTAATTTATAACTACACACTCAAATCCCCAAGACGGAAATAATTTGAGTTGATGTACTTTTTTGTTGAATCCAAGCCTGTAATTCAGCAATTAACAAGGCAAGTTGTTTGTTATTGATATCATAGCTTTCTTTAAATTCCCTCTCAGAATAGCTAAATGGACAACCAATCACATCTTTGAATGAATCGGGAGGGGAATTGCTCATTAAAAATCGTTTCATCCCCTCTAATTTCTGATTAATTCATTGCCCTATCTCTACATCTATCTCATTGAAGGCAATTCCTTGTAGCATTTTTCGAAAGCAGGCAAATTATAGTCAAAACTGTCTTCTGTCAAAAAAAGAGAAGATGGGTCCCAGTATTTTCTCTTATAGCGATTAGGTAGAATCTCGATATAACAAACGAATATCATGAATGATTTCAATCATTCTATGCACCTCCTAAAAATTTATTGATAAAGAAAATCGTTAAGCCAAGCATGATTACACTATTGTTAATAAAAGGAATTTTCAAATGAAACTTTATTTTGAAGAAAGACAGCAAGACATAATAAAGCAGTAAAAAGATAGTCAATACAATAAAGTGTGCAAATGAAAAGAAAAAGCTTGCTACGATTAAAAAAGAATTGCTAACATCACCAGGATAGCTATCAGCGGCGGTAAATCGCACACTACCGACAACTAACACGGTTAACCATTGCATCCAGTAGGTAACGAAAATTACTACGGCGAAATAAATCATATAAGTAAAAGATAGCAGTAATGATTTTGTATACAATATGACACATCCTGACAATTAAAGTTATTTCACTGACGCTATAGCAAGCTAATTTGTTGCATAGAAAAAGCATCCCCTTAGTAAGAGAATGCTTTATATGACTATGCTAATTTATTATCAATGTCAGAAGTATCTACATCGTCGCCGAACCAGTCTGTTAGCTTGGCTCTTGCCTGTTGCTTCACATCGTCATCAATATACATCGCAACCTGCACAATAGCAGCTAATAGTGCGCCCATATCATCGGCATAGCCTACACCTGCTGCCATATCAGGAATTAAGTCAAAGGGTAAAATAAAATAACCTAATGCGCCAATAATAATCGCTTTATCTTTCTTTGGCACTTCCTCTTTTTGTAGGACAAAATACAAAATTAATACCGCATAGACAACGGAGGAGCCTGCTTTTTTAGCATATTTCTTAATCTTATGCCAAAGCCCATCCTCAGAATAATGCTCACTATGCTGCTTTAGTATTTCTTCATTTATCGTTTTAGGTAGATGGATTAAATTTTCCTCGCTATCTTCAATTTGCTTGTTCTTTTTAAATTTCTCAAACATTTACATCACCCCTCATTATAAGCTATCATATATTATTTTTATAATCGCTTCAAAAATAAGGCTTTAAGTTGTAAGACAAACATAAATAGACAAAGTCAGTATACCGACTTTGCCTATCAAATAATTTTATTTTTCACCCAGATGAAATACTTGAAGGGTACAGATAACTTGGACGATCCCAGAAGCGCTGCTGAGCCATTATATCAATAAAGCTTTTAGCGAAATCTGGGCTACTATCATTCATTACCCCTATCCTGTTATCATACACTAAATTCAATGGTTCGAGCACTGCCTCGCCATTCTGCATTGTCGCAATTGGTTTAAAATGATTATAGATATTAACCGTGTATTTTTGAGCTTCATACGTAAAATAAGGTGTAATATTGCCGCTTCCTACAATTAAAACCCCATCATATGTTAGCGACGAGCCTGTTAAAAAGCTATCATCCACTTCATATTGAACGCCCTCTGTTCCAGTCACAGTGCCTAATCGATCATGCACAATTACAATTTGCAGCTTTGCCTTGACCAATGTGTCTAATAATTTTTTCACACTTGGACCGTCAAACCCTTCCGCTAAGAACACTCCTACACGTAATGTATCAGGTACAAATGTAGTATTCATTAGACTTAATGCAGGTGAGGACTTTGTGACAGTAGATTCCGGTACATCTGGAACAGTCGTGCCTAATTCCTTTGAAACATTTCTCGCTAAATCATGGCTAATATGGGCAAGTACATTGACCATCCCTTGCCGTACAAAAGGTCGACATTTGCCAAGCTCAAAGCAAAAAGCACCGATAATTTGTTGCTTTTCCACATCGCTCATACTATTCCAAAACATTCTAGCCTGAGAATAATGATCTTTAAAGGATGGGGCTGTTTGTCTTACCTTACGCCCCTCTACTGTTGATGGATAAGTAACAAAACCACCCTGTGTACCTGGAACAGGATAAGGTGTATTATTGGCAAGTCCATTACGATGATAGGAAACTTTGCCACGATCAATAATTAATCTTGATGCCCCATCACGCTGGTTATTGGCAAACGGGCATACTGGTCTATTGATAGGTAGCTGTTGATGATTCGGACCAAGACGAGCCTGTTGCGTATCTGTGTAGGAAAATAATCTGCCCTGAAGAAGAGGATCATTTGAAAAATCAATCCCTCTCACAATATTACCTGGATGGAATGCACTCTGCTCTGTTTCTGCAA
The DNA here is from genome assembly GCF_038051955.1 of Lysinibacillus sp. FSL H8-0500. Classification (NCBI taxonomy): domain Bacteria; kingdom Bacillati; phylum Bacillota; class Bacilli; order Caryophanales; family Bacillaceae; genus Lysinibacillus; species Lysinibacillus sp. FSL H8-0500. The sequence continues at coordinate 2,264,726 of NZ_CP150292.1, read as the reverse complement.
AGGCATTGTCTACATTACGATTAATAGTGATTTTGCCTATTTCCCGCAAAGGTACATCTTCTTCTGGCCATAATTTTGTAGGGTCTAGTATATCAAAGTCAAAGGCAAATTCATCTTCTTCCTTAATAATTTGAATCGCCAGCTCATATTCAGGATAATTGCCATTTGCAATATTTGTCCATAAGTCTCGACGATGATAATCTGCATCAGCACCCAGTTGCTGTGCTTCATCCCATATTAATGTATGGACACCCAAAATTGGTTTTATATGGAACTTCACAAAGTGAGAAACACCATCCTTATTGACTAAGCGGAACGTATGCACACCAAAGCCTTCCATCGTTCTAAAGCTTTTAGGAATAGCTCGACCAGTCATAATCCATAACGACATATGTGCAGTTTCTTTATTAGAACCCATAAAATCCCAAAAAGTATCATGTGCAGTTTGTCCTTGAGGATATTCATTATCAGGCTCGGGTTTCACAGAATGAATTAAATCAGGAAATTTAATGGCATCCTGAATAAAAAATACCGGCATATTAATGGCAACCAAATCAAAATTTCCTTCATCCGTATAAAACTTGAGAGAAAAGCCCCTAACATCACGGTTTGTTTCGTTACAGCCTCTTGAGCCAACCACTTGTGAAAAACGGACAAAAAGTGGTGTTTTTTTATTGGGATCCTGCAAAAAATCAGCCATTGTTATATCCGATAAAGATTCATATAGCTGAAATTCTCCATGTGCGCCATAGCCCCTTGCATGTACAACACGCTCAGGAATACGCTCACGGTCAAAGTGTGCTAATTTCTCACGTGCAAGGAAGTCTTCAATCAGTGTCGGCCCACGATCACCAGCGGTTAAACTATTTTCATCATCTGAAATCGGAATCCCTTCATTTGATGTCATCTTTTTGCCTTCTGTTTCATGAATAAAAGGCTCTAATTGCTTGCGTTTTTCATTGGAATAATCTATATTTTCATTCATGCTATTCTACACCTCACATCCGTAATTATTCATTAAGTATAGACAGAGATGTGAAATTATATTCTATATTCTCGGTGATTATGCTGTTCTCCAATAAAGTGAGCCTTCTATAGAAAAACTGCACCGCCAATTGTTCTAACAATTGGTGTACAGTTCCATTTGACTAGCTTATTTTTTCTGTTTACCGTCATTCGAAATACAGAGGAATTACTCTAAAATTTTACAGAACAATATCCGATCCTGGTTTTCTCCACCATAGTTTGTATAGACCGATACATTATCGATTGTTTTATCACCTTTTTCCATTCTAAATCCCATATTTGTATGGAAAGCGATCGACACCTTATTTGTTGGTGATGTTACACATTTTACGATGTTTCGATTGTATTGCTTGACGACATGGAAGAAAACATCATACAGTCTTTTTGCAATATTCTGTTTTCGATAACCAGGATGCACGCCAACAAAATGAATAAATGCTTCATTTGATTGAGACTGCGATAAAAAACCAACAAGAAAACCGATAATTTCACCGTCATTTTCCATAATGAGACTGGTATTTGTGAAATGCTCGAAAAATAATTTTGGCAGCCGATCTGACATATTTTGTTCGCCCCACCACTCATTAATAAGCGGCGATAAAATAGCATAATCTGAACTTTGTAAACTACGAATATTCATTAGTATTCCCTCCTTCAATGAAGTGGTTACGAAGGTTTAAATGTATCCACTAGATAACGCAATGGTTTCTTTAGACTGCTAGCGTTTTTAAGCTCTAACATGATGGTGATGAATAACATTTCTTTACCCTACAATTTGCTTGTTTAATCATACTTATCTTTATCGTATCAGGTTTCCTTCCCCTTTGTCATGACTAATGACTTTAATGTATTACTTAATGCCTCAATGCGATTTGTCGTAGTTGTCATCATCATCAATAGTTGATTTTCATCCTCCACTGAACGTAGAATATCCTCTGTTGACGCTGCGTTATGCTCAGTCATTTCATTGAGCCTTTCAATTTGCATCTGTATAGCCTCAAATTGTGAGATGGCACTGCTTAATTCATGCATCCCCCTTGTTAAATCAGCATTGGTTTGTGTAAAGGAATCTTTTAATAAATCAAAGAAATAACTGACCTCCTGTAACAGTTTTTCGCCATGCTGTAACGCTTTTTCACCATCATCTGAACGCTGATAGACCTCTGTTGACTTTTCGAATAAATTCTTCGTTACATCGGTAATGTTTACTGTAATGGCAGCACTTTCTTCTGCGAGCTTGCGTACCTCATCTGCCACAATAGCAAATCCTTTACCATGCTCTCCCGCTCGAGCCGCCTCAATCGCTGCATTCAATGCTAATAAATTCGTCTGTTCTGCAATATGAGTAATACCCATTAACAGGCTATCGACGGTTTGTAAGCTGCTTTGAAGATTATTGACAGTTTCTGTTGTGGAGCCTATTGCCTGATTCATCACCTTCATCTGTGCCATGGCATCCTGCATTTTTTCCCAGCCTGCGAATACCTCCCGCTGCAGATTTGTTGATTTTGCTACAGTATCCTGCGAAATGGTAAAGGTTTCATTAACAAAATGCACTGAATCCCCCATTGTGCCATGAATCATCTGCAGGCTCGATGCTTCCTGCTGGATACTAGCAGAGATGTCCTCTGTTGCAAGCAATATTTGCTTACTAGAGCCTGAAATTCGCTGCATTGTTTGCTGGAATTGTGTCACATGCTCGTCCAATGCCAGACTGCTTTGTTCAATTTCTTGAAAAGCATTTTGTAATTGCTGAAAGGATATTTGCACATTTTTCTGTTGAATTGCCGCATGTTCAATCAGTTCATTACCCCATTTTGCAATTAAATAAAAGGCTATAATTACCCCATTCATAATGGCAATTAGTGTGACAAAAACAATAATATCGTCAAATGGCCCCAACAATGACGGAGAATTCACCACATATAATATGAAAAAACTAATATTGGTTAGTACCCCAAAAAATACAATTAATTCTTTTTTAAAGTACAGGGCAATAATCGCTACTGTGCATAGCAAAATATAATGCTTATTTAATGAAAAACTATCAAGCAAGAACAATGTAAAAACAATGCTGGCAGGAATTAAACCAAAAATAAAGCCTTTTACATAGGTTTTGATTGGTAAAAAATAATTACACACTGCTAGCGCAATTACAATCAGTCCAACAAATAAAAATAGTACACCCTTCGATAGAATCATTGGTCCACAAATTAAAATGGCCAAAACCGAAATAATAGCTAAATTAACACGATGGACTTTCTGTGTATCATAGCGAAGCTTTTTCTCCATTGCTATCCCCCTAAAAAAATGAATAGACATTCAGTTCAATTTTCTATTATTATATAGTATAACAACTACTTTTTGTAGCTAAATATTGCATATAAAAGCATTTACTATATGTTTTTGCAATAAAAGGAGGAAATTGAATTGGCAAATATCCAGCAAATTGCACCAAATTTTTATTGTATTGATACACACGATTTGAATCACAAGCAACGCACAAGTTCTTATTTATTAGTGGATGAAAAAATTACCCTAATCGAAACATCTGCTAGTCCATCTGTTCCTTATATTATGGCAGGGCTAAAGGAGTTAAATATTGCTTTAGAGGATATTCACTATGTCATTGTGACACATATTCATTTAGATCATGCTGGGGGCGCGGGTTTATTTTTGCAAAGCTGTCCAAATGCTAAACTTGTGGTCCATCCGCGAGGAGCGACCCATATGATTGATCCAAGTCGATTAATTGCAAGTGCTAAAGGGGTGTACGGTGCTGAGTTTGATCGTCTTTTTGATCCCATTGTGCCAATTGCTGCCGAGCGCATTATCGAGGTTCAGCATAAGCAACAATTACAGTTAGGGCAGCATCATTTAACATTTTACCATACAGAGGGTCATGCTAAGCATCATGTGTCCATGCTGTATTCGGCAACAAACGGCTTATTTGTAGGCGATACAACGGGCGTTCGTTATCCAGAAATGGATGGAGAAGCGATTGATTTAATTATTCCTTCAACTTCTCCAAATCAGTACGATCCAGCTACAATGGAGCAATCCATTCAGTTATATGAAACATTACAGGCAAATGAATTATATTTTGGACATTATGGTGCGTATCGAAATCCAGCAGAAGCCTATCGCCAAGTACGTTACTGGACACCATTCTTTTTAGAGGCAGGCAAAAAGGCACGAACAGTATCCAATGATTTTCAAGAACAAGCTCACTATTTAGATGCTCGTTTAAAGGAGCTGTTATTTGGCTATTTACAGGAAAATGGTATTGCCGACACGCATCCTGTCTATCAAACAATTCCATTTGATACAATCGTATCAGCAATGGGCATCCTTGATTATTTAGCAAAAGGAAAAGCATCGGTATAATGCCGATGCTTTTTGCTATATTGATAATCACCTATTCGAAAAGTTTTACCTACTTTTATATGCCTTATAACTTAATTCTATATCATTTTAAAGTTTCTAAATAGTGAGTTCCTTGCGAAGGATTTTCAATTGCTCGATGGTTAGGTTTGTGATTTCTGCGATAAAAGGATTACTCTGTCCATTCATTATCAATTATTTCGTCACTTCCATTCGTTCTGCTTGTCGTCCTTCTTCTCGCCCCTCTTGTTTAAAGGCTTGTAATTGTTCTTCCAAATTCCACTCATGAATCAACTTGCGTGTTGTTCCAAGAAATCTTGCATGATGCCTTGGTTCTTACAGTCTTGGATTGCTTGATGAATGGCATCCGCTTTACTATGGAAAAAAATTTGTACTCCGCTACGTTTTAAATAGAAGTAAATTAGGGAGGGCTTTTAACGAAGATCCCTATATAAGAGATTGCGAAAACAAATGCCCTTCAATCAGTAGAGAGTTTTCTTCATTTGTCGTGCTGAAAACATCTACATTTGAATGATCGTTTGCCCAATTATTTATGTTTCCTTGAAAAAATAATTATTGCTACAACACCAACTACCATAATCGTTCCTACAATAAGTAATACGCTTGATATATTGGAGATTACCGTACCATTTATTTCATATATTATACCATATTGCAGCATATAGTTTTCTGCAAAAGCTTCATTGCCCTTAAAAACGTTTTGAATCGAATCAGCCATAAACGCATCTCTTAGCAGAACCGTTGTATGACTAATTGGAAAATAGTGAATCATTGATTGCACGTAGCTTGGCAAAGCACCCATTGGCACATAAACGCCACATAAAAAGCCAATCGCTGTACCAATAATGGTATTTAATGTGGAAAAGGCATTCTGGGTTTTAACGAAAAGCACCAAAAATAAATTGAGGGTACTGCTTAATATAACTGCTAACAATAAAATACCTATGATCTTTATGGTAGCATACCATGATAAAAGCTCTCCGCCTGTAGCGACTAAAAAGATCTCGCAGCAAATAAAGGCAAGCATCGTCATCATAAAACCAATCAATAAAGCACTGATTACATAGCTCACCTGGATTTTTGCACGAGAGGCAGCCGTTGTTAAAAAATCTGCCGTTGTTTTGGTTTCAAGGTCTTTTACATAGATTCCAAAAACACCGAGCGTTGTTGTTACGGCAATAATCGACAAGAGCCCTGCCACCATCCACTCATTAACCATTTGTTTAATACCCGGTGTAACAGGCATAAATTGTTCAATCGAATCTAACTGCGTTTTCTGAAGAAAAATAGCATAAAGTGCAATAACGATCAGCACTGATAGCATAGAAAAAAATACCAGCATACGATTTCGTGTAAATACTTTATTATGACGACTAACTAAGCTCATAATCATATCCATTAGTGCACCTTCATTTCTTCGTTAATTTGAATAAAGACACTATCGAGCGATCCTTTAATTACTTCAAATGAGGATAAATGTGACGCTAATTCATTAATAATCGGAACTGCTGCCAACGTAGAGGCAATATTCATTTTATACACATCTCCTTGTTGCTCTAATGCTAATCCTAAAGATTTGACAACAGCAGCATCTTTAAAAGAAAGAATAAGTTGATCTGAAGCATATTGTTCCTTTAAATCATTGGGAGATCCTTGGGCTACAATTTTCCCCTCTTTTAAAATAACGATATTATCTGCAACAGCCGCTTCTTCCATATAATGTGTCGTTAGAAAAATAGTCATATTTGTTTCTTTCCTTAGCCTTTCAATAGCATCCCACACAAACTGTCTTGTTTGCGGGTCTAGTCCTGTGGTTGGCTCATCTAAAAATAAAATTTGCGGCTTATGAATAATTGCTCTTGCAATATCAGCGCGCCTTTTTTGTCCACCTGAAAGCTGCCCATATTTTTTGTTTGCAATATCATCTAAGTGTAAATATGCACAGACAAATTCATAATTTTTCTTCAATTGTTTTTTAGATAGATGATAAAAGCGCCCTCGAAGCAGGATATTTTCTATTACTGTTAATTGGGAATCAAGTATACTTTGTTGGAATACAATTCCGATCGATTGACGGATAGCATTGTTTTCTTTACTTGTTCCTAATGGATGATTATTAATAATTACCTGCCCACTACTAGCCTCTAATAATGTACAAAGAATTTCAATCGTTGTGGATTTACCTGCCCCATTTGTTCCTAAAAATGCAAATAGAGAGCCTTGTTCAACGGCAAAAGAAATACCTTTAACAGCCTGATGTTCCCCATATTGCTTGCGTAAATTGTCTACCTGTATTGCCAACTTCATTGTCATCTATCCCTTTCTTTTTTGGATGATTTGATTGATATCCTCAATATCCTTTAATTGCAATACATAAAGAATGCACCACACAATCACGTAAATCACTGCCTCTATTAGCAGAATAAAAGGAATACCTGTATATTGAAACCATTGACCGAAATAGCCAGCGATTAGCACACAAGCTGTAACGCCCAGCAAATGGAGCAGAAGCTGTAGTGTAAAGGTTAAACGCTCCCATTCAAAAATAATGGATAGTAGACCAATAGCAGCACCAAGGATAATAGCAATGACTACTTGTTCAAATAACTCTGAGCCGTTGATTACTGTCCCTTTTTCAAAAACACTACGCGTAACCAATAGATAAGATGAGCTTAATGAAATTAGAATGCCAATAATCATCATGCGTAAAAGTTTCATCTTATAAATCCCTCCCAATCCCTAGGTAACGTTTTAGCTCTTTTAAATATTTGCGGCTTACAGGAATGCTTGTGTCGTTTTCAAGCAATAATTGTGTTGTGCCAATTTTACCCATTTGAATCGATGCGATTTTATGGATATTGACGAGCGTTGATTTATTGACTCTCACAAAATCCTTTACTAACTGTGTCTCAAGCTCATACAATTTACGCTTTGATTCAAACTCATGCTCATTTGTTTGTAAATAAATCTTGGCGTCCTCTGCGTAAATAGAAAAAATATCAGTAATTTTTAGCAAATGAATTTCCTGCTGGTAATAGCCATCTAAGACTTTTGCTTGTGTCGTCTGCGAAGCTTGCAGTTGCTTCATTAACTGTTCAATTTGCTCATTATACACCTTGGCATATATATGAACCTCTGTTTCTTCTAAAGCACTATTAATGGTTAATTGAATTTTCAATGGGAGGCCCCCTATCACTTGATCTCGAATTCGGTATTCTTACTGTAGCATAGAAAAATTCCAGAGCCTGCAAATTTTCCATAAGAGGTCGAATTTCAGTGCTAACGTGTAAATTTGAGGCTATAACCTACATGGTGATTTCAAAAAATAATGGATATATCACTTTTTAAGGTTGTGATCTAATGGTATTTGACAAGAAACCAAAATGGGGTGAGCCGCATGGTGAAGAAGCTTGCACATAAATATGTTATGGGCTTTTTTGTTATGGGTGGTGATGGTGAGATTTTAGGTAAAATATTTATTTTTAATGGAGGATAAATACCTATTGGCTTAATAATAAACGTCATATATTGGTAATGTACCCTACTCGCTTTCCATCTTTGCTCATACCTTCAGCAAGAGACACATCCCCATTTTATTTGGTCACTTATTTTAAATAGATAAGTGACCTTTTTAAATTTGCACCATCCATGCTCTGCATGCATATGATACAAATACTATCCTTTTTTAAGGAGGATTATGGATTGAGTCATAAAAATAACGAGGGAACGAAATCTGTGAGCCAGGCCGCGAAGCTCGCTGTCATCGCAGGAGCAATTACCACACTTGGTGATGCATTAGCCACTATTGCAGCGGGGCTTGCTTTAGAGGATGAATTAAAGGATAACGATCGTAGCACTGATGACATTGACAAGCTACAAAAACAAATTGATGAATTGCATAATGAAATGAAGCAGTTGAAAAGGATGCTTCGTTAATCTAATAGGTAACTCATCTATGAATATTTCTCAGGCAATTAGCTCTTATGCAAAATGATGATGAGGATCACGCCATCCCATACAAGAAAAAACTAGGCTCCCCCTTCTTGGATACCTAGTTTTTTTGTTACTATGCGTGTTCTTTTATAAAATACCATAACACCCTCAACAATTTCTGAACATATTATCTAAAAATACTGTGCTCATAAATACCATATTTTTTTATTAAAGGTTTTTAAATTTTGAAAATGTAGTATTTAGAGTGCTTTATAAAATACAGTAATTTTTATTGACCTAAATAAAGGATTATAAAAGAAAAACAATTGGAGTACTTATGATTTTCCGACTTTGTACTTCACTTATTTATTCGTAGGGACTACGAGGGTAGCCTGCTAAAAAACTGACGGTTACGTTGGTGTTCGCAGGCATCCCCACTTCAAGCGTGAGCTAAGTGGCGAGTAGTTCAAAGGACAGGTGTAGGAAATCGATGCAATCTCACACAAGAAGTCATTCATTATTTTCAAATGAGTGGCTTTTTTAATGAAATAAAAATGACTACCTTATCAGATAGCCATTAATATTGCTTAAAATCAACACCTATTACATTTTCATCCTCACGGATCAGCCTGATTACGTTATAGTCTTGTTCTTGTAAAAGTTTTAAGACCATTTCATCTGTTAGTGCTTCGTACTCCTCGTGGGTCAAAAACAAATTTGATATACCTATAACTTCTAAATCATCTGGTCTGCGCCTGAATAAAAAACGCACTGGCACTATTGTTTTGTAATTCATGATTTTCACTCTCCTTTACAAATGTTTCTGCATGATAAGTTGAATAACCTTCTTGGTACTCTCTTAATATGTTATCTGTTTTTTGTATATACAAATTGTCTAATATTTCCTATAATGAACAGGAAAGGAATTATTGTATATGGATAACTTATTTATGATTTTATTGTTAATTAGCATGTTGGCTTTACCTGTTTTTCTTATTATGTCTGTTATTGCATTTATGAAAAAAGACAATCCAAAAGGCAAAAAAATGTTGAAGTTTAGTGGTATTTCGTTTGTTGCTATATTCATTACTGCTTTTGGAGTCGTAACTACTTCGGACTCTACTGAAACTAACCATAAAAAAGAAAAAGTAGAAACAGTAGCAAAAACACATGATGATAAGCCTGCTACAGTTACACCAGATGAATTTAACAAATTAAAAAATGGAATGAATCTGGAGGAAGTAGAAAAAATCGTGGGTGGGAAACCAAAAAATCCAGATGAAAAAGAAAATGACGATTTAATATTAATTTTGGAGTATGACGGGGAAAATGGAATAGAAAAAGATTCTTCTGTATCACTTATCTTTAAAGACGGGAAATTAAACACTATTCAGCAATATGGTTTAATAATAAAAAAAGAAACAGAGGAAGAAAAAGCTGCACGTGAAGCAAATGAAAAAGCATTAGCTGAACAAAAAGCTAAAGAGGAAGCAGAAGCTCAGGCTAAAGCAGAAGCTCAGGCTAAAATAGAAAATGCGCCACGTGAACATAAATTAGCATTACAAAAAGCTGAACAGTATGCTTCAACTATGCAAATGTCAAAAGCAGGTATTTATGACCAATTGACTTCTGAATATGGAGAAAAATTCCCTGCGGATGCTGCACAATTCGCAATAGATAACATTGTATTTGATTGGAAAGCAAATGCATTAGCAAAAGCTGAACAGTATGCTGAAATGATGAGTATGTCAAACCAAGCTATTTATGAACAACTGATATCACCATATGGAGAAAAATTCACTCCAGAAGAAGCTCAATATGCTATCGACAATTTAAAATAAACATAATAGCCTTCCACTGAAAGTTGTCACTCAACTGAACTGAACCCCGAATAGTGGACACTTTTAAAAAAGTGGACCTATTCGGGGTTTTTCTATTTTCAATATTTGAAAACCTCGTTATACTAACCATACGATTTATAAACGGGAGAACATTATGAGTAAAATAACTTTTAACGAACATCAACGCAGACAAATTGAAGCGAATCCAAATGTCGCCTCCGTATCCGATCGCTCTATTCAATATACAGCCGACCTTAAGTTGAAAGCTGTTCAGGAAAATTTACAAGGAAAAGGTCCAGTCCAAATCTGCAGAGAAGCAGGATTTGACTTAGAGATGATTGGTATCAAGAAGGCTCAAAGTGCAGTTAGCCGTTAGAAGAAAACCTATCAAACACATGGGAAAAAAGGCTTTTTAGAGGAACGTTGTGGAAAGGAGAGTACGGGCCGCTCACACCTTGAAAACTTATCTACAGATAGAAAACTTGAGAAAGCGGAAGTACGTATTCAACTATTAGAAGCAGAACTTTATCTGTTAAAAAGGCTCAACGAACTGGAAAGGCAGGCAAAGAAGAATCGTTTTTAACACCGGAAGAGAAATACTAAGCCGCTAATGAAACGATTCGTTTGTACCAATTAAAAAATATGACACGTCATCCTCATCAGGTAGCGAATGTCAGTTCAAGCGGCTATTATAAGTGGCTTCAAAATAAGGAGAAACACACTTTACGTGAAGAAGCTGATTATCTCTTATTAAAATCACTTTATGATCAAGCGAAAGGGAAAATTGGTTATCGTGGATTTTCTATGGCATTAGTAGATGTGCTGGACACACCGATGAACCATAAAAAGATTCTTCGTCTGATGCGTAAGTTCAATTTATATGCGAAAATACGTCGTGCGAACCCGTGTCGTTTGTTAGAAAAGCAACAGAGGCGCATCGCTGTATACCGAACCATTTAAACCTTGTATTTCAGCAAGAAGATCCAGAAAAAGTGATATTACGTATCTTCCCGATAGAGGTGGTCAAACGACTTATTTATCATGCGTAAAAGATGCCGTAACACAAGAAATTATTGCCTATGAATTATCTACTACGTTAAAGATGTCCCTTGTCTATAAGACGCTTAAAAGTTAAAAACACATCTGGACGGCAATCTCCATCCAGAAGCGACCATTCATTCGGATCAAGGTATTATTATACACATCCAGAATTTTAGCAACGTGTAAGAGAAATGGGGTTTCTTCAGTCGATGTCTCGCAGAGGAAACTGTCTTGATAAAGCACCAATGGAACCGTTCTTCGGTCAGTTCAAAGATGTAGTAGATTAAATTACACACGCTGGTGATGGACTATGGACCATTACAATCACACACGAAAGCAATGGACATTAAAAAGATGGCTCCGCAACTTACCGAAGCCCCCTCATTGCGACTTAACTAACAACTCCATCTCTTTTTATTAAACTGTCTACAAAGTAGGGTTCAGTTCAAAATTACTATGTTTTGCATTATTTTTTCCTTTCTAACCAACAATATATACAAAAGGATATATTTTCACTATATATATTTCCGAAAATTCAAATAATTAAATAACTAGACCATTGTAATCTATCAATAGGTAATAAATGATAAGTAATTTATGTGCTTGCTATCCTCAAAACTTGCACAGTAGCCAGCAAGTTTTGTGTATAAGAAAAAGCACTCAATACGAGTGCTTTAGAAAGGTTTTGGCTCAGAAGAAATATGTGAAACTACACTTATTTCTCCATCCACTCTATATGTGTTTAGTTTTATTGTGTAAGCTGATTTATCCCAAAATGTCGTAATTAAATCATCTTCAATATGTGTTTCATAATCTTTACCAAATTCTTCAGTATATTCTTTTAGATATATCTCGTGTATATCACTAATTGAATTGGATGATTTAACTAGCGATTTCCAATTAAAAATATTTATAATACCAGCAAGTTTTCCATCTAAAAATTCATAAGTAGATTTACCATCTAAACCATTTCTACCTACATTCGTAGAATACCAAATATCAGTTTGCTTATTAGTCATACGATGTTTAATTAACTCATACACTTCTGACTTAGACAAACCTAATTTTATTTTAGAATCATTAATCGGCTTATATCTTTCAGTATGTTCAATCAGAGGATCATTCAAAGGTACTTTAACATTTTGCCCTTCTAAATATTTAACTAATCTTGCCATAAACACATGTAAATGCATCTTTGTTAAAGGTTCATTGGGCTTAAAAGTTCCATTACCATATCCTGTTGTAATTTTTGCTCCAACTAATTTTTTCACAGCCTTATAAGCATCATTTGATTTTGGAACATCTTTAAACTCTTGATTACCTTCAGGCAAATATTTACCGAATGCTCTGTCAATGAATAATGCAAGATGTCCTCGTGTAAGATTTCCCTCAGGTCTGAATGTACCATCAGAATATCCATTTATAATCCCTAACTTAGATAATTCTAAAACTTGTCCACTAAATACATCACCATAATCTACATCCTTATATGGCGTATATGTAGTATACATTTTGTAGCCTATTGTTTTTCCGATTATAGTTACAGCATCACCTCGTGTTGCTTTCTTATCTTTACCAAACGTTTGAGCCTTACCTATAACAGAATCTGATAATAAATCCTTATCATATAAAAATTTTAAGTCATTGTAATTAGGATTGGTTTCTTCAATATCTTTAAAAACAGATTCTGCACTTGCATTACTAGCAAAAATTGTAGAAAAACTAAATAAAAATAAAAATGATAAAATCGTTATTTTTTTCATCATATTCCCCTCCCTATCCAATAATATACATAGAAAGACAGGTTTTTACTATATTTTTCTGAAATTTTATAGAAATAAATGACTAGTCTATTATAATCTATCGATAGGTAATAAGTGATAAACCATTTATGTACTTACACTAACGTCGCGTGAATTTTAATTGAATTTTCTGTTTTTTATTTCTTCCGTTTTTAAAGAAAATGAAAGACACTTAAATAGAGATAGTAAACATCCATTTTTTTACTATAACCGTTGACTGGGGCAACTTACAGTTCAAAATCCTTATGGTACTGTATTTCCTTCTATTTTCCGAAGCCAAATACGTGCCGGTTTCCATAGTATTGCTTTTAAGTACCTAGTAATTTGTAGATACGTCCGTGAACTGTTTGTGTGAAGCTGTGCTAGCACGTTTAAGCAGTATACGATCATTGCAATGTACACCTGATTGTGCACAGCTTGCTCGCTTTGTCCGTAGAACTTTTTAATGTTCAGATGCTGTTTCATCCATTTGAAAAACAGTTCGATGGCCCAGCGTGACTTATAAAGTTCAGCGACTTCATCTGCACTTAAATCAAAACGATTCGTCATCAGATATAGCTCTTTACCAGTTGGATCCAGTACTTTGATACGGCGAAATACATTTTCAGCACGATTTTGCGTGTTACCAATCAGAATCATTTCATCCGATAACACAGATGACTGTTCAGGTACTTCAAATGATTCAATCACACGTGTTACGGCGTTTTTTCGTAAGCGTGAGACAAAGAAAAATCCATCATCTGTCATGCGGTCAAAGCGTTCATAATCTAAGTAGCCTCGGTCAAACACGTACATGCATTCTTTGACATCAACGAGAATTTCAAGCTGACCACGATCATGTTCTTTCGCGTTCGTTAGCACTGCTCTATCAGGGTACGAACAGCCTTTTTCTAGATAAATAAGGCGCAAATGTAACTTCACACCTGATTTTGTTTTACGGAATTCAGCCCATCTATGGTTCTTTAAGTTCAATGGCAGTGTGCTGGAATCAATGATTTTCAGTGGTGTTGTGATTATTCGACGCTGCTCAAAATGTGTTTTCTCATGAATTTGGGTGACTAAATCTAGAAAAATGTGTTGGAAAAACTCTGATGGCACTTGATTTAATCGACGGCCTAGCTGCGAAAAGCTGATGGACTCTAAATGCGGGGCTTTTTGTAAGTCGTCTGATAACAGGGTATCACTGATGGCACGTAGACTTTCGGTTTCATTCAGCTGGGCAAACAGTAATAATCTCAAGAATGAAGCGATGTGAAGCTTCTTTGTATAGGTATTTAATTGATGATTTTCAACTAATTTTTCCATTTGTGTAGAAGAAATAGGTGAAAACCATTGTTCAAATGATGTTTTTCATGTAAACTTATCCATGCTTATGTCCTTTATTTTGGATTTGGATGGTTTACTACCACCCAACCATTATAAAGGCTTTTTTTATGCATGGATAATATTGCGGAAAATTCAGTTTTTTGAAATACGTTGAATTATTTTAATGCGACACTAGTGAGGTTAATTGCATAATAAAAAGCACCTCATAATGAGATGCCTTACATTAACTATTAGAATAATAATATTAAATCTATAGCTAATTTAGATCACTACATTGATTTTTTATGTAACAATCCACTTATACCCATCATTCAAACTGTTAGTCAATGCCTCTTTAACCTCTACAGTACTAGTAGCCGTATCCTTTACCTCGATTACAGAGACGGTTTGTTTCTTTCCTGTTCTATACTGTATCTCCACTTTGAAGTTATTTTTAGTTAATTCTTTAGAATCTAAATGAAAATTATCTGATGTATAAATACTATCTGCAGTTCTTCTAATATCATTTATATCGTTGATTTTGTCTATGATGTCGCTTTTTATTTCTTTTCTTAGTGTGTTGTTTGTAGCACCCATGTTGCGTCCTTTTTCACCTTTTGTACAAGTCATGAGTCTCCCTCTCTTCATCATTAGTTTTTAATTTAACAATTACTTACAATGAAATTATACAGGGAAAAACTTACACTTACAAAGAAAAATTATCGACAATTTTATACAAAATTACACTAAATATTACATATCAATTAAATATATATTTCCTAAAATTTACTCTTACAATAAAAAGGCACGCTCAAAAGAATGTGACCTTAAAAACTCATTGCTCAGCACTTATTAAATTATTTAATTTCTGAATTGTACCATCTACAATTCTTGCCCCTCGTTCAAGATGACTGCTAACAACCATTACATCATCCATCCTATTAATTTCTGGTAAACTGTCTAAGCTCTAAAAAAGTCCATTGCCCTTCGCCTTTCTTTTTGAATTGAAGCGGCCAACTAAAATTTCGTGAAACGGGAAACTGCTTACTAATTTATTAACTAAATATACATTTCTTGTTTTTTAGTCATGTCAAACACCTCCTTCTAGCTAAATATTAGCCTAAATAGAGACATTTGTTATACTTTAAAAGTATTTTAGGCACGCTCTACATTAAACACTTACCCTTTGTACCAGATGATTGTATTTTGTGGTGTTATTACACCAACTTGCACGATGTATACACCGTTTTCACTCATATTAATCGTGTTATTTTTTGTTTGTTGTGTCATGGTTTTGCCCCCTATGATATAATCAATTATCTGACTGAACTTATATAGGGCAGTAACCAATTTGAGCTGTAGCGTCTGATCACGCTACGGCTTTTTTACTCATCATTGGCTCACCACCCGGAATGTTGAGTGTTTTTAAGTGGGAATTTTTATTAAAGTCCACTAAATTACTTAAATATAAATAATATATAAATTCATTCTTTAATGACAACAATAGGTATTATTGTTATATTAATTACATATATAGAAATGAGAGGTTTAAATGAAAGGTATTTCAATTACATCACTTATACTTAGTATTATTTTTTTCATCATGGGATTTTATAGATTATTTTTCTATTCGAACCCTGAATCTACGTTACTTGAATCACGCAATGCCTGGGTAGGTGGAGATGCTTATAATTACATAATTAACGGTACTCAAGCGACTGCATATTTTGTGTTATTTGCGGCTTTTTTTATAGCATTTGTATTAATTAAAACCGCATTACAATTGCAAGACACTATAGAGTCGTCGCATAGAGAAACTAGTAGAAAACTAATAGATGAATATAAATTTATTAACAATAAAGAATAATAAATTCATCTAATATTTTCATGTTAGACCAGGATCTTTTATGAACCCGGTCTTTTGTATAAAAGAATAAAATTTTACTTTCCATCTTTTTTGGCAAAATGTTTTTAGTTTTCTGTAATATGTGACACCGCTACAGCTTTTTTTGTTATGATCTGTTTAAAAGAGGAGTTATTCCTAATGTACGAATATAAATTTGTAAAAATAGAGTTTAAAAAAATATCGAGCAAACCTACTGAGGACTATCGAGAAGTAATTAAAAATCATGCAAAAGAAGGTTGGAGATTTATTCAAATCTTCACTCCTAATTTCACTTCTGCACCTGGGATGGGTACTTACTATGAACTAATTTTTGAAAGACCACAAAATACATAAATCTATTTCTGAGGCTATAAACTAGGAACCTTCGAATTTAGTTACTAAGGGTTACGCTATCACAAGTGACTCTTTTATATTTTCTTTTGGCATTGTGCTTAATTAATTTTCATTGATTACATCGCTCGTGTCGCATTAAAATAAATAATTGCACTATCGTAAATTGAATTTTCTGTAACTTATCGATTGCACAAAAAAAAAGCCTTTATAATGGATGGGTAGTAGGAACCTATCCATATCCAAAATAAAGGACTTAAGCATGGATAGGTTTACACGAAAAACATTATTTGAATAATGGCTTTCCCCTATTTCAACGCACTTATTTGAAGAACAAGTGAAAACCTTCCAATTAAATACTTATACAAAGAAGCTTCACATGGCTTCCTTTATGAAATTATTGCTATTCGCTTCACTCCATAAAATGGATGAAACAACAGCTGACGAGCAAAAAGTTTTACAGTCAAAGCAAGCAAAGTATTCATAACCCAGTGTATCTGACAACGATTGTTTATTGTTTGAATGTACTGGTCCAGTTAAACACAAATACTTACAAATTAGTTGATATTTAAAAGCGGCTTTATGGAAATCCGCACACTTTTGGTTGTGCAAAATCCAAGAAAATAGTGTGCCATAAAGCTTTCTAATCACTGTTACACTCGTCAAAGGTTAGAGTAAAAAAATGGAGGTTTACTATCTTGGTTTTGGTGTTTTCGATTTTTCATTAAAATCGGGAGAATCGGAAACTGAAAATTCAGATGTTATTTAAGCGACCCTAGTGTAAAAATACAATCAAATTTGTTTGTTCTACATTAGGCTCTATATTAAACGATGTAGTTGAAAAGGCATTACGATATACAAGATTAGATTGGAGTAAAGCGCAGCCTACTCGAAAAAAAGACGCATTAACTGCAGCATAGCTTGAACATGTGTTAGTTTACTACTAAAGCAACTGAAAATGCCACACGCTATGCAATTTTGTTAACATTAGCAACTACAGGGATGTGTAAAGATGAATTGACTGGTCTTACGTGGAAAGATATAGACTTTGATAAAAATACTATTTCTATCAACAAAACCTGTGTTGAATATGATGTTTGCTCTCCCAAGACGCTAAATAGTAATCCGTACCATCAACATGAGTAAGGAACTAGCAGAGCATTTAAAGAGCTTTAAAGCATGGTGGTTTGAATCAAAAAAATGTATGGTACTGACTTAACAGACAAAGATTATGTATTTATTACCGTTAATTTAGAACCTATCAGTAGTAACTGTATATCTAAAATGTTTAATGCTTTAAAAAAGAAACATAAATCTGAGCGCTTTTCAGCACATATACTTCGCCATACTTTCGTTAGTATTCATACTACTGAGGGCACTGCTGTTACTACAGTAGCTAAAATTGTTGGTGATACACCTGAAATGGTGATGAGAGCATATGCGCATTCTCTTGCTGATGAAGAATTAAAAGCAACGCAAGTTCTCTCTTCTTTAATTAAGTTCGAGTAAATTTGGGGTACAAAGTGGGGTACAATGTCCAATTATACCCCACAACCCTTGATATATAAGCATTCATCTACTTATCTAAAAATACTGTGCTCATAAAGATAATCGTAGGAAAGATCCACAAATAAATATTCATGTGCATTGATCGCAATGGAAAATGTTCGTGTAATTTCTCCTGTTTCAATATCACGATATAATTCAGAAACTTCCCCACTTTGATCGTTACGCATTTTTATAATGGTTTGTAGGAAATAAGGGCGCCAGCTCCAGTTTTTATTGATGGCTTGTGGCTGCAGTTCCCAATTTCCATTGATTCGCACAATATTAGGCGTTAGCTGAAAGCCATCCTCATTACAAATATAGAGACGGAAGGAATAGCTATCTAATAATTCAGCCAGATGCTCTAGGTGTGAAATATTATCGCTCGTAGGCTTCACACGTTGAACGATCGCCTCTAGCTCCTCTCGTAATTGTTTCAATTGAAAATATTGTGCCTCTAGCATTTTCTTTTCAGAGGTAATAAATTGCTGGCATTCTTTTTTAAAGCGTTCCTTTAATATGTTTTTATCCACAAAGGATGTGGCTGGATTGGCGAGGTATGGTCCTTGATAGAATCGTCCTCCATTTTTCCAAGCAAACTGTAGCTGATACACCGTTTCAATATCTTCAAATAATAAATTCGCCCCAATTTTATAAGCAAGACTGCCGATTGCTGAAATCATATCCGATTGAGCCGACCAAGAATTATAATTTAAGTCACGTGTATTGACCTTTAAAATATGAGGAGCCAATAGAGCAATGTGCTCTAAATGACTTTCCGCTCCCACCTCCTGAATAGCAATTTTCACGCCAAACGTCGTAAAATAACGTAACGCATGATGTAATTGATGAATGTCTCCTAAAAAACGGTGCTCTGATACAACCAAAACAACACGATGTAAATCTTCTTCCCCTATATATTGCTGGATAATATTAAACTGACTTTCACCAAAATCTTGCATTAATAGATTTGGATTGCTTGGAATATAAATATCAATATCTGATCCAATTTCATCAATATTGGCTAGTGCGGCATGTAAGATTTTATGTTCCATATCGATGCGATATTCTTCTGGAATATCTTCATTATTCACAAAATCCTTTAAATTTATTTGTTGCCCTTCAATTTGTAAATGTCCGGAAATTTCGTAGGCAATCACCGTATGTGCATCTGCACTAAATATCGGTTGATAATACCCATGTATTTGATCTAAATTTGTTAACACTTCAATTGCATCCATATCATCGAAACCTCCATTATGAATAACTTTCGTGTCTGTTATTCAAAAATCCATATCCTAAAAAGCTCTTTGACTGTATCATAAGTCGTTTAACATAAAATCGCAACTTCACCGACCGTCATTTATGGAAATTTTGTTTCATCATCATTGTTTATTCATTTGTTTTTGCACGATCTAGTCACTGTATGTTTTTACTGAAGGCTGTATGCATATTTTCTTTATTACTATAATTTATGCCATGCGTCTTATCTATAGCTAGGATAAAGAGTCCTTTTCCATTAAAAAAGCAGTATTCCAACAAGATATTGGAATACTGCCTACTATTATTCAGCTATAAAAAAATACCATATAACCGCGATAACCAGTAATGATAAAATAACAGCGATTGTTACACGGAGCGGCGAAATAGGAGCATCTCCTCCAACTTGGCCTGTTTGCCCATTGACCATAAAGCGATAAATTTTTTCCTTATAGCGAAATGATGATAGCCAAATCGGTAACATTAAATATTTATAGGTAATATCATCATGATTTGTAGAAAAGCGTAAATTTGATACTACATCTGCATTGTGCTCCCAGCGAATTTTAGCTGTAATCTGTGCATGAAGGTGGTCATGAATTTCACCCTTCGCTTGATTCCAGCCATCCTGTAAGCCCACACTGTAGCGCTCTGATAAAAATCCAGCTACATACTCTGGTTTATAGGCTTTATTATTTAATAAATGGAACGGTTCAATTTTCCGCATCATGGCACGATCATAGCGAGTGGTCGCACTCACTAAATGATCATCAATAAATTCCTGATAAAAGCCACTTGTTGAATACCAATCCGTTTCTGTACGTGTTTTTCCTTCTTTATCTGTCACTGTGCGATGTCGCCCATATCTTGCAGAGTATCGGGAGCTTGTTTTTGAGTCAAATGTCCAGTAAGGAAGGTACACGCCTTTAAATGCATCTGGCTTAGCACTTATTTTAGCAGCTTTCGGTGTAAACCACTTCCCTTTAATCCATTGGTGAAAGTTTTCTCCTGCCTGCTTATCGGTAACCTCAAAAGCACATACACCATTTGGTGCTAATGTATTTTCTGCACTAGCCTCCATGACTTGATTGGAGCCACAATAAGGGCAGCTATCGGCAACCTGCAATGCATCGTATATTGTTTCTGCTGCACAAGCTTTACAAATCACCGTTTTTTTCGCTACACCCCAATTGTAATTACCACGTTCCTCTGCCTTCGCAAAATCCATTTCCTGGGCAACTTTTTCTTCCTCCTGCTCAGGCGTAGCAATTTCAGACTCAAAGCCACAATATGGACAAGTTAATTTTCCAGTTGCAGGATTAAACGCGATTGATGCACTACATGACGGACATTCAGCGTCAAAATCAAGCTTAGCTTGGGTCACATTTTCAACTTCTTGTGTTGACATGCACCATCATCTCCTTATTTCGCATCTCGTTCATCAAAAATATCGCCACATTCAGGACAGAATTTTGGTGGATTTGTTGGGTCCTCAGGTGACCAGCCACATTTGTCACATGCATAGAGCAAGGCTTCAGGGGGCTTTTTCGCGCCACATTCACTACAGAATTTGCCCTTATTCACCGTACCACACGTACATGTCCAGCCCTCTTCAGCTGGTTTTGCCACACCACAGTTTGAACAGAATTTTCCACTGTTTTGGTGGCCACAAGTACATGTCCATGTAGCTGATGCTTTTGCTGTTTGCTCCTGCATAGCAGCCTGCGCCATTTGTGCCTGCTTATTTTGCTCATTCATTTGATAAAGCTGGCCAGCATTGACTCCCCCAGCTTGTGCAGCCATATTCATGCCCATAAATCCTGCCATCGCCCCACCATCATTGTTAGCGGCTGCAATCATCGCCTCAGCCTGAGCGCCTGTTAAATGTGCAGCCGCCATTCCTGGATCACGCATTACCGCATTGCGTTGTAATTGCTTAATCATCGCCTCATCTTCTTCAGAGGCTTTCAGGGTGCTAATCCCAAATGACACAACAGCTAAGCCACGTGTAGCAAGCCATTTTTCTGATAAGACCTTATTGAGTGCATCTGCTAATGCAACCGTATGCGCAGGTATTTCACTATAACGAACGCCACTTGCTGAAATTTGTGCAAAGGCTGGCTGTAACGCTGTCATTAATTCTGATTTTAACTGGCTATCAATGGCATCTCTTGTAAATTCACGCTCCACATTGCCACATACATTTGTATAGAATAATAATGGATCAATGATTTTATAGGAGTATTCACCATGGCAACGAATTGCAATATCAATATCTAAGCCAATATTGCGATCGATCACACGGAATGGAATCGGAGCAGGGGTACCATACTTATTCCCTACAATCTCCTTTTTATTAAAATAATAAACTCGTTGATCTTTCGCAGGTTCTCCTCCAAATGTGAAACGTTTACCTATTTGCTTAAATGTTTCCTTAATACTATCTGACAAGTCTGAGCCATACATGATCGAAGGCTCTGTTGATGTATCATAGACATATTCCCCAGCTTCCGAAGAAAACTCTACGACTTTCCCCTGCTCAACAATCATCATACATTGCCCTTCATTGATGGCAATTATCGAGCCATTGCTAATAATATTGTCATTCCCTTTATTTGAACCTCGTTTAGAAGTACGTTTAACACCCTTAGTCACGAGAACATCAGCGGATAATGCCTCACAATAAAAATACTCCCGCCATTGATCCTCTAAAACACCTGTTAATGCCCCAACGCCTGCTTTTAATAAACCCATAAATATTCCCACCTTCACATTGATGTTTAGCTTATTTTATCATCTATCAATACTATGTAATACGCAAAATCAGACAATTTGTTTCATTTTCTTCATATCAACTAAAAAACGAGAAGCTCCTATGATATGAATCATCAGAACTTTCTCGTTACATTCTCTTTATTAGGATAAGGCAGCTATTATAACAAGCACCCACGCAACAATAAATAACATTCCACCGATTGGGGTAATCGCCCCTAGCTTTTTCACACCTGTCACGGCAAGCACATATAAGCTACCAGAGAAGAATACAATCCCTGTAAGCATCAGATACCCTGCCCAAGAAAGCAGACTAGAGCTTCCTACAAGTGCCTCATTAGATAGAATACCAAGTGCAATGATCCCTAAAGCATGATACATCTGATATTGCACAGCTGTTTCCCAAATAGCAACATAACGGGGTGACGCAAATTTATCTTTTAAGGCATGTGCCCCAAAAGCACCTAACACAACACCAAGACATGCTAAAATAGCTCCTAACGCTAAAAATATTTCCATCTGCTACTCTCCTATTTTGCCTCAACGGCAATTTCTTTATATTTAGCATCCCAAGCAGGATCAATTTTACTTAAGGATACAGGACGCAAAGTATCTTTATGCGCTAAAATATGTACGGATTGAGCAGTGGCTGCCACTGTGCCGTCTTCATGTAAAATTTCATAGCCATAGGTTGTACGTAAACGGTCATGCTTTTGAACCCATGTACGTACTGTTGCCACCTGCCCATAGTGCATCGCTGCCTTATAAGAAATCGCTAAATCCATGACCGGCGAGACATAGCCGTCCTTTTCCAATGCGGCATACTCAAAGCCCACATCACTGACAAGCTGTGTACGCCCAATCTCCATCCAAATGATGTAATTTGCGTGATACACCACGCCCATCTGGTCTGTTTCTGCATAACGCACTTCAATCTGTTTCTCACTTACAAACATTTTCTTCACCTCGCCCTACATTATAGCGTAAAACAATTGACTTGGTGAGGTTTTTGCTTAGTGGTAAAGTAAGTGGAAAAATTCCTTTAATGGATGAAGAAATTCTTGGGGAATAAAATAATTCTTACTACTAACAAAAAACCAGATACTCCTCTTTGATGAGTATCTGGCTTTATTGTGAAAGTGAATCTTACTAACTTACTTAGTTTTGATTCGTTTTAATACTACGATAAGTTGGGATGCTTAACAAGTTAAAATATTTTCCAAACCCTGATTTAAATGTTGAATTGTTTTTTCTTCTTTATAAAATAGCTCGTAATAAAATCATAGAATTGTTTAACTGATAGTGACATAATGATGCCGTGTTACAACATGGTATCTAAAATTGTTACTATAGTTGGGTGAAAACGTGTGATTGCAGGATCAGTAGCGTTTTGTGTGACGTTTATCAACCTAGTAGTTTCCAGCTTATTTCACCTTAAATTGGTGAAACAACTAAAAGAGTCCAAAAAATCTAAGTCATTTTAAGCCTTGTTGATGGTATGCATATTCCAGATAATAAATATTCTAAGCAATTAATTATATAAATGATATGATTTCATCATGTGAAGATATAGTTGTATATTTCCACTAAGCATCACAAAAAGACCAGAGGCTCCAAGAACGAGCTCTGGTCTTTTTGTGAAAAGTGAATCTAACTAAGCTTTGCTTTAGCTTTTGTATTCTACTACTGAGTTAGACGGCGAACGTTTCGATAAGTTACATCTATTTTTAAAAATTTTTTTATTCACCCTCTCCTCCATTTTATATCATCTATTATTAGGATAAATGTCCATTTAATAGTTAAATAGCTATAGTTTTTCAATAGGAGCAATGTACGATTGCGAACTAATGTTCTTTTCCTTAAAATAGATAATAGAACAATATTTAATTTATAGCGTAAAATTTTTACCTTATGGGAATAGTTTTGTATCACAGTTGTACATAAGCGATTTAATGATCGAAAAAGGAGTGGGAATATTGCGAATATATGCAAACGTCAAGTCGATTGGTAAAAGGAAGCCTGTGCTAGCACTACAGCCTTTCGATATAGAGACTGTTGAAACATTGCGAGAACTAATTACGCAAATTGTCAAACAAAATGTCAAATCATTTAACGAAGAAAAACCATTCACACGCTATTTATTAGAGGAAGATATTGAGGTGGCACATAAGCAAGGAAAAGTGGGCTTTCATCATCAATATAATGACACTAAACAATCTGAGTCAGCAGCGATTGATGAAGCTCTATTAGCCTTTAAAGATGGAATTTATAAAGTGTTACATGGTGATCTCGAACTCACAGCATTAGATGAGCCCCTCTCTATAAATGAAGAGGATATCTTTACATTTATTAAGTTAACTATGCTGTCAGGGCGTTTATGGTAATAAGGAGCATCCATGAAAGACCGTCTACTGCTACTTTTCCAGTTAATAGAGCGAAAAATTAACAATACTATCGAAATATTTATAGCAAAGGAGGAACATCCTATGAAAAAACAATTATTGCAATTTTTACAGTCAATGGAGCACAAAGCTAAAAAGGAAGGCTATGTGTACCAATATGAAGATTTAGATCAATTTAAAGCGATTATAAAGGAGCATCAGCTAAAGACAGTCGAGGAATTATTTGATAAAGGTCTTTTAGATGCATTGACGGAGCTTTACGAGCAAGCGTTTGCTGAGGAGCTTAAAATTTATTGCTCAAAACAAACAACATATGCCTTTCAAAACGGTCTTTATCGACGTTCCATGCATAGCCATTCTTTAGAGGAACAGGCTACGAATGTGCTTTCCATTCTTGCTGGTGGTTCATTAAATAAAGAAGCGAATGTTATCGATGTTGTACGTTATCATCAAGCACGTTATTATCAAGGATTTGTTAATTTTTACAGTGATCAAAAAGAATATGCTATCGCCTCTCAAGAGTTTGTCCATGCAAAGTTTGCTCATTTATTGGAGGAAGATGATGCAGTGGCGATGCAATATGTGCATGATGCCGTTTTTGGTGAGAACAATGTTGCCCTATTAACCCATTCATTAATTCAAAGTATCGTTCGCAGTAATAATATGAAGGCTGTTGAATGGCTTGGACAGCTACTAATCGCCGCACAGCGCCAGGAAGGCACACGCCAAGCTATTTTAGAAAATGCTGATAGAGGCACCCCTCAAGTGCTTATTTATTTTATAAAGCTAATAAAGGAACATGATTTATTACGTTTTTCTGCTGTACAACGTGCAGTGGAAACATGGATAGGGCTGCAATACGTGGTAGAAGATAAAAAAATCATACAGAAGCTGCTAGATATTGCCTATGATGTACTCGCCAACGGTGCTGACATCGAACCGCTCGTACAGTCAGAGGATGCCATTAAAAACTATGCAGCACTTTGGGCGATTGCTACCCTTCAGGTACAAAATATTGAACCTGCATTACAACAGTTATTACAAGGTAAAAAGCATCAAATATTATCAGCCTTATACTTTGCTCATGCCACAAATCTGGAGCCCTATTTACGCTTTCATATTTTAGATGTTATTATGGCGCATGATGATTTAGATATTTTAACAATGGCCATACAGGATATTTTTCCTATTTATATGCATTCGAAATATCATTTTTATGATAGATCTATACATCCTGATTATTTTAAACATTATCCAAAAACATTGATACCACGTCTCGAACAGATCGTGGAGCTAATGAAAAAGCAAGAATATACACTGCAAGGTAAGCCATTTCCATGGATACATTACACGTTAACGAAAGAATATATTATCAACGGGACAATGCTGTTAGCTGTTGCTTGGAACGACCATGATTACATTATGAAAATTTATAATAATCGTCAAGCCTTAACACCAAATCAGCGTGAAAACCTGCTGGGCTTTATGGTAGAACAATTAAAAATGCCTATTGCCAATACATTTTTAATAGAATGTTTGCAGGAGCGTGGCACTCGTGACTTAGCATTAGAACTTATTAAGAAGAAAAAGGAGCCCTTAGACGATGCACAAATATAAAATGTACCCTATACGATAGACACTTTGAAAAAAGACTATCGTATAGGGTATTTTTCTTTATAATGAGAAAAAAGATGTTGGAGCGGATGAGAGATGACCAAACAATTATTTACAAAAGAAGAACAGAAACAGCTAAAACGTAATCCAAATGTACAAGCAGTTAGCGAGAAAGCGATTACGTATACAGATGAATTCAAACGTCATTTCATCGCTGAAAATGACAAAGGAAAATTACCAAGAGAAATTTTCGAAGAGGCAGGTCTAAATGTAGAATTAATTGGTTTACAACGAATTAGCTCTGCCGGAAAACGTTGGCGTGCAGCTTATCGACAAACCGGTGTGGAAGGCTTACAAGATACACGAAAGACAAATTCGGGACGTCCCTCACAAAAAGAGGGAAGTTTGGAGGAAAAGATTGCCCGCTTAGAAGCCAAAAACCAGCTATTACGTGCAGAAAATGAATGTCTAAAAAAGCTCGATCTACTCGAAAGGCAGATGTTGAAGAAGAAATCACAATCGAAGCGAAACTAAAATTCGAATTAATTGAACAGACACTTCAAAAGTATAAATTAAAGCGCATGGTGAGCTATTTATGTGAAGTAATGGGCGTATCTCGTTCAGGGTTCTACAATTATTTTAACGAAAAATCAGCGCAAAATCGTGCAAACCAAGATGAAGCAGATGAAGTAGTGAAAGCCATTATTTTAAAGGCGTATCACTTCCGTGGACGTAAAAAAGGGGCACGCCAAATTAAAATGACGCTCCAAAATCAATATGGGATTACCTATAACTTAAAGCGAATTCGCCGCATTATGAAGAAGTTCGACATCATTTGTCCGATTCGCAAGGCCAATCCAGCCCGACGTATGGCGAAAGCGACGAAAGAACATCGCACTTGCGCGAACGAACTACAACGCAACTTTAAACAAGGTGTAGCAGGGAAAGTGTTATTAACAGATATCACGTATTTAACATATAAAAACGGCAAGCGTGCTTATTTATCAACGATTAAAGACGCTGAGACGAACGAAATTCTAGCATATGAGGTGTCGCCTTCTTTACACCTGGACATCGCTCTGACCACATTGAAGCAATTAAAAAAACATGCACATTTAGCAGAAGATGCCTTTATCCATTCCGATCAAGGATTTCATTATACAAGCCCGATTTACCAAGCATTGGTGAAGAAAATGGGCTTAGGACAGTCCATGTCACGTCGAGGAAATTGTTGGGATAACGCGCCACAAGAATCTTTCTTTGGGCATTTTAAAGATGAAACAAACATCAAAGCGTGTGAAACGCTAGAAGAAGTAAAACGAGAAATTAAAAATTATATGACGTACTACAATCATTATCGTGGGCAATGGAACTTAAAGAAGCTGCCGCCTGCAAAATACAGACAGCAACTTCAACAAGTTGCCTAGCTCTTTTTCAAAATGTCCTTTACAAAGGGTACACTTTAATAGAGGCTGTCGAGCAGCTTTTTTATTTAAAATCTGGAGCCACGAAGCAGGCGCTTGTCAAAGTGCTTGTAGCACAGCCCCCAGCAAAAATAGTCGAAAGCGCCCAACGTTTAGTAAAAAACACGAAGCAAGATTTACGTCTAGGTGGTTTAGAGCTATTAGTAGAGCTTAAAAAAACAAACCATGTGAGCATGCAAGAAATTTCCGCAATTGTGAATGGCATTGCCAAACCCACTAGCAAGGAAAGGGAATTGATGAATGTTTTAGTAGAAGATACAAGCAAAAAAACGTTAGCGGGTGGCTATGGTATTTTTCAGCCAAATTACGCAAAGGATGCGATTCCCTCACTCAAGGTGGTTATTAAAAATTCAACACATATCCTGACATCATTTGATAGCGAAAAGCTTAAGGCAAAATTACAGCGTTTAGCAGATTTATTTGAGGAACATGCAGCCTATGAATATCAAGCTCGTACATGGGATAATCGTTCTTACGACGCCATTCTTGGTAGCCATTTAAGCCCGTTATACGGTACAGAAAGTGAGCATATTCAAAACTATCCTTTAGCAGATGTTTGGCTACAGTGGAAGGAAGATACGCAATTTACTGAGCTTGATTGTTTAGCGGTCATACTTTTTACAAAACGAGGTTATTTTGGCAAGGAACCCTGGGATAAAGAATTAGTAGACGAAGCAATAGAAATACTCGCAAAATGGATAAATTTCGAGAATATTAATGATTTCAATTATTGGATAAATACATTGGCACATGGCGTTAAGGTGTGCGATGTAATTGATTTACTCTACAATACTGAATACGATCATGCTACATCGTTCACCTATGTTTATAGTGCGCTTGTTGAGATCTTCCAAGAGCTATCAAAAACAGCAAAATGGTTTGAGCGCATTAATATAGGTTCAGAGTGGTCAGCCTATAATTACGAAACATATCCTCTGTATCAAAAATTAATGAGAATTTGTGAGCGTCACCTGAATACAGATGAGCAATTTACGCAGCTATTCTCGCTTTATGCAGCGATTACTACATTGCATGAGCAGTACAATCGAGAGACTGAGAAAGGTCCTACTTATTTACCAATTTTATATGCCAATGATGATATGATTGCACAGGCACATAGCATGAAGCTTGTACCGATTGATGCCTGTTATTTAAAAATGTTTAATCCACAAGCCGATCGTTATCGTGTAGCAGATTTGTTTCATTCAAAACAGCGTGACCAGCTGATCACTAGTTATCCATTTTTAGCTGAGGTATATGAAAACTCAGTGGAGCGCATTATTGATATCGAATTAAGTCGTGGTGATATGCGAACTGAAGTAAGCCATTTTGCGAATCACGCTGTAAATCCAATTGTCGGTGTTAACTATTTTGCCCGTATCTTGCATGCATTAAAGGGCTTAACATTAGTACGTGGCTATTCATGGGCTGGCGATTATACAAAGCGTGAAGTATTTTCAAGTATGCTAGAGCATTGTCAACCTGCGCCTGAGGATACAATGGATGATTTAGCAGCAGCCTTAAAGCCGTATGAGCTAACAGAGGAAGAGCTATTAAATGCCATGATGTATACGCCTGCTTATATTTCGCTTGTTAGTGAATATTTAGGCTGGCAAGGGCTTGAAAGTTCGGCATGGTATTTCCGCGCACATACAACAAACACTTTAAGCGATGAGAGCATGAGCCGTATACAGCTTTATACCAATATTACAGCAAATGAATTCCGCGATGGTGCTTTTGCCAAGGAATGGCTACTAGAATGCTATCATACACTTGGCAAAAAACGTTTTGATAAACTGTATCATAGTGCGAAATATGCTTCTGAGGGGGCCACACATCGCCGTGCCCAAATGTTTGCAGATGCTGCACTTGGTCATTTAAAGCTTAAACCATTGATGGAGGAAGTTATCGATAAGCGCAATAAAGATAAGCTACGCTGTATTGGTCTTATACCCCTTAGCAAACGCAGCCCATTAAAGGATGCCTATCAACGTTACCAATTTATTCAGGCATTTTTACAGGAAAGCAAGCAATTTGGCGCGCAGCGGCGAGAAAGTGAAGGCTTAGCCTGTCGCATTGCCACTGAAAATTTAGCACGCAATCTAGGCGATGATGTTACGCGCTTTGTATGGCGTATGGAAATCTTTGAATTAGAGGCAATTCAACAATATTTTGAACCCATTGAAGTGGATGATATTACAGTACATTTAGAGGCTAATGATAAAGGCCTTGTAGATTTTGTTGTTTATAAGGCAGATAAGTCATTAAAATCGATTCCAGCACGTTTAAAAAAGAATGTCATCGTTCAAGAAATAACAGCTGTACGCAAGCAATTACGTGACCAACAAGGCAGATCACGTAAAGCATTTGAAGAGGCTATGGAAAAAGGGACTATCTTTACCTTTGGCGAAATGAAAAACTTACTCGCCCACCCTGTTTTAGCACCAATGCTTGAGAAGCTTTATATTGTCAGTGGTACAACAATTGATCTAATTAAAAATATAAAAATTGACGATGATGCAGAGGTTCGTATTGCACATCCATACGATTTATATGCAGCAAAAAGATGGGCGGAAATTCAGCACGAGGTATTTACAGAAAAAATCGTGCAGCCCTTTAAGCAAGTATTCCGTGAATTATATGTTGTGAATGCAGATGAAAACGACAAAAATGCTTCATCGCGTTATGCAGGACATCAAATTCAACCACAAAAAACGATTGCCCTCTTAAAAACACGTGGCTGGTTAGCGAGCTATGATGAAGGGTTACGTAAAATTTATTATGATCAAGATATTGTTGTTACAATGTATGCGATGGCCGATTGGTTCTCACCAGCAGATATTGAAGCACCAACCATTGAATATGTGGCATTCTATAATCGCCGTACAGGCCAACCAATCCCGTTACAAGATGTACCACCACTTATTTTCTCTGAGGCAATGCGCGATGTTGATTTAGTGGTGAGTGTTGCACATATTGGTGGCGTGGATCCTAAGGCAAGCTTCTCAACAATTGAAACACGTGCAGCTATTGTAAGAGAATTAACACAAATGTTAAAGCTAACACAGGTTTCGGTTGAAAAGCAATATGTGTTGATTGAAGGATCACTTGCACGCTACAATGTCCATTTAGGAAGCGGTACTGTCCATAAAGTAGGTGGCACAATGATTCCAATTTTAGCTGTCCAATCGCAGCATCGTGGACGCATTTTCTTACCATTTGCCGATGAAGATCCACGCACAGCAGAAATTATGTCAAAAATTGTGATGCTTAGCGAGGATAATAAAATCAAAGATCCTTCTATTTTGCAGTGGATTGTGCAGTAAATAAGGTACACTCCCCTTCTCAATTCACTGCTGAGCCTACATCTGAAAACAGAAATAGTTTTAATTTTCTTTCTATTACCCAGGCAATTAACTATTTCAAAATATCAATATTGTATACAATAATAGTGTAAAGCTAATTAGCCTTACACCTCCTAGATTTGTTACTAGGGCTGCTGTTTAAAACAGTGGCCCCTTTATTATGTTTCCTCCATATTTCCTGCTGATTATTTTACTTATTATTTGCTTATCCTTCATAGAGGAGCATTCCTGTTAGAAGGATTTTCGGGGACTTGAATAAAAAGAGCCCTCTTGGTATGATGCGGGGTGTCAAAACAACGACGAATTGACCCCTAATTTGTTCACCAAGGAGGACTCCATCATGAATTTTAATACGAATCAAAAAATTAATCAAGTTTCTAAAAATACTTTAGTCATTGGCATCGACATCGCCAAACACAAACATTTTGCTTGTGCCATCGATGATCGAGGTCGTATGCTCCAAAAATCATTTCCAATCATACAATCAGAAGTTGGATTTGAAGCCTTTTATGAGCGGTTACTTGCGTTAAAAGTTGCCCATGAAAAACAGGAAATCCTCGTTGGTTTTGAGCCAACAGGACATTACTGGATGAACCTAGCGGCGTTTTTGACAAGCCGCGGGATTCCCTTTGTGATGGTCAATCCGATGCACGTCAATCGCTCAAAGGAACTTGATGATAATCTGCAAACGAAGAATGATCAAAAAGATGCACTTGTCATTGCGCGCCTCATGCGGGACGGTCGTTTCAGCTATCCTAGACAACTGGAAGGAATCGAGGCAGAGTTACGAAATGGAGCGACATTACGTTCAAAGATGCAAGAAGATTTAAATGCGCTTCAAAACCGGATCATTCGGTGGTTAGATCACTTCTTCCCAGAGTTCACACAGGTGTTTAAAAGCTTTGGGAAAATGGCCTATGCGGTGCTCGAAATGACCCCATTGCCATCGGATATCCAAGGGAAAACACCAGAAGAATTACTGTTTTTATACCGTCAAGTAGACGGGATGAAAAGCCCCCAACGACCAAAGGCAAAACAATTAGTCGAGGTTGTGCAAAACTCAATCGGACTGACAGAAGGCATAGTGATGGCCAAATTTGAAATCGCCACACTACTTTCTCAAGTGAAATTAATGCAAGCCCAGCTTGACGAATTAACGGGTCAATTAATCGGGCTTGCGAAACAAATGACAGATTATGCGTATTTAGCATCGGTACCAGGAATCGGAGACGTAACCATTGTCGATTTACTAGCAGAAGCAGGCTCTCTCACGCAATATGCACATCCACGCCAACTAATCAAACTAGCGGGACTGACATTGCGTGAAAACTCTTCTGGTCAACAAAAAGGACAAAAACGGATTTCGAAGCGAGGACGGCGCAAGCTACGTGCGCTCCTGTTTCGCGTCATGATGCCATTAATTCAACATAATCCGGCATTTAAAGCCTTGCATGAATACTACACCACACGTGCAATCAATCCACTCCGTAAAAAGCAGTCGATTGTCGTGCTCTGTGGGAAATTACTGAAGATTTTACACGCCTTGTGCAAAAAGAAAACCATGTTTAACGCACATCAAATGATGACTGATTTCACCAGTCTTGAAACGGCTGCCTAAGCGTTGCCAACAGAAGTCAAAAACAAGAGGATGACACGGAGAAGCCGGCATTATTTTCACCATTCGACCATTGATTGCATTCAAATGAGTCCCTAAAGGAGCATCGCCAGCCTCTGCCTTATGAAGAGACCGAACGAAGGAATGTACGCGCAAACAGACGCCGAGAGACATGGGAGGGTACGTCATCATAAGCAACGCAGAGATCCAAAAGTGCATCACATAACGGAATGGAAAGTTAATGATTGCCAATTGACGTTAGCGTAGCGTATCCACGAACTGTTAAACAATTGAATAACTAGAAAATAGCGAGAAAGAAGTGCAAGAAAAAATATTTTTTTCAGTAATCAAATCGGGTCAAACCGTTGATATACCAATATTTATAGAGGGAGGTGCTTACTATCCGGCATACATTGCCTTTTATCTTATTCATATGCATTATTTTTTTATTAAGCGGTTGTTGGAATAAACGAGAGCTAAATGAGTTAGCCATTGTTACTGCTGTTGGAATAGATAAAACGGACGAGCTACTAGAAGTGTCCGTTCAAATTGTGAACCCTAGCCAAGTAGCATCGAATAAAGCTATAAGTAATCAAGCGCCTGTGTTTACCTATCACGCAAAAGGAAAAACGTTACTTGAAGCTATCCGTAAGTTAACAACATTGACACCAAGGAAGCCCTACTATGCTCATGCTCAAGTGATAATTATTGGTGAAAAGCTGGCTGAAGAAGGGATGAACAGCGTTTTTGACTTATTCCAAAGAGATGCTGAGGGTAGAAATGATATTCATGTTATAATTGCCCATCAAGCTACTGCACAAGAAGTTTTGAGTATTTTGACACCATTAGAAGATATACCTGCCAGTAAAATTATCAAATCCTTAAAGGATTCTGAGGATATGTGGGGTGCTACTGAATCTGTGACGTTAGACCATTTAGTGAATGATTTAACTAGTACCGATCATAGTGCCATCTTACCCTCCATTAAAATCTATGGGAATGCTGATAAAGGAAAGTATAGTTCAAATGTAGAACAAACTGATAGCCCTGCACAATTACAGTATAACGGGTTGGCTATTTTAAAAAACTATCGGCTTATTGGCTTTTTATCAGAAGAAGAAAGCAGAGATTATAATTTGTTAAATAATAATATTAACAGTACATTTGAAACCATTTCCTGCCCTGAACAAGGCAAATTAGCCACTAAAATTTTGCATGCCTCAACAAAAATTACTGGCCATATACTAAATAATCGACCATCCATCCGTATACAGCTTGATATTGAACAAAATATAGCTGAAATAAGCTGTCATCTGAACGTAACAAAATCTGAAACAATTGATGCTTTAAATCAAGAAACGAGCAAAGTTATTCGAGAAAGATTAGTGCGAACACTTCACACCATTCAAAAAACGTACCGAGCTGATCTTTTAAAATTTGATAAAGTACTCTATCGAAAGGATTACAAAGCATGGCATCGGATTAAAAAGGATTGGGCCACTATCTATCCTGAAATAGCTGTTGATCTTGATGTATCTGTAAAAACAAAAGGCTTTGGTACAGCGACAAGCTCAAAATTATCTGAAGACACAAAATGACCAGACTCTTTGCAGGAGTGCTGGTCATTATTTATTAATCTTCAATATCATTGTTTATGACCATTTGAGAGTATAAAATATTTTGTGTAAATAGAAAATTCCATAGAAAAAGGAAGACCCTTTCTTGGTAGAATTAAGTCACCACAACCAATCCTAGAAAAGAGGTCTTCCCTATGAATCAGTTTACAACAGAAATTGTCGATGCACTAGTCAAAAAACAAGATATTACCGAGGTTTTTCGTTCGCACTTGGAAATGGCGATCAACTCGCTACTGGCGACAGAGCTGACGGAATTTTTGGATTACGAAAAATACGATCGTATCGGGTTCAACTCAGGCAATTCTCGCAATGGGTCTTATTCGCGTACACTTCACACGGAGTACGGCGATTTAACGCTTCAAATCCCGCGGGATCGCAACGGTGAGTTTAAACAACAGACAGTGGTACCATATAAGCGCTCGAACGATACGCTGGAAGAAACGGTCATTCACTTGTTCAAAAAAGGCATTACGATGGCGGAAATTGCGCAATTAATTGAGAAAATGTATGGGCATCACTATACGCCGCAAACGATTTCGAATATGACAAAGGCTGTTTCAGAAACGGTAGAAGCCTTTAATAACCGTCCTTTGCACAATCGTTACGTATGCGTGTATTTAGACGCGACGTATATTGCCGTGCGTCGTGATACGGTGTCAAAAGAGGCCGTCTATATTGCAGTTGGTATTCGTGAAGACGGCTCTAAAGAAGTGCTTGGCTATACGATTGCCCCAACAGAATCGGCCTACAACTGGCAGGAGCTACTACAAGAGCTCAAAGACCGTGGTGTAGAAGACGTACTTTTATTCGTATCAGACGGCTTAAAAGGCATGGCAGACGCTGTGTTTAATGTGTTTCCAAAGGCAAAATATCAGGTGTGCCTTGTCCATGTGGCACGCAATATCATGCATAAAGTCCGAGTAGAAGATCGCAAGGAAGTGTGCGAGGATTTTAAAACGATTCACCAGGCAAAGAACGCTGAAGCAGCGAAAAAAGCGCTCGAGACGTTCTGCGAAAAATGGGGCAAATCGTATAAAAAAGTCGCACAAGGCTTACTCGAAAACCCGTATTTACTGACGTTTTACGGCTTTCCCAAGGCGATTTGGCGAAGCATCTACTCGACGAATTTAATCGAGTCGTTCAATAAGCAAATCAAAAAATATACAAAGCGCAAGGAACAGTTCCCGAACGAAGAATCGTTGGAGCGCTTTTTAGTGACGCAGTTCGAAGACTATAATCAACGTTTCGCCACACGCTGCCACATCGGCTTCAATCAGGCCCGTGCAAAGCTAGAAGAAATGTTTGAGCAGCTGCACGAACCGGCAAACTAGACCGGGACGCGCCAGCGCGAAATTTGAGTGTGTAGGAAAGGGCTAGCCCTTTCCTACACACTCAAATCAACACTTCGAACAAGTACAATTGAATACACAGGTGATGAGTTCCCTTGAACGGGTGAATCGTCATTTACACAAAAATATTGACAGTACCGACCATTTTTATTGATTTAATATTTGTACATATAAATTAGCATAGATTATCAAAAAACATTTTTATTTTATCATTACTATTGAATATAGAAAGGATGATGGTATGGA
Organism: Lysinibacillus sp. FSL H8-0500; assembly: GCF_038051955.1. Taxonomy (NCBI): domain Bacteria; kingdom Bacillati; phylum Bacillota; class Bacilli; order Caryophanales; family Bacillaceae; genus Lysinibacillus; species Lysinibacillus sp. FSL H8-0500. The sequence continues at coordinate 2,228,848 of NZ_CP150292.1, read as the reverse complement.
TTATTTTGAGCGAATTCAACAGGCAATTGACTATATCGAGGAGCACCTAGAGGATAAATTAACGATTATAGATATTGCTGCACAGTCTTATTTTTCCACTTTTCATTTTCAACGACTTTTTCAAGCAATTACAGGCTTTTCTGTGCAACAATATATTCGCAATCGAAGGCTGTCAAAAGCCGCAACCTTATTAGTGACAACATCTCACAATATATTAGAAATTGCCATTCGCTTTCAATATGGTTCTCAAGAGGCATTTACACGGGCATTTGCGCAGTATACGGGGCTCACGCCAGCGAAATACCGTAAAAGAGTCAACTCTACCCCACTTCAAACCAAAATAAACTTTTTGGACTATAAAATCGAAGGAGTACTACCAATGCAAAAACCAGTAATTATTCAATTGCCAAGCAAGAAAATTACAGGCTATGTCTACGAAACATCATTGCAGGACGAGCAGTATTACAATGACATCTCAAGCTTTTATTTAGATTTTGGACAAAATCAATATTATGAACAACTCTCACATAAAGCTGCCCCCAATATGGCCTATGGTATTTCAACAAACTTTCAGGAAAATGGTGAATTTTCCTTTATTGTAGGCGAGGAGGTTCATATGTTTGAGGAAAATTTAGCAGCAGGCTTTCTCAATCTTAAAGTGCCTGCTGGTAATTATGCAGAATTTACAGTAAATAGCACAGCAAAAGGTATGCAAAATACAAGACGTTATATTTATGGCGTGTGGCTGCCCAATTCGAATTACGAGCGCGATACTGGCCCTGATTTTGAAATAACAGATGTTCTGCGCTCCAGCTACCCAGATGATATGAAAATGAAAATTTATATCCCTATAAAGGAGGAGAGATAATGAACATAGAAAAAATATTTCATCAATTCCCTACCCTAAGCTCAGCGAATCTTGAGCTAAAAAAAATCGAAGGGGCTCATATCGAAGAGCTATTTTTTATTTATGATAATGATAAGATCTTTGAATTTTGCGGCATTATCCCAAAGCATAACCGCCAAACTGTACAAAAAATGATTGGCCATTTTGACAGAGATTATCATAAAAAAAGTAGAATAAAATGGGGTATTTTTGAAAAATCTCAACGTGAAAAATTGGTGGGCATTATTGAAGCAATGGACTTTCAGCAAAAAATCAATATGGTGACAATTGGTTACTATTTAGCGGAGGATTCTTGGGGAAAAGGCATTGCAACGGAGGCAGTAGCAACCGTTGTAAAGTTTTTATTAGAGGAAGTCCACATTAATCGCATTCAGGCGGAGGTGATGCCATTAAATGAGCCATCTAAAAAAGTTCTTGTAAAAAATGGATTTTTAAAAGAAGGGCTGTTACGTCAAGCAGCCATTTGGTCAGGCAAAGGTGTTATTGACTTAGAAATATATGCTTTATTAATGAAGGATTACCAATAGATAACTGATATATTTTTCTTTATCAGTTATCTATTTCTCAATTATTTAATATGCAAGTTCAAAAAAATCTGAACATTCGCTGGATTTTATGGTATTATTCTTGAATGGAGGTGGAAATGACTTGAATTTATTAATTAAAATTAGTCAGTTTGCTAGCAAAACCTTTGCTGTTTGGGTATTGGTGTTTGCAGCATTGGCATTTTTCCTTCCCGAACAATTTACATGGATTGCTCCGTATATTTCAATTTTACTGGGCATCATTATGTTTGGGATGGGGATGACAATTTCAGCCGAGGATTTTAAAGAGGTTGGAAAACATCCGTTGAAAGTCTTGATTGGTGTGTTATCTCAGTTTATGGTCATGCCATTTCTTGCCTTTGCTTTAGCAAAAGGCTTGCGACTAGAACCAGAAATTGCAATTGGTGTTATTTTGGTTGGCTGCTGCCCTGGTGGTACAGCTTCAAATGTTATGACGTTTCTAGCAAAAGGAAATATTGCACTGTCAGTGGCCATTACATCTGTATCTACCCTGCTTGCTCCTATTGTAACACCAGCGCTTATTTATTTACTTGCAAGTGAATGGATGGAAGTGTCTGCGAAAGATATGTTTATATCCGTTATCCAAATTGTTCTTATTCCCATTATTTTAGGATTTACTGTTCAACTCTTTTTAAAAGAACAGGTAAAGAAAAGTGCCGATTTAATGCCACTCGTTTCTGTTTTTGCGATTGTACTAATTGTTGCAGCTGTTGTTTCCACAAGTAAAGATCGAATTATGGAATCTGGATTGTTAATTTTCGGTGTTGTTATTGTACATAATGGTCTTGGTTATTTACTAGGCTTTTTAATTGGTAAAATGTTTAAGCTAACATATGAGGATCAAAAAGCAATGGCCATCGAAGTCGGTATGCAAAATTCAGGACTCGGTGCCGCTTTGGCTGCGGCGCATTTTAGCCCATTAGCAGCCGTGCCAAGTGCAATTTTCAGCTTCTGGCACAATATTTCAGGCGCATTACTGGCTACATACTGGGCACGTAAAGCGGAACGTATGAAATAACAACGATAAAAATACTTTTCATAAAAGTAATTAGACTAGACTCTATTTTGATGAGTCTAGTCTTTTTATGCGACAGACGAATGGACATATTACCAGTTCTAGCCTGCACGTTTACATAGATTAGAAGTAATAGCGAGTAGCTAGGTAAAGGAGCGCTGAAGAAATGAATGAAAATCGATCTTTGACACGCCTAAATTGGGAGTTTAATAACTATCATAAATTCGCAAAATGCCCTTGTGTATCTAAAAGTTACTGCTTAAGTCAGGATATGGTTGAAGAAGATTTAGCTAATATCAAATATTATAATAGCCCTGACAAAGAAGGAGAAAAACATTGTAATAGCTGTGTTTGTCTACACTTAAAGGATTTGAAACCTGGGTCTTTAGTGGATGTATACCTCTCCAATGGTCATAGCTTTTTAAATGTTTATTTTGCCCACCTTGATTTGCAAAACTACTGTGTACACTTTCTTCAAGTCAATGGAGGAAGAACTGTGCCTGTTATGATTGCTTGCTCCAGAATTGATGCCATACGCAAAACGAATCCAGCTATCTAACTTATCAATAAAGACTTGGGTGCTTCAAAAATAATTTTTTTAACATCGAGCTTTTTATCATAACGAAATAATCATATCTACTAAGCCCTACAATGTTGACCTTATTAGTGGATTCATTTGAGTTGTTGATTGAAGATAACTTCTACGAATGGTAGCCTTACACTGCACATCTACTGTAGCCCAATGAATGGTCACACTCGTCATGAAAAACCATTCATTGGGATTTAAACATTCGGCTTTATATCTCCTACAATAACTTAACAACAAGAACATACATTCTCTCTATTTTATTTCTTTTACGTGATTTATTTTGTTTTTTGGTATTGTATTGGGGCGAGTAGATTATTTAAAACTATAATTATAATGTCGGATAATCTGTTATTTATTTTAATAAAAAACTACTTTGAAAAAATAACCATTTTTTGAAGGTTTTTATCGTGCTGTTAAAGCTTGTTGAATAAGGACAGTAGCCATTTGATCCATTTGAGCAAAGCGATCATTTGGTATTTGCCTTTTTATATAGCTGTCATACATTTGTTGACAAATCACGGCCACTTTAAAATAGGCGAATGTACAATAATAGTGAATGGTTGAAATATCTCGCCCGCTTTTCTCTGCACAGCGCTGAATAAATTGCTGTTGTGTATAAAAAGTCGTGATGGATGGTTGTCCAAGTGCATACACTAGCATTTCTGGATCATCTGCTTGCACCCAGTAACTCATGACTATCCCAACATCTGCTAATGGGTCCCCCCTGTTGCTCTTTCCCACTCAAAAAGATCTATCATTTCGGTATAGTCCTTAGAGAACATCGCGTTATTTATTTGGTAGTCATAATGAATAATCGTTGTCTCCTTATTAGAGGGTAGCTGATTTTTCAGCCAATCTATTAATACTGTCGCCTCCGCATGCTCTGCTGTTTTCGCTTGTTCATTAGCGTATTATCCATCCATATACCTGCCGCTCCATAAAACCGTCTGGCTTCCCCTTCTCTTTTAATGGAGTATCCTTATAAGGGATTGCATGGAGCTTCACTAAAAAATCGACCATTATTTCTGATAGTTGACGGGCAAGCTTCTCTGTCTGTTTTGTATCGTTTGGAAAGTGGGTATCGAGAACAATGCCTTTTTTGCGCTCTCTTAAAAAGAAGTCGCTGCCAATTATCGCTGGATCTTCTACATACATATAAGCTTTTGGAACTACTTTAAAAAATGATTGTAAGGCTGATAATAGTGCAAATTCCTGTTTTATAGTACGGGCTTCCTTTGCCAGAGGTCTACGAAGGACTACTTTATCATTCCCTATTTTTAAACAATAGATTAAATGCGGAAGCTCAGAAAATTAGCTTTGTAAAAATAGTGGTAAATTTTCGGTATCTAGGCTTTTTCCTGTCCTTACCTGTCTGCTAAGGCAATGTTCAATTTTACGAATTTTCCAATAAAAAGAGGTAGCCTTTTAATCATTCAGCAAGCTATAATAGTGGTCATGATAACAACAATGGAGTGAAGAAAATTATGTACATATTGACAGAGCAAAAGCATTGGAAAGGCCGTGTTGATTCAACAACCAATAAAAGTAGTTTTCGCTTCCATCAAAAAGTAACAAGAATGGCCATTAACGATATTCGTAATTTCACTGCTAAAAATGCTGCACTTGTTGGTTTTATTTGCGATGAGGGAGTTCGCCGCAATCAAGGGCGTATAGGGGCAGCAAATGGACCAAATGCATTGCGTGAAGCATTATCTAGCTTACCATGGTTATTTGACGATCAGCAGCAAATTATTGATATGGGTAATATTCTTTGTCTAAATCATGCACTTGAGGAAGCACAGCGCGAACTCGCTGAAGTTATTGGAGCGGCACTGCAAAAAAATTTACAATGTGTGGTGCTAGGTGGTGGTCACGAAACCGTCTACGGCCATTACTTAGGTGTTCGTGCAGCATTACCAAAGCAGGCTAAAATCGGCATTATTAATATCGATGCCCATTTTGACTTACGCTCCTATCATGAGCAACCATCATCTGGTACAATGTTCCGTCAAATTTTAGAACAGGACTCCTTTGTCAGTTATTTTGTTGTGGGTATTCAGCGCTATGGTAACACAAAAGAGCTATTCGAAAAAGCAAAGGACTTACAGGTAAAATACGTTTTAGAAGATGACATAACCTTGAATCAACAGCAATTAATGGCTGATTTACAGCACTATATGGATCAACATGATTATGTGCTTTTAACCTTATGTATGGATGTACTTAACGCAGCATTTGCGCCAGGTGTTAGTGCTCCTTCACCATTTGGGCTTGAGCCAGCAACTGTACGGGCTATTATCCAAAAAGTAACATCACATCCACATACACATTCTTTTGATATTAGTGAGGTCAATCCATTATTAGATGAAAATGGGCGAACGGTTAAATTAGGAGCTTATTTTGTTTATGAAGCATTAAATAATTTATTGAAAGAATAAAAAAGAAGCCATGCAACTCTCCTTTACAGACGATTGCATGGCTTGTTCTATTTATTGTAATATCTCACTTACCGTCACCAATTCATAGCCTTGCTTTTGTAAATAAAGAATAACATTTTCAAGACCATTGGCGGTTGTTTGATGGATATCATGCATTAAAATAATACTGCCATCTTGTACAGTGGCTTTCACATACGCTAAAATTTTTTCTGGATTATGGTGTTTCCAATCCAATGTATCAATCGACCATAAAATCGAAGGGATGGTCATGATTGAACGAACTTGCTCATTTGTAGCACCATATGGTGGACGGAAAACCGTTGGATATTGCCCAATCGCCGCATAAACAGCATTATTTGTTCCCTCCACCTGTTGTTTAACATCTGCCATTGATAAGATTGTTAGATTCTTATGATTCCATGTATGATTACCAATCTCATGACCAGCCTCATTTATTTGTTGCACAATGGCTTTATTGCTAGCAACATTTTGACCTACCATAAAAAATGTTGCCTTAGCATTATATTTCGCTAACGTTGCTAAAATCTGCGGTGTTACCTTTGCATTTGGCCCATCATCAAATGTTAATGCAACACGCTTTTGTGTACCTTTTGCTGCAGGATTTCCTTTATTATAAACTTGGCGATTAAGTATATTTGTTAACTCAGCCGCTTTTATATAACCCTTTTGTTCACCGGCTTCGATATAAGTCCAGCCTGCAAGTGTTGTGTACGTTTGAACAATTGTTTTGTTGGCAAGTGTGCCAAGTATCTCTCCACTTGGGCTAGCTGTCAAACGGAGAGCAGCACCGTCTTTAGCATTTATCTGTTTTTTTATAGCTGTAGGCTTTTTTATCGTATTTGTCGCAATATAGCCGATATCATGACCATATTGCACAAAAGACCAGCCACCAGGTGCTGTACCATAAACAAAAATCATACGTCCTTCATAAAGCTGTCCTGCTATTTGCGCATGTCTGCTTGGTGCTGTAAATAAGGTTGTGCCACCTTTTGCTATAACCAAGTATCCCTCAGACTTCACCTTAGCTAATGCCTCGGATTTAACATAGCCCTCCTGCTCGGAAGTTTGAATAAATGTCCAACCTTTACTTACTTTCATCACTGTAACAAAGCTTCCCTTCGTTAGTTCAGCGATTTCCCCACTGTCTATTGATGGTTCTTCAAATAGAATGGTATCTTGTTTAACTTGTTGAATTACAATTGACCCTTCGGCATTTGCTGTTAGCTGTCCTGTAAATAAAGCTATCATAAATAATAAAAATAGAGTAGAAGGTAAAAGTTTGTTCATTGTTCCACACCGCCCTTAGATGTCTTTCCATAAGTAAGTTAGAAAATTAGTATATATATTGAGATATTGTTTTCTATACCCCCTTTCTCAAAAGCTACACATAACTGATACTAGCACCTCCTCTGAAAATATTTTATTTATTGTACAGATATATTCTTTTATCCTAAGACGTTTGAGAAGATAAGAAAGTTTACGTTATTGCATTATTTTTCCTTTCTATAGAATATTCGAAACTGTCAGGGCATCCTCGATATGCATAGGTGTCCAGGTATGCCCTTTTGCATTTGCGGTAATCAATAAAAATTGCTGCCCCTCTTTTTCAATCAGTGACGCTAAACATAATCCTGCCTCAGGTGTGTAGCCTGCTTTGCCTCCTACTATTATCCCTTCCACACCAGCTATTTTAGTATACAATGAGTTCGCTATTGTCAGCTTAGTTGGCACATAGGTTGTATAGCTTTTGGAGGTAAATATTTCATAGAAGATGGGATTCTCCATTGCATAACGTAAAAGCTTACTAATATCTCGTACACTTGATCGATGTGCTTCATGATGGAGTCCACTAGCATTTACAAAATGCGTATCCTTCATCCCCAGCTCGTAGGCCTTGTTGTTCATGAATATGACAAATGCCTCCTCACTTCCAGCAATGGCTTCAGCAAGTGTTGCTGTTGCATCCGCCCCTGAGGCAAGCAATGTACCATATAATAAATCCTCCATTGTCACAAAATCACCTGCACGAAAACCCGCCATTGAAGCATTTTGTGCAGTAAATTTGGTAATCGTTTGTGGCTCCACAATGGTCTGTACTTGTAAATCTTCCGTCATTTCAATCGCAACAATCGCTGTCATAATCTTTGTTAAAGAAGCCGGATAAATAATCATATCCGCATTTTTTTCATACAACACATCACCTTGTGCATTCAGTAATAAAGCATTTTTACTATGTAATGATGGGATTTCTAAGTGCGCAAATTGCTGCGTTTTATTGGCATTATAAAGCATTAACACCGCTATACAGATACAACTAAATAACATAAATTTTCCTATAATAAACGCCTCCTACACATTATAATAGGAGGCAATTTTGAATATTCCTGTAGCTAAGATAATCCATGTTTATTTCTCAGCAAATTTTTCGTTTTGAGCATAAATAAATTAAAAAGTATTATCAAATAAATTTTCTGTAATGCCCTGTAGAATATCCTGCTCTTCAAATGTCATTAATTCATCTTTTGTAATCGCTGCCTGCTTAATTAGTCTATTGGATTGAATCGTCACTAGCTTTTCAAATAGGTTACGAATATAGCGTCCATTGGAGAAATTAGGGATATCCTCAACAGGTATTTGGTGGAGCTGTGTCCTCATATATTGTGCAAATGCTTCGCCAAATTGGTAATCATTCGTCTGACAAAGCATCGCAAAAATATCATAAAGCTCATCTGTAGTAAAATTATCGAACTGCACAAAATGATTAAAGCGTGATTTAAAACCAGGATTGGATTGTAGAAATTCCTCCATCAGCTCTGTATAGCCCGCCACAATAATCACTAAATCATCTCGTAAATCCTCCATTGCCTTTAATAGACTATCAATCGCCTCTTTGCCAAATGCATCCTGTTTATCATTCACTAATGAGTAGGCCTCATCAATAAACAGCACGCCACCCTTGGCTTTATTTACTACTTCCTGAACCTTTAACGCTGTTTGTCCAACATATCCTGCGACTAGCCCTGCGCGATCAGTCTCCACGAAATGTCCGCTGGATAGTACACCTAGATGCTTATAAATTTGCCCAATAATACGTGCCACTGTTGTTTTACCTGTTCCTGGATTACCTGAGAACACAAGATGATACGTAATGGGGAAGCTTGTTAAACCATGGTCGACACGCAAGCTTTGAATTTTTATGAAATTAATTAAATTATGTAATTCCTTCTTTGCATTTGGTAGCCCTACAAGACGATCAAGCTGCTGTTGAAGCTTCTCAATTTCTCGTTCAATTTCAGGGGTAATACGTAAGCGTTCATCATGAATAAACTCACCGCTGTAAATAATTTTTCCATCTTCATTGAAGTAATCGCCTCGTCCATGCTTTTTGCCATTGACAAGCTCACCGATATAGGAAGCCTGTCCATTTGCATAATAAAGTGTCCCCTGACCTGTCATCGCATCCTCTTTGAACTGACCTTCTGCTTCAAGAATGCCCTGTCTCGAGTAAACTTTTCCCTTGCCATGCTTCATATCCTCAAAGAAATGGCCTTCATAGTGTAGGGTTGTCACACCATGTGCTAGCTCCTCAGCAGTTGGCGATTCTGCCGGATAGTATAGCTTCCCTGCTCCCTGCATATGATGCCAAATAAAGTCACCTTCATATTGTAAAAAACCATTTGGATAATACTGCTTCCCCTTGCCCTTTTTCATGCCATGCACAAAATCGCCCTCATATTGTGGTTGATCGAGATGAGGATGCTGTGCACGCAATTCCTGATAGGGCGCAATCATATCCTTTTCATAATATAAAATTCCATAACCATCCATTAAATCATTGCGAAAATGACCTTCATAGTGAATCATACCATCCTTATATAAAATACCGTTGCCTTGTTTTTTATTTTGAATAAATTCACCTTGATAAATCATCTGTCCCTTTAAATACATAATGCCATTCCCCTGCTTCATATGGTTAACAAATTCACCCTCGAATAGCACCTCACCTTCTTGGTCAAACAGCATACCCTTTCCATCATAAATATCATGGCCAAAATCATTTTTCTTGACGCCACCTCGGTACATCACTTTGCCATCTGGATAAAATAGTTCTTTTTCTTCATGATTATGTGTCATTTGATTGCCTTCCTTTATCATTTCAGTATATGCTCAATTATAGCGCGGAACAGAAGACATATGTAAGAATATAAGGAGATCGGTATGAAAAAAAGATATAAACTACTTCTAGGCATTTTACTCCCCCTGTTTATTCTCTATATCTCAACTATCTTGTTAACACGTGATACCGATTTTACAAAGGAAGTAACAGAGCGTCTCGAAATAGAGGGCATACAGGCAATAGAAATAATCCGTGCCTCTGATGAAAAAACAATGATGATAACAGAGGCTAAGAAAATTATTCAAATAATGGAATCGCTAAAAGGGCAGCCACTTAAAAAGGTGTATTTTGCAAAGTCGGATTTTCAGGAAGCTTATTGGCTAACATTGGTGATGAAGGATGACCGTGAAATAGGCTTACGTTTGGATGATACCAAGCATTTATTGGTGTATTTATATGAAGAAAGCTATCTAAAGGATTATAAGCTTCTCTCTGACTTCGATTTAACAGCAATAGAGCAGCTTTTTCACTAAAGAATAACGGGTTGGAACAAAGTAAAAAGCGTGAGAAATCCATTTAAATGGCTGATTTCTTACGCTTTTAAACTTTTATTTTTTAATTTTATCGTCTACTTTTCAGTATGATCCAGATAAAAAAGCAATATATCCTCTACCACAAGTAAGTCTAATTTCAACGCGTTTTCTTTATGTAGAGAGAGGCGCTAAGTCTGGCATTAACAGACTGTGGGATGAAAAGTTTCAATCCACTCTCTTCATACAAAGAGAGACGAATGCTCCAACAGGTTTATCATCGAGAGCTATTAATTTCAATCCACTCTCTTCATACAAAGAGAGACCTAAACATTACGATTGCTCCAATGACAAAGTATAATTTCAATCCACTCTCTTCATACAAAGAGAGACCTTTTTTGCTAGTAACGACTTAGATAAGATTTTCATTTCAATCCACTCTCTTCATACAAAGAGAGACTAAAGGTAGCGTGTTTCTTAACGAAAGCAGTTGGATTTCAATCCACTCTCTTCATACAAAGAGAGACCTTGGTAGATTATTTGCAAATCATAAAGGGCGAGATTTCAATCCACTCTCTTCATACAAAGAGAGACGCCCCTGCGGCTCTACAACGGACAAATAATCTATAATTTCAATCCACTCTCTTCATACAAAGAGAGACTTTGAACGTTTTGACGTACTTGACTTAGATTACGTTATTTCAATCCACTCTCTTCATACAAAGAGAGACAATTCCCTTCGACTTCCTGTATAAATTCATACCTATTTCAATCCACTCTCTTCATACAAAGAGAGACGACTATATAAGTCTTCGAGTAGTGCGGTTTTGCAATTTCAATCCACTCTCTTCATACAAAGAGAGACCTGCCCAATCGACTGTATCAATTACTAATGTTTTATTTCAATCCACTCTCTTCATACAAAGAGAGACTAGATGATAATTTTCATTTAATTCATCGAGGTATTTCAATCCACTCTCTTCATACAAAGAGAGACTTTATCTTTAACATGTCGTTGCCGCAAGACCGCATTTCAATCCACTCTCTTCATACAAAGAGAGACACCAAAGCAAAAGGTCATAGAAATCAAAAAATAATTTCAATCCACTCTCTTCATACAAAGAGAGACGAGAGAGTAACATGGACTTACAAACATTTATTGAATTTCAATCCACTCTCTTCATACAAAGAGAGACGCCAATACCAAAAGTCGTGTCCAGCTGGTGAGTCGTATTTCAATCCACTCTCTTCATACAAAGAGAGACTGCATGTACTCAATCAATTCTTGGTCACCCTGATTTCAATCCACTCTCTTCATACAAAGAGAGACAAGTGTGGCTTAAATCGTGGGAAGAAGCTAATGCTGATTTCAATCCACTCTCTTCATACAAAGAGAGACTTGCTCACGATCCATTTGGTCGTGGACCTCGTCATTTCAATCCACTCTCTTCATACAAAGAGAGACGCTGTGCCATTGAAAATAACGGTGGAATTCCGTTATTTCAATCCACTCTCTTCATACAAAGAGAGACGAAGTTTGTTGGTGCAATCCACCTTACGGACGTATTTCAATCCACTCTCTTCATACAAAGAGAGACTTTCAGGCAGTTAGCAATGTTCATGGATGCCAGTATTTCAATCCACTCTCTTCATACAAAGAGAGACGGGAAACCGTTGACTTATTCACTGATGCTAGTGATTTCAATCCACTCTCTTCATACAAAGAGAGACGAGCCAATTTCTAAGTTTTTCAGTGGTCTATGGATTTCAATCCACTCTCTTCATACAAAGAGAGACAAGGGTTCGTATGGTTATCTTGTATTCCCGGACATTTCAATCCACTCTCTTCATACAAAGAGAGACATGTATTTGTTCCCGTTCTTTATAGCGTCTGCGAGATTTCAATCCACTCTCTTCATACAAAGAGAGACACGTATGGTTTAGTGTTTTTTTATTTTTAAGGAGATTTCAATCCACTCTCTTCATACAAAGAGAGACCAAAAGCGCCAAATTTAGTAATCGAGCATGTAATTTCAATCCACTCTCTTCATACAAAGAGAGACTCAAATCGTAGGCCTACATAAGTATAATCATCTTATTTCAATCCACTCTCTTCATACAAAGAGAGACTTCCATGTGAGTCATATAATTCATCAATAACAATTTCAATCCACTCTCTTCATACAAAGAGAGACGACATTCATTGCCCGCTCTTTTAGCTTATCTAAAATTTCAATCCACTCTCTTCATACAAAGAGAGACAGTGAAAAACAATATAAAAATGATATTTATAATTGATTTTCATAAAAAAATAAATCTATAAGGTCATAATAACCCAAGCTTCCTTCCATTTCAATGGAAAATTAGTTGTTTAATAGGTGCGAATCTCCCTGGGAAATCATGTTTGCTTCACATTCGCACCAGCTAGTTAAAAAGAATAAATATACTTATAGAATTGACATCGCTATAAAGACCATGATATCTTTAAAAATTCTAATAAAAGGTTTTTTCAAATAGCTGTAAAATACATGCTTGTTATTACGGGATTTACTATATTTTCTTGACAAAAAAACGCGAGAAATCTATTTTAAATGCTGATTTCTCGCAGTCTTTGGAAGGCTTATCACTATTTTAATTTTACGGCTGTACCATACACGAGTACTTCTGAAGTTCCATCCATGACAGAGGATGTTGCATAGCGTATGCCTACAATTGCATCTGCTCCTAATTGCTTGGCTTCTTCTTCCATTGCCTCTGTGGCGATTTCACGCGAACGCACAAGCATTTCTGCATACTCCTTCATTTCGCCTCCAACAATATTACGAAGACCTGCTATCATATCACGCCCAATATTTCTGGATTGAACAGAATTGCCCTTGACTAAACCAAGTGTTTCGATAATTTCTCTTCCTGCTATAGTATCTGCTGTTGCTAATAACATAATTATTCCTCCCTATTGCTATAGTGTTGTACGGCCTCCACGGCTTCTTCAATTGAGGCTGTAATAATGCCTGTACGTTTAATTAAACCTACTACAAATAAATTACGGTAGACAAACTGATTTTCCAGTCCATCTCGTACAAGTGCCTCTATTTTTTGCATATTATCGCGCCCTTGTTGACGAACATCTGTCAGTAAGCCAACAATGGGACGATTTAGCATTGCAAATGCACCGATTTCAGCCGCTACCCCTGCATCAATTTCCACACCATCAAGTACAGCGATTAATAGATCACTGTCTTGTAGCATTGCTAAATCCGCCTCCGCAATGGCTTGGCTATCTGCATAGGCAGTTTTATCGTTGATCGCATCGTTCTCCTGCGGGACGTATAGCTCGATGCCTAGTACAGCCTCGCGCATAGCTGCTGCTAGCTGCTCATTTACAAAACGATCTCCTAAGGAAAATAATCCATTTGCTAAATATGCTTTCATTGTGAAACTCCTTCGACTAATAATTTTTCAAAAATAATTTTATGTCTGCCCTGGGCATCCGTAAATGTTGATACAATATCAAAGCCATGCTTAAGATTGACAATTAGCATTGCTTTGTATGTATTTCTGCCGTATGTACGCACCTTCTGAAAGCCTAATGCCTTCATATGCTTATGCTGTGCTATCATTAATTGACTGGCTATTCCCTGTCCTCTTTTGGTATCTCGAACACCGCCTAGCCAGCTATAAAATACGCCATCAAGATGTGGGTAGCCTAACTTAAAGCCAATAAGCTCGTTATTCTCGACTGCCAGCATACACAGCAATCCTTCTTTACTTGCTAGCTTTTCAAGTGGGATATGATCGCCACTAAAAACATGGGCATAGATTTCCTGTAGTTGGTGAAGCCACGCATAAGGAACACCTTCTATTGCCATCATTTGCAAATGCATCACCTCTACCAATAAGTATAACAGAAAAGATTAGAAAACAAATGTTAGGTCTATTGCATTAGCAGCGTATCCTCTTCTTGCCTCTGGTTACAGTGATCCATTCTCCCTATACTTATCTACATAGGAGGAAGATATTATATGACACCATTTACAAGCTGGTTACGCAATGAACTACGTCCTTATTTTGGCCTTCAGTTGCTAGATAAATATTGGGGTATACTGCAAATTCGAGAGGATTACTTTATTTGTCTTGAGGGGGATATAATTAAAAAAGAATTTTTGCCGATGAGCAACACTATTAAGAAGCAGATGTCACTATTGTTACCCGTAATCGTGAGGTGATTATTCCTAAAAGCTCACGCGGCAAAGAAAAGAAATTCAATTACACCAATATTTCCGCTCCGAAAGCAACAGGCATTATTTTCTCGGCTAGTGTAGGTTATGACACTGATCAAGCTAGCTCTATTAGCGTACACAATTCGAAAACTTATTACCAGCTTCCACTAACAGGTTTTGAGCATCTTACAACAAAGGATGATATTATTCAGTGGCTTCAGCAATTTCCAGCACAATTGCCTGCTAATTATGCTACTAAATTAACAAAGCTAACAAACAGGCAGAGTTTACGTTATAAGGCGGTTCCAGGAGATAGTTTCCGCTTTGAAATGGATTTTTTTACAGATGGTTATGTGCTAGTAATTGGGGATTTACGTCAAATGCAAAAGGAGCAGTTATTTGTAGCAGATAGTATTTAGCATGAGGTGATGACAATGCCGCTGTTTGTCCGCCCTTATTTATTCACAACAGCAGAGCGTTCACCTCGTTTTGAAGAGATTATTACAGCGCCATTAGCTGATCAAACATATATTGTGATGGACGATCATTTTTTGCGAGGGTGTTATGAAAAAGTTGGCCATAAACCATTAACAGAGGCTGATATTTTATTTCCTTTAGGGTATAGTATAACGATTGACCAGCGTAAAGAGCCTCAATATCGTCTATCGTAGGGAACTGGAAGCGTGCATAAGCCAGCAGCCGCAACTGCTTTGAACACAGCCACTCGTTTTGCTAATCATGGGGTCTATGAAGGTGTCGCTAATAGTTGGTTGAGACCACAGAAGGAGCATGATTATCCCGTGTCATTCGATAAACCCCATTATTATCAGGAGCGGCTGCAAGCGTTCGCTGAATTCGGCTTTCCACAAAATATCACATATGATGACTTTAACCGTCAAACGGGTGGTCTAACACGTAAAGAGTATCTTCATTATATTTATAACACATATCCAAAAATGTAGCTGGCTGCCAAATCGTTCATTTTACCTTATAATAGAGTGAGTTTAATAATTGAGGTGTGTATTTTTATGTATATTGGCATTATTCCACTCATTATTTTTATTGTTTTTCTTTATTCCTATTTGAAAGATCCACGAAGAATGATCAATGGCTTGTTATTTAATCTTTTTATCTGTTCATTTCTATTGTTTTGTGTAGTGGTATCCATTCAATCTGACCATTACTATCTAAGACTAGTCGTGATTATTCCCCTAATCGCTCTATTTGTGATGATTCCGTTTGCCATTGTGGCATTAATGTTTGGTTTATTTTTAAATGCGAGGGTGTTGATGAAGCGAGAAGGAAGACGCTTTGCCAATTCCTTAACATTACTTGTAGCGATTGGGATTTTATTATTTATGCTATTGCCAATTATTAGCCCAGCAAGTTTATTCTCAAGGCATCTCCAACCGATTTTTGGTGGGATATCGCTGATTACCCTGTATTTCTTTATTCATCTATCTAATTTTTTATCCGCCTATTTTTTATATCAATTCAATCGGCCAACATATCATCAAGATTTTATTATTGTGCTTGGCAGTGGTTTAATTAATGATAAGGTTCCACCACTATTAGCAAGTAGAATTCAAAAGGCGATTGACTTTTATAATAAGCAAGCAGCTCTTACCACACCGCCAACCATTATTTTTTCAGGAGGGCAGGGATCAGATGAAAATCTGTCAGAGGCTGAGGCAATGCAACAATATGCACTTAATAAAGGGATTCCGATTGAGCATACACTACAGGAGAATCGTTCTGTCAACACCTATCAAAATATGCTTTTTTCGAAACAATTGATGGACGAGCAATCACAGGGTAAGCCCTATCGTAGTATTTTCACAACAAATAATTTCCATCTTTTCCGGGCGGGCATCTACGCAAGGCTAGCTGGGTTGGACAGTCAGGGCATTGGCGCAAAAACAGCCTTTTATTATTGGCCAAATGCTATGATTCGTGAATATGTAGCGATTGTTGTAATGGAGCGCAAACGGCATATGAAAGTAGTCGGAATCATTTTAGCCATTTCCATCCTATTCGTGATTATTAGTTATTTGTTTACGTAGCACTTTATAGGGGTTCGTGATGCAGGTTAGAGTCGTGTCATGCATCCCTTTGTTGTTGTATATTTCTTGATATGTTGTTCGTATACTGTCTGATAATAATATTTGTATGGATAATGCTCCTGTTGCAGCACCTTATACAGAACAGACAACCCCTCCTCATAGCGAACAGCAAATTCACAATTATCATAAAACTGCCGTGTTAGCTGTCTGATGCGATAAAGGTCTAGCTTTGTACTCACTCTCCAACCAAACCGAATGGTATCTTGTTGATCTAATAGATCACGATATGTATCAAGAACAATGCATGTATCTGGCTGGTGCTGGTTGATAAATACCAACATATCCTCTGTATGAATGGATTGTTAAAAAAAACGATGAACAAATTCTTCTATTGGTACATGAATAGCAAGTATATCCATAAGTGCCTGAAAAGTTGACTGAGGTGTATACTCATCACTCCCATCATCTGGGTAGTCAATCAGCTCTGTAATAGAAGCCATTATCCAAAAGTCATACGTCAATATTTATCACTCCATTTAAACATTTAATTTCTTGTTCAACTCTATTCATAGGCACTTGCTACGAAATCTCCTGTTCAAAGAGTTTTCACTCGTCTTTTTTTATCAAAATAGACGCTTCTCTTATAAATAGGGACCGAAATAGAGCTCCATTTTCTCCTGTGAGTAGCCATCCTGCCCTCTCCATGTAGCCATTGACATAAAATCCGTGCCTCGTCCACGCTCCTTGCGATAAGGGTTCTTGGAAACAAGCAAGCCTGCATATCCCCAAATTTCCATAATAACATCCCGTTCATATTGATTAGCTTTAAAAATATCCTTCCAACGCTTCTCAAGCTGTCTCGCTGCATCTGTAGCTTGACAGGACTCTATCGCCTTAATCATCTGTTGCAAAATGGCGCTATCTTCCTTACATACAGTAAATGCTGTTTGCTCCTTTGCTAAGCATTCAAGATCAAGCAGGCAATATAGCAGCCAGTTTAAACGAATGCCGCCCCATTTAATGCGTTCAAAATTTAACACATTCAAATCTTCATCGTTATATGCTTCATAGGCTATAATTTGCTGTTCATTACAGTAGCCACAGCCGCTATGGGATACCAGCTGCACAGGTCGCTCATGATAGGTATGGCTAGGTAATTGATATGTAAGCGCCCAGCTTGATAGCGCACTGCGTAAATGCACCTTGCGCGTTGATAAGCTATGCAAAAAGGCTGTAACAGCAAGCTCCTTTGTTAATACTTCATGGTGAAGCTGTTGCAGTCTTGCGATACATTCATCATGTGTAATCGTTAACGGATCAAACATTAGCCCTTTGCTTTTGGCATATTGAAAATCTTCTTCTGCACATGTAAATTTTCCTGCTTTCCATCTACCTGATTGCCAAAATGTTTGCATTAAAGTTTTCTTTGCCTTTTGATCCATAGCTCATTCCTCCTCACGTCTTCTCAAGTGCTAGCTTGGCACTTACAATTTGCGCCATCTCTTGCCAAGGCTGCTGCCATTCTGAGGCTGCTACCTCTTCCTCTGGTTGCGCTAGCCAATAATCGCCCTCCATTAGCTCAAACATATCTAGCAATGTGATTGGCGCACATACAGGATTGTGTAACGCTGCTAGCATTGGCTCTGATCCATCATCCCAGTTATAGCCATTAACGACCGCATGCAAAATGACAGCGGATGAAATAGCATGAATGCGCTGGCCCATTTTATTAATAGATTCCTCATATAAAATCGTATCCACTTGCCTTTGCTCCTCTGCTGTTAACGTTAGTCGGATTGCACCCGGCGTAGCAAGCAATAAATCTGCTATTTCTCTATGCATTCTTGCTGTATACCAAGCGGTTGCCTGAATCCCCCCTGGCGCATCTAATGTCACACCTTTGGCTAGCAATAACTGAATAACATTTTTTTGCTTAAACTTTACAGCTTTCTTTAGTGCTGTATCTCCAAGCTTATCTTGTGCCTCCAAGTCGATATTTTGCGCCAAAAGAAGCTGAATCCCTTCAAGCGGCATTCGATTGGTAATAAAAAGCATTAATGGCGTTCTACCACGTGCATCCCGCTCATGAACATCCAGCTTCTGCATAGCCTCCTGCACTTCCTCCATATTCTTTGATTTACTAACTGTTAGCCAATCCATTGAACATCCCTCCCTGCTTTATGTATCCATCCATTGCAGTAGCTGCTCTAGCTCCTCCTTTATCAGTGGGGCTTCTTGTTTAAGATGCTGTGCTAGATTATTTGCACGGCCAAAAATGCGATACAATGCAAATGCACGCTCATAGTCCTCTTTCTTTGCTAGCTCATCCACAAGCGCCCTTATACAATCCTGTTCGCATAGATCAAGCCCCTTTAATGGCTTAGCTGATTCATTGGCAGCCAATAAAATAGCGATAAATACAGGCATAAGCTCCGCTGCTAGACCATGCGCTTTTAGAAAAGCCTCCGCATAAGCATTTTGGACGGACTGATGCTCTGTATCAACAAGTGCCATATAGCTTTGGACAAGCGGAAAATAAGCATCACTATAAAGCCCTAATCCAAATACTGCATAAGTGCCAGGCATCGCTGATTTTTCGCTTGGCTCAACATCCTGATACCAGGCATATGCCTCCATTGCCATCTGTGCATAGTTTGCTAGCAGCGGAAAAAGGGATGGATATGTGAAGCAGTTGGCAAAAAATTGATGGAGCTTTGATTTTGCTAGTCCTTTCACTGGTAAGTAATGCTTGACTTTGCTTTTCAGCAATAGCTTATAGCCCTTTGGAAAGCCTGCCTGTAAAAGCTCCATTATATAATGAAGTGCTTCTTGATAAGCTTTTTCCTCTTCTACAATGATATGAATCGTTATTGTTTGTAAAATATCATTGGCTTGTCCTCGTAACACATTACTTTGTCGTCTGCTTTCATAACGACCGCTTCCTGCTTGTAAATACATCGTTGCCTTTTCCGAACCAAGCTGCTTAGCTAGCTCCAAATATTTTTGGCAAGTTGCTGGCTCTTGCTGTCCTATTTTTAATGCGCTATAGAGAAAGAAATCTAGTTTTTCCTGCGCTATCTGCTGTGGTGCGACCGCTGTTGTCAGCACCCACTCTGTTGTATATGCTTCTGTTTGTTGAAAATACTGTGTTAAAAAATGTGCCTCTGCCCACTGCTCTAATGCTCTTGTATAGTAGTAGTTCCATCGCTCTAAACGCTGTTGATTGGCACGATGCTTATCTTGTAAACAGCTAATGAGTGGTTCAATTTCTTCAGCTCTTTGCTGGAAAAAATGAGGATTTACAAGATACTGTGCAAAGAAAAATTCATCATTATCACTTGGACGTGCTGGTGGCTCAGCCATTATCTTTGTGTCAATAAAGGTTGCTAATTCCTGCTTGGCTAACGCAAGCTTCTGCTGATTTAATAGCTCTTTTTGATAGTGGATCATTTTCCCGTTATGCTCAAATTCAAGCACTACCTGACAATAATAATCAAAAAAACGAGTACCATACTGTGATGATTGAAAAACTTGCTGCATTTTGACACATAAAGCATCAAAAAGCTTCTCAATATGAAGCGTTTCTGTGAATTCCTCTATATAAGCGGCTGCCTCAATCTTATAGGCACTATCACTCCAATCCAATGGCTCGTAAACATCTAATAGAATCATTCCATAAGCACCTTGTTCTTTATGCCAAGTTACTTTTAAATAGTTAAAGATACCTGCTTGCAAGCGGCTTTGATCGTTAAGTGCGTTTATTCGTTCACTTTCTCGCTTATAAATGGTTGCTAGCTTCGCCCAAACATCCGCAAGAAAATGCTCTATATATGGTTGCAATACACGTTCCTCCCCTTTTACCTAGCAAAAATCTCCCGCTAAAATGACTTCCAGCGGGAGAGCAATCTTACCCGATTGTTTTCACAACCGTTCCTTGTTGATCTTTAATATAGGTTTTCAAAATTTGAAAGTTCACATCTGCTAAAGAAGATAATTCAAATTGTCCTTCTTGTGGTACAAGCTTTTGGCAAAGCTCCTCCACTGCTTCCTTATTTAAAGAAATAATCACTTCCTGCTCATTGACATGATAACCTGCTTGCTCATTCGCTTGAAATGTAATTGTCACTTGCTGACCAACTAAGCGAAGGTTTCTTCCTTTTAAAATTCGTCCGCGTAATAATTGACAAATCACACCTGCCTGCTTAGCTCCGAGCTGAATGATATAGGATGGCTTCGTAAACCAACCGGTTTTCCCCTCTTGCCATGCTAATTGATCCACAAAAAGAAAGCCTGTACTAGAGCCATCTTCTTCTATCCCTCGCTCCACAGCTTTGACAACTACTGGATTTTGTAAAAGAGAGGATCTTGCTAAATCTGTTACATAGCTTGGTAGCTGCTCTATACCTGCCTGTAGTACACCAAGTGTCTGCCAAGCTTGCATCGCCTCTAGCTCATCCTCTGTAATACCCACCATTTGAATAAACGTCACTTTACCATTTGGCGTATGCATTTCACCTAGCTCTGGATCATCTGTAAATGCTAATGCCGTTAACAATGTATCTGCACCTAGACAAATCGGGCCATTTGCATCTAAATAATCGCCTGCTACAAACACATTGCCACTGTTAAAAACATACCTTGCCATGTTTTGTAGCAAATTCAACGCCCAAGCTGGAGGCTCTTCCTCATCCTGACTACGTACTAGTCGAAATGTTAATTCAAAGCCAAAGCCACTATATTCTTTATTATTCAATTCTTTTTCATATAATTCAGAAAATCCATAAGTGACGAAGTGCCAATGTGGAATAGGTGTTTCACTTTTATAGGCGCTAATACCATCCAGCGGGTCTTGTCCGCCCAGTGCATAGGAAATTAATGTGCCGTAATGCTTTGGCTCTTGCTCACCATATAGCTTTACTAACGCATGATCAATTGCATCCCAGCCAGTTGTTGTTACTTCTTCACTCATCGCTCTGCCCTCCTAGCAGGTATCGCTCTCTTAAATATATTTATTATTGTTATGATACCAATTTTACAATAGGCCTTTAACAGGAATAGGACTCATTTTTACATACGATTAAATAGGTTTATTTTCATTCCAGCTAAGGTAATTATTACTATCAAAAAAATCCAGACAATCCGTTTAAAGATTGCCTGAATAGCTAAAATTATTTAACCATATAGCATGACTGGCGCACGTACACCTTGTAAATAGTCAGCCAGCTTTCCAGCGAAGACCTTTTCCAAATAAGGTAATTGTGCTAGGCAGTGAGGCGTCATTAATGCCGGATTTTGATATACTTTTAAACCTCCCACTTTTAATAGCGTCGCTACAAATTGGGAACAAAAGTAAGCACGCTCTCTTCTCACTTCCTTCTGCATCACCACACCAAACAAACCGATAAAATTATATTTATAGCGGTTCCGATTCCAGTACATGTACCGCACAATTTTCATCATATCTAAATATTGATAATGGGATATTGTGCAGCGATAAATCACACAATCTGCTAACTCAAAAAGCCCTCTTTCCGCATCCTCACGTAAAAAGCCCCCACTTAGTGGATTGTTTAGCTGTCTACGACCAAAGCTATACATTTCAAACAGCCCCTCATCAAAGGCTATTGACGCATGATTCATTTCTTTTCCCGTATACATACCGATTGCCTTCGATAATAAGGTTCCTGTTTTGGTTAATACTATGTAGATCGTATGTGTCATTTCCTCACCTACTCCGATATTCTCTATTACTACCAATACGTTTTAAATCTTCAAATGGTTTCGCTAATTCCCTTATTTTATAAATATATAGGAAGAATCTTAATAATTTCTTTAGTAGAACCTGAAGATTTTCTTAAGATTTTTCATGTTGGACGCAAAACTTTTGCCATTTTTACTATCTATATTATATGTATGTAATCGTATGCTTATGTAAGAACATCCAACACAGATAGGTATATAGTAACATAAATAACAATAGAAAAAGCGATTCTTTATTTTTATAAGCAGCTTTTTCTCTCTATATAAAAAGAATTTTTTAATAAATCTTAATGAGTTAATTTCATAATTCTAACCCCTTGTCTCCCAAGGGTTTCAAGACAATAAAAAACGGGCACCTCCCCATTTTGGTATAATTTAAGTGACCAAACCAAAATCAACCAAGAGGTGAATGCCCTATGACGATTGTAAAACAAATGAGCCTTTTTGACATCCATGAATTATTGAAAATGGAAAGTTCTCGTCGTTTTGATGCGATTTTAGCCACTTTCGATGTGCAGCCGATCTTTCAGCTATTTCGAAAGAAGACGATGCGTGGTGCTCCACGTGAATGTAATTACGGGGCGATGATTCAATCATTGATTATTCGCATTGTCGAGCGTATCCCAACCGTTAAAGATTTGGTCAATCGTTTAACGGTTGATTTTGTCTTTCGTTTAGATTGTGGCTTTTTAGTTTCGGACACCGTGCCATCTGAAGCCTCGTATTCACGTATGGTCGACGCGATTAGTCAATCAGATGTGTTAGATCGCATGCACGATGAACTGATTCAGACTGCTTTTACAGAAGGTTTTCTTGAAGAAGAACATCTTGGTTTTGACGCGACACATTTTGAAGCGAGAGATGCCGCAAAACCTTCTGAGAAAAAAGAAATCGCTCCGAAAAAACGGGGGCGTAAATCAAAGGAAGAACGTGCTGCCTGGCTCGCTGAACAAGCCGAAATCGAAGCGAATCAAACGACTTATGAAAAGAAGTTGGAAGTACAAATAACCATTCCATTGATGACTCTTTGGCAAGAAATTCCCATTGAACCAAAGTGGGGCATTAAGAAAAATAGCGATGGTAAAAACACATTCTGGTACGGCTTTAAAGGGCATTTAGCTGTTTCGACAAAAAGCCAGTATATCGTGGCGCGTCTGATGTCTTCCGGAAATCTGAGTGATAGTAAAGCGGCGATTCCGTTACTAAAAAAGGTGAATCACATCATGCCTAACCATTTCACAACGGCCATTTTCGATGCGGGCTATGATTATGAAGCGATTTATCGCCAAATATGGATACATGAGATGAAACCTGTGATTCCTTATGTGAAAAGACGCGAAGGCGAAATGGTTGGTTTTGATGAGCATTTCCGTCCAACCTGTGTGCGTGAACATAGCTACTGTTACGACAGCTTTGATGAAAAATATCAGACGCTTAAGTTCACGCGTCCAAAAGAATGCGCAACCTGTCCATTACGTGAGGATTCGCTCTGTCAAAAGGTATTTAAAATTAAATGTGAAACAGATCTCCGCAAATACACGTATCCAGCACGTGGCTCCGTAGTATGGAAAGCAATTTATAAGGAACGCACAGCTGTCGAACGAGTAAATGCCTATTTAAAGCAATTCTTTCAGTTAAACAACGTCCGCCACAGAACCGGTAGAAAAGCCAAACTGC
Source organism: Lysinibacillus sp. FSL H8-0500 (assembly GCF_038051955.1). Lineage (NCBI taxonomy): Bacteria > Bacillati > Bacillota > Bacilli > Caryophanales > Bacillaceae > Lysinibacillus > Lysinibacillus sp. FSL H8-0500. The sequence continues at coordinate 2,204,945 of NZ_CP150292.1, read as the reverse complement.
ACTTCAATCTCGTGACGTTTATTTATAATGCCTGCAAATTAGCAGTCGATCGTATGAATGTATTTTGACAGCTTCAAAACAACGCAACGTAATTTTAAAAAATTAAAAATCAGGCACAGGAGCAGTCTAAGCTCTTAAAAAAATCGAATTATGAAATTGATTCTAATAAATATTCTTATAAAATATTAAGAATTTCCGCTTATTATAAATAGAGAGTAGTTTAAGGAGCTAACAATATGAAAAAACAAAATTTAATAATGATTATTACTAGTATATACACAGCGCTCATCTTATTTTTCATGTTCTTTGGCTTTAATCGTTTAGAGCATAGAGCAGATTACATGGACGCAGGCTACGAATTTATGCTTATTCCGTCAAGCGTTCCTTTGAACTTCCCTAGCCTTACATTTTCATGGTTGTATGATTTTGGCAATATTGCAGCTTTTATTCCTTTTGGCGTCCTATTTCCATTATTAAAACACTGTCCTTATAAAAAATTTATTGGGTCGTTCATTGTTGTGATTCTTGGATTGGAAACGATTCAATCACTCGTCTATCTCGGGACTTTTGATGTAGATGATGTGATTTCTAATACGATCGGGGCAACGATTGGCTATATTGTATACAAAGTTGGCTTCACTTCAAATTTAACTTTAAAAAAGCTCATTGCTTCATGCTTGTCTGCTGTTCTATTGCTTACATGTGTAATGATCATATCTGAAGTTTTAGAGAAACGCGTTAGTTCTATACAGCCTTTACATGCTATTAAAGAAACAGCAGACACGAACCCCCTAACAAACGATATCCCAATTTTCACTGTAGCTGGTCATAAAATAGAGCCTCACTATAATTTATATAGTAATGAAGGAACTACGAGCAAGACCTACACTTATATGATTGATGGCAAGGAGGATGTTATACTTTTTCTACATCTCGGTATGCCGGATGAAGAAGAGCCTCAAGGGAACGTAACCATCGTTATGGATGGAAAGGAAATATTTCAAGCAGATGAAGTGTATTTGCAGGAAACCGAAACACTTGAAATGCCATTAGAAATTCCATTATTTTATGAAGCTAACAAACTGACCATTACTATTACAGGTCATATAAAGCTATGGGATATCGGCTTCACAGAAATGAAGCATTGGTGGGAATAAAATGAATAACAAGACCAGCTCGGCTAAATAGGCTTTGCTGGTCTTTCAATGTTAGCTCTATCCTAGAAGAAGAGGACGCTATCGTTTCCAGTTCAGCAGTCTTTCCACTATAAAAGTTGCGAAGGATGTTCTCCTTTATATTGAATTGTTATACGGTTCTTTAAAAATCATGGAACATTCCCAGCTTCTCACTCCCTCTTGTACCTTCTCCTTGAAAAACAGTCCCACTCTCTTTACTTTTTTATCAATTATATATAATTCAGATAAATTTTATAAAAACAACAGAAGTGAATTAAAAATGAGTTTAATGTCCTGCTGTTATGCTAAACCTATTCTACTAATGGAAGGCTAGTGCAAAATACGGTTGGTAAATGGGGTGGCAATAATACGGTGGTCGAACGCCAATACTCGGCACAAACCAACTATCCTTTAAATAATGCATCACTAATCTACTTTCGTGGTTTTCTAATAAACGAGTGACCTCTGGAAAAAATTCAATGCTCATCAAGCAATCCTCCTGCCCCTATTTTTGAACATAAAAGCGTTAACATTCATAGTATATGATGAAAAGGAGGGATTGGTTATTAGCCATCACAATGACTGGCAAGCTCAAGATCAGCAAGCACTGCTTGAGCAAATTCAATTTTATCAAAAATGGTTTGAGGATCATAAACAAGAGGATCCGTACCCTCAATATCCTGTCTATGGAAAGATTACGCAATATCAAGAAGTGCCGCTTACACAGCCTGAACAAAGACAATTGCGTCAACCAGGGCTTGAAAGTTTAATGGTGCCTAAGCCCATTATTGAAAACCCTCATTATAAAGGAAGCGGCAAATTAACAGGAAAAGTAGCTCTTATTACTGGTGGTGATAGCGGGATGGGGGCTGCCGCTGCCATTGCCTTTGCAAAGGAAGGTGCGAATGTCGCTGTTGCCTATTTGGATGAGCATGAAGATGCTGAGCGAACGAAAAAAAGAATTGAAGAACTCGGACAAAAATGTTTACTACTTCCAGGCGACCTTCGTGATAAAAAACAATGTACAGACATTGTGTTTGACACGATCCATACCTTTGGTGGCTTAGATATTTTATGTAACCATGTTGGGATTCAATTTCAACAGAATGAGCTTACAGATATAACGGATGAGCAATTTGATGAAACATTTAAGCTAAATGTTTATGCTCATTTTTATACTACAAGAGCAGCTCTTCCTTATTTAAAGGCAGGAAGCTCTATTATTGGAACGGCTTCTGTTGTAGCTTATGCCGGTGAACCTTTATTAATTGATTATTCTGCAACAAAAGCAGCGATCGTTGGCTGGACGCGTTCTTTAGCAAAAAGTGTTGCTAAAAAACAAATTCGAGTAAATGCTATAGCACCTGGTCGGATTTGGACACCGTTGATTCCTGCTAGCTTTTCCTCCGATGAAAACGCATTACATGGCCCAAATCTATTTAATCGAATGGCCCAGCCCTTTGAAGTTGCTCCTACATTTGTCTATTTAGCCTCCGACGATTCAAGACATGTGACAGGGCAAGTATTGCATGTAGACGGCGGTGAATCAACAAATTCATAAATTTAAATAAAAAGCTCAGATTTTCTATAAATAGAGTATTTGACTTTTATATAATTTTAATAAAAGCTCTGCTAATAATTCCGAAAATCAGTCCATTTATTGAAGGCTTTTGTTTAAAAGCTATCTTTTATTGCCAGGATTTAGACCAATAATTTTAACACTACTATCCTTCTATTTGGATAAATAACGCCCCTCTTGTTCCATGTTTTACATATCCTAGAGAATAGACAGGAGGTGTATGTATGGGTTTCTCTGGAAATGTAGGTAATTTTAATAATTATTGTGGCGGCGGTCAGGAGACAGGGAATAGCTCTACTTTCGTGCTAATCGTTGTACTCTTTATTCTTCTTATTATTGTCGGTGCTAGCTTTATTTGCTAATGTGAATATTTCGGGCTTTAGCTTCTGTTCATTTTTTATGAATACAGGAGGCTAAAGCCTTTTTTATTTTATAAGCTGCTAGTGTCTCTTGCAATATTATGCTGAGATAGCCAATTCTCTAATTAAGCTAGCCTAACCTAACATTTTTTAAGGATTATTTTCACCCAAGTGACCTTTAGCTAGTTAAGCCTTTTACCTGAGCTTTTAAGAGAAAGAAATGAAAAATGCCCTGTTCTTTTTTTAAGGTGTTTTAGCTTAGTAATATTTTTCATTAAATTTCAGCATTTTTAAACAGCACCCTATTTACGAACATTTATTCTGTTGTTAAACTACTAAAAAAGGAGGTCATCTTGTGCAAAACACATCAAGTATTGAATTAGTACATTTCTCTGAAGATTATGTCGATCGTTTACATGAATTTGAGCTACCTGAAGAGCAGCAGCAATTTACAGCACTGCCAAAGGAAATTACTGTCGGAAAAGTTGGACAGTACCCTATTGTCATTATTAGTAATCATGGTCCTGTTGGCTTTTTTGTCCTTCATGCAACAGAACGTGTAAAAGAATATTCAAACAATCCTCATGCAATGCTATTAACAGCATTATCAATGGACTATCGCCATCAGGGCAAGGGCTATGCGAAAAAGGGAATGCTTGCTCTAGCTGATTTTGTAAAACAAGAGTTTCAGCATTGTGATGAAGTCGTGTTAGTCGTTAATCAAAAAAATATCGCTGCACAAAATTTATATCTTAAAACAGGCTTTGTAGACAATGGTGAACGTAGGTTGGGCCCAATTGGTGAGCAAATAGTTATGCATTTATATCTTTAAAGAATAAAGTCACTCATTTGCTATATTTAAATGAGTGACTTTGTCCTCTCCATTAGTAAATCTATTCTAATACCCAAACATCATCACAAACAATATCTATAAAATCCTGATCATGTGTAATCACAAAGACAAATTTATTTTGGTTCGCCATGTGCCGTACCCACCTCGCTACATTTATCATATTAGCTCCATCTAAACCGCTAGTAGGCTCATCTAGTAGAATGATTTGTGCATCAGCTACTGAAGCAGCGGCTAGTGTTACCCGCTGCTTTTCCCCACCTGATAGTGATGCTGGATGCCTGTCCTTGACATGGGTTAGTGAGAAATTTGTCAGTGCTGCCAGTGATTTTTGTCTTAATGTCTCCGTTATTGGTCGTCCTAACACCATTTCATCGCCCACACTCTCTGCATAAAGTTGGTAGTCGGGGTCCTGCATGACAAAATAAGATCGTTTAGTTCGTTGTGATGGTGATAGCTCTTTATTATTGAAAAGAATTTGACCTTTTTGCTGTCTATACAGCCCTGCTAAAACCTTACAAAGCGTGGTTTTCCCTGTTCCATTAGCCCCCGTGATAGCAACAACTTGCCCGCTTTGTGCTTGTGCTTGAAAATGCTGAAAGCCCTTTTTATTTTTTTTATACATATACTGTACATCTTTTACTAGCAAGCTATTTGGTGCTACTTGCTTGTCCTTTTCTGCTAAATTATTCTTTCGAATGTTGGGAAAACGCAAACCATATTGAATAAAAGTCTGATCAGGCAAAGTAAGAAACTGTTCACATGGATTATCCATGGCTACTTGTCCTTCGTTTAGTACGATAAAACGATCTGCCAAATCTCGATAGCTAAACAATCGGTGATCACTAATAATAATCGTTGTTCCACTCTGTTTGAGCATCATTAATGTATCGAGTAACACTTGAATCGTCTGTACATCTAAGTTAGCTGTGGGTTCATCCAAAATTAACAATGTTGGCTTTAAGAAAGTAGCCGCTGCTATAGCCACACGTTGTTTTTCACCACTGGATAGACTTTGTACATCTTTTTCAAGTAAATCATTTACATGTAATTCTTCAGCATGTAGGGCTAAGCCGCTTACCATACTCTCTTTAGAGCATCCCAAGTTTTCTGCGGCAAATAAAATTTCATCCTGCACCTTTGACATAAAAAATTGACTTCTTGGGTCTTGAAAAACAACACCCATCAATGCTGCTCGCTCTTCCGCTGTGAATGTGCTCGGTTCTTTGCCGAAAACAGTAATTCTACCCTTTAGTTTACCAGCATAAAAGTTTGGTATTAGCCCCATTAATAATCTTAAAATGGTGCTTTTCCCATGACCTGATCTTCCACAAAAAATCGTACACGTGCCCTCTGGAATCGTGAACTGAAGATCATATACACCGCTCTCCCCTCCCTCATATTGAAATGTAACCTGTTCAAACTTAATCACTAAAATCACCTACCATTAGCCAAAAACTGAGTAACAGTAAGGAAAATAATGTAATGGCATCATTTGCGCGAAACTTTGTTTGATAAACAGTTGTACGTTTATGTAGACATGCAATGCCACGTATTTCAGCAGCTACAGCTAATTCATTGGATAGCTTTAAGCAACGAAACGTTAAAGGTACAACTAAACACTCATAGGCAATAAAAGGATGTCTTATTAGATGTAGCGGTGTAGGGAAAATGCCTCTTACCTTAATGCCATCATAAATCGTTTGAATTTCTTTCAGCAGTAGAGGAAAAAAACGTAAAAAAATCATTGTTACAATTAAAAACGGTTTAGGTAACCTTAACGCATCCAAAGAATATAAAATTCTACTTCCACCAGAAGCAGTGAAAACAACACCAATCATAAAAACAGGGTAGATTTGTGTAATTGAAAAGACAACTGGTGCTAAACCCGGCATTATAAGAGGCATTACTAGCAGCAAAATCTTGAAAAGAATATAGGCAAACATAGCATGAATAGCTTGTGTCCATATACCATGAAACAGCATGTATATGGTACTAAACACTAACATACTATAAATTTGCCATTGGGCTTCATTGAACAAAACAAGCATACTCATTACTAATAATACGATTAAATGAGTACGAGGATCATTTTGAATCATATTAATTTCGCTCTTTTTACATGACGATTTAGCAGCGAATTGCCAATAAAGCCACCAATAATAACACCAACTACAGCCATTGCACACATCGCTGCGATCATACTTGGCGTTTCATAATAATAAAGCATATGATTTAATGATTCTGGTGTCGTATAACTAGATGCCAGTGCCTTTAAATATTGCTGACGGAACATAAACAGTGGAAATACACCTGCTAACACATAACTAATTTGATAAAATATCATGCCAATTGTTAATTTGACTGGGTTTTGATAGCTACCATTCCTCCAACAAATCAGTTCAGCAACAATACTAAACACAATATAGATTATCATATAGTAAACCATGCCTAATACAGCCATAAAAATTCCCATACAAAGTGCTGACAATAAAAATACACCACGCTTATTCACTTTATTCGCCATAATTAACATAAAGGGTGTAGCGAGCAAGCCCGATATTACTTGAGAAACTAGCTCCCCTAAAAAAACATTTGTCATCGCGCCAATCATCCATGCAATAAACATCACCATATTAAAAATAGCCAATGTTATAAAATCATTTACAGTCCATTTGTTTTTCATAAGAATCCTCCTAAATTATCCAAGCTTCAATTTCCTTACGACAGTCCATTAACTTTTTATACGTTCCGATTTTATTGATTAATTCCTGATGTGTGCCCTTTTGAACAAGCTTTCCATTGGCTAATACTAGAATTTGGTCTGCATGTTCAATTGTTTTTAAACGATGGGCAATCACAATTAATGTTTTTCCAGCCACTAATTCATTAATAGCTGCTTGAATGAGATGTTCATTTTCTGATCCATGCTGGCTGTTGCCTTATCTAAAATAACAATTGGTGCATCCTTCACAATAGAACGAGCAATGGAAATTCGCTGCTTTTCACCTCCTGATAATGTAGCTCCTGCTTCTCCGACCTGCGTATGATAGCCATAATAAAGCTCTGACATTGCGCTTTTCGAGCCGCTTCATATACCTTCCTCATCTGTTGCGTCTGGCTTCCCAAAACGAATATTATTGATGATTGTGTCATTAAATAAATAGACGTTTTGAAACACAATACTAATATGACTTAATAGCGAATCTGTGGTCATCTCCTTAATTGGTTGCTGTCCAATGAAGATGCCTTCTTGCTGCACATCATAAAATCGTGCTATTAAGTGACAGATCGTTGATTTACCAGATCCTGATGGTCCAACAAAAGCTATAAATTGCCCTTCTGGAATCGCTAAATGAATGTTCTTTAATACAACTGGCGCATCCTGACTATATTGAAAAGATACATTTTTTAATTCAATAGCTAGTGATTCTGACAGTGAGACGGATTGCGTGACATTCAGTAATTCTTCAAGTATTAAAAATTGCTGAACAATATCTACAGCGTATTGGCTTTTTTGCATTATTTGTAAATGTCGCAAGCGGCTCTATAATATCTATTGAAAGGAGAAGACATAAAATATACTCGGTTGGTGTAAGCTCACCTGTTGTATATAAATACAAGCCTAACGGTAAGGTTCCGATTAATAATAACGGCAAAATAGCGAAAATCAAGCTTAATGTTTTAACCGAGCTATTAAACCAATTCATCGTATACTCCCTAAAATTTACTACAGCTAGTTCAAACCTCGTATAGAAATGACTGGTTTGATTGAATGTTTTGATAACCTCTCATCCTTCTGAGTATTCTACTAGCACACTATTTACATAATTATTGACCTCCATAATAAGGACCATAATTTTTATTCAAAGATTTTAGAGCAACTAGAAATGGTAGCAATGCAAATAGCAAGGTAATGAGTGAGATCATCGCCATTCTCCAATCAATCATAAATAAGTAAACAAAAATAGTGAAAGGCGATAAAGGTAATTCAATCGTTTCAGCCTGATCAATGACTAAATTTTTTAATTTACCAATACACTCATTTACTATTTTGCCTAAAGGTAGCTTTGTCATTTTTGAAGTTAAACGTAAGCAAATGTTTTCTAAAACTGTATAGGCTGCATCATGAGCAACCGTCATTGCAAAGCCAAAAAGAATATGTTTCGCCACAAAGCCTGCTATACTGACAGTGGCCCCAAAATAAAATAAGTTGAATTGTCACTGTTTCATGAAAGAAACAATCTAGGATGTTAAAAACCCCAAAGTAAGGGATAATGCCAGCAAACATACTAACAATTCCAAGCCCTATTGCTGTAATTACTTAGGGACGATTATTTTCTGTAAACTGCCATGTATACACTAGCCAGTTTCCGTTCATTTGAATGTCCTCCTCAAAAAAAATACAACTGATAATCATTATCAATTGTATTAAAAATTAACATATTCAATTTTTATCTTCTACTCTATTCGGATACTTTTAATCCATTTAGTGCTTAAGCTGTTTTCGATAGTTTAATGGTGTCATTCCTTTTTCTCGCTTAAAAATTTCTGAAAACTTACTAGGGTTTTTATAGCCCACCTTTTCCGCAATCGTTAAAATAGCATCATCTGTTGTAGCAAGCAATCGACTTGCCTGATATACGCGACATTTTTGTATATACGCTGTAATCGACATTCCATACGTTAGCTTAAAATTTTTCTTTAAAGAGGATTCCTTGCATTGAAATACTTTACATAAATCATTTAATGTTAATGATGAATCATAGTGACTGACAATATAATGTGCTACTTGCTTCATCGTTTCATAATTTTTATTCTCTATATAATCAGATATAATGCTATACTTTTCCAGCGGTAATGAGGAAATTATGTACAACGCTTCTAATATTTTGATTTTTAAATAGGAAAAATCATATTTTAATGGGCTATCCATTAAATCTTGAAATAAATGACGAATAGGCGTTGAACCACAATCCATCACACAAAATTTAGTGCTTGCAATATTTTCCACCACTTTTTGTAAATCAATTTGATGCGTAACCAAAGCCGCCATTGTGCTTCTCCCTAAGTTGTTAAGATCTACAGTTAAAGTGATTCCTTTAAAAAAATTCGAGGGGATATGAAAATCTTCAAACGTTTCGTCTAATAATGTCACAAGAATTTCATGGGGATTTAAAAAAATTCTCTTCCCTTTTTTCGAATCACATTCTATACGGCCCTCATAGCAATAGTTAATGGAGAGTAGCGGGGAATGTGTAAAACGTTGTTCATCAAAATCTTGTGCTTCAAAATCGTTAAATGTAATAGATATCCCATCAAATACCTCGATAAAATGCATACTTCCCTTTCTATTTTCACCCACCATCTCAAAAAAAATAGATTCTTTTTCTTTTTGAGATGGCTTAAACGAATTTATTTTATGAAATGTTTCAAATTTCATTGTTACCTCTCCAATCTCAATATAGTCCCCTCTAAAGAATTAATACCACAAAAGTCTATAAAGGCAATTAAGCAGAAATAATTCTTGAGTAAAGAGGGATAAAGACTCGATAAACAAGTATTTATTTTCCCTCTATTTGTAGGTATTTACAGGCTCAATCTACAAATAAAACAAGCACTAGGAATTGTGTAAATAATGATGAATTAACTCCTCTACTTGCGTTTTTAATGCCTGATTAGCATAGCGTAGCACTTCATCGTTGCCTGCAGTAGCAATCTGCACCTCGCTAAAATAGTCATCTATCCGATGCCAACCTACTAAGCGAATTTTTTGTTTAGCAAGCTGACCCTTGACATCGAAATAATCTTTGTGTAACTGCTTTAATAATCTATCTATAGAGGGTAAAAAAATGTGCTTCATTTTAAAATGCTCTGCCACTATGATATCGTGTCTCAATGATCTCACTGCTAAATCCAGTAGTAAATACTGATGCAATAAACGCTGCTGCTCTCGATTAAGCATCTCCATCGCCTTCTATATACGCCGCATCAATATAACTGAGTGGAATCGACTTTGTGACAGTGTCTGTTACTAGTAGCAGTTCCTTATCATTGATCGCTTGGATGATGCCGCTCCATTGCCTATAGCGACCATACTCCCAAACCGTTAACAGAATGTAGTGATGCTGCGTTAAAGCACGTGTTATCGTTTGCTGTAATTCTTCCAGCTCCCACTCAGCACGTTCACGTTGTGGCTCCATCAAACGCTCCTGTTGCCATATTTTCAATAGTCTTTGATGTTCTGGTAGCATCATTGCTGTCCATTTTACCATGCCCCTATCTTTCATACTTTGTTCACTCCTTATGCTAAATGCCCACCAACTAAGCGATTGCGTGCTACTGCTGTACCTGCCTTTGTATAGGATGCTGCTCGTAATATAGCTGTAGCCCCATGCTTGCTACGAATCGCATCCATTACATGACCAACTGCTCGCCGTTGTTCCTTCCGTTCATCCAATAAATCCAGCTGCATACTATATTCGGGTTCCATGTTTGTCAATCTTACAGATAATTGACGTATAGGCTCCCCTTTAAAATATTGATCAAGCAAAGCCAAGCAAGCTTTATACATCACCATCGTTTCATTTGTAGGTTCTTCAATGGTGAGCGAGCGGTGAAAGCCTTTTGTTTGTATATGATGGCAGTAGGAAAGCCCTAGACTAATCGTACGCCCAACATACCCAGCTTCCCTTGTACGACGCATCACATCCTCACACATTTCCAGTAGGACAACAGCAATAGCTTTACGGGTATAATAGCCCTTTCCTAGTGTTTGACCTTTGCTAAAGCTTAATGCAGCAGCTGTTGCAAATGAGTCCTCTAATGTAGAAAAATCAAGTCCCCATGCATGATCATAATATTGGCTCCCCATCACCCCAAAGCGTTTTTCTAATACAGATCGATCTGCATGGGCTAATTCACCAACTGTTTGAATACCCATTGTGTTTAAATGTGTCTCCAGCTGTTTGCCAATCCCCCACATCTTGGATAATGGCTTTACTGGCCAAAGCTTGGTTGGTACATCTGCATAGGTCCATTTTGCAAAGCCTGTTTGTTTTGCTTCTAAATCTAATGCTAATTTAGCCAGCAGCATATTCGGGCCCATTCCAATCATAGCTGGAATGCGAAATTGTTCATAAATGGCCTCCCGTATCATTGTTGCTACATGCTCGGGTGAGCCCCAAAGCTGCTTGGTTCCTGTAATATCAACAAAGCTTTCATCCACACTATACACATGGATCGCCTCAGGAGGAACAAACTGTGCAATTAAGCGTGTAATTGCCATCGACATTTCCAAAAAGAAGGACATTTTTGGTTCAAATAACTTAATAGCTGGATGCTTGGGAATTTCATAACGTCTACTGCCTGTTTGAATATGAAATTTTTCTTTCATCATTGGTGAAGCAGCCAGCACGATACTGCCTGGGTGTTCCAAATTCCCAATAATGGCAATTGGCTCTTTTAAGACATCCAATCCCTCTAGCATGGCGATACAGCTTGCATAGAAGCACTTCATATCAATACATAAAATATCTTTATGTGGAAAATCTTTAGTATTCATATAACCCCTGACTCTCGCTGTAAAATAGGGAGTACTGCCAAAACATTCTGAATTCTAAATGTACGCTTCGCAGACCGTGTAAAGCAAAAGGCCGTAAAAGAATCTCCTGTTATTTTGGTAATTTTTACACGCCTTTTCGTAATAATCCCTGATTGAGCAAGATACATAATATTCACTATTTGATGACGCTGCATCGCTTTTATTAATGCTTCTCTCATCTCAATAACTCCTTTCCACTTCCACATTTAAGAACAAACGTTTGTACACCTATTATACGAACATACGATCTAAAATAGAAGTGGTAATTTTTAGCTATTTTTAAGGAGTTCAGGCTCTTTACCTTAGCTAGCGTTGACTTCCATTCTGTCAAGGTAAATTTTCTAAGAGCGTCTGTCCTTACGGTAAGATGATGTTTGTCACTGCTCTTAGCATTTGTTTATGTTAAACAAGGGGCATTAAAAAAGTAGAGCTCCGCTATAGACATTCATATAAATATGTCTTTTATAGATGCCACATTAACGTTGCTCCAATCAATAACGCCTTTTAAAATGAATATAGGTTTTATTATAAAATAATCCAGACAATAGGTACTAAATAAAAGAATAAGCCGTATATTCGATTGAAAAAATCGTCATATACGGCTTATTTTTATCATTCAAACTTACGATTGTCTCAGACACTAGACTCAAATGACATTCCTTTTTCACGCACTAATTTATGTAAATTAATCAATAATATATCTATTTCTTTTTCCGTGCCTATACTTATTCTTAATTTATCTGCCAATCTTGGTTGATCAAAATATCTAATAAATATATTTTGCTCAGCCAAATAATCGTAAATAGCTTTTGCCTCTAAGCCATTGTTCGGTTTACATAATAAAAAGTTTGCATTTTGACCATAAATATCAAAGCCTAAATTAACCAATTCATGTCCTAATCTTGTTCTGGTGCTTTTCACTTTTTCGAGATTATGATTAAAATACGCTCTATCCTTTAGCCCTTCTTCTGCTAGTAATTGTGTAATCGTATTAATGTTATAGGAGTCTTTAATTTTATCAAGAATGGATATGATATCTTTGGAGGCAAAGCAGTAACCAAGCCTTATACCACACAATGAATAAGATTTAGAGAGAGTTCGAAGCACAATCAGATTAGGATACGTTTTTATTAGCTGTAAGCAAGATGAATTTTCGTCTGCAAAGTCTATATATGCTTCATCTAAAATGACCAGTCCTTTAAATTGATTTAGTATAAATTTTATTTTTTCCACAGACAATAAGATACCAGTAGGTGCATTGGGATTTACAATAACTATACCTGCTGCTTTTTTTGAACTACTCAATATTTTATCAACATCAATTGAAAAATCTTCTTCAGTATCAATACATATAGTATTTACATCGTGAATTTTAGCAACTGTTTCATATAGCGTATAAGTAGGATACGGTATTATTACTGAGCTATTTTCCTCAAAAAAACCCCTAAATAGTAAAGAAATGATTTCATCTGATCCATTCCCACAAAAAATATTTTCTACATCAATATCATAAATGTTTGCAATGCATTCTCGAAGTGAATCACTTTTCGCATTAGGATAGAACCTTAATTGATCAAAATTAAAATCCTTAAAATAATCCTTAATTTTAGGAGATGGTGGATATGGATTTTCATTTGAATTTAATTTGATAAGGTCATTGTTCCAGGTAGGTTGAAACCCTGATACATAGCCTTCTAAAGTTTGCAAATGTTTTCTTTCAAGCATATGTTGTTCCCCGCCTATAAAATAATTTTAAAATTCAGATTAAGTGTAATCCCCATTATTCTAAATATTTTAAACCTTCTATACATTCATACATTATTTTATATAGAATTAATTGTCAATTATTATTTCAAAAGGAATATTTATAAAAGTAAGAGGAGAAGCTTTTGTCTGATCATTTATTTTTTAGTTACCCTCAAATGAATGAGGAGGCTTTTACTGTCTGGCTGTTCCAGCTTCCTAATAATTACGAGATGTTTGTATAAAAGCACTCATATCACCTCAGACTCTGATTAAGTGCTATATATTCATGTAAATTATTTGATAGCGTTGCATTGCTTTTATGAACTATGCTCTCATCTCGATAACTTCTCCCTATAAATAGAACTAAAGGTCGTAAATAGAGGCAGTAATTTTTATAAAATCCACCATTTTATGAAAATTATGAATAGAATTTTATGGAATGTCCCATCCTACTTGTAAATTAACAAAGGATGAGGAAGTGTTACAATGCTAAAAGAAAATCTAGCATCATTACCATTTCAGGAGATTTTTAAGCTTTGGTCACAACTTAGTGTGAATCATGGCTATATCGCTTCAAGCCATGCTTTTTTTCAGCATACGCGCGATAAAAATTTAAAGATGGTAATTTTAGAATTTATACAATGCTTAAAAGAGGACAATAAACAGCTCACATTGTTATTGCAGGACAGTGGTGTGCTTGCACCCACCACATCGCTAACATCCAGTAAAATCAAGCTAACAGATATTCGGGGTAAAACGATCATTCATGATAGTGATATTAGTGCCATTTTATCCATGAATATTGCCGCTTCTGTGATTGCTGTCAGCCAAGCTTTGGAAATGGCCACTAAGAAGAAGCACCTTACAAAATATTGTGAGCTTCATATGCGCTATGCACTACTGGGAGCTAAGCTAATTGAGCTAAGCCAAAAGAAGGGCTGGCTATTAGCACCCACACACTAAAAAGAAGCTTCCGTTATTGAAAACGGGTGCTTCTTTTTAAGTTATGATCGCCTTTTGACAAATAATAGCTTGTACCATTGATTCACCAGGAATGGTAGCACTGATAGGCTATAAATCAAGCCGAGCTGTACTGTCGTTAATGGAGCAACCTCAAAGACTGTTGTTAGCACTGGCATCAATAAAACCGCATGTAAGCTTAACACCCCGATTAAAAAGGCAAGCCAGGTATATTTATTGGAAAATACACCAATGGCAAATATAGATTCTTTAGACCGAGAATTAAAGCCATGCACTAATCTCGATAAACATAAGGTTGTAAAGGCCATTGTACTTGCGGTTAATGTATCCCCCGTGGATAAGCCAATTTGAAAAGCGATAATGGTTGAAATGGCGATTAAGATCCCTTCAAGCACCACCTGGGTTGTAAATGCTTTGTTTAATAAAGGTGTATGAATATTTCTAGGCTTGTCCTTCATCGTTTTCTTATTGTTGGGCTCCAAGCCGATTGCGATGGCTGGCAAACTATCTGTAAGTAAGTTAATAAATAATAAATGAACAGGTGCAAAAGGCACAGGTAGGCCTAAGACCGTTGCATATAACACGACAAAGATAGCGCCTGCATTGCCTGATAATAAAAACAGAATAGCATTTTTAATATTTGTATAGATACTACGGCCATTGGCGATTGCCTTGACGATTGTGGAAAAATTATCGTCTGTTAAAATCATGGAGGAGGCGTCTTTTGCAACCTCTGTGCCTGTTACACCCATTGCCACACCAATATCTGCCTGCTTCAGGGCAGGTCCATCATTAACGCCATCGCCTGTCATGGCTACAACATGTCCCTTATCCTGCCATGCTTTAACAATGCGAATTTTTTGTGCAGGTGTGACACGAGCATAAACTGTATAATCCTGTACTTTTTCTTGCAGTTCTCGATCTGTTAAAGCTTCAAGTGCATGTCCTTCAATCGCTTGTGTTGGGTCTTGTAAAATACCAATTTGTTGTGCGATAGCTGTTGCTGTAATTTTATGATCTCCTGTAATCATAACTGGCTTAATGCCTGCATCGATACAGCTTGCAACTGCCGCTTTGGATTCTTTTCTTGGCGGGTCCATCATCGCGATTAAGCCAATAAAAATTAAATCCCGTTCGGCGCTATTATTGATGATTTGCTGCGGAGCTACCTCTTTGTAGGCAATAGCTAGCACCCTTAAGCCATTTTTTGAAAAATCACGATTCACTGCCTCAATTTTTTGGCGATGCTGTACTGTCATTTCAAAAATACCTGTTGATGTTTTAATTTTTGTTACTTTAGACAAAAGGACATCTAATGCACCCTTTGTAATCATGATAGATTGCTTGTCCATCTGATTCACTGTACTCATCAACTTTCTTTCCGAATCAAAAGGAACTTCAGCCTGTCTGGGATATTGTGCACGGATCTGTATTTCATCCAAACCATATTGTTTCCCTAATTTCACAAGGGCAATTTCTGTAGGGTCACCGATTTCTTTTTGATCACGCTCAACAGCATCACTACATAACAGTGCCTTTACCATCAACTCTTTTTCCACTGTATTCGTTGGATTTAGCCAATCATATGGAATCTTTTTTTGATCCACAAAAACCTCTTGTACCACCATTTTATTTTCCGTCAATGTCCCTGTTTTATCAGAGCAAATAACAGAAACACTGCCTAAGCTTTCAACCGCATATAGCTTGCGAATAATGGCATTTTCCTTTGCCATTTTCTGTGTGCCAAATGCTAGCACAATCGTTACAATGGAACTTAATGCCTCGGGAATCGCAGCAACAGCTAACGATACGGCAAACATAAAGGACTCAACTAAGGCGCGTCCTCGAAAAAGATCAATTGTAAAAATAGCTAAACAGATTAATGTAATACCTAATGCTAATTTTTCACCAAATTGATCAAGATTCATTTGTAAGGGTGTTTTCTTTTCCTTGGCTGTATCAAGTAAATGCGCAATTTTTCCAATTTCCGTTTGCATACCAATAGCCGTTACAAGTACAAGCCCGCGCCCATTGGTAACAAAGCTGCCTGAATATACCATATTTTTCTTATCTGCAATCGTTATATTGCTGTTATGGATAGGCTCTGTATTTTTTGCCACAGCAATCGATTCACCTGTTAATGAGCTTTCATTAATATGCAAATTATGGCTTTCAAGTAATCTACCATCAGCATTGATATAATCGCCAGCCTCTAGCACCAGTAAATCTCCTACGACAATTTCCTCAGAGGGAAGCTCGATTAGTTGATTGTTGCGCATAACCTTGGCAATGGGTGAAGTCAAAGCTTTTAAATTATCTAAAGATTGCTCTGCCTTGACATGCTGCACCGTGCCTAAGATCGCATTTAAAATCACAACAATCATAATCACAATGGTGCTTTCTACCTCTCCTAATAGAAAGGAGACAAAGGCAGCGACAAGTAAAATAATGACCAATAAATCCTTAAATTGGCCTATAAAAACAGCCCATGTACTTGTTTTTTTCCCTTCCTCTAACACATTATAGCCATAGATCTGTTGCCTTCGTTGAGCGTCATCATCATTTAAGCCTTGCGTGGTGACATTCAATATCTTCATGACTTCCGTAGCCGATTGTTGATGATATTCAGTCATTTGATTCTCCTTTCATTTCACAAGATATAAAGGTCTCCTTCTAGTTCCTAGCACTCATATTTGGTCTTCCATCTCTAGCTTCTTAAGTTGATGAATTCATACACTACAACAATCTATTCCAGCGTGAATCAGAGTATGCTAAGAAACGATAGAGAAATTCGTTTTTGGAGAAATGCGGCAATAGATTTAGGGAAACAACGAAAAAAGGCATTGGGAATCTTTATCCCAATACCTAATTGATGATGACTTTCATATATGGAAAAAATCTAAGAACAGGCTTCTCCTTGTCCTAAAGGAAAGCTTTTAAACCAAATACAACCAACAAGCTAACGCATAGTTATGGCACTCTCTCTTCTTGTTTGAACTACTCGCCACTTAGCTCACGCTTGAAGTGGGAGATTCCTGCGAACACCAACGTAACCGCCAGTTTTTAAGCAGGCTACCCTCGAAGTCCCTACGATTGATACGAAATTCGTATGGTCTATAAAGAGAGAGAATTCCACTAAGCCATAAAGACCAAGTACAATCATATTTCAATCCACTCTCTTCATACAAAGAGAGACTGATACAGTTAAAGCAGACGATACACATACAAACATTTCAATCCACTCTCTTCATACAAAGAGAGACAATTTTGAAATGGGGAGATGGGTATAGTAATGCATTTCAATCCACTCTCTTCATACAAAGAGAGACCTTTTATCTTATCTAATTGAACATACAGATTTTATTTCAATCCACTCTCTTCATACAAAGAGAGACAAAAAAACGTTTAAGGCAGTTTTGCCAAATATCATTTCAATCCACTCTCTTCATACAAAGAGAGACATCAAGCTTTTATAGTTGGTTGGTGCGTGAAGAGATTTCAATCCACTCTCTTCATACAAAGAGAGACTGTGAAAAGTAATATAAAAATAATACTTATAATTGATTTTCATTATAAAATAAATCTATAAGGTCATAATAACCCAAGCTTCCTTCCATTTCAATGGAAAATTAGTTGTTTAATAGGTGCGAATCTCCCTGGGAAATCATGTTTGCTTCATATTCGCACCTACTAGTTAATAAAAAGACTTACGCTATAAAATCTAGCATTCACTATTCCCTCGATAAAATGCGTTCCTTGTGCTTGTGGCTGTTGTGAAATATTTGCACACCCTGTTTATTTAATTGCTCAGCATTAAAATAAAAACTTGAATCGAAATCATAACTTGCTGAGTCTAATAGCTGTAAAGGAGGCGATTTTCATTACAACAACACAACAATCATTAGTGGTCCTCGCTCAACATGGCGATGAGGAGGCATTTTACCAGCTAATTGAGCAGGAACAGCATAAGCTTTATCGTATGGCCTATGTTTATGTACAAAATGAAAATGATGCCATAGAAGTTTTTCAGCAAACGATTATTCGTGCTTATGAGGGCTTGCCACAATTAAAGGAGCCTCGCTATTTTGCCACCTGGCTCACCCGCATTATGATCAATTGCTGTAAAACATATATGGCTAAGAAAAATACCATTCAGCTTGTTGAACCACAGTCCTTAGCAGATTTAAACAGTACATCCCCTACATATATCGAGGAAGAACTAGATTTATGGCAGGCACTCTGTCAGCTTAAGGACAAGTATAAAACCGTACTCCTGCTGCGTTTTTATCAGGATTACTCTGTAAAAGATATTGCTGTGATCCTGCAATGTCCTGAGGGTACTGTAAAAACACATATTCGCCGTGGTTTACAAACATTACGACAACAATTAAAGGGGGCATATCTCGATGAATGGGTTCAATCCGCTGAAAGAAGTCATTAATGCAATTCCCATCCCTGAAGGACGTTTAACAGAGGTATTACGTGTTGAAGGGATGTCCAAAATTTATCAGCAAAAGCATCATACCGTAAACGCCTTAAAAAATATCCATTGCACCATTTATCAAGGGGAGATGGTGGCGATCATGGGGACAAGTGGCTCTGGAAAAAGCACCTTGCTTAATATGATCAGTGCCATTGATGAGCCAACAGACGGGGCATTATTTTTATTTGGCAAGGAAGCTCAGGCTATTTATCAAGAGCCAAAGGCATCGCAATTCCGAAAAGAAAATATCGGCTTTATCTTCCAATCCTTTCATCTATTAAAGGACTTGTCGGTGGAAGATAATATTGCGCTGCCCCTTATTTTAAATAATGTGGCTAGCAAAGATATTAAGCTACGTGTGCAGCAGATGATGGAACAATTAGCGATTGCCGCTTGGGCGAAGCATCGACCACATGAGCTATCGGGTGGACAAAAGCAACGTGTCGCCATTGCACGTGCATTGATTGCCAACCCACCTATTTTGCTGGCAGATGAGCCGACAGGGGCATTGGATGTCAATACAACGGATGAGATTTTAGCACTGCTTGTCGATTTGCAACAAAAGAACCAGCAAACAATTTTACTCGTTACACATGACCCTTATGTGGCGACCTTTGCCAATCGGGTATTGTTCTTCCATGATGGGGCGATTGTGGATTCCTATCAAAACCAGCAAAATAAAGAGGATTTGGATTGTATTTTAATGAAATTTAAGCAAATTACGAGGGGTGATTGATATTGTTTACGATGCGTACCATTGCCATGAAGCTTTTTCGTGCTGCTTGGGCAAATGTCCTAATGAGTATTAGTATTATCACAATCTCAATTTGCCTTGTGATGACGATGACTGTCTACATTTGGAATGCCAATAGCCAAATGAAGGCTGATATCCAAGCACTGTATGGGGAAATGGATTTAATGGTCGGTTATAATCCCGATCAAGCCAAGCTGTTAACCACACAACAAGTAGAAGATTTTTCTACCTTAGCAGGCGTCACACAAGTGTCCAGTATATCTTTAGCTCATACAACAGTTGAACAAGAAAAGAATATCGTTTTTTATACCGTTGGCGTCGAAAATGATGACCTTGTCAAAAGTCGCTACCATTTTGAGGTAAATCTTGGTCCTAAGGATGCGATTCTTTCTGAAAATGTTGCACGTATTTTCAATAAACGTGTGGGAGACTCCATTCATATTCAGTCTGAGAATTTTATTGTCCAAGAAATTTTACCAACTATCAAGGGCACTGACAGTCCTAATATTATCTTGTTGTCTAATGATATTGTGAAAAAATGGATGAATAATAGTCAACCACAAACTGCGGGGATATTTACACTCATCAAAACAGATGAGGGGCGTGCCAAGGTAGTAGGCGCAGAAATCAAACAGCTCGATAAAACATTGCGTGTAGATATCATGAATGATTATGATTTAATTAAAACAAATTTACAGAGCTTAATGGTTTTTATGATTGTGCTTTCTGTTTTTATTTTACTCATTTCAAGTGTTTTATTGCTGTCCACCTTCCAGCTCTTATTCTATAAAATGAAAGAGCAGCTCATGATTTTACGAGCTCTTGGGGCATCAGTGCAACAAGTTGGGCGTATTGTTAAGCTGCAATTATCACTTATTATTAGCTTTGGTGTTATGCTTGGAACAACGATGAGCCTTCTGGTAATAAAAATCTGGCTACCACAATTAATTAGCCTCTTACATTTACCAGATGCTAGAACAGAACTGCCTATTGTCTTTGTACTAGTGATTGCCCTTTCCAGCTTGTTAATTCTTCAGGCACTGACACAATGGCAAGTAGCGAAAAGCTCCAGACTGCTGCCATTACAAATCGCTTCGGACAATGAAAACTTGCAGCTACGTTGGACAAAGTGGAAAACGATTATGGTCAGTATGATAAGTGTGATCGCCTTCCTATTATTTTGGCAGGCACAATTAGTAGGAACAGGAAGTGGTCAAGGTGCACTATTTATTTTAATCGGTTCATTACTTGTCTGTGGGATTTTACTACTATTAATCCCCTACCTGTTTAAAGCCATTCTTTATATAGCTTTAAAGCCGATTCGGAAGGTACTTGGCAAAGAAGCCTATTTAGCGTGCCAGCAACTTATGCCACAAGTACGCAAAAATATGCCGATTGTACTCAGCATTATTGGCTTAATGGTCATTTTAACCTTTGGTAGCTCATTAATGAAAACCTTACAGCACAACGAACTTGCCTACACGGAATCGCAATATGATACAGCTATAAAAATTAAGAATGAACTAGATGACCCAACCCTTACGCCCACAATTTTACAGGAAATTGAAGCATTGCCAAGCGTGCAATATGCTTATGCACAAGGGAATAATACGTATATTGCGCTACAACTCGGACAAAAATGGCTACCAGAGAATTATACAACGATCAATATTGAGAAATTAGTACAAATGGGAAAGCTGTCAAAAATCGAGGGCAATTTGCAGGATGGACTTATAGTAACACAGAGCTTTGCACATCATCATCATTTATCGGTTGGTGATCGTGTCACGATTGGCTCCTACGATTTTGATGCCCAGCAGGATAGACCTACTGGCGAATTACAGATTATCGGGATTATTGATGCACCTATTCATCATGCTGATTTAATTGTTGATTGGTCATCCTTCCGCACTGCTCGGGATTACACAATCATTGAAGACATTATGGTTGAAACAGCTAACCCTGACAAAGCATTGGCTGATTTAGCATTCTTAAAAGAGCGCTGGCCAGCCTTGAAATTTACAGATAAAGCAACGATGATTGAGCAATCCAATGAAATGCTCTTCCAGCGCTGGAGCCTATTTGTTGGTGTCTTTGTGATTTTAATTGCGGCGACTTGCCTTGGTGTTTTGCAAACATTATTGCATACGATTTATACAAAGCGCAGCGATTATGCCATTCAACGATTAATTGGCTTATCACCAAATGGTTTAATGAAGCTGATCTTGACACAAGTCCTATCGTTTGTACTCTATGGTCTTACGGTCGGCACATTTATCGGGTTAGTTTTAACGACAATGCTAGGCTTTATTGAGAAAGTATCCTATGACTTCTTGACATTAGGCATTACAAGCATCGCCTTTCTAGCTGCGACACTGATCGTCTTTGCCCTACAAGGCTATTGGATTAGTCGCAAAAAGCTTGCCTATGAAATGATCGACATGTAATAAAAGCAGCCTCCTCCATAGAGGGGGCTGTTACCTTTGATAGTTATTGCTAAACATATACGTTTTATTGCCCAACTTTTATGTTTTATCGCCTAAATTATGTGTTTTATTACCCAACTTTTTTCTTTATGCCCCAATAAACAATACAGCCTGTCCAATTGCAATAAAAAATGCTTCGTGCTGAATAGGGCTGCTATCCTCGATTTCTAGCGTAATCGCAAAATAGGTTTCATAAAAAATTGCCTGCCAGCGGGCTATTGGTTGATCCTCCACTGTAAAAACAGACCAGCCCTCCATTTCCTTGTTTAGCTTGATCTGCTGCGCTCCGTCGGTAATCAATAAATCAGGAATCATAATTTGCCAGCCATCATAGGCAATCGTGTAGTTCTTGCCTGTGACGAAATCCTTACCTTGGAAATGGACACGCCCACGACGCGCTACTTTTTTACACGTAAAAAGAGGCTGCCCCTGGATATCCTTGACATCAAAGCGCACAAAATAACGATAGTCCATTGTGCGATCAAACGCTTTTTTTAGTGCATTCGTGTAAATGCGCTGCACTGTCGATGATACTTGCCCTGTTTCATTGAGGATGTCGATAACCTCTGTAGACTCGATTGCTGCGGGCTGCTTGTATGTATATGTTTTCACTACCTTCGCTCCTTCTCACCATTACGTTCTTTAAATTATCATAATAGCATAAAAATAGGCTAGTCAAAGTTCTCACTTTAACTAGCCCTATTTGATAATCCCCATCTTTCATCGTGACAAAGCCATGGTTCGGAGAAAATTGCTGATAGCTATTGAAAAACATTCTTATTAGAGCTAATAATGTTCATTCAATCCCCACTAGGTTCATATCGAAATTTTTACTTTCAAAGGTCTCTCTTAATTTTTCTTTTTCATATTTTAATAACAATTGCTCTAAATTCATCTCTATAGATAGTAATATCTTTTTCGCTAACTGCATTTA
This sequence comes from Lysinibacillus sp. FSL H8-0500, assembly GCF_038051955.1. Classification (NCBI taxonomy): domain Bacteria; kingdom Bacillati; phylum Bacillota; class Bacilli; order Caryophanales; family Bacillaceae; genus Lysinibacillus; species Lysinibacillus sp. FSL H8-0500. The sequence goes on along the minus strand of NZ_CP150292.1, from coordinate 2,181,995 downwards.
CATAAGAATACGCTTTAGTAATTTTTGTTCTTAATCAGTTTACCTAATAAAGAGCGTATTATTCTAGCTTTTATAGGATACATTTTATTTGGTGAAGAGCCATTTATTAATACTTGTCCCATTTTCATGCCTAAAATCAAAATCTAGTTTATTTATTAGAATTAATATCCTGAATTACATGGGTCTATGTATTCTTGAACGAGACCAGTAATTTCAATCAGTCCAGTATAATTTGAGTACTTATAAAAAGAAGTGTTAGAGGCACGCTTACAAGTATTAAATGTTCTATTTGCATCCACATAATGAGATTTTTTATAATAAACTGTAGTTAATTCTAAACTTGCGAAAGTGGATGCAATGCTCATTGGTATTGCCCACCCAGCAGGAACACCTAAAAGTGTAGCGATGACACCTGCTATCAGACTAGCTTGCGCATATTTCCAAGAACTATTTCCAGAACTTGTAGATATATATTCCCATTTTATTGCTTGAGTAGTGAATTCATTGTTCTTAATTAGAGCAGGATCTCCTTGTAACTCCTCTGTAATTTCAGAAATCTCAGCAAAAACCTCACCATCAACATAAATTTTGTTTCCAATTGCTTCGATTTTATGCTTCAATTCACCACTATCCGAGAACACATAATGAACATATTTTCCATCTTCAAGTATTGATTCTAAATACTCTACTTCACCAGTTTCTAAATTCTCTACCTTAACTTTACTGTATGTATCACTAACATTAAAAGGAGTAAATTTCACATTTTGAGTATTAGTATTCTCTTGTGCTTTAGCAGTACTAGGATTAAACATTAATGTCGAATATATTAAACAAAAAATCATAATTGTAGAAAATAACTTATTTAGTTTCATAACTATCTCTCCTCGTATATTAGTAGTAAGAGCTCTTTCCGATAGAATTTCCAGTTGATCCGGACAACTGGGGGATCTGTTGGATTTTCTATAGGAAGTGGTCGCCGATTGGCTCCCACACTCTTGTTTTATGTTTTACCTGTTTGACCGAGGGAGACAAAAGGAAATCATCATTTTATTGTTAAATACTATTTTAAGTATTGCCTACAGGTGCTTACCTGTTTATTTGTCATCCCCTTTTTTAACCCAATTTTATAGCACAAGGGCGAAGGATGGAGGAGGCTCCATTTCAGTACTTCGTCCTTTTTTAGTCATCCAAAATAGTTCACGCAGCCCTGTGTCCATGCGACAATGGAACAGACAAGGTATTCACAGGAAATAGCTTTCACTCCTTGCAGACACACTTGTGTACTGCTTCATAAGCCTGCTACCCATCGTTCATTATGGAAGGTCTAACCACTGGCTGCGACGTAAGATTCAGAAGAGAGTGTAGCGCTCATAAATGGTCTTCTACTTGCGATTGCTGATAACGAGGCAGACATCGATGATTCGACTGGGCACCCAGGTCTGCGTGTATCTTGATTAATTCCCCCTTAGGAGGTGATTGGCATGTCACATATGCTAGTCGGTATTGACGTGAGTTTGCGCTCCCATCATGTTCATTTCATGCATGGAGAGGGTCACACACTCGCTGATTTTTCTGTTCGAAATGATGTAGAAGGTGCGGACACTTTGATTCAAAAAATTATACGAACAGCGGAAAAAAATCAAACAGATCAATTAAAAATCGGGATGGAGGCCACGGATCAATATAGTTGGCACCTTGCCCATTACTTAAAAGCACAATGTAAAAAAGTCTTACCCCATCTTCAAACAGCGATTTATATGCTCAACGCGCGTAAAGTAGCTCGCTTTAAAAAGGGCTACGATACATTACCGAAGAACGACAAAGTAGACGCCTGGGTTATTGCGGATCATCTACGCTTTGGACGATTGCCACATGAAATGCAAGAAACCTTAATTTACGATGCCCTGCGTCGTTTAACACGTACGCGCTTCCATTTAGTTCATGAAATTGCGCGTAATAAAACATACATGTTAAATCAACTGTACTTAAAATTTAGCGGCTTACGCCAAGATAATCCGTTCTCTGATACATTCGGTGCGACAAGCATCGCCGTCATTGAAGAACTGGACCCTGGTATCATCGCTGAAATGCCTTTGGAGGAGCTGGTCGAGTTCCTACAAGAAAAAGGTAAAAACCGTTTTGCGGAGCCTGAGGAGATGGCGAAATATCTCAAGCAGCTCGCTCGTAATTCGTACCGTTTAGATAAAATAATGGCCGATCCGGTTAATCTTTCTTTATCCGTGATTTTAAGCACCATTCAACACATGGAAACCCAAGTAAAGCGGTTAGATAAGGAAATCGAACGCATGATGAAAGGTATTCCACAAACATTAACTTCGGTAAAAGGCATCGGTCCCGTGTACGCAGCGGGTTTAATCGCAGAGATTGGGGATATTCATCGTTTTGATGATCACCACGCTTTAGCGAAATACGCAGGTTTCGTATGGACACAGTATCAGTCAGGCGAGTATGAAGCCGAGGATACCAGCCGTATGCGAACCGGCAATAAGTATTTACGCTATTATCTTGTGCAAGCATCAGACGCCATACGAAAACATGACGCCGAATATAAAGCCTTTTATCAAAAGAAATACCAAGAAGTAACGAAACATCAACACAAACGCGCGCTCGTCTTAACCGCTAGAAAACTTGTACGACTCGTGCATTCGCTACTACGCACGAAACAGTTGTACATCCCCAAAGAAGAAAGGAGAGAATAACGAATCTTTTCTCACTTTTCTTTAGTTAATTTATAACTTCCGTTTTTTAACTATTTTTAGTTAAAAAGCGTGAGGTTTATTTAAGTGCGCCTAAAATCAAGCATTCAGCGGCTATAGAGCTTAAGAATTTCCAATTTTACTGTTTTTAATGGTTGACATTTCACCACTGGGCTTCTATAGACATTAGTATATCAATGGTTTGACCCATTTTTAGAGTAATGAAAAAATATTTTTACCATGGATTAAATATAGTCTTTTCTTCTATTTTTATGTCGTGTGTTTTTTTGGCTAATTATTATATCAGCAATTATTAGAACTACACTTGTAAAAAGAAAGGCTTTGAATAAAATGCCTTTACTGATAAAAAAATATGCAAAAACTGCTAATAAAGACATTAAAAGAGCAAAGAGTGTCAGTTTACTAAAATCCCCTAATATACCCCCTAAAATTCCACTAAGTATAGCAATAGTCATGAGTATACCAATAGTATGAATGCTAACAGAATAATCGGACAGCGCTAAAAATAATGCTATAAGACCTATAATAGACCCAAACCTTGCAGTAATATTGGCTAATTTTTTAATTTAAAAACCTCCCAACTTTTTAATCGAAAAATAAATTGATTAAGATATTTAATGTAATATTTTCATCATCCCTACTTTCAATCTTATTTAAGGATATTCGATATTGGCTCTTTACCATAACTTGTGGTTGAACTAGCTTTGCTAATGTGCTTTGTTATTGTCGCTGAGTTGTCTCTAATCCCTTTAGAAATTACACTAGCACTACTTCAGTCAAGCTCGATTACATTCTAAAATATCAATCACATCTGTTGATGATGAAATATTAAACTTAATAATACTATAAAAATAGGTAATTTTCAATATTTTTTGATTATATTCCATTAATTTCATAACTAGAAATCTATAAACTCATAACTAAAATAAGTATTTCTTCATATATATAAGCATCTAATCTTTCACGTACAACTTTATCACTCGATCAATAATGTATTTTGAAACAATAAACGACGTAGACAACATTATTTCTTATAGTTTGATTTTTAATTGGTTATTGTGATTTTATCGAGAAGTAAAGCGTGTAGAATAATATAAATTTTTTCGAATCAGTTCGTTTTCTACTATAAAACAGACTATATACCATTTTTTGGTCGATCTTGAGATGCATTCGACAATCTCTGTTGACTTGATAGCTATATGTATAAGTGTTCACTATCTTCACTTCTTCTTGTCAGTACTTTCTTTAATAAAGCGTAATAGCATAAAAATAGGCTAGCCAAAGTTTTCACTTTAACTAGCCACTCATTTATCAATTTACAAGCTCGTGATGGTGTCCGTTTAGGTCGATTCGGTAATGCCCAAATGTTGCTTTTCGTTGCTCGACACTACCGCCAAAGCGCTGATAGCCAAATGTTTCGATACACTGCTCGCTAATTGTCCAATCATGCACCTTGCCCTCTGTATCAAAGACATAGTAGAAGCCTGGCTTACCTAAATAATCCGATACCCATTGTCCATTTTTCAATGTTGCTACTTTTAAGTTGCTTGTTTCATGGGCATCCAGTATACCGCGCATATATTGTGTTACATAATAAACATTATTGCCATACATTTTTACTGCCTTAATTGGTGCTTTTTCAATCGCTACCCTTGTCAGCTTTTCACCATCAACATGGTATAAAATAAATTCCTGTGTTGTGGCATGGGCATAATGTAGATAGAAATTATCCATAGCTGTCTTCAACCATATACCGCCTAGTCGGACTGTATTTTTATCCTCCGCAAATTCCTGATAATTAAATGGCTCAAAATCATAGAAATTATCACTCGAGAATAACTGACCATTTTCTTTAATGACAGCCATAAAACGATCACTATAAACAATGGGTTTCCCTTGATATAACAACTCGCAAGCACGTATTAAATTAAGATTCTCCAGTGCTGTGGCATGAGGCTCTCTAATAATAATTAAGTGATATACATTGTTTAGATAGACGACCTTTTTATCAAAGGCTTCGCCAATATAGCGTAAGGGAATGTATGTTGAATGATTGGAAAGACTTGCGGCAATATCCATTTGTATCGTTTTACCATTTACAGTAAGCACCTTGTCTCCTAGTTTCAAGGTGATGGTTTTAGTAGTGGATTTAATGGTGATGGTCTGATTTTTAGTGTTGAAATCTACCTTTGCATCAAATCCTTCAGCGATGAAACGTAATGGTACAAGGGTTCTGCCATCTTTAACAATAGGCTGCACAGTTGAAGTCATGTGTCCATTCACAAATGCCTTAGAGCTGTCGAGCGATAAGATTATACTATTTTTTACATCCTTTTCTGTTACATCAGCATAATAGTCAGTAAGATTTTCTGCCTGAGCTGTATAACCAAATGCAAAAAATAATACAAATGTTAATACCGTAGTAAGTCTTTTCTTCATTTTTCTCCCCCCTCTTCAGTGATTGCTTATTTTAGGGATGCATATATTACCAACAGAAGACTTATCTAAATTATATATTTTTCCATTAGACGCTACTAGTATTTTATTAAAAGGTTTGTTTAAGAGAGGCTCCTACAAGGAAAATAACTTACTACCAATATAAAGCTATTCATTTCCAATAAACACCTTATATATAAGATGTTTTTTTCTAGGAATTTTTGCTGACATCTGCCTGACATAAATATTTTTTATAGTAAACCATGTGGACAAAAGAATAACTAAAATATACAGCGCTGATTTAAGAAACACTATAAATTTTTTGGAGATGATTGGTATGAAGCGAGCCCATGTTTATGAATTAGATATTACGCGTGCATTAGCCATTTTAGCAGTACTTTTGATTCATGCTACTAGCACACCTGTCACCGCTTTACCCAGTGACTCAAAGCTCTATCCGCTATATGTTGCGTTAAATATTTTTCCGAAATTTGCTGTGCCTGTATTTATCTTTTTAAGTGGCTTTGTGTTATTTTACAACTATATCCAAAAGGACCTTACGAAAGAGCTGATTGTACGTTTTTATCAAAAGCGAGTCACGCAAATTGTTATTCCGTATCTCTTTTTTTCTATCTTTTATTATGCCGCCACACGACTTTTTCTGACGCATGATCTAGCCCTTACATGGCAGGCATTATTTAGCATGGAATTTTTGGAAAAACTATTAATCGGCAAAGCCTATACGCATTTATATTATATTTTTATTATGGTGCAATTCTATGTAATGTTCCCACTTATGCTCTATATCATTAAGAAAAAACCAGTCGTATCGCCTCATCTTATTTGGATTGGCTTCGTCCTACAGTGGGCATTTATTTTATTAAATGCTGCGTTTTGGCAGTATCCCTATCGTGGAAGTATTGCATTCTCGTATCTTTTTTATTTCCTAGCAGGTGGATTTTTAGGTATTTATTTTGAAAAATATAAAAAATGGCTCCAGCTAAAAAGGGAAAATTTCTCGATTGCTATTTTGCTTATTTTGCTGCTATGGCTATTTGCTACTTGCTATAATATTTATTTATATTATTTTGTGTTTTCATCACAGACCTATTTAGCAAGCAGTATTGTCTTTGAGCTTGCTTTTGAGCTGCAAGCCATTACAGCTAGCATTGTGTTATTACAGCTGTCGTTCTGGATTTATCATCAATGGCATAGAGCTATTGTCAATAGCTTGATTAACCTAGGAACACTATCCTTTGGTATTTATTTATTGCATCCATTTTTCCTGTTCCTTTATCGACAAATTCCTATTAGTGGCAATAGTCTGGTATTCCACGTATGGAGTGTGGGTGGCTTTGTGATTGCCTTATTTGTCACTTGGTGGGTGGTCTTGGTCATTGGAAAATATATTAAATATCATTGGATTGCCTTTGGACCGATTCCAAAAACATTTCCATATAAAAAAAGTTGAAAGACGTCATCCTGTCTTTCAACTTTTTTAGTTATTGATCTACGGTAAATGTAATTTCTCCGATGCCCATTTCAGCTTTGACGTCTAATACAACATCTGCGTTTTCGTAGGCTTCATTGACATAGACACCATCACCTTGTGCAGTAAAGCCTTCAATAGTGGAGGAGCCAATGCCTTTTTCCAATGTTAATTTCACCCCAACTGCTGAAGGTAAAATAACGGTTGTTTTTCCTACTCCTGTTTCAATATTCGTTGTAAAACTTTTGTGCCAATCACCGCCTAGATTGACCATTACATCGCCTACACCTGCTTCAACCTCTAAATTTTCAAGCTGTAATCCTTGTAAATCAAGATTTGCTTTAGAGGCTCCTGTCTCAACCGTTAAATCGATTGGCACATCATTATTGAGCTGCATCGTCCAACTATTTTTTACTTTGGATAGCTTTGGCTTTGCTGTATTTTTATGCTCAATGACAATTTCTCCTCTATCCTTCTTTATAGTGTAGCTTACTTGGGGCGCAAGCTTTTCCATATTATAGCTAGCACTGCCCTCTACCCATTCCTCTGCGCCACCTGTAAGCGACATTTCACCAAGGCCAAAATCAATATCTACCTCTAATGCCTTTGCCTGATCCTTCTCCACCAAAATGGCTTCTTCCTGAATCTTGCCTGGAATAAAGGAAAAACACCCTGCTAACAGCAACGCCGACGTTCCCATCATAACTGCTAAACCCGTTACCTTTTTCATGATTTAATTCCTCCCGCTATCTAATAAATATATTATAGCAGGAGCATCTCTATCACCAATACGTCCCTGCGTTTGAAAATTCTCTCAGGCTTAAGACGTAGTATCCTCTAGTAGTGCCTTTAAATAAGCAAGGGAAGCATCATAGCCAGCCATGTTAAAGCGAACCGTCGTACCACCCTGTGGTTCTTCTATTAAAAAAATCGCAATCACTGTTTCAGGAACTTCTAAGTAAAATGAAAATTCCTGATGTTTGATAACACGCTCAATCGTTAGCTCCATTGGCAAGGGCTCTGTGAGTTTATTATGCTCGCTTGGCATTAATGTAAATACCATCTTTTCGCCTGCTGCCAATAGTGGAATTGCCCAAGTAGACCCTGGCGCATACCATTTTGATAATGGCTCCTCCCCTGTAATTGCCTGCCAAACCCTATCAATCTCCGTGTTAATCCAAATCGAACTCGTCACGCACAATCCCTCCGCTTATTAGTTTCCATTATTTTATCGAATCTTTAGGAGATAAACAAAAAAACGAAACTCTATTTAAAGTATGAGTTTCGTTGCTTTATCATTGTAGCAGTGCCCTGAGCTGGGTAGGATTCATTGTAAGCGCCTGTTGTCCATATAGCCACCTGGTCACCAACTGCAAAAGGACTTGTATCTGGATAGGATACTGTTAATGCATTTGGCTTTGCGATTGCTAAAATTTCTTGTTTTGTTTTCATCGCTAGGTCTTGCTCTGCCACATCCCACACAATGGTTATCGTTTTAGCTGTTTTTTCAATAATGTTTCCCTCTGCATCCGCCTTATTCGTATAAAAAATCCCCATTGTTAGAGCGCTCCAGCAATGTGCAGTGCTAACAGGATACGGCATTAAATGAAATGTTATAGCAGAAGGTCCCTTGCACAGCTTGGTATTTTTATCGATAAAGCCTCTGTTGTTTTATCTGCATAGTGGATTTGAAATAAGGTTGCATCTTGCTTCATCATATTATGTAAGATGGTCGATGCTTCTGGTATCGAGTGATTGCTCTTTATGCCTACGATGATTTTTTCATGGCTAAAATCAGCACTTGTATATTGATGAGCATTCATTTGCTCCATGACCTTATTCAAATCATCCTCAGAATAATGAGCTTGATAAAATGGAATCGGCAATGCCTCGCCATAGGCTGCTAAAATGGCTTGCTCTACCTCTTTTATTGCTACACCGTGTCGTATGCCAATATTGACCATGCCACCATTTGCTTGGTCAATATACATCCCTAGATAATCCTTAGCTTCTATCATCGTTGACATCACTTGCTGTATTTGAGGAATCACGCTACCTTGTGTTTGAAATCGTTGCTCTAATTCAACCTCTTCCTCTGGCGATAAGTACATATTGTATACTTCTGAGTATGGAAATAATTGGATAAGCTGAGGGTCTGTTGAGAAACTGTATTCTTCGCGTCTTTCAATTTTTGTTGGTTCATCCACAGTTATTGCTTCACCTACAGTTGCGAGCAATAATGTAGCTAGTAGGACTGTGCATAACATAAATATTTGCCTCATTGTCATCTCCTAACCCCCTCCTTCTAACCGTTTAGACGTATGGTAGATAGAAAGTGTTACAGAGAGGACAAAAGGCTGCTGAGAAAATACTCTCAACAGCCTAAATGTATTACGCCTCTTCCTGTGGATAGGTTTTTTGTAAAAAGGTTATGGATTGTTGGATTAGAGCCTTTAACACGTCTATATCAATATCCACTAGCTTATTAATATAGACACACGCTTTTCCTGTTGTATGCTTGCCAAATTGCTGGAGTAGCTGCTCGCGTTCTGAATCACCTGGTGCAAAGTATAGACTAATTTTCGCTTTGCGAGGGGAGAAAGCAACAAGTGGTGCATCGCCTTCATGCCCTGTTTGATATTTATAATGATATTTCCCAAACCCAATGATACTTGGCCCCCACATTTTTGCCTTATATCCTGACACCTCCGTAAAAACATCGACAAGCTGGTATGCATCCTCGCGCTTTTTTGGATGCGCTACACTTTCAATAAATTCAATAACACTGGCATCAGTTTCTTTGGTCTTTAATTCATACATATTGATTCCTCACCTTCTAAAAGATGTACCTCTATTATTCCCTATTCCACCTGCTCTAACAACAGTTTTTGCTGAAGATGATGGTAAATGCCTTGTCGTTGCATAAGCTCTTGATGATTGCCTTGCTCCACAATTTCTCCCTGTTGAATTACAAGGATTTTATCAGCATTTTCAATGGTTTTTAAGCGATGGGCAATAACAAAGCTTGTGCGTCCCTGCATTAAATGCTGTAAGCCTTTTTGAATATCGACCTCTGTTTGTGTATCCACACTCGATGTCGCTTCATCCAAAATTAAAATATCGGCATTCTCTAAAATGGCACGGGCAATCGCAATAAGCTGACGCTGTCCCTGACTTAAATTGGCTCCTCCTGCCTGCACGAGTGAATCGTATTGAGCTGGTAAATATTTAATAAAATGATGCGCATTCGCAATTTTTGCCGCTTCCACGACCTCTTCATCTGTCGCATCTAGCTTCCCAAAGCGGATATTTTCACGAATGGTACCAGAGAATAAGTACGTATCCTGTAAAACTACACCAACTCTTTGACGAATCGTCGCCATTTGATAGTGTTCGATATTATGACCATCAATCAGAATTTCACCTTGTTCAACGTCATAAAATCGTGTTAATAAATTGATAATCGTCGTTTTACCAGAGCCTGTTGGACCAACAAGGGCAATCGTTTCCCCTGCCCTAGCATGGAAGTCAATGTTTTTTAACACAGGCTTGTTTGGCTCATAGCTAAATGATACTTGCTTGAATACAACATCCCCTTTAAGCGATGTCGCCTCAATGGCATCAGGTTGATCGGCTACCTCTGATGGTTCATCTAGGATCTCAAAAACCCGCTCTGCTCCTGCAATGGCAGACTGGAAGGTATTTAATAGATTGGATAACTGATTAAGCGGACGGAAAAATTGCCGCGTATAGGTCACAAAGGCTGCAATAACCCCGACTGTAACGATACTCTTCACGGCTAAAAGAGCACCTGTTCCAATGACCACAGCCAATCCTAAGTTATTCATAAAGTTATTAATTGGTCCTAATAAGCCAGTGGTAATTTCTGCACGCTGGGCGGAGTTTCGTAGGTTTTCATTTTGCTGATGGAACGTATCAATCGTTTGCTGCTCCTTACCAAAAAGCGTAAGTACCTCTGCCCCTGTAATCATTTCCTCAATATAGCCGTTGAGCTTGCCAAGGTCGCGCTGACGTGCTGCATAATTTCTACCACTACGTTTAATAATTTGCTTCGTTGTGAAAACGATCAGCGGAATAATAACTAATGTCACAATCGCTAATTGCCAGCTTAGTGTGAACATAGCGATACTGACACCAATCACTGTTAGGATGGATGACACAATTTGTGTAACACTTTGCACAAGTGCTGTGTTTAAATTATCAATATCATTGGTAACACGGCTCATTAAATCACCGAGTGCACGTTGATCAAAAAAACGTAATGTCAGCGTTTGAAGCTTTTGAAATAGCTCCAGTCGCAATGCCCGAATGGTTTTCATCGCCACATGAATCATGACATACGTTTGCAGCCATGTAAAAATAGAAGCTACTGTAAAAATAACCGCCAAAAGAATACCTAGGCGAATCGTACCGCCAATATCCTTTTTTAAAATATATTCATCGATAATATGCCCAATCATATAGGGCCCTACTAAGCTTAAAAACGTGGAGGCAATTACAAAAAAAATAGAGAAATAGAGCCCTATTTTTTGCTGTTTCACATAGTACCATATTCTCGCTAGAGTTGTCTTTTGATTTTTCGCTTTTTCAGCTGGTCCTGCCATACGGGAGCCACGTCCAAAATTCATTTGCTTTGGTTGATTTTGAGTCATTATTGTTCACCAGCCTTTTGCTGTGACGCATAAATTGCTTGATAATATGGATTGGTTTGGACAAGCTGCTGATGTGTGCCTTGCCCAACGATTTCGCCATCCTCTAAAACAAGAATCATATCTGCCTGCTGAATCGAGGTAATTTTCGATGCCACAATAAATGTTGTTGTATCTTGATAATTTGTGTCAATCGCTTGCTGCACATGCTTTTCAGAGGCGCTATCTAGTGCTGAAGTTGTATCATCCAACACTAAAATAGCAGGCTTGCGAATAAATGCTCGACTTAAAGCAAGACGTTGCTTTTGCCCACCTGAAAGATTCGTAGCGCCCTGCGACAATTCATGTGCTAGGCCCTTATCAAGCCGCTCCACAAATTCACTAGCACATGCTGCATCTAAGGCTTGCTGTATGTCCTTGGATGTCGCCTCGTCCTTGCCGAGACGAATATTTTTTTCAATCGTTCCTGAGAATAGTAATGCTTTTTGCGAGGTAAAGCCAATATGCTCACGTAGTGTTGAGAGTGCATAATGCTGTAATGGTTTGCCATCTACACGTATTTCACCACTTGTTGGGTCAAATAAGCGGGGCAATAGCTTGACAAGTGTCGATTTACCACTGCCTGTTTTCCCAATAATGCCTACCGTTTGCCCAGGTTGCACTGAAAAAGAAATCTTTTTTAAAACATCTTCTGCTGTATCGTAGTAGCGATAGCTTACATGATCAAAATCAATCGCTCCTTTTATCGGCTTAACAAGCGCATTTGAAGCTTCCTTCACCGCAACATCTTTATGTAATACATCGACAATACGTTCTCCTGAAGGAAGTGCGCGCGCAATTTGCATAAGCACCATACTAGAGGACATTAAGCCATTTAAAATCATTGTTAAATAGTTAATAAACGCAAGAATAACGCCAACCTGTAAAGTGCCTGCCTCCACCTTTATCACGCCAAGCCATAGCGCTGCCACAATGCCAAGATTGACCACAAACATTGTAAAAGGTACAAGCACCCCCACAATTTGTTCGGCAGTCATAAAACGCTTTGTGAGTGCATTATTCAGACTGCTAAATTGAGATACCTGTTGCTGTTCACGTCGAAAGGCTTTTATCACACGAATACCTGCAAGATTTTCCTGCAGCTTTGTATTGACCCCATCAATTGCCTCCTGTACACGGCGATAAAGCACACCTGAATACTTTGTAAAAAAGTACATGGCAATGATTAAAATGGGCACGATAATTAACAGAATAGAAAAAAGCTCTCTCGCTGTGATAAAAACAATAATAACTGCTCCGATAAATAGCAATGGCCCACGCACAAAAATACGCAATGTCATCATAAATGCACGCTGAATGCTTTCCACATCACTTGTTAAAATCGTAATCAGCTTGCCTGTTGTAAAGGCATCACGTTCTCTTGCTGAATAAGTCATGATTTTTTTATAGAGTGCCTGCCGAATATCTGAGGCAAAATGAATTGCTGCCTTTGAGCTGTAATAGGAGCAGCCGATACCTCCAATTAGACCAAGCACTGCACTGGCTAGCATCCAGCCAAACATTTTGAGCACATATGGATGGTCCTCATTGGCAATGCCTGTATCAATCATATGCTGCATAATGGTTGGCTGTAGTAAATCCATTGTGACCTCTAGCACCATTAGTAGCGGTGCAATAATGGTTAAAAATTTGTAGGGCGCTAAATACTGCCCTAATTGTTTAATTGCTTGCATACTGTCGCTCCGTTCTCTTTAAATCCCATTCGTTTTCCATTATAACTGAAAATCATTCGCAATTGGCAATGTTTTTTCGAGTCACGTAATAATTAAATAAAGAGGCTCATAGCTTTTTTGAATGGCAGAACTTTCTTTTGAGTGACTCTTTTACTTTTTTGAGCGGAGAGACCCTTCTTTTGAGCGACTCTTTCTCCTTTTTGAGCGGGGAACTCCTTCTTTTGAGCGACTCCTTCATCTTTTTGAGCGGGACACTCCTCCTTTTGAGCGACTCTTTTACTTTTTTGAGCGGAGAACTCCTCCTTTTTGAGCGGGGATCTCCTTCTTTTGAGCAACTCTGCGATGTATTGAGGTCACATTGGTATGAAGCTACATCAACACGTTTAAACAATAGACGATCATCGCCATGTACACTTGATTCTGCACATCCTGCTGTAGAATTTTTTAATGTTCAAGTGCGGCTTCATCCATTTGAAAGACAATTCCATCACCAAAGATGTCTTGTACAGTTCAGCGATTTCATCTGCACGTCAGTCAAAGTGGTTCATCATCAAATGAAGCTCGTTTCTTTTTGATGGTTGAATTATTTTAATGCAACGCTAGTGATTTTTTATGATTAATCTATTTCACAAACATAAAAAGTCGATTTACACCAAATCCGTTGGCATAAATCGACTTGTTCAGTGTCCTCCGTAACAAAATATTTTTCCATAAAATCACCATCCAAAAGTTGTCGATAATTGTAGATAATTAACTATTTTTGTAGAAAATGTTTACTATTAAGTCCATTTATTTTATATTTCGATACGTGGTGTAAGTCTTTTCATTTCAATCTTTAATTATTTTAGATTCATTACATTAAGAAAGAGGGAAAAATAATGAAAAAAAAGATAAAAGTCATGGCAGCTACTGTTGTAGTTGGCGTAATGACTTCAGCTATGGGTGCTGCCGCGGCAACATGGGGGAACTACTCAGCCAATGTACCAACCTTTAGTGACTATGAAACATCAACTATCACAAAAACGACTACTGGATCAGCTTACAATGAAGTTGGTTATATTGAAAAAGATGGAAAATTAGTTTCTTGGATCGAAGATGCATCAGGCTCAAATATTTCTTCAAAGGTTTCTTATTCAACAACAGGAAGAAAAACAATGGACTATACAGCTGCTAGTACATGGAAAGATAAAAAAGTTCGTCTTAATATCTCGACTTCCCCTGGAACATTTGAAGATATTCAAACTTCAGGAGAATGGACGCCTAATTAATAAGCTATCTATTATAATTAGCATTAGCTACATATCATCCTAATATTTCGGATAATAATAATGCTTTTGATTTTCATAAATGATAGACTGCACCACAAATTTAGAGTTATATAATAAAATGAATGTGTTTTGAGGTGTTATAATATGAATTCTTATATAAAAGAGGAATTTAAACGAGCATTTTTCTCAAAAATAACCCTTTTTACATCCATCTTTTCCATAGTTTTAGTATTTGGAGGTATGTTTGAATACATAAGTTGGATTAAATATGGTGATATATCCGTTTTATATTTATTTTTATCAGGCTATAATTCAGGAACAGCTAATTTTTTAATTGTTGTTTTTCCAATTATCAGTTGTTTACCCTTTGCAGCATCATATGTGAGTGATTGTAAGACAGGATTAAATAAATATATCTATATTCGAATGAGTAAAACTAGCTATAGATGGATAAGGCTACTTGTAAATGGACTTGTTGGAGGATTTGTTTTGTTTATTGGTCCATTTATTTCATTGTTATTTCTTTTGGGAATCAAAGTTTTTACACATATTCCAATGGCAAAAGAACAAATGGAAACGTTTGAATACTTCAAAAGTTTAGGTATCCATTCACCTATTATAGCCATTTTAATTATTTTAATCGTTTTGTTTTTCTGTGGATTTACCTTTGCTACTTTTGCTTTAGGTATATCAACATTTATCCAAAATATTTATTTGGCTGTATTGTTACCTTTTATCTATTATATTTTTTCTGCAACCGTATTAATTAACATTCATACCTATTTAAATGCAGTAGTATTATATGATGTTAATCATTTTGGGGTGAATTTTGCACAACGATGCTTGTATGGAATTATATTATGTATGGTTGGAATCATAACTTTCTTTATAGGAGGTTATAAGGTTGAACAAAAAAACACGTAATCATGAACTGATAAAGGTTTTTTATAACAAAAATATTAATATATTCATTTTTATTTTGCTTTCACTATACAGTCTAGATCTTTTATTTTCAACAGTGGAGAATGATTTAGAGACGAATGTATATGATTTGTTGATGAAGATAACGGGATTTCTTCCATTATCCTATATAATGATACCAACGTTTTTAATAATTATTACTGTACATTTTTCAGCAGGTGAGGTGCAAAATTATATAGCCTTTAGATTTAAGAGTAAACGACAATGGTATCAAATGAATGTAATTTTTATTGCTCAACTAACGGCTATTTTTTCCCTTACCGTTGTTGGCATTATGCTGCTGCAATCTGCATTTATTCTTAGTTTTAAGAATAATTGGAGTGAATTTGCTCTTAGTTATTATAAAAATCATGCTACTTTTTTATCTAATTATTCCCCTATGCTGTACTCCATAGTAACCATCATATTGCTATGGCTTATTTTATTTTTACTAGGATTAATTTATTTTCTGATATTTTTATGGACAAAAAAAACGATGATTTCATTTATGGTGGTTTTTATAGTAAATTTGCTAAATGTTGCAATAACATTGGGTAAATTTGATGGTATATCCCGTTATCTTTTTACTGACCATGTAAATATTATTCAATATATTTATAGATTTAATTTAAGTCAGCAACATTTTCCATATAGTATAGTTCTATATTGGATTTTCTTAATTTTTTCCATCTATTTGATGGGTTTATTTATTGTTAACCGAGTAGATATTCTTTTAGAGAAAGAGAGTAAGAATGATGTTAGCTAGAATTATAAATTACCACTTTTTATGTATAATAACACCAAAAAAATTATTATTCATCATCGCCACATTTATTGCAAATGTACTTCTAGTCTTTTCTATGTACAGCCATAAGATTATCCCTCAAGAGACTATACGAGCAACCATATTTATCTTTTATTTGCCAATAAATTTCAAGCTAGATATGTTTAGATGTATATTGATTTTATTACCTATTCTGACTATATTCGGTTTATTTATACATACTGAAATAAGGGAACGAACAGCCTATCTACTGTTGCATGTGAAAAGTTTGAGTCATTGGTTTTACAGTCTTATTTTTGTATTGTTTATTTTTATTTTCTTAACTTTTACAACAGGTTTTCTTACAACTATGGGGATTCTTACTTTTATACCAAGAGAAAAAGTATCCAATGATTGGATTCAGACATTAAATTATTTATACACTTCTAATTCTCTCAATTTGATTATTAACCAGTTTTGTTTACTTATATTATCCTTTTTTTTACTAGCATTAATCAATTTATTTTTTATTTTTTTGATAGATAATCTCGCCTTTACTTTTTTATTAACCCTAATGTGTTTTATCCTATCTATAACAATAGGGAGCACCTTTCCTAGTATATTGAAATGGTTGCCCTTAACATCTGGTTTATTAGCCTTTCACGAATTAAATAATTATTCATTAATGTGGTGTTACTTTAACGTGTTAATTAGTATTGTTGTATTAATTGTTGTTAATTTCAGGCTATTTAAAATTCGCAGAGAGTATCTTTTTATGCGGCATGAATAAAGGAGAATATGTATAATGAATACTATACTAGAAATACAAAATTTATCGAAAGAAATAAAGAATCGTACATTGTTAAAAAATATTCACATGAAAATAGATAAACCAGGAATATATGGAATAATAGGAAGAAATGGTTCTGGCAAAAGTATATTATTTAAAACAATTGCTGGGCTTCTTGTTCCATCTAAAGGTGTGGTTAAAGTTTTCGATGAAGATATTGGAACAGGAAAATTCCCTAAAAATTTTGGCGCTTTATTAGATATTCCTGGTTTTCTTCCACACTATTCAGGTATTCGTAATTTAAAATTATTAGGATCTATTCAAAATCGTGTAACTGAAGAAGATATCAGAAAGGTCCTCACTTTAGTTGGTCTGAATCCAGATGATAAAAATGCTGTGCGTAAATATTCCCTTGGTATGAAGCAGCGTCTTGGAATTGCCCAAGCCATTATGGAAAAACCAGAACTCTTAATTTTGGATGAACCAATGAATGGACTTGATGAATCTGGCGTATCGGATATTCGAAATATGCTAATAAATTTCAAAAAACAGGGAATGACTATTTTGCTAGCTAGTCATAATGCTGAAGATATATCTCTTTTATGTGACAGCGTGTATAAAATGGATAATGGTGAATTAACACAACTCCATTAGCCTCAATGTATCAACATCTTTCAGTTTCAATACTCAGAAACAGCTTGCTCGCTTTTTACGCGAACAAGCTGTTTTGTTTCCCGCTATAAAGGCTGGTACAATTGACCGCGAACAAGGCAGGAAGGTGTTATAAATCATCAAAACCATTATCTTCTACATTCACTTTGACATATTGGCGGGAACGCTGTTCAAAGAAGTCTGTTTTGCCTTGGTCCACATCCTCATAAGCCTTAATCCATTTCAACGGATTTTTGCGGTAGCCGTCAAATGGGCGGTCAACGCCAAGCTGATTACAGCGCACATTGGCATAGAAATGGACATAATCATGGACGTCCTCAACATCAAGACCTTCAATTTTATCGCCAATCACTTCATTTGCCCAGTCAATTTCAAGCTGCACGGCTTCACGGAAAATATCCTGTACCCTCTCTTTACGCTCAGGTGTATCATATTCTGGATATTCCGTTAATAGCTCCTGATAAATTTTTACAAATAAATCGACATGTAGCTGCTCATCGCGATTAATATAATTGATCATCGTAGACGTAGCAACCATTTTTTGATTGCGCGCTAAATGATAGAAGAAGGCAAAACCTGAATAGAAAAATAAGCCCTCTAAAATTACATCATAAATAATGGCCTCTAGCATATTATCAACCGTTGGCTCCTCGGAAAATGCACGGTAGCCTTTAATCACAAAATCATTGCGACGCTCTAGCACAGGCTCCGTACGCCAAAAATCAAAGGTACGATCCTGCTCAGCTTTATTAACGATACTTGATAGCACATAGGAATAGGAGTGGTTATGAATCACCTCCTGCTGCGCTAAAATAATCATTAACGCATTCAAGCTGGAATCGGTTAAATAGTCTGCCACTTTGCCAGCAAAATCCGTTTGTACACTATCCAATAGTGCAAGTAAGCCAATAATTTTTAAAAAGGATTCTTGCTCATCCCTTGTCAGCTCTGAGAACTGCTTAACATCATTGCTCATATTAATTTCAAAGGGTGTCCAGAAGTTACCGAGCATTTTTTTATACTTAGGATACGCCCAGCTAAAGCGGACGTCATCCCAGTTTAAAATATTGGAGGAGCGCCCGTTCACAATACCTGTGGAACGGTTTGGCGCTTCCTTATCCATAATTTGTCGTTTCGTAATCGTTGTCATCATTTATTCCTCCTAGCTTGCACAAGACTCACATTCTAATAATTCTACAGATGTGGAACGTACATAATAGGTTGTTTTTACACCACTTGCCCAAGCATTCATATGCAATGCCAGTAAATCTTTTGCCTTAATGGTATTTTGAACATATAAATTTAGTGAAATGCCTTGGTCGATATGGCGAGCACGGGCTGCATTTTGCTTAATTGTCCAATTTTGATCAATGAAATAAGCAGATTTATAGAACCAAGTCGTTACTGGTGATAAATCAGGTACAGTCACTGGAATTTTGTAGTCCTTCTTCTCCTCTGAGTAGCTCTTTTGGAAAATCGGGTCAATCGTTGCTGTACTGCCTGCTAAAATGGATGTCGATGAATTTGGAGCAATTGCCATCACATAGCCATTGCGCATTCCCTCTTTCTCCACTGCCTCACGTAAAGCATTCCATTTATCACTGTCATAGCCGCGCTTCTCAAAGTAAGCTCCTGTTTGCCAATCAGAGCCCTTAAACAATGGATACGCTCCTTTTTCACTTGCTAAGGCATTTGAGGCACGAATCGTTAAATAGGCAATTTCCTCATAGAGCTTGTCCGCGTATTCTACGGCTTCCTCAGACTCCCATTGAATTTCCTTCAACGCTAATAAATGATGCCAGCCAAATGTGCCAAGTCCGATGCCACGGTAGCGTAAATTGGTGCGCTCTGCCTGTTTTACAGGAATCGTATTTAACGCAATGACGTTATCAAGCATACGTACTTGAATCGGAATTAAACGCTCTAATACACCCGCAGGTACAGCTTTGCCTAAATTAACAGACGATAGATTACATACAACAAAATCGCCAGGCTTGCGACGAGTCACAATTACATCGTCCTCAAGTGTAATTGATTCAAATTCAGTAGGTGACATATTTTGGAATATTTCAGTACACAGATTTGAGCTGTAAATCATCCCTTTATGCTGATTTGGATTCATGCGGTTCACTTCATCACGGTAAAACATAAAGGGCACGCCCGTTTCTAGCTGTGAGCGCATAATTCGCTTCATAATATCAATGGCCGGTACGACTTCACGGCTTAATAATGGGTTTGCCACACATGCGGCATAGTTCGTGCGGAAGGAGCCATTGCCCTTTGTTTCATCATAGGAATCCTCTAAGGAGAAGCCCATCACCTCACGTACTTCATGTGGATCAAATAAATGCCAATCTCCACGAGCCTCCACTGCTTCCATAAAAATATCTGGTATGCATAGCCCTGTAAAAATATCATGGGCACGTAGACGCTCATCTCCATTGTTTAGGCGTAAATCTAAAAACGTAAAAACATCCTTATGCCAAACATCTAAATAAACAGCGATGGCTCCTTGACGTTGTCCAAGCTGGTCAACCGAAACGGCTGTATTATTCAGCTGCTTAATCCACGGTAGCACGCCACTGGATGCGCCCTTAAAGCCTTTAATGGAGGAGCCACGGCTGCGAATTTTGCCCATATAAACGCCGATACCACCGCCATATTTTGATAATGTCGCCACATCGGTATTTGTATCATAAATGCTTTGTAAACTATCATCGACTGTATCGATAAAGCAGCTAGAAAGCTGACCATGTGTTTTCCCGGCATTGGATAATGTTGGTGTCGCTACTGTCATATATAAATTACTCATCGCCCAATAGGCTTCTCGAACTTTTTCAAGACGATTTTCTGTTTCATCCTGCATTAATGTCATGGCGATGACCATCCAGCGCTCCTGAGGAAGCTCTACAGGTGTTTTTGTATAATCACGCACAACATAACGATCCATTAACGTCTTTAAGCCAATATAAGTAAATAGCTCATCACGGCTAGGCTCTAAATAACTTGCTAATTGCTGAAGCTCTTGCTCACTATATTTTGTTGTTAAGCTTTCGTGATACAAGCCAGCCTCTGTATAACGTGCTAATTGCGCGGGAAATACTTGGTAAACTTCCTTTGGTGAAACCCCACGGCACACCGCAAATTGATCGTATAGTTTTGCTAAATAAATGCGTGCAGCCACAAATGTCCAGTAGGGCTCCTCCTCATCAATCAGGCTAAGCGCTTGTAAAATCATTGCATCTGCCCATGCTTCAAATGTGGCATTGTCATTTTTGCGTAGCCAACGATCTGATAATCTGACAAAGCTTTCAAGTTCAGCCTCCGTGTAACTATTTTTTAACTTCGCCATTTGCTGTTCAATTTGCACTGTCATCTATTCTCTCCCTTTCTCCCCACAACATAAAAAAGCGATCCTGCAACATCCATCGGTTGCGGGATCGCTGTAAAATCGAAAATGGAAATGAAGGACATGCACACAAAGAAGTGAACAAATCTCTCGCCTCCACTTCTCAATCCCCGAAGAATGTGTTGCTGTCTTGAACAATATGGCAGGTCTCCTGGCTTATGCTTCCTCCAAATAATCACCTTCCCATTAAAAAACAGTGGCTTTTCGATTATTTGTCAGCACGTACAGTTGCGGGGACAGCTTCGGCTTGCAAGCATACTTGCTCCGAATTCCCTTTTAAACCATCTTGGTACCGCTTGTCCAACATACTATATATTGTGTTTTGATTCCTAAACAAATCTAACATATTGTGTTTCGTGTTGCAATAGGTGTTTCGTCCCTTGCCATTTTCAACACAGCTTATCTGCTCGAAACAAGCCCTATTACAGTGTAGTTTTGCGTAATTTTTCAAAATTTCTTAGGAAAAATTTTTCTGCCTGCTGCTCTTTTTCAGGATCAATGCCAAGCATAATGACTGTACAGGGCCCGGCTGATTTGGTTATATCAAGAGAGCATTCAGGCTGCTGTTCTCTAAAAAGACGAACCAATTCTCCCTGTAGCCCCTTTGACCCGACTGGCCATACTTGCTGCACAATTTCTGCCTGCCATGCCTGAAAAATAGGTTGAAGCTGTGCAACATCTTCAGGCTGAGCTACTACCTCTGTGCCAACAAGCGGCAAGCCATAAGTGTACCAGCTAAGCTTTTCACGGTCAAACGCTGCACGCTGTTGTGGCTCGCCAAGCATTGTAATCGCTAAGCCTGATTGTCTCGTTGGCATATTGGATTCTGTGCTCCCCGCAACGGCAGGACACGCAAGACCGATTTCCTTAAAGACCTGTTGTATCCCTGCAATATACCGCGCCCATGCGGCATCCCCTGAAAAATTCGCCAGCAAAATTTGCGTAGGAATGGCTTGTGCGGCAAGCTGCTCTAAAAAGGTGACACGTGCTGTCATATAGGCTGTAAGCTCATCCGATGCTGCTACGCTATCTTGCGGCTTTTGCCCAATGGCTGCCGCATTATCCATCGTGGCAATCAAGCTCCCTACCTTTATCGCATTTCTCATGATACGCTACCTTCCTTGCGTACAAAAACTTTTCTTAACACAGGCATCCCGATTGCCACAATGACTAAATTGAGCGCTGTTGCTGTACAAATACTTATTAATGCGCCCCAGAAAAATGCTGGGCTAATAAGAAAATAAAAAGGCACGGGCGCAATAATGCCGTTTAGCACAAAAGCAATAGGCCATTTCCAAATATGCATATCTTTTTTATGCATAACGCCAAAAACCCATACAACAATAAACATTTCAACAGCAATGATCAAATGCAGTGGTCCAAATGGAAAGCCCGCTGTGAGTGCTGTAATAAAATGACCAAGCATTCCTGCCGTCCCTGCCAATACAGGTGGTAAAAATACAACACCTAAAAAGGCAGGTGCTGAGTCAAGTGCAGCCGTTGACACAAATGGGATTGGTACTTTAATCATCGCACCTACTGCACAAATAGCTGCTACCATCGCTGTCAATATCCATGTCATCAATTTTTGTCGCTTCATTCCATTTCTCCTCTTCCTTACTTGATTTGCTCACCAATGCCATACCAGATGCGGACAATCTGCTCTGCCTCTGCAAATAAAGCTTGGTATAAACGTCCACAAGTATCGCGCAGTAGCCGGGCCTGCTTGTCCATTGGTACAACGCCACGTCCCATATCAGTCACAATAACTGCTAATGTACACTGCTGTGCCAATATCTGGAGCCTTGTTACGATCGTTTGAATCACCCTATCATCTTCCTCAAGCTGTTGCGCCAGTAGCCATGTTTCCAAATTTTTGATAACGAGCACATCACAAGCTGGCACATTTTTGGGGATTTCCCCCTCTATAAGGACCACCTGTTGCGGCTGATAAAAGCGCATTACATAGTCGGTTTTGCCATTATAGGCTCCCCCAATAAAGATATGCATCTTGCTCCCTCCTCCCAAGCCTTACGGGTAAACGTTAAGGTAAATTGCTGGTCATGTGGTACATGATACGACCAAAAAGGTTGTTCGGTTGGGGCAAATGCCACAAGTAAGGCACGAATCACACCGCCATGGACAACGAGATAATAGCTAGCTTCATCTTTTGGTAAAGAACGGAAACCATCCACTACACGTGCTATAAATGTCGCAAAACGCTCTCCCTGTGGCGGTGGCGTCTGATCAGGATCTTCTAGCCATGCTTGGTACTGAGGGTTGGTTTGTAAATCCAGATAAGTCTTGCCTTCAAAGGCTCCAAAATTCATCTCACGTAATCTTGCATCTGCACAATAGCTAGCATGTGGAAAATAATAAGACGCCGTTGTTTGACAGCGCAGTAAATCACTACCATACACTTGTTGAACGGTAGCATCAATCGCAGTAAGCGCCATTGGATTAGCCAATGGTGCATCCGTCCAGCCAAGATAGCGTTTTTCTATATTAGCAGTTGTTGGTGCATGTCTGATTAAGCGCACAGTAACAATGTCACCCATAGTACAACCTCCATTCCTTCAATTGAAGCGCCCAGTAAATCCCCTGATACACCGCCAAAGTTACGCATTGTAAACTGTCGAAATAGCACAAGCGCTATCCCTAAAACAATGACAAGGATAATTGGTAGCATCGAAAACTGGGTCACAGCAAGCACAATCACCAGCCCCAAGACAAATGATAGTAGCATTCCAATGTTTAATCGAGCTACATAAATATGTGTCCGAAAATAATAAGCAAGGCCTTTTTCCTTGGCACATTTTAGCGAAATAAAATAAAAGCTCATTCCCACTCGTGTTAAAAAAGGCACAATTATGACCATCCATAAGGCAAATTTTTGTTGGACAAACAGCTCATACAGAATGACAAATTTCCCCATCAATAAAAATAATACAGACAGCACTCCAAATGCGCCAACACGTGGGTCATCTAAAATTTCTAGTCGTTTCTCACGGTCCCGATAAGAAAAATAGGCATCCCCCATATCAATAAAGCCATCTAAATGTAAGCCACCCGTCCATAAGGCAAATAGCCCCAGCACAATAAATGCCAGCATGACCTCACTGCTTGCCGTCCACTGTGTCACGCTATAGAGGATTGCTGCTACAATTGTCCCCATCAATGCCCCTATCCATGGTAGGCACACAAACATTCCTGTAATCGTTGTTCTTGTTAATGGCAGTTCTTTATGTATAGGCAACACCGTAAAAAATTGAAATGCTAGTAGTAGGCTATGCCAAATAGTTTTCATTGTCCTGCCTTCTTTCTTTCTATTATTTCCATTTTTTAACGATACCATAATAAATTTCATAGGCTTCTTGAGCAATCGCTACAAACCATTGGTGGAATTGACCTAATGTCTGTCGATAAAGCTCCACCTCATAGCTTGCATAGGGGGGCTCATCAAACAGCTCATTGGACACCACCAGCAAGGTGACACCCCTTTTTAGCAGTGCCTCAATAGCCTGCTTCACACGCGCGAGTTTATGATTTACACAACCAGGCTGTACAAGACATGGTGTGCCACTCTCAAAACCTTCATAAAAAGCATTTGTCAGCCAAGTTGTGACACAATCCCATAGCACAATATCATCAGCTTGATAGAGTGCGAGCGCATCAGCTATTGCATAGGGGGCTTCCATCGTTTGCCATTCAATGGGCTGTGCCTGCCGATCTACCTGATGACGTAAAATCCGTTGCTGCATTTCATCATCCAAGGCAATACCAGAGGCAAGATAAATTAAACGTTTTGCTGTAGAGGACTGCTCTTGATAATAATGCATCGCCATTTGTTCAGCGAAATGAGATTTTCCACTACGCACACCCCCTGTTATAAAAATCAACGGCATCTATAACGCCTCCTATTTATAAATGATCGATATTGCCAATTTCTTTAACAAGCCATTGCTGGTCTTTATAGTCAATAATCGTTACGCTTGTTCCATGTAAGGGGACTGCCCAGAGCTCGCTAATATTGCGTTTTAAAATCGCATTTAGCATACAGTTAATGGTAACAGCATGTGACACAACTAGTATATATTCTTTCTGGTGCTGCTCGGCGATTTTTTTGAGCGTAAACATGGCTCTTTCTGTGACAGCCCCAAAGCTTTCGGTATGTGCCGCTATATATTGTGCAGGGTAATGCGTATATAGCTCATAATTCAGTCCGTCTGTAGCGATAATATCTTCAATCCTCTGCCCTTGCCAATTCCCTAAATAGATTTCTCGTAAATCGGCCTCATAATAGATAGGTAGCTGTCGCTTAGCCGTTAAAATCGACATGGTTGCCTGTGCTCGGCCGCTTGAGCTACTATAAGCAGCCGTAAAGGGAATGGACTGTAATTGCTGCTGAAGCTTTTGAGTAGCCTCTCTGCCATTAGCCGTTAATGGCGAATCTAGCCAGCCCTGTAGTCGCTGCTCTTGATTCCATACGGTTTCTCCATGTCTTACTACATAAAAAGTTGTCACATTGCTCTCTCCTCATTAAACCATCCTTGCAAGCAATGATATAAGTAAGTCATCGCTGTTACATCTTTGATGCCGATGCGGAACCACTGCCCCTGTAAGCCTTGAAAGTTTTTGGTATGGCGCATCACAACGCCCTTTGCTAAACAATATGTAAAAAAGCGATCCACCTGCTGGTCACGAGGTAAAGAGAAACAAACATAATTGGTCACGCTATTTGTTACTTGACAGCCATTTTCCTGTAAATAGCGCTTTAGTTGCTCCCGTTGTGTGGTAGCATAGGCAATCGCCTGCTGACAATAGTGTTGCTCATCCAAACAGCCTGCCCCAATGATTAGTGCAAAGGCATTTATATTCCAATGTGGTAGCACCTCTCGCAATGACGCTACAATTTGTGGATGGGCGATTAAATAGCCAAGTCGTAAGCCTGGAATCGCATACATTTTTGTCATGGAACGTACCACGATAACATGCGGATTTTTGATGCTAGTATGAATCATGGAAGATGCCTCGTCCACCCAATCCATAAAAGCCTCATCCAGCACAAGCTCACAGCCAACTGCGGCTCCATGCGCTATTAATGCCTCTATATCCTCTTTTTTAGGCAATACTCCTGTTGGATTATTAGGCGTACAAAGATAAAGCGCATCCGCCTGCACCATTGCCTGCTTAAGCTGTTCCATTGGCAATGTATACGCCATAAAATCTGTGACAATCACTGACATAATCGTTGCCCCGACAGTACGTAGTGTACGCTCATATTCGGAAAAGGTTGGATGCACAATAATGACACGCTTCTGTGCATAACGTCTTGCCAGCGCATTAAATAGCTCTGCTGCGCCATTTCCTAGGACAATCCTATCCTTTGCCACCTGATGAAAGGCTGCCACCTTTGTTAGAAAAGGCTCGCCATGTGGATCTGGATAACGTTGAAGCAACGGATAAAATGTTTGCCAGCATGCCTCCACAAAGGCTGGTGGTCCTGCTGCATTAACATTTTCACTAAAATCATAGACCTTTGTTGGCATCTGTAAGCCTATTTGCTGATAGAGATGCTGCGGATTTGCACCATGATTAGGCAATAACATAGATCAACACCTCCACTGCCAGCATCACAAGTGTAAAGAGCAATGTGGCCATACGCATCTGCACAATCGATCCCATAATATGCTCCTTCGTTAAAGGTACTAGCCTTTCTCCCATTAATGCGCGGTGAGAAACAACCCCTTGATAGCTATTTTTGCCCCCAAGCTGTATACCGAGCTGCACAGCCGTTGCTGCCTCTAAATAGCCACTATTAGGGCTTGGATGCTTCCTTGCATCCTGTACCCAACGCTTTAACCTTTTGCCAAGTGACCAGTTGGTGTCATTTTTTGTCCCAAGTACTAGTAGTAAGCCTGTAAGACGACTTGGAATAAAGTTTAACACATCATCCAACTTGGCAGAAAACATCCCAAAATCTTTATAGGTGTCATTTTTATAGCCAACCATTGAATCTAATGTATTCACAGCCTTATAGCCCCATAAGCCGATTGCACCAAATAAAAAAGCATAAAAGAGTGGAGCTGTCACCCCATCACTAGTATTCTCAGAAACAGTTTCCACAACACCACGAACAATTTCTTCCTCGCCAAGCTTATCCGTATCACGCCCTACAATCCAGGAGAGCTTCACCCGTGCTTCCGTCAAATCCCCGTTGACAAGTGGCACATACACCGCCATTGCTGCTTCCTTAAGACTGCGCTGTGCCAATCCAATGCCAATCAATAGTCCTTCTACGACGATGCCAAAGAGCAAGCTTACCTGATAGCTCAGCAGTACAATCAGTGTAACCACAAACATGGTTGTACCAACAACTGCTAGTGCCATCACCATACCGCGTAATTTACGCCATTTTCCCTTATTCCATAAAACGGTTTGTGATTGAATCAGCTTGCCAATCCAGCGTACAGGATGGGGCAGCTTTGGCGGATCACCCATTACTAGGTCGAATATAAGCCCTATTACACAGGCAATTATGAGTGTTATCATTATGCCTTCTCCTCTTTATCCTTTTTATAGTTGCCAATTGCCTCACGCATCGTCGTATAGACACCATAGCCAATCACCTTGCCGAGCATCGTAATGGGCCCTGCATATTGATGGTAGTCCCCCTTTTCTGTAGAGGCAATCAGTAAGCTATCTGTAGAGGTACCTGTAGCCTGTGTGCCTGTTGTAGGGTCTGTCACCTCTTCATCCATCAAGGCTTTCACTTTTGCCTCTGTCGTGGAAATCATCGCCTGAAATAATGCTTCATCAGACAGCTTGCCATTAATTATTACCCATGTATTAATAGTGCCTGCATGATACTGCTCTGTACGATGAAAAGCACGTGTAATATCGACAGCATTTCCTAGCCCTGCTGTAATCATAATAACAATATGGATACCTTCATATGTAAATTCCTGAACAGTTGCAAACTTAGCTTGGACAGCCGTCATCATTGCCACTGTATTGTCGATAGGAAAGCCCTGTGCCTGCAAAAATTGCTGATATTCATGGTGGGGCTGCCTTTCATCATATGTAATCGGCACTGTGCGGTTCATCAAATGCGTATAATAGCCAAAGCCAGGATTATGCATCGCTGAGGATACAACCTTTAATGGCGAAGTGGCTCGGAGTGCAACATAGTTGTCAGCAATTTCAATATGTTCCTTGCTCAGTATGGGCATCTTTTCATCTCCTTTTATTCGTCTGGAATGGCACATAAAAAAACAAATTCTTGCAAGAAGAATTTGTACTGTTGATGCTCTAACATTATACTTAAATTATTTATGCTTGCCCAGCACTGTTATTGTTTTTGTTTAAGATGCTTAAAGCGAATGACAGAACCAATAATAATAAAGATCCATCCAATGCCTATGTAGACAAATTTCATTGTGTTTGTTGATGACGGCAAAATATTCATAATCGTTAAACAAACAATAACGATTCCAATAACCGAAAACAACATACCGATTGATAAATTTTTCACGTAAGCCCCTCCCAACTATGTACGCCCTCGATTTTACCGTATTCTCCACAAAAAGAAAACACTAATCCAAGCAAAGAACACCTGGATTAGTGTGGATGTTGTGTTAAGCTCTTGCATGAGCAAAAAACTCTTCATATAGCGCTTGTAAAATACGATTTTCATATTCCTGAAGGACACCGAAAACAAGGCTTACTTCAGACGAACCTTGATTGATCATTTCAATGTTTGCACCTGTTTTTGAAATCGCTGTAGCAGCACGAGCAGCTAATCCCGTATTATGACGCATTCCCTCTCCAACGATTACAATCATTGAAAAGCCATGACGCATCTCTACGTGCTCTGCATGTAGCTCTTCTTTTACACGGTTAATAATGCGTGCTTCACTTTCTGGTGTTAGCTGGTCTGAACGCATAATAACGGAAATATCATCTAAACCAGAGGGAGTATGCTCATAGGAAATATGCTCATCCTCTAAAACTTGTAGTAGCTTACGTCCAAAGCCTACTTCACGATTCATTAAATATTTAGAGACATATAAAGTTGAAAAGCCACTGTCTGCCGAAATACCTGTAACGGGACGACCTGTTGCAGGACGGCTCGGTACAATACGTGTACCTGGGGCTGAAGGGTTATTTGTATTTTTAATGTTCACTGGCACCCCAATCTTATAGACAGGCATTAACGCTTCATCATGGAATACGGAAAAGCCTGCATAGGATAATTCACGCATTTCGCGATACGTAATTTCTTTAATTTCCACTGGATCATTAACAACCTTCGGATTCGCAGAGAATACACAATCGACATCCGTAAAGTTTTCATAGAGCTCCGCTTCAACGGCTGCTGCTAAAATAGAGCCTGTAATATCAGAGCCACCGCGGTCAAAAGTTCGCAATACGCCCGCTTTAGTGTAACCGAAGAAACCAGGGAACACAATAATTTCTTTTGTATCTTTTAATGGCGCTAAATTTGTATAGGCCTCTGGTAAAGCAAAGGTACGTTCGGGTAAATCATTAACCACCAAACCTTCCTTTGGGCTTACATAGCGAGCGGGCATACCGATTGCATTAAAATAAGCGGCAATCAGCTTCGCGTTATTATCTTCACCTGCTGCTTTAATGTTATCGACGAATAAATCAATGTTTGTTTTATCACCTTGCACACGTTCACGTAAATCTTCAGCAATAATATCACAAATAACATAGTCTAATGCCAAACCGTCTGCAATCGCCTGATAGCGAGCAACAACCGTTTGCAATTTTTCCTCGATATTCTCCTGCTGTAGCGCTGCATTTGCTAGCTGTATTAATAGGTCTGTTACTTTTATATCGTCACCAGAGCGTTTCCCTGGCGCTGAAACAGCAACGATTTTACGTGCTGGATTAGATTTCACAATATTTGCTACTTTTTGAATTTGCTCTGCACTTGCTACAGATGTTCCACCAAATTTACATACGATCATATCTATCAAATCCTAACTTTTTCAAATTAATTGTATTCCTATAAAAAACATTTGACTGTACACAGTGTACAAATTATCATTTCCCACGTCAATACAATTTCAAAAATTCACGCAATTTATCGAGAAAATGGACAATTTTCGTACTATTTGATTTATTATACGGATTTCATTTGAAATAGTTAAGGTTTTTATGCATTTTTTTCAGGATGTTCACATAATTTTAATGAAGAAAACGCTTTCTCTTCCTATAGTATGCTTTATAAGGTACGATGTTTGTGTTTATTAAGATTTTGTGAAAGTGCAGGGATTACTTAACAAAATTCTCCCCCCTTTTTATCATTAGGATCAATCTTAATCCATATAAAAAAACTAGGCTCACATTGCTGTGATACCTAGTTTTGTTCATGCTATTAAATGGCTGTCCAGCCTCCATCAATAACTAGCTCCGCACCTGTCATAAAGCGTGATTCCTCAGAGGCAAGGAAAACAACGCCATACGCTACATCTTCAGGCTCCCCAAAGTACGGTAGCTGTGTATATGCTTGATAATAAGGCAATGCGCCACCTTCCTCCATTGTAGGGGCTGTCATTGGTGTGACAATTATACCTGGGTGAACCGAATTGACACGGATTTTATCTTTGCCGTACTCAATAGCAGCCGATTTTGAAAGCACACGTAGCGCTCCTTTAGCAGCTGTATATGGGCTTGTCCCAGCCATTCCCACAATACCACCAATGGAAGAAATATTGATGATTGAGCCGCCACCAGCTTTCTGCATTTCAGGAATGACATATTTCATGCCAATGATACAGCCATTCAAATTAATATCCATGACTTTATTCCATTCATCCATTTCCATATTGGCAATTGTTTTTGGAGATGACACGCCCGCATTGTTGACAAGCACATCGACTTTGCCATAAGACTTTACTGCCTCTGCAATCACGGCCTTCCACTCATTCTCAGATGTTACATTATGCTGGAGACCAATGATATCTCCACCATTTTCTTTAATGGCTGCGACTAAGTTCATCAAGGGCTCGATTTGCACATCTGTTGCAATGACCTTTGCTCCTTCTTGTGCAAAAAGCTTTGCCTCTGAAGCACCCATACCCATTGCTGCTCCTGTAATAATTGCTACTTTTCCAGTTAAACGTCCCATCTAAAAAACTTCCCTTCTATTCTATAAATGAACAATTCGTGAATTCATTAACAACTAGTTGTATTATCGACACTGTGTCGTTAATATAATTATAACCTTTTACGCACAAAGGGCAAACAACGCTTACACCATTTATGACGTATTGACAACATTTAAGATAAGTATGTTGTCAAAACAATACATTTAATACAAGGAGCTTAAAAATGTCGAAAAAATTAGACCCTCGTGTAAGAAGAACACGGCAGTTATTAAGAGATGCATTAGTAGAATTAATTGATGAACAAGGCTATGAGAAAATTACTGTGCAAGATATTACCCAGCGTGCAACCTTGAATCGTGCCACTTTTTATTTACATTATCGTGATAAGTTAGATTTACTGTATCAAAGCTCAGCGGAAATTTTACAGGAATTAGTAAGCAGTATTCAGCCAACTGTGCGTGAAAAGAAGGAAGTTGATTTATTACCCAATTACGACCAGCCCCATGAAACATTTATGCATTTATTTGAGCAAATTGCGTTTAATAGCAAGCTTTATAAGGTTTATTTAACAGAGCAAAATATTCCGTATTTTGCGGCTGGCCTAAAGGATATTATTATTGAGTTTGTGGCAAACGGTATTGCTTTAATGGAGCCTAACGATCAGAAGCTTACTGTGCCGCGTGATATGGCTGTGCGTTTTTATGCTGCTGCCTTTCTTGAGGTCATTATTTGGTGGCTTGAGCAAGGTATGCCCTATACACCCAAATTTATGGCGACACAGCTTATGCGGCTTACGATAAAGGGGCCGTATATGGACAACCCCTTTCAGCAATAGCTATTGATTTTTATCTGGAAAATGCATCTGCCAGCTAAAATAGTCGTTATCTGCATTCTTTGTATATTGTAAATAAGCATCAAATTTCTGCCCTTTTTTACTTGTTAAGCCTTTCACCAACACCGTCCCTTTGGTAAGTAAGGCTTTCACCATTGTTTTCGTTGGCTTTTTCTTTAATGCTGCAAGAAATTTATCATTTTTCCAAATAACAAATTGACAGCCATTTTTCCAATTACTACAGCCAAAGCCCTTATGCCCTTCAATGACTTGATGGCCGCATAGAGGGCATTTGCCAACTGCCTCAAACTTTTTCTTCGTACGTGTGACCTTATTTAATGTCACATCTTCGCTATTTTTAATGGTTTCTACAGCTCGAACTGTAAATTGGCAAATAAAATGTAAAAACTGCTCTTTGGAATACCTTCTTTTTTCAATATCAGCCAATGTTTTTTCTAGTCGTCCTGTAAATTCTAAATCAAATAAATCTTTCACAGGGAAGGTTTCCACTAAATTGCGCCCAAGCTCTGTGCATACTAAGTTTTTATTATCCATTGTGATATAGCCAATCGTCAGCAGCTTTTTAATCGTTTCAGCGCGTGTAGCAGGTGTGCCAATACTATAGCCGCTTAAAATAGCTGCCATAGTAGCAGGGTCCTCCACACCTTTGCCGCATGTTTCCATTACACGCAGTAATGTTTTTTCAGTATGACGCTGAGGTGGTGTTGTGACATGCTTTGTAATTTGGTGCTCTATAATATCAACAGGCTCATTGACATGAACAAGTGGCAAAATAACATCCGTTGACGTTATGCCCTCAACCTTTTTCCAGCCCTCCACTAATTGCACCCTTCCCTTTGTCGCAAAAATTCCAGGTATCTCCTGCACCTTTGTTATAATACGTGTTTCCTCATACTCCGCAACAGGCATAAACTGCATAATAAAACGATTTTTAATGGCCTGATAAACAATTGCTTCATCTGTGGGTAATGATTTCGGCATCACATATGTAGGAATAATGGCACTATGGCTTTCCACTTTTGCATTGTCAAAAATTCGCTTCTTCTTTGCGAACTGAATCTCATGCTCATACGGTAAGCCTGTTTTAAGGCGCTCCAGCACTTTAGCGGTTTTCTCGACTAAGCTTTCCTCTAACACGACACTGGCTGTACGAGGATAAGTAATATATTTTTTTTCATAGAGTGTTTGTGCCACTTTGAGCACTTTATCAGATGTCCAGCCCTTATACTTACTCGTAATAAAACCCTGTAAATTCGATAAATTAAAGAGCATTGGTGGATATTCTTTTTTACGCTCTACTTTTTTATCAACTATAGTAGCTTGCTCATTATGGAGCGCTTGCTCAATACGCTCTAGTTCCTCTCTATTTTTAAACCTATCGACCTTATTTTCATAATAGATGCCCTCATAGACTCGTCCATCATCGGTGCTAAATTTTGCTACTAGTTTAAAATAGTCTTCAGGGACAAAGCGTTCAATTTCCTGATCTCGGTCATAAATAATTTTTAAGGTTGGTAGTAGCACACGTCCAATATTTAAGGCTTGTCCTGTGCCTTGTTGGTATTTTAATGTCGCAACAGATGTCAGGTTAATGCCAATCAGCCAGTCCGCCCATTGCCGACTCACCCCTGCATCCTGCAATGGCTTTAATTCACTATTGGGCTTGATAGTCGCTAGCTCTTTACGCACCTCTTCCGCTGTCCACTCATTTAATAGCAAACGGTACACAGGCTTTTGACGATTTAGCTGATAAATAATACTATCGCCGATAATTTGCCCCTCACGATCAAAATCACAGGCTGAAATAATCAGCTGTACATCCGAACGATTGATTAAACGTTGAATAATTTTTAATTGCTTCCTTGCGCCTGTATCTTCCTTGCCACGCTTTTTGGCATCCAGTTTTACCTTGTAGCGAAAATGTTCTGGAATAAATGGAAAGTTCTCCATCTGCCATTTTGTCATTTTGGGATCATAGTCCTTCGCATCATAAAGCTGTAATAGATGGCCAAAAGCCCACGAAATAATATAACCATTGCCTTCAAAGAAGCCGTCCTGCCTCTGTTTAATATATAAGGCATCTGCAATATTTTTCGCAACAGATGGCTTCTCGGCTAAAATAAATTTCATAGCTAAACGCTCCTTACCCGAATGTTTGTTCTTTATTATACTAAGAAATTAACAATGTTTCAAAGCAGCTACTATTATGAACCCTAGATGAAAAAGTTATTACCCAATTTAGCAGCTTTATCACCCAATTTCGTGCGTTTATTGACCAACCTTCCTTGTTTATTTCATTCCATCATGATAGAATCAAGCTTCTCTCGAAAGGAGCGTAACTATGGCAGATAGAAAAATCATATTAGATTTAGCGGTTACATTAGATGGCTTTATTGAAGGTAAAAACGGTGAAGTGGATTGGTGCATTATGGAGCCTGACATGGAATTTACAAGCTTTTTGCACGAGATTGATACTATTTTATATGGCAGAAAAAGCTATGAGGCATGGGGACAATATACACCGTCAACAAATGATGCGGAAGAGCAACAATTTTGGTCGCTTATCCATAGCAAAGACAAGTATATCTTTTCAAAAACACAGCAAGACGATCATGACAATATTACCTTTATTCGTGAAAATATTGCCGAGGAAATGTTCAAGCTCAAGCATCAACAGGGCAAAAATATTTGGCTCTACGGTGGTGCCAGTCTCATTACAACATTTATCAATTTAAGACTTGTAGATGAATTTCGCTTATCTGTTCACCCTATTGTATTAGGTGAAGGCAAGCCCTTATTTACAAATATTACAGAGCGACTTCAGCTAACACTCATTCAAACCAAAACATTTTCCTCTGGTGTTGTACAGCTTATCTATCGTCAATAATAAAAAATGAACTATCTCCAAAATACTCTAGGAGATAGTTCGTTTTTATGATTATTTCATATAAGTATTCAATACCCTGTCAGTTGCTGTGTTGAGCTTGTGAAGATCAACTGTGGCTGCTGGGTTATTGCTGAGCTTATATTTTTGTTTGAGCTGCATAATTCTGCGAACACTTTCATCAATGCGTTCTTCTGTGAGTTCACCATTAGAAACAGCCGCTTTAATTGCCCCTACAGCCGCCTCTACATTGGCATACTCATGGGCAATTAACACAATATCATTGCCTGCCTTGATCGCATCCACTGCTGCCTGCCCAATCTCAAAATGATTAGTAATTGCCTTCATGGTCATATCATCTGTCATAACAACCCCATCAAAGCCAAGCTCATTGCGTAAAATGCCTGTAATAATTTCCCTCGACATTGAGGAAGGATACTGGGCATCTATCGCTGGCAATAAAATATGTGCCACCATGACCACATCTGCTCCCTTCTCAATAGCTGCCTTAAATGGTATCAGCTCTAGCTGCTGCAAGTCTGCCAAGCTTTTTGTGACCTTTGGCAATTCTAAATGAGAATCTACCGTTGTATCACCATGCCCAGGAAAATGCTTGATCACTGGAATAATCTGCTGAGACGCCAGCCCCTTCATTGTTTGAATACCTAGTTCACTCACAATATCGGGATGACTTGCAAACGCACGATCACCGATAATTGGATTATTGGGATTGCTGTTCACATCTAACACAGGAGCAAAATCAAGATTAAAGCCAAATGCCTTTAATTGTTCCGCCAGTAATTGACCAATTTCATAAGAAAACTGTGGCTGATTAATCTCCCCAATTTTCTTATTTGTTGGGAAATTTCTCACATTACCAGGTAATCTCGTGACATTACCACCCTCCTGATCTGTTCCAATAAAAAGTGGAAAGCGATTTGCCTCATTTTCAGCCTTTATCGCATTGATCAGTCCCACCGTTTGCTCAGGCGTTGCTAGATTATTGGCATAGAAAATAAGTCCGCCCACTTTCAACTGATGCATCAAGTTTGTTGTTTCCTGCTGAAGTATTGTACCTGACACACCTGCAAATAGCATTTGACCGATTTTTTCATCTAAGCTCATCTGCTCCACAGTATCCTCCTCTAATGTTGTATAGACAGAAATATGATGGACAACAGGATCATTATTGGCATCTGTTGGCTTTGGCAAAATCCACTTAAGCTGATAGGTATCATTTACCTGATAGACAAGAATTATTTGATCTGTTGTATCATCTTGATAATAACGGCTTTCATCAGGCTCACCCATACTATTTTTAATAGCTGCCAAATGAATCGTTTGTAAATCTGCTTTAAAAGAACGAATATCAAAGGCACGTGTTCCTTGATAGCCGATCGTTACATGATGATCTGAGTAATCTTCGTATTCTCCATTTGTTGCCTTTGACACTTGCTGAGGCTCTCCCCATTGCTGGTAAACGGCTTTTTTATCTGCCTGACCTACTACAAACGGCACAGCTGGCACTTTCCCTTCTTGGGCTAGGCTGGCAATATGTTGAACCAATGCCTCACTATTTTGAACCTCCTCTTCAACGGAAGGTGATACTGGCTCTTTAGCAGGTTGCAACTTGATGCCGATAAACAAGAGACACGCTGTCATAAGAAGTGCAATTACTAGAAGCAAGCGGCGTTTTCCTTTCTGCATAGGCAACCTCCTTTTCTCTATACTAAGAAAGGTGCTTTCCTCAAAAGGAGAAAGCACCTTATAGGTAGCATACCATAAGATTCTTTATTTTATCGGCTGATCCTCAAAAATAGTTTGATAGTCATCCACCACTAGCTGACCATTTTCCTCGATAAATGTTAAGATTTCCTTTGTTTGATAAAAGGCAGGTTCACTTGTTGCTGTTCTATATAGAATTGTTGCGGTCATGCTCTCTATCTCAAATTCAAAATCAACCACCCACGGACTTGACACACCGATGACATATTTTCCTTCTTCACCATTTACATTGATTTGCTCCTGCACAAATCTTTCCTGTGCCCTTTGTGACATCATTTGATAGCGAGGCTTGCCATCCCTTGTTTTCAAGGCATTTGCCCAAATAGATGTCAGACCTGTGATATCTTGAAAGTTAATGGAAATTTCTAACTTCTTTTGATCGAATTGCACCGTCCCGCCAAATGATTCGGCGATAAAGCGCAAATTTACATACATTCTGCCATTCATAATTTGTGGTGCTTGCTGCAATTGCACCTCTTTGCCATTCAGAAGCGCTACTGTTTTACCAGCCGTTAATATCAGTGTTGTATCGTGATTTGTGGCAACGACTGTTTTACTTTGATTAGTAAACGTTGCCTTGATATTCAGTGCAGAGAAAAATTCCTTAAAGGGTACAAGCGTGTGGTTATTTGGAGAAATAACCCCTTGTAATGCTTGTTTTTCACCATTAATCGAAATATTTGGACGGTTTATCTTATCAGCAATCGGTGTAGCAACAGTCGCTTGAACATCTGTTAGCAATAAGCTACTACATAATACACCACTTATGAAAAACAAAGAACATTTCATATGCCGATCACTCCTTTGATCAATTGTGTCATATATACATTTATTTTAACAATTATTTTAAAAAATAGCTTGCATTCATTATACTTCCTAGTATCCATTCTCTTTTTAGAAAATATTATCGTAAGCTAGCAATAATGCGGAAGAAGGTGTTAAAATATGCTTATAAAGGGGGATGTATGTATGCGAAAATTAAGTAAAAGGAATATATTGTGGATTGTGCCAATCGGCATTTTAGGGATATTTTGGTACTTTTATGGTCCACAAAAAGATATAACAGACAATGAATACATTACATATGTAAAAAATTATTCTTATGAAGAGCACACAAAAACATTAGAGGATGCCTTTGCCTCTGCCTGTGAAAATCCGTCGTGGATTTATTTTGAAACACAAAAGGGGCAGGATGTAGTTGAAGTTGAGGGAGATTGCTCTGTTAACAGCAAAGTCGCAAAGGTCAATGTCCAATTTCTTGTAGACAGTGCGATGACCAACGTGCAATCTGGAGCGATGCTAGTGGATCATAAAATGCAGAAAGAAACAGATCGCGATCAATTTTTACTAACACTTGTTCAATAACATAGGCAAAAAAGAAGCTCCTAAATGTGAGCTTCTTTTTTGATGGAAAACATATGCATTGTGTTTACATATGGTGAGCTGCTATTAACAATTTTCTATAGAACGAGAGGATCGTAAAATCGTCCGTTCAATCAGTCGAATTTCATTATTTAGCTTGGCAATCGCCGCTTCAATTTGTCGATAGCGCTCCATTTGGTTGATTTTCTCAGTCGGTATAGAACCTTTTAATGCGGCCTGCCCTGCATATAAGCTTGCTAATAAATCTAGCTTTTGAAAATAAGCTGTGCTATATTGTTCCATGTCACCCAGCCCCTCACCTATAACTTTTTAATAATGGAATGAAGTAATGCTCATATTAGCACTATAACCGAAAATAGTTGCAACAAAACTCCATCTAATTTATTATTTATTCACCAAATTAAGGTAAGTAATCATCCTTACAAATTACCTATATCCTTAAATATATCAATTTTTCATTAAATATCTATGAAATATAGCTGTATACTTATAAATTTTAACAAATATAGTCAGGAAGAACCTGCTATTTCTGTTATCGCTCTCTATAAAAAAAGAATAGGACAAACCATGCCTGTCGTTTGTCCTACTACTGTCTGCTGCTAGGATTGAAAATAATAATCCACTACGTCCTGCGCTGACTGAAACACTTTATTATTTTGTGTTTTATAAATAAATGTTGGATTTGTGCAAGCTTTTTGGAGGCTTTTTGCTTGCTTTAGCGTATCGGTCATTTGCTCAATAATATCTGTATAACCATCTAGTTGATTGGATATTTTCGGCATCATAATAGGTGATATATCTAATACAAGGCCTACTTGATCCTCAGCAAAGCTATTTAAATTAATAAAAAACCATTCCTCTAAATTTTTTGAATGCTTATCCACATTAATCGTTGCCTCTTGATAATTAGCAATTAAGCCTGTGGATGTCTTGGTCACCGTAAAGCCCTGCTTTGATAGCTTATCTTCTATTAGCTTTAGCAAGCGATCAACCTCTGCATGTAATTTTGGTGTAACCGTTGATTCGATAATTTGCGTACACTGTTGATAAATTGCGTCTATTTCTGCTTGCTTGTCAACAAGTATTTTAAAATTGGCGATGGAATACATACCTCATCCTCCCTTTTTATTAAGCTAGACATTCCATACACATTTTAGTCATACCCATTACAAATAAGTGAGGCGATTGATGAATGATTAGAAATTCTGTAAAAGCTATATTGATTGTAGACAATCATCTATTATTAACAAAAAATCAAGATGCAGAAGGCTATTTTTATCTTTGTCCCGGAGGTGGGCAGGAGCATGGAGAAACATTTCATACCACACTCCTGCGAGAATGTCTTGAAGAAATTGGTGCTTCCGTTGTCATTGGTGAGCTGCTGTTTATTCGAGAATATATTGGCAAAAACCATGAGCATGCCGCCTTTGACGCGCATGCTCATCAAATAGAATATTATTTTTTATGTCAATTAAATGATATAACATACCAGCCAATCCAGCCTGATTCCCATCAAGTCGGTATAGAATGGGTACCTTTGGACCAGCTTGCTAGCTATCGGCTATATCCAAAAGCTCTTATCCTCCAGCTACAACAATATAGACAAGGCCAAAAAACAGCGATTTATTTAGGTGATGTAAACTAAGGCGCTCGATTCTATGCATAAGAAGCAATAGGAATTGGCACATTAGTTGTAGGAGGTGGACAAATAATGTCTAAAATTATTGGTATTGAACAATCCTTATCGAATATTGAGAATGCTTTAAAGGCAAAGGGCTTTGAAGTGATTCAACTACGCAATGAAGAGGATGCTAAAAAATGCGATGCCTGCATTATCACAGGACAGGATCGCGATATCATGGGAATAAGTGATCCTGTAATAGATGGACCTGTGATTGATGCTGATGGACTTTCAGCAAATGACGTTGTTCAACGAGTTGAAAAATATTTCCATTAAATAGACGTACCTGCGTAATCCTTCTTTACCATGGTAGAAATCCGCCTTACTTTTTGCGAGCATCGGTCATATATGACTCCCTGTTAGGTCTTGTCCTTTGGTCTTTGATGCAGAAGTTGAGGCGGATTTTCATTCTTATATCAAAAAAATAACAAATAAGCTTTTCTGGCTCACCCTATATTTTCTTGAAGTCCTCATTATTTTACTTATAATACATATATTTTTAGTCCACACTAGGATACATGAACTTCAAAAAAGTAGGGAGACATATGCACAAAAAAAATATAGTGATTGTTACTTTTATGCTAGCTACTACCTTATTGCTAACAGGTTGTTGGGATGTAGCAGAGCCACAACGAATGTATTATGTACAAGGTGTCGGTGTTGATTATAAGGATAATGAATATATTACTTATTTACAAATCATCAACTTTGCCACTGTTGCAAAAACAGACCAGGCGAGCCCAGATGCTGCACCTACTGAAATTGGTCAAGCAAAAGGGAAAACAATAGAGGAAGCTATCTATAAATTATACCGATCGATGGATCTGGAAGTATTTTGGGGGCATATGACGTTTATTCTCTTTTCAGAGAAAGCTATGGAAAATGAGCATGCCATTTCAGTAGTTGACACTTTTTTACGCTTTCGAGAAACTCGGTATCATATTTGGGTCTATTGTACACAGGACCCTATCGAGGACGTATTATTAGTTTCGCCATTATTAAAACGCTCACCAACCAGTGCAAAGCTAAGTAACCCTGAAAATATTACGAAACAAGATTCATTTGTAGATCCTGTTAATTTAAGACAGCTTGTTATTGGTTTAAACGAGCCGAGCTATGAGGTAAGTATCCCCTATATCACGCTCAATAAAAGCTGGGAAACAGAGGAAGAACAAACAACCGAGACTAGTTTTGCAGGTGTCGGTATTTTAACGAAAGACAATTTCAAAGGCTTTATCAAAGGGAAAAGTGCCCGTGGTATTGAATGGATGAGCGATGAAACACAGCAAGGAGAAATTACAGTCCTGCTAGATGATAGTGAGCAGGATTATTTAACGGTTGATATAAAAAAATTAAGTGTGAAGGTAAAGCCTATCGTTCGTAATAATCAAGCAACATTTGAGGTGCTCTTGAAATTCAACGTTATTTTAAATGGCTTTAAGGGTAAGCTAACATCTGGTGAGGTACGAGAAAAAGTGGCAGCGGAAATCAAAAAAGAAATAGTCAATACCTTTGAAGAAGGTCTAAAAATGGACGCTGATGTATTCCGTTTATCTGAATATCTATATCGCTCCGATGTTAAGGCATGGAAAAAGCTAGAAGAGGATGGCAAGATTCCCCTAACGAAGGAGTCCATTAGCAAAATTGATATTCATATTAATAAAATAAGCCCTGGCCGAAAATCATTTGCAGAAACCGTTGAAGAATAAAGCTAGTAAAAGACCACCCATTATCGGTGTGGTCTTTTGTTGTGGCTAGCTCTAAAAAGTGAACAATTCTGCTAAATATCATACGATTTGGCTTAAGTATGATACATTCTAACTTGTCTACATAGAGACGAGGAAGGGAGAATAAACTTGGTTGATGGCATTACCCTCGGCTTAAATAAGGGGGCGTTTCAATGTGTGAGGTGTATAAGATGGCGTATGATGACCTTCACTTACCCGAATATGAATCGTCACCCCTTCCCCAACCTTCGTATCTAATGTGAATTTCCCATTAAACGCCTGAACGCGCTCCTGCATACCACGAATACCCATCGAATCAGCACGTAGAAGATCATCCATATTACAGCCTATGCCATCATCTGTATAGAGAATTTCAAAGCCTTCCTCTGTGCTAAGCAAATGCACTTCAACTGTATCGGCATTCGCATGTTTGAGTGCATTGTTTAATAGCTCCTGAAACAGTCGATAAATTATTAAATTTAAACGCTCATCCTCCAAATAAAGACGATCCATCGTATAAATTAATAAAAAATCAGCACGCTTATTAATTTTTTGAACAAGCTTTTCAAGTGCTGCGTTTAATCCCAATGTATCCAATAATGGTGGCTTTAAACTTTCACAATACCCTCTTAAATCATTTAAGGAGATTACCAGCTGTTCATGCACCTTCACAAGCTGCGACGAGATTCCTTCTATGTCCTTCGCATGTACTAGCGCATCCATTTCTCTGGCGATATGAAGTTGTTCCTGTAAAATCGTATCATGCAGTTCTTGGGCCAATTGATATTTTTCTTCCTCAAAACGTAGCCATAGTAATTTATTGAGCCATGATAGTTCCTGATTACCAGCGGCTTTCATATGCTTGAGCTGCTGTAAAAGATCCTCTACCATTTTAGTATTTTCAATAAAATTATTTACGTATAATAGCAATAATTCAAGCCAGAGCAATTCCTCATCCTTCAGGTAAATCGATTGACGATGATCGATGACAAGAATCCGTTTAGAATGGGCATCTTGGTGAATAAAGGCTAGGTAAAAATAGTCTGTTTTGTGGATATCGCCTAAGCTTAATCGTTCTAACAGAGTTTCATCAATATGCTGCATATACGCCTGAGATTGAGCGTTCAAGGTGACACGGTGGGTATAGAAATCATAGGTAAGCACAGTCACATTTTCTACCTCAAGCTGGAGTGCCACTTCCTGCACAAATCGTGCCAACAAATCTTCAATTTTAACCACTCTACCAATACTGTCGATAGTTGTATACAGATGATGAATATAATCACCTTTGGTAGAGAAAAGAATCTTACGCTTACCATAATCAATCCGTTCCTTTATATAAAACAGTGCCATTAAGGAAAGAAACGCAAAAAAGAAAATCTCGGTTAGGCGAGCCAGTGGTAAATCCGTTAAAAAATAGAGTCCTAATAATAGCCAAAGCGTAAAGACAAAGGAAAAATTAAAATAATAACGCAGCCTCGAAATATAATACTCCATATCAAAAATCCGCTCAGTAAGCTGTGTGAAAATAAAACTAAAAGGAATAAGCATTAAGAATAATGAACATACATCAGCAGACATTAATTGTTTATTAAATAAAATTTGAGGTAAAGCATAAAGAAATAGAAATGGTAAAAACGGGATAATAATACTACTTAATAATATTTTTAATTGTGGAGTTTTATATTTGAAATATCCTACTATTATTATTCCTAGAATCAGTAACAGTAAAAAGAAAAAAAGTCCTAAAATAATATATGAATTTTGAAAATGAGTAGAAGGATATAAAATACCGAAAATACTAAGTAATACACTTATTATAGGAAAAATGTAGAATATATTAACTTTTTTAATAAATAACCATTTTAAATTCATATTTAAACTTATAAATTCAAAATATATTTTCAGAAAATGCATTAATATTGCTAAACAAAGTAACATACTACTTCGATTAATTAT
Source organism: Lysinibacillus sp. FSL H8-0500 (assembly GCF_038051955.1). Lineage (NCBI taxonomy): Bacteria > Bacillati > Bacillota > Bacilli > Caryophanales > Bacillaceae > Lysinibacillus > Lysinibacillus sp. FSL H8-0500. The sequence goes on along the minus strand of NZ_CP150292.1, from coordinate 2,138,656 downwards.
AATTCCTAAAGTATTTAATCGACTAGCCGCTCCACTACTAACATAAGCTAAAGAAATCGTTAAAATAAAAAGAATTAGCAGGTTTATAAGAATCGTATTTTTTTGTTTATAATATAAATATAAAGTGATAAACAGTGTAAGTAGAAAATAACAAAAAGGAACTATTAAAACATAATAAAATTGCTGAGGTATATCGAATAGGCTTACTTTTAAACTAATAATATCTCCATTAGTCTTTTTAATAGTTAGTTCTCTGGCTGTCCGAATTACATGTTCGTACTTTAAATCATAAAGATAATCTACTTTTACTCCATTCACTTCTAAAATAATATCCCCTGTTTTAACTTGATGTCTCTCAGCCCATCCTTTGTAATATGGCTCAGTTAAAATCCAATACCCATCTTCTTTTGCTACCTTCATATTTAAAACAGGCTCACTATATGTAACATTTAGTAAATATATCCCTAGTACCAAATATAGACTTATAGCAAGCCAAAACCATTGTTTATTATTTGAATTTAATACCAAATCGTACTTTCTAAGCCTGCATCTTCATCAAATGAATCTACAATTGCTTTTTGCTCTAGCTCTGTCATACCGATTAGAGAAGCTTTTTTTTCTTTTAACAATGTCACTAATGCTGGATTCTGCTCTAAATACTGAATCATGTTAATCATAAAATCTCCCCATTTCTCTAGTTTTTATTATAGTGATAGTTACATCTATATAGCTACTAAATCTCTATAATGGAGGAATTATTAACCATATTGGCAACTATGCCTTTATTATACTATCGCCTCCCAATAATTCAACTGCATTTTCTAAAAAATTCAAAAAAGTCTTAGAAAATGTCATATTTCTTCTTGTTTATTCGATATTTTTCTATCATTATTTTGAAAAAATACCTAAATTAACCTATTTGATATATGGAACGATTAAGGACTTCCATAAAAGTTTTTAAAAGGTAATTGGTAAAATGATAGGCTTATTACCTGCTCACTCGATTTCTATAACAGGAACCATCTTTATCATCATACCAAAACCTTTCTCAATGCTTGTACCTAAAATATCCTACCCTTTACTTTACCTCCATTTCTTGAATACGTGCAATTGCATGCTGTGCTTTTTCTTGTTGTGCCTTGTCGTATGTGCTAAAGCAGCCTACGATCATCTCATGAAACGGATGTCCACTTACTAATGCATAAACAATATAGACTTTGTCACTTTTTTCATTCTATTTACACCTCCCTTCAACCTACCATATAAAAAAGCCACATCCATGCGATGTGACCTGTTAAAGTTTATTGATGAACATACAAACTCTCTTGCATAGCGCCTGTTCATCTCTCAAGTGCCCTATGATTGACTTTTGGGTATCCTTTCTTGTAACAATCACCGTGGTAGGAGCTATTTGGTCGATTCATCGCATCAGTCAAGTGAATGGTTGATAGATCTCACCATTGACTGCCATTCACTAGATACTTTTTCATCTGATTAAAATCCATAAAATAGTATATTTTCAATAATATATCTATTTAATCTTTTTTTCAAAAAAATTGACCCTTAACATAAAAAAATAAAGCAAGGGCTTTTCTTCCTAACCCCTGCTTTATTTATGATTGTCTACATAATTCCCTGAAATTACAGCTACGACATTGCCATTGTTGACTTGTTTGCTGAAAGTCCTCCACGTCTACAGGCTCGTTGGCAAAAATATCGGCTTGGTATTTTTTCATTTCCCATACACTGCACTGAAATGTATGCAAAATATTAGCCATATCAAAATCTGTAAATTGATATTTTTTACGTTTACCCGTTAGTAAATATTCATTATAAACCTCAATTTGCACCAACGATACACGATATTTTTGCTGGACATAATAAGCATAAAGCGCTAATTGCTGACGGTCATCATCAGACTCCCCACCCGTTTTCCAATCGATAATTACCCATTTATCTGTTAGCTCATTATAATAATGGAAATCCATTACCACAAATACTTGAATATCGTCAATTTTCATTGAGCGGAATTGCTCAGGCTCACCAATTCGTAAAGAGCCTTTTTGAGCCGTAATTTGCTGAAATGTCTCACTCATCAAAAAATGTTCGAAAACAAGCTGTAAACGCTCTTTATAGTCTCGAATAAGATCAGTAGGAAGCTGCCCTTGATAGTAAATTTCCTGCATCATATAGTATTTTGTCGGCTTTTGTCGCCATTGTTCTGCATGGCGAGTTGAGTCAATAAATGCCGCATTTAGCTGTCCACGTGCGCTTTGAATCAGCTCCTCTACAGTCGGAATTTTTCCTGTTTGCAAGTAGTCATTAATCGCCTGCTCAATAAAGCGATGGACAATTTGCCCAAATAAAATTGGCATCGACTGTAGCTTCTTTAAACGATAGACATGCTGATGAAATGGCTCAACATTGTAGCGAAGCCAGCCATTATGTGAAAAATAGTATTCATAGCCATATTTGCGTGCGCAGCCTGTCAGTGTTTTATGACGTGATAGCGACCATGAAAAGGTTGGATATGGGGTTATCTCAAACATCCCCATCACCTCCTACATAGGAAAGTTCAATCCCTGCAAAAATAAATGGAATTGCCTTTTTAATAAACGCTTCAGGTACGATATGCATACTATTTTTACGCCATTCTACTGATGCCCCATATATTGCCCAGCTTAGCATAGCCGTCGTTATTTTTACTATTTCAGGATCTTTTCCTGCGTGTTTTGCAGCTAACAGTTTATCAAAAATAACTTCAAGCTGATCTCTAATGATACGAGCAATCGTATCTTCATAGCCACGATGACAGCGTGAAGATAACGAGCGCTGAAAGTTGGTGATCGCTGTAAAAATACTGATGACTGTTTCTTCATTGAACATATTTTCAGCCAAAATATAGTAATCTAAATTGATTAAAAACACTTCTGCTAACACCTTTTCTAATAAATCATAAATATCTTCAAAATGCGCATAAAAGGTTGCACGATTAATCATTGCCTCAGCTGTAATATCTTTAACCGTTATATCTTTAAATTCCTTTTTAGTGGAAAGCTCAATAAATGCATCCATAATAGATTTTCTTGTACGTAACACACGAGGATCAGTTTTTCCTTGCGTCATCATGACCCCTCCTACTTTTTCAACAATTTTGCCAATATGTTGGCTAAACAACATATCTTATAATCTATTGGTATTTTTTTATTTTTATTATTACTACAATAAAGCTATAAAGCAAATAGAAGACGCTAATTAGGAGGTACTCAAATGACCAATAGGAATATGATGTGTGATTTACAAACAGGTATATGTGGTGTTGCCGGCGAGGATGATATGGAAATAATTGATTTCAGTCAACCAGCAAAAACGGTGAATGTTTATTATGTAACAGACCCGATTTGCTCCCATTGCTGGGCATTAGAGCCTGTTCTGCGACGCTTCCAAGAGCAATATGGGCACTACTTCAATTTCCATACAGTGCTAGGTGGATTATTAGAAAAATGGCATGATGGACCCATCGATCCTGCAAACGGCATTTATAAGCCAGCAGATGTGGCACCACACTGGCGAGAGGTTGGACAGCATTCACGTATGCCTATTGATGGCTCTGTGATGCTCGATAATCCTGTACAATCGTCCTTTCCAGCATCCCGTGTATTAAAAATTATCGACAACAATCATGGTGCTGACAAAGCATCCCAATATTTGCGTCGCACAAGAGAGCAGCTTTTTCCTTTTAATCAAAATGTTTCAGCATTAGATGTATTAGCTAACATTGTTGATGTGATGGGGCTTGATGGTAAGGCTATTGTGGAAGAAGCAGAAAGCCCAATTGGCCATGAACTGTTAAATGAGGACTTTGCACTTGCACGCAAGCTTGGCGCAAGAGGCTTCCCCACAATTATTATGATAAACGAGGCAAATAAAGGTGTAAAAATTGTTGGCAGTCGTCCACTTGACATATATGTACAAGGATTACAGCAAGTGCTTGGCAAAGAGCTACAGCCAAAGGAGCTACCTTCTCTTACCAGCTTACTGGAAAAAGAAGAGCTGCTTTTTTCAAAAGAAATTGAGGAAATGTATGACCTCGACCAAGCATCTGTTACAAATTTTTTAAAGGAAAATCTCGCAACAGATGCTTATGCATTCAAAGAAATTCTTGGTGAAAACTATATTATCAAAAAATAACACAACAAAAAGCTGGCTTACTACTTGTAGCGAAGCCAGCTATTATAATTGATGAATAAAGTCATAGACAAGCTGCACAATCAGAACAATGGTTACAATACGCAGTAACAGCTTGACTTGTTTGGCTTTCACCTTTCTTGCCAAGACAATGCCAATTTGTGCACCAATCACCGAGCCGAGCATTAAAATAAGTGTGAGTGACCATTCAATTTTGCCAGTCGCAATATAGGTAATGGCTGCACCTGAGCACATTGCAAAAACACCGATACGTGATAGTCCTACTGCTTTTATATAGGCAATCTTTTCATGGGCATATGTATAAAGTGCCAGCGTGCTACTGCCAGGGCCAAACATCCCATCGTAAATCCCCACACCAAACAAGATCGTGCCATTTTTCCGATTCATCACAAAGCGTTCTCGATTCCCAAAGTCTGCCCCTCCCATAAAGGACATAACAAGGGCAAAGCCTAATAAAAGAATAGCAGTTAGTGTTAATGCCTGACTGCTCATGAACGAGGCAAAAAGTCCACCACAAGTACCGCCAATTAAAGACACTAGTAACACCGCGCGCATTTCTGCCCAAACCAATTCTTTTCTGCGATAAATGCTGTAAAAGCTTGAAAAAGCACTAACCATATTAGACACTTTGTTTGCGCCAATTGCAGAGTGGACAGGCACACCCATTAGCATCATTGTGGGTAAAGTAATTAAGCCACCACCCCCTACTAATGTGCCAATAATATTCCCGATGATACCGATGACTAAAAATAATAGGTATTCCATGCAATCCTTCTTTCTCTCATACAAAAACGATCATTCTATGATACAGTATAACAGATTGCTATTTTGAATGAGAATGGAAATGAGGGACATGGATGCAGCACCAACAAAAAACACCTATACCACGCTTTTGTCACCACCTAACAATCATCGTGGCTATTATTTTTTTCGCTGGCATTACAGCAACACTCATCCAATATCATAAGCTTCCTGCCACAATCCCTGTATTACAAAGCTTTACAAGTGACCATGCCCAGCTTGGTCCTAAAATTGCTATTTTTTATTTACCCTTTGTTGCCCTTATGCTTTTTTTACTGTTACACTATTTAGAAATAAAAGCGGCTTATCCTGTGCTACGTAACAACAAACCACCGCTTTCACATAAGCAGCGACAAAATGGCATTATTACATTTTGCCTGATGAAAAATAGTATTTTACTATACTTTACCTATTCCCTTTTAAACGACCTGACCATCGCATTAGGGCGTGACCGTATTTTACAACAGTGGCATGCCTATCTATTTCTCTTGTTCTTATGCGGCATCTTTAGCCTAGGGATTGTACGTGGTTTTTTATTAGAGAAACGTCAATAGGCTACCTGATCATCAATCAAGTAGCCTTCATTATCACTTGCTCCATCTGCTTTAAATTATGGATTAAACTATATTTTTGCATACCATCAGGCTGTTCAATGCTAGCCGCAACATTGCCTAAACCTTTAGTGTATAAGCATAAACCGCTTCAAACGCTGGCTACCTTCCTGGCTATGTCAGCTTATCACTGCGCATATCAGCCATTCTGCCTTCTAGTACCGCCATATAACACATAACTCGATAATGGCTCTTTTTGAATATGCTGTGCAGCTACCTTTGCCGCACTAAGATTTTCCTCCAAAATTGCTAGTTATATTGGATAGCTGGCTGCTTATACCGCTGGATAATGGCATCCATTGTGTAAAGCCGCTCTTCCTTTGTGCCATACGTCATTGCATAAAGTCCAGCAAAAATCGTCTCTTTTTGGCGACGTTTCACCAATTTATCCACCAGCTTCATATTACTGGAGCGATAGAGAATATGTATGTGATGATAAATTACGGCAAGTGCGATGACAGCAACTATCGCAAGTGCAATAGATAACCACGAAAGCGCCATTCCTACTAGAATAATCGCTAAATAGAATAGCATTAATTGAACGATTCGCATAATGCCCCTACTATAATCTTTTACGCATCTTACGTGCAAATATCAGACCTGCCCCTAAAAAGAAAATGAATAACATCAATTTCATAATAGGGATTATCACTAGCTTGCTGACCAGCACAACAACCACGATATAATAGACAACCATTGCCAGCGTAAACAGTGTAAGTTTATTCATTAGACCCCTGCTTTCTAGTTTCTCACCCTAACCAAACTCTCTTTATTATGCAAGCGCCCTACAAGAAATGCAAATACCTCACAAAATTTGAAATATCGACATACCAGCAGCTAAAAAATTAGCCATGCTATGTATAGCCCAACTTGTTAAAATCGAGCCCCCTGATAACCGTTCATTTAGCCAGCCCATTATATAACCTGCAAATGCCGTCGCAAGTACGATAAGTAATAGCACAAAAACAGGCAACACCGACCATAGCATTGCTCCATGGATACAGCCAAACATAAGGCTTTGCAAAATATTCCCCATTTGAAAACCAAACCACCTAGCTAATCTTTTCAATAAAAAACCCCGAAATAATAGCTCCTCTGATAAACCCGTTTGAATAATAGCATAAGAGAGAGCGGGAAATAGCCCTGTTAACCCAAGGTCAACAAATTGATTGGATGCGAGTAAGGAGCTGTCAATATAGAAGAAAACAAGAGCTTGTAGAGGGACAATAAAGAGAGCAATCGCTAACAGACATAAAGCAAAATAGGCTCCTTTATAAGTAATAATAGGCTTGTGAAATCCTAGCCATGCTTGAAAGGACTCTTTTTTTCTCGCTGTAAAAAACCACCAAATAAATGGGATTATTGAAAATAATGGGACTTGTAGAATGGCATTTATCATCTTTCTCCCTCCAGCTTTCTTTGTTACGATAAGCATAGAAGAAAATAACTCTATTTTCAACAAAATTTTAATGATAATCATTAAATTATTTATTTTTAGGGTTAAATATTATATGATTTACAATAAATTCATTCAAACTATTGGAGGACTTCTACTTTGTGATTTTATTTATTTTTATGTATACTTAATTAAAGACAATAAAGGTCTATAATATATACATTAAGATAATGGAGGTACTATTTATGAAAAATGACGCCACACAGCTTCTTCAAAAATCACAGGCATATGAGCACAACGCGCGTATCTCTGTGCCTGGCTATGATATATTATTTTCAATGATACAAGCATATTTTCGTGCGCAATTAGGAGTACACCAGGCTTCTATCCTCATCGTTGGGGCGGGTGGTGGCAATGAACTTTCTGCCTGGGGACAGTTCAATCCTAAATGGTCATTTACAGGGGTTGATCCATCTGAGGAAATGCTGCAAATCGCATCTTATAAAGCGACACAGTGTGGCTTAGACAGCCGGGTACAACTTATTCAAGGTACTATTGACCATTTGCCAGCAACAACGAGAAAGTTTGATGCGGCTAGCTGTATTTTAGTGCTGCACTTTATTGAACAGTGGCAGGAAAAATTAGCGTTGCTGCAAAATATTCATGAGCAATTAAAGCCAGGTAAGCCATTCGTCCTTGTGAGTGCCTATGGGCAGCGAGATAGCGAGGAGCTACAAGATCGCATTAAAATATGGCAAAGCTTCTTTTTAGATGTGGGCTATCCTCAAGCAAAGGTGGAGGATATGGGGAAAGTTATTATGAATATTTCCTTTATTTCAGATCAGCAAATTGAGCAATTATTGCGTGAATCAGGCTTTCAACATATTACTCGCTTTTTTACTTCGGGTCTTTTTGCAGGCTGGATGTGTCATGCTTAATCTACTGGGGCGCTCCCCTCATTAGATACAGCACCCCAGGTTTATGATTGAGCGAATTCTTTGCTTGATTGAGCACTTTGGATTCACTATTGAGCGATCTTTCGCTTGATTGAGCACTTTAGATTCACTATTGAGCGATCTTCTCGCTTGATTGAGCACTTTGAGTTCACCATTGAGCGATCTTTCGCTTGATTGAGCACTTTAGATTCGCTATTGAGCGATCTTCTCGCTTGATTGAGCACTTTGAGTTCATTATTGAGCGATCTTCTCGCTAAATTAGGCACTCCCCCAATACTATTTCAAACAGAGGTAAACTATGAAATTAAATCACTTAAATTTAACAGTCAATGATGTGGATGCTACACGCCAATTTTTAGAAACCTATTTTCATATGATATGCGTTGGCAGCCGTGGCAAAAGCTTTGCTGCTATGCTGGATGATCAGCAATTTGTTTTAACATTAATGAAAGGAAAAGATGTGCACTATCCAGCTACCTTTCATATTGGATTTCCACAGGATAGCAGAGCAAAGGTGGATGCTATCAATAAGCGCTTAAAAAATGATGGCTATAAGGTGGATGCTCCTATTGAATCTCATGGCTATACATTTTATGTCCAAGCACCGGGTGGCTTTACCATTGAAGTGTTAGCAGAATAGTGCTGCTGTGATTTCACCAATAAATACTATAAATAATAAACGCTTTGATCAATGGTCATGCCAAGCTTGTTATAGAGCTTTTGTGCCTGTTTATTATCTACTGCTGTTTCAAGCATCATAGAGTGGGTGTTCTGCTGCTGACAATGGGCATAGCATTGCTCCATTAAAGCTTGTGCGACTCCTTGCTGTCTTACATGTGGTGCGACAAATAAATCATTTAAAACAAACGCTCTTTTCATGGCTACATCGGATAGAGCTGTGCAAAACCAACAGCCTCCTCCCCTTGATAAGCAAGAAAAATAATCGACTCCTTGTTATCTATACGCTGCTGTATAAACTGTTCGGCTCCCTTAGCATCAGAGGGCTGACCATAAAATTCACGATAGGCATTAAATAATGGTGCAACTGCCTTTACGGTTTGCTGTGTCACTGTACAAATTTTCATAGTTACTCCCCATTTCTTTTTAATTGTCCTTCTTGTATGATGATAGTAAGTAATATGACATTCTAAAAGAAACAATTTTCAATATTTCAGCATGTCAAGGCGGTGCTCCATGGACAATTTTATCTTTTTGTTAACAGAACACGAGGCAAAGTATAAGCAAATTTATCAGCAAATAAAAACACTTATTTTGCAAGGAACGCTGAAAATCGATGATACCTTACCATCCATTCGTAAACTTGCGGAAACATTACAGGTTAGTCGTAATACCACATTAACTGCCTATGAGCAGCTTGTAGCAGAGGGCTATATACGTGGCGAAGGGCGAAAAGGCTATTTTGTCAATGCATTGGAACAAGTTTTTTTACAGGAGCAAGAGCAGCCCGCTGTTTTCCAGCCCCCCGTGGATACAGCCACATACATCGTCGATTTCCGAGCAGGAGCTGTTGATCAGCAATATTTTCCACTAAAAATATGGCGTCACATGGCAAATCAAGTATTACAAACCCCTGAATGCTATAAATATGGGGAGCCCTTTGGAGAGCCATTGCTTAAGGAACAGCTTGTGCCCTATTTACTACAAGCAAGGGGTGTTGTCACCACTGCTGACAATATTATTATTGGCAGCAGCACACAGCAAATGCTTCTGTATTTAGGGTTTTTATTCAAAGAAAATTTCTCAAGCATCATATTGGAAGACCCAGGCTATAACGGGGCGCGTGAGGCTTTTCAATTGCATGGCTTTCAAATAGAGGCATTGCCTGTGTCAACACAGGGGGCTCAGCTTGATCAATTAACACAGTGTTCAGCACGCTTGCTCTATGTCACCCCCTCACATCATTTCCCATACGGCGTATCCATGACTATTCAGCAGCGACAAGCCTTAATACAATGGGCACAGCAAGTCAATGGCTATATTTTAGAGGATGATTATGACGGGGAATTTCGCTATACACAGCAGCCATTTCCCGCCCTTGCGTCGATTGATGCATCTCGTGTTATTTATCTTGGTACTTTTTCAAAATCCTTTTTACCTAGCATCCGTTTAAGCTATATGGTATTGCCAAATATACTTGTGCAGTCATTTAAAATACGCTTTGCTGCTTTTGAGCAAAATGCCTCGCCCCTTCATCAACGCACATTGGCACAGTTTATCGCTCAAGGAGAATGGACACGTCATATTAAAAGAATGCGACTGACCTATAAACAAAAAATGCAACACCTTGTACAGGAGCTGCAACAACATTTTGGTAAAAACATAACGATTTTAGGCGAGCAGTCAGGACTTTATATTTTAATAAAAGTAAAATCCTTACTATCAGAGCAGCAGCTAATCGAATGTGCAAAGCTTTATGGTGTCAAGGTGTATCCAACCAGCCCATTTTTTCTCCATCAAGTAAGTGAGGAACCAATGCTGCAGTTAGGATTTAGTAAGTTAACCATAGAAGAAATTAAGAGAGGCGTCCAGCTATTAAAGAAAGCTTGGGGAAAACCAGAACTTTAAATGATTATGGCTTTCCTCAAGCTAATTGGTCACATACTCATGCAATTCTTTAAAAATAATCAATAAATGTCGGAATACCTACTGGTAGCACGGCCTCTAGTAGCGCAATATCCTCCGCACGGCCCTGTAAACGCTCGATCTTTTCTAAATAGCTTGGTCGTTTATAGCCTAACAGCATTGTAGCAAGGGTTTGAACCGTTAAATGAACCGCATCCTCTCCCAGTACCTCACTTACCTTTTGAACGGATAGCTTACCTGCTTTCATATTCACTATAAATGTGCCATTATTCCATGCGACAACGCGATCATTAACAGCCAAACGAAGCTGAAAATCATGACCGTTAAATGGATAACGCAATAAAAACTCTTTTACATCAACAATTCTTGCCATAAAATAAGGCGAAACCTTTTGAATAATTTCGCTATCCTCTAATAAAAATGCCACTGCTTCATTACCTGTTGTTTTTCCGTATACATTATAAATCATCGAGCTATGTGCAGAGACAAAGTTCCACAAGCCTTTACGTGCCTCCTCCTGCAAATAGACGATTTCATCAATATAATAATTCTCCTCCATAATACGATAAAACAGATAGCCCTGTGGTGTATCCTCTTCATCATAGTAAACCGCTGCCTGAAGATTGACATCACTATCAATAAATTTTTCCTCCCAAAAATCCTCCTGAAACTTTTCATTCCAAGCAATACTATTACGCACCATCACACCATGTGTTCTCTTGGCATAGCCTGCGTAGATGGTAACCACATCCTCATGCCTGGGATCAACACGGCGAATTTTTCCATTGAGCCCCGTGTAATGTGGGAGTTGGGTATCCTTCACCTGAAACTCCACGATATCACTCATAATTTCCCAGCCCTTTTTACGATAATAGGGAATTGAGTATGGAAATAAATAGGAAATATATTGATCTTCGTTGCGCATTCTTTGCAGGCTTTCAATAATCAAGCCCTCCATTAAGCCATGACCTGAATATTCAGGATAGGTTCCAACCGCCGTAATACCACCCATTTCGTAAATTTTGCCATGCACATTGACCTCAAAAGGCAAACTTAAAATTTGCGAAACAAGCTGTGAGCCATCAAACCAGCCAATTGCATGTCCCTCGTTAAATTGCCTGCTTTTTGCATTGACAAAGCGACGATCCTTATGAATGGACATGGACATTTGAAAGACATAATTGAGCAAATCAATGGATTGTGCCATTTCGTCTAATCGAATGTCTCGCATAACTAAGCCTTTTCGTTGATTCATGATTCCCTCTCCTCATCAAATAACTCGCGTAAAATACTTTCAGGTGCAGCTAAAAAGCGTTTCGTGACGATATAATGGATGGTTTCCTCATAGCGAATCGCTTCAATTTCACCGTTATCAAAACTATAAATCGTTGCCTCAGGATAGCCAAGCAAAATAGGCGAGTGAGTCGCAATAATAAATTGTGCTTCCTGCTCTAAGTCCTTGATAATTTTCAGCAGGCTTAGCTGTCTTGTTGGAGACAAAGCTGCTTCAGGCTCATCTAATAAATAGATAGCCTTGCCCCTAAAACGATTCATAAATAACGACAGAAAGGATTCACCATGGGATTGATGGTGCAATGATTTCCCTCCAAAAGCAGCATATTTATTTGGGTGTTCTAACAAATCAATATGACTGGCAAATTGATAAAATGTTTCAGATCGAAGAAAAAACCCATTCGATATTTTGGGTAGCCACGACAAACGGATATATTCCCCCAATGAAGATTTCGCTTTATGTACTTCATATAAATTTTGACGACCACCACCCGCTGTATTAAAATCGCAGCGATCTGCAATCGCCTCAAGTAATGTTGATTTTCCCGAGCCATTTTCCCCTACAAAGAACGTCACATTTGTCGGAAATTCCAGCTCATGTAAATCTTTCAAGCTTGGAATATTAAAAGGATACACCTGTTTATTTGGAATCGTATCCTGTAATACCTTACATGACTTTAAATACATCTCGTCTCCTCCTTTCCTTTATTATAACGAACATCGCCCTAGCTGAAACGTCATCCACCTATTTCTATGAACGGATTTTAATTAAAAGCGCTCTATACACATAAATTAACTGAAATAGCTTACGATGGGTCCTAGCATTTCCCCAGATCCCTATGAGATATTTCCTGAGAAATAAATAAAAAATATGTCGAAAGTTACAATTACTACACGTAAAATCATGTCATATTTTTGATTTTTTTATAAAATAAGTGGATGTTGACCTCCTTTCTCCTGAATGATTAAGTGATTTCTATATAGATTTTATTTCGCAGGGCTTTGTTTATTGATTATCTTTGATAAAAATGTTGCCTCTATCTTGTTTCTTTTTGAGAGGGTTGCCTCACTTAGAGTTCCTTTTAGTGTCACTTTAGAAGCTAATTTGCATCTATTTTAATTGTTTTTTTGCACTATAAGTAAATAAAAAAAGCCCAATTTCTCAGCATTAAAACTGAGAAATTAAACCTTTTTCGTTGTCCACAATCGCACCCTTTAACGGCAAAACATTTTTATCTTTGTACAAACTAAGGAGGATTTATCCGTGAAGAGTAATATAATATCCATCAGGATCTTCTACTGTAAACACCTTACCAAAGGGACTGTCTGCTAAATCCTTAACAATCTTCACTTTTTTACCACGCACTTCATCATATCGTTTTTCCACGTCAAAAACGGAAAACCAAAGTGCGATTCCCCATCCAAGTTTGCCTGCTTTGTCCAAATCAACCAAAGGTTTTCTAATGGCAAAAGAAGCACCCTTTTCATTTTTAAAGATATAGGCTTCTGGATTTTCATTTTCAATTTCAAAACCAAGAATATTCTGATAAAATTCACGTGATTTTTCAAGATCCCTTACCTGAATTGATAAAAAGTCGAGTTGAGGTGTAGCCATGTATTCCATCTCCTTAAATATTTATTGTGTGATATATTAGCATTTTGTCTTTTGAACGATTTCATTCTAAATAAACGATACAATTTCGTATCTTATCATCTCTCCAACCGATGTAAGATATACGACTTCGCATTTCTCTCACTCCTTTAGGCTTACTTACTCCGATTATAAAATAACGCTACTGACAACGGTATGTCAGTAGCGTTTTAACATTTTTTTGGCTTCCTCACGAATTCGATTTCGAAACGATTCAGGCTCCAATACTATCACACCTGCTCCCCAGCCAAGCACCCATTGCAACACTTCGTCCAGTTGACGAACGCGTATGAATACATCCAATCCATCTTGATGCTCTACCATATCCTCTATGTAATAATAGTTAGATTCCTTCACCTTATCTGCGATCTCAAGATTAAATCGGAGACGAACCAGTAAGTGCCGATCATCCGCAGGGGTATAATCTCTAAAGTTAAAGTGCGCCGGTATTTTAAATCGTTCTTCCAGATCGATAAGTTCCGTCATTCTGGATAATCGGAAATGGCGAATGTCTCGGCGCAGATCACAATAGGCCACGAGCATCCACGAGCCTTGAACGAGCACCAATCCATAGGGAGCAACAGTACGAACACTATGGCGATTCCCCTCAGAATCCGCAAGTCCTTTTACATATTGAAAGCCAATCTTTCGCTTGTCTAATATCGCCCGACGGATCTTTTCTAGATATTCCTTTTCTTTTGACGGCATGGCCTGTTTATCGGAATTGAGCAAACGCATAGCGTTGCGTACACGAGATGTTTCATTGCGAACGTTTTCCGGTAGAATGATCTCGAGTTTGCTGCGAGCGTCTTGCGCCTTGACGCGATAATCATCATCAAATCGTTGTTCAATAAAGTCTGTTCCAATCAGCAAGCTCACGGCTTCCGGTACCGTGAAACTGATCGGTGGTAGGAAATAGCCTTCCATCAGGGAATATCCTATACCAGGTGCTCCTATGATCGGCACGCCCGCTTCACTCAGCGCCTCAATGTCACGATAAATGGTCCGCACACTAGTTTCAAATAGGGCTGACAAATCTTCGGCCCGTACAACTTCTTTACGTTGCAGCTCCAGCACGATGGCAAATAATCGGTCTGTTTTGTTCATTGGTTGCCCACCTTGTTGTTTATTGCAAAATAATAGTACCACATCTTAATGGAGAAGATGATTTAGTTAATCGGGAGCTAGTATTTATCAGAAATCCCTAAAAATAAGGGCAATATGGTTCTGTTGCATTGTTTCATAAATTGGCCCGATTGCTAAACAAAAAATGTACAATATTGAAGCTTATTTTAAATCCACATTTTAATTTCTCTTTCATTTTACATTTAGATTACTTAATTGTCTTCTACTACATATAGCAAAAGTAAATAATTTAAATATTTTGAAAATAAATCCAAAATAGATACTTTCTAAGTCTATTTCCTCACTTTAAGATCACCTCTAACATTTTTATAAGCGGACTGAACTTGGTTCATCTATATTCACCATCTTCCACCATCTCAAAAGTTCTAACTATTATCTTCCGCTCATAAATTGAGTAATAATCAAAAGTCAGAAGGAGAATCGTGATGTTTGTGACTCATTTTTATGAAAACAAGACGTCCGTTTTAAGTCAATTGCTTGTCAAACTACCTACTGTGGAAGAGGATATTCGCATTAAAGGACGCAAGGCAAAGGTGTTGGAGGTACTTCAAGTCGATGACAATAATTTTCATGTAAAGATAATGTTCGAAAAAATCCCTAAAAAACAATCGCTTAAAGAATTAGGGAAGAAAAAGAGATAGCCCAGCAAAATGTAGTTTATTCCCTAAAAGTTCGGGAATAATTATAATAATTATTGCGAATTATTCTCATTATAAAATTTCTTTAAACAAAATCGTTGACTTTTTAATTGATAACAATTATCATTATCAGTAGATTATTTCTTTTCTCCAAATTGCTTTATTCAAAATCCCCCTCTTTTTTGAATAAGCATGTATCAAACGGATATTCTTACATCAGACTAAGAGTATCCGTTTTTTATCTGCATATTACGGAGAAATATACATACTAAAGGAGCTGTTTGGACATGGATTATCGTATTGAAAAAGACACTATGGGTGAAATTAAAGTACCCGCTAATAAAATTTGGGGCGCGCAAACACAGCGCAGTAAAGAAAATTTCCAAATTGGCACGGAACAAATGCCAATCGAGCTTGTGCAAGCTATGACGATCTTAAAGAAAAGTGCGGCGATTGCGAACAACAAATTAGGCAAACTTTCCGATATTAAAACAAATGCCATTGTACAGGCTGCCGATGAAATTTTAAATGGGCAATGGGACGATCAATTTCCACTTGTTGTTTGGCAAACTGGTAGTGGTACACAATCTAATATGAATGTAAATGAGGTCATTGCACACCGTGCGAATCAGCTTTTACAGGATGCTGGTGAGGCTGATCGCATTCATCCAAATGATGATGTCAATAAATCACAAAGCTCAAATGATACATTCCCAACAGCCTTGCATATTGCGGCTGTTTTAAAAGTAGAGGATTATTTATTACCTCGACTACGTCTATTAAAAGCTACATTAGAAGAGAAGGCAGTACAATTTAAAGATATTATTAAAATTGGTCGTACGCATTTACAGGATGCGACTCCCCTAACATTAGGTCAGGAAATTAGCGGCTGGGCGGCCATGCTGGCAAAATCGGAGCATATGATTATTCAAAATATTGATTATATGAAGGAGCTTGCAATTGGCGGAACAGCGGTTGGTACGGGTATCAATGCACACCCTGAATTTGGTGACCGTGTAGCTACGGAAATTAGTGAGCTAACTAGCAAACAATTTACATCTGCTGCAAATAAATTCCATGCATTAACAAGTCATGATGAAGCGGTTGTGGCACATGGTGCATTAAAGGCTTTAGCGGCTGATTTAATGAAAATTGCCAATGACGTTCGCTGGCTAGCAAGTGGTCCTCGTTCAGGTATTGGTGAAATTACCATCCCAGAAAACGAACCAGGCTCTTCCATTATGCCAGGTAAAGTTAACCCTACCCAAAGTGAAGCAATGACAATGGTTGTCACGCAAGTAGTTGGAAATGACGCAACGATTGCCTTCGCCGCTTCTCAAGGTAACTTTGAATTAAACGTCTTTAAACCAGTCATTATTTATAACTTCTTACAATCAACGCGCTTATTAGCAGATACAATGAAATCATTTAACGACCATTGTGCAGTAGGCATTGAACCAAACAAAGAAGTACTCGATCATAATTTACAAAATTCATTAATGCTTGTAACAGCATTAAACCCATATATTGGCTATGAAAACGCAGCAAAAATCGCAAAACAGGCTCACAAAGAAGGCACTACATTAAAAGCAGCTGCTATCGCAAGCGGCTTACTAACGGAAGAACAGTTTGATGAATATGTAGACCCAGCTACAATGATTTATCCAAATGTCAAGTGAGTATATGAAGTTCTCACTTGACATGTCAATAATGCTTTGAAACAGCTCGCTCCACTGTGTAACAGCCTTATTTTAAGGCTGGTCACTATATGTGGTGTGTATAGAAATATGTGATTGCCATTATAAAAAGTACAACTTTCATTTCACAACCACAATGCTTTGAAGCCACTTAGCCTACTCTATTTTATTGGGACTAAGTGGCTTATTTGTTTTTTGGGATGGTGTACAAAAACATTTTATAAACAGCCTATCATTCTTGCTCACAATATCCTTAGCAAAAAAAACAATACATCCTAAAATAAAGTATATCGCCTTTCATTTAACCAGTAACAACAGCAAATTTATCTGCATTGTGTGTATAAGTGGACGGAAGTTTAAAATACTTTTCCAATTTTGCTTTACTGCTGGATTGATTATAAAAAATTTTTCGGCTGGAGAATCTCAATTGGTAATCATTATAAATACGTACATCATTAGGTATTGCCTCAAAAACACTATTTGTTGGCATCCCAAATGGGAAATTAGGTTCTCGCAGTAGCAATAAATATCGACTATTCAATGGTAGAGCAAATTCTAAAGATAACCTCCGAATATCATTATTTGGAATGTTTTTAATGTTTACAACGGGGTTATCTGATAATAAAAATTCTGCAGTAACATGCGATTTTGCCACATGTGGAATTGGAGATTCTTGTGGTGTTTCGATGACAGCTATTTGCCAATGGAAATTTTCAATAAAGTGTAAGGATAGACATGTTAAAATTCCGCTAGCAAGATGATAGAATAGACGCTGGTTATCATCTAAGAAATCAGTAGCTTCTATATACGATGCTAGAAAAGGTGGTAACGATTTCTTAAGTAGCGGTCGTACCTTTTCACCTAATTGACGAAATGAAGGAACTCGAATTGCCTGTAAAGCAAAAAAGTCAGCAATTTTTTCCTTTTCATCGTCAGAAATAATAGTATCAAAAGATGTTTGTAATAAATGAGGCTGTGCATCAAGTTTCTTAATTAAACTAGAAAATCTAGGAGCGATTGTTGACTCAAGTTCACTAAAATAGTTTTCCAAAAATTGCTTATCAAAGTTGTTTGGCTCAAAGGTGGGGTAAATATGTTTCTTAACTAATTCATCTAAGTTACTTGTTCCATTTTGAACGCTTTGAACAAACTCGTCAGGCAAATCATAATAATAATTCTCATGTCCAAGGTTTTTTACTGCTGTATTCGGTTGGTTGATTTTTAAAATTTTATCAAAACCGTTAATTCTATCTTTGCCACTATACTGTGTTAAATAAAACTGCGGAACGTAATGTTGTTTCTTTTTTATCTCTGGCATCTTCACCAAGTTCCCCTGGTACTGTCAATATTTTTGTGTAAATGACGATTCACCCGTTCAAGGGAACTCATCACCTGTGTATTCAATTGTACTTGTTCGAAGTGTTGATTTGAGTGTGTAGGAAAGGGCTAGCCCTTTCCTACACACTCAAATTTCGCGCTGGCGCGTCCCGGTCTAGTTTGCCGGTTCGTGCAGCTGCTCAAACATTTCTTCTAGCTTTGCACGGGCCTGATTGAAGCCGATGTGGCAGCGTGTGGCGAAACGTTGATTATAGTCTTCGAACTGCGTCACTAAAAAGCGCTCCAACGATTCTTCGTTCGGGAACTGTTCCTTGCGCTTTGTATATTTTTTGATTTGCTTATTGAACGACTCGATTAAATTCGTCGAGTAGATGCTTCGCCAAATCGCCTTGGGAAAGCCGTAAAACGTCAGTAAATACGGGTTTTCGAGTAAGCCTTGTGCGACTTTTTTATACGATTTGCCCCATTTTTCGCAGAACGTCTCGAGCGCTTTTTTCGCTGCTTCAGCGTTCTTTGCCTGGTGAATCGTTTTAAAATCCTCGCACACTTCCTTGCGATCTTCTACTCGGACTTTATGCATGATATTGCGTGCCACATGGACAAGGCACACCTGATATTTTGCCTTTGGAAACACATTAAACACAGCGTCTGCCATGCCTTTTAAGCCGTCTGATACGAATAAAAGTACGTCTTCTACACCACGGTCTTTGAGCTCTTGTAGTAGCTCCTGCCAGTTGTAGGCCGATTCTGTTGGGGCAATCGTATAGCCAAGCACTTCTTTAGAGCCGTCTTCACGAATACCAACTGCAATATAGACGGCCTCTTTTGACACCGTATCACGACGCACGGCAATATACGTCGCGTCTAAATACACGCATACGTAACGATTGTGCAAAGGACGGTTATTAAAGGCTTCTACCGTTTCTGAAACAGCCTTTGTCATATTCGAAATCGTTTGCGGCGTATAGTGATGCCCATACATTTTCTCAATTAATTGCGCAATTTCCGCCATCGTAATGCCTTTTTTGAACAAGTGAATGACCGTTTCTTCCAGCGTATCGTTCGAGCGCTTATATGGTACCACTGTCTGTTGTTTAAACTCACCGTTGCGATCCCGCGGGATTTGAAGCGTTAAATCGCCGTACTCCGTGTGAAGTGTACGCGAATAAGACCCATTGCGAGAATTGCCTGAGTTGAACCCGATACGATCGTATTTTTCGTAATCCAAAAATTCCGTCAGCTCTGTCGCCAGTAGCGAGTTGATCGCCATTTCCAAGTGCGAACGAAAAACCTCGGTAATATCTTGTTTTTTGACTAGTGCATCGACAATTTCTGTTGTAAACTGATTCATAGGGAAGACCTCTTTTCTAGGATTGGTTGTGGTGACTTAATTCTACCAAGAAAGGGTCTTCCTTTTTCTATGGAATTTTCTATTTACACAAAATATTTTATACTCTCAGTCCCCTTGTATCTTAAGTTATCGTACCTAATATATTCATTTCACTAAAGTCCTTTTGAAAGAATACATTTCAAGCACCTTTACATCAAGTTTTCATTATATACTTTTTTCACTATCACTTACAATTTCATCTCCCTAAAAATAGCTATATACCATAGAATAGGTACTATTTTAAGATTACATTTATAGCGCTCAGCTTATTATTCTTGTTCCACAATAAATATAATAAACGTAGCCACGCTCTTTTTATGATGCCTTCCTGATCTAATTGACAAGGAAGTAAATCAAAAAAGATGCACTACTTTCTCCCCGCAATAATGGATAAAATTCCTAAAAGCGAAAACATGTCTATGGTTATATGGCGAGTCTCTAAATTGTGTGAGTGAGGATGTTATTTCATATGTAAAAGAAACCACAAAAAAGCACCTACTTTCCGTGAGAGCGGGTGATTGAATTATCTTGTTTGCCTATCAGTAGAATAAATATCTTATATATGCGATGATACGAATAAAATAAATGGACGTTAAAGGAGATGAGGAAATGAAGGCGAACGAACAATTTATAGAACCTCGTTATGAAATAGTCAGCGGCCAAACGATTATGATGTCACCACGCCCGACACTTAACCACAACATAGTGATTACCAATTTAGCTGTAGTGTTTGATAAGTATTTAGACGGTAAAAAGTGCCGCTACTTTACGGACGGTGTGGACGTTCACCTTGATGAAAAAAATAGGGTGATCCCTGATAGCATGATTGTATGTAACCCCGATATTATGAAACCAAACGGCATATATGGTACACCCGATTTAATGGTCGAAGTACTTTCTCCCTCGACTGCACGCCATGACAAAATACGAAAAAAAGCGCTCTATGAAAAACATGGGGTGAAAGAATATTGGATTATTGACCCTGTCGCTAAATCTATTGAGGTCTATTTATTAAAAGACAGCAAATACGACCTAGATAATGTTTATACCGTTATTCCTGATTGGGATTGGTCGGAAATGACAGAGGAAGAAAAAGCAGAAGTTGTACTCACGTTTAAAGTATCGCTTTATGATGACTTCATTATCGACATCAAAGATATATTTAAAAATGTAATGACCTATTAGTATTTCTTTCGCATTTATGGTACTAAAATATGCTTTAAGAATATCAGCGTACATTTAAACTTAGCTGTTCTAAATTAAAACAAAGCATCCATTCACTCGAATAGATGCTTTTATTATTTCATACGTAAAAAGCCCATTTGCTTGCGGAAAGTCCAGTCTCTCATTTAGAGCTATAGCATTTATTGAACTAGCTGCTAAATCGTAAGGCAAATGGAATATCACTTTCTAATTTTCTTTATAATGCTCATTTTGTAAGCATCCAATCGAGGACATTCACATGATTGAAAGCTGATTTATTTATCTTTCATCCCCATCTCACTTCAATGTTTAGTAATAACCAATTATTTTATCAAATGTCAAATAAATAGGATTGGGGCAATAGTGATCCCCAACCCTATTTTTATAGCTTAGCAACGTAAAATTTCGTAGCGTAAAGCTAATTTTTGCAAGACTGGATGTACAGTCAAATGCTTTTGCAAGAATCGTTTCTTAAGAAATTGCAAGAAGCTCGATTGCGGATTAATTGTCTGTTTCTTTTGGTAAGGCTTGCTACCGTACTTCAATCCATGTAATGACAGACGCTTTAATGGTCTGGTGCTGCGGTGGTGTTTTTGGCTCCATATACAAGGTTGTGTAATACGCATCCGCAATGACAATCAAGTAAATCACAAACAATAGCTGCTTTGTTCAATAGTTCAAAATATAGTGCTCCTTTTTCAATAAACTTATTTATTTATACGGACAACATAAAAATTGGTTTCATTATTTTTAGAAAGGTACATAAAAATTTCTCCCACCATCATTTTCCCAACGGTCAATGTCCCAGCGATGATCTTCTTTTTCTGTACTCTTTACTAACATAGCCCCCACCCTTTTTAATCATTCTTCTCTATTTTATGAGGAATAGGCTAAATTCGTTCATGATAACGTGAAACTTCCATCTAAAATCATGAGAGAAACAGTTCTAGGAATGTATAGACCTTGCAACGGTGATTGATCTGAATATAAAGTCACAGACCAATATTTTGTAGGAATGAAGCAGACCATATAGGGCCGTTCATACTCCTATATACATAGGATATTTACAATATTTCTAAAAATAGTACATATACTTTTACAACTAAATTTTCCCTTATTTACGATTCCATTTTCAATAAGCCCTTTTTATTTAGTAACCCTCGTGAATCATTAAACTATTTTTTATTAAAATTCACATTAATCGTTTTGAAAAGTTAAGTGCTCTAATTTCGCTCACAAATGTGGAGCCTAATAACAGTAAACCTCCAAATAGTTGCACGGGGGTCATCTGTTCTTGTAATATCATTGCAGAAATCAATATTACTACAAATGGATCTACATAACTCAGCATTGCAATACTCTGCCCTTTCAAATTCTCCATTCCTGAGAAAAACAACCAAAATCCAATCCCTGTATTGACGATCCCTAAAATTAAAATAAAAGGAATAGATGCACTTGATAATTCAAAGATGCCAAAGCCCTCTGTCAAAAAAACATAGGGCATCAGTAATAATGTCGTCGTTCCAAGTTGAATGATGGTCAGCTCTAGCTTACTCATCTCTTTAATAAATTTGTTTAAAAGTAATAATGTAGCATAAAAAGCTGCTGCGATTAATCCAAAGATAAGTCCAAGCAAATCATCTGAGTCGGATGTACTCACCCCTTCTCCGACAATCAGTACCATACCGATAATTGCAACAACAATACATACTATTTTTTTTATGGATAAGTGTTCTCGCAGTACAACAGGAGAAAGAATCATGACAAACACAGGTGCAAAGTAATATCCTAGTGTGGCATTCGCAAGTGATGTATGGTCATATGATTGATAAAGAAAAATCCAGTTTCCTCCCAATGCAATACCAGAGAGAATCAACAATAAAGCATTCGCTTTTACTATATTCCATGCTATTTTTTTCTTCATAATAGTGAAGATGAGGAGTAAAAATAAACATCCTAGAAAACTACTTAGTAAAGCTCTTTCACTTGCTGCTAAATCAATGTATCGAACAACCAAACCGATTGTACCAAAAATAATCATTGATACGATAAACTGAATTTTAGATTTCATAGGCTACTCCTCCAAATCTGCGGCATAACTGATATTTTCAGATGACGAATCTATTTATGAATTCACTGATTCTGTTAAAGCTAAATTGAGTCATGTTCTTACATATTGTTAAATTACAATCGGCAGGTGCTTTGCAATAAGAGAGGGATTTATTAACAAGCTGCTCGGTTTTAGCCTTCATCTACTCCTTTATCGTACCATTCTGCTGAAGGGACAGCTTTACTGTTACAAAGGAAAAGTATTTTGACCATTTTCATATTCAATTTCCTCTATAATCCTCCATTGAAATTGCTTTGTCCTTGTCCACACATTTAAATAACATTTCTAACATTGTTAATGTTTCATAAACCATTTTTGTAGAGGTTTCTTATAGCTATTAGGTGCTTTTCCTTACCATCACTCTCCGTTCCCCTTGCTTTTCCAATGGTAATAGCATAGCATGCTTATAAGCATTACAAAATTGAATGTTTATCATGTTATGTATAACAAAATATCATGCAAGGGGAAGAGCATCTTGAATATCCAAAAATATCTAGCCTTTGTCAAAGCAGTAGAATATGGGAGCTTTACAAGAGCTGCCGATGCATTAAACTATACACAGTCCGGCATCAGCCGTATGATCAACGATTTAGAATCAGAATGGGGAATATCCCTTTTTGAAAGAGGTCGTGCTGGGATTAGTTTAACATCTGATGGCTTAAAGTTACTGCCACAATTACAGCGTATCTGTAATGAGCATGAAATGTTAATGATGCAGATCGAGGACTTACATGATATCCAGTCTGGGATCATTCGGATCGGTACATTTTCTAGTGTAGCAACCCATTGGCTACCTAATATGATCAAATTCTTTAAGCAAGATTATCCGGGGATTGATTTCGAATTACTGCTAGGGGATTACATGGAAATTGAAAGCTGGATTATCGAGGGTCGGGTCGACTTTGGATTTTTACGATTACCAACAAAGGCTGAAATGGAAACAATCTTTGTGGAGCAAGATCGTTTGTTGGTAGTCATTCCTCAAGACCATCCTCTTGCTGATTGCGATCAATTTCCAATCAATGAACTATTAAATAGCCCTTTTATGCTGTTAGAAAAGGGAGCAAAAGCTGAAATCTCTGAAATTTTCGAGAAGCATCAAATCTCACCGCAAATTTCTTTTACAACATGGGACGACTATGCCATTATGTCAATGGTGGAAAACGGGTTGGGCATCAGTATATTACCAGAACTAATTTTACAACGGATTCCCTACCAAGTTATCGCAAAAGAGCTTGACGTGCCTGCTTTTCGAAATGTGGGAATTGCTATGAGAGAGCAAAAATCACTGTCACTTGCAGCGCAGAGGTTTTTAGAATATTTATCTTATAGAAAGAGAAAGTAAAAAGCACACATTTGTTACGAATATCATCCAAGCCGCTATCTTATTTTAAAGTACCATCTTTAACAATTATTTTATAATATAGCCCTTTTCATAAAGAAAAGCACAATTCTGTTGAATTGCGCCCTTTTATTGAATAACTATTCCACTGCCCCTGCACTTATGGGATCAAGAAACTTAGTTCACTGGGCCTCCTCGTCAGCTGAGGGACCGTAAAAGCCCGGCACTGGAATATCGAGAAGTCGCAAGTATACCCCAAGTTGTGCTCGGTGGTGGACCATGTGGCTTAATCCGAAGGTGCGGAATGCCATTGCTCGTGGCTCACAGCGAATGATATGATCCCCATGGCGTAGCATCCATTTTTCGCTGAGCTTTTCTTCGTCACATTCGGCGAGCAGCTTTTCTAACTTGCCAACGTTCGTATCAAATTCATCCAGAACATCAGCGCATTTTTTCAAAGATTCCCGCCTTATCGGCACGGTTGAAAGATCAAACTCTGGGTACTGAAAAATCGCGATTTGCCAATTCAGCAGGTTGATCAGGTGCGTAGCAAGTCCACCGAGTGTCATCGATTTCTCGTGTGGTTTCCATGACATATGCTCCTCAGGCAAGCGTTCCAGAATACGACGTGTAGCAGCCAGTTCATGCCTTGCGTCGCCAATAATCAATTGTTTAACCATAAGTCCCTCTCCTTCCCTATGGTTTAGCATACTATAAATTCCAATCAAGTTAAAAGCTCTATAATTAATAGACTATAATACTATACTATTTTGTCTATAGCTCAAGTACATTTCTACACACTTTTTTGTATTTTAAGATAAATATTTAAATTTCTGATTGAGAGTTCTTCAAAAAAATAGCCCTGGTGTGAAATAAGAAAAAAGCCTGCTTTGATACAGGATTTTTAGTCAAACTTTGTTTTATTTATAAAGCTATATGCTATTTTACATATTCGATTGTTTGATAAACAGCATGAACTGAATGAGTAAAAGCCTCCTGCTCCTCTGCATTTAAGTGCAGCTCTACTACACTCTCAATACCATTGCCACCAAGTACAACTGGTACACCAATACAGGCATTATGCACTTGGTATTCGCCTTGCAAATAAGCAATAACAGGTAAAATTCGTTTTTTATCCTTTAATAGGGCTTCTAGCATCACAATAATGGATGCAGCAGGTGCATAATAAGCACTGCCATTCCCTAAAAGTGCCACAATTTCACCACCACCTTTACGTGTGCGCTCTATCAATTGCTCGATTTGGGTATGGGGCATTAATTTCTCTAAAGGGATGCCGCCAATATACGTATAACGAACAAGCGGCACCATTTCATCGCCATGTCCCCCTAATACAAAGCTGGAAACATCTTCAACAGATATATTGAGTGCCTCAGCAATAAAGGTATTAAAGCGTGCTGTATCCAAAATACCTGATTGTCCCATGACACGATTTTTCGGAAAACCTGTTGCTTGCAGGCAAACATATGTCATTGCATCGACAGGATTACTTAAGACAATAACATAGCTATTTGGTGCGTACTGTTTTACATGATTGCTGACGGTGCCGATAATCGCAGCATTGGTACTAATTAAATCTTCCCTACCCATGCCTGGCTTACGCGCTATTCCCGCTGTAATCACTACAATATCAGCATTGGCGATTTCAGCGTAGTTCGCCGTACCCGTAATATGCGTAGTAAATTGTTGAATAGGAGCCGTTTGTAATAAATCCAATGCTTTTCCTTTTGTTGGATTTTCAAGCTCTGGTATATCTACAAGCACAATATCGCCTAGCTCTTGCTGCGTAGCCATCAGCGCTACTGTTGTGCCAGTATGCCCAGCACCAATAATTGCTATTTTAGGACGCTTAAAGCCCATTGTCTATCACTCCTTCCACCTCATTATTGATCTGTAGCGCTATCCGTAACATCCTTTGCTTGTGCTTTACGCACAGCTGGTTTGGAAGCTTTTGTTGCTTGCTTAACAGCAGGCTTTTTTTCAAGAATAGTATTGTGGATATCATCTGCTGCACGCGGAATTACATGTGCGCTGAGCACCTTGCCAATACGTTCTGCGGCTGCTTTTCCTGCCTCCACAGCCGCTTGCACAGCTCCTACATCACCAGCAACGATAATTGTTACAATGCCTCCATCTACAAACTCATGACTCACTAGCTGGACATCAGACGCTTTTAACATAGCGTCTGCCGCTTCAATGGAGCCAATCATGCCAAGTGTTTCAATCATACCAATGGCTTCTTTCATTTTTTCACCCCACTATTCGTCTGATCCATCAATAATACCAACCACAATGGCATCAATTGGACAAATCACTTCCTTAGAAAAACTGCGAACGGCTGCACTGCCCATCGTTAAAATTACATCATCGCCAACCCCTGCACCAATACGGTCTGCCGCAACAATTTGCTCATCAACGAGTTGACCATCTGTTTTTTTAGGCTGAATAATGAGCAATTTTAAGCCCTGTAAACCCTCCTCTTTGCGAGTAGCCCATATATTTCCAACAACGGTCCCTATACGCATGCTTGATCATCCTTTTTTATACTGTATTTCAATGCCTAAATTCGCTATTGTTTCCCTTGCAAGCGCGGTAAAAATAGCTGCCTGTGGGACAATTATTGTTGTATCTTGATACTGTGCAATATCCTGTTCAGTAATAATTTTTTGCGTAAGCTCTACAGTCGTCGTTTGCGGGCTAGCGCTGGAAGCAATCTGCTGACAGGCCGTTAAAATAGAGCCGATTGTCCCTTGCTTTATTAAGCCTGCATTCGCTTCATCGGTATCAATATGCATTTCTAATTGATACTGCTCGGCTACACGGATTTTGACTTGATGAAAGGTTACTGGACGGATACCTGGCACTTGAATCGCCACATATTCCCCATCCTGTACAGCTAAATGCTGGGCATCCTGTGGTGACATATGAATATGAGCCTGTGCAATAATCACACCCTCCTGCAAAAATAAGCTACCTTTTGGTCCTACTAATGTACAGCTAGCAGAGCCTGCAATATTGCCTGATTCTCTTATTGGTGGCTGAATGCCTAATGCAATGGCATCTGTATGGCTAATTTCTACCTGTGTTAATGTTCGTGCAGGTCCTAAGACGCGTACATTAGTAATGCTACCTTTAGGGCCAACAATAATAAGCGTTTCCTGTGCTGCAAACTGGCCAGGCTGGGAGAGCATTTTTTGAACGGTTAATGCAGCGCCCTTGCCAAAAAGATGCTCCACATGCTCCTGCTTTAAATGAATATGTCTTGCCGAAATAGCAATTGGAATAGCATTTGTGGAAGGTAGTGTTGGCTGTTTGGTTGTCAGCACTTCGGCAAGTGCCTCATTGACGAGTTGCTCGATTATTTGTGGATTCATAAAGCCACCTCACCTTCACGATTGTACGGGTAAAATGGCTTCTAATTCTGTATGAGGACGTGGAATTACATGCACCGATAGCAATTCGCCTACTCGCTGTGCTGCCGCAGCGCCAGCATCTGTTGCCGCTTTTACAGCGCCCACATCCCCACGCACTAATACGGTTACAATGCCACCACCCACATGTACTTTGCCAACCAAATGCACGTTTGCTGCCTTTACCATGGCATCTGCTGCCTCAATCGAGCCTACCAGCCCTTTTGTTTCAATCATGCCTAATGCACCTAAATGATTCATCTTTGTTCCTCCTTATCCAGCAAGTTAAAATGCCTCTGAATCTTCTGGCAGTGTTTGTCCGCCGTCAATAATAATGGATTGCCCTGTAATAAAGCTTGCTTCTTTACTGCTTAAAAATAAAGCTGCATAGGCAATATCCTCTACACTACCAAGCCCGCCGAAGGGAATAGCCTTCGCCATTTTTTGAAGATAATCCTCCCCAAGTCCATCCAAGCCTTCTGTGGCAATATTGCCCGGCATTACTGCATTGACCGTAATTTTATAAGGGGCTAATTCAAGTGCCGCTGTACGCATAAAGCCTAGTTGTGCCGCCTTACTTGCTGCATAATGTGTCCAGCCTGCATAGCCTGTTACAGGCCCTGTAATTGACGAAGTAATAACGACCCTGCCATACGCCGCTTCTTTTAAATAAGGAAGACATGCCTTCACTGTAAACATGGTTCCTCTTGCATTAACATCTAGCACATGATCCCAATCTGCTGTCGTCATTTCCTCTAGTTTCACGGACGGAAAAATCCCTGCATTGGCGCAAACAATATCAATACCGCCATAGGAAGCTGCTATTTCACGTGCCATCTGATCAACAGATTCATAGTTTTCTACATCCACAGCGATGGCTGATGCCGAATAGCCATCAGCTTTTAATGCCGTGACTAGCTCATTAGCCGCGTTAAGACCTCTTGCCGCAATGACGACATGTGCGCCTTGCCTGGCAAAAACCCTTGAAATTCCTTTGCCGATTCCCTTACTGCCACCTGTGACCAATACAACTTTTCCAGTTAAATCTACCTTCATCTCTATTTCCCACCCTTTCATCATTAATAAAATAAACCTTCAATCAGTAGGATTTTCGCCCTCTGCCACTGCTTGGACATTTGTTTTTATGGGGTGTAGCTTTCAGTGCAAACAGCATTATGAATACGGGGTAAAATCATTACGGCTTTATCGCAATTTCCTCTACTAATGCTGTGAGCGTATCATCAGGTCTTAAAATAGTGGTAGAGGCAACCCATTGATTTGCTGCTTTTGCTATACGTGTACCAATCGCAATCGCCTCTCGAATCGCCTCTACATCACCTTCAATCGTGATTGTCACAAGCGCTAAATCAATCGTTTCTTGTCGAAGCAATCGTATCTCTGCTGCTTTTAACATGGCATCTGCTATTTGGATTGAAATCGCAAGCCCTCTCGTTTCAACAACACCAATTGATTTTGTCATGCAACAACACTCCACTCGTACTTTGACATGTTCTTACTCGCTATTTTCGTTGAATGGTAATCCCTTTTTCCTGTAAAACATCAAGAGCTAATGGCGTTAGCCTTGTAGTAGCAGGAATTACAAGCTGTTGTCCCTGAAATGTCCGAATCATTTCCTCAGTAATATACGTTGGATGCTGATCGGCAAAAGACAAGGCCTGCTGTGTCGCCTTAACAGAAGGGATAAGCTGTGAAAATAATTGCAAGTCACAGCCAAACGACTTTAAGTTTTCCATTTGCTTTTGTAGCATACTACTATAGGCATTTGGTTGTTTGACGGTCATCACCTCAGCCATTTTTTGCTGAGGGACTAGCACAGCTGGCTCGCCCCTCAGCAGTAGGTCTGCTAAGAACAAGGTTGCTGGGGAATTAGGCAAACCTTGTGCACTCGCAACAATAAAAGCTTGGTCAACTTCCAGAAAAACAATGGCATCGTAGAACATTTGGGGAATGTTCGTAGCATCTGTGCCCTCGTACCATTCTTCCACTGTGCAATAACTGCTTAAAGTTTCCATTTGCTTATTAGAGATTGTTGTATGGGGATGAACAATCAATAATCTTTTTTTAGGTTGGACAATCGTTGTCACAATTTCTTGAATGAGCTGTTGTAATTGTTGAGCATTCATTCACTTCACTCCATTTTGATGAGCTTACCGTACTGATTAGAGACGATAGAGGCTGCGTTCGCCTCATCCGTATCAACATGCATTTCTAAGACAAAATTTTGGGATACACGTACAACAACATTCATAATTTGTAGCTGCCGTACGTCATTGATGATTTCGATTTTGACAATTTCCTGATCCTTCACACAAAGAGCCTGTGCATCCACTTCTGACATATGAATATGAGCTTGTGCAATAATAAGTCCTTGTTGTTTCTGCATCGTTCCCTTTGGACCAATTAATGTAATGGGTGCGGAATCCTGCACATCACCAGACATACGAATAGGTGGCGTGACACCTAATTTCACCGCATCTGTTTGGCTGACCTCCACCTGTGTTTGCTCGCGAAAAGGGCCTAATATACGCACCTTGTCAATACAAGCTCTGGGACCCTGAATGGTAATCACCTGCTCTGCGGCAAACTGGCCTGGCTGTGATAAGTCTTTCCATTTTGTTAATACTGCCTGTGTACCAAATAAATAATGGAAATCTTCCTCACTAAGATGACAATGTCTTGCTGAAACAGCAATGGGGATTTCGTCAGCAATAGCTATTGGATTGTGCTGCATCAAGATAACCCCCTCCACTTATTTTGGTAAAATAGCAAGTAACTCTGAATGTGGTCGAGGAATCACATGCACGGACAATAATTCACCTACGCGACGAGCAGCCTCTGAGCCTGCATCCGTTGCCGCCTTGACTGCGCCTACATCACCTGTTACTAACACTGTTACAATTCCGCCACCAACATGGACTTTGCCAACAATATTGACGTTTGCTGCTTTTACCATGGCATCTGCTGCCTCAATCGAACCGATTAACCCTCTTGTTTCAATCATTCCTAATGCACCATTAATTTCTACGCTCATTGTGAACTCCTCCTCTAAACTGTTAATTTCGAAACAATATCTTCTACTATTTTGCGAATCATCGCAGGATCAATCGTTACATCTTCACCTGTATTTACTGCTACTGCTGGCTGTTGAATATTTTGCGGATGCTGTGGCTTTGGCACTGCTAGCTCCTTGATACCATAGGCAACGCGCTTTTTATTGATTAAATGACGAGCTGTAATATTATCACTCGTAATATTGCCGCCATATGCACCACAGCCTAATGTATAGGATGGTGTTAAGCTCGTTGTGCCGCCCGCTGCCCCGACAGAAGCCATGGTATTCACCAAAATCCGTGACACAGGCATCTGAATGGAAAACTCTTTAACAAATTGATCGTTTTCCGCGTGAATTGCCGCACTATGCCCGCGTCCACCTACATCTAACAATTGCTGACATAGTCGAATCGCTTCCTCCTGAGAATGTGCTGTATATAAGCCTAAAATGGGCGATAACTTCTCCATCGAAAAGGGATGCTCTTTGCCAATATACTGCTCCTCAGCCACAAGCACTCTTGTACTTGCTGGTACTTGAATCTGTGCCATCTTCGCAATGTTTATCGCAGGCTTCCCAACAATTTGCGTATTTAATGTACGTGGCACCGGAGAAATTACCTGCGCTAATTTTAGCCTGTCCTCTCCCGTCACAATCGTTGCACCATTTTGAGCTAAGGCAGTCATCACCTGTGCCTTCACGTCCTGATGCACAACAATTGCCTGCTCTGTTGCACAAATTGTACTATTATCAAATGATTTGCTATCAATAATTTGCTGTACAGCGCGGGCAACATTAGCTGTATGATCGATATAAACAGGAACATTCCCCGGCCCCACACCATAGGCAGGCTTGCCAGAGCTATAGGCTGCCTTAACAAGCCCTGAACCGCCAGTCGCTAAAATCAATTGAATATTCTTATGCTGCATTAATGCCTCTGTGCCCTTTATCGTTGGATGTGCGACCCAGCGAATTAAACCAGCAGGTGCACCTGCTCGGACAGCCGCCTCGTGACAAATTTTCAATGCTTCAATCGTACAGTTCACAGCCGTTGGGTGCGGGCTAAAAACAATCGCATTTTGCGCCTTCAACGCAATTAGCGTTTTATAGATAGCAGTGGCAGTTGGATTTGTCACTGGTGAGACAGCAGCAATTACGCCGTATGGATAGGCAATTTCTATTTGCTTTGCAGTAGGATCCTCATGAACCACCCCTACTGTTTTTTCATGACAGATGGATGCATAAACACCTTTTGAAGCGAGTTCATTTTTAATTTTTTTATGCTCAATCACACCCATTTTTGTTTCCGTTACTGCCAATACAGCTAAATGTTCTGCTTGTCGGTAGGCTTCCTCTGCAATCGCCTGAACAATAGCATCCACTTGCTGCTGGGAATAGCTAGCGTACACTTTTTGAGCTTCCGCTGCCTCTACAACAGCATCATGCACCTCTTGAATAGAGAGTAAATCCTGATCTTTTATCATTGCTTACACCGCCTATCATATAAATTTTTTAAATGCGATGAAATCAGACGATGAAGTTGTTGTTGATTGGGTGAATGCTTGCTGGCGATGCAAGTCTTCCCAATGCTGCAGCTCCTGTGTTGACAATGGCTGATAGTTTCCTATGATAGATGGCGCTTGCTGAGAGCTGCCACTCGCTGTCATTAAACGAAAGGACTGCCATTCTTGTAATTCAGCCTGTGTTAAACCTTGGATTTGTTCCTTTGGCATTTGTGCCACTTTCTCCATCACTAACGCTGTAATCTTCGCAATAAGTTCATTATCCATGTTGATCCTCCTTCGCTATCAGCAAGGTTATAAGCGATTCATCATACACTTCAATAATTTTCATGGCATCTGGTAAATAATCTTTTGGGTATACGTCTTGTGGAATAATGCCAATTGAATAGAGCATGCCTGCATTTTTGGCAAATAACATATCCGCATTGGAATCACCAATCATTACTGTCTGTTCAAGCGATACTTGATAGCGTTCTTGTGCCAAATGCGCTAAATCTGGAAATGGTTTGCTGGATGTTACTTGATCACTGCCAAGTACAAATTCAAATAATGACCATAGCCCAAGCTGCTTTAAATGCAATTCTGCTCGTGCTGTTGAATCTGCTGTTACAACGCCTAATCGAATACTGTGCTCTTTTAAGCTGATAAGAAGCTGTCGAATACCTGGCAATTCTTGTACAGTTATACTTTCTTGCTGTGCTGTTGCTAAGCTGGATGCTGCCCTTGCTAACATAACACCTTCACTCCAGGCAATACCTTGTTGTTGATAAAGCAAGTAAGCCATAATTGTTTCTGCTTCCTGTATGCTCCCAACGGCTAGCGGGCTTGTTGGGTCAATCGTTGTTCCATCGGCCGTTACACCGATTGTTGTTAAAAAGTGCTGCAAGGAAAACGCAACTTCAAAATCAGAATTTTCAGTTAAATTTAGGTAAAAATTTTTAGCCCATGGAATCCATATAGAATCCAACTCAATAATGGTTCCATCTTTATCAAAGATGACCCATTCTACTTTTTGCATAAAGCACACATCCTCTACGCTTTATTCTGTCATAGATCCAATAGACGTTTGTGTAATTTGACTATCTTCCTGAGCTGCTTCTTTTGCAAAGCGTTCCTCTGGCGCATCTTCATTAATTTGATGTCTTGCCCACAGCCAATAGTAAATACTTGCCACGGCAAAAACCGCAAGACAGACAATGAAAAACGTCAAATTTGCAAAGAAACTCGCAAAAATCGCAATCACAGATAGTGTTAATGAAATAATCGGTGTCAATGGGTACAATGGTGTCCGAAACGTTCGCGATAAATTCGGCTCCTTTTTGCGTAAAATTAACACAGATAAATTCATCGTAATGTACGATACTAATGCTCCAAATGTAGAAATTAAAATTAAATCGTCTGGGTTAAATAATATAACAAGCACTAAGCCGATAAAGCCTGGCAAAATAATCGCCATGTAAGGCGTTTGACGTGTTTTATGCATTTTCGATAAGATGCTTGGTAGATAGCCTGCACGTGATAGCGCATAGACCTGACGCGAATAAGCTAAGATTACACCTGAGAAACTTGCGATTAACCCGACTAATCCCACAGAGGCTAAAACTTGTGCTAGCCAATACGTATTGCCAAAGGCTGCCGCAATTGCTGCTGGTAATGGATCTTCTGCTACTGTCATCGTATCAATGCCTGCAAGTCCGATCGCTACTGTCGTTGTGAGCACAGATAAAATCAGCAGTGTCACCATGCCAGAAATTAAACCTTTCGGCATATCCTTTTGAACATCTCTTGTTTCTTCTGACAGCATTGGCAGCATTTCTATCGCTAAAAATAGCCACATTGCATATGGTAGCGCAGACCAGATTCCTTTAAAGCCACCCGGTACTAGCTCACCACTTGCGGGGAACAAATTCTCCACTTGAATCTGTGGCAACCCAACAAAATACATTAGCACTAATAATCCCAATGCGATAAATACAAGAACCATTTCAATCGTTGCATATTCCTTAATACCTAAAATGTGTACCCCCATAAAGAGTGCATACATAAACGCTGCGGCTACAACTGTTGGCACTGCGGGGAATAAGAAACTTATATAGCCTCCAATTCCAATTGCAATAATAGGTGCAGCAATTACATATTGAAGCACAACCCCTATTCCAGTAATGAATCCCACGTATCTTCCCATGGCACGCCTTGCAAACGAGTATGGTCCCCCAGCATAAGGTAACATTGTCGCTAATTCAGAGATTCCTAGCGTCATTGTTAAGTACATAATCGCCATAAATATCGTAGCAATTAGCATGCCTAAATAGCCCGATTGACTTAAGCCAAAGTTCCATCCAAAATAATTTCCTGAAATAACAATTCCAACACCGATTGTCCATAAATGAATAGGTGTAAGGGCTTTCTTTAAAACAATGATTTCATTCTTTTTTGAAGTCATTCAGTTCGCCACCTTTACAATTATTTGGATGTTATACAATTTTATTTTTTGCTAAATAATTTTTCACTAAGGCATCACTTTGAATGGTATAGTTTTCACCAAGTAAGCGCGTCGTTTCATTATCACGACTACCTACCCAAGAAATGAGCTGTAATCTTCTCATTAAAATAAAGGTTGGAATCATCTCAATTTCTTCCTCAGATAATGTTCGCACTTGACTATAGCCCTTGATCCATGACGCAATTAAATCATCCAAATACGGCATATGCTCAATAAAGCTTACAGATGTTGCTAAATCATATAAATACCAGCCGAAACCACAATCATCAAAATCAATCACTTTAATTTCATCACCATAAATGAGTAAATTGGCTAAGCGTAAATCCGCATGAATTAGCCCGAACCGTGTTTTACTTTTGCCAAATGCCTCTAGCTTCTTTTGAATAACTTGAGATGCTTCCTCATATAAAGCGATGCGAGCTGGTGTCATACCAAGTCCATCCTGCCATCTTGCCCACTTTGGTGATTGCCCTAAAATCGTGTCATAATCCCATATCATACGCTGAAAATCTTCGTAGTGATCATGTTGCTCGATTGTATGCTTGTGGAACAGTGCTGTAATTTTTCCTAATGTTTCAAATTGGTGAATTAAATTTTCTTCATTATTTTCATCTGGAGCATTACCCTCCAAAAATGTAAATAATGTGCTATAATAAATTGTGTCATTATACTGATGAGCATGTACGTAGTCACCGTCATCTGCTCGCATCGGTAATGATACATCAATAGGAGATTGCTCATGTAGCGAATTTAACCAAGCAATCTCCGCCTCTATCTCTTCTTTCTTATGATAATTTGGACGACTAATTCTCAAAATATACCTTTTACCTTGTGCATCCTCTACGAGATACGTAGCGTTTTCGGAATAATCAATCATTTTACAAGATGCTTCTACTAAACAACTAAACTCCTTTAACGCATCATTTGCTGCTTGATGAAAAGTAGAAAGTACAGCTTCTAAATCTAAGAAATCCATTTGACCCATATAGTAAACCCCCTTGTTTACGAAATGATAAGCTTTCCTTCTATATTAATAGCGTCCAAACTTTACAAGCTGTGCAGCCTCTTTAATACCTGCCTCACATTTTTCCAGCAATTCATCACAATACGCTTTATCACATAATAACCCTGGTTTAAACTGTAAAACGCGTGTATCAAGCATTGAATAGATTGCCCATACACCATGCTTGTACAAAGAGCTCATCACATATTTCGCACCATCAGGATGATTAAACTCTAAGCCCATGACAACACCAAGCTGACGAATACCGACAAAGAAATCTGGATATCTTTGCTGAATTTGCTCTAAACCTGTTCGTAAATAGCGTGCCACATAGTCAACATTTTTAATGACTTCAGGTCGTTGTGAAATTTCCAGCACCTTCATCGCCACAACACAGCCAAGCTCTGCTCCGCCAAAGGTAGAGATATGTGCTAGTCCATCCTCTTGCATCCAACCACCTGCACGCTCATTCACTACTGTTGCAGCAATTGGATAAATACCACCACTTAGCCCCTTTGCGGTTACTAAAATATCTGGCTTAACACCATAATGCTCAATACC
The DNA here is from genome assembly GCF_038051955.1 of Lysinibacillus sp. FSL H8-0500. Taxonomy (NCBI): domain Bacteria; kingdom Bacillati; phylum Bacillota; class Bacilli; order Caryophanales; family Bacillaceae; genus Lysinibacillus; species Lysinibacillus sp. FSL H8-0500. The sequence continues at coordinate 2,102,183 of NZ_CP150292.1, read as the reverse complement.
CCAAAGCTTACCTGTTCTCATTAAACCTGTCTGCACCTCATCCGCAATATAAAGTGCACCATAACGCTCACACAACGCCTTGACACTTGTTAAATAATTGGCATGTGGTAGCGGAAAACCATATGTCGCTGGAATCGTTTCAATAATTACGCTCGCCACATCGCCCTTGGCTAGCTCGCGTTCCATTGCATCGAGATCATTAAATGGCACATGCACAAATTCAGTTGGGTCGCCTTCACTTAAAAATGGCTTGGAATAACGTTCATTACCAAGTGATACGGCTAAGCCTGAATGCCCATGGTAGCCATTTTTGATCGAGATGGTTTTTTTACGCTTCGTCGCATAGCGTGCACATTTCAACGCCACATCAATCGCTTCACTACCACCACTAGAAAAAATTGTATACTTTAAGCCATCTGGTGTGCACTGTCCTAATGCTTCAGCTAATTGGGCGCGCGCTGTCGATGGAAAATGGTGATTGCCAATATCAAAATAATTGGTTCCTTCCACTAATGCTGCAATGACTTCTGGATTACGATGTCCTAAGTTGTACGTACCGCCATTGAGATGGGCATTCATTAATTGTTTGCCATCCACATCATAGAAGTAATAGCCTTCTCGTTTGCCGATCACCACATCGACGCCATCCACTTGCCATTGCTTCGTTTTTCCTGGATTCCACCAGTCAATTGATTTTTGTAAGGTTTCTTGTTTACTCGCAAAATAGTCCATATTTTCCACCTTCCTATACATGGATATCCTCCAACATTTCACTTGCTATTAATAACTCAACTTTTTTCTGAGCTAAGCGTTCCTGCCATTGTGTAGAGCTTTTTTGATCTGTAATAATCATCGAAACATCCTCTAAATGGCAAATATGCGCAAATGTAGAAACCCCAAATTTTGTATGGTCTGCTAAAATTACAGTTGTTTCAGCACGCTCAATTAATTTCTTTGAAATGGCAGCACCTGTAATATCATAATCAGTAATGCCATCAGTTAAGGAAATCCCACCCGCAGCAACAAAGGCTTTATTTGCCTTTAATTGATTGAAAAATAAATCGGCTAATGGGCCACCCATAAACTTTTGTCGATGTTCATACTCACCTCCTGCAAAAAGGATCTTTCCTTGAAAGCATTCTGTTGCTAGCGATAAAACAGGGAGAGAATTTGTCACCACGATGACATTTGGTTTATCACTTAAGAAACGTACAATTTCATAGGCCGTTGTACCGTGACCAATAAAAATCACATCACCGTCCTCCACAATATTTGCGGCAGCCTTACATATTAACCGTTTCTCTAAGTTATTGAGTGACGTTTTTTGTTCAAATGTACGTTCATACTTTTGCTTCGTCTTGACAGCACCGCCATAGACTTTGTGCAAGAGCCCTTCCTTCTCCAAACGATCCATATCTCTCCGTATAGTCTCACCTGATACGTTTAATAATTGTTCAGCATCGCTTACTTTCACTTTTCCTTCTAAATCTAAAATATCTAAAATTACTTTTTTACGTTCTTCAAATGAAAGAGACATACACCATCACTCCAAACACAAAGTTAAATCCAACAAAATCCACAAATCAAACATTCAATTTCTGTATTTATGTGGATTTGTTTTGAATTTTAAAGAATAGTCACACAATTGTCAATACTATTAGGCTGATTTTTTTATTTATTAAGGTTGCATCGCCCATTTCACCCCCAAATGCACAACATAAATCCACAATAAACATGAATTCTACTAATTTAATAAGTGAAAATTACAAAAATTTCGTGTATTATACTAGTAATCTCACCTTTTATAACAAAAGCATTGCAAATCCTTCTACTAATGATAGAGCATACATCATCACCGTTCATTAAAATAACTGAGGTGATGACTTTGCGGATAAAAGATATCCTGCTTTTACAGGAATTTCAACATGCCAACATACTATCAGGAAAAAATTTATTAGACACAGAAGTAAACGGAGCAACGATCATCAATACCCTAGGGGGCTGTGCTTCGATAGAACGAGGAAATTTTATTCTTACAGCAGGTTTTCCATCTTTCACAGATGAAGCATTCAAACAGTTAATTCGCTCCCTCGCTGAAAAAGGAGTCAGTGGCTTAGGTATTAAAATCGGTCCAGATATTCCGTCTATTTCTTCAGACGTCCAAAGCTTTGCAGAGCAATACAAGCTAGTGATCATCGAGCTGGATAGCAATAGTGCTTGGGCGGATCTAATGATTTCCATTGTCAACCATATTAATTACGAGCAAAAGCTTGAATTGGAAAAAATAAAAAATATTTATGAAGCATTCCAAGCTTTTTTATTAGTAAAATCTGATATTCAGCAATTACCATCATTAATGGAAAAATTGCTTGCTAAAAAAACAACCATTTATTTGCATGCCGTTGATAAATCCTACAGCTCTTTTGCATTATCACCTGTATTTGAGAACGTCTTGTCAAACATTGTCCAAACAATAAAAACGCAAAATTTAACAAAAGAAAGTTTTCAAGAACTACCAATCCCTGTCTATGTAAAGCCGATTTATGAAAATCGCCATCTGGAGGGCTGTATTATCATTTGGGAATGCCAAATGCTTGGTGCTTCCTGGCACAATGTGGCAATTTCGCAAGCGACCGCTATTCTATTAACGGAGCTACAAAAAATCAAAAGTATTCTTTCATTATCGCAGCAAAATAGAAGTAGCTTTCTGTTAGACGTGTTTCGTGGCAAATTTAATAGTACAGAGGAGATTGTGCGCGTTTCAAAAGAAGTTAATTGGAATTTAGCCGATCATCCCTATCAATTACTATTAATTGAATTAGCATTTCCTGCTGACCAGAAGCAGGATGCCTTTATCGTAACCTCTCAGCTAATCTTTTTATTAGAAAAATATACTTTAACGAAAATTTGCTTTGATTCCAATAATTATTTAGTGCTGCTGCTCGATACCACATCAGAAATAACGGCTGATTTTATTTGTAAAAAAATTGATTTTTTATTAGCGAAATATCATCTCCAAGTCACCTATTTTGGTGGGGTTGGACGAGTATATGCATTACCGTCCATTGTGAAAAGCTATAATGAAGCATTAATTTCATTGCACTTTGCCAAAACAAAGAAAAATTTATTGGCGAAGGTCATTCATTTTGAACATTTAAACTTTGAGCGCATTTTGTTCTCGAACCATCCAATAAAAGAAGCTTCCTTTCTTCAGCAAGAATATTTACTGCCATTAAAGGAGTTTGATCAGAAAAAAGCAGCGGAGCTTTATCATACACTAAAAGTCTTTTTATTTAATAATGCGGATTTTAATAAAACTGCGGAACAGCTCTTTGTTCATAAAAATACAGTTCGCTATCGCCTAAGTTTAATTAAAGAAATCTCCAAGCTCAATCCCGAAAAACTGCAAGATCAAATTTTATTTTATATTGGCTTCTTGCTTGAGGAAATTCAACTTCCTGCCTATCAATAATAAACAAGGGTGACTCAAAGGTATATTTGAGCCACCCTTAAACTTAAGTCGCTGTATAGCCACCATCCACCGGTATTAATGCACCTGTAATAAAGGACGCTTCATCAGAGGCTAAAAAGGCAATTGTATTAGCGACTTCCTCTGGCTTGCCTAACCGCCCTAATAAATAGGCATTTTCATAGGCTTGCCGGATAGCCTGACCGCCGCCATCACCTTCAATAAGCTGGTCAGCCATTTTTGTATCCGTTAGCCCCGGGCAAACAGCGTTAACCCTTATACCATGCTGCCCAAGCTCTACAGCCGTACTACGTGTAATCCCTACCACCGCGTGCTTTGTCATAATATATAAATTATGATTTTTCGTACCGATCATACCCGAAATCGATGCCAAATTGACGATGGAACTGCCCGCTTGTCTTTTTAAATATGGAATGGCATACTTTGTGCTTAGCATAACGCCTTTAATATTAATGTCGGAAATTTTTTCATACATAGTAGCCTCAAATGTTTCAGCCGTATTATTGACAAAAATTCCTGCATTATTAACAACTGTTGATAGATACCCGTATGTTGCTACAGCTTCCTGATACAGATTGGCGATATGCTCTTCATCGGTAATATTACAAACGACCGCATGAACATCATAACCATTTTGCTGTAATTGACGAGCCGCCTCCTGCAATTTTTCTGCATTCGCATCTGACAGAACGATTTTTGCGCCCTCTTGCCCACATTTTTGTGCTGTAGCCAAACCAATCCCTTGTGCTGCCCCTGTGATAATGACAACTTTATCCTGTAATCTTCCTGTCATATCCTTCTCCCCCTACATTGTTAAGTAACCTGCATCCACCGCAATATGTGATCCTGATATATTATTGGAATCATCTGACACTAAAAACAATGCTGCATTAATCACATCGTTTGGTGCGATAAAATCTTGGTTTGGAAACACATGATGGTTGCCAAATGCAGGCGTTGCTTCCTCTCTTGTTGCCCCTTTTTTATTTGCCAAGCGGTCATATGTTGCTTGATTGTTTGCCATTGTTGTATCAACTGCCGTTGGGCAAATCGCATTGACATGGATATTATACGGGCCGACCTCCATTGCCATTGATTTCACTAGCCCTAATACACCATGCTTAGCCGCTACATAATGCCCTACATTTTGCCCACCTCGTAAGCCATTGACAGAGGATACACATAAAATTTTCCCCTCTTGGCGTTCAATCATATACGGAAGGACATGCTTGCACGTTAACCACGTGCCCTTTAAGCAAATATCGAGCATATCATCCCACTGATCCTCTGGCATTTCCCATAGCTTGTTATAGGAAAGAATACCAGCATTGGTCACAAGAATATCTATTTTGCCAAAATGTTCAATCGTTTTTTGCACAGCCTCTTCCAGCTCCTGCGAATGACGCACATCTGCGATAAACCCTAAAGCATCAACACCTCTGCCTTTTATGTCATTCACTGTTTTCGTTAGTTCCGATTCATCCGCCATATTATAAGCAACACTTTGCAGATTTCTAGCAATATCTGTAATCACAATTGCCGCGCCCTCTTCTGCAAATTTTAATGCATATTCCTTGCCCATCCCACGTGCACCGCCTGTTATAAACGCTACTTTTCCTGTTAATTTTCCCATATAAGCATCCTCTCTACTGCATTTCTTCCATATCACACCACTCTAAGGCTGTTAAGGCATAGGTTTTTGTTGCTTTGATTAAATCTTCGACTAGTACATACTCATTCGCTGCATGTGCTACTAAAATGCTCCCAGGACCATATATAATAGAAGGAATTCCTTTCGCATTTAAAAACGCTGCATCTGCCACCGCTGCAAAGCCATGAATAACCGCTTCTTCTCCCGTTGCTTCCTCATGCGCACGGCTTGTTGCTTGCACAATTGGATGATCTGTTGGCACATTGAAGGCTGGCCAATGCAATAAAAATTCAATCTCTGGTGGATGATTGCGTAGCCATAAATCATTTTGGACAGCTCTGTCAACATGTGCTAAAATTTCAGCCTTTACTTCCTCAAAGGATTCTAATGGATGATGCCAAACCGCATATTGAATCGTACAATAATCGGAAACAACAAACGGTAAGTCAACATCATAGGATTTACCATGAATAATACCCGGATGAATGGAAAAATGACCTGGCTCAAAAAGATCATGTGTCTTTGTGAATCCCCACTCCTCCTCTAATTGCTGGAGCGCTTGGACAATATACATCCCTTTTTCTACCGCATTAATGCCCACCTCACCATGCTTGCCGCCTGCACGAATAAACTCTCTTCTTACAGAAGCATGTGTCGTTTTACCTTTCACGGTAATATGCATACGAATAACGCCTGGGCTTACAGGTACTACAGCTAAACTTTGCGGAGGTCCAGACGGCTCAGATACAATCGCCGCATCTGCCTTATAGCCTCTTTCTACTGTTGCCGTGACACCTAATTCATGGTCCATTGTTTCCTCGCCAACAACGGTTTCTAGCAATAAATCACCCTTTAATTGAATGCCTAATTTTTTTAATGCTTTAGCAGCCATAATTTGAGCCGCTATCCCGCCCTTCATATCACAGGCTCCACGTCCATATAGTTTGCCATCCTCTACTCTCCCTGAGAATGGATCTTCAAATTTCCAGTCAGTGTTTGGGCCTGGTGGCACTACATCAATATGGCCATTGAAAATCAACGACTTGCCATTTCCTGCCCCTTTTATCATGCCAACTAGATTTGGTCTTTGTGCCTCTACTTCCCACATATCCACTTCATCACAAATTTCTTCAAAAATAGGCTTCAGAAATTCTTGGACGTTCTTTTCACCACCGATGACTTCCTCTTTCACAACCCCATCGTAATTTGGGTTAACGCTTGGAATTTTCACCATATCACTTGCTAAACGAATAATGTCCTCACGCATTTCATCAATCGTTGCCACTAGCTCTTGCTTTATTTTTTCAAAAGATAAAACATTTTTCATATTATTCCTCCTAGTTTACTAGTTTTTTAGGTTCGTATTTGCCAATGCAGGGTCGACAGCAGGGAGTGGTACAGATTTTTTATTGCTCCTGGCTATTTCAATATCGTTCCACAGATCTTCCACATGTGTCTCGACAGGCTTTGCATAACCAGCAATAAGCATAATAACAGTTGTTGTAACAAGCCCATAAACACCTGCAGACCAGCCTAAATTTGTAATAAATGCAGGCTCCGTCACCGTTAATGTCATCGAAACAATTGTCCCAATAATCATACCTGCAAGAGCGCCTTCTTTGTTTGCACGCTTCCAATAAAGCCCTAAAATCACAACTGGGAAAATCATAATAATCCCTTGGTAGGATAGCAAGGCAATATTGATTAATGCGCCAACATCAACCGTTGCAAGGACAGCACATATTGCGCCAATGATAAACACTGAAATTCTCGCTATTTTCATGGCTGTTTTTTCAGAAATATCCTTTTTAATCACCGTCGCTACATCACGAGAAATGGATGTGGACATTGCTTGAATAATACCACTTACCGTTGCAATACTTGTTGCCATAATAACCGTCGACATGAGGGCAAGTACAACTGGTCCAATTTCTCCAGCAGCCCACATATAGGCTTCTTCAGGTTTATTTCTAGCTGTATCATTCATATATAAGATATTCCCCAACAGTTGGAATACAACATAGAATATTGCACCAATAATCGGTGCGATCAATGCAGACTGCTTAATGGAGCGAATACTATCTGAGGCAAATAGTTTATTGTAAACCCATGGCCACATAAAGCCGCCCAATCCACTTGTCACGATAATGGAAGTCCAAAATGCACTAGGCAATTCCCAGCCTGGTCCCGGAAATGTCAACGTTTCCGGGTAATTCGCCACTAATGAATCCATTCCTGCCGCAATACCACCCGAAAATTTAAAAATCATATAGAGCATAACGCCAGTGCCAGCAAAAAACATAAATGTGCCTTGGAAAATATTTGCTGTTATTACTGATTTCATACCGCCTAAAGACACATAGGCAAGCACGACCACAATGCCAATTAACATACCAACTACAGGACTGATTAAACCATTTGTGGCGTAATTAAAAATAACGCCCTGTGTAATCCATTCCATCAATAGCCAAGGAGCTGTAAAGACAATGCCCGCAATCCCCACCACTAAACGCACCATACTGCTTTTATAGCGCAAATCCATCAGTTCTGCTTGAGTGCCAATATGATATTTTTTCCCCCAGATATATGTTTTTTCGGCAACTAGGTACATGGAAAGCATTGTTAATGTTGCATAGGTCAGTACATACAAGCCAATAAAACCATAGCCAACAGAGTATCCTGCAAATGCTGTAAAGGTAGCGCCTACATACCATGTAGAAAATACAGCTAATGAAATCGCCAGCACCCCAAAGCTGCCTCGTGCTGTTGCGTATTCCTCAAAGGATTTAACACCAAAATTTTTCGCATTAATCGCAAACACAATAACAAAGAACACAACAATAAAGATTATCGATAGCATTATTTTCTCACCTCCAATTCCTGCAATTGTGCTTTTGTCAAAGGTTCAATATCAATATCTAAATCACCATATTTGTCATCTACAAAATACCACGTTATTAATAATAGGAAGATCAAAATATTTATAAAGAATTGCCAGAAATATGAGAATGGTAAGCTTAAAATACGTGGCTCAATTTTATTACTGAAATCAAATAACCCTGGAAAACTAGCAAGTAAAACTAAGACAATAAAGCTAGCAGCAAAAAACAAATTTCTTTTCCCTATAGATTTCAAATATTTTCACCTCTTCTATGTTGTAAATTTCGTGCTTTAAAGCATTTATTTGTTCACCGGTTAATGAACATCATATTTTTAAGTGCTGGCAAAGTCAATTAATTATCAGACTTTTTAAAATATTTTGAATATAGTAAAAATAAGCTCTCTTCTTTTGTTTATTATCCAAAACTTTTTTTAAATCTTTCCATTATAAAACCCCTTTATGACAAAAACCATAAAGGGGTTAGACTCGTTTATTTCACTAATTCCTCAACAAATTCAACAGGTACATATGTTTTTGTAGACTCTAATAAAGCTGGTGCTACATTAAAGTGGCGAATTGCTTTATTGTAGCCATATTCCTTTTGCCCACGTGTAATCGTATACGATAGTGCACCTTTAGAGATAATCGCTCCTGTTGCTGTTGCTTTCACTGTAAAGCCAAGCTCTTCTGCAATTAAGCGTAGCGGCACCATTTTTGTGCCATTCACATCATAAAAATCATTATTGATAATGTCTTGCACAGCAGTTGGGATTGTGTTTTCTTCAGTAGCCTCATCCTGTTCTATTTGATCTAACACAATGACCTTTGAAGGGGAAGTTTGTGCTGGAATACTCATTGTTGCCACTGTGTAGAACGCTACTAAATGCTGCCCTGCTAAATCTTCAGCCTTTACTGCTTTGCCAGAGGTACTTTGTAGTTTTGTATCTGGACCAATTGTTAATTTTACATAGTTTTCTGTATCGACTAATTCGTTATTGAAAAAATCCACTTCTACAGTGCCCATTTCTTCTGTTTCCACAATCATTACTTCTGGGTTGTACTGTGGTGGATAAATCGCAAGCATCGGCTTCTTGGCATAAGAGTAAGCGGACACCTTATCTCCTTTTTGAAGCTTGACTTCTTTTCCCGTATTGTCGAAAACTAAAGAGTCTTTATCCACAATCACAATATTTGTATTGTCACCCTCAACCACTGTATAGTATGTGGCGTTTTCACGTACATCTACGTTTTCAACTATACCTGTCACTTTAATAAAAATAGGTTGCGCTTGTTGCACAGAAGTTTCTGCGTTAATCTCAACAGTCTCCCCTTCGTTCGCTGATGCAGTTGGAGCTCCAATCGCGCCCCCTAATAATAATGCTGACATAGCAAATGGTACGACTTTCGTCATTTTCATACAAAAAGCATCTCCTTCATTTTCCCGAATTCAATAAAGTAGTCGTGTTCACAAGAAAAAGGTTACAATCTGGCTAATTTTTTATGGCTAGAGTTGTGCTTACTAATTTTGAGCAGGTATGCCCTTTCTTTGAGCGACTTCTTTTGACTATTCGCTTCAATATGCAGTGTTTGCTTTGCTTCGTGGGTATTCGCTTCTACTTCGCGAATTTTTTCACCCCTGATCAAAAGATAAATCTCAGTCGATTCAGAACGCGTTGTAAAAAATATTGGTGTTCGCTTTGCTGGGTCCTTAGCTCGCGGGCGACGTCGGGGTGGTCGGTGATGACGCCGCTGACATTTTTTTCAATAAAGGTTTGCAGGGAGCGGTCGTCATTGAGTGTCCAGACAAATAAATCGGTCGGGTGCTGCTTCAATTCTGCAATAAGCTGCTCCGTTACCCAAGATTCCTCTAATGCGATAAAATCAACATTTTCCTCCATTGGGCCAATATTGAGTGCATAGACAATGCCAACACGCAAATTCGGCACCAATTTTTTTAATTGTGTCATTTTCTGTCCATCAGCGGATTGCACATAGTAGGAATCTAGCACCTTGTACTTTCGTAGCTTCTCTACTAATTTAGGTAAAACATCTTCTGTTTCTTGACCATGCACCTTTAATTCGATTAGTAGCGCCACATTTAACGCTTTGGCAATTTCAATACAATCATCTAATGAAGCAATTTTATCGCTAAAGCCATTTTGATGAATCGTTAACGTTTTTAGTTCACTCAGAGTCATATTCGCAATGACACCGTTTTTACCAGCTAACCTGCGCAATGTTCGATCATGGAAGACGACGAATTCCCCATCCACAGTTTGCTGAATGTCGATTTCAATTAAATCTGCCCCCGCATTGGCTGCACTCACCAATCCACTAATTGTATTTTCTACATTGCCAGCTACATAGCCGCGGTGAGCAATAATTTTGGTGTCGGGAGCATAGATACTTTTCTCTAATGAATTAATATTCATCATACTTAATACGAGAAACACGATGCCGCTTATCAACAGCAATGGCTTATAGCGCCGCTTTCGATGTGTAGTAGCGCTGACTTTGCCCATCACCAGCGTATTATATGTGATGGCGACCATAACTTGTGAAAACATCGCCTGTAATAGACTAAATAGCACCACAAAGACCATTTCTAAAAAGGCTAGTGTTAGCCCAGCCGTAACCAATGCAGCACTTGGCATTAAACGCTCGATTAAATAGAGCGGAAACGTAGTGATCACTGTTATCCCAAGCATCATCAACAGATGACCTGTTAAAAGCATCGCTAATAGCACGACTAGTTCAAATAATCCTCGCTTGGAAAATCGCCAGCTTTGCTTAAAAGAACGCAAAATAGAGATGTTCGGTTGGATTGTAAAAATAGGTAAGGTTAAGATACTTCGAATGCCTATCATCACTACGATGCTTGCCACCACCGCAGCATATGCTAGCCTACCCGCTCGACTACTCATGATTTCTTCAGTTAGAAAATGTGGTAGGGAGACGGATTGAGTCAATGTAAGGGGCAGCATAAAGGAAGCTAGTGGCATTAATAGTGCTAGATAGACGATTAGAAACAGCACTTGGACGCTAAAAAAATAAACAACCTTGCGATTTAATTGCTGCCATAAAGGAAGAAATCGATAGCGAATTCCTCGTTGCTGATGAAAGGCCATGAGAAATAGAAAGCCCATCTCATAATATACAAATAATAAAAACAGCAAAATTAATAGACAAATCATTATCATGACAAAGGGATGCGTCACAAAGCTTTGCCAATTTTGCTCGGTAATATGTGTAAACCCTGTTACTCGTAGCATGAGCTTCAAGACGATAGAGGTTACAGGGATCATCAATAAAAACTGAAAGATTCTAATGAGTGCGAAAACCTGTACATAATCGAATCGATAAACATAAATATTATGGACAGCCTGTCGCATTACTTGTCCTGCCTTGTGCACATACTCACCCCTATCATGCTGTTAAAATCGCTCACTACTAACGTATGTTTTGACTGCTATGGCCCATTCCTTAAAGCCAATAAAATAGCACTCCTCTACACCAAAGTAGGTGTCAATTTTTGTATTAATCGTGACATTCTCCATTTTTTTGAAACTTTTTAGCATGCCACCCTGTATATAACTAGATACCCACTACAGAAAGGAGCGCAAACATGAAATTCAACCTTGGCGATATCATTAGTACAACCGTTCTTTTATGTATATTCTTAGTTATCTTTTTTGTAATGATTCAGATGATTAAAAAAATGAAAGCCACTACCCCCGTGCCTCCTCCACCAACCATGCAACAGCAAGTAGAGGACTTATCAAAACGTGTGTCGACCTTAGAACAACAAGTGAAACAACTAGCTGACAAACAATAGTCCCATAAAAAAATCGCTGTGAAGGATAACCTTCTCAGCGATTTTCATATACTATCTGACCATTCACAACCGTGCATGCGACTTGAATGTGTGGAAGCTGTTCCATCGTTACTGTAAAAACGTCCTTTTGTAAAATCGTAAAATCTGCTGCAAAGCCTGCTGCAATTTTGCCACGCATAAATTGCTGTCCAATTATTTCAGCCGCCCCTACTGTGTACAAACGGACTGCCTCAAATCGGGAAATTTTCTCATGCGGGTTATAGCCATCATGTGTTTCCTCAAAATTTCTTCTAGTGACAGCCGCATAAATACCATGCAGCGGGTTTGGCACTTCAATCGGCGCATCACTGCCGCCTGCGACAATCAGCCCTCTGTCAAGAAGCGACTTTAAAGGATGTAAGCCCTGTGCGCGCTCCTCTCCAAGTCTCGATAGCTCTGCTTGGTATTCCCCCTGCACAAACTGCGGCTGCATATCCACTGCCACTGGTAATGCAGCTAGCTTTGCTAATAGTTCCTCATCGACTAAGCTACAATGAATCACACGATCAAGCTGACCTTCCTGAGGAGGATATGCCGCAAAAACGTCTAAAATCGTTTCTATTGCTAAATCGCCAATGGCATGCACGGCAACGGTTTGTCCATAATGACGTGCCAGCTGGACATAGCTTGTTAATTGCTCAGTTGTATGAATAAGCATCCCTGCATTGTCCGAATCATCACAGTAAGGCTGACGTAGTGCAGCCGTACGACCTCCAAAGGCTCCATCAATAAAAATTTTCATCGCACCAAACTCCAAAAATGGTGAGGAAGCTAAATCCATCTTCGCAACCTCTTCAAAGACTGTATGATGCTGTAATAAATGCACCTTAAAGGATTGCTGTGCCTCTACTATTTTGCGATACGCCTGAATCGGTTGGCTTGGTGGTCCATAATAGCTTAAATCCTCTGAATGTCCCCCTACTAAACCATAGGATTGCAATGAGGTCACCGCCTTTGTCAGTGCATCCTCAATATACGCAGGTGTAATATGTGGCATATGGTTAACAATTAAATACAATGCGGCATCCTTTAGTATCCCTGTGAGCTGACCATCTACTTTGTCAATGACACCCCCCTCTGGCGAAGGAGTCCTATTTGTAATTCCAGCAAAAGCGAGTGCCTTGGAATTGGCTAGGATCAAATGATGACAGCTCCGTTTAATAATTAAATGAGCATCTCCAAGGGTATCTAGCTCCGCTAAGGTCGGGAAAATGGGCTCCTCAAATTGGTTTTCATTTAGTCCAATCGCAATGACCCATTCATGTGCTGACGCCTCAGCCATTTGCTCCTGAAGTTTCACAAGTAACGCCTCTTTACTCGTAACCGCCGATACATCAAGATGCTTGAGTTTTTCTCCGTAGCCAATAATATGTAAATGGCTGTCGACAAAGCCTGGATACATGATATTCCCCTCTAAATGTTGGATAGAAGCAGCTAGTGGCGACAAGCTCTCCACTGAGCCTGTCGCCACAATTTTTCCATCTTCAACAAGGACTGCATCCACTGTTTCACCAACCTGAGCCATCGTGTAAATCTTACCACCTGTCCATAATGTTGCCAAAACAATTCCTCCCATGTCCTATGCTATTGCTTCAATTAAGTGCGCTCTTTCTAAGCGACGACGAACAATGACACCAATCCATGCTGCAAGTACCGCCTTGACGATCCCCACCACGATAAATGGTGCAACTCCACCCATAAAGGCAGCTGTCCATGTATAATCTGCTACAATTTTTAACCACACTGTCCCAAACGCTAATGTAATGATCATCCCAATGATATTCGCAATAATAGCTTGAGCAAATGTAATACCAAATTTATCTAAGTATAAGCCCATAATAATCGCTGTGGCAAGGAAACCGACAATGTACCCACCTGTTGGACCAACTAAAATTCCTAGTCCACCTGACATACCACTAAATACAGGTAAACCTGCTGCCCCTAGTAAAATATATAATAGAACAGATAACGTGCCTAATCTTGTCCCTAAAATCGTCACGATGATTCCAACCGCTAAAGTTTGACCTGTAATCGGAATAAGTGGTAATGGAATTGTTACCTGTGCTAAAACCGCGATAATCGCTGCCCCAAATGCTGCTAAGACGTATTGATATGTACTTCCTTTTTTCAATGTAAAAAGCCTCCCCTTTTGCGTTAACTAATAATAAAAATAAGTTAACACAAAGATAAAGCAAATGAAAACCATTGTCAATCTATTTTAGAATAAAAAAAGAAATTGCTAGATTACAATAGCAATTTCCTCATAGTGTTGAAAAACAAAACAATCAATAGAATTTTTGTGAAAGGTGAAAATGGTTTCCGTTGCAGGCTACTTGCTTTCCTGTGGGCGAGCGTCGAGCCGCTTCCTTTGCTACCGCTCCGTGCAGGGGCTCGCCTGTCTCGCTATCCCACGGGAGTCAAGTAGCCTTCCACTCCAACCTACAAAATGTTAACTTTTTAGCAAAGGTTTTCAAATAAAGTGAAGGTGTTCACTACTCTTTATGAAGGGGTGTTGTCACTACACATTGAAAATAAGAGCCTATCTAATTATACAAATCATGGGCAAATTTGATTACTACGGCTAGCTAGTATGAAAGATAAGGAAAAGCCACTTTTGCAGAATGGTTGATTGGAGTGGAGCCAGCGTCACTCCTAGGGGTAGTGTCACAGATGAGACCCTGGAGCGAACGGAAGTGAGTGAAGCGGCTCATCGGACGCCCCCCGGAAAGGACGCTGGCGGAACGGAAATCAACCCCTCACCTTGCTAAAAGTTCTTTTTCTGCTAGTGACATGATCTTTTTTCAACAACATGAAGAAATTGCTAGATTACAATAGCAATTTCCTGTCATAATCATTACCACAAAGGTTCATTCATTGGATCTTTTTCTTGTAGCTTAAACACATATGGCGCAATTTGATAATGGTAATAGAACATCCCCACTAAAAAGAAAATAATACCGATGACAAAATGTTGAAAAACATGCTGCAGCATAATCAACAAAGGTACTGGCATCGTCATCACACCACTGATTTGCATAGATTTTTTTGTGCGATATTGCTTTTGTCCACAATGAGGGCACACAATTTCACTATTTTTGCGATATAATTTACGTGCATCCTTCTCAGACCAGCTTTCCCCACATTCAATACAAACAGGTAAACCATAACCCTTTTTCACTAGATAACGTTTGACTATAAATGTCGCCCCTATAAAAATGCTCAGTAAGATAAAGCCTCTTACATAATCCGAATCAAAAAGTGACCACCAATGCCAAGTATCCGACTGTAAGCTAGCCGCTTGATGGCTTGAAGTCCGTTGTTCTTTCTGTTGTGTCAAGATATAGCTAAAACCGATGACAAAAATAGTAAAGGTTGCGAGCACGAAACGATACGTCCATTGACCACCTGCTTTGCGTTGAACCTTTCGTCGTGCTTTTTCCGCGATTACTTGTTTGCGCTGCTGTGAGAGCTTGACATTTTGTAGCTCCTTTAATACATCCTCTTTAAATTGATTCATGGCGTAGCACCTCCCAATCAAAGTCACCCATTGCTGTTGCCAGCTGTTTACGAGCTCGCTGTAATCTTGTGCGAATCGTTGCTTCCGGACAGTGTACAAGCTGTGCAATTTCCACTGTCGACATCTCCTCAAAATAATACAAAATCAAGACCTCACGATAGGCAACTGATAATGTAAACAATGCCTCCGTCAGCTCTTTTTTGACGGATTTCTCTAGCATCTCCTTTTCAGGTGTCATAGCTGTTGTGCGCCCCGTGATTTTTTCAAACAATGTCAGTTGTTTACTTTTCCAACTTCGTAAATAATCGTGACTTCGATTAACCGTCATTTTCACTAAATATGTACGCAAGGATGCTTCCTGACGAAACTGTCCCTGCTTTTGATAAAAGGCGATGAACACATCCTGCACGATGTCCTCCGCCGTTGCCTTATTTTTTACATATAGATAGGCGACCTTTAGTAAGTAATCACCGTGCTCCTCGATTATCTGTTCAATATCCATCATTGCCCTCACCTACTTTCTACACTACTGACGGACGCCACAACAATTGCGATTCATTTTTCACAAAAAAATCCGTAATTTTTAAATCATTACGGATTCCTTCAAGCTAAATACCTATTTTTTGCATAGCAGACACCACTTTGACCATTCGATCGTCTAAATCATTGCCCGTGAATTCAGGCAACCGCAGTTCATTCACGATAGCGCCATCAGACATAAAAAGGATACGCTCTGTTCTTGCAGCAATTTTTGGATCATGTGTCACAAGCATAACCGTTGTGCCTTCTCGATTGATGGCGGCCAATAAATCCATGATTTCCTGAGCAGACGTTGAATTTAAAGCGCCTGTGGGTTCATCTCCAAAAATGATTTGTGGGTTGCTAATCAAAGCGCGACAGATGCCTGCTCGTTGCAGCTGCCCGCCAGAAACCTGGGTAATATCTCGCTCTGCCAAATCTGCAATCCCCATTTTGTGCATGATTTGCAGCGCCCTTTCTGTCAAGGCCCTCACATTTTTTCGCTGATCACGCATGGCAGGTAACAGAATATTATCAAGGATATTTAGGCTTTTTAGAAAGGTCGGCTGCTGAAAGACAAAGCCCATTTTCGTTCTACGCAAATCAGCCAGTTCTTTGTCACTTAGTGCTGTTAAATCCATTCCATCAAAGGTAACCTGACCATGATCAATACTGTCCATCCCACTAAGGGCATACAATAATGTCGATTTCCCACAGCCAGATGGCCCCATAATGGCAATAAACTCCCCTTGATTGATTGCCACTGAGACATCCATTAAAACCGGATGCTGGTCATTGCCTACTTGAAAAGACTTTGCAATTTGCTCACCACTCACTAGATTCATAGGTTCTACTCCTTTATATGCTCTATTATTTTTACCTGCCCTGCCCTTGACGTACCGAATAGCGTGGCTAACAGTACGACGCTTGTGAGCGCTAGTGGGCAAAAAACATAGGCTGCTAGTGGATTAATCATAAAATCAAATGATGCCGCCCCAAATGAGGCAATGACTGTACTTGTTAGAAATTCGCCTAGCGTGTTTGCGAGCAACGTTCCCATCGTAATGGCTAGCAGTAAAACAAAAACCGAACGCGCCGCATATTGTGTAGCAATATCAGCATTCGTAAATCCTAACGCTTTCATAATAGCGATAGGCGCTTGATCCTTCGTAATCAGCATGTTCATAAATAATAATGTCACGAGCACACACAGCAATAGAGCTATGACGAGTGCTGCACGGGCTGCCTTGTCAATGGCATGAATCGTCGTACCAAATGTTTGATTGATATAATCATCAATCCCTGACACCTTGGCAAAAGAGAAAGTTTTTGCATATTCCGCCCTTTTATCTGTGACGAGTGATGGATCTGCCATCGTACTATAAATAACACTCCACATGCTTTCCGTGGAATGATCAGAGAAAGCTGCTTTAGCTGTCTTGCCGCCATTTGTAATATCTGAATAAATACCGCTGACCCTCAACTTTTTCTCCTCATCATTGATGACCACTGCTATCCGATCGCCAACCTTTTTTTGAAGCTCCTCCGCATTGAGCACCGAAAGCGCTACTTCATTAGGGGCAACCGGTGCCTTACCATGCGCATATTCTAAGGGGAAGATCGTATGGTTACCCAACTCTATTTTTAGGTTTTGCGCTGTTCCGTCCTCGGCAATCGTTATGAACTTTTTCGTTGTCAAAACAGTGTAATTCTTGATGGTTGTGTCATGCTCAAGCGTATCGATCACCGCTGCCACCTGCTGTGCATTTTGCTTGCCTTGTGGGATATCGATTCGGATGTCACTATTCCCAATGCCCATATACGTAATAAAGCTTTTAGCCGCAATCGTGTTGTGTAGATTTTGAGGAACGATGATAATAAATGTTGCTAATAATAGCACGGCAAGCATTGTCGCATAAAGACTTTTTCGCGCGAGCACATCCTTCATGCCAAGAAAAAGATTAATCGGAAGCCTTTTATTGGAGCTGAGGTTCAAAAATTTTGCATGTTGCACTTTACCTTGCGTTGTACCGAAGCGAATAGCCTGTGTGGCTGATAGCTTGCGAAACTGTTTCAATACTGATTGTACATAGCCCATTACCACCATAAATACGAGCAGCAACCCGAGACCAGTGAACAGCCAAATTTGTGAGCCATTGTCCGTTTCTCCCATGAACAAACGAATATTTTCTAATAGCATATCTCGAAGCAAGAAAGAGCAGGCAAAACCAAGCAGGCAGCCAATTACAGCGATCACACCATACTTGGCTAGATACATTTTCTGAATATCCCCCACGCGTAAGCCAATCGCTTTCATCATACCGATTTCTCGAGTATCCTCTTCCATTTTAGTGAGCAATGTAAATCGAATACACATAAAAGCAATAGCGACTACAAGGAGACTGATGAGTAAGATGACAGCAATCATGAGCCCATCGGATATGGCATTCAGCATTTGAAAAAGCTTGTAGGTAATGGTCGGTCCGTTTGCTTCTAACCCTGCACTTGTATAGGCTTCTTCAAACTTCTTTAAATCCGCCAAACTTTTCAAACGAAACTCAAGTAAATATTCAACCGTTCCCGCTCCCTGGATTGCTGCATAATCTTGTTCACTGACCAGAAAGCGTTTAGAGGAAGCCAGCATAGAGTTCATCTGTGAATCCCTTAGAAATCCAGCTATTGTAAAGGTTTGATCATGAACGATTACAGTATCCCCCAAGTCGGCCATGCCGTCCTTCCAATAGCTTACAGGTACATAAATATCACCATTGGACACTTCAATCACATGACCATCAAGATTAAGTAAATAATCAAATTTCTCACTTTGTGTGCTGAAACCATTGTCCTGCACACTATGTGCCAATGTGGTACCCGCAATATTGATCTTTGAGCCCTCCACATTTAGAAATTCATTGATTTGAAATTCATCTACATATTTATTTTGCTCCCCAAATTCAGTGAGCCGCACTTCATCGATTTCACCTGCATGCATCTGGAGAAAATGAGACGTTTCTGCTTGCTTCATCAGCGTGTCAATTGCACTTGTCAAATGGACAATAAGTACTGCTGATAGTGTGACAAGCAAAGCCGCTGCCGCCACAAATAGTGTTGTCATACCTGTTATTAGCTTGCTGTTTGCCATATCATTGCGCACAATTTTCCAATACATAGGTCACCTCTTTGTAAGTAGTTAACCGTCATCAAGCCTAACAAGAACTAAAAAATTTAGTTCGTACTGCCTTCTCCTTTATTCCCAAACATTTGCATCATATACAATAAGCTACCACTTTCAACCCCTAGCATTCGTTCAATATTAAAAATCAATGCTGGAATACGGGTAGCTCGTTCCTCATCTGTCATCAAGACTAAATCATCATCGAAGACTGTATTGGTATATGCAATAATCATTTCCATACACTCATAGGGATAAGGTGTTTGGTAAATACCCTGCTCAATGCCCTCACGAATAATAGCAGTGAGGATTGGCGGTACTTGATTGATGACTACCTGCTGTATTTTGCGATGCATCAAAGCATTTTGTGGCCTATGAACATGCTCCATCATTTCCTGTCCACCATGTTCGTTTTGCATATTTAACGCCATAACAACGCGTAGTATACGCTCATTTACAGCTATACGCGTATCTGCTGCAATAGTTCTTGCCTTTGCAAGCATCGTGCTTGTGTAACGCTCAATAAGAGCATCCATAATATCTTCCTTAGATTTAAAATGATAATAGAGAGTGCCTCTAGCAATGCCTACTTTTTCCAGGATATTACTCGTACTAGTGCCATCAAATCCCTTCTGCGCAAATAGTTCATCCGCTGCATCTAATATTTCATTTCTGCGTTCTTCCGCTTTTTTTATTTCCCTCATCAAGACAACTCCTTGTAATTGACCGACTGCCTGTCGATTATTCTTGCTTTTATCTTAGCACACGTCTGCTTATGATGGCAATCATTTCTACCAAAAAAAGAATCTGCTTTACGCAGACCCTTACTTTTGTGTATCCTCGTTCCTTTGATATTCTAAAATATCGCCAGGCTGACACTCTAATGCCTCGCAAATAGCCTCTAATGTCGAAAAACGAACAGCTTTAGCCTTACCATTTTTTAAAATTGAAAGGTTTGCCATCGTAATTCCTACTTTTTCTGAAAGCTCTGTAACACTCATTTTCCGTTTCGCCAACATGACATCAATATTAATAATTATTGCCATAGTAGTCACCTCAAACCGTTAGATCATTTTCTGATTTGATATCAATGGCATTTTTCAAAAGCTTTTGAAGCACAGCCGCAAATACTGCTATCACAAAGGAAGCAAAAATAATAACCATACCAATAATAATTAGCCCAGGTGCATCATCGACTTCCGCAACGTAGTAAATAAGCGGCATACCTATCACATACAAACTGCTAATCACAATTGCACAATATTTGATATTTATTAACGCGTTCACAGATCGTTCCGAAAAAGCAATGTTTTGATCAATATAGCTTAATAGCTTGAAAGCCATATATAGGGCTACAAAAAAGGCGATTGCTGCTCCATAGATGACCACTAAAGCAAATAAAGTTGTTTTTGGAAAATGCTGAATTGCTTCCTTCGCAATCCAAGGAACCCCTAGCAAACATAAAGCAAGAATAGGTAGCCCCATCAGCACAACAGCAGCCTTTAAGAATAGTGTTTGTCGTTTCATTTAACACACCTCATTGGTTTATTCTCCAATTAACCTTATCATATAATTTATCGTTTTTCAATAAATTTTTATTGATAATTCAGCTTTCCGTCCTTCTCTTAAGCAAGATAAACTGTTTATGAATGGATGAAAAACGATCATTATAATCAATTGCTTACAAGGTTTAAACGAGATTCATATGAGTAGTGCCTTTTTCTATTTTAAATACCATTTCCCATATTACAATCGTGGTTATAGTGTGTAATTTGGTTACGCCCATTCCGTTTAGACGTATAGAGCGCTTCATCTGCATATCGAATTAGTTCCTCCACTTGCACAATCTTCCCATTGTTATTTGTGCTAACACCGATACTAAATGCCAATTGAACAACTTCCTCTTGAACAGTCAACGATAATGAAGATAACGCTTGATAAAGATTAGCACCCATAGTTTGAATCGTTTCTCCGTCTTTTATTTGACTAAGCACAATAAACTCATCCCCACCAAAGCGGGCAACAATGGATGGCATAGGCTGAAAAAAGTCCTTTAAGGTTTTGGCGGTAATTGTTAAAGCATCGTCGCCAAAGAGATGACCGTTCGCATCATTAATTTTCTTAAAATGGTCTAAATCTATCATCATTAAGGCTAATGGCTGACTGCTTTTCGCTGCTGCCTCCACCATTTTTTCCGCGTGTTCATCAAAATAACGACGATTATAAATATTCGTTAATGGATCCATATACGCATTGTTTTCAAATTGCTTTTTATGATCCTTATATTCCATTTCAAACAATACATGTGAATAGTTCTCCCGCTGCATTTCTAACAAAATATGAATATATTCTTTTTGTATCGCGCATAAAACCACTTTATTCCCCTGTTCCTCAATTAGCTTTACTAAGGAATTATAAATCATTTGAAGCATTGCTAAATCATTATTCTGTAAAGCATAATGCTTTATTTTTTGATATAAATCAATCGCTTCATTGACACGCCCTTGCCTTTCACATAACAAAGCATAAGCATAAAATACCTCTAGTTGCACCTTTGAATAAGGTGGCTGGTCAATCATTGCTAATAGCTCCTTTAATATCGTATTCGCCTTAGAAAATTCCTTTAGCTCAATATGCGCAACAGCTAAATTTGTTTTAGGATGAATAATGCCTGTATACGGTTTTTTATGCTTTACATCAGAGGCATTGGCATAATAAAGACTTTTAAAGGCAAACTCCTTGGCTTTCTCATAATTCCCCATTGAAATTTCTAAATCACTAAGGTTATTATAAAGTTTGCCTAAGCTTTCTACATGTTGAATATTTTCAGCAATTTTTAACCCCTTTAACATCAGCTCTTCCGATTTCTTTAAATGACCAAATGTTCCCCAATAAATAGAAGCGATATTGTAATATTGAATCACATCAATATCGCTGCCATGTTGAAAAGTTAGTTCACGATATTGTTCAAGCACATTAATGGAGAGCTGTAAATCACCTGTTTGAAAATAACTGGCACAGCTATAGTTTAATAACACGATTGCCTTGTCATACATCCCAAGCTTAATGGCACTTTCAATTGCGGCACTACTGATTTCTATATATTCTAAAAAGCGATTCGCATTATATAGTTCATTAAGCGTAATCCAAAGTTCTTCAAATTCTTCTGTGTTCATACCGCCCCTCCTTCTCTTCACCCTTACTTCTTTAATACTACCCGCGCCAAAAAAATATTACAATTCTTTGGACTTATTTATTTTCCATAATTTAAGTAATTAATCCTATTCATTAAGCGTATTATGTATTATGCTGTACAATTTAAATGTATTATCTCCCTTAAGTTCTGCTAAGCTGGTACAAATAGATCAGCAAAAAACAAGTCTCCTATATAAGACTTGTTTTAAAAAATAGCGACTTAGGCTTCTTCTATTCCTAAAAGGGTCTTTAGTTGTGTTGATTTTCCCCCTCTTAATTGAATCTCCCCGCTTCCTACCTTTTGGAGATACAATAATCCACCATAACCTTTCCAAATTTCAATGCGCACACCTTCTAGTATAAAGGAATAGTCAGGAGGTCTGCCGATATGCTCTGTAGGATGCCAAATTATACCCTGCAAAATTTGAGCTACCTCCTGTTCATTTTGTACCTCAAGCTGCTTTGTCACATTTGCATCTAAAACTTCCATACTATCTAATAACCCATATTTAGCCACAACTCCATCGCTTTCCATGATATGTGTGCTAATTGAATGCAATGTAATATAGTCCCCTTTTGCTACAGAAAAATCAGTTAACACAGGATACCACTTAGCCTCTTCATATTGTTGCATAACTTCTTCCTTCGATAGCCGTTCAATATCCGTAGGAATTACGCCTTCCACAAATAAAAACGTATTCTCTTCTACTTGTGCAACTGTTCCTACTTTGCTGGAACCACGTAAGCCAATAGTCATTTCAATATCATTTGCCCGTTGAAATTCAGTTGCCTGCTCTGCAAATTGTGCTTGAAAATAATGACTCGCCTCAATATCTGCTACTTCTTGAGAGGGGTGGAAGGTTGGATATTTTTCCTTATACAGAGCATATAGCTTTGTTCTAATCACATACATTGGCAATAATGGCTCCAGATAGGCTTCCACATATTGCGCTGGCTTTAACCCTTGGAACAGCCCTGCAAAGTCCGGTACTTGCTGAAGCAGATTCAATTCCTCGAGTTGTTTTTTTCTCTCTGCCTCCAGGTCTGCTTTCGTATAAGTGAGACCTAATGACTTTCCGAAATAATAAGAGGCTACAAGCTTCTCATAGCTACGATAAGCTTCATTTTTATAAAATACTTCCTCTTGTCGGGGCCACATCGTATGACTTATCTTTTCAAAATGCTCAAGCTGTGTTTCATGAAACAGCGCAGTTCCCTGTTCAGTATCCTTTGCTATAAGCTGTACTAGCATAAACCCTACTAGACAAATTGTTAAAATAGCTGTTAATACGGAAAAACGCATTGGCTTTTTGCCTCTGCCTTGTCGCTGCTGGCGTACTCGCTTCTTCACACGCTCCTTGCTTGCTGTCATATCCCCTGCAACCTTTTCTAATTCCTTTTGCACATTATTCATGTCGTAGCACCTCCCACTCCTCCTGCTTTAAATAAGGCTTTAACGCTTCTCTTGCTCGCCTCAGCCTTGTTTTTACCGTATTTTCTGCAATTCCTAGCAACTGGGCAATTTCATGAATCTTCATTTCTTCATAATAATAAAGAATGATAGGCTCCCGGTAGAGCAGGGATAACTGTAAAATAGCGGCTCCAATTTGAGAGCGTTCCTCTGCAGCAATAAGCTCATCACGCTGTTTCTTTCCATGCAAAGGAAAGAGTTTTTCTTGGAATAATAATTTTTTATAATGCCAGCTTTTTAAATAATCCTTGCTTTGATTAATTGTGAGTGTTGATAAATAAGCCCGTAGCTGTCCTCGTTCCTCATAATCACGCTGCGAAAATTTAATCAAAACCTCCTGCACAATATCCTCCGCTGCATGACGGTTTTTCACATAAAAATAGGCGAGACGTAATAAATGCTCTGTATGTTCATCCATTATTTTTTCAAGTATGGCGTCCACCTCCCCCTCTTACACTATAAACGATTACCAATAGCCGACCGTTTCATCTTCTTGCAAATACTTCTTGACCTTGGAGTCTACTCCAATGTTAGGATCAATGGAGGAGGTGCCTGTATGAGAATTAAACAATTCGCAGAGAAGTTTTCTGTCACAACCGATACTATTCGTTACTATGAAAAGGAGGGGCTATTGTATCCAGCGAAACAAAACAATGGCTATCGTGTTTTTAATGCTAGCTGCGAGCATACCATGAAATTAATTATCGTGCTACGACAGCTTGGCTTTACCCTACAAGAAATAAAGCAGTTACTGACACTCGGTCAAAAGCCTATCTCAGCAGCATGCAATAAGGAAACAATGCTGCTTTTTTCTACAAAAATTGCCTATATCGAACAGCAACTGCATTTTTATCAGCATGCATTGCAATCCTTACAGCTCACGCAAACATATATAGCAGATGGCCAATATGCAGAGAATCAGGAAAAAATCGCTGGATTAATAGAGGATATGTATCAAAATTTACAGAAGGGACGTGACTAAGCTGAAACTCCGCAAGCTCATCGCCTTAGAATATCTTATGGCCTTTAGCATCACAGCCTTTTTTTATGGACACTTGGATTTTTCATGGCTTTCTTTTATAGTGTTCATCTTGCTGCCTGATATTACAATGCTCGGTTACTTATGGAATACAAAAATAGGTGCTCTTTTCTATAATATAGGGCATAGCTTTGTGTTACCTGCTCTCCTTATGGTGATTGCCTTTATAACATCTACCCCAATACTTCTAATGACTGCCTTAATTTGGTTGGCACATATTTTCCTAGATCGCACACTTGGCTATGGTTTAAAATATGATGAAGCTTTTAAGAAAACGCATTTACAGCAAATTGTGTAATAGGAGGTAGCTATGATAGTCTATTTAGCACTACGTTTTTTATTAGAAATCGGTGTCCTATTAGCGGTTGGCTATTAGGGCGTATATACAGGGAAAATGTGATTTTTCAATTTTTATGTGGTATTGCACTACCATTGCTGATCATAGGGCTATGGAGTATTTTTGGGGCACCTAAAACAATGATGCCATTAAATTCCTTTATGCATGCTCTTGTGGAAATTGCACTATTTACATTGGCTGTGCTTGCTTTGTATAACACAGGCAAAACTTCGTTAGCTATTACGTTTGCACTAATGGTTCTTTTCAATCAAATGCTATCCTTTCTTTTGAAGACCAGCTAAAAAACCAGCCACTCTAAACGGTTAGCTCCCGAATAGAGTGGCTGGTTTTAACCAATTAAACTAATAATGGTATGCGGTTCCTGTTTTAGATCGTCATATTTATTGACCATATCTAACACAATATCTCCACCCTGTGTAAGGGCATACACCATGACTGCATAAGGATTTTGCTCTAAATAAACCTTCCATGTAAATACTTCTGTAATTTTCGTTTGACGCAGTTGCGCACCTTGCTCTACCAGTTCATTTAATCGATGAATATCATGGTGTGCATCCACAAGAAGCTGTCCCCCATACTTCCGTGAGTAATTTTTAGGATCTGTAGAGTGTAAAGCCGTTTGATAAATATTAAGACGTCCTAATTCAGGAACAAAGTCTGCACAAACTAGAACATTATAAGCATCCTGCTTTGTCGCCACAATAAGCTGATCATATGGGGTTAAATCAACATAAAATTCCGTATGCTCACTTAATATATCGCCCGTTTCCGTTGTAATACCATTTTGCCGCGCTGGTGTTAAATCTTCCCATGAACGATCCATCAATAACACATCAATACCATTATTTTTGAGGGATATGGCTAATTGCGTGGTAAATGGAGAAGCTCCTACAATGATAATACCTGTACCAGAAGAGGCTTGTAAATTTAGCTTCTTTGCTAGCCAGCCAATACTAAAGCCATGGGCAACAACCGTGGCAAATACAAGGGCTAGCGTTAGAGCTGTGAGTAATTGTGCACTTTGAAAGCCTACTTCTTGAAGCGCTGTCGCAAAGTAACCAGAAACTGTTAATGCTACAATTCCTCTTGGTGCAATCCAGCCTATCAGTGCCCGCTCCTCCAGCGTTAAGCCTGTATTAATCGTGGCAATCCAAATGGATAATGGACGAACAACAAACATCATTGCTAGTACAAAGAGTAGCATACGCCAATCAATAATTTGCCCTAAAATATCAATCGTTAGTGAGGATGTTAACATAATAAAGACGCTTGAAATTAAAATAACAGAAATGTTTTCTTTAAAATGTAGCAATTCATGATGACTCGTTAAATGCATATTCGCCATCACCAGCCCCATCACAGTCACAGCTAGCAAGCCTGTCTCATGCATAATCGCATCACTTATCGCAAACACCAGTAAAATCATTGCTAGCAGTAAAGGCGATTTTAAAAACTCGGGAATCAAACTTCGTTCCAAGCATTGCCCCATTATAAAGCCTATAAGCCCACCTAAAAGAGCCGCTAAAAAAGCAGAAACAAAGAAAACCGTTAAGGAGGTGCCACCCTCTAATTGATAAATGCCTAACACAACTTGATAAGCAAATAAAGCCAGCAAAGCTCCGAATGGATCAACCACAATGCCCTCCCATTTAAGAATCGCCGCTGGTCGCTCCTTGAGTTTTGCCTGTCTTAGTAACGGTAAAATCACCGTTGGCCCTGTCACAATAAATAAGCCACCAATGACAAAGGATACAGGCCATGATAAACCTGCAACAAAATGAGCCGCAACAGAACCTGTTAGCCAAGCAATAGCTGCTCCTACTGTGGAAATGCGTAAAATAGATTTCCGGAACCCTCGTATTTCGCGAAAATCGAGACTTAAGCTTCCTTCAAATAAAATAACAGCCACAGCCAGAGAAATAAGTGTTTGAAACATCGGCCCAAATGTTTCTTTCGGGGACACTAATCCTGTAAAAGGACCAATCAACAAACCGGCTATACTCATAATAACAATCGCTGGCATCCGAAAACGCCACGCAAGCCATTGGGAAAATAAACCGATAAAAATAATAAACGGTAACTGAAATAATAGATTATCGAGCATATGTATCACCTACTTACATGGACTAAGAATATATACCTTTTCCTGTTTTTTATTCAGGATAAACCTATTATGTTCAATTTTTACTTTAATTATCATATAGGCACCAGTATTATCTCAACATTATCATAAAAGCAATTGCTTGATAAAGCGGCCACAACCTGCACCAGTCCTGATTGGCGCTCTATCCACTGCTTTGCTAGCTCTATCCATTACTCTTCTCCTTCTATTCTCCACTTTTGCGGTTCTAACCACCCTACCTTCACTCGCGCTAGAAGCCTCCACCAAAAAAAGAAACGCACAATATGCTGTGCGTTCCTTTTAGAAAAATAAACTTAAAATATAGTAAATTAATGCTGCCATGACAGCAGAGATTGGCATCGTGATAACCCATGTTGTGACGATTTTGCGTGCCATTCCCCATTTTACACCTTTCACACGGTGTGCTGTTCCTACACCCATGATAGATGAAGAAATAACATGTGTTGTGGATACAGGTAAATGGATTAATGTCGCACCAAAAATGATGGAAGCAGAAGCTAAATCTGCCGCTACCCCATTCACGGGGCGAATTTTCATAATCTTTCCGCCAACCGTTTTAATGATTTTATAACCACCAACAGAGGTACCTAGTCCCATCGCAGCCGCTGCTGCAAAACGTACCCAGAAGGGAATATCATCCCCTTGATGTAAGCCACCTGCAATTAACGCAAGAGTAATAATCCCCATCGCCTTTTGCGCATCATTTGTACCATGTGTAAATGATTGTAGGGCTGCTGTTCCGATTTGCATTGTACGAAAACCCTTGTTTGTGCGATATAAATTCATATCTTTAAAGATTGTTTTCAATATCGTCATCATCAGGAAACCAGCCGCAAAGGCTAGTAATGGTGAAAAAATAAGTGCTTGAATAATTTTAATAAACCCTTCATAGTTCAAAATATTAAAGCCTGCTGCGGCAATGGCTGCACCTGCCACAGAGCCAATTAATGTATGGGAAGAACTCGATGGAATTCCGAAATACCATGTTAATAAATTCCATGTGATGGCAGATAATAGGGCAGCTAAAATAACAACAGAACCTGTAATATCGCCATCATAAGCATTTAATGTAAATGGATCTACAATATCTTTTGTTAAAGCTTTTGCTACCCCAACAAATGTAATCGCTCCGACGAAGTTCATCACCGCAGCCATATAAACTGCTGTACGAGGCTTTAAGGCACGAGTTGATACAGATGTGGCAATGGCATTTGCAGTATCATGGAAGCCGTTAATAAAGTCAAATATAAGGGCGAATATAACGACTAGTATGGTGATTAATAAGATTGTATCCATTTCGTACACTCCATCTTATGCATTACGCATAATTATTGTTTCAATTGTGTTTGCGACTGTTTGACAGCTATCCGCAATATCCTCAAATTGCTCATAGATATCTTTGAAAACAATAATGCGCATTGGGTCTTTTTCTTGGATAAATAACTGCTTCATAGAGGAGCGAAAAATTTCATCACATTCACGCTCATTATCCTTAATTTGAATCGCATGCTTACGCATATCTACAAGCTTTTTACTATTTAATAGCTCCATCGCTTGTACCATTTCATCTGTGCTCTTGGCAATATATGTGAGGAATTGACGCATTGGTTCTGTTACTTCAGTTAAGTTGTACATATCGAAATGCGCAATACAGCCTTCCATTCCATCAATTACATCATCTAACTTATTAGCTAACGCTAAGATATCCTCACGCTCGATTGGTGTCATAAAAGATTTATTTAACATGACAATCAATTCATGGATTAGTTTATCGCCACTTGTTTCATATTGCTTCATTGTCCCAGCAATTTCTTTTAACGCATCTATATCTTCAATGCGGGCATTATGGGCATAATAAATACCCTCATTCACATTTTTAGCGATTTTTAATAATGATTGAAAAAATGGATCTTGCTTATTTGAGTTGAACATTCTGTTCGGTTCCTCCCGTTAAATAAAAATTGTCGATTGCTGACATCATCATAACAAAACATTTACACAATTCTACAAAGTTTTAAACATAAAGCGGTTGAATTTACAAAAATGTAATATAAATTTCGCCACATTTATTTTTATGTTGTTTTCTAAGTTGAAATCGTTGGAAACTAACTATCAAAAAATCCCGTTTTTTCTTTAAATATGATCGTTTTTTCTTTTATTTTTACAAAAATACTTGAAAAAAACTTTTTTTCTTTCAATTACTTTTACATATAAAATGTTAAGGAATTGTAAACGATATTTACATAAATATAGTAATGTTTCATTGTTATTTTTTATCATTCACAGTACGCTTATAAGAAAAATTACTGAGAAAGATGTGAACTATACATATGGATATCGACTTCCTTTCCCTCGCTCTATTATTACTAGTCAGTTTTATCGCATCCTTTTTAAATGCCATTGTTGGGGGCGGAGGGCTTATCTCCCTGCCTGCATTATTGGCTATTGGCTTACCGCCAAGTACAGCGATTGCCACAAACAAGCTGGCGAATACGATTAGCAATGGCACAAGTATGCTGACCTTTTTACGTGCAGGAAAAGTGGATTTTAAAAAAATTGGTAAAATCCTTCCTTTTATTTTTCTAGGCTCCTTGCTTGGTGCATATACTGTCCACCTTGTATCTCCTGCTATTTTAAAGCCGCTTATGCTTGTTATGCTCGTCCTTGTGACAGCTTATACAATATGGAAAAAGGATTGGGGACAGCAGCCTCAACAACGTGTGCTTCATACAGCAAAAAAAATAGCATATATGGGGGCATTTACAGCGATTGGCTTTTACGATGGCTTTTTTGGACCAGGGACAGGCTCATTTTTTATTTTTCTGTTACTTATGATGGGACATGATTTTTTACAGGCTGCGGGTAATGCTAAAGCGTTTAATTTTACCTCGAATTTAGCCGCTCTTATGATGTTTTTATATTTAGGGGAAGTTAATTTTTTATATGGCTTCTCAATGGGCTTTGTCATGATTTTTGGAGCAATTTTAGGCTCAAAATTTGCACTAAAGGGCGGTACAAAAATGATGCGTGTTATTTTTATTATGATGACATGTATACTCATTGTAAAAAATGCTTGGGATTATTTTTCGCATTGATTATAGCAATTTTCTGTCAATTGACAAAATATATGCTTGTGCTATAATTCTTTTTGGCTTCAACGCGTTGAAGCGAAGAAGTATTTAATAGGAGGACTTATATGTTTCGTATTGAAGCAAAGAGCAATCCTCGATTTATAGAGGCATGCTTTATGATAGTATTGTGCATTACTATTCTGGCTATAAGCATTGGCTATTTACAAGCAACCCCACATATCCCTATTTTCCTTGTTATTGTCCTGTTGCTCACGTATGGTTTACTGAAAAAAATACCCTTTCGTGACCTTGAAGGGGGAATGATTGCCGGAGCAAGTGCTGGGCTCGGTGCTGTCTTTATTTTTTTCTTTATTGGTCTATTAATTTCAAGTTGGATCATGGGTGGAACGATTCCAACTCTTATTTATTATGGCTTTTTAACGATTTCACCAAGCTTCTTCTTTGCCATTGTCTTTTTAATTTGTAGCATTGTGGGTGTGGCAGTTGGTAGCTCTTTAACAACGGTGGCAACAGTGGGCGTGGCATTTATAGGGATTGCGGGGGCGATGGATATATCGCTAGCCATAACTGCGGGCGCAATTGTGTCTGGTGCCTTCTTTGGCGATAAAATGTCCCCTTTATCCGATACAACCAATCTTGCCTCAGGTACAGTTGGGGTAGACTTATTTGAGCATATTAAAAATATGGGCTGGACAACCATTCCTGCCTTTCTGATTTCCTTTGTGCTTTATGCGATGTTGTCTCCAACAACGGCCACTACATCCTTTGATACAGTGGAGCAATTAAAAGAAGGCCTACTCACCACGGGAATGATTCATTGGTATACATTATTGCCAATCGCTGTCCTTATTATGATGACTTTTTATAAAGCACCTGCCATTCTCACATTAGCTGTTGTGTCCTTACTAGGTGTAGGTCTGGGCTCTATCATTAATCCGCTCCCCATTGCTGATGTCTTTCATATTCTTTTTGATGGCTATGTATCGCAAACGAATTATCCAGCAGTCGATGCGTTGTTAACACGCGGAGGAATGAATAGTATGCTGGGTACAATTGCGCTTGTGTTACTTGCTTTAACAATGGGCGGATTATTATTTACACTTGGGATTATTCAAAGTATTTTAGCAAGGGTGGAAAGCTTGTTTAAAAGCGCTGGCTCTGTGATTACAGGAGCTGCGATTACAGGCGTTGGTGTGAATACATTAATCGGGGAGCAATATTTATCAATTTTATTAACAGGGGAGGCCTTTAAAGCACAGTTTGCGAAGGTTGGCCTTGCGCCGAAAAATCTTTCTCGTGTGATGGAGGATGCAGGCACAGTCGTTAACCCACTTGTACCTTGGAGCGTTTGCGGCATTTTTATCGCCAGTGTCCTTGATATTTCCACCTTGGCTTATTTACCGTTTACCTTCTTCTGTTTACTAGGACCTATTTTAACAGTAATCTTTGGCTGGAGTGGCAAAACATTAACCAAATTACCGTCTAATTCCAATTAGGCATCAAAATCTATCGTTTTTGGCATTTCTGTTGTTGCTTGTTCTTTGCTATGCTCAAATAAAGGAGATGAAAGCATATGACCACACAATGGAATGCACAGTTATATGATCACAAGCACGACTTTGTTTCAAAATTTGGTGAAAGCTTAATTGATGTATTAGCACCTCAAAAGCATGAAAGTATTTTAGATGTGGGCTGTGGTACAGGTGATTTAGCCTATGAAATTTCAACATTTGGTACTACTGTCATAGGGGTGGATGCCTCTGCCGAAATGATTGCTGCGGCACAGCAAAAATACCCTGCCATTGCCTTTCAAACAATGGATGCCACAGCTATGCCCTTTACACAAGCCTTTGATGCAGTCTTCTCTAATGCTGCCCTTCATTGGATGAAAGAACCTGATAGGGTGATCGGTAATATTTACAAGGCACTTAAGGAGGATGGACGCTTTATTGCTGAGATGGGTGGACAAGGTAATATTGCCTCGATTGTTTGGGCTTTACAAACAAGTATGGAGGCCTTGAATTTCCCTTATCACGAGCAATATTTCCCATGGTACTTCCCAAGTCTCGAGGACTATCAATTGAAGTTAGAAAATGCGGGATTTAAAGTGGAGATGATTACACTCTATCAACGTCCCACACCGCTTCAAGGAGATGATGGTCTACGCAACTGGTTAGTGATGTTTAGCCATAATATACTACAGCATCTATCAGAGGCAGAGAAAGAACAGGTTTATGCCAAATGTGAGGAATTATTAAAGCCAATCCTCTTCCAACAAGGACAGTGGATTGCCGATTACTGCCGCCTACGTTTTATTGCCTATAAATAGAGAAAGGTTACTAGAGCAATCTAGTAGCCTTTTTATATATGCCAGTAAGTAATAGTGTCTGTTATACCCATAAAAATTAATAGTAGCCCTGCAACTATTTGTATCACTCTCCCCACTTTCATACTTGTACGCAGCACTAAACGCTTTGCATTCAATAAATAGATAAGTAGCAGCATTACTAGTAATGGTATTGAGGTGGCAATGCCAAAAATAGTTGGTAATAACAGTCCATAGGAAACGCTTGCGACAAGCGGCATCAGCCAAGCAAAAAATAGCACAAACATCGTTGGACAAAAGGCAATGGAAAAGCTAGCTCCCATTAAAAAGGAGCCTGCCTTGCCCTCTTTTACGACAGAAGGAAGAAGCGCTGATAGACGCTGTAAAAACTTTAATTGAAATAAACCAAGTAATACAAGTCCTGTTATGATCATAAGAGGCCCAATGACTTTGCGAAACATTGGAAAATAGAGTGTCATCTTTGTTTCAAATGACTGTCCAAAAAGCCAGGCCAAAAGACCAAGCCCACTAAAAACAACGACTTTGCCAAGTATAAAACAAAAAATCTCCTGCCAATTGCCCTTCATTTGCAATGTTCGATTACCATAAAATGTGATAGCACTTATATTTCCTGTAAGCTGACACGGAGCTAAAGCCCCAAGCAAACCGAGTAGCACCGCCATTACCAATGCCGAGTGCTGGTAATGAAGCAAAAATTGGGTAATAGGCTCACTTATCCATTGACTAATTGTTGATAATATACTATACATCCCCATCCACCTTGTAAACAATATCGCAAACCGCTAAAAATGCATCAAAATCCACAGAGGTATATTTCGTTAACGCATATGTATTAGACTTAATATGAGCAAATTCCGCCACTGCGTAACGATGCAACAGATGTTGTTGATAGTCTGCCTCGATCACACTTTTTGGCAAAAAGGCAATCCCTAGTCCATGCTTAACAAAGTTTTTAATCACCTCTGTTTGATTAATATGCATCGTTTGATAGCTTGTGAATTGCTGAAGCACCTGCTGAACCTCCTGCCAATAAGGGGCATATTCATGTGTTAACAGTGTTTCCTGCTGAAGTAATACCATGGCATTCAGCTCTTTTTTAGCGATAGGGGCAATTAATTGCAACGGCTCCTGTGCTAAAATAACCGTATGTAACTCACGCGTAGACGTTAATTTCGATAAACCAATATCTACTGTTCCCGTGTACACAGCTTCTCCGATTTCATTAGATTTTAGCAGCTCAATCACCACTTGAATCGTTGGCTTTCTGTGCTGAAACTCTTTGATAATAGTAGGTAATGTGGAATTGGCGATTTGTGGCGCAACGCCGATCGTTAGCTTCGATGTATAGCCCTGCAAAAAGGACTCCATATTTTGCAATCCTTCATCTAAAATAGTAAGCATTCTTTGTGCCTGCTGATAAAAATAAGCACCTGAGCGATTTAATATGACCTGCTTCCCCTGTCTGTCAAACAATGTTGTTTGCAACGCCCTTTCTAAATGCTGGATATGCTTTGTTACCGTTGATTGAGTGATAAATCGTTTTTCAGCCGTCTCGCGAAAATTTTCAGTTTGAGCAGCAACCATAAATGTGCGCAACCATTCTGTCTCCATTCATCTGCCCCTTTCATTTTTCCCCTAGTATAGCGAAAAATTTGCTGCACTTGAAACCTTTTTTCTAAATAAGCGTATGTATAGCTAACAATATCAGTAGGAGGAATGAAAGATGTCTTTTTTTCAGAAAGCTTTAGCAAGTATCGGAATTGGTTCAGCAACCGTTGATACAAGGTTAGACAAGGATACTTATCGTGCTGGAGAGGTTATGCGAGGAGAAATCATTGTGCGTGGCGGTCAAGTCGAGCAACAAGTGGATACCATCTATCTATCAGTTAATACCACGTATATTCGTGAGTCGAATGACCACAAACATACAGAGGTGGCCGCACTACAAAAAGTCAAAGTAACAGAGCCTTTCTTACTGGTGGCTGGTGAAGAAAAGATATTTCCCATTTCATTAACACTGCCATTTGAAACGCCGATTAGTGCTGGTAATACACAGGTTTGGATTCAAACTGGCCTTGACATTAAAAATGCAGTTGATCCAGGTGATAAGGATTATATTCGTGTCGAGCCCACTGCACTTGCAGGACATATATTAGATGCTATTCGTGGATTAGGTTTCCGTTTACATGAAGCTGAATGTGAACAGGCTCCTTCACGCTTCCGTGGCTACTATCCATTTGTCCAGGAATTTGAATTTGTGCCTACAGGTCCATTTAGAAAGCATTTAGATGAGCTGGAAATTGTTTTCTTATCTCAATCCAATCATTCCGCAGAAATTTTAATGCAAATTGATCGTAAAGCAAGAGGAATTGGTAGCTTCTTTGCCGAGGCATTAGATATGGATGAAAGCTATGTTCGAACAACGATAACGATGCACGACCTACCAACACTGCAAGCTAAGCTTCAGCAAATCATTTCGAAACATATATAATTTACTAAAAAGTAGTTGAACCTTATTTTCAGCTACTTTTTATTTGCAATCATTCCCAAATAATAAAGTGTGATTAAAAAGCTCAACCTTCATCTATTTGAGATTGCAATCGAAAAGCGGAATGTACTTCCTCATGAATGCGTTTTTATAGAGGATCATCCAAGGGGCTTAGCATGAGCATTTTGGAAAGGGATGGACAATGGAAAGCTGTTGAAGTGAATGCCATCGTAGAGAATTTATTAGAATTGCCTGCCGTCAACACTTTAAGTAAACAAAGTTAAAAACCCATCTACCATAACTGTTTGTTGGTAGATGGGCTTTGGTCTAGCTTATTTCATAGCTTGCTTTACTTTTTCTACTACTTCCTCAGCTGTCGCTAACTGTAATGCCTCAGTTGCTAAAGACTGCATCTCTGGGACAGTTAGTTGTTTTAGCAAGTCGCGTGTTTTTAAAATGGATGTGGCACTCATGGAGAACTCGTCTAAGCCTAAGCCCAGTAATAGCGGAACAGCTAGCTCATCGCCTGCCATTTCTCCACACATTCCTACCCATTTCTGTTCTTGATGGGCAGCTTTAATGACCATTTGAATTAAGCGTAAAATGGCTGGGTTATACGGCTGATATAAATAAGAAACTTTTTCATTCATC
The DNA here is from genome assembly GCF_038051955.1 of Lysinibacillus sp. FSL H8-0500. Lineage (NCBI taxonomy): Bacteria > Bacillati > Bacillota > Bacilli > Caryophanales > Bacillaceae > Lysinibacillus > Lysinibacillus sp. FSL H8-0500. Next base: position 2,066,295 of record NZ_CP150292.1, on the reverse strand, counting down.
CGATCGGCAGCCATCGTATATTGAATTAAATCATTTGTGCCAATGGAGAAAAAATCCACTTCTTTTGCAAAAATATCTGCCATTACGGCTGTAGCTGGAATTTCAACCATCATCCCGACCTCTATAGCCGCACTTACTGCAATGCCTTCAGCTATCAGCTTTTCCTTTTCTTCAAGCAAAATTGCTTTTGCCTCACGAAATTCCTGAATTGTCGCAATCATTGGGAACATAATTTTTAAGTTACCGTATACAGATGCTCGAAGTAATGCGCGCAATTGTGTTCGGAATAGCTCCTGTTGATCTAAACATAGACGAATGGCACGATGTCCAAGGAATGGGTTCATTTCTTCTTGCAATGGTAAATATGGCAAGTGTTTGTCGCCACCAATATCCAGTGTTCGAATAACAACTGGCTTGCCCTTCATTCCCTCAATAACCGTTTTATATGCTGTAAACTGTTCATCCTCTGATGGCAGGTTTTCTCGACCCATATATAAAAATTCTGTACGATACAAGCCAATTCCTTCTGCCCCATGACGCAATACACCATCCAAGTCACTTGGGGATCCAATATTGGCCGCAAGCTCAATATGCACGCCATCCTTAGACATAGTTTGTTCGTTCACGAGTGTAACCCATTCCGCCTGCTGTGTACGATAGCTTTGAGCCTTTTCCTGGTAATCTGCAATCACATCTGCTGTTGGATTCACAAGGACTTGACCTGATAAACCATCCACAATCAACCAGTCGCCATTTTGAATTGTTGTCGTTGCTGTCCCTGCACCCACTACGGCTGGGATTTCTAAACTACGTGCCATGATGGCTGAATGGGAGGTACGGCCGCCAATATCGGTAATAAAACCGAGAACATAGTTGCGGTCCAATTGGGCTGTCTCTGAAGGTGTCAGATCATTCGCCACGATAATGACCTGTTCATTGATATTGCTTGGATTTGGAATATGTACACCAAGTAAATGTGCTAATATGCGATTTGTCACATCTTTAATATCTGATGCACGAGCACTCATATATTCGTCATCCATACCTTCAAATAATGTCACAAACATAGAGGACACTTCATGCAGTGCATACTCTGCGTTCACCGCCTCATCTGCAATTTTTTGATTGATCGGCCCAATTAATTCAGGATCATTGACCACTAATAAATGCGCCTCAAAAATCGCTGCTTCTTCTGCACTAAATTTTTTCAATGTTTGCTGCTGAATAATCATCAGCTCTTGTACTGTTTTAGCAAGAGCAGCTGCCAAACGTTGCTGTTCAGCCTGGCTATCATGAACAGTTGTTTTCGTGAAGGTTAAATCTGGTTGGACAAAACGATACGCTTTGGCAATGGCAATGCCGTCAGAAGCGGCAATACCAGTAAGCTGTGTCATTGTGCTAGCCCCATTTCTGCAATTAGTGCTGTTAATGCTGCAAATGCTTGCTCTTCATCACTGCCCTCTACATAAAGGGTAAATTGTGAGCCAGGCTTAAGTGCTAGCCCCATCACACCTAAAATAGATTTTAAATTAGCTGCTTTTTCTGCTGTACGCACCTCGATTTCTGAAGCAAATGGAGTTGCTTTTGCGACCAGCTGACTTGCTGGACGTGCATGAATACCTAATGGATCGACTACAGTAAATTGTTGTGTTTTCATAATTTATTCTCCTCTTCTTGTAAGTCTGTTAAAACGATAACATTTGGATGTTTGGATAAAACGGTTGCAGGTACATCCTCTGTATAGTCAGAGGCTAGCACGCACTCTAAGGCATTGCGTTTTGTTTCTCCCACTGCGATTAATAAAACGCATTTTGCGCGCATAATTGATTGAATGCCCATCGTGTACGCCTGTGTTGGCACTTCGTCAATGGATGAAAAGAAACGCGCATTGGCTTGACGAGTAGATTCTTCAAGCGTCACAAGATGGGTTAAAGAAGCAAATGACGTACCAGGCTCATTGAAGCCGATATGACCATTTTGACCAATACCAAGCAATTGGAAGTCTAAGGGATATTGTTGCAATAATCCTTCATAGCGGGCTGTTTCCACTAGAGAATCTACTGCTAAACCATCTGGTAAATATGATGCTCGAAATGGTTTTTGGTGAAATAAATGTTTGTTCATATAATAGGCGTAGCTTTGCTTATGTGTTGCCTCAAGCCCAACATATTCATCCAAATTAAAGCTAATACAATTAGCAAAATCAATTTCTGTTTTACAAATCTTAGCATACACTGGTTCCATCGTTCCACCAGTAGCTAAGCCAAATGTGGTTGCACCATTATTTTTTACTTCTATTATAATGGCTGCTGCACGTGTATATAACTCCTCTTTTGAGGAGAACCTTTCGATTCTCACGCTATCTCCCCCTCTAAAAATGAATGCGACGTCCATATTGCTCAATCAATACATCATTATCGGTCTTGCCAACATTACTGCTACCAAACACTGGTAAGCTTGCATCTTGTTTATGCATAAGCTCAATAATTTCAGCAAATAATGCTTGTAATATTGTCGCCCCTAGTACAGTAGAAACAGGTGCATATTGCAATTGGTCGATCGATAAAATACCATCTCCTACTGGCACATGTGTATTTAAAACTGCATCAACGATATGCTCTAAACGCTTACCTGATGGATGGCGTGATGGCTGGTGTTGGTATGCTAATGATTGTAGTGATATGGTCAAAGCACCAGCTTCCTTTGCATATACTGCCATATCAATTGGCACAGGATTGCTGGCAGATGTGGAAATAATGATACAAACATCCTGTGCATCAAACTGTAGCTCATTCTTATAGGCTGCTAAAAAGTCTGCTGTCTTTTCATTTTGCGAGGATTGCCGTGCACCATGATGTAGCATTAATGACTCAATATGTATTGGTTTCACAGGCACTAAGCCCCCTGCACGGTAATAGCCTTCCTGTGCCAATAACATAGAATGCCCTGAGCCAAATAGTTGAATAATACCTCCATGTGCTAGGCGCTTCACAATTTGCTGGGCTATATGGGTAATTTGCTCGCTTTCCTGCTGGGCAATCATCGTGATATAGTGATTTACTTGCTGGAAATAAGTAGTCATTATCAGTCACCTTTTCATTTCAAGCTATACATAATCTGTCCAGCCTTAATAGTATGCTGCAATAGAAGCTGTTGATCCATAATTACTGCATCCGCATCATAGCCTTGTACAAGCTGTCCTTTTTCCCTTAATTTTAATTGCTGGGCTGCATTAAAACTGGACATTTTTACAAGTTCCTCCAATGTGCAATGGGTCACTTGTTGCATATTACGTACAGCCTGATCCATTTTTAAAATACTGCCAGCTAATGCGCCATTAGATAAATGAGCTCCTGCTTCTGTCACATGCACCATTTGCCCTCCCAAATCATAGTCCCCATATGGCATCCCCTTTGCACGCATTGCATCGGTAATTAAAATAAGGCCATCTGCCCCCTTTAAACGATAAGCCATCTCCACTGCTCCTTGATGGGCATGAATAAAGTCGACAATTAACTCAGCCTTTATAGCATCCAATAGCAAAACGCCTCCAACTACACCAGGGTCTCGATGATGAAATGGACGCATTTGATTGTATAAATGGGTTCCCTGTGTTGCACCTAATTGAACAGCTTTCTTCATTTGTTCAAATGTGGCATCTGCATGACCAATCGACACAATAACACCACTTGCTGCGATTTTTTGCACCGCTTTAAAGCCATTTGGTTCTTCTGGGGCTAGTGTAATTTGCTTAATTTTAAAGCCACTTAGTGCCTGCCATTTCGTAAACAGCTCAAGATCTGGCTGTACAATATAATCGAGAGGCTGTGCACCTGCACGCTTTTTGGAGACAAAAGGCCCTTCCACATGAATGCCAAGCAGCTCCGCCTCATCTGGCTGTGATTGAAACTGTGCAATATTGGCAATGGCACGCTCAATATTCTCATAGCTTTGTGTCATCGTTGTGGCTAAAAAGCTTGTTGTGCCCTCTTTTAATAATGATTTAGCCATCACATGAAGTCCTTCATCGGAAGCATCCATTGCATCCATTTGCGCAGAGCCATGAATATGCATATCAATAAAGCCTGGCAATAAAAATTTTCCTGCCCCGTCTAGCTGCTCAGTAGCATGAACATCAATATATGGAGCAATTTGTGCAATTTTGCCATTCTTCATCCATACATCCATTTGCTCTTCTCGACCAACTGCATTGACAACTGTGATGTTTCGAATTAATAAACTCAAGAAAAACATCTCCTCTTCTTGAACAAAGGCTGCTGCAAGGTATCCATCCGCAATCATATATTGCCTCTGTATCCCTTAGCAAACAGCCTCACTTTATCATTACTTTTTCACTGAAATAATATTCGTAGAGCCTGCTCGTTGGTAGCCTGATTTTTCCAGCTTTATTTCTTGCCCCATTAAGCCTGTAAAAATAACTGGTGTTATCATTGAAGGTACTTGGTCTTGAATACGTGCAATATCCACTTTTAATAGTGCATCACCACGTTTAATTGTTTGACCATCTAAGACAAACATGTCAAAGCCCTCACCATTGAGTTTAACAGTATCTAAACCAACATGAATTAATAGCTCTAAGCCTGTGTCTGATTTTAAACCAATTGCATGCTTTGTTGGGAAAATCATCACAACCTGCCCATCAAATGGTGCATATACGGTACCATCTGCTGGACGAATGCCAAAGCCTGGACCCATGAAGCCTGCTGAAAATGCTTCATCTGGTACTTCTGCTAATGGTACTAAATCACCTGTTATCGGCATTTCAAAATCACGGATGGCTGCTGTTCCATTATCTACTGTTTCTGTTACTACAGGTTGTTCCTGTGGCAACTGTGCGTAAGCAGGCGCTGGATTGCCCTTTCTTAGACGTTCCTTCATTGCCTCTGCTAAAAATTCAACAGATGTACCAATAATTACTTGAACATTTGTTTTACTAATACGCATCACCCCACGCGCACCAGTTTGCTTTAATGTTTTGTCATCGACCTTATTAGCATCCTGTACAGTCATTCGCAAACGCGTTGTACAGTAATCAATGTGCTTAATATTGTCCTGTCCACCTAATGCTTCAATTGTATAATAGGCACGTACATCAACATCATCAGATATAGCAGTATCTACTTCTATGTCTTCCTCATCATCGTCTTCACGCCCAGGTGTTTTTAAGTCTAATTTTTTAATTAAGAAATAGAACACTACAAAGTAAATTGCACCAAAGCCTAACCCTAATGGAATTAATAATAATGGTTTATCGGCTAGACCAAAGTTTAATAAATAGTCAATTAAGCCTGCTGAGAAGCCAAAACCATCGCGGAATCCAACAATATAAGCAAGTGCAAGTGAAATTCCTGTTAATACTGCATGAATACCATAAAGAACTGGCGATAAGAACATAAATGAAAACTCAATTGGCTCTGTTACCCCTGTTAAAAAAGCTGTTAACGCAATCGAAACAAACATTCCTCCAACGATTGGACGCTTTTCCTTTTTGGCTGCAAAATACATCGCAAGACAGGCTGCTGGTAAACCAAACATCATAATTGGGAAAAAACCTGCTTGGAAATGACCTGCTGATGGGTCGCCAGCTAAGAAGCGATGAATATCACCTTTGACAATATCACCCGCAGCATTTGTAAATTCACCAAAATCAAACCAAATAACGGTATTGATTACATGATGTAAACCAACTGGAATTAACAGACGGTTGAAGAAGCCATACATCCCAACGCCAAGTGAACCTGCGCCAATCATCCAGTTGCCGACAGCATCGATGCCACCTTGAATTGGACCCCAAACAATCGCTAAAATACTGCCCAAAATCGCCATGGTAATCGATGTTATAATCGGTACAAAGCGTCGTCCACCAAAGAATGATAACCATTCTGGAAATTTCACATTATAAAATTTGTTGTACAATAAGCCTGCTGTAATCCCAGCAATAACTCCACCAAATACGCCCATATCTAAGGTGTCATTCACAGCCTCTAAAACAGCTGTTAGCACAAGATGTGCAATCGCCCCTGCTAAGGCTGCTCCACCACCACTATCATGTGCAAAGCCCATCGCAATACCGATAGCAAAAATAATTGGTAAGTTGCCTAGAATAGCATCCCCAGAAGCGGCCATAATACTAGCAATGTACTGTATGACTTCATTTGGTATTGCCCCAAGCATATCGTCAGAGCCTAACCGTAATAGTAAGGCCGCTGCTGGTAATGTGGCGATTGGAAACATTAGCGATTTACCAATTTTTTGTAAGAAAGCAAACATATTTTATCCCCCTTTATTCTTGGTATAGTTGTCTATACCACTTTGTTTAAAAAAAAGCGTTTTCACTAAGTTGCTTTTATTATAGGCGCAATTCAAAAAAAAATAAATACTTTTTTTATAAAAATGACAATATTTCATCGTTTTACCCCTAAATTTCTACTTGAAAGTGCTATCAATATCAGGTTATACCCTTATAAAATGAAGCTACCTCGTGATGGGAGATAGCTTCATTTTTTTATACTTTAAACTTCCTTACCTCTTCCTGTAATTCCTGAGCGTTTTCGCTTAACGCTGTCGCCACATTTGTCACTTCATTCATCGTTGCAGACTGCTCCTCCATTGCGGCTGCCACCGTATCAATATTGCTTGTGATATTTTTCGCGCCTGTGGCAATCTCTGTGACAGAGGCTGACACTTGCTCCGCACTGGCTGAAAGCTCCTCAGCCGTTGCCGATACCTCTTGAATTTGATGGGTCATTTCACCAACTGCTCCCACAATTGTTGCAAAGGACTCGCCAGCCTTGGTGATCACCACTACCCCATCCTGTACAGACGCCAGTGAATTGGTCATAGCACGTTCGACATTTTCCGTATCCTGCTGAATTTCTGTTGTAAGCATTGTAATACTATTTGCAGATGCCTTGGATTCCTCTGCCAGCTTACGCACCTCATCTGCCACAACGGCAAAGCCTTTCCCATGCTCCCCTGCACGCGCTGCTTCAATCGCTGCATTTAACGCTAACAAGTTGGTTTGCTCAGTTATATCTGTAATCACCTTCGTAATATTGCCAATTTCCTCTGTTTGCTTTGCCAGCTTTTGCACCAGCTCATTGACGGTAGAGGTTGACTCATTAATCGTATCCATTTGCTTTTTGGCATCCGCAATAATTTCTGTACCATTTGTTGCTGTCTCACTCGCATAAAGGGAAGAGGTGTGAAGCTGCTGGGAAGCCTCGGCAATACGCTGGATACCGTGTGCAGTTTCCTCCATTGCAACCGCACTTTCATTTGCTGCACCGGACGCTAGTTGTGAGCTTTCTGCCGTTTCTGTTGCCTGCCTTGTCACATCCTCGGTTGTCGCTGTCATTTCCTCGGCACTTGCAGAAAGCTCCTCAGCAGATGCACTCAATTGCTCCGCATTTGATTGGATATGTACAATTAAACCACGTAAATTATTTTTCATATTATTAAAAATAGCTGCCAGCTTGCCTAATTCATCCTTAGATGTAATCATTACATCTTCTTGTGATAAATCCCCATCACCAATTACTGCTGCACTCCCCATAAGACGTTGTAATGGGTTTGTAATCGCACGACGCACATAGAACATTAGCCCTACAGCAATGGCTATACTTATCGCTAAAATAATACCAGAAACTGTACGAGCAGATGTCTGTAAAGAGGATAAAGAGGCCTTAATTTCATTGACCTGTGCTAACTGGTACTGTTCCATCTCTTCTGTAATCGTAAATGTATCTAAATTAATCTGCTGGATAGCTGTATTCAATATCGTTGTAGCCTGTACAGTATCACCTTCTTCAACAGCTGCTATGACTTTAGGCATTTCGACACTAAATTGTTCATTAGAGGTATTTAATTTCTCATGTAATTCCTTCATTTTTATAGATTTTGAAGATTCTCCTAACCTAGCAATTGACTCCGTTAGCTCCTTAGCTGTTGTAAGAAGCTTTTCTTTATTCTCAGTTGAGGGACTTAAAATAAGCGAACGAACATACAGTCCTTGCTCAGTCACTTCTTGACGAATCCCTTTGATACTGAGCAGTTGTTCTATACGCCTTTCAATTGCCTCATCCGTTTGGTTCTCAATTCTATCTAAATTAATAAAATTACTGCCGATAGCAATTGCTAATAACAGAATAAATGTAATAAAAGTTACATTCAATTTTTTTCCTACACTCACTATGAACCCTCCTTACCTCAAAATCCTTCAATAATAATGATTCTATAATGCTAAATTTTATGGAACCCCCTCATAACAAGTAGTCTATTTCTATCATATTAAATTATCAACTTCCACTCATTATTTGCCATTTAATACGTTGCTCATTCACTAATATATGAAATATGCCCCTATAGAATTGATAGCTCTTTCAACAATAAAACAGGAGCTATTTATAATTTTCCAAACACTACAATTATTAACTACTTATTTGAATTTGTAGCTATGATTATGTTGATTTGCTATATTCCTTCAATTGGTTTTATGCGCTGTGCCCCCTCAAATCAATTACGCCCTAACGCTATGGCGTCCGGATTCTTTCGAGTTCACCAAGGGAAAACTGTCACACTTATTAGGGCTTTTATCTTAATTTAGCAAATGCTTGGCCACCCACTTAATCCAGGTAACAACTTGCATTCATCCCGTCACCTGCCGAGATGAGAGTCTTCTGTACCTGCCGCTTTACTTTCGCGCAAAAAAGATTTGTCGCTTCAATTTTGGTACAAAAACAGCTGTTGAAGCAAGATAAACATTCTTGATAGGCACATCTTCAATTTAAGTTAATTTTATTTAAAATATTTTTAATATTATACTATATATTGTCTAAATCATATACTTTTTTACTTAATCTCTCTTAAATCACTTTTTCCACGCATTATAAACGAAAGGGCTGTCTGAAATGGCAGTACCATTCCAGACAACCCTAGCTCCTCTATAAGATAATCGCCTTAAATGTGCTCTGTGCAACTACACAACAAAATATTACCCTCCTCATTGAGGCTAAGCTATAATTCAGTTGGCCATTGTGAAAGCCGAATCATTTTAAATTTACAAATGATAGTTTGAGTTTTCATTGACTGAGATCCTTTTGTCCTAGCCTTATATTGACTTTCTTCTACTTACGCCGTGACATCCCGCTTTATAAAGGTTGTATAGCTAATCACAAGGAAAAGTATTGCGTAAATTGTGAGAATCGTTAATGAAAATGGCATCGTGATTCCTTCAACCATAAAATCTCCTTGCACATACTGTGTTAAATCTGAATGTGTAAGCCAAATATATTTCACAATATCATATCTGCTCAGGAACATCACAATCATGCCGCCTGTAAAAGATAAAAACATAGTTAACCCAATGGCTAATGAGCTTGAGCGGAACACAGAGCCAACTAAAAAGGCAAATAATGTCGACATGACAAAATCTCCGCCAGACAATACATAATAGTAGGCTAAGTCTTCCCATACTGCCTTTTCAACAATTTGACCATTGACAATTTCTAATTCTACTCCTGTGCCTATGCCAAATAATAGTAAGCCAACAAACGCACTAACAACAATATTTACAGTTACTAAAAATAGACCAAACAAGAAGGTCGTTAGCAATTTTGATGTTAACACTTTCATCCGAGATATTGGGCGCGTTAGTAGCATTTTGATCGTACCTGTTGAAAATTCACTCGACACAATACTAGCAGCGACAATAACGGTAAAAAGTGTGACAAGCGTTAACAGATTACTTGCGAAGGACATAAAGCTTACTAGACTAGTCTCCCTTTGACTTGGCACATCATTGGCTAAACGATATTCTGAAATAGCCGTTTGCTCTTCAAAGTATACTTTATCTTCCTCCATTAATTCCTCACTAGCCAGCATCTCTTTATTCGCTTGAATGGCTTGCTGCTCTACTTCCTGCCAAGAGCCTTCATCTGTCGACTTTCCATCGTGATATTTCATAATGGCACCTGGAACGACAATCACACAAATCAGCATGGCTACCATTGCCCATGTACCTTTTTTATGCCATAATTTCATCCACTCATTTTGAATTAGCTTCAGCAATTTGTCCGCCTCCAGTCATTTCTAAGAATTGATCCTCTAATGTTTTTTGATATGGCTGTATCGCAAATAATTGGAGATTTACTTGTACAAATTGGGCAATTAAAGCTGGTACATCCTCTTTACTCATTTCCACTACATAGCCCTGCTGCTCTGCCATAAAGTTATAGTTATGCTGCTCCAAATAAGCCGCCACCTGCTCTTTGGGCTGTGCCTCCACATAGTAAAATGACGTACTTTCATTACGAATTTCACGAATATCAATCAGCTTCCCATTTTGAATTACCGCTACCCGATCACACATTAACTCAATTTCAGACAATAAGTGACTAGAAACAAAGACGGAAACACCATCCTCTGTGGCAATCTTACGAAGGTATGTACGGAATTCACGAATACCCGCAGGATCTAAGCCATTTGTCGGTTCATCTAAAATTAAAAATTTTGGTCGATGTAGCAATGCCTGTGCCAATCCAAGTCGTTGACGCATACCAAGTGAATAGGTGGATACCTTTTCATAGATACGATTTTCTAGCCCCACCTGCCTAACAACCTCTTGAATACGTTCTTTCGTTATATTTTTATGCATACGCGCAAAATGCAGTAAATTTTTATAGCCTGACATAAATTTATACATTTCTGGATTTTCAACAATCACGCCTACTTTGCTAATCGCTTCCTCATACTGCTCCTGTAGTGACAGCCCATCGATAATGACCGTGCCCTCTGTTGGATGCATTAGCCCTGTCATCATACGAATCGTTGTTGTTTTACCAGCACCATTAGCCGCATGTGCATATAGACAACCCTTTGAAACCCTTGATACACAAGGCTTTATAAAAATCTAAAGACAATTAAACACATCTATAATCACACCTAAAACGTCATTTGAACGGTATTTTACCGACAGATGGCGTTTTTAAGTGGTCTATTTATTTTCTTTGCCCAAACAAAATGAATAGGCGTAGATTGTTCTGAGAAATCATGAATTTGAAGCACAAATAATAGAATGGGTGACTGACTATTTCGTTTTGCCTGACACAGAGATAACGAACTTTCCGTTTTTCCTTTTTAATAACTACCCTATTATTTTATTTTGAGAACAGTCTTGTATGTATTGAGCTAAGATAATCACCCTTTTTTAGATTAATTTTTATTGTTTAACCTAATTTTAACCTTCGCTCTGTATACTTTATCCACGTGACAACAAAATCAATCGAAAGGAGCCACACACATGCAGCGAAAAACAAAGCCAACCCCCGTTCTGCTAGCGATAGTTGTCTTGTTCATGCAAACGCTATTTGGGAGTCTACCAGCAATGGCGATAGATGAGAATAATGCAATAAGCTCTATCGTCACACAAATGCCAACGACTTCCGCAGATAGTGCAGCCATCACACAACAGACAACGACAGCGGATAGTGCGGTGATTTATGTGAAACAAGGCACAAGTGGCAATGGCACAAGCTGGACAAATGCCTTTGGCGATTTACAATCAGCACTTGAAGAAGCATCCACTAAATTAACAGCTGTAGAAATTTGGCTAGCGCAAGGGACGTATACACCAACGAAAGAAGTTGGCGCAACAGGTGCTCGCTATGCTACCTTCCAAATGCAAAATAATGTCGCGATTTACGGAGGATTTAATGGCACAGAAACCACTGTTACAGAACGAGATTGGAAGAATCATAAAACGATTTTAAGTGGGGATATTGATAATACCCCAACGGATAATACAGGAAATGCTTATCATGTCTTTTGTCATCCAGATGGCTTGAATTTAAATGCTACAGCGATTTTAGATGGTGTGACCATTACAGGAGGAAATGCTAATTCTAGTGTAGGTGGTGGCATGTTCAATGCTAAGAGTAGCCCCACTCTAACAAATGTGACGTTTGATAGCAATACTGCATTTTCTGGAGGCGGCATGTACAATAATGTTAGTAGTAGCCCCACTCTAACAAATGTGACGTTTGATAGCAATACTGCAAGTTCTGAAGGAGGAGGCATGTTCAATAAAAATAGTAGCCCCGCTCTAACAAATGTGACGTTTGATAGTAATACTGCACATTATGGTGGTGGCATGTACAATGATAGTAGTAGACCCCCTCTCACGAATGTGACGTTTGATAGTAATACTGCACGTTTTGGTGGCAGCATGTACAATTATGATAGTAGCCCCTCTCTCACGAATGTGACGTTTGATAGCAATACCGCATCATCTCATGGAGGGGGCATGTACAATAGTGTTAGTAGTAGCCCCATCCTAACAAATGTCACAATGAGTGGCAATAAAGGCACAAACGCTATATATGGTGGCAGTGCAAACAGTAAAATTCAAAATAGTATTATCGTAGGTAATGATGGCAACTCAGTACTTACTTACTATAGTGGTACGATTGAAAATAGCTTATTGGATGTAAAGGAAGGTGGGAAAGTTCTAGCTAAGTTCCATCAGTCAATAGCAGATATACAACCAGACACGTATACACCAGAAGCTATCTTTATTGACCCAAGTCAGCGAAATTACCAATTACGAGCAGGGTCGCCAGCGATTAATAAAGGAAACGATGCGCTCAATACACAATCGACTGACCTTTTAGGCAATCCACGTAGGCAAGGTAGTTTCATAGATTTAGGGGCATATGAGTCAGAGTTTGCGTACCATGTGATGTACGAAAGAAATGGCGCAATAGGTGATACACCCGTGGATAACATGACTTATAAACAAGGCGGTACTGTAACCGTACAAAATCGTGGCAACTTAGCAAGAACAGGTTTTACATTTACAGGCTGGAATACACAAGCAGATGGTCAAGGACAGGACTATGCTGAAAATGCCTCTTTCACAATGCGCGCACACAATCAGACATTCTATGCCCAGTGGGCAGCGAACACCTACCCTGTAACCTTTGAATCAAATGGTGGGAGTACCATCACAGCGCAACAAGTACCATACAATACACAGGCAAGTGAACCCACGCCCCCAAGCAAACAAGGGCATACATTTGTTGGGTGGTATAAGGATGCCGCATTGACACAGGCATGGCATTTTACGACAGATGTTGTGACAGAAGCTATCACGTTGTATGCGAAGTGGACAGCGAACCCACCCGCAACAGGTGGAGGCAGTCAGCCATCACCGCCACCTGTGTCGACTGATAATGACTACTCGCCACCGAGAAAAGTGACCATCACCTTGCAGACAAATGGAGGAACAATTTTAAAACCAATTGAAATCACCTATAACACAAAAATAAGTCATGTACCTAGCCCAACAAGAGCAGGCTATCGCTTTGACGGTTGGTATCAAGATGAAGCACTCACAAAGCCGTTGATAGAGGAAACGGTTGTGCGAGAAAATATGACGCTTTATGCGAAGTGGACAGCACTGCCTGTGGAAGAGCCGAAGCAGCCACAAGAACCACCCTCCCCACAGCCAGTTGTAACATTTAGCGATATAGAAAGACATTGGGCAAAAGACATGATTGAGGAATTAGCGACACGAGGCATTATTCAAGGCTATGAAGATGGGTCTTTCCGCCCGAATATACCAATTAGCCGTATGCATGTGGCAGTGTTACTCACAAGAACCTTTTCACTCGAAACCGTAAGAACCGCTGAGAATTTCTCAGATGTACCGAAAAATCATCCTTACTATGAGGCGATTGCGATATTACAACAAGCAGGTATTGTAGATGGCTCAAATGGTGCGTTTCATCCAACCGAAAATATGACAAGAGCACAATTAGCGAAAGTCCTTGTGGGCGTACTAGGGCTAACACCACAAGGCACAAGTTCATTTAAAGATGTAGATAGCCAACATTGGAGTGCAGGCTATATTGCGGTGTTAGAGCGTGAAGGTATTGCATTAGGCGATAATGGCAATTTCCGCCTAAATGAACCTGTTACAAGAGTGCAGTTTGTTGCTTTTTTATATCGGATTATGCAAATGGAAAGATAATTATTTTATTAAAAAACCTGAACTATTATCGTCACATGTTCAAGTGATGTGATGGTATAAATAGGTAAATCAGCAAGAACAGCACATTGTGGTCAGCGAAGCGAACAGACCACAATGTGCTGTTTTCTGCTGGGCAGGGCTTGCCCTGCCCCAGTGTCAGCCCCTCGTATCTAACAGGGGGGTACAAATACAACAAAAAACAGTTCCTGACAACTGCTCACGCTAGATGGCGCAAGGATTTTGGAGGTATAAAGCAGATGTCAACTATACCTCATTTAGTTGACATCTTTGAATATCTATGAATAAATATACATGATATCGAAAATGAAAGGAAAAGCAACTTGCATACGATGCTTTGCAAAATGAACAAGTGCCATATTTCCATTTGTTAGGCATTTTCAATCAAGTGAAAAGATTGTTTATTTGTCTATTAAAAATAGCCTTTTTCTCTTAGTGAGGTAAATTGATTACTTGTTGCGATTAAATGGTCGATTAATTCCACACCCAGTATTTCACCTGCTTGTTGTAAACGTTTTGTTACCGTAATATCTTCCAGGCTTGGCGTACAATTAGCACTCACATGATTATGTGCGACGATGATAGATGTTGCATTTTACATAATCGCTGTTTTAAAAACATCTTTCATTTTTCTCAATTTTTGCAAATTATGCAGTAAATATCTCTAATAATTGACGATAATATTCATAGAAGAAGATATGAATATCTCAAGAAAGGAAGCATGATAACATTGAATGTAAATCCTCTTTCTACAGAAAATATACTTTTCACACAAAAACTCCTTCAAGAATTGTCTGAAAACAAAAAATTAAATTTATCAGAAGAACAAAAAAATGCTTTCAAAAATGTATTAACAGATACTCTTTTTAATAGTTCAAATATAAAAAACTTATCTGATATACAAAAACAGTCGTTATTAAAAGAACCTAAAGTATCAAATATATTAGACCTGTACACTGAGAATGGTTTTCTAAATCTACTTGAAACTAAATTAGATAAGGACAGTAATTTATCCACTGTACAGAAGCAATT
Organism: Lysinibacillus sp. FSL H8-0500; assembly: GCF_038051955.1. Taxonomy (NCBI): domain Bacteria; kingdom Bacillati; phylum Bacillota; class Bacilli; order Caryophanales; family Bacillaceae; genus Lysinibacillus; species Lysinibacillus sp. FSL H8-0500. The sequence continues at coordinate 2,051,195 of NZ_CP150292.1, read as the reverse complement.
AATAAATAGCATTGGTTTAACAAGTGGGGGTTCTATCTCGTCCTCAACTAACACTCTTATTGACGCCATAGCAAATTCTATATTGAAACAAAATAAAGTAACGGATAAGACACAAGTTGGAAACAACAACGCTGTTAAAGCTAAGGCAAAATTTTCATATCAGCAACAAATCCCGATAAGCATACTTACAAATATGGGAGGTATGGCTTCCAGAATCGAACAAATTAGAACTAATTTCTTTGCATAGGACTTATCCTCTTTGTCTTTGAAAAATCAGAAATTTAACTATCTTCTTCTACTTAAAGTGGCAGTATAACATCGCCCTTTAAAACTTAATACTCTATTTAAGGTCTTGGCACACACTTCTCAATCCGTTTTGTCAACAGTCTGGACAGCAAGTACGTGTGTGGGTAACAGTCAAATATTAAGATGAAATCATAAAAGCAACCCAGCTTTCGCAATATGAATTAACCTTAGAAAAAGATGCAAATTGGATGATTGTGAAATAAATACATTTGGTTACATCATTTATGTTGTAATGTGATTCACTAAACAACACCTAACAAGCGCTACCACTGTACTTGTTAGGTGTTTACAATTTTTATTCAATGAAATAAAGATATTCATTATTTATCTTGCGTTTTTGGCACATATTTATTTAGGTATCTAGCATCATGATAAGCGGCTAATTCTATATTATTTACTTTTTCAGCAATATCAAAAACTTTTTGTATATGTTTGACGTTTTGTTCATCAATCACGATATTGCCGTCCTTATCCCTTTTATAACCTAATGGTAAATTATTCATTGCTCTATTTCCTTTTCATTTATTTTTAATAGTTCAATTGTAAATGATTCCTTATTTACATACTAGAAATAACCTCTTTCTTTTAGCGAGGTAAATCGGTTACTTGTTACGATTAAATGATCGATTAATTCCATACCTAGTATTTCACCTGCTTATTGTAAACGTTTTGTTACCGTAATATCTTCTGGACTTAGTGTACAATTAGCACTCATATGGTTATGTGCCACGATGATAGATGCCGCATTTTGCATAATCATTATTTTAAAGACTTCTTTTGGCGATGTTAGGTTCATATCCAGTGTTCCAATATGACAACGATTTAAAAATAATGGCTCGTTTTGAGTGAATAGACAAACAGCTAATCATATTTCTCTATCCTCATTATCAATGTATTTTATCGCAATACTTGCAAAATCTTCTGGAATTCTGATTTGGTACTGGTTTAAATATTCTGTAAGATATTTCTTTGGTAACTTGCCTCTATCTGCCCTTAATCGAATAATTTCATAGATAGGTTAAATGTTTTTTCCTCATTTCTCTAAAATAATAACCCTATTATTGGCGTTTAAGGAAAATAATTGTTGTAGGTTATGAAGGGAAACCACTGACACCTTTGCAATAGTGAAGAGAGGTGAATGCATGGAACGTATACGTGGCAAGTGTGTTGTACGTTTAATAGTTTCTGTAAGTGAGTATTGAAGAATGAAGTTGTCGATATCTATTACCAAAGGCGTAAACAGCAATCACAAGTAACAGCCCTTTCTGACCTTACACTACAAAAAAATCAATTTTATATGCTAGACAACTATGGCTATAAAAAACTTTATTAGAATACATACCTCTAATAATAAAACTTTATTAAAAAGTATTGTTGAAAAATCATGGTTTCAGTCGTATTTTGTCGGTAAATAAAAACTAATTTACTATTTATTTTTTTGGATAATAATGTATTATATGTATTAGGTATTGTACAATCGCCTTAAAAATACAAAAGGAGACATAATTATGAAAAGAATAACAGCCATCTTGTCAGCATTATTTGCTATATTTATTGTATTTGGGATGATGGAGAAAGCATCAGCATCTGAGTTAGACCAAGAATTAAAGGAAGATTTTCCTTCCGGTTTTTTTACAGAAACTTCAATTGATGAACACGAACACGAACATGAACACGAACACGAACATGATACTTTTGCACATGATAGTGTAATTGAAAGTGAACAAATTACAACTTTTGTTGTGTGTAACCATGTTGGTACTCTAAAACAAACAAAATATGTTGGCATTCATAGCAAATGTGGAGGACCTTTATACTATGTATATTGTAAGCCATGTGGTAAATTTACAGGTAAAACCATCTGTCTATGTCCTTAATAGATTCTCATTACGTATAGTATAGCTACTTACACTACACTTTTATGATGTGTTGAAAAACAAAATTGACCATGAAATTTTTATGAATCCTCGCAAGAGAATTCTGATTTCAGGCGATTTGTTTGATACGATGTTTCGCCAATAGAAGAAGCATGTAAGGTTGTTGCTTTTACGCGGAAATTTACTTTGTGTGCAAGCGAAGTGACCGTGATGGGAGTAGCCCTCCATTCCAATTAGCAATCCAATAGAAGTGCCCGCGAAAGTTGCTAGTCATGAAAGGATCGTGCTACTTCATATGCTTAGGCAATCTGTGAGGAGGAACACTTTTAAAGAATGGTTGATTGGAGTGAAGACCGTGTGACTCAGCGTCGCAGATGAGACCCCACAGCGCAGTGAGGAGGCTCATCGGGCGCCCCCAGGAAAGCACGCGGTCGTAACGGAAACCAACCCCTCGCTTTGCCAAAAGTTAGCTTGTTGCCATGGACACAATCTTTTTTTCAACAACGTGTTGACACACTATAATCATAGTGTGTCAATTGTACATTCCCTCCCCCTTGACAAAACAAGTGTGTATTTCAATCTTTCCGTATGTTTGTTATTAAAATTTAAAAAAAATAAGAGTTATTATATTGATATTTTGAAAAAAATTTTTTACTAAAAAATATTGTAGTTTCATATGAAATATATCAAAATTTTCTTCAATGGTACGAAATGTAAGGTGGATTGTAGTGACGAGTTACATAAAGCTATGGGGAAGTTATAGCGAATCTAATGTCAATCATTCTTAGTTGTACCACGAAAAAATTTATTAGGAGGATTTATATGAACATTAATAATCTTAATACATTAAATACTTTTACAGATAACAAAATGAATAATGTTGTAGTTACTGTTCCAATAAAGACTTCTTTATTTGCAACTGTATTTAATGATTTTTTGAAAGAAAAATCATTAATAATAACTAATTCTAACGATTTGAATTCTTCACTGGAATTACAGCTTTCGGAGGATAAAGTTAATGCAACAGTTGAGCTTGAAGACAAGTATTGTTCACTATGTGGTTCTATGATTGAAGATGATGGTAGTTGTCCACTATGTATTGTACCTATGTTTATAACTGGTAACAGCAACCAAACATTTCAAAATCAACATGCTTCACAAGCAAACAATCATTATGCGGAATTTGGAAATAGAATACACAAGCCTTTTAGAAAGTAAAAAAGTGATATTACACATTTTGGGATTTATAGAAAAATTAAACAATTTATTTAAATAGGTGCTTCTTTGTGTCATTATTTAGTTCTAATCAATGTCTGTATTATTAATTACTTCAGCAAGCTTTATGTTTGGGGTATATACATTATAAAGTAATAAAAAAGCTATCTCAATTGTCTATCAAATTGGCTTTTGATGATGGTCTCTTTTATTATAAAAATATACAAGTAGAATATGATAAATTAGATTTTTTATTTCGAATTCCAAAAATTCTGCGCTATAATTTTGGCATTTTATAAAAAAATCTGTTGAAGGTTATGAAGGAGAAAATCAATGACACCCTTGGAAATGGTCATTATTCTCTTTCATTTAAAATATTTATACTATCTTGTTCTTTGACAAAGAAAGCACGAAAGAGAACATCGTGCAGTATATCAAAAAATCAGATAAGTTTTATGAATAGTCAGCTACCAAACAAGTACGCCACGACTCTCGCATGAGAATGAGTGAAATCTACTTTGTCTAACACAATCGTGGTAGATTTGTGAGCCATCACCTATCCATAAGATAATGATACTCCCCTACAGTCACTGTCCGAGCGTTCAAAGCATCACAGGCTATGAGTAGGGCTGGAAGCAATACTTGCAGAGGTTGAAATACCTGTGGAGCTGTACCAACAGCCATCTGATTTTCAATTGCTTACAATGTACATGTAAAGAGGAAAGAACATGGGAGCGTTAAAAGGGCTTGCAGAAGCAAAACACAAAGCGAAAGAAACTCGACCAACACAAGACCTTATAGACATACGACATATCCAAATTCAGCATGACTTACCTGCATTGGAGCGATTAGAAAAATATCTTCAAGACATCCAAAAACCTTACCAATTCTTGTGTGGGAATGTGACAGTTTATATTCGTTTTTTAGAGGATGGAAACGACTTATCTATGCAATTAAAACGCTACTTTTCAAGCTATAATCACTGAAATGATAGGTTACACATGATATAATAAAGATGTGATTATGGAGGATTGGAGGAACATGGTACGAGTTAGAAAAAAGTCAAAAGTTCAGCAACCACGTCAAAAAATTTGGTATGTATATGATGGCATGTGGGCTTTAGGTACAATTCATCGTATCTTAACCAATGAAAAGTACATCGGTACAAGGGCAACAACGAGTAATTAGTTATAAAATTCATGAAAATTACACCACCAGAAGAAGAATGGTTTGTAGTGGAAAACACGCATGAACCAATTATTGAAAAATCTCTCTTTGAACAAGCACAAAATTTACAAAAGCGAGATACTCGTACTGCACCATCTGAAAAGAAAGTCCACCTTTTTTCAGGTTTCCTTCGTTGTCCAGATTGCGGAATGGGCATGACAAGGAAATGCTACCGCAGACAAACAAAGTCTGGATGGAAAGAATATGCCTACTATATTTGTTCTACTTATGCAGTGAAACATAGAGGGAAATGTACTCGACATAGTATGGGTATAGAGGACATCACAGAAGCCGTATTACGGGCGATACAAGCGCAAATCGCACTTGTAGATGGATATGACCACCCTTATCAAACATCCTATTGTGCGGACAAAATCGAAACAATTAGAACAGTTCTACAAAGCGAAACAACAAGAGTTAGAAAAAATAACAGCCGTCACAGATAATCTGTATATGGATTGGAAAACTGGCGATATTACCAAAGCTGACTATTTGCGAATGAAAGCAAAATTTGAGCAGAAAGTGAATGAAGTGACACAGGTGATTACCAACCTCGAAACAGAACTGGCGACTGTTCAAAAAGGTATTGGTGTGAACCATCCCTATCTCCAAACATTTTTAAAGCATAAAAATATTCAAGCACTTGACCGAGGTTTGTTGGTTGAGCTGATTGATACAATTTATATTCATGAGAACAAAGAAATGACAATCCAATTTAATTTTGCAGACCAACATCGACATATGTTGGAATTTATTCAACAAAACAAGAAGCCAATCATGACAATGAAAAACCAAGTCATGTGATTCGCTGACTTGGTTTTCCTTCTTCGCAAATTTGTCTATATATAGATGCGCCATTAACACCAAGGAGAGCAAAAATTTCCCCTTGCTGAACAGCTAATGACAATGGGTGCACAGCCGTTTTCGTGCTATAGATTTTACCTAATCCCTCTACATCAATGGCAATTGTCATTCAGCATCCCCTCTTGTATGCTTATTGACCGTCAGTGCTTGATCGAAAAATTTTTGCGTATAGCTCTCTGGTACAATGGCTAGCCCACGCTCCTCATCCCCCACAATAATCAGTGAATCGCCTACCTCAATTTTAAATAAATCTCTTGCCTTTTTCGGAATAACGATTTGCCCTCTCTCCCCTACAACCGCAACACCGAATAAATGCTTGCCCGTCGGTGGAATCCCTAGCCCCATATCACTTTGATAATTGACTAAGTCATCTAATGTGACCTGATATAATTGGGCTAATGCTATGCAGCTTTCGATATCAGGCGTTGATTCACCCTTCTCCCATTTCGCCACAGCCTGACGCGATACATTAATTTTTTCTGCTACGTCCTCTTGAGTATAGTGATGTTGCTTTCTTAATTCCTTTAAATTCATACTTATCATCTTTTTCATCTCCTTCTGCTTATTATTACGAATGGCTGCTAGATCGTCTATCAACAAACCATAACATCCATGTTAAGATTCATTGCTTTTTCGCTTTATATACTTTGACTTTCCCAAAATAGAAAAATCCCGAATAGGTCCACTTTTTTAAGTGCCCACTATTCGGGGGTTCGTTCAGGTTTGATCAAAAGGCAGTTATGGTATTTTCTATAATGGAAATACTACGCTTTAATTAAACATTATACCAATCCTTAAAAATTCAATATTCTTAGGTTTTCTATCAGTAACGGAGGCAGTATTTTACCCTTAGAATCAAGTAACACGCGTGTTTCAATCGTATCGCTATTATAAAAATGGATTGATTGACCATTCTTAAGTGGAATATCAAGTTGATTGGAATTTTTACTAATGCAGTAGAACACTTCTTTTAACCATTCGAAGTCTCGACATGTAAACGGTCCGAAAAATTCGACGGACTTTATTCCATTGATACCCTTATTTTCACTATTTGGTACCATTCGCTTGCGCATTTTCTTTTCAATTTGCGGCGTATCGACTTGCTGAAACCCTAATTGAAATGGTACTTCGTCAAAATAGGGAAGATATGCATTTTGCCACTTAGCAGAAACGGTAATTAGATTAAAGAAAAAAGGAAAACTAATTCTTTCAGGACCATATATGCCAAGGCTACTCAATACATCAGTAGTTTCTTCAATATTATTTGTTTTGAGAAATAGTCCAATAACACCTCTGTGACCAGAATTATACTTATCAACCCAGTCTTTGATCCAACCACCACCATCTTTCGATTTAATATGGATAAATTCAAAATATTCATCTCCTATCCATAAGTTCGAAGCTTTAAACCCTTTATTTCCTTTACCTTTTGAGGGTGTATAAGGCAACCCTACCTGATTAACTTCCTCAATGAATTGAACATTTTCTTGATATTTCTGATCAACATTCACCACAATGTGGTCGATAGAAAATGGATTTATGTTAGACGCTTGTACCATATAGTTCCTCCTTATATAGTCAAAGTTGAATATATTATTAAAAATAAAACCGATCTAATCGGAATTATTTTCTTTATTAATTACACCAATAACACTTTCGATCAACTGACTTTGCAACTCAATTGTTTTTATCATGTGATTGATCACAATTGAGGATAGTTCAGATAATTCACCATTCGTTGCAATTTCTTTTTGTTTCTTTCCTGCAATAATTTCTCTTTTTTCTGTGTTTAAAGTGCTCATATTGTTCTTAAGTATTGAAATTGCAGACTGATTATCTAATTGATACGCAAAACCAATCCCCGAATATAGATCTCCATTGTATTGAATGGGTGAGGATAAGGCATCTTTTATAAGGGATAGTTGATAATCTTGTCCCTTTTGGGTAATTTTGTATTCAGAACGTTGCCGATTACCTGTCATTTCAATGCTTGAAATGATGATATATCCCTCCTTTTCTAATTTTTTGATTGCATTATAAATCGAACCCGGTAATACGCCGCTCCATCGTTTGGCATCAGTATTTTCAAGTATTTGCTTCATCTCATAGCCTGACATAGGGCGTTGACTTAATAACTCCAACACCAATAATTTAATCATTTTGTCGCTCCTATATTCAACGTTGAATATATTATCATATAAACTTCCCAATGATGTCAACACCTTCAATCCTCTTACTTTCTAGCGGAAACAGTAAGAGGATCATTTTTATTTGTTCATTCACAAATCATTGATGTAATTAAGCGTGCAAAAATGGTTGGACTAGTGCAATCGACTGGAAATATTCAGTGTCCAAATATAATTATTTTCTCTTTTAAGAATAGATAGCATATTTTTATAAACAAATACCGAGAATGTGTGAATCGTCTATCTCGATTTTCAATAAGTCTCTTGCCTTTTTCGGAATAACATTTTACCCCCTCTCATCTACAACCGCAATACAGAAAAATACTTGCCCTTCAGTGAAATCCCTAGCTCTATATCAGCTCTTTATAAAGAGCATCCAGTGCCTTTCAATAATTGATTAAATGAATGTTCTTCCACAATAACTCGTCTGAAATGGTAGATGGCAATAGTTATCCAAATGAAGTCAATTGAGGTATTATTAAACTAACTAAGCAGGATCATTGACACGTGTTGTAAATTTGTGTTCAACAATTGGGTCAGTATGTATGAATAAGGTAGTGGATAAATTGCTATAAAATAAAAAATATAGGTAAAGGGGATTTAAATGTATCATGCTGATAATCGTTACAGTTATTATTTCGTTTTCTGTGTTGGGTCTTTCTGCGAGCTTTATTAATCACAAAATACAATTGTCAAAGGAAGAAGAGCTATTTGTTTCAACTGGACAACTTGTAGAAGTTAATGGTCATCAAATGCATGTTTATACAGAAGGAAAAGGAGAAGATACGCTTGTTTTTATGTCTGGTGGTGGCACGAGTTCACCTGCATTAGATTTTAAATCACTTTATTCCCTGTTAAGCGATAAATATAAAATTGTTGTGGTTGAAAAGGCAGGCTATGGATTTAGCGAAGTCACAGATACTGATCGAGATATTGATACAATTCTAGCTGAAACAAAGGAAGCTCTTTTAAAATCAGGAATGGAAGGACCCTATATTTTATTTCCTCATTCCATGTCCGGCATTGAAGCCTTGAAATGGGCACAAGACTACCCTGATGAAATAACAGCTATTATTGGATTAGATATGGCTGTTCCAGTTACATATGAAAAATTAAATATCAATATGTTCCTTATTCAATTAGGTGCTTTAGCTGCAAATACTGGCTTAACTAGGTGGATTCCAAATCTATCAGAAAGTTATGCAATAAAATATGGAAATTTAACAGATAAAGAGAAAAAGTTGTATAAAGTCATCTTTTATCGAAGAACATTGACTAAAGATATGGTCAATGAAATAAATCATATAAAAGCCAATGCACAAAAAGTAAAAAAAGTCGAAATGCCCGATATTCCAATACTTTTATTTTCATCTAATGGTGAGGGAACTGGTTTTGATAACAAAACTTGGAATGGAATTCACAATGACTTTATTCGTATGATTGATAATGGTAAAGTCATTGAGTTAGATTCATCTCACTATGCCCATAGTATTGACTATGAGCGAATAGCTAAGAACTCAGAAGCGTTTATAGAAAGTTTAAAATAGCTAGTGCTTTAATAGCTCAAAAAGACATAAGCTTGAAATAGAGATGGGGAAATTTCAAAAAAAGTGCGAAGCTCGTCTATTTTAATAACATGGTAATTTTAGAACTTCCATTTGTTGTATTATAGTATGTCCATGATCCATCTGTAATGCCCAGTGTTGAAATTGTAGATTGAGTGTTTATTTCTTCACTTTCGATAACATTTTCAATCAGAATTTATGGTAATGAACCTCAATTTTATGTCCTTCTTCATCTGTTGTAGTAACATACCTATAAACAGTTGGTTCTTCGACTATTGCATTATTTATTGCAGCATATAATTCTTCATCAATAGGAGGTGTCGTTATAAGAACTTTCATACTTCTTGCAAGTTGTCTGTTGATCCTAGCTGCCTGTGCTTCTCAAAATATCGACAAAGAACATCTTGCATATATAGAAAATTTAGGCTGGACGATTCAATCATTTGATTCAACTGAGCATGTAACCCTGGCATTAGCCTCTGAAACGATCGCAAACTATAAAGCTGCTACAATCAATTTTATGGAAGAGTATATCGGAAAAGAGGTAACCATCACAAGCTATACACTAAAAGAGAAAGACTCAGAAAACGATCATCTCACCGTATTTATCTATGAGTATCAAGGAGAAATAATTGGCGCTATCGGAAAAATCCCGAATGCAACACCAGGTATCTTTAACCCCACCAATAAAACAGCGCTAGAACTATAGATTTTTAATGCTTTTGTCTATTATTTTTAAAAAGGGTGTTGGAATGAAAAAATAGTATTATCCACTTTGATTATTGCTCTTTTGAATGGGTGTAACGGTTTGCCAAATGGGACGGTTAGTCAGCCAGAAGGAAAAGTGATTGTGGACAGAGAACAGTATACAATGATGCCATATGATTTTGAATGGACCGAAGATAATGTTGAAATAAAAGATTTGGGCTCTCCAGATATAAAAGAATTAGCGGATGAATTTCCAACATTAGAGGTAGAAAAAGAGGAAAGTTTAAAGTTTGACATTGACCAAAATCCTCTGTCTATTACTGTGATTAAATGGAATGAGGACGGTTTAAGTGATATTGTTGAAATGGTTGATAATCAACTAACAATGCCAACGAAAGAAGGCTATTATATTTATGAACTTCAAGCAACGTGGGATAAAGGAAAAGAGTCTTTTATTTTTGATGTTGATGTCAAGTGAACTGCCCTACTTAAAAAGTACAAAAATATCTGTGCCCTCTTTATTAAAAATTTATAAAAAAGAGTAGTATTTTATTTTTTATTACTCTTTTTTATGTTGGGTTAAGGGGAACTTTAATAAGCACATAGCGCGATGTCCACATCTCTGTACTAACAATTAAACGCTCACCATTTTTTTCAAAGAAAAGACCGCTACCATTCTTCTCGTTGAATTCCCATCCATCACGACTAATGAATTGCTTGATCGTTTCATCTACTGCTAACATACCCTTTTCAGGATTCTTTGTCATATACCAAGTTACATTGGAATCAGTTCCGATTTCTACAATCTTTTGGTTGGATGTCTTTAGTTTTTGAAGCGCTTCTTTTGATGTTAGAGCATCTAGTGGAAGCGCTGGGTAATACCATTTATTAACAAACCCTAAGGTTATAACACCCACTATAAGAATTAGTAGCACTACCCCAACTTTTTTCAACTTCACTCACCCCATTGTTTCTATTTCAAATCACGCCATATTATTACCCTCTTTTCTAAAAACCAAAAAGCCATTGTTAGCATCAATAAGAACAGCGGTGTAAAACCAAGAGATTGCCAAGCATTATTTGCACCCAAAAAATAAGCTGCAACAGGTATGGATGTAATTGCACTAATAAGCATAAACATCCATGAGAACTTCACAACAGCTAAAACAAGGGCGAAAATGGCAACAACGAAAGACATACTCCACAGTAATAGCATATATAGTCCTCCTCTCATCAGTTATTTAAAAGCCCAATAAACGCAGGAAAAACTTGATGTTTTAATACATAGTATAAGGAATCTGTATACAAAAGCCCTCTTTCAGCCGAAATATCATCCTTTAATCCAAGAATTCCGCTTGATAAATCACTTCAAGTTTAAATAAAGGTTCTTCATCTATATGATTCATTACGGGTATACTAAGCTTCTTTAATGATATTTGATTAATTATACGAGTACCTTGCTCTCTTGTCAGTCTTTGCTATAAACTAGAACTTTTCTGTCGGCTGTTCTTCTTCACTACAGCTAATAAGAAATAAAGAAAAAGATAGCACTACAATCACAAGTATAATTCTTATTATAACAATCTCCTATACACTCTATTGATTCCTCATAAAATTAGATGTAGATATTGTTAAAATATTACAAATTTAACTTTTTTTAAAAGATAACTTCACTACATTTAAAATAAAGTAGCAAATTGACTATCTATTTATGCGTCCTTGTCAATAAATTTTAAAAATTCAATTGTTATTTATTTTAAAGCATTATACGATGTTTGTAGACATCGATGTACTAAATCAAAGGAGATTTTTATTTATAGATGAAAATTGAACAAATGCCAAATCTGAATACTATATTTATGCGAAGAACTGGTGCTTATGGTATTGAAAATACAAAATTAATGGCATCTTTTAAAAAATGGCTAGTATCTAATGACCTTTTACATGATGACTCTGTTATTTTAGGTATTGCACAAGATCATCCATTATTCATAAAGCCTGAAGATTGTCGTTATGATGTAGCGCTTATCGTATTAGATGCTAATAGAATTAGTGATACAAATATTATGAATGGCCTATTGAGACTCCCACAGCTAAAACAATGGGATTCTTGAGTGACTAAGCGTTCGCAGTCCATTTCTGTTTTAAACAGTCCTCAAGATGAGGGTATCTCATTACCCCTCATAGGGCAGAACATCTAGTTCCCTATGCTGATTGACTTTTACCATCAACCACAGGCGCATAGCGAATATTCATAGCTCCAATTATATCTCTATGCTTCTCGAATCCACATTTACATTTGTATTTTCTATCTTGTGCCTTGTTCTTCTCTGAACATTTCGGGCATGTTTGACTTGTATATGCAGGATTTACGTACTCAACTTTAATTCCTTCTAACCTTGCTTTGTATTCAATAAATTGAGATAGTCGATAGAATGACCATGTATGCAAATTCTTTTCGTTTTTACGACTGGTTCTTGTCGTCTGTCTAATATTCGCTAATTGTTCTAAACGAATGACAGAAATTTTATTCTCTTTCGCAAAATCAACAATGGCACGACTCGCTTTATGGTCTTGGTCTTGCATCCAACGTTGTTCCTTGTTGTTCAACTTACAAATAGCAGTTACCTTTTTCTTTTCCCCTAATTCTTTACGAACTGAACGGAATTTTCTTTTCTTGAATTTGTTTTGTCTGCCATTACCAAAAAATCGTACCTTCTCATCGTCTGTTACAGCAACAGCAGGTACTTTTAGTCCTAAATCAACACCCATTACTCTTACTCCTGGTTTTTGAACAGTAAGAATGGTCACAGAAATTTGTGCTATCCATTTATCCGACTTTTTTGTGATACGCAGTGTGCCTAACTTATGTTTAAGCAAATCAAGATTTCGGTGACCTTTATCAACCAATAAAGCACGAATAGGCGTTTTTTTGGTTTTGCCGTCAGTCATGATAGGCAAGGAGATATGAGTGGAATCAAAAGAGTAGTTTTGATTGTTCCAGATGCACATAGGCTTCTTTAGAACTGGAACTGTTTCGAATTTTGTTTTTTTCGCCTTCCTGAAAACACTTTTTGCCTCTTTAATTGCTTGGTTTTTTACTGCACTTGGCAAAGATACATGAAGGTTTTTACTTGTTTTCTTAGTGCTTTTCTTTTCTTTTACCATTTCAAATACAAGGTCATTGATTGTTGAAATGTATATTTTACTCATTTCAGTTAAAGTCAAAGCCTGTTCTTTTGTAGGCAACAATTTTATTTTGACAGTGATTGGTTGCGACATGATTTCACCCCCTTGTTTTCTGTTGCTCTACATAGCGTTTGATGGTTTGACTCGATACATTTCCAGCGGTAGAAACAAAATAAGAACGTGTCCATAAACTTGGCAAGTGTTGTAGGTGAGGAAATTCTTCACGCAACTGTTTAGATGTCACTCCTTTGATTTTTGCCATGATGTTTGCAGGACTTAATGTAGGTAGTGCATTTAGAAATAGGTGGGCATGGTCTTTGTCACATTCTAAGGCTACCACTTTTATTTTTAAAGATTCACATATTTCGTGTACCATTTCTTTAAATCTCTGTTCTATTTTGTCATCAAGAAATATCTTTCTTCTGTATCGAGGGCAAAACACAAAATGATAATTAATCAATGATACGGTTGTATTTGTTCTTCTGTATTCTTCCATAACCAAATTGTATCAATTAACAAAATAAACTGCAACAAATGTATAAAAATATAGTTAGTGAAAATTTCGGTCAATTGAGATAGCAAAAGCTATCCCTTGACCGACCTCACTATCATCCCATATCTATAGACGATGGGCTTTCCCGTTCGGTAAATCTGTAAAGTTTGATATCGAGGGACAAGTGACAGGGTTCACTACCAATACGCTGTTATTGCTTAAAGAGGTGGAAAATTGTGTAGTTGTAGATATGCAATTTAAAAATAATGTATAGAAAAGCGTTAATTATTGCAAATCAGCGCTCTTTTCATTATTTTCTGTAAAATAAAGAGAAGAGTTATCATAATTTCTATCAAAACAGTCTTAATACAGTAGGATTATAATGATATGCCGTTTTTTAAGTACCTCAACTTGTTACTTGGCTTGTATTAAATATTTTATAGAACACTTTAGGATTTGGAAACAAAAATGCAAACTACTGAAATTGAACAAATACAATATTTATTATACAATGTAATTACTCAATCTGACCGCTCGAAAGAATAGATGTTGGGAGGGGAAACATTGAAACAATATGTAAAGTTTTTCATAGTCATAGGTACAATATCAGCAACCCTATTAACTGCTTGTAGCAGCAATGAACAGCAGGCTGAGCTCGACGCAGATTTAGTAGCAGAAGGTGAAAAAATTGCGAAATCTAGCTGTATCGGCTGCCATGCTGCTGATTTATCAGGCGATATGGGACCGAATTTACGTCAGCTAAAGCTATCAAAAGAGGAAATTGTGGAAGTGCTTGAAAAAGGGAGAGGCTCCATGCCACCAGCCACTGCAAAGGGGCATGAAGAAGCAGTTGCTGAGTATTTGTTGTCATTACAATACTAAAAAAGGCTGATGGGAAATTTACTTTCCTATCAGCCTTTCTTCATTTTATTCCGTTACTTCAAAATACATACGCAATGCAGGGATACCTGTTCCAGGATGATCATCGCGATATGTTAATTGTGGGTTTAAATATAGATTGGGTTGAATTTGCTGCCCTTTATAGATGGAAGGGTAAATGTCAATGGCGCGATGGCCTGTATCACCCGTTGCCACTAAAGGAAGCTTAATCGTTCCTTGACTATTAAATCCGCAAATATACCCAACATATGAATTGTCATATGTTACGGCTAAAGCATTGTCAAATTCAGTCCAGCCTGAGCCTTTAATTTCTACAACAAATTTCGTACCAACAGGACCAGAGGATGGTGTAATCGACACAATGGATGGTAAAATGCGAAGCGCTGTTTGCCCATACACCTCATCCTTTACTTTCACATCAATTAGATGAGGTAGTCCGCCTAGATCATCAGGAATAGCAAATGTGTATGTTAAGCTTCCCTCTGCATCTGTCTTTAAACTTTTCTCCAATGTGTTGACTTTTTCACCATAGCCGGCAGCGGATACACGGTTACCAACCATCGTATGCCAATCTATTGATACATTTTCGTTTTTTGGTAGCCCATTAGCAGTTAATGTGACTTCTTCTCCAACGATACCTTCCTCTTTATTTAATGAAACCGTAACTCCCTTTTTATTTTTTGGTGGATCTAATTCAATACCCCCACCTGCTGCAGTAGGCGCTTCCTCCACATAGCTCTCAACGGTAATTGGCTGTTCATTTGTTACATTAAATGTAAAATGTTCTGTATGGATATAATTAATGGCTGATTCTGAGCGATTTAAATAAGGCGAGCCAGATGAGCCACTTTCAATTGTAATCGAATGATCGCCTTTATTGCCTGTAGCACGAATGACAGCGGTAGCCGAGCCTTTTGTCGAAACGCCTGTAATCATCCCTGTATATTTATTATCATAATTCAGGTGCCATAAGCTACCATACATTTTCCAGCTTAAGCCTTCACCTTTAATGGTAATTTCTGTTCCAATAGGGCCAGATTCAGGACTCATCGTAAAGACTGTTTCCACAAAGTAATTTGCTTTTGCTACAACTGTATCTTTTTGGTGAATTAAAATATCATGGTCATCACCAAAGCCTTGCGGAATTGTAATGGTGCCTTCCCATTTTCCATTGCTATCTGCTTGTGCCGTTAAAAGCTCTTGATCATTTGGCTCATATGTAGTACCGATAAAGGAGTAATTTTCCTCCATCTCATATTTGCCGATCATATCCGTCCAAACAACTGTTAACGGCTCATTCGGCATTAATGACTCCGCGGTAAGCTTTACTTCATCACCAATACGACCTTTATCTGCACTAAGATTTAATGTACCCTGTAATGCAACCTCTTTT
The DNA here is from genome assembly GCF_038051955.1 of Lysinibacillus sp. FSL H8-0500. Taxonomy (NCBI): domain Bacteria; kingdom Bacillati; phylum Bacillota; class Bacilli; order Caryophanales; family Bacillaceae; genus Lysinibacillus; species Lysinibacillus sp. FSL H8-0500. The sequence continues at coordinate 2,035,272 of NZ_CP150292.1, read as the reverse complement.
TGCTGGGTGTCCTTTTTATCGCCAGTACTTTTCTCCTCTTTATCACTACAGCCGACTAGCAACAGCAGTAGCAATGCTGAAAATACAATCGTATACCTTTTCATCATAGGCTTACTCACTGTGCAGAACTTGCAATAATTGTTAATTTAGAAGGCGCTACATTAAATGGCTCATAAGAATATTCCTTGCCATCAACTTCAGCAACATATTTATAATCTAATGTACCAGTAGGGAAATCTTCTGGAATTGTCCAGCCAACTGTATAAAGCTCTGTTGCTTCCTCACCGTGTGGTCCTCGTGCCATTTCCATTTCTTCCCCATTACCTAACACAACTTTCACTTTCGCGTCACCAATAGCCTCATTTGTTTTTAAATCGGTTACATTAGCACGGAATACAAGACGATGTCCTTGCTCAAAGCGACTATTTACAATACAAACTGCATCTTCAACAAGATGAGAGTTAATTGTATCACCTGTAACAGCGATATAGCTCACCTCTTCCTCCTCTGTAGCTGAACAGCCAACTAACAATGCTGCTGCCATAACAGAACTGCCAATAAAAGTAAAAATACGCTTTCTAAACATTGGAAATTCCTCCCTTTTAAAATATTATTTATCTATTTTGTATGTCTTTGATGAGCAAAATGGTAAATAGGATACAATTCAATTATCCTACTTTTCAGAATAATAAGTCAATGGAATTTTAGAATATTATAGCGAAGAAAGTAATTTGATGACGAATGAAGGGTGATGCTGAATTAATAAGAAGTTTTATAATCAATCTATGTTGAGCTTTGAATGTAAATGATACAAGCCACTCTATTATTTTTTCAAAATCAAAAAACAATCATTACTATGAATGGGAAAATAGGCGCAAAACCAATATTTTGCCAAGCATTATTTGCTTCCAAAATAAAATACAAGGGGTAGGGATGTTAGTGTACTGCTCAGCCTCTATACTCCTGAACGCTTAACGATTGTCCATAATAAAGGAAAAAAGTGCAATAACAACGGAAAAGCTCTAACATAAGAGCATTCCTATTCCACCCTCAGTATCTAACGCAAACAATTGGCTATGCTCAAATAAAGTAGCGATGTTTTAGGCTCCCAAAGCTAAATTGGATGACTTTCCATTTACTATTCTTGATACTAAAATCACAATAAAATGCCTGCTTTACTTTTCGAATTGCTGTAAAATATGCAGTATTCTCGTTTTTGCAGCATAGCCTACTAAATTTCCGTATTGACGGTCTTTGGCTGCACGTGCCCCAAACTCAGCAATCCAATCTCGTCGTCCAGATTTATCTGCCTCTGTTTCATACATAGTAAAATTAGCCGAAACATACACGGGAGCATGTTGTTTGATATAAATTAGTAGCCTTTTCATAATCAAATGTTAAGGTTACCACTTCCTTAAACGTAATTTCACCAGCTTTATAAAGCCTTGTTGCGACTTCCTTCACCTCATCAAATGTGGCATTTTGCATATTATATGTTTGTGCAAGTTCTTCCCAAATATTTGTAACAATAGATTGTGAATCGTTTATTTTTGGTACTGTAAATAAAGTGATTTGAGCCTCTGCCTTCCCACGATTACTTACTAGATTCCAAGAATTGAGCTGTGTAGAACCAATTGCCCCTATCATCTTGTTATCCATCCCTTCATTCTATATTTAATCATCCTTAAATTGCCCTTGTATACGCATTAATCGTTGAATTAAACATGTTTTGCCTAAATAACTTAGCATGTTTAGGATTTCCTAACCCTTGACGTAAATCCAGCATGCCTAGCTCACCCATTCTATTCAGTAACGGAACTAGCCAACTCCCACTTGACGCTCCATTTAACATATGTATTTGACCAGATGATAATTTGGAAACTTTACTTGCATCAATCGGTTCAGTGGCATTTTTTAGCGCATCCATAAATCCTTTCATATCATTTCTATACCCGATGACTTTCCCATTTTCATCTTTTATATCTATCTTAAATCCCTTGTATCCATATGCACCTCTAAGCATAAATAACTGCATACTAACAGCTAGTTCCCTAGTCATTTCCATCAACATTCTCCTCCTTTCACACCATCTATCATTTTGTTACTGTAAACTATGAAAATTATTTTTTCCCTTTCTTATATTTAGTATCGGCTCCCTCCATCAAATCTAAAGTAAATAACCAATAATGAAAATCAATATATATTATGGGATATATAGGAATATAATCCTTGATATATAGAAAACATACTAATCATATATCCCCCATTCAAACAAAAAATAATGACTATCAGATTGCCCAAATATGTAATCATATGTATAGCCCTTTTTTATTTGAATAGCTTCAATGTGATTCAATCTAGTGAAAAGCTCTTTAACAATTGATTCTGTTACATTCAGATAGGTCAATTCATTTTTAAATCTCCATCTAAACTCATCTTTGTTTACTAACTCAAGACAAATATATTTTTTGGGATAATATTCATTAATCCAGCCATCTGCTAACGCTTTTATCCATTGTTCATCTGAAGGGTCTGGATCATCATTTATATCCCATTCCTCTCCATCGAATAGTTCTTTTTTAAATATTGCAGAAAATGCCTCTTGAATATGATCAAATTGACTTTTTTCCGCAAATATTAAATCCACTTGCATTACGTATTTATCTCTGAATTCATATACATCAAAAGATAAATTTGATAACCTTACATTTGCAATTTGTCTAGCAAATGAATTGTGATCATCAAGCAACTTTTGAATTTCCTTATTAATCATATAATTTCCATTCCTTTATTTTACTTTTCTTCCATTAAAACAATAGTATAACAAACCATATTATTTAGATAACGATTCTCCTTTCATCATTGTATATAAAATTTGCTTATATTTTTAGATATTCACTAATTAATGGCTCTACTTACGTCTTAACAAGTATTAATTTGTAGAATTAAAAAAAGACCAGCCTCAAAATTAATTGAGAACCGGTCTTGGCTTTATACTTACTTTAATATATTTATCATAGAAGCGCTTGAGCAAGGTTACCATCTGCTCACATGTTCATGACTCACTAAAAAAATTCATACTTTTCCCATTACACCATATGCCCTACTACCTTTACTTTTAAGCGTGTAGCATTTTCTGGATGATAGGCAAGTGGTGTTTCCTCTACCTCTACAAGCTCAATTGACTTCTCTATTGCACCTGCTAAGACAGCTTGTTTAACGGCTTTGCCTTGGGCATCCTTTAGAGAATCCTCGCGAGACTCTCTTGCATAAATATAAATTTGCTCGTATTGACCGCTAATTTGAGCGATGGATGCACCAATGGCATTAGCTACACCGCCATATTCCGATTTTACAATATGGGAAACGCCTCGAATTTTTTCAGGCACAATCACAGCGCCACCGCCGACTAACACCAGTGACACATCCTCTGAGGAGGTTTTCATTTTATCAATAGCCTGCTCCAGTAAAGCAGCAATTTCCTTTTGTACATCCTTCGCAAAGGCTTCATCAATATGTGCTACTAATTGAGGATCACCAACGTCTGCCAAGCCTAGACGTACAGCTATATCTGTTGTTGTTAATGTGGAGCCGCCGAAAACAAGTGCCTCCTCGTTAATGCGATAGCCAACACTATCTGGTCCTACCGTAATGTTATCATTCTGTACACGTACAATACTGCCACCACCAAGACCAACCGAAATAATATCAGGCATTCTAAAGTTTGTACGAATATCCCCTACCTCCACGGCAACAGAGGACTCTCGTGGAAAGCCATCCTGTAATACACCAATATCGGACGTTGTGCCACCAACATCTAACACCATTGTATTTTGAATTTGGGATAAATACGACGCACCACGTATACTATTTGTTGGACCACAGGCAATTGTTAAAATCGGGAATTGCTTGGCATAATCAATGGACATTAATGTGCCATCATTTTGACAGAGGTAGACCTCTACATTTGAAATTCCCTCCGCTTGTAGTGCTTGCACAAAGCCCTGTGTCGTTGTATCAATTACCTTACACAAAGCAGCATTTAAAATTGTTGCATTTTCACGCTCAATTAAGCCAACAGAGCCAATTAATGAAGAGCAGGAAATAGGAAAGTCCTTACCATATACCTCCTGTATCCATTGGCGAACCTGTAATTCTTGGTCATTTTTAATAGAAGAAAAGACACCCACAATGGCAATGGATTCTACTTGATCGTGCCATTCTGCTAATAGCTTTGTAATTTCCTCCTTATCAAGTCCACTTAATAATTGACCATCATATTCATAGCCGCCATGCACAATAGCATATTGCCCTGATAATGTATCAATCATATCCTTTGGCCATGCTGTATAAGGAAGGACAGAGGCCGTTGCTGGATAGCCCAGTCGAATTACACCAACCTTTGCTAACTTTTTACGCTCTACAATCGCATTTGTACATTGCGTTGTGCCTAGCATGGCATGCGTAATTTTTGTTTTATCAATATTTGCACCCTGAAGCAGCTCCTGCAATGATTGTTCAATCCCTGATTTGATATCTAAGCTTGTTGGTGATTTTACACTGTAAATTAACTGACTATCATGGTCTAAAAGGATAGCATCCGTATTTGTTCCACCTACATCAATTCCAATTTTATACATGCTCTGCTTCCTCCTTTTTCACCATTTCCTCAATCGGCGTATACTCATAGTCATAACCAAAGTATCGTGGTCCCGCTGTTTCAATGCCCTTGGCTGTACGCCATTTTTTATGTGCTGGTAAGCCAATTACACGCACACGCTTGCCATATTTCAAGCTTTCGGTTGTGACAGGCTGTAATGTTTCAAAATCCACCAAGCAAATTAAATCTGGTGTCATCGCAATAACCTGCTCATTTTTCTCTGCAATTAAATTTTCATTTTGGAAATGAACCTTCATTTGGTCCGCTTTATACGTATCAATACCCTCTAGCACCATTTTTCCAAGATTAAAGCCACCCTTTGTTTCACGAATGACATCGACAATTTTTCCTTGGAATAGCTCGTATCCTTTTACAAGCGTTAGTAGGCTCTCTAGCTTATCATTTACTTCCTGATCTTTAGAGGCAATAATTTCACCAATTTGTTCAGATAGTGTAATAATATGATGCACACCACTTTGCTTAATTTGCGCCCCTGTTGTTGGATATAAGCTTACTAATGAGCTAGCCCCCATCTCAACAGTCGCTGAGCGTGCTATGCGCTCTGTCCATTTATTATCGATGGTTTCGAAAATACCAATATTACCTTTTTCATCTGTAATCGCCATTGGTGTTGCGGAAATGCCATCAAGATGAAAGGTTACCATTTGCAGCTCTGGAAATGCACGTCCCATGCCATCACAATCAATTAATGGTAAGCCTAGCTGTGCTGCCACAACAATCGGAATCATAGAATTGACGCCACCCGCCTCCATTGGATATGTGCCAGCAATTTTATCCTTGCCTAAGTATTGGGCAAGCTTTTGAAAAACTTTGACAAACTCATCGCCACGTGGGAATTTTTCAATTAGTACGGATGGTGCACCCATCATCGCTGCTGGAATAAAAAAGTCCTCATCTGCTACTTCATCCACTGAATATAATTTTACAGGACCATTTTTTTCGATAGCGGAAAGTGCCATCAGCTTGCCAATATACGGATCGCCACCTCCGCCCGTTCCTAGAAATGCTGCGCCAATCGCAATATGTTCAATAGCTGCTTGATCTAAATATCTCATTGCTGTTCCTCCAGTACGACCGTTTTTTGTGCGGATATACGATACCCAATATAGTAAAGAATAAATGAAATGATAATACCGATCATCGGATTATTTGGTAATGCTGGTAATTCAGGGAATAAAGAGAAGAAAACAGGTAAGCAGGCTATCACTGCCCCTACAAGCCAAGAAAAGACGCCTAATCGATTCACACCCTCTACCTCATGCCAGCTCGTTTTATTGCCTTTATGAATCACCCAATATGAAGCAATCATTACCCCTGCAACAGGTGGAATCATCGCTGATAAAATCGACATAATTGGTGTAAAGTAATTTAAAATGCCGATAACCGCTAAGACAGTGCCAATTGTTCCCGCAACGCCAATTGCGATTTTTTCTTTATTTTTAGCAACATCAAAGACATTAATGAGCGCAATGCCTCCTGAAATCGCATTGACTAAGTTTGTTTTCCATGTTGCTAAAATTAAAGCAACACCACCAATAAACGGTGTAGCAATATGGAGAAATACAGCGGTTAAATCACTTGTTTGATAAGCAATTGTTAATACAGCACCTACGCCAATCATCAGCACACCAGCAGGAATAATCCCTAATGTAGCAGCTTTAAAAACATCTGATCGTTTTTTGGAAAATTGCGAATAATCACCTGCGATTACTGCCCCTAATGCAAAGGAGCCAATTGTTACAGCTAGGCCATCCATAAAGCTCATCGTGCCCTGTGGCTGATAGTTACGAATCAATTGTAGTTGATCACCTGTTAATGTTTGTACTAAACCATAGATACAAATAATTACTAAGATTGGTACAGCAATATAGCTTAAGATTCGTAGCACCTTCATCCCGTACATAGCGGATACAACCATAACTAGTCCGCTAATCAAAGATGCAAGTGGTACGGGTATCGTCAAATTGTAGACTGCTAATAAATTGGCAAGGGCAACCCCACAAACATTTGCCTGAATCCCAAACCATCCTAAACAAGCAATACTTAAAATAATGGATAATATGGTACGAGAGCCTTTTTTGCCAAATACTTGTCCAGCAATATGAACGGTTGGCTTTGCTAAATCACTGCTTTGCATGCCCTGTAATACCATAATAAAGACCACAATGGCATAGCCGACAAACGCAACAGCAAGTGCCTTTGGTAAACTCATATTGGTAATAAGTGCGTTTCCTACTAATAAACTTGGTATACAAATCATGGCGCCAGCCCAAATAATTCCTAAGCTATACCAGGATTGAACGTTATTGTCGTTTTTCATGCGACTCCCTCCCTGTTGATGAATGTTTTTAATTATAAGAGAAAGCTATACTACACGTCTTTTGCCTAAATGAAAAAAATAATCTGAAATTTTGTTCAAAATGACAAAATTTCAGATTATTCTATCCATTAATTAAGCGATAAAGCATACAAGCCATATAAACATCATAAAATTCCGAGTAAGCTGTAATATCTGTCCCAAGCAGCTCACTAATTTTTTTAATACGATATTTCACCGTATTTTTATGAATATAGAGCAGCTCCGCACAGCGCTCTATACTGCCCTTTGCATCGAGTAAAAAGGCAATTAATGTTTGTAAAGAATCCGTATCATGCAAAATAGGCTCAATCACTGCTAAATATTCTTCAATGATTTCCTCACCCTGCTTACTTGCATCAATAGCTCGCTTCATTGAGCGAACTTCCGCGGCTGTAAATAATTTGCGCATGGGATAAATTGTCTGCGCTTTGTCGCCTACTTGATTGACCAATTGATACATTTGCCGCACTGTTTTCGTGCTTTTCATATTTGGCGCATAGACAATTTCGGCAAGCTGGGCATCATACATCGTTGTTTCGCTATATTCCACCGCAATATCAAACTCATGATGCTTATACAAGCAATTGCCTAATAGCACAATGATACAATGGTCAATGCATTGAATCACCCTTGTTTGATAGTAGGTGGAAAGCTGCCCCTCTAATTCCTCTCGAATGCTTTTTTCATCTGCCAAATCGTGAATATAGACAAGCCACATCATTTGAATGGCAGAGACCTCAATATGAAGGAGGTTTGCCAATCTTCGCATTTTTTCACTTTCATCATTAATAATTGCCTTCATAAGGGCATATTCACTAACCTCATCATGCTTATCTCCCCATAAATTAATGGCTACTTGGACAACCTCACTAACCTTTTCCATTGTTTTGGCAGGTAGCTTGGTATTTTCCTTAATTAAAAATAAAAAGAGTGGCTCTCCATTTTTTTGGTGTACACGTTTATATTCCACAACACAAGAAACATCCTTTTTTTCCAATGCCAGCTTGCCCGCCTCTCGGTGCGTATGTGTTTCAGCACATGTAGCAATAACATCTACAACATTCAATGTGGAATTTCTAGGCCACATTACTTGGTTCATAATGTCAAAATGGCTAGTTGTCAGCACAATATTGACCTTTAATCGATCCGATAGCATTTTTAGCGTAATTTCCACACTTCTTAAATGCTCTGGCAGCAAGGATACCTTTTCTAATGTTTCCTGAACAAAATGATCATTGACACCCTCATTGTTGACAATTGCCTCCATCACCTCATAAATGACCTCATTATAGCGTAAGGAGTAATCATTTCTTGGCATACAAATAATAATAAAGCCCTGCTCCTCTGCTAAAGCAAGAACCTCCTCCGGAATATCAGGCAAAATTATCCCAACATAATATAAAATAAGACCTAGCTCCCCTAGATCATGCAAATGCTGAATCGTTTCACATTGCTTCTCCACACTGTCGCGAATGGAATAAAACGAGCTAATGACAAGCTCCTCTGCATACCATTCCTCCTGCACACGATTAATAATTTTAGAATAAAAGTCAACATTTGATACTTCTAGTACAGACAGCGAGGATACTGTGCGATGCAAATTATCCTGACCCGTTAACACCTTTGCTCCTCGAAAAGATGGCAATTGTAGTAAATCTTTAACCGTTACGCCCATGTTTTATCACCAACTTTTTCAACATTCTTGTGAAGAAGAATACCATATTCCCTTGTATCTTTCAAAATGTCTATCATTCAATTTCCAATCTGTTAATGATAAAATAAGCACTAAATTAATAAAGCGAAAGAGGGGAGCAGGAATGTCTAATCATCTATCAATTGCTATAAAGGTTCGAGAAAGTTTGCAGGCTGATTGTCAAAACTGTTTTGGCTTATGCTGTACGGCCTTAAATATTGTCGCTTCCAGTGACTTCGCCATCAATAAACCAGCAGGCAAGCCATGTCCAAATTTACAGCAAAACTATCATTGCCGTATTCATAGCGAGTTAAGAGATACAGGCTTTAAGGGCTGTACGGTTTTTGACTGCTTAGGGGCGGGACAGCAGGTTTCACAGATTACATTTAAGGGGCAAGATTGGCGACAATCTCGTGCACATGCGGAGAAAATGTTTCAGGTTTTCCCTATTATGGAGCAGCTCTACGAAATGATTGCTTATCTAGCGGAGGCTTTATCCTACCAGGTGGATCATGCGCTTTATCAGCAGCTCTTGGCCCAACTGGAAGAGCTTCAACAACTAATAGAGCATGATGCTGCTACCTTATTAGCATTGGATATTATTGCTATCCGTATGCCTGTGAATGCACTATTGCTTCAAACAAGCGAGCAAATCCGACTAAAAGGCAAGGCGGCTAAAAAATTAAATCAGCGTGGGGCTGATTGGATGGGCAAAAATTTAAAAGGCAAGGATTTACGAGCTACTGACCTAAGAGGTAGCTATTTAATTGCAGCGAACTTACAGAATGCTAATTTACAAGAGGTAGATTTTATTGGGGCTGATTTAAGGGATGCCAATTTACGTGGCGCTGACCTTTCGACAAGCATGTTTTTAACACAAATGCAAATCAATGCCGCACAGGGAGATCGTTTCACAAAATTACCTTCTTATCTAAAACGCCCAGCACACTGGCATTGAAAAAAGGTAGATGGCGATTGACACCATCTACCTTTTTTGTTTCTTTTTATAGAGCATCGTAGCCGCAACCAACACGAGCAAAATAGCCTGACCAATCATTGTTTCCACGGTTGGATAAAAGCCAATCCAGCTAATTACAGGCAAGCCGTCAACAATCGTTGTGGACAGATTATCTGTAAGCTGTAAGGTATGCAGACTAACACCAATAATTTTAAAGGCTAATGCATAAATAAACACCGTTGCAACTGCGAAAAATTTATGAATGGGAATTTTGCCACTTGCTTTAAACAGTACAATCGCCAACACTGCTAAAATAAGCAATGCCACGCCAATGCCAAGGATAAATTGGGATGTCTCCATTTTCGGAGCAATACCCGCGTAAAAGACAAGCGTTTCTGCTCCTTCACGAAAGACGGATAAAAAACTAATCATCGCCATCGCGAAAATAGAGCCACTAGAAATAGCATTGCCCATTTGCTTGGAAATATAGCGATTCCAGCTCGCCACACTTGATTTACTATGCAGCCAAATGCCCACTCCAATCATCATCGCTGCTGCCAATAAACCAACATAGCCCTCCATTAGTTCTCGATTTGTATCAATCGTTGCCGAGTTCAAAATAGTAGACATCAGAACCGCCGCCACTGCCGAAAGCAGCACGCCAACAAATGCGCCAACATAAATCCATTTGCGCATCCTGCTTTGTCCTGATTTGTCCAAGAAGGAGACTAGTGCCAAAATAATCAGCAAAGCCTCTAGTCCCTCACGTAGCAAGATCAGTGCAGCATCCCAAATGGTGTAATCCGGATCATCTTGAATCAATTCAATTTCTGTGCGGAAATTCGCTAATTTCTTGGTAATCGCCTCTTGATCGACAGATGATTTTAGTAAATCACTGACAATAATCGGCATATCACTTTCAATTTTTGTATAAAGGCTACCATTACGCGTGGAGATTTCAATTTCAACGCTTGGCCAAATCTTAATAAAATCACGGATTTTATCAGAGGCCTTTTTATAGTCGCCTGCATCTATCAAATCCATTGCTTCATTAATATAAGCGAGCAATGTTGCTAATGAATAGTCTCCCTCTATCGCTTCTGCTGTTTCCTTCCCAGCAACAAAGTCCTCTATTGTTTGCTGTAAATCTGCAAATTGCGCTTGCATCAGCGCTATATCAGGCTCCTCAGCGGAAATGGAGATACGCAGAAATGCCATTTGCGTTTCGATTTGCCCATACATTGCTATACTTTGTTCACGCACAGGACGCTCATGTTTATTCCATTTATTATTAAAATCTTTGTAGGCTTGATCAATCGCCTCGATATTCCCACCTGCTAAAGCTTTTTCAAAGTCTACCATAATAGGCTTAAACTTTTGACCAAATTCTGCCCGCTGTGCCGCTTCATCCACTGGATTTTCCAGCTTTTCTAAAGCGCGCAAGGCATTGGATAGTGCTGATAAGGCCTCTAAGCGCTCTTCTTTAGACGCAGCCTCAGTTGCCTGCACAAGAATTTCATCAACCTTTGCTTTTGCCTCTTTTTGCTCAGATGTAATCTTCGCCCAATCTGTGGCAAATTGCTCAAGTGCTTTTTTTGCCTCTGCTTCTTTATCCTGCTTTGTATTGATCAGCGCATCACTAATCGCGATATATAAATGACTATAGGATTGCGCAGCTTGCACGGGTAACGCTAAAGCTAAAAAAAGGCAAGCGATTATGCTACAGCGCATTAAAAAGTGCTTCACCTATGTAACTCCCCTTTTGTACGCCAGGGAAGCAGGCAAACACTGCACTGCCTCGATGGGTAATATATTCATTCATTTTATCCATGCGCCCTAGGCTATTTTGGACGGCGATAAATTGAGCTGGGTCTTTTTGAAACGAGATAAACAGTAGCCCCGCATCATGTGCACCTGTATTGGACAAAACCCCTGATGCATAGGAATAAGAGCGCCGTAGCATACGTGCACCAGATTTACGGGCTAAATGAACATGTGAGATATCAGGTATGATATAGTTGCCATCCTGATCCTTTGCCTCTACATCAAACTCATCAAACTCGCCTTCTTTACCAAGGGGTGCACCACTATCACGGTAGCGCCCAAATGTTGCCTCTTGATCCTTTAAAGATGTACGGTCCCATGTTTCAAGATGCATTTGAATTTTACGGGCAATTAAATAAGAGCCGTTTTTGAGCCAGCCCTTATCCACCCACACAGTTTTCTGTAAGTCCTGCTCATCTGTTATAGTTGGATTTACTGTACCATCCTTAAAAGCAAAGAGATTGCGAGGTGTGCCCCCATCTACTGGAAATGCATTAAAGCCAGCCTGTGACCATTTAATCGCTACTTTACCAGACGCAGCGCGCACTAAATTACGCACTGCATGAAATGCTACTTGTGGATCATCTGCACAAGCCTGAATACATAAATCACCGCCTGTCGATTCCTGCTGTAGCTGATCCTTCGGGAAATGCGGTAAATCCTTTAGCTCTGCTGGCTTAACATGCTGCATACCTAGCTTATCAAACAAGGATGGACCAACCCCAATAGTTAACGATAAATGAGCAGCATCTAAACCCTCTGCCTCACCTGTATCCCCTGGCGGCACTCTTGTATTAGTTGTCATATCCACCATTTGTTCACCATTCATTAAGCGTACCATCAAAGGTGTCCATTGCTGAAATAATTGCTGTAATTCCTTTGGAGATGTCACTAGCACATCTAGGGACGCAAAATAAATATTGGTCTGGACAGGTGTTACAATACCTGCCTGATGCTTGCCGTAAAAATCAACTTTATGTTTTGCTGTTGTGCTATCAGCAACAGGCTCAAAAATAGTATAGCCCATTGCCTTCATCACACCACCGAAGCCCGAGGCACCAACAGCTACCCCTGCCACACCAACACCTGTTAGCTTCAACATATCACGTCTTGAGATTTTTTTATCAATCCATTTTTCATCATTTGACGCTGTCATTTATGCTCACTCCAAAATAATACCCATTTGACTTAATGGCTCTCCAAGCTGGTTTACTGCCGCTGCAAGTGCTTTTGTGTTGTCCTCTGTTAATTCCTCATAAGATACATAGCCACCATCAGCCGTTGCATGCTGCGCTAATAGATCATCCACTGCTTTGAATTTCTCATCAAGTGTTGACACTAATGCGGAATCTTTCGCTTCTAATTTTGAGCGTAAAATTTCAAAGATTTTTTCTGCACCTTCAATATTCGCTTTAAAATCATAAAGGTCTGTATGTGAGTAGATTTCTTCCTCACCTGTAATTTTAGAAGTGGATACTTCATTTAATAAATCAACTGCCCCTGTAATCATTAAATCAGGTGTCACTTCCACTGTTTGCACAAGTGCATGTAATTCTTTTGCATCTGCAAGCAGTTGATCTGCTACAGCCTCATAGCCCTTTGTTGTATTTTCTTCCCATAATGCATACTCCAACTTATGATAGCCTGACCATTCTTCCTCGCCTTTTCCTTCTTCTTGGATATCCGCTAAACGTCCATCAATGCGTGGATCTAAGTCACCGAAGCTTTCCGCGATTGGCTCTGAACGTTCAAAATACATACGAGCTGGTGCATATGCTGCTTTTGCCCCTTCAATATCGCCTGCCTTAAATAGATTCACGAATTTTTCTGTTTCTAGTAAAAATTGATCCATTTGCTCTAAGGCAAATTGTTGATAGGCTGATAGTTCAGAAGATAAATCTACCCCTTGTGTTTTTTGATCTGCCTGTTCTGTTGCGGGCTTGTCCTCTTTTTTTACTTCCTCTGTATTGCCACAGCCAGCCATTAAAAGACCCCCTGCCACTACCACAGATAATAATGCTTTATATTTCATACTTCCTACCTACTTTCCAGTTAATTTTATACTTTGAATGATAATGATTATCACAATTGATTACAAGCCTATTTTTAATTAAAAGAAAAAAACGTCATTTTTCAGTTGTTCTTTACAAACAACTAGAAAAAAGACGTTTTTTCTACAATATAATGATTCTAATCTACAAAATTTTTGCTTGTTTCAAATTTTCATGTTTTCCATGTAAGAAGTAATACAGCACAATTGACGCTAAAATGACAAAGACCATCGAAAGGAAAATTGAGCCGTAGCCCATAGAAGGTACAAATAAGCCTAAGAAATAAGGCCCGACACCTAAGCCTAAATCATAAAAAATAAAATACGTAGATGTCGCAAGTCCTAAACGCTCATTCGGTGTTACTTTGATGGCAATCGCCTGTGCCACTGAGTTGAAGTTCCCATAGCCAATTCCGATACAAGCCGCAGCGATTAAAAAGGCCATCGTTGTTGTTGCTGAGCTGAAGGCGTACATGCCAATTGCAAACAACACTAAGCATGGATAGATAATTATATTAGCCCCTCTTGTATCAAGCAATTTCCCTGTAAATGGACGTGTCGCCAAAATAACAATGGCATAGATAATAAAGAAGTAGCTGCCTGCTGCTACTAAATCTAGTTCCTTCGCATAAAACGTCATAAACGACATGACACCTGAATACGCAAAGCCAATCACAAGTGCCACAAAAGCAATCGGTACTGCGCGCATTTCAATAAAGTTCGTCACTTTAAAGCCAGCCTTCACAGCTGTATCCTTCGCTTTTTTCGGTGCATCTGGCACAGTCACAATGAAATACATAAAGAAACAAATAATAGCTAAAACAGAGTCGACTGCAAAGATCATGCGATAATCTTCAAACAGCTGTGTTAATAATATCCCGACAAATGGGCCAATAGCTGTGGCTAAAATGGCGCTTAAGCTATAATAACCAATTCCTTCCCCACGGCGCTCAGCCGGTAAAATTTGTGCAATAATGGTACCTGTTGCTGTACTTGCAATCCCTAGTGCAATCCCCTGTACTAAACGATTGACCATCAGCAGTGGTAAATTGCCTGCTATAAAATAAGACATTGTTGATAACATAAATAATAGCAATCCGCAAAATAATGTTTTTTTGCTACCCCAGTCACCAATAATGCGCCCTGTCCCAAGACGACCTAATAGTGTCCCGATAATAAAAATACTCGATACAAGCCCTGCTGTACTTGTAGAGGCATGAAAATGCTCCACCGCATAAGCCGCAATCGTCACCATTAATAAATAAAAGATTAACGTAAGGGTAAAATTAATAAGTGAGACAATTAAAAAATCCTTTGTCCATAGTTTCGTTCTGGTTGCTTCCACGTTACTCTCTCCTATTGATTAATATTCATACAAATCCGTGCTAAAACCTCTGTCGCAATATCAATATCTTGCTTTGGCACACCTGCTAATGCTTGCTCAAAAAATGATTTTAGCTGTAATTGAATTTTCTGCACAAGCTCCTCCCCAAATGGTGATAAGTACACAAGCTTTTCACGCTTATCCTTGCCCGTTGCTGTTTCCACATAGCCTAGCTCTATCAGTTTATGAACAAGTTTTGTAACACTTGGCTTCTCAATCGCCATAAAATTAGCAATTTCTACAAAAGAATGCGGTCCTTTATCTCTTAAGAAACGAAGGACTGCCCATTGCGAGCTATATAACTGATATGGTTCAAGCTGAATATTCAGCTGCTTAATAAATGGTCTGTACATTAAACGGTACTGATTGAAAAAATCCTGTTCAATCGTCAACAATATCACTTCCTTGCAAATTAGTTAGCCTAACTAACTATATACCCCAAATTCACATTTGTCTAGTAAGAAAGCAGAGAATATGGATTATATATCCTACTAAATTATGGCTTTACGTAGCGTACCTGTCGCTTTTCATGTTCTATCTGTTACTCTGCGTATTCTATACGTCACTTTCTGTATTCTATCCATCATTTTCCCTGCTCTATCCACCTTTAATTTTATAAGCTACCATTCAGATCGCTTGAATTGGTAGCTTCTTCTTTAATGTATAATCCAATATTTTCGATGTCTTTTAGTGCCCTCTACTTTTAAGGGCATTTGCTGACGCGAGTTTATATGCTCTCTGTGGAGAATCGATAGCAAAAAACTCGCGTCAGCATAGATCCAACTAATAAATGATAATCCTCTAATGTTTGATACAACGCATTGTGTTCTTCTGCTCCACAGCGTGGGCAAATCCATTTTTTATAGTGATAGCGCAAACATTGCCCATCAGCACACTGGCTACATAGCACACTCTTTATTATTTCTTGCAATGACACCTTCATTTCTTTTGTCACTTTTTGATGCATCGACAAAAGTAGCATAGCAAATCGAAACAGCTTCTTTGTATCCTTCTCCAACAGTGGATATTGCTGTAGCCATTTTTGCATATGTGTACGCAAACCTGTAACATGAAAAATCGACTGCTCTCTAAAACTTTCTATTAAAATCCCGTTTTTCGATGCTACCACAACGGCATGTAGGACAGGCAAATCAAGGCACTCCTGTTGTAACAGCGATTTCATCCACGTCACATGCCGTGCAACCTGCTGAAACGGATCAGTCATACCTTCCTTCCACCACACCTTCTGCTGTGGTACGCGAAAATTGTGAAAATGCTGCATGGTATGAAAGAATACCTGTTATATTTTTAATCTCTAAAATAAGGACAAAATGAGGGCAGAGAAAAATAGTGTCCATTTGATGGGTAGAGCCAAAGCGATTTATTGTTTGGAAGTTATGAAGAAAATAATGTGGGGAAGGTAACTCGATTTCTAGCCATTCGGCGTCCACGCACTGTTCACCAGCAAAGCCTGCTTGGATACGCCGTAAGTGCTCATCATAATTTCTATACTCGTGATGGCTACTAGGCAATCTTCGGATCATTTCTTCTACCATTTTTTTGTAATTCTGATGGTTGTCGTACCAATATAATCATCTATTCACCTCCTACCAACATTATATAAAAAAAGAACCTCAGCAAAGGAGGTTCCTAAAAATTTGTCATCTATATTTTGTAAAATAAATTTTTTATTACATTTTAGTAGATAAAAAGGCTGGATATTTGAGCCGAAACAAGCGACCATCATTATTTTTCTGCTCTTTATTCATCACTTTGCACGGGTTATCCGCTACTTTCTTTATCTTATCCGCTCCACAGTGCGATTCCTACAACTCTGTGCATCCATTTATCTAAATAAACTCAACAAGGAGCCCATTTGTCTTAGCATATTTACGCCATTTGTAATTATTCCGACATGCCCCATAATGGTATTGACATGGTCTGGTAGTCTACCTTGTGTTGGCTGATTGGGAGAAATGTAGGGCTGCATCTGTCTAGCTCGATAAGGAGGGCCAAAGTTTTGGCGATACCTTGGCGGATAGGGTCTTCTTCTAGGTTCTGGCTGAAAAAATGGCATCCATTCACCCCCTATCTATCTTGTTTTACTAGTATATGTAGAAAGCTTAAACGTGCATTAGACTTTTGAAGAAGTAGGAAAAAATATCAACCTCTAGTGATTCGCAGTGTGTAGCTAGCATTCTTTTCATATCATAAGAAAAAGAAGGTGATTCTTATTCAAGATTCGTCGTATCTCGATTTTTTAGCTAAATTTGGTGTTGGCGGTGCACATCCTGGCGGCATTCAGCTATCAAAGGAGCTATTGAAGGCAGAAAACATTCAGCAAACCGCCCATATTTTAGATGTTGGATGTGGCACAGGTCAAACGGCGGCTTATTTGGCAGCTTCCTATCAAGCAAACGTAACAGCTCTCGATAGCCACCCCCTTATGGTAGCCAAAGCAAGGCAAAGAATGCATAAAGCTCGATTACCTGTCCAAGTTATACAAGGTTCGATTGAGCAACTACCATTCCCAGATCAATCATTTGATTTAATTATTGCCGAATCTGTGCTGGCATTTGTTCCTCAGCAACGTGCTTTACAAGAAATATATCGTTTATTAAAGCAGGGTGGCCGCTTTATTGCTATTGAATGCACCATTCCTCCATCACTGCCCTCTTCGCTAGCAAAGACAATCCAGAAATTTTATGGATTTGAGGCGCTTCTGACGAAAAAGGGGTGGGTTGATCTATTGCAACAGTCTGGCTTTCAAGCGATTCGTATACAAAAAAATAAAACGATCTCCTCTCCCCCTGAATTTTATCTCTCCAAGGATATTGAACCTGCACTTTATCAAGTAATGGAGCAGCATATGATGATGAATGAAAAATATGAAAATAGTTTGGACTATCGTATTTATTCCTGCACAAAATGACACCTGTCATAAAAATTCTTTGACTGCTGTGAATAGGTTTTCTTTTTGCGTTTTCTTATCATGTAGGTAAGAAGACAAAGAAAGAGGGATTATATCATGCAAACACAGCAAAGACTACCCTTTATTGATATCGTAAGAGGATTCGCTGTTTTAGGAACGCTTGGCACAAATATTTGGATTTTTGCTTATCTAGGGGATTTATCATATATTACAACGGCTAACTATATTGGTTGGTGGTCCTTCAACGACTTTTTACGAATGGTAGTATTATTTTTAGTCAATGGTAAATTGCTTGGGCTCTTAACAATTATGTTTGGCGTAGGCTTACAATTAAAATATCAGCAGGCATTAAGAAAAAGCCATGCTTGGCCCGGTGTCTATCTTTGGACAATCGCCTTTTTAGGGTTGGAAGGGCTGCTTCATTACACACTTGTGATGGAGTACGATATTTTAATGAGCTATGCTGTCACAGCTTTTATCGTTGCCTTTATCCTCAGATTGGGTGACAAAGTCATGACATGGACTTTCTATCTAATTGGTAGCTTTCACATCCTTCTGATCCTGCTTATTTTTATTAGCACCTTACAAGGAGCTGCTATTTCCTTAAATGGGATGGAAACCGTTGTTACATTGTATGAAAACGGTACATGGCTCGCACAGGTACAGCATCGCCTGACGAACTTTTTATTTTATCGCACGGAAGCTATTTTTATTATTCCTCTGAATATCTTTTTATTTTTACTTGGCGTGAAGTTTATGCGTAATGGTGTGTTTTCACCAACGGATAAAGGGCGTCAAGCTCGCCGAAAGCTGTTTAGGATTGGCGTTTATATTGGCATTCCCTTTAATCTTCTTATTTTTATACCAGGAGGCCTTTTTGATTTACCTGTTCGTTATGTATGTGCACCGATTTTATCAATTGGTTATATTGGAATTTTAGGTAAACTGGTAGAATATAAGAGGTTAGACTGGCTTTGGCAACGCTTTGGAGACATCGGTAAAATGTCTTTGAGCTGTTATGTCCTCCAAAATGTGCTAGCATCTATTATTTTTTATGGTTGGGGACTTGGCTTAGGTGGGCAATTAAATAGTAGTCTCATCATTATCATTTGGCTAACCCTGTCCTTCTTACAACTTATGATAGCGTCAACTTGGATACAGCGATTTCATATTGGTCCGATGGAGTGGCTCCGTAAAAAAACTATTCAAGCCATGGCGCATCATTAAAGAAAGGATGGTGTAGGCGATAAACATTTATCCAAGAGACCAAGCAAGACATTATTTAATTATTGATGCAGTAGCCTTGATTTTCCTTATAACGCTTGTCTTAGGGTCAAATTCGGCAATTCCATTTGGTGTTAAAATAGCGATTCTCATCGTGTATCTAGTGGCTTTTTATATTGCTTTATGGCATCGAGATTGGAAACTACTACTTGCTTCACTAGTTGGCTTTATACTTATTGCAATATTAGGTATTTACGAAGATGTATATATGCTTATCTTCGGTTTTACCTTTGCCGATTTACTTGGAAGAGCCAAAGCAAAATGGCATATTGCGTGTGGTATATTAGGCATTGCTGGAATGTTCCTCACAGTCATGTGGATGGAAACTGGTCCACTTCTACACATCGAATCACAGCTATTAATACCGATAATGATAATTCAGTTAGTGTTCCCTATACTTATTTATTTTGTAGAAAAATCAAAGAATCTGCAATCTGAACTGGCTGAGGTGAACACGCAGCTTGTTCAGCAGGAGGAAAGACAGCGTATTGCTAGAGATCTTCATGATACAATTGGTCATACACTAATGATGATTAAAGTGAAAACAGAACTGACTACAAAACTTATTGATCGTGATCCTACAAGCGTTAAGCAAGAATTAAATGATATATTATCCACAACGCGTACAGCCTTAAAACAAGTACGTGAGCTAGTGTCTGATATGAATTTTATTTCATTACAAACGGAGCTTGTCCATTGCCAACAGCTTTTACAAAGTGCAAATATTACAACGACCCTCAGCAACCATTGTCCGAAAATCGTTCTTTCAAGTGTGGAGGAAACAATGCTAGCTTTATGCTTACGTGAAGCCACGACAAATATACTCAAGCATAGTAAGGCAAAAAATTGCCGTATTACGATACAATGTCAAAATGGTCAGTACACGCTTGCTATCAAAGACGATGGGATTGGACTACAAAATAAAGGATTCGGCAATGGGATCAACTCGATGCAAGAAAGAATGCATGTTCTTCAAGGTTATGCCTTATTTGAAGGGGATACAACGACAGGTACAAGCGTGTTATTCAGCATACCTATTCAAAATGGAAAGGAGCCTCCGACATGATACGTGTTTTACTAGCAGAGGACCAACAAATGTTACGTGGTGCCTTAACATCACTGTTAGCATTTGAGCCTGATATTGAGGTAATCGCTGAAGTTGCGGATGGGCAACAAGCGTGGGACTATATCCAGCAGGAGCTACCTGATATTTGTCTTGTCGATATTGAAATGCCCAATCTATCAGGCTTAGCGCTTGCCGAAAAAATAAAACAAGCAAACTTGCCTTGTAAAGTAATGATTGTGACAACCTTTGCACGACCTGGCTATTTACAAAAAGCTATGGACTGCGAGGTACATGGCTACCTATTAAAGGATGAGCCGATTGATTATTTAATCGCTACGATTCGGAAAATTATGCAGGGTGAAAGGGTGGTGAGCAAGGATTTAGCTGCTACCTTGTTTATGAAGGAGCAAAACCCTTTAAATGAACGAGAGATTGCAGTGCTACAGCTTGTTAAAGAAGGCTTAACCACCCAAGAGATCAGTAAACAATTATTTTTAACAAAAGGCACCATCCGTAATTATTTATCGACCGCTATTCAAAAGCTACAGGTTGAATCGAGACAGCAAGCTGCTCAAGTTGCTAGTGACAAAGGCTGGTTATGATTATAATAGACAAAGTCAAAAAATTCGACTTTGTCTATTATTCAGAAAGTATATTATATTTTTCATACCGCTCCTGCTGCAAGAAGAATGTGTTCAATCTCTTTAAACCCTCGCTGTTTCGCGTGCTGTAGCGGTGTGACATCATCATGATCTGATATATTCACATCAGCACCATATTCAATCAGTAATTGAACGACTGTTTGCTGAGTTGAATTGCCATTATTTAGAATAATCGCCTCCATTAAGGCTGTCCATCCCAATTTATTAATATGATTAATATTGATCTGTGTATTACTTAATAATTCTTTTATAACCTCCACATGTCCATGCTCTGCTGCTGGAATGAGCGCCGTTCCTCCATATCTATTCAAAATCGTAGGATCTGCCCCAGCTTGTATCGTTAGCTGTAAAATATCGAGATAGCCTTCTGCACCTGCATAAAGAAAAGGCGTGTTTAACCTATCATCTTGAATATTGACGTCAGCACCTGCATCCATTAATAATTTTGCTACCTCAACATTCTGCTTGTACGTAGCAATCATCAAGGCTGTTCGATTGTTTGAATCTTGAGCATTTATATCCACCTTTTGATCAAGTATATGTTGGAGTGTCCCCATATCTCCATTTTCTACCGCTTTAAACCATTCTGTTGCCATCTCCTCACTGCCTCCTTTATCGAGCTGTAAAGTTACTATATTACTTAAGACACACCCTTGCAGCAAAAATGATACAGCTATAATAATCACGGCTAATTTCCTCATCCTTTACACAACCCCTCACATGGGCAATACAGATTAACTATTTCTTACACATTGAAGCGATAGCCTGCACCCCAAACTGTTTCCAAGAACTTGGGCTGTGCTGGATCACGTTCAATTTTTTCACGTAGCTTTCGGATATGCACGGTAACGGTTGACACATCTGCTGCTGATTCATAGCCCCAATTTCGCTCATATAGTTGCTCTTTACTTAATACTTGATTAGGGTGTTTGACAAAAAAGACAAGTAAATCAAATTCCTTTGTCGTAAAGGCAATTTCATCTCCATTGATAAACACCTTTCTAGCTGATGTATCGATTGTAATGCCATGAATGGACATCATATGATTCGTTTGCTGATTAGTAGCTAGACGCTCATACCTTGCTAAATGAGCTTTGACTCTTGCTACTAGCTCACTTGGGCTAAAGGGTTTCGTAATATAATCATCAGCCCCGAGCCCAAGACCACGAATTTTATCAATATCCTCTTTTTTGGCTGATACAAATAAGATAGGAATATTATGCACTGCTCGAATTTGCTTACAAATTTCAAATCCATTCATGCCAGGCAGCATAATATCCAAAATGATTAAATCATAATTGCCTTCAAGAGCCTGCTTTAGCCCATCATCTCCATGATGTTGAATATCTACAAAAAACCCATTAATTTCTAAATAATCTTGTTGAAGCTCGGCAATACTTATTTCATCTTCAATTAATAGTATTTTTTTCATGGTTGTTCCCCTTCTCTTCAGCCTTTTTCAATAACATAACTATACTTGTGCCCTTTGTTAATTCACTTTCCGCCCAAATGTCGCCATTCATTTCAACAACGATTTGTTTTGCAATGGCTAATCCTAAGCCACTGCCACCTGTTTGCGAATTACGGGAAGGCTCTGCACGGTAAAAGCGATCGAAAATATAGGGCAATGCGGCAGGATCAATGCCTGCCCCATTATCTGTTACCTGAATAACCACATCCTCTGCTCGCTCATGCAATGAAATAATAATTTGCTTATACGGCTTATCCATATATTTTTCGCTATTGCTTAAAAGGTTCGTCAAGACACGCCTTAATTTATCTAGGTCAGCCATTGCATAAAGTGGAGAGCCTGCTGAGATATATTGTAAATGAATGTCTCGTGCAATAAAATCAAAGCTCGCATCCTCTACATAATCATGGATATATTGCTGGAGATTGACGCTTTCGATTTGAAATGGAATCTTCTTTAAGTCCAGCTTTGAAAACAAGAATAGCTCATCAATTAATACATCCATATCCTTTGCCTTTGTATAAATGGTTGTTAAATATTTATCCATTTTCTCCTCTGTATTCGCCACACCATCTTTAATGCCCTCAACATAGCCGATAATAGAAGTCATCGGCGTTTTTAAATCATGTGAAATATTCGATAATAATTCTTTACGGTTTTCTTCATATTGAAGCTGTAGTTGAATAGATTCCTTTAATTTAATCCTCATCTCCTCAAATGATCGATTCAGCTGACCAATTTCATCATTTGAATGAGAAGTAATTTCAAAATTTAAGTCGCCTGATTTAATGCGTTGTGCCCCTTCCTTCAATGCTGACAGCGGATTAATAATGCTTCTTGACACTAAATAATTTAATAAGCCAATAATCATCATAAATAAGACAAATAAAATACCTAAAAGAATGGGCAAGAGCTCTCGCGTTACTTCCGCACGGGAACTTACCTCTCTTAAAACAAAAATGCTACCCTCTGTTTGATCAGGAAAATAAAAGTCGAACTTTACATAGGTGTAAAAGGCTTGATTTATCATGATTGTGTCACGCGAATTAATGTTGGTCGCCTCAAAGCCAGGTAAGCTTTTCAATAATACTCTTTGATGATCTTTTTGAGATGCATAGACAAGTTGATGATCTTTCCGCACAACGATTTCAATGGAAGGTGTACTTATATTTTGTAACTGTTCGATATCTAAAAGCTGCTGGGGATTATTTTTAGCAAGTAATTTTAAATCGAGAAAAGCATTTTCTTCTATTGTCGTCAAGGGCTTTTGTACATAGGATTTTTTATAAAAATGCTCAATTGCTTTAATATCACCTGTTATCGCAAAGGCAAAAAGAAAAATAGCTACTAGTAAAAGGGTGATGGCAATCATAATAACCCCTACATAGGATAGTAAAAACCTTGTTTTAATCGACATATGCTTTCCCCCAATAAACTGAAACTAATAGCAATGTACCAGACAAATCTTAAAACTTTATAAAATCATTCTGAAAAATCTATAAACATTTTTTCAGCATCACTCTAGTATTGCGCCCACATAGATGAATTAAACACAAAAAGATACGGTATACCATTCATTTACTCAAAGGGTATACCGTATCGTAATATTTTATTTAGGTGCTTCTGTTCTTAGCTTCCTCTTTGCTTGCCATCCTAAAATGATATATTCAATCAAGACAACAGCAATCAATGAAGCACCAAATAATGGCATTAAAACACCTAAAATGATGAGGAAAATGATAAAGGGTAACGATATTTTATAAGAAATTTGCGGTGGTGCAGATAGCTCACCTTTTTTCTTGCGTAAAATCCAAGTACGAATGCCCCACATAATCACGGCTAAAAAAGCAAGGCAAACAACGAGATTTAATAGTTTATTTGGCCAGCCGAATAAGTGACCTTCATGTAATGGAATTCCCCAAGTAAAGACTTTTGCCAACATACCATAGTCCTCGTAGTTGACTTGGTCGATGAGCTTCCCACTATATTGATCAAAATACATGGTTGCTTCATCAGATGGGTTCACATCGAGACCTGTGACACCAGAGTTACTAGCCTTGGCAACTGTAAATACACCCTCATCATTCGAGGGATAGAGAATGGTGTATGGTTTTTCAATATTTTGGACCTCTATTTCTTTTAGTAGACCAACGATAGTCACTTGGTTCGGATTTGTATAACGCTCAACACCTCCACCATGATGACGAGCATGCTCCCCATCAGAAACAGGTGCTTCTAATTGGCGTGTTGCCCAAGGGATTTCAGAAACATCAGATGTGGGTGGCTGTTGCTGTAATAACGGATAGCCAAATGTTGGACTTTCAGAAGCTATATCTGAAAGCACAGACCCTAGAAAAGCAGACCATAACAGCCCTGTAAAAATAAAAATCACCATCGGAATTGTAATAATTGTCCCAACAAGAGCATGCCATCGTTTATTTTTTTGGCGTTTGTTCTCCAACTTCCGCTTTTTCAATAAATTACCCTTAAACGTCATATAAAGACCTGACAGTAATAAAAAAATCGTCCAGCAAGCCGCCAGCTCCACTAAATAATTGACAAACGTCCCTCCAATAAATAAAGAGCTATGGATAGATCGCATAATATTGGAAAATGTATATTGAGCATCCTGACTGCCCACCATTTGATTGTTATCATCTAAAAAAATATATTTCTCATCTTTGCCATTCGACAATGTTAGGCGTGTATTATAAGGTTCTTCCAACACGATCACTTTATTAGTGGAGTACCCTGCAAATGCCGCTTCCGCTTTTTTCACAGCCTCATCTATCGTTAAGACCTCTTCTTTATCGCTTTTCCCAAAAAAGTAATCATCATATAATTGATTTTCAACATCAGTGAAAAATAAATAGCCAATCCCGCTCAATGTCAGTGAAAGAAGCAATGGCGTGATAAAGAGTGCAGCAAAGAAATGTAGCCGCCAAAATCTTGTATAAAGCAAATTTTTCATATTTAATCCCCTATCTCTCTATTTATAGCAGATTAATTATATAAATAAAAAGTGAAATAAGAATGAAGTCCTAAAGGCAGTTTTATGACAAACAGATGTATTCCAATTGGTTTTATGTTAATTAATAGACAAAAATAATTTTAGCTAAACCTGTTTTAATGCAAGTTTGGCTATGATTTTGGCAAAATTGACTCATATGAATAAGAATTTTATTTTAGCTACAGTCTTTCGTTAATGCCTCATAGCCTTTTTATACAATATCATTTGGCTTATCCATCAATAACTTCACAAGCAACTAATCGAATCACTTTTAGTTTTAAGATGAACTGTACTAACTAACACCTGTCGCCGCATATGCAACAGCTATTCCACCTCTGTCCTTTGAATTAATACATATTCAAGAGCTTTTTGAGGGGGTTCATCGGAAGGCCTCTACCACAAAGGTTTCACTTGCTCCTATCACCTACAACAGAAATTGTATAACTGTATGGTTGTTAATGAATGTGCCTATTAAAAATGGCTACTTCCAAAATCGAAGTAGCCAAACCTATTCTATCCAATCAATTCCTTTAACACATTCGCGTACGCCGCTAAAATAGATTGCTCATGTGCAGCATCATGTCCGACGTATTGTGTTACAAGCTCCTTTAATGGTTTTGCAGCATAAGGCTCCTGCATAATTTCAAATTTCAATAAACTTTCATAGTACTCAATAACTTGTGGATTCATGTGGACCGCTCCTTTTAATAAATTACATAAAAAAACATCTTTCCCTCATCAGAAAGATGTCTACTATGACAAATACACGACATAATACGGTGATTGCCACGTTAAAATAAGCTCTCTATTAAACATAGAAGCTACCTCTTTAGCAATCATCGTACTATGAGCATGCAGGAGAATTTCTCTAGTCACACTCAACACCCCCTATCCGCGTAGGTTTTTGGCTGTACTAGATAAAGGCAGGTCTCCTGGCTTATGATCATCACACCTTTCACCTTCCCATTACAAGTCGTAACAGTGGTCTTTTGAAATGTGCTCCCATTTACAGTTGCGGGACAGCGTCGGATTCACACCGATCTTCCCTTTTAAACAAATCCAAAAATCGGATTTGTACCTCTATCCTATTATTCCGTTTTTATTATTATACCATAAAGGTTTGTGTACATGGACACTATCTTAATAAAATATTGGGATCTATCGTAACCATTCATGATCTCTTCCAATCACACTTTACTTTCTCTCCTCATGAACATTCTTCTTTTTTCTATTTCTTTACTATGTTACCATACATAGAAAGATTTAGTTTAGGAGGAACATATGTGAAATTTAATAGAATCAGAATACTACTATTGATTAGTCTACTTTTTATCTTACTTCTATCTGCCTGCAGTAAAGAAAATGATACAGGTTTCGATGACCAATTTATCGCTGATTTAAAGGACTATATTAAAGTAGAATGGGCATATAAAAACGTAGAAGAAAATAATATTAATAGCTTGATGAATTTATATGAATCGCAATCATATTCATGGCTAAATTCTAGCGATGAAGTAAAAGAATTACTCGCTCAACAGCAAGTATTTGCTGAAGATAAAGTAAACTATATAGATAATAGATTAGATTTCGAACCAAAAACAAGCTCACCAGAAGAAAAAGAAGTTTATGATGCGATAGATGAGTTTGAAATGAAAAAACTCTTTCATGACACGGCAACTAGAAATTTAGTTAATGCAACGAATCAAGTTGATATACAAAATGTTAAAGAAGAATATGAGCATTCTTTACAAGAGCTAGATCAATCATGGGATCATATTAAATCTCTTTCAGAAAAGTATAATTTAAATCTTTTTGGAGATGAAGAATGAAGGGATGGAAGAAGCCTTTCGTATTCTCTAATGTGTAAGGCTACCTCAAATTACGATCACTATAAAAGTATATGGTGTTGGGTTAACAGAGACAATGGAAGAAGCTTTACCATATTGAGAAAATGATATGTTTCATTTCGCCAGTGAGATGCCTCAAAAGCTATCTACCAATACAAATAGGTAAAACGATAACTAGTTTACATAGGATTGCACCTAGGTTTAAAAATCTTTTAAACTACTATTAAAACAGTAGTTTGTAAATATTTTACATTAAATATATTTGCATTCCATTTATGTTTAATGTAACCTATTATGTAGACATCCTTTTACAAGGAGTCAATACAAATAAGAGGAGTGCAATAAACATGGCAAAAAAAATTAAGAAAAGCAAAAGTGAAGAAGTTGTAGCAGAGAAAAAAGCAAAGAAAAAAGCTGACAAAAAGAAACTTGAGAAAAAGTTAGCGAAGAAAAAAGCAGAAAAAAAGGCTACGAACAAAAAAGGGAAAAAGAAAAGTAGCAAAAAAGCAGCCTAACAACATAATAAGGTAGCTGGGGAAAACAAATGGTTTTTCTCCAGCTACCTTTATTTAGATAAATGGCGTTCCATTTAGAGATTCTTTTCACCAGTTCAGGGACTAGCCTTCACTTTAGAAATTCTATCCACCACCTCAGAGACTATCCTTCACTTTGAAAGTTTTATCCGCTAGTTTTTGAGCACTATTCTCCGCTTCAGAGATTCTATCCATCAGCTCTCGCCTTCCCTACGCACCATCATTTCAAATATTTAAAAGTTAAACTATAATTAAGGGAAAATAGGCATTATTATTCTATTGGCATATCTTAGGTCCTTAGCAATTAGAGGAACCCCATCCTCTTAAAGAACGTGTAGGGACAGAAGATGACTTTGAGCGTTTAACAACAAAGGTTTATATTGCATATCCAGTAGAGGAACATTCATTACTGGAAGAAGATAAAGGGACTAGATTCTATACTAATTCCTTATTACGAACGCTTTGAATTCCATGTTCCCTTTGGCAATCACGCAGAAATGACGCGGGAACTAGTTTAAGTTGCCTAGTGTTGGGGCAATTTTTCTCATGTAACTGTTCCATATTACAGTCTACTGAAACATTTGTAATAAAACTGTAAATTCCCTCGATAAAGCCAGTTATACCAAGTATTGAAGCCCTCCCCTCTTTCCCCTGGCAACATTTACCGTCAAGAAGTGCTAGATTTTCATGCTACGATTATTTCCATGGCAAAGCTATACAGGAGAAATTCTACTAGAAGCTTTAGGAGGTTATCTACAACATGAATAAACGATTTTTATCTACGACACTTGCATTAACAATTGGATTTAGTTCATTTGGAATGGTGCAAACAGCGATCCAGCCGATACAAGTAGAGGCTGCAACAACAAATACACAAAACAACGCACAGGCTGTTGCTGCAAAAGCCGACCAATTAATTCAGACAGGAAAAAGCTTAATAGGTCAAGCAACATACAGTGATGCGGTATATAAGCCTACATATCCATATAAATTTTCTTGTGCTTCCTTTTTAATGTACATCTTTGAGAAAAATGGAGTAGACCTTGGTACATATAATGAAGATTATATGATCCAGCAAGGAACCTATGTAGCAAGAAACCAATTACAAAAAGGCGATTTAGTGTTCTTTAAAAGTAAAAAAACAGGAACTGATCCTGATCATGTCGGCATGTATATTGGTGATAATAAAATCATCCACATGGCTGATACAAAACAAAATATTGTTATCTCTGATTTAAATAGTAAGCCATATTATACAGAAAACTATGTATCTGCACGGAGAGTATTACCTACCTTACTATCAGCCAACCCTGCTACAAAAGGCGATAAAATTATAGAAAACGCACTGACTTATAAAAATAAAGCAACGATTAGCTCAACTACAAACGAGTCGAGTCTACGCTTTACAGCTCCAGCATTTGTTGATTTCATCTATCGTAAAAGTGGTGTTACACTTGGCTCAACTTCATTAAACGATTTAATGAACCAAGGATCAACTGTGGCACGTGCTAACTTGAAGAAAGGTGATTTAGTTTTCTTTAACAGTACAAAAGGCTCGAAAACACCTTCTCTTGTAGGGATTTATGCTGGTGATCACCGAATCATTATCCCTAACTCAGATGGTGTGATGACAAGAGTACTATTTGTGGATTATTATACTGAACATTATATTACAGCGAAGCGCGTGTTCTCTGATAGCACCTCTACTCCCAGTGTAAGTGCACCTTCTGCTAGTACTTCAGCCGATCAAATTATTGCAACTGCTAGTGGCTTAACAGGCAAAGCAAAATTCGGCTATACGTACAATGAAAGTGCACTGACTTTTACAAGTGCAGGTTTTACGTATTATGTTTTTAAAAAGCATGGTATTGATTTAAAGGAAAAACTAGCAAGTAAACAGGCTTTAGTTGGGACACATATTCAAAAATCACAGCTTCAAAAAGGAGATCTGCTGTTCTTCTCTACGGATAATGGTGGACAAAACATCACGCAAACTGGGATTTATCTTGGCAATAATCAATATATTAGTATGACAACTAATAATATTGCCAAACAAAATATTTCTTCAACTTGGGCACAAAAGAACTTTGTTACAGCACGCCGTGTTTTAAAATAAATAATTGTTGGGTGTCTCAATGTTTTTGAGACACCCTTTCTTCTATGGTGAATTTTTAAGAATATTGGCAAATTCAATCATCGATCTACTCGACATTGGGCCTTTTATTAAGACAATCGTATCCACATCAAGCTTTGGTTTTAATAATTCTAAAACACCTGTTACCTCTTTAAAGGAATAAACCTCGGCTTGCGTTCCGTCTTTTTGAGCTTGTTCGGCAATCTTCTCTGCCCTTTTCCCAATCGTAATTAATGTATCAATCTCTCTGCTAGCTACCATGGAGCCAATTTCACGATGATATTTTTCTTCAAAATTACCTAATCGCTTTATATCACCTAAGACGAGAATGACTTTTTTCTCTTTTCCTACCGTATCTAACACTTTCAATGCTGCCTCTACAGATGTCGGGTTATTTGTCCATGTATCATCAATAATCGTACTGCCACCAAGTCCAGTCGTAAATTCTAAGTGTCTTGCCATCTGTTTAAAAGTTCGTAGTCCTGCTATAGCCTGACGAATTGTTAGCCCCATCTCATGACAAGCAGCAATCGCGGCTAACGCATTATAGACCTGATGCTCACCATAGCCTGGTACAAATACATTGTACTTAGTATCAAATGCTTCAAGGACGAACTTCATACCCGTATTGGCAAATTGCACATTTGACGCTCTGTAATCAGCCGTATCCTGTAAACCAAATCTAATAATCTTCCCTTTAAATCTTTTCAATGAGATTTTTTGAATATTATCATCATCGGCATTGATAATTAATGTCCCATCTTCCTTGATGCCCTCTACAATTTCCGCTTTCGCTTTAATATAGCCTTCGAGATTAAGACAGCCATCCAAATGATGCACACCGATATTTGTAATAATGCCAATCGTTGGCTGATAAATCATACATTGATGCTTAATATTTCCGGTATTGCCTAAACCTAACTCAAAGATAGCTGCCTGTGTTTGCTGCTCAATACCTGTTAAGTAGGGTAATGATTGCCTTGGCTCATTCTTACTACTAACGGATGCTTGCACTTGCCAATGCTTGCTAACAATATGCTTAAGCATCTCCTTGGTCGTTGTTTTACCGCAGGTTCCTGTTAAGGCAATAACAGGAATTTGGAAAAGCCCGCGATAATACTCGATAAATGCCCAATAAGCCTGTGCCACACTCTTCACTTGTAAGACAGTGGTATTAGCTAGTGCGTTTTTTAAATCTGTGGATGGTTTATCGGATATGATGAGGGATGGACCTTTGCGATCGACTTCTTGCCAGTTGATGTTATCGTTGCGACTAACAAACATCAGCGTATGACTTTGTGTTAACTCATGGCGATTATAGTAAATAGCGTGCTGTACAAACCATTGCTCTGATCCATGAATAAGCTTTCCCTGTAGTATTTGCTTAAGTTTTTGCACACTAATGGATTGCAAGTGTACGACGCCTCCTCTCTTTATCAACTAAGACCGCTATTCTGCTGGCGGTATAGGTTTTAGCTTAAGCTCAGTTGCTAATTTAGAAACCTGTTTACTATACATATCACCCTTTATCAAAATAATCGTATTGGCATCTACAATCTTCTGCAATAATGGGTATACTAATGTACTATTTTTAAATGTATAGACGGGCGCACTAAACCCTAATTTTACGGCATGATCAGCCATAATTCTGGCATGCTCCCCAATGGTTATTAGTACATCCACGCCAATGCGTTGAATACACTCACCCGCTTGTTCGTGAATAATATAGCCCCACGAGCCTAAATCGGTAATGGTTCCAATAATCGCTATCTTTTTCTTGCCATCCCCTAGTGCATTTAAGACGTGTAAGGCTGCCTCTAAAGAAGTCGTTGTAATGCTCCATGTATCATCCAATAGCATGGAATGATGAATACCCTCAAAAAGCTGGAGCTGTTTTTTTAATTGAGGGAATGTTTGTAGCCGTTTGGCTGCTACGGGAATCGATACCCCTATGTCATAGACTGCTGCAATCGCTGCAAGAGCATTATACACTTGATGCTCTCCAAACCCTGGCACAAAGATATCATAGCTCTTTCTGCCATGCTGCAATATAAATTTCATTCCCTTTTGCTCGTAGTGGATATGGCTTGCTCGAAAATCACATGATTCATGCTTTCCCACCTTTAGCACACGTCCCCGAAATGTAGCTAGATCAATTTTTTTCGTATTTAAGTCTTCCGCATTAATGATTAATGTGCCTGTCGGATGAATAATATTAAGCATTTCTGCCTTTGCCTGAATATAACCCTCTAGTGTTTTACAATAGTTTAAATGATGTGCCCCAATATTTGTAATAATGCCAATTGTAGGCTTAAAATACTTTCCCGCATTTGTCACATCCCCTGGTGAGCCAACAGCCGTCTCAAAAACAGCTGCCTCGGTATCGTCATCAATATCCAGTAAATATTGCAAGGATGCTGTTCTGGAATTACTGCTTAAGGTCGTTGCTGCTACTTGTCGATCTGCTGTAAGAATATGTTTTATCATCTCTTTTGTGGTCGTTTTACCTGATGTACCTGTAATCGCAACGATTGGAATATGAAACTGATTACGATAAAAATGCACAAACTTCCAATAAGCTTCTTCGGCATTGGCTACTTGTAGTAAAATAACATGCTTGGGCATTTCATGTGGACGATAAGCTCTATCCGTTACTAGCACTAGTGGAGAAAGTGGCTCAAGACTTTTCCAATTAACAATACGTTTACTTGTAAAAAGGGCTGTATTAGGCTTTTTCACTTGTTTTAGCCGATAAGCACCATGTTGAATAAGGACTTCCTCTGCTCCTTGCACAAGATTGCCTGCCGTAATTTTTGCTAAATTCTTCACCGAAAGAGGCTTCATATCTTTTCTCCCTCCTTTCTTTTTTAGTATATGTCGCCTCTTAAAAGTTGCTTGGATGTAGACAAGATACATAACTAGAGGAAGTCTATATTGTTGCATATATATAAAGGTGATTAAGTATCTAAGTACCAATAAAAGGAGTGATATACCTGAAAGCCATTATCTTTATCGGTACAAACAAATCTGGATCAAGCCGTGAAGCAACAAGAGCAGCAGAAAAATTAGGCTACTTCACTGTACTGTTCACAAATAACGAAAGGCAACTTCAGCAGCGCCGAGCCTACCCCGATATTCATAAAATGATACTCATTGATACTTTCAATATCGAAAAAATGAAAGAGGAAATTGATAAACTAGGAAAAAATGGGTTACAGATTAAAAATATTGTGAGCTTTGTCGATCCATTTGTGCATATTGCTGCCACGCTATGTGATGAATTTTGCCATAACTATACATCCTCCTCTGCGATTGAAATAATGGAGGATAAAGAACAAACAAGAAATTATTTAAAGGATCAACCATACTCGCCAAAATTTTCGTTAATAAAGCCTAATGATGCCCTTGCAGCCAATTTAACATTTCCATTAATCGTTAAATCACCTAAATCAACAGGCTCAAAAGATGTTTTACTAGCCAATAATGCCGAACAGCTCCAACACCATCTCCAAACATTACGCACGAAAAACCCTTATGAAACGATTATGATCGAGGAATATTTAGACGGTCCACAGTATTTAGTAGAAGCTCTTGTCTATCAACGACAAGCACATATTATTGGTATTATTGAGCAGGAAATTACACAAGGCAAACGTTTTATTATTACAGGCTATGGTGTAATGGTCAAAGCGCCCCCAACTATTCAAGCAGGCATTGAAGAAGTGCTCCATTCCATCGTCAAGACCTTTAATATTGAAAATGGTGCGCTGCATTTAGAGCTTCGTCTCACGCAACAGGGCTGGAAGCTAATCGAGATTAACCCACGTATTTCTGGAGGTGCGATGAACAGTATGCTACAGGCCGCCTTCGGATTTAGCTTAGTGGAGGAAACACTCAAGCTATTTCTTGGTGAACAGCCTAATATTCAGCCAAAGCATCGGAAATTTGTCTACACCAAATATATGATTGTGGAAAATAGAGGAATTTTAGAAAAGGTTATTGGTAAAGCAAGAGCGACGCGAGCAACAGGTGTGGTAGATGTTTATGTGAAACCAAAAAGAGGTACAATGCTGACCCCTCCTTTATCAATGGGCCACCGTTATGCCTATATTATTGCTGAGGGAGCAACTTTGACGGAAGCGAGAAATAATGCCATCAATGCTGCCAAGGAAATTAAATTTATTTTACGCGTTTGACAAAAACTTCCCGAATAATTGCCGCTTGCCAGTGGACAGTTACTCGGGCTTTTTATCTTTATTTAGCAAGGCCCTTGTAGCAAGTTCATTGCCTGTGAAAGGCAAATAGACCTACGCAAAAGGAAAAATGATTATTCTTCCTTAAACGTTTGATCTAAAAATTTCACGGTTTCAAACATATTCGTTTTACTAGCACCTTTTACGAGAATTGTATCATCAGGCTTTATAAGCTTCTCCAGATAGGCATGTAATTCATCCTTATTAATAAAATGACGTACCTTGGATGGGTCCATTCCTTTGGCGATGGCGGCATTACTCATTTCATCTGTCCTAAAGCCATAGGTAATAAATTCATCAATGCCTACCTCGTAAATATACTCCCCAACCTTTTTATATTCTTCCTCCCTCAAAACACCAAGCTCTCGCATTTGCCCAATAATTGCTACTTTTCGCTTCTTCGCGATATTCGTCAGTACATCAATTGCAGCACGAACCCCTTGTGGATGGGAGTGAACGGTATCATCAATGACCGTAATAGCATCACGGCAATTATAAATCGTTAAGCGTCGCGGTGGCTTTTTAAAGTTGAGCCCAGCCTGAATATCAAATGGACTAAACCCTAAAAGATCAGCTACGGCCACGGCATTGAGAGCATTGTAGACATGATGCTCTCCTAAAATTGGAATATACATGTCAATTTCTTGTCCCTGTAGCTTTATTTTAAAGGACATACCAATATCCTTATATTGTAAATCATATGCACGATAGTCGGCTTCTTTTTTAATGCCCACCGTTATGATTTTCCCTTTGAATTGCTCTGTCTCTAAGTATCTTGAATTGTCATCATCTTGATTGACAATGAGTAAGCCTTGTTGATCCATACCATGAATCAATTCCGACTTTGCCTTCGCCACACCTCTTACATCTCCATCAAAGTTCCCGACATGTGCTAAGCCAATATTCGTGACAATACTAATATTCGGCTGGATGATGCTACAATGGTTCGTAATAATGCCTGGATAAGCCATGCCATACTCTAAGACAACCGCCTGATGGGCATCATTAATTTCTTCCTTATGCTTTTTTGTATGCTCTGTCGTATTCCAATAATCCTTTGATTCAAAAACATTCCACTTTTTCGATAAGATCGAGCCAACAAATGCCTTTGTCGTTGTTTTCCCTGCACTTCCCGTAATCGCAATAATTGGCAAGCTTTTCTTTGTCTCAGCATGCTTATTTTTTTGTTGGATAATATCCTTTTTTAGGCCTTTTTGATTTTTTGCAAGATACATCGCATAACGAATGGAATGGATAACCACATCTAATTCTAAATAAAAGGCAGGAGGGCAGCCTGGACGCCAGTTTACCTCATACATCCAAATTTTTTGGTGCTGATCTAAGCCAACATCAATACCAATTTCATCAATCACCTCACCAAATTTCACTATTTGAATTTCGTCGAGATGGTGTGCCAGCGCTAAGGAGAAATGTTCAAGCATACGGCGAATATTATAGGCTTCTTCCTGAAATTCCTGCTCTAAAAAAGGATCTAAATAATTCGTATAACCCCCATTATTAATATTCGGAATAATCGAGCCAGTTGGGGCAATACGTGGATAGACCGTTGTTACAACCCATTTACCTTCTCCATTTTTCTGGACATGCAAACGGAAATCATACACCTGCCCCGATTTTGTGACTGATTGAATATAGGGTTGCATAATAAATGTACCTGTGGCAAGCTGCTCCTTTAACAACGCGTCTAATTGCTGCTGTGAATAGGATGTGGTCGTACGATCCTTCCTCACCTCGTAATGTGTTTTACCAACCTTTGTAATAAAATAAATACCCTTCCCTTTCCGTCCATCAATCGGTTTAAAAACAACCTTTTTGTAGTATTGAATAAATTTATGGAATAATTCAGCATTCTTAACAATTTCAGATGGTATTAAATATTGCTCAAATTCCTTTGCTTCCTTTAAACGCTTCATTACGTTCCATTTATTCCCTATTGAATGTGTTGTAAAGGGGATTTCCTCTTTTAAGCGATCAATAATCTCTTTAGATACCGATAATTTTTCAGGGCTTCCTGCATTATAAATAACATCTGGAAAGGGCATCGTTTTTTCCTGCCATTGCCCATTTTCATAAACCTTTGCCTGAATGGAGCGTTTGACAAAATCAACACTTTTCGGGGTAAAGTAAAAAAACTGCGCCCCCTCTGCCTTGGCAACTGCTGCGTAAGCATAAGACTTGAGAACCGTTGTTGGATCAAGTCGGTGATGTAGCATACCAATTATCGTCATTATTAAACTTCCTTTCATTATGATCTTACACTACCATTTAGGCTCAATAATAAATTTCCCTTTTAGCATATCTGGCTTTAAGAGCTGAATCGCTGAAATGCTCCCTAGTTCAATGGACTTCTTAGTAGCTGTTTTTTCTAGCCTTATCACATCCCCAATATTATTTGTATCTTTTCCTTCATAATCAAAAGCTCGTAATAGCGAAACAATGCCACGACAGTGCTCCTGATCCACAGCCTCAATACGGAAAAACTCTGTTTCAAACTGTTTCACTGTATCCATTAACCTTAAATGTGTACCATTATGTGTAATTAAAAAAAATGGAATCGTATCACTCCCAACAATTTTAACAAGTAGCTGATCGAAATATTTCGAGTGAAAATTCATCATCATATCCTGCAATGTTTTTAAATCAGCTAGCGCTTCACATAAAAAATGATGTCGCTTCAACCTTCAAGCCCCCCCTTCCGCAAAGTTGCTCATAGAATAGCCCTCTCATTATCATATGTAGCAAGAAAAAATATGGCGACTTGAATCATAAAAAGCCTCCACCAAATAGGGAGGGCACTGAAAAACTAAAAAAATTCATTCTTTTATATTAGTAATCTGTCTTTTATTAGATTTGAAAACTTAAAAAAGTCGATTTGCATCACATTTTTTGTGGCAAATCGACTTTTTCAGTGCCTTCCCAAATAGGTGAGAGGCTTTTTCCATGTGCTATTCAATATTTTAGTGATTCTATCTGTCTATTTTTGTAATCTATCCGTCACTTTGCTGCTTCTATCCCCTTGATTTAATAAAATTACGCCACCAATAATAAGCACGATCCCAAGCGCAGAGTAGAGGTTAAAAATATCGTGCCAAATCACAATGCCAACAATAACCGTAAGTGCCGTGCCAACGCCTGACCAAATCGCATAGGCTAAGCTTAATGGTAAGGTTTTCAAACATAACGATAAACTATAAAATGAAATGCCATAGCCAATTGCCACTGCCAAGGATGGGACGGGCACTGTAAAGCCCTCTGAAAGCTTAAGCATTGTTGTCGCAAAGACCTCACTAATAATGGATAACGTTAAGAAAAGATAACCCTTCATCCTAATGCTCCCCTGCAAGATTAAGCATAACAACACCTAAAATAATGCATAGAATCCCTATAACCTTCTTGCGATTAAAAAATTCTTTATACAATACAACCCCAACAACGGCTGTTAATGCTGTGCCTAAGCCTGCCCATATCGCATAGGCAGTGCCGAGGGGAACAGTTTTTAATGCTAACGATAGGCTATAAAAAGCCGTGCCATAGCCAGCTACAACGCCAATGGATGGTAAAACGCGTGTGAAGCCCTCCGTCCGTTTGAGCATGGAGCTTGCAAATACCTCTGCTATAATGGCAATTAATAAAAAAACAAAAGCTGTCATGCTATAAAATCCTTTCTGTTAGTTCTCGTTGCATAGCCGAATGACTATTCCTCATCCTCAACGTACTCTAATATATCTCCTGGTTGGCAACCCAGTGCCTTACAGATTGCATTTAATGTAGAAAAACGCACCGCTCTTACCTTGCCTGTTTTTAAATTAGAGAGATTGACGATTGACACATCAACCTTCTCTGCTAGCTCACTTAGCTGCATTTTTCGATCCGCTAGCATGCGATCTAAGCGAATAATTATGGTCATATTCTCACTTCCTAAGCTGTTGCATCATATTCATCCTGTAAAAATGCACCGTATCGGAAAATACGCGCAATCGTCCAAATCACCAAACCACATAGTAATAGTGTCCAATTAATACCTGTAAAATGATAGCTAATACCCTTGATTATATCTGCCTTTACAAATAATG
The DNA here is from genome assembly GCF_038051955.1 of Lysinibacillus sp. FSL H8-0500. Classification (NCBI taxonomy): domain Bacteria; kingdom Bacillati; phylum Bacillota; class Bacilli; order Caryophanales; family Bacillaceae; genus Lysinibacillus; species Lysinibacillus sp. FSL H8-0500. The sequence continues at coordinate 1,997,037 of NZ_CP150292.1, read as the reverse complement.
ACTCAATCTTAAATTGTTGCATCATTAGATAGACGATATATGTACGGAACGCATTCACTGTCAGGCTTAACACAATCACTCCGTAGGCAATGCGCTCTATTTTTTTACTAGTAGCGAGTGAAAAAATAATTCCCTTTGATAAATTGCTTAATACATTTCGAACTTGGATTACCATTAATAATAAAATAGCTATGTATATTGTAGCAGTAAATAATAATGTCACGATATCTTTTTTTGTATAGTGAATATCCCTTGCCACTTGGTCTGCCAGCATCATTTCCAGTCCTTCAAAATGAATGGAAGCCGTTACACTGCCCTTGGCTAAGAAATGATTCACCTCTTGCTCTGTCACCACCATCACACCTACGAAAAAAATCGCAATCATTGTTAAGCTAAATATCATTAACACCATAATTATTGTAAAAATGGTACGAAGCCCCTTTGTCAATAATCGAAATTCCTTCCCTTGAACTGTTTGCTCCATTAAAAGCATCCCCTTTCCTAGTTTTATTATACACAAATTTTTATCCTTATCAATAATTTTTTAATGATAAACATTAAATATTTACTGATATAAATAAAAACGAACTATTTTGCGAAACCTCACTTTTCATGTTTCGTCATAGTTCGTTTTTTATCTTATTTGCTGTTATTGAAGCAAGCCGTTCTCCTGTAAATAAGCTTTCGCTACGTCTGCTGCAGACTTTCCTTCCACATTCACCTGATAGTTCATTTCACGCATTTCATCGTCAGTAATTTGATCGGCAAGCTTGTTTAACGCTGTTGCAATCTCAGGATATTTTGCCAATGTTTCTTTTTTTATTAACGGTGCTCCTTGGTAAGGCGGGAATAGTGCCTGATCATCCTCCAACACCTGTAAATCATACTCGCGAATTTCACTATCTGTTGAATAGGCATCAAGTACATCAATATTCCCTGCTACAATGGCTTGATAGCGCAGCTTTGGCTCCATTGTTGTAACATTGGCAAGCGTCATATCATAGCGCTCTTGTATCCCGACATAGCCGTCCTCACGATCATTAAATTCTAGTGTAAAGCCTGCTCGAATTGTCTGTGCAAGCGGCTTTAAGTCTGAAATTGTTTGTAGCTGATAGGCTTCTGCTATTTTCTTTGATACTGCTAGTGCATATGTGTTGTTATAATGCATAGGACTTAGCATTACCATATCAAATTGCTCTAGCATCCCTTCCTTTGCCTGCTGATAGACATCTTCTTGCTGATTATTCACCGCTTCCTCCTTTAAAAATTCAGCAATGGCTGTTCCTGTAAACTCAGGATAAAGATCAATGCTTCCTGATTTTAAGGCATTAAAAACAAATGACGTTTTTCCAAGCCCTGGCTTTAATTGCACCTCTAAGTCTGTATCTTGCTCAATTAATAATTGATACATATTAATTAAAATTTCAGGCTCAGCACCAAGCTTGCCTGCGATAACAAGCTGGTCATGATTTTTCCCTTGTAGAAGTGGGAAAAACATCATGGCAAGAGCGGCGACACTAATAAGGCTTAATGTCGTCACTGTTTTTTTAAATGATAGTGCCTCTAATTTTTTTAGCAATACATCAAAAATAAGTGCTAAAATGGCGGCTGGTATAGCGCCTAATAGAATAAGTGCTGTATTATTGCGATCAATGCCAAGTAAAATAATATCACCTAAGCCACCAGCACCAATTAATGCGGCTAATGTAGCTGTCCCAACAATTAATACCATCGCTGTTCGAATACCTGCCATAATAACAGGCATCGCAAGCGGCAATTCAATCTTTACTAAACGCTTGGGCATATTCATCCCCATTGCCAATGCCGCTTCCTTCAACGATGGGTCTACTTCCTGAATACCTGTATATGTATTCCGTAAAATAGGCAATAGCGCATAGGCAACTAACGCAATAATTGCAGGCACTTCACCAATTCCAAATAATGGAATTAACAAACCAAGTAAGGCGAGTGAAGGAATCGTTTGCAAGACGGCACTAACACCAATAATACTTTCAGCAATCTTCCTTTTATTGGTTAAATAAATGCCTAGAGGAATAGCAATCAGCACAGCAAAAAATAGCGCAATAAAGGAGATTTGGATATGCTCAAGCAATGCTGACAATAGCTGTCCTTTACGCTCATTGAATACTTCTAGTAAATTAGTCATTAGCAGCACCTCCTTCTCCGTACTCCTTTGCTAAATACTGCAGCATAGAGGCTCGTGTAATGCTGCCAATACGTTCTCCCTCCTTTTCCACGGCTAAACTATCATGCTGTGCAAGCTGTTCAAGAATGGTTACCAATGAAGCATCCGCCAAAACTGTAGCATCTAATGGCTGTGAGGTAACGATTGGCTGCATCACTGTTTGGATATCAAATAGATTTGCTATATCCTCCTTAATTCCTATAAACTGCCGCACAAAGTCATTGGCAGGATTTTGGAGAATATCGTGAGGTGTGCCAACTTGCACAATTTCACCATCCTTCATCAGACATAGTCGATCCCCTAATTTTAGCGCCTCCTGCATATCATGGGACACAAAGACAATTGTTTTTTGAATGGTACGCTGCATTTCCAGCAAATCATCCTGTAGCTTTGTACGGCTAATCGGGTCCAATGCACTAAAAGGCTCATCCATTAAAATAATATCAGGGTCAGCCGCTAAAGCACGTACAACCCCAACCCGTTGCTGCTCACCGCCAGAAAGCTCCTTTGGCTTGCGCTGGCGATAGATAGCTGGCTCTAGTCCAACCATTGCGAGTAATTCATCCACTCGTTTGTCAATTTCCATCTTCGACCATTTCTTTAATTCAGGAACAATGGCAATATTTTCTGCAATCGTCATATGCGGAAAAAGAGCGATTTGCTGTAACACATAGCCGATACGCCAGCGCAATTCATGAATATTGTAATCGCTAATTTTTTGCTGCTGAATCCAAATCGTTCCCTCTGTGACAGGGATTAATCGGTTAATCATCTTTAATAAGGTCGTTTTACCACAGCCGCTTGGACCAATAATCACAAAAAATTCGCCCTTGTTAATTTCTACGTTCAAAGCTTTCACAGCCGTATGATCACCACTATAGCTTTTAGAAACATTGTCAAATTTAATCATTGATGCACTCCTTTCCTCACTATGCACTGCCATTATTTCATTCTAAAGACCTCGCCTTTTGGTACAAATGGTAGTTTGGCTCCTTGTGGTAGCACAAAGGCATGCGCTCGTTTAATGGTCAGGCGATCGCATTGTCCATCTGTGATAATAAGAATAGGGCCGTCCTTAGGGAAATCCTGTGCCGCTTCAATTAGCTGGATGCCAGGCTGTAATACTGTGCCGCCCCTTCCCCTTACCTTGACCTTTGTCAGCAATTCCTCAGGCGCTATATAGCCCGCATCATAGGCAACAGCATCACAAAAAATAACACGTACAAGGGGTACATCTCTTGCTATACTATAGCTGGCAATCGTACCAAGTGCCTTGCCTAAAAGTAAACGGTCCATTGAGCCTGATGTATCAATAATCACCGCAAATGTACGTCCATCTGCCTCACCACTTTGATATATCCATCTTGGGCGTGCAATATCAGGCGTTGAGGCTTGTCTTCTGCTTGGTCGTCCATACGTTCTCGCCTTGTCGATCGGCTGAAACATACGATCAAACCAGCGCGCTAATTCCACATCCCAGGCAATTGGTGGCTGTGAAAGACTGCGAATTTCCTCCACAAGCCCCTGTGGCAAGTACCCTCTATCCTGCGCCATATGATAGCTCAGCCCTTGACTTAGCGCTCGTCTATAAAATGCATCCAAATCCATCCCTTTTTGCCCTTCCCAAAAATCCGGTGGCTTCGTTTCCATTATATCCACAGCACCCTGCCCCCGAAACGTTCGCAGCTTACGATACATTCTTATATCCGTGACAATTCGATCATAAATGGACTCCGCTGATAAGCCCTTTAAGGCAGGGTCATAGAGTCCACCAATCACTGGCATCTCCCCGATTTTCATATCAATAAGCCAGCCATTAATGACATAATCACAGGCAACATTCCATAAATACGCATCACGCCCTTGTCTGCGTGTAGCATGACTAAGCCCCGCATGTAGCAATTCATGGGCAATTAGAAATCGCATTTCCTCATCCGTCATCGGTACAGACGAATTAATATAAATTTCCTTTGTATCAATCGCAATTGCTGCAACCGAAATATCCATTCGTGTACAAATCAGTGGGTCTTCAATAAGCGTAAAATCTGCGGCTAGTGCGCCAAACAATGGATAGGAGCTCATAAACCAAGCCCTTGCACGCTCTGCCTGTGTTGGGACGGTAGAGCCTCCTAGTGTACTATCTACGCCCCCTGCTACACGAATCGCGCTTTGTACAGCCTTTGATAAGCCCTCAGCAAATAGTAGCGGATAATTACTACGATAACCGTGGTAAAAATAGTCATTGCCCTGTGCTGTAGTGACAAAGTCGGCTTGCCCTGGCATTGTACTATAGCCCTTTAAATGCTCTGGTACACCTTCACGCAGCAATTTTTCATATAATTTCTCCTCAGAGCTAAAGGATTCAAAAAGTGGCTCATTCATCTCCTTCGGTGCTTGCCCAAATTTTAGCTCTGCTAAAAATTTTGTAATATAGCAATCACAGGCAATATTCCATAATTCAGGCTGCTCTTTTGGCTGATGATGGGATAAGCCAAGATGCAATAAACAATGGGCAATCACATATGCCCATTCATTTGGCTGTCCTTTTTGATCTTGATTGACACTAATCATGCCTGTGCTTGTCACATAAGCCCAATCTTTTTGCGGCATACTTTCATATTGCAAATAAACGGCATGACAAAGAGCCGCAAATAGTGGATGCTCAGCTACAATGGCATGTCCAAGCGCAATATTTTTACTATTTTTATGTTCCTGCTGTGCCGTTTTCCTTTTTTTCGCCATCTATTATCCATCCTTTTTAGCAACCAAACGTGGTAAATCTCTAATTACCTCTAGCATAAACCATGCAGGTAGGGCCTCGCCCTTTTGCTCTGCTACAACCATTTGTGCAATTTCTAAGCTAATGGCTGATAGGTCCTTGATTAAATCCTTAGCACGAAAGGCAAGCTGTCGTTGATTTGCCTTTAACGTCATATGTTCATTTGGTAGCTCCTTTATAAGCTGAGCCCGCAAGGATTGTGCCATAAAATACAATAAATCTCTTTCATCAGGCTGATCTGGCCAGCGCAGCTCACCATTAATAATTTTCGCTAAATCATATTTGCTTTGTATTTGTTTTAGAAAGGCTTTAAATTGGCTTGCTGTATGTGGCGATAAACAGCTACTTGTTAAAATATCAATATCTGTTTCTCCTAAGCTCTTCCCATAGGCATAAAGACAATCGCTTAGCATATGCCATGAGCGTGGTGTGGAGAAGGGCTCCTCGGTTTTTGGTGGCTCACTCCATAAATGATCTGGACGCATTTGAATATATTCAATCACATATGGATGGATTTCATGTGCATAAGCCCATTCTAGCCAATCTCGATGGGAGGCTCTTAGCTGCACATGTACCATTCGGTTTATTAATGCAGAAGACATTGGCTTGACAATGGCACTATCCTGCGCTCGATTGCCCGCTCCAATTACAATCGTTCCCTCTGGTAAAATAAACTCACCGATTCTTTGCTCATGAATTAAGCTATAAAATGCTTTTTGTACCTCCTGTGAGCAAGCATTTAATTCATCTAAAAAAAGACAATAAGGCTCATTTCGAGCAATCATTTTCGGTGGACAGAAAACACTATAGCCATCCTTAATTTGCGGAACGCCAATAATATCCTCAGGTGCTAGCTGACTGCCTAATAAAGAAACACATGGCAAGCCTAATTCACTCGCAAAATTTTCAACGATTGCTGATTTACCAATACCCGGTGCTCCCCATATAAAAACAGGCCGTACAGGCGCTACATTTAATAAAAAATCATATAATTGTTTTTGTGTAACACTAAAAATTGTATTCAATACAAACTTCCTTTCAACAGTTAATCGCTTTAAAGGTACATAATACCATTTTTTATGGATCCATGCCTGTGCCCGACTTGGCTCTTATAAATAGGAAAAGGATGTGCCAGAATTTTTCTGAACACATCCTTCTTTTAAGCCAATCGTTTCTCACGCAATGCCTGCCCTTGAACAATAACCCATACACCAACTAGTTGCAGCGCTGTTTTGACAATGACTTGCCCAACAATTGCTGCAGGTACGGCTGCCCACGGAAGGAAGCCTGCACCGAGTGGGCTTAGTCCAACAATAACGAAAACCGTTGAATCAAGCAGTCCTCCCACAATGCCGCTGTAAAGAACGCGCCAAGCCATCGGTAGCTTTAAACGTGTATAAATTTCAGTATCTGCTGTTTCAGAAATAATAAACGACAGCGCTGATGCTGCCACAATCATCAATGTATCTCCTAAGGAAAACGATACAGCAGCGGAGAAAAATAATGCAATGAAAATAAAGAAATACGTTTTTTTACGTCCATATTTATTTTGTACAAGGTCGCGGAATATAAATGTTGCACCAACAAAAAATGTCCCTATTGGCACGATAAACATGCCCATTTCCAATGGTGCAAAACGTGCTGTCACAACATTTGCAATAACAATCGAAGCTAAATAACAAAAAATTCTCATGCTTCTTGCCCTGCCTTCGTTGCTAAATAGCTTTGCAGCCCGTTTTGTCGCAGCTTACATGCAGGACATTCTCCACAGCCATCTGCCATAATACCGTTATAGCAAGTGAGCGTTTGCTCTCGCACAAAGTCGAATGCATCAAGCTCATCCGCTAATGCCCACGCCTGTGCTTTGTCAAGCCACATTAATGGCGTATGCAAAACAAATGGCTCATCCATCGCTAAATTAAGCGTTACATTAAATGATTTTACAAACTGATCTCGGCAATCAGGATAGCCGCTAAAATCGGTTTCACAAACACCCGTCACAATATGCTTTGCCCCAACTTGGCTTGCCAGTACACCTGCGAAGGAGAAAAATAGCAAATTACGCCCTGGTACAAAGGTTGACGGTAGCCCACCATCTTGCCCTTCCTTAATATCCATATCCTCGCGTGTTAATGCGCTAGCTGCTAGCTGATTTAATAATGACATATCTAAAATATGGTGCTTGACACCAAGCTGTTGTGTGATATTTTTGGCACAGTCAATTTCTAAGCGATGCTTTTGTCCGTAATCAAATGTCACAGCCTCCACTTCACCAAATTGTTGCAATGCCCAAAACAAACAAGTTGTACTATCCTGCCCGCCGCTAAATACGACGATGGCCTTTTCCTTTTTCATTATAAATAAAGCCTCTTTTCTTAGTTTTTTTCAGAGGGTTGCTAAAAACCTCTTTGTCTTAACGATTATCAATTTTCTCTGGATATAAATCGTGATTCATTAAGCGATAGTCCGCGATTTTTTCATATTTTGTCTCAGGACGCCCATAGTTACACCATGGGTCAATTGAAATACCTCCACGCGGCGTAAATTTGCCCCACACCTCGATATAACGAGGGTCTAATAATTTAATTAAATCGTTCATAATAATATTCACGCAATCCTCATGAAAATCGCCATGATTGCGGAAGCTAAATAAGTAAAGCTTTAACGACTTGCTTTCCACTAGCTTTTTATCTGGAATATACGAAATATATATTGTCGCAAAATCAGGCTGCTGTGTAATTGGACATAAGCTTGTAAATTCTGGACAATTAAATTTCACAAAATAATCACGCTCTGTATGTAAGCTCTCCACAGCCTCCAACACTTCTGGTGCATATTGCATCGGATATTTCGTCTGTTGCTTGCCTAACAATGTTAAATCTCCTAAACCTTCTTGTTCCGTACGACTAGACATCAAAAAGCCTCCTTCAAAGTTGTGTACGACAAAACTTTTAAAAGAGGCTCAGCTATTTTCTATATCATATGTAAGAGGAAAAATGACCCTATGCATAGTTTTTTATAGAGGGTATAAGCTATGAACCTCTGTTATGAAAGTTTTACATACGAAATTCTATCAACTATTTGGAAACACGTCAATACAAAATCTACACACTCGCTCTCTCGCTAGCAAAGGAACCAATCCATTGCTATAACGTTTTATTAATAACTATAGCAATTTTATATCACATTTCTTTATTTCTCTTTCACTCTCTGCAATAATAAGAGTTAGCTAAACTTTGATAGAAGGGAGGGAGATGTTGCCAGTTCAACATCAAGCAGTGCAATGAAATACATGTTCAAATTTTTTCAAGGGCTTATTATTACAATTGTTGTGATATGTCTATCATTTTTTATGGTCACACAGCTCTTCAATCAACCTGAAATGGGAGAGCCTATCATTGTGGATGACCGCCCAAGTGTAGAAGAATTTATCGGTACAATTGCTGAAACAGCACGAGACCTTGGTGCTAAAAATGACCTCTATGCCTCTGTGATGATTGCACAAGCAGTTTTAGAGAGCAAGCATGGGCAAAGCGGTCTTGGTGCTGCCCCCAACTATAATCTTTTTGGCATGAAAGGTAACTATCAAAATAGCTCTGTCACACTTGAAACCGTTGAGGATGATGGTTCAGGCAAGCTTTCAACCATGATGGCTGAGTTTCGGAAATACCCTTCCTACGAAGCCTCCATGCAAGATTATGTAAAGCTAATGCGAAATGGGGTTTCTTGGAATAGGGATTTTTATGCAGGCGTCTTTAAAAGCAATACAGCATCCTACACAGAGGCAACCAAATTTTTAACGGGCTCCTATGCCACAGATTCAACGTACAATGAAAAATTAAATGCTCTTATCACCAAGTATGACCTTCAGCAATACGATAGCCCTGTGAAAGATAAGAAAACCATTACAGTTGCTGACGGTGATTCGCTAATGCGGATTGCAGAGGCCTATAATGTGAACGTCACATCTATTAAACAATGGAATCAATTGCGTTCAGATCGTCTCGAAGCAGGGCAACAGCTCAATATTTATCATTATTAGCGCAAAGTGACTGGGACAACAGGTAATTGACCAATGCAAAACCGCTTTTTATAATGGACAAATTAGTTATGTCCCAGTCTCTTTATCATAAAAAGCTATTATACGTCGATGGTCTGCATCCATCACAATCGTTGCCCCTAAAGGTAATGACATGGTGGGCAGACAATGTCCACAGGCTATATCGGCAATAATCGGCTTGTTTAAAGAAACTAACATTTCCCGGAAAATAGTTTGTAAGACAGAATGTTCCCCACAATTTGTCCAAGCACCTAGTAAAATACCTGCTGCCTCATCAAACTTTCCCGCTAGCTTCAATTGAGTAAACATACGATCAATACGCTGGCTATTTTCATCAATATCTTCTAAAAATAAAATTTTTCCTTTTGTATCAATATCATAGGGTGTGCCAAGCGATGCAGCAACTAATGTTAAATTGCCTCCAACAAGCTGACCTGTAGCACAGCCAGCTACAAGTGTCGTCATTGGCTGTGATACGGGATTTTCCAAATGAATAGCTTCTTCTGTCATCATGTGTTGTTTAAAGGATTGCCATGTATATGCATCCATCTCCTGCTTAATAAATTCTGTGGATGGCATCGGTGTATGGTAGGTAATAAAGCCACAAAGCTGATTAAAAGCTATATGCAAAGCTGTTACATCACTATAGCCTGCAAATACTTTAGGATGTGCCCTGATCATGTCAAAATCAAGCTGTGGTAAAATTTTTGTAGCCCCATACCCTCCTCGCATACAAAAAACTCCATCAATTGTAGGGTCTCGAAACATCCGATGGACATCCGCTGCTCGCAATGTCGCTGTGCCAGCAAAATAGCCCTGATGTGCATAACATGTCTCTCCAGCAACCACCTTTAACCCTAGCCTTTCAATACTGGCAATAGCAGGCTGTACCTTTTCGGGTGGTACAGCACCTGAAACACTAATAAGCCCCACCGTATCTCCTTTTTTTAATGGTCTTGGACGAATCAATCATTGCCCTCCTTTACGGCTTTATCCTAATTATTGAGCGATCTTCTCCCATTATTGAGCGGTTCTCTCATTGGATTGATCACTTTTCTCTCGCTATTGAGCGGTTCTCCCATTTGATTGATCACTTTTCTCTCGCTATTGAGCGACTTTCTCTGAACGGAGTGACTGATCCTCTTTATTTCCAATAGTATACGTATAAATTCCAAAAACGCTACTCCACAGAGAGAGTAGCGTTTTATATATTAGTATTTAAATTGACTAATAAGCTGTTTTAGTTCGTCAGCCATGTATGCCAGCGCTTGGGCGGAGGCATTAATTTCTTCCATGGATGCTAATTGCTCCTCGGTCGATGCTGCTACATCTTCTGAAACGCTTGCATTTCCGTTGGCGGTTAATGCCAAATCCTCCGTAACAGCCGCTACTTCTTGTACACTTGCAGACATTTGCTCAGAGGCAGAGGACGCTTCCTCCATTTTCGGCATAATTTCATTCATACTTGCTATAATTACTTGGAATTTTGCAATGGCCTCATCCGAAATATGTAAGCCCATTTGTACATCCTCTGTCATCTTTGCCATAATATTCACGGATTGCTCTGTTTCTTGTTGAATTCCTTGAATCAATTCAAAAATTTGTTGTGCCGAACCCTGTGACTGTACTGCCAGCTTACGTACTTCATCCGCTACCACAGCAAAGCCCTTACCATGCTCACCTGCCCTTGCTGCCTCAATCGCTGCATTCAGTGCCAGTAAGTTTGTTTGATCGGAAATACTTGTAATAACATCTAAAATGGACGTAATTTGCTGAGAACGCTCTTGCAATGCTTGAATTTTTGCATTAGAGTCAGAAACCGATACATGAATGGAAAGCATTTGATCCTTTGTGTTTTGAACAGCTTGTCCACCCTCATCTGCTTGTAATGTAGCATCCTGCGTTAGGTCTGTTACAGCAGAGGAAATTTCCGCTACATGCAGAATAGCTGTTGACAGTTCATGGAGCGACTCTGCATTTTTATTCGCATTAACGGTTTGTGAATCAGCACTTGTCGCAACATCCTGAATTGCAATGGCTACTTTCTCTGTTGCAGTCGTTGTTTGATTGGCATTAGCTGTCAATTGCTCAGCAGATGATGCTACCTCTTCTGCATTTTGCTCAATCTTTTGAATAAGTGTTCGGAGACTTTGCTGCATATCATTAAAGGCTTGTCCTAATTGTCCAATCTCATCTGTCGAGGCAACTGTGATACTTTCCGTCAGATCGCCTTGACTAATCGTAATAGCACTATCTTTTAATGCTTTAATGGGTCTGAGAATAGCCTTCATCACAAAATAAAACATAATGGTACTTACAATAATAGCAGCTACTAGGACAAGCATCGTATGGAATAAAATTGTTGAGGCAGCCTTATCAATTTCATCAGCAAAAATAGTCCCTGTGATTTTCCAGCCTGTTAATTCATTGGTAATAAAGGAGAGTGTACGGTTATCACCACTATAGGTATAGTCATATATACCAGATGCGCTATCGTACATTTGCTCAATAAAGCTTTCATCCAGAACTTCACCTGCTGTTAATGTAGGGTGTGCAATAACCATATGATCTTCACCGAAAATGGCTGGATAACCATTTCTACCAATTTGAATAGAATCTGAAACTTCCTGTAAACCTGTTAACTGAATATCAACAGCTATAACACCGGAGTAATCGTTTAGCTGCTTAGCCACGGTCACAACCATATCTCCTGTTCCTGCATCTTTATAAGGATTGGTAATTAACGCCCCTCCCTTTAAAGCTGTTGCCTCTTTAAACCAATCTCTTTCCAATGGATTATAGTCTGCGCTGTTTATTCGTGGTTCCTGCGTAAAGGCTCCATCATTCGCACCAACGTAAATACTTAAAATATCAGGATGAAGCTTTACATATTGCTGCAATTTTTCACGTATTGTCCCTTCTGATTGCTCAAGAATTTTAATTTCCCCACTGAAAATGCCAATATCATGCACTTTTTCACTAATTGTTTGATCAATCAGCTTATTTAAAATTTCTACACTTTCATTTGCGCTATATAAGATTTCTTCCCTAATGGCATCTTTAGCTGAAAAATAGGATAAACTCCCAACAGATAACACAGGAATTAGTAAAATAAGAGCAAATAATATATAAAGCTTACCCTTAAAGCTTCCCATTAATTGTTTCATACAATCCTCTCCTTCTTTCTTCTCGATGTAAAAATATTTGTGCGGCAATTTGATTGCTTTATGGGCCCTATCCAATGTAATTAAATGCTATGCTTTTCAATAAGATCTCCTTTTCTTTAGTGGTTTTACATATTTCCCAAATCTTTTATCGGATAAAATATATAATTTCAAACATTTTTATGATTTTCTTACTATTCAGGCTTTACAGATAAATCCATTACTCTTTAGCATAAAAGTACTTGTCACTACGAGTCCATTTTCATACACATAAACCATGCCTCAAGATTTTTGCAAACCTGTACTAGAGTGAAACATAACGACAGTCTGTGCTGCCTTTATCTTGGTTTAACAGGTAGAGCGCTGAAACAAAATAAAAAAGATCGTAGCGACTTGATGCCAGTAGCTACGATCTCTAATATTATGACTGGAATTTTTCTAGCATTGCCTCTGTAAAGGTTTGTGATTGCCCTTTTGGTATGCTTAATGTCTGCCACTCTGCGCCCTTTACTTGTTTTGCAATATAAATAATTTGACCTACGTGCTGTGCATAGTGAGCCATTTGTCTTTCAATTGCATCCATTACCGCTAGCCGCTCACCTCTAATCGTAATATCCCCATCCAAGTCGGCTCCTGTTAAACTTGCTAAAGTATCTAAAAATACTTGCCAGCCCTTTTCCCAAGCAGCAATAATCGCTTCTTTTGTGTGAAAACTATCTATAAACTCATCATCGCGATTTCTAGTAGGCTTTTCTCCATCTGTCGTTAAAAAATCAGTCCAGCGTGAAATCATATTGCCACTTAGATGCTTGACAATAACAGCAATACTATTTGATTCTTCATTGTATGCCCAGTGTAACTGTTCACCCTCTAATTGGGCTAATGTTTGATCACCTTGCTCCTTCATACTTTTAAATCGTTTTTGGACAATCTGTAAATAGATTTGTGCTAATGTCATGGTCATCGCTCCCTTTTTATTTTACAATACCAAAACCTGTTATAATTGTCATCATACGGTTTATCATTAGAAGATATAGTTGATTATGACTCCTAGAAATTAAACGTGGTTGATTGTTGTCTACCTCACAAAAACCGTCTCAATGAATCATGAGACGGTTTTCTGATATTTATAAGTTTTCATCAATATATGTTTCGATATCGGAGGCAATCGTATCAATAGGCACATCTTCGATATTTTCAGCATAGCCATTGTACATTTTCACTAATATACCATCTTTATCGACTAAGAAAAATTGATTTCCATGAATAACTTGATCACTGTTAGGATCGTTTTTCACCAAAATCTTTGTATTTTTCACTGCAAATTGTTCAATATATTTTTGTGAATACCCTGTAAGAAGGTTCCATTTTGATTCATCCGGGACATTGAATTTACTAATATAATCCGCTAACACTTCAGGTTTATCAACATCTGGATCGACTGAAAAGGCTACAATGTTATAATCCTCCACACCTTTTTTCTGGAGCTTCTCTTGGACTTGTGCCATATTCAATGACATTGGGGGGCAGATTGACACACAGTTTGTGAAAATGTACATCCCAATCCATGGCTTTCCTTTTAAGCTGTCTAATGATACAGCCTCTCCATGTTGATTCACATGTTCAAAATCAGGTATTTCAAGGCTATAATCTTCTTTAAATTTTGTATTTCCACAGGCACCTAGTATAGATGCACAGGCTAACAGTACGACAAGCCCTATTAATTTACGTTTCATCTTAACACTCTCCCTAGCCTACACTATCCTCATCCTAACGTAGGTTGTAAACGTTGACAAGAACTTCAAGGTGACAGCTTTCGTACATCTTTGTGAAATCCAGTTCATTTTAAGGAAACAAGTGCAGCATGAATCGCATCCAGCTTTACTTCGATGCGGTGCAATAAATAAAATGACACTAAAATGGGAAAGCCAATATCGGATAACATGTTGAACCATTGTTCCATAAAGTTTCCTCCTTTCACATATGATAAAAGTGGTCTTTGCCTAGCACGCTGCAAAGACCACTTCTTCTATTATGTTGTTGCCATATCAAATTCTGTGACTTGACGATCGACAATACGCGCCCCTTTAATGGCTGCCAAAGCACCTGCTTGTCCCGTAAAAACATTTTTCGTTATAATGGTTTCCATGACCTGCTGAACTTCAGCTGCTGTAATGGTTGACTTTGGTGCATCAATTGTCAGCGTTGTTGTTTTGCCAGTAGCTGTAGCAAATTGCAGCTCTAACACTTGTGTCATTCCATATTCCCCCTTTACGATAAATTTGTTGTTTCTTGCTTGACGATGCTTGCTAATGGCTGTGATGATAGACTGGCCATAGCGTTCGCAACTGCCACTAAATCGGCTGTGCTATGGGTGCTGTTAAGGTTACGATACGACTTCGTGGCAAATAGTGGTTCGTTTTGTTCATCATAGCCAATCGTATACGTAAGGCGCAGTGTAGCATTTACAAAGCTGATGTTTGTCATGTAACATCCCCTCCTCTCTACACTCTATATACAGACTTATTACTAAAAAAGGACAATTAAGGATGAATTTTTTTTCGTAAGCTTTTATAATAGAGTGAGAGAAGACAAAGAGGTGAACGATTTGTTAGAAGGTTGGTTTTTATGGTTTATTTTATTTTGGGTTGTTGTTCTTATTTCCTTGATGGCGATTGGTGGATTTTTTATGTTCCGCAAATTTTTAAAAGCATTGCCTAAACAGGATGGCAAATCTGATTTAGATTGGCAGGAATATTATTTAGATAAAACGATCCATTTATGGGGACAAGCTGAAAAAGAGCTACTCTATGAGCTTGTAAGCCCTGTACCTGAACTTTTTAGACAGGTAGCCAAGGAAAAGATTGCAGGTAAAATTGGCGAGCTTGCTTTAGAGGAAAAAGCAAAGGCCATTGATCACGACCTTATTATTCGAGGCTATATACAAGCAACGCCAAAGCGTGACCATAAATTTTTACGCAAAAAATTAGAGGAAATGCAAATTGATATCGCCCCATATGAGCATTTATTCGAATAGTAACCACGCTGCACAAGAATTCTAGTGTAGCGTTTTTTCTTGCCATTAAAAGTGTTTATCCATCGCTTTGCATATCCTATCCGCCACTTTTTAAGTGCTATCCTCCATTTCAAGCGTTCTATCCACTTGCTTGCTTTCTATCCTTCATTTTGTATATTTTATCCACGACTTTCTTTCCACCCTATTAAGCCATAAAAAAACTACACTAGCCTTCATACTAGTGTAGTTGCGGAATCGTTTTTTTTACTTTTTTAAACTGGATGAGCATAGCTATTCGCCAAGGTACTAGCATAGCAAAGGCTAAGATCCAGAACATACCTGCTAATTCCCCGACATCGATGGAATTACTTAAAATCATTTTTGCCACCACACGGAATATTAACAAACCGATTAATATAAACGCAAATGCCTTTGAACGTTTTAAATAAATATCTCGACCCTTTACTTCAAATTTAGAAGTAGCAATTAAAATCGTCGAGAACACCATTCCTACAGCAGCTGCCTCAAAAATTTGCATAGGTGGCACTCGAAATTGTTCAAATACAAACATAAGCGCGCCTGTAGACATGGCAATCGGTGGAATAATAATTTTCTTCTCATTGGTTGGCATTTTGGAGGCTCGCATTCGTATAACCATCACAAAGCTCCCCATTAAAATGGCCATGATGGTTGACCCGATAACATAATAGTGAGAAGGGATGCTGCTTAACATAAAAGGTCCTCCTCTAATATCTAATTAGCAATTTTGTCCCAATAATTGATCGGCTACAGCTTTTAATTTTTCTGGCTCAAAAGGCTTTGTAATAAAATCTTTTGCTCCGCTTTCAATCGCTTCTACGATAAGCTTTTGCTGACCAAGTGCTGTAATCATAATAATTTTTGCATCTGGAAATTCAGGAATAATCTTTTTCACTGCTGTAATACCATTCATAACGGGCATCGTTACATCCATCGTTACTAAGTCTGGCTGTAACTCTTGATACATTGCCACAGCTTCTTTCCCATTCACTGCCTTTCCAACAACCTCATAACCCCATTCTGTAAACATATTACTGATGGCAACACGCATAAATAACGTATCATCCACTACTAAAACTGTAGGCACCTGTTTATCTCCCTCCACGTTAATATGGTATAGCCCTTCTTTAGTTTAACAAATTAAAAGCCTGTAAATCCACCGAAAATAGGCTCTAATATACGTGTAATATACGTTAATCCATCAAAGAACAATAAAATCCCTACAGCAATCATAATATAACCGCCGATTTTCACAATTTTTTGGCTATGCGTGCGAATCCATGTCATACGTGAAATAAAGAATGATAGTACAAAGAACGGTATCGCAAAGCCTAAATAATAAGCAAACATATAGCTAAAGCCTGCGCCTGGATTTGTACCAGCTAACATGATAATAGACGCTAGAATTGGTCCTGTACATGGTGTCCATCCTGCTGCAAAGGCAATCCCAATTAAAATGGATCCAAAATAGCCAGATGGTCGATTTTTAAATTGAATTTTATGATCCTTATTTAAAAAGTCTATTTGTAAAAGTCCCACAATCATTAAACCAAATACAACAATTAAAATAGCGCCTACCTGGCGTAATAGAGTTTGATAATTATGGAAAAAATTAGAAAATAAGGACGCGCTCAGCCCAATCGCAATAAAGATAATTGAAAATCCTAGTAAAAAGAATAATGTGTGAAAAATAGCACGTTTTTGTAACATACCTTTTTCTGATTTTAGCTCATCTAATGTCATTCCCGTTATGTATGATAAAAATACTGGATACAAGGGAAGCGTACAGGGGGAAATAAAGCTTAAAAAACCTGCACCAAAAGCTAAAAATACGTTAATATCAGATCCCATATTTTGAAATCGCTCCTTACAGTTACTGCCTCCATCGTACCAAAAAACACTATAAAATGCGCCCTTCCAGCCTGTGAACGTTTCATGGCAAAATCATGAGATTTATAAGAAATCCTTGCCAAATAAGTTTTCTTTCTGCATTATGCCCTCCTTCTGATTTTCTGTCAATACGACATAGATAAAAAGGATGACAAACGTTAACCGTTTTCATCCTTTCATCTTACTTTTTATGGAATCATCCAAGCTAATACATTGCTTTGTAAGTATGTCAAAATACAGATAAATAGCAGTAGCATAATACTATATTTTACGGCAAAGCGCAGTAATTCTGATTCTCTGCCCACAAGTCCAACGGCTGCTGCGGCTACTGCAATGGATTGGGGTGAAATCATTTTCCCTGTTACTCCACCTGATGAATTGGCTGCAAGGGCTAGTACAGGGTCCATACCCACTGATTCTGCTGTCACCTGTTGGAGCTTGGCGAATAATACATTGGAGGAGGTATCCGAGCCTGTAATAAATACGCCGAGCCATCCAAGTACAGGTGAGAAGAATGGGAATAACGCGCCTGTTTTCGCTAGCATTAAGCCAAGTGTTGTCATCATTCCTGCTGCATTTGTGACATAAGCATAGCCAACCACACAGCAAATTGTAATCAATGGAAACTTAATTTCATTTATGGTTTCCATAAACGTTGTGCCCCAGTGACGCCATGAAATTTGTAAAATAAACTTTGTCACGATCGCTGCTAATAAAATAGCCGTGCCTGCTGCCCCCAGTAATTCTAGCTTATATACTGCTGCAATTGGCTCACCTGTTGTACCATTTAACACTTGATTATGTAAAAAAGGTACTTCTGGCATAAATGTCAGTGCTTGCCCTAACGTATTGACGCCTTTCAATAAAATATTAGAACCCTCATAATGACCTGTTAAAGCGCTTTTGATTGCTGGAATTCCCCAAAAGGAAATAAAGATTGTTAAAATAATAAATGGTGACCAAGCCTTTACAATTGTTGCTCCGCTATAGGATTCATTTGTCGATAGTGTAGCCGTTGTTTCTCGCTCCGTTGCAAAGCGATAAATTGTTTTTGGCTGCCAAAACTTCATAAAAATTGCTAATGCAAATAAAGATACTAATGCAGATAGTACATCTGGTAATTCAGGGCCAAGGAAGTTAGAGCTTAAATATTGTGTCACCGCAAAGGAAATCCCTGACACTAAAATAGCGGGCATAACCTCCCAAGCCTTTTTAAAGCCCGTCATAATAAATACTAGAAAGAATGGAATAAAGACTGCTAAAAATGGTAATTGACGCCCCACCATTTTTGATATTTCCAACGCGGGTATACCTGTTGGCCCCTCCATAGCAGTTATAGGGACACCAATTGCACCAAATGCCACAGGTGCCGTGTTCGCAATCAGGCAAAGCCCTGCAGCATACAGCGGATTAAAGCCTAGCCCAACTAACAGTGCGGCTGAAATGGCAACAGGTGCCCCAAAGCCCGCTGCTCCCTCTAAAAACGCACCAAATGAAAATGCCACAAGTAATGCTTGAATACGTCGATCCTCTGTAATGGATAGCACTGAATGACGAATAATATTAAACTTCCCTGTTTTTACCGTAAGATTATACAGAAAAACAGATGTCACGATAATCCATCCAATTGGAAGAAGCCCATAAACCGCGCCTTGTGTAGCAGACATAACGGCTGTGGCAGCAGGTACTTTAAAAGCAAAAACCGCTAATAGTAATGATACAAGAAGCGTCGTTAGTCCCGCCATATAGCCCTTCATTTTTTTAATTGCTAGCGCCCAGAAGAAATAAAGTATCGGCACAACTGCTACCACCGCCGACCAAGCTAAACTCCCTCCAACGGCTGTGAAATTTTGTGTAAAAGTCAAACTACATCCCCCCATAGTTGTATTTTTCCTAAAAAGGTTTTCCACAATAATGTGATAAAATATTTCCCCCTGTATGATTAGTCACGTTTCCCCTAAGCTTTCAGACCTTGTCGATTTTCTCCTCTTTTTGTAGAAGCAGCTTCCTTTCTCAGAAATGCACCATCATTCAGATATTATTGCAGTAAACCTTCCACATTCACTGATCTCAACAAATCAGCGGAAGATTAGGTCATCAGATGACCGTATGCTATGATTATATTAACTATATTCTCAAAATTCAATATATTTTTCACAACACTAAAATTCGACAGCGCTCGATATTTTTAGCTTTTTCCTATAACGCAGTGGATTGAATCCTTGAAATGCTGGATAGAACTGCAAACCTGATGGATAGACACGGAATAAACGTTCCAAATCTCCAATAAGCCCTCCAAAAGTATTCACTTCACAGTAAGTAAGTTGTTTTTTCATGTATAATAAATATAACAATTAAGCAATTGTAGAAAGATAAGGGGTGTTGTTCCATGGAATTAAGAAGAATAAAGCCAAAGAAAATATATGAAGAAGTATCCGAAATCCTCCATGAAAAAATTAGAGCCGGATTATTAAAGCCAGGGGATCGGCTTGACTCCGTGGAACAGCTAGCCGAACAATTACAAGTCAGTAGATCTGCCGTACGTGAAGCACTCTCCGCTTTAAAAGCAATGGGGCTTATTGAAATCAAGCAGGGCTCAGGAACATTTGTCAAAAGTGTCACATCCAATCAGCTTGATTTCCCTCTTTCAACAGCTATTTTAACGAATAAACAGGATGTCTCTCACTTATTAGAGGTTCGTAAAATTATTGAGGTAGGTACAGCCGCAAGCGCAGCCATTCATCGCACAGATGCAGATATTCAAAAAATGACACAAATACTTGAAGAAATGCAGCGTGTACAAGGTGATGGTGAATTAGGTGAAAAAGTTGATTTTCAATTTCATGCTGCGATTTCTGCTGCTTCACAAAATCCCCTGCTGACGATGATTCTCGATCAAGTGTCAGGACTGATGCTGGAAACGATGAAGGAAACGCGCCGTATTTGGCTTTATTCTAAAAAAACAACGAGTGAAAAATTATATGATGAGCATATGCAAATTTTTCTTGCCATTAAACAGCAAAATGAGGAGCTGGCAAAGCATGCGATGTCTTCCCATTTAAGCAATGTCGAAAAAGTGTTACTGCAATATTTTGAAACAACAGAATCTATGCAATCCCCCAAGCTGCCTTTATAACAGGGCAGCTTTTTTGAAAAATTTTATGAATCTCTTTTATTCTTCTGAATAGTTGTAGTATTATAAAAACAATCTATTTGTTTTATTAGTCATCAGATGACCGGTTGATTATGTAGGAGGAGTGATAAAATGAAAGTGACACTGTTTGCAACCTGTTTAGTAGATATGTTTCAAGGTGATGTAGGCAAAGCAACTGTTGAAGTATTAGAAAGACTTGGCTGTGAGATTGACTTTCCAGAAAATCAAATTTGCTGTGGACAGCCTGCCTATAATAGTGGCTATGTGAGGGAATCTAAAAATGCCATGAAAAAAATGATTACGACCTTTGAGCATGCCGAATATGTAGTGTCCCCTTCTGGCTCTTGTGCCTATATGTTTAAAGAGTATCCTGAAGTTTTTAAGGATGACCCTATTTGGCAACCAAAGGCGCAGGCATTAGCAGATAAAACCTATGAATTCACAGAGTTTATTGTGGATGTTTTAAAGATAACGGATGTGGGCGCACAGTTAGAGGGCACAGCAACCTATCATACATCCTGCCATATGACACGTCTACTTGGTATAAAGGAAGCGCCATTTCAACTATTAAGCCATGTTAAAGGCTTACAATATATGGAGCTACCAGGCAAGGAACGTTGCTGTGGATTTGGTGGTACATTCTCAGTCAAAATGGGCAATATTTCTGGAGAAATGGTTGATGAAAAGGTATGCAATGTGGAAGAAACAGGGGCTGATATTTTAATTGGCGCAGATGCGGGCTGTTTATTAAATATTGGAGGGCGTATTCAACGTCAAGGAAAGCCAATCAAAGTAATGCATATTGCGGAAGTTTTAAATAGCCGATAAGAGGAGGAATCGATAATGGCAATGAAAACGAGTGAAGATCGCTTTAATCAGCGTGTGACAAAGGAGCTGGACAATCAATTTATGCGCGGCGCTGTGTCCAGTGCCCAGGAACGCTTTCAAACGCGCCGCCTCCAACAGGCAGAGGAGCTTGGACACTGGGAGGAATGGCGGTCACATGGCGAGGAAATTCGCAAGCATGTATTAGAAAATCTTGATTATTATTTATATCAATTAAGTGAAAATGTGTCCAAACGAGGTGGACATGTATTTTTTGCACAAACAGCACAAGAAGCAACGGACTATATTCAAGGCATTGCGAAAAAGAAAGAAGCCGCTAAAATTGTGAAGTCAAAATCAATGGTAACAGAAGAAATTAACTTAAATGCTGCGTTAGAGGAGCTTGGCTGTGAGGTCATTGAAACAGACCTTGGTGAATATATTTTGCAGGTGGCAGATCACGAGCCACCATCACATATTGTTGTACCTGCCCTGCATAAAAATAAAGAGCAAATTCGAGATGTTTTTAAAGAAAAACAAGGCTATAAGCAAAGCGAAAAGCCAGAGGAGCTTGCCCTTTATGTACGTGAGAAATTGCGCAACGAATATTTAACAGCAGATATTGGTATTACAGGCTGTAACTTTGCCATTGCTGAAAGTGGCTCGATTACACTTGTAACAAATGAAGGCAATGCTGATTTAGTAACAGCCCTGCCGAAAACGCAAATTACGGTGATGGGTATGGAACGAATTGTCCCTAGCTTTGAAGAAATGGAGGTGCTTGTTAGCTTATTAACAAGAAGCGCTGTTGGACAAAAGCTCACAAGCTATATTACAACGCTAACAGGGATAAAGGATGAGGGAGATAGCGATGGACCAGAGGAATTCCATTTAGTGATTGTTGATAATGGACGTTCAAACATTTTAGGCGGTGAGTTTCAGCCGATTTTACAATGCATTCGCTGTGCTGCCTGTGTCAATGCTTGTCCTGTCTATCGTCATGTCGGAGGGCATACGTATGGCTCTATCTATTCAGGTCCTGTAGGTGTGGTACTTTCCCCTCTTTTAGGGGGCTATGATGATTTTAAAGAGCTACCCTATGCCTCTACATTATGTGGTGCATGTACGGATGCTTGTCCTGTGAAAATTCCGCTGCATCAGCTGATTCACCGACATCGACAAGTCATTGTGGAAAATGAAGGCAAAGCACCTGTCTCTGAAAAACTATTAATGAAAGCATTTGGTTTAGGTGCCTCTTCCCCTTCTTTATATAAAATAGCAACAAAAATGGCTTCTCCAGCTATGTCCCCTTTTACGAAAGATAACACGATTTCTAAAGGGCCAGGACCATTAAAGGCATGGACGGAGGCAAGAGATTTCCCTGCACCAAATAAAGATAGCTTTAGAGATTGGATGAAGCAGCGGACAAAAGGAGGCAAGTCATAATGACAGGTACAATACAAAATCGAGAAACTTTTTTAGCCAATATTGCCAAGCAGCTAGGACGGTCACCAAAAGCGGAGCTACCACGCCCAACATGGCAATACCAGCCGCAAGATGGTGTGCTAAAAGATGCAACAAAGGATGAGTTAGTAGAGGTGTTAGTGAAACAATGCAAAAATATTCATACAGATATTGTGATGACAAATACAGCGAAGCTTCCACAAGATTTACAAGCTGTTATCGATAATTATGGTGGTCAGTCCGTTATTACATGGCAGGATAAACGATTCCAAGACTACGGATTATCTGCATTAATGACAACACAATGGCAACAAGCCAATATTGAGCATTATGAATGGAATCCGCAGCAACCTGAGGAAAATATCCGACAAGCTGAAAAAGCCAATATCGGCATTACCATTAGTGAAATAACATTAGCAGAATCAGGAACGGCTGTGCTTTTTAGCAGTCAGGAGCGAGGTAGAAGTGTCAGCTTTTTACCAGAAAAATCAATTATTTTAATTCCTAAAAGCACCATTGTCCCCCGTATGACACAGGCTGCACGCTGGATTAGCGAAAAAGTGCGCAATGGTGAAAATATTGCCTCATGCATTAACTTTATTACGGGTCCTAGTAACTCAGCCGATATCGAAATGATTCTTATCGTTGGCGTACATGGACCTATCAAAGCAACGTATATTGTGATTGAGGATCAATAAATGACAACATACTTTCTGGTATGACTTCTTTGTCATCATACTCTGGATGTGCTTCCTTTAGATGACTGGTCGTAGCATCATAAGTCAATGCCCATAAAAACCAACTGTTCTATCATATTGA
This sequence comes from Lysinibacillus sp. FSL H8-0500, assembly GCF_038051955.1. Classification (NCBI taxonomy): domain Bacteria; kingdom Bacillati; phylum Bacillota; class Bacilli; order Caryophanales; family Bacillaceae; genus Lysinibacillus; species Lysinibacillus sp. FSL H8-0500. Next base: position 1,973,621 of record NZ_CP150292.1, on the reverse strand, counting down.
TAATATATACAGAATGGGTGCCTATTGTGCCTTGATTAATCATGATTTTGAACATACGAATCATATGTTTATGAAACTGGTGCAATATCAGGCATTTGCCGAACGTGTTGAGGTTAACGCTTTTGTTTTTGTATTAAAGCCACATTATTATAATAATTACATTTATAATTACGAGTAGGCTCTGTTAGAAATAGAACGTTTTAATCAGCTTAGATACGATGATTATTTAGATAAGCTTGTTTCAAACTTTTATTATGCTGAAAAAGGAAAATCCTTATATTTACTTGGACGTTATGAGGAGGCGAAGGCTGCATTTGTACAGTATAAAAACATACCGATCTATATTAGCCATCCTTATAATATTTTAAGCTTAAATGAATGCTTTTCCTATAAAGCCCTTTGCTATGCACATTTTGATGAGCTAACAATAGCCTATGAAATTGCTTAAATGGCTTACACAAATTCACCTGATTTAGTGGATTTACTCTATAAACGAAAAATCGAGGAAGTCTATCAAACGATTAAGGCACAAATTGCTTCCATATCTTCATTATTAAAAGGATTGCACGAGGCTGTGCAATCCCTTGTTTTTACGGCTGACGATCGTTCTTTATTTGTTTCTGGATCTTGCGTAACGCCTTTTTCGATCCCCGTTCGATATCATGCTGAAGCTTACGGTCTTGATAGTCTACAAACAATGTCTCTAAATCATATCCTTCAGGGTATAGCTCCGTTGCAGGTAATTCTAGGGTAAGTCGCTTCACATTCATCTCTAGTATTTGCCCCTGATAGAATACGCTAACATTATTGTACGGATTCATTTCTTCATACACCAATCCCACATCATCATAGTCCAATAATTTCACACGGTCCCCTTTTGCAAATGCATAAGTCGTTGCAACATTCGCTTTCTCTATTTTAGGCTTACGAATTTTACTGTCCTGAACGAGCCTCAGCTGATACTCCTTGTTATTTATATAATCCTTTGCTCTTTGCAAAACAGCTTCACGGATATTCATTTTTTTAGAAATCCATAAGGCATTACTTTCTCCTGACGTGCCGATGAGTAATTGATACAAGGGCTCTAGTGTTTCACTATTAAAGCGCATTGCCGCATTCATAAAATCAGGATGCATTTCAGAAAATCGCTTAATTTCACCATAATGTGTAGTTGCCACAGTTATACAGCCCATTTGATAAAATTCCTCTAATATCGCAATTGCCAGTGCAGCTCCTTCATTTGGCTCTGTTCCACTGCCAATTTCATCAAACAGCAATAGTGTATGATTATTAGCGGCTCTCATAATATCGGAAAGATTTTTCATATGCGATGAAAACGTACTTAGTGCATTTTCTATACTTTGATTGTCGCCAATATCAACAAAGATATGATTAAATACAGCCATTTCCGTTCCTTCGTCCGCTACAATATGGAAGCCCGACATCGTCGCTAATGTTAAAAGGCCAATGGTTTTCAACACGACCGTTTTCCCGCCAGCGTTTGGTCCTGTAATAATTAGGCTACGGTAGTCTTTAGCGATGGCAAATTGAAGGGGCACCGCATTTCCTGGTAGTAATGGATGCTTGCCATTGATCAGTTGAATATAACCGTAATCATTGATACGCGGCTCCCTACCACCAATTTGTCTACTGAACTTCGCTTTGGCAAAGACCATATCATATTGGCTAATTAACTCCATGTTAATCGTAATAGCATGAAGATGTTCCATCAATAGCCCCGATAAAGACGCTAAAATCTGATATTCCTCCACCGCTTCCTCAGCCTTCAATGTAGCTAATTCTACATTTAATTTAGCGACAACGCTCGGCTCCATAAAAACGGTTGCCCCTTTTGAGGAAATTTCAACAGCCGTTCCCTGTACATGATTTTTATAGGTCGCCTTAATTGGAATCGTATAGCGATCATCCTTTTGACTAATAAAAAATTCCTGAATATACGGTTTATTGGCACTGTTATTTAAAAATTTCGTTAAACGTTCTTTAATTTTTTCCTCTGTCGTTTCCATATGATGTCGGATGCGTTTTAATTCACGACTAGCAGCCGAATCTACACGATTGGCTTTGATCGCAAAATTAATCTCCTCCTCCACGCTCTTAAATTCAGCCATAGAATGAGCGTAAGAAGAAAGAACGGGCGCAAAAAATTCCTTATCTAACATAAATTTTTTGATGTTGCGACAGCCTCGTAAAAAATCGGAGATACTCACTAGCTCACTTGGATCAAGAATCATCCCCTTTTCAAGCTTCGTCATGATATGCTCAATATTCGACACCCCTAAAAACGGAACATGCCCCTCTGCATCCAAAATGGCACGAGCCTCTGTTGTTTCATTCAAGCGATTTTTTACCACTGCTAAGTTTGAGCTTGGCATTAATTTATCTAAAAGTTGTTTTCCTAACCCGCTGACACAGTAGGATTTAACGATGTCCTTTAATTCGTGATATTGTAATTTTTCAAGCGTAGTATTATTCATTTCTTTTTGCTCCTCATTGTCATGTTTTAACATACATGAAGATACCTAGCCAATATTAGATAGCAATGATGGTTTAAACAATATAAAAAAGCTGTGAGGAATCCCCACAGCTCTATCTTTAAAAGGCGCATTTTCCCGACATCACAAATAAAACCTCATCTAATTGAAGTTTCAGTTCTGTATGCCACGCTTAATAAAGTATTGTAGGTATCTACATAGGTTGTTGAAATAGGTCCATGACAAAATAAGGGGTGTTCATAACATGTATCCCCTGCTGTCGTCATCGCCACTATTTCATTCAATTTTTTACCTAGTTAGAACCTACCGCACTCACAAAAAGCACCTCTCATTAATTGATCATTGTTATCTAATTATTGACATTTTACTATATACTAGCATGAAAGTAAAGGTGCCCATGAGTAGGAAAATTCGCGTCAACTTTCCCATAGCACCAATATTATCGTCAGAATTTTATAAAAGGACCTGTAGAGAATTCTACAAGTCTTTTACGAAATGGATTTATGATGGGCTTTCCTGGTCTCTATGATCTTGGAACCGGAGAATAGTAACAGCGCCGCCCAAATAATGCTAAAAGCCATAAGCTCTACCTGACTAAATGGTTCCTTGTATAGCATAACGCCTAAAATTAATACAATGGTTGGTGTCATATATTGAATAAAGCCCAATAAATACAATGGTATATTTTGTGCGCCTTTAGCAAATAAAATTAAAGGAACTGCTGTGACGATACCGCTTAAAATCATTAAAATATCTGTTTTAACATCAATATGTAAAAATGAAGCTTGGTGAGTTGTAAATAAATATGCATAATAACCTAAGGCAAATGGCAAAATCAATAATGTTTCAATAGCTAAGCCTCTTGTCGCATCAAGCGTAATTTTCTTTTTCAGCACACCGTAAATAGCGAACGATATAGCAATTAATAATGCTACCCATGGCACAGAGCCGTAATTAATCGTTAAAATTAGCACCCCAATAAAGGCTATTACCGTAGCAATCCATTGCATACGGTTTAACGATTCTTTAAAGAAAATAACACCAAAAATAACAGACAGCAGCGGATTAATATAATAGCCTAAGCTTGTTTCAATCACATGATCATGCGTTACAGCCCAAATATATAAATACCAGTTCATTGAAATAACAAAGGATGCACCCGCAAGCTGCCAAAAGTGCTTTTGATGGAACCATAAATACTTTAAATCTGCCAGTAGCTCCTTACGCATTCGGAATATGCTCACTGCAAGCACCGTAAAAACGAAGGACCAAATCACGCGAGATAATAAAATCTCCATGCTTGGTACGTGCTCTAATAGCTTCCAGTAAAGCGGGAAAACTCCCCAAATCATATAAGCAAAAAATGCCGCTAAAACCCCTTTTTTCTCATTTGACATTGCCACTAACGCTCCTACTCTTACTGAAATCGATGAACGATTCCCTATCATCTTGAACTAGTTAAAGAATCGACTCAATTATAGGACTTTGAGTAGCCACTGTAAATGCCCAATTTCTAAAGAGTGTAATAGCTCGTTAATCTTTCTGTTCCGACTCTAGCTCAGAAATATACTTGCGTACGGTACTATAGCTAATCTCTGGATTGATTTGGCGCTTGATGCGAATATGAATTTCTTTAATTCCAACTCCTTGTTCACGCATATCTCGAATCATTGACTTCAGTGGTCCTGTTAGTGACTCCCTTGACATCGCTGTATATTTACTTAATTCAATCAGTAGTTCCGTATTTTGTTGGCGGAGCACCTTCATTTCCTCCACCACACAATTGTATTCTGTTACCTTTTTTTGTAGCACCGTGTTTTGCTGCTTTAGCTTTTGTAGCTCTTCTGTAAGCTGTACATTTTGTTTTTTTAGCATTTTTCGTTCTCGTTCTAAGCCATTTTGCTTGTTATCTAAATCTGTATGCATAGTATTGTACAACTCTTCCATATGCAGCAGCTCTAAATAGCGGCTTTGTGGCACAATCATTAAGCTATCTGTCGCATATAGAGCAAGCGTTCCATCTTTAAAAGGCTCGTACGACAATGTAGAGGGCTTTATTTTATTCGCCATTTATTTTTCACTCCTCCACAGGTAAATTCATATAATTGTCTTCTTTGTGTAACATCTATCCGCTTCCTTTTTCACATGATAATCATTCTCATTTATTTTTATCATAATCAGTATTTTGCTTTTTGTCAAAGAACAATTCCCTCTTGGCGAATATTGTTGCTAACAGGCCTCATCTCTGACTACGCATTCCATCTAAAAAGCTTCTTGCAACAATAGCTGCAAGAAGCTTTAGACTTACATTTTTTTCAGTTTTTCATACTCTAATTGCAAACGCTCAATTCGTTTACGCCCTTCTTCACGATTTTTCACTGTTTCTGCTTGAATTTGCTTCGTCTCTTGGATACCAGCCATAATCGTTTGCCATGTTGTTTCAATCGTTTCGATTTTAATGCTTGGGCTACCTGCTTGACGCGCAATATTAACACTGTTTTTACTAATATTTTCTGCATTGCGTACAAGCATTTCATTGGTACGGCGGTCTAGCTCACTCATCGAATCAGAAATAAGCTTTTGACGCTTTAATGTCACCGCATGAATCAAGCCCTGTTTAAAAATTGGAATTGTTGTAACAAAGGCAGAGTTAATTTTTGCAATTAAATGGGTATTCCCCTGCTGCATTAAACGAATTTGTGGAGCAGATTGGAAGGATACTTGCTGTGCCATCTCTAAATCATAGCGACGCTGCTCTAATAATTCCACAGCACGCAACATTGTTTCATATTCCATGGCTGCTAATTGGTCACCTGCCTGTGCCTTTTGTTCGAGCGCTGGCAATGACGCACGTACATCCTCTATTTTCACTTCAATCGCTGCTACAAACTTACTTAATGATTGGAAATAGTTCACATTTTGATCATACAGATTTTCAAGGTCTACTGTATTTCGCTTCATTTCGCTTTCGTATTTTTGAATTTCACGATAAATCACATCTACTTCTTTGTTCATTCTATCGTACTTGGCTAAAAATCTTTCTAATTGCTCTTTCCCTTTATTAAACAGCTTTGTTAAAAAGCCACCTTTTTTCTCCTCGGCAAAATCCTGTGGATCAAATTTATCCATAATTTTATTCAGATTATTTAGCAAAACACTTGACTCTTCTAGCTTACTTGCTTTCATTGTAGCAAGCATTCTATCTGAAAAAGCTGAAATACCGTTTGCCGTCTCTTTACCAAGCTCTAGCATCGCAATTTGATCTTTTACATCAATTTTCTTTGAAAGTGAGTGAACCTCTGGGTCTTGCTTCAAGCGCAGTTGATGTTGTGCAATTTGTGATAGTTCCTGCTTTGATACAAGCTCTGATGGTTGTTGTGGCTCTGTATACATCAACGGACTTTCCTGTGGCTCTTGGAACCCTGGATTTGGCTGTGGTTGTTGTTGGAATAAAGGATTTTCGGAAGCGAATGGGTCCTTTGATTGGTATTGGTTATTAGACATGTATATACCCCCTATTACTTACTCTCTTGTACTATACGAATCATGCTGAAAAAAAGTTTCATCTTACCCGAAGAAAGTAAGCGTCTCGTAAAGTATACGAATTAACCTCTTCTTCGTAAATCAAACTATACCAAGTTGAATCTACCTGATCGACATATATTTGAACATATTGTCGCTTTTGTAACATATTAGCCAGTGTAGGATTGCTTGGAAGCTGCTCTATCTGTTGAAAAACATACGCAGCTTCCTCCTCTGTTGCTGAACGTCGCATATGTGTACCTTGTGCCAATATCGCTTCAATTTCTGCCCTCGATAGCATACTATCACCTCATTCTTCAAGTATAGCCTGTTAAACGAGGAAATTCGACTAAATTTGCAAATTATCCAAAAAAAGTAGCCATATTGCATTGGCTACTTTCCAATAATTAAGTTGTCACTTTTAATACTGTTTTAATTTTTTGAATAACGCCACCTGTGCTGTATGTGAGCACACTGCGTTTATAGAAGGATAAGCTAAATAGATACACGACAACAATTGTTGCGATTAAAATACCTAAGGATAGCATTGGCACCATCCCTCCGATATCTGTAGCACCTATACGCATTGGCATCACCATACCAGACGTAAAGGGAATATAAGAAAATACCTTAATCAATATGGTATCTGGATTGCCAATACCTGATAACATCACATAAAAGCCAATTAACGTAACCATCATTGCAGGCATTAATACTTGCCCCGCTTCCTCGACCTTTGATACGAGTGAACCAAATAATGCACCAACGATTAAATAAAGAATAATTGTTAATAGCAGGAACACAACAGCATAGATCACATAGCTAATGGATAGCTCTTTAATAATCGTAGCGGCTGCATTCCAAATGACGCCATCCTTCACAAATTTCGCATATAATAAAAAGGCGGCTACAATAATACCCATTTGTGTTAAAGCTAATAATAGTACGCCTGCAATTTTTGCTTTAAAATGGGTGGCTGGCTTGACGCTGGCTAGCAGCATTTCCATAGCACGAGAGCCCTTTTCAGAGGCAATTTCAGTCGTAATCATGGAGAGGAATGTGGAGATAAAGAAATAAATTAAAATCCCAATGCCATACGAAACCCATAGTCCTGATTGCTTTTCTTCCTCACTTTTTCCACCTGTTGATGCCTCATTTAAATTTTTCGTGGAAATTATCGTTTGGGCAGACATAATTTGGGCTGCTTGCTCAGGTGACAACGATAGCTGCTGAACAGCATAATGTTGACCAGCATATTGTAATAACGAGGACAATGTTGTTTGATCATTTAATTTCAGCGGTACAAACGTCGCAATTTCAGCATGTAGCTGACCCTCTTGATCACTGACCCTCACAATCGCATCTAGCTTGCCATCTTCTACCCTTTTTTCAAGCGCTGCCACATCTTGTTCATCCTGAATAAAGGCTATATCCCCATTAGATACAAAGATACCGCTTAATTCAGCAGAGGTTTCATTGACAATGGCAATTTGCTGGGCCTCATCTTCGCCTGTAAAGAGTGCTTTAATATCTGACCAAAATATCGCGACAGACATTAATAACACATATAAACACGTCATCAAAATAAAGGATTTTGATTTAAATTTCGATTTATATAATTGCATCATTAATAAATTAAACTTCGACAACATTTCCACCTACCTTATCTTTAAAGATTTCATCCAATGATAAATAATCGAGACTAAATTTTTCGATATACTTCCCATTAGAAAGCTGCTCAAAAATGCTTTGGGCATAGCGCTCATCCTCCAGCATTAAGACAGTTTGCTCCTTCTCTACACGCACATCCTTCACGCCTTCAAGTGCTAATAATTGCGTTGTCGACCAACCTGTACGTACCGCCAGCTTTGTTTTGCCATATTGTTTCTTTAAATCTAGTAGGCTTCCAGAGAATAAGGAAGCACCTCGTTTTAATAGACATAAATGATCACATAGCTCTTCCACATTGTCCATTTGATGGCTGGAGAATAGAATCGTTGTGCCCTGTTCCTTTAATAGTAAAATAGCATCCTTTAATAAATCCTTATTGACAGGGTCTAAGCCACTAAACGGTTCATCTAAAATTAAAAACTTCGGCTTATGAATAAAGCTTGCAATCAACTGAACCTTTTGCTGATTGCCCTTTGACAATGTTTCAGCTTTATCCTTTCGTTTTTCCTCCAGCTCAAAGCGTTGAATCCAAAAATCAATATCCTTTTTCAATTCTGCTTTTTTCATGCCACGTAACTCGCCAAAAAAGTAGAGCTGCTCCTCGACTTTCATCGTTGGGAAAATCCCTCGCTCCTCAGGTAAATAGCCAAGTATATCGCGATTAATCGTATTAACAGGCTGCCCATCCCAAGTAATCGTGCCAGCCGTCGTCTCCTGTAAATCTAAAATCATACGAAATGTTGTTGTTTTCCCCGCTCCATTCTGCCCAATTAGCCCAAAAATTTCACCCTTTTCAATGGTAAAATTCAAATCATTGACAGCGGTAAAATCTTTATACTTTTTTGTGACATGCTGTAGCTGTAATGTCATCCCTTTTCCTCCTACCTTTCAAATAACTGTGCTTCTTGTTGTAATTTTTTTATACGCTTGCTTGTTTTGATAATAGGTACACCTAGCAAACATACGAGCAATACATCTATCAGCCCGATGCCTTTATTGAGGATATGTTCCTGCACAATATTCACACCGCCAGCAAAAATACCGAATCCCGCAAACACTAACATCAAATTGCGAACCCATTGGAAATAGTTCAATTTTGAATGATGATCTGATAGTAATTCAAACGTTCCCTCTACTGCTTTTTTCCGATAATACGCCCATGCACCATTTTTCGTAACATACTCAATATGCATAGATGTTAAAAACTCAAAATAATCCTTTGATTTCCCTATAATTAGCTCATTGCGATAGATATATTCTCCTGGCTGACCTTGCTCGAAAATAAAATAGCCTATAAACGCTTTTTTTAAATACCAGCCCTGATCTGCCATGTCATTGATCCATTGCTCCTCTTTTTCATAATCCACAAAAAACGAAATATTCTTTTTTTCATTTTATTCGGCTCCCCTCGTTATACGGATACCATTGTCAAAAAGTTCCCTTAATCGTAAAATTTCATATTCCACTACTTTTTTGCCAGCTTCCGTAATCAAATACTCCTTCTTTCTACCATCTCCACCAAGCGCCTCAATCCAGCCTCGCTCTAGCAATGTTTTAATAGCACCATAGATCGTACCTGCTCCTAAGTGTACACGCCCCTTGCTAATTTCTTCTACGAGCTGCATAATACCATAGCCATGCCTCGGCTCATACAAAGCTAATAAAATATAATAAACGCCCTCTGTTAATGGCGAATGCTCCTGTGTCATATAATCCCTCCTTTATATCGTTCAGCAGTATATCATCTGTCGATACACCTAAAATATATCAGTAGTCGATATAGTTGTCAATGCTCTTGCTGTGTATTAAAAGTTTAGTCATAATTTATATTGCAGATAACAATGTACTATGTTAGCATGTAAGTAATTACTTGCATGAAAGGAAGTATATTTTTGACAACAAAGGGAACAGCAGAAAGAATCATCGAAGCTGCGTTACAATTAGTGAGTGAAAAAGGCTATACGGCTGCAACAACCAAATCCATTGCAGAATTAGCAGGTGTCAATGAAGTTACTCTTTTTCGACATTTCGGCAATAAGCGTGGTTTATTAAAAGCCATTATTGAACAATTTTCTTATTACCCACTTTTACAACAGGAAATCAATCAAAATGTTACATGGGAATTAGAGCAAGATTTATTAAATTTCTCATTAAAACATTTTCACTTTTTAATGTCGATTAAAGATTTTGTTATGATTGGCTTTAAGGAGTCCATTCAGTTTCCTGAAATTAGTGAGGAGATCGCGAATATTCCTCTCTTGATCAAAGAGGAACTCATTGTGTACTTTCAAGAAATGCATCGGCGGGGAAAAATAAGAGAAGTTGATTTTGAAGCAGCAGCATTATCACTTATTGCTCTTAATTTTGGTCATTTTATGTCACGTGCACGACTTGGAACGATTGTATCTAGCATCCCGACCGAAGAACTTCTCCAAACAAGTGTGACTATTTTTTCTAGGGGACTCGTTTCCTAGAAAAAATTTTTCTTACAAATGCAAGTAAGTACTTACTTATTTTTAGGAGGAATTTAGAAATGAGCGGTTTACAAGCATTATTACGCGTTCGTGAAACCTATATTGGCATTGTGGCTACCATCGCTTTTCAATTAATCTTTTTTACAATCTGGATGACTGCCTATGATGGTGTCAATGAAAGAGCTGAACAGTTAAGCATTGGCATTGTTATGGAAGATTCCGCAATGGGTCCACAGTTAGCACAGAACATCAAAGGCTCCATCCCCTTTACAATGGAGGACTATCCATCCATGAAGGAAGCAGAGAGCGCATTAAATGAACGACAAATTAATATGATTATGCAAATTCCCGCCGATTTTACAAATCAAATACAAGCAGGGAAAGAGGCTGAAATTATTTATGCGATTAATCAAGCCAATGCAAGTGTAGCAAAAAATATGATGGAGGGTGTAGCAAAGCAATTAACAGAGGAAATCAATCTAGCCCTTTATCCAATGCAACAAAATCAGGCAATTGAGGTCTTTTCTCAACAATTCGCTCAGCTTCCCTTTGAGCAACATACTGCCCAACAAATTACCACTTCTGTCAAAACGACAGTAATGAATGTGAAAGACCATGCCGTCGATGGAACCATTGTTAAAACCAATGATGTGAAGGGATTTGCTGCAAACTTTGTCCCTCTTATGGTTATCATCTCCTCCTTCGTGGGAGCGATGGTCATGATTATGCAACACCAGCAAGCAGCTCAGCTCGTTCAAGAAAGCCTATCAAAATGGCAATTGTTCCTCGCACGACAGCTACTCAATGTGGGCGTAGCCTTTACATTGCCATTCATAACAATTGGTTTGATGCACCTTTTTAATATCGCTAGCCAGGAAAACCTGCTGTCGATTTATTTCTTCCAAGCTGTAATGTATCTTGCTTTTCTTAGCTTGGCCCAAGTATTTGTGATTGCCTTCGGGAATATGGGGATGGTATTTAATATTTGTGCTCTCTCACTCCAATTAGTAACATCAGGCGTCCTTGTACCAAAAACCATGCTATCTGAAGGATACAAGCAGGTCGCTGCCATGCTACCAGCCACGTATGGAGCAGATGGCTACTACACAATCATCTTTGGTGGTAGTTCTGATAATCTCCTGCAAAACAGTAGCTCCTTAGGCATCATCATCTTCGTGACACTAGCCATTGCTACGTTGATCGTCACATTCAAACCTGCTCCAGTCCGATGATTTAATAGAAAAGAGAAGGTCTACAAGTTGATGTAGACCTTCTTTTTGGGTGGTTATCCGCTACTTTTTATGTTCTATCCTTCAAATCGAGCGTTCTATCCATCACTTCTCTTTCTATACTTCACTTCAAGCATTCTATTCACCACTCCTCACATTCTTTAAAATAGCTGCTAGCTGCTTATTTAACATGGTCACGCTATCGCTGAAATCGCCACGATACCATTGAATGATAAGTCCGATGATAGCGTTTGCTTGATAAGCGCTATAATAGTCGATTGATATATGATCCTCCATTTGATGCACGTGATGTGTGGAGATATCTCGTTTTAACAGCGAATAAATCCCATCAAATAGCATGTAATAGTACGTTAATGGCACGTTTTTAGAAAACACGATTCGGTAAAACATTTTAAAGCGCTCAATATGGTGAAAAATGCGAATGGTATTTGGGTCTAAATGATTGGTATCCAATGTTGTGACAGCACGATATGGTTCTTCGTAAGATTGATATAAATCCTCCATAATTTCCTGAAAATATTCTTCAAATAGTCCCTCTTTTTGCTCATAATGCAAATAGAAGGTTCCTCGATTGACCTTTGCCTCCCTGCAAATTTCTGCAATGGATATTTGCTCCAATGGTTTTTGACTAAGCAAGGTCAATAAAGCATTATGCAAGGCTTGCTTTGTTTTCATAACACGTAAATCCGTTGTGCGCATTTTTTCAGCTCCTTATTCAACAGTTTTTTTAAAAGCGTTGATTACTCAACACATCGAGAAATTTTGCATATTGAAATCGCTTTCATCTTTATTATATGATTTTAATGAACAGATGTTCAATATCTAACTAGGAGGTCTTTGAGATGAGATTAGCAGATAAAGTAGCCATTGTGACAGGTGCAGCTTCAGGTATGGGGAAAGCCATTGCAGAAGGATATGCGAAAGAAGGCGCTAAGGTGGCCGTTTCAGACTTAAATTTAGAGGGTGCCCAAGCGGTTGTGGAGGGTATTCAAGCGGCTGGAGGAACTGCCTTTGCCATTCAAACAAATGTCGCATCAACAGAAGACTTACAACGTTTATTTGATGAAACGAAAACGAACTATGGTCAATTAGATATATTAGTTAACAATGCAGGTATTATGGATGGTATGGAGCCAGTTGGAGAAATTTCTGATGAACGATGGGAAAAAGTATTTGCTGTAAATACAACAGCCGTTATGCGTTCCATGCGTATGGCGACAGAAATTTTCCTTGCGCAAGGCCACGGTGTCTTTGTCAATAATATTTCTGCTGGTGGCTTATATGGAGCACGTGCAGGAGCGGCTTATACAGCTTCCAAACATGCCGTTGTTGGTTTAACAAAAAATACTGCGTTTATGTATGCGGATAAAAATATTCGCTGTAATGGTATTGCGCCAGGAGCAGTTATGACGAATATCGCCTCCTCCATGACAAATATGAGTGAAGCAGGGGCTGCACGCCAAGCACTTGGTCTATCCATTAATCCGCGTGCTGGTCAGCCAGAGGAAATTGCACAATTAGCTATTTTCCTTGGCTCGGATGAAGCAAGCTTTGTCAATGGACAAGTGATTGCCATAGATGGTGGCTGGACAGCATACTAATTTATAAAAAAGCACGCACAGAGACATTTTCTGTGCGTGTTTCTTCATTATTATATGACCTTTCGAGACGGAATCAGGCTTCCAAGCACTGCCCCTATTAACGCAGGTAGTATCCATCCTAAGCCAATATCATAAAAAGGCAGCATCGCAGAATAGTATTTCTCTACTGCGTCCAAAACACCTAACTTCGCACCTGGCACACTTTCAACCAACGCTTTATAGCCATCAATCAAGCTAATGAAAAAGGTAAAAATCATCGCAATCGCATAAACCGTTTGCTTATTCTTAAAGAAGGATGAACCAAGAGCAAGCAAGATTAATACGATGGCTAATGGATACAAGAACATTAAAACAGGGATCGCAAATTGGATGATATTGTTTAAGCCAAAGTTTGCAATCATAAAGGATACTGCACACAATAGGAACACAAACCATTTATAGCTGATTTTTGGAAATACCTCGTGGAAAAATTCACTACAAGATGTAATTAAACCAATGCTTGTCTTTAAACAAGCTAGCACAATAATAACAGCCAATAAAATAGCTCCAAATGAGCCGAAATAATGTTCCGCCACTGCGGCAAAAATTAAACCACCATTATCAAAAGTGCCTACTGCCTGAATACTGGAAGCACCCATATACGTGATCAATCCGTAAATTAGCATCATTAATGCCATCGCAAAGATTCCAGATGTCCATGTTGCCTTAGCAATTGCCTTACGATCTGAAATGCCCGCATTTTTAATAGCATTAATCACCACAATCCCAAAGGCAAGTGAGGCAAGAGCATCCATCGTATTATAGCCCTCTTTAAAGCCCGTCATAAAGGCAGCATCTATATAATCGCCCATTGGCTGCTGGAAATCCCCCATTGGCTTTACGATGCTTGTGATAATTAGCATAAATAGCACAACTAAAAACGCAGGTGTTAAATATTTACCCACGTAATCCATAATTTTGGCTGGGTTTAAAGAGAAATAATAAACAATGGCAAAAAATAAAAAGCTAAATACAGCAAGTAGTATTGTGGCATGCTGTGCTTGAATATATGGTTCAAAGCCTACTACAAAAGGAACTGTAGCTGTACGTGGGATCGCAAAAAATGGTCCTATCGTTAAATAAAGGGCTAATGAAAAGACAATGCCAAATACAGGATGAACACGGCTTGCTAAATCACGTAAACCATTGCTGCCTGATAAGCCAATTGCTAATATACCGAGGAATGGTAGCCCAATCGCTGTGACTAAAAAGCCAATTAAGCCAAACCAAAAATGAGTGCCTGCTAATTGACCTAGCTGAATCGGAAAAATAAGGTTCCCCGCTCCAAAATACAGTCCGAATAACATTGTGCCGATGACTGCGTAAGTTGAAAAAGGTATCTTTTGTTGCATCTTTGATGTACTCCTTAGAAGTTTTTGATAATCGTAAATTATTTTAATCAAATATTTTTACACTACAATTTCACTATGGTAGCAGGCATTTATTATAATTACAATACTTTTTTATTTATCTAAAATGAAAAAAAGAGCTGCCTGCTGACAGCCCCTCCTTAGTTTGCAACTGACCATTCAATATGATCTAAAAATTTATAAACATCTTCATACACTTTATCACGCTCTTTATCTAATGTGATAATATGTCCAGAGTTTTTATACCAAATAATTTCCTTGTCATCGGTTTCTACCGTATTTAAAATAAACGGTGCACTTTCTTGATAGAGATCATCATCTAATGCACCTTGTAACACTAATGTCGGTGCTTTAATCTCTGATAATTCTTCGCGTGTTTCAGTTGTTAAACGTGTTACACCATCTAAAGAATCTTTTGGTGAAATACGTAACTCATGCAATTCTGAAATAATTTGATCTTTTGATTTATTTTCGAAATGTTTGTATAGACGAGCATAATGGTATAAACGTGTAAATAAACCTTTTGAGTTATCACGCGTAATCGGTGCACACATTGCCACACAAGCTTTTACAGGGAATTTCTCTGCAACTTTTAAGGAGAATACGCCGCCAAGTGAAATCCCAACTACAGCGATTTCTTCATAGCCATTTTTTTGTAGGAAGTTATAACCTTCCACTACATCATTCCACCAGTCCTCTGGCTTTGTTTCTAATAATGCTTCAGGTTCTACACCATGCCCGCTATAAATCGGTGCATGTACAGTATAGCCTCGTTTGGATAAAAATTCTCCTAGCTTTTTCACATCCTTTGTGCTACCTGTGAATCCATGCAGTAATAATACGGCTTTTTTGCCTCTCTCAATTGTTAAAGGTTGTGGTTTTGTCAGCTTCATATTATGATATCCCCTTCGCGGAAATGTTAATTGTGTATTTTATGTGTCTATCTTATCATCCTTTATTCATAATGTATAATTTATAGTTTTTATCAAATCAATTCACTTTATGCATGAATGATGTCAGGTTAACAGCGCTACTATCACACTTTCTATACCTTAACTTTCCAAGCTGGTTGTAAAATGCTGCATTCTTTGAAAAATTTTTTACGCCCTATACTTCCTCGCGGTTTCTCGTTATAATGCAGTTAACTCAATTTTAGGAAAAAAGAGGTGAAAAAATGGAGTGGCAGCAATTAGAATATTTTGTAACGGTTGCAAAGCTAGAGCATATGACACGTGCTGCAGAAGCATTAGCAATTTCACAGCCTGCACTCAGCCGTTCGATTTCCAAACTAGAGGAAGAATTAGGAGTACCCCTATTTGATCGACAGGGACGCTCCATTATGCTGAACCGCTATGGTGAACTATTTTTATACCGTGTACAGCGAATGCGTAAAGAATATGAAAAGGCTGTTTTAGAATTACAGGAGTTGAATAATCCTGAGCTTGGAGATGTGTCACTCGGTTTTTTACATACACTTGGGACTAGCATTGTACCAGACTTGATTCGTGCCTTTCGTCAAAAGCACCCCCGTATCCACTTTCACTTTACACAAAACTATTCACATTCACAGGTAAAGCAATTGCTCGCTGGCGAATTGGACCTTTGTTTAATTGCTGCAATTGATACAGAGCCGCCAGTTTGCTGGCAAGAGCTGTGGCGCGATGAGCTGTTTATTATGGTGCCTATCGATCATCCAATGGCCCATCGTAAAAGCATTAAAATGAAGGAGCTGGAGCATGAAAGTTTTATTTTAATGAAAAAGGGTTATGCCTTGCGTCGTACTGCCGACCGTTTGCTCCATGCAGCAGGCATTAAGCCGATCATTACTTATGAAGGTGATGAGGTTTCAACCATTGCGGGTTTTGTGGGGGCTGGACTTGGTGTTTCACTACTACCAGATGATGAGGACTTAAATCCAAAAAAAATCGTTAAAATCCGTGTGGATGATATGGTATGCGAACGAATTATTGGTATGGCTTGGGTGGAGAATCGCTATTTGTCCCCCTCTGCACGTCAATTCCAACAATTTGTCTTTGATTTCTATGAACAAAAAAGCACTAAATAAAGCGGTAGATTGCACTGTCCAATACAGTCTACCGCTTTTTTCCTATGCCTCTATATATTTCACATGACAGCTATGAATATCTGTTAAATCTCCGTCAACCTTTAAGTAACCTTGTTCGTTTAAAACGATGATTCGATTAATAATAAATTCCTCACTGAGATAATCATCGGATGTATCATAGACTGCACCAATAACACGCATAAGCTCAATCCATTCCTGATACTGTTGCTGATGTAAATCTTGTACACAGCTTATAATCATTGCATCCAGTGCAGTCTCCTCTACATGTACAACCCCATTTTCCCATATGCGCAATGTACTAGGATGGCGCTTTAGTTCTTCCCACTCCTTGGCAAGGCGCTGACATGTTGGAATAGAGAATCGTTTTGCGTCAGCTCGAAGCTTCATCAGCATATCAGACGATAGCTCACCTGTATAACGTATGCTTGTATTTTCTTGTAGGCGCTGCAAACCCTCTGTTGCATCAATACCATAGATTCTATTGCATTTATTGGCAAACTCACTCATTACATAGCGCAGTCCAATTTGTTCATGCGCATTTTGGCTGTACCAAACCCATACATCTACATCACAGGGTATACCCTCGATTTTTTTCTTCCAGTTTTTATAAAGATCATCGTACAATTGCTGATCCTCTTCATCTTTAAAAATATGTGAGGCTAACCAGCTTTTGCGCTCTTCCATGTTTTTTAGTGGACCAATCGAAAAAATATCGTGAATACTTAAAACTACTTCATCGCGCTGTAAATGATGCTGACGTATCGCCAGCTTCATGGAACCTTGAGTCGCTAAACTTAAGGTAATATGTAAAATAGCCATATCCATTCCCCCTACTGTTTGCTTAATGCAATTTTCATCCCAATAAATGTAAATAAAATACCTTGAACGATATTTAAACGCTTTGCAATCGCTGGTTTCCCGATAACCACTTGCCGTGCCTTTCCAGCAAATATGCTAAATAATGAAAAAAGTATAAAGGCTTGCACTAAAAATACAATACCCAATATAAGCATTTGCCATGCAATATGCCCCTGTGATGGATGAACAAACTGTGGTAATAAGGCTAAGAAAAATAAAGATACTTTTGGATTTAATATATTCATCAAAATGCCTTTTTTATATAATTCTACATAAGCTTGTGCGTTTTGTTGCTGCAATCTAAAGGGATCACCCTTCGCACGAAAAGATTGCCAAGCTAGATATAATAAATACGCTGCTCCTGCAAACTTCACAATTGAGAAAATAATTGTGGATTGATAAATAATTGCCGAAATACCGAGCACCGCTGCGCTAATATGCACAAGTAGACCAGTACAAAGTCCAAGTGATGTGACAATACCAGCTTTTTTATCCTGTGTAATACTTTGGGCAAGGACAAATAAATTATCTGGCCCTGGTATCAGTGTTAACATGATCGCTGCCCCTAAAAATGCGAATATTGTAGAGAGTTCCAACATGTTCCCTTCCTTCAACTTCTTTTACAAACTATTTACATTATACTACATGACGTTGTTCTCTTTTGCTGTAACTTTATGAATTTATCGAAAACTTTTCATGAACTTTCGTGTTGTAAATTTTTCTCGTTTAAGCAATACTTTTCTTTCCTAATACCTTATAATAGTAGAAACTTATAAAAAAGTCAGATTCCTTTAAAAAAGAGGTGGTTGTGATTGGCAGTTAGCGATATTGTGACACGGCATGAGGATGAACAGGGTCAGGTTTATTATAAAATGAAATCACATGATATTGAGGTAAAGGCAACGCAAAATGCAGGCTTAGCCCCTGTTATTACCTACTGGTTAGGCGAACGGGAAATTACGGATGATATTCGTGATTTACGCTTTAGCCCACGTCCTCCAAATAGTTATATTCAGGATTATGAGGAATTTCAAGCAATGCTTTATACAAAAGAACAGCGTGCCATTAATCAGCTTTATGAGCAATTGAGCATTAAACCGAAAAATATGTCCACGGTGAAACAAATCATCTGGAGCTTCTTTGTGATTGTTTTAGCCATGCTGCCTCTTCTCATTGCTATTTGGTGGCTTCAATAATGACCACAATCCCCTTATCTTACTTTATCAAAATTTTCAAGTAATTTTTCTTATCCATCTTGACAGACTAGGCGAAGTAGTGCATTCTTGAGTCAATAATAAAAAACGAACGAAGACTAGTAGTAAGAAACTGCTTGAATAGAGAGTAATGTCCATCGGCTGCAAGACATTGTACAAGAAAGACTTATGAACCTACTTCGTATATCGTCCTAGCCAATCTAGGCGCAGTCTCCAGCGTTATGAGCAAAGTGGAATGTCTAATGATATTCAATGTAGGTGGTACCACGGAAAGCAAGCCTTTTCGTCCTAATTTTTAGGATGAAAAGGCTTTTTTATTTTTATTCTATAGAAAATGTTAAACAAACGGCAACTGGAGGTAGTGTAATGGAGAAAAAAAGAATTGTCGTGAAAATTGGCAGTAGTTCTTTAACCAATTCAAAAGGTGAAATCGATAAAGTTCGTTTAATGGATCATGTACAGGCAATCGCAACGTTAAAAATGCAAGGGCATGAGGTATTACTTGTATCATCAGGTGCTGTAGCGGCTGGCTTTAAACAGCTTGGCTACCCTGCTCGCCCTGTTACCGTAAAGGGTAGGCAAGCTGCGGCAGCCGTAGGGCAAAGCTTACTTCTTCAAACCTACCATGCATTATTTAGTATTTACGATATTATACCTGCGCAAATTTTACTGACACGCACGGATTTTTCGAAAAAAGAATGCTATAAAAATGCCTATGCTACGTTCGAAGAATTATTAGAACGCTCGATGCTACCGATCATTAATGAAAACGATACTGTCTCTATTAGCGAATTAACGTTTGGAGATAATGATATGCTGTCAGCACTTGTTAGTGGTCTTGTTCATGCAGATCAACTTATTATTTTAACAGATATTAATGGCTTATATGATGCGAATCCCGCGAAAAATCCACAGGCTCAGCGCATTGATCGGCTCACAGCAATTACAGATGATATGTTTTCCTTTGCCGATGGGGCAGGCTCAAAGATTGGTACAGGCGGTATGACCTCTAAGCTATTAGCAGCACGAGCAGCTCTACAGGCAGGCGTCAAAGTATTTATTGGGACGGGACAAGGTGCTGATAAGCTTGTGAAAATTTTAGCAGGTCATGGAGATGGCACCTATATTGAGCATGATGAGCTAGCTGTGTTAGCCAATCATAAACAATGGATTGCACTTACGGAAGTATCTGGTAAAATCTTTATAGATAGTGGTGCTGCACAAGCATTATTAATCAATGGTAAAAGCTTATTACCTGCTGGTGTGTATCGTGTAGAAGGTGATTTTTCTAGCGGTGATGTGGTAGAGGTGTATAGCGACACTGGACTTTTAGGACGGGGGGAAGTTTTATATTCATCCCTAGAGCTAGCTTCAGCAATGGGCAAGCGAACTGACGCTCTGTCAAAATACCCATGTGAGGTTATTCATCGCAATAAATGGCTGAAAATTCAAGCAAATTAAGGAGGAAATTTTATGACGAGTGAAATTCAAGAAAAAGGAAAACGTGCAAAGGCAGCAAGTTATGTTTTAAATATTAAAACAACTAGTGAAAAAAATGAGGCACTTACAAAAATTGCCGAACAATTATTAATCGACCAACAAGCAATCATCGCTGAAAATGCCAAAGATCTAGCAAATGGCGAAGCACAAGGCATACCAGCCTCTACATTGGATCGTATTATGCTTAACAGTGAGCGCATTACAGCTATGTCGGATGCTATTCATTTACTTGTAAAACTAGATGATCCCGTAGGAAACGTTGTGGAGCGAATCGAAAAAGACAATGGCTTACAAATTGAAAAGCGCAGTGTGCCACTTGGTGTTATTGGCATGATTTATGAGGCGCGCCCCAATGTAACCGTTGATGCAGCTACACTTGCTTTAAAAACAGGTAATGCAGTCGTTTTACGTGGAAGTTCATCTGCTAAATTTTCAAATATCGCTTTAGTAACGAGCATTCATCGCGCACTTGCTAAAACAGCTGTTCCTACAGATGCTGTACAACTAATTGAAGATACAAGACGCGAAACAGCCAAAGAATTATTTCATTTAAAGGATTATTTAGATGTGTTAATTCCTCGTGGCGGTAAGGCTCTTATTGATTTAGTGGTCAATGAGGCAACTGTTCCTGTGCTTGAAACAGGTGCAGGCAACTGTCATATTTATGTGGACGAAATGGCGGATTACATAAAAACAGAAAAAATTTGTTTAAATGCTAAAACACAGCGCCCTTCTGTTTGTAATGCAGCAGAGAGCTTATTAATTCATCCTGTCTGGTTTCAAACTTATGGTACTCAGCTACTAACAGCCCTTCAGGAAGCAGGTGTGACGATTATTGGGGATGCCAATGTCTGTCAAGCATTCGATGCTGCCCTTCCAGCAACAGAGGAGGATTATGCAACAGAGTATCTTGATTTAACAATTAGCGTTAAATTGGTTGAAAATGTTTATGAAGCCATCGAGCATATTCATCAATATGGTACGAATCATTCAGAGGCCATTATCACAGAAGATCAAGTGGTTGCGGACACGTTTTTACATAGTGTTGATGCAGCTGCTGTCTATCACAATGCCTCTACTCGCTTTACAGATGGCTTTGAATTTGGCTATGGTGCAGAAATTGGGATTAGCACGCAAAAACTACATGCTAGAGGACCAATGGGCTTACCTGCCTTAACATCCACGAAATATTTTATTTATGGTAATGGACAAATCCGTGTATAAATAGAGGCGCTACTGTTATTGAAGAAAGAGGGTTATGGATGAATATTTCAGCCATTCTTAAACTAACTGTATCCATGGCACTTTTTGGCTCTATTGGCTTTTTTACTGTTCATACAGGTATACCTGCTATAGAGCTTGTCTTTGTTAGATGTATTTGTGCAACCTTCTTTCTAGGAGGTTTATGGCTGCTTGTAGGAGGACATAAAACAGAGGATTGGGAGAAGAGGGAAATTTTCCAAACACTGATTTGCGGTGTTTTTCTCGTCTTAAATTGGGTTTTTTTATTTAAAGCGTTTGAGGAGATGTCAATTTCCATTGCGATTTCTATTTATAATTTAGCTCCTATCTTTGTATTAATTTTAGGGGCTCTTCTTTTAAAGGAAAAGTTGACAATTCAGGGACTTGTGGCAACTGTTACTTGCTTTATTGGCAGTATGTTCATTATTGGTCTGAATAACTTTATGTCCTTCTCAACTTTTATGCAATCAGGCTTTGTTTGGGCATTCTTATCAGCGATATGTTATGCCCTTACGATGCTGACAAGTAAGACCATTACAAAGCTTAGCTCCTATGCCTTAACTTATATTCAAACAACAGTTGGCATTGTGATGCTACTGCCTTTTATTGACTTTTCACTTTTTGAGGGCTTAACTACAACGAATTGGCTCTATATTTTAGGCACAGGATTCATTCATACAGGCTTTGTTTACTACTTATTTTTTGATAGTATTCGCAGTCTTTCCACTATTCTTGTATCCGTGTTAGTTTTTGTCGATCCTGTTGTGGCAATTTTACTCGATATACTACTTCTTGATTTTATGCCAAGCTTTATGCAAATAATGGGCATTTTGCTTATTTTTGGTGGTATTTTCTATACAATTTATATACCAAAGAACAAACGACTTTCTCAGACGTAAAAAGGAGGTATAGGAATGGGCAGACTCTTTACTATTGGTGAATTATTAATTGATTTTACACCAGCAAATGAATACGGCTCTCTTACAACAATTGAACACTTTACCAAAAATGCTGGAGGAGCCCCCGCTAATGTAGCAGCAGTTTGCGCAAAACTTGGTCAACAGGCTGCTCTTTTCACACAGGTAGGTCAAGATGCCTTTGGCGATTTTCTTAAAACGACATTGCAGCAGGCAGGTGTAGATACACGCTATATTCGTCAAACAACAGAGGGCGAAACAAGCCTTGCTTTTGTGTCCTTAGCGACGAATGGGGATCGTGATTTTTTATTTTATCGTCGACAAACGGCAGATTTATTGTACAAGCCTGAATATCTTCCCTTGCAGCTTTTAACGTCTAATGATATCGTTCATTTTTGCTCAGTTAATTTAGTAGAAAGCCCTATGAAACAGGCACATATAGCACTGATCGAGCAGGCATATCAAGCGGGCAGTCTTGTATCCTTTGATCCAAATGTGCGCTTGCCCTTGTGGCATGATGAGTCTGCCTGCCGTGAAACCATCCTAGCGTTTTTGCCAAAAGCACATATTGTTAAGCTTTCTGAGGAGGAGCTGGTGTTTTTAACAGCAATAGAAGATGAGCAAACAGCTGTTCAAACATTATTTCAGGAAAATGTAACCGTTATTATTATTACACATGGTGCAAAGGGCGCTTCTTTGTATACAGCACAGCAGCATTTTTATGTCCCTGCTACTAAGGTGACTACAGTTGATACAACAGGAGCAGGAGATGCGTTTATCGGAGCTATGCTAAGTCAATTTCTTGCTCAGCAATTAACAGTGGCTACAATCACTGCCTTTTGTGAACAGCATGCAGAGGCTCTTTTATCATTTGCTAATCATTATGCAGGCATATCAACAATGAAACATGGGGCTATCCCCTCTTACCCTGCACGTCATGAACTATCCTTTAGATAAGGGAGGAAATGATGGAAACTATCATTAAAAAACGAATAGCTGCCTATATGATTGATCTAGCCATTTCAACAACTGTTACATTAGGTATTGAATATTTCCTACAAAAAAAAGTAAAAAATGAGGTTGTTTATGCACTTGTCACACCTACTGCTGTCATGTGGACATGGGAATATGCACAGTTGCGTAAAAAGAGACAGACCGTTGGCTATAAAGCAATGGGACTAGTGCTAGAAGGTGAAGATGGGCAGGCATTATCCGGCTCTCAACTTATCAAACGAATGGCCTATCGAGATACACTTAGTACATGTGACTATATCAAAAACCCGCAAGCTTTTACTCAGCAAAATGGACAACGGCTTCCGCATGATCGTATTTCAGGGACCCTTGTTCAAGAACAATCATCCTAACAAAAAAATCCACGTTGCTTTCTGTGAACTCAGTAAGCAACGCGGATTTTCAACTTAATTTACCAATATTTTTTCATTAAAATATGTGGAATATTGCAATCCATAAATTCTTCGCCTTCACTTTTATAGCCTATTTTTTCATAAAAGCCCTCAGCATGGGTTTGTGCCTCTAATTTCACTTTTGTTAAGCCCTTCTCTTGGGCAATTTGCTCTAATCCTAAAATAATTTCCTTGCCAAGACCATATTTACGGAATTTTTCCAGTATGCAAATGCGCTCCAATTTGCCATAGCCCTCTACTACTCGTAGTCTACCTGTGCCAACAGGCTGCTCTTGATAGTACACAAGAATATGGTCGCATGGAGCATCTAATACATCATAGGCATCAATTTCTTCTTCCTCTGGTACTTGTTGTTCTTCAATAAAAACTTTTCGACGAATATTTAATGCTGTTTGTAATCCTGCTTCTGTTGTTATTTTTTCGGTGCTCACTAGCGATTCCTCCTTGTATCAGCTTTTAGTGCCATCTTCATTTAGAGATGATGTTCCTATAGTATAAAATAATTTTTATTGCAAATACAACAAAAATTTATATTAAGTGAGAAAATACCTTTAGATGGAGCGAATTTTACACTTTTTTTGAGCGAACACAGAAAAAACCAGCAGCCGCTGGTTTTTTGTTTATTGCTGACGAGATTCTGTCATTTGCTTCCATACAGAGCCTTTTGCTTCCTCACCCTGTTCAATGCGTGCAATGGCCATTTTGATTTGTAATTTTACTTCAAATTCTTTATCATCTTCAGCCGCCTTTAATGCTGGTAAAGACTGCTCCGTACCAACCTCATATAAATACATGGCTGCACGCCAACGCACAAGCTTGTTTTTATCTTGTAACGCTTTTTGCATAGCTTCTTCAAATTCTACAAGGCCCAAATCACTCATACAGTCACCCGCTGTTCTACGCACGGCTGCACTTTTATCCTGTAAGGCTTTTTCTAAATAAGGCACTACTGCCACATCCTCAATCATGCCTAAGTATACAGTCGCTAGTCGACGAATAGACATTTGGTCATCCTGTAGAGCTAAATCTAATAGGGCTAGATCATCTAGCTCTGGATCAGCCATTTGATCAAGCAACTGGAAGCGTTTCTCCCACTCAGGTTGATTGAACTGCTCAACCGTTACTTTTAACTTGTCCGTTTTCACAACGGCTTTTTCATCATCATTATTGATAGCAGCGACAATTTCTGCTAGACGTTCTGCAGAATATGTGACATTGATCTCTTGTTTAACAGCTTCTGCAATTTCTTCTAGTTCGCCATAGCGCACACCATAATCAATCCATTTACGTTGGAATATATAGTTTTCATCAACCGCTGACTCAATAATTTGATTAAACGCATCTACAAAACGGTCACCACAGCTCACACGATGTTCTTGTTGATTATCAAAAACCTTTACCTGTAATGGTATTTGCTTATAAAATTGCACATGCACATAAACCTCACCATAAAATTCATTGGCAATTTGTGTGTCATCCTGTGTTTGTACATCTTCTCCTAGCACTTGGCGGATACTAGCTAAAATTCCTTCCCATGCGTATTTAGCATTACGTTCAACTGCAAAGAAATCAGCTACATGGTAAACACCCTTGACTCCTTCTATTGCTAAAATTGCTGCTGCTTCACCAGTTGCTTCGTGCTTATTATCCTTCGTAAAATTATAGCTTTTACCAAAAGGTAGCTCTGTATCCACAACAATTTTCATCGAATTCGGGCTTGGTGTCGGTTCAATTGTGATAATTTTCATCTTTATCGCTCCTTATCCATTGACAATTTCATCTAAATAAGACCATCTTTCAATCAAGTGCTCATACTGTCCATTTAGCTCATCCAGCTTGGCTGTTAATTCCTGTAGCTTGGTAAAATCTGAGCCAGCATGTGCAATGCCTTCTTCGGTCTCCATAATCGCTGTTTCTATTTTTTCAATCTCATCTGCAATCGTTTCCCATTCCTTTTGCTCTTTAAACGATAGCTTTTTCTTCTCTGCTTTTGGCTTTTCAGTCTTAGCCTTTTCTACTTTTGGCGTTGCCACTTTGACAGTTGCTGCCTGCTCACGCTTCTCTAAGTACTCACTGTAAAGATCCAGCGTTTCCTCTACTTGTCCCTGTCCATCCAATATCCATAGCTTTTTCGCAATACGGTCTAGGAAGAAACGGTCATGAGAAATCGTAATAACGACGCCAGGGAAATGCTCGATGAAATCCTCTAGCACACCCAATGTTTCAATATCCAGGTCATTCGTTGGCTCGTCCAGTAACAAAACGTTAGGTTGCTCCATCAATAAACGTAATAAATGAAGACGCTTGCGCTCACCGCCCGATAATTTTCCAATCGGTGTACCATGTGCATGCAGTGGGAATAAAAAACGCTCTAGCATTTGCGCTGCTGAGTAGCGCACACCCTCTGCATCTGTAATATCATTTGAAGCCTCACGTATATATTCAATCATACGCTCATTTTCATTCATTTTCGGCAATGTTTGCTTGAAATGTGCTAGCTTCACTGTTGACCCAACAAGAATTTCTCCTTGATCGGGAGTCAGCTCCCCTGCTAGCATGTTCAATAAGGTTGATTTTCCTACCCCATTCGCACCGATAATGCCAATTCGGTCACCCTGCTGTAATAAAAATGAGAAATTTTCAAGGATTTTTTGCTGTCCAAAGGCTTTCGAAATATGCTCAGCCTCCAGCACCTTACGACCAAGGCGTGTTGTGGCAAGCCCCATGTCCAATGAAACATTCTCTGATTTACGCTCTAAGTTGTCCTCTAGCTTTTCAAAGCGTTGGATACGCGCTTTCTGCTTGGTTGAACGTGCCTTCGCACCACGACGAATCCATTTTAACTCTGAACGATAACGGTTGCGATCCTTCTGCGCAGAAGCAGCCTTCATTTCCTCACGAATAGCACGTGCCTCTAAATAATCACCATAATTGCCTGTATGACGATACAAGGTTTGATCCGCTAACTCGTAAATATGTGTCGATAATTCATCTAAGAAATAACGATCATGGGTGATGAAAATCACTGCACCCTTTAGTCGTAGCACCATTTCTTGGAGCCACTCTGTTGCCTGCACATCTAAATGGTTGGTTGGCTCATCCAATAAATATAGATCAGCAGGTTCAATTAATACTTTGGCTAGGGCTACCCGTTTTTGCTGACCACCTGATAGCGTTAGCACTTCTTTTTCAAATGCTTCAATGCCTAGTTTTGTTAAGGCGGTCTTCGCAAGAGCGTTGATATCCCACGCTTGCTCCTCATCCATACGTTGCTGCAAGCTAAACAAAGTTTTTTGTAGACTTTCGGATGTTGGATTTACTGCTAGTGCAGCAATGGTTTCTTCATATTGACGATTCAGCTGTAAAATGGGTGAATCGCCTGCAAAGACAGCCTGTAAAACTGTTTCACCAGCCTTAAATATCGGCTCCTGTGGCAAAGAGGCAATACGGTATTTATTTGGACGATCTACTGTCAACGTATCCGCTTCAATATCACCTGCTAAAATGGATAATAATGTTGATTTCCCTGTGCCATTAATACCGATTAAGCCTGCTCGCTCTCCTTCATAAATAGTAAATTCAATATGTTGAAAAAGCGTTTTATCGCCAACTGTTTTTGTTAAATTTTGTACGATTAAATGACTCATTCCACTAGTTCATCTCTTTCATGTTAGGTATGTTGATGCCCACACGATTTTTATGTAGACGATTATTGATATCCATTATTCATCATAACATCAATTGTCAGGTAAACAAAGAGCAACACACTAGATGCAACAAACCGCCTTCCATTATAAAAGGCGGTTTGTTTGGCTTGGTTTTATTGACCGATTTCTTGTTGCAACTGCTGTAAAAAGCTTTCCATAAATTGATGGCGTTCAAGAGCCATTTGCTTGCCCTTTTCCGTTACCATTAAATCCTTCAGCAATAATAATTTTTCATAAAAATGTGTTACAGATGCCGTATTTTTTTGACGATATTCCTGCTCTGTCATATTTGTACGCACTTCTTCGTCTTGATCATAAAGCTTGCGACCTTTTGCGCCGCCATAAGCAAACGTACGAGCAATGCCAATGGCCCCAATTGCATCTAAACGATCTGCATCGCGCACAATTTTAGCCTCTAATGATGTTGCAGCTAGCTCATTGCCACCATTATATGAAACTTGTGCGATGCAATCTCGAATATGCTGCTTTTTGTCTTTACTCAATGGTAGCTCGGCAATCAGCCTTTCCTCTTGTTCCTTGCTATTGGTATACTTTTTATCACTTACATCATGCAAAAGCACCGCTATTTTTACAACCTCAGCATCTGCTGTAGGCTCGGTATGTAGAATGGCTAAGGCATTGTAATAGACACGTTCAATATGCTGAAAATCATGGCTAGCATCGAATTGCGCATATATTTCACGTACTTGCTTCATTAAATTATCCATGTTCTAAATTCATTCCCTTCCTATGTAATTATAGGGTATTTTTTAACCAATTAGGCATCTCAAAAAAATAAAAATTTAATGTAATTTCAATTGACTAATTTTTCAGAATATTATATGATATATGTACAGAACAAATGATTTGTTCTGTAACTCATATTTTTCAGTAGTGTACAGAAGCTATGTGTTCAACAAATGTAAATCTAACTTCAGCGGGCGTGTAAGTGAGTAGCTTGTAAGACCCTATATGTATAGAAAACCAATTATCTCAATAAATAAAAGTGAACACTTTCCCTTAGAAATTTTTTGTTAAACCCGCATAGCGCAATGTGCCTACCGAAATATGTGAACAGCAAGTTAGTTTGTTTGGACGACCAAAAGGATATCACCTAATGTAGCATGAGTGTAATTGTTTTTTCATAAATAGTTGTTACCTTTTTTACATCCATCTTTGAGCATGTATGAACGTAACTCCTCCTATCTATGAAAAATCCTACGCTATTTTTGCTAACAATTTGTGATCACTCAATATGCAACAGAGTCGTGCAAGCAAGAAAAAAGATCATTCATTTAAGCCAAAGGTAATAAAAGCTATAAAGGAAGTAGGAACTAGTTTGATAAAATGTATGACCGTCCCGCTGAAGGAACAATAAAAGCTGCCCATCTTACAATCAAGTAGATGCTGGCAGCTTTTATTATGTGTCTTGTTCTTATCAAACGTTTTGAATCACTTTATCGATCTGCTGTAATAATGTTTGATTTTGCATCGTGGAGCTTAATGCTAAATAACGCTGATCCACATGAATAACCGCTACATGCATCCCCTCTTTAATACTGGCACTTGGAATGGGGAGCATATTGTCAATATCGAACGTCATGATCAGGTCTGGAAACTTCGATTGTAGCTGTCCTGCTTTCGACAATGTCATGTATTCATTCCAAAAGGTTAAATGATAATCACCAACTGATAATTTTCCAATATCAAAGCCATTATCCTTCGTTAACGAATAATTTGTGACTTCACCAGATATAAGGTGTACACCATTTAATTGCTGCAAAACATTGGCCAATTTCTCCTCAAAGGTTTGTCCATTCAAAAAGCTATAGCCAAGCTCAATAGCCATTGTAATGGCATTCGGTGCACCATGTTGCTGCAAGTAATCAATTGATACAGGGTTGCGTGTGACGGCAACTAGGCCGCCAGCTAAAATAGAAGCATGACGGACTGTTTGCGCCGTGTTTTGTAAATCACCTTCTACAAATCCTTGAATCGCAAAATCCCCTTTTCCTCCTGCATAAAATTGCACAGATTGATAATCCTGTTGTTCGTGTAAATTTAAGGAGCCCATAATGCCCGTTGGATGTGCCCGTCCATTACAAGGAGCATCAACGACTGGTACATTTAATAAGACAGATTGCAGCCAGCCATTAATCGTTGTAATTGCCCCATTTTCATTCGTAATAATACCTTTTAAACGTTGATTCATATACGTGTCCATGCTTTGGTAGCTCCAACAAAGCTGCTCATTAGAAATATATTGATCGGCTGCTGAAGGCGCGCCCACCATTGCTACACAAGCCACTAGATCTTTATGATCTAATTCCGTTATGTCGACTAATTGAGGCTCCCCAGCAGCAAAGATTTCTTCCACTAGCTTTAGTCCTTCCTCTAGCAGACCACCTCCGCCACCGCCAAGGATTGCGCCTCCATAAACCGCTGCAATACCATCATTATAGGTTAATGCTTTGACCATTTAGTATACGCTCCTTTCTACTTCCCGATTTTCACAATAGAGGTAAAGAAGCTGTATAAAGCATCTCCAGCAATAACTCCCGCTGCAAACACAGTCATTTCAGATTCTTTCTTCCCTTTTGTTAGAGACGTGAAAATAATACGCAGGACAATACCCGTTAATACAGCCCAGCCAGCAATCGGATTAACTAATAGCAAACCTGTTGCAAAAAGAATACCCATTTGACGTTTAGCACCGCCAAGTAACTGAATCAATGCACCTGGAATCGCCCAAATCATTAATTGCTTTGCCACATCACCAGTAACGCCTGATTGAATCGTTGCTGCATAAACATGGTTGACAGGTGCTACTAAATCTTGCGCAAAATAAGATTTATAGGATAGTAACACAACAATCGCTGAAATGGCGAAGGCTAGCATACCTGCAATGAGCTGCTGCTTGCGTCCCTCTTTTTCTAAAGCTGGATCACTACCATTGCCACGTAAAATAAAGCCTGTTTTTAAGTCATAGCCCATATCTGCAAAAGCTACCCCTGTCGCTGCACTATAGCCTGCTAATAGGGCAAGAGCTGGCGCTGGGAAGCCCAGTAAAATACCAACAATCAGGGTAATAAATGCTACAGCAAATGCAGGGAACCAACCAGCATGCATAGCCGCAATCCCAACAATAAGCTCATGTACAAATGCCGCAATCGCCGCAAATAATAGGAAACCAAGCAACATCCCAAAGGACATATGAGAAATTAAACCGCCTAATAATGCAATTAATAAAGCAATCGCTAAATAAGCAATAAATCCTACACCAAAGCCTTGGCGAATTTCTTTTTCATCCTTCGTATACCTTACTTCCTCTACTTCCTTAGCAGCTCTTTTAGTAAATAATGAAAATCCTACTTGGAACAGTGCCACAATCCCAGCACCAACCATCATGCCATGTGGAATATAATAGTCATTTAAGTCAATATTAAATAATTGAACCGAATAGCCTCGTAGTAACAGACCAATACCAAACATTGTTAGTGCCCAAATATTACCGATAAACGCTACGCCAAAAGCCGACATCGGTATTTTTAAAACAGACCCTACAATACCAATTAAGACACCACCAACTAATACTTTGGCATTTTTACCACCTTTATCGCCTGCTTTAATCGCCTCAGCCGTAGCAATTCCTGGCGGCCATGTGCCTGCTGCTGGAAAAACCTTTGTATCAAAAAATTTATATAATAATAAAGCATCCACAAACATCGCTAAAACTACACCAATAAATAATGGTAATACTAAATTTTCATAGCCTAATACATATGGAATCCCAATTGGCAGCATTAAGCTACTTGCTGCACTAAATGTAGCGGCTGATATCGCCGTTTGCACAATATTTTGTCGATGTATAGATTTAAAGGCAATTAGCTTGCCAATTGGAATTCTCCCTAGAATCATCGCAAATATTGCCCCAACAATGGATGTATTTGCAGAAATCCCTAAAGTCGTAATTAGCTGTATCCCAATAATTGCCCCAATTACAGATGTGAAAACAATCATTAGTAATGTAACAGGCTCCAAGGCCCTAGGATGTAATACTTTATTATTCATAGTGTCAGCTCCCCTATTTGAAATATGTGATACTTCATGTTTCAAGCATTTATTTCTCCCTTTGAGTATCCACAAGAAATGGCATTATATCTTTCTTATTAGCACACCGACACTAGATAAGCTTAGAAATATCGACTCACTTATAGTGGATTTCTCCTTTTAAGCATTGTGATAACCATATTGCTGCTTAGCTACTTCTACTGAAATATATTCATTTAGTATATCTCGCTCAATAGCTTCCTTGCTTCTTGCTAATGGATTGCCGTAGCCACCACCCGTTGCTGTGACAAGTTCAATGCGGTCACCCTTGTGTAATGCATAATTTGCCAGCACACCTACAGGCCCAAGCTTTGTACCATCTGCTTTATGGATCACTAAATAATTGTGTGAGCCCTCGCCACCACCGTTTAAGCCGAATGGTGCAAATTGATGTCTGCCTAAATTGACAGATACTCTTTGTCCATCATGATTCACCGTATACACACGACGTACACCTAAACCGCCTCTAAATTGACCAGCACCAGCACCGTCACAATTTAAGCTATATTCATCAATTTGAATACCGTATTTTGTTTCTGCAATTTCAACTGGAAGATTATATGTTTCACCATCTCCCATACAGTATTGCCCGCTTTGCCCATCCTCATCATTCGCTGCGCCCCAGCCACCAACAGATGGCTCAACAATTAGGAATGACTCATCATTTTCAGGATTTTTCCCAGTGAGAATAAACGTACAAACAGATTGTAAATGCCCTGCCGATAAGCGTTCTGGTAAATGCGGCGCAAGAGCTTTCCAAATTAGATCAGCTGCCCCAATACGTGCCTCAAAATTCATAGACACAGGATGTGGGCGTTTAGCTGAAACAATCGAATTGTCATCTGTGATAATCGTTAAGCGTTTAAAGACACCTTCGTTAATTACGTCAATATCGCCAAGTAATGCTAGGAACATAACGCGCACACTTGCCATTAAACCAAACTGAGAACAGTTCATTGGCACATTGACTGCAGGATGTGAGCCTCTGAAGTCACAAATAAACGCCTCATCACTAATTGTGACTTTCACTTTTATTGGATAAGGTCCACCCTTTAATGGGTCCCCTTCAATAAAGTCCTCCGCATAAAATTCACCTTTAGGTAGGTGTTGAAGCTCATACTCTACAATTTTCTCACCCTTGTCCAATAATTTTTGAATGGACAATTTCACCGATTCCGCACCAAACTTCTGACAAAGCTCTGCGATTCGTTTTTCACCTGTTTTTAAGGCGGCTACTTGTGCAAACATATCACCGATTGAAAGCTCTGGTAAACGAACATTCGTAGAAATGATTTCATAGACTGCATCGTTCAACTCACCTTGATGATAAAGTTTGACACCTGGTAGCTGTAAACCTTCCTGATAGATTTCATTAGAATTACTTGTAAACGAACCAGGGTCCATGCCCCCTACCTCTGTCCAGTGTGCTTTATTGGCAGAGTACGCAATAATTTCACCGTTGTAGAAAATTGGGAGAACTAAGCCCACATCCGATAAATGCGAGCCACCTCCAACATAAGGGTCATTGATAATAATGACATCACCTTCATGTAGTTTTTTCCCATTATCAAACTTCTCTATTACACGCTGTACCATTGGACTTAACATCCCAATAAAGCTCGTTACACCGTTTCCTTGACTAATTAAATTACCCTTGGCATCTGTTAAACCACAAGCATAGTCTAATACTTCATAGATTACTGGACTCATAGAAGAGCGTGCTAAAGCTATAAACATCTCATCGCCTATAGCTAGCAATGAATCTTGAATAATTTCTACTGCAAAAACATCTTTTTTCATGTTTTATTTCCCCTCCATCTCTACTATCAAATTGCCGTATTTATCAATTTCAATTGATTGATTATTATTGATTACGACCGTAGATGTTGGATTTTCCACAATTGCAGGACCTGTAATGACATAGCCAGGTACTAATTTTTGTTGGTCATAGACATTGACCTCTACCCAACCTGTTCCCTTCACATATAAATTGCGTTGTGCCTTGATACATGTGGAATTGTCGATATGAGAGAAGTCTAGCTCTTTAAATTGAACCGCCTCATCTTTCCCGTAGATTGTAAGATGTAAGTTGACTAACTCAATTGGTGTAGCTGGTAAATCAAAAGAAAACTCTTGTTTATGTTTGATATGGAAGGCTTCTGCTAATGCAAGTAGCCCCTCTTCATCAAGCGTAATAGTTGATGCATTTAATTTAACGGCATGCTCTTGACCTTTGTAGCGTAAATCATAATTAATTTCAAAATAATAATGATCCTTTGATAATGGTGCATCTGCATAGGCATTAGCAATGACTTGATCAATATTTTCTTGAATCGCCGCTAGATGATGATGATCGAACCCCATTAAACTTGTTTGAATATAATCTTGTCGGTATTCAGTCATCATCATTCCTAATGCTGAGAAGACGGATGAACCATAAGGAATAATGACTTTTTTCATACCTAGTT
The DNA here is from genome assembly GCF_038051955.1 of Lysinibacillus sp. FSL H8-0500. Lineage (NCBI taxonomy): Bacteria > Bacillati > Bacillota > Bacilli > Caryophanales > Bacillaceae > Lysinibacillus > Lysinibacillus sp. FSL H8-0500. The sequence continues at coordinate 1,939,655 of NZ_CP150292.1, read as the reverse complement.
CTTCTGCTAGGTTAATCGCATGTAGTGGACCACCTCCACCAAATGCCACCATAGTAAAATCTTCAGGGTCATAGCCTTTACGAATAGAGATCAGCTTCAGTGCGTTTAACATATTGGAGTTTGCAATATCTAAAATACCTTGTGCTGCTTCTTCTGCTGACACATGAAATGGTTTCGCAATTGCTTCAACAAGAGCCTCCTCCACTTTGTTAATGGATACTGGGTTATCAAAGTTTGCTAAGGATAATCTTCCTAAATAAACATTGGCATCTGTAATTGTTGGCTGTGTATTCCCTAAGCCATATGCTACAGGCCCTGGATTTGCCCCCGCAGAATCTGGTCCAACCTTTAATGAGCCAAACTGATCTACACGTGCGATGGAGCCACCACCATTGCCGATTTCAACAATATCCACTACAGGTGTTTTAATCGGATAACCTGCAAATTTTTCATTTTTTTCAATATAGTAATCTGTTGTGACGTTGACTTTGCCATCTGTAATAAGCGAGCATTTTGCTGTCGTCCCACCAACATCGAATGCGATAATATTGGATTCATTGAGAAGTTGACCTAATTTTGCTGCCCCAAACATACCAGCTACTGGACCAGATTCTACAAGGTTAATCGGTAGCTCCATCGCTTTATCAAAGCTTGTTGTTCCGCCATTCGATTGCATAATTTTTAAATGGTCTGTAATGCCAATTGTGTTTAATTTCTCTTTTAGGCTTTTTAAGTAGGCATGTGCAATTGGCTTTACATAGGAATTAAGGACTGTTGTGTTTGTTCTTTCATACTCACGGTATTCTTTAATCGTTTCACTTGAAAGTGTGATATATACCTCAGGCCAAATTTTTAAAATAGCTTCTTTTAACTGTTGTTCATGAATTGGATTTTTATAGCCATGAATTAAGGAAATAGCAATCGCCTCGACACCTAATTCCTTAAATTTATGAACGATATCGCCAACTTCCTCGGTATTAAGCGCTTTCATAATATTTCCTTTAAAATCGATTCGCTCATCAATTTCTTGTCGTAAATAACGCTCTACAAATGGTTCTGGCTTTTTATATTTAAAATTATATAAGTCTGGTCGATTTCCACGTGCAATTTCTATGACATCGCGGAAGCCTTTTGTTGTTATTAACCCAACTACTCCCCCTTTTCGTTCCGTTAGTGTATTGATGATAACCGTCGATCCATGAATAAATGATTCAATTAAAGAATCTTCCGTTACATGTCGTTCTAATACATTTAATATACCGTCCTCAAAATGACCAGGTGTCGTATGTCCCTTATCAAAATGAAGATTTCCCTTTTCATCTGTGAAAACTAGGTCGGTAAAAGTACCGCCAATATCTGTTGCGATTTTCAAGACTTCATCCCTCCGTGTTCCTATTATCGGTACAGTGTTCCGAATTAGAATTAAGTAAATTATAGTGAAAAGAAAAAGAAAATTCAATATTTTTTCAATAAAAATTCATTTGACAATTTATGCTATTGAAAAATTTACTTTTCTCAAATTAAAATTGTCAGCTTCCTTAGCGCAAAAATGCTCGTTTTGCATCAGCAAGTTAGATTAATATAAAATTAATATTGACTCTATGGATAAAAATTTTTCATCAGGAATAAAAAAACTAATACGTTGTCAGAGGGGGAGGGTAATATGAAAGAGAAAAAAATCGCAGATATTAGACTATTTGAAGAATTAGCGCGTACAAAATCGTTGCCTACTTACATGGGGGAAATATACAAATTAGAAAAAGATACTCGGTTGATCTGTACACGATTTGCCAGAAAGCTTCGAGAAAAAGGTTTTATAACAGGAAATTTTGATCATCTCTATATTGTTAGTACACCATTACTGGGGGAGCAAATTATTCAGGAGTCAGTGCGAGGGACTGAACAGCGAGTAAAATATTATGATGTAGGTGTTGCAGTCGATTCTTTTAACAGAAAAACGAAGCAGGAAAAAGAGCTTTATCTATTAAAGCTTATCTCCAATGTTTTACAGCAAATTGCTAGCAATACAGAACAACTAAGCCTTATATTAGATGTCTATCATATAATGCTTCAATTAGGCAGTGAGATGGCAATAAAACATCTATCAAAAGAAACAAGTCAGTACAAGGTAACCATCTCCTATCAAATTAAATCTTTACAGGAGAAATCAACAGCCATTATTGAATACCATGATTATAAGAAGCGTGTCACAAGAAAAGCTGCATTTTTAGACTTGAATATGTATGAGGATATTTATTATTTAGTATCTTCCATTACAGTAAAAAATGGCATGATCTGTTTAAAGCCACGCCTATCACAAACGGCAAGCTATCACACACAAGCCTATCCAACCCCTATTACTATTCCGATTCACGATATCCCTCTACTAGAAATAGAGTGAGCAAGCCAAAAAGCTGTAAGAAAAATCTACTTTTCCTACAGCTTTCCGCTCTTTTTAGGCTAATTTAACACACTTTATTTGATATAAGTCGGTTGAGTGGCTTTATCAATCAATAAAATGCCATCATATTGTTCCTGTGGTACAAAGCTTTCTTCAATCAATCCCCAGCTATAAGATAGTCGCGGTTCAAACATCCATGAATTGCCTCGTTCATTTTGACGGTAGCGCATATCAATAAATGTATAGGGTGCATTTGCAGCAGCAAGGATATCTTCCATTGAACCTCTTTTTACTGGTAAAACAGGTAACACATCACGAGCATTACTTACACTTTCGCCACTTCCCATATAAAGCCCTAATACATAGCTCGATTTTTTCTTTGCTTCAGGCAAAAGCTCGCCCATCATTTTTACAGGATAAGGCGTTCCCATCACTTCGGAATGCGCTTTACGTATATGATCATTATGTGCCCAGACAATAAATTTCTCATTCGGATAGACGTCGTTTGCTAGCCACAGTAAATTTTCGACCATGGCTTGGTCACGCCATTCCATTGTTTTATAAAATGTGGTTGGGTTATTTTGCTTCAGTTCAATATTCGACTGAATGTTTAGCTCGATATATTCCTCCGCTACGTGAATACGCTGAGCTAAAGTACGCTCCATTAACTTCACAATATGTGGCTCGTTTGGATAAGCTGCCTTCAATACTTGCTCCTGCTGTTTAACCTGTGACTTTACATCTGTATATATGGTAATCAACTTCGGTTTTGCCCGTCGGTAGCCCTCTATATCCTCACTAGAGCTCCAATCTACTAACTGTTCCTCTACAGTTAAAAATTGCTTAGCGAGTTGCTTATTCTGTAACCAATCACCATTTGTAAACATCCCCTGTAGCTGCATATCAAAGCCCACTAACGATAATGGCTGGTCGGTCGTTTGTGATGCTTTTATATAGTCAAATAGCGGCAATGTTTCCTTTGTCCACCATACGCCAAAAATAGCTTCCTTCATCGTCTGCTCAGCAGATTGTTGGTCTATGTTTCCATAGGCATCCATTATATTACCTAGCCCGCTTTCAAATGCTAGGACATTGAAATCCATCTCTTGATGTAAAAATTGAATAAGGCGTGTCTTGGCTAAGCTAAATTCCGCTACCCCATGAGAGCTTTCACCTAAAAAGACCATCCGTTTATCATGCAATAATGGCTTTAGCATCTCTAAATCGTCAAAATCTGTTGTCCGTTGAATAGATGTTAGCTTATACGCATGGTCATTGACCCAGTCCTTCCATTCTGCCACCGCTTCATTTGCTGTGCGTATCTGCTGTGCCTCTACTGTTGGCACTGCTGCAGAAGCATTTGATAGGCTAATACCACTTGCTAAAACAAGTGTTAAAGATAGTAAAATTTTTCTTGCTTTAAGCAATTGTTCATCTCCCCTTCCTTAAACAGCCTTACGCTGAAAATAAATATAGCCGCCAATAAAAAATAGTAAAAAGCTGCCTCCTACAACCGTTAACAATTGCTCCCATGGGATAAAGAAAATATCATCTATATCGCCACCAATATACATCATGGAAAATGGCTGAGCCCACGGATAATATGGTGCGATTTTCTCGGAGTTTATCGCTAGTATCGTAGGTAAAGTAAAAATCACATTGATTGCAAACGGTGCTGCAAAGCTTTTAAATGCAACAGAAAGCCATAATTGTAATGCTATCAACGGAAATGTCGCAATCCAGCCACCTAGAATACTTTTCCAAATGATTTCAAGTGGGAACGGTGCGGTAAAGCCCCTTACTGTACCTACTGTATAAATAGCAGCAAGATATAATACTTGAATCACTAACACTAATAGTATTAATAATACATATTTAGCAATAAATATCTTTCCTCTCGAAAGAGGCAGTGCCAATAATTGCTTCCACCCTCCTGCTTGATGCTCGTAACGACAAATCGAGCCTGCCAATACACCTGTAATTAACGGTAGAAATAGTAAAGCATAGGTGAAATTCATAAATGCAATCGCAAAAAACCACTTAGTGAGACCGTCTTCCATTTGTAAATCAATACTTATTCCAATTATTAGCGCTACCAATGGACCAACTGGCAAAATCGTTGTAATTTTAGATTTGCGTAGCTTAAACCATTCAGACTGTAAAATTGCTAGCATTTACTTCACGTCCCTTCTAAAAAAATCCAACATGCCAACAACATATAATAAAGCGCCTACACTGACACCTAGCCCAACATTCACTAGCGGCTCGTCCCACGCATTTATCAATGATGGCCACTTCCAAATAAACCAGTCTGGTAGGATATCAGCAGAGTAAGCAAAAATTACCCCTAAAATACCTGTTGTAATCGGAATACCTTGATTTTGACTAACTGTTGCAATCCATAGCTGCAATGCTAATACTGGTATAGCCGCTAAATAAGGATAAAAACTATATTGCAGTAGCTGCTTGTAAGGGAGGACGTCGCCTAACTCTAAAAAAATACCAAATGCGGTACTAAACAACATTAAAAGCAGGGATGACAGTCCTAATAATAAAGCAACAACTGTAAACTTCGATAAATAGACCGTCATTTTAGAAACAGGCAATGCAATGAGCTGTTTCCATGCATTTGTTTCATTCTCTACACTTGCCATAAATGAAGTAAATATCGCAATGCCTAATACAAGCGCTAAGGGGGTAAAAGCATGAACATTTCCCAGGTAATACATCCAATCGTCATCACTTTGCTCAAGCAAATAATCTTTGCGGACACCATAATTGACCATCTGCAGAGCAACAACACCAAAAGGACCTAAAATCGTTAATAGCCAAAAGCCCTTACGTTTGATTTTAAAAAAATCAGCACGAATCAAATTTCCGATCATACGATTTCGTTCCCTCCTGTCATTTGTAAGAAGATATCCTCCAATGACTGCTTTTCCTCCTCCACACGATAAATGGAAAATCCATCTTGTACGAGTAGGCGAACGGCCTCTGCTATACAGGCATCGTCTGTATTTGTAAGTGCAAGCATGCCCTCTCCGTAATCTACTTGTATCCCTTTCCCTAGCAGGGTGCGCCATGCCTGCTCTGTATCGTTGACTTTTAGCCAAATTTTTTGCTTAGCATGCTTACGCATTACTTCAATGGAATCTTGGAAAATTAATCTACCCTTCGCTACAATACCGACAGTCGTTGCGATTTGGTCAATTTCTGATAATAAGTGACTTGAAATTAACACCGTCATGCCGTATTCAGAAGGCAGACGTTTTATTAAATGACGAATTTCAATAATGCCAGAAGGGTCTAGCCCATTCGTTGGTTCATCTAAAATAAGTAGTTCAGGTTTGCTAAGTAGTGCCGTTGCAATACCTAAACGCTGCTTCATCCCTAACGAAAAACCTTTTACTTTTTTATTAGCTACATCTGATAGACGCACAATTTCCAGTACCTCATCAATTCTTGCTTTAGGCACTTGTAAAATTTTTCGCACTGCTTCTAAATTTTCATACGCTGTTAAATGCGGATAATAGGACGGGTTTTCAACTAATGAGCCCACCTTCTTTAAAATGCTAATGCGCTCCTTTCTTAAATCCTTGTGAAAAATATGAATGTTGCCTGCACTTGGCTTTATTAGCCCTAGCAGCATACGAATAGTCGTCGTTTTTCCTGCCCCATTCGGCCCTAAAAAGCCATATATTTCCCCTTTTGGAATACGTATATCTACCCCATTTACTGCCTTTTCTTTGCCAAAGTTCTTTGTTAAGCCCTGTGTTTCTACGATATAGTTCATTTCCATCACCTCTTTATTAATCATAAAGTGTGAAGGTTAAAAACAAGGAGGGGACAAGTTTAAAATTTGTTTAAAAAAGTGGCTAAGAGCAACGATTCTCACAAATTAAAAGCACCTCACATCAAGGCTGTTCACTTTGATGTCAGGCGCTTTATTTATTTTATTTTTTTAATTTCAACGCTTGTCCCATTTTCACTTGTTGTAATTGTCCACTCTAAGTCCATACCTTTGACCATCATATCCACAATAGACAAGCCAATACCAGCACCTTTTTCGTTGGATAAATGCTTCATTCCCCTGCCTCGGTCTGTTAAAACAATGGCATCATATTTTTCGCTCGATATGGTTTTCACCTGAATATAGCGACCCTCTTTCGCATGACGTAGTACATTTTGTAGTAAATTATCCAGGATACGTCCTATCCATATTTTATCAACAATCCATTTATTGTCAATAAAAGCTATTAAATCAATATCAATGAGAAAGCCTTCCTTTTCAAAAACTGGATACCACGTAGCTAAATGCTCACGCATAAATCGCACAATATCTATTTCCTGTGGCTGATAGCTGAATCGACTTGCCATCAGCAATGTATAGGACATTAAATTTTCCATTAAGCTGTCAATATTCATAAGTGAGCCCTCTAATGCTTTCACTGCTTGCTCACCCTCTGGCGATAAATGTTCTTTGCTAATCGAATAGGCTTGCGCTCTTACTTTTGTCAAAGGTGTACGTAAATCATGCGAAAGATTTGAAATGAGCTCTCGTCGTAGCTGTTCCTCTCTTTGCTCGCGTTGTCTGCTTTCTTTGAGCTCATACACCATGTGATTAAAGCTTTGCTCTAACTGCCCAATTTCATCCTTCTTTTTCACTGCCATTGGCAATGGTAATCCGTCCATATCACGCAGTTCCATTACCTCCTGCAACTGCAATAAACGCTTGCGAATCCCTCTGAAAAATAAGAAAGATACAATAATAAAAAGTCCTATTATGACAAGTATACTAATCAGCAAAAATGTACCATAGCGCTCATTTAATTTTTGTAATGGTAGCTTGAACATTTCCCTCGGTATTTCAATCACAGCAAAGCCATTTGCTGCATCCTGTCCAACAAAGGCAAGTATGGTAAAAGGGTCTTCTCCATAGTGCGCTTTCATATATTGTGCTGTTGTCACAGCATCCCAGTGAGTAGGTAGGTCTTCCATCACATCTACTTGCTCTGCCAAACGTCCATCTGCATTTACCCAAAACATCTTAGCATCTGGAAAACGCTGCTTCCATTGTGAAAAATATTGGTGCATTTGTTCTTTAGAAGCTTGGCCTAACTCATTTGCTCCTTGATGCCATTCTTCTTCCACCACATCATAATCGAATCCTATTTCCTCAACATACTTTTTATTCATCCAATTAATACCAATAAAAGCATAGGCAATTTGAATAATCCAAGTTAATCCAATTGCTATTACAATAATCATCATATATTTTGTTTGTAATGAATGAAAAAACTTCCTCATTCCTTCACCCTATAGCCAATACCACGAATGGTTTCGATAATTAGAGGCTGCGCTGGATTGATTTCAATTTTTTCACGTAAATAGCGAATATGCACCATCAGCGTTTTATCGCCTTCTATATATGCCTCGCCCCACACATTTTCGTAAAGCTGTTCCTTTGTTAAAATTTGATTCAAATGCCGAATAAAATATTGAAATAAATGATATTGCTTACCCGTTAATTGAATTTCCTCCTGTGTCTGCTGGTTGATTATACGCATATCCTTTGTATAAACAGTCAAATGCCCAATCGTTAATAAATCCTCATGTTTTTGGAAGCGTCTAAGTAGTACCTCTATGCGAGCAATTAGTTCATCTGGATGAAAGGGTTTTGTTAAATAATCGTCCGCAAAGCTTAGCCCCTCTAGCTTGTCCTCCACCGCTGTCCGTGCAGAAAGCATTAAAATCGGCAACTGTCCATTTTTATTTTTCATACGCTTCCCAATTGAAAAACCATCTAAGCCCGGCAGCATCACATCCAACACAACAATATCTGCCTGCTCCACATATTGCTCAGCGCCCTCACCAGACGCTAGCCATGTCACCTCATAACCGCGCTCTGTCAGTTCTTGCGCTACCCAATTACCAATTTCTACTTCATCCTCTATATATAATATATGTACCATATGTCTCTCCCCTCTATCTCACAGAAAATAACAAAAAAAGCTCTGATTTGCAACAATCAGAACTTTCCCATCCATTATTTTTTCAAGCGTACAACGATCATCTCGCAATCTTCCACTGCTTCAAGACGATGCTTTTCATTTGGCTCAAGCATTAACAGTGCATTAGCATCAAGCTCTGTTACTTGCCCTTCACCATAAAATTTTACACGTCCTTTGCGACATACAATCAACACCTCACCAGGTGCTGAATGCTCTGCTACTGTTTCACTTGCTCTTAATTGAATATTTAGTACATCATAGCCTACCCCAGCCGCTACTTTCCCCGTATGCTTTTCCTTGTCCTGTAAAAACTGCTCTACTTGAATATGCTGCATATTAAGTACCTCCCTTATTGAATGGCTAAAATTGTTTGGGTGTAACTTGTAAAATCATTCAAATGCTTTTCAATAATTGCTTGATCATCATGTACAACAATATGGCAAAAACCTACCATATTCATTCATGATTTTGCTAATTTTTCATCAATCATATTTGCCTCTAACAATAATTTGAATGTCTCTCAACTTGTTTTTGGTAATCCTCGTTTTTTTCACTCACAATATGCATCGCTAAATCTATACTTGTCTCACACGCTCGTTGAATATTGAGAATGATACTATCTTGCTTTGTAAAATCTTTCAAATTATTTGGATGGCCTTCATAGTACATCTTCAATTCGTTGCACACAACATTCAATTGTAGTTACTTTATTCAATACTACATCACTATTCACCATATACTGTTAATGTAACATAAAGCGATAATGCCCTTATGCGCTCCTTATGAAAACAACTACTATTAGCACAATATAATAATTCAGCGGTTGATTAAATTTGCGCTGCGAATACTGTATCTACTTCTTTTAGATCAACTAAATCTACCTCGATATTTACCAGTTGTGCCACTTCTCCTGTCAATAAAAAGCGTTCATCATGTGAAATAACCTTGTTGCTAAAATCAGCAATATCTAAGTCGCTTGTCTTATTTGCCGTGCCTTTTGCGTAGGAGCCGAACAATAAAATAAAGGATGGTCCTTTAACACTTCTACACCAGCCATTAACTGTTCTCTCGTCATCATTACATGGCTCCTCCATCACTATCATATCATTGTTTTTTCCATCGTTACATTCGGCACCAGCACGTCTATTTCTTCTGCAATAATAGAATAACCAAGCTTTGTATAGAGACGAATATTGCCGTCCTCACTTGCGCGTACTTTGCATGTAACACGTTTAAAATCATGAGTGGTCGCATAGTGTTCGATAAAATGAACTAATTGTGTAGCGATCCCTTTTCCTTGCTCAATAGGTAGTACAGATAGTCGTGAAAAATAGAATGCATCTGTTTCTAGCTTACATTTTACAACAGCAATCACAGTGTCCTGCTTTGTCACACTAAAAACCATGATGCCTTCGTCAAGCTCTTTCTTTATAGATATCGCAGTTTCCTTTAAAGCACTAGATGGGACAGCGTCACTCTGATAACGTTGAAATGCTGCATGTATAACGTGGATTATTTCTACCGGATTATGGCATTGTTGAATTTGCATAACATCATCCCTTTTGTATATTAATACTATTCATCGTATCAAAATACATTCATAAGTCAATAAAGCAATAGAAGAATCATTGTCCATCTACATTATTTCATGAATTCAAAAAAGATAGGATTCCCTAGCAGATCACGGAAATCCTATCTTTATCATTTAAAACAGCCCTGCCGCATGCCCTTCGTTATCAACATTCATACGTAAAGCAGCTGGTGTTTTTGGTAAACCTGGCATTGTCATAATATCGCCCGTTAGACAAACAAGGAAGCCCGCGCCTAGCTTTGGAATCACTTCGCGAATCGTTACTGTAAAGCCTTCTGGACGACCAAGTAAACTTGGCTGATCGGATAAAGAATATTGTGTTTTTGCCATACAAATCGGCAAAGAATCCCAGCCAAATTTTTCAATTTGTGCAATTTGCTTTTTCGCTTGGTCTTTAAATTGGACATCTTTCCCACCGTACACTTTTTGCACAATGCTACGAACTTTTTCTTCAATAGATTCTGTTACCTCATATAAAGGTGAGAAGGTATTTTCATCCTCCAGTACGGCTAGCACTTGCTCGGCTAGCGCGATACCTCCCTTTCCGCCCTCTTCCCAAACATTTGTACGAGCAATACGCACATTTTTCTTCTGACACCAGCTTAAGACAGCCGCTAGCTCAGCCTCTGTATCGGTAATAAAGCGATTTAATGCAATAATGGGTTCGACACCAAATGTACGAATCGTTTCAACATGCTTTTCAAGATTGGCAATTCCTTGTAGAAGTGCCTCAACATTTTCATCGACAAGCGCTGTTTTCGCGACACCCCCATGCATTTTTAATGCACGAATTGTTGCCACAATAACAACGGCACTTGGCTTAAAGCCTGCTTTGCGCGCTTTAATATTCATAAATTTTTCAGCGCCTAAATCAGAGCCAAAGCCCGCTTCTGTCACAACGATATCCGCTAGCTTACGAGCTGTTTGTGTAGCCATTATGGAATTACAGCCATGGGCAATATTCGCAAATGGACCGCCATGAATAATAGCAGGTGTCCCTTCTAATGTTTGCACAAGATTTGGCTTAAAGGCATCCTTCAATAATAATGTAAGTGCTCCTTCTACTTGTAAATCACGCACAAAGACAGGCTCGCGCTCAAATGTATAGCCAATGACAATACTTGCTAAACGCTCGCGTAAATCATCAATGCTTGTTGCTAAACAGAACACAGCCATAATTTCAGAGGCGACGGTAATATCAAAGCCATCCTCTCGCGGCATTCCTTGCACAGGACCACCTAAGCCAATCACTACTTTTCTTAGTGCGCGGTCATTGATATCTAGCACACGCTTCCAAATAATACGACGTGGATCAATGTTTAACGCATTGCCTTGATGGATATGATTATCAATAAAAGCTGCTAATGCATTATTGGCTGTTGTAATCGCATGAAGGTCACCAGTGAAATGTAAATTGATATCCTCCATCGGTACAACCTGTGCATAACCTCCACCTGTTGCACCGCCTTTTACACCCATTACTGGACCTAGTGAAGGCTCACGTAAAGCTACCATCACTTTCTTATTTAATTGATGAAGGGCATCCGCAAGTCCTACAGTCACTGTTGACTTTCCTTCACCTGCTGGAGTTGGGCTAATAGCAGACACTAACACAACCTTTGCATCCTCGCCTTGAGCTGTAATTTTTAATGGGTCAATCTTTGCTTTGTAGCGTCCATATTGTTCAATGGCATCCGCTGGAATACCCGCAGCATCAGCAATTTCCGTAATTGGTTTCATCACTGCTTGACTAGCGATTTCTAAATCTGTTAATGGTTGATTTTTCGTTGTCATTTGGCATCCTACTTTCTATGTTGTTCATTTCCATTATAATCTTTAGTGTGAAAAAAAAGAAAGCAGTTATACCGGTATTTCGACAATCAATTGACATCTTTGTTTAATTCATGTATGTTCTAAGAGAAAATGCAATTTTTTCACATTTTCTCAATAATAGTACGACTAATTTTATTTTACATTCAAGCGCATTGGAGGCGAATGGCTTATGCAACAGGGAATCGTAAAGTGGTTCAATAATGAAAAGGGTTACGGCTTTATTGAATGTGACGATGGAGAAGATGTATTTGTACATTTTACGGGCATACAAGAGGAAGGCTTCCGTACACTTGAAGAAGGTCAAAAGGTATCATTTGATGTAGTGGAAGGCAACCGTGGACCACAAGCATCAAATGTGGTGAAATTATAAAGGATAAGTGGATTAGTGGAAAAACTCTTAATCCCACGACATACACACGTTAGGACCATTGGAAGAAAACCTTTTCCACTGGTCCTAATTTTTATATCTTTTGAAAACCCCTTGCTATGCGAGAGATTCTAGCTTTGGACATATACTCCCTGAACGATAAATAATTGTATACTTAAACCTACTATATTATAAAAGCAACTCAGCGAGACGAAAGATGCCTTCTTCAATTGCAGCCTCATCTACTTTAGCAAACCCCAGTACCCATCCTTTACGATTACTTTCTAAACAATATTGACTAAGTGGATAAATACGGATTCCTTTTTCAAGTGCTAAGTTCGTCATTACCTCTTCATCAAATGCTTCTTGAGCCTCAAGAAGCATATGTAAGCCTGTTTCAATGCCACTTAGTTTGAAGCGTTCAGTTAGTCCAGTTGCAATAATGGCCTTCGTCATCGCTTCATGTCTACGGCGATATATATTTCTTGCTCTTCTCATATGACGCATAAAATGACCATGCTCAATAAAATGCGCAAGCGTTAATTGTTCCATGATGGGAAGATGCCGATAGGTTAATTCTTGTACCTGGGCAAGCTGGCGAATGGCTTCTTTTGGACCGACAACTGCTGAAACTCGTATGCCTGGAGCAACCATTTTAGAAAAACTCATCATATACAATGTGTTTTGAGGTTGTTGGCTAAACAAGGTAGGTAGCGGATTACCACGATGTCTAAATTCACCATCATAATCGTCTTCCACAATCCAAAATCGATCTTGCACAGACTTTTGAAGCAATTGTTGCCTACGTGGTTCAGACATAATGACACCAACTGCGCATTGATGCGAAGGCGTAACAAAAGTAAGTTTGGTTTGTAGATGTATGTAATCTACTTGGAGTCCATATTTATCAACAGGTACAGGAACAACATTCATGCGTCGATATTTCATGGTCATCCACGAAACAGGAAATCCAGGATCTTCAACAGAAACCGTTTCTCCTTCATATAATAATGCCTGAGCAATTAAATCTAGGCTATGATGCGCACCTGAAGTTAAAATGATTTGATCAACATCAACATGAACCCCCCTTTCAAATGTTAAGTAACGTTGAATTTGTTCACGTAGTGGTATAAAACCATAAGCATTACCATACCCCCAATTGGTCAGATCTACTTCGGTCGATGCCTGTAAAAAGGATTGTCGCCAGATTTTTCGGAAATGCTCGTCCAAATATGGCTCATGGGGGGAAAAATCGATTTCTACTTGTTGATTTTCTTTACCTCTAAACCAACTATTTAGCTCGTCAACTGCCACATTTAATAAAGGTAATTCTGGCGCGGATGGCCCTTGAGGAATAACCGTTTGGGATGATTGCGTTTTATAGCCCCATTCACTTACTCTAGTGCCACCACGCCAATTTGTAATAGTATATCCCCGACTAAATAATTCCTCATAAACAATCTGTATAGTTGAACGTGAAACACCAACTAATAAAGCCAGTTCTCGAGATGGCGGAAGTAGCTCGCCTGGTGGCCATTTTCCTGTTGTAATATTATGAATAGCTTGGTCAAGCAACTGCTGCCAAATTGGATTTTTATCGTTTCGGTTAACTGTTAGCATTCAATTCACTTCCAGTATAAAATTTAGGTGATGAACAAGTCCCTAAAACAAATGAATGAAGAAATATTCACTTAATCTATTGCTTCATAAAAAAGCAAAACGATGATCTTCTTTCTATAGAATATCACTGTTTTGCTTCTTCTAACTAACTTATTGTCCTTCTAGTTAATTTAGTCTATTTTTGATTCATTTGTTGTACTTCATTGAGCGTTTGCTGTTTTCTAAGAAATTGACCATTCATCAATAAATGTGCCCCTAAACCAGCTACAAGTCCCCAAAATGCCCCACCTACCCCAAGTAATGTAACATTTGCGGCTGTTGCTAAAAAAGTAATGAGTGCTGTTTCGCGGCCATAAGGGTTTGTTAAAGCATTGGCAAGACTACTACCAATTGTACCGAGCAGTGCTAATCCTGCTAATGTCGCAATAAACGTAGCAGGAAGAATTAAAAACAATGCAGCTAATGTCACTCCAAACACGCCGACAATAATATAAAAAATGCCACAGACAATACCAGCAATATAACGTTTTTTTGAATCCTCATGAGCATCTTTCCCCGTACAAATTGCTGCTGTAATTGCTGCTACGTTAAAAGCATGTGAGCCAAATGGGGCCATTAGAAGTGAGCCTAATCCTGTTACAATCAAAATTGGATTTGCGCTTGTTTTAAATCCATCATTTCGTAACACTAACATCCCAGGCATGTATTGTCCCGTCAAGGTAATAATAAAAAGTGGTAAAGCGACACCCAATACAGCATGAAGGGAAAATACTGGAGCCACAAATACTGGAGATGCAATAGCCAATGTGACATTGCTGAAATCTATCTGCCCCATACTTATTAAATAAATTAATCCAATTACTAAAATACCTACGATCGCATATCGAGATGTAAATCGTCTTAAGAGGATATATGTAGTAAACAGGACAATTACAAGTAAAGGATCAACTTTCGCACCACCAAATGCAGAAATACCAAACTGCAATAAAATACCTGCTAGTAGCCCAGAAGCAATACCTGGCGGAATAAGCTGGACAAATCGTTCAAACATACCAGATAAACCTAATAAAACAAATGCGACAGCAGAAATGATATAAGCACCAATTGCTTCAGCATAGGGCGTAACGGCCAAAGCTGAAACAAGAAATGCCACACCTGGTGTTGACCAGGCTGTAATAATGGGTTCACGATAACGGTAACTTAGCCAAATACCAGTTATCCCTACACCGATGGAAATCGACCATATCCATGAAGCAGTCATTTCAGGATTCAGGCCAGCAACCTTGGCAGCCTGAAACACCAAAATAAAAGTACCCCCATAGTTAACTAAGACAGATATAAAAGCAGCGATGGTGGGCGATAGCAAATCACGACCACTCAGTGAAGCAGATGTTGTGTTCATACGCATTCCCTACCTCTCTCCTCCTTATCCTAAACAAAACTTTCCTGCCAGTTATACTCATTTGGCAAATACACTCTTATAATTGTAGATTCCTCATTACCTGAGGCTTGACAGGCTAATTCTATCAGCCTTCTCACACTTAGAGGATTTTCTTCAACTAAATAAATCATAATAGGCCTCCTTTTTTTGTCAGTTGTATTCATGAACACTTTTAGCATAGCGAATTATGGATTGAGAAAAAACATCCAAAAAATCAATTTCTAGCAGTCCATAATTGTATTATTTACAATTCTATTACCAAGTAATCTTATGTCTCACATCCTTAGTTTGATAGAAATAAAAAAATAGAGCGGTGACTAAAATATCTGAAGCTCAAAAACGTACTATGCAGATATTCCCTGAAAGGACACATCGTCAGTCCAGTCTACTAAAACTTCTATCCATAAATATTGCAAGACGAATAAACACAAAAAAGACTATCGGAAAAGAAAAATCTATTCCGATAGTCCTAGCTTTTCTATGAAATATTGGCTAAAAATTTGTGCTGTTGTGTGAAAGCGACAGCGGCATGCTCCCCCTCCCAGCAACACCACCTGCTTCACTGAGACGAATGCCTTTGGGCGGATTACGTTAAAGATATGTAAGTACATTCATTATTCGGATATTTTGTTTGAAGCGGATGAATAACTTCCATCATTGGCAAAGCTATTTACTTCTTCTTGTAACCTCTAACCTTATATCCCCAGCAAATTCACCATTAACAAAGCTTCGTTCTAGGATATCCCAGCCCGTCTGATGCTGCTTCACAATTGTCGAGGCACGCGTACCATAGCCATCAATATCAATAAAAATAGAGGAAAGCTGTTGTTCCAGTTCAAACGGTATACCTGTTGAAGGTAAATCTTTAGCTGCTGCTGTGGTTGGGTCCTTCAAAATAGCTAGTAATGCTTCTTCCTCTGTTGTGTGTTGGAGTGTTTGAGCAAAGGCTTCCTTTAAGCGATCCACCTTAGGCCATGGTGTATTAAAGGTTGCATTTGATACACAATGAACGCCTGGTGGGATAATTGTTTGCTCATTATGTACAGTATTATAATGCACAAGCTCTGTTTCATCATAGAGCAGTACATTTAACCCGCCATATAAATAACGCTCCTGCTGTAACTGACTAGCAAAATCCCGAGCACTTATAGAGCTATTCATAAATGCAATAGGAACGGCTCCCCTCGATTTTTCACCGACAATTGGCAGTTGTGGATCGCGGTAATTGGTGACTGCTGCAAATCGCCCATTATTACTCACAGCTAGCCATGTACCCATTTTCTCTAAATCTCTACCGGCCCAAATATGTGGCATATCTTTCCAGTTATGCATGCGCTCAGTTGGTCTTGCATAAAATTCATCACGATTTGCCGCAATCAGCAAAGGATACTGTGGATGCACTTGATAGCCAATTACAATAATACACATAGCGTGCCCTCCTATTTTTTTTATCTTGGTTCAACCAAAGACCCCTTCCTCTACAAGGTAGGGATGAACGCTTTTTTTACCTCTGTTCAGTGGGTGTCCAAACGCCCACTAAACCAAGATAAAAGCCCCGGTGGATGTACCTGACGCTAGCGCTTTCGGTACAAAAAACATTGTTACGGATTTTTGAGAGGAGCTTTTCGAGTGAACTCGAAAAAATCCGAACACAATGACGCTGAGGCTTAATTGATATTGAACATAGTATAGAGCACACAATAAACAAGTGCAATGCAAATGGTAGCGTTAACATTTTATGCTATAATAGAAGTAACGATAATAGGGGAGGGATTTCGATGCAAAAACAAATGAAGCCGATGACAGAAGTTATCCTAAAGCATAAAGAACGGCAAAGTGTTGTCGAATTTGCAACAATGCTTGAAGCAATTGCTCAAAAACTAAAAGAAAACGGTGAATTTACATTTATTCAAGGCACAGAGCAAACCGTTGTGGGCCCTACAGAACCACTTAAAATCGAATACTCCTATACAAAAAAGGGCGACAAACACTCATTTGAAATTGAATTTGATTGGTACACAGGCACACAAGCACCAAAGAAAATGACGATTGAATAATTGAAAAGCTACGGCAAGGGGCATTATACGCTCCCCTTGCCGTAGCTTTTTAGCGATTAATCCAATAAAAAGCGCCTGGACAAACCAATGTTTCTTTTACTCGATATGGGTCTTTTAATTGCACACCAAACGGACCGTGCTTTAAAGGTGTAAGTGTCATAGCTGTGGCAACTGCCTCATCATAAAAATCCAAGCGTATATTTGGTAACTGTAGTGATACATATTGCTCATCATGCTGTTCTGCTTTTGACAATTGCAATGCCTTCTGCCAAAGCTCAACGGTTGTCGGTACGTCCCTTACAACAAACAGCACCGCTTCCATTGTAATATTTTGCTGCTGATGAATTGCACCACTTGCCTGCAATTGTGCAAAACGCTCCTTATCATCCTCCGCCCATTCAATAAGAAATGGAAAGTCAATGGCAAGGTCAGGCTTACCAAAATGCAGCAGCTTCCACTCTACAACAGAGCCATCTGGTCTTGTGCGACTACAAGCATCAGGTCCATAAACATCAAAGCCTAATGCACGCAATCGTTCACCCTCTGCCTCTATATTTGTTGTGCGTAATGCAATTCGTGAAAATCCTTGGTCCTCTCCATCCCGTTTAAACGTATAATGTAGAGTGTAAGGGTTTAATGCCGCCTGCTCAAATAAATCACGATCATACACCGCAATTTGCTCAATATAGCTTAAGCCAAAATAGCTTAATGTATTATAAGTCCCCCACATTGTATGCTGACCACCGTTTACTGTATGGATATTTCGTTTGTTAAAGAAAACCTTTATATTTTCTGGTGATTCCACTTGCTGAACCAGATGATCGAAATATAAAGTCATGGTCATTCCCCTTTCTTTCCCGATTACCTTTACCTATATGTTGGATTCGTTTAAAATTTATGCAAGACAATGATAGCTATTTAACTTCATTGAAAATAATAACGAGGTGATTTGAATGACAGATCAAGTAACTGCTTTTAAATTAGCACTAGGTAATTACCCTACAGGTGTAACGGTTGTTACTACATGCCATGACACACAACCGCTTGGCTTAACCGTTAATTCCTTTGCATCTGTTTCGATTGACCCACTCCTTATTTTATGGTCACTCGATAAAAAATCTCAGCTTCATTCCTATTTTACAGCAGCGTCAACATTTGCAGTCAATATTTTAGCGAGTGATCAAGAACTTTTATGTACGCTATTTGCCAGCAAAGTGCCAGATCGTTTTGCCCAGGCAAAGTGGTCTATGTCCTCCCTTGACCTACCGATTTTACATGATACAGCAGCTATTTTACAATGTAAAACATATCAACAGGTTGATGCTGGTGACCACACTATTTTTATTGGGCAGGTGCTAGATATTACAAATTCACCAAAAGAGCCTTTATTGTATCATCGTCGCCATATTGGCGAGATTCCAAAAAGCTTTTATCGTTAATCGTTACACAAAAAAGGGCCACTTGTAAGCAAAGGACATCCTTTCTGCTTAGTTGTGGCCTATGACATCGTTCAACTGAAATCATCACTATTTTTTCTGCGGAAATCTCTGTTTTTCTAGCCTATTAATTTGCACAATTACACCATCCTGAATCGTAATATGCACTTCACCAAATTCAAGATTTTGAATAGCCTTCGCGATAGCCTCTAACTTCTTATCATCCACTTTTACCGACTGTGCCATATCATACACCCCTTCTTTTTCATGCTTCCTTTACAAAAGAGTTCAATTGATGGATAGCCCCTTTATCTTTTAGATACTATTGGCATCTATTCTATTGGTTGCCGAGGCTTCATTGGGCCAAATCCCTCCACCTCTCTCGATAAGAGCACTGCTTACTTGGAAATAATTTTATAATTGTGCTATACAATTGTCAATATAAATTATTAGAAAACCTAGTCGAATACTTTGTAATACGATATTTATCTCGATTTCTTCTAGCATTGTATGCAGACAATTACACATTTAGCGCTGCATAGCCATAAAAAAACTGTGCAGAAGTATACCTTCTACACAGTTTCTTGTTGTAAGCATGTTATCAATGCTTGCGCTGTTTGTTCTTTGCCCATCACCTTGATCGGCTGCCCCTCTGCTGGTACAATCCAATGAGGCTCATCTCCACCATATAACGATTGAGAGCTATTTGCCACCATAAACTGCGCCTGTGCTGTTTCCATACGTAATCTTGCACGCGCAAGTAAAAATGCCTCATCGTCTGTTGCCTCTAGTTTAAAGCCTACCAATGTAACATTTGGTTGCCAGTCCTTTATTTGCCCTAATAGTTTTGGTGCTTTTTTAAAATGAATAATAGGTGGCTCATCAGAAGGCATTTTTCCCGCCTCCTCCATTAAATTGCCTGATTGGTCATACACCTTATCAATGACCCAATCGGAGCCAGCAGCCGCCATAATGATAATATCCACTTGTTGTTCTTGCACAGCGTGGCGAAGTTTCTCGCCTAAATCCTCAATACCCTCAAATTTAATAGTTTGCATTTTACTATGATTGACTGGTAGCTGTGCAAAATAGCCATGCATATACAAAACATAAGCACCTGCTACAAGTGCTGCCTCTGCTAAATAGCAGCCCATTGTCCCCTTTGATAAATTCGTGTGCCCTCGTACACGATCCCATTTTTCAAGTGTTCCCCCACTTGTAATAAGTACGGTTTTACCTTGTAATGTCCCCATACACTCACCTATTTTCTACAATATATACAAATCCTATTTTAACGTAATGCAAGGATAGGCTTCAATAGCTACAGCACACTGTTTTGCTCCTTTAACCAAGCACTTAAAATTTCCGCAAATTTCTTCGTTACAGGCGAGGCATGATGCTTCATCGCAATACCAATTGTCCGATAGCCCCCTTGTTTTAATGGAATAGCCTTTAATGTTGACGGTAAATTATGAATAACAAGCTGCGGTAAAATACTAATACCAAGATGGTGGGAGATCATGGAGAGAATCCCAACCTCCTCTGATAGCTCAAAGCGAATATTTGGCTTTACATGATATTGCTCTAAAAGAACCTTCACATCATTTGTACCCTTATAAGAGGTCATAATAAAGGGCATTTCCTCCAAATCCGCAATATCAACCTCTGTTTTATCATAAAGAGGACTTTTAGCCGAAACAATGCACAACAAAGGGTCCTGCTGCAATTCCGTAAATTGATATTGTGCCGACTTTTGACCATTTAAAAATCCCGCCTCTATTTCACCACTTAGTAGCCATTGCTCGATTTCATAATAATCGCCCTCACGCAATTCTACCCGTATCCCTGGAAACTGATGATCCATAATACGAATAATTTCTGGCATCCAATTTGATGAGATACTTGAAATAACGCCAATCCGCACCTTACCTCTTGTGACACCCAAAATATGAGCAGCTTCCTGCTGCAATAGCTCCTGCGCATCTAAAACCTGCCGCATCGCTCGTAGCATTGTATACCCCTCACTTGTTAGCGTCACACCTGTACGACTACGATGAATCAATGCAAAGCCAAATTCTTTTTCCAAGCT
The DNA here is from genome assembly GCF_038051955.1 of Lysinibacillus sp. FSL H8-0500. Taxonomy (NCBI): domain Bacteria; kingdom Bacillati; phylum Bacillota; class Bacilli; order Caryophanales; family Bacillaceae; genus Lysinibacillus; species Lysinibacillus sp. FSL H8-0500. The sequence goes on along the minus strand of NZ_CP150292.1, from coordinate 1,918,809 downwards.
TGACACGGCATGACTTACAGCAGACTGTGTTAAGCCAAGTGCATCTGCCGCTTTTGTAAAGCTTGCTACCTCTGCCACCTTTGTCAAAATTTCATATTTAACTAGGCTCATCCATTATCCCTCTATATACATGAATTTTTTTAATCCTATTCATTATAAACATTCGTTTTACTAATCACAAGACAAGCTATATAGTAATTTTTAGTAGTCAAACTGTTTTAGTACACAGATCGTAGGTGAACATCATGAGTATCCAAGGAAAAGCAAATGTATTGATGGTAATTGTTACAATGTTTTGGGGGTTATCCTATACCTTTATGGTGATGGGGCTTGAAACATTGGCTGTTTATAATGTGGTGGCATTGCGTTGCATTATCGCATTTGTAATCGCAGGTCTTATTTTTTATAAACGGATGAGTAAAGTAAATGGACAAACATTAAAATATGCGGCTATTCAAGGATTATTATTATTCATTGTGTTTGCACTCAGCTTATTTGGTTTACAATCCACTTCCGTATCAAATGCAGGCTTTATTTTAAGCCTTACAGTTGTGCTAGTGCCGATTTTCAGTAGCTTTATTGATAAAAAATTACCTTCAAGAGCCGTTAGCTTTGCAGTTATTTGCACAATGATTGGTATTACGGTGCTGACAGCAAATGGTTCATTTACTTTCCAAAAAGGTGATATATTAGTGGCGATCGCAGCGTTATGTTATTCCATTTATTTACTGTTAAATAGCTCTTTTACACGCAATGTTGAATCCATTTCTTATGGGATTTATCAGCTCGGCTTTGCAGGATTATATGCACTCATTTTAACATGTTTATTTGAAACACCAGCATTGCCTCATTCCACAACATCTTGGATCGCGATTTTAGGGCTTAGCGTTATCTGTAGTGCCTTTTGCTTTGTGGGCCAAACTGTTGCACAACAATATACATCTGCTACACATACAGGTCTTATCTTTTCCTTAGAGCCTATTTTTGCAGCCATGTTTGCGATGATGTTTATTGGCGAAGGATTAACAATGAAATTAGTGATTGGTGGTAGCTTTATTCTGATTGGGAATGTAGTGGCACAATTAGAGCATTTCCATCTATTACGCTTCATCAAAAAAGAGGCACACGAAAAAGTGATGCCATAATCAATGCTATTTTTAGCACATAAAGAGAGCTATCTCAATCGTCAATCAAATGGACGATTAGGATAGCTCTTATTCTTAATATCGATCTGCTATGGTCCATCTTCTGCATTCACTGCCTGTAATGCTCCTTGTGAATAAATAAATGACTTGCCATTTATCGTAAAAGGCTGACTTATATCAAGTCCAATTCCTTGTACAAATTTAGGAAAATACTACTTAAACATAGCATCATTATTGACATTGGCTATAGACTGTCTCCTCTCTGCTAACCGCGAGAGATTCATAAAGACAGCAACCAATTCATTTGCGCCTTGTCGCTCTGCTTGTGAATAAGAGCGGTGTCTTCTAAGAGCTTCTTCTTGTTCTGGTGTCAGCCTTGTTCCTGTTCCAGAATCTTTAAACATTGGATTGAAATTTGAATTAAAGCCGCCACCCGTTAAAGCCGTGCCATTCAAAGGTTTGCCATTTACCAAGCCTAAATGGTAGTAAACACCACTAGCAATATTAATGGCATTAGTATGTTTATCGACAAGCTGAGTTGGTGTTGCATTTTGATAAATCACATTGCAAGATTGTACAAATTCTGCATATTTTTTACGTGATGCGCCAATTTCAGGTTGTTGAGAGTCGGCTTCATCCATTTCAACTGTAAAAGATTGCTGGCTGTGCTTTGCTTGAAAGGTAGAAACGATTCCTAAACTGTTTAGTGGATTAAAAGCAAGTGTCATTAGCTATTCTTCCTTTTCAACGATTTTGAGCTCTTCTTGCTTCAGAAGTGTGCCAGATTTACTTACTATTGATGTACTAGCTTTTGCACTTAGAGAATCTTTCCGTAATAGCGTTAACACAGACCTGTACAATTGAATCTAAATCCATCCAACCACCAGTCCCACTTTCTATAAATTATGCGACAGAAGTTGTACTATAGGTCATACCATAAATTTCCAATTCAGCCCCTTTCACTACTGCTGTAACTGGAATAGAGAGCTTACATGGCTAGAAACCTTGCTTGGTTCATAAATTACGGCTATAGGCATAAATAAAAGATGGTGAACTTAAAGCAGTGCTATAAGCTGAGGCTACTTCTGTATTTAGGGCATAATTAACACTGAAAAAAAAGCAGCTATTTTTTCATAACACACTCTTTCTCCCATTTTAGTTTTAATTCAGCCTATTAAGTATGTTCATGCTGATATTATTTAGTATAATATAGATATGAAAAATTTATAAATTTTTTTAAAGTTAAAGCCAAAATATGTAAAATAGATGATTTCAATATTTCTCTCATATACACCATAAGAAAACCAGAGTGATTGTCCATCGTCACTCTGGTTTTTTGAGCTTTATAAAAATCGTCGATATTGCTCTGCCTCGATATTACGTTTTTGGTCCTCTAAACGCTTATCTAGTTCCTCAGTTGTCATGGCTGGTGTTTCTAATGGAGACAAGTCATCATCATGTTCCGCAAATAATACAATGCTTCCCTGCTCTACAAGGTGTGCATAGTAGGCTGTTTGACCCTCCGTAAAATTAAAGCGTTTTAAGCCCTCTTCTACAGCTGAATCACCTGTAAACCATGATTTGAACTGGTCTCGCCAATTACCAGCCTCATGTGTTTGCACATCCTCATCCCATCTGACATCCTCTAGCTGTTCGGGATCCTTTGCAATAATATGGATATCCTCTTTATGATACCCCTCCAAACGCATACTTTCTAAAATATGAAGCATTTCATCCTTTGTATGAGCCACTTCAATTTGTGGGTGTTGTTCATTCATCATGTTCAATTCCTCCTAATTCATATGGCTTATTAAGTTAATACCCTTACTTGTCCTAAACAAACGCTCTTTTCCATACTGTAATCAAATTGTAATCTTGTTGTGATGAAGGAAAAATAGACATCCAGAGCTGGTAAAGCTCCAAATGCCTATTGTAATATGCTAATTGTCAAGGAAGGCTTTTAGCATCCAAGTATGCTTTTCAAGGGATTGGAACATTGCATTCAGTAAATCCTCCGTGCGATCGTCCCCTTCCTCTGCTGCAAGCTCCATCGTCGAATTTAAGGCTTTCATTAGCTTTTCAAAGTCCGCAATCGTTGTTGCAACCATTTCTTCTGTTGACTCTTTTCCTGTCGCCTCTTCTACATATGACAGCTCAAGATGCTCTTTTAAGGTTGCTACTGGTTTACCATCTTTTGATAAAACACGCTCCGCAATATCATCTAAATTCAAGGTTGCTTCATTATACAATTCTTCAAATTTGGCATGTAGGGTAAAGAATGCATGACCTGTCACATACCAATGATAATTGTGAAGCTTTGTATACAGCACAGACCATGTGGCAACTAACTTATTTAATTGTTTGTTTAAATTTTGTGTCATACGTACATTTCCTCCAATATATTAAATGTTTTAGCCATTCATATGTATTACATAAGATACTGGCTATATGTCTATTGTTCCCGACCAGTTATATTTCAAACATCTATTTTGCAGTATTGGGTGTTTATGAAGAATAGTGCAACTATCTCATTTAATTATTTCACTTTCCGAAATAGTTCGTTATAATGAAATCACTTATATTACGAAGGGGTGTTTAGAAATGGATGTTTTACCATTACGCAAAGATGTCGCAGTAGAAGAAACATGGGATTTAACCCATTTATTAAAAAATGATGCTGATTTTGACCCAATGCTTGCGCAGCTTGTAGAGGATGCACTTCAGTTTGAGCAACAGTTTCAAGGAACAATTACAGATGCACAGCACGTAATTGCTGTACTAACAGCCTTTGAGGAGCTCTATAAAAACATTGTTCCTATTGGCACATATGCCAGCTTAAACCTTCAAGTAGACCGTACAAACGATAAAGCACAAATGCGTGCTGCTAAATATAGCTCAGCCATTGGGAAAATTAATAGTGCGCTCGCTTTTGTTCGCAGTGAGCTACTTGCCTTAGATGAAGCCATTTTACAGGAAGCCGCAACAGTAAACCCGCTATATCAGCACTATATTGCAGAGCTCTTAAAATACAAGCCTTATCAACTACACCCTGAGGTCGAAAAAGCACTTGCTGCCTTTAGTGCGACATTTAATGCGCCATATGAAACCTATAACACAACCAAATTAGTCGATATGAACTTTGGTGAATTTGAAGTCAATGGCGAAAAGCATCCACTTAGCTTCGTACTATTTGAAAATGACTGGGAATTTGAAGCTAACACAGATGTACGTCGTGCTGCATTTGATGCCTTTTCAAGCAAGCTGCGTGATTATCAGCATACAACAGCACAAGTTTATAACACACATATCCAGCAGGAGAAAACTATGGCGGATTTACGTGGCTTTGATTCTGTTATTGATTATTTATTATTGAATCAAGATGTAGACCGTTCACTTTATAATCGTCAAATAGATTTAATTACAACAGAGCTTGCACCACATATGCGTCGCTATGCCAAATTAATTCAAAAAACGAATGGTATTGACCAAATGACATTTGCCGACTTAAAAATAGCACTTGATCCTGACTATGATCCACATGTATCAATGGCAGAGGCAAAGGAATATGTAGAGAAGGCATTAGCCGTTATGGGAGAGGATTATAACCGTTTAATGGATAGAGCCTTTGCCGAGCGCTGGATTGATTATGCCCCAAACAAAGGGAAATCAACGGGTGCCTTTTGTTCAAGTCCATATGGCAGTCATCCTTATATTTTAATATCATGGAATGAGCGTATGAATGAGGTCTTTACGCTGATTCATGAGCTGGGTCATGCAGGGCATTTTGCGAATGCACATGCCCATCAATCTTATTTCAATAGTCGCCCTTCGCTTTACTTTATTGAAGCGCCATCTACGATGAATGAAATGCTGCTGGCCAATTATTTATTAGCGCATCATGATGATATACGCTTTAAACGTTGGGTTATTTCTAATATTGTATCAAAAACGTATTATCATAACTTTGTTACGCATTTACTAGAGGCTGCCTATCAACGAAAAGTATATGAACTGATTGATGCTGGAGAGGCTGTCAATGCTAATAGTTTAAATCAATTAAAACGTTCTGTACTTGAGGCTTTCTGGGGTGATGCAGTCGATATTTCTGAGGGTGCTGAGCTTACATGGATGCGTCAGCCGCACTATTATATGGGGCTGTATCCATACACATATAGCGCTGGCTTAACAATTTCTACACAGGTGTCTCAGCGGATTTTACAAGAAGGTGATACAGCTGTGCAAGAATGGTTAGCCGTTTTACAGGCTGGTGGCACAAAATCACCTGTAGAATTAGCGCAAATGGCAGGTGTGGATATTACAACAGAGCAGCCATTAAAAGATACCATTGCTTATATTGGTCATTTAATTGATGAGCTTGAACGATTAACACTTGAAATTGAAGCTGACCAATAATTGAAAACGGTGCTGTGCTTGATTGCGCAGCTCGTTTTCTTTTTTAGTTCTAAGTAGAAAACTAAGTACATATACTAGAATTAGGGCGTCCCACTATGTTTTTAGATATTTCAAAATAGACAATCATTTTTCTTCATACAAAAGTACCGTTATTATTAAGAGTGCGCAAATTATTTAGCAATAGTTGATTAACAATTTTCAAAGGAAGTGTTCTAATTATGGTAAAACGTAATGATCCATGCCCATGCGGTAGCGGCAAAAAATATAAAAAATGTTGTGAAGGCAAACAACAAGTAACAGTAGAAGCTGTACAGGTTGAAGAATTAGAGCGTGTGCTACAAACATTTTATTTAGAATATCCTGAGCGTAAAGATGTTCGTGCTTATATCGAGCATGTGGGCACATGGCAGCCTAAATTAGAGAGTGTTCTACAGCGTGAGCTAATTGAAGCCATTGCACTAGACGACTTTTTCTTCCATCAAGAGCCCTCTATTTGGAAGGGCTATTTAAAGAAAACAAAGAAAAAGGCAGTAAGACCTTCTACTGTCAAAGTGCTAGAAAATTGGTCTCAGCCAACGCTCTTTATTGGTATGGTGTCTGCTGTTGAGGAAAAATATTTTAAAGCTACACATTTGTTGACAAATGAGGAGCTATATATTCGTCGTGAAAATGATAAACCGATTCCTGAAGGTATGCATGTCTTTGCCTTTATTTTACCTGATGGAACAGCCACATCGACACACTACTTAGCTGTGTCTACACTGATTTTCTTCCCAGAGGATCACACGAAAGTATTTGAGGAATTTAAGAAAAACTTTGAGGCATCTAACAAGAAGGTAAATATATTCTTAAAAGATGAGCATCTAACGTTCTGGGAGCTACTTGTTGCGAATGGTTATAAAGGAGAGGAATTCACGAACTTTGAAAGCAATGTGCTATCACAGGTAAAGGATTTCTTAGAGCAAAATCAGCGTGAAACAGCACCAATGCTGGAGCTTTTAGAGGATTATCTAATCGAGGGACAGCCTTCTGCTCGTAAAGAGGCTGCTATTGCTGCTGGTGCCATTCGCTATGGTCAGGAAAAAGAGCTCTTTGAATCTCTCTCAATGACAGTAAAAGAAATTGCTGCGACATTCGAAATTTCTGCGGCTTCCCTGACAAAGTATTACCAAGATTTAAGTAGCTACGCTGCTACAAAATAATGACCATCTCAAAAAGCTACCTTTGTGCAATCACAAAGGTAGCTTTTATATAGTTATTTGGAAAATGCCCTGTTTACATGTTTTCTCTCAGCCTTGCTATTTTCAAGTACATATGTCCAATGCTATTATCGCCCTTCAACACTAGCATTTGCCATATATGTTGGTGGCAATACACGATTGTTGAATATGCTCCTTAATTCTGAAAAATGCTTAAGCTCCATGCTTGACTGTTGTCTTTTCATCTCAAAGCTATCAAAAAGTTCTTTTGTTTCCTCCACAGTTGACTGCATCATGCCTAATAAAGGCATTCGATAGAGCAGAGACATGCCTATTGTGAACAGTGTTGGAGAGCGAACCAAGTTCTTTTGTAAAACTGGTTTAATCTGATAGCCGCTCCTCTCAAGCATTTTATATAAATCTATTTGAGCCTTGGCAACAAGCTTCCATCCATGTTTATCTTTCACTAAGTCATTTACATTTGAAGCATGAATTTCTTGTAAAGCTGTCATCGTGACAATATTTACTGCATGTGTTAAGAGCCACTCCTCCATAGCTGACTCAACTTTTATGCTATAAAGCCTTGGGTTAATGCTATTCTTTAATATATTGATTTCTTTTTGATGATTGGATAAAGAGCCAATGAGCATACGCCCTTTTAAAAATCGTAGCACATTGATGTCACCATTCATTCGTTTACCTCCGGTAAGCTGAAATGCAAAGAGGATTTTTTTTGAAGAATCGTATTGGAGAATATCATGTTCCCATTTGTGCGTATCGATGTTGTTCCCTACTAATACAATATTTTTACTGATGTTCACCTTTACATCTTCTATAATCTCTGTTAAATCAGAGAACTTTGCGGTCACAAAAATAAAATCATAATAGGCTTCTCGTGATAATGCTGAAATGACTGTTATTCGATCCTCCGTCTGCTTTCTCTGTAAATAATGATTTAACCGTATGCCTTGTTCATACAGCTCGTCATATCGGCTATTTCGGGCAAGCACATCCACTTGGTTGCCTGATCGATATAGGATATGAGCAAGATAGCTTCCTTGCACACCCGCTCCATATATAAGTATTTTCATAAGCTCCCCCCTTTTTATAGACAGATGTTAATTTATGAACATCTGTATGTTACAATAGCATTGCTTTATGGGAGGGACAATGATTGATTTCCAATAAATGACCATTAATAAACAAATCTAAAATATTGTATAGAAAGCAGGAAGATCGCATGGATAGAAGAAAGAGAAAAACACAAAATGCCATCATGTCCACTTTCATGGAACTGATGGCAAAAAAAGATGTGGAAAAGATTTCAATTAGTGAAATAGCTGAAATGGCAGATGTGAGTAGAGGAACTTTTTATCTCCATTACATAGATAAATATGATTTACTTGAAAAGTGTATCGAAAGCTCTTTCGATGATTTAGAACATGTATGCGAAACCGCCAATTCCTTTGATGAAAACATGTTTGAAGTAACCTTTGATTACTTTGATAAACAGAAAGATACACTGAAAATTATCTGGAAAGCTGATAAAGAACAAATTTTCAAGAGAAAACTATCTGCAAGAATATCGACAAACATACAAACCGTTATGCCGAACATGGATGAGGTAGGGATTACTTTCATTACTGCAGGAGTTATTGGTGTCATTGATTATTGGTTTAACAATGACAATATAGCCAAAGAAATACTATCTCAAAGGTTAAGCAATGTTGTCAAAGCAACTGTTTAACAAAGTAGGAAAAAGTTACTAAATGGGAGCTATAAATGGTGGAATCATTAAAAATAGAAATAGTATCAGTTTACTGTACTTTTTTATCTATAATGTAGGGATAGGACTGTGAGCCGTGCAAAATATTCCTTTTATTTGAATACAGCGCTTAAATGGCTTATTTATGATAAACCTTTAAAAGCTCTTCTCCTAAAAACTGTAGCTTTTCACCAATTGAACAGGATTCGATACAGAAGCGATGAGCTCCTGGCTTTCCACGCTCTTTACGCAACTGCTGAATCACTAAACAATCTGCACAATACGTGTCATGCAGTTCGTCGATATCCTTCATAACCGTCACTTTATCCATAGTGAACTCTCGCTCCTTTCATAACATATGTTCAAAATTCACTTCTTTTTATTATGAAGTGTTCATTTTGAACAAGCAACTATTTTGTTTATTTTTTTCAACAATGCCCATCACCTTGTTGTACAATAACAGAGAAATTAAATTGCAAAGTAGGGATAACATGTTAGAAGTGTATATCGATGCTGCAAGTGCAGGGAATCCTGGCCCAAGCGGTATTGGACTTTATATTAAAGGTGAAGGCCACCATCTACAAATGAGTGAATATATCGGGCAGACGAACAATCATATTGCTGAATTTACGGCTTTACTCCGTGGACTTGAAGAGGCACAAAAGCTAGGCTCCTCATTTGTATCCGTACGCTCTGATTCTAAAATCGTTGTTGCCTCCATGGAAAAAGAATATGTGAAAAACGAGGAATTTAAACCTTATCTCGAAAAAGCTTTAATGCTTGCCGCAAGCTTTGATTTATTTTTTATTAAATGGATACCAGAAGCACAAAATAAGGCGGCAGATGCCTTAGCACGCCAAGCTATTCACAACCAACATAAATAAGGAAGGAACTGGGACTGTCTTTTATAAACAGTCCTTTTTCATGGTTCCCTGTCATATTATTTTCGAAAAACACTGATGAATACATTTAATTTTCTGACTACTCTCAGGTTATATTGACAATCCTGTAGCGCGATGATAACCTTTTAACAAATTAGTAATTTAGCGAACGAAAGCAACGCATCGGATTTGAGGGGGAAATAAATGATGAAACGTATAGTAACTTTATGCATGATGCTGATGGCAGTGATTGTGTTAGCAGCATGTGGCACATCGAAAGAAGGTTCAACAGAGAAAGATCAAGATCAATCATCCTCTGCTGACAAGGAAAAAATCATTGTTGGGATTGATGATAAATTTGCACCAATGGGCTTCCGTGATGAGAAAAATGACATTGTTGGCTTTGATATTGATTTAGCACGAGCAGCAGGAGAGCATATGGGCGTAGAAGTAGAGTTCCAGCCAATCGATTGGAAAACAAAAGAGGCAGAGCTGCTTAGTGGACGTATTGATTTAATTTGGAATGGCTATACAATTACAGATGTGCGTAAAGAAAAGGTCTTATTTACAAAGCCTTATCTTGAAAATGCGCAAGTGGTGGCAACAAAGGCAGACTCAGAGATTGCCCAGCTAAGTGATTTAGCAGGTAAAGAGATCGGTCTTCAATCCCTATCCTCTGCAGCAGATGCATTAAATAGTAACCCTATTCATAAAGAAGTAAAAAACATTACAGAATTTGCGGATAATGTGCTAGCTTTATCCGATTTAAAAACAGGCCGTGTGGATGCTGTTATTATTGACGCTGTGGTAGCAGAATATTATATGACACAACAGCCTGATACATTTAAGCTATTAGAAGAATCCCTTGCACCTGAGCAATATGGAATTGGTGTAAAGCCAGGCAATGAAGCATTACTAGAAAAACTACAAGCCGCATTAGATAAAATGAATGAGGATGGTACGGCTGCTGACATTTCTACAAAATGGTTTGGTGAAGATAAAGTATTAAAATAATGATAGGATTTTAGTAAGAGTTTCCTTTGTGAAGCTCTTACTCTTTTTGGAGGGACATTGTTATGGCGGATTACTGGCAAACTATGATATTGCCGATGCTAGAAGGCGCGAAAATGACTGTCTTACTGTTTATTATCGCAATTCTAGTATCCATTCCATTCGGCTTTTTACTCACACTCGCAGTAAAAAGTCGTATTAAACCACTTTCTTGGCTCGCACATACATATATTTACATCATGCGTGGTACACCGCTATTACTACAATTATTATTAATTTGCTTCGGTTTACCGATGCTGCCAGTAATCGGCGAGTATTTAGTGCTTGATCGCTTTGTGGCCGCTTGCCTTGGCTTTATTTTAAATTATGCTGCCTATTTTGCCGAAATTTTTCGTGGTGGACTTCTTGCGATTGATAAAGGACAGTATGAGGCAGCCCAAGTTCTTGGCTTATCAAAATGGCACACAACAACACGCGTTATTTTGCCACAAATGTTTCGTGTAGCATTGCCCGCATTATCAAATGAATCGGTGACATTAATTAAGGATACGGCTCTCCTCTATGCGGTCGCTGTGCCAGAGCTACTGCATTTTGCGCAAACAGCCGTCAATCGCGACTTTACGATTACGCCATTCTTTATTGCTGGAGCTATTTATTTACTGATGACACTTGTGTTAACAGTGTTCTTTAAATGGCTGGAAAAACGCTTTAAATTTGAATAGAGGTGATACATATGGCATTGATAGAAGTAACAAACTTAAAGAAAGCCTTTGATCAGACAGAGGTTCTTAAACAAATTACATTTACAGTGGAGAAAAATGATGTCATTGCTGTTATCGGTCCCTCTGGATCAGGCAAAAGCACAATGCTGCGAAGCTTAATTCATTTGGAAGAAATCAATGGTGGTAGTATTTTAGTGGATGGCGATTATCTTGTGCAGGATGGGGTCTATGCAAAACCACAGGACATTAAAGCCCTAACGGCAAAAATGGGCATGGTCTTTCAACACTTTAACCTGTTCCCTCATTTAACAGTTCAGCAAAACCTTGAAATGGCACCTCGCTTATTAAAAACGGAATCAGCTGAAGCCATTTCGAGTCGCTGTCATGATTTATTAAAGAAAACGGGACTTGCTGACAAAGCGGCGGCTTATCCAGCCAATCTATCAGGCGGTCAAAAGCAGCGTGTAGCTATTGCCCGTGCGTTAATGATGAATCCCCAAATTTTATTATTTGATGAGCCAACCTCCGCCCTTGACCCTGAGCTGACAGGAGAGGTCTTAAAGGTTATGAAAAGCTTAGCGGAAGATCATATGACAATGATTGTTGTTACGCATGAAATGGGCTTTGCGCAGGAAGTTGCCAACAAAGTAGTCTTTATGGATGGTGGCGAAATTATTGAAACCAACCATCCCGATCAATTCTTTACAAACCCACAAAATGACCGAACAAAGGCATTTTTACAAAAAAATCTTAACTAAGGTTGAAGGAGAGCAGACTGATGTCGCTCTCTTTTTTACACCAAATTATAGATCTGTACGTACATCAATATTAATTCTCAAGCATAAGCATGTTTTCTTAACCTAGTGCTTCCACTTTTATTAGCTACACCTATACACAGAAAAAGAATAGGACATGCAAGTTATCCTATTCCCTTATTACATTATTCATTTAGAAATTTCGATAGATAAATCATGACCTTAAATAAATCACCATCTACTTGAACTAAGAACTTGCCGTGCTGGATGTGAATAAGGCTTTCAGCAATCGATAACCCTAATCCACTACCTTGACTTGATCTTGATTCATCTCCGCGTTTAAAGCGTTCCATTAACTCATCAACTGAAATATTTAATTCATAAGCTGAAATATTTTTAAATGTCACAAGTATTTCATTCCCTAAATCTTCAACACCAATATATACCCTTGATGTAGGCAGTGCGTATTTAAAAATATTCGAGAATAAGTTTTCGATGGAACGCCATAGGAGTTTACCATCAGCCTTCACATACACTTTTTCTGTTGGATGGGCTAACTTAAAATCTAATGACGAGGCTTCAATTTTTTCATCCATTTCTCCAATTCCTTGCGTTAGTAATGAGACGATATCAATCCGTTCTAACTGAACAGGTATACTACCACTTGATGCTTTAGCCGCTTCAAATAAATCATCCGTTAAAAGCTTGAGTCTTTTCGATTTTTGATCTAACACATCTACATATTCTTCAATCATTTTAGGATCGTTTTCTAATTTTAATAAATCAACATACGTAATAATTGACGTTAAAGGTGTTCTAATATCATGCGAAACATTCGTAATAAGTTCTGTTTTTAAACGCTCACTCTTGATTTCACTATCCACTGCCTTTTTTAACCCATCTGTAATACGGTTAATATTTTCTGCAAGTTGATTAAACTCCCCTTTTCCGTCAACTTCAATTCGATGATGAAGATCTCCATTTTTAATTTGCTCTACGCCCTCTTTAATGCGGTTAAACGACTTCACCTTTCTCATTGCCAACCAGGCAGCTATCCCCATCGTAATAGGAAACATGAAAAACGTTGCCGCTACTATTAATGGATAGCCAATAACTAGCAGCACAATTTTCACGCCTGTACTACCACTGTCAAAAACATGTTTCACCAAAATAAATAGCTTTTTGAAAAGTTGATAGAGGAGTGTATGCTGAAATAACGTTCTATTTTTAATATGCTTTACGAGTGATAAAATCAATAATAAGCCAATGATAAAAATAGGCACGGTGAAGAACATGTACATATCACGGAAGACTTCAACAATCATGGCGATCCACATCGCTGTTAAGCAACCGATTAGCACAATATTGAGATCATTATAAAGTTTATCTATGACATGGAAATGAATTTCTTTATCTTTAAATGACGTTCTTCCAATAACTATGATTAAATACACAAAAGATAAAATAAACCCTGCTAGAAATACCATAAATTCATTCAGAAAGCTTTGGGCAGTCGCTTTATCTTTTTCCCATTCCGACATTTTTTGTTGTAGGTAAGAATCTTTAAACGCTACATACATAACATCTGTCTGTGGGTTCAATATGTCAACTTCATGTGTAAAGTAATCCAAGTATTGACTTTCTTTCACTTCATTCGGATGAAGCTTTTGTTGATAATTTTCAAATAACATATAGGCATCAAAGGATTCAAATTGCTCTTTCTTATTGAGATCACTATTGGAGAACTCATGTTCACCGTCACTCGCATAAAACACAATTCCTTCATAGGCTTCGAGCGTACTACGTAATTGATAAAAATTTCTTACCTGTTCTGTCATACTTTCTTCTTTTGTTCTAGCAATGTCTTTTGCATATTTTTCCTGATAGATGTGCTTATTTTCCTCTTCATTCAAATTAGGATTATATCTGTAAGAATTGCGAAAATCATAATATAATTCCTCTTCGATTCTTCTATTATCCTCTTCTGTTAGTGTCTTCCCACTTAAAATATATTCTTCACTTTTGTATTTTCCGATTAATTGCGCTAAAGGAGCAATAATGCTGTAACTTTCATCTGCGAATGCTCGGCTTTCAAAATAGTTATCTTGATTTATACTACTAAGATGAATCTCATTAAATTCCAGGTTAATCATTACTCTCGCTATACCAGTTAAACAAGCGACAGCAATTAGAAACACAACTACTTTCGTAATAAGTGCATGACTAATACTTCTCAACTTTCTCAACCTTATACCCAACTCCCCATACAACTTTTAAATACTTCGGCTCTTTTGGATTAATTTCAATTTTTTCTCGAATCTTTCGAATATGAACCGAAACCGTATTTTCAGGATTAATAGCCCTGACATTCCATACCTTTTCATAAATTTCTTCAATCGTGAATACTCTTCCAGCATTGGCTGTGAGAAGCTTTAAGATTTTATATTGCACTGGTGTCAAATGAACCTCTTGTTTATCAACAGTAATGATTTTCTGTTCATCATCAATCACAAGACCACCCGTTTGAAATACAGCACTACTCCTCTCAAGACTTCCAAAGGTCGTATACCTTCTGAGCTGCGATTTCACTCTAGCCACAAGTTCTAATGGATTAAACGGCTTGGCCATATAATCATCTGCTCCGATATTTAATCCCAGTATTTTATCATAATCCTCTGATTTAGCAGAAAGCATAATTAACGGAATCATATTATCTTGCCGAATCTTCATCGTCGCCGTAATCCCATCCATTTTGGGCATCATAATATCCATAATAATAAGATGAATAACGTGATCCCGAATAAGATCGATTGCCTCTATACCATTGTAAGCTTTGAATACTTGATAGCCCTCATTTTCTAAATAAATGCTAATCGCCCTAACAATTTCTTTATCATCATCACAAATCAAAATGTTCAACTACATTCACTCCTCCACCGCTTTAGGTTCATGTCATCACCCCTATAGGATTCGTATAAGGATATAATACTAATTAAATCTTAACAAACTCAGACATCAATTCTTAAGATTTTCTTAGTGTTTTCCTATGTACATTAATTATGCCGAATAGACGATGATTCTGTTTTTCTGATTCAATATAAATCCTGGGAAAACATCGCAGTTAACCAACCTGTAAGACCCTGTTAAGTTAATGGATAGATTCAAATGTTTATGTCAAATATGAGCTATGAGCTTAGAAAATAGTTAAATCACATATAAAAAAACAGCTGGGGCAGTCCCCAACTGTTTTACTATATATTTACTACTTTTTTCGGTTTCATCTTTGCAAGGCGTAATAGATAAATCATAAAGACAACCACCAGTAAGCCTGCACTTGATAAGTAGACAGAAGCATAGCCTGCCTGTACGGCCACCATACCTAAAATGTAGGAACCTAGTGCAATCCCAAGGTCAAACATCGTAAAATAAGTAGCAGTTGCGTAGCCACTCCGTTGAATAGCTGTTGATTGAATGGCTAATGCTTGGAAGCTTGTTGTCACAGCTCCATAGCCGAAGCCTACAAAAACCGCTGCACCTAAAAAAAGCACTGCCCCTTCCACAAATGCTAGCATCACAAGTCCGATAGCAAAGGCAATCAAACCGGGCAAAATCACATAGTGCGCTCCCCTTGTATCATAAAGCCTGCCTGTATACGGTCGTGTAATTAACATCGCTGCTGCAAACACCGCGTAAAAAAGGCTGGCAATAGCCATTAAGCCCTTTTGCTGTGCATAAATTGATAAAAATGATAGGACGCTTGCATAAGCAAACGACACAAGGCTCGCAATGGCGGCAATTGGCAATGCTTTACGCTCAAATAAATCATTAAATTTAAAGGTTAATGTCCCTTTTGAGGCGGGTTTTGGTAAATCATCTGTATTCACTGTTAATGCACAAAAGCCTCCTGCCAATATACAAATACTCATTACAATAAACAATACATGAAAGCTACTATATTGAATTAATAATAAGCCGATAAATGGTCCGATGACAACGGCAAGATTCGTGGACATGGTGAAATAGCCTAAACCTGCCCCTTTGCGCTTAGCAGGAATAATCTCTGCTGCTAATGACCCTGCTGCTGTTGTAATAATACTAAAGAAAATCCCTTGAATAAATCGCAGCCCAAGTAAAAGTCCAAATGGATGAATCACTACATACAATACTGTACAAATAAAATAGCCTACTAACGATAACAGTAACAGTTTTTTCTTACCAAAAACATCTAATAATTTCCCTGAAAATGGCCGTACAATAATAGCGGATAATAAAAAGCTGGATAATAATAGGCCTGCTTCCCTATCCGTTTGATGAAGTTCCCCAATGGCATAAAGTGGCAAAGTGGTTACAAGCCCATAAAAAACAAAAAATACTGATATATTCGTTAAAAATAGACTTATAAAACGCTTTGTCCATATTTGTGTCTGCTCTTGCTGCATAGCTATCAACCTTTCATTTTTTCCAATAACATCATAAATTGCTGTTGTTCCTCCGTAGTGAGTGAGCCAACCATTTCTTCCTCAAATGCTAGAATGGTTTCCATAATCGTTGGTAAACGCACCTCAGCCTGTGCAGATAAGGTGACAATTTTTTCGCGCTTATCCTCGCCATCTAAGCGTTCAATCCAGCCTAATGTTTCAAGTCGTGTAATGGCTCTTGTAACACTTGGCGCTTCCACATTTAAATATTTCCAAATTTGGGTTAAGGTCATAGGCCCATTTTTATGTAAACAATATAAAATCGCCCACTGGGAGCTATATAAATGATGCGGCTTTAATACTTCATTTAAGCAATTTGTTAAATAGCGACTTTTTTGAAATAGCGCATGGAATATTGGATTCATCTCGTAGCCTCCTCTATTTGTTTACCTAGCTAAATAAATACTATACGCCTCCTTTTTTTCTTTGTAAAGGTTTCTTTATTGGGAAGGAAATTTTTTAGTGGTGTCGAATTTAGCAGGTAGACTCACACTATAAGGGAGATGAAAGCATGGGGAAAAAGGTATTAATCATAGCAGGAGATGCAGTAGAGGCTTTAGAAATTTATTATCCGTATTATCGCTGTTTAGAGGCAGGCTACGACGTAACAATTGCAGCTCCATCAGCAAAGAAATTACAAACGGTTTTACATGATTTTGTAGATGGCGTCGATACATATATCGAGCGTCCTGCTTACGGGTTAGAGGCACATGTCGCATTTGCAGAGGTTGAGCCAGCACAATTTGATGGACTGATTATCCCCGGTGGTCGTGCGCCAGAATATATTCGTTTAAATGAGCATGTACCAGCGATCGTTAGCCATTTCTTTGAGGCCAATAAGCCAATTGCTGCTGTGTGCCATGCAGCGCAAATTTTCGCCACAATTCCTGAAGTATTAAAAGGACGTGAGCTAACAGCCTATATCGCCTGCAAGCCAGAGGTGCAAGTGGCAGGAGGCACTTATATTGATGCCAATCTCCATACAGATGGCAACTTGGTTAGTGGACATGCATGGCCTGATTTACCAGATTTAATGCGTGAATTTATTCATAAATTAGAGGAATAATCCAGAAGGATGCCGTAATTTCAGGCATCCTTCTTAGTTTCTTGTAATTCAATATGAACAATCTCCTGTGACGCAGTAATATAGCTGATACGAACATATACGCCAAATTCCTTATCAGATTGCTTCAGCCAAAGCTTAAATTTTTCAATGGTTGATTCTCCATGTACTTCTTTTCCCTCATGCAAATAATCCACAATCTTTGCGTGAGGATATTTTGCCTGCACCTCTTTTACCGCTACTTGTCCCCACCTAGCGTAGGTCGGTATTTCTTGCTCGGCATGGGCTATATGTACAGGGACCATATAACCGACGAAGAGAAGGGCTAACATCAAATAAAGTTTTTTCATTTGAATTTCCTCCCTGCTGTATAAAAAACAGCTCCAAAAGTATACTAACCCTACTTATGGAGCTGTATTTTTATGATTGTTTTGGCTGCTGAGGATTATTATGAATCACTTGGTTAAACTCTGCTGAGTATTCCTCACGATCATTTTTGTTGTGGTGCTTTTCTTGCTTCTTCTTTTTAAAGCTTGTCTTACTCTTTTTTGCCATCGCGAAGCCCCTCCTTATTTTGTTTTATTGGACTGCTGGTTTTTATCATGATTGGTTTTATTGTTTTTATTTTTTGCCTTTGCATCAAATTCAGCGCCAAACTCCTCGTTTAAGTTGTCATTTGGATTATTATTATTGCTGTTACTGCGATCGAGGTCTTTGCTTTTGTAGGTACCAAAAGGATTATGCGTTCTAACATTCATCGTCTTATTGTTGTTGCGATTATTTCGTTTGCCCACGTCCATTCACCTCCTACCTGTAATGTGTTCAGGTAGAGGCGTTTATATGTAGGTAATTTTTTCAGCACCAATACAATCAGTTGGGGTCTTATAGCCTGTACCTAATACTACGCTTTCGAACAAAAAATTATTAATACAGAATAAAAAATGTACACGACTCATTCACTTTAGCCATGTACATTCATGTCTGTCCCTAGACAGGCGTATATTCTGTAATATTGAGTAATGCGCCAACAGCTCCTGAAAAGCCATGGTCATTAATAAAGACAGGTGTATGCTTTTTTGTGCGAGTATAATTCGCAATAACGCGCGTGAGGTGCTCATTATTGCTTAAGGTTGAGCCAATATAAACGATATGCTGTGTATTTTTTTCCTCTGCATATTGAATACTGAGTGTTGTAATAACCTCACCTACAAGCCCTTGCACAGTTGCGATAATATCCTCAGCTTGATGCTTTGTTGATTTGGTAATACCTACCTTACCAAAATTACTAGCTGTTAAATGGCCATCAATCGGTGTATCCATGCCTTGATAAATATCCTTGACTAATAAATCAACACCTTCTCGATTGCCACCTGCGGCCATTTCTCGTATATCATTATAGTCTATAATACCTGTTGTAAGCGCTGACAAACCAATTAACGTCCCACCACCAACGCCTGTCCCACCAACACGAATATGGGCATTACCTTCCATATAATGAATGGAAGTACCTGTACCAATATTAGTAATAATACTACGTTCAAAAAAGTATCCTTCTTTATTTAGCAAAAATCGGACACCCTTTAAGGTTGCTTCAAATTCAACGATATAATGAATCGATTTCATTGTTTTAATGACATCAAGTAATTGTTCAGTACGCCCCCCCGTCACACCAATATCCTCAATATCTGGATGCTCTATAATCCATTTTTTCACAGTTTGCAAATCATTCGACGGAAAGGTTACTAAAACAAGTTCATTACTTTTGTCTAAATAAGCTACCTTTGTCAATGTGCCACCTGCATCAATCCCTATAGCCTTTGGCATATAATTCTCCTTTGATTTTATTGCATATATCATCGTGCTTATTAGATGATGATTATGTAAGCTGACTAAAGCTTATGCCCTCTTTGGTGCCAAGGATTTACCAGGAGCGCTTTTAAGCAAATCCGAAAAATCCTGACTTCCCTATTTGTGATAGAAAGGCTTAACGCTCTGTACAACCCTTCAAATTGTATGATAATATTTTTGCCCTTTCTAAACTTTAACGCTGTTGAAATAATTGTGCAATAACTTCATAAATTTTCATGAAAAAATCACGAAAAATATCAAAATTTTTCTATCTTAAAGCTATTTCGTGACGAATTTCTAAAACTTTATCATCATTTTACTAAAAAAATAAAAAAAGTGGAAATACCCTGTTTCATTAGGTATTTCCACTTTCCTTACACTATGGTGCATTAACGTGCGGAATAACCACCGTCAATAACAAGTTCGCCACCAGTGATATAAGATGCTTCATCTGATGCTAAAAATAAAATAGCATTTGCCACCTCTTCAGGTTGTCCAAGTCGCCCCATTGGTGTTGCTCTTACTAACATATCCATCGCTTCTTTTGCTTCCGATAAATTAGCTGTCATAGGTGTTTCAATGACCCCTGGGAATACGGTATTCACACGGATATTATAAGCGCCAAGCTCTGATGCCGCTGCACGCGCAATCGCACGTAAAGATCCTTTTGAGGCTGTGTAGGCATTGAAACCTGCGCCAATAATCGCTGTGTAAGACGATGTATTAACGATCGAGCCCTTCCCCGCTTCCTTCATATACTTAGCAGCATGTTTAATTCCAAGGAATGGACCGAATGCATTGATATTATGCATCACTGTCCAATCAGCCTGTAAGATTTGATCTGGACCTTTTTCAGAGGAAATGCCAGCATTATTAATTAAAATATCTAGTCGACCATATTTAGCAATAATAGCTTCCATTACCTCCGACCAATTATCATCAGAGGAAACATCTAGCTTTATTCCTTCTACATTGTCTAGCTCCGAAATTTTAACTAGATTTTCCTCGTTAATGTCCGCTGCGATCACCGTTGCTCCTTCCTGTGCAAACAGCTTTGCCATCGCCGCACCCATACCCGATGCGCCACCTGTTATCATAGCGATTTTATGTTCTAAACGTCCCATCTCTATAAACTTCCTTTCTTTTAAATCGTATAGTTTTAAATAGTTTATTATTAAACTATATCATCATTCGTAAACGTTTTCAAAGAATATCTTTGTATTTGTGAACAATCTGTTTTATCTTTCTTTCTATTTAAGATACGATATACTATAGAAGTGGAACCATTTGAACGGAGGAATAATAAGTGAACGATCAAAAAAGACTTTATAAGGAAGCAATGCAAGTATTAAAGGATACAAGCCGTACTTTTTATATACCGATCACTTTTTTAAAAAATGATTTAAAACTATCCGTAGCAGCCGCTTATTTAGCGATGCGTGCGATTGATGAAATTGAAGACCACGATAAACTATCTAACGATGTAAAATTTGATTTACTATCAGCAACGAGTGAGTTATTAAAGGATGCATTTAATGAAGAAGCCTATCAAGCATTACTCGCACCTTATGCAAACCAATTACCTGAAGTATCACTTCGCCTAGCTGATTGGTTAACGTTTTGTCCTGAGGGTTCACGACATATTGTGCAGGCTTCTACAAGTGAAATGGCTTTTGGGATGGCAAAGTGGGCAAAGGCAAATTGGCAGGTGCATACACGTGAAGATTTAGACGATTATACATACTATGTCGCAGGGCTTGTCGGAACAATGTTATCAGAGCTTTGGACATGGGGAGCAGATATGCAAACTGATCGTGAACTAGCAATTGGCTATGGACGTGGGCTGCAAGCTGTCAATATTTTACGCAATCAACATGAGGATTTGGATGAGCGCGGTGTGAGCTTTGTTCCTGATGGATGGACACGTGAGGATTTATTTGCTTACGCAGAAGAAAATCTTGCCAAAGCAGACCTTTATATAGCAGACATCAATAAACGTACCATTCTGCTGTTCTGTCGTTTGCCACTTGCATTAGCCCATAAAACATTAAAAGCGATGCAGGAAGGCCGAGAGAAAATGACACGTGCAGAAGTTGAACAAACCGTCGAAGAAGTACAAGCTGATTAATCAATAAAGCCCTAGTCCATGAAAACTAGGGCTTTTCTTTATGCAGAGGCAATAAATTCCACTATTAATTGATAGCTAAAGTAAATCGAGCATATCACAAGCAACATAAGTACAACATTTTCCACCTTACTGCCTGTTTTTGTGGTCAATGGAAAACGCACAGCTATGGAGGCAGGGAAAAATAATTTAACCCCTTTCTTTGTACACATATCCAGTAAAATATGACTAGCCATTCCTATTATAATTCCAACTGAAATCGCTTTATAAGGGATGAATGTATGTAATATTACCATCATTAACAATAAAAATAGTAAGCTATGTGTAAAAGAGCGATGCCCAAAGAATGTATTGACAAGCTTCGATATTATTGGAAATTTACGGCCAATTTTACTACCCCTATGACATATATCTGGAAGCAATGCACCAATCGCACTCGCCCCTACTAAAATAAGTGGATTGTCATTTGAATAATGTGCAAAGGCAAGTGCTGCTGTAATGCCTCCAACAATATGGGTATTCCCTTGCATAAACTACATCCACTCCTTCTTTCCTAATCTTTTTCTCCTATTTACTGTACCATACTTTCACATAAAAAAGAACATATATTCCGAACGCACGCTCGAATTTTAACCCAAGCAATTCACTTGGAAAATAACTTTATTTGTCGTATAGTAAAAACACATTTTACAATAAAGGAGATCATAATAATGCCTATTACAAAAAGCCAGTTACATAAAGTGATGCACGAACGTAAATCTGTTCGTAAATATGATGCAAGTTTTAAAATTCCACAAGAGCAACTAGAGGAACTTCTTATAGAAGCAACTTCTGCTCCCTCCTCCAGTAACCTACAGCCATGGCGCTTTCTTGTCATTCAAGACGATGCTGTCAAAAAAGAGCTACGCGCCATCGCTAATAATCAGGAGCAGGTGGAAACAGCCTCAGCTATTATTGCCGTTCTAGGTGATACAGAAATGTACAAAAACGCGGAAGCTGTTTATACAAAAAATTTCGAGCTTGGCTATATTAATGAAACAACAAAGGACTTTATGATTAACAACTCCATCAAGCTCTATTCACAGCTACCACAGGAGGCCTTAACAAATATCGTGACATTTGATGCGGGCTTAATTTCTATGCAAATTATGCTATTGGCTAAAGAGATGGGCTATGATACAGTGCCAATGGGAGGCTTTTCGAAAGAAGCCTTTGCAAAACATTTTGACTTAGCCAATCATATAGTGCCAGTCATTTTAATTGCGATTGGTAAAGCAGCAGCGCCAGCCTATAATTCTTCGCGTATTGAACTAAATAATATCGCTAAATTTATCTAACTATCCGTCAAGCCACCTTTTCAATCAGGTGGCTTTTTTCATGATAATGGGAATGTTCAACTAATTCGGACATATGCTAGTAATGCTTTACAATAAGCAGAGAAGCAAAAATGATTCTCTAAAACTAGCTTTAGGAATTTTCTAAGGATATTTTTTGCATTTTTTGTATCAACTACGCAAAAATCCATCATAAATGACTTGAAATCAAAAATTATTCTAGTACAAATGTGTGATTTCCAGTAAATATTACTGATAAATTATGGTAGCTTTAATAGTTTTAGCTTGTTATGATTAAGGGGAACTTACTTTCGAAGGGAGGTTTTATGGATGAGTTATGATTCTTATTATTACAATGATTATGATGCACTTTTTGGCGGTTTATTTCTTATTATTATTTTGGTAAGCCTTGTGATAGGATTAATCGCCTATGTGATTACTGCACTTATTTATTTTATGGCATCAAAAACAAATGGCTTTGCAGATGTTGCCTATATCGCTTGGATTCCTATTATTAACGTTTATAGTCTTTTCCTGCTAACTGCGGATGGATACGATCAGGAAACAGTACGTGCCACAGCTAAAAGAAATATACTTATTTATGCTGGTTTAATTATCGTTTCATTTATACCATTTATTGGATGGATTGCTTCCATTGGGGCTGCTGGCTTTACATTGTATTTCACGTATCGCCTATTTTATCGCTGGTCTGGGGAAACAGGTAAAGCTGTCCTATACATTATTTTAACAATCCTCACAGGCGGATTATTCTTTATGATTTACGGCTTAATGCGTATGAACAGACCATTTATTGCATAATTAATTCAAATGGAACCCTCTTTCTGCCCTAAAGCAAAGAGGGTTTTGTTTGTGCGGTTATTTTAAAAATAATATCGCATTGATTTAGAGATGCCTTCTACCATACAATCGACAAGCTGATCTAATTGATCTTAATAAACTCCATAAGGACCACCCTTCCAGCGGGCTACTTTGTCCGTGGTTAAACGTTGCAAACTGCTCATGTTACTGAAGCCGATTCTCCCTTTTCCATAATATCTTACTTAAATTTTATAAATAATCACATGACCTAGCGAATGTAAAAATAAATGGCTAACGTATTTTGTTTACATTCAATCTTCCCTTTTTAAGAGGTTTTATTATTAGTAGTAATAGGCTTTCCATCATTTTTCAAAAAAGCGGTTAGCATGGTCAAGAAATGTGTTATTATTTAGTTAGAAAATTTAGAATTTCTATTAAGCAAAGGGGGATGATGATTGTGTATGAAAATATTTTAAGACATCCAGGGCCAACGCCTATTCCAAAAAAGGTTCAGCTGGCAATGAATCAAGATATTTTTAGTCATCGAAGTCAAGAATTTGTGGAATTATACCGTGAAACAACGGAACTCGTAAAGCCGATTTTTGGCACAACACAAGAGATACTCTTATTGCCATCAGGGGGAACAGCTGCATTAGAGGCTGCGGCAGTCAATACAGTAGCTGCGGGTGAGGAAGTTGTTGTCATTACAGTTGGCGCATTTGGTGACTATTTTGTCTCAATTTGTGAGCAGTACGGCTTCCATGTACATAAGCTGGCAAAAGAATGGGGCCAAGCTTGCACGGCTGAGGAGCTACGGGAATTTTTACAGCCTTTAAATAATATTAAAGCTGTTTTTGTTACATACAATGAAACATCTACAGGTATTTTGAATCCAGTTGCAGCATTAGCACAAGTGATTCGTCAGGAAACAGATGCTCTTGTTATTGTCGATGGTGTGAGCTGTATTGGTGGAGCACCTGCTGAAATGGATGCTTGGGGCATTGATATTTTAGTAACAGGTTCTCAAAAAGCAATGATGTTACCTCCCGGGCTTTCGCTTGTTAGCGTCAGTGAAAGAGCATGGAAAGTAATTGAAGAAAATCAAACACCATCCTATTATTTGAATTTATTAAGCTATCGTAGCTGGGCAGAAAAGGGCATGACGCCAAATACCCCTGCGATTACATTGATTTACGGGTTGCATGAGGTGTGCAAGCTAATTGAGCAGGAGGGCGGCTTTGCTCAAACGGTTGCTCGTCATGCTTTAATGAAGGACATGGTACGTAGTGCAATGAAGGCATTGAATATTGAACTCTTAACAGAGGATCAATATGCTTCACCAACTATTACAGCCATTAAAACACCTCAAGGCATTGACCTTGGTGAATTTTTAACACGTCTTAAGCAGCACTATCATGTAGATTTTGCTGGGGGTCTTGGCCATCTACAAGGGCAAATTTTCAGATTCGGTCATATGGGCTATTGCTTCCCAAGTGATATTTTACAAGCCGTATCGTTAATGGAGGCTGCGCTAAAAGACTTTTCCTACGATTTTGAACCAGGGGCAGGCATTCTTGCCGCACAGCAAGTATTTTTAGCTGCACAACAAAAAGCATAATAAATAGGAGGAGCTCTTCTAGCAAGTGGCTCCTCCTATTTATTGAGCGAATTGATTCTAGTTTTGATCACTCACACACTCGGATTGAGTGAATCTCTCCCTTTTTGATCACCCACACACTTGGATTGAGCGAATCTCTCCCTTTTTGATCACTTACACACTCAGATTGAGCGAATCTCTCCCTTTTTGATCACTCACACACTCGGATTGAGTGAATCTCTCTACTTCTGATCACCCACACACTCGGATTGAGCGAATCTCTCCCTTTTTGATCACTCACACACTCGGATTGAGCGAATCTCTCTACTTTTGATCACTCACACACTCAGATTGAGCGAATCTCTCTACTTTTGATCACCCACACACTCAGATTGAGCGAATCTCTCTACTTTTGATCACCCACACACTCAGATTGAGCGAATCTCTCCACTTTTGATCACTCACACACTCAGATTGAGCGAATCTCTCTACTTTTGATCACCCACACACTCAGATTGAGCGAATCTCTCCTAACGCTTGGCTAAATACGCTGCACGCATTGCTGCGGGAACCATACTGCCGCCGGTTGCCCAGACAAGATGTGTTGCTTGGTCCATGTGATTTACCAAGCTATGCTTCTCCAAATAGGATTGCCCCTTTTGCCATAAACGACTAGCGCCAAACATTCCTGCATGTGCGGAGGGCTCTAAAAATAACCCCTCCCGTTCCATCGCCAAGCTCAGTGAAGTAAACAGCTCCTGATCTGTCACCGTATAGCATCCGCTAATATAATGTTCCATCACCTTCCCTACAAATTTCGATGCGCGCCCAACAGCAAGGCCATCCGCTTCCGTTTTATTGTTAAGACCAATATCCTCGACACTAATGGCATCATGTAAACCTGTCATTAAGCCAATGGTCATACAAGGGGAGGCAACTGGCTCTGCAAAGAAAATATGCACATGCTCACCAAATAATTCACGTAACCCATAGGCAACACCTCCTGGACCTCCCCCTACCCCGCACGGTAAATAAACGAACAAGGGATGGGCCTTATCTACAGCTATATCCGCCTCTTCTAATTGATCTTTCAAACGTTTGGCTGCAACAGCATAGCCTGCAAACAGGTCCTTGGAATTTTCATCATCAATAAAATGGCACATCGGATCTTGCACAGCTTCCTGTCGCCCCTGCTCTACGGCAACACTGTAATCCGCCTGATATTCAATAACTGTCGCTCCCTTTTCACGCAGCATAGCCTTTTTCCATTCCTTTGCATCACTCGACATATGTACAACGACATTAAAGCCGAGCTTCTTGCCCATAATGCCGATACTTAAGCCTAAGTTGCCTGTAGAGCCAACCGCAATCGTATACTGCTGGAAGAACGTCTGCCATTCCTCTGTTGCTAGGACGGCATAATTATCCTCTTCTTTTAGTTTGCCACTTGCTAATGCTAGCCTTTCTGCATGCTTTAATACCTCATAAACTCCCCCACGCGCCTTGATCGAGCCAGAAATCGGCAAAGCATGGTCGCATTTTACCAATAGCTGACCTGGTATCGTCACTCCAAACACCTCTTCAAGTGCTTGCTTCATTGCAGGTATACTCTTAATCGATGATTCAATCAAACCATCGCTTTTCATAAGTTCAGGAAAAGTTACTTTTAGATAAGAAGAAAAGCGCAGCAATGTTTCTTGTGCCTCTTCTACTTCTTGTAGTGAAAACAGAGATGTGGTTGGTTTTGCTAGCCAATTTGTATTTTCCCACAATACAGTGTGTTGGTTGGCTACTTCTTTTAACTGTGGAAATTGCTGAAATAGTTCATGCTGATCGTTGCTATTCATCCGTTGCTTCCTCCGTTTTAGATGCTAAAATTGCTCGTTCACAAATTTGTCGAAATTTCATTTCAAACGAAATATTGTTTTCTTGTGTCCTTTTTTTCGGTCCCTTTGTACGTCCTCCTGCACGTCTAATTTTTTGCCCAACATGGCGCATTTCGAGCAAACGTTCGATATTATCATTGGACATTTCTCGTCCATTTTGGTCAATTGGGTAGCCACCTCTCGCTAATACCATGGCAGCTAAACCATAATCTTGTGTAATGACTATATCATGTTTTGAAAGCGCATTCACTAGCGTAAAATCAACTGAATCAGGACCTTTGGGTACAATAATTGTTATTACATTATCACGTTCAATACGGTGGGATGTATCGCAAAACAAGATAGTTTCAATCTCAAACTCAGATGATACAGATAGCGCCAAATCCACTACTGGACAGGCATCAGCGTCTATTAGAACCTTTACAATAAAGCATCATTCCTTTCTCATAATTAGATCAATCAATCACCACATAATTATTTTAGAATAATTTTAATGCAGCTCCTCTTGCTCAATTTTTCACAAAGTCCAAAAATATTTTATTGAATAGTTCGAAAAATAAATATACGATACACCTATCAAATCAAATGGGGGGTTTCATTATGACAATCACAACGGTAAATAATGAACAATTAGCAAAAGAGTACGTAGATGGTGTATTTGAACAATTAAAACAACAAAACAGTCATCAAGCAGAATTTTTACAAGCAGCTGAAGAAGTTTTTATTTCATTAGTGCCTGTCTTTGCACAGCATCCTGAATATATTGAAGCAAATATTTTATCTCGTATCGTTGAGCCAGACCGCATTATTTCCTTCCGTGTAGCTTGGCAAGATGATAATAACCAAGTGCAAGTGAATCGCGGTTATCGTGTACAATATAGTAATGTAATGGGTCCTTATAAAGGCGGTCTTCGCTTCCACCCTTCTGTAAATGAATCAATCATTAAATTCCTAGGTTTTGAACAAATCTTTAAAAATGCTTTAACAGGGCAGCCAATTGGTGGCGGTAAAGGTGGTTCTAACTTTGATCCAAAAGGTAAATCAAACGCAGAAATCATGCGCTTCTGCCAAGCATTTATGACTGAATTATACCGCCATATTGGGCCAGATGTCGATGTTCCTGCTGGTGATATTGGTGTAGGCGGTCGTGAAGTTGGCTATTTATGGGGCCAATACAAGCGTTTAACAAAAGCTAGCGAATCAGGCGTATTAACAGGTAAAACACCTGGCTATGGTGGCTCTTTAGCACGTAAAGAAGCAACTGGCTACGGTACTGTTTATTTTGTCAATGAAATGCTAAAGGACACAAATGATTCATTTGAAGGAAAAACAGTTATTGTTTCAGGCTCTGGTAATGTTTCCATCTATGCGATTGAAAAAGCACAGCAATACGGTGCAAAAGTGGTGGCTTGCTCTGACTCCTCAGGCTATATCTATGACCCAGAAGGCTTAGATTTAGATGCTATTAAAGAAATTAAAGAGGTAAAAGGTGACCGTATTTCAACTTACGTTAATTACCGACCAAATGCTACTTTCACAGAAGGTTGTACAGGTATCTGGACAATTCCTTGTGATATTGCCCTACCATGTGCTACCCAAAATGAAATTAATGGTGCATCAGCTCGTACATTAATTTCAAATGGTGTGAAAGCAATCGGTGAAGGTGCTAATATGCCATCAGACCTTGAAGCGATCAATGAGTTCTTAGAGGCTGGTGTATTATTTGGCCCTGCGAAAGCAGCAAATGCTGGTGGTGTAGCTGTATCTGCACTTGAAATGGCACAAGATTCAAGCCGCGTATTTTGGTCATTTGAAGAAGTAGATGCGAAACTTCATCAAATTATGAAAGATATTTATGCAGATAGCAAAGCAGCAGCTGAAAAATATGGTTTCCCAGGTAACCTTGTTGTTGGTGCAAACATTGCTGGCTTTGTGAAAGTAGCAGATGGCATGTTAACGGAAGGCGTTTATTAATCACATTTCCGATGATTTCCAAACAAACAAGATGATGACGATCATTCGTTATTATCTTGTTTTTTTCTAGCGAACACGTTAAAAACAATAGAGAAAAACTATTTAAACGAACATTTTTCGTGTTAAATATTTAAAATATTCGTGTTATAATTTTAGTATATTATGAAATATTGGAGGGCTTGTTGTGGAATTATTGTATACAGGAAAAACAAAAAATGTATTTAAGTTAGAAGATGGTCATTATTTATTAAAATTTAAAGATGATGTCACAGGAGAAAACGGCGTATTTGATCCAGGTGCGAATACGGTTGGTTTAACAATTGATGGGGCTGGCCTAGCTGGCTTACGCTTAACTTCTTATTTCTACGCTAAATTAAATAAGCAAGGTGTTCCTACGCACTATGTAGATGCTAATTTTGAAGACGCAACGATGACAGTTAAACCTGCAACTGTTTTTGGTAATGGCTTAGAGGTTATTTGCCGCTTTCGAGCAGTCGGTTCATTCCTACGCCGCTATGGTGCCTATGTTAAGGAAGGGCAAAAATTAGATGCCTTTGTAGAAGTAACCATTAAAGATGATGATCGCCTAGACCCTCCGATTTCTGACGATGCACTGGCGATGCTAAATCTACTAACGCACGAGGAATATGCCATTTTAAAGCAACGTACAATTGAAATTTCAAAGTTTGTAGCAGCAGAGCTTGCAAAAAAAGGCTTAACACTGTATGATATAAAACTAGAGTTTGGTCGTGATGCTCAAACAAATGAAATTTTACTAATTGATGAAATTTCTGGTGGCAATATGCGCGCTTACAAAGGTGAACAATATATTGAGCCATTAGAGCTTGAAAAAATTATGCTAGCTGAATAAGCAATAAATAAGGGCATGTCTGAAAAGTTATCTGGAGACATGTCCTTTCTAATTTTTTATGAAACTTTTCCCTACATAAGTCGTATAGTAATGAAACAGAAGATTTTATCAGGTTGGAGGTAGATTAATGGAAAACTATAATGAAACACCACAAGAAGAAAGGCCAAAGCTAAATCCATTTTTATCTGTTTGGCTACACCCCAAACAAACAGCTCGTTATATGATTTATGAAAAAACAATTGGCTTTGCGATTTTTGTGTTATCAATTGGCTATATCGGCTCTATTTTATCTGGAGTAGTGGATATAGAGTTTTTAGATGGTATGGCACCTTGGCTCTTAGTGTTGCTATGTATTATTTTCTCCCCAATCGTAGGCATAATTAGTACAGCTTTTTCTGCCCTTGTCGCATGGCTATTTGGTAAGCTTTTTAAAGGCACTGGCACTTATTCGGACTTATTTAGAGGATTAAGCCTAACAGCTATTCCATTTACGATTTTAATTCCTCTCTATCTTATTTGGTTAATAACTTCACCAGAATCTTTATTCTATCCAGATTACATAGGACCACTACCTTGGATTTTTTGGCCAGCTATTATTCTAACAATTGTTGTGAGTATTTGGGCATTTATTATATCCATAGCTGTAATCGCAGAAGCACATCAATTTTCAAATTGGATGGCTTTCTTTACGATTTTAATTCCTTCGATTGTGTTAGGTATTATTGCCTTTGTCTTTATTTTTATTATTATAATTGGGCTTGTCGGTATTGGCATGATGTAAATAATCTCCCCTCTCGTTTAATGAGAGAGGAGATTGTTTTTTATACAGATAGTGCGATATTTTGTTGGAATAGCTCTGATACGCCAGACTCAACAGCTGCTCCACTAACAGCACGTGAAACAATTTCTACTACGCGTTCATCTAAAGATTTTGGTACGATGTATTCCTCTGTTAATTCCTCGTCACTGACAAGCGATGCAATAGCCTCTACCGCAGCAATTTTCATTGCCTCATTAATATCTGTTGCACGAACATCTAAAGCACCACGGAAAATGCCTGGGAATGCTAGCACATTATTAATTTGATTTGGATAATCGGAGCGTCCCGTACCCATTACACGTACACCCCATTTTCTCGCATTGTCATAGGTGATTTCAGGGTTTGGATTAGCTAAAGCGAATACGATCGGATCGTTATTCATGGACGCAATATGAGCCTCTGTTAATAGATTGGCAACCGATACACCAATAAAAACATCTGCCCCTACAAGCACATCATCCAGCGTACCCTGGATTTTTTCTGGATTTGTTAAATGGGCAACGGTTTCTTTAATTGGATTCATGCCCTCTGGACGTCCCTCATAAATAACGCCTTTTGTATCGCACATAAAAATATTTTTATAGCCCATTTGCACAAGGATACGTAAAATAGCAATACCTGCAGCCCCAGCACCATTAATGACGATCTTCATCGTTGCTACATCCTTTTTCACAATACGATTGGCATTAATCATTCCTGCCCCTACAACAATCGCTGTGCCATGCTGATCGTCATGGAACACAGGAATATCACATTCCTGACGTAGGCGATCTTCAATTTCAAAACATCTTGGTGCTGAGATATCTTCTAAGTTGACAGCACCAAATGTTGGAGCAAGCGCCTTCACAATGCTGACGATTTCATCCGTATTTTTTGTATCTAAGCAAATTGGAAAAGCATCAACATTGGCAAAACGCTTTAATAAAATCGCCTTCCCTTCCATTACTGGTAATGCTGCTTTTGGCCCAATATCTCCTAATCCTAACACCGCTGTCCCATCCGAAACAACTGCCACCATATTGCCCTTCATTGTATAGTCATAAACAAGTGACGGATTTCTTTCAATCTCTACACATGGTGCTGCTACTCCAGGTGAATAAGCAAGACTAAGATCATAAGAATCCTTCACAGGAACCTTTGAATTCACCTCTAATTTTCCGTTATAGTGTGCATGCATTTCGATAGCCTTTTTCATTACATCCATTTGATCCCATCCTTTTCTCATTTGAATTGTGATTATATTTCAGAATCATAATACTTTGTGAAAATATAGTCAACAAATATTCTGAAAATTTATTCTCTTCTTTTAAAAACATAAGATTTCACAAGCTTAAATACATTTTCCTGTCAAGTTATGTTTTTCACAATCAATTATTTTAAAGTAATAAACACAAATGGGCGTTGCTAAATAAATGTACAATTACAGCCATTTGAACTGTTAAGTTTTTCACATAGTATTTTTCTTATGTAATTGAGAATTTTTTCACAAACTTATGTAAGCGCATCCATTGGGGCAACTGGGTTTGTCACAATTTATTCACATTTTTTCACAAAGTTTTTTGTTATAGCACGCAATGATGATTTCTATTTATGCACTAATAAAAAAGAGCCCTATCGTAAGGACCCTTGTGTAAAGTGATTGATAAAAGCGGTAATTATATGTTTGGAGGACCATTGCTCCTCAGATACTTGCGTTATAGGATAATCGCGTGGAAAGATACTTTTAGTAATTTCCTCTACAGAATAGCCATGTTGAAAAAGCTGACGTACCTTATCCTCCATTTCTTCAATATACGTAATTTTTTCATCTATACGATTGCGTCCATCTGCTAAATAGCCTGCATGACAGCAATAAACTTCCTGAAAATCATAGTTTAATAATTTTTTCAAAGATGCTAAAGTATGAACAATATTTTCTTCATCTAAGACAACCTTTGTTTTTGTTTGAATATATAAATCGCCTGTAAACATCGTGCCTGTCTCACGATTATAGAAAGCTAGATGATCAGTTGTATGACCAGGTGTTTCAATAATATCCCATACAGCCGTTTTTGTCTGGAATGTTGAGCCAAAAGGTTGTGCTACAAACGCTGGGCGCTCTCCCCATAATGCCTGACGATACAATGGATATACCCCATCCTTTGCACAGCTCTCAATCGACTCTTGATGCAGATAAATGGGCACATTCCTTTGCTGTTGTAGCCAAGCAGCATTGCCCGTATGATCTTCATGAGAATGGGTTAATGCAATTTGTTCAATCGGTAAATCATTAAAAAATGGCTGAAATTTCTGCGCTAAGGAAGCAGAGCCTGTATCAATTAATAAGCCATCCACAAAAAAACTATATACACCCATGCCAAACCCCTGAACGGCTATTTTTCCATGCGCGCATTGTACATCGTTATGCTGCTCCACCTTTATGCTTGTTTCACGTTTAAACATCCCTGTCCCCCCTTTTACAAAAGTGTAGCATAAAATGAATCATGAGTCATTTTCAGGAAACCTTAACATGTGTAGTTAATTTTATATATTTCCTTACACTTCGTATATGAAGAAATAAACGGATATTCACCGCAAATAGTAAAATACCTCCTACTAGAATCAAAAGATAGACAAAAGAGTTGTCACTATTCATCAGAAATGTCCAGCTCGCTGCTACTACTAGTACAACCCGTTGATAGCTTTTCATAATATGGGGTGTCGAAGCCTGTACATAATAACGCTTTTCAATCTCTGCCACTGTTTTACTTAATTCCATGATAAGCAATAATTCAATCAGCATGCTTATCACGAAATACCATGTACTTGTCAAAGTGGTCATTGGCAATAAATACATAATCATTAAGACCATATCACCAATAAGTAAATATTTCATCAATGTTTTTCTCTGACAATACGTGAAAATTTTGATGCATGCACCGTAAAATATAAATTGTTGCAGACAATAAGTGAGCGGTATCATATTCACCAGCACAAACTTGCAACCTAGCACAATCAATAACCACTTCAAAAACTGTAATTGTTGATGCCTATTATCTATAACAATCATCCTGTTGCAACTCCTTTTGTATGCTTTCTAGTTGAAGTGGCGCATCTCGAATTACTGATACTGGCCATACTTCATCTGGACCACTAACACTTACCGTTGCAGCAACATCTGCTCCTGATTCATGAACCTGAAATGATATATTCATCGTTTGACCCTTTTTCACAGCAATCGGAAAATCTTCTTCCTTATATAGCTCACCATTGACCTTCACATGTTCAAAGTTAACACGTGGCTTTAAGCATGCAGGTACATGGACTGTATGAATACTTGTATCTTGTGCTACCTTATAGATTACAGAGGTATCACCATTACTACTGCCAGAGGATGCCAGAAAATAATCGCCTTGTTGACTAGGGTCCTCCCATGCTAAGTGCAGTGCTGCTGTTAGCCGTTCTCCATCATTTAGCACTACATACACATGCTTGCTGTGCAGTAAAGTTTCTATTTCCTGATTGTCACCACTAAAATAAGCCACCCGTATTAATTGATGCGCATTTTCTTCTATTATATCTGCTGTACCGTTTGTTGCTTCCAATAAAATAAGAGAATCTGCCTCTAAATGGGTCACAAAACGTGAGTCACTTTTATTTGTTATATAATGAATTTTAAAATGATGACTATCATTGCTACGATAAAAATCTTGAATAAGTGGCACTGTTATTGGCTGTGCTAATTGATGATAAAAATACACTATACTATTGCCAAGCAGCAACAGCATAATTATGCCTATTGCTACCATCTGTTTAAAATCACCCATAGTTTCCTCCTATTCTAGCGCTAATTGCTATTCTATCATAGAAATTGGGAGTTCTATCCACTGCTTAACCTGATTAATCTTGCACTTTGAGCTTTTATCGTCGGCTATCCTGAAAATTTTGGCTGCTATCCCTCACTCTGGCAGTTCTATCCGTCACATTCAGGGTTCTATCCGCCGCTTCCCTTAATAAGCCTTGCTCTTTGAGCTGTTCTCACATGCTATCCTACGAATTCCTGGTGCTATCCTTCACTCTGGCAGTTCTATCCGTCATATTTGAGGTCCTATCAGCCATCACCTGCCAGTGTCTATTCCATAAAAAAACGCCCACGAAAGAAGCGTTCACTTAGGGATTGAATAAAAAACTTAAATGAACAGCTTCAAGCGGGACAAAGTAAAAGACCTGTTACCACCAAGCACAAAAGCTTGTAGTAGCTGGTCTTTTGCTTTTATAGTCAGCCACACCTCATCTTAAGAAAATAAGTATGGCGCATAACAGAGACAATCTGGTCAATTGAGAGTATGTGAACCGAATATGGACGGTTTTCGGGAGAATACACATAATACTCCTAAAGCACCAAAAACTAATGTAGTGTTTCTAGAAAAGCAGTGAAACTACTAGAAATCTTTTCAGTGGTGTTTGTTTCATGTAACCAAAGCACAATATCTTGTTGCTTAGTATCAAAGCAAATATAGTTTCCACCTGGATCAGATGCAAGAGGTACTAGGTTTGATTTTTCACCTTTTAGTGTATCAATAGCATCATAAACTGTCTCTAAATCCTCTTTGTTGAAAGAAAGAAGACTTTTTATCACTCGACCTTTTGATACTTCCGTATCAAACGCTTTTTTGTCAGGACGTCCTCCATTATTTTGTTTTATGCAGGAAGTAATATCCTGCGGTAGTTTCAAACCATAATCAGCTTCAAAAGATTCAACAGCCTTGTTGTTCTTTAATGGTTTGACATATTTCCATGATAAATTGTTCATAATTTACACTCCTCGTATATTAGTAGTAAGAGCTCTTTCCGATAGAATTTCCAGTTGATCCGGACAACTGGGGGATCTGTTGGATTTCCTATAGGAAGTGGTCGCCGATTGGCTCCCTCACTCTTGTTTTATGTTTTACCTGTGTGACCCCTGTTTGACCGAGGGAGCCAAAAGGAAATCATCATTTTATTGTTAAATACTATTTTAAGTATTGCCTACAGGTGCTTACCTGTTTATTTGTCATCCCCTTTTTTAACCCAATTTTATAGCACAAGGGCGAAGGATGGAGGAGGCTCCATTTCAGTACTTCGTCCTTTTTTAGTCATCCAAAATAGTTCACGCAGCCCTGTGTCCATGCGACAATGGAACAGACAAGGTATTCACAGGAAATAGCTTTCACTCCTTGCAGACACACTTGTGTACTGCTTCATAAGCCTGCTACCCATCGTTCATTATGGAAGGTCTAACCACTGGCTGCGACGTAAGATTCAGAAGAGAGTGTAGCGCTCATAAATGGTCTTCTACTTGCGATTGCTGATAACGAGGCAGACATCGATGATTCGACTGGGCACCCAGGTCTGCGTGTATCTTGATTAATTCCCCCTTAGGAGGTGATTGGCATGTCACATATGCTAGTCGGTATTGACGTGAGTTTGCGCTCCCATCATGTTCATTTCATGCATGGAGAGGGTCACACACTCGCTGATTTTTCTGTTCGAAATGATGTAGAAGGTGCGGACACTTTGATTCAAAAAATTATACGAACAGCGGAAAAAAATCAAACAGATCAATTAAAAATCGGGATGGAGGCCACGGATCAATATAGTTGGCACCTTGCCCATTACTTAAAAGCACAATGTAAAAAAGTCTTACCCCATCTTCAAACAGCGATTTATATGCTCAACGCGCGTAAAGTAGCTCGCTTTAAAAAGGGCTACGATACATTACCGAAGAACGACAAAGTAGACGCCTGGGTTATTGCGGATCATCTACGCTTTGGACGATTGCCACATGAAATGCAAGAAACCTTAATTTACGATGCCCTGCGTCGTTTAACACGTACGCGCTTCCATTTAGTTCATGAAATTGCGCGTAATAAAACATACATGTTAAATCAACTGTACTTAAAATTTAGCGGCTTACGCCAAGATAATCCGTTCTCTGATACATTCGGTGCGACAAGCATCGCCGTCATTGAAGAACTGGACCCTGGTATCATCGCTGAAATGCCTTTGGAGGAGCTGGTCGAGTTCCTACAAGAAAAAGGTAAAAACCGTTTTGCGGAGCCTGAGGAGATGGCGAAATATCTCAAGCAGCTCGCTCGTAATTCGTACCGTTTAGATAAAATAATGGCCGATCCGGTTAATCTTTCTTTATCCGTGATTTTAAGCACCATTCAACACATGGAAACCCAAGTAAAGCGGTTAGATAAGGAAATCGAACGCATGATGAAAGGTATTCCACAAACATTAACTTCGGTAAAAGGCATCGGTCCCGTGTACGCAGCGGGTTTAATCGCAGAGATTGGGGATATTCATCGTTTTGATGATCACCACGCTTTAGCGAAATACGCAGGTTTCGTATGGACACAGTATCAGTCAGGCGAGTATGAAGCCGAGGATACCAGCCGTATGCGAACCGGCAATAAGTATTTACGCTATTATCTTGTGCAAGCATCAGACGCCATACGAAAACATGACGCCGAATATAAAGCCTTTTATCAAAAGAAATACCAAGAAGTAACGAAACATCAACACAAACGCGCGCTCGTCTTAACCGCTAGAAAACTTGTACGACTCGTGCATTCGCTACTACGCACGAAACAGTTGTACATCCCCAAAGAAGAAAGGAGAGAATAACGAATCTTTTCTCACTTTTCTTTAGTTAATTTATAACTTCCGTTTTTTAACTATTTTTAGTTAAAAAGCGTGAGGTTTATTTAAGTGCGCCTAAAATCAAGCATTCAGCGGCTATAGAGCTTAAGAATTTCCAATTTTACTGTTTTTAATGGTTGACATTTCACCACTGGGCTTTATCTATTTACGCTTCCTCCGCCCCAAATGGATTTACCACCAGTATGTCCAGTTTGTGCATGTGTCTTAGTATCAACCAATTGCATTTTTCCTTTTTCGGCATCGTGATGCCAAGTATAACCATCAGGAGTTTCACCATCCATTATTTGTTCTAGCTGTTCATCTGTAAATTTTGTAGCTAGTTCAGGATCATTTTGTACAGCTTCTTTTAGTTGACGGTTACATTCCGAAAACTGTTCATTATCAGTAGATTCGTACAACCCTTCTGGTAACTGTGCATCAAAAGCACTATCAAATTCGGGAACTACGACCTCCACTAATTCACCTTCACTATTCTCAACAACCTTAACAATAAATGGAACTCCTGTGTCTGGGTGTTTTTTTCCTTCAAGGTCTTGATTCCTTGAGGGTATTCGTTCGATTCCTTTTTCCAAGTTCATTTGAATGATTGATTCTAAAGACTTGGTTTTAACAATATCAATGTCAGGTTCAATAATTCTTTTACCTAACTCGCTATACTCCGTTATCTTTGCTATCTCTTTTACTTTAACCGCTTCTACAGTTTTAGAGACTGCCGAAATAATTTCACTTATCATTTCATGCCGCCTCCCTTTATTGCATCAATCACATCTTCCATATCCTGATCCCCACACTTTACAAAAAAGTTCTTTATAGATGTTTCTATATCAACATCCTTTTCATACTGGTATTTAATCATCTCCGACACAATGATAATACCCATTTTTCTTGTGTCTCTTGAATATAGTTGTTTGATTCTTATTTTAAAATCTTGTATTCTTTCTACGGTTGGTGTTCTAAGCAAATTTAGTATTGACTCACTTATATCGTCAGAAATCACTTTTCCTACACTATATACGCCTGCCATGAGGTATTCGATTATGGTTTCAGAAAGTACTGTAGCTATAATTTTGTTCAAATCACTATTAAAAACTAAATCAACACACTCTACACATAAGATGTTTTCCAATTCTTCTCGCACATAATTAATCGCTAAAATAC
This sequence comes from Lysinibacillus sp. FSL H8-0500, assembly GCF_038051955.1. Classification (NCBI taxonomy): domain Bacteria; kingdom Bacillati; phylum Bacillota; class Bacilli; order Caryophanales; family Bacillaceae; genus Lysinibacillus; species Lysinibacillus sp. FSL H8-0500. The sequence goes on along the minus strand of NZ_CP150292.1, from coordinate 1,880,258 downwards.
AATAATCAACATCGCAAATGAGGAGAGTATTAATTAATTTAAATGCAAGCCGGTCAATAGAATCTGCGGTTGCATCTTTTACAAGGCTTGAATTAATTAAATACATCCGTTGTATGAAATCTTTATTATATAAATTTTCATCTGGTATAAAATTGTCTTCGACTGGGTTTATCTTTACATTCACAGGCTGTGTCATTCCTTCTTTATGACAAAGGGCAAAACCTGTTCTTAATGTTCCTAAGTGAATAGCTTCATCGTCACGTATCCCTATTGTATTCGCAATTATCTCTTGATCATCCGCTGATACAACTCTTTGTATTATTTTATTAGATGAGTTCTTGATTACATCCGGTGCAAGTTTTGAAGGTATCTGCTCTGCAATAATAACACCCTGACCATAGGAACGCATTTCTGCAATCATATTTGTAAAGTGTTCAACAGCCTTGCCTTTTGGATTACCCATATTTTCAGAAGAACGTTCTGTGTCCACATTTTTCAATAATCTATGAGCCTCTTCAATTACTAGCAAATGTTGAAGACCAGACTTCCTATTACCTAGTGCTTCTTTATGCACTTGACGATATTCATTAATAAACACAATTAGTAGCCCAACACAAAATGCCTTATCTGAATCATCGGCTAATCCTTCTAATTCAAACACAACATTCTCATTTAGCAATTTATCCATATCAGCGTATTTATTTGTATTAAACATATAACCTTTTGCACCATTGCAAAGACTTTCCAACCTTGTCTTAATGGCTGTTTTGATATTGCCTGCAACCTCTCCCTCATACTGCATTTCTTGGTCTATGTACCTTTGAATTTCACATTTCAAATCATACATAGTAGGAAAGAGATACATATGAGAACTGATACTATACTTTTCTTTCATCTTTTCCAAATCAAAGAAATCTACCGGATTTTCTTTGTTTACCAGAAACGGATGATACCCAAGGGTTAAATTCCACCCCTTGTTTTTATACACATTCTGCAAACACTTCTCAAGAATATATGGCATAGGGCCATAAAAAGAGAAGGAGGCATTAAACAAATCCTTTAAGTAGTCTATGTGTGTCTGTGGACTAACCCCTGCCATAATATAAAAGGGATTCATTTGTAAACAGTTTATCTCAGGCTTTCCCAAAGTATAAATAGTTGGAGTACGTCCGTCTTCCAGCTTAATATTACGATACTCCTTTTTTGCTGATTCAATAACCATAAATGGTTTAGAGCAATTTCTTAAAATTCCTTTAACGGTTGTTGTTTTTCCACTACCAGTAATACCACACACAAATGTATGCTTATTCAAGTCTGCTTCACTTAAAGCAAAAGGCATATTATCAATAATTCTTCCACTGTCTGACAATTTACCAAGTTCAATACCATTAGTACCAATACCTGTAGTTATTAGCGGATATTGCTTTGTATGTTTCAGTTCAAAATTCGGTGCACTATCTACAGGCAGTGAGCAGAGTAAACTCACTTCTGTAGATGTTAATAATGTACAAAGAGGATTCTCATTAATTCCATCAGTCATAAGGTTTTTGGGAATAAGAAGTTCTTGTCCATTTTGCTGTTCTATTGCAATTGGTTTAGCTGGGAGCAACTTAGGATTAGGTCTTGATATTTCACCATTCAAACATGCTTGGATAACATTTCTTGCTACTACATTATCACTTGAATAAGTGACGGCTGTCTGCCACATCCCACAACTTTGCCCAACTTTAAGTCTTTCAATTCCACTTTCAGCATAATCAATCAATTCTAGCGCAAATCCATTCTGAATATCACCAGATATAGTTTCTCCTTCTGAAATTGCAGAAGATATACTTTCATCATAGCTATAGCCTTTAGTTTCGGATTTGCCTTCGGTTTTGCTCTTTCCTCCTGACAATAATAGTACATTTAAACCTTTGTTTTTGTTAATGGATTCAGAGTATGCAGTGGAGCCATTGTGTCCTTCAGAATGCGATTCGGTAGTCGTCGTATTCTTTTGCCTTGATACATTTCGTTTGCTTACAGCAAAGCATCGGTCTCGTATAGTTAATAACTCACTAAGCTTTTGAGCTGAAACATCACTTGGCATCGGTTTAGCAATAATAAGCATGGTATAATTTTGACCATTAAGACTTCGCATAATAGGAGCAATATCGAATGTCTGTGGTTTATCTTCTATTTTTGTTGTTGGTATAGCAGGTAACGAACCAAAATAAGATGGATAAGCTGACTTATTCATAAAGTTAGGTTTTATACTTACAAGTTCGACACCAGATAATAATCCACCTATTATAGAAGCGATAACATCGGCATCCTTTTTTTGATATATACCTATCACCAAATTAGTAACACCATCACAGCTTACAATTCCATAAGCTATGGTCACACCAATAGAATGAATTGCTGTAAAAAGCTTCTCCATCTTTTGATTTAGATAAGCAATCTCATCATCAACATCTTCTATAGAGCAACTTGCGATGCGGTAGTAAGTAAATCCATCTAGTATCTCTGAAGAGCTACATTCAACCAATTCTGAAATATATTTGGGGTTTACAAGGTAAGATGGATATAACGATGCTAATAGGTTGTTTGTTTCCGCACATATAATATTCGTATCATTTTTAAACGCATCTAATTCCTTTGAAGGTACCATATCATTCATATTCTTCCGCCCTCCTTAAACGTACTTACAAGGCCTTGAATACGATCATTATAGTATACTTCAATTTCATCAAACCACTTGATAAACTCTTTCTTTAATTCATATAAAAAATCTTCTGTCGCTTTACGAAAGTTTGCTTTATTTTTATTTGGTATAATTTTTAAATATGTTATACAAAATGCAACTACTGCTCCAGCAATGATTGCTACTATCGGTACTTTAACTGTTGTAGCTAACGCATATTTCAACACTCCACCAATAGCTGTGGTCCCTGCCACCACTGCAAGGGACGAGTACAAACAATGGAGTTCTTTATATTGTATTCCGCTCTGAAAGGCATTGATAGTTGCAATATCAAATTGGTACTTTGATAATATATCTCTTCTAATATTTGCTTCGTAAAATTGGCTCCTTCTTTCGGCATCGTCAAATATATTAGAAGACATCGTATTCTTTGACATCTGAGCATACATATCAGTGATTAATGTTTTACTGCGCATTACAACTTCAGAGGAAACCGTATCAACAATTATTTTAGAAGCATCAGAAAAATTAGAATGTACCGCAATAATTTCATATGACTGTTTTTTCAAATCTTCAAACATGTCATCGACTTTTCCGGTAAGTACTTGTTTATTGTACATTTGCATCTATACCTCCTTTTCTTTCCTTGGCAATATTTACCAATGGTGATATTTGATTAAGTAATTTTTGCATACTTTCAATAGTTTCTTGAATTTCCTCTGCATTCTTTTTTTCTTCCATGATCCTATCTAATTCTTCTTTTTTAGCTTTCGCGTTTGCCGCTAATTCCTCTGTATAAGTTGCTGCTGTTTCATTGGCAAAATCAATCAGATTGTTTATGGCCTCATTCTGTATAGACTTTATCCGTGTCTGAATACTACTCTTTATTAACCGAAAATGCTCTGATCTCGAATACTCGGAAGAGTAATGCGTTTTTTTAAATGTAGTTCCGCTAGTATATGATTTTTCTACTTGTGCAGAAGCCTCTGTTTTTTGTTTGATTTCTGCAAATGTTTCAGCAGTAAAATCAGGCTCTAAAGAGGTGTATTTTATCTTATTTTCATTGCTGAGCGCAATTAGAGCCGCATTACACTCAGCAACTATATTTTTTTCCATTTCCTCTTGGAATTTTTTTGCCTCATCGATTTTTCTAAATGAAATCTTCTCTAATTGGTTTATATCATCATTGGAAATTGCTCCGACGCAGGTAGTAAATTCATCAATTACACTTTTAGCCTTTGTTCTAACAATGCCAGAATCACTCGTGTAACGTGTAACAACCTCGTCAACAGTCTTTCCCATTTTTGCATTGATTTCATTGAGTTTTCTCTTAATTTCAGCAATTTGCCTTGCAAGTTCCGTAGGATCTTTAACCTTAAGTTTATTCAGTTTAATTTGTTCTTCAAGGTCATCCTGTATCCGTATATAGACTTTGAGCATTCGCCCTATCAACTCACTTAAAGCCAAATAATGGGTCTTACGTCCAAATATGTTTAATGCATGGTCAACCGTTACAAAATTAGATTTTGCCTTCAAAAATTCAATATATTTCTCTTTAATAAGCATTCTCATTGATCGTGGTGGTGTAATGAAAGCATCAAGACGTCCATTACTATCCAACTCATCCAGATAAGACTCGATTTCGTCCACTGTCATATTAGAAATTTTATTTATAAAAAGTTCGACTTTACTATCTACACTAATAATCTGGCTTGTTTTGATTGTATTTCCATACAATTTTAATGCTTCATGCTGTAACCGTTCCAAGTTTTCAGGGTTTTCATTTGCTGCACGAGTCAATATTAAAAATAGAGCGTTTCCGTTTCGCTCGACACTCTTGCTTTCAAGAAAACTTCTGAACGATGTTGATTCTAAGGCTGCCCCAGTAATTGGCTTTAGAAACATGATTGCATTTGCATTTTCAATGTATTCATTAGTGATATCACCAACTCGTCCTTGTGCATTAACTCCCGGGCTATCAATAATTTCGATTCCCTTTAAGCTTTCATCTTCGAATGGATATGTAATAACCATCTTTGTTACAATATCAGCCCAGCTATACTTATTTTTTTCTATGTAAGATCGTATTTTCTTTGCGTACTCTGTACTAGATAAACCGTATATGTTCTCAGGCTGAACTCCATTTATAAGGTCGGTAATGACTCTTTCTGAAAATCTTCCTTTGTATTTGATAAGAACTTCATTATTAATAGTTGTAACTGGAATCTCTCTATAATCGTCGTTAAGGGCGGCATTTTTCACCAAAAACTCTTTGATGTCCTTTTCTCCAACCAGTTTCTTAGTGTGACTTCCTGCATATGTAGCAGTAAGGGTAAATCCTTCTCCGTATTTTATTTCAACTATAGCGCTTGTGCATTGTTTGACATCCATTGGCAATATTTCTTGACCTAAGAAAGCATTGATAAATGTTGACTTTCCACTTTTTGCTTCTCCAGCAATCATTAAAAGGAACTTATCCTTTCTAATATTCTCTGCTTGGTTCTTTAATGCTATCATGGACTTGTTATCTAGCGGAAAATTCGCTTCATCCACTACTGCAAGAAAATCTTGATACATTTCTAGAACTTCTTCTTTAATTTGTTTGTAGTTAGTAATCATATATCCTCCTATTTTATCGTATTATCTTTACATTTTCTCCTTGGCTTCGTAACCACATATCTATCCCCGTACCATATACTTCTGCGCTAATGGTAAATATGCCATCAGTCTCATTCAATACCCTGGCGGTAGGGAGTCTGTCTATAACCGCTTCGATAGATTCTCCTTTATACTCAAATTCCACTGTACGTAGCTCACCAGAGTACATAAACTGTACTCTTTTTCTAAACTCACCGTCATTGAATTTTTCCTTATACGGAACATCAAAATGTTCATTTGTATTTCTATGTTTTTCAATACGGTCAACACGAAATATCGTCGGATAATCCTTGCTTCCATCTGCCATGTATGCCACCAAATAGAAGTAATATTCCGAAAACATTATAGCTACTGGTTTTATTTTACGTTCAGTTTGTATTCCATCTTTGCGTTTATAGTTTATACAGATTATCTCTTTACTGGTAATATACTGAGATAATTCCCAGACCAATGAAATTAATGCTGTACCATGCATTGGTGGTACATAACAAAACTTTTCATTTAAAATAATATCTTCAACATGTTTTCTATCATTATGTGTTACTTGGGACAGAAGTTTCGATACCAGCGTGTCAAGCTCAGATTTATTAAACGCTCGACTCTCCAAGAGTACCTTGCAAATTGAAAGCACTTCTCCATTAGTAAACCACTCTCGTTCAAAGCGCATAAGATAATATCCGCCTTTGCTACGATCATATTTTATAGTTGCTTCTCCTTCAAAGAAATGCGTTTCAGAAAGGTATGCCCTAAGGTCGTCTATATCACGCTGAATTGTTTTAACAGTTACACCAAATTCATCAGCTAAATTTTCCTTTGTTAAGAGTTCACCTTTATTAAATCTTTCATATATACTCAGAAGGCGAAAACCCTTGTTTCTGTTATATTCAATAGACATTTTTCGGCAACAACTCCTTTCATCATGTAAATTATACCATATCAAATGGACATATTTTGGGTATTTAAAAAAATATTATTTATTTGAAACATATAGTTTCTCAAGTATTAAAAATACTTTTAGACAAAACAGTCGGAAAGACAATTGTTATAGGATAAAGCGATAGTATTAAGCCTTTTTAATTAAATATCACTTTCGCTCAAAAGTGAGCATAAGCATTACAGCCGTCTTTACCAGAGAAAAAGACAGGCTGATTTTTATTTTAAGGGTTCGAATAAGCAGAAATCTACGCTTATGGATGAGGAAGAAAAATATTTTTAGAAAATCCTCAACTAAGTTGCTCTACCAAGGCTATAAGGTGAGAGGAAAAATCCTTTGCATGACCATCCGACTTAGCTATTTGCTGTTGAATTTAGCGAGGGGGTTAATTATTTCGACTATTAGTAGAAGAAAGCAAAATCACAGAAATATTTGTTCCAGTACTCAAACTGCAGACGTGTCCTGTGGATTGTGAAAGGACATAACCTTCGAAACAGACTCTGCAGATTTACTTTTCTCGTGAGCTACTAATTACGTTTTTGCTCTCATGCTCCTTGACAACTGAATACCCCGAAATACAAGAGATACTTCAAGAAGAATATGCCATGACGTTAATTCCGAGCGTATTTCTTGAAAGAAAACGAGGCTATGTCAAACAAAGGCAAGTCCTCTGGAACGGTAGTGTTTCGGGAGATTTATGAAAGGCAAGGAGGTGAAATAACTGAATACACAATACAAAAACTTGCCGCACGTACTTAAAGATAAGCCGCAGTTTTGCTGTTGGAGATATGAAGAGCGAAGTGGCAGAAAGACCAAAGTGCCCTATGACCCGGTAATAGGAGAAAGGGCAAAGCCAGATCAACCGAGTACCTTTAAAGATTTTAATTCAACGGTATCGGCTGTTAGTAATTATGATGGCATCGGCTTATTAGTCGATTATGACATTTGCGTTATAGATTTAGATGATTGCTTCGATAGCAGCGGTAAACTTAAGCCTATTGCTCAGAATGTTGTCGATGCGTTTAGTGGCTGCTATATGGAAAGAAGTCCATCCAGAAAAGGTCTGCATATTTTCTTTAAGGCTTCCGGCTTTATTTATAACAAGACAAAATATTATATCAACAACAGGAAGTTAGGAATTGAGGTCTATGTAGCAGGAGCAACACACCGCTTTGTTACCGTAACAGGTAATGTGTTTGCTAGTGGTGATGTGCCAGAAAAATCGGAAGATCTGCAGATGGTACTGGACAAGTATATGCTACGCCCTAACCCTGTGAAACAACTACCAGACATAGAAAGCCAGTCCTATCTGTCTGATAAATCCGTTATTGAGAAAGCTGTAAAATCAGCAAATGGAGAAAGATTCAAGGCATTATGGCAGGGAGATACATCGAGTTATGCTTCCCCTAGTGAAGCTGATTTGGCGCTTTGCGGTATGCTTGCCTTTTGGTGCGGCAGGGATGTAAAGCAAATGGACAGACTTTTTCGGAAGAGCGGCTTAATGCGGGATAAATGGAATAGAACTCAGTCTGGCAGTACTTATGGAAAGCTTACCATACAAAAAGCTATCGCAAGTGTTACCGAAATTTACAAACCGGGTGGTAAGCGTTCTTCCGCCACAGAAGATTTTGAGGAACATTCCCTTGCTGATTTAAAGCCTGAAAACAATGAGCGTTACCCTTGGACAGATATTGGGGCAAGCAGGCTGTTTGCTGATTATTATAAGACTTTTGCCCGCTATGTTCCCGAAAGGAAGATGTGGTTTTGCTATGAGAATGGTGTTTGGACTCCCGATATTGGTAACCTCAAAGTGATGGAAATGTGTAAATCTCTGGCTAACCAGCTACTAACCTATGCTTTAACTATCCCAGATGAACATCAGAGAAAGGCATACATTGACTATTGCAGAAAGTGGCAGTTAAGAAGATACAGGGAAACGGTACTTAAGGATGCACAAAGTGTATATCCCATTTCAATGGCTGAGTTCGACCAAGACCCGTTTGTGCTAAATTGTGCCAACGGAACATTATTTTTGACATCTATGGATTTTCGTCCCCACAACAGCGAGGATAGACTCACAAGGATATCAGGCGTTAAATATGAGCCGGAAGCAAAAAGCGAGCGATGGGATGCATTTATTCATGAAATTATGAGCGGTGATGAGGAAAAGGCAAAGTTCCTACAAAAAGCCTTCGGGTATGGTATCAGCGGAGACACTCGGTTTGAATGTCTGTTTGTTCTCTATGGTGCCACAACAAGAAATGGTAAGGGTACGCTATGCGAGAGCATTCTTAAGGTATTAGGTAGCTATGGTTGTACTGCAAGGCCTGAGACAATCAGTCTAAAAAATAACAATAACAGTTCGAGTCCTAGCGAAGATATTGCTCGGCTTGCAGGAGTACGCTTTGTGAATATTTCTGAACCTAGCAGAGGTCTTGTCCTAAATGCCGCTCAGGTAAAAAGCATGACGGGCGGTGACACCATCAACGCAAGGTTTCTGCACGAGAATTCCTTTGACTTCTCACCAAAGTTTAAGTTGTATATCAATACCAATTATCTGCCAGTCATTACGGATATGACGCTGTTTTCTAGTGGTAGAGTGGTGATTATCCCTTTTGAACGACACTTTGATGAAAGCGAGCAAGATAAAAGCCTAAAACGTGAATTCGCCAAACCGAAGAATCAGAGCGCTATCCTCAACTGGCTAATTGAAGGCTACCAGCAGTTGAAGAAGGAAGGCTTGACTTTACCCGATTCCGTCAAGGTAGCAACGGAGGCTTACAAACATGATAGCGACAAAATAGCATTATTCTTTGAAGATGCCTTGGAGGAAAGTCCAAACAGCGAGGTACGGACATCCGAAGTGTATGCCCGGTATCAGCGATGGTGCAGTGCCAACGGCTGTTATTCAGAGAATGCCAGAAACTTCAAACAGGCACTGTCTGCCATCGCCCGAGTGGAGCGGAAACGACCACGTTCTGGCGGTGGGATGACCACACTACTGATTGGTTATAAGCTGGCCAATGACGATGAGTTTTTCCTGCTGTAAACACATTGTAGCAGCTTGTAGCAAGTAAAACAGGTTATATGAAAAAACGCTCTTGTATAGAGAGTTTGCTTTTTACCTGCTACATCTTGCTACAAAGCTTAAAAGACCTTGAAAACACTGACATTTACCCCATGTGTTCAACATAAAAAGAAAGGACGCAAAACATGAATAGGAATAAAAATAGAGTTTTCAAATCCTATGACCCTAGCGATTTTGATACAGAGCATTATGAAGGAATGTTTATATTACCGAAGGCAAAAGGCTCTCCGGTAGTTATCCAACGTAGCAAAAACGCAGACCCTCCGCACTGGTGTATCGTGCATGGATATTCCAGCAGTGTCTATTACAGCTATAAGGAAGTGCTAGATTATTGCTTAAAGCAAGGATGGCTTTAATTCCATCTATCCCCCTAGGGGAGGTCAAATCTCCACACCTTTTCATCTGGGCAACGGGCGTGGGGCAACGCGTGAAAAAACGCGGTTTCAAACGGGGTATATACCCCACAATCTATTTAAATTTAGGAGGTAAACGATTATGGCAACATCAGCAACTTATAATAGGACGTTCTGGAACGTTATGAAGGGAAAAGAAGAAAACTATCAAAATCTGAACGAGGGCTATGATAATGCCGGGGCATATGTCGCACCGGACGAATTCCGAGAAGGCTTTAACATTGCTCTTACAAAGGAGAATCTATTCCGCAAATTTGCCACTGTTATCAATCTATCTTCTACAGAAGGTAAAATTCAAGCGGTAGCCTCAACAGGTACAGCCGATTGGGTTGAGGACGGGGATCCAATCCCCGAAAGCGCTGATACATTTACACAGTTTCTGGTGAAATCGTATAAGCTGGCATCTCTTGTCAGGTTAAACCGCTCATTCGTCACCGATATGAATTTTAACCTTGAAAAATATTTGACGAGTGATTTTGCGAAGCGATTCGGCAAGGCTGAGGAAAATGCTTTACTTAATGGCAATGGCGTGACACAGCCAACTGGCATTCTTACGGCAGACGCAGATGTAACTACAGCAGATAATAGTACCATCTCTTTTGATGAGATCATCTCTCTGTATTTTTCATTAAAAGATGAATACCGCAATAACGCTGTGTTTATCATGCACAATAATACAGCCATGCTTCTTAGAACCCTTAAGGATACAAGCGGCAGTTATCTGTGGAATTCTTCGGATAACACCATCTTCGGAAAGCCTGTAGTTACCTCTCCATATATGCCTACAGTATTAGCAGGAGCAAAAAGCATTGTGTTTGGAGATTTATCATACTACTGGCTGATTGAACGTCAACCAATAACGATAAAAAAATTAAGTGAGTTATATGCATTGCAGGGGCAAATTGGATTTTCTGCTTACGAGAGATTGGATGGCAAGCTAATTCAACCGGATGCTCTGAAAATATTACAAATAAAAGCTTAAATAATGGATTAGGCACTGAGTCATCAATTCGGCTCAGTGCCAGTTCCTTCAAAACATCGGACAGGAGGTCACGATATGGAAAACCCAATTAACAGCCGCACAACCAAATCCGATATTGGAGGTACGGTCTATGTGGTGGAATCACGAGTAAGTGATTCAGCAAAGGAAAGTGCATATTCCAAGCTGAAACGACTGATTACGGTCAACGCAAAAAGCCTTTCAAAGTTATCAGATAGTTCACATAAACCCACGGAAATCAACTCGACTTCTTCAAGGTAGTACGGTAATATACATAGTGCTAAACCGCTTGAAGACTGTCGGAAATGGAGGAGAAAAATGAATAGACAGTCAACATTTAGCACTATACGTAAATCAACATTAGCATTTGAAGAAGCAAAAATTACTGCTCTGTACTGCAGGCTTTCACATGATGATGAGCTTGCAGGAGATAGCAATAGTATAGTAAACCAGAAGGCAATTCTAAAAAAATATGCTGAGGACAACGGTTTTCGTAACATCGAATTTTATGTGGATGATGGGGTTAGCGGTACAACCTTTGATAGACCAGACTTTAACCGCATGATTGCGGATGTAGAATCTGGAAGAGTCAGAACAATTATCATCAAGGATATGTCCCGCTTCGGTAGGGATTACCTCAAAGTAGGTTATTATACCGAGATTATGTTTCCTGAAGCAGATGTACGATTCATTGCTATTAACAACGGTATTGATAGTGCAAACCAAGCAGACAGTGACTTTACACCGTTTCTTAACATTATTAATGAATGGTACGCTAAGGATACTAGCAAGAAAATCCGTGCTGTGTTCAAATCCAAAGGACAATCCGGTAAGCCACTCTGCACCAATCCGCCTTACGGATATATCAAAGATCCTGAGGATAAGTTGCACTGGATAATAGATGAGAAAGCCGCCGAAGTGGTCAGAGATATTTTCCGACTGTGCATGGCTGGCTTTGGCCCCACGCAGATAGCAAAGCAACTTGAAAAGCGGTGCATTGATACACCTACGGTTCATCTTCGCAAAATGGGTATTAACACTCCAGCAAGACCACCTGAAAACCCATATGCTTGGTCGGCTCGTTCCGTAGCAGACATTCTAGCTAAAATGGAATATCTCGGTCACACGGTGAATTTCAAGACTTCTAAAAAGTCATATAAGAGCAAAGTCAAGATATTGAACAATCCAGAAGATTGGCTGGTTTTCAAAAATACCCATGAAGCAATTATTGATGAGGGTACTTGGGAAACAGTGCAGAAAATCAGAGATGGCAAGCGAAGACCATCACGATTAGGTGAAATGGGAATGCTCTCTGGTATGATGTTTTGTGCCGACTGTGGAGCAAAGCTGTATCAGGTTAGAGGCAAGGGATGGACACACGATAAGGAATACTTCGTTTGTGCTACTTACCGCAAGAAAAAGGGTATGTGCAGTTCACATCAGATACGCAATGTCGTAGTGGAACAGCTTTTGCTAGATGACTTAAGACGTGTAACCTCCTTTGCCAAAGACCATGAACAGGAATTCATCCGTGTAGTTATGAATAATTCGGAAAAGGAACTTGCTAAAGAACTTCGCCAAAGTCAAAAGGAGTACGAACATGCGCAGGCTCGTATTACGGACATAGACAAAATCATCCAGAAGTTATATGAGGACAATGTGATGGGCAAAATTCCCGAGGAGCGTTTTTACAAGATGTCCACTGAATATGAGGCCGAACAGAAGATACTGGAGACAAGGGTAACTGAATTAAAGAGTACCATTGATACAGCAAAAGAACAGTCCCTCAATACCGACCGATTCCTTGCACTGGTTAAAAAGTACACAGAGATTACAGAATTGGATGCAGAGATTATCCGAGAGTTCATTGATAAGATTATCGTATTCAAGGCTGAAAAAGTCAATGGCCGCAGAACCCAGCGAATTCAAATTTTCTATAACTGCATTGGCGCAATTGACTTACCAAACTAAAAACGGCATAGCCGCAAATCAACGACTATGCCGAATTTTTCAGAGATTATAAATCCCTATCTGACCGCTCCTAATGTGAGCGTTTTTTTTATTCTACTTCATATTCTGTAATCCAATCACTAAAGCTGCCTACATATAATTGGATATTTTCATAGCCTTCGTCTGCTAACACAGCATATAAAGGAGAGGCTGTCACACCGCTACCACAATAGACAACAATATGCTCATCGCGTGCAACTTTTTGGCGCAATGCATCGTTGGCCTTTAATTGTCCATCTACCTTTAATTGCTCCCAATCGAAGTTTTGCGCTGTTGGAATATGCCCTGCTACTTTGTCCAACGGTTCCACTTCACCGCGATAGCGTTCAGCCGCACGGGCATCAAGTAAAGTTGCTTGTACCTCACCATCCACAATGGCTTTAACAGCTTGTCTTGGCGCGTACAGCTCATCACGCCACACAAAGTCAATCTTTGTTGGTGGATATTTAATAATATCCTTGGTAAATGGTATTTTGGCCTCTAGTGCTGGTGCACCACCATTAACAATTACCACGTTTGGAAAGCCAGCATAGGTGAGCATCCACCATGCACGTGGGGCAAATGGCGCAGCACCTTGGTCATATACAACAATTTGATCCTCATAGCGTAAGCCTAGCTCCTGAAAGACAGAGGTTAATTTTTCCTTGCTTGGCATTGGATGACGCCCATCTTTACTATCCATATCAGATAGCTGTTGCTCTAAATCAAGATAAATAGCTCCTGTTGCATGCCCTTCTTCAAATGCTTTTCTGCCTGCCTCCTTATTTTGTAAATCATAACGGGCGTCGATAAAACGGACACCATCAAGTTGGATATCATCCACTGATTTGAATACTTTTCCCAAATGAATCACCTCATGCGTATTGTAGTTGTGCATAGATGGCTTTCCAAGAAGCTAAACGGCTTTCTTCTTGCAGTGCCTGTCTTTCTGTGTCAATTTGTTCAAGTGCTTGATGATAAATATATTGACGTAAATGTTCTGCTTCCTCTGCAATAAAGGTAATGGCCCATGTCATGAGCGCAACCTTTTGTACATCTAAGTACTCTTGTGCGTCTGGCTTTGTTAATGCTTCAAGTGCCTCACTTAATTTTACTTTCTCATTTTTCTCAAAGAAGGCTTTTTGATTACGGAAGTGCGATTTGACACTTGTGTATTTTGAAATATCTGTAAATGGACCTTCAAAATCAAGCAAATTTGGCTCAGACGATTCAAAGGCTAAAAATGAGAAGCTACGGTTTAGTTCTTTTAGCTCACGTACTTCATCCTTAAAGCGCTGTTGCATTTTTTTGCTAATAAATTGCGATAAGCGGAAGTTTGTGACACGCATTTCCTGTGTAAAATCAAAACGTAAGCTTTGCATTACTTCTTTCAATGCATGCTCCAGCGCTTGCTGTGCTGGCATGGCAGCAAATGTCGAAGGATTGTAGCCCTCCTTAAAGAACTCAGGATAACGATAATAAACACGTTGAAGAACATAATACAGTAGCTCATCAAGCTCTTGTTTTGTTTCACTCTCTAACATGCTGGTATTCAGTACACTGAACCTCGATTGAATATGCTGTTCAAGTGCTGTTAATTCCTCTAAGCGTTCATCCTTACGCTTTAAGTTATCCTCTGTTTGTGTGATTAAATCAGCTAGACGTTGCTCGGTTTTATCGACTTCCTCTGCAAGTGCCTGGACAGCCAAGGCACTTAATTCATCGTTTAAGAATGTGTGGAAATCTTCTTCAAATGGTGGCATACCAGATGTTAAATCGGCACCTTCTACCTTTTCTTTTAACGCTAAAAGACTGGATACCCCATACAATCGTGGGAAGCGAATACCAAAGCGTTGTAACTCTGAGCGTACATACCCTTTTACATCTTCTTGTTCTTCATCCGTTGTTGCCAAATCAATCGCATTGACAATAAAGAACATTTTATCAAGCTCAAATGCATCCTTCACACGACCAAGCTGAATTAAAAACTCGCGGTCAGCTTTAGCAAAGGCATGGTTATAGTACGTAATAAATAGGATGGCATCAGCATTACGAATATATTCAAAGGCTACACCTGTATGACGTGCATTGATAGAATCCGCTCCAGGTGTGTCAACAAGTGTCACGCCCATACGTGTTAATGGACTATCATAATAGAAGTCGATATTATCAACAAAGCATGATTTATTTTCTTGTGCAACAAATTTTTCAAACTCTTCACGGTCTACGCGAATGATCGTCCCAAGCTCAGATTTAAATGTTGGATAGCCTTCCTTATAAGCACGAATAAATGACTTATGAACGTTTAAACGCTCATCCGTTAACTGAACGGCAAGTCCTTCATCCGCACGATTATAGGCTTCATCTAATGAAGACACGGACAAGCCAATTGCCGCATAGGAGCCTTGAATGTCCTCTAGCATTTGCTCGACAGTTTTAAGCTGTACATCCGCTGTTTCATGTGGGTGCTCAGGTGTAACTGGACGAATTTTATTGATGGCTGCAGTTGTTGGGTTTGGCGATACAGGTAACACCTTCGCGCCCATTAAAGCATTCGAGAAGGATGATTTCCCCGCACTAAATGCACCAAATAATGCAATCGTAAAATCCTTTTTCTGTAAACGTTCCACTTTATTTTCAAGGTATTGAGCAACTTCTGCAAAGCCTTGAACCTCTTTAACCGCATTTGCTGTATGGCGTGCACGATTAATGACCCCATCGATTGGTAGAGTCGTTGCGCTGACTGCCTGCTGTACCTCTTCTTGCTGCACAGCTTCTTCCTTTGGCTTCAGCATGGATTCATCAAATAAACGGATATCCGCTAAATCTTGCTTAAAGGTATTTTCCCATGTTACAAGCTGTTGATTAGCAATTTGACGAACTTCATTGCTCGCTTGATGCATAATGCTTGCGCTATATTGCTGATAGCCTTCAATTTCAAGGACCGCATTAATGGCATCTACTTTGTCCTGCATACCCGCCATTTTTAATTTTGACGGCGCAGCAGTTTCTGTTGCTACAGCTTCAAGTGTTGTCGCTTGCGCATTTTTCCAGCTATCCGTTTCCTGAATAAAGTAACGTTTCGTTGCTTCTGCGACACGGTTAGCGAAGTTTAATACAGCATCACCTGTTAAAATAGCGCCTGTTTGAACTTGTTGCTCAATCAGTGAAAAAGGTAAGTCAAATACATAGGCATCAATGGCTGTAGCACGTTCTTCGTTTAATGCACCAACGTCCTTCAATGCCTTTTTCATAAGACCTTTTAAATGCCCCGTGATTTGTGCATGGACCACATTTTGATAGGCACTATACGCATCTTCTTTACGTCGGTTACGCTCTTCCTCTGTTTTTTTCTTCGCTGTAAAGAGTCCCCCTACTTTAAAGCCCTCCTGCATACTTTCTAAATAAAGACGTAGGCGATCACGTACATCAGCTGGCATGATGGCTGCATTGGCTAGTAGTTCCTTCCGTTGCTCCTCAAATGTTTCGTTCCACGCCTCTACTGAGAATAATTCAACCTGACGATTTAATTTATTGTATTGCTCTAAAATATCTTGATGGTGTGCCCAGTCATCCGCACTTAAAATTTCTTCATCAATTGCTAAACGATCCTGTCTTTCTTCCATTAAATAATTGTCATGCTCGCTTTGCAATAAACGCAATGTATTCGTAGCTGTTTGTACAAGCTGCTCCTGCCAATCATTCATACTGTCCATCACGATTTTCTTTACTGCCTCAAAATCATTATGTGGATGCTCAGGCTCTCTTAATGATGTAAAGAATACACCCTTCGGCACAACACCCCATGCTGCGAAGGACTGATGAACACTCGCTTTAAATTCTTCAAAGCTCAATTCATTATCCTTATGCTTATCAATCATATTTACAATTAAATAAACATTTGGATTATATTTCATTAATTGCTTTGTGAATTGGAAATTTAATTCCGACTGCACATGGTTGTAGTCCATTGTATAAAATACGATATCGGCAATATGTAATGCTGATTCCGTTGACATGCGGTGTGCATCATCTGTGGAGTCTACCCCTGGTGTATCCATTACAGTGACACCTAGTGGTAGTGTAGAGGCGCTGTGTCCAATTTCAATTTGTGACACTAAATCCCCTTTTTTACTTAGCTCTTTTACTGTTTTAAAATCATAGCCAGCCTCAAATTTTACAGGCTTTTCATTGTGCATATAGACAATTGCATAGTCTTCCTCTGATTTATGAACTTTTACGATGTTCGCACTTGTTGGAATTGGACTAGATGCTAGTAAATTTTCGCCCGATAGCGCATTAATCATACTGGACTTCCCTGCAGAAAAGTGGCCTGCAAAGCCAATCACATACTCCTTTTGCTGAATTTTTCGCGCAAAAAGTGATGTTTTATCCATGCGCTCTGTATCACCATTATGCTGATATATTATGTATTGCAATGAGGCTTGCTTTAATAGGCCTTCCAATTGCTGTTCAAAATCTTTCATACGAATAGTAACCCCTTTTTATTCATTATTCATATTTAGTATTCTACATGATTCGACTTGCAATGTATAACACTAATTTAACAACAAACGGTTTGTATTATGCGTATGAATGAAGCCCTGCAATCACTAAGTTCACAAATATTTGATTAAATAAAATAATGCCAAAGCCAATAATGGCTAGCCATGCCGTGCGCTCTCCCTCCCAGCCCTTTGAAAGGCGTAGATGTAATAAGGCTGCATAAAATAACCACGTTATCAATGCCCATACTTCCTTAGGATCCCAGCCCCAATATCTTCCCCATGCAATTTGCGCCCAAATCATGGCAAAAAATAAGCCGCCTAACGAAAACAATGGGTAGCCAATTAAAATAGCTCGATAAGAGATTTCATCTAATAATTTTGGCTGAATGGAGAATGTAAATGGCTTTAATAATGCATAAAGCGGTTTACGCAATACTAAACGAAGCACTATATATAATAGCGTCCCTACACCATATGACCATACAATCGTATTTAATTTTCTTG
The DNA here is from genome assembly GCF_038051955.1 of Lysinibacillus sp. FSL H8-0500. Classification (NCBI taxonomy): domain Bacteria; kingdom Bacillati; phylum Bacillota; class Bacilli; order Caryophanales; family Bacillaceae; genus Lysinibacillus; species Lysinibacillus sp. FSL H8-0500. The sequence goes on along the minus strand of NZ_CP150292.1, from coordinate 1,862,478 downwards.
CATCAATACTAGTTGGTATCGCAAGAAAGCCTACGTCTGCATCATTTGCTACAAGAATAGGCATTGTATAGATAGCCTTGACCGTTATGCCATCCTGTGCTGTAAAGGCTATGGTTTTTGGGCTAAATGTAAGATGAAAATAGCTGGATATAAGCACAAATCCACAAACTACAACTAAATTCCAAAGGACAAACTCCATACTTTTTGTGCTATGTGTGCGTTTTGTTACATCTAACCTTTGCAATAAATACATCATACTTGTAACAAATGACACCGATAAAATGGCACTGGAGGCAGCCACTGTTATCACATGGACAGCAAGCCAATGACTTTGCAGACTAGGTACAAGTGGCTTGGCTTCACTTGAAAACACACTACCATACCCTAACAGTAATAATGCAATGGGAATCGCAAAAAAGCCAATGCTCCACTGCTTATATAAAGTGCTCATAAGTAAAAATGCACCAATTAGCATTATGCTAAAAAAGGTCATAAACTCATACATATTACTGACAGGCGCATGACCCACAGCCTTCCAGCGAGCAATAAAATAAATAAGCTGTAAACTAAAGGCAAGCCCTGTTAGTATTAGCGCTATTTGAGCACTTCTATGCTTTTTTGATTTAATCGCTAAACCAAATGGAATAATAGCGAGCAATAAAAGAACAAAAGCAAGTAATAACGCTGTGCGACTTAGCCATAAATAAGATTCCATACATTTCCCTCTTTTCGATCATCCTTATATTCGTATTTATTATAAAAATGACAGTCGAAAAAAGCTGATCTTTATCCTAAACGTGCGAATATCACTCCACAACGTTTGATTACAGTATAATAAAAGCTAGAGAGGAGGTATAGCATTGGTCTTTTCCATAATTAGCTTTATTAATTTTTTGATGCTCTTTGGCTCATTATTTTATATATGCAATATCCGTCCAACCATTCAAAGGCTAATGATTTGCCTGATACTCAATGCTTTCCTTGCATGGATAGCGCTCAATTTTCCAGCATTGCCTTGGCTCGCACTGTTAGGCAGTGTACTACTAAGCGGTGGCTTCTTTTATAGAATAACCAAAAAAAGCACTGTCTTTTTACATAGTGCCAGCCTATTAATCATAGTTATTTTAATAGAATATATGTCTTTATTTGTAGTTGAAAGGCTACAGCTAGTAGCTTCTTTACATATTTTGCTTATTATCGTGCTATTTACGCTAGCTCTTTGGCTATATAAAATATTTGTTGAAAAAACATTTCATCAAGTAATATTGCCAATAAAAGTGGAGTTACTGCTTGTAATTCTATCAACAGTGACAATTATTGTTTTTTATCTAATCGTATTCCTTCCTATGCATAGTGATATCGTTGCAGCTTCTTGGTCAAAGCTCATGATGCTTGCCTGTTATTTTCTATTTCTCTTTCTAACGATATGGTTACTGCTACAAGCCGTTCAAAAAGAACAATTGGCACAGCAGCAGGCACTTGCACAGCAGGATTTATATACCTATATGGGGCAGCTCGAAAATGTCAATCGTGAAATCCAAAAAGTACAGCATGATTATGCCAATATATTATTATCCATTCGAGGATTTCTTGATAAGGATAACCTCCATGGCTTGAAAAAGTATTTTAAAAAAATAGCACCACAAGAGCAGCAGCCATATATTGCAAGCTTGAAGCAGCTTGAGCAGCTTCAACTTTTCGAATTAAAGGGCATTGTAAGCGCCAAATTATTACAAGCACATACTCAGTCGATTGCTGTCCATATTGAAATACCTGAACCTATCCAATCTTCCTTTATTGAATCCATTGATTTAGTAAAGTTAGTGGGCATTTTAATGGACAATGCCATTGAGGCCACCGTTCATCATCAGCAGCCCCAACTACAGCTTGCCCTATTATGCATCCAGACTAATGAGCAGCTAATCATTATACGCAATACAACAAAAGAGCGTTATGCTGATATTGAAAAATTATTTCAAGAAAATTATTCTACAAAAGGAGACAAAAGAGGCTTTGGCTTGTACAATATAAAGCAATTATTACATCGTTACCCTAACATAACGCTCAATACCTATATTGAGGAGGAGTGGTTTGTGCAGGAGGTACGTATCGAAAGGATAAGAAAACATGCGAGTAGCGATCTGTGAAGATGATCCATTTCACCAACAACTGATAGTAGAAGCCATTCAAAACTATGCGCTGTTTCAAGCACCTAGCATTGATATTGTATTATGTACACAGCAGCCAGCTGATTTATTGTCACAAATTGACACAACAGCCATTGACTGTTATATATTAGATATTGAGCTAGGTGGCGCTGTCAATGGCTTAGATATAGCCAAGACAATACGTGAGCAGGATCCATTAGCCCATATTATTTTTATGACCAGCTATGCCAACTATTTGCAATTAACCTTTACATATAAAGTAGCAGCACTTGATTTTATCGTGAAAGATACCCCTGCACAAATGCAGCATAATGTAGTGGAGGCATTGCAGGCTGCGCTAACTAAATATACACAACTTGGTACTACCGCCTCAACAAAATGGTTTCAGGTGAAAATGGGCGAAAAGGTAAAAAATATTGCATTAGAGGATATTTATTATTTTGAAACTTCCTCCCAGCCCCATAAGCTTGAACTATATGAACGCAATGGACACTATTCCTTTTATGGCGCTTTAAAGGATTTAGCCTATTTGGATGACCATTTTTTCCGCTGCCATAAAAGCTTTATCATTCATTTAAAAAATGTGAAGGAGTTCAATTTTAAAAGCCGCTACGTGTTAATGGAAAATGGCAGCCGTTGCCCAATTGCTTTTCGACTCATCGTACCGCTTCAGAAAAGGTTAAAAAGTTTATCTTCATAAATTATAGATTATCCTCCTCAGTGCAAAGGGCATATTGCAAACCATATATCTAACTTTGAACATTTCGGAATCATTATGTTCAACTTTAAAAATATTTTTAGCTACCATATAAAAAGACATAGCCCGTATTTGGACTATGTCTTTCAAAGCTTTATTTCAAATGTGCAGTCGTTTGTTTCACGACGTATTTCCCAACACCAATATAAATGGCTACAGCCGCTCCAATCAATACGAATGTCATTGCTAATCGCCCCTTTTCCTATTAAAATGCATTCTTTTGTATGTATATATAATGAATTTGAAAATCATTCTCACTATTATCTTATAAATTTCATGTTAATTCGTCAAGACATACTTTCATCTTACCCTTTTTACATGGTAAGATGTAGAAAAGTCGGAAAAAGGATGCGGTAATGATGAGTAATTCGAAGTACTTTCAAACTATTTTAAATGGGACAATCCATGCTTTAAAATCGATTCTTCCTATGGATATCGAAGTAAAGTCACCTAGCATTATTTCTGAACCCTTTCAACAGCAACAAATGGGTGTATTAATTGGCTTAATCGGCGATTTAAAAGGCCGTGTCATCATTGATTCCTCTCCTGAGGTATTTTGCGGGATTGGTAATATCATGTTCGGAATGCCACTAGAAGGCGAAATGCTAGAGTCCTTTACAGGCGAATTTGGCAATATGATTGCAGGAAATTTATGTACAGCGGTTGGGCAAGAAAACTTAGAAATTGATATCACACCGCCAACTGTGATGGTCGGCAACACAAAATTATATGGCTTTGAAAAGGCATTCTCTCTTCCCGTATCAATCCCAAGCATCGGTGCTTTAACAGTTCTATTAACAATTGAGGAAGAAGAGTAAAGCGAATTCCACCTAAACAATTACATGGTTATGTTTGAAACAAATCTAGTATTTGTGGAAAAGGTGAACAGCATGGAGTCATCTCAAAGGTTTTTGAGATGGCTTCTTTTTTTGTGCTGTTAATTTTTCACACTTTTTTCACATTATTTGCTTAGATGTGTGATTTTTTTCACATCGAAATGGGATGGATTTTTATATGATGTCAATAAGCAATATTACAATAAGAGCGTAGGAGGGGCAAAAATGGCAAACAAAAAGAAGTCAGATGAAAATTTAAAAGGTTCACTCTATGCAGTTTTTGGAGTAGGTATTATCATCATTTTACTTTGGGTGTACTGCTTCGATTTGTTCATTGGACGGTTTTAATCTACGAAGAAGGGACAGAAACATATGCACATACATAAGTATGAGAAGTATTGGCTTGTGTTCGGAGTCGCTACCTTAGTAGCATTCCTTATCATTCTCGGCGTTGGAGCATTTCACCAAGGCTCCCATCCGAATAATGGTAAAAAAACACTAGATTATGAGAAAGTAAAAGAGACAGCACCTTTCGATAATCCTGGTGTTCATAAAGTCGAAGGTAAAGATTGGGATTATGAAGTAGTTGTGGTTGCTGCTGCATTCAGCTACACCCCTATGGAAATTGAAGTACCACTTGGTGCAAAGGTGAAGTTTATTGCGACCAGTGAGGACGTTATGCACGGCTTCCAGATAGCGGGCACAAATATTAATATGATGCTTGAGCCTGGCTATATTTCAGAATATGTAACAGAAGTCAATAAAGTCGGTGAGTTTTTAATCGTATGTAATGAATACTGTGGTACAGGACATACGATGATGCACTCTATGCTAAAGGTGGTGGACCCAAATGAGTCACACTAATTCATTGACAAAGGTAGATCGTCGAGATGCGAAATTAGCTATGGCACATATTTATGTAGCATTTATCGCATTGTTATTAGGTGGTCTTGCAGGATTATTACAAGTATTTGTGCGTTCTGGTCAATTTACATTACCAGCAGGCATTGGCTATTATCAAGTTTTAACAGTACATGGTGTACTACTCGGTCTTATTTTAACTACATTCTTTATTTATGGCTTCCAAATTGCTAGTGTCAGCCGCACGTCAGGTACATTTACAGATGGCCAACGCAAGCTTGGCTGGATCGGTTTCTGGTTAATGACAATTGGTACAGCGGCAGCTGCCACAATGGTTTTATTAAATAAAGCAACGGTTCTTTATACATTTTATGCTCCACTACAGGCACACTGGATTTTCTATTTAGGCCTGACTTTAGTCGTGGTTGGTTCTTGGGTTGGCGGCGCAGGTCAAATTTTACGCTATGCCCAGTGGCGCAAAGAGAATAAAGGTAGTGGTCAACGCAGCCCATTATTATCATTTATGGTGGTTGTTAATAATTTGATGTGGTTTGCAGCAACGCTTGGTGTAGCAGCTTCTGTATTATTCCAGTTACTTCCATGGTCATTGGGCTTAATTGAGCGTGTGGATGTTGCTCTATCGCGTACACTATTCTGGTATTTCGGTCATGCACTTGTGTATTTCTGGTTACTACCAGCCTATATGGTTTGGTATACAATTATTCCCAAGGTCATTGGCGGGAAAATTTTCTCTGATTCACTAGCAAGACTTTCCTTTATGCTTTTCTTAATCTTCTCGGTTCCTGTTGGGATTCACCATCAGCTAACAGAGCCTGGTATTGATGGTACTTGGAAATTTATACAGGTTGTTTTAACATTTGCGGTTATCGTCCCATCATTAATGACAGCCTTCTCTATGTTTGCGATGTTTGAATTACGTGGACGTGAGCTAGGTGGTAAAGGACTATTTGGTTGGTTTAAAAAATTACCATGGAAAGATACACGCTTCTTCGTTCCATTTATCGGTATGGTTGCCTTTATTCCTGGAGGTGCAGGTGGGATTGTCAATGCATCCTATCAAATGAACCAATTAATTCATAACACCATTTGGGTAACAGGTCACTTCCATTTAACAATTGCAACAGCTGTTGTCTTAACGTATTTTGGTGCAGCGTTCTGGTTAATTCCACATCTAACAGGTCGCACACTGACAAAATCTTTAAATAGCCTTAGTAATTTCTCAGGTATTTTATGGGCTGTTGGGATGACAATTATGTCCTCTGCGATGCATATTGCAGGTCTAATTGGCGCACCTCGACGCTCCGACTATTCAGAATATGGCGGTGCTCAGCAAGCCTATGATTGGATTCCCTATCAAATTGCACAGGCTGTTGGCGGAACGATTCTCTTTATTGCCATCCTGGTGATTATATATATCGTAGTGCAATTAGCTTGGTTTGCCCCTAAAGGTGAAGAAGAGTTCCCTGTAGGAGATGTCCATGAGCATAGCGGTCCAACACCAGCAATGCTTGAAAACTTTAAAGTATGGCTTGTTATTTTAGCGGCATTAATTTTATTTGCTTATACAGTGCCAATTATCGATATTATTTCAAATTCACCAGCAGGCTCAAAAGGCTATCAATTGTGGTAAATATAAAGCGATTTCTCGTAGATGAGAAATCGCTTTTGTTTTATAGTTGATAAAGTCTTGAATATTTATCCTGTAAATAGTTGGCCAAGTATGTGACATTTAAGCCTTCCTCTGTCACTTCTTTTAGCAATTCAAATGGCTTTTTCAATGCACCATACTGATGTACATGATCTGTTAGCCATTGTCGAATAGGCAATAGCTCCCCCTTTGCTAATAGCTCATTAAAGTTCGGAATATCTTGATCCATCGCACGCTTCCACTGAGCTGCATAAATCATTCCAAGCGCATAGGACGGGAAATAGCCAAACATGCCCCCTGACCAATGCATATCCTGAAGCACACCCTGTGCATTCGTTGCTGGGCAAATCCCTAAATATTCCTCATATTTATCATTCCATACTTGTGGTAAATCCTTCGCCTGTAAATCACCATTAAATAAATCACGTTCGACCTCATAGCGAATCATAATATGTAATGGATAGGTTAGTTCATCTGCTTCAATGTGAATAAAGGACGTTTCCACCATATTAATGGTACGTAGAAAGTCTGCTAATGGTACATCTCCAAACTGTATCGGTGAATAGTGTTGAAGGCGCTCATAGTTGTGCTGCCAGAGCTTTTCATTTCTACCGACAATTTTCATAAATGGGTGATTCATGGATACCCGTCGAAGTACCTCTCGCTAATGGCGGACCTGCAAGCTTTTGATCAATATTTTGTTCATACATGGCATGACCACACTCATGAATTGTTCCAAAAATAGCAGTGCGGAAATCACGCTCATCATATTTTGTTGTAATGCGGTTATCTCCAAGGTTAAGCCCAATCATAAATGGATGCACACTTTCATCCAAGCGTCCTGCCTCAACGTCATAACCGAGCTGTGTAAAGCAATTCCAACGATAATGCTCGCTGTGCCTTATATGGGAAATGCTTATATAGCATACTTGTATTAGGCTTTGGTGCGGCTGCAATTTTTTTCACAAGCCCAATGATCACTTCACGCAAGTTACCAAATACTTCATCTAGCACATCCGTTGTCATTTCTGGCTCGTATAAATCAAGCAATGTATTGTATGGGAAACCGTTTTTAATGCCCAATACTGAATAAATTTTTTCTGATATTAAATAATTTTCTCTAAATATGGAAGGAAAAGAGCAAAGTTATTCGTAGTCTTTGCCTCTTCCCAAGCTGTTTCTGCCTTAGATTGTAGAATGACAAACTCCTTATATTCATCAGCGGAAATTTTTTTATTTTGGTCGTAATTTTTTCGTACTTCTTCTACTAAGCGACATGTTACTGTGTCGGGATCAGCCTGTTGTGCCTCCTAGTGCTGTTAATAGCTCGCCCAATTCATCGCTCGTTTGCATAGCAAATAAGGAGGCTGATAATGTGCCAACAACCTCTGAGCGTTGTGCTGATCCTTTTTTTGGCACACCTATTCGCATATCCCAATAAATAACATTAAGTGCTTTCTCATAATGCTGCATTTTCTTTATATAGTCTGTAAATTGCTGAACAACCATTGTTTGTCTCTCTTTTCACATTATTAGTTCATCATATTTTTGAAAATTTCATCTATTCCTAAGGTAATAAATCAATATAACTGACGATCAACCTCTAAAAACAATCCTAACAGGAGATAGACTAAAATATTGCCTGACATAAAGATAAAGATGATTCGAATCTATCTTGAATCTATCCCCAAATAATTGGCAATCCCACCACATACACCAAATAGATAGCGAACATTTTTTGATTTTGTTAATTTGTTCTCCATCACAATTTCTCCCTATTAGTAGAAGTTGCATTTCTATTATTTCATTATAAATAATTCACTCCCTCTTCACCATCATTTGGTCTTAAAGGAAATTAAAAAGGCTGTAGCAAATTAGCTACAGCCTTTAGGGGATTTTTTCTAGCTTTTAAGTCTTGTTCGGTTTCCAATCAAACATTTGTTAATCACTGTTCGCCATAGCAAGTTGGGGATGCTTACTATGGCGGGAGAATCGTGTCTGTTTACACTATTCAATATTTTGGCAAATAGCAATGACTTGCTGTACAGCCTCCGCAGAATGCCGGAGAGCTGTTTGTTCTTCTAGTGTTAAATGTAATTCAATCACAGATTCGATACCGTTGCCACCTAAAATGGTTGGTACACCTAAAAATAAATCATGATAGCCATACTCTCCTTCTAATAAAGCGATTGAAGGAATAATTTTTCGTTGGTCTTTCATAATAATTTCGACCATTTGTGCACATGCAGCGGCTGGTGCATAATAGGCACTGCCATTTCCTAGCAAACCAACAATTTCGCCGCCACCTTTACGTGTACGTTCAACGATTTGTTGTAGTCGATCTTGGGGAATCAATTTTTCTAATGGAATGCCACCTGCATAGGAATAACGAATTAATGGCACCATTTCATCGCCATGTCCGCCTAATACAAAGCCTGAGACATCCTCTGGTGCAATTTGCAGCTCCTGTGCAACAAATGTGTTAAAACGCGCTGTATCTAAGACACCCGATTGACCAATAATGCGATGTTTCGCAAAGCCTGTTTCCTTGTAGCATACATATGTCATGGCATCAACAGGGTTGCTTAACACAACGACAATGCTATTTGGTGCATAGTGTTTAATTTGTCTTGATACTTGTTGTATAATTTTAGCATTGGTTGTCACTAAATCATCACGACTCATGCCCGGTTTACGAGGTAGCCCTGCTGTAATAACAACAATATCTGCACCTGCAATATCCTCATAGCTGCTTGTTCCTTTAATGGATACATTAAACTTTTCAATAGGGCCTGTTTGTAGTAAGTCCAAAGCCTTCCCTTTTGTTGGATTTTCCGCCTCTGGAATATCGACAAGCACAACATCACCTAATTCCTTTTGTGCTAAAAATAAACTCAATGTGGAGCCTGTATGACCTGCTCCAATTACAGCAATTTTACTTTTACGAAAAGCCATTATGCCTCACCTCGATTATCCGTTGCTGCTGTTGTTTCTGTTGCTTTTTTAGCACGCGCTGATACAGGCTTTTTCTTTGGCGCTTCTGGTCCTTTCACCATTTTGAAGACATCTTCATCAGGTCGTGGTATTACGTGTGCGCCCAATAATTCACCGACTCTTATGGCAGCGGCTTTACCAGCTTCTACCGCAGCTTGAACAGAGCCAACATCGCCTGTGACAACCACTGTCACAATGCCACCATCCACAAATTCCTGCTTCACAACTGTGACATCGGCTGCCTTAATCATCGCATCGGCTGCCTCATAAGAACCGATCAATCCTTTGGTTTCAATCATGCCCATTGCGCTACTCATTATCCTCACCTCGCATCACTTCTGTAGAATCAATAATACCAATCACAACTGCATCAATCGGGAGCGGATTATCTTTCATAATATAGCGTGATGATCCACCGCTTGTTACAAGCACATCATCGCCAATCCCTGCTCCTATACGATCTGCTGCAACCATTTCTGTGCGAATCGGCTGTTGATTGGCGTCAATTGGTTGAATGATTAATAATTTTAAACCATTCAGCCCTTCCTCCTTGCGAGTTGCCCATACACTGCCTATCACTCTTCCCATTTGCATGAACGTCACCCTCTTTACGCTACACAGCTTGTCTGTTTACTCTGAACGAACCGTTAATGTTTTATTTAACTCTCGTAATTTATCATAAGCCAGTGCTGTGACAATGGTTTTTTTTGGCACAACAATTTCCTGTGCCTCTATTGCTAATAAGTCTAGTTGTGAAAGCAGCTTTTTATCATAGTAATAGACAGATGGCTGCTCTACTTGCTGAACAACTGAAGGCTGTGCATTCACAGCTATAGGTTGTTCATGCACTTGATGGTGAACAATTTCAGCGAGTGTACCTTGTTGAATCAAGCCGGCATTCGCTTCATCTGTATCAATATGCATTTCTAAACGATAACGCTCAGATACACGAATAACCACATTCGATAAAATAAGTGGACGTACTCCTGCTACCTTGATCTGTACAGATTGTCCATCGACCACATTAAAGCTCGTACTATCTGCTGGTGACATATGAATATGTGCCTGTGCAATAATCAGCCCTTCCTGTAAAACAACACTGCCCTTAGGACCAATTAATGTCACAGGACTAGAGCCTTGAATATCACCTGAAATTCTTAATGGCGGCTTTAATCCTAATTTCATGGCATCTGTCCAGCTTACTTCCACTTGTGATAGCGAACGGGCTGGACCTAAAATACGTACACGTTCAATCGACCCCTTTGGTCCAGCAATAACAACGGTTTCCTCCGCAGCAAACTGTCCTGGCTGGGAAAGCTCAAATTTTGGTGTTAGCTCGTAGCCCTTCCCAAATAGCTGCTCCACTTCTGCCTGTGCAAGGTGAACATGGCGAGCGGATACACCTATTGGAATTTTACCGTTATGTGGAGGGGCAGATTGTTTTTTTAACACTTGCTGTAGCACTTCTTCGACAATTTTTTGTACTAAATTTTCCTGCATCTTACCTCCTCCTTATGATGATGCTTTCACTAATTTTCCTTGTGTCTGCTGTTCAATAAAGCCTGCATTCGCTTCATCTGTATCAATATGCATTTCTAAGCTAAAATCGTTGGAAACACGTACCACGACGCCACGGAATGTCACAGGCCGTTCACTGACTACTTCCACTGCTACAACTTCATTATTGTGTACTGCTAATGCTTGCGCATCTTCCTCTGTCATATGGATATGTGCCTGAGCAATAATCACACCTTGTGGAATCACTAATTCACGCTCTCCATAAATCAGCTTAATGCTAGCGGAGTTGTCAATATCACCAGATTGTCTTAACGGCGGGTGAATACCTAGCTTCATCGCATCTGTTCGGCTAACCTCTACTTGCGTTGCTGCTCTTACAGGACCTAATACACGAACATTGTGAATAATGCCCTTAGGCCCTTCAATTGAAACGCGCTCTTTGGCAGCAAATTGCCCTGGCTGTGATAAGTCAAAATCCATTGTAAGCGTTGCATTGGGACCAAAAAGTGTTTGTAAATCCTCTTCACTTAGATGGATATGACGAGCCGAAATGGCAACGGGAAATGTTTTAATTACTGTTGTCACACAAGCCACCTCTATATCTAGTTGATTGTTTCATAGATCGAGAGCTGATCTATCGTCGAATCAGCTCTCCCTACTGATTCATTACGCTTCCGCTTTTGGTAAAATCATTTCTAATTCATGGTGTGGACGTGGAATTACATGGACAGATAATAGTTCTCCTACACGTTGTGCTGCTGCTGCACCTGCATCCGTTGCTGCTTTCACTGCACCTACATCACCACGTACAAGAACTGTTACAATACCGCCACCAACATGTACTTTTCCTACTAAATTAACGCTTGCTGCCTTTACCATTGCATCCGCTGCTTCAATTGCTCCTACTAAACCTTTTGTTTCTACCATTCCTAATGCTGTACTCATTTGTCATTCCTCCAAATTATTTATTTTGTAATGTGATTTGTTTTAAGACTTGGTCAACAATTTGTTGTACCACTGTTGTATCGAGAGCAGGCTCCTGTGATACAACCGACTCAACGACTGACTCCACTTCAACTTCTGGCTTTGGCACATCAACATCTTTAATGCCATATGCCATACGTTTAATATTGATTAAATGTCTTGCTGTAATATTGTCCGACGTAATATTGCCGCCAAATGTACCACAGCCTAATGTAAAGGATGGTGATAAGCCCGTTGTACCGCCCACTGCACCGATGGATGATAATGTATTGACCACAATGCGAGATACAGGTAATTCAACAGAGAATTGTTCTGCTAATGCCGCATTTTCTGTATGGATGGAGCATGTATGTCCACGTCCACCAATATTTAACAGGTCAATCATGACTTGCTTGGCTTCTGTACTATTTTCTACTATATAAAGCGCAAAGATTGGTGATAGCTTTTCAAGCGAAAACGGTATATTTTTACCAATCATTGTTTCTAAACCAACAAGCACTTTGGTATCTGCTGGTACTGGAATGCCGGCTGATTGTGCTAGGCTAACGGCAGATTTACCAACAATTTTAGGATTTACTTTCCCCGGTACTGGCGAAATCAACTGCTCCATTTTCGCTTTTTCCTCAGCATTTAAAATATAGGCATGATTGTTCTTTAATTCTGTTTGCACGACCTCAGCAATCGCTTTATCAACAATAATGGACTGCTCTGTTGCGCAAATTGTCCCATTATCAAAGGATTTACTTTGCACAAGCTGGCGTACAGACTTTTGAATATTCGCTGATTTTTCAATATAAGCGGGGACATTCCCTGGTCCTACACCGTAAGCTGGCTTGCCTGAGCTATAGGCCGCTTTAACAAGTGCACCGCCACCAGTTGCTAAAATTAAATGCACATCAGGATGCTTCATTAGCTGCTGCGTTGCTTCCATCGATGACATTGTTAAACAGTGTAGTAAGCCTTCTGGTGCACCTGCTTGTTCTGCAGCTACTCGGCAAATATCCAAAGCCTCCTTTGTACATTTCACCGCATATGGGTGCGGGCTAATAATAAGCGCATTTCTTGTTTTTAATGAAATTAATGTTTTAAAAATAGCTGTAGACGTTGGGTTTGTCGTCGGTACAATACCTGCAATCACGCCAAAGGGACTCGCAATTTCCGCTACTTTTTTCATGCGGTCATAGCCAACAATGCCAACTGTCTTTAAATCTTTAATATCTTCAAAGACATCTCGTGAAGCTACTTCATTTTTTATTTTTTTATGATTTGGCACACCCATTCCTGTTTCTTGTACAGCCATTTTAGCTAAACGATCTGCTTCCTTAAATGCCGCATCTGCCACTGCCTTTACAATGCTATCTACTTGTTGCTGTGAAAACTGCATATAGGCAGCTTGTGCTGTATTCGCCTGCTTCACGGCATCTCTCATTTCCTGTATGGCTAATAAATCTTGATCTAATGTGGCCATAAAGCCGCCTCCTTTCTATATCACTGGGTTTCTTGCTATCTGTTCAATGGCTTCTCTAAAGGCATTTGCCGCAGCCTCGCAGGACGATTGACTGCCGCTTAGTAAGCCGCCACCAAAATTGGTTTCTGATGGAGGGCCAAAGAACACCTTGAGCTCTACATCTGCCGCCTTTAATGCTACATCTAAGCCAACAACTGCCTCTAGTGGGGGTGCGATTAAATACGCAAGAGGCGTGCCCACTTTGACATTTGCCACCTCAGCAAGATACGTACCACAGCTAGCTACTGTATGTGCAAACAATGCATGATTGTCATTATTATTAATGGCCTCAAAGTACGTATCAAATTGAATTTTTTGCTGAATGGCGTCTAGTCCACTACGAATCTCATCTGGTGAACTGCCAGCAATAATGCCAATTACCTCGCCTGATAATGGGCCAGATGCATGTGCTGCTCCAGCATAGAAGCTTTTCGCATAGACAACATCCACATCTGCTTTTTTCGTTGCTTCGTCTAATGCCACATAGGCAACATCATCAATTGTGAGTGTCACAAGTCCAATACTATGGTGCGATGGCTTTAAACCTAGCTGCTGTGCTAATTCACTATTGACCCTTGGAATGGTTTGCATCGCTAAAATTTGTGCCATTATTTTTTGAGGATTCATCTTATTAGCCCCCTAACCTTCTTTTGCGACAAGCTCTACACCACTTGCCTGATAATGCAAGATTTTTTGTACGACTGTTCCAAGATAAGCGCCAGCCTCTAATGGCGGAATACCACCTTTATGGATATTAGAAATAACCATGCGCTCTGCCTCCACCGTGCCAATTCTTGGCTTATAGCATAAGTACGCGCTCATGGATTCAGCCGATACAAGACCAGGACGCTCACCAATTAAATAAACAACGACATCTGGCTGTAATATCTCGCCAATTTCATCCATTAAGGCAACACGGCCTTTATCAATATAGAAGGTTGTCCCCATATTAATATTTAAGTTGTTTAAGCTTTGCTGAAGGGCTAAGTAAACGTCTTGTACATTTTCTTCAATGGCACTGGCACTTAAGCCATTGGAAATAATAATTTGTACAGTTGGCTGCTGTTTACATTTTTGCTGAATCAATGCTTTTGCTTCATCCGATAAACGACGACCTAAATCAGGTCTTGTAATATATTCCTCTTTATCTGTCACTTTTGTTGTTACTTGAAAAACATTCAGCTTTTGTAGTAGCTCCTCTGATACTTCACCATATACAGCATCCACTGCTGCTGCATGATCGAGTCGGAATTTCAACCATGTTTTTGTTTTTGGTCGTGTTCCTGCCCTACCTACACCAATTCGCGCTGGTGTATATGTTTGAGCTGCCTGCACACTATCATTCAATGGCGCAGTGTCAAATTGAAACGGCTGCGCTGGTGCAGCTTCTGGTAATGGCTGTTCAGGCGTTGTATGAACCTGCTCACGTTGGTATAGCTTAATTAGTGGTTCAGATGCTGCTGCTCTAGGCTCTGTTACACTGTGCTGCGAGTTCCCTGTCTTATCATAAAATTGAATGAGTGGCTGTGCTGTTGCTTCAGGTGTTTGACTCTCCACACCTTGCTCCATTTTCTCCATGACAAGCTGTGTAATCATTGATACTAGTTGCTCATTCACTCGACTCACCTACCTTTCAAAAATGGATAAATCACCAGCTCTTGCTGACAGTCGTCCATTTTCATAAATGCCCATTTTTTCTAGCCATGCTAAAAATGCTGGTGCTGGTTTTTTACCAAATGTTTGCAGTAATGTAGCCACATCATGGAAGCTCATTGATTGATAGTTCAGCATGACATCATCACCCATTGGTGCTGCAATAATAAAGTTAACGCCAGCAGCTGTTAGCAATACACTCAAATCTTCCACATCATTTTGATCTGCCTTAATATGGTTTGTATAACAAATATCCACACCCATTGGAATGCCGTGCATTTTACCCATAAAATGATCTTCAAGACCTGCACGAATCACTTGTTTATTGTTGTACAAATACTCTGGGCCGATAAAACCAACAACTGTATTGACAATATAAGGATTGAAATGTCTAGCAAAGCCATAGTTGCGTGATTCCAATGTTACTTGGTCAATGTCCATATGAGCCTCTGCTGATAGCTCTGAGCCTTGCCCTGTTTCAAAATAAAAGAGATTTGGACCCGTTCCTGTCCCTTGCTTTTTAATAAGCTCCTCTGCTTCACGAATTAAATCCGCAGAAATACCGAACGAACGGTTCGCAATTTCTGTCCCTGCGATACTTTGGAAAATCATATCTGCTGGCGCGCCCTGCTTAATCGCCTTCATCTGTGTTGTAATATGTGCCAATACACAGTTTTGCGTAGGAATCGACCAGTCATTGATAAATTCCTTTGTCGCAGTCAAAACCTTTTTAACACTTTCAACAGAATCATCTACAGGGTTAATGCCAATAACAGCATCACCAATACCGTAGGATAGCCCTTCCTTTAATGAAGCAATAATGCCATCAATATTGTCTGTTGGGTGATTTGGCTGTAGACGAGATGACAGCGTCCCTTTTTGACCAATCGTAATATTACACGTTGAAAGTATTTCAACTTTATTGGCTGCATGTACAAGATCTAAATTGGACATTAGTTTTGTAACAGCGGCAATAATCTCGGAATTCATCCCTTTACTTAAACGCTTTAATTCACGATCACCCGTGTCATTTGATAAAATGTATTCACGCAGCTGCTCGATGCTCCAGTTTTTGATTTCTCCATATATTTGCTCATTAATATCGCCCTCAATAATGCGTGAAACCTCATCATTTTCCTGTGGCACTAATGGATTTTCTCGTATATCTTTTACTAATAGCTCACTGAGCACAGCCTTTGCGGCAATGCGTTGTTGTACTGATTCAGCAGCAATCCCTGCAAGCTGATCACCTGATTTTTCTTCATTGGCCTTCGCCATCACATCTTTTAATGATCGAAAATTATATTTTTCTCCACCAAATATCACCGATAGATTCACATTCATCCTCCTTACTTTGAGTGGAAGGCAAGTGTTTTAACAACAACAGGTACAACGCCAGATGGCAGAACCTCACCAATGTCGATATAATCGCCTGTATCCACTTTAATTTGATCGATGCACAGTATTGGCACTGTAGGATTAATTGCCTGTATCGTTTGGCCAATAATTTTTGCATAATCTGATTGAATGACTATGATAATTGGTATGGCCTTGGAGCATTTTGTTGCCAAATGCTGCAAAATCGCCTCACATAATGCATGGACATCCTGAAAGCTTAAATATGGCAATTCACTAAAATAGAGGGCAAACGGTGAACGATTATCCTGTATGGAAAATAAATCATCTGCCCGCTCTACCGCTGTCTTCACTGTCGTGTGAAAGTCTATTGACGCATCTATATGACAGTTGAAGACAGGTACATTTTTTAGCGGTAATACTTCGGCATCCACCTGAATCGTTGCTCCGCTAATTTCAGTTGTTTGTGTGCCAGCACCAGTCACTGTTGCACGTGCTGTTTCCTTTGGCTGGAACCATAAAAATGATTGGAGCTGTTCATGCTGTAACAGCATCTTTGCTAATTTCTCACCAATATCATCATATTGACGCTGTGTGCAGTCATGTTCATAAATGCAGGAGGCCACACCACCAGAAAAGACGATGGCATCTACTGGTTTATGCCAATTTGGTAAATGCCCTAGCAATAATGGATGTCCTTCATCCTGACATTGACCATGTAAAATCATGGAAAGTGTCTTAACCATTTCTTCCACACATTGTGATACTCGCGCATCATCTGCTGCATCACCAACAGCTAATGGCTGGGGCCATTTTTCCATCAATCGCAGGAGTGGTGGAGAGATTGATTGAATTTTGCCATCTTGAAACTCAATCAATCTGCCACCAACATGTAAGGTACAAGTGCCAATGACTTCGCCAAACTGCATCACTGCAATATTGGCAGTGCCCCCGCCAATATCAATATTGGCTATTACCTTGGCAGAGTTTTTTGATTGCTGTAATGTACCGGCACCTTTTGCAGCAATAATGCCCTCCAAATCAGGACCCGCGGTAGCAACTAAAAAATGACCAGCGTCATCTGCAATCGTATGAACAACCTCACGTGCATTTTCCTTTGTGGCAGATTCACCTGTAATAATAATGGCTCCTGTGGAAATATCCGCAGGTGCAATTTGTGCCAATTGATATTGCTGAAAAATAAATTCCTCAATTTTTTTCATATCAATCATGTCTTTATTGAGAAATGGTGTTTTAATAATAGGACTTTGATGTAACACTGTTTTCTCAATAATTTCAATTCTTGGTACATGTGTAACGCCTGCCACATTTTTTAATAGAAAACGACTGACAACCATTTTTGTGGTGCTTGTTCCAATATCAATGCCTGCACTATAGATTTTTTCAGTTTTCACCCTACGCCTCCTCTCACCACTATGGGTAATACATGAGATACGGACTATCGCGATCCTTGACATACTGACGAATTTCCTCGTTAGTACGAAGCTCAATAAGTGGGGCAATAAATTCCACACCAAGCTTTTGCCATGAAGAGGTTTTGACAATAGCACCTTGCGTAATCACATTTTTCAATAAAGCTATAGCCTGTTCAACATCTGCATCAGGTGCATCAATTTTCGTAATCACGCCAATTTGTATTTTAGGAATCCCTAAGCTAAATTGCGGCGGGAACACACTTTTAGCTGATGTTGCATCTTGCAAATAAATGACATGTGTCACTTCCAATGATGTTGCCATAATATTTCTGTAATACATGGGATTTTCAATATACTCACCAGGTGTATCAACAATCCAGTCATCATAAACGAGTGCCTGTGTTTTATTGGCTGCGCTTTCTTTGCCTAGCAAGGTATTCATCAATGTTGACTTTCCTGCCTGCACACCACCTATTATCATTACTCGATTTTGCATATGACACATCCTATGACTTCGTTATTTTCGATGGTGTATAGCCTAATGCCTCAGATAAAAAACGATTAATTTCTAGCATCGCCATTTCCACCTCTGACACACTACCAACAATAACAAGACTGCCTGTAAAACGATCTAAAAAACCGAGTTTAACATTGGCTGCCTTTGTCGCTAAGTCCCCTGCAATAATTACCGTTTCACTTGGCGTACAAGTCATAATGCCAAGCGCACCTGCTTCTTGTATGCCAAGCTTTTGAAACATATCAGGATCTGGATTGGCAATTAAATGACTTAATGTTAGCTGCTTTCCAGGCACGAACTCCTGAATAAACCGCTTCTTTTCCTCACTCACCTATCATCACCTTGCCCTTCTTTATTCAGATTTTTGCTCTGTTAAATATTCGCCTTCTTTAATAATGCCCGCCTTGCGATCTTCAATTTCTAGCTTTAAAGCCGTTGGAACAGATAGCTTATAAGCTAAAATAATGGCAATAACGCCCGCTAAAAACTTACCAGCAATCACAGGTAAAATAATCGTTGGCTGGAAGTTAGCTGTAAATGATAAATGGTCGCCTAACAAGAATGCCGAACATACACCAAATGCAATATTAATGACTTTATCTTTTGGCGGCATCTGGCGAATAAGTGTAAACATTGCAAGGATATTAGCGACTGTTGCTAATATTCCAGCACTCCCTACTGCGGATAATCCCAATTTTTTACCAGCAGCTTCAAGCGGTTTCGAAGCATATTTTCGAATTAAATACACCATTGGGAATGCTCCCGCTAGCATAATCCCGATATAGCCTGCTGTTTCCAATGCACGGAATTGGTCAAGCTCATCAGCCATAATTGGATCAAAGCCCCATGCACCAAAAATCTTAGTAAACAGACCTGTAAAAATTTCAACAATCGAGAAGACAAGCACTAGCTTAATCCCTGCATCCATTATGCGTCCGAACAACATAAAGCCCGTAATCATTGCATTTGGCACAAGCTTTAAGCCTAATGCGATTAAAATAACAAAAATAAATAAAGGCAATAAATTAATTAATATTTGTAAAATCGAAATAGCAAACACATATGTTGGAGCCTCTGTTGTGCTAATAACTTCGCGTACTTCTGTGTTAAATAGCACGATCATAACAGATGAAATAAATGCACCAATCGGAATTGTTAATACGCCAGCCATAATACCTAGCGCCATATATTTATGATCACGCTTGTCCAACATCGCAAGGCCCATTGGAATCGAGAAAACAATCGTAGCACCTGACATAAAGCCAACAACAAGCGCCATCACCCAGCCCTCATAGGATTCTTTTAAAGCATTGGCTAATTGATAACCACCCATGTCTGAAGCTAAAATCGTCGTCGCTGCAATCGCAGGATCGGCACCAATAAATTCAAAAATCGGACTAATAAAATGACTAATAAACCACGTTAAGTAAGGTATAGCTGCCATGATTCCTGCTGCTGGGACAAAAATATGACCAACCGTATGAATCCCATTCATAAATTCTTTCCCAATTCCATACTCAGCATCTCGGATAGCTCCGATTGCCCCTAAAACAGCACAGATCATAATAATATAAACGATAACCGTTCCTATCATTGCCATCTTACTCATCACCCCTTTTTTATTTATAAATTTATATAAAAAAAGGCACTTTAAAGAAGAAATCTCTTTAAAGCGCCTTTGCTTCAACTATTGACTTGTAAGTTATTAATAATTTGCTGTGCAATGTGCACCATTTCCTGCTGTGTCTGCATGCTTTCGTTGCGAATTTTACGATAAGCCTCGTCCTCGCTTATATTTTCAGCCTGCATCAGCAAGCCCTTTGCACGTTCGATCACTTTTCGCTTTTCTAATTGTGTCTGCTTATGTAAAAGCTCTCCATTGAGGCGGTTGAATTTATCTATTTGATGAAAAGCAACCTCTAATACAGGCAACACATTTTTTTCGGAAAATGGCTTCATGACATAGCCTAATATATTATCTTGTTTCATATATAGCAACAATTCTTTTTCACTGTAAGCAGAGATAAAAAGAACAGGTATTCCAAGCTGTTGTTCAATGATCTTGCTTGCCTTTAAGCCATCCAGTTTTGGCATTTTAATATCCATTAAAATTAACTGTGGCTTATGCAAAAAGGCGAGCTCAATAGCGGTTTCACCATTATTTGCTTGCGCTACAACCTCGTAGCCATTATCCTCTAACATAAACTTTAAATCAATTGCAATCAGTGATTCATCTTCGACAATCATAACTTTCCTAGCCATTTACGATAAATACCTCCTCACTTACAGGAAACTGAATTCGAGTATGTGTACCTTCTTCACTAGGGATAATTGAAAATGAGCCGGCCAAATCATATTCGACAAGCCTTGTAATCATCTCCATACCGAAAGATGCCTTCACCTCTTGCATTCCAACGCCGTTGTCAGAAATATGAAGTGCTATATCGGAATCTTCCTGTAGGAATTGAATATTAATGATTCCTTCCTCACAGCCGATAAATGCATACTTTAATGCATTTTGCAGTAGCTCACAAATAATAAGTGCAAGGGATACTGCCTTTTTCGAATGGCAAAATAACTGTATATTATGATGATGAAAGGCTAATTGAATTCTGGCTGTATTGGATGTGCCAATCATTTTATGACCAATCTTTTTAGCTAATGCAATAACATCTACCTTTTCTTCAGCGTTCTCCTCATTTTCTAAAATCAGCTCATAAACAGATGAAATACTATAGATTCGATTTAATGCCTCTTGAAAAGCACTTGCATTTGCAGCAGATGAGTCATTTCGCATTTGCAAGCGTAATAGACTTGTCACTGTTTGAAGATTATTTTTCACCCGATGATGAATTTCTCGTATCGCAAACGTTTTCATCATCAGTTCATTTTCTTTCAGCTTTAGCTCTGTTAGATCATGAATAATCAACAGTGTAACTTTATCATATTGACTGCGAATTGGGATTTTCTTAACAATAAAGGATTTACGATCAATCGTAATTTCTAGGAAAAAGACATCATCGCCTTGATCATAGACCTCTTGCAAAAAGGGTAAAATTTTATCCAATGCAACATTATCAAAGTTTTCCAATCCCGATAGCTCAGAAATAAAATGGTAGCCTGCTGGATTACTATAAATCACTTTGTTTTCATGATTTGTTAAAATAATCGACTCTACTAATAAATCTGAAACGACTGGCATTGGTTGAGAATTTGGCTCTACAATATGCTCAATCAATGCAAAGGGCATATTGTGAAAATCATCCTTTGGTGTTGTTTGCATCCTGACCATTTTTTCTTGAATCAACACCGCAATCACTTGTTGCTGCTCATTAAAAATTGGTACAACATACTGCTCTACCGTAATCCCTTCCTGCGTAACAGCTCTGGAGATGGACGATTTTTCTTTATGTTTAAACGCAGCGAAGACGGCTGGTTCAAAGCTTTCAAATACGAATTTTCCTATAACAGATTTTTCGTATAAGCCAATTTCCTTCTTTGGGAATGCCTCTGCCACTACAATTGCATGTGGTAAATTTTCCAACATACAATCGATGAACATATAACAATCAGTCAGCTCAGCATAGTACGTTAATGTAGCTTCTAGTTCAAGCAACTTCTCAATATCTGTTGCTGATAGATTTGTATATTTTCTACACAATGATTGAACGTTCGACAGGATTAAGCCCCCTATCAAAGAATAGTTGACAAACAATATGACTATTCTTAAAAAATTCTTGTCATCATTATAAACCTTTTGTGAAATCATTTTCAATACAAAAAAAATTTTATTTTATCAAAATTTATTACACAAATAAGAACTATATAGTTTAAAAGAGAAATATTCAACACTTTCTTAAAAATAACATTATTTACCTATTCGAATTTAATTATTTAAATATAACAAAAAAAAGCAAGCTTGCTTTCTAGGCAAACTCGCTTTTTTACTACTTTATTTCTGGCGCAACCGCTAAAATATTGTCAAAGGCTGTGCGCTGTTTTTGTTCTTCGTCATTTAATAAAATATGAATATCACCATGATCATTTGACGTACGAATTAAACGCCCCATGCCTTGCTGCAAGCGTAATTGCATAAAAGGCAATTCTACCTCTTCAAATGGATTTTCAGCAAACGTACGCTTCGCATCAAATAATGGATCATGCGGCGGGAAGGGCAGGTCATAAATAATGACACGTGTTAATGCCTCTTCCGGCAAATCTAAACCTTCCCATAAATGATAGGAGCATAATGTTTTAATCGTTCCTTCTTGGAAATCTCGTACAATAGCTGAAAGTTCTCGATCTCCTTCAAAGGCAACATACATTCGCTCCATTAGCGGCAATTGCTCCTTAAAGTTTAACATCGCCTGCTTTGACTTAAATAAAATCAATGTTTGTTCACCATCGCGCAAAAGTTGCTGAACACGCGCTGTTTTCTTATTTTGAGAGAGTTCATGTAAATAAATTTTCATTACTTCTTCATAATCAAATGGCGAAGGAACAGAAAATGATTGGTACTCTCGAATCCCTAAACTATAGGCAATATACGAGAAATCTTTGTTGACAGCTAATGTTGCAGATGAAAAAACAATTGGCAGCTTCTTAGAAAATAATTTTTCTGCTAAAACTTCTGTAATGAGTCGAGGCATAATCACGAGTGTTTCCTCGCCATCTGTTTCCTCTAACCAATCTACTGCATCTCCCTGTGCGGTAAAAATGCGTAACGAAGCCTCATATTGCTCTAAATACTCTTCCGCCATATTTAATTCGTATTCAGGAATCATATACATCTCTGATTCAAAGACAAATTCCTCCATCAATACCTCAACATCATTTATGAGCTGCTTGCCATACGTTAATAGTGTTTTTGATTTATTGATGCGTTTACGATCCTCGTCAGAAGCAACAACATCATCACGTAGCTGGTCAAAAAATAGCTCATGATCGTCCTGTAGTTTTTCCATTGCATATAGTGTACGCTCTCGCACACCATCCACCATCAAGCGTTCTAATAAATTTACAATTGTCGTTGCCTGTACCTTATAAGTCATCGCCTTTTGTGCTGCATATTCCAACAGATGCCCTTCATCCAGCACCATCATTGATACTTCAGGCAATAAAGCAAGCTGTCCCTCACGCTCACGAGACTCTTTCGTTGCTAAATGCTCCATTAAAAAATCCTGAGAGCAAATGACAAGATCTGTTGATTTACGATAGTGCGCACGATGTAATGTTTGCCCACAGCGATTACGAAGGTCACAAACAGAGCATTGCATAATCGCATTATAGTTGACCTTTTGCCAATCCTCATCACTTACCGTTGGATAGTCGCTACGTTCCCCATATGGAGGAATAGCAATCATCGAGCCTTGTGCATAGACGCCATCAGGAATAGAAAAGGCAATATCATCAATCCATTCATCCGTTTCCACCTTTTCCGCTTCCTCAAAACGTTTTAAGCATAAATATTGATCTCTCGATTTTGCAAGGCGAACATCAATAGTAAGTCCTAATGTTTGCTGAAGTTTATAAATATCGCCACCTTCTTTGACAAGCTGGTCGATTAATGTTTCATCTGCGCAGGCAATTAGTGCGGGCTTGCCTGTGTAACGCGCATAAGAAATCGCTGGCAACAAATAAGCAATTGTTTTTCCTGTACCTACGCCTGCCTCTGCAAAGAGTACATTTTTTTCTTTTAGTGCTTGTTCTATTTGATAAGCCATAAAGATTTGCTCATCACGGCATTCAAAGCCTTTTTCAGGTAATTCATCATAAAGAACATCGCCCATCCAATCACCTAATGATTCAAAAAATGAACGATCCTTTGATAATGCAAATGGTAAAGATTTACGCAATTGATGTGCCCCCTCTAACAATCTGTTCCTATTATACGCGACGAAACGGAAGATAAGAAAAAATCTTATCTTCCGTTATCATTCGTTAATCTCTTTTAGATTTTTGACCCCAGAATTGATAATAATTTGTTTCAATAAAGCCATTGAATAATTTACGTTTTTTCGTAGCTTGACGTCCATATAATTCTTCAAAATTTTTCATGGAGGATAGCATATAGACAGACCAAGTTGGATAGTTTTTCATCACTTTGCCTAAATCACGAATCACCTGCTCCACGACTTCTACATCGCCAATACGTTCTCCATATGGCGGGTTCCCAATCATCACACCATCAGTTAACAAAGTCGTAAAATCACGTGCCTGCATCTGCTTAAACGTAATTAACTCACCAAAGCCAGCTTCTATCGCGTTTTCTTGCGCAATACTCACCATACGATGGTCAATATCTGAGCCAATAATTTCTAAGGGCTGATCGTAATTTGCTAAACTTTCTGCCTCATCACGAACCATATCCCAAATATTTGCCTTGATCCATGGCCATTCCTCTGAAATAAATTCACGGTTATAGCCTGGCGCTATATTTTGTCCAAGCATCGCTGCCTCCAATGCAATTGTACCAGAACCGCAAAATGGATCAACAAATGGACGATTTGGATTCCACCTCGATATTTGTACAAGTGCTGCTGCCAGTGTTTCTTTTAATGGTGCCTCACCTTGAACCTGACGGTAGCCGCGTTTATGTAAGCCAGCGCCAGACGTATCAATTGTTAGTGTCGCCACATCTTTTAAAATTGAAACCTCAATTTTGTAAGTCGCACCCGACTCATCTAAAAATCCAAGGCGTTTATAATGCTGTTTCATACGCTCAACAATCGCCTTTTTGGTAATTGCTTGGCAATCTGGTACACTGAATAATTTCGATTTAACAGACTTCCCCGAAACTGGGAAAGCAGCATCCACTGGTAAATATTTTTCCCAAGGTAATGCTTTGACACTTTCAAATAATTGCTCAAACGATTTCGCTGGGAATTGTCCAACGACAATTTTTACTCGATCCGCTACTCGCAACCATAAATTGGTACGTGCAATAGCCGTTTCATCGCCTTCAAAATATACTTTGCCATTGTCAACTGTTGTTTCATAACCAAGTGCTTTTACTTCTTGTGCCACAATAGCTTCTAAGCCCATTGCTGACGTAGCTACTAATTGATAGTTTGCCATAGATTATTTCCTTCCTTGATGCTCAATTTCCCAATACTCCATAAACTCCATCAGTTCGTTTAACGGGAGTGGTTTGCTGTAATAATAACCCTGGATAATATCGCATTTCATTTTACGTAGTATATCCACTTGTTGTGCCTGTTCTACGCCCTCTGCTACAACTTTCATTTTTAGCCGATGAGACATTTGAATAATCGCATCTACTACTGCCTGCTTTTCATCCAGTGAGCCAATATGCTGAATAAAGCTGCGGTCAATTTTTAAACAATCCAATGGAAAGCGTACTAAATAGCTTAAAGATGAATAACCTGTGCCAAAATCATCAATGGAAATTTTAAAACCTAATTGCTTTAGACGAACTAGTTTACTAACAGTTTCATTAGCGCTATTCATCACCGTGCGCTCTGTCACTTCAATTTCAAAATTGCTAGCTGGCATATTATAACGCTCTAATATAGCCTGCACAGATTCTAAAAAGTTTTGCTGTTTAAAGTGAATACTTGAAATATTAATGGCTACAGGAATTTTCCAGCCACTTTGCTGCATCTGAATCACAGCTTCACATGCTTTTTCAATAATTGCCTCACTTAGCGGGATAATTAAACCAGTTTCCTCCGCATAAGGAATGAACTCGCCTGGTGAAACGAATCCTAGCTTATCATTACGCCATCTAACAAGTGCCTCTAACCCTTGAATTTGTTCGTCTTCCATCGTAACTTTAGGCTGGAAGTAGAGTTCAAATTCACGGCTTTCAATCGCTTTTCTTAGCTCTGTATCTAGCAATAGAACACGCTGTGCATCTGTGTGCAGTTCATCGAAATAAAAGGAATAGCCATTCACTCCATTGTTTTTCGAATAGCTCATAGCCTTATCTGCACGATTAATTAGCTCTTCTGTTTTTTTACCATCTGTAGGATAAATACTAATACCTACACTTGTGGAAATGAAAATTTCTTGATCATTCACTTTGATTGGCTGCTCAATGGTATGAATAATCTGCTCTGCGAACTTTGCAGCTTCTTTCACATTTTTCACATTTGTTAATGTAAGGACGAACTCATCTCCGCCATATCTAGCAATAATATCTTTATTCTTCAGTAGCTGCTTTAAACGTTTCGCCACTTCCGTCAAAAGGAAATCTCCAACAGCATGACCTAATGTATCATTAATTTGCTTAAAACGATCCAAATCTAAAAAATAAACTGCATGCTGCACTGAATGAGAAACAGTAGCCGTTGATTCCAACAAATTATCCATGCGCTCAATATAAGCAAATCGATTCGATACATCTGTTAATGAGTCGGTGAGCAAACGCTTTTCTAATTCATTTTCTACAATTTTACGTTCAGACAAATCTGTGAAAATACCACAATAATTTGTAATCTCTCCCTTATCATCATTTACGCGCACAATAGTTAGCCATTCAGGATATACATCCCCTGTTTTACGGCGATTCCATATTTCCCCTTGCCAAATGCCTTCTTGTCGTATCTGTTCCCACATTTTTAAATAAAATGGCACTTCGTGTACACCAGATTGTAAAACGGCTGGCGTTTTCCCCGCTACATCGTCACGTGTATAGCCTGTTACAAATTCAAAGGCAGGATTAACCATTATTATTTTTTTATTTTCATCAGTAATCATGATGCCTTCAGATACATTTTCGAAGATTTTAAAGATTAAAGCAGTAGGATATTTTGAAATCAGCTTCAAGTCATCCTTACTTACCCAATTATTCACTCCGCTCATGTCCCGCTCCATCCTATCTTTTTATACTCCCCCTCATTAGGGTATTTCCACTAGACCAACTCGTATGTATACAAATTCATCCTATTTTGATGCGATAACCGTTTTAGGTGTTATGACTCGAAGGTAGCGATAAGGATTTGACTAATAATTTTGTCGATTCTCAAACGTATCACATATACCAAGACCTTATTGACAAGGTTATTGTTCCTTCTCAATTATGCCTCAGCGTAACTGCGTCTGGATTTTCAGTAGAGCTCGTGAGCGAAGCCTCTTCAAAATCCATGACAATGTTTTCTGTACCAAAAGCGCTAGCGTCAGGTACATCCGCCAGAAGCTTTATCTTGATTCAGCGAGGGTTCATCCACCCATTGAATCGCCAATAGCATTGTATCCATCTCGCCACCAAAAAAGGTGAGCGTCTCCAGTATCTACCGCTGCACTTTCGATACAAAAACATTCGCTGAATCAAGATAAACTCAAAAGAAAAGCTCTCCACCGAATTGGAGAGCGCTTGTTATTTTGTAGATAAGCATCAAAAAAATTCCATAAGCCATGTTTTGTTCCTGGGTACTCAAACAGCTTTACGCCTCGTACGATCAGGTGGTAATCATCTATCTACAGAGCAAACTCTGTCCCTCTATCCGTTTAATTCCTTTTAGAGAGTGCCCCTACCATAATTTGGGTTTCTCACTCGTGGGGTTTACCTCGTTCCACCTTGCCAGTTTCCAAGCAAGCTTCGTCACTGTGGCACTTTCAGGAAGTGTCAACCATATCCGAAGACTTAGGTTTTCCTTCCGCCGTCAGCCATAATAGCTGCCTTACCTTATTTTTTCAGTAAGCACGAACACTACGGTCATCTCAGAGCCGTGTGAGCATGGACTTTCCTCTACGATGTCTAGCATCGCAGCGATTACCAGAATTTCATGATGATACAAAATATTATACTAAAGTTTTATCTTAAACACAATATAATTGAACAAATTTATTCGTATAGCTTACTGCCAAATACATGTTTCTCTAAGTTAGAAAGACGTTTTAAAATATCAAAATTCGTTGTACCAGCCGCTGCCGATGCAATTGGTTGTCGTTTAGGCGTACTATCGATTTCTTCTTTTAGCTGTCGATTTTCTTCTTTTAATCGTCCATTTTCTTCACGTAGTTGGGCCACCACTTTTTCAAACGTTTCATAGTCTTGAATAATTTCATCAAGAAAAGAATCCACTTCTTCTACATTGTAGCCTTTAAAGTTCTTTTTAAATTCCTTTTCAAGGATCATTTTTGACGTTAATTTAATGTCCATTTACATCGCCCTTCCTCACACTACATACACGAATTCATTATAGCATACTTCCTCACATTATATCTGCTGAAAGCACCGATTGTAAGGCTTAAGTTGCTGTTTCTTACGCTTACCGAGGAAATTATTTCTTATTTCCTAGTCTATGCAATCGCTTTTCCCAGGAAATTACCCATTTTTGTTTTTGTTCCACACTCCATTGCTCATTATTTTGGATTAGCTGTATGCCTCCTTGCGTATAATAAAGGGCCTGTTGATAATCTTTTAGGTGATGCTCATGGAGTATGGCTAGTTGCTCAAGGGCATGCAACTTTGTTCTTGGCTTCACAAAATGGAGGGATGCCACAAAAGCGTCAATGGCTTCACTATAACGTTTATTCTTTTTATGCTGCAACGCTAAATAGTATTGTGCATCGCCTGCTGCAAGCTCATCAAAGTGTGTGGTCACTCTTTCTAACACCTTTACACTTTGTGTGCTTTCTTTTAAATCACTATACCATTTCCCAATATTGGTAAAGGTTTTGGCGGATTCTTCTTTATTTTCCTCAAATAATAAATGTGTAGAATGACTATAAAGTGTAATCAATGAAAGTAAATCCCACTCATTATGAAGAAGTACCTTCATTAAAGCATCTGGTATACCGCTTTTCACAGCATCTAAATAAATAATCGGCGCAAGATAGCCCGGGATATCTCCAATACGAGAAAAACCAAGCTTCTCTTCCTCCACAGCTTTTAATTTTAAGTGTTCCATATCATTTTTCCATAAACGCTTCGAACTATGCAATAAATCAATCTGTCTTTGTGCACGTAATTTCGGTAATGTTTTTTTATGCAATGTCCATCGTGTTTCAAGCTGTGGCCAATCAAAGCTTTTCCCATTATACGTAATGATCGTGGCTGTTTTTTGCCAAAGCTTGGATTCAAACAGCAGCGCCGCTTCGTGAGCAGGATCAGCAAGAATATACTGGGTGAGCACAAAGGCTTCTTCTGTTATCTCTAAAAAACCCAGTAAAAAAATATGTGTGCCCACACCCTTTAAGCCTGTCGTTTCTGTATCAAAAAATAATACAGACTCATTGATATCAAGTGCATATGGATGGTTAAAATCAGCGTCCTGCCATTTTCTTAAAGCTTCAAAAAAAGACTGCAATTGATAATGACCATGCTGATAAGCGCTTGGATAATAGACTTGGCGCTTAAAGACAATGCCAAAGTCATTTTCTACAACCGTTAGCCCCGCCTTCTCCCATTGCTCCGTATAGCTTGGGTTTGCAGGCTTTTGATAAGCGGATTGTTCTGCTTTTTGAGTAGTAGGCGATTTTTTACCAAGCATCTTTTTCATTTGTAGGATTTTATTTTCGTATGACATATATTTCACTCATTTTCTGTATGTATTCATTCATCATACAAATAAGCGTACCATGATTGATAATGCTATTCCAAATTTTCTTAATTACAAGTAGATTCACTTGTGTTAAAGAAAAAAGAACAGAATTAAGAGGACACTGGAAAGTTTATAATTATAAAAAGTCGATTTACGCCTAAAATATTGGGGTAAATCGACTTTTTCAGTGTCTCGGATAATAACTACCCTTTCTTCATACTAATAGCGCCATCTTTCCATTCTAACCTTTTACTCATGACAAAATAGTAGTGCATTTGCTAGATTAAAGAACATGTTTATCTTTTGCTTCCTGCAACCACTTTGGGAATTCATCCAATAGCTGGTCGTATAACTGTGCATCGCTAACTGTTTCTAAGTTATCCAAATGAAAGAAATTAGCATTGTCAATAAAGCGACCTTCCATTGTATCTAATTTACGCAAAACATCGAAGTTAGAATCGCCAATCCCTACAAATTGCCAAAATATCGGCTTATTGGATGTTTCCACAATAAAACGCTTAATTCCTGCTTTACAACCTCCATCGTTTATAAAAACAATAAAAGTAGGATCTTGGCTTGGTTCCTCGTCTATATACTTTTTGACGACATCCCCCATCACAAGCGGCTCATCGTTTCTTCCAAATTTATGTACATCAGCATTGTTTAAAATTTGTCGTTCCACATATCCATCAAAATCCTTTTCTGTCACAGCTGGAAGTCTGGAAAATTCATTATCATAGACCCATATATCTAATGCACCATCATCATCAAATTGACTCGCCACTGCTAGTACGCGTTCAACCGCTTCCTGGACAACCCCTTGACGATAAAGCTTTCTCATGGATCCTGAAATATCTAATACAATCCCTACACGTGCTACAACATCTGTTAATTTCTTTTTCTCTAACACAATTTGTATAGCCTGCTTCTTTAAATTAATAGAATTCATTGGATAACCTCCTAAATTGGCTACTTAGCTCTTATTCCAATTTTATATCAAAACTCCAATTTATTGTAGATAAAATCTATGACACTAGTTAAAAAATAAAAATCGTCCAAAATAAAAGCGTTTATATCCCATTTTGGGCGATTTCCCCACAAAAGAGCACCTTCAAGTTTACAAAAGCCTGCTCAATTGATTAGTTTCATCTCCCAATTATGTTGCTGTGTATTTTTCTACGAAACTTATCAATATATTTAAGTATTAAAAGAAAATCTACTTTTAAAAAATCTAGTTCTTATGGAAATTTTATGTAAAAAAGAAGAAGTAGTTTAATTGGGAGGTTTTCACTAGTTCTTCAAATAAGTAGGATGAAACAGGTAAAAGCCATTATTCAAATGATGTTTTTCGTGTAAACCTCTCCATGCTTAGGTCCTTTATTGTGGATTTGGATAGGTTACAGAAAAATCAAATTACAATAGGTCGATTAATTATTTTAATGCGACACTAGTGAGTTTACATCTTTCCTAGATTCTTTAAGATTGAACCTGTTCATTTTTTCACCTTTGACTATATAATCTACTAACTTCTCTTGATTCATCATTAGCTTAGCATCAGCCCCCTTCTAACTAACTCGCTCTGCGGTTTCTTTTTGTTACTTTTCACATTTGCTCCCCACTAGCTGCTAGTCATTATCGCACCTTTAATTAATAGTGCAAATGTTTAATGCTATTCTGATATCAATATTTTTAATTCCCAATTATTGCAAAGAAGTATTTTTGAATGTACCATATAAAATAGTAGGGGATGAGTATGCATAATGAAGAAGCTATATGCTCTTAAACAAAGATGTGTGTCAATCTTTTCTTGCAAAAGTGCAACAACTTTTTACGAAACATACAAAAATAGCCACTACTACTGTAGAAGAAACAATTGAAGTAGAGGTAGGAAAAGAATTGGATACTAGCCGTCAAGAACTGCTATATAAGAAAAAAGCAAAAATGTTTTCAGCTTCAACTGAGCAAAAAAAGCAGGATAAGGAGAGGAAATAGATGGCAATGAATGAACGACGTTTAAAGCAGCGTTCTGAAATTATTGATGGGAAAACAATTATGATGTCACCACGTCCAACAGTCAATCATAATACGATCATTGTAAATCTATCTATATTATTTGGCATTTATTTAAATGGGAAAAAGTGTCGTAATTTTACGGACGGTGTAGATGTTCACCTAGATGAAAAAAATAGAGTAGTACCTGATAGCATGATTATCTGTAATCAAGATATTATCAAACGGGATGGCATATATGGCGCACCTGATTTGATGGTTGAGGTGCTTTCACCTTCTACCGCACGCCATGACAAAATAAGAAAAAAAGCACTCTATGAGAAACATGGTGTAAAAGAATACTGGATTATTGATCCTGACGCAAAATCCATTGAAGCTCATTTATTAAAAGATAATAAATATGAATTAGATGATGTCTATACCGTGCTTCCTGATGAAGATTGGGAGGAGATGACGGAAGAAGAAAAAGCAGAAGTCGCCCTTACTCTTAAAGTATCGCTTTATGATGATTTCATTATCAATATTAAAGATATATTTAGAAATGTTACTACTTACTAAAATCATTAATATTTTTGCGCAAAACATTAATTACGAAAAGGAGCAGGCTCATTAACAAGAGCCCTACTTAGAGCAGCCATCTATATTCCTGTATCCATAAAATTTGCAAGAAGACTAGTATAGTTTATCAGCTTAAACTTACAGGGCTTACTGGCTATGCTGAAAATCACTTTCAAAGATACAGATCCAGGTACAAATTTCGAAAAAACAGATCTTAAATCGCTACTAAATTACGTGGAAGATGGGAAAATAGATGTTGTATTAGAAATCGAACAAGAGCATTTATCAAGGCTTGACGTATTATCTCAGCATTTTTTTAAAATTTGTTACGAGAAAATAATATAAAAATCGCAAAGCCTTAGTATATTTTGAACTTATCAATGTGAATGTTATATATGAGAAAAATTTAAAGCGTTGAAGGCACACCCTCAACGCTCCTTTTCCTTATTTAATTGGGACCCTAAATAGCTTAATAATTTTATAACATACCCTTTTGATTCATTCAAGCTGTCTTGAACGCCGATGCAAGATGGACAACCTGCTTCACATGGACAGCTTGATACGTGTTGTAGCGTTTTGTCCAAAAGTTCCCCCCACAAATCGTAGACTTTTTCACTTAGCCCAATGCCACCAGGATACTTGTCATAGACAAAAAATGTTGGTAGCTCGTTATGCGTAGCCTTTATTTGCGGCACAACAGCGACATCACTATTATCACATCGAATGAAAATCGGTATAAATGCATTGATGGCATAAGCAGCACCAACCATAGCTCCATCTAATTCCGCTTCTGACCATTTCGTTGGAGCATCAAACGATAGCCAAGATGCGCTAGTATGCATTTCATCAGGTGGTAAATGAATTGTTCCCGACCCGATATTGTCCTGTTTTCCACCAAACTTTATCTTTTTAAAAATCGTTGCCTGTGCAACTAAGCCGACATCCCCAAAGCTAATTGTGCCGCCTATGTGGTGTCGGCTACGGTCCTCCTCTAGCACCTTCATTTCTACTGCGAGATTTGCATCCGTATAGTAATCAACATCTACCTCACGTACGTAAGCTTTCTTCTCCTCCCAATCCAGCTTTTCCACTTGAAATTGAATGCCTTGGTGTAAATAAATAGCTTCTTCATGTAATAATGTCATCGCACTATGACGATCCATTTCACCAATCACCTTTGTTTGTGCTGGTATAGATATATCAATAATCACTACATTTTCCTGTGAGGCAGAGCGCAGGCTAATATCATGAGCTGGGAAACGATCACTCATCCAATGCCATTTATCACTTGTTTTAAAGACAACACCTTCTTCTGCTAAATAGTCCAATAATTCCTGAATGTCATATTCGCCATATGTATCGTCTACGGAAAACGGTAGCTCAAAGGCTGCACATTTTAAATGATCCATTAAAATTAGCATATTTTCAGGATAAATACGTGCCTCCTCAGGTGTACTACCAAGTAAAAACAATGGATGATTGACTACATATTGATCAAGTGCAGACGATTGTGCTACATAAATAATTAATGCCTCATCCTGTCTTCTTCCTGCACGTCCTGCCTGCTGCCAAGCGCTAGCAATATTTCCTGGATAGCCTGTCATAATACATGCTTGTAATTGACCAATATCCACCCCTAATTCTAATGCATTTGTACTAACAACTGTTTGAATCGTACCATCACGTAACCCCTTTTCAATCACACGCCGTTCAGAAGGCAAATAGCCGCCTCGATAGCCACGCACAGATTTATCCTGCAGTTTATTACGCGTTAGCTCCTTTAAATAGGTAACAATCATCTCAACACGCACGCGACTTTTCGCAAAAATAATCGATTGAAT
Source organism: Lysinibacillus sp. FSL H8-0500 (assembly GCF_038051955.1). Lineage (NCBI taxonomy): Bacteria > Bacillati > Bacillota > Bacilli > Caryophanales > Bacillaceae > Lysinibacillus > Lysinibacillus sp. FSL H8-0500. The sequence goes on along the minus strand of NZ_CP150292.1, from coordinate 1,828,303 downwards.
GCCTGCCATATAAAGTCTTTTTGCTAAATCACTGACCTCTAAAACAGCACTTCTACGCACGCCAAATGTTTTATGAATAACAGGCGGATTGTAAAATAGAAATGTTTTTTTGCCAACAGGAGCACCCGATTCAGTAATAAGCTGATGGGGTTCATTCGTTAATAGCTCTGCAAGCTCCTGAGGGTTTTTTATGGTTGCTGATGTACAAATAAATATAGGCTGACTACCATAAAATTCACAAATACGCTTTAATCTACGAATAACATGCGCCACATGTGAACCAAACACCCCTTTGTATGTATGCAACTCATCTATCACAATATATTGCAAATTTTCAAAGAGGGACACCCATTTTGTATGATGTGGCAATATGCCTGAATGCAGCATATCGGGATTGGTCATCACAATATGTCCTGCCTTGCGTACTTTTTGACGAATCCCTGGCGCTGTGTCGCCATCATACGTATAGCTTAAAATTTCTTCACCACTCTGCTCAATCAGCTCATTTAAGTCATTTTTCTGATCCTGTGCCAATGCCTTTGTTGGAAATAAATAAATGGCACGAGCATTTTTATCCTCCAATATTTTTTGCAGCACGGGTAAATGATAACAGTATGATTTACCAGAGGCTGTTGGTGTTATAGCGGTAAAGGAAGAGCCACTTTGTGCTAAATCAAAAGCCTCTCGCTGATGGGTATAAAGCTGCGCAATGCCTCTTTTTTGTAGGGCTTTTCCTAAAGAAGGATGTAGATTTTCCGGAAAAGGCGCATATTTGGCTTGTCGTCCATCAAGGGTTTGCCAATGCAAAATACGCTCCTTTAGTTCTTCATCATAGCGCCATTCATTTAAAAGCTCGCTAATCGTTCGTTTCTTCGATAACATCCTGTGCGACCTCCTTTAGTAAGCGTTCAAAGTTTTTTAATGTATAGGAGGTAGAATGGATGGCATCTAAGAATCGTTTTTTACTTGTTTCTTTATAAAAGGATTGCACAACAAATTGCTCCATGGATTCTCTTACTGAAGCAATTTGTTGTGTATGCATATATTTTGGTTGGTGTCTATGGATCCATTGATTGGCTTCTTGCTGCCATTCTGTTAAAAGCATGTGAATCTCATCCGCATGTGGCTTCACCTCTCCATAAAAATCTGGTGTACGATCCTCCTCGCGCATTTGCCAAAAGCGTACCACACATTGCTCGCATTCCTCTATTAATTTCGTTGTTTGTTTCCATACTAACATATTTGCACCTCATCTCTTACCTTTCATTGCTGATGAGATAAGTGTACCAAAGTCTATCATTTTTCACTACTAATAGGCGAACAAGCATTCTTTACTTGCCAGTTCTTTTCTGCTAAGCTTACTTTCTGGCTAACTGCTTTAAGCTGTATAAAAAAATGCATACAGTGTGCATTGTTTTCCAGTGACACTCTCGTGCAAAGTAACTGATTAACCAGATCTAACTGCGCAATTAATTGCTCTAACTTGTTCAATATAACGCCTCCTCTTATGCTTTACTCTAGTATTCCTTGCGTGTATAGAATTACCTTCAAGCATGACAAAATAAGCGTAAGTTAGTTGAAAGAAGAAAATTTTCGATAAAATTTTAGGTGTGAACATTCATCCTTAAAAATCGTTATCAATGAAAGGTGTGAAAATACCTCTGTTTCGTGCTCAAAATTATCTGTTATTTTGACGATTCGAGGAATTCGGAAGCTGGCGGTTTTTCGACGCAAATGAAATTATTGTCTAACTGTTAGAAGTAGAGAATAGCCACTAAAACATGGTAAACTAGTGACTAGAAAAGCAGTATAATAGAGGGTGAGCTAAATGACAATTCGTTATCCAAACGGGAAATTGTATACCCCGAATCATTCTGTACAGAAAGCAGAGAAAAAAAGTAACAACAAAGATTTATCTTTTAGCAATCGTGGAAAGACGCTAGAAGATGAAATTAATGAAGCAAACGACTATTATATAAAAAGGCGGCTTGCAATCATTCATAAGAAACCTGTGCCTGTGCAAATCGTCAAAGTAGAGTACCCTTCACGCAGTGCTGCTGTTATTCGTGAGGCTTATTTCCGCACACCGTCTACAACCGACTACAATGGTGTTTGGAATGGGCATTATATTGATTTTGATGCAAAGGAAACTGCTTCTAAAACTAGTTTCCCTTTAAAAAATATTCATGAGCATCAAATGACACATATGCAGCAAGTGACGGAACAACATGGTGTGGCTTTTATTATCGTTCGCTTTTCAGCTCATGAACGATATTTTATTGTGCCATATGAAGTTTTACAAAAGGCCTGGCAAGCAATGGAAAATGGCAACCGTAAATCGATACCCTTGTCAACAATTGAACAAGAGACATATGAAATTCCAACAAACTATTATCCACGTATCGATTATTTACCCATTATCCAACAACTAATCGACGCAAAATGCTGCAGGTCTGAAAGTGAGGAGAAATAGAATGACTGAACGTCGTCGAACACGTGGAGAGCATCAAAAAGCTCTCGCTGAAAAAAATAAAAAGAACAAGAACAACAAGAAACCCGCTACCACCGCTAAAACTTGGTTTAAACGCATTTTCTTAACCTTATGTATCGTTGTGGCGGTAGGTTTACTTGGAGGAGCTGGGTTATTTGCCTACTATGCTAGTACAGCACCAGAGCTTGATGAAGAATTATTGAAGGACCCTGTTTCTTCAGAGTTCTACGATAAAAACGGTGAGCTATTTGCAACAATCGGTGCTGAAAACCGTAAATATATAAAATATGAAGATATACCAGAAGATATGGTTAATGCGATTCTAGCAACGGAAGATGTACGCTTTTTCGAGCATCACGGGATGGATTTTTATCGTTTAGGGGGGGCTATCCTTGCCAATTTCCGTGATGGCTTCGGTGCACAAGGTGCATCTACGCTAACACAGCAAGTTGTGAAAAATTCATTCTTACAAAATGAAAAGAAACTAAAGCGTAAAGCACAGGAAGCATGGCTAGCCTTTCAGCTAGAACGTAAATATTCAAAAGAAGAAATTTTTGAAATGTACTTCAATAAAATGCTAATGTCTGGTCGTATTTATGGCTTTGGTACAGCAGCTCAATATTTCTATGGTAAAGAATTAAAAGATCTATCATTGGATGAAGAAGCATTACTAGCAGGATTGGTGCAACGACCAAACGCTTATAATCCCTTAAAAAATCCTGAGCTGGCAAAGAAACGTCGTAATACGGTGCTAGGATTAATGCATCAGCATGGTAAAATTTCTAAAGCTGAAATGGAAGAAGCACAGCAATTGGATGTGCAAGCAGGTCTTGCAGATGATACAACACGCCAATCATTTGCTGGTTCGAAATATGATGCCTTCCTAGATGTTGTTATTAACGAATTGGAAAATAATGGTGATGGTACAGCCATGGCAGAAGGAATTAAAGTTTATACGACACTTGATCCGAATGCCCAAAAAGTTGTAGAAAATGTCATGAACGATGACAGTAATTTCCCTACAGAAGAGATTCAGTCAGGTGTGGCTGTCATTGATACAAAGACAGGTGCGATTCAAGCCGTTGGCGGCGGTCGCAATTACGGTGCTATACGTGGCTGGAACTATGCCGAGGACTTAACAAATAATCAACCAGGTTCAACAATGAAGCCCTTAATTGATTACGGTCCAGCCATTGAATATTTAAAATGGTCGACAGGTCAAACACTTGTAGATGAACCAATTACTTACACAGGTACAAAACAGACGATCACTAACTGGGACGGTCGTTATATGGGGGCTATTACTGCTCGTAAAGCGCTCTATGCTTCACGTAACGTACCGGCTGTCAAAACATTACAAGAGGTTGGAATTGAAAAAGCCAAGGAATTTGTAGGACGTTTAGGCATTAAAACAGATGATCTTTATGAATCGGATGCGATTGGTGGAGGTGCTATTACGATCTCCCCTATCCAAATGGCAGCTTCTTATGCAGCTTTCGGTAATAACGGGGTCTACACGGATCCACATTCGATTACAAAAATAGTCTATCGTGATGGCAAAACATCTAAAAACTACACACCTGAACCTAAAGTTGCTATGAGCGATTATACAGCTTATATGGTAACAGATATGCTGCGTGATGTAGTGGGCAATAAACCAGATGCATCTGGTACTGCTGCCAATGTACCAGGCTTAGATATTGCAGGTAAAACAGGTACAACCAACTACTCAGTGGAAGATTTTAGTAAATATAATTTACCAAATACAAGTGTGCCAGATTCATGGTTTGCTGGTTATACAACCAACTACTCTATTGCTATCTGGAGCGGCTATGAGAAACACTTTGACCCAATTACAACATGGGAAGAGCGTCGATTACCGCAAAATTTATTTAAAACAATTATGCAAGAAATTTCAGCAAGCGTTGAAACAGCAAGCTTTAAAAAGCCAAGCACGGTTGTAGAGGCAACGATTGAAGTAGGCTCGAACCCTCTTCGTTTGGCGAGTAATTATACACCAAGTGAGCTACGTCAAACAGAACTATTTGTGCGTGGTACTGAGCCAACAGAGGTGTCTAGTGTTTACGAAGTACCAGCATTATCGACACCTTACAACGTGACAGCAAGCTTAGACTTAGAGGGGCAGTCCATCAATATTTCTTGGGAGCATGATACTATGCTTAATCCTGAAACAGATGAACCTTTACCAACTTCATTTGAAGTATCTGCCACTCGTGAAGGCGGAGAAAGTATTGCCCTTGGTACAACAGACAGTAAAGGCTTAACAGTAAGCAATACGCTGGAAGAAGGTAATTACACCATCTCTGTTGTCGCTATTGTGGACGGTACGCGTAGTGAACCTGGCACAACCTCCTTCCAAATCGTCGGCACACCGGAGGAAGAACCAGATGTCGAGGAGCCAGAGGAAGTAGAGGAGCCAGATATTGAACTGCCAATAGACCCTGGTCAGGATGGCAATGAACCCGATATAAATAATGGTGAAAATGGCGGGGATACTAATAATAATAATAATAACAACAGTGGAGATCATAATGGTCCGATTGATAATAATCAACAGCCGCCAACATCTCCTATTGAGCCGCTTAGTCCAACAGAAGAAGAGCACAGTACAGAATAATAAAAAGCCGGGAAGCATATTTTTTGGATATGCTTCCTGGCTTTTTAAATTATTCACCACTTTAGGAATTCTATCCAGCACTTTAGAGGTTCTATTCGTCAGTTACCCTTTTGTTGCTTGAAGTCGCAATCGTGCTGTGCGCTTTTTTGTTTCCTTAAATAGTTCATCTAGCTGACGATAACACGCATATTGACCTGGCTTCGCTTTAATAAAGGCAAGTCGTTCAACTCCATTAATCGGTAATACCTCATTCCCTGCTACTTGTACAAACTGCTCAAACAGCCCGATAGCTTCTTCCATGAATGCTTGTGCTGTACCATCTCTAGCATCATGGGCTGCATGAATCGTTTCTTGTAAGATTGTCCACTGGGCAAACCAAGCATCTACTTGATCCTTTGCTATTGCCTCGAGATTCACGCTTCCTTCACCAAGCCTTTCTTTAAACGCTTTTGACCTTCACGACAATCATTTAGCAAAGGACAGACATGGCATCCAGGGTTTTGTGCCTTACAATGGTAACGGCCAAAGAAAATTAACTGATGATGCGTTTTGGACCATGCTACCATTGGTGTTTTTTTCATAATCGTTTCTTCCACCTCAAGCACGGAATCTTTCCATCGGCATAGCCCTAAACGCTTCGAGACACGCTCCACATGGGTATCGACTGCTAGTGCTGGAACATCAAAGGCTACAGATAATACAACATTCGCTGTTTTACGCCCTACACCAGGTAATGTCACTAGCTCTTCCCTCGTTGCAGGAATTTCACCATTGTATTCATCGAGCAAGCGTCGACATAAAGCCTGAATATTCTTCGCCTTATTGCGATAAAGACCAATAGAGCGAATATCTTGTTGCAATTCTTCCAACGGTACAGCTAAATAATCCTCAGGTGTTTTATATTTTTGAAATAATGTTTTTGTTACTTTATTGACAAGCACATCTGTACATTGTGCCGATAATAATGTAGCAATCGTCAGCTCAAAGGCATTTTCATGTACAAGCTCACAATGTGCATTTGGGAACATTCGATCCATTTCCTCTAGGCAATGCTCCCACTGTTTTTTTGTTAACAAACTCGATACCCCCTATTCTCTTTCTTCTAACCAGTTATAAAATGATACTTTATTGGTTGATGGTGGCGTCTCTTGCTGAGTTGTTCGTGCTGGTGTTCTATTTAACGTTTGTTTCTCACGGAACTGCTCAGTTTGCTTTTGTGCAGCCTGTGGTGTTGTAATATTTTTCTTTTTCCACTCCAATAAAATGCGGTCAATATATCGAATGCTTAGCTTTCCTGCAAAGACCGCTTCCTTTAGTGCCTCCTTAATAAGCGCTGGACTATGCTTGTCCTCATCAAGCCAAGAGCCTATTTTTTCAAGTTCTAAAGGAGATAACAGACGCCCCATTTCCTCTTCAAATAGTCGGAATAACTCTCCTTCCTCTTGTTGAAGTGTCACTGCAGATTTTTGCTGCTCTTTCATATCCATCATCTGCACAATTCGCTCCCATAGTGGATAAACTGCATATTTCTCATATAGCCTACCACTGACATCCACATCGCGTATAATTTCGAGGAAGCCTTTTTGCATTAAACGTTGTAAACGCGATGTAATATCATGATCAGACATTGTAAGACGATTTTTTAAATCATTTGGTGTGGGGAAATCATTCCCCTCCATATGAAAGGCTAGTAAGTGCATGACAATTAACGCCTCTTCATCCTCCATATTTAACTCCTTATAAAACTGAAAAAAAAGTTGAGGAATCGATATCATTCTCTGCTCAGTCCATGTACGGAGTCGATGATTATTTGCGTTCATAGTTCTCCAGACTCCTTCTTTAAGTAAGTAGAAAAGCCGCGTAGATTGTCTACTACGCGACTTTTAAATTGATTGGCTTATGGATATAAGCGGTTTAGTAAACGTGGGAATGGAATGGTTTCACGAATATGCTCTGTGCCTGAAATCCATGCCACTGTTCGCTCCAGACCAAGACCAAAGCCTGAATGCGGGACAGAGCCCTGCTTGCGAAGCTCCAAATACCATGCATAGGCATCTAATGATAGGTGATGTTCTTCGAGACGTGATTTTAATAAATCATAGTCATGGATACGCTCAGAGCCGCCAATAATTTCACCGTAGCCCTCTGGTGCAATTAAATCAGCACATAATACAACATCATCACGTTCTGGATGTGGTTGCATATAGAACGGCTTTATACCTACTGGGTAGCAAGTAATAAATACTGGTTTATCAAATGTATTGGCAATCGCTGTTTCATGCGGCGCACCAAAATCATCGCCCCACTCAATATCGTCGAAACCTTGTTCATGTAAAAGCTTAATCGCATCATCATAAGAAATACGAGGGAATGGCGCTTTGATATTTTCGAGCGTCGATGTATCACGGCCAAGTCGTTCTAAATCTAATTTACAGTTTTTTAGCACAGCCTGTACGATATGCTCGACATATTGCTCCTGTACTTCTAAATTTTCTTCAAATTCAACAAATGCCATTTCAGGTTCAATCATCCAAAACTCGATTAAATGACGACGTGTTTTTGATTTTTCGGCGCGGAATGTTGGGCCAAATGAGAACACTTTCCCTAATGCCATCGCAGCCGCTTCCATATAAAGCTGCCCTGATTGAGAAAGATAGGCATCTTCCTCAAAATATTTTGTATGGAATAGCTCAGATGTCCCTTCAGGCGCCGATCCTGTTAAAATAGGTGGGTCCATTTTTGTAAAACCGTTGTTGTTGAAAAATTCGTATGTAGCACGAATAATTTCATTACGGATTTTCATAATGGCATGTTGCTTACGTGAGCGTAGCCATAAATGACGGTTATCCATTAAAAATTCAGGACCATGTTCCTTTGGTGTAATCGGGAAATCTGTTGCTGCATGTAACACCTCAATCCCCGTTACAGCAAGCTCACAGCCAAAGCTTGAACGCTCGTCCGCTTTTACTTCGCCTGTAATATACATTGACGTTTCTTGCGTCATACCTTTTGCTATTGCAAAAATATCCTCGCCTACCTCTTCTTTTACAACAACGCCCTGGACAAAGCCAGAGCCATCACGTAGCTGCAAGAAAGCAATTTTGCCGCTTGAGCGCTTATTTGCCAGCCAAGCGCCAATTTTAACCGTTTCTCCGATATGCTGTGGCATATCTTTAATCATAATTTTCTTCATAGAAATCCTCCAAAGTTGATTAGAAGGATTAGTCTTGCCATTTTGATTTTACAAATGCATCAATACGACGGACTGCCTCTTCTAATAATTCTAAAGATGTAGCATAGGATAATCGCATTGTAGTGGGTGTGCCAAAACCAGAACCTGGAATCACTGCTACGTTTGCTTCTGTTAAAATATCCGCAGCAAATGCATCTATTGAATCATAGCCGGTATGAGCCATAGCTTCTGCTACATCTGGTAATAAGTAGAATGCACCCTGTGGCTTTAAGACACGGAAGCCAGGAATTGCACTTACCTGTGGATAAATTTTCTCGAGACGGGATTCAAATGCCTGACGCATTTCTTCTACTGCTTCTTGTGAACCATTGTACGCCTCTACAGTTGCATATTGTGCTGTTGTTGTCGCATTAGATGTAGAATGTGATGCTAGGTCAGTCATTGCTTTAATAATAGTGGCATCTCCTGCTGCATAGCCAATACGCCAGCCTGTCATAGAGTGAGATTTTGCCACACCGTTTACAACGATTGTACGTGCTTTCACTGCATCAGAAAGCTGTGCAATTGAAAAATGCTCAATACCATTGTATACAAGCTTCTCATAAATTTCATCTGACACGATTATAATATCTTTTTCTTGTGCAACAGCAGCGAGTTCTGCTAGCTCCTCACGAGAATAAATCATGCCTGATGGGTTGCTAGGGGAATTAATAATCACTGCCTTCGTTTTCTCTGTAATCGCCTCACGTAGCTGGTCGGCTGTAATTTTATAGTCCTGTTCGCGTGAGCCCTCTACATATACAGGTACACCGCCTGCTAACTTTACTTGCTCAGGGTAAGAGACCCAGTAAGGAATTGGAATAATGACTTCATCACCATCATTTAAAATAACTTGGAATAGTGTGTATAGAATATGCTTTGCCCCTACACCCACGATCACTTCATTTGGTTGATAGGCAAGGTTGTTATCACGTTGAAGCTTGTCAATAATAGCTTGTTTTAAAATTGGAAGCCCGCCTGCGGGTGTATATTTTGTATAACCCTTTTCCATTGATTCAGTGGCTGCATGTAAAATATTTTGAGGTGTATTAAAGTCTGGTTCACCAGCGCCTAGACCGATTACGTCAATACCTTGCTCTTTTAATGCTTTTGCTTTTGCAGTAATGGCTAATGTTGAAGATGGTGTTAAAGTTTTTACTCGGTTTGCTAATACATTTTTCATTCGAAATCTACTCCTCTTATAAATTCGTTATACGTTTCCACCAATCGCCATCCTTAAACAGAATATAGACATAGTTAAGCTGATCATGACCGTTTAGGTAGGTAATTTCCCAAACTGGACCAGGCTCCTCATAGCCTAATTTCATGTGGAGGACTTTTTGTACATTTCCTTCATTTTTAAAAACCGCTAATGCTTGCTTCTCCGTAATACCATCTTCTAATAACACTTCCTGAATAGAATCCTTATCCAGATTCGTTGGGACAAAGACAGCTTTTTTATCACCATGTTCGTCTACCCCGAACACAGTAACATACGAATGTTTGCCATTATATGTGTAGGACTCCGATACAACTGTAAGAGCATTGGCATCAAGTGCTAACTGTGTGGCCTGCTCTTCAATTGAACGAAATGGAGCCTCGGCTTTCCAGATTACTAAAACGCTAATCACCAGTGACAATGAAACAATAAAGACAGAAATGAAAATCAACCAGTTTTTCATACAATCACCTTATGTTTCCTATCCAGCTGATTTTGCATAACATATAGCTGCTGTTTGAGTGTATGCATAGCTACGGTACTCTTCATTTTGCTTTTCATTTTGTCAACCTGCTTTCTTTCCTCATACCACAATATTATACAACAATTTTGTATAGTCGTGTTTCTTAATTTCATAGAATATCAACGATTAAATTAGCTATACGTTTATAGAAGTTCTTCTATGACATAGTTTGCGCGACCATTTTCTTTTGCTTGATATAAACAGTGATCTGCCTGCTTAAATAAATCCTTATAATGATAATTTTTTTGATTGTTAACACAGACCCCCATACTTACCTTTAATGGATAGGACTGCTGTGCCTCCTTTACTGTTAATGACAGTAAATAGCCATGTATATTTTGCACAAGCGTTTTGATATAGTCCTTTTGAGCATGTTTTAAACACACAATAAACTCATCCCCACCATAGCGAATAATTCTCACATCTTCCTCGCATAAAAATGTTTTTAAACCATCTGCCACAAGCTGCAAGGCCATATCTCCAAACAAATGACCGTGTTTATCATTAAATTTTTTAAAATAGTCAATATCCAAAACGATCATACCTACATAGAACTGTGTTGTTTTAGCTCGATTTAACCATTTTTGTAGCTGGTAATCTAAAAAATAACGATTGAACACACCTGTTAAGGGATCATAATATGCTTTTTTCTCTAGCTTCTCTTTTTGACGTTTAAATTCTAAATTCATCACTTGCTGTAGTAAATGATCGACATTCATTTTTTCAGTAAGCTCAATATAGTCCCGTTGCACATCAAAAATTTCATCTCGCCAATTTAATTGATATAAAACATTTAACAGTAGACGCATTACCTTTTTGATAAGTTGCTTATCTCCATAAGATTGGGCAAGCGTGATTGCTTGGTTATAATAGCCTATTGCCTCCTCAAGCCTGTGTTGCTTTTCATATAAAAAACCATACCCAAACAGAGCCGCTACTTTTTCACGTTTATGATTGTGAATAATATTGGACGTTAATGTGCGATCTAGCAACGTCTGTCCTGTGTTAAAATCTCCCTCTAAAATATAAACATCGGCTAAATTATTGTTAATCCGAATATCTTGTAATGTTGCTAAATCAGGCAGTATATTCGACAACTGCTCATTATAGACTCTTGCTTGTAATCCCGCTTGAAGTGCCTCCCTCTATAAATATTGGTATATCAACGGTTTGACCCGATTTGATCACTGAAAAAATATTTTTTTCTTGTCCTTCTTTCTCGTTATTTTCTACTAATGCAATTGTTTAACAGTTGGTGGGTACGCTACGCTAACGTTAATTGGTAATCATTAACTTTCCGTTCCGTTATATGATGCACATTGGATCTCTGCGTTGCTTATGAGGACGTACCCTCCCATGTCTCTAGGCGTCTTGGTTAGCGCGTACATTCCTTCGTTCGGTCTCTTCATAAGGCAGAGGCTGGCGATGCTCCTTTAGGGACTCTTAGCTATTTGCATCGTCGAATGGGATAAATAATGCCGGCTTCTCCGTGTCATCCTCTTGATTTTGACTGTTGTTCGTACCGCTTACGCTACGCTTTGAAGCTGGGTGAAATCGTTCATCATTCGCTGGGCGTTAAACACCGTTTTCTTTTTGCACAAGGCATGTAAAATCTTCAGTAACTTGCCACACAGCACGACAATCGACTGCTTTTTACGTAGCGGATTCATGGCGCGTGTGGTGTAATGTTCGTGTAGTGCTTTAAACGCTGGATTATGCAAAATTAAGGGCATCATGACGCGGAACAGAAGCGCACGTAATTGACGTCTCCCTCGCTTCGAGATTCGTTTTTGTCCTTTCTGTTGCCCGGAAGAGTTCTCCCGTAAAGTTAACCCCGCTAGTTTGATTAATTGGCGTGGGTGATTGTATTGGGTCAAAGAACCGACTTCGGACAGGAAATTGACAATGGTCACATCGCCCATCCCAGGAACCGATGCGAGGTATTCATAATCCGTCATTTGTTTCGCTAACTCGACTAGTTGAGCGGTTAATTCGTCAAGCTGTGCCTGCATCAGCTGGTACTGCGCAAGAAGTGTGGCGATTTCAACACGGGCCATCACAAGTCCTTCCGTTAGTCCAATCGAATGAGGGGCTAGCGCGACTAATTGTTTAGCCTTTGGTAGCTGGGGACTTTTCATCCCTTCTACTTGGCGATACAGGAAGAGGAGTTCTTCCAGTGTTTTCCCTTGAATATCCATTGGGAATGGTGTTTTTTCAAGCACCGCATACGCCATTTTTCCGAAGCTTTTAAACACTTGGGTAAACTCTGGGAAAAAGCGGTCTAACCAACGAATGATGCGATTTTGAAGGGCATTTAAATCGGCTTGTATCTTGGCACGTAACGTCGCCCCATTGCGGAGTTCTGCTTCTACCCCCACTAACATCCGTGGATAACTAAAGCGGCCATCTCGCATTAAACGAGCGATGACAAGCGCGTCCTTTTGGTCATTTTTCGTTTGCAGGTTGTCATCTAATTCTTTCGAACGATTGACGTGCATCGGATTCACCATCACAAAGGGAATCCCGTAGTTTGTTAAAAACGCTGCTAGGTTCATCCAGTAGTGACCTGTTGGTTCGAAACCAACGAGGATTTCTTGTTTGCCATGCGCTGCTTTTAAGGCAAGCAAGCGTTCATAAAAGCCTTCAAATCCAATGCGTGATTGGGCAATTGGAAATGATTGTTGGAGCACACGCCCTCGGTCATCGATGGCACAAGCGAAATGTTTATGTTTGGCGATGTCGATGCCAATGACTAACGTCTGTTCAGAAACTTGATTAATTTTTTGGTTCGTATTAGAATGCATAGTGGAGTCCTCCTTGGTGAACAAATTAGGGGTCAATTCGTCGATGATTTGACACCCCGCATCATACCAAGAGGGCTCTTTTTATTCAAGTCCCCGAAAATCCTTCTAACAGGAATGCTCCTTTAAAAAGCCCTTCTCCACCTCTAAATAGCATAAATTATTATGACATCGTACAAGCATCACTAGATCCTGTAATTCCTGTGCATAGACAATTGATTTTTTTGTCATCTCCACTGTTTTTTCTCTTAGACCAACTAGATCATAGATTAATGACATGACTAAATAGTAATGCATAAAATTTTTACTGGAGCCATACCTCTGACAAAGAGCTCCGTATTCATGCATAAGACTAACCATTGTCGATGTATCTCCTAACGAATGATGAATTAATATTTTTTGATAATATAAATCTAGCATATATGGATAATTTTCGCTTTCTAATGCTACTAAAAGTCCTTGGTCTGCTAATTTTAGTGCTTCTGTTAAATACCCCTGTGTGCGCATTTCCATAATTGTTTTAGTTAATTCCACCATCTCATCACATCTCTAAACCCCTATATCATTTAATTATTAAGTATATAGCAAGCCTTATCCGACCTTTTCACAATATACCATCTATTACCTACAACTTTTGTTACAGGTCTATATTCTTATATCGGTTTATCTATTAGCTAAATGATCTCTTTTCAATAAAAATTTCACAATTGCTCAAATTTTTAAGACTTTCTCCATTTTTGTCCCCGTTATCTATTGCTTTTACCCATATGATGGATTAATTAGCTACTTTAAGTAAGGATGTGTTATGTTGAGTACACCCATTAACCCTGCTGATCCAGCAACAATTCCTAAATTTGTGGATGAACTACCTAAGCCTGTTGTCGCTAAACCAAAAAGATCTAATTATTATGAATTGGTAATGATGGAGAGTGAGCATCGTTTTCATAAGCATTTTCCATTATCCGTTATTTGGGGCTACAATGGCCTTTATCCAGGACCAACTATTGAAGCCGCGAAGGATCAAACCACTTATGTAAAATATAAAAATCAACTGCCTTTACACCATTTCTTACCAGTCGACTTTTCGTTGCACGCTGCCAATGATTCACAGGAAGTAAGAACAGTCACGCATTTACATGGCGCTAAGGTGGATTGGGAAAGTGATGGACATCCAGAGGCATGGTATACAAGAGATTATCGACACACTGGACCAAAATTCAAAAAGGAGATACATGAGTATACCAATCACCAACCTGCCACTACAATGTGGTATCACGACCATGCAATGGCATTAACACGTTTAAATGTCTATGCAGGCTTGGCAGGCTTTTATTTATTAAGAGATGCGCTTGAGGAACGCTCCCATTTACCATGTGGCGACTATGAATATCCTATACTCATTCAAGATAAATCTTTTCATGAAGATGGCTCCTTGTTTTATCCTGATGAACCACCATTCCCTGTAGATATTCATCCATCCATTACGCCTGGATTTGTCGGCAATACCATTGTTGTCAATGGCAAGCTTTGGCCCTATCTAAATGTAGAGCCACGCAAGTATAGATTTCGCTTTCTAAACGGCTCTAATCGCAGAGGCTATAGGATTAGCCTTTCAAATGATCAGCCAATGATTCAAATTGGCACAGATGGAGGTTTTTTAGCTACGCCTCAAGAAATTCAAGCTGTGGAGCTACTGCCTGCTGAACGTACTGATATTATTATTGATTTTTCAAATTGTGAGGGGCAGGACATTATCTTACTCAATACAGATACAGATTTTATGGATGAACATACAAATGTTATTATGCAGTTTAGAGTCATTGTGCCTATAAAAGGCGAAGATACAAGTGAAGTTCCAGAGAGGCTAGCGGTTACAATGGATTTACATCCACATCATGCCCATATTGAAAGACAGCTACCATTAACCGCAACAACGGATGAATTCGGGCGGCCCATGCTGTTATTAGACAATCGCATGTACCATGATCCTGTCACAGAAAAACCAGCCTTAGATAGCATTGAAATATGGAGTTTTATCAATGCCACACCTTTTATCCATCCTATGCACATACATCTTGTGCAATTTAAAATTTTAGAACGAAGACCCTTTAATGTAGAGCTCTATGAAAATGAAGGAAAGCTAGTATTCACAGGACCACCAGAAGCACCACGTGACTATGAGCGAGGCTGGAAAGATACAGTTAAAGCCGAGGCTGGTAAGGTTACAAAAATTATTATGCATTGGAAGGATCATTGTGGTCATTATATGTGGCATTGCCATTTCCTAGAGCACGAAGACCATGATATGATGCGCCCTATTCTTGTGATAAAGGATGTTCATGCCGTTCAACAGCCACATGCAACAAGCACACAGCAGCCAGCTCAACAAGAAGCTGTTGCCCATAAGCCACCCGTTAAAGAAGAAGTGATACAGGATTCTAGCGTTATGCATACCGGCAATAATGCACTGAATATCCCTCCACTTCTTCTACCATCACAGCCCTCTTCTCCTAAAGCAACAAGAATAGACGTTTTAAATAATAAAAAAAGCTATTGAGATGTAAAATGTACCCTTTGTAAAGGACATTTTGAAAAAAAGCAAGGTTACTTGTTGAAGCTGCTGTCTGTATTTTGCAGGCGGCAACTTCTTCAAATTCCATTGCCCACAATAATGATTGTAGTACATCATATAACTCTTAATTTCTCGTTTTACGTCTTCTAGTGTTTCGCAATCTTTGATAGTGGTTTCATCTTTTAAATGCCTAAAGAATGATTCTTGTGGCGCATTATCCCAACAGTTTCCTCGACGTGACATGGACTGTCCTAATCCCATTTTCTTCACGAATGCTTGTTAAGTTGGACTTGTATAATGGAATCTTTGATCTGAATGGATAAAGGCATTTGCTGCTAAATGTTTATATTTTTTTCATTTCTTCAGCGTATTGAGCGCGATATCCAATGACAATGAATCGGACACTTCATACGCTAGAATTTCGTTCGTTTCGGCATCTTTAAAAGAACTTGGCAATAAAGTTTTCGTTTCTCGCCAAATTCATTTAAAAATATAGATTAGAAAATATATTGATTACATTTAATCAATCTTCGACAACCAATGGCTATTTATAGTAAATCAATCCTTTGTTTTACCATCTATTTGTGATACAGTTCACCGTAGTTATTTAAGAGGCAAAAAACACTTGGAATGAACGGTATTTGATGAAACAATGACCAAATACCGTTCATTTTGATTGAATATAGCTTTACAATTGTACATAAGATTACAGTATATTTTTATAATCATAAACGAAATTATTGACTTCTTTTCTATTTCAGCTATAATTAAGTTACAGATAAGCAGGCCACTACGGATCGTGTGACTTGTTTATACAACAGTTTCAGGTCGGTACGGATCGTTCGGCCTAATATCAAACTCATTACGGATCGTATGGGTTTGACAAAAGGGCCTATCACAGTGATATGGCCTTTTTCCATCTAAAAATACAAAAAAACGTGTATTTTTTCCCTTAAGAGGGCATATTTATAAGTATCCTCACTACGGATCGTGTGGGGATAACCCCCAGGCCACTACGGATCGTGTGACCTGGGGGTTTCTTTTTAACATTGTTTTATCTTTAGAACCCTTTGCAATTTATTATATAAATACCTTACACTTTGGGCATAATCATCACTTCTATTGGTTCCAAGACGGTGAAAAGCTTGAAAGACCCATACACCGATATCTGCAACTTGTAGTAACGGATAATCCTTATGTTTACCGCAAACAAGCTCTCCAAAAAACTTGTTCAAATTAGAACTACTCAGACAGTCTTTAAGAACTTCTTTTTCGCCTGCATCACCATCATCTATTACAGTTAAAATTTGAGCGTGTTCAGATGTGTCGCTTTCTATAAAGCTTAAAAATTGTTCATGTAAATGGCGATATTCGCCCATATTATTATTTCTTAAACTAATAGTAGACTGATAGACGGCCTTGTCCAATACACCAATGTAAAACGTGATATCATGTTTAATGATGATATCAATTATATCTTCTAATACTTTGAAGCGTTCTGTTTCATCCAATTTACTCCATAAAGCGGTCCTATTTATTATATTCTTCGCATGAAAATGGAAATCAGTAAGAAAATTCACATTGGTTCCTACCTCCGCTAAGAAGTTTTCAGCTCTTAGGCCTGATTGAAACCTACTTGCTATTATGCCAAGGTACTTTGTTTGAATTAATATTAGGTCGTCGCTTAACTTCTTCCATGTCGAAGGTTCAATATATGGACCCCCATAAATTAGTAATGGTTGATTCGTATCCCGTAAACCCGTATTCCCTGCTTCATCTAAATATAAAATTCCCATGGGCATACCTCCTTATTCCTGCATTTCAGCATCTTCATTAATGTCAGCAGGTGAATTCAGATCTACAACTAAGAATTCTCCTTCTTTTCTACTTAAAAACCGCTTCGCTTTATCCAACTTAATCTCTGGGCAGTATCTCAGAATAAACCTTACAAAGTCTTTATTATTAATACGGATAAATCCGTTTTTTTCTTTGCCTATAAATTCAATAGTGTCTTCTGTAGATTCCTCCTCTGTAACCCCTATTACGACAATATATTTTTTCTCACGATCAAAACCTATTTTTATAGAATGTGGAGATCCTAATGTTGCTATTGAAGCCTTATTAAACACAATACCATATTCCGCTATTGAAACTATAGGCGTACCTAAGTTCGGCGAATACCATTCTATATTAAATTCCATCTATATCGGCTCCTTTGTAATTACATTTACAATTTTACGCCTTTAAACATATTTACATTTCCTCTATGTTTCGATTATATCACGTGTACATATTATAACACAAAATAATCATAATGTTTTTTGTTCCAATGATACTTTATCAAAATCGCTGATTAACATAATTCCAAGAGTATTTCAAGCCGACTACCACTGTTAATAGAAAAATTGACTAATGATATGATTTATGGTAAGTATCCAATTAAAATGAAAGGCGGATTGCATAGGAACCAATCATCTTTATGATAATAATTGATTTATATTTTTGAAACGTATAGGGAAGAAAGAAGTTACCCTTAAGCATCAAAAATCAAATTTAAAGGATAGAAAAATAAAATAAAGTTTCTCTCCTGACGAAATTAACGTTGAATAATACAAACATGGAATTACTTGTCTATGTAGATCTATAATATAACATCGAAACTGACAAGGAGGTGTACACATGAACAAAGACAGCTTCACTACAATGAGTAGCAAGGAACGGGTTGCAATCGTAAATGATCTTCTAAGTAAGGATGGCTTTGATTTACAAAAGGTGGCGGATACACTTAAAATGAATTACTCTACCTTTACAAAACTAATGCAGGAAGATGATTATGTATTTATTAAACGAGATAACCAGTATTACAAATTTATTCGGGATGAAAACCAAATTATAAGTGTTACTGCCCCCAAGGATCCCGAATTGGACTATATCAAGCAAAACTTCTTAGCCCTAAAATCATTAATTGAGCAATCTAAAAGTAACAATGACTTCATTTTGGACAAGCGAATTTTCCAATCTCCTAAATTTGCAACGAAGAACTTCCGTATGTCGGACGAGTTGTATAAACAATTTGTCAAAACTTGCGAAGAGCATTTTCCCCAATACAAGCTACAAGATATAATCGCCCAGTTACTTTTCAACTTCAATGAAAAATACTCCAAAAACAATGGTTGAAATATTTAAAGGCAGTTCCAAAAGTTCAATGCTTATGGAAACTGCCTTTTCATTATTCACAATGTCGGTAAGAGTATCTTATTGGGTGGGTCATTTACTTCCAAAAAGAATTCTTTTGCAACCACTTATCACAACCACAGGAGGAGGGGGTATTTCAAAGGCTTTTACGTAACCTTTAGAAATTTATTTGTTTACAACCTTCTTCCATTCAAATTTTTTTATAAGTTGTAAAAACCCTTTCTTTTACCCGCTCCCCTCCCTTGTGGTTGTACTTCAGATGTTACGACGAATCTTTATTCCCTTGAAAATGATCCGTTTGCTATTGGATTCTTCGGTTCTTAGTAGTTGTTTTGGATAATCATTTTCAAGCGATTTGTTGAATTTTGTTTGCGAGATGGGTTGTAATCCATTCTCAAGGCACATTTGCTTGTAATATTGATAAAGTTGGCGACTATATTCAAATTGCTCTGGGATAAGTTCGCAATGCTCTTCTACAAACCAAATGACGTTATTTGACTGTTTGCGATAGTCGGCGAGCAATGCCTTATTCGATTCGCTTTTCGTAAATTGAAATTTGTTTTTAATAAGACGATGAAGGCCCTCCAAAGCCCATTGAATAATTCCATCAAGCTCGTCTTGGAACTTTTGCAATAGAAAAGGATCTATTTCTGTTTCAGGCACTTGTCTTAGAAATGGAAGTATAATCAATCGGCGGTAAAAGCCGTCTGTTCGGTCAACATAATTGGAAGGTAATTCATTACAAGAGAAGACGAGCCTTGCTTTGTTTGAAAATGAAAAAGGAGTGCCGAACTTTTCTTCTGCAACAATGGAATCTCCACTTACAAGGGTCTTGAAAACGCCTGTATCTTGAATGGATTTATTAGGAAGGTCAGCGTAGATATTTGCAAGTTTTCCAAGTAAAAGGCTTGCTTTAAATCGTTGGGATAGGTCTTGTAAAGCCACGTTGCTAATCTGATCTTTCCCTAATATTTGCTCAATTACCTTTAGGAATGTTGATTTTCCACTACGTCCTGGTCCATACAAAATGAATGCCTTTTCGGCGGCCACGCTCGGAATTAATAAATAACCTACTAACTCTTGGGCAATTAAAGCGTCTGAGGAATTGAGGGATTCTTGAATAAACTTTTTGAATTGAGGGCAAGTTGCAGATGGGTCGTATTGTGCGTTCACTTGAACAGCGGTATAAAAAAGAGGAGAGTGGGGAAGAAGAGTCTTATTATTCAAATCGTACATACCATTTTTGAAGTTGATCATATCCGTCAAGTTGGGATTATCCATTAAATCCCCTTCATAAGCGATGCGTGTTTTCCATTGCTCCAAAGTGTCCTGGATATGATGGCTCTTACTATGCTCATCTAACAAATTTTCTTGTACAAGGCTTTTCACCTTGAGCAACGGCATTTCCTTGTATACGCCATGTTCGTATTTAAAAAACCGTTCACTCGAATAAATGAAATTTGCGGTTTCAGCTAAGTGCTTTGCTAAAACTCCAGGTTTAAACCTCATTGATGTTTGTGTTTGCTCATACCACGCTGGTAAATCCTTTTTTGCATCTATATTGTCTACTTGCTTAGGCTTAATAGGGGTTCGTACCTCATTTGCCGTAAAAACTACAGATGTCCCTTCTATTGCCTTATTAATCACAACTTCTCCGTAAGTGGAACCATCTGCATAGTGAATCTGATCCCACTTCTTCCGAAACAACCCAGATTTACGGAACATCCGATCCATCTCATTGGCATCTTTCGCTGTATAAAAAGCCAATGCATTACAAAGGGCTAAGTCAGCCTCACTTTGCGAGGAATGATAGTTTTCCCAGTGTCCATCATACAAACTTCTTAACCGTTCACCCCCTTTACTTGAAAACATAATATTTAGTAGTCCTTCTTCAGTAAGTCCTTTGTTATAACTTCCTTTTTGCTTTATTGTCACGTTATCGTCATCCTCCTTTTTGGTCATATAATTTCGAAAAAGCTCATGCACTTCTCTTGTACAGTCCTGGATTACTTCTATCGGGTACAAATGATTGGCTGTTACGGTGAAGTAACGTTTTTGATCGTACATTTCAATACCATAATCAGCATTTTTAGAAGGACCATTTGGCTTTTTTCCAATTGCAATGACGTGAATTCCCCTCCCACTTGGAGAAAATTCGATATATGCCTTGTTCGCAAAGCTTTGCACAACTTCATTTGCCAAAGAGGAAAGCTCACCTTTCTTATTAATGCAATCATCCAGATCAATTCCAATAAAAGGATCATGGTCTGAAAATACAAATCCAATACCTGAAATTCTGTTGTTACCCTGATTTAATTCGTGAACTGCCTCATTGAAAGTAAGCCAGTTTTCCTTGTTATTCACGTCAATCGCCTTGCCATTTGATGGATTTACAGGTACTTTTGTAATCCTCTCACCTTTTGGAATCGCTTGATAGCAGACCCATTGACTCATTTCTTTTAATTGTTGTGGAATATTTTCAAACATAAAAGCTCCTCCTTTCGTGTGATACAACCTATTTATATCAGGTTGTCAACACATCGGGAATGCTTTATTGGTTCGAGCTGGTCGAACCATACCTTAAAGGCTCACTGATACAAAAGTGAGCCTCAGAAAGCTAAGTATATTAATATGTAGATTCACCAATTAACGCCATTGCCGAATCATAAAGGTTGTCATAATGAAGTAATAAAATATTCTCTGACAATCTTTTTTGTCGCTTTAGTTGATAGGTTCTCTCGTTGAAGTCGTCTCGTCTTCCTGCTACAACAACGTAGTGTATACGGCTACTATCGAATTTCATGAATTCTTCGGGTAAATCTTGATTTGGGGATTTGTACTTTTTAAAAGTCTCAAAAAGTGTTATATAATTGGATTGCAACCACCCCTTCCAATCTGTTACCTGTCTTTCGCCCTTTCTAAGAGCATCTCCCATATGACCATCTTTTAAAGTTATATTTTTATTTGGATGTTCCAGTTCTACAAAAATGAATTCATAACCTCCAGAACTCTTACCTACAATTAGATAGTCCGCTTGATATGTATTACCTAATTGAAATTCTGGAAAAATAAATGCATCATGATGTCCAAAAGAGTAAGATCCCTTCATAATAGATGCAATAATAAAGTAAGCATTTTTTTCACGAATCCAATTAAGGATAGACCTCTCGTTGGAGTCAGGATTGTCTATTAATCGGTAAAACTCTTCCGTTAAAGATGTTAAATAATCTTTCTTTTGTAAATCGACTATATCCAGGTGGTTATTTGGAAACAAGCTTATGTAGTGTCTTACAGCTACTGGATACTCCCTGTAAAGGCTTTTTCGAACAGCCAAGTCGCCCTTTCCAATTCTATGAACAATTTCTTTCTCCTTTAAAACTTCCCAGTCATTTATTTCTTCTTGTGTCAAGGAACAGTAATCCCTTGTACGAATCTTCATAATAACACCTTCCCCACCTATATCCCTTTCAACTATGTAAGAAAAAGAATCGGAAATAAACCGATTCCTTCCCTTATTTCATATCGTTAGTTCTAAAAATAATTGTATCGCTTACGAATAGCATTACCAGCCCTGCTCAAAATACTTTCTCATTTCTTTCTTATCAAGCACTTTTGAGCAACTTTCCCAGTCAATTTTATCTACATTATTGTTATAACGATTTTCGAATGGATGTTTTTCAGGAACTTCATTTAATCTTTGCCTTGCTTTTTCTTCATCTTTTAATGCAATATCTACCCAAACATCTTCGAGTACGTCAGGTAATTGTCCAAAGACTCCATGAATGTTTTTAAATCGTTCTGACAAAAGACTATGAACTCGGTCCTCTACCGAATCCTTATATCTTAAGTTATAAAGATAAACTTCGTCATTGACTTGTCCAATCCGTTGAATCCGACCTTTCCTCTGTTCAAGCCTTGTTGGGTTCCAGGGTAAGTCAAGATTGATCAATGTGCCAAGTGTTTGAAGGTTAAGTCCCTCGGATGCTGAATCTGTTCCAACTAAAACCTTTAATTCACGATTTTTTACTGCTAATTTTAATTCTTCTTTTTCTTTCTTTACAAAACTTCCATCAGTAAAAATTCCTGATTTATCACCACCAGCATATAAACCAATTGGTTCGTTTGAAAAGTGATTCGATAGTTTCCTTGCAACCCATGAGGCTGTGTCAAAGTATTGGGAGAAAATAATACATCCTTTGTCAAGCCACTTCCAATCTTCCAGTAACTCAACAACTTTTTCATATTTAGGATCTACCGCTTCATTTGTTTCCAATGCCTTGACATATTTAATTAACATTTCTTCTTCTTCTGGTGTCAAATTCTTGATATCCGATTCTACTTCTTCGTCTCCCTCTTCATCTGACCAAGCCGATACTGATGTGTTCCATTCATTCAACATCTTACGACCAGTATTAAGACCCGCCTCTATAGAACTACCAATTCGCTTGAGTAGTAGAGTTTTCAAAAACCCACTACTTTTCGAACGTTTACCAATCAAATTACAAAATTCTTCCGCATACGAATAAGCTTGCTTTAAGTAGCTTGATAGCACCAAAGCATCATCATCAGATTCTCCATAAAGCATAACTTCTATTTTCTTTAAATATGGCTCACCTGTTTCTGGATTAATCGTTTCTTCCAAATACGAGCGTTCTCTTCGTACTACATGGCGAATGTAAGGATTGTTTCGTTGATAAAACTTATTATCCAGAATTCTACCAATGATATTTTGTTCTGGTTTCTGCAGGTCAAAGTGGCCTTTCTGGATAACAAACTCATCTTCTTTTATTCCCAGTCTCCGTCTGAGCAATCCAAACGTTGGTTCATGTTCAAATGAAGGTGGGAAGGGGTTACGAATCCACTCCCAATTTTCAGGATTGAAAAACTCCATTTGCTCTTCACCTGTAATTAACTTTAAACTTCTTGGTATTTGCTCACGTTTTCTCCACATAGAAAAACCATTCCCAAGAACGCTATGATTCTTTTGTGAGAGAATATTCATCAAATCCCAAAGCTCAATGGGATAAAGCTGAATGGGAGTGGCTGTTGCAAGTAACATACTTTTCGTTTTTCGGGATATTTTCAACAAAAATTCATATAAATTATTAGGATCAGGACTTTGCAGTTCTTTTTTGTCGCCAAGGTTTTTCCTTCTCGCTCTATGAGCCTCATCAACAATGACACACTCATAATCTTTTGCTAATAAGTATTCGGAGATAGGTGACTTAGACACGATTAATCCTTGCGATACAATTCCAATTTTCCTTGGACATTTTTTTATATCTTCTATACCTTTATTTGGATAAGGAAACCCATTCTCGTCAATCCATTCCCTCCCATTCCAAACAGCGGAAGGTATATTCAATAAAGTGTTCAACTCATCTTGCCATTGCCAAAGTAGCGTTTTCGGAACAATTACGAGAACTGGCTTATCACCATACAATGCCATTAGTTGAGCTGACATCGCAAGTTGAATCGTCTTCCCTAATCCTACAGGGTCAGCAAGTATATATCTGGCCCCGTAACTTTTTTTATGCTCCCTAAAAGCCAAATCAACAAAATATTTCTGATGTTCCCATAACCCAAGTTCTTGTCTATACACAGGCGATTCAATCGCTGTAGATGCAGGCTCAGCATCTTCCTTCCATTCATCAACAGAGCTTATGACTTCCCTTTCAGAAATTCTTTTTATATCCTCAACAATAAAATCTGAAAGACGTACAGCAGTAGGATCATCCCATAATGCATCAAATTCTTCCTGTACCCACTCTACAGCTTCAGCAGATGCGTCTTCCCAGATCAACTCATAATTCATTCTCCAGCCACTATAAGTCTCATTTGCACTCCCTAAAAAGGATGTCTTTGTACCATCCTGAAGTGTAATAACCCCTGCTTTCCCATGGATTAATCCAAATTTCTCGTCTGGTATCACTTTTACTTCCAACTTGCCAGATGACAATAATTCGTATAACTTTCTAAATCTCCTTGAAGAATCAGGAAGTTCTTCAGGTTTAAAATCACACCATTCTCTTCTCATGGCATTTTGAGCAAGTTGAGCTGTTAATACATCCTTAACATCCAGACCTGAATTACAGATAACCCTTATCTTTCCTTCTACTTGCTCAAGTGACTCACCAGCGACTTCCAAAATGGATGAACTAAAATAGCCTGCTATTCGATCATATTGCTTTGCATTTTGTAAATGGTTATGAAGAAGAGAGGCACTAATTGCCTCTCTCCTCGTTGAGTACCGCTTAATCACATGGATTCACCCACCTTAAATACCATCGTTACGTACTGCTTCTTTTAGAAGCCTCGCATAATAAGCATCTTGATGCCAATGACTCATATGTGCTATATTCTCGAATCTTGAAATGAACTCCAAAATCTCCATGATTGCAGTCCGTTGATTCCAATACTCGTTGTTCAAATCATAGGTTGCTTTTAAATAATTTCTTCCTTCCGTTGTAGATTCGGCTTGTACAGATTGATGAATAGCCATTAAGATATGTCTGAATAACGTTCTTCCAAAGATATCATTATTGATTCCACGATTTCTATATTCGGAAGCCGTTTTCAAACGAACACTATTAGCTCTGAAGTTTTCAAAAAGATCCCTGTAATCTTTTACACCAAAACCTCTTGCTAACTCTTGATAAGCTCCCGCTTGATAAACATTACCCATTTCTAACTCGAGACCACGAATATAAAATCGCTCTTCTTCTTTCAAATCTCTCCAAACCATTTGATCAATACCCTCTGGTATCAAATAGTCATAAGCAATTTTAACTGCTTTATTGATAATAGCTTCAATCGGGCTTTCTTCATCTGAATTCCTCGATTTTGACAATTCATATACTACATCTATTCCTTCAATATCTTTATAAGCAGTTAGGACTTTTAGTGAAGATGCGTAGGAAGCTAACAAATAATCCGCATCTGAAAAATTCGGGTCTTCCTTGTCATCGAGGTCTCTCATGCTATCAATTTGAAACTGAACCTCTTTTTTTATTTTCCTATATAGCTCATCTTGAAAAGCAATCTCGTTTGACTTTTGCTTTTTTAATACTAATAAAACAGTACCTTGAACATAATTTCCTTGCCTTAATCCATTTGCATCTGTTTCAGTAGCTATGTTCCAAGCAGACTCGACTTTTAAGCCTGACGACCATAATATCATAGCTAACTCAGCCCAAACTTTTACATCCTGATGTGTAAACATAACAACCTGAGTTCCATTGTCTGGCATGTTCAAAGCCAACTTTTTATAAATTTCTATCATGCTATTATTAAAGGATTCACCTGTACCTTTTACCGCAAGAATTCTTTTACTATCGGAATACCAATCTGGGAACGTTTTTTCTAATAACATCTTATCCCACGCTAAAAAGAACTCTGTTAATTCATGATAGTTTACTGCGTCTGCATATGGAGGATCGGTAATCCAAATATCACATTCGTTTTCTATAACTCGAGCATCAGTAACATTTACATCAGAATTACCATACAAAGGGTAATTATTCACATTAAAAAACCATGTAGTTTTTAATGATAACATTGTCCGAGTTATATAATTATACAAGGTGTTTAAGGATTGGTCGCTAAATACTTCTTGCCCTTTTTCATTAGCTCCATCGGAATTCCAACGGGATAACTTAGCATTCCAGTTGTTCAATTTATTAATTCCCAATAGCCCAAATACACGCTCTTTATCACTTTTTGCTAAAGAGTTAACATGTTGAACGAATAGCCCTATACATAGCAACTGTCTTGGATTAAACATTTGATGCCAGTATTGCCAACCTCTTTCCCTTATTGGCTGATCAGTATTATAACCATTTTCTATTGCTGTTGACGGAATGAATCCTTTTTCTTGCCAATCAGAAAATCTCTCGGATAATAATTCAACAACTATTTCCTCTCTTTTTATATCTTCCGCTGTGGGACTCTGATAGTAACGAAATGTCTTCTCAATTCCATTATCATCTAAATACGTTTCAACGTATCTAATACAATATAATCTCTCTTTAAAAATATCAGAATCCCTTGGAACAAATTCATTTTTGCTCCATCTTCTTAATCCATAGATAGTGTTTCCACCTTCGCCCTTTCTGTCCCTCCGAAGAACTGGAATTGGTGTTTCTTTGTTGCAATTAGGGCACCATAGACTGCCATTTTTTATAGTTTTTAGGGATTCTGCTTTTTTAATTTCTTCTTTAGATGCATCCTGGATAATTTCAATATTAAAACCATTAGAACCATTGTTCTTTAATATTGCTACAGTTTTTGTCCCCTTACCGATAAACCAAGATGGGGCAAGAGGAACTTGATAACCACACTCTGGACAAGCAGATTCGAAACAATACAAATATGAATCCGCACGATGCCCCTTTTCATTGTGCTCAATCTGCCACTCTGTAATTTGTTTATCAACCTTTTCATAAACATCCTTTTGAAATGCCCTTAATTGTTCAATTTCTTCCTGGGAAGCTCCAGCAATGTTTAGAGAAGACCACGTTAGCAGTGAAGCCACAGGATTCAAGTCAGACGCATACACATCCGCCCCCATCCTGGCCGCCTCGAACGGAATACTTCCCCCTCCCGCAAAACAGTCCCCTATCCTTGGAGCATGACCGTATCTTTTTTCCCCAAGTTGTTGAATTAGTTCCTGCAGGGTCGTTGCCGAAGTTTTTAAATGATTGTTCACAACTTCCCAATCACTTGTAGGTATATTTTCTACATGTTCAGGGCGACTACAGTAAGTTAGCTTATCATCATATGATAAGCGATTAAAGGTTAGCCTTTGTAACGCATCTTTTTCAGCTTTAGTTATTCCTCTTTTATAAGTGGGCTTGTCTTCAGTGGATGACTCTTGAAAGTATTGACTTCTTTCATCTTTAGTTAGTAACTTAAAAACTTCTTTTGCTGTTAAATTTTTAAACTTTCTTAACAATAAACCATCATCATCCATCGTTAAAAGTTTCAAGAAGATCTCTCTATCTTTTTTCGGATCATCCGAAACTGGAAGCAATATGCCCAAAATTGTTGCACGAACCAGGATAAGTGGTTTTCTTCCCCACCACTTACCCAGTCCTGTTAAAGTTTGACCTAAATTTGCTTTCCGTTCTTTATAACTTTCTTTGGAAACTTTTGAAACAGGAAATTGTGTTTCAATAAATGATTTGCTGTAATCGAGCAATGTTTTTTCCCCCAACCTACGAATTCTTATATAACTTTTCTAATATGTTTCCATGAATATCTGATTCATCTTCAACTGGATTTTCCGTTAAAGCAAAACGAATTGCTTTACGCCAACCTCTTTTATCATCTGCATGTCCCGTAATCGCATTAGACATGGTGAAAAGCCACCAACGCTCTTCCCTACTCAGTCCATGCCAATTTTTTAGTGCGACTGGAATCAGACTCGGATCTGAATCTTCAATCGCCCACATAAGCAATACCATTTCTTTCCCCAACAATCGCTCAACTGGGTTTACTCCTATCTTAAACCTGCCAACATTGATATTTTTATCTTTTAAACGGCTATTGAATGTATTTGTCAATCCTTCTTTAATTAGATCCCACTTGTGGTGACTTAAAACCACTTTCAAGTTTTGATCGACAACATCAGAAACTTGTTTTTCATCATCTTGATCCCATTCGAACCGCTCATATACTGCAATATCCTCTTTCTTACTTCTTGGAATTACAAGTAAAAAGTGGTGCTTTGACTCTTCTGGAATATAGCCAAATCCTAACGCTTTTCTTTTAGCCACAAAAGTGCCTCCTTATTGGCTTATATTGCTTTTATAAGTATCAATACTTTGCTTATTATCCGCAATCCAATCCTCAAAGTCCTGTCCCTTTTCGAACTTACATTTTTCAATATTGAGAGATAGATCTACGGTCTTATCTTTATAAAAGCTATCCCTTAACTGCTCAATTTGTTGTAATACAACTTCAGTGTTATGAAATACATAATTGTCAAAAGACAAGGACAGCCAGCCTTGTTGTGCAAAGTTTCCTTGTTCATATAAATCAAAACTGATCCCAGCAATTGATGCTTTATGTTTAATTAAACTCTCCAACTGCTTGTATACCTCTGCCGTTGATGAGCTGGTGATTGATTGTGATAAAATTAACTGTTTTTCTTTATCAATTTCAAACTTCCGTTCAGTTATTGGAATTGTTAAAACTTCAGAATAAATTCCAAGTTCTTCATTTACAGCAATTGCTTGAATAAATTTTGTTCCTGTCGGGATTTCAAACGAATCATCGTAAAGACCGCCATTATTCTTAGGATTGGATCCATCCGTAGTGTACATGATTTTCATTTTCGGTGAAGTTGCCTTTAATTCAATAAACGTTTTCCCCGCTTTGTCATAGTTGTGATATTTCAGTTCAACTCGATTTGTCCAATACTCCAATGGTCCCGTTTGATGAATTCCAGTAGAATCAACACATAAAAATGACAAAGATAGTTCAGTTGTTTTAAAGTCATTCATGTTTTCCACTAAACTGGATCCTGTTGTTGCATCACCATTTATTTCATAATGAACCTTATCTCCATTTTGGGGGGTGATTTTCAGTGTCACTTCACCAGTATTCGGATCCCTGAATTGCTCTCGTACATTTACGCCTGTTTCTGGTGCTGGTGGTTCTTTATCAAGATAGCCACCCTCTTCAACCCAAATACCTTTTCTTAAAGCTTCCCGCATCATATCCTCTAACGCATCTGCAGGATGCCAGGACCAAGATGTATTTGTTGCGACTCGCTCTTTAAGATCTATCCATCGGGCTTGGCGAGTCGTGAATATACGTGCTTCAAATTTCCTTCTGAACGTGTCAGAAGACGTATCTTTGTCAAATTTCATCTCATCAATTAATAAATTTCGGATTTGTGCTTCTGCATCAAAGTCCATATTTTTAAATTCCATTTTAAACTCACTTGATTCAAACCCATCCGAAGTCGGATAATAAAGTGTGATAAATGTTTCCCTTGCTGTTTGTAATAAATTCAATTCCAACTTGTGCTGTATATCTTGAGCCTGCTGATACTGTGGATCATTTTCGGCTACTTTATCTTCATTCTTCATTCGATTAATGATGGATTTAATAGCTTTTAACTGCTTTGAGACTTCCAACAAGTTGTCCATCGAATTTCTTTGTCCAGTTAAAAACATAACTCTGTTTTTATATCGAACATTTTCATAAAAGTTCTTTAAATCTTTTTGAAGACCAACTCCATTTGGATTTGGCTCAAATAGAATAAGTGAAATCTTGTCCTGCTTTAATTCAATTTCATCTATAGCTGGAAACACTTCTACTTCCTGATAACAGTCTTTTAGTTTTGGAGCAAATTTTCCTTTAAGAATATCTTTTATTTCTTGCTTTGCGATATCATTGTTGTAAGTATCTACCACTGATAGGAGTTCAGCGTTGACGTTTTTCACATCTTTAAAATAAAGTTTTCCTTGATTATCAGTGTATAAATACCATGCTTTCACTTTATAATCTTCCAAAGCACTTTTAACTTCTGTAATGCTTCTTCCAGGAGTCACTAAATAACCTATCGCTTCTGGTAAGCTTAAACCTAATAAAGTATTTGTTACATTTCCTAATGATGCTACAAGCAATAACTTACTCAAATCTTGCATATCACGACTATTTGTTGTTGAATCAATTTCTTCTGCCACCGCTTTACCATTTTGGGCAATGTCATGAGCAATTGCATTTGATAAATTAGACTTGATGCCTCGTACCATAGAGAACATTTCAGAATTATTCAAATCCATATCGTAAGCATTCAATAAATAAGTAGACTTTGCTTTTGGTTCAGTTCCCTCGTACAAACTTTTAACCATCAATCTTGTTAATCTAATAAACCCTCTCGTTTGTTGGAAACCAGGGTTCTCTTTAAAACGTGCAAATAAATCTTTGATAGAGGGATGGAATGGATAAGCATCCATAATTCCCGTATAAACCAAATCAGGGTTATAGTTCGTGTAGTTCATTTGCTTAGCTTCTTTAACGGCTCCCTTATATCCCAAAGCTATTTCGTGAATCTCCTCTGGAGTAGCTGTTTTCTCGAATAATCTTGTTCTCAGAATATGATATAAATCATCCGATGTTGTTCCTACTGGTTCTATATTGATGGATGAGCGTGAAATCTCATTTTCAAGATTTCTAAAAGACTTTTGAAGTAAATCCGATCCAGATTGGTATGTTGCTTGTAAATCAGAAATTACAAGACATACGTTAGAAAGCTCCGCCTTTCCAAGTGCGTTAAATAGGTTCGATAGTGCATTGGTTGTAATATCAGCAAGCGTACCTGTTCCAGCAGGTATAGTTCTTGCATATTCAAGATAAGGTGGCAACTCATCAAGTAAAATAAGGATAGGCTCATCCTTCAGTAGATTTATCCACGCTGATTGCCCAGGGGCTTTCAATGGGGCATAGTAATCCTTGAACAGCTCTTCTTTGCCAAGTTGACGGGCAATCTCTCCCCAAATACCATATTGAATATCACTTTCACGACCAGTATAAGCAACAACTTTTATTTCTTTTCCACCGAGGTCATATTTTCCGTCTAACAACTTTGTTCTCAACGCTGGGTTTTGTGCTAACAATCCGAGTGCAACCATATTATGCGTCTTTCCGCCCCCCATCGCTTGAGTTAGTTTTATTAATCCGCTTGGAGCTTTCCCTTCAAACCTCTTAAAAGCAGTATCAAAAACAAGATTCATACCCTCAGTTATATAAGTTTCTTTGAAAAACTCTTCAGCATTAATAGACTGATCAATTAGGTTTGCCAAATCTAACGTATCGTCTCTTTTACTTTCATCAAAAACACTTTCTCTTGGTTTACACACTTCGAATAGACTCTTCATCGACATTTTCCCCCAAATTCTTATTTCACATATTTGATCCAGCAATTATAACTTTAATCATACGGAGAAATACCTATATTACTGAGAAACGCTTTTTTCGATTATCTTATCAATAATTTCCAATCGTCTTTTACCACAAGTTTGTTGAATTATCTTAGTGTAATCATTATCTTTAATCATTTTGTTTGTATTATGTTCGTGAAGGTCTTTTACACCCTCCATTAATGTTGACTCATCAATCTCTTCTTGCCAATATGCATCAACGAGTTGATTTAATGCCGTAGCCAAATCTCGTTGTGTCCGATAAAACAACTTCAATTCCAAAATTATCACCTCTCACTAAAGTTGTACTTTACTTATATTCTACTCTTACTAAGCTGGTAAAACAATGAGAATCTATATTTCAGTAGGAAAATAGTCTGATAATATTCAAACTTAAATAAAAAGACTCCACATCTTAACAGACATGAAGCCTTTAATGGAGTTACTTCGTTAACATCAGTTCGGATAATTCCTCCATCTGAATTCTATAACTATCCTCAGTTGAAAACGGTTGCTCTGGTAACTCGATTGGAACTTGAACAAATTTCTTCATTATATTATCATCATAATCTTCTACTGAAACAGTCGTACAAATCTCTTTTCCTCCAAGAATATAAGGGGAGAATCCATCTATCATTTTCTGAAAGACCTCCGCAATTTCCTCAAAGGTTTGTTCATAATCCTCGTCTGGCTTGAAATAAACCCCAATTCTCCTTTTCCTAAAGCACAAATCCTTGTGAATAGTAGCAACGAGTTCCCTTTCAATACCTTTAAATGATTCGTACCAATCCTTTTCTGCTTTGTCGAAGTATAGCTCGACAAATGCAAGATTCCGAACATCTTTTGCTGAGCATCTATAAATTATCCCTGTTTTACCCGCACCGCAAGCAAGGATTCGATCATTTCGATTTGTCTTTTTATCGTAATGGAAATTTAGAAAGTACGGTATTTTGCTACGTAACACTTGTAACATTGCTCGCTTTACATCTTCAGTTCGGTCAAAGTCAGGTAGTGATGGATTTGTATTAATCTGCCCACAATGCGATGGATGAATTTGGTGGTTCACTAATTCAGCATTTAGCAGGGGATTCAGTTCCCTTAACAGATAAAAGTTCTTATATATATCCAAACGATACATTTCATTTAGTTTTTCCAATACAGCGATGGTATCTTCATGAAGCGAAAGGGCATAAAAATCAACAAACTCTTTTTGATGTAATGAAAACCACTTCCTCAATTCATCCAAAATTTCTTCATCAAATGACTTTGCAATCCATACTATAACCGATTCATTATATCTCTCAATCATTTCTAACATTCGATTCAAATATGCGGTATTAGCTTTCGTGAGCTGAACTTCAATAAGTAAAGGAATTCTTCGTTTAGAATCCACCGCTCGAATATCTATGTTGCGATGAGCATGTCTCTGTTCCAAAACCAAATTGTCTACCTGAAATCCAAGTGCATCTGAAAGCAATTGCGGGTTCTCCTTCAAGAATATTGAAAGTAAATTTTCTTTCTTCGTACCACTCTTACTCATGACACTCCACCCTTTCACAATTTAATTATTCCTTCTCTTTTGGGTTTGGTAAAAAATAAATACATGAAAAAAGCACCTACCAAGATTCTTAACACATTCGGTAAGTGCTTTGCCTTTTACTTATAAAAATGTCCTTTTTTCGGTTCCTAAAAACCATATAATTCACCTCATTTTGCTATTTTCTGTGAATTATAAATGGGTTATTGGCTATAGTCAAGCATTCTAAACGAACGTTTATTAGACTTGAAAATCATATGGATAACATCTATACACTTTCTATATATGTTAAATATGTTCTATATTCCTTGCATCGGAGAAATCTACATTATATATGAGGTTTATATTTATAACATTAATAACTTATATCTATTCCATATGTAAACGGCAACAGTAAGCCTGTTACCGCCGAAGAATTACAGCTCCTTTAATTCACTGACCAATTCTCCGATCACCTGCAATTCCTGCAAAAGACTTTCTTTTGACCAGTCCGCATCGAGGGTTGCTTCAAGGATTTCAAGTAGTATTTCTTTTACCTCTGCACTTAGTATTTCCCCGTCATGCTGTACCTGGTGATTGAACAATAATTCTTTTAAACCTATTGTCTCTCCTTTGTTCCAGTTAAGACTCGAACCCGCAAGTACCCATGGTTCGACTCCTAATGCTTCTGAAAGTGCCACAAGCTTGGGAAAGCTCACAGATTTTCTTTTTGATTGCTCAAGCCTATAGATGTACGAACTTGAGATGCCAGTTTTAATTGAGAGATCATTTAAGGAAAGCCCTTGTTCTACTCTCAACCTTTTTAACATTTTGCCAAAATCATCTGTCATTTGTTGTGTTTCCTTCTTCAAAAACAATCATCTCCTCATTCACGTTTTTCCAAAACGGAAATCCTGTTTTATGATCGACTGATCCTTATTATCATAGATAGGAGATGTGTTTTAATAACACAAGATAGAAAAAAAGAAAGAACCATCCGAAGCCTCGAAAGCGGAATGGTTCTTCAAATGGATCTACTTATTGCCGTACTGAACTTCAAGTTCAGTTATCGCAATATCGTGCTTACTAATATTATAACCACAATTAGCCATATATCAACTGCAATAATTTTGAAGATATTACAGCCTTCGTTCATGCATCACCATACTTCACCGCTTTAATGTACGAAACCTCAGACACATATGCTATTTACTTTTTTCTACAAGTTCTTATAATGTGAGTTGTAAGTGCTACAACCCCTATTACTACACATCTCTTCGAAACAATACCCCGAAACAAAACCCCGAAAGAAAGGAAGATTCATTTGCAAAACAACTATATCTTTGACTTCGACACCCATTATAAAGAACTGATTTTTGGCGAAAAAGATAAACAAAAATTAAAGGCAAATAACTTTCTAAACCTATTTGTGGATTTGATTATCGACAATCTCGATGAATATCAAAAGACAACCGAAAGAAAGGAGAAAGTATCTTGAAAAAAGCAGTCGGCTATTTAAGGGTAAGTACAGATATTCAACTTGATGGCTATTCTATTCCTAAACAAGATCGGGAAGTAAGAAGACATTGCGAGTATGCCAATTTTGAATTACTGAAAATCTACAATGAGGGATCAGGTTCTGGATCTTCTATAAAAGAAAGACCTGAATTTAGGCAACTCCTTCATGACGTTCTTTCTAATGAGAAGGAATCTATCTATATTGTTGTATGGAAGCTGGATCGGTTTGCTCGTAATTTGAAAGAAGCAATGTGTTTATTAGATGAAATCCACAAAAAGGGTCACTACTTGGTTAGTATATCTGAAGGGATTAACACTGAAACGGAGGGATCTATACTTTTACTCCAGGTTTTATTTGCAATGGCAGAGAACGAACGACGTAACATTTTATTCCATTGCAAAAACGGAATGAAAGAACGAGCGGAAAAGGGCCTTTTTAACGGTGGAAGGGTATTTGGTTATTCTTCTACACCTGCAAAGAAGCTTCAAATTAATGAACATGAAGCGAAAATTGTTAGATTTATTTTTGACAGATATGTAATAGATGGATGGGGCTATAAAAAAATCGCCTCCTATCTGAATAACCATTACACTTCAGATGAAGATAATTCAAGAAGTTGGAGTATCTTTTCTATAAAATCAATTGTAACCAACCCTATTTACGCTGGTTTTATACGATGGGGTGAAAAAGGGAAAGAACGGAAAATTTACAAAGGGCAACACCACGCAATTATTAGTGAAGAGCAATGGTTTAAAGCACAAAGCTCTTATAGTGAACGTAGCTATCAGCCTGTTAAAATTCATAAGGGATCATACTTTTTATCTGGTTTCCTTAAATGTCCAGAATGCAATTCTTCAATGGTTCAGCACAAATCGTCGGGTGGCAAATACCTTTATTACCAATGCAGTCAAAATAAGAATAAGGGTTTATGTAAAGCAAATTTAATCAATAAAAACGATGCTGAACAGAAAGTCCTCACCGAACTATCCTCGAAATTAAAAGCCACCGAAATAAGAATGTTCCTATCTTCGAAATTATCCTCCCAATTAAAGTTGGATATCCAACCCAAACATGAGCAAATAAAATTCTTTAAAAAGCGATTAAAGGAATTACAAACAAATAAAAAGCAGTTATTCGATTTATTTTACAAACAGATAATTGACGAAGACGCATTTTCCGATCAACTTAGTCATTTACAAAGTTCCGAGAGGGATATCAATAATAAACTAAAAAGAGTGGAATCAAGCATTGAATTAGAAAATAATTTGAATGTAGGGTTAATTGTCAATAACATTTTAGATAACTTCGAACAGTTTTTTCAGTCATTAGATGATATAAAGAAAAAGGAGCTGTTGAAGGAAATCATTCAAGATATTCAAGTTACAACCGTTCCTTTTGGTAAAAAGAGAGTGAAAAGGGTCGTGAAACAAATCAATTATCACTTTGAAATAAATTCTATTTCAAAACTTGTATCATAATAGAAATTCTTTGCTGGGAAAGAGAACGTTCTTTCCCTTTTTCTTTTTCCATTATACACTGTTATCGAAAGGAGGCATTCTAATGAATGAAATAAAACGAGTCGCTATTTATTGTCGTGTCTCTACAGAGGAGCAGGCAAATGAGGGTTACAGTATTACAGCTCAACTACAAACCCTTCGCAATTATGCAGGTCTGTATGGTTGGCAAGTGGTAAAAGAATATGTCGATGAAGGGGTCAGTGGTAAAAACATTTCAGGTCGCCCCGCTATGCAACAATTGGTGGTTGACGTGGAAAAAGATGAGTTCGATGCCGTTCTTGTTTGGAAAATCTCTCGGCTATCCCGTAACATGTTAGATACACTAACTGTGCTGGATAAGTTTGAAGAAAATAGTGTTAAATTTATCTCTTACTCAGAGAACTTTGACACTGGAAGTCCCATCGGCCGCCTTGTTGTGCAATTAATGGCTTCCATTGCCGAAATGGAACGCAATACACTGTCAGAAAATGTAAAACTTGGCATGAAACAACGTGCTTTAGAAGGGTCCTGGAACGGCGGGGTCTGCTTTGGCTACGATTCTGTTAAAAAGGAACTTATTATCAATGAAGAAGAGGCAAAAGTTGTTCAACTTATCTATGAACTATACCTTTCAGGAAAAGGGTTAAAAGCAATTGCGAACCACTTAAACAAGCGTGGCTATCGGACCAAAAGAAACAGATACTTTTCAATCAATGGGGTCGCTCAAATATTAGACAATCCCGTTTATGTTGGAAAAATCAGTTGGCTTAAAGTTGAAAACTGGGATACGAAGCGACGAAAAGGTAAGAATCCCAATCCTATTCTTGTAGATGGCAAACACGAAGCTATTATTACCGAGGAACTTTGGCATCTGGTGCAAGCCAGAAGAAAGAGCAAGTCATTTAAGCAACGCCAATCAAATGAGCCGTTTTTATTAAGTTCCTTACTTCGTTGTCCCGACTGTGGGCAGGGTATGGTTCCTGCCATCACGACTTATACACGAAAAGATGGTTCAAAACGAAAACATCGTTATTATGTCTGTTCCGACTTCCATAATAAAGGGTCATCCGCCTGTAGATCTAATGGTATCAAAGCATATGAAGCGGAAAATCAAGCGTTTGAGCGAATTGTAAACTTCCTTGCCAACAAGGAATACTTCGTCTCAACAATTCAATCTTTAAATAAGCAATCTGTTCACTCCATTTCCGCACTTAAGAGGGACTTAGAAGAAATAGAAAAGAAGCTAATAGACATACAACAGCTTCAAGAAAAGTATTTAGAAGCATTTGAACAAAACCTTTTCCCTGTCGCAATTTTGCAGGAACGACTACAACAGGTTGCTAAAGAAAGAACACAACTGGAACAAAAGAAAAATGAACTCAGCATACAACTAAGTTCATCAGATACAAAAGTCATTCCGCATGAATTGGTTCGATTTCTATTAGAAAAGTTTGTAGAAGTCTATCAAAGCTCCTCAAGAGAAGGAAAAAAGCAGTTGCTCCAGCTACTCGTAGGAAAAATATCAATACGGCAACTGGAGAATCGTTCAAGAACTATTCATCAGGTTGAACTGGATTTCGATTTTACAGATGTTAATATATCAAAGACCTTTACACTTATTCATTTGCTATATCGTGAAACGGATATAGAAGTTGCATTTTCCCAACCCTTACCCGCTTCCGACAACAAAATACCACCTTATCTTCAACTTTTTTTGCCTCTATTTGTGGTACGGTTCGCCCTAGTTAATATAAAACTATTTATAATATAGTTAATAAATAGACCTTAAATGAATACAGCCGCATTTCTTAAAGAAACGCGCCCGATTGTTGAATATCATAGTTTAAATCTTATTCAAGTTAAGCACCAGTTACTTTAAGTACATTCCTTCCCAATCTAACATATAAAATTACATAATCTGGGCATAGATAATAATATCGTTTAATTTCGAAAGGAGAATAGATCATAATCTCCCCATATACTACTTTATGCTTTCCTGTAATTTTGGCACTAACGATTTATAATTTATCCAAAAATCTTGTATTGATACAGTTAAAAAATAAGGGATACTCACAGATTTCCCTATTACATATTCATCAAAAATCAAAGTAATATGTAGATATT
This sequence comes from Lysinibacillus sp. FSL H8-0500, assembly GCF_038051955.1. Taxonomy (NCBI): domain Bacteria; kingdom Bacillati; phylum Bacillota; class Bacilli; order Caryophanales; family Bacillaceae; genus Lysinibacillus; species Lysinibacillus sp. FSL H8-0500. The sequence continues at coordinate 1,790,045 of NZ_CP150292.1, read as the reverse complement.
TTTGAGGCTTTCTTCCGCTTTGTTTAAGTCCATTAGATAAATCATTGTATAAGTTTTGTGCCTTATCGCCAACAGAGCGTTCCACTGAAAATTGCCCTGCTAAGCTTCTCCACCATACTGAAAATGCTTTATAAATCTCGTTGAAATGCTTTGACGTATCACGCTCAAACAACGTTTCATAAAACAACCGCTTTTCATTGTAAAATATCTCCACATCATTACTCTCTTTTTCACATAATCTTACTAGAAGTTCATTCCATAAATCTTGGAATTTTTCTTCAAATGTTTCTATAAAAGGTGATCCACTTTGCATAAAAGGATATTTCAAATTGTCATCGTCCAACTTTTCATTTAAGTAAAGATTTTGAAGGTAAATCATAAAATTTAATACATACGTTGCATCTAATTGAATAAGCAATGACTTCTCCATAATCGTCCCCCTCTATAAATATTAATATATTAACGGATTAGAATGTGTTCCTATCCTTAATAACAAGTATTTCAAATCCCTACATTTTTTACAACCACTTTATTCCACAACCTGACCTATTTGTTGAATATCATAGTGGCTATTTTAAATTTTTTAACAAAAGCAGAAGTTTGAAAAGAAGATTTTTACAAAGTGTATACTTGTTATGCAAACTATTGATAACAACATGTTATAGGTTGTTAGAATTTAAAATATAGGAAAGTGGGATTTTATGATTATTGGTTATGCACGTTTGAGTTTGAAAGAATAAAATTTAGAGAGACAAATTAAAGAATTAAATGATTTCGGTTGCAAACGAATTTTTACAGAAAAAGAATCAGCAAAAAATTTCGAGCGTCCAGTTTATCAGGACGTAAAAGAAAAGCTGCGATTTGGTGATTTATTTATTGTTCAAGATTTACCTCGATTCGGACGTAATAAAGAAGAGATAAAAAAGGAATGGTTTATAGAAAATGAGAAAGATATTGCAGTAATAAACATGCCTATTTTGAATATAAGAAATTATTCAAATTTAGAAGATATAGTGAAACTTGTGAATAACATTGTTCTTAATCTATTCTATTATCTTGGATGGTTGAAGAAGAACGAAAGCGTATACGACAAGCACAAACAGAAGGGATACGTATTGCAAGAGCTAATAGTAAATATAAAGGCAGACCGATTAAATATAGTCCTAATGCAAAAGGGGCTTATAAAGTTATTTACGATCAAATAATTGAAAGACTAGATAAAAATGAATCTGTACAAGATATTAGTCGTTATACTGGTGTTTCAAGGGCAACTATCTATAAAATGAAAAAGAAAAAACAAACTATTTAATAATATAGCTTGTTATCTTTTATATTCCATTCTATTTACACGTTGGATTTATTTGTATATAATAACTAATATGTGATATATATCCAATTAAAGGGGACATTGGCAAGTATTTTTAGTTTTTTACCTCTTAGTTCAAGTTAAAAATATTCTTTATAAGTATTAAAATTCAATTTAAGGGATGGTTAAAAGTGAGGAAATATTTTAAAGTTTTGTTAGCATTTAGTGTTATTTTTATTATAGGGATTTTCAAATTTAATATAGGCTATGCTCAAGCAGAAGAACAAATTTCAGACAATACTTTTGAAATGTATGAATTAAAGAACACTGAAGAAGACAACAATATCATAACACCGTTTGCTACTTTTTGGGGTAACAGTGGAACAGCGGAAATTAATTATATGCCGACTGCAAGAGCCTTCGCTTGGTCTTTAAATATACCCAGTACATCAGGAAAATTTTTATCTTTTACTTGTAGAGCTGATATTTATACTCAGTCTACTGGTGCTTTTAAAGGGTCAATGTATTTTTCAGGAGGGGGGACTGGTTTTAGCATATCTGGTCTTGCTGATATAAATGGCGTTTCTTTGACAAAAGGTGTTAGTTACCTTGCAAGATTTACAGGAGAAGCAGTGGAATCCCCTTCTTTAAAAGTACACTATCTAAGTCCTTTAGCATATAGCAACAGAGTAGCTTTTATGTACTAGTAATAACTTCTGCTTGAACTATAAATAATAATATTATAATCTTTGAAGAGTGAACTGCTCCCTGTCAAGTAGACAGTGGAAATAATAAAAATGCTTTAAGCGGCTTGAGACCTGTATTCTAGGGGACTCAAGCCGTTGAATGTTTCTTGGTAACGTTCATTATGGTAGAACTCTATGTATTTATCAATGGCGTCCTTTAACGATTCATATGACTCATATTTATGTAAATAATACTTCTCTACTTTTAATGTTCCCCAAAATGCTTCAATCGGTCCATTATCGATACAGCGACCTACTCTCGACATATGATGTGTTATGTATGCTTTTTCCAGGATTCGCTTAAATTTTTTAGATGTATATTGATAACCACGATCGCTATGTAAAAGCGGGAATTCATCCTCTTTTAATGCTCGAATAGCCGATCTTACTGTCTTAAAGACAAGGTCGTTATTATTGGATTGCCCTTAATACATAACTTACAATAGATTTATCGTACAGATCGATAATGGCACTTAAATAGACCTTTTTCACGTTCCCATACTTAAATTCTGTAACGTCTGTACACCGTTTTTGATTCGGTTTTTCCGCTGTGAATTCGCGTTGTAAAATATTCCCCGCTACATAATCCGGCTTTACCTTACGATAACGCTTTGGTCTACATCGAATAACCGCCTCCAAACCACAAATTTGCATTAGGCGATAAATTCGTTTCTTATTCACTTTCTTCAAGCCTCCTTTTTCATGCTGGCGATTAATCGTCATGGCGATACCCGTAGATGCCACCCACTTGCGTATATAAATGTTGAATGGATACCGTTAGTTGTTGGTTTTCGACTTCACGTGCTCCTGGCTGACGTTTAAGCCATTTATAGTAAGATGCATGTGATACATCTGCAATTTCACACAATAATACAATCGAGAAATTCTTCTTCTCCGCTAATTCTTGAATCGTGATATAGCGGCTCTGAATTCGAATCTTACTTAACGACGCCTCCTTTCGAGTTCCCCTAACTTTTTTAATAGTAAATTCTCTGCACATAATCGTTCATTTTCGCGCTCCATCTGTTGAATTTTTAAGCGCAGTTCGTCCTCGGGTTTCCGTTCTTCTACGGTTGTTTTTCTTCCTTTAGTCATCCTTTTCCTGAATCGTTTAATTCACTATGACTAGCATAGATTTTCAACCACTTTTTGAACACTGATAAACTACTAATCCCATATTTAGCTAGGATATCGAATATTTCTCTGATAAATAATCTTCCACAGCACGCTGCTTCAATTCTTCTGAGTACACCTTATTTTTCTTAGGGCATACTAAAGCTTCTACTTCACCGTATTTATAAAGAGCACGCCATATTTGTAGGGTTATCATATTAACAGAAATCATCCTACCGATTTCTTGACGTGTATGACGACATTCCTCTAAATATTAAAGTGCTAAGATTTTAACATCTGGTGAAAATGATTTTTTAGGCATAAAAAACTCCCCATTTAATAAACAGATTTTAATTTTAAATCTGTCTACCTAATAGGAAGCATATCAATGATCACCATTCTCTCAATAGCTTTTTTTACTAATCGTTTGCCATTTCATATTCAGTTCATAAAGTCATGCTATAGTAAAACCCATAGAAGTAAAACATATTGTTTTACGATCATAAAGGGGGCATATTTCTTTGCAAGAGATAGCAAAAGATACAACGAAAAAACGGGATTGGCAACGCTTTATCCAGTTAGTCAAACAGGCGGAGCCACCTATTTGGCTACTCGTCATTGCTTTAGTGATGAGTTTAGCAACAACGGGCGTCGGCTTTATCGTACCGTTATTTACAAAGCAATTAGTAGATGGCTTTTCCTTAGCATCCCTTAATTATTGGCAAATAGTAATACTTGGTGTTGCCTTTATTGCACAGGCTATAGCTAGTGGCTTATCTATTTACTATTTAAATCGAGTTGGTCATCATGTTGTGGCAAAATTACGCGATCAGCTATGGAGAAAGCTGTTGCATTTACCAATCCCCTATTATGATGAACATGATACAGGCGAAACATTGAGCCGTGTTACCAATGACACAGGGGTTGTGAAAGAGCTGATAACAGAGCATTTAGCAAACTGTTTATCTGGCGTTATTTCCATTATAGGTTCTATCATCATTCTTCTATTTTTAGATTGGAAAATGACATTGGTCATGCTGATAGCCGTACCACTGGCAATGGTCATTTTAATGCTGCTAGGTCGACGCATGTTTGTGATTTCAAAAGGAATGCAAGATGAAACAGCGAAGTTTACGTCTGTATTAAATCAAGTATTACCCGAAACACGCCTAGTAAAGGCCTCGAATGCTGAGCAAATTGAATATGAGCGTGGAAAAAAAGGCATTACAAACCTCTTTACATTCGGCTTAAAAGAAGCGAAAATCCACGCATTGATTTCCCCGCTTATTTCATTTGTTTTAATGTCAGTGCTTGTTGCCATTATTGGCTATGGTGGTGTTCGCGTTTCCTCTGGTGAACTAACCGCTGGCGATATGGTGGCATTTATTTTATATTTAATCCAAATCATTATGCCGATGACGCAATTGACGATGTTCTTTACCCAACTCCAAAAAGCAATGGGTGCTACAGAACGAATTAGTGCATTACTTGAATACGAAGAAGAACATATTGAAGAAGGCTTAACAGTAGAAAAAGTAGATCAACCCATTTATGTTAAACATGTTGACTTTTCTTATGGGGAGGAACCGATTTTATCTGATATTAACTTCACCATTGAGCCAGGCAAAGTAACAGCCATTGTAGGACCAAGTGGTGGCGGTAAAACAACCACATTTTCCCTATTAGAACGATACTATCAGCCAACCAGCGGCAGTATTACACTGGGAGATACACCAATCGAAACATTCTCACTTCACTCTTGGCGCAGTCAAATCGGCTATGTCGCTCAGGAAAGTGCCCTGCTATCAGGAACAATTCGAGAAAATATTTGCTATGGTATTGACCGTGAAGTGCAAGATGATGAGCTAGAAAAGGTGGCTAAAATGGCCTATGCAGATCAATTTATTAATGACCTTCCAGACAAGTTTGACACAGAAGTTGGAGAACGAGGCATCAAGCTTTCAGGGGGACAACGTCAGCGTATCTCTATCGCAAGGGCGCTGTTACGTAATCCGCAAATATTAATGCTGGATGAAGCCACATCGAGCTTAGATAGTAAGTCAGAAATTTATGTACAAAAAGCATTAGACAACTTAATGCAAGGGCGCACAACATTAGTCATTGCGCACCGTTTATCGACAGTGGTAGATGCCGATCAAATATTATTTATTGAGAAAGGGCATATTACTGGCTGTGGCACACACGAAACACTCTTTGAAACACATGCTATGTATCGTGAGTTTGCCATGCAGCAATTACGCATTAAAGACATTGAATAAAGGGGTTTGTTGAAATGACAAAACTATTAGTGGTGGATGATGATGCACATATTCGAGAATTAGTAAAAGTGTTTCTGCAAAATGAGGGCTTAGAGGTGATAGAGGCTATCGATGGTGTTGATGCACTGTCCAAATTAGACACTGAAAAAGTCGATATGGTCGTGATGGACATTATGATGCCCAACATGGATGGCTGGGCATTATGTGAGGAAATACGTTCATTCAATACAGATCTACCAATCCTTATGCTCACAGCTAAAGGAGAAACCTCTCAAAAAATCAAAGGCTTTCATTTAGGGACGGATGATTATCTCGTGAAGCCTTTTGAGCCTGCCGAGCTAATTGTACGTGTTAAGTCAATCTTAAAAAGATACCGTATTTCCCTTTCTCAAGTTGTAGAGGCTGGTAACGTCAAACTGAATCGCCACACACATGAAGTGGAGATGAACGGCGAGACGATTCTACTTCGTTTAAAGGAATTCGAGCTATTATTTACATTTGCAAGCTATGTTGGCAAAACCTTTTCCCGTGAACAGTTAATCGAAGAAATTTGGGGCTACGACTATGAGGGAGATGAACGAACAGTTGATGTCCATATCAAAAGAATACGCGAGCGCTTCCCACAGGAGATGAGTGGCTTTGTCATTCGTACCATTCGTGGGCTCGGCTACCGCTTGGAACTAGCTTCATGAGAAAACGAAGATTCCTTTTAAGATTAGCCATGGTCTTTTGTTTGTTTCTTATTGCCAATACTGTTTTTGCTTTTATTTCTTATCACGCAACGACATGGCTGTATGGTCGATTAGGGACAGAGCCTCATGGTTTTTGGCTACAATTAGCAACAGTAATTGGCGTGTTTGTGCTTTTTGCCTGTTCAGCTGCCATTATCTTTTTAATCGGACTAAATCGACAACGCAACTACTGGGATACCATTGTAGATGCATTAAGTCGCATGGCAAAGGGTGATTTTGATGTCCAGTTGGATTTGAAAGCGGATGAAGAGGATCAATTTGGGCAATTGATTCACGGCATTAACCATATGGCTGTTGAATTAGCTGAACTGGAAAGAATGCGTCAGGAATTTATTTCAAATGTTTCCCATGAAATCCAGTCACCCTTAACGTCTATTAATGGCTTTGCCAAAGCACTAAAAAATATGGATCTACCTGAGGAAAAACGTCAGCATTACTTAGCGATTATCGAAATGGAAAGTCATCGCCTATCGAAAATTAGTGAAAATTTACTTAAACTTACTTCCTTAGAATCGCAGCATCATCCATTTGAGCCTACAAATTATCGACTCGATAAACAATTACGCAATGTGGTGTTGGCACTTGAACCAAATTGGTTAGCCAAACAGATCGACTTTGATCTCGATCTTGACAGCATGAGTATCACGGCAGATGAGGATTTAATGAATCAAGTCTGGATGAACTTGCTGACAAATAGTATTAAGTTTACGCCCGCCAATGGAACCATCACACTCTCTATGAAAAAGCAATTCGATACGATAACCGTGATGGTTCAAGATACTGGCATTGGCTTAACCGAAGAACAACAAAAGCATATTTTTGAAAGATTTTATAAGGCCGATCAATCACGAACTGCAGGAAACGGTGGTAGCGGATTAGGGCTAGCCATTGTCAAAAAAATTATCGATATGCATCATGGAACCATTATGGTGGAGAGCAAGCTAGCTGAATTTACAAGATTTTTGATTACTGTGCCTATCGATAGTACGCCAACGCGTGCAAACAACTAAAACCGTTTGCACGCGTTATTTTTTCTAGTAAGCTACTTTGCTAAAGTATCGATAGACTTTATTTAGTTTTTGCTGTTGCTTCCCTTTTTTGCTTTCCATGTTACCGAACTCAAAAAACTTCACTTTTTTCATCCCAACAAACTTAAACAACGCTTTCTTCATCAAAATTTTATGTGCATTGTTCAACCATAAAAACGGATAATTGGTTGGCCCCTTCATCGTGGACACACAGACCACAGATTTCCCTTTTAGAAGACCCTCTGGAAATAACCCCTTTGTATCGCGATAAGCAAAGTTTGCCGCAAATAATTGGTCAATATACCCTAACAGCATGGCTGGCGGTCTCCCCCACCAGATTGGATAAACAAATACAATTTGATCTGCCCAAGAGAGCTGTTGGCGGTATTTTTCCATTTTCGGATCCTGATACATGTCACGACGTCGCTTATGCTCATGGAAAATTAAACGTGGATCGAACTCTTCTTCATATAAATCTAGTATTTGAATCTCCTCGATGGCAGGATTTTCACGACACCCCTTTATCACCTCTTGTAAAAAAGCATAATTTAAACTTTTATGGTTTGGGTATGTATAAACAATTAACGTTTTCATTGTGTGCCTCCCTATTACTTATCATTTGATAACAAAATAATAATCTACCTACCTTTAGTTGTCAAATGATAATTGTTTTAAGACAAGTTATTTGTTATCTTGACAGTAAGAGGTGATCCCATTGAATAAAAGCGCTTTATTTCATCAGTTTGTATCATTTACAGCCACCATCCATCAAGTGACACATGATCTCACACAAAATGTTACCGCTGCGAATATCACACCGCTACAATATAAAATTCTTGAATATATTAAAGTAAGCCAACCCGTCACACCAACCGAAATCAGTGAATGTCAACACATGTCCTTACCCAATACAAGCCGTGAATTACGGAAATTGCAGGAACGACAGCTAATCGAAAAATTTAGCGACACAGCCGACCGAAGAAAGCAGTATGTCCGCTTGTCCAAAGAAGGCGAAAAAATGATGGAGGAGGCATTCGCCTGTATCGAAGAACGCTTTTTACAGCTTATTCAACACGCAACACCGAATGATCTAAAGGACATTCAGCAAGCCCTAACTATCCTAGAGCAAAAGGTATTTCAACAAAGAAGCTAAGACTATACTGCTTCAAAAACATGGTGGTAGGTGCTTTTTAGCAAGGAATTTTCGAGGGGGAAAACATGTGATTTCCGGTCTTATATCCGCAAAATGGATATAAGACCAGAACAGCTCATTCCCTTAAATAGAATTATTCATCTTTCACGCAACACGATAATCATAGCTTGAAATGAATCATTAAAAATCTTTAAAAGCATCCCTCTATCATTTACCACAGATTCGTAACCCATTTGCCTTTTCCTTAATAGTATAAAGATGAGTAGAAGGAGGAGTCTCAAGTGGGAGTAGTGGTATTTGATAGAAAGAGTATTGAAGAGCAGTTTGAAACACTTCCCTTATGGCAACAGGCAGCCTATACAGATTTTGCTGCTACGATTGCCGATGAAGCGAATACATTTCCGTGTATACCAGCAAGAATGGGCTTTTTATCAAACCATTTACGCTATAGTTTTGTCGGGGATCCACGGGAGGAGCAAACGATTAAGATGTTAGCACAATGCTTAAAGGAATATGCGAAAGCCTCACGAACTTTTGGAAAATATACAACGTTCACGGTATTCTTCCATACCCCTCAAGATATGCTAGATAGCTTTGAGGTGATGGATTATCAGCAGTTATTTTGGTCCATCTTAAACAATTTAACCAACATAGATGAAATGGATTGGCCTGATGGAATACCAATGGAGCCTACACACCATGAATGGGAATTTTGCTTTCATGGAGAGCCCTATTTTATTTCGTGTGCAACACCAGCCCATAAATTGCGAAAGAGTCGTCATTTTTCCACTTTATTAATGGCCATTCAACCACGTTGGATATTCGATGATATAAACGACTCCACTACCTTTGGGCGAAAAATCAAAAAGCTCATTCGGCAGCGGATTGCAGACTATGACACGGTTCCAGGGCATCCTGATTTAAAATGGTATGGGCAAGAAGATAGTTATGAATGGAAGCAGTACTTCTTAAGTGATGATAACCATAGTCCATCCAAATGTCCTTTTTTAAGGATGTCTCAGGAAAACGGTTCATTACGTAATGTTTTTTTGCCTTTTCACAACAATCCAGGTCGCCACACTGATTAAGGCTATAAAGAGCAGGCTCACATAAAAACCGAGTCTGCTTGTTTTTTCACCTAAAGTTCCAGATACCGTCACAGCAATGAGCAACATCCCTATACCATTCTTTACATGCCCCCACTTCGTTAACTCCATGAGCTTCCAGTAGGTCATTAAAATAAAAAGCCAATTATAGATCAACATTAAGCCCGCTGCCGTGATCAAATATTCAAAGATTTTTTCTGGCATCAAAAAACCAATGACAATCGTGATCACTAGCCCACTCGTTAAAAATAAAAAGGCTGGAAAGGGAACTTTCATTTTTCCTTTCTTTGCGAGTATTGCCGGTGCATCATGATCCTCTGCAAGTGTAGTGAGAATGGTGATCACTGCATAAAGCGAGGCCACCATTGTTGAAAAACCAGCAATGATTAACACACCATTAAAAATATCTGCCACAAAAGGTATATGGTATCCTTGAAGCGCTGTAATAAAAGGACTTTCATCAATCGAAAAGTCTTTCCACGAAACGAGTACTAATGCAAGGGCGATGGCCATGATAAAAATAACGGTAATCACGATCAGCATAATTCTCCCCGCTTTTGGCGCCTCTTTTGGATTTTTCAAATCGATGACCATTAAACCCATCACTTCAATTCCTCCATAGGCATAAAAGGCATAAAGTAATCCGAGCCAAATACCTTTTAGTCCTTGTGAAAAAAATGCTTCATAATTAGCTTGAAGTGAAGCCATTGTAGTAGATGGTGTACCTCTCATGATGATAACCACTGCTACAATAATGAACATAATGATGGCAGCTGCCTTTAAGGCACCGAAGATATTTTGGAAATTTTCAAAGCCCTTCATGCCTGTGAGAATAACGACTAAACCAATAGCAGCATAAATCGATGCAGCAATCCACAGGGGCAGCACCGGAAACCAAAATTTCGTAAAAATGCCGAGCGCCATCAGCTGGCTTCCCATGATTAATAGCTCAGAAATCAAGTACACCCAGCCATTGCTAAATCCTGCCCAGCGTCCAAAGGCTTGCTTGGCATAGGTACGAAAAGAGCCTTTATCTGGATTTTCCACAGACATTTTAACAAGTGCATCATACACGATATACGTACAAATGGCCGCTAATAAAAAAGGAATTAATACCGCAGGCCCACTTTTATGAATGGCCATACTTGTCCCAAGAAAAAAGCCCGTTCCCAAAGTACAACCGATTCCAAGAAGCGAAAGCTGCCACCAGGCCATACTTCCTTTAGCTGATTTTGAAGTCATTTGTTCTCAACCCTTCGTTACGTTCTTACCAATGGCAATGTCATACATCGAATGCCACCACCGCCTTTTTCAAGCTCAGTGACATCAACTTCGAGCAAGTTTTTATTCTTCAGCAGTGGATGCGCCAATAATTGTTGTTGTGTTGCCTGCTTGCTTATCAACAGTGTTTCAGGATTCAGATTAATAAAGTTGATGTCTGGAATGGTCTTATACGAGTTCAGCCAGTAAACATCCAAACCATGACGCTTTAAAAATGACTCTACCATATCAAAACGACTGCTTTGAGCTGTTAACACCTGAATAGGAAAATGGCGTACAAAGCTTTTAGCAACAACCAGATTCGCGTTTACAACATTACAATTCATATCTAAATGCAGCGTATCATTGCTTTTCGGTAAATCAATTATGGCAATTTCAGAAAACCCCTCTTGAAAAATGCCTTCCTTTAAGCTTTCGATAGCTTCTATCGATGTTCTCATTCCAAGATTAATAAGCACAGCATCTTTATTTAAAATTAACAAATCTCCACATTCGAAGGAATGAAGCGGCTGCAAATTAGCTTTCCATTGTTGTGGTAACCATTTTTCTAATAGTGAATGTGCAAGAGGGTACTCTGGATTTCTAAGTGAGCTTCCAGCATTTCCAAGTAAAAGCCGATTCCCAATGACACAGGCTAGGTCACGCACAAAATAACGATTGAGGAGCTGCTCACTTAATAGCTGCTGATCTGGGGTTAGTTCGTTTGCATAATCAAGTACATGTACCCCTGCGTTTTCGAATGTTGTCTTTAATGCCATGAAATTATCCATTGCCTTCTGATGGTTGACCGTATCACTCCAACCAACCTGCTCTGCTATTGTTAAATCCGTTACATCTACGATTGATGGTGCACAAAGCATCACTACTTTTAATTCCCCATGTTCTGACCAACAATTTAGTTGAAATGAATCCATTCAAGTATTCTCTCCTTCTTCACAACGATCTCTGTTAGCGTTACCATTGATTTTCGGATTATACTAGGACTATAAATAAGAAGGATTTTCTAGCTAAATAAAATACATTTATAAAAATGGGTGTCATTATAGGGACTATAAATCGAAGTATTACTCCAAAAAAGATATGATGGTGGTTGGAGGCTCCCTAGTAGCTTGATGAAATTAGGTGAGAGCTTAGCGGATACTGCCAAAAGAAAGATACAAGAAGAAATAGGGCTAGTCATCTCAGATTTACAATTATTGAGTATTCTTATATAAGGGGCAAATTATATACAGTTACAGCGTTCTACTATACAAAAAATATGAACGGTGATTGAGTGGTTAATTACAAGGAATCTGAGACAATACCATATTTCTCCCTCTTGAATTTGCCAACAGAACATCATTATATTGAACCGTATAAAGCCCAATTAATAAATTAGAGAGAAAACAAAATGTTCTTTCTAATTGTCATGTAAAGTACTCCAATTTAGCTTGAGGGAAAAATTTTTTCATATAGCCATACAAATGCTCCTTAATATCTTCCTCTTCTTCTTTTTGATAAATGTATTTACCTATCCCATATTTGCCCCATTTATATCGTCTCACTGTCTCATCGAGCTCTAGCTTCGTCATCGGGTAATTTTTTTCAATCACTCGTTTGGCTGGCTTTGTAAAACGATGCTGAATAAATTCAAAGGTAATGTCATCTCGCACATCCTCTGGCAATTCTGCATCCAATCGCTCAAACATATGATAATACCCCTCCTGCCAGCCATCATGTAGATAAATTGGAGCGACAATAAAACCAAGAGGATATCCAGCTCTAGCCACTTTCCCCGCTGCCTCAATGCGCTTCTCCAATGGTGATGTACCTGGCTCAAAGTGCTTAATCACATAATCAGCATTGACACTAAAACGAAACCTTGTCCGACCATTATGCTTGGCATCCAATAGATGATCCACATGATGGAATTTCGTTACAAATCGTAATTGGCCTAGCTCACTTTGGCCAAAATGCTCAATGGCTCGCTTTAAGGTATGTGTAAGATGATCAATACCTACAATATCAGAGGTACAGGATGCCTCAAAGCGTGTGATGTCAGGAGCTCGTTCAGCCATATAGTGATCGGCCTGTTCTAGGATTTCATCGACATTGACATACGTCCGAATATAAGGTTTGCTGCCCATTGTTGTTTGTAAATAGCAATAATGACAATGTCCCATACAGCCAGTTGCAAATGGGATGGCATATTCCGCTGAGGGCTTAGATGTATCAAACTTCAATGTTTTTCGAATGCCCACTACTAATGTTGATTTTGCTACCCGATACTTTTGAAAATCATTGTCTCCAGGAAGATTTCTTACTTGATTATGCGAAGTTGTATAGCGAATTTCAATCCCCATCTGCTCAAACTTCGCTTTTAGCTCCTGACCTAGTGGATACTGGAGGGCATCTGGCTCAAAATAAACAAGCTGAGGGGTAAATGGCTTCATCATGTGATTCCTCCCTTAATGAAAATATTGATGATAAGCCTGTTCAGCTGCCATCTCGTTTGAAAAAATTACCATGTCATTCGTGATTGGATAATAGGTTTCAAATAAAAATAGAGCTAGCTCCTCTGGATTCTCTGGATGATAAACCACTGCCGCTTCCTGTATATTCGCTACATCTTGAATATGTGGATTGCGGTAAAAAATATAAACAATATCACCCACATCATATGGTTGTTGCATCTCTTCACCTTCCTCTGTCTTTCCATTAGTTTGGTGAAAATGTACAAAAAATATGTCATAAAAAAATTTATTGGCAATATATACATTCGTGCGGTTATTTTCATCAGTTATCTAGGAAATAGCAAGCTGGTGATAGAATAAATGACTATGGGCAAGAGAGTCGCCTACTGCCCTATGTTTCGTAAAGTCTATCAGTATAATCTTCATTATTAGCCAATCCTCCTGCGCCAAATAGTGTGGCACTATCCACTCGAAATACCCTTACTCAGCTCAGCCCACTTGTATGGAAAGTGAACAAGAAAAGGTATTGATATAGCCTGATGGTTAAATTTTCTTCAAAAGGTAAAAGGGTGAAACTTTTAAGCTGTTGATACGTTAAATTAGATGTCATGCTAAGTCAATCAAATGGCATGAAGAAGGGTGGAATTTATGAAAAAAATATGGACTTTACTTTTTGCTGCGATACTCATTGTACCGTTATTATTGCAGCCGGCCACCGCACAAGCGGCAAAAGCCATTACTATTAATGTGGACGGGGTTCAATTGAAGACCGATCAGCCCCCAGCGATGATTCAAGGTCGTGTTATGCTACCACTTAGAGCAATCTTTGAGGCATTGGATGCAAGCGTGAATTGGGATCAAAAGAATCAAACTGTCACGGGGATTAAAGGAGACACAACGGTAGTCCTCAAGATTAAATCGAAGGTAGCTACTATTAATAACCAGACAGTTACGCTTGATGTACCAGCACAGATATTAAAAGGTAGAACAATGGTACCAGTACGCTTCGTTAGTGAAGCGCTTGGTCAAGAAGTTGACTGGAACTCGGAAAAACAGCTTGTTTCTATTAAATCTGACACGCCGAGTAATATCAGTATTTCTCCTGTGAGCAATGTGTCGGTTCGAGATGTTGGTGATCAGGGAGATGGGCGTGACCTTGAGGTTAGCTTCTCTAAATCGTCTACAGAATCATACGTTGATCATTATCGAGTTATGGTTGTGAAGGCTTCAAAAAATTTTAATTTGGCCTCGGCTCTGAAAGTCTCTCCCTCTAATTATTCGGTGGTATCGACTTCAAGTGCGAATCGTGCCGTAACTTTATCGCAGAGCTCGCGAGATGTAGACGGGGACTACATAAAAAATGATCAGTCTTATGTGGTTCATATACTTGCTATTGGTAAAGGTTCTTATTCCAGTGTATTATCGACCTCTTCTCCGAAGATTACTCTAACAGACATGTCTTCTGTTACAACGGTAACAAATGTGAAGATGAGCGATATTAACGATTTTGGCGATGGACGCGATGTTTCAGTTAGCTTCACTCGTCCGCAGAATGATAACAATATTTCCAATTATCGTGTGTTTATCGTAAAGACCAAGGATGCTAACAATTTTAGTCTTACTACTGCGAATAATTTATCCAGCAACTACTATACAACAGTGGAAAAATCGGGAAGCAACGGCAGTACGTTGGTAGTAACTCTGTCTTCCTCAACACGTGATACTTCTGGTGACTTTATTAAGAATAGCGAATCTTACACAGCTTTCGTTATGTCTGTAAGTAGTACGAATTCAGTTGTTAATAAGCTGTCTCCTGCTTCATCGTCAGTAACACTTACTGTATCTACTCCGATTATTACACAAGTGGATGATGTCAATGACTTTGGAGATGGACGCGACCTAAGAGTTAACTTCAACAAAGTGTCTGATGAATCTAATATCAACTCTTATCGAATTTTTGTTGTAAGAGCTAATAACTATTCGAACTTCACACTGACGAAGGCCAACAGTTTATCTAACTCTTATTACACACAAGTGAACAAGACAGGCAACAATATTACTCAGGTGCTCTCTACAGGGGCAAAAGATACTGATGGTTATGCCATTCAGAATGGCATTAGCTATCGTGTATTTGTTATGGCTGTAGCTAATAACTCAGCGAATAACGTACTCTCTTCAGCCTCCAATATGATTTCGCTACTTAACAACAATGTGGGTGCAGTGTCGAATCTCAATGCCAGCGATGTGAGTGATTATGGCAACGGGCGTGACCTCTTTGTCTCTTTCAATAAGGCTGTGGATGAATCAACTATTAATCACTATCGAATTATGGTTGTACCAACAGCAAATTATAGTAACTTTAGCCTGACAGATGCTAATAGCGTATCCAGCAGCAATTACACGACTGTAAACAAGTCTGGAAAATCCACATATGAGCAGGCATTATCTGAAACTACACGGGATGTGCGCGGCAATTATATCAAAGAAGGTACTAGCTACCGTATCTATGTATTGACTGTTGCCAATGGTAATTCCATAGGAAACAATGCGCTAACTGCGGCGACGGCTACGATTACACTAACTAAGAACTTCAATGTGCAAGCTGTAACCAATCTGAATGTTGCAGATATAGACGATAATGGAGATGGTCGTGATGTGCAGGTAACGTTCACAAAGCCTTCTGATGAAACGAATGTCAATCATTATCGGATTCTAATCGTACCAACAGCTTATTACAGTAGCTTTAATCTTTCACAAGCTAGTAGCAGCACTTATTACATCACAGAAAGCAAAGGTGGAAATATAGCAACAACTAGAACATTGGATGGGATTAGGGATGTTCGCGGTAATTTTATTACAGAAGGAACTAGCTATCGCGTCTATGTACTAACTGTAGCCAATGGAAACTCTTCAAATGCCTATGCCCTATCATCTCCTTCGTCTGCGATTACACTTAATAAAAGCAAAGCTGTTCAAGCGGTAAGCAATATTAATGTAAGCGATGTTGGTGATTATGGAGATGGTCGAGATCTACAGATATCATTTACGAAACCTTCTGATGAATCAAATATTGATAGTTATCGTATTCTTGTTGTACCCGCTTCAAAAGCAAATGGCTTTGATCTGAACACAGCTACTAGAGTCACTAATTATACAGATATAAATAAAGGCCAGTATAGTATGAAATTGGGAGCTGGTAGTAGAGATACAGATGGAAGACTTATCACTAACGGTGAAGAATATCGTGTATATATATTGTCCATAGGTAGCGGAAATTCTAAGGCAATGTATACCTTATCTTTCCCATCTTCCTTCATTACTTTAGAAGATCGTTCAGCCTCTGGGTCGGTGGAGAAAGTGACACTGAGTATTCAGGGGGATGGATATAAGTATTCCGATATTAACATTAGCTTCGATGTCAAAAATGGACAAAACGTATCGGAGTATAGAGTGTTTATGTTACCTAAAGATGTAGCAGATAGCTTCAAAATAGATGATGCTATTAATAATCCAAATAGTACTAGAATTTATCCGAATAACCTCTCCAACGTTAGCCAAGCGCTAAGCATACCAGTAGATGCATTTGGTAATCAACTCAATCCATCTACAGAATATGTTGCTAAGGTTTTGACTTTGGTAAAAGGAACTTATATGCTATCGAGCTCTTCCAATAATTCAGTGCAACTCCGTCCAAGTCCTGATAATATTGAGACGTCCCAAGACTCTCAAATTAATCAATAGGTCAAGTAATTTCTTCATAGTAGGGACTTCCTATGGTGCTTCATGGACCAGAGGGAGTCCTTTTTTATTGTGTGCTACGCAATGCATTGTCCCTAGACCCTTCCACAAGTGATTGGTCTAACTAGCAAAGGTAGCAATCAAGTAGTGGTGGAGTTTAGGATAAAACGGATGATGGATTAATAGTGAAAATCAATCTAGTGATATGTAAAATTCGCTGATCCTCTTAAATATTATAGAAATAAGGATGATTGTGGTCTAAAACCGGCTTCTGGGAGGAGTTAGCCATTGACTTATGGTTTGGGATGCCTTGTAGCTATCTGCATAATTATGGATTGCCCATGATGAAGTAAATCGTAGCCCGGATTTTGATTTGAAAAATGCCAGACAGAATCCGGGCAAAGAGGCTTTTTTGATGTTCGGTAAAAAATACTACAGGTTAAATATATGAAGTAATAGCTTACATTTACGTTGACACTGGGTACAGTAGATTTGAACTGATAACTCTAACGAAGTGGTGGAGATATTCTCAATTCGATACTTTTACTCTTACTATGTTAATGCCTTTTTTATACATTTTTTTATTTAGATAAATCTATTTTTTTATTTAGTAAGTAAATCGTCAATCCACCAACAGTCATCGACAATAATTCTCCAACGCCCACTGTAAACCATGTTGCCCAAAAAGGAAGGTCATACAGGATGGTTAATTGTCCAGCAACCGTAAACATGGAGAGAGCGAAAATCAATGCAGTAACCACCATTTTGGTAATGTCATTTGTTATATGTTTTGTGACGTGTCTACATAGGAGTAAGACAAGGAAGGTTGCAATTCCCCCGATTGGCACATCCAGTATCCACGTCGGTGACATAAAATTGGCTAGTATAACGCCTAAAGTCACCGCAACAACATAGCGCTTATTGTACAATGCCAGATAATTAAACATTTCTGACAAACGTAGCTGGACAGCGCCAAAGCTAATGACTGATAATATAACCGTTACAGCCACA
Source organism: Lysinibacillus sp. FSL H8-0500 (assembly GCF_038051955.1). NCBI lineage: Bacteria > Bacillati > Bacillota > Bacilli > Caryophanales > Bacillaceae > Lysinibacillus > Lysinibacillus sp. FSL H8-0500. The sequence goes on along the minus strand of NZ_CP150292.1, from coordinate 1,772,079 downwards.
TAAAGAGCTGCAACAAGTGCCGTTTTTGTAAGCTCACTTACAGAAAAACGGCTTGAATCTTTTACAATAGATGTATTCAATTTTATTCTCCTTTGTAAAATAGCTAGTCGCTATTTTAGTAATAACTACGACCAAAGGAAGAGAGCTACACGCCCTATCTGAAGTGCCGTAGTGCAAGCAACTTCTTGCTTACCTGCGTATTATAGCCGAAGAATATCTTCTTGGACAATACTATTTTGTCAGCCAGCCACCATCAATTGGTAACACGGCTCCATGAATATAATCGGCAGCCGAGCTTGCTAAAAATAGTGTTAAATTGGCGACCTCAGAAGGCTGTGCCCAACGACCTGCTGGCGTTTCGTTGGCTACCCATTTTGCCATCTCCCCATCACCTTCAAAGTCTGCCTTATTCATCGGTGTTTGAATGGCTCCCGGTGCTATCGCATTTGCACGAATGCCCACGCGGCAATAATCTAAGTCTAGCTGCTTCGTATAGCCAATAATGGCATGTTTGGAAGCTGTATAGGCTGCACCGCCACCGCCCGCAACAAGTCCTGCAATCGATGCCATATTGACAATTGTGCCAGAGCCACGTTCCACCATATGCGGTAAAATTGTATTCGTTACAAAGAATGTTCCCTTTACATTCGTGTTCATAATTTTATCCCATAACGCTTCATCCGTCTCAAGCGTTTTCGCAAAGCCATCTAAAATACCTGCCGTATTACATAAAATATCAATTTGCTTAAATTTCGAGATTGCCTCCAAATACGACTGCTTCACATCGTTTTGCCTACACACCGTACCAACCTTATAGGAAAAGCAATCAGGGTATTGCTGCTGTAAATGAACTAATCCTTGCTCCTCTAAGTCAAAACCAAATACATTTGCCCCATTTTCTAAAAATGCAACAGCTTGAGCATAGCCAATACCTGAGGCCGCACCTGTAATAAATACCGTTTTACTCATATATTCCTCAAACTTCATAACGTTTTCCCTCACAGAAAGAAGCCATCCCACAAATTGAGATGACTTCTCTTATTACGATTCTACAATTATCCAATCCTCTGCTAATAAATCACATATAGTAGGTGTGAACATAATGTAGCCCTCACCTCGCACATTAATTAAAAAATAAGGATTCAATGTGTCACCATCATGCTGGCTTTTGCCGACTAGCTTCACATAAAGCTCAGCACCACCCCAGCCCTCGCGAATCACCTTTTGTCCTGCTTTTAAGCGCGGTAATATTTCTTCAAAAGTCATATATTCCATCCTTTATATCCATTCTTTATCGCATTAGTATACGGGATTTTTTCCATATTGACAACCTTCCTCAGGATACTATCTGTACAATCATTCTTATGAAAAACTACAATATTATCTAATTTTAATTATTTGATTGGAATTTTAACAATAGCCGTTGTTTCTTGATAGTTGGAAGAGTCAAAGGCAATATGCCCATTATATTTTTGGACAATTTCTTTCACAATAAATAAGCCCTGACCTCTAATTTTTCCATTCCCTGCTTTTTTTGTAGAAAACCCTCGTTTAAATATATAGGTTGTATCTTCAATATTAGGGCCTGTATTTGTTACACTAAAGTCATATTGTGTCTCATCTGCTTTACAGCAAATTGTAATTTTACGTTGGCCCTCTGGCAATTCAATAGCAGCCTCAATAGCATTATCAATTAAATTGGATAAAATCTTAATTAAATCAGTTGTTTTAATTTTATAAAAGGCATTTTGGGAAATGGTAAAATCCATATCAATATTATGATTTTGAGCTGTTAATTTCTTTGTTTGCAATAAAATAGATAAGCCTGGATGATCGATGTTTACTTGAAGTGATTTAATGGCTTGTACCTCTTTCGATAATGAGCACAAATATTGCTTTGCTTGTTCTGTTTTTTCTAATTGCAATAGCCCATGTAAAACTTGGATATGATTCGTAAAATCATGGCGTAGTGACGATACTGAGGCAATTAATGTTTTAATTTCTGCTTGATAGGCATCCTCTGTAGCACCAACCTCCTTCGCTACCTCCTTTTGATACCATCTTTGGAGCAATAAAAAGGAAGCAATCACCACTAAAATAAGTACACCATTAAAAATAAACATAAAGATATTGTCTTTAATCACTTTTCCCTTAATACCATTTAGCATATCTGCACTAATATCAATGCCAAGATAACCAATAATTTCGCTTGTCTCATCTTTGATTGGTGCACCGACAGAGACATAAGAACCATGTAGAACATCATCAATAACCTCTGTGACATAGGTTTCACCATTATAGGCCTTGTGTACGTCGCTTGCAGGCACTGTACAAGTTTCACCAATATCAAAGCTCATGGTATGCTCTCTCGGTAATCCCATAATCATTGCTTTTGATACCTCTGGATTATCCACCAATATGGTATAAACAAATAAAGCGCCTGTCTTTACTCTTGCATCATTTAAGTAACTTCTTATTTCCCAATAATAATCATTTTTTTGGGGATCTTCTAAAAATTTTTTATATGTATCTGTATCTATAGCAGAGGCAATAGAAATGGCAGCCTCTAAACTTTGATTGGCAATGGACTCCTCTACCGTCTTTTTAATTTTTATATAGGATGTAATAATATTTAAACTTGTAAACACACATAATAAAATCACTGATAATAGTAAAATTAGTTTTATTTTTCGATTTTTCATAAAAAGCGAGACTTCCTCATCTATAGAGATTAATTCCAATATTAAAGATAACTAACTTTATTTTTCACTTGTACGCAAACATTGCTTGTCTAGCCTACCTAAATTAAATGATAAAATCAATTTTTATTTTATAAAATACTAAAATTATCGTTGTAACCTAGCTTAATTGCAACGTATATGGATAAAATTGAATATTCAAATAATTATTTTCATCTCATTTAAGTAGAAAAAATTTTTTTATAGAGAACTTATATTAAAAAGTAGCAGTATAGCTCGTTTATAATAAAATGATTTATCACTATAGGCGTTATAAAAAGATCAGGCTGAAGGCTACCTGATCCTTATTTACATATTATTTTTTACTAGCCGTGCGTGTTCTATCATGTGGTTTTAGAAAAGCTGGTCGTCTGGCATAGCCCTTTGGTGTTAGACGCATTAGCGATTTCCCAATATTACTCTTTTCAAAACTTGCACCAAAGTTAATATACGGCATACCTAGAACACGTATATTGGCTGTGTACAATAAGATAAAAAAGATGGAGACAAAAAACCCAAATAACCCAAAAAAAGCAGCTGCCATAATAATAATTAATCTAAAAATGCTCATCGCAGTTACAAAGGATTGGTTAACAAGTGTAAAAGCAGCAATGCTTGAAATCGCGATGACTACAATCATGGAGGGGCTTGTGACACCAGCTTTAATAGCAGCATCACCGATAATTAACCCCCCCACTACGCTGACAGAGCCGCTCACCGCGCTCGGCAGGCGTAAGCTAGCTTCTCGAAATAACTCAAACATAAAGAGCATCATTAATATTTCAAGAATTGTTGGGAAAGGCAGTCCTCCTCTCGACTCTACAATGGTTGCTAACAGTATAAACGGGAGCTGCTCTTGATGGTATGTTGTCAGTGCAAGCCAAAAGCCTGGTAATAGCATACTAATTAATATCCCTACAATTCGCAGTAAGCGTTCCATAGAGCTAACGATAATTGGATATTCATTATCCTCTCCTGATTTAAAAAGTAGCATAATGTTTGCAGGGATAATAATAGCATAAGAAACACCATCAATCATGATAAGTATTCTTCCTCTAATTATGGCCTGCATAGCAAAATCTGGCCTTCCCGTGTAGTCATGTTTAGGCAAGATTTTTGTTGTTTCCTCCACCGTTTCCATTAGTAAATCACCATTCATGACAATATCTGTATCTACTTTTTGTAATTTTAATTTTATGCGCTCCAACATATTTACATTTACAATATCATCCATATAAAGAATTGCTACAGCGGTTTTTGAACGTGTCCCAATTTCTAACATATCCACACTAAATGAATTCGTTGGTAATCGTTTTCTTAATAAAGCAATGTTAATAAAAATATCTTCAATAAAGTCATCACGTGGCCCTTTTACCACAAGCTCAAGTGTTGTTTCTCCAGGCTCTCGATTGGGTCTTTGAGAAATATCACTGGCATAAAGCAAGTCAGCTTCCTCAATATACAATAGGACATAGCCTTTATAAACTTTTGTAATAGCATCCTCTTTTGTTAAAACCCTTTGTAAGTAAGGGATGTGTAAATATTGTTCAATTTGTTCCTGTAACACCTCATCAGTGCTATTATTTAATAAGGATTGAACCCGTTGAACAACAACTGCCTGAAGTAGGTGCTCATTAATCATTGCATCACAAGTTAGAAAATGTACGGTATATTGCTGAAATTGATACTGTTGGAATTGTACATCAGCAGAGCGTTGAAATAGTGATTTCAATATTTTTAAATTAAGTTCCATGGATGAAATACTTCTCATCTCCTACTGAGCCAGCTCAAGATTAGTACATTTATAAAAGTTATAAATACACTTACGCATATTTTCTCCATGACGATGAAAAATATTCAGGAAAACAGATGTTGCTCCTGTTCAACTTTTTGGAAAAAGCTATTCGTCCGTTTGACTAGGCTATCCATTGCTTTCACGTTTTTATCAATCAATTGAAGGAACCTCTGCTTTAATCAATCGTTCCTTTACAAGTAACTTGTCCTATGGAGATGATCTATTTGCAATTTTTCAAAAAAACAACATATAAACAAGGGATTTTTTATTGCTTATTAGTACTTTGCTGTATTATTTCGATTGTTGTTGTGCATCATAATGAACAATTTTATGAACAGCCCATTGCGGAAATTATCAAAGCTGAAGTGGTAGAATCAGAACCTCTCACAGATATGTATGATAATGATGATTATTTATTTACACAGGAGATTATAGCTGTGCTAAAAAATGGTCAGGCTCAAGGACAACGCATTCACTTGACCAATGAATATTCCTCATCAGGTGCTTTTGACCAACAATACCATGTTGGTAATAAAATTTTTGTTGCCGTCAATGAACAGGCAACCCAAAGTGATGTAACAGGTACAATTATCGATGTAAAACGAGATCAAACCATTGTCATTATCGCTTGGATTTTTATTTTTGCCTTACTGATTATTGGTAGAAGACAGGGCTTATTTGCCATTATTAGTTTAGTAATTAATGTACTGATTTTATCCTTTGCTTTGGACCTTTACGTTAAGCATGGTAATACCAGTTTATTACTGATCAGCGGAGCTTGTGCCATTTTATTTACTATTATTTCATTGTTGCTTATTAGTGGATTAAAGACAAAAACATATGCGGCTATTGTGTCAACACTGCTGGGCACAATAATTGCTCTTCTTATTAGCTCACTGGTGATGTGGGTAACGGGGGAAAATGGACTTCGCTATGAGGAAATGCAATTTTTAACACGTCCTTATCGTACAATTTTTATGGCAGGATTATTTATTGGCTCACTTGGCGCAGTGATGGATGTATCCATTACAATGGCATCCTCCATTTTTGCTTTATATGAGCAGGACCCTTCAATTTCTGTACAAGCACTAAAAGCTTCAGGTCAGGAAATCGGAAAAGATATCATGGGCACAATTACCAGTATTTTATTCTTTGCCTATCTTTGTGGCTCCATCCCAATGGTCATTCTCTATTTAAAAAACTCTTACACATTAGGACTCACACTTTCCTTAAATCTTTCATTAGAATTAGCTCGTGCTTTAGCTGGTGGTATTGGAGTCGTTTTAACGATTCCGATTAGCCAGTATATTGCTCTATTTTTCATTACTCGAAAGAAGGTTAAAGGATGAATGTTATCGTTTTATTAGCAATTATTTTATGTCTATTAATGGTAATGGTTGGTGGCAAGCAAGGATTCCGTTCCTTCTTATCATTATTTTTAAATTTTGGGGTCCTCTTTATCACTATCTTTTTAATGACAAACCCAAAGAACAGCCCTATCATCCTAACATTTATTGCTTGCACCATTATTAGCTGGATTAGCTTATTTTATATTAATCAAACAAACAGTAAAACCATTACAGCATTTATTGCCACAATGATTACGATAGTCGTTTTACTGCTTTTTATTACCTTCGTTACAAAAAAAGCAATGATTCAAGGCTTTAGCGAGGAATCTACGGAAGAAATCAGTATTTTTTCCTTGTATATTGGGGTCAATTTTGTTCAAATTGGCGCCTCCGTTATTATTATGAGCACAATTGGGGCGATTATGGATGTTGCCATTTCTATTGCTTCTTCTATGCATGAAATTTTTTATCGCAATCCTTCAATTAGCAAAAAAGCACTATTTACATCTGGGCTAGGCATTGGAAGAGATATTTTAGGGACAGATACTAATACGCTGTTTTTTGCTTTCTTTGGTGGCTATTTAAGCTTATTAATTTGGTTTAAGGACCTTTCCTATTCTCTTGGTGAAATCATTAATTCCAAAGTATTTAGTGCAGAAATTATGACGATTTTCTGCGCAGGTATTGGGATTGCATTAATCATCCCTATTGCTTCCTTTATCAATGCCTATTATTTAGTAAGAACACGTGAGAAAACCCTATAAAACCGCCTATATCATGTAGCCTTTATGAGCATAAACCATTCATACAACTAGATGATAAAGGAGTATGCCTGCTATGAAGCCTATTATTGTTGATTTTGATGGAACATTGGCCGATTCCACAGCTGCTCTTGTAGCAGCGTGGAATATTATTGCACAAAAACACCAATTGAAAGACATTAGCTTAAAGGATATCGATGGATTGAAAAAATTATCACTTATGGAGCGCAGCAAATTATTGAATTTATCCATGTATAAAGTGCCGCTCGTTTTACCGCAATTTTATCAATTATATCGTCAATCATTACAGGATATTCGCCCTTTTAAAGGCATGAAGGAAGTGCTGTTAGAGCTGGCTAAAAGAGGCTATAAAATCATGATTATTTCCTCTCATGCAAAGGATACTATTTTAACATTTCTAAAACTGAATGACATTCACTGTATTGCAGAGATTCTTTATTCAAACCCTATTGCAGGGAAGGATAAAGCGATAGAAAAATTTATAAAAAAATCTACTATTCCAGCAGATGAGATGCTATATATTGGTGATGAACAAAGGGATATTATCGCCTGCAAAAAGGTGTGTGTGCCAATTATTTGGGTGGGATGGGGCTATGATGCTAAAGAAGCGATACAATACTTGCAACCTGACTACCAAGCGGTAGCACCACACGACATTGTAAAGATTATAGATAGCCTATAGTGTTGGCTATCATTAATAGTTGTTCTTTAGCACCATTTAAAATGTCTTGCTCTTTAGGATAGCTAAATATTTTTCTGCGGTTCTTATTTCAATTGTTAGAAAATCTTCCCCGTAGATGGCTTTTATTAAAAAAGGTGCATCACTAGTATTTTGGAATCGAAAATCTAAACTATCGTAGGAAACTGTTGCATCTCTGCCCTGAGGCACATAGCCAATATCCAATGAATGATGATGACGCTCCACAAATTTGACTGGAATTTGATCTACTGCATTAAACAAAGTGGAGGATGTTTGGCAAATCCCCCCACCAATACCCATCACTATTTTTTTATTAATAATTTCGGGTGCAGGCTGATAGCCATTCGCCTCATCTCTTGGCCCTACAATATGATTAAAGGAAAAATAATCGCCACTACCAACGATTACATTGTCAATCGCCTTGGCAGAGAGCTCGATATTTTTATTTCTCCCTACATCTGCACGGTTAAAATAAGTTGTATAAGTTGCCACAACAACATCCTCTAAATAAGGAATATCTTCAAGCGAGTAGTTGCTTTTGGTAATCAAAATTGGCATTTCCACTTGTCCACCTGTTGCAGAAACAGCTAGTATGCTTTCCACTAATTCACGCTCTTTTAAAATTATGTGGGGTCTACCCTTGATAATATTCCCTTGATCATCCAATTTATCAAGCACCATATGCTGATCATAGCCAACCATTGTGGCTGTTCCTCTCGCCAAGTCTCTCGCTATTTGTTCAAGCAGCTTTTGATAGGCTTGTATATCTGTATCATAGCTAAATACTTGGGGTGAAATAGTCTCAATGATCGTATTCGTAGTCGGATCAACCACTTCTACAACAGGATTGGTTTGTTGTGTTGATTCATAGATAACAGGCTCTTCTAGCTGTTGACTCTCAGATGTTTTAGGATTTGCTGATTTTCCCTGACATCCTATTAATCCAACTGTACAAATCATACAAGCGATAGCTACCCACTTCTTTTTCAACTGATCGCACCTACCTTTATTGTTTTACTACAGAAACATCTTATTCGACTATTGCTAATAGTGTGTTGCTTTTTATGTATTTTTATTTGTTTCCACATAAAAAACACTCTCCAAGGAATATTGGAGAATGTTTAATTTTTTCAAACTCATGAGGGGAATCTCTTTCAAATTTGCGCCATCTGGTAGAGGCTCTCTCTTAGTGAGTGGGCGTTTGAAGACCCCGTGAACAGGGGTTCAATAAGCATTTATCTCAGCGCCTGTAGTAGTGAGCACGCTCTTTTATATTCAATACAAAACCACTTGCGGAAGCAAGATAGCACTATCCCCTAGCAGCTTAGGATACTTTTAGAGGATTAACTGTGTTAATTGATGTGCTTCTGCATGGAGTGTTTTATTGCCATGTCGTACATGTAGAAAATAAATATCCATGACAGCTTTGAAACGGTGAACCATTTCTTGGTAAATTCGCAATGCAATATGTGAGGAATCTTTATAGCAATGATGCAAAATACCTTCAAAATCATAAACAATACACACTTGTTGTAGTCTATTGGCAAACGCCCATTCCAGCGCACGCAAGCACGCCATTAATTCAGCACCTACATTTTGTAAATCATTAAAATGCTCATCGTAAACATAACCAAAATCTCGATAAACCGGCTCACTATTATGGGTAGAATAGACAATAATACCATATGTACCTTTATCTTTTTTAAAGCTACCGTCAATATAAATAACCATTTGCTCCACTCTATCCTGTTGCTCTTGCTCTACAGTTGCTATTTTTACAGGAGCTGTTAGTGCTTTTTGCGTCTTTTTCTTCTTTTGCTGTTTGGCAAATGAATTCAGCCATTTTTGTGCCTGCTGCTCATTCACACATTTTTTCCCACGCATCCCCTTCTTACCAAACACCTTGTCTATAAATTCCTCTTTCGAATAAACGATACCCGTAAAAACTGAACCATATATTGCATATACGCAAGCATTATTTGACGCTGAAGGTTGTTGCCGTTCCTTTGGGGAAACAAAGCTCTCTACCCAATCACGAGCCTCCTGCTCTAACGTAAACCTCTTACCATACATCCCTTTCTTCCCAGTAACATGTGCTTTAAATTCTTTGTGAGAATCGACAACCCCCTTGAACGCTGGACCCCAAATACCATAATAAACACTTTTCTTCTTTGCCACTCAAACACCGCTTTCTGTCTTGTCACTATAGGGTTTATTATAACATCATATAATCGCTAACAAGAAATTCCTCTTCATTGAATTTGCATCTACTATTAGAAAAAAGCTACACTACTTCACACTCTATCAAAAGCATTAACATTTTTATTCAGACAAAAAGAACTGTCCATCTCTTAGTCATCACTAAGTTTAGGGCAGTTCTGTGTGGTTATTTTTGCATAAACATTTGTGTCCAGTAGTTGCCATCCTGTACATACCCTACACCGATATGTGTGTAGCTTTTGTTGAGAATATTGGCGCGGTGTCCCTCACTATTCATCCAAGCCGTTACAACTTCCTGTGCGGAGCGTTGACCTTTTGCGATATTTTCACCAGCAGATTTATACGTAATACCGAAGTTTTTCATCATTGTAAAAGGTGTACCGTACGTTGGGCTTGTATGGTCAAAGTAATTTTTATCGTGCATATCTTGCGACTTATATTTAGCTACCCTTGATAGCTCCCAGTCCTCTTGTAATGCTGAAAGACCTATCTTTGCCCGTTCTGCATTGACAAGTTTAACAACCTCCTGCTCAACACTTGCCTGTTCCTTTACAGGGATATGAATGTTTTGCCCTGGTTCGATTTGATTTGGATTAGCAAGCTGAGGATTCGCCTCAATTAGCTCTTGAACACCCGTTTCTGTTTTCAACGCTATTTTCCAAAGTGTGTCACCCGATACCACTGTATAAGATTCGGCTGCCCTTGCCGCTACTGGTACTAATAATGAAGTTGCCATTACTGAAGCTAGTGCCGCTTTTTTTATTTTTTTCAACATATTCATCATCCTTCCTATTTGCTCTACCATTATCGTAAATAGTTTCAGAGCCATAATCATTACAAAATATTTGGAAGGATTTTTACAATTGTATGACAAGCATGCAATATGAGTAGCCAAAGCCCTTTATCACGCTATTTTTATCATTTACCTTGTCATCAAGTTGCAATCTGTTTGTAATTGGCATACATTACTAATAAATTCAGGCTTAAAATTTTCATAATATATCCTATTTTGCTAATTGCTTACGTTGCATTCGATAAATTAAGAGAATATAGAGGCAGTCATAAAAGAGGGTTGCCACAGAAATAATGGTAATTAATGGCGTACGGAAGAAGAGATAGAAGCCGACTGCGGCAAATAATGTACCCACCATCTTACACACTGCAATCCCCATTGATTGACCAGCTAAATTCCCTCTTCGCAATAATAAAGCAATAAATAATCCTGACATCATAAGGTTTTGGAAGAATGCTGCGTACTTCCCTTCGAAATCTTGAAACTCATAGACTATGCCTAAAATGATCAGCATGCTGAAAATCAAGGTGATCAAAAAGGAGAAATACAATAGCTTTTTAGAAAGCATCCTTCGATATTCATTTGGGGCATAGCGCAAAAATTGCATCAAAATAAAGATATCCAATACGAGCCAAATCAGTGTAATATAACGTTGAAGATCATTTTGCGGGTAGAAAAAGGCAAAGATAAATTCCCATGAAATATTGGCACAAATAGCGACCATAGGCATGCCATAGCTTTTATCTTGCCATCCTTTATAAATAACAAGTATATATGTAAATATCCAAAAAAGACCCATGCCTACTTGGCAAATTAATAATATGTCTAGTTCACTCAACGTTCACTCTCTCCCCTCTATAGCATTCCTCCTACTATATGTGAGGAAATCGATTCATTATGTCTAAAAGTTTGATAGACGGGTAAAGGAGTAGCTAAATATTAAATGACTGCAACCTATACATTCCATAAGTAATCCTATATAGTAATACGAGGTGATTGAATGAAAACAAAAATTTATGTAGATAATGAGCAATTTATTGCAGGTACTACCTTAAAAGATGAGATGGAACTAGAGCACAATAATATGGCTTTGCATAGTTGTGAGAGTGTTCAAAATATTATTGAAAACCGTCAACAACTAGCAACTGCCCTACATTGTGATCTACAGGATTTTGTCTGTACGGAACAAACACATAGTGCCAACTTTCATCGTGTTGTAGCGGCTGATAAAGGGCGCGGTGCTCTACACATGGATAGCGCGATTAAAAATGCTGATGCTCTCTATACGCTAGAGCCACATATTTTATTATGTAGCTTTACAGCCGATTGTGTGCCAGTTATATTTTATCATGCTGTTACAGGGCTGATTGGTGTTATTCATTCGGGCTGGCAAGGAACCGTGAAAGAAATTACACCTAAGCTATTTCACCATCTACTGACAGAAGAGCATTGTCGCCCAGAGGATTTCCATGTGCAAATTGGTATGGCACTTAGTCAGCAAAAATTTGAAGTAGATGCAGATGTCTATGAAAAGTTTCATCAGCTTGGCTATGCAGAGAACTTTATGTATTACAACGCAGCAACCAATAAATATCATATTGATAATCAACAAACCGTCAAGAAGCAATGTGAGCTTGCTGGCATTCCAACTGAGCACATCCAAATCGATACAACCTGCACCTTTCTTAGCCCAGATGGCTTCTCCTATCGTCAAGACAAACAGGCAGGTAGACATTTAAGCTTTATTATGCGAAAAGCTTAACACAGCAAAAGCGCTATTCCAGTGTTGTACGCAACAAAAGGAATAGCGTTTCTTTGTTATTGTAATGATGTCTGCTCCTGTAATTTGGCAGCGAAATATTTGCGTGCATCTGCTGTTAAAATTTGCAGCACTGCAACCTCTTCTTGCTGTGCAAATTCCACAAACATTCCGCTTAAATTTTCGTAAACATCGTTAATTTTATAGCCCTTATCTAAATACTGATCTATTTTTCGGATCTCCTCCGTGCTTTGCTGGAATTCAGACATATACCATCACCTTTCTTACGTTTAAAATGTCTTGACTAGTCAACACCTTTTACTTCTAACAGAGGGTCTTGCGGCTCTAACAGTTCATCTTCTGCTGGTAGTTGCTGACCAAATAATTCATCCAAATTCTGCCCCGCAGTAATGCCTAAATACTTGGCATCATTTAGCTCCTCTAGCTCAGCCTGCGGATACTTTTTAAACCACCAATACTTCGCTAATAGATAATAAACAAATGCCCCTACAAAGAATCCTACTAATGAAGAATAGGTGGAAAAAATATTAGCGACAGTCCCGCCAATTACCCAAGCGAGTAAGCCCGCGAGATTAAAGCCTTTATAATACTTAAATTGTCCATTTAGATCATAAAGATCCTTAACATGTACGCGACGTTTACGAATTAAATAATAATCAGCAAATAAAATCCCAACAATTGCTGTTAAAATCCCACCAATAATTAATAACACATTGACCATTACATCAAATAAGCTCCAAGGCTGTGCCAAAATACCAATAAGTCCAGCAATAACAACCCCTACCCAAAACGGAACTTTCGGCCCACCAATATTCGAGAAAATCGTCGCTGCTGGTACAACATTCGCTGAGGTGTTTGTCGACCACTGTGCTAGCACAATCATTAACAATAGAATCCCTAAAATAAAGCCGCTTGCACTTTGCTGTAAAGCATTGATGGGATCAGCCGATGCAACAGCCATATAGCAAATAGCGCCGATTGTGACAATAAATGTATTGGTAATAGGCATCACAATTAATGAGCCAACAAGCTGTGTTTTATTACGCTTAAACCAATTACGCTCATTTTTCGGTGCTTTAAAGAAGCGGGATAGTGATGGCATATCTGCTGCCAATGTTGCCCAAAAGCCCATATTTGCCATAACCACTACCATAAATGCCGTAAAAGCAGCTAAGTCTGTTGTTGGGGCTTCCACCCACGTCCAAATATTTTTGCCCTGCACTGTTGCTGTATCGGCAAGCGTATAATACATCCAGCAAGAAATTAGAATAATGATCGGTGCGGCTAAATCAGCAAAGCGTTCAATCGATTTAATGCCTAGTGATGTATTAAAAAGCTGAAGTGCTGCAAAGACAAGGAAACAGATAAACCAATTATTAAAGTTAAACAATAAATTTAAAATACCGTTAATGGCTAATGCTCCAAAATATGTGTTAAGACCAAACCAACAAGCAGCCGTAACGCCACGCACCAGAGAAGGGATATGTGTACCAAATATGCCAAATGGTGCACGCATATAGACAGGGAAGGATAGCCCATGCTCGATCCCTATATCACCAATTAACGTCATAAAAATACCGATTAAACAAGAGCCTACTAACGTCGCTAAAATCACCATTGGCAGGGGTAAATGAATAATTGCTGAGCCACCGATAGCAAAGGCAGCTAACACAATCGCCATTCCTATCCAAATCACTGCAAAACCAAATGTTCCAATATTTCTTTGTTGATGTGTCACTGGAAGTAAATCTGGGGATTTTAAATAATTCCCTTCACGTTCCATAATGTTTCGCTCCTTTTATGCCAATTTCCGTGACAACTTACCTTGAAGCTACGTCTTCCCTCACCTAAAAAGCAAAGGGAAGGTGGAATTTCGATTTTACCCTGCATTAACAGGCAGTCATTTATCTATATTAAAGTAAGGTGGCAAATATAAGATCTTCATTTTCAAGCTTTAGATAGAGGAATAGCTGTCTGTAAATACCCGAATGGTAAAAATTTTTGCGCAAAAACGAAGTGACAGCGGCAGATACAGCAATCAGTGAGGAGAGAGCCTCACTGATGAAAGGTTTACTTTATAAAAGAATATTTATTTTGATAGACTACTAATTAATGTTTGGCGTTCATTCCATGTCATTGGCGGAATTGTCGATGGACGTTCAACCATTGAAATAGCACCATCGACAGGGCAAACAATGGAGCATAAATTACAGCCTACACAGTCTTCCTCGCGAACCTTTAGCATTGGGCGACCATCCTCCGTATAAAGATCAATACATTGATGGGATGTATCCTCACAAGCTATATGGCATTTATTGCAATTAATACAAATATCATTATTAATTTCTGCGACAATTTTATAATTTAAATCTAAATCGCCCCAGTTTGAATACCTTGGCACAGAACGACCAACCAAGTCCATAACCGATGCTAAGCCTTTATCATCTAAATAATTATTTAAGCCATCGATCATATCCTCCACAATACTAAAGCCATGATGCATCGCTGCTGTACATACCTGTACACCTGTCGCACCCATTAAAATAAATTCCGCAGCATCTTGCCAATTGGAGATGCCACCAATGCCCGAAATTGGTACATTGACTAATGGATTACGGGCACATTCCGCGACCATGTTCAGTGCAATTGGTTTAACTGCTGGACCACAATAGCCCCCATGCGCTCCTTTTCCAGCCACATGTGGTACTGTATTCCAAGAATCTAAATCAACACCAGCTAAACTGTTAATCGTATTAATCATACTCACAGCATCTGCGCCACCTCGTGTTGCCGCTTCCGCCGTCACGGTAATATCCGTAATGTTGGGCGTTAGTTTAACAATAACAGGTGTACGCGCCGCTTCCTTTACCCAGTACGTTTGTTTTTCCACCAATTCAGGGACTTGACCAGAGGCAGAACCCATGCCTCGTTCTGCCATCCCATGTGGACAACCAAAGTTAAGCTCAAGACCATCAACCCCCACATCTTCTACTCGTTTTACAATTTCATGCCATTTTTCCTGCTTTGGCTCCACCATTAACGAGGCAATAATTGCGTGATTAGGAAATTTCTTTTTCGTCTCATAAATTTCTTGTAAGTTCACTTCTAATGGTCGGTCCGTAATTAATTCAATATTATTAAAGCCCGCCACACGTTGGCCATTATAGCTAACTGCTGCAAAACGGGATGACACATTTAAAATTGGTTCTCCTAACGTTTTCCATACAGCGCCACCCCAGCCTGCTTCAAATGCACGCTGTACTTGATAGCCTGAATTCGTTGGTGGAGCAGATGCTAGCCAAAATGGATTCGGTGATTTGATGCCCGCTAAATTAATGCGTAAGTCTGCCATATAAGTTCCCCCTCTATCCCGATTGGTGAAACTAACAATCAGTGGAGGATAAAGAAAACCCCTACTGATTGAAGGTTCACTTTATGCAATCTCACTTGGTTTTCTTAAACATTCATGAATCTTATATGCTGCATCTTTTCCTTGCTGTACAGCGGTCACTACCATCGCTTCACCCTGTCCATTACCAAAGACAACATCTCCACATGCAAATACTTTGTCATTGGACGTTTGCATTGTTGTCTCATCAATGTCTACGACACCATTTGTATGAGCTAAACCAAAGGCTTCAATTAACGATACGAAACGAGTTTGCCCAATGGCTTTAATAACAGCATCCACTTCAATGATAAAATTGGAGCCCTTTACTTCTTCTGGGCGTTGTCGACCATCAGGACCCGCCTCACCAAGCTTCATTTTCACACATTCAATGCCTGTCACCTTTCCTGCTTCATTGCCGATAATTTTCTTTGGTGCTGTTAGCCATTTAAATTCCACGCCGTCCTGCTTGGCAAATTCATACTCAAATTTGTATGCCGTCATTTCTTTTTGTGTTCTGCGATAAAGAATTTGTACATTGTCTGCTCCTAAGCGTACCGCACTTGTAGCACCGTCAATAGCCGTATTTCCAGCACCGATTACAGCTACTCGTTTCCCTACAATATCATTTGTAAGCGGTCCCATTTTTGTTTTTCGAATAAATTCAATGGCATCATGTACCCCTTCTAAATCTTCCCCATCAATGCCCAGATTCGGGACAGCACCCATGCCGACAGCTAAAATAACACTGTCATAGTGTGCCAAAATTTCAGCAGCAGAAATATCCACACCTACAGCTGTATTCGTTTGTATATCCACACCAAGCTGTTCAATCTGCTCTACTTCCCAATCTACGACATCATTTGGCAATCGGAACGCTACAATTCCATAGCTTCCTAAGCCCCCAGCCTTCGCTTCAGCCTCATAGATCGTTACTTGGTAGCCTAAGCGACTGAGTTCACGTGCTGCTGACAAACCAGCAGGACCTGCCCCAACAATGGCTACTTTCTGACCATTATATGACCCTGGTTTAAATAGCTGAGCATTGGTTTCCATTGCCCAATCCGTTGCATAACGTTGTAACTCGCCAATTTTAATTGGCTTTGTTGAAGAATTTAAGACACACGCTCCTTCGCACAGTTCTTCAGTTGGACAAACTCTTGCACAGCTTGCACCAATTGGGTTTGCTTCTAATATAGTCGTAGCAGAACCCTTCATATTACCAGATGCAATTTTTTTTATGAAATTTGGTATTTGAATACTTGTTGGACAGGCTTTAATACATGGTGCATCATAGCAATACAGACAACGATTGGCTTCCTCAATTGCCTCATTTTTCGTCATCTTGGCTTTCAATTCCATAAAATTATGTCTAAGCTGTATGGTCATCGCATTTTCTTGAATCGGAACCATTGCCATACCCCCTCAGTTGTTCATTTTTTCCGTCCCCTTATTAACTAGACCGATTGCTTTGTTCTCCAGTCAAAACAATCAGTCCTATTCTGTAGGAAGCTAAATATTTAGTGCTTCCGCCGCTACTGTTTTTAATGGACGTTTAATATATCGTCCACTGCCAAGTACCCCTACAAATTCTTTATTTTTAATGACATATTCCCCACGTACGAGTACACTAACAGGCTCACCTGTTACCTCCCAGCCTTCATATGGGTTATAGTCCACATTCATATGATGTGTTTTAGCCGAAATTTGGCGCTGTGCCTCTGGGTCAAAAATGACGATATCAGCATCTGAACCAATTGCAATCGTTCCTTTTTGCGGGAATAAGCCAAATATTTTTGCGGCACTAGTAGAGATCATATCAACAAATTCATTGATGGAAATTCTACCTTTTGCCACGCCCTCTGAGTATAAAATACTGAAGCGGTCTTCAATGAATGGTCCGCCATTTGGAATTTTCGAGAAATCATTTAAGCCTAGCTGCTTTTTACCCTTAAAGCTAAAGGAGCATTGGTCTGAGCCGATTGTCTGAAGCTGTTTCGCCTTTAAGGCATTCCATAAATGTTCCTGATGATATTTAGGACGAAGTGGAGGTGACCAAACATATTTGGCTCCCTCAAAGCCTGGCTGCGCTAATGCTGATTGATCGAGCGTTAAATATGGTGGGCAAGTTTCACCAAAGACATCATAGCCCTTTTCACGAGCAGCAATAATTTCATCTACCGCCTCTTTACATGTCACATGCACCACATAGAGCTTTGCACCAGCTATATGCGCTAATTCAATAGCACGCTTTGTTGCCTCTCCCTCTAATTCCGCTGGACGAGTTAGTGCATGATAGATCGGTTCCTTATGTCCAGCACGTCTTGCCTCCTCTACTAGCTCATCAATAACAGAGCCATTTTCACAATGGACCATCACTAGCGCACCAAGATCCTTAGCGATTTTAAAGGCTTTAAATAGTGTACGATCTGTCGCTTGGAATTCTTTTGCATAAGCCATGAAGACCTTAACCGAAGTAATGCCCTCTTGCTCCAATAATTGCGGTAATTCAGCTTCGATTTCAGGTGTTAAATCACCAATCATCAAGTGGAAGCCATAGTCAATAGCAGACTTTCCTTGTGCCTTGTCATGCCATTTTTCTAACGCTGTCGATAATTTTTCTTCCCCTGCTGTTAAACAAAAATCTAAAATAGTCGTTGTCCCACCAAAAGCCGCTGCAATGGTGCCTGACTTCCAATCATCATCTGTCACCGTATTATTGAATGGCATGTCTAAATGCGTATGGGGATCAATGCCACCAGGTAATACGTACTTGCCTGTAGCATCAATAATTTCAGCGCCAGCATCCGTTAAATTTCGGCCAATTTGAACAATTTTACCGTTATCAATTAAAATATCTGCCTCAAATACATCAGCAGCTGTTGCTACTCGTCCACCTTTAATGATTTTTTTCATTATGCCTCTCACCCTTCATCACAAAATTAGAGAATGCTTGATAGTTAATGCAGTGTATATGTTTCGCCCATACTAAACTTCGTTTGTAGCGTTAACACCGTTTCTAGTAAAATATCTGCGCCCTTTGCACAATCTTCAAAGGCTGTTTCCTCTTCTTCACAATGACTCTTCCCTTGAATACTTGGCACAAAAATCATCGCGGAAGGAACCATACTTGCCATATACTGTGCATCATGTCCAGCGCCACTAAACATACGATGAGATGAATAGCCAAAACTTTGACAAGCTCTTTCTACTTCATTGCAAATCGCACTATCAAAATACACGGTATCTCTGCCCCATAACTTGACAGGCTGAATATGGCATCCGCCTGCTGTCTCAGGAAGCGCATTGAGAATATCCTCAACCTGTTGCATGACCTCTGGTTTTTGATGACGTGAATCAATTGTAAATGTCACCTTATTAGGGATAACGGTATGAATATTCGGGGAAACATTCATACGACCAAAAGTAAAAACAAGCTGTTCGTCAATTTTTCCCAATTGTTCATATAGCTCTTTAAGGATGGTCGATGCCACAATCATCGGGTCTTTAC
Organism: Lysinibacillus sp. FSL H8-0500; assembly: GCF_038051955.1. Taxonomy (NCBI): domain Bacteria; kingdom Bacillati; phylum Bacillota; class Bacilli; order Caryophanales; family Bacillaceae; genus Lysinibacillus; species Lysinibacillus sp. FSL H8-0500. Next base: position 1,753,023 of record NZ_CP150292.1, on the reverse strand, counting down.
GCATTGACATTGGGGTTGTACCTGCATGGTTTGATTGCCCTGTAATGGTTATTTCATAGCACACCATGCCGAGCACACCTTCCACCACACCAATGTCACATTGTTTTGCCTCTAGTACAGGACCTTGTTCAATATGCAATTCAAGATAGGCAAGCGCTTCGGTTAGGCGGTTTTCCTTTTTCCCCTTATAGCCACTTGCTTGTAGTGCCTCTCGAAAGCTCATCCCATTTTTATCCGTAGATTGTAGCATTTTGTCTTTATCAAATTTTGCGGTAATTACACCTGAGCTCATCATAGCAGGGTCAAAACGTGCTCCTTCTTCATTCGTGAAATTGATAATCGTGAGTGGGATATCTATTTCAATATCATTTTCCTTAATTGCTTGAATCGCCTCGATCGCTGTTAGTACACCTAACACTCCATCAAACTTTCCACCTTTTTCAACTGAATCTAAATGAGACCCCATAACAATTGGTGGCACATTCTTTTTCCCAGGAAGAGTCGCATAAATATTACCCATATCGTCCACCTGAATGTCCATTCCTAACGCTTTGCAACACTCACAAAAATAGTTTCTTGCTAATACATCCTCATTTGAAAGAGACAAACGTGTGACGCCACCATTGCCAGTAGCTCCAAATTGACTAAATTGTTCAATTAACGCTTGCAATCGTCTACTATTACATTTATACATATGCCAGTCCTCTCTTTCACAGTAGTTATTAAACATTCTAAAATAGCTAGAAGTTGTGAGATATGGATAGAAAACTAAAAAAATATATGCAACTGCACATTCTATATGGTAAGTTATGTTCATAATAAGGGAGGGGAAATATGGGGACGATTCGTAAAATGGTAGAGGGAGTTCAATTCCCAATGCTCACATTAATCGCTGGACATAGTGGTACGTATCGCAGAGTTACTGGTATTAATGTTGTGGAAAGCAGTGATTTAATCATGTTTTGTAGACCTAATGAATTGGTCGTCACAACAGGCATCAATTTAGATGCACAGCGAGATTCCTTAGAACAGCTTGTCAAACAAGCGCACACAAAAAAAGTAGCTGGCTTTATTATTAATACAGGACCATTCATTCCTACTATTCCAGAAGCCGTCATCTCTTTTGCTAATCAATATGATTTCCCTATTTTTCAAATGCCATGGAATTATCGTATTGCCGATTTATTAAAAACAACCTTTCAATTTATTTCCAGCCATCATCAAGAGCTTTCCATCGAGGAAAAGGCGCTGTTCAATCTACTATTTCAGGACAAGCCAAACACTCATGCAATAAAAGAGCAATTGGCACAGCTAGGATTTCCTCAAGGGAGAGAATTAGCGATCATTACCTGCACAACGATCGATGCACAAGCAACCATCGACCGCTATGAAATCATGATTCAATTCGCTTTGCAAAATCGATATCAACGCTTCTTAAAATTAAAGCATAAAAATCATCTTATTTTTTTAATCGATAAAGCACAAATCATTACACCAAATACGCCCTTTTCCAAGATTGTGGAAGAAATTTACGAAAGAAATATATCAAAAAATGGTTACTTAGATATCATTATTGGTAAAGGTAATTTTCATAAAGAGCTTGAAAATATTCGTAACAGCTATGAAGAATCATTAGCTGTTATTCATTTAGCACAGCTGCATAATAATCGATATTTATATAAATATAAAGAAATAGGCGTTTATAAAATTATTATGGCGATACAAAATCAGTCTTTAATGAAGAGTTTTCGGCAAGATATGTTAGAGCGACTTTATCGTTATGACGAATTACACAACACAGATTACGTACCCTTTTTACGCATATTTGTTGAGGAAAATGGCAGTACAAGCAGAATTAGTGAACGTCAGTTTATTCATCGTAATACCGTTCTTTATAAAATAAAAAAAATCGAAATGCTTTTAGATATGGATTTAAGCAATCCATTTACAAAGACAAGCTTGTATATGGCCTTTTTAATAGAGGATGTTTTAACGCATCAATAGCATTGCTCTTGATAACTACCATTACATGCTCCACTCGCAACTTTAGCCTTTTATGAAATTTCCTTTCTCACGCCGGGTCATTTTCAAAATGGAAAAAACTGATGAGCCCATATGGTCATCAGTTTTTTTAACTTACTTATGCTGGGAATCTTTATTCTCAACCTTTTTCACCTTTTTCTCGGTTACTTCGGTGAAATCCGCCTCCTCGCCAGCCTCCATACCATAGCTAGGATTTTGGTCTATTCGAGTATGTGTTTCCACTTCATCCTCGTCTTCAAAACGCTTGGCAATAATCGGTATGGCAAGCAAGCCTGCAATACCCACAAGTGCATAAATGATTCGAGATAATACTGCTGTTTGTCCACCAAACAAATACGCCACCAAGTCAAATCTAAAGAATCCAATAAGTCCCCAGTTGATAGCACCAATAATGACTAATACTAAAGCAAATCTATACAATGCGCTCATTCGTACACCTCCTTTATCATCAATGCTCCACACGACTTTTTTCCGCATGGAGAGGTTATAAAAAGCGAATAAATTGCCCATTATAACGGTTTTATTTTTTGCAATCAGCACTTTTTTATACCTTGTATGATTGCGATAAAGGAGAGATATACTACATTAATTAGTCAGTTTACTTATCTTTTCACGATGTGATTGCTCATGCTGAAGCAGCCATTCTTTACGCCACATGCCACCGCCATAGCCTGTTAATGTACCATTTGAGCCGATAATACGATGGCAAGGAACGACAATGCTGATATTATTTTTGCCATTCGCACTGCCCACAGCTCTTACTGCCTTTTCATTGTTGATGGCAATGGCAATATCTTTGTAGGAGGCTGTCTTACCATAGGGAATATGTGGTAAGGCATGCCACACCGCTTGTTGAAAGTTGGTTCCTTCAAATTGATACGGAAATGTAAATTCAAAACGTTCGCCTAAAAAGTATTCATGCAGTTGTTCGTAGCATGCTAGCATCACTTGTGGCGTTTCTTGCTGCGGCATATGTGCAAGCTGCTCTCGTTCCGAAAAATTAATACCATAAATAGCCGTGTCTGTACCCTCAATTTCAATTATGCCAATTGGTGATTGATAATCTAGTTTATATTGCTTCATATAGTGACCTCCATAAATAAAAGGTGGCATATGCCTGCCAGCCCTCCCATTGTTTTGCATAATCATTTATTTTCTCAATTGTTGGTTTTTGCGCTAACGATAATTGTATTTTTAAAGCATTGTGTAAGCCAACATCTGCTAATGGAAAGGCAGAGGGCTCCTGTAAGCAGGTCATTAGTACATAATCAGCAGTCCATGCACCAATTCCACGAATCGCCATTAAATGCTGTTTCATCGCTATATAATCGCCCTGCTGCCGCAGTACATCTTTTGTTAACTCACCATTTGCTATGCTTTTAGCAATCGCTATTGTATATTCAGCCTTTCTTTGTGAAAATTGTAGCTTTCGTAAATCCTCCACCTGCATTTCAGCTATTTTGGCAGGCGTAGGAAATAGCCAATAGCTTTCACCCTCCACATAGAGTTGCTCACCAAAGGTTTCTACAAAGCGCCGTTTTAATGTATAAGCAAATGATAAATTAATTTGTTGTCCAATAATTGCCCAAACAAGCGCCTCAAATAAACAAGGAATCCCTATTAATCGTAATCCTCTATATTTTTCCACAAGAGGTTGGAGGATTTTATCTTGTTCCGCCATCTTGTAAAAGCTTTGTAAATCTCTTGTTAAATCAAACCATTCCACTAGATAGTGGACAATTTTTTCTTTTTCATTCGCTGTAGGCTGGTACATAGGAAATTCAATCTTGATCGCCGTTGCTTGCTCGCTTATTTTGCATAAAATAGGCTGTTCTTCTATTTTAACTAATTTATAGAGTGTGTCATCCTTGATTCGGTAGAGAATTTCTTGATCCGTGCGATGAAAGAATTTTAAACACGCTGGAAAGCTAAAATCATTTGGCTTGGAAATCTTTATATAATCTGCATGATCAATCCACTTCATAGCACCATCTTCTCCTTCTGGCGATACTCAGTAGGTGAGCAATTTTTCAACCGTCGAAAGACTTTATAAAAGTTGGAGGGGCTTTGAAACCCCACCTCATAGCAAATTTCAAGATTTGTATAGGCTGTGTGCTTTAGCAAATAAGCAGCCTTATCAATTCTGATTTTTTCTAAGTACATACGAGGTGTTTCAGCCGTTTCTTGTTTAAATAACCGTTCGAGATAAAAGGGGCTAATACCAATATGCTCCGCTATATCCTGTAATGTTAGTTTGTGCTTATATTCGTTAATTAAAAAAGCTGTTACATTTTTAATTAATTGCGTATGGGGAGAATGCTCAATTTCAGGCTGACATCGTTTACATGCTCGATAGCCCGCCTCCTCTACTTGTTGTATAGTCCGATAAAATTCAACATTTATTTTTTTAGGCTTTCTTGATTTGCATGAAGGGCGACAATAAATTTTAGTCGTTTTCACGGCTGTATAAAATAGCCCGTCATAGGTTTTATCACAGACTATAATTTTTTCCCACATCTCATCAAAAGATAAATTCACTGGATTATTCACTAATAGCTCACCCCGTTTTTTTGACTACTCATATAAACAGAAAGTAGCTCGGCTCTCTAGTAATTGTGCAGCATTTTTTGTTAAATGTGCAATGATTTTGTCTGAAAGTGCATGGCCAAAGCCAAAGTGTTTACACCTAATGCTTTTAACTGTTGATAATTTGTTAGATGGGTATATCCCATATCTTGTGATGCCCTTTATTTCATAGGCATCTGTTAACCCAGGTATAAATATGCTGCTTGCACCACTTTCAACATAAGCCTTTGCCCTCGTTAACGTTTCCTCATAAGGCTGCTCTAATTGAAAATAAGTATCCGTTCGGGCATTGATAAAGAAATTTTTATAGCCATGATTGTCAAGTGTAGCCCTTATATTTGCTAGTAGCTGACAATGCTCTTTCACATTTCTTAAGCCTGGTTGATGTTTAAAGGCGTCTTCAATATTGATGCCGGCTACACCTGTATCTGTTGTTCTTGACACATTCCCAATAATACTTTGTGCATCATGTCCATATCCTCCTTCGATCTCTGCTGATATGGATATGCTCACATAGTCTCCAATGGATTGAATACTCGCTAAATGCCGATGAAAATCAATAAGTTCACCATCTGCATAGCCAAGTGAAGTAGCAATTCACCAGTCTGTCGTGTCAATTGCCTGAAAGCCTACCTTTTCTAATATGGAAGTGGATAATACATCCCACGCATTCCCTATAAAGAATAGCTCTTGCGTAGAATGTAAGTCATTGAATATCTGAATTTTTGTCATTGAAAAGCCTCTACACTGTTTGATTGACCTTATCTTATCAGGAAATATCCACTGATTTCGTCCTCAATCTTGCTGTTATGGTCTATGTAAAAAGAAACCCCTTCTAGCTGCTGCTAAAAGGGATTCTTTTTATTGTTGCCAATGATTAAGCTCTTTTAATAATTCAGGTAGCTGTAACTTCCTTACGTCAATTGGCGGTAATGCCCTGATAAATTCCTTGCCATACGATTTGGTTGTAATACGGCGGTCTAGCACAATAAAGGCTCCTTTATCCTGTGAGGAGCGAATTAAGCGACCAAAGCCTTGCTTAAATCGCATAATGGCTTCTGGTAAGGACAGCTCTGCAAAGGAATTACGACCTTGTGCTGTTAAATACTTTGCTCTTGCCTTAAAAACAGGCTCTTCTGGTGAGGAAAATGGCAGGCGTACCACAATGACAGAGGCAAGTGCATCACCTGGTACATCCACACCCTCCCAAAAGCTATTTGTGCCAAAAAGCACAGCATGGCTAAACTTTTGGAATGATTTTAGAATACGCATACGGCTGCCGCCTGTTACCCCTTGTGCAAATAGCATATAATCATCGAGCAGCTCACTATCTTGAATGAGCTCGACTGTTTTTCGCAGCATATCCTGTGCTGTAAAGAGCACAAAGCAACGACCCTCTGTCATTCGCACTGTTCGTGTAATCGCATGAGCAACTGCCTCGATATATTCTTCCTGACTAACATGCTGGATTTCTGGCATATCTGTGACAATATACGCCTTTGCACCTGCATAATAGGCTGGCGGTGCTTGTAGCTTCATTACTTCTACATCACTCGCAATGCCTAACTGACGGGTTACAAAACGCTCATTGCCTGGCACCGTTAATGTTCCTGATGTCCAAACAATACTTGCCTGCTTGCGTATTGGTGCTAATACTTGGTCAATAATAGCTGTCACATTGATAGGTTTTTTAAACACTTGGAGACTACCAGGAATACTACGTACGTCAAATTCCAGCCACACTGAATTGCCATCCTGTGCTGATAGGAAGATATCCTCCCATTCAGCAATTTTTATTTTTAATTCGCGTATCCAATAATGCCATTCCGTGACAATATAGTGATCATTTTTATCTAATTGCTCAATGTTATTTTCAAAAGCTCTGCCTGCCTCCACTGCAAGATCAAGCCATTGCTGTGCTAATTTGCTAACATGCATAAATGGTTCTTTGGCTAATGCCGCTTCTTCTAAAAATAAGGTGCGTTTACTAGTTGTCTGTTTTCCTTTTGACAGCTGCTGCATCTTTTTCAAAGCTTGGTGGACTGTGTGATCAAATGCCCGCTGTAAGCGTATAAACTGGGCAGCTAGCTGTTGAAGGCTTTGCATGGACACACGTTGCTTATTCTTGGCTGCTGCACTAAATTGGTGAAACAGGGCTGTATCTTCCATTGTCCCAATTTGCCCCAGTATATATTTCCATTGTGTATAGGAGAACACAATTTCATCCTGCTGCATAGCAGCTTGAATAAATTGATGAGCCTCATCAATCACCCAACCATCAATTTGCGTAAAGATTGGTGTTTGACGCACTAAATCACTTAAAACCATTGCATGATTTGTTACAATACAGTCGGCAGCCGCACTATTTTGTAAGGCCTGTTCATAAAAATCAAAGCTTTTAGGTGGTTTGTTAGTTGGTATTTTTCGGATTTTTTCTAAAAATAGCTGTCCACCACCTGAAACATTTAACTCGCTTAACACACCTGTACCTGTCTTCGTTAACCAAACAAGGATTTGCAAAATGGTTAATGTATCATCATAGGATTCATCTGCATAAGCCATACATTGCTCAAAGCGCTCAAGGTCAATATAGTGCTGCATCCCTTTTAATACAGTAATATTGACCTTTGTGCCAAGAATTTTTTCAATCTTCGGTAGCTCCTCCTCCACAAGCTGCTCTTGTAGATAGGAGGTATACGTACTAATCGCTATTTTTTTATTCATAGCACGCGCATATAAAATAGCAGGAAGTAAATACCCTACGGTTTTGCCAATCCCTGTTGAGGCTTCAATCACGCACTCTTTTTGCTCATGTAAAGCCTGCCATATTGTATCCATCATCATAAATTGGGCAGGGCGCTCCTCAAAATTAGGCAACGCTTTTGTCATAAGGGCTATCTTGTCTGTTGTAGTTTGAGGATAGACAATAGCCTCTTCCAGATTGGTATGCAGCTTGCGTCCATTACAAATCGCCAAATGATGATAATAATGCACATGTTCATTCGTTGTGACATGTTGGCGTTTAATTTGCAGTGCCTCAAAAAATAACTGAGAAATATTTGATTTCAAGCGAAACGAGCGTTTATGCATCTGCTCTAGTGTTAGCTGCGGCAGACTTAATAGCTCCTTCCAACAGCGTTTAAATAGCTCTGCTGTCGCACGTGCATCATCATCTGCGCGATGGGCATTCGCCAGCTCTATGTGTAATTCTGCTGCTAAATCACCTAATTTAAAACTAAGGGACATTGGAAATAAAATTTTGGCTAGCTCCACCGTGTCCATTTTTTTGCCCTGCCATTTTGACAAGCCCGCTCGTTTAAACTCTGCCTGTAAAAAGGATAAGTCAAAATCTGCATTATGTGCGACAAATACACAATCAGCCAGCAGCTCATATATGGTGTCGGCATGTGCCTCAAAAGGTAAGGCATCTGCTACATCCTTATTTGTTATATGTGTTAAATCCTGAATAAAGGACGGGATCGCCTTACCAGGATCAATAAATCTCGTATAGGTACGCTCAATTTCCCAATCCTTCATAATGACAATGGCAATTTGAATCATCCTGTCACCATTTGCTGGTGAATGACCAGTTGTCTCCAAATCTACAATTGCATATTTTTGACTTTCCATCATACATCTCAACTCACAGTTCACATTAGATAGATGAATTTTATCATATATTTGGTTTAGCAGCATCCTTTCATACCATCTAGCAATCTTCTAAAAAATAAAAGCCGCAATCTTCGAGAATAGCTCTCATCCAATTGCGGTTTTTACGTCATGAGTTGAATGTCTTATTGCTGTTGGGCAATATCAACAATACGTCCTTCTGTCGTTGTTTTGATTTCTTTTAGTGATAGTAATTGCTCCTGTAGGTTTTCCCAGTCAGATAAACCTAAATCTGTTACACGGCCTTCCTCGTATGCTTTAGCAAACATATCAAAGCCATCTCCGCCCTTAGCAGTAAAGGCATTTGTTGCGACTGTGTAAGTTTTAGCATCCTCTACTGCTACATACTCGCCTGTTGCTTGATCTAAATACTCAATTGATACAACACGTGAGCCTACTTCTTGTGAAGAATCGTATTGTACTTTTGCGCCTGCAACGTGTAAGAAGCCACCATTTTCTTCTGGTGCATTTTTTACAGATACTTCAAATGCAGCTTTTAATTCTGCACCTGTTGCATCCATTAATGCTAATGTATTGCCAAATGGCAATACCGCAATAACTTGACCAACTGTAATATTACCTGCTGGAATAGATGTACGGATACCGCCGCCATTTTGTAATGCCATCACAACGGCTTTATCTGTATATTGTTGTGCTTTTGCCAGCATACCATCTGTAATAATATTGCCTAATGCTGTTTCATTGCTACGCACACTTTCCAAGCTACCTTCACCTGCACGTGGACTAGCTAATTCTTCTGTTAATGTGACACCAATCTCTTTATTGTTTACGGCATCCACTTGCTCTTTATAAGGTGCTAATAATTTTACTAATGCTTCATCTTCCGCTACTTTTCCAAGGTCAATTAGTTCACCATCGTACTCCGTAACAACACCATTTTCATCAAATGTAACATCAAGCGTACCTAAATATTTTACATACTCATTTGCTTGAACAATTAATGTTGCCTCTTTCGCTTCTCCTACTGTGTTGGTATCCACAATAAATGGTTCGTCTAATTTTGTATGGTCGTGACCACCAACAATTACATCAATACCTGGTACATTTTTGGCTAATAAAATATCATTATCAACATTTGGATTATCGTTATAGCCAATATGTGTTAGGGCGATAATTTTATTGACACCCATACCTTCAAAGGCCGTGACCGCTTTTTTCGCTTCTTCAATATAATTAGAGAATGTTACTTTCCCTGGAGATGCAATATCTTTCGTTTCTTCTGTTGTTAAGCCGAAAATCCCTACTTTTTCACCATCAATTTCCTTGACAATCCCTGAATAGATTTTGCCATTTTCAGGTTCACTTGACACTAAATCTGTAAAGAGACCCGTGAATGTATCATCTGCTGAGAAATCTACATTGGCACCAACGAATGGGAATTTAGCACCTTTTACAAAATCTGCAAGTGCCTTATGTCCTTCAGGTGAAGAGCCTAAATCAAATTCATGGTTACCAAACACCATCGCATCGAAGCCAATTTCATTTAATAACGCTAAGTCTGCTTGACCTTGAAATTCATTGAAATATAATGTACCGCTAAATGCATCACCAGCATGCAATGTAAGAACATTTTCTTTTGCCGCACGTTGTTCTTTTACAGCTGTTGCTAATTTCGGTAATTGATCTGCACGAGCATGTGTATCATTGACATGTAAAACAGATAATGTAAATCCATCTTCTGTTGGTGTTTCAGGCGTTTCTGGCACTTCAGGTGTTTCTATCCCTGATTTTGTTAGCGCTTCTGCAATGAATGTTGCAAGCTGACCACGTGTTACACTATCGTTTTCTGCATAGCCTTTCGCACTCTCTAACACTGGTAATGCTGGAATAGAACCTAGAATTTTTGCTAAATTACCATGTGTAATTGTTTGATTTGGACGGAATGTGTCATCCTCATAGCCTGAAATAACGTCCAATGCTGCAAGTGCTGCAATAGAGCCATAGTATGGGCTTGATACATCAACATCTGTAAAATTTGGATTCTCGATAGTTTTTGTATCTAGCTGGAGTGCGCCTGCAATCATTTTCGCAGCTTGTCCACGTGTGACTTTTGTTTCCGGTTTAAATGTACCATCTGGGTATCCATTGACAATACCTGCTGCGTAGAGTGTGGCAATGCCTTCATAATGGGCATAGTCTTCCTTGACATCTGAAAAAGGGCTTGCTGCTGATGCTGGTGCTACTGCCACTGCTGCTACGGCCAATACCGCTGCAGTTGCTGTGTAAAATCTGTTTCGTTTGTTTGTCATTGCAACTGATACCTCCATTAATCAATTAAGTTATATCTTACAACTAAATTTTACATAAATATGATACAAAATACTAGAAGATTCGTATTTTTATCAAATATATTTTATAAATACGATAACGTGTCTAAAAACTCAGATTCGTTGGGTTAAACTCAATAAAATTACATTATAAATATAAAATCCAATTATTTAAAAATATAGTAGATTAATAGAGTAAAATTTAGTAAAATAAATGAAAAAGAGTTAATTATATGGTAAAAAGAAATTTTTTCTCAGCATTTATCTTAGGATGTTTAATCATTGGGTATTGTAGCAGTACATTTGCAAGCCATGATACAGCTCACATATTAAAAGGTCAATTTAGGCAAGGCGCTAGTTCGTTAACTTATTGGTTAGATTCAAGTGTCAACTCATACGGTATGCAAAGCCATTTTCAACATGCGTTTACCAACTGGAATAATTCATCTTCTAAAGTAAATATGTCAGCATCTACAAATGCAAGTTCAGACATAAAAGTTTATGTTGGTAGTAATAACTTGCCAGTAGGTTATGCAGGATTGACTGAGATGTATTATTTAAATATATTGGGGACCGCAGTTTTAATTAGTCCAAATAATGTAATAAATGGTACGCTTTTTGATAGAGTTACTATTAGAATTGACGATACACAAAGAATAGCTTTGGGTTATACTGGTTGGGATAAAGTTGTTAAGCTAACTGGACATGAAATTGGACATGCATTAAGTATGCATCATTTTGAAAACAATCCAGCCCACAGTAATCAGAACTCATGGATGTATTCAGGTAGTCAGACAAATTCTGCTTACCCGTCTAGTGATGATGTTAGCCATCTGCGATATAAATGGGGGAATTAAATAATGAAAAATAACAAGAGAATGTATGGGCTGGTAATCATCCTGTCTATAGTGATCGTAGCTTATATTGTAGCAGACTTAAATAGAGTGAAAACCATTCATCTTGAGAGTGGGATGATGAAAACATATGAAAATTATGAAGAAAGAATGGAAGGAAGCGATCTTGTCGTTACAGCCCAACTGATCGGGAAGCCTGAAAATATCTTAACGCCTTTTGACGGGTTTCCTGACGGTTATCATTTAAGTACTATCAAAATAGTAAATGTCATCAAAGGGGATCCAAAATTAGAAAATACGGAAATCGAAATTAGAGAGCCTTATTATATAATGGAGAATGGTTTGGAGCCTGGGATTACGGAAGTATATTATGGGCATTATACAAAACTACAATCCGATTCAACCTATGTTTTATTTTTAGGTTGGGTGGAGGCATGGAATCAATATGGCATTAGCTCTGCCCATCAAGGGAAATTTAATATAGATCAAATGGATAAGGCAGAAGAAGATATGCAGAGGAAGGATAAGGGAACGACTAACTTAAAGGAAGATATTTTCAGTAAACTACCTATTGAAAAGCTGAACTAAGCCTATTAGTAAAGACCTGTAAATCTATTTATCTTGATTCAGTGGAAGATCACTTCCTCTGTAGGGAAGGATGAATGCCTATTTTCACCTCTGCTCAGTGGGTGACGAGACACCCACTGAATCAAGATAAAAGCCCTGGCGGATGTACCTGACGCTAGCGCTTTCGGTACAAAAAACATTGTCATGGATTTTGAAGAGGATTTCCCTTGCGAGCTCGAAAAAATCCAGACGCAATTACGCTGGGGCGTAATTGATTAGAGTTTACAGGTCTCCTAAATTCATTTTTATTCTATAGAGGAAGGATCTGTTTCCCCTAGATTCTTTTTAGGTTCGACCAATGATTTTACATCACTGTCGCTTCTGGCTCATAAGTAATCATTTCGCGAATTGTATTGCCCTCGCCCATAATGGCAACAGTTGGTTTATGGTCTTTTGCCTCATCATTATCTACATAGGCATAGGACATAATAATAACAATATCCCCACGTTGCACAAGTCGTGCCGCTGCACCATTGACACAAATCACACCTGACCCTCGCTTACCTGCAATAATATAAGTTTCAAAACGAGCACCATTGTTATTATTAACAACATGTACCTTCTCGTTTGCCAGCATCCCTACTGCCTCTAAAATATCCTCATCAATGGTGATCGAGCCCACATAGTTTAAATCAGCTTGTGTTACTGTCGCACGGTGAATTTTACTATTCATCATCATTCTTAACATATTACAGTCCCTCTTTCACAGTAAAAATACAATTATCAATTAAGCGTGTTTTGCCGATATAAACGGCTGCTGCCACTAGCACTTGCTCAGTTGTAGCTGTGACAGGTGTTAGATCTGGATATGCGAGTAATTCAATATAATCAATGCTGCCTTGTGTGTGCGCTTGAATATGACTCTTTGCCTCGATAAGAGCACTTGCTGCATCTTCAGTTGCTAAAAAGCGGTCGCGTGCTAGCTGCAATGCTTCTTGAATAGCAGGAGCCTCCTGCCGCTCTGACTCACTTAAATAAACATTACGGGAGGATTTTGCTAAGCCATCCTCCTCACGCACAATCGGTATAACACGCATTTCTAAAGGAAAATTAAAATCGCGTACCATTGTGGCAATAATCGCAACCTGCTGTGCATCCTTTTGACCAAAATAAGCTCGTGTTGGCTGTGTTAAATGGAATAATTTAGCTACAACCTGTAACACACCGTCGAAATGACCTGGTCGACTCGCTCCGCACAGAATGGTTGCCTGCTTCCCTGCGGCAATACGAATACCACCATCCTGTGGGTACATTTCTTCCATACTTGGCGCAAACACAATATCGACACCAACTGACTCCGCTAAAGCTGTATCTCTAGGCAAATCTCGAGGGTAGCTTGCAAAATCTTCATTTGGCCCAAACTGTGTTGGATTGACAAATATACTCATAACAACAATATCATTTTCAGCACGAGCTGCTTGTGCCAATGCTAAATGGCCCTCATGTAAATAGCCCATTGTTGGTACAAGCCCAATTGTTTGTTGCCTTTGCTTTGCTGCTTGTATTTCTGTCGTTAATGCTTGTATCGTCGTTACAACTTTCATTACTTGACGCCCCCATATAACTGATCCAATGCTTCCTCTTTCATCGTAAAGAAGTGCTGAGGTGCAGGGAATGTGCCTGCTTTCACTGCTTCTACATAATGCACCATGCCACCACTCGCTTCCTTACCCATATCTGCAAATTGCTGTACAAATTTTGGTACATGATGTGATCCGTAGCTGAGCATATCATGGTATACAAGCACTTGCCCATCAGCCTCTACACCTGCACCAATGCCAATTGTTGGAATAATAAGGTTTGCTGCCACAAGCTCTGTCAGTTGATGTGGGATACATTCCAAGACGACTGCACAAGCACCTGCAGCCTCACATTTTTTAGCATCCTCAATAAGTGTGGCAGCCTGTTCAGCCGTTTTTCCTTGCACCTTATAGCCACCTAGCACGCCTGCTGACTGTGGTAGCAAACCTAAATGAGCAACGACTGGAATACCCGCAGTCGTTAATTTTTGAATAACCGCAATAACCTCTCCAGCCCCCTCAACCTTTAGGGCATCTGCACCTGTCTGCTGCATCATCGCAATCGCTGTTTTTAATGCTTCATTGCTATCACCGTGGTACGAGCCAAATGGCATATCCACCACCACAAAAGTATCTTTTGCACCGCGTCGTACTGCCTTTGCATGGTGAACCATATCTGCTACCGTTACTGGCATTGTAGAATCATAGCCAAGCACTACCATGCCTAGTGAATCGCCTACAAGGATCATATCCACACCCGCGTCCTCGGCAAATTTAGCAGCAGGGTAATCGTAAGCAGTCACCATTGCAATTTTCTCGCCTGCTGCTTTCATTTTAATAAAATCTGAAGTTGTTTTCATTCTTATAATCCTCCTTTTTTAAAGAGAAGAAAACAGAAATACCCTTCTGTTCTAAAAGTGGACAGAAGGGTTAGCTTTGTTCATGGGTAATAGACCTGTTGTGTTAAACAAAGGTCATAAACTTAAGCTTGATCAATGCATCACAAGCTTATTGAACGTATCGTTTTCTTCCGTCCCTGTCTTTACCAGATCAAGGCAGATATTTATAATGAGTGGGTCTTGCGTTTGTGAAGGTGCCGTTCTCAATAGATACTGCCCTTCAGCACATACTATAACAATAATTCTAACAATCTTCAAACATTATTTTTAAGTAATTGACATTTAATACTATACGTCATATACTATCCATATACTATATGTCATATAATATAAATCGAAGTATAGGTATTGAATGTGAGGTGGAAAGATGACATTTCAGCTAGGTTCAGCTTTACTGGATGCTTGTGTACTTGCCATTGTTGACAAAGAGGATGCCTATGGCTATTCGTTAACACAGCAGGTACAAGCGGTGATGGACATTTCAGAGTCTACTCTGTACCCTGTATTACGTCGCTTGCAAAAGGCCAATTATTTAATCACCTACGATCAGCCCTTTCAAGGTAGAAATAGACGCTATTATCAAATTACCGAGCAAGGACGTGTACGGCTATTGGAGCTCTTGAAAGAGTGGCATGTGTATAAGGAGAAGATTGATTGTGTACTTTTAGGAGGGAATTTAGATGGATAGAGCAAGCTATTTAAAAAAGCTACGAGGGAAATTACATCGGCTTCCTGCGCAAGAGTTAGACGCTGCGCTTGCCTATTATGAAGAATATTTTGACGAGGCAGGAGAGAACAATGAACAGCAAGTGATTGCACAGCTTGGCTCCCCCTCACATGTTGCTTCACAAATATTAGCTGATTTTGCATTAAAGGATTTGGAAACTCCTTCTCCGAAATCGACCAAAAAGAAGATGACTGCTATTTGGCTAATTATTTTAGCAATCCTGTCTGCACCACTATCATTACCGTTATTAGCAGCAGCGATCGCACTTATTTTTTCCTTCGGGGTTATTATTATTAGTTTTATCTTTGCGATTGGGGCTGTCGTCGCAAGCATTTTTTTCAGTGGCATTGCCGCCCTTATTGGAGGCGTTCTTATTTTAACTGAACATTGGCCAACTGCACTGCTCTTTATGGGAATTGGCTTAATCGTCACAGGATTAGGTGTCTTACTATTTCCAATGGTTGTTCGCATTATCAAGAAAATTGCCCTTATCTCTGTAGAAGCCTTAGGACATCTATTTCATAAAATAACGAAAAAAAGAAAGGAGGCTTTTAAATGACCGCAAAGCATACCCTGATTGCTATAACAATGATTGCAGCTGGTATTTTATTAGCGCTGGTTGGTTATTTTACGGGTGGTCGCTGGCTCATTATCAAAGATGAGGATGGCTTTCATGTACCGAGCAATCAACAATTAGTGAACCAAACTTATACATTGGATGCATTTACAAGGATAGATCTTCAAAATGATTACGGTGATCTTGATATTATCGCAGGTGGTAGCGATTATAAGCTAGAAACAAAGGTGTTGAAGCAGCAGGATGTAACATATCGTATTGACAATGGAACATTAATCATTGCAACAGCAGCAAGGAAAAAGAATAGCATAGAATTTGGCTTTGGCAACTTTCATTCGCCTTCTATCAAAATCTATGTTCCAGCAGATCAAAAATTAGATACCATTACAATCAACAATAGCTTTGGTGATATAGACATCCATCAACTGCATTATCAACAGCTAAACCTTCAGCAAGATTATGGTGATATTAGCTTTGATCATATAACAGGGGACAACACAAAAATTAGCCAATCCTTTGGTGATATCACACTTCAACAATACACAAGCAATGGCACAATTATTGATAGCGAGCATGGTGATATTGATATTGATGGCACGTTACATGGTCCAACGTCTATTAGCTCTAACTTTGGCGATACAACGCTCTCTTTACAAAATAAAAAAAGTGAGATCGGCTATGACCTCACAACAAGCTTTGGCGATATTACCATCAATGGTGAGGAACAACGTAACAACGTGACACAATTATCCGATGGTGATCATCAGCTTACTATTTCCTCATCAAGTGGTGATATCGAATTATCGCTAAAATAACGGCTGGGAAATACTTACTTACAGGTCAATTTACATGATCAAAAGCTGCAAGTTTTCTCTCCTTGCAGCTTCTTTTTTATAGTAATTTAATATCACCAGCATAAATAATTCGGACCGTGCCATCATCTTGTGTAAGCTGTAGCACCCCATCATTTGTAATGCCACTCGCAACTCCTTCAAAGCGCTCACGTATGGTCGTCACTTCAATGCGCTGACCAATTGTACAGGATAGCTGCTCCCATAACGCTTTCATACTAGCAAAGCCCTCTTTTACATATAATGCTGTAAATTGCTCTAAGTATTGTAAGATGGATGCAACCAATGCAGCACGATTAATTTCCTCATCAGCCTCTAAGCGTAAGGATGTTGCAATATCAGCAATATCAGGTGAAAAATCAGAAGCCACTTGGTTCGCATTAATACCAATCCCTACAAGTAAAGCCTGCACACAATCAGCCTCAGCCTGCATCTCTGTTAAAATACCCGTACATTTTTTGCCATTAATCAATAAATCATTAGGCCATTTAATAGCTGGCTCTACATGCTTGTATAGTGTTTTAATCGCCATGGTAATGGCTACTGCTACAACAAGCGTATAGGAGGATGCCTGCTGAGGAGTTACATCTGGTCGTACAATAACGGTCATCCAAATACCTGTACCATGAGCGGATTCCCAGGGGCGAGCCATACGACCACGCCCTGCTGTTTGCTCCTCCCCAATCACAACCGTACCGTGCGGAGCACCCTCCTGTGCAAGCTTATGCGCAATGGTTTGCGTAGAATCTACAACATCATAATAATGAATTTCACGCCCAAAATGCTCTGTTTGTAAAAATAATTCAATTTGCGTTGGGCTTAAGCTATTTGGCACACCTGTTAAGACATAGCCTTTTTTCTTAATAGTTTCAAAGGTATAGCCTTCCTCTTGCAGCGCCTGCATATGCTTCCAGATGGCTGTCCGTGAGACGCCAAGAGCATCTGCTAAGTCCTGACCTGATACCGCTTCACCATTCGCCGCTAATAATCTCTTTAAAATTTCATCTTTTATGGAATTTGTCATGTCCCCATCAATCCTTTTATCAACTTCGCTATTTTGCTTATTCAACCGTCTTTATCATACTGTAAATCAGTGTAAATGACCATCAGTGTCTACCAAAAAACCGTCCCCTGTATATAAGAGACGGCTTTTAGTAGATTTTTTACGCTTTATCGAAACCGTTATGCTCCAGCCATTTTTTTATTTGTTGACGGTCATTCGGTAGTTCGTGTTGAAGAATGGCTTGCAGCATAGCCTCTAATGTAGCTTTTACCCAAGGCCCACCCTTTTTACCCGACCACTTCAGCAAATCCGCACCATTGACCACCAGCTCCTGTTTATGACGAAGCGGTAGCTGTGCTTGTAATTCGTGGATACTTTGCTGTGGATATGGCACATTTAGCTGTCTTAATTGTGCAAAATAACGTGCTGCCTCTAACGCCTGCTCTGTATACATAAAATAATGCTGATTTGTCCAGCCGCTTTTCAGGGCTTCAAAGGCTGTGACAACCGCTTTGGCAAATGCCATTTCTTTATTAGACAATCGATAGTCTCGCAGTATTTCTTGCCAGCCTGCGCCCTGTAGTAAAGCAAAATATGCCCAGCCTACAAGTTGATTCTCTGTATTAAAAGAACGCCAATCCTCAGCATAAAAATCGCCTGTTAAATATGCTGCTAAGCCACTGTCCTCTAAATTAACAATAGCGCTATAAACTGCTTGTCCTATCCAGAGTTTATCCAGCTCTGCTTTTATGCGCTCTCTGGCAATAAAGGCAATATCCGCTGCTTGATATTGGATAGCAGCTAGTGTATCCGCTGTTATCGTAAAACCAAGCTGTGCTGAAAAGCGTATAGCGCGCAGCATGCGTAAAGCATCCTCTGCAAAGCGTTGTTGTGGTTCCCCAACTGCTCGTATCACTCGTTGTTCAATATCTTGAACCCCACCATAAAAATCAACAAAAGAACCATCTTGTCTTAAAGCGATGGCGTTCATCGTAAAGTCACGGCGTTGTAAGTCTTCTTTCAATGAACGCACAAAATAAACTTGTTCTGGTCTGCGATGATCCATATATTCGCCATCAGTGCGATAGGTTGTTACCTCAACAGGTCCCGCGGGTACGATTACCAGTACTGTCCCATGCTGAATTCCTATATCTATAGTTCGCTGAAAAACAGTTTTTACTTCCTCAGGCATCGCATTTGTCGCAACATCGACATCATGAGCAGGACGTTGCAGTAAGGCATCCCTTACCGCACCCCCGACAATGACAGCCTCAAAGCCTGCCTGTTCTAATTGTTCAATAACGGCATAAGCTGCCTGCCATTCTTTATTGTTTTGCATGATTTCTTTCCGCAACCTTTTCATACAGCTGTTCATACTGCGCAACAATTTTAGAGGAATGGAATTTATCACTTACTGCATGAATAGCAGCCTCTCTAAAACGCAGTAATTGTTCCTCATTTTGCAATAAACGAACTGCATACTCCGCTACTGCATCTGTATCCCCTTGCTCTACGATATAGCCGTCTACACCATGCTCAATAACCTCTGGAATTCCACCTACATTTGATCCGATACAAGGCACGCCACAAGCCATTGCCTCTAATAATACAAGCCCAAACGACTCCTGCTGAGAGAGTAATAATTTAAGATCGCTAATCGCATACAACTCTGCTAGATTTTCCTGCTTCCCTAAAAACAAGACATCATTCATATATGGACTTTCCTTTACCTGATCCATGACACGATGCTTCTCTGGACCATCGCCCACTAACAATAGCTTAGCCTTGATATTTGTACGGATTTTCATAAATGCCTCCACAATATGCGGAAGATTCTTAATTTTACGGAAGTTCGATACATGAATAATGACTTTCTCATCTTCTTGAATGCCGAATTGCGCTTTTAAGTTTCCTGGATTACGTGGGAAATATTCACGCTCATCCACAAAGTTATAGATGGTGTCAATAGGCTTTACTGTATCAATCAATTCATAGGTTTGTTCTTTTAGTGCATGGGATACAGTTGTAACAATATCAGATTTATCAATGCCATACTTTATAGCACGTGAAAGCGTAGAATCTTGCCCTAGTACCGATATATCTGTACCATGAAGCGTTGTAACGATACCAATATCCTGACCGCTCATTTCGCGTGCTAACACTGCACAAACTGCATGAGGGATGGCATAATGCACATGCAATACATCCAAACCTTCATCTTTGATAACATCTGCCATTTTACTTGCTAATGCAATATCATATGGTGAGTACTGAAATACTGAATAATTACTAACTTCAACTTCGTGGAAAAAGACGGTTGGATAAATTTTATTCAAACGAAATGGTACGCTTGAGGTAATGAAATGAATTTCGTGTCCTCTTTCTGCAAGCATTTTGCCTAATTCTGTTGCAATAACACCAGAGCCTCCAACTGTTGGATAACAAGTAATGCCTATTTTTAGCTTTTTCATTCAATATTCATCCTTTCTCAATCACGTCTTTTATTCATTTAATTACGTCTTTCTTGTATCATTCTCCAATCCACAAAACCTTCTTGTAGGCCCTTTAATAGTATTTCTGCTGTTCCCATATTTGTTGCCAGTGGTACTTGGTAAACATCACAAAGACGAATCAGTGCAGAAACATCTGGCTCATGGGGTTGTGCTGTTAATGGATCACGGAAAAAAATAACCATGTCCATATCATTATTAGCAATCATGGCACCAATTTGTTGGTCGCCGCCAAGCGGACCTGAACAGAAGCGTGTTATCTGTAAATTAGTGGCTTCCATCACACGCTGTCCTGTTGTACCTGTCGCATAAAGTGAATGTTCCATTAAAATACCTTCGTAGGCAATAGCGAACTGTACTAAATTATCTTTTTTACGATCATGTGCGATTAATGCGATTTTCATATAGCTTCCATCCCCATCTTTAAATGATGTTTTCTAAACCATATACAAGTTGATCCATTTTCATAACCTCTTCTACACAAAAGGCAATGCCTGACATAAAAGAATTACGATTTAGTGAATCATGGCGAATCGTTAAAAGCTGCCCGTCTCCTCCAAATAAGACTTGCTGGTGTGCCACTAAACCAGGCAAGCGTACGGAGTGAATGCGCATACCATCAAAATCTCCACCTCTTGCGCCTTCAATGGTTTCTTTTTCTTCTGGATGTCCTTGTGTTTTAGGTGCACGAGCCTCTTGTATTAATTGAGCAGTTTTCACGGCTGTTCCAGATGGTGCATCCAGCTTCTGATCATGGTGCATTTCTATGATTTCTACATCTGGTAAGTATTTTGCTGCTTCTTTTGCGAACTTCATCATTAGTATAGCGCCAATGGCAAAGTTAGGGGCGATAATGCAGCCTAGCTCCTTTTCTCTGGCTATTGCTGTTAATTCCTCAAGCTGTGCATCTGTAAATCCTGTTGTTCCAATGACAGGTCGCACATTTAACGTCAATGCTTCTTTTGTGTGCTTGTATACTGCATGCGGGTTTGTTAAGTCTACTAGCACATCTGGTGCCGTTGCTTCTACAAGTTCATGCATTTCTGTAAAGATAGGCGCTGTATAGCTGGCTGGAAACATCTCTAAATCAGCTAGTGTTTTACCTACTTCTTTATAATCTAGTACAGCTACTAGTTCCATTTTGTCATGTTTCATCACTGTATGTACAGCCTCAGCTCCCATTTTTCCTCTTGCTCCTGCAATGGCTACACGAATCGACATTATTCCTCATCCTTTCTCGTCCAACGATCCTTATCTCTCGTCTCAAACTTATGTATAACTCGTAGAAGTGCTTGATCTAATTGAATGCCTTGTGCATTTGCAAAGCATACTAATACAAAGAAAAAGTCTCCCAGTTCTTCTTCAATACTATTTGTTCCTTCAGTATTCTTTTTCTTTTTTTGCCCATAGACATCCTGCACTTCACGCGATAGCTCACCAAGCTCCTCTGTAAGACGCGCTAATAGCTCAAATGGTGGAAAATAGCCTTCTTTGAATTGTCCTATATAAGCATCCACACGCTCTTGCAAAGCTTGCATTGATAGTTGTTCTGTCATAGTTCATCACACTCCTATTTACCATCGTATAAAATTTACACCATTGTTGTCAAAACCAATAAAATGTCAGATAATAGATAACACTACTTCATTGATTGGAACTACAGGAGGTCAAATGTTAAAACAGCTTAAAATTCGTAATATTATCGCAATAATGCTCGGAGCGGCAATTTTTAGCTTCGGCTTTGTGCACTTCAACATGCAAAATCAGCTTGGTGAGGGTGGACTTAGTGGGATCACACTTATACTTTATTTTACATTAGGTTGGGATCCTGCCTTAATGAACCTATTATTAAATATTCCGATGTTTATTATTGGGTATCGTTTGCTTGGCAAAAAGTCATTTATTTATACATTGGTTGGGACATTATCTGTATCTGTGTTCCTTAAAGTTTTCCAAAAATATCAATTTGCGATTCATTTAGAGGATGATATGCTGCTTGTTGCGCTTTTCGCTGGTGTTTTTGTTGGGTTAGGACTTGGTATTGTTTTTCGCTATGGTGGCACAACAGGCGGTGTCGATATTTTAGCTCGATTAGGTCATAAATATTTGGGCTGGAGTATGGGTAAAACGATGTTTATTTTTGATGCCATTGTTATTATGCTGTCATGGCTCACATTTCTGGATGCCCGTTCGATGATGTATACGCTAGTTGCCGTCTTTGTTGGTGCACGTGTTATAGATTTCGTACAGGATGGCGCTTATGCAGCTCGTGGTGCTCTTATTATCTCCGAACAATCAGATGTGATTGCGAAGACGATTGCACTACGCATGGAGCGAGGGATTACGATTTTAGAAGGTCATGGTCATTTTACAAAGCAACCAAAAGAGATTATTTATTGTGTTATTGGTCACAATGAAGTGGTACGCCTAAAATCCATTGTCCACGAGGTTGATCCTCACGCTTTCGTCTCGATAATTGAAGTACGAGATGTGGCAGGGGAGGGCTTTACACTTGATGAACAAAAACAGCCGTTGCATTAAACGAATGAGAGAAAAAAACTTGTTATGGTTGTGATACTGAAAAGCATGACGTTGGAAAGATGAGTTGAGAATTCAGCTCCTCTTTTCTATAATCGTTATTATAATTCAGTTCAACATAAGGACTGGATTATAATAACTAAAAGAGGTATCTCAAATGAGCAAAAATTATCTAACAAGAATACTTCTGTTACCAGTAATAGTAGCGTTAGTTACCACATTAAGTCTTTTATTTATCGAGATGGATTTAGAATCGGAATTAATGTCTCTCTCGATGTTTGAGATGTTAATGTTTTTTGTATTGTTCTATTTAGCTATCTATTTATTTACTATTGTTTTGGTAGTTCCTATTAATATTTATATTTCTAAAAAGCTTGAAAATAAGCTAGTTTCATTTATTCTGTTTAATAGTATAGGGTTCATATTGATAGGTTGTATTGATATTTGGTTCTTAACGCTTGGTAGTTTCATGTCTTTCTATTTAATTTTCCCATTATTCTCATTTTTAACTCTACCTTTTTTAGAAAGAGATTAAGACAGCGCTAATTTTTCCATTATGGCCGCCACTTAGTTTTTAGTATATGAAAAACTTGTTATGGTCGTACAACCATAACAAGTTTTTTCTTAGTCATCACCGCGCATATTTGTAAAGATTAAAATTAAGCGTAATAGCTCCAGTACAGCAACTGCTGCAGCTGCCACATATGTTAAAGCTGCGGCACTTAATACCTTACGTGCTGGACGTTCCTCTTCATTTGTAATAATCCCTAGTGAATTCATTTGCACCAAAGCGCGCTTAGATGCATCAAACTCTACTGGTAATGTTACCAATTGGAAGACAACCCCCGCTGCTAGTAGGACAATCCCTAACAGCAAGAAATTTGTACTGCTTGCAAAAATACCAATCATTACGAAAATCCAAGACATATTTGATGAAATATTAGCCACTGGAACGAGCTTACTGCGTAAAGTAAGCATAGAATAAGCTTCTTTATGTTGGATGGCGTGACCTACCTCATGGGCAGCTACAGCAGCACCTGCAACACTCGCTTCATAAAAGTTACTCTCTGATAAAGCAACAGTCTTGGTTGCCGGATTATAATGATCTGACAACACACCTTGTGTCGGAACAACTCGTACATCATATAACCCATTGGCATCTAAAATCGTACGCGCTACCTCTGCACCCGTCTGCCCCTTCATTGTACGTTGTTTTGCAAATTTCTTATACGTCCCCTTTACCTTCATTTGTGCGTAAAGTGGCAACAGCATAATAATTACAAAATATACAATATACATGCCTGTTGACAATATTCTAACCCCTTTCTACCTCAGGTACTATAATTTTATAATTAATGCTCTAATTCGGCAAATATTTGCGCCATTTAATTGAGAAAATAGCGAGTAAAATACAGGCAATGGATAGCCAAAATGTAAAGTAGCCAATATAGCTTGTGTAATTAGCTAAATCTCGATACATTGGCATTTGTCCAAAAACATAATCAATAACATCATTATGCAATGTCCAAATAGCCGCTATCACTACATGCCAATAAGAAAAAACATATTTTTGAATATATAAAACTGCCTGTACTGCCATCGCAAAATGTGAGCCCACAAGCATCCAGCCTTGCCAGCCAATAGAGCCTGTTTCAATCAATGTCCAAATATTCATCACATCTGCCCATAGTCCATATTTCACCAATGTAATAAGCGCTAGAACCTCCATAAGAGGCCAGCGTTTGCCCATAATCCATGCGATTAAGACAAAGCAGAAAAATAAGCTCGCTGTAGGGCTATCTGGTACAAAAATATAAAAAATAGGCTTGGTTATGGCAAGCTGCCAGCCATACCAATAATAGCCGTAAACCGTCCCTACTATATTAACCAGCAGCAACATGATGAGAAAGGATTTATGGGTGAGAAGATACCAAATATTTGCTCGTGTTATTTGCATGATTACAACTCCTTGAACTCTAACGTTCCAAAAATATTTACCATTATTATGTATTATTCATTTACAACAGAAAAGCTATACTTTTTTCGTAAAAATAACTATGTATAAGGGAACTTTTAAGCTTCATTTTCAGTCACAATAGTAGCATAACATCGAAAAAAAGAGCCAGTTTCCTGACTCTTTTAAATTATATTTATTCAATAGGTTTTAAGCTTGCAAGGAACTCAGCTAATTGCTGTAATTCTTCCTCTGTTCCCTGGAATTGTCCACCTGGCATACCGCCACGACCATTATGAATAACCTCTGAAATCTCTTCAGCTGTTAATGTATTACCACCTAATGCAGGCGCTGCTGGGG
The DNA here is from genome assembly GCF_038051955.1 of Lysinibacillus sp. FSL H8-0500. Classification (NCBI taxonomy): domain Bacteria; kingdom Bacillati; phylum Bacillota; class Bacilli; order Caryophanales; family Bacillaceae; genus Lysinibacillus; species Lysinibacillus sp. FSL H8-0500. The sequence continues at coordinate 1,728,017 of NZ_CP150292.1, read as the reverse complement.
CAGCTGTAAAGTCAACAGCGTGACAAGAAATACATGATTTTGCTTGATCACCTGTTTCGCCTGTCCAAATTGCATAACCAGGCATTGTTTCATCTACATTAAATTCCGCTTGTGTTGGAATTTTACTCATCTCTTTTTGAGCTTCCCAGTCATGGTTAGCCACGGACTCCCAAGTTAGGTAGAACATAGCTGCTAGAGTTAATAACATAAACGCTGTTGGTAATGGACGTTTAGATGGACGTCGCTCTGGGCCTTTGTCTAAAAATGGCATTAATAATAGCGCTCCAAATGCAAGACCTGGCATAACAATAGCTCCGATTATGTTGTATGGACCAGAAGCAAATGAGTATTTTAAAAGCTGATACATAAATAAGAAGTACCAGTCTGGTAATGGTATATATGCTCTAGTTGGATCAGCCGGCCCTTCAAGTGGTGATGGGTGAGCGACTGTTAATAATAAGTATCCAATTAAAAATACAGCACCTACCATCCATTCCTTCAGTAAGAAGTTCGGCCAGAAAGCTTCCGTCTTACCTGGATATTCGGAATAATCCTTTGGAACGTTCGGCATTCTGTGATTCGCTTTAATACGAGAATCGCCGACAAATTTCATTCCTTTTCCGCGATGCATAATGTCCCCTCCTTTTAAAGATCATTGAACCGTCAAGTCAATTAATTACAACGGTCCTGAAATTCCTTGACGACGAATCATGATAAAGTGTGCTGCAAGTAACCCAAACAATACTGCAGGTAAGAAGAATACATGAATCGCAAAGAATCGCGTTAGCGTTTGAGCACCAAGAATTGTTGTGTCACCCGCTAATAATACTTTAATCATCCCACCGATAAACGGTACAGATGCAGCAATTTCGATACCTACTTTTGTAGCGAATAATGCTTTCATATCCCATGGTAATAAGTATCCTGTAAAACCAAGACCCATCATTACACCAAAAATACCTACACCAACCATCCAGTTTAACTCACGAGGTTTTTTATAAGAACCTGTGAAGAATACACGAAGCGTATGTAAGAACATCATTACGATTACTAATGAAGCTCCCCAGTGGTGCATACCACGTACGATTTCACCAAATGCTACTTCGTTTTGTAAATAATAAACTGATTTCCAAGCATTCACAACGTCTGGTACATAGTACATTGTTAGGAACATACCAGATAGAATTTGAATTACTGTGATGAAGAATGTTAATCCACCGAAGCAATAAACGAATGCTGAAAAATGATGTGCAGGGTTAACGTGCTCTGGCACTTCGTGGTCGGCAATATCACGCCAAATCGGTGTAATATCTAATCGTTCATCGACCCAATCATAAATTTTATTTAGCACTGTTGTCGTACCCCCTTACTTATTTAACTTAGAGTATTTGCTTTTGTTGGACCAATCATTAAATAGCCATCTTTTTCTTGTATGTCATATTCATCCAATGGGCGTGTAGGTGGTGTACCTGCAATGTTTTTCCCGTTTTTCTCATAACGCCCTGCATGACATGGACAGAAGAACTGATCAGGGTGTGCTGAATCTGCACCCCAGTCCACCATACAACCTAAATGTGTACAAACTGGTGAAAGGGCAATAATTTGGTCGCCACTTTTATAAACCCATGCTACACTTGTTACATCTGATTTGTACCATGCATCAACTTGCTCAAAGCTAAAGTCAACTTTAACAGGCTCTTCTGTGATGTCAGTCACTTTAAGTTCCGTTTGCACAAAATCTCCACTGCCATGACTTTGTAACACTGGGTCAATTGCAAAACGAACCATCGGCATTAGCATACCTGCCGCCATAAATCCACCTACACCAGTTAGTGTATAGCTTAGAAACTGACGACGTGAAACTCGATTTTTACTCACTTGTTTTCCCCCCTCTAACTTAAAGGTCAGTCCAACGGACATACTTTTACAAATAGTAATACTAGGACATATCTATGATATATCAAGTCCATAGCTTGGTCAATATAGCATTCTGTGGAAAGCTGAAGAATGTGAACATTTATTGAAGCTAAATGTTAAATTTGTGCCCATTTCGTCGAAAGCAGCGGAATTACTTGTCGTAACTGATCTTCTAAGATCTTTTTTTTCACATTCGCATCCATACTTTCTAACGGAATAGCTGGTAACCAAATCATATTGACGCTATCTCCACCACTTATCCAAAAATGGTCACAAGTAATGAAGAACACATGCTTAAAGCCAGCATTATGTAATTGTACTTCTAATCGCTGTGGCAAGTCATCATATTTTAAAGATGGCATATACGAAAACGGTGGCATGACAAGTAAACGTCCCTTAAACTGCTTCTCAATAAAAGATGTTAAAGACATAATAAAATCTGCTTCTGCGCCACTCTGTTTCATTTTTTCAGCAGCTAGATCAATGGATACAAGTGGGACAATAGCAGTATCGATGAAATCCTTCTGTGCCATAAATGCTGTTACATCGCTTGCATTAAAATACATTCATCAAACCTCCTTTTGCTGCAAAATAAAATGCCCTTCTCCACTTTCAAGTAGGATAACCAATACAAAGTGAAAACAATCATTCACTAGTAATGTTACCATATTGAAGTGGGTAAAGGACATTCAATTTTTACCTATGATTAACGTAAATTAGCCGTTTCCTTTAATGCTTGTAACAAATTGGACAATTCATAAAAGCGTTCCTCATCTCCCTTATCAAGGGCTTCATCAATTTGTGCAAGTAATTTTTCTTCTTGGAATACGAGTAAGCTATTGGAAAGCAGCTCTTCTGCTAGTAAACGATCTTTTTCACTGACTAACAGTGTTTCTGGCATATAAGGGTTTTCTTCAAGAACTGCTAAGTATTGTGCACTTGGTGGTATATTTGGAAAATTCAATTGTATATACATATCTTCTTGTTCATGTAGTCGTAAATCATGGAAAGACTTCTCGGCATCTGCCGTCATCACATTGCCTTTATAGAAACGAAAAGGCACACCTGTTGAGTCTACTGTCGACATCACCATTGCCCGAGGACAATAGTGAGCTTCTTCCACAAATCGGATTCTTTTTAATAAGTCATCATTGCTTAATAAATAATTTAAAATCCATACACATTCACGACGCTTCAATTGGTAATTTTTTAAAAACCATCGAACAAATGCTTTTTTATCAACAACTGATACAGAAGCAGTCATACCCACTCCCTCCTTTACTCAAATTCTAAGGTTTCTAACAGCTCTTGCCACGCTGGTTCACCTGGTTGGATGCGCAATAATTGCTCAAGAACCTCTTTTGCCTCTAAGCGTTTGCCTTCCTCTACTAAAAAGTAAACATATTTTTCTAAAAATGTTGCGTCTTCCTTAAAATCATTATATGCCAAACGGTAAAATTCGTATGCACGGTCGTACAATTCTAAATTTTCGTATGCCGCTGCTGCAAAAGGATATAAGGCGCTCCATTCAAAATCATTTTGCTGTAATGTCTCAAATAATTCAATAACATCCTCATGGCGCTCCTGCTGTCCGAAAATGGCGATAAGAGCCAATACCGCTTCCATATATTCAGGATCCAGTGCGATGGCTTCTCTTAAATGTTGTTCAGCTTCTTCTGGTAAACTGTTTTTGAGGGCCATTTTACCCGCAAATAAATAGAGCGATTTATCATATTCATCGCGCTTTAAACCCTCTTGAATAGCAGTGTATGCTTTTGGATTATCCTCTAGCATCGCGTAGCTTTCTGCCAGCAATAAATACGCTGAGAAGTAATCAGGGTCTAATTCCTTTAATTCCTCTAATTGCTGAATAGCCATCTCATATTTTTGTGACTGGAAAGCGGAATACGCCGCACCAAATAAAACATCGGGCTTGACCTCATCTTCAAGTGCTTTGCTATAATAATCCAAAGCTAGTTCATAGGCAGCTCCTGCACGATAGACCTCCGCCAACCGCTCTACAAGGTTGACACCAGCAAATTCACGGTGTTGCTCATATAATTCTTCATACAATCTAGCAGCCTCTAAAAAGCGACCTGTTTCAAATAGCAGCTCTGCTTTGGCAAAATGCAGCAATGGCTCTTCCGGTAAGATTGCCAATGCTTCATTGATACGTATTTCTGCTACCTCAAACAACCCTTGCATTTGATAATAATCTGCTAAAACAAGTAACGCTTGCGGATACTCTTGTGCTGTTTCATCCACTTCTAACAATAAATCTAACGCACCGTCCTCATCACCAAGCTCCATTAACACATTTGCACGATCTATTTTTAACTGTGCTTCCTCTGGCATTAAAAATTGTAAATGCTCCAGTACACGATCAGCTTCCTTCATATACCCATATTGCATGAAAATTTCAGCCAGTGTATAAATGTCCTCAGGTAGCTCCTTCGTTAAAAATAATTCCAGTAGCTGATCTATTAATGCCAAGTCTCCTTGCTCAAGTGCTTGCATCATTTCAGTCATCGCATTGTTCACAGTTATTCACCTATTCTTTCATTAATACCTTTATGCTACAAAACATTTACATTTGAAACAAGAAAAAACTCCCCAAAAGCTGGAGAGTCCATTTTCGATTGTTATTTAACTGCCTCAATATGCTCAAAGAACGATGGGTAGGATACAGCGATACAGCCAGCATCATCCAATGTGACTGCACCATCTGTGATTAATGCAGCAATTGCACCCATCATGCCAATACGATGATCGCCATATGTTTGTAGGCTGGCACCGTGCAGTGGTGTTGGGCCTTCAATAACCATGCCGTCTGCTGTTGCTTCAATATTCGCACCTAGTTTTGTTAATTCATTAACAACAGCCGTTATGCGGTCTGTTTCCTTCACCTTTAGTTCCTCAGCATCTTTAATAATTGTTCGGCCATGTGCTTGTGTAGCAAGCAGTGCAATAATCGGAATTTCATCAATTAAACGTGGGATCACATCACCCTCGATTGTTGTAGCTGCCAATGTTGATGTTTCAATTTGTATAGTTGCTGTTGGCTCAGCCTGTGTGTCGGTATCTGGCGTCACTGTCATTGTTGCACCCATTTTTTGAAGAACCTCGACAATACCATCACGTGTGGGGTTTATACCGACATTCTCTAATGTTATTTTACTATTTTCGCAGATAGCTCCTGCCACTAGGAAAAAGGCCGCTGAGGAAATATCTCCTGGTACAGCAACATGCGTTCCTTGAAGAGTTTGTCCACCTTCTAGTGAGACAACGCCATTATTTACTTCTACTTGTGCGCCAAATTGACGTAGCATTCGCTCAGTATGATCCCGAGATACTTCTGTTTCTCGCACAATTGTTGTTCCTTCAGCACGTAAGCCTGCCAGTAAAATAGCAGATTTAACTTGTGCGCTTGCCACAGGCATTTGATAATCAATGGCTTGTAGCTTTGCCCCTTGAATAGCTAGCGGTGTATACTGTCCATTTGCACGGCCTGTAATCTGTGCGCCCATTTGACGTAATGGGTCAATCACACGGCGCATTGGTCGCTTGCCAATGGATGCATCCCCTGTCATGACAGAATGAACAGGCGAGCCAGCTAAGATCCCTAACATTAAGCGTGTTGTGGTTCCTGAGTTACCTGTATACAATACCTCTGTAGGCTCTTGCCAGTTCTCCATTCCTGGACTGTGGATAGTTACATTCGTTCCTTTCACCTCAATATGAACACCAAGCTTTTGGAAGCAATCAATGGTACTTAAACAGTCTTCACCTAATAAAAAGCCTTCTACTGTCGTTGCACCGGTAGCAATTGCTCCAAACATGACAGAGCGGTGAGAAACTGATTTATCGCCAGGAATCGTTAATATGCCCTGTAAAGAAGGCTTATTGTATTGCAAAACTTTTTCACTCATTGATTTTCTTCCTTTCTATGAAGATGGGACTGCTGAGAAAGGAAATATTTTCTCAACAGCCCTCTTCTATCATCAATATCCACTATACTATGAAATATATGTTTCGAAATTAGCTCGTTTCTGTATACATGTTGCGGCACGTTCACGATCATTTTCATTTTGGAAACTAATAACAAGAATACCAAAAACATCTTCACGAGATTCAACAATTCTTAAGTTTGTAATACTAATCGCTTCATCTGCAAGGAAGCCTGTAACCTCTGAAATCACACCTGGATAATCAGGAACATCCACATATAAATCAAACGGTGTATACATGGCTCCTGCACCAATCGGTAATTCATCTCTAAGTTCTTTGGCAACAGCAAAATAAGCTTCAATATCTTGTGATGTGCCATTTATCAGCAGTTCCTTAATACGCTGCATTTCCTTTTCCCAACCCTCAAGCTGTGTTAGTAGCTCGTCACGATTCTGTAAGGTAATATCCCTCCATAAAATAGGGTTAGAAGAGGCAATTCGCGTCACATCACGAAAACCACCAGCGGCAAGAGAACGCGTCATCGGATATTCTCCATTTTCGCCCCCTAATTGATGAACAAGTGAGGCAGCAATTACATGTGGGAAGTGGCTGACAACCGCTGTCATATGATCGTGTTCACTGGCAGATACACTGACAACCTTTGCATGGGTAAACTTTAACAAGCTTTCAAGCTGTGCCATGTGGACAATTTCCTCTCCAGCAAGGGGTGTTAGCATATAATAAGCATTCTCAAAAAGATGTGCCTTTGCTGCTAATACACCGCTTTTATGAGAGCCTGCCATTGGATGTCCGCCAATAAATGTAATGCCCAGTTCACGCAGTTCTCCAGCTTTTTGCATAATTAATTTTTTTGTACTTCCCGTATCTGTTACAATCACTTTATTTTTTAAGGACCATGTTTTTAATTGCTCCATCCACTCAAGTGTTGCATTCACAGGTGTACCAAAGATAATAACATCAACATCTGCGGCAGCTGCTTGTGGGTCTGTCACAATATCATGGACAATATTTAATGTTTTTGCATGCTCGCGTGTTTGAGCATCCATATCATAGCCAATAATTCTAGTTTCAGGTGCTTTTTGTAAAGCCAGCGCAATGGAGCCGCCAATTAAGCCTAGCCCAATAACAAGCACTTTGCGTGTCATGCAAAAACTCCCTGTTCTTTTAAAAGAATATCAAGTTGGCTCAGCAATGCGGCGTTTTGAGCCTCTGTGCCAATTGTGACGCGGATGAATCCTGGCATTCCTAAAGCATTACCACTGCGGATAATAAAGCCTTTTTTCATCAGCTCTTGGAACACAACATCACTATCAGCCTTTATATCAAAGAAAATAAAGTTTGTATCAGATCGGAAGTATGTCAAATTATGCTTTTCACAAAATTCAACATATTGCTTTTTACCTTTTTCGTTCGCTTCTCGACATGCTTGAATATAGTCTTGATCGCTAAGAGCAATAGCCGCAACTGCTTGGCTTAAAATCGTATTATTAAATGGTGCGCGTACAGGATCAAGCTTCGCAATAACTTCAGCCTGACCAATCGCATAGCCAACGCGGAACGATGCTAGTCCATACGCTTTAGAGAATGTACGTAATAGAAGAACATTTGGATAGTCGGCAATAATTGGTAATGTATTTTTATGACCAGGGTGTGTCACGTATTCAATATAAGCTTCATCTAAAATAACAAGAACATCGCTTGGTACTTTTACTAAAAAGGCCCGTAGATCAGCATCTGGAATCACAACACCTGTTGGATTATTTGGGCTACATACCCATACAACTGATGTTTGTTCATCAATCGCTGCAGCCATTGCCTCTAAATCATGTGCGCCATCAATACAAGGAACTTTACGTACTTCAGCGCCTTCAATTTCAGCATTATGCCCGTATTGAGAGAAGGATGGGTCAGCCATCACAGTATTGACACCTGGATACAGTAAGGCACGCGTAATAATGGCAATCAGGTCATCAGAACCATTCCCAAAGAGCAGTTGTGTCTCTTTCACACCTAAATAATTAGCAATAGCTGTACGCAAGTTTTGTGCGTAACCATCTGGATAAAGGGCATGATTCACTGCATTATTTTGTAAATAAGCTGTTACCTTTGGCGAGCACCCAAATGGATTCTCATTCGATGCTAATTTAATAACTTCCTTTAAGCCATACTCACGTTGTACCTCTTCAATTGGTTTCCCTGGCTTATATGCTTGCATACCGTCCAATTGCTGTTTCCACTTCATCTATAACATCTCCTCTACTTATTTAGCTTGTGCTAAATCTGGTCTTAATTTTACAGCATCGTTGAGATATAAATGCTTTACATCTTTCTGTGCAACATCTACATTTGCATGAATTAATACACGAATACATAGTGGCAATGCATTCGGCACATCCATTTCATGTGTACACATGACAGGCACATATTGCCAGCCAGCCATCAAGCGTACTGCACGTGCAGGAAATGCTGAGGTGATATCAGGTGTTGCAGAAATCACAATTGATGCAATATCATCCACCTCTACATTATTTGCTGCCACAACCTCACGCACTAATCTTGCTGTCTCATCCCATACAAACTCTGGCTTGTCAGATTCAATTGTTATTGCTCCTCGAAGTCCACGAATCATACAAGCACCTCCGCTAATAGTTTTCTATATTCAACATCTACCTCTTGACATTGTGCTAAGTCAATGGCTTGCACAAAAGGTTTGCCGATTTCCTTTAATAATACAAATTGCAAAATACCATATTCCGTCTTTTTATCTTTCATTAAATACGTTGTTAATTGTTCAAATGAATATTCATAAACAGCCTCAAACGGATAGCCATTCTTTATGGCAAACTGAAAAAATGCTGTGGTAAATGCACGATCTAATTTGCCATATCGTTCACTTAGTAGTAAACAATAGACAAGCCCGATCATTACAGCCTCACCGTGTGCTACCTTTCCATAGCCAGCAGCAGCCTCAATGGCATGTCCATATGTATGGCCTAAGTTTAAAAATTTGCGCACAGATTGCTCTGTTTCATCCTCAGCGACAATATGTGCCTTCACTTCAATTCCTTTTTTTAGCTGGTTTGCTAGTTCATACTGATTAAAGTGCAGCACCGAATCAGCTGCCATTAATTCCTCCAGCCAATGGCGATCAGAAATCATCGCATGCTTAATTAATTCTGCTGTTCCTGAACGTATCTCACGTTCGGATAAACTTGCTAAAAAGGCTGTATCATAAATAACACCTTCAGGCTGATAAAATGCACCAATCATATTCTTGCCTAATGGGTGATTAATAGCTGTTTTACCGCCGACTGCCGAATCGTGCGCTAAAATGGTTGTTGGAATTTGAATAAACGGAATTCCTCGCATATAGGTTGCCGCCACAAAGCCTGTTAAATCGCCGACAGCTCCTCCACCAAAGGCAAAAACAAATGATTTGCGGGAGCATTTTTGCTCCAATAAAAATGTTTGAGCAGCATTGTATTGTTCAAAGGTTTTACAAGCCTCACCACTAGGCAAAATAAAGACCTCAAAATCATATGGGAAATTCCCTTTGAAATAATCTCCCTGTGCAGCCCACACATTAGCATCTGTAAACACAATCAGCTTATCTGCTTTTTGAAGTTTATCTGCAAATGCTTCAATAGCCTCAGTTAGAAATTGATGACCAAGAACTACTTCATATTGATGTGATTTTGTTGCAACTGGTACACGCATACATTAGAACCCCTTTGTATATTGACGATGTTCATCAATTTGAGCTTTTAGTTGTGGTAACTGATCACTATGGAATTGCTCCAAAATCGCATTGGCTATTTCCCAGGCAATAACATGTTCAGCAACAATAGATGCTGCTGGGACTGCACAGCTATCAGAGCGCTCAACACTTGCTTTAAATGGCTCTTTTGTATCAATATCCACACTTTGCAATGGTTTATATAAAGTAGGAATTGGCTTCATCACACCACGTACAACAATTGGCATGCCAGTAGACATCCCGCCCTCTAAGCCACCAAGACGATTAGTCGCACGCGTGTAGCCCTCTTCCTCAGACCAAATAATTTCATCATGCACCTCAGAGCCTTTACGACGTGCCATTTCGAAGCCAAGTCCGAACTCCACACCTTTAAAGGCATTAATAGATAGCATAGCTGCTGCTAGCTTTGCATCAAGCTTACGATCATAATGCACATAGGAGCCTACACCTGCTGGCACTCCCTCAATAATGACTTCAACAACACCACCAATGGAATCACCAGCTTTTTTTGCTTCATCAATAGCTGTTACCATTTTGGCAGATGCCTCTGGATCTACACAGTAGCATGGATCAGCCTCCACAATGGCACGGATTTCATCTGCAGATTTCCCTTCTATTAACGAAGTGTCAGCTTTAATTCCTACAATCTCTGTAACATGTGCCACAATGGAAATGTCTAATTCATTTAATAAAGCTTTCGCCACAGAGCCTGCTGCTACACGTACAGTTGTTTCACGTGCAGAAGATCGCTCCAAGACATTGCGTAAATCACGATGACCGTATTTTATGCCCCCCACTAGATCAGCATGACCTGGTCGCGGTCGTGAAATTTGACGTTTAATCTCCTCAGGATTCACATCATCTGCTAATGGCTCAGCACCCATAATTTTTGTCCAGTGCTTCCAGTCATCATTTGTGACAACGAGTGCTACAGGAGAACCAAGTGTTTGCCCATGACGAACGCCAGCCACAATCTCTACTGTATCTGTTTCGATTTGCATACGGCGTCCACGTCCATGACCTCCTTGACGTCGTTTTAAATCATGATTAATTTTTTCTGCTGTAATTGGCAAGAGTGATGGTAATCCCTCAATAATTGTTGTTAATTGAGGTCCATGTGACTCACCTGCTGTTAAGTAACGCATAAAACACTTTCTCCCTTCAACTCGCTAAAGTATGTATTTTTCACTATAACATATATTCTTTAAAAAAACAGTCCTTTTACAAATGTCTTTTTAGACGTCCATCTTTATTCCCACGCTTTAAATGTGAATATTCTGAACGATTATGATAAAAAATACGCCTTTGCTTATAGTAAGCGAAAAGCGTATCGATTATCTATATCTAATGCTTTGCTTCCATGTATATACATAACGGCTAACTTGCCATTCGTACAAATGCTTTTATCCATATTATTAACTATTTTTTTCGATAGAAGAATGTATCCTCCACTTCAAAGTCATACCGTGTTGGATTAAAAATTTGCTCCGTTGACCCAACAAATAAAATGCCATCCTTACGCAAGGCTTTACTAAAGTCGTTATAAATCTGATCTTTGGCTTCCTCTGTAAAATAAATCATCACATTGCGGCAAACGATCAAATCATAATTGCTATCATAAGAATCCTTTAGCAAATTATGCTTCTTAAAAGTTACACACCGTTTAATCTCATCCTTTACGCGATAGAAAGAGTCCTCTTGTTCAAAATATTTGGCTTTAATGTCTAGTGGCACCTCTGCTAAAGAGCGTTCAGGGTAGACGCCTAATTTAGCCTTTTGAATGACATTTTCATCTAAATCAGTAGCAATAATTTGTATTTGCGATAAAGGTACTAGCTGAGACAACACCATCACTAATGAATAGGGCTCTTCTCCTGTTGAACAAGCAGCACTCCAAATTTTTAAACGCTTATTCGTTTGTAGTAGCTTTGGGAGTATTTTCTTTTGCAATACTTCCCAGCGCTTACTATTACGATAAAATTCGGAAACATTAATCGTCATACGATCTAAAAATTCATTCATTAAATTACGATCTTGTTCAAGTGCCTTTAGAAAGTCAACAAAATTACGATAGCCCTTTTTCTCATACAGAGAGGTTAATCGTCTTTTCATTTGCGCTTCTTTGTACAACGCTAAATCTATTCCTGTTTTGCGCTTAATACCTTCTATAAACTGTTCATAATCAGACATATGGTCATCTTCCCCTCTAGCATCGTATTTCCATTATAGCGGAAAAGTGCCAATCCTGAAATAGTCTTTCTCATGTATAGCCTTTTACTTTCCGGTGTTTTGTTTTTCTTCTAATAGTAGCACTTTCGAATGCTCTAATTCCAGCCGCATTTTTTCTGTCTCCTTCGTATAGGTTTCCAGTCGAAGCTGCTCTAACTCAACTTCCTTTTCGATTGCCTTTAGTTTTATTTTCTGTTGTCTTGTATGAGCGTCTGTAAAAATTCCAGCTAATGAAATAATGACACCACCAATAATCGCTACTATCGCAATTGACAATCCGTTCACATCCTTTCATTACTAAAAATTATACAGTAAAATCAACTAAATCGTTTCACTTTTCTGGAATTCGTATGCATAAAAAAATGAAGGTAGCTTGTCACCACCTTCATTGCCTAGTATTAAGCGAGTCTCCTCTTGGATTGAGCGGTTTCCTCCTTGAATTGAGCGCTTCTCCCCCATTATTGAGCGAGTTTTTCCTTCGATTGAGCGCTCCTCTCTCATTATTGAGCGGTTTCCCCTTCCATTGAGCGAATTCCCTCCTATATTGAGTTCCCTTTCCTTAAATCAAGCGACTCTATCAAATTTGCACTTGGTAATCCTTTAATTCATCTCGTAATCTAGCCTTCAAAAACTTCCCTACAGATGTTTTTGGCACCTCGTCAATAAAAACAATATCATCTGGAATCCATGTTTTATGGAACTCTGTCCGTAAACTCTCTAACAGCTCCTCTTTGGAAATCGAATCCTTGTATTCAGGCTTTGGCACTACACAGGCTAATGGTCGCTCAAGCCATTTTTCATGCGGAATGGCAATAACAGCAGCCTCAAATACTTTTGGATGCGACATTAACGCATTTTCAAGGTCTACAGAGGAAATCCATTCACCACCACTCTTAATTAGATCCTTTGTACGATCTGTAATTTTAATATAGCCATCAGGTGTCATTACTGCAATATCTCCTGTATAAAGCCAGCCATCCTTAAAGGCTTCTTCTGTACGCTCATCACGATAGTATTCATCTGCAATCCATGGCCCTCGAATCGTCAGCTCACCCATTGTTTTACCATCCCATGGCACTTCACCGTTTTCATTAATAATGCGCGTTTCAATAAGCGGCATCGTCATCCCCTGTGTAATTCGCACATGCATTTTCTCATCAGCACTATAATCCTCCATGTGCGTTAAATACGTGGATAGACTTACAAGTGGCGATGTCTCCGTCATACCATAGCCTGTCATATAAGGAATGTTCAGCTCCTCCTCAAAGCCTCGCACAAGCCCAATTGGTGAAGCAGAACCCCCACAAACAATCAATCTCATAGATGATAGATCACGAGGATTTTGGCGTTGCTCCTGTAAAACACCCAGCCAAATCGTTGGCACGCCTGCCGTTAACGTTACCTTATACGTTTCAAATAATTCAAGTAACAGTTGTGGTGTAAACATTGGTCCTGGCAACACTTGCGTCGCGCCAAAGCCAACACTTGCAAATGGCAAGCCCCATGCATTGGCATGGAACATTGGTACAACAGGTAATACCACATCTGATTCACAAATAGCAATACTATCTGCAAGACCCGCTGCCAAGCTGTGAAGCACAATGCTACGATGTGTATAGACAACACCCTTTGGCATACCAGTTGTTGCGCTTGTATAGCACATGCCAGCAGGTGTATTTTCATCTAAATCCTCTGGGAATATAAATTGTTCATCAGCCTCCGCTAACAATGCCTCATAGGAAAGTGCATTTGGAATTGGTAGTGATGCCACCTCTACAGCATCTCCCATAATAATAAAATGCTTGACCGTTGTAAGCTGTGACACAATTGGCGCAATAAGTGGTACTAAATTATCATCGATTAATAAAATTTCATCTTCTGCATGATTAATGACATAGGCAATATGCTCAGGCGCTAGTCGAATATTAATCATATGTAGCACCGCTCCTGCGCAAGGTACAGCAAAATAAGCTTCTAAATGACGATGGTGGTTCCAAGCAAATGTCCCTACCTTCATCCCACGTTCCATGCCTAGCTTTGTTAAAGCATGTGCTAAGCGACGAGTTCTTTTTACATATTCTTTATATGTAAACTCATGTATAGTTGTAGCACTTGTTCGTGAATAAATTTTCTTTGCCTGAAAAAATCTCTCTGCACGATTCAAAAAACTTGTTAATAATAAAGGTGTATCCATCATATGCATGATAACGCTTCCCTTCGTAGACAAATTTTTGAAACAATCAAGACTGACAGCTACTACAAATCTACTAGCTTTGACTTACTTTGGCTGCATGCGAATGGCTCCGTCCAGACGAATCACCTCCCCATTTAACAGGCCATTTTGAATAATACTGTCAACCAGAAGTGCATATTCTGCTGGCTTGCCAAGACGCTTGGGAAAAGGTGTCATTTGAGCAAGGGCTACTCTTGCAGGCTCTGGTAACGTCGCAAACATTGGTGTTTCAATTAAGCCAGGCGCAATCGTCATCACACGCACCCCAATAGCGGCAAGCTCCCGCGCAATCGGTAATGTCATCGCAGCCACACCACCCTTGGAAGCACTGTAGGCTGCTTGTCCAATTTGCCCATCAAATGCCGCGACAGATGCTGTATTAATAATAACGCCACGCTGCCCATCTTCATTTGGCTCATTCTGCTGCATCTTCTCTGCTACTAGACGAATCACATTAAACGTACCTACTAAGTTAACAGCTATTATTTTTTCAAATAGCTCAAGTGCATGAATACCCTTCTTTGACAGAACCTTACTAGCGTCTGCTATGCCTGCACAGTTCACCGCAACATTGACCTGATCGAAAGAGCGAATCGCTTGCTCAAGTCCTGCTGCTATATCCGCCTCTTGTGTCACATCCACTCGCACATACAGAGCATTTTCCCCTAGCTCTGTCACAAGTGCCTGTCCACGCTCATCATTCACATCAAAAATAATGGCTTTGCCGCCCTGTCCAACAATATGACGAACGGTTGCCTCCCCTAATCCTGATGCACCACCCGTTACGATTGCTACTACTCCATGGTTGTTCATCCAGCATAACCCCCTTTACATTTTTTCAATAATTGTTGCGTTGGCCATCCCCATACCTTCGCAAATAGCAAGTAAGCCATAGCGATAATTTTCTCTCTCCATTCGGTAAAGCATTGTGGTTAATAGCTTTGTCCCAGTTGCACCTAACGGATGCCCTAGTGCAATCGCTCCTCCATCTGGATTAAGCTTCTCAGGGTCGCCACCAATTTCCTGTAACCAAGCAAGTGGCACGGGTGCAAAGGCTTCATTGACCTCATACGTATCAATATCCTCGATTTGCAGGCCTGCACGCGCTAATGCTTTTCTTGTAGCCTCGATTGGCCCTGTTAGCATCAATGTTGGGTCAGAGCCTACAACTACCCTTGTAATAATTTTAGCTAGCGGACGAATACCAAGCTCCTGCGCCTTGTCCAGTGACATAACTACAACAGCTGATGCACCATCGCTCATTTGACTTGCATTCCCTGCTGTGATGACACCATCCTCCTGAAAAACAGTCTTTAAGCCATTTAAGATATCAACGTTTGTTTCTGGACGCGGACCCTCATCCACTGCAACTGTTACAAGAGAGCCATCCTCCTGTAGTATTTGAATTGGCAGTATTTCATCTTGGAAGTGACCTGCCTCTATTGCTGCTAAAGCTCGTTGATGGCTTTGGTAGGCATAGTTATTAAGCTGTTCTTTTGATAAAGACCATTTTGCAGCTATTTTTTCTGCCGATAATCCTTGATGGATAATCGTATAATTTTCTTGTAAACGCTTACCTTTATAGGCATTTTCCATATTAGAACCCATCGGCACTCTTGTCATGCTTTCCACACCGCCAGCAATTACAATATCCATATCCCCTGCTAAAATTGCCTGTGCTGCAAAATGGACGGCTTGTTGACTTGAGCCACATTGCCGATCAATGGTCACACCAGGTACACTGTCAGGAAATCCTGCCATTAACAAAGCTGTACGTGCAATATTCGCACCTTGTTCAGCGGTTTGCGTGACACAGCCTAAAATCACATCATCCACCTGTGCCTTGTCGATGCCTGCTCGTTGTACCGCCTCCTGTAACACATCGGCTGCTAGATCATCAGCGCGCACATGACTGAACGCCCCCCTACTTCGACCAACCGCAGTCCGAACCGCTGCCACAATCACCACTTCTCTCATAAACATACCCCTTTTCCTTATCATCCTTCATAGTTTATTGAGAAGGCCTCTAATATATTCCTATCTTAATTATCAGAATATTATAGCATTTATTGTACATGATACAGAAGTTTTTAACAATTCTTTATGTATCTAGCAATAGAACCTACTGTCCTTTTTTGGGCAACAAAAAAAGCAATCCCAATATTTTGAGATTGCTTTATCTATTTGCATATTAAACTAAATCTTCACCGAAGAATAAGCCGATTTCGCGCTCTGCAGATGCAAGAGAGTCAGAACCGTGGATGATGTTGTGAGAAACAGTTGTTGCGTAGTCACCACGGATTGTACCTGGGTTACTACCAAGAAAATTGTCTTTAACTATTGTCTCCTCAATAACTCATATCACTCGTTCTCTGAAATAAACGAAAAAAACTAAATTAGAACCGAGCTTTTACCTTCTATTAATTAGTAACTATACATTACTTTTAGCCATGTTAGCAAGTAGAAGTGGAAAAATCCCCCTATAATAAAGTCATCTATTTGCAATTAAACTTTTAGACTCTTTACACTTTTATAAAGGCAGTACCATACCATCCTGTAGTTTTTCATTGCTCTATTTTAAAATCCAATGTCATACTCTAATTTAGGTTTCCACTTTGCTCTACTTAGGGTCTCCGCAAGTCTATACATTAGTTTTAAAAAATTAGCTCTTTGCTGTGGATTTTTACCTGTTCGCATAATAATCGTTTCTTTTAGCGGATGATTGCTTTCAATTAAATACTCATTACGCTTATACAATCGTTGTAAAAGAGGGTCTTCAGGTAGTCTAGCAAACTTCCCATTAACTTCACCTCTATTGCAATCCTGACAGCTTAGAACTAGATTCCAAACACAATTTAAGTCTAAATCAAGTGTACTGTTGAACTGTGTTGATAGCGGTAAGAAATGGTCTATGTCACAAGTATTCAATTGGTTACTTTCAATTGAAATCGGTTTGTAGCAATAGAAGCATTTTCCCTTTTGATATCCGTTTAATGGCTTTCTAGCAGAAGTTAGATTTATTCTTTCATGAGACAACATGAACTGCTGTGGTGTCATAGGCTTTATAAAGAAAAACTGCTCAAGGTCTGTATCAAACTGAACTTCTAGTTTTGGATTTCGTTCAGTCCATGCGTTTTCAACTAAGTTCCATCTACCTTCAATTTCACTTAATATATTTACTTTTTGGGCGCTTCCATTCAACAAAAATATACTATCAGTCAACGTAATTCCTAAAGTCTTTCCTTGTATGGACTTTTCATAAAAATTTTTATCAAGTTCACCATTAGGAATGTTATGAAAGGCATCTATCACATTGTTAAACCCTACTTTTTCAGTAACTTCAAGTAATTGTTCCCACGTAATTTGGTTTTGATGAAATAAATTCAATGCACTAATAAACTTAGATGACTGACTTGTTATTTGTCGTTTCCCGTTCCTAATATGCTCTAACATGTACTTTGCAAATATAGGGGATAATTCTTCTAAGCTCACAAAACTTTTATTACTCTCACCTAATTCAAGTAATGTTTTAGCAAACGCAAATTTATAAGTAGCAACATTTCTACCAAATAAGTATATTGAGCGAAAATTCGATTCCAAAGTATTATCATTGTCTAAGTAATTATTCATCTAAACACTCCATTGAAAATAGGTTACTTATCCTCTACATCAATTAAATAAATCGCCTTTTCAAATCCTCCACGTTTAGCCTTCTTCTGTCCTCTAATCGCTTCCAGTTCATCATAACTTACATCTAATGCATTAATAGCTGTATGTACTAATTCTAAAATATCTGCTAATTCTTCAATACTTTCTTGTACATTATCTGTTCCATGAAACTCTTTAGCTTCTTCAATCATTTTTGCTTTTACTTCCACTAGAAGTTCCTTCGGTTCTAAAATTCTTGCATTATACTTTAAACCATCCGCTTCAATAATCTCTAAAATCTTATCTCGTACTAATTTATTATACACAGGCATTGTCATTCTCCTTTAGCGATATATTAACTTACTCTCATTGTACTAAATTACAAACTTAATTCATAACTCAAAAGTTACCCATCAAAAAGGTACTTACTTGAACCTCTCAGTAAGCACCTAGCTTCTTAATATCTACTCACTTGAGATAATAATTTTATCTACCAAAATTATATTAATTGAGTTGAAATTTTAATTAATTTTCTTCTAGACACTATACGTTACTTCATAAAAAGTGATAAATTTAGTGGCTATTATTTAATTTGAAGTTCTAATTTTGTTTGAATTGGAGATGGCAGGTTTTTACCATACAATTCACAATTTACTAATACACTTTCCCCAATTAAATTACCATTTATAAACACTCTAATATCTTCATCAAAAAATTGTACAGTCTTCTTATGAGGTAAATCTCCATAATTCCATTCAACAATAAAATGAGTTTCATTTTCTTCTACTATCGGATAATTATGATTATAAAAACTATTGAATTTATTAAACATACTATTCGGCTCTTCAGGAATCTCTTCAAAAACCCTTAAATTCCCCTCATATTTAGGTAATTTCAATATTATATTCGCATCTTCGATATACTTCTCAGAATTGTTTTTTATAAATACATTTAAATTTATACTTAATGACTCGCTAATATAGTACATATCTTCCTCTTGATAATAACTTTCTATATCAGCTAGCATTTGCTCTAATTCCTCAGTTGTTCTCTTTGATAAAGGCTTTTTATTAGAACTCAATAATGCATCATTAATATCAAACCCTATATCCCATTCGACTACTAAACCATATTTTCTTCTTTCTAAAATACCTTCAATTTCTCTTTTAGCTTTACTTGATGGAAGCTCATAATCTTTCTCTATAACTGTATTTAACTTTTCAGCCATATCTTTAGATAAACCCATAATAACTTTGTTATTAAATAAGCTTTTTTGTTTAAATGCAAGTATTTCATCTAAATCGCTACGAGTAATTTTATCTTGCTGACTTCCTTTTCTAATAAACATATCGCCTTTTTTTAACTTATCACCAAAGTTTTTCTTTAACATATATGGTGGATTATCGCATTTATCAATTTCAATAATACCTAGTAAATTTCCATCTAAATTAAATGAATAGTAATCAATTTCAATGTATGGCTCTATATTCTCTCTGATAATTTGTTGATACGTAGCTTTATCAACAAATTCTTTTTCATTAATTGGAAAACACTCTTTACAACCACTTGAAGTTTCTTTAATGCCAATAACAATATACTTCTTTTTTCCAATAGGTGTATTTGCCATTGAAATTATATCTTTTATTAAATCAGAATACTTTGGTTTCAAATATTGTTCCCTTTTAAAATCTAAAGTTGTATTCTCTGTTTCATTTTTTATTAGCCACTCTAGTTCCAACTTCAATCTCCCTCTTTCAATTAATCTATAATAGCTAAATTATGCCTACTATCACCAATATCTATTAATTATCGCTTAAACATATTATACCTTTTCATTTAACTACCTTGATAAAATAAAAAACGAGATAAACGTAGAGTTTATCCCACTTCTTAGTTACTTATATTCTAATAAATCTATAAATAAGAATTTAATTATTTAATATTTATAAATCAAATGTCAAAATATCGACAATCCTAAAAGTTTTTTCTATTCTTGAAACAGCTTTTCTAACTACGCTATCGTCATAATTAAATTTATTATTCTTTAACCAATCTGATATCAGAGTATATAATTCTTCACCAAAAACCTTATACTTTTTATGCATCCATAAGCCAATGGTCAGTATTAGCAAACCCTCTTTCAATTCGAAACCATTAAGAAAATCTTTAGTTTGGATGAAATCTTTATCTTTTAGTAGTGCGGATTTTTGAGGGAAATCTAACGTTACTATCTCAATAGGAGTAGCATCTGACTCATTTTGTTTTACTAAAGGTTTTATATAATACTTAGCTAAATTTGTAATAATAGGATTAATACTAGGGCTATAAGGGCCATATGATTTCAAGTCAAATTCTATTTTCGAATTATCATGGTGCATTATATAGCTTAGTGCATTGATTTCTTTATAGGTTATTTTCGAATTGCCTTTTGTCTCATTATAAATATCCATCAAAAGTAAAAGTATTTTTCTATCCTTTGTTAATCTTGGTTTTGATATCTTTGATTTTGATATCTTTGGTTCTTTTTCTTGTCTTTCCTTTAGTGCAGGTTCATAAATGATTATTTCTACATCAATTAGGTTAGAAAGTTTATTAACAATTAAAGGCTTTACCACTTCCCAATCTAAACCACCATTACCACAACCCAAAGCAGGCATTGCAATTGATTTTAATTTATATTTTTCTATCACTTCTACTAAATCATTTAATCCTTTATCAATATACTCTATCTTAGAATCGAACCGCCAATGATTTTTTGTAGGGAAATTTATAATGAACTTAGTCCTTTTGGCTTGAGGAATTTCATAAATGTAATTTTTTCCAATAATTATTTCTTTTCTTTTACATTTTTCTTTATACTCATTTAAAAGTATTGGATATCTTTTAGCAAATTCTTTTGCTACACCCTTTCCCATTGCTCCAACACAATTAATCGTATTAACAATAGAATCAACATTTTCTAATTCACTAAAAATATTCCCTTTTTTAAAATTTATCACAATAACACTCCTTTAAATTCATTATATGTTATTATTTTCTATAAACAAAGTCAGAAAGGTGTAGTTCTATGAATAAGACTAATAACAAAAATCCCAAACAGATACTTAATAATCATGCTCAAAATTACCTACCATCAAATTACCGTTGGTGGGCAGATTACATCTTCCATTTCAGTCATGTAACTAATATAGCTTCCATTCTTAATCTTGGAAAGCTCCTGTCGGTAAATAAAGTCAACAGTTTAAATTCGACTACTTTAAATGACAATGCTAGTGCTGAAGTGCGAAACGGAACGTCTAGACCAGTTCTAGACTGTGTTCGTTTTTACTTTAGACCTTTAACACCTACACAATTCAATAACGAAGGAATCAGAGCTAAAAATGAATTTAGTAAATATAATGCTCATTGCCCTGTACCCATTTTCTTATTATTTGATTCAAATATGCTAAATGATTCGAGAGTCTGGTTTAGTGAAGAAAGTTTAGCTTCACATTATCAATCTCACAATATTTTCCAAGGTTCACATAATTTAGATAAAGCCCCTTTTAACGAAATATACCACGTTGGACCTTTTGATAGTACAATAAGTAATATGATTGTTAAAAGACGCCATGCCGAAGTAATCGTTAAAGATGAATTTGATTTAACTTACCTAAAAAAAATTGTTTGTAGAACTAAAGCTGAGGCTGAAACACTCAAAAATTTACTCAAGTCGCAAGCTACTTTGAATTATGCAGATATGATTTGTGTCCCTGAAGAAATGTCAATAAATAGTGAAACTATTTTTCTTAATAAATACTTACAAATTACACAAGTAGAACTAACAAAAGAATTTCTTAAAGTGTATTTAAGTCAGCCATGTCATTATAAAAGAAATTTATATATCCAAATATCTGATACTGAAGATAATTTTATTTGTAGTTTCTCTGACAAACACTATGTTTTTGGATTTAAACTTGACTTTACTGCCAATGTAAATGGTTTATTAGATAATAGGCAAATTGTTAAAGTAGAAATATTTATTGACGATAATTTTGTTTTCTCTAGCGTCTTTAAATTGATATAATATACCAGAAAAAGAAGCACTAATCTAGTGCCTCTTTTTTAGGTTTAATACACTTAGGTTCATTCATAGCTTTCTTTTTTGATTAATGTAATAGTAGGCAAAAGAATAACTACCCAACATGCTTAGAGCATGTTCTAGTTGTACCATAGTATATTTTTGTTATTAATATAATTCCACTTAGCTATCCCATTCCCTTCTCCTTTCCATTCAATAATTCATATGCGTTCCTTTTTAGCAATAATTTGTAATAAGAATTTACGTTTAGGTGAATTTTCAATCAAGCCGATTGCTAAAGCTTCATAATACTAAAAATTCCTATTTACATAATATACAAATTTATGGTAAAGTATGATTATGTCATTAGGTGACGAACGGAAGCTATATAGTTCGAATTTCTTATTCGAAGATGGAGAACAAAGCTACTTCATGCTGAGTTCTAAGTGAGAACTTACTTTTAATTATAGCTTTCGTGGAAAGCCTTACCTTTTAAGGTAAGGCTTTTTGTTTAGGAGGAATGAAAACATGCTTCTTGAAGACATAGAATTTCATATTAACCAAATAGCGGTGCGCAAGGCACAAGAGTTTCAAGAATATCATAATAATTTAGAGTTAATCTACAGGAGGGAAAAAAGAAGGATTAAAAATCCCCAGAAAAAAGATATTAAAATTCCTGAGGAATGGCTAATTGATAAAAAATATAACCCCTTCTACGTGTTAAAACATCAAAAGCAAATTGCAAAATCGATATTCAATAAGTTAATAAATGATACTTATAAACCATTTAAACCATATTTAAAAGAAATACCTAAGAAGAATAGCACAAAAACTAGACCTGTACATATTTTCCAAATCCCTGATGAAGCCGTTTCCAATTATTTTTATAGTAGGCTTCTCAGTAAAAATAAACATAGATTTAGTTCCTTTTCTTATGCTTATAGAAATGATAGAAATGTTCATTACGCTATTCAAGATATTGCTTTAGATATAAAGGCTAATCCAAGAATGTTTGTTGCTGAGTTTGATTTTAGGGACTTTTTTGGCTCAATTAACCATGTATATTTAATAGAGCAACTTCATCAAAATGGCTTTTTAGTAAGTGAGTTTGAAGAAAACGTGATTAAAGCATTTCTTAATCATTTTAAACAAGGTATTCCACAGGGTACTTCCATTTCTCTATTCTTAGCAAACCTTGCTTGTTGGCGATTAGATAAAAAATTAGAATTAGAAGGACTTAGATTTGCAAGGTATGCCGACGATACTGTTATATGGTCAGAAAGTTATCCTAAAATTTGCAAATCATTCGATATTATGCAGGATTTCTCAAGGGAGACAAGCGTTGAAATAAATTTTGATAAATCTCATGGTATAAGCCTATTATCAAAAAAAGGGATGCCTTCTGAATTTGACGCAGATAAAAACTCCATAGAATTTCTAGGTTATGAACTCTCTGGAGATAACGTTAGTATTAAACCAAACTCGGTAAATAAAATTAAACAACATATTAGTTATGTACTATACAAAAATCTAATACAACCGTTAAATAAAACCCCTTTACAATCTGTAACAATTCCTAGTAATGACAATGATGGTGACTTTGTTACAGCGATCATGCAAATAAGAAGATATCTATACGGAAATTTAGGGGAATATATGCTTAAAAATTATTTAAACGGGGCTTATAAACGGTTAAATTTTAAAGGCGTTATGAGCTTCTACCCCTTAATTGATGATGAGGAACAAATGAAACAGCTAGATAGTTGGTTACTATCCACTATTCTTAATGCAATAAACAAAAGGGCTAAACTACTCTTAAAAAACGGCTTTAATCGTTATAATCAATTTCCATTTAATTTAAATAAAAACAACTTAATTGAAGAGTGTATGCGTAGAAGAATAAACGGGAAGAAAGGACTGATTGAAATACCTAGTTTTACAAGAATATATCGAGCAATTAAAGAAGAAGTTTTAATTAAAGGCATCGAAAGAACAATGCATCCAAAATCAAATGTATATAGTTACTAAAATTAGAACGAGGCTGGGACAAAAGTGTTTCAGCCAACAAAAATTCCGAACTATCCACTGAAACGCTCACGAAGTGTTTCTGAATAGTTCGTTTTTCCTAGTTATCGTGTTTTGCTAATATAGAGATTATTCTGCTTTATGAAGTTCCCAGTTAGTTATGTCCCAGCCTCTTCTATACTTTGTGTTTGAAATACTTGATTTACATTATATGTTTTTGTGTTATATAAGGTTAATCAAAAATTCCAATACCTCATATTTTTGTTTCTATTCAAAATAAATCATTTTATTTAAAAGTATGCCCATAGTATTCTTGCAACTTCCTATATGCTTGCACATACAATTCTAAATACATCATTTCTTTTGTTTTGTCCCAAATGTTTTTATCATCGTAAGGGTCGTTTTTAACCTTTACAATTCTTCCTTCAATCCCCAATTCCTCATTTGCTCCTATAACTTTTTCAGAAGGAGTATTAAATTTCTTTTGTCTGTTCTCCGCTAAACTAACAATATAATCATTTCTGGTTTCGTGAAAATCCTTCGCATTTTCCAAAAAATATTTCATGCTATCACCATTGTATAATTCAATCGCTCCACGATTATTTTTCTCTAGCCATTTTATGATTGGGTTTTTCCCTGCCCCAACAAATAGTGCATGTGCCGTATAAACTAATACAAGAAACAATCGTTCTCCACTTTCATCTGTAATTTGATTTAAGCGCAATTTATATTCCTTCCAATACTCCTGTACAAGCTTCATACCTTTTAGACCATGAATTTCTTTTAGTGTTAGATGTTTAAATCTATCTTCATTTTGTAAGCTTGATTCCATGTAAGCTATTTTACATGCAACATGAGGAGATAACTCTAAGTATTCATATGTATAAGCAATTTCGTTGTCCAGTTCTTGTTTGTCATTATTAATAAATTCATATGTATGTGGTATTTTACATTTCCCCATTAAATATGGTACATGTTTTATAATTTTCGCTTCTTCTAATTTGTCTACCACCTGCATAAAATATTTATTCAATCTTTGAATTTCTCTTTCAACATAATCCGTAACCATGCAACTATTACCACTTTTAATTACATTTTTCTTTTCTAATTTACTCATCTGATTTTCTAGTACCCTTGAATCATATCTCAGCTTGCTCGCTTCAAACATTTCATTTGTAATAATACTCATATCCAACAACCATTTATTAATGGTCTGTGGTTTTTCGCTTCTATTCATATGTAAATACTGTAACATCATAATGGGAAAACCCTGTTCGTACTTTAAAGGGACTTGTCCTTTTCCGTTATCTACTCGTTTGTCTTTACGGCCTGCTTCAACATCACGTACAGCACCTAATATGTATCTGGTCTTCATGCCACCTTTGCCAATCGTTTCTACGGTTTCATATCTTTGTTCTAAATCCCTTACAAAGCGATTAAACATATTTGTCATCAACTTATTATATTTAGCCATATGCTCTTTTATAATGTCGTCACCTTCAATTTCTATAATCTCTTTTTGTGAATATTCTTTCTTAACCACTTAAAACAACCTCCTTTTCTTTCCATATCATAAAATACAAAAAGATACATAATTGCCTTATAATAATAGATTATATTATTATAGGTCGATATTGTATCTTTTTCTTTCTTTACTAAAACCCTAGTCGGTAAATCTCCACTATCGTTCCGATTTACCGCCTTCACATACACAACTAACGTTGTGTATGTGGAAATATACTTTATTCCTATTACGATTAAGTCGAAAAGCGAGCTGTCAAGCTTGCTTTTCAAAATCAATCTCATGAAGTTATGAGCACAGCGAATAACGTAATGAGTTGATTTACTTTTACTTTATGGAATTATGCAACAAATAGCATTATTTCGATTCATCATCCCCTTCATACTCGGTTGACCAATACACTAAAACTTAAAAACAGTCAACTATTTATAACTTAAGTATACCATTTTTTCTATTTTTTCTCCACTTCACCATGCTACGTTCTAATCTCTCACTAAATATCAGTTTATCAAAAACCGCTAAATTCAGAATAATTTGTAGTAAAAAAATATTGGTAGTTGATAAAAACTCAATTTTATCCATTAGATAGACAGCTAGCACACAGCTTATAAACTAAAAGAAGCGTCAAATACACGAAATTGTATTTTGACGCTTTTAAATTGCTAACTACGTGTAGGAGCGGATGTGCTACCATGTCTATGACTATAAACATCAACCTATTTGGTCTTTAATACCCCCGTGCTACTCACACGTAGAAATCATCTCTATTATCATTATTTTATTCCAAATTGCACGTGACGTATTTTCCATACATTTGCGTGGCTGATAGACTCTTTTTCACTGTTCATGATAATAAAACAAATAAAAAACAGGGATTTCTCTCCCTGCTCTCTTCATCTTTATGGTTCTTGTTTATCATCAACATACTCCCACTGATATTCAAATGACTTTGCATTAGCTTGAATGATTTTTTGTTGCAACATCTCAACTGTGTCCAACATGTCGGAGTCAATATCCTCGTTAGCAAATTCTAGTGTAGACAAATCTAGTAATATCTGTGCTGATTCTCTTTTATCATCATCGAATACAATTTCCGTAACAAAGCTATTACCTTCTTCGTCTTTTTCTCGTATTTTTATCATGTTCATTACTTCATCATAATCTAATACTTTATAGGTTTTATCTTTTTGACTCTCTTCATTAACTTGTATAATGCTGTCTTCACTAATATAGTACTCTGTTGCAGATTCTTCATCTATCCAATGACCATAAAGAGATGTTTTTACATTGGATAAATCTCTACCACTACAAGCACTAAGAATAAAAATCAGCGACATTATTACTAAGATTAATTTGTTCACTCTACTTCATCCTTTGACAAATGTTTTAACGTGACATTTCTTTCTGAATATATATTCGGTCTGCCTCTTCTTCACTTATACCATATTTCTCACTTGCTAATTTAGATACCTGTACATCATGTATTTCAGGATTATAATTTTCCCCATTATTAGTTAATGCACTGTATGACTGCACCATAAATTCATAAATCTCATCATCACTAGCTTTATAAATTGTGTTCAATTCTGTTGTAGCTGAATCAAGTAAATTCACAGCCACTACAAAATGCCTTGATGATTCAAGTACCGTTTCAACATTTTTTTCTAATGAACCTTTTTCATATAAATTTGCACCTAATTCTAACTCCTTAAATACCTCTATCATTCGTGAATGATAGTTTAATAATTCATTGGGTACACCCATCTCTTTAATATATTTGTAATTATCTCTAACTTCTTTAGCAACACCAGTTATCCTCGATACAAATTCTTTATCTTCTATTATTAGAGGATTATCAGCCATTTTCTGACTCAACGCTTCCATAGCTTTTAATTCTATATATATGTTTTCTTTAAATCTTTGCATATCGCTGAGATATTCCTCAATATTAGCTGTACTATCGCTTTCCGCAATCATCTTGGTTGTAGATAACGCAACTTCATCTTTTTTATTTACTTCTTCTGTGGTTTCATCCAATTTATCAGAACACCCTGTTAATGTCGCACCTAGTAATAATAGAACTCCTACTTTTTTTAACATTATTCCCCTCCTATAATTTGCATTATTGAAAACCCTATGACCCGCTTCAATTAAGATAAACACTCATATAGCTGTATATGTACCATCAATCTTCTTTCTCGCCATCTTTTTTCTTAGGCTTGGTTACACCCACAACTTGATTCGATTGGGCAAACTCTAGTGCCTGTAAAATACCAAGTATATAACGCTTTCCTTCTTCATCTAACCTTTTAAAGCTGGACTCTAGTTGCTTGTATTGGTCTTCGTTTTCCATGAAACCCCTCCTTATTCACACCTTATGAGAGTATTATATAATTACATAGAGAGTAATTCAACTGCATTTTATTTATATTTACTTTCAATGTGAGTGGATATATGATATTTTGAATACTAACGAGGTGATATCTATTGTCTACTACTATCAATCAACGTGTTAAACAAGTACGAACTGAACTGAATTTATCGCAAGCCAAATTTGCTAAAGCTATTTCAATATCCAATAGTCATATAGCAGGCATTGAATTAGAGCATCGAAAGGTAAATGACCGCATCATCAGATTGATTTGTATCACTTTCAATGTGAATGAAAATTGGCTAAATACTGGTGAAGGTGAGATGTTTAAAAGCCCTGCTGATACTAAATTTGAAATGGCTATGACAATTTTCAAAGAGTTAAATCCTGATTATCAAGAGTTTGTGTTAAAACAAATTAACGAGCTATTGCAAATCCAAAATAATTGGAAAAATAAACAAACTAAGAAATAGGGCTATCAATAGTAGCCCTATTTTTCATCTCGTTTAGACACATATACAAGTAGTTCTAAAAGCGGGGCAAATATAAGCTTTTCGCTATCGCTTTAAACTAACTCTGAGAAGAAGTATATGTTATAAAAAATCACGTAAATTCTTTGCTACTGTATCAACATCTAACCCCAAATATCTCGTAGTTGTTGATAAGTCAGAATGTGCTAAAGCATGAGATACTAAGTTTATATCTGCTCCACGTTTCACCAAATTCTGGGCATACAATCTTCTAATAGAGTGAGGATTAACGTTCTTTAAATTCCACTTTTTACTGTATACCCATAAATTTTTCGCAATTAAATTGGACGGTGAAACTGTATTTGAAATTGGTACGCCTATGTTTGAAAGAAAAATATAATCATTCTTTTCTCTATGTTCTTTCCTAATATCATCATTTATTGAAATTAACTCTCTTAATAAAGTACACATTTCATCATCTAAAGGGAGAATCAATGGTCTATGCGATTTCATTATCTCTCCTTGTAACTTCAAAAGCATATTTTCAAAATCAATATTCTGTTCTCTCAACGCTCCCAATGTTTTAATTCGAATACCTGTTTTGTATAAAAGTAAAATTCCTATACTATCACGTAATCCCGAATACGTTGATTTATCCAAAAGTGATAACAAAAGTGCCAGTTCTCTTTCCGTAGTAGCTTCCTTAACGCTTGTATTTACTTTTATTTTGATGTTTGTCCAAAACTTTGAGTTATACCAACCATTATCGTGACACTTGCTTAAAACGGCTTTAATTTGCTTTAAACGACCATGTAGAGATGTGTCCTTTGCATTTTTGAAACTTGATAAATATTGATAAATTTTTTCATTGTTGATTTCGTGGAGATATTCAACTTTAGTAACTTCAACAAATCGCTTAAAATTATAGTTGTAACTATCAATTGTCCTTGGTCTTAATCCGTTTAGTCGCCATTGTTGATTTAAAATTTGTATGGCGTGTTTAATGGCAATATTTCTGTTGTCCAATTCATCATAAGTATCCATTTTAACTATTGAGTTATTGATTTTTGTCACCATTTCTTTCTTTGGTTCTTTTTCAGTTTTGATAGTCAATAAGCTTAAATCAATGTTTGTGTTAACTTTATTGAATGATTTTGACAAATAAAAAACCCCCTAACATTTTTTGTTAGAAGGTAAAAGTTCCATCGGAAAAATAGATGATTTTTTTATTGAGTTCTATTCGTAGTTATTTTCGCTACGCTTCTTGTATTCACGAATTAAACTAAATCTTCACCAAAGAATAAGCCGATTTCGCGCTCTGCAGAAGCAAGAGAGTCAGAACCGTGGATGATGTTGTGAGAAACAGTTGTTGCATAGTCACCACGGATTGTACCTGGGTTAGATTCTTCAGGTTTCGTTGCACCCATCATCGTACGAGCAAGCTTGATTACGTTCTCGCCTTCCCATACCATAGCGAATACAGGACCAGAAGTGATGAAATCAACTAATTCACCGAAGAATGGACGCTCCGCATGCTCAGCATAGTGCTTTTCTGCTAATTCTTTAGGAATTACCATTAATTTAGCACCTTTCATGATAAAACCGCGACGTTCGAAACGGTCAACGATGTCTCCTACTACTTGACGTTCCACGCCATCTGGCTTAACCATTAAAAAAGTTTTTTCAATTGCCATGTTTAAAACACTCCTTAAATTCGTCTAACAGGTTTTTCACCTACCGATAAATATTAACAAAAAATGAGCCTTTGTACAACAAAAAGCTAGAATTTGCGCTTCCCCATAAACAATGCAACATCACGTAGTTTTTTCTTAACGGGATGTTTTGGTAAAGCATCAATTTCCTGTAAGGCTTTTTTCAAATATTTATCACTCATACGATTAGCTTGCTCAATTGCATGAGATTTACGCACATATTGCAACATATTTTGACGTTCCAATTCTGTTAATGTCCCTGCAAATACCTTTACTAAGTATGGTTGTAGTTCTGGATCATCTTTTAACAATAAAATCGGTAGGGTAATATTGCCCTGCAATAAATCACTACCTGCTGGTTTCCCTAGCTCCTTATCAGTTGCCATAATATCTAAAACATCATCGATAATTTGAAAGCTCATGCCTACAAAATAGCCAAAGCGTTTTAAATGTCGCACTGTTTTCGCATCTACGCCTGCTGCTACAGCCCCTAGCTCACAGCTTGAGGAAATAAGTAATGCTGTTTTGCGTTTGATTCTTCTAAAATAATCTTTTAGACCTTGATCTAATCTAAATTTATCCTCAATTTGAATGACTTCACCGTTACAAATCTCTACCATCGTACGCGCTAAAATTTGATGTACAAGTGGGTCCTCTAACTTTGTAATATATTCCAGAGCACGTGCAAAAATAAAATCGCCCGTGTACATAGCTACTCTGTTATTCCACTGTGATTTGACCGTTGGGCGTCCCCGTCGCATATTGGAATCATCAATCACATCATCATGCACAAGAGATGCCATATGAATGAGCTCTAAAGGCACTGCGACATCCTTCATCTTTTCAATATCATAGTTGCCAAATTTCGCACCTAGCAATACAAAAATTGGCCGTATCCGTTTGCCACCAGCTTGTAATAAATGAAGGGAAGCATCGTTGATCAAATATGAAGATGAGTCCACCGCTTGTTCTAACTCTTGTTCAATGATATCGATATCTGATTTCAAATCGGAATAGAGTAGTTTTAACTTCATCTTTTCCACGTGTGAAAACCTTCCCCCATTAACGTACCTTTTTAAAGCCCATATGCATTGCCGCAGCCCCGCCACTGTATGGTTTGTACGTTACTTTTTCTAATCCTGCCTGCTCAAACAATGCTGCTAACTTTTTCATACCTGGGAAATCATTTGCAGATTCTTGCAGCCAAGAATACTCCTTATAACTTTTTGCAAATAGTTTACCAAATATCGGCATTATATATTTAAAATAAAAACGGAACAGTTGACGGTAACCAGGAATTTCTGATTGGGATGTTTCCAAGCAAACAACCATACCACCTGGCTTTACCACTCGTTGCATCTCCTTTAAGACTTGTAAATAATCTGGTACATTACGAAGGCCAAAACCAATCGTTACATAATCAAATGTATCGTCTGGAAAAGGTAATTCCATTGCATTGCCATGGATCAGTTCAATTTGTGGATATGGCTCTACTTTTTGTGCGCCAACCTTTAACATATTTTGACTAAAATCCAGCCCCTTGACCTCTCCATTTTCACCAACTGCTTCCGCCAATGTGATCGTCCAATCTGCTGTTCCACAGCATACATCAAGTGCCTTTGTTCCAGGTTTTACAGCCATGCGCTTCATCGTATCGTTGCGCCAGCCAACATGCATCTGGAAGCTAATAACACCATTCATTTTATCGTAGTTATCCGAAATACTTTCAAATACTTCGTGAACATGTTCTTCTTTTGTTTTAGCCATTTTGAAAAACCCCTCTTATCCATTAGTAGACGCAATGGATGCCTCTACATGTGCACGTAAAGCCTGTTTCATATCACTTTGTAAAAATGATGCACTACCAATCATCTGTGATAGCTCTGTTTTTAACTGTATAATTTTCTCCTGAATGACGCTTGTAAAGGTTGCACCAATTCGTTGAACGCTTGCTTCAAGTGCCTTGCCCATCAAGGACATTTGCCCCTGTTGATAGGCTATCCATTCTCTTTCCAAACGCAAAATTAATAAGCTCTTTTCGATAAGCGGTATATAGTTATGAAAAGCATATAAATCGAAAAATTGAGCAATTAATCCCGATTCAATATTGCTCATCGAAGTGTACCATTGCTCGACTGTTCGTTGGCTTGCTTCGTATACTCTAATTTGATGTTCACAGCGTGCGGCAATTCCTTGCGATAAGTTACGAATTAATGCAACATTGCCAGACATTGCTAATATCTCATAGTAACGACCACTATAAAAATCTCCAGCTAAAACAGTTAGCTGCTGTTCTTTCGATGTAGCATCTAATTCTTTGATATGATCGTGTGCTGTTAATGCTGCATACACAATACCAACCGTAACGGCCGCCTCTTGTTGCTCTTGTTGCCACTCTTCACCGTTCAAAAATGGGATTAACAAATAAAACAATTGATTTTCATCTAGCACAGGCACGCCTGTATATTTTTGCAAAGTTCTATGACGAACATCCATGAAAATCTCTGTTTTTAACTGTGTAATTGAATTTTGAATGTATGTTGCATTCATAGACCTTACTCCATTTCACTTTCAAATACGTTTCCCCTAGCAAAGGCTTAACGTTTGCTTACTGAGTCATTATAGCATACGCAACGATTCGACATAAAAAATTTTTGCTTTCTTCACAATAGGATAGGCAGTACGGCTTTCCCCATAACTGGATGCAGGAATGCCAACTGCCCTTAAAACTATAACCTCAGTTTTGCACATCTAATCTATATATACGTCCATACAAGGAACCAGCTCCGTTGCATAAACTATCGTCATTATTTTTTTGCTTCACTATGAATCAAACCATGCGCTGTGTGAATTTGTGCTTTCCCACGAATTTTCATCGCAGATGTATGTTCAGTAAATTGAGCTATCATAACTTCGCCGGTATCTAGTTTTTCTGAATGATGGAACTTTGTATCAGTTCCACGCGTTAAACCAATAACATGTACACCATCTTCTTCTGCTTGAATAACAATATAATCTTGTGACATCCTTGTACACTCCTTAAATCCGACAAATTCTTACTTCATCATAACATAATTAGACATACAATTTAAGACATTTGAATAAATGACAGCACTTCTCTACGTTTCACTTCATCTTCCTCATAAATACCACGTGCAACAGATGTCACCGTCTTTGAACCAGGTTTTTTTAATCCACGCATCGTCATACACATATGCTCAGCCTCGATCACAACATAAACACCTTTTGGCGCAAGCATCTCCATAATTGTTTCCGCTACTGAAGAGGTAATACGCTCTTGTAGCTGTGGTCTGCGGGCAATCGTTTCAACAGCACGACCTAATTTACTGAGCCCAGCAACAACGCCGTCATTTGGTATGTATGCAACATGTGCTTTGCCATAGAAAGGTACTAGATGATGCTCACACATCGAATAAAAAGGAATATCTTTGACAAGCACTAATTCTTCATGATCCTCATGGAATACCATTTTAAAATAATCTTTAGCATCCTCATGCAGTCCACTAAACATTTCTGCATACATTTTTGCTACACGTTTTGGTGTATCCAATAACCCTTCACGATTTATATCCTCACCAACCGCTTCTAAAATCATTTTTACTGCTTCTTCTATTTTCAATAAATCAATATTTGACATCTGTAAAACCCTCCTGCGTATCAAAACATTACACATTTCCTTATGCATCGTAGCATATCCAAAAGGCAAGCGCAAAATGACTTACCTATTTCCATAGAAATTCATATTTGAATCAGCAAATTTTATGTTTATTGTTAGTACTTCACCGAAATGTAGTCGCACTTTTTGCAGAACATAGCTTCGACTTCATGCAAAAAACGGCTTATTTTCCTGTGGAGGTTGCTCCTCTCCATAGACAGTTGCCTCCATTGCAAATACATATCTTAGTGACAATCCTTATTTTCTATGTAAAATCCACTATTACGTTAAAAAGAGCAGCCCCCATGTTCGTTTACATGAAGACTGCTCTATGTAACTACTAGACGTGTATTATTTTACCGCGTCTTTAAGTGCTTTACCTGGTTTGAAAGCAGGCACCTTGCTAGCAGCGATTTCGATTTCTTCGCCAGACTGAGGGTTACGTCCTTTACGAGCCGCACGCTCACGTACCTCAAAATTACCAAAACCGATTAATTGTACTTTGTCACCCTTTGCAAGAGCATCTTGAATTGTATCAAATACAGCTTCAACTGCTTTAGAAGCGTCTTTTTTAGAAAGACCTGCAGCTTCAGCAACAGAGTTTACTAATTCTGTTTTATTCACACCATTCACCTCCTCTCAAAGGGTCATGAACCAATTCTGTAAAAAGAGTAACACATAGAAAACCGCTACGCAACTGTATTCATACCTGATTATAACCAAAAAACCAGTTTTTCACCCCAAAAACAAAAATAACAGGACTTTTCGCATAAAAACGAAAAGTCCTGTACCCTTTTTTTGACTGATAGCCCTATAAAATAAATGTCACTAGACCACGATCTCCTTCATTGACCATACGTTCAATGGTTTGACGCATACGTTTTTTCGCAGTAGGTGGAACTGCATCCATTTTATAACGAATGCCCTCTTTTAACACCTCATGTAATGGCGTACCAAAAAGCTGTGTATTCCATAATGCATCACGATCATGTAAATACGCATGATTCAAGTCCTTGAGCAGCTGCTGACTATGGAATTCAGAACCAATTAATGGTGCAAATTCTGACTCCATATCAACGCGAATAATATGATAAGAGGGTGCTTTTGCCTTCATGCGTACACCAAAGAAATTATTTTGCTTAATCAGCTCTGGCGCAGTTGGCTCAAACTCCTGCATCATTGGTAATGTTACACCATAGCCTGTTGTATCGGCATCATGAATCGCATTTTTAAAGCGTTTTTGTGCCTCCTTTGCCTCTGCCGCCTCTTTGATAAAGAGCAGCCAATCTTTTTTCGTTTCAATCGGCTCCTCCAGCCATTCATTGCAAACCGATTTGTATAATTCCCCCTGTAAGGATACCCGAATTACAGCTGTACCCACCCCAGCATCCACATCCACAACTTCACTTTGATCGATAAAATCAATGGCTTTAAAGGCATCTGAAGCTTGTTGAACATCTCGAATTTTCATCACAGAAGACAACACTTCTTCCATCGAATCAATCAATGCCACATTCAATGGATGTGTAGCATCTAATACATCTAGCCAATCCGGTTTCTCCACCTCGATTGTACGAATCGGAAATTCAAATAATGCCTCTTGCAAAATATATTGAATATCAGTGGCTCTCATTTGATCGATAGAAATGGCAATAACAGGCACATTATAACGTTCAAATAATTCATTGCGAAGCTGAACTGTTTCTTCTCTTGCTGGCATTTGGCAATTCAGCAATATGACAAATGGTTTACCAATGTCCTTTAGCTGTGCCACAATTTCTTCTTCTGCCTTCTCTGCGGCTCGGCGACTTATGCCGTTTACAGTACCGTCCGTTGTCACAACAATACCTATATTGGCATGGTCACGAATTACTTTATCTGTGCCAATTTTAGCGGCTTCCTGGAAAGGAATGGGCTCTGTATGCCAAGGTGTATGAACATATTTTGGCCCATTTTCATCCTCATAGCCCTTTGTCCCATCAATAATATAACCAACACAATCTGCTAAACGAATTTGGAATGGCATTTCATCTTCTCCAACCACAATACGAGTTGCTTGGGCAGGCACAAACTTCGGCTCAGCAGTCATAATCACTGGCCCTGGTGAACTTTGTGGCAGCTCATCTTGTGCTCGCATTCTTTCCGTTTCATCCACAATATTTGGTAACACAACCGCTTCCATTACCTTTTTTACAAATGTTGATTTACCTACACGTACTGGACCGACAACACCAATATAAACATCGCCATTTGTGCGCTCTGCAATTTCTCTAAATACTGCTTCACTCAAGGTTTCTGCCTCCTTTATCTACGCTTTTTCACTATATGCGAGCCTGTAGACAAATATGAAAAAGCCCCTCACAAATGTAAGGAGCTTCTCTGCTATTCTTTCTTTGTTTCTGCCTCTGCTTCGGCCTGTTGTTGCTGACGTTCTTTGACCTTTTGGACATCTGCATTATAAGTATCCATATCATATATCGGTTCCCCATTATCATCAACCGTATAGGGTACAGAATAGGCAGGCACGACAGGATATTTATCGACAAGTAGCTGACGAATATCATCACCAGGCTTTACTTCTGGCTTATCTTCTTTTAAGAGCTGTCCTAAATCTACAGCATAATCTACGTGTAGTTCACCGTCACCTGTCATAAAGATCGGTAATTCGACCCCAGAATAGGGGCTTTTCACCGTAACATCTGTTTTATACCCTAAGTCTTGATAATTAATTTGATAAACATTGTCTGCTGCTGCACCCTTTATAGGCAAATATTTCGTAGAGAGCTTACGAATACCTATTTCACGCATACGCTCTGCTGCATTTAAGTCTACTAATTTAACCGTTGCCTCGTTTTCAGGGTCCCAAATAATATATTGATAAATTCCACCTTTTTCATAGGCATTTCCAGGAATCGTTGTCAAATACTTCGGCATAAGTTTCTCAAAATCAATTAAATATTTAATATAGATATCTGTATCTACCTCACTATTTTTAATTGGCACAAGCCCGCCAGTTGCTTCACGGTATTCATCAACGGCACGCTGAACGGCTGCAAGTTGGTCAACATCAGGCGTTACCTTTGCTCGTTTTTCATCTTCTGGGTATGCACATCCTACTAACAGGATGGCGGTTGCACATACCAACAGGAAAGCCCTAAGTTTTTTCATGTTAACTGACACCTCATTATTTTTTATGCTGGCCACGTGGCAACTACTAGTACCATTAAAAATGTGCCAAGACCAAACAGTATGTATGCACATAAATTGACAATTGTTCGTAAAACTACATTTGAAATCTTATGTCGACCTAAATAAATCAAGCCGACTGATATAATCATAAAGCCAATGCAATAGAATGATACCCACATGATATCTAGTGCAGGCATATGCGCTAACGGCCCCATTTCAGATAACCACCTTTCCTTCAATGTCCAGACACAATCAAAGTATATTATACTATGTGCCTTTGTGAAAAAGAAATAGCTGTCCCCTAACTATCAAGAAATGGACAACCTTTTAAGGTGCATCAGCTAATAACACATAATAAGGCGTCTCAGTACATTCCCTGAGACACCCTATTTATGTCCGTTTTATGACAAGCTTAATCAAAAATTTACGATCAATGCTTCATATCATCTATTTCTCGTTTTTTCATACGCATCATTAATGCATCAACAGCCACTTTCGGTTCTACATCATTAAAAAGTACACTATAAAGCTCTGTGGAGATAGGCATCGCCACATTGTACTTTTGTGCTAATTGATAGGCTGCCTTTGTTGTACGAACACCTTCCACGACCATGCCCATTTGCTCAAGAACTTCCTGTAGCTTCATGCCTTGCCCAAGCATATGACCTGCGCGCCAGTTTCGAGAGTGAACACTTGTACATGTTACAATTAAATCCCCCATGCCCGTAAGCCCTGAGAAGGTAAATGGATTGCCACCCATTTTTACACCTAAACGAGAAATCTCTGCAAGACCTCGCGTAATCAGTGCTGCTTTCGCATTATCGCCATAGTTCAAGCCATCTGTAATCCCTGCGGCTAAAGCAATGACATTTTTCAATGCGCCTCCTATTTCTACGCCAATCACATCTTCATTTGTGTAAACACGGAAAAATTGATTCATAAATAAATCCTGTACCTTTTCAGCAGCATCTATATTGGCACAGGCTGCTGTAACGGTTGTAGGATGATGTAACACAACTTCCTCTGCATGACTTGGCCCCGAAAGCACGACAATTTCTTCCACATACTCAGTGGGTAAGCTCTCTGCTAAAATTTCAGATATTCGCTTTAAAGAATCAGGCTCAATTCCTTTAGAAACATGAACAAACAACATTTTTCGAGTTAATTCAGCTGTCAATTTCTCACAAACTTCTCGTATAGCTTTTGTTGGGACAGCGACAACAATCGTTTCGGCATGTGTAGCTGCCTTTGCTATATCGCTTGTTGCATGTAAATTTGTTGGCAATACCGTATCTGGCAAATATTTTTTATTTGTATGCAGGCTATTTATTTCCTCTGCCTGCTCAGCTCGATGTGTCCATACAAGCGTATCATGACCATTTTCTGCTAATACCATCGCAAGAGCAGTTCCCCATGAGCCTGCCCCTAGCACACAAACTTTTTCCATCCAAAAATCCTCCCTTATTGGGTTGTCTACAATCGCTTTTTTTGTAAAAAGACGCCATCTAACAAATCTGTCAGATTGGCGTATTGTATGTGTATACTGTTCTCTTATGCACGAGCACGTGTAATTAAACGAATCGGCGTTCCTTCAAAATCAAATGTTTCACGAATACGGTTTTCTAGGAAACGTTCATACGAGAAGTGCATCAGCTCAGGTTCATTAACAAAAACAACAAAAGTTGGTGGCTTAATCGCAACCTGCGTAGCATAGTAAATACGTAAACGACGACCTTTATCGCTTGGCGCAGGATTACGTGCTACGGAATCCTCAATGACTTCATTTAAAATAGAAGACTGAATACGCATTGCATGATTTTCACTTACACGTTGGATAATTGATAAGATTTGATGCACTCGCTGTTTTGTAGTCGCGGACACAAAAATAATCGGCGCATAATCCAAAAATAGGAAATGTTCACGGATTTGCTGTGTAAAGACATTCATTGTTTTTTCGTCTTTTTCAATGGCATCCCATTTATTCACAACGATCACAACAGCTTTGCCGGCCTCATGTGCATAGCCTGCAATTTTTTTATCCTGCTCTTGGATGCCCTCTTCTGCATTTAGTACTACTAAGACAACATCTGAGCGTTCAATGGCACGTAAAGCACGTAATACTGAATATTTTTCAGTAGACTCATACACCTTACCCTTTTTACGCATACCTGCTGTATCAATAATGACATATTCCTGATCCTCATACTCGTAGGGTGTATCAATCGCATCGCGCGTTGTCCCTGCAATATTGCTGACAATTACGCGGTCTTGCCCTAAGAAGGCATTGACTAATGAAGACTTCCCAACATTCGGACGGCCAATTAAAGAGAATTTAATGACATCCTCGCCGTACTGTTCTTCATCTTCTTTTGGAAAATGCTTCGCACACTCGTCCAATAAATCCCCTAAACCTAAGCCGTGCGAGCCAGAAATTGGCCAAGGCTCACCAAAGCCAAGTGCATAAAAGTCATAAATCATTTCACGCATATCGGGATTATCAATTTTATTAACCGCTAATACAACGGGTTTTTTAGTTTTGTATAAAATTTTAGCCACTTGCTCATCTGCTGCCGTTACCCCTTCACGACCATTTGTCATAAAAATAATAACGTCTGCTTCTTCAATGGCAATTTCGGCTTGTTGACGAATTTGCTCTAAAAACGGCTCGTCTCCAATTTCAATGCCACCTGTATCAATAATATTAAAATCATGTGTTAACCACTCTGCCGAACTATAAATACGATCACGTGTTACGCCTGGGATATCCTCCACAATGGAAACACGCTCTCCAACGATACGGTTAAAAATCGTTGACTTACCTACGTTCGGACGACCTACGATGGCTACTACTGGTTTCGTCATCTGTACTTCATCCTTCCAACTTCTTGTCTTTCGCTATTATACACGAAAAACGCCATTATATCATAAGAATTCACAACTAACTGGCTTTCTTCCAGAAAAAAATCCTGCATAATTATTCAAAATGAAGCGGGAACATCACTAATTTGCCTATTATGAAAGCTGGATAGCGTTTAAACGATCAAAACAATATAAACTAAAACCCCAAACCATTACGAAACACTACTTAAAGAGTTTCATCTAATAGTTTGAGGTTTATCCTGGTTAAATTCCTTTTGGTTCATCCTTTTAAAACATTTCTTCTTTATACATAAACCTCATCATAAAAGCCCAATATCAAAGCTATCATCTGAAAAAAGCAGTAAAAACCAATGCTATCAACTTAATCTAAAAAACCTTTTACTATAAAAATCCAGCATTTATCCACTATTTTTAACCATAAATTATTTAAAACAGAAACACAATAATAAAAAAATAAACATCAATTCGTAGAAGTATGGACTTCTAAACTATTTACTTGTAATTCATAACAAATCATCTCAATATCTACAGAAAACGTTTGGACAGTAAATGCATCTGATAATAATGCATCAATCGTAGAAGATGTTATTGTTCGTAGTTTTTCCTCATAAATTTGAATAAAATGATCTATCGTTGGACACTCTACCTGTACTGCTTTTGCAATACCTTGAATAATTTTTAATCGATAATAATCTTCTTTTGGCATACGAGGGATATCTAAAAGTCCTTCGCGATTCATAAAGATTTTTCGAATAGGCACTGCTGAGAAATCAAAGTATCTACCATTACTATCTGGCTGTGAAAAAGGATCAATTAACAAGGAGGCATAACGAACATATAATAAATATTCTTGATGAATAGCTGGTAATTGCTCAAAACCTTCAATATCCTGACGAGCAATACTTTCTGGATGTAATGGATAGTTATCATCAACCATAAATTTTAAAAGGTTAAGTGGTTTTATATTTAATTTTTTAATAATATCCATAATTTCTTGCCAATGATTACATAGATGATGAATCATTTCCTGGGTAATGGGACCTTCTGGATATAATTTATAGACATATTTTGGAGTATTTGTATTATCAAATATTGCCTGTAACGAAAAGTGATTCATAAATAATGGTGGATGGACATAGAGCGAAATATTTCTTGTTTCAGCCTCTAATGGCGAATCCATCACTGTCAATTGAATGTGTAGCTGTTGATATAATTCTTCTAGTATGGCTAATCGCTCAGATTGTGCTAGTGATGACCCTATATATACCTTTTTCTTAACCCCTGTTGTTACTACCTCATGGCTTGGTTCTCCTTGCAGCCATCTCGTATCACCAAAATATGTAGAAAAACTAATCACCTCTACTGAAGGATTGATTTCCCTAAAATAATTTGCGACTAAACAATTTGAACCAAATGTTGGAGAAATTAAAAGAATTGCTGTCACCTTGCTTAATACTTTTTGATCTATTTGAGCTAAGACCGATATGTAAGCATCTGCCGTGACAGATAAAATAATTGTGTCCCATTTACCCTTAACTGTAGAATAACCTTCAAAAAGATAGTCGAGTTTACTAGTCCCTTCTACGGCATGATGCTGGCTATTTTGAATATGCACGTTCACTGTTAAATCATTATGTCGAATCGCTTTATATACTAATTTCGAACGATTGGACACTCTACCAGCTATACCAATCTCGCAATTCAAGTTATTTTTAAAGTTCACTGCCAACTGCATCGATGTAGGCCCTGTTCCTACTATTAATACTCGTTTAAAGCAAGTCATATTCTTTAGCCCCTTTCCTTTCAGCCTTTTTGTATAAAGCAATATCGAAAATTTGTTGTGGGTTGAAAATTTGTTCTACTAAATGCCACTTTGTAGGGTCTACTTTTTCCATTGGATAATTAAATAATGACTTTAAGCCATTGCCATATCGCATTGCTATTACAACATCATCATTTGTTAAATCATATAATTGCGCTAAAATATCATACTTGCAACTAACTGTTGAGCTAAAAATAATATGAGTAATATTATGGATTACACTAAGCTCCTCAACAGAGCAATGATCAATTTGTATATTGAGCTCATCACCTACTTTCCCCACTACTTGCCGTCCAAGCTGCACCGCCTCCTCATCAATATCAATACCAATCACTTGTGCACCTGTTTGTTTCGCAATTAATAATGGTGTCATAGGGAAAGAGCCTGATCCAACGAGTAATACCTTTGAACTCCCTGTAACTGCAAAATGACTAAACTCCCTCTGGATACAGCTCTCAATATTTTGGAAATAATTAGTTAACTCTTCATTATGCTGTAGCAATCGAAAAGCCCTTATTTTTTCCATAATGGTTACACTATAAGCTGATTTTTGTCGTAGCTCCTCAACCAAATGATAAACCATAGGCGAAAATTCCAAACTTTCCCATATTTTCTCATTGTACGGATCTACGATAAAAGCTGAATATTGATCTATTACCCGTTCCAACTCAACATCATAATGAAGTGTTTGATCATCATGACCTATCAACTCGGTAAATTTCTCTACAAACGATTGTAAATGAGTTACAAATTCATCAACTTTTATCAATTAATTCACTCCTTTTATTACAGCTCAATATATGCCTTGCCCTGCGCTACAATTTCAACGGCCCCTTTGATTTTTATCTCCTTTTGAGCTTCTGTGTATCGTGCCAATACTTGAATCGTACCACCCGGCTGCTTAATGTCCTCTTGAATGATTTGTTTATTTTTCCATGCTAAATACGCACCAATTGTAGCAGTCCCAGAGCCACAGCCTCGCTCCCATACCATGCTATTTAAAGATGGCACATAAATTAAAGGGGCTAATTCAGCACTGTTCTCTTGGAACAATAAAACTCCAATTAGTGGTTCCCCTAACGCGACAGCTAGTAATTTAGCTAGCTGCTGTGCTTTTCCTTTCACCTCCGCTGTAAAAGATTTGACCTTCAACACAACATGCAAAAATTGCTCATACTGCGCAAAAATAATGGCCTCATCTATATCTGAATTAGCTCTCTCTACACTTGTTTGCCAAATTTTTATAGGTGTGGGCATATTGATTTGACATTTATAGTGGTGCAAGTTTTTCTCAACTCTACACCTTACTAGCTCCTCAGTTCCTGTAGTTTCAAGTATCACCTCCTCCAAATGAGGCTGTTCCGATACCAGTAAACAAGCTAAGGCCATACAAGCATTCCCGCAAAATTCACCTCCAGCCATACAAAGTTTAGCTAGTGCTTTGTCATTTGTGGCTTTTTGTATAAATCCTACTTGCTCTGCATGTACATGATCGTAGGACATCATTTTTGCTGCAATATGTGTATGTTTATCTGTTGCATATTCTGTCTTCACTAAGATTGTCATATTCTGTGTTGGACTTAATTTAATAAACTCCACTTCCTGTTTCATACATAACCTCCATCTACCAACAATCTTTTTGTATCTATAATAATTAAACAAAAATAATAGAATTACCCATTTAAAAAATAAATGATTGTTGTAAATTACAGTTACACGCTTTTCCCTACAAATATTTTTCTTCGTTCATAGGCAAATCCAACCATCAGCAAGCCTAATATAGAGCAAATGCCATACATCCATGAATAGGAGGATGCATCCGCAACGGGTCCCATTAATGCGCTTCCTAGGGACACCCCTAAATCTGCCATGGCAATAAATAAGCCTAATCGTACATTGCGATTTTTCTCTTCCAATACAAAGCTTAAATAGGTCGTTAATGTTGGATAAATTAATGCTTGAGCAACTCCCATCAAAAGAGCGCCTAAATAAAAGAAGCCAACACCGCCCTTTACTGCCAAACTCACTGAATAGGATGCTATTGTCAGCACACACATAGCGCCCATCATAAATCCTGTATGCCATCTTCCATCTGACGGAATATACTTTCTCAAGGTAAAACGACTAATCACAACAACCGCAGCTTGCAGCATTAGATAGACACCTGCATTTCCCCGTTCAACCTCTTTTGCATACAACGGAATAAAGGTTGTAACAGCTCCAAATACAATAGAAGCAACAAGCATTAATACACTACATTTAAAAAGAAATGGATTTTTGACTAACGCACTAAATGAAGTAGCAATGCCTACGTCTTCACTTGTAGCCCGCTCCTTAGGTTGCGCCCTTACAGAGTCTATTTTTGCACTAAAGCCGACAAGACCCGTTAAAATAGCAATCCCAATCATTACAAAGAAAAAGACTTCCATCCCTTGCTGCCATATCGTTAAGGCAACAATTGGTCCGATGATACCAGGGATGTATGAGAACAATGAGTAAAGTGAAATTCCCTGTGAACGATCCTTTTCCGGTAAAGCATCAATAATGCCTATCTGCAAGGCCATCGAAAAGAAAGCTGTAGATACACCTTGCATTATACGAGCAATTAAATATCCACCTACTCCTGTAAATGTATATAGAATCAAAGCTACGCCATTGACAATTAAAATAAGCTGTAGCACTTTAATTGGACCATGCTTTTGAATAATATGACCAGCCCATGGTCGAAAGAACATTGTCGTTAATAAATAAGCCCCCATAATCAGCCCGATTGTTGTATTCGTTGCTCCCCATGCCTCCCCCTGTAAAGGAATGATGACATTTAAAATAGCATTGGCACTAAAATAAAGAAGAACTAATAGATAGAGGCGTAAAAATGGCCAAGACATAGCGCCTTTCAATATAACTCTCCCCTTTAAAATGTAATGAGATTCTGTAGTAGCTTCCTCGCATAGGATGACTGAACATTCGGTAAATTTTTAGTAGCAATTGTTTCTTGCACTTGACCATCTTTAAAGATCATCATACGATCACAAATATAAGCCGCTGCCTGAAGATCATGAGTAATAAAGATATAGCCCATATTGTATTCACTTTTTAATGTTTTCAATAAATCAAGAATCTGTAATTGAACAGACACATCAAGGGAACTAATTGCTTCATCTAATAGGATAAAGGTTGGCTCTGTGGCAATGGCTCTAGCAATACATACCCTTTGTGCTTCTCCGCCCGATAGTTCATGAGGATATTTATATTTATAGTCAGGCGATAGGCCA
The DNA here is from genome assembly GCF_038051955.1 of Lysinibacillus sp. FSL H8-0500. Lineage (NCBI taxonomy): Bacteria > Bacillati > Bacillota > Bacilli > Caryophanales > Bacillaceae > Lysinibacillus > Lysinibacillus sp. FSL H8-0500. The sequence goes on along the minus strand of NZ_CP150292.1, from coordinate 1,683,262 downwards.
ACTTGAAGAAGTAGTCTATCCAGTAATTCATCCGAAATCTCCTTCATCTTATAGTCCCTTAAAGGTTCTAAAATTACTTTTTCAACAGAATAAAAGGGGTTAATCGAAGAACGATAATCCTGAAACACTACACTTACATGACCCTTTCGCTGCTTTCTATCGCGAATTTGTTTGCCGTGAATCGTAATTACGCCACAATCAGGCTGCTCAATACCTATTAATAGCCGCCCTAATGTTGACTTACCGCTTCCACTTTCACCAATAATCCCAAGGCATTCTCCACGCTGACATTCAAGGTTAATATTTGTCAAAATTTTACGTCTATGCTGCTTCAAAAACCCATGTGTTTTATATGATTTATCCACATTTTCTACTTTTAACAAGGTACATTCTCCCCCATCACTTTTTTAAAATGATCGTTAATAGCCCCACGTGTTGTAATTAAATATTTCGTATAGTCATGCTGAGGATTTGCAAAAATGGCTTGTACATCGCCTTGTTCAACCACCTCACCATCCTTCATGACTAAAACTTTATCCGCAATTTTTCGCACAACGCCTAAATCATGTGAAATAAAAATAATCGCACAGTTCATCTGTTGGCGTATGTTAATGAATTGTTGGACAACCTCATATTGCGAAATTGTATCCAATGCTGTTGTAGGTTCATCAGCAATCATAATATCTGGTTCTAAGGCAAGGGCTAAAGCAATCATCATACGCTGTAACATTCCCCCAGACAACTGATGAGGATATTTATGCAAAATTTCTTGTGGATTTTTTAAATTGACTTTTTCCATTACTTGCATTAATGCTTGTTCACTTTCATTTTCACTCCATCCAAAATGCGTATGCAATGTTTCATATAAATGGACTTTTATTAAACAAGATGGATCAAAAGCTGTCATGCCATTTTGTAGAATCATGCATAAATTTTTACCTCTTTTACGCTGCATATGCTTTTCTGACAGCAAATGCAACGCCTCATTTTTCAAAAAAATTTCTCCGGTTTGCTGAAGGTTTTTATTATTTAAGCGCATGATTGCACGGCTTGTAACAGATTTTCCACTGCCACTTTCCCCTACGATGGCAAGGCATTGACCTTGTTCTAATGTAAAAGAGGTATCATGGACAATCACATTCCCTGTCTGCACCTCCCAAACCTTTAAATGCCTCACTTCTAATAGCTTCATCAATTATTTCACCACCTCTTTTTCATGCTGTGCTGGTGCCTTAAACCATTTCAGCTTTTGTTGGCTTTGGTTTGATTGGCGTAATTGAGGATGTAATGCCACTTGTAATGAATCTGATAAAAAGTTAAAAGCTAATACCACCATTACAATGGCAACACCTGGTGCAATCATTAATTCTGGTCGTGTAAACATAACCTCTCTCGCTTCACTCAGCATCATTCCCCACTCTGCATTCGGGGCTTTAATGCCTAAGCCTAAAAAAGACAGACCTGATATTTGTAGAATCATGGAGCCCATTGAACTACTCGCTACAACGGCAATATCTGAAAAAGTAACAGGCAAAATATGCTTTACTATAATACTTGGATGCGACATACCAATTGCTTGTGCATATTTTACATAGTCTAATTCAACATATTGCATCACAGATGTTCGAATAATACGTGCAAACCAAGCCCACTTCATCAAAACAAAAGCAATTAAAATATTGCCTAAGCCTACTCCTAAAATAGCAACAATCGCAATAGCAATCACATAGACAGGAAACGACAACATAACATCACAGATTCGCATTATCACAGCATCTACGTTTCCTCTAAAATATCCCGCAATAAAACCTACTATAGCTCCTATGGAGACGGATGCAGCCAAGGCAACAAACACCCACAGCACACTCGGTTGAATACCATAAAGCATTCTCGATAAAATACATCTCCCTAAATGATCATTACCTAGTAAATATTCCCAGGATGGTGATGCATAACGAAGCTGCATATTCACAGCAATAGGATCATTTGGTGCTATCAACGGAGCAAATATGCCTACGAATGTCAGCACTACAATAAAAATAAGAGAGGTGATACCAAGCTTATCTTGACTTAAGTTTTTCAATACATTCATCTCAATTACCATCCCTTATTCGAGGATTGAATGCGGCATTTAAAATATCTGACATCATATTAAAAACAACAAATGCCACAGCTACAATCAATACATAGGCTTGGATAACAGGAAAGTCCCTGCTTAAAATAGCACTTATACTTAAGCTGCCTAATCCCGGCCATGCAAAAACATTCTCAACGACTACTGTTCCACCTAAAATTATAGGGATAGCCATGCAAAATATTGAAATAGCTACTTGTAGAGAATTACGTAAAATATGCATTGTAATTTTTTTCTTTGGTAACCCTGAAGCTCGCCCATAAAGAACATAATCCTCATTTAAATTATTTAACATCGCACTGCGGATATTTCTAAAATAAAGACCAACATAACCTAAAGCGATCACTGTTACAGGTAAAATATAGCTTTTTACGCCAGCCATTCCGCTTGTTGGCAATAAATCAAGCTTGACAGAAAAAACGAAGATAAAAATAGCTCCTAACCAATAAGCCGGTACAGCTGTAAACCCAAACAATAGAGCACGTAATATACGATCTACCACTGTTCGTTCATTTAGAGCACATAGCACACCAAATAACACCGAAAAGGAAATAATAACCAATGAAGAAATCATTGTTAGTTTGAAGGTGTTCATAAATGCAGGTCCCATTAAACTCCAGACAGGCTCATTCTTTACATAGGATTGACCAAAATCTAATTGCAAACAGGCGATAAGCCAATGAAAATATTGCACAATAAATGGTTTATTAAAGCCCAATTTTTCATTTGTTTGTTCAATTAGCTCCTCTGTAATAACAGGAACCTCCTGAGCACGTAACACCACCTCGGCTGGCTCCATAGGTGAAAAGCTGATTAATACAAAGGTTAAAAAAGATACAGCAAGTAAAAGCGGCAAGGTAATCAGCATCCGTTTCATTATATAGATCCCCATTCAAGTCACTCCTTTCCAACTGTAATAGGCAACAAAAGGATAAATTGAGATGTGTTATTCAAAATACATTTGTTCAAAAGGCAGTTCATATTGTGTTTGTTTAAACGAAATACCTTGTAAGTTTTTAGGCGCAATAACTGTTACATTGCCGTTCGTAATAGGGATAAAGATAGCTTCATCATGAACGGTTGTTAGTATATCCTTATACAGTGCTTTGCGATTTTCTTCATCAGTGGATACTAAAACACTGTCAATATTTTGATAGAATTCTTCAGCATTCGGAATTCCTTTTGTTGCATATAAATAAGATGCCTCTGATGTAAAAGCAGCCACTGTACTTTGCGGATCATATGCTAACCCCCATGTTTGGTTGAACAGTAAATCATACTCTCCTGTTGATCTTCTATTAGCAATAGATGTTGATTCTTCACCAACTAATTCGAGCTCCATGCCGATCATGCTCAACGAATGCTGAATTAATTCTGACTGAGCCTTTTGTGAGGGCGAATTATTATCATAATATAGCTTCATTGATAATTTCTTCCCGTCTTTTTCACGCACTGCACCATCCGTCTCTGCGGTCCACCCCGCTGCTTCTAAAAGCTCTTTTGCTTTCTCCATATCATAGCTTCTTTCCTTTAATGCCACATTGGCATAATTAATATTAGGAGAGAATAGTGTATTGGCAACTTCTTCAGAACCATAAAAAATATCACGGCTAATTGTTTCACGATCAATAGCAAACCAAATTGCCTCTCGTACACTTTTTTCACTAACAGGATTAACACTACTACCACTATTAGCTACAATCATCTTCGTATTCATTTGCTTACTTCTCATTAATTGATAATCACCTGATTGAACTAGCTGCTCCATTCCTTCCATATTAATGCTGTCAGCGCCACGATCATCCGTAAAGATAAAATTTACTTCACCCTTTTGTAAGGCTAGTAAAGTTGTTTCACCAGCTGGAAGCACTTTCGCTGTAATTTTTTTAATTTTAGGTGCACCAGCCCAATAGTTTTCATTTGCTTCAAAAATGGCATATTGATCAACCTTATGTTCCACTAATTGATAAGGTCCTGTTCCATGGAATCCATTAATGCCATCTTTTGTTTCTCCATTTTCAAAATCTTTTGGTGACAAAAATACATATGGACGTGTCATAGATAGTTCATCTAATGTTGGATAATAAGCTTCAGATAATGTTAATTTCACCGTATGTTCATCTACAACATCTACACTTACAATTTTGGTTGATAATTTAATCCAGGCATGCTTTTCTTTATTGTTTTGTACAGCCTCAATATTTTGTTTCACGGCATCAGCATTAAATGGCTCACCATCATGAAATGTCACGCCCTTTCTTAAATGGAAAGTATAAACTGTTCCATCCTCTGATATATCCCAACCCTCTGCTAATAATGGTTTAATACCCTCTTCCGTATTTTCTACCAGAGACTCATATACCATGCCTTGCGCTGACATAGAGCCTGGATATAAATGGGGATTCATATCATTAATATCCTTTACCGTGGCATACACTAGTTCATCTGCTGCTTCGCTACCCTTTTCTTTAGTAGCAGCACAAGCTACAAGAATAGATGAAATAAATACGACAAACATAATACGATAAACTTTTTTTAACAAAATTGCTCTCTCCCTTTGCTCAATGTTTTTTAGGAACCTTCATATTTATAGGAGTATCAGAACATTTGATATGTACAAGATGGAATTTATACAGAGTTGATCGCAACATAATTTGTTTGAATGGTAAATATATTGGTTATTTTCCTTTTGTATTATTTTTAAGAATATTTTTATTTTATTTTGAATTTTTTCCAATATATTTCGCAATAATAGTATATTTATTACTCAAACAATGAAGCTTTTCTTAGAGGACGATTTGATGACAGTAGTACACGAATGAATAAATTATATATGTCGCTCCTATAAATAGTAATGATAACTATTATCATTACATTTTTAAATTTATCACATTTCTTGGTAATGTCAACCTATTAAATACATTTATTTTGGTGATTCCCATAAAAAATTACTCCATTAACTCCACCGCTCTATCCACTACTCTGGGGATTCTATCTGTCACTTTTCCCATTCTATCCTTCTGTTCAGAGCTTTCCACCACTTTCATCGCCCCATCCTTGACTCTGAGAGTTCTTATCCGTCACTTTCACCATTCTATCCTCCTGTTCAAAGCTTTCTACCAATTTCACCATGCTTGTTGCTCCCACCAGCTGCTCAACGATAAAAAAGCGAGGACGCATTATTATGCATCCTCGCTACCATTACTTATTTGAAATTTTTTAATTGATCACCAATAACATCGCCAAATGAGAAGCCGGTATTTTCTTCCGGTAATTCATAGTCCACAACTTCTTCAGCTTCAGGGTTTTCAAGTAATTCTTTAATGCTTAGCGCTAAACGACCTTCCTCTGCATTAATATCCAGTACCTTAACTTGTACCTCTTGGCCCTCTTTTAATGCTTCATGTGGCGTATTAATATGTTTATGTGCAATTTGCGAAATATGCACTAAACCTTCTACCCCTGGGAACACTTCTACAAAGGCGCCAAATGATGTAAGACGCTTTACTTTCCCCTCTAACACTGTCCCCTTTGCAGCACGTTCTTCGATATTTGACCAAGGTCCAGGAAGTGTTTCCTTGATGGATAATGAAATGCGCTCATTCTCTGGGTCAACAGAAAGCACTTTTACCTTCACTTCTTGTCCTTCTGTTAAAACCTCGCTCACATCGCTCACATGCTCATGAGATACTTGTGAAATATGCACAAGACCATCGATACCGCCAAGGTCGATAAATGCACCAAATGATGCTAAACGCTGTACTTTTCCATCCAATACATCGCCAGCTTGAATTTGATTAATAACCTGTTTCTTTTGAGAAGCTTTTTCTGTCTCTACCACTGCACGATGAGACAAGATTAAGCGATTTTTATCCTTATCAAGCTCCACAATTTTGAAGCTCAAGGATTTCCCTTTATAGCCTTCAAAATCGTCTACAAAATAGTCTTCTACAAGTGAAGCTGGCACAAAACCACGCACACCTAAATCTACAACAAGACCACCTTTAACAATATCCTTTACTTCCGCTTCGAAAACTTCTTCAGCAGCAAATTGTTGCTCGAGTGTATCCCATGCTTTTAAAGCGTCTACTTTACGTTTGGATAGTACATAATTTTCTTCTTCAACCTTTGTAATCATCAATTCTAATTCATCCCCAACGGAGATAACATCAGACGCTTTCTCAATGTGTAAGCTTGATAATTCACTAATCGGTACAATACCATCAAACGGTGCACCTGGAATTGATACAGATACTGCTTTTTCATCAACCTGCTCTGCAATACCTTTGACGATATCACCCTCGTTAAATGTTTGTTCTGCATAGTTCATTTCTTCAGACATATGTAACCCTCCTTCGCATCTTCCCTTACTATTTTATTCGATATTGAAGACAAAGACAAAAATAAATCCTTTAAATTCAAAAAATGTCTGAAATTTTAGGATTTATCGCATTCTTTCTTGGGCTAATTTTAAAATAGCTTGTGCTGCCTCATCAATAGACAAGGCTGTTGTATCTAAAAATATAGCATCCTCAGCTTGAACAAGTGGCGATGCTTCGCGCTCACTATCCTTTTTATCACGTAGGGCAATTTCCTCTTGAAGCTTTTCGAGAGAGGCGTCAATGCCTCTTTTTTGATTATCAATCAAGCGCCTTCTTGCACGCTCTTCCACTGTTGCAGACATAAAAATCTTTAACTCCGCATTTTTTAATACGTGTGTCGCAATATCTCGACCATCCATGACCACACCACCATTCGCGGCAAGCTTTTGTTGCTCTCCTACTAATAGCTCGCGCACCTTTGCATGAGCAGCTACTTGTGATACAGATGAAGTCACCTCATTTGAGCGTATTTCTGCTGATACATCCTTCCCATCTAAGAAAACAAGCTGTCCCTGCGCAGAGGGCTTTAAGTCAATCGTGCTTGCTGCGAGCATATCAGCTAATTTTTTTTCATCATCTAAATGTATGTTTTGTTGTATGGCTTTATACGTTACTGCTCGATACATGGCGCCTGTATCAATATACGTAAAGCCAAGTGCTTCCGCAACAATTTTCGCAATTGTACTTTTACCAGCACCAGCGGGTCCGTCTATGGCAATTTGAATACTTTTTTTCATCTTCATTCGGTAATTCCTCCCCTTCTTTTAAGTGAACGTATAGGGAGGAGAGGAATCACCTTCTCTCCTTTAAATTTAAACTTTACTTTGTTTTTAACAGTTGAAGCTTAGTAAATAAATACTTAAATAATCATTTCCACTTCAAGCAGTAGCGAAGTGGAGGGTATCGACACGCTTCCCCTCTACTTCTGTCTCTTCATATTGTACCATATAACCTAGAAAAAGCCCTCTGCTTAGAGAGAGCTTTCAAAAAATACTTATGAATGAAAGGGATCTGTTTCTTTCCGATGATTGACTAGCTGGCGTTCAAAGCAGAAACGTACAATATGCTGCTGATCCACATCATCCGTATCTGTTAGCTGGATTGTCACAATGCGTTTATGATCCTTTTCGAAAATCCGCACTACTGTTGCCGCTGTCAGAATGTATTTTACATCACCGTTAGCAAATGGCAGGACAATTGTTAAGTCGACCTCATCTCCCTCATTGAAAGCAACTTCTCCTTTCAGGGTAAGTGCCAAGCCACCAGCACTAATGTCTGCTGCGACAAGCTGATATTTATAATTTTGGAACTGAACAGCCACATCTACAGGTGTTTCAACACGGACATACTCACGTCGCTGAATTTTAATAAACTCCTCTGGCTTTGGACAATGCAGCATAATCATTGGAATCGTGCCTGCCTTACGACCAATCACCTCTGTATTAAAAGCAAAAGAGTGATTCGTTTCCGTACGAAAGGTCGCTCTAAATTCTGAGCCATCGATTAAAAATGCAGTTTTCTGTGTCGCCATATTAACTGGATAATCAATATAAAGAATATGTTCTTCCTGCTCGAGTACTTTACAGTTGAATTTCTCCATTTTCTCTGTATAAGTAGGTTCAAGCTGTAGTTGTGTACCAATTTTTATTTCCATGAGCATCTCCCCGCACAAAAAATATGGCTTTATTATCTCATGATACACTTATTTTGGCTATAAAAATTGGTAGTATTTTCTTGTTGCTACGTTAAATATTCCACTTTTAAAACATTATGATGTTCCGCATCAATCACAATTCTAAACGTTTCCTGTGTAGTATCATCACGCATTGCGATGACCTCATAGCAAAGACGCTGTTCAAATTGCCCATTATCTGTATAAATATTTTTTACTTCCTGTACATGCACATCATTCTGGAAAAATGTTTTCCAGTCAATTGGTTGAGCTGTTTGCGGTTTAATATTTTCTTCTTGAATATATTCCATCGCATTTGCTCCTAATAACTCACCTGTATCCTTAGCGATTTTTAATTGCACACCATCCGCATAAATAAGTGCTTGATCTTTTGGGTTTACCCGTGCAAAAGTTACATGCCATGCTTGATGATTTTCACGTGATTCTACATAAGCCACATCTTCCATGCCTAGTTTTTTCACATATGCTTGTGCTTTTTTCAAAATCTCCTCTTGGGATAGCTTCGCCTCATCTACAGGACGCTCTACTAAATACGATAATAAATGTCCACCCTTTTCTGTCAAATCAACATAGCCTAAACGAATGCCTTGATGGAATTGTATATGATAGAAAGGATATGGTGCCGTATCACTGCTTTTTGTCACTGTAAATGTAGCATCTTTTATCGTAGGGAATAAATATTTTACTTTTTCAATTGCTTCTTTTTCTGTTATCACTGCATCCTGCAATGCTTTTAACTCAATTTTTTTCTGATAATCCGATTCACTTAACGTAAGAGGGAAGTCCTTCTCTCCATAGCCCTTTAATGTATCTTTTACGGTATCAAAATTAGTATTTGGATTTTTCTGATCTACTTGCTGCACCCAAATATCCATTTTTCCATCATTTTTATAAAAATCAACGGTTGCTGCTGTCCATTCATCTGATAGAGATTGTAAATTCGTTGAAACTTGTGGCATTTTTTCACGCCACGCTACATAATCACCTGTTTTTGCTGTTCGTTTTGCTTCATCGCCTAGTCGCCCTAAATAGTTTAACCATTCACTCGACAGCTCTTGCCCAATGGGAATATTGGCAATCGAAGAACGAACTTCCGAGCTTAAACGCCAAACCGAATCAAGCTCACTGTGAATGGCCTGCTCATCTTGGAACAGTAAGGATTGTGATACCGCACGTTGAAGATGGGATAGCTTTTCAGATGCATCTGTTAGCTTATCTGTATATTGTGCGAGCACGGTACGCTGTAAATTTTCTTTATCGCCATGTAAATCAATACTGTACGCTCCTAACCCGATTACCGCAGCTGTTAGAATCACGAGCCATGTTTTCATCAATACTCCTCCTTTCTATGAACAGAAAATATGCTCTCCTATTTGTTTAATTTGTGGACGTGACCAAATCCATTTACTTGTTGCTGTTTTTGGATTGAAATAATAGAGTGCATTTTCAGAAGGGTCCCAGCCATTCATGGCATCAATCACCGCTTCTTTTGCTCGCTCATTTGGCTCCAGCCAAATTTGACCATCTGCTACTGCTGTAAATGCCAATGGTTGGAATATAATACCAGATATTGTATTCGGAAAATCAGGGCTCTCTAAACGATTTAAAATTACTGCTGCCACTGCTACTTGCCCCTCATATGGCTCTCCCCTAGCTTCTCCATATACGGCATTAGCGATTAATTGTAAATCACGCTCTGTATATTTAGGCGGAACTTGAGTTTGTGTACCGTTGTTATTACTGCTACCACTACTATTACCCCCACCAGTACCTTTTTTCACTTGCTGATCAAGGGGCTTTCCTCCATAATACGTAAATTGATTCCCTGCTTGTAATTGTGCCTTCACCCATTTTTCATCGTAATCAGAATAACCTGCTAATGCTTTTTTTGTCTTCGTACCAGCAATTCCATCTACAGGTAGACCATAATTCTCTTGGAAATTACGCAAAGCCCAATATGTGTTATAGCCAAATTTGCCATCAATCTTACTCTTGTAAAAACCTAAGTATTGTAGCCTTGCTTGTAATTCAATGACATCGTCTCCATAGGCACCACGCGTAATTTGCTGGTCGCTAAAAGCTATTGCATCATTTTGAGGAATCGCAATTATACTAATTCCTACTATCAAAGCAAAAAGTATGCTGACTAAACGCACTTTTATCACTCCTTTTTTTAATAGCTTGAAACAAAAAGAGCATTTTATACATTCAAATTTAAAACAATAAAGCGTAGAAATCATTGACGATTTCTACGCTTTAAATTTTCTTTTGCATATGCAGATGTTGCACCAGATGATAATGAGCAAGCTTCACTTTGCGCAAGCCAAACCACCATAAAAACAACATAAACGGAATCATTAAATAAACCCAGTGACCTTTAAATGATAATATTGTATTGTATAAAATGTGCAATATAATGGGTGCACATAGAGCCATCGCAATCATTTCTTTTGTTTTCACAAGCTTGGAAAACTTAGCACGCCCATAGTAGTAGCCCATTACTACACCGAATAATGCATGACTGGATACAGGCAATAATGCACGCATAAACGCTGTGTCCAAACCAAATGATAGTAAATAAAGAATATTTTCGACCGTAGCAAACCCAAGAGATATACTTGCACCATATAATATACCATCGTAAGGGTCATCAAATTCTATATGATTGTAGATGGCAATTAATAGCACAAACCATTTAAAAAACTCTTCAATGATACTAGAAAAAAGAACATCTTGAAGATAAAGATATGGAAAAACCCCTTCCTCTGTTAATACATACTGTAAAAACAGGATTGGGAACGTTAAAAATGCGCCGTATAAAAATGTTTGTAGTAAAGTTTTTCTTGGCTCCGTAGCCATCTGATTGCGCAAATAGAAATAACTAAAAAGCGCTAGACCGGGAGCAATGGCAGCAGATAATAAAATGATCATGATGCCGGCTCCTTTCAACAATAGACTGTTATTAGTATATCATGTAATGACCAAAAAATTTTTAAAAGGGGCTTTAATTTTTATGAAAAAGACGATTTTATTAATTCATACAGGTGGCACCATCTCTATGGCTATGAGTGAAGAAGGAGCTGTTATGCCAAATAAAGAAAATCCACTGATAAAGGAAAGCAATAAGTTAAATACACTCGCAACAATTATTGAAATAGAGGCTTTTAATCTGCCTTCACCACATATTACGCCACAAGAAATGCTGCAATTGCGGAACATCATTGTAGAACGAGTGTCAGCACAGTCCATTGACGGTGTTGTGATCACACATGGTACAGATACACTAGAGGAAACTGCCTATTTCTTAGAGCTGACAACGAAGTTAGCTATTCCTATTGTGTTGACAGGGGCCATGCGCTCATCGAATGAACTTGGCGCTGATGGCATTTATAATTTAGTCGAAGCAGTCCGAGTAGCAGTTGATGAAGAAGCACGTAATAAAGGTGTACTCGTTGTCATGAATGATGAAGTACATCTTGCTGTAAATACAACAAAAACAAGCACAAGTTCTGTAAATACCTTCCAATCCCCACAATACGGGCCAATTGGACTGATTACAAAATCACGTATCTTATTCCATCATGCTCCTATTCGTCGACAATATGTAGATGTTCATGATTTATCTAAACGCGTTGCCATGTTAAAAGTTTATGCTGGTATGGAAGAAGATTTACTAGATATTGTGCTTGCATGCAAATATGACGGGGTCGTCCTTGAAGGGCTTGGACAAGGGAATGTTCCTCCAGCTGTTGTCAAGGGCATCGAAAGCCTCTTAGAACGAGATGTCCCAGTCATACTTGTGTCCCGCTGCTTTAATGGGATTGCAGAAGCTGTTTATGGCTATGTTGGCGGCGGTAAAATGTTGGAAGATTTAGGCGCAATTTTTGCTACAGGTATTAATGGACAAAAGGCACGCTTAAAACTACTAATTGGGCTTAACACAACAAGCACACCGCTCAATTTAAGAGACTTTTTCCTATAAAGCTAAGGCGTTTATAGACAATGCTTGATTATGCCCCTACCACCTGTTCATAGTAATGCAAAATTTTACGCAGGCGGATAAGGGCATCATCAAAATCAGGTTGAATAGTAGCGAATTGAAGGAACCCTTTTTGTCGTAAATAATGGCTGTCACCATGAGCCAATAGCCCATTTAATGCTAGATCAATGTGTAGGTTTGCAAAGGTACTTGGCAATTTAACTGTAACCAGCATTGGATAGTGGGCTGTTGGTAATTGGTAACGCATAAATGGTAGCTGCAGTAGTGCCTCGAATCGTTGCTGTAGCTGCTTATAACGTGCGGGATAGGCTTGTAAGGACACATCCACATTATTAAGTAATACAGCAGAGAGCGTAAATGGAATAGCCCCCTGCTGATAATTGGCTAAATCGAGATAAGCGGGTAATGTAGGAGTTGGTTGTACAAGAGCTTGTGAAAAGACAAAAGCTAGTCCACTTAGTGCACCAATGGCTTTTCCACTCACAGCAGTTGCCAAATAACAATCCTTTAAAGAGAATGACATCGCACCAAACGTACTAATACTATCTACACATAATTTGATATTGTAGTGCTGCGCTAACTTAACAAGACTCTCTAAATCATTGTAGGTTCCTGTTGAAGTTTCTCCATGCACCACCAGCATCCACTGATAAGAATCCCGTTCTAACAATCGTGCCAATTCTTTGTGATCAAAGGCTGTTCCCCACTCTTGTGCCACAATATCAAAATATAAGGACCAACGGGTTGCTTGTTTATGCAGGCGTTCACCAAATTCTCCATTGATAAGAATAAGTCCCTTCCCTAATTGCTGTGCCTTTAATTGCGCAAGCATCACTTCATTTGCCAATGTTCCTGTACCCACAATGATCCCAACATGATTGGCACTCGAAAAATGGTGTAACTTTTGTTGGACCCGCTCATAAAGCGCACGGAAGCTTAATGAACGGTGTGATACATCTGAATAACTGATAGGTTGTAGTTGTTTGACAGGTCCTGGATAAAATGTAGAATGTTCTGTAGCTACTCTATGTTGTAATGTCTGTTCAAATACTTGTCTTGTTAGCACCATTGGTAAAAACTGTGCACCCTCTGCTCCCACAGCCTCTGCAAATTGGGTAAAGCCCATTTGCTTATAAAGCTTCTCTTCACGCGTTGTTCCTGAAATTACAGCAGCACTATAACCCTTTTCATAGGCAAATGTATTTAAAGCTTGTGTAAGCTTCAATAACACTCGCCCTGTTCGATAGCCTCTTTTCACGGCAAGTAAACGGATTTCACAAAGTTTTGCGCAATTTTCCCTTAGTAAAAATTGCTCCACCTTGCCAATTTTCTCATCAATTGAAAACGGACGTTGATCTCTAAATGCCACCATTCCAATTAGTTCTAATTCCTTGTACACCACGATATATGTATTTTCCTCATGGAATCGATCGACTTTTTTTCTTGATGGATGAGGCATGTGCTGCGGAATTTCCTCCACAAACGTCTCATAATTTAATTGTGCAATGGCCTCAAACTCACTAGTTGTTTGTGCTATTTTACACCAATACATCTCAATTCCCCCTTTTCCATGATTCCTTTATATTACGCCTATGTTTGAAGAGCATGCACACAATAGCAATCATTAAGCATGTATAAGGTTCTATTTTTCCTGCTTGCATAATAGCTCCTACATAGAAAATAAAACCACCAACCATCCCCAGCGTTAAACTTCTTGTCAAGGCTAGTACAATCACAGTGCCAATAATCATCCATAAAAAAAGACTCGATGATAAAGCAAGGCCAACCCCAATAAAAGTGGCTATGCCTTTTCCTCCGTTAAATTTCAACCATATCGGAAATAAATGCCCAATAATTACTAAAGCAGCACCACTAATAATTACCCATTCATCGAAATTCCAAAAACCCCCTAAGTAAACTACCAGCACACCTTTTAGCGCATCTCCAAAAAATGTCCATATAAAGGCTACCTTCCCTAGAACGCTTCCTGCATTACGTGCCCCTAAATTTTTACTGCGCTCTTCTTGTAAATTAACACCATATATCCTTCCAACGAAAAATGCCGTCATAAAGTTTCCTATTAAATAACTGAATAGCCAGTACAAGCCAATCATCCATGCCCCTCCTTACACAAAAAGCTGTATAAGCTTTTTGCCTATACAGCCTCACCCGTTATTTTTTTCTTTGAGCAATCGTTTGTGCAATACATTCCCCATGGAAGCGTCCATTTTCGATAAAGATTTCATTGGCATTATTTCCTGCTGCAATCACACCTGCAATAAACAAGTCTTCCACATTTGTTTCCATCGTTTCAGGTGTAAAATAGGGACGCCCTGTTTCCTCATCAATCGTTACACCCATTGCTCGGATAAAGGCATGATCTGGATGATAGCCAGTCATTGCAAAAACAAAATCATTTTTAATGACTTTTTCCTGACCATCTATTGCTAAAACAACCTCATGCTCTCGTATTTCTACTACATGGCTTTGAAAATGCATAGCAACTTCGCCTGTTTTAACTACCCCTTCAAATTCAGGTAATACCCACGGCTTAATGTTTGGCGAATATTCACTGCCCCGATAGACAACAGTCACTCGGGCACCCGCTTTATTTAACTCTAACGCTGCATCCACCGCTGAATTTTTACCACCAATGACCAGCACATCTGTATCGAAAAATTCATGACCCTCTTTAAAATAATGGAAAACTTTTGGTAAATGTTCACCTTTAATATTTAAGTAGTTCGGATGATCATAGTAGCCTGTTGCAATCACAACATATGGCGTTTCATAAATGTCTTTATCTGTTGTCACTGTAAACATATCCTGCTGTTTCACAACACTCTGCACTTTTTCGAAGCGGTTAACCTGAATATTTTTAATACGCACAACCTCACGATAGTAAACAAGTGCTTGATTGCGCTTTGGCTTACGTCCCTCAATAATAAAAGGTACATCACCAATCGCTAAACGTTCACTTGTACTAAAAAATGTTTGATGTGTAGGGTAATGATAAATAGCATTCACAATATTTCCCTTTTCAATCACAATCGGTTGTAATCCAATATTTTGCAAAGCTATTGCTGCTGCTAAGCCACATGGGCCTCCTCCAACAATAATTGCATCTGCTTGCTGCATTTCCTGACACTCCAATCAACTTTAGATTAGCAACAGTTGCCAATCCTTGCTTTCATCTAATAATCAAATACTTCTTTATTATACGCCTTTTAGCACATTCTGCCTGTTTATTTACTCAAAATATCAATATCAATCACATGACATTGTGGTTTTGCTCCAAGGCGTAAAGGCAATAATGTTGTACCATAGCCATTACTTACCAAGGTCATCACACCATCACGCTCTCGATACGAACCATTTGGATGCACACCATATGGACCAAATCGAATCTGGCCACCATGTAAATGGCCACCCATCATTAAATCAGCGCGAAACTTTGCTCGAACTTTAGCAAAAACACCTGGATTATGAGCAATAAAAACGACTAAATCCTGCTCTCTTACCTTGGCAAAAGCTTTGTCAAAACTATGTTCCTTGATTGTGGTATCTTCAATAGCACTGAGCCAGAAACGGTTTTTTGTTGGTAGTTGCACAGCATCATTGACAATGATTTGAACATGATATGCTTGGAAAATATCCTTTAACCGCTCTTCTCCCACTTCTCGATCATTGTTCCCCCAAACGAAATAGGTTGGTCCTATTGATGTTAAAAGCTTTAGATTTTCATGGATACGTGAGATAGGGGTACGACGATCCGCAAAATCACCACCAATAATAACAGCATCAAAATGTCCTTCCAATTGCGTAATCATTTTTTTATTAATTTTCCGTAAATGTGTATCAGAAATAAAAAATAATCGCACCTTTTCCTGCTCACCCTGCAATGCGAGCTGGTGATATAAAACATTGTTTTCATGTGCTACCTTCCACATATAAAGCAGAAAGCCAATGACTACTAAAGCCAATAGCCCTACATATAACATTCCCTCACGTCTCCTTACGACAGCAAAAAGACGATTCGTTTCTGAAAAAGAATCGCCTTTTGCTCAATCAGACATACATTTTGGTATGAACGTTTGTCAGTTATTTTATACTTACTCACTATACAGTACTAGCTGATTAAGGTAGCTTAATGACTTGCCCCACTATGACAGTATTAGAAGACATACCGTTAGCTGCACGGATTTTTGCTAATGTCGCTTCACTGCCATCACCATAATGATTCAAGGCAATGCGGTATAAATTTTCATTCGGCTTTACAGTATGTGTACTTGCTTGAGCGGCTTGCCTTGCTGCTTCTTCAGCCTTTCTAGCCTCTTCTGCTTTTCTTGCAGCCTCTGCTTGTTGCTGAGCAATTCTCGCTTCTTCAGCTTTTCGTGCCTCCTCGGCCTTTCTAGCTTCCTCGGATTTTCGTGCCTCCTCGGCCTTTCTAGCTTCCTCGGATTTTCGTGCCTCTTCAGCCTTCCTGGCTTCCTCTGCCTTTTTCGCTGCTTCTGCTTGTTTTGCTGCCTCAGCAGCCTTTTGTTCAGCCGCTAATTTTTCAGCATCTTTTTGAGACTGCTCCTGTGCTTTTTGATCATCCTTATCCTTCTCTTTATCCTTATCAGATGATGACGCTTCTGAAGGATCTAATTCCACAAGCTGTTCAGCTGAATCCTTTTCAGCCTGCTCAATCGTTTTTCCCGGCTCATAAAACTTCCAAAAATAGATTAATATTGTTAATGGAATTAAAATAAAAATCACAAACAAAATGGTCATTAACGGTGTTTTACGTTTTGAATTTTTAGGTTTTTTGTTTTTATTCCCATTTTTATTCATTCTGGAAACTCTCGATAATGCTTGTTGTTCCTTTTGCTCATCTTCAAATGATTGACGATGTTCTTCTATTTTATCACGATAATCTTCTTTACTCATTCGCCCTTCCCCCAACCTTACTACGCTTTCTATGATTCTATTATGACGAATTTTACGAAAAAAGTAAATGATCCTCTATTCACAACTACATACCTATTAAAAGCAGCTGCAGTCGACTTTCCCAAGAAACCATTTCACTTTTTTTCTCTTCCTGTAATCGCACTTTCTTGATTTTATCATAATGGATGCCACAATTTTCGCAACAGTTTTCTGGTCTTTTCTGCAATTTTTGCCCAAAATACTCGATAAGTTGTTCACGAATACAGTCTTTTGTCTGAATAAGCTTTTGCATATCATCTACTGCACGGTATTTTTCTAGGGCTAAATGATTGAATCGAGCCTTTACCTGCTCTATAGACTCCCGTTGAACCCAATAGTCCAATACACGAAAAGCTGTCTCACTTAACTCACCGTTTTTTAACATAGAAACTGGCTGTATTTGCTGGGCTAGCAGCTCCTGATAGCGATCGACATGACTAGCTGTTGGTAAATCACCTGTTACTACAAATTTTGCTAGCTCCTCATCACCCTCACAGTACAATAAAATGGCAAGCGCAGACTGACCATCACGTCCAGCACGACCAATCTCCTGCATATAATTTGCAACATTAGCTGGCATTGATTCATGAATGACCTGACGTATATTAGGTTTATTAATCCCCATTCCAAAGGCATTCGTTGCCACAATCCAATCTAGCTCATCATCTATAAATTGCTGCTGAATAAACTGACGATCCTCCGCTCCATAACCTGCATGGTATGCTGCAGTACGAATACCCATCTGTAAAAAGGCATCACAATACTGCTGTGCACGCTTACGAGAAGATACATATAAAATACCTGGTCCTGCTGTTGCTTTTATATGCTGCATAAGCCAGTTTGCTTTCTCAGCCATATCCTCTAGCAGCACTCGGCCTAAATGAATATTTGGGCGGTCTACATTATACATAAATTCAAACGGTGTCTGTAATGATAATGTTTCACGAATATCTTGCACAACCTTACTCGTAGCAGTTGCCGATAAGGCTAAAATTGGTGGACGATTGTCCTTTGCAAACCATTCGCCAATCCGCAAATAATCAGGACGAAAATCAAAGCCCCATTGCGAGATACAATGTGCCTCATCTACGACGATTAAACCTAGCTCCATCTGTGTTAGCCTTTCTTGTACCTGCTGTTGTAACAACATCTCGGGCGATGTAAAAATAAAACGGTACTGGTCTAAGAAATGAAGGACATAACGCTTTTCTGTCGGTGCTAAAAATGAATTTAAAGCGACCACTCTCTTTTCCCCAAAACGCTTTAGCTCCTCTACCTGATCCTGCATCAATGCCAATAATGGCGATACGATTAATACCGTTTTCTGCAACGCATATGCTGGGAGCTGATAACACAATGACTTACCCATACCTGTTGGCAATAAAGCAATTACGTCATGTCCTTGTAAGATCGCTTCCACAACTTCTTTTTGCCCTGGACGAAATGTTGTATAGCCAAAATGCTTGTGTAATAGTTGTTCAAGTTCCATTTACACTTCTCCTTTCGCAAGGACAAGCTTTAATTGAAAGTAGCTTATATCCTCCAATGCTTCATGTAATATTTTTAATTTTTTTGTTTGGTAGCGCTTGGATGCCTGCCAAATTTTTTCGGCTTCCTCAAATGAGACGAATGGTCCGATAGAAAAGTTCGGCTCATACATCGCTATTTCGACAAAATGATCCTCTATTGTGCTACGTTTGAGCTGACGAATTTGCGCAATCTGTTCAATGGAATAGCCCTGCTCATATAATTGTGCCGTGTGCTGTGCTGAATCCGTTAATAATATTTTAACTTTTAGTCCTACTCCTACTTGCCTAAGCAATGGATAATTATTGTGCTGAAGGACTTCATTTAATAGTATATGCAGCAACTCAATAAAGGCTAGTTGACTATCTAAAACAGATTCCTTCCGTTCACTTGCAAGCTGCTGCCATGTCCAACCTGGTAAACGATAGCCACTTAATCGGTAAAGCACTAACTGCTTATTTGCTTCTGCCACTGGAAGGCTTCTTAATGCCTGTGTGCATTCTGCTAATAACAATTGCTGTAAATGTCCTTCTTGGTAATGCTGATCCTGCAAAAATGACCGTACCCACGCTTGAATGGACGGGTCTCGACTAATCGGTGCAAAAGAATGAACCGCCGCAGTGTGATGTGACAAACTTTGCACAATTAAAGAGAGTCGTGCAAAAAATATATGCTCGTTTCCTCGATAGTGCCAGCCATCAAAGAAAAAGGTCGGTGTTTGTGCAGCACGTTGTAAACCTAGCTTTTCCATGTAAAAATGACCAGATTCCTGCACTTTTAACCAACTATATTGCATAAATAACGTAACTGCCTCATCAAATGTTGCACGAGATAGTTTTGGCAATAAGCCAAAATATTGATGCAATTGAAACAGGCCAATATCTTGAACGGTCTGGCCTGAGCGCTTCCCTTTTAAGATATGATAAGCAGCTGAAATGGTTCGTTCCTTATTGAGTTTTTGAAAGATTTGCAAGAGAATTTGATGAAACATTGACGCAAATTCCTCCAATTTAATAGTATTTAAGTTGAAATGTAAGATAAACATCTTTAAAATGAGTATGAAGCTTTGTAGGAACATAAAAGGAGAGAAAAAAATGGCTAAATACACAATAGTTGATAAAGATACATGCATCGCTTGTGGCGCATGTGGAGCCGCAGCACCAGATATTTATGATTATGATGATGAAGGTATTGCCTTCGTTATTTTAGATGATAACATGGGAACTACTGAAGTTCCAGAAGATCTATTAGAAGATATGCAAGATGCTTTTGAAGGCTGTCCAACTGACTCTATCAAAGTAGCAGATGAATCTTTTGATGGAGATGCACTAAAATACGAATAATTGTATTGATCCTTTTAAAGGCATCCTTAAATGGGTGCCTTTTTTATCAAAAAAATCCTATAGTTCACCGCTAGACACACCAATCCTTCGAGGAGTGCTCATGTTTGAGCGGTTATAACTAGAACATAGTTTACTTCATATCACCAAAAACCATATGAATCAACTTAACCAGCTTACTGCAAAATGGCAAACGTTTCTCCCCAATGTTCATGCAAAATGCCTAAATGAGCTAGATTCATGTGCTGCTGTTTTAAATAACTGGTTTTTCTTAAAATCCAAGTATCGTGTTGAACTCTATAAAAGCCTTTGATTATTCCATTAATACATTTTTAATTGATGAGCTCCAAAGAATTTGAATAATTCCAAAAATAAAGAACTATAATGACGATTTACATTACTTGATCGCCTTCCACTTGGGTACCCCGGGTGTTATAATACTGTCGAAAAAAGCACTGAGGCTGATGTATTAGCAGCACAAGCTCAGAAACCTTATTTTCTTGCTTATCTCAATGATGGTGTTCAAATACAAAATGCTTTCTTTCACAAAAGCCAAACAAGAGCCATGAAAATACTTGCGCAAACAATTCGCACACAAAATTGTTTTAAAATTACTGTGCATAGTGCAGTACATCAAGCAATGGATGAATATGAACACTATTTAACTTTTTACAAGTTTAGTCGCTACACTTTTCATGTTATGATTGCAACACTATTTTAGGTATGATACTATTTTAGTAGTTGGTACTAATAACAGCTATCATCTCATAAAGGAGAGTTCTTTCTAATGATGGATAATTTATTACAATTAAAAGATAAAAATATTGTTGTGATGGGTGTAGCAAATGATCGCAGTATTGCTTGGGGCATCGCAAAACGCCTATTTGATGTTGGGGCAAATGTGATTTTCACCTACCGTCAGGAACGTTCACTAAAAAAATTACACAAGCAATTAGATGCAATCGGGCAAGCCGAATCGTTTATTGTCCAATGTGATGTAAATAGTGATGACAGTACAAAGGCGGCTTTTGACGAAATAGGGGCAAAGGTTGGGGTTATTCATGGTATTGTTCACTCCGTAGCTTTTGCACATGCGGAAGATTTACACAATCGCTTCCTCGAAACAACACGTGAGGGCTATGCATTCGCACAAGACACAAGTGCTTATTCATTAATTTCAACAGCAAAAGCGGCACACCCTTATATGACAGAGGGTGGCTCTATTGTGACAATGAGTTATTTAGGTGCAGAGCGCGTGCTTGATGGCTACAATGTAATGGGCGTAGCAAAAGCTGCATTAGAGGCTTCTATGCGTTATCTTGCTGCTGATATTGGACAGGATAATATTCGTGTTAATGCGATTTCAGCAGGAGCAATTCGCACACTTGCGGCAAAAGGCGTTCCATCCTTTAATACGATTTTACACAAAATTGAGGAAACAGCTCCTTTAAAACGTAATGTTCAACAAGATGAAGTAGCAGATATGACGCTTGTGATGCTCTCTCACCTATCACGTGGTGTCACAGGTGAAACAATCTATATTGATGCCGGCTACAATATTATGGGTTAACAACAAAGAAGTATGGAAGATGCGTCATCTTTTCCATACTTCTTTTTGTTATTTATAGCATTGTCCATATACTTTGTATCAATAAAATTAGGCCTGCTGCTATTAACAGAAGATAAATTAATGATCTAAACAGCCTTTGATTTAATCTATTAAATAGTATTTGTCCCAAGATTAGACCAATGAAAACAATTGGCAAGGCATATATACTATACATCCAAACCATTTTACTTGTGCCTTCAATTATGATTTGAGATAGTAAACTAATAAGATAGATAAAAATATAGTAGGCTATCGAAACAGCTCTAATTGTTTCTTTATTTCTATGTGTGCTCGCAAAATACAGTAACAATGGCGGTCCTGCCATTCCAATACTTGTTGTCAACATGCCTGAAATGAAGCCAACACCATAATCTCTACTGCCTGTTTGGTGAATAGAGAAATTTTTCATTAAGAGAATCGTAAGCCCTACTAAGAGGATAGCGATAAGTAGCTTGAATGTCGTCACATCGACTAAGGCAAAGAGTAGGCTACCAAACGGGGCGCCTACAACACTGCCGATCATCACCTTCTTAAGCAAAGCTATATCAATATCCTGTCTTACCTTCCATATCAGAGAAAATGAAATAACAAGGGATAGTAGGATATTAATTTGCATTGCCTCCTGTGGTAAAAAAAGCAACAGTAGAAAAGGCGTGGCCATAATAGAAAAACCAAATCCTGTACTTGTTTGCAAAATAGAAGCTGCTAAGATAATGAAAAAATATAAAAGTAATTCCTGCAAAACGTCACCTCACATCAAAAGCTATCGAGTCGTTGCTGCGATACGTTGTCTAGCAATGATCCCCTTTAATAAGAACGATAGTACACAAGCAACTAGTAAAAATACAGTAATCATGGCTATAACACCCATCCAGCCGTACTTCATCCAAAATACGCCCCCCACTGTTCCACCAACACTAGAACCAGCATAATAGAAAAATAAATAGAGGGAGGAGGCTTGGGCTTTATCATGGGACGCTCGCCTACTCACCCAGCCGCTTGCGATGGAATGTGCTGCAAAAAAGCCAAAGGTAAAAATTGTAATACCAATAATTTTTAAACTAAGCAGCCCATTTAACGTCACAATCGCGCCTATAAACATAATGGCTATGGCCAATAATAGCATAGGCTGGCGACCATAACGATCAGCTAAGCTGCCAAACCAAGCGGAGCTAAATGTCCCCACTAAGTAAATTACAAATATCCAACCTACAATCGTGGCACTCAAATAATAAGGAGACGCCATTAATTTAAAGCCAATATAGTTATACAGTGTAACAAAGCTCCCCATTAACACAAAGCTGATACCATAAAGACATAACATGGAGGGGTCTTTCATATGTTGCCGAAGCGTTCTCGTCAATGCTTTTATTTGCAATGGGCGAGCGTTGAAATGCTTAGAATTAGGTAGCATCCAGACAAACAATACACTAATAACAAGACTAATGCCTCCTAGCATTAACATACCTATATGCCAATTATAAAAATCGGTTAATGTACCAATAATTACGCGTCCACTAAGCCCACCAACAGAATTCCCACTGATATATAAGCCCATGGCTATACCTAAGCTCGCTGGCTCTATTTCCTCTCCTAAATAGGCCATCGCAATCGCAGGTAAACCTGCAAAAACAGCACCTTGCACTACACGCAATAGTAAAATCATTTCAAAATTAGAGGCAAATGCAAGTGCAAGTGTAAGGATAGAAGCGGCAAAAATGGATATGGTCATCAATGATTTTCGTCCCCATGCCTCTGACAACGAGCTAACAATAATTAAGCTTACTGCTAAAGCAAAGGTCGTCACTGAAAGAGATAAACTAGCCATAGCAGGTGTTACTTGAAATTCTTCTGCAAATGTAGGGAGCAGTGGCTGGGTATTATATAAATTAGCAAACGTAATAAAGCCTGCTAAAAATAAGGCCCAATTTGCTTTATGAAATGCGCTTGTCCCTTTTTTTATATATGCCATAGCACTCTCTCCTTCATTTTTTCACCGTGTAACTATTATTCTAGTACACTATTTGTGAAAACACACGCACACTTTGTCAACAAATAGACAAATTTGCTTCAATGTTTAGGTAGCAGCACTAGACGATTATTATTGATTTACCTGTATCTTCGCTAAATATCACAGCAAATTGTACCCAACTTTTAGTAATTTAGTATTTTGAGTTATCAAATAGTATGCTACAGTAAAAGTAACCATCTAGCACCATTGTTATCATCCAGTTATTTTTATTTATGAACTAAATTTGGGGGAATTATTATGAAAATTATTGAAGCATTGACTCTTGCAGCACCTTACATCCACCTTGCCTTAAAAGAAGAAGCCATTGTAGGTGTCGTTGACAAGGAAAGTGAAATCGTTGTTAAATATTTAGCAGGTAAACGAGTAGATTCAGGTTATCGAGATGGACAAAAGGTTAATCCCAATGATCAAAATGTTTTTATTGCCTTTAGTGGCAAAAATGCAGATGTCGTTATTCCAAAGGATGTATATGGTGTAGCCATCAATGCTTTTTCATTCCCAATTCGCGAAAATGGCAAAGTCGTCGGTGCGTTAGCTTTTGGTTTGCCGATTGATAATGAGCTAAAACTTGAGGATTATATGGGTACAATGGATAAAATCGTCAATAACCTCCAAGATAAAGTACATACCATCGCTTCCCATTCAGAGGAATTAGCCGCTACAAGTGAGGAAATTAATAAGCAGGCACAGCACGCTTTAGAGGATTCTGAAAAAACAAATGAAGTGACAGATTTAATCAAAAGTATTTCTCGTCAAACCAATTTACTAGGCTTAAATGCATCTATTGAGGCTGCTCGTGCTGGACAGCATGGTGCTGGTTTTAATATCGTAGCACAGGAAGTACGAAAATTATCTTTTGAGACTTCAAGCGCTACTGAAAATATCGAATCATCCTTACGCAATATTAATAGAAATCTTGACAATCTGAAGCAAAATATGGGACAAATCAATGATGCGACAAATGAACAGGCTCAACTCGTTCAAGATTTTAGTGAAATTATTGAAGAATTGACTGTACTTAGTCGAGAAATGAAGGGCTTTATGCACAACGCCTTAAAATAATGAGGGGAAATCCATGATAATCACTACTGATAATGACTTAACTTTACGTACAATTACTTTAGAAGACGCAGCAGCCGTTTTTGCCTTAACCGATGCTTCCAGAGATTATCTGAAAGAATGGCTACCTTGGCTGGATTATACAAGGAATATAGCAGATACAACAGCCTATATTGAGGGCTGTATCAAAGGACATGAAACTAATAGTAGCCTTTCCTTTGTTATTCTTTTTAAAGGAGATATTGTTGGCATCGCTGGCTTTAACAGCATTAATCCTAACAATAAAACTGGCACAATTGGCTATTGGCTTAGTGAAGGTGCACAAGGTCATGGCATTATGACCGATACGGTAAAAGCCTTATTACAATATGCCTTTGAAGTATTACAGCTTCACAAAGTTGAAATCCGTGTAGCAGAAGGCAATCAGAAAAGTCGTGCCATTCCTGAACGTCTTGGCTTTGTAAAAGAGGGAACGATTCGCGCAGCAGAATGGCTCTATGATCATTATGTGGATCATGTTGTATATGGCCTACTTGTGAGCGAATGGCAGCAGCGAAAATAATAACTAAAAAGAGCGACCTGACAACTATAAATTGTCAGGTCGCTTGCTTATTATTGAGCATACTCTCCTATGAATTGAGCGATTTCGCACTATTATTGAGCGCATTCTCTTATGGATTGAGCGGTTTCGCACTATTATTGAGCACACTCTCCTACGAATTGAGCGGTTTCACGTCATTATTGAGCGCATTCTCCTGTGGATTGAGCGATTTCGCATTATCAATATCTTTCTCAAGACTTGCTGCAATTTGCTCAAGCTCAGGACGTAGTGTATGTTTACCAGCATAGCTTTCAATTAATTCCTTGACATCAATACCAGAGGTTTCCTTCAATGACTCCTGTAAGGTAGACATTAGATTCGTTGCATAGGCTGTCACCTTATTAGCGCCACCGCCGCCTTCACCACCACCAGTGTCCACTACTGTAATCTTATCAATATTGCCAAGTGGACTCGCTAGCTCTTTCGCATATTCTGGCATCATGCGAACAATCATATCAAGCACAGCCGCTTGACCATAATGCTCAAAGGCTTCGGCAATTTTACGTTTCGCCTCGGCTTCAGCAAGACCACGCAAGCGAATAATTTCTGCCTCTGTTTCCCCTTTTGCACGCTCAGCATCTGCTTTAGCCAGACCATCTAAGCGAATTTTCTCCGCTTCTGCCTTTGCCAAGGACTCGATACGATATTTTTCAGCATCTGCCTGTGCAAGCTCACGCATTTTTTCGGCTGAAGCATTTTGCTCAATGGCATAACGGTCAGCATCTGCTTTCTTTTTCACCTCGGAATCATATTGCTTCTCACGACGTAAAATCTCTTTTTCCTCTAATTCAATTTGCTTTTGACGCTCAATAATACGAATTTGCATTTCTTGTTCTGTTACTTCCTGCTTGGCACGGGCTGTTTCAAGTTCATAGGCTTGGTCAGCACGAGCTTTAGCAATATCTTGCTCACGGCGGAATTCAGCCACCTTTAATTGGTTTTCTTTTTCCGCTTCAGCAATCTCTGTTGCACGCTCAAGCTCAGCTTTTTGCGCTTCCTTAGAGGCTTCTGCACGCTTAATACGTGTTTCTTTTTCCGCATCAGCCGTTGCAATATCAGCATCACGTTTCACTTGCGCAATACGAGGCTTACCAAGTGACTCTAAGTAACCATTTTTATCACGTACATCCTTAATCGTAAAGGACACAATCGTTAAACCCATTTTAGCTAAGTCTTGAGAAGCCACTCGCTGTACTTCCTGAGAGAACTTATCACGGTTTTTATAAATTTCCTCTACTGTCATTGAACCTAAAATGGAACGTAAATGACCTTCTAATACTTCACGTGCCTCATTTTCACGCTCATCCTTCTGCTTGCCTAAAAATTGCTCTGCCGCTGTAGCAATTTCAGAAATAGAGCCACCAATTTTAATAATGGCTGTTCCATCAGCCATTACCGGTACACCCTGCTCTGTATAAACCTCAGGTGTTGTTACATCCAGCTTACTGGATAATAGGCTTAATGGTTGTGCTTGCTGGAAAATCGGGAATACAAATGTACCGCCACCGCGAATAATTTTTATACGATTTCCTGACTCATCCTTATGTACATTTTTGGAGCCAAGATAGCTACCTGTAACAATCAGTGCCTCATCGGGACCCGCAGTACGATATTTTGTGACATACAAGCCAATAAGTGCGATTAAGATAAATACGACAATACCGATTGCAATTAAAATCTCTATCGACATAAATCAATCTCTCCTTTATATAAATTTTTTCTCATAGGATTTTACAAGAAGTGTGCCATCCTTTACATCGACAACAAGTACCGTAACATCGTAGTCAATGGCTTCATTATCATAGCCTGTTGCCCTTTTCGAAATCATACCGCTTGCCGTTTCAATCACAACCTCTCCAAAGCCATCTACTGGAATTGGCACGATGACCCTTCCTAATTGACCACCTAACGATTCCTCTGTATAGGCGAGAGAAACATCGGCTGATCGAAGCGGCACAAGTACAAATAAATAAAAGATGGCACTTAGAATAGCTCCGATGATACATGCAGCAATAATGTTCCAAACGCTAGAAAACAAGGCTAGTTTCTCCAAAATAAATCCTGCTGCTGACATCAACGTTAGAAATGATAGAATCACACTCGGATTAAAAATAGGCAGTCCTTCCCCAATACCTTCGACAGCATCGCCAAAAAACATTAGCAATATTGTAGCAAGACCAGCGAAAATTAAAACTACCAAAAAGATCTGCTCGAGTGAATAGCCAAATAGCGTCAAGTTGCTCACCCCTTTTCATCTTGTTACCTACTATACGGATGTCTCCTATAAAAAGTTTCAAAAATTTTCAAAAAAAGAGGAGCATCTCAAGAATGCTCCTAACTAATATGTATAAAATTCTTCCTTATTTTATGATTAATAATTGCACATCATGTCTGCCATATTGAGCAGCAATCCGTTCAGATTCCACCAGTATATCTAATCTATGTCCTTTAATCGCACCACCTTTATCCGCAGCAATTGCCTTAAACCGTTCATAGGGAGTTTGAATTTCAACAATGGTCCCTAATGGAATAATGGTTGGATCGACTGCTACAATTCTTAAATGATTAAAATAAATACGATTCCGAACATTTATGCCAGTAGCAGTAATACCACTACAGCCTCTACAATCATGACCATAATAGGTTGCATGAAAATTTACCCACTCATTATGACTATTCTCTGAACGTGAATGTTGTATTTGTTTCTGCTGTTCTTTATGGAGCTCCTGCTCGACTCGTAATTTTTGTAATGCTAATTGCTTAAGATATTTTTCTTTTTTTAACTGCTCCGCTTTACTATTAATAACTATTACAGCTTTTTCATATTTATACTTGGGTGCATTTTGAAAAACCTCTCGATAATCTAAACTATGATTATCATATCTAGTATGTTCTAGTAGGATAAACCAACAAAGGGTCATAAAATATACAACTAAAATACCTTTATAATTCATCATTTCTTAAAACTCCAATATCAGCTCTTTTATGTATAATTATTAAATATCTAGTATTTTTATTTTTTCTAAAAAACTTTCTAAAATTTTATGTGCCTCCCATTCTAAATAATCCATTTCCCTAGAAATATGTAAATTTAGCTCACCCATTTCTTTATAAGCGAGTGCCATAGCGCGACTATCAATTTTTAAATGATAGATATGTTCATCTTTTAGAATGTTCATTTCACTCATTCCCTTCAATGAATTTTAATTATTTATACTTATAATATTTCCAATTAATTTATCTAAATATTTTTGTGCAGCCCTCCTTGAATGGAATTTTTTCGTATAAATAAAGTCATCCTCTAATTGTACTAATCCTCCATTTATTATTTTTATCATCTTTTAGGACACTAACTCCATATTTTTCATAGATAGCGTTTGGATGCTTCGTATAAATCGTTCATCACCCCTTTCATTTTCTAAAAATAGTTATACGTCTTTTTAGTTCTCTATGATTTCTTGGGCTGCCCATTTCAGGCAAGGAGTTGGATTAAATTTTTTCATCTTTGCCAAGTAAACAATGGCTAATGCTTCAGCATCTATTATGCTTATTCTGCCTTTTGATTGTTCAACTATGGCAGATGCAAATTCCTTCACTAAAAACTTCTCCATTCAAATACCTCTTATTTTTTCATTAATTAACCTATAAAGATTCTATACTCCATCCATTCTTTCTAAAACTTTATGCTTTGGGTAGTAAAGCATTAAATAATTTTTAAGACTTTTTAAACATGTAATGCGGGTATCGATAATAGATTTTCGTTGAAGTCCATTATATAAATAAATAATTTTTTGGAATTCCACCACACAATAAATATTCTCTTTACTCTCATCTAACTGCACTAAACTATCGAAATAGATATCCATGTCCTGAGCTTTTTTATAAATAAATTTGGTATCACCTACCCCTTTTATTAGTTCAACCTCATCCTCATTCCATTTATCCATCACAACTAAACTTGAAAAAGAGCTATCCATACATTCACATGCAAGCATATTACCTCCTTCATCCTTTAAAATGACATTCGATATGCTGCCATAGAAATTATTCATTAACGCTTCAGACACATCACTATCTTTATAGATAACTAGCTCAAGTATTGCTGTTGTTTCTTTGTCATTCATGCAAATCCCTCCTTAGCCTACAAGATCACATTAAAGATATTTGATTTTATCTTAACACGAACAAACGTTCTTTTTCAAGTTCATTTTTAGAGAATATTTACAGATTTAAGCTTTTTATGATTTCTCAATCTAGTAGAAGCCTGCTTTTCGCGCTCCTCCTATGCTTTTTCTCTTACATAACTCTTTATTTTTTAGCAAATAAAAAAACTGGTATTTCACCAGTTCTACAAGTCTATAAGAAAGAAACCATAATTTTCTTGTATAAAATCAAAATCTAACTTATGCTGCAGTATAGAATAGCTTACATACTTACTATCCTTGTTGACATAACCAGTATCATACTTATTAGCAACTTTCTCTAATACTTCTTTATTCAGCAATTTTTCTTCTTTATCCTTGAGTAGTTCCCATATATACCACATCATACCTGAGACTTGAATGGTACTTGCAATCAAATTACGATTGTCGAAAATAGTTTTCGCCAAATTTAGGGCTCTATTTCCAAATGATGCTTTAAGCTGAATATCTTCACCCTTCGCATTTGCTTTTTTGAATATATAGGTACTATCTGAAAAGTACTTTTGTCCCTGCTTGGCTTGTCCACTAGTTGAAGATACCTTATCTAGCCTCTCCAATCTCCAATATAAATCTTCCGAGATTTCAATTGTTCTCGTATAGCCCTTGTCGTTTCTCAATCTAGCATAGCAAGCGCCATGTTCGTGTTTCAAATCTTCCATTTTTAAATTTAAAATCTCACTATAGCCCTCCCCCTTAATGCCCTCAAATAAACAAAGCAAAAATACTGCATGTCTTTGGTCATCAAACGACTGCATATATGTTACTAATTGCGCTCTTGTATAGCGCACAATGGAGGCTTTATAAATAAATTGATGGCAATAGTCCATATCAATAACGCTAGGAAGCCTTTGAGAACGATTATTTGTATAACCGTTCATAATGGCCCAATCAATATATCTGGCAATAAAACCAATAGAGGCGCTAATAGACTGTGGGCTTGGGGACTTAAAACTATAAAATAATTCTTCCAATTCTACCTTATTCATATCAAAGATATCTTTATTTTTTTGATTTTCTAATAATGCTGCTTTATTCAATAATGATAAATAAGTGGTCAAGCTATTTTCCTGGACATCTAATGATTTGAGATACCATTCCTTAATATCCTTATTTAAAACATTTTCTTTCAGCATCTTTTACACCTCATTCTTAAATTAGTTGTTGAAACACCTGTTGAATTTTTGCTCTGTTACGTGCACTAATACTACCATATTTAAGAATTCCAACTTCCTCCCATAAAGGATTATCAATAGCAAAGTCAATTTTATCTAAATATTTATGGACGTTTTCAAATGGAATATGATGCTCAAACATACGAGCAGCTAATTCTATATGGCCAATAAACATCCGGCTTTTAAACATTAATGAATGTTTATCAAATAAATTCGGCTTATAATAGGCAAATACATACATCATATAATCATTGATCACTTTCGCTACCTTTATTACTGCTAGACGGTTTTCTAAATGAAAGCTGTTATCGATAGCATTCGATAATTCCGAAAAGGTAATGACCTCCCCATACGAATATTTAATAGTGGAATTGGATGTAATTTTTTCTTTTAATTCCCCTTCAGCCTTTAATTCAATCACAACCTCATCCGATAATTTATTTTTTGCCAGCTCCTGTAGTCTTGGCTTTGGAATGGGATTAGCCTTTGCCATATCTACCTGCACTCGTTTACACTGAGCCTCTGTCATATTGGAAAAAATAACAATCATACTTCCTGCCAAGTCTACCTTTTTCATATAGGCATTGTAGAGAGAGAATGTACGATGGGCACCATCCAAAATATCCACTAAAGTACCTGTTAATAATGTAAGTGTTTGCTCTCTTTCATTATAATCAAGTTCAATCCCATCCGCTCCAGAGCCTACTTTGGCATTATAGCGTAATGTAGAGGTTATTAAATCCCCCTCCAAGGCTTGCTTTTCAATAGCTTGCAAAGATTTAGGATTCAGATTCATCACCTCTATAATTCCATTTTTCACCTTTTTCTTTTTTGCTTGACGCTGAATATTTGGGTTATACATAGTAATTCCGCTCATCCAAAGCTTACCAATCATTGAATTAGGAATGACTGCAACATACTCATTGCGTCCTACTTGCAGAACATTCTCAAATGTATAGGGTAATGTGATCGTTTCCTCATAGGGCGACTCTTTTATGTACATTCTTAATTCTTTCACCTCTGACGGATTAAGCCATTCTGCTAACCAATCCGCTTCACTATCAGCAAATTTTAAATGAAGCTGTTCTCCAAGCAATAATAGCTCCTGTAAATTCGCCTCATTTAAATTGTTTTTATCATTTATTAATGCAAGAATATGACCTATGCTCATATGATGTTGATGAAGCTGCATAGAAACTTCTTCTAAAATTGAATCATGTTGCACTAATAAAGGAATTTTTTTTTGAATCTCCTTTATTAATAATTCTCTCGTTTTGCCGACCTTCAATTTTCATCACTCCCTTATTTTACCTTTTTAAAGTTAATCAATTTAATAGTAACATATACTATTTTAAAAAGTAATAAATTTTAAATTAATTAACTTAAAAATATCTGTGTTTTTTAAACCAATAGATAAATTAATTCAAAATTTTGATTGATTTATTTACTAATAGGATTATAATAAACAAAAGCATAAATATGGAAGGTTTAAAGGAGATGAACAGATGATGGCTTTTCAAACAAGTAAAGATACAAAGTATAACCAATTAGTATTATCCGATACAGCTGTTATTAAAGAATTATTAACATTTAGAGGGTCCGTTGATGATACAAACTTCAATCAGGGTGTTTGCGCGACCAATTCTTTAAAAATGAATACAGATGTCATTGCTTTATTTGCTGATTTAGATAAATTAATTGAAAAATCTTTAAATAAAGAACAAACTACATTACTCTCATATATTGCGAGAGACTATTCTTATTATACGATTGGCAAACTATTAGGGATACCCGTTAAAACTGTAGGAAGTAGATTTAATACAATTTGTCAAAAAATCAAACAAGAGAATGATCGCCAATGGAGAAAAGTTACCTATATTCAAAAACTACAGCTAAAAACAAAACGATGCAGTAAATGCCATGATATTTTGCCAGCTACAGATGAATTTTTTAGTGTCAATAATAGTAGTAAAGATTTGTTTCATTCACAATGCAAAAAATGTAAAAATAAATAGAACATTCGTTTGGGCAGAAAAATTGGATTTATAGCTACACTAGCCACCCTAATAAGTAGAAGGAGCGTACATATGAAATTACAATTACCTCACACGATCATCGAATTAAATATAGAGCTTCCTATAGCGGAGAGAGTTCAATACATACAATCAATTTTAGAAAATGAAAAAATCACTTTTAGAGGAGAGGAAATCTCTTTAGAAATGTATTTAACAGCAACCTCTCAAACTTACAAGACGATTATTTTATTAGATATGCTTGGCTACTACATAACAAAAGGCTATTTCACAAGAGAAGAACTTTTATTAGAGGAAGAAAATTTACACTATATTAAGGAAGCCAAGAAACGTCATAAAAGACGTAGAACATTAACAAAATTACTGAAAAACCAGCGCTCACAACATCGATTACAAGATAATTATGTACTCTCCCACTATAAGCAAAAAGAAATTCAAAAAGGCTCCAGCAGACATAATACATTTTCCAATACTTCCTATTTTGAAGCTTTGGCCTTTGGGATTGAAGATATAGATGAGGATTCCATTTAATAAGTGAATTAATTTAAAACACATACTAATAAATGAGGTATTCTAATAGGTCTGTACACTTTTCACAGACCTATCATGAAGGTTTCATTTTAATAAAAGATATTTTAGGCAAACTCGTAAACCCAGCATGATTATCTCTATGAAATGAAAGAGGGTGATGACCATTGTATGTATGAATTAATGTAAAATTATGATCTTTTATTAAGACACCTTCAACATTACACTCTTCTTTAGGAGGATAAAGGAGAATGAAAATTGTAAAAAACCTAACTGAATTTTATCACACATTGGTAAATAATGAAAAACTGCTTCGGTTGCTCTACTACATACCAATGGATCCATCAGATGATCCACTGGACCCATTAAAAATGGATGTCTCTCAATTGCCTGAGAAAGATCATATACTTAGCAAATTAATCGTTATTGGTGATAAAACAAATGATTTAGCACCTGAAACACATTGTAGAATCTGCTTATATACAGGTCCTCGTATGCCTCAAAAAAATTATGTAAAAAGCCAAAATCAATATACGGATAACCCTTATTCAAGTACACAACACTATATTTTTGATATTTATACCCCTGTGTCTATTACTCCTATTGATTTTCGTCTCGATTGGCTTGGTGAAATATTAAATGAACTATTATTTCAAGAGAGTATTGAAGAATTTGGAGATTTAAGATTCCATAGTGGACTGCCTATTCCCAATGTCCCTCAAGATTTTATAGGCTATCGCTGGATTTATAGCATGTCCTCAGGTCAGCTGCCTACAGGTTATCGATTATGAAGTACACTACTAACAAGGCTTTTGGAAAACCCTTTCTCTATAAAGGGTTAAATATTTATCCTGTCAAAATGAAGGATACTGATGAATTTTATGATGCCGTGCAATGCTTGCTTTTACCAAAGAATGATTTTCAACAGCCAGAGATTATTCGAATGTCGTATCTCCTTTTTTTACTGACTGTGTCTCAAAGTAATGATGAGCATCGAGTGCTAGAGAAATTACTAGCATTATATCGTTTAGTGTTTAAAACCGAGGATATACAAATTTCAATCAATGAAAAGGGTATGGCTTTTGTAATTGTGAATGGTATCACATTACATGAGCGCGATTTTGATACTATCAAAACCATTATTAGTGAACAAAATCTTATTGATTTAGATGATGAATTTATTGATCCTGACACAAAAAAGGCTATTCAGGAAGCACGTGCCTTTATGGCTAAAAGAAAAACAAAGCAGGCTGATTTAGAGCAGCAAATCATCGCCTATCATTGTAAATCGGGCCTACCCTATCATGAAATTGAGCAGTTAACTTTATATCAATTCCATAAAGGGCTCCTCCGTATGGACTATATGGTAAGTAGCAATGCCATTCTTCATGCTCGCTACTCTGGAATGATCGAATTTAAAAATGACCAAGACCTTCCTCATTGGCTAGGTCATATTGAAGAACCAAAGAAAAATGAGGATGTCATTATCACAAAATCAGCATTTGATCAACAAATGAAAAAACTAGGACTTGAGCCTAGTTCAAATAAAAAATAACAATTAAAAAGGATGGTAATTTTTATGTCACAACAAAATCAATTTTTAACTTCAGTCGCAAATGTTCGTTTATTTGATCGCTTAACAGATGAATTAATTTTAAATGGGAAAACGTTGCTTAACTCATCTATGACACAGGCTATTCAAACACAAGCTATTTATGCTGGTAAAGGCTCTAAAAAGGTATATGAGCTGAATTATCAAAAGGAATTAACATTCTCTATTGAGGATGCAGCTTTTGATACTGCCTATATTGCCTTACAAAACGGTGCAGAAATCAATCATCAGCTAGCGGAATATTATACAGATGAAATTATTTTACTTGATGCAAATGGTAAAGGTACATTAGCTGAAACACCTATTGGAAAGGTGCATGTAGAGCAGCTAAATGGTACATTCGCACAATATACGGCTACTGGTAAAGAGATTACGGTTCCTGCATTAGCTGGCAAAGAAGTTCAGGTAGTCTATGTTGTACAAGAAATGATGGATACAATTGAAGTTTCTGCGGATTCCTTCCCTAAAGCAGTTCGTATGGAATTAAATGTAGATATTCGTTCGAATAACGGCAAAACAGGCGAAGTCATTATCGAAGTGCCAAATTTCAAACCAAATGGAGCTATTGAAATCTCCATGACACATGAAGGTGTTGCATCCTCTTCTCTAGCTGGTAGCTCACTTGCCGATAAAAAAGGAAATTATGCTTATATCAAACTTCGTAACCTATCCGAGGAAAAAGTACAGTTTACGACACTTGCTGCAAGCCCTTCTCATGTAGTCCTTGACTCTACTGTTGCTGGTGATTCACAACCTATTACCGTATTAGGTATTCGTGGTGCAGGCTATGCCAACGTTCTTTTACAAAATAATGAGCTAGCTTGGACATCTAAGGATCCAGCCATTGCCACGGTCAGCGCAGATGGGGTTGTGGCTTTAGGAGCTTCTGCAGCAGTCAATGATCAAACAATTATTGAAGTCACTGATGGTACATATACTGAAAAGCTTGTTGTCGATATCATTTAAATAAATTAATTTAAAATGGGTAGAAAATAAACTTTCTACCCTTTTACTTTTTAGTAGTGGAGGTTGAACATGGCAAAACGTGAAACAAAACTAACATTAGCAGATATTCAAAAAAACGCTGAAGTCGTTAATACAAAGCAAAAATTTTATATTGATAAAGACCAAGAAAAATTTATTTATTATTACCCCAAATTTAGTAAACGTAAAATAACGATTTTAATTAATGATCTATCCCATACAATGTCCTATGTCGAGCAGCATAAGCTTGACTTTTTCAACAACGATGATGAATTACATCATTATATTTTATTTTTAATGATTAAACATTTTACTGACCTACAAGCGGAATTAAAAGATAAATCCATTGAAACACATTTTGCGACGATGCATCAGCTCGTCGATATTGGCTGGTATGAGTTGTTCCTAATGGACATGTTCACAATCGCCGAAGTATCTAATGCATTAGCTGAAATTAGTAAGCGACTCAATTTAAGCATTAAATATGTAGAGCTTGAAAAAGAGCTTCAACAACAATTACAAACAGGAAACACCCCTACATAATACGAAAACTATGAAAATCTCATAAAATAATAATGTTCAATTGATTATCCAGCTATTCGTTTCAAACAGTAGCTGTATTTTCATTTGTCTTAATTAGGAGGGAAAATCGATTGAGTACTGGTGGTGAACAAAAAAAACCAACAGAGCTATTGATTGCTCTAGGTATCAATGAGAAAATCTCAAAAAAAAATATCCATACCTATCTAAAACAGTTAAAAAACATACCAAGTCTAACAATCAACTTAGATGTTAAGGGCTATAATAGCCAATTGTTTATTGATTATGGTAAACAAATTCAAGCATTAGAGCAGCAATTAGATACACTGAATGGCAAGCTACAAAACATTGGTGCTGAAGCATCCGCTCCCCTATCAATTTTTGAAAATGTTAAACAGCAAATAACCGATTCTATCAAATCTATAGATACATTGAATAAAACATTTAAGGATGCAAAAATAAATGTAAACTCCTTCTATAAGCAACTGACAAAAGTCCCAACAAATGACCTACAAGCTCTTAAAAAATTAGTATCACAGCTAAAAGCAGAAATTGAAACGGCTACTATTGATCAATTTAAGCTAAATGGTATTCAAAAAGCACAGCAAGATTTGCAAACCTTTGAAACCAATCTATCTAGCATATATGAGCTACAAACATCCTATATAGATACATCCAGCTTTGAACAATTAACAGCCCAAATCACTGATTTAAACAATCAGCTTAGCGATATCCAGCTTGGTGAGGGTTTAAACATTGCAGATATCTCGAATGTTTCAGCTCAAATCGAAAAGATGAATCAAGATATAATCGAATTTGGGCAAAATACAGGTCAAGCAGCCCAAAGCTCCGCTTCATTGGGATCATCTATCATGGACAGTCTAGCTCTCACATCTACCCTTAAAACCATTGGCGAAGATATTTCCGGTGGATCAGCCCCTATTAAATTGTTGCGTAATCTTCATGGCATTGGAATCGTAGGTGGGCTTTTTTTCGATATGTATACGGAAGAACAACAAAAAATTAACCAAACAGTTGCGGAATTTGAGGCTAGCCAAAAAGCAATGCTAGGCCTATATAGTCAAAATGCAGAAACTATCGATAGCCTTATTCCAAAATATGAAAGATTAAGTAAGATAGTTAATGATGGCAATGCCGACAATAATACTTTAAAAGAACATGAGAATATTCAAAATCAATTAGCTAATCTGCTCCCTTCCTTAGCTGCTAGTGAGGATGAATATGGCAAAAAAATAGTAGGTTCAGCAGAAGCCATCAAAATAAAAACACAGCTTTTAAAAGAACAACAAGCAATAGAAAATAAGGCTGCTTCTGCTAAAGAAGTGGAAGCTAGAAAAGCCACAATAACTAAGAATGAAGAAGAACTCAATAAGTTACTTAAAAAAAATGAAGACGAGTTATTACGGTTTGCTAGAGGTAATAATAGAAGAAATGCTGGTGTTAGTGCTGAATACAAACAAAAAGTATTTGATAAAAGGGATTCTTCTGCGGGTGGAAGGCAGCCCTCTTCTGTAGAAGAAGTGGTAGATTCTTTCTGGGGTTTATTTGAAGGGAAACCTATTTACGACTCTGTAGAAAAATTACAAAAATTTTTACCTGAGCTTCGAATAATGCTGACTGAAGCTAAAAAATCAGGTACTGATACAGATGTTCAATATTTAGAATCCTTAATACGTGATGCTGAACGCACTTTAAAGTTAACTAAAAATCCCTTAAATGAAATCAACAATTTATTGCCTGAAATAAAAACTAATTACATCAATAATTTAGAAGCTATTATTGAGAAAAATAATGCTTTAACGGGAAGTACAGAAGAGGTTGCACAAGCTCTAAGTGCACAGTTAATCTCCACAGCTAATGCTGATGAAATTCAAAATTTGAATTCTGCATTGGAAGCTTTATTTAAAGATAAAAACGCACCAAAGTTTGTAAATGATATTAATAAACAGCTTAATCAATTATACTATGCACCACCTGAAGAATTCGAAAAAATGCAAAAGGATGCTTCTAGTTATATAGAAAATATACAGAAAAAATTTAAATCTGCCTATCCAGATATGGATGATGCTACACTTACAAATCTTCAAAGTGGTATAAAACAATATCTGGCAAGTATCACAAAAGACTATGAGAAATATGGAGAGACAATGAAGGCAACAGGATTGTCACTTCATCATTTTACCTCTTCATCTGCAGCATCTGGCAATGAACTTGAAAATCTAACCACTAAAATGAAGAATTATCAAAATGTAGCAGAAGAAGAAATAGGTATTTCAAGTTCTTATGTGGATGCTCTAAATAATTCTCTATCTTCCTATCAAGAAATCTCAATGCAATTAGATGAGCACTCTCAACAAACACTAAACGATATTTTAAATAAAGAACATTTAACTACACAGGAACAAAATATAAAAGACCTTTTAGATGCTCGTTACGCAATCATGCAAGATTTAGCTACTGTCTATCCTGATTTATTAAAAAATGACTCTATATTAATTGGTCTTTCAAAAGAAAAAATAAATATGATGATTGCGGAAAATAATGCAAACGAGGTATTATTAAAAGCCTACAAACTCTTTCGTGATGGAAAATTAACTGCTGAGCAAGAGGCAACATTAGCATCCGCTTTGGGTACTAAAGCTCGTATTGAAAACCTGAAAAGTGAACTTGAAGCCATTCAAAAAGTAAGTAGCTCTACATTTAATAAATATGAAGAAATACAAGCTAAATACAATCGCGGCGAAGAACTAACGGACAGTGAAGGTAGATTCTTACTAGCTGCTTCTCAATCTCGAGGGGACTACGTTGGCTATGGGGAATACTCAGAGAAGCTTAAAGCACTAGATGATCAAATAAGTCTATTAAATACTGACATTGGTAAAATTAATGGCTTTACCTCTGTTATTAAAAAAAATGAACAAGCTACAAATAAATCCACTACAGCCCAAAAAAATGCCAACACTGAAAAAGAAAAAGCTATCTACATAACTGATAAATACAAGAAAAAACTAGAAGAGTTAAATGTTCAAATTGCCAAGCAACAAAAGTCATTATCAAAGCTACCTGAACATTCTAGTGAATATCGGCAAGCTTTAGAAACGCAGATTAAATTTGAAAAAGAAAAACTGAAGGCAATGCAGCAGCAAGAAACTTCCTTAAAAAACCAAATTGCCTCAGGGAAGATTCAAAAAACTGGTACTATCACAGGTAGCTCCTCTGCTCAAACAACAACAAGTAATCAAAAATTAAATGGTTGGTCTGGCACAATAACGAGTGGCTACCGAGCAACACGAATAATTAATAATAAAACTGACATTCATCGTGGCATAGATATTGCCTCCCCTCTTGGTACTCGTTTAGATGCTAATATTAGTGGGAAAGTTATCGCTAGTGGCGATGCTAAGGCTAATAATATGGATTCATCTTATGGAAATGTTGTTGTTATACAAGATGCTGATAATAGGAAGCATATTTATGCTCACCTAGACAAAGCAATTGCTAAACTGGGCGATACCCTTGTGGCTGGTACGCAAATTGGGACAATCGGTTCTTCTGGAACATCATCAGGGTCACACCTCCATTATGAAATAAACGTCAACGGACAACCTGTTGATCCATCAGCATTCTTAAAAGATGCTCAGAATGGGAAAATTTCTATAGTTTCTTCATCAGCTAGTAGTGCAGTTGAGACAACACAGGCAGCGATCGATCAGACTATATCTGAGGTACTGAACTTACAACAGCAAATATTAGATCAACAAGAGAAGATCGAAAAGCTAGAACATGATATTATTGAAAGCTATTTAGCAAAATTTGAACATCAAAAGACTAATTTTGATAATCAATTAGAAACTAGTGATAATCGACTGAAAAGGCTAACTGTATCTTCTGAGTCCTATCGTAAAGAATTAGATAAACAGGCGTCTTTATTAAAGGATAAGAGGAAAGTTAATCAAAATGAAATCGCCTACCTTGAAGGTGTTATTAAAAGTGGAACTGTTTCCAAAAAAATTGTTGCCGAATATACGCAACGCCTACATGAATTAAATCAAGTTAATAGTGAAATTGATTTTACTATTTGGGATGTTGGCGCTAAAAAGCTGGAATCCTACATGACAAAGTTTGAAGAACAGCGTCAAGCTCCAAATAATACGATTGCGTATGAAAAAGCGAAAAGCGAAGAATTAGATACCTCTTCTCCTAGATATATAAAAACTTTAGCCAATATCAATAATGCAATGAAAGAGCAGCAAATTGCCAACAGTCATGAACTAACGCAATTAAATACTTTAGTTAATGGCAATAAATTATTTGGTGATAGTTTAGATACTGCTAAACAACGTATTAAAGACCTAACCGTTGAGATGAAAGAATTGCAAATTGCGATTCAAAATGGCGATTATGATATTTTAATCAATATCAAAACACAATCAGATGAGAAAGTAAAAAACATAGAATCTGAAATTAATCGAGCTGAACTAATTCGTAAAATGTTTGATGAAGGTTCTAGTGACTATGAAAAATATACAGATATTATGATTGATGGGCAAAAAAGAATTGCTCAACAACATTTGCAAACGAGAGATAATTTACTAGAGGAACTACAACAGCGCGATATTACGGCCGAGCGTATCAAAGAGGTCATAGACTTAATAAATAATGAGTATAATGCCTATTTAAATGCGACTGTAGCCATCAAAGAATATAATAAACAAAAAAATGATGCGAAAGAAGCCCAGTTAAAGGACATTGCTGATAAAGTTATTAATGCCTATAAAGATTACTATCAAGAGCTGAAGGATGAGCATATGAAGCAACTTGATGAGGAAATTGAGCGCGAAAATAAAAAACATGAAACCATCATGAAAAATCTTCAAGATGAAATGGACTTATTTAGAAAAAGTGTTGAAGATAAATTGCGTTTACTTGACCGTCAAGAAGCTCAAAGAAGCTATGATATGGAAATTGAAGATTTAGAAACGGAACGTGCAGATGTTCAGAGTCAATTTAATATTTTAGCATTAGATAATTCTCATGAGGCGAAAGCTAAGCGTAAAAAACTCCAAGAACAGTTAGATGAAATTGATAAAAATATTGCTGAAAAACGCCATAACCGAGAAATTGAATTACGTAAAGAGTCTTTAAATGATGCATTAGAGGCTAAAGAGGAAGAAACAGATGAAAAAATAGAGCTCCAAGAAGCAGAGCATGAAAATTTAATTAATAAAATTGAGCGTGAAAAAGAATACTGGGAATCATATT
Source organism: Lysinibacillus sp. FSL H8-0500 (assembly GCF_038051955.1). Lineage (NCBI taxonomy): Bacteria > Bacillati > Bacillota > Bacilli > Caryophanales > Bacillaceae > Lysinibacillus > Lysinibacillus sp. FSL H8-0500. The sequence goes on along the minus strand of NZ_CP150292.1, from coordinate 1,641,560 downwards.
ATAATGATCTACTTAATGATGAACGTGAATTTGCGAAAATGAGAGAAAGTATCATTGACGGTCACTTGGAAAATGTCGAAGCTGATCTTAAACAGTTTCAGGATAAAATGAAAGCCACACTACCAGATATGGGAAGAACATTAGAAGGAACTATGGATGCCGTTGGTCTATCCATTAAAAATAATGTAATTTTCAATTTGGAAGAGGCCCTGGCATTAATAGATAAATTTAATATTAGTCAAAAACCATCTGATAAAGGCTTATTTGAAACAACCCCCCATACTAAGCAAAACACGCAGACATCTACAGGTAATTTATCTGAGGGCGACTTGCAAGTGCTATTAGGTAAATTTTTATTTGACAAAGTATTACCAAACGCTTCGGGAACAGATAAGAATACCATTCGTCAAAAGGCAACACAATTAGCAGACCAAGGCCGCAAAGATAGCAAAAATCCGCAATTTACTAAAGATGGCGTTAATTTCGAAAATGCATTTAACACACTAACTCATGCTGATAAGGATGCAGTATATGAGTATTTTAACAGCAATAAAGGTATTTTAGGGGGAAAATATAACCATGTTATCGAGCAATTTATTAGCAGTATTTCTGGTAATAAATATGAAGCTACAAATAGCAAAAACAATCAAGCTGCTAGCTTATCTACAGCCGATATGCAAGTTATGCTAGGTAAATTTATTTATGAAAAGCTCATTCCCGACGCAACCTTAAATGCTAACACGAAAACGGCTCTTAAAAACAAAGCGGACTATGCTGCGGCACAAGGAAGAGCTGATGACTCAGAGATTTCTAAAGATGTGACGTTTGATTCTGTTAAAAATACATATACTTCAGCTCAGATTGATCAATTAAAATCATTCTTTAATGCCAATTTAAATCTTATTGATAACACTACAACACGGGAATTAATGAAGAACAAGATTGCTTCTCTCAATACTGGTGGTTTTATGAATTGGACTGGCATAGGCATTGATGGTAAAGGTGGAAAAGCGATTATTGCTCATCCTCATGAAATTATGCTAAATAAAGCCGATACAAGAGGTTTATTTAATTCAATCAATATTATGGATAGAGTGATGTCCAGTTTGGCTCCTTTCTTCTCTAAATTTGTACCCTCCGCTAAAACCTCTCCCCTTTCTGGTGGAGATACTTATGGGAATATAGAGATTCATTTTAATGTTGATAAAATGAACGGTGACAGCAATGATTTAAAAAGATTTAGTAAAATGATTGATGATGATTTATTACGTAGGAAAGGAATGAGAATATAGATGTTAGAGTCCATTCATTTTATGTATGACAATATCTCATCAAAAGATATGGGTGTCAACATTGCTTGGTCTAAGGGTGGATTATTTGAAGAAAATTTTCTTCCTAGCCGTAAAATTATTGAAAGAAAAGTGGCTAATAATGAAAAACCTTACTTTCAGAGAGTGGAACATGAGCCACTCTCTTTTCAGTTATCTTTTTATCTGGAAAATTGGGTGGAAGATAAAGATATACGAAAAATCGCTAGGTGGTTATTTCAGCCTTACTACAAGCCATTAGTTTTTGATAGTAACCCCAATAGAGTGATCCATGCGCTGATAGAAGGGAACTCCGCACTATTACATAATGGTTTAAAGCAAGGATATGTTGAATTATCTATTAGATGTGACTCTCCTTATACCTATTCACAGGAACAAAGTTTTACTAATTTAACGTTTAGAGATGCTAACACAGGCTATCACATTATTGACGATAGTCATACATTTGCACAAGGAGAATTGATAAACACAAAAGTGACATCGAATGGATTAACGATTGACAACGTCAATAACTCTTGGGGAATATTATATGCCAACACTAAAAAATGGGGTGAATTGTAAGATGGAAACCACAAATCAACTTGAACTAAATATTACCACAGCAGCAACGTTTGAGGACGATGATATTAAACAAACAATTATTGAATATGGAAATAATTTCAAAGCATTAGAGCAATATGTAAAGAATGCTACTGATTCAATTGATGAATTAGATGATAATCGGCTTTACAAAGTTGGACATATTTTATGGAATAAGACCCCTGTTAGCGGTTCATTTGCTGGATGGATTGTCATAAGAGAAGGCATTCAAGCAAAACAATGGCTAGCCAATAAAAAGTATAGTATAGGAAATCTTGTTAAGCCTCCAATAGATAATGGAGGGCTCTATGAATGTGTTGTTGAAGGTCAAAGTTCAACTACTTCCCCTGTCTTTCTAAATACGTTAAACCAGGAATTTTATGATGTAGCAGGTGCAACTTGGAGAAGTGAATTCAATTATGAAGTAGGCGACTTAACCTTTCCTACAAATGGAAGCAAACTATACTATTATATTTGTGAAACAGCTGGCTACTCCTCCACAACTGAACCTATATGGTCCTCTATTCAAAATGATACAGCTTTTATAGACGGTACTGTTGTTTGGAGAAAAGCTAAAAATATTATCTGGAAAAAGGTTGGAACAAATTGTGAATTTAGACCATTCGGAAAAATAGAATAGGAGTTTTATTATGAAATGGGGTTCTTTAATATATTCTACAGGCTCTTACGTCTCTAAAAGCTATGCAATATCCAATGTTTCGTCAAAATACCTAACAACGATCCTTGCAAATATTATCAATATACATCATCAAAAAGTTGAATTTTTCTATTCTCTTTCCAATGACTATAGTCATTGGACTAAATGGAAATTAATAAATTTCAATGACAAAACCTTATTAAATGATTATAAATTAGAAGGATTAATTTTTAGATACAAAATTGTACTATATGCCGATAAAAATGATAAAAAACCATATATACAATCCTTCTCTATTGCCTTTGATCCTTGTGAATTAGTGGAAAACTTAGGTGATTGCATAATCAAGCCTAAACTCTGGATTCGAAAAAAGAATGGTAACGGTGATATTGAACTTACTAATCTAATGTCCAATCAAACCTTAATAATGAAAAACCTGATTGATAATGAAGAAGTTTTTATTGATTGCCAAAAAGAAGATATCGTTTCGAACAGACAGCATTTAGGGGTTTATAGATATGATGACCATAACGATGAATATTTAGAATTAGCAGTCGGTCATAATTTCTTAAAGGGGAAAGGAGATTTTGATATGGATATGAGGTACCAATATATTTTTATACAGGAGTGAGGTGAAATTCATTGAAATTAGGTGAAATAAACTATAATTTAAAACCTGATGATGCAAGAATCTTTCTATGTAGACCAGATAAGAAAACCATTGCTAGAATTGGGGAGGCTTATGATATTCTTTATAATACCAAAGTTTCTATCCTAAACGAAATTTCTTTTAAAATCCCTACTACCCTAATTGAAGACGGCGTTCCTGTTGATAACAAAAATATTGATAAAATTAAAAACCGTTATCTCTTTAAATTGAAATATGGACATATTACAGAGTATTTTTTATTAAATGAATCCAACAAGGCATATAGCGATGATGAATATATTCAATACTCTGCCCTATCCTTAGGCATTCAGTTAAGTGATAAAAATATAAGAAATTTTGAAGTTGTCAGTAAGACATTATCTCAAATTACTACTGAAATTTTATCTTCAGTAAATACAATATGGAAATTAGGCTATGTAGATAGCTACTTTGAAGAAATTTATCGAAGCTATGAGGTGGCTTCAAATAATATATTAGAAATTATTTATGACTTAGCCAAGCTTTGGAATGCCTTAATTGTTTGGGATTCTATTAAGTGTGAGATCCATTTCTATAGACCTGAAAATATAGGCAAGGATAAGGGATTTTATATACGAGATGGTAAATATTTAGAGTCATTTAATTTAGCGATCAATACAATTGACACAATTACTCGATTAAAAGTATACGGCCAAGATGGCTTATCCATACATCGATTAAATCCTACAGGCCAATCATATCTCGAAGATTACAGGTACTACCTCTACCCTTTCAAACGTGAAAATGGGCTGGTTGTTAGTCACTCAAAATATTTAACAGATAGCCTATGTATGGCACTAGAGGATTATCAAGCATTAGTAGAATCACTATCTGAGAAATTCACGAATTTAACCACAATGGTCACTACACAAAATTCGATTATCCAGACCGAGGAACAAAAACTAAGTGCTCTAAATACACAAAGGATCGTCATTGAAGATGAGCTAGATTTGTCAAATGCTAGCTTTCAATCCTCCACCCTTAATCACCAAGACATTATTCAACGATTAGAGGCAAAGCGGTTAGAAATATCTAATCAAGAGGCTTTTATAAGAAGCTTAAATTATCAGCTTTCTGATTATGAAAATGACTTAAATGATTTAAGAGAAAAATTAGCAAGAGAAAATAACTTTACGGTTGAGCAGCTAGCAGAGTTATCAAATTTTGAAATTGAAAAAGAATACATTAACGATTCCATTATTGATGATGAAGATTTAATGGAAGAAGGCCAAGAAGTATTTAGAACATATCTTGAACCTAAAATTAAGCTTGATATGAATTTAATTGATTTCCTCTCTATCGTTGAATGTCAAAATGATTGGGATAAGCTAGGTTTAGGAGATATTGTAAGGGTTAGATACGACCGTTTACAAGTAGATATAAAAGCTAAAATTACTGAGATTGCACATAATTTTGAAAATGAAAGCATTTCTGTTGTGATTGAAAATGAATTTGATGAAGAGAATAACTGGCTAGAGCAACTAAATAAAGCGGGTAATACGTCCACTATTGTTCAAATGGATAAATGGAAATGGAATTTGTCTGAAAAAAATAATGGTGCCATCAATGATATTATCAATAATAAATGGGATGCCTTAAAAAATGCAGTGATGGCAGGATACAATCAGAAAATTGAAATCAGTGAACGTGGAATTATTGTAAGAGATTTAGAAGACCCTTTAAGCTGGTTAGTGATCCAAAATGGATTTCTAGCAATTACCAATGATAACGGTGAGTCTTGGAAACATGCTATTTCTAAGGATGGTATATTTGGTGAACGTATTTTTGGAAAGATCATATCAGGTGTCAACCTAATGATTGAGGATGAATCGGGTATATGGATCACACAAGGCTCGAGAACGACGATTTATAACCGTCAAGGTGATGAGGTAATGTATGTAGGCCTAGTTTCTGAGAATCAAAAAGATAGCGCAGGAAACCTAATACCTCAAGACAATGAATGCTTTGGACTTGTCTCTTGGAATCATATCACAAGAGTTGCCCTAACAACATGTGAAGGCTTCTCAGTTAGTAAAAAAGATAATGATGAGTGGAAAAAAGTATTATGGGCTAATACTGATGGCACACTGTATTCCCGACATATGGTCGCTGAGAACATTAAAGTCGTCAATAATTTAGATGAAGTAATTTTAGATGCTGAGAATAATTACTTTAATATTGGATTATTAGACAAGATTGTCGCAGACGGTAAATTAACAACACTTGAAAAATTAGAACTGATTAAAGAATTGTATAAAATTCATTCAGACTACAAATTGCTTCTGCAACAAGCTCAAAAATATATAAGAAGTGATAGAGATAATCTAACAGATGTTGAGGGTGCTTTTAATGTAGCAATGCAAACCTTCCCTACTGTTTATTCAACCACTGATAAATACTCAACAAGTGCATTAAAAAATGCTTACTTAGAGCTAATGAATGGCATGTCTAGCTATATCAAAATCATTAATAATGGGTACTCAGAATCACAAAATTTACATATTGATATGACAGATCCTATTACTGAATCCACGAGTCACATTGAGAATCGTGGTATTTTTGTGCAAAAATTTAAAAACTATTATGATGAGGCAACCCGACTTCGGCAACAAATTGAAGACTCACTATTTTATTCTGGTATCACAATGGGTAGATATCACAACAATCTTATTATGAATGATTTTGGTTTTATTGCTGTGCGTAGCGATGGTAAATATAGAGCCTACCTAAATGCTACTAATGGACTTGCCCTACAAAAATGGGAAAATGGCCAATGGGTTAGCAAATTATTTGCAACATTAGGAGATGCTAAATGGGAAGACGGGACACTGTATGCTGAAGGTTTGGTAACTAAAAATCTGCGGATTGTTGATGGTGATTTAGGTGATGCCATTACATTTGACTGGCTGGACGGTATTACTATCTATGGTAGAAATGGCGAAGAAATTAGGCTCAATGCAAATGAAGCAATCTCCATTTATGTTAATGGAGATAAAAAGTTTTACGTTGGAACGGATGGCAGACTTTATGCAAAAGATATCACTACTCATAATTTAAAAATTGTAGATGGCTTCTTAGGTGAAAAAATCATCTTTGATCAAAATGATGGCATTACGATTAATGGCAATAACGGTGAACAAATTCGCCTAAATGCTAATGAAGGTATTGCGATTGATGTTCATTCAGAGCCTAGATTTTGGATAAGCAAAGATGGTTACCTCTACGCTCGAAAATTATTTATTATGAATGGTGAATTAGATGAAAAAATTCTTGAATCCTTAGGTGAGGATAATAGCTTTATATCTGATTTAACAGTCACTAAATTAAGAACTTATGACCCTAATGATCCTGATAATTATGTTCATATTAAACAAAAGTTCTTGCGATTTATCACTAAAAGCGGTTCAACAGAAAATACCAAATATGAAATGTATTTTGAAGGTTCAGGAGTGCAAGCCTACCCTGTTGCTATTTGGGGCAGTGGCTCAGGAAATAATACAAATAATAATAAAGCAAAGCAATATAAGACATCTGAAGGATTCTTTACGGAATATATCGATGAGGGTGGCGAAAAACATGCTATTAATTTAAACACGGATCGAACAAAGTCGATAGAAATCACTACACCTCGAACAGTCTCCATAAAAGGAGGTGGTGGCAGCATTATAATGAATAACTCACAATTAGAAATAAAATTTGGCAGTAATGCGATTACGATGTCCGCAAGCGGCATTAAAGTAAACGGTACACGTATTGACCTAAATTAAAGAAAGGAATTTTACATGGCAAAGATAGCTTTAAATCATGCGACAATCTCTGATACTACTGCATTCAATCACATCCAGTATCAACAATTTGACAATGGAAATTGGCTACCTAAAACAGCAGAGGCAATTATCAAGGGAAATGTTACCTCAACAGTAACAAATGTAATAATTAATGGTAAAGCCCCCATTGTTCAAGGTGATAGAACGAATGAAAATGATACCTATACCCTACCTGCTGGTGGCGTTTATACCAATGGTGCTCATACTAATGCTCAGGGTTCAGTGACAGTCGGAAATAGTAGAAGTGTCTTTATTAATGGAAAATCAGTTGCTATTGAAAATTCCAATGTGACAACCCATGCAGGAACTAACTGTAAAATCAATGGTGGCGTTAGTTCTACTGTAAATATAGGCTCATAAAGAAGGTGATACATTGTCACTCCCTGTCAATTACCTAGAATTTAATAACCCTATCCATATTGTGTGGCGAAAAGGAACTCCTTCAGACCCTTATATTGATAGACTGGATATTGCCCGTGTCGTCAATCAGCGCGTATTTTTGTTAGAAATCCCCGATGAAATGTTTAGAGTTAGAATTTCTGGGATGTTTGAGATTAACTATGAAAAATTTATCAAACAAAACTTAAAGAACAACGAATTTTATGTAGACTATACAAATGGATTTATTTATTTTCATGTATCTAGGGAAGCTGAAACCATGTCCATTGTCTATAAAGGCAGAGGCTTAATTCTCTATCCTTCTACACGTATTGCTCATTATGATGGGACAGATTCTACAGAGACATTACATGAAATTATCGAGAAAAGTAAATCACAGGTTCGAGAATTGATTGATCGAACTGACAACTATGAAGAATATCTAAAAAAGCTTACTGTTGCTATTAACAATTCTAATCATGCGACTGATCAAGCTTTAGATGCAACTCAAAAAGCAAAGGATGCTACAGAATTAGTAAAGGATGCTTACGAAACAACGGTTTTAATTTATCAGCCTTTCGTAAATACATATGATGAGATTGCACAAAAATTCCCCTACCCTGAAGTGGGATGGACTACACAAGTCTATGACACTGGTATTCGTTACAGATGGAATGGAAAAGCGTGGGTGCCTATTGATGCTTTAGGCGGTAATATCCCTCTTGCAAGTGAGATTATCAATGGCTTAATGAGTAAAGAACAGTTCACGAAAGTCAAAAATATTACTGAATTTGTGAATGAAAAAATGATAGTATTCATCATTCCAAAAGATATTTTGCAAGGTGTACAAGACCCCCATATAGTATTTGAATGGGAAGGTGAAATTGTTGAAATAAAAGCATGTGTTTCAACTACAGGCTTACAACCTACCCCTATCCATGTACAAAAATCGACTAATTTTACAGATTGGTTTGATATTACGGATAGCCCCATAATCATCGCGGAAGAGAAACATTATGATAATCAAACATTTTTAGTAACAAATGTCCAAGTAAAGAAGGGAGATGTATTTCGACTATACATCCCTTCTTTTTCAATTGATGCTCAAAATTTATCAGTAAATATAAAAATATTGCTAAATGATTCAATATTATAATACAAAGGAAAGAAGGAATTTAATTATGACAAACGCACCTATGGTAAGTTGGTATGAAGGCACTAATGAAAAATCAAAAGAAGTAAAATCAACTGTTAATTTTGGTACAGTTGATGCTGACTCCTCGTCTTCTACTAAAGTTTTTTATATTTGGAACAATCGTGGCGGTACTAATGATTGCTCAAAAATGGAAGAAGTTGTATTTACTACTCGTGACCGTAATGGTGGTATGGGCGATACAGTTGGTAATATAGTAGAAGCGGTTCGTGATAATTGGTTTCACGTCAGAGTTGATTCATTAAATGAATCAGACTTCACACCAATTGGTAAAGGTGGTATTCCTGATAATCCAACAGGTGTGAAACCGCTTGGGACAAATGGAACAACAACTAATATGAACGCAGCTACTGCTTCTGTATGGACAGCCTCTAGTCCATTAACTCTTGGCGTATACGTGCAGCCCACTGGACCAAATGGTTTCATTTATAAGGTTACTAAAGCAGGGACAACAGATGGCACACAACCTGGATGGATTACAGTAGAAGGAAATCCTGTAGTAGATGGAACTGTAGAATATATTTCTGTAAAAATTGAGAAAATACCTGCTACACAAGAAATTTTAGGTTTAGCCAATGCTACTAAAGATGATGGGACAAATGCTAATTTAGCAGGTGGGAACTTTGTTCAAGTTTCAGTGTATGCCGAAGTCCCTATTACAGCAAGTGCAGGGAAAAATCAGTTAGTTCAACGTGTTTCGTATCGTTACGTTTAATACAGACAAACAATATAAATTTTACAGGGTAAGGGGCTTGCTCCCCTACCCTATTTTTATCGCATTTTATAAGTAAAAAGCTTCAATACAATGAAGGAGATTGATAGAAATGATATTCGCAGATTCAAGAAATATACAAGCGGTTAGTATTCCCTTTAATTGGAATGCTGACTATGCAGATGGAAAAAACTATGCGGAGTATGATCTGCTCACGCATAAGAAAAATGATTTTTATTTAATACAGAAAAATCAGGTCATTCGTTTTGGTTTGTTTGGTCAAGGAATGAAGTTTTTCTTTGAAATGTCAGATGGTTCATTTAATCTAAATGGCAGAAGAATTGAAGTTGAATACATTGATGAAGAAAATAGAACCTATCATTTAACAACAAACTTTGCACATAAAGACCTTATAACATATAAAGAAGCCTATTCTGATTACAACAACATGCAAGGTATTCAGCAATCTAACTTAAAATCCATTAATTTTGGTTATAAAACAATTTACCAAAAAGATAATATTCAACTATTTTTCCAGCCCATCATTTCACTTCCTTTTAATAAGAGTGCTTTTATTGAAGTGAAATTAACCTCAAATAAAGACCTAAATGGTTATTTGATATTTAAGTCAAAAGGATTGGAAGTAGAGCGCTTCTATGCCCCACTAGAATCTAATAAAGCAGGTCAAATAAATTGGACAATCAAATAATAGAAAGCGTAGAAATATATGATGAAAAGATTTTGGCTACTTCTTCCTGACAAAAATAATTCCTTAGAAATAACAACTGTAAATAATAAACTGTCTTTATTAGAGTCTTCAATTGAAACAGTCCACACAATAGAAACAGGAAAATACTCACTTGAAAAGCTAATAGATAATTTTGTTAGCAAAGATTTAAACGCCAAAATTAGCGAAATCAAAGCACCAAAAAGCTCTAAACTAATTGTATTATTTTTAGACAATTCTTTTACAAACGTAAGTGGCAGTTTTATTACTTTTATTGGTGGTATTGAATCTATTGATATAGGAGATAGACAAGAAGACAACGTAATTCACATTTAAGAAAGGAAGATGCCTTATGACAACTGTAGGCGGTAACTTAGAACAAAAAGAAATAGGCTTACCTGTTGGTATCTCAGGTATTCACAATAATACAGAAATTGATTCAGCAACAGGCTATTTGAGATTAGCTCAAATTGATACAGATGGTCAAGGGAACCTTGTTTATGCAGAAGAAGGTACTTGGATTTCAGATGTGATTAATCTTGGAGATAAATTTACTGATTTTGAAAAAGTATTTAGTAATAGTGCTAATAACGGTTCAAGTTCATTTGCCATTTTAACAAGGGTTTCTGATAACAATATGGATTGGTCTGATTGGACACCTATTGCCCTCGATGGAACAATTCAATCTGATACAAAGCAATACATTCAAGTTAGAATTGATTTATTTGCAGGGTTTGTAACAGATGTGTTTTTAATTCCCTTTGAACAATTTGAAAATAATAGTTTTACAGAAAAAATTCAAACAAAAATTGGCTCATATGTTATCCCTAAGCTCACTTCAAATACATCATCTTCTTTAGGATTCGCATTTTCTTCTTCTCAATACAATGCTACATACGATACTTGGAAAGCTTTTGATGCTACAAATTCAACGGATTTTATAACAGCAAACTTAGTTGTCTTAGGGTATATTGGTTTTTGTTTTGCATCAAAAATTAGAATTAGTAAATATAAAATTAGAAGTACCGCAACATCTAGTGTTGTTCATGCTATGCCTAAAAATTGGGTGTTAGAAGGTAGTAACAATACAGTAGATGGTCATAATGGAGAATGGGAAATTATAGACACACAAAATAATCAAAATTGGGCTATTAATGTTGAAAGAGAATACGAAATTATTAATCCAAAAGAATTTCATTCTTATAGAATAAGATGGACTGAAAATAATGGTCACCCTTTATACACTAGGTTTGCTGAATTGAATTTTTTTGAACCTGATTCTTATGGATTCAAACTAAAGCGGGATTATACGTATGATATGACACTTGATTCAATATGGGAAGATGAAGGAAGTTTACACAGGAAGAAAATTACTCGTGAGGAATGGGTGAAAATTGATAGATTAGAGGTGGTGAAGATATGACAATTTTATATGATAAATCAGTTGCTATTCGTGAAATGAACAGATGTGGTTTACATTGGTTTAAATTTGATGAAGCTAGTGGCAATGTAACAGATTCTAAAGGTTCGGCTGTAGGTGCTTTATATGGTTCGCCCTTTCGTGTAACAGGTTGGAATGGTGAAGGAAATGCCATGAGTTTTGATGGGGTAGATGATTGGATTTATACTACACAGAAAGTACCACTAGGAAAAATAAGTATTAGATTAAAAATAAAAACTACTCAATTCACTTTGAATGGTGGAACTAGTTTAGTGTGTACATGTCAAGGGACAGGTGAATTTGGTTTTTTAATTGTTTTAGAAGAAGGAAAAATAGTAGCCTATTCTACAAAAGGAACTTCAAGTATTTTCAATATTGCTTTAAAAAGTACAATTACAGTAAATGATGATGAATGGCATGATGTCCTATTCACTTGGACAGGAGATACTTCTCTTGATGGTGCGAAGCTTTATATTGATGATTTAAACATTCCAAATATCACAGGAACAGCTCTTGTGGCACAATCGAACTCAACTCTTAGCACAGGAACGATTCAAATGGGAGATAAGAGGTCTTCAACAACAAACAGCCCTTTTAGACCATTTAAGGGGCAACTCGATGAAGTAGAAATATATAATGATGTGATTGACCCACATTTTAATAAATCACTTATTTTACATGATGGTGAGTATAAAAACTATGTAAAAGGAAATCCCTATATTCCATCTGAGAAAAAAAATATAGTTATGACCTCTAATTCGACTCCTGCTCCTTATGCAGTTAGTTCTAGTAGTATTTATAGTGCATCCTATCCTGCATGGTATGCATTTAATGGAACGACCAATGGAGCAGGAGATTGTTGGGCATCAAGTGGAATTAGTTCACCTCAATGGTTGCAAATAAAACTAGATTATCCTCTAAAAATAGGAAGTTATAGCATAACAAGTAGGAACTCTGGTTCGAGTGAAGACATAAATCAATCTCCTAAAGATTGGATATTACAAGGCTCTGACAATGGTACTACTTTTGATAATTTACATACAATTATTAATGAAGTAAGTTGGCAAGCTAATGAGACAAGAGTATTCGATGTAAGCACCGATAAAGAATATTTATATTATAGATTATATATCACTTCGAACAATGGTGGAACTCTTGCAATGGCGGTAGGAGAACTTTTGTTATATAGCCTAGAAACAAAAGAAACAAATCCTTCATGGCAAACTATGTCAACTTCTCTCCCTACCCCAAATCAATTCTTAGAGCAAGGAATGGATTTATCTCCCCTACTTGACCGTAGAGTAGAAACATTAGAGCCTATTCCAATGATAGAAAAAAATGAAATTTTAGGTGCTAATGAGATTGGAAAAGTGTTTAGTAAAACTATTGATTTAAAGAAATATTTTGATATTAGAATTATGAAAGTAAAAATGAATATATAGAAAGGAGATTTTTATGAGTTCAGTATTTTTAGATAGCTCTAAAAGCGTTGGTTCTGTTGTATTAAGTAATAATAATTTAACAGTGTCTTTGTCTGGGTTGAATTCAAACACTAGAGCTAATGTTGGAAAAATTAGTGGTAAATGGTATTGGGAGATTACTGTTATTACATCTGGAAATAATGCAATTTGCATAGGTATACATAACACAAATTCATTTTCCGCATATTCGTCTCCGAACGCTAGATATTATTATGCAATTAATGGAAACGTTTTTCCAGAAAATACTTTATACGGTAACACGTACATTACAGGTGATGTAATTGGAGTTGCATTAGATTTAGATATAGGAACTTTTGAATTTTATAAGAATGGTGCTTCTCAAGGGATTTCACATACAAACATCAAAAGCATGGGAGAAGTCTTTCCATTTCTTATGTTCGCATCGAGTTCTAGTAACGCACAATTAACTGCTAACTTTGGTGCATCCACCTTTAGATATTCTATACCTTTCGAATATCACTCGTATGATGGAAGTCAATATGGGAGTTTGAGTAAAATCTTACTTTTATCAAATAGTAAAACTTACTCACTATTACCAAAAGAAACTAAACATGAAACTAATATGACTTCCAATACTGCTCCTTCTCCATTAGTTGCTAGTTCAAATTGGTCATACAACGCAAATATGCTTCCTTATCTTGCTTTTAATCCTGCTCTTTCAACTAGCAGTGGGAATAGGTGGGCAGGATATAAAAATGGTTGGTTACAATTAGATTTAGGTTCAATTCAAGAATACTCATATATAACAATGAGAACAACTGTAGCGCAAAAAGATGAATGGACAAAATCGTTTTATATTAGTATATCTACTGATGGGATTAATTTTGCAACCATATTTGATACTACTAATATAGGATTTTCATATGCATCGGAAGTTAAAAAAATAAATTTTAAAAAAAATTATAAATTTAGATATATAAAATTTAATTTTAGAGAAAGTTTTTCATCTAGTGCGTCTTATGTAACCATAGACTATATTACTTTTGGGAACTTTAAAAACTATATATATGAACTACCGAAACAAAGTAAAAATAATTATATAAAATATGGCTCCACTGCACTTAATGAGTTACAAGAAATTATTACTAATAAAAACTACATTTTACAAGATGAAGCTTCAGAAAATGAACAAGGTCTTTGGACAACTCAATTAGATAGAAAACCACTCAGCATTTGTTTTAATTAATGCTGAGTTTTTATTTGATTCTTAAAATATAAATAAGAAAGGATGGTTAAATGACTATAACTTTTGATATAACAAATAAAGGAAATTCAATTACATTTAATAATAACAATTTAACAGCTACAGCTACACAATCTCAATTTGCAAGAGCAAGCACTCCTATAGTATCAGACCATACTTATTTTGAAGTAAAATATGATTCTTTTGTTGGTACAAATTCACTTCTTATAGGGGTGGTGTCAGGAAGTGCGAATTTAGTGACAGATAGTATTGCGGGTTTAAATATAATAAGCAAATCAAGATTATATGCTGGTCTTACTGGATTTAAATATGATGGGAAAGGTGCATCATTTGGTGGTAGTACTTATGGTTCTATATTTACTACAGGAGACTATATAGGCGTATATGTTAATATCCGAAAAAACTCAATAGCCTTTTATAAAAATGGCGTATATCAAGGTGTTGCTTTTTCAGATATTAATACATTAGATGGAGATAAAATTTATGCAGGAATTGGTAGCGGAACAAGTACTGTTGGAAATAGTGTTACAGCTACTATAAATTTCGGCGATAATCCATTCAAGTATATTCCTGATAATCTTCCTAGAGAAGCAAGAGCATATAATCAAAAATTAATTAAAAGCTTTATAGCATTAAACACCGTTAATAAATATTATTCTTTATCGAATAACACCCTAATCCACCTACCAAACAACTCCCCTAAAAATATGATTTTACATGGAATTGAACAAGGGAAAGAGATTCAATTAGATGTACCTTTTACAAAGCATAACTATGTGTGTGAGTCACCTACTACTATTTCGAGTGGTAAGGTGTTTACACAAGATTTTGGTAGAATTAATAACTTAAATATAAGAGAGGTGAAATAGATGATGGCAACAATAGGTCAACAATTATTGCAACCTGAGAGTGGTTGGCAAAGGTATGACGATACTCATTCTTTTATAAAATATAGTGGGGATTGGACTAGTGTCAATAGTCCAAACTTTTATAAAAATACGGTCACTCACAATAAGAACATTGGGGGAAACGCTACTTTTTCATTCAAAGGAACAAAAGTGAGAATCATTGGAGCAAAAAATGGTATTTCTCCATCTATAGGAAGTTCGAATGTTACTGTTAAAATAGATGGCATCGAAGAAGTAGTGTCATTTTATAATCCAACTGTTCTTTATCAAATTATTATATATGAAAAAGTAGATTTAGAAGATAAAATTCATCGTATTGAATTAATAAATAATGAAAATAATTATATTTGGCTTGACGCAATTGATATTGACATTGATGGAGACTTGGTACGGTATGATTATTTTGAATTGAATTATCCAGAACCAATGCGAAAATATGGTGTCGCATGGTTCGATTTCGATGAATTAAGTGGAAGTGTTTATGATAAATTAGGCAATAATTATGTAGGTACAGTGTCAGGTGCTACAAGAGTAGATGGTTGGAATGGTGAAGGGTATGCTATTGCATTTAATGGTAGTAGTCAAATTATCACGATGAATAACCCAATTATACCTGTTGGAGAAAAGACTATTAGATTTAAGGTCAAAATTCCTAGTTATAAAACTACCGCCAGATTACTTTCCAATGCCACTGCTATAACAGGGGTTGGGTTATCAATTCAAATTGTGGATGGAAAAATACTATGTGTTATTCGTGGAGCTAATGCTAAATCAATTGAGACACCAATGAAAATAGAAACTAATGCATTTCAAGATATTATGATTACTTTTAGCGGTAGTACAGAAACAGATAGCATAAGTTTTTATATCAATGAGGGATTAGTCTTTAAATCTTTAATTGGAACAGTAGAAAAACAAGGTACTAACAATCTATTTATTGGCACAGATGCATTTTACAACAATGTTAATGAATATTTCCAAGGAGAATTGGACGATTTACAAATCTATAATAAAGCCCTAATCCCTTCTGATTTCACTCAAAAGCGTTTAGCAATCAAATCTGAATCCAATAAGAATCTTGTTCTCTCCCCTACTTCAACTCGTGTAAAAGAAATTCCTAACACAGAAGAAAATACATTATTAGCTCAAGGTGGTGTAATTCGTGAAATTGATTCAGCAATTGATAGACCACCAATTGACTTAACAAGAACTTCGACTGAATATGAGATTGTGACTAATAATAAATCGCCTTTAAACAATGGGAAGATATTTACTATCCCTATTGATAATAATTTTAAAACAGCATTCATTGAGGACAACTATTAAAATGGTTGTCCTTTTATTATGGAAAAATATTGGAGGTCAATACAATGGCTAATAGTAAAGATAATTTAAGTAAGTATGGTAAAGCTTTTATTGGCTTTGATGAAATAAGTGGCAATGCTATGGATAGTATTGGTGGTTATACAGGTACTTTATATAATAATCCTCAGAGAGTTCAAGGCTGGAATGGTAAGGATTATGCTATGAGTTTTAATGGAATTAATCAATATGTACAATTTAACAATAGTATTGTACCTAATAATTCGTCATACACTATTCGTTTTAAATTTAAAAAGGATACTGTTCCTACTGTTTGGGGCAACATTTTAGCAACAACTAGCTTTAGTGGCACAGCAAATGGTACTCATATTGGGATTAGTACAAATGGTAGATTAAGTTTTGCCAATATAAAAAATGGTGTCAATAATATAAATGGTGTTACTACTTCTATACCTATATGTGATGGACAATGGCATGATGTAGTGATATTTTTCGATATTGAGAATAATAATTTGAATATATTTATAGATAGAATTAATAGAGCTTCTAGGACACTTCAAGATGTTAATATTACTAATAATATGAATATGTTTATTGGAAGAAGTGGTGGAACTGATTATCTCTTATGCTCCATTGATTCGTTAGAGGTTTATCATCAAATTATCTCCCCTATCCCTGATAAATACCTAGTCCAGCACAATGCACAATATAAGTACCATAACGGCACTTCATGGAAAACAACTACAGCAACCGAAGAAAACTTCATCCAATATGGTATGAACAACCTAAATCATATTACAGAAGTCCAATGGCAAGAGCTATCAGGAGATAAATCAATCGTTATGTGGTCTGATTTTGAGGATAAGCAATATGCTTCTGTTGTGCTAAATAAAGAAGACTTTACAGCAAAAGAATTACTAGGCGATAACCCACAAGTCATTTACTACACAGATTCAGATAACTCACAAATCGTTGTAGAGACAGGCGTTGACCCATATAGTGTTTATGATTACATTGGTGAATTACCTACTGTAGTAGCCTACACAGAATCAGCAGATGATATTATCGTTTCAACAACTACTGAACCATTTGACCTTTATGAGGAATTTGGTGATGAAGTTGAGGTTCTTTGTCATATAGGTGGTGAAACTGTCAATGAAGCAGATTTAATCCTTGAGGCAAATTGGTCACCTGTTGATGAATTAGAGGGGGATTTTGAGGTTGTGACATGGACGGATGAAGCGCCTGATACTGCTCAACGAGTGCTTGAAATGAAGGCAGTACCTAAGCCTCAATTCATTAAATTAGTCAATCCTAAGCGTCTATATGGTTATTTAGATGATGTGGTGGCAACTGATATTTCTCAATCCTATCGTGATGAGGCTCGTTACTTTGTGACGGATGCTGATACAAGCAGATGGTATGTTTGGGATAAAGAGAGTGAGACTTTTGTTGAGAAAGATGCTTCTACAGAACAGGCAATCTCAGCAAATGGTATGAAGCATGATGAACTGAATGCGATTACAGATAAGCAATGGCGCACTTGGCATAAAAAATACCTTAATATTGGTGTGTTCTTAAAAGACAATCCTCGTGACACAATTGTTTCTGTTGTTGAAAATGTTTCATATAAAGACTATCTTCCACGTAATACGACAACTGTTTCAGATACAAGCTTATATATCTTAAATACAACAGCAAAAATTGATTTACAGTTAAATGGAAATCTATTGACAGGTGTCTTAAGTGATGATGATTTAACGCGTGTGCAATATCGTGTATCCCTAAATGGTCAAAACTACTATCCGCATGATGGTAGTTGGACAACTTTAGGAAGCTCCCCTCAAATTATTGCTTTATCTTTTGCAAGCTCTGATATTAGGATTGATGATTGGAACACAGTGAAAGTAGAGTTTAGGGATTTCTACGGCACGATTGATTACTGGCAAAATCGATTTATGGGGGCTTATTCAGGTCTTATATTTAAAGATGTCTATGGTCAGTATTACTCCAGTGAAATCGGTGAACTGTTAAATTATCTTGATTTTGGTGTGATTATTGCAGGTCAAACTACAATTGAGCATGAAGTTATTTTAAAAAATCAATATGGCTATGATGTTAAAGATATTCATTTATATGCTAATACCACAAACTTCCCTACAGGAATGAAATGTGAATTTAGTACAAGCCTATCTTCTTTCACACCTCAACCTGAATTAAGATTAAATAAAACATTGAAAAATAATGAAGAAATGTCATTTTTCATTC
This sequence comes from Lysinibacillus sp. FSL H8-0500, assembly GCF_038051955.1. Taxonomy (NCBI): domain Bacteria; kingdom Bacillati; phylum Bacillota; class Bacilli; order Caryophanales; family Bacillaceae; genus Lysinibacillus; species Lysinibacillus sp. FSL H8-0500. The sequence continues at coordinate 1,622,804 of NZ_CP150292.1, read as the reverse complement.
GACTAAAAACTGAATTAGGTGCAACGCCTGACGCAAATGGCTCATTTGACATTATCGTGAGAGCAGACAAAGCCTAATCACAATACAATGTGATAAGGAAGTGATTTTATGGAGGATACAAATTTTAATTTTTCCTCTCAAACTAGTGAAGATGAAATCGTAATAGCTTCTATTGTTGATTCATCTTTTATTTGTGTTGAATATGAAGTAAGGCCTAACAATTTATTTCAAGCAAAATATAAATTAATTGCTGTTGGTCAATCTGATACATCTAGTGAATTAACCTCAAGAGTAAAAAATAATGCTATAACTTTTGTGGAGATTACGGCTCGTGCTATTGCTCATGATCATAAAAACACAGATATTAATATTATGTATAGAGGTATAACTGATGTACTTATTGAAATTCAACCCATAGGCTATAATAACCTAGAAATTGACATTGAAGTACCACCACATAATAGAATGTGGGCTACCTATGAAGTACAACAACCACCTATTGTTACAGAGATTTTTAATCCTTTCCAAGATGCTTTTACTAGAGAGAATCTTGCTTACCAATCCATTAACTATGGCTCCAATTTATCTATGGTTGTGGGAAGAAGTGCTGATGATATTTGGCGTTCTTTTGTGCAATTTGATTTATCATGGTTCAATCCTTCCTATAGATTAACAGACGCAAAACTTCGCTTATATTACACAGGCTCAGTCCCACAAAGCCTGAAGCTTGAGTTATTTAATGCTAATAGTGCATGGTCAGAATATGGTATTACTCACTTAAATAGACCTACCCCTATCGAGCTAATTGCTAATGATTTTACTGTAAACATGAAAAAGAAATATGTAGAGTTCAATACGCTTAAAATCGTAGAAAATTGGATTCAGCAAAAGCAAGTCAATAATGGTTTTATACTGCGTGTAGCCAATGAGTCATTCAATGGCCTTGCTACTTTTAGAACGCGTGAGTCTCTGAACCCACCTGAGTTAATTGTTAACTACTACGACTCAAGAATTTTTAGCTTTGGTCGCTCACAGGTGGTAACTGAAATTAACACCATGAAAAAAGGGGTTTCAGACACTCTTACAGAGATTGAAGTAGATTCAGTATTTCGTTTTAATGCAATAGATACGTATATTTACGCTCATAGAAAAGAAGTTCCTTTAGATGAAGATATTACAGTTGAAATTACTGTTACACTTCCTAAAATCCATTCAGAAATTGTAGTGGCAATTCCTGTTGATGACGATATTTTTACTGGCATTAACGTGAGAATACCGGAATATAAAGAGATTAATGTCGAGCTAAGTATTTCAAGACCTATTGTACCAACTGAGATTTTTTCAAGCTATATTATTAACTTGCCTACAGAAATTGTTGCTAGAACTGTAGACGATAGTGAAATCTCAACTGTGATGACAGTGTCACGACCTAGTGTAGCAGCAGAAATATTGCCTAGATTATCTGGCCTTAATGACATCGCAACTGAGATAGCGACTACAAGAAAACAAATACCTATTGAAATCAGCGTTTCCGTAGAAGCATACAATGACACAGCTGTTGAATTAGAGGTAATAAATGAAAAGAAACAGCATCTAACGTTTGCTGAGATTTCTGTCTCTCGTGAAGAAGTTCTCATCGAAATTTCCCCACGAGTTGAGAACCAAATTAGTTTATATACTGAAATTTCAACAACTAGAGATAGTGTTTATACTGAGATTTTCAACAGATATGCAAGTCAAGTATTAGTGGAAATCGAACCGATCATTAAAAGTGATATTAAAACTGAAATCACAGCTTCTACACCAAAAATTTGGTTAGAAATTACTTCTAGGGTTATGGAAGAAAACAATGTAGATACTGAAATCTTTATCCCTTTTGAAAATCTATTAGAAACAGAAATAACAGCACATATAACGAATAATGTTGATACGATTATTGATATTATCTCCGTTAATAAGATAAATGTTGAAATTACTGCTACAAAACCGAATGTATGGACAGAGATTGTTATTCCTACTTGGGTCAACCTAGATATTCCAACAACGATTGAACCACGTATTCTCATGGTTCATAATATAGCCACAATTATTGTTGTAAATGGTAAGGTATCTGGCTACGCATTTATTATGTAAAAAGAATGGAGCATAAAATTATGATAATAAAAAACTATGAAATTGGAGAATTACAATCTTTCCTTTTTAATTTAATTTTAAAGAATAAAGAGTCCAGAATGAGAACACGTTTTATTAATCTCTTATCAAATCAATTAGATGTAATACAAAGAGAGAGACAACAATTAATTAATGACTATGCCTCTAAGGACAATGATGGCAATATTGTAACAGAAACTAGAGCATTTAATAATAAAGAAGAGGAAATTGTTGTCTTCCCTTCTGAAGAAGCAGAAAAACATGCTCAAACTCAAATTTTAATTTTAATGAATGAAGATTTTATTATTGAAGAAACCGCAGATAAAATTGACATGCTTAAAACTGTTCAACATATTGTCTTAAATTGCGATTTAGAATTTACAGGTCAAAAAGCTGTTCTCTATGATAGATTTTGTGAAATTTTTGAAGATATTCAGTTGCTCCAAGATGCAGAAGTTGCTCAGTAATTTCTTACAAGGATAGGTGGGAATTATCTCCTTCCTATCCTTTAATAATTGATAAAAGTCGGTGATTACATGCAAAATGAAAAATTTGGTGAGCGATTGGCTAGTGTAGAAGTTGAAATCAAGAATCAAAAAAGCCGAATTTCTAAATTAGAGGGTAATAATGAATTGCTCCATCGTTTAACCGTTGTATCTGAGCAGCAGCAGGAAATGAATAAGCATCAACAAATCCAATTAAATAGTTTGGATAAAACGTTTAATAATATCAATATCAATCTAACAAAGTTAAATATGTCACAGGTGGAATTACAGGAGGATGTCAAAGAGATTGGTAAGCGTGTGGATGGTATTGAAGAGGATTTAGAGCAGGAAACAACAAAGGGTAGCCTGTCAATTAGTGACATGATAAAACAATATCTTCACTGGTGGATACTGCTCCCTACAGTTATTATTGGTGCCCTTCTTTTAAAATCATTAGGGCTATAGGAAAGGAATTGATCGCCATGAAAATCAATTGGAACGTTCGTCTTCGTAATCCTCAATTTTGGATTACGGTAGGTTTATCTATTATTACCCCACTATTTGCCTATTACGGGATTACGGGAGCAGATTTAACTACTTGGGGAAGTGTCAAGAGCTTACTACTCAATGCAGCCTCTAACCCATATGTATTAGTGTTAATTGCTGTCAGTATATACAATGCCGTTTTAGATCCTACAACAGCTCACTTGGGGGATTCATCCCAAGCATTAACCTATAAAAAACCGAAATGAGGGAATCATTAATGACAAACTTTATCTGTCCAGTAAAAAATGCAAGATTAACAAGTCCATTTGGCTGGAGGAATCTGGGGTTTGGTAAGGAGTGGCATCAAGGTATTGATCTGGCAGCCACTGGGAAGGTTCCGATTTATGCTAGTGCGGCAGGTGTCATTAGCCGAGCGCAAGCTTTGAGCAGCTATGGGAATGTTGTCATGATTAGGCATACGATTAATGGTAAAACCTATGAAACCAATTATGCCCATTTAGATTCCTCTTGTGTGCGTGTGGGACAAAGGGTGCAGCAAGGCCAGCAAATTGGTGTGATGGGCAATACGGGGCGAGCGTTTGGCATCCATCTGCATTTCGAAATTCACCAAGGCTTATGGGCTACTGGGCAGCCAAATGCAATTGACCCCATGAATTATATCTCATTAACAAATCAAACAGCTAGTAAAGGAGAGCTAACAATGTCACAATATACTGAATTACTAAATAAAATTAAACAGCTTGAAGAGGCATTAAAAACAAAGCAGCCCATTATTTCTTCTCAACAGGCCTCTAAAACCCATAACGCTGCATGGGAATGGTTAAAAAATCAAGGTATTACAGATGGTTCAAGCCCCCAAAACTTTTTAACACGTGAGCAATTTGCCACAATGCTTAAAAGATACCAGGATGCATCCACGAAAAAATAAGCTACTTTTACGCTATACATAAAATTATTTTTATCGCAGCCAATCATGTTACAATAGGAAGGTATTTTGGCAACGAAGGAGATTGACATGAAGCTTTCAACAATTTTAAATATTTGTATTCTTTTATTTTTCACAGCCCTATTCGTCAATGATTTCTTTCCTCACACAGCATTTGCTGCGATATTAACAAAAAAGCTAATTCTTATCATACTAATTGTTTTAGTGATTGTTCGAATCGCTACCGATAACGGACACTATAAAAAGCTGTCTAAAAAAGCCTATGTTGGTTTAACATTCTATACAGTTGGGCTATGGATTGTCTTAACATTACTTGGTGGCAAGTCACAAATTGGGCTATCGTTCACAAGCCCGCTATTTTATCTTATTGTGATATTACTTGGGCTTGATTTACTACGTATTTCCAGACAAGCTAAGCGCGAGCAAGTGGAGGGCAAATAAAAGCACACGCTTTCCACTATTTTTGACGTACTATCCGTCACTTTTAGCACCCTAACCGCTGCTTTTTCGATGCTATCCACTACTTTCATCGCGCTAGCCATTAGCCATCCAAAAAAGCATGTCACCGATTGACAGATCAATCGGCAGACATACTTTTTTAGGATTCTAAAACATTTAAAATAGCATCAAGCTCGTTCACAGCGTGATCAAGACGTTCCTTTGCCTCGATATTTTGCTTTTTTAATTGACTAAACTCGAGTAAATTTTTCTCATGCTTTAATTTAATAGACGATAAGCGTTCAATTCGCGCCTCTACCTTTTCAATGGCTTGCTCGCACACAGTTGTCCAGAGCTTTTCTGAATGCTGCATTTCCGTTGTAGAGGGGTTGTGCTGGCGCATAATTCGCGCATAGACCGCTTCAATTTGTTCGATTAATTCTGTGTAGAAATGTCGCTCAACGCGGGTTGTTTGAAAGGTCGGATGCTCAACCTCTTTAGCATATGGCGTAATTTGGCGTAAGAGTTTTCCAGCATTTTCTCCAAAACCATGTGATAAATTAAGTACATTCATTAATTGCAATAGCAGACGAATTTCCTCTAAATTAATAAGCTGTGAATCAATATTTTCTTTTACTTTTAATGATTCCATATAACGTCGATTAAAATGTTCAATTTCGCCATTGCGTTGCTCTACTAAATGGACACTTGCATTGTCTTTTAAGCTTTTAATATAGCGAATAGCATGGCTTTTTAGCTCTTCCGTCGACAGCAAGTTAGCATTATCTTGTTGTGGTTTGTCGCGTTGAACATACGCAAATGCATTTATTTGTTTAGGCCATTGAGCTGCTTGGGTTTCTTCTGAGACATTGTAGCGTATATAAATTCCGTGCATTTCCTATCCTCCAAGTCCATTAAACAAGTATCTTTTAAAGACAATAAATCGAATACAGCATTTTTTCAAGTAAAAACTGTTAGCAATCATTTAAAATCTTAAATGGCTGGTACTAGTTAGTATAACAAAACAGTGAAGGTTTATGGGAAATTTTATCTCGCAACATCTTATATTTGTCGTATCTCTTGGAGACTTTTCCCCTCTGTAAACGCATGAATAGAGGCGATTTTTCCGACAGATTTAAAATTTGCTCGATGATAAACCTTTGCTACTTGCTCATTGATCGGTAAAATCCATAAATGCTTTAGTCCCCATTCTACGGACTGCTGCTGAATATGCCGTAACATATAGCCAATCAGCCCTCGCCCTCTATAGCCTTCAATAGTTGCTACACTTTCCACCCTTCCTTGATTTCCTGATACAAAAATATTTGCCGAGCAGCACGCTTTCCCCTCTAGTCTTAATACGTAATACGTAAAATGCGGAGAGCGGTATGTTTGGGTAAAAGCTTGTTGAATAAGTGAAGGCTCTCCAAATGTCGTAATACTCATTTCGACTGCTAATGCCTCCTCCATATTAGCATCTGTTACACGTTCAATCTGAATCGCACTATTTGGTGTAAGTGGTGCATACTCACCATTCCAGCATTGGATATTATCTATAAAATATTCATATTGAAAGCCGTATTTTTCTAATGCCTTTATGCAGGACGGATTATCCTCGAGATTGTATAAATACAGCCTTGGAATAAGAGATTTTGTCTGATAAAAATCTTTTATATTCTGTAAAAATGTTGCTGGATCAGCTATCCTACGCCAAATATGTGCATGATTTGCATCATAATAGTTTGGTAATGCTTGATTATACGCAAAAGCGCCTTCCTTACATAGTTCTATTGTACTAAAAGTTTTCATATAATCAATATCAAGCTGCATAATTTGCTCTAAGTTATACATGATCTTCCTCCCCTACCCATCTTTCATATAAATTTTCTAACTGTTGCTGAAGCTTTTGACGCTGCTCTTGTCCGAGTGATGATGCCTGTAGCTTTGCCTCCAGCTTTTCAATTTGCTGGTCGATTGGTAGCTCCTTTTTAGTGGGCTGTAATTTCTTAGATGTTTCTTTTTCAATCACTTGTTGCAGCAATTCCTGCCGCTTATGTCTAGCCCATTCATAATCGCCCTCAAACACAGTAATTCTTTGCTCTTCAATCCATGCTGTTTTCGTAAATATTTTTTGCAGAAAATAGCGGTCATGGGACACGCCAATAATTGTTCCTTCAAAGGATGCCAATGTATCCTCTAATACCTCTCTTGCTTCAATATCTAAATGATTGGTCGGTTCATCCAAGATTAGAACATTTATATCCTCATGCATTAATTGCGCTAAGCGTAAACGCATTTTTTCCCCACCACTTAAATCCTTTACCTTTTTAAAGACATCATAGCCGTAAAATAAAAACTGTGCCAGTATATGACGAGCCTCAGCCTCAGATACAGCAACATTTTCGCGAAAGGCATCGATTAAGCGGATCGCTGGATTTTTATGTTCAAATTGCTGTGATAAATAGCCAAATTTGACATTGCTACCAACATTGCAAATACCACGATCAGGAGCAATCTCTCCTAGTATTATTTTTAATAATGTAGATTTTCCGCTACCATTGCTACCCACGATTGCAACACGCTCTCCAAAATAAATAGCGAGATGACTGTCCTGGAACAATGGCTGTTCAAATTCATGACAAATGCCTTCTAGCTGTACAACCTCTTTGCCACTGCGCTCTGCCATTGTTAAAGCTAGATTCATTTTCTTTTTTGGAATGGGCTTCTTAACGCGCTCAAGACGTGCCAACGCTTTTTCCATGTTTTTTGCGCGTCGGTGCATCGCTGCATTATCCGCTTCATTTGCCCACTGTCTTAAACGCTTAATCGCTTCCTGCATTTTTTTAATTTTCTTTTGCTGTTCTTCATAGCACGCAAATTGTTGTTCAATTTTTGCCTCTTTTTGTGCGACAAAGGCATCATAATGACCGTTATACGTAAAAGCCTCGCCATCCTCAATTTCAATAATTTTATGTGCCATCTGATTCATAAAATGGCGGTCATGAGATACAACAATCACAATGCCTTCAAAATTTCGGACATATTGTTCAAGCCATTCAATTGCCTGCATATCCAGGTGATTCGTCGGTTCATCTAACAGCAAAATAGATGGCTTTTTTAATAAAATTTGACCAAGCATCACCTTTGTTTTTTCACCACCGCTTAAGCTACTAAATGGCTGCTCAAGCATCTTTGTTAGCCCCAGCCCATTGGTAATCATTGCTAGCTGAGCCTCTACCTCATAGCCCCCCTGTAACATAAATTGCTCCTGTATTTGCCCGTATCGTAATAATATTTTATCCGTTACCGTAGATTGCATCTCTTGCTCAAGCTGTGTCATTTTTTTCTTTAATGTATAAAGCTCCGCGAATGCCTCCTCCAGCACTTCCTTAACAGAATGTCCTAGATAATGCGGAATTTGATGTAAATAGCCAATCGTCGCTTCCTTACTTTTAATAATGCGTCCCTTATCAGGGGTATCCATGCCTGCTAACAATTGTAATAGCGTTGTTTTCCCACTGCCATTTACGCCAACAATCGCCACATGCTCCCCACTATTGACCTCTAGCTGTAAATTCTCGAATAATTTATTGCCACCCATAATTTTTTGTAGTTGTTCAGCTTTGATTTGCATCGTTTTTTCCTCCAATGAAACGTGCGAAAACATCTTTAGAACACAAAAAAGACTGCTCATTAACAAGCAGTCTTCTTCTCATATCATTTGTGAAAAAGAATGGTTAATTCGCTACGTTTATTATTTGATTTTGCTTAAAAATGGACAGACCTCTCCCGTTGTTCGCAAAATCAAAAGTAATCACACGTGCAAAATACATCGCAGTATCCACTTTTACACATGTTTTCGTAGCGTTATTTTTCATTCCTTTTCACCTCCGTTCACAATAATTATTTCTATCATAACATTATTTAAATTATTTGGAAAGGGGGGATGTTTTCGCTTTTTTCACAAACAGCTTTACAAACGGTACAAGGAAAATCGACACGACGAGTACACGAAAGAGCTGAAAAGCCGTAACAATGGTCACATTTGCGTGTACGGAAGCGGCGATAATGCCCATTTGGTCCAGCCCCCCAGGCACAATGCTTAAAAAACCTGTGCCAAAATCAAGACGATATAGACTTGTCATACCAAATGTTAAACCGTACGCAGCCCCAATAAAGATCCCTGCTGATACAAATGCATAAAACAAATGTTTTTTCGATAAATGTAAATCTTCCTTTTTTAATAATAAGCCAATATAAATCCCGATCATTAGCTGTGCAATATGAAGCAGAGATACGGGTGATTGCGGTACATTCACCCCTACCATATTCATACCCATTAATAACAAAACAGGCCCTAGCAAATAGCTTGTCGGAATTTTGATCTTTTGTGCCAGCCAGCCTGCTACACCACACAGCACAAGCATCCCAGCTAAGCCCCATGTATAGCTACCACCAACTGTCGTGTCCTGTCCACCAGCCCCTGCCACTAGTAAAGGAACAAAGCTTACAATTAATAGAACACGCAGAATTTGAAAGAAGGTAATGACCGCTATATCCATATCCCCCTGCTCCTCAGCAAAGGTAACAATCTGTGACATGCCACCGGGTACACAGCACGTCAATGCTGTAGCAAAATCCAACTGAGCACGTTTCGCTACAATATAGCTTATACAAAAAAACAGGAGAATAAATAACACATTTAAAATAATCATGCTTCCTAAAAATAGCTTAATATCCCGCACAGCCTCTGGTGTAAAAGCAAAGCCAATCGAATAGCCTGCTACCGCTAAGCCAAAATTACGGAAAAAACGATGCCATTTCAATTGGACGTTTGTTGACAATTGCACAACCAGTACCGCTGTAATAGCACCAAGCAGCCATGGCATCGGTATATGTAAAAATTGAAAAATAATAGCACCTACTAAACCAATGCATAATGTTATAAACATATGCCTATCAAAAATAAACATTCTAACAACCCCTTAAAACATTGTTGTCTACGCTCGCTCGTCTTAATCCCAATCGGAGTATACAATATATTGCTGACATTCCAAGCATTGAAATAAATAGCCTTGATGTGAGCCATTATTACGCAAAGTAGCGGCTAGCTCTTCATGTGTATAGCCATTAAAATGTTCAAGCACCTTCGTAATGCCCATATCCATTAGCTCCTGCCAGCCAACATAACCAAGAAAGGCACAATAATCCGTGCAATGCGCTAGCCAATTATTACCCTGCCAGCTGATATAGTCAGGTGTTCGATAGAGAACTTCCTTTGTATAGTCTTCATTGCTGACAAGCTCTGGATTTAATAAATCCTGCTGAAATTCACCGTCAAATTTTTGCGCTGCCCGCCCACTATGAATACAGCTTGGACAAAGATACTCCACCTCTTCAATTGCATAAATACCCTTTGTACAATAAATATCTACTTCCTGCTCACAGCAATCACAAACAACAATTTCTCCTATTTCAAAAACACCAGTTTGTAGTGGATTTGGCATATATTTAAAGGTTGGTAATGGCGTTGTTAGCTCATTTGTTTCCTGAATGTCTCGTGGCAATAAGGGGCTTACATGTTGCGGATTATCCACCCAATATTTAATGGAGCCATATTTTTTCTGATCTTTTTTATTCGTTAAGTCCATAACTGCTGTAAAAACCTTGTAAGCTTCATTATACATACGTAGCATACAATAAATATCAACTAATATACGCAAGTTTGCCTCTGTTGGCTCTGCTTGTTTCACTTGCTCCTTTAGCTTATGCATCGTATGAATACTTTTGGCATCGGCACTATTGAATGTCTTTCTTTGCTGATGCCACTGCTCTATCAGATTCGTTGTCATTGCAGATCATGCCTCCATTCCTTTCTATGTATAACTATATATTTTACCATAGTAAAGTATATCGTATATCGAAATATTTTTACTATAGTTGTGAATAAGGTAAACAAAAAGCGACTAGAGGCTACCTAGTCGCTTTGTAAGTGTTCAATCATTTTCTAATCTCTTGTTAATGTAAGATAGAGCAGACATGCCGCTGCGCTACAGGCAAAAATCGTGATGCTCATTGGAATAGCTGTATGCTCTCCACCAATACCAACTAATGGGGACACAAGTGCGCCACCACCAAATGGTAAAATTCCTAAAAAGGCAGAGGCACTGCCTGCTGCTTTTCCTTGCCTTTCCATCCCCAGTGAAAAGGCCGTTGTCCCAACAATACCAACACTTGATACAACGAAAAATAAAGCGATCAGCACGATCCAAAGTGGCCCCTGCAATGTGATAGCTAGTAGCAGTAGTAATGCACCGCTAAATGACAGTAGAACACCGTAAAACAATAATTTTTTCTCCGCCATCTGGCTAGCAAGCTTCCCTGTGACTTGTGCAGCAATAATAATGCCAACACCATTTGCAGCAAAAATAAAGGAAAATTGCTGTGGTGTTGCCCCATAAATATTTTGGAGTACAAATGGAGAGCCTGCGATATAGGCGAACATCCCCATCGAAACAAATGCCTGTGAGAGTGCAATGCCCATGAAAACACGGTCTTTTATTAGGAGATGGAATGTTTTCACTGTTGCAAGCACCCCACCTTCTGCTCGTTTATCCTCAGGTAGCGTCTCTGTAAGTGTAAAGGCAACAGCTAAAAACATGGCAACGCCGATTAAGCTTAAAATAATAAACACTGCTGGCCATGGTACAAAGCGCAGGACAGCACCGCCAAAAATAGGCGCTAATATTGGTGCTGCTCCATTGACTAAGGAAAGCAGCGCCACAAATTTCGTTAGCTCTTTCCCTGAATACATATCTTTGGCGGATGCCCTTGCAATGACAATGCCCGCTGCCCCTGCAAAGCCTTGGACAAAGCGCAAACCAATAAATGCCCAAATCGATGTACTAAATGCACATAATAAGGAGGCTACTGCATATATAAGCAATGTAAAAAGGAGCGGACGACGTCGACCATGAATATCGCTTAAGGGACCAAATAACAATTGACCAAAAGCTAGTCCTAATAAACAGGAGGTAATACTCATTTGTACAAAAGACGCTGTCGTTGCTAAATCTTCTGCAACAAGTGGTAATGCTGGTAAGTACATATCCATCGACAATGGCCCGAATGCCGTCAGTGATCCTAAAATAAGTACAAACCATAATTTTTTATTATGTACTTTTTGTGAAGCTATCTTCAATAATGTCAATCCTTTCCTTACGTCTATCGCTTCAAGATAAGTATCTCATTTCACTCAACAATATACTCATCTATTAATTTCTGAATTTTTTCTATCTCCATGTATATATCCTGAAATGAAAGTCTATTACATATTTTATCATCCGTACTTTCATAAGTAATTGCTCTTATTTTTTGAGAGATCATTATTAACCTTTTATCTTTACATTTTTTTGCTTTTTCATAAAAATCTTTTATTTGTGGGCTACGCTTAATTTTAATCTTACAATTTTTGTTTGATAATAAATTATACCTAATTATCTCATTTTTTATTAACTCTAAATTCCTGGATAACACTATACTTTTCACAAGCATTGTTTTTTTCCTTTTCTTAGCAATATAGCTGTATAATCCAAAAAGAACAACATCAATGATTATAAAGGCAAGTAGCCCTTCCTTCATAGCATTCATATTTTTTGGTACTACCCACAAAAAACTCATTAGATAAGTAAAAAACGCAAAAGTATATGTCGTATATCTAAAGAAACTTATACTGAGGAGTCTAAGAGGCTTCACAAGAAGGACTCCTATTGGGCCGCTAGTTTTGTTTAGCACCTCCTCACAACCAGCAACAATCACTCGAAACAGATATGGTAATAGCGAAAAGAAAATGATGGTTTGAAAAAACATATGCTTACTTTCATGATTAAAATTAATAAAGCTGACCTCTAATGAGAATATATTATTTAGTATGAATTCAATGAAGATGAAAAAAAGGAAAGCGATATAATGAAATAAAAATACATTAATAAATTGTGCTAACTCCCAAATGAAATAGATGAGGCTTAATATAAAAACTATTATCAAAATAATAAAGGGAATGAAATAAAACCCAACAAAAATTGTTATGATCATAACAATGAGTAAAGATACTAGTTTATTATTTTTGAAAAAAATCATGGTAATGGCAAAAACGAATATACATATTATCAGCGGCCAAATTAAATATATGTTATGTTCATCCATTAAATTCCCCATAGCAGGTAGATCCCACTTCTTTAGTTTATCTATACCAGTAGTAAATATATTTTCTCTAACACCCAGTACGATAAATATAATGAAGCCTATTATATAACCCAATAAAGAGACTATCCCCAATTTTATCATATCACTTCGAATCTTACCGTTCATACAATCTCCCCCATAGTTATTCAGTAAAAACCTATACTACTTGTATCATAGAATTTATCATTTTTCGACAGAAGACGCCCATTTTAAGGAACGCGAAGGGGATAGTCCTGTGAATAAGTGGGAGATGAATGTTGATAGGCGTTCGTCTAAATTGTCGCACAATTAGAATGTATGTGCTCTAATGAACCTGTACAGTTTGCTCTTTGAAAATTGAAGATCGGAGGTTGTAACAGGAAAGTTCGTCTGTTATATAAAATCTTCAACGTTCTATTGCTCTGTCTAGCCGAAAAGCGAAAACCAAGCAGTACGCTAGACAGCGGAGTCCAACGTACAATTATTGCAAGTTTTTCACCGTAGGGCAGCCTGCTCCTATAACTAGACGTTGGTCTGGTGTTCGCAGGAGTTCAATGGAAAGAAGATACTTATTGGTTTTCTTCAAAATAGCAAAGAGCCCTCAGTTTAATTCAGTGTTCACTCTTTCACGAAACGCCTTATCTGTTAAAAGCTTCAATTGAAAGCTATTCATATTTCGAGAAAGCTCTACTTGCTCTAAGTCAGATAAGCCATTTGCGAAAAATGCTAGCTCTGTCTTATTTTGTTCTCTATCTATTGCATACATAGCAATCGTGACAACAAATAGTGTTGAGCCACCCTTTTGTCCTATTTGAGTAAACAATTCGCGATTTTTTGGTCGTTCCATTAATTGCTCCATAACAGGATCCAGATATTGATAAACCTTGTCACTAAAATAAGCTTTATTATTTAGCTTCTCCATTATCGCCACATAATCCTTTGCTGTGGAGCGAGGGAAATAATCTGACAGATGCTTTTGCGAGCTTTTACTTAAATGTTTCAATAAGTGCTTTTTCTCTTGCACAGATAATGGTTCTGTTAACCAGCTTTTATGAATTGCTATCGCTCGTTGCCGATAGTCATCCATCTCCATTTCTTGCATAGCTTTTAGTACTTCCTTGCTTGATACATTTTTCTCATTCATTAATTGCTATGGTATGTATAATATATTTGTCAATGGATAAATCTCATTATGATGCAATAGCTCTAATTGCTTTAACGTATCATTTATATTTTCTAAACCTAGTATATTGATTAAATAATCCGTGTTCGCATTGGAGCTATAAGCAATCATAGCTTTTGCCACCTTATACAATGGCACACTGTCTATTTCCTGTTCCTTTTGCAATTGTGCTAACCACGCTTGATGTCCACCACCATCAGTCCTTGGAATATAAAACTTATCTAATTCCTTTAAACTGACCATTTGATTCGGATCAATTTTCCCTTCTGCAGCTTGCTGTGCATATTCAATGGCTATAATAATTTTAACCGTACTTGCTAAAGGCAGTGGTACGCTTTCATTGATACTCACCAAATTTTGTGAATTATAATGAATAGATAATGCGACATTCCCTTTAGCTGCATGTTCTTTTATAAAATTAATAATATAATCAGGATTTGGTGTTTTTAATTCTCTGTAAAATCTATAAGCCACAACCCCTATTATTAAAATAAGAGCTGCTACTATGCCTACACTCACCCACAATACTATCTTCAGGTAAAACACCCTCCTATTCCCAATTACTTTCTTTACGATGGATCTATGGAAAAGTTTCAAAAAGATGCTATTTGATAGATAACTCCCTCTGAATAACACAGAAGCTCAGATTTTTGAGAAATCTTAACTTTACAAAAAAGGAATATATTGGAGATTTTCATATATGGTGAAAATCTACGACAAAGCTGAACCAACAATCATTCAGGTGGACTTCTCTTCCTCTGATAAATCACATTTATAGTACAGCTCCCAACCCTGACACTTCCAAAAACTGACTCCTCTTAAAAAAAGATATAAATTTATAATTATGTACGTTCAGTGGCACCCTATTCTAAATAGATCTTAGCTAATATTTTGACACATCGTTTTCTAAACGATGTGTTTTTTATTGCTTTATACTAAACAATTTGATATTTTAAATATAAATTTATAAACAAATTAGAATATGTTTGTTTTAAAGGGGGTTTCCAATTGGATGTAAATGAACAATTTTGGCAAGCCTCGAGTGAGGACATTAAAAAGGGCTATATGGATGAACATACGCATTTTACCTGTTTACTATGTGGGGAAAAGATAGAAAAAGGCATTATTTATCCATATGAGGGCTTATTATATGAAGCCGAAAAAATGATGCAGCTGCATATTACGGCTGCACATCAATCTGTTTTTCATTATTTAAACGGGCTGAATAAAAAAATAACAGGCTTAACAGAGCATCAAAGTCATATTTTACGCTTATTTTATGAGGGAAAATCAGATCAGGAAATACAAGCAGAGCTAGCAATTGGGAGTGCTGCAACCATTCGTCATCATCGGTTTGCTTTAAAAGAAAAGGAACGTCAAGCGAAAACATTGTTAGTCATGATGGAGCTACTAAAGGAACAAAATCAAAAGGAGGATCATTTTGTGCCTATCCATAAAACAGCTACAATGGTTGACGATCGCTATAATATTACCATTGAGGAAGAACAGCAATTATTAGAAAAATTCTTTCCAGATGGTCTTGATAAAGAGCTAGTGCGCTTCCCTAAACGTGAAAAGCAAAAAATCGTTGTGCTACGTGCGATTACCAAGCTTTTCGAGGAGGGGAAACACTATACAGAAAAGGAATTGAATGCGGTAATTGAGCCCATCTATGAGGACTATGTCCATATCCGTCGCTACTTAATTGAATACGGCTTTATGGATCGAACAGCAGATGGTAGTGCCTACTGGGTAAAAAAATAAGAAAGCAGGTTTTTTCACATGGATCATAAAAAAGAATTAAAAGAAATGTATAAAGATATGAAAATTGAAGCAGGCGTTTTTACAATGACCAATACGCAAACAGGAAAAGTATTTGTTGGGAGCTTTAATAACTTAAAACGCTTAAACGGCTTTCAATTTATGTTAAAAACTAATACACATACAAATAAGGAGCTTCAAACTGATTACAATGCCTTTGGTCAAGATGCCTTTGAGGTAAAAATTGTGGAATATTTAAAGAAAAAAGAAGAAGGCTATTTTGATGCTAAAAGAGAGCTCGAAAAGCTGGAGCAAAAATGGCTCGACGCATTACAGCCGTATGGTGAACGTGGTTATAATTAATGCTACCTTTGCGCATTTACTAGCAATATGACTGGTAAATGCGCGATTTATTTTGTTATTGAATCGCCTGCTGAGCTTTTTTCGTTAATTTACTGACAACAAGCTCATAGGAATGTTTGATCAGGTTTTCGATCATTTCCATTGAGACATCCTCAGCATCCATATAAATGGAGTTCCAATGGGTTTTATTCATATAATAACCTGGTATAATGCTGTCATATGATTCACGTAAATCCGCTGCTCGCGCTGGCTCACATTTTAATGTAAGCACAGGCCTACCCATTGCATTGCCTCCAATCACGGCATACATTTTCCCACCAATATGATAGCGATCTGCCTGCCATTCCTCTTGATAATCATAAGTCGTGCCACGAAGTTGTAGACAATACGTATGAATCATTTCCTTTTCCATCTTTTATCATTCCCCTCTCAAATCAATTACGCCTTGGCATAATTGTACCTGTCGCTAATGCTTTTGGTACATAAAATATCTGCTGCTGACGCTTCACCCTCGCGCATATAAACAATGTGTCCAGATTTTTTCGAGCTTACTCGAAAAAATCCTCTCCAAACTCTGTGACATCCGCCGGGGCTTTAGGCTAACATGATGTTAGTCACTCTATCGTTGCCAAAGGATGTGGCGTTCTTAGACGGAGTTCCTTTCTATTCAGTAGGCGTCCCGTCACCTGTTAAACCAAGATAAAAACACACGTTCGATTATATGTAGTATAATCCAAAACGTGCGTTGAGAAAAGCATTATTTACTTGTGCTACGATCAAACATCCCGATAACTTCCGTTGTTTGTAATATATTTACAAACGATTGAGGGTCAGTTTCTTTAATGGTACTTTTGACGTCAGCAAGCTGGTAGCGTGTAATAACGGTGATTAAAACTTGACGACCTTCACCAGAATAAGCTCCCTTTGCATCGATAATTGTGACCCCACGATGAAGCTTTTCTAAGAGCTGCTGTTTTACTTCCTCACCCTTACTTGTAATAATCATCAGCGTTAATTTAATATGACTGGTATGAATGGTATCGACTACTTTTCCTGTTGCATAAATGGAAACAAGCGTTAGTAACGCAGCATCCCAGCTAAAGACAAAGCCAGAAGCTGCTACTACCACGCCATTCATAGCAGCAATTAACGTACCAAGAGGGAAATCACGTTTACGACTAAGAAGCATAGCAATAATATCAAAGCCCCCAGAGGAGCCTGCTGCACGGAAAATCATGCCCATCGCGAAGCCCACAATAACACCGCCAAATAAGGACGCAAGGATTGGCTCCTGTGTCGCTTTGTATATTGGAATAATATATAAACTCACTGACAACACAGCCACAGAAAGAATGGTATAGCTGATAAATCGCTTGCCAAGCTTCATCACACCTAAAATCAACAGGGGCAGGTTAAGCAGCAAATTTAACACGCCCGTATTGAAAGGGGTAATAATTCCAAGCATAATGGCAATGCCGCTTAATCCCCCACTTAAGATTTCATGAGGAATTAATAAAAAATTATAGGCAAAGGCTACAAGTATGGAAGAAAGTGTAATGATTATTATATTAAGCATCCTAGTATCCCCTATCTAGCAACGACTCTTACTTATAGATTATCCAATTTAGCTCTACTAGAAACCTTTATTTCTTTTGTTCTTCCTTTAACGGAATTTCTTGTTTTTGCCCCTCATGATCAGCAACCTTATAAATACGCTCTAGCATCGGTGGGTGTGTGTAACGGAACCATTTAACAAGAAGTGGAGGGTTGACCTCACTTAAGCCTGAAATCGTTAGCTTTTGAAATGCTGTTACAGCTGCCTCACGATCCTCCATCAATGTAATTGCATATTGATCAGCTCTTGTCTCCTGATATCGTGAAATATAATTTGATACAGGGTCGGAGGCAAATAATAAAATAGAGGTCAACAGTAAAAACAATGGATAAGAGCGGATATTACTGATTTTATTGATTTTTAAAACCTGCCCATAGCGAGCAATCAACCGTCGCATCGCCTTATTTGTTAGCCATAAGCCTAGCAAGGTTAGTAATAAGTAGCCTGCTATGCCAAAATAAATATGCTTTTCTACATAATGCCCCATTTCATGTGCCATGATAAATAAAATTTCATTGTCCGTTAATCTATTTAAGGTTGTATCCCACAGCACAATTCTCGAATTACTACCAATTCCTGTGACATAGGCATTTAAAGCATTTGTTTTTTCAGCCATATTCACTTCATAGACATGCTCTGCTGGAATATTCGCCTGTGTCGCAAGCGATAAAATTTTTGTTTCCAGCTCTTTATTTTTCAGCGGATAAAAATCATTGTATAAAGGATCAATTACAACGGGCTGAATAAACATCACAAAGATTGTAAAGGGTATGGTTAACAGCCATGTATATAGCCACCATCTTTTCTCGCTCTTTTTCATCAGCCAATAAATAACTGTAACAATAATCAAGCTCATGCCAAAGCTCACCCAAAAATCAAGAACACCATCTTTCATCCAAGACGCAAAGGTTTGTGTACTGATACCGTAGCTTTTACTAAGGTAATACCTATAATAATTAAGTGGAAATAACACGATATATACGAATACCGATAATAGAAATAAATAGCCTGCATTTTGTAAGAGCTTCCACTTTGTTTGGGATGTTGTTATTTTTTCAAAATAGCGTGATACACCCATTAATAAAATCAAGAAATAAATTAGCCATTCGAAAGGTGTCGCGATAAAGAAAAGAAAGTTCCGTATTTTTGAATATTCACCACTTAAAAAAAGTTCCTTGCCAGACATAAACATCACTGGATCTGCAGCCGTTCCCTGTAAAGCACTCGGTATTTTACCATCACCGCTATGGAATATATACCAGTACATACAAAGCACGTAAACACCGAATAATAGTAGCGCAACAATGCCCATTTTTTTCGCTATGTTACTTCCTCCCCGTCTCACCCAAAGTTCGTCCTATAATAAGTGTAAGCGAAATTGCCGAAGTTAGAACAAATATAGTCTTACTTTTTATCGGGAAAAAATTCGCAACATCTCCAATCTGTTAGAAATGTTGCAAAACGATCATTATCTGCTTATTTTTCCATAACAAATGCTGTTTTAATAGTCTGCGAATAATAGCTACTCATACCAGATAATAGTCGCTCGGTCAGCATTTATCTACCTGTGTAGAAAGCCACACTATAATGTCTCTGGTACTACTTCATATCAATGTCAAAAAATCCAGTGAATGAATTTTTACTGGAGCAGGGGGTCGACAAACTAAATTCGTAACAAAAAGTTATCATATGTCGGCATTGATTTTAGTTTTCTATGTTCAAATATTTTTCTGAATCCTTGAAAATAAAGGGTTTAGAAAATCTAAAAAGAATTGTGCTTAGAGCCATCTAATTTAAAAATAATAGACAAAGTCGAAAAAATCGACTTTGTCTACAGTCTGAATCCAGTGAATGAATTTTCACTGGATTTCAATCTTTTATAAAGTTAAACCACCATCAACAAGCACGATTGAGCCTGTCATATAGCTTGCTTTATCAGATGCTAAGAATACAACCATTTCTGCTAGCTCCTCTGGTTTTGCATAGCGTCCCATTCGCATATTTGGAATTTCCTCTGGAATATAGCCACCTGTTTCAAACATAGTTGTTACACTGTCTGTTAATGCTGTTGCCACTCCACCTGGACAAATACCGTTGATACGAACACCTTTTTTTACATACTCTAACGAAGCAGATTTTGTTAAACCGACCACAGCATGCTTACTCGCAGAATAAACAGCCATACTATGCTCACTACGAACACCTGCTGTTGAAGCTGTGTTAATAATAGAGCCGCTACCTTGTCCCTCCATTACTTTTAAAACATATTTTAAGCCTAGAAATACACCTTTCACATTGATATCCATAATACGATCATATTCTGTATCTTCAATCTCTGTTAATGGAGAAATTTTTTGAATAACCCCCGCATTATTGAAAAATATATCAATACGTCCATACGTATCAACAGCGGCATTAACATATTTCTGAACATCTTCGCTTTTTGAAACATCTGCCTGCACAAAGATACCTTCTCCGCCTTGTTCTTTCATCAAGCTTACTGTTTCTTCCCCTGTTTCTTTGTTGAAATCCACGACTACCACTTTTGCACCATTACTAGCAAGTTTCAAACTGCTGGCTCTCCCTATACCGCTTCCAGCGCCTGTTACTACTGCAATTTTATTTAAAAGTTCCATCTTCCATTCCTCCCTAGCATTTTGAAGTCACTATCTATTTTATAGCCAATTTCACTTATTTTATTGTATTATTCTACACAAAATAGTACTTTCTTATTGTTGTAACGGTTTTCATAGCAATAGCAGCAATAAAAATGGAGGTGTAAAAAAGTGAAAATTTCTTCACTGGATCTTCAATACATAGGTCAATTAATTTATGAAACACATCAACTTTCTGTGACATATATCGATCCGCGGGGCGAAATAATCTTTGAGTATACATCGAAGGCCTTGCAAAAGAATCTAAATTATACTTCCTTAATGGAGCAGCTAACAACATATCCTTATGATACTGCTTCCAAGGACTATCCGATTTTTATCTCAATGGAGGATTTTCATTTTTTCTTTATCAATTTAAACAAAGATAATCATTATTTAGGGGCGCTTCTAGTAGGTCCTTCTCTTGCCCCTGTCAATCATCACATAGTCACGCAAAATTTCGATTATGACAACCAATCTGTTCCTACCCTTCATTATCAACAATTTATAGCGATTAGTTTATTTGTTTACTATTTGATCTATCAGAAAAAATTAACGAAAACCTTGGTGATGCAAAGCAATCAAACATTAAAGCCCATTATTCGTCATGAAGAAAATACGACCCTTGAGCTCTCCTATGCTAGAAGAAATGATATTGTTCACACAAACCTCTATTATGAAAAAATATTGTTAGACTATGTCAAAAATGGACATAAGGAAAAATTAAATGAAATATTGAACTACTCAATTGTTGGAGAAGCGGAACTTGGTGTGCTTTCCAAACGAAACAAGCTAAGAAGTCTACAAAATCTGATGATTACAGGAATAGCGCTTATTTGTCGTGCTGCGATTGAAGGGGGTTTAAATGAAGAAACTGCCTTTACGTTAAGTGATTTTTACATCCAAAAGCTTGAGGAACAAAATAGCTTAAATGACATCCTATTATATCGAATATAGGGTAAATAATATAATAAAATTAGACCTTATATTTAGAGGTTTTGGGTTTGATTATATAATCAAACTTTTTATTTGTATAGGGGGTCTGCCGCATACCCATCAAGCTAACGGTGAAAAACCATAGCTAGATCTTGATTTTTGTAATGTGACTCATGCGTTTTGGAAAAATAAACAAACCAAATAAACCTATGAAAATATGATTTTTTCGCTACGCGACTTGTCTTTTATTCACCGTCAGTTCATAAACAACATCCAGAATATCGAGGACGGTCTGCTTCTTATACCGATGACATTTGCGACCGTTCTTTTTCAGTAGCTGATATAGGTGTTGCAGAATGTTCAAAAGTTCATCTGTGCCAACTGCTATGGCTCGGAACAGTAACGGAAAGTAATCTTTAACCATGTAAATCGCTTTATATTCACTCGGCTCCTGCTTTTTCTTTTCAAGCAGGAGCTGTCTCATTTGAAACATGGTAGAAGAACAGACCAGAATGCCAATGAGTTGGCCATATAAATGGCATTCATGACGATCTTTTTTGATATTCTTACACGCGTCAATTTCAAAGAACGATTTCCATGTTTTAAACAAAATCTCTATTTGCCAACGTAGCGAAAACAAGGAATGGACGTAGTTCGTCGGCATTTCTTCTGGCGGCGTGTTCGTGATATACACATTTATGCCCATTAAGCGTTTACTTTTCTCCTTCATGACAATGCCTTTCTTCTTTTCTACGCATCGCTTGGTTTTCCAAGCGTGTTTGCGTTTGATCATCGGTTAAACGATGGATGATGACACGTGTTGGCAGCTTCATTTGAAATGATTGGAATCATCAAAAACGCCACCCTTTCTCGTAAACTAATATTTTTATATAAATAATACCATTTTTAGTAATTTTAAGGAAATTAGTTTCGTTAGCTTGATGGACATGTGACGGGGCCGCAATAGCAATATTGACTGTTCTTGTTCAGGTCGTTATAAGGAATAATTGTAATAGCTGTGACAGTTATTTTAAAGCCCTTGTTAACGTTCAATACACGTACTGTTTCATTTCCTTCACCATTTTCTAATGCAAAATATAACTTGAATTGCCCTACGCTGTATCGTTCAGTATATAAGTGTCCTTTCTCTACCATTTTATTTCCTCCATTCATGACTTCTCCTTTATTTAACCCACGATGTATCCTTCTTCTTAATGTTTCATTTGTTATATAGTCAAGAATAAAGATTGTTTTTTTCAATTCTCCCAATCTCTCTAAGAGCTGTAGCTATGTTCCGTATTTTATTTTAAATCAATTCCAGTGTCCATGTTCATCAAAGAAAATTCGTTTTAAAATATTTTGTCCCATAATAAAAAAAGAAACCAATAAAATATACTATTAGTTTCCTTTTTTGGTTAATATACAAGATGTTTACGAATCATTAGTTTAAATGAAGCTTATTTTTTAACTCCATGTTTCGTACTTAATTATAGTACCAGCGTGATTTTTTACACCACCCATTCTCCCATCCCATAGTTCTGCACTTCTTCCTCTAATACCATAAAACTTATCATAATACATTACGATTCTTACATGTTGATTATTATCAGTATATTTTCTAATTTCTGTTGCCAATCCCGCTCTTTCCAACATAGACAAACCACCCAAAGTTCCAGTTATAGCACCGATTTGCGGAATCCAAGAAGCAGCAATCCAAGCAGCAGCTTCTGCTAGACTAGCTTCAACTTTTGATGCATATTTCCTAGCATCTTGAGGTGTCATATAAAGGTATTCCCAATCAATATTAACTCGTCCTCCAGCTGCATATTGATTAGACTTCACATAAGCACCCTTAAGTGGTGTCAAATCTGGTAAACCCAGGATTTGAATCTCACTGTCTGCTGTTTCAGTAGCATCAACATTTTCTAGCTCAACTACTGGTGTCGAGATATCAACGACATTAGTGTTTTCATCGTTTGAGGCATATGCCACAGTGTTGAAATTAGATAAAAAACTAAATGCAAGTGTTAATGATAATAGAAAAATCACAATTTTTTTCCTCAAAACTATCCTCTCCTTGTTATACTATTTTTTATTACAAAAATAGTATAACAAACTAAAAAAAGGAAGTCTATATTTTTTCAGAAAATTTAAAAATATGAATCAACACACCTATCATTAGTATAAAAAAACATGCCAGTAGATTCACTTTTAAATAAATTAACAAAATAGATAAGGATATTAGAAAGGTTCCAAAAAATTTCAAAAAACCACCTCCATCCTTTGAGTATTATAAAATTTTACCATTAACTATAGAATAATTCTACAACTCTTTTTCCTTTTATACTGATTTCCCTTTAATACAACTAGTTTTTCCCTCTAATCAATAGTTTTTTCTTCTTTAAGGGGTTCTGCTGCATACCCATCAAGCTAACGGTGAAAAACCATAGCTAGATCTTGATTTTTGTAATGTGACTCATGCGTTTTGGAAAAATAAACAGACCAAATAAACCTATGAAAATATGATTTTTTCGCTACGCGACTTGTCTTTTATTCACCGTCAGTTCATAAACAACATCCAGAATATCGAGGACGGTCTGCTTCTTATACCGATGACATTTGCGACCGTTCTTTTTCAGTAGCTGATATAGGTGTTGCAGAATGTTCAAAAGTTCATCTGTGCCAACTGCCATGGCTCGGAACAGTAACGGAAAGTAATCTTTAACCATGTAAATCGCTTTATATTCACTCAGTTCCTGCTTTTTCTTTTCAAGCAGGAGCTGTCTCATTTGAAACATGGTAGAAGAACAGACCAGAATGCCAATGAGTTGGCCATATAAATGGCATTCATGACGATCTTTTTTGATATTCTTACACGCGTCAATTTCAAAGAACGATTTCCATGTTTTAAACAAAATCTCTATTTGCCAACGTAGCGAATACAAGGAATGGACGTAGTTCGTCGGCACTTCTTCTGGCGACGTGTTCGTGATATACACATGTTTGATCATCGGTTAAACGATGGATGATGACACGTGTTGGCAGCTTCATTTGAAATGATTGGAATCATCAAAACGTCACTCTTTCTCGTAAACTAATATTTTTACAGAAAAAATAGCATTTTTTTCGAATTTGGGGAAATTAATTTCGTTAGCTTGATGGGTATGGGGTACAGCCTGCATTTTGGAAATTTTGAACGCTAAGAAACGTTAAAAATATGCACGATTCTATGCAACATCATAATGAACGCAGCCAGCACCAAAACACGCTCAACTTGTTGCTGCGACTAGCTCTGTAGAAACGTGCATAAAAGTATGTATAAATAATGTTCCACTAAAAAAGCGACAAATATTGATTTAACAACGTTTGTTGCTTTTTTGTGTATTACCAAACTTTGATTTGGGAACGTTATTTGAGTTTGTTTTGCATACGTCATAAATCCTTGTTGCACTAAAGTACCCGTTACTTTAAGTAGGTTTTTAAGTTAAATCCACTTTTCCATAAATATTAATTCATCTGTTTTAAACCCTTGTTTTTCATAAAATCCCTGAACCTTCTCATTACTTAACTCAATTAAAAGATTAATTTTTTCACAGCCCATTTTTTGAACCGACTTTCCAATTCTTCGATAATTTGCTGCCCAATATTTCTTCCTTGATATTCTGGGTCAATAGCTAAATGATTAATCCATCCTTTTCTTCCATCATAACTGCCCATCACTACGCCTATAATTCGAGAATCTTCCTCCAGTACAGAAAATAACTTTGGGTCTCTTTTTAATTTTTCCTTCAGTCCGTCATAGGTATCTGAAAAAGAAAGAATTAGTCTGGCTTTTTCCCACAACTCAATTACTAAATCAAAATCTAGTAAAGTAAACTCTCGAAAATACATACATTACCCCCTTACTTTTTAATGAAAATACCAATAAACATATAATTATGCAATATGAATTATTATATATTCTTAAATTAACATGCTACATTATTTCAAAAAATGCACCCAAGCGTCGTTTGGTAACTTTATTTCGCTTAACGTACAAAATTTCCGAAATGTCGGCGAGACCCCATATATAAAAATAAATCCATTAAATCATAAAATGTAATACCTTTTAATAGTTTGATTATAAATATTTCACCCTAGATAATCCTTAATGGAGGAGGCTATTTACGACTATACGAACCGCGTTTCACATGCGAATAAAGTAAAATACTCAGCAACCACCACCACATGTATACATTTTATCGAAAATCATATATATAGTGACATAACATTGGAGCAACTTTCTGATATTTGTCATTTAAGTCCAAATTATCTTTCCTCCTTATTTAAAAAGGAAGTAGGTATTTCATTTAGTGAATACATCCAACAACAACGGATTGACGAAGCAAAAAAGCTATTAACATTCACAAACTACCCAATCTTAGACATCGGCTCCCTCCTTAATTTCACAGACCAGAGCTATTTCATTAAAGTTTTTAAAAAATTTACAGGTATCACGCCCAAGCAATTTAGAAATAAGCATTTGCATCAATGATGATGAAACAAAGAGAAAGTGAAAAGTAGCACTACTCCTACTCCACTTTCTCTTTATTTATTGAGCATTCATCGATAAAAATAGTAATCAGGAGTAATACCTGCATGTCCTCTTACATAACCTACATTAAAACGTAATCATTACACTTTATTACAACAAGGAGGTACATGTGGATCGTCTTCAATTGCCTAAGCTAAATTTTTGGTTAGCTTTCATATTCATCATAAGTCTTCTTCCAGTACTGTTACTGAACTTCTCAGAGCTAAAAAGCTTTAGCTCCTCTTTGCTCAGCCTTCATACGATATTTTTAAGTATTTTAATTGAGGCCTTGCCTTTTGTATTAATTGGCATTCTAATTGCAGGTTTTATTCAGATTTTTATCACGGAGGAGCATATTGAAAGGTGGATTCCTAAAAATACATTGTTGGCTGTTGTGATGAGTTGCTTTGTAGGCGCTTTATTTCCGGCCTGTGAATGTGGGATTGTGCCAATTGTTAGAAGATTAATTGCCAAAGGAGTACCGATACATGCAGCTATTGGCTTTATGCTCACAGGTCCTTTGATCAATCCAATTGTTATTCTCTCAACCTATATGGCATTTGGCAATAATTTAAAAATCGCTAGTCTTCGAATGTTAATAGGTTTTGTAATAGCTATTGTAGTTGCTTTGCTCGTTAGCTTATTTTTTAAAGGTTCACAATTGAAAAATTCTGTAGCACTCCAGCCAGTAGCAAAGGATGATACGCAAACATCATTCATAACAAAATTAATAAACACCTGTAAACATGCCGTTGATGAATTTTTTGATGTAGGAAAATATTTAATTATTGGCGCATTTTTAGCAGCCTTTGTCCAAACATATGTATCAACCAAAGCACTTGTAGAAATAGGTGATGGCGTATCCTCCTCTATCTTAGTAATGATGGGCTTAGCTTTTATTCTTTCACTTTGTTCAGAAGCGGATGCTTTTATCGGTGCTTCCTTTAGTTCTCTGTTCTCTACCCATTCAATCCTTGCATTTTTAATTTTTGGCCCAATGATTGATTTAAAAAATACCATTATGCTGATAAGTGTATTTCGCCTAAAATTTGTTTTATGGTTAGTTGCCTTCGTCGCTATAGTAGTTTATGTTAGTTTATTTATTCTTTCACCGTATTTGTAAGGAGGAAATTCATGAAATTTCACATTCAGCAAGCAGTGAGAGCTGTTATTTTACTTGCTTTTTCTGCTATGATTGCAAGCCTGCATTGGACGGGGGAACTAACAAAATATATTAATCCGAAATACGATAACCTAAGTAAAACAGCCACTATTCTATTTTTTATGTTATTTCTTGTACAATTAACAAGAGTCGTGTCCAAGACTACTCAGCATTGCCATCATCATGGACAAGCTTGCTGTTCACAGCATGACCATGGACAATCACCTTTTACACGAAAAAAAATGCTATCGTATTTTATTGTTATAACCCCTATTATAACGGGCTTCTTTGTGCCTGCTAAAATTTTAGATGCTGCAATTGCTGATAAAAAAGGTGCTTCTTTTATTCTTGCTCAACAAAGTCAAAATTCAAAAATAGAGGATTATCTCACTTCAAACGAAACCATTGATGAAAATATCTATGATGAGCATGAGCCTGACCCTCGATTAATGGAAGAAAAGCAGGAGATGACTAAAAAACAATATGACCGATTAAAACAGCAGCTTTCACAGCAAACAATGCTAAAAATGACAGATGAGGATTATACGATTTATTATGAGGAGATTAATCACAATTTAGCAAACTATCTAGGCAAGCAAATACAGCTAAAGGGCTTTGTTTTAAAAGAGGAGGATTTTAGTCAAAATCAGCTTGTTATTTCACGATTTCTGATTACCCATTGTGTGGCAGATGCAAGCATTGTAGGCTTTTTAAGCGAATTTGCAGAAGCCCCTACGCTCAAGGAGGATACATGGATTGAGATTGTAGGCACAATTGGGCAAACGACTTATGATGGAGCCATCTTACCTGTTATTCAAATTGATAATTGGGTAACAATCGAACAACCTGAATCACCCTATCTCTACCCAATTAATATTCGAATGAACTTTTAGCAAGCATTAAAAGGGCAAAGCATGTTGATTCGCACCATCTTTGCTCCTTTTATGTGTAGCTTTAATTAGGTAGTAACACATCTAAGCCTAGATGTGAGCGTAATGTGCTCCCTTCATAGTCGGCTCGGAATAACCCACGTTCAACGAGCATAGGTATCACCTCGTTAAAGAATAAATCCAAAGATTTTGCTGGACCACCTGGCACAGCAATAAAGCCATCGAATGCACCCTTATCATAAAACGTAACGATTTGCTGGACAATATCCTGTGGCGTACCAATGGCTACAAGATGTGCTGAGCCAATTACCTCAGGTCGTGCAAGTAATTCCTCCACAGTCGGCTTATTCTCCATAATATAGCGCCGCACAAGATGAGCATGCGTTTTACTACGAACCTTTTGATCTTTTGGAGGCAGTAGATCAACTGTTACACGATCCTGAAGTGCCAAGTGGCGAACATCCAGTCCAATAACGGATACCAATGCAGCATAGCGGCGCTCAAGCGTTAAATGGGCATGAGCCTGCTGATGCATTTCCAATGCCTCCTCATATGTATCACCTATAAAGAAATAGAGACCTGGCAATAAGCGAATATCATCTGCCGAACGACCAGCCTCAACAGCACGCTTTCGCAAATCATTACGCATTTCAATGCCAACATCCATAGTTGGTGTTGCAGCAAAAATCGCATTCGATACAGTTGCCGCAAATTGACGTCCTACCTCAGATGCACCTGCCTGAAATAACGGTATATCCCCTGCTGGATGCATAGGTATATTTAAAGGACCTTTAATATTGAAAAACTTACCATTATAATCAATAGGCCTTATAAGCTCTTTAATTTTTTCTAAATCCCCATTAGCTTCCAATATTTCACTAGGATGACTATGCCAGAGCTGCTGAACAACATTTATACTTTCTGCAGCCTTGGCATAACGCTCCTCTGATGATGGCATAGGGTCATTGCTGAAATTAGATGCTCCATCAATAGAGGTCACAACATTCCACCCTACTCGTCCATTGCTAATCCAATTCAAGGTTTGTAATTGGCGGGCAATAAGATAAGGTGGTGTAAATGATGTGGAAATAGTTGTTACTAAACCGATTTGCTGCGTTTCTCTCGCTACGAGCGCTAGCAAAAAGCTAGGCTCTAGTCCAACTGTTCCTTTTGTTTTAGCCATTAACTCTGGATGCGCTATTAAATAATCAGCCTTAAATACAAAATCTAATTTGGCTGCCTCAGCACGCTTTGCAAATGCAATTTGCTCCTCAATCATTGCACCTTTTTTGTCCTGTTCACCGTGTACAGCTAGATGTATACCAATTATAAGTTGTCTTTTATTCGGCAAATTACTCTCTCCTTATCAATTGAAAATGATTATCATTTTCATGATAAGCATTAATTTCTAAGATTGCAATCAAATACTTTGCCTCTATTTGACTCATTATCGTTGCTAACGATAAGTAGAATGTGAAATATTTACATACGGCAGGAACAATTTATGTGCTGTTTCTGTTTTCCAGTAGTAAAAAGAGCTTTGTCTAAATTAAATGCTTCATTTAGAAAGACGATTTCAATAATAAATAATTTTGCCCAAGCTCTGGTTAAAATTTATCCCGTATTCATAAGCATTTTTGTGCGATGGCGACACGCTGTAAAAACAAAGGTCAAGGTCAACACGATGTTGGTCGTACAAGCATTTTCACAGGATGCCAGGTTCTTAGCCTCTGCTTCTCTATCACCCATCAGTGGAGCTGGAGGAAAACTCCACTGATTGAAGATTCACTTTATTTACAGACGACTACGCAACACCTTTCATATGTTTCCGCCTGATAATTGACGATATACTAAAAATGCATCTGTTATATTATATTGCTCCGTTCGAGGATCTCCTTTGGCTCCTACTGTTACGAGGATATATTCTTGTCCATTGACTGTAGCTAAACTCGCTAAGCATAATCCAGCCTCCTCTGTATAACCCGTTTTACCACCTAAGATTTCCCCTGCTGACAACTCGCCTGAAGTCATATGTTGAAACATTCGATTGATAAATGTCATGCCTTCTGGATGACGATTTGTTTGCTTTATCGAGTATCTTTCCGCAGTATAAATCTGACGAAATTCACTATTTGTTAATGCATACTGTAGAAGCAAAGCAATATCCTGTACCGTTGTATAATGTTCTGGGTGATGCAGACCCGTTGTATTCATAAAATGCGTATTTATCATGCCAAGCTGTTGAGCCTTGTTATTCATAAGTTTGACAAACTCTTCCTCTGAGCCTGTAATATATTCAGCTAAGCCGATAGATGCCTCTGCACCTGATGGCAACATGGAACCATACAATAAATCCTCTACTGTAAGCTGCTCATTAGGGAGAAAACCTGCCATTGAAGCATTTTTTTCATATAAATCATGAAATATATTTTTGGGTAACACAACTTCTTGTTGTAAATTTTGAATGTGTTCAATAGCAACTAAAACGGTCATCATTTTTGTCAAAGATGCAGGATAAATTCTCTCCTCGCTATTTTTATCCAATAAAACCTGATTGTTATCTAAATTAACTAAAATTGCATTCGAGCTGTATAAATCGACATCAAGCGTATCTTCACTCGTTGCAAGTACATCTACTTTTGAAGAGTCAACAAATGATATGGGCGTTTCTTTTGAAACCATAACATAAACGAATAACATAATTATGATAAACGATATACTAAAAATACCTTTTTTAGTGAACATAAAAACAACTCCTTCTCTTTATGCTTATATTCAACCATAAAAAAAGGAGCTTATTTTTAATTAACTATTAGTGAATTCTTAAGATTTCTTAAGAATTGTTTGGCAGTTTAACAGTAAATACTGTTTTTTCATCGCTAGAGGTAGCCGTAATAGTCCCTCCATGGGCTTGTACAATTTCATTCGAAATGGCTAAGCCAAGTCCCGCACCACCAGTTTGTGAGGACCTCGCAAGATCTAAACGATAAAACTTTTCAAATATCATCTTTAATTTTTCAGGAGGAATGGTCTTTCCTGTATTTATAAAAGAAATCCATGTCTGATTATTTTTGTTATTAGCACTAATTTCAATTGTACTATTTGGGTGGCTATAAGCCATTGCATTTTTTAAAATATTATTAAAGACCCTCGCTAATTTATTGCCATCCGCATAAATAGTGATGTCTTCATCTATTTTAACGATAGCTTTTTGACCTTTTGGTGCTAATAATGGGTAAAATTCATCTGCTACCTGCATTAACATATAGTTGAGTGGAATAAGATCCTTCTCTAAAATAATGGATTGTAAATTAAATCTGGTGATTTCAAAAAACTCATTGATTAATTGTTCTAGCCTATTTGATTTTTCTAACGTAACCGCTACATATTTTTCCTTTTGCTCCACAGGCATATCCTTTGCTTCATCTAACAGGCTTAGATAGCCAATAATGGACGTTAACGGTGTTTTAATATCATGCGCTAAATAGACAACAAGATCATTCTTTCGTTGCTCTGCCTCTTGAGCATCCTTTGCACGTTTTTCTAATTTATTTTTCACATCATTTAATTTCTTCTCTAAAAAATCAAGTTCAGCAGGTAGATGTATTTCCTTTTCTGACTCATCTGCAAGCATTGTAATACCTGTACTAATTTGATGAAAGTAACGAGTAAAACGGGACAATGCAATATAAAAAATAATTAGCAGTAATAGTATAAATCCTATCGCTAGCCAAAATGGTTTATTTTGTTGAAATAGCACATTATACGCGTTTCGTGCTGCATAATAATCTAATTGTAAAATATTTTCACAAAAAGCCATAAAGACGTCCGCAAAAGGAGCCTGCAAGATACCGTCAATAAATACGAAGTTAATGAAATAACCGACTATCAGGGCAATCACAAGAATAACAATAATTTGTAAAATCATTTTTCTCTTCAGTCTTCCAAACTCATTTATCAATGGTATACCCCACTCCCCAAACCGTCTTAATAAACTTTGGATTGTCCACAGAATCGTTCATTTTTTCTCGTAAATGCCTAATATGCACCATTACGGTGTTATTGCTGTTGTAATACTTTTCTCCCCAAACCTCTCGAAATAATTCCTCGGCACTAATGACCTTACCTCTGTTTGAGCTTAAATACCATAGAATAGAGAATTCTGTAGGTGTAAGCGATAATGGTCTTTCATTTAGTAAAACCTGTCGTGTATCCTTGTTGATAATCAAACCAGCAAAATCAATAATAGCCTCATTTTGCTTTGAGCCTTGGTTGTACAGGGTAAATCTTCGTAATTGTGCCTTTACGCGTGCAACCAGTTCTAATGGACGAAAAGGCTTTGTAATATAATCATCCGCTCCTAGAGAAAATCCAGTTATTTTATCAATTTCTTCTTCCTTAGCCGTAAGCATAATCACTGGAAAATTAAATGCTTCTCGGATTTTCTGTAAAATTGTAAAGCCATCAATATCTGGCATCATGATATCCAGAATAGCTAAATCCAATTTTTCCCGCTCCATACAGACCAAAGCCTCTTGAGCTGTATAATACTTAAATACATGATAATTTTCATTTTTTAAATAAAGCTCAATTAAATCTGCAATTTCCTGTTCATCATCAACAACTAAAATATTCAACTAAATGCCCCCTCTTTATAAACACGAAATTTCCAATGATTTTCAGAGGCATTATAGCACTTAGTTATGGCTATATCTATCAATATGTGTAGCCTTTTTTAACGCTATCTCTTTAAAATAAAAAGAAGAATCGGATACTAACTAGTTCCAACTCTCCTTTTGGTTCTCTAAACAAAACTCATAAATTCCATCTATCCATTTTATTCATTTCATGTCCTTTTAGAGGAAGTTATATACCAACACCATCTATTGGACCTAAGTAGTTTTAATTGGCTCCTCATTCGATTTTCGGTTTATATCCTGTGTAACAACTCTGCCACGATAATATTGCATTTGTTCATTTAGCTTATGCTCTTTAACCGTCATAGTAGCAGGTTTAATTTTAAATACAAGTGTTTTACTGCCTAGCGATGATTGATATTTATCAATATGTGTTTTCGATAAAGGTGCCTGATAATAACCTGGTACATATTTATCAAGCATAGCCTGCATAGCCACAGTTGCTTCGTCTAAATCCCTCACAATTTCCACCACACCATTTGCAATGACACTCATATAAGCTGTATCTGTGTTCGCAGGAATGGGGTCTACCATTGTTCCATAATTTTCGCATATTGTTATACAAGCATTTGGATTGGCAGTCATGATGTTTATTTTTCTTCCGTCATTGGCACCATGGAAATAAAAAATTCCATCTTTCACCACATAATTTAAAGGTATTACATAGGGTACACTATGGTCCACTAGCCCCAGAAAAGCAGTTTGTGCCTCTCTTAAAAATTTATGAATTTGGGTTTCATCTGTACATGCTCTTTTAAATGTTCGAATAGCTGTTGTCATCTCTATCATATCCTCCTATCATCTTATAAAAAGGAGTCTACAGCAGGACGGCTCTCCAAAAAAGGGACAGTTCTATGAAAACAAATGGGTACAGCCAAATACACATGTAGCTATATTGGGCATAAATTATAGAGAATAGTCTGTACTTATAAATAATTACCCGCAAATTATACGGAGCTATTTTTATTGTAACGGTGTTGCTGGTATCATTTGCTCTGCATTAGGAATTGGTTGAGGATAAGGAGAATCTCCCATCTCTGCCTTGTCATAAGAAGGTAATGTGATATACTTTTTTGATTCGTTATACTGCTGTCTTAGCAGCTTTTCAAATTCTTTCGGTGTCATCCCTTTCACCTTATTTAAAAATTTCTCTTTATTTTTTTCTGGAATATACATATCTATGCCATATTCTTTACTAAGCTTTGTTAATATTTTGTTGTAGGGTATAAACGCTACATCTCTATCAAAATCTTTTGTATCCGCACGAGAATGAGTAGTTGAACAAAATACAGTGACCATCATACACATCAATGTTATATTAAATATTTTCTTCATCCTTTAACCCTCCTATGTGATTTATTACTAATTTAACTTATTATTGTATATGTAGCCTATTATTTTTTTAAGACTAAAACATATGTTACTCAAATGGAGTGATTAAATTGTTTCGTTATCTCATTATTTTTATTTTAGGATTTTTATTAACCTTTATGCTTTCAGATCAGTTCTTTTATGAATTTCATAGTATTCCCCCTCTATTTTTTAGAGTTCTATTTGCCTTATTCTTTTTATTAATCATTTGGCTTGTACAATCAAAACAATAATAGTTAATAATCCAAAACGGCTTGAACGCTTTAGATTTTAAGATTCAAGCCGTTATTATTTACTTGATATGAGCAATTTATAACTAACCTAGATTGTACCATCCTTTTCATATAATTGATTAGGTGTGGGTCCGTCGGGATTTCCATATTGCTCTAAGTTCCTTTGTTTCATTGATTCTAACCCTTTATGATTACCAGTCTTTAAATAATTATTAATTCTCCCTTCATTTCGTTGATTAACTCTCATTCTAGCAATTTCCTCTAATGATTTACTACTCTCGCCATGTAAAATGTCATCTCGCTTACTTCTCACGCTTTTTATTGTTTTGTAATACTCATGATGGCACTGCCTTCATAACATTTTGATTCTGAACATGGCTTTCTCTTATCAGCAAATTTTAAATCTCCTTCTTATGTCCATAATAATATGCTCTTATCTAGCATGTATTATAACCTAAAGCCATATTGTTTTTAATAATAACAAAAAACCTTGAAAGGCATAGAGCCAATCAAGGAATTTTTTAGTTACTAGGATTCAAAAGCTGTTCTATCTGGAAATATACCACCTTCTCTTACTAGACAAACTGCCAATCTTTGAGCAGCCCTATCATAATAAAATTTAGATGGAAAATTACTGTTTGGGATAGCTTTTAGCTCCGAAAATTTTCTAGTAAACTTATTTAACTCAATTTTCCCCATAATATCTTCATTCGGTCCAAACCTATAAACCACAATTTCATTATCTTCATATTCCTTTAATAACAAAACATACGAAGCCATTTTTTATTTCTCCTCAGGTGGATACCATAGACGCCCAGACTCTACTGTTCTATCATGTGCTTTCCTATAGTCCGTTTTGAATATTCCTTCAAATTTTGATTCAAAAAGTTCATGATTCAATAAATCAATATCATTCTTTTTATAGATTCCTTTTTGGAGCCTATCCCATGCTTGTGCAATTTCATAATCTGACTCAAAGCGCCCAATTCCATGTTCCTTAATATGCTCTTTAAAAAATAAATGCTCTTTGATTCTCTGTCATTCCAGTATTTTGTGCGATAGAACTTACATCAGTTTTGGATTTTCTAAAGGATTCATACATTTCATCTGCTTTATCAAGTCGTTTTAAATACCATCTACCGAAAGTTCCCTACCACCAGTTTGAACTTTACCCGTGCCCTTATTACTCAGACTATTACTACTAACAGACTTACCCCTTGTTCCTCCAGTCGGTTTTGTCGTTGATGCGCCTTTTGCCCCCAACACAGATGTAGCCACGCCAAAACTATCCAACCAATGTTCTTTAGATAGAGGATCTTTTGGGTTTACTGCCCCTTTAGCCATGTCCGTAAAACCAAACGTTGCGTAATTTAAAAAATCTGATGGTGAATCCAGTATCTTATCGGCTCTACTTTTTGCCCCAGACTTAATACCGTCGACTGCACCGAGTGTCAGATAATTAGCAAAATCATACGGTGAGTCTAGTGCCTTGTTTGCCCTCGTTTGAAGCCCCTTGTTGAAATCCTTTCCAATTTCTTTGAAGCTATTGAAAGACTTCACCACTGGCTTTTGGATTTCTTTTGTGACTTTCGTTGCGACGGATTTTACTTGAACGGCTACTTCTTTCGCTGTTTGTTTCACTTCTTTTACAACTTCTTTTGTTTTTGCAACCGTTTGCTGATAAGCTGCCTTCACATTATTGATGGTTTTCTTGATAGCTTTTTTTGTCGCTAATACCGCCTTTTTGATCGTTTTTTTTGCTTTTTCAACCCATTTACTTTTGGTTATCGTATTTTTTAGCTTCCGTGCCTTGGTAAAGAATTTGTCCCATTTTTTCTTTCGTTTTTTCTTTTTCTTCTTGGAGGGCTTTCGTTGCTTTTTCTTCGTAGAGTCCTTCTTTTTCGTTGATTTTTTGGCGGATTTTTTCGTACTCTTTCCCTTCGATCCTCCACTTTTCCCCTTTTTTGCGCCCTTGGGTGAGCCTACCTTTGGAATTATTCCTAGTAAACTCCCCACTAATCCTAATAGCCCATTTACTCTTCATGTTATATTAACCTAATTTTCAAATATTTAGTTTATAAGTTATATTGTACGGCTTTATAACTTTTTCGTAAATAGATGCTAACGAATAAAAAAACATATTATGTAAAATATTGTAATAAAATTCATGAATTTGTTGAATAAAAGGATTATTTTTCTTAAAAAGAAAAAAGATCAACATTGTGTAACGCTCCATCCCTTACACCCTAGTTAACGCTTGTTTGGATTTTTCGAGCTCACAAAGGAAAGCTCTTTAAAATTTATGACATCCATCAAAGCCCTAGGTGGTTATAATACCCTATTCCCCTGACTGTCTATTGATAGAAGTCTTCTGTTGGATGACCATAAACCTTCTTCAATTAGTGCATATCATTTCATAAATTGCATATTTTGAGAAAAACGGAGGATGATGATGAGTCAGCATAAAAGTCCAAATTTGTCTAAATTCGTTGAGCCACTCCCTATTCCGCCAGTATTGCAGCCATGTCGAAAGGATGGCAACGCTACCCATTACGAAGTAAGCATGACACAATTTCAGATGTCCTTACATCAGGAGTTAAATCCTACTACAGTTTGGGGCTATGAGGGAAGTTATCCTGGGCCAACGATTGAGGTGGAATCTGGCGAGCAAGTATATATTAAGTGGCTAAATAAGCTACCATCTACACATCTGCTTCCCATTGATCATACAGTGCATGGCGCACAGAAAGAATTGCCAGATGTGCGAACTGTAACACATGTCCATGGGGCGATCGTTGAGCCTGAAAGCGATGGCTATCCAGAAGCATGGTTTACAAAGGACTTTGCACAAACAGGACCCTATTTTGTACATGAAATTTATCACTATGCCAACCCCATGCAAGCATGTGGCCTATGGTATCATGATCATACAATGGGCATTACCAGACTAAATGTCTATGCAGGGCTTGCTGGTATGTACATTATTCGAGATCAGCGGGAACGCTCCTTCCATTTTCCTGCTGGTCCCTATGAAATTCCTCTTGTTATTCAAGACAAATCATTAAATCATGACGGCTCTTTATATTATCCACGACAAACTGACCCACCTGTTGCAGGCTTAGAAACATCCATTGTGCCAGAATTTTTTGGCGACCTTAATCTTGTAAATGGCAAGGTCTGGCCGTATTTAAAGGTGGAGCCGCGCAAATATCGATTTCGACTATTAAATGCAGCGAGCTGTCGTTTTTATCAACTATCATTAAGCTCAGGTCAATTCTTTTATCAAATTGGGACAGATGGGGGACTAATGGAACATCCTATAGGCATTCAGCAGCTACTACTATCGCCTGCTGAAAGAGCTGATGTTATTATTGATTTTTCAAATATGGAAGGACAACGCATTATCCTTCATAATACAGCACCCGCTGTATTTCCTGGAGGAGATGCGCCTGATCCAAGCACAACAGGGATCGTTATGGAATTTAGAGTTGAGCAATCTTTAACGTATATCGATATTAGCGCTATTCCAGCTTCTATGGGAGCACTTCCCCTCCTTGATCTTACACAAATATCGAAGTATCGTAACCTTGTTTTAGATTCAACAATGGACCACTTTGGTCGACATGTTATGTTGCTTGACAGTAAAATGTGGGATGATCCGATATCAGAAAAACCACTATTGGGTTCAACAGAGTTATGGGCATTTCTTAATATCACAGGGCAGACCCACCCTATGCACGTTCATCTAGGGTTCTTCCAACTTATAGACCGTATTCCATTTGATGCTGAGCGGTATCAAAAGGACGGCACAATTTTGCTTACGGGGCCTCCCGCTCCTCCTGATCCAGAAGAGCATGGCTGGAAGGATACAATCCGTGCAAATCATGGTGAAATTACGCGTATCGTTAAACATTTTACGACTTACACAGGACGATATGTCTGGCATTGCCACATGGTTGAGCATGAAGATTATGAAATGATGCGGCCATTTCTTGTAGTACGCGACTCCACTCAAATAAATAATGTATAGCTTGGCAAACTAGTTAAAGACCTTATTTTGAAAAATTCATCAAATAAGGTCTTTATGGGCATATTCACTATATAAAGCGATTTATCAGACATATTACTTGATCATTGTTTCAACGTTTTCTCAGCTTGAAATACATTGTTTATGAGTACAGCGCCTCTTGTTCCAATTTACTTTTCTGTTCAGTCCCTATTAATGCTGCTCTTTAAGATAAATTTGCTAATTTTACTGCAGGTATTGCTTTACAACGTTATCAAACACTTGAAGATGTTGCGAATTTAGTGTCGTTCTTAGCTTCAGATGATGCAGATTATATCACTGGTTAAGCCATTATCACAGATGGTGGACTTGTTTACCGTTAAAATTTTTAATAGCATCAAGTGCTTTCTCTTTAATGAAGGCACTTGATTTTTTTTTATTTAAAAAGCCCTGTAGAGAAATATCTCCACAAGGCTTTGGTTGCTAGATTATTTTGCAACAGAACTATCTTTCACTTTATTATTATTCATATCAACTAGGTTAGTTGCTTGAAACTCAACAACAATACTATCTGCTAAAGTAAAGTCCTTTTGAGTTGTAACGGTAAGTTTACCATCTGTTACAGCTACAGAAGCAGGCTCTACTGTTAAACCAGCAATCTTCACTGTTACACCTGTTACAGTATCTTGCTTAGCAATAGCTTCTGTAAAGTTTACGTTAAATGTTTTACTATCCACTGCTGTTATTGTAGATGCTACAGGGGCAATATTTTCTTTCAGTGCTATTTGAGTTGTAGCTTTTCCATCTTTAAGTGTATTGCCCTTTGTGTCTACTATATTTTGAGCTTCAAGTACATAGTTACCATTTACAGTAATAGAGCCTTCAGGTAAAGTGAAGCATACTTTTTTCGTTCCGTCTATAAATTGTAGTTGTGTACCTGTAGGAAGCTCCTTACCTCCAAGTGTATAATTTGCTGCTGTTAGAGCTGTTGCCGTAACATCTGCAGCATACTCAACAGTAAATACTTGATTATCTGTTACAACCACTGGTGTTGTTCCAAATACTAATGAATCTGTAATCGTTTCAGGTACAGTTTCAAACGTTCCCGTAGCAACATTAAATGTAATCGTATTTGCCGTTACATTGTCAGCTAAATCTGTTACTGCTTTAGCAGCTAATTCAAATGAATAGATTGAATTGCTATCTAAATCAATATCTACTTTCACTGTGTTTTTCTCTGCGCCCTCAATTTTTCCATTACCATCTACGTCCACACCAGAATTTGCTTTTACTGCTGTTACATTGCCAGCCGTATAAACAATACCATTCTTCGTTTTAAGTGTTAGATTACCGTCTACTTTTACAGGTTCATTAAACGTAAGGTATAGAGCATCTACATCTGTTGTTGCATTCGTATTATCCGCTACTAACATTTTTGATGAAGCAGTTACAAGCGTAGCAGGCGTTTTATCTTTTGATAAAATAGCATTCGTTTCAAATGAGTCGCCCACATTACCAGCTAAATCTTTATGATCTTCTACTCGAATTTTTGTATTAATAAATTGCGCAGTGCCTAATGCAGATGCTGCATCAAGCGTGAATACTGTTTTATCCGTAGCATCCTTGATATGAGCGTCTGTTAAGTAGAATACTTTTGTTCCTACAGTTACTTTTGCATAATCTTCAGTAGTTGTCTTCGCACTAAGGTTTTGCTTCACTAATTCTTCTGAGAAGTCAAAAATAATATCTGTTCCGTTCACTGTTGTAGAAACAGTTGGTTTTGTGTTATCTGCTACTGGTTTTGAAACCGTGAAATTCGCAGTAAGAAGATGAGCAATATTATTAACGAAATCAGTAGCCCCAACAATATCAACTTTATAAGTTTGTTCAGCCGTTAATCCTGTAATTGTTAATGTTTTACCAGATAAAGTATAACGATCAGCAGTAAGTTGAACACCATTTACGTTCACTGTCCCTGCATTTTGTACATGCTCATTAAAAGTGATCACGGCTGTTGTGCCTTTTGCTTCAACTGATTGAACATTAACCGGTGTTGTATCCACAAATGTTGTTAATGTATTTAGTTCTTCTGTTAAAACAGTAGCGTCTGCTTTTGTTTTAATCGGTTTGACAGTTACTTTTCCATTTGTTAATTGTAAGCCTTTATCAGTTGTTAATGTGACAGTTAGGCCGTCTTCAGATACTGCTGCGTTGGTGATTCCTACACCTTCAAGAGCATATTTCGTTGTAATAGCAGCATCCTGTGCGTCAATGGCTGTATTAAACTTAATTTCAAATTCTCTCGCATTCAGTCCTTTTACAGCTTCTACAGCTGGTACTACTTCTTCCTCTACATCTTCCACTGCATCAATTGTACGTTTAATCATTGTTGCAAATTCTTCACGGCTGATTTTATCTTGTGGCGCTAATAATGAGCCTTTCCCATTGATTACTCCATTAGCAACAGCTGTTTCTAAGTACGATACAGCCCATTTAGAAGCTTTAGAAGCATCCCCAAATTGATCAAGATTAGCCTTACCTGTTAATTGGTAGCCCTCTACAATTACTTTCGCTGCTTGTTCTCTTGTTAATTGTGCTTTTGGTTCAAATTTACCGTTGCCCATACCATCAAATAATTCTGGCGATGTTGCAAGCACAGCATTATAGAACCAGTCTTTTTCATCTACATCTGAAAAATCCTCTGTTCCTGTAGCCTTTAGATCTAACGCTTTGGATAATACTTCCGCAGCTTCTGCACGTGTAAGTGTACCCGCTGGATTGAAGTTTCCTTTTTCATCACCTTGGATAAATCCTTTGTCTGTTAAAAATTGAACAGCTTCTTTTGCCCAAGATGAAATGCTATCTGCATCTTTTAATTCAACTGCTGATGCCACTGGTAAGATTGCAGATGCCACTAATGCTGCTGTAGCTGTTGTTACAAAAAATTTACGGCCTTTGTGTTGTTTTGTCATGTGTTTATTCCTCCAGAATTTCAAAAAATCATATTATTTCTTGAAAACTATATTATCACTCTATTTTTTTTAATATGTATAATACGTTCTCGCAAATAATAAATGCTCATCATTATAGGTAAAACCTTTTTCTAAGTTTTTCATGATTAAATCTACCAATCAAACTTAAATTTGCTTTACAAGACAATACTATTACTATGCTGCCAATAAATAAACGCTAAAAATACGGTAATCCTTATAGGGGGTTGGTTTTGGAGGGAAATTCTTCATAAAAATAACACACGTGTTGATTAACCAAAGTTATGCAGTTTCAGGATGGTTAAGATCCCAATGAAACATTAAATCCTGATTCGCCATTCCAGTGGCAGCACAAAGAATCAGGCGTTTGAAACCTGCGAACGAGAGGGATTTCGTGTTAGTATTCTTCATTCCTTATGTGTAAATAAATTCCAAACAAACATAGACAATAAAGGCTGCGAATAACTGATTAAATACGGCATTTCTGGTTGTCCCGAATAGAACAGGTACGTTCAAGTTTTGTTTCATCCAACGAGAAAAACTTTCAATTGCCCAACAAAATTTATACATATCGGCAATTTCTTCAGCGATACTATCCATTAAACTTGTCACGACCCGTATTTCTTTCCCTTCATGATCCATGAATTGAACAACTCGATGGCGATTGTTCGTTTGTTTTTGGGGTGTCCCAAGTAGGTAAGTAAAATCAGCTGACTCATTGAAATTATTGATAGGACTACTGTAGAGCGATTTTTTGCGATTTAC
The DNA here is from genome assembly GCF_038051955.1 of Lysinibacillus sp. FSL H8-0500. Classification (NCBI taxonomy): domain Bacteria; kingdom Bacillati; phylum Bacillota; class Bacilli; order Caryophanales; family Bacillaceae; genus Lysinibacillus; species Lysinibacillus sp. FSL H8-0500. The sequence continues at coordinate 1,580,855 of NZ_CP150292.1, read as the reverse complement.
TTGTACATAATGTTGATGGTCTTTCAGATAACGATCGACTTTATCAATAGAAAAGTAGGCACGGTAACAAACGAGGATAAACCTTTTATCTTCAAGAAATTCACCAATGGAATCATCATGTTTTAAACCGATTGTTTCTACAACTTTTAAGGGCATCGTGGTTTCATTCGTAAAACTAACATGTAATTTGATTCCTGAACGTTCACCATGATAGACAGCCCAAGGTAAACGGGTTTTGCCTACTGTGATGGTAGATGAATCAACAGCTAATCATGTTTGGGGCATGTTCAATTGACGACGAGCTGCACGATTGAGTTTCCCGACAATCACTTCAACCAAACGTTTGATGATGCCATCATCAAGTACTTTTTAATGTTTAGAAAATGAAAAGTGATTCACCGAAACGAGACCATTACTTGGTCCCACATCCGCTGCGTGGCGTAAACTTCTCCACTCGTTCGTTGCAACACCAATTAAATACGAAATGAGCATGGGAACCGTACATTTTCGTGCTGTTTCTACATAATCGAATTCATTCAGGATGGATTGCCATCCTGCCTCTGAAAGAAAGTTTTGAATGAGCATAAAATCGTGTTATTCTGGTTCAAGAGAGATTCCTCATTTCGTAATTGTTTGTGTGGTAACCAACAACTTTACATAAAAATCTCTCTTTTTATATAATTTTTTATTGGGGGAAATTAGATAATCAACACGTCTGATTTTGTATATCAATTTTGACAAATGAGCCAACTCAGGGTTAAAAAATTTCGTTTTATTTATATTATTGTAGATTTTCCTTTTCAAGTAGAGAACAAAAATGGGGTTGGGACATAACTAGCTTTAATCCATAAGAAATACGAATTGGTATGAATGCCAATTCGTATTTCTCTATTTTTTCTTTTTCTCCAGATAATCTTTCACTATTGGCTGTGAATTTTTTTAAATTCCATTGCCCTCGATAATGATTGTAATAAATCATATAACTCTTTATTTCTTTTTTTACTTCTTTTATCGTTTCACATGCTCTAATAGTGGTTTCATCTTTAAAATGCCCAAAGAATGATTCTTGTGGCGCATTATCCCAACAGTTTCCTCGGCGTGACATGGACTGCCCTAAGCCCATTTTCTTTACTAAGGCTCGGAATTTTGGATTCGTATAGTGGAAACCTTGATCCGAATGGATAAAGGCATCTTCCCTTAAATGGCGATGCTTCTTCAATTTATGTAACGTGTTAAGGGCAATTTCTATACTTAATGTAGAAGTTACTTCATAAGCTAAAATTTCATTTGTTTCGGCATCTTTTATCGTTGATAAATAAGCACGTTTACCGCCTCCATATGTTAAATATGTGATATCAGTTAGTAATACTTTTCCTGCCACACCTTGCTTGAAGTTACGGTGTAGATTGTTAGGAGAGGTGCAATGTTCCTTCGTTGCTTTTGCCATACGACGTGCTGGATTCGCTTTTCGAATGGGGCAGATGATATTAAATTTCTTCATAATGCGACGGATTCGCTTGAGGTTGTATGTAGTTCCATATTGGTTTTCGAGTGTCATTTTTATTTGACGCGCACCTTTCTTTCATCCTCGGAAATGAAAGGCCTTTAAAATAACTTCCTTCACCGCCTCATCTTCTTCATGCTGTTTTTGAAGAGTCAAGATAGCTTCTTCTTTAAAATAGCGATAGTAACCTGAGCGTAAAACATTTGCAATTTCACAAAGATAACGCACCATTCGTTTTAATTGATATTTTTCAATGATCTGATGGATTAATTCAAATTTTTGTACAGTACTTATTTTGATTTCTTCTTCATCAGCTGCCTTTCGAGTTGATCTAGCTTTTTTAAAAGTTCGTTTTCTGCTTCTAACAATTTCATTTTAGCCTCTAAGCGGGCGTATTTTTCTTCTAAACTTAATTCACGCTCTAAAGGGCGGCCTGAAGTATGTTTTCTGGCATCTTCTACACCTGTTAGCCCATGTTCTTTATAAACCGTACGCCAACGATTCGAAGCTTTACGAATACGTGTGGGACCAAGGGCTTCAATGTCAAAACCCGCCTCAAGAAATATTTCACTTGGATATTTTCCTTTATCGTATTCATCAATAAAAAATTCTTTAAATTCATCCGTATAAGTAATGGCTTTCGCACTTACCATTTTGACGTATGGATTTAATTTTAATTGTGCCTGTTGTTGTCTCGAAAATAAATTTTTAGTCATCCTACTTACCACCACTCGTTTTTTTCTTCATTATAAACAAAAATACCCTATAAGATGACCTTTTTGAAAGCGTCTATCTTATAGGGTACATTTTATTGTGTTGTGATGACTTAATTTTATTAGAAGTGATCCTTATTTTTCATGAAAAAAATTTAAAGCCAGTGAAATTTTATGTTTAGTAAAATTTCACTGGCTTTTTAGTTTAGGGATGAGTTTTGTCCCAGTCTCTTCCTACGATTAGTCAAGTATAGTTTTGTTCTCTACTTTATTCTATTTATGTTTTCACAATGAAAATCTTCTCCCTAATAATGTCCCTAATAATGAAGCTATGGCAACAAAAATGAACAATATCCCATATCCCATATTGCTCCAAGGATTATCTCCTATGAAATAAGTTGTTATCGCTACAATTAGAGAAGCAACTGTTAAAATTAAACCAGGTAAAATATAATGTTTTTTAGACGGATTTTTTTTTGATAATTTCGAGGCGAAAAAATAAACCATTATTATTACTGCTATGCCTGTAATTATAAAATATCCCAATTAAATACACCTCCTTTCAATATATTCAATTATAGAGGTAGTTACAGAAAAATGTAAATAATAAAAAAGGCAGGTATCAAAAGATACCTACCCTTTTTGTTATCTACATTTCATTGCATTTGGACCAAAATAATGGTAAATTAGATCAGTAGCAACTGGTCCATCCCAACGATTAGCTTGGGTACAATCTACCAAAGCTTTATCACAGCAAGCATCACCATTTCCAAATGCAGACCAACAACGATCATGAGCACGACAACAAGCATCAATTGAGTTAATCGGAGTACCGCCACCCTTTGATAATCCATCACCGCAACCAGGTCCACAGTGTTTATAACCCCCAGCTAGACAGAATGGGAAAGGAAAGTCTTTTGCTACAACTCCTTGATATTGGTCATTATCAGCTTGTTCCAGGTCGATTGTAGCATCTAAGAAATTACCTTCAAATTTAATTTTACTATTTAAACGTAACTTACCTTCTTCGAAGACATAAGTAATAACATTTTCACCGTTAACTATATCAATAATGAGCGACTCTCCTTTTTTGTTGTGATTTTGATCTTTAATTAATATATTTTTAATTTGAACTTCCTCGTTAGCTCTTACGGCTGTAATATTACCAAAGTCAATTTCTCCATTATCTCGGTAATCAGGAACGGTAAAATCATATGCAATTTTCAGTTCCAAATCTTCAGTTTTGAAGGGAACGATCTTTTGCAATTGTTGAATTACTCCTTGGCTTTCCAGTTTAGAGATAAAACCTTTTTTTACTTGAAGCTTTTCTTTTTCTTCCTTTACATATTTACCAGATAGAATCAAAATGTAACACTCCTTTTTTATTTTTTATTAATTAATGTCGGCAGTTAAGTAAAGACAACCTCCATTAATTTAAAGGTGATAGCCGGATTCGAACCGGCGATGAAGGTTTTGCAGACCTAGGCCTTACCACTTGGCTATACCACCGCGTCTAACAATCACTTGCCTTACATTCAATAAAAGTGAATTTTTAATATGGGAATTAAAAAAATGTATGAAATTTACTTATAAAATTTTATTTCTCTCTTTTTGAATTGTCTTTTAATTTTTCCACTTATAAAAAAGAAAAGGAAGTGAGTTGGATGCAGGAGTTAGAAGATTTTCTATTTCAAATAGGTAATTTTGGCTTTCCCTTAGTTTTAGCAATTTATTTATTATTAAGATTCGAAAAGAAACTCGAAAAATTGTCCAATGCTATTTCCAACCTAGAAAACACAATAAATAATAAAAAAAAATAAGTTTTTTGTAAGCCGGTATTCAAATAACGCATATAAACCCGCAGCACCTCCAGGTACTCTAAAGGTATCAATTAAAGGAGGTGCCTTTTATATGCCACAGCAAAAATTAATGATTATCCCCGTCACATTATATCCCGAAGTTAAAAATTCCTCTGCAGCCAACTCAACAGAAGATCTCCGCATTAATTACATGTACGATTAAAACAGCAACTATGACAATTTCCTTCTGTAATGGTGTAGATGAGCATATCATCCAAATCGTGATGAGGGAGTTGAAACTTCTGTGAAACGCGATTTTACTAACGTGAAAAATATCTACATCGTTTTGGGAAAGACGAATATGCGAAAAGGCATTGATGGCTTAACTACACTGATTCAAGACTCTTTCGAACTTGATCCCTATAGCAATTCGATTTTCCTGTTTTGCAGCCCAAGTAAAGATTGATACAAATGTTTGTATTTTGATGGGGATGGGTTCGCCCTACTTTATAAACGTCTAGATGGCGGAAAACTCCAATGGTCGAAAGATGAAAATGAAGTACGGAACCTTTCGCAACAAGAGCTTCGCTGGCTGCTAGAAGATTTATTGCTACAGTAGCCAAAAGCAACTTAAAAAACATCAAAAGGTGTATGGTGTGTATTCTAAATTCACTTTCTCAAATGGTATAATATGAGAATCTTATACGAGCGGAAAGCGGTGAATGTTTTGGTGAACGCTTCTTTTAACAACGAGAAATTAATCAAACTTCTTGAAGAACAGCTTGGTTATATGAAGCAATAAAACAAAGACTTATCTAAACAGATTGAAGCACTAACTGAACAAGTACGCTATTTCAATCATGATGGCGAAATTTGTTTTACATGTCGATGAAACATATGCACAAATTATTAAGCGTTTGGATGGAAAGTCCAGGCAATCGAATGCCTACAATTGAGTTTACCGCAGTGTGCCGAGTCAAGGTCCACGATTATTCTATTTCAGAGTTCGTTATCACGGGCTCGGTCTGTCCTTGAGGATTTTACAAAGGGTTATACTGGCACAATTATTTGTGATGGTTATCCTGCTTACAGCAAATTAGAAGGTGTAACCTTCGCCAGTTGTTGGGCACATGTTCGTCGTTATTGGTTGTAGGCGGATAGTAAAAACGGGCAAATCGGCGTAAAATAAATATTGCGATGATTTATATCGACTTGAACGTAAGTTTAAGCACATATCTACAGGGAAACGTCGAAAACAACATAAAAAGCTTTCGAGGACAATCGTTGAAAAGTTTCTGGATTGGGTTGGAAAATCGCCTTTCTATGGAAAAAATGCGCTTGCAAAAGCTGCAGAATATACACTCAATCGGGTGAATGGTCTGGAATGTTGGGCGTATTGCAATCGATAATAATCCAGATGAAAATGCCATTCGTCTCAACGTCATAGGGAGGAAAAATTGGCTTTTTTCTGTCAGTGAAGCAGGTGCAAAAGCAAACGCTATCTGCTTGAGCATCGCAGAAACAGCCAAAGCAAATGGTGTGGACTTCTATCAATACCTGATGAAGTTAATGACAGATCTACCGAATCTGGATATCCATCGAAACCTAAAAATTTTAAATCAGTACACGACTTGATCAAAAAAAATCCAAGTTGCATGTGGAAAATAAAATCGCCGTATATCTGATGAAAAATCAATGATATACAGCAATCGTGATGCGTATCGAAAAGGTTCACCTATTTTTTATAATTTGGGCTTACTTTTTTTAATAATCCAGTCTTAATTTCACTTCTATATATTGAAATGAATTTTAAGGAGGAGTTTTTTATGTCTATAGCAAACAAAACTAAGATTACCGTATTTACTCAAACTGGCTGCCAGCCCTGTGTAATGTTAAAAGAATGGTTAAATGAAGAAACTATTCAATTTGAAGAAAAAAACATTAAAGAAGACCCACAAGCTCGAAAAGAATTTGATGATTTAGGCCTTGCATTTACACCTTTTTCTTATATACAATACAAAGGAGAGGAACATACTGTTCCTGGAGCTGCAATAGAAAGGTTTAAAGAAATTCTTGCCCATTAAATAAATTTCTGAACAAAAAAATCTCGCCTAAAGCGAGGTTTTTTGGCATGTTGTTGAAAAACTATTTTGTTAATATCTATTTTTAGAATTTTCAGTTAAAATTTCTTTCACTCAACTACTTTGAGAGGGAGAGATTTTTTATGTTTTATACACTTTCTTCACAAACCATTGAAATGAATCGACCCTTCTATCGTGCCAGGGTGGATCCAACTCATCCCTTACTTGCACTTGATCATTCCATGAATTGGTCTTTTATTCTGCAAGAAGTCTCAAAGTACTATGTACAAACCAAAGTGGGACGCCCGACTATAGACCCTTTAGTCTTAGTGAAAATCTTATAGATTCAAGTTTTTGAAGGCTTTCGTTCCGTACGTTTTACGTGTCGCCAAATTCATTCGAATGTCACTTATCGTTGGTTTTTAGGCATTTCTCCATTTCAACCCGTTCCTCATCACAGTACGATTTCACGCTTTTTATGGGAACGATTACGAGGGGGAGCTTTTTAGCAAACCCTTTTCACTGCACAACTCGACCAATTCTTCAAAAAAGGGTGGATTGCCAACGAAACATGGACTGCGGATGAAACAGAGTTGAAGGCGAATGCCAATAAACGAATTCGTCAACAGCTACCTATTTTCACAACCATCGCGCCAAAAGAAGTTGTCCATATCACCCATTTCAGTCCAGTTGATTCAGATGCTCGTCTCTCCGTTAAACATGTGAAACGCGGACAGTTTGCTTACTTTGAACACCGGGTTGTCGATACTCCATGGGTTCATTTTGGCCACTGAGGTGACCGCTGCCAATGTGCCAGGGCATCAAATTTTACTGCAACAAGTAGATGAACTACGAGATGTATTGGGAAGTTATGCGAAAGAAATTGCATTGGACGCTGGCTACTACAATGCGCGCTGTGCGAAAGCTTTATTTGAACGGGGCTTTTTGGTGTCTCTGCCTTATAAACCTCCACGGACAAAAGAACAACCACCATGTAAACGAATCCACTTTCAACGGGTACATGAAACGCTTTACTGTTGCCCAAACGGTATCCCTTTCACTTATCGGACAACGACCAGACAAGGCTATCATGAATTCAAGCCTCCCAAAAATAGCTGTGTAGGCTGTCCATTTGCCTTGAAGAACAATCAAGACCGTGTCTTACGCATTTCTATCCATCAACCTATCTATGATCGTTTACGTGTCATTCCTTTATCTTGGCGAGGGAAGATTCTAAGTTGGGTAAGCTTCAATCTTCTTCTTTAAATCTTCAAACGGGCACAGTTCTTCACCATAATACATTTCTTGTTTTAATAAACTGAAAAAGTTCTCCATTGGTGAATTATCTATACAATTACCTTTCCGTGACATACTCTGGAATATTTTGTTTTCCTTAAGTGCTTTTACCCATTTATTATGCTGATAATGCCATCCTTGGTCCGAATGAATCGTTGTTCTGTACGTAGAATCTTTTACGATTTCGAGAGCATCCTCGAGTGGTTTAAGAACTAGTTCTAGGGTTGAACGTGACCTATACCGTATGAAAGAATTTCGCTATTAAACATATCCATGATTGGGTTCAGATATAGTTTTACACCGTCTAAACACTTGAATTCTGTTATATCAGTAGTTAACTATAAATGCTAAAATCTACATGTACAAACGCACTCACTTAAAGATGTACACTTTTGCTTCACTTTCTTGCATACTAATCATGAGGTGATTAGTATGTACATAACGCTAGATGTTCAAACGAATTTTGAGATTAACAGTCTTTCAGACTTACCAAAATTCAAACAGTTAATGGGGAATTTAAAGATGAAAATAAATAAGAGTCAGTTGGCAAGAGAAATGGGTGTAGATCGACGTACTGTTGATAAATACTTAAATGGATTTACACCTGTATTTCGCAATTGAAAAATGAGCCACTTCGCAACTTTCAAATAGAGCCACTCTGTACACATGTGGAGAGGAACAGTTTGTCTTCTTCTAGGCTTGACATGGAGCCTCTGTGAGCATGATTCCCTCATGAAAGGCTTGGCATCAGGTTTCATGTCCTAACCACGGTATCATGCTCACCTCTCCATGTAAAGCCGAGTTGTCCTTCTCAAAAGTACAGGGAATTTTTAGTGGCTCACCTTTTTGATTAATAAATGGCTCAGAATTAGGTTGCGATATACATACACCAAAAGGAACAAAAGAAAAGATATCTATTTTAGACGATTATTATGAAGTGATTACAGCTTTACTATCAGAAGATTCGAAGCAAGTATTTTATTACCGTCGCGTACTTTGGCAATATTTAAGGGATAATTATGGGTTAGAATGTGGAGCTTCTACATTCCGCCGCTATATTTCTAAGAAGCCTGAATTCGCCGTTTATTTCACAGAACAAAAGCGTATCCCTTCACCTAAAGGAACGACAAGATTCGAAACACCACCTGGGCAACAAGCACAATTTGATTGGAAAGAAAGTATTCCTTTTGAAACAAGTGACGGCGAAAAAGTGGAAGTAAATGTAGGTGCGCTTGTACTGGGGTATTCACAATTCCGTGTATTCACACTTACCTTACGAAAAACACAGGATATTTTATTCTCTTTTTTAACAGAAGCATTTGAAAAAATCGGTGGTGTGCCAAAAGAGCTCGTCACTGATAATCCAAAAACAATTATGGACAAACCACGAACAGAATATAGTTCAGGAAAAGTAAACAGCCGGTTCTCAGCATTTGCGAAGGATTTTGATTTCAAGGTACGACCATGCATTGCGGGGCGTCCTCGAACTAAAGGGAAAGTAGAAACACAGATGAAATTCATAGATGAAATCTATGCGTATCAAGGTCAATTGACCTTAGAAGAGTTACATCAGTTTATTGAAAAGTTGATGAATCGCATCAATCAATCTTTTCACCAAGGTTCTGGAAAAATACCTGTATTCGCATTAGAAAAAGAAAAGAGCTCCCTTCTTCCGCTACCAACAGAAAAAATCAGGAACTCTTATCGTATCAAGCATCAGCTTGTACAAGTGAATACATCAAGTATGATCTCCTACAAAGCCAACCAATATTCAGTCCCCACCAAATATATTGGGCAAAAAGTCGGGATACAAATACATGATAATCAATTATGGATTTATTATAACATGGAGTGCATTGCACAACATCCTATATCTAAACGAAAATTAAATATTCGTCCTTCGGATTACAAAGAAACGTTGCAAATTTCTGCACCTCATTATCCAGACATTGATGCTTTAGCGAAAAATAATCTAAAAGCCATTGGAGAGGTGTATGACACATGATACAGCAAACAAACTATCAGCAGCTTCTAAAGAATCTAGAGTATTTAAAATTAAAGCAGATGATTACACATCTAGATGAAGTCGTAGACTTCAGTGTTCATAATCAATTACCGTTTATTGATACGTTGATCAAGCTAACAAATTATGAAATTGATTTACGTGAGCAAAATATGATTCATGCGATGGTAAAAGTGGGCGCATTTCCTAACTTAAAAGAAATAAAGGACTTTGATTTTGACTTTCAACCAACGATAAATCCGCAGCAAATTCACGATTTTACTACACTGCGTTTTATTGAAAGTAGTGAAAACATTGTATTTTTAGGTCCAAGTGGGGTTGGCAAAACACATTTGGCCTCGGCAATCGGTATCGCAGCTGCAAAAAAACGTACAAGCACTTACTTTGTGAAATGCCATGATTTGATTCAAAACTAAAAAAAGGCTCGCTTAGAAAATCGTCTAGAGAGCCGTTTGAAGCATTATACAAAATATAAGTTACTTATTATTGATGAGATTGGTTATTTACCGATTGATCCGGAGGATGCAAAACTATTCTTCCAATTAATCGATATGCGTTATGAAAAACGTAGCACCATTTTTACGACAAACGTTAACTTCAAGTCCTGGGACGAAGTGTTTCAGGAACCCAAATTAGCGAATGCGATTTTAGATCGTATTTTACATCACGCAACAGTTGTCACAATCGTTGGCAATTCATATCGTTTGAAGAACCACTTAGCTCCAGAAGGTGAGTAATTTTATACACAATTAAGTGAGCGTTTTTGTACATAGATTAGTTGACATTTGTAGTTAACTTTTGATGACATACATTTGTGTGAAAACGGCGATTAATACGGTTCTTCGCAATCGTCCCCACAGTCTCTTTGTAAGAACTATACTTACGTGATTTTCTTATGAACTTATCCCTTTTAAGGTCTCGTTTTTTCATGATACGTTGAACCTTTTTGTGATTGACTTTATGTCCCTGGTTTTTCAATTCCAAGTGGATACGACGATAACCATAATTGCTATTATTCTCCTCAAAGATAGAGAAAATACATGCTTCTAGTTCCTGATCGGGATTCTCCTTCTTTGTCATTTTTATATGATAATGATAAGAGGATTCTGGTATACCAACTACCTGCAGGACATCCTTTAATCGGAACGTTTCTTTGAGTTCGAATGATAACGCTGCTTGTGCTTTTCGAGATAGCCGTCCGGATTCATCTGAAAAGCTCGTAACTTTTTTAAGTATTCTCCCTCTAAACGAAGAAGCTCATTTTCTCGTTCCAATTGTTGTTCATATGTCATTTCTTTTTCAACTGAGTGCTTGTTCGTTCCGTTCTTAGCTTTATCAGATCTTAGCTTTATCAGATACAGGTGGCTGTCCTTTCAATCGATCCAGAGCTTCAGCACCACCAGCTAAAAATGTTTTCTTCCAGGCAGTTATCATAGGAGGATTTGTTAGCCCAAATTGAAGGGCTGTTTCTGTTACTGAAGACCCTGTTCTTTTCATAAAGCTTCATACATCTAGCTTGAATTGAACAGAATAAATTTTATTCTGTTTCTTCTTTATGATCCCTTCAATTCCGAATTTCTCATAATTTTTTACCCAGTTAATAATCTGCTTATGCGACTTCACGCCATGTTTCTTAGCCAAACGTGGATATCCAAGTTTTCCTTCTTGATATTTCCGAACACTATAATCATCTTAAATTCATCACTCTATTTAGCCATAAATAAACACCCCAAAAGTTAGATTTTCAACTCTAACTTTTGGGGTGCATCACATAAAAAGCGAGGTTTTTTGTTCATTATTACAGCAATTACAAATCTTAATATTGTAACTTTCTTCGATAGCACTCTTTAAATTTTTTAACTCTTTTGAATATTCCAAGCAAATATTTTGATAAAATTCTTTTTCTCTATTCTCCGTACATTTATCTATACATTGAGCCAATTTTATTAACTCTGTTTTGATGCGATTATATTTAACTATCTCTTTTTCCATAATGGAATCACTCAATATAAATACCTCCTACTTCTTTTATTGTTTAAGTGAAATTTATCAACTCAATTTAAAATAAATTCGTAAAAAAACTATTTTTAAACTATTGAAAATAATTTCACTTATAAAAAAAGGAGGTGGGGTATTGGTAAATGTTCTTCTACCAAAATTCACTATTAAACAATTAGAAACACGTAACTATGGGATTGAAAAAATGGGTGTGGGTAATTTGTGGAAAAAAAATACAAAAGGGAAGCGCATCAATGTAGCGGTTATTGATACGGGGTGTGATGTTGAACACGAAGAATTAAAAGAAGCAATAATAGGCACTTATAATTTCACCACCGACGATAATGGAGAGATCCACAATGTAACTGATTATATAGGACATGGCACCCATGTTTCGGGGATCATAGGAGCTAGAAACAACATATACGATATAGGAATAGCTCCTGAAACAAATCTTCTAATTTTAAAGGTTATCAATAAAAGTGGTTCTGGTAATATAAATGATTTATACAATGCCGTTGAGTATGCTATCAATTGGCGAGGAAATGAAAGTGAAAAAATAGATGTTATTAATATGTCCTTAGGTACTACAGAAGATAGTGTAAAATTGAAAAATGCCATTATTAAAGCCGTAAAGAAAAATGTTATAATTGTCGCAGCAGCAGGAAATGAAGGCGATGGTAAATCCGATACATTAGAAATTTCATATCCGGGGTATTACTCCGAAGTTTTTCAAATTGGTGCTACAGATATTAATGACAATCCAACATTTTTTACAAACAGTAATAAGAATGTTGATTTTCTAGCTCCAGGTAAAGATATATTTTCTTCTAAACCTAATAATAAATATGCAATTCTTTCTGGCACTTCTATGGCTGCTGCACAGGTTGCAGGAGTTATAGCATTAATAAAAGGTCTTTATAGACAACAGGGCCTTGAAGTATCAAATATAACTATTAGTGACTATTTAAAGCAAAGATCTACATTTTTACCGAAAATTTCAACATATATCCAAGGATTTGGTTTAATAAAAATTTAACGCAAAAAAGTTATGGAAAACAAAATTCCATAGCTTTTTTTGCGTAACTCACATTTCGTACCCATATCAGGTTAACTCTTTATTATTTTCCATAATTTTAAAATTATGGAAATAAGAGCTATACTAAATAGCCGTGAAAAAATTCGTTTTTTCACAGCTAGTTTAAGTTGCTCTTACAGATAAATTGATTCGCTCAATCCAAGGTCCGACAGAATACGTTTTCTTCATAGGTCATTGGCTGCCCAAATTGGCATTGCGTACGGCCATCGGGAAGCTCCAGCACTACGACTTGTGTATATTTCAATAGCTGAAAAATTACTTGTCTCGTGGGCTTTCTCAAGATACATCCTCCGGCCTCGTGCAGAGGATTTTTTTCTGTAATCTTTTGACATAATCGACGTTGGAAAATACGGTAAACTACAAGTGCCAGTAACAGTCAGTAGCCGAGCACCAACACACGCTCAGGTTTCTTCAAATAAACTTCATCGACATAAACAGGATCCTTCAAAAACGAAAAGTTCATCTCCATGTTGATTTGACTTTTGTACAGCTCAAGTATCTTTACTTCGTCCATTTTCTTGCCGTCTCGCTTGTTTAGAAGTGTTGTGACGAGCACAAAACGAGAAGCATGGCGGCGCTATTTCATCAAACCGTTGTTGGTCGAATGTGTACGCGACCTTCACGATATAATTCATCACGATTTCAGGCACCGTATCTTTCTTCGGACGACCACGCTTTACTTTAGGACGTTCCTTTTTTCCACCAGTGTTGTTACTGTATGAAAATCTAACTTGAAGCTAGGCGTCACGTCTTATGCGACTTTTTCTGCATCTTCTAGGCAGTAGAATGGTTGCTTTTGGAGGTCTTTCATCAGTTCTTCCATACGTAATTGTTCTGATTCGCATCGGCGTTTAAGCGTATTTTCCTTTTTCTTATCCAGTGCGCTCAATTCTACTACAATCAAACGTACATCATGATCATAATATGTTGCACTCGTTTCAAAAAATTGATAGACAGCACCTGTTTTCTTTATGTACTGATACGGCTCGGACCAGACAGTGGTTGCTTTATCAGCTTGTCCGATCACTTCTTTTACGATTTTGAGATTGCTTCCACCACGTGAAATCAAATGTGACTTTGCTCGTTTAATCGCATTCAGTAAACGCTGAGGAATCCGCAACGTAGACAAAGCCATCTTCTAGTTCCACCTGTTCGAATTGTCGATGTAATCGCTCGAGGACCTGAGAGTTCCACTCTTTGTCCGACGTATTACCATCATGTACGTCCGCATAAATTGGAATCCCGTCCTCATTGCCAATCAAGTCAAACTGAATCTATTTGGCACCAGCACGATCACGACTGTAGCCAGATGTAATTTGAAGGGCATCACTTGGGTTTTCATATGCCCTGTAAAGCGACATACTTGGTGTCTCCCCTTGAAAAACAGTCAGTGGGATTTTCTCATGTTGGTAAGTTTGAAGCAAGAATGTGGTAATGATTTTATGAATCACGTCATACAAGCGAACGAAATGTCGTCCAATTGCTTCATCATTAAGATCAGACGGTTCTAACCCAGACCGAATCAGCTTCTACAAATCAATTTGGGTTGCCATTTTTCCAGATTCACAATCGCTTGTCAGCCGCTCAAAATGTCGAGGATGATAATTGTACAATATCACTTGGCTACTATCTTGCATTGCTCAGCGACAGGTACCAATTTGTCGATAAGTTGTGGTAACTTCAGTTCCTTCATCATCTCACTCATGATATTTAAATACATGGCATTGTATATCGCTTTAATTTGAATTATCACCGAATCCATCGCTCATTTTTTACAAGTTATGATTTATTTCTACAAACAGATAAAAAATCCTACTTCTTCACTTCGGAGAAGTGCGGAATGTGAGACATAATTAAAATATTCAAAAAAACGAATAATATAAGAAAATTATAAAATAATGGTGAATTATACATATTTTTTGTAATTATAGAACATGTTTTGATTTTTCTTTTAAATTTTACCAATTAAATTCACTTAATAAAAAAGAGGAGGTGTTTCTTTTGAAAGAAATTAATGGCCTTTCAAATGAAAATGTATACGCAGTAGAGGAAGATCAATGTTTACAGAAAATCATTCAAGAAAAGTACTTTGAACTAAAAGAACTTCCTGAAGTTCAAGAATTTATTAAGGATAGTAAAAATGAAATTCTCCTATCTGAAGCATTCCAAAAAGGAGAACTTGAAACAGTTCGTAAGTTAAACATTTCTTTTCAAGAATTCCAAACAATAAATAGAAAACGAAAAGCTATTAATTATTCAGTTGGAATTATTAGAATATATTCTAAAGATTATGATAAACGTGTAAATAAGAGGAATAATCGTAATCTTTTAATCTTAGATAAACCTGTTAAAGATAGCAGTGAATCTCCAACTGCATTAATGATAGAACTAATTCAAGATCATAACCAAAAAGAGTTGTCTAAAAGCCTTTTTGTAGATAATCAATTTGAATTTGAAAATGATAATTTGGAAAAGTCTTATACTTACCTTTCGAATTTCCAGAAAGAATTGTTAAATCTTAAATATGTTGAGGGTTATAGCCAAAGAGAAATTTCTCGAATTATTGGCCAAACTGAACAGAATATATATTACTGGCATAGAAAGACTATCAAACAACTTCAAATGATTTTGTCTTCTAATTTGGGTGGTGACATAATACGTGGATAGAAAAAACGATGTGAATAGAGAAATAGAAGAAATTTTGAAAATTATTGAGCCAAAAAAGAGATTTCATTTATTGCAAACAAATATTAACGAAAGAGAAGATTTATCACAGGAAATCGATCTTTTAATCTATCAAAAATTACAAACGTATCTTGAGAAACAACCACAAACTTTTTACCAATATCTAAAATCAAATGAAAACAAGACAAAAGAGTAAAAAAGGAAGAGGGAGGGATTGGACTGACCCCAACAGTATAGACAAATAAAACAATCATGAGCTTTCTTCTCCCAACCCTGGCATGAAAATAAGTTCTTCCTGTCCATAATGGTAGGGACACAAACAGGATGTAAGACGCGGCTTTTTTTGGTGGCTTAGACCCTGGGCATAAAACTGTTTGAGTGAATTTGGTGTTCAATCCTTTGTTAGCTCCACTTGATAGTAGGATGACTACGTACAGAAAAATGCTTATTTTCAAATTCACTCACTGTTTGTGATCTTTATTGTTTGGAGTGATTTTTATGGAGGTATTTATTAAGAATTGTGCAGGCTTAGATGTGCATTCTGAGACAATTGTTGCTTGCGTTTTAAAAGGGAGACACGAAAACGAAGTATATCAAGAAACAGAAACTTTCCCTACGCTCACGAAAGATTTGTTTCGTCTATTGAAATGGTTAGAAAGCCATGAAGTTACACATATTGCGATGGAGAGTACGGGTGTGTATTGGAAACCTGTATTTAATATTTTGGAGGACTTTTTTGATATTACACTTGCGAATGCCCAACGAATCAAAAACGTTCCTGGCAGAAAAACAGACGTTTCAGATGCAGAATGGATTGCGAAGTTATTACGTCATGGCTTGATTGAAAAGAGTTTTGTTCCACCCGTGGAGATTCGAGAACTCAGAGATTTAACAAGACTTCGGAAAAAGTGGATTGGTCATTTAACTTCTGAAAAGAATCGCATTCAAAAAGTATTAGAAAGTTCAAATGTCAAACTAAGTACTGTGATTTCAGATGTATTTGGCGTATCCGGGCGTAAATTACTAAATCGATTAATTGAACAAGGTTATGTAGATAAAGCCGATGTCGAAAAGAATATTCATGGAAGGTTAGCCCCTAAAAAACAATTGATTACCGATTCTTTATTTGGAACACTCAATGAACATCAACTATTTCTTATTCGCCAATCTTGGCGACACATTGAATATTTGGAGTCATTGGTTTTAGAAATTGAAGAACGGATTAATCAACTATTACAAAATTATCATGAAGAACTTCAATTATTAATGACAATTCCAGGTATAAAAAAAGATACTGCCGCAGTTATCATTGCAGAAATCGGTGTAAACATGAATCAGTTTCCCACATCACAACACCTTGCTTCATGGGCAGGCGTATCTCCTGGTAATCATGAGAGTGCAGGAAAAAGAAAAAGTACGCGTTCTATTAAGGGAAATCCACACATTAAATCGGCCATGTGTGAGGCAGCTTGGGCAGTTTCAAGAAGTCGAAATCGTTGGTTAGCGAACAAATATTGGTCACTCGCAGCACGAAGAGGCAAGAAAAAAGCACTCGTTGCGATTTCGCATCGAATGCTTCGAATTATTTACTCCATGCTACTGAACAAGGAGCCATATAAAGAACCACAATTGGTTTCGTTTAACCAAAAACCAAAAGTTATAAACCCAGATACCTTCCGACAGGTACCTTTGCTTTCTCATTGGCTTTTTTCGTTATTTATAGAATGACCTAGTCCACTTAATAATATTCAAAAAACAAAGGCATTATTTATTTTCACAGAAAAAAGCATTTTCGATTGAATTCGGGTTTAGAAACCTAAACTTCAATTAGGAGGTGCTTTTTCTATGAGTACAAGAATGAGTTATTCATATGAAATAAAAATGAAAGCTATTGAGATGCGACTAGCAGGTATACCAATGAAACAGATTTTAAATGAATGAAATATACGGCATCGAACACGGGTGGAAACATGGATGCGTTGGTATAAAAATGGAGAAACCCATCGATTTGAACAACCTGTCGGTAAACAATATACGTTTCATAAAGGGCCAGAGTATGCGAGTGAACAAGCAAAATTAGAAGCTGAAAACCGTTATTTAAAGCAACAGATTGAGGTCTTAAAAAAGTACGTGGAGTTGGAGAGGAAGCGGTTGGAGAAGTAGCTGTACAGTTGAAGGGATGTGCGTAAAGGATATATGTACACACTTAGGGATTGCACGATCTACCTA
This sequence comes from Lysinibacillus sp. FSL H8-0500, assembly GCF_038051955.1. Classification (NCBI taxonomy): domain Bacteria; kingdom Bacillati; phylum Bacillota; class Bacilli; order Caryophanales; family Bacillaceae; genus Lysinibacillus; species Lysinibacillus sp. FSL H8-0500. Next base: position 1,563,428 of record NZ_CP150292.1, on the reverse strand, counting down.
CTATCGTTGGAAACAGGCATCTACTGATGGCGGGTATCATCAGGCCATAGAGCGATGGATTGGTCATCTCTGCCGTGCACATAAATTTCGATATGGTTATCGAAAAATTACGGCACTCTTACGCCAAGAAATAGGCGTGAATCATAAGAATGTACAACGTATCATGCAAAAATATGGTTGGCCATGTCGCGTGAAAGTGAAAAAACGTAAACAAACTGGACAACCTTGCTATATCGCCCCTAATGTATTCAATCGCGATTTTATGGCAACCGCACCTTTACAAAAGCTCGTTACCGACATTACTTACTTGCCTTTTGGTCAGAAACAGTTGTATCTTTCAAGTATTCAAGATTTATATAATGGCGAAATTATCGCTTATTCAATTAGTGAGCGTCAAGATACGGATTTTGTGTTGCATATATTAGCCCAACTAAACCATGTGCCTGAAGGTTCTACGTTGCATAGTGACCAAGGCTCGGTATACACATCTTATCGTTATCAACAAGCTGTAAAAGGAAAAGGCGTTACCATGAGCATGTCCCGTAAAGATACACCCGCTGATAATGCTCCTATTGAATCGTTTCATTCTGCATTAAAGTCTGAAACGTTCTACTTAGACAATTTAAAGCGTACTACAACGACCATCGTAGAGCAAACTGTCAAAGACTATATAAATTATTATAACTATATCCGAATACAAACGAAACTAAACAACCAGTCGCCAGTTCAGTACCGCCAACTGGTTGGATAATGCTTTTTTGATCCCTATCTTATATATAGGGGTCAGTCCCAGATACCCTTCCTTTTTTACTTTTTATAATGGTTGACAGCATCCATAAGCAACTTTTCTTCCATCAATAAACACTTTATATTGATTCAAACAGTCTGCGTTTGTATAACAACAATTACGGTTTTTATTTTCACAAGTTATATAATATGGACCTTCATTAATTGCTTTTGGTTCTAGGTTATTTGAATTATTTTCCATTATTTCACACTCCCTTTTTTATTTTATTAGCAATTACAGATAGTTTTTTTCACAATATTGTGAGTATAAGAGATATCTTGTTTCCGAATGAAACATTACCTCATATAGACAACAAGACTCATCAGCCTTTTTTACCGCCATCAATTTCGTATTTTAGCCAAACCTTAATCACCACCTGTCATAATAGATTAAGTGAATTTAGTGATTAAAATCTAAAATACTTAATGAGAAAACTATTATCTTATTATTATTTTCCCAAAAACATGTTTGTAACCTACGGAGTATTTTTCATACATTATTTGGATTAACCGGTAATATACAGGATTTATGTTCTTTAGTTAGAGTACCGTCAAGAAAGTAGGCTTAGCATTGTAAATCTGCATTCTCACTACGGTATCCCATAATTAATAAGACAATAATTCACGTCTGTTGATTAACTAATTTCTACCAATAAAATAGAACAAAAAAGAGAGATTCCGTGTAAAATGTAAGTTACCACACCAACTTTTACGAGGAGGAATCTCTCATGGCTAAGAATACCACGATTTTCACGTACCCTCAAAACTTTATTTCACAGGACGAAATCGCAGGGATTCTTGCTGAATTTGGCTTTGAAGATACGGCTCGTAAATGTGATGTACCAACACTTTTAAGCTATTTAGTTGGTGCTGCGGCGTTTGAATGGAAAAGCTTGCGTCACGCAGCGGATGTCGCTTCTGCACAGGGCTTGAAATCAGTGGATCATTCCACGCTTTCGAAACGTTTGGACGAACTCAATTATCAGATGGTCAAACGTATTTTTAATATCATTGTGGGCCGTTTGAACCGTGCCGCACGACGCAAATTAAAGCTAAAAAAAGACTTACTGGCAATCGATTCAACAACGATGACAGTTGGGAAAAACCGCTTACCATGGGCGTTATATCACGGTGAACGTTCAGGCATTAAACTGCATGTTAGCTTCACGAATGCGACTGAGATGCCGCTCAAAGTCGTGGAAACAACGGGCTTGAAACACGATGGTCCAATCGGCGAAAAGCTGGCGGACAAGCGCTTCATTCTCGTGGCAGACCGTGCTTATTTTTCGATAGATAAAGCCGATTGTTACGCACAAACAGGGCAAGATTTCGTCATTCGTTTAAAGGAAAACATTCATTTAAGCCGTAAAAAATCATTGAAACGAAAAGCGAAAAAAGGCTCAAATGTCTGCGCTGATTTCACATGTATTCTGGGCACACCCCAAAAACAAACGATCAAACGTCATCGTATCGTAGAATTTACCGATGATGAAGGTAACCTCGTTCGTGTGGTCACCAACATGCGTAACGTAACCGCTGAAGAAATCGCCGGCATGTACAAAGAACGCTGGGCCATCGAATCGTTCTTTCGTTGGATCAAGCAGAATTTGAACATCCCAGTGTTATTTGGCACGACTGAAAATGCGGTGTATAGTCAGCTATTCGCAGCATTAATTGCCTACGTGTTACTGAAGTTTTTACAAACAGAATGCCATAAGAAAAAGAACTGCAAACGCCTGTCTTTCGCTGGTTTCACACGCCAGTTTCTTTGGGATACCCTGCCGCTTGAATGGCGCATTGAGTTGAAAGAAATAATTGAATTTCAGAGAGCGCTTTATCAGATAGATATTGGATGATTTTGGTTAATCAACACATGTGACAATAATTCATTTACAAATAAAGAGCAGCTCAAAGTTTCTTAATCACTTTTCTTATTAAATTCTTTCTTTGTATAAAGTGAACTAGAATTTTAATCAAACCAATGAGTACGATAATCATTAAGGTTACGTGAGGATCCATTTAACTTTTTCACAAATTCCGAATGTAGTCCAGTTTTTTCAATGCCTTCAGCCATTTTCGGCGTGTTATATGAACTATGCCAATAAGCATTGGCATGGGGGTATTCATATTCCGTTAATTGGGTATCATTTTTAAACCCGACTAGCCCATTAAAAGGTTCCTTTGATAGAAGTAAATACCATCAAAAAAATCTTTTCAAACTATTCTGCTATAGTTTAAGTTCAATTTATCAATAAGTCAGTCTAAACTCATTAAAACCTTTCTACTATCAAATCCATATTGATGCTTACGGCAGCCTTAAACCCTTCAGCAGCAGCAATCATTAACGAAGACGGAGCTACCTTTTTAGTTTCACCTGCAATATATACGCCGCTCACTGTCGTTTGTCCAGCGCCATCTGCCATAATACACTGGTTTTCATCAAGTTGACAGTGCAATTGTTCTGCAAATTTATTTGGACGCGTAAAGCTTGGCACGACAAAGCCACCACTTCTTGCAATATTTTCACCTGTTGTTAATTCAATGCTCTGCAAGTTACCATGCTCGCCATGTAATTTTTTAATAGGAGCTGTATAAATTTTAATCTTCCTCCGTTCAAATTCATGGTGAATTTCATTGGATAATGGATTGCCATTTGTAAACACCATTAAATCCTGTGACCAATTATAAACCAATTTAGTCATATGCTGAATATGTTCTTCATTCTCTGCTAGTATAGCCAACGGTTTTTCCTTCAGCTCCCAGCCATCACAATAAGGGCAACTAAATAAGCTTTTACCATAATATTGTCGAATCTGTGCTAGAAAGAACTCCTCCTGTATACCACTAGCTAATAGTATTTTTTCGGATAAATAAGACTCATTATTGGCAGTTTGCACTAAAAATAAATTAGTTTCTTCTTTCTTGATAGCAATAACTGTCTGATGCAAAACTGAAATAGTAGGATAAGCCTCCAATTCCTTCATCGCAATGCTTTTAAATTTTAACGGTGTAATACCATCTCTCGTTAAAAAGCCATGTGATGCTTGTGTCACACGATTGCGATTTGTTTCATTATCAAATAGAGCAACCTTTCTACGCGCTCTTCCTAAAGTTAAGGCTGCACTTAATCCAGCAGGTCCGCCACCAATCACAATACAATCATATTTATTCATCACTGTGTTCCTCCATTTTCAAAATATATATTACAGACCTTTATTATCTATAATTCAAGTAAAAAAATATTACTACAAATAAGAATACGTCTAAATATAAATTTTTATACAACGTTATTTCTACGTTGCTCTGTTATTATGTAGCCATTTAGCATAATCTTTAGCGGAATATGTGATGATGGGCATCAGCTCCTGCTCTAAACATACTTAGAAAGGTTTCTTCTACTACTTGCTGTTCATCTATCCAGCCATTGATAGCGGCTGCTTTAAGCATGGAATATTCTCCGCTAACCTGATAAGCAATAATAGGTAAACTACTATTATTTCTAATATCTCTAATAATATCTAAATATGCTAATGCTGGTTTAATAATAATAAAGTCTGCTCCTTCCTTTATATCAGACGCTAGTTCTCTTATTGCTTCCAATCTATTGGCAGGATTCATTTGGTATGTATCTCTATTGTCTCCACCAGACGGTGCATTTTCAGCAGCATCTCTAAATGGTCCATAAAAAGCAGAACTATATTTTATCCCATAAGACATAATTGGCGTATGTTCAAAACCATTATTGTCCAATGTAGCTCTAATCGAGGCTACAAATCCATCCATCATACTTGATGGTGCTACTATATCAACTCCAGCAATAGCCTGTGATAAAGCCACTTGATTATGAATTTCTAAGCTTTCATCGTTTACAATGACACCATCTTGCAATAAACCACAATGACCATCCGTTGTATATTGACAAATACATGTATCAGCAATCACTAAAAAATTAGGATAATTTTCTTTAATGAATCGCGTAGCACGCTGGATAATGCCATCTTTCTGAAATGCCCCACTGCCTAATGCATCTTTAACCTCTGGAATGCCAAATAATATTATTTTATTTAATCCTAAAAAACGAAGCTCCTGTAATTCAAGTAATAATTGATCTAATGATAAATGATATACACCAGGCATACTTGGAATTTCTTCTTTTATATTCTCCCCTTCTACAACAAACAAAGGATAGATTAATTTATTTATATCAATCGTCGTTTCTTGTACAAGCGCACGTATTTCCTTTGAGGCTCTTAAACGACGATGTCTTTTAAATTGATTCATAAAAATAACTCCTTTTTTCAAATAGTAATGATTACGTTTTTCAAAAATGTTACTATCATAGAGTAGCAATATTATTTTATATTTGCAAGAAATTTAATTTAAAGGGCTACAGCTAATCATTATTTCATTAGGAGGAAATTCTATTATGAATTTAGACCAAATATATAAAGCAGAAATTATCTCATTGGCTCAAAATTACAAATACCGCTATAAGCCTCAGGTGTATACACACCAGATAAACTTTAAAAATCCCACTTGTGGGGACATTATGTCATTATACTTACATGTTCTTGATGACAAAATTATTCATCTTTCATTTGTAGGAGAAGGGTGTTCTCTTAGTATGGCATCGACAAATTTATTTATTGAATATGCTACGGGTAAAACTTTTGAGGAGGTAAAGTGCGCCTCGGTGCTATTCTATCGCTTAATTATCAGCAATGAGATAATAGACGAAAAAGCTATGGATGAATTAAATATTTTTGCCAACTTAAATCAATTGCCTGCTAGACATAATTGTGTGCTCTTTCCTTGGCAAGCATTCAATAAATTAGTCGCTTCTCTTTCATCATCATAAAAATGATGTTAATAGCAAAGGGGTGATTTCCATTACGACAATCACCCCTTCTATACTTTTATGAACAACTTTATTTTTCAACATGATGAAAAGGGCTCTGCTAATGCAAAGCCCATTCCCTCAATTGCTGACAATAAATTTAGGTAATGGATCACTAAATTGTTGCCAATCCTCCATCATTTCAGCATCTGTTAATAAACATTTATCAAGTTCACTTTCAATTTCTTCACGATCAAGCTCTATGCCTATAAAAACCAATTCCGTTTGCTTATCACCGTATGTTTCATCCCAACGCGCTCTTAATGCTGGGTCCTCCTTCAATTCAGCCTCCTGAAGCTCTTGAGGTAAATCGGCAATCCATTCACCAGCTCCTTGGAATTGAATAGAAGCTCCTGCTTGCGATAATATGCCAGGTATATCCCTTGTAGCTAGCCAAAAGAAACCTTTTGCTCTAACAATTTCAACTGGTAACTGATCTAGCCACTCATACCAGCGCTGTGGATGAAATGGTCGTCTTCTTCGGTACACAAATGAAGAGATGCCGTATTCTTCAGTTTCAGGAACATGCTCTTCATTCAGTTCTTTAATCCAACCAGCACCTTGGCTTGCTTTATCAAAATCAAATAAGTGACGATCTAATAATAATTCAGGTTTAATAGTGCCATTTTTCACGATATGTTGTTCAGCATCTGGGTTTAGCTTTAACAAAAATGCTTGCAGAACCTCAAGATATTCAGGCGTCACTAAATCTGCTTTTGTCACACAAATAATATCCGCAAATTCAATTTGATCAATTAATAAATCGGATACATCACGTTGATCGTAAATATCATCTGTTTGCTTTCGCTCTAGTAACGTTTCGCCACTCTCATAGTCATGCCAAAAACGATTAGCATCTACTACAGTAATCATAGCATCTAATCGACAATGGGGTGTTAAATCAATGCCTGTTTCCTCATCAATATAGGAAAATGTTTGAGCGACAGGTATTGGCTCACTAATCCCTGTTGATTCAATAACAATTGAATCAATGTCGCCTGCTGCCACTAGCTTCTCCACTTCAATCATTAAATCCTCACGTAATGTACAGCAAATGCAGCCATTCGATAACTCCACTAGCTTCTCTGTTGTCCTAGAAAAGCCTTGCTCCTTAATTAACTGTGAATCAATATTAATTTCACTCATATCATTGACGATAACGGCTATTTTTCTACCATCTCTATTTGCTAATAATTGATTGAGTATCGTCGTTTTTCCTGCACCTAAGTAGCCACTTAGCACAGTAACAGGTATTTTAGTCATACTGTACGATTACTTCCCTTCAAATGTTAATATTGCTCTAACTGATTTAATTGTTCCTTTAGTAAATCCTTAGCTAAATTTTCACCAATAATGACAAGGTTTAATGGTAAATTCATTTCTTCTCTGTAGAAAAAAGGTACACCAAATGCATATTGAAATAAGGCGATACTATTTACATCATCTAAAAACTTTAGAAAACCTTTTATTCGATAAACACTTACAGGCAATTGTTCTAACCATTTTATAAAGAGGTCCCGATTAATCGGTTTGTCAAATGTATAAGTGAGGCTTGAAACATGTAAATGCTCTGTTACATGTAGCTTTTCATGGCTCAACAGGCTCTTTTGATCCCTATTAATGATGTCCACTACATTTAATCTTGAAAATGTTGTCATATGTTGCATAGCATGTGGATTTAATTGCTTCGTATCTTCTACAATTTGGTTGTACTGCCCACTTGTTAATAAATCTACTTTATTAATAACAATTTGATCAGCATATCGAATTTGCTCTTCCAGCAATTTTTGGATACGCAAGCTTAATGTATGTTTTCCAGACCATATATTTCCGTCTACTACAGTGATGATGCTTTTAACTATAATATTTTGAGCAATTACTGGTGATAGACATGCATCATAAATTTCCATTGGATGTGCTATGCCAGAGCCCTCAATATAGATTACGTCTGGTTTTTCTTGCACATAAAGGGTTAATAAAGCATTTTCAAGCTGTGTTTTGCTTGTACAGCAAATACAGCCATTGATAATTTCTTCAAGAGGTGTATGGTCATTTAATAAGTTACGATCAATGGATACCTGCCCTATTTCATTCATCAGGACAGCAACTTTACGATTCCTTTGCTGCTCTTGCGCTAATAAATTTTGTAGTAATGTCGTTTTACCGCTGCCCAAAAAACCACTTAAGATCACAATTTCTATCTTATCAAGCATACTATCTACCACTAATCTTCCAGCCAAATGGGTCTGCAAGCTTGTCCCATGCCCCCATCATTTCATCCGTTGTTAATAAGCACTTATCTAAGCTGCTGACAATAGCATCCTTCGGTAAATCCATTCCAATAATAACGATTTTCGTCATACGATCTCCGTACTCCATATCCCAATCCTCTTGAATGGCGGGATTTTGCTGTAGTATTTGCTCTTTCTGATGCTTTGGTAAAGCAGCTACCCAATAGGATACTGGGTTAATATTGACAGAAGGGCCTGCCTGCGATAAAAGAATAGCGATATCATTATGCGCTGCACTCCAAACAATCCCCTTTGCTCTCACGATTGATTTTGGCATATGCTCTGCCCATTCTTTAAAGCGCTCTGGATGAAATGGTAGTCTTCTTGTATATGTGAACGAGCTAATACCATATTCCTCTGTTTCAGGTGTATGATTTTCATGTCCTAGCTGCAATTCCTTTAACCAGCCTGCGGAATTTGATACCTTTTCAAAATCAAAGCGTTTGGTATTCAATATTTCTGAAGGGTCAATTTCGCCGTTAATCGTGCGAATAATTTTAGCTTCAGGCTGCAATGTTCGAATGACATTCTCAAGCTTCTCTAATTCTTCCTCATCTACTAAATCACATTTATTTAGGAGTAGAATATCGCAAAACTCTATTTGATCAATTAATAAATCGGCAACATCTCGCTCATCTAACTCTCCAACAGCTTCCTTTCTATCCAATAGACTTTCGCCAGATTGGAAATCATGCCAAAAACGATTAGCATCTACAACTGTCACCATCGTATCTAGCTTGCATGTAGCTGTTAAATCAATGCCTAATTCTTCATCAATATACGAGAATGTTTGTGCCACTGGAATTGGCTCACTAATCCCTGTTGATTCAATAACGATATAATCGATATTGCCTCTTTCCGCTAATTTCTGTACTTCAATTAATAAATCCTCACGCAATGTACAGCAAATACAGCCATTTGACAGCTCCACAAACTTCTCCTCTGTACGAGAGATGCCGCTGCCCATTTCCACTAGCTCTGCATCAATATTAATTTCACTCATATCATTGACAATGACAGCCACTCGAAGATTTTTTTCATTTTGTAAAATATGATTGAGAATAGTTGTTTTTCCCGCACCTAAATAGCCGCTAAGCACTGTTACTGGTATTTTTTTCATAAGGAATCTCCTTAAATAGTAATTATTACGATTTAACACTTACAAAGTAAATCATAAAACAAATCATATTGCAAGTTTTTATTCTCTATCTTGATCTAAATAAATTTTGCTGCCTACTGCATTCTTTTGATATTTGTATTTTCCATTGTATGCATTTGCAACAGGTAGATCTGTTTTAACAAAGACGAGCTGGCAAATTCGAATCCCTTCTTCTATAACGACTGCTGTATCATTGGCATTAAATAATTCCAGCGTGATTTGCCCCGCAAAGCCAGGATCAACCCAGCCAGCATTTTGAATAAATAAGCCCATTCTTCCTATAGAACTCCTTCCCTCCACAAAGGCTGTTAAAAAATTCGGCAACTCTATATATTCTTTCGTTGTCGCTAACAGGAAGGATTTTGGAGGGATAGTCATCCTCTCTGCTATTATTTCTTCATACGCCATTGCTTGAGCAATATTAAAGCAATTATCTTCATTAGGCATAGCCTTTAAAAAATGATTACCCAATCTTAAATCGACAGAAGCAGGTTGTATTTGCTTTGTTCCTAATGGTTGAATTTTCATAGATGCATTATTAAGTAAGCTTTGTATTGTTTGATCTGAAAGTACCATCTATCCCCCACCTTACGTTATTTATTGCTTTCAATGACAGCAATTGCATTGTGTAAATGAATGGATTCTTCATTTTCACAAGTCACTTTATAATGTTTAATCCAGTGTACTTCTTCCAAATCCGCTGCCACCAATCGCGCTAAATCTTCAACAAACCTTGGATTTTGATAGGCTTCCTCCGTCACAAATTTCTCATCCTCACGTTTTAAGACATTATAAATAGGGGCGCTGGCATTCGATAAAGCAATGTTTTTTAAGTCATGTTTCCAGTTGTCACTAATTGCTGTTTCATCTACCTTCGCTTGCATTGTAATAAAGCCACGCTGATTATGTGCACCGTAGATGCTTATTTCTTTAGAGCATGGACATAGCGTTGTAACCCCTATTTTCATCGCAACCCATAGCTCCATTGTCTGGTGACTATCATAGCGAATGTTTAGCTGTAGATTAGCATGCTGCATGCTTGTTAATTGTGTAACGGGACTAGTTGTTTCAAAAACCCATGGAAAATCAATTGCTAAATCAACACGCTCTTGCTTTAACGAATAGGCTATTTGTTGGACTAATTCTTTTAATAATGGCAATGTCAATGGCTTTGCTAAATACAGTTCAAGATTTTGAATAAGCCGACTCATATGTGTACCCCGCTCATTGCTTTTTAAAGATGTTGTGAGTTTGATTGTTGCTAAAGGAGTCTGTAATCTCTCTTGTTCCTTTAAAATAATCGGTAATTTGACATTCGATATCCCTACTTCTTGAATGTCAAACTCAAAATTCTCCTTTTGCTGCTGCACATCCTTTAAGCCTTCTTGCTGATTTAGAAAAGCTTCATCACTATGAAATAGAGTTTTCAGCTTGTGATTAATCGTATCTACTTTCAACATTTACGAACTCCTTTTCAACACTTATCAAATTTAAGTTAATTTTTAATACTTTTATATGGTAACATAAAAGAAAATAGTAATCATTACTATTTTCATAAATAGTGTTATTCTCTCTTAAATGCTTCCTTCCCTATGTCGATTTTATACATCCGTCAACTCCTTGATTATTTTAATAAAAACATAGATGAAAATAGTAAAAAGGATTGCTTGAACATTAATTTCAAGTCAATCCTTAGCATTTTTCTTACTTCAAAATTTCATGATTCTCTGCATTTAACTGCATTGTATGACTTCTTACAGCTTCTTCGATTTCTTCAAAAGCCCAATAAGTGATTGGAACATCAATAAATGTGGAGGTTGTTACACCCGTTAATGGCCCACGTTTAAATAAGCGGTTTAATACCTTCACTGCTTGGGCTCTTGTTAGTTTTTCATCAGGACGGAATGTCTGGTCCTCATAGCCAATCATAAAGTTGGATACTTTCATAAATTGAATGGACTCAAATGCCCAATGAGTCGCTGTTACATCCTTGTAGCTTCCTTTGTGTAGGGATACAAGCTTTGCACAGCTATCAAATGTATTTTCATCACGTTGACATTCATTTTTTATCCAACGATAGGCAATTTCCGCCATTTGAGCACGTGTGATTGAACCGTTCGGATTAAATTGATTCTCATTTGTACCAAGCATAATGCCTTCTTGTTTTACTTTCATAATCTCTTGATAGGCACTATGAGTTGAAGGAACATCCGAATAATCAGAAATATTTGTGGACACAATTTTTAAATTACGTCCAAGCATTGTTGCCATTTGTGCTCTTGTAATATGCTCATTGGGGCGGAATGTTGCACCGTACCCTTTAATGTATGGCTCATGTAATAGTACCTGGCTGTTATTATTTTGCTCGCCCTCTTCCATGTAAATTAACGTAAAGGTACTAAATTTATTAACTGTAAATTGTATTCCTTCAGTACCATCGTTCATTTTTACAAGAGTGCCCTTCATTAATTCTTTTGTGCCGTCACTATGCTCAATATAGACGCCTAAATTAGCTAGTATTTTTGTACGTTCTTCTGCATTTAATGGCAGGCTTTCTTTTAATGGAAGAACAATGGATACTTCTCTATTTTGCATATTTGTTGCAATTTCCATTGGACGTCCTATCACCTGTACGGATTGTTGATGAGCCACCTGCTGAACAATTTCCTCTGACTTCGCTCGGTTTTCAAGTTCTTTCTGTTCTTCCTCTGACTTAATAGGAATTACTCGGAAGTAGAGATTATCATTGAAATCTATAATAGAGGCTGTCGGAATGGAAATGATCGCATTTGCTGTTGCAATTTCAAGTTTTAGCTTACCTTTGTTTAATTCTTCCAATGCTATCTTTGATATCTCAACAAGTACTTCTTTCACTTTATCTTCATTATCTGGAATAACAATCCGTGCTGTATCAAGACCCTGTTCTTTCGCCTTTTCTACAGTTTCTTTTGCAATTTTCTCTGTCAATGAAACCTTATCTTTTAGCGTTCCATCTGGTTCTGTTGTTCGAGTAATTGGCGTTTTAGTTAAATTCCAACCATTCTCACCATCTACATTGACAACAATCATTTCTGTTGTAGGAGAAGGTGAAGAAGGATCTGTAGCCCCATCATTCCCTGTTGGATAGGAGGTAGATGGGGGAGTTAGAGCTTCCCATTTTGCATATAAGATTACATTTGTACTGCCAATTGTGAATGTATTATTAGCTATATAGGTTGTACCAGTCCCATTAACTTTGGTATTCCAGCCAACAAACCTGTAACCTGTTTTTTCTAAATTACCTACGTTGCCAGCTACTGTTGCTGTTGTTCCTGCTAAATATTGAGTAGAATCGGTTGGGACACTTCCACCTGTATTGGTATTACCATCATACATAATAGTAAAAGTAGGCTGGGCTACATGAATCGTCACTGTACCCGTAATTATTCCACCATGTCCATCATCTACTTGAATTGTAAAGGTATCCATTCCTACAAAATTACTATTCGGTGTATAAGTCCATACGCCGTCCACATTCACTTCTACTGTTCCATTTGTTGGTTCACTACCTTTGCTGTACGTCAATGGATGATCATCCGCATCGTAGCCAGTCGCTATAGCTGAAACAGGTGTATTAGCAGGAGTTGTCTTTGTAATATCAGCCATAGTAGGTGGTGTATTGATTATCGTTGTATCCTGAACTGCTATAGCTAGATTCATTGGTAAGCCATCGCTAAATGTAAAGGTTAAATTTGTTGTCCCAACTGGTTGTGAGGATAAATATTCTTTTGTGATTGTCACATTGTTTTGCACATCAATAAAATAGTCAATATCCTTTACTAATAAATTACTGCCGTTTGCAATACTATCCAAAATGTTACCATTTAGCGACATTGTCGTTATAACATCTGCACTATTTGTAAGGTTCTTATCAAAAGTAGCTGTAGTAGGACTAATTGTACTATTAGCATTTGAAACGGTGTAGCTTTCAGACATTACTTGACTTGCTATCCAGCCTTCCTTCATAGCAATTGCTTTAACAGTCATTGGATGATCCAATTGAATGGGTTCACTATAAACAGCACTATTAATAGTCGGATCATTTCCGTCTGTTGTATAATAAATAACAGCCCCCTGTGTCTTTGATGTCAACGCAATTGCCGTTCCCCATGGCACATGACTACCAGCTATGCTCGTTTGAGGTTTATAGACACGCAAGCTCGGTTTGATCGTTTCAGCATTATTTATATTGATAGGACCCGAATTACCTGACCCTCCTGCTACAAAAATAGTTTCTCCATTTAAGGATGCTGAAGAAGTGTGACCAAGGCGGCCTGGACTCATAAAATTACTACTTTCCGTCCAAGTATTTGTTTCTGAATCATAAACAACTGCAGAATTTAGCAGTACATAATTGGGATCAAATCCACCTATTACATACACTCTGCCGTCTGCTGCTGTTACCGCAGCTGTCACATATCTAGGTTGAGGCAAGCTAGTTCCAGCCGACCAACTATTAAGGATCGGATCATATATTTCAACACTGCTCGACATGGATCCATTGACTGTCCCTCCTATTACCATGACTCTACCATCATCCAGCAACACTGCACTATGCTCCTTTCTAGTTGCGCCCATATCAGGACCTAATGTCCAAGTATCAGTAGATGGATTATAAATCTCGGTAGATTTCAAATCCTCTTCATCGTTTCCGCCGCCAGTTACCAATACCTCACCACTCGGCAAAGTCACAGCTGCATGGCTAGCACGTTTTATAGACATTGGCGCACACTCCGACCATGTATTGTTTAAAGGATCATATATTTCTGCCGATTGTAAGACACCATCCTCGAAACGATTTCCCCCTGTAGCTAAAATCATGCCATTTTGAAGCCTTACAGCTGCATGGCTAAATCGGGCTGTATTCATATTTGCTGCTACATCCCATGTGCTTGTCGTTAAATTATAAATTTTAGTGGAGGTTAGATGAGTTAAGCCATCATTTCCACCCATAATGATAATTCTATTCCCATCTAAGGGGGCAGATGATAAAAGTTGGCGCTTGTCATCCGTATTAGCAAAAACAGAAGCCCCATTAGAAAATGAAGTTAGACCTAATAAAAAAATTACTACAACTATAAATAAACGTTTAAAATTAACTTTCATATAACACCCCTAATAATTGATATATTCAGTAAATAAAAACCTAGGAACTATAATTACTCTATTTTCCTCCTACTTTTTTGATGAAATTAATAAAAAAATTATAGCATAATCAGTATATTATTAATTGTTAAAAAAATTTAACATACTCAAATTGTTAAAAGAAGTCACGTACAAAAACTTTATCTATTCTACTCATCTCGTACTTAACAAGACATTCTGTTATATTGTTAATCTAATCGATTCGGAAATTCAAATCTCTTGTGGATTTTTATACGGTTTTAGGGGAGAGGAAAAGTTATATAATATGTAAGGAAAATGTAAAAGTATCACAAGTATCTAACTTATAAAGTGCTCGTTTATTATTAAATTTGTTTAAAACTATACGAAACTTTTAACAGACATACATCAAAATGAACTGCACCTTCACTTGTTGATATGCTCCCCAATAAGTAGACAGATTAAAAAATAAAATCTGTTTACCTATTGGGGAGATTTTTTATGAGAAAATATAGCTTTTCAAAAGAAGAAAAGTTAGAGATTCTAAATTTTTATGAAAATAGCCAATTTACTCTTAATGAGGTGGCTGAACTGTATAAAGTTGATTCTCGAACGATCAAAGATTGGCAAAATAATTACTTGTTTTTTGGAGAGGATATCCTTAACAGAAGTAAACATCATAATACATACCCTAAAGAATTAAAGCTGGCAGCTGTTCAAGACTATATTTCCGGAAGTTATTCATTAAGAGAAACCGTTAGAAAATATAGACTTTCTGGTACAACCGTTTTGCGAAATTGGATTAAAAAGTATACTAGTCATAGTGAATTAAAAGATTCAGGTAAAGGAATGAGCAAAACTATGACTAAAGGTAGAAAGACAACAGTACAAGAGCGAATTGAAATAGCACAAGCTTGTATTGCCAACGGTAAAAAATATCAAGTAATAGCTGAACAATATGCGGTTTCTTACCAGCAAGTATATCAATGGGTAAAAAAATTCGAACAATCCGGAGAGTTAGGCTTACAAGATCGCCGTGGTCTTACAAAGTTAGAAGAAGAGTTAAGCACTGAAGACAAGTTTCGTTTAGAACTCCAACGTATGGAACGTGAAAATGAACGATTACGTGCAGAAAATCTTTTCTTAAAAAAGTTAGAGGAAATCGAAAGGAGGCGTCGCTAAGCCAAATTCGCTTACAACAACGCTATGTAGCGATTCAAGAAGTACACCAAGAGGAGAAATTTTCGATTCTTTTACTATGTAAAATCGCTGGTGTTTCGCGCGCTGCTTACTATAAGTGGCTCAATCGCAAGCCCTCTAATAGAGAGGTTGAAAATGAAGCCATTTTAAACGCGATTCATCACCTTTACCAACAAGTAGAGGGTATATATGGCTATCGTCGTACGACGTTGACCATCAATCGTCAGCGAAAAGAAAATCATCAAATGATGGTGAACAAAAAGCGTATTTATCGTTTGATGAAAATGTGTCGATTAAAATCGGTGATTCGTCGAAAACGAAAAAAATATCGTAAATCAAATCCAGATTATGTAGCAGAAAATATACTTAGTCGCAAGTTCGAAGCAGACCTACCAAACCAAAAGTGGTGTACAGATGTCACGGAGTTTAAATATGGGAATGGAAAAAAGGCTTATCTAAGCGCCATTATTGATTTATACGATAATTCAATTGTGAGTTATGTATTAGGTCATTCGAATAACAATAAACTTGTTTTTCAAACGATGACGCCAGCTATACAAAAATTAAAAGAGGATGAGCATCCCCTTATTCATAGCGATCGCGGTTATCAATATACTTCAAAACTTTTCAAACAGATGATAGATGATGCTGGGATAGTACATAGTATGTCTAGAGTGGGACGTTGTATCGATAATGGACCAATCGAGGCTTTTTGGGGTACGCTCAAATGCGAAAAATACTATTTAAATAAATATGATACATATGAAGCGCTTAAAAAAGCAATTGTAGGATACATTTCGTTTTATAATTCAGAGCGCTATCAAGAAAAATTAAACGGCTTGAGCCCCTTGGAATTCAGGGATCAAGCCGCATAAAGTATTTTTATTATTTCCACTGTCTACTTGACGGGGAGCACTTCATGTTAAATAGTGTCTAACAAGTGAGGTGCAGTTCAAGAGTGTATAGTTTTTATAAGCTTACTAGCTGATTAACTGTGCTATACTTCCCTTCATAAAAGGCAAGTGGTGACCCTTCACTCATAACGATATCAGTTACTTCGCCAATAAAAAGTGTATGATCTCCTGCAATTTGTTTACTATGAACATTACACACAATATTTACCAAGGCATTCTTTACTACTGGTAACCCATCTAACCACTCAAACTCAACTTGACGTTCTTCTTTAATTTGTCCCGCAAAATGCATTGATAGTTCTTTTTGTTCCTCTGACAATATATTAACAGCGAATTTGCCTGACGTATTAATTTTATCTAGCATTCTAGCTTTTTCACCAATTGATATTAACACCAATTTTGGGTCAAGCGATACCGACATAAATGCATTTGCTGTCATACCATGTGCTTCCCCCTCTATAACTGTTGTAATTACTGTTACCCCTGTAGCAAATTTACCCATTGCATTTCTAAAAGTTCTATCATCCATCATTTGACTTCCTCCTTAAAATTAAAAGTGTTTTATTATAGATTTAAAATGAGCTATAAATAATTTTATCGTGACTTCCCATTGATTTAAGGACCTTGGATACGGATATCCAAAGACGTACAATTTTTTATTTCATAAGATTCAGAAATAAAATTAACTACCTTTTCAACCTAACTATTTAATAACCAGTTCTTTCTGAGGTAATGATTGATCATCTACTAGGCTCTCTTCCATCACTGGCGCCTTGCGTAAAAATGTGACAGAGATAAAAGAAGCTACTGAAAGGATCGCAATAAAAATAGCGAGTGGAATCCAAGAGTTATGATAAGCACTTAGTAAGACAGTAGCGATCATAGGAGCAGTTCCCCCAAATAATGCCGAGCCTGCTTGATAGCCAAGTGTTATTCCCGTATAGCCAACATTCGTACTGAACATTTCTGTAAACATTGTGCCAATGATACTTGCAATGGAAGACCATAGAATACCTAAGCCAATAATGGAAACGGCATAAGCCCAAAATGTTGAGGCTGTTGCCAATAAATAATAATAAGGGAACGAGAAGAGAGCAATGCCAGCTGCTCCCATCATGAATACACGTTTACGGCCCAATACATCCGATAATTTCCCCATTATTGGAATACATAATGTTGTTACAATAGTTGCAACAGTAATAATGTTTAATGCTGTAGTCCTTGAGAAACCTATGCTGTCTGTAGCATAGGAGATAAAAAATGTTGTGAATAGATAGAATGGACCCACTTCAACACATTTTGCTCCTAATGAAATTAACACAGCTTTCCAATGATAACGTAGTGTCTCAACAAGAGGAATTTTCACAACATTTCCTTTTTGTTTTTCTTCACTAAAGGCTGAGGTTTCTTCAATACCACGGCGTATCCATAAACCAGTAATTACTAAAACTGCACTTAGTAAAAAAGGAATTCTCCATCCCCATGAAAGAAATTGTCCCTCTGGTAGTAAAGTCATTATTGAAATAGCTGTTGTTCCAAGTAACATACCAAGAGGGATTCCCATCGCAGGGAAACTTCCGTAGAATCCTCGTTTTTCTTTCGGTGCATTTTCAACTGCTAAGAGAACAGCTCCTCCCCATTCCCCACCAACAGCAACCCCTTGTAAGAGTCGTAAGAATACAAGTAGAATGGGTGCTAAAATTCCGATTGTACTATATGTTGGTAGCAAACCTATACATACTGTTGAAATCCCCATTAATAGAAGGGAGATAACAAGGGTATTTTTTCTTCCAAATTTATCGCCCATATGGCTAAAAATGAGACCACCAAGAGGGCGAATAAAAAATGTAACACCAAAGGAAGCATAAGCAAGTAATAGACTTACATATGGATCATGGCTTGGGAAAAATAATTTATTGAAAACAAGCGCTGCCACGGTACCATAAAGAAAAAAATCATAAAATTCAATTGTACTGCCCACTAAACTAGCGAATAATACTTTTCGGGAACTTGCAGTTGATTGTTCTTTTCTCATTCATCACATTCCCCCAACTATTTGATTTTTAAATACAGATTTGTAGATAAGCTTTAATTCCAAATAGGTATAGTATCCATAGAGGCTACTTTGTTAAAAAATTTAACAGTAATTTCTTTTTGATGCCCTTCTTTCAATTGTTCCAGTTTATTACTGCTTAGTTCAAAACGATTGTTATGAGGGCTAGTATGCTTAAAGAAACCTTGAATGGTTCTGATCCCATTCGTAATTTCGACTTTATAGAGGCCTCTTTTCGGCAAAACATACTTCCCATGAATTTGAAACTCAATATTACTTAACTTCTGTTGTGTATACAAATTCATGGGAAAATTTATTACCCCATTCATTTCATAATGTTTCCCTAAATAGAACGGTACTAAATGAACATCACCTTCACTTATTAACGCTCTAATTAACGTTGAACTTATTTTATTATCATTCGTAACCCTTTTTGAAATTACTGTCACTTCAAAGGGATTGTACATACTGACCTGTCGTAAATAATCTACATTGCCTTGAGCTTTACAACCAAAAGTGAAATCAAAGCCCACAACAATATGGGTTGCATGGAGATTTATTATATATTGCTTAATAAATTCGCTTGCAGAAAGTGAAGCGAACGGCAATGTAAATTTCATTACAAAAACTTTATCTACACCAAACTTAGACATTTCTTCAAGTTTGGAAGCCAATGGGGTTAAATATTTTCTATCTGATTCACGTTTGATGATCTCACTAGGATGAGGATCAAAGGTCATAACAGTTAATTTTATATTTTTTTTGTTGGCGATTTTCTTTGCTTGCTGCAATAAAAACTGATGACCTAAATGAACACCATCGAAAAAACCTAAAGCCATTACATGAGGTTCTTGAACGCCTAATGGCTCATTCATTGGATGTGTTAAATGTAAAATTTCCACTGTGCTTCACCTTCCTTACAAGCTATTTCGTTATGAGAGAAACGAATTCTACACCTTTAATGCATACTGTATTGTGTATACATTAAAGAACGATAAAAAGTGCAGAATTTTGTCTAATTTCACATATATATATTCGTACCAGAGGCATTTTAGATGAGATTCTTCACCCCATCTAATTAGCTTCTATTTCTATATTATTTAATTGCTTATTCGTTAGTAGAGTAATAGCGAACCTCGAAAATTTTACAGCCATTTGGTGATTTCCATGGTCCATGCTCCATACCAGGAGGACGACACGCAACCATTCCCGCCGTAAATTCCTCGTTTAGACGTAAGTCGATTAATGATCCTTCTATAATGTATAGTTCTTCCCAGAAGTCATGGATTTGTACGCCATCTGGAGATGTATCTGTTCCTGCCCCTAGCTCAAGGATACGAGTCGCAACTTCAGTACCTGGAATTTGTGCAATAATTCGTTGTGCTGACCCTTTCACTGTTTTTGACGGAGTTGCTTCAAACGTTTTATAATCAACAAATTCATGTTCCATTTTTTCCTGGTCTGCATAATAACGAACTTCGAAAATTTTACAGCCATTTGGTGATTTCCATGGTCCATGCTCCATACCAGGAGGACGACACGCAACCATTCCCGCCGTAAATTCCTCGTTTAGACGTAAGTCGATTAATGATCCTTCTATAATGTATAGTTCTTCCCAGAAGTCATGGATTTGTACGCCATCTGGAGATGTATCTGTTCCTGCTCCTAGCTCAAGGATACGAGTCGCAACTTCAGTACCTGGAATTTGTGCAATAATTCGTTGTGCTGACCCTTTCACTGTTTTTGACGGAGTTGCTTCAAACGTTTTATAATCAATAAATTCGTGTTCAGGCTTAATCGTAACTTCTATTTCTGATTTTCTCATGTTATACGACCTCCGCATCTGTCAAAATATGAACCTTATAATTTAATTGGATTTTACTGTCCGTTAAACGATCATATAATTCTGCTGAAAAACCATCACCGTAAATAAATTCACCAGTTATAATAGGAAGCGTTCCACAAAATACAACCATATCCTCACTGTAGTATCCACGCTCTTCTATAATTTTAAGTAAATCTTTGGGCTGGAGGAATTCTCCGAGTGTTCCTGCTTGATACTCTTTCTTATCACCATCAACAATCATCCAGCTTCTCATTTCAATGTTATCCCAGCGGCTTTCAATGTCATCTAAAGGCCAGAACTGTGCAGAAATAGGCTTGCTGCAAACTTGTTTAGATTTCTGAATAGACACTTTTTCAAGTTCACGATCCGTATGATCACTCCCAAGTCCTACATACCATTTTCCGTCAACACTCATAATAATTACTTCTGCTTCTCCACTACTACTTTCTTGGACAACTGAAATAGATTGACTTGTCGTAAGAAGATTTGTTGAAATATCATAAATCATTGGAACTTGTGGAGGAGCTGGCACGCCAATCTCTCTTAATTCATCAATATGTTTTTTTACAGATGCCTGATCCTTCCCCGTGTAACCAGCAATAAGTAGTCGTTTTGGGCTTACACTTATATGCTCTCCGGAAACATGAATATTCATTAAATTAATTCCTCCTGTTTATCTAAAACTCGATGCTTTAAATTTGGAAAAGCATCACGAATAGAAGCGATTTGAGATGGATCAATTTCTGTTTTTACAATCGTTTCTTCATCGCCTCCACTTGCCATTACAATTCCCCAAGGATCAACCACTTGACTATGACCACCTAATTGGATGCCATGTGTATTACCTACACAATTACTCGAAATCAAGAAACATTGGTTTTCTAATGCTCGAGCCATATTAAATATTTTCCAATGCTCTAATCTAGCATGTGGCCAAGCAGATGTAACAAGAAGTAATTCTGCTCCTAAATCTACTTGTGCACGATACAATTCAGGAAAACGTAAATCATAGCAAGTTGATAATCCTACCTTCCCAAAGTCTGTATCTACTACAGTTGTTTCATTGCCTCTTGTTAAAATTTGCCCCTCCTGTGAACCGTAACGGAATAAGTGCATTTTTCTATAGGTTCCAATAAGTGCACCTTCTGGAGAAAATAAAACACTAGTGTTATAGAATTTTCCATTATTTCTTTCTATAAAGCTGCCTGCAAATAGATAAGAACGAATTTCTTTTGCCTTTGAAGAGAATCGCTGTACAAAATCTCCATTTATTTCTTCCGATTCATCAACATATCGATCAAATGCAAAGTACCCAGTTGCCCATGTTTCAGGTAGAACAATTAAATCTTGACCCTTTAATTTATCAATCATTGCTTCCACACGATCTATACGAGCGTTTTTAGATTCATTATCTTTAATCTCTAATTGTATTGATGCAATCTTCATTTTTTCAACATCCTTTTATCTATATTTCCTAAACGAGTTCCTCCACTTGTGTAGGGAGAGAATAACTTTCTAAAAATGTCTCAACCATTCTCACAGGTTCTTCATATCCATAATTTCTAAATGAATAGCCTTTCGTAACGAACGGTGCGCCATTATAGAACATTTCGTACTGTTGATGTCTCCCTCCAAATTCTGATCCAATGATATCCCATACTAACTTAAATAATTTAATTTTCTCCTCAGCACCTACGCCTGTAGAACGTATATATTGATAGATATCATCTTTCGTCTCAGGATTGATCAGTTCTTTATAGGAAGAAGGTAATTGTAAAACGCCTCCACCACATAGCTCTCTTAAAATTCTAATAACTGATGCATAAATAATATCCTGTTGACCAACTACACCGTAAAGGAAACGCGGATCTGGTCGTGCTACACCATTTTTATCAATGGTACAATTATATTCAGAGGCTAAAAGGTTACCTTCGACAGAAGCTGCAATAGATGCCAATTCACCTAGCTTTTCTTGAACAGAAGGAATTTTATCTATCCCGTTCATTGCTGTCACTTTTCGAGCCGCACCAATTAAAAATTTCAATTTATTACTAAATCTTATTTGGGCTTGATTATTACCTAATACGTGGGCCGGCGTTTCATGGAACTGCGCTCTTACAATATCAATATTTTTGTAAACAAAAATATCTGACCACGGAATAAATACATCATCAAAAACAACTAATGAATCACTTTCATCAAAACGAGAAGATAATGGATAATCAAATGTGCTTGGTGATTTGTCAGCGTAGCTAGGTCTCGCATAGAATTTTAGCCCTTTAGCATTGATTGGTAATACAAAGGATACAGCGTAGTCTTCATCACCAGGTCGCAGTGGAGTAAGACAACTTACAAATAAATAATCAGATACTGCTGATGCTGTACCAAGCATTTGAGAACCTCTTACAACAATACCGTCCTCTTTTTCTTCATAAACACCCACTGGGAGAAATTTATCTTCCAATTCATGAGCTGCTTTACTTCGGTCAATTTGTGGTGGAATGATAACATATGTTACATATAAATCTTTATCGCGCACATGCTTATAGAAATTGACAACATTTTCTCCAAAACCTTCTCCACCACGTTCAAATACCTCGGGTGAACTAGCAAATGAGGCTAAAAAGCTAGCAACATGATCAGGACTTCTGCCTACAAAACCGCAAGTTGCTTGAGACCATTTAGAAATCGCTAATCTTCGTTCCTTTAGTTCTTCACGACTCTTCGGGATCATATAAATTTTGTTTGCGAGTGTGCCATCCTCTGTTGTATAAGTCATATTTTGCGAGTCATCTAATGCTAAATCATATAAACCAGCAATCGTATTTGTAATTCCTTTAAAGGCAGGATGTGTGGCTACATCTTTGACTCTTTCTCCATTTATGTAGATCACTCGATCATCTTTCAGTGCCTCTAAATACTCTTGACTTGTTCTAACCATATTTAATTCCTCCTCGTGTATTAAATAAATAGATGTTTTTAATGAATCATTAACTCCCTTTTCAGCACTCCGCATACTGTATTGTGTATACATTGATTCCCTCAAAATTTTATACTACAACAAATGCTTAGAAGCAAGCGCTTTCATTCAAGCAAATTAATTTACAAATGCCACAACATATTTACTAACATCTAGCTCATTCGAAGTTGAAGCATCCGTTAAATAGTATCGAGACAAAAGCCCTCTTGCATAAGAACTTCCTTATAATGGGAAGTTCTCCCTCCACTAAAGTTAGTGGTACACTTCCTTAACACCCCCCTTCAAAACATTTTACCTATCAGGAATTATCAATAACTACTAATGTTTCTTTTGTATTTTCTAAATGGTTTACAATCATCTTTGAAGCTAATTCAGGATTTTTTTCCTCTATAGCTTGTACAATCTGCTGGTGTTCAATTAGAACACTTCTCATTCTCCCAGGCTTCCTCACTGCTCTCAGCCCAATAAGCTGAGTAAGATTGTGAAGATTCGTTAAAATTTGTTCAATGATCGTGAATTTAGCCAGCTTTGTAAGAGATAGATGGAACTCATGGTCTAGCTCAATAAATCTAATCGCATCATCATTTTCCAATGCTTCCTCTTGTTGTTTTAAAATTATTTTCAATGATTTCAGCTGCTCAGTCGATGTAATTATTTCAATAAGCTTTTTTACTGCTTCCACTTCAATAGCACTTCTTACTAAAAAGATTTCATCCTGTTCCTCTTTAGTAATTTTTTTTACGGTCATTCCCTTTCTTGGAATCGCCACAAGCAAACCTTCTTTTACCAAATCTTGAATAGCTGCTCTTACTGGTGTTCTTGAAGTATTGAGTGTTTCTGCTAATTGCACTTCCGTAAAAATTTCGTCACTTGTAATCCCACCAAATAATATAGCTTTCTTAATTTGTTTATAAACTTTATCTTGAGTTGTTTTTTCTTTTGCTATTGGCTTTAATTGAACCTCTTCCATATTAATCCGTCCTTTTACTAAGTCTTTACCATACTCCATTAAAAATTTGAATTTATATGAATGGTTTAAACTCTTTATGTTTTATGTATACATAATACGAAAAACTACTTATAGAAGTCAATATTTTTTATTTTTTCTGAAATTTTAGAATAAAATTTAATTAATACTTAGAATGTTCAAGTCTGTCGCTTTATTAAAATATCAATCGTATACGTCTTTAAGGGAGATTAATTCATACACCTACTAAGACTGACAGAGCCAATAATTTTATAAACAGCTCCAAAATAGGAGGAGGTTCTACCAGCTGTAATAGAATCCTCCTGTTTATTTGCAAGGTTCTTCTATAGTCATAATTAATTGTTATTTAGCAATCCCCCGCCAAAAAACTTCCCAGCTTATCTTTAATCTTCTTTCATATTCTTCTTCAGAGAAATTCACCATATAAAAGAGCGTACCATCTAACATACAAAGAAAAGCTGTCACAATCGTCTCTGTTTCAACGTATTTATCCGATTCATTCTCTAAAATATTATAGAGTAATTTTCTAATTTCTGATTCCGATTCATTATATTTTTGAAGCATAAAATCCTTAAATTTCTCAGGAGGCACAACCCCATATCTTTTAATAAAAAAGCCCAGCTCGTGATCATAAAAATATTTATTTAATTTTTCCATAAGCGTGTATAATTTTTCCTCTACAGAAAGCATGTTTAACGAACTTAATTGGTTACGCATAAAAAGATGATAATCTCTCATAACATTATTAGTGACATTTTCAAACAATTCTTCTTTACTGGAGAAATAAGCATAAATAGATGGTGCTTTAATATTTACCCTGTTTGCTATCTCTTTAAGAGATGTTTCTTCATATCCTTTTGTAGAGAATAGGATTAGAGCATGCTTCAATATTTCTTGCTTTGTTGCTTCTCCCTTACTCATCATTTCTCACCTCATTATAATATCCTCCTATTAGGATACCAATTTCAGCCCAACAATACTTATGATAATTCCACCAACAAGAACTAGCTTTTTTGCATCCTTAGGCTCCTTGAAAACCATCATGCCAATTAACACACTTCCGGCTGCCCCGATTCCTGTCCATATACCATAACCAATGCTTACAGGTATTTCCTTTAACGAGATAGATAGAGCGATGAAGCTTAACCCCATAAATATGATTAACATAATAGTTGGCTTTATTTTCGTAAAGCCTTCAGATAATTTTAAAAATATTACACCACCGACTTCCATTATTCCTGCTAGCACTAAAAATAACCAGCTCATCCTATACACCATCCTCTGTTTCAGACTGATTGGATATAAATTTAAGCCCAATAATACAGCTAATTAACATTAACACGAATACAATCTTTATAAGACTAACGGAATCCCCTAAAAATACCATGCCGACAAGGGCCGTCCCAAAAGAACCCAGACCTGTAAAAACAGCATAAGCCGTTGATATGGGAAGAAACTTTAACGCTTTAGAGAAGGCATAGAAGCTTAATACCAGTAATATAACTGTTGGAATTACGACTTTTATATTTGTGAAACCATTTGAATACTTCAATCCTAAAACCCAACCTACTTCTAGAATTCCTCCAAAGATAAGAAATAGCCATGCCATAAAACTGCTCCTTTGTATATATTTATTGTCAATAACGTTTACCAATAATAAACGTAGTGTGAGATAAATAGATAATAATTTAACTAATGTTAGTTAGATTTTAAGTAAAAAAAAATAAAAAATCAACCTTTTTATTAAGTATTTTTCAGGAACGATCATTTTTTGTCTGTAGTGAATGGGCGTTTTCCCACGTCTCGCATTGATTGGTGATAGAAGAGCATAAACTAAGAACTTTGCATCCTGCGAAAACGCTTGTGTGACCGACATCTTGTTGACCTCAACCTTTATTTTTACAGGCTGTTTGTCCCTACTTACACACGATGGTTTTACCTTATGTTTTGAAGTGGGGATCTTACAGCCTGTAGCTGCCGCTGGTATGGCATTCTAAAATTGTACCTTTCGGTTACTAATTTATGTATGAAAAAACCACTTGCCAACATTACCCAATAAAAGTAAACTCCTCGTTGGACCAAAAACGTTTGACAGGAGGATTTTAGGAGTTGTTACATGTGGTAGAAATCAATTATATCAGACATGAAGTAAACCAAAAAGGTAAAAGTTATGCCGAAGTTGCAAGGCAAGTTCAGCATGATGAACGAACGGTGAAAAAGTATGCAGATCAAGAGCAGTTTCCTCAAAGATATAAACAAACACGTACATCACCAGTCATGGATCCAGTAAAACATATACTCGATGGATGAATTCGTGAAGATTTGAAGTTGAAAAAGAAGTTTCAACGCACGGCACAACGTATGTATGATCAATTAGTTGAAGTACATAATTTCTGTGGAGGAGATCATACGGTAAGACGCTATGTTTCAGAACGTAGAAAAGAACTCTCAAAAGAAGCTGAAGGTGCATCCCTACCACTCGAAACGATTCCGGGTACAGCACAAGTAGATTTCGGAAAGGCACCCTTTAAGTATTTAAATGAAGTAATTGAATTACCATTTCTGGTTATGTCCTTCCCCGATGCCAATACATTCTATTTTCAGGTATTTCCGTCGGAAAATACAGAATATCTATTAGAAGGTTTACAGCGTATTTTTCAGCAGATGAAGAGTGTACCTAAAACGATTCGATTTGATAATTTATCGCCAGCTGTAAAGAAAGTTCATGCAAAAGGTGAACGTGCTCTAACGGATATGTTTGAGCGATTTGTGCTACATTACGGATTTGAATACGAGTTTTGCAATCCCGCAAAAGGAAATGAAAAAGGTCACGTAGAAAATAAAGTGTACCCTTTGTAAAGGACATTTTGAAAAAGGTTAGGCAACTTCTTGAAGCTGCAGTCTGTATTTTACAGGCGGCAGCTTTTTTAAATTCCACTGACCTCGATAATGGTTATAATAGATCATATAGCTTTTCACTTCTTGTTTTACATCTTCTAATGTCTCACAATCTTTTATATTCGACTCATCTTTAAAATGCCCAAAGAATGATTCTTGAGGTGCGTTGTCCCAACAGTTGCCTCGGCGTGACATCGATTGACCTAAGCCCATTTGTTTCACGAGTTTTTGGAACGCTGGATTGGTATAATGAAAACCTTGGTCTGAATGGATGAAGGCGTCCTGAGCTAGATGCTTTAGCTTTTTCAGTTTTTTCAAAGTGTTGAGCACAATCTCCATTGTGATGCTATCTGCTACTTCATACGCCAAAATCTCATTCGTTTCAGCGTCTTTAATCGTTGATAAATAAGCACGTTTACCATTTTTATAAGTCAAATACGTGATATCCGTTAAGAGGACTTTACCAGCCACGCCTTGTTTAAATTGACGTTCGAGCATATGTGGACACGTACGATGTTCTTGTGTGGCTTTGGCTAGACGACGATAAGGATTCGCTTTACGAATTGGACAGATCACCCCGAACTTCTTCATAATGCGGCGAATTCGCTTCAGGTTATAGGTAATACCGTATGGATGGTGAAGCGTCATTTTGATTTGACGTGCTCCTTTGTGACGTCGTCGGAATCGATACGCTTTTAAAATCACTTCCTTTACGACTTCATCTGCTTGGTGTTTTATCGCTCTTTTTTGAAGAGATTCTTTCTTAAAATAGTTATAATAGCCTGAGCGTGATACCTCCAACACTTCACAAAGATAGCGTACCATTCGCTTCAATCCATACCTTTCAATCGTTTGACCAATCAGTTCAAATTTCAGTTCTGGTGCGAGTTTTATTTCTTTTTCAACATCTGCCTTTCGAGTAAATCGCTCTTTTTTAATAGTTCGTTTTCCGCTTCTAGTAAACGCATTTTCGCTTCAAGTCGTGCATATTTTTCCTCTATACTTAATTCTCGCTCAATAGGACGTCCTGAACTGTGTTTTCGAGAATCTTCTAAACCTGTAATTCCACGTTTTTTATAAGCTGTTCTCCACCTAGTACCTGCTCTGTGAATACGTGTTATACCAATCGCTTCCACGTCAAATCCCGCTTCTTCAAAAATTTCTCTTGGTAATTTTCCTGTTTCAGATTGTGCAATAAATAAGCGTTTAAACTCATCCGTATACGTAATCGCTTTATCGCTCACAGCTTTTACATACGGATTCTTTTTTAATTCATTTTGTTGGTGAGGTGTTAAAAAGTTCTTAGTCATAGTAGTGGCTCCGAATCTTGTTTTTTTCATTATAAACAAAAAGCGCCCTATAAGATGACCTTTTTCAAGTGTCTATCTTATAGGGTACATTTTCTATTAACAGATCTATCTTTCTTTTTCCTTTAGGAATTAGCTGCTGCAATAACCCAGATGGAAATGTTAACAGAAATAATAAGAAGAAGTGTGTAAATTAGATACTTATTATCTTCTTTCTTCTCTGTTTTAAAGAATAAAATTTTGATGAGCATCAACACAAATGCAAGACCGCTAAGTATTTTTGCAAGTAGGAACATAGATATCTTTGTTTTTCTCTCCTTTAATTACTACTTATTAACATCGCGAGCCTGTTCAGTGAATTATTAAAACTCCATATCTATTTGCATTGGCCACTGTTAAGGCACCCGCTTCTATTTCATCAAATTGAAGTCGATTTCCAATGAAAGTGAATAAGGGTGAAATTGCCAGAGCATTTTTGGTTATTTTATTAGACTCTCTAATTTTTCTTTTATTTTATCGGATGAAATCCCAATCAATAAATCCTATAAATCTTTATCGACTGTCCCTTTCTCAAATTATTTGTTACTTTAAGTGTAAATTATTTACTGTAAAATAATAGTTTCAGTTCGATCTTCGTTGACAGTATAAAGAAAGAAGTTTAATGTAATCTCTTGATCTTTTATATTTTTAAATGTTTCTACTTGTTTGTTTATACTTAACAATCCTTCATTAGAACGATTTTCAGCAAAGATTCTTTTGCCATTCTGATAAATAATACTTTGTGTGATACCACCAAATTGCTTGTTCTTACTTTCTGATTCAACAATTAAATCACTACCATTAGAATAATACGTTATATCAATTGGATACCCATGTAATTCTGTTTGTATTGTTTTTGGTATATCAGAAATATTTTCAAGTAGTACTTTATCTTGTTTTTCAGCTTCATAAGAGACACTTGCATCTTTCAAAGTAAGAGCAATTTCTTTATTCGTAATATCTTTAATCAACTCCTGTGTTTCAAAAGAGAAATAATCATCATCTAAATACCCCGATAATTCCTGTTCACCCACTCGTAATTTTATCTGACGATAATAATTGATATAAGACCAATTATCATTGGTTTCTATATGGTTCTCATCAAAATAAAGCTTCACTCTACTCGGAGTAATCACAAGCTCTTTAAGTTGAAGTTGTCGAGAACCCCTCTCAATATTTTCGTCTATATCCATAACAAAGGTAGATTTTTTAGCAAGAGCATGATTATATTGAAAATCTAGATTCCATGTTTCTGGTTTATAACTTACCGTATCATTATAATTTAAAAATACACCTAATTTTTCTACCGCTTCTTTTGGTATCTCTAGTGAATCACTTTTTTTAATGACGTTTGGTTGTGGACGTTTACTCGTAACACCAAAATTCGCAATGGGATTGTTTTGTAAGGTATAGGATAAATATGCATGCTCTATGTTATTGGGCTCCTCCAGCTCGATAAGGTAATCCAATATATATTGCCCATTTTGATAATCATTTGAAGTGAACTCTATTTGTGATATTCCATCTTGATGAATGGTAATCTTTTCAGGATATGTGTGTGATTGAGCCAAATCTTTTAACTCTATACTTTTCAATTGTATTTCCTTTAAACCACCTAGTTGAAGTGTAACATTACTGTTATGTGGGATTTCCTCCTCTGTGTGTAGGACCCCCACTAATTTATCTGACTCAAGATTATATACTGCACTTGCTTCCATCTGTATTTCTTTTCTGTCATCCAATTTGAGTAATGCTTGTTCGAAGTCTGCAGCATATATTGGATAATCGTGATCAATATCTAAGCTAAAGTTAATAGTAGTACCATTTTGATCTGATATTACATTATGGATAGTTAAGACCCCGGCTTCATTTTCAACAGTTTTATTGATTTCCTGTCCAAATCCATTTTCTAAGGAAGTAATAACACCCGTTCTATTCATATTTCTCATCCATTCCAAGATTTCTGTTGTATATTTAGCAAATACAGGTGTGGATGATAAAATAATTGCAAATAAAATGGCAGTTAATATAATTTTTGGTTTATAGCTTTGTTTTTTAGTTTTATAATTAGGATTTTGTTGCTTAAGTAGGATTTTACGCCACATTTCATTTTCATTCGGGAAATCAACTTGATCATTTCTTACTTGTTCTTTTATTAAATCATCCATATTACTCACGATGATCCCTCCATTCAAACAACAAATTTTTATCTACTTCTATAAACTTTTGAAGTAACTTTTTCCCTTTAAAAAGCCTCGATTTAACCGTCCCCTCAGGGATTTTTAGAATTTGAGCGATTTCTCTATCTTTACAATCATGCACATATTTCAACACCATAACCTTTCGTATACGAACAGGCAGTTTATTCATTAAATCGACTAACTCATTTTTATTTTCGTTGAGCTGTATTGTTCGCTCAATATTTTGGGTATTGTCAAATCGTATAGATGATAGAAAATTAAAGTTTTCTTTTAAAAGTATTCTGTTCTTTTTCTTTAAATAATTTCGAGACATATTCATGGCAATACTAAGTAACCAAGATTTTTGATTTTGTATGGCTCGAAAATCTTCACTCAAAGCTTTCGCAAATACATCCTGACAAAGATCTTCCGCATCGTATTTATTTTGAAGCATGTAATAGCAAGCCCTGAAGACGTCTTTATAATATGTTTGAAACAATACTTTTTCATCGCTAAATTGTTCCACAACCCCACCTCCTTTTCCGATTTCTACACAAGTAACAATTTAGTATTATAAATAGTTCATTTTTTCAAAAAAATTTTTACAGAGTTTAATTAAAGAATGTTCACTAAATAATTCGGATTTATGGTTAAACGGTGCAGTACTACCCTTATTTGTATTATTGGCATCTTTATACTGGCATTTGTGATGACTGACAATTTAACTACCTCTATTAGTGGTTTGTTTAATAGCTTTATTTATGAGCTGTTATCGACCATTTAATGATTTCTATTATTGTTGCCATGAGTCAGGTCATGATGACATCAGGCATTAATGAGATCATGGTTGCTCCGTTTACAAAAATTATTAAAATACCTGCAATCGCCTATTGGACAATTGGTTTGTTCATGATGTTTATTTCTTGTTTTTTCTAACCTCCCCTTGCTGCTGTACTGTTAAGAGCGATACTATTGCCTGTGGCGATTCGGATCTTCCAGCCCTCGAAGTGCCGAACGTCATCAAAAGAACTTTTTAAATATATAAAAAATCAATGTTATTTTCATCCCTTTTCTTTCATTAGATAATCTCAAAAAGGCTTAGGGATAACTCCTATGCCTTTTAATATTAAGCAATAGAATAAGGATTGAAAAAGTTTCCTTCAGTTTTTATTTAAAGAGTCAATAAACCAATCAAAACAATCACCAGTTGGAGGGGCTGTCGGGGCACTAGAAGTACGACTTTAACAACTTGAAAAAGCTGAAAGTCGTAGCTAGGAATACCGAGTGTCTTCATAAGAACCTTTTATAAAGAAAGAGCATTCCTATTTTTATATAAGAATGCTCTTGCTAATTTAAAATAACGTTTGATCAATTTGATATTGGTAGCCTTGAATAATAGATGATTTTAAAATTTTTGAATTTGCTCCTTAATATTTACCTTACTCAATCCTCCATGGTAACAAACCACGCATTCAATATCTAGGTCTAAATATTTCTTTAAGGATTGTCGAGCAACATTTATATCCAAAGTGGTTGGTGCATGAATTCCCTCGAGCGTACCGTTTACACTATACATCGAATCCCCCGCAACAAGCGTTTTACTTTGCCTTAAATATAAGCTGATATGACCAGGAGTATGTCCTGGAGTATGAATAACACGAATTCCGCCACAATACGGCAGCTCTTGACCGTCATGCAAGGTATCATCTACTTTTCCCTTGGGTGGATTCACTATGTGCCCGTCTTTCAAAAGTGGTAATTCCCCCTGGATATAAGGCTTATCTAGTTCGTGAGCATAAACGTTAATATTCCTTCCACACTCCTGTAATATTTCAGGAAGGCTGCCTATATGATCTATATCCTGATGTGTCAAAATCACAACTTTTAGTTTATTAAACGACACGCCTACCTTGTCCATTGCTACGCGCAAATCCTCCATTTGCCCCGGGAATCCAGTGTCAATTAAAACAGCCATCTCATGATCCCATAAAAGCGTTGGATGAATGAAGGCTCCGTTAAATTTAAGCTCCAGAATCTCTACTCCCCTAGAAATTTTCATCATTTCTTCCCCTTTATGATTAGATTTTATTATTCTTTTACATCCTGAAGAACAGTCCTCTTCCGCCAAAGCAACTCTCTCAATGTTTCAAAATTGACTAGAATCGTTCCAACAATAATCGTCAGCGTACCTATTCCTGTTAACCACGAAATATATTCATGATAGAAGGTAACACCAAGTATAACGGCAATTAATGGTGAGATATACAGCCATGTAGAAGGAAAAACAGGATTTGTCTGGGAGACAAGCCAATAATAAATGCTATGACCAATCATTGAACCAAAAATAATTAAATAAAGAAGAGAGCCCATTGAAGCTGAGCTTAAAAGATAATGAAGCTGAATATTCTCGGTAAAAAGTGACAAAATGATTAATAAAATCCCACCATGCATCATTTGCGCTGCATTTAAAGCAATCGGAGATGTCGTTTCAAATTTTCGGATGACATGCTTTGTATAAATCGTTCCAGATGCATAAAAAACTTCACCCAATATAATGGCGAAACAGCCAATCATCCAGAAGGAATTAATGTCAATTGAAAAACTAGGTAAGATCAAGAACATGACACCAATGACTCCAACAACACAGCCAATAAATGATTTTCGATTTCCTTTTTGCTTCAATAGGAATGTCTGAATAACGATAATCATCATCGGACCTGTAGCAGATAAGACAGCTGCAATCCCTGATGTCACATACTGTTCTGCCCAGTATAAGGCGGCAAACGTCCCAAAGGTTAAGCCTACTCCTGTAAAAAACATTTCTTTCCGAAAAAATAACCGTATTGTCGTTTTTTCTTTCCAAACCATAAAACTAAATAGCAGCAAACCGGCAATGAAAAACCGAAGGCCAGCTGATAAAAACGGAGGCACCCCTGCATCCACACCAATTTTAATCGCTAAAAATGTCGTGCCAAAAATCAAACACATAAAGAAATAATTAATAATAACCATAGTAATCTCCTCCTCTTTTCTATCATAAAAGAAAAACGATAGAACAGAATAAAAGGGATAGAACAGATTAGATTAGATCGTGGTACAATCATTTTAAAGAGGAGGAATCGATGTGGGTAAAGCGGTTCAAAATGGAGACTATCTTTTTATGAAAGTGTACGATTATGTACTTCACAGAATAGAACGTAAAGAATGGAAAGAACATGAAAAGCTTCCCTCTGTCCGGCAACTAGCATCTGAAATGAAAGTTCATCGATTAACGGTCTTAAAGGCTTATCAATTGCTGAAACAGCATGGCAAAGTTTATGTAAAAGATAAAGCAGGCTATTTTGTCCAATCAAATGTCACGAAAAATTTTGAATATCTATATCAGGACAATCCCATTGTTTCTGCATACGTACAAAAAAATCATTTATCTGAAATCCATCAACCATCTGTTTCCTATCATTTTTCTCAGGCATTAATTGATCCAAACCTTTTGCCTAATCATTATTTTGCAGATTACGTGAAAAAAGTGTTTGACCTTTATCCAAAAGTACTTGCCACTTACTCAACGGTGCAAGGTGATTTAGAGCTACGTGAAACACTCACTCAATATTTTATCAACCAGTATAAAACTCATCTCCATGCAGATAATGTGTTCATCACGTCTGGCTCACAGCAAGCGATTCACTTAATCGCTCAAGCTTTTATTAAACGAGGAGACGTGGTTTTATTTGAACGTCCAAGCTATAGTGCTGCAATTGATATTTTTAGAGCACAAGGAGCACAGATTGTAACGGTTGATATTCATCCAGAGGGGTACGATTTAGAACAGGTTGAACTAGCTATTAAACAATACAAGCCACGTCTATTCTATCTCAACCCCACATTCCATAACCCTACTGGTTATACTATTTCTATTGAGCAGCGTAAAAAATTAGTAGAATTAGCTGAACAATATCGATTTCTATTAATTGAAGACGATGCCTATCACGACATCTATTTTGATCAAGCCCCGCCACCACCAATTTATACCTATGATAGTGCTAAGGCAGTTATTTATATCCGAAGCTTTTGCAAATATATCTCACCTGGCTTGAGAATTGCAGCTGTTATTTGTCCATCATCATTAATGAACTCACTACTAGCACAAAAATCGTTAGCTGATAATGGCTCACCACTTCTCAATCAGAAAATTTTTCTCCATTACTTTTCATCACTACGAATGCAGCAGCACTTGGAGAAAATCCGGATTGCCCTACAGATCCGAAAGGAAATCATGGAGAGAGAGCTAGCGGTAACAGATTGGAAATGGACCAGTCCAAAAGGTGGTCTGAATTTATGGGTGCAGCTCCCAGATAATTTTTCAACTGAATTATTATTAGCCAAAAGTATCGAACAATCTATATCGTTTGTGCCAGGTCAAATTTGTGATCCATTAAAACAGCTATCATCCTGGATACGTTTAAGCTATTCTTATGCAAATGAAAAACAACTAAAAGAAGGGGTAAAAAACTTGGTTGCAGTCGCGCAATCTCTTTCTAAGTAGGGAGCTTGGGAAGCCAGATACCCACTTTCAGAGGAGCCTAGGCTTTTAAATTTTCTTTACAAACTTTTTATTTGCACGTTGGATACTAATTACGATTGTTGCAACTGGCGATTTAATTTCATCTATAAGTGATGTTTTTAACAGCTTTATTTATGCCTTTACAGAGCTATTATTAACCATTTTAATTATTTCGTTTATTGTTGCCATGAATCTAAAATGGCGGTGGTCATAGCAACAATAGACAACCACATCCACCTAACATATTTAACTGTCAATTGGAATAATATGAAACAAAGTTATACACCTAGCTCTTATATGTAACATGGCACAACATTCGTACAGATGAGAGCTGTTTTGAGGCACTCGATACAACGAATTCCAATGATAGTGCCACAAAAAAAGTAATTGCAATGAAGGACAGAAAAAAATTGTTCTCCATGTAGTCGACAAAGTAGTTTATGTAATCGCAAATGGATAAAAATTCGTAATTACCATTAGCCTACAGCTAAAATTTCCCAAGGAGACGACAATGGTGCCTTTATATTTGATAAAGTCATATTGACTTTTTATATTTCAACAAAATAACGGTCAAATCTACCGAAAAACAAGATTGAGAAAAATTTCTGTTCTCATAACATCCCTGTAGAATGATAGAATATTTTTATACAGGGATAGAAGGAGGAGAAAGATATTGTCTAATCAAAATGAGACTTCATCAGATAAGGAAAAACAACCTGATCCGAAAATCAAGGTAGAAAGGAAAGAGGGAGAACCGACTGCTGCTTTTAAGGGCGCTTCCTGGGCAGCATTGTTAATAGGGGTTACTGCTTATTTTATAGGCTTGTTTAATGCAACAATGCAACTAAACGAAAAAGGATATTATTTAGCCGTTTTAGTATTTGGACTCTACTCAGCAATATCTTTACAAAAAGCAGTAAGAGATAAAGAAGAGGGAATACCTGTCACTAATATTTATTATGGTATCAGTTGGGTTGCACTTATTGTATCTATTTCATTAATGGGTATTGGGTTATATAATGCTGGAAGTATTATTTTAAGCGAAAAAGGGTTCTATGGTATGTCATTTGTTCTTAGTTTATTTGCATCCATCACGGTTCAAAAGAATATTAGAGACACACAGCGGGCAAGAGAAAGAAATTAAGTGATATTACTAAAGGAATCGAGAAGTTCATTGTCGATTCCTTTGTCATTTTTCTTCGCTCATTATATTTCATACTAGTCGAGCATAAGCATTTTATTAAGCTGCTTGTCATGTCCAAGCAGCTAGTTTGTTTAAAGTCATAGCAACAAAAATTCCGCATGGACAATCTTTCAAAAATTATTTTCTGTAAAATTCTACATACCTTTGGAACGTTCCACTGCCGATTTTAGCGAAAATTTTTCATATTGATTAATGAGTAAAAACGGTGCTCTTGCCTGTTGTGGCACTTGGCGTTCAGAATGCTAACAAAAAACTGGTGAAGAAAAGTCTATCAAGTGTATTCACCAGTTTAATATTCAAATAATTATTACACATACAAAACAATATTAAAATCCATATCCAAAAGAAGATTGGATAGACTAATGCCTAATAGTGTAAACACAATTTTAGTATTATTGTCATAATAGAAATAAAGCTAATAAATATACTCTTCTAGTTGTTTAGCCATATGAAGCAATAACGGTGCTTTTAAGGTACCTTTATATTGATGGGCAAAAACTCGATAATTATGTGTTAAAGAAATCCATTCTTCAGGATTATCTTCTTTATTTAAATGAATTGGATACAGCTCTACTATATTCGAAAATTTTAATGGCTTATTTGCATTTTGCATTAGAAGCTTACTGTTATTACTATATAAAGTATTAGCATAATGAGCATCTAAGGGTTTTTCACCCAAACTATAAAATACTTCATTTAAACTAAATAATCCTTTTTTCGATTGATATTCTCCATTCTCTTTTTTAGGTGTTAAATAATCCGGAACTTCATCATTTACCCTAACACGAACTAGCCTTAATTGGTTCTCATCAGTGAAAGTAAGCCCTTCATTTTCTTTGCCTTTTTCAAACCAAATTGATTTTAAAGTATATAACTCTTCTTTATTAATAGAGGATAAATTTTTATCTGTAATAAATGGCCATTCTTTACGGGTAACACCATCACTAAATAAAAGTAGTAAATGTGGTTGGTCCTTCTTATAACTCAATTCATAAATTTTATTTTTTATATCTCCAATAACACGTTCCGGGTTAAACTTTTTAAAGCCTTCAACAGTTGCAATTTCTTGGAAAGCAAGACTTGCTTCCCAATAATATTTTTGTCCATTCCATAAAGCAGGACATTCAACTAATACTGGGCCTTGATTTGCTTTCCGAACAATATAAACAACTGCTCGTTTCGTATTGCCATATGGAGTTCTCTTAAAATTAACAATATGAAGAGCTGAAATAGTTGTATCATAATTAACCGTTTCAAATTTATTAGTTTCAAATGGATCAATATAACCTAACTGTCTTAGCAGATCATGAATAGCAACTTTCACACGATATTCTGGCGACTTAGGATTCATACTATCAATAAATTGAGACAATCTACCAGTTGTTGCTAAACCTGCTCGTATAGCTTTTTTCGGATCTTCTTTTTCTTTATAATATGAATGACCTTCTTCATTAATAAATGGTAATAATACTAAACAAGCTGTTAAACCTGTTGACTTATGAATTGTTTGCTGAATTTGTTGAATCCTTTCTTCATGGCGATCTTTTTCCTTTTTTGTTTCATCTAATGATGATAACAATTCGTTTTGTCGACTATAGGAAATACTGATTTTTATATGTTCTGAGGTAAATTCCCCTTCTCCTACACCCAGTACCATTTCTAAATTTTGCTTTACTAAATTTATTAACTCTTCTTGTTCCCCTATATAAAGTACTTCAATAAATAATTGCTTTTGACCTGTCACTTTCGCTAGAACTTCATGTACCTTTTCGATATTTTCTAGATTATCTTTTATTCTTTTTTTACTGTTTTGTCCGATAACACTTTTACTTTTTAATACCGATGCAAACGGTTTAATTAGTTCGTCAAGTTCACTTGTAATCCAATCGTTTAAAATATAACGATCATGCATTGATTCCCCTGCACCAACAGCAATATTACCAAACTCTAATCGATGAGATACATAAAAATTATTAAAGCTATTTGGACGATTTACGAGTTCATTAATAGCCGGTAAAGGCTGACCTATATAAACCGCATTATACATTTCATGTTCAGATGGTTCCCAAAATAGTTGATTATTCTTTTTCACAATTTCTATTTTTACTAATCGATTATCTAAATGAGCATAGACTGACGTGTTTGATTCATTCCGGCTATATAAGGGTAATTTATAATTCATCCAACGTGTTATACTAAACTTAAACTGTATCATTGGAGTACACTGATGTGGAGTTGTTTGAATATTTGCTATGAGTCGAATCGAATAATAATATTTCGAATTTTTTGTACTATAACAGAGCAAATTTGGTTCAGAAAGCATACCATTATGTGTTGGTATAAAAGATAAAGTTTGATCCCCTAATACTAATGGCTTTGATTCTAGTTGTTGATAAATAAAACGAGGTAATACTTCAAATGCTAAATTATTTTCATGGATCGTTCCTTCATTTGTCGTTAGAGGAATTCGCTTCATAATAAGCTTCAGTTCAATAATTTCATCTAAATTATTAATCCAATTCTCAAAAGCTTCTTTAGTATAAGGATTTTTTATTAAATCAATCGTAATTTGCAAACACATTTTAAAGATTGCTATTACAGTAGATTCATCTATAGGTTTACGAGATAAAATCCATGTATTTTGCCTATAAGTATTAGTAAAATCATTTACAAATAAAATATTAGGATCCCAACTATATAAAAATTCTTTTATTTTTTTAAATGGTAAATGTCTTTTATCCTTTCCTAAAAGAAGATTAACAGTTTGAAAGCTTTCAATCCATTGTTGCGGATACTGATAACAGTATACTTCAAGTTCTATATTTGGTTGTAATGTATATGCTTGTAATTTTAATGTATCAAACAAGTGATTTCCCTCTTTTCAATCCTTCTAAAAAAGGACTATATAATTTCTCTACTAAAACACCATCTCTAGGGGATACCATTATATCTTCTAAATATCTTTCAATCTCCTCTAATAAATCAAAATCATTCTGCTTTCTTCCGACAAATGCATGATCTAATAAATTGATTTCAGGTGGGGCAGCTTTTAAATTTGTTACCCTTAATAAACGTCCAATTAACTGCGTTAACAATATCAATCGCGAAACAATGATATTACGCTTTAGAAGCTCATCCGCATTTTGAATGCCGTAAAAGTCACGTAAGGTTTTATTCCAAATCATCTGTGCAGAGTTCCTACAGTTTTTAATTCTTTCAAGCTCTACAGATAGAAAAGGTGATACTAACTGCATCGAACGAATCCTCGTCACTTCACCATTTACAATTGATACGATTGTTTCAATTTCTTTTGGCTTTGACATAGGTCTTACAAGTACAAACATTTTTTTGAATAATGAATGCCCTTTTTCATCCACAATATTAAATCCTCTCGCAATAGCAATTGCAGGTGCAATTAAAAATTTATAAGCGATATTTTTTGACTGATTTAACTTACTTCGCTGAATCGTCTCATTTGTAACAATACTTGAATCCGGGATAAGTCGATATACTTTTGTAGGTAAAATTTGTTTCAACTCATTTTGAACCCATTGTGCCTGTTCATAACTATTAACAATTATGAGTGAACGCCCGTCTTCATTTAATGCATTCATAAACAGTTCCTTGTTAGCATGACAGATTTCCTTTAATGCTGCTTTTTTATTTTTAGCTCCGGAGATTTTAATATTAGTGTTTACATATTTTATATTTATTTGTTTTATAAACTGCTGAATATTATCTGGAGCTTGTAAAATATATTTTACTGGACGATGAATATGATGCGCGCTGCTACCTGGTGCAAAACTTGACCCTGATAATAAAATTGTATGTGGTCCAAGAGGCTTGCCATTTTTATCAACTTTTAGATATGGCAGATCAGTCATCGCACTTCGACCAATTGCTTGCTGTCTAAAAATTTGCAGCGTATTTCCTTCTTCATCATATATAAAACCAAAACGATTATTAGTAGGAGAACTTGGTAATAAACGCATCAAATCTTTATTAGGCCGTTTAAATATATTCGGTATCCCAGTTGTTTGAATTGTATTATTATTTTTTTGTATTTTCTCTAACTCGGTTTGTAAAGATAAAATATACTTTTCTGTAAGTACTAAAGCTATTAAAAAACGGACAGCAAAATAATCTTTCTTTTCAATACGATACTGCTCATATAACTCCTTATATCTTGCATCTAACTTTTGTGAACCCATTAAGTACGCTTCTTGCATACCAAAAAAACTTTCATCTTTATTTTCAAGTATTCGATTATAATCTTGTGCAAATCCATTAGGCAAAAAATCTATTGATTTAGCTAAAATAAATGATGAAAACCATTGACCATATTTAATTTGTTTAAACCCTTCTAGTACTGATCGCTTTTTTAATAAGTTTTTTACTTCTGTTAAGCCGTTTAGTACTATTCGGAAATTAGCATCCAAATCACGATATTCACTGAAATCACCGTTTGAAATCGCTATTTTTATATAATTATATAGCTCATTAAAACTATTATTTAAAATCGTTTCAGTATATTCTGATTCATTAAGCAGATGATCTAGTTTCATTTGAAGCTCATCTGCTTCATCAAAAATCACTACATCTACAAAATCGATCACATACTCTAATAAAAGCAGCCTACCTCGTCCTTTTATTAGTCCTGTACGGTTATATAATAAGCTATTTATATTTGCAAAAATGGCGGATGCGTTATACAGTTTTCGGCTATTCTGTTTTCGAGGACAAATCGAGTAAAATGGACATAAAGTAGCTTTTCCTTCATATGTCATACGATAACATGGTTCCTCTCCGTACAATTTCAAATCATCGTATACACCGCCTGATAACTGACTAATATAACAATTTCCTGTTAAATTACTCGCATACTTTTCGGGTATAATCATTTCTTGATATTCAATCACTTTTTGAACACGTTTCTCTTGCTTTCTTTCACCATTAATTGCTGTAGATAACACACCCAAATTATCAAATAAATCAGCATGTGTTAATACATCTTTAACCGTTTCAAACAGCACCATTGTTTTATATCCATTTTTTGACAAATAATAAACAAGTACATGAATCAGCGTCGATTTTCCAGTTCCCACCATACCAATGATATGACACACTTCTTTTAAAAGAATTTGATCTGTTGATTGTATTCCGTAGTGATCGTTCGCATAAATATCAAACTTATTCATTCGATCTACATAGTTTTGCTCATCTACATTTGGTTTACTTGCAATCATTGCATCCATTTCTTTAGCAGCTAATTTCAAATCAGCTATCATAATTTTAATATTTCCTCCCTTACGAGGTGAAGGTTGTTGGACTTCATATTCTGGTAGCTGATATTTAGAAATATCAATTTTTTTCCCATCTAGTTCGATGTGTGAAAGATCATTTTTTACTTGCGGTATTTTAACTCGATTAGTTTTTTCTAATTCTTGAAAAGTTGCCTTATAGATACGGATACGATCATTATAAAAATCTGATTCGCTATTTGTTTCGAAAATATTTTCTAAATCAAACATTCGTAAATTCTTTTCTAAGTGGTTGTATTCTGTGATTACCTTGTCCATTTGATTCTTACTCGAAATTGCTTTCAAATTTTGATTAATTATATCTAGTTCATAGTGAAAATTTGTTAATTCACTCTTAGCAATTTTATGCATACCTTGGAGTATATTACGTAATTCTAGTGGATTTTCCGTCAGCTGGTGAATATAGTTAAAATATAATAAACTTTCAAATTTTAATGTTTGTACAATTTGTTTTTCTGAAAGAATACTGTTACCTAATTCGTGAATTTGAAAAACTTTCTTAGAAAGTTGCTTAAATGTCTCCATTTTTTACCTCCTCACGTAATAATTTTTTTAACTGTTTCACATTTATACATTGAATGTTTTTATATACAGATAATGTATGTTTAACTATTTCGAGGTAGCCTTGCTTTCGTATTCGATGATCAGGAATAACTAATATCGGTCGTTCATCTTCATTTAAACGGTTGAATAACCCGTTTTGTTCAATATGATAAGCTAACGAATAAGGACTGTAATAACTTTTTATATCAATCGCTAGCACCCCACTTTTTGTTTCAATGCGTACATCATAACGGTCTTTGTCTGGCCAAAGAATCGTTTGTAGTCTTAATTTTTGGCAGTACTTAATTAACTCTAATTCGTCTTTGCCTGGCAAACATATATATTTCATAACACCTGATTTTAACCTCATTTTTGTGTTAGGTTGAACAATGTCTTCTATGAAGAAAAAACCATCAGTTTCTAACTTGCAACGACTATCAATACATCTGCTATGAATAGTACTTTGTATAACGGTCCATCCACAATATCTACACTTTCCTAAAACATTTGCAGGTAAAGGTTCATAAGCAACCTTAATGAATTCGTCTAGAAACATTTCATTTAGTCCTGAAATTTTCCCAGTACGTTTAAAATCATAACTAGCTTTTACGTCCAATATAGGTTGTTCAATAATAAATTTACGCAAAAAACGGTATTGTTCTTCCGTCACTTGCATTAACTTTTGATACACAGCCTGTTGCATTGCATTTTGATTATATTCATGACATTGATCCGCAAGCTCTTTACACCATTCAGTAGTATAAAAAAATGTATCATTTTCATAAACATGCACTAGCACTTCTTCATCATCTGCAAGCATTTTTAATTCATTGAATGCTGGATTTACTGCACAAGGCCACTCGTCTAAAGGCTTTGAAAAATAATATATAATTGCTTCTGTTTCATTGTTCGGCGCAATGGGGATACCATCATCATCAACAATTCGATGCTCTAACATAAACAAAGCAAGCTTTTGAATAGATTTTATTAGTTCCTGCTGTTGAAAATAATAATAATTTTCATCCTTCTCCATGTTTTCATAAGCTAATTCCTTATTTACTAAACCATAAGCAATTTCTGTTAGTAATTCAAAAAACTTTTTTTTCATGTCTATCACCTCAAAAAAGTGTGCTTTGCGAAATATCACAAAGCACACTGAAATAAAAGATTGTAAAAATGAGCAAAATACACCCACTTACATTCAGATACTTTATTATATTATTCTCAGACAACTTTAAGATAACTGATTATCAAGATTATTTCAACCAGAAAAATGTGAAAATTAAGATAATATACAAAAGTAATAGCAAAGTATTACGTCATTTATAATACTAAATAAGCTCCCCACCTTTCCCTATAGAATATAAAATTCCTCCCAAACTATTAAAATGATAACTCGTCCCTACTATAATGCTTACACAAACATCCCAAAGTAAAAATATATGTAATGATTTTGATCAGCACACACCTATTAGACGTATGCCTCATATTCTAAGCGTAAAAGAAATGAGGTAGAACATGGGTACTTTAGGCGTAGATTTGTCGGCGTTACATTGGATTTATGTCGTGTTCATTGTCTTGATTATTGGGTTTATGGTGAAGCGTCGAGATACAACGTTGATCTGTATCATCGGGATCTTTATATTGGCAATTGTGGCAACTGGCGATTTAACTGCCTCCATTAGTGGTGTTTTTAACAGCTTTATTTATGCCATAACAGAGTTGTTATCAACGA
Source organism: Lysinibacillus sp. FSL H8-0500 (assembly GCF_038051955.1). NCBI lineage: Bacteria > Bacillati > Bacillota > Bacilli > Caryophanales > Bacillaceae > Lysinibacillus > Lysinibacillus sp. FSL H8-0500. The sequence goes on along the minus strand of NZ_CP150292.1, from coordinate 1,519,384 downwards.
TTCTTATTATTTCTATTATTGTTGCGATGAGTCGAGTGATGATGACTTCAGGTATCAATGAGGTCATGGTTGCTCCTTTCACAAAGATCATTAAAACACCAGCTCTTGCCTATTGGACAATTGGTTTATTAATGATGCTGATCTCTTGGTTTTTCTGGCCATCGCCTGCTGTTGCATTGTTAGGAGCGGTACTCTTGCCTGTGGCGATTCGTGCGGGTCTGCCAGCACTGGGTGTTGCCATGGCGATGAATTTATTTGGGCATGGCATTGCGTTATCGAGTGATTTTGTCATACAAGGAGCTCCGAAGCTAACGGCTGATGCTGCGGGTATTCCTGTTGGGGATGTTGTATCAGCTAGTATTCCACTTGTTATCACGATGGGCGTTGTAACGACAATTGTTGCTTATATTTTTTTACGACGTGATATGAAAAGAGGCACATTCCTTTTAAACACTGTCAGCGAGGAAAATGAAGATAGTACACAAGCCATTGTGGAAAATTTACTGTCTGTTGGGCAAAAACGATTCTTTGCTGTGCTTATTCCTATTACTTTTATCTTAGATGTGATGGCAATGGCTGCTTTTAAATTGCAGGGTGGCGATGCTACTGCATTAGTTGGTGGAACGGCTGTTTTTATTTTACTTTTGCTAAGTGTTGTGGCACATAAAAAAGAAGGACTCGAAAAGACAACAAGCTACTTGATTCAAGGATTTCAATTTGGCTTTAAAGTGTTTGGACCCGTTATCCCAATCGCCGCCTTCTTCTATCTTGGAGATGCTGGCTTTACACAGATTCTTGGTGATCACCTCCCCGCTACCTCGCATGGTATTGTCAATGACCTTGGTGTTGGTCTTGCCGCAGTCGTGCCTTTAACAAAGGAAATAGCCGTTGTAACATTAACAGTGGTAGGTGCTATTACTGGATTAGATGGTTCAGGCTTCTCCGGAATTTCCCTCGCTGGCTCTGTTGGCAGTTTATTCGGCAATGCTATTGGCAGTGGAACGGCAACTTTAACGGCTTTAGGTCAAATCACAGCTATTTGGGTAGGTGGCGGAACATTAATTCCTTGGGCATTAATTCCAGCAGCAGCTATTTGTAATGTCAGCCCATTTGAGCTAGCAAGACGCAACTTAATTCCTGTAGTGATTGGGCTTGTTGTAACAACAATAGTAGCGATGTTTTTGATATAGGGCTATCAAAGAAAATAGTTAAGCGATGGGCATTTTTCTAGCCCATCGCTTTTAAAATAGGATCGCTCTTTTATTAAAGTGGTTTTCTGTCTTTATTATTTGTATAGTATTTGTTTAAATTCTCCTGAAACACTTGTTGAAGTTGCTGCTTATTAATCTCTAAAACACAAGCTTCTATCACTAGTTGTTCGATTTTTATAGACAGTTGTTGTTGGGTAGCACTTTTTGCTTCAGCAGATTTTTCAGTAATCACAAATGCTTTTGAAGAAGGCTTTATGGTGATAATGCCCTTTTTTTGAAGCTCCTTATAGCTTTTATGAACGGTGTGATAATTGAGATTTGTTTGCCCTGCTAAATCACGAATCGAGGGTAGCTGGTCCCCATGCTGTAAATTTCCTGCCGCTATTGCTAAAAGAAGCTGCTGTGCTAGCTGCTGATAATAAGGAGTTTTATTCTTTCGATCTATATTTACCTTCACTTATCTATATATCCTTTCATTATTGTGCTATTTAATAGTTTATATATTAATATAATTACAACTATCAAAATAATGACTGCTGTCAACAATGGAGAAATATGGAAAGTGAGTAAACCAAAATGAAGAAGGGCAATGCTTATTAATAATGGTAACCCATATAGTAAGCTGATTAATACAGTGGGATTAGATTTTATGGCCTCTGATGGATTTGTCCAATCAAGCAACGGATGTCTTCTATCATAAAGGGGTGATAAGATATTATAAGCAATAACTAACAGTAACGTAATTAATAATAATACTACGGTTATTATGTCTCCTTTACCAAATAGCGTATAAATAATATAGCTTATAACAACTGCTATTGTACTGATGCATGTGGAAATCATCACCTTTGCCCTATAAATTTTTTGAGGCTCGAATGGTAGTGTGATGCTTGTTGCATAGTATTTCCCCTCTCTCGAATAAGGTGTTCCGCTAATATTGTTTGTACAACTTAACAATAAAACCATATAGGCAAAGAGATAGGATTCAAAATGAGCAAGCCAGTCAGCCTCTAGTATATTCATCTGAAAAATCGTTAAAAAGATAATGGTACAGATGGGCGTTAAAATCACCCCTAAAATGGCATGCATTTTAAAGTAAGGTTCAACTTGGATAATCCAATATTCACGCTGCAAATAATTAACCCACTTCCCCTTACTACCCCATTTCCAAACCTTAGCTGTTTTTTCTACACTACTCACAAGCAAGCCATGCTCATAATACTTAGACGCAATCATCTTGATGGTTGCCTTAAATAATAAAAGGCATAGTGCGATTAATAACAAGAAACTTTGCATAGAAGACAATGAATACAATATTTCAATCAATGGCTGTTGCATAGCAAAACGATAACCTAAACTAAGAAAGTCTGATATGGTTGAACTATTAAAGTCCTCTAAAATAATACAAATTGCACGATATTCTTTTACTATAAAGTAGATAACTGGACTTGTTCCAATAGCTAACATCACCATCATTCTAGCTAATAAATACACAGATGGCTGAATAAAAGCTGTTCGAACATGATTCAAAATGGATAATATAAATAGAAGGCATAAGGTAATTAAAATATTCATCACAACGATAAAGAATATTGATTTTACAGTAATGGCTAGTTTAAATTCGATTAATAATAGGATAAATGTCGGTATTGATAGAATACTTACTGCTATTACGGGAAAAGCAACCCCACTTACGATTTTCGACATCACAATCCGCTCCGTAGGAATAGGCAACTGAGCAAGTATAAAGAAATCCTTTTGGCTAAATACGACCGAAATAGCAAAATAGGCTATTAATATATAGGTGACGGCATTTGAAAAAAGAATACTATAAAATAAAAACTCCTCTGGGCTTGCTATAAAGTAGATCATGAAATTAAGCACTGTATACTGAATGGCTATATAAATGATGGCAAGCACTAACAGTACCTGAATCATTGGCTGCTTTGGCTTGGCATACAAGGATGTTAAAAAAATTTTTATGAATGGTATATTATTCTTCATTAGCTTGCTTCTCCAAAAACATAGCCTCTAAGCTGCCATTTACCAACAAATGCTCTACACGCTCATGCAAAACAATTTTTCCATCCTTTAAAAATGCAATCGATTGACAAATTTTTTCTGCCACATCTAATAAATGCGTGGAGAAGATAATGGTTCCGCCATTTTCTACATAGTCCTTCATACAATTTTTAAAAGCAACAACAGCAAGAGGATCCAAACCATTTAGTGGCTCATCCATAATGAGAATAGATGGATGAATAGTAAACGCCGTAATTAATGCCATTTTATGAAGCATTCCATACGAATACGTGCCCAATGGTTTATCAATACTTTTTTCCATTCCAAAGACATTGATAAAATCTTGGAGCTTTGTACTATCCGTTTCTTCATATAGTTTTAAAACAAAGTGTATCCAATCATATGCAGTAATATTGGGAAACACTTGAATCGTATCAGGAATAAAATAAAATTGTCTTTTATAGTCAAGTGACTGTGATTTTGGCACATTGTTAATGATGATTGTGCCATCATCTTGCTCTACTAACCCAGTAATACAATTTAATGTTGTTGTTTTACCAGCACCATTCCCACCAACAAATCCCAATATTTCTCCCTTTCCTACCTTTAAATCTACCCCCTTTAAAATATTGCGTTGTCCATACGATTTCTGTAAATTTTCTATTACTAACAATTTTTTCACCCCATTCGAGTTAACATTTCTTTTTCGCAATATAACTTTGCATCATCACCATCATTAAAAGCACCAGTAACAGCGTGACAACACTATGGATGCCATACCACTTATCTATATTGCCTGTCATTAGTATATTGGTGGCAAACCAGCTATTACTTGCTGGATTTATAATGTCTATGAAAGGATGTAAGCCAGCAATAAAGCGACATATTAATAGCACAACAACACTGATTAGAGCAATGAAGGCAGGGCTTTTGAAAAACGTACTCATCATCGTCACAAACGTGATCACAAACAATAACCAAACACAGTAAAAAGCTAAAGCCCACAAAGCCTCTTTAAAAGGAACAAGCGTGAATAAATACGCTGAATAACCATAGGACACTGCATAGCTTAAAGTGATACAAATTACAGCTAAAAGATAATGGATCATGATTTTGCTGTTTAAATAGGATGTTATTGATACAGGTCTTGTAAGGATAAATGCCATCATCCCATTGGCTTTTTCTCCCTGAATAATGCTCATCGAAGCAACGACTAAAATAATAATACCTAGCTGATCAAATTGTGAATTGAGTGTTGAGGCAAGCACCTCTCGTCCTTCAGGTTTGGTCATTGCTGGATCAATGATTATCCCCTCAACACCACCCATCGATTGTAAAATAACAGGTAAGTAATGCATCATGATTGGCTGCGTAAGCCCTAGTAAGATAAAGACAATGGGAAGCCAAACTAGTTTAAACTCCCTTACCATTTGATGTATTTCTTTTTTACTTAATGCCAGAAAAGAATTCATTCACTCACACCACCAATTGTAAAAATATTTCTTCTAAGCTTTCTTGAATGCCTACTTCAAACTTCAAAAACAATACCTGTGCATCTAGTCCATGCTGTAATAATTTTTGTGCATCAGCTTCCATGTGATGGACATGGATTTTAAAGCCATCTCCATAGCTTTCTATTTTCTTAACATAGGGTAAATGCTCAATCCTCGCTAACCACTTAGTATCTTCTTGGCGAATCATCACAAAGATCGCTGATTCTTGATAGCGCTCCAGCAGCTCTAATTTTGTGGCATCCTCTATTTTATGGCCCTGTTTAATGACCACAAAGCGTTCACAAATTTCCTCTGCATCGCTTAAGATATGCGTGGAAAGTAAGATGGTCGTTTCTTTTTTAATCTCTTTTAATAGATTTAATACTTCACGTCTACCAATTGGATCAAGCGCTGATACTGGCTCATCCATAATCATTAAAGTTGGTTTATGCAATAATGCCTGTGCGATGCCAAGGCGTTGTTTCATTCCCCCCGAAAACGTCCCGACATGAAAATGTGCTTCATTTACCAAGCCTACCTTTTCTAATAGCACTGGAATTTCTTTCTGTAAATCGTGTTTTGCTAGACCAGAAAGTGTACCCATAAACGATAATGTTTCAAATGCGGTCATCCATGAGAAAAAATTAGGATACTGTGGTAAATAACCGATTTGATTTTTCATCGTTGAAATCTTTTGCCCATCGAGAAGAATGTCCCCTTCATCTGCATACAGGATGTCAGCAATAATTTGGATCAATGTAGATTTCCCTGCCCCATTTGGTCCAATAAGTCCGACACACTCATTCGTATCAATCATCATTGAAAAACCATTCACGGCTGTTTTTTGCTTAAACTTTTTTGTAATATTATTAATCTCTAAGCGCACGTTTATTGACATCCTTTCTCCCAATAATGAAATATAGAACAGAACCAATTGTATTAAAGAGCAAAATAATAACTACCCATATTAAAATGTTTTCTCTTGTGTGTCGATGTCGATATAAATCCATTAATGCAATAATAATTAATAAAAATCCTACCAGTAAAAAAGGTACAAGGATTGGAAGAATGCTTCCCCAATCAATTTGATCGAACTCATTAAATCCATAATGTAATTTCATTTTTTCAACTCCCTTCATTATCATTATTGATAATGATAACAAAAGGCAATAAAAATTGCATTATCTTTTTGCTGTACATCTTTTAAGAAAATATATATTATATTTTTTGATAATGTTATCAATATGAGAACATTTGATTGCTTCCCTTGATGCTATCTCATTTTTCCTGATAGGAGGATCGGTTTATGCGTAATAAAGCAGAGGTATTAATGCATCCTGTGAGAATGAAAATTTTACAGGCTCTGATGCACAATAAAGAAGAAGGTTTAAGCACGTTGGAGATGATTTCTGTTATTAAGGATGTACCACAGGCTACTTTATATCGTCATATTCAAATTTTAGTGGATGAAAACATTATAAAAATTGTGAAAGAGAGAAAAGTACGTTCTGTTACAGAGAAATTTTATGCATTAAATGAAGGAGCAGCAAAACTAAGTAAGGAGGATTGGACACAGCTTACAACGAAGCAAAAATTAAATTATATTTCCTACTATCAAGTGGCTTTGTTATCACAATATCAAAATTATTTACATTCTCTTGATGAAAAAGAAAGCACAGCAGATTTAGCAACTTTTTCCTTAGCCGATTTGACATTAACAAAAGATCAATTCATGAGCTTCGATCGTGAATTAAACGATTTATTAACCAAATACTATAATATGGCTGACTCAAATAAGGACGCTGAGACGAAAACAATTGCGATCAATATTATTCCAAAACCTTAGGTCGATTTTGTCGAAAGAAATGGGGAAGATTATGAAAAAAGGAAAGTTATCAGAAACCATACGAAAATTTATTATGATTGTTATTGGTGCAGCTATTGCTGGCTATGCACTAGAAGCAGTTTTAATTCCAAACAATGTTATTGATGGCGGTGTTACAGGGATTAGTATTATGGGTGCACATCTTTTTAGTATTCCATTAGGGGTGCTACTGTTCATCTTAAATATTCCATTTGTTTATATTGGCTATAAACAAGTAGGGAGAACATTTGCTTTAATGAGCAGTGTAGGTATTGCTGCGTTATCCATTGCTACAGTTCTGTTACATGATGTCGAAACAATTTTAGGACCAAGCGATCCCCTACTAATTGTTTTATCGGGTGGTATCTTGCTTGGTGTTGGTATTGGAATTGTCTTACGGAATGGTGGTGCTTTAGACGGTACAGAGGTATTAGCTGTCCTACTATCTCGTAAAGTGCCATTTTCAGTCGGTGATATTATACTATTTATTAATGCCTTTATTTTCTTAGGAGCAAGCTTTATTTTCGGCTTAGAAAGTGCTCTATACTCAGCATTAACCTATTATATTGCGAAAAATGTTATTGATATTATTCAAGTTGGTTTAGAAAAATCAAAAGAAGTTCGTGTGGTCAGTGCCAAGTCAGAGGAAATTGGCGACGCTATCCAGGCTCGTTTAGGGCGTGGTGTTACTTATACCAAGGGACGTGGCGGCTTCTCTAATGAACCAACTGAAGTTTTATACTGCGTTATTAACCGTATGGAGGAAAATAAATTAGTCTCTATCATTAAAGATATTGACGAGGGGGCTTTTGTTGTTATTTCGGATGTTTCTGAGGTTCGTGGTGGTAACTTTAAGAAGCGTGATATTCACTAATCTATATAGGGAGGGAGCCTAAAATTTTCTAGGTTCCCTCTTTATTTTATTTAAAGGCAGCAAGATGATAGTAAGTGTAGCATAAATAAAGAATGCTAACGAAGCCGACCCTTTAGTCATTTTATCCTTCATATTGAGGCTCTCCCACTGCTTCAACTGTTCTATCCACCACTTTTAAAATACAATCTGCCACAAAAGCTATTCATCAGAGAAATAGCCGTCAAACAGCTTTTTCTATCCTTTTCTTTGACGGCTGCATTTATTTTCTTTAGGCTTTCATTAGACACTCCAAAGGAGGAGCTTTCTATGGACCTTTTTATTGCTAGTAACCGTCAATTACCTATCCGTTATTATAGGCATGAAGCTGTTTGGATTCGGCGTGGGGGCAATGTCAGGCTTCCTTATTTAACATTGCCATTTTTCGTTGAAGTAGAAATTAAAAACCCTTTTTACTTATCAATTATTCGAGATTATATTATTGATCTTCAACAACAATATAAACAGACAGAAATTCAAATTTTAATTAACAACACAGCTCTTTTGGCGACAATACATGAAATACTTCCCGATCATCAGCAAACACATCATATTATCACTATTCATCAACTTTAATCAGAAGCACAATCTATTATCCCTATATGCACCACTTTTTCTGTAAGATTTACGATGAAATTTATTAACTAACCTAAGAATTTAATTATATGGCAATCTATTAATTATTTCTTACAAAAAATAGGCATAGAATGGCGATTAGTAGAATAGAAACCTATATAGAGCATAATTTTCGTGATGGAAAAAATAAAGTGGGGTGTGAAAGGATGCTGAAAGTAAAGAATGCAAAAGAAATGGTACTTGAAATTGTGCAAGGTGACCCATTATTTGTGGTACTACAACATACGCCTTTAGAGGAAATTCTCTATAATGATGCTTACTTAGCAGACATCGATGAAGCCAAACACTATACAATTGCAGAAGTCGCTAGCTGGTTTAATAGTACAGATGCGATGCTTCGCTATTATTTAAAGCCATTTGAGCAATATATTTTTGATAATACCACGCCTAGCGCAAATGGCAATATTCGTTTAAACCTACCAGCTATCGTCAAATTACGTATGATCTTATTATTAAAGGATGAATATCGTGTGAAAGGGATCAAGCTTTTGCTTGGTATTGATGATAATGGCCAGCTATTAAAACATCAAATTACTGCTACAACCAGTGATACAGAGGAATTATCCCATAAAGTGGCTGTTCTTGGAAACGTTCTTCATCAAATGATGCAAACAGGTCTCTTTCAGTTTGTGCCAGATGATGGACATGAAACTTTACAAGTGAATATTAATGAGGATTTTTTTGCTCACACGATTCAACAAGAAACTTTGGCGCTCAAGCAGGAAAATGACCACCTTCAACAGCAAATTTTCGAGCTACAAGAAAATAGCGTAAAGGATATTGTTCAAAAAATTAGAGAACGTCATATTGAAAATGAAATCGTCTCTACCTTACGAACAGAGGCATTACAGCAATTTACAGTGAATAATAAAGTAGGCTTTTTCGCAAAGATGTTCAAATCCTCTGAAATTGAAATGGAGAAAGAGCAGTTTGTATTACGTTATATTTCACAGCACTTAGAAGAGCGTTTAGAAGTGGCATTGAATGATTACTATGAAAAATAAAGAACATGAGGAGCTACCCCCTCATGTTCTTTTTTATATAGACGATACAAGCGTCCCAACAAGTCTTAGTAATCGAAAATGAATCATCACCATTTCCTCTGCACTTAAATCCTTATTCCCTTTGTCCAACCATTCCTGGATAACGCCTAAAATGGCCGATGCGATAAAGGCTTGTAAGTATTGTTGCAATTCTGGATCTTGCACTTCTTCACGTATTATAGATAATCGATCTAAAATATGGTTGCCAAAGATTGTTTTTACCTTTTTCGCAAATGTAGGGCTACCCTGCTCCCCTAACAAAACTCGAAAGGCAGGTGCATGCTCTTTAATATATGTAATAACGTGTACAAATGGCGGATAAAGATGACCTGTTTGTAAAGTTTGAAAGGCTTCCACTGGCTGCACCTTTTTCACATGACGCTCTAGTTCTAGCAATAGCTCCTGCTGTACCTCCTCCATTACTGTAAACTTATCCGTATAATGTAAATAAAATGTCCCCCGATTAATATGCGCAGTTAACGCCAAATTTTTAACGGTTACGCGTTCAAATCCTACCTCTTCCATTTGTTGAATAAAAGCTTTTTTAATGGCCTGCTTTGTTTCAAATGTCATTTGTTCATGTATCGACATACCTACTCCTCCATTTACTTAACACATGTTTGTAAACTGTTCATTGTATTTGCCCATATGCTACCGTAAAATTTTCATTACATCAACACTGTGTTCAGTGAAGGAGTGATATTAATGGGTAGCGATGCAATCTCTATTGAAAACCTTGAAAAAGGCTTTAAGCATAAACAAGTGATTGCCCCTCTTTCTTTGGCTATTCCAAAGGGGCAGTTAATGGGCTTACTTGGTCCATCAGGCTGTGGCAAAACAACACTTATTAAAATGATAATGGGTATGCTAAAACCAGATAAAGGCACTATTCAAGTATTTGATTTCGTTGTTCCGCATCAGCAATTATTAAAGGATATTGGTTATATGGCTCAATCTGACGCACTTTATTTAGACTTAACAGGTGAGGAAAATCTCCATTTTTTTGCAAAGCTTTATCGTTTACCAAAAAAAGAACAGCTAGAGCGCGTAGCCTATGCTGCCAATCTTGTTCGTTTAACAGATGACTTATCACTAAAAGTCACAAATTATTCTGGGGGCATGAAACGCAGATTATCGCTTGCCATTGCACTGATTCAAAATCCGCAGCTATTAATTTTAGATGAGCCAACGGTGGGTATTGATCCTGTTTTAAAAAAAGAAATTTGGCAGGAGCTTATTCGTTTAAAAGAGGAGGAACAAAAAACCATTTTAGTAACAACCCATGCAATGGATGAGGCGGAAAGATGTGATCAGCTAGCGATGCTGAGAAGCGGACATATTATTGCGCAGGGTACACCCCAAGCATTAAAAGAGCATTATCAAGCAAAGGATTTTGATGAGGTGTTTTTAAAGGCTGGAGGTGATATACAATGAGAATAGCTGCTATCATTACAAGAATCATCCAACAAATGAAACGAGATAAACGAACACTCGCTTTACTATTTTTAGCACCGCTTCTTGTATTATCATTAATGTATTTTATTTTTAATAGTGATGAGGCTTCAATGACACTTGTAGTCTCCAACGGCTCTGCCCCACTAATTGAAAAGCTAGAAAATGCAGATTTCAACATTATTGAAGACAATAATTTCACGAAAAAGCAATTAGAGGAAAAGGCATACAATGGCTGGCTAGCAGTAGCGCCTAATACAATCAAGCTTACTTTATTAAATGATAACCCCTCTCAGGCAAAGATTTTAACAATGCAGCTTGCTCAAATTTTACAGCCTACACCAGCCTCTCCAAATAGTTTGGAAACCGACTATGTGTATGGGGGTAAGGATACGGTAATTTTTGATATTTTTAGTCCGATGTTAATTGGCTTTTTTGTGTTTTTCTTTGTCTTTTTAATTACAGGCATTGCCTTATTAAAAGAACGTACTTCTGGCACATTGGAACGCTTGCTGGCAACACCAATTAAACGCTCAGAAATTGTTGCAGGCTATATGCTTGGCTACGGTTTATTTGCCCTGCTGCAAACCATTATTATTGTGCTATTTGGTATTTATGTACTTGATATTGTCCATATGGGCTCTATTTGGCTTGTTTTACTCATTAATATGCTGGTTGCCCTTGTGTCCTTATCTTTAGGTGCATTGCTCTCAAGCTTTGCAGCTTCAGAATTTCAGATGATGCAGTTTATTCCATTAGTCATTGTGCCACAAATATTCTTTTCAGGGCTTTTCCCGCTCGATAGTATGGCGGAATGGCTGCAAAATCTCGGGCATATTATGCCTCTTTATTATGCAGCAGATGCTTTAAATGGCGTGATGTATAAAGGCTATTCCTTCAACGAAATTTTGCTGAATCTACTTGTGCTCGCTTGTTTTGCGATCGTCTTTGTTGTGTTAAATATTATCAGCTTAAAAAAATATCGTTCATTATAACCCATCGTCTAAGGTTCTAAAACAGAGCCTTAGACGATTTGAAAATCTTCCTCTGATAGCACCTCAATACCATGTCTTTGTAATAACGCAGTCGTTACCCCTGCTCCAGCTATTTTAGTGCCGTTAAAATCACCGTTATAAATCATCGCACTGCCACAGGAGGGGCTATATTCCTTTAAAATAACCTTTGTTGCCCCTACTTCAAGTGCCTTGTGTAAAGTTACATAAGCTCCCCTGATATATAGCTCTGTAACATCACGTCCCGATTGTTCAACAACGGCTGCTTTCCCATCAAGTACATCTTCCCCATTGCCCCCTACAATTTCAGCAGGTTCACGGGGTGTTGAAAAGCCTCCCAGCAGCTCAGGGCAAACCGTGACAGCCTTATTTTCTAGTACAAGCTTTTGTATTTGCTCGTCTAAACTATTTGTACCGTTGTAACGAACATTGAATCCTGCTAAACAAGCACTAATTAACATCACTGCTATCCCTCATTTCTTTCTAGCTGATTGCTCTCTTATAAGTGTAGCACGATTACGAAATCTTTACTGTCACCATTATACTTGAAAATAGCCATATTGCTAAAAAGATAGTGTAATAAACTATTTCTTCTAAATTTAGTAGCCAATACTTTGAAACTATTCCTATATTTATTCGTAAATATAATTGGGAGGTAGGTGAGTCTCTTGATGAATGGCATCCAAAGTTGCTAGGTTTTATTCAATAAATATACTACCTGTGAAAGGGGAGAAGGCGATTTCAACCTTCTGTGCGAGAGAGTTGGATTTCTACGCTGATTATTAATGAAGAAATTGCTCGATATACAAAACATTACAAAGCAATATAGAGGTAAGAAAATTCTAGTAAATGTTTCATTTTCTATTGATGCTAACCAAATTATTGCCCTTGTTGGAAAGAATGGTTCTGGAAAAAGTACGCTTTTAAAAATGCTTGCAGGCTTAAGCGATCCTGATGATGGCATGATTATTCCATCCACACAATCCTTAAAAATTGGCTATGTGCCAGAGATAACCCCATCTCATATTTTATTTACACCAACAGAATATCTTTATCATATGGGACGTATTCGCGGAATGGCTAAACAGGAGCTAATAGCAAGAATAAATGAGTTGCTAAAACTCTTTTATTTAGAAGATGCACAAGATACAAGAATCACTTATTTTTCCAAGGGCATGAAGCAAAAAATCATGATTATGCAGGCTATGCTTGAGGAAACGGATTTATTGATCTTAGATGAACCATTATCAGGGCTTGACCTTCAAACACAAAATGATTTAGAAGAAACCCTTAGGAGCCTCAAACAGCAAGGACTAACAATTGTTTTAACCTGTCATGAAACAAAGTTGCTGGATCATCTCGTTGATACTATTTTAATGATTCGTGATAAAAATGTTATACATGCAGATTTATCCATTCATTCTATAGCACTTTATAATGAATTAATTTTTGAAATCGCTGATCCTACATATTTAGATGATATTCTACACTTAATGAAAATTCTGCAGCAATCATCATTAGCTACTGGCTCTTATGAAGTTACTATCCGTTGTCAAGCACAGCATACCGATTTTCTTTTACAGCAGCTACTTCATAAAGAGGCTTCTATTAAGCAAGTAATGCCTATTCATAACAAGGAGAAGTTTATACACAATGATTAGTTTAATGCGTTATCAATTGCTCAACTATGCTAGAAGCTATCAATATGTTCCACCTTTTTCAATTTTCGTGTTATGTCTGGTTGTCAATTATACCTTTACACCTCATCCCATATTAGATAGCTTTTCGTTGACCTCGATTATGCTCTTTTTCCTTATGGGCTGGTTTACCCTCATCCTCTTCCATACAGAGGATGAAGGGCAAAAAACAATTACATGCTTTCATACAAATGGCTCAGGTCGATATCATATTAGTTTATTTACGATTGGCATACTGATTGCTTTAAGCTTAAGCCTTGTATCTATCATCTATCCTACAGTTATTCAAGCTTTTGCAAAAACGCCAAGCTTGACACAGCTACTACTCGGTTTTCTTGCCCATTTTTGTTTAGCAATCTTAGGTATGGCTCTTTCGGCTTTGTTTACAAGAGAGCTCGTCAACAGCAAGCAAAATACCTGGTGGGGTGTTTTAAGTATCTTATTGCTCACATTAGTCTTAGCAACGGTAAAGGATTCCATTTTGCAAATAAAAGGGCTTATTTGGCTGCTACCACCGCTCCACCTTTCACTTGAAATCATGAATAGCGGCGACCAACTAAAGATTATACCCAGTCATTTTTATTGGCGATTTCTCTGGATAGTAGTTTATGCAAGCTTTATTATCTATTTATTCTTCCTCTTATCCAGGCTAAAAAGGAAATAATTTAATGAAAGGAGATGTTTCGAGTGACCCTAGAAACATCTCCTTTTATATGTAGTTAACCAGGAAATCGTTAATAGGCTACAGAAAAATGCATCAACTGTACGGACTACCAAAACGCCATAGCTGTATAAGGGCTGCTGATCAATAGCGTACCAAAAATATATAGAACTAAATGTTAGGCCAAAGACGGTTAACCAAAAAAGGAACTTCTGTTTTGGATAAATAGTTGGTAAGGAGCCCTTTGGAGAATGGGCTACTCTACCGTATATATAGCCTATAATTAACGCAATTCCAAGCAATGTACTGCCATGCTGTAATAATTTATAAACAGGGATTTGAAAAACGCCTATCTGGAAGGTCTGTGATAGTCTGGGTAATGTTATTACCATAAAACCATGCTGATGTGTAAAGGAATCCCAAAAAACATGTGTTAGCATTCCCAATAATGCAGAATAACTAAAAACAATTATATTAACCAGCTTGCTTTTGGTTACTGGCTGATAGGTTGTATCTTGCAGGCATTTTGGTAAATGCTGAATAAAACTTTGCGAAATATATACACGATAAATCATATAGAAAAGAATGGTAAGAGGTAAATTAAACATAAAAAAGCCTGTTAAGCTATGACCAATTTCTGCAATTGGTCTGCCTCTCACAAAATACTCAAAATCAGGAGCCATGCTTCCTAGTACAAGCGCTGAAAAATGAAGATATTTGCTTTTTCTCGAAAAAGGCAACACTGCAGCAGGGTGTGCAAATGTTAATGGCATGCCCTCACCTCCCTTTGTTCAGACGTTATTCCACTAGAAAAGTTACTGCTAGTAGGAGGGTTCCTAGGCGTCAGAAACAAATTCTTACGATCGTGGCTGTGCAAAACGCATTCTGCACATAGACCAATTCAAGGTTGTATGCTGGATTTCATCATGAATTTCCCATAAGCTCTCTACGATTTGCAGTTCAACATTCCGTGCCAATAATGCTTTAAGTAGATCATCAACCTCAAAGGTAGCGATGGGTATTTGCACTCTTTCACTAGTATAATAGCCTGCATTGTCATCCTGTAATATAAATTCCCTACTATCAAACTCATATAAGTACAATTTCGTATTCTTTAATACTTCAAACCATTTCCGTTCAATAACGACTACATGTGAAGCAGTTAAGAGATAGTTTCGTTTATCTTGCTCCGTTGTTTGTGTCCCTGCGTGAAAACATACACGTGGACAATTTCTCGGTGTTAAGTAATTTGGTAAACACCTTTCATTGATTCCCCATACAAGACCTTTTGTTGTATCCAAATCTTGCCGCTCTGGTAGACGGGGATAAAAAATTTGTATGGTAGGGTCCTCACTTACATGAAATAAGCGCAAGATTATTCCTCCTTTTTCGTCGAATAAGGCTTAACTACTCCTACTTGTTGGGTAAAGCCATGCTCTTTTTGACGTAGTTCCTCTCCTGTTATAATACTTTTTTCTGTATACGAATCAAGCTCTACCCCTGCTAATATTTTAAAATTATTAAGCTTTCTTCCTTGTCTACAAAGACAAAGAGGCTTCGCTAAAAAAAATTATTGACTTTTATTGAAATTAGCGTAATATTTTTTCTTAGTGATAAGGATTATCATTATCATTTTAAAAATAAAGTGAGGTTACTAAAATGCCAAAAATGAAAAATTCTATGTTGCTATTAATGCTTCTATCATTAATGGTTTTCGCTTTAGCAGCATGTTCTGAGTCGTCTAATAAAGACACTGCTAAGAAAGAAGAGCAAACAAAAGACAATACATCCGAAACTACGGATGAACAGCAATATCCAATCACCATTCAACATGCTTTTGGTGAAACAGTTATTGAAAAAAAACCTGAGCGTGTTGCAACAATTGCATGGTCTAATCATGATGTTGCACTAGCACTAGGAGTCGTTCCTGTAGGTTTCTCAGCAGCAAACTATGGTGTACAAGATGGTAGTGGTATGCTTCCTTGGACTGCGGAAAAATTAAAAGAGCTTGGTGAAGAAAATCCGAATATTTATCAAGATACGGACGGTTTAGACTTTGAAGCGATTGCTGATTCTAATCCAGATGTAATTCTTGCTGCATACTCAGGTATTACGCAAGAGGAGTATGATACATTAAGCCAAATCGCACCTGTTGTTGCCTATAAAGAAATTCCTTGGGTAACTTCTTGGCGTGACCAAATTTCATTAAATGCTCAAGGTATGGGGATGACAACAGAAGGTCAACAATTAATTACGGATACAGAAAAGTTAATTCAAGATAAAGTAAATGAACATCCTGAAATTAAAGGTAAAAAAGCAGCTTTTGCTATGTTTAGTGCAACCGACTTATCAAAATTCTATATTTATACACCTGCTGACCCACGTGGTGAATTTTTAGTGGAATTAGGGATGGAATATCCTGAAAGCGTTAAACAACAAATTACAGATGATAGTAGCTTCTATCTTGAATTAAGCGCTGAAAACGCAGATGCTTTAGCGGATGTAGAGATTTTCATTGCATATGGGGATGATACAACTTTACCAGCCTTACAAGCGGATCCAATTTTAGGGAAAGTACCTGCTATTCAAAACGGTAATGTTGTTGTAATTGGGGATAATACACCACTTGCAGCTGCTGGTACGCCTAGTCCCTTATCAATTGCCTATACAATTGATGAATACCTATCATTAATCTCAGATGTCGCAAAAAATGTGAAGTAATATGAATAAGTTACAAGCTACCGAACAAAAGCAATACTTTATTCCTAAACATTTTGGTAAGGTTTTACTATTTCTTATCATTGTACTAGCGTTATGCGTATTTGCTTCTCTTCTATTCGGTTCTCGTACAATTGGCTGGACTGGGCTAATGGATGGTTTATTCCATCCTGATGTCCAGTCTCATGAAGCCAGTGTTATACGTCAAAGAATCGTTCGAACAATTTTTAGTTTACTGTGTGGTGCAGCATTAGGCGTTTCTGGGGCATTGATGCAAGCTGTTACACGCAATCCAATCGCAGATCCAAGTATTTTGGGGGTAAACACAGGTGCATCCCTTTTTGTCGTTTGTGGGATTGCATTTTTAAACATTAGTTCAGCAAATCAGTATATATGGTTAGCAATTGCTGGTGCTATTATCACGGCTATTTTTGTATTTGGTATAGGCTCTATGGGAGCAAGTGGGGCCACGCCATTAAAGCTTGTACTTGCGGGGGCTGCGACAAGTGCCATTTTATCATCATTAGTTGTTGCGGTGATGATTCCGCGTACGAATGTGATGGATCAATTTCGATTTTGGCAAGTTGGAAGTGTAGGCTCAGGTAGCTGGGATGCTATTCAGTTATTTATTCCTTTTTTAGTTACCGGTATGGTGATTGCCCTCTTTACAGCACCAGCACTCAATGCTTTAGCGCTTGGAGATGAAGTCGCAACAGGTTTAGGTGTTCGTACAGGGACATTGCGTCTATTTGCCGCACTAGGCGGTGTGCTTTTATGTGGGGCTGCCACAGCTCTAGCAGGGCCAATTGGCTTTATTGGTTTATTAGCCACTCATGTTGTTCGTCTTATTATTGGCCCTGATATACGTTTTATCCTTCCAATGTCTGCCTTAGCAGGAGCGATTATTTTAACAGTGTCAGATGTTTGTGGTCGACTTCTTGGTAGTCCTGGTGAGTTAGAAGTGGGTATTTTAACAGCCTTTATTGGTGCACCTATCTTAATTTTAATTACGATGAAAGCGAAAATGCGTGCGTTATGATGAATGAAACATTGAAATCCATAATGGAAGGTAGACAACGAAGAACAAGACGCTTTGTGATCACAACTTCTGTACTTACTTTTATTGCCCTCATCCTTTGTGGCACAATGCTGATGCTGGGGAACACTATTTATCCTATTAAAGACGTGATCCATGTACTCCTCGGACAACAAGTACAAGGTGCTTCCTTTGCTGTAGGGACAATTCGCTTACCGCGGATGCTAGCAGGTGCATTTGCTGGCTTTGCGTTCGGTGTTGGCGGTTATATTTTCCAAACAATGCTACGTAATCCTCTAGCAAATCCAAATGTTATTGGAATTACAGCTGGTTCAAGCGCGGCTGCTGTCTTTGGTATTATTGTTCTACAAGCAAGCAATACGGTTATATCCATTGCTTCAATTATTGGTGGTTTAGCAACTGTGCTCATTATTTATGCTTTATCAAAAGGCTCTTCTTTTTCAATTGGGAGATTAATTTTAATCGGGATTGGGATTCAAGCAATGCTCAATGCGTTTATCTCTTATTTAATGCTGATTGGCAATACACATGATATTCCATCTGCAATGAGGTGGTTAAGTGGAAGCTTAAATGGCGCAAAAATGGAAACACTCTATCCCTTGCTAATTGTTGTGATTATCTTTACACCAATCCTATTATTTTTCGGGAAATATTTAGAAATGCTTGAGCTTGGTGAACAAGCCGCTACCTCTCTAGGTATAGATACAAATAAAACGCGAATCATCTTAATTATTTGTTCTGTACTAATTATTGCACTTGCTACAGCGACTACAGGACCGATTGCCTTTGTTGCGTTCCTTGCTGGACCCATTGCTAAAAAGTTAGTGGGTGTCGGGTTTTCAAATATACTTCCCGCTGGTCTAATTGGTATTATTTTAGTATTGGCGGCTGATTTAATTGGTCAATTCGCATTTACAGCTAGATATCCAGTAGGTGTTATTACAGGAATCATTGGCGCACCTTACTTAATTTACTTGTTAATTCGAATCAATCGAAAGGGAGATATATGATGAAACCAACACATACGCTTCAAGCTGAGCATCTGACATCTGGGTATGAGCAAAAAACAATTTTAGAGGATGTCAGCATTGCTATTCCAAGTAATAAAATTAGCATTATTATTGGTGCGAATGGTTGTGGCAAATCTACGTTACTCAAAACAATGGCACGCTTAATTAAACCGACTGCTGGTCAAGCTATACTAGATGGCAAATCCATTCATCAAATGCCACCCAAGCACTTAGCACGAGTATTAGGACTTTTACCTCAGTCCCCTATCGTTCCAGAGGGCATCACAGTGGCCGATTTAGTGGGGCGTGGTCGATTTCCTCATCAAACATTGTTTAAGGGATGGTCTAAGCAAGATTATGAGGCGGTTGCAGAGGCACTTGAAATGATGAACATTACAGAATTTGCTGATCGCAATATCGATGAACTATCAGGTGGTCAGCGTCAACGTGTGTGGATTGCCATGGCATTAGCGCAACAAACGGATATTTTATTTTTAGATGAGCCAACAACTTTTTTAGATATTACATATCAAGTTGAAATTTTAGATTTACTAACAGATCTAAATAAAAAATACGGTACAACCATTGTCATGGTATTACACGATATTAATCTTTCTGCTCGTTATGCAGACTACTTATTTGCATTAAAGAATGGTCGATTGCTTGCAGAAGGTTCACCAAAAAGTATTGTGACAAGCTCGTTAATCAAAGAAACATTTGACCTAGATAGCGTAGTTATTGAAGATCCTGTTTCTCAGACACCTTTAATTGTTCCTGTGGGTCGCTATCATGCTGTCTAATAAAAAGAGAGGGACTGTCGCAAAAGAAAAATCTTTGCTGACAGTCCTAATTTTTATAGTAAATTATTCCCTGAAAATAACTATTGCTTCTGAGATGGTCGCTCGCCCTTCTCTTTTTATATTTTATGAACGAGACTGGGTAATCGAGATTGTATTGTCAGCGACAGCTTGCTTTTTCATATCTAGCCATCTACCCACTAGCATGACAAGTAATGCTAGAAAAACAATCGTTCCTGCAAAAACAAGCGCTGCTTTATAACTATGATAAACTTCTACAAGCTGTCCTGCGATAATTGGTCCAATAATTTGTCCAAAAGCATACACCGTAGTTAATACAGATACAACTAAACCGCTTTGTGTTGGGAATAACTGGCGCGCATAGGATGTTGTTAATGTGACAATTCCAACAAAGGTTAAGCCAAATAAAAACGATGCTAGTAACACGCTCCAAACGGTTTGTGAAAATACAGGGAGCAGGATGCCTATCACTTGAAGGATATAGGCCACAATCAAAATTTTTATAGCTGAAAATTTTTCTAATAACAATGTCCAAACAGGTGCTGATGGAATCGCTGCCACTCCAACAACTACCCAGCTATAGGAAGAGTAAGCGCGTAAAGATGGGATATTATGGATTATATCCACTAAAAAAGTACCTGTAATAATATAGCCTAAGCCCTCCAAACCATATGATAAAATTAGCCACAGCATAAAGCCTTTGATCATTTTTGTGTCAAAGGATGCTGTTGTTTTGACACTATCCTGCACCTTTAAGCTTTTCCATAAACGATGCGTAATCCCTACAAAAATGGCGGATAATATGCCTAAGCCGATCCATGTACCCTGCCAAGCAAACTGTTTTTCAATCATTGGCACACATAAGCCAGAAATAGCAATGCCTAAGCCGATCCCACTAAATACATAGCCTGACCATCGTGATAGTGACCGCTTCGCTAAATAATCCATAATAATACTAGACGTTAAAACAAAAATAAGCCCGCCCGTAATACCAGCGATTAAGCGCAACACAAGCCATACACTATATAATTCTAGCAAGCCCATTAAACCTACTGATACTACATTTATCACAACACTGACTAATAGAATCGTTTTGCGCTGACGATAAATAAATCCTGCCCATAATGCCCCTATGAAATAACCAATATAATTGCTTGATGCTAAATAGCCCGCTACTTCCAATGAAAATCCTACATCATGACGCATAAATGGCAGAATTGGTGTAAAAGCAAATCGACTAATTCCCATTGCAATTACTAGTAATAAAATGCCACCAAAGACAATACCCATATGTTGTCGATTCATTTTTATCCACTCCCCCATGTTCTATACTGTAATTTATAGGATACAGAGTAAAAATTAATAAATCTAATATATAATATATATAAAACCATAAAAAAAATTTATTAAAGGTGTGTCGATTATTTATGAACTTACATGCACTACGTTTATTTACGAAGGTTGCGGAGCAAAACAGTGTTTCTAAAGCCGCTCAAACGCTTAGAATTAGTCAGCCTGCTGTTACTATTCAAATCCGAAATTTAGAAAGAGAGCTAGGCTTAACTTTACTAGAATCTAAAGGTAGAGGCATTGCATTAACACAAAATGGCGCTTTTTTATTTAAGCAGGCCCAGCGCTTATTTGATTTAGAATTGGATATTGAAAATAAAGTAGCTCAATTAAAAAGTACAGGCAATGAGGAATTGCAAATTGCTTCTACACATGTGCCCTCTCATTTTTTATTACCGAAATGGCTAGCTCATTTTAAACAAGTCCAGCCAACCACACATATTCATTTAAAAACGGCTAATTCACAGCAAGTAATAGAGGAATTGCTCCATTACCAAGCTGACTTAGCCTTTATTGTAAAAGAAGATGGGCATCATCCTGATATTACCTATCAATTTCTGATGAATTTAGACTATTGGTTTATCGTGCCTGATCAGCATCCGCTTGCAGGTCAAACAGTTACACTGGCAGAGCTCATGCAGCAGCCCTTTGTTTCAAGAGAGGATGGTAGCTCCACCAAGGAATTTTTGAATGCTTTATGTAAAGTACATAAAATTCCACCACCTAAAGTAGGACTACAACTAGACGGTATTAATGAATCGATTCATGCCATCGCAGCGGGCTATGGTACTATGCTTGCCCCATCTATAGCCGCTTCTAGCTTTCTTCTACAGCAGCAAGTTGCACGTGTTTTTATTAAGGATATGGAAATTCAGCGTCCCATTTATTTATGTACACGAAAAAACGAACAGCAACACTCCCCCTCCTTCCATAGCTTTCTTCATATTATTAATGAGTCTATTTAATACCAATTGGCGTTCTGTTTGAAAGTGGAGCGCCAATGAACCTTCTGATTGAGCGGGTTGTCCTATAAATTGAGCGGAGTTACTTCTGTATTGAGCGCTTCTACACTAGTATTGAGCACTCTTACTCCAATATTAAGCGAATACAGCCTGACATTGAGGGCTCTCGCCTGATGGGTTCTTATAATTTAATATTTATTGGACTCGCCAGTTGCAACAGCAGCGCACAGCCCCCTATTCAATGTTAAGTAGCCTTTTTTAGCTATTTAATTATGCGATATTCTGTTATACTAGATCAAAAAAGTAGGGATTTAGAATGCTATATGATGTTGTCATTGTAGGGGCAGGCTCCATGGGGATGGCTGCCGGTTATTATTTAGCAAAGGCAGGGAAAAGGGTACTTATGTTAGATGCCTTTCACCCTCCACATGAGGAAGGTAGTCATCATGGGGATACACGTATTATTCGTTTTGCCTATGGTGAGGGCACAAGCTATGTGCCTTTTGTTAAAAGAGCTGGCGAGCTATGGCAAGAGCTAGAAAGTTTAGTAGATGAACGCTTATTTTTACAAACTGGCGTTATTAATATTGGCGAGCCAACAAGCTCCTCTATTCAAAATGTAAAGGCAAGTGCCCAGCTCTATCATTTAGCACTTGAATGCTACTCAGCAGAGGAAGCAATGGAAAAATGGCCTGGATTAGCCCTGCCTGCAAATCTTGTGGCTTGCTTTGAGCCAACAGCAGGCGTACTTCGTGTTGAGGCATGTATACAAGCGTATAAAAAATTAGCATTGGCGGCAGGTGCAACCTTACAAACAAATGATAGGGTGCTTGCTATTCAAGCAGGTGACATTGTGCATATCCAAACAGCAAATAATGTCTATCAAGCAAAGCAATTAATTGTTACAGCTGGCGCATGGGCAACCGAGTTACTAGCAACAATGAATATAACAATTCCTGTTACACCAACGCGTAAAACCTTTGCTTGGTTTGAAGCAGATGAACAGCTTTATCGCGACGCTGTCTTCCCAGCTTATGGGATTGAGTTAGCAGATTCTTTTTATTATGGGTTTCCAAGCATGGATGGTGCAGGATTAAAATTAGGTCGACACGATGGCGGAGAAGTGGTAGATCCAAATGAACCACTACGCCCCTTTGACGATGATGATCGTGAAGATTTACAGCAATTTATTCAGCAATTTATGCCACAGCATGGTGCACTCAAATATGGAAAAACGTGCAAATATTCGATGACACCAGATGAAGATTTTATTATTGATTTTTTACCTAACCATCAAAACATTGTTATTGCAGCAGGATTTTCTGGGCATGGCTTCAAATTTAGTAGTGCGGTCGGAGATGTACTTTCCGAGTTATTACTAGATGGTACCAGCAAGCAGGATTTAACACCATTTAAACTTAGTCGATTTAGATAAATTATGAAAGGGTGGATGCAAATAGATTGCATCGATCCTTTTTATGTATAGATTAATCCCTCTCTTATATGGGTAAAATCATGTATACTTACGCTAATAGCTAACGTAACTAGGCAAATTTTTTCTATGGTAGTATACTTTACATTAGCCATTTTACCTGGTACGAAATCTATTGCTTTCGGTAATCACTGTTATATGAATCTTCCCTCTCTTTTCAATAGCTATCCTATAAACTTATTTAGTAACCGTTTATGGAAATGCCATTGTTTCTGTGCGGGCTCGTCTATAATTACCTGTAATAACGAAAGGAAGTTTAATAATGGACTTAGAAAAAAATGTTCAACTAAAACAACCAAAATATCAGCAAATAGCCATTGACCTTGCCTCTAAGATTGTAGAAAGAAAATATTATATTGGCGATAAAATCTATGCCCGTTCCTCTCTTGCAAGTCAGTATAAGGTGTCTGCCGAAACTGCTAGAAGAGCGATAGCGGTTTTACAGGACTTAGAAATTGTAGAGGCCTCAAAAGGTAGTGGTGTGATCATTAAATCATATGAAAAGGCAGCTCATTTTGTTCGACAGTTTCATGATGTGCAATCTATTCATGAAATACAAAATGATCTTTTAGCCAGCATTCACAAACAACAACAAGAATTAATTAACTTACAGGAAAAGGCAAAGCAGCTTATTAGTCGTACGGAGCATTTCCGTTCAGTTAATCCATTTATTCCTTACCAATTAGAGCTAAGTGCTGACAGTCCATGCATTCATCAAACTGTGCAAGCATTAAACTTTTGGCAAAATACAGCTAGCACCATCGTTGGTATTCGACGTGGCAATGAATTATTAATATCTCCAGGTCCCTATGTGTCTTTTGAAGAAGGGGACGTTATTTATTTTATCGGTAATGACGAAAGCTTTGCCCGCGTACAAAGCTTTTTATATCCGAACGCCTAATTTCGCTGTAGCTTACACTTTTGCAGATCGTATAAGAAGATAGCAGTCATCAATTTCGTCTATTTACTACACTAATTTAAATCCGTCTAAGCACTGATATAACAGCGTTTAGACGGATTTTTTCTTATTTGTCGATTTGACAAAAGTGACAACCCTTTGTTAAAGTAAAGTTGTTACTTGTTTATTTTTGGGTATCATTATTGTCAAATAGTAATAATCTATGAAAGGAGTGTTTCTATGGAGAAAATAAAAATAGAACACGTATCCAAAGTGTTTGGTAAACATATCCCCCAAGCACTCGAACTCGTTAAACAACAGAAAAGTAAAACTGATATCTTAAAACAAACAGGTGCAACTGTTGGTGTATACGATGCAAGCTTTACAGTAAATGAAGGTGAAATCTTCGTTATTATGGGACTATCAGGAAGTGGTAAATCAACACTTATCCGACTCTTAAACCGCCTTATCGAACCAACGAGCGGAAATATATATATCGATGGTGAAAATATTTCTACTATGGGAAAAGAAAGTTTACGGACTGTAAGAAGAAAAAAAATGAGTATGGTTTTCCAAAACTTCGGTTTATTCCCTCATCGTACATTACTTCAAAACACCGAATACGGCCTTGAAGTCCGAGGCGTCCCAAAGGAAGAACGACAAGCAAAAGCTGAACAGGCCCTCGAAAATGCTGGACTACTCGCTTACAAAGATCAATATCCAAATCAATTATCAGGTGGTATGCAACAGCGTGTTGGTTTAGCACGAGCGCTGGCAAATGATCCTGAAATATTATTAATGGATGAAGCTTTCTCTGCACTAGACCCTTTAATTCGTAAAGAAATGCAGGATGAGCTACTGGATCTGCAACAAACATTGAAAAAAACCATTATATTTATTACCCATGATTTGAATGAAGCCTTACGCATAGGAGATCGTATTGCTATTATGAAGGATGGCTCTATCATTCAAATTGGTACAGGTGAAGAAATACTTACAAATCCTGCAAATGATTATGTCAAAACATTCGTTGAAGATGTAGATCGTTCAAAAGTATTAACAGCAGAAAATGTTATGGTGAGACCTGTTTCTGTCAATGTAGACCTTGATGGTCCTAAAGTAGCACTAAAGCGTATGCGTCAGGAAGCAGTGAGCTTGCTGATGGCTGTTGATAAAAACCGTCATTTGAAAGGCTATATTACAGCTGATGATGCATTAGCCGCAGCTAAACAACAGGAGCAAACCGTTCATTCAATTGTGCAAACAGAAGTATTAACCGTTCCACCGGATATGCTGATACAGGATATTTTAGGAATGATTTATAATTCCCCTACTCCAATTGCTGTTGTCAAAGATGAACGCCTACTAGGTGTACTGATTCGCGGCGTTGTCATCCAAGCACTTTCAACGAGTGAGGAGGAGGCTGAAGCACATGAATAATTTTTTAGATAATATTCCAAAAATACCTTTAGCTCCATGGGTAGAATCAGCTATGGACTGGTTGACGAGTAACTTTTCAGCGTTCTTTAACTCTATTCAACAATTTGGAAAGCTACTCATGAATCAGGTCACTGATTTATTAATTAGCATCCCAGCCATTCTTTTAATAGTACTTGTAGTGCTACTTGCCTTTTTCATCACAGGCAAAAAATTCGGCCTTGCCGCATTTTCATTAATCGGCTTGTTGTTTATCTACAATCAAGGTTTATGGACAAATCTTATGGAAACAACCACGCTTGTAATCTTTTCAAGTATTATATCCGTTATTATTGGTATCCCACTGGGTATTCTAATGTCCAAATCAACAATTGCTGAGAGCATTATTAAACCAGTGCTTGACTTTATGCAAACAATGCCTGGCTTTGTATACTTAATTCCTGCGGTTGCATTCTTCGGTATCGGTATTGTACCTGGTGTTTTCGCATCTGTTATTTTCGCCCTACCACCAACTGTACGTATGACAAACTTAGGTATTCGTCAAGTACCTAAAGAGTTAGTAGAGGCTGCAGATTCTTATGGTAGTACAGGTAGCCAGAAGCTATTTAAAGTAGAAATCCCTCTGGCTAAATCAACAATTATGGCAGGGATTAACCAAACCGTTATGCTATCACTTTCAATGGTTGTTATCGCCTCTATGATCGGTGCTCCTGGTTTAGGACGTGAGGTTTTAACAGCACTACAACGTACACAAGTTGGTAATGGCTTCGTTGCTGGCTTAGGTTTAGTTATTTTCGCGATTATTATTGACCGCTTAACACAAAGCTTTAATAAAAAGAAGACATTGTAGAAAAATAGTTAATTTCTTACCAATACCCATTTAGTTGAAGCTTATAACATTTTTATAAAAAAAAAATGATGTTGGATATTGGTCAGTTTAATACAAAATTAGCAAAAGAGAGGGAGATTCGATGAAATTGAAAACATTATCAAAATTAGGAATGGCTCTAGGCCTAGGCTTGATGCTCGCTGCATGTAATGGTGGCGATACAGGCTCAAGTTCTGGAAAAGACAGTAATTCTAAGGAGGTAAACCTAGCCTATGTGGAGTGGGACACAGAAATTGCCTCTACCAATGTAGTTGGGCAGGTACTTGAAGATTTAGGCTATGAGGTAACATTAACACCATTAGATAATGCGATTATGTGGGAGGCTGTTTCGAAAGGTGAAGCAGACGGTATGGTGGCTGCATGGCTACCTCATACACATGCTGATCAATACGATAAATACAGTGCTGACTTAGATGAGCTTGGGGAAAACCTTGCTGGTGCAAAAATTGGCTTAGTTGTACCGCAATATATGGATGTTAATTCTATTGAAGATTTAACAAATGAAGCGGACCACACAATTACAGGTATTGAACCTGGTGCTGGGATTACAGCTGCTACAGAAAAAGCATTAGAGGACTATGATAACTTAGCGGATTGGAGCCTTGTTACTTCTTCTTCTGGTGCGATGACAACTTCATTAGACAAAGCACTTAAAAATAATGAAGAAATCATTGTGACAGGCTGGTCTCCACACTGGAAATTCGCAAAATATGAGCTTAAATATTTAGAGGATCCAAAGGGTTCATATGGTGGCGAAGAAACAATTAACACATTTGCACGTAAAGGTTTAAAGGAAGATTTACCAGATGTGCATACAGTATTAGATAACTTTCACTGGACACCAGAAGATATGGAAAGCGTGATGTCTGAAATTACAGATGGTAAAGATCCAAAAGACGCTGCTAAAGACTGGATTGCAGCAAATTCAGATAAAGTTAAAGAATGGACAAAAGATGTAGCAAAATAAGCTGAAAAAATGCACTTCCGTGATTGTAAGCGGAAGTGCATCTTTTATATTCATGATATTAATTTCAGCATAATAGCTGCTCCTAAAACAAGTATAATACAGACAACTCTTCGCCAATCCTTGGATTCATAAAAAAATAGCATCCCTAGCAAGGCTCCTCCTGCTGCACCAATACCTGTCCAAATTGCATAGGCTGTTCCCATTGGCAAGGTCTCCATAGCATAAGCAAGCCCTACAAAGCTTAAAACAAAGGCTAAAATTAACAGCCCTAGATTTTTTATATTCTTTACCTCATTATATTTACTGATCATATAAACACCCATCATTTCACATAGCCCAGCAATCACTAATGCTATCCATGCCATTATCTACTCACCTCTTTTTCCTGTGGCTCTCCTGTTACAAGCTTTAAGCCAACAACCCCTGCAAGCAACACAACAATGCATACGATCTTCGCCAATTTCCACGGCTCTCCAAACAACAAGCTATCTGCACAGACAGTACCGGTTGTTCCTAAGCCGACAAAAACGGCATATACCGTACCAACAGGTAAATGCTCCCCTGCTTTAATGAGCAGATAAAAACTAATAAAGATAGCAATAGCTGTACCTATCCACTCCCATACACTAGTGGCATGCTTTAAGCCAATAACCCAGCCAACCTCAAAGCAAGCCGCAATAATAACACTTAACCATTGTTTATTCATCCTAAATCCCTCCCATATTTTTAACCAAATAAAAAAGCCCGAAGAAACTGTCTAACAACAGTATCTCCCAGGCTTTTATCCTTCCGTGTCACAAAATAAATTTGTGGTTTTCTCTCGGTCCAGACTAGCATAAGCTACGGAACCCTAGAAAACTTTAGCTCTATAATGTTCCTTTTAGTATAGCAAATCTTTTAATTCTTTTCCACTGGTACATAGCCAACCTTTTCGATCATCGCCTGCCCCTCATTTGAACATATCCAATCAATTAGCTTCTGCGCATTTGAATTTTCTGTTCCTGCTGTCACCGCATAAAATTCAGCTATTAAAGGATATGTACCATTTTGGATATTCTCTTTTGTCGGCGCTACACCGTCAATGGATAATAATTTAATTTCTTTATTATTGACCATCTCCGTTGAATAATAACGAAATGTATAGCCAAGAGCATTTTTATAATTTCGATACTTTGAAACCTCTCGAATAATGCCACCCATTCCTGAGGCAATATCTTCGGTTGGCGCTTCCATAATAGGCTGATTGCCCATCATCTTTTCAAGTGCTGTTTGACTGCCGCTATCTGCTGGACGCTGAAAAGCACGGATGGCAGCATCCTCACCACCTACCTCACGCCAATTTGTTATGTCACCCGCATATATTTGCTTTACCTGCTCAAGTGTTAAATGATCAATACTATTTTTAGCATGAACAAAAAAGACAAATGCCTCTCGCCCAATTGGTGTCATTTTAAAGGTCAGTCCCTTGTTTTCAGCCAGCCATTCCTGTGATGTAGATGGAGCCGCTGCAAAAATAATATCTGTATCGCCTGCTATTAAATTTTGATAGGCCTCTGGTGTGCGGCTAACCTTTACAATACTTTCATACGGTGAATAACTATTTTTAGGATAGGTCGCCTCTACAAATGCTGCATATAAAGGATACATAGCTGTTGCACCATCTAAGCGTGGTAATGGCTGTGTTAACTGTAAGGATGCTTTGGTATCAGGCGTTATTACCTTGTTATTGCTCGAAAATGGCTCATAGGCAAAGACATCAATTTCTGCATCTACAGTAGGAATACTCATTTTATAATAATGATGAAGAGGTTTGATGGCCGCAAGCAGTAATGCCACACCCATTATACTCATTAACCATCCCTTTTTCTTTTTTGTATTAAGCCAATTGAATAGATAACAAACAATTAGTACAAATAAACAAGCAGAAATTGTCCAAACTAACCCCATAAGATGTAAATGTCCGCTTAGTATGAGAATAAACGCTACTATAAATGTTACAAATGATAGAGCAATTAATACGCTTACTATTTGGAGTAATTTAACCATTACCCATCCCTCCCTTTTAGTGTAATTTTACACTAATAATACTTAAAAAATAAGCCACTTGCAACCATATATTTTGAAGATTATGATAAGATGATTTTATACAGCAAGGAGGAATGTACATATGGCTATAGAAAAAGTACGTCAGCATTTAGCGCAATGGCATGTTGAGCATAAAATACAAGAATTGGAGGAGAGCTCTGCCACTGTTGAATTAGCTGCACAGGCACTGGGCTGTGAGCCTGAACGCATCGCAAAAACCTTATCATTTCTTGTGGACGACAAAGCCATCCTAATCGTTGCGGCAGGCGATGCGAAAATTGACAATACCAAATATAAAGCATTGTTTGGTACAAAGGCGAAAATGTTGGCAAAAGAGGATGTAGAAGAGAAAATTGGCCATGAGGTTGGAGGCGTTTGTCCTTTTGGGGTCAATGAAGATGTAAGCATCTATTTGGACGAATCACTAAAACGTTTTACAACTATATTTCCAGCCTGTGGAAGTAGCAATTCTGCTATCGAGGTCACTGTTTCAGAGTTAGAAACATACACACCCTATCAAGAATGGGTGGATGTCTGTAAGGGCTGGCAGCAATAAAACACTTAGCTATGATCGGCAACATTTTTAATTAGTGTTGCCGATTTTTAGTGTCTTTCTGTCTAAATAGTTTGTTTTTCATTTTCAAGTGATCCCAAGCTTAATCACAAGAACCCCCAGAGTCAGATGAACTACTGGAATCATTTGAGGTTGAATAACTATCATAGCTGGAACTATAAGAATCACAACGCTCACTGGAAGTACCAGAAGTAATATCCATTGTGTTAAATGTATAATCATTCGTTGATTCCTGTGTTAAACGATGTAGCCCTTTACGCTTTCTACGATTCTCAAAATATTTTTTAAACATCCTCATTCCCTCCTCAGCATTTAATCAACCACTTCATTATCTATATTGAATATAAATCATTTTTTATACGAATACAAAGATAGTCTACGCTGCTCTTGCTAATACGGTTAAAAAGTATCACTAATTGTAGCATTCAACTATTGATCCTTATCACTATTTTGCCACTGTTTTTTACCATAGGTCATATAACGCCATAGTTTTTCAAATGGGCCTATAGTAAAGAATTTAAACCAAATCACACTAAAGAATATTTGAATCATAAAAATAATCAGTGCGATGACAACAGTATCTGACGGTGAAACAACTTCTAACCCCATTAATGAAATAATCATCGTACCAATTAAGCTTTGTAGTAAATAGTTCGTCAATGCCATTTGCCCTACTCGTCCAATTGGCTGAAAAATCTTGGCTAGCTGTTTATTGTCCATAAGTATAAATAAACAAGCTAAATAAAAATAAGTGGTTGGAATCGCTCCTAAGCTAATAATGGCTTGGATATAAGGTTTGTCCGCCTGTGATGCAAACCAAATCCACAGCGAAAAACCAATAAAAAATGGACATGTTATATAAAGTATCCGTTTAATGTTGCGCATACAGTGTTGAATATGATCAATCCAGCCTGCTTTTGCTACATAAAAGCCACTTAAAAACATAATAAAAATAGTTATTGTATCATTGCCTAAAACATTCAAAGCAATGGATAGGGCTGTGTTAGTAGGCATCAACAATTGTCCTACAGTAGCAAGTAGATGAAGGGTAATAATAGCAAACAGCCATTGACGAATTGTTGCCAGTTGTGCACGATAAAATGGTAACAATAAAAACCCAACGACTGCATACATCGCTAGAATTGAACCCCAAAATACAACAATATGCACAATACCTATCACCAATAATGCCATTAAACGTCTAACAAAGCGTTGTTTCAGTTGATCTCCCCGAGCCTCTGCACGGGATGCAAAAATATAAAAACCAATCCCAAATAAAAAAGAAAAGATGGAAAAAAACTTTTTTTCAATAAAAATAGTAATAAGTGAATTGATCACACCATTGATACCACTGTAGTCAGGTCTTGGTCCGCCTTCTATTAAAACCTGATAGGCTCCGACATTAATAAATAAAATTCCCAGTAGCGCCAATCCTCGAATAATATCTAAGGAAGCAATTCGTTCTTTTGGTGTAACGGATGGTTTCATGTTGATGATGCTCCTTTTGTTAAACTATAGCCAGTATAGCTCGCCACCCTTACAATTATTTTCTTTTTAGCTTACAGCAACCTTACAAAATTAGTTTATTTTCTAGTTTTTCATCCTTTTTAGGTATGAAATTTTACATATTTTATAGTAAAAGGTTTTTAGTAAAGGGGGTAAATAGATGAACAACAGGCGCAAGTTCGGCTTTTGCTACCCTGGCTATCGCTATTGTGGACCAGGTTGCTCAGGTCCAGGTAAGCCTACAAATGCTGTGGATGCTTGCTGCCAACAGCATGATGAATGTTATGCACGTTATGGCCGTTCAAGCCATTGTGATGAATTATTTCAGCAATGTCTTCGCCCTCATATGAATACCTCTCATCAAACCGCTAAAGATGCTCGATTATTTTATCGGGTTTTTGAATTACGCAATCGCTTCTTTTAACAACCAAGCTCACGATGTTTTTAAAAGCAACGTGGGCTACTTTTTTGTATAAATAGCAAAGGACAAGCTTTGTGTATAGAGAGATCGATACCATATTCGAAATATCCTTATCCTAGCAAGGCTAGCGAAACTTTACTAACACAGATAGCTTTTAATATGCTTGATTTTAACAATGCTAGCGCAATAACTGTTAATTTTTCCTTAATGCTACAAATGAGTTGAGCAAGATTGAATAGTCTTCTTCATTCAGAATTTCTATCCTTTTTAGACAAAGCGAATTGACAGGTATATTTTTGCTAGATATAAGACTCCTTATTTGTATGTTCTGTAAATTTGTATATTTTGTAAAAATAATAAATCTATTAGATTAGAATTTTTAGGGCTTTCTGCATCATGTATGAATAAAGACATTATAGAATAATGGAATAAGAGAGAAGGAATAAAAATGGGTGCTTTTATAGGAATTGCATATAGAAAAGTTTCAGCCATACTTTGACAGCTTAACTATAGAACACAAATTTTTGAATTTGTAAACATAGCATAAAGGATGGGAGAGAAGATATTATGAGTGTGTCTCTTTATTATACATGTGTACGTAATAAACCATTAACGAACGAAGAAAATAAAAAGATAACTACCATTATTACTACATACAATAACAATTTTCAATGGTCAGATATTGGGGAAACTTTTTATGTGTATGATGCTGATACAACTACTACCATTTTTCAAGGGGCAACGAAACTGCCTCTAGTAGACGACTATGAAGCAACGGTACAAACACTGTTTTATTGGCTCCAATGTTTAACAGAAATTCGCACAGTCATAGTCGATGGCGATTGGCATGTGCATTTAGATGATGTAGAGGCTATTTGGGATAATGAAAATGGCTGGCAAATGCCAAATTAATATAAAGGAGCGGAATGTGATGAAGGAAATAAAATATTTAGAAATTATGTATAAGGATGATTATTATCCAACGTTCTTAGTTGATAAAATTAAAGAATTATTAGAGGATGTTGTTCAATATTTAGCGCAGAATTCTCATTCCTTAGAGGCTATTCAAGACAAGTTTGATGAAATGACATTAGCCATTAATGATTTAGAAGATGAGTTTTATAAGCATAATAGTGAAATTGAAACAGTGGCGAGAGATAGTATTGCAGAAACTGTGATAGATATATTGCAAGTATACAATATTGCTATTGATGTGGAAGAAGCATTAAGGGAACGTGAATGGTAAAGGCGTTTCCTAAGAAAAGTCTGCTACTTAGATAATGCTCTCCAAAAGCGAGCGTAAAAACTCTAACTTGAAGAGAGCACTATCGTAGCTCCACCCCTTCTCAGCCTTTTACCTGTTATAGATAGGTAAGTTATGTGTAACAGCGAGTTGTCATTAATTATGTTAAGAGCAAGTCATAAATTGCACGCGCAACACCGTTCTCATTATTAGATGTCGTTTCATAATCTGCAATAGCCTTTATAGCTGGAATAGCATTTCCCATTGCAACTCCACATCCTGCAAATTGAATCATAGATAAGTCGTTTGCATTGTCTCCTATTGCTAGTACTTCTTCACGTTGAATGCCTAACTTTTCAGCCAACTGTTTGATAGCAGCCCCTTTATTCACTTCTTTATGAAGAATCTCCAAATAAAACGGCATACTTTTCACAAGCATATACCTTTCCTTCATGATTGCTGGGATACGCTCAATTGTTTGATTCAATAAGGCAGGTTCATCAATAAACATAGCCTTTGGTATCTCAATATCTCGGGGTACATCATCAAATGCCGTATAGCGAAAAGGTATTTTGGTCACATATGCTTCATATACCGTGTAAGGGCTAATTAATTTATTCGTTGTATATAGACAATTTTCATCAAAGAAATGCATGGGCGTTTGCAACTCATAACTGATTTGGTGAATCAACGTTAGGTCCTGATAATTCAAGAATTGCTTCGATATAACCTCATTAGTAGAAGTATTTTGTACAATGGCTCCATTATTAATAATGATAAAATCCTCTTCACCATCCAACTGAAGCTCCTTTATGTACGATTGAACACCTGCTAGTGGTCTGCCTGTGCATAGCACCACCTTAACTCCCTTTCTGCGCACTTCATCCAGTGCCTCACGAACTTCTATGGTCACTTCATGGTGCTCGTTTAATAATGTGCCATCCATATCAATTGCTAGTAGTTTATACATAATTGATCTCCTTTCTTCATTTCATCTAAAACTGCAAACGAAATAGGAAGCTTTTTATAGGTCTCCTTGCTCGCTAACATAAACGAAAAACATGTTATGATAATGCTAGTCAGCAAAGGAAGGACGCATCAGACATGCAAACTATTATCTTCGATGTAGATGATACTTTATATAATCAATTACAGCCTTTTTGCAAGGCATTTGAACAATATTTTGGTCACCTACATCATATTCCAGTCGAACAGTTCTATATTGCTAGTCGAAAATATAGCGATGAAGTCTTTACTAGTACAATGTCACAACAAGAGCAGCAAGTATATCGACTAACGGCAGCTTGCCATGATTTTGGTATTTCCCTTGATGAAAACACAGCTCGCCAATTTCAAAAAACTTATGAAGAAGAGCAGCAAAAGATCACACTATTCCCTGAAATTCGACAGTTATTTGAGCAGCTGCTACAGCAAAATAAGCAGCTTGGGATACTAACCAATGGTCCCTTTGAGCACCAAATGAGGAAAATCCAACAGCTACAGCTCACTAAATGGATCCCAAAAGAGCATATTTT
Source organism: Lysinibacillus sp. FSL H8-0500 (assembly GCF_038051955.1). Classification (NCBI taxonomy): domain Bacteria; kingdom Bacillati; phylum Bacillota; class Bacilli; order Caryophanales; family Bacillaceae; genus Lysinibacillus; species Lysinibacillus sp. FSL H8-0500. The sequence continues at coordinate 1,484,420 of NZ_CP150292.1, read as the reverse complement.
TATTTCTGGTAGTATCGGCCATGTTAAACCGTCAGCACTTGCCTTTGAATTTGTAGAGCATAAACTTCATTTACAGAGGACACATACTCTTTATATTGGGGACTCCTATGAAAATGATATTATTGGAGCGAAGCAAGTAGGATGGCAAGCTATTTGGTTTAATCACCGTCAAAAAGCACAACCAAATGCACCTTTTCACCCAGACAAAACCTTTATCTCACCACAGGCATTATTGGCTTATTTCACCGAAAAGGAGCAGCTTTAACATAAAGCACAACTAGCAATTCACTTCTAGTTGTGCTGACCGTTCTTTCAATAATGGAAAACACCCTTATTATGCTAAGGCATCATTCACTGATTTTATACAAATATTTAATGGCAGGATTTTTAGGGTCTCTCATTTTTATAAATGGTATTTCCTGATCTTCTAATCGATAATGCTCATTGATAAGCGGTCTTACATCCACTACCCCCTCTTTCAGATATTGGATAGCAGCCTGCCACTCAAATCCTGGGAATGGTGCAGAATAAGACATCCAAGAACCTGTAATTTCTATTTCTCCTCTAAGAATTCTTTCAAATACCTGTGGAGGAAATGTTACTTCCCTTACTGCTGTTCCAATATAAACAACTTTCCCTAGCTTATCTACAATTTCGATACTTTGAACCTGCGTTTGTGCAACACCTGCTGTTTCAATTACTACTTTTGGCTTCGGATGGGTCGTGAAATAATCATTCAAATCGACTTGTAAGGAATTCACTGTATAAGTAGCACCAAGCTCTTTGGCGATTTTTAATTTATCTTCATTAATATCAATAACTGTTATTTCTCCTGCTCCTCGTGCCTTTAAAGCTAACAATGTCATAATGCCAATTGTTCCAGCACCAAACACCACAACAGCAGCACCTGCATGAAATTGAATTCTTTCAATGCCATGAATCGCAACAGTTAATGGCTCAATCAATGCGGCTTCCTCGTTGCTTACTTCAGCAGGTAGCACTAATATATTTCTTTCATCTACAGCAACATACTCTGCCATAGCTCCTTGCTGTCTCGAACCAATAAAGCTATAATGCTCACATAATGCTGGCTTGCCCTGTTGGCAATTTTCGCATTGATCGCAAGGCACTAAGGGTGCAACTGCCACCCGATCTCCTTTTTGCACAGCGGTTACTTCACTTCCCACCTGCTCTACAACACCGGAAAATTCATGTCCCAATATAGTTGGGTAGCTATGCACCTTTCCTTCAAAAAATCTTGCTAAATCAGAACCACATATCCCTACAAATGCTACCTTTACTAATACTTGCTTACTGGATATTATAGGTTTCTCAATATCTCTTAACGCAAACGTTGCTTTACTTTCTAAGACGAGCGCTTTCATTGTTTCTCTCCCTCTCTCTGCTATTGCAAAATCACTCTTCACAAACGACGATTATTGTATTTTTGGCTTCTATTTGTGCTAATATTGCTTGGTTTGTCTTGACATCTGTTATTAAAACCTCAATCTCCTCAATAGCAGCTACTTTATTCCTAGCAACTTTATTGAATTTTGAGTAATCAGCCATTAAAAATTTCCTGTGACTATGCTTCAGCATTAACCGTGAAATTTCTGTTTCACCTACATGTATATTGGTATAGCCTGCATCAATATCTACAGCACCTACGCTAAAAAAAACTTTATCCACATTGATTTTTTCAATACCCCTACAGGCTATAGGACCACTTAAAGATTTTTCATTTTTCCTCACATGACCACCAATAACAATCACATCAAACTTGGAATGCTCCATCAATTCATTGGCAACAGGTAAAGAGTTTGTGACAACTGTTAATCCTTTTTTCTTTAAAATTTCCTGTGTAAAGAATAAGGTTGTTGTCCCATAATCTATATATAAAATATCGCCATCTTCAACAAATTGAGCTGCTTGTTTGGCTATACTACGTTTTTCAACTTCATTTATCACTTTACGATAAACATAGCTGGTCTCATTATTTGCTTTATTAATAATTGCTCCACCATGAATTTTATGAACTAGCCCTCTCGCCTCTAACTCATATAAATCTTTTCGGATTGTTTCCCTTGTTACATTTAAAATTTTACTTATGTCAGCAATTTTCACTACACGGTTTTTTTGTAGCTGTTCCATAATTTCATGTTGTCGCTCTTGTGGAAGCATTGATTCACCTCCAGAGGCTATTTAATCTGTATTTATAGTTTGACTATAAAGCAAAAAGCAAAATAATGCAAAATGTTTTATTGTTATAATCATAAAATATCTTTGCTTTTTTTTGCATATCAGCTTATTATGGAAATATAAATCATTTAGGAATGGATTGTATTCTGTATTTATGCTCCCAATTAATACGAAAAATAAGGAGGATTTATTGATGAACTTAACAGCAGGAAAACAAAGAGGATTGGCGTTAATTTCAGATGAAAATAATATTATTTTAGCGACGGCAATGGATCAACGAGGCTCCCTTGGCAAAATGATTCAATCATACAATGATTCACTTTCATATGAAGAAGGATTAGTTCAATTTAAAGAAGGCGTTAGTGAAGTACTTGGCAATCACTCTTCTTCTCTCTTATTAGACCCTGAGTATGGTTGGAGTGCTGCTCAAAAATTAAATGAAGATATTGGTTTAATTATGGCTTATGAAAAAACAGGCTATGATGCATCTGAAAAGGGCCGTCTACCAAATTTAGTAGATGATTATGCGGTGCAAGATTTAGTCAAAGGTGGCGCAAGTGCTCTTAAATTACTAGTCTATTATGATCATAAAGAAGAAGAACAATATAATCTTATAAAAAAGGCGTTTATTAAACGTGTAGGTGATGAATGTAAGCAAAATGATTTACTATTTATTTTAGAACCTGTTTCTTATAGCGCAGCTGGTCTGCCAGAAAAAAGCCCTGAATTTGCTAAGGTTAAACCTGAAATTATCGAATATTTTATGATGGAGTTTTCAAAAGAAGAGTATGGTATTGATTTATTAAAGGTCGAGGTGCCTGTTTCTATTTATAATATTGAAGGATATAGCCAATATTCAAATTACCAACCTGTATTTTCTCCTGAAGAGGCGGCACATCATTATAAAAATTGCTCTGATAAAAGTCGCCTCCCATTCATTTATTTAAGTGGTGGTGTTACAAATGAGCAATTTATCGAAACTTTGCATTTTGCCAAAACAGCAAATTCTGAATTCTGTGGTATTTTATGTGGACGTGCTACTTGGAAAGATGGCATCAAGACATTTGCCACAGAAGGCAAAGAGGCTTATTATACATGGCTTCAAACACAAGGCATTGACAATTTAAAGAAAGTAAAAGAAGCTGTTACGGCTACAGCTACTCCGTGGAGTACCTTTACTCGATAACCAATAAATAGAAGGAGCTGCCCCAAAATATAGGACAGCTCCTTCTATTTATTTATCGAGAAACCCAGCAATTAATCATCATGTTGGATTGTTTCTATGATGACCTCCACATTTTTTTCAATGATTTGCTTTAATAGAGCCTTATTTGCTTTTTCATCCGTCACTAAAACATCTACTTGTTCAATTGATGCTATTTGATTCATGGAGACAATATTAAATTTTGAAGAATCAGCCATTACAATATTTTTTTTACTATGCTGAATCATCAGCCTGGAAACTTCTGATTCCCCCATATGTATATTCGTAAATCCAGCCTGAATGTCAACGCCACTCACCCCAAAAAAACCTTTATCCACATATATTTTTTCAATCCCGCGATAAGCTAAAGGTCCAAATAAAGATTTTTCATTTTTCCGTACTTGACCACCAATAATAATCACTTCAAAATCTGAAAAATCAATAATTTCATTTGCAATAGGTAAAGAATTGGTCACAATGGTTAAATTACGCTTATTTAAAATTTCACGGATAAATAATAAGGCTGTTGTGCCATAGTCAACGTACAATGTATCACCATTTTCGACAAAGTCAGATGCTCGCTTGGCAATACTTCTCTTCTCTGCCTCATTCGCACTTTTGCGATCTGCATAATTTATTTCTAAATTTGCCTTATTTAGAACAGCACCTCCATGGACTTTACGCACAAGTCCTTTTTCCTCCATATCATATAAGTCCTTACGAACCGTTTCTCTCGTCACATTTAACATCTTACTAAGACTAGAAATTTTAACAGTTTGAAATTCATACAGTTGTTTCATAATTTCTCTATGCCGATCTTGTGGAAGCATTTCTCCACCTCCAAATAATATATCAAATCAATTTTACACTATATTGAAATCTACTGCTATTTATCTCCATTCAGCAACTGTTTAATCATAGCCCAATGTAAAATAGCATGCTAGAATAGTTCTAGCATGCTACACGTTGTTGAAAAAAGATTATGTCCATGGCATTTTGGCAAAGCAAGGGGGTGATTTCCGTTACGACCGCGTGCTTTCCTGGGGGGCGTCCGATGAGCCTCCTCGCTGCGCTGTGGGGTCTCATCTGCGACGCTAATCCCCAAGGAGTCACGCGGTCTTCACTCCAATCAACCATTCTTTAAAAGTGTTCCTCCTCACAGATTGCCTAAGCTTATGAAGTAGCACGATCCTTTCATGACTAGCAACTTTCGCGATCACTTCTATTTGATTGCCACATAGAGTCCCTTGAAAAATTGGAATGGAAGGCTACTCCCATCACGGTCACTTCGCTGGCGCACAGAGTAAATTTCCGAGTAAAAGCAACGTACCACTTAACCGTACATGCTCCTTCTATTGGCGAAACATCGTATCAAACAAATCGCCTGAAATCAGAAGTCTCTCGCTAGGATTCATAAAAATTTTATGGACAATTTTGTTTTTCAACACAGTGTAGCATGCTAGAATAGTTCTAGCATGCTACGTCTATCAAATATACGATTAAAATAATGTTAATAAATCAGATGGCCGTTCAATCACGTAGTCATACTGCTCTGGTTGACCAAACCCGTAGGAAGCATAGACAAAAGGGATTCCTGCAAATTGTGCCGCAAGCATATCTCCATTGGTATCGCCTACATAGACAGCATTTTTTATATTATTCCGTTCCATGATTAATTGGATATTTTCACCCTTTGATAAGCCTGTACGACCAGGATTTTCAAAGTCTAAAAAGTATTTTCCTAGTTGATGATAATCATAAAAGGTTTCAATATAACCTTCCTGACAGTTGCTAACAATAAACATTCGAAATCTTGCGGACAAGGCCACTAATGTTTCTTCTAACTGTGGATATAAAATACCACCCTCACGTAACAGATCAATTTGCTCTTGTTGACAACATGCCAAAATAAGTTCTAACTGCTGTTGTTCATTCAGATAATGAAATAACATAGCTGCAATTTCTTTAATTTGTAAGCCCATCGTTTTGGATAAATCCTCTTCTGTCACACTACCTTTACCGAGTGGTGACTCTTGAACAACCTTTGTCCACGATTTTGCGACTGTTTTCCTAGAATCCCATAACGTCCCATCTAAATCAAAAATAATGCTATCTATGCTCATATACGCCCTCCTTTATTAAACAAAGTGCCCGAACCATGTACTGATCCGAGCGCTCTTGTTGCTTTAGTTCATATAGGAGAAGACTATGCAAACATCCTCTCTGATTAACATTCTATACTAGTTATTTCGTGCCTGCTGTATTTCTTGTATAAATGCTTGTGCTGTATGGGTAATTTTGCTGTATCCATCAACCTCTGGATTACCAATCAGACTACCACCTGCACCTACTGCTACAGCACCAGCACGAATCCATTCCCCTACATTATTGACATTCACACCACCAGTAGGCATTAAATTTGCTTGTGGTAGCGGTCCTTTAAATGCTTTAATTACCTTTGGTCCCATCAATTCACCCGGGAAAACTTTCAACACATCTGCTCCATACTCCATTGCTTGTACAGCCGCTTCAATGGTCATGACGCCAGGTAGATAGGGAATTTGATATCGATTACATAGCTTAGCCGTTGCTACGCTGAAACTTGGGCTAACAATATATTGTGCCCCTGCAAGAATGGCGATACGAGCTGTTTCAGCATCCAGTACAGTTCCAGCTCCCAAAATAATGTCTGATTGAAAAGTACTAGCTAGTTCTTCAATCACCTTTGTTGCCCCTGGAATTGTATAGGTAATCTCAATTGCAGCAACGCCACCATTTAAGGCTGCTTCGGTAATTTTTTTTGCTTGTTCAATATTATCTGCACGGACAACTGCTACAAGCCCAGCATCCGTAATCTGCTTTACTGTATGGTGTTTTGTAATCATCGAAACACTCCTTAATTCCATTTAGGATTATCAATAATCTCAGGCTGACCCTCTTTTTCAACGACTAATTTTCGATAGCCTTTTGTTTCGATTGTGCCATAATCATGTCCTGCATCTGCACGGAATGCATAAAAGGAAATAAGCGGTTCAGTGCCTGTATTAATGCTTCGATGTGCATAGCGTGGTGGCACATAAACTGCCTGACCTGGGCTAAACTTTTCGATTTGCCAATCACCTTCAGGGTTTTCCATCAACATAACCCCTTCTCCACTTAAACAATAATAGACTTCTCCAGTTTCTAAAATTGTATGGAAATGTCCTTTTGTCATATGATATTCATTTCCTACTTTTCCTGGATATAAAACGCTCGTACCAAATAAAATATCGCCACTTGTTTGTGGGATATCTAACTCATAAAATTCATAAACTAATGGATCATTATCATCTTGCAATTTACGATCGTACGCTCCTTGGTCAGCATACATGCCCTTCATACTTGATAATGAACGTTTCGTTGAAGGTGTCTTTTTCGATAAACCTGTTACTAGATCAAAATCAATCGTGAAAGCTTTTACTGGCTGTGTCATCCTTATTCCCCCCATGTACTACCTTAAATTATTTGAAATGTTCTCTATTTTATCCATTATTTCATCTGTTAGTGGTATATCAAAAACCTCAGCAATCACCTGCGTCCATCCATGGATGAAATAGATCCAACCATCCTCTACATGTAACTGCTTGCTTTGCTGTTGTTGCTTTGCTTGATGAAGAAAACCTAACTCACCTCTATAATTTAACTCCCAAACAAAACTATTCGTTGGAAATACAGCTTTGTCACTAATCGGTGAACCTGGTCTATCTTTTCCTAATCCTGTGGCATTGATGACCAATGAATTCGATGGTAATGTAGCCAATAATTCATCTGTTTGTCCATGCTCAGTAATTAAATGATAGTCGACATTTGCTGTATGATTTACACCCTGTAAAATATGTTTAATCTCTTCTAAGCGCTTATGATCCAAATCTGTAACGATCATACGCTGAGGAATTTCTGCTCCGTTTTCCTTGTTCAATAAATAAGCTGAAATAGCAATAGCACTTCCTCCCGCGCCTAAAAGCATCACTTCTCCATGTTGCTCTTGCCAATATCTTGTAGGAATAAAGCGTTGTAAAGCAAGTCCACTTGAAATAGGATCTTTAGCATGACCAATTAATTTGCCATTACGCTTGGATATACAGGATAATTCACCAAACATTTGAGCATACGTATCCAATTCATCAAACAAGTCTTTAGCCGACTCATAAATATCAATTTTATGTGTTGTAACAAGTGCGCCTAAAGATAGTGCGTCATTTTTGATAAATTCAACAACTGCTCGATAGTCTTCAGGTGCTGCATGAATAGGTAAATCAATTCCGACTAATTTAGCTTCTGGAAATCCTAAAATCTTGATCCACTCAGGGAAAATTTTCATAATGGAAGACTTAGTCGTCGTTACTCCTATAAAATACATTGTTGGTACAGTTGCTGCTTGCGGTATGCTACACATGTACAGTCATCCTTTCTTGTTATTTCGCTAATGCACGGGCAGCATTTGCTATCGTAATTTTTCGAATAATGTTCTCACCAACACCTGCTTTTCTAAGCATTGGTAAAAATGTTACTTGCAAATAATCTAAACCTAAATCGCCACCATTGTAATGACGCATTCGTTTATTCGTTGTATCGAGACTAAGTAAAATACGATCTTCATGCCCCTTATCCAACAATTTCAGAATCATCTTTACCTCATCTTCATCTGAGTGATAACGAAAACGACCAATTGTATCTAGTTCCAGATAGACACCACTTTCTGCCACATGGAGCATATAGTCCAGATTCTCCACTTTACGATCTAAGTGACAGATAATTAGTTGTTCAGGTGGTACTTCATGTTTTTCATAAAATGCAATCTGCTCCAAGGCATGATAGCCCATTTCGGTATGGGACATAATCGCCGTATTTGTTAATTTTGCGGCTGCGGCTGCGGCTGTAAATAATGAAAAATACCGCCCCCCTACACCTTGCATATCTGCTGCTGTTTTAATTAACCCTGCTTTTCCAGTAATAGCTGTAGATGGCCAATCATCCTCACCATCTCGATAAAGATGCTTTGTTATTTCTGTCACAAATAGCTCTGTTAATGCTTCTGAAGATGCTGTGTGAATCCAATGATTTTGCGCGTAAAAAACAAGCTTATGGAAACCTGTACAGGCAACGATATGAATACCACTCTCCTCAGATAATCTCCTTAGCAATAAAGCATCTCTTCCTGCCCCAATTGGCTGTGCATCAACAATTGTTTGCACACCATGTGTCATTGCTAATGCTACTTCTTTTCTTGTTTTCTCATAATCGTCAAGAACAAGAGAAGCATCTACTTGCGCTGGAACTCCGTTTTTTAAAAAAAGATGCTCATGTGGATGAATAATACCTAGCTTATGTTGTTGTACTTCACCAAGTATAGTTGTCACAGTAGCTTCCAAATTCATCATCACTCCTGTTCATTTAACAGGTTTATTATATTTTGAGTTGAAACGATAGCCATACGCTCCACTGCTTCTTCTGTATAAGCACCAATATGTGGTGTTAAAATAAAATTATTAAGTTGTACCAACGCATCGCCTACTTCTGGTGGCTCCGCTGAATATACATCTTGAGCTGCAACAGCAATTTGACCCTGTTCAAGTGCAGTAAGTAGGGCCTGCTCATTCACCAATTCTCCTCGAGCTGTATTGATTAACATAGCAGATGGCTTCATTTTTTCAAAAATGTCTGCATTCATAAGATGTCTTGTCTCTGCTGTAGCTGGTAAATGCAATGAGACAATATCTGCCTGCTGAATTGCTTCTTCAAAATTAGTTGTATAATTTATTTGATAGGTCTGAAGAAATGCTTCATCCTGCATATAGGGGTCATAAATCGTCACTTCCATTGCTAGGCCTTTTGCTCGTTTGGCTACTTCTTTCCCTATCTTGCCGCCACCAACAATTAGTAAATGTTTTCCTGTTAGCTCTATTCCTATAAAGCGGTCCCATCCGAACTGTTTAACGCCTTGAATTGTAGGGGATAATTTTCTTGCACATTCAAACATTAAAGCAATCGCTAATTCACATACGGAAATATTATTTGTATCTCTCGCATTGTCAACTTTAATACCGAGAGAGGTGGCTACATGTAAATCAATATTATCCATACCAACACCATATTTAGAGATCGCTTTTAAATGAGGGAATTGCTGTAGCACTTCTTTCGTTAAAGGATCTACACCCACAATTATGCCTACAATCTCCTGCTCTGCAAAGCTTAACAGTTGTTCTTCTGTCAATGTTTTCCCTGTAGTATTTTCAATTACTTCGTAGCCCATAGCTGTTAGCATCTCAATTGGCTTTTCTTTATATTTTTGAAATGACTTTGGCGTAATTAATATCTTTGACATCTGTTTCTCTCCTTTTATACGAAGCGACAACCCATATTAATTCACATCAATAATGACCTTCATGACCTTATCCTTATTTTCCTCAATAATATGATATGCCTCTAAATAATTTTCAAATTTAACATGATTGGTGATTAATGTTTTCACTTCAACCTTCTGCTCTGTCAATAAATCAACAGCAGCGTCAAAATCTTGTGATTGATACATTGCTGTTCCTAAAATTTGTAATTCATGGTCTTGCACAAAGCCCATATTGATTTCAGTTAAATTGGAAACAACGCCTACAATCACTACTATACTGCCTTTACGCGCAATATTAATAGCATTGGCTACAGTGAAGGAGGAGCCTACGCATTCAAAGATAATATCAGCCTTTTGCATACCAAAATGTTTGCTAATACCTTCTTGTAAATCTTCATTTTTACCATCAATAACCTCTAGCCCTACTTCTTTAGCCATCGCTAATCTTGTTTCACTTAGCTCAGATACAACAACCTTACTAGCTCCATAGGCTTTAGCTGTTTGGGCAACAAGATTGCCAATTGGTCCACCACCAATCACTAAGACATTTTTATTGTGAATAGCTGAAACTCTTTTTACAGCATGGACAGCTACAGCTAATGGCTCGATCATCGCACCTTCGTCAAATGATAGGCCATCAGGAAGTACCGTAAGTTTATCTTCATCAATGACAAAATACTCAGAAGCAAGTCCTGTCGTTTGGAAGCCCATTACCTTTAAATCCTCACAAACATGGTACATGCCATTTTGACAGGGGAAGCAGCTCCCACAAACAACTTGAGGTTGTACTGTCACATTTGTACCCACCTGTACGGACGAAACATTCGCACCAATCTCTATCACTTCAGCGGCTATTTCATGTCCTTGTACAACCGGGAATTGTGTATATGGATGCTCACCATGATAAACATGAATATCTGAGCCACAAACGCCAATTTTTTTGATGGCTAATTTAACTTGATTTGCGCCTACTGCTGGAATCTCTACCTCTTGAAATACGATTGTAGCAGGCTTTGTCATAAGAGCTTGTTTCATCTTCATATCAATAAACCCCTTTACTCATAGATAACCACAACTTTACGTTCTGTTTTACCAGTTAAATAATCTTCAAATGCTTGCAGAATATGTTCAAATGAATAGACATCCGATAAAAAATCATGCAGTACTAACTTGCCTTCTTCAACCCACTGTAGAATTTCTTCATGACAATCACCCTCTTCTTGCTTATAAGGCATTTGCTGGAAGTTTATTTTCCAATTATAAGGTGCTTCATGATAATCTAAGTGCAGTTGGTTTCCCTTTGGTACGCCATAACACAGTAATTCACCACGATCCTTTAATAAGGTAATCCCCTCATTCAAAATTCGTTGATCGCCAACAGCATCCAGTACATAATCAACACCATTCGGATACAATGCCTTCACTTGTTCCTTGACTGTCCCATTCTCAGTGTTAATAATGACTGGTACACCAAATGTATGCATGAGATCTTCTTTCGCTTTATTTCGAACAACCACTGCAAGCGATTCAACACCACTTAACTGTAAAAGTTTGATAAATGCCAATGCAACAGGACCACTGCCATAAATTAATACAGTGGCTCCCTTGTTAATTTGAAAATATTGAATCGTACTATAAACCTCTCGTAATGTCACTAATATTGGAGCCTCTTCTATTAAGTAACTGGAAGGTAATACTTGCTGTGCATAGGAAACCTCCGGTGGTTCATGTTCTTCATAAGCTTGTTGGTCATCAATAATGCCAAATTCACTAAAAGCTCCCCATCCTGAAGTAAATGTTGTACCATCTGTTTGAACAGTAGGTGTAAAAGGCAATAACACAATATCGCCTTCTTTATAGGACACTACCTCCTCTCCTATTTTTTCCACACGTCCTACCGCCTCATGCCCAAGCATAATAGGGTAGGCAGAAGTATCAAAGCCTTTAAATCCACCCTTAATAATCGTGGCATCTGTACCACAAATACCACATGCCAACACTTTGACAAGGGCTTGTTTTGTAGTAATAGTAGGAATAGGAACTTCTTTCAAAAACAACTCATTGTCAGCATTCACAGCTAATGTTTTCATCATATCTACACTCCTTCTCTTACATTAGATCGTTCTTTCTTTTTTACTCGTCATAATTTGAAGAAGTACAGCAGCAATAATAATAATTCCTTTAATAATATCCTGAGGATATGACGGTACAGCCATTAAATTCATAATGTTACCAATAAGACCAAGAATCAAAGCGCCTGCTACGGTATTGAGCACAAAGCCCTTTCCGCCCATTAAGCTTGCTCCACCAATAACAACTGCTGCAATGGCATCTAGCTCTTGCCCCATGCCAATCGTGGCACTACCAGTAGATGTACGTGAAGCCACAAACACACCTGCTAATGCAGCAAGTGCACCAGAAATTGCATAGGTAGACATCACATAAACCTTTGTGCGAACACCTGCTAATTGAACAGCTGTTTCATTACTTCCAATCGCGACAACCTTACGTCCAAAACCTGTATAACGTTGAATAAATGTAAACATCACAATTAATAACATTGCTATCCAAATAAGTGGATATAGGAAATCTTTACTTGTCAAGACATCAATTGTTCCAGTTTCAACCTTTATAGGTCTACCTTCTGTTAAAACAAAGGCTACCCCTCTAGCAATTGTCATCGTTGCTAATGTCGCGACAAACCCTTGAATACCGGTATAAGCTACAAGCGCACCAGAAAAAACACCAAATAATAGACCCACAATAACTGCTACTGCAATGGATACAGAAAAATGTAAACCTATATCAGTAATCAAAAGTGCTGATATTGTCGCCCCTAATGCCATAATAGAACCTACTGATAAATCAATACCACCGGCTAAAATTACATACAGCAAACCAATTGCTACAAGTATTGGACCTGCTTGCTGTAATAAAATATTACGAATATTCATGGTTGTTAAAAATGTATCAGAAAGCATTGCACTAATAATGATGAGCAGCAATAAAATAATAAACGTATTATTATTAATTAAAAACTCTTTCCAGTTAAATTTCTTAGCTGTAGATGTCATCATTTAAACCCCCATCGCTAATTTGATTAAATTGTTTTCTGTTAAAAATTCTTTCTCTAAATTCCCTGTAATTTGTCCCTCACGCATGACGATTGCGCGGTCGCAAAGCCCTATAATTTCAGGCATTTCCGAGGAAATAACAATAATAGCAACACCTTTTTCCGCCAAATCATTAATGAGCTTATAAATTTCTGTTTTAGCACCTACATCTACTCCACGAGTTGGCTCATCGAGAATGATTAATTTCGTATCAATTGCTAACCATTTAGCAAGTGCTATTTTTTGTTGATTACCGCCACTTAAACTATCAGCGAGATCTTCTGTTGAACCATACTTTGTATTAATACGTGCTAATAATGTTGCAACTTCCTGCTTTTCTTTTGCATGTGCAATCCATCCATTCGATTGGTTGGATACCATTGTTGTATTTATACGAATAGATTGTTTTAACAACAATCCCTGTTTTTTTCGATCTTCAGGTAATAGGCCAATTCCTAATTTAATAGCTTGTTTAGGGCTTTTTACATTAATTTCATTTCCAAAATAAATAATTTTTCCATTCTTTTTTGGAGAAGCACCAAAAATAACTCTCATTGTCTCTGTTCTACCTGAGCCAACTAAGCCACTAAATCCAACTACTTCACCAGCTTGAACGGAAAAACTTACATCGCGAATAAGTTCCTCTGTAGATAGATTTTCAACACGTAAAACCTCTTGACCAATAGCAGCATGTCTTTCAGGGAATAATGTTTGAATTTCTCGTCCAACCATCATTGTCACAAGCTGCTCTTTTGTAATCGATTTTGTTGCTACTGTATCCACATACTTTCCATCTTTTAACACAGTAATTTTATCGCTAATCGCAAATAATTCTTCGAGGCGATGTGAAATATAGACAATCGTCACACCTTGTGCTTGTAATTTTTTGATTAATTCTAATAATTTTTGAGTTTCAGAATGCGTAAGTACTGCTGTTGGTTCATCAAATACAAGAACCTTAGAATTTTTCGCGAGACATTTACAAATTTCGATAATTTGTTGATAGGCTACACTTAATTCTCCTACCTTTTTATTTGGATCAATATGGCCAAATCCAATTTTCTCTAGCTCTCGTTGTGCATCTTTCCTCATTTTCTTCCAATTTATAAAAATACCACTATTGCTTAATTTATCGATATAGATATTCTCTGCAACTGTCAAATCAGGAGCAAGCATAAATTCTTGGTAAATAACCGAAACGCCCATATCAATCATCGCTTTCGGTGTTGCTGTTTTTGCTTCCTGACCATCAATAACGATCGTACCTGTATCTTTTGCATAAGCACCAGCCAATATTTTCATTAGCGTGGATTTTCCTGCTCCATTTTCACCAATCAGAGCATGTATTTCTCCTTTTTGCACTTTTAATTGCACATCATTCAGTGCCTGAACACCACCAAAGTGTTTTGATATATGATTCATTTCGACGATGTATTTAGAATCCAATTTGCCTACACTCCTTCCTTGTTCTTCATCTTACTAATAAGCTAAATGAATTATATGTATAGAGAATCCCCACTCTCACCTTTCGAAAGGGGGGATTCTTTACTATTTAGAACTTTTAGAATCCAAACTCGTAATATTCATCTACGTTGTCTTGTTTAACAGCTGCTGGTTGCGTTAATGTAATTTCTTCATAGCTTTCTGGATCTTTGCCATCCACTAAAATTTCTTTCGCGATTTCTACACCCAATTTTGCTACCTTGAATGGGCTGTTTTCACCTGTTGCGAAATATTTACCTTCTTTAATTAAATCGTAGGCCTCAATCGCTCCGTCTGCTGCTGCTACAATGTCTACATTTGAGCTATTAGCATTTTCAAGAGCTGTCATTGCACCAAATAACATCTGATCATTTTCACCTAATACCGTTGTGATATTTGGATTTGCTGTAATAAGGTCCTCCGCAGCAGTTAAACCTTCCTCACGTGTCCAAGCGCCCCAACCTTGTCCAACTACAGAAAACTTTGCTTCTGTATTTGTCGCTTTACCACTTGAAGCAAGTTGTGCATCCATTTCGTCTGCTAGCTTCCATGCCTCTTCCTCTGTCACACCTAGCTTACCTTCTAAAATACCAGCAAATAAACCTGTTCGACGTTCAGTACCTGCTACATTCCCTTTTGCACCACTTAAAACAATAGAGATGATTTCTTCATCACCCATTTTTTCAGCATACGCTAAACCTACTAATCGACCATTTTGTTTATTGTCAGAATAAACCGTTGTCACATCATTTGCTTCTTCCGCGACACCACTATCTAAGTTAATAACGGGAATACCCGCTTCAGCTGCTTTATTAATGCTTGGTACTACTGCGTCTGGCTCTGTTGCATCAAGGAAAATTAAATCCATACCTTGTGAAATAAATGTTTCCATGTTTTCAGCTTCTTTTGTTGAATCACCATTTGCATCAAGAACAGTTACTTTCCAGCCCTCAGCTTCTGCATACTCTTTCACAGCTTCCACTAGCGATACAAAATAGGGTGAGTCTTGCGTTTTAATAGCAAAACCTACTTTAAATGTGTCATCCCCTTTACCATCCCCTGAAGAATTTGAATCCCCTCCACTACATGCGGCTGTGATAAGCATCACTGCAAATAGAGCTACAAATAACATCAACTTTTTTACCTTCATTGTTTTTCCCCCTTATTATTTAATCATCATAATATCACTATATCCTAATGTCATGACATTACAACTTAATAAATATACTATACTATCTAAAGGAAGCGTTTACAACCATATTTTTCGAGTATTCAGTAAATATTTTATTTCTACCCTTAAATAATAGTAAATCCTCCATCTATTACAAGCTCGCTTCCTGTCGTAAAAGATGCTGCATCTGATAATAAGTAGATAACTGCCCCCATTAATTCAGCTGGATCACCTAGACGTTGCATCGGCGTCAATGTAGCCCATTGTTCTCGCCAATCCTCTCGAACAAAAGAAGTAAGCTCTGTAAACATATAGCCTGGACTAATACAGTTTACTCGAATACCATACTGAGCCCATTCATAGGCTAAGGATTTTGTTAAATGTGTAACACCGGCCTTTGATGTATTATATGATGCCTGTAATTGTGGATAATTCACAATAATACCTGACATGGATGCTGTATTAACAATCGCACCCTTGATTTTATTTTCTACTAAATACTTTCCAAATAGCTGAGCGACATAATAAACCCCATTTAGATTGACATCAATCACACGCTTCCATTCTTCTGGTGTTGCTTCAATAACTGGCTTTTGAATAACAATTCCTGCATTATTAAAAAGCAGCTCAATACTCCCCATTTCATGAATTGAACGCTCTAATGCCTGTTGAATCTCCTGATAATTTGTTACATCTACTTTCTGAGAAAATGTCTTTCTTCCTGTATTCTTGGCAATTTCTTTTGCTGTCGCTTCCGCCTGCTCCCCATTAATATCAAAAATCACCACATTGGCTCCTGCTTTTGCTAAGCCTTCTCCAACTGTTTTACCAATGCCCCGAGCTCCCCCTGTAATTAAAACGGTTTTGCCCTCTAATGAAAATAACTCTGTCAATATTTGCATCGCTCTACCTCCTACTTTTCCACATATACTTCCACTTTTGAGAAAATCTCTTCTACCTTATTCAAATCAATATCGCCTGTTTTTTCAGATAAAGTGTTTACAGCTGAAACCGCTACACTATAACGCAACATTTCCTCAGGTGTCTTGCCTTGTGCAATAGAAACCGCTAATGCAGCTACCATAGAATCTCCCGAGCCAACAACATTCACCACCTCCATTTTTGGTGGAACAGCACGAATAACCCGATCCTTCATAACCAATAAAGCTCCATTTTCGCCCAAAGAAACTACTACATATTTCACATAATTGTTTACTAACTTATCACTAGCTCTAATAATATCTTCTATAGAAGCGATTTCTCCTCCTACTAGCTGCCTTAGCTCTTGCTGATTTGGTTTAATTAACGTTGGCTCTCCCTCGATACCACACTTCAATAATTCTCCACTTGTATCTAACAACACTGGAATACACTTTGTTTTACACAAGGCAATAAGTTGGTTATATACCGTTTTTGGCATCCCCACCATTGCGCTACCAGAAAAAGTAACAACTTTAGCTTCAGCTAGCATAGCTGAAAATTCCTTGATAAAAGATTCTAAATGCACTTCTTCTAATTGCTCACCCGACTCTAACAACTCTGTCGATATACCTGATTCATCAACAATGTTCATACATTTTCGTGTTTCAATTGGCGCTTCCATAAAATGATGGGCTATTCCATCTTCTTTCACTAATTGCAATATCCTTTGACCATTAAAGCCACCAATAATACCCGTTGCTTTTACATCTGCCTGCAATTGGTGAATGACTCTCGCTACATTTAGTCCTTTTCCACCAGCAGTTACTACTTGCTTCGCTACACGATGTACATTCCCAATTCTGAAATGAGGGACATAATAATAATGATCAAGTGCAATATTTAGCGTAACAGCAAGAATCATTTTGACACCTCCATAAAACTCTTCATAAGCCTTTTTCTAAAATACAATTTTGCGTTCTATTTACTAATTTTAGGAATTTATATAGTCATGATACATCTCTTCAGACAGTAGCTTTGATAATCTTAAATATTCAGTCATCGCTTGCTGATAAACGGTCACATTCTCGCTATTTGGAATATGCTCCCTTTGCAGTTGAATTGTTTGACTAACAGCCTCTTCAAATGATGAATAAACTCCCACGCCAACACCTGCCAACAGAGCTGCCCCCCAAGTTGTTGCTGTATCTGAACCGGGGACGTTTATTTTACAATTGGTCACATCTGCATAAATTTGTATCCACAATTCACTATTTGCTGCACCTCCCATTGCATAAAGGGACAGTTTTTCTATCTCTACGCCTGCTTCTTGGGCCACAAGTAAATTATGATTCACTGATAATGCTACTCCCTCTAAAACAGCTCGAATCATATGGTCTCTCGATTTATCAAAGCTTAAACCATAGAATACACCTTTCGCCTGTGGATTCCACAAAGGACTTCTTTCTCCAGATAAATAAGGTAAAAATAACACACCGTCAGACCCTGGCTTAATCGTCGCTGCCTTCATGGTAAACTCTTGGAATGATTGTTGTGTACCAAACTCCTGTTTAAACCATCGTAAAGCACCGCCTCCACCAACTGTTCCTCCCTGTAAAAGCCATCTATCGGGAATAACATGAGGAGAGAAAATTAAATCAGGATGTGCCTTTACCTCATCTAAGCAAATGCTTACCCCACCTGCCTGTCCTCCTTGAAGCTGTGTTTCAAATGCTTGCAGAACGCCTGCCCCTAAAGTGCCACACGCTGCATCTAATCCACCTGCCACAACAGGCGTGCCAATAGCTAAGCCTGTTTGTTCGTAAGCCTTATCATGTACATAACCAATAACTTCATGGGAAGCATAGATTGGTGGTAATTTCTCTAAAGGGATGCCCAATTTACTGGCTAATTGCATATTATATTCATAATTCACAGGATCATAAATATGCAAGCCATAATTTTGGCATCTATCGGATGAAAATACACCCGTCAATTTCAATGCAATATAGCTATTGCTTTGCAGAAATTGATAGGTTTCTTCAAAAAGCTTAGGCTCATGCTTCTTGAACCATATTAACTTTGGTGTTGTATAAGATGGAGACCATGTATTTTTGGAAATACTAAAAATTTCTTCCTTTGAGACGTTTCCTTCAACATCTTTCCACACATTTCTTGCTCTTGTATCAAGCCAAATGGGGGTTTTACGTAAACAATTTCCCTCTTTATCCACTGGTATAGCTGCCCATCCTTGTCCTGCAATCCCTATACCAGCAATTTCATCCCCTTTAATCGTTTCAGTAGTTAAAATTTTGCGAATACAAAATGCGATTTTATTCCACCATTCATCTGGATCTTGTTCTACCCACCCATCGTGAGGATAGTAAAGGGGATAGGTTTCACTCTCTTGTGCTACAATCTGCCCATTAAAGTGAAATAAAGTAATTTTACAGGAAGAAGTTCCAATATCAATTCCGAGTAAATATTTTTTCATTGTTATCACGCCTTCAGCTATACTAAATATTTATTATTTTCAGGCAATTATAGACGGATAATTCCCATCTATTTCATTTTTTAAAAGATAGGCTTTAACCATTTATCTACATTGCACATACCCTATCTTCTCTTACAATTTCTGCTTATGATGAGTGAATGATTCATTAGCGTGAACTAATAGACAGATTTATGTTTTTCATATACCTTCTGTAGCGCAAAATAGAAGTCATCAAATTGTCTTTTAGCCAATTGATACGTTTTATTCAACTGTGGGTTAGGCTGTTGGGAATCTTGAATATGCAAGAAATTTTCAATAACATCAAAGCTATCGTACATACCTGCACCAACACCTCCTATAATTGCCGCTCCCATAGATCCAGCTTCATCCAAATAATTAGGGATATGGACAGGTAACTGAAAAACATCCGCAATAATTTGACGCCAAACCTTACTTTTTGCGCCGCCGCCAATTAAAATCAATTCATCTATGTCGATATGTTCCTTTAAAATGTCATAAATAATTCCTAGATTATAGGTAACACCTTCTATAACACTTCTTAGCATCTCTTCATGAGTAGTATCTGATTTAATCCCTACATAGCTCCCTTTCGAAACAGCGTCCCAGCGCGGAGCTCGCTCTCCCAAAAAGTAAGGTAAAAATAGCACACCTCCTGAACCAGCAGCCGCCTTCTCAATCTTGTCATTGATTAGATCGTATGGAGAACTACCTGTTTGCTCAGCAGCTTGTAGTTCCGCCTGACATAGCGTTTCCTTCATCCAGTTGAATGAGCCACCTGCATATTGCATTGTACCATTAGGGGCATAGTATCCGGGAATAGCATGTGCCCATGTTACAATACGCATTTCTGGATCAAAAATAGGCTTTTTAGAAGTCGTAGTCACCCATGCAGATGTCCCAAGAGAGCAGTATGTCTTTCCTTCCCGCACCGATCCCGCACCAATATTTGCTGTCACACCATCTCCAGCACCAATCACAACTTTTGTTCCTTCTGCAAGACCAGTCGCTTTTGCTGCATCTGGTAAAATGACACCTGCTTGATAAGTAGATGGCTGTAAGTCAGGCAGTTTCGAGCTATCAATCCCACTCGCCTCAATAATACGATTAGACCATGTAAATGTATGTAAATCAAAACAGCCCATACTATTTCCATCTGAATAATCGGTAACAAAAGCACCTGTTAATTTAAAGACAATATAATCTTTAGCATTTAGTGTCTTATAGGCTTTATTATAAATTTCAGGCTCATTATCACGTATCCACATTAATTTTTGTATACCATAAGAAGGTGTGTTACGATGCCCCACAATGTGATAAAACTCTGTTTGAGAAATACCTTGCTCTAATTCACTTGACTGCTTAACTGCGCGTTGGTCAGCCCAAATAATGGATGGTCGCAATGGCTCCCCATCTTGATCTACTACTAAGCACCCCATCATTTGACCACTAAAGCTCACTACCTCAATTTGTTGTGGGTCAATTTTCGAGTTTTTAAGGATATTCAAAGTAGATGAACAAACCGCATTCCACCAATCATCTGGGTTTTGTTCTACCCAATTTTCATTAAAATAGTGCGTGGGATACGAAGAAATATAACTATCTACTAATCTTCCTGATTCATGAAATAATGTTGCCTTATTTCCTGAAGTACCAAGATCATGTGCTAAAATATATCTTTCCACTTTTCTGCTCACTCCTATTTAAGTAGCTGTAATAATAATTTCAAAACTGTTCTTATCCCCCCTATAACGGGCAATAGAATATTCAATTGGTTCATCTCGATAATTAAACCCAATCGAAATAAATCGCTGAACAGCCTTACCTTTTTCCATATTCAAATAGTCAAAATCGTATTTTTCCGATTCAACCGCCTCAATATAGCGTCTAATTTTACGTATCTGTGTTTCCTTAGATTCGCCTAAAACAGGGTACAATGATTCCTTAACAAAATCTCTTTCAATTACAAATTTACATTTATTATAAGGAAGATATGTTTTAACCATCACAATAGGCTCATTATCTGCAAACCTTCGTCGATGTAAATAAATAACCTTTGAGCCTAATGGAATATTTAATTTATCCGAGACAAACCCAGGAACATCTATTACTTCTAATTCCAATACTTCTGTACTTGGTGTCATACCAAGATCTCTTATCTGGTCATTAAATGAACCAAGTGCTTGAATAAAGCTTTGTTCAATTTTTGGCGCTTTTACAAATGTTCCTTTACTTTTTACCCTATATAACCAACCTTCCTGAACAAGCTCAGCTACTGCTTGACGTACAGTCGTGCGACTAATGCCATAAATAGCGCTTAATTCTTTTTCGACTGGTATTGCATCACCTACTTGCAATGTTCCATCTTTAATATCGTTTAGAATCAATTCCTTTAATTGGTAATATAAGGGAATAGGTACTGATTTATCTAATTGATGAGCCATATTTATACCTCCAAAATGCAGTTGTTTAATCATGAATAAGTCCGTTTTTTAGTCAGTAAAGTTCCATCTATAAAAGGAGCTTTCCATAAGATTATTTTATATAAAGATTCTAGTTAAAAGCAAAGTATTCTGGAATATTTATGTATGTGCTTCTTCATAAATTTGATAATATTAGCAGTACATATTTTACAACACTTATTAATTATTGTATAAATTAGACTTTACTCATAGAATTCAAATGTAAATGACAAATTTTTATTGCCTATAAAAAATGGCTCATGATTTACTAATTCCATTAACATTTTGCAAAATTTTTATTCCCTTACAATAAACTAGCTTTTATAAGAAAGATATGTATGGATCGCTCACCTCTACATACAACCAATAATGAGGATGGGCTCAATAAAATAGGAAAACTAGTACTGCTCATTATTAGTTTATATTTTGCAATATTCAGACTTGACTAACTAGTAAACGCTTACTTATAGTTTATTATATCATTAAGTTGAAATATATCAATGTTATTATGTAGTGACATAATGATTTTAGAGGAGGAAGTAAGGAATGAAATACGGTGTTTACTATGCTTATTGGGAAAATGAATGGGCTACATCTTTTGAAAAGTATATTCAAAAGGTAAAAAAACTGGGATTTGATGTTTTGGAAGTAGCTGCTCTTGGATTAGTGAACCTCTCTAACGAACAGTTAAAACATCTTAACTATTTAGCAAAGGAGCAGCAAATTTCATTAACAGCTGGGATTGGTATTCCCCAAGAATATGATATAAGCTCACCTAACAAGGAAACACGAGAAAAAGGGCTTCAATTTATGAAAAATATATTGAATAAATTAGAAATAGCCGGAATAGATCGTATAGGTGGTACAGTTTATTCTTACTGGCCTGTAGACTACTCCCAGCCTTTTGATAAAGAAGAAGTACGTAAATATTCTATTGCTAGTGTGAAAGAACTTGCTGATTATGCAAAACAAAAGGGTATTACTTTATTAATAGAAACATTGAATCGTTTTGAGCAATTTTTGATTAACGATGTGGAAGAAGCACTTGTCTTTGTTCGCGAAGTTGACAAGGAAAATGTGCAAATTATGTTAGATACATTCCATATGAATATTGAAGAAGACTCTATTCCAGATGCCATTCGAAAAGCAGGGGAGCATTTGGGGCATCTACATATAGGGGAGGGAAATCGAAAGGTTCCAGGACAAGGAAACTTAAATTGGCAAGAGATAGGTGATGCTTTAAAAGATATTCACTACGATGGATTTATCGTTATGGAGCCATTTGTCAAGATGGGTGGACAGGTTGGAAAAGATATTAAAGTTTGGCGAGACTTAAGTAAAAATGCCTCCGAAGCACAATTAGACCAAGAAATTAAACAATCCTTAACGTTTGTCAAATCTATGTTCACGCGTTAGCATTCATTTCTTTATTTCCGTATAAAATAGCAAGGGGCTCTTCATTAAAAGATATATTGAATGAAGAGCCCTGTTTAAATTATTTTACATTATATACCTGTCAAAAAGTTATACAACTAGCTCTCACACCATACATCCCCTATTAGAAATACCATCCTGCACGGTTGATATTGGCATTGCATTCCTTCCTTTTTAAAAAAGAACTGCTTCAATAAATCGCAGCAAGTAGTATTAACAAAAGGGAGATTGCTATGTCATTAGCGGACATGTGGTGTCAAGAAGGCAAAGCAAAAAGACTAGCCGAAACAACCATTCTTTTATTAACACAAAAATTTGGAAAAGTGCCTTCAGATATGAAAGAACGTATCACAAAAATGGATACAGATAGCTTAAAAATATTATTTATCAATATCTTTAATTTCACAGCTATTGATGCAGCAAAATACTATCTTCAATAACTTTTTGGGAAAAAATAAAAATCAAACTATATTCTAAAATGTAGCCTGATCTTTATATAACATTATTTATTCACTAAAAATTGTACTCATCATTTGGATTTCTTCAGCCGTTAATTGGACATCCAATGTTTTTAAATTATTTAAAAGCTGCCCTGCTCGCTTATTCGGCTCTTCCAATAAAGCCCCATTTCTCCTACTAGATAAAACAATAAAAATGGATTTGGCAAACGAATTGTTGACCAAATCCATTTTATTCTTATTTAATTGGAATCCAAATTTCAGAGTAGGCATCAGGGCCATAGGCATCTTCATTTGGATAGACCTCAAGCTCAGCCGTCCCTGCTGGCTCGTATGGATTGGATGGGAACCACTCTGAATAAATTTGCTTCCACGTATTTTGCATCGCATCTGGCATAGGACCATGTACCTCAAAGATCACCCATTTAGATGCAGGTACTTCCATTGTAAGAAGCCCCTCTTCCGCATCACCTACATGATCTGTAGCAATCCAGTAATCAATAAAGCCTTTTTGTCCTTGGCTTGTATTTGGTACACAGACCCCTAGCACGCCATGGATATTACCATTATTTAATTGGAAAAGCTGATAGTCGAAGCCATTTTGATTCACCTCTTGCCAAAATAGCGGAATTTCTCGTGTGTTTTCTCCATCCTGACAATTATACGTTCTTTTTATACCGACAATTTGAAACTTTTCTTTTTCTACGATTTTATATTTCATTGGCTCTGCTCCCTTCAAGCTTACCTGAATAATCAGGCGATTGTATGATTGTAATGCTCCTTGCCTTTTTCTTGCTTCACTAGGCGTTACATAATGCTGCTTACGAAATGCTTTTGTAAAAGCCTCAGGAGTTTCATAGCCATATTTGTAGGCGATGTCGATTATTTTATGCTCTGTATTAATTAATTCTTCTGCAGCTAGTGTTAATCTTCTCCGTCGTATATAGTCTGCAATCGACATATCCGTTAAAATCGCAAATGTTCGTTGAAAATGAAAGACAGAAGCATTCACCTCCTGTGCAATCTGTGCAATGGTGATGTTCTCTAATAAATGCTCCTCTATAAAATTAATAGCCTTTTGAATCGACTCAATCCAACTCATTGCTCTCACTCCTTGATACCATCTTAAGTTAGTTCATGCTACTTATCCTGTCTTTTTATGCTATCCTTGGACAGTAAATTTTGAGAATGATGTTGTTAATTGTAGTGAGTTGGAAGGTACGTTGCATTTGTGGAGTATACGGATTTCAGCTAAGGTAGGGTAAAGCTCACTCATGATAACTATAAATAATTAGAGCTGAATGAATAATGGTTTGCTCCCCTATATAAAGAGTATTATATTTAATATCAATAATAAAAAAGTCACTTAAATCGACTAACGCACGATTAATATCATGTTCAAATTGCACAATATCATTATTTTGTATCGTCACAACTTGGGTTGTTTGTGTCATTGTCCACGCTCCTTTTCTCTAATCATAGAACAGAAGGAAGTCATTGTCACATACTAAAAATCCACTTCACTTTCCAATATAATGAAGTGGATGTTATCATTTCAAAAAAATGGCTTTAATACATCGTTAAATATTCCTCGCGCTCCCAAGTATGAACGCGTGTGCGATATTTATTCCATTCTATTTCTTTAGCGGCTGTAAATTTTCCTAAAATATGGTTACCTAATGCCTCACACACTACAGTATCCATCTCCAATTCAATAAGTGCATGTTCTAGTGAAGAGGGCAAGCTCTCAATGCCATTTAGCTCCCGTTCATCTTGAGACATTTTATAAATATTACGATTAACCGCATCAGGTGGTGTTAAATCCTTCCGTATGCCATCGAGACCAGATGCTAGAATAACTGCCATTGCCAAATAGGGGTTTGCGGCTGGGTCCACTGAACGTAATTCAACTCGCGTTGATAATCCACGTGCTGCAGGAATACGAATTAGTGGGGAGCGGTTTTGTGCAGACCATGCTACATAGCAAGGCGCCTCGTAGCCAGGCACTAAGCGTTTATAGGAATTCACAAGCGGATTCGTGACCGCTGTAAAGCCATGCACATGCTTCATAATCCCTGCTATAAAGCTACGTGCTGTTTGGCTTAATTGTAGCTCTGCATGCTCATCATAGAAGGCATTTTTATCACCTTCAAATAAAGAAAGGTTAAAATGCATGCCTGAGCCATTAACACCAAACAGTGGCTTTGGCATAAATGTCGCATGTAGCCCATGTCGTGCAGCGATTGTTTTCACAACAAGCTTAAACGTTTGAATATTGTCACATGCTTCAATGGCACTTGCATACTTAAAGTCAATCTCATGCTGACCGGGCGCTACCTCATGATGAGAAGCTTCAATTTCAAAGCCCATTTCTTCTAATTCCAGAACGATATCACGACGACAATTCTCTCCAAGATCAGTTGGCGCTAAATCAAAATAACCACCGCTATCATTTAATTCAAGCGTTGGATGCCCTTTATCATCCAACTTAAAAAGGAAAAATTCTGGCTCTGGCCCTAAATTAAATGATGTAAAGCCTAATTCCTCCATTTCCTTTAAGACACGCTTTAGATTGGAACGGGGATCACCCTCAAAAGGTGTACCATCTGGTCGAGTAATATCACAAATAAAACGTGCTACCTTACCCTTCTCTGCTGTCCAAGGAAAAATAACAAATGTATCATAGTCAGGCTTTAAATACATATCCGATTCCTCAATACGTACAAAGCCTTCGATGGAGGAGCCATCAAACATCACTTTATTGTCTAATGCTTTTTCTAGTTGACTAACAGGAATCTCTACATTTTTAATTGTTCCTAATATATCTGTAAATTGTAGGCGAATAAACTTCACATTTTCTTCCTTTATTCGGCGTATAATATCTTCTCTTGTATAATGTTTCATTCTTCACCACTCCAATGTAATTTAAATTAACATCAATTATTAATAACTGCTTTTAAATTACATTAAAAAGAATATTCACGCAATACATATGTTATATTTCATTACATTGTTTTTTTCGAAGATATTAATGTCTTTTTAAGATGAATGATGGTTGGTTCGATTATAAATAGTTACGTACAGTCCTAACATATGTGTTTTTTTACCAATTAAAAAACATCTCTAGTAGTGAATGATTTTAAACGCATGTTCTCAATCCCCTGCGATGCCCTAAAGCCAGTACTAGCAAAGAAATAAAGATTCCCGAGGGATGAAAAAGAAGAATCAGTGAAATGAAAGAGAACCTTCATCAATTAAGTTTCACTTTATATCACAAAAGTCTTGTATAATGGCATATTTATTGGTAAATTTATAGCAAATTAGAATTTTTATTTTATTCATGAGCTAAGTAAAGATGGCGTATATACTTATAGTTAGAAATTATTACATCAGATTCCTAGAATTCTTCTATTGAAAGATACATAAGGCGGTGAATTTAGTAAGCATGTCAGTATTAATTATTGGCAACGTGAGTAATGATGTATTGCGTCTGCAAAAATATTTTCATCGTATCAACATTCAAAATATTCATTGCTTTTCAACGCACGAGGCAGCAATGAATTATTTATTCAATTCTTCTTTAAAAGAAGAGCTGGAATTAATTATACTTGATGTTAAAATGACGCTTAAAAATTGCGAGGAAATTTGCCAGCACATTCACGCATTGAAAAACTGGATTGATGTCCCTATTCTGCTATCTACAACTTACGAAAAAACCGTTACAATTGATAGAGCTTTTGAAGCGGGTATTTTCGATTTTATTTTAAAGCCATTTGATTTCACCCAGTTTAAGACACGCATTCAGGTCGCCTCAAAATACCAGCAGGAGGTCAAGATTCGAAAACAGCAAGAGAGCATGATTCAAAAGGATTTATTTGTCGCAAAAAGGTTTCAAAAGAATGCATTATCTCCACCATTAAATCTCGAGTATGTTCAGATTGATGGACTTTATGTAACATCTAATACATTGGGTGGCGATATGTATTGCTGGTTTAAAATTAATGACCATTTAACGGGCATTCTTCTGTATGATGTAATGGGGCATGGCATCGCTGCGTCACTCGTTACTATGTCTATTCGATCTCTCTTAAAGGGCATCATTACAAAATTGATTGATCCAGTAGCAGCTATTCAGGAACTTAACCGCCAAATTTATGAACTATTTTCAGATGAAGATATGGATCGATTTTTAATAACCGCGATCTACATTCTAATAGATACAAAAAACAGAACTTTACACTATGTGAACGCGGCTCATCCTTCTGGTTTTTTATTTGGAAAATATGGAGAAACGGTATTCCTCCCAGCGAATACGCCTATCCTCGGACTATTCCCTACTATTCAAATAAATAAAAAGATGATACCTTTATCAGGTTGGCATCGTATTATTCTTTATACAGATGGCTTATTAACTGTGAATGGACAAAATTCAATTGATATGGACTTTTTCTATACGTATGCTTCACAAGATAATAGCTATGCGCTGCAAAAATTCTCTCAAGAATACAATTTATTTGATAATGATTACACTGATGATATAACAGTCGTTTCAATAACCATTACATTACAGGGTAGGTGATTGATGATGGAATTCACGCTCAATGTAAATCCTGATACACACGCTATAGCCTTTATTGATCAAGTTATAGAGAATTACACAAATATATACAATCTACCTTATAAAAGAGAATTACGCTTTGTTGTACATGAATTAGTTATAAATGCCGTCGAGGCTATGGGAAAAATAGAAACATGCACAAAAAAAGAGATTCAAATACATGTAATGCAATCCCTTGAGGAAATAACAATAACCGTCACAGATGAAGCTAAGGGGATTGCTGAAAGTGAGTGGGATAGTATTCTACAATTTGATTTAAACAAACTCGATTATTCCGATCGGGGCCGTGGTTTATTTTTTGTTAAAAAGATGGTCGACCATCTTTGGTTTGAAAATATTTCTGAGACAAAATTTTTAGTTGGTATTTCAAAAAAAATTCATCTATAACGCAAATTTGGAGGTATTTTCATGAAACTTTCTATCCGAAAAAAAATAAATCTGCTTATATTTGGCTGTATTCTATTACTTACAACCCTATTAGCAGGCATAAACTTCTTTATTGCTAAAAGTAACCTTTTAGAAAGTGCCGATACAAAGCTGTTATCAGATATTCAGGTAAGTTATGAATATTTAGATGCGAAGTATCCTGGAGATTGGTCTATCCAAAATGATCAGCTCTATAAAGGCGATGTTAATATGGTAGAAAACTTTGAGGTAGCTGATAAAGTTGGCGAGCTTACAAATGGGAATGCTGTATCTATCTTTCAAAACGATACGCGCATTAGTACAAATGTAGTTGAAAATGGTCAGCGTGCATTAAATACAAAAGTATCTGATGAAGTTGCGACTGTTGTATTAGGTGAAAAAAAACGTTTTATCGGTTCGGCAACTGTTTTAGGGAACATGCATCAAGCCGCCTATGATCCGATTTTAAATCGTCAAGGGGAAGTGATTGGCGTATGGGCGACTGCTGTTCCTATTGCTCCCTATGTCAGCATTGCCACAAAATCTGCACTTGAAAATGTAGCAGTGTCCGTAGTGATTGCCATTATCATGATCGGTGGAATTAGTTGGTTTTTACAAAAGCAAATTATTAATCCTATTAATATTCTAAGTACCAATGCTAAGGAACTAGCAGATCTGAATTTAGATGTAAAATTATTAAACCCTAAAGGTCAAGATGAGATTGCTGATTTAGCACGTGCCTTTAGTCATATGAAAAATCAGTTAACAGAGACGATATCGATCGTGGCTAGTAGCGCCAATCAAGTCGCCAACTCCTCACATTCTTTAGCCGAATCATCACATCAAACAAGTGAGGCGTCTAACCAAATCGCACTAACAATGAATGAAATCGCAGTTGGTACTACGACTCAATCTGACCAGGCTGAACAAATTGTATCCATGATGCAAAAAACGCTTGGGGAAGTATCAAACAGCTTACAACAGGCTGAAGCCACTTTAAATAGCGCAATTGAATCAACGCAGATCGCTCGTAAAGGTGAAGAAGCCATCAATGAAGCAATTAAGCATTTAAGTGATGTTACAAAAACCGTGTCTTATGCAACTGATTCTATCCAAAAATTGGGCAAACGTTCTGAAGAAATTGGTGGCATTATTACTGTAATCACTGGCATAGCGGAGCAAACAAATCTACTGGCACTAAATGCAGCGATTGAGGCAGCACGAGCAGGCGATCAAGGAAAAGGCTTTGCTGTTGTTGCATCAGAGGTACGTCAGCTCGCAGAACAATCAAGTTTAGCTGCTGGACAAATTACAAATCTTATTAATGATATTCAGGCCGAAACATCTGTAACCGTAAGAACGATGGAAAGTAATCTATTGGCTGTAGAAGAGCAAGTAACCATTATTAATAAAGGAGGAAGTGCCTTAAAGGAAATCGTGGAGAAGGTTGTTGAAACGGAAGAAGGCGTTGAGCAAATGAAAACTGCATTTACCAATGTAAATAATAATTCCTTAGGTGTGCAGCAGGCTATTCAAGATATTTCTCGTATCATTGAGGATTCTGCAGCAGCAACTGAAGAAATTGCCGCTACATCTGAAGAGCAATATGCAACGGTTGCAGAAATTACGCAAAATTCAGATGAGCTATCGTCAATTGCTGGTAAATTACAACACGAAGTAAATAAATTTAAGTTTTAAATTTTTAGAAGACTTGTAGCGTTGGCATAAGACCCCTATCGCTGACAGCTCAAAGTTTCACAAGAAAAAGAAAATGGAGGCGCTATAGTATGAATCAGAAGAAAATTGCGATGGACATTGGCACAAAGACTGATTATATTTTGATTGCGTTTACTGGTGATTTAGAATATGGGCTAATTGAGGACATAAAAAAGGATCTTCAAGCGCTTAACTTGAACACAAAGCATGGGTACATTATTGATATGCAAAAGGTAACGAATATTGATAGTACTGGTTTTGGTATGATCGTGAATTTTGCAAAAAAAGTATCTGTAAAAGAAAAGAAAATCGCCATTATCGTCGTCGATGATTTCATTCGCAACTTGTTTGCCATTTCGCAGGTCGATAAAGTATTCCCTATTGCAAAAAGCGAGGAGCAGGCAAGGAAGATGATTAAAGAAGATTGGCTAGGTGAACTATCGCTTAACGATTATTAACGCTATTGTGGCCCCATATAGGGTGTATTCCTAGGAGAAGGAATACACCCTATTTTCTTTAATATTGTAAAAGCATGTTGATTAGTACAACGAGAATCACAATGGGCACTACCACTAACATTAATATACGGTATGTCGAATAATACCCTTGTCCCAACTGACTGCCCATCAATAATTCTTTTTTCACAAATTCTTTATCCACAACATGGACAAGGAAAATGGCTATTAATAGATTTCCTAATGGTAGCATTAAGTTTGATACTAAAAAATCAGTAGCATCAAAAATACTCTTCTCAAAAAAGGTTACATTTGCTAGCATACTAGAGGAAAGCGCCGCTGGAATCGCTGCAAGAAATACGATAATACCTAGTAAAACCGACAACAGCAGACGAGATTTCTGAGTGATTTCCATAAATGCCGCTACAATAATTTCATATAAGCTAAATGAGGATGTTAATGTAGCAAATAAAAATAACAACAAAAACATTGCTAAAAATACTTCACCAAATGGCAGTTGACTAAATGCAGTTGGCAACACCATAAATAGCAAACCAGGTCCTGCTGTGGGCTCTAAATCAAAGGCAAAAACAACAGGGAAAATTGCTAATCCTGCTAAAAATG
This sequence comes from Lysinibacillus sp. FSL H8-0500, assembly GCF_038051955.1. NCBI lineage: Bacteria > Bacillati > Bacillota > Bacilli > Caryophanales > Bacillaceae > Lysinibacillus > Lysinibacillus sp. FSL H8-0500. Next base: position 1,453,264 of record NZ_CP150292.1, on the reverse strand, counting down.
ATACAAGCACTGTTAGTATCACCACAGACCCTGCTGAATTTGGCAGACTTACATCCTTTTTTAAATAAGAGCTATATGTCACAAGACAAGAAAATCCAACAGCTAAACCAAAGAAGGATTGACCTAATGCATCTAGCAACGCTCTTCCTGTAATATTCGAAAAATTAGGCCATAAAAAGAATTTTATCCCTTCCATTGCTCCCTCTAATGTTACCGCACGTACAACAAGCACGACGAACATGATGAAAAGCAATGGCATCATCCATTTATTTGCCTTCTCAATACCATTTTGTACGCCTAACGAAATAACAAGTACATTTGCTAGCGTAAATAAAGCTAGTCCTACTAATGTAATCCAAGGTGTTCCAATAACTTTGCCAAATAGTTCAGTTGGATCCGTTGCAGGGTCAATGACAGCACCACTTATACCAAGTCCGCTGTAAATAAAAATCCAGCCTCCTACAACACTATAGAACGTTAATAGTAAAAAACAGCCAAGCACACCCAGACGGCCAATCCAAGCCCAGCCTAGTTTGGTTGGCGCAATTTTTTTATAGGCGGTTACTGCCTCTGACTGTGTACCCCGCCCTAAAATGTATTCAGATAATAACATTGGTAAGCCGATTAATAATGTAAATAGCACAAAGATTAGGAAAAATGCACCTCCCCCACTTTGTCCTGTTACATACGGTAGCTTCCAAATCGCTCCTAGACCGATGGCAGCACCTGCTGATGCTAAAATAAACCCTAATTTGCTAGACCATTGTCCCTTTTTTTCACTCATCTCTTCAATCTCCTCAAACATGCTAAACTCATTCCTATTTTACATGAAAATAGCACACGCGCCTAGGGAGGGCTTCGCTTTTGAGCCCGTCTATCCATCAATTTTGAAGTTCTATCCTACACTTTCACAATTCTATCCGTCAGTCTACGCACTCTATCCACCCCTTCACCTCATCCACATAAAAAAACCTCAAGCATACCATATGCCTGAGGTCCATTTTCTTTATTTTGTTATATACATCGCGCGCTGGCGGTCGATCCATTTACGCATTGTTGTAAATAGTAACGCCATAATAGCCGTTAATAAAATACCTTTTACAATATTAAATGGTAAAATTCCAGCAACGATCATTTTGTAAAGTGAATCACCTACAACAGGCTCCATCCCTAAGAAGTACGTATACATTGGTAAAAATACAGCATAGTTTAAAAAGCTCATGCCTAGTGCCATTACCACTGTTCCAGTCGCTAAGCCACCAATTAAGCCTGTCATGGATTTAAAGCGATTAAAAATAAAGCTTACTGGTAAAATAAACAAAATACCTGTTGTAAAGTTTGCAATATGTCCTACTGGAACACCAGTTGGCGTACCTGAGAAAATCCAGTCCAACACATTTTTAAATAGCTCTACTAGAATTCCAGCCACTGGGCCCATTGTAATAGCTGCTAATAATGCAGGCATATCACTAAAGTCTACTTCCAAAAATGCTGGGAATGGCGGAATTGGGAAATTAAACAGCATTAATAAAAATGAAATACTGCTCAGCATGCCAATCGTAATAAACGATTGAAGTTTAACATTTTTCTTCATAGAAAACTCTCTCCTCTTTGCTGATTCAATCTCGCAAGAAGAAAGGTGACGATCTGCACAATCATTGTTCATATAAAAAACCCCTATGCATTGAAGCATAAGGGAGAAAGGCATGACTAATAAACGTCAGCATTAACTATTTTTGAACACTTTTGATAAAGACATACTAAAAAAGCGTTCGCTCATAGTTAAATTTTCATAACAATGAATGACGATCGTACCTCCATCTTCTCCCATCCAGACTTTAACTGTCGGCCTTGGAATTACACCAAGTCAGCCATGCAAATAAATTTACACAGGTCGCGGGCTGAAGAGTTTAGCATAAATCTCTCGAGTTAATGAAAAATCATTAACGATTTACAACTCTATTACCGCCGGTCGGGATTTTCACCCTGCCCCGAAGATGAATCATATTATTTTATACTACAACTTTACTATAAATAATTATGAGGGAAAAGTAAATAGTTCTGCTTAAAAAAATCCTATTAGTTTTGTATGTATTGTGAAGCAATTGCATCCGAGCCCTCTTGTCATCGCTCAACGCTATAGCTGAATTCAGTAATGCTTTGTACAGCCACTGAATAGCACCAAAAATGAAAATAGAGCATTCTCCTATTGTGAGAATGCCCCATTTCACTTTATTTCTTTGATTCTTCTTCCATGTATTGCTTATTTGGCCCTACAGGCTTTGGTAAATAATTTGTTAAATCGAATCCTTCCCAGCTTTTTTGAATAACATTGTCTAAACGCAGTTGTTGATCAAAGCTAGCAGCTGTCAGCATCATTGCCTCAATTAACTGTGTAGCACGAACTGCTTCCATTGCTGTTAAATCAAGCGGTAGATCAAATGTAACAACAACACCTGCCGTTTCCTCTTTTACGCTGTATGTGATATTTTCAGGAACAGCAGGTATATAGACATCATCATTTTTATTTTTCATTTGTGATAATGCCTCTGTCACTGTTGAGAATGTTTGGCGAAAATCAGGTGATAAATATTCGCTTCCATTTTCATCTTTGTATACATAATAATTAAAATGTTGAGGACCTGTTAAGGACATTGCTAAACTTGGTGTCCCCTCTTGAGAGAACTCATAGGGTGTCCCGTCTTCATTTTGAATCTCAAGTTCTGTATATTCAGAGTCAGAGAATGTATCTTCCAAGGTCCCTTTATACTCATTTTCGGTAGCCGTTGCCACATCATAATCATTTTCTTTCGGCAATACATGGACAAGCTTATCCTCTTCTTCCTTTAGCTCACCCTTATAAGGATGATAATCTGTAAAGCCCTTTGCTTCCTCATCAATTTGAGGAGCGTATTTTTCATACATCTGTAGGGTAGAGGGCTTTTCTCCTTCAAAATCAGCTGCTACACGCTCATTGGGGATTACATAGGTCATTGGGACACTTTCTGCGTCACGTCCTGCCAAACCAATACGGAAAGCAACAGCATCCGTTAAATCATCCTCATAGACAGAGGAACGTAAGGATAAAAAGCGTTCATGCTCCTTTACAATATTGGACTGGAGCGCCTCGTTTGATATAGAGGCATCCTTTGCAGCAGCGCTTTCCTCTACAGCATCGTTCTCTGGTGTAGCTGCATACTGAGCTGTTTCAGCAGTGCTAGCCTGGTCTTTTTGCTCAGCCTTGTTATTCATCAATACTGAGCCTACAAGTAGCGTTAACGCAAAAACTGCTGCAACGCTCATAAAAATCTGCATTTGACGAAGCTTCGATCGTGTTGTTGGTTCTTGTCCTGCAGAATGATCCTGTTGATTTTGTTCATCTTCTATTGGTTGTTGCATAGCTTCCTGTAGGTGAACATTATCTTGCAAGCGGGCATCCGCCAATAACCGATTTAATAGCTCTTCTTTAGAACGGTGGTCAGAAAGCTTAGGGGCATTGTGTAATACATGTTCAAGGTGTTCATCATCAAATTGCTTATGCGTCATTGCCGTTTCGCCTCCTGTTCTTTAATCGGCTGTAGCTGTTGCCTTAAAAACTTAATGGCACGATGCTGCGTTGTTTTCACCTTTGCTTCTGTCCAATCTAATATCTGTGCAGTTTCTGCAATCGATAAATCCTGAAAATAGCGCATAATAATGACCATTTTTTGATCACCTGAACATTTTTCAAGTGCTGATGCTACTTGCATAAATTCATCACTGGCCTGTAGCATATCCTCCGGTGATGGTGTGGTTGAATGGAGCTGTTCCGTTTCCCAGTCAAAGAAATCAAGTGAATGCTTTTGACGCACTGCTTGTTTGCGAAAATGATCAATGGCAACATTTTTCGCAATTGCAAATAGCCATGTTTTCTCACTGCTATTGCCTGCAAATTGGTCATATGAGCGCAATACACGGACATACACTTCATGCGCCAAATCTTCCGCAAGCGTACGATTTTTTACTAAGTATATTAGAAACTGGAACACGTCTTGATGATATGCATCGTATAGTCGATGGAACACGGAGTCATTCAAAGCACTCCACCCCCGTTCTATAATATTTGTCGTTTTACGTTCCCAGAAGTTACAGCCAATTAATAGTAATCACGGTTATTAATCGAACGGTAAATAAAACGTAAAGGTTGTGCCTTCCTTCAGCACACTGTCTACCATAATATTGCCTGAGTGTGCCTTGATAATATTTCTAGCAATGGCTAAGCCAAGCCCTGTACCACCTTTAGAGCGAGTGCGTGCCTTATCTGCCTTATAAAAACGTTCAAAAACATAAGGTAAATCTTCCTGAGGAATGCCATGTCCTGTATCCTGGACAGAAATTTTTGCAAAGGTTGGCTCCTGCTCTACTTTTACAGTGACCGCTCCTTCATCTGTATGTCGAAGTGCATTATCCACTAAATTTGTCAGCACTTGTTCAATACGATCCTCATCTATATTAATCATAGCATCATTATTAAATTCACTATCAAAAACTAAACGTACATGCTTTTCCTTAGCCACCTGTGCAAATTTTTGCGTAATTCGTTCGAATGTAGAATTAATCGGTAATTCATCTTTATACAACGTCATATGTCCTGATTCCATACGTGCCAAATCTAATAAATCTGTCACAAGACGTCCCATTCGTTTGGATTCATCATAAATAATTTTGGTAATTTCATTGCGCTCTTCCTGGTCTTGAATAAAATCATCATCCATCAATGCCTCTGAATAGCCTTGCAGCATGGCAATAGGTGTACGCAGCTCATGAGAAACATTGGCAATAAAATCTGAACGTAGCTTTTCTAAGCGATGCTGCTCTGTCATATCACGAATCACAGCGACAGCTCCTCGTATCATTTCACCGCTATAAAGGGGGCTAATCGTAAATGTGTAATAGCTACCGTCCATTTCAATTTCCTCTTCCAGCTTATCCTCAAACATTAACACATGATCAAGCATATGATAGAGCTCAGGTGGAATTGGCTTGGCACTTTGTGAGCCTTTATTAACAAACCACTTTTGCATTAAACGCTCTGCTGGTGGGTTACTTAACAGAATTGTACGGTCACGATTAAAGGTAATTACTGCATCTGTCATCGATGTTAAAATATTCGATAGCTGTTCATTTTCTTGATTAATCACCTCTAAATTATGCTTTAATTGACGCCCCATTTGGTTGAAGGCAACCGCAAGCTGACCAATTTCATCGTTTTGAGCTGTTGGCATTTTCGCTTCAAAATTCCCTTTCGCAATTTCAAATGCTAGCTCTCGCATTTTTCTAAGCGGCGAGGTAATACGCGAGGATAAGAAAAACGCAAAAAATGTTGTTAACACAAATGCGATAAAAGCGGCTAAAAAGACAATTTTCGTTGTTTCTTTAGACGTTTTATGTAATGCATCTGGACTTTGATAAATAAAAACAGCCCCGTGTACAGCATTCTCCACATTCAATGGAAAGCCAAGCACAACATAGGATTCCATTTTTTCTTGATCCACAGAGGACGGCATCATCATTTCTTTAGTGATGGGTTGATCTGATTTAAAAACTTCATGAAATGATCGATTCGCTAAGATTGTATCTTGTATTTCCTTTTTATTGACACCCTCTTGCATCGCAAAGGAAACTTCATTATTACTAATAGCGATAAGCGCGTTAGTACCTGTAGGCAAAATATCCTTTAACAATGCCGAAGTAGATTCCGTTGTTTCATTATCATCTACGATACTTGCGACTGTTGCAGCAGTTTGACGCAAAGACATTTCTGCTTGCTGCATATGATAGTTTTGAAGAAACTCAAGCATTAATACCGTGAAAACAAATAATACAAATGAAACGAGAAGCAATATGGTTACCCATAGCTTCCCGACAACGCTGTTCCATATTCTATTCATTGACAACCTCAAACTTGTAGCCAACGCCCCAAACTGTCACAATCATCTTGGCAGCGTTTTCTGACACACGATTGAGCTTTTCACGCAAGCGCTTCACATGTGTGTCAACTGTACGTAAATCCCCAAAGAAATCATAATGCCAAACCTCTTTTAGTAATTGTTCACGGTCAAATACTTTGTCTGGCGATTTTGCTAAGAAGTAGAGTAATTCATATTCCTTTGGTGTTAAATTCACCTCAATGCCCTCCGCTGTCACGCGATGTGCATCATGGTCGATCATCAGATGCTGGAACACCACTAAATCCTTTGAAGAAGATGCATTTGTTGCTGGTGAGAACGCTTGTGAACGACGTAAAATAGCCTTCACACGCAACACAACCTCACGAGGACTAAATGGTTTTACAATATAATCATCTGCGCCAAGCTCAAAGCCCTGTACACGATTCGCTTCCTCACCTTTTGCAGTTAATAAAATAATTGGTGTTGTTGCTCGTTCTCGAATTTCTGCACACACTTCCAGCCCATCTTTTTCGGGCATCATAATATCAAGTAAAATACAGTGATACTCTTTTTCTAAAGATTTTTCGATCGCTTGTTCACCATTTTCTGCCTCGTCAACAAGGTATCCTTCTCGCTCTAGGTACATTTTTAATAAGCGGCGAATACGATCCTCATCGTCTACTACTAATACTGAAATATTTTCTGACACTTTCACGATCCCTCTCTTCTAATCTTTCTCTACCTTCTATTGTACATGGTGTGACACATATTGAAAAGAAAAGAAAGCCTTTTCGCCACAGCGAAAAGGCTTATTGTGTCACAAGTTATGCGTAAGAGTGTAAACCTGCGAGAATTAAGTTAACAGCAATTAGGTTGAATAAAATAATACCGAAACCAATTAATGCTAACCAAGCAGATTTTCGACCTTCCCAGCCCTTTGATAGACGTAAATGCAGGAATGCCGCATAGAATAGCCATGTAATAAGAGCCCATACTTCTTTCGGGTCCCAGCCCCAGAAGCGACTCCAGGCAATCTGTGCCCAAATCATTGCAAAGATTAAGGCACCTAAAGAGAATAACGGGAATCCAATAAGCACTGAACGATACCCTATCTCATCGAGCAATTGTAAATTCACACGTTTCACAAATGGTTGGAAAATAGCACTAATACGTCGTCGCGCAATTAAGCGAATCAATATATATAAAATAGAACCTACGATTAATGACCAAACAACAGTTGTTAATTTTTTCGCATTAATAAGTGCTGGCATTTCAACGATTGGTGACATGCCCTGCTCTTCAATTGCTTCATATTCATGCATCCCAAAAATTGGGGGCAAATTATAAATGATTTTATGAGGCGCTCCTTCTTTATCAATATACGTGTAGCTAGACTCATAATCCATTGCATTAAATGTAGAGGTTACTGCCACAAACCCAATAACTACAACAAGACTATACATCACTGCCTCTAACCAAAAACGTTGTTTAGAGGGCTTTGTTAAATCCACTACTTTTAATAAATAGATAAGCCCTGCTACTGCACTAATAGCTAAAATGGACTGCCCTAATGCTGCTGTAATAACATGAATCGTTAGCCAATGACTTTGTAATGAAGGCACTAATGGGCTTACTTCATTTGGGAACATTGCTGCATACGCAATGATTAAAAGTGCTACCGGTAACGCGACTAGCCCAAGTGCCGTTAAACGATAAATAAAGTAAATTAAGATAAACGCTCCAACAATAAACATACCAAAGGCAGTTGTAAATTCAAACATATTACTTACAGGTGCATGTCCTGTATAGATCCAACGTGTAATAAAATAGCCAAGCTGTGATAAGAACCCAATAATGGTTACTACAATGGCAAGCTTACCCCATTTATCAATATTCTTACCAGTCGCATTTGCTTGTTTAATAGACCCGCCAAACAGTAATGTTGCAATTAAATAAGCAACAAACGCTACATATAGAAGGTTACCACTTATATCAATCAAACTCATCAGGTGTTGTCACCGTCCTTTTCTTTAATGCCACCATTTGCAGACTCTTCGTCCCCCTCTTCTTCCAATTGATCTTTATACGGAGGTAATACAGCAAATGCCGTGACAGTATCTAAATCCTTTTTCATGCTAAACATATTTTTATTAACATGGGCAGCCATTAACACACGGCCATCTGGTTCCACCTGAAGCCATAAACGACGATGATTCCAGTAAGATCCAATAACCACACCAAGCATAAAAATAGCACCGCCAATAAATATAATCGGAATGGTTTTATCTTTACGCACAGTAATACCTGACATATCACGCATCTCTGCCTCAGCAAACTTCATTCTATATTGATTTTCGCCCAGCGGCTCTAAAGGTGGTTGCATAATTTCTACAAAGCTTACCTCACCCTCTGGCGTTTCTGGTGTTGTCATTTTAAATAAAAATGCAGGATTATTTGGCACGGATGTTTTTGTTCGTGGCTCACCATTTTCAAAGCCATCAAAATCTGGTGTATAGACAAGAATCTGCACAGAAGAGCCATTGCCTAAATCATACTCTTTTTTAGGATTTGTTAAATCAATTTCCACCTTGCCAAGCGATTCTTCTGTTGTTTTATGCACTAATTCAAAATTCATTTGCTTTAATTCATTCAAGCGGTAGTCCATTTGATAAAGGGCAAAGCCATCTTCCTTCAAAGGATGATTAACACGAATCGAATAGTCTTTCACTTTTTCTAAATTTTCAGTGTCACCAGGTAGTGCATCTTCTGGCTGCTTATACAGCGTAACATCTGTTTGGAAGTTTTTTGCTACTACGTTAACACCTTGTTTTACTTGCTCTCCCTGTGGCTCATTATCATGTGTTTCTAAAATAAAATCACGATTTTCAATAAAATAACCATCCATGCTAGGAATAGCACGTGTTTCACCTTCACGCACCCAGATGGATTCATCCACATAGAAGCCTGGGAGCAAACGTAGCATGACTCCACCTAAAAAGATAATAAGACCCACATGGTTTATGTACGGACCGTAACGAGAAAAGCGTCCTTTTTCCGCTAAGAGAGCGCTACCATCTCGACGAACTGAATATTTCATCTCCGTCATTTTTTGTGCAACTTTATCAAGCGTTTCTTCAGCACCAGCCGTTACTTGCCCTTCTGCCACAATGCGTTGACGCTTCATAAAGGTTTCATGTCTTTTCACGCGTTGGTTCTTTAATGATTTATGCAGTGGTATCCCTCGGTCAAGACTCGCTACAATAATTGATACAGCTAGCATACCAACTAGAATTTGGAACCACCAGGAGCTATACAAATCTGAAAGACCTAATGCGTAATAAATTTTACCAAATACACCGTATACATCTTCGTAATAAGCACCCTTCTCCATATCGGAAGCTTTTACATAAAATTCTTGTGGTAGCAATGTTCCGATTGAAGCAGCAATTAATGTGATAATAATTAAGGCTATGCCCACTTTAACACTCGAAAAGAAATTCCAAATCTTATCAATAATTGATTTATTATAAGTTTTAGAACGAATCGCCATGCCATCATAGCGCATATCAACAACTTTATTTTGCTTCTCTTCTTCGGTTAAAGGACGACCACATTTTTCACAGAGCTTCGTGCCATATGGGTTACTATGACCACAAGCACAAATGATTTTTTCCATCGTCATTTACTCCTTATTTTGGTTTCACTGATTCCATGAACGAAGCAATATGTTCCTCTGTCATTTCACCTGTAATAATTTTTGCAACTTTACCGTCGGGATCAATTAGCACCGTAGCAGGTAATTGACCAACATTATAAGCTGTCATCACACTTTTTGTTTTATCGATGACTACTGGGAATGACAAATTATGTCGATCAACAAAGTTCTGTACTTCAAAATCCGTCTGTGCAATATTCACCGCTAAGGTTTGTACACCTTTGTCTTTAAACACTTGATATTGGTTGTCCATTGCAGGCATTTCCTTTTCACAAGGCTTACACCAAGTTCCCCAAAAGTTTAAAAATACTCCTTGCCCTTTATAATCAGACAATTTATGTTTTTCCCCGTTTAAATCGATTAACGTGAAATCAGGTGCTTCAGAGCCAATTGCCACTAACTCTACTTTTTCTTTTGTTGCTGTTTCATAAACCGTGTATCCAATTGCCAATGCTAAAACTGCCAAAATAATCGTGCGGAGTACAAGACGTTTTTTCTTTTTTTCCAAGCTAATAACCCCCCATTGCCTATTTTCAATAAAAGACGTCATCGAACTTTTTTATTATATCTACGTCTTTATACATGCTATAGCATTTTTAGATGAAATATGACATATGTGTACTATTCTCACCTATTATAGCAAAATGCTCTAAAAACACTTAGCGTTTATTTATGAATGATTTATGAACGTTTTCACCACAATGAAAGTGAAAACTTCACAGTAATCTCACATTTTACGGGCAATGTTCGGTCAATCGAGTTTTCCTGTTTCAGCTAACACACGCAGTTGCTTCACCTCATGCTTTGTCAGCTCTCGGTATTCACCTGGTGCAAGTCCATATAAATCTAAAAAAGCAAAGCGCTCACGTTTTAGCTTCACAACAGGTGTACCAATTGCCTCAAACATACGACGAACTTGGCGATTTCGCCCCTCATGAATCGTAATTTCACAGATCGCCTTGCCAGCCTTTTCGTCAAAGGATGTCATACTCACTTTGGCTGGTGCTGTTTCACCATCCTCTAATTTAATGCCGCGCTGAAGTTTTTTTAGCCCTTCAATCGTTGGAACACCTTTGACACGCGCAATATACGTTTTGTCAATTTTAAACTTTGGATGTGTCAGCATATAGGAAAATTCCCCATCATTTGTCAATAATAATAAGCCAGATGTATCATAATCAAGACGACCCACTGGGAAAATACGTTGCGGAATATGATGAAACAAATCTGTGACAGTTTTGCGTCCTTTATCATCTGTCACAGCCGAAATAGTCCCACGTGGTTTATACAGTAAGTAGTAAACCTTATCTTCCTTCTCAAGCTTTATTCCTTCCACTTCAATTGTATCAGCGTTCGATACCTTTGTACCTAGCTCACGCACTACTACACCGTTTACTTTTACCTTGCCCTCTACAATCAATTGTTCTGCCTTCCGTCTTGAAGCAACACCTGCGTAGGCAATCACCTTTTGTAATCTTTCCATTTTTTCACCTCTAGTTTTCTTTCACTTTCATCATTATATCAATATTTGATCTCGTTCAAATGAATAGGGTTATGGTTCCCGCTAATCTGTGAAAATTATGTCATACTTTTAGGCATTATTAAAGAAAAACAAATTTCACATTTGTTTTTAGAGTATTCGCAATAATTTTTCATTCATGAATTAATGGCAACCTTTGCTCATTATCGTTAGTATGCACTTTTTCCTAACAAGTGAATCGTTTTTCATATTTGCTATTGTAGACATGAAAAAAGCCACCATTTGGCAGCTTTTCTTACGGTTATTGTCAATTGACTTCTACTAATTTGTTAACAAGGAACCGTCCATGCCTGCAGAACAAAAGATTTTTTTACTTACACACTATTATTTTAATAATGTCAATATTCCTTGGCTCATTTGATTAATTTGTGCCATCATTGCTTGGGAGGATTGAAGTAATAATTGATCTTTTTTTAGTTTAGACATTTCCTGCGCCATATCAGTATCTCGTAGTAAAGATTCTGCATGTATTAAATTTTCCTCAGCATTTTGAACATTATTGTAGGCATATTCAAGTCGATTTTGAACTACCCCCACTTAGTTATTGAAGTGGGAGATTCCTAAGAACACCAGCGTCACCGCCAGTTATGGATTAGGCTATCCCCGTAGTCCCTACGGTTAGCAGTCTTATTGCTTCATTTTTAAGATTTTGTCCTGCGTTCATATCTCTATCATGATGTGTGCCACAAGAAGGGCAATCCCATTCACGGAGGTTGAGATGCTTAACGTCTTTGTTTTGGTAGCCACAAACTGAACATAATTGAGAACTTGCAAAGGTTTTAGATACAGCCACTACCTGTTTGCCATACCACTTTGCTTTGTACACTAACATCGTTCTAAATTGCGACCATGATGCTTCACTAATTGCTTTCGCTAGTTTATGGTTCTTCAACAGATTTGACACTTGCAAATCTTCGATACCGATGACATCGTGGTTTTTGATGATGTCAGTAGAGATTTTTTGCAAATAGTCTGTTCTTGCATGCGCTATTTTTTCATGAATACGCGCGACTTTCACCTTTTGTTTTTGGTAGTTTCTTGCTTCCTCTAACGACTTCTTTTGCTGCAATGCCATTTCTTTTCGCCTTGACAAAATACACTGTTCTTTCGCCAGTTTCTTTTCAAGTGAACGGAAAAACTTCGGATTTTTATACACCGTTCCAGTAGAAAGAATCGCAAAATCTTTAAGACCAACGTCCATACCGACAGAAGAGCCTGTTTTTTCTAATGGTTGCACGTCTGTTTCAGCAAGAATCGAGACAAAGTATTTACCACTTGGATTTCGTCTGATGGTCGCGTTAAGAATACGCCCTTCAACCTCACGACTTTTTGCAAACTTGACAAATCCAAGTTTGGGTAACTTGATTTTGTTTCCTACAATCGTAATATTGCCGTTCGTGTGCTTTGTTATGTAGGATTGTACTTTATTGTTTTTAGACTTGAAACGTGGTGCTTTATTCTGTTTCTTGAAAAATCGTGCATACGCATCCGCAAGGTTTTTAAGGGAGGATTGAAGCGCAATGCTGTCTACTTCTTTCAACCATACGAATTCTTTTTTTAACTGCGTTAATTCGGCAGAACATGAATGGTAAGTGAATCCTTTGCCTGTTTCTTTATAAGCATCCTTCCATTTTGCTAAAAAATAATTGAAGACAAAACGCGAACAACCGATTGTTTTAACCATGAGGATTTCTTGTTCTTTGTTTGGGTAGATACGGAATTTGTATGCTTTGTTGACCAACACACGAAACACCTCCCTCTTTACCCGAATGTTTGTTTCTATTTTAAACGAAAGGGAGTGGCTTTGGCTATCACCAACCGCCATTTATCGCCTAATTACGCATTCGGCTACGCCCTACCCATTCCTTGAAGGGGGCGTCTTCTGTTGGAAAACGATAAATTAGGGTCTGTAATCGTCCCTAATCCACCATCAACTGTTTGTAATAATAACAGACCATTTTGAATATTTCCTCCAGCCCTATGTAACCCTCTTATTTGCCCTCGCATTTTTTCGCTAATGCCTAAACCTGCCGCATCATCCGCAGCTTGGTTTATTTTATAGCCTGAGGACAATTTATTTAATGTGTTATTCAATTGTGATTGGGTATAATTGTAGCGATTTTGAGTAAATAGACCTTGATTATGTCGTATTAGCATTTCTTATCTCCTAATTGTGATTAGTTAAATTATACCACTTCGCGTTTAGTCGTCAATTAAATAAACAAGGAAATCCAGTATTCAAGCAATTTTAAAGCATATAAAAAAATCAGCGAACCGTTTTTTAACGATCCGCTGATTCCACTTTTACTGGCACTGCATAAATACGCTCTTCTCCCAAGAAAATAGATAACACAGCTTCTTGACGCTTTCTTGACACATGTAATACCTGCCGTACCTGCTCTTGCTCCTCTTTATTTAATTGTAAACGAATCGGCTGCTCTAAACGAATTGCTACTTTTTTATTAACATTATATTTACCCTTTTTCACAACTGTTTCAAGCCTATAATCTTGCCAAACTTTATTGGCTAGCCCTCTATGAACATTCCAATCATCTGATTCATTTAATGTCACGACAATACATATTTGCCCGTCCTTGTGAAAGGCTGTTGCGAGCGTGCGTCCAGCGACCTTTGTAAAGCCTGTTTTGCCTGCAAAAGCCATACCTGTAGCGGATTTTAAAGAACTAACAGGCTGCTCCGTTTCATCATCAATTTCTGCAACCGAGCCTGAGCCTTCCCTTAGTAGTCGATGTTTATTTTCCCAAAGCATACCATTGACCGTATTTGCTCGATAAAGGACCGTCGAAGCAATTTTTTCAAAGGTTTTATTTTGCAGAGCAATTCTTAGCATCTCCGCGGTATCTCTTGCTGAGGATAAATGCTCATCATGATGCAAACCAGAAGGATTCATAAAAACGGTATTGGTTAGCCCAGCAATAACCGCTCTTTCATTCATTAACTTTACAAAACCCTCCACAGAGCCTCCTACATGCTCTGCTAAAGCTGTTGCAGCATCATTGCCTGACCGCAACATTAGACCATATAACAATGTTTCCACTGTGACTGTTTCACCAGCTTGTAAATAGATAGAGCTTCCTTCAGCCATAGCAGCCTTTGGCGAGATCACAACCTCATCTTGTAGATTGCTATTTTCAATGGCGACAAGTGCTGTCCAAATTTTTGTTAAGCTTGCAATAGGTAGACGTGCCTCACTATTGGATGCTAACAACACACGCCCTGTATCTCCATCTAGCACAGCATAGCCGCTTCCTCCTCTTGCCAAGCTAGCTTGTGGCAATATTACCATTAACACAAAGGTTATAGTGATGATTAAACGAACGAAACGAAGCAACGGGCCACTCCTTATTCACTAAGATTAGATAGATGATGCCAATTATTTTGCATCGCTAAATGTTTCTTGAAATTTCGTCATAAATAAATCTGTTTCTTGCTCTGTGTCAGCAAATTCCTCCTCAGGTAAAGGCGGCATTTCCTCTAAACGATTTAAACCGAAATAATGTAAAAACTCTTTTGTGGTACCATACAGAATAGCACGTCCAGTTCCCTCTGAACGCCCAACCTCTTTAATAAGACCTCTTGACACTAATGTTTGAATTGGTCGCTCACATTTGACACCGCGTAAATCTTCAATTGCAACACGGGTAATGGGCTGTTTATAGGCAACGATTGCCAATACTTCGAGAGAGGCTTGGGATAATGATTGCGAGGTTGGATTTTCTACTAAGCGTTGAATCGTATCAGCAAACTCTGTTTTTGTAATAAGCTGATACACCCCTGCTATTTCTTTGACCGTAATGCCTCTTGTCAAATCTTCCTCATATGCCTTTCTTAAGGCAACCAATGTCTGTGTAATAACATCCTCTTGCTCACCTAAAAGCTGTGATAATTGTTTAATTGTTAAGCCATCATCGCCAACAACAAATAATAAGGCTTCAATTTTACTCTGTAACATCAATGCTTTCGTCATCTTCCCATTCCTCCTTCTGTAAGGTAACTGTTAAATCTTCAAAGTTACCAGCTTGCTCTACGATGACGACCTGACGTTTCATTAATTCAAGAAGGGATACAAACGTCAAAATCAGTGTTGGTTTATCCTCATAGGGAAAAAGCTCGAAAAATGATGCACGTCCACCTGTTAGGCGTAAAGAATCGACAACAGAGCGCATTTGATCTTTTACAGAACGTTCCTGCCTTGCTACAGTCGTTTTGAGAGGCTTCTTTAATTTTTTTCGACGCATTAATTTTTGAAACGCGCCCAGCATGTCATAAATATTGACATTCAAATCAAATAAAGCCATTTGTTCTTCTGAGGCTAAGCCTGTTAAATCAGCTGGTGGCCTTGTAAATACTTGTGCTCGGTCTGTTTCTAGCTCCTGTAAATGACTAGCTGCTTCCTTGTATTTTTTATATTCAATTAAGCGTTGGACAAGTTCTTCACGTGGGTCTGGCTCATCAACCTCTAATTCGGCATCCTCCATTTCTCCCTCATGAATTGGCAAGAGCATACGGCTTTTAATGGCCAATAAAGTTGCGGCCATCACCAAATATTCGCTTGCTTCATTCAATTCTAATACCTGCATAGCATGTATATGGTCGATATATTGTTGTGTAATTTCAGCCATTGGAATATCATAGATATCAATTTCCAATCTGTGAATTAAATGCAATAATAAATCAAGAGGCCCTGAAAAGGCATCTAATTTTACTTCATAAGACATGATTTTACCACCCTGAGATTTTCTGTTCTTTTAGTATAGTGGAAAGGAGTTTAAAATGCATCCACAGCATCATACTTTATTTATCGATTACTGTGCCTATTTCAATGGCAATCATGATTTTTTTGAGTGCCATGAGGTGCTTGAGGAATACTGGAAGGAAATTGCCCCAGGTGATAAAATGCACCCTCTTGTCGGCTATGTGCAGCTTGCAACAGGCTTCTATCATTGGCGACGTGGCAACGATATTGGTGCAAAAAGAATTTTATCAAAAGCACTTACTAATTTTCAGCGCAATAAAGGGCATATCTTTTTCCATGAACTTGATTATCAGCAGCTTCTAGCACAGGTAGCCG
Source organism: Lysinibacillus sp. FSL H8-0500 (assembly GCF_038051955.1). Lineage (NCBI taxonomy): Bacteria > Bacillati > Bacillota > Bacilli > Caryophanales > Bacillaceae > Lysinibacillus > Lysinibacillus sp. FSL H8-0500. The sequence continues at coordinate 1,436,987 of NZ_CP150292.1, read as the reverse complement.
CTACTATTTCTGCCATTACTGTTGGGAAGCCCTTTCAAGCATTTCAGCTCCCGCTTTCACCAAACTTACGGGAATTGGTGATAACACGTATAGAGCTCCTGCCTTCAGCAACCTCAAACTATCTTCTTCATAAACATATGCTACGAGATCGCTCACATATTCTTGCAGAGCGACAAGAAAGCAAACAAAGAAAAAGCAGACGTCCTTAATCGTCTGCTTTTTCATCTATACAATTGATACACTTTTGCACAAAGGCACGTGTTTCATCAGTGGCACGTACACTTTGATACTGACCAAGTTCGGCTACTTCCTGAAGCATTTCCTTCGCAACGCCCTCGCCCCTGTAGGAAGGAACAACGGATACATGTTGAATAGTAGCATTATTATGCTCATCCGTTATAAGTCCAACGATGCCAATGTATTCCTCATTCTTTTTCCATAAATAAAGAACCCAATGATCATCATTTTCATAAGAGTCGATTGTCTCTGTAAGCTTTTTTACGTCTTTTTCGTTCGGCATAAAGGAGAGTAACCCCATCGCTATTTTCTCCAACGCTTTTTTATATCGAATTAACATATTTGTCTATTCCCTCTTTTTCTAGCTGTACATAATCTTTGACTATCCTACACGATTTGTACTTTTCCCGCAAGTCAATTTCTGTCTTACGAACCAGGTCCGAGAATACCTTTAGACGCCAACACCCAATAGACAACGCCCCATAATACAATAAAAACTGAAATGGACGCTAATAGTACCCATTTATTCTTTCTCAAATTTACTCACCCTTTTTTAACGTTAGCGGGAGATCGTTTTGCACAATATCTTCATAACTTTCGCGGCGAACAGCTAGTTGATGTTGCCCATTCTCTACAAAGACAATAGCAGGTCGTGGTACACGGTTATAGTTGCTAGCCATTGAATACCCATATGCGCCTGTACAGAAAATAGCTAAAGTATCACCTGAAGCTGTCTCTTGTAGCTTCGCATCAATAATTAACTTATCGCCAGATTCACATAACTTACCAGCAATTGTGTAGATTTCGTCTTTCGGCGCATGTGCTCTATTGGCAATAACCGCCTCATACTTAGCATCATATAATGCTGGACGGATATTATCACTCATACCACCATCGACAGCAATATATTTTCGCACATCTGGCACTGTTTTTTGTGAACCAATTGTGTAAAGAGATGTCCCTGCCTCACCTACAAGTGAGCGACCTGGTTCAATCCAAATTTCTGGCATTGTTAGTCCAAGAACCGTTGCTTTATTTTTTACAACAGTAATCATATCCTCTACATATACTTGTGGTTCAAGCGGCGCATCTTCTTCAGTATAACGAATACCAAAGCCCCCACCTAAGTTTAACACAGTACACGTAAATTGGTGAGTCTTGTGCCAATCAGAAATTTTATCAATTAATTTTTCTCCTGCTAGGGCAAAACCAGCAGTATCAAAAATTTGTGAGCCAATATGACAATGTAAGCCTAGAAGTTCTAGGAATGCATGGTTAAACGTTTGCTGGAAAGCCTCATCCGCTTGGCCATTGTTTAAATCAAAGCCAAATTTAGAATCAGCTTGACCTGTCGTAATAAAATCATGTGTATGTGCTTCAACCCCTGGTGTCACACGCAATAAAATACGCATTTTTTGTTGACGGCGCTCTGAAATTTCTTTTAAAAGCTGTATTTCATAGAAGTTATCAACAACAATACAGCCAATAGTGGCATCAAAGGCTTGCTCTAATTCAGCAATGCTTTTATTGTTGCCATGGAAATGAATGCGCTCAGCAGGGAAACCAGCCTTTAATGCCGTAAATAATTCTCCACCTGATACAACATCTAATGATAAATTTTCCTCTGCTGCTAATTGATATACTGCTACACATGCAAAGGCCTTTGAAGCATAAGCTACTTCTGCTTTTACGCCTAGCTTTTTAAACGTATCGATAAAGCTACGTGCACGCTGGCGAATCAATGCTGTATCGTATACGAATAATGGTGTACCATACTCTTTTGCAAGTTCAAGTGTATCTACCTGTCCAATTGTTAAATGACCTTCTTCAGAAATCGCTTGTGTTCCATATAAATGCATGTGCATCTCTCCCTTTTCATGTCGTACCACCTTGTCATTTTTCCTTTTTATTGTCATTCTGCTAGCCTTTTCTCGAATAACAATAATTTTTGTAAAAATCACAAAATACTATACGTGAACTTTATCACATGAAAAAAACGAGTGCAACGGCTCCTATGATCTTTTTCGCTGCTTGGAAGCGACTACATAAGGTCGTAATGCATCATCCGTCATTGGGAAGCGAATGAGCACACGTAACATTGCCTTTGGAAAGAACGGAACAAGCGGCCATAAGTAGGGGGCCTGCATTGGTCGTAATGAACATAAATACGTAAACAATAAAAAAAGCCCTATAAATAATCCATTTACACCCCAAATACCTGCCATGATTAATAACAGTAGCCTAAAAATCTTGATGGAAATACTGAGCTCATAGGATGGAATAATAAAGATCAGTATGGCAGCAACAGCGGTATATAAAACAACCTCAGCTGAAAATAAGCCGACATCAATCGCAATTTGACCAATAATAACACCTGCAACCAAGCCCATTGCCGTCGATAATGGAGATGGTGTATGAATAGCAGCCATCCTTAAAAATTCAATGCCTATATCGGCGATCAGTATTTGCAATAATAACGGCACATGTGATTTTTCCTCCGCCCCTAAAAAGGAAAGGGCATCAGGTAGTATTGATTCATTGGTAACAAACACATACCATAACGGCAATAACAGCAGTCCCATAATAGAACCAAAATAGCGCATAAACCGTACGAACGTTCCTACAGCAGGTGCCTGTCTATATTCCTCTGCATGCTGTAATAAATGAAAAACCGTTGCAGGCACAAGGATAACAGATGGCGAAGTATCGACTATAATCGCGATATGCCCTTCAAGTAAGTGAGCTGCTGCAATATCAGGTCGCTCTGTATAGCGTACAAATGGCACGGGATGAAACTTTTGTTTAAAAAGCCATTCTTCTAGTGATTTATCCGCCATTGTCAAGCCGTCATGATGAATCTGTTCAAGACGCTGTCGTAATTTTTCAAGCATATCTTCATTGGCAATATCCTTCATAAATGTGATGGCAACATCTGTTTGACCAATTTTGGATATTTTATGTAGCTCGAATCGTAAATTACTATTACGAATTCGTCTACGTATTAAAGCTGTATTTTGAGAAATGCTTTCTGTAAAGCCATCCCTTGAACCACGTATAACCTTTTCATTATCAGGCTCCTCTGGAGAACGGCCTGGATAGTCTCTTAGCTCAGCAACGTAGCAATAGCCACTTTTCGTAATAAAGGTTACTTGTCCACTTAAAATGGCTAATAAATAGGCTTTACGTTCCGTCTCCTCTGAGCGACCATAGAAATTAAAATAGGACTCAAAATAAGCTGTCTCATCCTTCACATCAATTTCTAAGTCCTCATCTGGCAGTACACTGGAGAGTAATTGTGTTAACGTTTCTCCATCCACAAGCCCACTAATATATGCACAAAGAACTGGCAAATCTTTGACAAATAAATGCTTGATGCCAACGTCAAATGATTCGCCATCCCCAAACTGCTCTTTTAAAAAATCTTCTGCCTCTTCTAAGCTGTTAAATAATTTATTTGTCATGCTGTCACCATTTTCTTAGATGTCTTTTTTTAAAGATTCTTCCTCCACTGTGGCACTTGTAGCCATCCAGCTTTTTAGCTGTGCAAGAATTTTTTTCTCTAATCGTGAAACTTGTACCTGTGATATCCCCAGCCTATTAGCAATTTCCGTTTGTGTACAATCGGAAAAATAGCGTAAATAAATAATAGACTGCTCCCTTGGCTCAAGCCTTGTCAGCACTTCTTTTAACGGAATATAGTCAAAGGGCTGCTCCGATTTTTCATCCTTCATTTGATCCATCAATGTAATGGAATCCCCTTCACTTTCATATAATTGCTCATGTAAAGAGGCTGGATCTCTTAATGCATCGGAAGCTGTAATAATTTCTTCTGTTGTCACATCAAGCACCTGCGCTAGCTCCTGAATCGTTGGTGGATGCTCATTCTTTTTAATAAATTCATCTGTAGCATGTCGGATTTTAAAATTCAGCTCACGTATGGAGCGACTGACCTTCACCATGCCATCATCCCTTAAAAAGCGTTGAATTTCACCGATAATCATAGGTACTGCATAGGTAGAAAATTTTACATCGTAGGTTAAATCAAATTTATCTACCGATTTCATCAGCCCTATGCAACCAATCTGAAATAAATCCTCAAGCTCAACACCCCTTGTGGTAAAACGTTGAACAATGGACCACACAAGCCTCGTATTACCTTCTACCATTCGCTTACGAGCCTCATGATCGCCCTGCTGTGCGCGTGCAATTAAATCACGCATTTCCTCCTGAGACAATAGCTTATCGGACGACTGTTCTAATGGCTTCACGATGCTACCCTCACATTACCATTGTGCGTACTGTGTGAAATTTCTTCGTAAACGTGACAGTTGTGCCTTCTTGCCATTTCGATATGACAGTCAACTGATCAGAGAAGCTATCCATAATGGTAAAGCCCATACCTGAGCGCTCCATCGCACTTTTCGTTGTAAATAACGGCTCCATGGCTTGACTAACATCCTCAATACCAACGCCGTTATCCATCACAGACACTGTAACAATATCATTCTCACGTTTTGCATGAACGGTCACAACACCTTTGCCATTCTCTTCATAGCCATGAATAATGGCATTGGAAACGGCCTCTGAGACAACTGTTTTAAATTCAGACAGCTCATCAATGGTTGGGTCTAATTGTGCAATAAAGCCTGTCACTGCTACACGTGCTAAGGCTTCATTTTCACTAAGTGCTAAAAAAGTTAATGTCATTTCGTTATCCATTTACAATCCCCCTTACGCGATCAATCGCTTGTTCCTCTGTTCCATCCATCATCCATGGACCAAGTCCTGAAAATTGAAATACTTTTCGCATTGTCGGCGATGGATTTAGTAAAATCGTTCGCCCAGCAACTGCCTCTAACTCACGCATTCGACCAAGCACTAGGCCTACACCCGAACTATCCATAAAGGACAGCCCTTCTAAGTTCCAAATGATGGTCGTCACAGTGCCTTGAAAAATTGCTGCAGAAATTTTCGCTCGAATTTGCTCTACTGCATGATGATCGAGCTCCCCAAATAAACGTATAACAACTGCCTCTTTTGTAACCATTTCTAATTGAAAATGCATGAACATCGCCTCCTCCTTCGTGCAATTCCACATGCGATGTGGTGAATCCTTGCGGCTGACAGAACTAGTGCAAAGTCTGCTGAAATAGTGTCAAATCGACATACTTATAGCTTTTTAGGTTTATGTGCAGTATGGGATAAAGTAGCATTTTCTAAACGCGGTGGATACTTGAATTAGAAATTCTTATAAATATGTGGTGTAGGACACTATCTTCCGCTCCATTAAAACTCCTCATTTAAGCATCCTTGCATGGGCTCTATCCGTCACTTTTGCTATTCTATCCGCTTATTACAGGGGTCTATCCGTCAATCTCATTCCGCTATCCACCACACAACTCCAATAAAAAAGCGAGGGCGCTCTTAATAATGAGCGTCCTCGCTAAATATTGTTATACAATTGTATAAGCTTTTTGTACTTTATTTACAGTTTCTTCACTAATTGGGTTGTTTGAATATAAATAAGCAATTGGATCACCGCTAGTAACATGGTCGTCTTTTTTCGCGATCAATTGAATACCAGCATCATAATCAAGTGCTGATTCCTTTGTTACACGTCCTGCTCCTAGGTTAACGCTTGCTTCTCCAATCAATAACGCATTAATGGTTTCCACTGTGCCTGTTGAGGAGGCTGTTACCGCTACTTTATAAGCCGTGTCCTTTTGCACAATATCAGCGATTACGCCACCCTGTGCCACGATAAACTCTTCAAATTTTGCGGCTGCAGAACCATCTGCTAAAACGCGCTCAACTGCTGCTGTAGCTTCTGCCTCCTTCACTCCGGCAGCTACTTGATACATTAAGGAGGCGATGACCACACATTCATCCAGCAAATCATCGTGTGTTTCTTCCATACGTCCACTTAATAAAGCATAAGCCTCTACTACCTCCAGCTTATTGCCAATCATTTTGCCTAATGGATTATCCATATCGCTAATATGAGCTACAACTTTACGTCCAAGCTTTTCGCCAATCGCTGTCATTGTATCTGCTAAACGCTGTGCATCTTGCTCAGTTTTCATAAATGCTCCTGAGCCACATTTAACATCCAGAACAATGCCATCTGCTCCACTCGCGATTTTTTTACTCATAATAGATGCAGCGATTAATGGAATAGAATCAACTGTACCCGTTACATCGCGCAATGCATATAATTTTTTATCGGCTGGTACAAGATTACCTGTTTGTCCAGCAACCGCAATTTTATGTTGATTGACATTATCGATAAACTCCTGTGATGAAAGCTCTGTTTTCAAGCCTTCAATCGACTCTAATTTATCAATCGTTCCACCTGTAATGCCTAGTCCTTTCCCACTAAATTTAGCTACTGGAATTCCTAAGGAGGCAATAATTGGTGTCACAATGAGTGTCACTTTATCACCAACGCCGCCTGTAGAATGCTTATCAATTTTAAAGCCCTCAATGGAGGTTAAATCAATGACATCACCTGATTCAATCATTGCCTTTGTTAAATAAAATGTTTCATCATCCGTCATACCCAGCAGGCGAATAGCCATGAGCAGGGAGCTTGCTTGATAATCAGGAATCGAACCTGCTGTATAGCCTTCAACAAAATAGTCAATCTCAGCCTGTGATAGTGCTAATCCTTGTTTTTTCTTTTCAAACAGTTGTAGCATATTCATTGGGAAATCCTCCTTATTCTAAATCGCCTAAGAAACTTTTACCGAATGGGGGTGCCTCCACTTGGAAGTTTTCAGCAATAGTCGCTGCAATATCCGCAAACGTTTCACGAAGAGCAAGCTCCGCTCCACCATTAAAACGTGGAGAGTAAACAATTAGCGGTACATATTCACGTGTATGGTCTGTGCCGTGGAAGGTTGGATCATTGCCATGGTCCGCTGTAATGATCAATAAATCGTCCACTGACATTGCTTCGATAATTTCTGGTAAACGTGCATCAAACTCCTGTAATGCCTGTCCATAACCTAATGGATCACGGCGATGACCAAAATTGGCATCGAAATCCACTAAATTTAAGAAGCTTATACCACGGAAATCACGACGTACAACTTCAGCAAATTTATCCATACCGTCCATATTGTTTTTTGTTCGTACCGCGTCCGTTACACCCTCACCATTGAAAATATCAGAGATTTTTCCAATCGCAATGACATCGAAGCCAGCGTCCTTCATCACATTCATTGTGGTACGACCAAAAGGTTTTAATGCATAATCATGTCGATTAGCCGTACGCGTAAAGTTTCCTGGTGTGCCAATAAATGGACGTGCAATGACACGACCCACTAAATACTCTGGCTGTAATGTTAATTCACGTGCAATTTCACAAATTTTATATAATTCTTCTAATGGTACAATTTCCTCATGGGCTGCAATTTGTAAAACAGGATCAGCAGATGTATAAACAATAAGTGCTCCTGTCTCCATATGCTCCTTACCAAATTCCTCAATTACTTGGGTACCACTTGCTGGTTGATTGCACAGTACTTGTCGACCTGTACGTTGTTCTAGCTCAGCAATTAACGCAGCAGGGAAGCCTTCTGGATAAACTTTAAATGGCTTATCAATATTTAAGCCCATGATTTCCCAATGACCTGTCATCGTATCTTTTCCTACAGATGCTTCCTGCATTTTACCGTAATAAGCTTTTGGCTCAGTAGTTGCCTGTAGTCCTGGCAACGGTTCAATATTTGCTAAACCAAAGGACGCCATGACTGGCATTGTAAGCCCATTCATTTTTTCAGCGATATGTCCTAGTGTATGTGCACCAACATCTCCAAAGTTAGCAGCATCTGGCGCTTCACCAATGCCAACGGAGTCCATTACAACAACATGGATTTTATTAAACGGTTTATTCATAATCATTGCCTCCTACTCTCTTGACTCTATTTTACCAAAAAAAAGCGAAAAATAAAGGTCAGACATCTGACTAAAATAGATTTTTTATGCCCGTGGATGAAATTGCTTGTATACCTCTGATAATCTTTTTTTACTAATATGTGTATAAATCTGTGTTGTGGAAATATCTGCATGACCAAGCATCTCCTGCACAGCCCGTAAATCTGCACCATTTTCTACTAGATGCGTGGCAAAGGAATGACGCAATGTGTGAGGTGTTAGCTTATGTTGGATGCTTGCTTTTAAAGCATGCTCCTTCATTAATTTCCAACAACCTTGCCTTGTTAAACGTTTTCCCCGTTGATTAATAAAAAATGCATCTGTTTTTGGGTATTTTCCTTGTAATTGACCACGTGCACCGTTTAAATAGTCGTTAATGGCTGAAAGTGCACTTTTGCCAAGAGGAATAATTCGTTCCTTGCCCCCCTTACCAAACACACGCACAAAGCCCATCGTGACATGGACATCCGCTAAATCCAGTGCGATCAGCTCACTAATTCGCATACCAGACCCGTATAATAACTCCAGCATTGCTATATCACGAGTGCCTTGTGGCTTGCTACGATTCGGCGCTGCTAGTAATGCTTCGATTTCCTCAATCGATAGAACATTCGGTAATTTTTGCTCGATGGTTGGCATTTCTAAATGAACAGTTGGATCTGTTTCTGCACGCTTTTCTCGCAGTAAAAATTGATGAAAGCTACGAATGGATGAAATATGACGCGCAATTGTACGGCTTGTTTTTCCTTGCATACGCAACTGCTCTAAATGCCGTAAAATAGTTGTCCGTTCCACACGATTAAAATCAACCATTCCTTCCACTTTCTGTAAAAAACGCACATAGCTTTCTAAATCTCGGCGATAAGATGCTAATGTGTTCACAGATAACTGCCGTTCTACCTGAATAAAATGGATATAATCCTCTACTGCATATTGCAGTTCATTCATCATAACGCCCCCTCCCAATCAACTATGCTCTATTTTAGCACGGCACTAAAAAATGTGCGAAAGCCTCCCCTATCAGACAGCATTCAGCTATAATCATGCTAAATCGACGTAATATTTAAAAACAAAAAACTGCCCGATTCAATCTAATAAATAAGATTAAAACAGACAGCTTTTTGTTATTTTTCTTCATTTGATTCGTCGTTTTTATCATGACAGCGCCAGCATATGCCGTGAAAAGTTAGTCGATGATCCTTTATGATAAAGTTCCAACGCTTCTCAACAACGGCTTCCACATCTTCAAGCAAATCCTCTTGAATTTCATCCACAGCACCACATTCGATGCAAACAAGATGATGATGGAAATGGGCAGCTCCCTCTTGGCGTAGGTCATAGCGTGATACACCATCGCCAAAATTGATTTTGTCGACAATTTTGAGCTCCGTTAATAATTCTAACGTTCTATAAACAGTAGCTAGACCAATCTCTGGTGCTTTTTCTTTAACTAAAAGATAAACATCCTCAGCACTAAGATGGTCTTCCTCGTGCTCAAGCAAGACAGCAACAGTTGCTTCTCGCTGCGGCGTCAGCTTGTAACTAGCACTATGCAGCTGTTTTTTTATACGATCAATTCGGCTCTCCATGTGACGCCCCCCTAAACTCATTCCATTATACCAAAGGAGTAAATCTTATTACAAGATAATGAATAGATTTCTAAAGTGCTTCTACTTTTTATCTGATCTTTTATTTTTGTTCATTCAATCTCTTATTTTAACACAAAAAACACAACAATAAACTCTGCAACTATTATGATGAAAAATGCGATAAAATTCAACAAAATTGTCTGACCAGATACTTGTTTCCCGATTTTTCGCTTTGACCAAGCAGGTACAAGCAAATTGCATAGGACTAGCAACAATATACAATAGATAAGCTGAAATGGAAACCACCAAATCGTATAAAGCCAAAAAGCTTCAAGTTTTTGTAATAAAAAAACCGAGCTAAAGCCAAAAAAGGTTGCACGCATAGCAACTGTGACACGAACTAAAATCTTTAAATAGCTATGTGTTGCCAATAATAGTATAAGACCTATAGAAATGATAACAGGTAGCACCATACGAAAAATAGACTGCCTGTCCCCATCTGCTAAACGAGGCTCTATCAATAAAATAAATGGTTCAGCTTTCGGCCCACCAATAATATGAAAGAAAATAACGCCACAAACAAAACTTACCGCAATGATGGAAGCGTGATAAAAAATAGACACCGTACGAGACATAAACATGCTCCTTTTCTATCAAGGTTTGTACAGCTTATGCTCGTCCGTCTCTATTATGCTTAAAGATTATTTTGTAAATTTGCAGCCAACCAGACGACTGCAAAGGCTGTTTTAGCATCATATATACGCTGATCTACTATCATTTGTTGTGCTTCTTCCAACGAAACTTCCAATAATTCGACAAACTCATCCTCATCTAAATCTGCCTTTTGATCGATTTTATATAATCCCTTTGCCACAAATAGATAAATCACCTCATCTGCAAAGCCTGGGGACGTGGCAAAGGCTTGTAAAAACCTCAAACTTCGTGCTCCGTACCCTGTCTCTTCCTCTAGCTCGCGATGTGCTGTTACCACTGGCTCCTCACCAGGCTCAAGTTTCCCAGCCGGAATTTCGATAATAGAACGTTCAAGTGCTTTACGGTACTGCTCTACTAGCACTAGCTTTCCTTCATCCGTAACAGCAATCACAGCTACAGCACCTGGATGCTTAATAATTTCACGTTTAGCTGTTTGTCCATTCGGTAATGTAACATCATCAATTTGTAATTTTATAATTCTACCATCATAGATGGGCGTTGTTTCAATCGTTTTTTCCTCAAACTTTTTCATCAACGATAACCTCGCTTGTTCTTCAGATATGTTCATTGTACCATTACAAATAGAGAAATCGAAGGAGGGCGTTTTAATGAAAAAAAGACAGCTTGGTACAAGTGACTTGTTTATTTCAGAGATTAGTTTAGGAGGTATGTCTTTATCAACAGATAAAAAGCAAGCTACTAGTATTGTTGATATGGCACTCGATGCGGGCATCAACTATATTGATACTGCTGATTTATATGATTTTGGTGTTAATGAAAAAATTATTGGAGAAATTTTAGGCAACCGTCGCCAACAGGTAATTCTTGCCACAAAGGTAGGAAATCGCTGGACAGAGGGTGTTGAGGGCTGGCATTGGGATGCTTCTCCTTCCTATATTAAAGAAGCTGTACATGCTAGCTTACAACGTTTGAGTACGGACTATATTGATGTCTATCAATTACATGGCGGCACAATAGAGGATGACTGGGATGCTATTATTGATACATTTGAAAGCTTGAAAAAGGATGGGCTTATTCGGGAATATGGCATTTCCTCTATTCGACCAAATGTACTAAAACGTTTTTTACCAGCAAGTCATGCCAAAAGTGTGATGATGCAGTATAGTGCCCTAGATCGTCGCCCTGAGGAATGGTTTGAATTTATTGCAAGTGAGGGTGCATCTGTTGTTACACGTGGTACGGTTGCAAAAGGCTTATTAACAAATAACTGGCAGCAACGGCTTCAGCGTAGCAATGGCTTTAACAGCTATACAGCAGAAGAGCTAGCCACAACACTTACAGAGCTCGCTTCACACTATGATCATTTACATGCGTTAGCCCTTGCCTTTAATTTAAAGGAATCCGTCATTGCTTCAACAGTGATTGGGGCAAGTTCACAGGAACAGCTAGCACAAACGCTTGCTGCCTATGAAAAAATAGATGCCATCGTAGATTTTACAGTGGTCAATAAACTAACAAAACAAGAACAATATCGAGAACATCGATGAAAAAGTGGCTGGTCTTGATTGCTTGCCTCGTTGTGCTTGTGATCTCCTCCAGCATGACCTATGAGCAACAAAGTATACTACCAGAACTAGAACAACTATTAGCCAATAAACCTTTTGAAAAACAGTTAGCTCTGTTAAAAATTCCTTATTGGGACACAGTCGTTTCCATTGAAGAACGTGGGTATTTTCCATTTGTCGAATTTTTGATTCGTAAATTAACACATCTTCTTGGCTTTGGCTGTATTGCACTAGGTCTCTATTTTGCATGGGGCAAGCGTCGTTTTGCAGCAGCGGTGGCAATTTTCGGAACTGCTCTCATTGCTATATTGGATGAATTTCGACAAAGCTTTACACCAGGGCGTATGATGAGTGGGCAGGATGTGTTTGTCGATCTAGCTGGAGCCATTCTATTTGTCGCAGCTATTGTCGCATTAAAGAAAATACGAAAAGCATATCGAGATAGCAGGGCATGCTGACAAACTAAAAAGGTACGAGAAATCATTTATTAAAACATTGATTTCTCGTACTTTTTAGTTTTCTGGTCAACTACTACTCTATTAAGTGATAGATCAATTAGCTGTTAAATTATTTATCTATATCCTTTGTTTTTAATACTTGGACCCTTTATCGCCATATTCATGTAATAGCTCTTCAAAGGATTTATTTTTTTCACGCTGCTTGCGTTCAAACGCTAGCTTTGCTTGGCGTTCTTCCTCTGCTGCACGTTCTTTTGCTGTTAAATCCTGCTTGGCCGCCTTTAGCTTAGCAAGAACATCGCCTCCTAGCTGATCGGCTAATGTGACCGTGTCTTGTTTTGACAGGCTAGTGGTTGTATTATGATCTGCTCGTTGCTGTTGCTTACGTTTCTTTCCCATTGCTTTCACCTTCTTCTTGACATTAAGGGCGCTTGACCACCGTTGCGACGCCTTGTCCACCACCGATACATAATGTGGCTAAGCCCGTTTTAGCATCACGCTTTGTCATCTCATGAAGCAGCGTAACTAAAATACGAGCGCCACTTGCACCAATTGGATGACCAAGAGCGATTGCCCCCCCATTAACATTTAGTTTATCATGATTAAAGCTCAATTCACGATCTACAGCAATCGATTGTGCTGCAAATGCTTCATTCGCTTCAATTACATCTATCTCGTCTAATGCGATACCTGCTTTTGTTAGTACTTTTTTCACTGCTGTAACAGGTCCTGTTCCCATAATGGCAGGGTCAACGCCTGCGCTTGCATTCGCTGCAATCATTGCCATTGGTTGAATGCCTAACTCCTGTGCCTTGTCCTTTGACATTACCACAACCGCTGCGGCGCCATCATTAATACCGGATGCATTTGCTGCTGTGACGGAGCCATCCTTTTTAAAGGCTGGACGTAGCTTTGCTAAGGACTCCACTGTCACACCTGCACGTGGAAATTCATCCTTATCAAATAAAATTGGCTCTCCCTTGCGCTGTGGAATCTCTACAGCAACGATTTCATCCTCAAATTTACCAGCAGCAATGGCCGCCTCTGCTCGTTGCTGAGAACGCGCTGCAAAAGCATCCTGCTCCTCGCGCGAAATTTGATAAGTATCACATAAATTTTCTGCTGTAATGCCCATATGATAATCGTTAAACGCACACCATAGACCATCGTGAATCATTGTATCCACAACCTTTTGATCGCCCATACGGAAGCCTTCTCGCGCATTTTTTAAGATATAGGGCGCTTGACTCATATTTTCAAAGCCCCCTGCTACAATAATATCTGCATCTCCTGCCACAATGGCCTGTGCTGCTAAATGAACAGCCTTTAAGCCAGAGCCACATACTTTATTAATCGTTAAAGCAGATACCTCATGAGGGAGTCCGGCTTTAATGGCTGCTTGACGTGCTGGATTTTGACCAAGTCCAGCCGCTAAAACATTCCCCATAATCACCTCATCGACCTGTTCGCCTGCTACTCCTGCACGTGCCAATGCTTCTTTAATGACAATACTTCCCAGATCTGTTGCTGGTACACCTTTTAATGTGCCCTGAAATGAGCCAATTGCTGTTCGTACAGCACTTACGATTACTACCTCATTTGTCATGTTCATCCTCCTCTTTTCCCCGTTCAAAAACAACACTGCATGCATATGCTAGTAGCAGATATGTCTATCTTAACAAATGTTTTGATGATTTTCGATAATAGGAATAATCGTAGCTTTACCAAAATTATTGTATGTAAAATGTTGTCGTGTTTTAAACAATCTCAGTTGGGAACATTACAAATAAGGAACAGCATGTGGAGGTGTTTAGTTTGAAAAAAAAGAAGATGTTTTTATTCTCTGGTATTACAACAACGCTAGCTGCCGCAGCAACCGGGCTGTTCGGCTTTGCGCTTTCCAATAAATTAATGTATATCCAGCAAAAAGACCCTGAATTTATTCGTGAACGTGAAACAACTGCCAAACGCTTTGATGAAGTTTGGTACAACAACAATTTGAAATGCGAGCTCAATATTGATTCGCCGAATGGCTATACAATTCGAGGTATAATGTTTCAGCCTTTACAAACCAATAACACCATTATTATTTGCCATGGTGTCACGGAAAATAAGATTAACTCCGTGAAATATGCACGACTATTTGAACGACTCGGCTATAATTCCGTTATTTTTGACCACCGTCGCCATGGTGAATCTGGCGGCAAAACAACAAGCTATGGTCACTATGAGAAATATGATCTCGATGCTGTTGTGAAAACGGTGAAAGCAATGATTGGTGAGGATGCTATTATAGGTATTCATGGTGAATCAATGGGTGCTGCAACGATGCTGCTTTATGCTGGAACGGTAGAGGATGGTGCTGATTTTTATATTTCTGATTGTGCCTTCTCCGATTTTTCAATGCTACTCAGGCAGATCGTCAAAACCGAATTTAAATATGGCTCCATTATCCCTATTCGCTTTGCTGACTTTTTTGTACGTCTACGGGATGGCTACTCCTTCAAAAGTGTGACACCTGCTGAAGCCGCAGCACATATTCAAAAACCTGTGCTTTTTATCCATAGTATTCCAGACACATTTATTCCAGCATCAATGTCGCTTGATTTATACAATAAAAAAGCAGGACCTAAGAAATTGAAGTTATTTGATACAGGTGAACATGCCCAATCCTTTAATGAAAATATGGATGAATACGAAGATTTAATTCATGATTTTTTAGAAAGTTTTATTTATCAAAAAATCAATCAGGAACCGTCCTCCTCTAATGTCATACCATTCCATTTTTAACACATATAAAAAACTGCACCTCCAATTGTTAGATGGTCTTTAACAATTGGAATGCAGTTTACTCTAGCAATTTTTCGTATTTATTATTCTGCAAAAACAATGTGCCACTCATCACGTTTTGCTAAAAACGCTTGTGCCAATGCCTGCGCCCCTTCTAAGCTATGACTAGCTGCCCAGCCACATTGGACTTCGTTGCAGGCAGGTACGGCTGTTGCCTTTGTAACATCTGTAAACGTCTTTTCTAAGATAGTTAATAAATCCTCATAATCATTATGATTAATAAGTGATACATAGAAGCCTGTTTGACAACCCATTGGACTAAAATCCACAATATTCTCTGAATAATTACGAATAATATCCGCTGATAAATGCTCTAAGGAATGCAGGGCAGGCATTTCCATATACTCCTTATTTGGCTGTTTAAAGCGAATATCATATTTATATACCTCATCGCCATTTTTTCCAGTTTTTACGCCTGCTAAACGCACATATGGAGCCTTTACCTTTGTATGATCTAAATCAAAGCTCTCTACATTTGTTTTTTCTTTCGTCATAGTGGACAACCCCTTTTCACTTACTCTCAATTATTATAACGAGTTTTATTAAAAAAAGCGAAAGGATGTCACATTCTTGCAAAAAGTTACTCTATCTCCTCTTTTTGAACAGTCTATCCATTGATTTTATAATTCTATCCTTCAATTCGAGCATGCTACCCGTCACTTTCACAGTCCTATCCACCGCTTCCATATAAAAAAACTGCCTAGAAAGTGATATCTTTCTAAACAGCTTTTGCATTGTTCCAACTATTTTTGGAATTTATTCATTTGTGCCATCATTTGACGTACTTGTTTTTCAGACGGCGTACGACCCATTTGTGCCATCATCATACGAATCATTTGCTCATTAATAGGTGGGTTTTCTTTTAAATATTTCATCATAGCCTGACGAGCGAAATAGAAACCAAGTGCTGCGCCCGCTGCTAATGCGATAATTACGATAATAATCCAGCCCCATGTAGGCATACAACCAACCTCCTCCACTACAATATACCGAGAAAAAACTCTCCACGCACCATTATACATGAAATAATAGCGTGTTACTATATATTGTAGTGAATTTTCCTAATGCATTGTATACTTCATCGGCTTTAGCCACCCACATTCATTTTCTTGCTTATTAAAAGCAATAAAGCGTTCACTCATTTTGGCAAGCATTTGAAATAAATCTAAATCTAGCATACGCGACCCTTCACAGTATACGCAAATCTTGCGATCAACTAAATAAATCGCCATTTTCCCTTTTATTGGATGTTCTAAAAACAAAGCATTACGAGCCTTCTCTAAATGTGCATATTTGGAATCAAGTTGCTGCTCCAGCATTCGTGCAATCTCATCGAAATACACAGATTCACATATATAAGCAAGCTCTTTTAAGGATTTCTCATTCGCATCTTCACAGCCCTGCATCATCTCTAACAACTTACGCTCTCTGCCAAAAATAAACGTTAAATGCTCTTCTTTTATCTTATATATAGAATAGGTTCTCACCAGAAATCCTCCTTCGCTCAGCTTCTTTTTCAATAGTATAGCTCATTCAATCTTGTTAATTTGTCAAATGGAGGAGGAAGCTATCTTCTATTTTTGTCGAAAAGCTTCTAGTTTCCGTTCTAAAAATTACTTTATGGCAAACGATCAATATTGCTAGAAATAAAGTCATTTTTCTATCCAAAAATAAGCTAAGTTAGCATATTGAACACTCAAAATAGCCTCTTCTCTAGCAGCTTAGAAAGTACTCAGTCTCAAGACCTAGTGCAAAATCAATTTCGAGTCCGTTTTAGATCGTCGTGTAAATCGGTAACATAAAGGTACAAACGAAAGGAGCTAAAACATATGAAAAAATTTCTTTTATTAACTGGAGGCATCATCGCAGCA
Source organism: Lysinibacillus sp. FSL H8-0500 (assembly GCF_038051955.1). Lineage (NCBI taxonomy): Bacteria > Bacillati > Bacillota > Bacilli > Caryophanales > Bacillaceae > Lysinibacillus > Lysinibacillus sp. FSL H8-0500. Next base: position 1,419,804 of record NZ_CP150292.1, on the reverse strand, counting down.
TGTGTGGCACTTGCCTTAATCGGACCACTGGCAGGCTTATTATTCTCTGGATTATTTGTAGCACTTGGGATGCACTTCTATATCGCAAGCAAGTCAACATTCGGCAAAATCTTCTGGTTTACAGTTGGTCTAATCGGTGTCCTATCAGCAGTGTCCAACATTCCAGCAATGATTGGTCTTGCAGCTATCGCTACGATTTACGTGATCTATAAAAAATGGAAGGGCGAAGATGTACAAATCCCTACAATTGAAGGAACAAAAGAAGAAGACCCATTTACAAACTTTGAAAAAGAATGGTCAAACCTAACAAAATAAAAGGAGCGAATTTAAATGAATTTATTTCAACGTTTTAGATATACAGTAGAGGCAGACTTACACCAATTATTTGATAAAAAGGAACAAAAAAATCCGATTGCGATGTTAAATCAATACATTCGCGAAGCAGAAAAACAAACGGAGCAAACAGGTAAATTATTAGAGCGACAAGGGCAATTAAAAGAAAAGCTAGAGCAAGAATATAAGGAGAACGCAACATTACTAGCAAAACGTGAATCGCAATTGGCTTTAGCACAAACTAGTGGCGAACAGGACTTAATTGACTTCGCTACGGATGAAGTAACAGCTTACACAACTCGTAACCATACATTGCAAACGAGCATTGAAGCAAGTACACGAGAATACTTCGAGCTAGAGCGCAAATTCGAAACAATGAAGCATAAAATTAAAGACATGAAAGTACGTCAGTTACAGCTAATGGGCAAAGAAAATGTCACACGCGCCCATCATCAAATGGACGGTATGATTGCCAAAAACAATAAAACAAACTTTGAAGATTTAGAAGCTTATATCGATAAATTAGCTTACCAAATCGATAAAGATCATGAGGTAACAACTTTTGAGGCAAGGCTGGCAGAATTAGAGAAAAAAGCAACAGAAGATAGCTCACCACTGCTAATTGAAAAAAAATAACATGGTATAATATAAAGAAATAAGGGATGCCTCTATTTAGGAGCATCCCATTTCTTTGAAGAAAAATAATCTGTTTTTTCATAGAGAGGGTTTGCACTTCATAGCTATGAAATTTTTAATGTGTCATATTTTACACATAGCTCTTCCTCCATACCCCTCAGTATATTATTTTGTCATGAAGCATTTTTCACTGGCAGCTTATTGGCTTTTAGTAGCTATGCTGCTGTGGGCATCATACTGCCAGTTAATACTGGAAAAAGGAATTTACAAAGATGAAAAATAAAAAGTGGATTCATCATCTGATTAAAATAAGCCTTTATGCTTTAATTTTTCTTATCATACTTATGCTTATTTTATTAAGCTATCGTTTCATCATTCAACAGCAGATCAAACAACAAAGCGCTATCATTATAGAAAATGGCGGTATTAGTGAACTAAAAGAAATACATGTAAATGGAGATAAACAATATATATTAGTGGAAGGACAAGATAAGGAGAAGCCTTTTTGTTTATTTCTACATGGTGGACCAGGGTCACCATTCCCCTATGGCGTAAGCGCTCGAACATTATATCCTGAAATAACCGAGAATTGTGTAGCAGTTTATTATGATCAAAGAGGTTCAGGTAAAAGCTTTAACAAGGAATTATCAATTGATACCATGAATCTTTCTCAATTTACTGAAGATGCTACTATAATAGTTGATTATATTAGAGAACATTATCGACAAGAAAAAATCTTTATCATTGGTCTGTCATTTGGTACGGTGATTGGAACGCAATTAGTGTCTAAATATCCCGAGAAATTCCACGCCTATGTAGGTATTTCTCAAATAACCGATATAACTAAAGGGCACGAACTCGGTTATAGCTGGTTACAAAAAGAAGCTATAACTAACAACGATGAAAAAACGCTCCGTATTTTAGAGGAGTTAGGAAAAGGCCCTTATTTAGCAGAAGAGGAGGATCAATTTAGCGACCTTATCCATCAATATAAAGGCATGAATTATTTTGATGATACAATCGAGAAAGTGAATCTCTTTGGTTTGATAAAAGGCGCCTTCACTTCCCCTGATTACTCTTTACTGGATTTATATAAAGCTTTTATTTCAGGACCACAATTTAGTCTTGTAAAAAGTCAGGAATTAAAAAAAGAAATTATCCTTACTAATTTTTTTGAAACTGTAAAAACTATAGCTATTCCTGTGTATATTATTCATGGAAAATACGATAAACAGGCAAATTATGAATTATCAAAACAATATTACGAGATGTTAGATGCACCAAACGGCAAGGAATTTATTACATTACAACACTCTGCTCACTATCCAAACAAACTCGATTTCACTTTAATAAATGACACATTAAAAAAGATGCTTGAAAAATACTAGAAACTTGTAGAGAAGTTCGGCTTCTCACATCAATTTTTAGAAGGAAGGGTGACACTCTTGCAAAATTTCACAACTAATAAGCTTACATTTTGGGTGCTATGCTTCTTTTTACTCATCTTTGTGGAGCTAACCGTTTTTAATAATGGTGGCGCATTCTGTTTATTGATCGGGGCTGTACTGCTTTATTTAAGCTTTTCTAAAAAAATTCGCTTTTTTAAATGGACAGGAATTTTCTTCATTGTTATTGCTCTGTTCACGATGTGGAGCTTACGTTTATTTATCATTTCAATCCCTTTATATATGCTTTATCAATATTTACAGCGAGAAAATGAACCAAAAGTAGTTGGTGAAGAACTTTTTGAGCCGCTTCCCACAACAAAAAACGATTTAATTGGCACAATGCCTGCACCTACAGAAGCATACAAATGGCAGGACGTGCAAATTCAGCGTCTTGCAGGGGATATTACCATTGATACAACACAAACGATTTTACCGACTGGCACTAGCCTGATTACCATCCGTCAAGGGATTGGCAAAGTACAAGTGTATATTCCTTATGAAATTCCTTTCCGTTTACACTATACAACACTATTTGGGGAGCTGACTTGCTTACATGGAGGACCACAACGTATAGTCAATGAAAGCATTCAGTTCTCTGACGGAAATCCTGAGGATGCGAAGCGTATCCTTGTCATTCATGTGGCAACATGGCTTGGAGATTTGGAGGTGCTACGTAAATGATTGCCTTTATTTCAAGATTATTTACCTTATTTTTCATTTTAATAAGTGCTGCATTCGGCCTACTTGTTGCCATATGGGGAAATCCAGATGAAAAAACATGGGGGCCTTTATGGCAGCAGCATTACGATGATATTCCTTTTGGAGGCATTATCATTCTTAGCCTTTTTGTCCTTAGCTTACTGATTGCAAGCTGGATTAGCATGACAGCTCGTGCACGAGAGGCGCAGGCAACACGTCTTGTAAAGCAATTAATCGAGCCTGATTTTGAGCTTCCCAAGAAGCAAGCTCTTCCCAAGTCATTAAAAAAAGCCATTGCACAAACGAGTGAATTAATTGATACACAGCGTAAAAGTTTACAGCGTCTGTCCAATGAACGGGCGGAAGCAAATGATAAAATTATTCAAGAACGTATTATTGCAGAACGTCAACGTCTAGCTAGAGAGCTGCACGACTCCGTGTCACAGCAATTATTCGCAGCCTCCATGTTGCTTTCTGCTTTGACTGAAAATGACGAGAATGCTGCTAGCTTAAAGCAGGTGGAAAAAATAGTACAACAGGCACAGCTAGAGATGCGTGCTTTATTGCTTCATCTACGTCCTGTAGCTCTACACAATAAAACACTAGCACAAGGCTTAGAGGAACTCATTATTGAGCTTCAGCAAAAAGTCTATTTTCATATTGACTATGAGCTAGAGGAAATGGCATTAACAAAGGCAGAGGAAGATCATTTATTCCGTATTGCACAGGAGGCCCTCTCCAATACACTCCGTCATGCCAAAGCAAGCGAAGTCGAATTACTGCTTGTGGCTCGTGATGATTTAGCCATTTTACGAATTCAAGATAATGGCTTAGGCTTTGATGTGGAGGCAGATAAATCAACTTCCTATGGCTTGCAGAATATAGCGGAACGGGCAGTTGAAATTGGCTGCACCTATAAAATTGTCTCCGTGCCTGATGAAGGAACGATTGTGGAGGTTAAAATTCCACTACAGAAGGAGGAAGAGCATGACGATTCAAGTGCTAATAGCGGATGATCATGAAATGGTACGGATTGGTGTAGCAGCTTATCTTTCAGCACAGCCAGATATTACCGTTGTAGGTGAGGCTGAGAACGGTAAAGAGGCTGTTGAACATGCCCTTGCGCTAAGGCCTGATATTATTTTAATGGATAATGTGATGCCTATTATGACAGGAGCTGAGGCAACAGCCGAAATTTTAGCGGCATGGCCTGAGGCGAAAATTATGATGGTCACTAGTTTTTTAGATGATGATAAAGTCTACCCCGCCCTAGAAGCTGGTGCAGTAAGCTATATTTTAAAAACATCGAATGCGAAACAAATTGCTGATGCTATCCGTAAAACAATGGGTGGTGAAACGGTATTAGAGCCAGAGGTCACTTCCAAAATGATGCACCGTATGCGCCATGGCAATAATACGCCCCTTTACGAGCAACTGACAGACCGTGAAATGGAAGTATTATTGCTCATGGCACAGGGCAAAGCCAATCAGGAAATTGCTGACGAGCTATATATTGCATTAAAAACGGTAAAAACACATGTTAGCAATATTTTAGCAAAGCTAGAAGTGCAAGATCGTACACAAGCGGTTGTCTATGCCTTTCAAAATGGGCTAGCGAAATAACAATCTATCCATTACGTTGCCACAGGACGTGGCATTCTTAGATGGAGCTCCTTTCTAGTCAGTAGGCATCCTGTCACCTGCTGAACCAAGATAAAAAAACTGCATGTTTAATATGCAGTTTTTTTATCTGTGCGATTTAGGAAGGCGATTAATTATTTAGAAAATCTACTTATTTCCTAAGATAGCAAGCACTCTTTAGCAAGTAGCTTAATTTTCTACTTTAAAGAAATTTATTAGCGCCTCTACACTATTCACCATATATGTAGGCTTTTCATTGTTTAATTCCTCTTGTGTGCCATAGCCGTAGGTCACAGCAATCGAATCTATTTGATGAGCATGTGCCCCAATGATATCGTATTTGCGATCACCAATCATTATAAATTGCTCTCTTGGATACATAGCAAAATGCTGGAGCACCTCTGCAATAATTTCACTTTTAACAGAACGTGAGCCATCTAAATGGCTACCTACTACGAGATCAAAAAACGAAGCGATCTGAAAGTATGTTAAAATTTGTTCAGCAAATACAGTTGGCTTGGATGTTGCAATCGCTAAGTGATAGTCCTGTTGCTTTAAAGTGGCTAGCAGAGCTGGAATATGCTCATATAGCTTATTTTCAAACATCCCTTTTTCTGTGAATCGTTCTCTGTAGTGATAAATGGCTTGCTTAATCTCTACACCATTTAAGTCATAAATGTCACGGAAGGATACTTGTAAGGGTGGTCCAATAAAGCTTTCTAGCTCATCTAAATCACTTACTTCTATCCCTGTCTTTTGTAATGCATATTGTACTGATTTTGTTATCCCTACCTTTGGATCAGATAATGTACCATCTAAATCAAATAATATAACATGATAATTCTTCATACACTCACCTTTCTTTATACCTCAGAACCTTTTTGTATTCTATACGTTAGACTCTGTAAAAGGAGGTCTTTTATGGATAGTCGTTTCACTTATCACCATTTTATAAAAAATAATTCGTTTGCCTTACTTGATCCTGTTTTTATGGTACTTCTACTGTTCTCCATGATCATCCTCGTTATGGTCTTGATTAAAAAAGTACCGATTTGGTTATGTGCCCTTTTTGCCAGCTTAACCATTATTGTCGCTGCTCAACTACTTTGGTTCTCTGGTATTATTGCTGATGAACTAGGTATTGGTGGCAGTGCCAGAAGCTTCAGCCTTTTTATCGGCATATTTATTATTCAATGCTTTGCTTTATGGATCGCTATAAAGAAAAATCCTAAAAAAGTACCGCAACGCTCGGCTAATTTTTAAGGCTGCCAAGTGTTGCGGTATTTGCATATAGATTATAGAGCTTTCACTTTTGCTACTACATTTTTTACAGTGAAGCCATATTTTTCGATCACTAATTCACCTGGAGCTGATGCACCGAACTTGTCAATTGCAAGAACATCACCTTCAAAGCCAGTATATTTATGCCAGCCGAATGATGCGCCCATTTCAATTGCAAGACGTTTTGTTACAGCTTTTGGTAGAACAGATTCTTTGTAAGCTGCATCTTGTTTTTCAAAGCGGTCCATAGATGGCATGGACACAACTGCTACATCCACACCCTCTGTTTTTAAAGCTTTTTGTGCTTCGACAGCCAGTGAAACCTCAGATCCTGTTGCAATTAAGATAGCATCTGCTACTTCCTTTGTAGCTGGAGATACTGTGTAAGCACCCTTCGCCACGCCCTCACGTACTGTTTCAATAGAAGCGTCAAGAACAGGTAGGTTTTGACGAGATAATACTAAAACGGTTGGTGTTTTTTCTGATGCTACTGCAAGCTCCCATGCAACTGCTGATTCATTTGCATCTGCTGGACGGATAACAGATAGGTTTGGCATTGCACGTAATGATGCAAGGTGTTCGATTGGTTCATGTGTTGGACCATCTTCCCCTACTGCAATCGAATCATGTGTGAATACATATGTTACAGGAAGACCCATTAATGCAGAAAGACGAATTGCTGGACGAACGTAATCAGAGAATACGAAGAATGTACCACCAAATACATTTAAACCACCGTGAAGAGCCATACCGTTCATAGCAGCACCCATCGCAAATTCACGAACACCGAACCAGATGTTGCGACCAGCATAGTCGTCTGCTGAGAAATCTCCTGCACCCTTCATCGTTGTTTTATTGGAGCCAGCAAGGTCAGCTGAACCACCAAAGAATGAAGGTGTTTTCTTCGCAATAGCATTAATTGCATCGCCTGAAGAAGAACGAGTTGCTACAGATTTACCTGCTTCATATACTGGTAACTCAGAAGCAAAGTCCTCTGGTAATTCACCATTCATCGCTTTCTCGAATTGAGCGGCTAATTCTGGGAATTCTTCTTTGTATGCAGCAAATTTAGCATTCCAAGCTTCCTCTGGCTGTGCGCCTTGCACTTCAGCAGCCGCATTAAATGTATCGTAAACTTCTGCAGGAATTTGGAATGGTTCATGTGCCCATTCATAAGCAGCTTTCGTTAAGACAACTTCATCTGTACCAAGTGGGGCACCGTGTGAATCTGCTTTACCAGATTTATTTGGAGAACCAAAACCAATCACTGTTTTCACTTCAATTAATGTTGGTTTGCCAGTAGATTTTTTCGCTTCTTCAATGGCTACATTAATAGCATCTACATCTGTACCATCTGCCACTTTTAAGTAATTCCAGCCATAAGATTCAAAGCGTTTTTGCACGTTTTCTGAGAATGACTTTTCTAAGTCACCATCTAAAGAAATATCATTAGAATCGTAAAGCACGATTAATTTTTCAAGTTTTAAGTGACCGGCTAATGAAATCGCCTCAGCCGCTACACCTTCCATTAAGTCACCATCACCACATAGTGCAAATGTGTAGTGATCAACGATATCATGATCTGGTTTATTGTAAGTAGCTGCTAAATGACGCTCAGCCATTGCCATACCAACAGTCATCGCAATTCCTTGTCCTAGAGGACCAGTTGTTGCCTCAACACCTACCGTATGACCATATTCAGGATGTCCTGGCGTTAATGAGTCCCATTGGCGGAAGCTTTGAATTTCCTCCATTGGTAAACCATAGCCTCCAAGGTGAAGTAAGCTGTATAAAAGCATGGAACCATGACCTGCTGATAGTACAAAACGATCACGGTTAAACCATTTTGGATTGGCTGGATTATGGCGTAATTGTTTTGTCCATAGCGTATAAGCCATTGGCGCTGCCCCCATAGGTAAACCTGGGTGACCAGAATTTGCTTTTTCAATAGCATCAATTGATAAAGTTCGGATAGCATTAATTGCTACTTGATCCGCATGTTGAGTCATTATGTTGTGACATCCTTTCTCATCCTATATCTTATTCTTCTACAGTTTAGTCAACATTGTCTTAGAAAACAATGCTTTTGTTAGATGATTTGTATTTTTAAGCATACATTTATCAAATATGTCACATTAATTTAGAAACTTATTTTTCTTCGCTTGTTTTACCTTTTCTGGCGTTACATCATTACCTTCTACGTCCACTACTTTGACGTTTTCAATCGTATGACGCATCGTTGCTCGAAACGTATCTAAATATTCCTTGCGAAGTGCTGTTTGCTCCCTAGCCTCTGCCTCTGTTAATTGACCACTTTTGGCTTTAGCAGAAAGTTCATTAATACGGTTAAGTTTTTCCTTTGATAACATGATTACACACCTTTCAGTACCTAGCTTAATAACCTTAGTATGCAAAGTATAGCATGGTTTCCCTTAAAATGCAGTTATACCAGCCTTTAATCATTCTTTTACTATGGTACTGCTTCAGTCAACCTACACTATAAAATGTTATTGGTAGTAGACAGAGTGATCAGCTAGAGGAGCGGGTGTAACCATAAAAAATGCGCTTAAGTTATGCTTTGCTGAACATCAGGAGCAATATCATGAGTAATATACTTGATAAATGTCTAACCTATTGGACATTTATCGAGAAATTTTATATACTAAATGTCTAATACTTTGGACAAAACGGAGGGATATAGGTGAAAAATATTATGAAAATCCTAAGAACAAAATTAGGGTTAACACAGGCCGATCTTGCACAGCAATGTGGTGTTGTTAGGCAAACCATTAACTGTATAGAAAATGATAAGTATGACCCGACTCTTGAATTAGCCTTTAAAATTGCTAAAGTATTAAATAGTCGGATTGATGAGGTATTTATTTATGACTAAATTTCCTTCAGCCTATACGATTACAATGAAGGATTTCGTGAAAGAGGACTCCCCTTTACTACGCAAAAAAACAACTGAGGTGACGATACCTGTTACAAAAGAGGATCAAGATACTTTATTATCTATGCTACAGTACTTAAAAAATAGCCAAGATCCCATATTAGCGAAAAAGTATAAATTACGACCAGGAAGTGGACTATCTGCGAATCAAATCGGACTGGATAAACGAATGTTTGCTGTACTTTTTAATGACCATGAGCAAACGCAGGAAATGATGCTTATCAATCCTAAAATTATGAGTCATTCATTGAATATGATCTACTTACCTGAAGGAGAAGGCTGTCTTTCTGTCAATCGACCTGTTCATGGCTTTGTACCGCGCTACGAGCGAATTAAAGTAAAAGCTTATGATATACACGGACAAGAATTTATTGTGTCGTTAACAGGTTATGGTGCGATTGTTGTCCAACATGAAATAGATCATTTAAATGGTATTATGTTTTATGACAGAATCAATAAAGAAAACCCATTTAAGCTACCAGATAATGTAATAATTGAAAGCTTATACTAAAAAGGATTAGCAGGCTTATTATTTGCCTGCTAACCCTTCTTGATGTTCTCTGAAGCGACGATGAACTGTGGCTTTACTCACCTCAAAGCCTAGTCCTTTAAGCGTTATGGAAATTTCCTCAAAGGTAAAACCTCGCTTACGTAGGTTGACAATTTCCTCTACAGGCAATTCCTTGCGCTCCTGCCCATATGGATTGCCACGATTTGATAAATTATTCTCAGGACGATAGCCATTTTCCACGGCTCGTCGCATCCCACGACGGATTTTAGCATTATGGATTCTACGCTGATACTCCTCTACAATAGCTAAAATCTCAAGCAGCATTGTATCCATTTCATTTAATTGAACGGGTCCTGCATCATGCATGGAAAACACATCAGTTGCTGATTTTTGCAATAAATGCAGTACCGCCATTCTCGCATTTCCACGACCTAAACGTGTTTCATCTTGTACAAAAAGGGCACTCACATTTTTTTCTTTAATGAAATCAAGCATTTCAAGCAAGCCTTCTCGTTCTACATCATAGCCACTATGCTTGTCCTTAAAAACGCCCTTCACTTCATAGCCCTGCTCTTTGGCATAGCGTTGCAGTTCTTCCTGCTGACGCTCTAAGGAGGAGCTTTGTGTCTCTTTTTCAGTGCTCACACGACAATAGACAACGGCTGTTAGTTGATTATTTCTCATTGTTCACTTCTCGCAATTTCAATGATTTTGATGGGATTGGCTTGATCACCCAATACAGGTATGACTAATGATTTTCCTGCTACAATTTTAATATCTGTTAACTCATTCTCCATTTTAACAAGCTTAATCCAATCATCTGAACTCATTTTACCACGATATTGCTCTGCTAACGACCATAAGCTATCTCCATGCTCAATTTGAATTTTTGTGTAACTTATATCTCCTGGATCAGTCATGTAAAGGTATGCTGCAAACAGTAAACAAGCTCCTGCTAAAATTGAGATATGCGTATTCTTCTTTAACCAAGTCATCATCATAACCCCTTTTCCAGAATGTTTGTTCGGAATATACGTTCTATAATAAAACGAACAAACGTTTTTGTCAAACACTTTTCGAACCTATGTTTGCATACATGTTCGCATTCTGTTATACTATCAAATAAGAAGAATGATATTAAAAAAAAGAGGTGAGCAAATATGAAAAAAGTGACAAAAAGACAAGAGGATATTCTAGCTTTTATTAAGGAAGAGGTGCGCACGAAAGGCTATCCGCCATCAGTACGTGAAATTGGAGAAGCAGTTGGACTTGCTTCAAGCTCAACCGTTCACGGTCATTTAGCTCGGTTAGAACAAAAAGGTCTTATTCGCCGAGATCCAACGAAGCCACGTGCCATTGAAATTTTAGAGCCAGAGGATGCGATTCAAAAGCAAAATGTTATTCATGTCCCGCTTGTCGGGAAAGTAACGGCTGGTTCTCCTATTACGGCGATTGAAAACATCGAAGAGTACTTCCCGCTACCAGATGCCTATGGGACAAGTGAGGACCAATTATTTATGTTAGAGATTATGGGTGAATCCATGATCGAAGCAGGTATTTTTGACGGGGACTTAGTTATTGTCAAGCAAAAGTCCACTGCTGATAATGGAGATATTGTTGTGGCGATGACGGCTGAGGATGAAGCGACTGTAAAGCGTTTCTTTAAGGAAAAAAATCATTTCCGTTTACAGCCTGAAAATGCAACAATGGAGCCAATTATCGTTGATCAGGTTTCCATTTTAGGACAGGTTGTAGGCCTTTATCGCCGCGTTCATTAATGCTTTATAAAAGTAAGCTTTGAGGATTATGCATTTCTTTGCCAAGCATATATCCTCTTTTTTCTGTGAAAATAAATAATGCCTTTGTTTTTTGAATATTATTAAGTGGACTAGGTCATTCTATAAATAACGAAAAAAGCCAATGAGAAAGCAAAGGTACCTGTCGGAAGGTATCTTGGTTTATAACTTTTGGTTTTTGGTTAAACGAAACCAATTGTGGTTCTTTATATGGCTCCTTGTTCAGTAGCATGGAGTAAATAATTCGAAGCATTCGATGCGAAATCGCAACGAGTGCTTTTTTCTTGCCTCTTCGTGCTGCGAGTGACCAATATTTGTTCGCTAACCAACGATTTCGACTTCTTGAAACTGCCCAAGCTGCCTCACACATGGCCGATTTAATGTGTGGATTTCCCTTAATAGAACGCGTACTTTTTCTTTTTCCTGCACTCTCATGATTACCAGGAGATACGCCTGCCCATGAAGCAAGGTGTTGTGATGTGGGAAACTGATTCATGTTTACACCGATTTCTGCAATGATAACTGCGGCAGTATCTTTTTTTATACCTGGAATTGTCATTAATAATTGAAGTTCTTCATGATAATTTTGTAATAGTTGATTAATCCGTTCTTCAATTTCTAAAACCAATGACTCCAAATATTCAATGTGTCGCCAAGATTGGCGAATAAGAAATAGTTGATGTTCATTGAGTGTTCCAAATAAAGAATCGGTAATCAATTGTTTTTTAGGGGCTAACCTTCCATGAATATTCTTTTCGACATCGGCTTCATCTACATAACCTTGTTCAATTAATCGATTTAGTAATTTACGCCCGGATACGCCAAATACATCTGAAATCACAGTACTTAGTTTGACATTTGAACTTTCTAATACTTTTTGAATGCGATTCTTTTCAGAAGTTAAATGACCAATCCACTTTTTCCGAAGTCTTGTTAAATCTCTGAGTTCTCGAATCTCCACGGGTGGAACAAAACTCTTTTCAATCAAGCCATGACGTAATAACTTCGCAATCCATTCTGCATCTGAAACGTCTGTTTTTCTGCCAGGAACGTTTTTGATTCGTTGGGCATTCGCAAGTGTACTATCAAAAAAGTCCTCCAAAATATTAAATACAGGTTTCCAATACACACCCGTACTCTCCATCGCAATATGTGTAACTTCATGGCTTTCTAACCATTTCAATAGACGAAACAAATCTTTCGTGAGCGTAGGGAAAGTTTCTGTTTCTTGATATACTTCGTTTTCGTGTCTCCCTTTTAAAACGCAAGCAACAATTGTCTCAGAATGCACATCTAAGCCTGCACAATTCTTAATAAATACCTCCATAAAAATCACTCCAAACAATAAAGATCACAAACAGTGAGTGAATTTGAAAATAAGCATTTTTCTGTACGTAGTCATCCGACTATCAAGTGGAGCTAACAAAGGGTTGAACACCAAATTCACTCAAACAGTTTTATGCCCAGGGTCTAAGCCACCAAAAAAAGCCGCGTCTTACATCCTGTTTGTGTCCCTACCATTATGGACAGGAAGAACTTATTTTCATGCCAGGGTTGGGAGAAGAAAGCTCATGATTGTTTTATGCACAAAAAGCTAAATAATAAAAACTCGAACGATTCCACAACACTCCATGCATGTTTCGTAGGATCATTCGAGTTTTAAATTTAGCGAAAAATTTTTTATCCTGCTATTTCCTTCCTCTTGAATTTCAAGCTAGCCTCAATAAACGCTGAAAATAGCCTTTGTGCATGTTCGTCTCCTACAGTAGCTAATTCCTCTGGATGCCACTGCACTGCTAAACAAAATGGCAACTCCTCGTACACTATTGCTTCGACAATACCATCACTTGAGGTTGCTGCTATTTTGCATTGATCAGCTAGCCTATTTACGGCCTGATGATGCAATGAATTTACGGCGATTTTTTCCTGTCCTATTATATCCATTAATAAATTATTAGCCGCTATTTGCACATAATGCGTTGCTACCGTTCGACCTGATTGTTGCGCATGCTGTAACAGCTTTGTACTGGCATACTCACTATCAATATCCTGATATAATGTTCCCCCTAAGGCAACATTTAATATTTGTAAACCACGACAAATACCGAAGATAGGCATTTTTCGCGTAATGGCTTCTTCAATTAAAGCCACTTCTACAGCATCTCTTGCTGGATGAACCTTGCCTATTGTTGGTGAAGGCTCTGCCTCAAATCGAAATGGATGGATATCATGCCCTCCAGATAATAATAAACCATCTGTCAGCGCTAAAATTTCTGCTACATCCTGCTCTACACCAATCGGAATAATCAGCGGTATTCCGCCAGCTTCAATAACGCTTTTACTATAGGCAGCATTTAATTGTGACGACAAATTATCGTCGACAAACGCTGTAATACCAATAATTGGTTTCACCCAATCCCCTCCATATTAATCAAAAATACAATCATTACCAAAACCCTAAATACCAATTTACGAACGAGTCACCATAGAAATAAACAAGTATTGCCGCTAAAGCAATTGATGGTCCAAATGGAATAGGTGTTTTTCTTCCCTGTTGTCGTTTCGTTAATATCAATACTCCGACAATCATACCAATAACGGCTGCTAAAAATAGCGTTAACAGTACATTCATTGTACCAAGGGCAAGACCAATTAAAAAGAATAATTTAATATCGCCTCCACCCATACCGCCATTTGATACAACAGCAATAGCATATAATAAAGCAAAGCCAACAGCCGCCCCTAAAAGGCTATCCCACCATGGTGTTAATGGTGACAGTACTCGCCCTATCACAAGAAAGGGTAAAAAGAATACTAGCACTTTATCGGGAATAAGCATATAAGCAAAATCGGATACGACAACAATCACTAATAAGGATATAAAGAACAAGGCGACCATTAATTCGACGCCCCAGCCTAGCTGCCAATAGGCAAAGGCAAATAATACACCTGTTAGCAATTCAACCAATGGATAGATCCACGAAATTCGATAACCGCAGCTTCGACATTTCCCGCCTAAAAACAGATAGGACAAAACAGGCACTAAATCACGTGCAGTCAACTGTCTTTGACAATTCGTGCAATGCGAAGGCGGGTGGACAATGGATTCCTCTTTCGGTATTCGTAAGCCAACAACATTGTAAAAAGAACCAAAGACAAGCCCAAAAAGAAAAAACATAATTGCATAAACCATTTCCAACTGAATATCCCCCTAAATAAATAGACGCCCATACAGTTGAAGTATGGTGCGTCTATAAGTGTTATTATTGTTCACCTTCATAATAGAACGTCGTCACTTGAACTGTAGCCTGTAAGGTAAGATCCTCATTTTGCGTTAGCTGGTCTTGCTCGCCTGGCAGTTTAAATTCAATCTTATCCGTTTTCATCACACGCTCTAATTGCTCAATCTCCTGTAAAAAGCTTTCGAGCGAAGCAAAATCAAGCGCTCCAACCTCTAAATTAAAGGTAATTAGCTTTAAATTAGCTGGCAATGAATCTGTTGAAAGAGATGCAAGTGGCGTACTTTCCTGCTCTTCCGTCTGTTCACCATTGACCTCTGCTTCAGCTTTCTCCAGCATATTGAGATCCTCTGATACATCTGCTTCGGAAGGAGCTTCACCATCGTTATTGACCGTTAATGAGGCAATGCGCGTACCTGTCACTTCCTCAATCTCTGCTAAATCAAGGATAATTTTTTCCACTGCCCTTGTTGCAGGCAGCTTCTGTCTTAGTGTTAAAATATTGACTGTGGGCTTGCCTTGCTCCTTATCCAATTGCTCAAGCTGTTTGTTGACATTCGAAATTTCTTGCTGGATCTGTGAGACACTCGTTTCTCTTTCTGCCACCTCATCTAGCTTTGGTAATAACAAATAATAATAGAATGCAAATAAAATAGCGGCTACTAAAGCAGCTAAAAGAATAATTGATGAATTTTTCCCACTTGTTAATTTATTCATGAGCGACGACCTCCAGCTAAATACATAAAGTCAATTGTCGCTGTAATAGACACAGAATAACGAGGAACCTCTTTAAACCTTTGCTCAGGCGTTAGTTCCTTCTGTTCACCAAGCTCAATCTCAAAGTTGGATACCGTATTAATTTGCGCATCTGAGAAAAAGTTACTCAATAAAAGACGCTCCACATAAGCTGATATATCGGTCATCGTTTCAAAATCTACTTCAATATTGACTGTATTTGCGCCAAAGGCATAGCTACGCAAATACGATTGAGCAGGTAATAAGATTCTCGTCTCATCAATAAGCGGTGTTACTGGATAGGAAACATTTTGAATAAAGGTCACCGATTCTTCTAATGAACCTTGATCGACACTTTTCCTTGCGTCCAGCTCCTCCTGTAATTGTTTAAGCTGTGCGGTTAATGCCTGTTCTTCAGCAGTTAAACGGGCTACATCATTTTTAGACGTAAAAAATAAAAATAGAAAATAAGCAATGATGATTCCAACCATTACTAGCATTAAGCCATAAAGAAGCTTGGGAGAAGCTTTTCTTTTTTCAAGCTGCGGTAAGAGGTTAATATCTGGAACCATTAATGAACCTCCTTTAAGGCTAAGCCAAGCAACGTTGAAAATTCTTTCTTAAAGTTTGGAAAAAACTGCTCGATCTGTGTACCATCAATAACTATCAATGGGGTATCTAAATTGGAAGCTAATAAATTGCCTATAGACTTCAGCAACGGATTGTCTCCAAGCATAATGATTTCATCCACTGTCTTTTCACCTTTATGGAGAGAAAATTTAAAGAAATTCATGATGCGATCAATCTCTAAAACTTGATCCATCACAACCATTTGGTATTCCTCTGTTTCCCCACTATAAATAAATTGATAACTAAATTCATCCTCCATTTTCCCTTGCCATTTTTCCATATCTATATCAATTGTTTGATAACGTAAAAATTCCACCTGACCATTGGAAAAGATACTTATGGAAAGTTCATTGATAGACCACTCTGCAATTAAATAGGTTTTATCAGGTGCGAGCAGTTTCATATGCGCCAGCAAGCGAATATTACATAAAGCCCGAATATCAGCAGCTTCAGGCTCTAACGAAACATCTAACAGCATCCCGACCATTTTCGTAATCTCCTCAGAGGGGGCAGCAAATAAGACAGCCTTACCATCCTCCGCATCCGCATCATACACATCAATAAGAGGATCCTGAAAGGGTAAATGAATCGAATGCCCCAGCTCCATTTCAGCATAACCACGTAATTCTTGTGGCTGTACATCCTTCGGGTGCTCAAAGGTTTTTAATAGCACTGTTGTATCAGGGACAAACATACGCACAGCTGGTTTTTTACCTGTCCATTTCACCACCTGCCCCTTAATAATCTCAAAAAGAGCCACCTCATCCATAATGGTGCCATTTTCAACAATACCAGCGACTAAAGGATACTCATAGGCTTGCCACTGACTAGGCTCTGGTCCTTTCGCCACAATCGCACGCAGCACATAATCCTTTAATTCAATCGAAACATGCGATTTTCTTTTTCTCTTAAACATGAGAAAAGACCTCCCTTCCTACTTCAGTATAAAGGATTTTTCCAATTAGTCATCCATTTCCCACACAGAAACGCAAGAAAATTTACGTTTCTGGATGGGTTGGGATGACTAATTATTAACTGCCATCTCCTGAAGGTGTTGGTGTTTCGGTTGGTTTACCGCCCGAATTTGTTAATGCTGTATTAAGTGTTGTTTCAGGTACTGGAGTTGTACCATTAGCTCCACCAACTTGGAGCTCCGTGTTTTTAATCTCTCCAAATCTACTATACGTAACTGCCCATCCTTGACCAGTTCCCGTAGGAGTATAAGTAACAGAGACTTCATACTTAGTGAAGTCAATACCATCTACAAAACCTGCTAAATCATCTTCGTTACATGTATTATCATCGCATTCACCATCCAGATGAGCAATCTTTGCTCCAGCTAGAATATTTGATCCTTCTGCTAAAATCGCACGGTCTCTGGATTTGTTAATAATATTACCAATAGCAGGTACAGCGATTGCTGCTACAATTGCTAGAATCACGATAACAGCTAATAGCTCAATTAACGTTAAACCTTTTTGATTCTTTAACAATTTTTTGTTTAATAGCTTCTTAAACATAGTTATTTCCCCCTTAATTTATTTTTTTATATGAAGTGTGTATCCACAAGCTTCTGAAAATTATGACGAGCCTGCACAATCTCGCCCGATACATCTGCCACCGTAGCCTCTACTGCCCTTGCGAATATCCTCTGCAATATGCTCGATGGTAGCATTGTCAAAATTAATATACTTTTCTTTGCTATAATAAATGGCATGTGCATTTAAATAATAGACACCATTTATAAATTGGACATTGGCAGTTTGCCCTGGCCTATCAGCATCTAATATTTTACCTGCACTGTCTAAATAACCATCCGCTACTAATTGTTCTACCTCAACCATTTGCCATTGATCAGCAGTTGGATGATCCATAAAATAAAACTGTGCGGCATGAAGCACACTGATGGCGTCTGCCTTTAAAGCCTTGTAACGTGAGTTATCAATGATATTCCCTATGGCTGGAATTGCAATGGCTGCAACTACAGCAAGGATCACAATAACGGCTAACAGCTCGATTAATGTCAAGCCTCTTTCGTTCTTTAGCACATTTCCCATGTCCAGCCTCTCCTTTAATACTTAGCTGTGAATAGATACCTAACCTTCCACTTTCTGTTGTGAGCATCATCAAAGTAAGTATTTTCCATTAAGCGGAACAAAAGGGCATCCATCTAATCTTTGTAGACATTACATATTTTCGTATAATTGGAACATCGGTAAGAAAATTGCCGCTACAATTACACCTACCACAAGAGCAAGCACTACAATCATTAAAGGCTCAATCAGTGATTTAATTGTATCGACAGCACGGTTTACCTCTTCCTCATAAAAATCGGCAATTTTTTCAAGCATATAATCTAAGGCGCCAGTTCGCTCTCCAATGGAAGTCATTTGCGTAACAAGGGGTGGAAATAGCCAGCTTTTTTCAAGTGGCTCGGATAATGTGCCACCCTTTTCTAAGTTATCACGTGCCTCTAGTACCACCTTACCAATAACTGGGTTCTCACCGATTTTTTCAACAATCGTTAGGGCTTGTAAGATCGGCACGGAGCCGCTAAATAATGTGGCTAAGGTTCTTGTCATTCTCGCTATTACATCCTTTTGCAAAAGCTGCCCAAAGATAGGCATACGTAGTAGAAAAAGACTCATAGCATAATGAAACTCTTTATTATTATTATAGAAAAAGCGAAAACCAATTACTGCTGCCACCAAAGCAAGTAAGACAAGTAGCCAAAATTGAATAAGCCAGTCACTAATACCTACAATAATTACGGTAATTAATGGCAATTCTAAATTCATTTCCCTAAATGCATCCATAAAGGTCGGGACAATAAAAACCATTAAAAATATACCAACTACCACTGTTAGCAATGATAATAAGGCTGGATATGTCATCGCAGATTGAATTTTCTTCTTAATGTTATATTGTTTTTCAAGTGTGCTGGCTAAGCGATCTAATGTATCGTCTATACTACCTGTTGCCTCACCTGCACGCATCATATTGACAAAGAGCAACGGAAAGACCTTTGGATGCTTTGCTGCTGCGTCTGAAAAAGCCAGCCCATTACGAATATCCTCTTCAACCTGCATCAATGCCCGCTTTAGTGGTTTACTACGTGTTTGCTCCCCTAAAATATGCGTAGCCTCCACGACAGAGACACCTGCACGAATTAAGGTGGCATATTGCCGACAATAAATAACAAAGTCTTGATGCTTTACTTTTACACCAATAGCAATCTCTTTATGGAAGATGCTATTGGACTCTTGCAGCTCTCGTGCATTGATGCCCTGCGCTCGCAGCTTTTCCATTGCAACATTTTTATTGGGAGCCTCAATAATGCCCTTTTGAGGCGCGCCTGTTTTTGTACGACCACTATAACGAAATACCGTCAACTATAATCACCAGCATTCATATAGGGTCGTGCATCCTCTAATGAAATTTTCCCTGTGGCAATTAAATGCTGCATGGAGGATTCTAAGGTGTGCATACCCAATGCTTTACTTGTTTGCATTACACTTGGAATCTGATGGATTTTTTCATTACGAATTAAATTAGAAATCGCAGGCGCCTGCACTAAAATTTCTGTTGCCGCAACACGCCCTTTGACATCCTTACGCACAAATAAACGCTGGGATACAATGCCCTGTAGTACATTGGCAAGCTGTACACGAATTTGCCCTTGCTGGTGTGGCGGAAAGACATCAATAATACGGTCAATGGTCGTTGGCGCACTACTTGTATGAAGCGTAGCCATTACTAAATGTCCTGTTTCAGCAGCCGTAATCGCTGTTGAGATTGTTTCATAGTCTCGCATTTCCCCTACTAAAATAATATCGGGGTCTTGACGCAAGGAGGCACGTAAGCCATTGGCAAAGCTCATGGTATCAACACCAACCTCACGCTGATTGATCACTGACTTTTTATGTGTATGCAAATATTCAATTGGGTCCTCTAAGGTAATAATATGTTTAGATCTTGTTTCATTAATATAATCAATCATAGCTGCTAGTGTTGTAGATTTACCAGAGCCAGTAGGGCCTGTTACTAAAATAAGTCCCTGTGGCTTTTCCGCAAGTCGGTATAGCACCTGCGGCATATTTAGTGCCTCAATAGAAGGGATTTTTGCTTCGATTAAACGAGCGGCTATTGTGACTTCATTGCGCTGATGATAGGCATTAACACGGAATCGACATTTCCCAGGCAATGAAAAGTTAAAGTCCGTCTCTCCCTTTTCTTCAAAATCCTGTTGTTTATGCACAGGTAGAATAACCTTGATCATTTCCTTTAAATCTTCTGATTCTAGTGGCACTGTGCCATATTGCTGTAGCTGCCCATTGATACGGTATACTGGTGGTATACCCTTTGTAACATGTAAGTCTGATGCTTTTTCCTCAAATGCATATGTTAATAACTCAACAATTGAATACGCGGTCATTTCTATCACCCCTAATCTGCACTGGCAACCCGTAAAATTTCTGCTGTGGTTGTTTGACCCTCCACAACCTTTAATAGTCCATCTATTAATAATGTGGAATAGCCTTTTTCCTTCATATAATCCTGTAAAACCATATCTCCCGTACGGTTTAAAATCATATCCTTTACCTGCCGATCAATCGGGAGAATTTCATGGATTGCCATACGTCCCCGATAACCTGTATGGCTACATGCAGGACAGCCACGCCCTTTTTTCCCATGCGTAACACCTTCAATACCATTTTCCTCTAGTATTTCAAGCTCACGTGATGTAAACGCATATGGCTCTGCACAATCACGGCAAATTCTACGCACAAGACGTTGCGCCATAATACCTACAAGCGAGGAGGATAGCAAAAACGGTTCAATACCCATATCATGTAAACGAGAGATGGATTCTACAGCACTATTTGTATGCAGTGTGCTTAACACTAAATGTCCCGTTAGCGAAGCACGAGTTGCAATTTGCGCTGTTTCAAGGTCACGAATTTCTCCCACCATCACGATATCTGGGTCTTGTCGTAAAATGGAGCGCAAGCCAACTGCAAACGTTAAACCAACCTCTTCCTTTACTTGAATCTGATTGATGCCATCTAACTGATACTCCACAGGGTCCTCTACTGTAATAATATTCACACCCTCTTCATTTAGATGGGAAAGTGCTGCATACAATGTGGAAGATTTTCCTGACCCCGTTGGACCCGTAATAAGCATAATACCGTTGGGGTGGGCAATCATTTTTCTAAAAAGTGCCTCATTTTTTTCACTAAAACCTAATTTATCAATATCATTTGCTGCATTGGTTAAGTCTAAAATTCGCATAACCACCTTTTCTCCATAAACGGTTGGTAATGTGGCTAAACGAATATCGACAGGTCTAAAATTAACAGTTGTTTTAATCCGTCCATCTTGCGGGATACGATTTTCTGTAATATTGAGATTTCCCATAATTTTAATACGAGCCAGTACGACATTTTGCATATGCTTTGGCAATGACCGTTCAGTACGGAGCACACCATCTACCCGATAACGTACACGTAACTCTGTTTCCTGTGGATCAAAATGAATATCACTCGCGCGCTGTGCAACACCATTGGCAATAATTTGATTGACGAGGCGCACAATGGGTGAATCCTCGTTTTCGATTTCCTCTTGTGTTTCTGTAGTTGTGGCTGCTAAATCTAGCATCGCAGCATCCATAGATTCCTGCAAATCATAGTATTTCGTAATGGTACGATATAAATCATCTTTAGCTGCAATACTTGTTTCGATTTGACAGCCAGTTGCCATACGAACTTCCTCAATGGCAAAATAATCCATTGGGTCCTCCATCGCAATAAACAATTTATTCTTTTCCTTACGAATTGGCATAATATTGGTGCGCTTCGCCAGTTCAGCTGGAATTAATTGCAATAATTCAGGACTAATAGAAAATTGATTTAAGCTAATATGTGGAATACCAAGTTGGAATTCCAATACTTCAATTAACTGCTGCTCTGTTAAGAAATTTTCCTTAATTAGAAAATCTCCTAGCTTCTCATTTTTCGATTTAGTTGTTAATGCATGTTCTAGCTGCTCGACTGTAATAACGCCTGATTCTACAAGTAAATCCCCTAAACGCTTTCGTCCTGGCTTCATAGCCATTCCTATTACCCCCAATCGTTATGGACTTGTTTGTACAAAATTACCACCTTTATCATAGTAGCCATAGACAATTTCAGGTCCATCCTGTGGCTTAGATTCCTCTGCTGTCGAAGATTCTACATCAGGTAAGCCATTGCCATCTAAGTCTATTTCTAAATCAGGGTCTGATGTACCTACACCTGTGTTTTGTGTTGGTGCTGTAACAGTAGCAGGCTCTTTTGACGAACGTGTAATAATTCGATTTTGCGGCGCATAGTAATCTCTGCTAATAAACTGCTCCTCCGTTGCACCATTTTCCACAATAGAACGATAAACCGCCACGCGCGCTCCCTCTGTACCCTCTTGCTCAATACGCTCTTGCCCAGCCTTTAAATCATCGGAATAGCGATAAATAACACGTGGTTTCACAATTTTATCCTTGCTCACACGAACCGTAATATCCTTGTCTTTGACCGCTGCAAAAATTTCTATTTTCAATTGATTGCCTTCCATTGTTGCTTGTAATTTACCAAGCTGCTCAGATCGATTAATGAATTGCAGGTCTTTTGCTAAAGCAGCATCCATATCCGCTTCTATCCCCTGCTGCAAATAAGGCGGACTTTCTTGCTGAGAATGTCGTTCTAAAATTTCATAGTCTGTTTGAAGAAGCACACTATATAACGTGGATGCCACAAAATCTAAGCCAGCATCATTCACAGCACCTACCTGCTCCCCTAGCAGCGTCAATAAGGAAAACGCTTGGTTTGGTACAAGGACGACATCATTTAATAATGGTATAACTTGAGCAACGCCCTTTTCAGCGGCTGGCAAATCGGCCATTTGAAAGGCTATTCTTTCCCCAGCCTGCAGCATTGCATCATCTATCGCAGCTTCAACCTTATGCTCCTTTAAATAGCTTGCCTGCATAAGTACTTGTTGAAGCGTTTTATCTGTATCCCAAATACCCACCTGCTCTATTTGCTGAACAGCAGCAGCATTGAGCTTTACCGGAATTGGAATATGTACAACCTTCTCCTTTTGCCAAAATGCATACCAAGGTTTTTTTGTGAGGCTTTCATACTGAGTAATGGCTGCCGAAACATCAAAAATTAATTGATCAGCCTGAATGGTTTGTGAGGCATCAGCACTACTAATAACTATTTCCGTCTGCTGCCAATCTAAAACCGCTTGTTCTAATATTGTTAATAAATCTGAATGGTCATCTGTCTCGACTTTTATTCCACCAATTGTTGAATTTTCAGCATTATCATTGGCAAAAACTGTATCATTTAACACAAATGATGGAATAAATATCCCTACGATTAGAACAATTGCTAAAAACAAGCTAATTATTTTTATGTACGTCTTCATTCGCATCATCCTTTAATTAAACTTTTAGAATTTCTTGTATATAAAAATGATACTACAACTATAGTATTTTGACACTACCAAAAATGCAACTTTATTCCGATTTCGTTTATAATATTTACATAAAAATTCGAAAATAATTCGGTAATTAGTTATAAAGACCTATAAATAAACTTAAATTTCATTCGATACATGTTTAGAATTTGTTATAATAGCCTTGATCATTAATTTTTATCCAGTTACCCCTATGAGCGTATTGGCATAGGAAGAAATGTTTAAAAATCATATAATAACAAGCTGAAATAAATTAAAATAGAGAGGGGTTAAAAAGTGAATTCTAAAAAATTATTAAATGAACGGGGTATGTCTTTAGTGGAAGTTGTTGCCGCTATTGTATTATTAGCTATTATTTTAGTTTCTGTTATCAATCTACTTCCACAAATAGGATTGAAAAGTAAACAAAACGAAGATAAACAAGTAGCAGTAAATTTAGTAACTAAAGAGCTAGATTGGTGGCAATCAACGCTAGAAGGTGAACTCACTAACCTATTAGCTAATCCCGATGGTACATTTTCCTTTATTGAACCTAGTGACACGCTTATAAACGATGGCAATACCATTACAATTCAAACAGCTACAACCAAATCAATGACTTCAAAATATACAACTGAAGTAAAAATAATGAAAATACCCGATTTAGATACATCACCTAAAAAAGCTAATCAAATTGGTGTTTTTATCTATAAAAATAATTCAATTTTGGTAACCGAGAATTATGGCTATGTCTTTTATGAAGGGTGAGGATAATGATAATTAAAAATCAACGAGGGCTTACTTTAGTAGAGGTGTTAGCATCAATCATTATTTTGTCTTTAGTTACTATTCTAGCTTGGAATATATTCTTTCAAGGTACAAAATATTCACAGAAAACTATTTCTAAAAATCAGATGCAGCAAGAAGCTAATGTTATTATAGCTAATTTAAATTCTATCCATAAGCGCTCTAGAGAATATAGTGTTTCATCTAGTGATTGTAGACTATCAGTTGTATACACTGATCAAAACAGGACAGAAAAAGAGGAAATCTTTGAAAATAGTCAAATGTGTATACAAGCTAATGCTCTTACTGTAATCCCTAAAACTTCTAATGCAGAAGTACATTTAATAATTGAAGAAAAGAATAATCCTAACAATACAATTGAAATCAATACTCTATTAAGCCGCTTAAAGGAGGAGGAGAAAGAATGAAGCGTATTATAAATAATGATAAAGGCTATGCATTAGCATTAGTATTAATTATTTCTATCGTATTCACGCTAGTTTTTTTATTATTTTTAGCAATTTCCTCCAACACAACAAAACAAAATAACATTGTAGAAAGTACATTTCAATCCCAATCAATCGCAGAAATGGGCGCAAGTTATTTCCAACATGCCATGACCAATGAAATCATTACTCGTCAAGATAAAATTATTCAAAAAGTATTAACCAACAGAGAACAAGATATTAAAAATGGGATCATTAATGGAGATGAATACTATATAAGTTCAGTAATTGGGGAAATGGAATCGGAATTAAAAGGTGAGGCAATTCCATCTTTAAATACTAATATGACTATACATTCAAATTCACAAAACCATTTTGAAATTGATTCTATAGAATTTCCATCAGAAGATAAGATGCTAGTTATTAAATTTATAAGTATAGGATATGATGAAGCTAAACGTATGGAAATTGGTGGAACAGTTACAGCCGATTTCTCTGATATGATTGACCCAACAGCTAATAATGAAACTGAAGAAACAATTATTACAGGCAATACAATTCCTGATCCAGGTACAAATTTAGATATTTGCTCCACTGGAACAAGAGCAGATTTATCCAACAAGCATTGTCAAATCAATGGAGATATTAGTTATCATCAAAATGATGAATTAAGATTCAACAACTCCACCTATCGAGTAAGTGGAAGTCTTAATGTTCCTAATATGAATTACTCTAGCTCTAACTCAACACTTTATATAGTTGGCAGCTTGAATGGTCAAAACTTAAATACAATGACGAATGTAAAATTGCATATTGGTGGTTCACTTAATATAAGTCAGCTTAATGGTCGTATAGTTGACTCAGTTATTGAAGTAGCAGGAAGTACTACTTTACATGGGAATTTAGATAATCTAAATAACTCCACTATATACATCGGTGGGAGTTTTATGATGGCGACAATAAATCAAATTACAAATTCAACTATATATGTTGGTGGAGATGCACATTTCTATCAACATATGAATCTTGGTAGGAATGCAACGATTTGCGTTGATGGAGATTTAATTATAGGAAACAATTTAAGTACAGGAAACATCAATAATAATTCAGGCGGTACTAGTAAAATTTATGCGCGTAGTAGCAGACATCAAGCTGTTATTACTGGCAATGCTGAATTCGAAGCTGCTTGTTTAGGGGGCGGTAGTCCTACTGTAAATCCTGATTTCAGTCCCCCTATTGAATATGAATATTCTTATTAATTAGTGAATTATTTGTTAACAAATAAAGGTTATTTAGAGTAATGTATTTATGACCTCACTCTAAATAACCTCTTTTTTATTTCCGCAACAACCTACCTGACAATAGCATCCCAATACCACCAATTGTGATAAATAAGATGGCTCTAATTAATAAATCAAGGGCGGATAAGTCGAAGAAGATTAGCTTTATAAATGCAACGACTAAAATAAGAAAACCTGTTGTACGTAATGCTTTGAACTGATGGGTTGAACTAAGCCATAGAGCAATGCTAGCGGTTAGGAATAATGTTAGCGTTGTAAAGGCAATGCTTACTTTCCAATCAAGCATATGATTATACGTAAATTGTTGTACAAATCCTAAAATGGACACCATCGTTAGTACAATGCCTGATGTGACAATAGCATCTACATATTTCGCAATATGCTTTTCATATAAGCAATAAATATAGCCTTTGACAATAATATCTATAACAATTGCTACAATCACAGCAAGGTAAATGATTCTTGTTCCAAGATTTAAGCTTTCCATCATTGCTGGCTTTGTGCCGATCATAATCGCAAATAATAAGAAAAATGCACCAAGCACTGGTGTTAAGGCACGCCCTTTATAGTGCTCCTGTACAAACAGTGACCCTGTAAATAACGCTGCCAATGCAATACACATCATATACGGAACATTATCCGTGCTAACAATATAAGCTGTATCTAGCTTGCTAATATACGCTAAGAAGTAGCCTACTGTGATAACAGCTAAAATATCAATTATATATAAATCTTTCATAACCTTTTCAAAAGACGATAATACCTCTTTTGGACGTCTTGCATATATATAAATCACAACAAGATATACAATGGGCATCACTAGGCTTAAATGGTCAATGCTAAAGAATGGTACTGGTTCATGGAAGATAAAGTTAAGCACCAACGTGATGATAAAGCTACCCGAACTTACAACCTTCATCATACTTGCACGTAAGCGTAAGCTCATCATGACACCTGCAAAGGTAATAAGTAGGTAAAGTAAATCTTCTACATTATTTGGTATATTCATAATTAAAAGTGCATTACATAAAATAACAAATGCAAGCGTAATCGCACTATCAAATACTTCCTGCCACTTTTGTCGGTAACTGTATGCAGCTACAGCAGCTAATAAACCTATAAAGATAAATAGTAACCATTCCCCTCCATTAAGAGAAGGGATTATTAAGTTCATTAATAACAAACTAAATGTACTCAATGTAAAATAACAGCCAATGTGGAGTGGTTTCCATTTAGATTGTGCATTATATAAAAGACACCAGCTTGCATAAAAGATTGCTAAAATAGCAAGCAGACCTAGTGAAAATACAAGTCGTTGCTCATAGTTCATAAATGCTACAATACTTACAGCAACGACAGAGAAAAATGTTGCCACATAAAGTGCTAGCTTTTGCTTATGCTGATAAATCACCATTTGTAGCATCGCAAATAACACGATAACAAAGGTTGAAATAATAACAGCGTTAAAATCCATATATTCTAGTAAATACGGTAATAATAAAGAGGTAAATGCAACAAATATAGTAAGTGCTTCGTTTTTCTTAAAATAACTAATGGCAATACCATAGCCAATATAAACAAACGTAATCCCAAGAGCTGGTGTTAAAGCGATTATGTTATATAAAATAGCGCTAGCTGCTGTTGTTAAAATACCAACAATAAAGGCTCCACCATATAATGAAATGGTAATGGCAGATGAGCCTGCTTTTTTGCGCTCTAGTGCATAGGCTATGGCTGCTAGCCCTACTGATAATGCATAGGCGAGGATGATTTTTACATCATTCGATAAATAACCATAATCACTAACAAGCTTTAGTCCCCAAAGCACCCCCATTACTAAAATAACCATAAAGACCTTTGGAAGTGCCCACATAACACGTTCCTCCATCGTTGGCTGTGGTTGCACCTCTTTTGGTGATACTTTAGCTTGCTTTGGTGCAAGTTCTGGTTTATTCAGTGGTTCTCGTGTTGGTTTTGGTATTACTAGTTTTGCCTGCTCAATCATTGTTTGTCTGGCATCAAGTGTGTTTATTTTCTCAGAACCTTGCGTATGTTTTAAACGCTGTAATTCCTGACGTAAATCCGCCATCTCCTCTTCAAGCTTAGCAATTCTTCGCTCCAATTCAAGGGACATGCAATCACCCTCCCTACTCTATCAATTTTTTAACATTATAACATATACAGTTGAATTGTAAAATTACACTTTTTGTTTATTTTATCTTGGTCTCCGATACATTAAAGCCCGTTCACTATCACTCGTGCCCTTTGTTGTTGGATCTACAACTACACCTAGTAGCACAAGAATGGATAAAACTGTATTAAAAATAGAAGAAATTTGATCTCCCATTGCGTTTGTTAATTCATAGCCAAAAATAGCTGCTACCTGCTGTGCAAGTAAGAGTAACAACGAAAATAGCCCTAGTAAAAATGGTATATGTTGAAGACGAACCTTCCAGTTAATTCTCATAAAAGCTCACCTCCCCCCTTTAGCTACAGTATATGCACAGCATTTCTAGCACATATATGCAAAAATGGAGATGTTACAATCTATTTAAAGATTTTTAATAATATTTTGCGGTTTATACGATTAAGAGAAGACTTATAACAAGAGGGTTCTTTATCGTTCTATAGCCCTTTTTGCTAAGAAAGAAACATGTTGCGAAAGATCAGAGAATGCTATGCTTACCCATGAAAGAAGATTATTAATTTTCTCTTTACTTCTTTAAAAAAAGTGCAATAATGAAAAGATAATTATTTCGCAAGTCGAAGGAGAAAGAATCATGTCATTATTTTTAATTATTTTGCCAGCACTCGTTATCTTTTTGATCGGCTTCATTGCACAAAAGGTAATTGGCTTTGACATCAAATCAATTTCTGCGATGTCACTATACATATTGTCGCCATGTTTAGCCTTTCGAACATTTTATACAAACAATCTAACATTGGATTATGTTTATATAATGATCGCTGCGCTATTGCTAAGCTTTACATTATTGATCATTACATATATCGTTGCAAAAATAACAAGAGCAAATCAATCTGAAAGCTCTGCGCTTATGTTAAGTAGTGTTTTTATGAATAGTGGCAATTATGGGGCTCCTGTTGTACTATTTGCACTTGGCCCTGCAGGATTTGATTATGCTGTTATTCTTATGGTGCTTCATTCGCTGCTAATGAACACGCTTGGTATTTTCTTTGCGGCCCTTGGTGGACAAGAAGGCGGTGGGCATAAGCAAGCATTGCATAGTGTCGTACGCATGCCTGTGCTCTATGCCGCAATATTAGGCATGTTTTGTCATTGGATCGGTTTAGAGCTATCCGCTCCTTTTCAAGATGCACTTGAGCTTGTATCAAATGCGACAATTCCTATTATTATGCTTGTGTTAGGGATGCAGCTTGCGGTTATTTCTCGTAAAAGGGTGATATATCGCTTTGTGATTGGTGCTAGTATTATACGGATGGTTGCTTCCCCTCTTATAGCTGTGCTTATTTTATCGTTTTTACCATTAAATAATTTAGCGAAAACCGTGTTTATTATTCAAGCGGCAATGCCGGCAGCCGCCAATACAACGATGCTTGCTTTACAGTATGATACAGAGCCTGACCTCGTATCATTTACAACACTGGTAACGACAATATTAAGCATTCTTTCTTTACCAATTGTGTTGTATTTCGTTGGCGTTTAAGACAACTGAATAAATCAAATAAAGCCAAACCATTGCGAAACTATAAGCTAACGTTTCGCAATGGTTTGGCTTTTATCATAGAAAAATTCTTAGAATCAGTGACCTTATCTATTATATCGTTATATTTTTATATCATCTGCATTCAACATTTCATACGGTTTTATATGGTAACTAAAAAATCTTTTGACATCTGAAATACTCCATTATATAGTTAGTTACATAAGTAATTAACCAACGAACAAGTGAGGTGGATTGTGATTTATTCTTTAACTAATGAAAAGCCTATTTTCCAACAAATTCGTGAACGGGTAGAGGATGCTATTTTAGATGGACAGCTACAGCCTGAAGATCGCATTCCATCCACAAATGAATTTGCAAAGGAATACCAAATTAATCCTGCTACTGCTGGGAAAGGCGTGAATGAGTTGGTGGATAAAGGGGTTATTTATAAAAAAAGAGGTGTAGGCATGTTTGTGCATCCCAATGCGAGAGAAATTTTAGTTGCTGAGCGTAAAGAAAATTTCTTACAGCAGCATATTGAGCCATTGAAGAAAGAGGCTCGACGTCTAGGTATCTCAAATGAAGAACTACAAAAAATGCTACAGGGAGGTCAATAAAGGAAAATTGAAGTAAAGGATGTTGTAAAGTCCTATAAGCATAAAACCATTTTAAAAAATGTCACCTTTACAATGGAGGGTCCAAAGATTATTGGACTATTGGGGCATAATGGCGCTGGAAAAACAACCTTTTTAAACTTATTAGCAGGACTGATGGCAACAACAAGTGGCACTATTTTAGTGAATGGTGAAAATGTTTTTAACACCCCTTCTACGTTACGTGATATTTGCTTTATCGCGGAGAGTGGCAACTTTCAAGAGGATATGACCATTGCGCAAGCTTTAAAGGCAAACAGCTTTTTCTATCCAAAATGGGATGAGGCGCTTGCACAGGAATTGCTACAAGTATTTGCGTTAAACCCAAAAGATAAAGTACGCAACTTATCAAAGGGTATGGTATCTGCACTTGGCATTATTACAGGCTTTGCTAGCAATGCTGCTATTACAATCTTTGATGAACCGTATATCGGCTTAGATGTTGCCGCACGTAGTATGTTTTATGATTTACTGATTGACCAGCAAATTGACAATCCACGATTATATATTTTATCGACACATTTAATAGATGAGGCTAGCGAGCTATTTGAGGAAATTTTTATTATGCAAGAAGGCAAGCTATTGCTGCAAAAAACGACTGATGAATGGCATAAGCATATTGTTGCGGTTAAGGGCAATGCCGCTGATGTTACTACAGCTATAGGTGACTTAGCCATTATCCATCAGCATATGTTTATGCAAGAAATGACTGCGATTGTTCATACAGATGGTCAGCCAATCCAAGGTCACAATCTAACACTTGAATCGGTTTCCCTGCAAGATATGCTTGTGTATTTAAGTAAACAGAAGGCGAGGTCAGGAAAATGAGTACAGTAAAAGGAAGCTTTTATGTCCTATTTCAAAGCTATAAGAAACACAATATTATTTTTTGGAGTATTTTATTCTCCATTATACTGTTGTCATTTTTCTTAGATGCATTTTTCGGTCAATATGTATCATTCGCTATGACAATATCAATACCTGTTTATATTTTTTATAGTTCAATGGCAGCTAAGTTTTTAACAAAAACCTTACCTTATTTTCTAAAGCTTGGCTTAAGTCGCCAGCAATATATGTTGAATATTGGACTCTTTTTTATTAGCTGGAGTCTTATGGGAGCCTTCGTTATTGCATGTGTACATCAAATTGTTGTTTATGTTTCCAGCCTATACAGTATAAAAGATATTATTATCATTCATCCAACGTTATTCTTTGATGTCTCCCCTTCATTTTTACAAATGATGGCATTGGATACAGTTTTATTGTTATTTTGCCTTAGTTCTGGACTTCTGTTAAACGTTGTTTTTTATCGTTTAGGCATTGTAGGCGGCTATAGCTTTCTTGGACTACTTGCGCTAATACCGATTGTTATGATTATTTTTGACTGGTATTCCCCCCTATTTAACTTCCTGTCAAAGTCATCAGCCGCAGTACTTATTGGAGGGCTACTTATTTGGAGTATTATACTATACCTTACGATTACAGCCAGCATGCGTAAGGTCTCTGTAAACCCTGCATAAAATAAAACACCTCAAAAGTTAAACAGTGACACTGACTTTTGAGATGTTCATTGTTGGCTGAGTGAGTACTGTTAGGAAATTTTATCTATATTCTACACCTTGTTAAACTCCCTAAATGGAAAAATTGGATTTTTAAGATGGAACGTATAGGTAGCTTCATCTACATTCCCTACAATGCTATCACTATCATAAAGCTCGATTAAAAAGCCAGCCATTTCTTCTGCTGTATGAAACTTAGGAAATTGTCCTTCATATTGAAATGCATCTATCTCCAAGGAATGCAGTTCAAATTCTGTTGCTGTCACAGCGGGGGCTAACACTTTCGCTCGTAGCTTTGAACCTTTACTTTGCAGCTCTTGAGCCAAGCCTTCTGTGAATGCACTAACGTAAAATTTAGTTGCAGAATACGTCACAAAATTGGCTATCATCATATAGCCACCTGCTGAGGAAACATTTATAAGCTGTGCCCCTTCCACATTTTCATAGTCTCTGACAAATAAAGTGGAGAGGATGGTAACTGCTTCGATATTAACATGTAGCATTGATTCAATTTTAGCTAAATTTTGTTCTTTTACCGAGGCAAAGTTGCCAAATCCAGCACAGTTTATCCATGTTTCCAGCTCATATTTCTTTAAGGATTCATAAAGGCTATAGAGCTGCTTCGTCACTGATAAATCAACGGGCTTTACAGATTACATCTATAGTTTGACCAATCTTCTTTATTGCAGCTTTCAATGCCTCTAGCTTTTCTTCTCTGCGGGCTACTAAAATCAGATTTTTCTTACGCTCGGCAAAAGCTAATGCTGTTGCATAGCCGATGCCTGAGCTTGCCCCAGTAATCACCGTATATTTCATGGGCTCTCCTCCAGCTTTCATTAAATTAAAAAGAGGAAACCATATTCAATGCTTTCCTCCAAATATTATTCTATTGCTCAAATCGAATCGCATGGAGCCGCGACACTTCATCCAAGCTTCGAATATTTAATAGTAGGCTTTCCTCCAGATCCAATGTTTTAATTTGGTTCATATCTTCGCTACTTAATACAAAATCGTCGACATTGAAATTTTCCTGAATGCGTTCAAGACGAACCGATTTGGGAATAGTAATAATGGCATGTTGTCTAAACCATCTTAAAATAACTTGCGCTGGGCTTTTGCCATATTTTGCACCAATATCCGTCAATAGCTTATTCGTAAAAATACCGTTATTGCCCTCTGCAAAGGGAGCCCAAGCCATCGTTTGAATCGTATATTTTTGCATAAGAGCTCGCAGTGCTTTTTGTTGGGAAAATGGATGCATTTCAATTTGATTCACGGCTGGTACAATTTCGTGACTCAATAGTAAATCGACTAAACGATCCTCAAGAAAATTAGAGACACCGATCGCTTTAATTTTGCCAGCGCGGTATAATTCCTCCATTGCTCTCCAGCTACCGTGATAATCACCATAGGGCTATGGATTAAATTTGAACTACCTCCACTTAGTTATTGAAGTGGGGGATTCCTAAGAACACCAGCGTCACCGCCAGTTATGGATTAGGCTATCCCCGTAGTCCCTACGGTTAGCAGTCTTATTGCTTCATTTTTAAGATTTTGTCCTGCGTTCCTATCTCTATCGTGATGTGTGCCGCAAGAAGGGCAATCCCACTCGCGAAGATTTAAATGCTTAACGTCTTTGTTTTTGTGGCCGCAAGCTGAACATAGTTGAGAACTTGCAAAGGTTTTAGATACAGCCACTACCTGTTTGCCTTACCACTTTGCTTTGTACGCTAACATCGTTCTAAATTGCGACCAAGATACTTCGCTGATTGCTTTCGCTAACTTATGGTTCTTTAACATATTGGATACTTGCAAATCTTCGATACCGATGACATCGTGGTTTTTGATGATGTCAGTAGAAATTTTTTGCAAATAGTCTGTTCTTGCATGCGCTATTTTTTCATGAATACGCGCGACTTTCACCTTTTGTTTTTGGTAGTTTCTTGCTTCCTCTAACGACTTCTTTTGCTGCAATGCCATTTCTTTTCGCCTTGACAAAATACACTGTTCTTTCGCCAGTTTCTTTTCAAGTGAACGGAAAAACTTCGGATTTTTATACACCGTTCCAGTAGAAAGAATCGCAAAATCTTTAAGACCAACGTCCATACCGACAGAAGAGCCTGTTTTTTCTAATGGTTGCACGTCTGTTTCAGCAAGAATCGAGACAAAGTATTTACCACTTGGATTTCGTCTGATGGTCGCGTTAAGAATACGCCCTTCAACCTCACGACTTTTTGCAAACTTGACAAATCCAAGTTTGGGTAACTTGATTTTGTTTCCTACAATCGTAATATTGCCGTTCGTGTGCTTTGTTATGTAGGATTGTACTTTATTGTTTTTAGACTTGAAACGTGGTGCTTTATTCTGTTTCTTGAAAAATCGTGCATACGCATCCGCAAGGTTTTTAAGGGAGGATTGAAGCGCAATGCTGTCTACTTCTTTCAACCATACGAATTCTTTTTTTAACTGCGTTAATTCGGCAGAACATGAATGGTAAGTGAATCCTTTGCCTGTTTCTTTATAAGCATCCTTCCATTTTGCTAAAAAATAATTGAAGACAAAACGCGAACAACCGATTGTTTTAACCATGAGGATTTCTTGTTCTTTGTTTGGGTAGATACGGAATTTGTATGCTTTGTTGACCAACACACGAAACACCTCCCTCTTTACCCGAATGTTTGTTTCTATTTTAAACGAAAGGGAGTGGCTTTGGCTATCACCAACCGCCATTCATCGCCCCTTACGTATTCGGCTACGCCCTACACATTCCTTGAAGCGGACGTCTTCTGTCAGAAAACGATAAATCCAAATAGTCTGTTTGTAGGTTTTGCAATGTTTTTTCAAAGGATTTCATTGTTTTATCATAGCCAGCGTCTTGAATCCAAACCTTTGATGTAATAAATATTTCTTCTCTTGCAATGCCACTTTTCTGAATCGCTGTGCCAACAGCTTTTTCATTTCCGTAGCAAGCGGCTGTATCAATCATTCGATAGCCTGTCTGTAAAGCCTGTAGCACACTTTGCTCACATAGTGCTAAATCTGTAACTTGGAATACGCCAAACCCTAAAAGCGGCATCGTTACATCATTGTTTAATTGAATTGTATCCATTTTTATAGCCCCTTTACTTCGTTACCATGGCTGATTTGTTGGTCCAATCGTAAATTCATTGATATTGGTATCTTCTGGCTGATCAATGGCAAATGCAACAACATTGGCTACTCGCTCTGGGCTAATACCGTATTGATTGTATATGACATCAAAATCTTTTGCCGTTTTCTGATCTGTAATGGTATCTAGTAACTCGGTATTAATGGCAGCGGGATAAATAGTTGCTGTTCGGATATTTGTTCCTTCTTGTGCTGATTCCATACGCAGCACTTCCATTAAATCGCGGACAGCCCATTTTGTTGCACCATATACAGCGCCTCCAGGATAAGCTTTTAATCCAGCTACGGAGGAAGTTGTGATGACATGGCCGAATTTTTGCGTTGTAAACTCTGGAAGAACGGCTTCCAAACCATTTAACACACCCTTTAAATTGACATCTACCATTTGATGCCATTCAGCCGTTTTTAATTTTGATAACGGTGAGTTCGGCATTAAACCTGCGTTTAAAAAAATTACATCCACCTTACCAAATATAGCTTTTGCAAACGCAACTAATTGATGATTATCCTCAGCTTTGGTAACATCCATTACCTGGTAAACAGCTTCTCCACCAGCTTTTGTAATGCTATCCACCAATGTTTGTAATTTTTCTTCTCGACGAGCACCTACTACAATTTTGGCTCCCTTACTTGCCAATAGCTTAGCTGTTGCTTCCCCAATTCCAGAGGAAGCCCCTGTGATAATTACTACTTTATCCTTAATTGCCATTGATAATTCCTCCCTCTACTCTGAAAGCTGAATGCGATAGAGTTTATCATCATTCTCCTGTGGATTGCCACGCCCATCTGAGTTATTGCTAATAAAATAGAGGAAATTGTCTTCGATTAATACATCTCGAATTCTACCTAAATCTGTGATAACATTGTGCATTTCTTTAGTGTCTAAATTAAATTGGAGGACGGCTGTTCCTCTTAGTGCTGCTACATATAAAGAACCATTATGATAAGCCATGCCAGATGGAGCCCATGTTGTATTACTACCTGACGTAAATAGTGGTGTAATGAGGTTTTCTTGTGTTTCATTTCCTTCGATAAGCGGCCAGCCATAGTTTTGCCCTGCCTGAATAAGATTGATTTCATCATTTGCGCTATTGCCATGCTCACTGGCATACATTGTGCCCTCTGTCGTCCAAGCTATTCCCTGTGGATTTCGATGTCCATAGCTATAAATATAGGAGTTTGCGATTGGGTTATCGTCTGGAATCGACCCATCTAAGTTGATTCTTAAAATCTTCCCACCTAATGACTCAAGATTTTGTGCAATTGCACGATCAGATGCATCACCTGCTGTTGCATAAAGTTTTTGATCTGGTCCAATTTTTAACCTGCCTCCGTGATGATACGTGCCACTTGGAATTTCATCTACTAGTACACGTATTTCTTTCCATGTGTTCTCTTCCAATTGAAGAACAACAATGCGATTAAATTGTCCTTCATCGTTTTCATACGTATAATAGGCATACGCTTGATTGGATTCCGAAAAATCTGGCGCTACAACAAAGCCAAGCAAGCCTGCCTCTGATGCTGTGGATAATTTTTCTGCAAGCACCACCTGCTGCCTTACCATCTCATTATCTGTGATTTTTACAATGCTTCCTGCTCGCTCTGTAAGATAAAATAGATTATCGAGCTTATTGATCGACCATGGTATATTTAAATTTTCTGCAATTACTTCTAACTTTTGCTCAGATTGTTGTAGGGCTGCTGGTGTATCATTCGATGGCTGGCGATTTACAGCTTGTTGTTCATTTGCAGAGCATCCTACTAATAAAGAAACAGCGATTGTATATGCCGCGAATGCTTTTTTCATGGACATCCCCCTTATCATTTTCTAGTCAATTTTTTCAATCGTTATTTCAAAATTACCATGTAGATTTTCAAGTTTTTCAATGCCTGCTTCAAGCGTTCCTAATTTAATAAGTCCGTTTGAAAAGCGAAAATCTTGATAAAATAGTGCTAAATTGCCCCAAGGTGCATAGTACGTTAAATCGCCCCGCTTCGGCTCAACGCCATTTGGTGCTCCCTCTGTTACTAATTTTTTAGACAAGTAACCAATTCTCTCTGTTCCTGCATAATCCTCAAACGGTAATGTCAGTGGTAATAAAGATAAAAAATCTTGCACCACTGGCGTGTTATCCATCTGCACAATCACCTCTTCATTTGCAAACGTTAATTTTACTTTGGTAGTCCTCATTGTATTTTCCTCCTCACTCTTTTTTTCGGTTTCATCAGCTTTAGATTGATTTTGCTGCTTATTTTCACTACCACAAGCCGTTACTACTAGTAACAAGATCATTAAGCAAATCGTAAAATTTTTCATAACACACCCCAAGAATAAAATTATACAGCCGTAGATTTATACAACGTATTGCGTAGCACAATACAGATAAAGCCTATGATTAATGCAGCGATTCCAACCAATAAAATATATTGCATGCCCATCTGTGCAATCACAATACCCGCTAGACTAGCACCAATCGTTGTCCCTAAATTACACGATGTTAAAAATAAGCCATTGGCGAAATCAGGTGCTTTTGGTGCAGCGGACATCATCCAATATTGATTGATATTTCCACCAATCCCCCCTAAAATACCCCATAGTAAAATAATGATCGCGGTGGGAATGACAAGGTCTGCTACAAAGAAAAAGACGAGATACAAGGCTGTTAAAACAATGGGGTAAATAAACACTGTACGCTCAGGAGCAGATGTTAATAACTTTCCTGCTACAATATTCCCTATAATGTTCGCTGCACCATAAACAAATAATAGGATACTAATTAAATTTGGTGTGATTTTCGTCACAACATCTAAATATTCCGCGAGATAGCTATAAATACCAAATACAGCGCCATTTAAAAATGTGACCGCAAGAATGGAGAGCCATGTGATGCCCTTTGTTAAAATTTTTAACTGTGAGCCGTAGGAAAGCTTTTCTTGCACAGGCATTGATGGCACAAAAAAGATAGTCATCATAAATGCGAAAATATTAACAACAGCAAAGAAGGCTAAGGCGATTTCCAGCGTAAACGTATTGGCAAGGAAATTGACGATTGGTACACCTACTACCATACCCGCTGAAACGCCAATAAACACTTTAGCAACTGCTTTTGGTGCTTCCTTTGCATCCACAGAAGTTGCTGCTACAGATAAAGCCATTGATACATATACAGGATGGAAAAAGGCTGGAATCACCCGTGCTACTAAAGCAATGT
The DNA here is from genome assembly GCF_038051955.1 of Lysinibacillus sp. FSL H8-0500. Classification (NCBI taxonomy): domain Bacteria; kingdom Bacillati; phylum Bacillota; class Bacilli; order Caryophanales; family Bacillaceae; genus Lysinibacillus; species Lysinibacillus sp. FSL H8-0500. The sequence continues at coordinate 1,381,591 of NZ_CP150292.1, read as the reverse complement.
TAAAATTTGTAGTGAAAATCGCAATGATATTACCAATGATAAAAATAGCTAATACAAATAGCATCACCGTTTTTCGATTCATCCCTGAAAACACTAATGGCAGTGTTGGTCCAGCAATAGCGATCGCCAGCGCAAAAAGACTGACCATTAATCCTGCCTTTGGCACACTAACCTGAAAATACTCCGCTAAAGCAGGAAGGATGCCAATGTAACCCATTTCAGTGTTCAAAATACCGAAAACACCTACTGCTAATATAAAAATTAATAAACTTCTAGAATCCTTCATCCAACTACTCCAATTTCTCAATTAATTTTGTTACTGTAATTATAAAATGGTAGTATAAAGATAACAAATACCTATATTGAATAATCTTCTATACAAAAAAAGCATATTAAGAGGTGGTTATCATGGATATCCGTGTATTGCGTTATTTTATTGCTGTCGCCAATGAAGAGAATATTTCAGCAGCCGCAAATTATTTACATCTATCACAGCCAACATTATCGAGACAATTACATGATCTCGAAAAAGAGCTAGGCACGACTTTATTTATAAGAGGGAATCGAAAAATTACATTAACAGATGAAGGATTATTTTTATTAGAACGTGCAAAGGAAATTGTGGGTTTAGTCGATAAAACAGCAGCTAATTTTAATCAACCATCCGAAATTATTAGTGGGGAAATTTATATTGGGGGTGGAGAAACAGAGGCAATGCAGCTTATTGCAAAAACAATAAAAAAAGTAGTAGCACATCATCCTGGTATTAAATTTCATTTATACAGTGGTAATGCCGATGATATTACACTTAAATTAGATCATGGTTTATTAGACTTTGGTATTGTGATCGAGCCTGCGAATAAACAAAAGTATGATTATTTAAAATTACCTGCTGTCGATGTTTGGGGCGTACTGATGCGAAAGGACGATCCATTAGCAGGAAAACCTTTTATTGAACCAAAGGATTTGTTCAATCAACCTCTCATTATTTCAAAACAAACCGCTACTGGCAGTGTATTATCAGGCTGGTTTGGAGAAGCCGTTGAAAATTTAAACATTGTCGGGACATATAATTTACTCTACAATGCCTCCTTAATGGTGAAAGAAGAGATTGGCTATGCTCTCTGTCTTGATAAACTGATGAACACCTCTGAGGAAAGCGAGCTTTGTTTTCGACCATTACAGCCAAAATTAGAGGCTGGATTAGATATACTTTGGAAAAAACATCAAACTTTTTCTCGTGCAGCAAAGGTTTTTTTAAACTATTTGCGCGAAAGCATTTAGCATTTAGGCAATAAATCAAACATTTTAGTCAATAAATCAATTATTTTGGGCAATAAACCTATGTTTTTATAGAAGAGGCTCCGCTTAATTTTTAAGTAGGAGCCCTTCTTTTTACAGCATTTTCGTTAAATTTGCCATTTCAATAGCAGCAACAGCAGCATCATAGCCTTTATTTCCTGCTTTTGTGCCAGCTCGCTCGATAGCCTGCTCAATGGTTTCTGTTGTAACAATGCCAAAAATCGTTGGCACACCTGTTTGTAAGCCCACACTCGCAATCCCTTTTGCTGCTTCATTACAGACATAATCATAGTGTGTGGTTGCCCCGCGGATAACCGTACCGAGCCCAATAACAGCATCATATTTTTTAGACTCTGCCATTTTTTTTGCTATAAAGGGCACCTCAAATGCGCCTGGCACCCAAGCAACTTCAATGGCATTATCCTCTACACCATGACGCTTTAAGCCATCAATAGCACCTGCTAATAATTTATCATTAATAAAGTCATTGAAACGTCCAACGACAATCCCTATCTTTAATCCTGTACCTACAAGTTGTGCTTCCAGTGTTTTGACCATACTTCATTCCCCCTATAATAAATGCGCCATTTTTTCTTTTTTTATCTTCATATAATTAGCATTTTCTGCTACTAAACCTGTAACAAGCGGTACACGCTCCACAACTGTAATACCGTATCTTTCAAGCTGTGCTACTTTATCAGGATTATTCGTCATTAAACGAATAGATGTGACACCTAAATCTTTTAGTATTTGTGCACATAAACTGTAATCACGCAGTTCACTTGCAAAGCCAAGCATTTCATTTGCCTCTACTGTATCATAGCCTTGCTCCTGTAATTCATAGGCTTTCAATTTATTTAATAAGCCTATACCTCGCCCCTCTTGTCGCATATAAAGAACTGCTCCTGCTCCTTCCTGTTCAATCGTAGCAAGTGCTGTTTGGAGCTGTGCACCGCAATCACAGCGTTTTGAGCCAAAAATATCACCTGTTAAACATTCCGAGTGAATACGAATAAGTGGTGCTGTGGTATGCTGTAAATCCCCTTTAATAATGACAACATGCTCCTTAGCATCAATAGCATTCGCATAGCCAATCATTGTAAATTCACCATAATAGGATGGGAGCTGAATATTTGCCTCACGTGAAATAGCCTGCTCCTTTTCGAGGCGATATTGGATTAAGCTTTCAATAGTAATCAGCTTCATATCAAAATTTTGTGCAAGTTCTTTTAATTGCGGTAGGCGAGCCATTGTACCATCCTCATTCATAATTTCGCAAATAACACCAGCTTTTTTACTGCCACAAAGCGTTGCTAAATCAACGGCCGCTTCTGTATGTCCAGGTCTTGCAAGAACACCATTCTCCTGTGCAATTAATGGAAAAATATGACCCGGGCGGCGAAAGTCCAGTGGCTGTGCATGCTCATCCAGCATTTTTTCAATCGTTAATGCCCGTTGAAATGCACTAATTCCCGTAGTCGTGTCCATATGATCAATGCTTACTGTAAAGGCTGTTTGATGATTGTCTGTATTATGCTGAACCATCGGAGCTAGCTTTAGCGATTGCGCTATTTGTGCACTAACAGGGGTACAAATTAGCCCTTTCCCATATGTAGCCATAAAATTAATAATCTCTGGCGTTGCATGTTCCGCTAATACAACAAAATCCCCTTCATTTTCACGATTCTCATCATCGACAACAATAATTACTTTGCCTTGTTTTAAGTCAGCTAGTGCCTCTTCAATTGTGTTAAACATATTATCCCCCCTAAAATCCATGTTGTTGTAAAAAATCTGCTGTTAATGTTGTTGATTTCGCCTGTAACTGCTTTGCAATATACTTTCCTAGCATATCTGTTTCGATATTCACAAGATCCCCTTCCCGCTTAAAACCAAGTGTTGTTTCACTAAATGTATGCGGAATAATAGATACTGTAACAAGCTCTTTTTGTACATCAAAAATGGTTAAACTAATGCCATCAATCGCAATTGAGCCACGGGGTATGCATAACGCACTCGCCTCTCGAGAAATTCTTATATCAAAATAAACCGCATTGGCAAACGGACGCTTACGCAAAATCGTTCCTACTTCATCAATATGTCCTGATACAAAATGTCCGCCAAATCGACCATTGGCAAGCATGGCACGCTCTATATTAACCGCAGCACCTATTTGTAATTGCGAAAGGGCTGTGACATGTACTGTTTCTGGCATTACATCAGCCATAAATTTCGTAGTGGTAAAGCTTGTGACCGTTAAACATACGCCATTCACCGCAATACTATCGCCAATGTTCAAATCATGCGTAATCTTTTGTACACCAATCGTCAAAACAATGGATGCTTGTCCTTTTGCCATTTGCTTAATCGTTCCAAGCTCCTCAATAATTCCCGTAAACAAATGCTCACCTCATTTCATCGTTAGCGTTAACTTAATATCCTCACCTATTTTTTCAACCTCAGTAAAAGTAAATGCTCCTTGTAAAGCCCTCGTTGCCATTGAAAGTGCCTCAGCGCCCAATAATTTTGGCGCAATATATAGGATCATTTTTTGGACAAGTCGTTGCTGTAAAAAGGCATCTGCCATTTGACAGCCAGCTTCAACGTATACTGTCATAATGCCCTCATCTGCTAATATCCTCAAAATATTATGCAGGGAACAATCTGCTATTACAAATGTACGAATTCCTGCAAAACAACGAGGTGTTGCTGTAAAAAGCCATGTTGGAGCTACGTTATCGTTCAATAGTTTCGCCGAACTCGGAACATTGCCAGCTCGATCAATCACAACTCGAATCGGCTGCTTCGTTAATGTACCTAAACGATTTGTTAAACTTGGATCATCAATACAAACAGTGTTTGAGCCAACTAAAATTGCATCATGCATTGCTCGTGTATGATGAACATCCTCCTGAACTTGTTGACCTGTAATGGCTGTTTGTTTCCCCTTTTCAGCAGTAATTTTGCCATCTAGTGAAATGGCTTGCTTTAATGTCACATAGGGTAAGCGCTGCGAAATATAGTAGAAAAATGCTTCATTTAATGCTCTTGCTTCATGCTCACATAATCCTACACTTACGGTAATACCCGCCTCCTTTAACCTTCGAACACCTTGCCCAGCAACAAGTGGATTCGGGTCAAGCGTTGCAATAAAGACATGTCCTACCTGTGCCTGAATAAGTGCCTCCACACAGGGACCAGTTTGTCCAATATGACTACAAGGCTCAAGTGTGACATAAACCGTCGCACCCCTTGCTTTTTCCCCCGCAATTTTTAGCGCATTAATTTCGGCATGTGCCTCACCTGCTTTAAGATGTGCGCCAAAGCCGATAATCTCCTGATTTTTTGTGATAACACAACCAACTAGTGGATTGGGAGAAGTTTGATTACTTCCTGCTTTCGCCAAATTTAAGGCAAATTGCATCATTTGTTCGTCATTCATTTCATCACCTCCTTTAAAAAAATAAAAAAGCCGCCTTAAAATAAGGGGCTTTTACGGAAAAGGCATCACTAAATAAACCAGCATAATCGCTAGTTTTTTGCCTACCTTCTCTCATCCAGACTATTACTGTCGGCTTCGGAATCTCACCGAATCCTGCTTATCAAAAGCTCGCGGGCTTTACCGCCGATTGGGACTTACACCCGACCCCGAAGGACTTTTATTCAATTAAAAAATGACCCTACATTCTACTGTGGGGTCAAAATTAGCATCGTCAAATAAAGCCACATTTCTGTCGCTTTTTTGCCTACCTTCTCTCATCCAGACTGTTACTGTCGGCTTCGGAATTTCACCGAATCCTGCTTATCAAAAGCTCGCGGGCTTTACCGCCGATTGGGACTTACACCCGACCCCGAAGGTTTTTATTCAATTAAAAAATGACCTCACATTCTACTGTGGGGTCAAAATCGGCATCATCAAATAAAGTCACATTTCTGTCACTTTTTTGCTTACCTTCTCTCATCCAGACTATTACTGTCGGCTTCGGAATCTCACCGAATCCTGCTTATCAAAAGCTCGCGGGCTTTACCGCCGATTGGGATTTGCACCCGACCCCGAAGGTACTATTCATATTGCGTCTAATTATACAGCAATCATTAAAAAAATCTAGCCATTTAATAAAAATACTTTACAACCCAAAAGTCATTAGTTAAATATTCAACTATATCAGTTCAGAGAGGCGTATGCTGCTATCTAAAGGAAGATACTATCTCAAAAAGCTCAGTAAAAAGCACTGAACTATTGAATCAGAATAAGGCATTTTCCTTTACAGCCTTTTCTTTCTTCAATAAGTCCTGTGCTTTATTTAGTATAAAATTATGGTGCATAAAATCCAATTGTATAGTATGGTATATTTTTATTCGAGAATTGCACGCCTACCAATGCATGGGTAAAGTCAGATTTTAAAATATTTGCGCGGTGTCCTGATGAGTTCATCAATGCTTCATGGGCATAAATAGCACTATATTGACCATACGCAATGTTTTCACCAGCATAGGAATAGTTTATACCACCTGCCTTCATACGATCCCAAGGTTCTTGTCCTGTAAGATTTGTATGACTAAAGTAATTATTATTAATCATATCACGACTATGAAGACGTCCGATTTGATTATATTGCGATGTATAGGAAAGTGCTGATACTCCCTCTGTAACACGTGCTTGATTCATTAAATGAACCATTAATTCCTCAAAGCTATCTCGGCGTGCATTAGATGCTTGGGCGTAGAAGCCATTTTTTGATAGCTCCGTTTCCCTTGTTACCCATAAAATTGAACGCACCGTATTTTTAGCATATACATCATAGAAAAACGTTACATATTTTCCGTCTATTAAGTATGTACCATGTGTCGTCTGGCCAAATCCATCTGTATAAGACTGCGTATAATTAGTATTGCCCTTCAAAATGTTTTTCACAGGTGTACCATACTTTTTTGTAACAGTTGTCTGAGATGCACCAATTTTAATATCAAACAAAGACTGACCTTTACGTGTATCATAGCCACCAACAATTTTATTACCCTTACGACCGACTAGATAAAATTGATCATAGTTCTTAGTTGCCATTTCCCAGTTCATATCATATTCAGATGCAAATGTTCTATAAGATTTTTTCTGACTTAATGGCTTTTTTATCGTTGTAACTGCCGTGTCTCCATTTGCACTGGCATATGTCAAAGGGGCTAATGCAGGAAATAACAACAAAACTACCACAAACATAGCAATCCACTTTTTTAGCATAAGTAACACCCACCTTGTCTATTTATAGTAATTCTTACCCTAATTTTACTATTTAAATTCCAGTTAATCCATAGCCGAATATACATAAAAGACAAGGATAATAGCGTAATATCTTGATAATTATTGTCAATAACTTGTTAAAAAATTAAATAACCAACCATTGCTGCAATCGGCAATGAAATAAATGTACGTAGGATAAATAAGATAACGAGATCGAGAAATTTCAATGGGATTTTTGTTCCTAAAATAAGCCCACCTACCTCAGACATATAAATTAGCTGTGATACTGAAACAACTGCAATCACAAACCTCGTTACTTCTGATTCAATGCCCGCACCTAAAATAGAAGGAAGGAACATATCCGCAAATCCTACAACCATTGTTTGCGCTGCCTCTGCGGCTTCAGGTAAACCAAGCACTGTTAAAATCGGCTCAAATGGCTTCCCTAGGATTGAAAAAATATTTGTAAACTCAGCTAGCATTAATGCAATTGTACCGAAAGCCATTACAATCGGTGCCACACCAATCCATAAATCAACAACATTTCTTGAGCCATCCTTTAAAAATTGGCGTGGATCACGGTTTTCATGTGCAACAGCAAGTGCATTTTCTAAGCCATGTGATACAGCATTATAGCCTTTTGGTAATTCCTCACGCGAATAGTCTACTGGCGTACCATCTATATAAGTATCTTCTTTTTTAGCCAGTGGATAAATTCGTGGCATAATAATTGCTAGCACAATACCACAAAGAACAACTGTTAAATAATATGGAATAAAGTAGCGTGCTAAATTTACCGTCTCCAATACAACAATACAAAATGTAATGGACACAACAGAGAAGCTCGTTGCAATAATAGCCGCTTCTTTTTTCGTATAGTTCCCCATCTCATATTGCTTACTTGTCATTAACACACCAATTGTACCATCGCCAACCCATGATGTAAGAGCGTCTATGGACGAACGCCCTGGACTTTTAAACAACGGACGCATAATGCGAACCATCATTGTACCAAAAAATTCAAGCAGTCCGAAGTTTGTTAAAAAAGGTAATAGGAACCCGGCAAATAAGAAAATGGTAAATAAAAATGTCACAAGTCCCCCATTTGGATCCATTAGTAGTCCACCCGTATTTTCATTGTTAATGGCAGCAGGCCCGAAGGTAAAGACCACCATTGAGGCAAACACTAAACCAAGGCAGCGCGCAATCGTCCAAAACCAATTGACATAAAATAGTGTATCTAAAATACTTGGCTCTTTCGTATTTTTACGAGGAATAACTTTAGCGATAAGTGCTCCAAGTGCAGAAATGGCAAACATTATAATTGTAAAATAACTAATAATAGATGCAACAATACTTGCAAATTGATTAGCTAAAATAGCAATTGGTACTTTCCAGCCCTCTTCTGTTAAAATCGGTGTCATAAATAAAAATACTCCGATTAAAGATGGAATAATAAAATAAAAATACGTGGAAGTAGCATACTTTTTCATTTTTTGATAAAACCTCATTTCTTTTTTCACTAGTACAATTTTTTATAAACAATCATCATTTCCCTATATGTATGTAAAACGGCTATTCTATCATTAGATTTCTCATACGTATTACGAATTGCCTAAACATACCTCTTTAGTCGTTACACAAAATATTAGTTTAATTATCATCTTTTATTCAATATGACACTCCCCCTGCTATTATAGGACTTTTACAAAAACTTTGAAGTTTGATGATTCATCCAGAAAAAAATAACTTCATTCATGTTTTTATAACAAATTCACTTTATAAAACCATTGTAAACGCTATCATAAGGTCGGTTCAACCTAACATTTTTTTGAATATTTATGCAAAAGAAATACTGCTACTTCAAGTTTAAGACTATCTGCTTATACAACAGTATTCCCCTATTTTTAGTGAAATATAGTATAAAGTTAGTCATAAAAGTTTTTTGGTAAATTTCTCTCGCCCGTGGAATAGGCATATGTAAAGTTGATGCTAAATTTCTATTATTTTTGTGGTTTGTGAGATGGATCTACTGTTTAATAGGCAAATAAATAGACCCTCTGCACAGCTATCTCATATGTTAATAATGAACTACAACTTATCAAAACAGGGGGTAATAACATGTTTCAACGAAGACGCCATTCGGCAAAAGGTCCACATTGCTGTCCACCACAAATGATGCCAACGCAATTTGATCCACCACAAGTTTTACCAGCTGAACAATATGTTCGCACGAATTATATTCATACTGTCGTTCCACATGTACAGCCTGCACATATTACAACAGTCAACAAACATATGATTGATCACCAATACTATTTCCCATATACAGAATCTGTTGTCAATGAATGCTGTGAAAACCACACATTATGCGGCACACCACATAACCACTGCCATACACCATCATGTCATCATAGACCTAGAGGCTTTTAATGAAAAACACGATGGGGTTATCTAAAATACCCCATCGTGTTTAATCCATATAAAAAAGCGGCTAGGCACTATCCTAGACGCTGTATCATCACCATTTAATTTTAAATTCACGCTGACACAAGCCTAATCTAGCATTATTTTTGCAGGCATCTCTACATACTTTTGTCTTTTTCTATAGTTAAGGCTAAATCGCCCACATAGCAGATTTATGCTCTTCTCTTTAATTGAAAAATTTCACGTTCATGTTTTGAAATTTTTATATCAAAGTAATCTAAATCCTCTTTAGTTGCTAAAGCTTCGAAACGAGCCATTGCTTCGTTATGGTATTCAGACAATTTACCTGTTTGCTCATAGACAATATATTGTTTCGCCTCAATACTCTCCAAGCGATCGTTCGCTTTCTTTTGCTCAGTCTTCAAATCTTGGATATCTGCTTTCATACCTTGCATTTCTGTTTCTATGCCTCGGATCTCTACTTTCATTCCTTGGATTTCTGTTTCTATGCCTCGGATATCCGCTTTCATTCCTTGGATTTCTGTTTCTATTCCCCGGATGTCCGCTTTCATTCCTTGCATTTCTACTTTCATACCTTGCACATCTGTTTTCAGGCCTTTAATATCTGCCTTCATACCTTGCATTTCTGTTTCTATGCCTTGAATATCCACTTTCATATCTTGAATATCTGTTTTCATACCTTGCATATCTGTTTTCATGCCTTGCATATCTGTTTTCATGCCTTGCATATCTGTTTTCATACCCTGCATATCTATTTTCATACCTTGCATATCTGTTTCCATGCCTGTTACTTTTTGTACTAGTAATTCAAGTAGTTCGCGATCTGTCATAAGTATACTCCTTTCTATCTAGTCTCTATAGCTATATCATAGTATAAATAGATATCGTAGTAAAGGATCAAGATAAATAGACCTTTATTGAACTTTATCCCTATATAATTCTCAAAATATTTATACTTTCGGGGCGTACCTAATAGAAAAGATGCCTCAAAATCATTTGAGACATCCTTCTTACGATTAAAACATTTTTAAATACTGATCGCGCTCCCACTGATGGACAGTTGTACGATACATATCGAATTCGATTTCTTTTGCCTCTTTAAAGTTTGCGTAAATATGCTCACCTAAAGCTGCTTGTGCCACTTTATCTTTTGCAAGTAATGCTAACGCATCATCCAGTGCTGGTGGTAGGTTTTCAATACCATTCGCTTTACGTTCTTCTTCTGACATTACATAGATATTACGATTAATCGCTGCTGGTGGTGTTAATTGTTGACGAATGCCTTCCAGACCCGCCTCTAAAATAACAGCCATCGCTAAATACGGATTTGCAGCTGGATCTACAGAACGTACCTCTACACGAGTAGAAAGACCACGTGCTGATGGGATACGGATTAATGGTGAACGGTTCTGTGCAGACCATGCCACATAACATGGTGCTTCATAGCCAGGTACTAGACGTTTATAAGAGTTAACAGTTGGATTTGTGACAGCCGTGAAGCCTTGGACATGTGCAAGAACACCTGCCATAAACTGCATCGCTGTTTCAGAAAGTCCTAACTCAGTAGACTCATCATAGAATGCATTTTCTTTGCCTCTAAATAGTGATACGTTAAAATGCATACCAGAGCCAGCTTCACCAAATAAAGGCTTTGGCATAAATGTAGCGTGTAAGCCATGTTTACGAGCAATTGTTTTTACCACAAGCTTAAATGTTTGAATATTGTCACAAGCTGTTACAGCATCTGCATATTTAAAGTCAATTTCATGTTGCCCAGGTGCTACCTCATGATGAGATGCCTCGATTTCAAAGCCCATTTCTTCCAACTCTAATACGATATCGCGACGACAGTTTTCACCAAGATCTGTTGGTGCTAAATCGAAATAGCCACCATGGTCATTTACTTCTAATGTTGGCTCGCCTTTTGCATCTAATTTAAATAAGAAGAATTCTGGCTCAGGTCCCAAATTGAAGCTTGAGAAGCCCATGTCCTCCATTTTTTTAAGGATTCGCTTTAGGTTATTACGTGGGTCACCAGCAAACGGTTCGCCTTTAGCTGTGTATACATCACAAATAAAGCGTGCCACTTTTCCTTTTTCAGAAGTCCAAGGAAACACTACGAAAGAATCAAGATCTGGATATAAATACATATCTGATTCTTCAATGCGAACGAAGCCTTCAATAGATGAACCATCAAACATCATTTTGTTGTCTAGTGCTTTGTCTAATTGACTTACAGGAATCTCAACATTTTTGATTGTGCCAAGAATATCTGTAAATTGTAAACGAATAAAGCTTACATGTTTTTCTTCGATAAGACGTTTAATGTCCTCTTTTGTATATTTACCCACAGTTTTCCACGCTCCTATAATTTGTCTAGCTTGTATGTTTACTCGCTCCTATGTCATTAATAGAATCGAGATAAATCCCCACGTCGGATGGATGATTTTTGCATGCGCTGTGCTTGACGCACTTCTTCACGCATAATTTTGCGTAGTTCTGAATCACTTAAATCTTGTTCATCAATAATAACAACAGGGTCATTCTTTTTAGCAAATATTTTTTTAATCTTCGCCATATTCATACCCTGCTCTAAGTAATCTTTAATTTCAAGCAATATGTCGACATCATTTAATGAAAACATTCGACGGTTGCCCTCTGTTCGGTGCGGCTCAATTAAATGGTGTTCCTCATAATAACGAATTTGTCGTGCCGAAAGTTCTGTTAATTGCATCACAATACTCATCGATAATAACGGCATAGTTCGTCTAATTTCACGACTCATTTAAGTCCTCCTCCAATACCCGCTAATCATATAACGAAATTTTTGCACTGTCAACCAATCATGTAAGGTTACCTTACACGATTAATTATATTTTTTTAAACCGATGAAAAATTGTAAAAAACTCTTCAAATTTATGTTCATCGTCTATTATTTTTGAATCGCCTGCACAGCACTACAAATAGCAAATTTCACATGCTCATATGTTAATCCACCCTGGATAAAGGCTGTAAATGGTGGACGTATAGGGCCATCTGCTGTCAGTTCAATGCTGGAGCCCTGGATAAATGTACCTGCTGCCATAATGACATCATCCTCATAGCCTGGCATATAAGCTGGCTCAGGAGCGTAATGAGCATTAATCGGTGAGTTTGCTTGGATTTCACGACAAAAAGCAATCATTTGCTGTGCTGTTTGGAATGAAACAGATTGAATTAAATCTGTGCGACTTGCCTTATAGCTTGGCGACGTGCTCATCCCCACTTCCTCTAGCATTGCTGCTGTAAAGATCGCTCCCTTTAATGCTTGTGATACAACATGTGGCGCAAGGAAAAACCCTTGATAAAAGTCAGCCAATGTATTTAACGTTGCACCTGCCTCTGCTCCGATGCCTGGAGAAGTCATACGATAAGCACATTTTTCCACTAAATCTGCACGTCCTGCAATATAGCCACCGATTTTCGCTAAGCCACCACCTGGATTTTTAATAAGTGAGCCTGCCATTAAATCCGCTCCAACCTCTGTTGGCTCCTGCGCCTCTACAAATTCACCATAGCAATTGTCAACAAAAATAACAGCTTGCGGTGCTAATTTACGCACTGTCGCACACATATCCGCAATCTCAGCAACTGTCAACGATGGACGCGTTGCATAGCCTTTAGAACGTTGAATCGCAATCATTTTTGTATGCTCTGTAATGGCTGCTGCCACTCCATCCCAATCAATGGCTTGATTATCCAGTAAATCCACATGTCGATAGCCAATTTTGTAATCCTTTAATGAACCAGTATCCTGATCACCACCATCGACAATGGCTTGCAATGTATCATAGGGCTGACCTGAAATATAAAGCAGTTCATCACCAGGTCGCAGCACACCGAATAGGCTAAGCGTAATCGCATGTGTTCCTGAAATAATTTGTGGTCGTACAATGGCAGCCTCTGCGCCAAACACCTCCGCATAAACACGCTCTAAATTATCGCGACCCTCATCATCATAGCCGTAGCCATGTGATGGATGTAAATGGTAGTCGCTTACCTGATGTTTACGAAAAGCTGCTAGCACTTTTTGTTGATTAAAAAATGCCATTTCTTCTACTTTTGCATGATAAGGTCGAACTTTCTCCTCTATTTTTGCCGCCAATGCTAGCGTTTGTGCTGATAAATTTGTCGTAAACGTCATTCTTTTCTTCTCCATTTCACAGTTGTCCCGTATATTTACACTGACGGATATTTTACTTTATTTCAATATTATCTTAACAATTTGTCTGTCTCCCTGCAAAACTTGTCTATTGTTTCTTTATGTAATTTGCGCTAAGCTAATGTGCGGACTATTTAGCAATAAAATTTTGCTAGAAAATTCATAGATTTTGTTAATTAGAAGGGATGAAAGAAATGGCTTGGGAGGTTTTTAGTATTATTGGAACAATTGCCTTTGCTATTTCAGGGGCAATTATTGCGATGGAAGAGGAATACGATTTATTCGGTGTTTATATATTAGGGATTGTGACAGCCTTTGGTGGCGGAGCTATTCGAAATTTACTAATTGGACTGCCCGTTACAACCTTATGGGGGCAGGATATGATGTTTCAAATTGCACTTGCAGCCATTACAATCTTTTTTATTTTTCCGCATCATCTGATCCAGCACTGGCATCGCTGGGGCAATTTCACAGATGCCATTGGTTTATCAGCATTTGCGATCCAAGGCGCACTCTATGCTGTAAAGCTTAATATGCCGATTAGTGCTGTCATTGTCGCTGCCGTCCTAACAGGTTCAGGAGGAGGCATTGTGCGTGATTTATTAGCACGACGTAAACCGCTCGTGCTACGTGATGAAATTTATGGTGTTTGGGCTGCGCTAGCAGGACTTGTCATTGGTCTTAATATTTTTTCAGGGGATGTATTTCTCTATCTTTTATTTGCTGTCATCACGATGTTACGTATTCTTTCCTATATAATGAAATGGCGTCTACCTTTGCGGAAATTAAACCGAGCATAGTTTGCCTAAAACGGGATTTTTCCATTAGTTTCAGCGGAGCTATCCGTTACTTGGAGAATTCTATCCATTATTTTAGAGGTTCTATCCGTCACTTTTGAGGGGCTATCCAGCACTTTATGGGAGCTATTCACCATTTTGGCAGTTCTATCCGCCACTTTGAAAGGGCTATCCACCGCTAATAAAAAACCAAACGATGTCCTAACACATTGTTTGGTTTTTCTAATTTTATCGCTTTGCTAAAAGATTCATCGATTGCTCTAGTGTCACCATATTTTTCATCATTGAGCAAGCCGCGTCTAAAATAGGAAAGGCTAAGGCTGCACCAGAGCCCTCTCCTAAGCGCATATTCATATGTAGCATCGGTTCAATACCAAGCAAGTCAGCGGCAATTTTGGCCCCCGGTTCCTCTGAAGCATGAGAAGGAATTATATAATCCTTTACTTTCGGTTCAAGCTTATAAGCAATAAGTGCAGCAATGGTCGAAATAAAACCATCAATAACAACAGGCTTACGATAGGCAGCAGCGGCAAGGATAATACCAGCCATCGCTCCTATTTCCAGCCCTCCAACCTTAGCTAGTACATCAATTATATCTTTAGGATTCGGTTGATTAATCTCAATCGCCTTTTTAATAACAGCCACTTTATGTTCAATTCCTCCTGCCCCAACTCCTGCCCCAAGCCCTGTGACTACAAGAGGATCACAGCCCGTCATAACAGCTAATATGGCAGCGCTTGGTGTTGTATTTCCGATACCCATTTCTCCTGTTCCAAGTACATTGGCCCCCAGTGCTATTTCTGCTGTTGCCACACGAATTCCTACTTCAATGGATTGAATCGCTTCCTTTCTGGACATGGCAGGACCTTTTGCCATATTAGTAGTGCCGTGTTTAATTTTATGCATAATAATACCAGCATCAGACGGAATATCTCCCTTGACGCCAACATCTACTGTTACAACCTTGGCATTCGTTATATGGGCAATCGCACAAACACCTGTACCACCTTTAGAAAAATTTAATGTTTGAAACAACGTAACATCCTGTGGATTAGACGTGACACCTTCCTCCCAAACACCATGATCTGCTGCACAAACAATCATTACCTTCTTGTCAAGCATCGGCAATAATTGTCCTGTTATACCAGCAAGCTGCACCGCAATCGACTCCAGTTTTCCTAAGCTACCAGGAGGCTTGCAGAGTGCATCTATCCGCTTTCTTGCCTGCTCCATCGTCTCCTTATTAGCACCTTGGATATTTTGAATCGCTTCTTGTAATAAAGTCATCATCATTTCTCCTCTCCTGTAAGACAACATAAAAAGCCTGTAGTTTATTGTCATGACAAATAAACTACAGACTTTTCCATCATCTATATTCTCTCGAAGCAAATAGGCAGGTCTCCTGGCTCAAGTTCAACATTCCATAGCACCTTCCCAGCAATATACTAGTGGCATTTACCATGAAATTCCCTTATACAGTGGCGGGTCCGCTAAAGCTTTTCACTTTATTCCCTATTCTCCCATTATGGGCACCTAATGCTTTATCCAATTTCTTTTAATTTACTGCAAAGATTTCTTACTGTCAATATAACTAAATTAAAGTTCTTTCTAAGCTAATTCTCGCGCTTGACATGCCTTAGACAGTAGACTCTACTGTAAAGGCATCGTTGGAGGTGCTATTGATTGGAATATATTACTCATTCTTTTTATGTTCAACTCGATCGCGCTCTATATTTATTTTATCAAAACCCACTTACTATTTAAATCGTTCGATATTTTGCTGGTGTCATACCAACATATTTTTTAAATACTTTACTAAAATACTCTTCATTACTATAGCCCACTAGCGAAGCAATTTCATTATTTCTCTTGTCACTATGAACTAATAGCTGCTTCGCCTTGTTAATTCTAAGCTCATTTAATAGGTGGATAAAATTTTTATCAATGCTTTTTTTAATTAATATACTTAAATTTGCTTGGCTTTTGTTAAAAATACCTGATAAATAATTCAAATCCAGCTGCGGATCATCAAAATGCGTATAAATATAATCGACTATTTTTTTACCTAAATCCTCTCTATTGCCATGTAAATTAAGTATTTTATCAACGAGCGGCATGATATAGCTTTTTACTATTTTCGATAAATTGTCTTCTTTAATCATTTGATGCTGGATACCAATAATCTTTTGAGCGCTGTGATACGTTTCCAAACAATTGAAATAGATACTATATTGCAATAAGAACATAATCATGATTTCTAATCTTTGCTGAAAATCTATTTTTGTATTTTGTAAAATCGTCATAAATTCTTGTAATTTTAATTCATCTGTAAAGATTTGATTATCAAAAATGGATTTTCTTTTATTTAGCACAGTACCACCAGTATTTAGATGCCTCTTCAGTAGTAGCTCCAGCACGGCTTGATTTAAATCATGTAAGTCATTTCTTTGCAGCACCATATGATTGTCCTGACTATATGACAATACAAAATCGGTATTCATAATCTCAATATATTCCCCAAAAATATTAAAATAAAATAGCTCATGAGCGTGTGAAATCCCGATATTTTTTGTTTGATTGATGCTAACAATAAAGTATTCAAATGAATAGATACTACTATCTGTCATTTGTTGATCAAAGGCCAATAGTAAATTTAATAATTGATTATATTTAATGGAATAATCTACTTGTTTTTTCATGCTCAATGCTTCCATCATTTGTGATAGCTTTAGCTTTAGATTTTTATAATCAATCGGCTTTAAAATGTAATCCTCAGCACCAATTTGAATAGCACTTTGTAAATATTGAAAGTCATCATAGCCAGATAGAAAAATTACCTTAAATTGATGAAACTTTTTTAGCTCCTGAACAGCCTCTATTCCACTCATACCGGGTAAATTAATATCTGATAAAACGATGTCAGGAGCAATATCTTTAGCTGCCAGTAGCATATCCTCCCCCGTTGTATAAGAATAAACATGTAAGGATTCTATAAAATTTCTGTTGATAAAAAAGCTTAATCCCTCTCTAATAAAGTTTTCATCCTCCACAATAAATAGATTCATAGAGCTCACCTCACCATTAAAAGACATTATTTCTTATATGGTAATAAAATTCTCGATACAAAATATTGTTGTTCGTTGACTAGCACCGTTACACCATACGCTTCTCCATATTTTAGCTTTAAACGTCTATTTACATTTTTTAAACCAATGCTACCCTCATGATTTTCTTCATTTATTTTGTCATTTAGCATCGCTATTTTAGCAATATCCTTATATTCGCTCTTATTATAAGTTTCAATTATTACATAATTCTCTTTTCGATAAATTCTGATATTTATTGATAGAGGTTCTTTATGGCTGTATCCATGCTTAAAAATATTTTCTACAATTGGCTGTAGTGTAAATTTTAAAATGGCATTTTGTAATAAATCGTTTTCTTCTATCTGAATGTCAAATACTAAAGAAGAAACTCTTATTTTCATAATATTAATGTATTCTTCAATAATCTCTAGCTCTTTTACAATGGTTGTTTCATTTTCACTGTTATCCGTGTTATATCTAAAAAGCTTTGCTAGCCCAACACTCAATGTAGAGATTTCTTCAACCTCATGAATCATAGCTAATTGATTAATATTATCTAAGGTATTGTAAAGAAAATGTGGATTAATTTGGCTTTGCAAATTATTCAATTGCGCTTCGTAGTTTTCTCGAACATAGCCTTTTTCCTTTTCTACCATATAAGCAATGGTTTGGTTTAATTGTTGATTGGCAATATCCAACTCATCATTAATCCAAACAGGCTTTTTCTCTTTCTCTTCAAAATGATAAACTGCTTTTCTATAAGAGGTAATACGCTCAATAAGCATTTGTAAAGTTGTGCTAATTTTATTGGAATATAAAAAAGTGATGATGGTTAACAGTAAGGTGGAGGCAATTGCAAAAGCCATTAAATCCTCCTTTTTATTATTCAGCTCCTTAAAAATGGAATCAGACGTAGCAATGACAACATAGTAACAATTATTAAAGGAATCAAATGAATACATTAGAATTCGTTCTACATTCAAATAATCAATTTTATAGTAATTGGTTTTCTGGGGCTCCAATTTACGAAAATACTCCTCATGCTCTGATATATGGGAATTCGTGCTGAATTTTATATCCTTTTGCTCTGTTAATAAAAGAAAATCAGAGTAGCTGCCCCAAATTGAATTTAACACTTCATGATATACTTTTGTGCTTGCTTGATTACTTTCAAAAGACGAATTAAAATAATGAATTTTTTTTAATACCTCTAGTCTTGTTTCGATTAAAAGCTTCTTTTGATACTCTCCAACATTATTTATATAAATTATGGTCATCATAAAATAGGGCAAAATAAATACAACAAGGGTAAGAATAAGATATTTATATTTTAACGATAAATACATCATTCCCACCCTTTCTAGCTCCTTAGCAATGTTCCTCTTCCCAGATCGACTGACCGCTTGATACACCACCATCAATGACAATTTCACTACCCGTAATATAGGATGCATCCTCGCTACCTAGATAATAGACCATTGATGCAATTTCCGCTGGATGTCCCAATCTTTTTAATGGTACATACTTTGCCTGATCCTGTGGCGTCTTATTTGATTTTTGTGCTGCATATTCAATCATTTGTGTTTGAATATATCCAGGATGAATAGAATTCACTCTTATATAAGGTGCAAATTCCATTGCTGCATTTTTTGTAAGTGTTCGTATGGCACCTTTAGTAGCACCGTATATGCCTAAGCCTTTTGCACCAAAAAAGGCGGCATTGGAAGATGCATTAATAATCGAGCCCTTTTCCTGTTTATACATAATAGGTGCAATATATTTTAATGCTAAAAAGCTGCCCTTAACATTAATATCAAACATAGCCTGATATTCTTTTTCTGTAGTTGTAGCAATATCATTCATGACAAATATCCCAGCGTTATTAAACAATACATCAATTTCATAGTCTTTGTCATGTATATATCTTTGTAAATTTACCCATTTATTTTCATTTGTAACATCTAATTCTATAAAATCAACCTGAGCACCATAAATATCACTTAGCTTGTTGCCTTCTTCTACATTAATATCACATGCAAGGATATGAAAGCCCTCCTGATAAAATTTATCGAGAGTTGCTCTGCCGATACCAGCGGTAGCTCCTGTAATTAGAATACGCTTCGTCATAAATACCTCCATTACTAATCTTTATTTCGCAATCCAACCACCATCAATTACTAGCTCACTGCCTGTTACAAACTTCGCCTCATCACTCGCTAAATATAAAACACCATAGGCTACATCTTTAGGCTTTCCAAGCAATGGCAATGGCGTTACTTCCTTCATCCATTTCGCTTTTTCGTTATTCTCAAAAAGATCTCGTGTCATTTCCGTTTCAATCATGCCAGGATGCACAGAATTCACGCGTATATTGTATTCTGCTAAATCCATTGCTGCTGCCTTTGTTAAGCTTCTGATAGCTCCCTTTGAGGCATGATAGGAAACATAGCCTTTTTCGCCAATAATTCCATAGACAGAAGAGATATTAATAATACTTCCTGCTTGCTGCTTCATCATTTGCTCAGCACATTTTTGAACGCCTAAAAAAGTACCTGTGGCATTAATGGTCATCACCTTATTCCAGCCCTCTAAATCCTCGTGTATAACGGAGCTTCTTGAGGGAATGCCCGCATTATTTACTAAAATATCTAAACGTCCAAACAATTGAATAGTCTTTTGGATAACGCTATCCCACTCTGTTTCAGAGGATACATCATGTTTATGCACAAAAAGATGATCATTTCCCATGTGCCGCTTCTTTAAAAGCTCTAATGCCTCCTCATTAATATCTGTGGCAACCACTTTCGCTCCCTCTTGTAAAAACAATTCAGCCTCTGCCAGCCCTTGTCCATTTCCCGCACCAGTAATGATGGCTACTTTATTGTGTAAGCGCATTTTATTCATCCTCTCTATTTCTGAATCTTCGAACGACCATAAAAATCAATCATAACAGCAACAATAATAATGGCACCTTTAAAAATTGATTGCCAATAAGTACTGATGGATAGACTATCAAAAACATTTGAAATCATGATTAGAATACTTCCACCAATAAATGTTCGCCAAATTGCCCCCTGCCCACCTGAAAGGGAGGTACCGCCAATAACGACAGCAGCTATTACATCCAAAACAATTGATTCCCCTATATTTGCCTGCCCCTGTGCAAGTCGAGAAGATAAAATGATACCGCTCATAGATGCACATAGACCACAGATGATATAGGTGCTAATGATTAGTCGATTTGTCTTTAATCCTGCTAATCTACTAGCCTCATTGTTACCCCCTACAGCATATAGTGCCTTGCCATATAGCGTGTAAGAGAGAATTGTCCCTAGTGTAATAAAAATAACAGCTAGAATAATAACTGAAACGGGAATGGGTCCAATATAATGCGAACCGAAAAACTTATAGGCTGGGTCTTTCACAAAAAATGGCTGTGCCTTCGAATATACTAATGCAAAACCAGTGAAAATAGAGCCTGTTCCCAGTGTTGCTACAAAGGGAGGTACTTTTAAATAAGTAATTAACACACCATTTAACAAGCCTGCAATAAGGCCAACTGATAAACCGACTAGCACAGCTACAAAAATAGATGTGCTATCAACTAAGCTTGCAGCGACAACAGCCGTTGCAGCGTATAATCCTCCAATAGACATATCTAAGCCGCCAGTGATCATCACATAGGTCATTCCAGCAGCCATGATGCCAATAATGGCTAATTGACTTAGCATGTTTAATATATTAGTAGGATTTAAAAACCCATTGTAAACAATCGATGAAATAATAATTAGCACAAAAAATGCGAAAACTACTCCATACCTAAACCCAAAATTTTTAATATTACCAAAATTCAGACTTCTATTTCCGGAAGAAGTCAAATTCTGCTCCTCAGATAGTTTGTTCATCATGTCTGGTGACTCCCTTCCAAAAACGTTGCTTCAACGATTTTATTTACACGAATATCCTTGCCCTTTAATTCACTAACAATTTCTCCTTTAGAAATAACAAGTACACGATTGCTGACAGCAACAACCTCTTCTAGCTCTGAGGAAATAATAATGATACTCATACCTTGCATCGCTAACTCCTTTAATTTACGTAATACATCTAATTTAACGCCAACATCAATCCCCCTAGTAGGTTCATCAACTATTAAAACCTTAGGATTAACACTTGTAACCTTCGACAATAAAACCTTCTGCTGATTTCCCCCCGATAAATTTTTAACAATGGAGTTAATCGGTCGTGTGAGCTTAAATTCCTGTATATATTGTTGTGCAAGCTTTTTTGATTTTTTAGTAGATAAAAAACCATAGGAACCAATACGTTTTAAATCAATTAGATTAATATTTTCATGTACTTCAAAGCCTAAATGAAGACCCGTTTTTTTTCGATCCTCTGGGGCTAATACAATTCCATTTCCAATTGCTTGTCTTGGTGTAGAAGGGATTTTAATGAACTGTCCTTGTATTTTAAGTGTTCCCCTACAATTTTCTCCTAGCCCATAAAGTGTGTTAGCAATTGCACTTCTGCCTGAGCCCACTAAGCCACCCAAGCCTAAAATTTCTCCTTGCTTTAATGTAAAGGATATATTTTTTAAAAAGTGGAAGCTCTCCAAATTTTCAACCTCTAATACAATCTCCTCTGAAGGAATTTGATGAGGATACTCCTGCATTAAAATTTCTTTAAAATCGCTATCAATTTCCTCGCCAAGCATGGCATGCACAATTTTTTGCTTTGTCCATCCCTCTATGCTGCTATGCTCTGTCACTACACCATTCTTTAATACCGTAAATGAATCACAGATTTTCATGATTTCATCCAGATGATGACTAACATAAAGGATGGTGATGCCTCTTTTTTTCAATTCCATTAAAGCCTCTAATAAAGCCTCTCTCTCATTTTGTGCTAAAGAAGAAGTAGGCTCATCCAAAATTAATATTTTGGAATCTAAATTTAAACATCTCATAATTTCAAGAATCTGCTGATCGGCTACAGATAAATCAATTGCATAAGAATTTGGTGAAATACGAGTATTTAGAAGTTTGCTCAATTCATAAAATCGTTCTAACCGTTTTTTCCGATTGACCAAAATAGACTTTCCTTCCTTAAAGCCAAGAAATACATTATCTAAGGCAGTCATGTTCGGTATGATGGTTAATTCCTGAAATATTGTAGCAATGCCAGCCTCTCTCGAACTATGAGGATCGCCATAATGTAATTCATTTTGATCAATAAAAATATTACCTTCTGTAGGCTTAATTCTGCCTGAAAGCATGCCAATAAGCGTTGATTTGCCTGAGCCATTTTGCCCAATAAAAGCGTGGCAATGGCCTTTTGATATTGTAATATTAATACTCTGATTAGCAAAAAATTCACCATATTTTTTTGTTAGATTAGTGATGTTGATAATGGGTGTTGCCTTTGTCATAAAATCACTCCCCTTCTGATAGAGCAAGCACACAAGATGATTGAAAAGGTCCCGTGAACTTGCCTATATTTTTACAATGACTTCCATCTAATATTCTGGTAATCCTTTTGTTTCAAAATCTGCGATATTATTTTTATTTACATAAGGTGTGCCTGGTAAGATTTCCTCTTGTGTTAAATCATAAAACGATTGATAATCTTTCCCTTCAAAATGATTTTTAATCGCTTCCATTCCTCTTTGTACCTCTTCTTTTGGAAGCATAATAACAGTTTGTTCAATATCACCATTTCTGACGGCTTCAAAGGACCACTCATCTCCGCCAAAATCATAAATTTTCACTTTTCCTTTTTTACCTGCAGCATTCACAGCCTCTACAACCCCTGCTGACATACCTGAATAGTTTGAAAAGATAACCTTCAAGTCAGGATGTGCCTGCAATGCGTTTTGTGTTATTTGGAACGCTTGATTTGCCGTGTAATCTGTTGAATATGGGCCAATGATTTCCCATTTATCATTATTAGCTATTTCAAGCTCCATGCCCTTTATATTATTTAAATAGGGTGTACCAGTGGATGGACCACCAATAATAGCAATTTTCCCACCATCTGGATTGTTTGCGACAATATCCTTGTAAATATCCTGATATACATTAACACCTTGTCCACCGACAAATGTAAGTGTTCCCTCAGCAGCATCATCCACTGCTCCGCACAATTCAATATTGATGGCTGAAACAGCAATATTTGCTGGGAGAACTGAGCTTTGAACCATATCACATAGCTGATTGCCATCCACCGCTTCAATTAAAAAGGCATCAAACTTATTTTGTGCTACAGCATTCTGAAGCTGGTTAAGCTGGTTAAGTGGATCAAAGCCGCCATCAAATATTTCAATTTTCCATCCGTATTCCTTTGCGACCTTTTCAGCCTCTTTAATGCCTGTTTGTAAATAATTATTACTAGCTCCTGCAGAGAAAAAGGCAATCGTTTTCTGATCATCAGAGGATTGCTTATCATCCGAGCTGCCTGAATCATCCGTACTACTACACGCTGCCAAAATGATCGTAAAAACGAATAAACAAACTGTTAACCATTTCTTCATAAAAACACCTCTTACTTATTATATTTTTGATATATATCATTTCTTCGTTTTCTATCATGGAAAGTAGTAGCGACACCACTTTTTCTTTTGTCATATAACGTATCTATTTCTAGTATAGAGGTAATAACCTCAAAATCGCTTGTAGTACATTCTTCCATTATTCCGTTAGGTGTCCATGGAAGCTCACAGGGCGATAAATTAGCAGAATTGCCAAAGCCCGTTTCGATGACGCCATCCACTTCTCCGATAATAGGGGAATGAATAACGTATAGCTGATTTTCAATACATCTTGCTTCAGCACAATGACGAACTCGCCAAAAACCATGTTCAGTAAATGTATAGGAAGGACAGAAAAGAATGTCCGCTCCTTGTCTACTATAAATTGTTGCTATTTCAGGTATTTCAATTTCATAGCAAATAGCTACAGCAATTCTTACTGGCCCAATATCAAATGTTTTAAGGGTATCTCCTTCTTTTGTATCCCAATCGGATTCTGCTGGGAAAATATGTGTTTTTCTATGCTTAGCATAATTCCCTTTTCCATCAAAAATATAGGCTGTATTATAAGTATGGGGTCCTTCCTGCTCAAGCGTGGAGCCAGCAATAATAATTTGTTTTCTAGCTTTAGATAACGTATTGAATAGCTCAATATAATCATTTAAAAAATTAGTAAGCTTACGATTATCTTGACTTGTGAATGTGTGATAATCGTCATAAGTTGTGAGTAAGCCAATCGTTACGAGCTCTGGGAATAAAACATAATCACTATCTAAAGGAATATCTTTAAAAATACGGTGGATTGTGTTAGCAAAATCCTCAAAGGATGAATAGCTTTCAAATTTAAATTGTACATTCGAAACCTTTACTTGCATGGATATATTTCCTCCTTTTTGTCCGATCATTTAATTTGTGTCTTCCTCATATGCTAAGCAAATATTTTCAAGTGTTGTGAACCAAGCTCCCTTCTCCTCCATATATTGGATTAGCTTTTCTAGCATTTGAATATTATGTGCTCGTCCTATTGTTTGAGGATGAACAGTTAAAATATAGCAGGCCCCCTCTACATGCTCGACTGCATAATCGAAAATAGATTTCCAGCGCTCATATACTTCTACGTTTGAGCGAAGACCCTCTCCTCCTCCGATCACATATTCTTGGGTTGGAAAATCATCTAAATACCATGAAACAGGAATTTCAATAATGTGACTTGGAGCGCCAAAAGTGTTGCCATTGTCAAAATCGACATTTACTTCTCTTGGTCGATATGGATGTAAATCATTCCCCATTAAACTACTATCATATTTAAAATTATATTTTTCTAATAGCTTTAATGTATTTGGACTATAATCCCATGCTGGGGAACGATAACCCACTGGCTCAACCCCAACTCGTTTTAAAGCCTCTAAACCCTTTAACATAATGGATTCCTCTTGCTCATAGCTCATATTTGTTGGATTTTCATGGGCATAGCCATGATGGCATATTTCATGTCCAGCTCTAATAATGTCTTTAACCGTTTCTGTGTGCGTGTCTATCGTATGTCCTGGAATACAAAATGTTGTCGTAATATTATATTTCTCAAATAAATTCAGTAACCTTGGCACACCGATCTCAGCTCCAAACTCTCCTCTTGCTAAATAGGCTGGTGATGTTTGACCAAACGTGCCATACCATACAGATGCTGCATCAAAATCTACACCAATGTTTACTGCGACTTTCTTTCCCTCAGGAATTCTCACTTTCCCAGTACTTTGCATGTTCATTCCTCCTTCATTTCATTACAACAAAAATATACATAATTCTGATTATTTTTAAAAATTCAAAAAATTAAAAAGCAGCTATTTTTTAAATAAACACAAAAAATAGCTGCTTTTTACTTCAATCTTCTCATTAGTAGTTTTTATATATTTTAAACGAATAATTTTGGGAGTGTGCATAATATCGCTTCAAGCTTTAACAAGTTTCTCTTCCTAGTAGTATAAATACTATTCAATCCTGCACATATTTGGCAAAATAAAAAGTCCCCGCATACTAATGCGAGGACTTTAAAATCAATATTATTTAAACTCTAGCTCGCCATCATAAGCAAGCATGCCACCTTCTAGGTTTATTACATCAAATCCTTGAGCTTCTAAATACGCACAGGCATTGGCAGAGCGTCCTCCTGCTTTACAAACAATAATATATGGCTTTGTTGCATCTAATTCTTCTAGGCGTTCAGGGATTGTAGCAAGGGCAATATGCTGTGCGCCAGGAATCATACCATGTACTACTTCATCGTCTTCACGCACATCAATAATATATAGATCCTCATTTGCATCTAATAGCTCTAATAATTGTGTTGTTTCCATTGATTTCATCGTTAATTATCCTCCAAAATATCAAATTCCTCTCTTATTATAGCCTGAAGCCTAAAAAACAGCTAGTGCGAAGAACCCACTAGCTGTTTCATAATCTTTTATCCTTCTGTCTCCAAAACTTCTACTTGCTTTGCTGGAACGAATGTAGAAATGGCATGCTTGTAGATAAGATGTTGCTTTTGTTCAGCATCCATTAATAAAACGGTAAAATTGTCATAGGATTTCACCGTTCCCTTTAGCTGAAATCCATTTAATAAAAAGACAGTTACAAAAATATTGTTTTTGCGTAGTTGATTTAAAAACGCATCTTGCAAATTAACTGATTTCATCCAATAGCCTCCCTGCTAACTTTCTACCTCTTCATTCCTATAGTAGCATGTTCTGCCAACTTATCAATTAGTAATTTAAGGAATTTTCTCGTTATAGAGAAAAACATTAGATTATAATTGCTCATTCACCGCAATAAAATATACGTCCATTTTATTGCGGAAATAGGTGAGCTGTCTTTTGGCATAACGGCGCGAGTTTTGTTTTAAGCTGTCAATGGCATCCTCTAGTGAGCATTTGCCATCTAAGTAATCATATAATTCCTTGTAGCCAATTGCTTGAATGGACTGCACACCTCGAATATTTTGCTGCCATAAGCCTTTTACTTCCTCTAAAAGTCCCTGCTCCATCATAATATCAACACGACGGTTAATACGCTCATATAGCATTTCGCGTGGCATATTTTGCCCTAACCCAATAATAACATGCTTATACAGCGGAACTTGTCCACGGTTTTGCGCTTCAGCCACCTTTGATACACCACTTAACTCTAACATTTCCAATGCTCGAATCACACGGCGTGTATTATTAGGGTGAATGGTTTCTGCTGTTTTTGGATCTAGCTTTTGGAGCTTATGATGCATTGCCTCTGGCCCAAGTGCTGCTAGCTCATTATAGTAAGCTTTACGTGCCGCTTCATCTACCCGTTCCTCAGTAAATTGGAAATCATAAAGTAC
This sequence comes from Lysinibacillus sp. FSL H8-0500, assembly GCF_038051955.1. NCBI lineage: Bacteria > Bacillati > Bacillota > Bacilli > Caryophanales > Bacillaceae > Lysinibacillus > Lysinibacillus sp. FSL H8-0500. Next base: position 1,354,622 of record NZ_CP150292.1, on the reverse strand, counting down.
GGCTTGGATATATAAGCCTGAGCCGCCAACTATAATGGGTAGCTTCTGCCTAGCTTGAATTTCTGCAATTTTGTCCCGTACTAACCTTTGATAATCTGCCACAGAAAAAGCTTCCGTTGGCTCTAAAAAGCTAAGTAAATGATGAGGAATTCCCTCCATCTCCTGCTCTGTAATTTTAGCTGTACCAATATCTAGCCCTTTATAAATTTGCATGGCGTCACCATTAATAATTTCTCCATTATATTTTTTGGCTAATTCAATGCTTAAGGCTGTTTTACCAGAGGCAGTGGGGCCAACGATGGCTACCACTTCAGCCTGCTGTATTTTAGTTTGTATCATATTTTTCTAACCACCGTAATAAAACTTGGAAAACTGCTTGTTGATTATTTTCATTTAAAATTTCATGACGTTTATTCTCAAATAAATAAACCGTTACGTCCTGTATCCCTGCTGCTGCGAATTGCTCAGCAACTGTATAAACACCTAAGCCTTGTTCACCAACAGGGTCCTTGCTACCGCTTATCAAAAGAATCGGCAAATCCTTTCTTACTTTAGCGATTTCTTTTTTACGATTCAATGTTGTAAAGCCTGTTGTTAAATCAACGAAAAATTGATTAGTGGGAATAAAGCCACAATATGGATCATCGATATATTTTTGAACCTCTTGCTGGACAGAAGTTAGCCAATCGTAAGCCGTTTTTGGATTTGGGAATTGCTTATTAAAACTACCAAAGCTGAGCTGATTTAATAGCTGACTCTCTGTTTCTTTGCCAAGCCCTTTTGCTAATGCCCTAGCAAGAAGATTCCCCACCGCATGTAATGCTGTCACATTACCTGTTCCGCATAAAATCACTCTATCAACTTCATCGCCATATAATTGAATATAGCGTCTTGTAATAAATGATCCCATACTATGGCCAAACAGTATTACTGGGACATCAGCAAATTGCTTGTGTAACAGTGTAATAATTTCATGTACATCTTTTACAACGCGCTCAAAACCATTGTGTTCACCAAAAAAGCCTAAAGTGCCATTATAGGCAGCAGTTTCTCCATGCCCACGATGATCATGCATCGTCACGGCATAGCCTGCTGCAGTAAGTGTATGTGCAAATTTAAGATAGCGTCCACTATGCTCTGCCATGCCATGTAAAATATGAATATGACCAATGCAGGGCGCTGTAGGCTGTAATGTGCGAGTAAAAATAAAATGTTTATCTGACATTTGAATATAACGTGTCATCCCTTACTCACTCTCTTTCGCAAAATATATCGCATCCATAATCGCTTCATCTAGTTGTGCCATATAAATATTTTTTTGTGCATCTGTATAATTTAAACGCTGCTGCATCACCTGTGCGACCTGCTGTTTATACAGTTTAACTGCCTCAATATCAAAATACAATAAGCCTGTACGACGAATAAAGAAGTCACTTGGTGTATAGACCATTTCCGCTTCAATACCGTAGAGCAACATCGCATGTAAAGCTAGAGGCATTGTGCTACCATGCTCATGCAAATATTTTACACGATCAAATAATGCATCGATATTTGTGCCATATTTTTGCACAAGCTGCTTTGCTTCATCATAGTTCAAGCCATATTGCACACCTTCTCGCGCTTTATAGGCAATATAGTCGGGGAAATTAATAGCATTGATGCCTTTTGCACCCGAAAGTGAAAGTTCACGTGTTAGACAAGGGCCTGCATGCTTATAGCGACGAAGCTTCACAATTTTATCTACGATTGTTTCTGCCATTTGGCGATAGCCTGTTAATTTACCGCCTGCAATGGTCATTAAGCCACTTGATGCTGTCCAAATTTCATCTTTTCTGGAGATTTCAGAGGGGTCCTTACCTTTTTCATAGATAAGTGGGTGTATACCTGCCCAAGTCGATTCAATAGTTTCTCTTGTTATCGTAGCCGTTGAAAATATCCGTTTGGCTGCTTCTATTAAATAATCGACGTCTTTTGTCGTAGCAACAGGATGTAGTGGGTCACCCTCAAAAACCGTATCCGTTGTACCAATATACGTTTTGCCATCACGTGGAATAGCAAAAGCCATTCGTCCATCAGCAATATCAAAATAAACAGCCTGCTTTAATGGAAAATTCTTTTGACTAAGGACAATATGAACGCCCTTTGTTAAACGTAATTGCTTGTTATCTGTCACTTTATCCTTTTGTCGTACTTGATCTACCCAAGGACCTGTTGCATTCACAATTTGTGCAGCATGTACATCAAGAATTCTGCCTGTTATCTGATCCTTCACCTTAACCCCAACAAGCTTTTTCTTATCATAAATAAACGCTGTCATCTCAGCATAATTGACACACAGAGCCCCATACTCTACGGCTTTTTTCAATACTTCAATGGTAAGTCGTGCATCATCTGTACGGTATTCTACATAATAGCCGCCACCAATTAGTCCCTCTGGATTTAGTAAGGGCTCTAATGCCAGCGTTTCCTGAGCATCTAGCATTGTTCTGCGTTCATCCTTTTTAACACCAGCTAAACGGTCATAAACCTTTAATGCCAAAGATGTAGTAAGTGGGCCAAGTGAGCCCTTTTTATATAAGGGTAAGAGCATTTTTTCAGGTGTTGTAACATGAACAGCATTATCATATACAATCTCACGCTCGCGTCCTACTTCTGCCACTACGCTCACATCGAATTGCTTTAAATAGCGTAACCCTCCATGAATAAGCTTTGTTGAACGACTTGATGTACCAGCTGAAAAATCTTGCATCTCAATTAATGCCACAGATAGACCTCTCGATGCAGCATCCAGTGCAATTCCTGCTCCTGTTATGCCTCCACCTACAACGAGTACATCAAAACTATAGTGCTCTAAATAGTGTAAAATTTTAGGACGCTGCTCAAATGAAAACATACTTTTCTCCCCCAGTAACTATAATTTAAAAATTCGCGTGGCTTCCACAGCCTTTTGCCAGCCTTTATAAAGTACCATTGCTTGGTCTTCCTCCATTTGTGGTTGATAGGTTTGCCCGCTTGTCCAAAGCGCCGTTAGTGCTTCTTGATTTTGCCAAAAACCTGTAGCTAGTCCTGCTAAATAAGCTGCTCCAAGCGCTGTGGATTCATTGAGTTTCGCTAGCTCTACCTGAAGTTGCAAAATATCACTTTGGAACTGCATTAATAGGTCATTGCTGACAGCTCCCCCATCTACACGTAATACTTCAATCGGCATACCAGCCGCTTCCTCCATTGCATCCAGTACATCCTTTGTTTGATAAGCCAGTGATTCCAGTGTTGCTCGAATAAAATGTTCTTTCGAGGTTCCACGTGTTAAGCCAAAAATAGCACCACGAGCGTCTGTATCCCAATAGGGTGTGCCTAATCCAACAAATGCAGGTACAACATACACACCATCCGTATGTTCCACTTTTTTCGAGTACGTTTCTGAATCCTCAGCAGTACGAATCATACGTAGACCATCACGGAGCCATTGGATAGCTGAACCTGCTACAAAAACACTTCCCTCCAATGCATAGGTAACATTTCCATCTATTCCCCAAGCAATGGTTGTAAGCAAGCCATTGTCAGATTTTACTGCTTGCTGTCCTGTATTTAAGAGCATAAAGCAGCCTGTGCCATAGGTGTTTTTTGCCATTCCCTTTGTAAAGCAAGTTTGCCCAAAAAGAGCTGCCTGTTGATCACCAGCAATACCTGCAATGGGAACTTTTTCGCCAAAGAAAATACTTGATGCTGTTGTTGTATAAATTTCTGATGAATTTCTTACCTCAGGTAGCATGGACATGGGGATAGCTAATAGCTGACAAAGCTCCTGGTCCCATTGCAATTCGTGAATATTATAAAGCATTGTGCGTGCTGCATTTGAATAGTCGGTAATATGAGCCTGTCCTTTTGATAATCGCCAAACAATCCAAGAATCAATCGTACCGAACAATAAATTCCCATTTTCAGCCTTTGCACGTGCACCTTCCACATGATCTAAAATCCATTTAATTTTTGTCGCTGAAAAATAAGCATCTAGGCGTAATCCTGTCTTTTGCTGAAACAGTTCTTCATGGCCCTGCGCTTTTAAGTCATTGACAATATCCTGTGTTTGACGTGATTGCCAGACAATGGCGTTATAGATGGGCTGTCCTGTATGTTTATCCCAGACAACGGTTGTTTCTCGTTGATTTGTAATACCAATCGCATGTACCTCGCTGGCTTCATGTCCACTTTCTGTGAGCACGGCGGCGATTACAGCGAGAATGGAGCCCCAAATTTCATTGGCATTATGCTCTACCCAGCCAGCCTTAGGAAAAATTTGCTGAAATTCCTTTTGTGCAACATGGACAATTTCACCCTTATGATTAAATAAAATAGCTCTGGAGCTTGTTGTTCCTTGATCAATTGCTAAAATAAATTTCCCCATTGCTTCTCCCCCTTTGTACTACATCACTCGTTTGAACATTTTTTCTACTTCATAGGTTGTAAAATGAATCAGCACTGGACGGCCATGTGGGCATGTAAATGGATTAGCTGCATTGCGTAAATCTCGCAGCAATGCCTCCATTTGCTCCTTTGTTAAATAATGATTCGCTTTAATAGATTTTTTACAGCTCATCATGATGGCTGCATCCTCACGCAGCTTTTTAACATCTGTCTTTTTGGTTGTAAGCACTTGTTCAATTAAATCCTCAATAATTTCTTGCTCCTCACCTTTAGGAAACCAGCTTGGATGCTCACGTATCACAAAGGACGACTGTCCAAATTCCTCTAAAAACACCCCTACAGCTTCTAATTCATGCTTATTTTCTCGTAAGACAAGGGCCTCGTCGGCTGCATAGTGGAATGTAAGTGGCAGCAATAATGCCTGACGTTCATGCGGATTTACGTGACCAACCTTTTCACGAAAAAACTCATATTTAATGCGTTCCTGTGCAGCATGTTGATCTATGAGATAAAATCCATCCTCCATTTGCGCAACAATATAGGTGCCATGAATTTGCCCCACAACCTCAAGCTCTGGAAAAGGTTCTTTCGTGGACTGTTGTTCTACGTCTAGCACTTCTTCAACTGCTGCCGTCTCTTGCTGTGGCATTGGCTGCCAGCTATCCTCCATCACTGTAGCAATAGGCGCTGGCTCTACACTATTATCAAGTGCGGATTCCTTGACAGCTTGGACATCATATAACTTTTCTACAATGGCATTCATTTTATCAACATCCATTTTAGGTGCTGGCTTCCATATATTTAATTGCTCAGTGGCAGGCTTTACAACTTTTTCTTTTTTCTCCATTTGTGGTACACGTATCACTGAACGTATTGCCTCTCTTATTGTTTCCCCAATTAATGTTAAAAGCTCAGGCTCCTTACTTAAACGGATTTGATGTTTAGCAGGATGGACGTTCACATCTGTTAAATATGGATCGCCCTCTATATAAAGAACAACAATTGGAAAGCGCTCAATCGGTAAATACGTATGGTAGGCATCCACAATCGTTTTTTGCACTAAATAATGCTTCACCCAACGCCCATTGACAAAAATGGTCATATAATTTTTCGAAGCTCGCGTTATCTCTGGTAACGACAAAAAGCCAGAAACTTTATAATCATGTGACTCGCCCTGGAAGGACACCATTTTCTTGGCATTGTGTACACCATAAATCGCAGCAAGCACTTGCTGCACATCGCCTCGTCCATTTGTTTGCAGCAATTGCTGACCATTATGCAATAGCCGAAACGCAATTTGTGGATTGCCAAGGGCCAGACGGTTTATCAGGTCAATGGTATGCCCGAGCTCAGTTTGAATCGTTTTCATATATTTTAAGCGAGCAGGTGTGTTAAAAAATAACTGTGAGACGGTGATATCTGTTCCCTTACGTAAAGGACCAGGCTTGTGTAACATCATATGTCCACCCTCAAGCTCTACATATGTACCCGATTCACCATCAGATGTAATCACTGTCATTTTAGAAACGGAGGCAATGGAGGCAAGTGCCTCTCCACGAAAGCCGAGTGTACGAATGCGAAATAAATCATGCTCCTGATAAATTTTACTTGTAGCATGGCGTGAAAATGATTTTAAAGCATCCTCCTCATCCATCCCACTACCATTATCAATCACTTGAATAGAAGTAAGACCTGCTTCTAATAAAAAAACATCAATGGACGTGCTACCAGCATCAATCGCATTTTCAACAAGCTCTTTGACAACAGAGGCTGGCCGTTCTACCACTTCCCCTGCCGCAATTTTATTAGAGAGCCATTCGTCCATAATTTGTATGTTTCCCACGCTCGTCTCACTCCTTTATTTTTTAGCGTTGACTAACTCTTGCTGTAGCTCATATAAAATATTCATCGCCTGCATTGGTGAAGTGCCCAAAATATTAATCTTTTCTAATTTTTTTAGCACCTCTGCCTCAGCTGGTGACAAAGGCTCCTCCTCTGCAAATAATGACATCTGTATAGGCTGTTCTATTACTTGCTGCACTTCAGCCACTACCTCTTTACCCGCCTCAAAGTTTTCTAGTAAAACACGTGCCCTTGCTAAAATTTCCTCTGGTAATTGAGCAAGTTGTGCCACATGAATACCATAGGATTTATCAGCCGCACCCTTCTTCACCTTATGCAAAAAGACAACCATACCATTTCTTTCAGTAGCCGATACATGCACATTTTGCAGGCGTGGCAAATCCTTTTCAAGCGCTGTTAATTCGTGATAATGCGTAGAAAATAGTGTATTTGCGCCAATATTATGATGGATATATTCCATCATCGCCTGTGCAAGGCTCATGCCATCATAAGTGGAAGTGCCACGTCCTATTTCATCAAATAGCATTAGGCTGTTTTTCGTAGCATGTGTAATAGCATGCTGCGATTCGAGCATCTCCACCATGAATGTCGATTGTCCTGCTGCTAAATCGTCCGCTGCGCCAATACGTGTGAAAATTTGATCAGTAATCGGCAGCTTTGCCCTTTCAGCAGGCACATAACAGCCCATCTGTGCCATCACAACAATTAATGCCACCTGACGCATATAAGTACTTTTACCAGACATATTAGGCCCTGTAATGAGCATCATATTATTGGCTTCTTCGAGAACACAGTCGTTTGGCACATACATTTGTTTATTTAACATTTTTTCCACTACAGGATGTCGTCCCTCGATAATTTCAAGAGCACGTCCCTCGTGAAATTCAGGCTTTGTAAAACGATATTTTTCAGAAACACTTGCAAAGCTTAGTAATACATCTAACTCACTAATACTTGCTGCTAATGCTTGTACACGTGGAATAAATACCTTTAATGCATCACGAATTTCTACAAATAGGTTATATTCTAATGTTAAACTTTCTTCCTCTGCATTTAAAATTAATGCTTCCTTTTCTTTTAATTCCTGCGTAATATAACGTTCAGCATTTGCCAATGTTTGCTTACGCTCATAACGTGTTAAATCAGCCAAATGAATATTAGATTTTGTAATTTCAATATAATAACCAAAAATGCGGTTATAGCCAATTTTCAAATTTTTAATGCCTGTTTTTGCGCGCTCCTCCTGCTCCAGCTGAGCAATCCAATCCTTGCCATTGCGAGCAGCATAACGCAGCTCATCTAAGCGTTCATTATAGCCATCACGAATCACATCTCCCTCTTTAATGGTAATGGGGGGATTATCTGTAATGGCCTGTGCTAAGAATGCCTCGACATCTGCACAACTATCCAATTCTGTGCCTAATCGTTGAAGCGTCTCCTTATTAGCATCTAGTAGCTGTTGCTGGATCATCGGCACTTGTCGTAATGAATCGCGTAGCTGTGCTAAATCACGCCCACCTACATTGCCAAAAGCCACACGACCAGCTAAACGCTCTAAATCATATACTTGTTTTAAAGAGGCCTGTAGCTCTGTTCTAACGAAATATTCCTCCAATAAATCTGTCACAATGGCTAGTCTCATTTCGATAGCTGAACGTGTAGCAAGCGGCTGATGTAGCCATTGCTTTAATTTACGTCCTCCCATTGCTGTCACCGTATCATCCAGTAGCCATAATAGTGTTCCCTTTTGATCCCCACCGCGAATGGATTGAATGAGCTCTAAATTGCGTTTGGAGCTGGAATCAATGTGTAAATAATTTTTGATTTCATGAAATGTGAATGCCTGAATATGTGATAAGGAACGCATCTGTGTTTTATCGATATACGCGAGCAATCGAAGACATGGAATTTGTAATGCTTGTGGTACAGCCTCTAAATAGCTTATCGCTTGCTCCAATGTCATTTCATCTTCTTCAATAGAAAGAACAATTCCCACATTCACCGCATGCTCAGCCAATAACAACTGCAAACTTTCTGTAACAATAAGCTCACAAATACCATACGCCTGCATTTGCATTAACAGCGCCTTGCCATCGCCTTTAATCGAAGAAGCCACTGCTTCACCTGTAGATAAATCCAAATAAGCATAGCCAAATGTCTGATCATCCAGTTGCTCGGCTGCTCCAATAAAATGATTGGATTTCCCTTCAAGCGCCTTGCCTTCCATAATGGTTCCTGGTGTAATCAGCTGAACAACTTCACGCTTGACTACCCCTTTTGCTTGTTTCGGGTCCTCTGTTTGCTCACAGATCGCCACTTTATAGCCCTTTTGCACAAGTGTTTCAATATAGTTTTTAGCCGAATGATGCGGCACGCCACACATAGGAATGCGCTCTTTCGCGCCTGCATCTCGACTTGTTAATGTAATCTCTAAAATTTGCGAGGCATGAATGGCATCCTCAAAAAACATTTCATAAAAGTCGCCTAATCTAAAAAATAAAAAGGCATCTTTATAATCTTCTTTTACCTGTAGATACTGTTGCATCATTGGCGTATATATCGTCATCTTCAAAATCCCTCACTCTTGCCTAATAGATACTTTTATTATAACAAAAGATACATGCGAAACGCTTTTTTCACCTTTTTTTAAGATGCTAGCATTTCGCATGTATCAAAAAATGATGTTTGATAAACTTATCTTGGGCGTTCATCAGGAAACGATGACGACTCTAACACATACCTGCCTTCTCCATCAGAGCTTGAAGAGGAGCTTGAACTAGAGCTTGAAGAGGAGGAGGATGAACTCTCATCTTTAAAGCTCCAATCTTCTTCATAGTCTAGTGGATGCACACTGATACAAATCGTTGTTTCACCCATTACCTCGACAATGACTTCACGCTCTACAACAATTTCAAATTTCGTACCACATGGAGAAATGATGGCTTCAATACAATTTGGCTCCTGAAGAACACGTACTCGTACATCATCACCAACACTAATTTCGCCTTCTCGATAATGCAGCTTTACTTTGTCTTTATAATGAACCGTTTCGGAAAATACAGCTGTCTTCGAGTGATTACTATAGGCATACCACACATTGACATCAAACTTTCCTGTTACCTCCACAAACTTGCCGACTTTTTTCGCGGAGCAAGTATGATTAATCACCCAGCATCCTAAAATACTTGTCGGTTTATTTGTCGGTGATAATGTAACACGCTCTTCCGTTCTTTTCTTCCCCTTGGCAACTACTGCTTTCGTCACGATTTGTCGTAAACGTTTCAGCGCAATTCCTCCTTCGACTCTTTTCACTTCATCATATGCAGGTAGCGCCCATTGGGTGAACATATATTTTTAGAGAATGAAATGTATTGTCCAAATCTTTTTCGCTATAACAAGAGAATGCTTTAATAGAAGAAGACATAAAAAAGCTCGAATGCTGTCATTCGAGCTTTGATTGCTAGGATTTATTAAGAGCAGCTACCTGGCTGAGAGTTAGCTACTTGTGAACCTGTCTCACCGCGCAGTACATCACCGCCTGTTGAACGAACAATTTCATTTGTTACATTATTGGCAATTGTATTCGATACAAGTTGCAATAAATCATTCACATCACCTTGTGATTCTTTAAATTGCTGCACAACAGGAATATCATTAATTTCCTCTTCGATTTTAGCAATTTTATCTTCAATCATTTTTAATGCTTTTTCTTTCCCTAGGTGTTGGAAATTAACTGCTTGTTTTTGTAAGCTTTTTAAGCTTGCAATACGTTCACGTACTTGTTGATTTTCATTAATTTGTGCTTCTGCCTTTTTAAAAAATTCAACCTCTGGCGTATTGGCAATCATATGTGCAATTTCATGTGATTTTTTAATTAAATCCTCTTTTGTATATAAAACTTGTGTCATTTACGCTTCCACCTTTTCATTTTTTACGACTTCCACAAATTCACCTGTAAGTGAATAAGATGTAGCCTCTGTTATTTTAACTTTTACTAATTGACCAATCACTTCTGCTGGTGCTTTAAAGTTCACAAGACGATTTTTACGTGTATAGCCTGCTAAAACATCATCACGTTTTTTACTTATACCTTCTACTAAGACTTCGACAACCTCACCTTTTAAACGCTCTAATGCTTTGCGCGAATATTCACCCACCACTTCATTTAAACGTTGAAGACGCTCTTTTTTCACCTCTTCAGGGACATTATCAACCATTTTTGCAGCTGGTGTGCCTTCACGTGGAGAATAAATATACGTAAACGCTGCCTCAAAGCCGACTTCACGGTATAAGGACAATGTTTCCTCAAACTGCTCCTCTGTTTCATTTGGATAGCCAACGATAATATCGGTTGTTAACGTCACTTCAGGTATTGCGGCTTTAATCTTATCTACTAGCCCAAGGAAATGCTCACGTGTATATTTACGCGCCATAATTTTTAGCACATCATTTGAGCCAGACTGCACTGGTAAATGAATATGTTCCACTAAGTTGCCGCGTTTTGCAAGAACTTCGATTAAATGATCATCAAAGTCACGTGGATGACTCGTTGTAAAACGAATACGTGGAATATCAATCTTTCGTAATTCATCCATTAAATCGCCAAGACGATAATCGATATCCTCAAAATCTTTGCCGTAAGCGTTGACATTTTGCCCCAGCAACATAATTTCTTTGTAGCCCGCTGCCGCTAGCTCACGAACTTCAGCAATGATCTCCTCTGGGCGTCGACTTCGCTCCTTACCACGTGTATACGGAACGATACAATACGTACAGAATTTATCGCACCCATACATAATATTCACCCAAGCCTTAATGGAGCCCAGACGTTTTTTCGGCAGATTTTCAATGACATCGCCTTCTTTAGACCAAACCTCTATTACCATTTCTTTCGACATGTAGGCTTCTTTTAAAATATTTGGCAGACGGTGAATATTATGTGTGCCAAATACCATATCGACATGTGGATAGCTTCTTAAAATTTTATTAACAACGGATTCCTCTTGTGACATACAGCCACAAACGCCAATCAGCATTTCTGGATTTTTACGCTTATATTTTAACAGAAAGCCCAACTCTCCAAATACTTTGTTTTCTGCATTTTCACGAATGGCACATGTATTTAGTAGCACAACATCCGCTTCTTCAATCTTATCTGTTGGTGTATAGCCAAGCTGCATAAAAATCCCAGCCATTACTTCTGTGTCATGTTCATTCATTTGACAGCCATACGTACGAATATAGAAGGTACGCTCTTTACCCATCCCTGTGAATTCTTCTGCTATACTAAAATCTTTGTGGTACTTGACCTCTTCTTTACCACGCTTTTTAGCATCCTTTAACGAAGGAGCTATAAAAACCTTCTCAAAATATTTACTATAATCCTTTTCAGGCTTGTCTTCTTTTTTTGGTTGATTGACTTGCTGATTAGCTAAGCGTTGTTCCTCATTCATCGCAATCAGGTAACTCCTTTCAAACGAAATCCATGCACTTGAATTTCCATTTTACTATTATACTGAATAGTTGCTATATCCTACAAGGTTTGTGCATGAAATGTCGTGTTTTCGACTTAAATTAGCAAGCTTGAGCTTGGCTAGCTAGCTATCAATTATTTAGTTCTATCTGCCAAAGTCAGCATGCTATCTGTCAATTTTACCGTGTTATCCATCACTCCATATACAAAGAAAATCTAGGAATGCGCTATCTACCTAGATTATGTGGAAAGACCTAAAAATTGAGCATATGTATGTGGCTCATTTTCCTTTAGAATTGTTAAAAATGTAAACGCCAACTGAACTACTGACCACCATTTCATATTGTAGGACATTTCAAAGCGCGCAGGCTCTAACAGAAATACATCCTGAAAAATAGCGAGCGGCTCTATTTGCTCGTCCTTTAAAATGGATAAAAAGCCCAGAAATAATGAATGATCCTTGACCTCAATAAGCCTTTCCTCTACAAGCGCATCAATGTTTTCAGGCTGCTGAAAATTACAGCGCGTAGCTACATAGTGTTCCAAATCCTGAGCGCGCTGCCTTTCCTCACGTTCTCTTTTCTTTGCAATAAAATCAATGACGTTATTCACAGTCATCGCCTCTTTTTTTCTTTTATTGTAGCATAATGTATTATCTGATGTGATATACGAATACTCGCAGTTTACCAACCACTTATTCCTACGAAATAAAAAGAGACGCCATCGAATTCAGACGTCCCTTACTTTATGGCTCGATAAGGAAATCACTCCCTCTTCAAGCCCTTTATTGGTTATTCTTTTTCTATGATTCGATATAAAAATGCTACAAATTCTGCACGTGTGACAGGCACATTTGGATGGAATTTACCATGATCACCAAGCGCAATACCTTCACGCTCTAATACTGCAATATAGCCTGCTCCCCAATGATTGCTACTTACATCGCTAAATGAAGTTGTTCCTGCTGGCGTTAGTCCCATTACACCAACCAGTACCTTTGCTAGCTGGGCACGTGTCGTATTTTCTGTTGGTAGGAACATCCCCTCTGCGCCATCAATAATTCCAGCCTGCTGTAATGTACGTATTGCCTCATAATATGGATTCATTGGTGAAACATCTGAAAAATCATCTGTTGATCGCACCGATTCAAATGAAAAGGCTCTTGTTAATAGTGCGACAACATGCTGACGACTAATCGCTTCATTCGGACGGAAAGTGCCATCCTCATAGCCTTGAATAATATCACGTGTCACTAGTTCCTCAATCATCTCTTGTGCCCAATGGCGTTCAATATCTTCAAACCTCTCGACTGGCTTTGGTGGTTGCTGTGATTCTTGCAGTGGTTCTAGTTCTTCCACCGGCAATGCTATCCACTTGGCATAAAGTACTATATCCTCTCGCACAAGCATCTCCACAACCCATGGTGTTGTCAGCGATTCATCCTGATACCAGCCATCAAATTGGTAGCCCTCTCTTGTTGGCACTGGTAAATCACTAACTCTTGTATTATAGGTAATTTCAATTGGCTCTAGTACTGTACCATTATTTGCATACAATATAATTTTTACAGTTGATGGTGGAGAAAAATCATTATCGTTTATTGGCTGCTGTGTAGGTGTTGGGCTTGGTAGCGGCTCATTCCTAGTTGGAATTTCTTCCACTACTACTAGAGCTGTTGCTGTTTGACCACCATCCGCCGTTGTTACTACAATTTCTGTTTTTCCCGCCGATTTAGCTGTAACCATTCCGTATTCATCAACAGTGGCAATAACTGGGTTAGTACTTCTCCAACTAACACGCTGATTACTCGCATTGCTTGGATATATCGTTGCTGTCAATGCTACTGGATTACTACCTACCTGTAATTGGAACTTTTCTGGCTGTAATCGAACACTGGTCACAGGGATAGATGGTTCTTGTACAAGCAATGTGTAGACACTCTGCTCACCGCTTTGTGCGGTAACTACAATTGGAATGGTCATAGAATGTTCTGTTGTTAAAGTAACTGTATCTGCTGTAGTGGTTTTTCCATTAATCATCACACTTGCATCAACATTCGTTGGCAGTGCTGTCACTTGTAAGGTAGCAGCAGTAAGATCAGGCTGGACGGTATACATTGTTACAGATGAATTGAAGCTTGGATTTAATATACCATGTTCTACTATTAAACTTTGTAAGGTGGCATCATTTGATGGTGCTCGCATTACTATCATTGTGTAGGTCTTTTGCGTTTCTCCATCTTGGGCTGTTACAACTATCGGAACTTGAGTTGCTTGCCCTGCTATCAGTAGGATTATTTCCGATGTTTTTTGACGTCCATTAATAGTCACACTTGCTTGATTATCTAATGGGAGTGCGACAACATTTATTGCTGGAACGCTATGTTCTACCTGTAACGTATAGGTTTCTTCATTTGCCGTAAATGCTGGGCTTAACGTACCATGATCTACCGTTATGCTTTTTAAGGTCGCATCATCTGACAACGCTCGGGTTATTGCCAATGTGTAGGTTTTTTGTATCATGCCATTTTGGGCTGTTACTACAATCGGTATCGTTATGGTTTGACCTGCTACTAGCGCTATCGTTTCCGATGTTTTCTCACTGCCATTGATAGTCATACTTGCTCCATTATTTGTTGTTTCCGCTGTAATTTGAAGCGCTGCTACAGCATGCGCTACCTGTAACGTGTAGGTTTCTTCGCTTGCCATGAATGCTGGGCTTAACGTACCATGATCTACCATTATGCTTTTTAAGGTGGCATCATCTGATAACGCCCTTGTTACTGCCAATGTGTAGGTTTTTTGCGTCATGCCATTTTGGGCTGTTACTACAATCGGTATCGTTGTGGTTTGACCTGCTACCAGTGCTATCGTTTCCGATGTTTTCCGATTGCCATTGATGGTCATACGTGCTCCATTATTTGTTGTTTCTGCTGTAATTTGAAGCGCTGCTACAGCATGCTCTACTTGTAACGTGTAAGTTTCTTCATTTGCTGCAAACATTGGATTTAATGTACCATGATTGACTGTTAAGCTTTTTAAGGTGGCTTCATTTGATGGCAATCTCTTTATCGTAAGCGTGTACGTTTTTTTACTATACCCATCCTGAGCCGTCACAACAATTGGAATCACATTATCACCAACATTTAGATTTGCCTGATAACTCAATGTGCCAATAGATGGTGGCTGCCCTTCTATGTTAATTTTCGCAAGAGGATCTGATGATGTTGCTATAATGGTTTGCATCGAAACATCATTCCCTACCTCTACCTGATAATTCGGTGAAGGTGATAATGTGGCTTCTCCCACCTTTAGGCTAGCTAAGTTTGTATTAGATGGTAACGGAGTCATCTTTTGCACACGTTTATTATCCCTATCTGTCACATACAAATTCCCTGCTGTATCGCTTGCTATTTGAGTAGGATAAAGAAACTGACCATCCCCCTTCCCCTGAGCCCCCCATTGAGCTAAATGCGTTCCGTTTGCCGCGTATTTTTGTATGCAATGTCTCATTTTATCCACAACATAGATGTTATTATCTGCATCGGTAGCTATCCCATCTGGAAAGTTGAAACTCCCATTAAATTTCATTAAATATGTGCCATCTGCTTTATATTTTCGTAAAACGTCCAAATTCGTAGTATATATATTTCCCAATTTATCTACTGTAATATTATAGGGGGAGTACTCTATATCAAAATGCATTACATATACGCCATTCGATGTAAATTTTTGAATACGTTTATTATACGTATCTGCAATATAAAGATTGTCTGCTATATCTATGGCAATACTGCTAGGATTATTAAATTGACCAATAGCTGTTCCATAGCCTCCCCAATCCATTATATGCGTACCATCTGCCCTAAATTTTTGTATAGTTGAATTATTTGAGTTTGTGATATAAATATTCCCTGCAGCATCCACCGCAATTCCTTTTGGATAAGAAATTGACTGTCCACCTATTTGATTACACCATTTATTAAGAAATGAGTTATCCGATTTGAATTTCAAAATACAATTGTCACGTGCATCAATAACGTAAATATTACCGTCTTTATCTACCGCAATTCCTTCTGGCTGATTAAAACCTGTTAATACCGTTCTAAACTTCCCTGCCTCCGAAGCTTCCACAGAGGAGAAAACGACCAAAGAAAACTGCAGAACTATATATAACAGGACAAATAAACGTAGCTTTTTTCCACTCAACGCAATCACCTCCTAAAACATATATTATCAGAAAGTAATATATGTTTATATAAAATTTTTTCAAACTATATAAGTAATTTCAGTTATTTAGGTAATCCTTTAAATTGGAAAAATAGCCGTAACAAACCAATAATAACAAAAAAATGACATTAAAGCCTGAACATATAGAATTATATGAACGCCAGCGTAATATAAGAAATAATCCATTATGCCTCAGCGTAATTGTACCTGCGCTAATACTTTCGGTACATAAAATATCTGATGCTTCGCTTTCGATACAAAAGACATTTGCTGAACCAAGATAAAGTTTTCCTTTGTCAAGAGCAGACTGCTTGCTCCATTGTAAATTCCGCCACCTAAGGCTGTTGAATTTCCATTAAATTCAACATTCATTAGGTTTCAGTTTATGAAAGAGGGTCTATAGTATTATGGACAGCACCTCCATAGTCACCATCACTGCCTGCTGTTAATGCTTTATCTCCAATAAATTCAAGATATATTCGCACGCCCATCCGTAATTGTGACACCATTAAGAAGTGCTGTTTCATCTAATATATTTGACGGATTAAATAAATGATAGAATACACTATAAGCATTTGTTTCACGAAAAAAATCACCACTTAATATAGTTTTGTGTGTTTCGAAATTTCGGTGTGTGAATACTGTTTCATTCCCTTTAAACCCTCCCAAAATTTCTACACTCTTTTTCATACGGAAGGCTACGCTACGTGCATCTATTCTATCTGACCTTTTAGTTGGTTTATATATTCCTATTTGGTCGCCTACATTTTCCTTGTCTAATGCTTCCGACTATACAAAAAAGCTGGGACAAAAAGAAAAAATGTTAGACCAAGTTCCAAATAAGTCTGTCACTTTTTGATTTAGAGAGGAATATTCAACTTAATGAAATAAAAAAATTGTTATCCATTTTCGCTATTTTTCAAAATAATGGCGTTCTGTTCCAGCTTCTTTTAAGCTATTTTCTATTATTTTCTCTATCCAACATACCCTCTATTAATAAGTCTACAATATCATTGGCTATTTCTTCTGGCCCTTTTTTCTTAGGCAGTAATTGGATAAACGTTAATCGTTCAATCATACCGATTAAACACTCTGCAACCATTTGTGTATCCAGATTTTTACGAAAATAGCCTGCACTTACTTCAAAATCAAGATTTCCTTTAATTTGCTGAACAATTTGTGTCTTGATATCATTTGCCTTTGTAGACAAATAAAACCCGATGCGCGTTAAATTTGGGTTCTTGCAAAAGAATGTTAATAATTCCTTTAAATTATGGACAATACGCGCTTTAACTGTTGGTGGCTCTAGCTGAGGCTGTAAACGACTTTTCTTTGCATACTCCATTAGTCGTAGGTAAAATAAATTTTCTAGTTCTTCAAAAATAGCCTCTTTATTTTTAAAATATAAATAAAATGTAGGCTGACTTAATGATGCACCTTTTACAATCGAACTCACCTTTGTTCCGTGGTATCCATGCTGTGCAAATTCTTTTGCTGCTATTTCAAGTAGTAATGCCCGACTTTCTTCTCCAATTGCGCCTTTAGGTCTTCCTCTTTCTGCCATCACAGATACCCCCTTTAAAAATAAAAGCTATTAATAGGATACCATGAAAAACTTTACACAACCAATATGCTGAATAGAATGGATCAAATGAAAAGCTTGGAAGAAACTAGATACTTCCAAGCACTTTTGTTGTTCATGCAGAACGGAGGTGTTCTTTTGAAGCAAGCCCTACTGCATGTACATGATACGATATAAAAATGTGACGAACTGTGCACGGGTCACAGGTTTATTTGGATAGAAATAGCCATTGTCGCCAAGTGCAATGCCTTCACGCTCTAATGTAGCAATATAGCCTGCTCCCCAATGATCGCTACTTACATCGCTAAATGAAGTTGTTCCTTCTGGCGTTAGCTCCATCATCCCCACAAGCACCTTTGCTAGCTGAGCACGTGTCATTTTTTCGGTTGGTAGGAACATCCCCTCTTCTGTGCCATCTATCATTCCAGCCTGCTGTAATGTGCGGATTGCCTCATAATATGGATTCATTGGGGGAACATCTGAAAAATCATCTGTTGTTCGTACCGATTCAAATGAAAAGGCTCTAGTTATTAGCGCTGCCACATGCTGCCGACTGATCGACTCATTGGGGCGGAAGGTACCATCCTCATAGCCTTGAATAATTCCCTGCGTTGCTAATGCCTCAATCATTTCCTGTGCCCAGTGCTTCTCAATATCTCGGAAAGTTACAATTGATGGCTTGGGCTGCGATTCTTTTGGGGCTTCCAATTCCTCCGCTGGTAAGGCTATCCATTTTGCATAAAGTGCTAAATCTCCTCGAACAAGCACATCCTCTGCCCATGGAATTGTGAATGCTTCATCCTGATACCAGCCCTCAAATTGGTAGCCCTCTCTTGTAGGTACTGGTAAATCACTAATTTTCGTATGATAAGCCACCTTGATCGGCTCCAGCATTGTCCCTCCATTTGTATAAAATGTAATTGTCATAGAGGTTGGTGGAGAGGGATTATTGCCGCTTGTTGGCTCTTCCATCGGTGCTGGGCTTGGTGTCGATTCATTCCCAACTACAACCTGCTCCACGGTGATAAAAGCTGTGGCTGTTTGCCCCCCATCTACTGTTGTGACGTCAATTTCTGCTTGACCTGCCGATTTTGGTGTGACTCTGCCCTGTTCATCAACAGTGGCCACACTTGGGTTATTGCTTCGCCAGCTCACACGCTGATTACTCGCATTTATTGGATAGACTGTTGCTGTCAATGCAACTGGGTGCTCTCCTACTTGTAGCCGTAATTGTGTTGGTTGGATCATCACGCTTGCAACGGGAATGATCGTTTCCTGTACAAGCAATGTGTAAACACTCTGTTCCCCATTTTGCGCTGTCACAATGATGGGAATGGTCATCGGTTGGCTCATCGTTAACGTAATCGTATCGGCTGTCGTAGGATGCCCGTTAATCATCACGCTTGCATCCATGTTCGTTGGCAGCGCTGTCACTTGTAATGTAGAAGCAGCAATAGCTGGCTGCACGGTATAGATTGTGGTAGTTGGCTGGAAGCTTGGACTTAGGATGCCATTATCTACAACCAGACTTTGCAGGGTTGCATCGCTTGATGGTGCACGTGCTATCATCACTGTATAGGTCTTTTGGATTATACCATCTTGGGCTGTGACGACAAGTGGAATCGACACGGCTTGCCCTGCTACTAGTGTCACTGTTTCCGCTGTTGTATGTTTTCCATTTATAGTAAGACTTGCTTGGTTATCCGTTGTAATAGCGGCAACATCCACTGTCGTCACATGATGCTCTACCTGCACCGTATAGGTTTCTTCATTTGCCGTGAATGCTGGGCTTAACGTACCATTACTGACCGTTAAACTTTGCAACGTGGCATCGCTTGATGGCGCACGTGTGACTGTCAATGTATACGTTTTTGTTGTTTTCCCGTCCTGAGCTGTCACAACAATCGGGATGATTTTG
The DNA here is from genome assembly GCF_038051955.1 of Lysinibacillus sp. FSL H8-0500. Lineage (NCBI taxonomy): Bacteria > Bacillati > Bacillota > Bacilli > Caryophanales > Bacillaceae > Lysinibacillus > Lysinibacillus sp. FSL H8-0500. The sequence goes on along the minus strand of NZ_CP150292.1, from coordinate 1,335,132 downwards.
GTTTGCCCTGCTGCTAGCGAGATGGTTTCTTCTATTGTTTGCTTGCCATTTATGGTAAAACTCGCTTGACTATCCATTGTAATCGCCGCAACATCCACTGTCGTGACGCTAGTGTCTACTTGCACCGTGTAGTTTTCTTCATTTGGTGTAAACAACGGGCTTACTGTTCCACTACTCGTCGTCAAACTTTTTAAGGTCGCATCACTTGATGGGGCTCTTGTTACTGTTAATGTATACGTTTTTGTTGTCTTGCCATCTTGAGCGGTCACAACAATTGGAATTATTTTGGTTTGCCCTGCTGCTAGCGAGATCGTTTCTTCTGTTGTTTGCTTACCATTTATGGTGAAACTGGCTTGACTATCTGTTGTAATAGCAGCAACATCTACTGTGGTGACGCTAGTGTCTACTTGCACCGTGTAGTTTTCTTCATTTGGTGTAAACAACGGGCTTACTGTTCCACTACTGGTCGTTAAACTCTTTAAAGTCGCATCCGTTGATATGGCTCTTGTTACTGTTAGTGTATAAGTCTTTTTTGTGTTGCCATCCTGAGCTGTGACGACAATTGGAATCGTCTTTGTTTGCCCTGCTACTAACGATACCGTTTCCGTTGTTTTCTTACTACCATTAATCGTCGTACTTGCCCCATTATTTGTGGTTAAAGCTGTAATTTGGAGGGCGGATACCGTATGTGCTACCTGCACGGTATAAGCCTCTCGACTCGCTGAGAAAGCTGGGCTTAATGTACCGTGGTCTAGCGTTAAGCTTTTTAAAGTCGCATCCGTTGATGGTGCTCGTTTTACAGTTAACGTATAGGTCTTTTTGCTATGACCATCTTGAGCCGTAACAATAATAGGAATAGTATTATTCCCCACCTCTAGATCGACTTGCTCGCTCAATGTGCCCGTAGCTGGCGTCTTTCCTTCTGCATTGATTTTTGCAAGCGCATCCTCAGCTTTTGCCGTAATGGTCAATGTGGATACATGATGAGCTACATTGATTGAATAGTTATCTCTTGTGGATGAAAAGGCTGGATTTAGGGTGCCTGTATTCACAGTTAGGCTGCTTAAAGTTGCTGTAGATGGTAAGGGCGTCATTTTTTGCACACGCTTGTTCCGTGTATCGGTTACATATATATTCCCTGCCGAATCCATTGCGAGATCAGTTGGATAGTTAAATTGACCATTGCCCGTACCAAATCCACCCCATTCCGTTAAATATTCACCATTTGATGTGAATTTTTTAATGCTATGATTACCAGCATCCGCCACATAAACATTGCCCTCTGCATCAATAACAATGCCAGCTACTTCCTTAAAATCCCCAGTCCACTGGGTCAAAAATGTGCCATCTGCTTTATATTTTTGCACCCATTGATTATCACTATAATAATCACGATTCGTCGTATACACATTGCCATCTTTATCTATTGCAACATAAAGAGGTTCCGAAAGCCCACCGAATTGCGTTATATATGTACCATCTGATGTAAATTTTTGGACGCGATTATTTCTAGCATCCGCCACATAAACATACCCTGCTGAATCGATTGTAATTCCCCAAGAGTAGTCAAATTGACCATTGCCCTTCCCATACTTTCCCCAGCTCTTTATCCAAGTATCATCTGATGCGAATTTTTGAATGCGATGATTGTCATAATCTGTAATATACATATTCCCTGCCGCATCTACGGCAATACAGGCAGGTCTATGAAATGGGTCAATATTCAAATTCGGATCAGCATTATACCAATCTTTTAGATAATTACCATCTGAATCAAATTTCCAAACTGTGTGTGTGTAGTGATCAACGACATAAATATTGCCATCTTTATCTATATCCATCCCCATGATGCCCCCAAAACTAGGTCCAAAAAAACCTGCCTGTAGTCGAATCGGGTTAAATTGACCTGCCTCTGAAGCCTCTACAGTTGGTGAAACGATAAGAGAAAACTGGATAACGACATACAGCATTATGAAAAAGCTAAGCTTCTTTAAGCTTATCATAATAATCCCACCTCCTTAGTTAATATTATTAAAAAGTAATATGTGGTTATACAATTTCAGTTACTTAGGTGAATTCTATACCGTAGTAGGATGGCTACCACAAAGCCACTTATAATGAAAAACGCAATCGCAGCCAGAATGTATGGAATCATATCAACTCCAGCAAAATGGGTAGCAATTGAAAGAAACAGTAGGACCACAGATGAAAGAACAACTGAATAACTAGATTGATTGTTATATAGGGACAGCACCCACTGTTTGTTTTCTGTCACAGCAAGATGGGTCACGAGTAATCGAGTAAATAAATAGAACAATCCATAGAAATATCCAATGACGATTCCCCAGCCCACCAAAAAGAAATAGGCATCAACTGGACGAAGCCATAGACAAAATATTTGGACAACCAATACAGAAGAAAGTATGACAAGCTTACGAGAGTATACCAAAACTTCCCGATGTGCCATGCTTTGTTTTATTTGAATTGTTCTTTTATTGATAATAACAGAAACAATCGCGGTCAAATTCATAATAGTCAATAATAAACCGCCTTGTACAATCGGGTGTTTAAGATGATAAAAATCCGTGACAATAAATATCGCATTGCTTGAAAATAATAGTGACCCTGTTGCAGTGCTGATGACATAAATAAGAAACAACCAGTCCTGATACTCCAGCTTGTGTCGTCTTTGATCTAACAGAACCCCTACAGTAGGAACCACAATAGACTGCTTATGCTGAAGCTGTTTCCACACGCCAAACGTAATAAAGCCCGTCAATACCATCATTAACAGGATATTCGGCCAGCCTATGTCAGCAAAAAAGGAAAAATATACTGGTGCAACTATCATACCAAGCAATTGCATCAAGGTAACACTGTTCGCATGCGCTTTAATTCCTGCTTCCGATGTAGACTGAACATAATGTTGATCCAGCCCGTTAACAAGCCATTGCGAAATCGCACGTGCCCAAATAAACGAACATATAAACCATGTAACATAGCCTGTCTCAAGTACAAGAATAAGCGCAAGAAGCAAGGTGACAAACCCTCCGATTGTGAAAATAGTTCGTCTTACTCCTAGCAAGTCACTGACGAAAAGGTGATGTTTATGAGAAATCCGCACAGCCCCGATACTTCCCAACGAGCCTGCCACAAGACAAATGGAAAGCCACAGTTCTTTGGAATCAGGATATGTCACTGAAAAGAAGGCTTGGGGGATTACGTTTTGCAGCCCCGTTCCAATAAAGGAAATAAAAAAATAAAGTAAACTGCGTCGATAATAGAAAGCTATCGTCCCCACCTCTTTCTTATCAATCGAAATTTCAGCCTCTATTTACCTGTATGTTATTGTCAAGATTCGTGTTTCCATACATCCAATGTGCAAACTGATTTAACCATTGTGCTACCTCATTTGCTGGATAATTCAACTTTCTTTGCTCCATTCCAGCAATCAGCGCCTTGCTTTCGGGCCCCACATCACTGTAGGTAGCAAGTGTATGCAGAAGAACCGCATAGGATTCTACAACCCCAGTTTCATTCATCCAACCCCTTACTTTTTTCGCAAAATCTTGGTCAGGAGCATAAGGAACTTCCTTTTCATTAGGAATGCCCAATTGATTGATACCTTGTAAAATAACTTTTTTTTGTTTTTCTATGGAAAGTAACCGCAATTTCTCGGGCAAAATAGGTGTACCGATGTAATAATCTTGGCATCCATAGCCGACAGGGAAATCAATGCGCTCTAATAAGGGCTCTACTGGCAACCCTCCCGTAAAACGGACTGGAACAATTGGCACATTAGCTTCTATGGCTAACTTTATAACATTCCTATTCATTTGTGTTGATGCTTCGCGACAGCTTATTGCTCTTGTACCATCAACATGAATCAATAGGGAAGTCTGTTCCTTCTGTAAAATAGTTGACATCTGTTTTAAAATTTTTAAAAATGTCCGAGGCTTCCTTCTGTCAAACAAAATCATACTACGATGGGGATGATAGCCTGGATATAACGAGCTATGCGAAATCAATTGACCTAACCAGCTTTGTTGATGTTCCATCTTCGCTAATGAGCAAATCGGCGTTTGGGTCAGACCCCCTACAATCATACAAAACAACATCGACTCAATAGCTGTCTGATGATTCGCTACATAAATAACAGGTTTTCCCTGAATAGTCGCAAAACCATCTGTATCGGCAGCAACAAGTCGATGTACAAATTTAGAATATAGACTAGTATAGATATCTTCTATCAACCAATTTGAAGTAGAATGCGTTGATCTCCAAAAAGTATGAATACTTGAAAAATCAATGTCAATCTCCATTGAACCACTTCCTTCACTTATTATATCTCACCTGACAATAACTTTTTTACAAATATTAGTTATATAGAATTCATGTACAAGAACAACTAAACAGTCTTCTTTAATTCTTTGCCCCATCAGAAATAGTATCATTATCTATTTCTGATTTTATATTACTATAAAATAATATAAAACAATATAAAAATTTTTCTCTATGATCATAATGATGTGAAGCTGTCAGATAGCCTCACTATTTATTGCTACATTACTCAGTATAAAACGCTACCAATTGGGTTCTTGTCATAGATGCTCCAGGGTGAAATTTCCTATTATCCCCCAATGTAATCCCTGCTCGCCCTAGTGCTGCAATATAGCTTGCACTCCAATGATAGCTACATCCTTAGCAGAACTTGTACCTTCAGTTATGAGCCAATTTGCTAAAATTTTCGCTAATTGTGCGTGTGTGATATTATCTGCTGGATGAAAGGCTCTATCAGAGAAAGCTGTTACAGAGCGGATTGCCACAATATTTTCTATCTTTATAATATATTATTTTTTAGTAATATTTAATTATAAAAATGAAAAAACTTATCTTTTTTAAAAAATACCCACAAAGCTGAAGCAAACATTTGCAAGCAGAGGCAATACTCGCGGAGTAAGAACCTATACTCGCGAATATAAAAATAGATATCAACACTAGAATCATTTAAACCCTTGTCAATTATCTGCCATGTTGTGCAGCATCTTATAAAATTTAATGCTAGTGTTATCTATGAAAATTGTTGTGACTTGTATTTCTACAGGATTTATTGCTATATAGCTACCTATTTATCGTCTTCATGATAGGCAATAACGGAGAAAAAAATGAAAAGACAAACAAAAAAGAGTAACAGCTACACTCACCTGTTACTCTTTGGTTTAATTTGTATATGATAATATGTATTTTTATGGAATATTTGTAGTACTTGTATCGTCTCATCTTTGCTTGTGTACTCAAAAATACGAATGCCCTATTGCTCAAATATTATAATAACCCATAATGAAAAGGCTCCATGTCTAATAACAATAATATTCTATCCAAAATTGTTATATAGCAATTTTCGATTCTGATTTTACACTATTCTTCTAAAAAGAAAAGAAGGGCTTTTCGCTTTTCACAAATTCTTCAAAAACATGCAATGGCGTTGTTATACTAAAAACAAGACGAGGTAACTACAACCTCGTCTTGTTTATTGAAATAAATAGCCCTTTACTTCATCCAAATCACTAAATGTAAAAATATTGGATACAATTTGATTGAGGGCTTCGATATTTGCTTGGCTAATTCTATGCTTTAGCTTCTCAGGTAGCTCACCGAATTTTTGTGTTAGTTGAATAATTGTCATTCTTGATAAAGCTTGCATTTCGCCTTCTTGTCTACCTTCTTGTCTGCCTTCTTCACGACCCTCATTTCTTAAAATCTCCGCCAATGTCATTGCTAGGTCACTTCCCTTCAATTCATGCTTTTCAAGACGTTTGATGATTTTGCTTATCTTGTCTTTTATTAAATTGTTGCCACAAATTATTATTTTTCAGCTTCTTTAAATAACAAAAGGCATATAACACAAATTCTTGACATCTACTTATTATGACAAGTACCGCTTCACTTCCTCCAAACTACTAATCGTGAAAATATTTGCTACGATTTGGTTGAGAGCTTCGATATTTGCTTGGCTAATTCTATGCTTTAGCTCCTCAGGTAGCTCACCGAATTTTTGTGTTAGTTGAATAATTGTCATTCTTGATAAAGCTTGCATTTCGCCTTCTTGTCTGCCTTCTTGTCTGCCTTCTTGTCTGCCTTCTTCACGACCCTCATTTCTTAAAATCTCCGCCAATGTCATTGCTAGGTCACTTCCCTTCAATTCATGGTTTTCAAGACGTTTGATGATTTTGCTCATATCTTCTTTTGTTAAATCGTTTCCGCCTTCATAAATATAGCGTAACATCGTTTCCACATAACCAACTGCCGATTGTTTGTCTTCTAGCTCCTCTAAATAACGAAAGGCGCGAAATACAGATAAAAGAACTGCTTCCCCGCTTTTAATTTTTATATCGCGGAATAAGGTCAATAAAATACGTGTTTGGACTTCCCCTCGTATTTCTTCATCTGTATAGTTAGATAAATCATAAAATAAATAGTTAAAATTTGGTACATAAGCCTTTACTGCCTCTGGCAATTCCTCATAGCCGTCAAGTAGTTCCCCCAAACTGGTTGGTGAATTCCATTGTCTTTCATCATGATAAATCACCAATGGAAGGACAATTGGGAGCTTCTTTGCACGTTCTTTTACGCGCTTGGCTTCCCAAATATCCAACATATACCGCAAGAGCTGCAAGGTTGTACCCTTATCTGGATAACTCTTATGTTCAAACAATAAATATAAATAGCCTTCTCGCTGACAAATATTCACCTTAAATAATAAATCTGAGAAGCTTTCCTCTAATTCAGGTGTTAAAAAGCTATCCTTCTGTGGTTCTAGTGTGCTTAAATCTAATACTTGCAATACTTCCTGTGGACAATAATTCAACAAAAAATCCCTCGCTACAGCGACATTTCCAAAGGATTCCTTAAAAAACTTATCATGTGGATTTCGCAATTTCACCTATGGTATCACCTCACTTATGAACAGTTGTTATTATCCTTATTATACAATTTTGCTTACTCAGGTGCGAATGATACCTTATGACATAAAAACGCTACAAATTGAACTTCTGTTACTAACTTCATTTGGGTGGAAATTATCGTTCTCATCAAGCACATGCTTCTACTATAAAAATAATTAGTTATTCTCGTTTAATTTACGAATACAAAAAGCATTTGAGATACAACTACCCCAAATGCTTTTTCTCTTTACATAAATTCTTTTATTAACGCATTAAAATCATTTTCGCTCATTTTAATGTCAATATCTGTTAATGGTAGCTCAGAGTAGCCAGGTACTTTTTCTTGATACGATGTTGTTTCTGTATCCTGATAAATAATGCCTGTTACTAAGCCCTCATGCTCCATTACTGTACGCATCGCCATGCCGCGGTCAGAGTTGTCATAGCCTTCAATATCAGCAAGCTTTGTTAAGTTCTCTTTAAACCAATCGTATGTGTTCACTTTGTTATAGGTCACACATGGTGAAAAGACATTGATAAACGAGAAGCCTTTATGATTAATGCCTGCTTCAATTAAAGCTGTTAATTCTTTAATATCTGTAGAGAAGCCTTGCGCCACAAATGTAGCACCACTTGTTAACGCTACCTCTAATGGTTTCAATGATGGCTCAATCGCGCCACCTGGTGTCGATTTTGTAATAAATCCAGCAGCCGAACGTGGCGAAGTTTGACCTTTTGTTAAGCCATAAATTTGGTTGTCCATCACAATGTACGTAATATCAATATTACGGCGGATTGCATGAATCGTATGCCCCATCCCAATCGCAAAACCGTCGCCATCACCGCCCGAAGCAATGACATGTAAATCACGATTAGCCATTTTTAAACCCTGTGCAATTGGCAATGCACGACCATGAATCCCGTGGAAACCGTAGGAATTAATATAGCCTGAGATACGACCTGAGCAGCCAATCCCTGAAATCACCGCAAGCTCATTTGGTTCAATGCCGACATTTGCAGCAGCACGTTGAATAGCTGCTTGTACTGAGAAGTCTCCACAGCCTGGGCACCAGTTTGGTTTCACTGTATTACGAAAATCCTTAAACGTTGCCATTAGCGAGTCAACTCCTTCACACGATTTTCTAATTCACCTGGCAAGAATGGTGTACCATTATATTTAGTGATTGTTGCGATCCTATCGTGCCCTCCAACATTCATCTTCATAATATTGGCTAGTTGGCCAGTATAGTTATTTTCCACAACAATAACTTTTTTCGCCTGTGCTATAAGAGGCGCCATTTCCGCAGATGGGAATGGATGAATTAAGCGAATATGGGCATGATTCACTTTTATTCCCTGTGCATTCAGTCGCTCTTGCACTTCCTCAATAGCCCCTCTTGTTGAGTTAAAGCCTACTAATAAAATATCGGCTTCCTCATGTGGCGTATTGACATGGACTGGGTTATCAAATTTCAAACTCTCTAATTTACGGAAGCGTTTATCCATTTGTGTTTGACGATTACCCGTTGCTTCAGATGGCTTCCCTGTTTCATCATGCTCCACACCTGTCACATGGTGAATGCCATGTAATGTACCAGGAAGCACACGAGGAGAAACCCCATCCTCTGTATCTTCATAACGCTTGAAATAAGCTTTATCTACCGCTTCTTCTAGCTCATCTGTCACAATTTTACCACGGCGAATGTCAATTTTACTGTAATCAAATGGCTCTACAGATTGTTTACCTAATGATAATTGTAAATCCGTCATTAAGATAACAGGCAATTGTAGCTCTTCTGCAATATTAAACGCTTGAATCGTATCAAAGAATGCTTCCTCCATTGTAGAGGGTGCAATGACCACTTTTGGAATTTCTCCGTGTGTGCCATACAGCATTGCCATTAAATCCGATTGCTCTTGCTTTGTTGGTAAGCCCGTTGAAGGACCTCCACGCTGTGTATCAACAATCACTAATGGCTGCTCTGTCATCCCCGAAAGACCGATCGCCTCCATCATCAATGATAGACCAGGACCTGCAGAAGCGGTAAAGGAACGAACACCACCGAAGTTAGCGCCAATCGCCATTGTTGCTGCGGCAATCTCATCTTCTGTTTGAATGACTGCACCACCGAATTTTGGTAATTTTTTAATTAAGTATTCCATAATTTCAGAGGCTGGCGTAATTGGATATGCTGCCATAAAGCGTGTACCAGCAGCTAATGCGCCAAGTGCCACTGCATCATTGCCAATCATAAACATACGGCGTTTGCCATCTGCTGGTGCAAGTGCCCATTCTCCAACACGATCCCCTAAAAGCTCATTCATAATCTGATGGCCGCGTGCAATCGCCTCCATATTTTTTTGAACAACCTCTTCACCTTTTCTACCAAAAATATCATCGACTACATTTTGGAACACTGCATCCTCTAAATTAAGCAATGAAGCCGTTGCTCCGATAGCCACCATGTTTTTCATTAACGATGTACCAAGTTCCGCTGCTATTTCTGTAAATGGCACAGCAAATAATGGGGCCTGTGAATCTTCTGGCTTCACAGGATCAAATTTTGCATCCGCTAAAATAATACCTGTGTTTGTTAGTTCTTGATAATTGACGTCAATTGTTTCTTGATCAAACGCCACTAAAATATCTAAATCATCCGCAATTGCACGCACTTCTGTTGGACGAACTGTAATCTTATTATTCGTATGGCCACCTTTAATTCGAGAAGAGAAGTGACGATAACCATATAGGAAATAACCTAAACGATTCATTGCCATTGAGAAAATTTCGCCTGTACTCTCAATCCCTTCACCCTGTTGCCCACCGACTTTCCATGAAAGCTGATGTAACATGTCAACAACTCCTTAAATCCAATGTATACTATTATTTTTCCTTCATAAGTTTAACACGAAGAAACCCTTCTGCACTATTGTTTCTCAACGATTTAGGCGAAAATCAGACCTTTGACTGAAAATCCTGTTCAAAAAGTTGTAATTTTCAAATCTAAGCAAAATCACGCCCCTATTTCAAGTGACATCTATCATATGTAAACAGGAAAACGAAAAAATGCCTCGCCACATTATTATGTGACAAGGCATTTTAGTTCATTACTTTTTTATCGAATACGTTTTTCCACTAGCAACTTCAAAGCTGTACGTTCTTCACCAGCAATTAAAATATCGGCAAACGCTGGCGCGCAAATTAAATCCGTGCCACTTGGCGCTACAAATCCGCGTGCAATGGCCACTGCTTTCACGGCTTGGTTAAGTGCACCTGCCCCAACTGCTTGCATTTCTGCTTGCCCTTTTTCTCTGATTACCGCGACTAATGCACCTGCAACTGAATTTGGATTAGAGCGTGATGATACTTTTAATGAATCCACAATTATTCCTCCCCGTTTCGCGAATAGTGTTTACGCTCAACAACTCACGTCCCCCTTTTTGGACCTCAAGTTATTGTCCGTAGCACATTTTATGCTCCACAAGAAGGAAATAGACTAGTTTGACAAAGAAACCTACCACACTCGTTCACAAACATATTTCGACTTCTCTACCCTTGAAATGGGTAATCTTCATTAATGTAAATGCGTTCACAATAAGTAGCCTTCCCTGTTTTATCATTGATCTCTACAAAGAAGCCACTTAATACCTCGCGTCCTTTTTTCGGCACTTCAAAGCGAGATGGCATATTGGTTTGGAATTTATAAATCACACTGTCCTTTGTCATGCCTAAGATTTCATCATATGGGCCTGTCATGCCTACATCCGTAATATACGCTGTACCATTTGGATAAATTCTTGCATCGGCTGTTTGCACATGTGTATGTGTGCCAACCACTGCGGAAGCCTTGCCATCTAAGTGCCAGCCAAGCGCAATCTTTTCACTTGTCGCTTCTGCATGAAAATCCACGAAGACAAGTGGTGATATTTGATGAGCCTCTTCAATTAATTGATCTGCCATCGCAAATGGATCTTCATGCGGAGGCAAAAAGACACGACCATGTAAATTAATTACCGATAATGTCACACCGTTTTTAGAAATTTGCACCATGCCTTTCCCTGGAGCCTCACTTGAAAAGTTGGCAGGACGTATTAAATAATCTGCGTCATCAATAAAATCAAAAATATCTTTATTATCCCATGTATGATTGCCCATTGTAATGACATCTACACCCATTTGTAAAAGACTGCTATAAATATTACGAGTAATGCCACGTCCAGCTGCCGCATTTTCACCATTTGCAATGACCACATCAGGATGGAATTTCTTTTTTAAGCGAGGTAAATATTTTTCTACTGCATCTCGACCAATCGAACCCACAATATCACCAATAAATAAAACCTTCATTTTTTCAACCACTCTTTCTTTCCATTACGCCTTTTCTTCTATCATAAGGCTAGGTCATAACGCTCCTAGAATAACATTACTAATTGTAACGCTAGGAGGATAATTAAGCAAAATATAATGGCCCCCTATTGTCAATAAGGCTTTCTACTCCAGTAAAAAAGAGGCTCTCCAGATATTTATCTAAAGAAACCTCTAACTTTCAATATTATTTCGCGTACTCCACAGCACGTGTTTCGCGAATGACTGTTACTTTAATATGACCTGGATAGTCTAGTTCTTCCTCAATACGTTTGCGAATATCACGTGCAAGACGATGGGAAGCTAAGTCATCAATTTTTTCAGGTTGTACAATAATACGAATTTCACGACCTGCTTGAATCGCATAAGATTTTTCTACGCCATCATAGCTTTCTGAAATTTCCTCTAGCTTTTCAAGTCTGCGGATATAGTTTTCCAGTGTTTCACTTCGTGCACCTGGACGAGCTGCTGACAAAGCATCAGCTGCAGCCACTAATACTGCGATCACAGAAGTTGCCTCTGTATCGCCATGATGCGAAGCAATACTATTAATAACGACAGGATGTTCCTTATATTTTGTTGCTAATTCCACGCCAATTTCAACGTGACTACCTTCAACTTCATGGTCAATTGCTTTACCAATATCATGTAATAAGCCTGCACGGCGAGCTAGTGCTACATCTTCACCAAGTTCAGCAGCAAGTAAACCTGCTAAATAGGCGACTTCAATTGAATGTTTTAAGACATTTTGCCCATAACTTGTACGATATTTCATGCGACCTAAAATTTTCATTAAATCAGGATGTAGATTATGAATACCAATTTCAAATGTTGTTTGCTCACCTGTTTCACGGATTTGTTCATCCACTTCACGACGAGCTTTTTCAACCATTTCCTCTATGCGAGCAGGGTGAATACGGCCGTCCTGTACAAGTTTTTCAAGTGCAAGTCGAGCTGTCTCACGACGAATTGGGTCAAAGCCTGATAAAATAACCGCCTCTGGCGTATCATCAATAATCAAATCAATGCCAGTCAATGTTTCCAATGTGCGTATATTACGGCCTTCACGACCTATAATACGGCCTTTCATTTCATCGTTTGGCAAGTTCACAACAGATACCGTTGTTTCTGCTACGTGATCCGCTGCAAAACGTTGTAATGCCAATGATAAAATTTCACGCGCTTTTTTATCGGAGTCTTCCTTCGCACGTGTTTCAGCTTCCTTCGTCATCACTGCAATATCCGTTGCTAGCTCTTTTTCTACTTCATTTAAGATAATTGTTTTTGCTTCATCTCTTGTTAAAGCAGAAATACGTTCTAGCTCTGTTTTTTGTGATGCAACGAGCTCGTCCACTTTGCTCTCCATCTGTTCAATATGCTGTTGTCTTTCAGCTAGAGCATGTTCTTTACGCTCTAAGCCTGCTTCTCTCTTATTTAGAGTATCATCCTTGCGGTCAAGATTCTCTTCTCTTTGCAATAAACGGTTCTCTTGTTTTTGAAGTTCTAAACGACGTTCACGAATGTCATTTTCTGCTTCAGTACGAAATTTGTGAGTTTCATCTTTGGCTTCAAGTAGTGCTTCTTTTTTCATTGCCTCCGCTTGTCGTTTTCCTTCTTCAACGATTGTTTCAGCAACATGTTTAGCACCAGTGATTTTTGAGTCATTCACTTTTTTCATGTAGATATAGCTAACAGCGGCACCAACGATGAGTCCAAGCAAAGCGGAGATGATAGTAATTCCATCCATATGAACACCTCCTCTTGCTATTTGGGTAATACAGTTTCAGTCGGCGCATACATCAATATTATCCTTCGTGAAAAAACGTAGGATTTTTGTTACGCTTACATAACATCCATTCTATCCACAAAGGCTGTATCTTCATCCAGTAGATATTTAGTAAGGAATCACAACGTTAGGCCCTTCATTAGGAAGCTCTGAAAGTTGTAATTTCTCTTTTATTAAAATAGTTATTTAATGAAGATATAATCAAATGTACTGCCTATTTAAAGTCATAATTCAGAAATTATACATATTTTATTGTATAGCTAGCCTCAAGCTCTGTCAAGGATAGTCGGGCGTCTGTTCGCCTTCATAAAGAAAAAAGTAAGTCCTATCCATTCGCTGAATATTTTTCCTATTACTTTTACACTAGAAAATATTTTATGCTTTCTAGTATTTATTTAAAACCAGTACATAAGAAATATTCCCAAGAGATATGGCGGCTATTTCATACAAAAGTATGTGTGAAGTCATTTTGGTGTTGCCCTTACTTTATTCTATACAAAAATTCAATAATATAGACAATATAGCTGGCGCATGAATCTTCATTCCATTTCTTTGCTTGTAACCTTGCGCACTGCTAGAAGCCCCTATAACTAAAAATGCATTGCTCTTACCTTTAGCGTAAGAGCAATGCATTAATCCTATTCTTCTTCGAGAAGTGACAGTAATTCTTCATCCATTTCTTCCTCTTCATGTGCAGCAATTGTATAAGAAGCAGCAGCAATACCATAGGAAGAGCGAATTTTGTTAGCGATTTCCTCCATTACGGCAGGATGTTCTTTTAAATATTGTTTCGCATTTTCTCGGCCTTGACCTAAACGCTCATCTCCATATGCGTACCAAGAACCACTTTTTTGCACAATATCTAATTCTACACCTAAATCGACTGTTTCGCCCTCTTTAGAAATCCCTTCTCCATACATAATATCTACCTCTGCTGTACGGAAAGGTGGAGCTACTTTATTTTTCACAATTTTTACCTTTGTGCGGTTACCCATAATATCATTGCCTTGCTTAATTGCCTCTGCACGACGCACCTCTAAACGCACAGAGCTGTAGAATTTAAGCGCACGTCCACCCGGTGTTGTCTCTGGATTACCAAACATCACACCAATTTTTTCACGAATTTGGTTAATAAAAATAGCAATTGTTTTCGATTTATTAATCGCTCCTGAAAGTTTACGTAAAGCTTGTGACATTAAACGAGCTTGTAAACCGACATGAGAATCACCCATATCTCCTTCAATTTCTGCTTTTGGCACTAATGCTGCGACAGAGTCAATAACAATAATGTCAATCGCTCCACTGCGTACTAGAGCTTCTGCGATTTCAAGTGCCTGTTCTCCTGTATCTGGCTGTGATAATAGTAGCTCATCAATATTAACCCCTAATTTTTGTGCATAAATTGGGTCCAGCGCATGCTCAGCATCGATAAATGCTGCTTGTCCACCTGACGCTTGCACTTCAGCAATCGCATGGAGCGCAACAGTTGTTTTACCTGATGATTCAGGACCATATACTTCGATAATACGTCCACGTGGATAACCACCTACGCCTAATGCTGCATCAAGTGCTAACGATCCGCTTGAAGATGTCGCAATTTCTAAATCGGTTTTTTCCCCAAGCTTCATGATGGAACCTTTCCCAAAATTCTTTTCAATTTGTTTTAGCGCCTGTTCTAAGGCTGCTTTACGATCACTCATTCATTTTCCTCCTTCGAAAACTGTTCATTGTTTTTCTCTATCTCTACTATACTTGCTTTTAAGAAATCACGCAAGAAAAAAGCGAACATTTATTCGTTTATTCTTCAAAATAAAAATTTGGATAGTTTTCTTCTACCCAAATTCCTACTTTTCATCTTATTTTAATAACGCTTTTTATAGCCACGCTCTTCTAACTGTTGCATTAAATAATGACAGGCAAATTTCACTGCGCGCAGTCGATTCGTATTCCGCATACCAGATAGGTGTAGTAAATATGTAAGAGGCTTTTCATCATTAATGGCAATACCAATCCAAACTGTACCTACTGGCTGATGATCATGTGCTGTGGGACCTGCTTCTCCTGTAAGACCAATCCCAATATTTGTAGCAAATTTTTCACGCACAGCACTTGCCATTGCCGCTGCACACTCGCTACTTACCACACCATGTGTATCAATTAGTTTTTGTGCAATGCCGAGCTGTTTTACTTTCGCATCAGCTGTATAGGTAACAACGCCTCCTATCAGCGCATTGCCTACCCCAGGAATTTCCGCAAGCTCAGATTGAAATAACCCAGCTGTTAAACTTTCCGCAGCAGCAATTGTTAGCTCATTATCCAGCAGCATTTCAACCGTTTTGGAGGCAAGCGAATCATCATTGACACCATATTGATAGTTACCCACAAGTGCCTGTATCTCTGCAACTTTGGCGTCAATCAGCTGCTGTGCTTGCTGCTCTGTTTGTGCCTTAGCTGTTACACGCAATGTTACCTCTCCATCTGAGGCGAGTGGTGCAACAGTTGGATTTGTTTGTCTATCTAAAATATCTTGAACACGAACTTCAAGCTCTGCTTCACCAATTCCATAAAAGCGCATAACATGAGAAGCAATCGTTCCCCCATCATTAAGCATGGCAGCGAGCTTTGGCTTTGCCTCAAATTGGAACATTGGCTCTAGCTCTTTTGGTGGTCCTGGCAATAAAATATAAGTGCGGTGATCCTTTTTAAAAATCATGCCAGGCGCCATTCCATGATGATTTGCTAACACTTCACTTCCTGTTAAAACCAATGCCTGTTTACGATTATTGTCCGTCATTGAACGGCCTCGTTTAGCAAAAAATTGCTCAATATACGTTAAGGCAACTTCGTCCATTTCAAGCTGGACACCAACATGACGAGCGATTGTTTCCTTTGTTAAATCATCCTTCGTAGGACCAAGCCCTCCCGAAAAAATAATTAAATCTGCACGGGACTCGGCCACTTCAATAGCCTGTTCTAAACGTTTAGCATTATCGCCCACTACAGTATGGTAAAAAACATTTATGCCTAGCTCAGAAAGCTGGCTCGAGATAAATTTTGCATTTGTATTCGTAATTTGACCTAATAATAGTTCAGAGCCAACTGCAAGAATTTCAGCATTCATGATACACAAGACCTTTCTTATTTAGACTCAAGTAACACACGTCGATTTAGATAGAAGTAATCCCATCCAGACCAAAGTGTAAAGAACAATGCAATATAAAGCATAATCATGTCAAAAGGAATACCAATAAGTGTAAAGATTGTATTGTGTAAAAGAGCTGCTGCAATCGCTACAATTTGTGCCCATGTTTTTATTTTTCCTAGCTGATTGGCAGCAACGACTTCTCCCCCACCTGCCAAAATTAGTCGCAAACCTGTTACGGCAAATTCACGGCTAATAATAAGAATGATGATCCAAGCTGGTGCCATCTTTAGTTCTACCATTAGAATAAAAGCTGCTGATACCAGCAATTTATCAGCAAGCGGATCTAAAAATTTCCCAAATGTTGTGACAAGATTATATTTACGTGCATAATAACCATCCACCCAATCCGTTGTGGAAGCTAGGATAAAAATAAGTGCTCCTACAAAATGATGAACTGGCATCACTGCACCAAACAATGTTAATGTTCCCCAACCAAAATCAAACATCATCACAATAACAAAAAAAGGAATAAGCAAGATTCGAGAGATGGTAATTTTATTTGGAATGTTCATTTTTCTAACACCTTTCATGATGAAAGAAAGTAGCCACCCCAGGATGACTACTGTTCTTTATTGAAATTGATGACGATATTTTGCGTGACAATTTGCTGTGCATACGTTAGAGGCTCGTCATTAATAAAGATTTTAGCCTGCGTTGAATTACCAAGGCGAATACGCACATAGCTTTCAGCAGTGGCATCAAACTCGACTACTTCTCCAGCATTATAGACATCTGTTCTCTCCAATAACTCCTGTTGCTGTTGGTTACGAATTCCAATAAATGTAGGACCTGAAACTTCAATGCGAATTTTGAGTGCATCTGTACCTGTTAACGTATAAGAAGTTGTTGCTCCGTCTGCTTCAACAGTACCCGCGGAAATTGTTTGCTTTGTTTCTTCATCTTCAGGTTGTTCTTCATCGGCTGATGTTTCTTCTGGAGTATTTGTATCCTGTTTATCACCTGTCTGAGCATCTTTATTGTCTTTTTTATCTTTCTCGCTATCAATTGGTTTGACTTGCGTATCGTATTCCATTTCAGGCGTTGAATTGTCAACCTCTGGCGAACCTGAGCTATTTCTGGATTGCCATAACACCCATATTGCCACAATAATCACAACAATAAATAAAGCGACAATAATTTTTGGCATAGCCTCCATTAATTTATTGGAAGGACCCTTTGTTACCTTGCGTCTGCTAGGACTATTTGTTATGGATTGGCTTACTTGATCGTTTGGTGTACTTGGCAGTTCATTTTTATAAGTCTCTAAAATTTCTTCTGCGTTTAAACCAACAGCCTCCGCATATTGTTTAATAAAAGCCCGTACATAAAACGAACCAGGCATAATGGAATAATTGCCCTCTTCAATTCCTACTAAATAACGTTTTTGAATTTTCGTTATTTCCTGTAAATCGTCTAAACTGTAGCCTTTAGACAGTCTCGCCTCTTTCAGTCGAGTCCCTAATTCTGCCACTAATAACACCTACTTTAACATCAAATTAAAAATTAAATCCTCCAAATGAATCAGATTCGGACATATGATTTTTTTCCATTATTTCATAAGTAATTTCTTCATCATTGTGATGACGTAGTTCAATAATATAGTCAAAATCTTCTATTTTATATTCTGAATGCTGAACAAACATATCAGGATGCTCTACTACTTTGATACACGGCATATTCATCATTTCACGCACTAACTGCATGTGACGCTCATCGGATGAACGACGTGTCACAATACCGTCTAATATAAAGATATTATTACTACTAAATTCATCTCCCACAAGCTTATTACGAACGGTTTGCTTAATCATTGTGGAGGATAAGAAAATCCACTTTTTATTGGCACAAACACTTGCTGCAACAACTGACTCCGTTTTTCCCACACGCGGCATGCCACGTATACCAATCAGCTTATGTCCCTCTTTTTTAAAGAGTTCAGCCATAAAATCGACTAAAATCCCAAGTTCGTCTCGTACAAAGTGGAAGGTGTTTTTTTCATCCGCATCTCGAGGAATATAATGACCATGTCTAAGTGCTAAACGGTCTCGAAGTTTCGGTTGTCGAAATTTGGTTACGTTAATATGTTCCATTGTCGAAACAATTGTCCGAAAACGTTCAATTGCTTCATCATTATCTGTATGCACTAACATACCACGTCGATCCTCATCAACGCCATTTATTGATATAATATTGACACGAAGCATCCCTAAAAGTGAAGCAATATCTCCTAATAATCCAGGGCGATTCACCTGAATTTCATATTCAAAGTACCAATCGCTCAAACACACTCGTTCCCTTCCTATTAGTTAACGTAAAAAATCCTTTATAAGTTCCATCATAGCTGATTTTTTATGTAATGGAAAGTTAGAATGCATGGAATTACAGCGTTATTTTAAAAAACATACTAATTTTTTTAGAGGCGTATTAGATAGGCTTACATACGTTCCCGTTTTTAGTGAAAATGTATAGAAAAAAGAGGAGATTGGCTCTCCTCTTTTTTTACTGTACATGTTTATTTTGTACAAGCTTTACGACACAATTCGCCAATGCATGCTTTTCATCTTCAGAGGCAACGCCCCATAAATCCGACAACACACGCTCTTGCTCATTTTTAGGATCGACATTTGCAGCTAAATATTCACCAATTTGTACAGCAGCTTGTTGAATCATTTGCTTTGGCATACCGCTTGATTCTGCCTGCATCACATTTTGTCCTAAAAACGATGTCCATTTTTGCCAGTTTTCTAAAATGGTCATATGCTCCTCCTCCTTTACACATGTAGTATGTGCAAAGGACAGTATTATATGTACCAACCACCATTTAATCGAAGAATTTGTCCTGTTACATAATCAGCCTTCCCTGACAAATAAAAACGTACCATTTCAGCTATGTCCTTTGTTTGTCCAATCTCGCCTAGTGGAATATCTTCTAAAATATAATCGAGTTCCTCTTGACTTAAATGGCTGTTCATAGATGTATTGATAAAACCTGGAGCAATTGCATTCACTCTGATACGAGATAATGCAGCCTCTTTTGCAAAGGATTTAACAAAGGCATGCTGTGCCCCTTTGACAGTCGCATAAAGTGCTTCTCCTGCTGAGCCTGCTTCTCCCCAAATAGAGCCAATAAATAGCACATAACTAACAGCATGTTTGCGAAGTTTGCCAGCAAGTAGAGCTGTTAGTCGCATGGGGTTTTGTACATGAACGCGCCATAAGGCATCCATATCCTCCACGGCTGTTTCCTCCAGCAATGCATAATGTGCTTGCCCATTTGCAAAAACAATAGCTTGCACATTAAAAATCTGCGCAGCTACCATGTCAGCACCAGTGGATGTTGAAAAATCTCCCTGTACAAGCATAAACTCTTGTGCAGGGAAATTATTCGACAGAAAATCGTATAAAGCCTGTGCTGCTGGAAGATTTTGCGAATAATGCATATAGAGGGACCAGCCATCTTCCGCTAAACTTCGACAAATAGCGTGACCAATCTCACCCGATGCACCTAATACAAGCGCAAACTTTTTCACTGTGCAGCCTGATTAGTTGGTAAAATTTTGAATATAGTTTGTTGAGATTCACCTTGAATCGAAGCAAAAGCCTTATGCAAATCATCAGTCGTTAATTCTTCGAGGACTGGGACTACATCAAATAAATTCATGTCATTAAATGAATAACGTGTAAATTGGTTTGCAATAAACTCAATCGAATTGAGTGCACGTAAGAAGAAGCCGATTTTTTTACGCTTTATTCGCTCTAAATCAGCACTTTCAAACTTAGCATCTCCCTCATATTTTGCTAATTCTGCTATAATGGCCTGTGCCAATTGATTCGGCTCTGTTGAATCAGATCCAATCATAGCAAAGCCAAAGCCCTTTTCTAATGTAAAATCAAAGGCATAGGTTTCGTCAATTAAGCCTGCTTCATAAACATGTTCATAAAAATTAGAGGTACGTCCAAAGATAAGCTCAAGTGCAATCTGAACAGCTAGCTCATGTTTCAACATGTCGCGACCTGATAAATTTGTTTCTTTTGCCTTTAGGCCAACATATACCTTAGGCTTTTGTACATCCATATTTAATGTACGTTCTTTAATGGCTACCTCTGAGGGCTCTTTGTCAAAGAAGCGTTGAATGGATGTAGGTTCAGAGAATTCTTTTTTCCCTTGATTTTCACGAATAAAGGTCATCATTTCCTCTGGATCTACTGCCCCAATTACAAATAGTAACATATTGGATGGATGGTAAAATGTATTGTAGCATGTATATAAATGGTCTGCTGTAATCCCATCAATGGATTCAATTGTCCCAGCGATATCAATTTTCACAGGATGCTGATGGTACATATTTTCGATTGTCCCAAAATATAAACGCCAATCAGGCTGGTCATCATACATGGTAATTTCTTGCCCAATAATACCCTTTTCCTTGTTAACAGTCGCCTCTGTAAAGTATGGCTTCTGGACAAAATTTAATAATGTCT
Organism: Lysinibacillus sp. FSL H8-0500; assembly: GCF_038051955.1. NCBI lineage: Bacteria > Bacillati > Bacillota > Bacilli > Caryophanales > Bacillaceae > Lysinibacillus > Lysinibacillus sp. FSL H8-0500. Next base: position 1,314,349 of record NZ_CP150292.1, on the reverse strand, counting down.
CTGTACTTTTATAAATATGATCTGTGGATGAAAATAAATAAGCCGTACGTGTAAATGATGTAAAGGCATTGGCAGAAGCACCATATTCGCTAAATTTCTGAAAAACATCGCCGTCTTCTTTTTCAAACATTTTATGCTCTAAAAAATGAGCAATACCATCTGGTACTGTTACGCTTTCCGTTTCCCCAATTGGCACAAACGTACGATCAACAGAGCCATATTTAGTTGTAAATGTTACAAAGGTTTTTGAAAAACCTTTTTTCGGTAAAATATAAACGTCTAAGCCATTCGCTAGCTTTTCATAATAAAGTGTTTCATCTAATTGCTTAAATTCAATTGTCTTCATTGGGCGGCTTGCTCCTTTCCATATAAGAAATAGACCGCTTCAAGCTGCACTTGCTTTGCCATCTCCACAACATCTTCCTTTGTTACAGCTTTCCACTTATTCGCCCAAGCTTCCACAGAGAACTCCTCGGGTAAATTTTTATATTGATCAAAAATTTCAATTTGTCCACGTGCAGAATCTAAGGATTCCTTTAACTGATTCGTCAGCATTGCCTTTGTTTGCTCCAGCTCTAAATCTGAAATAGTTCCTGTCTGCATAGCAACTAATTGTTCTTTAATTAATGACAATGCTTTTTCTTCATTTTTAGCCTCAATACCAGAAACCACAAAAATTAAACCATAATGTGAGGCATAGGCACTTGAGGCATAATAAGCCAAGCTTTCTTTTTCACGGACATTCATAAATAATTTAGCATGTGGATAGCCGCCAAAAATACCATTAAAAATTTGCATTTTGGCAAAGTCTGGATCACCGAATTTAACGACTGTACTAAAGCCAATATGCAATTTCCCTTGCTTCATCTCATGCTGTTCTCTTACATAATCATTGTCAGGGTGCTGTTGTGGCAACACTGCTGGCACTTCCTCTGGTGTGCGGTCTTTAAATGGTAGCGCTTGCTGTAATTTTGCTACAATTTCTGCTTCATTAATATCGCCAGCGACATAAATATCTATTTTATCATCAGCAAGCATGGATTGATATGCTTTAAATAGCGAGTCAGGTGTAATTTTTCGAATTTCCTCTACACTACCATTTGCTGAAATAGAGGCCGGCTCATTCGGTCTTAAAATTTGTTGCAAACGAACCTGTGCAAAACGAGATTTATCATCAAAAATCGATTCAATACGTTGAATAACGGTCTGCTTCTCACGTTCTACAATGGATTCCTTAAAGACACCATTTTCTAAATTCGGCTCAAAAATTGCTGTGTGTAATAAATCAAGTACATGGTTTAACACACTTGTATTGGCTAAATAATGATCATTCACAGTCTCTATATTCATCAGCACTGTATGTTCATTGCCACGCTTTGATGTATCAAAATATAACACAGTGCCATACAAGTCGTCTAAAAAGCTTCGAAAAGCAGCCGTTGTCTTATATTTAGCATTACTGTGCTGTAGTACATTTGTTAATACTGTACGTTCTGATGCACTTTTAGCTGTTAATGCTCTTCTCCATTTAATTGAAAAATTTACAGTTTTAAATTGGGTTGTTTGTCGGATATGCAAATTGACACCTTTTGCAAAAGGTATTGTTTTAAACATATAAAACCCTCCTATCCTTCTTAATATAACGATGTACTACACATACTATACATGTCTATTGTCTATAATTGCAAAAAGAATCCAAAGTATGTATGGAAAAATTAAAAAATACACTGTACTAGCTAAGTTGACATAGCAAAAAGACTGAGCATCTTTCGCTCAGTCTTTTAAAGAGTGACCTTGTTCCTAGCGTTTCCCTTTAATATAAGGTTGTCCACTTGCTTTTGGTGCATTTGCTTTACCAATAAAGCCTGCTAATGCAAAAATCGTTAGCACATATGGTAAAATTTGCAGATAAACAGCTGGCACATTTTCAATAAATGGAATTTGACTTCCTGCAATACTTAATGTTTGGGCCAAACCAAAGAATAAAGCTGCACCTAATGCCCCAATTGGATGCCATTTCCCGAAAATCATTGCAGCAATGGCCATAAAGCCTTGGCCTGCAATTGTTGCATGTGAGAAATCACTTGTAATGGATTGAGCGTATACTGCACCACCGAGACCACCTAATGCCCCTGAAATAACAACAGCAATATAACGCATTCTATTAACATTAATCCCCATTGTGTCTGCTGCCATTGGATGCTCACCAACTGCGCGAAGACGTAAACCAAATGGTGTTTTATAGATGATAAACCATGCACCAATCGCTACTGCAAAGGCTAAAATGGATGTACTGTAAACATCACGGAATAATAACGGACCAAGGAATGGAATATCCTCTAAATAAGGGATCCCAAAACGGCCGATTGGTCGCGTAATCATATCTGTTTGACCTTTATCATAAATCATTTTTACTAAAAAGACAGAAACCGCTAAACCTAATAAGTTAATAGCTACCCCTGATACCGTTTGGTCGGCACGGAAGGAAATCGAAGCAACTGCATGGAAAAGAGAGAAAATCCCGCCAATTACAACAGCTGCTAACATTGCTACCCAAATCGTTGCTGCCCCTAATGATGAGGCAAATTCTAAATTGACATAAATCCCAACAAAAGCCCCAATAATCATTAAGCCTTCTAGCCCGATGTTGACAACACCAGAGCGTTCAGAGAATACACCGCCGATAGCTGTAAATATCAAAGGTGTTGCAAAAAAGATTGCCGAAGGGATGATGAAATATAACATTTCTAAAAAGCTCATGTTATTGTCCCTCCTTTTTCTTGCTCAGCTTCTGTAAGCCTACTCGAATAATGTAACCTGATGCAACGAAGAAAATAATTAATGCGATAATAATCGAGACAATTTCTTCTGGAATACCTGCAGCATTTGGCATATTAAGAGCGCCATATTTCAATGAACCGAACAGAGAAGCCCCAAATATTACCCCAAGTGGCGTATTTGCACCAAGTAGGGCAACAGCGATTCCATCAAAGCCAATTCCTGTAAAGCCTGGTTTAATCGATGCGTTTTGGAAAGTACCTAACGCCTCCATTGCACCCCCAAGACCTGCAAACATACCTGAAATCGTCATCGCTAAAATAATATTTTTATTGACACTCATCCCTGCATAATCAGCAGCATTTTTATTAAAACCTACCGCTTTTAACTCATACCCACGTGTTGTTTTTTCTAAAATAAACCACATCACGACTACCATTAAAATTGCAACAATGATCCCATAGTGAAGGCTTGAGTTGTCTGTAAGCTCCCTTAAAAATGGAGAACGTAATGAAGCCGACTCAAGAACACGTTCTGTTTTAAAGCCACCATCTGACAATTTTTTAATCACTGCATTCGCAATATATAGTGCCGTATAGTTCAGCATAATCGTCGCAATAACTTCATGAACTTTAAATTTCGCTTTTAAGAAACCTGCAATAAAGGCCCAAAACGCACCTGCAGCTGCTGCAGCAAGCAATGCTAATGGTAAGTGAATGACTTTAGGTAATTCAAAAGCATATCCTACCCAAGCTGCGGCTAGCCAACCTAAAATCAGCTGACCTTCAACACCGATATTGAACAGCCCAGTACGGAAGGCAAATGCTACTGCAAGACCTGCTAATATATACGGTGTAATTTGACGAATTGTGTTCCCGATTGAATATGAATCTCCAAAAATACCTGTCCAAAGAGCGATATAACCTTGTATTGGATCATAGCCACTCACTACCATAACGATAGCGCCTACAATTAAACCGATAATAATAGAGATGATAGGAACGAGGATATTAATGACACGATTTGGCATTAGTCGTTCCCCTCCTTCGCACCCTGCTTGTTATTTTTTTTACTTTGCCCTGCCATTAGTAAGCCAAGCTCTTGTTCTGTTGTTTCCTTTGGATTTAACTCATCGACAATTTGTCCATCATAAATAACAGCAATACGATCTGATACATTCATAACCTCATCTAATTCAAATGAGATTAACAGAACAGCTTTTCCTTTATCACGCTGCTCAATCAGACGAGAGTGAATAAATTCAATAGCCCCTACATCGAGACCACGCGTTGGTAAAGCCGCAATTAATAAATCTGGGTTTCGATCTATTTCGCGACCAATAATCGCCTTTTGTTGGTTACCACCAGATAGTGCGCGTGCTGGTGTCATTTCACCATTTCCTGTACGCACATCATATTCTTTAATGATTTGACGAGCTTTCTCTGATACTTTTTTATAATCTATCACAAAGCCTTTAGCGATTGGTGCCTGATAATATGTTTGCAACACAATATTATGACCAATCGGGAAATCTAATACCAAGCCATGCTTATGACGGTCTTGAGGAATATGGCCAATGCCTTCCTCTGTAATTTTACGAGGCTTCATGTTTGTAATATCTTGCCCGTTTAGCTTGACAGAACCACTTTTAATTTTACGTAGACCTGTAATGGCCTCAATTAACTCAGACTGACCATTCCCATCAATACCAGCAATACCTACGATTTCACCTTTGCGAACATTTAAATTAAGACCTTTTACTTTATCAATATTGCGGTAATCCGTTACAACTAAATTCTCAATGGCTAGCACTTCTTCCGCTGGGTTGGCATCTATTTTTTTCGTTTTAAATTCAACCTGACGCCCAACCATCATTTCAGCAAGCTGATTAGGATTTGTGTTAGCGGTTACAACTGTGCCGATGCCTTCACCTTTACGAATAATTGTGACACGATCAGATACTTCCATAATTTCCTTCAGCTTATGGGTAATTAAAATAATGGATTTCCCCTCTGCAATAAGGCGACGCATAATTTGAATTAACTCAGTAATTTCTTGCGGTGTTAAGGATGCTGTTGGTTCATCAAAAATTAAAATTTCAGCACCACGATATAATGTTTTCAAAATTTCAACACGTTGCTGCATCCCAACTGTAATATCTTCAATTTTGGCATATGGATCAACATCTAAGCCATATTTTTCCGAAAGAGCTTGTACCTTCTTTGCCGCATCCTTGATATTAACAATGCCCATTTTAGTAGGCTCAGAACCTAAAATAATATTCTCTGTTACTGTAAAGTTTTCTACCAACATAAAGTGTTGATGCACCATACCAATTCCTAAATCATTGGCAACATTCGGGTTTGTAATTTTAACAGCCTTCCCACGAACACGGATTTCGCCACCCTCTGGTTGATACAAACCAAAAAGGACGTTCATTAAAGTCGATTTACCTGCACCATTTTCACCTAGCAATGCATGGATTTCGCCTTGTTTCAGTTGGAGGGTGATGTTATCATTCGCCACGAACTGTCCGAATTCTTTACGGATGCCTAGCATTTCAATCACATATTCCAATTTTGTCACTCCCTTAATAGGCACTATAATAAGTAATTTTGCCTTAGCGCATACAATGACTGATGGTACAGATTAGCAATACATCCAGTGCTTGAAATGGATAAGGCTTCGCAAGTTTGTCGCTTATATGTAGCACTGGCTACCAAACACTTGCGCCTTCTTTCATTATCAGAGGCTATACTTTATTCACTGATTTAACCCCACCTATAGAGGTAGGTGTTTTGCTAAATTAATACAGGAAAAGTCATCGTTGAAACCTTTCTTCTATTAATTTGTTCCCATCAATATTTTTTATTATGACTACCTCTATACGGTCAGCAGATAGAGAATTGCAAATAATCTAAATATAACGATAGATTGAAAAATCATCATAAGGTCCTCCAAGAAGTCCCCTATGATGATCAAAAGATGAATTATTTTTCCACTTTTTCTGGAACGACAATTTCACCCTTAGCAATTTTTTCTTTATATTCATCGATTACTTTTTGTACATCTTCTGGAATCGCACCACGAGAATCTGCAAGCTTAACGCCATCTTCAGCTAAGCCGTATACAAGTGTTTCTCCACCTGGGAATTCACCATTTTTTGCTTTATTTGAAATATCAACTACTGCTGTATTAACACCTTTTAACATAGAAGTTAATGTAACGTTTGTTTGGTCATCCACTTTACCTTCTTCGTATTGGTCAGCATCTACACCGATTACCCAAATATTTGCATTAGGATCTTTTTTCTTACGTTCTTTTGCTTCAGAGAACACACCATTACCAGTTGCACCAGCAGCGTGGAAGATTACATCAACACCTGAAGAATACATGCTGTTTGCTGTAATTTTACCAACATCCGCTTTATCGAATGCACCTGTGTATTTATCTTCGATCACGATATCAGGGTTTACAGCTTTTGCCCCTTCGATAAACCCAGCTTCAAAGCGATTAATAACGGGAATATCTACGCCACCTACAAAACCAATTTTACCTGATTGTGACATTTTAGCAGCTGCTACACCTGCTAAGAACGCACCCTCTTGCTCTTTGAATAGTACTGATACAACGTTATCTGCCGGTACTTCCGCATCAATAATCGCAAATTGACCATCTGGATTTTCATCCGCAATAGCAGCCATAGCGTCTTCCATCATATAACCAATACCGAAAATTAAATTAAAGTCACGACGTAATAATGCATTTAAGTTTGCATCATAATCTGCATCTGATTTTGATTGTAAGTAGTCAAAACCACCGTCACCTTTTGATAAACCGTGTTCTTTACCGTAAGCTTGAACACCTTCCCATGCAGATTGGTTGAATGATTTGTCATCCACGCCACCTACGTCCGTAACCATTGCTACTGAGAAAGCCTCTTCTGTATTGTTATTACCTGAAGCATTATCATTGTCTTTTGCAGGTTTTTCGTCGTCTTTTGCACCACATGCACCTAAAATAGCACTTGCCGCTAATACTGATGTTAATACTAAACCAAATTTACGTTTTTTCATGTTTTAACCCCCCAAAGGTATTGTAATTAGCAGGAAAAAATTTAGAAATGTTCTACACCCGTTTACGAACTACATGGAAGCTGAATTTATCAGCTCGGAAATAATTTTTTGAATAAAGCACTACTTGATCATGCTCATCGTAATGCAATTGTTTTAATACTAAAAGCGCTGTTTCACGTCCACAGTCTAAAATCGGTGAAGCTTGCTCATGATAGCCAACTGGATCAATATAGGTAATTGCATAGGCAACATGAATTTTCCCAGATTGTTCGAGAGCAGAGAACAGTGAAACTTCTTTTTTGTCAACAAAGTCAGTAGGCAAGAAGCGTGCTGGTAGTCTATCTATACAGTAAACTACTGGCTCACCATCCGCTGTTCTGACACGTTCAATTGTGAGTATTTTATCTTCGTCATCACATTGGAAGCGTTTTAAATCTTCCTCAGAAGGAATGTGCTCAGCCGCCTTTAAAAAACGCGAACCCGGCTCCATACCCGCTGCCTCGATCATAGAAGAAATGCTTGATAACTGCTCAATGCCTGATGTAAACAACGGCTTAGGATTGACAAAAGTCCCAACCCCGTGTCGGCGCACAATTACATTTTCTTCTTCCAACAGTCGAAGTGCTTCTCTAAGTGTTGCTCGACTGACTCCTAGTGATTTCGATAATTCAAATTCTGAAGGCAGCTTTTCATTTTCCTTAAAAATGCCAGCCTCAATATCAGATTTTAAACGATCGATTACTTGAAGATAGAGATGACGATGATCTGCTTTAATAGTCACATATATCACCACCAAAATCAGAGATCAGACATCTGATGTACAACATTCCTACTAATCGTTCATAAATATAACACTTTTACATCATGAAATAAATAGTTTTGCATAAAATCTGTTATAGAATTCATTCATTTTTAATTTCTATTACAAATAAATGGACAAAAAGTAAGAAGCAGCCTTTTTAATAACCTATTTTTTGTTTAGCTTTCATATTGATGGATAAGGACCTGGCGAGGCTTACTGCCCTCAGGTGGCCCAACAATTCCACGTTGCTCCATTTGATCGACAATGCGCGCAGCCCTTGAATAGCCGATGCGGAAGCGGCGCTGAAGCATTGAAACAGAGGCGGTTTGCATATTGACCACTAATTGGACAGCTTCATCATATAATTCATCTGTTTCCTCTAAAATTGTTTCCTCTTCAGTAGGAATCATTTCCTCCTGGTACTGCGCCTTTTGCTGTTCTATAACAAAATTAACCACTGATTCAACCTCTTGATCGGATAAAAAAGCACCTTGCACCCTTTTTGGCTTAGAAGCACCAGCAGGTAAAAATAGCATATCGCCACGACCAAGTAAGCGCTCGGCCCCACCCATATCTAGGATCGTTCTTGAATCAATGGCTGAGGACACAGCAAAGGCAATTCTCGAAGGAATATTCGCTTTAATTACACCTGTTAAAACATCAACGCTTGGTCTTTGCGTGGCAATAATCAAATGAATCCCTGCCGCTCGTGCCATTTGTGCTAATCGTGTAATGGAATCCTCCACATCATTGGACGCAACCATCATGAGGTCTGCTAACTCATCCACAATCACTACAATATATGGTAATTTCGGATGCTTTTCATCTGTTTGGTCATTCATTCTTTGGACATGTGCATTATAGCCTTCAATATTTCGCGTCCCTGTATGAGAAAATAGATCATAACGACGTTCCATTTCAGCAACTGCTTTTTTTAGTGCTTGCGAAGCTTTACGAGCATCCGTCACAACAGGTGCTAATAAATGAGGTATCCCATTATAGACATTTAATTCCACCATTTTTGGGTCAATCATCATTAATTTTACTTCATGTGGTTTGGTACGCATTAGTATAGAGACAATAATGCCATTTATACAGACACTTTTCCCACTCCCTGTTGACCCTGCTACAAGTAAATGAGGCATTTTATTAAGCTCTGCTAAAACAGCTTGTCCTGTAATATCACGACCTAACGCTACTTGCAATAAAGCTTCTGGCTTCGCGCCATCCTTCGATTCTAATACCTCGCGCAATGTCACAATGGCGACCTCACTGTTCGGTACTTCAATCCCAATAGCTGATTTTCCCGGAATGGGTGCCTCCATCCGAATATCTTTTGCAGCAAGCGCTAGAGCAAGATCATCTTGTAAATTAACGATTTTACTTACTTTTACACCTATATCAGGTAAAATTTCATATTTTGTGACAGCTGGCCCTAAATGAACCTGTGTCACCTTTGCCTTGACCCCAAAGCTTTGCAATGTCTGTTCAAGTTTTTTAGCATTTGCTTGAATGACCGAATATTCTCCACTTTGATCATGTTGAGGTGGTAATTGTAATAAATGATAAGATGGCAATTGATAATCTGCATTTTCTACAGCATCCGTACCTTGAATATGAACATCCTCCACTGCTTCTTCTAGTTCATTTTCCACCATAGGGGGAATATCAAACCCATCTCTCTCCTGTGACACGTTTTGTGTAAAGGCGGAAATAATAGGCTCATGTGAAGGCTCTTCCTCCTCATATACTGGATGATCAGTGGTTTGCTCCTCAGCAGCTATTTCATCTGTATGTTCTGCTCTCGAGCGACGATTATTTGGCTTTTTAGGTGTATTTTTCTTCTTTTCGTGGTGCCTTTTTCTCCATTTCCCAAATAAATCAGGCATTTTTTCCGCTAAATAAGGCACTAACGCTTTTCCTGTAACAAGGATTAAGCCAATAAAGAAAATAACCCATGCTACAACTTTTGCGCCTGTTGCTTCAAATAAAACATGCAAGCCACTATATAAAAGCGCTCCAAGCATTCCACCACCTAAAGCATTACTACGGTGAATAATACCCTCTGTATTGATTAAAATTCGCCATGATTCACGTAGCACAGAATCAGATAATAAACCACCTGATTTTGATAATTGCTCAAATAAGATCCCATGACTAAAAATGGTTAAGCTCATAATAATCAGCAGCATCCCCAGTATTAAGCGATCCTTCATCCCTACTTTTTTACGACCAATCATCAATAATAGTGCAATAAATACAAGCATAAATGGCACAGCAAAATACAGATTGCCTAAAAAAAACATAGCAATCGTTTGTAGCGTACGCCCAATCACACCATATTCAAAAATCATAATGATCGCTAACGCAATGAAGAGTAAACCTAGAATTTCATACATAAGCGGATGCATTTCTTTTTTCTCAGTTGTTGCTTTGCTTTTAGTCGCTTTTTTTTTCTTACTTACTGCCATCTATTTCACCTTCTTCTGCAATCCATTTTATTCCGAAAGCGTAGCGTCAAATACAGGCTGGAAGACCTCTTCTTCAAAGTAAGTGAGGACGGGCAGCCTGTAAAAAGCCGATTAGTAAAGCTAACAATCACTGGGGATGTCCGGAAGCCACCATTGATTGAAGGTTCACTTTATATATGCAGCATATCATAGCATGTAGAACCTGTTAATTTCAAAAAAAGGATTTTCCACCGTAATTGGGAGAAAATCCTTTCTTTTGCAAAGCTTTAATGATTACCTAATTCTTAATATTCCATAATAATTGGGATAATCATTGGACGACGCTTTGTTTTTTGGAATAAATACGTATTTAATGTGTCTCGAATTTCCTGCTTAATGTTTGTCCATTCAAATGTATCTTTGCCAACATATTTTTCAATGACATTTTTAGCAATATCAGATGCCTCAATCATTAATTCCTCTGATTCACGTACATAGACAAAGCCTCGTGATAATATTTCTGGACCAGAGGCAATTTTCTTTTGTGCTCGATTTAATGTCACAACGACAATGAAAATACCATCCTGCGATAATAATTTACGGTCACGCAGCACAATATTGCCTACATCACCTACACCGATCCCGTCAATTAAGACATTACCAGCTTGTACACGGCCACTCATACGCATTTTATTATTTTTATATTCTACGATATCCCCTTTATCGGCGATAAATATTTGTGATTTTTGCATACCCAGCTGCTGGGCTAGCTTAGAGTGAGCAATTAACATACGGTACTCGCCTTGCACAGGGATAAAATACTTAGGCTGCATTAAATTGAGCATAAGCTTTAAATCTTCCTGACTACCATGCCCTGATACATGGACATTTTTGCTGGAAGTCAAAATTTCAGCGCCTGCTTTTGACAGAGCGTTCATCGTATTCGCTATTTGCACCTCCATGCTAGGAGAAGGTGTAAATGTAATTAATACTGTATCGCCCTGCCTAATTTTAATATCACGGTGATGCTTACGAACAATTTTTTCTAAAGCATCCAGCGGCTCTCCTCTATTTCCTGTTGTAATAATAATAATTTCATCATCTTGATATTTTTGCATTTCTGAAATTGGAATAATTGTCTCTTCATCAACCGTTAAATGGCCTAGTTGAACACCTAAATCTACAGCTTTTTCTAAAGGTTTACCAACGATTACTACTTTACGGAATGACTTTTGAGCCTGAGCAAACACTTGTTGGATACGAATAAAGTTTGATGCATAGACAGCTACTAAAATACGACCTGGTGCTGAGTGGAATGTTTTTGATAATTGTTCTTCGATCACAATCTCCGATGTCGTGTAGCCTGGTCGCTCTGCTTCACACGACTCAGATAACAAAATAAAGACGCCTTCTTCCCCTAATTGGGCCATTTTTGCTAAATCAGGTTTAAATTTCCCTGTCGCGGATTGATCGAATTTAAACTCACCTGTATGAACAATCGCACCTTCAGATGTATGGAACACTACCCCTAAAGAATCGGGAATACTATGTGTTGTGTGGAAGAATGTTACATACGTTGAGTTAAAATTCATACGACTACGGTTGGTTACTTCAAAAAACTTTACCTGATAGGGTGCAGGTAATTCTTTTAAATGTTCTTTTGCTAGAGCAATGGTTAATTTCGATCCGTACACAGGTGCCTTTACTTTTTGTAACACATAGGCAATGGAGCCAATAGCATCTTCATGACCATGTGTTAAGAAAATACCTTTTACACGTTCTTTGTTTTCTTCTAAGTACGTAATATCAGGAATGACGATATCAATACCAAGCATTTCGTCTTCTGGGAACATTAAACCACTATCCACCACAAATAGCTCTTCGTCAATTTCTACTACGTACATTGCTTTCCCAATCTCGCCCACGCCCCCTAGAGGGATGATGCGGATTAATTCATTTTTCTTTTTTGTCAATTTATTTCCTCCTAAAAATATCCCGAACAGCAACCACTTAACATTTATTATACGGTTTGCACAGCTTTTGCACAAATTAAAAATACATGTTTCACAGTGAAAATAGATTTTCCTGTCATTTTAGACTGCTAGTAGCTGGAAAAACACAAACTGAAGGGCTTTTATTTAGTATCATCAAAGCCATTGATTGAAACAAGGAATAGGGTTGGCAATTACACTCTCTATCAATGCTCTTCATATATAGATGCTTATGAACGAGACTTGCACGCCGTAAAAATACTAAAAGACATTAAGCTTTAATGTCTCAATGCCTTTTGTTGAAATCTAAATTTGTTCATTATAAAAAGCTAGCAGAGAATCAGAGATAGGATCTGATTTTCCTGCTAGCCTTATTTCGTGCTGTTATCTAAAATTTTTCGCTTTTTCTTGATACGTATCCCAAATTCGGTCAAAGTTCGCCTTTTCTTCATTCGTCATTTCCATCATTGGCAGACGAACATTGAGTGTATCAAAGCCTAATTTAGTCATCGCATATTTAACTGGCGATGGGTTTGGTTGAGCAAATAGCGCACGTACTAGCGGTAATAATGCTCGATGAATTTTAGCGGCTAACTCATGGTTGCCTTCCTCAAACGCTTTAATCATTAACTGCATATCATTGCCTACAACATGGGCTGCTACTGAAATAATACCAGCTCCGCCAATTGCCATTAGCGGCAATGTTAAACCATCATCCCCACTATACACTAGGAAATCATCAGCAGGATCAACATTTTCAATAATATCGCCCATCTGATCTAAATTGCCACTTGCTTCCTTGATCCAAGCAATGTTAGGAATCTTGCTTAGGGCAACAGAAGTTTCATAGGAAACATTAACGCCTGTTCGCCCAGGAACATTATAGAGCATAACCGGTAATTTTGTTTGTTTCGCAATTGTTTCAAAGTGGGCAAAAATACCTCGTTGATTTGGCTTATTATAGTATGGTGCTACTAGCATAATACCATCTGCACCATTTTCCTCTGCCTTATGTGTCATCATAATTGAGTAAGCTGTTTCATTATCTCCTGTACCTGCAATAACAGGTACTCGACCTGCTGCTTTCTCGACAGTAAAGCGTACAACCTCAATTTTTTCCTCAGTTGACATTGTTGGATTTTCAGAAGTTGTACCGCAAGCAACAATACAATCTGTACCATTGTTGATTAAATGATTAATAATACGTTCTAATTCTGGATAATTAATTGTGCCATCATCTTTAAATGGCGTAATCATTGCTGTTCCAATTCGACCTAAATTCATCCTTACACCCCTCTTATAGTAAGTTATCCTCAAGCATTGCCTCTGCAATTTGAATAGAGTTTAATGCCGCGCCTTTTAATAGATTGTCAGAAACGATCCATAGATGGAATCCTTTTTTATTATCTAAATCTTGACGGATACGTCCTACAAAAGTAGCGTCCTCCCCTTCTGCATAAATCGGCATTGGGTAAGTTTGCGTTGTAATATCATCCTGCAATACCACACCTGGTGCATTGCGTAACACGTCAAAAATCTCTTCGACTGATACTTCTTTCTCTACCTCAATATAAACAGATTCAGAGTGACCTGAAACGACTGGCACACGAACGCAAGTAGCAGCTACTTTTAGTGCTGGTGCATGCATGATTTTTTTTGTCTCATTAATCATTTTCATTTCTTCGTATGTAAATCCGTTATCTGTGAATTTATCAATTTGTGGGATAACATTACGAGCGATTGGGTAATGACGTTTATCGCTAGCAGCTGGTAAAATATTCGCTTCTACATCTTTACCAGCTTCCCAGTTTGTACTTTGTGTTTTTAATTCCTGAACAGCAGAAATACCTGCACCTGAAACTGCTTGATAGGTTGAAACGATGACTTTCGTTAAACCAAATGCATGGCGAATTGGTTCAAGCGTAGCTACCATTTGAATCGTTGAACAGTTTGGATTAGCGATAATGCCTTTATGTTTGGCAAGGTCACCACGATTCACTTCAGGTACAACAAGCGGTACCTCTGGATCCATACGGAAATGACTTGTATTATCAATCACAACTGCTCCTCGCTTAGCTGCCTCTGGTGCAAGTACAGCCGATACCGAACCACCAGCGGAGAATAAAGCGACATTGACGCCTTCAAAAGCTTCAGGTGTCGCTTCTTCAATTGTATATGTTTGACCATTAAATTCGATTGGTTTGCCTGCTGAACGCGCAGAAGCTAAAAATTTAATTGATCCTATTGGAAATTTACGTTTAATTAATTGCTCCATCATTTTTGAGCCTACTGCCCCCGTTGCCCCAACAACCGCAACTGTTAACTGCTTTGTCATCTATCATCTCTCCTTGAATACAAGTTCCATAATGTGTGCTATTGTATCATAAAAATACTGAAAATTGTGTGTAATCTATAATTTATTTAAAATATTGTATCAATAGTGGTTGTAATTGTTTTTTTTGCGTAATTGCTGCATGAACAGTTGCCACCATTTGATCAAAATCAGCAATTAATGAATTTGGTTTTGTCTGGGGAGCATCCTGACCAAATGGGATAAAATAAATATTTTTAGCATTTAACAACTTCATAATATTAATGCCATTTAAACCAAGTGCATCATTTGTGGAAATTCCTAAAACAACAGGTGAACCATTACGCAATGTTGCCTTTGCAGCCATTAATACAGGGCTATCTGTTGCCGCATTGGCAAATTTGCTAATGCTATTACCTGTCATTGGTGCAATGACCATTGCATCTAATGGATTGGATGGTCCAAATGGCTCTGCCTCTTTAATAGAAGAAATCACTTTTTCACCTGTTAATGCCTCTATTTTTGCCACCCACTCTTCTCCCGTACCAAAGCGTGTTGCAGCATGTAGGACTGAATGGGTAATAATCGGAATAACAGTTGCACCTACATCAATAAAATTTTGAATTTTAGGTACAACATCTTCATACGTACAATGGGAGGCTGTAATACCTAGCCCAATTCGTTTCCCCGTTAACAATTTTCTTCCTCCTCTATAGCTTTGCACAATATTTTTGCTGCATCATGTGCAAAGTATTTCCCAGGCAATGAAGGCAATAATACATAAGTTTGCAATTGCTCTGCATCTATATCTAAACAACCAGGCTCTGAAGCTAAATCATATAAAGTGGCTGGAATATGCTCCCTAAATGACTCTGTAATCCATTTAGCTGGAATGGTATTAATAAAAATACTCTCATGAATCGACCATTGACGATCATCTAAATTTGTTGCTTTATAGCCATATGCTTTAGCTTCACTTACTTGCACAACAGAGCGTGCCACAATATGCACATCAGCACCCATCTTAACAAGTAAAGAGGCGAGCATTTTGGCGATGCGTCCAAAACCTGCGATTGTAAATTTTTGTCCGTAAATACATTTTTGCTCGAGTCCGTAAAACGTGGCGATAAATCCCTCCGCTGTTAATCGAGCATTTTGCCAAATAAAAGATTCTTGCTGCAAATAGCAAATAGATTTATTCTTTGCTAATAATTGCTTCCAATGCATGGTTAAACGACCTGTATAAAATTTAACTTGTGAAATGCCATATAACTGTTCTACTTCTATTTTCAATGGAAGAATAGGTAATACAATTTTATTAGGTTGAAATTCTAAAACAAGTTTATTTAACTCCTCATTCCAAACGGATGTTCTTTTATAAAACACTGTTCTCGATGGACTTCTAAGCATGGCTGCTAATTCCTTTAACCTGGAGTCTTCACCAATAACAAGCCACTTTTCGTTTTCCAAAAGCTCACCTCACTGTAAATATTCTGATTGTACGGTCGATGTCTTATTAAATAAAATACGATCTTCACCGATTAAAATAATTTCATGCCAAGGTATCATTTCACTAACCTTCATTTTCTTTTTTTGGAATGGTAATTTATCTTTCACAATTTCAAAACCATGTATTTTACCTGTTTGTACATCCAATAGACATTCTGTATGTGCCAAAATGCCAAAATGGACACCACCTTCAACTTGAATTAACTCCTTATCCACCATTTCAGATAGTAACATGCCTCATCTCCCTCCTTGAGCCGTTATCCCAATATATGCCGAGTTTTTGCAAATCGTGCCCCTACCTAAAGGAGGAATATATTGCATTTTTAACGGCAACTGTGTATTGTGTATATATACAATTGTAAGAGGTGAAGATTTGTGCATATCCATTTAAGCAATGCCAGTGATAAACCTATTTATGAGCAAATTACCATACAGCTCAAAGAAGCTATTCTGGCCAATAAACTACAGGCAGGTGATGCACTGCCATCAATACGTGCGCTGGCAAAGGATTTAAAAATAAGTGTGATGACGACCAAGCGCGCTTATGCCGATTTAGAACGAGACGGCTTCATCGAAACAGTTGCTGGGAAAGGCAGCTTTGTCACTGAACGCAATCAGGATTTTTTACGTGAGGAGTTACTTCGGCAGGTGGAGGAGCATTTGCAGAAGGCTGTAAGAATTGCTAAAACAGCCAGCCTATCAAAAGAGGAATTGCAGGAGCTACTATCGTTAATATTAGAGGGGGACACTTAAATGAATGCTATTGAAATTCATAATTTACACAAAGACTTTGAGAGCTTTTCTTTAAAAGATATAAGCTTTGCAGTACCTCAGGGAACTATCATGGGCTTTGTTGGTGAAAATGGCGCTGGGAAATCAACAACGATTAAATGCATGCTGAATTTACTAAAAAAAGAATATGGCGAAATCTTGCTTTTTGGCAAAGATATTGTCGAACATGAATTATCGATAAAAAACGACATTGGTGTCGTTTTTGACGATTTATATGTACCCGACACACTCAATGCGACACAGCTCGACAAAATGATGAAAAAGGTTTTTAAAGCATGGGATTCAGACTATTATTTTGAACGATTAATCCAATTTAACGTACCAAAGAGGAAGAAGATTAAAGAGCTATCGAGAGGAATGAGGATGAAGTTATCGATTGCCTTGGCACTGGCCCATCATCCAAAGCTTTTAATTTTAGATGAGCCAACAAGTGGACTCGACCCAATTATTCGCGATGAAATTTTAGATTTATTTTTAGAATTTATGCAGGATGAAACCCACAGCATTTTATTTTCTTCTCATATTACAAGCGATTTAGAAAAAATTGCAGATTATATTACGCTGATTCATAATGGTGAAATTTTATTGAGCGAAAGCAAGGATGTTCTTTTATACGAATACGGTATTTTCAAAGGCTCAAATGAGGAAGTAAACGACTTGCCAGAGCACGCTATTATACGAACACGCAATGGCACATTTGGTACGGAAGCCTTAGTGCTGAAAAATGAAGTGAATCAGGCATTTAAGCTTGAAAAGCCTTCTGTTGAAGATATTATATTATTTTATGTGAAAGGTTGTGTTTGATAATGGCAGGTCTTATTTTCAAAGATTTAATCATAATTCAGCGTCAAATCAAATCACAGGCATTTATTGTACTGTTTCTTCTTATAATGGCAATTGTTACACAACAAAGTGCCATCCTATTAACACTTGTTGTCTTTATTGTGACAATGCAAGCGATGATTGCCCTTACCTATGATGAACAAAGCAAATGGGATCGCTATGCCAATACACTCCCTCTTACAAAGGGGGATATTGTGCTTAGTAAATATATTCTTAGCTTTTTATTGCTGATGATTGGTCTAATTATTGCCTTACCTCTTGTTTTGCTTATTCATTTTTTCACACAGCAAGAAATAATCACAGACCTATTCCTCAACTTTTCACTAATTGCAACACTCGCACTTTGTCTATTAGCTGTATTATTACCGATTTATATTCACTTTGGCTCTATAAAAGGCCGCTTTGTCCTGATGGCTTTTTGTTTTATGCCTGGTGCTCTAGTAAGCTTATTTAAAGAGTACTTACCAAATATAACGATAACACTAGCAAATTTAAAGCAGTTTGTTTACATAACACCTTTTGCTGGTTTATTTATACTTTGGCTATCCTCTTTACTTGCAACAACTATCTACCAGCGAAAAGAATTTTAGGGGGCGATCCCAGACAGGCTTTATTATTTTTCGAAAATGCTCTTATTATATGGAAAGAGAAATTGCATAAAAATAGGCTGCCTTCACTAGGCAACCTATTTTTTATCAATCACAATATGGGTTAATGTATCCGTGATAGGGTCAATCGTAAAGGCTTTACCAAACCCAATAATATAGCGACCTTCAAGTGGTGTTAGTTCGAATGGAGAAAAATCGAGAGAGCGCAATATCACCAGCAAATTTGCATGGAATTTTTGATCAAAGGCTACAAATATTTCCTCATAACCTGTATTTCCTAAATATTGAGGCTGACATTGCCAGCGTGCTCTTTCTATTGCAAATGGATTTGCTGTTGCTGCCTCATCTGCGACACATAGTACCTCCACTGCCGTTGAGTGCTTCATTCATGGATAATGCTCAGCAATATGACTCATATACACTTGAACTACCCCCACTTGTAGAAGTGTGGGATTCCTGTGAACACTAGGCCAACGTCTAGTTATAGTGAAAAACTTGCAAGGATTGTACGTTGGACTCCGCTGTCTAGCGTACTGCTTGGTTTTCGCTTTTCGGCTAGATAGAGCGATAGAACGTTAAAGATTTTATATAACAGACGAACTTTCCTGTTACAACCTCCTATCTTCAGTTTTCAAAGAGCAATCTGTACAGGTTCATTAGAGCACATACGTTCTAATTGTGTGACAATTTAGGCTAACGCCTACCGACATTTATCTCCCATTTACTCACAGGGTGTCCCCTTCACGTTCCTTAAAGTGGGAGTCTTTTGTCGGAAAATGATAAAAATTACCATTTAGATAAACAGATGGTGTAGGGCTACTAAAAGGCTTTCCTTCCCCATCAACAAAGCTTAATACACATGTTTTTTTACGTTGGAGAAATGCTTTATAGTTTTGTATGATTTGTTGCATATCAAGCGGCTTTGACATACGATTTCTCCTTTAACGTTTTATTCACTCGGTCCAATAATTGAAATCGCTGGTTCGGCTTTTAAAATTTTCGCAATTAAGCGATCTACTGACTCCATGGAGATCGCATCAATGGACGCTAGTACCTCATCCACTGTACGATGCTTGCGATGCACAAGCTCACTTGTCCCATTGCGATTCATGCGTGCACCTGTGCCCTCTAAGCCAAGCACAAAGCTTCCTTTTAGCTGCTCCTTCGCATTGTCCAGCTCTTCCTCTGTTACACCAGCAGCAACAATATCCAATAAAGTAGCATCAATGGTATGCTGAAGCTGTCCTAGTTGCTGACGACTTGTGCTACCATAAATCGTAAAAGCACCAACGTCTGCATAGCAGGATTGGTAAGAGAAAATAGAATAAGCTAGCCCTCGTTCCTCACGTACTTCTTGAAACAATCGGGAGCTCATATTGCCACCGATAATACTATTTAGTGCAATAAAGCTATACATATCAGGGTCCTTGACACCAATTGCTGGATAGGAAATAGCTAGATGTGCTTGCTCTGTATCGCGTATTTTCATAATTTCCCCTGCATGAAACGTTGGATACGTTAAGACAGGCTCAATAGCAAACGGTGAAGGCTCGTATTGCCCAAAGAACTGTTCAATCGTTGTAAGAAGCTGTGGTGAGATATTACCTGCAACAGAAATAACAACGGACTTAGGACCATAATGCTTTGCCATATATTGTCGTATTGTTGCTGCTGTAAACGTTTTTAATGTAGTGGCTGTACCTAATATTGGGCGACCAAGGGCATCATTTGGATACATCACACTCCATAGCTTTTCATGGACATCATCATCAGGCGCATCTTCACTCATTAATATTTCCTCTAATACGACTTGTCGTTCTTTTTCCAATTCTTCTTCGGCAAATGTAGAGTTAAAAAACATATCTGCCAATATAGTAACAGCAAGTTCTGCATGATGGTCTAAAACCTTAGCATAATAACATGTATTTTCTTTGGATGTAAAAGCATTAAGCTCTCCACCAATTCGATCAAATTCCTCGGCAATTTGACGCGCTGAGCGAGTTGTTGTTCCTTTAAACAGCATATGTTCGATAAAATGTGTCATACCATTCTCTTCAGGCAACTCGTAGCGAGAGCCTGCATTGACAAAAATGCCTAAAGCTACAGACCTTACATAATCAATTTGCTCTGATACGATACGCACACCATTTTGGCATGTATGTACTTGAACCAATAAAATCTCCCCCACTTCTATCTGTCTCTCATCCTAGTAACAGTGCTCGCCTTTTTATGACTATTTAAAAAGACTGCGCATGAGACGCAGCCTTTGAATAATCATTATTTACCTTGTGTAGCGCGCTCTTTTTCTTCTTGTATCACTACTTTACGAGATAAATTCACACGACCTTGCTTATCGATTTCAATTACTTTCACAAGTAATTCATCACCAAGTTTTAAAACATCCTCTACTTGCTTCGTACGTTCCTCTTGAATTTCGGAAATGTGTAACAAGCCATCTTTACCCGGGAAGATTTCACAAAACGCACCGAATTTTTCAATACGCTTTACTGTTGCTAGGTAATATTCGCCTGCTTTTGCTTCGCGTACGATATCTTCAATAATTTGTTTTGCGCGTGCATTCATTGCTTCATCAGCAGAAGAAATATAGATTGTGCCATCTTGCTCTGTATCAATCTTAACGCCTGTTTCTTCAATAATTTTATTAATTTGTTTACCACCAGGTCCAATAACATCGCGAATTTTATCTGGATTAATTTTTACAATGACAATTTTTGGTGCAAATTCAGATAATTTTTGACGTGGTTCTGATAGTGTGGCAAGCATAGATTCTAAAATATGCATACGTCCTACTTTAGCCTGTGTCAGTGCCTCTTCTAAAATATTGCGAGATAAGCCATCGATTTTAATATCCATTTGTAAGGCTGTTACACCTTTAGCAGTACCAGCAACCTTAAAGTCCATATCACCTAGATGATCTTCCATGCCTTGAATATCCGTTAAAATAGAATAGTGCTCGCCTTTTTTGATAAGACCCATTGCAATACCTGCTACTGGTGCTTTTAATGGCACACCTGCATCCATCATTGCTAATGTTGATGCACAAATAGAGGCCTGAGATGTTGAACCATTTGATTCAAGTACCTCTGATACACAGCGGATTGTATAAGGGAACACAGATTCATCTGGAATAACTGCTTCAAGTGCACGCTCCCCTAAAGCACCATGACCAATTTCACGACGACCTGGTCCACGAATCGGGCCTGTTTCTCCTACAGAAAATTGTGGGAAGTTATAGTGGTGCATAAAGCGTTTTGATTCTTCCACACCCAAACCATCAATAATTTGTACATCACCAAGTGCTCCTAGTGTACAAATAGATAGTGCTTGTGTTTGTCCACGTGTAAATAGACCAGATCCATGTGTACGCTGCAATAAGCCTGTTTCAGAAGAAAGTGGTCGAATTTCATCGAGCTTGCGACCATCTGGACGAATCTTATCTTCTGTAATTTGACGGCGTACTTCTTCTTTTACCATCTTGTCAAGAATTGTATATACTTGTTTCATTGTTTCGTCATCTGCTTCTTGCTCTTCATAGGAAGCGATAACTCGATCTTTAACAGCTTGAATTGCCTCATCACGTGCGTGTTTCTCTATAGTTTGAATTGCATCATGCATATCAGTCTCACAAGTTGCTTTTATATCGGCTTTAATGGCTTCATCAATTTCAAACAGTGTCACTGGTAACTTTTCCTTACCAACCTCTGCCACAATCTGCTCTTGGAAGGCAATGATTTTTTTGATTTCCTCATGACCGAACATAATTGCTTCTAACATGATTTCCTCTGGTACTTCAAGTGCACCCGCTTCAACCATGTTGATAGCATCTTTGTTCCCTGCTACAGATAAATGAATTGTTGAGTGATTTGATTGCTCTACTGTCGGGTTTACAATGAATTCTCCATCAATATAACCAACTTGTACACCTGCTATTGGCCCATCAAATGGAATATCAGAGATCGCTAATGCTAATGATGAACCAACCATTGCTGCCATTTCAGATGTACAGTCAGGATCATTTGACATAACCATAGAAATAACTTGTACTTCATTACGGAAACCATCAGGGAACATCGGACGAATCGGACGGTCGATTAAACGGCTCGCTAAAATAGCTTTTTCAGATGGACGTCCTTCACGCTTAATAAAGCCGCCAGGAATTTTACCTGCAGCATATAGACGCTCTTCATAGTTAACTGTTAATGGGAAGAAATCAAGTGGTTTTGGTGATTTTGACATTGTTGCTGTAGCAAGTACAGAAGTATCGCCATAGCGTACTAATACGGCTCCGTTTGCTTGTTTTGCTAACTGTCCTACTTCAATTACAAGTGGACGGCCAGCCCATTCATAGGAATAGACTTTCTTTTCGTTCATTTAATGAACCCCTCTCTATTATAAAACACTTACTTCGTCTGTATGTACTAATAGTAAGTGTACCAAAAATGCTTGTTCTATGCTAAAAATATTTCCTAAAATCATCATACATGTAAATTCAGTTATTGCCAATTTATTTAAGATTTATTTCGATATTTTATTGAAAAAGCATTTTTATCCTTGTATACTGTAGATTTTTCTTTCATAGCGTTCTTCTTGATTAGTCATAACTGCTCCTTAGCACAATGTTTTTCAGGGGCAGATTTATCCAATAGATTTATTATAACATGTATAGTATCCTAATCGACTAAAGAATGTTTACACGAAAGGAAACGATCAGCAAACTCCTTATGCTATATAAGATTGTTAGCTATTTATTGGAGGAAATTCGCTCTCTATGAATCAGAAAATTTATGATCAGCCTCGTTTTATTGAAAGATTGTGACTAGAAGATCAGTCTACTATGTATTTTTAGATATAGTGTTTGTTGAATTACCACTTGTATTCGTTATTTTTAATTCTTCTCTAAACAATGGTATCACAAAGCGATCTAGTCCAAATTTACCCGCATTATAACCTGCAACAGCAATAAAGATGGATAGTAAAATATCCCAAGGATTACTGGATATCGTACCTGCTAATAAAAAAGCAAAATTCATTACCATGCCGAAAAATGCTGCATAGGTTGTTAAACAGCCAAGAAATAGTCCAAGCCCTACTAAAACTTCTCCCCAAGGAATCAGGATATTAATAAGCGGGGCATTTGGTAAAGCAAATGCTTCCACAAATTTCACATATAATGGATACATTATTTCTCCGTCACTACCACTTGTCACTGGATTTGCTACTGCATTTGCTAAAAAGCCAGTGGCATCAAAGTCATTTACTACTTTTCCCCAGCCTGCTGTCAGCCAATGCCATCCTAAGTAAATGCGAATAACGGTTAGGATACCAGCAACAATCGAATTTTCTCGTAATAGTTTATTAAACACTCAACTCACCCTTCTTTGTAAAACAATAGTATTAAATCATCTTTTATTTGTTCACAGTCTCCACGATGTTTGAATGAACGATAATAGATGCCTAGAATCTAACAATCTTGCATTCGGTATAAATCCTTCTTGGTTATCGTCTATTGCTCTATAAAAAGTTATGACTTTTCTAATGAACAAAATTATATGATAAAAAAGACTGTAGACAGTCTTAATATGTCTACAGTCTAAAACTTGCTATTAATTAGCGACGTAAGCCTAAACGGTTGATTAGTTCACGATAACGTTGTACGTCAGTTTCACGAAGATATTTTAATAAGTGACGACGGCGACCTACCATTTTAAGAAGACCACGCTCAGAGTGGAAATCTTTTTTGTGTGTACGTAAGTGTGTGTTTAACGCATTAATTTCTGCTGTTAATACTGCAACTTGTACTTCTGGTGAACCAGTGTCACTTTCATGAGTACGGTACTCAGCGATAATTTCGTTTTTACGTTCTTTTGTAATA
Source organism: Lysinibacillus sp. FSL H8-0500 (assembly GCF_038051955.1). Classification (NCBI taxonomy): domain Bacteria; kingdom Bacillati; phylum Bacillota; class Bacilli; order Caryophanales; family Bacillaceae; genus Lysinibacillus; species Lysinibacillus sp. FSL H8-0500. Next base: position 1,290,296 of record NZ_CP150292.1, on the reverse strand, counting down.
GCCATTTATATGGACCTCCTAAATAATAATGTATCCCCATTAGCACAGTAAACGTTGGAGTCATCGATCTACCGAGCTAAGGTTAAGCAGTTATGCACTTATGAATATTACCATAAAATAATTGCTCAAGCAAGTGAAAACATTGCCCTCACTAAAGTTCATTGAAGTAGTGAATCGTTTCTTGTTTATCCTTTTCAATTTGGGTCTTTAGTGCCTCAATACCCTCAAATTTCCGCTCACTTCGAATACGTTTATACCAAGTGACATGCACTTCTTCCCCATAGATATTTTTATTGAAGTTTAAAATATGAACTTCAATGGATAACTGTTTATCGTTCGGATCTTTAAAAGTCGGTTTATAGCCTACATTACAAACAGCATCATACCAGGTATTTTGAACAAGCAAACGCACCGCATAGACACCGCTTGCTGGAATATACGTTCCCTCTAATGCTTGAATATTTGCTGTGGGGAAGCCTATTGTACGACCACGTTTATCACCATGGACAACAATACCACTGATCTCAAAGGGTCTTCCTAATAATGCTTTTGCAGCTTCCATCTCACCTTCTTGTAAAAGCTTACGAATACGGGTAGAGCTAATTTTCTCAACGTTATCGTTTTGTTTCTCAACAACTGTCACACCATAATCGCCATTACTCAATACACGCATCTCTTCCATTGTACCTTTACCAAATGCACCAAATGAAAAATCAAACCCAGCTGTCACATGTTGAATATTTAATGCACGAATAAATGTATCAATAAATGCGGCTGGTGAAAGCTTAGCAAAATCAGATGTAAAATGAACAACAAATACAGCATCCACCCCTAGCTCTTTGAAAAGCTGTAATTTCTGCTGTAAAAGTGTAATATAAAAAACTTTTTCATTGCGTCCACCAAGGACTAGTGAAGGATGTGGATCAAATGTCATCACTGCAGTTTGAATGTGCCGCTTGTCTCCCTCTTCCTTCGCTGCCTTAATTACTGCTTGATGGCCTCTATGTACACCATCGAAAAAGCCTAGCGCTAATGAATACGGCTGCATGCTTTCCCGTTGCTGTAATTGATGTGGGTATTTTAAATGAATGACCTCCATTGAAAAATCCTCCTACTCTATCATCGGAAACATTTTATGTGGCTTCATCAGCCCTTCCTTTGTAGGATGAGCTTGATAAACTGCCACTGCTTTGCCATTGATTCCAAACACAATTTTATCATGTCTCTTTAATAATGCATCTGCTGGCAGCACTTGTCCATTGAAAATTTCTTTTTCAAGAGCAGCAGTTATCTCTATATATGGATAGTCTGTTAATGCATACTCGACAGGTAAGATACAGGTTGCTATCTGCTCTGCCGCCATCAGCTCTGCAACCTGTGCTAATGTAAAGCAATTATCCTGTGTAAAGGTACCCGAGGCAGTGCGTACAAGCTCTTTCATATGTGCTGGATAACCGAGAGCCTCACCAATTTGTACAGCTAATGTGCGAATATACGTCCCTTTACTACAGGCGATGCGGACAGGAAATGTAATCTCTTGTCCCTCGTATCGTTCTAAATTATCTAAAAGCTCTAAAGCATAAATAGTGACCTGACGAGTGGGCCTTTCAATTGTTTCCCCTTTGCGGGCGTATTCATAAAGACGTTTACCATTGACCTTTACTGCTGAAAACATAGGAGGAGTTTGTTCAATAACCCCTGTTAATGAAGCTAACACCTCTAACAACTGCTCACGAGAAAACTTTTTTATTGTATGATTTTGCTCCACGGTTTCGCCTTCTGCATCCTCCGTTGTTGTAGTACGCCCAATTGAAATGATCGCCTCATAGGTCTTACCTGCATCTGTTAAATATTCTGCTATGCGGGTTGCTTGTCCAATACAAATTGGTAAAACACCCTCAACGCCTGGATCTAATGTCCCTGTGTGTCCAACTTTTTTCGTTCGCAAAATTTTTCGTAGCTTAAAGACACAATCATGGCTTGTCATACCCCGTTCTTTCCAAAGCGGTAAAATACCGTTCATATAGCTCCTCCCACTTGCTTGCTCTACAAGAAAAAGCCTGCCTGCATGACGATGCATGTGGCAGACTTTTTATTAGCTTATTCTTTGTGTAAACCTCTTAACAATGAATCAATACGGTTGCCATATTCAATCGATGAATCAAATTCAAAGATTAGTTCTGGTGTGCGTCGTAAACGAATGCGTGAGCCGATTTCTGAGCGAATAAAGCCAGAAGCTTTCACTAAAGCTTTTAGCGTTTCCTCTCGTTCACGTTCATTGCCTAAAGATGTAATATAAATTGTCGCTTGCTGTAAATCACCTGTTACCTCAACGCCTGTAACAGTCACAAAGCCAACACGCGGGTCTTTGATTTTACGGCCAAGAATATCACCAAGCTCCTTTTTCATTTGCTCAGCAACACGATTTGAACGTAGAGACATAATTTGTCACCTCTATTTCGATGTACGGATAGTTGTATACTCATTCCTCTATCGCTACCACAACTATCTACTATTACTTATAAATAGTCTCGCCACACATTTAGCTGTTCCCAAGATGGATTAGACTGTAAATAATGAAGCGCATGATTAATTTCCCGTTCGGCTGCCTCCTTTGATGAGGAAACAGCTACAAGGGCTAATTTTGTGCGCTGCCATACATTTTGATGGTCAATTTCCGCAATGGATATATTAAACTTTTGCTTTGTGCGTGTAATCATACGCTGTAAGACAGCTCGTTTTTCCTTTAACGAATGGGCAGTTTGAATCATGAATTCAACCTCTGCGTAAACAATCATTATACGCGTTTAATCTCTTCCATAATATAGGCTTCAATAATGTCGCCCTCTTTAATATCATTGAAGTTTGTAATCGTAATACCACATTCGTATCCTTTTGCTACCTCTTTTACTTCATCTTTAAAGCGTTTCAGTGTATCTAACTCGCCTTCAAAAATAACAACATTATCACGAATTACACGTACGCCAGAATCACGTGTTACTTTTCCTTCTATAACATATGAACCCGCAATCGTCCCAACTTTTGATACTTTAATTGTTTGGCGAACTTCTGCTTGACCGATGATTTTTTCTTCAAATTCAGGATCAAGCATACCTTTCATCGCTTGTTCAATTTCTTCGATTACTTTATAAATAATGCGGTGTAAACGAATATCCACGCCTTCCTCTTCTGCTGCACGTTTGGCGTTTATATCTGGACGTACGTTGAAGCCAATAACAATCGCATTAGAAGCGGCAGCAAGTGAAATATCAGATTCTGTAATTGCCCCAGCACCTGTGTGAATAATTTTCACATTAACGCCTTCCACATCGATTTTCATTAATGAAGCAGCCATTGCTTCTACAGTACCCTGAACGTCTGCTTTTACAATTAAGTTAAGCTCTTTCATTTCACCTTGGCTCATTTGTTCGAATAAATTATCAAGCGTTACGCGTTGTTTCTCTGAACGTTGGGCTTGAATGACTGTCATTGCGCGCGTTTCCCCAACTTGACGTGCTGTTTTTTCATCTTCAAAGACAACGAAACGGTCACCTGCTTGTGGTACATCATTTAAGCCTGTAATTTCCACTGGTGTTGATGGTCCAGCTTCTTTGACACGGCGTCCTTTATCATTGACCATTGCACGCACACGACCATGTGCATGACCAACAACGATTGGATCTCCTACTTTTAACGTACCATCTTGCACTAATAAGGTAGCCACTGAGCCACGCCCTTTATCAAGTTGAGCCTCAATCACTGTACCGATTGCTAAACGATCTGGATTCGCTTTAAGCTCGCCAACTTCCGCAACAAGTAGAATCATTTCTAATAGTGTATCAATGCCCTCACCTTTTAAAGCAGAAATTGGTACAAAAATTGTGTCGCCGCCCCAAGCCTCAGGCACTAGGCCATGTTCTGTTAATTCTTGCATCACACGGTCTGGGTTTGCTGATGGTTTATCCATTTTATTCACAGCCACAATAATTGGTACTTCAGCTGCTTTGGCATGATTAATAGCTTCTACTGTTTGTGGCATAACCCCATCATCAGCAGCTACTACTAAAATTGTTAAATCGGTTACTTTTGCACCGCGTGCACGCATCGTTGTAAACGCAGCGTGTCCTGGTGTATCAAGGAATGTGATTTTTTTATCACCTTCTGTTACTTGGTAAGCACCAATATGTTGCGTAATACCTCCAGCTTCGCCTGCTGTTACTTTTGTATGACGAATAGAGTCTAATAATGTTGTTTTACCATGGTCAACGTGTCCCATAATTGTGACAACTGGCGGACGTTCTGATAAAACTGCCTCGTTTACTTCTTCTGTCTGCTCGAAGTGTGTTTCTAAATCCGTAATATCCACACGAATTTCTTCTTCCACTTCTACACCATAGTCTGCGCAAATTAATTCAATTGCATCCTTATCTAATTCTTGGTTAATAGTTGCCATTACGCCAAGCATAAATAATTTTTTAATAATTTCAGATGGTTCACGGTGTAATTTTTTTGCTAGCTCTGCTACTGATAAAGATTCCACAAACGTAATTTTTTCTGGAAGTTCCTTTTGTTTTACTGGTATAGATGGTTGATGTGTTTTTGGATGGCGACGTTTGCCTCCGTGAATTCCTGGTTTTGGACGTTGGTTGTAGCCGCCGCCTCTGCGATTATTATTATTGTTATTTTGTGTCATATTTCTATTTTGATTACCTTTTGTATTCTTAGATTTTTCGTTAGACGAATTTGAATGTTGCTGATTATTTGCTTTCGGCTTAGACGTAGCAGATTGCTGTCTTTGCCCTTCTTGTTTTTTCGCTGAATGTTGCGTTTTTGCCTGACCATTTGCTTGAGGTTTTTGTGAGATATTTTGCGTTTGCTGTTTTGCTACATTTTTCACAGGTGTTGCTTTAAATGATTTGTCTAACTTTGCCACAGCGTCCTTTTCTAACATGGACATATGGTTTGTTACACTCACATTTAGTTTAGTTAGTGCTTCAATAACCTCTTTACTCGTTTTATTCACTTGTTTCGCATATTCATGAACTCTGATTTTGGTCATCTGCTCACCCCCGATTAGTTTTCGTTGAGTAGACTAGACAATTTACTTGCAAAACCTTTATCGGTAATCGCTAAAGCCACTCGGGCCTCCTTACCTGTAGCATGTCCTAGATCATATCGATCGCCAATTACATGATACTCAACGTTGTAGTACGTGCACTTATCTTGAATTTTCTTACTAGAGTTTTTAGAAGCATCGTTTGCAAGCAGCACTAGCTTTGCATTGCCATTGCGGACTTCCTTGACAACTAACTCTTCTCCTGAAATCACTTTACGGGCTCTTGCCGCAATCCCAAGCAAATTAAATATTGCTTGATTCTTCATAAAATTGACTCCCTACGAATCAGCAAAATAAGTTCCTCATAGATTTCTTCAGGAATTTTCACATCAAGCTGATGGCCTAATACATTTTTTTTACGCGCAATGTTAACCGCTTCCTCTGATTTAGAGACATAGGCACCACGCCCGGGCTTTTTTCCTGAGACATCTACACTTACTTCGCCCTCTTTTGAGCGAACAACACGTATCATCTCTTTCTTTGGTAGCATTTCTCCAGTTGCTACACATTTCCGTAGCGGTACTTTTCTATTTACAACCATAAGAATCACCATTCCTCTCTGAAGCTTGTCGTAAGAGGTGGACAAGTCGTGCTCTACTTGACGCTCTGACAGTATTCAGTCGGCGTAGGGGGCCCACTGAATACTGCCAGTTAACTTGTCACACGGGCTTTTTTATTTATTCTTCATCATCTCGATATAAGTCAACTGCTACTTCATCAAAATCACTATCTTCATCCTCAGCAGGTATGAACGTACTTGTAGCAGAAGGATAAATACCTAATTCACGAGCATCTGTTTCACTCTTAATATCAATTTTCCAGCCAGTCAGCTTTGCAGCGAGACGTGCATTTTGTCCACGCTTACCAATTGCTAGTGATAATTGATAATCTGGTACAACAACGGTTGTCGATTTTTCTTCCTCATCTACTTGCACATCTAATACTTTCGATGGGCTTAGTGCATTTGCGACAAAGACAACTGGGTCCTCAGACCATTCTACAATATCAATTTTTTCACCATTTAACTCATTAACAATTGTTTGTACACGTGCACCCTTTGCACCTACACATGAACCAACTGGATCAACTTCTTCATTATGTGCGTAAACTGAAATTTTAGAGCGATCACCTGCTTCACGAGCAATTGACTTAATCTCGACAATTCCCTCATAAATTTCAGGTACTTCCATTTCAAATAAGCGACGTAATAAACCTGGATGTGTACGAGATACAATCACTTGTGGTCCACGTGTCGTACGCTCAACTTTCGTAATATATACTTTAATACGATCATGCGGCTGATAAGATTCACCTTGGATTTGTTCATTGATCGGCAATGCTGCCTCTACTTTACCTAAGCCAACATAAATATTGCGAGCATCTAGACGTTCTACAACACCTGTTACGATATCATCTTCACGATCTACATATTGTTCATAGATTAAGCCTCGCTCCGCCTCGCGTACACGCTGTGTTACCACTTGTTTTGCCGTTTGTGCCGCAATACGTCCAAAGTTGCGTGGTGTTACTTCTTGCTCCACGATATCTTCTAATTGATAAGCAGGATTGATAATCTTTGCATCTTCTAAAGAAATTTGCAAACGCTCATCCTCTACCTCTTCTACAACATCCTTGCGTGAAAATACACGAATAGAGCCTTTATCTAAGTTTAAGTCAACTCGAACATTTTGTGCTTGGTTAAAGTTGCGTTTGTAAGCTGTAACTAATGCTGCTTCAATAGCTTCAATTAATACATCTCTCGAAATTCCCTTTTGCTCTTCTAGCGCATTTAGCGCATCTAACAAATCACTACTCATTTTGTTTTCACTCCTAAATATGCATTATGCTGAAAAATCAATGGCTAATCGTGCCAATGCGATTTTTTCTTGTTCAATTGTTACGGTTATTTTACGTGTTTTAATGCGCACTTCCATCACCAATGTATGCTCATCATATGATGTTAAGTAGCCTAGGAATTCCTTCATGTCCTTAATGGGCTCATAGGTTTTTACATAAATAAATTTGCCAATTGCTTTTTCAAAATCAGCATCTTTTTTTAGTGGACGCTCTGCTCCAGGTGAAGAAACTTCTAAATAATAGTTTTGTGTAATGGGGTCTTTTTCATCCAATAGTAAACTGAGTCGCTCACTGACTTGAGCACATTGATCAATATCAATGCCACCTTCAGGCGTATCAATATAGACACGTAAGAACCAGTTACGTCCTTCTTTTATGAACTCAATATCGACTAGTTCAAGGTTTAACTCATCCACAATTGGTTTAGCGAGCTCTTCAATTAAAGCTGGTACTTTGCTCATTATTTCCTCCTGTATCTATCAAATTCTAATGAACCATAATTAATTACGCCCCAGCGTAATTGTGTCTGGATTTTTTCGAGCTCGCTCGAAAAAGCTCCTCTTCAAAATCTATGACATCCGCCGGGGCTTTTATCTTGATTCAGTGGGCGTTTGGACACCTACTGAACAGAGGTAAAATAGGCATTCCTCTCCTTCCTCCTATAGAGGGAAGAGGGCTTCTGTATGTGCCGCTGACGCTTCGCTTTCGCGCAAAAAAGATGTGCTGCTGACGCTTCGCTTTCGCGCAAAAAAGATGTGCTGCTGACGCTTCGCTTTCGATACAAAAAGAATTTGCTGAATCAAGATAAAACAGAAATTCCACCAGTTGCTTTGGTGAAATTTTACGGTCTTACCTGCTGTTAGTCAAAATTTGCTTTGCTACGGTATAACAACAGAAAAGAGCGGGAAGGTCCCACTCTTTTGCTGGAAAAATATCAACAAATTATTACCATTAGGATAGCACAATTCATTACACAATGCAAACTCCTTCATTAGTAAGGCAATAATTTTTTAGAAGCAACGAACGTTAGCAAGTCTATTCCCCTTAGAACAGGGATAGCTGATTGGCATCAGGCATACCTTCTAAACAGCCGAGTTGATCCATATATTCAATCAATGTTTTCGAGACACGGCCTCGTTGCTGTAAATCTTCCTTCGATAAAAATTCCCCATCTGCACGAGCAGCTACAATCATTTTCGCAACGTTTGTCCCAAGCCCTGGGATGGCATCAAAAGGTGGAATCAAAGAATTGCCATCAATGACAAACTCACTTGCTTGCGAACGATATAAATCAACTTTTTGGAAGCTCATCCCACGTTCACACATTTCTAGTGCAAGCTCCAGCACAGTTAATAAGTTTTTCTCTTTTGTCGATGCATCCAAGCCCTTCATATTGATTTCATCAATACGCGCACGAAGCATCTGTGAGCCTTGAACCATTGCAATTAAATCAAAGTCATCTGCACGTACTGTAAAATAAGCTGCGTAATAAAGAATTGGAAAATGCACCTTAAACCAAGCAATCCGTACCGCCATTAATACATAGGCAGCTGCGTGAGCCTTAGGGAACATATATTTTATCTTTTTACAGGATTCGATATACCAACCTGGGACATTTTTAGCGAGCATCTCCACTTCAAATTCCTCAGTTAAGCCTTTCCCTTTTCGTACAGATTCCATTATTTTAAATGCTAGTGACGGTTCTAGCCCTTGGTATATTAGATATACCATAATATCGTCACGACAGCCAATTACTTCTTTTAGTACACATGTACCACTATGAATAAGCTCCTGCGCATTACCAAGCCATACATCTGTACCGTGTGATAATCCTGAAATTTGCACAAGCTCTGAGAATGTGGACGGCTTTGTATCCTCAAGCATTTGACGTACAAAACGTGTACCAAATTCCGGGATACCTAATGTACCTGTTTTACAGCCAATTTGCTTTTCTGTAACCCCTAAAGATTCAGGGGAGCTAAAAATTTTCATGACCACAGGATCATCTGTTGGGATGGTTTTTGGATCAATACCTGATAAATCTTGTAACATCCTGATCACGGTCGGATCATCGTGTCCTAGTATATCAAGCTTTAAAATATTATCGTGAATGGAATGGAAGTCGAAATGAGTTGTCCGCCATTCAGCATCCTGTGCATCCGCAGGGTACTGCACTGGAGAGAAATCATAAATATCCATATAATCAGGCACAACAATAATGCCTCCTGGATGTTGCCCTGTTGTTCGTTTTACTCCCGTGCAGCCTTGCACTAATCGATCTACCTCTGCACCACGAAAATGTAGATTATGATCACCTGCATAGCCCTTTACATAACCATATGCTGTTTTCTCTGCAACAGTACCGATTGTGCCAGCACGATACACATACTCCTCTCCAAAAAGCACCTTTGTATAGTTATGAGCCTGTGGTTGATACTCACCAGAAAAATATGACGATAGGTAAGCCTTTGAAATTATCACCAGCTTTTCCCCCGTCCCACACCGTGCATGAGGCTTTCACACTCACACGGCGTTCCATCGTTAGTTTTGTTGAATGTTATAGACTAAGCTTTGGATTTCCTACTTCCGTTCTTAGTCCGTTTAATTTGTTAACTGCTTTTGCTTCGAATTTACTTAATAACTTTTGATACTCTTTATTCCTTAAAGGGTCTGAATTGTGAATGAGCATATGATACTTTCTATTGATAATAATCAAATTATCGTATTCATCTGTACCACCTTGTGCTGTTGGTTTTATATGATGACACAGTGCCTGATGAGGTGTTAATCTCTCACCCGTAATTCCACAGCAGCCTTTTTGTGCTACATATTTGCTCAATCGGTTATTCTCATACAGAACACTTTTTGATTTATATATTCCTTTACGAAACATTTCGATCTCTCGAATGGACACTTGTTTTAAATCTCTATGAATTACTTTCCTATCAGCTTCATTGTAAATTGTGAATTCAGGCTTTCGCTGTCCTCGTATATCATGTCGAACAGCTTCAATAGGATATACCAGCAATCCATTGCTTTTGAAACGTGGATAATTGTAATCTCCGTAAAATTTATCAATCACTCCGTTTGTTTCTTTTGTTTTCACAAAGATATTTCTTATCAGGAGTGATTTAATATTTGGATGAATGTTGTGCCTTATCTCATTAAAATCCTGAGCGATCCGAGTTGCAATCTTATAATAGTTTTGCAGCCCTAAAATATTCGCATTAAAATTCATCACTTTTTGTGGAGTAGGACTTTTTCTTAGTTTTACTAACTGATGCCTTATAACGCCTTGTACCTTTTCTTTTGCTCTTGGGTCCATCTTAGAATTGACGATGTATCCTGTTTTCGCATTGCCTTTTTGTACCGCTCTAAAGCGAACTCCTAAAAAGTCTGTACCATTCTTACGCAAATTCGTGATTTTACTTTTTTCTTCACTAATTTCTAGCCCTAATCGTTCTTTTAACCATTTTTTAACAGCTACTTTAATCTTTCGAGCATTTTCATATGAGTTCGTGAATATTTTAAAATCATCTGCGTATCGAACTAGATACATTGGTTTTAACCTTGTCTTTTTAAGTGCGTCCGTTTTATTGCGTTTTAGCTTATAAGGTACTCGTGTCGGTTTCGTTTCCCATTGATTTGAAATCCACCAATCCAACTCGTTTAATACTACATTGGCAAGTAGCGGAGATAAAATTCCTCCTTGGGGCGTTCCTTTCGTTGGTACTCCTTCACCTGTAATTTCAGCTTTCAGCATCTTTTTGATGATTACTAATACCTTTTTATCCCTAATACCAATCGTCCATAATTGTCTCATTAGCTTTTTATGATTTACATTATCAAAGAAACCTTTAATATCGATATCAACGACAAAGTGTTGATGACTATGATTCACCATATGATAGCATCTTGCGAGTGCATCATGTGTGCTTCGTTTCGGTCTAAACCCATAACTTTGCGGATGAAATTTCGCCTCTGTAATCGGTTCTAATACTTGCAAAAACATTTGCTGTATTAATCTATCCTCAATAGTTGGGATACCAAGAGGTCGCATCTTTCCATTCGGTTTTGGTATGAATAACCTTCTTACTGCATGTGGTGAATAATTTTCCAGTCTTCTTCGAACAAGCTTGATTAGTTTATCAGCATTCATTTTGTTTAAATGTTTAATTGTGTGTCCATTAGTACCTTTCGTTTTACTACCTGTATTACTTTTAAGGTTACGAAAGGCGAGCATGATATTTTCTTCGGAAATAATCACATCATAAAGGTCTGTATAATAACGACCACTTTTACTTTCGTTATAAAGATCATCAAAGGTTGTTTGCAATCCAAAATACTCATTGTTTCTTAACTTTTGAATCATTAAGTCAGCCAACTAATCACTCCCTTTGAGCTTTCGTTCTCTTTAGTCATACTAGAATCTGACTTGTGTAGGTTTAATTTCAACACTAACGACTCGTGCCCTTCCCTCTGAAATGTTTTGTCCTCCGACCTATTGGTTATTCAGTCATCACAGGCATTTCTTCAACGGTACTACGGCACTACTGCCACTCCTTCAAAGTACGTTATAACTTATTCAGCATTTCCGTACACCGTCGTCATCGACATGCAACTGTCTCTTACGTTAGGAGCTTCACACGTTCCACTATTTCTATCTGTACATCTTCCCTTAGGTTCCCCCTAAATTCCGCTAGGCTTGCATGTGCCTGTAACACAAGATGGATTTTCATAATCAAACGCTTACTCATCCACACCTAGAAGCCCTAATTTGGACCCCGCAGCATTTCTACTACGTGACATTCACGAAAAGTCAATCGAGGGTTCGTCCCAGTGATTCTACTGATTCTAACCATAGAAAGTTTATAGACGCCAGACCTATCATTCACAGGGTTACTCCTTTTCCACAGCCGTACTGTTTGGGTGAACTTCAGTCTACTTTAACGAGCTTCATACAAGTTTCAGTTTTGCAGTCATCCACTTGCATGTCGTAGCTTCAGCGAGTGTGTTTCGGGACGTTACTCCTTCATTCCACACTTCGAAATAGCAGTTCTACCAATAATGGTGGCTAGTCTTTTCAACTAGCAACGTGTCGCACTTAAATCAATATCAGGTACCTTGTCCCCTTTAAAGCCAAGGAAGGTTTCAAATGGTATATCTTGTCCATCCTTTTTATAGGGCGTTCCACATTCCGTGCAATCTTTATTTGGCAAGTCAAAACCTGAGCTAACTGAGCCATCATCAAAAAATTCAGAGTGCTTACAGCTTGGGCAAATATAGTGAGGTGGTAATGGATTTACCTCGGTAATTTCCATAAAGGTTGCGACTAATGAGGAACCAACAGAGCCACGCGAACCGACTAAATAACCGTCCGCTAATGATTTTTTCACCAGCTTGGCGGAAATCAAGTAAATTACCCCAAAGCCATGCCCTAAAATCGACTTTAACTCTTTTTCAATGCGGGCTTTGACGATTTCAGGCAATTCCTCGCCATAAATGCGATGTGCCATTTCATAGGTTAAGTTTGTTACCTCATCATCTGAGCCTTCGATTTTTGGTGTATACAAATCATCTTTAATCGGCTTTACATCACCAATGCTGTCAGCAATTTTTTGTGCATTAGTTACAACCACTTCTTTGGCAAGATCAGGACCTAGAAAATCAAACTCCTTAAGCATTTCATCCGTTGTTCTAAAATGAACCTCTGGTAGCTTTGATCGATTTAAAATATTTGCGCCACCTTGAGAGCCGATAAGTATTTGTCTAAACATAGCATCTGTCGGATCTAAATAATGGACATTGCCAGTAGCCACCACAGGTTTATCGATTTTTTTTCCTAGCTTGACAAGCTTTCGAATAATATCCTCTAATGTCCATTCATCACGTACGACATTGCGCTCAATTAATGGAGCATAGACCGCTTTTGGCTGCACCTCAATATAATCGTAAAATCGGGCAACTTGCTCCGCTTCCTCAGGAGATTTATTCATCATTGTTTCAAATAATTCGCCATTGCTACAGCCTGAGCCGACCAATAGCCCTTCCCGATATTGCTCTAGCACAGCTCTGGTTACCCGAGGAACACGATAAAATGTTTTCGTATGAGCATGTGAAACAATTTTAAATAAATTTTTCAAGCCTGCATTATTTATGGCTAAAATTGTGCAATGCATAGGTCTGCTTTTTTTGTAGGCATCGCCACCACCAATGTGCTTATTAAAATCATCGTGGTATTTAATGGCGAGTTGCTCTGCATCTTTTAACAGTTGTAAAAGTAGATAGCCTGTTGCCTCTGTATCATAAATAGCTCGGTGATGCTGTGTTAATTCAATATTAAATTTCTTACATAATGTATTTAAACGATGGTTTTTCATTGTTGGATAAAGCAATCTGGCAAGCTCCAGAGTATCAATAACTGGATGTCTGGTTCCTTCAAGCCCATATTTTTTATAGCCTGTATATAAGAAACCTATATCAAATGATGCATTATGGGCAACAACAATACCATCCCCAATAAATGCATGGAACTCTTTAATGACCTGCTCAACCTCTGGTGCATTTCGTACCATATCATCCGTAATACCTGTTAGCTCAATAGTTGTTGCTGACAGTGGATGATGTGGATTGGCAAAGCTTTCATATTTATCGATGACATGTCCATCTTTAATTTTGACAGCGGCAAGTTCAATAATGGTATCGTAGGCTGTTGATAACCCTGTTGTTTCTACGTCAAAGACAACATAGGTTGTATCCGCTAATAAACGATGCTCTGGAGCATATGCAATTGGAACACCATCATCCACTAAATTAGCTTCCATCCCATAAATAATCTTGATGCCGTGTTTTTTCCCCGCTGCGTACGCTTCAGGGAATGCCTGCACAACAGCATGGTCGGTAATGGCAACTGCTGGATGGCCCCACTTTGCAGCCTGAGCAACGAGCCTGTCAACAGGTGTTACAGCATCCATTTGACTCATTGGTGTATGCAAATGCAATTCTACCCGCTTCTCACCCTCTGGCGCTAAATCCTGTCGTGTTTCCTTTTTAATTTCATTAATATCATTTGCCATCACAATTAAATCACGGATAAATGTATCTGTTTGGACAGAGCCTCGAACCTTTACCCACATGCCTTTTTTCAGATGCTGCATTAATTCTGCATCATCATTGTCACGTGAGAACATTTTGACAATGATTGAATCTGTGTAGTCGGTAATTTTAATTTGCAATAAGGAGCGACCACTTTTTAGTTCTTTAATTTCCGTATCGAAAACAAATCCTTCAATAATAACACGGCGCTCTTCCTCGACAATACGTTTAATCTCCATGATTTCATCGTCTTTAATATGCATACCAAGCTGGAATGGTCGATCACCTAGGCTAGCCGCTGCTGGATTGTCTTTTTTCTCTTTCTCACGTTTTTGATAATCCTCCATTGCTTGCTGTGCGAGAGCTACTTCCTCCATACGCTTCTGTTCAACAAATGCTTCCTGTGCCGCAAGCATTTCTTCTGATTGCTCTTGGAGGACAAAATCAAATGCCATATGAGGAAAGCCAAATTGACAATAGCTTTCTGCCAGCTTGTCAGTATATTTTGTTTTTAGCATCATATATTCCATTTCCTGCATACAGGATAAGGTGATTTTTTGGCCATTCCACATAGGAACTTGGGAGATAAGGCAGCTTTTCAGCGTTGGTGCCATCTCATCAATTTGCTCAACAACATTTAACCAGTAAGCTTGAACAAGTTCCTCTGTTACATTTTTCTCGATTGTTTCAAACGTTGTATAAATTTGAGCAATCGCTGAAAATTTCTCTGTTAAACGTGTACGGAAAAGCTGGTATAACGAAAATGGCAGTATATCCTGCAATATAATGGTGAAATGCCAAAGCCGATCCTTTTTACGGACGGTTAAACGTGATAATTCACCTGCTTCAAAAAATGACATATAGACATCATCTGTTAATTCTAGTTGCTGCAAGAGCATTCGAAATCTCGATCTTGCCTCTTGTTGCTGTTCCAATCGATCAACACCTACTTTCAGAAAAGGGTTATTATGCTAAGTTCTCTGTTCTTTATTCATCTTAAAGCTATGACAAGCATTCAAGAAAAAAATTCGCTTCCTCACTGTGGGCGCTCTTCAAGCTTAACAGAAACAACCTGTTGTTTCTTGCTTGACTCACGGCTCCACAGAAGTATCGCGAATTCTTTACCACTATCTTATCAAAATTTAAGAAAAGCCTCTATTAGAAACATTGCTCTTTCTGGAAGCTTACTTATTAGTTTTTACGGAAAAATTCATTTAAGCGATCAATAACTTCTTCTTTTTTCCATTCAAACGTTTCACTTGTTTGTCGGAATTTCACTTCCACAATGCCTTCTGTTGCTTTTTTACCAACTGTCACACGAACAGGTAAGCCAATTAAATCAGCATCTGCAAATTTAACACCTGCACGTTCAGCACGATCATCCAATAAAACATCATAACGGTATGATTTTAATAAACCATACAGCTCATCCGCTAACGCAACTTGCGCTTCATCCTTTGTATTCACGGGCACAACGTGAATATCATATGGCGCTAATTGTATTGGCCAAGTAAATCCATTATCATCCTGGAATTGCTCTGCCACGGCAGCTAAAATACGAGAAACACCAATACCATAGCAACCCATAATAAACGGTTGAGCTTTCCCTTGCTCATCTAAGAAAGTACCATTCATTTTTTCAGAGTAAGTTGTCCCCAATTTGAAAATATGACCAACCTCAATACCCTCAGCGAACTTAATCAAACCTTGTCCATCTGGAGAAGGATCTCCCTCTCGAATAAAGCGAATATCTAAATAATCATTCACAGCAAAATCACGCTCTGGGTTAACATTAACTAGATGGAATCCGTCTTCATTTGCACCAGCAACACCATTACGGATCGCTTTAACAGCATGGTCTGCTACCACTTTTACGTCTACTGGTAATTTTACTGGACCAATCGAACCAACACCACAGCCTAATAAATCACGAATTGCTGCTTCACTAGCAAGCTCCACAGAACCTGCATCAAGTGCATTTTTCAATTTGATATCATTAATTTCATGATCTCCACGTGCAAGGACAACCACAAGCTCTCCATCTACATCAAAAACTAGAGATTTGATGACAGCAGCAGGCTCTACATTTAAAAATGCTGAGACAGCTTCAATTGTTTTTTGCTCTGGTGTTGCTACTTTTTCAACTTCTTTTAAAGCGGCATCGGATAGTTGATAGTCGACGATTACTTCAGCCATTTCGATATTTGCTGCATAATCTGAAGTATCAGAGTAAGCAATTGTATCTTCCCCGATCTCTGAAAGCACCATAAATTCATGTGTACCCTTTCCGCCAATAGATCCTGCATCTGCTATAACAGCACGATAGTTTAAGCCAAGGCGTGTGAAAATATTTGAATACGCACGATACATATCCTCATATGTTTCATCTAGGCTTTCTCGTGAAGCATGGAAGGAATAAGCATCCTTCATAATAAATTCTCTGCCTCGTAATAGACCAAAGCGAGGTCGCTTTTCATCGCGGAACTTCGTTTGAATTTGATACAATGTGAGCGGTAATTTTTTATAGGATTTAATTTCATCGCGTACTAATGTTGTAATCACTTCTTCATGTGTTGGGCCTAAGGCAAAATCACGTTCATGACGGTCTTTCAAGCGCATTAATTCTGGACCGTATTTTTCCCAGCGCCCTGATTCCTGCCAAAGCTCAGCAGATTGTAAGGATGGCATTAATAGCTCAATCGAATTAATCGCTTCCATTTCCTCACGAATAATGGTTTCAATCTTTGTTAATACACGTTTGGCAAGTGGTAAATAAGAGTATACCCCACTTGTGTTTTGACGAATAAATCCTGCACGTAGTAATTGCTTATGTGATTTTACCTCAGCATCGGCAGGTACTTCACGTAATGTTGGGATAAATGTTTTACTTTGCTTCATTCAGTGTTCCACCTTTTTTAAATAAATAAGTTATACTCTCAATAGCATAAACAAATTTAGCTTTGAGCGCAATGTTTCATCGAAAATGCACTCAAAGCTAGAAAATATAACTTCATTGTATTCCAAAAATATCTAGTTATTAAAAGAAAAATCGCTGTATATCATTCCATGTTACAACAACCATTAGAATCATTAGTAGCACGATGCCAACAAAATGCACAAGCCCTTCTTTTTGACGGTCGATTGGTTTGCCACGTAAAGCTTCAAAGCCAAAGAATAATAGGCGACCACCATCAAGTGCTGGTAATGGAAGGAGGTTCATAATCCCTAGGTTAATACTTAGCATTGCCGCCCAATTCATTAAGTTCATAATGCCATACTGGGCTACTTGCTCTGTTGCTTTATAAATACCAACAGGACCCGACAATGCATCTATTGTAAACTTACCTGTAATCAGCATACCTAGAAGCTCAAATATTTTTACCGTCATATTATAGGTTTCTTGTGCTCCGTAGACAACAGCCTTTAATGGATTAAATTCTCTTGGGCTCTCATAGCGTACACCAATTTGACCATATTTTTCACCATCCTGTTGAATTTCCTTGACAGTCATATCCAGATTAACCGATTGGCCATCTCGTTCAACAGTGACGCTAATATTTTCGTTTGGATGATCTTGCACGATAGCGGCTAGATCCTGCCATTTTTCAACGGCTTGTCCATCAATTGCAGTCACTTTATCCCCTGCAAGCATCCCAGCCTGTGCAGCGGGATCATTTTCTACAACTTCTGTAATAATAGGCTCATAAGTTGGGACACCATGGATTAAACCAATTACTAAATAAATGACAAACGCAAGAATAAAGTTAAACAATGGTCCTGCAAAAATCGTCATAGCACGTTGTCCAACTGTTTTCGCATTGAATTGACGATCCTGTGGTGCAATAACAAGCTCGCGACCATTTTCCACAAGCACACAATCTCTTGCTACTTGATAACGTACTAAGCGCTCTTCTTCATCATAGCCCTCTACAAACAAATCCTTCTCTAAATCAGCACGTTCAACTTCTAAAAATAATAAATCTGGTAATTGCTTATTATTTTGATTGAAAATAATTTTTTGAACAATATTATCTTCATTGACAATTAACCCTATTCGATAGCCTGGCTGTAACTCTGTGCCATCCATGTCCTCGCCTGCCATACGCACATACCCACCGATAGGCAATAAACGAATGGTATACATAGTTTCCCCATGTGTTTTCCCATAAATTTTAGGACCCATTCCAATGGCAAATTCACGCACTAAAATACCTGCACGTTTGGCAAATAAAAAGTGCCCCAGTTCATGAAAGAAGACAAGCATACCAAATATTAATATAAATGCAATGGCTGTTTGCATAATACCCCACCTTTAAAAGCGTTTAGTTAACGATGTCTTGCTTTCGTTATTTTACCATGTCTAACACTATTTTTCTTGTTTCACTGTCTACATGTAATATCGTTTGTAAATCTGGCACTGCAATGTTTTGATGTGCTTGCATGACACGTTCAATTGTTTCATCAATTTCAAGGAAGGTGATTTTCCCTTGTAAAAAGGCTGCAACTGCCGCTTCATTGGCTGCATTCATGGCTGTTAAAATCGTGCCACCTGTGCGTCCTGCCTCATACGCTAAGCGCAATGCTGGGTAACGCTCAAAGTCCATTTCTGTAAAATGAAGCTGGCCGATTTGTGCTAAATTTAGTCGCTGACCATTTTGTAATGGTATACGGTCTGGATAGCTTAAAGCATATTGGATTGGTACACGCATATCGGGTGTGCCTAGCTGTGCAATCACACTAGTATCATGATACTCAACTAAAGAGTGAATAATACTTTCTCGATGCAAAAGTACATCTATTTTATCATATGGCATACCAAATAATACATGTGCTTCAATGACTTCTAGCCCTTTATTCATCATGGTAGCTGAATCAATCGTAATCTTTGCGCCCATCGACCAATTTGGATGATTCAGTGCATCTGCTACCGTTACATGTTTTAATTGTTCACGTGTTTGATCACGGAAGCTACCACCTGAAGCAGTAATAATGAGACGCTCAATATTTTTAGGGTTTTCACCATTCATGGATTGGAATATAGCAGAGTGCTCACTATCAACAGGCAAAATCGTTGTATTGTATTTTTTTGCCTCTGCCATCACTAAATGTCCAGCCGTTACCAGTGTTTCTTTATTGGCAATCGCAATTGTTTTTCCCATACGAATTGCTGCTAATGTTGATTCAAGTCCAACACTGCCAAGCACAGCATTAACAAGCACCGTTGAATCAGGATGTGTAGCTACCTCAACAAGCCCTTTTGCACCAAATGTAAATTGGATGGCTGGATAATCTTTCGCAAGCATTCGTGCATCTTCTTCTAGTTGCACTGATACAAGCTCAGGCTGCAATGTGTCAATCATTTCTCGCGTTTTCTCAATATTTTTTCCTGAAGAAAAAGCGACTAATTGAAAAGCCTCACGTTGCTCTTTTAAAATATCGTAGGTTTGCCAACCGATTGAACCTGTTGCGCCCAATAAACTAATTTTTTTCACAACATATTATCCCCTTTTTTCTATCTAAGCAATGATGTAGCAAGATATCTTTTAGTTTATGCGTTAATTACCAAAGAGATGTAAAAAATGCAAGAGAGGCACAACGAATAATAAACTATCAAAACGATCTAAAATACCACCATGCCCTGGTAAAATATTACCTGAATCTTTTACATCAAAATGACGTTTAATAGCGGATTCGACCAAATCCCCCATTTGACCAATAATTGAAGCAAAAATTGTAACAAAAATAAGTGAGATCATACCATTTGCAAACGGATAAATAAGCTGCATCACAATGGCAAAAATAACAGCAATGACAATTCCACCTACAAAGCCTTCAATCGTTTTCTTTGGTGAAATTTCTGGCCATAGCTTATGCTTCCCTATTTTTCTTCCTACAAAGTATGCGCCTGAATCGGTTGTCCAAACGACTAATAAACAATAAACAACATATTCTAATCCCACATTTCTTGTTTCAATTAAATAATGGAATCCTAATCCTACATAAAATGCGCCTAATAAAATAAAGGCAACCTCATCAAAAGTTATTTTATTTTTGACAAGGACCACATAAATAAGTAATAACATCACAAGACCATAGACGATCATTAAATTAGAGGAATAGCCTATGGGCGCTACCATCTTCTCATTCCAGCTCTGTGGTATAACAAGCAAAGTTAAGGTGATCAGCCCTAAGAAGCCGGGCACAGAAAAAATCGAAATGCCTTTCATTTTGAGTATTTCATAAAAACCGACAATAGCCATTGCAAGCACAAGTATGGTAAATGGTACTTTTCCATAAATTACGAACGGAATAAAAAGTGCTGCTGCGATGATTGCCGTGATAATTCGTTGTTTCAAGTTGTTTCTTCTCCCTTCAACCCACCGTAACGGCGATTACGTTTCTGATAGTTTTCCACCGCTTCCAGTAAGGTTTCCTCACTAAAATCTGGCCACAATGTATCTGTAAACCAAAATTCTGTATAGGCGAGCTGCCATAGCATAAAGTTACTTAATCGCACTTCACCACTTGTGCGAATTAAAAGATCTGGCTCAGGTAAATGGGCCGTCATTAAATGAGATGTTAAGCAATCTTCTGTTATGTCCTGCATTGTTAATTGACCGTCCTGTACTTTTTGAAGCATTATCTTCATGGCATTGACCATTTCAGAACGACTGCCATAATTCAATGCAAAATTTAAAACAAGCCCTGTATTATGCTTCGTTTCTTCCATTGCCTCAAACAACGCTTTTTGCGTATGGGCAGGTAATAAAGATGGGTCCCCAATCATTTCAACACGTACATTACGCTCCATCATTTCAGGTAAAAAAGAACCTAAAAATTCAACAGGCAGGCGCATCAAAAAATCGACCTCAGGTTTTGGTCGCTTCCAGTTCTCTGTAGAAAAGGCATACACTGTTAATACTTTAATACCTAAGTCTGATGCAAATCTTGTGACCTTACGTACGGTCTTCATTCCTTCATGATGACCAGCAACACGTGGCATAGCTCTTTTCTTTGCCCAACGTCCATTTCCGTCCATAATAATCGCTACATGGGCAGGAATCGGCTCGCTTTTAGTAAGAGCCACACGCTCCTCCAATGATAGTGTATCCATATTTATTTGTTTACCTAATAGCTTTTTAAACATGCTAACTCCCCCACTACAACTAATCGGACGTATACTAATCTATCATAACAAACAAAAGTGCTCTTTGTCTTTTTTTTCCCTCTAAATTGACTATGTATAAACTAGCTTATTTTAGAACTATACACACAATGAATTTTTCATATAGACTTTTAGAAATGAAAACCTACCAGCATCTTTAATGGAGATGATGTATTATGTCCATCCACTCTCTTCATAAAGAGTATGACTGAATATTACCCTTTTCCCTATTCTTAGCTTACTAGATCGTAAAGAGAAAAGACGTCCTGTTAAGTATAGGACGCCTTTATCTCATCAAAAAGTTCCATCATAGACATGTAAAACGTCTGTTTACACCTCTAAAATTTCTTTTTCTTTATCTTTCATTACTTGATCTACTTTTACAATGAAGTCATCTGTTAATTTTTGAATATCTTCACCATAGCCGCGTAGATCATCTTCTGTGATTTCGCCAGCTTTTTCAAGTTTTTTTAGATCATCATTGGCATCACGACGAACATTACGAACAGCAATTTTTGCGTCTTCTGCTTCTTTTTTCACTTGCTTCACTAAATCCTTACGGCGCTCTTCTGTTAGAGCAGGGATTGTTAAACGAATAACAGAGCCATCATTTGTTGGTGTGATACCAATATCTGATTTCATAATTGCCTTTTCGATATCTCCTAGAATCGTTTTATCATAAGGTGTAATTACTAATAAGCGAGCTTCTGGCACAGAAACCCCCGCAAGCTGATTAATGGGTGTTGGCGCGCCATAATAATCAACTGTAATACGATCTAGTAACGATGCGTTGGCACGACCTGCACGAATTGATGATAATTCACGTGTAAAAGCTGCAATTGTTTTATTCATTTTTTCTTTTGCTTGTTCTAATACTTGTTTAGCCATTATGCATTCCTCCTAACAACCGTTCCGATTTTTTCGCCTTGTACAGCACGTTTAATATTACCTGGTTCCGTAATTGAGAAAACAATTAGCGGAATATCATTATCCATACATAACGTAGAAGCTGTCGAATCCATTACTTGTAAGCCTTGTTGGATAACATCTAAGTATGTGAGTGTATCATATTTAATAGCTGTCGCATCCAATTTTGGATCTGCTGAATAAACGCCATCAACATTATTTTTCGCCATTAAAATCGCATCTGCGTCAATTTCTGCTGCGCGTAATGCGGCAGTTGTATCTGTTGAGAAGAATGGGTTACCTGTTCCTGCTGCAAAGATCACAACACGTTTTTTTTCTAAATGACGGACTGCCTTGCGACGAATGTATGGCTCTGCCACTTGTGTCATCACAATAGAAGATTGAACGCGTGTTTCAATGCCTAGCTTTTCAAGGGCATCTTGTAAAGCAAGGGAATTCATCACTGTAGCAAGCATACCCATATAGTCAGCTGCTGCGCGATCCATACCCATTTCGCTACCAATTTTCCCACGCCAAATATTACCGCCACCTACAACAACAGCAACTTCTACATCAAGATCTACTACTTCTTTTACTTCTTCTGCAACAGCCTTGATTATTTTGGGTGATAAACCGAAGCCCGCTTCTCCTGCTAACGCTTCACCACTTAATTTAATAACAACTCGTTTATATTGCGGCACACTCATTGTAAACCTCCGTAAGACTTTATTTAAAACTACTCTATTCCCTTTACCATTATAGTATATAGTACAATAATTGCTAGCTGTGAATAAGGCAGAATAGAAAATTATCTTATTTTTTCTTTTATTTCGGAAAAATAGGGAACACGCTATGTTGTGTTCCCCATTTTTCGCCTAGAAAATCTAGTGATTATTTGATTAGGATCAAATGCAAGCTAAATTAGTTACCTTTAACTTGGCTCATTACTTCCTCTGCAAAGTTATCTTCACGTTTTTCGATACCTTCACCAACAGCGTAACGTACAAAGCTGTTTACAGAACCACCAGTTGAAGCTACAAAATCACGTACTTTTTGATCTGAATTTTTAACAAAAGTTTGATCAAGTAAGCAAACATCTTCGAAATATTTACCAAGACGACCTTCAACCATTTTCGCAACGATGTTTTCTGGTTTACCTTCGTTAAGCGCTTGCTCTGTCAATACTTTACGCTCACGTTCAACCTCTTCAGCAGAAACTTCATCGCGAGAAACGTAAGTTGGGTTAATAGCTGCAATGTGCATTGCAACATCTTTAGCAGCTGCTGCATCAGTAGAACCTTCTAAAGTTACTAATACACCGATACGGCCGCCCATGTGTAAATAAGAACCGAATGCATCTGCATCCGTTTTTGTTTTAATTTCGAAACGACGAAGTGTAATTTTTTCACCAATTGTTGCAACAGCCGTTGAAATTTGGTCAGCAATTTTTACACCTTCTGCATTTGCAAGCTCTAATGCATCTTCCACTGATGCTGGTTTAGCAGTAAGTAATTGCTCTGCTAAAGAAGCAACTAGTACTTGGAATTTATCGTTTTTTGCAACGAAGTCAGTTTCAGCGTTTACTTCTAAGATAATTGCTTCATTACCTTGTTCTAAAATATAAGTTGTCCCTTCTGCAGCAACACGGTCAGCCTTTTTAGCAGCTGAAGAAAGACCTTTTTCACGTAGGAAGTCGATTGCAGCTTCTAGGTTACCTTCAGTTTGTACTAACGCTTTTTTACAATCCATCATACCAGCGCCAGTTTTTTCGCGTAATTCTTTTACTAATTGTGCAGTAATGTTTGCCATTTAGTGTTTCCTCCTCAAATTGGTTGAACAAAATTTATTGCTAGGTTCTAAAAAAGGTGATAAGAGGTTTGAGCCACTTATCACCTTTTTGTAAACGTGAATTACTCAGCAGCAACAGCTTCAGCAGCTGGAGCTTCCTCTTCACCTTGTTTTGACTCGATTAAAGCGTCAGCCATTTTAGCAGTTAAAAGTTTAACAGCACGAATAGCATCATCGTTAGCAGGGATTACGTAGTCGATTTCATCTGGATCACAGTTTGTATCAACAATACCTACTAGAGGGATGTTTAATTTACGAGCTTCAGCAACTGCAATGCGTTCTTTACGTGGGTCAACCACGAACATTACGTCTGGAAGCTCATGCATATCACGGATACCGCCTAAGAATTTAGTTAGACGTTCGTGTTCTTTTTTTAGTTGGATTACTTCTTTTTTAGGTAGAACTTCGAAAGTTCCTTCTTCTTCCATTTTTTCGATTTGTTTCAGACGTGCAACACGTTTTTGAATTGTACCGAAGTTTGTAAGAGTACCACCTAACCAACGTTGGTTGATATAGTAGTTGCCTGAACGTTCAGCTTCATCTTTGATCGCTTCTTGTGCTTGTTTTTTCGTACCAACGAAAAGAACTTTACCACCATCTTGACCAACTTGACGCATGAAGTCATAAGCTTCCTCTAATTTTTTAACAGTTTTTTGTAAGTCGATGATATAGATGCCGTTACGCTCAACAAAGATATATTTCTTCATTTTTGGGTTCCAACGACGAGTTTGGTGACCGAAATGTACACCAGCTTCAAGTAATTGTTTCATAGAAATTACTGACATTTGAATTTCCTCCTAATATGTTTGGTTTTGATCCTCCGCATCTATCATTTGCAACAAGCTACCCTTAACATAAGAGCACCACTTACTACATCAAAATGCGTGTGTAGTAATAACACCATTTGCAACTATATCATAGCTTAAAGCTATTCGCAACAATTTAGTGCTGAAATTTCAGTAAAAGCTCAATTTCTGTTTTGCCCTTTTGCAGTTGTTTTGCTATTTCTTCTGATGTTTTTCCTTGTTTCATCAATTCTAGCACTTGTTGCTCCAATGTTAATGTCTGTTCTTTCTTTTGCTCGTGATTGGCTGTCGTCGTTGGAACTACAGGACTATTATTAGCGCTAGCCTGCTGCTGACGCGAATAGGCATTGGCTACTATATTTTTAGGTACATAAACCCGAGTATCCGCTTCTAGTGTTGTAGAGCTATCCTCTTTTTTCTGTTGTACTGTTGACAAAGAAGAATGCTTTTGTTCCATTACTGGTGCTGTGTGCTGAATGCTCGTTGATGCTAGTGCTGGCTGTGAAACATTTTGTAGCTCTTGAATAAAGCGGTCATTCTCATCTTTCATTTCCGTTAAATACATACTAATCGTATCATCCATTTCGCGCATTAAGCGCTCTTGCTTTTTCTCTAACTCCTTAAATTTCGCTAGCTTTGTGTTTAAAATAATCAGGAAATAAAACGATAGTAGCTGTAAAAAGAATAGTACCGCTATTAGTATGGTTGTCATTGTTAACGTAAACTCCTATCCACTAAAATCCACAAAATTCCCTTTAAATGGATGTTTCGCCTGTTTTTTATGCTTTTTCTTGTTCTTTTTTTTATAATTTCCGTTTATATATTCGCCACCAGCTTCTTCTTCCTCACTAATTTCATCCATACCCTCTGATGTATTAACGATTTTTTGTTTGCGTTCCACTTCTTTTTTGTGCGCTTCATTTGCATGTGCTTGCTGAGCCAATGCTTGTTGCTGTGCCTGATCCGCCATTTTACCAGCTTCAAATGTTTTAGGAATAGCTATTTGCAATTCAACACCTTTTAAACTCATTGGAATCTCTCCCTTAAGAATATTTACGCATTAATCATTTCGGTAGATAATAGCTTTCGTAGCTTTAATAACGCTTTTGAATGGATTTGGGAAATACGCGATGTTGATAATTCCAGCATTTCACCAATTTCAGTCAACGTCAATTCTTCTGTGTAAAATAAACTAAGGACAAGCTGTTCTTTGTCATTAAGCTTTTGAATATTTTCGGCTAAATCATCCAATAGCTCTGATTTGATCATCACTTGCTCAGGTGTTTGCATTGTATCATCTCGAATGACAAATGATTTACCATCCGTTTCTTCTTGGTCTTGCTGTTCGTTAATCGACAACACATTTGAAAAAAAATGCTCCTGTACTGTTTGATAAACATCTTCAACAGGTAGTTTCATATGCTCCGCAAGTTCCTCAGGCGTTACATGACGCATATATTTTTGCTCAAGCTGTTCAATCTGAGCATCTAATTTTTTCGCCCTTTCACGCGCTGAACGCGGTAACCAATCTTCTTTGCGTAAGCCATCTATAATGGCTCCCCTTACCCTGAATGAAGCATATGTATCAAATTTTAAATCTCTGTTAATATCAAACTTATTTAACGCATCAAATAAGCCTACCATTCCTAGGCTTGTTAAATCATCACGTGATACGCTCTTTGGTAAACCTGCAGCGATGCGTTGGACATGATAAGATACTAAAGAAATATATTTTTTTATTAGTAAATCACCTGCATCTGGAT
Organism: Lysinibacillus sp. FSL H8-0500; assembly: GCF_038051955.1. Taxonomy (NCBI): domain Bacteria; kingdom Bacillati; phylum Bacillota; class Bacilli; order Caryophanales; family Bacillaceae; genus Lysinibacillus; species Lysinibacillus sp. FSL H8-0500. The sequence continues at coordinate 1,263,740 of NZ_CP150292.1, read as the reverse complement.
CACGCTTATTAATCCAGCGATTCCATAGTTTTTGCTCATCATTTGAAATTGGTTGTGTCATGAAATCCACCTCTCTCATAAACGCCTTTACATGCCTATTTACTACGAACTACTCACGTTTATAACACTTCTCGTTCATAAGAATTTATTGGTTGTTATTTTTTTATATGTATGAAAGCGTCCTCGTCAAACAAAAAGTTGATTTCTGCTACTAAATGCTGAGTCTCTATGTTTAACAAAGATCTCATTAAGATCATTTTAGTTATTACTATTAGAATTGGTAAAAAATCACAAGATATTGTTACCTTTCCTATATTATAACAAGAATCCATTGTAATTTCATTTGTTTCTCCTCGTCTCTCTGATATTCCTCTGTTTTATTTGTCTATTATCAGACATGTCTATGGTACAAATAGCGGTAAAATTTTTATAAGCCATTGTCAGTTAGCTAGCATGAAGGTGGCTCAGTTGACGCATAGCTTTTGCGATAAAAGCAACATGACAAAAGCATACGCTAAAAATTCATTTGTTTTAGCATCAACTATATGGGGATTCTGATTTATTTCCAAATCACTAAAAAAGAGCCGCTCTAGGCGACTCTCTATTTTACACATTTACCTGTTCCTCTTCTTCTCGATTCATCATTGTGCGTACGACTTGTGCAATTTCTTCTGAATTCTCATCTTGAAATTCCACCGTAGACTGAGCTACTGGTGCTTCTTGATTTTGCTCTTCAAGACGTTCTTTTTCTTCATCTTGCTCACCCTCAATTATTTCCTCATTATCCTCAGGTGTATACAGGATATAGGCTATTAAAAAACGTACGATATACATAACGATAAACGCAATGATGGCTGCAACAAAGGAGCTGATAATAATACGAAGAGGTGCATCTGGTTTTTGAAAGGTACTGAAAAAATAAACAGAAAAGGCAATTAGCGCTCCCCAAAGGTTATAGAATATAGAACCAAACATTAGATTTCGCTCACTCCTTGGTTAACCGTTCGAATGTGTAAGATGGATGTTTCAGGATTAAATTCAATCGTTCGGCCACTATTTCCACCAGTATCCTCAGCCACTAAAGGAATACCATGTCGTTTCAACTCATTCTTGACAGCTTCCACATTGCGAGGGCCAATACGCATTGTATCCTTATCTGAAGTAAACTGGAACATCTGCGCGCCCCCCGCAATTTTTGCCTTTAATTTAAATTTTTGAACACCTTCTAATTTTAATAGGTCTATCATTGCTACGATACTTGTATCGGCAAATTTTGCTACATTCAGTGACTCCGTTCTTCCTAAACTAGAATCTGGTAACATTACATGGATCAAACCAGCAATTTTCTTTGACTCATCATATAAAATAACGCCAACACAGGAGCCAAGACCTGACGTTCGAATTGTGTTTGGCAGCTTTACTACATCCATTTGTGCAATTCCCACTTTAATCACTTGCCCACTACTATTTAGCATCATTATGAAACTCCTAATGCTTTAAAAATAGCATCAAAAGAATCTGGATCTGGTAGCAAGAAGAAATGACCTCTTACTGTTTCGTGGTCCTCAACACCTTCTTCAAAAATGGATGTATTTATGACAATAACATTATCACTCACATGTGATAATTCGATTAAGCCGATACTAATAATCGCACCAAACATATCAACACTTAACCCGGGCACAGTCGGGTAAATTTTTAAATTAGTAAAATCAGATAAGGCAGATAAATAGGAGCCTGATAAAATATTCCCCATCTCCTGCATAGCCGACAGGCCTAGCTCAGAAACAGGTCGTTTTTTAAAATCAAATGTTTCATCATAAAGCAGGCGACGAATAAAACGGTTCGCTTGCTCAATAGGTAGGATAAAAAACATGCTCCCTTCTGCATCTCCTTCAATGCGAAGGTAGATACCAACAACAACATTTTCCGATCCGCCAGCAAGCTCCATCATATCATGAAAAGAGACCATCTCTACCTTTGGGACACGCATATCAATTTTTTTCCCTAGTAAATTGGAAAGTGCTGTCGCGGCATGTGCAGCACCGATATTTCCAATTTCCTTCAATACATCTAAATGTAGTGATGTAATTTTTTGATTAAATGTCATTATCGATCCCTACTTTAGTGGATTTAATACTTTCTCTAAATGCAATAAAATTAATAACCGCTTCCCTACTTTTGCCACGCCTGAAATAAATTCCTCCTCCAATGAACCAACAACCTCTGGCTGTGGTTCAATAGCATTTGCAGGAATATCAATTACATCATTGGCAGAATCTACAACAAAGCCTACTTCCATATCTTCTAATGAAATAATAATAATGCGTGTTGCTTCCTCATGTTTAGAAATCGGTAATTCAAAGCGTTCACGTAAATCAACAATTGGCGTTACGACACCGCGTAGATTAATGACACCCTTCACATAATTCACTGTTTTTGGTACACGTGTAATATGCATTAATTTTTCGATTCCTTGTACATGAGAGACAGGAATTGCATATTCTTTATCTGCTAATTGAAAAACAATAACTTTAATACTTTCTTGTTCCACTGCATTTGTCATACTTTACACCTCTCTATTCATTCACCTTATTTAATTAGTGCGTTGCAATCGACAATTAAGGCTACTTTTCCGTTACCTAAAATTGTTGCACCTGAAATAGCAAAGATATTTGTTAAGTAATTCCCTAGTGATTTCAAGACAATTTCTTGTTGCCCAATGAAGGAATCTACCACTAAACCAGCAAGTTTTTCACCTTTTCGAACGATTACTACCGAATGGAATTCCTCATCTTGCTGCTCTTTGCGAGGCACTTCAAAAATTTCCTCTAAGAATACCAATGGCACAACCTTACCACGGAAGTCGATTACTTTTTGATTATGTGCATTCATAATCTCAGATGAACGGATAATAGATGTTTCAATAATAGATGATAGTGGAATTGCATAAATCTCCTTTTCAATCTCCACAAGCATTACTGAAATAATCGATAATGTCAGTGGTAATTGAATAGAGAATTTTGAGCCTACATCTTGGGTAGATTCAATGGAAATATTACCACCAAGTGATTCAATTGTTGTTTTTACAACGTCTAACCCTACACCTCGACCTGATACATCAGAAATAACATCTGCTGTCGAGAAGCCTGAAGCTAAAATTAGCTCATTAATTTGCCTATCAGACATTGCATAGGATTGCTCTAGTGTGACAACGCCTTTAGCAATAGCTTTTGCTAATACCTTTTCACGGTTAATACCCGCACCATCATCCTCAATTTCAATAAAGACATAGTTTCCACTATGATAAGCACGCAGCACAACTGTTCCTTCTTCAGGTTTACCTTTTGCACGACGAGCAGTTGGGTTCTCAATACCATGATCCACAGAATTACGGATTAAGTGGACAAGTGGGTCGCCAATCTCATCGATAACTGTACGATCAAGCTCTGTTTCAGCACCAATAATTTCAAGATTAATTTTCTTATTCAAGTCACGTGATAACTGACGAATCATTTTCGGGAAACGATTAAACACTGTTTCAACAGGAACCATTCGCATTGTTAATATGATTGTTTGTAGATCACCCATGACACGACTCATACGCTCTACCGTTTCATTAAGCTCACCATGGTTTACTTCTGTTGAGATAGATTGTAATCGACCACGATCAATTACTAATTCCTCAAATAAGTTCATTAAAATATCGAGACGTTCAATATTGACACGAATCGTTTTATTGCCAACAGGCGCATGTTGATTTTTATCAGTCTTGGTAGCTTTTTTAGGTTTCGCTACAGGTTCAGCTTGTGCTGGCACAACAGGAGCTGGTGCAGCCACCTCCTCTACGGTCACGGCTACTTCTTTCTGTGGTTCATACTCTTTTTCACTAAATGCCTTTTGATTAATCGATGTTACAGCTACTTCGTCAACCTCAGAAACTTTCATTAACTTTTTCTGCATATCTTCAGCTGATTCTTTTGTAACAAATGCTACATAAAACTGTTGGTCAAATTGTTCATCCTCAAGCTTTTCAACAGATGGACTTGCTTTAATAACATCCCCATCTTTTTCTAAAATCTCAAATACCATAAATACTCGTGCAGCCTTCAGTAGACAATCATCACGTAATTTTACTGAAATCTCATATGCGTGGAACCCTTGTTCAGAAGATTGGCTAATCACGGTTTGTTCAAAGCTATCATACTCCAACGTGCTTTCTGCTGCTGGCTCAACAACTTCTGTTGTCGCCACTTCAGGCACCGCTATGGCTTCTTCACCTAGTTCTATCCGTTTAAGCTGAGCAACCGTTGAAGATACGTCTCGCTTGCCATCTCCACCGCTTGCAATATCCATCACCATTTCTTCTAAATGATCCACAGATTCAAAGACAACATCTAAAATTTCAGGCGTTACATGAATTTTCTCATTACGAATAGCATCTAAAACATTTTCCATTTTATGTGTTAAATCTGCTAAATCTTCGAAGCCCATTGTAGCGGACATACCTTTTAATGTATGTGCCGAACGGAAGATTTCTCCTACAATTGCCAAATCGTCTGGACTTTTTTCTAATTCTAATAAATGCTCACTACATGCTTGTAAATGCTCTTTACTTTCTTCAATAAACATCTCTAAATATTGATTGACTTCCATAAGAGGACACCCCTTTTAAGGCAAATATTTCATTATCGTTTGTGCAATATCATCTACATCTGCAACTTCATCAACAAGCTGCGTTTCTACTGCTGCTTTTGGCATACCATATACAATGCAAGTTCCTGCTGATTCTGCAATAGCTATGACATTTCCAGTATTTTTTAACACTTTTAGTCCGTTAGAGCCATCATGCCCCATCCCTGTCATGATTACCGCTATTTTATCAAAATCACCATATTGACTAACATCTTCAAACATAACATCTACAGAAGGCCGATGACCAGCTCTAGGGGCTTCCTGATTATCAAGGACAATGCAAAATGTCGTCCCTACTTTTCTAAGTTTTAAATGATAGCCACCAGGTGCAATATAGGCTATGCCATTTTGCAAAATATCGCCCTGTTCAGCCTCTTTTACAACAATTTCACTTAGCTGATCGAGACGAGTAGCAAGTGATTTAGTAAATCCTGCTGGCATATGTTGAACAATTAAAATGGGCGCTTGAATAGACTTTGGAATTTTAGTGATAACCTCCTGAAGTGCACGAGGTCCTCCTGTCGATGTGCCAATTAACACGATTTTCTTTCCTGCTTTACTCCATTCTCCCTGTGGCCTGGCTGCTTCTACTTTACCAGCTATTGTATTCACAGGAGTTGGAATTCGTTGATGCTGCTGTGATTCTTTCATTACGGTACTCGCTCTTGTCACTGTTTCTTGTTGGTGTTTACTATTAGAAGGGTTTTTCAATTTAGAAATTGGCACCATCGCTGCTTGCTCTACTTTATACACAAGTTCACTTTGAATTTTATGTAAATCAAGAGAGATTGTTCCGCTTGGCTTAGCGACAAAATCGACTGCTCCATTTTCAATTGCTACTATGGCGTTTTCTGTTCCATGTTGTGTGGTGCTAGAGAGCATTACTACAGGAACTGGGCATTTTTTCATAATTTCTTTCAAAGCGTCTAGCCCGTTCATTTCAGGCATCTCAATATCCATTGTTACTACTGTTGGTTTCAAGGATTGAATTTTTTTAATTGCATCTTTTCCATTTCGAGCTGTACCAACTACTTCCACCTTTGAGCTACCTACAAAAAAGTCGCTAATTAGCTTTCTCATAAAAGCAGAATCATCCACAACTAATAGCTTGCTTTTATGTAAAAAGTCCAATTAATCACGCCCTTTCGAAAAAATACTTCTTAATTTTGTTAAAAATTTCTTTGTTGTCTGGTCATGTGCATGTATTTCTTCTGCACGATATTCCATGAAACGAACGACTATCAGCTGTAATGTTTTTGAAATTAGTGCGTCTGGATGAGCAAGTGAAAACGGTACTTGCTCACGTACAGCCTTACGCACAACCGGATCTTCAGGTAAAGAGCCTAGAATGGTAACGTCTTTATCCAAAAAACGCTTCATCGTAAGCTTTAAACGTTCATTTGTTTCGATGCCTTCTTCTTTGCTAAAAACACGGTTACAGAGAATATAAAATTGCTTCTCTGTATCTCTTACATGAATATATTTCATCATGGAGTACGCATCTGTTATAGAAGTTGGCTCTGCAGTTGAAATGACGATAATTTCATCAATTGATGTAAGTACATCTAACGACCAATTTGTTGCACCAGCTCCCATATCAAATAAAATATAATCATAGTTCTTTTGAAGCTGTTCAAAGGCATGGATAAGTCGCTCAAACATCACTTCTGACCAATCCAGGACACTCGTCATGCCAGATCCACCTGAAATATACCTTAATTCTTTGGGCCCTTCAAATATTACCTCATCTAGCAACTTATTTCCTTCTAAGTAATCTTTTAAACTATAAGAAGCATTTTTTCCAATTAAAATATTGATATTGCCCATGCCAATATCCATATCTACAATGGCAACTTTTTTTCCTTTTTGAGCCAGGGTTATAGCAAAATTCATCGTGAAGTTACTCTTACCAACTCCACCTTTACCACTTACAACTGCAATTGCTCTTCCTAATTCGCCTTGCCGTCTCATCATTTTCAAGCGTAATGTTTCAGCTTGGTCTCTCATTTTTCTTCACCTTGAAAAAACAAATTAAGTACTGCTTCTAAATCAGCTTCTTCAATATCCTCTGGTACTTCTTGACCATTTGTATAGTAAGCAAGTCCTTTAGTATATTTAATCATTAAATTGATCATTGTGCCAATAGAATTTGTTTCATCAATTTTTGTAAAAATGAATTTTTCAATTGGTAACTGCTTAAATTGATCTACAATGTTCGCCATATCCTTTTCTTTCGTAGTCATGGCAAGCACTAAAAAGGATTCTGCTTGATCATCAAATTTAATAAGACGTTGGAGATCATCTACATATTTTGTTTCTTTATAATTTCGACCTGCTGTATCAATAAACACTAAATCTAAATACGATAGCTTTTGAATGGCTTGTTCAAAGTCTGTTGCATTATAAGCAATTTCAACAGGGGCCTGTAACAGTCCTGCATATGTTTTTAGTTGCTCAATGGCAGCAATTCGGTAAGTATCTGTTGTTATAAAGCCTATTTTTTTCTTTTTTTCTAATACAGCTCTCGCTGCCATTTTGGCGATAGTCGTTGTCTTGCCAACGCCTGTTGGACCTAAAACATTAATATATTTCCGTTCATAGGACAACCCTCCAATTGGAAGGTTCTCTAACTTTTTACGCAATAAATTTTTTGTGATCAATTTGCATTGTGAAAAATTTATTTCTGATGCTTCTTTGAAATACATAAAAAGCTCATCACCAATCGTTGTGATGAGCTCTTCACTTAGCTCTTGCTGTTTTAAGTATTCAATGAAGGGTAAGAGTTCATCGGGATATTGAGCTTTGGTAGTCTTTTTATGCATCGATTGCATTAAAGATTTTAAATCTGCAATTTCCTTCCTCAATTCTTCAGAAATACCAGTGTCCTCATTTATAGTATTTGGCTGTGGTTGATCCTGATGAATTTTGGCTTGAATAGCATTGGTAATCTCTTGTAACCTTGCATTGTCTTTTGTTGTTGCAGGTAATATTGCAGGTGGTGGCATCAGATGATTTGGTTCTATTGTATCGACACCTGCAACTACTTCAAAGCTTTTCTTTTTAATCATTCCGAAAAATTTCTTTGTTATGACTACTTTTGAGTTTAATATAACAGCGTCCTCACCTAATTCTGCCCGCACTTGCTTCATCGCTTCTGGTATGGAAGATGCATAGTATTTTTTCATTTTCATTGAACATTCACCACCCCAACACTTTGAATTTCAACCGAAGCATCCAATTCATTATAAGAGAGAACTGGAATTTGCGGGAAATAACGTTCTGTTAACTGTCGTAAGTACATGCGCACTGCTGGCGAGCATAAAATAATGGCAGATTGTTCCATAAAGGAAACGCGTTCTACTTCCCCAGCAATCGTTTCTAATATTGTTTGTGAATCTTGAGGGTCCATTGCTAAGTAATTACCATGATCTGTTTGTTGAATACTATCCGCAATCATTTTTTCTACTTTTCCTGACACTGTAATAACCTTTAGGGCTGGACTATCACCAACATACTGCGCTGTTATTTGACGTGCCAGCGACTGACGCACATATTCTGTTAAAATATCTGTATCACTTGTTAGCTTAGCATAGTCTGCCAATGTTTCAAAAATAATTGGTAAGTTACGTACCGAAACATTTTCTCGTAGCAGTTTGCCAAGTACCTTTTGGATTTCTCCTATAGATAAAGGTGTAGGTGTTAATTCTTCGACTAAAATGGAATGTGTTTGGCGTAAATGATCGATTAATTGCTTTGTTTCTTGACGCCCTAGCAATTCGTGCGCATTTGCCCGAATCACTTCTGTTAAGTGTGTAGAAACTACACTTGGTGGGTCTACAACTGTATAGCCAAACATTTCTGCCTCTTCTTTTACTTGCTCTGTAATCCATTTAGCAGGTAATCCAAATGAAGGCTCAACTGTATCAATGCCTTCAATCGAATCATCGTCTCCTGGACTCATTGCTAGATAATGATCCAGTAATAGTTCGCCTCGTGCCATTTCATTTCCTTTAATTTTAATGCGGTATTCATTTGGCTGAAGCTGAATATTATCACGAATACGGACAACTGGAATTACTATCCCTAATTCTAATGCTAGCTGCCGACGAATCATAATAACACGGTCTAATAAATCTCCACCTTGTGCGGCATCTACTAAAGGAATTAATCCATAGCCAAATTCAAATTCGATAGGGTCCACATTTAATAAATTCACAACGTTCTCAGGGCTTTTCATACCATCTGTTGCCACTTCTTCCTCAATCTCAAGTAATTCCTCTTCATCCTCAGGCTTCTTACGATCCATCATATAGGCACCAGCTATCAATGAACCACCGATTGGGAGCGTCACCCAGTTAGGAATTGGCGTAAATAACCCTAATAATGTAATTGTACCACCAGCTACATAAAGCAATTTTGCTTGGGCAAATAGCTGTCCTGTGATATCCTCTCCAAGACTTCCTTTAGAGGAAGCACGTGTTACGACAATCCCTGTTGCCGTTGAAATCAGCAGTGCAGGAATTTGAGAAACAATACCATCTCCTACTGTTAGCTTCGAAAAATGAGTCGCTGCCTCGGCAAATGGTAAACCCATTTGCACTACACCGATGATAATACCAAATAGTAAATTGATAATAACCATTACCATTGAGGCAATGGCATCTCCCTTTACAAATTTTGTAGCACCATCCATCGCCCCATAGAAATCTGCTTCTCCTGCTACTTTTTCACGTCGTTCACGTGCCTCTTTTTCGGAAATAATTCCTGCATTTAAGTCAGCATCAATACTCATTTGTTTACCAGGCATCGCATCAAGCGTGAAACGAGCTGCTACCTCAGCCACACGCTCCGAGCCCTTTGTAATAACAATAAACTGAATGAGCACAAGAATTAAGAAGACAACTAAACCAACAAGAATATTTCCTCCAACTACGAAGTCACCAAAGGTTTCAACTACAGCCCCTGCATCCCCATTCGCTAAGATCGCACGGGTTGTCGAAACGCTTAAGCCTAATCGGAACAAGGTTAACAGTAAAATCACTGAAGGGAAAATTGAAAAATCCAATGCCTCCTTCATACTCATTGCTGTTAGCAGTACAATTATGCCAAATGTAATATTAATGACAATTAAGAAACTTAACATCCACGGAGGAAGAGGGATGATGAGCATCGCAACGATTAAAATAACCGCACCTAAAACCCCAATATCGCGAACCTTCATTTGTGTCCCTCCTACTTAAAAAGCTTTAAATTTTTCGCTTCATGCGATAAACATAAGCGAGTACCTCTGCTACTGCTTTGAAAAATTCTTCCGGTACCTGATCGCCGATTTCTACCTGATCGTACATAGCACGTGCTAATGGTCTATTTTCAACCATAATAACATCATGCTCTTTTGCAATCAGTTTAATTTTTTGAGCGATAAAGTCAGTACCCTTTGCAACAACACGAGGAGCATCCATACTGCCCTCCTCGTATTTAAGAGCAATCGCATAGTGAGTAGGATTGGTAATAACAACATCTGCATTTGGCACCTCTGACATCATTCGACGCATTGCCATCTCACGTTGACGTTGCTTGATTTTCGATTTAATCAGTGGGTCGCCCTCACTATTTTTATATTCATCTTTAATATCTTGCTTAGACATTTTAAGATTTTTTTCATATTCATGTTTTTGGTACATCCAGTCTAAAATGGAGACACACAGTAACACTAAAGAGGCCGCTATCCCCATAATGCCAACTAGTTTACCTACCGTAATTAAGGTCATCCACGGGCTTTTAAAGGACAATGCTAAAACCTCTGGCAAGTTTGTCCAAACAATAATGGTTGTGACACCACCAATAAAGCCAATTTTTAATACTGATTTTAACAGCTCAACAATGGCCTTAACCGAAAAAATTTTTTTTAGCCCTTTAATAGGGTCCATTTTTTTTAAATCGAATTTCATTGGCTCCAGTGTAAAGAGAAAGCCAAATTGCATAAAGTTACCTGCAAGTGCTCCAACAACAGCAATCGCCATGATTGGAACAACAATAAAAGCCATTTGTACCAATGTTTCTGAAAATAAATGCATCACACTATCAATTGTTAGTGTTTCAATGCGTATGTTATGAATAAAGGTTTGCCTAAAAAAAGCTAATAGATCATCACGCAAAGAGCCTGCAAAGAAAAATAAAAAGATAAACACCATCAGCATCACAATGGCACTCGTAATATCCTGACTTTTAACAACCTGCCCTTTTTTTCGAGCATCCTGACGCTTTTTTGGCGTTGCCTTTTCGGTTTTTTCACCTGCGAAAAACTGGATATCTAAATTTAGTAGTAGCTTCATACTATCCACCACCTAAAACAGCCATTAAATCACGTATACCATAAATCATAATAGTAATTAGCTTTTGAATGACTTGTATCATAACAGCTATCATTGTAAACATCACTAAAAAACTAACACCAATTTTAATCGGAAAACCAACCACAAAAATATTTAACTGTGGTACTGTTTTTGCAGTAATTCCTAAAGCCAAATCAACTAAAAACAAGGTTGCGACAACAGGAGCAGCCATTTGGAAAGCGATAGCGAAAACAGCTGTAAATGTTGTAATAATAAACTGTATATAGCTTTCCTTTGCAAATTGCGGAAATTGATCCATGGGTAAAAGTTGATAGCTATAATAAATGCCATTGAGAATCATATGATGCCCATCAATGGCTAACAGTAAAAGAAATGCTAGCATATTAAAAAATTGACCAATTAACGGGCTTTGAGCTCCTGTTTGCGGATCAATAATATTGGCAATAGCAAAGCCCATTTGAAAGTCGATAAAGCTTCCCGCAATCTGAATGGCGGACATGATGATGTAGCCAACAAGACCAAGTAATAGTCCCACAAGCGCTTCTTTCATCACTAGTAATATGTACTCATCATTAAATACAAATGGCTCAACATCTAACGTATAGTACATCATCCAAGCTAAAACGAGTGCGAGTGTAATTTTAACTTGTGCTGGAATGGTTCTATACGAAAAAAAAGGAACCGTCACAAAAAATGCGGAGACACGCACAAGCACTAATAAGAAAACCGTTAAATGCGGAATTAATTCATTCATACACTCACCCTATATAACGCGTCAGGTTCTCAAAAATATCTCTCGCATAACTTGTAACTTGAGATAACATCCATGGGCCAAAAAATACAATAGCCACTAAGACAGCAACAATTTTTGGGACGAATGCTAACGTTTGCTCTTGAATCGAAGTTGTTGCTTGAAAGATACTTACCGCCAAACCAGTAATTAAAGCAACTAATAGTAGCGGGCCGCTTGTTAGAAGGATAATCATAATGGCACGCTCTGCAACGGAAATAATCAATTCACCTGTCATACTGTATCATCCCCTAAAAACTTTGTAGTAATGATTTCATTACGAGATACCATCCGTCCACAAGTACAAATAATAGAATCTTGAATGGTAGTGAAATCATAACTGGCGGTAGCATCATCATTCCCATCGACATTAATGTACTCGCAACAATCATATCGATCACTAAAAATGGTATAAAAATCATAAAACCAATTTGAAATGCTGTTTTAATTTCGCTTAGCGCAAATGCAGGTACAAGCATGGTTAGGGGAATTTCTTCCACAGATGCTGGTCTTTCTGCTTGATTATACGATAAAAATAACTCAAGATCCTTTTGTCTTGTATGTTTACTCATAAATTCTTTAAATGGCACACTTGCACGATCATAGGCTTCCTCCAGCCCAATTTCTTCTGCAAATAACGGCTGTAATGCCTCTTTATTAACCTCTTGAAAGGTCGGTGCCATAATAAAGAACGTTAAAAATAATGCTAGGCCAATAATCACCTGATTAGGCGGCATTTGCTGTGTGGCCAATGCTGTACGCACAAAGGATAACACTATGACAATTCGTGCAAAGGATGTCATTAAAATTAATATACTGGGTGCCAGTGATAACACCGTTAAGAGTAGTAAGAGTTTAACAGATGTGGAGACGTTTGTTGGATCGCTATTGGAAAAAATATTGATTAGATCATTCATTTATCATCATCCTTCTCCTTTTGCTTCCATCGCTCGATCTCTTCACTGCGCTCCTGTTTAATTTCAGATATCTTTTTTTCAAATAGTTGACCAAATGAATCCTGTTGTTGCTCATTTTGTATGCTCTTTTTATTTTTCTTTGTAAACTTAGCTAATAATTCTGCAATATAAGGTGATGTTGCTGCAAGTTCTTGCTTTTCGTTATATAGCGCTAAAAGGGCTTCTATTTCTTCTGGATCAGTAATTTCACGCAATAGCTGAACGTCTTCACCAACACCTACTAAATACAATGTTTGACCGACCTGTAAAAGCTGAACTGACTTTTGCGCCCCTAACGATAAACCGCCTAAATTTTGTACCATTTGATTACGTTGGAAGCTTAAATTTCGTTTATTTAAAAACTTCATCAACCCATAAAATAGCATAACAACAAAAATAAGCGCTAAAACCATTTTTATGTATTCCCATGCAGATATATCTCCAGCTGCTGATACATCTGATTCCTGTGTAGCAGCTGGATTAGTAGTATCTTCATTACAAGCTTCTGGATTATTTATGCAATCTGTGACACTATGTTTATCAGGGGCTGCATAGACAGAAGTTGTGGTTGGGTACAAAAACAGAAAAGCTACAAGAAATGCAAAAATCATCGTTAAACGAAATGATTTTAACATTTGCATGCAATCATCCTAAAGCTTTTTGAATCGCTTCAATTACACGATCTGCCTGGAAAGGTTTGACGATAAAATCTTTTGCCCCAGCTTGAATGGCATCAATTACCATCGCCTGTTGCCCCATTGCTGAACACATAATAACCGTAGCACTTGGATCAGACCCTTTAATAGCTTTAAGAGCAGCAATACCATCCATCTCGGGCATTGTAATATCCATTGTTACTAAATCTGGCTTTAATTCATTGTACTTTTCAACAGCCTGTAAACCATCAGCTGCCTCTCCAACAACTTCGAATCCATTTTTTGATAAAATATCCTTGATCATCATGCGCATAAATGCAGCGTCATCTACAATCAAAATTCTTTTAGACATGGTTAACTCCTCCAATTAAAACTATCTTAAATTATTTAAACGCTCTGCTTGACTTAAAACATCTGTAATACGTACACCAAAGTTTTCATCAATAACAACAACTTCCCCTTTAGCAATTAAACGACTATTGACTAAAATATCGACAGGTTCCCCCGCTAATTTATCTAGTTCAATAATCGAGCCACTTGATAGTTCTAAAATCTCTTTTACAGAACGTTTCGTACGTCCTAACTCTACAGTAACTTGCAATGGAATATCAAGTAGCATATTTAAATTTCTAGCTTCAGATTGCGAGATTACATTCGTATCAAAGCTAGCAAACTGTGCTTGTTGTACATTCACAGGCTGGGCTGGTCGCTGTGGTTGCGTAAACTGCTGTGGCTCCTGATAAACCGGTTGTTGCATTGGTGCTGCCTGCTGCTGACTAACTGGCGGCGCAGGTGGTGGTTCAGGTGCTTGTTGTTGTACAGGCGGTGGCGTAACTGGTATTTCAGGTGCACTTGTTGCAGCTACAGGAGCCTCTGGTACATCTGTCTCTCCTAACAATGATTTTACAATGTTTTGACTAAATTTAAGTGGCAATAATTGCATAAGATTTGAATCAATTAAATTGCCAATTCTTAATCTAAAGGATACTTTTACTAGTAAATCGTCTTCTGGAATATTTTCTCGACCTTCATCTTTAGAAATATTCATCAAATCAATTGTTGGTGGAGAAATATCCACTTTTTTATTAAATACTGTCGACATTGATGTGGCTGCTGAACCCATCATTTGATTCATGGCCTCTTGAACAGCACTTAATTGAATTTCACCTAAATCAGGCTTTGGATTTAATCCATCGCCCCCCAACATTAAATCAGCAATAATAGCCGCATCTGATTGCTTGATAACAAGTAAATTCATACCTGTTAAACCAATTGTATACTCTACTTGCACGGCTACATATGGATGAGGAAACTCCTCTTCTAATTTATTGCGATTAATCATGGAAATACTTGGGGTAGTAATATCTACTTTTTGACCTAGTAACGCCGAAAGAGCTGTGGCAGAGCTACCAAAGGAAATGTTCCCTACCTCACCTAGTGCATCTTGTGCAAATGAATCAAGGTAATCCTCAACCCTTATCTCATCATTTGCAGAAGCTCCAGTGTCGCTGTTTTTATCTTCCAACGTCTCGCCCCTTAATAATGCTTCAATTTCTTCTTGGGAGAGCATTTCATCACTCATCTTCGTCTCCTCCTTTCAAAGGGTCGATAATCTGGATTGCTAATTTTTTACCTTGCTTTCCTGGTTGAACTGTGAATTTTGGCAATGTCCCAACTTTGAGGACAAGTGGGCTATCAATTTTTTGCTCTAATTGTATAACATCCCCGACTTGCATTGTTAAAAAGTCTTCAATGGTGATATCAGTCACGCCTAATTCAACGGAAAGAGGTAATTGTGCTTGTTTTACACGCTTTTCAAGCATTTTTGTTTGCTCTGGAGACATTTCTTTTGTATTGGTTTGCATCCAATAGCGAACAGAGAGATTAGGAACAATTGGCTCCAATACAACATGTGGAATACAAATATTAATCATCCCACTTGTTTCTCCTATTATCGTATTCAATGAAATAACGACAACCGTTTCATTTGGTGATATCATTTGTAAAAATTGTGGATTTACTTCAAGCTCCACTAATATCGGATCAATTTCCGCTACATTTTCCCATGCCTCACGTAAATTGTCGAATGAGCGTTCGAAAAGGTTTGTCATGATTTTTGTTTCAATTTCAGTTAAATTATCCACATTACTATGACTTGCCCCACTCCCCCCCATTAAACGATCTAACATCGAGTAAGCAATGTTCGGATTGATTTCCATCAATATGTTACCATCTAATGGCGGCACTTCAAATACATTTATGAGTGTCATATTTGGAATGGAACGGACAAACTCCTCAAATGGTATTTGGTCTACTGATGCAACTGTTATTTGCACATAGCTTCTAAGCTGTGCAGAGAAGAAGGTTGTTAATAGTCGTGCAAAATTTTCATGTATTCGGGTCAAACTTCGGATTTGATCTTTTGAGAAGCGAAGTGCTCGTTTAAAGTCATATACTTTAACTTTGCGTATCTCATCTTCCTTTTTCATGTCATCTGCTGACATTTCCCCAGTTGATATTGCGGAAAGCAGCGCATCTATCTCAGATTGAGATAACACCTCTCCTGCCATTTGCCCACCTCCATTTCAAGCAGTTTCTGTTTTATTGAGTGATGAAGGAGGTAAAATATACTTCCTGAACTTCTCCCTCTTGCATCAATTCATTTATTCTCGTTTTTAATGAACTTTGGAAAATTTGTTTCCCTTGTTTGCCTTCAAGATCCTTTTTCTCCATTTCGGAAAGCTCTTGAATTGCAATGTTTTGCACTTGGAAAATGCGTTTTGTTAATTCATCAGCAGCATCTTTATTTGTCGTTTGAATTTTTAATGACATGCGCACAACCCGATTATCTGCAAGATTGGTCGTGATTTCAGGAACCTCGATCGTCGCTTCTACAATTTCATCAATCGAAGGCTCCACAACGCCTGTCGGTTTATTAAACTGTGTTAACAAGACAAATACAACAACTCCGATTAATATAACTGCTACTAGCACAATAATAATCATCGTTAACATTTTATTATTCTTCATCTTCTTCACCTCGTAGATGCGGGTTTGATAGTACTTGGATATTTCGATAAAAGGCTGTTACCTTTTGTCGCACCTCATCTTCACTCTCTAAAACAATTATTTTTGTCCCAGTTGTTAGTGTAATTGTCGTATCTGGAAAAGATTCGACTATTTCTATGTATAAAGCATTTAACGAAAATGCTTTGCCATTTAGACGTGTTAGTTCAATCATTGAATTAGGGCCGGGTCTAGCTTGAGAGCCGGCCCGACCCTCCCTCATATGAAATTATGTTAGTTGAAACGTCCATTATTATTTAAAAATTAATGATTCTTAACGTTTTAAGTTTACTAGCTCTTGTAAAATTTCATCAGAAGTTGTGATGATACGTGTATTGGCTTGGAAACCACGCTGTGCCACAATCATCTCTGTAAACTCTTCTGACAAGTCAACATTTGACATTTCTACAGCCCCAGGAACTACTTGCCCCATCCCTGCTACAGTGGCAACTTGCCCATAAGCAACACCAGAACTCGCTGATTGTTGGTAGTAATTCCCACCAGTCTTAGAAAGACCACCAGCATTCGGGAATTTAGCCATAATAAGCTGTCCTGCCCACTTTCGTTCACCATTCATATCTACATACTCAATGACACCATTTGATCCTATGTTAATTTCTTTCGCATTTGTTGGAATACGAATTGGTCCTACATCTCCAGCAGCAGGGTCTAATTCCCCATCATCATCAAATAGGTTTTCTCCAGCACCTCCGGAAACATTTGGTGCAGCATCGGGATCAATACCAGCATCAGTAGCTTCCATGACAATGTCGTCACCAGCCGTTACACCAACCAAATATTTACCATCACCATTGACTAAATAGCCATTCGGATCCATATAAAAAATACCATTTCGAGTAAACAAAATATTATTGAAGCCTTCATCATCAATAAAGCCGCTATCAGGGTCTGGAGCACCGTTAGCATCACCTACCATAAAGAAGCCGTCCCCATCAATTGCTAAATCCAAGATGCGCCCTGTAGTTTGTGTAGAGCCACCCCCATGGATAGTATCAATCGCCGCTAATTGAGACCCTAAACCAACTTGTTTTGGGTTCACCCCTCCTCGTGTAGCCGTTGGAGCAGATGCACCTGCTTGCGTTTGAGACATTAAATCTTTAAAGTTTACGCGACCCTTTTTAAAGCCCACTGTATTAACATTTGCGATATTATTCCCAATAACATCTAGTTTCGTTTGAAAATTTTTAAGACCTGAAATACCTGAATACATAGCACGTATCATAATTTGTTGTTCTCCCTTCATTTCCTAGCTGTGTGTGCTTCTCTCAATCAGCAACACCAAGGCTTCCTTACTTAAGAAGGTCCAGCCCTTAAAGCACAATCGTGCCATCAATATTGGTAAATAACTGCTGTTTTGCTTCCGTGCGATCCATTGCTGTAATGACAGTCGCATTTTTAGCGCTGACAATTAAAGCAGCTTGATCCATCAAGACTAACGGTTGTTTGACACCTTTTGAGTGTGCTTCAAATACCTTATCTGATACAGCCTGCCATTCTTGCTCCGAAATAGTAATATTACGTTGAATAATACGTTCATGCGCATGTTTACTGACCTTCAACTCTTGCTTGGTTGCTTCCTCTAAATGCGCTAGAAAGGTCTTCTGCGTTTGAATTGGCTTATTATTAGGCTGTGTTGTGCGAATAGATGGATGCAAGGGCACACGATGAATTGAAAACTTATCCATCACCATTCCCCACCTTTATTCGCTAATCACGGTAAAATCTTTATCTGTTAATTTTTTATCATTATCTAATAAATAATAAATAACCCCATCTTTATTGGAAACAGAAACAACACGACCTTGTAGCTCCTGTTCATCTTCCATATAAGTTACATGTTTACCAATTAGTTTACTAGCCTGTACAAGGGGCGATTCTGGTATAGTATTATTACCACCTGAAGTTGCTCCAGAGCTACCTAAAATCCCTGAAATATTACCAGGTGTGATTTCTTTTCCATCTGTCAATAGGAAAACTACACTGCCATCTACAAATTTTAGTGACTCAATTACACCTGTACCTTCAGTGATTACAGGCTCATCATCCTCATTTTCGCCTACTTTCATTTCATGCCATTTAATTTCCTTGCCAATAAAGTTTGTATAGCTCATCATTTGCGTTTGTTGCTGTGATGCTAACAATGACTCCATTGCCTTTGTCATATTTTGCATTTGCTCTAAAGAAGAAAATTGTGCCATTTGAGAAATAAATTCTCGGTCATCCATTGGATTTGTTGGGTCCTGATGTTGTAATTGGGTAATTAATAGCTTAAGGAAGGCATCTTTGCCAAGCTCGCTATTCCCTGTTTGTTTTGTTGGTGGTTTATAGTTTGAATAGTATAAATCATTCGTTACTGGTCCACTTACTGCTTCGTTTGCCATACTCACACCTCCTCATTTATTAAATAGTCACTAAAGGACTTGCTGTCCTCGTCTTCGTCATCTTGTTGATCTTGTGCTTGCTCCTCTTGCTGTTGTTTAAAGAAATTATTAAAGAAATTTTGGTCACGTTGCTGACGATCTGCATCTTGTAAAGATTGTGCAATATCAAGTCGATCTACCTGAATATTCTGCTGGACAAATGCTTGTTTTAACTGATGGACTTGACTATCTAGTAACTCACGTCCATGCGCTGTAGAAGCTAATAAACGCGCCGTTAGAACACCATCATTTTGAACAAGCTCAATACGAATTGTTCCTAAATTTTCAGGATATAATTTTAATGTTAAACGTGTGATTCCTTGTGCATTGGAAATTTGCGCTTTATTGATAATTGCTTGCATTTCTTTTAATAAAGCCTCTGACTGAGCAGGTTTAGCAGCGGGAAGTGTAACTTGGAATGTGTCTGCCTTTGTTTGCACTGTTTGTGGTGTCACCATTTCATTTGTCGTTGTCTCGCTTTGCTTCGTCACTTGGACTTGCTGCACAACTTGTTGGAAACCTTGTTGGAAACCTTGTAATGGTAATGCAACAGTTGTCTTTGTTGTTAGTTGCTGAGCATTGTGCAACGTTTCCACCTGCGTCTGCACGGTTGTTAATAGATTTTTAATATTGGCTAAAACATTTTCTTGTGGAGCTGTTAGATCTGTTTTTTGTCCTACTAATTGTGCAAACTTTAATACTTCAAGTAATGGTGTTGCTTCTTTTACTGTTAGCTGACCTTCACCTTGTAGCAATGTGCTAATTTGCGCTTGTAGTATTGGCGCCTGACCATCCACTAAAGCTAGTAGCTCCCACACATCACTAGCAACTTTATCTTCACCCAAAAATTGCTGTACTAATTTTTGCAGTTGTTCTTCATCAATGTCTAATACCTTTAGGATGTTTTCTAGCGTAAGCATTTCATCCATTGCAATAACCTGACCATCTTCGCCAACTTGTAGCATCAATAAGCCATCATCATGCGGAATACCTAGTACATCGAGCAATTCCTCCACAGACTCTGCATTTAATACTGCCTGTAAATCAGTAATATCACTTGTTGCTGTTGCTTGTGAAGGTTGATTAGGTTGACTTGAAGCTGAAATCACCTGACCAAATACAGCACCAAATTTTGATAATGCATCTTTATTTGCCATCCCAGTTGTTTTGCTCTCTAAACCACCTGTTGCTTTCGTAGGAGCTGTCTTTGTCATCGTTTGTATCATTGCGATATCCATTCTTTTTCACCTCCTTTCAATATTTATTTTTATTGTTGAGCCTGAGCTTGGGGTTGCGTCTGCGCCATTAATTGTGCATATTTCGCTGCATCAACAGCTTCCATTTTTTCTAAAATAGCCGCTAACTTATCAGGCTTTAAATTGGTTAAAATTCGCAATGTCTCCGTATCACTCATATTGGTAAGGATAGCTGCTGCTTTTTTAGGTGTCATTTTATCAAATGTTGTTAAAATTTCATTAAAATCACGCTTAACCTCATCCTGCTCTTGCATTAATTTTTCAACTTCAAGTTGAAGCTGTTCCTTTTCTATTAGTAACTGCTCATTTTCTGCTGTAGCTGTATCAAGCTTTTTTTGAAGCTGCGTCATTTCTGCTTCTTTTTCTTGTATTTCTGCCTTTAAATTAACCATTTTAGAGTCGTTATTAACAACAGCATCTTTCGCCTGCTGCTCTGCTGATGGTGTAAAAGGTAAATAATCTATTGCCTTTTTCCCTAAATCAAAAACATTCGTATTCATTAATGTTGCCACAACAAGCAAAACTGCTACAACAAACATAATCGGTAGTACAATCCATGTGAAAAGCTTTAGAAAGCCACCTTTTTTTCTCTTCGGTTGCTCTTCCACTAGTTCTGCTGTCAACCGATTATCTTTTTTTGCCATGAAATCACCTGATTTCTCTCTTGTTATACGTTTGCAATGAAATTTCATCTAAAAAAAGGCTTTCGATCCGATCCTGTTCTTGCTGAAATAGCTTAAAATCCTTTTCTTTCATTTTTTCAAATTTACGTACTTCCAAGTTTTTTTCTAATAGTTTTTCTTCGTGCCAATTCATCTTTGCACGAGCCTGTATCACTTTCTGCTGTACATCTATAATTGTTTTTTCAAGACTATCAATAAAACGGCTATAGTGGTGAATTTCATCTATTGATGAGCCTACAGTTAAGCGCTCCTGTTGAAAAATCATTAAATTTTCTTTCTTTTTTAGCAATTCATATAGTTTTTCGGCAATCTCTTCGAAGGAACGGACAGATTCTTTATAAGCCATTTCGGTTTCATTTTTTTCTTGCTCACGAATGGTTAACACTTTTTCAAAACGATACATATAATTAACCATCTATTTAGCACCACCGTTCGATATTGTTATTAACTCAGCTACGCTTTCTTCTAACGTCACTTTATCTAAATAGCCCTGTTTAAGATATGCCGTAATAATCGGTTCATAATGAATCGCCTCATCAATTTCTTGTGATGTTCCTCGTTTATAGGCACCGATATTGATTAGATCCTCAGATTTATCATATGTGTAATAAAGCTCTCTTAATCGTTCAGCAGCTTTTTTATGCGCTGGCTCTGCCACATGATTCATCAAACGACTCACACTCTTTAAAACATTAATCGCTGGATACTGCCCTTTGTTGGCAAGGTTGCGATCTAGCACAATATGACCATCCAGAATGCCTCGCACTGTATCAGCAATTGGTTCATTCATATCATCACCATCTACTAAAACCGTGTAAAATGCCGTTATGGAGCCTTTTTCATTCGTTCCTGTACGCTCAAGCAACTTCGGCAAAATCGCAAATACGGATGGTGTATAACCTTTTTGTGCTGGCGGCTCACCCGTAGCAAGACCAATTTCACGCTGTGCCATCGCAACCCTTGTTACTGAGTCCATCATAAGCATGACATTTAAACCACGATTTCTAAAATACTCGGCTATCGCAGTTGCTGTAAATGCGCCTTTTATCCGCATTAAGGCTGGTTGGTCAGAGGTTGCAGCAACAACAACAGATCGACTTAAACCTTCAGCACCTAAATCACGTTCGATAAACTCTCGCACCTCACGGCCACGCTCTCCTATAAGTGCAATGACATTCAAATCTGCTCGTGTATTTCTAGCAATCATACCTAGCAATGTACTTTTCCCAACCCCTGAACCAGCAAAAATACCTACACGCTGTCCATTCCCAACCGTTAACATACCATCAATCGCTTTCACGCCTACCTCAAGTCTTTCATTAATCGGTGGACGAGTAAGTGGATTTGGTGGATCTTGCTCAGTAGGAACGGCTGTTAATCCCTTTGGCAATAATGTACCATCAATTGGATTGCCCATGGAATCTAATACTTTTCCAACTAACTCAGGGCCTACTTTGATTTCGAGAGGAGCTCCTGTTCCTTCAACAAGACAGCCAATTGATATTTCACGTAGGGAGGTAAAGGGCATTAATACAACAATTTCATCTTTAAAGCCAACAACCTCTGCTAAAATAATTTGATGCCCATTGTTTACTGTTTCTACATGAATTTTACAAACATCGCCAATGGAACTATCTGGACCTTGCGACTCAATCATTAAGCCGACAACTCTCGTTACTCTACCAAACTTTTTAAACGTTGGTACATGAGGAATATGTTCGATTAACTGAGCCGTTTTCATCTCCATCATTCCTTACTTTCTAATATTTCATGTAGCTTTAAACGCAGTTCATTTAATTGCTCATCAATACTTACAACAATACGTCCATGATTCGTTTCGATATAGCAATCTGTATCATTGTCAAAATCTTCATTCACAAATATCATCAATGGGACATCAACTGGAAACATTTCTGCTAATTCATCCCGATTGGCAGTGATTAAAGCATGGTAAGCAGGTGAAACATAGATTTTAATTTCTTTCATTTCCCGTGCTTCCTTTAATCCTCTACGCACAATTGAAACAAATAGTTCCTGATTATGCGCTAAAGAAGTAGCCATAATACGCTCTGCCGCCGTTAAACCTAGCTCTAAAATAACTGCTTCCTGATCCTCTATATATTTTTGTGCATTTTCTTGCGCTTGAATAATAACTTCATTCGCCGTTTGAAGAGATTGTGCCATCGCTTCATTGGCTTTGTTTATGCCATCTTCATAGCCTTGCCCAAAGCCTTCATCATAAGCCTCCTGCACCCGATTAGGTCTTTCCTCTTCCCAACTTTGCTTCAAATGCTCAATTTCCTGTAAAAACCTATGCTTTTCTTGCTCAAACAGCTCATGCTCTGCTTGCAAAGTAGCTCTCGCTTCTGCCAGCAATTGGTCACGCTCTGCTAGTATTTCTGCCATCGTTATCTGAGGCTGAGGGGTGTTTTCCTCTTCTTCTCCAGTTATCGTTTCAAACATATCACGAATTTCAATCTTTTTTACACTATCGTTACTGGACTGTGTATAAATTGAACGGATGATCCTAGACAATGACGTCATCTCCTCCACCACGTGCAATAATAATTTCACCAGCATCCTCTAAACGACGAATAACACCCACAATTCGAGATTGTGCCTCTTCTACATCACGCAAACGTACAGGACCCATAATTTCCATTTCCTCTTTAAATGTTTCAGCCATACGCTGTGACATATTGCGGAAAATAATATCCTTTACTTCATCACTTGATACTTTCATTGAAAGCAGTAAGTCTTCATTTTCACAATCACGAATAACACGCTGAATTGAACGGTTATCAAGCGTAACAATATCTTCGAACACGAACATACGCTTTTTGATTTCTTCTGCAAGCTCTGGATCTTGGATTTCAAGCGCATCGAGAATCGTTTTTTCTGTTTGTCGATCTACACCATTCAGTACTTCAACGACTGCATCAATACCACCTGTTTCCGTGTAATCCTGTGTCACTGTAGATGATAATTTACGTTCTAACACCGATTCAATTTCACTAATTACCTCTGGTGACGTTGATTCCATCATAGCGATACGTTTGGCAATATCAGCCTGCACCTCTTGTGGTAATGACGATAAAATAACGCCTGCTTGCCCTGCCTCTAAATAAGAAAGAATCAGGGCAATCGTTTGTGGATGCTCATTTTGTATAAAGTTAAAAATTTGCGCTGGATCAGCTCTGCGTGCAAAATCAAACGGTCGTACTTGTAACGAGGATGTTAGACGATTAATAATCGTTTGTGCTTGCTCGACACCAAGCGCTTTCTCTAACACTGTTTTCGCGTAGCCAATACCACCTTGTGTAATATAATCCTGCGCAATGGCGATATTATGAAATTCTTCTATAATTTCCTCTTTTACGTTTGACTCTACCTTTTTAACACTAGAAATTTCTAATGTTAAACGTTCAATTTCTTCCTCTGATAAATGTTTATAGACAGAAGCCGAAACTTCAGGACCTAATGAAATTAACAAGAGAGCAGCTTTTTGTTTCCCTGTTAATTCCTTATCTTTCTTGGACACAGCCGAACCTCCTCGTTAATCCTCAGCAATCCAACTACGCAGTAACTTCGCAAAATCGTCTGGCTTTTCTTTTGCCATTTTTTCAAGTTGCTTACGACGCATTGTAGCTTCTGTTTCAATTTCTTCATTAATATCATCAATGATTAATTCTTCTTGTTCTTCCAAGATGCTTTGCTCTTCTTCTGCTTTCGCACGTTTACGAGAGCGGATAATAAAGAATGCTAATAGTAAAATAACAGCTAATAAAATACCACCAATTACCCAAACCCACCACGGAATAACAGGTGTTTCCTCTGCAACATCTGTTACTTTACCATATAAAGGTTGTACAGATACAGCTACTTTTTCATCAATTTGCTCTTGTGTTAGCTCATCTACTACATCTTTAGAAATTGTTGTACGAACAACCGTGCCTAAAATTCTCTCAATATCTTCACGAACACCATCAGGTAATGAAGCAGCATCTTCTGCTGTTGGTGGCTCAACAATTACTTGAATGCCAATATCTTGAATTTTATAAGGCGCTTCTTGAATATCTCTGTTGATACGGTTAACCTCATTATTAATGGTTTCCTCGGTACGCTCATAATCACCATCACCCATCGCACCTTCGTTGTAGGTAGTGAAATTATCCGTAGGCGCTTCAGCTTCGGGTTCTCCCGCAGCAGCCGCACCTGCACCAGTATATTGCTCCGTAATACGCTGTGCACTAATGGCGATACCTTCCATGTTTTCTTCATCAACAGGTGTTACAGTGTTTTCAATACGCGTTTCTTTTTTGAAATCAACATCTGTTGTGACAGAAACCATTACTTTATCTTGCCCCATCAATGTACCAAGCATCTTTTGTATTTGACGTTGTAAATCACGTTCTACTAATTTTTTCATTTGCAACTGACCCTCAGCTGTCGCTGTAGAAATCCCGTCCATTGCTACTTCATTCAAATCAAAGAACTCTGAATATTGATTGGAGATCACGATATTCTCAGTTTTTAATTTTGGAATACTCTTAGAAGCTAAATTATACATTGTTCTAATTTGTTGCTCTGTAAATTTATAGCCTGGGTCTGTGTTTAATATAATTGATGCAGTTGGCTCATCCTGAACATCTGTTAGAAAAATTCCTTCTTCAGGTACAGTAATTTGGACACTTGCATCTTTTATGCCTTCCAAACTTTTAAAAAGTTTCGCAATTTCAGTTTCAGTCGCTGCCTTTTTCAGTAGATTAAACTCATTATCTGTCATCCCAAATCCTGAACTATTAGCAAATGAGTAATCAATTGTACCTGTTTGTGGATATCCCTCTGAAGCTAATTGCACCAATAAGGAATCAGCCTGTTCCTCAGGCACTAAAATAGCCGTTCCACCTGGAGCAATTTCATATTTCACACCTTGGGCATCCAACGCTTCCTTTACTTGTCCGATTTCTCTTGTTGATAAATCTTTGTAAAGTGGTACATATGTAGTTTTAGAAGCAAAAAATGTTATAACTGCTGCAAGTACAAGCACACTTACTACGGAGCCAATCATAACTATTTTTTGCTTTTTACTTCGACTTTTCCAAAATTGACTGGTGTCATTTTTTATTTTCGTCAATCTTTCATTCATTATGAATCCTCCGGTTATAGTGAATAACCTAGCAATCAATAATTTGCGAAAACAACGAGCCCACCAAATCGGTGGTTGTTAAGCTATATCGACAGTGAATTTTCTCACATTCTCAATAAAGTTAAACACTCATTCGCATTATTTCTTGGTAAGCTTCAATCACCTTATTGCGAACTTCAAGTGTGGCATTTAATGTAATGCTAGCCTTTTGTGATGCAATCATTACTTCATGTAATTCCACATTCTCACCTTTGATGAGCTTTTGTGTAAATGTATCAGAAGTAATTTGTTGGTCATTCACTTTAGCAATGGCTTCTTTTAACGAGTTCGCAAAGCTTTGTTGTGCTTCATAAGGTGTTGTATTGAGCTTATTTGTTTCGTTTACAACTTGAGTGGGTGTCATTAGTGAAACGGATGAAATTGTCATTTATGTATCTTCCCTTCTCTATTATTTACCAATTTCTAAAGCTTTTGTAAGCATTGATTTATTCGCATTAAATACCGTCACATTTGCCTCGTAGGAACGAGTTGCTGACATTAAATCGACCATTTCTTTCAACGGATCTACATTTGGCATATTAACATAGCCTTCTGCATTTGCATCTGGGTGCGTTGGGTCATAAACAAGCTTAAAGGGTGTTTCTCGATCCTCTGCTATACGTGTAATTTTAACACCATTACCAACACCACTTTTAGCATTTTTATGAAGTGCTGTATTAAAAAACTTTGAAAACTTCCCTTCTTCTTGTGCAGCCAATGTGACAGACTTACGTCGATACGGTTCCCATTCACCGTTTACTTGGCGCGCACGTGTTGTATCCACATTTGCCATATTTGAAGAAATAACATCCATTCGCAGTCGCTGCGCTGTTAAAGCTGAAGCAGTGGTATTCATTCCATGAAAGATAGACATATATTACTTACCTCCTTTAACAACAGTATTTAATGTGTTTAATTTTCCATTCATACGATCAATCAAAGCATTATAATAAATTTGATTTTCTGCCAACTTCGCCTGCTCAGCATCCATATCGACAGCATTTCCATTATTTCGATAGCGTAAATTGTCCATATTATGAACACCAGGAATTGCTTGCTGAATGGTGAAATCATAATGTCTATTATCAGTGCGATATGCTGAAATCGCTATACTTTTTTCTTTTTCCAACATATCTTTAAAACTAACATTTTTCGCTTTATAATTAGGTGTATCGACATTCGCAATATTATTTGCGATCGCTTTATGATTCAAAGTGGCGTAGGAAAGTCCGTGTTCCAGGCTACTAATCGTTCCTCCAAATAAATTCAAACCTGTTCACCTCATTTTATTTCAATTTATGTACTTGTTATTTTATCCAATAATACAATTGTAATTAAGATGATACCTAGTGTCTATTGTCTTTTGTCACTTTTTAATAGTCTATACGCCCTATTTTTTTCTCTATTCAACCGGGACAAAACTTCCTTATCCCTTCTGTCACTAGGGTTTATTTGAGGTTATTAAATATCTAGTTATTTTAAACTATATCTACAGTGTTTATGTTTTTAGTATAAAATCTAGCTTTTTTCGCGCTCTATCGCCTACAGAAAAATAATTTTCACAAGGTTCCTTTTTACTAGTTATTTCGTTATTCGCATATTAAGTGAATGAAAATAGAATGGTTTTCTGCTCCAATACTAAAGTAATAAAGAGATGGTTATATCATCATCTATATACGAAAAGTAGTGACAACTTTTTGAACACAGCTAGTAAAAAGGTTATAAATATAGCATTTTTTAAATGTAATAAATTTTTATAGCATTATCAAGAAAAAAGCGCCTAGATATAACACCTAGACGCCTGCATTTCTTACCTTCTTACAAAAAGCATTTATTTCATTTTAATTTCTGCTAAAGCATTTAAAAATTTATCGTTTAGCACTTTAATATAAGTACCTTTCATACCTAAAGAGCGAGACTCAATGACACCCGCAGATTCAAGTTTACGTAATGCATTGACGATCACCGAACGTGTAATGCCTACTCGATCAGCGATTTTAGAAGCAACTAGTAGTCCTTCATTGCCATCAAGTTCTTCAAAAATATGCTCAATCGCTTCTAACTCACTGTATGAAAGTGAATTAATAGCCATTTGGACAACAGCTTTGCTACGAGCTTCTTCTTCAATTTCCTCAGATTTTTCACGTAAAATCTCCATACCAACTACTGTTGCACCATACTCAGCTAAAATTAAATCATCATCTTCAAACTGTGAAGATAAACGAGCAAGGATTAATGTACCTAGTCGTTCGCCACCACCAACGATTGGGACAATTGTTGTTAAGGCATTTTGGAATAACTCTTTGTTCTCCACCGGGAAGGCTGTGTGCTCATCATGAATATCTAAGTTCGATGATGTTTCAGAAATTGTAAACAAGCTATGTGTATATTCTTCTGGAAATTGTCTTTCTTCAAACATTTTTTTCATACGCTCATTCTCAATTTGTTGGTGAATGGAAATACCTAATAGCTTTCCTTTGCGGCTCACAATATAAATATTGCTATCAATAATATCTCCTAATGTATCAGCCATTTCCTTAAAGTTTACTGGCTTACCAGCAGAGGCTTGAAGCATCGAGTTAATTCTACGTGTTTTTTCTAATAAATTCATGTTATGTTCCTCCTATAAATAATCCGAAACGTATTCACTTAATATTCTAAAGTTTTTTACTACTTAATGATACTATTCAGCTTTATCTTACAATATAAACTGTGACAAATCTTTGTTTTTTACTATACCTGCAAGTTTTTGATCAACATATGCAGCATTGATTAGAATATTAGCTGGAGCAATCTCAGCGGCCTCAAATGACAGCTCCTCTAGTAAACGCTCTAAAATTGTGTGTAGGCGTCGTGCACCAATATTATCTGTCTCCTGATTAACTTCTGTTGCAATTTCAGCAATTCGTTCAATGGCATCTGCTGTGAAGTTGATTTCCACACCCTCTGTTTCTAACAGTGCCTTATATTGCAAAATAAGCGATTGATCTGGCTCTTGTAAAATTCGTACAAAATCCTGTTTTGTTAACTTTTCGAGCTCGACACGAATTGGGAATCGACCTTGTAGCTCAGGTATTAAATCTGAAGGCTTTGACATATGGAATGCACCAGCAGCCACAAATAGCATATAATCTGTTTTTACCGCTCCGTACTTTGTCGTAACCGTAGAACCCTCTACAATTGGCAAGATATCTCGTTGTACACCCTCACGTGATACATTTGCGGAAGTATTCCCTTCCTTACTAGCAATTTTATCGATTTCATCAATAAAAATAATGCCTGATTGCTCAGCTCTAATAATTGCCTCTTGTGCAACCTCATCCGCATCTATTAACTTATTCGCTTCCTCTATTATTAAAATCCGACGTGCATCCTTTACCTGCACACGACGTTTTTTCTGTTTTTTAGGCATTAAACTAGATAGCATATCCTGCATACCACCATTGGCAGACATATCCATACCAGTTCCTTGCAATGCATCAAAAATAGATGGTGTTTGTTCTGTGACCTCTACAGTAACCCATTCATTTTCCAATTTACCGCTACGTAGATCAATGGCAAGTTGTGCACGTTTAGAGCGTACTTCAACCTCATCTGTCGATGAATCATCAGTTGATGGTTGCTCTTTTCCACCAAATAACATTTCAAATGGATTTTGCATCGCCTGTTTTTTGCGTAAGGAAGGAACCAATAGTTTCACAATCGCTTCATTTGCTAATTCTTCGGCTTGCTCCTTAACAGATTCCATCATTTCTTCTTTTACAAGTCGGTGTGAAGCTTCTACTAAGTCACGCACCATTGATTCAACATCACGCCCTACGTAACCTACCTCTGTAAACTTTGTGGCTTCTACTTTTACAAATGGAGCATTTGTTAGCTTCGCAATTCTTCTGGCAATTTCTGTTTTCCCAACACCCGTTGGTCCAATCATTAAAATATTTTTCGGAATCACTTCAGCCTTCATCTCATCATTTAATAATGAACGACGATAGCGGTTTCGTAATGCAACGGCTACAGCTCGCTTAGCTTCATTCTGCCCAACAATGTAACGATCTAAATGCTCAGTAATTTGTCTTGGCGTTAAATTTTTTTGTGTCATTCGTCCAGCGCCTCCACGATAATATTATGATTTGTAAATACACAGATTTCAGCAGCAGTTTTTAATGCTGCTTCAGCAATTTCACGAGCAGTCATTGTGTCACCCGCATATTTTTTTAATGCTCTGCCTGCTGATAATGCATAATTACCACCAGAGCCGATTGCTAAAATGCCATCATCTGGTTCAATCACTTCACCTGTACCTGAAACAAGCAGCAATGTTGTTTTATCCATAACGAGCAGCATGGCCTCTAGTTGACGAAGCATTTTATCACCGCGCCATTGCTTTGCTACCTCTACGGCTGCACGTTGTAAATTGCCGTTATATTCATTTAATTTGCCTTCAAACATCTCAAATAGTGTAAAAGCATCAGCAACAGAGCCTGCAAAGCCCGCAAGAACCTGACCATTAAACAGACGTCTGACCTTACGTGCTGTTCCCTTCATCACAACAGCATTGCCTAATGTGACTTGGCCATCACCTGCCATGGCACAGCCTCCATTATGATGAACTGCGAATATTGTTGTTGCATGAATTTGTCCCATCTGCCTTCCTCCTTAGCTCTATTATGCTCGTGGATGAGCATTCATATATGTGTGACGAAGATGCTCCTTTGTTACATGTGTATAAACCTGTGTAGAAGATAAATGCGCATGACCTAATAATTCCTGCACTGTTCGCAAATCCGCGCCATTATTTAACAAATGTGTCGCAAATGTATGACGAAGCATGTGGGGATAAATTTTTGTATGAAGTGAAGCTTTATCCATCATTTCATTTAAAACATGACGCACCCCTCGAGGTGTAAGTTCCCCACCACGCATATTCACAAACAACTGCTGATGCTGTGTTTTTTTCATCAATCGTGGACGAGCTTGCTCTATGTAGTCCTGTATAGCTAAACTCGCAAATTGACCGAATGGAATGATTCGTTCTTTTCGACCTTTGCCCATCACACGTATAATGGAATAATGAAAATCGACATCCTCTACTTGAATAGAAGTCAGTTCACTCACACGAATACCCGTCGCATATAACAGCTCTAATATAGCTATATTTCTTAATGATTTCAAATCATCACCTATATTTGCATCAAATAACTGTGTCAATTCTTCTTCGTAGAAAAAATTGGGTAAACGCGATTCCTTTTTCGGATGGTAGAGAGAACGAAACGCACTATCATCTAATCCATATTGTTTATTGAGAAAGCGAAAAAAGGAGCGTATCGAGGAGATCTTTCTTGAAACAGAAGCTCTTGCTCTTTTTTCATCGTACAACTTTGTTACATAAAGACGTGCATGTATATATTCAACACTTGCTAAATTATTGATTCCCTCTGCTTGTAAGAAAGCTAAAAAATTCAACAGGTCTGATTCATATTCGCGCACTGTATGAACAGAGAAGTTTTTTTCTGTCTGGATGTAAAGCATGAACTGTTCGAGTGCATCTTGGGACGAAACTAACATAAAAAGATTCACCACCAATGATTATTAATAATTTCCTTCAATAACTAACACTTGTACTATAACGAATAGACAATGTTTTGTCATCTTTTATAAATTTTTATCATTAATAAACATACATATTGACACTATACTTATCTTCATCATATAGCAAGTGTAAATAGCTATATTTCAAAAAAACCTCCATATAAAATTCGAAAAAATGTTTAAGCAAGCATTTTGTCTACATAAAAGAAAAAGCCTCTAAGAGTATATCAACTTTTAGAGGCTCTTGGCAATTAAATTGTTTGTGAATTCACAAAATTGCGAATTACGCTTAATGCACGTGTTGCATGCATCTCAGCGCGTTCTGGTTTAGAACGACGTCCAGGTGGTAGCTCAGGGAAGATGCCGAAGTTCACATTCATCGGCTGGAAGTTTTTCGATTGTGCTTCTGTTATATAACGCGCCATACTTCCTAGTGCTGTTTCAAATGGGAAAATAATTGGCTCTTGCTCTAACGCTAAGCGGGCGGCATTAATACCGGCTATTAATCCACTGCCTGCTGATTCAACATAACCCTCTACACCTGTCATTTGACCCGCAAAGAAAATATTTTTCTGTTCACGTAGCTGGTATGTTTTCTCTAATACCTTTGGTGAATTAATAAACGTATTGCGGTGCATAACACCATAACGGACAATTTCTACATTTTCTAGCCCTGGAATTAACTGTAATACTTCTTTTTGCGGTCCCCATTTTAGATGTGTCTGGAAGCCAACAATATTATAAAGCGTACCTGCTGCATCGTCTTGGCGTAGTTGAACAACCGCATAAGGTCGTTTTCCTGTTTTAGGGTCTTCAAGTCCAACCGGCTTCATAGGTCCAAATAACATGGTTTTCTCTCCACGAGCCGCCATTACCTCGATTGGCATACAGCCCTCAAAGTAAATTTCCTTCTCAAACTCTTTTAATGGCACAACTTCTGCTTCGATTAATGCTTGGCGGAAACGATCAAATTCTTCCTTTGTCATTGGACAATTTAAATAAGCCGCTTCCCCTTTATCATAGCGTGATTTTAAATACACTTTGTCCATATCGATACTATCTTTTTCGATAATTGGTGCTGCTGCATCATAAAAGTATAAATAATCTAACCCTGTTAAGCTTTGAATTTTTTCAGCTAAAGCCTTGGATGTTAAGGGACCTGTTGCAATAACCGTAATGCCTTCTGGAATTTCTGTAACTTCTTCATGAATAACCTCCACGAGTGGATGATTTTTCACAGCCTCTGTCACATAGCCAGCAAACTCATGCCGATCTACTGCTAACGCGCCTCCAGCAGGGACTGCGCATTGATCTGCCGCCTTTAGGATAACAGAATCTAAAATGCGCATCTCTTCCTTAATAACACCTACAGCATTTGTTAAGCCATTGGCACGTAATGAGTTCGAACAAACAAGCTCTGCAAATTTATCTGTATGGTGTGCAGGTGTTTGCTTTACTGGACGCATTTCATAAAGCTTTACTTTAACACCACGTTTTGCAATTTGCCACGCTGCCTCACTACCTGCAAGTCCTGCTCCTATTACATTTACTACTTGTTCAGTCATGTTTCTTACCATCTTCCTATCATTGAGTTGGTGCTTCTTCATAGTCACATTTTGTACATTGAATTTGCACGCCTTTTTTAATCTTTTTCTCCACTAATAATGCGCTACATTTCGGACATGGCCTACTAATCGGCTTATCCCATGATACAAATTCACATTCTGGATATTGATTGCAGCCATAGAATAAACGCTTGGTTTTACTTTTCCGCTCCACAATTTCACCTGTTTCACAGGAAGGACATTTTACACCAATTGGCTTCATAATGGCTTTTGTATTGCGGCAATCCGGGAAGTTTGAGCATGCCATAAATTTGCCATAGCGCCCAAGCTTGTAAACCATTGGTGAGCCACACAGCTCACAATCCTCCCCAGCAGGCTCATCTTTTATCACAACTTTTTCCATCGCTTCATCTGCATGCTTTACATGAACCTCAAAGTCCTTATAAAACGCATCAACAATTTCTACCCATTGACGACTACCTTCTTCAATATCATCCAAATCCTGCTCCATTTTTGCTGTGAATTCGATATTTATGATATCTGGGAAAAACTCTAATACGAGTTGGTGTACGATTTCACCGAGCTCTGTTGGCATAAAGCGTTTTGTATCTAATACAACATAGCCACGGCGCTGAATTGTATCGAGGGTCGGTGCATATGTGGATGGGCGCCCAATACCTAATTCCTCCATTGTTTTCACAAGACGCGCCTCAGAATAGCGTGGTGGTGGCTGTGTAAAATGCTGTTTAGGCTCAATTTCAAGCGATTTTACTTGATCGCCAATTTCCATCTCTGGTAAAAGCTTTGTTGTTTCTTCTGCCTGATCATCAGTACCTTCGATGTAAAGTTTCATAAAGCCTGCGAATTTAACTTGTGAGCCATTCGCACGAAATAAAACATCACCATTTTGAAGGTCTACTGCTACCGTATCCAATATAGCTGGTGCCATTTGACTGGCAACAAAGCGTTCCCAAATCAAACGATACAAACGCAATTGATCTCTACTTAGCACCGCTTTTAAATCCTCTGGCGCACGCATCGTACTTGTTGGACGAATTGCCTCATGTGCATCCTGTGCATTTGAAGCCTTTTTTGCTTGCTTTGCCTCTGTCGCAATATATTCTTTACCGTATTTTGTTTCGATGTAAGCAGTCGCTTCTGTTTTTGCAGTATCCGAAATACGCGTAGAATCGGTACGCATATAGGTGATTAAGCCGACAGTTCCCTCTTTTTTACCAATATCAATTCCTTCATATAATTGTTGGGCAAGCATCATGGTTTTCTTAGCACGGAAATTTAATTTTCGTGCTGCTTCTTGTTGTAGGGAAGAAGTTGTAAAGGCTGGCGCCGCATTACGTTTACGTTCTTTTTTCGATACGTTGACAACTTCAAAATTTGTGCCTTTTACATTTTTTAATATAGCTTTTACTTGCTCTTCATTCGTTAATTTAATTTTCTCTTTGCCATTGCCATAGTAAAGGGCATCAAAGGCTTTTTTACCTTTTTCAAATGTCCCCTCAATTGTCCAATATTCCTCTGGCTGAAAGTTTTTAATTTCATTTTCACGATCAATAATCAAACGTAAGGCTACAGATTGTACACGACCTGCCGATAATCCTTTTTTTACCTTTTTCCACAAAATTGGACTAATGTTATAGCCAACAAGTCTGTCCAATATTCGTCTAGTTTGTTGGGCATCCACTAAATCTAAATTGATCGGACGAGGATGTTTAAAGGATTCAACAATTGCATCCTTTGTAATTTCATTAAAGACAACACGACAATCTGAGTTAATATCAATGTTTAATGCAGTCGCAAGGTGCCAAGCAATCGCTTCTCCCTCACGGTCTGGATCGGCTGCTAGAAATACTTTCTTCACTTTTTTAGCCGCCGTCTTTAATTCCTGTAAAACAGGCCCTTTACCACGAATTGTAATATATTTGGGCTCATAATTGTTTTCTGTATTAACACCCATTTGACTTCGAGGTAAATCTCGAACATGTCCAATTGATGCTTTTACTTTATATTTTTTGCCTAAATAACGTTCAATTGTTTTTGCTTTTGCTGGTGATTCTACAATCACTAAATAATCCGCCATCTATATCTCCCCCTTAGCGAGGTCTATTACTAATTTTTTAAGTTACCTGTTGCAAAATGTATAACAGATTTTAAGATAATGCAACTTTTTTTCAATTTTTGTTAGAAAAGAGTTCCA
Source organism: Lysinibacillus sp. FSL H8-0500 (assembly GCF_038051955.1). NCBI lineage: Bacteria > Bacillati > Bacillota > Bacilli > Caryophanales > Bacillaceae > Lysinibacillus > Lysinibacillus sp. FSL H8-0500. The sequence goes on along the minus strand of NZ_CP150292.1, from coordinate 1,228,284 downwards.
GTTGTTCAATAATTTGATGACCATTCATGACTGGAAATGCCCCTTCCAAAAGTAGTTGATTTGTTCCTTTGGACTGCTCTGCATCAATAGGTCCTGGTACAACAAATACATCCTTCCCCTGCTCCAAGGCAAGCTCTGTTGTAATCATTGTGCCACTTTTTAATGCTGCTTCTGTCACAACTAAGGCTTGAGCTAAACCACTAATAATGCGATTACGCATTGGAAAATGCCATTTTTCTGGCTTCATGTAGGGAGGATACTCCGTCACCAATAACTGGTGCTCAGTCATTTGCTTGGCAAGCGTTTGGTTTTCTTGAGGATAAAGATAATTAAAGCCATGTCCAAGCACAGCAATTGTTTGACCACCCATCTTTATCGTTGCCTTATGAGCCATTGTATCAGCACCTTTTGCTAGCCCGCTAACAATCGTATACTCATGCTGAACAAGAGGGGGAATCATAAAGTCCATTGCTCTTAGTGAATACGCTGTGGCCTTCCTAGAACCTATAATGGCTATCTGTTTGTTGTCTGTTAATAGGGAATACCGACCTTTCACATACAATACAGTAGGTGGACTAGAGATTTCAAATAATTGCGCTGGATAGTAGGGATGATAAAAAGGTATGGGGAAAATATTAGCCCGTGCATAGGCCTCTTCAAATGGGATTGTCATAATTTGTCGAAAGTTTTGAGAGATTTGGAACGCTTTACGTGACGATATTTGTAAAACTTTCGCAATCTCATTATAATGAATATTTTCAAAGTGGCTCAATACATCCTCTGGGGACAATAATTGCTGAAGCTTTTGAAGTGGTAATGGATATACATAATGCAAAGCTAGTAATCTCTGTGAATCTACTGCAAAGATCATTTAACATGCCTCCTTATTTTATAGAAGAAATGAAATGACCGCATAATGATTTCAACACAACCTCCATCGAAAATCTTTCCCATCATTTATAATTAAAAATATTTGCTTTATCACAGTAAGTAGGTATTTATTGATCATACCATGAATTTTAAACCCTCCATAAACAAATTTGCAAACAATTATGTCCATGCTAAGATAGAAGGGCTTCCTCGTTCGACACTCGCTTTCCATTTATGACCAATGTGAGGCGACAGAAATCCTCTTCCATCACCATTAAAAGCTCTAGCTCATCATTGGAATTAGTAGTCATTAATTTTACTTTTTTAGAAGTATCGTAAGCAATGTATAAATAATGAAAAAGATGTAGCAACAATGCGCTACATCTTTCATTTTAATGGGTTTTACATTTTTCGTATAGCCCTTTTTCTTTAATGACTTTGATTAATGTTTCACCGATAACAGAAGGTGTTTCAGCTACTTCAATGCCAGCTGCGTTCATCGCTTTAATCTTCTCGGCTGCTGTTCCTTTACCACCAGAGATAATCGCACCTGCGTGACCCATACGTTTTCCTGGAGGGGCAGTTTGTCCACCAATAAAGCCAACAACAGGTTTTGTCATATTGGCTTTAATCCATTCAGCCGCTTCTTCTTCAGCTGTTCCACCGATTTCGCCAATCATCACAACAGCATATGTCTCTGGGTCATTATTAAACGCTTCAAGTGCATCGATAAAGTTAGTCCCATTGACAGGGTCTCCACCAATCCCTACAGCAGTTGTTTGTCCGATTCCTGCTTGTGTTAATTGATGTACGGCTTCATACGTTAATGTACCAGAACGAGAAACAACACCTACATGACCTTTTGTATGAATATAACCAGGCATAATACCAATTTTACATTCATCAGCTGTAATAACACCTGGACAGTTAGGACCAACTAGGCGTGTCTTTTTACCTTCCATATAGCGTTTCACCTTCACCATATCAAGGACAGGAATATGCTCTGTAATACAGATTGCTAAGTCTAATTCTGCATCAACAGCCTCTAAAATAGCATCTGCTGCAAATGGTGCAGGTACATAGATAACCGAAGTTGTGGCACCTGTTACTGCTACAGCCTCTGACACTGTATTGAAAACAGGAACGCCTTCTACTTCAAGTCCACCTTTACCTGGTGTTACACCTGCTACGATTTTTGTACCATACTCAAGCATTTGCTTTGTATGGAAAAGAGCTGTTTCACCCGTAATCCCTTGTACAATTACCTTTGTATCTTTGTTAATAAATACAGCCATTGTTCTCCCTGCCTTCCTTAGCCTACTAGTTCCACAATTTTTTGTGCACCGTCAGCCATTGAATCCGCTGCAACGATGTTTAAACCAGATGCATTTAAAATTTCTTTTCCTAGTTCTACATTTGTACCTTCTAGGCGTACAACTAATGGCACAGCTAAACCAACTTCTTTAGCCGCTGTTACAACACCCTCAGCGATAATGTTACACTTCATAATACCGCCAAAAATATTAACAAAAATGCCTTTTACATGTGGATCAGAAAGGATAATTTTGAAAGCCTCTGTTACTTTTTCAGCTGTGGCACCGCCCCCTACATCTAGGAAGTTAGCAGGGCTTCCGCCATAATAACTAATCGTATCCATCGTTGCCATAGCAAGACCAGCCCCATTAACCATACAGCCAATGTTACCCTCTAATGAAATATAGCTTAAATCATATTTCGATGCTTGGATTTCTTTTGGATCTTCTTCATCGAAATCGCGCAATTCGACAATATCCTTATGTCGATATAATGCATTGGCATCAAAATTAAACTTAGCGTCCAGTGCCATTACATCCCCTTGACCCGTGACAACAAGTGGATTAATTTCTACAATTGATGCATCTTTGTCGACAAATGCTTGATATAGACCTAACATTAATTTAACAGCTTTCCCCACAAGGTTTGCTGGAATATTCATATTAAATGCCATACGGCGCGCTTGGAAGCCTGTTAACCCAATTACAGGATCTACTACTTCTTTGAAGATCTTCTCTGGGCTTTCTTCAGCCACTTCCTCAATATCCATACCGCCTTCTTCAGAGCCCATCATTGTAACACGAGATGTTGCACGGTCTAATACTAAACTTAAATAGTATTCTTTTTGGATATCAGAACCTTCTTCAATATATAAGCGTTTTACTTCTTTTCCTTCAGGACCTGTTTGATGAGTCACTAAAATTTTTCCTAATAATTCTTTTGCGTACGTACGTACCTCGTCAAGGTTTTTGGCGATTTTTACGCCACCTGCTTTACCACGTCCACCTGCATGAATTTGCGCCTTGACTACTGTTACATTTGAGCCAAGTTCCTTCGCTACTTTCACTGCTTCATCAGGGGAAAAAGCAACTTTTCCGTTTGGTACAGCAACACCATATTTTCTCAGAATCTCTTTCCCTTGATATTCATGGATATTCATAATACATCCTCCCATCAAACATTTACATAAAATTGTTTTACTAACATAGACTATTCTAACGAAAGATTCTGATAAAGTCTACACTTTGTCTTTTGTTCGAATTTTCTCTATTATTATGACACTTTTTGCTGTTTCGTGTATTAATACAGCTTATAAAAGTAATCAGAATAATCCATTTTTTCTATACTTCTGTGCATGTTGTTGATCTAAACGATAAATAAAGGCAAAAACCTCTGCCACCGCTTGATATAATTCTTCTGGAATTGACTCATTCAAATCTAATTGACCAAGTAGCTGTACAAGGTTAGGATCCTCATAAATCGGCACATTATGCTCATTTGCACGTGCCAAAATATTCTCTGCAATCTTTCCCTTTCCTTTCGCTACAACAGTCGGACTCTCAACTTGTCCCATCTTATAAGTAAGCGCAATAGCCTCTTTACGCGTAAATTTTTCCTCACTCATACGCGGATATCCACCCCACTCTGCTCCTCACGCTGTTCTACTACAGGGTTTATTTTATCTGCTGGCGTCTTATCAAAGGGTTTTAAAAAGACGCCTGAGAGTTGATAATTTTTTTCTGCTAAGCCCATTTTTAAGGCTGCTTTTAATGGTTCTGCCAGCGACTGCATATCTGTATGCTCATTAAAGACCGTTACAGTAACCACTCGATTTTGCACCTGCATATCTATAACCGTTTCTTTCATGGATTCCATTTGTAAATAAAATAAAACACGGGCATAGTTGGCATCAATTTTGCCATCGTCTTTCATACGTCCATTCCATTGTAATGTGGCATCCATTTTCTTGCCAAAGAATTCAAGAGGTACTTGCATCACAAGTTGATGTTGATGCCCATTTTCACCTGATGATAGCTGCATACCATTCATACGTGTCATGAGCATTTCTGTCGCTTCCTTTAACGGCGGTGTAATCACTGTTTCCTGCAATAATGTATGGAGCTGTGGCTTTAGCTGATAGGCAATCATTTGTAAATCTGCTGACTTGCTATTAAGTGTTGCCTCATAGCTAACGCCCAAATTTTTCAAAACTGTTTTTAGCGCGTGTTCCATTGCCTTACTATCCATTGAATTTTGCACAAGCGCGTCTGCCTGCGTGATCATTTGCTGAATCATCGGCTGCGGTGATTCAACACTGCTTTTCACAAGGCTACGCATCAAGGCTTCATTTTGCAAGGGAGAAGCTGCCTCTTGCCTGATCAGGGATAATAAATGTTCCTTACTAGAAAGTGCATTCGCATCCTGTGTAAATAAACGATCCGCAGTGTTTTGGGCAAATGCTTTTAGTAACTGCTCCTGCATCTGTTTAGCAAAAACATCTAATGTTTGCTTAGTTACAGGCAACTGACTAAAACGATCAATTAACTGATTAACCTGCTGCTTTTGCTCATTTGTTAGAAAATTTTGATTCGCTGTCCATAATTTGAGTTGTTCAATAAGCTGACTAGCATTTTCAGGCTTTGTTGCAAGAATCGTTTGTACAACCTGACCAGCCTGCTGCATTGGTTGGGTGGCCTTTGGATCATTGATCGTTGCCCAATTCTGCAATGTAGCCTGCTGGGGCACAATTCCCGCTTCTTTTAAAAGGGCTAATGTTTGCATTTTTTCACTTATTGTTGCGGCATTATTTGTTAATGTTTGGATAGCTCTCCCTAACATAAGGCTACCTGTTTCGACCTCAAAAGGCTTAGCAATTGCCTGAACCTGCTGCATTAAATTTTGCTTAAGCGCTTCAGGTAAAGCTGTATCCTTTGCTAAAAGCTGTGCAAAATTATCCATTATTGTTGTCATACCAGAAGTTTTTTGACCGCTCATCAGCGCTTGAAAAATATCATTGGTCATTGGCATTTTCAGCTCTACCATTTTTTGAATAACCTGCAATGCATCCGCTTTGGAAACATCCTCTGGCAATGCCTTCAGCCATATTTCAGCCTGTGCTAGCTGATCTTTAGAAATTGGGAGCTGCGCCTTCATAAAATGCCCTAGCAATTGCTGCATCTCTGGCGTTTTAGGTAAACTCATAGATTCTAATAATTGGTTAATCTGCTGGCTTGGAGAGGCAGTTTGTGCCATTGGACCAGTGACAACCTTTAATTCCGTTTGTGGATTTGTGCCTGTTACCTGAAAGAAATGGGCGTCTCCAGCCTTTAAAGGAACCTCTAGCTTTGCGACAAATTTTTGGTTGCCTACTTGCACCTCTGCCATTTGATCTGGGTATAACTGCTTAATTGTGCCATGAAATACTTGTCCTTGCTTTAAGGCAAGTGGTTGATTTGCTGTTAGTGCATTTTGTTGCATTTGAATCGGATTAAATGATGTAGATGTCATGCTCTCACCTCTGTAACATAGATTTTATCGGCTCAAAGCTTGTTCGATGGTGAATTGTCGGTCCATATTTAGTAAGTGCCTCTAAATGCTGCTTTGTGCCATAGCCTGCATGCTGCTCAAAGCCATACTGTGGAAACTCTTTTGCTAGCTCCTCCATATAATGGTCACGCGCTGTTTTGGCTAAAATAGAGGCAGCTGCAATTGCTAGGCTTTTAGCATCTCCTTTAATAATTGATTGCTGTGGTGTGATGATAGGTAGCGTCATTGCGTCTACTATTACAAACTTGGGCTGTATGTTTAGCCTCTTTACACTTGCAGCCATTGATTGCTTCGTTGCTTCATATATATTAAGTTCATCAATGCTGTTAACATTTTGAAAATGAATACTATAGCTAAGGGCATGCTCTTTGACCAATAGGCTCATACGCTCTCTGGCATCCTTCGATAGCTGCTTTGAATCATTTAAGCCAAGCAATGCCTGACAATTTTCAGGTAAAATAACAGCAGCCGTCACAACAGGACCAGCCAATGAACCACGCCCAGCCTCGTCAACCCCTGCCACAAGCTGACCAAACTGCGCATCGAAGGCAATTTTTGCATCATGTTCTTGTTGTAATTGCTGTTGTTGCTTCATGCGCTTAATAAATTGCTGCCATGCCTTTTGTACACCTGCACGACTATCTTGCTGTAGCGCCTCCATCCATGGCTCATATGTTGTAGCAGCTTTTAATGCGAGTGTAATTTCTTTAATCGTTTGCATATCTTATAACCTCATCTCTATTACGTATATCGGCTTATTTTATCCATTATAAAACAAAATAAAGAAGGGCGGAGGGAATAAGCCCACACACCCCTATAGACGCTAATATCTCACATTACAGTTTTTAGACAAGATAGAATTGGATACCTCGTCCTCCTTTAATATTGCAGGCTATTAATAATATCAGCATACTAAATAAACGAAAAGTTTTTTTCATCTGAGATAAAATCACCTTTTTTAAAGATTATACTTTATTAGTAATCTTCATGGAATTACTGTCAGACAGACACCTTTTACCATCTAAAGAAAAAGACCTCATCAATAGTAGTGTGCTGTCGACTATTGACAAGATCCCTTATAAAAAGAATGATTGTAATTTTTCTATTTACACTACTATAAAAAACAGCTATCAAGAAAGTGAATAATCTTGACAGCCGTCTCTTTACTTTTAGTCTTCTACGAATGCTTCTTTCTCCAATTGTTCATTCACGAAATCAAATGTGAGCTTGCCTAATTGTAAACCGCGAATATCTCGCACAATTAGTTGTGCAACTTGGTCATAATCAATTTCTCCACCTGCTCCAAAGACACGGCGCAGTTTGCCAATATGATCAAATGTTTCTACTAAATCTTCATGGAGGAACTCAAAACCATAACGCTCCTCCATACGTTTTGGATAATGAATAGATAAAAAGCGCAAGCCGTAAACTGCTAAATCCTCCATATTGGTAATGGTATCTTTAATAGCGCCTGTTAATGCTAATTTATAGCCTACTTCTTGATCCTCAAATTTGGGCCATAAAATACCTGGTGTATCCAATAATTCAAGTTCTTTCCCAACTTTAATCCATTGCTGTGCTTTTGTAACACCTGGTGTATTGCCCGTTTTCGCAATATTCTTTTTTGCTAAGCGATTAATAAGAGTTGATTTCCCGACATTTGGTATACCAACAATCATGGCACGAATGGCTCTTGGTTTCATTCCCTTCGCTTTCATACGCTCAAATTTTTCTTTTAAAACCTCTTGTGCTGCTTTCGTTACTTGCTGTAAGCCCTTGCCCTCAAGTGAATTAATCGCTACTGCTTTATGTCCACGCTGTGCAAAATACTCCACCCATTTACGTGTTTCCTGCTCATCTGCCATATCTGCTTTATTTAGGATTAATAAACGAGGCTTTTGATGAATCACCTCATCAATCATCGGATTACGAGAGGATAACGGTAAACGTGCATCAATTAATTCAAATATAATATCGACCAGCTTTAATTTTTCAGTTACTTCACGTCGGGCTTTCGCCATATGCCCTGGAAACCATTGTATCGTCACAGCTATACCTCCTAAACTAAAAGAAAAAGGGAGTGATTCTGCGCTCCCTTTCTTGCATTACTTTACAATTTTTATGTCACTAAACGGCCAGAAAATCAAACTTGTGTTACCGATAATTTCCTTTTGATCAACAAGCCCAATATGACGGCTATCTTTACTATATCGGCGATTATCCCCCATCACAAAGATATACCCTTTAGGAATAGTATTGCTCGTCAAGGTCACATCGATATCATTTAATGTAAAATCCTCTGTTAATGTGCCTTCTGTAATTTGCGCTTTATATGCATCTAAATAAGGCTCCTCAATGGCTTCACCATTAATATACAATTGATCGTCTTTATATTCTAATGTATCTCCTGGCAATCCAATAACACGCTTTATGTAATTTTTTTGCTCAGGTGCATGAAACACCACAATATCAAAACGTTTAGGCTCACCTATTTTATAACCAATTTTATTGACAATCATACGATCACCATCTTCAAGGGTTGGCATCATAGACTCTCCATCAACCGCAATCGGTGTAAATAAAAAATAACGAATAATTGCAGCAATCGCAAATGCAATTAATAGTGCCTTTGTCCATTCCCATAACTCATTTTTTTCTTTCACTTGTTTTTCCATCGAGAATTGCCCCCTTGTCTATCACCATTTTAGATGAAAGTGAATTAAGATGACAAGCAAAAAGAAAAGGGGCTTGCCACACAAGCCCCTCTCTTTACACCATAATTATCGAATTTCTTTAATACGAGCAGCTTTACCACGTAGGTTACGTAGGTAGTAAAGTTTAGCACGACGTACTTTACCACGACGTACAACTTCTAGGTTAGCGATTTTTGGTGTGTGTACAGGGAATGTACGCTCAACACCTACACCGTAAGAAATTTTACGAACTGTGAAAGTTTCGCTAATACCGCCACCACGACGTTTAATTACGACACCTTCGAAAACTTGGATACGTTCACGAGTACCCTCTACTACTTTCACGTGTACCTTAACAGTATCACCAGGGCGGAAAGTTGGTAGATCCGTGCGAAGCTGAGATTTTGTAATTTCTGCAATAATGTTTGACATTGTTTTCTCTCCTTAGACAGATGCTCTTGCACGCAATCTATGCCACAGCGGAACACCGTAATTCAGTACTTCACATAGAAGTACAGAATAGATGTTATCATAAATAAAGCAGGCAATCAAGCATCTTGTTGATTGTTTTTTAGTTTTTCTATATACAGTTTTTGCTTGTCTGTTAATGGATAATGCTCAAGTAGATCAGGGCGGCGCTCAAATGTTCTTTGAAGGGACTGTTCCTCTCGCCATTGCGCAATTTTAGCATGATTCCCTGATAATAAAATATCAGGTACTGTCATCCCTCGAAATTCTGCTGGGCGTGTATAATGAGGATGTTCTAGTAGGCCTGTTGAAAAGGAATCCTGTATATGCGAGTCTTCTTGACCTAATACGCCTGGTAATAACCGCACGATACTATCAATAACCGTCATTGCCCCTAATTCGCCTCCTGTTAGAACGAAATCTCCAATTGAAATCTCATCTGTTACAAGGTGCTGGCGAATGCGCTCATCATAGCCCTCATAATGACCACATAAAAAGACTAATTCCTTTTCCTGTGCTAGCTCTTCTGCTTTCTTCTGTGTAAAGCGTTCACCCTGAGGACACATTAAAATAATGCGTGGTTGTTTACCAGCTGTTATTGTCTCAACAGCCTGAAACATCGGCTCTGGCTTTAACACCATACCAGCGCCACCACCATACGGATAGTCATCAACCTGATTATGCTTGTTGCCTGAAAATGTCCTGATATCCGTTACCTCTAACTTTACTGCACCTTTTTCCTGTGCCTTTTTTAAGATGGATGCACCAAAGACACCTGAGAACATATCAGGGAACAAGCTTAAGACATGAATATTCATCATAATAAGCCTTCCATAACATGGATCACTATTTTCTTATTCTCCACATCAATGTCCTTCACAATCTCTTCTATATAAGGGATATAATACTCCTTCTTTGAGTCTTTCACTACCCATACATCATTTGCCCCTGTTTGAAGAATATCATGCACAATACCAATTGTTTCGCCTTCCTCAGAAATCACTGTACAGCCAATTATCTCATGGAAAAAATATTCATTTTCCTCAAGTAAGTCATCTGTCATTTGATCCTTTGTTATTTTTAGCATGCCTTCTTTAAACGGCTCGACCAGATTGATATTATTCATGCCTTCAAACATTAATAAAATAAAGTTTTTATGACGACGCATGGATGTAATCGTTATCCATGTTGGCTTCTTATCACCTTTTTTAAAGGCAGCAAGCTTATTGCCCACTGCAAAACGCTCTTCCTCAAAGTCTGTCGTTGACAATACACGTACCTCACCATGAATGCCATGTGTATTGACAATACGTCCTACATTAAACCATTCCATTCAACGATCACCTCAATTAAAACGTACTTCTCTCGGCATAGATATCGTTAATCATATGCCAAAAAAGGAAGGAACCCACAAGCTCCCTCCTCCTTCGTTCAGACTTTACATATTCTACATCAAGTATTCAAACATCTCTTAAAATGTTCTAGGACTTGTTAGATATATATACATCTTTTCATTTAATCCAATATATCGACGTAGGTCTTTTTTTGATGGTGACTACCTGCCGCTGAATAAACAATTGTACGAATCGCTTTCGCTACTCGCCCTTGCTTGCCTATGACTTTCCCTCGATCCTCTGGATGAACAAAAAGTTTATAAACAATTCGATTTGCATTTTCATCCGTCTCAATACGAACTTCCTGTGGATAATCGACTAGTGGTAAAACGATTGCTTCAATCAGCTGCTTCAAAAACGTCGCCCCCGATTATTTACTGAATTTTTGGTTATGGAATTTTTCCATGATACCTTGTTCTGAGAACAGGTTACGCACTGTATCTGATGGTTTTGCACCGTCAGTTAACCATTTAAGAGCTTTCTCTTCATCAATGTTTACAGTAGCTGGTTGAGTTAGAGGGTTATAAGTACCTACTGTTTCAATTTGACGACCGTCACGTGGTGAACGAGCATCTGCAACTACGATACGATAGAAAGGAGATTTTTTAGCTCCCATACGTTTTAAGCGAATTTTAACTGCCATTTTAATAGCACCTCCGAATAAGTTTCACACAAGATAGTATATTATCAATGTTTAGGTTGTTTGTAAAGTGTTTTTTCTTAACACCTAAGAATTATTATTTAAACAATGAATCAAGGCCTGGTAATTTCATTTTTTTCTTCCCTTTACCACTTGCCATCCCAGTCATTTGCTTCATCATTTTTTTCATATCCTCAAATTGCTTGAGCAAACGATTAACCTCTTGAATAGACGTTCCTGAGCCTTTCGCAATACGCTTTTTACGGCTACCATTCATAATCTCTGGATTTGTCTTTTCAGCAGGTGTCATCGAATAAATAATAGCTTCGACACGACCCATTTGTTTATCGTCTACCTTCACATTATCTAAGCCTTTTATTTTGTTTGCACCTGGGAGCATTTTTAAAATTTCGTCTAATGGTCCCATTTTTTTTAACTGCTGTAATTGCTCAACAAAATCATCAAATGTAAAGGTTTGGGACTTAAATTTTTCTTCAAGTTCCTTCGCCTTGGCTTCATCAACATTTGCCTGCGCTTTTTCAATCAATGATAGTACATCACCCATACCAAGAATACGTGATGCCATACGCTCTGGATGGAATGGCTCAAGCGCATCCATTTTCTCACCCATACCGACAAACTTAATTGGTTTTTCTGTAACAGAACGGATGGATAATGCTGCACCACCACGTGTATCGCCATCAAGCTTTGTTAACACGACCCCAGTAATACCGATTGCCTCATTAAAGCTCTCTGCAACATTAACAGCATCCTGACCTGTCATCGCATCGACCACAAGGAAGACTTCATCTGGCTCTTTTAATGCACGAATATCCTTTAACTCCTGCATTAAGTCTTCATCTATATGCAAACGGCCCGCCGTATCGATAATGACAACATCATGGTGCTCTTCTTTCGCTTTTTCAATTGCCTGACGTGCAATTTCTACAGGAGAAATATCAGTGCCTAACGCAAAAACAGGTAAAGATAACTGCTTACCTAATGTCTGTAATTGTTGAACAGCTGCTGGGCGATAAACGTCAGCGGCAACTAGTAATGGCTTACGATTATATTTTTTTCTTAAAATATTCGCCAGTTTACCTGTAGTTGTCGTTTTCCCTGCCCCTTGTAACCCAACCATCATAATAACAGTTGGGGGCTTGGTATTAAATTTAATGGGACTTTGTTCGCCTCCCATTAGTACTGTTAATTCATCCTGTACAATTTTAATCACTTGCTGACCTGGCGTTAAACTTTGCATAACATCGACGCCGACAGCACGTTCACTTACTTTTTTTACGAATTCTTTGACTACTTTTAAGTTAACATCCGCTTCAATTAAAGCAAATCGAACTTCTCGCATCATTTCTTTTACATCTTGCTCTGATACTTTCCCTTTGCCTTTAATCTTTTGGATCGTTCCTTGGAGTCGTTCCGCTAACCCTTCAAAAGCCATTGCCTTCGCCTCCTAATCCCATTCTTTCAACTGCTCAATAAGCGCTAGCTGCTGTTCAACTGTCATACTTTGTTGTGCAATCCCCTCTGTTAACTGTGAAAGCATTTGGGTACGTTGTTGAAACTTTTCCAGTAAACATAGTTTTTCTTCATATTCCTCAAGCATCGCCTCTGTTCGACGAATATTATCGTAAACAGCTTGACGTGAAACTCCATATGATTCAGCGATTTCTCCTAATGAGAGATCATCCAAATAATAGAGCTCCATATAACTTCTTTGCTTATCTGTTAACAATGCTTGATAAAAGTCGAAGAGAAAGTTCATGCGTGTTGTTTTTTCAAGTAGCATCGAATATTTCTCCTCCCGCTATTAGTCATTTGTATCATAACGAAAAGCGCCTGTTTGTGTCAAGGTAATCTCCTTGTCTAAAGGCTTTCATTATAGCATCGAGGTATTTCCTTTTTTCGGAAGATCATTCACCTTTACCACAGCCCTAGCGCTTTATCGCAATTATGACAATTAATCTTCGCTATTTTGCAGCTCTTTATCTAAGCCCTCTGCAAATAAACCATAAACATAGCGTTCTGCATCAAATGGCTGTAAATCATCCATTTTCTCACCTAGACCAACAAATTTCACTGGAATATGCAGCTTATTACGAATCGCCAATACAATCCCACCCTTAGCTGTACCATCCAGCTTCGTTAAGACAATACCTGTTACATTTGTTGCTTCTTTAAAGGTTTGTGCTTGCACAAGGGCATTTTGACCTGTTGTTGCGTCTAATGCTAATAATACTTCATGTGGTGCATTTGGAATTTCACGTGAAATCACACGATGCACCTTTTCAAGCTCGTTCATTAAATTCACTTTGTTTTGTAAACGTCCAGCCGTATCACAAATTAACACATCGGCTTTTCTATTTTTCGCTGCACGAATCGCATCGTACATCACCGCTGCTGGGTCGGAGCCTTCTGATTGTTTAATAACCTCACAGCCAACTCGATCTCCCCATACTTGTAATTGATCAATCGCACCCGCACGGAATGTATCACCAGCCGCTAACACAACTGTTTTTCCTTGAGATTTTAAACGATGAGCAAGCTTCCCAATTGTTGTTGTTTTCCCAACACCATTTACCCCAACAAATAAAATAACGGTTAGCTCACCAACAGGCTGCATATTTAGCTCAATTAAATCTTCTTCACCTTGCTCATAGATTTCAACAAGCTTCTCAGAAATAACGGCTTGAATCCCATTTGTATCTTTTATATTTTTACGTTGAACCTCAAAGCGTAATTTATCCATCAGCTCCATCACTGTTTCAAAGCCAACATCAGCCTGTAATAATAAATCCTCTAATTCTTCAAAGAAATCCTCATCGACTTTACGATAGCGTGCAACAAGGTCATTTACTTTGGATGTAAAGGAATTACGGGTTTTTTCAAGCCCAGCCTTGAATTTTTGTGTAATGGACCAGGCAGAAGGCTTTTTCTCCTCCACTGGCTCTTCTTCAATAATAGTAAGCTCCTGTACCTCTTGTTGGTCCTCCACTATCACTGGCGGTTCTGTTGCTTGCTTGCTTTCATTTTCTAAAGCTTCCTCTAGTTGTTTAGCTACCTCTACAACATCTGTTTCAATAGCAGCAGGCTCATTTTCTTCTAGTGCTTGTTGGTCGGTATCCTGCTCTGCTTCAACATCTTGTAATTTTTCTTCCTCTGCTGGATTGCCCATTAATTTATCTTTTAAGCGTTTAAAAAAACTCATCCTTATTTGCTCCTTTGCTCCGCAAGTACGGGTTCATCTTCTAATTTGACGGATACAAGCTTAGATACACCTGATTCCTGCATTGTTATACCATACAGAACATCGGCTCCCTCCATTGTTCCTTTACGGTGTGTAATAACAATAAATTGTGTATCACGACTAAATTTTTTCAAATATTGACTATAACGAACAACATTTGCTTCATCTAATGCTGCCTCTACTTCATCGAGAATACAAAATGGTACAGGTCGAATATTTAAAATCGAGAATAATAAAGCAATAGCTGTTAGTGCGCGTTCACCACCAGAAAGTAAACTTAAGTTTTGTAACTTTTTCCCTGGAGGCTGTGCCACAATTTCTATACCTGTTTCTAGTAAGTTTTGCGGATCGATTAACACTAAATCAGCTTGCCCACCACCGAACAATTCACGGAATACATGTTTAAACTGCTCGCGAATCGCATAAAATGTTTCACTAAAGCGCAATGTCATTTCTTCATCCATTTCTTTAATCGCTTCATGCAAGGTTTCTTGTGCAGCAAGTAGGTCCTCGCGTTGTTCTGTTAAGAAGGTATGACGCTCAAGCACTCGTTCATATTCCTCAATCGCACTAATATTGACAGGACCCAGCTCTTCAATTGATTTTTTAAGCAGTTTCACACGTCGACGTACATGCTCCTCGTCCTCTACTATAAGAGCCTCTGCCTTCGCCTCCTCTATTGTGAGTTGATAGTTTTCTTCAAGTTGCTGTTGAAAATTATCCATTTCAAATTCTAAACGATGACGTTTCAACTCATTGGCACGTATAGCTTCAAGGTATCCTTTATGAATACGTTGTACTTCCTTCAATTGTTCTTCTAATGTGGCAAGTTCTTGCTGTTGCTTCGTTTTATCCTCTTTTTTCTGAGAAATCGTTGCTTGGAGTGTATCTCTTGTTGCCTTCCATTGTACAGCCTGTTCATCAATTTCTTCATCACTTAAATGATTTGTCGACGCATCAGATTGCAGCCATGCTATTTCCTGAGAAATATTTTCGACTTTTTGTTGCGCTTTGTTTAATTGTAGCGCTATCTCTGCTGTTGCAATTTGCACCTGTGACATTTGTTCCTGCATAACAGCTAATTGTGAGCGCTTTTCAGCTAGCTGCTCACGCAATACATCCTTCTCTGTTTCACCTTGCAGCTTGACCTTTGTTAATTGCTCTACTGTATGATTAATGTCAATAAGCTCGGCTGCAAGTGCATGTAATCGCTCTGTTGCCATTTGTTTTTGTGTTAACAGTGCTTCTTCACGCGTTTTTACATCCTGTGTTTCGGTTGAGGCAAAAGATACGCGCGCTGATAAGCTTTTTTCAATTGCCTCAAGCTCACGAATACGACCAGCCTGTTGCATTTCATCTTTTCGTAGCTGCTCGCCCTCAAGCTTTCGTTGCTCTACCTGCTCTCTTAATGTGGCAAGCTTAGCTTTTTCTACTGCAACAGCCTGCTCAGCACTGTAAATGGAAGCGTGTAACGACTCTAGTTTAACAATTAAATCTTCTAGCTCAGCTTTTCTTGAGAAAAGAGAAGATTGCTGTTTGCTTGCACCACCCGTTAATGAGCCACCTGCATTGACAATATCTCCATCAAGTGTCACAACTCGGTAGCGAAACCCACATAGTCTAGCAATTTGACTGGCTCCTTCCAAGTTTGCTGCCACGATCACATTTCCTAAAAGATTTTCAACAATTGTGCGATTCGCTTCATTAAATGTCACTAGCCCATCTGCCATTTGAATAAACGCTGGGTGCTCAGTTGCCAGTTGAATGGTTGCTATATTTATTTTACGCGACTTCATAACCGTCTTTGGTAAAAAAGTAGCTCGACCAGCCCTTTTTTGCTTTAACCAATGGATCGCCTGCTGTGCATGACGTTCATTCGTTGTCACAATATGCTGAGAAGCTGCACCTAAAGCCGTTTCAATTGCTTGCGAAAACTTACCCTCCACTTGGATTAACTCAGCCACTGCACCTTCGATGCCCTGTAATTCACCTTTATCACGTGCTAGTAAGACTTCTTTGACACCCTGGAAAAAGCCTGAAAAGTCTGCCTCTAGCTCAGCTAGTGTATCCTTTCGAGCCTTAAGCTGCTGTTGATGCTGGTATGCTTTATAAAGCATCTCTTGCTTATCAGTAAAGCTAGCATTGCTCTTTTTTAATTGTTGTTGTAAGGCATCATGCTGTTCGAGTTTTTCCTGTAGGTTATTCATCGTTGTTGTATAAGCAGCTAGTAGCTTATCTTTTTCAGCAACAATTTGCATAAGCTCCTGTCCAATTTCATTCGTTTGGTCAGACATTCGTGCAGCCATTGCCTTATGCTGTGTTAATTGCTGATCAATATTTTTCAATTCATTTTTAATGGTTGCTTCTTCATTTAATGAATCAATATAACGATTTTTAGATTCTTCAATTTCTTGTTCAATTTCCGTTACTGAGCGATTTAATGATTGCTCTAATTGCTTAATGCTTTGCTTAAGCGTTAACACGGCTTGCTGCTTTTCAGAGAATTGCTCTTTTTTGTCCTGCTCTTGCACAAGCAGTGTTTCCACCTCTGCCTTTGCTTCTTGGAGGGCTCCTTGCAATTGCTGTAGCTGATTGGAGGCATTTTGCCGTTTTTCAGCCATTAATGCCTTGCGTCCATCCCAACGCTCTACCTCCATTGTTGCAACAACAAGCTCAGCCTGTGCAGTATCCAAATACTTATCAAATTCTGTTAAGAGCTTACGGATATTGGTTGTTTGTTTCTCAATAGTCGCAATATTTTGTGCCTGCTTTTGCTCTGTGGCGGATAGCTCTGTAAATTCGGCTTTCAGTGCATGCAAAGATTGTGCACAATTGTTAAAATCATGCACAAGAATCGCAATATCAAAATCTTTTAGCTCTGTAGACATTTGTACATAGTCTCTTGCGTTAGATGCCTGCATTTCAAGTGGCTCTAATCGGTTGTCTAATTCATGGAGAATGTCTAATACGCGATACAAATTTTCATCTGTCTCAACAAGCTTGTGTTCTGCTTTCTTTTTTCTTATTTTATACTTTAATACGCCAGCTGCCTCTTCAAAAATAGCACGACGGTCATCGGGTCGGCTATTTAAAATCTCATCGACACGACCTTGTGAAATAATTGAAAATGCTTCTTTGCCAAGCCCCGAATCCATAAACAAGTCCGTAATATCCTTCAGGCGACACTGTTGGTTATTTAATAAATATTCACTATCACCTGAACGGTATACGCGTCTTGTTACGCTGACTTCTGTATAAGAAAAAGCAAGTTGCTCGTCTGTATTGTCTAATACAAGTGTTACCTCTGCAAAATTAAGTGGCTTACGAGAGTCACTTCCCGCAAAAATAACATCTTCCATTTTTGCTCCACGTAACGACTTTGCCGATTGCTCCCCAAGTACCCAACGAATCGCATCTGTGACATTACTTTTGCCACTGCCATTTGGTCCAACAACTGCTGTAACACCAGGTACAAAATCAATACCAATGCGCTCCGCAAAAGATTTAAAGCCAATCACTTCTAGTCGTTTTAGGAACATCTATTAAGCCTCCTCTTTTGCCGCTTCTTCACGCATTGTTTGCATGGCGCTTTGTGCGGCTTGTTGCTCGGCTTCTTTTTTTGATTTTCCACGACCAACACCTAGCTCCTGTCCATTTAATAACACGCTGGATACAAAGGTACGGTTATGGGCTGGTCCTTTTTCATCAATAATCTCATAATGTAGTAGTCCATTATTAGCTTGCTGTACCATTTCCTGTAATTGACTTTTAAAATCCATTACATGCGAAAAAGCACCGACTTCTACTTTTGGAAACACAATACGTTCTAAAAATGCTACAACTGTTTGTAAATCTTGGTCTAAATACAATGCACCTACAAATGACTCAAACACATCTGCAAGTAATGCTGGGCGCTCTCGTCCCCCTGTGAGCTCCTCGCCTTTTCCAAGTAACACGAAACGTCCAAACCCTAATTCATTTGCAAAAATAACAAGCGATGGCTCACAAACAATGGACGCTCGTAGCTTTGTTAGCTCACCCTCACTCATATGTGGGTATTTCTCAAACAGATATTTAGAAACAGACAGTTCAAGTACTGCATCTCCCAAAAACTCAAGACGCTCATTATCCGTAAATAATTTACGGCGATGCTCATTCACATATGATGAGTGTGTGAATGCTTGATACAATAAATTTTTATTATTAAATGTGATATTTAATTCATGCTGTAATAGCTCGAATTGTTTGCGCACTTTTTCAGGAAGTACGCCAGATTTCTGCATAGTTCCTTTTCTTTTCATAGCCATTGAACAATCTGCCTTCCTAATAGTTTCTACCGTTTTAGTGTACCTTTTTCAAGACGTTTATGCAAAAGTATTTCGGCTTAAATACAATGTTTTGGAAATTTTTTCGCTCATTACAAAAAAGGGGGCGTCTGTAGATCGAAAAACGATCTATTTCGCCCCCTTTAATAGCATCTTCGTCTATTAGATCTGCTTCTTCTAACAAGTAAAAGCAGCAAAACAAATTTCTACTTTATTCAACCTATCATAAATATCTTTATAGATAATGACGATCACATCAATAGAGGTGATAAATTTCTGCTAAATAAAGTGATCATGAAATTAGTTTAATTTACCTTCGATGTATGAAATAGCAGAACCTACTGTTGAGATTTTTTCAGCATCTTCATCAGAAATTTCCATATCGAATTCGTCTTCAAGCTCCATAACAAGCTCTACTACGTCTAATGAGTCAGCACCTAAATCATCACGGAAAGAAGCTTCAAGCGTTACTTCGCTTTCTTCAACACCTAAACGGTCCACGATTACCTTTGTTACACGTTCTAATACTGTAGACAATTGATTCACCTCCCCTCAAATGATTATACAAAAAATTAACGCCTATGCCTAATTGAAATTACATAACCATACCGCCATCAATATGAAGCGTTTGTCCTGTCATATAATTTGCGTCATCTGATGCAAGGAAAGCAACAGCCTTGGCAATATCCTCTGGTTGTCCAAGCTTAGCAAGTGGAATTTCTGTGAGCATCCCTTGTTTAATATCCTCTGGAAGCTGATCGGTCATTTCTGTTTCGATAAAGCCTGGAGCAATGGCATTGACTAAAATATTACGAGAAGCTAATTCTTTTGCAGTCGTTTTCGTTAGTCCAATAACCCCTGCCTTAGCTGCTACATAGTTTGCCTGTCCTGCATTCCCTGCTACACCTACAATGGATGAAATATTAATAATGCGCCCTGCACGCTGCTTCATCATTTGACGTGTCACCGCTTTTGTACAAAGGAATACACCCTTAAGGTTTGTATTTAAGACATCATCCCATTCATCTTCCTTCATACGCATAAGTAAGTTATCTCTTGTAATCCCCGCATTATTGACTAAAATATCAAGCGTACCAAATGTTTTGATAGCCGTATTCATTAATGTTGTTACTTCCTCTGTCTGCGAAACGCTAGCTTGCACTGCAATGGCTTCACCGCCATTTTCCTGAATCATTGCTACAACTTCTTCCGCCTTCGCCTGTGAGCCACTATAATTGACGACAACCTTAGCACCCTCGTCTGCAAGCTTTAAGGCAATCGCACGTCCAATACCACGTGAAGCTCCTGTCACTACTGCTACTTTACCCTCTAATTTACGCATTCACTGACCACTCCTTTGCCGCTTCTACAACCGCTTGTAATGATGCTTCATCATAAACACAATAAGCCGCAACAGAGCGATCAATTTTTTTCAATAAACCTGTTAATACTTTACCTGGTCCACATTCAATAAAGACATCCACACCTTGCGCAATCATTTCACGCATAGATGCTTCCCATTGTACAGCGCTATATACTTGTTCCACAAGCTCATGCTGGATAGCAGGCACATCCTGTAATTCCTTCGCCTCAACATTGCCAATCACAGGAATTTGTGGGGCCGATAGTGGAATATCTGCTAAAGCTGCCTGTAGCTTTTCTGAGGATGGACGCATAAGCTCTGAATGGAATGGGCCACTGACCACTAAAGGTATTGCTCGCTTTGCTCCTGCTTCCTTGGCAGCGATTGAGGCCTTGTCAACGCCAGCTTTTGTACCTGAAATAACGATTTGTCCAGGACAGTTAACATTGGCAACCTGTACAGAATCACCTTCCGCAGACACTTGCGCTGTTACTTCATTTAACGCCTCTAGCTCCATACCTAAAATAGCTGCCATTGCCCCTTGTCCAGCAGGTACGGCTTCATTCATATACAACCCACGTTTATGCACAATCGCTACAGCATCATCAAATGACAGTACGCCTGCTATCACTAATGCGCTGTACTCTCCAAGTGAATGCCCAGCAGCATAGTGAGGCTGAATACCTGCTGCTCGTAGCTTCTCTGCCACCATTACCCCTGTAGTCAGCAAGGCTGGCTGCGCATGATACGTTAATGTTAATTCTTCAGCTGGTCCTTCTAACATTAGCTTTGATAGTTCAAATTGCAGTGCTTGATCCGCACGCTCATAAAAAGCTTTGCTCTCTGCCGCATTGTTAACAAATTCTTGCCCCATGCCGACTACTTGAGAGCCTTGTCCTGGAAAAATAAAAGCTATTTTCGTCATGTAACTAATCCCCTTTATTAATCAATTTCTAAATGACGTACTGTTGCTGTAATCGTTGAAATAACGGTATGCTCAACCATTGTATTGGCTTGGCGGATGGCACTAAAGATTGCTTTGGCATTCGATGATCCATGCGCCTTAATGACAGGTGCTTGCAAGCCGAATAGCCCCGCACCACCATATTCTGTATAGTCCATTTTATGTTTTAACTCACGCAAATTATTTTTCATCAGTGCTGCTGAGATTTTTGTTTTAATGGAGGACATAAACGCTTCTTTTAGCATGGAAAACAAAGCACCAGCCGTTCCTTCAATAGACTTTAACACCATATTTCCTGTAAAGCCATCTGTCACAACAACGTCTGCCACACCCTCTAATAAATCACGTGCCTCTACATTGCCAATAAAATTCAAATCAGCTTCCTTGAGTAATTCAAAGGCTGCCTTTGTTAATTCATTGCCTTTTTTATCCTCTGTACCGATATTTAATAAGCCAATACGTGGTTTTTGTAATCCTCCAACCTTTTTCGCATAAATATCACCCATAATGGCATACTGCACTAAATGCTCTGGTCGGGCATCTGCATTTGCGCCTAAATCAAGCATTAAAAAGCCCTTGCCATCAAGTGTTGGCAATGTTGTTGCTAAAGCTGGACGGGCAATCCCTTCAATACGACCTACTTTAAATAAACCGCCTGCCATCAAAGCTCCTGTATTACCAGCGGATAAACAAGCATCTGCTCTTCCCTCATCAACAGCATCCATCATGCGAGCCATAGAGGAATCCTTTTTTCGACGAACAGCTCGTGCTGGATCATCTGTTCCTTCTACAACTTCCTCACAATGCACAACCGTTAAACGATCATGCTTTTTTAAGAAAGGTTCAAGTTTATCTTGCTGACCATATAATTGAATTTCCAAATTAGGAATTTGCTCTAATGCTAAAAATGCCCCTTCAATCACTGATTTTGGCGCATTGTCGCCACCCATTCCATCAAGTGCTAGTTTCATTATTACTCACCTTCACCTTTCGTACGGTACATATCAAATTCACCCACAAAAACGGTTTCACCATTAACGGTAGACGTTAGCTCTACTTTTGTGCGATGCTTTTTATTATCTTGCTCGATAACTATCGCCTTTGTAATAACACGATCTCCAGCACGAACAGGTTTCACAAACGTTACATTGGCATGTACGGTTAACGCCAGTTCATCATCAATCACAGCTACCGCTAAGGAGTTGGCTTGGGCAAATAAATGATGCCCACGTGCAATACCATTACGTTGAAACACATGCTCTTCCTTTACATCAAAAATCGAGATGGCTCGATAATCTAATTCAATATCAACAATTTCTCCGATAATTTCATCAATCGGTAGAGATTTTACTTCATTTTCATAGTTTTTGGCAGCAACATCTTTAATTCGCTCTCGAAGCTCTGGTATTGATAGCTCCATACGATCTAAGCGAATGGTTTGGACACTTACCTGAAACTTTAGTGCTAGCTGTTCATCTGTGACGAATGGATTTTCAGCTATCGTTTCAGATAGAAGCCGTTGTCGCTCTTTTTTCGTTCGTCTCAACATCATTCGCCACCTTTTGAGTTGTTATTAGCACTTGGTACTAATATCAGTATATAGAGGTTAAAAAAAGAATGCAAGACTTGTTTTGCAATCAAGTGCTTACATTCTAAGTTCAGTCTACTAGTCAAAGCGTTCTCCTTGTAAAACGCCACTTTGCTCTAACATTTTGCGCAAATATTGATAGTCACGATCATGCCAAAATGCATCTGTTTCAAGCAACTCTGTGGCATCTTTACGAGCGGTTTCCAAAATACGATAGTCATGTACTAAATCAGCTACTTTAAAATCTGGTAAGCCGCTTTGTTTACGCCCAAAGAAATCTCCTGGTCCTCTTAATTCTAAATCTTTTTCAGCGAGACGGAAGCCATCATTTGTTTCTGTCATAGACTGCATTCGCTCTTTGCCTTCATCAGATTTAGGATCAGCAAGTAAAATACAGTACGATTGATGCTCGCCCCGCCCTACACGTCCACGTAGCTGATGAAGCTGAGCTAAACCAAAGCGTTCAGCATCATAGACGATCATAAAGGTGGCATTTGGTACATTGACACCTACCTCAACCACCGTTGTAGAAACCAATACCTGAATTGTACCTTCACTAAAAGAACGCATGACCGTATCTTTTTCATCGGTTGCTAAGCGACCATGCATTAAGCCGACATGAAAACGATCCTTCAAAAAAGTTGCTAGCTGTTCATAGATATCAACAGCATTTTGCACATCAAGCTTATCAGATTCCTCAATAAGCGGGCAAATTACATAAGCTTGCCTTCCTGCTGCGAGTTCCAATTCTAGCTTCGTCATTATAGAACTAAATTGTTCCTTTTTCATCCAATGTGTTTCAATTTGTTTACGTCCTGCTGGCATTTCATCAATCATGGATACATCCATTTCTCCAAATGCTGTAATGGCAAGTGTTCTTGGTATTGGTGTAGCTGTCATAAAAAGCACATCTGGATTTTCACCCTTATCTCGCAATATACGACGTTGCTCAACACCAAAGCGATGCTGTTCATCTGTAATAACAAAGCCTAGCCTTTTAAACACGACATCAGGCTGAATCAATGCATGTGTACCAATTACAATATCGATATTGCCATTTGCCAAATCCTCTAAAATTAGGCGACGCTCCTTTGTTTTCGTTGAGCCTGATAATAAAGCGATCCGAAGACCAAATGGTTGAAGCCAGTCCATTAAATTTTCTAAGTGCTGCTCGGCTAAAATTTCAGTAGGGGCCATTAATGCGCCTTGAAAGCCTGCTGTTACGGCTGCATATAGACCTATTGCTGCTACTATGGTTTTCCCTGATCCTACGTCCCCCTGTAGCAAACGATTCATGCGATGCGGCTCCTTTAAATCCTTACAAATTTCATTGACCACTCGCTTTTGTGCATTTGTTAATTCATAGGGCAATGAAGCAATAAAGTCGCGTAGCTTATGCACATCAAACTGAATCACTGTACCATGCTCATTATCCTTCCTCACCTTGCGCAATGCCTGAATACGTAGTTGGAAGTTTAATAGCTCCTCATAGGCAAAGCGTCGTCTTGCTTGCTTAGCATGCCCAGCATCAAGTGGAAAATGCACGCCCTCTAAGCCCTCACGCATAGACACAAGCTTATAAGCATCTTGTAAATGCCGTGGAAGAGCATCTGGCAGCTCTGCCCCAAAGTCATCTAATACTTGACGCATATATTTACGAAATCTTTTTTGCGGAATTAAGCCCTTCAAGCTATAGACAGGCTCAAAATCAACCTGATCTGTTTTAGGACCAAATACAACGGATGTTCCATTAATGACCTGCCTACCACGGTCCCATTTTCCTGTTACTGTAATAATAGCACCAGGTATTAGCTTTGGCTTTAAGTAGCCCTGATTAAAAAACACAACCTTTACTAAGTGGCGTCCTGCTAAAACGGTAACCTGCAAGCGTGATTTATTGCGCCCTAAAAATAATACGGTGGGCTCACGTTCTACTTTACACTCCACTGTAACACGTTCATTATGCGGCGTTTGTGCTAAATCTTTTAAACGAAAATCCTCATGGCGATGTGGAAATGTCCATAATAAATCGGTAATTGTATGGATACCAAGTGCCTCAAGATGTGCTGCTGTTTCTTTCCCGATGCCCTTTAATTCGGTGACGGGACTATATAAATCAGTCACCTCATTCCACAACTCCCTTCATTATTTTTTCTAAATATGTAGCCGTTTTAGCTTATATTCAATGTATCATAAATCTAGTATCTTTCCCTACAAAAAACCTACTAAGAGGGATGATGCATAATAATTTCAATAAAGAGGCGAATAGCATCAGGGAACACCCCTTCATCTATATCAAATTTTGGATGATGGTGTGGATACTGGCTTTTTTCGCCACCCATCCCTACAAAAATAAAAGCACCAGGTTTATGCTGTAAATAATACGAAAAATCCTCTCCGCCCATAACAGGATCAACTAGTTTAAATACATCTGCACCAAACTTTTCACATACAATTGATTCGATCAAGCGTGATTGCTTTGGATCATTTATAAGTGGTGGTGTACCTAAAATAAATTCGATCTTCCCCTGTGCCCCAAATGTCTGACAAATGCCCTCTGTTAAGCTCACCATATTTGTTTGAATCGTTTTGACTGTTTCGGGGGTTAACGCTCTAATTGTTCCACTTAACCTCGCTGTATCTGGAATAATATTGTACGTTGTACCTGCCTGCATAGTGCCAATTGTAATAACACCCGCCTCAATTGGGTTGATGCTTCGGCTAATAATGCTTTGAAAAGCTTGCATTAACTGGCTCGCAATATAGATAGGATCAATGGTTTCATGCGGCATTGACCCATGCCCTCCAGACCCTTGAATAACAATATCAAAATCATCAACGGAAGCCATCATCGCACCATGTGTTAAACCTATTTTCCCTTTTTCTAGCCCCTGCCATAAATGAATACCAAAAATAGTGTCAACACCCTCTAGTACACCTTGTTGAATTAAGGCATCAGCCCCACTTGGTGTAATTTCCTCAGCCGATTGGAAGATTAGCATAATATTTGGCTCGATTTTTTCCTTGTTTAAGGTAATCCACTCTGCAACTGCTAATAAAATCGCTGTATGCCCATCATGACCACACATATGTGCGATACCTGGCTTGTTAGAGCTATAAGGTTTATCGCCCTCTTCCACGATTGGCAATGCATCAATATCTGCTCTTAAAGCAATAGTCTTTGTTCCTTTTGTACCATTAATCATTGCTACAACACTAGGAGAATTATAGTCTAAGATTTTAATAGCAAGCTGCTCTAATCTTTTTTGAATAAATTGACTGGTTTCATATTCTTGACCAGAAAGCTCTGGATATTGATGCAAATAACGTCGATCCTTTATCGCTTGTTCTACTAAATATTGAAAATTTATAATATCCATATTGAAAATGCTCCATCCTGTATTATGATACAAAAACATGCTACCTATATAAGATAGCATGTTTAATAAGCTTGATCTCGTATTAATAAGCTATGAAAACCCCACTAATTAAAGGTTCACATTATTGAATGGCTTTAATACTTTGTAATCCACCGTTTTCGAGGATGGCTTTACTAATCGCCTTACCTGTTGGTGTTGCCGCTAGACCCCCTCGTGCAGTTTCTTTAAGATTTGGACTCATGGATTGTCCAATACGATACATAGCCCCAATTACCTCATCACATGGGATGCGGCTTGTTACACCTGCTAGTGCCATATCTGCTGCTACTAGTGAATTAGCAGCACCCATTGCATTCCGTTTAACACATGGTACTTCCACTAAGCCTGCAACAGGATCACAGACAAGACCAAGCATATTTTTTAAGGTAATGGCAAAGGCTTCTGCACATTGCTGAGGCGTGCCTCCCGCCATTTCTACAATCGCTGCAGCTGCCATACCAGCGGCTGAGCCCACCTCAGCCTGACAGCCACCAGCTGCACCTGAAATAGAAGCGTTATTTGCCACAACAAAGCCAAATGCGCCTGATGTAAATAAATAACGAATCATTTCCTCACGTGTTGGGTTAAGCTTATTTTTCACGGCAAAAAGTGTTCCTGGTACAACACCTGCTGAACCCGCTGTTGGTGTAGCACAAATTGTTCCCATTGCTGCATTGACTTCATTAGTGGCAACGGCTTTACTAACAGCGTCTAATAATAAATCACCTGATAGCGAATTCCCTTGGGCAATGTAATTTTGCAGCAATACGGCATCTCCACCTGTTAAGCCTGTTACTGATTGTACACCTTGTAACCCGCGCTCAACCGCTTCCTCCATCACGGTTAAATTTCGATCCATTTGCTGAATAATTTCTTCACGCATTCTGCCAGTTATCAACATTTCTTGCTCAATCATAATTTCTGATATTAATTTTTCTTCTTGCTCCGCTCGTTCTACAAGCTCACGAACATTATGAAACAAAACATCCACTAGGAAACACCTCCTTAATTATTAATTTTTGACACTTTTGTAATATATGGTATTAATGAAATTTGCTGTAGCACTTTATCCTCAATATTTTGATCGACTTCAATGACCATTAACGCTGTTAAACCACGTTCAATACGAGACACTTCCATATGCCCTATATTGACACTATGCATTGCTAAGCAATTGGCAACGTTTGCAATACAGCCTGCACGGTCATCATGGACAACTAAAATAGCTGGCATACCGCCTGTTAAACGAAGCTTAAAGCCATTTACTTCACTAATTTCGATTTTTCCTCCACCTATCGAAATTCCTTCAACGCTCATTTCCCCTTCATCATCACCCATGACAATACGAGTTGTATTTGGATGCTCTTTGTGTGCCTCCTCTGGAATAAACTCAAAGGATAATTCTGCCTTTTTCGCATCCTCAAATGCTGTTTTAATCCGTTCATCATACGTATCATAATCTAGTAAACCACCAACGATGGCTATATCTGTTCCATGTCCTCTATACGTTTCTGCAAAGGATCCATATAAATGAATTTTTGCCCATTTAGGTTGTCTTCCAAATAAATCTCGTGCAACACGCCCAATGCGAGCAGCACCTGCCGTATGAGAGGAGGAAGGCCCAATCATAACTGGTCCAATAATATCAAACACTGAAGTGAACTTCATAAAAACACCCCTCTACTTTATTTATATATTTTATCTATATAATGCTTGATATTTATTATAAAAGTAAAGCATTTAATTTATCAACTTTTAGACAATTACCATTGCTATAGTAAATAGAAGATATTTAGTTGATTCTCTGTCCATTCCCTGCATACAAATTATTTAATTTTTTGATATTTCCATTTTTTTCATCTTTTATAGATAGACAATCCCTTTACTATCTTTATTAGATTTGCTCATCATTTACGCGGCATTATCCTTTTACCACAAACAAAAGCAGTACACATCGCGTGTACTGCTTTCTTTCTCAATTATAACATAACATGTAGTTATTCTACTGAAATAATATATGGGTACAATGCTTGTTTACCGTTAAATAACTCAACTTCAACATCTGGATAATGCTCTTCAATCCATTCAACCAATTGTGAAGCATTTTGTTCAGTCGTATCTTCCCCATAAATAACTGTAACAATTTCTGTATCTTCATCTATTAAATCTGTAATAACTTTTTCAGCAGCATCCTTTAATGCTGGTGTAGATAGTATGATTTTGCCCTCGGCTAATGCCATAAAATCGCCCTTGTGTATAGCAACTCCATCAATCGATGTATCACGTACAGCATATGTTACCTGACCTGTTTTGACATTTGCAAATGCTTCTGTCATCGTTTGTTGGTTAAGCCCAACCGCTGCCTCTGGATTAAACGCTAAAATCGCTGCCATTCCTTGAGGAATCGTCTTCGTAGGGACAACTGCTGCGTCAATTTCTAATAGTTCAACCGCTTGCTCCGCTGCCATCACTATATTTTTATTGTTTGGTAAGATTAATACTTTCTCTGCGCCAATTTCTTGTACAGCTTTAACGATATCTTCAGTTGAAGGATTCATTGTTTGACCGCCTTCAATGACATAGGATGCACCGATAGAACGCAATAGCTCTGCCACACCCTCACCCATAGCAATTGTGACAATCGCATATGGTTGTTTTTCTACTTTTTTAGCAGACGCTGGTGCTTTATGTTCTTCCCCAACGATTGCTGAATGCTGCTCACGCATATTATCCACTTTTATTTTAATAAGACTGCCATATTTTTGCCCAATGGATAGAACAGAACCCGGTTGCTCGGAATGGATATGAACCTTCGCAATTTCCTCATCTGAAATAACAAGTAAAGAATCGCCTAAAGGATTTAACTCATTACGGAATTGTTCCTCATTAAAAGGTTCTTTTCCTTCCTCTAAGCGTACCATTATTTCTGTACAGTAACCAAATTCAATATCGGCAGTGTTCATGAAATCTTGCGCTCTATGATGTTCTGCATTGATTAAATCATCTAATGTCGCATCATTTTTCTCCGGAAGAGCCTCCCCCTTCAAGGAAGCTAAAAATCCTTCATACACAAATAATAAGCCTTGACCACCACTATCTACCACACCGACTTCTTTTAAAACAGGCAGTAGGTCAGGTGTACGATCCAACGATGCCTTTGCCTCTGCTGTAAAAGCTTCCATTACAGCAATGATATCGGTTTCAGTTTCTGCCACTTCGACACCTTTTTTTGCCGCCTCACGTGCCACTGTTAAAATCGTTCCTTCTACAGGTTTCATAACAGCTTTATAGGCTGTATCGACACCTGCTTGGAAGGCTCCTGCAAAGCCTTTTGCATCAATTATTGTTTCTTTTTCAATAAACTTTCCAAAGCCACGGAATAATTGCGATAAAATAACGCCTGAATTCCCACGCGCGCCCATTAATAAGCCTTTTGATAATGCCTGTGCTGTTTTACCAATATGCTCTGAAGCCAAAAGCTCTGTTTCCTTTGCGCCAGATGTCATTGATAAGTTCATATTTGTACCTGTATCACCATCTGGTACTGGGAAAACATTTAATGAATCTACATAATTTGCATTTTGGTAGAGGTGATGCGCACCCATTTGTACCATTTCAGCAAACTTTATACCGTCTAAAGACTGCATTCGATTTAGTTCCTCCTCTTAATTCGCTACACGAACGCCCTGCACAAAAATATTGACAGATGTAACGCTCATCCCTAGTGTTTTATCAACTGTATATTTCACTTTTGATTGTACTTGGTAAGCAACTTCTGAAATTTTTGTTCCATAACTCACAATAATGTACATATCAATATGTAAATCGTCATCCTGTTGTCGAACTACAACACCTTTTGCGAAGTTTTCTTTACGTAAAATATCTGTTAAACCATCACGAATCTGATGCTTCGATGCCATGCCAACAATTCCGTAGCATTCTACAGCAGCCCCACCAGCAATTTGTGCAAGTACATCTGTTGAAATATCAATTTGGCCGAATTCATTGTTTAATTCAATTGACATAGAAATGCCTCCTTGGCTCTTTTTGACTAAACTATATTGTAACATTGTCGTTATAATTTAAGCAACCTAAGGACAGAGGAAAGCCCTTTATAGCAACGTTTTCTAACAATATATAGCAGCTCTCTTGGACAAGTCATAAAGAAGCAAGGATAACAACCATGCTGAAAAGCCAAAAAAAGCTGATACCTTTATAAAGTATCAACTTCCTTCGTTTATAAAAAGTTTATGCTAGTACATCTCTTAAAATAAGCTTTTAATCAGGGTATCCAGCATGATTGGCATTTCTTTAAAGGCACTATCCACATGCAGTCTTTCTGTTTTTTGATGAGCATCCTTGCCAAAGGGACCAACATTTAATACAGGGCCTTGTAAGGCTGCCATTTCCTTAAAAGGAATGCTGTACGTATCCCCCCATACAGGGGTATTGCGCTCAAAAGCCTGCCATTCATTTGTGTCATCTGTATAGTTGACATAGCTTAAATCACAAATTCCATTAAAATAATGAATCTGCTCCACTTCAATATCAAATGTTTTTGCCGTTTTTTTCATCAAGTCAATGGCCTGAATCACAAGCGGATGCTTAGATGAATTAATAGCAGGATAATAAGGCGGGGCATATAACAGCACGGTTGCTGGTGCTAGCTCCTGACAGCGAATCATAAGCTGATCGACAATGCGAATAGATTTCTCACGATCATCCCATGTGCTATGTTGCAAAATTTGCTGTTTAATAGCCTGTACTTCTTCAGCGCCTAATTTGTCAATCGCATGTTCGAGTAGTGCCTCATAGCGTAATACTTTTACTTGTCCCACACCTTGTACTTGTTCTCGCATACAGATTTGTTGGTATTGCTGGTTACAAGCCCGCATCGCTTCTGCAGCCACTTGTTCAAAAATCTCCATTACTTCCGAAGCGCTGCGTTTTAATAAAAATACATTGTAAAGAGCAGCCGCACGATAGGGTGTTTGCGTAGAATATTCCATTTTCAAATCTTTTAATTGTAATGATACTGGCAGGGGGGTACTCTCTCCTAAATCTGTTTCACGGAAAAGAGGGTTCCATTCCATATGCTGTGTCATATACGATGCAATAAAGGTTGCCGTCATTCCTTTTAATGGTTCACCAACATGCGTCTCTTTACCATAAAATAAGGCTGCAGGCATAATTTTCCCAATTGTCCCTGAATAGATATATTCATTAATATCAGAGGGACCTTGTGAAAAGGATGGTTCACTATTTAAAAACAGTTTATACGTCAAGCCATGCTGCTCTCGAAGTTTAACAAGCTCTACAACGGCTGCTCGCATTCCAGCAGAGTTCACTTCCTCATCAGGAACAGCCGTTAAAATTAAATTGATTGGCCATTGCTCAAAGCTTGCCTTTTCCATTAACTGCATGTGTAACGCCAGTCCCATTTTCATATCCATTGTGCCACGCCCAAATAAATAATTGCCTGATTCCAAATCAATTCTAGCTGCCTCTGGTAAATCCTTTTTATATTTAGGCTCCATTAGTTTTTTCGTTAATGCCTCAGGATGACAGGCTAATGGTTCAAGCTCCCCATATTCCTCTGTATGCACCGTATCAAAGTGACTGATTAATACCACAGTTTCTGTAGCAGTTGGATGCTTATATAGTGCTGTCACAGCATGTCGACCAAGACCTGCATCATGCAATTCAATCCGCTCAGGATGCTTCTCAAAATGTGGAAGCGTTAACAATTTATCTTTTAATTTAAAAGCAAAATCATTTTCACCCTCTGTTAATGTTCTGCTTTCCCAGCTAACAAGTTCACATAATAATGCACGTAATTTTTCAGGTGTATGCCACATATAAGTATTCATAAAAATTCTCCTTTAAAGCCCTTTGTTACAGGCTCTTTTAACGAATATCTAATGATTCTTTATTTTTATCCTCTATATCTGTTGGCAGGCTTGCCGTTTTCTTTAATTTCAATTGATAGAAAATCATACAAGCGATAAAGAAGCCAACGCCATATAATAAACCAATTCTTTGTGTTGGGTCAAATGCTAAAAACGCTAAAATTAATAGACAGAATAGTATACAAAATACTGGAATTAATGGAAACAATGGTGTTTTAAATTTCAAAGCATTTATATCTCCACCAGACTTTATATAACGATAGCGGAACATTAATTGAGAAGCACAAATCCCCATCCATGAAATTGTAACGGATATTCCTGCAATGGACATAAGTAAAACAAATACCGCATCTGCCTCCATCACGCTTGTTAATAATGATAAAAGCGAGAAAAGCATCGTAAAGATTAGTGCATTTAATGGCACTTTATTTTTCGTAAGGCGTCCAAATAGTCTTGGTGCCATACCCTCTCGGGACATGGACCATAATAAACGAGTTGATGCATATAAACAGGAATTACCAACCGATAAAATCGCCGTCAGTATAACAAAATTCATGATACCTGCTGCATAAGGAACCCCTGCTAAATTCATTAACGTTACAAACGGACTTTCCATCAAGCCAAGCTCTGATGCTGGGAAAATCGCAGATAGCACGATAATGGATGCAATATAAAAAACAATAATTCTAAAAATAATGGTCCGTATAGCGCGTGGAATATTTTTTTCGGGATTTTCCGTTTCACCTGCTGCAATCCCAACAAGTTCAGACCCTTGATAAGAAAAAATAACATTCATCATTGTTACAAAAATAATGGTAATACCTGCTGGGAATAGGCCAGAAGGTGCTAAATTTGTCAGATGTGGTGTTGGACGATCAGCCAATGGAATTAAACCAAAAATGGCTGCTCCACCAATAATAATAAATGCAATAACTGCAATTACCTTGATACTAGCAAACCAAAATTCTGCCTCAGCAAACCCTTTTGTTGTTAAAGCATTTAGCACAAATAACAGTACCATAAAGACAGCACACCATATCCAAATTGGTATATCTGGAAACCAATGCTGCATTAATATGCCTGCAGCTGTAAATTCCACACCTGCTGTAGCAGCAGAGCCAACAAAGTACATCCACCCTAATGAAAATCCCGCTGAAGGGCTAATAAAACGTGTCGCATAGGTTTGGAAGGAGCCCGTAACAGGCATGTACACGGCTAATTCCCCCAGACAGTTCATCACCATAAATAAAATTAAGCCACCGAATAAGTACCCAATTAAGGCACCTCCTGGACCTGCTTGATTAATGGTATAACCAACATTTAAGAATAGGCCTGTCCCAATAACTCCCCCGAGTGAAAGCATTAATAAGTGACGGCTCTTCATGGAACGATTTAATTGATTGTGAAGCTGGTCTCCGTTATTCAATATCCATCCCTACTTCCTATATAATGTAAATATTCTGATATTTCAAGAACGAAATTACCCAATCAATTTGCTCTGTTAAATTGATTGGGTAATGTTCGAATTACTTAAAAACGCAATGACAAGCAGCTTAAGCCTCCATCATGCTTTCTAAACTCAGACATCTCAAGTTCAATTGTTTGATAGCCTAGATCATGCAATTTCTGGTTTGTAGCTTGGTAACCCGCTGGAATAATTACATAATCATTGACCTGAATACAGTTCGCTGAGTATTCATCCTCTTTTGGAATAATGATTTTCTCATAAGATTCAAATGCAGGATGGTCAATAAACTCCCCAGCTACTACCATTCGATTTTGTCCTACATAGGCAATGCCTGTTTTTAAATGGAAAAATTCTTTTAATGGAATAATCGTTGCCTCATAGCCCTCTTGTTCAACAATTTCTTTAAATTGTTGGGCGCCTTCTTCATTTGTACGATCTGAAATACCTACATAAAATTTCTTTTCAGCCTGTAATACATCTCCACCATCAAGCGTGCCAGAGCCTTTAATATAATAAATTTTATCGTAGAATTGCTTTACAGCTGGTTCAATATCCTCAATCTCACGATTACGAGCCTCTGCCCCAGGGTTTGAAATAATAGCAAACTCAGAAGTTAAAACAGCCGTATCCTCTACAAATGTTGAATCAGGAAACGCTTCATTTGCTGGTAGCCGTGTTACCTCAACACCGCATTTTTTTAAAGCCTCTACATATTTTTCATGCTGTTCAAATAATTTTTCTAAAATTGGTTTTCCTAAATCACTTGTTGTTAAGCCATTTACAAAGCTATTTCCTGGATTTTTGACAATAACATTTTTAAACATATTCTCTGCTCCTTTATGCTCTGACTACTGGACAAGTTAGACATGTTGGTCCACCTGTTCCCTTTACAGTAATTTCATCACCTTTATATTCAAAAACCGTTGCACCAGCATCAAGTAGCTGTTGCTTCGTTACATGATTTCCTTGCGGGATAACACATAGCCTTGGTGCAAGTGCCAAAACATTACAGCCAAGTGCATCATATTCATCCTTTGGCACTTCCACTAATTGAATCCCTCGCTCTATTAGCAGCTGACGGAAAAATACTGGCATTAAGCGTGAATGCACAACAGCTAAATCCTTGTCTACCATGCTAATAAAGGACATTAAATGTAAACATTCATCCTCCCCTATATCATGCGGGAGCTGTACAACAATAAAGTCATCCACCATATCTGCTGTCATTTCTTTTAGCTGACGGATTGCCTCATCATTGGTACGATAGCCACGACCAACAGCAAGTGTTCGATCATCAAGCCAAACAATATCGCCACCATCTGACACAGCATCTCCTGTTAATTGTCCGACAATTGGAATGCCTTTTTCTTGTAAAAATTCCTTATAGACTGCCGCTTCTGGCTGTCTTAATTTTTTACCTGATTTTAAAATAATGGCTCCATAAGGAGTAAATTTCACAGGATCATGTGCATAGAGCGAATCTAAGCCTACCTCATGCGAAACTGGTAAATAATCAATAGTTTCCACGTAATTTTCAAGAATTGCAATAAATTTAGCATATTCTATTAAAGCTTGATCAAAGTTTGGCTCTGATAGGTAATTAAATGTTTTCCATTCATCGCTAAGATGCTGCTGGCTTCGGAAAGCATCTTTTGGATGTTTGACGATTACATGTTTTAAAGGTGCATACATTGATGAACAATAATGCATTCCTTTCACCCCTTTTCCGTATAGTGGAAAACGTTTCCGTATAGAGGAAAGTTTATATGAAAAATATATGCGTTTTATGTTATACTGTCAATATATTTAGAAAAATTTTTATTTTCCGTTTAATTTCTAAAAATATTAATAGGCTACTCGAAGTCTTATAGACGCGGCTAAAAAATGACAATAGAATAAAGAGGAGAGGTGAGCAAATGCAATTAATAGAACGAGCAATGACAATTGCGAAAGTTTTAGCTGCTGAAGCCAATAACAGTGGTTTGTCTATTTCGGAGCTTACAACAAAATGTGATTTACCTTTAAGTACCTTACATAGAATTTTAAAAGCGATGATTCAGCAAGGAATGATTGAACAAGATGAGCAAACAAAGCATTATTATCTTGGTACAATATGGATGGAATTAGGCTTGCAAGTATATGATACGATGGATTATATTAGCAAAATTAGACCTGAATTAGAGCGGTTGGCAAGACGGGTAGAGGAAAGTGTCTATTTAAGTAAACCAGCTGGTTTAGATACCATTATTATTGAAAGAATAGACAGTGCTGCAAACCCAATTCGTATTTATGACCAGCTAGGTATTCGTATACCGATGCATATAGGCGCTGCCAATAAAGCCATTCTTGCCGCTATGTCTAGCGCTCAATCGAAGGAAATAATCGTGCAATTAGTAGCAAAAGAGGACATGGCTACATTTGAACAGCAGCTTGATCAAATTCGACAGCAAGGCTATGCAATAAGCCATGGCGAAAGAACAGCAGGCACCTCCTCAGTAGCCGTTGCGATTTTAGATGGTTTTGGTGAGGTAATTGGTGCAGTTAGCATCGGTTTTGTGACGTTTAATAGCACACAGGATGACATCAACACACTAATAGAACAGTTATTGGAAACAGGCAAGCGTGTATCCATGAAACTTGGTTATCGCGGAAAAGGATAGTATGACGCCATCGACGATCCATCACAGTTTTAGGACTGTAAAGGTTTTTTTCTTGAAAGGTTATGTGAAAACTGTTGCGCTGAACGCCATCGTATGGTAAATTATTATGGTATGTGAAATACCGAACTGAAATAGTAATCTTTCAGCATTAACAGTAAGGAGGGAATACAACATGCCAAAACAATGTGTAATCACTGGTCGTAAAGCTCGTACTGGTAACAACCGTTCCCACGCTATGAACGCTAACAAACGTACTTGGGGTGCTAACCTTCAAAAAGTTCGTATCTTAGTTGACGGTAAACCAAAACGTGTATGGGTTTCTGCTCGTGCATTAAAATCAGGTAAAATTGAGCGCGTTTAATCGCTGCTTCTAAAAAATCGATTTCGCCCTAAGCGTAAATCGATTTTTTTCATGCTGTTTTTCATATCTAGTTTATTCAGCATTAATTGATCATTACTGTTGCCCTAAAGATACTCAAATTGACACTCTTACCGCTTCCTTAACATCATCCCTAACGCAATTCTTCTAGTACAAGCTAGAAAAAACAGACATAGAGCTAATGCCCATGCCTGTTTCGCCTACTTGCTTATTCAGCTAGCTGTTCATTGCCATCCTCGTCTACATAATAAGCATGTGCCCTTACTGCTTCTTCAATCTCTTTAAATGCCCAGTGGGTTTCTTTAACATCTGGGAAGCTTGATGTAGTAACACCATGTAATGGACCGCGCTCAAACATGCGATTAATCATGACTACTGCCTGTGCACGTGTTAATGCTGCATTTGGTGCGAAGCGATCATTTTCTAAACCATTGATAATGCCTGCTGCATGATTTGCTTCAATAATCCACTGTGCCCAGTGTCCTTTTGTATCCTTAAATGTTAAAGATACATTTTCTTCCACAGCCAGCTCTTTAAAGTTCGATACGACCGTTGCCATTTCCGCACGTGTAATGTTTGCCCCTGCATGGAAGTTGCCTGCATTATCACCATTCATGATGCCTTGCTCCTTGACAAACGCAATCGCGCCTGCTGCTGGATGATTTGTTTGGACATCTTTTTAAATGGTGCTTGATTCACTTGTTCCTCTGTATAGCCTAAAATACGTGCTAGCATAAATGCTACTTGCGCGCGTGTTACGTTTTTATCCGGACCAAACGTGCCAACAGATAATGCTTCCTCACATCATCTGTTTCATATTTCTTACTTTTTATAGGGACCGCTTCAAGGAGTCTTTTGGCGAATATTCTCTATTATAAAGTAAAAATCCGACTGCTATTAGTCGGATTTTTTTACTTTCTTATCTTTTTTAAATAGGTTTATACACGTACGCGTAATACTACTCACAAATTTCGGCAGCTGGAACGTATATACTTTCAGGACTCTCTCCCCCTTACGCTAATCTATGCTTCTTATCATTAAACATATGCCTTGCGAGAAAGATATAGACCCTGTAGCACCTATTATTTCATTACTTGTAAATCGAGAGGTTCCTAAAGAAATTTCTTCATTCGTTGTTTCATATTTTACTTGCCTCAACGTTACATCTTGGACAGTCTCCCCATAAGCAAAGAAAGACAAGTAACGATACCTATCATCTGCATAAATGGTATAGGTACCTGGTAAGAAAAATTGCAGCATATTTGTAGCATTCATAATTTTCAGCTCAACAGAGGGGTGCTTTTTTTGTAAACGATAGATGGAACGCACTGCCGCCTCATAATGATCTAAACGTCCACCCGTCACACCTGTCAGTACAATTTCCTGCGGTGTATATGTCAATGCTTTCAGTAAGGCTAAATCTGTATCTGTCTCATTTTTTTCTTGCTGAAAACGTTGCTGATTCTTTGTCTGTGCTAAAACAGCTTGATACTCTTCATCTGTTAAGGAATCAAAATCTCCTACAATAGCATGAGGTGTAATTCCCTGCTCCACTAAATAAAAAGCGCCACGATCTGCACCGATAAACACGATATCCTGTTGTTGCCGAAACGTTGAAAATGAACAAAGCTCATTTTTTGGACCACCTGCACAAACAACGACTGTCGTCATCTTTTAATCGCTGCCTCGCCAGCTAATAAAATCTCTTGAAGAGCAGCTGTTCGATCTTCTTTACTATAGATGGCTGAGCCAGCTACAAAAATTGTCGCTCCCGCCTGTGCACATGGCACAATTGTTTCAGCTGTGATACCGCCATCAATTTCAATGGCAATATCTAAGCCTCGCTCTTTAATCATCGCTGATAATGCTTCAATTTTAGGCACAACAGAATGAATAAACTTTTGTCCACCGAACCCTGGATTAACAGTCATCAATAATACCATATCGATATCCTCTAAAATATGTTGAATAGACTCTATCGGTGTATGTGGATTTAATACGACACCTGCTTTTACACCGTATGAACGGATTAATTGAATTGTTCGATGTAAATGGCGACACGCTTCTACATGCACCGTAATATAGTCTGCTCCAGCTTTTGCAAACTGTTCAATATATTGGTCTGGATTTTCTATCATTAAATGTACATCTAATGGAAGTTTTGTTAATGGTCGGATAGCATCTAAGACGATGGAGCCAAAAGAAATATTTGGCACAAAATGACCATCCATTACATCAATATGAAGAAGCTTTGCACCTGCTTGCTCTACTTCCTTTACTTCCTCTCCTAATTTTGCAAAATTCGCTGCTAAAATTGATGGTGCTATTTGTATCATAGTTAATACCTCGGCTTTCGATCCATAATTTCTTGCATAAATTGTTCATAATGCTTATAGCGGTAGTCACGAATGTCTCCTGCTTCTACTGCTGCCTTCACTGCACATTTAGGTTCCTTCAAGTGCAGGCAGCCTCTGAATTTACAATCCTCAGCTAGTCTTGCCATTTCAGGAAAACATAAGCCTAGCTCTTCTTTTTCAATCTCATCAAAATCAAAAGAGCTAAATCCAGGTGTATCTGCTAATAGACCATCGCAAACCTCAATAAGCTCAACATGGCGGGTTGTATGTTTACCTCGTCCTAAGCTTTGTGAAATAATACCTGTTTTTAAATTTAATTCAGGAATTAATGTATTGAGCAATGTTGATTTACCAACACCTGATTGCCCTGCTAATACTGTTGTTTTACCCTTTAAAATAGGTTGTAATCGTTCAATTAATTCTTCTTCATCTTTATAAGTTTGTAGAACGGTATAGCCTATTTGTTGATAATCCTTAATATACCCTTGTAATTCCTCACGTTCATCATTTTTTAGTAAATCCATTTTTGTTAAACAAATAATAGGATGTACACGGAATGATTCTAAAACCACTAAAAAACGATCTAATAAAACTGTATTGAAATAGGGTTCTTTGACGGAAAATACCAAAATCCCCTGATCAATATTAGCAATGGGCGGGCGCACCAATTCATTTTGACGTTCTAAAATCTTTTGAATCGTTCCATCTGAACCTTCTGTTTCCATTGTATACTCTACAATATCGCCGACAAGCGGGGATTCGCCACGATTACGAAATACCCCACGTCCTCGACATTGAATCAGTTGATGTCCATCATATACATAATAATAGCCGCTTAATGCTTTTCTTATTTGGCCTTGCGCCATCCAATTCCTCCTTAGTTCACATCATCATAATTGAATTTTTCTTCGAGAATAATTTCTGAGTCGCGAATAATACGATACCCTGCCTGCTTGCCTTCTTCAATGACAAGCTGGATCTTGTAAGGCGTATCGCTTAAAATTGGAAACTCATCCGCTGGCTCTGACATTGTATGATTTTTATCTTGTATTTCAACACGAATGTTTTGTGCAATTTCTTCTTCTGTAGCGAGATATTCAATCATCACAGTCTTTATAAGCGTTTTGTTAGGTTTTTCAGCAGGCCCCTTACTTAAAACTACGGATATTGTTGAACCTGCCTCAACCTGAGTGCCCGCTTTCGTCAATTGAGATATTACGCTGCCAGCGGGAATCGTATCATGATAATCTTCGCGGGAAACACGCCATTTTAAGCCTACTCTTTGCACATAGTCATCCAGATCAGCTTTTGTATAATTGACAACATCTTCTACACGTATCATTTGAACGCCTTGACTAACTTTAAACGTGATGACTTCATCCTGTGCCACTACTTCTTCATTAGCAGGGATACTTTGTTCAATAATGCGCCCTTCTGGTTCGTTCGAAAAAATATACTCTGTGTTGACCTCTAAAAATTTCCCTTTTAATAAGGCTTCCACCTGATGAATATTTTGTCCCACATAATTACCCACTACCATCATTACAGCACCTTGGCTTACGACTAAATCAATTTCTGAGCCCTTTACACGCAGCGTTCCTGATGGTGGATCGGTTTCAATTACCTTACCTTTTTCCACTTCTTCAGAATTCCGCTCCTGATGCTCCTCACTAACAATAAAGCCTGCTTCTTCCAATCGTTTTGTTGCTTCATCAACCGTTAAATTAGCCACTTCAGGAATCGCCTCTTTTTTCGGGCTAAATAAGTCTGTGGCATAGAGAAGGAATAAGAAAACAGCTATTGTGACAACAAGCAATCCAGCTATATATAAAGGCCATCTTTTCTTTGCTTTGGCAGGTACTGGCTTATTGGCTGGCTTTTTAGGCTGCTCTACAGGTGGCATTTCTTTAATAGGTACAATCGCTCTCGTTTTTTCCAAGTCTTCCTCTTTCTCCAAAGGCTGTTCCTTAATAATGGGAATTGCTTTTGTGATGTCATCATCAATGGGGATAACAAATTTTGGCTCATTAATACGAGAGGGTGCTAACACCGTTTCCAAGTCCTCATACATTTCTTCTACCGTATTGTAACGATGTGAGGCATCTTTGGCAGTAGCTTTTAGTACTATATTTTCCACGCTTTGTGGAATGGTTGCATCAAAAGCCCGAACAGACGGTGTTTCTGCCTGTAAATGCTTGAGGGCAATTGAAACGGCTGATTCGCCCGAAAACGGCAATTCACCTGTTAATAATTCATATAACACAATACCAAGTGCATAGATATCCGATTTATTTGTTGCCGTTCCACCACGAGCTTGCTCTGGCGATAAATAATGGACCGTGCCAAGCACAGAGTTTGTTTGTGTAAAGGAGGTTGCACTAAGCGTCATCGCAATCCCAAAATCAGTAATTTTTACATTGCCCTCCGCATCCATTAAAATATTTTGCGGCTTAATATCACGGTGGATAATATGATTTTCATGCGCATTGGCAATAGCAGAGGTTAACTGCTTCATAATATGCACACTTCTCGCAGGAGAAATTGGTGCAAACTCTTGTATGTACTGCTTTAAGGTTTTTCCTTGGACGTACTCCATCACAATATAATGTAGATCACCATCCTCACCTACATCATAAATACTAACAATATTCGGGTGTGTAAGACTTGTAGCAGACAGTGCCTCACGTTGAAAACGTCGATGCAATTCCTCCTCATTGGAAAAATCATAACGCAATATCTTTATTGCGACATCACGGCTTAGTATCATGTCATGCGCTAAATAAACATTTGACATACCTCCGCCACCAATGAGTCCTAAAATTTTATAGCGGTCACTAATTCTTTTCCCTACAAGCATTCTTACACCTCCTCATCCCTTTTTGTTAGTAAGACGAGGGAGATATTATCTTCTCCCCCGCTATCATTTGCTAATCCAACAAGTTTACGCCCCTTTTCCTGGATAGAATCTGGGTACGTAATAATCGAAGCCATTTCATAAACTGTTAATTTATTGCTTAATCCATCTGAACAAATCAGTAAATACGATTGCGAAGCTAGATCGACCTCATAAAAGTCTGGTTCAATGGTTTCCTCTGTACCAATTGCTTTTAAGATAAAATTTTTCTTTGGATGTGTTAAAGCTTCTTCTTCGCTTATCTCACCATTTTCCACCAGTACATTGACATAGGAATGATCTCTTGTTATTTGTTGTGCGCCATCTTCAAAGAAATAATACACACGACTATCTCCAACATGTGCGATGGAGCAATGGTGGCCTTCAATTAATACCGCAATAAGCGTTGTGCCCATTCCTTTACAGTCTTCATGTGATAAAGAATAGTCATAAATATTTTTATTCAATTGCTTAACTATATACAATAACCATTCTTTTTTTGATGTTTTTGATACAAAATGATGAGTGTCTGCCTGTAAAAAAAAGGTTTCCATCTGCTTGATTGCCATATCACTCGCTACATCGCCAGCATTATGACCACCCATGCCATCCGCTACAAGTGCTAGTGCAAGCCCATCTGGACGCTTAAAAAATGCAGCACGGTCTTCATTAATGGATCGTTTTAACCCAATATCACTTTCGACTGTATATTCCAACACAGGTCACCTCGTTTCCTCAGCTCTCTCTTGCGCACGTAATTGACCACATGCAGCTGCAATATCAGCACCTTGCTCTCTGCGGATCGTTACGTTAATGCCGTTTTTCTTTAATGTTTTTTCAAAGGCAAAAATTTGACTACGAGCTGTACGAACATAATCACGCTCTGGCACATAGTTGACGGGAATTAAATTGACATGACATTTAATTCCTTTAATTAATGCCGATAATTCCTCTGCAATTTCCACTGAATCATTTTCACCAGACATTAACCCATACTCAAAGCTAACACGTCGGCCTGTCTTTTTTGTATAGTAACGCACAGCTTCCATTAATTCATCCAATTTATAAGCACGTGCAATTGGCATTAGCTTTTGACGGGCCTCTTGGTTTGGGGCATGTAGTGATACAGCAAAATTGATTTGTAGCTGCTCATCAGCAAATTGATAAATTTTCGGTACAATGCCTGATGTTGACACGGTAATATGGCGTGCTCCAATATTTAACCCTTTTTCATGGTTAATTACCTTTAAGAAGTTCATCATGGCATCATAGTTATCGAACGGTTCGCCAATCCCCATAATAACAATATGTGATACACGTTCACCTAGCTCATCTAGTGTTTGCTGTACCTTAACAACTTGCTCCACGATTTCGCCTGCTAATAAATGTCGCTTTAAACCGCCTAAAGTAGAAGCACAAAATGTACAGCCAATTCGACAGCCTACTTGTGTTGTTACACAAACAGAGTTGCCATATTCATGGCGCATTAACACG
The DNA here is from genome assembly GCF_038051955.1 of Lysinibacillus sp. FSL H8-0500. Lineage (NCBI taxonomy): Bacteria > Bacillati > Bacillota > Bacilli > Caryophanales > Bacillaceae > Lysinibacillus > Lysinibacillus sp. FSL H8-0500. Next base: position 1,185,278 of record NZ_CP150292.1, on the reverse strand, counting down.
GTCTCAATAGAATAGCCATCCTGCAATTGAAATAAAAACTTAATTGTGCCATCCTTCGATTCTTGCTGAATAATCGTTGATAATGTTGTTAATGCGAAGTTAGCAGTTAGCTTATCACGTAGGCTCTTTGAAAGGTTTGACATCTCTTCAAAGGTTTTTACTCGTTTATTATACAACCAATCAAAAATTTGAGCAGCACGGAAAGGCTTTTCACCATTTTCCTTTAGCCATTCTTCTAATTGATATGGTTGTAAGGAGTAAATAGATTCTTTTAAATTTGGTTTTTCCTTTTTCCGACGTTGAACGGGCTTGTCCTCTGCTTCTTCCACTAAATCATTAATACGTTCATTAAATCTCTCTTGATCCACCATTAATTGGATTCTCCTTTTTTACGAAAGGCGGCAACGAAGAAACCGTCACTGCCAAAGTCCTGTGGAAAGACTTGAAGCATGCCATTTGCTTGCTTTTCCGCTAATTTTGTTGGTAAAGATTCTAGTTGTATCGCTACCATTTCTGGATGCGCTGCTAAAAAGGCTTGTACAGTGCCCTCATTTTCTTGTTTATCGACTGTACATGTACTGTACACAAGCTTACCATTTGTTTTCAACACTTTTGTTGCGGCATCTAGCAATGCTAATTGTATCTTTTGCAAGCTTGCTAAGTCTTCTTCTCGCTTGGTATATTTAATATCAGGCTTACGTCGCATAACTCCTAGACCACTACAAGGAGCATCCACTAAAATAGCATCAAAGGACGCTGCTTGTAAAAATTCTGATGCTTTCCGTCCATCAATTGGGGCTGTTTCGACAATAGCAAGCCCTAGACGTTCTGTATTATGGTCGATTAAATCTAATTTATGTGGATGAAGGTCTGTTGCTAAAATAGAACCTTCATTGTTCATTATTTCGGCTAAATGTGTTGTTTTTCCTCCTGGAGCTGCACACATATCCAAAACACGCATACCTGAAGCTGGATTTAACACTTTAGCTGGAATCATTGAGCTTTCATCTTGAATCGTAATCATACCTTCTTTAAACGCTTTTGTGCGTGCTGGCTGACCATTTGTGATGTGTAAGCATTCTGGTATAACATCGCTTTGTTTGGCTGTTAAACCTTCCGCTTCTAGTTCAGCAATCGCTTGAGCAACCGTTGCCTTTGTTAAATTAACACGTACCGTTTGTACAGGTGGCACATTATTGTCATGCAACATTGCTGTTGCGACATCTATACCATAGTTATCAATAAAGCGTTGTACTAGCCAGTGTGGATGGCTTGTTTCAATGGCAAGACGTTCAATTGGATCTGCTATATCGCCTGTAGCACGAACACCATTCCGTAGCACGGATCGTAAAATACCATTGACCGTTGAAGCAATACCACGATGGCCTCGACGCTTGGCAATTTCTACAGCCTCGTTGACAGCAGCGTGTGCTGGTATCCGTGTTAAATAATGCATTTGATAGAGCGATATTCTTAATAGCCAGCGCACCCAATGATCTACCTTACCACGAATAAAAGGCTCTAAATAATAATCAAGGGTCATTTTATGCTGTAATGGTCCATACGTAATTTCAGTTAATAAGGCGCGATCCTTCGCTTCTATTTTATGGCGTTTAATCGTTTCATTGAGCAATAGATTGCTATAAGCTTGATTTTTATCCACTGCTAATAGTATGGAAAGTGCGGCATCTCGCACATTGCCATCCCAAATCACTACACTTTTTTTACTCATTGAAATTGGTCCCCAATCTGTAATTTAGAACCTGTACCACGCAAATATTCCTCTGCTGTCATGCGCTTTTTACCCGCTGGCTGCACATCATATAATGCGAGAGCTGTTCCATTGCCAGCAGCTACTTCAAAATGATCCTTTGCAATGGCAATCACTGTACCTGGCATAGCCTCATGCTTATTAGTGCCAATCGTTGCCCACCATATTTTAAAATTACCATCCTCAAATGTTGTATAGGCGACTGGCCATGGATGAAGACCACGTACTTGATTGTATAAAGCTGTGGCATCTTGCGTCCAGTCAATACGTTCTTGCTCTCTGGAAATATTGCCAGCAAATGTGACCTGTGCTTCATCTTGCACTGTGCGGCTATTTGTTCCGTTAATAATAGAAGGAAGTGTCTCCTTTAATAGCTCACAGCCAACCATACTGAGTTTTTCAAAAAGCTTACCTGTATGATCGCTTTCTTCAATTGGAATTGCCTTTTGAGAGATAATATCACCTGCATCAAGCTTTTCTGCCATATACATAATCGTGACTCCTGTTTCTTTTTCACCATCTATCACGGCTTGATGAATAGGCGCTCCTCCTCGATATTTTGGTAATAGAGAAGCATGCACATTGATACAGCCAAGAGAAGGGGCATCCAGTAATTCCCGTGGCAAAATTTGTCCAAATGCTGCTGTGACAACTAAATCAGGCTGCAAGGCAAGAATTTGCTGTAATTCCTCAGAGCCACGTAGCTTGTCAGGCTGAATCACTGGTAATCCAAGCTCTAGGGCAGCCGCTTTTACTGGAGGAGGCGTTAATACACGCTTGCGCCCAACTGGACGATCCGGCTGTGTCACAACTGCTTTAATGGTATAGCCCTCATCATGCAGCATACGTAAAATAGGTGCGGAGAAGTCAGGTGTCCCCATAAAAATAATTGATGTCATATCATTCCTCCTCCTCTTCTGCATACAGTTCTTCAAGCTCTTCTGCTGTGACAATACGCTTAATTTTTGCATCGAATAGCACACCATCTAAATGATCGATCTCATGTAAAATGGCTCGAGCATCAAAGCCACCTGCCTCTACTTCATAGACACGCCCTTCACGATCACATGCTTCAATTTTTACATAGCTAGGGCGCTCAACCTCACCATATAATCCTGGGAAGCTTAAGCAACCCTCAATATCTACTTCTGCTCCATCTGTTTCAATAACTGTTGGATTAATCATTTCTAAAATATCGCGTTCCTCACCTAACTCCACAATCGCCACGCGTAAACCTACATTTATTTGCGGTGCCGCAATACCAACACCATCATATTCCACCATTGTGTCATATAAATCATCCAGCAATGTAAGCAGATCATCATTAATCTCTGTTACTTCTGCACACGGTGTTGACAGTACCTGCGCTGGATGCTCAATTACTTTTTTAATGGCCATTTTCCGATTTCCTCATTTCTATCACACTGTTATTCATACACTATATAGTAGACGGGTCTAAATCGACCGTCATTAAAATCCCTTGTTTAATCCATTCTGCTCGATACATCGCAAGCAAACGCTGTAACACTGAAATTAGATTTGGTTCAATTTTATATTTTATCAAACATTGATAACGATATCTATTTTGAAGTCGAGCAATACTTGCCGTTGTCGGACCAATAATGGCTGCCTGATTCGATAAATTTCCACGAAGCCAATCTGCCACACGTCCAGCATATTCGGCAGCCATCATCACATCCTCATGCGAAATTTGTACAAGTGCTACAAAATAATAAGGTGGATAGCTGGAACGACGTCGTAAAAACATTTCTCGCTCATAGAACGGCTCATAGTCCTGCGTTTTTGCTAATTCAATCGCATAATGCTCAGGTGTATACGTTTGAATAATTACTTCTCCCGGCTTGTTATGTCGGCCAGCCCTGCCACTGACCTGTGTTAATAGCTGAAATGTACGCTCTGCTGCACGGTAATCTGGTAAATGGAGCGACGTATCGGCACTGAGCACACCGACAAGCGTAATATTAGGAAAATCAAGCCCTTTTGCAATCATCTGCGTTCCAAGTAAAATATCTGCCTGTCCCTCGCCAAATGTTTGCAGTATTTCCTCATGTGCCCCTTTATGCCTTGTTGTGTCCACATCCATCCGCAATACCCTTGCTTCGGGAAATAGCTTATAGATTTCCTCTTCCACCTTTTGGGTACCTGTACCAAAATAACGAATATGATCACTTTGACATTGTGGACATGTCTGAGGAATATGCTCCTCATAGCCACAATAATGACATTTCAATTTCTCTGTTGTTCGATGATAGGTTAAAGAAATATCACAATTTGGGCATTGTACCACTGTACCACAATCTCGACATAGTACAAATGACGAATAGCCTCGACGATTTAAAAATAATACCATTTGTTCCTTCTTTTCCAGCCTTGCACGCATAGCCTCAATAAGTGATATTGAGAACATAGAACGATTTCCTTGTCGCAGCTCCTCACGCATGTCGGCAATAAAAACAGTTGGTAGTGTTTGATGTAATGCGCGACGTTTTAACGAAAGAAGTGTATAAACGCCCTTTTTCGCTCTAGCATAGGATTCTAATGCTGGCGTTGCACTGCCTAAAATCACAGGACATTGATAAAATTCACTGCGCCAAATAGCGATATCCCTCGCATGGTAGCGTGGAGAGTCTTCCTGCTTATAGGTGGATTCATGCTCCTCATCCAAAATAATAAGCCCTATATTGGTAAAGGGGGCAAAAATAGCAGAGCGAGCACCTACCACTACCTTGACCTTCCCCTGCTGGATTTTTCGCCATTCATCATACTTCTCCCCAACAGATAAGCCACTATGCATCACTGCGACCATCTCTCCAAAGCGGCTACGAAACCGCTCTGTCATTTGCGGTGTTAAAGAAATTTCAGGGACCAGCATAATTGCTTCTTTGCCTTCCTCTAACACCTTTTGTATGGACTGCAAATAAATCTCGGTCTTACCACTCCCTGTGACACCATGCAATAAAAATGTCTGTCCTTTTGGTTCTTCCATGGCGGCTGTAATCGCTTGGAGGGCAATGACTTGCTCCTCTGTTAGTTGTAAAGAATACGTCCGTGAAACCTCCTTTGTAAATGGGTCACGGTATACTTCCTCTCGAATAAATTGAGCAGCTCCTTTGGCAATCACTGCCTCTAACACTGATGAGGAGACGCCTGTTTCATTATAAATTTGTTGTGGTGATAAAACGTCACCTAGATGCTGACACATCCATTGCAAAAGAAGGCGCTGTTTCACTGCTCTTGATGATTGTTCAATCACTTTTTCAATAAGGTGCTGATCCTCTGTAATCTTCACCATTCTTATCTCTTTCACATTGCCTTGCTGCTTCACAATATTGTCAATTGTCACGCTTTCTTGCGCAACTAGCTGCTTTAATAAAGGAAGTAAGCCTGCTCGCTCAAACTCTTTAAAATTAGCCTGCTGACGCTTGCCGAATATAGCTTGCACTTCCTCTGGTAAATTTTGTGGCTCTTGTAGCTTAATAATTTTTTCATATTTTGCACGAAGCGCTGATGGTAGCATCACTTGCAAGGCATCAATTTCATAGCAAATCGTGTGATTTTTTAACCATCCTGCCATTTGTAGCATTTCCTCTGTTAGCACTGGTTCCATATCTAAAATTTGCGTGATCGGCTTTAATTTATGAAGCGGTACATCGGTTTCCTTTTTCAAGCCAATTACAAAGCCTAGAACACTTCTTGCTCCAAATGGTACCTTTACTCGACAGCCTGTTTCTATCACATTTATCCATTCTGCTGGTACTTGATAATCAAATGCACGATCAACATGGTACGTAGAGACATCTACAATGATCTCTGCTATCAGTAAATTCATTGCGCCTCACCCTGTAAAAGATGACGCCAAAGGGCCTGTGCAAAAAATGTAGGATTTGTTATATCTACTAACTGTCCATCTAGCTGCGCTTGTGCACTAAAATCAATCCAGCTATCGGATATAACTGTTAACATCGGAGTGCCTTGTACCTTTTGACCAAATGTAATAGCCTTGAAACCTTCTATCGAGACAAGCGGTGTTCCTTCAAAGGTTGGTGCATTCGCCGCATGGATGAATAATACTGGAGGATTTCGATCTTTATATTCCTCAAGCTTTTGCATAAAATGATTTACACTGCTATTTTCTATTTGGACAACCTGTGCTCCAAGTGCTCTTGCCTCATGAGCCAAAGCCTGCCCAATAATACCATTCGCTGGTGCACTCACAATATGCTGTTCATCATATGGTACATGTAAGGCACCCACTGCTACTACCACAGTTTGACCTGCGAGTGGTTGCGTCTTCTCAGCAAAATAATCCTTGACAATAGCCGTTATTTTTTCAGGTTCCTCTAAACGTCCCTTGCCAACATAGCCACATGCCAAAAAGCCTTCCGATGGTTCTATAAATTGATAGCCATCGTCTGCTAGCCTAGCAATATTACGTTTCACGGCTGGATGATCATACATATGGACATTCATTGCTGGTGCAAGCCATACAGGTGCAGTTGTAGCAAGTAGTGTTGTTGTGACCATATCATCTGCAATACCATTAGCGATTTTTCCAATAATATTAGCAGTAGCTGGTGCCACTAAAATTAAATCAGCCCAATCTGCTAAGTCAATATGAGCAATCACATCGGAATTTTTTTCATCAAATGTATCAAAATAAACATCATTTTTGGACATTACTTGAAAGCTTAATGGATTGACAAATTGTTTAGCAGAGGCAGTCATGATTACTTTTACATTGGCTCCTGCTTGTGACAGCTTACTAACAAGAGCGACAGCCTTATATACGGCAATCCCACCTGAAACACAGAGTAAAATATTTTTATTCATGCTACGTATCATCCTTTCAAATGATAAGCTCCCAAAGGACAATTTCCCTGGGAGCTTCTCGGCATTCTGTATAATCAAAGTCTAGGACAGACTTTCGCATTCATCGTCTTTTATCAGTACTAAGGTTAAAGCTTATTTTCATCCATACCTATAAACCCAGTCTTTGATAATCAACTAAAAATGACTTTTTGACATCCAAGTTAGATTTCGTCTTCGTATACCGCTGACTCATCCTGTGATACTTTTGTCAGTACACCTGCCGCTACTTCTTCAAGTGCTTTTCCTACATACTTGTAAGATACATACTTGTGCAAACGATCTGTACCTGGCTCTTCTTGCATTTGACGAGCACGCTTAGAAGCAAGGCTCACTAATGAATACTTTGAATCAATTTCTTTTTTTAATGCATCTACTGATGGATATAACATGGGTTTATTCTCCTCTCAACATTGACAAATATCTTTTTTCCACACGTTCTCTACGACAATGCTCAGCTTTAATAATCGCATTAATACGATCGCAGGCATTTGTCACTTCGTCATTTTCCACAACATAGTCGTACAGGCTCATCATTTCAAGCTCTTCACTAGCAGTGGCAATACGTTTTGCAATAATATCCTCTGTTTCTGTTCCACGTCCAACTAAACGATCTTTTAATTCCGTTAAACTTGGAGGGGCTAAGAAAATAAATAAGGCATCTGGTGCTTTTTTGCGAATTTGTGCTGCACCCTGTACCTCAATTTCTAAAAATACATCACGACCTGCATCCAGTGTTTCATTCACATAGGCTAGTGGTGTTCCATAGTAGTTCCCTACAAATTCAGCGTGCTCCAGTAAGCCACCCTGTTCAATTAACACTTCAAATTCTTCACGTGTCTTAAAAAAATAATCTACACCATCTACTTCACCTTCGCGAGGTTTTCGTGTTGTCATTGAGATGGAATACTCATAATTCGTATGCGGCTGAGAAAATAATTCTTTTCGCACTGTCCCTTTTCCTACACCAGATGGGCCAGACAGAACAATTAATAATCCACGTTCTTTTATCATTTATTCCTATATCTCCCTTAATTTATAACAGACACGTGTCAGTTATTCGATATTTTGAACTTGCTCACGCATCTTTTCTAATATTGTTTTTGCCTGAACAACAGCAACAGCTGCTTCTGTTGATTGATTTTTCGAACCAATTGTATTAATCTCACGATGAATTTCCTGCATTAAAAAATCTAATTTGCGTCCAACTGAAATAGTTTCAAGCAAAGTCTCCTTCAGCTGATTGAAATGACTCTCTAATCGATCTAGTTCTTCGGAGATATCGATTCGTTCTGCAAAAATCGCTACTTCAGCTAATAAGCGATCTTCTAGCAATGCGCCATCTGCAACTTCAGCAATTCGTTCTACTAAACGTGTACGATATTTTTCAACAGCCAGAGAGGAGTATGAACGTATTTTATTCACTTGCTCCATCAACTGTTTCTTATATTGTACAACAACCTCTTGCAATTCCTGTCCTTCACGCTCACGCATTTGTACAAGCTGTTCAATTGCTTGTGAAATTGCTTGTTCAACAGCTTGCAGTAAATCCTCTGGTGTAAGCTGTGGTTTTTGTTGTACAAGTGCTTGCTCTAGCGATAAAAGCTCTTGCATCGTCCATTTTTCTTCCAATGGTACTTTACTGGCTAATTGCTCTTTTGCCTTACGATACGCTTCAATTAATGACCAATTAATTTCAATAGATTGCTCTACATTATCTAAATCCTTCACATATACCATCACATCAATTTTGCCTCGTGACAAAGCTTGAGAAATTAGTTTCTTTGCAAAAATTTCTGCTTCAAGCCACTCTTTCGGAAATTTTGCATTAATTTCTAAAAAACGATGGTTGACCGATCGCATTTCTACGGTTAATTGAAAGTTTCTAGTTGTTGTGACACCTCTGCCAAAACCAGTCATACTACGCACCAAGGTTCGTCACACCTTTCTTTGCATACTGGGATTATTATAACATATGCGCTGTCAATTATAACGCCTCTTCCAAAAAAATTGGGGAGAGTAAAAGCTAATTCTACCACAATTGAAGCTATATTTTAATATTCACCTAAAAAATGCTATGATAAACATACAAATCGTGCATGGGTGGACACTTTGATAACCGTGAAAGCTATTGCATGATGAAAAAATACGAAAGTACCAAGATGCTTGATATCGTTGGAAAGAGGAATTCATATGGCATTTGATGGCTTATTTACTTATTCAATAACAGCCGACCTACAACAGCTTGTCACAGGTCGCATTACAAAAATACATCAACCAAACGCTCAAGAGGTTATTTTACACATTCGTGCAAATGGAAAAAATCATAAATTACTTTTTTCCATTCACTCTTCCTATGCGCGCGTCCATTTGACGGAGCAAACAATTGATAATCCAGCAGAACCTCCAATGTTTTGTATGCTATTACGCAAACATTTAGAGGGGGGCTTTATTGCTTCCATTAAACAGCATGATTTTGATCGCATTATAATAGTAGAAATCAACAGTAAAAATGAAATTGGTGACCCAATTGTTAGGGAATTGCATGCTGAAATTATGGGTAGACATAGTAATTTGCTATTAATTGATCAGGAGCAGGGAAAAATTATTGATAGTTTAAAGCACTTACCCCCATCTGTAAATAGCTTTCGAACGGTGCTACCTGGTCAGCCCTATATTGCCCCACCCACACAGCATAAATGGAATCCTTTAACCGTAACAGATGAAGAACTCACTCTATTTTTTGCTGAGCTTAAAAACGTGAAAGAAGTTGTGGCACAGTTTGCAGGCTTTTCGCCTCTTCATGCGGAGGAATTAGTGTCTCGACTAGCAACAGCCTCAAATACAATTGCATGTTTTAGAGAGTTTATGACATCCTTTGCGAACGGTGGCATAAAGCCTATGTACGTGCTTGCAAACCGTAAAACCTACTTTTCTCCTATCGAATTAACTCATTTACAGGGAGAGGTAACCGTTTATCCAAATGTTCATGCATTATTAGATCGTGTATTTTTTGCACGTGCAGAGCGAGATCGTGTGAAACAGCAGGCAGGTGATTTAGAACGATGGCTACAAAATGAAATTGATAAACTAGCCTTAAAAACGAAAAAGCTGACGAAGGATTATGAGCGTGCCTCTAAGCTCGATCAATTCCAATTATATGGTGAGCTATTAATGGCAAATATTTATGCCTTTGACAAGGGCGCAAAAGAAGTAACTGTTACAAATTACTATAGCGAAACTGGCGAGGAAATTACCATTCCGATCAGTGAGCGCAAAACCCCAATTGAAAATGCTCAAAGCTATTACACAAAATATACAAAAGCAAAAAATGCTTTGATTATGGTGCAAGAGCAGCTTGAAAAAACAAAGGAAGAGATTGCTTACTTTGAAATGCTCGCACAGCAAGTTCAACAAGCTTCTCCTGGCGATATTGAGGAAATCCGTGAAGAGCTAGCAGAGCAAGGTTACTTAAAATTACGTCATGCCAAGAAAAAGAAAAAACCAGTGAAGCCTGAGCCTGAACGCTATCTGTCCTCTACAGGTATAGCCATCTCTGTTGGCAAGAACAATAAGCAAAATGATATGCTGACATTTAAGCTAGCGAAACGTACAGATATTTGGCTGCATACAAAGGATATTCCAGGCTCCCATGTTGTAATTCATGCAAGTGAGCCTGATGAAACAACATTACGTGAGGCGGCTATACTAGCAGCATATTTCTCTAAAGCACGAGATTCTTCCTCTGTGCCTGTGGATTACACAGAAATTCGTCAGGTGAAAAAACCAAACGGCGCGAAGCCTGGTTTTGTTATTTATTTCGAGCAAAAAACATTGTATATCGACCCTGATGAAGCGGTGATTTTACAGTTAAAGAAACAATCATAATATGCAGTATAATTTCTTAATTCAATTATTTTCCAAATAAAGATTACCAATATATACTAACATTTCTAAACGATTATTTTCATTAAACTCTCCACAAAAAACTCCTATCACAGGTTTGAACTGTTGATAGGAGTTTCTTATTTATCGATTTGCAACCCATGTTTTGACAAGGTCAGCAGTACCATACACATAATGCTGGTCGCCTACTTCATGGTATGTGGCACTATCATCCATTTCTGTATGCTTGTACGGAATACGCTGACGACTTTTTTCCGATAATGGATCAGGAAGTGGAATCGCTGATAATAAAGATTTTGTATATGGATGTACAGGATGATTGTAAATATCATCTGCCTTACCAATTTCCATAATTTTACCGCGATACATAACAGCAATACGATCACTGATATATTTTACCATGGATAAATCATGAGCAATAAATAGGTATGTTAAGCCACGCTCTTTTTGAAGTTGTTTTAATAAGTTAACAACCTGTGCTTGAATCGATACATCAAGCGCTGAAATCGGCTCATCGGCAATAATAAACTTAGGGTCTAAGCTTAATGCACGAGCAATCCCAATACGTTGACGTTGACCACCTGAGAATTCATGTGCGTAACGATTCGCGTGCTCTTTGTTTAAACCAACAGCCTCTAGTAGCTGATTGATTTTTTCACGGCGTACTTTTTTATCCTTGTGTAAACCATGAATATCAAAGGCTTCACCAATAATTTCACCCGCTGTCATACGAGGATTTAATGACGCATAAGGGTCTTGGAAAATCATTTGCATTTGACGATTGAATTTCTTTAACTCACTTTTTGATTTCTTTCCATGAACATTTTCGCCATCGAAAATAATCTCGCCATCAGTAATGTCATATAGGCGAATAATAGAACGACCCGTTGTTGATTTACCACAGCCTGATTCACCCACAAGACCAAGCGTTTCACCTTCGTAAACATCGAAGCTAATACCATCTACAGCTTTGATAGGATTACTTGGCGAACCAAAATGCTGTTTTAAATTTTTGATTTCAAGAATTTTTTTCGCACGAGGTTTAGTCATTTTCTTGTGCCCCCTTTGCTAAATACCCTTCAATACGTTTAGCAACCGCATCAGGAATAGGAACCTTTGGTGCATCAGGATGCAACAACCAAGTTTTTGCAAAATGTGTTTCACTTACTTGGAACATTGGTGGCTCTTGTTCGTAATCAATCGCCATAGCATACTCGTTACGAGCTGCAAATGCATCACCTTTCGGCGGATTCGTAAGATCTGGTGGTGAGCCTGGAATCGTACGTAATAGCTCGTCCGTATCATTATCTAAATCAGGCATTGAACCAAGCAGACCCCATGTGTAAGGATGCTTTGGATTATAGAAAATATCATTCACAGTACCATATTCTACGATTTGTCCAGCATACATGACTGCTACACGATCAGCAATGTTTGCCACAACCCCTAAATCGTGTGTAATGAAAATAATAGATGTTTTCGAGTTTTTTTGAATTTCTTTCATTAGCTCTAAAATTTGCGCCTGAATTGTTACATCTAAGGCTGTTGTCGGCTCATCGGCAATTAATAGCTTAGGATCAGCAGCAAGAGCGATAGCAATAACAACACGTTGACGCATACCACCTGAAAACTCATGTGGGTATTGGTTATAGCGTTTTTCAGGAAAGGGAATACCTACCTGTGTTAAAAGCTCAATCGCACGATTTTTGGCATCCGCTTTGGAAACTTTTTTGTGCTGCAAGATTACTTCAGTTATTTGACGTCCGACCTTCATCGTTGGATTTAAGCTTGTCATTGGATCTTGGAAAATCATTGCAATTTCATTTCCACGTACCTTCGACATTTCCTTATCTGTTAGGGGCACTAAATCACGGCCATTAAATAAAATTTGTCCTGACGCATAAATACCAGGTGGCTGTGGAATTAGTTTCATTAATGCATTACTCGTAACACTTTTACCAGAGCCTGATTCACCTACTATAGCGAGCGTTTCACCCTCCTTTAAATCAAAGGTAACACCACGGACAGCATGAACAAGCCCTGCATAGGTCTTAAAGTTAATTTTTAAATCTTTTACCTCTAAAATTGTTTTACTCATTACGGCCACCTCCTTATTTACGTAGTTTTGGATCTAGTGCATCACGTAAGCCATCACCGACAGCATTAAATGCAAAGATTGTTAGCGAGATAAATAATGCTGGGAAAATTAAACGCCATGGAGCATTTGTAATCGCTTTATTGCCTTCAGATGCCATTGTTCCCCAAGAAGCTGTTGGAGCAGGAACCCCAAGACCAAGATAACTTAAGAATGATTCAGTGAAAATAGCAGATGGAATTGTTAATGTCATCGTTACTAAAATGGCACCTAAAGCATTCGGAATTAAATGTTTGATAATTAAATGACCTGTGCTAGCCCCTAATGTACGAGCGGCAAGAACGTATTCTTGATTTTTAATGGATAATACTTCACCACGCACAATACGAGCCATATTAATCCAACCAGTAATTGATAGAGCAACAATCATTGGGATTAAACCAGGCTGCATAACAACTAGTAAGACGATTACCACTAATAGGTAAGGTACAGCTGTTAAAACATCGGCAATACGCATCATAATATTATCAACACGACCACCTGCTAAACCTGAAATACTGCCCCAAATAACACCGATAATTAAATCAATAATCGCTGCTGCAATTCCGATAAAGAGGGAAATACGAGCCCCTTCCCAAATACGAACGAAAATATCACGCCCAAGATCATCTGTTCCAAACCAAAATTGTGCAGATGGTGGTGCATTGTAAACACCTAGCTGATCACTTGCTTTGTACTGCGAAAACATTGGTACAAAAGTAGCCATTAAAATAACAATGATTAAAATAATTATCCCTACGATGGCCATTTTATTATGAGAGAAACGGACCCATACTTCTTTCCAAAAGGAGACGGATTTATCAGCTAATTTTTCCGTTGCTTCATGATTACCACCAACAATTTTAAACTTAGCTTTGTCAATTTGTTGCTGTGTCATTATTTTTTCGCTCCTTTCAATTTAATACGCGGATCAATCACACTATATAAAATATCAACGATTAATACCGCAAATAAAAGGATAATGGAATAGAACACAGTCGTACCCATAATCACTGTATAATCACGGTTTGTAATACTTTGCACGAAGTGTTTTCCAAGTCCAGGAATAGCGAAAATTTGTTCAACAATAAAACTACCTGTTACAACAGCTGCTGTTAATGGGCCAAGGTAAGTAACGACTGGCAGCAGAGCATTTCGTAATGTATGACGGAATACGATTGTCCATTTCCCAATCCCTTTGGCACGAGCCATTTTAACATAATCACTATTGTTTTGCTCAAGCATACTTGAACGTGTTAATTTTGCAATAAAGCCCATATGGGTTAAAGCAATTGCAAAGGCTGGTAATATACTATAACCAAAGCCCTTCCATCCACTGATTGGGAACCAACCTAGCTTATAGGCTAAGAAATACTGCATTAAACCTGCTAAAATAAATGAAGGTACTGAAATAAATAGCACCGCAAAGGACGTTGCCAAATAATCCGGGAACTTATTATGATATAGCGCGGAAACTACGCCAATTAAAATACCGAATCCAATTGCCAATAGCATAGCTTCAATCCCTAAAGTTAATGAAACAGGGAAACTTTCAGAAATCATATCATTTGTAGAACGCGCTTTATATTTCATGGATTCACCGAAATTGAAAGTGGCCGTATCGATTAAATAATCTTTATATTGTATATACCAAGGGTTATTTAATCCATACGTTTCGTTTAACTTCTCCTCAATTTGAGGTGGGAAATTACGTTCACTCGCAAATGGACTACCAGGAGCGAGACGCATTAAGAAAAACGTAACCGTTACGATGACGAAAAGCGCGAGAAGTATATACATCAGCCTTTTCAAAATATATTTAATCACATAAAACTCCTCCTTCTATTTGTCAATTGTCAGACAAATATATGCCTTCGTATTTTAAAAAGAGCTGACTCGTGCCGAAGTGGCTACGAGGCAGCTCTTCGCTGTAGAGCTAAAAAACGAAATAAAATAATATGAATAATTATTTTTATTCTACTACAACCTCTTTAAGTGGAATGTTACCAAGAACATCTGCTTGCATGTTTTTCACGTTATCTTGTACTACAGAAAGATTTGTGTAGTAGTAGATAGGTGCAACAGGGAATTCAGACATTATAAGTGCCTCAGCTTGTTTTAGAAGCTCAAGACGTTTAGCTGGATCTGTTTCTAAATTAGATTGATCTAATAATTTTTTGTATTCTGGGTTTTCCCAGCCAGTATCATTATTACCGTTGTCAGCAGTGTCATACATTTCTAAGAATGTATACGCATCATTGTAGTCACCAACCCAACCTAGACGTCCAGCTTGGTAGTCTAATTGGTTAAGCTTCTCTAGGTAAACTTGCCATTCTGAGTTATCAAGACCTACCTTAATACCAAGGTTTTTCGTCCAGCTCTCTTGAATAAATTGAGCGATCGCAGCATGTGCCTCACTTGTATTGAAAGAAATATTAACAGTGATTTCTGATGGATCTTTAATACCAAGTTCTTGCATACCAGCTTCAAGTGCAGCTTTCGCGCCTTCAATATCATGATCCTTGAAGTAACCACGGTCCTCTTCAAAGCCACTAACAGCAATTGGCACCATGCCTAAAGCAGGTTTTTGCTCCCCTTTAGTAATATTGTCAATTAAACCTTGACGATCCATTGCTAATGTTAACGCTTTACGAATGTTAGCGTTTCCAGTGATTTTATCTTTTGTATTTAGTTTATAGACATATACAGAAGCTTGGTCAGCAATATTTAACGAACCATCAGCTTTAAATTCGTCAATTACATCAAGCGCAACACTTTGGTATGGAGCGCCTAGATAGCTGATTTCGCCAGCTTTAAACATTGTAGCAGCAGTTGTTTCAGATTCAACCATACCAATATTAACTGTTTCTAAAGATACTTTATCAGCATCCCAGTATTCTGGGTTTTTCTTTAATACAATTGTATCATTATGTCTCCATTCACCTAGCGTGAATGGTCCGTTTGTTACATAGTCATCACCAGCATCAGTGTACCAGTTTTCATTACCTTCAACTACTTTTTGATTTAACGGTGCATATGTTTTGAATGCTGTTAACTCTAAGAAGTAAGGTGTTGGGTTTTCTAAAGTAACAACTAAAGTTTTGTCATCCTCCGCTTTAATGCCTACCTCATCAGCAGAGCCTGTACCTTCGTTGTAAGCAGCAGCGCCTTTAATCGGGAAAAAGATTGAAGCATACTCAGAAAGATTGTCTGGGTTTAATGCCCATTTCCAAGCATATTCAAAGTCACCAGCAGTTACTGGATCTCCGTTCGACCATTTATTATCACGTAATGTGAATGTGTATGTTTTTTGGTCATCGCTAATCTTCCAGTCAGATGCGGCAGCAGCTACTGGTTTAGCATCTGCATCTAGTGTAGTTAAATTTTCAAATACATTTGTAAGAATAGCACTAGAAGTTGTGTCTGTTGCTAATCCTGGATGCAATGATGGCGGCTCAGAAGCTACTACTAAGTTTAATTCGCCACCTGATGAAGATGTTTCAGTTGAACCAGAATCTTTACTATCGTCTTTTGATTTATCAGACGAATCTCCACCGAAGCCACATGCAGCAAGTACTAGTGAAAATACTGCAAGGACTGTTAATAATAAAAACTTTTTGTTTTTATTCATAGTGAATCCCCCTATACAATTTTTAAGCCTTTTTGAAGCTCCCATTTAATATACCAAAAAATCATTGTGTACAAAATAAAAAAGATTCGAATTTATATAGTATTATCTGACATCTAAGAATATAATAATTTTTTCCGATTTATTATGCTAAAGAGACAAAGTGTTAAAATAATAACAATTTGATAATATTAAGCTAATCACATCAAAAATAGATTAAAAATGAATAAATAATTTACTATATCGAAAATTCCTATTTTTTCGATAATATTATTGCTATAATAAAAAATAAGTCTAAAGTCACAGAGGTATTACCTTAAGAGATTTGTATAGTTTTGTAGAAAATTTATGTAAAACTAAGTGAATTAGTTTCTTTAACAGGAATTTTTTTGTATATTCTTATCGTAAAACATGAATATTCTTATCTATTAATGATATACAAGAAACTTATTTTGTATTTTTCTAAGATTATACTATTCAGAAGAGAAAAAAGAAAAATAAAGCAAATGTATAAAAAATATGCTCAAATTCAGAAAAAATAACTCAAATATATATAAAAAATATACTTACATTCAGTAAAAAATAGCTCAATACAAAAGAGAACGGGCGAAAAAAATAGTTTTCCAAAATAATTTATAGATGAATTGCATATACATGTATCTATGCTAGAGATATGGATTTTATTACTCCATATAATAGTGAATAGAACCCTGGAATTGCTAGCTATCTCATCTATTTAAGTCAAATTGTTTTCTTGAGAATGTCAATTGTCTTTCTTGTAAGGACTAATGATGCAAATAATTACTAAAAATCAGCCAACCCATTAATTGGGAGCGTTTTCATTTTTGAATAGAAAGCATTTTAATGTGATGTAAAGGGAAATTATTGTCGAAATAAATCGAAAACAGCACTTTTTTAAATATCAAAAATAACTTTATTATGAACCTATTTCTAATTGGAATATATTTTTATTCCATACCTTATAAGCGGATACGATAAATTACCATATTTTATTTTTGCTTATAATCGCTAGATATGCTTCTACTTTATAATAAGGAAGATTTTCTGAAGAAGAGGTTTAGGATGGAGAGCTTTCAAGCAAAACAAAATGCCAAAACATTGATTGAACAACGTTTTGGCATTTTTAATTTTGTTAAAAAGAAGCTTCTTACTACTTTATTAGTTATAGCTCGCCTGCTTTTAGCTTACTATGCCAATCTTTTAGGAATGGGATATCTTCTTGTTTAATAGCACCTGACTCATTCGCTGCTTCGATTAAATAATCAAAGTTTGTGAGCGATACATATTGAATACCTGCCTCATCAAAGGCTTGCTCTGCACGTGGTAGATTATATGTGTAGACGCAAACAACGCCAAGCACTTCACACCCTGCTGCACGCAATGCCTCTACAGCCGTAATGGATGAACCACCTGTAGAAACAATATCTTCTACTACTACAACTTTTTGGCCTGGCGCATATTTTCCTTCAATTTGATTACCACGGCCATGCTCTTTTGCTTTAGAGCGTACATAAACCATTGGTAATTCTAAAATATCACTCACCCATGCTGCGTGTGGGATACCTGCTGTCGCTGTTCCTGCAACGATTTCTGTTGCACCAAAGCTCTCCTTAATAACAGATGCTAAGCCATTTGCTAACTGCTTACGAATCACTGGATCAGAGATTGTTAATCGTGTATCGCAGTAAATGGGTGATTTTATGCCAGAAGCCCATGTAAATAGCTCTGTTGGATTTAATTCTACAGCACCTACCTTTAACATAGCATGTGCGATCTCATTTTGTAGTGTCATTCTTTATGCCTCCCATAATTCATTTACAATTTTATATGCTGCTACAGGATCTCGAGCGCCTGTGACAGCACGTCCAACAACAATCAATGAAGAACCATCACGTTTTGCACCATCCGGGGTTGCAATACGCTTTTGGTCATGCACATCACCACCTGCTAGACGAATGCCAGGTGTTACACGTAGAAACTCATCTCCACACACCTCTGCAATCGCCTTAGCCTCATGGACAGAGCAAACCACACCCTGTAAGCCCGCTTGTTTTGTCAGACCTGCATAGTGCAAGACAGACTCTTGCAAAGATAGAGCAATTTTTTGCTCCGCTTGCATTTGTTCCTCTGTTGTTGACGTTAGCTGTGTTACGGCAATTAATGCTGGACATTTTTTGCCAGCAGGTGTTCCCGCTTCAAGCCCCTCTAGTGCTGCCTCCATCATTGGACGCCCGCCCGCAGCATGGACATTGACTAAATCTACGCCTAATTTTGCTAGCCCTTTCATTGCAGAGCCTACTGTATTTGGAATATCATGTAATTTTAAATCAAGAAAAATATCATGACCTAATTCCTTTACTTTTCGAACAATAGTAGGTCCTTCTTGCATATATAATTCCATACCAATTTTTACGAAAAGAGGCTCATTGAACTGTTTAAGAAAATCGAATACTTCTTTTTCTCCGGGAAAGTCTAATGCTAATATTGGTTTAGTATTCATCAACGATGGCTCCTTCCGATAATTTCTGCTATATGCGTTATATCTAGTGCATCAAGCTTTGCTGGTAATTCATCAATAATCGTTGGGCAAATAAAATGGTCAACAAAGTTTGCTGTTCCTACAGCAACAGCTGAAGCACCTGCAGACATAAAGTCAATAACATCCTGCGCTTCTGTTACACCACCCATACCAATGATTGGAATATTAACAGCCTTATACACCTCATAGACCATGCGAATTGCAACAGGCTTAACAGCAGGGCCAGATAAACCACCCGTGCCATTTGCGATTACTGGCTTGCCTGTACGCTCATCTAAGCGCATACCTACTAACGTATTAATCATCGTAATCCCATCTGCACCACCTGCTTCCACAGCTACCGCAATATCTACAATACTTGTCACATTTGGAGACAGCTTGACATAGACTGGTACTGCTGAAACAGCTTTTACAGCCGCCACTAGCTCGCGTGCTGTTGCTGGGTCTGTACCAAATTGAATACCACCACATTTAACATTTGGGCAAGAAATATTCAGCTCCAATGCGTGAACGTTTGGTGCTGTTGAAATACGGCGTGCCACTTCTACATAGTCTGCCGTCTCTGTCCCCGCAACATTGGCGATAATCGGCACATCATAGCCCTCTAAAAATTTTAGTTCCTCGCTCATGACTTTTTCAATGCCAGGATTTTGTAGCCCGATGGCATTTAACATCCCTGCTGCTGTTTCCGCAACACGCGGTGTTGGGTTACCTGCACGTGTTTCAATAGTTGTCGCCTTAATCATGATTGCGCCTAACTTTGATAAATCATAAAGTTGCGCATATTCACGTCCAAAGCCAAAGCAGCCTGAAGCTGGCATTATTGGGTTTTTTAAATCTAAGCCTGGTAGTTGAATTGTTAAACGACTCATAGTGCCACCGTACCTTTCGGGAAAACTGGTCCGTCCGAGCATACCTTGACATAGTCTTTGTCAATTTGATCAGTTGTTTTACATACGCATGCAAAGCAAGCGCCAATGCCACAGCCCATACGCTCTTCAAATGATAGATAGCCCTCTTTTTCAGGATAAAAACCTTCTAAAGCTTTTAACATTGGTAGTGGACCACAGGAATAAAAAACATCAAATTGTGGCGCACGTGATGCTAATACATTGGTAACAAAGCCCTTTGTTCCTTTAGAGCCATCCACTGTAACATAATGTGTTTCGCCAAGTGCATTAAATTCATCCTCATAAAAGCAGACCTCCTCTGTTTGGAAGCCTAACACATGGATTGTTTTTACACCACGTGCGTTTAACTGCTTGGATAGCTCATGCAATGGAGGTACACCAATGCCACCACCTACTAGTAGTGCGGTGCCTCCCTCTTGCACTACATCTACAGGGAAGCCGTTGCCTAATGGTCCAAGTACATTGACCTGCTGCCCCTCACGATTCATGGCTAATACTTTTGTGCCGCGCCCCTCTGCACGATAAATCATTGTAAACTCACTATTGGCCTTATCAATATTTGCAATACTAATCGGTCGTCGTAAAAGCGGCTCCAATGAATCTGACACCTTGACATGGACAAACTGGCCAGGAGTCATCTCCTGAACCAGTTCCCCATGAAGTGTCAGTTCGAAAATGTTTGTCGCAATTTGCTTTTGAGAAACGACCGTCATTTTCTCCTGACGTATCATATTAGTGTACTACCTCCGCTTTTGGCATTTGTTCTGCTGTAAATGTCATCGATTCGATAACACGTACCATTGCTTCTGCTGTATCTAAAGATGTGAGACAAGGTACACCATTTTCTACAGATTCACGGCGGATTCGGAAGCCATCACGAGCTGGTTGCTTGCCTTTTGTTAATGTATTGACAACAAGCTGAGCTTCACCATTTTGGATAAGGTCAATTAATGTTTGCCCTTTCGCACCAATCTTGCCAACCACATCCGTACGTACGCCTGCTGCTTCAAAGCTTTGCGCTGTCCCTTCAGTAGCTACAATGCGATAGCCCACTGTTGAGAAACGTTTTGCTAGTGCAATCGCTTCTTCTTTATCTTTATCGGATACCGTAAACAATACTGTACCTTCTGTACGAATTTCCATACCTGCTGCAACTAAGCCTTTATAAAGAGCTTTTTCTAATGTTGCATCTTTCCCCATTACTTCCCCTGTTGATTTCATTTCAGGGCCTAGTGTAATGTCCACACGACGTAGTTTTGCAAAGGAGAATACTGGTACTTTGACAAAGACACCTTTTTGCTCAGGTGCTAAGCCTGTTGGATAGCCTTGCTCTACAATCGATTTGCCAAGAATTGCTTTTGTTGCAATATTCGCCATTGGAATATTAGTAATTTTACTTAAGAATGGTACTGTACGTGATGAACGTGGGTTCACCTCGATGACAAATACATCCCCTTGTGAAATAACATATTGAATATTCATTAAACCAATAATGCCAAGACCTTTCGCAAGACGAGTTGTATAGTCGACTAATGTATCTTTTTGTGCCTGTGTTAGCTTTTGTGGAGGATAAACAGAGATAGAGTCACCAGAGTGAACCCCTGCTCGCTCGATATGCTCCATAATTCCTGGAATTAATACATGTTCACCATCACAAATTGCGTCTACTTCAATTTCTTGACCTGTTAGGTAGCGGTCTACTAACACTGGATGGTCTGGAGATGCTTCTACTGCATTCTCCATATAATGGTGAAGCTCTTCTTCGTTATAAACAATTTCCATTGCACGTCCACCAAGTACATAGGAAGGACGAACAAGTACTGGGAAACCTAAACGTTCACCAATAGCAAGGGCTTCCTCTGTTGAAACTGCTGTTTCTCCTTTTGGCTGAGGAACATCTAACTCATGTAACGCTTGCTCGAATTTATCGCGGTTTTCTGCACGATCAATATCTTCCAGCGATGTGCCTAAAATTTTCACGCCATTTGCAGCCAATTTATCTGCAAGGTTAATCGCAGTTTGACCACCGAATTGAACAACGACGCCAATTGGTTGCTCTAAGTCAATAATATGCATAACATCCTCGATCGTTAATGGCTCGAAGTATAATTTGTCTGAAATAGAGAAGTCTGTTGATACCGTTTCTGGGTTTGAGTTAATAATAATGGCTTCATAGCCAGCTTCTTGAATCGCCCATACAGAGTGGACAGTTGCATAGTCGAATTCTACCCCTTGCCCGATACGGATTGGGCCTGAGCCAAGTACCACAACAGAAGGTTTGTCTGATTTAATAGATTCGTTTTCTTCCTCATATGTGCCATAGAAATATGGTGTTTCTGATGCAAATTCTGCTGCACATGTATCGACCATTTTATAGACAGGAATAATGCCTTGTTCTTTACGATACGCATAAATTGCTTCTGGTGTTGTATCCCAAAGCTCTGCAATTTTCTTATCAGCAAAGCCTAAACGTTTTGCTGTACGCAATACTTCTTTATCATTTTTATGGTTAGCAAGTGTTTGCTCCATATCTATGATATTTTTAAATTTATTTAAGAAGAATAAGTCAATCTCTGACCATTCATGAATTTGTTCAATTGTGACACCACGACGCAATGCTTCGCCAATAAAGAATAAACGCTCATCTCCAGCTTTGCGGATACGCTTCTCAATCCAAGCGTCTGAATTATCCTCAGCATGTTTTAGCTCTAAGTGTACTTGTCCTGTTTCCAGTGAACGCACTGCTTTTAACATGGCTTCCTCAAAGGTACGACCTAGGGCCATAACCTCACCTGTCGCTTTCATTTGTGTACCAAGATTACGTTTTGCTGATTCAAACTTATCGAACGGCCAGCGTGGGATTTTCGCTACAATATAATCCAACGCAGGCTCGAAGCATGCATATGTTGAGCCTGTTACAGGGTTTTTAATTTCATCTAATGTTAAGCCTACTGCAATTTTCGCGGCTAGCTTAGCAATTGGATAGCCTGTTGCTTTTGACGCTAATGCAGATGAACGAGATACACGTGGGTTTACTTCAATTACATAATAATTAAAGCTATATGGATCAAGTGCTAGCTGCACATTACAGCCACCTTCAATTTTTAGCGCACGAATAATATCTAATGAAATATTACGCAGCATTTGGTTTTCACGGTCTGATAATGTTTGTGTTGGTGCTACTACAATAGAATCACCTGTATGAATACCTACTGGATCGACATTTTCCATATTACATACAACAATGGCATTGTTAGCTGCATCACGCATTACTTCATATTCAATCTCTTTATAGCCAGCGATTGACTTTTCAAGTAAACATTGTGTTACAGGTGAATATTTTAAACCAGATGTCACGATTTCCTCTAAATCTTGGTCGTTATAACAAATACCGCCGCCTGTACCGCCCAGTGTAAAGGCTGGACGAACAATAACAGGGTAACCAATTTTCGCGACAAATTTTTTCGCCTCATCTAAGTTATGAATAATATCAGATTCAGGAACTGGTGCACCTAGCTCATACATTAAATTACGGAATAAATCACGGTCTTCCGCCTTATGAATCGCCTCTAATTTTGTTCCAAGAATTTCAATGCCAAGCTCGTCTAAAATACCTGACTCATCTAATTCAATCGCCATATTTAAGCCTGTTTGCCCACCAAGTGTTGGTAAAATAGCATCTGGACGCTCTTTACGTAAAATACGTGAGACAAAATCAAGTGAAATAGGCTCAATGTATACTTTGTCTGCAATCTCTGTATCCGTCATGATTGTAGCAGGGTTTGAGTTGATTAAAATAACGCGGTAGCCCTCTTCTTTTAATGAAAGACAAGCTTGTGTTCCTGCATAGTCAAATTCTGCTGCTTGTCCGATAACAATTGGGCCTGAGCCGATTACTAAAATAGTTTTAATATCTGTACGTTTAGGCATGTTGTTTCCCCTTCCCTGCTTCTACTTCCATCATTTCGATGAATTCATCAAATAAGTGGTTTGAATCTTCTGGTCCTGGTGATGCTTCTGGATGATATTGCACTGTGAAAATCGGATATTTCTTATGACGTACACCCTCACAGGTACTGTCATTTAATGCGATATGTGTTAATTCTAAATCCGTAGCCTCTAATGAGTCGATATCGATGGCATAGCCGTGATTTTGAGATGTTATATCCGTACGACCTGTGCGTAAATCTTTCACAGGATGGTTGCCTCCACGGTGTCCAAACGGTAATTTAAAGGACTTTGCTCCACAAGCTAATGAAAAGATTTGATGACCTAGGCAAATACCGAACATTGGTACTTTGCCAATCAAATTACGTACTGTTTCAATACCTTCTGGCACATCTTCAGGGTTTCCCGGTCCATTTGATAGCATAATGCCATCTGGATGCCAAGCCAAAATGTCCTCAGCAGGCGTATTGTAAGGAACAACAAGCACATCACAGTCACGTTTGTTTAATTCACGAAGAATACCGTGCTTCATGCCAAAGTCAATTAAAACAACTCGTTTACCACGTCCAGGAGATGGATAAGCCGCTTTTGGTGATACTTCACGTACATGGTGCGTAATGGCTGGTGTTGCTTGTAATTGTGCCACAATGTCATCCACATTTACTTCTTCATCTGCTGCTGTTAAAATCGCTTTAACTGAGCCTTTGCTACGAATAATACGTGTTAATTTTCGTGTATCAATACCTTCAATACCTGGGATATCCTTTGATGTTAAATAATCATCAACCGTTAAATCACAGCGAAAGTTAGAAGGTGTTTTTGCTAATTCACGTACAACAAATCCACGAATAGCTGGTGTAATTGATTCAAAATCATCACGATTAATACCGTAATTCCCAACTAAAGGATATGTGATTGTTACAATTTGCCCGTAAAATGAAGGGTCAGAGATTGATTCCTGATAGCCCGTCATGCCTGTTGTAAATACAACCTCACCCTGTGAAGCGCGATCACTACCAAATGCCGTACCTGTAAACACTGTGCCATCTTCTAATATTAGTAAACGTTTTTTCATTACTCTGCCTCCTGATATACGATATTGCCTTCAAAAATTGTTACGACTGGCCAGCCTTTCGCTACCCAACCATTAAACGGTGTATTGCGTCCCTTTGAAACAAAGCCCTGTGCATCAACTGTTTGCTCTTTCTGAATATCAATTAATACCATATCAGCTGAAGCGCCTACTGCTAATGTGCCATATGGAAGATCAAAAATAGCTGCTGCTTTCACCGTCATCCAATCAATTAATTGCTTTAATGTCCATTTTCCTGTTTCAACAAATTGTGTATAAAGCAGTGGGAAAGCTGTTTCAAAGCCTACAATGCCGAATGGTGCACCCACCATACCACAGCATTTTTCCTCTACTGTATGTGGTGCATGGTCTGTTGCAATACAGTCAATTGTGCCATCAAGTAGTGCTGCAAGGAGAGAATCCTTATCATCTGCTGCACGTAATGGCGGGTTCATTTTCCAGTTAGCATCATCAGATGGAATATCCATTTCCTCTAGTAGTAAATGGTGTGGACAAACCTCTGCTGTAACACGAATCCCTGCTGCCTTTGCATCTCTTACTGCACGTACAGATTCCTTTGTTGATACATGGCAAACATGATAGCGTGCACCTGCTGCCTCAGCTAATAAAACGTCTCGTGCAATTTGTACAGATTCACAGATGGAAGGAATACCTGGAAGACCAAGCTCCTTATTACGCTTTCCTTCATGCATCACACCGTCATAGATTAATGAATTATCTTCACAATGTGCCACAACAACCATATCGTGCTGTGCTGCATCCTTCATTTGCTCATACATTGTAGCCGCAAGCTGAATACCTACACCATCATCTGAAAATGCAACAGCGCCTTGAGCTTTTAATTCTTCGATATTTGTTCGAACCTCGCCTGAAATATCCTTTGTCAGGGAGCCATATGGAAGCACACGAATCACAGCACTTTCTTGAATAAGTCCATTGATAAGCTGCATATTTTCAATGGAGTCTGGTACTGGCTTTGTATTTGGCATCGCACAAATTGTTGTAAAGCCGCCTTTTGCTGCTGAGGCTGAGCCTGTCGCAATTGTTTCCTTATGCTCAAAGCCTGGCTCACGTAGATGTGTATGGACATCAACAAAGCCCGGTGCCACAATCAATCCATTCCCCTCAATTATTTCAGCACCCGCTACATTGACATCCTGTCCAATTGCTGTAATCTTGCCATCTACCATAGCAATGTTTACTGTGTTCAGCTCACCTTGCTCATTTACCATTTGTACATTTTGAAGTACCTTTGTCATCTTATTCTCTCCCCTTTAAAATGGTTTCGATAATTGCCATTCTTGTGTAAACGCCGTTTCGTACCTGCTCGAAGATTCGAGAGCGTTCACACTCTACTAGCTCGGAAGCAATTTCCACATCTCGATTAACAGGTGCTGGATGCATGATAATGGCGGATTCCTTCATTTGTTGCTCTCGTTCGATTGTTAAACCATATTCTTGGTGATAACTTTCTTTTGAAAAGCTTTTATTCACTTTATGACGTTCATGTTGCACACGTAGTAACATAATTACATCGCTTATTTCGATTAAATCATCCCATGAATGATGTGCCTCAAAACTTCCTGCCCATTCTTCTGGACAAAGGAAGTGGATGTTTGCACCTAAGCGCTGGAGTGCCATTGCATTTGATTTTGCCACACGGCTATGAGAGATATCACCAGCAATGGTAATATTCAATCCTTCGAACTTACCAAACTCTTTTTTAATGGTATAAAGATCCAATAATGATTGTGAAGGATGCTGACCTGCACCATCTCCTGCATTAACAACGGCCACATTAATGCCGCTTAGCAGCTCATTGTAATACTCATCCTCCGTTGCACGTATCACAACTGCATCTAAGCCAATCATTTCTAATGTTTTAACCGTATCATACATCGTTTCCCCTTTTGTAACACTTGAAAAACCAGCATCGAAAGGTATAACAGTACAGCCAATTTTACGCTCTGCCATTTCAAAGCTTGTTTTTGTACGAGTGCTTGGTTCAAAAAATAAATTGGCTACATGGTGTGTACGAGCTAACGACGATGCTTCACCATTTTCAAATGCTTGTGCAAGATCAAGGATGTGGTGAATCTCCTCTATTGTTAAATGCTCCATCGATAGTAAGTTTTTCATTATGTGACCTCCATTCAGTTGTGTGTCATAAACGTCTATATATGACGTTCTCTGCATAAAGTAAAAGCCCCATTGATAGCATCAATGAGGCAGAAGGAGGCGTGACAAACTATAGCAGGATAGACTCCCTACTTCAGCTTGTCCACAGCTTCCCTTTTCTTGCCTCTCTGGACAATTCATTAAAAGGTACGACTATGAATTTTTATGTTGATTCTCTTGTACAGGTCTTGCCGCTTCTTCCTTGCCTGGTAAAATAGCATTCAATAACACACCAATAATGGCTGCTAATGCCATTCCTTCGATGCTTAATGATTCTGAAATCACAAATTTTGCACCACCAATACCAATTACTAAAATAACTGAGGCAATGACTAGGTTACGGCTATTGCCAAAATCAATACGATTATCCACTAACATACGTAAGCCACTCGCTGCAATAATACCAAACAGTAAGATAGAAACGCCACCAAGTACTGCGGTTGGAATGGTTGCAATCACTGCCATTGCTTGCCCGAAGAAGGATAAGACAATGGCTACAATGGCTGCTCCTGCAATCACATACACGCTATAAACACGAGTAATCGCAAGGACACCAATATTTTCACCATATGTTGTTTTTGGTGGTCCACCGATCAACGCACTGATAAATGTGCCAAGTCCATCGCCAAGCAATGAGCGATGTAAGCCCGGCTTTTTAATATAATCGCGCTCTACGACTTTCCCTAAAACAAGCTGGTGACCAATATGCTCTGAAATTGTCACAATTACAATGGGAACCATCGCGAGCAGAATTTTTGATGTAATTTCAAATTCATAATGTACACCCGGTATTAAAAAATCAGGTGTTGTAAAAAATTTAGCAGCCGCAATTGGTGTATAATCGACAATACCAATAATCATGGAGTAAATATAGCCTACGATTAATCCCATTAAAATTGGCATGGTGCTTAAAATACCTTTAAAGGCAATCGTGAAAATAATCGCGGTAAAAACTGTTACTAATGCAGCAGAGAAGTGTAAAAAGCTATAGTTGCCATCAACATTCATCGCCATATTAACAGCCGTGCCAGATAACCCAAGACCTATCACCATAATAACAGGTCCCACTACAATCGGTGGTAAAATTTTCATAATCCATTTATAGCCGCTTTTCCAAATGACTAAAGCGACAATTCCATATGTAAGCCCAACAGCCATCGCACCAATCATGGCATGTCCTGGATTTACACTGGTACCATCCTTATTTAAGCCACCTGCCACAAGCAAGATCGGCGCAATAAATGCAAAGGATGAGCCTAAATACGCAGGTACTTGAAATTTCGTAATTAATAGGAAGAACAGCGTAGCAATCCCACTTGTTAATAGCGCAATGGCTGGGCTGAGTCCTACTAGCTGTGGCACTAAAATCGTTGAGCCAAACATGGCAAACATATGCTGGAAGCTTAATGTCACCAGTTGAAGTCCAGTTGGTTTATCCTTAATATCTAACACTGCATTTGACATATTGCTTCCTCACTTTATTGTTCATCTTCTTTATAAATAATCACGCAATCTTCTCCGTCAACTTCTTGTAAATTGACAACAATGCGCTCAGTGCCTGACGTCGGCACATTTTTTCCTACATAGTCTGCTCGGATTGGCAGCTCTCGATGTCCTCGATCAACCAGCACTGCTAGTTGGATTTGTGCAGGTCTACCTAAATCCATCACAGCATCTAATGCCGCACGAACTGTTCGTCCTGTATAAAGTACATCATCCACTAAAATAATCTTTTGATTTTTTACGGTATAGTCAATATCCACTTGTTCTACATGTGCTTGTTCATTTTCATGCTTTGTTGTTAAATCGTCCCGATAAAGCGTAATATCTAGCTCGCCTGTGCGAATCGCTCGCCCTTCGATTTTTTCAATGCGTTGCGCTAAACGCTTGGCTAGAAAAGCACCTCGTGTTTTAATACCAACTAAGATACATTCATCAATACCTTTATTGCGTTCAATAATTTCATGAGCAATACGTGTCAAAGCTCTTGTCATTGACGGACCATCTAATAATTCATTTTGTGCCATAGCCATTTCCCCCTTTCTATTGTCATTTTATTGGTCATATGTCCATAAAAAAACCTCTCAAGGCGAATTGCCTGAGAGGGTTATATACGTGTTGAAAAAGCATGTCGAAAAATTTGCAGCACAAATTTCCACAACACTATTATATGAACCTTCTCAGCCTCTCTGGACTGCCATTAAAGGTGAATACTATTTAGTTATATTATTCTTATTCACTGTCGTTAGTATAGACCTTCTTGACATATACGTCAATGCCTATTTCGTAAATCCTTTAATAATTGCTTATAATCAGCAGGAAGGGGCGCTTCAAACTCCATATATTCCCCTGATATAGGATGATCGAATCCCAAAACGCCCGCATGCAGCACTTGTCCACCAAAATCAAGCGTTTTTTTCGGACCATATTTTGGATCACCCACAAGCGGGAAGCCAATATAATTCATATGCACACGAATTTGGTGTGTACGTCCTGTTTCTAAGCGGCACTCCACAAGCGTATAATCGCCAAAGCGCTCAACAATCTGGAAATGTGTAACAGCATGCTTACCATTATCAACAACTGCCTGTTTTTGGCGATCTTTTTGATCACGTCCAATTGGCGCATCAATTGTGCCCTTATCATGTGCAATATGGCCATGTACAAGCGCTGTATATTTACGTGTGACTGTTTTATTGACTAACTGATTTACCAATGATTCATGGGCTACATCGTTTTTTGCCACCATTAATAAGCCCGATGTATCTTTATCGATACGATGGACAATCCCGGGTCGTAGCACACCATTAATCCCTGATAAATCCTGACAATGAGCCATTAATCCATTTACCAGCGTGCCTGTCAAATGTCCTGGCGCTGGATGTACCACCATACCCTTTGGTTTATTCACAACAAGGACATCTGCATCCTCATAGACAATATCTAAATCTAAGTTTTCTGCAACTACATCCAATTCTTCAACTTCTGGTACATCAATAGCAATGATATCACCAGCTTTTACCTTATATTTTGCCTTCACAGCATCGCCATTTACTTTGATAACTCCCTCACTAATCCAGTTTCCAATTTGCGTGCGTGACCATTCTGATTGTAGGCTTGAAAGTGCCTTATCAATGCGCTCTCCCTGCTGCTGTTCTTCAATGGTATATGTTACTTGCGTCATTGTTTCACCTGTCTCTTTTCTTTTTTATCTTCCACAATTAAGCCGATCATTAAAAGTACAACTGCTATCGTTAACGCTGCATCTGCCACATTAAAAATAGGGAAGTCATAGTTAATAATAGGAATTAAAACATCTGCAAAATCGACTACTTCTCCTCTAAATAAACGGTCAATAAAGTTGCCGAGCGCGCCACCTAACAAGAGCATTAATCCCACTTGAAAAAGTGGCTTACCCTTTGCCTCTTTATGATAAAAATAGATAATCGCACCGATCACAGCAATAGTTACAATACTAAATAGCCATATTTGCCCCTCTAGCATTCCCCATGCTGCGCCTCGATTGCGATGAGATAAAAGTCCAAACCATGGGTCCCACAGCGCAATACGCTCTCCATACTCCATATTTTTGACAATTAGCCATTTTGTCCATTGATCGAGTAAAATGACAAAAGCAGCCAATCCATAATATTTATACACAAACATTCCTCCGATCGCTCAACATCTAACCTATTCTACCATAACAGTCCCATTCACAATAACTAATAGCATGTGAAAATCTAGCAGTAACAACAGAAAAAAGCTATTTCCATCGCTTCTTAAGCAACAGAAATAGCTATGACTTTTGATATTAAACTGTTTCAGATTCTTTTGAGTGTACGCGCTTCATGAAATCATTCACATCCGCAGGTACTTTACGATCGAGCATTGATACAATAATAACCGATAGGAAGCCTACAGGCACTGTCACAATCCCTGGAATTTTAAACTGTAGGAAGCTTGGCAATGTTCCCGGTAAAAAAATCATCCACATGGATACACCAAGCCCGATCAGTAACCCAGCAATTGCTCCCTTCTCTGTCATCCCTCTCCACCAAATACCTAGAATAAATATTGGTGTAAATGTACTCGCTGCAACAGTAAAGGCAAGTGCCACTAAATGACCAATAGATGCATCCTTCACCAGCAGACCCAAAGCCCCATATAAAATCCCTAATAATACAATGGCTACTTTACCCGCAATAACGCGCTGTTTTTGCGTTATATCTTTTTTCATAATAGTAGCGTATAAATCGTGTGCTAGTGCCCCAGAGCTTGTAATAAATAACCCTGAAAGATTGGAGAAAATAGCTGCAAATGCCCCCGCGATTACTAAACCAAGCAGCCATTTCCCGCCTAGTGCAAGCGCTGTAGTAGGAATGACCATATTATTTCCGCCAAGCACTAAATCACGCATAACCTCTTCGCTCGCTGTTCCAGAGATAAAAATAGCACGTCCTACAACCCCTAAATAAACCGCTAATAAGAAGAATGCACTAGCAATTCCGATTGCCATTAACGCTGATTTTCGAGCTGCTTTGGCACTTGGATTTGTATAAAAGCGTAATAATATATGTGGAAGCCCAATTGTTCCGAGTGCTAAACCTATCGTCATACTAATGGTTTGCCAAAATGTTGGGAAATAGAAGCCTGTCCCTGTCCAAGCAGCACCATCAAAATTGATATCTTTACCATCTAACGCATAGGGTGAAGTCCCTGTAATAGGACCAGTGAAGGAATTAATAGCTGCAAGAATTTTATCGTAATGTAAACCGCCATAAATCGCTGCGATGAGCATCACCACAAACGCTCCAAGACGAATCCACAACTCTAAAGCCTGGTTAATCGTTGTTCCTTTCATCCCACCAATACCTACATAAAAAATCATCACAATACATGTGAAGATAATACCAAATTCATAGGAAGTCCCAAAAAACATACTTAAAATTTGGGCAGCACCTAATAATTGAGGAGCGGCATAAAAGCCTGAAATCGCTAAAACGACTACAACAGCTACTAATCGCGCTCGTTTACTATGGAAACGATAGGCTAAAAAATCAGCAACCGTAAATGCGCCAAAACGTCTTAAAGGACCTGCTACAAAAATAGCTAATAAGGTTAAACCAATGGAGAAACAAAAAGCATAATAAGCCCCGTCATATCCTAATTGAAATGTTAAACCCGCAATTCCTAGGAATGTTGCTGCACTTAAATAATCTCCACCAATAGCAGAACCATTTGTAAACCAGCCAAAGCTTCGCCCTCCAACAAAGAAATCTGACGCCGTTGCATTTCGCTTTGTCATATACGTGATGTACACTATTGTCCCCATTAAAGCAATGGTCATTAACATCTTTGGTTCTAGTAAAGCTGCCATCATTCAACATTTCCCCCTTCGTTACAACTACCTATTTGCTATATCGTATTTTTTTAGGCGCTTTTCGTATAAGGCCGTGTGCACATAAGCAATAATAAATGCCATAGCCATCATAATGACTGTTGTCACAAACCATGTTACGGTCATGCCACCCCAAATTTTCTTAAATGCAAATGCTGGCGCAAACCAGTTCATCACAGGAATACTAAAAATTAAAATAAAGTAAAATATCGTTAAGCCAAAACCTGTTGTAAATTCATCTTTCATAATTTTGCTAGTTGCTGCATCTAGTGGTGGAAGATCTTTCACATCCACTGTTCCAGCTTCCACATAGTCATAATCATGACTTCCTACTTCTTCCATACGTCAACTCCCCTTTCTTTATATCAGTAAATAATTATCTGAAATTTCAAATTATTATTCACTACAATTATTCTATTCTATTTCTCAGACAATATAGTTATAAAATATTGCTGTATTAGTACAAAAAAATGCTATTTTAAGGTAAAATACTTTTATCATTCTATTTAAGGGAGTGGATAACATTTTAAAGGTGGCATGGTATATTGAAAGCTCATTTGATAGACAGCAGATGGGCACATGGCTAGAAGAGGCTTTACCAAACGCTTTTGAGAATTGTACAGAGCCACAAGCAGAGGATGAGTGCATTATCATCTACGAAATTAATCGTTTATTCGATTGGGTGAAAATCAATCGTTTAAAAAGAAATTACCCTAACAGCATCATTGTTCCGATTGTTACAGAACACCTCACCTATTCAACTGGTATAGCAATTGAACTGGTTCTACCTACACTTCTGATCAAACCATTACAAAAATCAAAATTTTTACGTATTATAAAAAAGCTCTACACCTCCTATCAGGAAAAAAAAGCGAGTACGCTTACATTGCTTGAACTATCACAGCAAGTACCGCAAAGTCATGCTTCACCCTTTAGGGAAGCATTTCTAAAGCGTCTTATACGAGGAGAAATTAATGATGAGCTAGAAATTATACAATCTGCCTCATTTTTATCAACAAACTGTATACCTAATATTGTGTTTTTAATTCAGGGCTACATTGATGTCAATGATCAGAGGACTATTACTATTCCTCATGATGCAAGTAGCATTATTACCAATGTGTTTCGCCAAAATTTTGCGGGAAAAGCACCCATATCCTTTTTATATTTTGAGCGTTATTTGCTACTTCTTATGCGTATTCCCAGTGAATATAATTCCTTCAAGCATTGGCTGGAAGGTGAGGCATGTTTATTGGAAGTCATTGAGACGCTAAAAAAAGACTATAGCATTCATCTTTTTATGGGGGTTGGTGGTGTATTTCAAGATGCTATGCAGGTGAAAGAATCCTATAGTCAAGCCCGCAAAGCACGGAGAAAGCCGCCTATCCAGAATATTCATATACGCTATTATGAGGATTTAACAAAGCATGAGCAGCTTCAAAAGGCTATTTATTATATTGAAGAGCATTATGACGAGCAAATTACAATTAGTGATGTTGCGAAATTTATTAACTTTAGTCCAACACATTTTAGCAGACTATTTAAAAAAGAAACTGGTCGTAATTTTGTTGATTATGTGGCATTTACTCGTATTATTAAAACATTACCACTTTTACGAAGGTACGATTATACGATAGAAAAAATTTCCTCTATTTGTGGCTTTAACACACCTAATTATTACAGTTTAACATTTAAAAAATACGTGGGTATATCGCCAACAAACTACCGAAATACAAAAGAGATTTTATTTAAATAAAACGCAAATCCCTCAACAAGGAGATTTGCGTAATAATGGGGCTATCAGACACATTCACAACTTCCTGACAGCCCCATTTTCTTTATTCACTAAAAATTTGTTTTTTTAAGCATAATATTTTTCTACAACCGTTGCACAGCGCGCACATACAGTTGGCTGTGCCTGATTAGCACCAACTGTTTCAGAAATGGACCAGCAGCGCTCACATTTCTCGCCTGCTGCTTTTTCTACAACAATAGAGACATGTTCAAGTGCTAGGGCATGAGCAGGCGCTTCTGCTATTGCCGCTACCTCAAATGCAGAAACAATGGAAAGCTGTGCAAAATCAATAGTTGCATCGTTCAATAATGCTACAATATCCTCTTTTGCATAGACAGTCACTTTTGCTTCAAGTGATTTACCAATTATTTTAGCATTACGCGCTTCCTCTAATGCTTTTAAAATATCATCACGCACATCAATGACTTTCTCCCATTTTGCACGAAGGCTATCAAAATTCGCTTGGTCATCTACCTCTGGGAAGTCTGTTAATTGGACAGAAACTTCCTCAACAAGACCTTGTGCATGTAGGTAGGACCACATCTCATCAGTTGTATGTGGAATAATTGGTGTCATTACTTTCACCAATGTCATTAATGTATCGTAAATAACCGTTTGCATTGCACGACGGTCTTTATTGTCATAGCCCTCAATGTAGACAACATCCTTCGCAATATCTAAATAGAAGGAAGATAACTCTACAGCAACAAAGTTATTCACAACATGGTAGACAGCAGCGAAATCATAACGATCATAAGCAGCACGAACTGTTTTTAAGACGTCTTGCAAGCGCATATAGACATATTGATCCATTTCACGAAGCTCTGCATAAGCGACACGATCTTTCTTTGGAGCGAAATCAGCGATATTGCCATGTAAGAAGCGCAATGTATTACGAATTTTACGATATACTTCGGACACTTGCTTCAACATATCCATTGAAATACGTACATCGGCTGTATAGTCAACAGAAGCCACCCATAGACGCAAAATATCTGCACCATATTGATCCATTACTTTTTGTGGCACAATGGTATTTCCTAGCGATTTACTCATTTTACGTCCTTCACCATCAAGCACAAAGCCGTGCGTTAAAAGCCCTTTATAGGGTGCATAGCCATTGATCGCTACCGATGTAATAAGGGATGAGTTAAACCAGCCACGGTGTTGGTCAGAGCCTTCTAAATAAAGATCAGCTGGATACTTCATACCACGCTCTACTAAGACACCTTGGTGTGAAGAACCTGAGTCAAACCATACATCCATAATATCGTTTTCTTTTGTAAATTCACCATTTGGGCTACCTGGATGTGCAAAGCCTTCTGGCAATAATTCCTTCGCCTCTTTTTGGAACCAAATATTTGATCCATGCTCACGGAATAATGCAGCTACATGGGTAATCGTTTCTGGTGTAATAATGGGTTCACCATTTTCAGCGTAGAAAATTGGAATCGGTACTCCCCATGCACGTTGACGTGAAATGACCCAGTCACCACGGTCACGAATCATATTATAAAGACGTGTTTCACCCCAAGCAGGTGTAAAGGTTGTTGCTTTTACTGCCTCTAATAGTTCCCCACGGAATGCTTCAACAGATGCAAACCATTGTGGTGTTGCACGATAAATAACAGGTTTTTTTGTACGCCAATCGTGCGGATATGAGTGTGTAAAGAAGTCAAGCTTTTCTAATGCCCCTACTTCTTTTAGCTTTTCTGTAATTAGTTTATTGGCATCATTATAAAACACACCTTCAAAACCAGGTGCTTCATCTGTATAACAGCCGTTATTATTAACAGGGCTAAGCATACCTAAACCATATTGCTTACCAATATGATAATCGTCTTCCCCGTGCCCAGGTGCTGTATGAACACATCCCGTACCCGCTTCAGCAGTTACGTGTTCACCTACCATAATAAGAGATTCACGATCATAGAATGGATGCTGTGCTACAAGACGGTCAAGCGCTTCACCTTTTACTTCCTGTACAACCTCATAGTCTTCCCAGCCAAGCGTAGTTGCCACTGACTCTAATAATTCTTTGGCGATGATGAATTTTTTATTAGCCACGGCCACTACAACATAGATAAATTCAGGATTTAAAGAAATCCCTAAGTTCGCTGGGAGTGTCCAAGGCGTTGTTGTCCAAATAATAAATTTCGCATCTGCAGGTACAACGCCTTTTGCCTCTTTAATCGCAAAGCTGACATAAATGGATGGTGATTTAATATCTTTATATTCGATCTCAGCTTCTGCAAGAGCCGATTCGGAAGACGGTGACCAATAAACAGGTTTTAATCCTTTATAAATATAACCCTTTTCCGCCATTTTACCAAATACTTCAATTTGGCGTGCTTCAAATTCAGGCTTTAATGTAATATACGGATTTTCCCACTCACCACGGATACCTAGACGTTTAAATTGCTGGCGTTGATTGTCGATTTGCTCATAGGCATACTTTTCACAGAGCTGACGGAATTCCGCTACAGACATTTCCTTACGTTTAACACCTTTGTTTGTCAGTGCTTGCTCAATTGGTAGACCATGTGTGTCCCAGCCTGGCACATAATTCACATGGTAGCCAGACATAGAACGATGACGTGTAATCATATCTTTTAACACTTTATTTAATGCGTGACCAATATGAATATCACCATTTGCATAGGGAGGTCCATCGTGTAAAACAAACTCAGGACGCCCTTTTGTACGTTCCAGCTGTAATTTATTAATATCCATGTCATTCCATTTGTCTTGCATTTTTGGCTCATTTGCCGGTAAATTCCCCCGCATTGGGAAATCTGTTTTGGGCATTAATAAAGTATTTTTGTATTCAACCATTAAAATTCCTCCTTAAATATTACAAATAAAACATCGTATAGACATCTACAACAGTTATCGGCAAACATCCCAATTCTTAATGCTTCTGCTTGCAAATAAAAAAAGCCCTCAATCCCTAAAAGGGACGAGAAGCTTCTACTCGCGGTACCACCCTAGTTGCAGTACAATTCAAATTGTACTACCTCTTTCAAGCACGTTAACGTTGTGCGCTACGAAATAACTTACTTCTTTCAGTTATTTAGCTCAGAAGTGATCTTCATTGTTAGTTGTTTGTTTGGGCTTGCACTATCCCCAAATCGCTTCACTACACCTAACAATTACTGTCTTCGTCTCTGCCTATATGCATATCTGTTCAAATAATTGATAGTATAAAGTATATGAAATTCAAACATTCACGTCAAGTTTCAATTACGATGGGCAAGAGAAAGGTCACATATCTTCTAAATCTTGTGCTTCCTCTACAGACGCTTGAATTTCTGTTAAATCAATATCGTATTGCAGCAAATGATCCCAATCATCTGCATTTAATAGATCAAGCTGTGCCTCCACAAGCATTTTAAAGCGATTTCGGAATACCTTGGATTGTTTCTTCAACTCATCAATTTCAATTGTTACCTTACGTGCCTTGGTTAACGCTTCATTGACAATTCGATCAGCATTTTTCTCAGCTTCTTTCACAATAAGCTTTGCCTCTTTTTGTGAATTTCTACGTACCTCATCTGCTGCCTCTTGTGCCACAACAATGGATTTTTGTAAGGTTTCTTCTAAGGAGTTAAAATGCCTCGCCTGCTCTAAAGCAATTTCTAGCTGTCGATCAACTTCTTTTTTTTCACGCAATAAAATTTCGTAATCTTTAATAATCTGATCTAAAAATTCATTGACCTCGTCCTCAGCGTAACCCCTGAAGGTCTTTGTAAACTCCTTATTATGTATATCAATAGGTGATAATGGCATACAATCCTTCTCTCCTTTACGTGTACATTCGTATTTCCTATTATACAATTGTTGCGACAACTTAGCAGTAAAAATTAATGAAAATTACTTCAATTTCAAGCTTTTTGGGCCAATCGACCGATTTGTAGACGAATTTTATCTTTTTTTGTACGGCCTTCTGTCATAATAATTTTAACACGGCCACTTCCTCGTATCGATAAAATATCCCCCTCTTGTAATTCAAAAGCAACAGTATCTCGCTCTGTCCAATTAACACGTACTTTGTTCCCTGTAATAAGCGCTTGTGCTTTTTGACGTGACACGTTTAAAATAGTCGCAATAATCACATCTAAACGCATTGAAGACACCGTATGAGATTCTTCAAGCCATTCGTCCTCATTGATAAGCAAAGGCTCCATTTCCTTCATCGTCTCTACATGTACCTTCACTTTCCCAATGCCTGTTAAATGTAAACGAACATATTCTGCAACCTCTTGTGCAACAACAAATTGCACTTGATGCTCGTTCACCCGAATATCCCCAAACTTACCACGATTTAAGCCCAGTGATAGCAATGCACCCAGAACATCAGGATGTCGTAGCTGAACAAATTTTACAGGATAGTGTATCGTAAACGCTACAAGCTGAAAATCATCCTCAGTTGGTTCATAGTAGGTAGGAAAAATCAACATACGCTGCCTCTCCGCCTCTTCAAATAACCCTGCACTTGCTATTTTTAACGTATCATCCTGTCCAATAATCGATGTCACAATAAAGCGCTGTCTTGGATCAAGAAAATCTGTGAGCTTTGGTGCATAGCGGTCTTCCACTTCACGCTGCCAATTGATCACTTGTTCAATAAAGGGCTGTTCTTCTTTTCGAAAATGCTGAATTAAATGTTCCATTTTTCTGATCTCCTTTGTTCCCTATTCTTCTCCATTTTATGGGCTAGCTAAACGTTATAATGTGGGCTATGCCATTATTTCAAGCGAACTGTCCTGCATTTGATAAGAGACTATCCGCTTCTTCTAACCATTCTATTACTTTATTTCCTTCTCTTTCGATCATCTATCATGCACATTCAGAGTTCTATCCGCTACATTTCTCATCCTATCCATCACTTTTAGCATTTTATCCTATATAGTTCAACGGGCTTTCTGCCACCCTCAGCCATTGATTCATCGCTTCTCACAGCACTAAAAAAATCCTCACTAAATTGTGAGGATTTTTTTAAAGAAACATAAAGTATATTTTCTGAATGACTATATAAAGCCCTCTTTCTATAAAATTCAGCATAAAGATCGCCACGATTGGTGAAATATCA
Organism: Lysinibacillus sp. FSL H8-0500; assembly: GCF_038051955.1. NCBI lineage: Bacteria > Bacillati > Bacillota > Bacilli > Caryophanales > Bacillaceae > Lysinibacillus > Lysinibacillus sp. FSL H8-0500. Next base: position 1,145,977 of record NZ_CP150292.1, on the reverse strand, counting down.
ATCATGCCAATAGGTGGAATAAATCTTCTAAAAATCCCTAAATACGGCTCACATACTTTTGCCAGCATGCGTCCAAATGATGAATTTTGAGCGGCAGGCACCCACGACATTAAGATATATATAATTAGCAAAAATGAATAGATCCTAAATGCTAATGATACATATTTAAGTATAATCAAAAAAGTCATATCAACTACAATCCTCGCTATTAATTATCGTCTAAAATAAAGTTCGTAATTTCCCCGGTTACTTCTACATTATCTGGTGTGCAAAGGAAAATATCTTTACCAATTCGTTGAATATCTCCTCCAAGGGCATATACTGTGCCGCTTAGAAAATCAATAATTCGTTTTCCTTGCTCACGTTCAATACGTTGTAAATTAACAATTGTTGCCCGTTTATTTTTTAAATGCTCTGCGATATCTTGGGCTTCCGCATACACTCTAGGCTCGATTAAAACAACTTTTGCTCCTTTCGAGCTCATTGCTGCCTGTAAGCTGACAATATTGTTAGGTGTTGCTGTGCTTTGTGGCATAATTTCATGAATGGGTGCTTTGCGTTCTTTCATCATTTTTTTAGGCTTTGCTGTATGAATTGGTTGCTGCTGATGTATGGATTGTTGCTGTTGAATAGGAGCTTGCGTGATCTCTTCTTCTAATTCCTCTTCAAGGTAAAAGAAGTTTTTAATTTTATTTTTCATGCTCATCCTGTTCCCCTCTTTCATTTCCAACAAGAGCCGTACCGACTCGAACAAAAGTAGCCCCTTCCTCTACCGCAATTTCAAAGTCATTAGACATACCCATTGATAACTCGGTACAAGGCGCATGTGCGAATCCTTGCTCGGCTATTTGCTGTTGACATTGTTTTAATTGCTTGAAAACAGAGCGAATAAGTGCTTTGTCTTCTGTATTTGGTGCCATTGTCATTAAACCTACAACTTGAATTTTTGTGAAGCTTGTTAATGTTTCTATAAAAGGTAAAACTTCTTCAACGGTTAAGCCATGTTTAGATTCTTCTTCAGAAACATTTACTTGTACAAAGCATTTAACAGGTTTTTCTGCTCGTTTTTCAATTTCTTGTGCCAAACTCAAACGATCTAAGGAATGTAAATAATCAATGTGATGAATGACTTGTTTTACTTTACGTGTTTGTAGTGACCCAATATAATGCCAACGCACATCGGCTTGAATTGCTGCAATTTTATGATTTAAGCCTTCAGGTCTATTTTCTCCTAAATGAATGAGTCCCGCATTAATTGCTTCTTGTGTTCTTTCTACAGAAACCTCTTTTGTTACTGCAATAATTTGAATATTACTAGTATCACGATTGCCTCGTTTTGCTGCTGCTATGAGTAAATCATTTATTTTGCTTAAATTTGTTAAGATTTTTGTCACTGTTTTTCCCAACTTTACAACAATAGTTTCTCTTATTGTAACAAGCAATGATTGATTTATCAATGAATAGCCTGACCTATATCAGCATAAGCTCGCATAAAAAGCGAATCTTTTGTATTAGGAGAGTGCTTTAACTAAAATAACATCCTTACCAACGACAAGCACATCTTTCATATACACTTTTCTTACAGATTCTTCCCCTTTAAAAAAGCCAAGATACTTGCGGGGCTCTGCAATCAAAAATGCCGTAACATAGCCTGTTTCTTTTGATACTTCAGCATCTACAACAAACCCTATAAAACGTCCATTTCCTGCTTCAATTACTTCTTTTTGCTGTAACATCGAGAATCGCACTAACATCCCTCCTCTATATATTACCATTTAATTCCATTCTAAAACGTTGCTATCTCTTTATATTTATGTATCAATTGTTCATTGAATGAAGAGAAAATGCGCACCGAATGATCGGATGCGCATTTTTTTATTTGTAATCTTTTTGCATTGTTTCAATTGCATTTTTTTCGAGGCGTGAAATTTGTGCTTGTGAAATGCCTAATTCCTTGGCAATTTCGGTTTGTGTTTCCCCATAATAAAAACGCTTTGCCACAATCATTTGCTGACGCTCATCTAACTTTTGTAAGCTTTCCTTCACCGAGACATAGGCAACCCATTGGTCCTCTGATACATCATCATCACGTAATTGGTCCATCATATAAACAGCGTCTCCACCATCTGAATAAATAGGCTCCTGTAGGGATACTGGATCTTGAATAGCATCTAAAGCAAATAACACGTCCTCTTTTTTCATATCAATCATATCAGCAATTTCTTCAATCGTAGGTTCTCGCAAATTATCAGTTATCCATTGCTCTTTTGCCTGCATTGCTTTATAGGCTATATCTCTTAAGGAGCGGGAAACTCGCAATGCATGATGATCACGCAGATGGCGACGAATTTCACCAATAATCATTGGGACAGCATATGTCGAAAATCGCACATTATGCTTTAAATCAAAATGATCAATGGCTTTCATAAGGCCAATACAGCCTACCTGAAATAAATCATCTGCCTGTTCACCTCGATAGGCAAATCGACCAACAATACTTAGCACTAACCTTAAATTGCACATCACAAGCTCCTCGCGGATTTCCGTTTCTCCAGCTTGCAAACGGATAAAGAGCTCCTTCATTTCCTCGTGCTTTAAAATTGGCAAAGTCGATGTATCTAAGCCGCAAAGATCTACTTTTGTTCGCATATTCGATTCCTCCGGATGTTATTCTCTGACTAAACCGTGACATCAGTTTGTCCGAGAGCAACAAGAATATGCACAAAAGCTACGACCAATTTTAGGTAGGTTAAATTTCCCTTTCTATGATATCGGTTGATTTAAGTTTTCACGTAAATCTTGAATAATTTTCTTTTCTAAGCGGGAAATATAGGATTGAGATATCCCTAAATGATCGGCAACCTCTTTTTGCGTCATTTCCGCTTTACCATTGAGACCAAAGCGACATTCCATAATATAGCGTTCACGTGCACCAAGTAAATTAATCGCATGGAACATATGCTGCCGTTCAATTTTTCGCTCTACATTATCTAAAATAATATGCTCTTCTGTTCCTAAAATATCTGATAATAATAATTCATTTCCATCTGCGTCGGAGTTGAGTGGTTCATCTAAAGAAACCTCACCCTTCATGCGACTTGTTTTTCGTAAATGCATTAAAATTTCATTTTCAATGCAGCGTGATGCGTATGTTGCAAGTTTAATATTTTTATCTGTATTGAATGTTTCAATCGCCTTGATTAATCCAATAGAGCCAATACTGATTAAATCCTCAATTGGCGTACCTGTATTATCAAAGCGTCTAGCAATATAAACAACAAGACGCAAATTGCGTTCAATTAGTGTATCTCTAGCTCGTAAATCACCGTTCATAAAGGATGCAATCACTGTAACTTCTTCTTCTCGACTTAGTGGCACTGGCAATGAATCATTTCCCCCTATATAGTACGTTTCACGACTTCGAAACTTACTCCATAATTTTTTCAAGCTAGCAAGTAGCCTAAGAAGCAATCGTTCTCCCCCTCTATGAGTTATTTGAAAGCGCTGAAAAATGTAAAATTGCTGCTGTGCTATGCGGAAAATTTTTAGCTTTTTTGGTTAACACGATATATTCATTTGTTTTCACTTGTGAAGACTCTCCCTTAATATGCCATTCATCAAATCGAAAACCAAGTACAACAGTTTGCTGCTGTACAGTATTAACATGAATAAATCGTATATAACGCTGATAATCTTCTGTAAACATGGATACATTGTACGGATCAGTTTCTTGCCACTCCATTAAGGATTTGCGGAAAGCTTCGGGTAAATGTGGTCGCAAAGCTGTATAAGAAACAAAGTGAACAGGTTTTCCTGAAAGGGGCTCAATCGCTTGATTGCCTGTATCGACAAAGGCAGAGAGCGGTATTGTTGCACCAAAAATTCTCAACGTTGTATCAAAGACAAATCGACCACTTAAGCGCTCAAGCTTCACGAAACCCCATTGCTTATAAAATACAATGAGATTTGCTACTGCAAGCAAGAAGCATATACTAATAAAATGAGTGACAGAAAGATTTTTTAAATAAGGTTGTACAGCTGTTAATAGACCGCCAATCACAATGGTTGCTGTTAAAGCAATAGGACCTTGCTTTTGAAAGCTTCGAAGCTTAAAGCGAAAAGCGATCCCAATAAGTAATAAAAAGCTTAACACCGTTGTCCACAGCATTTGACCCCCAATAACAGCTACTAAGCTACTACAAATCGAACTCATTAATAATCTTGAATTTTTCACAAAGACTCCTGTTACTCTTGCCGTAAACTTGAGTATCGCTAGATTAAAAAGCGTATTAATGAGCACCAGCCATTCTCCATACATAACAGCCGCCTCCTACTTACAAAGTTAGCATGTTCCTCCCACAAATATTGTCAAACAATCGCATCATTTTCTGAAAATGTTTTGACAAAAAACATGGTTTCCTTACACGATTGAACATCCTAGCCCCAATAGAAAAAGCTCGTATTCTACATATGTAAAATACGAGCTTTTTAGAAGTTGTCTCTTTCTTTTACCCACGATTTTTACGGTTGCGTAAAAATGCTGGTACTTCAAGCATATCATCTTGTGCATAATTTTGCTGATTTTGACGTGGCTGCTCTTGTTGTATAGGCATTTCTTGTCGTTGTTCACGAATAGGTGCCTGTTGCTGCGGAGCAGATTGTCTATTATTTATATTGAGTGACGGTTTCGGTGTACTGCGTTGTTGCTGTAAAACTTCCTCTGAGAAACCTGTCGCAATAACTGTCACGATGATTTCATCTTTTAGATTTTCATTAATTACTGAACCGAAAATCATATTGACTTCTTCATCGGACGCAGATGCTACGATATCTGCCGCCTCTTGGACTTCAAATAAGCTAAGATTCGAGCCGCCTGTAATGTTCATAAGAACACCTTTAGCTCCATCAATTGACGATTCAAGCAGAGGACTGGAAATCGCTTTCTTTGCTGCTTCAGAAGCTCTGTTTTCGCCTGTAGCAATACCAATACCCATTAATGCAGAACCCTTGTTAGACATAATTGTTTTCACATCAGCAAAGTCTAAGTTAATAAGACCCGGTGTGGCAATTAAATCTGAAATACCTTGTACACCTTGACGTAAAACATTGTCAGCTTCTCTGAAAGCTTCTAACATTGGTGTAGATTTATCGACAATTTGTAGGAGCTTGTCATTTGGAATAACGATTAGTGTATCCACTGATTCTTTCATGCCACCAATCCCACCAATAGCCTGTGTTTGACGTTTACGCCCTTCAAATGTGAATGGGCGTGTCACAACACCTACTGTAAGGGCTCCCAGCTCACGAGCAATTTGTGCAATTACAGGGGCTGCACCAGTGCCTGTTCCGCCTCCCATACCTGCTGTGACGAAGACCATATCCGCACCGCGTAGCACCTCTTCTAGTTGCTCACGACTTTCTTCTGCAGCCTTTTTACCTACTTCAGGGTTTGCTCCTGCACCTAATCCTCGCGTTAGTTTAGCACCAATTTGAAGCCTTACTTCCGCTTTTGATAAATTTAATGCCTGTGCATCTGTGTTCACTGCGATAAAGTCAACACCTTGTACACCATGCTCAATCATGCGATTAACAGCATTGTTACCGCCACCGCCAACGCCTATGACCTTTATTACTGCAAGTTCATCAACACTTGTATCAAATTCTAACATCTCTTTTTCCTCCCACGGTAACTCGACTCTGTATCATTCATTACGCATTCTAGTTAATCAAAAAACTTATCAAATAACTTTTTTGCTTTCCCGATTACGCTTTCTTTTGGTTCTGAAGGTGCAGAATACTCTTGCTTTTTATGTGTAGCTGCTTGAGCTCCTACAACTGCATATTCAACAGGCTGCGTATTCGTACTTTTACCGTAAAAATCATCTTCTAAATGGGCGTAACGAATAAGTCCAACTGCCGTCGCAAATGAAGGCTCTCTGACGCCAATATAATCGGGTGTATAGATTCTTACACGCGTTTGTAGAATTTGACGTGCTAATTGGGCGATACCTTCAAGCTTTGCAACACCACCTGTTAAAACAACGCCACCTGGTAAATCTCGAACACCTAAACGTGCCAATTCGTCAATCACTAACTCCAATAACTCCTCTAAACGAGCACCAATAATTTCTGATATATAACGCTGGCTATACTGGTCAGTAGAATCTGTACCCACAATTGGCACTTCAAAAACTTCATCATCTGATGCATCGTCATAAAAGGCATGTCCAAATTGGTGTTTTATTTGCTCTGCTTGCTCTGTTGGGGTTTTTAAAACGATTGAAATATCTTTCGTTATATGATCACCACCGACTGGTATAACACCTGTATGCGTTAACAATCCCTCTTCAAATACGGCAATTGTTGTAGAGCCACCTCCCAAATCTATAAAGGCAGTCCCTTGGTTCTTTTCGTCTTCTGTTAAAGCGAAGTAGCCTGCTGCTAATGGCTGCAAATATATTTCTCGTATACTTAAACCAGCTCGCTCCACACAGCGAAGAACATTGTGTAAAAGCGTTTTGGATGTTGTTATCATTGTTGCATCCATTTCGAGACGAATGCCAATCATACCACGTGGATCTTTAATTTCATCAAGATTATCCACAATAAACTGTCTCGGAATGATGTTCACTAATTCACGTTCAGGAGGTATCGACATGACTTGTGCAGATTCTACCACTCTGTCTAAATCATCATCTGTAATTTCTCTGTTTTCACTATTTACAGCGACAACGCCTTTAACTAGCTGTAACATCGTCTGGTTAGCAGGAACACCTAAAACGACTTCTTGAATTTGATAGCCTGTCATTCGTTCGGCTTGTTCTACTGCCTTTCGAATAGATTGGACTGTTGCATCAATATCAACAATTGCACCTTTTCGAACGCCATTCGATTTTACATTTCCGACGCCAATTACATGTAATTGTCCGTCACTCATTTCACCGATTAATACCTTGATAGAGGACGACCCTATATCAAGAGAAATGTATAAATCTTGCTGATTCAATTCGCTGCACCTCCTTGGAAAATCCTCTTATTTTCATTCTATTGTAAATTTAGCATAATGTCTAAGCAAATCGGGTATTTTGGTCAATTTTTCTCTTATTCTATAGGAGTTTTCTTATTATTGTGATGTTTCTCATCTATGCGTATTAGTAAAATACGCCTAATTATTGCTATATTTTGGAACAAACGTACACCGAAAGCGAAAATGGCTGCTAAATACAAATCTATCCCTAAATTCACGCCTAAAAAGGCTAGTCCGGCTGCGAGTACAATATTAAAAAAGAATCCTGATAGAAATACTTTGTCATCATATACTTGTTGTAATTGAGCGCGAATACCACCAAATAATGTATCTAAAGCTGCTAACACAGCTATTGACAGATAATTTTCATATATAGAGGGGATTTGTATATTTGTTAATAAGCCAAGTGCAAGTCCAAATATCAAACCTAAAAATGGTAGCCACATATATTAATCTCCTTTTTTTACCTCTGCTAAATAATCATTTGTCAATGGCTGATCAAATGCTGGTATTTGTAAGTGTTCGATGGGCTCCCCAATCCCTAATTTATAATTATCTAAATAAAACGAATCAATAAATGTGGAGGCTTGTAGCGAATTATACATTTTTTGAGCTGCCTTAAAATCGCTTGTCCCAACATAAATTACAAAGGATGACGAAGACAGTGGTAGACTATTCACTGTTGTCCTTCCATTAATATCTCGAATAGCGGTTGTTTGAACAACACGATTTCCATCTATCGAGACACTTGTAGCATCGTTTTTAAAAAGCTCATTTAATAATTGTGTTAATAAATCTGGTGAAATTTCTTTTATTTCATAACCCATGGCTATTAATTCTGCCGCAGGTTCAACCTGAAGTATCACCCCTGGCCCTTTGACTTCTGTGAGGCCTGCCTGGAGCTTTAAACGATTAAAGGTTTCTGTTAAAGCTGCCTGCTGATTCACTTTTTCAGATTGCTCATAGCGACCCACTACTTCCTGCAGTGAGCGAATTTCTGCCAGTAATGTGGAATGTCGTTGTTTTTCTTGTGCCAATTCCTCTCTGATTGCCCAAATATCTCGTGTATCTCGCTCAGCTGGTTTTTGCATGGTATTGTATTGTACCGCTATCATCAAACCGATAATAAATAGCACGATCGTTATTCGGGTATACATATTTCTTTGCAAAATAGCCCCTCCTAGACGTATCGTATGCCTCCTTAGAATACGATCCTCAATTGTAAGCTTCTACAATCAGCCACTTATTTGGAGGCTAACATTGAACATTTAATGTAAAATAGAGCTTGTCCTTAACTTTCTACTTTTGCTTTTGGCATTGTCAGCTTCTGACTTTCTTCTAGTGATACCACGATATTATCGTTTAATAATTGATCGACTACACCACCATTTAAATTTAAAGAAGCCAGTAAAGTTTTGGCATCACCTATCGCTTCAATGACAAATGGAGCAGGATGCTGTGTACCATCAATTGTTATCACTGGACCATTACAGCGAATATAGGAGGTAGCCATTACCCGTTGTCCATTGATGGCAATCGCTTGAGCACCCGAAATTTTAAGCTCATTTAGCAATTTAAAAATATGGCTTTCATGGACAATATACTCGTTAGGATTGAAGGATTTCGGATCATAGTCTCCATCTTGCAATGTGATACGTACGCCCTTTCCTTCACCCTTTAATTCGCCAAGTAATAGCCGTAAATCCTCCGCCTGCTCCACTAGTTTTTGATAGGCTTTTTCATCAGCAACAAATGATTTTTCATATTTCCGAATCTGTTCTTGTAGACTGTTTAATTCCTCTGAAAGTTCCTTGTTGCGTTCCTGCTGTGTAATTAGCTCCTCCCGGTATGACTCTTCTTGCTCAAAAAGCTCGGAATCTATGGTACCTGCTTCACGCTTATCTTGCGCCTGGTTGTATGAATAGCCGATAATAAATCCTGTTGTTATACAAACAATCAATAATTCAAATTGTCTTCTAGTAAAAAAACTTCCCTTGCTATTCTTCTTGTTGTTCATCTTCTGTCACTTCCTGGTTAACCATTTCCCCATCTACACTAGCTTCTATGTCGATGTCTAGCTTATTGTACTCCTCATTAAAAGGACGATAGTAGGAGCCAACTTCTAAATCGATGACACCTTTTTCCAAGTTAGCAATCTGTGCTACAATTGAAGGGTAATAATTTAACTTTTCCGCTAATGTTTGAACAACAGCTCGTACCTCATAGCCATCATTCATATAAAGCTTCACTGCATTTGGATTCGTTTCATTATTATTTGTGTTAACCTGAGAAATTAAAGCTAATACCTCTGGCTTTAACTGCGCTAGTTGCTCAACAAGCCTATGAATCGTTTTTTCACCGGTTATGCCGAGAAAAACAGGTGCATCAATGGGATGATCATTACCTGTTTGCTCGAAACGCTTGCCATTTTCAAGCAGGGGATAATAGGTGCCGTCACCAGCTAAATACGCAACCTTTTTCCATTCTTTAATAGTAATCGTGATGCCTTGCAGCCAATTACGCTTAACATGTGCTTCCTTTACCCATTCATCGTTTAGTAACTGCTTTTCAATATCTTCTACTTTAAAGCCCCACATCGATTTACCTGGTTCAAGCGTACTCACTTCCAAATAATATTGTTTATCTGCAAGCTTAGCACCATTAACAGTTATTTTCTTAATATCGCTGTACGGAGATTGAAAATAAAGGAGTACCGCTAAAACAATAAAGAAAAGTAATATAAGTACGATAAATTTCCGATTTGTACGCTTTTTTCGTCGCTTTTTTAGCGTAGGTATACGATCTTCTATATCAATTACTTTCTCCAAAAAGTACCCCTCCTTTATATTTATTTCGCTAATTGATAAATAATACCTATTATTAACCACATTGTTACTAAAGATGTTCCTCCGTAGCTAATAAAAGGCAATGTTACGCCTGTTACGGGCACTAAACCAATTACTACAGCTATATTAAGAAATGCTTGCACCATCAGCATTGTCACAAGCCCTATAATGGCATAGTAGGATGTTCGCGTTTTAGCCTGTACAGCAAATTTATAGCCTGCATAAATAACTAGTACAAAAAGGGCTAAAATAACGAGACCCCCGATTAATCCAATCTCTTCTAAAATAATGGCATAAATAAAATCATTTTGTGGCTCTGGCAAGTATAAAAACTTTTGGCGACTTTGGCCAAAGCCATGTCCAAAGATACCAGCTGGCCCAATTGCCATGAGTGATTGGACCGCTTGAAATCCACTTACCAAAGGATCAGCCCAAGGATCAAGAAATGCCTCTATTCGCTTGAGTCGGTATGGTGCTGTCACAATCATCCCTACTAATCCCGCAATGCCAGCCAACATAATGATGGCGTATAGCTTTAAGGGATAACCTGCTACAAAAAACAATAAAAACACTGAAACGACTAGAATAAATACAGAGCCAAAATCAGGCTGCAACATAATAAGCACAACAGGTAATAGCAAGATCAAGCCATGACGCCAATTTACAATCGGTGCTCCTGTTTTATGTTGCGCCAATATATGGCTCAAATACACAATGACTGTAATTTTCGCTAGCTCTGCTGGCTGAATTGTTAATGGTCCTACACCAATCCAGCTTTGAGAGCCATTTCGCACAAGTCCAATTCCTGGGATTAACACAAGAACAAGTAAAATAAGCGAAAATATATAAGCCATTTTCCAAAAGGACTGCTCTCTCAAAATATTTAAACGAATTGTGATGAAAAACACGATCATCGCAACCACAAAATAGACACTTTGCTTCATATAAAACGGCATTTTTCCACTATAATGAATGGCACTCCAATAAGTACCTGCAGAATAGACGAAAATAATGCCGATTATTGATAGCATCAAAGTTGTGACGAGCAATAAGTAGCTTTCTTTCCCTCTCAGTAATGCCATCCTTCCAAGTCAAGTATATTCTAAAATAGTTACAGGGCCATTACAGCTTCATTACAGCATCAATAAAAACATCGCCGCGTATTTCAAAGCTGTCATATTGATCCCAACTTGCACATGCTGGCGATAATAAAATCACATCACCCTCTGCTGACATCGGTGCGGCATAATGGACAGCATCTTCTACATTCTGTGCAATAACTGTTTGTGAAACACCACAGGATTTCGCAAACTCTACAAAACGTAAACCTGTTTCACCAAATGCGACAACACCTTTTACATGATGCATGCAAGGGCGTAATTCTTCAAAAGAGTGCCCGCGATCTAAGCCCCCTGCTAGTAAAATAACAGGTGCTTGGAAGGCATCTAATGCACTCTTTGTAGCTAAACAGTTTGTTGCTTTGGAGTCATTGTAAATCTTTCGACCATTCCACTCACGGACAAATTGTGTACGATGTCTTACACCTCCAAATGTCGCTAAAACCTCTTCCATTTTTTCTTTAGCACAGCCCACTAATATACAGGCTGCTACTGCTGCTAAAATATTTTCTAAATTATGCTTACCTGGCAACGCGATATTGGCTCGTTCCATATAAGGCTCGCCTTGCCAGTAAATCGTTGTATCATCGGCACTAATCCCATTTGCTGTACGTTTGGTAACACTAAATGGAATTTTTTGTGCATGTGATCGTGCTGCATAATCCGCAACAATCGGTTGATCCGCATTATAAATAAAATAATCACTACTATCTTGATTCCGAGCCACAGCAAACTTTGCTTGTGCATAATTATCAAATGTCCCATGATAATCGAGATGAGCATCATAAAGATTTGTTAATATGGAAATTTTAGGCTTAAATGTTTGCGTCCCCATTAATTGAAATGAAGACAACTCTGTCACAATCACATTATCCTGCGTTGCTTCTTTCGCAACACCGCAGGCTACTGTGCCAATATTACCAGCAATCAATGGATTTTTATTACCTTTATTAAGCATATCAAAAATTAATGTTGTCGTTGTTGTTTTACCATTTGAGCCTGTGATACCAATAAACGGTGCTTCGCTAATTAAATAAGCAAGCTCAATTTCTGTCCATACAGGAATCTCTCGGCTAATCGCATCAGCCACAATGCGATTACTATAAGGAATCCCTGGATTTTTCACTACTAATTCAAAGCCCTCATCAAGTAAATCCTCAGGATGGCGGCCACAAATTACTGTAATGCCTTTTTGTAATAAACCCTGGGCATCTGGGCTTTCATCAAATGGTTTGGAATCATTAACTGTTACAAAGGCGCCAAGCTCATGTAAAATTTCAGCAGCTGCCACTCCACTTTTAGCTAGACCTAGCACAAGTATCTTTTTATGTTGTAAATCTGTATAGTTTTTCATTAAAACGCCTCCGATAAGACTGCAATCAATGCTACTGCTAAGGCAGTTGACCAAAACACAAGCACTACTTTCCATTCTGACCACCCTGATAATTCAAAATGATGATGGATAGGACTCATTTTAAAAATACGTTTTTTTCGAAGCTTGAAGCTACCTACCTGCAAAATAACAGATAGTGTTTCAATTACAAATACCAAGCCCACCAACAATAGTAAAAACTCTTCTTTTACTAAGACGGATACCATCGCTAATGCGCCACCTAATGCTAATGAACCTGTATCACCCATAAATACCTTTGCTGGATTAGCATTAAACAGTAAAAATCCTAATAAGGCACCTGTTACAGCAAATGCAAATAGAGCGATATCTGCTTGACTTTGGAAGAGTGCAATAACACCAAATGCGGCAAAGGCAATAGACGCTGTTCCTGCTACTAGTCCATCCAAGCCATCCGTTAAATTCACTGCATTTGAGAAGCCTACTAACCAGAAAATTAAAAAGGCTACATAGAAAACTTCAAGATCAATTGTCCACTCTGTAAATGGAACCGCAAGCGTTGTATCAAACGACCCAATATGCAGAAGGAAATAAGCAAGAATGGCAATAATAATTTGACCAATCAGCTTTTGAAGTGAAGTTAATCCTAAATTTCGCTTAAAAACAACCTTTAAGCCATCATCCAATAAACCGATTAATCCAAACCCTGCTAATACTAATAGCAGCACGATGGTTTGGGTTGTTAATAAATCTAAAAAGCTCCCTACACCCACAGTCGTTAGGATAATAGAAATTAAGAAAATAATACCTCCCATTGTCGGTGTACCAGCTTTTTTCATATGGGATTTTGGCCCTTCCTCACGAATACTTTGCCCAAATTTTAGGCGGCGAAGAAGTGGAATACTAATTGGTGCCAGGATAACTGTTACTATAAAAGCAAGAGCTAAAATGGTAAGTGTTGTTGCGAGTTTCATTGAAAAATCTCCTTTAAATCTTGTTTCACTTTCTTCTTTTGGAAAAAAGCATAAACTTTCATTGTATTTATTACTACCCTTCATAATAATAGTGGTTTTTTCCCATTTTTTAAAGGTAAAGTTATATTAGTTCTCCAAATATAAATGAATGGTACCATCTTGTTTGATAACACTATCCACTTCAGGCAATTGATTGCCAATTTTAGTGCCTTCTCCATGCCATTCTATACGGAATGGATAAAATTGCTTAGCAATATCATCTTTTGTTTGACCGATAAAATTCGGTACCTTCACAGTAATTGGATCGCCATAACGATAATCCTTTTCAAGCTGTTCCTTTGATTTTTCAATACCTACAAAAGGTGCAACATCCTCAATCATTTGCCCAACAATAGGTGCTGCTACAACACCACCAAATTGTGTCGTCTTTTTTGGATTGTCAACAGCTACATAGACGACAATTTGGGGATTGTCTGCTGGTGCAAAGCCAATAAAAGATACAATATATTCTCCACTTTTATAACGGCCATTCTCGACCTTTTGTGCTGTTCCTGTTTTACCACCAATCCGTAAGCCATCTCGAAAGGCTTGTCGCCCTGAGCCATTCGCCACTACAGACTCCAATGCACCTCGAACCTTTGCAGAGGTTTCCTCTCGAATCACCTGATTTTTAACAGTTGATTTCGTTTCTTGTATAACCTCTCCTGTTTTTGGATTAAAAACCTTTTTCACAACATACGGCGTATAAAGCTTGCCTCCATTGATGGCAGCAGCAACCGCTTGAACTTGTTGAATTGGCGTTACGGCTACTCCTTGCCCAAATGAAGTAGTGGCCTGCTCAACAGGTCCAAAGGCTTCCTTAGAAAATAAAATCCCAGAGGCTTCGCCAGCAATATTAGAACCTGTCTTTTGACCAAAGCCAAAATCTTTAATATATTGCAGCAGGCGTTCATTGCCTAGTCGCTGTCCTAGTTCGATAAAGCCTGGGTTACAGGAGTTTTCAACTACCTCTAAAAAGGTTTCATGTCCATGTCCCTCACGCTTCCAGCATCGAAGCTTAGCGCCAGCAACCATTGTATACCCTGGATCATGAAATGTGTCATTTTCTAAATCCACTAAATTTTCTTCCAATGCTGCACTAAGGGTAATAATTTTAAAAGTAGAGCCTGGCTCATAGGTCATCCACACTGGTAAATTTCGATTATAGATAGCTGGTTCCACTAATTGATAGTTAGCAGGATGAAAAGTTGGATAGGAGGCTAATGCTAAAATTTCACCATTATTTGGATTCATTGCAATAGCCAATGCTTGATCAGCATCATAGCGCTTCATTGCCTGCGATAATTCACGCTCAATGACCTGCTGGACATCCACATCAATAGTTAGCTCAATCGTTGCTCCATCTTCTCCTGCTTTCCAAGCACTCGCAACATTTGATAAATTATTGCCCTTAGCATCCGTAAAAAGACGAATTGCAGAAGAGTTAGCTGTTAAAAATTTATTATATTCATATTCAATACCAGCCAAGCCCTGGGCATCATAGCCTGTAAAGCCTAAAAATCGAGAAAGCATCGTACCATAAGGATAGTCCCGAGAATAATCAACACCACTATAGAGTCCTTCAATTTGCATCCCTTGTAATTTCACTGCTTTTTCATAGGGGATATTTTTTCCTTCTGGTGCTAGCTTGACTAAGTAATCTTTTTTCATCATCTTCTCGAGAAGCTTCTCTTTATCCACTTCTAAAACTTGTGCAATTTTTTCAGCTGCTCCTTCAATATCCTTACTTTGAGCAGGCATAAAGTATAAAGTAGGTGCTAGCTTATTCGTGACAATACTTTCACCATCACGATCTGTAATATGCCCTCGTTCATTGGCAAATGGAATTTCTCGATCCCAGTTTTCTTCTGCCTTCTTCGTCAGTTCTTTTTGATCCAATACCTGCAAAAAGAACAACCGAATAATAATTGCTGCTACTACACACATAAACAGTACATATAAAATTCGTAAACGTTTTTTAGAATGGATAGAAATCCACTTCATTCGACATCACACCTTGTTTTTTACAACGTATGAAAGAAAGTGGACTTCTATTCAGCGTTATTTTCACCCTCTGTTTGTTCAAGCTCCTCTTCTGAGACTTCTCCCTCAGTGGCAGCTTCCACATCCTGTATAAAACTTTCAGCAGGCGTTTTAAGTTTGACAACAATTGGTGAGCTATCATTAATAACCGTTCCTGCTGATACGCTCTGACTAGCAACAAAGCCCTCACCGAAAATTTCCATCTCTATTCCTGTCATTGCCTTGAAAACAAGTAAATTTCGTAATGACCAATTCGTAAAGTCTGGTAATGTACTATCACCATCTGTTTTTAAAAATACAAAACTACCTTTTACGAGTTTTTGAGCATCTTTTGGATATTGATCAATAATTTGACCGCCACCGCCAACAATTACTGGCTGTAAACCATCATTTGCTAACTCTACTTGAATAGCCTCTGCATTGCGGTCTGTATAATCCTGAATGCTTACCTGCTCCACATGCTGGACATCACCAGGATTAATATTTAGATGCTTTAAGCTATTTAACATAACAGGATTAAATACTTTCGATACAGGCACCGAACCTTGCTCCCCCTGTTTTAATTTTGGCTTTTTCACGGAAACATAGACAATCAACTGTGGATCATCTACAGGAGCCAAGCCTAAAAAAGAATAAAGATATTGGTTTGAAAGATAACCGCCACTTGCTTTTGGAATTTGGGCAGTACCTGTTTTCCCAGCTACCTCGTAATCCTCCAGTATAAAATCCTTTGCTGTACCTTTTTCAGCTGTTAATGTAGACGCAAGAATTTCTCGTACTTGTTTAGCTGTATCTGCTTTAATTGGCTGTCCTTTTTCAACAGGTTTATGGTTTTGAAGAACTTTTCCTGTTGATGGGTCTACAATACGCTCAATAACGTATGGCTGCATCATTTTGCCATCATTTGCGATAGCCGTCATTGCCTGTACTAGCTGAATAGGCGTTACAGTAGAACCTTGACCAAAAGTAGTCGTTACGCGTTCAACTGGATATTTGGATAACAATGTACCTGTTGCTTCATTTGGCAAATCAATGCCTGTTTGCTGCCCAAAACCAAAGCGATCTAAATAATCAAAAAAGACATCTTCACCAATAATTTTTAATAGGTGTGCCATCGCTGTATTGGATGACCGTTGAAATCCTTGTAAGTAGGTAATCGTGCCCCAACCTCTACCATTATTATGGTCTTTAATTACCTGATCAAGCACTTGGTATCTACCTGACGCATAGGTTGCATTTGGTGGCCATGTATTTGTATCAATCGCCGAAGCAAGCGTAAATGTTTTCATGGTTGAGCCAGGTTCAATGGTTTCCTCAATCACTTCATTGAGCCACTTCATATTTTGGCTATCTCGTGTTTCAGGGTTAAATGTAGGACGCTGGGACATCGCTAAAATTTTCCCTGTTTTTGGATCTGCAACAACCGCTGTCATTGCTTCAGGGCTATATTCATTTTCAACCTTTGTCATCGCTTCTTCTAAAAAGCTTTGAATAGTTTTATCAAGTGTTAAATAAATATCATTTCCGTCTTTTGCTGGTGTAACCATTTTCTCACTATTCGGTAGCAAATAACTAAAGGCATCTGTTTCATACTTGACCTTCCCATTTACACCTGTTAGCTCTTTATTATACGTATATTCAAGACCCATTTCGCCTTTTGTGATGGTAGTTCCATCGCCATTATCCTTTTTTAATGCATAGCCTATTAAATGTGAGGCAAATACACCATTAGGATAATAACGCTTTAAGTCATTCACAAATAAAATACCTGGCAATTTTTCCTCCTTGATTTTCGTCATAACCTCATAACTAATGCCTCGACCTGCACTACCAAACTCTACTTGATATAGAGGTTTCCCATCGCTTCGATAACGGTTATTTAACTTTTTAACAATATCCTCTTTCTTCAATTCAGGAATATGCTTAGCTAAAACTTCTGCTGTTTTTTCAGCATCCACAACATGTCGAGGATCTTTTGCATTAGTTGTAGCCGCTTCACTAACAATTGCTACTAATCGATAGCTTAATGTATCCTCTGCTATCACCTGACCATTGCGATCATAAATCTTTCCTCGATTGGCTGTAATTATACTTTCTTTGCCATACTTAGCTGCCGCTTTTGCAGCAAGCTCCTGTCCTTCTATTTGTCCCGTCGCTTGAATGGTTACCATTCTTGTGAATAATAGAAAAAAGAGCCCTCCATAAAAAATTAATAATAGAAAGGCTCCCCATTGGAATCGAAATCTCTTTTTTTTCATTCTCCCGGCACTACCTTTACATTTTTCTCATTTTGAGTTAAACCGAGTTTTTCCGCTTTTTTCCATATATTTTCATATGTAGAAAGTTCACTTACACGAACTGTTAAGTCAACATTCTTTCTTGCCACTTTATCTGCTTCTATTTCAATTTTTTGGATGTCTATGCTTGTTGTTTGAATAGCTGCTTGTTTATTTAGCACAAAGATGCCTAATACAGCGATCATACCAACTAATAAAAGTAGCATTGTTTTTTCAAACTTCTGGTTTGTTTTTTTACGACGTCTGATAGTGGGTTGTGGACTAGGTGGTGTTATTGGTTGTTGCACTTGTTGATGTTGGTGCTGCCTTACACGAACTGCTGCCATTTACTCACGCCCTTTGTCGTTAATTTTCTCTACCACTCTAAGCTTTGCTGAACGTGCACGATTATTAACCGCAAGTTCCTCATCAGAGGGAACAATCGGTTTTCGCGTAATAAGCTTTAAAGTGGGCTTCTTGTCATCAGGAATTACAGGTAAATTTGGTGGTAATTCCGGTAATGATGACGCTTCCTTAAAAATGGTCTTGCATAGGCGGTCTTCCAATGAATGGAATGTAATAACACTGATACGTCCACCTACGTTAATCATCTCAATCGCATCGACTAATGAATCCTCTGCTGCGCCTAGTTCGTCATTGACAGCAATTCGTATTGCCTGGAAAACGCGCTTCGCCGGATGTCCACCCTTTCGGCGTGCCGCTGCTGGAATACCCTCTTTAATTAATTCTACAAGTTGACTAGTCGTTTCAATCGGCGCTACCTTACGCGCTGCTTCAATTTTACGAGCCACTTGCTTTGAAAACTTTTCTTCCCCATAACGGAAAAATATCCGCACAAGGTCCTCATATGCCCACTCGTTGACAACCTCAAATGCTGTGAGTGTTGCTGTTTGATCCATACGCATATCGAGCGGGGCATCATGGTGATAGCTAAAGCCTCGTTCAGGTGTATCTAACTGTGGAGAAGATACGCCTAAATCATATAAAACACCATCAACCTGTTCGATGCCATGAGCTAGTAATTGCTCTTTTAAATAGCGAAAATTCGAATGGATAAATGTTACACGCTCTATAAAGGGCGCTAAGCGAATTTTTGCATTTTCTATAGCCGTTGTATCTTGGTCGAAGCAAATTAAACGACCTTTATCTGATAATTGTTGTACTAAATATTCACTGTGTCCTGCACCACCTAGCGTACAATCCACATAAATACCATCAGGATCGATGTTCAACCCATCAACAGTTTCTTTTAATAACACGGTTGTATGATCGAACATACCACTCGCTCCTCTCAGGCCTTAACCTTATTAGCTGTCGCTAACCTGTCTATCAAAGTTAAAAATCAAAGCCAATCATATTTTCTGCAATTTCATTAAAAGATTGCTCAGACTCACTAAAGTACGCTTCCCAGGCATCTTTAGCCCAAATTTCAATGCGATTGGAAACGCCTAATACTACACATTCCTTCACAAGATGTGCATGTTGGATAAGCGTAGCTGGGATATTGATACGTCCTTGCTTGTCTATTTCTACCTCAGTTGCTCCAGAAAAGAAAAACCTCGCAAATGCTCGTGTATCCTTTTTAGTCATCGGTAAATCTTTTAACTTTTCTTCGAGTTTTCGCCATTCATTCATAGGATAACCGAATAGACAATTATCGAGACCTCTTGTAACCACAAACGTTTCGCCTAAAGCTTCACGAAATTTTGCCGGTACGATTAATCGTCCTTTCGCATCAACGGAGTGTTGATATTCTCCCATGAACATACTACTCACCCCACTTTATTAAATAATGTACCACATCCCCCCACTTTCCTCCACTTTTTTTTAAAAAAACTTGACATTTTTACTCCTAATGTGTAATTAGACTTTTAGGAAATTATTTGACATATGCTAAATGACATAAATAAAGAGCTACCCTTAGTAGGATAGCTCTTGATATACTATTTTTCTCGACATTATTCATCAAATCTACATTGTAGCAAATTATTATTTAGGTACAAAGTATCCAGTATTTGAAATTATAAATAAAGTATATAGTGGTGTTTACCGATGCTATATTGTTGCTTTAGCATTTCTCGCATAAACATAGGTCCAAACTCATTGAAATATTGATATGGATTATAGACTCTCTCTTGAAATCCATCATTTGGATACAGTTCATTTTGCAATGTCGTAAATTTCCGAATTGTGGTTTCATGTTTGTTAAGGACCATTTGTTCAATTTTTTGCTGTAGATAGTCAAATTGCTTGAGATGATGCTCTTGATTTTTTATAAGTATTTTATCTAAATAGAGGTGCTGTTCTTCTAAATAGGATGTAAGCTCCTTATACTTTTCTGTAATCATTTGCTGCATCGCTTGAATTTGACGTTTTGCCTCATAATCCTGCACATCGGCAATAAAGCGCTCCTTCAGCTGTAATGCTTTTCCATCCCATACATCCGCAACCGATAGCTGATATTCATGTAATAATTGCTCAACATGACGAGTTACAATTGTAATTTGCAGACGAGGTGCGAAAATCGGCATTTGTAGATCCAATACGGCAAAGGCATTTTTTAATGTTGCCCAATATGCTAACTCTCCGGGGCCACCAACAAACGCCAGCACAGGTAATGTCATTTCCTGCATTAGTGGACGAGTCACAACATTATTACTTAAACACTCAGGCTGTTTCTCTGCAATCTCTAAAATCTCTTCTTGAGAAAGCTTAATATTTGCTGCTAAATTAACAAAGAGTTTATTTTTTCTTTCTAAAAGATGGCGCTCCCCATCCTTCACGTAGAATAAATTAGCTGCTTCATTGGTCGCTAAAATGGGCTTGCCATAGCCAGCATGTTCAAGCTCCTCTTCCTTTTCGGTTACAACACTCGCAATTTCTTCACTATGCTGAATAATACGTGCAAAGGAATTACTTTCATATTGACGCAATTGCAAATCTGCTGCATCCATTAACAATAAACCTTCATCCTTAAACAATCGATTCATCAGTTGTGCAAAGAAATCTGTAAATGTTTCACTCACATTTAGCGCATCTACTAGTTGTTGCATTAACCCTTCGGTAAACGCTGTTTCTCCATAATCTTTTATAATGCTATTGATTAATTGTGTCATTGCCTCTTTATTCAATGCTGTTGCAGATGCCATTGTTTTGCGTATCGAGCGCTCACTATATGCATGTTTTTTCAGTGCCTCACCACGCACTGTATAGGTATGATTAATTTCATCTAAATCATGATCTTCTCCAGCTATCCAAAAGACAGGAACGATAGGCTGCTGTAGCTTTTCACTTTGTTCTTTTGCTAATGCAATCACCGAAATCGCTTTATGAACTGAGTAAAGAGGACCCGTTAAGATACCTGCTTGCTGTCCACCGACTATTACGAGAGCTCCTTGCTCTAATTGTTTCAAATGTTCATTCGCTTTGTTCGATAAGCCAAGTGGCTCCATAAATTGGCGGATAATTGCTGTTAGTTCTTTTTGATCACGGGCATGCTGTTCTAAATATGCTGCTCTTCTCTCAAAAGCTCGATCATTATAATCATATTCAAAAAACTCATGGATGGCAGTGTTTGGTGACCAATAATCTGCTAGCACATGATTCTTGATCGGTGCTTGGATAGACTCCAGTTTCATTTAACAAAAACTCCTCTACTCGCTAAATCATTTTCTTATTTTAATGAGAATTGCTTCCATACAGGCTATTCATATTGCTGTCACTTCGTTTTCGCACAGAAAACATTTAATGCTGAATCCGCGTGACAAAGGTATATTTTCAACAGCAGAATAGTCTTACTCTATGCTTCTAGCACTAGATTTTAGTCAATATTCCCATTTGTATAGAATATTTTTTATTACTACTCATACATAAGCGAATGTCAAAACAATTGTGTCCATTCTATTAAAATACAAGAGCTTTTCACTTTGGCACTCGCTTTCTACAGGCTTTTTTTGTTATGCTATATGTTCCTGTCGAAAACCTTACACCAGCACTATAAGCTCTTGTTTACCTACTACAGAAATGCAATCATTATATTTGCTTATTTAGAGATACTATTTGAATGCTACTATTTTAACGCTTATAGCGCCAACATCAAAAGAAAATGCTTAAGCCACCTGTAAATATTCTACAATAGATTGAATAACACCTATTATACAAATGACAACATAGGCTGTACTCAGTATTAAAAACAAAAAACGCCATATTTTTTTCAATAATAGCTTTACTTCGAGCTCCTTTTTTGTCCGCCAATCAATATATGTAAAAATCATGGCCATCATTATCGCCAGCATCACTAAAAGTGCTCCTACATTTATATGCCAAAGTACACCAATTGCTAAGGGTACTGAAAAAAATAAGCACAATGTTGTAATATCCGATGCTGCGCCAAATGCATGTGTGCCACGAATTTTAATTTTTCGACCAATCAGATAGACAATGATAAACAGGATAATTGGGCAAAAAATTATGATACTAATGATGATATGTAAGAGGTCTTTCAACTTTGTTCACCGCTCTCCTCTATCGCAAGTACTTGGTGATATAGGGTACGCAAAGTAGGTAAATTATGACCGTTCACCAAAGCTTTGCTAAGAATAACGCCAACAATTGTGTCAATCTCACTTTTTCTACCCTGCATACGATCTGCAAGCATAGATGATGTGTTTTTGGCTGTTTTCCAACATAAGTCTACCACATCGTTAAAGGATATAGTTTGTTCAATATTTGTAAAAGCTTCTGTAAGCTCCTTATAGATAGTTTGCATCAGCAGAAAGGCTTGTTGATTTGTCACTAATTCCCCATTCTTCACTTGTAATACAACCGTTAATGGGTTAATTAAACTATTAAATATTGCTTTTTCAAAGAGCATTTGCTGCGCATCTTCTACAACTTCTATAGGAAACAAGCTATTTTGTAGTTGCAACACCTCTTGAAAGGCATTTTGCTGTCCACGCCCTATTGCAATTTTACACGAGCCAATCCCGTTATGTTGAACTGTAGAATGCCCTAATGCACGCGCACCGAAGGCTACAGAACAAAAAGCGATATTGTTATGTGGTAACTTAAGTGCCTCCTCAAAATGCGCTAAACCATTTTGCATAAATACCAAGGGTGTATCACTTGCTACTGCAATAATTTGTTCGTAGAGCTTCTGTAAATGACCATATTTAACAGCAAGTACGACTAAATCTTGTGGTGGTAAAGTAGCTAAATTTGTAGTAGCCATAACCGCATGTATGGTTGTTGTTCCGTCCACATTCACACGTGTTAACTGATGTGTATTCAGTTCATCTACCTGTTCCTGTCTTCTTGCCACAAATGTGACTGACATACCAGCTTCAGCGAAAAAGCTTGCGATTAACCGCCCAACCGCTCCAGCCCCAATAATCGCTACCTTCATCATCCTTCTCTCCTTTCCTCCCTATAAGAACAAGGTGCCTCAGAATTTTCTAAGGCACCCCTACATATATTCTTCTATTATACAGGATGGATGAATTGTTGACGATATACAGATAGAAAAACCAATACACTTCCTTTTCGTTGCTCTATTGATGTTAATCTTTCATTAATGAATATCCTTGCTGTAGCCATTTCACTAGCTTCTCATGTTCACTTTGTAATTCACGATGCTTCATTTCAAGATTTTGATAAGCCTCTGTCAATTCGTCAAAACTTGTCAACGCTAATTTCAAGTGACTTCGCATAGATTGTTGCGGCTGATTACGTACAGCTAATAGTGACTGACTATATTGACCCCGTAATGTTTTATTCCATCGAAAACCACATGCCTGTTTTGTACGACCTAATTCTGCAGCGGCTAATTCAAAGGCCTCTAGCTGTGTTTTGCCATTTTGCACATTATGCAACACAATTTCTGCAAGTCTTTCATCGTCTTCCTTTGTCCATTGATCTTTTCTTTTTTTCAATTCCATAATCTATCACCCTCGCATTTTTTACTACTATATGCAAAAGCAAGCAAAATAGAATCATTGCATGAAAAAAGACAATGATGATGTTTTCCTCTCACCATTGTCTCTATCCCTTACTGATTGCTCTTCTTCGTTAAGAAATTATTAACAGCCTCGTGATGTGCTTCACTTTCCCATAATTTTGCACAGGTGCGGACTTCCTCCATCACACGCTTATACATATTGCGCTCGCGCCACTTACGAAGCTCAATTTCTTTATAGGCTTTATGAACAGATGGATGAATCTTTCGCATATGTTCAATAAAATCATTTAACGCCTCTTCTTTTGAGCCTTCAAAAACACGCATTGCCCATCCTATGTCATATAGTAGCTGTGCTGGATAAGGCTTGGCATCCACTAGCATCTTCATTGCACGATCATGGCGCAAGCCTCGCTCAAATAGATATGTACCTCCGCCCCAGCCACTTGTAATAGCTAAGGTTCCTTGAATAAAACCACATTTCGCATGACTAGCTAGTAGACGAAAATCACAGGCTGTAGCAATTTCACAGCCTCCACCAACAGCCGTACCATTTATTAGTGCGATAGTTGGTACAGGAAGTGTGGCAAGATCATATAAGATGTTCCCCATCTTGCTTAACATACCAAATGCCTCATCCTCTGTCTCCAACGAATGAAACTCTGATAAATCCCCTCCTGAGCAAAATGATTTATCTCCTGCACCTGTTACTACTAAAAAGCGTACATCCTCATGCTCACGAATATATGTAATGACCTCTTGCAGTCCATTCATTACCTCATCATTCACAGCATTACGCTTTTCTTCACGATTGATGGTAAACGTCATAATGCCATCATCATTATCAATCTTATAAGACATATTATTACCCCCTTTGTTTCAATGCATAAATTGTATCATACAATTATTTTACTATTGTAAAGAACTTCATAATCAACGAAATATTCCGTCTTTTCAAGCTGACAAAAAGGCTAGTACAGAGCCATGGTCTCTCTACTAGCCTTTTAAGTGAGCAAACACTGTATTATTTGCTAACTACTTCTTTACCTTTGTATTGTCCGCAAGCTTTGCAAACACGGTGTGATAATTTAGCCTCGCCACAGTTAGGGCAAGTTACCATACCAGGTACAGATAATTTGAAATGCGTACGACGCTTTCTTTTTGCAGTTTTAGAAGTTCTTCTAAATGGTACAGCCATTGATGGCACCTCCTTACAGATCGTCTATTCGTCTGTTTGATCAAAATACTTAGCTAAAGCAGCTAGTCTTGGATCCACTTTTTGTTTGTCAGCTTTTTTGTGTAGCTCTACGTCTTCATCTGTTGCATAAGACCAGTTTTTACCACCGTGCACTTGTCCTTCAGAATCTTCCTTGAACACTTGCATTGGTACCTCAAGCAAAACTAATTCCTCAAGAACTGGTTTCATGTCGATGACTTCACCATCTATATAGTGAATGTCTCCGTCATCGTCTCCTCGTTTATCTTCGTCAATCCAGCTAAAAATTTCAACTGTATCCACGTGGATAGGAAACTCAACATCCTCCCATGTACGAGCACACGGGAGTGTTAACGTAGCTGTCACAGTTAACTGACATGTCATTTGCGATGCACCAAAAGTACATAGCCCTTTTACATGAACGGGCGAAATTGCTCGAATATCCTGGTTTCGCTCCATCACTTCGTCCAGTTGGACAAAGGCATCAATTGGCATCCCGTTTTGACGGTATTTCGATAATTGATGAATTGACCATTTCATTCGTTAATCACCTCGAGACAACACTGTTGATTATATAATGTGTAAAAATAGATGTCAAGATAATTTCTTGTCACCACTAAAAAACCCACCTATAATTGTATACGTTTAAACGTATAATTGCGTCTAATAAGTTTACAACAAAGACATAATTGAATAAAGGAGGGATGGCATGCAAGCAGTTGGAATTGTTGTTGAATATAATCCATTTCACAATGGACATGCCTATCATTTAAAGCAGGCTAAAAAGGCTGCACAGGCGGACCTTGTGATTGCTGTTATGAGTGGAACATTTTTACAGCGTGGAGAGCCCGCTATGGTGGATAAATGGACACGTACTCAAATGGCTCTAGCTGGTGGTGTAGATATTGTAATTGAGCTACCTTATGTCTATAGTACAGCCCCTGCCACAGATTTTGCTAAAGGCGCTATTTCATTATTAAACGCTGTCGGCTGTGAGGCTTTTGCATTTGGCAGTGAAGATGGTTCGATCCAGCCGTTTTTAAATACATTTGAGCTAATTAACAATCACCGTACTGAATATAACGCACTCATTAAAGACAGTCTCAAAACAGGTGCAAGCTATCCGAAAAGCTTATACTATGCCTATGAACAGCTTTCTCAGAAGTTCCCTGCTTCATACATTGATCTTGCACAGCCCAACAACATACTTGGCTTTCATTATTTAGAGGCAGCGAAGGCTCTTAATCTTCCTATACAGCCATTGACGATTCCACGTATTGCAGCGGGCTATCACGATGCGCTACAGGAAGACGCCTCCATCGCCAGTGCCACAGGGATACGAAAGGCACTTGCTACTAGCCAATCCTTACAAAGTGTGCAGCAAGTTGTTCCTGAGACATCTTTTCATTATTTAACAAATTGGCAAAAAAAATATTGTACATTTGCCAGTTGGGAGGCCTTTTGGCCGTTGTTGCGTTTTACAATTATGCGTCATACGCCTGCTGAGCTAACTCGTTATGCAGAAGTAACAGAAGGCATTGAAAACGCCATCCTAAAGGCAGCCAAAACAAGCCAATCGTTTAGTAGCTTTATGGAAAAAGTAAAATCTAAACGTTACACATGGACACGCCTACAACGCATGCTGACACATATCTACACAGGCTTTACTAAAGAGCAGCTCCAAAGCTTTCAAGCTCCTTCTTTTATTCGTTTACTTGGCATGAGTGCAGTAGGACAGGCTTATTTAGGGCAGCGGAAAAAGCATATCGAACTACCGTTAATAAGTAGAGTTGCAGCTACTAAGGATGCCATGCTCACTATTGATATCCATGTGGCAGAGCTCTACAATTTAAGTGTAGAGCAAGGAACGACAGACTTTCTTCTTCCGAAGGACTACCAAACACCCCCAATTCGTTTTTAAACAGTGGAAAAGAGATGCTAGTGTGCTTCTAGCATCTCTTTATTTTGGCTGTAGCTGTCTTAAATAATCGATCGCATCATCCACTGTTTTCACAGGAACGATTTTCATTTTTGTGTCGATTTCTTTTGCGGTCTTTACTGCTGTTGCATAATTCGATTCTAGCTCCGGATGCTTTGCCTTAATTTCTTCAGAAATTTCATCGTCCGGCGCAAAGAAAATTTCCATACCATCGCGATCGGCGGCTATTACCTTATAATCAATCCCACCAATTCTTCCCACAGAACCATCTACAAGCATTTCACCCGTACCTGCAATAGCATAGCCTCTCGTTAAATCCTCATCAAGCAGTTGGTCTAAAATTTCAAGCGTAAACATTAAGCCAGCGGAAGGCCCACCAATATCCTCTGTTTTCATTGTGACCTTTGGAGTTGTCTCAATTGCTTTGCTTTCTGTATAGGAAATACCTAAACCTGCGCGATGCTCCTTTGTATTAGGAATTTCCTTTAGGGTAATAGTGACTTGCTGTTGCTCCTCATTACGTATAAACTGGATGGATACTTGATCGCCAAGCTGCTTAGGCGTTAAAAGATCTACAAGCATTTGCTGACTTGTTATTTCTTGACCATCCACCTCAATGATTTCATCTCCAGCTTTTAAGATTCCATCAGATGCTCCACCATCTAAGACATTTAATATAAAAACACCATTAAATTGAATTCTTGTCTCTAGCCCTGCTCTTTGAAAAGCTACATACTTTGCATTGAATTGGGAATCAGACATTAATTTTAACTGACGAATATTATATTCTTCATCATCTTCTAAAGGATTACGCACCTGCTCGATATCCATAAGCTTTTGATACTTTTGCAATTTCGCCCATGCATAAGTAAATGGTGTCGCTTGCTGCATCGCGACCGTCATTAAGCTTAAAGACCCCACACTATCTGCCTCTTTACTATCAACAGTCACAAACTTACTGACATCATACGCACTACCAGGCTTCATAATATACGCGTCTAGTCGGTATAACATCGAAAAACAAATGACGACTAATAACACCACATAAATACTAATTTTTTTCTTCAATTCAACACACCTCCTAGGACGCCTACAAAACCATATGTTCATGTTTTTGTCTTTCACACATATATTGATTTTAGCATTTGCCTATGTGAATGACAAAAAGTTGAAACGAGATGATAACATGTTTGCTACAATTCAAATAGTGCTCTGCTTAATTCTTATTCTCTTACTCTTGTTATTCCCACAAACTGCTCATAGTGGCACTGATTTAGGTCTCAATCTTTTCATGGAAGCTCTATTTCCATATTTATTGCCTTATCTGGTATTAACACAATGGCTGCTACGTTTAACAGGCCCTATGCGTACAAAAACAAAACGAGCTTCTTTATACGTACAAGCATACATCATTAGTGCACTTGGTGGTTATCCAACTGGCGCAACAACTATTGTTTACTTAAAAAATAGCGGTCAGTTACACTTGAAGGAAGCAAATTTTTTACTCGCTGTTTGTCATGCACCAAGTCCACTATTTGTACTTGGTTTTGTAAGCCTAGACTTACTACACAGTCATACGTTTGGATGGTTGTTTTTATGTTTACTACATACTTTTAATATTTGTTGTTTAATAACAGGTTACTTTTTATTTCGCAAAACTGATCCACCTAGTATCTCCGAACACAATACTCCATTATATACTGCGCCTTTCTCAGAAAGTATTAGGGAAACAGCTCCAACCATCCTTTTAGTTGGTACAACCATTATCTTTTTTACAACGATTCAGACCATTGTGCAAGAGGGCTTAGATCAAATGCTCCCTGCACTTCCCTATGCAATTGAGCTTTCCATTGCAGCTATCTTAGAGGTTACAAATGGGCTTCAAATGACTGTCACTGCTTTTCCAGACCTTCCCTATATCTCTTTATTAGTTGTTATTTTATTAACTATGCAAAGTATTAGTATTCATTTACAAATTTTTGTTATTGCCAAATCTGCCAAGCTCGCTGTGCGTCCCTATATAAAGCTTCGCCTTCTTAGCATAATCATTGTGCCAACTATTTATGCTCTATTTTTTCTGAAATAGCACTGATATGCTTAAGCAATCAAACATAATGCTCTCGTTCTACATGCTAACCATCTATTTCGAGTATCTATTCTTGTCAAAAGTCTATCCGTCATTTTGCAAGCTCTATCCACAAACTTAACGCTGGTATATCTTTCTACACGACCCAAGTAAGATTTTTTACTTGGGTCAATTTACGCGACGAGACGTTATCCACAAACACAAATATTAAACGATGAAAAAACAATAAATTTATTTATAGGGTTATGGATATACTGGGTAATATACATCAAACCGTAAGTCGAAAAAGTGTATACCCTAGTGATAGAAACAGCGAAAATATTTGCATAAAATAAAGGTGCAATGATAGTGGAAAATCAATATAACATAATTAAAAACAGAGCCTCTACGGGTTGATGAAAAATATCTTCAAGAGTATATGAAAATCTAAAGAAGAGGTATTTTGTTATTAATTTAGTAGGTACTAGTTTATTTATTGCTGGAATCTTAGCTGTTGGCTTCCATAATGTTATACATACTATACTCCTACTAAAAGCATATAAATTATTAGCAAAAAAACGAACTATATACTACTAGATTTAGCTTTAAATTCTAAAAAAAGATTGATTGATGTTTGTGACACGACTTGTTGAACTAATATAGTTAGGCATACAAAAAAGAGGATGCCCACTACTATGACATCCTCTTAAATACTTATTTTGTAAAGCCATATTTTTCTTTTAAAGCCTGTGCCACATAAGCAGGTACAAGCTCGTCCACATTCCCACCATATTTTGCCACTTCTTTAACAATGCTGGAGCTTAGGAATGAGTATTGATTTTTTGTCATAATAAAAAATGTCTCAATGGTTTCATCTAAAAAACGGTTCATGGAAGTAATTTGCATTTCATACTCAAAATCTGAAACCGCTCGCAAGCCACGAACAATGGCCTTTGCGTTTTTTTCCTTTGCATAGTCTATTAAAAGACCTGAGGAGCTTTCTATCCGGACATTCGGCAATGCTTTTGTTACTTCAGCCATTAACGCCATACGTTCCTCTACCGAAAACAATGGCTGTTTTGCGGAATTATTTAAAACCGCTACATATACGACATCAAATACATCTGCCGCACGGTTAATAATATCTAAGTGACCCAATGTGACCGGATCAAAACTTCCAGGAACTACAGCAATTTTCTCTGACAACTTATTCTCCCTCTTCCTCTGCATAGCGATAAACTGATATTACTGTTCCGCCATAGGTTTCTTGTCTGTTTAAGCTAAATTCTCCAAAGCTTTGAGGCAACTGTACCTCTTTTGCGTGTTCACATAAAATAATACCATCCCGTTGAATTTTACGATGATCAACAAGTATTTGCACTAAATCATAATACTCTTTTTGATGATATGGTGGATCTAAAAAAACAAGCTTAAATGTCAGATCACGTTTTAAGAGTGCCTTCACAGCACGCTTCGCATCAATACGAAATAGCTCTGTATACTCCTCATAGCGGCATTTTTTTATATTTTCTTGCAGCACCTGGAATGCCTTGACATCTTTTTCAATAAAGATTGCACGTTCTGCACCACGACTAAGTGATTCAATACCTAAGCCACCGCTTCCAGCAAACAAATCAAGTGCGATGCCTCCATCGAAAAACGGACCAATCATATTAAAAATAGATTCCTTTACTTTATCAGTTGTAGGTCTTGTTGTATTGCCAGCTATTGCTTTTAGCGGCATTCCTTTGCGCTCTCCTGCTACAACCCTCATATCAGCCTATCACCATACTTTCATCCATATAAATAATTTTTGCAGCGGAAGACCATATCTCCCGCTGCAAAAATTATTGTTGCTCTTGCATGGATACTTGAATTTGTTTATCTTCCTTTCGTAATTCAACTAGGAATAAACGTTGTAACCATGCTTCTTCCACATAATAACGATCAGCAATTTTAATAATGGGTTCAGAAATTGTAGAATACCTGCGCTGATTAAATACATAAAAACCGTGCTCTTGTGGGAATCGGAATGTACGATTGTCACTATTTACATAATAGCCGTGTTCCCCTTCTCCAACTGAATAACCTAGATAAGGCAATAATGTATCGGCAGTGTACAATGTTTGACCCTCATATAAAATAACATGAACATCTTCTCTTTGTGTCCCATCTACATAGACACTACGTGCATCCTCAAATAATAACGGATATGTGCCCTGTTCTTGAGCTGCATTTAATGTAAAATAAGATGTTTTAACATCAGTACCTAACACTTGTGATAAATGCTGATCCATTGTAGCTAGTGTGATTGGTTCATCACCCATATTTTTTAAGGCGTCTTGCCAAGCTTGCTGCTGACTAGCTGTCATATAGTCATTTAATGTCTGAACAATTTTCTTTGCTTTATCTGTGCCAATCACATCATTCACTAGATAGGATGCCATCACTTCAAGTAACCATTCTGGCACATCTTCAAATGTAAACTGTGATTTTATTTGTGACAAAATCACTTCCTGTTCCACAGCTTCCACCGTCAATGTCGGTAAGAACAATAACCGATCATCATGGGACTTTACGGGGCTTTTTTCTTGGATAATTGCGATATGTTCATCATTTAAAAACTGTATATTTTCTAGCGCTTTAAGAAAATCCTGTGAAACCGCTTGCTGTGCATAAATCGATATGACAGGTGTTTTTTCTTGAGGTGTTAGCCCACCAGCTTGCCAATAAACATCATGAACAGTACCATATCCGCTAAACATTACATAATTAACAAGTGCTAGTTTTTGCTGGCCAACTAGAGGTAGACCTGTCACCCATTGTCCCTCAACCTTACTGTCCGTTGAAATATGGACAATAGAGTAGGAGGCTTCCCCATTTATTAAGGTGGCAAAGATATTTTGAAGAAGCATCTTATTTTTTAAGCCACCTTCGATTGGAATTATGTATGAGACAGATTGTGATTTAATTTCTCCTTTTGCAAAATAAGAAACTTCCTCTGATAAACGATCACAGCTTTTTTCATTTTCGATAAAGCAACTAGGGTTTACCGCTTTCTCTGGCCATTTAATTTTTACCTTTTGATTCGGTAAATTTTTAAAATGCTGTCGAATATCTAAACTATTTTCACGATAGACAATTTCAATTTCCTGAGAGTAATGGAAACTTCCACCACCTGCTTCTAAATCAGATGAATAGGCATGGTATTGGAAAAATAACGTCCCTGCAATAATAAGTACTAAAATGGAAAAAAAGCTTAATGCAAATTTCATGTGCTTGACCTCCCGCAGCATGATACTATAAGTATTGGAAAGGATGTGCAATTATTATGCCACAACAATTTATAGAATTAGGAGAAGGCTATGGTGATGTTTACGAGCTACTCGAAATTATTAAAACGAATCAGGAACGCTTTCATCAAGCCTTTATACTAACCTCTACTACTAGGGAAGGGAAAAAGGTCCTCTCATTAGCAGCTGCACTCAAACCAGTTGGCGAAAGTAAATTTATGCCGATTTATATTTGCCGCGAAGGCATTCCATTTAATGAAGAGCAACCAACAAAGCGCCAAAGCATGTTTGAGGCACAAATAGAACAACTCAATCGCAAAGTAGTTGTTGTAGAAATAAAGCACTCATCTATATTTTCGGAACCAAAACTATTTTATCAATACTTAGTCGGTATATTAAGGTTAAATAACTATATACCTGCATTAACTTAATGCTATAGACCTATTTTGTAGTCATATTCCTTAGCTTTATCTGGTTTTGCATTTTCATACTCTGTTTTAACAAATGGACGATAAGACGCCACAACGTCTTTCACAAATGGAAGGCGTTGTAGTTTTGTTGTCATCATATCAATATCCTCACGATTGCAGTAAAGCACCACATATTTTTGCCTTCTCGAAATATAAAGAACATGGCCATATTTCCGAAGAGATTTGGCATGTTTTAATTGATGGACATAAACGATTAGTCCTTGTCGTTCGTTCATCTGTGTTCGGCGCGGAGGCCCCTTCCTTCTAAGCTAAGCAGGGGAGAGGGGAGGAATCGCCTTCTCTCCTTCCAATTTTAAAATTTATGTTGTTTTGAACAATTGAAGCGTAGTGTGCGGGAAATGTCCCTTAGCCAATGCTGGAAAGGCTTTTTCTGCGTACAGCATCATCCCTATCCATCAGAGCTTTTAACTATATACGACAAAGCTTAGAGCTAGGGAAGCATGCCAAGTTGTTATGACCAACCCAACATCGTACATGAATACTTAGTCTAGTCAATCAGGGCTGTTTTTACAAGTCCCCCTTAAGCGTTCACTAAGTGATGGGTTATTGACAGTAGAGTCCCTCATTTCTTACCTAAAAGAATACCATAGACCAGAAAATGATAGCAACAGAGTTTAGCTGACAGAATGCTCAATTTTCCGTTATAATGAAAAAACATAGTCGTAGCAATTCGAATTCTCATAAGTTAAACTATATTTGAACCACTGTTGAAGTGGGAAACAAATCGACATAAAAACATCATCTTGCACTTATACTAATTATTAGTTTTATAAAGCCCCTCAACTACAGGGGTTTATAAATACTTTTTGATAGAAAGTTAATTATTAAGGAGGACAAATATGGGTAAGAAAACAAAAATTGCGCTTGCAATCGCAGCAGCAAGTGCAGCAGCTTGGGCAGGTAGTAAGGCTATTTCGAAGCCACAGCAACGTGAAGATAAGCAAGCATTACAATTTGATCGCCCTATTATTCTTGCACATCGTGGCGGAGCTCAATTAGCCCCTGAGCATACAATGGTTGCATTTGAAAAAGCTGCACAGTTAGGTGTTGATGGCTTTGAAATAGATATACGTTTAACGAAGGATGAGGAAATTATTGTTTTCCATGACGACACTGTTGAGCGTACCACTGATGGCTACGGACTTGTAGCTGATATGACATTAACAGAAATTAATGCCTTCAATCATGGCTATCACTTTAAAGATTTAGATGGGACTTTCCCATACCGGGAAGATTCACTAAATGTTGTTACATTGCGTGAGCTGCTTGAGGCCTACCCAAATATGCTTGTCAATATTGATATAAAAGATGCTCCAGATACATACGAAGGAAGTTTAATGCCTTCTAAGCTGTGGCGTTTAATTGAGGAATTAGGAGCAGAAAATCGAGTTGTTGTGACAAGCTTTTATGGTGAGCAAATTGATCGTTTTAATTTATATGCACAAAATCAAGTAGCACTTGGCGCAGGTGAATCAGATGTACGCAAGGCATTTGCCTCTTTCTCAAGTCAATTTGGACATTTATATCATCCGAAAGTAGATGTCTTTCAAATTCCAACGAAATCAGGGGTTATCGCCTTAGACTCTCCAAAGTTTATTCAGTTTTTAAATAACTTAAATATTCCTGTTCATTATTGGACAATCAATGATATTGATATAATGAAAAAATTAATCAATAATGGCGCTAAGGGCATTATTACAGATCGTCCTGATATTGCGATAGAGCTATTCCAAGCTGAAGCAGCCGTTGAACAATAAGAGAAAAAACAAAAATCCACGGATAGACTCGTGGATTTTTTCCTTTTTATGTTAAATCATGCAATACTGCATCTGTGACCTCTCGTAATGTTGCTGTTCCACCTAAATCAGGCGTTTTTATGCCTTGTACAAATGCTGTTTCAATCGCATTTAATATTTTGGTCCCCACTTCGGGATAACCAAGGAAATCGATCATCATTTTCCCAGTCCATATTTGTCCAATTGGATTAGCAATTCCTTGCCCTGCAATATCTGGTGCAGAGCCATGGACAGGCTCAAACATAGAGGGATACTGCCGCTCTATATTTAAGTTTGCGGCTGGTGCAATACCGATACTACCCATAATTGCCCCACCTAAATCTGTTAAAATATCTCCAAACAAATTGGATGCTACAATCACATCAAAGCTTTCTGGCTTCATCACTAAAAATGCAGCCAATGCATCAATATGATTGGATACTTGGGCTATTGCTGGATATTCTTTGCCTACTTGTGCAAACACCTCGTCCCAAAATGGCATACTATGTGTAATGCCATTGGATTTTGTCGCACTTGTTACATGCTGACGACGACTTTGTGCAAGCTCAAAAGCATAGCGTATTGCACGTTCTGTCCCCTTTCTTGTAAAAACAGCATTTTGGATGGCTACTTCCTCCTGCCCACTATGTAATCTCCCACCAATATCTGCATACTCTCCTTCCGAATTTTCTCTAACAACAATAAAATCAAAATGATTTGGCTGTCGTAAAGGCGAAGGTAGCCCTTGCAGTAGCTTTGCAGGTCGTACATTAATGGATTGCTGCATTTCACGACGAATTTTAATCAGCAACCCCCATAAGGAAATGTGATCTGGTACTAATTCAGGCATTCCTACCGCACCTAAAAAAATTTGGTCATACTGTTTTAATAGTTCAATCCCATTATCAGGCATCATTTTGCCTGTTTCTATATAATAATCGCAACCCCATGGAAAGGTTGTCCATTCAAATTGGAAGCGCCCATCCAATGCAGCGGCTTTATTCAAAATCTCTATAGCAGCAGGCACAACCTCTTTTCCTATACCATCTCCTGGTATTACAGCAATTCGATATATTTCCATTATTTTTCCTCCTCCAAAAAATGATAAAAAAACTGTAAACGACTCTTCCTATCATCGAGTTGTCTACAGTCTAGTTGTAATGTGGGTTATCCACACCTTATGTTAAGCTGAGCAAGAGCAGGAACCGCCCGAGCCACATCCGCCTCCGCAAGATGAACCAGTTGCAAAAAATGGATTACTAACAGGCACCTTCACCGCTTCAGAGACTGTTTTGCCAATTAGTAAACTAATCTCATCCAGTAAATCCTGAAAATCATTTTCAGCAATCTTTAAGGCTGAAATCTTGTCGTTTAAGTCGAGTGCTCGCTTCTGTTGGCGAATCGACTTCATAATTGTATGGTAGTCCGGATGATATTTCCCGAAACGTTGTACATCTTCGTACTGTTCCTTTATACGATTAAATGCATAAATAGCCTCAACAAGCTGTGCATCACAATAAACCGCATCATAGGCTTGCTGTAGTGCCCTTGCAGGTTCTGAGGAAAGAATCATTTCACAAAGCGCTTCGGCCTCATCCAAAATGATTACCCAGTCAGAGGTCATCATCATTTTTAATTCCCCCAATCTCTTACCCATCATAACAGATTTTATGGTAATTTTACATTATTGATAATTTTAATGAAAGAGGTTTTCCAATTGATGACAACAGCTAAAGAACAAATAGAACAATTACTAGCAACGATTTTACAGGAAAGCTCTAAGGAAGATGAAGAGGTTTTATTACACCTTTTACACGGGCTTCGTGACAAGCAGCAAGGCATTCACCGTCGTTATATTAATGCGGCTCTTCACATGGTAGGTAAGTTTGAACCTGATATAAGCGAGGTGCGTATACCCATTACACCCGTTATTCATAATACCATTAAAGTGCCACATGGAGGAATTATTGCCACAATTGCTGATGCGGCTATGGGAGGACTTGCTTCACGTGCTGTACCAGAGGGCTATAATGTCGTAACAACAAATATGAATATCACCTATATTGCTACAACAAAAAATAAAGAGCTTATTGCGCGTGGTCGCTTTGTTCATAAAGGGCGACAAACACTTGTGATGACATGTGATATTGAAGACGAAACAGGACGCCAGTTAGCCATTGCTACAGGCTCATTCTTTGTTATTCAGCGTCGTCTATAATAAGGCTAGCAAAATAATCTTTTATACATTGTTGATCGGAAAAAGGGAGCTTTTGATTTTTAATTTGCTGTGTTTGTTCATGCCCTTTTCCGGCAACAAGGACAATATCGCCCTTTTCTGCCTTAGCTAATGCCTGATGAATCGCTTGCTTGCGATCTAAATAAATTTCATAATATTGCTGCTCTGTAAAGCCAGCAATAATACTTTCATTAATAACAATCGGATCTTCATCACGTGGGTTATCCGTTGTTAAATAAATAATGTCTGCATATTTACTTGCCACTGCCCCCATCGCAAAGCGCTTTGCTTTATCACGATTGCCACCACAGCTAAACACAAGATAGATTGTCTTTGAGCGATCAAAAGTTTGTAATACCGCTTGTAAGGCTTCTGCTGTATGGGCATAATCTACATAAACATCAATACCTAATGGATTATCAATCTTTTCAAGCCTTCCCTCTGGTAGCCTCAATGACCACATATGCTCCACGATATCTTCCATAGGTATGCCTAAACGCCATAAAGCCATTAACGCGGCTACTGCATTTTGTACATGATATTTCCCGACAAAAGGAATTTCAACAATATGCTCACTCACGCTTGTTTGCAAACAAAGTACAGTTTTTCCAACAGTTTCACTAATAATTTGGATATGTAAATCATTGTGATGATCAAAGCCAAATGAACAAGATTTTTTCTTATCGTAGATACCTACCGAACGACAAAAATTATCGTCTCCATTGATGACTAGCTTTTTGGATAGATCGGCTAATCTTTTCTTTGCACGCTTATAGGCATCCAATCCACCATGATCGTCTAAATGGTCCTCAGATAAATTTAAAAATACGCCACAATCAATATCACAATGATCAAGCCTATGCTGCTGTAACCCCATTGAAGAGGCTTCTAACACAACATGCGTCACACCATTGCGTGCGCATTGCTTTAATATTGGATGTAGCTCTTTCGCCTGCAATGTCGTTAATTGCTCGTAAGCATTCTGTTGCTTCTCTCCATTGATAAAAAAGCCTACAGTGCCAATAACAGCGACTTTTTTTTGTAAAGCACTAAGAAGCTGACTGATAAAATGACTTACGGTTGTTTTCCCATTTGTTCCTGTAATAGCTATAACCGTTAAAGCTTCTGCAGGAAAAGCAGCAAGTTTCGCACTTACATATGATAAAAATAAGGCTGTATTTGGAACCCATACAAAAGGAATGTCCTTATCAATAATAGGCAAAGAAATACTTTCCTCCGCAACGATCGCCACTGCTCCTCGGGCTAGTGCTTCTTTAATAAAGCGGCTGCCAGATGTTTTTTTACCTTTTCGCACAATAAAAATATCACCTGGCTGTACGGCTTGTGCATAGTCCTCTACGCCTGTAATTGTTGTTCGAATGGATCCTCCCGTCACACTGCATGGCCAGTCTTTCAATAGCTCTGCTAATTGCAAGCCTCATTCCCCCCTTCAGTTCTCTATCATATGACGGCCTTTGTAACGGTGTGACGAAAAATGCCGAAGCCTAGTAAGGAAAAAATAAAGACAAGCTTCATTGTCGAAAGCTTGTCTTCATTCTTATTTTATAATGTTATGGTAAGGGTGGATCGTTTTTTTCTAATTCTTCAGTATCCTGTTTGTCACTATCTAACTTTTGTGAAGAAGGCTCTAAATAAATTTGTGTATAATAATTGACAAAAACACCAGAACCAACGCTGGTATATTGATCATTTAATAGAACTTTCCTATGTTCAGGCGAATTTGTCCAGCCATGCATCGCTTCAATCGCATCAAAATAAGCTGTGGCAAGATTTTCATTCGCTTCACTATAGTCAATATTTTGTGCTTGTAATCTCCTTTTTAAGTCTCCATAGGTAGGAGAGTCATGACCTAAAAAATTCTGTACCTTCATATCCTCACTATGCATCTTTGCCACTTCTTCCAATGATTCATCACTCTCTAATGGTGGTAACGCATGCTGTGTTCTTGTCACATTTAGTAGATCATCAAGCTGCTTGCCACTAGCCCCATCAATTTCTTGCTGTAAAAATGAAGAAGGTGGTGTACGTCTCACAAGCTCCCCCTGATAACTCATCTCGTAGGGCTGATGAAGCACAAGCGTTTCACTATTTGTATAGCGAATTCCCTGTAGTTCACTGGTTTCTCGATCTATATAAAGCTGCGCATAAAGCCCATCGAATTTAACGAGTAATCTTGTTTGCATATCTTCTTCACTCATTGAGAATATAAAAATACTGTCATCTATAGTAACAGTTACCTCATAGTCAATAATTGTCATGCGATAGATTTCGTCTCGTTTTTGCCCCACTTTAAAAGGGGATGCATCTATATTTGGTCCTGCTATGTAGACTTGTGTCACAACATTATTTTCAATGCCAACCATAAAAAAGCTAGCAACATCTTTATTATAGACCCACCATTGGTAGCCGAATGAGGATGGCTCTTTTCTAGCTGGCTCTCCATACTGCTCTAAAACAGTCTGTGCACCTTTTCCAACCAATGTGGATATACCTGTTTGTGGACGTGTTATCGCGTCTACCACAGGCTCCTGTTTTAGCTGTGTTTGAGGAATAATATTAGAGTTGGCATTTGGTCCTTCTAATGGCTCGTTTTCCTTTGGGGTATTAAAAAACATAAAGCCGATTAAGGAAATTGCAGCACAAATCATTAAAATGCGGAATAAAGCTTTCATACAGGGCTCCTTTTCATCACCATTATTATCGTTATTATATCAATTAGAATTAGCTTGACACAATGTTGTCATTGCAACAATGTCGAATATGCTCTATTATAAAAATGAGCGTATACTTTGTACGAGAACCTAAAGGAGGACTATACATGTATTTTGAAAATACTAACCTTGAAAATTTAACAGCTGATCAAGAACTAATTGTCAGCATTATGAAAAAGCATGGTTTAGAATGTGATGGTGGCTGGGATTACGAGCGTATGACATTTGATAAACGCTTTGATACTCGTGAAGGCCGTTATTATCTACGTGTATTTGCTTACGCTATTTCTGGGGATGTAGGTGCACACGATGCAATCCTTACATTAATGAAACCAGCTCTTGGTAAATACTACTATCCACATGGTGTTGAATATGGTGATGACGAAGTTTATCCAGCACATCTTGTAAAAAAATGTGAAGAAATTTTAAAAAAGGTTAAATTAGAATTAGATCAATTCGCAATCGAGCCTATTAATAAAAATAATTTTGAACCTGTTGACGTACACTAATCTTTAAACCATTAAAGTGATAGCAAGTCTAACGTAAATAGCTTCATTCGTTCGAAAAAGACTGGGCAACCAGTCTTTTTTATTTTGATTCAGTGGAAGTTCCACCATTCACTGAATCAAAATAAAAGCTTTCGGATTTTAAGGAGAATTTCTCTTGTGAGCCGGAAAAAATCTGGCCGTAAGTGATATGGAGTAAAAATAGAATTTCTTCTCATACTACCTATATCTATTACAAGATGTAGGTGAAAATATTGGTATCGTTTTTAAATCATCCTTTCTTTCGTCATCCCATCATCGTTATTGCTATTAGTATTCTTATTCTTTGGCTCATTTCATTATCACTACCCATTTTGCTTGCCTACTTCACAGCACTGCTTTTAGAGCCCATTATTGTTCGAATGTGCAAGCGTTTCCGGAAAAAACGCAAAATGGTCGTTTCCATCTTTTTTTTATGTTTTCTTAGTATATCGGTACTAGTATGTGCGCTCATTCTCTTTATAAGCTGGAAACAATTTTCTTCCTTTATGATTCATATCCCTGACTATCTTAATCAACTATCTGCCCTATGGATTCAACTACAATCCAAGCTTAGCAACTATACCTATCACTTACCTGTAGAGCTTGTTTCGCAAATTCAATTTATGATTGCCAAAGCCCTAGCCTCTATCGAAAAATTTGCACTATCCTTAACAAATATCAATGTCTGGGCAGCGTTATTCACATATATTCCTTCACGTTTATTTGATATTTTTGTGTATTGGATTGTTTTATATATGCTGTTGCTGGAATTACCCGCCATCAATCGAAAATTATTCTTATCCGTCCCGTTTCATTATCAGCAAAAAATTATTTTTATTGGGCAGCGCGTGAAACTGGCGTTATTTGGCTTTTTAAAAGCACAAATTTTTGTAGGTGTAGGTATTTTTGCTTTATCTGCAGCAACCTTTTATCTCTTAAAAACACCCTTTCCCATACTTTTATCATTACTGCTGGTTATTTTAGACATTATCCCTTTTCTCGATTCGTTTATTATATTGATTCCCTGGGCTATTTATCAAGCAGTTACAGGTGAATATCTCTTCGCTATTGCCTTACTCCTACTAACAATAGGCTTATTTTTAGTGCGCCGAATGATTGAACCAAAAATTATTGGCGATAAAATTGGACTCTCCTCTCTGACAACCTTTATTGCAATGTTTGTTGGTTTTAAAGTATTTGGCTTTCTGGGTATTTTAATCGGACCATTACTAGTTGTTGTTGGACTTTCGATCTTTCAACCAACTACAAAAAATCTCCCACCCTTACAAAAATAAATAAGGAGGGAGATTTTTTTAAAACCCTAATATCGCTTTAATAACAGATGTTGTTTCACCTGGTTCAAAGAGGACATATAATAATACATACACTAATACACCTGTGATCGCCACAAAGAACCAAATAATACTTGTAATCGGTCCTATGCGTTTGTGTAATTTAATATTTGTTTTAAGTCCTGAGATAATACTAACAATTCCAAACACTGCTCCAACTGTCGCTAAAATAATATGGAAAATCAAGAAGAACGTATAATATGGCTTTAAATGCTCTCCACCGCCAAAAGCAGTATTTCCAACAAAGATTGTACGTGAAGCATAAATAATAAAGAAGATTAACGCAGCCGCCCCCGCAGCCAACATCACTTTTTTATGTGCCTCTACCTTTCTTTTTAAAATTAAGCCCCAACCTATTGCTACTAGTACAGCACTAATAACAATAAAAGTTGTACTAATAGTAGGCAAAATTTGCAAATCCATTCTCAAAACCCCTTATACAAAGTAAATTTCTATTTTACAATCCATGTTGCTGTTGACTTTCCCATTTCTTTTGATGTGCAGCTAACGCATCAGCAGTAATTTTATCTGGATCTTTTTGTTCGGCGCGATACCATCTTGTAAAGATGACAGCAATTAATACACCAAAAATAAGCTCCTGTAAGATTTTCATAAGAACGCCACCTAGCTGCTGGTCAGCAACGGGTTTCATATCTGTAAATAGCTCAGGCCCTGATAATGCTAAACCTGATAGTGTAGAAGCTGGTACACAAAGCTCCATTGCCTTTAACCAAGCATCACCGTTTGTATAGGTTTCATATAATGCATTTGGTGCAAAAATAATTAATCCACATGCAGGTGTAATTAAAACCGCATTAGCAATAATATAGGCTAACTTGTGTAGAGGCTTCATATGGTCACGATCCGGCATATTTTGAATTAAAGGCCAGTACATAAACACGGCAGACAAAAATAACACAAATGTATAAATACCATGCAATGTTTCGCTTAGCTTAATATAATCTAGCACGGAAGGCAAATGATAGAAAGAAAATAGACCAATAAACACAAAAACTGCAACAACTGGCAATGTTAATACTTTAAATATTGTTCGAACAACAGGAGCCTCTATCGCAACCTTCCAAAGCCACCAAGGAATCCCTTTGATTAAGAAAATCGGTACAAGCAATAACAATACAGCCATTTGCACCATATGCATTGTAAACATAATATGAGCCATTAAATCAACTGGTGATCCTTTAACAACATAAATTATTACCATTGCTACTATAAAATAAATAGCTTCGCTCTTTTTTAAAGGTTCACTTACTTTAAAATCCTTACGCCACTTTGTTGTGACTAAAAAATAGATAATGGTTATAAAAATAAGAACCCCCATTAAATATGGGCTCCATAATGCTTGAAAACCAAAAATACTAAGTGGCATATAAACGCACTCCTTTAAACTTCAGTACTCCTATTATAGAACGCTTACAGCTATACTG
The DNA here is from genome assembly GCF_038051955.1 of Lysinibacillus sp. FSL H8-0500. Classification (NCBI taxonomy): domain Bacteria; kingdom Bacillati; phylum Bacillota; class Bacilli; order Caryophanales; family Bacillaceae; genus Lysinibacillus; species Lysinibacillus sp. FSL H8-0500. Next base: position 1,103,258 of record NZ_CP150292.1, on the reverse strand, counting down.
CAATGAACGAAAGGTGAACAAATAATAGCTTCCTGCTTTTTGCTCTCTATCTTAACGGATAATAAAAGCACGTTCGTTTAAAGTTAACGAACGTGCTCTTTTTGGTGATTACCACCAAATAACTGTTAAGAATGCTAAGAAGAATGTAAAGGCAATGACGATACCCATCCACATAAAGAAGCCAATTACACCACCGAAGTGTGTTTTTTTATCCTCTAAGTGCATGAATGCATACAGCTGTAATACAACTTGAACGCCCGCAAGTAATAAAATAAACGGGAAGATTAAGTATTTAGAGAAACCAGCCGCAGCCATGCCGAATGCGATAAATGTCAGGAAAATCATAATCGCAAAGTTAATTACTTGTTTACGCATATGAACGGCATTATGATGACGATCATACTCGTATTGTGCCTGTGATTTAGCAACTATAGGTGTATCGTGTGAAGACATTATCCGATCACTCCCATCAAGTATACTACTGTAAAGATAAATACCCAAACTACGTCGATAAAGTGCCAATATAAAGCAGCCACGAAGAATTTAGGTGCATTATATAAGTTTAGACCACGCTTCGCATTACGAATCATTAACGTTGAAATCCAAACAAGACCTAATGATACGTGGAAACCGTGCGTACCTACCAATGAGTAGAAGGCAGTGGCAAATGCAGATTGTGTAAATGTAAAGCCAAGATGTGTATAATGATAAAATTCATAAACTTCTAAAGCTAAGAAACCTGCACCTAGCAATAGTGTAATACCAAACCATGTTTGCATACCTTTAAAGTTAAAGTTACGCATATGGTGAATCGCATAAACAGATGTTAGTGAAGATGTTAATAATAACATTGTCATTGCAAATGCTAATGGTAATTCATATAAACCTTGCGTTGTGAACTCCATGCCCGCTGGCCCTTTGTTCTTAAGTGCTAAGTAAGTAGCAAATAAACTTGCGAAGAGGACAACTTCACAGGCAAGGAAAATCCAGAAACCAACGACTTTATTTTTCCCCTCCATTGTAGCTTGCTCAGGGTGATCTGGCCAAGTATGAGGAGTAAATTTAGTATTGAAATCCATTATTTATTGCCTCCTTTGCCGTAAAGATGTTCTTCTATTTCAAGAATGTCTTCTTTGTGTAAATGGAAGCCATGATCGTCTTTAACAGAACGAGTAATCATCGCACCAAATGTGATTGCTAAACCAATGATTAATACATAGATAGACCATGGTTTATCTGCATCTGGATTGTAAAGTGCACCGAATGCTGCAATAAACATACCTAATGAAATAACAAATGGAATCGCTGAGTTATTTGGCATATGAATATCACCGATTGGTTCAGCAAATGTCACTTCTTTATTACCTTCTTGCTTTTCAATCCACCATGGGTCTAAACCACGCACAAGTGGCGTTTGGCGGAAGTTATAGAATGGAATTGGCTGTGGAATTGACCATTCTAAAGTACGTCCATCGCCCCATGGGTCGCGTCCTGCTGGCTTACCTTTGATAGACATTAAGCAGTTGATTACCATCATGATAACCCCAACACCCATCATGGCTGCTCCGACTGTAGAAATATAGTTGAACTGATCCCAACCTTGACCATCCATGTAAGTGAATACACGACGTGGCATACCCATTAAACCTAAGAAGTGCTGTAGGAAGAATGTTAAATGGAATCCAATAAAGAATACCCAGAAAGTCCATTTTCCTAATGTTTCGTTTAACATACGGTTGAAGAAAATTGGCCAGTAGAAGTGCGCTGAACCAAATAATGCTGTAACGATACCACCAACGATTACATAGTGGAAATGCGCTACGATAAAGTAAGAATCGTGTAATTGATAGTCAAGAGGTGCAGATGCTTGCATAACCCCTGTAACACCACCCGCAACGAATGACGGGATGAAGCCAAGTGCATAAAGCATTGGTGTTGTAACTTTAATCGATCCGCCCCAAATCGTTAAGATCCAGTTGAAGACCTTCATACCCGTTGGAACGGCAATTGCCATTGTTGCAACAGCAAAGATTGCGTTTGCTGTTGGACCCATACCTACAGTAAACATATGGTGGGCCCAAACCATGAACCCTAAGAAACCGATTAAAATTGTTGCGAATACCATTGAAGAGTATCCAAATAAACGCTTACGAGAGAACGCTGGAATAATCTCAGAGAATAAACCAAATGCTGGTAATACCAAGATGTAAACCTCTGGATGTCCAAAGATCCAGAATAAGTGTTCCCAAATAATTGTGTTACCACCCATCATATGGTCAAAGAAGTTACCCCCAAACATACGGTCAAATAACATCATTAATAAACCGATTGTTAATGGAGGGAATGCGAATAAAATTAACGAACTTGATACAAGCGATGTCCAAGTGAATAATGGCATACGCATAAATGTCATACCTGGAGCACGCATTGTAATGATCGTAACAATAAAGTTAAGACCCGAAATTAACGTACCTGCCCCTGAAATTTGTAAACCAAGTACATAGAAGTCAATACCATGTCCTGGAGAATATAAAGATAATGATGCATAAGAAGTCCAGCCCGCATCAGGAGCGCCACCCATAAAGAATGACAGGTGAAGGAATACTGCACCTAGGAAGAATAACCAGAACCCTAAAGAGTTAAGGAACGGGAATGCAACGTCACGCGCACCAATTTGTAATGGTACAAGCATGTTCATAAATGCGAATAATAATGGAGTCGCAGCTAAGAATAACATTGTTGTGCCGTGCATTGTTAATAGTTCATTGAAGAAACCAGCTGATATGAAATCATTATTTGGCTTCATTAACTGAATACGCATTAATAACGCTTCAAAACCAGCGATAGCAAAGAACAATGTACCAGCTAATAAATACATCACTGCTAACTTTTTATGGTCAACAGTTGTAATGTAATCCCAGACAGTTGCTCCAAAGCCCTTTTTCTGTGTGTATGAGCTCACAACTTTTACCTCCCTCAAAATTTGTTACGTATAAACAAAAAATTATTTTTCAACTGATAAGCCCATGATATAAGTTGCAAGAGCTTTTATTTCTTCATCGGATAAATCACCGTAAATAGGTGCAGTGCCTTCAGCGTTCATCATTAAGTTACCTGGTTTGAATTCCCCAGGATTTTTAATCCAAGCTTCTAAGCTTTCTTCGTTGTGCTCTAAGAAACCAGCAACACGGTTACGATCACCGAATGTTGTTAAGTTTGGACCTGGTGCACCACCTGCTCCTGAACCTGAAATAGCATGACAGCCTAAGCAGCTATTAGCAAAAGTTGCTTCGCCAAGGTCTGATGATTCTCTGTCAGCTGTTTGCCCTTCTGTTGCTTTCATGGCATCTACCCATGCATCAAATGCATCTGGGCTTAATGTTTTTACTTTAAAGTCCATTAATGCATGTGAAGGTCCACATAATTCAGCACATTTTCCATAAAATACGCCATCTTTTAAATCTTGAGATTCTTTATCAAATACTAGGTAGAATTTGTTTACGTTTTCTACGTTTGTATCCATTTTACCGCCCACAGCAGGAATCCAGAATGAGTGCTTAACATCAGCAGCGATTAAGTTAAAGTAAACTTTTTCACCTGTTGGGACTACTAACTCTTGAGCAGTTATAATACCTTGGTTAGGGTATTCAAATTCCCACCAATATAACTTTGCTGTTACATTGACTGTTAGGGCTGTTTTATTCCCTTCCTCGTCTACTTCATCCATTGCAGCAACATCTGCAAATTTATAAGTAGTTGTAACAACTGGTACAGCGATAATTAATAATAAAATAATTGGAATAACTGTCCAAATCACTTCTAGTGTATGGCTACCCTCTACTTGCTTAGGAATAACATTCTCACCAACACGTGCACGACGGTATTTTACGAATGCAAGTAAATAGATCACAGATACTACTACTACTACTAGTGTCATAATGACAGTAGTTAACAGTAATAGATTTAATTGCTGTTGACCTACTTCTCCACTTGGCTTCAGTGTAGATAGATAATCTTCACCACATCCTGAAAGGAAAACCATCATCACTGCTAGAAGTGAAAAAAGACGCCATTTTTTAAGCCCTTTCATCATAGCTTAATTAAACCCCTCTTTCTTTGTTGTATTTTCATGTGTACCTAGGACATCAGTTCTGTCTATATGAATTCTTTAGGAAAAGAAAGAATTCCTAAATTTAGCTAAACACCGCAAATATGATGATAGACACAAATAGGATCGTCATATGATTCAACGAATAAATAAACATTTTATTTGCCCATTTCATATCATCTTTTGTGGTAAAGCCTTTCAGAGCTAGTATTAACCAGCCCAAGTTCAATGCAGTAGCAAGAGTTAAAAAGCCAGTTCCAAGCTCTGGTAATAGGAACGGTAAAGGGAATAATAAAAGAATCCAAAACAGCATTGAATACTTTGTACGCTTAAATCCTTTTACAACAGGTAACATTGGTATTTTAGCTGCCCGATATTCCTCCGTGCGTTTCATAGCAAGTGCATAGAAATGCGGTGGCTGCCATGCAAACATAATAAGAAATAAAGCAAGTGCCCCCAGACCTAAAGTAGGCTCCACTGCTGCAAATCCAATAATTGGAGGAATAGCCCCAGAAATACTTCCTACAACCGTGTTACTAACATGCTTTCTCTTTGACCACATTGAATACAGAACGACATAAGCAAATATTCCTAGTAGTCCCCACATGCCGGCCGCAAACGATGCCGCAAATAACAAAATTTCACCTACAATTAAAAATGAGAGGGCAATGGTCAATACCAAATTGGGCTTAAATCTGCCAGTTACTGTCGGTCTTGCCTTCGTTCTTTTCATAATCGGATCGATATCCTGATCAATAAAGTTATTCATTGCGCCTGAGCCACCAATAATTAACGCTGCACCTAGCATGGTGTAGAATATGACATCAAGCTCTTGCAAGAAATGTCTACTAGTCAGTTGAAATGCCAGCCACATTCCTGTAAATGTTGTGACAAGATTCGAGTTAACGATGCCAATTTTTATTAGTGCTAAAAAATCTTTTACAACGGATGTTGTTTCTGGCTCCGTATTTCTAGTAGCCGTCAGTGTACGACCGTTTGACATATTACCCCTCCTTTCATTTTTGTAAGCATATTCCGCTATCATAACTATAGCGAAATTTGCGATTGATTTCTAGACATTAAGTGAAATTTAGATGAAGTTGTAAAAATTAGTTTTGCCTAGAAATATAAATAAAAACAACATATCTATAGTAAAACATTTTCTAAAATGAATTGTGAAGGTTAAAGCACGAAATTATGAACAATTTGTGAAATGGAATCGACATCTAATCGTCCATTCTCTTTACAAGTTGTTTTTTAAACGTATTTTCGATATTATCTAGTAGCAGAAACATTACGCTCTTGTAATGTTGATAGATAAAGTAGGTGACTCATTTTATGCAACACAACAGGTTTTTGAAGTGGTTTGCTGTTGCCGCTACAGTTGGGATGCTCCTAATCTTGCTTGGTGGAGCTCTCGTTACGAAAACAGATAGTGGCTTAGGCTGTGGTCGAAATTGGCCTGATTGTAATGGATCTCTTATTCCAAAGGAGATTACACCAGAAGTTCTAATTGAATTTTCACATCGTCTTGTAACTGGAGTCGTATCTATTTCAATTCTTGTATTAACCGTTTGGACATGGCGTAAACTCGGACATATTCGTGAAGTAAAGCTATTAGGTTTCTTAGCAATGTTTTTCTTAATTGCACAGGCGCTAATCGGAGCAGCTCAAGTATTATGGGGACAAGGTGATTTTATCCTAGCACTCCACTTTGGCATTTCGCTTATTTCCTTTGCTGCTGTTCTTCTGCTTTCTATGATTGTATTTGAAGTGGATCGGAAATTTGATGCTGATAACGTATTTATGGGGAAAAAATTACGTTGGCACACGATTGCTGTCACAATTTATTCTTATTTAGTGGTTTATACAGGGGCGCTTGTAAGACACACAGATTCTAGCTTAATTTGCCCAGATTGGCCATTTTGCTATAATGAATCGCCTTTAGCACTGCCAAATAATATGTATGAATGGGTGCAAATGGGGCATCGTCTAGCTGTTCTTATTATTTTCATTTGGATTGCATACATAACTTGGCATGCTGTGAAAGAATATAAAAACCAACGTGTAATTTACTATGGTTGGATTATTGCCTTTACGATCGTTGTTTTACAAGTGATTGCTGGTATGTTAGTAGTCCTGACTAGATTGAATTTAACAGTTGCTCTACTACACTCATTATTTATTTCTCTGTTATTTGGTTTACTATGTTATATGATTATGTTAGTGGCCCGTAGTAACTATAATGAAAAGAAGAAATAGCACATGAAAAAGATTCGACACACTCTCTCGTGCCGAATCTTTTATCTTTTTTCCTGCTTTTTCATTGCCTCTGTCCCTATAATTCCAACAATTAAAATAATCACGGATACTAGAGCATAGTCTTTAAAAAATGTTGTAAATGGAAGATCAAAATAGAAACAAATTGCTGTTACAATGCGACCTCCTAATAAAATTAAGCCAATGATAAGCATCCAATTAAATAGTCTTTTAAGCATTTTCTAGTCCCTCTACTTTTATTACTCTCCATCTCATCTAGCTTAGCATATATTCACAAATAGCTCCTTGCATGATCTTTTATCCACACGTTGAAAGTGCTATCCATCATCTTATCCTCAACTTTTCCATACCTAATTTGAACTACCACTAGGCTAAAGCCATAGTGGATTCCTAAGTACAGAGTTCTATCGAACTCTAATTGATTAGGCTATCCCCGTCATTCCAACGGTTAGGAGTCTTATGGCTTCATTTTTTAGATTTTGTCCTGCGTTAATATCTCGGTCATGATGGGTATGACATTCTGGGCAATCCCATTCACGTAAGCCAAGATTTTTAACGTCTTTGTTTTGATAGCCACAGCAGGAACAAAGCTGACTGGAAGGGAAGTTTTTCGCAACCGTTACGACTTGCTTTCCGTACCATTTTGCTTTGTATTCAATCATGGTTTTAAATTGTGACCATGAGACTTCACTAATGGCTTTTGCAAGATTATGATTTTTCAACATATTAGATACTGACAAATCTTCCATACCAATAATGTCGTGGTTTTTAACAATCTCGGTTGAAATTTTGTCTAAGTAATCTTTACGTGTATTTGCTATCTTTTCATGGATACGAGCCACTTTGATTTTAGCTTTATACCAGTTCGCACCGCCAATCGTTCGTCTGCTTAGGATACGTTGTGCCTTTGCTAATTTTTCTTCTAATGTGCGAAAAAATTTAGGATTAGTATAAGTCGTTCCATCTGAAAGAATAGCAAAATCTTTTAATCCGACATCAATCCCGATTGCCGAATTGGTTTTCGGATGTTCTGCAACTTCAACTTCTGTTCCGATGGAAACAAAGTATTTTCCTGACGGATTTCGTCTAATGGTTGCATTTAGGATTTTCCCTGTAACTTCACGACTTTTAGCAAAGCGAACAAGACCAAGTTTAGGTAGCTTAATATAGTTACCATCAATAGCGATATTTCCATTTGTATGCTTTGTTGTATAAGATTGAACAGGATTCTTTTTAGATTTAAAGCGTGGATATTTATTCTGTTTTTTGTAGTAACGATCATAGGAATCTGCTAAATTTTCAACGGATTTTTGCAGGGCAATGCTGTCTACCTCTTTTAAGAAGGAATACTGTTTTTTTAATTCCTTAACTGCTTTAACGGTTTCGTATTTGTTCAAACACTTGCCTTTCCAATTGTTAGATGAAAGTTGACCGTTTTGAACCATTTCATTAACGATGTACCAGTAAGCATCTTTGTCCTTTTGTTTGCCTAAAAAGAAGTTGAATACGAACCTTGCAGAACCAATAGTCTTATTGATTAGTTCAGTCTGTTTTTTGTTTGGATAGATTCTGAATTTATATGCTTTATTTACCAACATTGTATTTCACCTCCTTCGGGTATATACTAATAGTATATACTGAATGTTAGTATATGTCAAAAGTATATACTTAAAAAGGAGTGAAACTAATGGAGCGTATACCAAAGTTGATTAAATTCCCTGTCGATTTAGTAATTCGGATCGAAGAATACAAGGAGAAACACAATATCCCAAACTTCGCAAGTGCGGTTTACGAACTAATTCGCAAAGGGTTAGAGAAGTAATGAAATACATTTCTGAAAATCACAGTAAACATTTACTTATGTGCCACTTGATATTTGTTTGTAAGTATCGGAAAAAGTTATTGTTAAAAGTAGGTCATGATATTAAGACTGAAATCGAATATATTGCTAATCATTACGGTTGGCAAATTATTGAGCAAGAGATAGACCAAGACCATATCCATGTATTAATTCGTTATTCTCCAAAATGGAGTATTCTTGAAATTGTTAGGTTGTTGAAGCAGCTCACGACTTATCGGATATGGCAAAAGCATAACGAATATCTTTCTCGACATTTTTGGAAAGAACGCACCTTTTGGAGTGACGGATACTTTTCTTGTAGCATTGGAAATGTTAGCAAAGAGATTATTCAAAAATACATTCAAACACAAGGTAGTTAGGGCTTACATCCCCTAGCCTAAAGGCGTAGGGGTTTTACGCCCATCCTATAAAAGGCTATTAGATGCTAGAGTGCATCTAATAGCCTTTTAATCATTTATTATTCCATTTCAATCAACAGATCACCTGTAGAAATTGCATCGCCTGCAACAACATAAACCTCTTTTACGATGCCATCCTTTGGTGCTTGGACTGTTGTTTCCATTTTCATCGCCTCTGTAATTAAAAGGTGATCGCCACGTTTAACAGGGCTACCTTTCGATACTACAACTTTAAGCACTGTTCCAGGCATTGTGGCCCCAATTTGATTTGGATTGCTTGGGTCTGCTTTTAGGGCGATACTGCCATCTACTTCTACTGTCATATCCTGAATAATTAGCTCACGTGATTGTCCGTTGAGCTCAAAGTATAGGACACGTGTACCATCGTGCTGTGGTTCACCGATAGATACTAATTTAATAATTAACGTTTTCCCTTTTTCGATTTCGACTTCAATAATTTCTCCTAGCTTTAAGCCGTATAGGAAAGTTGGTGTGTCTAAAACAGAAATATTGCCAAAGGATTCTGCCGTTTTGGCATACTCCTCAAAGACTTTTGGATAAAGAGCATAGGCTAAGACATCTTTCTTTGTAACAGGGCGATTTAATTTATCCTCCAGGGCTGTTTTCAATTGTTCAAACTGTATTGATTCTAATAGCTCACCAGGACGTACTGCAATCGCTTCACGGTCTTTTAGTACCACCTTTTGTAACGCCTCTGGGAAGCCACCGTGTGGTTGTCCAAGATAGCCTTGGAAGAATTCAATGACCGAGTCTGGGAAATCAATTGTTTGTCCTCTTGTTAATACTGTGTGCTCATCTAAATCATTTTGTACCATAAAGAGCGCCATGTCGCCTACGACCTTGGAGGATGGCGTTACTTTCACAATATCACCAAATAGCAGGTTTACACGAGAATACATATGCTTTACTTCTTCCCAACGATCGCCAAGCCCTACTGCTTTTGCTTGTTGCTGTAAGTTACTATACTGGCCACCAGGCATCTCATGGACATAGATTTCAGAATGTGGGCTCATCATACCACTTTCAAAATCTTTGTAATATTTACGCACATCTTCCCAGTAGTAGGATAATTTTTCTAGTGCATCAATATCCGCGCGTACTTCACGCTGACTGCCTTTCATGGCATAGTATAAGGAATTTGCACTTGGTTGTGATGTAAGACCAGCCATTGCACCTAATGCTGTATCCACAATATCTACGCCAGCCTCAATCGCTTTTGCATATAAGTAAATACCATTGCCGCTTGTATCATGTGTATGCAGATGGATTGGTAAATTTGTTGTATCTTTTAACTCAGAAATTAAACGGTACGCTGCTTCTGGCTTTAGTAAACCAGCCATATCTTTAATCGCTAAAATATGTGCCCCTGTTGCTTCCAATTCCTTTGCCATATCCTTGTAGTATTGTACTGAATATTTCGCACGTGAATCATCTAAAATATCGCCTGTGTAGCAAATAGCTGCCTCAGCAATTTTGCCTGATTGACGTGCCGCATCAATGGCTACTTCCATACCTTTAATCCAGTTTAAGCTATCGAAAATACGGAATACATCAATACCTGATGAAGCCGATTCCGCAATAAATTCACGGATAAGATTATCAGGATAGTTGGTATAACCGACTGCATTCGCCCCACGTAGCAGCATTTGGAACAACACATTCGGGATTTGCTCACGCAATTTTGCTAGTCGCTCCCATGGATCTTCTTTTAAGAAACGGTATGCGACATCAAAGGTTGCACCGCCCCACATTTCCAGAGAGAATAGCTGGTGCATCATATGTGCTGTCGCATCAGCAACTTGGAACATATCCTGTGAACGCACACGTGTCGCCAGCAGTGATTGATGGGCATCACGGAATGTTGTATCCGTTAATAGCACATCCTCCTGTGCTAAAATCCATTTCACTAAGCCCTCAGGTCCTTGTGCATTTAGAATTTGCTTTGTACCTGCTGGTGGCACAATCAATGTGTCTACCTGTGGTACGCTTGGCTGAACAAAAATAGGCTTGGACTTCTTCTCCACACCTGGGAAGCCGTTTAAGGTAACATTACCGATATAACTTAATAGCTTTGTACCACGGTCTTTTCTGACTGGGAACTCAAATAGCTCTGGTGTCGTATCAATAAAGCTTGTATCAAAGGCTCCTGATAAAAATTGCTCATGTGTTACTACATTATTTAAAAACGGAATATTTGTTTTCACACCACGAATACGGAACTCCTTTAAATTACGGTCCATTTTCGCAGCTGCTTCTTTAAATGTCATACCTGATGTAGAAATTTTCACTAATAGGGAATCATAATAGGGTGTAACTACAGCACCTTGGAAACCATTTCCCGCATCTAAGCGTACACCAAAACCACCGCTTGAACGATATACCATTAGCTTTCCTGTATCTGGCATAAAGTCATTAGCAGGGTCCTCTGTTGTGACGCGGGCCTGAATCGCATAACCAATCAACGGTATATCTTCCTGCTGTGGCATATGAATTTCTTCACCATGAAGCGCATAACCCGCTGCTACCTTAATTTGGGTATGAACAATATCGACGCCTGTAATCATTTCTGTAATCGTATGTTCTACTTGAATACGCGGATTGACCTCGATGAAATAAAATTCATCGCCTGCGACTAAAAATTCCACTGTCCCTGCATTTATGTACGAGACATTCTTCATTAATTGCACGGCTGCTCCACAAATACGCTGTCTTAATTCCTCAGAAATAGAGTTCGATGGCGCAATTTCTACTACTTTTTGATGACGACGCTGGATTGAGCAATCACGCTCATATAAATGCACAAGATTCCCCTGTTGGTCACCAATAATTTGCACCTCAATATGCTTTGGCTTGATAATGGCCTTTTCTACATAGACCTCATCCGAGCCAAATGCAGCCTTTGCCTCTGATTTTGCACGTTCATAGGCAGATGCAAGTTCCTCTTGTGTATGCACAAGACGCATCCCACGACCACCGCCGCCTAGCGCTGCCTTAATCATAACTGGGTAGCCATGTGTGCTGGCAAAATCCTCTACCTCTGCCAAGTTGGCAACTGGGCCATCTGTTCCAGGAATAACTGGAATACTTGCAGCAATAGCTTGTTCACGTGCCTTGACTTTATCGCCAAACATATCTAAATGTTGGGAAGTTGGACCAATAAAGATAATGCCCTCTTCCTCACAGCGACGCGCGAATTCTACATTTTCTGATAAAAAACCATACCCTGGATGAATCGCATCAACACCTGCATCCTTGGCAATGGCAATAATGCCCTCAATATCTAAATAAGCATCGATTGGCTTCTTACCTGCTCCTACTAAATAGGCTTCATCCGCTTTAAAGCGATGAAAAGCCCCGCTGTCTTCCCTTGAATAGATCGCAACCGTTCGAATATTTAGCTCCGTACAGGCACGGAAAATGCGAATTGCAATTTCGCCTCGATTGGCTACAAGAATTTTGTTGATTGATTCCATAGGTATCCTCCTTTATGATTGTGCTTTTTTCCTTTCTACCTTTTCAAACATAGAAACATTGATTAATATGCCCATTGCTAAAGATAGAATAATTATAGATGTACCGCCATAGCTAATAAAAGGTAACGTTACACCGGTTAACGGGATTAACCCAGTTACACCCCCAAGATTAATAAACGTTTGCCAGCCAATCCAGCTCGCAATACCAGCCGCAATCATGCGTGCCAATGGATCTTTCGTTCGCAATGCAATCGAAAATCCTTTATACACAATAAAACCTAAACCAAGTATGACAATCAATACACCCCATATGCCCAGTTCTTCCATAATAATGGCCATAATAAAATCCGTCTGAGGTTCAGGTAAATATCCTAACTTTTGAATGGATTGGCCAAGACCTCTGCCTTCTAAGCCGCCTCCACCAATCGCGTAATAACTATTAACAACTTGGTGACCACTAGTATCCTCATACTCAAAAGGATTCAAATAGGACAAAATCCGTCCTTTTCGATTTCCTGTCAGCAATTCTCCCTTAAATAACCATAGTATACCAAGAATTGCTGTGCCAAATGCACCTAATACACCGAAAAATTTCCAAAATGTTTTAAAAGGAATACCACTTGAAGCTACGACTGATACGGCAATTCCACATAAAATAATCATCGCCCCTACGTCGGTTTCAAAAGCTACACCAGCAACCACTAAAATCCAGAGGAAAATAGGATAAAAAATCTCTCTTGGCTGTAGCTTTTCAAAGGTATATTTTTGTGCTTTCCGATAAAAAGCAGCGGCAAAATATAAAATAATAAATAGTTTTGCATATTCAGAGGGCTGAAAATTCCCAAAACCTGGAACGGTGATCCAACTTTGAGACCCTACTTGATCCGCACCATTTCCTGCTACCTTTACCCATGTAAATAATATAGCTACAACAATAGTTAGCAGCAACATCACAGTTTTATTAGCATAATGCTTATAAGGGAAAAAGGCGGTTACTAAAAATCCCAAAAATGCCACTGTTAAATTTGTGACTTGCTTTCGATAAAAGTAATCTGGCGCTTGTTCTTCACGCACAATAGCTATCATCATACTTGAGCTATAAATCATAATTAAACCAAATAAACTTAACAATAGGAACGTAAAAAATAAGGGATAATCAAAATTTTGTGCATAACGTTTTAAATATTGTCTCATTCGAAAACCTCGTTCTAGTAAAAAAACTCAAAGCGCAAAAAAGCGTTTGAGTTTTTCATTTTATTTGTCTGTATACGCATCGTGTAGTACAGAAAGCTCCTTCTCGAGTGAATCGAGAATTTCTTTGCCTTTTTCGCGTTCAATTAAGCCAAGCTTTACAGCAAAGTCAATTTCACGTGACAGACCAAACATTTGTGTATCTAATACTTCCTCATATAGAGGGCATTGTGGCATCGTTAAATGATCCATTTGTACTCGAATAAGGCGAGCGATTTTATCTGCATCAGCAACTAAAAGCTCCAAAGCCTTCTCTTGAAAAGAAGTTTGTGATTTCGTATCCATGAGGACGCCCCCATTATCTGATATTTCTTCGATTCTATCTTAATAAAGTTTATCTTTTAGTCGTTAAAAATGCAAGTGTCTTCATTGGAAAATAGAGAATTCGAATTATATTTCTTTATTATCTCTAGGTATTAGCGTTATACTAAGTCTTGGATATACAAGATTTGAGGAGGATTTCTATTATGGAAACAATAATTCCTATTACAGGTGCAGTCACATATCAACTAACATTAGATCCTACTGTGTGGATTTTCGATGATCGTAAATTAGATTTAAACACTTACTTCACTAATCAAGATGTTGAGGAAGATGCTGACATCAAATATATGCGTGAGGTAGGTGCTCACTGGTCACGTGAAATTATGGAAGGGGCAACTTTCCCACCTACTTTAAAATCAGAGCGTAAATTTGATCGTAAAGGCATGGAAACAGGGACATTCGGAATCGAGTTAAGCCATTTCTTAAATAACGCAGAGCTTACACCTGAAGCAACAAAAGTTGTCGTTGAATGTGGAGATGGTCAGGAATATCCATTTACGATTGAAGAGGGTTATACGCTCATTTTAAAATATAGCCAAGATGGTAAGCCCTTGTTAGAAGATGGCCCCGTTCATGTATTATTTAAAGACGGCTCCAACCTTGATAATCCTATTAAAAAGGTAGCAGCCATTCGTGCTGAATAGGAGGGAATGCCATGCGCGTAAAGTGCGTTATTTGCGATGCCATTCATCATTTAGATGATAATTTACCTTTAGCCAAAAAATTACGCAATCGTCCTATTCATACTTATATGTGTAATACCTGTCATGATCGCATTAAAGATAATACAATAGCACGAATCGAAACAGGCAATTTTCGTTTTTACCGTACATCTCCACAAATGGACAAAGAATTTTAAGAAACAAAAAGAGGTGCTTTATGTTAAGTCACCTCTTTTCCCATATTAGCCGCTATTTTTAATAATAGTCCGTTCAATTAATTCCACAATCTGATACATAATTGTTGCGAAAAATGCAATGATTAGTAAGGACATTAGCACAAGGTTAAAATTAAACACCTGGAAGCCGTAAATAATTAAATAACCAAGCCCTTTGGAGGCGACTAAAAATTCCCCTACAATAACACCTACCCACGATAAACCAACATTGACTTTTAAGGTTGAAATAATCGTAGGAAATGATGCTGGCAAAATAACCTCTCTAAAGATTTGCCAGCGTGTTGCACCAAAGGTTTGCAGTACCTTACTATAATTAGGATCGACCCCTTTAAACGCTGTATAAACCACTATCGTTGTAATAATAATAGAAATCAACGCACCCATGGCAATAATCGAAAAATACCCTGGACCCAGTGCAACAATTAAAATAGGTCCAAGCGCCACTTTTGGCATTGCATTTAAAATGACTAAATAAGGGTCAAGCACCTTTGATAGCAACGGAGACCACCATAACACAATGGCGATGAATGTCCCTAATAAAGTACCAGCAATAAAGCCAATAACCGTCTCCATAAGTGTCACACCAACATGCAAGGTTAACGTACCATCACTGACCTTTTCAATAAAGGTCTGCCACACATGCGTTGGTGAGCTAAAAATTAAGCGATCAATCCACTCAAACCTTGAAAGAAGCTCCCATCCTCCAAAGAAAATCAATAAAATAATAAGCTGATATAGCCGTACAAAGCGCTTTTCTTTTTTGAGCATTTGCTGATATTGTTTAAATAATGTATTATCCAAGGCTCTCCAGCTCCTTCCAAATTGTTTGGAATACTTCTGCATAGGTAGGATGCTGTCTAACCTCAAAGGGTGAGAGCTCTTGCAGGGCTTGCGGAATTTCAAATACTTTATGCAATGTACCAGGGTTTGCTGAAAAAAGAAATACACGCTCACTCATCGCAATAGCTTCTCCAATATCATGGGTAACAAGGACCGCTGTCTTTTTATAGGCTTTTAATGTTTCCACAACCAAATCCTCAAGCTTTAATTTTGATTGATAATCCAGTGCCGAAAATGGTTCATCTAATAATAAAATTTTAGGATTCACGGCTAATGTCCGAGCAAGTGCTACTCGTTGCCTCATGCCACCTGATAACTCGCGTGGATAATTATTTCCTACATTCGGTAGCCCTATTTCCTGTAGAAGTGCATTGGCTGTGACTTTATGGGTTTTCGTATTGCGTTCCATCATTTTTAAGCCAATTGTGACGTTTTCTTCAATGGTCTTCCAAGGAAATAAATAGTCTTGCTGTAGCATATAGCCAATGCTAGGCTGATGAAGGGTTGCAAGATCCTCTCCATCTATATAAACCTTCCCCTCTGTCGCTGGGAATAATCCTGCAATAATCGATAATAATGTGGTTTTACCGCAGCCACTCGGCCCAATAAATGAGACAAATTCACCCTCCCGAATAGCTAAACTAATATCACGTAATACTTCCTTTGCCTGTGTGTTTGAAAAGTAACTATGGTGAATGTTTTCCAACTGCAAAAATGTCATATTACTCAACAGCCTTTTTCGCAAAGGATGTATTGACAAGTTGTTCATACTCCACCCGTTGAGGAAGTTCACCTGCTTCCTCCATAATTGTTTGCAAGTGATCCCACTCTCCTTTGTCAAGGATAGGGTCTGTCGCATACGAGCCCTGTGCTTTATAACGCTCTACAACTGTTTTAATAACCGCTATATCCACATTTTCAAAATACGGCTGGATAACTTTTGCCACCTCTGCAGCACTTTCATTTTGCACAAAATCTTGTGCACGTTTTAAGGCATTGGTAAAAGCCTGCACAGTTTCAGCCTCATCCTTTAAATAACTACTTTTTGCCATAAAGGATGTGTAAGGTAATGTGCCAGATTCTGTACCAAATGAGGCAACAATATAGCCCTTCCCTTCTTTCTCAAAGACACTGGCAGTCGGCTCAAATAATTGAACATAGTCGCCCGTACCGGATGCAAAAGCTGTAGCAATATTGGCAAAATCAATATTTTGAATAAGTGTTAGATCATTAACAGGATCAATACCATGTTTTTTTAACACAAACTCTCCAGCCATTTGTGGCATTCCGCCTTTACGTTGCCCTAAAAATGTAGAGCCTTTCACCTGCTCCCATGTAAAACTATCCGTCTTCTCTCTTGCCACTAAAAATGTACCATCTGTTTGTGTTAATTGTGCAAAATTTTGAATCGGATCATTGGCCCCTTGCAATGTAACATAAATGGATGTTTCTGATCCAACTAAAGCAATATCAATACCATCTGACAGTAAAGCCGTCATTGTTTTATCGCCACCTGCAATGGTTTGCAGCTCAACCGCAAGCCCCTCCTCCTCAAAGAATCCTTTCTCAAGTGCTACATATTGCGGTGCATAGAAAATCGAACGAGTTACTTCCCCTACTTTGACTTTTTCAAGCTCTGCTTTATTACACGCTGTCAAAGAAAGGAGTAACAAAGCAATGACACTGAACCATAAACCTTTTGTAAGCCAACGCATTCCCTTTCCTCCTTGATGTGATCAAAATTAGCCTATCAGCATTAATCTATTCACATTAGAAGATTTCGGTTCCTATCGACTTCTACAACAAAAAAGCAGCCTTAGCATGATAACGCTAAGACTGCTTGTAAAAACCTATTGATTCGTAGCTTGTTGCTCTTCTCTTTTTTCACGCCATAATCGTGTTTTATAGATAATTAAAATTAAGGCTGCTACAATAAGTCCTTCCACCATTGGAAGATATAAAGCAAAGAATGTTAACATAATACAACCTACAAATAGGAAAATATAAATAATCATATTTTGTGATCGTTTTAGTTTCTTTGCAAAGCCTAGTTTATAGACAATTGCCGACAGGATAAACACAAGGAAAAATAAAACATAGCCAGCGATTTCATAGCTAGGCATATTTTGATATAAAAAGCGTGTAACTCCAGCCATTTTTTTATAAGCTTCTTCTGTTTCTGTTGTATTTATCTGTGTAGCAACTTGAATAACATTTAGTTCACCCAGTAAAGCGGACTTTAGACTCAAGATTCCTCTTCCTTTCATGGAAGCAAAAGATTATTGTTCAGCGTTTTTTAATTTTTTCGCTATTCTTTCACGTTCATTTTTATCGAGAATTTGCTTGCGCAGACGAATCGTTTCTGGTGTGATTTCTAAATACTCATCATCATTTAAAAATTCTAGCGCTTCCTCTAATGTTAATAGACGTGGTTTTTTAATAACGTTTGTTGCATCTTTTGTCGCAGAACGAACATTCGTTTTTTGCTTCATTTTTGTTATGTTTACAGTGATATCGTTCTCACGTGTATTTTCACCAACGATCATACCTTCATAAATTTCGGTACCCGGCTCTACAAACAGTGTACCACGGTCCTCCACTTGCATCATACCATAAGTTGTCGATTTACCAGTTTCCATTGATACAAGAACACCCTGATGACGTCCACCAATACGCCCTGAAATATATGGTTGGTAGCAATCAAATGTATGGTTAATGATACCAAACCCTTTTGTCATAGACATAAACTCAGTTGTATAACCAATTAAACCACGGGCAGGAACAAGGAATGTTAAACGAACTTGGCCATTGCCGTTGTTCACCATATCTAACATTTCACCCTTACGCGTACCAATCGATTCAATAACAGAACCTACATTTTCTTCCGGAACATCAATTTGTACACGTTCAAATGGTTCACATTTTACACCATCAATCTCACGAATGATAACTTGAGGTTTTGATACTTGTAGCTCAAAGCCTTCACGACGCATATTTTCGATAAGAATTGATAAATGTAGCTCACCACGACCAGAAACCGTCCATGCATCTGGTGAATCTGTATCTTCTACACGTAGAGATACGTCCGTTTGAAGTTGTGAACGTAAACGCTCTTCTACTTTACGAGCAGTTACCCATTTCCCTTCACGACCTGCAAACGGTGAATTATTCACTAAGAAAGTCATTTGTAATGTTGGCTCGTCTATACGTAATGGTGTTAAAGCTTCTTGATGCTCAACAGGACATACTGTTTCACCAACGTTGATGTCTTCCATACCTGAAACAGCAATTAAGTCACCAGCTTTTGCTGATTGAATCTCTTCACGCTTCAAGCCGAAGAAGCCAAATAATTTTGTCACACGGAATTGCTTCACTGTGCCATCTAGTTTCATTAAAGCTACTTGTTGTCCTACTTCAATTGTCCCACGGAATACGCGTCCAATTCCAATACGACCAACATAATCATTATAGTCAAGTAATGCTACTTGGAATTGTAATGGATCTGCTGAATTATCTACTGGTGCAGGGATTGCTTCAATTACTTTTTCAAATAGACATTGCATATTTTCTTCTTGTTTTGCTGGATCAGCATCAAGAGAAGCAGTACCGTTTACACCTGATGCATAGACAACAGGGAAATCTAATTGATCATCATCAGCACCTAGCTCGATGAATAATTCTAATACTTCATCAACTACTTCTAATGGACGAGCTGAGTCTTTATCAACTTTGTTTACTACTACAATCGGTGTTAACTTTTGTTCCAACGCTTTTTTTAGTACGAAGCGTGTTTGCGGCATACAACCCTCATACGCATCGACAACTAGTAAAACGCCATCTACCATTTTTAAAATACGTTCTACCTCACCACCAAAATCGGCGTGTCCAGGCGTATCAAGGATGTTAATACGAGTTCCGTTATAGTTTACTGCAGTATTTTTTGCTAAAATTGTAATAC
This sequence comes from Lysinibacillus sp. FSL H8-0500, assembly GCF_038051955.1. NCBI lineage: Bacteria > Bacillati > Bacillota > Bacilli > Caryophanales > Bacillaceae > Lysinibacillus > Lysinibacillus sp. FSL H8-0500. Next base: position 1,083,846 of record NZ_CP150292.1, on the reverse strand, counting down.
CACGTTCGCGTTCAATATCATTAGAGTCCATTGCACGTTCTTCAACATGTTCGTTTGAACGGAATGTACCTGATTGTTTTAATAGTTGGTCGACTAAAGTAGTTTTACCATGGTCAACGTGGGCGATAATTGCGATATTGCGAAGATCTTGACGTAAGTTTGTCATTATTCCACTCCATATTCTTTTTTCGAATGTTTAACTGTGATATTATAGCACAAGAAGGATAGAAATGTCCTTATTAGAATTTCCATCATTCTAAAAAATATATTTGATCGACAAATTTTTTATATAGGAGGCTCGACTATGAATCGTGCAAAAATCGTAATGGCTATTTATGCATTGGCGGCTATTTTAGCCATGTGCGCTATTGGATATTCAATCGCAGCTAGCAGTGTCCTTGGTATCATCGCAGGTATTGTCGCTACATGTGTCATTTTTATGACAGCCTTTAAAATGAAACGCAAGCTACGTGCCCAAGGATTGCTGTAAATAAAAAAAGATAACAATCATCAAAAAACCCGAACGTTCGTGCGAAACTTTTTTAAAGTATTCGTCATCGTTCGGGTTTTCTATTAATATTGATTTGGCTGTAACAATGGAGAATGATGGTTTGTACTACCTTATGCTAATCATAGGGTACAATGTATTTTTCTAATAACTCTTGATGAATGGCAGGATTGGCTATAATAAATGTATCCTGATGTAGGAAATCAAAGCCTCCTCCATGTAAGTTTGTGGCAATGGCGCCAACTTCCTGAGCAATGATTATCCCTCCAGCAATATCCCACGGTGCTAGTCGCATGGAAACATAGGCATCCAATTTGCCACTAACAACAAAGGCGATTTCCATTGCAGCTGAACCGTAAGAACGTGTACCACGAACTTTGCGAATCATGTCAATCACTTTCTCATGGTGAATATGTCGATTAGGTGCTACCCAATGTGAATTAATGCCAATAACAGCTTCCTCCATTGTAATAGCTTGTAATCTACGTAATGGCGAATCATTATACCATGCCCCTTGGCCTGCAATAGCATAAAATAAATCCTCACGCATAACATCAAATATGTAACCAAGCTTGCCTACACCATCCACAAAAATGCCAATAGATATCATAAAATGACGGTGCTGCTTGACAAAATTCATCGTGCCATCAATGGGGTCAATAATCCACACGACACCATCCAATGTTTCGACCTTTTCACCCATTCCTTCTTCCCCTAAAATTTTATGCGTTGGATCAAAGGCTTTAATTTGTTCAATAAAAAATAACTCAGTTTCTCGATCAATATTTGTCACCAGATCATTTGCACCTGATTTTGTTTCAATCACGAGATTATACGAAAAGGCCTTTCGAATACGGCTTCCTGCTTCAAAAATAATCTTTTTCGCAAATTCATCTACTTGTTGCAAATCCATTAAAAACCCACCCTTCGAATATAAGAAAAGGCCCTTTACTATCGTTATTCATACCTTTCCTCATTACTTAACAGCTAAATTCTTGATGACATATACATACTTCATTATGTTGTAATACCTATTTTACTCCTTGTCACACTAAAAATCACCTGCTGTCGGAATATTCAGCAAGTGATTTTTAAATTGGTATGAGATTGTAATTACGCATAGGCGTGAAAACTTTCCAGTTCCATCTGAATTTCAGCCAGACGTTTTTTACTTTTTTCAATTTCAATTTCGTTGTTATCATTCATCGCTGCGAAGAGGGAGGCTAATTCGTAGTCTAACTCTAATTGTAAAATGTGTTCATATTGCTTTTCAATGTCAACTTTACGTATAATTTTCACGACTGGTTTCATTAAAACCACTTCCTTTTTTTAATTTTTGTACAAAAACTTTTTACATTCGATAAAGTTCTTGTTATAAGATTTTTTCCCAAATTTATCGTAAAATAAACATGATAAAACGAAAGGAGCAAATAAAATTGTCAAAAATAAAATGGACCACTAAAGACTTTCATGTTTTTACAATAAATGGGTTAGAACAAAGAATGGATGCTTTAAATACCAATGTACGTCCAAAATTTCATCAGCTTGGTGAAAATTTTTCTGCTTATTTCTCTAGTCAGCTAGGTGAAGAATTTTTCCCTCATGTTGCCAAACATGCTCGTAGAACTGTTAATCCTCCAAAAGATAGCTGGGTTGCCTTTGCTCCCTATAAACGAGGTTATAAATCATTGCCTCACTTTCAGATTGGTCTATGGCACACACATTTATTCATCGTCTTAGCTATTATTTATGAGGCACCGCAAAAAAATATAATGGCTGAACGTCTCCTTGCTCATAAAACATTGCTGGAACAGCTTCCTGATGATTTTATTGTTTCAGGGGATCATATGTCTCCAGAAGCCATGTCTCTCCAAGAAGCCAAAGAGGACAAGCTTGATGCACTGCTAGTACGCCTGCGTGATGTTAAAAAAGGCGAATTTTTAGTAGGACGACATATACCAAAGGATAAAGCCATTAAGCTGTCTGCAAACGAACTTGCTCAAGTCATTGAAGAAACCTTTAAGCACCTACTGCCTGTTTATAATGTCATTGTAGGAAAATAACAGTGGCTTTTATACATGTAGTGTAGACAATATATTGTTTTTTACACACAAAAATGGATGCGAGAAAATTCTCACATCCATTTTTTATCGACCATATTTAGGAGCAGCTTTGATCAATGTCCCATCCTCAGCCTCTTTTGTTTGCTTAATAACGGGATAGCTAGTATAACCACTCGCCTCTTCAAATTCCCGAAATATTGATTTTTCCTCAGATTGTGAAGGCACAATTTCTTTAAAGCGACGATATTTAGCAAGCATTACCTCACGCTTAATGCCCTTTTCATAGGCTTGCTCAATTCCCTCAAAAAATTGCACAACGTCTACAATCTCCGTTGTAGACCAATCAGTTGAAAATGGGTAGGAATATTCCATTTGACAAAACCACCTTTACGTTATTGCCCCCATTTTACTCGGATACCTTCAGCTTCTGCAACCATTCGATTGATTAGCTCCTCCACAGTGGGAATATCATGAATCATTCCCGTCACTTGACCAGCCCAGCCAAAGCCTTGTTTGGTATCACCATCATAAATAAAACGTTTATTGGCTGAACCACTGATATAATCTTTTAAAGCCTCATATGATGGCGTTTTTTGCTCAATGTCTAAAATCCTTGCTGTAAAATCATTGCGTAAGGCTCGTGCTGGTGCACCAATCGAACGTTTAATAATGGTGGTATCAGCCTCTGTACTGGCAAGCAGCGCCTCCTTATAAGCCTCTGATGCATCCACACACTCCTTTGTTGCAATAAAGCGTGTGCCCATTTCAATGCCTTCAGCGCCCAATGCAAGTGCAGCCATCCAACCACGACCATCGCCAATACCACCAGAGGCAATGACTGGAATTTTCACACTATCTACAACTTGCGGCACAAGCACCATTGTTCCAACATCATCACGTCCAAGATGACCGCCACCCTCTTGACCAACGACCATCACAGCATCCGCTCCAAGCTGCTCCGCTTTTTGTGCCTGTCTCCGCGCAGCAACAAGAACTAGTTTTTTAATATTCGTTCCTGCTAGTAATTCAAAAATAGGTGCTGGATTGCCACCAGTCATTGTTACCACAGGTACTTTCTCCTCGACCGCAACACGCACCATCTCCTCATAGCCTTGACCATGCATACCAATTGCAAAATTTACACCAAATGGTTTATCCGTTAATGTACGTACTCTATGAATCTCTGCTCGTAATAAATCAGGATCGCGTAAGCTCATAGCAGTTATTTGTCCAAGACCGCCAGCATTCGACACAGCGGCTGCTAAATCAGCATAGGCTAAATAGGCTAGTCCTCCTTGAATAATTGGATATTTGACCTGCAAAAGCTCTGTTATACGTGTATGCCAATTCATAAAACCACCCCTTTCATACGCTACTAACTTCTCGATATCCTGAAAAAATCCTTTTATTTTTTGTGAAAAGTCTATTTTTTCATGTCGTTAGGTGCTATAATTCATTTGTTTTCCTAGATATTATAAAGTGAGGTGGTACCTGCGTTGTCACAATTAGAGACTCCATTGTTCGACGTATTACTTAAACATCGGAACAGACATCCTATTCAATTTCATATTCCAGGTCATAAAAAAGGACAGGGGATGGACCCTGCTTTCCGAGAATTCGTCGGCGACAACGTTTTATCTATTGATTTAATTAATATTGCTCCACTAGACGATTTACATTCACCAAAGGGTGCTATTAAAGAAGCACAGACCCTTGCAGCAGAAGCCTTTGGTGCTGATCATACATTCTTTTCCGTTCAAGGTACTAGTGGTGCCATTATGACGATGATTCTGACCGTTGTCGGTCCAGGTGATAAAATTCTAGTACCACGGAATGTTCATAAATCTATTATGTCAGCTATTGTATTTGCAGGTGCAATCCCGATTTTTATTCATCCTGAAGTTGATAGTGAATATGGGATTTCTCATGGCATATCTCCTGAAGCAGTCGAAAAAGCTTTAGCTGCTTATCCAGATACAAAAGCAGTACTTGTCATTAATCCAACTTATTATGGCTTTACAGCTGATTTAAAACGCATTGTTGAAATCGCTCACAGCCACAATATTCCAGTAGTAGTAGATGAAGCACATGGCGTCCATATTAAATTCCATGATGATTTACCATATTCAGCCATGGAAGCTGGCGCTGATATGGCAGCTACAAGTGTACATAAGCTTGGCGGTTCTATGACGCAAACATCCATTTTGAATGTGCGTGAAGGACTCGTTTCAGCAAAACGTGCACAAGCGGTTTTTTCCATGCTAATGACTACATCGACATCCTACCCATTGCTTGCTTCACTCGACACAGCTCGACGTCAGCTAGCGATTCATGGCTATGATTTAATTGATGATGCGTTGCGCTTAGCAAGGGATGCACGTAAACGTATTAATCAAATTCCACATTTAAAATGTGCAGGCAAAGAAAAACTACACTCCTCTGCAACTTATGATATGGACCCGTTAAAGCTTCTTATCAGTGTGAAGGATTTAGGTATCTCAGGGCATCAAGCTGAGGAATGGCTACGTCATAATGCCAATATTGAAGTAGAACTGTCCGATCTATACAATATTTTATGCTTAGTCACATTAGGTGATACAAAAAAGGAAATTAATCTTCTGGTAAATGCGTTGAGTCGTATGTCAAAAACATTTGATTCTGAAGCAGCTATTACTGAGGCAGTTGTGAATGTTCCAGAAATTCCAGCCCTTGCTATGTCACCACGTGATGCCTTTTATGCAGATACAGAAGTCATTCCTCTTGCTGAGGCAGACAACTGTATCTGTGCAGAATTTATTATGGTCTATCCTCCTGGTATTCCAATTTTTATTCCCGGGGAAATAATTACACAAGAAAATATTCATTATATTCAGATGAATATCGAAGCTGGCTTACCAGTGCAAGGACCAGAGGATACATCCTTAAAGACAATTCGCGTTATAAAAGAACGCAAACCAATTATTTAAAAATAACAATTATATAATGATGTTTAAAATGCTAAAGAGCTATATACAGACTCGCTGTATATAGCTCTTTACATAAATAAATAAACAAATAACGGACAGAAGAATGCCCCAATTACAGCCGTTAAGCCCATAGATAATGAGCCAACTGATAGCTCCTGCTCCCCATATTCTCTTAATTTTACAAGCCCCACACCATGTGAGGCACTACCTACTGCTACACCTCTACTAACAGCAGTATCCAGCTTGCCATATTTAATAACTAATGGACCAATGATCGCTCCGACAAACCCTGCAATCATCACAAAAACCGCTGTTAAAGGGGGAATACCTCCAATCATTTCACTTACCTGCATACCTACAGGTGTTGTTAATGATTTAGGTAATGCTGTTAGCATCCAGCTTTCCTTTACCCCAATCCATCTCAACAACCCAAAAATGGTCAGCAAGCCCGTAATCATCCCAATAAATAGCCCTGATAAAATGGAATATTTATATTTCATAATAATCGCTCGTTGATTATAAAGAGGGTAGGCAAGGGCAACGACAGCTGGACCTAGCATTTTTTGTAGCCACTCTCCACCCTGCATATAAGTAGCATAAGGAATATCAAATACAAGCAAAATTACGACACTTACAATCGTTGTTGTCACTAAAGGAATCATAATGGGATGGGGATAGCGTTGATAAAGCTTTGTAAATAAAATAAACATCACAATGGTACTTAACACAACCATTACCTCAATCAACTGTTAATTCCCCCTTCTCTTCTTTTATCGCCATTTCTTTTTTTGCCAATTCTTTTTTCTCAATAATTTGTGTGAGCAGCCCTGTTACATAAATAGAGATTAATGTACTGGCAATAACAGCTAAAATAATAAGTAAACCTGTACCTGACATAAGCTCTGGATAATCAATAACCCCCACTGTTGCTGGAATAAAGAATAATGTTAACACACCAATTAAAAAGCCTGCACCATCTTGAATATATTCAACCTTAATTAGTTTAAAAATGAGTGAAAGCACTAATAAAAGTAAGCCCACAATACTGCCTGGAAGCGGAATATGTAAATAAGAGACGATACCTACTCCCAAGTAATAATAAATATTCAGTATGCCAATTTGAACAATGATACGCACAACTCGTAAGAATATCGCAACAAAATTTTCGTTCAGCATTTTGCCACTGTTCACCTCCCATGACATCCATTCTACATCTGTAGGAATTTTCTGTCTATTATAATTTCAGAAAACTAATAGATAAAAGACTAGAGGCTTTTATTTCTGATAAAACATACCTTCTCATAGCTGTATAATACAAAAAAACAAGACTGCACTCTATTTCCTAGAATAGCAATCTTGTTTGCTTAATTTCTAAAATCTATAGTCCAAACAAATCTGTAATAGCTGCATCATCCATAACGCGGTGGGTTTTTCTTCCTACGTTTTTCAGCATATTTTCCATCTTTTCTTCCACAGACTTCTTAATAAGTGCCTCTATTTCAATATTTCGCAGTTTAAAGAACAGGGTCGGATCTTCATCAAATCGTGCACCAATACCATACAACACAGCAGCAACATGTTTACACATATTCGCCCAATCTGGACAACTACAAGAAAATTGAATTTCATCTGGTGTCGGAAATAAGCCTTGTCCTTGTTGAATAAACAAGGTTTCTAATTCTTTAGGAAATTTTCCTTGTGCCAGTTGCTCAATTCCTGCAATGCTTCGACCACAGATTTCTGTAATTGCTTTCCAACGATCTTCAGCAAGTGCAGTAATGGAAATCTGCACTTCGTAGGGTGTTCGTCTGCTTCCTGCGACAATCGCATTTACATGCCCTGTATCAATCTGTAAATCCAAAACAAAACCATTGCGCACATAACTACGTCCGCGCGTGATACGGTTAGAGAAATCCGCATATGCCTCTAGGTTTTTATTCCAAGCATTGCCCCACCATGTTTTGGCAATTTTATTGCCAGTAATCACAATTGGCCTAACATCTGGCTGCTTCTTTTGTAATTTTTCCAATGCCTTTTGCGCAGCTTGTTGTTTCTTTGCAACAGGTGTATATTCATAAAATTCATGCATAACTTACACCTCCAATGTAAACAGTTGCATGAGTTCATCATTGCTCATTTCAGTAATCCATTGTTCACCAGTAGCCGCAATAATATCACCCGAAAGTTGTTGTTTTTCTGCAATCATTGCATCAATTTTTTCTTCAATTGTGCCAGCAGTAATAAATTTGTGTACCATGACATTTTTTGTTTGACCAATACGAAACGCCCGATCCGTCGCTTGATTTTCCACGGCGGGATTCCACCAACGATCGAAATGAATCACATGGTTTGCTGCTGTTAAATTCAATCCAACACCGCCTGCTTTTAAAGACAACACCATAAATGGTACATAGTCTACCCCATTGAATTGCTCTACCATTTCTGTGCGTTTTTTTGCAGTTGTACCACCATGTAACACAAGTCCTTTGCGCTCAAAAATCAGGCTCAGGAAATCAGCAAGCGGTTCAGTCATCTCCTTGAATTGTGTAAATACTAACACACGCTCTCGCTTTTCATAAATAGTTTCACAAATTTCTTGCAATTTTTCAAATTTTCCACTAGCTGTATTTTTATAAGTGGATTGCCCCAAATACTGGTCAGGATGATTACAAATTTGCTTAAATTTTGTAATAGCCGCTAGCACCATGCCCTTACGCTGAATACCTTCAGTAGTTTCAAGCTGATGCTCCAAATCTTGCACTAAGCCCCGATACAATATAGCCTGTTTACTAGTTAATGTTGTATATGCCTTGATTTCCACCTTATCAGGCAAGTCATTGATAATCGATTTATCAGTTTTCAATCGGCGTAAAATAAAGGGATTAACCACATTTCTTAATTTAGCATATGAACCATTTTCCTTAATGTTTTTAGCATAAGTAGAAAACTCCTTGGCTGTACCAAGCAATCCTGCATTCAGGAAATCAAATAATGACCATAAATCTGCCAGCTTATTCTCAATCGGTGTACCCGTCATGGCAATTTTAAAGGAAGCATCCAATTGCTTGATAGCCTTTGTTTGTGCAGTTCCAGGATTTTTTATCGCCTGCGCCTCATCTAAAATAAGTAAATCCCATCTCTGATTATTCAAATGTTCTAAACGCCGTGCCATACCATAAGTAGTAATAAATAAATCAACCTCATCGTTTATTTCCGTATTTTTAGCATGCAATACCGCATAATGAATATTTGGTGCAAAACGGTCAAGTTCTTTTTGCCAGTTGCCAATTAAGGATGCTGGAATAATTAACAGCGCTTTATATCTGCCTTGCTGTCGGAAATACTCCAAAAGCGCAATAATCTGCACCGTTTTCCCCAAGCCCATATCATCCGCCAACAGTGCACCAAATCCAATACTTTTCATAAGTGCTAACCAATGGAAGCCATCTTGTTGATAATGTCGAAGTGTTGCATGGAAATCTGCACCTAGCTTTAACTTGCCCAATTGTGTGGGATTGGTAAGTTGATAACGTAATGTCTGTAACCACTCACCATTCGTGATTTCTACTGTATCACCAATTTCAGGTAACCCATTTTGGGCAATTCCTAGTTCCATTCGCATGGCTTCTGCCAACGTCATATCACCCATGTTTTCGACTTTTTCAAAGGCCTCAAGTGCAGCATTGAGTTTGTGATGATCAACTTCAATCCATTTCCCCTTTAAGAAAGACAATCCTGCTGCCTGTGACAAAAGCACTTCTAACTCTTCTTTAGAGAGTTCTTGACCATCCAAAATCAGGCTAGGCTTACAACTAACTAAAGCTTCCATTCCCACTACTGCAGGCTCTTTTCCACCAATAGAAATAGAGAGTCTCAAACCCCCACTTTTCTTTTTCCACCAATCTGGCATACGACAAATTATTCCGCATTCCTCATAAAGAGGAATCTCTTTCAAGAACGTATAGGCTTCATCTATATCAAATTGCAGAGGAGAAAACAGTTCCCCACTTTCAACAAGCTCAGAAATAAAATTACTACGATCAGCAGCACGGCTTACAGTTGCAAGCAATTTTAACAGTAAATCCTGACTATCTTTATATTCCACTAACGCGTTTTTCAACGGCATATCCACAGCCTTATTAGCTGTTTCAGTAGAATATGTTGCCAAAAAAGCAAATGGATATTCTTCTGATTTATTTTCTACAAGATGAAAAAACACTCGACCTGCTATATTCAACTTAGCATTGTATGTCGTTAAAAAGGATCCCACCGTACCATTCCAAGCAGCAATTTCTTGTTCAAAGACATTTGTAAGTTCAGTCCAAAAATCAGTTAGCCATTCAATGCTAATATACTCCTCCCCCACCACATACGGCACTGCATAAAGCATTTCTGACAACATAGCCTTATCTAGGATTTTGACGGTTTTTGTGATTTCAACATCTGGATCATTTGAAATCACGCCTATGAATTTCTGGCAGATACTATGCAGGAAGGACAATGAAACTGACATGTCTGAATGCTCATCTGCAAAGCCGAAATAAAATAGGGTTTTGTAGGGTGCTTTTGCAAAATCGGTCAGTAGCTCGATATGATCGTATCCCTTTCCCCTTATCTCTTGCGTATCAAGTATCAATCCTTTTTCTTGGAATATAACGATAATATCTTTAGCTTTCACAGAACCCTCACCCACTTATTTATTTTGCCTTCATTGTATATGATGAGATATTGCATTGCAAACGAGCCATAGAAATAGCGCCGATGAAGAAATTCACAAAGAGGTATTCGAACATATTCAAAAAAGACATCATAAATAGCATCATGAAAAAGCACTATACCCATTTTATGAATAAGGTGCTTTTACTTGACTTTAATAGAATAATGATCGAAGCATTGATTTTACACTAGCAAATTTCGATGTAATGGCTAGGTCCAATCACTTCATCTTAACGTACAAAGGCTGAATACAGCGTTCCCTTTTAATAAGCTATTTTTTCTAACCAGCGAAGCAACACTAAAATTCTTATCTACAAACATATTACTATAATGCATGTCCCGAGCCACCATCAATATTAATGGCTGTACCTGTTACATAACTAGCTGCATCTGATACTAAAAATGTAATTACATTTGCAGCTTCCTGTGTGTCCCCTACACGGCCAAGTGGAATCGCTTGACCAATGTTGCGCGAATATTCTTCCCAAGATAAATTCGGTTCTTCCCGCTTCCATTTCTTTTCAATTTGATCACTACGAATAAGTCCGATGCTTACAGAATTTACACGAATATTATCTTTTCCTAAATCCTTGCTCATTGCCTTTGTTAACGCAAGTCCTGCAGCACGGCTTACCGTTGTTGGAAGCGAGCTGGCAGGTGGTGTTTTCGCCATCACTGCTGTCACATTAACAATTGCACCACCACCAACCTTGCGCATATAAGGCACAGCGTATTTTGAGCAGTGAATAGCGCCAAATACTTTTAAATCCAAGTCGGATTGCCATAGCTCACTGCTAACAGCTTCAAAAGGATTCGCTGAAGCTGTCCCTGCATTATTAATAAGAATATCAATTTGTCCATAGTGTGCAATTGTACGCTCAATTAGCTCTTTACAATCTTTTTCCTTTGTTATATCTGTTGGCACAATTAAAACCTCTTCACCTGTTTCATTTTTTATACAGCCTGCTGCTACCTGAAGCTGTTTTTCGCCACGCGCACATAGCACCACTTTCGCGCCCTCTTTGACAAGCTGCATTGCGGTATAATAGCCAATTCCTTTACTCGACCCTGTTATAATAGCTACTTTCCCTGTTAAATTAAGCTCCATGATTAAATCCTCCCTTACTTTCTACAATGCTACTATTATAGCATTTATCGATTATTCTGAATAATCAAAGAGGCCTGTAAATACTATTTTAAGGCACTATCGAATGGTATAGCCCTATGCTGTAACTTAAACAAATAGTAAAAGAGCTGTGTAAAAAATCTTTTTGCACAGCTCTAACAATTAATCCTATTTTTCTGCACCTAATGCACGTGGTACCATCGTTTCTACTATATAATTCTCTTCTTCATACAATATTTTCTTAAGCTCGATTCCAAAAAACGACTGCATCCTTTCCTCTGTCATAGTTTCACGTACAGTGCCATAAACAACTCCCTTATCCTTTGCGGTCATCAGGACCCGGTCAGCTAAATAAAAGGCATGGTTAGGATAATGCGTATTAATAATACAAGAAATGCCACGCTCTCTTGCTAATTGCTTGATGGTTTGTAAAATAATAATTTGTTTTTGAATATCCAAATGCGACTCTGGCTCATCTAAAATAAGTATTTCTGGATTGGCAACCAGTGTACGGGCAATTAGTGCTAATTGTAGCTCACCACCGCTTACCTCATTACATGATTTTTTGGCTAAATGGACGATACCAATTGTAGCTAATGCTAAATGTGCCGCTTCTAAATCTTTTTTTGATGGCTGTGCTAATGTACTAATAAAAGGGGCCCGTCCCATTACCACAAGCTCTTCTACAGTAAAACCAAATACCATTTTATGTGCTTGTGGCACATAGCCAATACGTTGCCATAGCTCCTTACGCTTGACAGTAGACAATGGTTTGCCATCTATATAGGTTTCTCCCTGCTTCCACTCCAGTAGCCCTGTAATACATTTGAGCATCGTCGTCTTACCAGCACCATTAGGACCAAGTATAGCCATGATCTGCCCCGGTTCGAGCGTAAAATTAATATCGTCCACATAAAGATTTTGAGATTTCTTACGACGCTTGTCATAATAAAAATTGCCACTTTTCACTTCAATGATCATGCCCATCCACCTCCTGACCTACGCAGTAAATAAGCAAAGAATGGTGCACCAATAATCGCTGTTAAAATCGATAAAGGAATTTCTGTTGCTGTTATAGAACGTGCTAAATTATCAATTACTAACAAATACATACTTCCTATAGCAATCGACATCGGTAGCACATGCTGATTATTATTCCCCACAAGCATACGAGCAACATGTGGAATAATTAAACCAACCCAGCCAACAATTCCTGCAACCGCAACAGATACGGCAGTAATTAATGTAGCACCGAAAATAATCATCCACTTTAAAGGCACTACGGAAATTCCCATTGATTTTGCCTCATCCTCTGGAAGCGTTAAAATGTTTAAACGCCATCTTAGGAAATAAAGTATCAACATACCGATGATAATCAATGGTCCACCAATATATAAATCTTTATAAGTAACAGTTCCTAAACTGCCCATCAGCCAATAGGTAATGGCAGGCAGCTTTTCTTCAGGATCAGCTACGAATTTAGTTAACGAAATAAGCGCATTAAACAGTGCCGATGTAATAATACCCGCTAAGACAAACATAAATATCGGGGCATTTTTGCGCGCGCCAGCAATTAAAAATGTAAAGCCAATGGCACCTAATCCAAAAAGCAATGCCATGATCTGTGTAGCAAAATTTTGCCCAAACAATAAAATCCCTAGAGAAGCACCAAAGCCTGCTCCTGCCGAAACACCTAAAATATCTGGTGATACTAGCGGATTACCAAACATCCCTTGAAAGCTAGCCCCTGCAATAGCTAAACCTCCGCCAATTAACAATGCGAGCAGAATACGTGGCAGCCGAATATTGATAACAACAGTCTCCTCCATCTCTGTCCATGTTGGCTCAATCGGGATAATCTGTGAGGCAAGAATTTTTAATAGCTGCTCTAGTCCAACCTCAAAGCGCCCTACACCAAGTGAAATGATGGCGATCCCCAAAGGTAGAATCCATAAAATAATCTTTTTCCAATTTTGCATTTACCAATCATTCCTTAATATTTAGCTGCCTCTGATGAAGGGTTTAAAATAGCTTGAATATCTTCATCTGTCACATCAAATTCATAGAAATCTTTGTAATACGCCCTTATCTCATCCTCGATTTTATAATCAAATAATGCAGGATGATTTTTTTGTGCTAGCCATTTTAACATTAATGGCGCATCACCACTTGGTGGGAACCAGCGATAAATCCCTAATGGAATTTTATACACCTTGCCCTCCTGCACAGCCTTTATCTGACTCCAATCCTGCCCATCTACCTTGTTTTCAAGTAAATCAGCTGGCTGTGTTTCCGTAAAATTAGTAATAAAGATAATATCTGGGTTCCAAGCATAAATTTGTTCCATATTCACTTCTTTTTGCCCTTGTATATCATCTTCAGCAACATCAATTGCACCTGTAGCGTTGAGCCATTGGTTACCAAAGAAATTTTTTCCGCCAATTGTAATTGACTTTTCATTATGTCTAAACAGCATCATGGCACGCGGCTTATCCTGTTCTTCGATAGCTTTTAATTTTTCATCTAATTGAGCTTGTACTTTTTTGCCCTCATCTAGGAAGCGATTGGCACGTTCTGTTATCCCTGTTAGTTCGCTTGTTATTTCTAACCAACTATTAAATGTAGCTAATGGCTCTGCTGCTGCCGCATCGATTGCCTTTAATGCTACAACTGGAATACCAGCCTCTGTTACTTTATTAATTGATTTTTCATCTGTTGCTAGCTCTATATATAATTGTGGATTAGCTTTCATTAATTCTTCTACATTGACCTCACCATTTTGGATAAACGATGTATCTGCCTTTAAGACATCTGGAGACATTTTAGCTAGCATCGAATGCTTTGCGGCATTATACGAATTTGGATGCATACCGACAATTTCCTTTGTCGAGTTTGTTGCGACATACCATGTTGAGAAATAGGGTAAAATGCCGCCCATCACAACACGATCAATTGAATTTGGTACGGTTACCTCACGCCCTAATTGGTCAACAACAAGCTTTTCTTCCGTTGTCGTTTGTACCTCTGTTGACGGCTCCTTTTCTAGTGGTTCAATATTGCTTTCTGTCTTTTCATTATCATTATTACAAGCTGCCAGCATCATTGTTAGTGCTACCGTAGCGAAAAGTCCATATTTCTTCAATGTTTTTCTTCCTCCCTTAGCCATTTTGCGATACCGTGTAAAAACGGTTTTGATTGGTCAATAAAGCCCAGTCCAATATGAAACATTGGATCTAATGTTGTGACAACTAACTCGCCATTAAAGCTTACATTATCTACATAAAATAACGATCGTCCATTTGGTATATCCAATAATGATTGCGCTCCTTGTGGTGGTAAAAAAGAGCCGTGATAATGCCACTTCATATCGCGCAATGTAACATAGTTGAACAATGGATGCACTTTATTTTGCATCTCCATTGGTAGATCACCACCATCTCGCACCCACCAGCTAAAATTGACCTCGGAATCTTCCCAATCAATTGTTGGAAACCAGCAATCGACTATTTCTCCAAAAATAATTAGTCTTTTACCCGCATTAATAAATTTTAGCAATTGTGACTGATACCTCTTTAAAGAACGAATATCTAAACGACATGATAAAATCAATGTGTCGTATTTTGTTAAATCATATTGATGAAAGTTACGGATATGTAGCACTTCATCGTATAAATAACGAAATTCTTGTTCCGCAAAAAAGCGATTTTGAAATGGTAAGCCATTCGTTACAATGCCAATCATTTGCTGATACCTCCACTTGCATAATTGCGGTTAGCTTCCTCACGAATACAATCTAGCATTTGTCTACTAAGTTTTTTTGACGTATTTTCCTCATGAATAAATACCTTATAAATATCGGTACCTGCCCCTGCAAAAATTGTGCCATTTGTTGAATGTCGATCAACATAAAGTATCGGTACACCACTTTGATCGGTAATTAATACTTCTGCATGTGCTGGAACTTGCTCGAAATAGCCACGAGAAAAAAAGCCTCGTACACCTTTTCGATAATTAATATCATAGGGCTCTATCCCTTTGAACAAAGAACATTCCGATGGTTCAATAATGATTTCACGATCTTTCAATGGAATCGGGGAACGCTGCCAATTCGCTACATTTGCCAACCACGGCAATGCTATTTCTGTCAGTGAAAAGATAACACCACCCTGTCGCAAATATGCATCTAAAATTGCTTTATGCTCCAGTAAAAATTGCTCTTCTACATGATTTGTGATAATTAATCCTGCATAGGCAGTTAAATCAGCATAGGGTAAATCATATAAATATAAAAATACTAAGCCACGTTCACGATCCTCAGCCGTTAATCTAGTAAAATGAATATCAACGCCAACATAAGCAATAGGTTCCATCATATCCCCTACTTTCTTTTATCAAAAAATTTCTTTAGAGCTGCCCATTCTTTAACCAAGGTAAAAAGCCTCGTAAAAAACGCTCTGTTGCTGGCATAAAATGGGAACCAAAATGAAAATCCGGATCCAAGGTTGTATTCACCCATACACCATTTGTATTTACACGATCAATATATAAAACAGCACCGCCATCATCTGTCGCTACTAATACCTCGCAGCCCTCATTTGGCCAATACACACCATGCTGATGCCATGTTGCATCCTCCAATGTAATATAATTTGTAAATAAATCATGTGCTGTTCCTAATAAACGTAAGCCACTATTCGCATTCGGTTCAAGCCACCACCAAAAATTAGTCGGTCTGAATTCCCAATTATGCATCGGCAACCAATCTCGATGCTGTGGACCAAATGTAACCACTACCTTCCCTAAGTTAGCGAAATCATGGATTTTTTGAATATTGCGATCTAATAGCCCTATATGTGTTTGGGAGGGAATGATTAATACATCAAAAGCCTCTAAATTTTCCTCCTCTAATTGACGTGCTGGAATCAGTTGGTCGATATACTGAGCAAATTCAGATGTCTTATATGTACGCCAATGCTGTGAGCTACCGCTATACATAACAGCTATTTTACGCATCACTTGCCCCTCCCTCCGTTAAATGTCTATATTCCTCCTGTACCCACTGCATTAGCTGTGTAGGAATACGACTTGTCGTTTTTGTTGTTGACGGTACCATGCCACCAATATGAAAAAGATTATTGCCTGCGTGCATAAAAATCGTACCGTTTGTTGAGCTTCGGTCAATAAATGTCACAGGCTCACCGTCTGGCAGGGTTAATAAGATTTCTGCATTTGCTGGGGCTGGATGATGTCCACGAGCAAAAAATCCTTTGACACCTTTATTGATCGTCATATCCTCTTCCGTTACACCTTCAAAAATTACATGCTGTTTTGCAATCGAGATATCATAATCCCAATGATTGTGAATTTCTTTTGCAATAAATGTCTGCTGCCCTGGCAACCAATCTGTTACTAAGTTACCAAAAAAGCATACAATCTTTTTATTTGCCAAAAAATCAGCAATTATTTGCCTCTCTTCCTGCAAAAATTCTTGATCCACAAATCCTAAAATGACCATACATTTATAGGAGGATAGCTCAATACTTGGTAAATCATACATATCTACAATATCAAAGCGTTCATCTGCCTTGCCTTGAGAAAAAATATTACATGGATGAACAACAATATAATCCTTTGTCACCTTTATACCTCCTTACATTGCCTTGCATTTCGAACTATACCATCATTGATAACGATTATCAATATCATGTAGAGTGTAGTATTTTAATTTTCATTGACTACTTATACGTTTTTCTCATATTATAAAAATCTTTAATTGTACTATTATTTTTTCTTATAGAAAGCTATAAATCCGCTCATTAAATGATAATTTTCTACAAAAAGTTACTTAAAAACCTTGAAATAAAGCCAAATAATAAAGTTATGTTGTCATAGAGGCTGAATTAAAAAAACCGAACAATTACGAAACATGCATACTTCGTAATATTGTTCGGTTTTGTCTTTACGTGATATTTTTTATAAATACACTGGAACTAGAAAAAGCGCTACAAAGAATTTCTATTCCTTTTATAAGCTCAGCTTACCTAACTGACACCATCTTTAGATTTTTCTTGATACGTTCGCAAAATGCTTGTTCTTGCTCATTTAAAATTTGATTTCGATTAAATACAATACCATTCTTTCGTTTAATAGATAGACCTTTTACATATTTAAACGTTAATTTATCTAAGCTATCCTCGATTGATTTATACGGTAAAAAGGATACGCCCATCCCCTGCTGGACAGCTTTTTTGATAATCTCAAAATTTGTCATTTGTATATAATAAACAGGTACAGCTTTCTTATGTAAAGCTTGTTTAATATGTTGACTCAAATAAGGGCTTTGGGGCAATAGCATTGATAAGTTTTTCAAATCTCTTGCATAGATGATTTTGCGGCTTGCTAAAGGGTGATCGGCTGCCATCACTAACACAAACTCTTCCTCAAATAAAATATCAATATCAAATGACTGGTGAACAATCGTATCAGCATTATAAATCGGCATTACCGCAAACTTGGCATGGTTCTCCACTAAACTACTTTTTAAATCCTCATAGCAAAAGCTATTAATTTCATAGGGATATTGCTGATAGGTTGTATTATTTTTATCGAACAGCTCATTAAAAAAGCTATCTGCTATATAGTGACTTATATAAAGTTTGATATGTTCCTGCTGTGGCTGCTTTACTGCTAGGCGCAATTGCTGTTCCATTTCCTGCATTTTCTGTGCATAAGCCAAGACAATTTGACCCTGTGTAGTTAACTTGATTTGCCGTTTTTTTCGTGAGATCAACTGACAGCCCAATTCTTTTTCTAATTGCTGAATATGCTGCGAAACGGTTGGTTGAGAACAAAACATATGCTTTGCTGTTTCGGTAAATGATTGATATTGTGCTAATAAAATAAATGTTCGATAGCGCTCGTTCATCTTAACCCATTCCTTCATCCTTAATTGATAATAATTATCAATTATAATACTACCTTTTATGTATAAAGTAAAATTTTATAGTTGCTATATACAAAAGGAGTGTAGATAAGCGAATAAACATCCGCTTTTCTACACTCCTTTATTTATATTAGCGTTTTGCTACAATATGAATTGGATTGCCAAGTAATACTTCAGCAGCTTCCATTGTAATTTCCCCTAATGTTGGGTGAGCATGGATTGTTAGTGCAATATCTTCAGCCGTCATACCAGCTTCAATTGCTAAGCCCATTTCGGCGATCATATCAGATGCACCCGCACCAATGATTTGAGCACCAATTAATAAGCCATCTTCTTTACGAGCCACTAACTTCACGAAACCTTCTGTTTGGTTTAATGCAAGAGCGCGACCATTTGCTGCGAATGGGAACTTCGCTGCAGTATATTCGATGCCTTCTGCTTTTGCTTGTTCTTCGTTGTAACCAACTGTTGCCATTTCTGGATCTGTAAAGCATACAGCAGGTACAGCAAGATAATCAACAACTGATTTTTCACCAGCAATCGCTTCAGCAGCAACCTTACCTTCGTAAGATGCTTTATGTGCAAGCTGAGGACCTGCAACAATATCACCAATTGCATAGATGTTTGGAATATTTGTACGACATTGTTTGTCAACATTAATTAGACCACGTTCACCAAATTCAACACCGATTTCAGCAAGGCCCATTTCATCTGTATTTGGACGACGACCTACAGTAACTAATACATAATCAGCTTCAACTTTTTTCTCTTCTCCGCCAACCTCATAAGTTACTACTACGCCGTTTTCAGTTTCTTCAACGCCTTTTGCAGATGCGTTAACTTCAATTTCAACGCCTTTCTTTTTAAGGCCTTTTTTCACGATTTGCGTCATTTGTTTTTCGAAGCCAGCTAAAATATCTTTGCCACCTTCGATAATTGTTACTTGTGAGCCAAGATTTGCATATGCTGAACCCAGCTCTGTCCCAATATAGCCGCCACCGATCACAACTAATTTACCAGGTACTTCTTGTAAAGAAAGAGCACCTGTAGAATTGATAACACGCTCAGAGAATTTAAATGTTGGGATTTCCACTGGACGAGAACCCGTTGCGATAATAACATTGTTAAATGTGTAAGTTTGAGCAGATTCACCATTGATGATACGCACTGAATGAGCATCAACGAAATACGCTTCCCCTTGTACAATTTCAACTTTATTACCTTTAAGTAAGCCTTCAACACCGCCAGTTAATTTTTTAACAACGCTGTCTTTAAATGCTTGTGCTTTTGAAAAGTCTAATTTCACATCAGAAGCGATGATTCCCATGTCGTCTGAATGTTTAGCTTGCTCAAAACGATGACCTACTGAAATTAATGCCTTTGATGGAATACAGCCTACGTTTAAGCACACACCACCAAGTACATTTTTTTCAACGATTGTTACTTTTTGGCCAGTTTGAGCTGCACGAATTGCTGCTACATATCCTCCAGGACCTGAACCAATGACAAGAGTATCTGTTTCGATTGGGAAATCTCCTACTACCATTTTTGTTACGCCTCCATTAATAATAATTCTGGCTCACTTAACAAACGCTTTAAGTGATTTAAAGCATTTTGTGCAGTGGCTCCATCGATCATACGATGGTCAAAGCTCAATGATAATGCTAACACAGGTGCGGCTACAATTTCACCATTTTTTATTACAGGTTTTTCTGAAATTCGACCAATCCCTAGAATAGCTACTTCAGGATGATTAATAACTGGCGTAAACCATTGTCCTCCCGCAGAGCCGATATTTGTAATCGACATAGAGGCACCCTTCATTTCATGCGGTGCAAGCTTGCCTTCACGAGCTTTCGTTGCTAGTTCATTAATTTCATTTGATACTGCAAAAACAGATTTACGATCTGCATGCTTAATCACTGGAACGAGTAAGCCTTTTTCTGTATCCGCTGCAATACCGATATTATAGTAATGCTTTTGAATAATTTCTTGTGTTGCATCATCTAATGAGCGGTTAAATTCTGGGAACTCGCGTAAAGTTGAAATAAGTGCTTTCACTACATATGGTAAGTATGTTAATTTAACACCTTTTTCGGCAGCGATATCTTTGAATTTTTTACGATGTGCTACAAGAGCTGTTACATCGACTTCATCCATTAGTGTAACATGTGGAGCCGTTTGTTTCGAGTGTACCATTGCTTTAGCAATCGCTCTGCGAATACCTGACATTTTTTCACGAGTCTCTGGGAAATCCCCTTCAAGAACTACTGGTGCTGCTGGTGTAGACGTTTCTTGTTGAACTGTTTCTTCTGATGTTTCATTATTTGCAGTTTCAGCCTCTACAGTGCCGCCACCTTTTAAGAAGCTTTCAATATCTTCTTTTAGGATTCGACCGTTTTTGCCTGTACCCTTCACTTCACGAATATTTACATCGTTATCACGTGCAAATTTACGTACAGAAGGCATCGCAATCACGCGTTTTGTTTCATCGACTACTGTCTCCACTTTTTCTGGAGCTTTTTCAGGGGCTTTTTCTGGTGCCTTTTCCTCTTTAGCAGGAGCTTTTTCTACGTTCTGACCAGATTCAGCAGTTGCTTGAACTTGTGCCTCTGTTTTTGCTTCGGCATGATCGTCACCTTTTAGCTTTAAATCTTCATAGCCAGGTGCGTCTAATCGGATTAAAACATCGCCAACTACGGCAACTGTTCCTTCTCCTACTAAAACTTCCTCTACTGTTCCTTCAACTGGTGAAGGGATTTCTACTACTGCTTTATCATTTTGTACTTCACAAAGAATATCGTCTTCTTTTACTGTATCTCCAGCTTTAACGAACCATTTCACAATCTCGCCTTCGTGAATACCCTCGCCAATATCCGGTAATCTGAATTCAAATGCCATGTGTACCCATCCTTTCTATTTACTGTTGTTCAAGTTTAGAAGCTTTATTAGAATGTTAAAACTTTTTTCGCTGTTTCCATTACATCTTTGTAGTTTGGTAACCAAACACCTTCAGCTTGTGGGAATGGGTACACAGTATCTGGTGCAGCCACACGAAGAACAGGAGCCTCTAAGCTTAAAATTGCGCGCTCTGTAATTTCTGCTACTACATTTGCAGCGATACCTGCTTGTTTTTGCGCTTCTTGGACAACGATTGCACGACCTGTTTTTTCAACTGATGCGATAATTGTTTCCACATCAATTGGTTGAATTGTACGCAAGTCAATAACCTCTACAGAATGTCCTTCTTTTTCTAGTTCTTCTGCAGCCTTTAAGCTTTCATGAACCATTAAACCGTAAGCAACAATTGTTAAATCAGTACCTTCACGTTTTACATCCGCTTTTCCTAGCGGAATTTCGTATGCTTCCTCAGGCACTTCTTCACGGAATGAACGGTATAGTTTTAAATGCTCTAAGAAAATAACTGGGTTGTCATTACGAATAGAAGAAATAAGTAAACCTTTTGCATCATATGGTGTTGATGGAACAACAACTGTCAATCCTGGTTGTGCTGTCATTAAGCTTTCTAAGCTATCTGAGTGCATTTCAGGTGTATGCACACCACCACCAAATGGTGAACGGATTGTTACTGGAGCATTGTATACACCACCACTACGGTAGCTCATACGTGCTAGCTGGCCACTGATTGAATCCATTACTTCATAAACGAAACCGAAGAATTGAATTTCAGGAACTGGACGGAATCCTTGAAGAGAAAGGCCAACTGCTAAGCCACCAATACCTGATTCTGCTAATGGTGTATCAAATACGCGGTCAACCCCAAATTCTTTTTGTAGGCCTTCTGTCGCGCGGAATACCCCACCGTTGACACCTACATCTTCCCCGAATACAAGAACGTTTTCATCATTCTTTAATTCTGTGCGAAGTGCATCTGTAATTGCTTGAATCATCGTCATTTGTGCCATAGGTTATTTCGACTCCTTCTCTTTATAGATTTCATACTGTTCTTTTAGATTTGATGGCATTTCGCCTTTATACATGTTTTCCATTAACTCTGTTACTTTTTGTTTGGGAGCAGCATCTGCTTTTTTGATTGCTTCTTTAATTTCTTCTTTTGCTCGCTCAATTACCGTCTCTTCTTTCTTCTCATCCCATAAACCTTTTGCTTCTAGGTATTTACGGAAGCGAACTAGAGGATCTTTTTGAGCCCATTCATTATCTGTATCAGAAGTACGGTAACGAGTTGGGTCATCCCCAGCCATTGTATGAGGACCATAACGGTAACACATTGTTTCAATTAATGTTGGACCTTCACCATTCACCGCGCGCTCACGAGCATCGCGAGTTGCCACATAAACTGCAAGCGCATCCATTCCATCTACTAAAATACTTGGTAAGCCTGCTGCTACACCTTTTTGTGCAATCGTTTTCGCAGCTGTTTGTAATTCACGAGGTGTTGAAATTGCATACTGGTTATTTTGTACGATGAAAATCGCTGGAGATTTAAATGCACCTGCAAAGTTAATGCCTTCATAAAAGTCTCCCTGAGAAGAACCACCGTCACCTGTATAAGTTACTGCAACAGCTTTTTTCCCACGTTTTTTAATACCAAGTGCTACCCCAGCAGCTTGAATATATTGTGCACCGATAATAATTTGTGGAGCTAAAACGTTTACACCTTCAGGAACCTGATTCCCCATGAAGTGACCACGTGAGAATAAAAATGCTTTTTCAAGAGGTAAGCCATGCCATACGATTTGCGGTACATCACGGTAACCTGGTAAAATCCAATCTTCTTGCTCTAATGCAAAGTGTGAGGCAAGCTGAGATGCTTCCTGACCTGCTGTAGGGGCATAGAAGCCTAAACGACCTTGACGGTTTAGTGAGATTGAGCGTTGATCTAAAATACGTGTATAAACCATACGCGTCATTAACTCAACAAGTTCCTCATCTGATAATTTCGGATCTGCCTCTTTATTTATAATTTCGCCTTCTTCATTCAAAATTTGAAACATTTCAAACTTATCTTCGATTTCAGTTAGCGTTTGTTTAGCATCAAAAATATTATTGTTTTTCTTGCTCATTTGTCACATCTCCCTTTCAGCTGTATTAAAATAAATCACCTTTTTAACTAGTACAACTTATTCTTGACACCCAGTATACTGAATAAAATACTGTCGGTCAATCATATATTATGGCTATAAACAAAGATTTTCTCTAAAATAGCACTTCAACTCCACTGTCCTATACTGTACTAATAATATCTTAAATCTGTATTATAACAACTTATTTAAACCTTATAATTCTTACGTTTACCTATGGCTATTCCACTAGTAGAATACCCTATTCTTGAAAATCTAATAGCATTAGAAAAACATTTTGAGTATATTCAAATAAGTTCTTTTTTCATGTGATTGTTTTCAGACGTGATGTATACTTATATGTAAGGCACTACAAAGTTGAAAGGAAGATTATTATGATTTTAATGGATGATATTGTCCGCGAAGGTCATCCGACTTTACGCATCAAAACGGAAGAGGTTAAATTCCCTCTGACAGATGAAACAAGACAGCTTGCAGAAGATATGCTTCAATATTTAATCAACAGCCAAGATCCTGAAATAGCGGAGGAATATAATCTGCGTAGTGGCATTGGCTTAGCGGCTAATCAGGTCAATAGCTTACAACGTATGTTTGCTCTGCATTTACCAGATGAAAACGGTGAACAATTAAGCTTTGTCGCTATCAACCCCAAAATTGTAAGCCACTCCGTTGAAAGTACATATTTGTCAGCAGGAGAAGGCTGCCTTTCTGTTGATCGTAATGTTCCTGGATATGTACCACGTTATGCTCGCATTACAGTAAAATTTAAAACAATTGATGGTGAAGAGAAAAAAATGCGCCTGAAAGGATTACCTGCCATCGCCTTTCAACATGAGTTAGATCATTTGAACGGTATTATGTTTTACGACCGTATCAATGAAAAAAACCCATTTGCAGAAATTCCAAATTCCATCCCTTATGAGCGTGACTAAATACAGCAACCTTGGCAGTTTATAATTTTACTTCTGCCAAGGTTGCTGGTGTTTTAGCTATCCGTGACTTTTGTAAGACTATCCATCACTTTAGGCGCTCTATCCTCTGCTTTATTAGGGCTATCCACCAGTTCAGGTATTCTATCCACTTCTTTTGAGGCTATCCATCACTTTAAATATTCTATCCGCTACTTTATTAACACTATCCATCAGTTTGCATTAATAACATCAATCAATGCTGATAGCTCTTGCATCGTTTCAATCGTATAATGAGCGCTCGTTTCCTCAAATATACGTTTTGTTTTTTCAATGACCTGATGCTGTTCCTCTGAAGTCAAGGCATGAAATTCTTCTTCAGAAAGTCCCATCTCAGAGCTACCAATAATCACGCCCACTGCCCAGACACCTGCATTTAAGGCTTCCTTTATATCTGAGGTTGTATCACCAATTTTGACAACTTGCTTTGTTGATATCGATCCTAATGCCTCCATATTTTTAAAAATCATATAGGGATAAGGTCGCTCTTTATTGCTCACCTGTGCTGGGGTCAGTCCTCTGGTAAACTGCTACTAGTTGCTTCTTTAATTTTTATCCAGCAGTTAAGACTCCTACTAACTGAAGTTTCATTTATATAATAGCTAGCTTACGCATTATTTTGGCGAGTCCGTCCTGATCCACATGATCGGCAATATGATGCGCAACTTCCTTTACACGCTCATGTCCATTTCCCATCGCAACACTTGTACCAACCGCTTGCAGCATCTCAATATCATTGATACCATCTCCAAAAGCTGTAGCCTCCTGAAATGTAACACCCATTCTCTCAAGAACCTTTTCAATACCAAGTGCCTTTGAGCCGCCCTTTGGCAATATATCACAAGAATAACGATGCCAGCGCACAAATTGGACATTTGGGAACGCGTCGCAATATAAGGGCTCATCTTTTTCTTCCATAAAGATCAGTGTTTGATAGACAGCATTATGCATATAATAAGATGAGTCTAATACTGGATACGGATATTTAAGTGTATTTAAGCTTTCCGCTACCATATTATGGTCGCCAATAGACGCAATCATACGTTTATCATCTAAAAATACTACAGGCTCATTACGTGCCTCACCAAAGGCAATGATTTTAGTCAACTCCTCTTTTTCAATACCACTTGTATAGACAACCTCACCTTTATAGACAACATACTGTCCATTGAAGGTAACATACGTATCTATAGCCAACTCTTCTAATAAGGGCTCAATCATAAATGGTGCACGTCCTGTAGCAATTGCGAGTTCATAGCCCCTGTGACGAGCTTCCAGAAGAGCTTCTTTTGCAGATGCAGGTAGTTTTTTTTCACTATTATAAAGTGTACCATCTACATCAAAAAATAAAATTTTACTCATTTTACTATCCCTCTCTATAAATATTATTCATTCAAGGTAAATGACTTTACATAGAGTGCAAATTCTATTATAATGATCCTAAGGAGTGATGTGCCATGATGAAGAAACTAAAACGGAAACTGTTGAAGCAACTTCGCGGCATACTCGGAAAAAAGTCAATTGCCTAACATTTGCCCTTCAAATATTGAAGGGCTTTTCTTTATTTTAGAGGAACTGCATGATAATATAAAGGAAATGCATTTATTTGGCTATACACAACCACTGTCTCACTGCTTCCTATCTAGTTTTAAAACATAGTGCACAGTTGAAGCATTGAGATACAAGTATTACAAATGTATATTTCTTCTGTTAAAGAAATTCATTGTTTTCTTGTAGCACGTGTGTGGTAGTAGTCAATGGTGCAAGAAAATTGTACGCAATTAAAGGAGAGCAAACTATGATTTACAAAGTTTATTATCAAGAAAATGCAAATGAAATTCCAGTTCGCGAAAATACTAAAAGTCTATACCTTGAAGCTGCTTCAGAACGCGAAGTACGTCAAAAGCTAAAAGACCGTAACTACAACATCGAGTTCGTTCAACTGCTTGAAGGTAACTATTTAGAGTACGAGCAAGCAAGTGCGAACTTCGTCTTGGAGGAAATTTAACAAACATGAAGTTTGTTAAAAATGACCAAGCAGCTGTTTTCGCACTCGGCGGACTGGGCGAAATCGGCAAAAACACTTACGGCGTTCAATTTCAAGATGAAATCATTTTAATTGACGCTGGCATAAAATTTCCAGAAGATGATTTACTCGGCATCGACTACGTTATTCCAGATTATACGTATTTAGTACGCAACGTCGATAAAATCAAAGGACTGTTTATTACACATGGACACGAGGATCATATCGGTGGTATTCCCTATCTTTTACGTCAGGTAAATATCCCTGTCTATGGTGGTAAGCTTGCACTTGGCTTACTACGTAATAAATTAGAAGAGCATGGCCTATTACGTACAACAAAGCTTATTGAAATTAAAGAAGAGGATGTCATTAAGTTTAGAAAAACATCGGTTAGCTTCTTTAGAACAACACATAGTATTCCTGATGCATATGGAATTGTGGTCAAAACACCTCCTGGTAATATCGTTCACACAGGTGACTTTAAATTTGACTTTACACCAGTGGGCGAACCAGCCAACCTAACAAAGATGGCTGAAATTGGACGAGATGGCGTACTTTGCTTACTATCAGATAGTACAAATGCTGAAAAGCCTAATTTCACTATGTCAGAGCGTACGGTCGGCAAGAGTATTGATGAAATTTTCCGTAAGGTGGATAGCCGTATTATTTTTGCAACATTTGCGTCAAACATTCATCGTTTACAGCAAGCAACAGATGCTGCTATAAAATACGGCAGAAAAATCGCTGTCTTCGGACGTTCCATGGATAATGCCATTACCATTGGCCGCGAGCTCGGCTATATTAATGCTCCGAAGGATACATTTATTGATGCCCAAAGCATTAATCGCCTTCCTGCAAACGAAGTCATGATTTTATGTACAGGCTCTCAAGGTGAACCAATGGCTGCCCTATCACGTATTGCCAATGGTACACATCGTCAAATTCAAATACAGCCTGGCGATACAGTTGTCTTTTCGTCATCGCCCGTTCCAGGCAATACGGTGAGCGTCAATAAAATTATTAATTTATTGTTCCGTGCTGGTGCAGAAGTAATCCATGGTGCATTAAACAATATTCATACATCTGGACATGGCTCACAAGAAGAACAAAAATTAATGCTTCGTTTAATGAAGCCTAAATTCTTTATGCCTATCCATGGTGAATTCCGTATGTTAAAAATGCATACACATCTAGCAGAAGATTGCGATGTACCAATTAACAATACATTTGTTATGGAAAATGGTGATGTACTGGCATTGAGTGCCAATGAAGCGCATGTAGCTGGCCGTATTCCATCTGGTGATATTTACATTGATGGGAATGGTATTGGCGATATCGGCAATATCGTGTTGCGTGATCGTCGCATACTTTCTGAGGAAGGCTTAGTTATTGTTGTTGTAAGTGTTGATATGGAACATCAAAAAATTGTCTCAGGTCCTGATATTATTTCACGTGGCTTTGTCTATATGCGTGAATCAGGTACAATGATTAATGAAGCACAAAAAATGCTTAATCGTCACCTAAATGAAACAATCCAAAACAAAACACCTCAATGGACAGAACTAAAAAATGAAATTACAGATGTTTTAGGTCCATATTTATTTGAAAAAACAAAACGTCGACCAATGATCTTACCGATTATTATGGAGATTTAATATTCTAACAGAGAAGCTATCTGAACAGTTATGTTGACATCATTGCTCAGATAGCTTCTCTTATTTTATAGGTTATTTTCCTCTGATTTGACTTTAAATTTTGATACTGCATGAGCCAATCTGCCAATCACAAAGGACGCACGTTCAGAATCAAAGCGAGCTTGTTTTATTTGATTCATCATATTTTCAGCTGCTTGTGATACTTGAGCAACAATATCCACATTTTTTTCACTACTCGTTGCGATAGAGTGGATTATATTTTTCATTTCTTCTATTTCGTGATTTTTGGTTGTAGTAGACGATAGCTCCATCAGCATAGCATGTACACCACTTATAAAGTTTGCACCTTGCTCCACCTCAACACTACTGGCTTTAATAGATTGTTGGATAGCAGTTGAACTATTTTCAATAAGTCGCAATGTACTATGAATGGCTTCTGTGGCATTTTTGGTTTGCATGGATAGCTTGCGTATTTCCTCTGCTACCACTGCAAAGCCTGCCCCATGCTCACCAGCCCTTGCTGCCTCGATAGAAGCATTTAGCGCTAACAAATTTGTTTGTTCAGCAATGGCCTGAATCGATAAGACAACACCACTAATACTATCAGCTGCCTGTTGAAATGTAACAGTAAGTTGAGATGTAGCTTGTACTTTATCGACAACTTTTGTCATTTCCTTATTAATATCCGCTACCTGCTGTTGAGCTAATTTTAATTGCTTCTCTGCCCCTACTTCTATAGTGTCTATTTTTTCCTGAATTTCTTCAATATGTCCCATTGCTTGTTGAACATTGTATAGCTGATCTTGAATGGCAGTGTCCATTTCTTGCATGTGTTTTTTAACAATCAGTGAATCTGTTTCTACATACATTGTGCGATTTTGTAATTCTTGATTAGTGATCTCAACATCACTTGAAGAGCTTTGCACTTTTGCTAATAACCCTCCCTGACTATCAACAAAGTTATTTAAAGCCCGAGCCATATCACCAACTTCATCACGGGTCAGCATGCTTTCTGGTGTACGAATCGTTAAATCACCAGCACCCTCAGCAATCTTTTGTACCATTTTTGTCATATTCTCCAGCTTGGTTGTTATGGGTGCTAAACGCTTTTTGACAAAATACCAAGCCCCTATAGCACCATAGACAATATGCATACAAAATATTAGACTACTTGGTAACTGCAACCACAATAATAATTGAAAAAGGATAATGTTCATTAATATAAAGGCTAAAAAGCTACTTGCTAATTGAAAGCCAATCGATCGTTCATGATATACTTCTTGTAAATCTGCTTCACACATAATGCCCCATTCATCTGGAGAATGCGGCAATCGAAAAATTCTTCCACTACCTACAACTGGTACATGTCGATAATCAATATAGCCCGGAAAATGAACATTTATATGTTGGCCATGTTGGATTGTACTAGTGATTCCTGCATGTAGCTTTTTAGTGGCAGGATTTATAAACAATAATTCAAGCTCTGTATGATTGCTTACCTCAACCTTATGTCCATGTTTCGTCTCAATACCCGACTTTAAGTTAGCACCAGGGGCAAAGGTGCCGTCCTCAAATCGACTACGCGAAAGTGCTACGCCAGCAGATATAGAAGCATCAAACTTTGAGGAAGCCATAAACAAATAGTTATCACCTGATAATGGATAGATATGACCAGCCTCACGTTGTATCAAATCGCCTAAAACATCATTAGGTACACGTGCAACTAATACGCTATGAAGTTGTTCATGATCTAAAACTGGTTGTAAAAATAATAAGGTCACTGCATCATGAAAGCGAGAGGATCTAGCACCGATTTTCTCGGTTAGAGGGTCAATAAATGGTCCATATAATAAGGGCTGCTTAGTTGTTATTACCTGATGAATTGCCTTTGTTAACATTTGCTTGTGTAAAACATCATATTGTTGACCAATATGATCTATGTAACTGGATGCGAATACAATAAATTCCTCATTCACTAAAAATAGTTCTGTAAAATATGTACTTTTTTCTTTTGATTCCTGTAAAAAAGAGTTAAGCAAGGACGGTGGGGTTTGAATAATTACCTGTGCTCTATTTTCGAGTGAGAGCCATCGATCATTTGCCCAGTTAGTCAGTAAATCTACTCTTGTTTTCGCAATACTTACAAACACCTCCTCTTTCATATTTAGCGTTTTTTTATTCAACTGATAATTCCACCATAAATGTATTTTTTCTTTTATTGATGTCCATCTAAATAAATTCATATTAATCACTCCTTTTTATGTAATATAAACTAACACGAAATATCTAAATCATTTTAAAAACGATTGAAATAATGAACAAATGATAGCATATATAACATATCAAATAAATATTTTTAAAGAACTTTCTGAAAATAATCGCACTATTTTATGACAAAGTGATTAGTTACCACTAAATAAGATTGAATCTTATTTTTCAATGATGAAACTCTTTCCTCCTTCATAAAAAATGCTAAAGCGTTGACTTAACAGCGCTTTAGCATTTTTCTATTGTTAACAAAAGTAGTCCTGCTATTTTAAAATGCTCGCTTTATTCTTATCACAAGCATCTTATTATGATGTATCTAAAGTAGTTGCTCTCTTTTTTCTGTAAAATATCGATACTTCCCACAGCACCCCACTTCAATGAAGTAATCACACTTACTACAACAAACATTACACCAGCGATGGCAGTGAATCTGGAAGCATGTTGAAGTCTTTCTTTATTGGTGTTGGTCGCCTAACTTCTTATTTACTTTTTTAAATGTGTCGTTACTTTGATAATCATCTACTCCCTCTAAATAAGTAATTACAGTGTGTGATTTGTAAACAGGAATCTCCCCGTTATTAAACAATCATACCCAGCATTTTTCCTATGTTTTAGCAGAACAAAAGTCTTCACAAAGCTCAATCGATTTGTTACGAATTGTTTTTTATCCGTCCTCTGATAAAACTGATTTTGCAAGCATTCATTTCCTCCTATCTACTTTTACAAACATTTTTTATTGTCGTTCGCCAAAAAGTAATAAAACATCCAAGACTAAATTAAACAAAATTGAATACAACTTGTTTATTTTTGAAACCTCTTTTTTAGTTTTGCGTATATAGTACTATCAACATCAAAAGGAGCGTTTTTATGCTGGATAAAATTCTTCATTCTCTACTCAACGTGAAATCCAAACGTCGTTATTCTTCATCGAGCAGCCGTCGCAGCTATTCCCAACGGCATAATTATTATGGGCATAAGCACTATAAACGTAAGTCACGTAAAAGTTCACGTAGCTTTTTCAGCTCGAGAAGTTTCTTTAGTAGCTAATGTGGTGGAAACATTTATTCGAAAAAAACTTTGATCAAACAGTCCAACGTTTTATAGTAGAGCATTCAGATTTTACATTTAAAGCATTCCTTGGCTACGGCTCATATGGTCGTGCTTATCTAATTGAAGCAAGCTCTTCTCAACAACAATTTGTGTTAAAATGCTTGCGCCCTAAACATCGTCGCCATCAGAAAACGATTGCTAAATTTAAGCAGGAAAGTGATATATTGCAGCAATTATCACTGCCCTACGTTCCGTCTATTCATATGACAGGAACGATTCAAGGTCTGCCCTTTTTTATCATGGACTATATCAATGGGCAAACCTTCGAACAGCTTATTTTTCAAAATGGCACAAAGTTTACTAGGACACAGTCACTCGCTATTACCAAACAGCTTTTAACACAAATTATTGCTATACACAATCATGGTATTGTACATCGAGATTTACGTATTCCTAATATTTTACTAGTCAATAAGCAATTGCATATTATTGATTTTGGTCTTGCTACCACTTTCAAAAGAAATATTGATCTTACGACGATTGACAATCCTAAACAAGCACAAAACCACATTAGTGATCTTTACTTTGTTGGTCATTTTTTATTGTTTTTACTTTATTCCAACTATGAACCAAGCAGCCAAAAAGAAAAAGCCTGGCAGCATGAATTAAATTTGCCAGTTGAAGTCAAAGATTTTCTCGAACGATTACTCTGGATTCAAGAGCCTTTTCCGAATGCATCTGAGGCTCTTCATTCTATGCCATACTAAAAAATCGAATTGTTCACTAATACAGGGTGAACAATTCGATTCTGCTACTCAAATATGGAAGTATTTTGCACTTACATAAGCAATCCAGTTATAGGCTGGGTCTGCACGTAGATTTTCAATTAAACCTTTAATAATGGCTTTACCATAAGTCGGATTTTCTACTTGTTGCTTTAATAGCTCAAGGGATTCTCTTTCAATAGAATCCTCTGTAAGGTCTGTGCTTTGCTCCATTAATTGCAGCAAAGCATCCTTTGTGATTTCCTGCTCATAGGGTTTCGCAATCAATGACACAAAACCTTCTGTAATAAAAGGAATTGTCGTATAACGTGCAATAATATCTGTCTTTTCTGCTAAAGATTTGGCTAATTGCTCTAAATCCAGAGGCATATCTGAAAAAATAAAAAGCTCAGCATAGCTCTTCATAAATCCTTTGATGCAGTACATCACATCATATTTTGTGTCTTGAAGCTCATCCCCATAAAGCTGTTCAAGCATGTAAATAATTGATGTCGACATCTCTGCTTCATAGGCTGTTATTTTATCAAATAGCTCTTTTTTTACGATAAAGGCCTTTTCATTCAGAAATACACGTGCTGATGCAGAATGTTCCTTAAATGCCTGAAAAATACTTTTATAAAATTCAACCAATATTGTTTCTTTGTTAGACGCACATTTGACTACTTGGTCAATATCTATGATAAATTGTTGTAAGTAGTAGTCCACTATCGACATCATAAGCTCATCTTTTGTTTTGAAGGACAAATAAAACGCACCCTTTGAGATCCCACAACGTTCTGTAATTTGCTGGACAGAAGTAGCTTCAAATCCTTGCTCAGAAAAGAGTTCTGAGGCTTTCTCCATAATTAATTGCTTTTTTAACATATTTTTAATTCTCTCCTAATGCATTTCGTTGACAAATGACCGATTAGTCATTAGTATAAATAATTGAGTTTAGATAGTCAATTAAGGGTAGGTGTGAAAGTGAAAGGTTTAGTGAATTTCGTATTGAAAAACAAATTGGCAGTATGGTTATTAACCATTATTATTACTGCCTCTGGTATTTACTCGGGTACAAGAATGAAAATGGAATCGATCCCTGATATTTCGATTCCCTATTTAATCGTTATGGGTGTATATCCTGGTGCAACACCTGAACAGGTAATGGATGAGCTTTCCATTCCATTTGAAAAGACTATAGAAAGCTTAGAAGATGTCAAGGCAGTTTATTCAACATCCTCCTCAAACGTAGCACAAGTTCAAGTTGAATACGACTATGGAATTGATATGGATGAGAAAAAGCGTCAGTTAGAAGCAGCCTTAGATAATCTAACATTACCTGAAGGAGCACAAGAGCCAACGATTATGGCAATCAGCATGAACATGATGCCAGTCGTCGCTCTATCTGTAAGTAGTTCTACAGAAGATATTGTGGATCTAACTTCCACAGTAGAGGATATTTTATTACCAAAGATTGAAAAAATTGATGGTGTTGCCTCTGCTACAATTACTGGTCAGCATATTGAACAAGTATCATTTAAATATGATGAAGAAAAAATGGCTGCCCTCGGTTTAACGGAGGATACTGTTAAACAAATGATTCAGGCAAGTGATATGTCACTGTCACTTGGTTTATATCAATTTACTGTTGGTGAGCAGGCTGTTTCAGTAGATGGTAAAGTACAATCTGTTGATGAGTTAAAAGATTTATTAATTCCAGTTACCCCTTCAGCTACGAATCCTTCACCATTTGTTCGTCTTGGTGATATTGCAACAATTGAAGTAGAAGGGAAGGTACAATCTGTATCACGTACAAATGGTAAGGATGCTATTGCCATTCAAATCGTGAAAGGTCAAGATGCAAATACGGTAACCGTGGTTAATGCAGTAAAAGACCTGATGAAAGATGAAGAAAAACGTTTAGACGGCTTAAAGGTAGATATCTCTCTTGACCAAGGTGCTCCAATCGAAGACTCTGTATTCACAATGATTGAAAAAGCAGTGTTTGGTGGCGCAATTGCCGTATTGATCATTTTATTATTCTTACGTGATTTCAAATCAACGATTATTTCAATTATCTCTATCCCAGTTTCTGTGTTTATGGCATTACTGCTATTGAACTGGATGGATATCACATTAAATATTATGACGCTTGGTGCGATCACTGTCGCTATTGGCCGTGTTATTGATGACTCCATTGTTGTTGTGGAAAATATTTATCGTCGTATCCATTTAAAGCAAGAAAAATTAACAGGTCGTGCGCTTATTCGTGAAGCAACGATTGAAATGTTCAAACCAATTCTTTCGTCTACATTAGTAACAGTAGCCGTATTTGCTCCGCTTATTTTCGTAGGTGGTATGGTTGGTGAATTATTTATGCCATTTGCGTTAACAATGACATTTGCGCTAGGTGCATCATTAATCGTAGCCATCACAATCGTACCTGCCCTCTCTCACTTCTTATTCCGTAAAAAGCTATACGGTGAGAAGCAAGAAAGCCAACATAAAGAGGTAGGCAAGCTGGCTACTTGGTATAGAGGCGTTTTAGAAAAATCTTTAAATCACAAAATTATTACATCCGTTATTGCGGTTCTATTACTTGTGGGGTCTATTGCCTTAACGCCATTAATCGGCTTTAGCTTTATGGGCTCACAGGAAGAAAAGGTAATGTACTTAACGTATACACCTGCAACAGGCGAGCTAACAGATGAAACGGCAGCGAATGTTGAAAAGGTTGAAAAAGAATTAATGAAACGCAAAGATGTGGATATTTTACAAGTTTCTATAACAGATGCCAATAATGTCGATCCATCGGCAATGATGATGGGCGGCGGTGCTGGTGGTGCATTAATGTACCTAATCTTTGATCCTGATATGGAAGACTTCCCTAAAGCTCGCGAAGAGGTGGAAGACTATGTATTTAATATCGAGCAATCAGGAGAATGGAAATCTCAAGACTTCTCATCAATGGGTGGTATGTCTTCTAATGAAGTCAGCTATACATTATACAGCGACGATTTAGATAAGCTACGCGATGCTGTTAATCAAGTAGAAGGTGCATTAAAAGAAGTTGATGGCTTAGAAGATATTAAATCTGACAATGAAGACCCATACGTGGAGCATGTATTAAAAGTCGAACAAAAAAATGTTCTACAATACGGTTTAACAACAGCTCAAATTGTTATGGCTTTAAATACCCATGCAACAAAAGAAGTTTTAACAACTGTGAAAAATGATGGTAAAGATATCGAGGTTATTGTTCAACGTGATGCTAAAGCAGCAGCTACTTCGCTTGATGATGTGTTAGCAACTGAAGTGCCAACAGCATTAGGTACAACCATGACAATTGGCGAATTAGTAGATGTTGAGGAAGGTACAACACTTAACTCATTAGCTCGTTCAAAAGGTGAGTACTTTGCAACTGTGTCTGGCACTATTATCGGAGATGATATTTCAAAAGCAACATCTGCTGCTGATAAAAAAATTGATAAATTAGATTTACCAAAAGGCGTAACAACAGGCGTGGCAGGTGTAGCTGCTGATATGCAAGAAACATTTACTAAACTAGGTGTTGCTATGCTAGCGGCCATTGCGATTGTCTACTTTATTTTAGTTGTGACATTTGGTGAAGGTTTAGCACCATTCGCTATCCTCTTCTCACTACCATTCGCTGTAATCGGTGCATTTGTTGGTTTATTTGTAACAGGCCAAACAATATCTGTATCGGTTATGATGGGTCTATTAATGTTAATTGGTATTGTTGTCACAAATGCCATTGTATTAGTTGATCGTATTATTCATATGGAACATGACGGACTTAACATGCGTGAAGCAATCCTAGAGGCAGGAGCAACTCGTTTGCGTCCAATTCTGATGACAGCTATTGCAACAATCGGTGCGATGCTTCCAATGGCATTCGGTACTGGTGGTAGTGGTCTGATTTCAAAAGATTTAGCCATTACTGTAATTGGTGGTTTATTATCTTCAACACTATTAACTTTAGTTGTTGTACCAATTGTTTATGAAATGCTATCAAAAATGTTAAAGAAAAACCGTAAAGATATAAAAGAAAATTAAATGATAAACAGCCATTCTCGCTTTATTGCTTGAATGGCTGTTTTTTAATCAATTATATAGGGCAAGTTTTTATATAATAAGTTGATTTTTAGTAAATGCATTTTAAAGCCTTGTAATCAAACAGGCTTCGGCATATAATTTAGTTAACTTAACTAAATGAAGAGAGGCTTAAAATTGGAAAAAGATATCGTTTCTAACAAGGAGAAGCAAAAGAAACCATTCCTCTTTAAACTTGGGATAGGGCTTCTTATCCTTTATCCTATATTATGGGGATTGGCTGCTATCATACCATTTACCCCACTTCCCCTCCATATCAAGGCGACTATTATTACAGTATGTATAGTAGTGGGAGAAGTTCTTTTTTTAATAGGTGTAGCTTTTGTTGGGAAAGAAGTGGTAACCAAATATAAAAGGAAGTTAAACCCCAAAAATTGGAGAAGAAAAGATGAAAAATGAAACTCTAGCTGAGAAAATTAATCAAACACTGGAAGAACTATGGCTGTTACTAGAAGCAAAAGAAAGAACTTACACGAATTTCCAATTAAATAATCAGCAATATACGTTATTAACATTAATTATTCGGCATCCATCCTCCACACCTACAGCGTTAGCAGAAAAAATGAATATTACCAAGAGTGCTATCAGCCAGCAGTTAGTAAAACTTGAAATCGAAGGTTATATTTATAGAAAGCAACTTCCAGAAGATAAGCGTACATTTTCAGTGGAATTAGGCGAAAAAGGATTACTTTATAAAAAAGAAATGGAAAGATTTATGCAGCAGGTTTCTGAAAAATATTATGCGAGTTTATCACCTGAAGAGTTAACAAATTTTTTATCTGCACTTCAAAAGCTAACAAAAGTAATTGACAAACTGTAGTAATGAATAAAGATTTAACTATCATTCATTTATTACCTTTCATTAAATAGAGTATTTAAAGCTTTATATATTGGTAAAAAACCATACTTCAACTCATGCGGGCGTTAGTTGAATAAGAAGTAAACAGCTTGATTATTCATTTTTTTAAAGTAGATGAATGTAATTTGAAACAACTTTAAAGAGCCTTACTACGTATAGAATGTAGTAAGACTCTTCGCTCATTCAATAACTTTATTATTACTATACAATAGGCACATAAAGCCTCCAGCCATTCCTGTATCTATTTTGAACCTTTTGATTACTTGCCTGCTTGCACCACAAAAGCTTCCTTACTTTCCACGCCTGTAGCAGATACAGCCGAAATGCCATATGTATAGCTGCGCTGAGCAAGAGCTGTCTTATCCACAAATGTAGTGATGCCATCCGTATTATAAACAACATCTACGATATTTCGAGGGTCATCATAAGAACCTTCTTTGTTCCCTGTAAAACGATAAATCACATACTTACGTGGCTGTATTTTATTTTCATCTATAATTTCAATTGTGCGACCAGTCTTTTCTTTTATCACTTGCACAAAAGTCGGCTTGTCAGGTGCTGTAGCATCGTTCCAAGATGTATCTGGTGTCAGCGCTGTATAATTATATAGCTGCTGATTAATAATTGTGGCATAGCCTAGCTTATTGTTTTGTATACTTCTTAGGGAGAAATGCATTTGCCCACTAGCTGCTGTCTTTTCTGAGCGATTCGCTATGATTTGTTCAGGCAGCTCCATTTTATTTTTCCATGCTGCATCGCTGTCATTACCTACCTTGTAATCAGCAAGCCCAATATACAACTGAACAGGATGCGTCTCTGCATAGGCTTGTACTTCATGGCTCCACCAATCCAGTAACGTACCGTATTTGGCAACAGCTAATGTTCTTGACCAATAAATTTGTGGTGTGATGTAATCAACCGTGCCATTTTGAATCCATGTTCTAACATCTGCATATAAATCATCGTAATTATTAACACCTGCTCGCGTATCACTTCCTGTTTGATCTAGCGATTTATTGCGCCATACGCCAAATGGTGAAATCCCAAATTGCACATACGGCTTAGTGTCTTTAATAGCTGTGTAGAGATTTTCTACGAGCTGATTGACATTATCTCGTCGCCAATCATCTACTTTTTTAAAGGAAGTACCATATTTTTTATAGGCTGCTTGATCTGGAAAGGCTTCATTGGCAATTTTATATGGATAAAAATAATCATCCATATGAACTGCATCAATATCATAATTGGCTACTAGCTCTTTTACTGTATCGACTAAATAGTTTTGCACTTCTGGTAAACCAGGGTTTAAATAATATTGCTTGCCATATTTGACAACCCAGTTTGGATTCGTTCTTGCCACATTATCGGCAGCAAGGTCTGTTAGTTTTTGGTTAGGCATTGTGACACGATATGGATTCATCCATGCATGTAGCTCCATGCCTCGTTTATGTGCCTCCTCTACCATAATTTCAAGAGGATCGTAACCGGGATTTGTGCCTTGCTTTTTCCCTGTTATGTAGGACGACCATGGTGCTAGCTCAGACGCATACAGTGCATCATTTGTTGGTCTTACTTGATAAATTACAGTATTCAATTTGCTGGCTTTTAATTGATCCAATGTTTTGCGTGCCCAAGCTATGTATTGCTCCTGAGTCATGCCTGCTTTCATATCAATATTCTGAACCGTTGAAATCCAGACAGCACGCATTTCCCTTTTCGGCTGTGTCGTGCTTGCCATTACTGTCTTTCCAGGGATGGTCGACAGGCATAGAACAAAAATCATCGCGACTAAAGTGACAAGTTTCCATTTGCTATTGTTCTTTCTCATAATCCCTCCATCTACCATTTTTCTATTTTAGTATACGATAAATGATAGATACTTGCTAGCCTATCAAAATACTCTCTTGTTCAAATATGAGATAATTATCAAAATAATTCTGAAATTGAAAACTATAAAAAACTTTCTTGCTTCGTAACTACTTTACCATCCAATTTTAGCAAATTGATTTTTTAGTCACTGCTGAATCTTTACGGCTTATCAAACTTTATGCTACAATCAACACACATTATAGAGAACGGAGGTATTCCTGATGACAGCTTCAATCAGACTACGATTTCACCTTACTAATTAAATATGTACACTCTTTGCCTGCTGTGCAAAGAAAACGGGATTAGTCTGTCTGTTTTAGGAATACAGAAAAAGAGGGGACTTCGATTCCCCTCTTTTTTGTTGTCTTCCAACTTTCCACACAGGCATAACTGTTAGAAAGGAATGACAATATTGGAACATTGGAAACGTAATACAATTCTTTTTTTAAGCAGTCAAACGATTTCCCTCTTTGGCTCTGCGCTTGTGCAATATGCCATTACTTGGCATATTACATTAACAACACAATCAGGCATCATGATGACCGTTGCCATTATTTGTGGCTTTGTCCCTACCTTCTTTTTAGCTCCAATTGCTGGTGTGTGGGCAGATCGTTATAATCGCAAATGGCTAATTATTTTGGCTGATGGCATGATCGCCTTCTCCACACTTATTTTAGCGATTTTATTTTTAATGGGCTACGATGCCCTATGGCTTCTATTTGTAATATCAGCCATTCGTGCAGTAGGTGCAGGTATTCAAACACCCGCAGTCGGGGCAATTTTACCACAATTTGTACCTGAGGAGCATTTAATGAAGGTCAATGGTGCCAATGGCAGTATTCAAGCCTTTATTATGATTCTTGCACCAATGGCAAGCGGTGCATTGTTGTCGATGGCTTCAATTGAATCTATATTCTTTATTGATGTGGTAACAGCAGCTATTGCCATTACAATTTTTTTACTGTTTTTGCATATTCCTGTCCATGCAAAAGCAGCACAGGCTCAAACAACAAGCTATTTCAGCGATATGAAGCAAGGCATTATTTACATTAAGGAACACGCTTTTTTAAAGCAGATGTTTCTATTCTTTGCCTTTTTTATGTTGCTCGCAGCACCTGCAGCCTTTTTAACACCATTGCAAGTGACCCGTAGCTTTGGCAATGATGTATGGCGTTTAACAGCAATCGAAATGGCTTTTGCAGTCGGTATGCTAATCGGCGGCATTGGAATTGCTTCATGGGGCGGTTTTAAAAATAAAGTGCATACGATGACATTATCCGCTTTATTATTTGGGCTATGCACACTAGCCCTTGGAATCATCCCTAATTTTTGGATTTATCTTGTGGTTATGGGTGTTACAGGTTTAGCAATGCCTATCTTTAACACACCTGCTACGGTGCTATTACAAGAAAAAATAGAGGGCGATTATTTAGGAAGAGTATTCGGTATTCTTAGTATGATTTCAACCTCTATGATGCCCTTAGGAATGCTAATTTTTGGTCCAATTGCTGATATCATTGCCATTGAATGGTTACTAATAGGAACAGGGGTATTACTTTTCATCCAAGGGTTCTTCTTGCTTGGTAGCAAGGCACTTATCAACGCTGGCAAATCCATCAACAATTAGTCCTCACTACCTCCTATGCTAGAATGTTTAAACTCTAGGAAAATGGTGAATATCTATTAATAAGAGGTGATAGTGGATGACTGATAAAAAACAATCAAAAACTCGTTATACGAATAACCCTGACGTATTGGATACAGGTAAAGAAAGCATTTTTGACAAGCATGAGGATATGAAAACAGTCGATTCAATACCTGTAGAAGAGCTAAATGAAAAAGTTAAAGACGAACAGAATAAGTCCAAAACAAAGGATTCTTCAGCCACAGCTAAACGTTATCGATAAAATAAAACTTCATCATAGGAAGGTTTCTTTATCCTATCTCTGATGACGATGCGAGATAAATGTAATAAAAGTCGACCTATTTAATAAAAGGGTCGACTTTTTTTATATAATATATTGTTAAAGGAGGAAGTTGAATGAATGATTATGTGCCTATTTTAAAAACGAAGAGATTACTATTAAGACCTATCACCTTACAGGATTTAGAGGCCATGTATGCTTATACTTCTTGTGAAAATGTAGCACGCTATGTAACGTGGCAGGCACATCAAAGCTTAGAGGACACAAAGGCTTTTATTGAACTAATTGTAGATGGTTATCATCAGGGCAACCATTTGTTATGGGGTATTGAATATGCAGGACAACTAATTGGGACTATTGACTTCGTTACTATTAATGACACCCATAACTATGCAGAAATTGGCTATGTGCTTTCTGAAGATTACTGGAATAAGGGCATTACAACAGAAGCAACAAAAAGGCTTATTGACTTTGGCTTTCAGGAATTAGGCTTGGTACGTATTCAAGCACGATGCTTTAAAGAAAACATCGGCTCTCAAAAGGTAATGGAAAAATCAGGGATGCTATTTGAAGGGCTTTTAAGAAAAAGTATGCTGGTGAAGGGTCATTATCAAAATGTAAAAATGTATGCTATAACGGATGAGGATTATTAAACATAGGTTACGCTTGAACATTACACAAGTTTATATCATCAGGCTTACGTCCGATTAGAACTGAATCGGACGTATACCTTCCCTTAGTGTTTCTTTATTTAATAGTGTCATCTACCTCGTAGCCATAAAAAAGTTAAACTACTTTACTTTTTTTAAAGTGAGAGGGTGTTGGACGCTCTAAGCCTAAATGCTCACGTAATGTAGTGCCCTCATATTCTTTACGGAATAATCCACGTTCCTGCAACACTGGAATAGCTAACTCCACAAAAGTCTCTAAATCTGCTGGTAATATAGGTGGCATAATATTAAAGCCATCACAAGCATATTCATGAAACCATTGTTCCACTAAATCCACAAATTGTTCTGGTGTACCAACAAACTCCAGATGCCCACGTGCACCATGCATTTTTCTGCCTAATTCCACAATCGTTAAATTTTCAGCACGCGCTGTATCGATAAAGAGCTGAATGCGGCTTTTCATTGCGTTGGACGCGCCAGCTAAGTCTGGCAACTCTGGTAATGGTCCATGTGCAGGATAAGTTGATAAATCATAATTTAAAAAATGAGAAACAACTGCCACTGCATCTTCCTCCGAGACTAGTGAATTTAATTCCTCATATTTTACCCATGCCTCCTCCTCAGTAGGTGCAAGCACTGGGGAAATCCCTGGCATAATTTTAATGCTATCTTTATGACGTCCTTCTTTTTTCACTTGTTCATGAACAGCTTGATAGAAGGCTTTAGCTCCTTCTAATGACTGCTGTGCCGTAAAGACAACTTCTCCTGTTTTTGCAGCAAAGTTAATACCAGCCTGAGAAGCGCCAGCTACTACTAATACAGGGTAGCCTTGTGGTGGTCTAGGGACATTTAATGGCCCCCTTGAGCTATACCATTGCCCATTGTAATGAATTTCACGTACCGCACCTGGTTGTGCAAAAATTCCATTTTCTTTATCATTTACAAGAGCATCATCACGCCAACTATCCCAAAGCTCCCGTGTTACATCTACATATTCTTCTGCCATTTGATAACGTAAACTGTGCTCTGGATGTTGCTGACGTCCAAAATTTTGTGCCTCAATATCATGCTGAGAGGTTACAATATTCCAAGCTGCACGACCTTTGCTAATATGATCGAGTGTAGCATAGCGACGTGCTAGATGGAATGGTTCATTATACGTTGTAGAGCCCGTAGCCGTTAAACCTAATTTAGAGGTACGTGTAGCAATAGCAGACAGTAATGTTACAGGATCAAGCATGCCCGCAGTGGTCGTTTCCACACCTGAAAGATAAAGATAATCTGCCAGAAACATCATATCGAATTTACCTCGCTCAGCTATTTGAGCAGCTTTAATATAATAATCTACGGAAAAAATATCTTTACCATTTGCTGACGGATGGCGCCAGCTAGCACTATGATGACCACTATAATAGATAAATGCGCCTAATCGAAGCTTGTCTTGTCTTTTTTTCATATTTTATCCCTCTTATCCCTTAAAAGTATCCTGCCATTTTAAAACTTTCCGTTCAATCGTATAGACCAATGAATCTGATAATTTACCTAATAAGGCAAACATCACTAACCCTACAAAAACAATATCTGTTTGCGAATAAGCCCGAGCATCTTGAATCATATAACCTAGCCCCGCACTTGTGCCCATCATCTCGCTCACAACTAACACAAGCCATGACGCACCTAATGCTAATCGAATACCAAGCAAAATATTTGGCATAGCAGATGGAATAATTAGTGTGGTTAAACGTTTTTTAAATGAATACTGTAATAAGCCCGTTACCTCATATAATTGTATATTCACTAACCGTATACCTAAAAACACATTTACATAGATGGGAAAAAATGCGCCTAGTGCAATCATCAGCACTTTGCCAAATTCACCAACACCAAACCATAAAATAAACAATGGAATTAATGCTAATAAAGGTACCGTTCTAAGCATTTGAAGGGACGGATCAACGATTTCTTGCATTAGTTTACTAAAGCCCGTTACAATACCAAGCACGAGTCCTACAGAAGCTCCTAACAAAAAACCTACTAGTACACGCTCACCACTCACTACTAAATGATTCAATA
This sequence comes from Lysinibacillus sp. FSL H8-0500, assembly GCF_038051955.1. Classification (NCBI taxonomy): domain Bacteria; kingdom Bacillati; phylum Bacillota; class Bacilli; order Caryophanales; family Bacillaceae; genus Lysinibacillus; species Lysinibacillus sp. FSL H8-0500. Next base: position 1,040,199 of record NZ_CP150292.1, on the reverse strand, counting down.
ATTCACCATTTGCAAGAAGTAGCCAAAATGTAGCTGCTATTTTTGTTGGAGCTGGCAAAATATGTGGTGCTACTAGCTTTAGGCTACTGATAATTTGCCAAAGCCCTACTATTGCCAATGGCACAATCCATGGTGATAAAATCACAGACAAAGCTAACTTCTTTTTTGTTTGTGGCTGGGGTATATTTTTAGATGTAAGGGTCATTTGATCACCGTCCTGTAAAATTGTTGTGCCAGCGTAAACTTTTTCGTTCAATCGATAATACGAGGGCATCTGTCAATTTTCCTAATATTGCAAAAATAATAATACCCGCAAATACTGTTGCAACAATGGACATAGACCTTGCATCATTAATTAAAAAACCAATTCCCTCAGAGGAACCCATCATTTCAGCAACAACTAAACCAACCCATGCAATACCAAGTGACAAACGAATGCCTAAAAAGATATGCGGTAAAGCGGATGGAATAATTAACTTGGTTAATAAATCCCACTTTTTAAATTGTAGTACTTTAGCTACCTCAAAAAGCTTTGCATCTAGTGAACGAATTCCTAGAAATATATTGACATAAAGAGGGAAAAACGAGCCTTTAGCAATTAATAGCAGCTTGGATGTTTCATCGAAGCCAAACCATAAAATAAACAATGGTGCTACCGCTAAATGTGGCAGCATTCTTAGCATCTGGAAAGTTGGGTCCAATAGCTGCTGTGTTTTATAAGAAAAGCCTACTAACACACCGAATAATAAACCAAGTCCTCCACCAATTAAAAACCCTGCTAATGCGCGCCATATGGAAATTTGTAAATGCATAAGTAATTGTCCATGCTGCCATAAATAGATAAATTCAGTAATAATAGTGGAAGGTGTCGGCAATAGTAAAGGATTTAATAGCCCTTGGCGTCCTGCTACTTCCCAAACAATTACTAATAACACAGGTAATAATGAACCCAATGCTAGTTTTCTCCAATACTCGTGGCGAGAACGATTAGATTGTTTGTTTGCCCTCGCCTGTACTTCCTTATTTGTCAGAGATACCATTCAATCTCCTCCTTCTATTGCAATGCCTTTTCAATATAGTGATTATCAAAAACCTCTTTCACATCAATTTTTTGACGAATTGTACCAATTTCATATTGAAAATCTGCTGTTTTTTGATGCTCCTGTATAATAGCTTCTGTTACTGGAATGTTAATTGGCAATGCCCGCTGACGTGTTGCTTCCATTAAAGCAACTGGTAAATTACGCTCTGTTGCATAACGCTCTACCGCTTCTTTTTCATTTGCTAGTTCCCATTCCAACAAACTATTTAACGTTTTTAAATACGTGACAACGAGATCTTCATGTTCTTCTGCAAATTTTGTGCGCACTATGTTATAGGAAGGTGATAATAATCCTAGTAGTTCACCATCTGCAATAATTCGTCCCTTTTGTGATAGCGTATTAATTGTTAAATAGGGCTCCCATACTGCCCATGCGTCGACACCTTTAGAATCAAATGCAGCTTGACCTTCATCAGGATTTAAATTGATAAGCTCAATATCCTCTACCTTTATATTTTCCTTTGCTAAAGCACGTAAAAGGAAATCATAAGCATTTGTACCTTTACCTACCGCTACTTTTTTGCCCTTTAAATCCTCTAATGATTGAATCGTACTTCCAGCGTCCACCACAATCCCAACATTTTTATTTCCTGCTAACGCTTGTGAAATAATAGTAAATGGAATATTAGCAGCTTGTGCCGTAATTACTGGCATATTGCCTAAACCCGCAAAATCCAATTTATCAGCAGCGATCGCCTCGGTCATTGGGGGTCCACTTTGAAACTCCACCCACTCCACTTTTGCCCCATACTGTTCAAATGCTTTCTCAAATAGTTGATCTTCACGTGCTTTCCCAAATAAACCACCACTACCTTGAACACCAATCCTTATAACTAAATCTTTAGAGGATTTTTCCTCTGTCGCTGCATTTGGAGCTTTATCCTGAGCACAGCCTGCTACAATAGTAAGAATAAGTGCAAGCAATAATATAATACTTGAAAATTTTTTCATCGTTCGTTCTCCTTTTTCTTAGAGCTAGCTATTAGTTAGATACCAGCCCCAATTGTATATGTTTCTTCCTCTACTTTTTCAAATTCATTTAACACAGCTCGTCGCATCTCCTGAAACCCAAGTGAAGAACGTTTGCGTGGAAATGATAAATCAATTGGTAAAATCGATTTAATATGACCTGGCCTAGGGTTCATAATAATCACACGTTGGCCTAAAAATACGGCTTCATCGAGATCATGCGTAACAAAAATCATTGTTGTTTTATTGGTCTGCCAAATATTTAGCAGTACCTCCTGCATATGTGAACGTGTAAATGCATCTAATGCACCAAATGGTTCATCTAATAATAAAATAGCGGGATTTCGTAGCAATGCTCGCGCAATGGATACTCGCTGTGCCATCCCTCCTGATAATTCACGAGGATAGGCCTTTTCAAAGCCCTCAAGCTTTACCAGTTTAATAAGCTCTGCTACCTGTTGCTTAATCGTTGGATCTTTTAATGATCGATCACCCGCAATATTTTTTTCAACCGTTAGCCAGGGAAAGAGACGTGGCTCTTGAAAAATAAACCCCTTTTGCAAACTCGGTCCATGAATAGCCTTACCATCGAGCTCCACTTTTCCTATATAGTCAACATCCAGCCCGGCAATAATTTTCAGTAATGTACTTTTACCACATCCGCTCGGACCAATAACAGTTAGAAACTCTCCTTGCTCAACAGTTAACTCTACATTTTTTAAAGCAATGACTTGTTCATTTGGTGTAGCAAAAACCTTGTTTAAATTTTCAATAACTAACGTATTTTTACTCATTATTGCTCCTCCCTTTCACATATTAGAGGACCTCCCCCTCCTCAGCAATTTGACGACTATACCCTCTCGTTTTATCTTGCTCTAAGCTCTACTTGGCTTCTCTATAGTAAATTGGCTCATAATCAAGTAGTTTTATATAGTAAAACAGATAAGAAAGACTCCTTCCTTTCACACAGATTCGTTATTTTTCACCTTATGACTGTGTGAAAAACCAATACCAATAGCCAATTAGTTAAAAAATTATCAATCGTTTTGATTCTTATTTCACTACAAAAACACATTTCTGATTGAGCCTCCTTCTTCACATAGCAACAGCAAAAAGCCCTTAAGTAACCATTACTTAAGGGCCTCTAGTGTTCTAGTCAGCGATCGCTACGAAATATAAAGTTTTAATACCAAGTAAATTTATATAAATAATAATATTAATCATTTTAGTTGTCAATTAGTTTTTTTGAGTTTTTTCACGGCCATCTTTTAAAGCCAAAACAAAAAAGCTGAGAAAAAGTTAATTAACCTCTAACTTTCTCTCAGCGCTTAATTTTTTAAATTGTTACATCTAATTATATACGTTTGCCTACTGCTATTGAATATTTAGGATGTGTATGATGAATATCCACATTCATCAAAATCTGAAATCAAGTATAACTAAAAGAAAAAAGTAGCGACCAGTTCAAATACTGTATCACCACCATTATTTACCGTACTGTTCAAGTAACTGCTGGGTATTTGTGGATTGTTCAAGCGCTTTTTTCTCTTTAGCCCAATAAATTAAATATTGCTCATCACCCATTTGAAAGACCAATTGTTTCAATTCCTCATCAAGCTCAGAGCTAATCGCCACCTTTAAAATATCCACCTCATATAACGGTTTATCTTTTATTTTATAGACAATATGATAGGCAGGCTGTTCGTCAAAAATTGTTCTTTCTTTTTTCGAAAGGTCTTTTACATGACTTAATGGATACTTTTCCATAAAATCTTGTGCTTCATCTTTAGTAGCTAAAAATAAGGATTGCTCCCCCTGCCATAATTCAATTGCATCAATTTCTTTAGCATGATCTAAAATAAGGGAAATCGCCTCCTCCTTATTTTTTTCACGATGTTGCATCGTAAAAACACCAATTAACAAAATACTCGCAAATATAACAAGTCTCCATCTTCGCTTAGTCATTGTGCATTATCCATTCATTGCCTTTTTCACAAAGCGATTTATATCAACATCTGCACCAATCACAAGCATAATATCGCCCAATAAAATTTTATCGCTTGCCTGTGGAGATACAATAATATCAGCGCCACGCTTAATGCCTACAATGTTAATGCCATATTTTGCTCGAATATCTAAATCTATAATGGAATAGCCTGCAATTGCATCATTAGCCTTTAATTCCATAATCGAGTGTTCATCTGATAATTCTAAATAATCCAGCACGGTATTTGATAACATATTGTTGGCAATACGAATGCCCATATCACGCTCAGGATGGACGACAAAATCAGCACCAATTTTTCGCAATACTTTTTCATGGTAATCATTTTGTGCCTTAACCGTAATTTGCTCCACACCAATTTCTTTTAAAATAATGGTTGTTAAAATACTTGCTTGAATATCTTCACCAATGGCAACAATCACATGCTCAAAATTTCGGATACCTAATGAATTCAGTACTGATTCATCCGTTGAATCTGCAATAATAGCCTGTGTAGCAATTGACGCAAATTCATCCACACGCTCTGAGGAATGGTCAATCGCCATTACCTGTGCGCCCTGACTCATTAATTCACGAACAATACTGCCTCCAAAACGTCCAAGCCCGATGACCGCAAACTCTTTTTTCATCATAAAAATCCCTCCGGAAACGACTATACCACCATTGTAGCGTATTCTCTATCATATGTATTGTCAAAACAACAGCTTAATCGTCAACATCAGACAAAAAAGACGAGGACTTTTATCCCCGTCTACTTCGTTTCTCATTATTCTGCATTACGCATTTCATCGAGTACACGATTTACACGTTTTTCTAGCATTTTCATGCCACTACCGCCCGCTTGCATATGACGAAGCTGACCATCCTTATCAAATACAAAATACGCAGGTACATATTGATTCTCAAAAGCATCTGTTAGCTTCATTTCGCTATCTACAAAAATTGGTTGCGTAATGTCATGCTCTGCTGCTACCGCTTTAATTGCATCTAAATCAGTATCTGCCTCAGAACGCGGCATATGTACTGCTACCACATTTAATTCATCTTTATATTGGTCACGGAAATTATTCACATCTGGCATTGCTTCTTTACATAAATGACAGCTTACTGACCAAAAATGGATTAATGTTGGTTTGCTACCTACTAAATCCGCCTTTGTGACTTCACCATTTAACCAAGTCGTTGCACCTGCAAGTTCAGGCATTTGTTCACGAAGTTTCATGAAAATCCTCCTCCAAAATCATAATAATCTGGTATCATTGCATCCAATTCAGTTAAAAGCCCCCACAAGCATGTCGTGGGGACTCTTTTTTGTGCAAAATAATGCGGCAAGTCTAGTGGATTATAGAGTTGCTTGACCTGGACGCCAGTTTGCTGGGCAAAGACCACCAGTTTGTAGTGCTTGAAGTACACGTAATGTTTCATCCACATCACGGCCAATGTTGTTATCGAATACTGTTTGGTATTTTAGTTCACCTTCTGGGTTAATGATAAATAAACCACGTAGTGCGATACCTTCTTCTTCAATTAAGACACCATATTCTTTTGAAACTTGGTGGTTTGTATCAGCAGCTAATGGATACTTTAATTCACCAAGACCATTTTGTGTGCGGTCTGTGTTAATCCATGCTAAGTGCGTATGAATTGTGTCTGTAGAAACACCAATTACTTCTGCATCTAGGTCTTCGAACTCGTCGTAACGATCACTCATTGCAGTGATTTCCGTTGGACATACAAATGTGAAGTCCATTGGATAGAAGAAAAGAACTGTCCATTTATCTTGTGCTTTAATATCTTCTAATGATACTTTACCAAATGATTTGTCAGCAAGTACTGCTTCCATTGTAAAGTCAGGTGCTTGTTTACCTACCATGCGTTCTGCCATAATAAATCCCTCCGAATAAATATGTAGTTTATATATTCCATTCGCACCAGCGAACTCGTCTTCTACGATAGCAGAGTAATCGTCTTTTTTCAAACAAGTCAACTTCATCTTTTTACATGATATATATTGTTTGACAAAAATTCGTCAAATCCATGATGAAGGCTGTAGATATAATCTATTTATTAGCTATATTTGACAAAAATATGCTGCCTTATACAAGCTTTTCCTTTCTCTCCAAGGTACTTTACTTTTTCACAAAAAAATAATTGCAAATTTTTTATGGTTATGTATAATTGTAATGGCTTTAGTAAACTAAAAGTTTCGTTAAAGTAAACTTCATATTCTAAAAGTTTATGATTGCTAAACTTCTTTTAGGAGGAAACAAATGCAAATAGGAGCAAAAATTAAAGCGCTTCGTTTAAAAAAGGGGCTTACCCAAGAGGAGCTTGGAGAACGCACAGATTTAAGTAAAGGTTACATTTCCCAATTAGAACGCGATTTGAACTCACCTTCTATTGAAACCTTATTTTCGATATTAGAAGTTTTAGGGTCAAGGCCCAAGGATTTCTTTGATGACGACTCACCTGAACAAAAGGTCGTTTATACAGAGGAAGACCAATCCATTTATACAGATGAAGACAAAAAATATAAAATTCAATGGCTTATTCCTACATCGAATGAAAAAGAGATGGAGCCCATTTTCTTAACCTTTGCCGCAGAAGGCGAATTCAAACAATTTGAACCTTCCCTTTCGGAAACATTTATTTATGTTGTCAAAGGACGTATTCGACTTGTTTTAGGGAATGAACAGTATATCGCAAGTGAAGGCAATGCCCTTTATTTTGACGCGACAGACCATCATCAAATTTTTAATGCACATGCTGCTGAAACAAAAATTTTACTTGTTGCAACGGACTCATATTTATAGCTTAAGGAGGCGTATCCAATGACATCGAATACAATTATCCGCTTTGACAATGTTTCAAAGTCGTATCAAGACGGAACTGTTGTCTTAAAAAATATCAATCTGGAGCTGGAAAAAGGCAAATTTTATACACTCCTTGGCCCTTCTGGATGTGGAAAAACAACAATTTTACGCATTATTGCAGGGTTCACAGAGCCAACAACAGGTGATATCTTTTTCCACGATAAAAAAATAAATACTGTGCCTGCAAATGAACGTCAGGTAAATACCGTTTTTCAAGATTATGCGCTATTTCCACATCTCAATGTTTTTGAAAATGTGGCATTTGGATTACGCATTAAAAAGCTACCTGAACACGATATAAAGGAACGTGTGACGGAGGCATTGAAATTTGTCAACTTAGCAGGCTATGACAATCGTGAAATCTCTGAAATGTCTGGTGGTCAGCGCCAGCGTGTGGCAATTGCGCGCGCTATTGTTAATGACCCTGAAGTGATTTTACTGGATGAGCCACTATCAGCATTAGACTTAAAGCTACGTACAGAAATGCAGTATGAACTGCGTGAATTACAGCAACGCCTTGGCAAAACATTTGTCTTTGTTACACACGATCAAGAAGAAGCACTTGCGATGAGTGACGAAATTTTTGTGTTAAGTGAAGGACAAATTCAGCAATCAGGTACACCAGTGGATATTTATGATGAACCGATTAACCGCTTCGTGGCTGACTTTATTGGTGAATCCAATATTGTGCCTGGTGTGATGATTGAGGATTTCAAGGTTGAATTTGCTGGCAAAGTTTTCGAATGTGTTGACCAAGGGATGAAGCCAAATGAAAAAATAGATATCGTTATTCGACCAGAAGATTTAGAAATGACAACGATTGATAAAGGCAAACTTGTGGTAAAAGTGGATACACAATTATTCCGGGGCGTGCATTATGAACTATCGACATATGATGAGGACGGCAATGAGTGGCTTGTCCATTCATTAAAAAAAGCTGAAGTAGGGACAGAAATCGGCTTGGACTTTGATCCTGAGGCGATTCATGTCATGCGTTTAAATGAAACTGAGGAAGAATTTGATAAACGTTTAGAATCGTATGGAGACGACGAAGATGCAAACTAAGACATCGAAATCAGCGTTATTTCCATATGTGCTCTGGATTGCCCTTTTCGTTATCGCGCCGATTGCACTTGTTGTTTATTATTCCCTACTTGATTTACATGGCAACTTCACGCTCGATAACTATAAAGCATTTTTTACTTCTGTTTACTTAAAGATGACATTGAGCTCATTTTGGTATGCATTTTTAATTACATTCTTTACTTTATTAATTTCATACCCAACAGCTTATTTTTTAACGAAAACAAAGCATAAGCAGCTTTGGCTTCTGCTTATTATTATTCCTTCATGGATTAATTTATTGTTAAAAACATATGCCTTTATTGGGATTTTTGGTCTATATGGACCGATTAATGCGTTTATTGAAGTATTTGGCTTTGATCCAAAGCAAATGCTATTCACAGATATTAGCTTTATCTTTGTATCTGTCTATATCTTTATTCCTTTTATGATTTTACCGATTTTCAATGCTTTAGATCGTTTAAACCCAACCCTTATTTATGCAGCACGTGATTTAGGAGCATCTGCCTTTACAACCTTCCGACGCGTTATTTTACCGTTAACAATGGATGGCGTGAAAGCAGGTATTCAAGTTGTCTTTATTCCAGCGTTATCGCTCTTTATGATTACGCGTTTAATTGCTGGAAACCGTGTTATCACACTTGGAACAGCGATTGAGCAGCAATTTCTTGTGACACAAAATTGGGGTATGGGCTCGACAATTGCTGTGTTTTTAATATTATTTATGGTTGTGATTATGCTAATTACGGGACAAAAAGATAAAGGAGGTCGTGTATGATGAACAAACTATCTGCATCAGCTAAAGTTTATTTAATCATTGTTTTTATCGTCCTGTATGCACCGATCTTCTATTTAATCTTTTATTCGTTTAATAGCGGCGGCTCCATGAATCATTTTGAATCCTTTACCTTAGAGCATTATCAGGCTGTTTTTGAGGATTCTCGCCTACTGGTGATTTTAATTAATACGGTGATTGTAGCATTACTGTCGGCTTTGCTTTCTACTATTATCGGCACGCTTGGCGCAATTGGTATCGTCACAGTGAAAGACTTAAAAATGCGTAATACATTACTCTCTTTAAACAATGTCTTAATCGTCAGTCCAGATGTAATTATTGGTGCAAGCTTTTTAATCTTGTTTACAATGATCGGCATTAAATTAGGCTTTTCTTCTGTTTTATTAGCGCATGTTGCATTTAGTGTACCGATTGTTGTCTTAATGGTTTTACCAAAATTACTTGAAATGAATACATCTTTAATTGATGCAGCGCTTGATTTAGGTGCTACCAAAAAAGATGTTATGATGCGTGTTATTTTACCCTATATTCAGCCAGGTATTTTTGCAGGCTTTTTCCTTGCACTTACGTATTCTTTAGATGATTTTGCTGTCACTTTTTTTGTAACAGGCAATGGCTTTAGTACATTATCCGTGGAAATTTATTCAATGGCACGTACTGGCATTTCACTAACAATTAATGCGATTTCAGGCTTAGTGTTCTTTGTTACAGTGCTAGTTGTGATTGGTTATTATTTTATAACAAGACGCGCAAGTAAAAGAACGGAGGGACAACAATGAAGTCATTAATTCAAGCAACCATTGCTATCCTTGTCGTTTCAGCTTTGTTATTTTATACTGCCGATGCTTTGAGTGCAGGCGGCAGTAAGGGTGGAAAAGATACCTTAACGATCTTTAACTGGGGAGATTATATTGATCCTGATTTATTGAAGGAATTTGAAGAAGAAACAGGTATTCATGTGATCTATGAAACCTTCGATTCCAATGAAGCAATGATTACAAAAATACAGCAAGGTGGAACAGCTTACGATATTGCTGTCCCCTCTGAGTATATGATTGAAAAAATGAAGGAAGAAAATTTACTAGTTCCTATAGATAAAACAAAGCTTCCTAATCTAAAAAATATTGACCCATATTTTTTAGATTTGCCATTTGATGATAACAATCACTATTCAATTCCCTATTTCTGGGGGACAGTAGGCATTGTCTACAATACAAGCCTTGTGGGGGATTTAGATTTCACCTCTTGGGAGGATTTATGGGACCCTTCGTTAAAACGTAAAGTCTTTTTAGTGGATGGTGCTCGAGAAGTCATTGGTATGGGATTAAATAGTCTTGACTACTCACTTAATTCATTAGACGACAATGAGCTGCGTGAAGCTACTGATAAGCTAATTACACTTGCCCCCAATGTAAAGGCAATTATCGGTGATGAGATTACACCGCTTATGATTAATAATGAAGCAACAGTGGCACTTACTTGGTCTGGTCAGGCCGCTGATATGATGTTTGAAAATGAAGAGCTAGACTTCGCAGTGCCTGAGGAAGGCTCCAATCTATGGTTTGACAATATGGTCATTCCAAAAACATCGAAAAATATTAATGGTGCACATGCCTTTATTAACTTTATGTTAAGTGCTGAGGCAGGTGCTCGAAATGCTGATTATGTTGGCTACTCCACACCAAATATTGCTGCGATGGGCTTAATGGATGAAGAGGTTGTCACAGACGAACGCCACTACCCTACTGAGGAGCAACGTGAGACATTAGAGGTCTATAAAAATTTAGGACCAGATTATTTAGGGAAATATAATGAATTATTTTTAGAATTTAAAATGAGTATTCGTTAACAAATGCAAAAGGTCTGCCGAGAAAATTTTGCGCTCTCGACAGACCTTCTATTTTATCGAAATGATACTATTTCAGACTTTCAACCGATACACTAAACATCTCCTTATGATAGACTGTAGTATATTTGGTGACAAAAAGGAGAGTTAGTTAATGACCCAGCAAAAGTCTAATAAGGCGGCTTTATATATTTTAATGTTTAATATGTTTATCACAATGGGTAGTATTGGTATTATTATTCCTGTTATGCCGGAGTATTTAAGAATATTTGGCGCAGCAGGGCAAATTCTTGGCATGTTGATTGCAACATTCGCCTTAGCTCAATTTGTATTTTCTCCAATTGCTGGGAATCTTTCGGATCAATACGGTCGAAAAAATTTAATTATTTTTGGTCTTATCCTTTCAGGGCTTGCACAAATTGGTTTTGGATTTTCTACAGATATATGGATGCTCTTTGTTGCCCGCTTTCTAGGTGGTCTTGGCTCTGCGTTTGTAGCACCTCCTATTATGGCTTTTGTTGCAGACGTGACAACCTATGAAGAACGCGGAAAAGGAATGGGGATGTTAGGAGCTGCTATGTCTCTTGGCTTTATGATTGGTCCTGGAATCGGTGGCTTCTTATCAAAAGTAAGCTTGCATTTCCCCTTCTATACTGCTGGCGCTGCGGCTATTTTGGCTGCGCTATTATCATTGTTCTTACTACCATCCACAAAGCCAAGCGTAGTACAAAACAAACAAAAGCAAGACAACCTTGCAAGGCAAATGGCCCGTTCTGTACATATGCCGTATTTCGTTATGCTCATTATTATGATGGTATTCTCATTTGGCATCGCTAATTTCCAAACAACTTTATCGTTATTTGTCACAGAGAAATTCAATTATACACCTGGTGATATTGCCATTATTTTAGTGGTTGGTGGTGCATTTGGCGTAGTCGTTCAAATGTTTGTCATTACACCGCTCTTTAAACGCTTAGGGGAAATGAAGGTTGTCTTAATCAATTTATTCGTCGCAGCTGTCTCTATTTATTTAATATTATTTGTGTCAGGATTTGCGCTTATATTAGTTGTAGCCACGATTTTCTCAACCGCTACTACATTAATTCGTCCTGCTGTTAATACACTAATTTCTAAGCTTGCTGACAATGAGCAAGGCTTTGCTGCTGGTTTGAACAATGCCTACATGAGCCTTGGCAATATGATTGGTCCTGCATTGGCAGGCATTCTATTTGATTGGAATATGAACAGCCCTTATATTTTGGGTGCCATTATTTTATTATCCTGTTTTTTCCTTGCTCTGATTTGGACAATAAAAAAAGCACCACATCTTATGCAGCCTGATACACATTAGTATTGACTATTTTTCAAAATACGGTATATTAAGGTTGTTCTACTAAAAATATCAATAATTTATTTATTACCACTAGGGGAGTCTTTACGAGGCTGAGACGTATATGGTTATATACGGACCCTTTGAACCTGATCTAGTTCACACTAGCGGAGGGAAGTGATGCAACTTGCTTGTTAATATGTATATGCAAGGTCGCTTCCTGCTGTTTAAAGGAAGCGGCCTTTTTATTTTTCTAGTAAACATCATCTAAAGGAGTGCATTTCATGTCTATTCGAAAATTAACAATTATGGCTTTACTGGTAGCAATAGCTATCGCAGGCTCTACCTTTGTATCTATTCCAACGGGGATTGCACGTGCCTATCCTGTTCAACATGCAATAAATGTGATAAGTGCCATTATTCTTGGACCCGTCCCAACCATTATCATTGCCTTTGTTACAGCAATGGTTCGTATCCTTACAGGTACAGGCTCTTTGTTGGCGATTCCGGGAAGTGTTATTGGTGCATTATGTGCTGCGCTTGCCTATAAATATAGCCATAAAATGTGGTTAGCTGGCGTTGGTGAAATAATTGGAACAGGTATTCTTGCTTCACTTATTGCAGTGCCTTATGCTCAATTATTAATGGGAACATCAGTAGCTGCGTTATTTTTTATGCCAGCCTTTTTAACGTCAAGTACCATTGGAGCTATTTTAGGTATTGTCGTTGCAAGCAGCTTACAAAAAACGGTGCTTATAAAACATTTTAAATCCTCACTGTATGAATAGTTAAATAGATTTTAATGGATTTCTGGGAGATTTTTGATCACTTGACTCCTTCTTTTGAGCGAAGCTTTCCTTTTTTGATCATCTGCCCCTTATTTTGAGCAAAACTTCACCCTTTTTGATCACTTACTCTCCACTTTTGAGCGGAGCTTGATCACCTCCCTATAAAACAACAAAAAGCAGTGCAAAATCCTACCTCTTTGCACTGCTCTCTTTCCTACTATGATCGCTTTTTCATACCCTTTAATAGCTGTGCAACATTTGTGTCCTCTGCCTGTACAGGCTGTTGTTCAGCAAGAGGCTCTTTGTGCTTCGGCTTAGTGAGGAAGCTCCAGCCAAAACGTCTAATGGTAATATCCATAAAGAATAACAGCATCCCTGCTAGCATAAGCCATGTCGTAATGTTTTGACGATCTGCTCCCTTTTGTGTAAAGTCACGAAAAGCATCCTCGGGTTCTTTTAAAACAGCACCACCTGTTTGCTTCGCTAATTCCTCTACTAATGACTCATTTATTGGGCGTAACTCATATTCAGCACTATAAGGAACACTTAGCCCTGCCTGATAAATAGCCTGCTCCTCATCAGCAATGCGGAAGAAAATCAATCCGGGTTCTGTTTGTACTGTTGCACGAACTTGGGAAGCAGAAATGGTTTCTAGCTGTGTTGCTAGTTCTTCTCCTGCTTCATTGACCGCTACAATATCTAAAAATGCGGCTTCATTTGTAGGGTCTGTAATCATAAATGAACCCTCTGCGTCTAATCTTACATCATAGGCAACATCATTATAGCTTGGCAGCATTTGTGAAATAAGGGTTTGCCAAAATGTGCCCCAGTCCTGCCACCTTGCCCAATCACCTGTCCATTTACCTGTTGAATCGGATGTAAAGGCAAATGTTTTACCGAGACCATATTGCCACTGCGCTAATACAGGATCTTCCTTCTCACTTTCCGCGATCACTGTAGCACCTTGCTTTGCTGTTGTGCCAATGTAGGCATTCATTTGTGGAACACCATTGGCAAACAGTGAATTCCATCCTGCTGCTTGATAAATCGCTGGATAGAAGGGATTATCCTCGATATAAGTACGAGAAATCATAGCTGTTTCGCGAGATAAAATAGAAGGAATCGTTTGCTCATCAACAACATCATAGAAGCGTCCACTGCCCATCTCACTCAGTGCTTCCAGTAAATTTGCATCAGCATCCTGCCCAATCGCTACTGTTGATAATGTAATACCTTTATCCTTTCCGTCAGCAATTAAATCCTCGTAATTGCCTGCTGGGGATTGTCCATCTGTTAATAAAATTATATGTTTACGTTGTAGCTTTAGATCTGCTAAATTCTCATAGGCTTTCCCTAGTGATGTATAGATTTCTGTGCCACCACCTGGTGTGACAGATAAAATCGTATCTACTGCTTCTTCCTTACTGCTAAGAGGCTTTGTTTCAATAATTTCCCAAGGGCGATCATCAAAGGCAATAAACCCTAATGTATCTTCATCTCGTAGCATTTCAACTGAACGTGCCGCTGCCTCCTTAGCAAGCTCTAGCTTAGCTCCGCTCATACTACCAGAGCGGTCAAGCACAATTACTAACCCTAATGAAGGTAATTGCTCTTTCCCCTTAATTTCCATCTCCACCGGCAATAATGCTTCAATCGGTGTTTTAAAATAACCACCTAAGCCAAAGCTATTTTCTCCACCAACCATTGTAAAACCAACGCCAAAGTTTTTCACAGCTTGCTCAATGACATTCATTTTTGCCTCCCCTACTAAATGACCAGGCACATTATCAAAAATAATCGCATTGTATTGCAAATAACTGGAGAGCTCATTTGGCAGACTACTGGCTGCTATAACGTCATGGGATATGGATTGACTGCCAAGTGCCGCTGCAATGGGTGAAGCTGTATCATAGCCATTGACAATCAGTAAATGTGGTTCACTTTCTACCATCGTGACACTTGTTAATTTATTATTTTCAAAAATAGCATCCTGTCCCACCTGCACAACGGCTTCATATTTTACAAGCCCTTCACTAGTTGCTGCATGTTTATAGGTAAAAACATTGGAGCCCTCAGCAAGCTCAACTGCCTCTCGATGAATCAGCTCATCATTTTCATATAATAATAGCTCACCCTGACCTGCTGCCGTTGCTTGAATTTCTGTTACTAATTGTTGCTGCTCTCCTACATAAGCAACCTGTGGGGAGACAAAGCTTTTTAATGATACATCATTGACAACAGGTTGACTAAAAGGTACAACATCCACACTAATATTGGACCCTTTAAACTTTGTGGCAAATTCTAAGGCATCTCCCTTTGTTTCATTGCCATCTGTTAGTAGTACAAAACGTGTAGCTTTTTTGGGATCAACAATTCCCGAGGTAAGCTGTAATGCTTGTTCAATATTTGTTTGATCTGTTGCTTTTATTTCCGTTAGTTTTGGTACTTCCTTTAATGTATTCGATAAAATAGCCTCAGTTTGCAAAGTAGAAGAAAAGGAATAGATACCCGCAAGCTGTTGCTCCTTTTTCGCTTGTAAGCTTTCCTGGATAAATTGAGCCATCTCGTCTTCTGTACCATTCATAGAAGCTGAACGGTCTACTAAATAAACAATTTGCTCTTCTTTAATGGGTAATAATAGATAGGGGCCTGCAAGCGCAAATACTAAACAACCTACTGCCACCATACGCATAACAAGCACAACCATATGGCTCTTTTTAAGCCGTTGACGTTCACGCCAATACGTCCAGCCAAAATACATAAACAAGGGAAGTAATAGCAACAATGCTACTGGTAGCTCAATTCGTAAATCCACGACGTCGTTGCACCTCCCATTCTAAAACAAGCAATACTACTATAATAAGAATCAGCCAAGGGATAAAAGAAGCCTTTGATACTTCTTCCTTGCCATTATCAGCAATATCACCGAGTGTATAGCTTGTTCCTGGTGCAATTACGCGCTCCTGCGCTTGTAGTTGCACAATCAATTGCTTTTCCTCATTATTTGAACGTACTTTATACACACCCGGCTGCTGTGGTGCTAGTAACATACCATTTGTCACAGAGGATAAAAATTTATCCTGTTGCGAATAAACGCTCCAATCGCCTTGTGCTAAGGCTACTGCCCGCTGTTCATTTGGCGTAAAAATGCCAAGTGACCCTGTTGACTCAGATAGCTGCTGTTCAACACTCCATAAAAATAGCGGGAATGATGGATGCAAAGGCCAGTCCGTATCAGCAATATCAGCCAATATAACAATATCACCTTTAGGCGAACGTTGTATAAATGGCTGTTCCCCAATAGAAGCGATGGTTTGGTAATCATTAAAGCCTGGATAAACAGCGCTGACATAGATATCCTTTAAGTCACTAAAAGCAAATAAAGCATCATTTGTTGTACTGACTGTGCCACTTGCTGCCACTTTTTCAGCATCATCGCGGCCAAATAAGACAAGCGGTTTATCCATCTTTTCTAGTAATGCTGCTTGCTTTGTAATAATGGTAGCATCCTTATTATCCGCTATTTGTAAGGGTGGAACCATCTTTATATCACTATGGATTGCTTGAAATCCTTTTTGAATCAATTGATGCAGACTTTGGTCTATCACAAGCTTTACAGTGGTTGTTTGCAGCAATACCGTTTGTTCATTATCAATGGCATAATCATCCTGGGCATCAATACGAGCCATCATTGTTTTGTCGAATGGTAAATCTTTAAAGGTTTTTGTAATCATTTCATTTGGAGGTAACACAACACTGTCTGCTACAAGTTCATTCCCTTCTGCATTTTGCAATGTCAGTGTCACTTCTTGTTCTTGATTGGTATCATTATGAAGCTGTACAAGTGCCATAGTAGCCTGCCCATCCGTGGTTGCAGCAAAACGCGTCATCGCTATATTCGTTAAATCCGTTGCTGCACCTCTTACTAGCCATTTTACCGAGTCTTTTTCCATCGGTAATTGCTGTTTATCGAGTGTATCTGTAAAAACATAAACAGAGGTTGGTCTATCTCCAACAAATGCCTGCGCTACATCAAGTGCTTTATTGATTTCAGCAGTTTCATAGGTTACTTGTAAATCTTCAATCGCTTTCTTCATATCCTTAATGTTTGTTTCCTGCTGTAATATTGCTTTTGGGGTAGCACCTGTTGTAATCAACGTCACAGGTCTTCCGTTTAGCTCATCAATTAATGCCAGCATTTCTTCTTTATGTGTATCAAAGGTTGATGTCCCTTTGCCTGCCAACATTGTTGCTGACGTATCGACAATAAAGATTGTTTGTGTACCAACGATGGTTGATTTTTTTACGTATGGATTCATTAGTGCCAATACAAGCAACAACAATGCAAGTAGCTGTAAGTAAAGTAGGGCATTTTTTTGTAAATGCTTTAAATAAGGGGATACGCGTGTTTCCTGCATGATTTCAGACCAGAATAGTGTCGATGAAACAGTCTGATCTGTATATTTTTTACGAAAGAAATAATAGAGTAGGACAATGACCGGGATGATGGCCGTCCAGCTAAATATCATTTGACTAAAGCCCAATACGGCTCACCTCACCTCATCCAATGTGCTTTTACGAACTGCTGAAAAATTGCATATTGCAAGCCATCTTCCACTTTCAATTGTAGTTTTCGAATCCCAAAGCGACGGCAAATGGCTTCAAATTCCTCTTCATGTAATAAACGTCGTGCATGATAGGTATCTAATACTTTCGAGGACATGGTCACATTCACATCATTGCCTGTTTCACGATCAAGAAGACGAATATCACCTGAGTAATGTGGTGCAAGCTCTTCTTGTGTAATGATTTGCACAATACGCACATCACCAGCATAGCGCGGCAATCTTTTTAACAACTGCTCCCACTCCTCGATCGGCTCTAATCCATCTGTGACAATAAATAATACTGTACTATCCTTCGGCAAGACTTTTAAAGCGCCCTGTGCAAAGCTACCCGAATAGCTTGCTTCCTCAATATCTGTCACTACCTGCAAAAAAGCACGACGATACATGGCACCTTTACGTCGAAATGGCGGCTTTATATCCTCCTGAATAAATGAAAAAGACAAACGATCATCTCGACCAAGCACCATTAAACCCAGTGAAGCTACTATTTGGCGGGCAAATAGCCATTTGGCATCCTCCCCCATTGATTTTGTAGCATCGAGCAAAATATGTACGCGCATCTCTTGCTCATCTAAAAAGCGTTTAATAAAATATTTATCCGTCCTTGCAAAGACGTTCCAATCAATTTGACGTACATCGTCACCTAAATGGTATTCTCGAAAATCCGAGAAATCAAGGGATGCCCCGAAGCGTTGCGAACGGTGTGAGCCCTTATGCTGCCCACGTAGTTTGGAGGCCGTTGCTACTTGAAAGCGACTAATTTTCGCTAACCAATCTTCAGGCAATAAATACTTTGCTGTCACTGGTTAACACCTTGCTGTACTTTTTCCAAAATGACATCAATCACATCATCTGCTGTTTTTCCTGAAGCCTCCCCTTCATAATTCAACAGCATACGATGACGTAATACTGGTTTAGCAACAGATTTAATATCAGCAACCGAAACATGGAAGCGACCATTCATCAGTGCTCTTGCTTTGGCTAATTTAATTAAGCTTTGCAAGCCACGTGGACCACTGCCGTACATTGCATATTGCTTTACCACCTCAAGCGCATCTGGTCTTTCAGGGTGGGTAGCTACCACTAAATCTGTCGCAAACTCCAGCATTTCATCTGCCACAAGGACCTCCTTCACCATTTGCTGTGCCGCGAGAAGCCCCTCTGTATTCATTAGCTTTTGTAAGCCAATTTCCTGGGCACCTGTTGTACGCTTCATAATTTCCATTAGCTCATGTTTTTCAGGGTAGGAGACAAGAATTTTACAAAGGAAACGGTCCATTTGTGCTTCAGGTAATGGGTACGTTCCTTCCATTTCAATTGGGTTTTGTGTCGCCAACACGAAAAATGGTCTTGCCATTTTTTTCGTATCCCCTAAAATGGTTACCGTTTTTTCACCCATCGCTTCTAGTAGCGCACTTTGTGTTTTTGGAGTTGCACGGTTAATCTCATCCGCTAAAACCATCTGACTAAAAATAGGACCCGGCTGGAATGTAAATTGCTGCTTACCATCTGGTTTACGTTCTATCATGCTCGTCCCTGTAATATCTGCAGGCATTAAATCAGGGGTAAATTGAATACGTGAAAACGATAAGTCCAGCACCTCGGAAATTGTACGAATCAGCATTGTTTTCCCTAGACCCGGTAAGCCTTCTAATAATGCATGACCATCTGCTAGCACAGCATACAACGTATAATCAATCGCCTCTTCTTGCCCTACAATAAAGCGATGAATTTCTTCTTTCACTTGCTGTAATTTTGTACTCATTTCTTTATACTGTTGCTCTGTAAATGCCATTTCTTCTCCTCCTACTGCGACTCAATTGATGTGAAATACGATTGCACAACATTTTGTAAATCCTTTGGTAACTGTAAACGCTCTGAGCTTTCTAAATAGCTATCTTTATAAGAGCCTATCACTTCTTCATATGGTCTGATCGTACCTTTTGTAATTGGACCATTTCCTTGTTGTTCAGATACATGAGAGCCGTCCCCTAAAGCTCCACCATCCACAGACGTTTCACTTGATCCACCGAGGCGATTGGGTGTTGTTAACAAATCTCGACTGCCTTGGCCAACGCCAACTCCTTGCCCTTGACCAGCGCCTTGTCCGCTACCCTGTCCTGAACCAGTACGGCCCGAGCCACTTCCCTGCCCTTGCCCCTGTCCTTGACCATTCCCCTGTCCTTGTTGTTGACTTTGGCCAGCGCCTTGCCCACTTTGTTGCTGTGAACCATTTTGCCCGTTATTTTGATTTGCTTGCCCTGTTTGACTGTTTGACTGGGAAGGATTAGATGACTGCTGATTGTTTTGCGAGCTATTTTGTTGATTATTACTGGCATTATTAGCGCTGGCAATTGCATTTTGCAAGGAATTACTTGCTGGTTTACCAAGCTTGCTCATCGCTGTTTGTGTAGCATTTGCATTTTCAGTTAATCCCTGCTGCATTTGGGCTAGCTCCTTTAGCTGTTCAACCTCTTCCTTCGATAAACCTTGGCCTTCAGTAGCTTCTGCTTGGCTAGCTGTTTGTTTATCCTTTAATTGTTGTTCCTTTAGGGCTAGCTCCTTTTGTTTTTTCACCATTTCTCGTAATGCCTCTTCCGCTGTTTCGGCCTCTTTTAATGTATTTTGCAGCTCTTGCAATTGTTCCTTCACTTCTTTTGTTTGCGCTTTTTTCTCCAGCTCAGCCACTTCCTTTTTCATATCCTCTATCACTGCCTGCTCTTTTTCAATCTGAATTGCTTCAATTTGTGTAGCTGCTGGGAATAGATAAAGAATGGCTAGTACCACCGTTGTGACAAACAATCCGATAAACGCTTTAGGGCGAAAAAGGGATTTCTTGCGAGCCTTAAAATCCATAAATGCTTTTTCAACTTTTTGGCTAGCTTGCACTACTAAAGCCTGTACAAGAGGGTCTTGATCATCCTTAAATGATAGGGCTGTCACAAGCTCATTATGTGGAAAATAATTATCCAGTGTATGCAAGGCTTCTTGCTCTTTTATACGTCTCCACCATAGATAGGCCATTGTTGCAATAATAACGACACCAAAGATAGTAAACGCTACTTGACGATAATAAGGCCAGACAAATAATCTCGAAAGGATAACGAGAAAAGCACTCGAAAGCAATGCCAAAAACAAACCATATTGTGCAATAGGAATACTTCGTTCAACTGTTAAACTAGTCTTTGCACGTTGAATATATTTTCGTAATTGCTTGCGACGCTCCATTGTAATTCCTCCTCATCGGCTACTTTTCATATTGGCACGTAATTTTTTAATCGCAATTGTTAAACAAAGTACAGTTATCCCTATATAAACAATTAAATAGGTGAGCCATACAGGTAATTCCACGCCTGAAAGCATGGCCAATGCATCCCCCATATCTGAGGAAACCAGTGTTAACATCAATGCACCTGGATTAATAGCTGCCCAGAAATAGGTCATAAAGGAACTACCTGCTCCAGCAGCATTCCCCATCTGATGAAAGGCTGTTGTTAAAAAGAAGAAAAACGCTGTAATACCGCCTAAAAAAATAATGGAGCCATATGTGGCAATCATGGCAACTATGGTTTTTTTCGTAATAGTTGAAAACATCACACCAACACTACCAATCGCCACTACCGTCACTAAATAAAAGAAAACGATTGATGCAAGCTGTAAAGGGGAAACACCGCCGAATAGAAATACTAAGCTATACAACGGTAACCCTGCAATTAACATTAGCACTAGAAAGGCAACAGACGATAATAATTTTCCAACAATAATTTGTGTAGAACTTTGTGTTGTGGTTAATAAAATATTTAATGTTTGCTTTTCACGCTCACTACTAATTGCCCCTGCTGTTAAACTAGGTGTAATAAAGAGCACTAATGCCATCTGTAAAATGGTTAGGATCGTGAACATCATAAAGCTCATTTCTGGTCTAAAAAATCCTTTGCCAGTAAATCCAGTTGTCAGCAATAAAAACCCTACAACAAACACACAAATAACGGCTAAGTAAAACATTAACCCTGAAAAGCTTTTAAAAGAACGGAAGCGTAACTTCAATTCTTTGACAAGCACTGGATTATAGAACCTTCCCATCATTGACTGTCCGCTCCCTTCGTAATCGCCATAAAGACATCCTCTAAATCCTTCTCTTCCTCACTTACTGCATAAATCGGTAAATCAGCTATTATGGCCCTTTTCAGTAATGCTACTTGCTCCGCATCTGTGCCACGATAGTTAAAGGCGATTTCTGAACGGTTATCGATGACATCAATAGACGAGATCGCGGGATCTTCCTCTAGGAATGCACGTACATCCGCAAGACAATCTGTGACCTTTATCACAATACGCTTTTCTCCTTGTAGCTGTGCTTGAATAGCTGCTACATTGCCATGTGCAATTAATTTCCCATTATCTATCACACCAATCTCATCACACATCTCTGCAAGCTCAGGTAAAATATGCGATGAAATAAGAATGGTTTTTCCCATAGTTTTTAAATTGCGTAAAATATCCCGCATTTCTACACGAGCGCGTGGATCTAATCCTGAGGCTGGCTCATCTAAAATCAATACCTTTGGATCATGGATAAGCGCTCGTGCTAAACATAATCGCTGTTTCATCCCACGCGATAATAAATCTACATATTCATAGCGTTTATTGGTTAAATTTACTAGCTCTAATAGCTGAGGAATCAATATTTGACGTTCAGCTAAAGGAATACCATAGCTTGCACCATAAAAATCTAAATACTCCTCAACCTTTAACTGATCATATACACCAAAGAAATCGGGCATATAGCCAATTTGCTTGCGCACTTCCTTTGGCTCCTTCACTACACTTTTCCCATTGATAAGTGCATCACCAGAAGTTGGTGACAGCAATGTCGCTAAAATCGAAAAGGTAGTGGATTTACCTGCTCCGTTAGCCCCGACAAAACCAAATACAACGCCCTCTTCCAAGGATAAATTAAGGTGATCCAGTGCTGTAAAGGAGCCATATCGTTTTGTTAAATCACGAATTTCAATCATTCTTTTGCCACTCCCTTCAGCTCTATTCCTGGTAGTTTTGTCTGCTCTCCTGATGGGTTTGGTCCATATTGGATTTCAAGTCGTAGCTCACCCTCTTCATTAAAATACTTCGAAATTTGCTCTGTCAGTACTTGCTTTGTGTCGACCAATGGTTCATAAATATCGGTTTCATTATTCCAGAGTGACAGTTGCATACGCTGAACATCCTTATTCGAAATTGTCAGCTCATCCAGTGATTGTACATCATTCATAAATTGATCTGGCATCATAATCGTTACCTCATGCAAGCCCTCTGATAAATACCAATTATTTAATTCCCCTTCCATTTTATCAGCATATCCATTTGTTGTTAGCGAATTTACTGTATACGTAAAATGATTAAGCTTCATTGTAAATGGACCTACTAGCTCAACATTTCCATTAAATGGTTGTATCAACACTGTGATAGGGGACATACTTGCGCTTGTTTCAAGTTCAACTCCAGCAATCACCTGATCGGCCCATGCTATAATAACAGGCTGTCTATCATTTTCTACAAGCGGTAACGCTAAGTTTTTCATTCGTTCAATACGCAGTGGATCCACCTCTTCTGTCTTGGTTGGATAACTATAATTATAATTATTATAGATAGATGGATTTTGCAGAATGGTTGTTTTAAATTCCTTGTTTACCTGTAATGTGCCATTTGGTTCAATATCGCCCAGTTTGACCTCTTTTGTACCAGAGATTAATGTGGCGTCCTTTAAAGCAAATGGGAAATTATTTTTAATCGTTCCTGTTAGCTTTTCATTTTTTAAAGTAATATCAATATCCATCTTGCCAATATTTTGTGCAGCGGTTTTTCCGCCGAACGATTGGACAGACCAATAACTTAAATCACGCAATGTTAGTGTTGAACCATTCGCATTTTCTTTAATATAGGACGATTCATGTAAATTGCCCATATTACCACCTGTAAGGTCAATGGAACTTCTTGTTGCTATCGCTGTTGTCTGTTGATCTGCATTAACAACAAAATCACCGCTACGATTCGTTAAGATGGATTCTATATAATAGCCATTTACACTGCTATCTTCATTAACCTTATAAAAGGCAGATTGTTGAACCTGTGGCTGCACAATACGATCTTTGGCACCAATAATAAAGAGGGCAATCGACATCACTATGGACAGCACAGGAATAATCCACCATGCATGTTCACGCTTGTCCATTTTTTTCAGCACAATATAAAGAATTGGCCCAATGATTAAAATATAAAGAATAACAACGATCAGCATATAGCTAACGGATACTTCAAACGATGGGAATAATTCATTCACATCACGAAGTTCATACGACATTCGCTCAAGCGGGGATTGCCCCTGTCTCATCATACCTTGCTGTGCAATGCTTTGGAGATTCACTACTTTTGCGATCAATGCAGCATAGCCATCCATGGAAGCGAGTGGTTGATCGCCTAAAGAGAAGGCTGTTTGAATAATTTCTCCACTGCCGACTTTCTTCTTTGAGGCTAAAATTGTCTCATTGTCTGTTAAAACTGATACGCTTCCTTCATTATTAGTCGCAACATTCATAGAAATTGGCTGTGTAAAAATACCGCCGCCTGTTAACTTTGTTAGGGTTTCAGCAGAGATTGTCGTCATCTCTTGTGATAAGGAGAGCGGTAAAGATTCTTGAAAAATACCTGCAGTTGCCTCCACTTGATCGGCTGCACCTAGTAGCAGTGTACCCCCTTCCTGTACCCAGCCCAGTAAAGCCTCCTGCTGTTTTTGTGTTAAATCAGCGATCGCTACCTCATCAATCACCATAATATCTGCCATGGCTAACCCTTGGACACTGTCTGGAAGTGTGTAATCTTTTAATTGATTGAGGTGAAAAATTTCCAAATTATTTTGGGGAACTAGTGATGCTAACCGTAAATAGGCTGCTAGACGATCGCTTTTATCTGTTAATGTATAAATAAATGTTGATGCAGGGTCTAAAAAATTTGCTTGCAGTTGTTTAGTACCTTTATAGGCCACCTTTTTACCCTGTTCAATGCCACCGCTATAAAAGGCAAATAAATCACCTTCCATATAAGTATAGTTAGAGCCATCTAAATAAAATGTAAAGGTCTTTTCTTCACCTGCTGCTAGATCAATTGGCACAACACGTGCTGATGCAATCTCATAAGAACCGGCAGCATTAATTGCCATATCTCCTGAGAAATCTTCACCATTATTTTTTATGGTCACTTGTAGTGGCACTGCTGATTGAGCTTTAGCTTTTCCTGACATACCTGCTGTTGCTTTGACCTCTAGTGTCGCAGCCGCCTTTACCTCTGTTAAAGGCATTATTAAGCTAATCGCTATCATGGCCAATAAAGCTAGTGCCGTTATTTTTAACTTTTTCAAATGCTCAACTCCTTGTTATGTAAATACATGGTTACATAATTATACGCTTTCTAGTGCATTTTGTTCCATTTCTTATGGTATCTTCATGAATATTCATAAACTCTTAAGAATTAAGTGATAGCCTAGAACGAGCCAGCAGAACAGCAAAATAGAGAATGTAAGGAATAATTCTCGTCTAAAAACAAAAGGCTTGAAAGGAGTTTACTTCCTAGTTCAAGCCTTCTTTTGATGAGCATTTTCAACTGTGTTGATTGCTACTGCTTCCTCATAGCAAACTAAATTTTCATTGCAAATAGAAACCTTCCACAAATATGGCTTCAACTAGAGTCACTATCTTCTACTCCAATCAACAGAGGGAATCTTTGTAGCACAGGTTTGCCACTAGAAAATATGCCTAATAATAGGCAATATTTTCATCTTCCTTTTGTATTAACAAATAATAATCTATTGATTGTAGCGCATAAATGTACTCTCTTTCTCAGCATGATTGTGCTATTTAGCAGCTTCTTCAAATTGCTTGCAAATCCCTGTGAAATGACCATCCATTTTTTCTTGATATTCTAACTCTTCCCTTTACTCCTTCTCTCGTTTTTTAGCTTTTCCAAATCAACCATACATTTTCCTTTTTCACGCAAATACACGATCATAGTAACAATCTCCACAGTACTAACTATTACACAATTGCATCGGTGCCCTAAAATTTACACAAACAAAAAGGCAATTCCAAAATACGTCGGAACTGCCTTACTTTGTATAGTCAAATAAACAGCGAGCATGATCTTGTACCACTTCCACAAAAGCCTCAACCTGCCTTAATTCAAACGAAGATTCATAACCGATTAGCCAAGTATCACGAGTAATGCCAAATTCCTTTTCATCATTCGTTAATGGAATTTTATGAATACCATCATGGTCGTTTAATGTAATAGAAGGTAATATGGCATAGCCAGTACCATTTAGAGCCATTTGTTTACAAATTTCAATTTGATCGACTAATATTTGTTTTCTTGGGTTCGAGGCAAAATGCTGTTGCCACCATTGTTGAATTTCTTGATAATAATTCGAATCACTTTTGTATTGAATAAAAGGACGCTCTGTCGTTAGTACATCTTCAATTGTATTCAATTCTTTATCTACCAAATAAAGTGTATCCCTAAAAAGATGTATTTTTTCTCCCCTCCAGTCCACCTGTCCACGTACAATGCCAATATGCGCCTCACCATCATAGAGGGCCTTAATAATCTCAGAGCTCCAGCCAGTCATCAGCGATATTTTGGCATCAGGATATTTGACAACAAAATCCTTTAATATTTTTGGTAGCCAGTTCTGCCCTACAATGGATGCACAGGCAATTTTCAATGTTCCGTTGACCTTTGTTGTTAAAGATTGAATCGTTTCATAAATTTCCTCTTTTTTTGCTAGCATTTCTTTTGCGTACGCAATCACCTGTTCGCCAGCAGGTGTCGCAGTTAATCCCTTTTGTGAGCGAATAAAGAGCTGTGTACCCCAATCTTTTTCAATCGTTTGTAATCGCTGTGAAAGGGCTGGTTGGGATAAAAATAGACGTTCTGCTGCTTTTCGCATATTACGTTCCTCAGCCAGAATTTTCAAAATTTCCGCCTCTGTTGCCATCAATCTGTAAACCTCCACTACAAGCAAAGAGGGCCTCATGATTCACATCTGAGCTCCCTCTTAAACTATTACTCTTTTTGATAAATATGTTTTTTTAACTGCTTCAAAATAACACGTCTTGTTAATATCCCTGCAAATGTTCCATCCTCATCCACTACACATAAAAAGGCGTGGTTAATGACTAAATCTAAAGCACGCTGAAATGTGTCCGTTAACTTTATGACAGCGATTTCTTTTTCCATAATAGTGTCAACTTTAATATCGGGTAACTTCTCATATTCAATATGTTCGAGGCCAAGAATTGATTCTGTTATCATTTTTATGCTAAGTAAGCCTTGAAGTCGATATTTCAAATCTAAGACAGGTATGGACGAATACCCTGTACGTGTTAGTACAAGGAGTGCATGTTCAGCACTATTTCCGCTTTGTACATGTGCAACTTTTTCAGAGGAAATGATAAAATCACTAATTGGCATTGCTAATAAGTCTTTGCTGTTAGTTGAAATCATGAACTTCTTCTCCTTTTCTGTCCTCACTATGCAGAACAGTCCTTCTCCTTCATCATATCATAATTTTTCTATCTATGACCATGATCGGGACGAGAAGAGTTTTCAAGAATAACGAATTATTTTATCGGCTTAAACAAAAACTACATACTATCCTCATTCAGTGCTGTACCATTTCTTCATAATGATTTCACCACTGAAATGAGGATTGTGTAGTACTATCTAATAACCAGCCTTACTCCAATAATAAAAAATCATAATTCCTAAAAAAAGCAAAAAAATCGCATATACCCATACAATTGGGTTTAACATTGTTGCATATTCTTCAACTGTTTCTGAAAGGGGTGTATCATTTTCTGATTTCCGTTTAGACGTCATTTTTGCAATTTTCAACGTGGAAACAAACGAAATGACAGTAATAATGATACCCGCAATAAGAGCTGGTATTAACCACATATCCATAGGCGAAACTCCTTTCTTTTCCCTTAGTATGCGTCAACCCAGCTCTGCATTATGCAACTATTTTTAGAATGGATACTGATTCAGCCACTGACCACCGTCTAATGTGACACATTCTCCGTTCATATAGCTTGCTTTATTCGACATAATAAATGTTGCTAAATCTGCTATCTCCTCTGGTGTACCAATACGACCTAATGGCACTGATTCTAATGTACGAGTGGCAGCCGCCTCTGACTCCCACAGCTTATCTGCTCCACCTGTACGCTCAATGGGACCTGGTGCAATGGCATTAACACGAATACCATACTGTTTCCCCCACTCCACAGCCAATGTTCTTGTTAATGATAATACTCCAGCTTTTGCCGCAGCTGAATGAATAACCCCTGCTCCTGCATTCCAAGCGTATGTGGCAACCATATTCAAAATAGATCCTTTGATTTTATGCTCAATCCAATACTTACCAACCGCAGAAGAGCAAAAAAACGTACCATTTAATACGATATCTACTACAGCCTTCCAGCCATTTGGTGTTAACTCCTCTGCACGTACGATAAAATTACCAGCAGCATTATTGACAAGCCCATCCACTTGTCCAAATTTTTTAACAGCAAATGCTAGCATCGCCTCCGCATGTTCTGGCACGCGCACATCCATTTGAAATGTTTCAATTGCAGCCCCAGCCTCTGCAATAAATTGTTTTGCCTCAGCTAAACGTTCCTCATTACGCCCTGTCACTACTACATTTGCACCTTCAGCTACGAATTGCTTCGCCATATAAAGGCCCATACCACTTGATCCACCTGTAATAATAATCGTTTTCCCCTGCAACATCCCATTTCCCCCTTTGTTTAAAAATGAATCATTATTCATTAGCATTTTACTATATATTCTCGAATATGTCATATTAATTCTACAAAAATCTTACTTTATTTTTAAAATCCTCACCGAAGCGTGTGCTTAACTATTTATTTTATTACAGATGCATATAAAAACATTTATACCTGTCACTTCGCTTTCGATACAAAAATATTTGCTAAACCAACATAAAAAAGAGCCATTCAGCTATCTGAATAACTCTCGAGAAATTTTTAAAATGTATAGGTATAGGCAATTTTATAAAGCGCCATTAACTCTTCTTTCGTTGGAATCTTTGGATTGTTGGCAGGGCTACCGCTAGCAAGTGCATCATCTGCCATTTTCGGTATAGCTTCATAATAAGCTTGTTGCTCTATCCCCCATTGCTGTAAATTTCCGATTTTCATATGTTTACACATTTCCTTAATAGACATAATCGCTAAATGTGCAAGCTCCTCTTGCGATAAAGATTCTGTTGTCTTATGAAAAAATTGCCCTAAGTCTGCAAGTCGATCAATACAGGCCTCTTTTGAATATTCTAAAACAACAGGTAATAGCATAGCATTTGAGATACCATGCGGCACATGGAAAAGTGCTCCTATTGGACGTGACATACCATGCACTAATGCGACAGAAGCATTTGAAAAGGACAACCCAGCCTGCATAGAGCCTAATGACATCGCTTCCCTCGCATCAACATCATCACCTTGTTCATAGGCTCTTACTATATTATGGACGATTAAATCCATGGCAGATAATGCAAGTACATTAGAATATGGATGTGCCAACCGTGATAAATAGCTTTCAATGGCATGGCTTAAGGCATCAATGCCTGTTGCTGCTGTAATGGCAGGAGGGGATGTTATTGTCAAGAGCGGATCAACGATTGCTACCGTTGGCATAAAGGCTGGCTGCTTAATCATCATTTTCACATCTGTCTTTATATTCGTAATAACTGTTGCATCTGTTGCCTCTGAGCCTGTACCTGCCGTTGTAGGGATAGCGATATGTGGAATTGGTGGCTGCTCTGCAACCTTTGCCATTTTCATATAATCCCCTATATAGCCACCGTTTGTAGCCACAACAGCAATCGCCTTTGCTGTATCAATACAGCTTCCACCCCCAACAGATAGAATAACATCACAGCCCTCTGTTAGTAATAAATCGAGTCCCTCTGCTACATATGTATCATCAGGCTCAGTTATCACCCCTAAATATGAAACCGCTTCCACTCCATGTGTTTTTAATAGCGTCATACACTGCTTTACAAAGCCCAAGCCATCCATAATAGGATCACTAATAATAAGCGCCTTTGCTCCGAGCTTTCTGGCATACTCCCCGACTTCTCGAAATGAATCGCGTCCATAGACAATTGTACCTGGTGAATGGACCTTAAAAATTGTTGTTGTTTGTATCATCATTCTACCTCCTAAGTGCTGTTATCGAATAGTGGGCTATTAAGAATGGTTACCTGCTCAATAGCCCGCATATAGGTTTAGTTAGTCAGTATTGCTTGGAAAGGCAAATGTTGAAGCTGTGGATGTGTTACCCGTCAGCCAGCGCTCTGAGATAGTCTTCGTTTTTGTAAAGAATCGTGCCTGATCTGGCCCAAACATATGCCCCTCACCAAAGCGAGAGCCCTTAAAGCCAGCAAAATTATGATAGCCAACTGGAATTGGGATTGGGACATTGACACCTACCATGCCAACATCAATTTCTGTTGTGAATTTACGTGCTGCTAAGCCATCATTTGTATAAATTGTCACACCATTTCCTAGCTCATGCTTATTAATTAGAGCAATCGCTTCATCTAGTGAATCCACACGCACAACGTTACGAGCAGGACCAAATATTTCTTGCTCATATACTTCCATACCTGGCTTCACATGATCTAATAATGTTGGTCCTACATAAAATCCTTGTGATTCTTTGACAATCGCTAGCTCACGCCCATCACAAATCAGCGATGCTCCTTCAGATTCTCCACGCTCAATTGCCGCAATAATTGCTTCTTTTGATTGCTGAGAAATAACAGGACCAAAATCTGAATCAGGCTCTGTATAGGGACCTACCTTTAAATTTAATATTTTCTCCTTAAGAATCGCTACAAGGCGATCTGCTGTATCCTTTCCAACAGGCATAATTGTTGAGATTGCCATACAACGCTGAGAGGCTGCACCATATGCTGCACCAATAAAAGCATTGGCTACCTGCTCTAAATCTGCATCTGGCATCACGACCATATTATTTTTCCCACCACCAAGTGCCGTGACACGTTTTCCATACTTAGCACCTGTTTCATAAATATATTTTGCCACTGGTGTTGACCCTACAAATGAAATAGCTTGCACCGTTGGGTTTTCTAACAATTCATTCACCGCATCTTTATCGCCATTCACCACTGTCCAAATACCATCTGGTAAGCCAGCCTTTTTCCAAAGCTCACTGACATATAGAGCCGTCATCGGGACACGTTCAGAGGCTTTTAAAACAACTGCATTCCCTACAGCAATCGCCATACTCGTTTGGGCTAAAGGAACCATAATTGGGAAATTAAACGGTGCAATAGCTGCCACTACGCCTAATGGATATTTTGCAGAATAGGCATTGATTTGACCGCCAACATTAACAGAGTATTCCCCCTTCATTAGCTGAGGAGCACCAATCGCTAAATCAACAGACTCCAAACCACGTGTAATTTCACCTTTCGCATCCTCTATTGTTTTACCGCTTTCCGTACAAATAATTTGTAGCAGCTCCTCCATATTGTCAGTCACTAAGTTGCGGAACCTTAGCACAATTTCTGCACGTTTAGCCACTGATAGATCACGCCATTGCGGAAATGCCGCTTGTGCTTGTTCAATAGCCTCGCGTGTTTCTTCTGCAGTTGCAAGTGGCACTTTCGCAATAACATCACCGGTTGTTGGATTAAATACGGAGCCAAAACGACCACTTTTCCCTTCTACTAGCTTTCCATCAATAAAATGCGTTAATATTTTAACCTCTTGTACTGTTGTCATATTCGTTTCCTCCTTTTAAAATGGTTCTTGGTGCTTCTATACATCATACTCCTCTGTTGACTTTTCCAATTCTTGTTTACTCAACAAGGAAGTTAAAGTAGAGACTAGCCAGCATCATTTTTTTGTCGTAACATTAATAACAGGATATTTCTAGCGACCTCAGTCAATGACCTCGGTCAACTAAATCATAATCAAAAGAAAGCCATTGCGTCAATTAAAATTTCATATTTTCAGAATATTTTTTCACAAAAGATATTTCATCATAATGAATAATGGAGGTGTTAGCTGGCATGGAATCATTAACTAGCAGACAAAAAAAAGCTTTGGCAACACGGGAAAAGTTATTAAAAACTTCTTTAGATCTATTTAGTAAATATGGATTTGAGCATGTCTCTATTGAACAAATTACAAAAGCTTGCCATGTCTCGAAAGGAACATTTTACACATATTTTCCGTCTAAATACGATGTTATTTTAGAAAAATTTAAGGAACTGGATAGTTTTTATAGTACAGTTGAAAAAAATATAGATCCTTTATTACCTGCAAGTGGAAAAATTTTAGGGCTGTATCAGGAACAAATGAAGTATTTAACAACTGTTGTAGGCAAGGACTTAATGCGTACTGTCTACACGGCTGCGATGACAAATCAAGTGGAGCAGGATCACTATTTAATTAATCCACAACGCAAGATTTTTCAACTAATGAACGTATATATTGAAGAGGGGATCGAACAAGGAGAATTTAGACAGGATTTACCTGCTGCTCGTATGCAGGCTATCATTCAGCGGTGTATGCGCGCGAATGTTTATGATTGGCTCATTCATAGCGATGACTTTGATCTAGCGACAGAGATGGCACAATTTACAGCAGTTGTATTAAGTGGCCTTAAAAATAACCAATAAAAAGTAGCACTTTGTCCATTTCATGGTAAAAGTGCTACTCTTTCGCTAACTTACAAAGTATTGTTGTTCAATGACTTCAACTGGTAATGGCTTATTGTATAAATATCCCTGCCCTTTTTGACAATGATGGCGTTTAAGAAAATCGACTTGTGTTGGCTCCTCGATTCCCTCTGCTACAACTTCTAAGCCTAAATTATGAGACATTGAAATAATGGCTTTAATAATGGCCTCATTTTTATCGTCCTTTGCAATATCTGCAATAAATGATTGGTCAATTTTAATAATATCGATTGGATATCGTTTCAGATAGCTTAATGAGGAGTAACCTGTTCCAAAATCATCCACTGAGACATAGACACCTAATTGCTTGAGCTCAGTTAAAATGGAAAAGGTTTCGTGAACATTTGTCATTGAGCTCTCAGTAATTTCTACCTCTAATAACTCTGGCGGGACCTCATATTTTTGCAAAGTTGCTTTAATTTTTCGTGCAAAATTTTCTTTTCTAAACTGTTTTGGTGAGATGTTTACCGCCACACGTACAGGACGATAGCCTTTCAATTGCCATTCTCGCTGATAACGACAGACCTCATCAATAATCCAATCACCAATTTCAATAATTAAGCCTGATGCCTCTGCAATTGGAATAAACTGTGCAGGAGATACAAAGCCGAATTTCCGATTATTCCAGCGCAGTAATGCCTCAAAGCTATTGATGCTATTATTCATTAAATCCATTTGTGGCTGAAGATGCAGACTGAGCTCATTAAATTCAATAGCACGTCGTAAATGGGCTTCCATTAAAGCTTCATTTGGAAAAATGGTTGTCATATCTTCACGGTAATAACGATAATGTGAACGTCCATGCTCTTTCACAGAAAATAGAGCTTGATCTGCTTTCCGTACAAGTGTTTCTAAATCTTTGCCATCTGCTGGACTAAGTGCGATACCGATTGATACGCTAATAAAATATTCCTGTCCATCTACCATAAAGGGCTGCTTTAACGTCTCTAAAATAGTGTTAGCAGTACTCTCAA
The DNA here is from genome assembly GCF_038051955.1 of Lysinibacillus sp. FSL H8-0500. Classification (NCBI taxonomy): domain Bacteria; kingdom Bacillati; phylum Bacillota; class Bacilli; order Caryophanales; family Bacillaceae; genus Lysinibacillus; species Lysinibacillus sp. FSL H8-0500. The sequence continues at coordinate 1,006,957 of NZ_CP150292.1, read as the reverse complement.
TTTTTTGAATGCTTGCATCCTTGACCACAAAGATAAACTCATCACTGTTATAACGATAAAGTGCACACTGAGCGTAACAAAGCTCTTGAAGCCTATGACAAAACATCCGCATCAGCTCGTCTCCCTTATTCTCGCCAAGGAATTCATTAAACTTTTTAAAGCGGTCAATATCCACTAAAATCAAGGCTGCTTGCTTCTGATTCTGCCTTTTATCCTGTAAATGTTGTAGCCAGTGCTCTTTTAGGGCTTTGCGACTCCAAATACCTGTTAACTCATCCATCAATGCTAAATGATAGAACGTCTCATGATCATTCCTGAATAAATCAGCATCTTTTACAAATAAATGGATGCCGATTACCTCACCATTCAAGTAAGTTGGATACGTTCTTAAGTAAAAGGGCTTTTTACTTAGAAATTGTCCTTTAAATAAGCATTTAGGCATACTAAATGATGAACCTTCAACGGTTTTAGCAAATAACAGTTTAAATTCTTTGAAATATTTACCTTCTAATAATGAAAAAATATCTCGTCCTATTAGACTGTGCTGCTCTCTTGATAAGAGAGAGACAGCTGTCATATTTTGATGAATAATTCGGCCTTGTAAATCTGTCGTGAGCACTGGATCAATATGCTGCTCCACAAATTGTAAATACGGCTGTACAGTATATTGCACCTCTCGAAAAATAATGGCAATCATTGATGTAGAAAATGACTGTACATGAATCGTAAATTTTTTTTCTTGAAGGTCAGTACCTACTTGCAGGATTGCGTGTTGATGAGTATCTTCGTTTAAAATTTTTGACAATTGTATCCAACATTGCTTGGTAAAAAAATGCTCAGCTACTGTTGCTGTGTTATCCTGCAACTCCATAACTAATGGTAGCTTCTCATTAAATTCAACAACCTCAAATACATGTGTATCAACTTTTCTTAAACATACGACAGCATCAAATGGATTGAGCTGTATAAGCTGTCGATAATCTGCAAATGGCGCTACACTCTCTCTATAGTTTTTCATTTTATCCCTCACCTAAGGAGCGTGTTTGCTCTATTCTTCGTCTAGCGTAGGCTTTAATGCTTCCTGTAAGAAAATCTCCTGACTATTAATCGGATCTTCACCCCGATTAAACTCTTTATAATGATATTTACCATTCGAGTCTTGAATACGCGCTTTTGCAGTATCCATTAATTGCGTATTCATAATGTCAATAATACGAGTTTTTATATCATTTGCATATACAGGGAATAAAATTTCTACACGTTTAACCATATTGCGTGTCATCATATCCGCGGAAGATAAATAGATTTTATTTTCTCCATTATGATGGAACCAGTAAATACGAGAATGCTCAAGGAAACGGCCAACTATACTTGTCACTGTAATATTTTCACTAATACCAGGAATGCCGGGTCTTAAACAGCAAGTACCTCGTATAATAAGCTCCACCTTTACACCTGCAATTGATGCCTCATATAGCTTCATCATTAAATCCTTGTCTGTCAGTGAATTCATTTTTGCACGAATAAAACCATTACCATATTTTTTATGACAAGCAATTTCCTCATCCATTAATCGTATAAATTCATCTCGGATATCAAAAGGAGCCACGACCAAATGATTAAATGTAGGTTTCTCTGTATAACCACTTAGGTAGTTAAAGAAGTTTGTCGCATCGATGCCAAATTCTTTATCTGTCGTTATGATGCCCATATCCGTATAAATTTTTGCAGTAGCATCATTATAATTGCCTGTTCCAAGATGCACAAAGCGCTCAATTTTGCCATGCTGACGACTAACGATAAGCGTTATTTTGGAATGGGTTTTTAAATTATTCATACCGTAAATTACGAGGCAGCCTGCTTGCTCTAATTGTTTTGCCCAATGTACATTATTTTCTTCATCAAAACGTGCCTTTAGCTCGACTAATACTGTTACTTGCTTGCCATTTTCAGCAGCAAGCTTTAATGCTTGAATAATGGGTGAATTGCCACTTACTCGATACAATGTTTGTTTAATTGCAAGGACATCTGGATTAACAGCTGCTTCTGCAATAAAATCAACAATCGGCACAAATGATTCATATGGGTGATGGAAGAATATATCTTGCTGTAAAGCCTTTTCAAAAATATTTTCATCTGACTGGACATCTAAAGGTGGCTGTGGGAAGAAGCTTTCATACTCTAAGTGCTCGCGGCCTACGGATATCCCTTTAACAAAGGAGAACATAAATGTTAAATCTAAAGGACCATCAATATGAAAAACATCCGTTTCCTCAATTTCAAATTCTTCTAACAAATACTGAAGCACTTCATCGTTCATTTCTCCTACACGAACTTCGAGGCGACTACCTACTCCCCATTTTCGTTTTTTCAGCTCTTTTTCAATTTCAACTAACAGATCTCTCGCACCTTCCTCATGAATGGTTAAATCTGCATTTCTTGTTAAACGGAATGCTTGAGCCGATTTGACACTATATCCATAAAATAGCTTTTCAATATGTGCAACAATAACATCCTCTAATAACACAACAACTGTTTTTCCCTCTTCAGATGGCACTTTAATATATCGATCTAGTACAGAAGGCACTTGTACAATTGCAACCCTCTCGCGATTCTCTAGGTCTTCCTCATCCTGCTCTAGTAGTACAAGTAAATTTAAAGTTTTACCAAGCAGGATCGGGAAGGGTCGATAGGCATCTACCGCTATAGGTGTTAAAACTGGGAAAATAGTTTCCGCAAACATTTCATTAATATATGCTTTTTGTTCACGATTCAAATCTTTTATATCTGCAATATGTACATTATGTTGTGGTAATAAATCATAAATTAAATGTCGATATACTTCTGTTTGTCGACGTACAAGAGCCTGGGTACGCTCTGCTATTTTTGCTAATTGTTCCTTTGGGGTTAAACCCGATTTATTTTCTGGCTTATGAAAACCCGCACGAACCTGATCCTGAAGCCCTGCGACACGCACCATAAAAAATTCATCTAAATTTGAACTAAAAATGGCTAAAAACTTCAAACGCTCTAGCAGGGGATTATTAACATCCTCTGCTTCTTCTAATACGCGTTCATTAAAAGCAAGCCAGCTTAATTCGCGATTATTATAATACTGGGGCTTAGTAATTTCCTCTAATAACCGACTATGCTCTGAGAACTCTTCCTCATGTAATTCATTATTTGTCACTTCAGTTGTCATACATTCTTCCACCCTTCTTCAATAAAATTAATTTTTAATGGCACTTTTAATGCTCGTTCCAAATGTTTTTTATGTCGATGCACTTGGTATTTTTCGGCTGCTGCATTATTTTTCATATAAATATCGAGCTCTACATAATCTTCTTCTGTATGCATTTCCAGTGCCTGCACCACATTGCGCTTCGAAACATTCAAAGCATAGACAAATTTTAATAGCCCTCCAAAATTACGTATTTTACGATATTCCTCTTGGCTCATCCATGTTGTAAAGGGAGCCGCAAATCGTTGAAAATAGTCTTTATTTTTATACGAGGCAAGCAATGCGAGGATCACTCTTTCTTGATGATTTAACCCGTCAATGGATTGATTGGCAATCAAATAAAATGTATGCTGGCTTGCAGAGCTTAATTCAATATACTCGCCTATATTAAATACCTTCGCTGCCTTTACTAATAATTGTAAATCTTTTGTATTATATTGTAAATATCCTAAATGACAACATTTACGATATAACTGGTCTGCTAAATGCTTTAAATAATTAACTTCCATTTCTGTACGTCCATATTGACGTGCTAGCCTTCTTACATTTCCTTCAAATACGTTATATTTATCAAAGGCGTTTCCCTCGGTTTGCAAAATACGTTGAATAATAAGTCCTTCACGTAAGCCTTTTTTTGTAAGCTGGAATGATTCACTTCCAACCACCTCCATCAATACTCTAAATACCTCTAATGCAGGAACAATAATATCTGCACGATCAGATGAAAGCCCATCAAGCTGATTTAACTCTTGAAAGCTTAACTGCCCTAAAAATGAGCTGAGATCATCTAAATCTTCCTTTGCCATAGCATAGCCATGCACACTTGCAATAGGGTAATCATGCTTTTGCTGGTGAATTTGTGCAATATTACGTGCACTCCCACCAATTGCAATAATAGGTAAACCGACATTCTGTATCCAAGGAAGTGTTTGGAACTGCTCTTTCACAAAGGCAATTAGCTCCTTCTTTTCACTGCTATTGATGATGTCCCCCTTTACAAAGCGTTGCTTTAACGACACTGTTCCAAATGGAAAACTATGTGATTGCTGTAGCTCTTTATTTTCAAATAGCGTGATTTCGGTACTTCCTCCGCCAATATCAATGGTCACGGCAGACGTTGTGCCCATTGAATAAGCAACCGCAACATAGCCAAAATAGGCTTCTTCCTCTTCTGATAAAAGCTCTATTTGGATACCTGTTTGTTCCTTCATTTGTGTAATGATTTGATCACGATTTGTGGCTTGTCGAATAGCAGCCGTTGCAGCCGCTTTAACATCCGTTATTTCAAATTCCTCAAGCATTGCTTTAAATGTTAATAAAGTTTCGGATAACACTTGAATGCCATCTTCAGACATCTCTCCCGAGGGCTGTATATACGTACGCAAACGTGCTACCGTTTTAATATTGCCTAACTCATGAAGCCCCTCTTCATAATTGTACTGATATAATACTAATCGAATGGTATTTGAGCCGATATCAATAATGGCTGTTTTTAATTCATTCAAATCATCACGTCCTTCAAGTGTATCATTCTGTTATTTTGTACATGGTGTGTTGTACTATACAAAAAAGTCGGACCCTTTCAGGCATCCGACTTTTCTTTCATTTATTCATATACTCGCAGGATACCCATTATTAAAATTGTCAAGTATCGTGTAAGGCATATACATCACAAAATCAATTGGTCTATACGTAAAATAAGCTCTGCAATTTCTGGCTTACTAATTTGATCCTCTGCTCCTACTTGATCACCCTTATGACGAAGATCATCTGTAATGAGACTTGAGAAAATAATAACAGGAAGCTTTTGTAAATCAGGATGCTCTTTGATTTTGCGTGTCAAATGATGACCATCCATTTGTGGCATTTCAATATCTGTTACCACCAATTGAATATGCTCACTTATATCACTACCACCTTTTACAATTCCCTCTAAATACTCATAGGCATCACGGCCGTTTTCAAAGAATTCAAGATTGCTATAGCCAGCTTCATTCATCGTATCAAATAATAATTTGCGTAATAATGGTGAATCTTCTGCAATTAAAATGCGCTTTTCACTGCGATCACGTTTTCCAAGCTTCTTCACGGATTCCACACTAATACCTGACTCAGGGTTAATATCTACCATAATTCTTTCGAAATCTAGTAGCAAAATCATCTGTTCATTTTGCTTTATAACACCGATGACTTGTGAAGTTCCCCCTTGATACATATCAGAAGGTTTTTCAATTTGATCCCAGGAAATACGATGAATTTGTGTTACATTATCCACATGGAAAACAACGCGTTGTTTATTAAATTCTGCAACGATATATTTTTGCTGTGGATTACGTTCTACCCCTTGAATGCCTAATACTCGCAGCATATCCACAACTGGTAATACCTCACCGCGTAATTGAATAATCCCTTCTACATGCGGGTGCGCGTGTGGAATAAATGTCACTGGTATCGGTTGAATAATCTCTTTGACTTTAATAACATTAATGCCAAATTTATTATTCGCTACTTCAAATTCAACGATTTCCAGCTCATTTGTGCCACTTTCTAATAATATGCCTTTATGTTCCAATGCAACCCCGCTCCTTTCTCTACTTCTATTTATAATTCAATTGTATCATAGGCAATACATTTCTCCTACTTGCGATTTCCATTTTTATCATTAACTTTTAGATGTACCAATAAACCAATCACTGTCATCACAATCAAGGTAGATAATGCTACACGACTTGCTAGCGTACCGTAATCCTTTAGCCACAATGTCACTGTTCCATAGATAGCTGGACCGATAATAGAGGAAACTTTCCCTGAAAAAGCAAATAAGCCAAAAAACTGGCCACGTTTCTCGGTTGGTGATAATTCAATAATATACGTCCGCGATGTTACCCACATCGATCCAAGAGATACACCAAATAGACTGCCAGCAAGCCAAAACATCCATTGTGCTGTTGCAACAGTAGCAAACACTAAAGCGACAATCATAATGAATGCTACAATGGTAATGGCGCGCTTAGCTCCTATACTTTTTGTAATATAGCCAAATGCAAGAGAACCTATAATGGTTGAGATAGTAGAGACTAAATAAAGAACGATAAATTGACCAGAGCTAAAGCCAACAATCGTCGTAGCATAAACAGCCATCATCGCAATCGTTGTAGCAATCGCATCATTTAAAAAGAAATAAGCAATCATAAAGGTAAAAATCGCTTTATATTGCTTCATATCCTTAAAGGTTTGAATAATTTCTTTATAGCCATCAAAAAATTTAATCGGTTTTCGCTCTGATTTTGGAATCGGTGTATCTTTATTAATAAAAAATAAAGGTAATGAAAATAATAAATATAAAATAGCTGTTGGGATAAATGCTCGATGAAAATCACTATTGCCCACATATAAATAAACCAGTAAGCCAAAAATTGTACCAAGATATCCAATGGCAACACCATAACCAGAGATCAGAGGCATCTCCTCTTTTGTTCCTAAATCACCCATCATTGAATCATAGAATACAAGACTGGAATTAAAGAAAAATTTAGCAATCACAAAACTAATAACTACTAAAAATAAGCTTAACGGCGCCCCTGAATAATGGACCGTTGTTTGTAAATTAGCAAAAACCCCCATCATAAACGTAAATAGAATGGAAATAGAGGCAAACCATACAATAAATTTCTTTTTATAGCCTGTATTATCAATCCATACACCAAAGAGTGGAGAAAAAATGACTAATAGAAAGCTTGCAATAGCATTGGCGTAAGAAATAAACGTACTTGCTACCTGCTGCATTACTTCATTTGTTCCCAACACTTCATCCATATAAAATGGGAAAAATACAGTATTGATATTGGAGGAAAATATTGTATTAGCAAAATCGTAAAATGCCCACGACAGTATTGGCAACGATAAGTAAATCGCTAGCTGACTTCGATGTTGTCCATCTATTGCTCCGTTTTTCTTCATAAAACCCTCCCTCTACTCTCTATAATAATCAAATAATTTTTCTTTGTAATAAATATTATCTTTTTTTAAAGAAAATTAATATTATTTACAATATAGCAGGAAATTCAATCCAGCATAACCAAAAAGCAATAATATAAATAGTAAAAAAACTAGCCCCATCTTCTACAGTTAAAGCCACAGCTATCAGCCAATCATAAAAAAGCCTAAAGTATCTTCTCCAAACAGGGAAGATACTTTAGGCTGCGTTCAATCGATTATTCGTAATATTTCAAAAGCGCTTGTGTGCCATTATCAGCATAGCCCTCTTCAACGAGCTTTTCATACATTTCAAAGGCTAAAGCAAGACCTGGTAACGAAATACCCATCTTTTTTGATTCGTCTAAAGCAATTTTCATATCCTTGACAAAGTGTTTAATATAAAAACCTGGTGCAAAGTCTTCTTTTATCATACGAGGGGCTAAATTACTTAATGACCAAGAGCCGGCTGCCCCAGAGGAGATAGATTGCAAGACAGTCGCTAAGTCCAGCCCTGCCTTTAAACCATAAGCCAATGATTCACAAACCCCAATCATACCAGAAGCAATAACAATTTGATTACACATCTTTGTATGCTGTCCGGCCCCTGCTTCGCCCTGATAAACAATATTTTCACCAAAATGCTTCATAATAGGTAAAATTTTATTATATGTAGCTTGATTACCACCAATCATAATCGACAATGTGCCATTTTGAGCCCCAATATCTCCCCCAGAAACAGGTGCATCTAAAGCCTCAACGCCGATTTTTTGTGCATGTTCAAAAATTTTCTTTGCTAAGGATGGCTCTGAAGTCGTCATATCAATCACAATATTGCCAGCCACTGCTGTTTGAAACAGCCCTGTTTCTCCAAAGTACACTTCTTCAACATCGGAAGGATAACCAACCATTGTAAATGCTATTTCTGTATTCTGAAATGCCTCAGCTGGCGTGCTTGCCCATGATGCTCCTAATGCTATAAGCGGTTCTGCTTTTGCCTTCGTTCTTGTATATACGGTTACTTCATGCCCATTTTGTAATAAATGCTTAATAATACTAGCACCCATCACACCCGCTCCAATAAATGCAATACGTTGTCTACTCATATGTACTTACTCCTTTGTCGACAAATTCTTCTTATTTCTCCAGTTTAGGCGAATAAATAAAATAATTCAAACTATTCTTGTAACCTGTATATGTCAAATAAGAAAAAAAGAGCGAGTGATTGGGGGATCACTGCTCTAAAGGGGGAAATGAGAATGTTGCTGTGTTCATAATAAGTTATTCCCCAACAGAGCACATTTTAAACATATATTTTTAAAATGTTATACCCTGTCAATATTAGAACAATCCTCTTCCGCGTCTTGTTCCTTTTCGTCCTCAAATGCAGTCTGTCTATAATAAGTATTCATTAACTGGTCTAACCTACGACTCAGTTGAATGGTTTTTGCATTTTGTAACCCATTTTCTACACCTGAGCGAATCATCATCTCACGCGTTTGTTCCATTTGTTTCAAGAGTAGATTGACCATTCATACAACCCTCCACATACAAATAATCATACCATTATTATACATTTATATTTTATTTCTTACAGCATTAACTTACGACAATGTTCGACAAATTAACTTCTAGGGATTTCACTATACGTATAAATAATCCGTCCGCTTTGCTTAGCCTCACCTCTGAAATGTTTAAATAAAGGATGCTTCACTAGTATTTCCCTAAAATCATAAAATTCTTCCTTTTGGATTTCAATACTTTTTATTTCCCCATTTTGTAATTGTTTAAGCATATTTTCGTATTTTTCCATTAATTTCATTCCTTTCTATTATAACATCATTTTTGTGTCATAAAATTTCGTCACCAGAAAATGTGATTGACGCTTTAAAACGACATAATAGTTGACTAGAGCGTCGTTAGGATCGCTCTTAGGGGGGTTGTGACAAGTTGATGGCCTTTTTACCTTTAACGAGTAAAGTAGCCCCTCCAACGCCCTCTGGTAGCTTTGCTCTGTGCGACTGCAAGAAAACACACTCCCAAAGGGTAAGTCAACTATAAGTTATGGTGAGAAGATGTAATAAAGATAAATTTTGAATTATTTAAAAAAAGCTTTACGTTTATCAAATTTTCATGCAAACTGTATATTATTAGTCGATGAAGGAGCTGACTGTCTGTGAAAATAGCTGAAGTTGGAAATATTATCGAGTTTAAAAATGGTCTTCAAGGGATTGTTGAAAAGGTCAATGAAAATTCCGTAATTGTTAATTTAACATATATGGAGAATTTTAATTCCCTTGAAATTGAAGAAAAAACAGTCGTCAATCATAAACGCTATAAAATTTTATATACAAATGAAGCTTAAATTAAAAGTCTGAATAGTCCCTATTTGTCTTTATAGATGATATGGGGCTTTTTTTTTGATAAAATTAAAGCATGGAGGTCGAATATGTTAACAAATTCGAAACAAACAATCATACTTCTCCTTTCTTTATTATTCGTTTATGGTATGCTTGCTTTTACCTTTGCTAACCAAGCCGTCTTTTGGTACATGTATGCATTTACTTTACTCGTATGTATTGCCATCGCCATTCTAGCAGGGTCGATTGAAGATCAAATACCAACATGGCAATTTTTACTCTTTGGTGTTGGCTACGGTACCATCACATATGGGGTTATCCGCTTGGGTTATTGGCTCGCCCCATATATTGATAATCATTTAGTACAATCTGTTCAAAAGTTTTTAGCAAACTATGGACCACAAAATATTTGGCACTATGCTCTACTTGTTTTTATCGTTGCCATTGGTGAAGAGCTATTTTGGCGTGGTTATGTCCAACAACAGCTAAAACGCTTTATGAGTCCAGTTTTGGCGGTTATCGTTACCGCTATATTATGTGCTATATCGATTGCTCTTAGCGGCTTTATATTGGGTGTAATAGCTGCACTTGTTGCAAGTCTTATTTGGGGCTTTTTATATGAATGGCGTAAAAGCATGCCTCTTGTTATTGTAGCCCATGTTGTTTTTGTACTATTATTATTTTTAGTATTACCTTTAACATCATAACATTAAAAGCTGGAAACATTTTATCTTTACAGACGTTTAACTTAGAAAGGGAGGGTTTTTTATGCAAAAAAAATTATTTTCTATCCTTGCATTATTACTAACAGCCGTATTATTTGTAGGCTGTAATACTTCTGAAAAAACAGGAGATGCAGATGCCGAACAAAATGAGCCATCTGATACTGGTGCTGAGCAACAACCATCCGATAATGAAACACCCGATGAATCACAAGAGCCAGAGGAGAACGTTGATACACCTGTAACGAATGATACAGAGGAAGACGGTACGAATGGGCAATCTCAACAAGATGTAAACTACGTTCAAAATGGTGAAGATAAAACTGAAACTGCCGCTGAAGCCAACAGTGTTGATCAAGGCTACAAATTACAACAACTTCCAGGATTTACATTAACACAGGAAGAGCCTGGTAAGGATATGCTCGTATCGAATGAGGATGATGAAGTATTTATGCGCATTGAAGCAATTGATGCTTCACAATCAAGCTTTGCCAATGTGAAAACAACTATGCAGGATTATATGAATGCTGTGGGCGAAACAGTAGCATTATCTGCCGATGAATTAGCAGCATTTAAGGATGTTCAAAATATTGAGGGTTATGTTGTTGACTTTGACACAGAAAAAGTAATTGGGGTTGTTTTTGAAAAAGATGGCCTTATTACAAAAATAACAATCCACGATAATGATAAGCAAGATTTAACAGATGCTATGTTAAACATGGCTGCAACGATTTCTAAAAAATAATGCTTGATAGACCTAAAGAGACTATAGACACAACGTTGTCTATAGTCTCTATTATGTGTATATAAAAAAGCTGTCTCAATTCAATGAGACAACTTTTTTAGTAAGATAAATCTTTAATAGAAAGACCAATTTTCTTTAATAATATAATGGCTTGCTCTTGCTCTGCTGGAGATAGCACACTCATTAATTCATGTAGATGCTTTTCGTGTTTTGGGAAAAGCTCTCCCATGAAAGCCTCACCTTCTGCGGTAATTTCTGCATACGTAACACGACGATCTGATGGACATGAAACACGTAGTAAATAGCCTCTCTTTTCAAGCTTATCAATGACATACGTAATAGACCCACTGGCAAGTAAAATTTTATTGCCTATTTGCTGTAATGGCTGTCTTCCTTTATGATAAAGAAGCTCTAAAACAGCAAATTCAGTTGGGTTTAAGCCATTTTCCTGAAATAATTGATGTGTTGTCTCGTTAATAGCTTTCAATGCACGTGATAATACAATATATAATTTTAAAGATTGCTTTAAATCTTCTGACGTCATATCCTTTTCCCTTTCGCTTCGCTCTTCTACTTGACATTATAGCGATATTAGAAAAGCATTGTCAAAAGCAAGATTTCATTTAGCCTGTATACTATTCTTCAAGCAACTATTTTTACTCTCATTATGTTACTAAATATGCAGAGTTTTTTGTGGACACTTCCAGCGTATCCATTTGATTAAATGTGTATATTGGAAACTGTAGATGGAAGCATGTTCCCTTCTGTAGCTCACTATTAACGCCTATTGCACCATCATGCTCTTCAATCACCTTTTTTACAAAAGCAAGGCCTAATCCTGTGCCTTTTGTTTTAGTTGTGTAAAAAGGCTGGAATAGATTTTTTAATGTTGTGCTGTCCATACCAGCACCTTCATCTTTAATTATTAATTCAGCAATTGCACAGTCATTGGTCACCATTTCAATCGTAATTGTGCCGCCACTATGCATAGATTCCATCGCATTTTTAATTAAATTCACAAATACTTGCTTTAATCGGTTTTCATTCCCACCGATATATATCTGTTGAGAAGGAGAAATATACTGAATCACAATATCTTTCATGAGTGCATCTGGCAACATAAATTCAATGACCTGTTTCACAAGTTGATCTAGCTCTAATAATTCCATTTTCATGGTTGTTGGCTTGGACAATACCAAAAGCTCAGACAAAATTTGTTCCATTCGTTGGAGCTCACTATCAATTACAGAGAGATACATACGTGATTCATCATCAGCGTTTAACTTTAATAATTCAGTAAACCCTTTTAGTGAAGTTAATGGATTACGGATCTCATGTGCAATACTTGCAGCCATCTGTCCAACAACATTTAAGGCTTGTTGATGCTCGACTTTATGCTGCAATTGCTTTTTTTCTGTTTCGTCATTGATCACCGTAACAATAATATTATTGTACTCGTCAAAAATACTGGAAATTTCATAGTAGCATGTACTGCTAACCTGTGTTTCATCCACTACATGAATACTTGCATGCTTGTCACCCATCAACTTCGAAAGATAGGCGGTAATCTGCCCTTTTTTTAATGTAAATGAATCAAATATATGCTGATGCGCTTTATGGAGAAGCTGCGAATTTTCTACTTTAAGAAACATTTCTGCATACCTATTAAGCCCAAGAATAATGCCACTAGCATCACTTACAATAATAGCATAAGGCAAATAATCATAAGCATTAAAAGATTGGGATTTTTCATGCGCTTGACTAACGTATAATTTATGAGCAACATCATCTGTTAATGTTGAAATTTGTGCAACAATTTCTTCTGTATGTGAGTCGTAAAAACACTTAAATGACAGCATTTCAAACTCATTTCCAGCTATTTGAATATTAAAGATTTCTTCTGATCGTAAATCACGCTGTAATTGTTTGACGAATTTTGCCCATTTTAAATTAGATGGCTCGTCCATCGTTAAGTAACCCATATACGTTAAATTAAGATTAAATAGTTGGCTAGCAGCCTCATTGACGTTCAAAATTTTCCCTGCTTTATTGAGTATAAGTGTTGGTGACGAAGTACTTTTCATAAGATTTCCAAAACATTGATTAATATCATTTTGCTTCAACTTTCTCACCGAACCTTTCAAAAGAGTAAAAAACCTCTAAATCGAATTTTGAGTCTTTACTATACTTTATGATCGTACGATTCTATTATTACAAAATTTAGTAAATTTAAGTATTTTAAATTATTTCACGAACCGTTCACAAAATAAATAGGTAAAAAGAATTATATTGTATGTCAGATACTTGACTGTTACAATTAAATACTGAAAGGAAGATTATTGTATGAATACTATTTTAACGACTTTAAATGCCAAGTATATACACACAAATTTAGCATTGCGCTATTTAAAAGGTGCTGCTTTACCAGATTTTAATCCAATTATAGCAGAGTATACAATTAAAGATCCCGCTTTTAATATTGTATCAGATTTATTCCAAAAAAAACCTGATATTGTTGGATTTAGCTGTTACATTTGGAATATCGAAGAAACGATTCATGTTATTAAAATGTTAAAAACCGTCTGTCCTCATGTTAAAATTTTGCTTGGAGGACCTGAAGTTTCCTATGATTCCCATCATTGGCTACGCCATATTCCAGAAGTAGATTTTATTGTGATGGGAGAAGGGGAAACTTCGTTTAAACAACTATTACACTATTTACACGGTGAGATATTACTTGAGGATGTTCCTGGAATTTGTTATTTGGAGGAGGGTAAAGTAAAAATTCACGCGCAGCCACAAAAAATTGATTTACGTGAATTACCAAGTCCATTTCGTTTCAAGGAGGATTTACCACATTTAAGTAAACGAATTCAGTATATTGAAACAAGTCGTGGTTGCCCATTTAGCTGTCAATTTTGTTTATCCTCTATTGAAGTTGGTGTTCGCTACTTTAACCGTGAAAAAATAAAAGAAGATATTCGATTCTTAATGGATCATGGAGCTCGTACCATTAAATTTGTTGACCGTACCTTTAATATTAGCCGTAGCTACGCGATGGAAATGTTCCAATTTTTAATTGATGAACACAAGCCTGGTGTTGTATTCCAATTTGAAATTACGGCAGATATTATGCGTCCAGAGGTTATTCAATTTTTAAATGACAATGCACCACAAGGGTTATTCCGTTTTGAAATTGGTGTCCAATCAACGAATGATTTGACGAATACACTTGTCAAACGCCGTCAAAATTTCGAAAAATTAAAACGTACAGTGACAATGGTTAAAGAGGGTGGCAAAATTGATCAGCATTTAGATTTAATTGCTGGTTTGCCTGAGGAGGATTACGCAAGCTTCTGTCAAACGTTTAACGATGTTTTTGCTATGCGTCCCGAGGAACTTCAGCTTGGATTTTTAAAACTTTTACGTGGGACAGGTCTTCGATTAGAGGCTGAAAAGTTTGGTTATACCTATGTGGATATAGCTCCTTATGAAATCTTTTCGAATAATGTCCTACCATTTGATGACATCGTTCGCATTAAACATGCAGAAGATGTTCTTGAGAAATATTGGAATGATCATCGTATGGATTATACGATTGAATATTTAGTGACAACCGTCTTTGCTACACCATTTGATTTCTTTCAAAGCTTTGGCACATACTGGGAAACAAAAGGATGGTCTCGTATTGGTCATCAGCTAGAGGACTTATTCCGTCGACTATTAATGTTTTTAGAAACAGTAGATGGTGCAAATCTGGATATTATTAAAAGTCTTATGCAGCTAGATTATTTGTCGGCTCAGCAATTTCAGCCACGTAAACTATGGTGGAAAGAACGACCAACAGAAGAACAGCAAAAAGCTATTTATCGTGCATTACGTGAAAATCCTGCGATCGCTGGTGAAGAATTTGCGAGCTTCAGGCTAACTGAGAGGGAGCTGTTTAAGCATACATTAGTGATTCCCCATGCACTTGATTATCAAAGTTTCTTGAATAGCAAAATTGTACAAAGAAACGGTTATTTGTTAATTTACTTCCGTCATGGTCAATCTCCTTATTTTGCATCCATTCATTTTACAGAACAAACTGAACAATTAGCATTAAAATAGGCTAATGGAAAAATCCACCTACACTTCCCAAAAAGATGTAAGGTGGATTTTTATCATTTTTCGTCCTCATTCTACTCTTTTTTTAGCTGAAATAGCATTTACTTCTTTCCAAAATCAGTATTGTATTCATATAATAACTCCCTAACATTTTAGGTCAAAGGTCTTATATAAAGGTCTTTTCCCTTTGTAAGTAATACCCATTCATTGCATTTATATTCGGGAAAATATGATTTGAAATTTTTGTGGCAGTATTTGTTTTCTTACTATTTATCTTTAGCCAATCTTGCTTTAGCTACATAATTCGACATCTTCTAGTATTTTTTCACACTATATAATAGAAGAAAGTCATATTCAAATTAGAGGCTTTACTAAGCGCTTCATTTTTTCTTTGTGTTATTTACCCAATAATCACACGTTCCTTCGGGTAATGGAAGCTCGATTTTTTCCCTCTGCCACCACCGCCAAGTGTATAAAGGAAGGAAATTAAGCCGACTCGTCCAATAAACATTAACACCATAATAATGATTTTACCTACCACCGATAAATCTGAAGTGATGCCTAATGACATGCCACACGTACCAAATGCAGATGTAATTTCAAAAATAATTTGAATTAATGACGCTTGAGGCTCTGTAATCAGCAAAATAATCGTTGCGATTAGCACCATAAAAAACGCCAATAAAATGACAACAAAGGAACGGAAAACATCAATTAAATGAATTTCTCGTCCAAATATTTGAATCTCCTCTTTTCCCCTTGCATAGGTAATTAAAAATAAAATTGCTATCGCAAAAGTAGTGGTACGTATTCCTCCACCTACTGAGCTTGGTGAAGAACCAATAAACATGAGAAAGCTCATAAATATATCTGTCGCTTCACTAAAGGTCGTTACATCATACGTTGTTAGACCAGCCGATCTTGTGGACACAGAATGAAACATTGCCGAAAAAAGAGCCTCATGCCAAGACATCTCCTTAAAGGAATGGAATGATTCAAGTAATAAAATTGCAAGGGCTCCTACAACAAATAACAGCGCATAGGTTGATGTCGTAATTTTTGTAAATAAACTAAAACGAAAATTCATATGTCGTTTAAGCAAAAATGTTTTTACTTCAATTAATACAGGAAAACCAATAGCCCCTAACACGATCAGTACCATTGTCACCATTTGAACAAAATAATCATTGTGAAACGGTAATAAGCTTAGACCTGTAATATCAAAGCCTCCATTCGTTGTAGCAGAAATAGAAGCAAACACGCCATGTAAAAAGGCTTCTTCGAATGTATCGAAATAATTGGTAAAATGAAGCGTTAAAATAAAGGCTCCCATTACTTCAATACCGATTAAAATTTTTATAATTTCTCGAATTAATTTTACGACACCTGACAAACTGTATTGGTTATGATCAATCATAATCAACTGTCGCTCACGCATGCCAATTTTTTTCCCTATTAACAGCCATACAAAGGTACCCAGTGACATAATGCCAATAGCGCCTAGCTGTAAAATTACAAGAATCATGATAAGCCCAAAGGTTGTATAGGTTTGTGAAACATTAATGGTTGTTAAACCCGTAACACTAACTGCACTGACTGCTGTAAATAAGCTATCTAAAAAGGAAACCTTTACACCTTCTTGATGAACGCCCGGAAGTCGCAGTAACAGGAAGGAAATTGCTATAGCTATAAAATAATAAGAAACAAGTACCTGAAATGGTGTAACAAGTTTACTTGATGATTTTTTCCAAGGCACTTTTATACAACTCCTCCCACTTAGGATGCCCAACTAGATAGATAATAGTATAAAAAAAATAACTAGAAAAAGAAAGAGGAATAGCTATAACTATCCCTCCCCATCAATATTCTTTATTTTTGACGACGCACGCCTACAAGATAGCCGATTAATGCTATAGCCAGTAAGACAATCCAAAATGTCAATTCCCATACAGTTGAATGTGGAAATTCTTCAGGTAATATGCCTACCTTTTCATGTGCTAATGTTAAAACAACAAGCTTCACACCTACCCAGCCTACAATTAAAAATGCTGCTGTTTCAAGTGAAGGATAATCATTTAATATTTTTACAAACCATTGGGCTGCAAATCGCATCATAATTACACCGATAAATCCACCGAGCAGCATCACTATAAACTGTCCGCCATTGATGCCGCCAATATCAAATTCCCCTAAATGTGGCAATGTTACTGCAATTGCAACTGCTGCCAGCATGGAGTCAATAGCAAATGCAATATCAGCTGCTTCTACCTTAAGCACTGTTAACCAGAAACCTGAGCCCTTTTTCACTGAATTGCTATCAGCATCTTCTTCAGGTTCATCCTTCTGTTTACGCAAATCATAAATATTTTTGGCAGACATAAATAGTAAATATGCTGCACCAACCGCTTGAATTTGCCAATAATTGACCAACACTGTAATAACAAACAGAGCTGAGAATCGGAAAATCAGCGCGCCAAATAATCCGTAAAATAAGGCCTTTTTCTGTTGCTCTTGTGGCAAATGCTTCACCATTACAGCCATTACGACCGCGTTATCTGCAGCAAGTAAGCCCTCTAATACAACAAGTACAATGAGTACCCAGCCATATTGTAATAAAATTGCTTCCATTGTTGTGCCTCCTCTAAGCTCTATACCCCTAAACTGACCATTTTAACGATAGAATAATCGAAAAAAACCCCTGCCTCTCTTTCAGGCAAAGGTTTCACTAAGTAAATAAGCATCTTAATTCTACGTCCATCATTTTACGTATAGCGCTATTCACGATCACATTCGATTTTAGTGAATATGACACCAGATAAATCATTATTACCTGTTAGCTACTTCTTTTAAAACATTATAGCACTATCATTTATAACTGACAAAAATATCTATTATTTAATTTGGACCTGATAGTTTTTATTTTCTTTATTGGCTAAATAAAATTCAATCATTCTTGGCATTGTCTTTATAAAATCAGGACATGTAATACTGCCTTTTTGTAAAATCTGCTGTGCTTCTGTGGTATCAAATGTAGCATTCCACGTTAAGTAATCTAATGTTTCTTGTTCGACCCCTAGTTTTTTTCGAATAAGCGGAACCTGTAATGAGAGTTTCGCTAATGTAAACGGTAAACGCCCCTTTGGATATGTATTCGTTATTAATTTTACCATTGTCCGATATACTTCCTGTATAGGGTGCGGATTAGGGTCTGTTAAATGAAGTGTTTTCCCCTTCGCCTCTTCCTGATTCATCAGAAAAATAGAGGCCCTTAAAATATAATCAACTGGTACTACATTAATGGT
The DNA here is from genome assembly GCF_038051955.1 of Lysinibacillus sp. FSL H8-0500. Lineage (NCBI taxonomy): Bacteria > Bacillati > Bacillota > Bacilli > Caryophanales > Bacillaceae > Lysinibacillus > Lysinibacillus sp. FSL H8-0500. The sequence goes on along the minus strand of NZ_CP150292.1, from coordinate 988,505 downwards.
GACTGTTGATTGGCCAATGTACGGAATAAAGGGCAGTCCCTTTAAACGGTCAACTAAATTTAAAAAGAAATACGGACCATCAAATTTCACCGTTTCTCCCGTTTCCGAATGTCCCCGTACAATTCCAGGTCTAATAATGGTTAGCGGTATTTCTGATTTTAAATCCTCTACTCGATGCTCAGCCTCATATTTTGTTTCCTCATAGTAATTTTTAAAGGCTGGTGGCCGAATCAGCTCATTCTCACGTAATATGCCTTCACGTGTACCAGCTACATAGGCTGTACTAAAATACATATAACGCCTTAAATTGGGAAGGCTGCGCACGAAATCATTGACCATTGTTGTTCCATGCACATTCACCTTCCAAGCAATATCACGCGGCACAGCTAAATCATAAATTGCGGCTAAATGCCAAAGCACTTCAATTTGCGGTTCAATCTCCTTGAGGATCTGATCATCCAGCCCAAGATTGGGTAATGTAATATCCCCTTCTACAACATGAATGGAGCAGCCAGGAAACTCCTCCAGTAATTTATTTTTCTCCTGATTTGCCTTAATGGTTTCTCCTGCTAACACGATGGCAATAACTGTTTGTGTCTGTTTTTCTCGAAATAATGATTGAATTAATTGACTTGCTATAAATCCAGGAAAACCTGTAAAAAAGTGAACCTTCATCTCCCATCCCCCCTTAAGTTCATCACATCTTCCTTGTTTCTTTATCCACTAAACTATAGACAACTGGTACAATATACAATGTTAGTAATGTTGAGGTTACAAGCCCCCCAATTACTGCAATCCCCATGGGCTGATTCATCTCTGTACCTTCGCCAAGACCAAATGCCAATGGTAGCAGCCCTAATATCGTTGTTAATGCTGTCATTAAAATTGGGCGTAATCGATCCTGTGCAGCAAGTAAAATAGCTTCATAACTTGCCATCCCCTTTGCCTTTTGCTGATTAATATAATCAACAAGCACAATGCCATTATTCACAACGATCCCAACAAGCACTAATATACCTATAACAGAGGTTACACCGATTAATGTATGTGTTGTGAACAGTGCTACTGCTACTCCAATAATCATCAATGGTACTGTAAACATAATAACGAATGGATACTTGAACGACTCAAATTGAGCAGCCATGACAATATAAACAAGGATAATTGCTAAAGCAACAGCCAACAGCATATCATCTATTGCGCTATCATAAAGCTCACGATCCCCGCTAAAAACAATTTGCGTAGTTGGTGATAAATCAATTTGTGCTAATGCTTTATCCACTTTTGCAGAAATACCGCCTAATGATTCCTTTGTTTCATAATCCACAAAAAATGCTACCGCTGCTGCCTGATCGGAACGGCGAATAGAAACAGGACCTTCCTCAATAGAAATGGTTGCAATATCTTCTAATTTCACAAATAACCCAGCTGGTGATCGTAGCTGCATCGCCTTTAATGCATCAAGGCTATTATTAAATGCTTGTCCAAAGCCAGTATAGACAGGTAATACAGCACCATCTTCTGCAATAAGCTGAGATGTTAATTGTCCCTTTGTCATTTGGTTAACGGTTTGCGCAATTTGTGCTGGCATAAATCCATAATCTTTCGCCTTTTCTCGATTTACCTCGATTTGAATTTCTTGTACAGTGTTATCTAAATCAGTAGAGATATCTGTTACTTCAGGAATATTCTGTAGTTCCTGCTGTACTTGATGAACAGCAAGCTGTAGTCTTTGCTCATCAGAGTCTGTTAAGCGGAATGTTAATGTATTCGGTGATGAACCAGTTGCTGTCGATACACTAAATTTAATATCAGCTTGCTCGCCTAGCTCTCTTTGCAAATCCTGCTCCACTTCCTCCACAAACTCAAAAATTGAACGCTCTCTTTCTGCTAATGGAATGAGCTTGACAGATAACTCCGCTTGATTCGCACTTGTTTGATTGCGTGACTGTGACTGCTGTGTACCGCCAATTAAGCTAACATAGACATCCACATCTTTTTCCTGCTTTAAGCGCTCCTCTATTTTCTCAACAACCTTCTCTGTTTCTGTAACAGCTACTCCCTTTTCGAGAGTAACACTGATCGATGTAAAGCCTTCATCTGTTGGTGGTAAAAACTCTGTACCGATTCTTGTCATTCCAAATAATGCACCAGCAAAACAAAGGACGGTCACAAAAATGACAAGCAGACGATGCTGTAGCACCCATACAATGGAGGCTTGATAGCGTTGATAAAAGCGCGAGTTACTACGTTTTTGATAAATATTCGTAGTTGTTGCTTTTAGTAAACGGCTTGCCAGCATTGGCACTACTGTTAGTGCCACTACTAACGATGCGAAAAGACTAAAGGAGATCGTTAATGCAAATTCCGTAAAAATTTGCCCAATCAAGCCTTCAATAAACATCACAGGAATAAATACTACTATCGTTGTGAAAGTTGACGCTGTAATGGCAAGAGCTACTTCTTTTGTTCCTTCCTTTGCGGCAGCAATAGGGTCTTTCTCCTGCCCTAAATGTCGTTCAATATTTTCAATAACAACAATTGCATTATCCACAAGCATTCCAATACCTAATGCTAGTGCCCCTAATGTCATAATATTTAAGGAGAAATTAGCAAAAAACATTAACACAAATGTGACAATTACTGAATAAGGAATCGCAACTCCTATAATAATTGGACTTTTTATATTTCGTAAAAAAACAAACAAAATAAGCATTGCAAATAATCCACCTAGTAATAAGGAGGAGCCAATATTTTGAATAGCTAAATCTACATAGTTTCCTTGATCCACTAATATATCCGCTGTAATGCCCTTATACTGTTCTTTTGTTAATAACTCCGCTAACGCTTGCTGGAATTCTTTTGAAACCTCTGCTGTATTTGCGCCCGATTCCTGCAAAACAGACATGAGCACTGCTGGATGTTCATTCGCACGTGTTGTTGTTAGTGATTGTTGTTCCGTTCTCTCAACCGTAGCAAGATCACCAACTGTTAATGTTTCACCATTTAAAGGATTCACGGAGACAATAAGTTGGGCAATGCTTTCAGGTGAAGATAATGTACTAACAATACGTGTTGTTAACATTTTTCCATCATCCGTTACAATAGGATCCCCAGGAAGAGAGAGATTATTTGCTTGCACAATTTGAATAATATCTGACTGTGTTAAGCCTTTTTCCACTAGCTTTGCTTCATCTAGTGTAATTTGTACTTCTTCTATCAGCTTGCCAGAAACATTTACGCTGGCAACTCCCTCTGCTCGTTGCAGCTCCTTCTCTAGTTCCTCTACCAGTAAACGCACATCGACCTGATCATTTTCTGCACGTAGTGATAGCTGAATAATAGGGAATTGAGACGGATCGAATTTTAAAAAGCTTGGTTTTCCTGCGTCATTTGGTAATGGTGTCATATCAATGCGCTGTAAAATATCGAGTTGGACATCTTCAATGTTGGTGGACCAATTAAACTCAAGCACAATTAAATTGGTTCCTTCTTGTGAGGTTGACTGTAGCTTCTTGATGCCAGGTAAGGTTGCAAGAGTTGCCTCTAAAGGCTTGGTAATCTTCTCATTGACCTCAACTGGACTTGCACCAGGATAAGAGGTGACAACCACACCTATTGGGGGATTTAACTCTGGAATAAGCGTAATAGGGATTTTTAATAACGATACCCCGCCTAATAAAATAACAAAAAGCATTGTCACGATCGTAAAGACAGGTCTTTTAATGGAAAAATTACTAATGTTCATGGTAGACAAACTCCTTTTCTATCTCTTCCTTTCTATGATAGCCGAAAAGGAGATGATTTTATCAACTGGTAAGGAACCTCCCTTATGGTTCTATTCATGTTTATATTCTACATGCAGCCTTATTTTTCCTTGTAAAAAAACACGAATCGCAAAATTGTCGATTCGTGCTTCAAGATTATAGAAGGCTATAAAGTTTAATATTTTCATTTTTATCGGCAAACCAACGCATGGCAAACTCATTTTCAAATAGGAACACAAGATTGTCAAAACGATCTTTTACTAGCATTGATCGACCAGAGGACATTGACTCTTTAACATCCTCTTCATTTTCAATCCAGCGTGCAATTTTTGAACCAATTGGCTCCATCTTCACTTCCACATTGTATTCATTTTTCATACGATGCTCAAATACTTCAAATTGTAATTGGCCTACTGCGCCAAGCATAACTTCCTCTGTATGCAGCGTTTTATAGTATTGAATGGCGCCCTCTTGCACTAGTTGCAAAATTCCTTTATGGAATTGCTTTGATTTCATGACATTTTTCGCTGTAACACGTACAAATAGCTCTGGTGTAAACTGTGGTAACTTTTCAAACTGGAATGTTTTCTTACCACCTACAACTGTGTCTCCAATTTGGTATGTCCCTGTATCATATAAGCCGATAATATCGCCAGCAACTGCTTCATCCACAGTCTCTCGATCATCTGCAAGGAACTGTGTAGACTGTGTTACTTTAAATGATTTACCTGTACGAGAAAGCGTCATATTCATACCGCGTTCAAATTTACCAGAAACAATACGCACAAAGGCAATACGATCACGGTGGGCAGGATTCATATTCGCTTGAATTTTGAAAATAAAGCCTGAAAACTCCTCATGTTCAACCGGATCAATAAATTGCTCATCTTCAGTAATGCGAGGCTGAGGTGTTGGTGCAAACTGTAAATATGTTTCGAGGAATGTTTGCACACCAAAGTTCGTTAAGGCTGATCCAAAGAATACAGGTGTTAGCTCTCCTCGTCGGATTTTCTCCTCTGAATAGGCATTGCCTGCTTCATTTAATAATAAAATATCATCCATTGCCTGCGAATAATAAGAAGTAACCTTCATTGGATGCTCTACAGCTAGCTCTCCATTGTCGTCAATTGGTAAAAAGCGCTCCCCTTCATCTGTACGGAATTGCTCAATTCGTTGATTGTAACGATCATAAATACCAAGAAACTCTTTACCCATCCCAATTGGCCAGTTCATTGGGTATGCTTGGATACCTAGTACCTCCTCAAGCTCTTCAATAAGCTCAAGTGGCTCTTTGCCTTGACGATCTAATTTATTAATAAACGTAAAAATTGGAATACCACGCATTTTACAAACTTTAAATAGCTTTAATGTTTGTGCCTCAATCCCTTTCGCAGCATCCACCACCATCACCGCACTATCAACAGCCATCAATGTACGATAAGTATCCTCTGAGAAATCTTGGTGACCAGGTGTATCTAAAATATTGACACGTGACCCATTATAATCAAATTGCATAACGGATGATGTAACCGAAATCCCACGTTGCTTTTCGATTTCCATCCAGTCAGATGTGGCAAACTTACCTGTTTTTTTCCCTTTTACTGTCCCTGCGTCACGAATCGCTCCGCCAAACAATAGTAATTTTTCTGTAATCGTCGTTTTCCCAGCATCAGGGTGACTGATAATGGCAAAAGTACGACGCGATACTATCTCTTTTTCTAAATTAGCATTCATCTCGTCATTCTCCTTTTTTCATACTTCCTAATAATAAAAGAAGTCCTGCCTTTCGTACAACCTTTTTACATATAAAAATTGATTAACTATCAAAACCCATATTTTCTACTCTAATTGAACATTTTTAATTGAAAATATTACCGTTAAGAAAAGTATCTTATGCTATTTGAAGCGCATTTTTGATTTGTTCCAGTGTTATGTTGTCTGTTATTGCTGCGTAGACGAACTCTATAATGCTCACAAATTTTTGGTTTTGGACAGGTCTGTCGTACAAATAACCAAGAAATACGACATCATTTGAATATCGTTCAAGGCACCTTCATAACGATACACGAATTGTTTCATTTGAAATTGGATACCTTGTGGATACAAAATACGGTTCGTTTTAAGAGTGTGGCTTCAATGTTTGTGCATGTCCACATAATAAGTTTGAATGGTGGCAGTGGCTCATCATGTCTAATGAAAGTCTAATTTTACTGTCGGCTGTTTCTTTATCAAATATTTTTACTCATTTAAAGTCATTATAAATAAAAGTACCCTATAAGATAGGCTTTTTCAAAGTATCTATCTTATAGGATACAGTTTAAATAAAAGGTTTTCGCTTTATTTAAGGCTTTTAGATAGGCAATCAAAAAAGATAGATGTTTTTTACATAAAAAGAGAAAATTTATAATGAAAAACTATTGCGTATTTGTGATAACAATATAATGGCTTTCGATGCTGGGAACAACCGATACGGTTCCTAATATAGTTTTTACTTGCTGTGTCCCTATTACTAAACCATATATATCTACAACATCACCTACAATTAGATTTCCCGCTTGGTCTATGCGCTCTACAAAAATAACTTCACTATATGCCATTTGTGTTTCATTTGTTACATCAACCATTATATATTTTTGTTTCCCATCAGCTAAATGATATACTTTTCCTTTTAAATGGACCATTTTACCTAAATGTGAAGTTGCTGCATTACGTGTTAAATCATGATAATCCAAGTTTACTGCACCTGTTTGATATGTTTCGAAAGGTGGAAGTTCAGCTAACTGCTTAGTGTCTTCTAGGGAAAAGAAACTTAAAATAAAAAAAATAATGGACACTAAAATATGCTTTAAAACATTATTAAACTGGAGTTTTAGATTTTGTTTCATTATCAAAACTATTATTAGCAATAAAGATAAAAGAAATACAATAATGGAAATTGTCATAAATATTATCGAAGTAGTAGCATTGCCTAGCATAGTTACTAACAAAATCAAACAAATAATAATTGCTTCAAAAATGTAGAATCCTTTAAGGCTTTTCGTCTGCTGTTGATATCTTAAATTATTTGTGTTTTTTTGAAGCTTAGCGCTACCCCCAATCTTTATCGCCTCATGGGTAGTGCTTAAAAGCCATGTTCCACACTTTTTACAATATTTATCGGAGTCATTATTTATGGTCTTACATGCAGGACACTTCCATGCTATTTTTCCTGTTGTTGGTTCTGGACTTGAAGGATATGTACCACACTCTATACAATACCTTGCATGGCTATTGTTGACTTTATTACAGTTTAAACACTGCCATTTTCCTATTTTAATCACTACCTTTCTTACTATTTTATATTCATAGTATAAGATAACTATAAATATGTATAGAAGGTAGTTGTTTTTTGGAAAAATATTAATAAAAAAGCAATTGTTTATTAAAAAATCATAACTACAAAAAACGCTCCTTACATTGTCAACATAAATGTAAAGGAGCGTTTTTCCGATCTATCAAATTTTATCTAACTTATATAGGTTTCGAACATTTACAAAATCAAACAAATTTTAACTGCCCTGCTTCTAGGGCAATTTCTGCATCGCTATGTGGATATTTTGTATTTTCAATAATTTGATAATCCTCATGGCCTTTACCCGCAAAAATAATAATATCACCTGGCTCTGCCACCTCAATCGCATGTCGCACTGCCTCTGCACGATCTCCAATGCAGGCATACTGATGATGTTGCATACCTTTGGCAAGATCGCTTGTAATACTATCGTAATCCTCATAGCGAGGGTCATCTGTTGTTAAAATCACATAGTCTGCCGCAGATGCTTTTTCAGCCATCGCAGGTCGCTTTGATTTATCACGATTACCGCCTGTTCCAACTAGGAAAATCAGCTTGCCCTTTTTATAAGGCTGGGCTGCTTCAATGGCCTTCTCAATCGCATCTGGTGTATGTGCATAATCAATAAAAATTTGTACAGGCAAATCTGAGCATACTTTTTCCATACGGCCTTTGACTGGTGGTAATTGCTCAACTTGTTCAATAATTGCCTCCATAGAATAACCACGGCCATAAAACGCCACCATTGCTGCTAATACATTGTAAATATTAAATTCACCAAGTAAGTGCATTTTTACACGATAAATTCCTTCTGGCATCTCTACATCAAAAATTGTCATATAATCGTGATATTCACAGTTAATAGCGCGGAAATCTGCATTGTCATTTTGTAAGCCATACGTCCACACAGGAAAGGGCGTTAAAGCAGCATAACGCTCTGACCAAGGATCATCTGCATTTAGCACAACAAATTTATGCTTTTCTAAATCTTGCCCAAGCTGGGAGAATAATAAGCCTTTTGCATATCCGTATTCTTCCATTGTGCCATGAAAATCAAGATGATCGTGTGTTAGGTTTGTAAAAATCGCAATATCATAATCAACACCTGCCAATCGACCAAGTGCTAGTCCATGTGATGAAACCTCCATCGTCATTAAACTGCAACCTTCCATTTTTGCACGAAAGATCATTTGTTGTGTTGATAACGCATCGCTCGTTGTATTGGCAGATTCATATAAAATTCCATTTAAATTAAAGCCAATTGTACCTGTTAATGCAGATTTTTCGCCCATGCCTTGCATGATATTTTGAATAATGCCTGTGACAGATGTTTTGCCATTTGTGCCTGTTACCCCGATCATTGTAATATCCTTTGAAGGGTAATCAAAAAACTTTGCAGCTAATAAACCTACTGCACGATCCGTATCTTTCACAATAACCTGCGCAATTGTCTCTTCTAGTGGGAGTTTACGTTCTGTCACAACAATAGTTGCCCCACCATCCACAGCCTTTTGCGCATAGTCATGACCATCAACCGTATAGCCTTTAATACAAACAAACATACTATTTGGCTGTACACTTCTTGAATCTATTACAATATCACTAACCTGGTTCGGCAGCTCACCAATTATTTTCTTCAAAGGTAATGCACTTAACAATTCCTCTGCATACATTTCATAGTCCTCCAATCAATCTCTACACTCATATCGTTATTTTTGCCTATTCGACAAAATACGACAAGAAAGACCCCCCACTTCTTTTGAATTTATTTTACTACTTATTTCTTGATAAATAAAATGTCTCTAATACATTTTTTTAACGAAAACGTTTTCATTATTATAAAAAAATGTTTTTCTTAAAATTTTCAATGAATTATCGTCATTTTTCGACATATTTCTGTAGAACTTTTAGAGAAAAAGGAGGCACCTTATGAGATACCTCCATTTGTATTATTTCATCAATGAACGCACAATCTTCACCTTTTGTTTATAGGGTGGGAAAAGAACATTTGTCTCTAACTTAGAAGATTTCTTTAAAATGGATTTAGGATGCGTAAAGTTTTCAAAGCTAGCTTTACCATGATAAGCCTTCACCCCTGAAGGACCGACACCACCAAATGGTAAGTGTAGGTTCCCCACATGTGTAACCGTATCATTAATACATCCCCCACCAAAAGGAAGTTCTTCTAAAAAGTATTGAATTGCCTTTTCGTGTTCTGAGAAGAAATAAGCTGCTAAAGGCTTAGGTAATTGACGAATTTGATGAATGGCAAGTGGTAAATCTTGATAGACCATCACAGGTAAAATAGGACCAAAAAGCTCCTCCTGCATAGATGGACTTGACCATTTTACATATTCAATAATTGTCGGTTCAATATATAAATCATCGCGATCTACTCGTCCACCAAATGTAATAGCATCACGTTCTTCCATGATAATTTGCTGTAAACGATCGAATTGTCTAAGGTTCACAATACGACCATAATCAGGGCTCTTCAATGGATTTTTTCCGTAAAATGAACGTATTGTTTCTTTTACGATCTTCATAAAAGGATCATAAACCTCCCTGTGCACCATTACATAATCTGGTGCTACGCAGGTTTGTCCTGTATTCGTGAATTTTCCCCACACAATGCGTTTTGCTGCTACTTCTAAGTTAGCGGTTTGATCAACAATAGCCGGGCTTTTTCCACCCAACTCTAAGGCAACAGGTGTTAAACGCTCTGCCGCTGCCTTGGCAACCACTTTGCCAACTGCTACACTGCCCGTAAAAAAGATATAATCAAAAGATGCATGAATAAGGGCTGTGACCTCCTCTTTTTCTCCTTCCACAACACGGATATAGGAGGGATGGAATGTTTCTTCAATTATTTTTTTTACAATCGCTGCTGTGTGTACAGAGCTCTCTGATGGTTTAACAATTGCTGTATTGCCACCAACAATAGCTCCTACTAATGGCTCCATGACAAGCTGAAATGGATAATTAAACGGTCCAATAATTAATGTCACACCATACGGCTCTCGCACAATAAAGCTCTTTCCCATCTGATATTGAATGGGTGTTTTAACAGCTTCTGGCTTCATCCATTCCTCTACATGCTTAATCATATATGAAATACTATCTAAAACAATGCCAATTTCTGTAGCATAAGCTTCAAATTCACTTTTACGAAGGTCTAAGTATAGCGCATTGATGATGTCCTGCTCATACTTTAAAATAGCTTTCTTTAATTTCGTTAGCTGCTCCTTGCGAAATTTCACACTTTTTGTTGCACGTGAAAAATAAAATTGACGCTGTTCTGTAATCATATTCTCTACATCTTGCGTTGTAAAATTCATTGATAAAGCACCCCTTTTTTTAAAATGGCATACATAGTTTTGTGATTTTGAAACAAACTATCTTTGTCTATACGATACAACATTGATAGGCAAAAATCCTCTTTCTTCCTCGGAGGTGACTATTAAAGTGATACATGATATGTTTTAGATTTTTCTTCTCGGGAAATATACAATTACATATTAAAACCGAAACGGGGGCGTAGATGAATGACAACAACAACTGGAACATGGTGGGAGTCCATTTTTTCTGGACCACTAGCACATGGGATTTGCGAAGAAAAATTATTACTTTTGCAAGATGAGGCTTTCTTATATCTTTCTACAATACCTGGGGATCAAGAAGAAGAACCTGAAGTTAATTAAAAAAGCACATTATAGGATGGGTTAGTCCCTACCTATAATGTGCCTTTTATTTTTGCTGATATTCGCTGCTGATTCATCATTCATGCTTTTCTTTCTGCGGCTATTCAGCTTTTAGTCATCATTTTCATAAATATTTCTTTGCCAAAACCGTTGCTGGGCAATGGCAGCGACAAATTTTTTCGCAAAATCTCGATTACCTGTCGCCAAAACAATACCTGGTCCAGTATCTGCGTTTGACATATTAAAAAAGGTTGTACCAGTAGCAGCAAATCCAATTGGCTTATAGTGACGATATGCTTCATTAATATAATTCACAATATGTGTATTAAATTTAGCTTGATTATTTGTCTTTACCCCCACAACATATAGGGAATCAAATAATACTGCATCTGTTGTGGTAAATGTTTCACTTGCTGTTAATTGAACACCACTATTGCTTGTCACAATGCCTAGTCGATCAGAAACAATACTATAACGTACACCCTGCCTTGTTAAATGCTTTAATACTTCTCCAACCTCATTTGCATCAAAGCCATCTCCAATTAAAACACCGACTTTCAGCGTATAAGGTAATTTTATTGTATTGGCTTGACTCAGTGCTGGTGATGAGGTTGTTACTTTGGACTGCTCTCCGCTAGGGCGATTAACGCCAACATTGTCTGCCACCATTGTAGCCATTCCTTTATCCACATGAACAAACATATCCACCACTTGTTGTCGAACAGATTTACTTTTCACTTTTCCGACCTCAAAGCTAAAGGCATCAATAATATGCTGCTTTTCAGGCGGGGACATACTATTCCAAAATAACCGTGCTTGCGAAAAATGGTCATCAAAGGATTTACTGCGCGCTCGTGTAATACGGCCCTCCACCTTTGTTTCATAATGAACATAGCCACCTTCCCTTGCTGTAGAAGTAGCAGGCGTATTATTGGCAAGTGAATTTTTATGATAGCTTACTTTCCCTACATTAATCGTTTGTCGGCTAAAGCCATTGCGCTGATTATTATGAACAGGACAGATAGGACGATTAATTGGAATCTCTGTGAAATTAGGACCTCCTAATCGAATTAGCTGTGTATCTAAATAGGAGAAGAGACGCCCTTGTAGTAGCGGATCATTCGTAAAATCAATACCTGGTACAACGCTTCCTGGATGGAAGGCAACTTGCTCTGTTTCCGCAAAGACATTATCCACATTGCGATTTAAGGTCATTTTGCCAATCTTCCTTACTGGTACTAATTCCTCTGGCCATAGCTTTGTGGCATCTAAAATATCAAAATCAAACTTAAATTCATCCTCTGGTTCAAGCATTTGAATACCAAGCTCATACTCTGGATAATCACCGATCTCAATGGATTCCCATAAATCTCGACGTTGAAAATCAGGGTCCTTCCCCGCAATAATTTGCGCCTCATCCCAAACAAGTGAATGCACGCCTAGCACTGGCTTCCAATGAAATTTCACAAATCTCGATCTACCCCTATCATTAACGAAGCGGAATGTGTGAACGCCGAAGCCCTCCATCATACGAAAGCTCCTAGGAATTGTTCGATCAGACATATGCCACATAATCATATGGGCAATCTCCTGATTGTTCGCCACAAAATCCCAAAACGTATCATGGGCAGAGGCTGCTTGTGGCATTTCATTATGGGGCTCAGGCTTTACCGCATGAATTAAATCAGGAAATTTGATCGCATCTTGAATAAAAAAGACAGGAATATTATTACCCACTAAATCATAATTTCCTTCATCCGTATAAAATTTCGTTGCAAATCCACGTACATCGCGCGCTGTGTCCATCGACCCTAAGCTACCTACAACTGTCGAAAACCTTACAAACACAGGTGTTTTCTTTTTTGGGTCCTGTAAAAAGCCAGCCTTGGTATATTCCCTCATCGATTCATACAATTCAAATTCACCATGTGCTGCAAAACCTCTCGCATGCACCACACGCTCAGGAATCCGTTCATGATCAAAATGAGTAATTTTTTCTCTAAGATGAAAATCCTCCATAATTGTCGGGCCACGAATACCTGCTTTGAGTGAGTCCTCATCATTGGACACCCTTAGCCCCTGATTCGTTGTCATCTTTGTACCATCATTTTCGACACGAAATGGCTCAAGCTGCTGATCCTTCGCATTGTCCTGTGCATTTTTAGGTTGATCTGACTTTGAGTGATCCACGTAATCCCCTTTCATCTCCATACTTTGGTCGCTCCATATACACTATATGTTTCTCTTCCACAAACATGCCCCTCTTTCGACAAATCGCTACTGGAGAGCACCTTTAAGGAGCTGGCTATTCTATCTCGGTTAAAAATCGTCTGAATGGTTTCATTTAGCAATCGTGTCTGGGAAAATCTTTTGCTCGCGGCTTCACATATTCTTGAAATTCCTTCGTTGTTATATGCCTTTTCCATCCTATTTTTATAGTGATATTCCTCTTCCTGTTCTACTAAATTTGAACAACACCAATTGCCTTGTCTCCTTTATTAAATGATTATATTATTGCATGTCATAAAATTGACAAAAATAATGCGAAATATTCTGATTATTACATTGACGTTTCCTATCTGTTATAATACAATACAAATATCAAATAATTTATATATAACAGTTACCTACTGAGGAGGAAATAGATATGTTAGAAAACGTTATGGAATTTTTCAGAAATTTACCAGAGAAAACTTGTATAGAATGTGGAGAAAAAATGGAAGAGCAAAGTGAATGCTACAGCCATCACTGTGAAAACTGCAACTCTTTATAATAGATAAAGCCATCAGCAGAACATTGCTGATGGCTTTTCTTATACTATTTACCTAAGTATCCAATTTCATTATCTCTCTAACGAATATTTTTATTGGAATCCATCTAGCATAAAACAATTGTGGCATCTATCTATTCACCATACTCATATTCCAAAAAAGAAATTTACCACTAGTGAACTACTCGCCACTTAGCTACGCTTGAAGTGGGAGCTTCTTGGGAACAGAGCCTACTTGCGAGCGTATGTACTTACCCACAGCGATTTCCCTTATAGACCAAGCTATCCTCGTAGTCCCTACGATTCGATATTAAAATATGTATCGTATCATTTCATGTACGTTACAGTACGGATTATCACGGCTCTCAGCTTGTCTTAGGGCCATCATATTAGCGCAATTTTTCAAGGCTACCTCATGGCGTAAGGCGATAGGAGCAATAATGGATTCATCCGCTTTATGACGGAAATAACGCTTTATCCCAAGATGTTGCTCCATTTTGTCGTTTAACACAGCCCTAGGATATTTTTCTGTGCTATCAACTTCTTCAAAATGCAACAGTAGCCATAATTCAAATGCCTCATTTGTATAAGCAATATGAATATTTTTTTCCTCGCAAAATGTATTTACTTCCTCTAATTGCTTTTCGGTTAAATCATCCTTATCAAAGACAACCCAAACCTCATCAAAATATTGATAGCTTGAATCTCGATACGCGTGCTGAGCAAGTTTGATGGCAGAGCGTTTCACATTTTTTATTTTGACACTTACCATTTTAGAGCGCTTTAAAATACGCATTTGCTCAAAATAAATGCGCTCTGTCTCACCCTCACAATAAATTAAAATCGTTTTCCGCAGTGTTCGGCTCCCTTGTTGACGTACTCTCACTGCTTCGATACCTCCGCTTCCTTTAAATATTGTTCTGATAAATATTCATTAATCACAGGTGTTGCACCAAATTCCCCTTTTAAATAGCGTTTTGCATATGTCACATCGCCACGCTTCTTCTGCAGATCTGCAAAATCAAATAAAGAATATAACTCCGATTCATTTTTAAAGCTTTTATTCACAAACCATATTTGATCGGCTCGTAATGGCTGATCCAGCAATTCTATTTCATGACTTGTCACAACAAATTGGTTACTCGTATTGCGCTTGCTGTTCATAATCGCCATTAAAAACTCACAAATTGATACATGAAAGGCTGTATCAAACTCATCTATAAAAATGGTCTTTCCTTTATTGTATGCATCCACCATCACACATGCTAAATGCAGCATACGCACTGTTCCTTTAGAATCCATTGTCCAATTAATCGTATCTGTTCCTATTGGTGCACCTAATTCATCAAATGCTAAATAATGCAGATCGATATCGACCTCCTGAATAACCTCAGAAGCATCAAATTCATAGCCAATTGTATTTTTTTCTCTGCGCTCCACACGTCTAGCTGTAACATCTTGAATTGAAAAATCTGCAATTTTAAGAAGCTTCATCACTTCCTTTTTAAAAGGCTCCTCTTCAAGTTTACGAATAAGGGGATGGCTTGATAACCGATTCGCTTCATCTAAGAACAGAATCTTATGTAAAAACCAGTCGAATATTTGAATTGCATCTGGATCATTAAACACATGTAACACAGATAAAAAGGCAGTATTGTTCCTTGTATATTTTGTCAATTCCTGTGCTGTCGTCTGTAGCGTTTCATAAATATAGGCTGTACCATCCCATTGTCTAACAAATAATTCCTCTTTCCCTGTCCCTGTCGTTTTGGTCAGACGCTCAAAAAGAACTTGCGCAGCATTATACTGTACTTCATAGTCATATAAAGTTCCATCTAAAAAAATGGAAATCATGAACTCTGTTGGTTTGTCCTGCTGACTTCCTAATTTAAACGGTTGATAGGGTAGACGTAATTGCTTAACATTATTTAAACTTTCAAAATTAAATAAGAGAGAACGTAATACTTTAATGGCAGTAAAAAGATTGGATTTTCCGCTACCATTCGGACCAAAAATAAATGCACTTTTCACAAGACGCAGTGAATCAAGCTGCATCGTATGCGTATCCTTCCATTTACGTAGCCGACTTCCTGCTACCATTGAAAATGATGTTTCATCTTTATAACTTAAACAATTTTTTACGCTAAAATCTACAAGCATTGATAGACCTCCGTTCAATTCCACAACCATTTCTTTAATGAATTATTATACTATAGACATGGAAAAAGAGGGCATCTTAAAAGTAGATAGCCCTCTAATCGATCAAAATTATTTAGCTCGTTTTCACATCTTAGCAATCATTGGAGGACATGCGAAAAGACCCGCTGATTGAAGGCCCATTTTATCCTCTATTTTGTTGAATTTCTATTAGTTTTTCATGTTGTAGCGCATGCAAGGTACGTTCAATTCCCTCAGCAAAGGAAATTTTAGGTTTCCAACCGATTGCCTTCGCTAGTTTATCATTATTTAAAAATGAATGCTCAATATCACCTTGCCGCGCTGGCGCATATTGAATTTCAAGTGGGTGATTAAGATGCTGTAGCAATAAGATGACTTGATGAATGGACCATGCCTCATTCGTCGATACATTGTAAATACCTTGCAAACGTGCACTTACACCAGCGTAAATAGCATCTGCAATATCATCTACATAAATAAAATCACGTGTCTGTTCACCAGTACCAAAAATCGTAAACGCTTTTCCTTCAAGACTGCTTTTTAACATGCTTGGAATAACCGCTGCTTCTCCCTGCATGGACTGCCTTGGACCAAACACATTCGCAAATCTGTAAATTAAAATAGGCAAATGATAATCCTTTTGCCATTTTTCACAGTAGGTTTCGCCAATGCTTTTATTTAAGCCATACATGGAAATAGGCTCACAAACATCTGATTCGTCTAAAGGTGGATAATGACTATCTCCATAAACAGCCGCTGAGGAGGCAAAGACAAAATGCTTTACCTTATATTTAGATGATAAAAAGAGTATTTGACTCAACCCTACAATATTGGTCAAAATATCTTTTACAGGCTCCCTTATCGATTGCTGAATGTTTGTTTGGGCTGCACAATGAACCACCACATCAAAATCCACTTCTTTAAAAAGATGCTCACAAACCTCATCCTCAATATTTAAAAGATAGGATTTATGTTCAAACTCGACATTCCGTAAATGACCTGTACTTAAATTATCAATAATATAAACTGTTGCACCTTCCTCAAAAAAACGCCTGCCTACCGCACTGCCAATAAAACCATAACCGCCTGTCACCAACACATTCATCCTATCGCCCCCAAAAACAATATGATGATTTATATGCATCTATAACGAAAAATATGCCAGAAGCTTTGGCATATTATTACAAAATTATTGATAATGTTTCGTCTTCCTTTACATCAGAGGAACAATCTTTTATTTATGGCTATAATAAAAAGCACACTTGCATATTATTGCAAGCATGCTATCTCATAGTCAGGATCTTCTTTTATCATGGAACATCTAAAAAGCTGATAGCCAATTTTTATGTTTATTAAGCTGGATTAACTTCTAATTCAACAGCTACTTTAATATCCTTACCAACCAGAACGCCACCTGTTTCTAATGCCGCATTCCAAGTTAAGCCAAATTCTTCACGATTAATGGTTGTTTTTGCTTCAAAGCCATATACCTCTTGGCCCCATGGATTCGTTCCTTTTCCATTAAACTCTGTATCAAATGTTACTGATTTTGTAACGTCTTTAATTGTTAAATCACCTGTTACTGCATATTCATTGTCTGATTTTTTTGTAATGCTTGTTGATTTGAATGTAATTGTTGGATATTGTTCAGTATCAAAGAAATCAGCTGCTTTTAAATGATTATCACGATCTTCACTACGTGTGTTAATGCTTGCTGGATCGATTGTAAAGCTAATATTAGCAGTTGTTAAGTCTGTAAGATCTGCCGCTTCAATATCTGCTGAGTATTGATCAAATACTCCTTTTACTTTTGATACCATCATGTGTTTTACTTCAAAGTTAATCGCTGAGTGTCCTAAATCAATGTTCCATTTTGCCATTGTAAATTCCTCCAGTTAGGTTGATTTTATCTCGATTTCGAGATATATTTTAAAATATGAAGCAACTACATTATTTATGTTACCCAAAACTTTATAGGATAAACACTAATAGTTACTTCTTTGCTTCCGTTTTCAGTTATAAAAGTTTTTAATTACTTTATGTAACTTACTATATATTAATAACTCAATTACGTCAAGTAATTAAAAATAAATTTTTTATAAAATAAAAAGGATGTCCCACAAGCAGGTTCATCCTTCTTAACGCTTTACTAATTTGCCTTGCACAACAAAGCGATGGTCATCACTAATAACAGAGTCCTTACAAGTCGATAATGTAAGAATTTTATCGTCTGGGCTTACAATAACATTCTTATTAATAGCAGAGCGTTCCTTAATATCCTCTAAAAATTGTTGATAGGCTTCGCTGTTTGCGAAATCCGTCTCAATATAATAAAAATCGATGGTTGTCTCGTAGGCTGCAAATACCTCGATCTGATAGCCCTCATACAATGTATCCAAATAAATAATTGGATGTTGATCCGCATAATCTTGCTTTAAGTAATTTTTTAAACTTCCAAACATCGTATCATTCTTCATAGCATGACCATATAAAATAGTGTTTTGATTCATCTCCATTATATTATTTCGATAATCCATAAAAACACTACCAGCACGGCTATGTTGATCTTTAAAATTATGATTTAAATAAAAATCATTATTGTCAGTTTGCAAAATTGGATTATTTAGCTTTGTCCCATCCACTGAAACCCACCCAACAATATTTTTATTGACAGCTTGTAAATCCTGAAATTGCGGTCTTA
Organism: Lysinibacillus sp. FSL H8-0500; assembly: GCF_038051955.1. Taxonomy (NCBI): domain Bacteria; kingdom Bacillati; phylum Bacillota; class Bacilli; order Caryophanales; family Bacillaceae; genus Lysinibacillus; species Lysinibacillus sp. FSL H8-0500. Next base: position 970,057 of record NZ_CP150292.1, on the reverse strand, counting down.
TTGTATAAGTCATTACATCGTCAGCCGTTTGGATTTCCTCAGGCTGTTCTTCTATTGTTGCCAATGTGGTTTGATAAATCGTTTGCACTTCCTTTAATGATTTCGACGCTTCATAATAAGTGTATAGGTATTTCACTAGGGAAAATCCTGAATATAAAAATACTACTATATAGAGGAATGTTAAAAGTTTAGACATATTCTTTTTCATTTTATATTCCTGTAGGCATCATATAATAGCCAAGCTCTTTATCTTCATGAAATAGCGCATTTACCCCATAGACCTCTTTAATAACCTCTTTTGTAATAACATCACGTGGTGCACCCTCTGCAAAAATTTGCCCATCCTTCATTACAATAATGCAATCACTATAGCGAATAGCTTGATTAATATCATGAAGCACCATAATAATTGTTAATCCGTACTGCTTATTCAATGTTTTGACAAGCTCAAGCAACTCTATCTGATAATAAATATCCAAGTAAGTTGTTGGCTCATCCAAACATAGTATTTCTGATTGCTGTGCTAAAGCCATAGCAATCCATACACGTTGCCGCTCCCCACCTGATAATGCCTCTACATCTGTCGTGTTTTTATGTTGTAAATTTGTACAAGTAAGGGCCCATTCGATAGCTTTTGCATCCTCATCATGATTTTTTTTCAGCATTGTTTGATAAGGGAGACGTCCAAAGCTCACTAGTTTTTCAATCGTTAAATCTTTTGGGCTTTCATTTTGCTGATAAACAATCGCTAGTTTTTTCGCAAATTCTTTCGGTTTGTAATTTAGTAAATCTTTATTTTCTAATCGAACATAGCCTGCTTTTGGTGAATGGTAGCGGGAGATCACACTTAATAATGTTGATTTTCCACAGCCATTTGGCCCAATAATTGTAGTAATTTTACCTTTGTTAATTGTTGTTGAAACACCATTTAGATGATTATGTGTATTATCATGCGATACAATGATGTCTTGTATATCCATGTTTCGTCACTCTTTTCTTAATAAGAATATTAAAAAGGGGCCACCGATAATTGCCATAATCGTTGAAGCTGGAATTTCGAGAGGCGCTACAACCGTACGTCCCAACGTATCTGCCACTAAAATTAATAATGCACCCGCTAATGCTGTAAATGGAATAAGCACTTGATGATCGTGCCCCACCAATCGCCGCGCAATATGAGGTATTAATAGCCCAACAAATGAAATAACGCCTGCCACAACCACAGACACAGCCGCTAATAAAACGGCAACAGCAGAAATCAGCAAACGTGCACGTGCCACTTGGAATCCTAAACTCTTGACCGTTTTATCTTGCAATACAAGTAGATTACACCAGCTATATAAAGCAAAAGCAGCAAGTAATCCAACTGTGCCATATGTCACAATTGTAGACACATCTTTCCAAGTGCGCATGGTTAAATTTGAGCCAATAACACTTGATGCAGATGTATTTAAAGAGCCACCTAAGCTAATAAATGCCTCTGTTAAGCCTGTAAACATCGCATTAATGGCAATGCCCACTAAAATCAGTTTCAATGGGCTCAAGCCTGATTTCCAAGATAATGCAAAAACAAGTGTACAGGCCAATGCACCACCGATAAAGGCTAAAACGGGTGTCATAAAAAATAATGTAGGAACAAAGGTAATAATAAAAAGCTGAACAAATGCTGCTCCTGATGAAATACCGATAACACCAGCATCTGCTAGCGGATTACGCATCACCGATTGTAAAAGCACCCCAGAAACGGAAAGTGCTGCACCTGCAAATAATGCGACTAGGATGCGGGGAAAGCGTAAATCTCGAATAGCTTCCATTTGGCTATTTCCCTTGTCGAATAATGCCCCTATAAATTCAAAAAAGCTCATTTGAATGCTGCCTGTTGTCGCTGAATAAATAATTGTCACTAGTAATAAAGCAGTTACACTAAAAAAACTAACGATTCTTTTGGTCATAGCAGACTTCCTTTTTCTTTTTATCTTGATTCAGTAGAAGACCCTACCTCTGTAGGAAGGGGATAAATGCCTATTTTTTACCTCTGTTCAGTGAGTGTCCAAGCGCAAGATAAAAGCCTTGACGTATGTACCTGACACTAACGCTGTCGGTACAGAAAACATTGTCATGGATTTTGAAGAGGTGCTTTTTCGAGCAAGCTCGAAAAAATCCAGACGCAATTACGCTGGAACGTAATTGATATGCCACATAAGAAAAACGCTCTATGACGAATCATACGAGCGACATTTCTACGAGCTATTGACGATAAAAGATTTCCATTAGCTGCCCTAAAGCCTGGGGAACCTGTAAGGAGGCAGTTGTCCCAAATAACTCTTCCTCTAAATCATAAACTTTACCATTTTTCACGGCATCAAAATGTTTCCAAATATCATTTGTTTTAAATTCCTCATCAAACATTTTCACAACCTCATCAGGCAGGCCATGTGCTAAACGTAAAATAATATCAGGATTACTATTATGAAGATATTCCGTATTGGAAGATAAATACTCAGCATCCTGACCTTCCATTACATTTATGCCGCCTGCGCGCTTCACAAGATCACCTGCATAGGAGTTTTCAGTTGCAACTAAATAGCTTCCTGGAATACCAAGTAAAATTAATACACGAGGGCCTTCCTTGCTCGCAGCTACTGCCTGTACAGCTTCAATATTTTTCTGTAGACCTTGCACTAATTCTTCAGCTTGAGCTACACGATCATAGCGTTCACCAAGCGTTGTAATTTCTGTTAGCATCCCATCAACACTTTGAAAGTTTAAAAACTTCACAGGAATAGTCAGTTGTTTAAATTTATCCTGTAAATCATACTCCAATGTTGATACAGACAGCACTTCTGTTGGATTTAATGATTTAACAATTTCCATATCAGGCTCCATGGCATTACCGATTGTTGGCAAGCCTTCAAAGCGTTTGGCTAGCTGCTTTTCTGTTTCTGGTACAGCAATAGCATCCAGCTCCAGCTTATCTAAAATTTCTGCCACAACAACTGTTCCTGCAATAATTCGTTGCTCACTGTTTGCTGTTGTTTGTTCTTTCTCTGTAGCTGGAGCTGACTCCTTGCCTGCCTGTTTATCACCGCTACAAGCCGCAAGTAGTAATACAAGGAATATTATTAGTAGCAGTCCTATTTTCCAATCCTTTTTCATTCTGTCATCTCCTAATTTATCTTGATTCAGTAGAAGACCCCTTCCTCTGTAGGGAGGGGAGGAATGCCTATTTTTACCTCTGCTCAGTGAGTATCCACACGCCCACTAAATCAAGATAAAAGCCCCGGCGGATGTACCTGACACTAACGCTGTCGGTACAGAAAACATTGTCATGGATTTTGAAGAGGTGCTTTTTCGAGCGAGCTTGAAAAAATCCAGACGCAATTACGCTGGAGCGTAATTGATTACTGATCAGCCTTAATCTTTTTGGCATTTTTCATGCGTCGAATAAGCAACCAGCCTGACAATACACAAAGAAAGACGAGTAACACAATCTTTGCTATATTCAATGGTGCCATTGTTGAATCTGCTACAGGCTGATTCACTGGCTTTTTAGTAGTGTTTTCATCTTTTTGCTGAGCTTCCTCTTGTTCCTCCGCTCCTTGCACTGTTGATTCATCCAATGTACGATCAAAGGCTAATGGCTCTTCCTGTGGTATCAGGGGTGCCGTAAACGGTGCAGCAGGTATTGTTGATATAGGCGACTGGTCGATCGTCTTCTCTGGAAGAACAGATGTTGATGCTTTGGGCGCTACGTTTTGTACAATGACTGTCGGTTCTTCTATAACTATAATAGCAGGCTCCTCATGTATAACCGGTTGTGTCACTTTGTTTTCAATTGGCTGATTTATAATAGCTCCAATTTGTGCTTGCTCAAATGCTAGTTGCACAAAATATTGATGATGATAAGAAATGTCTGGAATATCAATTTTGACCCACATTCGTACTGGCTGTGTTAAATCTTCAATCTCAAACTCTATGACCCTTGTATTATCAACAAGCGAAATAAGCTTAGGCTCCATTTGCTGTCCCTGCTTATCTATCTTTAATCCTGTTACCCAAGCAGCTTGTAAAATCGTGATATGTGCATAATAGCTACCATCTTTTTCAATTATTTTTGCTACTGGATCAACATATGTATTCATAATGGAAGGTTCATTTTTACCATCTACCAATAGTATATAATCTACTTCCCATTCCTGTCCTATTACACCTATCTCTATCTGTGGGAGTGTCTGAGGATTCATTTCAAGTTCCTGCGAAAATAAGGTATACGGCTCTTCAGTTGAAAGCTCTATATTGCCCTTTATTACAATTGGTTGATCTAATGAAAAACCATCAAGCTGAACTAAATTTTCTATTTTATCAAATGTAAACGAAATTGCATTGCCTAGCTGTTCAATATGTATATCACTGACAGCATATTGCTGCTCAAGTGCCACTGTTAATTGATAGTGCCCATTTTCCACCGCAAGCGTTGCTATTTTTTTAAATAGAGGTTCTTGAAAACCTTCAGCAGGAGAAAAATTTAGTTCAACTTGATAATGACCATCTGCTATAACAGATGGCTCTGCCTTTGCTTGTAGGAAAATGGATGGAGGGACAAGGACTAATAGTATTGTACAAACAGTCAATATGCAAATGTTTCTTCTATTTATTGTCATTGCATCATATCCTCCAATTTCTTTAAAAGCACAGTAACTTCCTTCCTCAGCTAAATGAGAAAGGAAGTTCTGTTAACATCATTATTTTTTCATGTATTGTAATGCACCATTTAATATTTTTGCCATATGTGAACGTTTTAATGGACTCTTAGCATCAATAACAGTTTTACCATTTGCATTCACTGAACCTGTCATTACTTTTCCAGCATAAAGTAAGGCAAAGGCTTTTTTCGCTTCTTCATCTGTTACTGTAGCTCCATCTGCATAATAAGATAAGCTTGTATCACCCATATTCAATTCTTGTCCTGCTACGTGTGTGACTGTACGATAAATCATAACAGCTGCTTGCTGACGAGTTAATGTATCATTTGGATTAAAATTATCTGCTTTCTTAACAATTCCGGCTTCCGCTAATGCATTAATAGCTTGTACAGCTTCTACATCAAGCTTAGCTGTATCTTTGAAGCCAGCGTCTGTTGTCGAAGATACCCCTAATGCTCGAGCAACCATTAAAGCAAATTGTGAGCGTGTAATATTATTATTTGGGTTAAAGTTGTCTTGACCTTTCACAATCCCCAAGTTGTAAAGTGATAAAATAGCTTCTTTATTAGCATCATTACTAATATCTTTAAATGGATTTACAGTTGGTTTCACTGCACCCTCTACAGCAAAGCTAAATTGTACTGTATGATTAGAATCATAGTTAACGCCTTGTGCTGGCTCATTCACAACAATGTGTAATTGTGCATTTACAAGTTTCTTTAGATCTGCTACTTCAAATGAGTATGTGCGTTCATTTGTTGCCTTGTCTTCACTCACTAACGTTGCTTCTTTTCCTTCTATTGTAAATCCTTTTACATATTGACCTTGAGGGAAAGTCATCGTGACAATATTTTTACCATTCTCTACAGAAACGCCTACTTTTGGTGCGATATATTGCTTCATAATGGATTCTTCTGTTGTACCATTTTTATAAACAGTAACAGCCACTTCATCCACTTTAACTTCTTCTTTTACTTCCTTCGCTGCTTTTAAATCAAAGTCATACCATGTGTCCATATTGGCTGCTGCAACGACCACATGAATTTTTGCTGATACGACCTCATCAGCAACAGCAGGGAAACGATATGTAAGAGTACCATCATCATTTTTTACTTCTGTTGCATCAATATATTGATCGCCTTGCTTGATTTGTAAGCCAGCAATCATTGGTGCAGATTTTGCTGTAATCGTTAATTCCACTTCGGATTTTCCATCTTTTTCAACAATAGCTCCTTGTGGCACTAGATGAGCACTAATAGCAGGCTGATTTTCTAAAGTACCTGGTTTAAAGGTCTGGATGTTGACAACTGCTTTTGCCGTTTCTTCCTTCACTTCTGTATTCGTTGTTACGACTTCTGCTGCTGATGCAAAAGATGGGATGGAAAGAGATGCTGCTAGCAATGAAGCTAGTACAATTTTAGTTGCACGAGATTGACGTTTTTTAGCCATTATTGACCCTCCGTTTTTGTTTGTGAATTTTTTCTATAAAGTAAGAATGCTGAGCCCACTAAGGCAATAATAAATAGATATGGTGTTGCATCACTTGTTTGTGGATTCGGCACTTGACTTCCCTCGTGAGATGCTGCTGGCGCTCCTGTGTCATTTGCTGCTGTTGTTTTTTCAGATGCTGGTGCAGAAGTAGCACTAGCCGTCGATGCTGCATCAAAGACTAAGGAGACACTATATTCATGATGATAATTAATATCATCAATATCAATTTTCATTGATGTTACTACTGGCTTAGATAAGTCCTTTACTGTAAACTGCACAGTGCGTGTATCTGCCGCCTGATCTTCACTTACAACAGTTGCCCCACCAGGTGGTTCAAATTTTGTAATCCATGCGCTGTTTTTTAACGTAATTTGGACAGTAGCTGTACCATTTTTTACTGTAACATTCGCTGGCTTTACAAAATAATCATTTGCAATAGATGCTGAATTACTTTCTGGCTTATTCACCTGATATTTTATCGAATGAGTGCCATCAGCCAGTTGAGCAGATGCTTGTGTTAGTCCTAAGCTCACAACAAATAGACTAACAAGCATAATCAACATAAGCGTCTTTTTCATAGGTTGCACGCCTCCCTTGGTCATAATAAAACATCCTAATTGAAAAAACATCTACTTGAAAGCACTTTCAAGTAAACGAAAATTATTCTCAATTACGATTCTACTCCCAAGAATAATCGTTAATCCCAGTGGATGTCAACTGTAAATCCAAAATAGACCTCAATATGTCAAAATTACCTTCCGGTGAAATGGTTAAATATATTCTAAAAGTCAAACCTATCTTTTTCTAAATAACAGAGAAAAACCCGCATAGCTTTCTATAAAAAAGCAAGGATATCCAGCGAATCCTAGTCGTAGAAAATAAAGTAGATTTTCATGCGTTATTCACGATAAGCATTTGTTTTCATTAAAGGCTAAATAACATTTTCTTATTGGTATTAGCGGAGATTTGTCAATCTAACAACAACTTTCTACTATTTAATAAAAACCTCAAAAATACCAATGATAATCAGCAACCAGCCTGAAATGACCGTTGAATATTTGCCAAGTAATGTTTTTGCTAGTAAAGAGCCAAAATGACTGCCCACCCCAACGGTAATAAATGAAAAGACACCAATCGAAATAACTGTCCATAGCGCGGAAATACCATTTGCACCAATAGCAATTCCTGCTGCTAAACAGTTTGCTGATAGTACAAAGCCAAGTGCCATTGCCTCTCGAATCGAAATGACTAAATTTTTATCTTCATCAAATAATTCAGGATTGCCTGCGATCCGTTGATTGGAAAATCGATGAGACATTAAAGTCCATATACCAATCAAACATAATAATAAGCTCCCTAATACATTTGCTGTATGTGGTGAAATATACGCTACAACCGTGCTACCCGCTGTTACGGCAACATATGTAATAATCATAGAAATAACAGCAATTACCGCATTTGATAAAACAGGAATTTTTACTTGCTTAATGCCATAGGCTAGGCTAATTCCTAAATTATCTAAGTTTGCCGCTATGCCAATTAAAATAATTGTAACCCAATGCATACTAGGTCCCCTCTCATTAAGTGCCTATTTTCCCTTATCATATGTCATACCATAAAAGTTTTATGGGCAGCTCGATAGTTGCTGTATGTATGAAATTATCATTTGACAAAAGTAACAACTTATCTATAGAATTAAGTTGTTACTTGTCATTTTAAGACATAAAATTAATGTTTTACTAAGGTAGAATGTTCTTAAGGGGGATTTTCATGAGATTTTGTCGATTATGGGGAATTGGTTTAGCTTTTATCTGTTTACTAGCTTTAACTGCTTGTAGCTCAGCAGACACAAAAACAGGCACAGAAAATAGTAACAAAAAAGAAATTAACTTAGCATATGTTGAATGGGATACGGAGGTTGCCTCTACCCATGTAATAGGACAAGTTTTAAAAAATCTAGGCTATAATGTTACACTTACACCATTAGATAATGGGATTATGTGGGAGGCTCTGGCAAACGGAGAGGTGGATGGCATGGTATCTGCCTGGTTACCGCAAACCCATGCCCCACAAGTAGAGAAATATAACGGAAAAATTGATAATCTAGGAGAAAATTTAACAGGCGCAAAAATCGGCTTAGTCGTCCCAAGTTATATGGACGTAGATACTATTGAAGACTTAACAAGCGAAGCCAATAAAACCATTACAGGTATTGAACCAGGGGCTAATATGATGGCTACAACCGAAAATGCTTATAAAGAGTATCAAAATTTAGAAGACTGGGATGTTTTAACTTCTTCTGCTGGTGCAATGACAGCAGCGCTTAGTCAAGCAATTGCCAATAATGAAGAAATCGTTATTACAGGCTGGTCACCACATTGGATTTTTAATGCCTATGATTTAAAATATTTAGATGATCCAAAAGGGTTATATGGTGTCGAGGAATATATCGGTACATTTGCTCGTAATGGTTTAAAAGAGGATGATCCTGAAGCATATAATATCCTTAATAGTTTCCATTGGACTGCTGAAGATATAGAAAGTGTCATGTTTGATATTATGGAAGGAATGAGTGCCACAGATGCTGCAAAGAAATGGATTGATGACAATCCAGACAAAGTAGCCGAGTGGACAAAAGGTAGTAAAGCGTAATATCAAAAAATCCATTTACATCATCACCTGTAAATGGATTTTTTAGTTAGTTCATAACTTCTGGATGGAAGCCATCTTTCTGGAAGTAATTTTCATGTGACCAAATATTTAATTTAGCGTCCTGTGCCTCTTGCTGAATCTCACGGAATGTTTCCTCAAATGTATTATTTGGCTTATGAATAAAGCGAACAGCAGCCAGCCCTTCCAGTAATAAGGATTCCTGTAATAATACATCGTCTACAAAAACATAGGCAAGCAAACGATCATAATTATCTGTTTCTGGTCCTACATCATAGACTGCTTCAATTTTTTTAGCATTTGCCAATAAATCCATTGTATAGTCCTTTGCTTGTTCAGCATATGGTTGTGCTTCACCTTTGTTGTAATTCATTTCTGGCGTATCCACCATCAGCAGTCGAATCTTTTGCTTCTTACCATCCACTGTTACCTGAAGGGTATCACCATCATAGGCTTTTATATACGCTACCTCAAAGCGTTTATTCCCTGTTTCTTCTTCTACCTGTTCAATGGCTATGATGCCCTGCTGCTCTGTAGTTGTTTTAGCATCCTCTTCTGTGGAAGTTTTGCCAAATATCATATACAAAGCGACAGCAAGAATAATCGTACCACTTGTTATTAATGTCTTTATATCTTGCATTTTCATATAGTAAGCCCCTTACAACCTGTCATCTTTGCTTATAGCAGCTATTTCTATAAGCTGTTCAACTTTTTATGAAGAAAGACAAAAAGTTTCACGATGTTTCTATTGTAAAATATCAGGCTACTACATTCAAGCTATGTTGTTGAAACGGCTACTCAATAGTTCGTCCAAGTTGACCGTTTCCACACTAGCCTGTTAGCACTATTATTTTGCTATTGTCTTAATTTTTAGTAACAACAGAAGAGCCTTCTCAAATTTTCTGAGAAGGCTCTGTTATTTGTTAAATTTCATTATGTGATTTTGGTTTTGGACCAAGTTCCTCTGGTTCGATATCTGCAAATGTTCCGCCCTCTTCTTCGAGGTCACGCATACGATGGGCAATACGTGAAGCTGCTGAAGCCGCAATACTAGCAACCAAATCATCTAAAAATGTGTTCACATGATGTCCAGGCTCTGTATCTAGCTTTTTGATAATTCCTATTTTTTGCTTATCTAAATGACCAAAAGTAGTTACCGCGATGCTACCGTATGTAAAAACTGAACCTAGTGCGATTGTTTCGTCTACACCGAATAAACCTTCATCAGACTCGACAATTTGCTGCAATGGCGTGGATAATAATTTTTTCTCTGCAAGTTCATCTAATTCTATCCCTACCAATAAAGCGTGTTGTACTTCTCGTTTCCGTAACACACGCTCAACTGAATGAACACAATGTTCCAGTGTTAAGCCTTCATTATACGATTTTTGCATTTCATAAACGATTTTGGCAATATCCTCTATCGTTACACCTCTGCGATTTAACGCGGCTTGTGCTGCCTTCGCAACTTCATCAGAGTGTACACGCACATTTTTATTATGCATACCTAACCCTCATTTCATTTTTATTGCTAGTTAGTGCTAGCCCAACCTATTATACCTTTACTTACGCAATATGGTACAATTTTGTCACAAACAGAAGAAGGAGTGTCACCATTGGATAAGGGAACAGTACAGGATTTAACATTTTATAGTGCAGCATTACAGGAAGAATTACCACTCTATATTTATGTTCCTGCAAATTATTCTCCACTATATAAATATAACATTTTAATCGCCTCAGATGGGAAAGATTATTTCCAGCTTGGCGGGATTACAAAACTAGCTGATGAACTGATTGAAGACTATGAAATCGAAAATTTAATTATTGCCTTTGTTCCTTACAAAGATATTAAAGATCGACGTCATAAATATTTACCAAGCGGCGAACAGCATGAGGCCTATTTACGTTTTTTAGCACATGAGCTTGTGCCCTATTTAGATAATGAATTTGCTACCTATCAAATGGGGATGAGCCGTGGGGTCATTGGTGACTCAATGGCTGCAACCGCTTCCTTAATGGCTGCTTTAAAATATCCAAGTATCTTTGGCAAAGTTATTTTACAATCACCATATGTGGATGAAGATGTTTTACAAGCCGTTGAAAATTTTAAAGATCCAGGAGCCATTTCTATTTACCATATCGTAGGAAAAGGGGAAAACCAAGTTGTGACACTGGATAAAACGGTCAAAGACTTTTTAACACCAAATCGTCAGCTACATGATCTTATGATAAAGAAAGGATTTTCTATATTTTATGATGAGTTTGATGGCAATCATACATGGAAATATTGGAAACCAGACCTTCGGCGTGCATTAATTGAAAATTTCAATTAATATAGGAGCATTCAAATTACGAAAGGCGAAATTTCTGTTATACTTAAACAGAAAAATTGTTTATTTTCGGGAGGTAATGGACTATGAAGTACGGTATTGTAGCATTTCCGTCAAAAAAATTGCAAGATTTAGCGAACACTTATCGCAAACGATATGACCCTCATTATGCGAAAATTACTCCGCATATGACGTTAAAGGACAGCTTTGAGGCATCTGAAGAGGAAATTCAGACACTCGTCAAGCAATTGGATGAACTTGCTGCTAAATATGCGCCTTTGGCTATTCATGCATCACGCATAAGTTCGTTTTTCCCTACAACAAATGCGATTTTCTTCCGCATTGAGCCAACTGAACAATTAACAGCATTCCAACGTGAGCTTCAGGAAAAAATTCCACATGGGGAAATGAAGCATGTCTTTGTCCCACATATTACGATTGCTCAAAAACTGTCTGACTCTGAGCATGATGACATTTTCGGCCAATTACGTATGACAGGCGTGGATGAAAAAGATATCATTGACCGCATTCATCTTTTATATCAATTAGAAGATGGCTCATGGACAACATACGAAACATTCCGTTTAGCTGGGGCTGAATAAACTATTGTATAAGGTTAAAATTGTTGAAACCAAGCAAGAACATGATGATGCGTTTGCCATTCGTAAAAAGGTCTTTGTTGAAGAGCAGGGCGTTCCACTTCATCTCGAATGCGATGCAGAGGATGCGACTGCTACGCACTTTATTATGTATGAGGATGATAAGCCAGTTGGGGCAGCACGTTTACGTAGTATAGAGCAAACCGTGGCAAAATTTGAACGTGTCTGTATTTTACAAGATCAGCGTGGTAAAAAATTAGGGGCACTAATGATGCAGGAAATGGAAAAGCACGCCATTTCCATTGATAAGCAACTATTAAAGCTTCATGCACAAAGCTATGCTGTGCCATTCTATGAAAAGCTAGGCTATATCGTAACATCTCCTGAATTTATGGATGCAGGTATTCCACATCGTGCGATGGAGAAAAAAATTTAATTAAAAGGTGTTACGATATTGCATGTTGCAGCTCGTAACACCTTTTTATATAGCTTGCCACCATTTAGCTTATCGTAACAAGCTGCTTTGCCAACTGAATATGCCATATGCTACTTCATCATTCTAGTAATTTTATCAAAATCTAGTGACGCACCATCTTGAATAATAGATTTTACTAATTTATCCTCTAATTCTTGTGTAATAGATCTATTCGAAACTTTAGCAACACGGCGGACAATTTTTCTCACTTGTTTTTCACTCGTAAAATCTGCATGTTGAATAGCATTGGCTAATGCGAAAATTTCATCCATCGATACACCTGTTTTTTGCTCAATCGAATTAAAAAGCGAGCGATGCATGTTTTCCCTCCTATCTTATAAACTCAAATAAGCTTGCGTCTTGCACGAAATCTTTCACAAATGGTGGAGGCCTTAGCTTTCAAATAAAAGCTAAAGCCGTTATTGTGATCATCCAATTAGATGTAAGTAGCGCCAACAATAATTAAAAGGATAAATAGGACAACAATTAAAACAAATGTTGAACCATAACCATAGTTGTTGTCGCCCCCACAATAGCTATTATTCCACCCACCAACATTATTCCCATACTGCTGTGAGCACCAGCCTTGATATCCCATAAAAGCACCCCTCCCTTCTACAACCTATAATATGTTTTGGTCATAGATATGGGAGGGGTATTCGTCTAGTCAATATTGCCTTTTGGTTTAAAAATTAACGCGCCGATAAAGCCAAAAACAATGGCTGCACTGATACCTGAGCTTGTCACCTCAAACATACCTGTGAGCACACCAACAAGCCCATGCTTTTCTGCCTCAGCCATTGCCCCATGTGTTAAAGAATTGCCAAAGGAAGTAATGGGCACTGTAGCACCTGCTCCAGCAAAATCAATAAGTGGCTCATATAAGCCCATGCCGTCCAATATTGCACCTAAAACAACTAAGGTGCTTAAGGTATGTGCTGGTGTTAAATTACCTACATCCATTAATAATTGACCTATGACGCAAATAATGCCTCCAATAATAAATGCAAATACAAATGTCATTACCATAGCTCTTGCCTCATTTCATTGTAATTTCTATCGCATGTGCGGTACAGGGAATGGTCTCCCCCTGTTGATAGGACAATGGCGACAATAACGCACCTGTTGCCACAAGTAATACACGCTTATAGCTGCCTGCTCGCATTTGTTGAAGAACATAGCTAAAAAAAACAGCTGCCGAACAGCCTGCCCCACTTGCTCCAGATTGAAATGCTTCATCCTGTCCATAAAACTCAGCACCTGCATCACGTAAAAATGTTAATTCTTCATTTTTTATACCATTTTCCACAAACATACCTTTTAGCAGCTTTAAGCCTAGCTGTCCTAAATCACCCGTTAAAATTAAATCATAATGATAAATTTTTTGATTGCGCTGTTCTAAATGAGCCTGAATTGTTTGAAAGGCAGCAGGAGCCATCGCTGCACCCATATGAAACGGATCATCCATGCCATAATCAATGGATTTACCGATTGTTGCGGCTTCTATAGAAGGATATTCCTCACGATGTTTACCAATCAATGCATAGCCAGCAGCAGTTACTGTCCATTGAGCAGTTTGCGGTTTTTGCGCGCCATAATTGATGGGATAACGGAATTGACGCTCAATCGAATTATGTTGACTAGATGCACCAGCAAGTGAAAAATTAGCTGCACCTAGCTCTGTTAACAGGCATGCAATAATAACAGAAGAGACAGAAGTTGCACATGCTGAAAATAAGCCAATAAAGGGAATTGCTAAATCTCTAGCGGCAAAATTGGTCGGTGTCATTTGATTGACAAGGTCACCACCCATTAAATAGCCAATATCATCTTTTTGTATATTCATTTTTTTCATGGCAAACTCACAGGCCTCTTCAATCATTTTACGATGCCCCTGCTCATTTGTTTTCATTTGCCACCGTTCATCATCATAGACTGCATCAAAATACTGACTAAAAATGCTGCGATTCTCCAAAGGGCCTGCTACAACGCCACCAGCTAACAGGGATGGCTTCGATTGAAAAACAATTACCATGAAACCACTCCTATCGTCACAAGGATATATTTAATAAGCGCAACAAAAAATGCTGAAACCACACCAAATAAAACAACCGATCCTGCTAACTTAAATAAATTTCCACCGACCCCCAGTACTAACCCCTCTGATCGATGTTCGATAGCCGCAGAAATAACAGCATTACCAAAGCCTGTTACTGGCACTGCTGAACCTGCTCCAGCAAATTGACCAATTCTTTTATAGAGGCCAAGTCCTGTTAAAATCATGGCGAAGAATACCATTGTTGCAACAGTTGGATTACCTGCTGTTGCCTCTGTAAAATTAAAGAAAATCATATAAAAAAGGGACACCGCTTGACCAATTGCACAAATAAAACCACCAACAAAGAATGCCTTTGCTACATTTTTTAAATAGGGTGGCTTCGGTGTGACATTTTGCTCTAACTGTTGATATTGCTCCTTTTCCATTTATGTCTCCTCCTTTGCAAGCTTTATGAGTTCTGTAATTTTATCGCTCAATTTATTATCCTCCATCTGATCCTTTTTTATTTTATTGGCCTCATAAAAAATTTTATAATCAGCGGACACAAACACATCTTTGTTTGGATATTTTTTATCAAATTTCTTTTGTAATTTTTTCTCTAGCTTAGCCTTTTTCCACTTATCCCATGGTTTAATTTGTACTGCAACAAGCATACTATCGTCATACTGGATAACCGTTGTACGTTCCACAAAGTCTTCTTCTTTTATAAGGGCTTCGACTTCTCCTTCATTTTGTGGTGAACCATAGACAATAAATTTTTCTTTTTCAGCACAGCCATTTAACAGCATCAAAACAGCTAAGAGAGGTAATGTTATTCCTAGTAGCCTCAAGTTTTACCCTCCTTTTCTTTACAGTTTCACCACAATAAAAAAAACTATTCATGCGAAGAATATATACGAAAGCCCGAGTCCATTTTTCAAAAGTACATATTGTAGAAGTAGTAACAAGGAAAGGAGGTGACAATATGGGTTGTGGTAAGCCAACAAATCCTATTGGACCAATCCAATCAGCAGGCTGCGTTTGTGACGTAGTTCGCGCTATTTTAGATATTCAAAATCAAGCGGTGCGAGATGAGTGTTCCCCATGTACAGCTAACTGTTTCTTAGAACCACTAGGCGGAATTGTAAGTCCCGCTCGCTCTCATGCAGATACACGTGTATTTATGTTAATTACAAAAGACGGTACTCCATTTAAAGCTTTCTTTAATTCTCCAACAGCAGATCCTTGTATTTGTACATCTGTCTTCTTCCGTGTAGAAGATATGTTTGATGAGTGCTGTGCAACTTTACGTGTTTTAGAGCCTTTATGTACATTTGACTCTAGTGAAAGTACAGTAGACTTATTAAGCCGTGACGGTTGTTGCGTAAACATGAAAAAAATCTGCAAAGTAGATGACTGGAACTCAACAGATAGCTGTATCACTGTAGATTTATCTTGCTTCTGCGCTGTACAATGTATCGCTGATGTTGACTTAGGGATTTGTGACTAATTCTTTCACCTTTGACACACACACATAAAAAAGTGTACAGCATCCTCTGCTGTACACTTTTTTTACAATGTGGGCAATTTCTTTCCACGCCAAAGTATTTGTTGTATATCTTCAAAATAAATGATTTCCTGTGTTTTTAATTCTAAGGATGTCAGCATTAAAGAATCATGTTGGACATCTGAAGCAGTACCCGTTAATTTTCTCCCATCCTTCAAACAAACTAACAACGGTTGATAGGCTTTTTGACGAAACGGCTTTTCTAAAAATTGAAGCTGCTTTAGCAAGTACGGATCAATCTGTATATCCTCCACTCTCTCTTCGCTTGCTGCTGGTTCATCATATACATAGTCCCTTACGTAGACAGACGTACTTTCATCTAAATCAAGCTCATGCAACATCTTTGAAATATTTAAAAAGTACGATGGCGATTTTATAAACAAGCGTGGCTCTCGACTCACATTACTCACTTCCCTTTTTTCCATACAATATGCGAAAGCAAGTCATTTGGTTCTTAGCCTATTTGACTTAGGAAAACTGTTGCTAACCCTAAGTAAATTAAAATACTTGTAATATCATTTAACGTTGTAATAAAAGGTCCTGATGCCACCGCTGGGTCTATTTTCAAGCGGTGCATTAACAGAGGAATAAATGATCCTGCTAATGTTGCGACTAAAATGGAGCCACAAAGCGCTGCCCCTACTAGCATACCTAGAACAAGCTCTTGCTTCCAAAAATAAACAATACCAATCACAATTAATCCACAAACAACACCTGACATTAAACCTGTACCCGCTTCACGAAGAAGAAGCTTAAATTTACTATGTTCCTCAACATCTCCTGTTGCAATTCCTCGTATTGCCACGGCCAATGCCTGTGTGCCACTATTTCCTGAGGTTCCTGAAATTAAAGGAATAAATACTGCAAGCAGAGCAACTTTATCTAAGGTATCCTCAAATTGCCCCATTAAATTAGCTGTCAGCATTCCTAAAAATAGTAGTACCACAAGCCAGGGCAAACGTTTCTTAGCTGCTTGTAATGGCGTGACATCAAACTTATCCATATCCGAAATACCCGCTAATTTAGAATAGTCCTCAGAGGCCTCCTCATCAATAACGTCAATAATATCATCGACTGTAATAATCCCAAGCAATTCACCTTCATGGTCGATAACAGGTGTTGCTAAGAAATTATAGTCTTTCATAATTTGGGCAACTTCTTCTTGATCATCATCTACATGTACCATAACGACACGTTCATTCATAATGGAGCGAATACGTGTATCCTCATCTGCAATAATTAAATCTCGTAACGAAATAACACCTGTCAAGCGGTGATTTTCATCTACCACGAAAATATAATAAATGGTTTCCGCATCTGGTGCTTCTTTTCGCAAAATAGCCATCGCTGAACGAACAGTTGAATTTTCTGGAATAGCGACATATTCAGTGGTCATAATGGAACCAGCTGTA
Source organism: Lysinibacillus sp. FSL H8-0500 (assembly GCF_038051955.1). NCBI lineage: Bacteria > Bacillati > Bacillota > Bacilli > Caryophanales > Bacillaceae > Lysinibacillus > Lysinibacillus sp. FSL H8-0500. The sequence goes on along the minus strand of NZ_CP150292.1, from coordinate 952,769 downwards.
TCCTCACTATAGCTTAACAGCTCATTAATCTCCTCAGCTGTTTCCTCATCCATCATTTCTAAATAGCTTTCACGTTGCGCTATATCCAGTTCATTTAAGACATCTGCTGCATCATCCGCATACATATGGGACAGCATTTCTGCACCATAGGATGGGTCCATTTCAGCAAGATACGCTTTATACTCATCATCTTCAATATCGATTGCCTCAAAAATATCAGCCATTTCTGTCGGAGACAAGAACGAATAGATGATCTTCCTTATATCAGGCTCCACCTTTTCATAAAACGTTGCCTGATCATATGGATGAAGCTCTAAAAACTCATCACGGAATGCGTCAATATTATGTGCTTCGAGCATTTCTCGTAAATGTGCCTCGTCAAATTGCACATCATCCTTTTCATTTCTTTCCTCTATCATGCTTGTCCCCTCCTTCCGAGCTTTTAATCGGTGTTACGGGCAATGCCGTAAATCCACCTTCTATATAATAGAGTGATTAGACCTTTTTTTGCAAATCCTTTTTACGTTATTTTACCGAGTCTTTATATACTAGTAGAAATTACACTTCCTAGCCAAATATCTTTGAAAAATAAGAAAAATCTTTTATTTTACTATACCTTACCTTCATTATTTTTTTGTTAACAAACTGTTAAGAAAATAACCTCTTTAAACGTGATAAGGAGATGCCCGTTTGTGCGAACATCCCCTTTATTTATGAAGATAACGTGAACCTTCAATCAGTGAGGCGTTTCTTTATTTCTCACTGATTAGTAGAGCAACACAAGCTAAGCACCTCACAGCCTGTTATAGACAGGATAGCTTTATTAGCCTAATAGCCTAAGTATATCGTTAGTGAGCATACTTGTGAATTGTAATGGCTCATTTGTTAACGGATGAGCCATATCGAGAGATACACAATGCAGGGCTTGGCGGTCAATAGAACGACGACTTCCTCCATAAAGATCATCACCAACAAGTGGATGTCCCAGATAAGCCATATGCACACGAATTTGATGGGTACGCCCTGTATGCAATTGCAGGCGTATATAGGTCATTGGTTCAGAATCGAGAAAAAAACGTTTTAGCACAGTGACATCTGTATGTGCATATTGCCCATCTGCACGTACTTCTCGCTCAATAATGCTCATTTCGTTACGACCTATAGGTGCTACAATGGATTGGCTATCTTGTTCGACATGACCATGCACAATTGCCTCATATTTCCTTGAAATTTCTCTACTGCGCTGGGCAAGACCTGTTAAATGATGGATATGTGCATGCTTAGCGATACACAACAAACCCGACGTATCACGATCCAGCCTTGTCACAATATGAGCAGTAGATGCTAAACCTTGCTGTTGAAAGTGACCACACACCATATTTGCAATACTACCAGTTGGATGCTCTCGTGAGGGGATTGTATTTTGATGAGCTGGCTTATCTACTACTAAAATCGCTTCATCCTCATAAACAATAGTTAAATCACCATGCTCAACCGCAAGCCCATCACTTTTTTCCTCTGGTGGAAATGTTACTTCCACACAATCACCAAGCTGAAGAATATATCTAACATTGCGTTCCACACCATTGACAGTCAATAAGCCACCATCAAATTTAATGGCTGTTAAGGCACGTTTAGAAATGCGCCATTCCTGAAGAGCCTCTCTTAACAATTGACCGTCTTTTTGAGCAATAAATTGCACTGTAAATCTCGGGTCTATTTTATTCATTCGCTACGAATGATTCATGCACACGCTCCCAAAATGGGAATGGACGGAATCGTGCAAATCGTACCTTTTCATTGGCAACATTAAAAGCAATCGCCTTGACATCGCCTTGTGTAATTTGCAAATGGTCAACAGTCATATTAAAATTCTGGTCATTTACTGGACGCAATACGCAATGATGGTGGGCTGGTAAAATTAATGGTGAGCCAACTGTTCGAAACACACGATTATTAATCGAGGCAATCTCAGTTACTTGAAGCGCTGCCAATGTTGGATGGATAATAGCCCCTCCAAGCGCTTTATTATAGGCTGTACTACCAGATGGCGTTGACACACAAAGCCCATCTCCTCGAAAGCGTTCAAATTGATTGCCATTTAACTCAACATCCATCACCAGCGTAACATCAGGTGATTTGACAGTAGCTTCATTCAAGGCGAGATACGTATTGGAGTCAGCGTTATGATGCTCGACCTTCACCTCTAATAATGGATATTCCACAACATTAAAGTCCTTTTTCGCAATGGACAGCACTAGCTTTTCTAATTCAGATGGCTTCCAGTCCGCATAAAAGCCTAAATGCCCTGTATGGATACCGACAAATGCTACTTGATCTAATAAATGCAAATAGCGATGAAAGGCATGTAAAAGTGTCCCGTCTCCACCAATGGAAACAACAATTTCTGGTGTTTCTTCATCATACGTTAGACCGAAATCCTGCAAATAGGTTTTAGCTAACTCTGCTAGTTCATTGGATTGCGCATCTCTACGTGATTGAATCGAAAATTTCATTATGTGTCACGCTCCTTTTCCGATAGTAAACTAGGATTCGATGCTTCTTTATATTCACTAAAATAAGCTTGTGCCTCTTGAATTTCACTGCGAATCGATGACATTTCTTCATCCAAGCGAAATGCTGCCTCGGCTGCACTTTGTAGCCGATTTTTAATTTCCTCTGGAAACATACCCTTGTATTTATAATTTAAGGAATGCTCAATCGATGCCCAAAAATTCATTGCGAGTGTTCGTATTTGGATTTCAGCTAACACTACCTTTTTCCCCTGAATGGTTTCAACAGGATATTCAACAATCATATGGTAGGAGCGGTAGCCACTTGGCTTATTATGTGTAATATAATCCCGTTCTTCCACTACACGCATATCATTCCGTTGACGAATTAGCTCTGTAACAGTCGCAATATCATCAACAAATTGGCACATAATACGAAGCCCAGCAATATCCCCGAGTTCGTCACCAAGCTGTTTAGATGGCTCAAATGCTAGTCCCTTTTCTAATGTTTTATCGTATATACTTGCTAAAGGCTTAACCCGTCCTGTGACAAACTCAACTGGTGAATTGGTATTAATAATCCCAAATTGGGAGCGCATCCCCTTTAGCTTTACTTTTAATTCATCTACTGCCTGTTTATAAGGACTTAAAAAGATTTCCCACTGCCCCATCGCAAAAACCTCCCGACATTCGATAGCGAACACCGTCTGTTCGTTATGTCTTTCTATTCAGCAAGAATTGCTCTAAAATGTTGTTCCACTGCTTGGACAAATTCTGCCCCATAATTGAAATTACCCTCAATATTATACACGAGCATCTCTAATTCATCGTAGAAATTTGTCAGCTCGATATTTTCTTCCCCTATTCGCAATATGGGGTTTTCTTTTTTTTGCAAAATATGTACAAGATTTTCCCAACTACTCGGTGGAAAACGCAAGTAATGATAGTCTTCGCCTGCATCCAGTAAATAAATAAATGCAAAATCATCTGAATCTGCAATAAGCTGTCCAGCAGGTTTTAACTGTAATTTTTCTTCATTGTCGTTTAAACTAAAATGAAGTTGATCCTGTTCAAAATTTGATGTTTCTATTGTATAAATTTTACGCACATGCGGTTCCCCTTTTCGTTGTACTCTCCCTCTTATTTTAGCACACAGGGTAAATAGTTGCAGTGTGTAAATATTAAATCAAGCAAAACAATGAATGAAAAATAAAAAATAAAAGCGGTGAATATATATGACACAAGAAATTGAAATTGAGTTTAAAAATCTCTTAACAAAACAACAATACGAGCAATTATTACAAGCTTTCCATATCCACACTAATGCTATCCATCGTCAAATAAATCATTATTTTGATACACCTACTCAAGCTATTCGAAATCTGCAAAGCGGGCTGCGAATTAGACAAATCAATCATTATTACGAATGTACACTGAAGGAAAAAAATGCAGAACATGTTCATCTCGAAACAACAGACGAATTAACCGCAGAGCAAGCTAAAAGGATGCTGAATGGCGAGGGCTTTTATGCACCAGAGGTAGCGAAAAGACTCGCATTTCACAATGTTCCCTTAGAGCAACTATATGTATTCGGCTCCCTGACAACAGATCGTGTTGAAATTCCATATCAAGAGGGACTTCTTGTTTTTGATCATTCTTACTATTTGCAGTGCGATGATTATGAGGTAGAATATGAAACAAATGATGCAGTAAAAGGAAAGACAATTTTCTACAATTTTTTACAACAATACGGTATTCAAAAGCATGATACAGATAAAAAAATTGCTCGCTTTATGAAGGCATTACAAGCACAAAAATCCTTATGAAAAAAGGAAGGTGACTGACTCCTTGGATATCCAATCACTAAAATCTTTACTAGAAATTCAAGCATTGCAAACACTTGGAGCTACTACAAGTTCATCAACAAACAGTTTAACAAGTAATAATACGATCTTTTCTGACATGATTCATGAAATATTAGGGGATGCATCGACAGCTAGTAACGCAAAATTATCTAGTTTACTTGCAACAGGTACGACTAACTATACTGATTTTGCCAATCAGCTCGGGCAACTTGCTTCTTTATCAGATCAAAATACTTTGGAATCACTGCTATACAAAGGGCCTAATGCTGTATTCGTACCCGAATCCGTTAAGCAGGCACTAGCCAATAGCCCTACAGATACGAAGCTTAATTCCTATGTCTCTGATGATGTGATTGGCTCAACAGCCTATGCAAATACATTAGCAGGAGCCAATCAGTATGCTGCAATTATTGAAAAAGCTGCGGCTACTTATAATGTGCCTGCCAAGTTAATTGCAGCTGTCATCAAACAAGAATCTAATTTTAATCCAACAGTTATAAGCCGTGCTGGAGCACAGGGCTTAATGCAATTAATGCCTAAAACAGCGCAATATTTAGGAGTTACAAATGCCTTTGATCCAGAACAAAATATAATGGCTGGCGCTAACTACTTGCGTCAGATGCTTGATAAATTTAATAATGACCCTGCATTGGCATTAGCTGCCTATAACGCAGGCGCTTCCCGTGTTACAAAATATGGAGGCATTCCGCCTTTCAAAGAAACACAGAATTATGTCAAAAAAGTAATGAATTACTTCACCGTGTAGGTATATCATCATGTTTTTCAGCAAATTTCACCCTTTGTGGTGAAATTTGCGCGTTTATAGCGAACAACAATTCGTAAGAGCGCTTTGTTTGTGTAAACGAAAAGACGTTGATAGAATGAAGATAGACACAAGAATTTCACATTTTTGTGATGATAAAGTATCGAAATAATACTTTATGCTATAAAGAATAAAAGGAGCATATAATTTATGAATCGAAAATACACTGTTCCTTATGAGGAGCTGGGAGCTGAAAAACTGTCAGAACTTATTCATGCTTTCTATAAAAGAGTTGCTCAGCATCCTGATCTTATCCCAATATTTCCAAAAGATTTGACAGAGACAATCCGTAAACAAATTCAATTTCAAACACAATATTTAGGTGGACCCAATCTTTTTACTGAAGAACACGGACATCCAATGATGCGCGCACGTCATATGAATTTTCCGATTACACCAGACCGTGCACAAGCTTGGCTAGAATGCATGGCTGAAGCAATGGATGAGGTGGGCTTAGAAGGGAAATTCCGTGAAACTTATTATCAACGCCTAGTATTAACAGCTCATCACATGGTTAATACGCCAAATGACGATGAGGGGGAATTGTTACGTGAATAATATTCAAATGATACAACAGCCAGCACCAACGATTTCTACTACCAATAAGCCAATTGAATTGTATATTTTCATAGATCCACTATGCCCTGAAGCTTTTAGTATGCAGGCTACTCTTCGTAAACTACAGCTTGAATACAACCATTACTTTACATGGCGCTTCGTCTTAAGCACAGAACTTACTTCTTTAAACTGCTTAAGTAAACGTGTCAAAGGGTGTATATCAGGAATAGAGCTTGATATTAATCACCCTGTTTTACCATCCATTGCGATTAAAGCAGCCGAATTACAGGGTAAACGCGCAGGTACGCGCTATTTGTCAAAATTACAGGAATACGTCTTACTCAATCATCAAGATGTTAACTCTTATGCAACGCTATTAAAAATTGCGGAGGATGTTCAGCTTGATATGAATGAGTTTACGGTGGATTTTGGCTCAAAGGAAGCAGCACGAGCCTTTCAATGTGATTTATATATTAAGCGTGAAATGGAAGTCGATGAAGTGCCAAGCATTGTATTTTTCAATGAATGCATTGAAGATGAGGGGCTAAAAGTCAGTGGCAGTTATGCCTATGAAGTTTATGAACATATTTTACAAGAGATGCTGAGTGAGCAGCTTGTACGTCAGCCATTACCAACCATTGAGGACTTATTTTCTAAATTCCATACACTTTCTACAAATGAAATTGCCTTTATTTATTCATTAACAGAGCAAGCAGCGGAGCGCGAACTAAAGAAGCGTATGCTGCAACAGAAAATTGAACGAATCCAGACAACTCACGCTACATTATGGCGTCTTAAATAATAGTTTATTAGATAAAAATAAGCTCTAGTGCAAGATATTGCACTGAGCTTATTTTATTTTTATAGGGTGCTTTTTTCTTGGTTCAGTAGGCGTTTGGACACCCACTGAACAGAGGCAAAAAAAGCATTCATCTCCTCCCTATAGAGGGGCTTCTGTATGTGCTACTGACGCTTCGCTTTCGCCCAAAAGAGATTTGCTGCTGACGCCTTGCTTTCGCGCAAAAAGAATTTGCTAAACCAAGATAAAAACGAAGAAGCGTCTCTATCCTCGATCGATAGAGACGCTTCTTTTTCACAAAGGGGATGGGAGAAATGTTCACGTTCAAACAAAGGGGTGTATGTTTGTTTTGTGATTTATTTCACAGGACTTACTTTATCACGGAATAATATATATATCAATGAAACCAATAGTAGTTTCACAAATTTGTCAAATAGAAAGCGATTTCAAACAGTATTTTTCCAAGATTGACACTTTTAATCTACTTGGAAATCAAAAAAAATCATTATTCTTTTTTCAAAAATATCTAAACACTACTTAAAAGAGGCTATAGGAATCGTCCTACAGCCTCATCAATTAATTATCTAACAATAATTTTTCTAATTCATTTAAACGTTCTTCAAAGACTTTACATGCATCATCAATTGGCTTCGCAACATTCATATCAACACCTGCAGCCTTTAATACTTCAATTGGGAAATCCGAGCAGCCTGCCTTTAAGAAGTTATTAATATAACGTTCTACAGCTGGCGCACCCTCCTCTAAAATTTGCTTACTTAATGCCGTTGCCGCTGATTTACCTGTCGCATATTGATAAACATAGTAATTGTAATAGAAATGCGGGATACGTGCCCATTCTAAGCCGATTTCCTCATCCACTACAATATCATCACCGAAGTATTTTTTATTTAACTCATAATAAACCTCTGTTAAACGCTCTGCTGTTAAAGCCTCGCCATTGCTATCCATTTGATGAATCAGATGTTCAAATTCCGCAAACATTGTTTGTCTAAACACCGTGCTTCTAAAACCATCTAGCCAATGATTTAATAAATAAATTTTTTGCTGTGGGTCGTCAATTGTTTTCAGCAAATAATCATTTAGTAGCTCTTCATTACATGTAGAGGCTACCTCGGCTACAAAGATAGAATAGTTGCCATAAACAAACGGCTGATTGTTTCGTGAATAATAGCTATGAACACTATGTCCAAATTCATGTGCCAATGTAAATAAATTATTCACATTGTCTTGCCAGTTCATTAAAATATAGGGGTTTGTGCCATATGTGCCTGATGAATAAGCTCCACTGCGCTTCCCTTTATTCTCTAGCACATCGACCCAACGCTGATCAAATCCACTTTGAACAATGGATTGATATTCCTTACCTAATGGCGCTAAAGCCTTTACTAAGATTTCTTGCGCTTCATCATACGTAACCTTCATATCGACTTCTTTCACAAGCGGTGCAAATAAATCCCACATATGCAACTCGTTCACACCTAATAGCTTTTTACGCAATGCAATATAGCGTTGCATTGCTGGTAAATGCTTATGAATGGTTTCAACCAATTGGTCATAAACATTTTCCGGAATAAAGTTATTCGACATGGCTGCATGGCGTGCAGAATCATAATGACGAATACGTGCACTCACATTATGCTTCTTCACATTGCCTGTAAGCGTTGCTGAGAAAGTATTTTTAAATTTACCATATGTTTTATACATGGCTTTAAATGCACCTTCACGTACAGCACGATCCTTGCTCTCTAAAAATTTAATATAGTTACCATGCGTTAGCTGTACCTCTTCGCCCTCTTCGTTCTTTACATAAGGGAATTCCATATCGGCATTATTTAACATGCCAAATGTATTGGAAGCTGTGCCAGTGACCTCTGCCATTTGTGCTAATAATGCTTCTTGTTCTGCTGGCAAAACATGTGGGCGTGCCATTGTAATTTCTTGTAACGATTGCTTATATAATTGCAGGTCTTGATTTTCTGCTAAATAGCTTTCAATGGTTTCTTCACTTAAAGCTAGGATTTCAGGTGTTAAGAATGATAGGCTAGCTGAAATATTTGTTGCCAATGTTTGAATACGACTGTTCATATCCTGATATAGGCTATTTGTTGTGTCTTGATCGTAACGCATATGGGCATATGTGTAGAGCTTCATGGCACGCTCATAAATATGATCGTGATACTGTAAAGTGGCCAATAATGCCGCTGCTCCATTAGTAAGCGTACCTGCATAACTAGAGGCTTTTTTGGCAAGCTCTGCAACTTCTTTAAATTCCTCTTCCCAAAGTGCATCTGTGGCAAAAATGTCCTCTAAACGCCAAGTTAACGCCTCTGGTACTTCACTTCTCAGTAAGACCTGATTATTGTTACTAGCCATATATGCTAGCCCCCCTTTATATGTGCTTTTTTCCTTTTACTCTCATATTTTCTCAGTATATTGTGGCAATTGCAACTAATTGTACATAGACTTGCTCACAAATATCTGACAAGTCTTGTTTATCATCAATAGCCTTCCATAAAAGACTATAGGATTGAACAGCCTTTATGGCTTGCTCTGTTACTTCAAGCTTATGTTTATTTAAAAAATGTTCAATATGATCTCTTGTTAATACATGAGGTTGTAAGCATAATTGCTTACTAAAATGGAGCAGCATTATTTGCCATTCACTAGCACATAAAGGAATAGCAGCCCCTTCTTTGACGGGTATGCCAATAAATAAAGGGATAGCACTGGGTGAAAGCTGTAATTCATAGCAATATCGTAAAAATGGATCTTGCACACCTTTTTTACTATACAGTAATCGCCCATACGCAAATTGTCTACAAGCGTCTTTATAAAGTTGCCAATACTGCTTAAATTCTTGCTGGGTAATACAGATAGGTTGGTAAAACGGAAAACATTGCTTAGCTAGAGGAATTTCTTGTACTTTGCCTATAAAAGTATGCCCATGAACATGAAGAAGATTCGTCCAATAGATAAATTTTGCTGTTAACGCATTATAGGTGATTAAATAAGGGAATTCTGTTTCAGTCGATATCAATGCTTTTTGGAGTAATGGGGAAATTTTAAGTTTTCTAATGCCACTGATTGTTTGTTTCTCTGGGGGTGCTTGAAAGAGCCAAACTGCCTCTATATAATGTTTTTCATAGCCCGTTGTTCGCTGTTGCCATTTTTCATGGGAGATGGTACTGCATTGAAATTCAAATGCGAAGCGCCTATCTGCTACTGTAACAAGTAAATCTGGACGTTGAGAAAGAGTGTTTAAGAATGGCTCTAGCTCCACTTTATGCCCAAGCGTTTGTAGCCATTCAAATAATTGAATTTTCCCTTGTAAATGCAATTTAGATTCTCCCTCTGCAAAGAGTTGGTCACAATGATTTTTAGCAAGATGGGCAAAATGAGGAATAGTATAATGGCCAATTTTAAGCCGAACAGGCTGTAAACATTGCGGACAATAAAATTTTAGTTGCCGCCTATATCGCTGTAAAGTCTCCCTCGTATATTGATAAGGGAGAAATAGCTGCCGTTGATCGGTATAGGCAATCAGCATAACATCAGCTCCTTTTTAGCCAACTATAATCGAGGATAGACGTGTAAACAAATAAAAAGGGGGTTTTTTTTGAAATTTAAAAAATGCAGCTTATTTCCCAATAAAAAAAGACTGTGGTGAATCTCAAGAGGTTACTTGAGTTTCACGACAGTCTAAATACTTGAAAGAATCAGAAGCTTCTATGCTTAAGCAAAATATTTTCGAACAGTTTCAAAGCAATTAAATTCCATGATTTTTTCACCATATTCCTCTAAACGATGGATCGTAAAATTGGATGGTGTTAAAAATTCCTTGATCACTGCATTTCGATCATGACGATTTAATTCCTCATCTGCATTGCCGAAATCAACAACTAAATAGTACCAATTTTCATATTTGAATAATGAGGAATCCACTAATTCGTCTGTCATTCGTTTGGCAACAGGGATTAACTCATCAATATCTTTAAATTTATAAACATAAATATCTGTATCCATAAACAACTCTGACTCATCCATATCACCAAATTGAGTTAGCTGGCTAAGAAGATCCTCTCCAACCTCATCAAATGGTGCAAACATATCTTTGTGTTCATCAAAATTCGAATGACCATCTAATGTTTCACCGTCTTTTAAAATATGTGCACGTGTGACAATGATTTCCAAGCCCACTTCAGATGCATTGATATGAATCCAAATCGGACCTTCTACATCAAAATAATCCTCCGTGTTTACTTCATCAATCATATCCCAAAAAAGTTGCTCACCCTTCGCTCGATTGTACCAAATCTCTTCACGACTATAGCCGCGATCCTCTATATCATTGTACGTAATAAAGAGCTTGAGTGTATTTTCATTTACACGTTCGATGTCCACTAGACCTCATCTCCCTTCACTGTCATATGTCGAAAAACAGCTTTGTTTCATTAGTATGCTTTTATTCATTAATTTTAACCTTCATACCACAATTGTTTTTCAACCTTTGACCACACTACAATAAAATCACTTGAGGAGCTGTAAATATAAAATTTTTTATTTACAGTTATCCCTATCTCTATTGTATGCTGTTTTGTCATAAAATGAAAAGGATATACACCGTTTCACAGAAGTTATTTGAATTATTGAAATTGTAGTAAACTATCTACCTTAAATCAAGTTTAACATACTTTTACGGAAATATATGACTCTTTCCTATTAATTATTATACTTTATAGAGAAGGATTTACCTAAAGTAAACCACAAAAAAATAGATGTCACAATATGTATTTTACATTTGTAACATCTACTACTTATATTATTCAGAAATGATACGATTAATTCACTACACGCTGAGCTTCTTGTAGCTGATAAGCACGAACTTTACGAGGTAAAAAGCGGCGAATTTCATCTTCGTTATAGCCTACTTGTAGACGTTTTTCATCCAAAATAATTGGTCGACGTAATAATCCAGGGTATTCCTGAATTAATTCATATAAACGTTGTAGCGGTAAGCTTTCAACATCGACATTTAATTTTTGGAATATTTTTGAGCGAGTAGAAATAATTTCGTCTGTTCCATCTTCTGTCATACGTAAAATTTTTTTTATTTCACTAATGCTTAATGGTTCAGAAAATATATTTCGCTCTGTATATGGAATTTCATGCTCCTCTAACCATGCTTTTGCTTTACGACAAGAAGTACAGCTTGGTGATGTAAATAGCGTGACGATCATTCTGACACATCCCTTCCTTTTGTAATCATTATCTATAACTAGTGTGTTAAATTAGAATTAATGTAATGTACGATACACATAAATATTATACAGCACTCTGTTGTATTTGAATATAGTTCCAATAAAAAAAAGACGGATTCCCTAACTAAATATTCTGTCTATTTATATATTTTCATCTATCTGTCTTTTCTTACATCCCAGATGTCTACTACTAATATTCCCACTCTCCACACATTTTAAACATCTTTTCATACTCTTATTTGTTCTCATTTACAAAAAATAAACGAGAATATTGTCAATTTGACGTGTACATTGAAACGTAAAATTACTAAAAATAATTTTGTTTTTAACAAAATTATGCAACAAAAAAAGCATATAATTTTTTTGCGAAAAAAAACACCGCCAAAAGTCTGACTTTACATAATTTAATCTTTATAATATAATTCTTTGCAATTATACATTACATTAAGGAAAAACGCTGACGAAGAGTAGTACATATGCTAAAACGTGTAGAGAGTCTGTGGTTGCTGCAAACAGATCGTGGAGGTATATGGAATGGACTTCTGAGTTAGCTTTGTGAACGTGTTCAACTATTAGCAAAGCTCGTCCCTTCACGTTACGAAGCAGAGTGGCCGATTTCGGCAAGCTGGGTGGTACCGCGGATTCAAACATCATTCGTCCCTTCATTAGAAAAAATCTAATAAGGGCGCATGATGTTTTTTTATTTTGATTCTGTCTAAACCACGGCAAAGCGCAGCCAAGGCGTAATCCATTTTTTTAGCCAAGGAGGAAATTTTAATGACAACTATTTTTTCAGGTGTACAGCCAACAGGAATCGTCACGTTGGGGAACTATTTAGGAGCCTTTAAGCAATTCCCTGCATTACAGGACGAAGGAAATGCTATTTATTGTATCGTTGATCAACATGCTATTACAGTCGCACAAGACCCAAAGGAATTGCGTGACAATATTCGTAAGTTAGCTGCTACTTATATTGCTACGGGAATTGATCCTAAAAAATCGACCTTATTTATTCAATCAGAGGTACCAGCACATGCCCAAGCAAGTTGGATGCTACAATGTGTTGCGTCCATCGGGGAACTTGAACGTATGACACAATTTAAAGATAAATCACATGGCAAGGAAAGCGTATCTGCTGCCCTTTTAACATATCCGCCATTAATGGCTGCGGATATTTTACTGTACAACACAAATATTGTTCCTGTTGGTGATGATCAGAAGCAGCATATTGAGTTAACACGTGATCTTGCAGAGCGCTTTAACAAACGCTATGGAGATGTTTTTACGATTCCAGAAATTCAATTACCAAAAGCAGGCGCTCGTATTAAATCTTTACAAGAGCCAACGAAAAAAATGAGCAAATCTGATCCAAATACAAAAGCAACCATCAAGCTATTAGATACAGCAAAGGACATCGAGAAAAAGATTAAATCAGCAGTCACAGATTCTGATGGTATTGTGGCATTTGATGTTGAAAATAAACCAGGTGTGTCAAATTTATTAACAATCGAATCCGCTATTTCAGGTGGAACGATTGAGGATCTTGTGAAAAAATATGATGGTATCGGCTATGGTGGCTTTAAGCAGGGTGTTGCAACAGCGGTTATTGAGCATTTAGCGCCTATTCAAGACAGATTCTACAATTTAGTGGAATCTGCTGAGTTAGATATTATCTTAGATGAGGGTGCTGAAAAAGCAAATGCCATTGCTAGTGCCACATTAAAACGTATGGAGGAAGGCATGGGTCTTGGCCGTACGCGTCGCTAAATTATGGCTTGTCTGCTGATCGATCAAAACCAATATCAAGAACAACAGCGCATAATATAATACAGGCTCCTATCGCCATATAAAATTCTGTTGTTTGAAAAATAAATTTAAATACAACCTTCCAGGAATATCCAAGAGTACGGTAATTTAAGTACAGTATCAAATTTCCTAGTGAGAGAATCATTAAGCCATAGCTTACTAAAAATATAAAAAGACGAAACAAAGTAGCGGCATCCTTTCTATTTCTTCTTACTTATCATGTATTCATAAAACGATAAAAAAAGACGTCAGCCGTTAAAAATTTGGCTGACGTTTTTAAATTTAGAAGCGCTACTTATGCTTCATATTTTTTAAATAAAAGACTAGCATTATGACCACCAAAGCCAAGTGAATTACTCATTGCGTATTGAATCCCTGCTGTACGTGCTTCATTTGGTACATAATCTAAATCACACTCAGGGTCTGGCTCTGTTAGATTAATTGTTGGTGGTAATATACCTTCTTTTAAGGCAAGTGCTGTAAAAATAGCTTCTATACCGCCCGCTGCTCCTAGTAAATGACCTGTCATCGACTTTGTCGAGCTCATTGCAAGCTTATAGGCATGTTCACCAAACACTGTTTTAACCGCTTGTGTTTCAAATAAATCATTGTAAGGTGTACTTGTACCATGTGCATTGATATAGTCAACTTGTGCTGGCTCTACACCGCCATCTGTCAATGCTTGGGCCATCGCACGTGCTGCACCCTCGCCCTCTGGAGCTGGGGCCGTGATATGATGTGCATCTCCAGTTGCACCATAGCCTAACACTTCAGCATAGATTTTAGCACCGCGAGCTTTAGCATGTTCATATTCCTCTAAAACGACAATGCCTGCACCTTCCGCGATAATAAAGCCATCGCGGTTTTTATCAAATGGACGACAGGCAGTTTGCGGATCTTGATTTAAGGATAAAGCTGTATTAGCACAGAAACCTGCTACAGCCATTGTCACGATTGGTGATTCAGCTCCACCTGAAATCATCACATCTGCGTCGCCACGTTCAATTACCTTAAAGGCATCACCAATTGAGTTTGTACCTGAGGCACATGCCGTTACTGAGCAAGAGTTAATGCCTTTTGCACCAAAATGAATAGATACCTGACCTGAAGCCATATCAGGAATCATCATTGGAATAAAAAATGGGCTAACACGTCTTGCACCGCGCTCTTGGAATGTTAAAAACTGTTGTTCATATGTTTCCATACCTCCGATACCAGAACCAATCCAAACACCTGCACGTGGTGCAAGCTCCTCATCGATTGTTAGCTGTGCATCTTCCATTGCCATAATAGAAGCGGCTAATGCGTATTGCGTGAAACGATCCATTTTACGTGCTTCTTTGCGGTCCACATATTGTTCAATATTAAAATCTTTTACTTCTGCCGCAACCTTCGCTGCAAAAAGATCTTTATTTAAACGTGTTAGCTCACCAACGCCAGATTTACCAGCTTTAATGTTAGTCCATGTTTCTTCGATGTTATTTCCAAGTGGTGTTACTGCGCCAATTCCTGTAATTACTACTCGTCGTTTACTCATTTTCTTGCTCCCCTCTAGCATTTTTCGTTGTTATTTGCCCCATCTCATAGTAACGGCTCCCCATGTTAAACCGCCACCAAAACCAACTAGGACTAATAAATCATCTTCTTTAATTTTACCTGCTTCAAGCTCATCTACCAAAGAAATACCAATAGAAGCCGCAGAAGTATTGCCATATTTGTGAATCGTTTTTGACATTTTTTCTGGTGGTAGCTCTAAGCGCTCACGAGCAGACTCCATAATTCTTATATTTGCTTGGTGTGGCACTAAAAAATCAACATCTTCTTTTGTTAAACCAGCTTTTTCTAATACATTAACAGCCGATTCACCCATTTGACGTACTGCAAACTTAAATACTTCACGACCATTCATCGCAATTGTGTCTTGTTTTGTTAAATAAAGATTTTTACCACCTGTTCCATCTGCACCAAGCTCAAAAGATAAAATACCTCTACCTTCAGATACTGGACCAACGATGGCTGCACTTGCTCCGTCTCCAAATAGGACAGCTGTATTACGATCCTGCCAATCAATGACTTTAGATAGCTTTTCTACACCTACTACTAAGACATATTTATAAGTATTTGCCTCTACAAAATGCTTGGCTGTCACTAAACTATATATAAATCCTGCACATGCTGCTGCTTGATCCATCGCCGCTGCATTTACTGCTCCGATTTGCTCCTGCACCATACATGCTACACTTGGAAAAGTTTGATCCTGCGTTACAGTTGCTACAAGTATTAAGCCAATTTCCTCTGGTGTAATGCCTGCTTTTGCAATAGCTTCTTTGGCAGCAGCTACTGCTAAATCTGAAGTTTCCTGATCATCTGCCGCAAAATGACGCTCTTCAATGCCTGTTCGTGTACGAATCCATTCATCCGAAGTGTCCATTATTTTTTCTAAATCAAAATTTGTCATGACCTTCTCAGGAACATATTTACCAATTCCTATAATACCAGCATTCATATAGCAACCCCTCAGCTTTCTTACTATCAATTATTAGTAACTGGTCATAATTATAACGCATAGTAAAGGAAGGGTGCAAGATGATTTGCGATTATTGTATTTTAGTGATAACATTTTGATCACTTTAAGGGACATCTTGCTGTTATTGAGCGGAGTGACTCTACTTTTGGGCGAATCTTCACTTTTTTGAGCCGAATTCCCTTGCTTTTGAGCGACTACTCACTCTTTTTGAGCGAAGCTTCCTTACTTTTGAGCACCGTTCTAGAATTGTGACAAATTCATAAAAGGTTCATTTTTTTTCGATTTATGTTATGATATGATAATGAATATGAGTAAAACTTTGTGATTGAAAAAAGTTCGGTTGAGGTGAAATTAATGCAATACATTGTGACGTTTATATGGTCATTCCTACTAGTGTCAATGTTAAACTATGTAGTCAGCTCTGTGCTTGGTGCACCATTTGATTTTAAAGTTGGAGCAATCATTTCTGTTGTATTCTCCATCCTAATTTTTGTTATTGGTGCCATTATTCCAAACGATCCTACACCAGAGGCTGCAGATCATCATTAATGCAATTAGAAAACCTGTTCCGCATCATGCGAAACAGGTTTTTCTTTTATTGTTCCACCACACATTGCCCATCACGCATTGTGACATGCAATGTTTCTCCTGGTAATATCTCACCACGTAAAAGTTCCTTCGCCACAGCTGTTTCAATATGTCGTTGTACAAAGCGTTTTAACGGTCTTGCCCCAAATTGGGGATCTGCTCCTTGTTCTACAACCCAATCAATTACTTCTTGATCAATAGCCAATGTAATGTCCTGTTCCGCCACACGTTTTATAAGCTGCTCCACATATTTCCAAGTAATGGCTGTAAAATGCTGATCAGATAGCGCATGGAAAAGGATAATATCATCCATACGATTTAATAGCTCTGGTTTAAAATGTTGGCGAAGCGCAGCCATTACTAAATCTTCAACTGTTGTATCATCTTCCTTTGCCTCCATTAAATAATTAGAGCCAATATTGGATGTTAAAATAACAACGGTATTTGTAAAGTTCACCATACGTCCTTGGCTATCCGTAATGCGACCATCATCTAAAATTTGCAATAAAATATTGGCTACATCTGGATGTGCCTTTTCGATTTCATCTAATAGGACAACAGCATAAGGATTGCGACGGACAGCCTCTGTTAATTGTCCCCCCTCTTCATAGCCGATATAGCCAGGAGGTGCACCGACAAGACGAGACACACTATGCTTTTCCATATATTCACTCATATCAATACGAATAAAATGATCCTCTGAATCAAATAATTGTGCAGCAAGTGCTTTGGCTAGCTCTGTTTTACCAACTCCTGTTGGGCCTAGGAATAAAAAGCTACCAATCGGACGTTGTGGATCTTTAATGCCTGCACGTGCACGCCATACTGCTTCTGTCACTAATTGAACGGCTGTATCTTGCCCAACCACGCGTTCATGCAGCGTATCTTTTAAGCGTAATAACTTTTCACGCTCACCCTCCACTAATTTTGTAACAGGAATGCCTGTCCAACGTGAAACGATTGCAGCGATTTCCTCAGACGTTACCTCTTCACGTAAAATACGTGATTCTGCGCCATGCTCTAATTGCTGCTCTAATGTTTGAATTTCTTTTTCTAATGTTGGAATTTTACCATGCCGTAATTCAGCAGCTTTATTTAAGTCATATTTTCCTTCCGCTTCATCTAAATCACGGCGGTATTTATCCAATGTTTCACGTTTTTTCTGAATATCATGTAGCATTTCTTTTTCTGCTTCCCACTGTTGTCGCATGCCTTCAGAGGACTCTTTTAACTTTACTAATTCCTCGCGGAGCTGCTCGAGGCGCTTTTTACTTACTTCATCTTTTTCCTTACGTAAGGCTTGTTCCTCAATTTCTAGCTGCATAATACGACGCGTTACTGCATCTAATTCCTGTGGCATGGAATCAATTTCTGTACGAATCATGGCACAGGCTTCATCGATTAAATCAATTGCTTTATCTGGTAAAAAACGCTCTGTAATATAACGATTTGATAGTTCTGCCGCAGCTACAATCGCTCGATCATGAATACGTACAGCATGATGCAATTCAAAGCGCTCCTTTAAGCCACGTAAAATAGAAACTGTATCCTCTATAGATGGTTCACGGACAAGCACCTGTTGAAAGCGTCGTTCTAAAGCAGGGTCTTTTTCAATATACATACGATATTCATCCAATGTCGTAGCACCAATACAATGTAGCTCACCGCGGGCTAGCATTGGCTTTAACATATTCCCTGCATCCATAGCACCATCCGTTTTTCCTGCACCCACAATTGTATGAATTTCATCAATAAATAAAATAATTCGCCCTTCAGATTCCTTTACTTCTTTTAATACACCCTTTAAACGTTCCTCAAATTGGCCACGATAGCTTGCACCTGCAATTAATGCACTCATATCAAGCTCATATAGTACACACTCCTTCAAGCCCTCTGGTACATCGCCTTTTACAATGCGCTGCGCCAATCCTTCTACAATGGCTGTTTTCCCAACACCCGGTTCACCGATTAATACAGGATTATTTTTAGTTTTGCGTGTTAGAATACGAATAACATTACGAATCTCCTCATCACGCCCAATAACAGGATCCATTTTACCTTTTTTAATTTCTTCAATTAAGTTACGTCCAAATTGCTCTAATGGTTTTTGGTTATCTGTTTGTTGAAATTGCATAACTAGCACTCCTTCTTCATCATGTTTTATAGACTTTCTATACCCATTGCTATTCTTTTAAAAAAGGTTTGACCTTTTTTGACTAACTTTATTTTACATCAGAGAATCATCAATAGCAAAGAAATCGCTCAAATTTTTTCACTTAAAATGGTAATTTACGTTATAATAAAAGTATGTTTCTATGTTTTAAACTGTCGAAAATCCACTATCCTTTTGTAATAATAGCCCTTTATTACAAAAAGAAAGCGATGTGTTGGAGATATGGTGATAATGGATAATATGTTTGAAAAGATTCAAGATCTTTTTCAAAGGCATGGTGTTTTTATTAAAGTCAATAAAGGAAGTAAAATTTTTTTAGAGGGGGAGCGAGCGAAAGAAATTTACTATATCAAAACAGGTACTATTTCGATTAGCCAAGAAACCGAGAGTGGTAAGGAATTAACCGTTCGTATTTGTGGTCCTGACAGTATTATTGGCGAAGGTTCATTATTTTGTAACCTCGTTTATAATTCTATGACTGCAAAGGTTTTAGAACCTTCTACACTGTATGTATTGAGCCGCCAATCATTAGAGCACTTACTAGAGGAACAGCCCACAGTAATGATCGAGTATATGAAATGGCTACAAACAGAAAATTTAAAGCATCAAAGTCGATTACGTGATTTACTATTAAACGGTAAAAAGGGTGCTTTGCTTTCAACGCTTATCCGTCTTTCCAATACGTATGGTAAACCTTTAGAAAATGGTTCGATTTTTATTGATTTTCAACTAACGAATACGGAGCTTGCCAATTTATGTGCAACAAGTCGCGAAATGATTAATCGTATGTTGAATGATTTAAAAAACCACAAAATTTTAACTTTTGATAAAGGCTTTATTACGATTCATGATTTACAGTTTTTAAAAAAGGAAATTGCCTGTGAAAATTGTCCATTACAAATATGCCGTATTGATTAATTTGTTACATGCAAAATCCCTGCTTATCAGCCCTAAGCAGGGATTTTTTTACGTATTAGCGTACACCTAATGCCATTTTTGCATAGCGAGACATTTTATCTTTTGACCAAGGTGGACTCCATACGATATTAACATCTGTACTTTTCACTTCTGGCAGCTCACTTAGTGCTGTCTTGACCTGATCTACAATTACTGGTCCAAGTGGGCAGCCCATTGATGTTAATGTCATTGTAACGGTTGCTGCACCCTCATCATCTAAATCTACATCATATACTAAACCTAAGTTGACGATATCAATTCCAAGCTCAGGGTCAATTACATTTTCTAATGCACCGAACATGCTTTCTTTCATATCCTGATCCATATCTATTTCTCCTTCCATCACAGTGTTAACTTTATCATAGCAGATGCACCCTCTTATGCCAAATGCTGTGCAAGCCATTCTGTTGCTGCGAGCATTCCATCCCGTGACACCGCATGCCCTGCTTTTTTGTTCACTAAGAACTGTAAATCTTCAGGATTTGCTTTATAGTATTCCCGTAATGTCTCATAAAATTTATACGTTTCATCAAAAGGTACAGTTTTATCTAACTTACCATGCCAAAATAATACAGGACGTCCAGCAAATTTTTCTGGTGTTAGACTCACATCATATTTCGCCAACAGCTCATTTGTTTTTTTGATTTCTTCCCCCGACATTGGCCAATCCACACCATTTTTTGCAAATTGTCGCAATTGATATTCACCTAATTTAATAAAGCCCGGTGCACCCATGCATATTGTTGCTGTTTGAATCCAATCATAAAGCTTAAGGCAGCCTGAAGTGACAATTCCACCCATTGAAGTACCAGCAATGCCAATTTGCTGGCTTGCTAATAAATTTTTATGTTTCAAGTCATTATATAGTTGTTGTACTTCTTGAATAGAATTTAAAACAATCTCCCAAAACTTTACATTCATTTGTCCTTCTGTTAGGCCTTGGCTACGGTCACCATGAAATTTTGCATCTGGTAATAGGACACGCACCCCTTTATGCACCAACTGATACGCATAGTGTAGATTATGTTCTTTTGCACTCATAAAACCATGTAAAAAAATAACTACAGGGGTTTCTTCATTCATATGCTCTGTATGTATATGTAATAAAGGTATATTGCCCCAAACTTCTTTTTCTACAAACATTTTTGTCACTCCCAACTTTTGTCTCCTCTTTTATGTTAACAAACTTTTTTCTACGTGACAAAATTTTGACGAATGCATGACAAAACGATACTATTCAAACTATAGGAAAGGGGTAACAAGCTATGAAACCGCATTTAATCGTATTAGACCTAGACGGTACATTATTAACAGACCAGCAACAAATTTCAGCACAAACGAAAAAAACATTATTGCAGGCGAAGGAACAAGGGCATCCAGTGATGATTGCAACAGGCCGTCCTTATCGTGCAAGTGATATTTATTATCACGAACTTGGACTGACAACACCCATTGTCAATTTTAATGGTGCTTATGTGCATCATCCAAAAAATATCTCTTGGCAGCATGTGCATACACCTATTGACTTAAGTGTTGTACATGATGTCGTTGATTCCATCAATAGCTATGAATATGAAAATATTATTGCTGAGGTAAAGGACGATATTTATGTGCATACAGAGAATGATCGCATCTTAAATATTTTTAATATGGGGAATCCTAGAATCACACTCGGCGATTTATATATACATCTTCAGGAGAATCCAACAAGCTTGCTCATTCAAGCAAATGAAGCCAATTCAGCGATTATTCGTGATCATTTACAGGCCGTCCATGCAGAGGTCATTGAGCACCGTCGCTGGGGTGCGCCACTCCATATTATTGAAATCGTACGCCGTGGCTTAAATAAAGCAGTAGGCATTGCACATGTGGCAAAGGATTTAGGGATACCACGTGAGCGCATCATCGCGTTTGGTGATGAAGATAATGATTTAGAAATGATTGAATATGCTGGACTTGGTGTAGCAATGGGTAATGGTATTTCAAGTCTAAAAAATATAGCGAATGAAATTACTTCAACGAATAATGAGGATGGCATTGCAAAAATACTTATGGAGCGCTTGAAATTATCCTAGTGAAGTAGTAAGTTCAAGTTAAAGGTGTTGAAAATAAGGGGGACAAGAAATGAAAATATTTACGGATAGTGGCTGTGATTTACCAAAGTCTTACTATGAAGAAAATGATGTCGTGCTACTCCCTTTACGAGTGCAATTGAACAATGAAGAATATGAAGATGTGATTTCCATTGATTCTAAAGAAATTTATGATGCTATACGGCAAGGCGCACATCCCAAAACATCACAAGTATCACCAGAGGTTTTTTTACAGCACTTTGAAAATCTCGCTAAAAATGATGAAGAAGGAATCTATATCGCCTTTTCATCCGAATTATCCGGCACGTATAGCACCGCTCAAATGATTCACAAGCAATTACTAGAGGATTATCCTTCCTTGAAGCTAGTTATTATCGACTCAAAATGTGCTTCATTAGGACATGGTCTTGTGGTGGAAGAGGCTGTTCGTCTACGCAATGCAGGTACAACATTGGAGGAAATGCAAGCTAAAATTACTGCACTCGCCCCGCAAATAGAGCATTTATTTACAGTGGAAGATTTAGACTATTTGGCAAAGGGTGGTCGTTTATCAAAGGCAAGTGCATTTTTAGGGGGGCTTTTGAGCATTAAGCCTATTTTAAATGTAGAGGACGGCAAGCTTGTACCGATCGAAAAATCACGTGGCCGTAAAAAAGCTCTTGCACGTATGTTGGATATAATGCAAGAGCGTGGCGACAGCTTTACAGATAAAATTGTTGGCATTAGTCATAGTGATGATATAACCTTTGCCAATGAAGCGAAAGCAGCTATTCAGGAACGCTTTTCACCTAAGGCTATTCAAGTCACAATGATTGGCTCCGTTATCGGCTCACATGTTGGGCCAGGCACAATTGCAATTTTCTTTACAAATAAAAATTATCAAAACTAATCAAAAAGGCTATGCAAAAAATTTTCACTTTTTGCATAGCCTTCTTCTATTAATTAAAATATACTAAGCTTCTGTGGTGGACACAATTAATTATGATGAGCCTCAGTACATTCTACGACTGTATATCTTTCTTTGGACGAGGAGCTTTTCCTCGTTTAATGATAATCACTACAAAGCCAATAAAGATTACCCATACTAATCCAAGTGCTACCATATATGGAATATTAAATCCACTATCATTGCGAACCTGATAAATTTCGACCATTTCACGATCTAAAATAACAGGATACACCTCATTTTCATTTAAACGAACCTTTTCCTCATGTAAAATCCCATTCAGCATTTTACCTTCACCCAGTTGTGCAGGTGTTAAGTCAACGCGTTGTGTTGCACTTGTATTGTTGACCATAATAACCCATTTTTCTTCATCTGATGTACGTGTAAAAACAAGTAAGCCATTGTCATTTGTAATAACTTCAAAATCACCTTTACGTAAAGTAGCGGATTGATTGCGCAATGATTGAACATTTTTAATATAATCAATCAGTTCTGTATCTGTTTTAAAGTTATAAAGCTGATGTGTATCAGGTTTTGCCTCCCCATTCATCGCAATTTCGGTTCCATATTGCACAACGGGAATCCCTGGCAACATAAACAAAGCCCCCATTGCCATTTTCAAACGCGTAGGCGGGAACATGTTTTCAGTTGCAGAATCGAATGTAAAACGGTACGTCTCCAACGAATCAATCATAATCTGTACAGGCTTTTCTCCTGTAAATGGCTCCATTAATTTCGATGAATCCATATCCACATTTTTGAACATATGACGATAGATCTCCGCTATGGCTGGAGTGAAAGCCGCATCAAAATTGGCATCGCTTTCTTCGTTACTAATTACATAAAGTGACGCCTTTGTTTCTTTTAAAGCCGCTATCATCTCATTGATAAAATCTGTATCAGCCTCTGCAATATTTGTTAAGCGCACACCACCTATACCATATGTAGAAACAAATTCAGTTGCTGATTGGATAAGTGCCTCTTGCACATCCTTGTTTGTTAAATCCCACTGTACTTGTCCATTATTAGTCGAAGCAACCCAGTCAGCTTTTGTAGCATCCTTTGCCCACTCATGATTTGGGCTTACATTGTTAAGCGGAAAATCCACCATCATAGACATATTTTTTGCCTTGTAAGCTTCTACAACACTTTGAAATTCTTCTGATGTCCCAAAATGACGCTCAAGTGTGGTATAGCTTGTTAGCAATGATCCATCATATTTTTCTGTTGAAAAAATAGGGCCAATTGAAACAATGGTATAGCCCATTTCACCGATAAAATTTAATTTATCTTGTAAACCTGTAAAATCGCCACCTGCAAATTTCTCAGGATCTTTCGTATTTGTATCAAAATCGTTTGAGCCTGAACCATTAAAGAAACGGTCAACGAGTAAATCAAAGATGCTTTCTTCCGCAATCGATCTTGTTGCTGGTTCATCCGCATAAGCCGCTGGCGCTAGACTTACGAATGAAGTTGCTAATAAAAGTGATGCAGCTGTTGCACTTATCCACTTCTTGAATTTCACTATTATTCCCTCTCTTTCAAACCAATCCATCGTCATTTTACCAAATAACACTGGCACGTCGCTATCATTTCAAAAGATTTTCCACAAATGCAAAATAAATTACGGCAAAAAGGTGTCTGTCTAACCCCTTCTCTTTTTACTCACAATAAAGGTCGTGAAGCAAGCACCTCACGACCTTTACAAATTATTATGCTAGGAAATCAAAGTTCAGTGGCAATTTAAAACCTAAGAACAGTGTAATAAATAGGAATACCGCAAATAAAATCCAAAAAATTCCTGTTGGTTTATTTTTCTGTTGGCGCACTAATACCATTTCCATCATACCAATTACTAAAATACCGAATAAAAATTTCAGACCATACATCATCGGGTCAACCGTCTGATATTGGAAGAATAATGCTGCACCTGTAATAATAATTAGTACGTAGAATAGACGTAAAGCCATATGTAAGCCTTTTGATTGCTTGCCCATAAGCGCTGCAATTAAAAAGATAACAATCGCCACGACCCACGTAGTAATATGCAAATGCGTTTGGCTCGTTAAAAAACTCATGTTTGTTCCACCTCATTCTTTTTCTATCAAACTCTATCCTACCATGTGATGGAAAGGGTTTCAAATCTTACAATAGCGTTCACAAAATAGACGAACAAATATACTAGCACTTCTTTGCGACTTGCTTTACTCACAATCAGCAAATTTTAAAACTACTATATGAAAATAGGTGAACTTTTCACTTATTATGTTGACCATATAAAAAATCCGCGGAGCATTGCACTCACACGGATTCGTATTCTTACTCAAAGTGATTGACTAATGTACCGATTCCTTGAATAGATACTTTTACAGTATCTCCAGCCTTTAAGAACTGTGGGGGGTTCATGCCTTTGCCAACCCCTGCTGGCGTACCTGTTAAAATAACATCGCCTGGCTCTAATGTTACATGCTGAGAGAGAATAGCTACTAATGTTTCTACAGAGAACATCATATTTTTGGTAGAGCCATTTTGACGTACTTCATCATTGACCTTTGTCACGACTGTTAAATCTTGTGGATTTGGAATTTCATCCTTCGTTACAAGATATGGTCCAAGCGGGCACGTGCCCTCTAAGCTTTTCCCTAAGAAGAATTGCTGGTGCTTTTCTTGTAAATCACGAGCTGTTATATCATTAGCAATTGTATAGCCAAATACATAGTCATATGCTAAGTTTTTCGGAATATTTTTACCACGTTTACCAATAACGATAGCAAGCTCACCTTCATAATCCATTTTTGATGAAAGCTCAGCATGAATCGATACAGTTTGTCCATCTGCTGCAATAGCTGTTGGTGATTTTGTGAAGATCATTAAATCCGTTGGTGCTGCCTCCGCACCCATTTCCTTCGCATGCTCATTATAATTTTTACCTACACACATAATATTTTTTGGTGTACGTGGAATCGGTGATAACCATTCAATAACTGTAAATTCACGTTTAAAACTATCAGCACGATCCGACTTTTCTGCTGCTTCTACTAATTTACGAATCTGTTCAACAAAATCAAAGCCTAAAGCTATGCCATCCACAATTGAACTTGAAAAAGAAGGGAGAACTTGAAGTTCATTTTGAATAGCGAGTACATCCCATACCGCTTCTTCTTTTTTTACTTTTGGTCCAAAGCTTACATGTCCACCTAATTTGAATGATAAAATTTTCATGATTTTAAGAGCTCCTTCTTTTTTCTACATAATACAACAATATGATAGAAATTGCTTTACTTTTACGACAATAATTTTATAAGTTGCTATATTCTTCATAGATTATGCCTATAAAGAGGTAAATATTAATGCGATTCTACTTTTTGCTTATACGTTAATTTACGCCATAGTGCCTCTAGTGGTCCTTGCTTCCACTTGGATAGCCAAATTTCAGCTATAACCATTTGTACCACGATAATCCCGATAGCGATGAAAACGCCTGTAGCAACTGTGATTTTACCATACCAGCCAAAGCCAAATTGATAGAATAAGCAAGTACCAATAATCGATTGCATAATATATATTGTCAATGACATACGTCCCATATTCGCCAATGGACGAAGCAGTTTTGGTACAAACGGCCATAAGCAAAGTAGGACAACTAGACCAATATAGCCAATAGATAGAATTGGTCCTCCAATATAAATTTTTATGCTATCCAATAAAAGAGTACGTGTAAATAAAATAGGTAAGCTTTTTAGGAAAATACCTATTACAAGCCCACTCACTGCTAGCGTAATCCAGAGCCACTTCAATTCCTTAGCACGCTCCACTAAATGCCATTTTGACGCTGCTGCTCCAACTAGCATATAGGGCAGAATTGTAAATAAAGAGACAATCCACATAAGAGGACTAGCTTGAACAGCTAAATCTGCTAACCGTTGTATAAAGGCATCCACCCATGTACCTGTTCCATATGCAGTAATTGCTTGCTCAATCGAAACAATATCCACATAATACCCCTCAGCCTCAGGAACATTAACAAATGCGAGTGCTAAGAATGTAAAAGCATGCATTATACCATTAAGGATAATAGCAATCAGCAATAACCAAATAGGTCGTAGACGTAGTAGCAGCAATAAAAAAACGCCACAAAAGGCATACATCATTAAAATATCGCCCCACCAAATCAGCACGGCATGGATAACACCGAAAACAAATAATACTAAGAGCCTACGAAATCCTAGTGGATAAAAATTTTGTGCGCGACTCTGTGCCTTTTGCCATTGTATGGCAAGCCCATAGCCAAAGAGCATTGCAAATAACGGATAAAAGCTACCTTGCACATAAATATCTAAGTTTTGTTGCCAAACGATATCAGATGGCGTGTTAAACCACGTTACCAAATCAATATGGGGCATTGGCAAATAAAAAGCATACATATTTACGAGTAAAATACCTATCAAACTAATGCCTCGTAAAATATCTAATGTTGCAATTCGCTCCTGCAACATTGTTGGTTTTAACTCCACAACATAAGCCTCCTCTTTCCTCAAAACAATGATACAAGCAGAGCTATTAGATGCCAGTGCTCTGCTTGCGTGATACTCACCTCTTTATACCTGTACGCTCTGTCCACTATCAAATAAATATACTATTTTATCGCTTACTTTAATATGAAGAATCGCTTCAATTGCTTCACTATAGACACGTAGCTGGACAGCATAGCGATCTCGTATTTCCTTTGATAATGCAGGCTCCTTGGCAAAATGCGACTGAATACGATCTGTCTTATAATCGAGCAAGATCCAATGACCATGCTCATCCTCCAATAGACAATCAATAATCCCCTGCACAATTTGAGCATCGCCATCCTCATCTACTCGACTAATTGTAAACGGCATCTCTCTTCGTATTTGCTTTGCTCGTTTAAAACGTTGTCCAATAGCTGTAGTAAAGAAATGAAAAATCTTCGCTAGTGGCACAATTTCTCCCTCTGTCTCTGTTAAAAGTTGTCTTGCCACTAAATCTGCCACAAAGCTTCTTACTTCCTCAAGATTGTGAAAGCCCTGCTGTGGCACATGCTGCATCGCTGTATGTACAGCCGTTCCTATCTCAGCGCCTGTTAGCTGCTGCTCCTGTAAAAATAATGGTCGCGGTGCAATGGCCGTGATACTGCGCTTAGCAGGTGCTGCAAAGTAAAATTCAGGTTCTTCCTGACGCTGTAAATTTTCTAAACGTTTAATTTCACTAACAGACGTTTTCGAGCGTTTTCTTGTTGATTTTTGATAGGCATATTGTGCTTGGAAGCGTGTCGTTATTTCAGACAATAAAGCCTGATCTTCTGGCATTGCCAGCAACTGCTCTACCTCATCCTCTAATGCCTCTATTTCATATGAATACTGGCTTGTATCAATTGCTTGTACCGACCAATGTGAAGGATCTCCCAATGCCTTATAGGTGGATGTAGCGACTGAGGCAAAATCCACATGCCTTGCTACGGCTGGTCCAACCCAATCCAAATAGCTATTAGCTCTAGCACGTAAGTATTCCTGTAGCGGTGCATCTGTTGACAAGCTTTGTGCCTCCTGCCAGCGCTCACGTGTTTTGTCCCAATTTTTCACGGAGCCCACTAAAATTAGCCGTTCTTTGGCACGTGTCATCGCTACATATAAAACACGCATTTCCTCTGCTCGCATTTCAAGCTCCTTTTTCTCTTTTAGCGCCAAAAACGGCAGGGATGTATACGTAATACGATTTTCTGGGTCAATCGCCTTTACTGCTAATCCAAAGTCTTGGTCAAATAAATAGGGCTGATGAAAATCCATCTTATTAAATGGTCGCCCCATACCTGCCACAAAGACCACTGGATATTCCAAACCTTTTGAAGAGTGAATGGTTACAAGGCGTACAACATCATCCTTCTCGCCTATCGATTTAGCTGTCCCTAAATCATCTCCACGTGTACGCATTCGATCAATAAAGCGTAAAAAACGGAATAATCCGCGGAAGGCTGTTCGCTCATACATGAATGCACGATCATGTAAAATACGAAGATTTGCCTGTCGTTGCTTACCATTTGGCATCGCGCCAACCATTTCGTAATAATGGGTATCTAAATAAATCTTCCAAATTAAGTCTGACAATGAGCCGCGGCGCGCTAAATCTCGCCAATGTTCAAAAGCTAACATAAATCGTTGAAGTTTCTCAAAGGTAACGGTTTGTACACCGTGTCCCTCGCTACGAATAAATTGTCGTAAGGCGTCATAAAAAGGTACTTTAGGATCAGCTAAACGAATTTGAGCTAGTTCATTTTCTGTCAAGCCCACAAAAGGCGCGCGTAACACAGAAGCTAATGGGATATCTTGGTACGGATTATCGACAATCTTTAATACATTTAGCATAATCATTACTTCAAGCGCATCAAAATAACCTTTGGATGACTCTGCGTATAGCGGAATACCAGCTAGCTTAAATTCTTCCACTAAATCGTTTGACCATGTCATCGAGCGCATTAAAATCACGATATCACTATATTTTAACTGTCGCTCTGTCTTCGTTTTTGTATCATAAACCATTGTACCCTCAGCCATCATCTGCTGGATACGCTTGATCATAAAGCGTGCCTCATACTGTGACTTTTTAAGCTCCTCTAGTTCAGTGGCTTCATTCGTTATTTCCTCTGCCTCTTCAGCTTCTTCCTCTTCCTGTGAAGGATGCAGCACTGCAAGCTCAACAGGAATTTCTCTATCATCATAAGGTGCTGCTGGCTTTAAGGATGCATTATCATCATACTGAATTTCGCCAACACGCTCGCCCATTATTTGGGCAAACACATAGTTTGTTGCATTGAGCACCTCTTTGCGACTTCGAAAATTTGCGTTTAAGTCGATACGCATACCTGTTGCTGTTGGTGATTCCAAAAAGTCACTATATTTTCGCATAAAAAGCTTCGGTTCAGCTAAACGGAAGCGATATATACTCTGTTTCACATCGCCCACCATAAACAAATTGCCATCCTGCTCGCTGCCTATTTTTACAAGTTGTAAAATCGTTTCCTGTAATAAATTCACATCCTGATATTCATCCACGAGCACCTCTTTAAATCGCTTCTGCATATCTAATGCCACAGGAGAAGGCTCCAGCTTGCCCTCACCTTTTACTGTTAATATTTGCAAAGCATAATGCTCTAAATCTGAAAAATCAATAATGCCCCGCTCTAGCTTTGCCAGTCGGAATTGCTCACTAAAAATGACTGTTAACTCCACCAATGTTGTAATGGTTGGTGCCATTAACCGTATTTCCTCAAGCAAGCGTGCAGGTGTACGAACGAAATAGGTTTCTTTGATTTTATTCATCATTTTTTTGGCAGCTTCTCGCTTTTTCTTGGCAAGCTCCTGTAGCTCCACGTCTACTAAAGCATCCTTGGATAGTCGTTTTAACGTAGACCATTTCACCATTGCAAAATAATCAAATAACTCCTGCCATGTACCATCCTGACTAATGCGAATCCCTTCTTGAATCATAGCAAAATCAATTTCTGCCGTTTCCGCATACGGGGCAGGTCCTGCGGGCTGTAATGTTATTGCCCGCATTTCTGAAATAAGTACAAAGGCTTCCTCCAAACTATGGCGAACCGTCAATTTCACATACTGAGAAAGCGCTAAATCGTCAATCGTTATATCCTCAGCTAACTCATAGGCCTTTGGCAGACTCCATAGCCATTTTTGTGGCTCTGCATGGACACGAGATGTATCATACAGCTTGCTAATCAGTGTTTCAATGGCCTGATCATCACGATCTGAGGTAAAGCTATCAACAAGACGATAGATGGCTTGCACTTGTGTCTCATCCTCAGCATCATACGCTTGCTCTAGCACCTCTGCTAAAATATCATCTCTTAATAAAGCAACTTCAGCTTCATTGGCAATGCGAAAGCCTGGGTCAATATCAAGCAAATAGGCATATTGCTTTACAATGGCTAGACAAAAGGAATGCAATGTTGAAATTTGCGCTTTATTAACAAGACTAAGCTGACGCCGTAAATGCTGAGAGTTTGGATTTTTTTCGATCGCCTTTTCCAGCGCCTCCGCCATACGATGACGCATTTCGGCAGCCGATGCGTTCGTAAAGGTTACAACAAGCAGTTCATCTACATTAATAGGATTTTCAGTCGCGATCACCTTTTCAATCATACGGTTAATTAGGACTGCTGTTTTTCCCGACCCTGCCGCAGCTGATACAAGTGTATCCTGACCACTAGCATAAATCGCCTTCCATTGATCATCCGTCCATGTCACATCTGCTGGCTTTACAGGTATTGTTTGTCCCACGCTACTTCATCTCCTTCCGAATCATATCAACAATTTCATTCGGCTTTGCCTGTACTAACTGACGATAGCTTTGCTTGCCATCTGATGGATCAAATTGACAAACCGCGGCAAATTGACAGTAATCACAGGCTGTTTTTGTTTTTAATTTATAAGGACTAATGGCTGTATCACCAGCTAAAATCCCATTCCCTGCCTCCTGATGCTTGCGCCGTACAAAGTGCTGTAGATTTTTCATATCATTGACAGGCACAATACGTGATTGTGATTCAGATGGTGTTCCGTCTTTTTTCATATAAACGGGAATTATTTTAGAATGTCCGTTTTTTTCCTCTAGTTGCTCATCCATTGATAAAATAGCCTCAGCATTTTCAACGAGCAGACCTTTCATTTTATATTGCTTTAAACGATCCTCTTCGATTTCACTAGCTGTTAAATCCTTATCGAGCTTTAGCATTGGATTGTGGACGTGAATATATAGGACACCCGCTGGCTCTGTTTCACCTGGCAGCCAATAAGAGCTGTTTTCCATAGCCACATCTAAATAAGTGAGAACCTGTAAGGACAGTCCATAATATACCTCGTTTAAGTCCAAATCACGAGCGGATGATTTATAATCAACGATGCGTAAATAAGAGCGATTATCGATTGTTGCACTATCCACTCTATCAATACGTCCTCGCATAAACATTTTTTTGCCACCTGTTAAATCAATTTCAAGCGGTGGGAGCTGCTCATTCTGCCCTGGCCCAAACGATGCCTCAATAGCAATTGGCTTAAAGTGAGAGACATTGGCATGCTGTGTTAATGCTGTCATTGTGCGCTCAACAATACGAATAAGCTTACGTTGAATATAACGATAACGCGCACTCGATAGTAAAATTTGCTGTGAAAAGACAGGCACAATTTGCTCCACAGCCTGACGTGCTAATTGTTTAATTTGCTGCTTTGTTAACCGTATCCATGATAGCTGCTGTCGATGTGTTTCTTCGGTAATCCACTTTAAAGCTTCATGGAATAAATCACCCATCGCAAAGGTTTCCAAACGATATTCAGCACGTTCCTCTAAACGTAGACCATACGTTGTGAAATGGGAAAATGGACATCTAAAATATTTTTCAATGCGAGAAACACTTGATGTTAGCTTTTGTCCATATAATTCCTGCGTAATATAGGCTTCAAGGGGCTCTGCCTTATTTTTATGGGTAATCGGATAGCGCACACGTTCAAAAATTAATGCCCAGTAAGGGTCTTGTTTATAAAATTTTTGCAATGCCAGCCATTCTGGTGCTAATTCACGACTATGCTCAGCCTGACGTAGCTGCACCATTAGATGCGCTAAAGCAGTACGTGGATGACGTAAATAGGGTAAAACATCGCCCTCCAATAATTCGATTGGGTCGATGACAACACGTTCTACTGGGACATCACATAATAGTCCAGGTGTGCTAGTATTGCCAATTATCTTCTTTATATAGATGGAAGCTAGCAACGCTTTACCCTCTTCATCTGCTGTAGGGTATGTCATATAAAGCTTATGAGATGGCGTTGTCACCGCGCGGTAAAATAGAAAATTCTCCTGCAATAGGCGATTAACGGAGGTTGGGGCAAGTTCATAGCCAATTTGACTAAACCATTCACGTTCTGTATCCGATAATAAGCCCTCATAGTCCATTCGTGTTGGATAAACACCATCATTCATCCCTATTACAAAAGCCGCTTTTATATCAGAAAGTCGCGCTAAATCAACCGTCGCTACCATCACTTCATCTAAGGTAGGCGGAATTCTCGAAAATTCTAAAGTATCAAAGCCTTCATCAAGAATCTTTGCCGCTTCCTCCAGAGACAGCCCCTGCTCTCCAAACATATAAACAAATTGATCTAGCACAGCTACCCATTCATGCCATGCCTGCTCATGCTCGCTTGCCGCTAACGCATCACCTCGCTCAAGCTCACGATCCTTTAAGGCTTGAAGCTTATCATAAACATGCAATGCCTCTATAAACTCAAATAAAGCAGTCGCTATTGCTCGTCCTGTTTGCGCTCGTTCAAGCTGATCCTGCAAATTTTTTAATGGTTGACGAATTTCATCTCGAATGGCCTCGATTTCTGCCTGCATTGCTCGTTCCTCATCTGTTTGTACACGCGAATGGAACTCTAAGCCACGATATTTTTTATAAAACCAACGAGACTCCTCAAACCAGCGTTCTCCATAAATCCCCTGTGCTAAGCAATAATTTTCTAAACGATCTGCACGCTCACGCCAAATCGCTAACTCAGCCTGTAATGGGAAAAATAAATCTGTTTTGACACTACGAAAAACAGGCTCATATTTCCAATTAGAAGTTATTACCTCTAATGCGGAACGACTTAGCTCAATTAAAGGATGGTGAAGCATTGTCTTTTTTGTATTTGTAAAAATAGGAATTTCATATTGTTGAAAAATACTTGTAATAAGTGGATCATATAATTCCGCCTGGCGATACAGTAGTACAATATCACGATAACGATAACCATCTTCCCTAGTTAGCTTCGTTATTTCCCGGGCAATGGCATGCACCTCTGCTCGGCGATTAGACGCCTCAAACACCTGTACATCTCCTACGTTTTTTTTTGTTTGCGGCACTATATCAGCAAATCGAGCCTCTATATGCTGTAAATCGTTGGAAGAGAATCTTCTTGTATGATAAAAATGGATTGGTGCATCAACTTCAATGCCTTCTTCTTGTACAATATCATGCAGTCGTTGATTGGTTAATGCCGCCTCATGAAATAAAGCCTGCTCATCGAATGCCTCATCCATATGATCGAATGGTAGAACAACTGTTACTTGTCTCGTAACCTTTAATAATTCTCGCACTAGCTCTAGCTCTCGCACAGTAAAGGCTGTGAAACCATCAATATAAATAGTCGCTTGTTTCATTGTTTCTGCATATTTTAATTGCTCAGTTAGAATTGGATAATAGCCCTCACTATCGACATAGGTTGTCCCAAGCTGTTCCTCTAATGCCTGTAACACAACATGCAAATCACTTGCTTTAGCCTGTAATGTATGCGGTGCATCAATTGCCTTTAACGAGGCTATTACCTCTGCTAAAACAGTGCTATTGACACTATAACGGCTAAACTCCTTTAACAGCGCTTCAATTTCCTCTGTAAAGCCACGTTTGCCAGCAGCTTGTCGAAATAAAGAGAATCCGCTTTGTTGTTCCTCTAACAATTTGCGAATCAGCATGCGATAACCATAGCCATTTACTTCTTTACGAGCAATCCCACCTGTCTCCTGCAGCACAAGCCATGCTAAACGTTTAAATGTCATCACCTGTGCACGAATTAAACCTTGTACACCATGTTTATTCGTTAGTTCATATTCTGTAGAATAGGACATCTGATCAGGAACAATAATAAAAATAGGATGACCTAATGGATCTGACTTGAGTTGCTCGACAATTTCCTTATAAATAAAAGCGGATTTCCCTGTTCCCGAACGCCCCGAAACAATACGCAATGTCATGAACTTCTCCCCCCTTTTTTAATTTGAGATTGAGTGGACTTCTGGCTGTTTTGAACAGCTTAACCCCATTTTGAACAATTGTTCTGCTAGTTTCATCACTTTAATCCTGTTATTGAGCGATTTCACTGCTGATTTGATCACTTTAACCTTATTATTGAGCGATTCTACTGCCAAATTGATCACTTTACTTAAATTCTATCGAAAAAAGCTAGTAAATACTATCTAACAAGCTTCATTTGGTAACAATTAAAAACAGCCTCTTCTCATCTATAACAAAAAAAGGCTGTTTGCTTGGTTAAGTTATTAACTTGCATGTTTATCTCGGTTTTCTGGCAAATTTCGCGCTTGCCGTAAATCTCTCTCAACACGCGCATTCAAACGTTTCTCGATCAGCTTGCCTATCCACCATAAAATCAAAATCGCAACAGCTGCAATCACCAATCTTACAGGGCTCGTCAGTAATGATTTTAAATCATAGCCGAGGACACTCATCCCTAAAATCATGACAAACTTTCCAGCTAGTAAAACAATTAAGTAAAACTTTTTATGAATATTGGACAATCCAGCAACAATATTGACAATAACAGATGGTGTAAAAGGGAAGCATAGCAGAACAAACAGAGGGCTAAGGCCGTTCATATCCACCCATTGAATAAGCCTTTGTACTTTTTTACTGCCTGTCAAAAATCGCAGCTTTGGATGCTTGCCAAAATGACGAACAAGCAAAAATACCGCATAAGATCCAGCGACAGAACCTAACCAAGATAATAAAAACCCTACCCATAATCCAAATGCACTTGCATTGGCTACAACGAACACGACTAATGGTAAGAATGGTAAAAACGCTTCTAAAAATGGTAGCAATAAACCAATAATTGGACCAAGTGTTCGATACTGTGCCGCAATTTGTTCAATATTTTCTACAGTAAACCATTCACTCACTATTGACACCTCTATTTATACTGTAAAATTAAATGTAAAATGGTTAGCCCTTCTGATGTATTGCGATACTCATGGGGTTGATGCCCTGAGAATACTAGTGTATCCCCTTCATCCAGTAATTCATGCATATCTCCAGCAGAAATCATGGCTTGTCCTTTAATAACGATTACAGTTTCCTCTACCCCTTCTGTATGAGCTTCACTCCTGCTTACTGCGCCAGGTTCCATTTCAACCTTATAAAATTCCCAGCCCCTCTCAGGACTATAGGGAATAATGGAATACACGCGATAACGTCCCTCATCCTCATCCACATGTGGTGCATTTTTGCTGCTATAACGTGTGTAATGAGCGGTTGGCGGCTGTAATAAAGAGGAAAAAGAAACACGCATACCTGCTGCAATTTTCCAAATCGTTGATACAGTGGGATTTGCCTCCCCTTTTTCAATTTGAGCGAGCTGTGCCTTACTGACACCTGTTGCTTTTGCAACATCATCTAAGCTGACATAACGTTGCTGTCGAATTTTTTTTAATTGGAAGGCTAAATTTCGACTCATTTGTTCCATTGCTATTCACCAATCTCTATTGTTTATTTTATCAGACATATGTATACTTTAATAAACACTTCTAACTATCAAACTATTCTATTAATTAGTATACATTGTTTTTTTAAGAAAGGATGACCTATTTATGACAAGTACAACAGAGTCTCATCATAAGGCAACAAACTCCCTTAATGACAGCTTTTTACAAGGTGTAAAGGATTGTATTCCTACTTTACTCGGTTATATTAGTATAGGACTTGCATTTGGCGTTGTAGGTTCCGCTTCAGGGCTATCTGTCATCGAAATTGCCCTTTTAACAATTCTTGTTTATGCAGGCTCTGCACAATTTATCTTTTGTGCACTGCTTTTAACGAGTAGTCCTGCTTCTGCTATTATTGTAACCATTTTTGTGGTCAATCTACGTCATTTATTAATGAGTTTAACATTAGCCCCTCATTTTACGCGCTACTCCATGCTAAGAAATGTTGGGTTTGGAACATTATTAACTGATGAAACCTTTGGAGTAGCTGTGACGAAACAAATGCAAACAGGTAAATTACACGGTAAATGGATGGATGGGTTAAATATAACAGCCTATCTGTTTTGGATTCTTTCCTGTGTAGCAGGTGCCTTTTTAGGGCAGTGGGTCGCAAATCCTGAGCGATGGGGGTTGGATTTTGCTTTAATTGCCATGTTTATTGCACTGTTAGTTTTACAATTAAGCAGTGTTGGAAAAAGCAAAATTATGCACTATATTAAGTTAATTGGCTATATAGCACTCATTATGTACGGTCTCTCTTATGTAGTGCCTTCTCATGTAGCTGTACTATTAGCAACAGTCATTGTTGCAACAATTGGGGTGGTGACGGATAAATGACAACAACCTCTTATATGGTGTGGCTTATTATTGGCTGTGCAGTTGTTACATGGCTTCCACGCATTATTCCATTTATGTTTGTACGCAGTATTGCACTGCCAGATGTTGTTTTGAAATGGCTTAGCTTTATTCCTGTCTGTATTTTAAGTGCTCTTGTTATCGAAAACTTATTAGATACCGAAAGTGACAAAGTTGTCACACTAGATTGGCCTATTTTTGTAACATTTGTGCCTACCTTAATTATTGCCCTTGTTACCAAAAGTTTATCCATTACAGTTGTTGCAGGCGTTATAATAATGGCAGCTGTGCGATTCTTTATGTAAAAAAGTCAGTCCCATCACTAAGATAGGACTGACTTTGTTATTTCCTCATTTTACTTGCCAACCAAAAGCCTACTGTTAATGAAAAAGCATCAATTATAAAAATAATAGATGGAGATGTATAGCCTGCATAAACAGAGGCTGCGATTAGCGCAATGGCTAATACTAATGCAATATAGCGATTATACGTTATTCTTGTAAACAATAACACAAGCAATGCAGGTATAAAAAGTGCTAGCATCATTTTCCCAAAAACATCCATTATACATCCCTCGGCTCAGCTAATAGTAATCCAATACGGTAATGATCATTACTATAAATGACATGCTGTGTTAAACGAATTTCATTGTTGCGATCTAACACTTCTAGGCGACAATGTGCCGCATTTAATTGCAATGCTTCATATAGCTCATTTTCTGTAAAAATCGCTACCCCATTTACTTTACAAATACATTCTCCAGCAAGTAAGCCCATTTTTTCAGCTGGTGAATCGGGCAGAACTGCAGCAATCACAGCCCCCTTTGTACTAGGTGCTATTGCATAATGATCGGTTTTATCCTGCCATGTGTAATAAATAGAGATGCTAATACGGCTGATTGCTCCCAGTGCAAGTGTGATCAAAGCGATCAATGGCTCAAAATAAGCAGCCAGTCCACCAAGTAAAATAAGCTGCCCTAGTAATAATACTGAGCGGCCAATTTTAGGGAATACTAAAGCTGGCAAATCTTTTCTTGTAAGCTTGGAAAAACCGATAACAAGAGGAAATAGCACAAGCGCAAAGCTATTCTCCCCAATTGTAAATTGTGGCCAGTATGGTAATACCGCAGCAATCGTATCGCCAGGCATCACAAAGAAAATGGGTAGCATCCACACATTTCTTGTGCGATAGACAATTGCCTGCATGCCTCGCTTTGTTTTTTCAATACCAGGCGTTGCTACCTTTAGCGCTGCTCGTCGAATAAGAAGTCCTTCTGCAATCACACTAAGACCTGCAATAATAGTGATTGCTACAATGGCTCCATCCATTACATTGACACCCACCAAGGAAATTTTCCACCATGAAAAAGTCCAATCATAGTAAAACATTGCCCATACTGCAAGCGTTGCAGCGCCCATTGTCAAAACAGGTGACAAAGCGTTGATAACATACAATACCAATGCTACTACAGAGACCACTATTAACATTATTAAAAATACCTTTGGTACCGTCAGCCCTGCCGCAATACTGATAAAGGAAATAATCAGTGCATACAGCCAGCCATCTTTCCATTGTCCGATTAACTCCGTCCAGCCCCAAATAATTCGTCTATTAAAATATTTACGCTCCTGTTTGACACGACGGTACCCTAATAAAATAGCAAATATAATGGCTATATATAATAATGGGTTGAGTAAAAAGCGGCCAATCGCTGTTACAATCTCTATGAATATATCACTAACCATACGAACACCCGCCATTTCTATCTTACATGCTATGAATTTATTGTATCAAACGACCACAGTCTTGCGTAGTACAAACTCATAGAAAGACGTTTTTATTGCTCAATTGTATGCAGTAAAAAGCTAGTGGCCATTTGGAACTGCTGGTCATTTTGACGATCGGTCTTATAATTTTTTAATGTTTCATTTAAACTATTAAAGAAAGTTGTGTCCATATAAAATTCACCTTCTGCTTGTTCTAGTTTTTTCTGTTTACGATAGAGATTTACAGCCTCAGCCGTTGTGTCATCCATGTAGCCATCTAAACGATCAATTTGGTAGCCAAGCTTTTGCAAGGCATTTTGCGAATAGGCAATTTCCTCGCTCATATCACCTACTTTAAACTTCCCTGTTAATGGATGTAGCTGGAAAGCAAATAATTCATTTTGCTCGATCACTAAGCTTGCCTCAATGCCCTGCCCATGAATCCATTCCCGTTTTGGAGTTAGCCATTTATTCGTTGATAGCTTCAGCTCACCACCATTCGTAAGCGACCAAGATTCTTGTACTGTCCCCTTTCCAAAGCTTTTCACGCCAACAAGTGAAGCACGGCCCCAGCCCTTCAAAGCGCCACTTAATACTTCACTAGCAGAAGCACTACCTTGATTTTGTATGACAACAATTGGGATTTTATTCATGGTTTCTAAATATTTTTCATCAAAGCCCTTTGTTTGTGTTTTTAATGGTTCCATAGCACCTTCCGCATTTTGCATATATGCAAACACCTTGCCATTTTCCAACACTGTGCTTAGTAGCGCTGCAACGCTATGTAAATACCCACCTGGATTATCACGCACGTCAATCACAATTCCCTCCACATCTTTGCGCAGTAGTTTACTTGTTTCAGCAACCCATTCGTTCGCTGTTTTTTCACCAAAAAGGGAAATTTCTACATAACCAATTGCTGTATCCTCAATCTTCACAACCTCACTTGATACAGTTTTATTAGAAATAGCAGCGCGTTCCATCGTCATTTTAATATGCTTATCCTCACTTGGGCGATAGACTACAATCGTTACCTTCGTTCCCTTTTCACCTTGAATTAAATGCATTAATTCACTCATCGTTTTACCATCTATACGAACACCATCTACTTGTACAATTTCATCAAGTGAACGCATTCCTGCCTTCTCTGCTGGAGATGAGCGCACAGGAGACACGACAATAAATTTGCCTTTATTTTCTGTTAGCTCAATCCCAATCCCAACTCTTTCCTCAGCTAGCATTTGCCGATGTTGCTCAGCCTCTTCCTTGGTATAATAGGTGCTATAAGGGTCTTTAATAGCATCAGCCATCCCACGTAATGCCCCTTCCACCAATACATCCTTTTTGGTGCTATATACTGATTTTTCTTCAATTAATGTCATTGCTTCATCAATGGTATCAACCTCCGTAACGGGCTCCTTTTTATCACCCAGTGTAAACCAATCAAAATAAATTCCACTGCCTACCACTAAACTACTAATAAGAACTCCGATTCCAGCCGTTATTTTGCGCAAACCTTCCCTCCTCCGTCTCTTTTACTGTATGACACTATTTTTTCAAACATACAAGATTACATGGCAAATTTATAAAGAGCAGGTATTAGTCTTTCATGCCCAAGCGTTTGACTCAGCTTCGTAGTCTTCCTCTATCTTCCCTGCATAAAAAAATCTGCTCGCTTCTACTAGAGAAACAAACAGATCTTTCTAAACTAATCGAGAGCATCGACATAATTTTTTAGCATATCCACATCCATCGGTCCTTTAATGGCACGTTGAATATAACCGTTGGAATCAATAAAATACGTTGTTGGAATAGTAATAATTTGATAATCAGAGCCAGTTAAATTGTCAGGATCCAGTAAAATCGGAAATGTTAACTCAAAACTATCTCTAAAGGTCATAACAGTATCCACCTTGGCATCTGCTGTCACATCACGTTCCTCTGCTGTTAAATTAACTGCTATAATTTCAACATTTTTTTCTTCAGCAAATTGATCATAAAAGTTTTGCATATGTGGCATTTCAGCTTTACATGGTGGACACCAAGTTGCCCAGAAATTTAATACTACTTTTTTTCCGCGAAGCTCACTCAATGTTACATCTTTTCCATCCAAGCTTGTTAATGTAAAATCAGGTGGGGTATCACCATCTTTTAAACCAATGTTGCGCTCTTCCATATCCTTTCCAAGAGCCGACTTGTCAATAGCGCGCTCCTCATCAATTTGCTGTTTCACATATGTACCAACCATCGCAACTACTAAAAGCACAACAATCAATAGCCCAATATTTTTTTTCATGCTTTCCCTCCTGCATTGTTCTCATTGTGGTGAATGACAATCCCCATACAAAGTAGTAAGAGGCTGACACCTACAGCAGTTTGCCATATCCCTAATGGTTGAAAGAAGGCAACGAGGATAAAGCCAGCTGTATACAGTAATAATGACTGTTTCAGTGCTGTTAGTTTCCATAGTATGAAAATAGTTAATAAACTTAGCACTACTAATGTCATCACTTCACCTATCACTGAATTATTATTCAATAATGCGGCAAACCATTGGTAAATCGATTGGGTCAATACCATTGCCCAGCAATATGCTTTTAGATCTACTACCACAGCTTTTTTCCGCCATACTTGCCATAATGCTGCTAACACGCCCAGAAAAACGCCTATTGTTCCTCCATTAAAATATAATAAAGAAATTGGCTGGGCAATAACCGCTTTGAAATCAGTGAAAAATAAGCTAAATTTCCACACGATCATAAATGTAAAAACAGCATCTGCATAGATTTCTGCATATTTTTTTGAAAATTGTAATCGCAATATAAGCCAGACGATTAAAAAAGTATATAGTAAGGCAACTGCTGTTGCTGGTAATGTTAGTGCTCGAATTGTATACCACTCTGTATTAATCACACCAACAAATCCTCTCTTAAAAGATAGCTACAGCATAGCATAGATATAGTTTAGCAGAGGAATATTTCACACTGTGTTCAAAAAATAGTCAGAATCCTTAAAAAAGAGTTTGTCCAAAAAAATTTCTCTTAGGACAAACTCTTACACCAAGCAAGCTTATTTAGCATATTGTTATTAGTAGAAGAGAGCTGTGCAAAAAGATCTTTGTCTTTTGCACAGCTCCCTGTCCCCTTTACAACGGAATATATTTTAGTGGATTTACGCTACCAACAGCTTGCCCTTTCCAAGGACCAATATGCACCTCAAAGTGTAAATGTGGGCCTGTAGAGCGACCTGTGCTACCCATCGCTGCAATTTGCTGACCTTGTGTTACCTCTTGCCCTACACTTACATTAAATGCACTTAGATGTGCATACACAGTTGTATAAATTTGGCCATCAATTGAATGTGTCACAATCACAACATTTCCATAAGAGCTAAGCGGTGCTGCATAGGAAACGACACCTTCAGCCGCCGCCCAAATTGGTGTGCCTGTTGCATTGGCAAGGTCGACACCATAGTGGAATTCAGGGCCAGCTCCGATATTTCGCCAGCCATAAGGTGATGTTAAACGACCATTTGTTGGCTTAATCCAAGTACCATTCGATTGAGGCGCGTTCACAATAACGCCAGATGAACCACCGCTAGCATTGTTAGCAGCAGCTGCGGCCGCTGCCGCCGCGGCTGCTGCTTTACGTTTCGCTTCCTGCTGGCGAGCAATTTCAGCTAAGCGATTTTGCTCAGCAATAATCTGATTTTGTAATTCCTGACTAACTTCCAATGCCTCAGAATATTCTTTTTCAAGTAATACCTTTTCAGATTTCAGCTTTTCTTGCTCTTTTTCTAATTGATCAACCAAGTTATTTTTCTCGGCTTTTTGACTATCTAAAGATTTTTTTAAGCGCTCAAGCTCAGCTTTTTTCTCTTCCAACTTTTTACGCTTTTCTTCTACACTTTGCTTTTGTTCCTCTAATTTTTGCTTATCCTCTTTTTGATCTTGGATAATTTGACGATCTGCTTCTAGCAGTGCATTGACCGCAGAAAATCGATCAATAAAGTCTACAAAACTATTGGAACCTAATAACACATCTAAATAACTAACAGAGCCACCCGCTTGAATCGCACGTGCACGCTCCTCTAGCAATAAATCCCGCTCTTCAATTTTATGTAGAAGCTCTTGAATAGATGCTTCTAATTTTTTAA
The DNA here is from genome assembly GCF_038051955.1 of Lysinibacillus sp. FSL H8-0500. Lineage (NCBI taxonomy): Bacteria > Bacillati > Bacillota > Bacilli > Caryophanales > Bacillaceae > Lysinibacillus > Lysinibacillus sp. FSL H8-0500. The sequence continues at coordinate 909,716 of NZ_CP150292.1, read as the reverse complement.
TTTCCTCATTTGTTGTATGAATCTCGGCTTCTACATTTTTAATATTGCTATTTGTTTTGTCGATTTCAGCGTTTAATGCTTGAATTTGATCTAAGATTTTTTGTTGCTTTTCCTGGTTAGCAGAAATTGCATTTGACTTATTGCCAATGGATGAATTTAACTCATTTTTCTTTGTTTCAATTTGTTTTTTTTCTTCTTTTAAATCCGACAAACTTGTTGCGTATGCTGATGGAGTTTGGATAAAAAGAAATAGAGCAGATGCTACTGCAAGTGTTTTCCATGTGTTCTTCGCCTTACTTCTCACCGATCGAACTCCCTTTCGCCTAGGATTCATTGTATTCACAAATATCCGTTGTGATTAGCGCATAATGAGAGCGCCCAAATTAAATTTTTAAAAACTTACGCACTGACATAAAGCTTCCCCAAATACCTATTAATACGCCAATAAGTAGCAGTAGAGCACTCACCTGATACACAAGTGGAGAGAAATCCAGTAATTGAATAAGCTCCCCCTGTAAACGAGGTGCAATAATTTTATATATATTGTGGTAAAGGGTTGTGACAACCGCAATCGGAATAATCGAACCTAAAATTCCGAGCCACATTCCTTCCAGTAAAAATGGAATACGCACGAATGAATTCGTGGCACCTACAAGTTTCATAATTTCGATTTCATCTCGACGCGCAATAATCGTAATCCGAATCGTATTTGAAATTAAGAAAATCGCTGTAAATAATAACCCTAAAATTAGCACGATTCCTACATTACGACTAATATTTAAAAAGTTAAATAGCTTTTCAACTTTTCCTTCGCCATACATCACATCATATATATAATCATGCTTATTAATCTCTTTCGCAACCTTCGCTGTTTGCTGAGGATCAGCGGCCTTTACATAAATAACGTTGCGTAAAGGGTTACTTTGCTCAAATAGTTTAAAATCATCACCAAAATCCTTCACGAGCTTATTTAACTCATCCTCTTTCGTTGAATAGGTGACCTCTGAGATACTTGCCCATGTTTTAAGATTTTTAACAAGCGCTTGTTCAGCTGCTTCATCTGCTGTTTCATCAATTAATACTTTAATTTCAACATCATTTTCTAAATCAGTCGCTACTTTATTTAAGTTCATCATAATCAGCGCAAAGACGCCGACTAATATGAGGGTAACGGTTACTGCACTAACGGATGCAAGAGTCATCCAGCTATTTCGACCAAGTGATTTAATACTTTCTCGGAAGTGTCGCTTTACAGTATTAAATGTCATAACCGTAGTCACCTCCGTGCTCATCACGGACAATTAAACCGCCCTCAATAGCGATCACACGCCGACGAATTGTATTCACAATTTCACGATTATGCGTTGCCATGACAATTGTTGTTCCTCGTGCATTAATTTCCTCAAATAAATTCATAATTTCCCATGATGTTTCAGGGTCAAGGTTCCCTGTTGGTTCGTCTGCAATCACCACTTTTGGAACATTCACAATCGAGCGTGCAATTGATACGCGCTGTTGCTCTCCCCCCGAAAGCTCATTTGGGAACATTCTAGCTTTATGCTTTAATCCGACAAGCTCTAAAACTTCCATAACTCGGCGACGTATTTCTTCTGGTTTTTCCTCTATAACTTCAAGGGCAAATGCTATATTTTCATATACGTTCAAACGAGGTAATAATTTAAAATCTTGGAAAACAACACCAAGCTGACGACGCAAAAAAGGTACCTTCTTATCTTTTAACGTTGCTAAATCTATACCATTAACAAAAATTTGCCCTGAAGTTGCCTTTTCTTCGCGATACATCAATTTAATAAATGTAGATTTACCTGCACCACTTGGACCAACCACATAAACAAATTCACCCTGCTTTATATTAACGGAAATACCATTTGTCGCAACAACACCATTTGGGTATTTCTTTGTCACATTTTTCATTTCTATCATGATTAAACCACCTAAAACTCTCATCTATGTAAGAGGTATTTCTTTTACTATTATAGCACTCAATTTCTGTTTTTTTATTACAGTTTCATTTCAATCCGTGGTAGTTCTTTCTAATTCGTTTTTTCCTTGTCATAGTTGTGAAGAAAGCTCGACAAAATTAAAACAGGAACCAACTTTTGACAAAGTCGATTCCTGTTTGATTGTTACGTTTATTGTTCTTCTGTTGTTGTATAGCGCACTAAAACAGCTCCTGTTTTGGATTCACCTTCAATAAATAAGCGATTGGCATTTTCGACTTCTTTATCAAAGCGAATAACTTTCGATAAAAATTGATCCGTTGACTCCATTTTTGATACATCCTGGATACCAACATCTATTTTCCCAAAATTCGTCACTACTTTACCACTTAATGATATTGTTCTTGGCACATATAATTCAACAGCACCTGCAACTGTTTGTGCTTTAATTTTTGAGGAATTTGTTGAGCAAGTTGTAACAACAACATGTCCATTCACCGATTTAGCCTCTACCTCATCCAATGCACCGTCTAAATAAACACGGCCATTCAATGTCTCTGCCTCTAAATCTTTCCCCCGGACATTTGTTAATTCAATGGAGCCATTAGAAGAATCCACTTCCGCTTTGCCAAAGTTAAACTTCGTGCCTTTAATAGCGCCGTTTAATGTTTTAACCTTTAATTCTTCAAATTCTATATCCTGTAGTGACACACTTCCATTCATGAGACGAACAGATAATTTTTCAAGTTTCTCCTTCGGTACTAGCACCTTTATATTGACTTGAACAAGCTTTAATTGGCTTAAAATGCGCAGTGCACGCTCATCCTCTTTCACCACAAATTGCTCTAAAAAATGATTGCGCGTTTCTTCTTCACTGTCATTCATCAGTGGTGCCTTTACCTTGCAAACTACCTGAATCGTATCTCCCTCACTGGCTTCCAATGAGAAGTTACCATTTGGCAGTTCAGCAATAATATTGTCTACATTAACAGCAGCCACTTCTTCTGTATGTGTAAACTCAATTTTATCTCCAAATGGAGAAGCTACATCAAATTCCTTCACCTTTTTAACAGCGGTATTCATCATATCCATAAACAAGGAGCCAATTTGCGTTAAATCCTTACGAAAATCTTGCATTTCATCTTGGAAGTATTTCATAAAATCATCTTTTTTCTTGTCACCATCTTTTGGTTTTTCTTCAAATAGTGACTCTTCTTTTTCAGTTGAAAAGGATTGCGTCTCCTTTGACACATCATTCATAACATTTTGAGTAGACTTGCTAGGTTGCTCTAATGCTTCTAATAATGTAATCGCCTCTTGTGCTGAAATCGTACCTTTTTCTACAAGCTCTAAAATTCGTTGACGTTCATTTTGCATAAATAAATAGCCTCCCTCAGTTCGTTATACTATTTATACGATTCATCATGTGAAAAGTTTCACGACAATATTAAATGAATTAGGCTTTTATTCGTTTTTTGATCACTTCTCACCTCAGATTGAGCGATTCCCTACAATTTTTGATCACTCTTCACTCTCAATTGGACGACCCTCTACACTTTTTGATCACCCTTCACTCTCAATTGAGCGACTCTCTACACTTTTTGATCATCCTATACTCTCAATTGAACAATTTCACAAGTTTTTTAGATATCCTCAGAGGCCTTAACTAGTACGGCCTCCATACGCATACGGTCGCGCTCTAAAATTGGCTTTAAATATTTGCCTGTGTAGGAGCCAGCAATTTCGGCTACCTCTTCAGGCGTTCCAGTTGCAACAATGGTACCACCCTTGTCTCCACCCTCTGGACCTAAGTCAATCAAATAATCAGCCGTTTTAATAACATCTAAATTATGCTCAATTACTAATACCGAGTCGCCATTTTCAACAAGACGCTGCAGCACAACGAGTAAACGTGCAATATCATCTGCGTGTAAGCCTGTTGTTGGCTCATCTAAAATATAGAAGGACTTGCCTGTAGAGCGACGATGTAATTCAGAGGCTAATTTTACACGCTGTGCCTCACCGCCCGATAATGTTGTGGCAGGCTGCCCTAATTTCATATAGCCCAAGCCTACATCCACAATGGTTTGCAGCTTACGTTGAATCTTTGGAATATTTTCAAAGAATACTACTGCATTTTCAATCGTCATATCCAAAATATCAGCAATGCTTTTATCTTTATATTTCACTTCAAGTGTTTCACGATTATAACGTTTACCGTGACATACTTCACATGGTACATAAACATCTGGCAGGAAGTGCATTTCAATTTTAATAATGCCATCACCGCGACATGCCTCACAGCGACCGCCTTTAACATTAAAGCTAAAGCGACCCTTTTTATAGCCACGTACCTTTGCCTCATTTGTTGCTGCAAACACATCACGAATATCATCAAAGACACCTGTATACGTTGCTGGATTTGAGCGTGGCGTACGACCGATTGGTGATTGGTCAATATCAATGACTTTCTCAAGCTCCTCCATCCCAGTTACTTCTTTATGCTCCCCTGGCTTTACCTTGGAACGATTTAGCTTTTGTGCCAATGATTTATATAAAATTTCATTAATTAATGTAGATTTTCCAGAACCAGAAACACCTGTCACTGCCACAAATAGACCTAATGGAATATCTATTTTAACATTGCGTAAATTATTTTCCTTAGCACCTTTAATGGCAAGCTTACGACCATCTGGCTTGCGTCTCTCAACTGGTAATGGAATAAATTTTTTACCACTTAAGTATTGCCCTGTTAACGATTTTTCATTATCCATCACTTCCTCTGGTGTACCTGCTGCTACAATTTGACCACCATGAACACCGGCACCAGGCCCGACATCAATCAAATAATCAGCTGCCAGCATCGTATCCTCATCATGCTCCACCACAATCAGCGTATTGCCGATATCACGCATATTTTTTAACGTGTTAATCAAACGATCATTATCACGTTGATGCAAACCAATCGAAGGCTCGTCTAAAATATAGAGAACGCCCGTTAAACGTGAACCAATTTGCGTAGCAAGGCGAATACGCTGCGCCTCTCCACCTGATAATGTTCCTGCCGCACGACTCAATGTTAAATAGTCTAAACCAACATTGACAAGGAAGCCCAAACGCTCTTCAATTTCACGCAAAACAAGGCGAGCAATTTGCATATCCTTTTCTGTTAAATCTAGCTCTTTAAAAAATTGATCCGCTTCCTGAATCGAATATTGTGTGACCTCACCAATATGCTTATCGGCTACTTTCACTGCTAATGTTTCAGGCTTTAAGCGATAGCCTTTACAGGATGGGCAAGCCTGCTGTGCCATATATTTTTCCATTTGCTCTCGTACATAGTCAGATGTTGTTTCTTTAAAACGACGCTCTACATTACGCATAACACCCTCAAATTCAATCATTTGATCTCGCACATTGCCAAACTCATTTTCATAATGGAAGTGTATTTTGTCTTTTCCTGAGCCATATAAAACCTTATCCATCTTGTCCTTTGGCAAATCCTTCACAGGCACGTCCATTGGTATATCGTAATGATCACAAACAGCCTTTAATAGCTGGGGATAATATTGTGAACTTGTCGGTTCCCATGGAGCAATGGCGTGCTCTAGCAATGAACGATTCCAATCGGGCACCACTAGCTCCAAATCTACCTCCTGTGTTGAGCCTAAGCCATCACAGCTTGGACAAGCTCCAAACGGACTATTAAATGAAAACATTCGAGGCTCTAGCTCACCTATAGAAAAACCACATAATGGGCAGGCATGATGCTCACTAAATAGTAACTCTTCATGCTCCATCACATCAACAAGTACACGCCCTTCTGCCAAACGTAAGGCCGTTTCTAAAGAATCACTCAGACGAGCGGCAATACCTTCCTTCATAACTACACGGTCCACTACTACTTCAATTGAATGCTTTTTATTTTTATCAAGTTCGATCGCATCATCTAAATCACGTAATTCCCCATCAATTCGCACACGAACAAAGCCCTGCTTTTTTAAATCCTCCAGCAATTTAACATGAGTTCCCTTACGTCCAGAAACCATCGGCGCAAGAAGCTGCATTTTTGTTCTTTCTGGATAGGTTAATAAGCGATCCACCATTTGCTCAATTGTTTGAGATGTGATTTCGATCCCATGATTTGGACAAATGGGCTTGCCAATACGTGCGTAAAGTAAGCGCAAATAATCATAAATTTCCGTTACAGTCCCTACTGTAGAACGCGGGTTGCGGCTCGTTGTTTTTTGGTCAATGGAAATAGCAGGCGATAGTCCTTCTATCGCATCAACATCTGGCTTATCCATTTGCCCAAGAAATTGGCGAGCATAGGCGGAAAGGGACTCAACATAACGACGCTGGCCCTCCGCATAAATTGTGTCAAATGCTAGAGAAGACTTTCCAGAGCCTGATAAACCTGTTAAAACAACTAATTGGTCACGTGGAATTGTGACATTAATATTTTTTAAATTATGAGCACGTGCACCTTGCACGACAATTTCAGTATTTTTCACAAGTCATTCACCCTTCTACCTTCAATTCAAATATTGTATCTCGAAGCTCAGCCGCACGCTCAAAATCAAGCGCTTTTGCTGCCTCCTTCATTTCGACTTCTAGGGAAGCCAACAGCTGTTCTCTTTCTGCCTTTGTCAGCTTTTTGCCCTTCGTAGCCTTTGTTACATAGGATTCCTCTTCCTCTGCTACCTGTGTCGCACGAATGACATCTGGAATTTTCTTAATAATCGTTTGAGGCGTAATGCCATGCTCCTCGTTATAAGCCATTTGTAATGTACGACGACGCTTCGTCTCATCTATCGCCTTTTTCATCGAGTCTGTTACATGATCTGCATACATAATGACATGACCATTCGCATTACGAGCAGCACGACCAATTGTTTGAATTAAGGAACGCTCTGAACGTAAAAAGCCTTCCTTATCCGCATCTAAAATGGCTACAAGTGAGACTTCAGGAATATCAAGCCCTTCACGTAATAAATTAATACCAATTAGCACATCATACGTTCCTTTACGCAGCTCACGGATAATCTCAATACGCTCCAGTGTTTTAATTTCTGAATGTAAATATTCAACCTTTAAGCCCATCTCTTTTAAGTAGGCTGTTAAATCCTCAGACATTTTCTTTGTTAATGTTGTCACAAGCACACGTTCATTGCGTGCCATTCGCTCATGAATCTCATCAATTAAATCATCTATTTGCCCTTCGATCGGACGTACATCAATTAACGGGTCCAGCAATCCAGTAGGACGAATAATTTGCTCTACCATTTCTGGTGTATGCTCCAGCTCATATGGACCAGGCGTTGCAGAAACATAAATAGCCTGATGCACACGATTTTCATACTCTTCAAAACGCAATGGACGGTTATCGAGTGCTGAGGGCAAACGGAAGCCATGTTCCACTAATACACCTTTACGAGCTTGGTCACCATTGTACATGCCACGCACTTGTGGAAGTGTTACATGGCTTTCATCCACAACCAGTAAAAAATCATCAGGGAAATAATCCAATAATGTATAAGGCGTAGCACCTGACTCACGTAATGTTAAATGACGTGAATAATTCTCAATGCCTGAGCAAAAGCCCATTTCACGCATCATCTCTAAATCATAACGTGTGCGTTGCTCTAAACGCTGTGCCTCCAGTAATTTATCCTCAGCTCGCAACAGCGTCAAACGTTCCTCTAGTTCTTTTTCAATATTTTCAATTGCTTTTCGCATTTTTTCTTCTCGTGTCACGAAGTGAGAGGCTGGGAAAATCGCAACATGATCCCGATCCGCTAAAATTTCACCTGTTAGTGCATCTACCTCACGAATACGATCAATTTCATCTCCAAAAAATTCCACACGAATACAATGTTCATCACGTGATGCTGGGAATATCTCCACTACATCTCCACGTACCCGAAAAGTTCCGCGTGTAAAACTTACATCATTACGCTCATATTGCACATCAACAAGTTTGCGCAATAGTTGATTACGTTCAATTTCCATGCCTGTCCGAATCGACACAACCATTTCACGATATTCCTCTGGCGAGCCTAAACCATAAATACAGGACACCGATGCAATAATAATGACATCCTCACGCTCAAATAATGCAGAAGTGGCAGAGTGACGTAGCTTATCAATTTCATCATTAATGCTAGAGTCTTTCTCTATATACGTATCTGTCTGTGGCACATAGGCTTCTGGTTGGTAGTAATCATAATAGCTAACAAAATATTCAACAGCGTTATTTGGAAAAAATTCTTTAAACTCGCTATATAGCTGTCCTGCTAAGGTTTTATTGTGTGCCATAATAAGTGTTGGTTTTTTTACCTGCTGAATAACATTCGAAATTGTAAACGTTTTACCCGTTCCTGTAGCACCTAGCAATGTTTGATGACGTTTGCCTTCCTTTACACCCTCCACTAATTCAACAATTGCCTGTGGCTGATCTCCACTAGGCTGATATGGCGCTTGTAAATCAAATGTTTGCACACATGTCCCCGTCCTTTCCTTCCAATTTGTACATATATTTTAGCATAGCAAGCGTAAAATTTCGAACATTTAACGAACGAATGTTTGTAAATCCTTTTTCTCTCTGTAAAATTTTTAAATATATATGAATGGAGTAAAGCTTCTCGTCTCGGTACTTGCTTTCTCCAATCTGACTACGAGGGCACTGAAAACAGATGAATTGTTAAAAAGCATAGCCATTAATTATGAGCCTCTCAATTTTCTTCCATGATAAAAGTAGATTTATACCATAAACACAGGGCTTTCAGGGACCTCTCTGTTTTTCATGGAGGAGTCTCACATCTATACAACAAGCTATCAGTAAAAATATGAAAGAGTAACCATTAAAACTTACTACTTACATAATAGCCGCTTTATCGCGTTTTCAAGCTCCAAAACTTGAAATAGGTTTCAGCATGGAGTGGCATTCTTGTGTGTTTGAGTAGCCCCACCCACTATTTAGCCGTAATCAAAAAAATCCCGCTCTCCAATATTCATGGAGAGCGGGGTCATCGTATTAAGCATCCTCTGTTTGCTGCAAAGAATTTAGTTCAGCTGCGTAGCGATAAAATGCGTTTTCATCTTTTTCATCGAGTGCTCTATCGATTAGAACCATGAGCTGCTCTTGACGATGCATACGCTGGATACGATTTAAAAATAAATCTAAATAAATCTCGTTTAATAATTTCTCTGCCTCATCAACTTTTTTTGACTGACCAACGGCTTTCAGAAAATCTGTGTACGAATAATATTTATCCAACGATCTCACCTCGATCCTTTTCTAAATTATATGAAAATTGAAACAAAAAAGCAATGCTTAACGCTTGAAAATAACTTAGATTAGCTATTAAACTCGTGTGATTTGTAGCAAACTCTCTAAGCAATTTCGTCATTTTTCAAGGGATTCATGGGAGTATTGGTATTTTCTAAAATTCATTTTATTTCCTATACTACAACCATCAAAAGAAAAAAGGAGGCACTTTTCATATGTCATCTAATTATGTAAATCGCTATTTAATATCCTTCAATACGTACATGCTACAGCCCATTCAACACAACACTAAAATTTTTACACATGTAATTGACAAACATAATGAGCTTATCGTTACACGTAAACCGCTACATGTGCTTCGAAAATCTTGTCTCTCCTTAGGAACAACCTATGAAGCTGCAAAGCAATCAGCCAAACTCTTTTTTGGCAATCAACATAAATTACCAATTGTCGTTGCTTTTGACTATGGCTATCCTTGTATTTTTTTACCAACTTATTCACCAAATTCTATCCATAATATATGGATTGGTCTTCACGCCATTACCAATATTATTCCTACTAAAACAGGTTGTATTATCACATTAAAAAATGATAAAGAAATTGAGCTTCCTATTCAATATGCCTCCATCAGCAAACAGTTTGTCAATGCATCCATGCTCTATAAGCATTATATGAATGAGCGTAAACAACTGAGCCAAGATGCTCCATACCATCCACCCTTTTAACATCAATTACGCCCCAGCGTAATTGCGTCTGGATTTTTTCGAGCTCGCACGAAAAAGCTCCTTTTCAAAATCCATGATATCGGCTGGGGCTTTTATCTTAATTCAGTGGGCGTTTGGATATCCACTGAATCAAGATAAAAATCCCCCAAGAATCTCTCTTGGGGGATAATCCATTATTAGAATCTTGCACGACTGCTACAAGAGCAATTAGTTGATTTTCGAACGTAAATAAGCATTAATAAACAAGTCGATATCGCCATCCATCACTGCGCCAACATTACCCGTTTCTTCATTTGTACGGTGATCCTTGACCATTGAATATGGATGAAATACATAGGAGCGAATTTGTGAGCCCCAGCCTATTTCCTTTTGCTCACCGCGTATTTCATCGAGCTGTGCTTGTTGTTTCTCTAGCTCTAATTGATACAACTTCCCTTTTAACATTGTCATTGCTTTCTCACGGTTTTTAATTTGTGAACGCTCTGCCTGACACTGAACGATTGTACCAGTTGGAATATGCGTAATACGAACAGCTGAGTCTGTTGTATTAATATGCTGACCACCAGCACCTGTTGCACGGTACGTATCAATTTTTAAATCCTCTGTGCGGATATCAATTTCAATATTGTCGTCGAACTCCGGCATCACATCACATGAAACGAATGATGTATGACGGCGGCCAGACGAATCGAATGGTGAAATACGCACTAGACGATGCACACCTTTTTCAGCCTGTAAATAGCCGAAAGCATTGTGACCTTTAACCGATAATGTTACGGATTTAATACCTGCCTCATCACCAGGAAGATAATCTACTGTTTCTACTTTAAAGCCTCTTTTTTCAGCCCATCGCGTATACATACGTAATAGCATGGAGCCCCAATCCTGAGACTCTGTACCACCAGCGCCAGGATGTAGCTCTAAAATAGCATTGTTTTGATCATAGGGACCACTCAACAGCAATTGCAGCTCAAAATCCCCCATTTTTTGTTGGAATTCTCCAAGCTCTTTTCCTAGCTCCTCCTGTAATTCCTCATCTGGCTCTTCACGTAAAAGCTCTAGTGTCATATCTAAATTTTCATGTGTTTCCACTAAATCTTTATATTCATTGACAATTGCCTTTAAACCATTTCCTTCATTGATAATCACCTGTGCACCTTGTTGATCATCCCAGAAACCTGGCTCTAGCATCATTTCATCTAACTCTTGGATGCGTGCCTCTTTATTTTCTAAGTCAAAGAGACCCCCTGAAATCCGCCAATTTTTTGGCTGTAGTGTCTAACACATTACGTACATCTGCTAATTCAATCATTATTAAATCCTCCGAACGTTAGTAATAAAGCATATGAAAGCTCCGTATCCTTTTATTATAACGTTTTTATAAAGGAAAACATACTACTATTACACTTCATCCTCAAACATATTAAATGCCAAACGCTGGAATACCTTCGCCCGATCATACTGCACAAGTAAATGCTTTGTTCGTTTCTCTAATTTATATTTTAGTAAAAAAGCCCGTTGAATACGGTATTCTAGTGCCTTGACGCTAATTTCCACCGTAATGTCCATACCGTTCATAAAAATAATCTTGGTCCTTTTTTTATCTACTGCCACATAATCATCAATATGATGCACAGCAAACCAACTACACTGAGGTTGTAAGGGTGATTTACTCGGAATCCATAATATATTACAACGCTCATGAATCACAATTGGATTTTTATTTAGCTTCCCCAACACCATTTTTGACCCATCAAAAGCACCTCTTAAGCTAGAACCAAAATAACGTAGGTTAAAGTCTATTAATTTTGTTGGGGCTAATTTCGATACATATTCATTATCCTTTTCGATCACCCGAGTACATAAATTTCCAAAGGCATCATACTCAGGCATATATAGCATTGTTTCACTCGTCATAATATCCTTTTTATGCATTAATATGTTCCTCCTTTATACACTTTATGTTTTTCATAAAAATACATAGGAATATACTCATACAGTCCTATATTTCTCCTCGAGCAGGATTATTCTACAAATCTGAGTATCTTTGTCTTCACATCTATTTCTCCCCCTTTTTTTCTTTTACACAGACCTTAGTACCACTACCGACACATAATTTAGGACAATAACAGGAAATATTTATTGAACTAAATTCCTATTATAACAGTTATTGTATACCTATAAGTTCAAATTGTCTATAAATTCTGAATTTTAATATTAAAATTTCTTTTTATAGTAAAAAAAGATCATTTCAACATAGTGTTAAAATAATCTTTTTTATTTACTTTATTGTGCTGCCCCATGACAGTTTTTATATTTTTTCCCGCTTCCACAAGGACATAAATCATTACGACCAATGTTTTCAGCTTTACGGACGGGCTGCTTTTTCGGAGCCGAGCCGCCTTCCTCTTTTGGATTAACAGCTTGTCCCTTCGCCACTTCCTCACGCTCAAGGTTACTACGAATTTCCGCCTTCATCGCATATTTTGCCACATCCTCACGAATAGCCGCTACCATATCCTCAAACATCGCAAATCCTTCTTGTTGGTATTCACGAAGCGGATCATTTTGACCATAGGCACGTAAATGGATACCTTGACGTAATTGATCCATTGCATCAATATGATCAATCCATTTCGTATCAATTGAACGTAATAAAATAACCTTTTCAAATTCACGCATACGCTCTGGTGTAAGCTCAGCCTCTTTTTCATCATAGCGAACTTGCACTGCATCAGAAATTAACTTATTTATCTCTTCAGCAGACTTACCTTGGAAATCAGATACTTTCAGCTGACCTTCTTCTAATAGGTTAGCAGCTACAAAGTCTTCAATCGCCTTTAGGTTCCAATCCTTCTGCTCACCCTGTGTATACAGGCCTACAATATTATCGATGGTTTCTTGAATCATCGACTCCACAAGCTCACGCATATTTTCTGTTTCGAGCACATCGTAACGCTCTTTATAAATAATTTCACGTTGCTGACGTAAAACATCATCATATTGTAATAAACGTTTACGTGCATCGAAGTTATTTCCTTCGACACGCTTCTGTGCTGATTCTACAGCTCTCGACACAACTTTTGATTGCAATGGTTGTGAATCGTCCATTCCTAAACGCATCATCATCGACTTCATATTATCTGAACCGAAGCGACGCATTAAATCGTCTTCCAAGGATAGGTAGAATTGTGTTACCCCTGGATTTCCTTGACGTCCTGAACGTCCACGAAGCTGATTATCAATACGACGTGATTCATGGCGCTCTGTCCCGATTACTGCTAGACCACCGATTTCCAGTACACCTTCACCTGGTTTAATGTCTGTACCACGACCAGCCATATTTGTAGCAATGGTTACAGCGCCTTTTGAACCAGCATTGGCAATAATTTCAGCCTCACGTTCATGGTTTTTCGCATTTAAGACATTATGTGGAATTTTATATTTATCCAATAATCTTGAAATAATTTCAGATGTTTCAATTGCTACTGTACCCACAAGAACAGGCTGACCTGCCTGATGTCGCTCTGCGATATCTGCGGCTACCGCTTTATACTTTCCTTCCATCGTTGCGAAGATTAAGTCAGCACGGTCATCACGGGCAATTGGTCTATTTGTAGGAATTGCCACAACATTCATATTATAAATATTACGGAATTCCTCTTCCTCTGTTTTAGCCGTACCAGTCATCCCTGCAAGCTTTTGATACATACGGAAGTAGTTTTGGAAGGTAATCGTCGCCATTGTCATTGATTCATTTTGAATTTCAACGCCTTCCTTCGCTTCAATTGCTTGGTGTAAGCCATCCGAGTAACGACGACCTTTCATTAAACGACCTGTGAAACCATCAACAATAACGATTTCACCCTCTTGTACAACGTAATCCACATCATTATGCATACTTACATGTGCCTTTAATGATTGGTTAATGGCATGGTTTAAACGAACATGTGTTAAATCAAACAGATTGTCAATGCCAAATGCTTTTTCTGCTTTTTCCACACCTGCATCTGTTAGCGTAACACCCTTTGTCGATTCTTCATACGTATAATCCGTCTCGGCATTTAACATACGTACAAATGCATTGGATTGCTTATAAAGCTGTGCTGATTTCCCAGCCTGACCCGAAATAATTAATGGCGTACGTGCTTCATCAATTAAGATCGAGTCCACCTCATCAATAACAGCATAATGCAATGGGCGTTGTACACGTTCCTCTTTATACAGCATCATGTTATCACGTAAATAGTCAAAGCCTAGCTCATTATTTGTACTATACGTAATATCCGCCTCATATGCAGCACGTTTTTCATCTTTTGAAAGACTATTAAGATTCAGACCAACCGTTAAGCCTAAAAAATTATAAAGCTGGCCCATCTCAGCAGCATCACGGCTCGCTAGGTATTCGTTGACCGTTACTACATGTACACCTTTCCCAGTAATGGCATTCAAATAAACAGCCATTGTCGCCGTTAATGTTTTACCTTCACCCGTTTTCATCTCTGCAATATTACCTTCATCGAGAGCGGCTGCCCCCATAATTTGAACACGGAATGGGTACATCTCTAATGTACGCTTTGATGCTTCACGACACACGGCAAAGGCTTCCGCGCGAATCGACTCCAACGGTTCACCATCGGCATAGCGCTTTTGAAACTCTTCCGTTTTTGCTTGTAATTGATCATCTGAAAGCTGTTCCATTTGAGAAGCGAATCCCTCAACTTGGTCAGCAATTTTTTCTAATTTTTTTAACTCACGTTTATTGAAATCAAACAATTTATTTAATAGGTTTGCCATGAATGTTTTTCACTTCCTATATAGATTCAACTTCCATTTTACCATTGTGTAACAGCTTGATGCAAACAGTCTCCCTAAAACCTAAGTGCGCTATACAAAAAAGACCCTCGCCATTGCGAGAGCCTTTGTCATCATAAAGTTTAAGTTGTTTCGATTAAGCCATATTTACCATCTTTACGCTTATAAACAATATTAGTGCCATTGGATTCAGCATCTGTAAAGACATAGAAATCATGACCAAGCATATTCATTTGTAATACAGCCTCTTCTTGATCCATCGGTTTTAAATCAAATTGCTTTGTACGTACAATGGAGTACTCTTCTTCCTCTGAAGCAGCATCAACAGCAGCTTGTGTACTAGCAAAATAAAGACCTGCGCCTTCACGCTCACGGAATTTACGATTTACTTTTGTTTTATGCTTACGAATTTGTCGCTCTAGTTTATCCACAATAAGATCAACAGCAGCATACATATCATTATGACGCTCTTCAGCTCGAAGCGTTAAATTTTTCATTGGAATTGTAACTTCGACTTTTGTTTGCTTGTCATTATAAACCTTTAAATTGACATTAGCATTAGCATTTACATCTTCATTAAAATAACGTTCAACTTTCTCAATTTTATTCTCAACATACTCTCGAATAGCTGGAGTTACCTCAATATTTTCACCGCGAATGTTAAAGTTTAGCATGTAAACTCCTCCTTTATAACTGCTATACTATATGTTTCTACACAAGTGTGTGAAATTCCTCTAAAATCATTCTTTTTTTTACAAAAATTTTTATTTAATTTAACAAGCATCTTTTATAGCCCAAGTAACATGAAATACTTATTTTTCTTCTGTTCACTTCAGTTTTCATTGATCTCTTTTGGCCATAAAACGCTTAATAAACCGTTGATTTTCACGACAAGATTCAGCATAGTTAGCTAAAAAATACGCTTGCATCAAGATAAATTATTGTGCTTTTTAGCCTCTGCTACTTCTTTTTTACGTCGTAGCTTCAGTTCTTCAATAATTAAATCCTCAACAGCACCTTGCTGATTAAAAAATACCCCATACTGCTTACCATTGCCAAAAGGACGACTCCACATAATTTCTCCATAAGCTCGTACCTCTCGTGAATCCAATACAAAGCGGATCTCTAATGGAGGAGGATTCATACCTAAATCCACTTTCGTAAACATCTTTAGCCCACGTGGACTGATATCCAGCAATTCTCCCATACTCGTTCGTTCATGATTGACCCTACCGTTCTCATAAATAGCAAAAGTAATTGGAAGAGGCTCCTCAAACTTAAAACGGAAGCCCTCTTTACGTTTAAAAATCATATTCCCACCCCAGTACTATGTTAAACATGTATATTGCTTTGATTATGACATGATCTGTAGTGAACAGCCAGAGGGAATTAGTAACATATTTTACCGATAAACACCCTAAATTATGGCGATTTAGTGATAATAAAGAAAAGAGACCACCGTTTAGGATGGTCTCTTTTTTGGCTACACTTGTTCACTACTTCCCTGACCAAATTGCTGTTGTCGATTAATGCGAATAACTTCCTTCCATGTATCGCGGAATTCCGTCACCAATCCCTCAACTTCTTCAACAATCGCTACATCATCTTGCATATTAGCTTCCATTAGACGTTGATTCATATATTCATATAACGCTAACATATTTTTAGAAATTGCATAATCCATATTCAGTGTCACCATTAGCTCATGAATAATCGCTTGTGCTTTTTGAATATTGGTGTTTTTTTCTTGAATTTTTTTTTCCTTAGTAGCTATCTTAGCTAGATGTAAAAACTTCAAACAGCCATTATAGAGCATTAATGTTAGCTCTCCTGGAGAAGCAGTAGAAACACTATTTTGTTTGTATGCATTTTGCGCCGATAAATTTGCTGACATGAAAGGCCAACTCCTTTTTGGAATATTTTAATACTAATTTATTATCAAACTATATGACTTTTTTCCATGTATCATGGAACTCTCTCATTAAGCCTTCCACTTCTTCGAGAATGACCAAATCATCTTGCATATGAACTTCCAATAAACGATGATTCATATATTCATACAGCGCAAACATATTTTTGGACATGTCATAATCCATATTCAGTGTTGTCATCAGCTCATGAATAATTGCCTGTGCTTTTTGGATATTGGCGTCTTTTCCTTGGCGATTTTCATCTTGAATTGCCACTCTTGCTTGATGCAAAAACTTCAAGCATCCTTCATACAGCATCAGTGTCAATTCGCCTGGAGAAGCAGTGGCCACATGATTTTGATTGCCTGTATGTTGCGTTTCTACATTGGTTGGCATAAAAAGTAAAACTCCCCTTTAAGTAAAGCAATTAATTTTTTTTATCATAATACATACCGTCCAGTGTCCGAACCTCGGAATAGGGATTATAGTACTGGGATTCCTTTTTCTTTGCTTTTTGTAAATTTGCCAAATCCTGCTTGATTGAGCTCATCACAGTGACCAATCGTTCCTTAATACCATTGTCTAGTTCACGCAATGTACAATGCGTACGATCTTGCTCGTCAAAGCGAAAGTTTGTCTGCATTAACGCTTCTATAATGGTTTCACGTGTATCTAAAAGATAATGGATACGTTCAATGTATCCATCACGTCCTTCACTAGTCGGCATATCTCCTAAAACTTTGTATAAATTCGCTGATACTTGCAATAGTTGCTCTATTGGTTGCATAGCACACTCCTACTTCGCTTGATCATCCTTATTGACCTTGCATAAAAATGCTCGATTGTTCATTAGCTCTGTTGATTGCCTTTTCCATAGCCGTAAACTGATTCCAATACATTTGCTCAACCATTTCCAACCTTCTCTTTAAATTATCCATTCGTTCATTTGTTTCTTTCAAATCTCGACCAATGGAGAACGTCTCATCTGACATGTTCGCACGACCTGCTTTGCCCTCAATGACAAGCTTAAAGCTATCCAATGAATCACGCAATTTTTTAACAAAACCACGTGTATCGGCTGCACTGATTTCCTCCATGCCCGTATTTGGGTTTACTTTTGTTACAGTACCATTTTTATCGCCTGTACTTGTCAGGAGCTGCTCAACGGCATCTGGGTTTTCCGTTAGAGCTTTACGCAATTTCTCCTCATCGATCTCTAGCATACCACCGTCTTTATAATCTTTGGTTGTAGTAATCCCAATTTTATAAAGGGTATTATAGTTTGAATCCTCGACTGCTGGATTGGACTGATAAAGTAATGAACGCATATTAGATAAACCATCACGCAAAATACTATCTCTACTTAGTAAACCACTTTTCGCTTTTTCATCCCAAAGTTTTACTTCGCTCTCAGGCAACTCTTTTCTTTGTTCATCCGTTAATGGTGGAAAATCACGATATCTCGGTTCATTTGTTTGATCCATTAAGTCTTTGACAAATCCATTATAGGTTTTTACAAAGTCTTTCACCTTGTCTACCATTTCATCCACAT
Organism: Lysinibacillus sp. FSL H8-0500; assembly: GCF_038051955.1. NCBI lineage: Bacteria > Bacillati > Bacillota > Bacilli > Caryophanales > Bacillaceae > Lysinibacillus > Lysinibacillus sp. FSL H8-0500. The sequence goes on along the minus strand of NZ_CP150292.1, from coordinate 891,462 downwards.
TACTTGTCGAATTGATTGCAACAGCAGTACCTTGATCAAATGTTTCCTTTAATGTAACATTGTAGCCAGAAATAGAGAAACTATTGGATGTGCGCTCAGTGGAAATACCGTTCACTGTAAAAATAGCATTTTTCCCCTCTGTTTTTTGCACATTATCTGTAGATGCAAAACCTAAGGCATCTGCACCAACAAGTTCAATTTCCTCGCCTCCCTTTACATCACCAGTGTTTTTCGCAGTAAAGGAAAATCGACCATTTTCAAAAATGGCTGTTACACCAGCATTACTAGTATTAACCTTATTAATAAATTGATCGACCGTCATATCTGCCATAATATCAATCTTTGTTGCTTCACTTGCCAGTATCCCATTATCTTGAATTGCTTTAATATCAATCGTTGATGCTGTTACACCTAAATCACTCAATTTGGTCGAACCTGTTGCATTTTTTTGTGCGCCTACTAAACGCCCTGCAACCGCTAATTGTGATACCTCTTCAATATTTATTGTACCTGATGCATTTCCTGTTGCTGTAGCATCTACTAACTTGGAATTGGAGCTGGTAGCTGTTTTACTATTAAAACCTTTTAACACCAAGTTGTCTGCCAAATACGTATCAAATGTTCTTATTTTTGTATTAACACTGCGGTAAGCATCACGCTGCCATTCAGCTGTTTGCTTCTTTTGAAATAATTTGTCTAATGGCGCTCTTTGTGCAGTCATCATCTTTTTTACAATTGCATCAATATCCATCCCTGAGATTAAACCGCCAATTCGATTTACCATAACTATTTCTCCCCTTAATATTACATAAATTTAGATTTTTTCGTCTACAATGAGACCGAGCATTTTTTGCATTTCATAAAAGGCATCCAACAACTTCTTTGCTGGAATTTCTCTTACAACCTCCTCCGTCTCCTGATTTACAACAGTCACATAAAAACGATTTAAACCTTCATGATACATAAATTTTGCAGCATTGTTATTCGCCGCTAATACATTATTCATCGTATCGACTACTTGTTGTAATTGTTCTTTCGAAACTTCTTGCTCTTCTCCAGTAATCGGTGCTGTTTCTACTGTTGATGTTGAACTTATGTTAGTAGAAACTGTAGATGTTATCTTTTCTAGTACGTTGGCTGTAGTTGCATTTGTTGCTGTAGTGCCCACTTCTATAGACTGTCCCTGTGATGCAATACGCATTGAATTCACCCTCCTGCATGTTTTAATTTGCTTACTTTTATTATCGGAAGGAATTTCTATATATTTATGTCTTTCATAAAACATAGTGAAATTACTAGTAACAGTAAAATTCCTACGTTCTTAACAAGCGCCACTACGATCTACTAGTAAACACTCACATATTTTAAAATCAATGCTAGTATCAATATCAAAGGATTTTTCTTGAGGCATTGTATAGCCAATTGTATGTTCTGTTAAAAAAGATTTCTCTGCTAATAATGCATCTGTTTTCGCCACATAGACAGCGCCATTTAAAGCATATACTATTGGCAGTTCTTGACGTCTTGTAATCAATTGCTCTTGCTGTAGAAGTGGCGACATCTTATCATTTTCCATTGTATACATCCAATAAGGTGATTTTGTTGTCTCTGTAACTGATACACAAAAATCTGCTTTATTTTCTATTAATTTTTGAATGCAGTCATCTATATCTTCCGTTGTTCTAAGTGGTGATGTTGGTTGTAATAACACGATATAGTCAAAATCTTTACATTGTTCGATTGCATGTATAATCACATCTATAGTTGATGTATCATCTTGCGCTAATTCGATTGGTCGTATAAATGGCACATCACAGCTATATTGTTGCGCTACCTCTATAATTTCTGGGTCTTCTGATGATAAAATCACTCGACTAATATATTTCGATTGTTTTGCTGCTTCAATTGTCCACGCAATCAATGGCTTTCCAGCAAGCTCTTTCACATTTTTACGTGGTAATCCTTTGGAACCACCACGCGCAGGAATAATAGCTAATATATTAGGCTTCATTATTGGTAAGCTCCTTAAAGTCATTCTTTGCCCTATGAAAATCATCTATTCTACCAATATCCAACCAATATTCACGGATAGGGAAGACCGATACTTTCTGATCTGCTGCAATCAGTTGCTCAAAAAGCGTTGGCATATCATAAAACTCATTTTGCGGAATATAATCAAATACTTCTGGATTCAGTACATAGATACCTGCATTGACAAAGCTACGTTGAATAGGCTTTTCTTTGATTCCCGCTAAATGCACCCCATCTGTTTCAATAACGCCATAGGGCACTTGATACTCATATTCTCTTACACACATAGTTGCCATAGATTGATGTTCTCTATGAAACTCCATTAACTGATCGAAATTAATTTGTGTAAGTAGATCGCCATTCATCACAAAAAATGGCGCTGTAGGTCGTTGTTCAAGCAAGGACAAAGCACCTGCTGTCCCCATTCGTTTCTCTTCCTCAATATAGTCAATTGTGACATCAAACGCTTCACCATTTTGAAAGTATTCTTGGATAATTTCTTTTTTATAATTGACTGAAAAAATAAAATGCGTATAGCCGAACTGCTTAAAACCTTCAATAATTGTTTCAAGAATCGGTTTATTACCTATTTTCAGCATTGGTTTAGGTATATCATTTGTTAGCGGACGCAACCTTGTCCCAAGTCCACCCAGCATTAAAATAACAGTATTTTTATTTGTGGATGTCTCTAAGTTATCCGTAAAAAAAATATCAACGACTTGATTATGTTTATTAACTATAGGTAATTGCTTTAATTTTTTCGATTTCATAAATTGTTTTAGACGATAGGGTCTTTGTCCTGTTTGTACACTAATTGGATTAGCATTCATAATAGATGTGATGGGTACTTCAAGCCCTTCTCCACGTAAAATACCACGACGAACATCACCATCCGTTACTGTCCCTAATAAATGTCGCTCTTCATCAACAACTACTGCAAATTGCAATGAAGAATTATCAATTATTTTCATTGTTTCCAATAAAGTCTGATCTGGCGTAACTATTATTTTTTGCCACTGCTTCATCTCAATCACACTTCCTTTGCAGGTATACCTACCGCCTTTTTATTATCCGCTATATGTTTCACAACAACAGCACCCGCACCTATTAAACAATTCATTCCAATATTCATTCCTTGTATAATCGTTGCCCCTGTTCCAATATGTGTGCCGTTTTGTATATGTACCTGACCTGATAAATTGACACCAGGAGCAATATGTACATGTGCCCCAATCTGACAATCATGGTCAATTAATGCACCTGTATTTATAATACTATTATCGGCAATTATCGTATTTGTTTGAATAATCACTCCTGCCATAATTTGAACCCCCTGCCCTAATTGAACAGAGGGCGCTATAATAGCTGATGGGTGAATAAGGGTTGTAAATTGAAAGCCTATTTTTTGAAAGTGATGAAAGATTTTTTTTCGTAATGGGGAGGGGCGAATCATGCCAACCCCTAATACTAGTTCAATCTCTGCTGGCTGATAATTTTGGACAACATCATCTGTACCTAAATAAGGTAAATTAAAGTTGTTTTGCTCCCTCTGAGGGGCAGTAAAGCCAATAATATTAATAGATTGAGCTAGCAAAATTTCTGTTAAAACAGAGGCATGTCCTCCATTTCCTATGATAATAGTCTGTTTATTCATCTATCAATTCATCCTCATGATACGACTTTATAGCTAACTTCCCAATATATGACCAATAATTTGAAGGAGCAATACCGCTACCTGGTCTTTTAATAGTTAAATTATCTAACGTAAAAATCTCACCTGCTTTAATGGAAGCTTTAGCGACTAAACTTTTTCTTGCTGGTAGACGATTTTGAAGTTCGATTGGCGTCGGCCTTTTTATCCCATCTCCTAAAGCAACCTCTATATCCCTTATTCCTTGAATCATAGTCTTTAACTCTGCTGGATTTAAAGAAGCAACATGGTCAGGCCCTTCTAACGCTTTATCTAATGTGAAGTGCTTTTCGATGACTATAGCTCCCATACTAACAGCCCCAATAGGGATATGAATTCCTTCTGAGTGATCTGAAAAGCCAATCGGTAATTGGAACGTTTTTCTCATCTCCTGCATAGCATTCAAATTAATGAATGCTACTGGAGTAGGGTATTGTGTTGTGCAATGCAATAGTGTTATATATTTTTTCAGGACTTTTTGTGCTTCTACTGTTTGATAAAAAGCTTGAACTTGTTCTATCTCAACAGGTTCTTGAGGTCTAGCTAAACCATAGGCAAGAAAGGTTAATGCCTCATGAATTTCATCAATCGTTGCCATGCCCGTTGATAAAATAATAGGTTTTTGTTTAGTTGCAATATAGTGAATAAACGGTGCATTGGTTAATTCACCAGAAGGAATTTTAATTGTATCCATATGTAATTCATTTAGCAAAAAATCGACACTATCAAAGTCAAAAGGTGTCGATAAAAATGTAATGTTCTCTATTTGGCAAAAAGCCTGTAATTCCTTAAATTCATCATATGAAAGTTCTAGTTTTTTTAACATCTCAAATTGGGATGTCGCCCCACCTAAATTATCTACTTGATAATCCGCCTGCTCTGCTTGTTTTGTCACCAAATTTGCAGCCTTAAAAGTTTGGAATTTAACCGCATCTGCTCCAGCTTCTTTTGCTACTTTAATAAGTTCCTTTGCCATTTCCAGTGAACCATTATGATTTACTCCTGCTTCTGCAATAATGTATGTTTTCATTCTAAATCGTAAAACTCCTTTTTAATTGAAATTGACGGTATTTCTTTTAAAATAGAGATAATTTTTTCTGACACCTCTCCCTCACCAAAGATGTGATTATATGGTCCTTTAAAAGCTCTAGCCTGCTCTATAGCGGTGGATATTTCCTCTGTATCAAGAGATGTATTAAACACAGAAGTTGGTTGCTCACGCCCTCCTTGTCTCGTACCACAATTCACTGTTGGTGTTTCTAAGTAAGGTACTTCAATTAAGCCACTTGATGAATTGCCTATTACCACTTCAGCATGTTTTACTGCACTCAAATATCTTAATTGTCCTAATGAATCGTATAATTTTGCATGTGGATGAGTTAATGTAAATTCATAAATAGCTTCATTAATCATTCTTCCACCATTATCTGCATTTGATTTTGTGAAAAGTAAGTTCATTTTTTGATATTTTTTTAAGGATTTTAATACTGAGAAGATACCGCCTGCTTCACCATTTGTCTCAGGATGGTAGGTAATTAGAAACAGTGGTAACTTCTTATCTAAATTCAATTGCTCAAATAACTCATTTTTTGTCAACAGTTTCAAATTCATAATATTTTCTATACCGATTGCGCCAACATTAAATACACGCTCAGGTGACTCTCCAAGTTGAATCACACGCTTACGATGTGTTTCAGTACTCGTAAAATGCCATGAAGCCATCTTTGTAATGGAATGACGAATTGCATCATCATATGCACCAAAAGTACATTCCCCTCCATGTATGTGTGCAATAGGTATTTGCATAATTAAAGCAGACTGAGCAGCAGCAAGCATTTCAAACCTGTCACCTAAAATAATAAGTAAATCAGGCTGTAAACGAGCAAAAACGTCTGCAAAACTAATTGTTGCCAGTCCTATTGATTTTACAACACCTGTAGCTGTATCAGTTGATAATAACATTTCCACTTTTTCATCAATAACAAAACCATCTTGTTCAATTTGTTGATATGTAGTACCAAACTCTGGAGATAAATGCATGCCTGTACAAATTAATTGAAATTCACTATCCTTCTGAACTTTCTTCATTAATGGATACAATAAACCATATTCTGCTCTTGTTGCTGTGATAAAACAAATTTTCACCTTAAACAACCTCATTTATAGTCAAATGGTTACAATCAATTCGTTTATGCCAAAAACCTTCTCTTAACTCTGTAAAGCCTTTTTCCGTAGTAAAACCTAAAATAAATCCATGCTCTTTTAATATAGGCAATAATTCTATTTGCATTTGAGTTGATTGCTCACCTCCACCAAAAGAAGGTGTATATAATTTGATATCTTTGTTTAAAAGTTTTTCTAAATAACTTTTGCAAGATTTAATTTCTTTATCATAAAAATCTTGTGCACTTCCTCCATATGGGAGATGATTTACACAATGAACTCCTATAGACATGCCACATGCGTCCATTTCTAAAATTTCCTGCTCAGATAAATAAAATTTATCTATAAACATATCTAGTGAAGTATAAATTGAAATGACCTTTTTTTCTAAAAAGGTCCTGCTTTGCTCTTCTGACCAATAAAAATTAAATAAATATTTTACAAAACGTCTATGTTCATTCGTTTCATAAGAATAAATATCACTTTTATTTTTGATTTCATCCCTATTTACGAGATTAGAAACTTCTTCCCAAATTTCTTCATCACTAAAATGTGAAAGTACCGTATGCACTAAATGAAATATTGGTACTTTTCTTTCCAGAAGAGGTCCTGACATAACAGCGAAATAACCAGGAACTTCCAATTCATTCAAAATTTGAAATGCATTTGCATACTGATCTTTCGTTGCATCGTCAAATGAAATGATACATTTTGGTTTAGTAGTATGTTTATGCAAATCCTCAGGCTTAATAATTTCATAATGTTCTTTAGCCCACTCTACTTGCTTTCTAAACTCGCTTGGTGAAATAGGTACACTCCCCTTCCACTGTTCAGGCTCCATGACATAATGATACATAATAATTAAGTCTTTCATCTCAAACTCCTTCTATAAATGTTGATATATCGATAGTTTACACCATTCTGGAGTATCAAAAAAATATTTTTTGATACATTCATCTATCGTTATTTTGTAATTCTTGATTTTTTACCAAATATCCGTACGCTTCGCGAAAGGACAATCCATTAAATGGTGATTTCTGTCTTAATCCAGCGCGATATATCGATGCACTTGTGGATCTCTGCGTTGCTTATGATGACGTACCCTCCTATGTCTCTAAGCGTCTCGTTGCGCGTACGTTCCTTCGTTCTGTCTCTTCTATAAGGTAGAGACTAGCGCTGCTCCTTTAGGGACCCTATGCTTTTGACACAGTTGAATGGTAAAAATAATGCCAGCTTCTCTGTGTCACCCTCTTGATTTTGACTGCTGATGGTGACGCTTAAGCAGCCGTTTGAAGACCAACGAAATCCTTCATCATTTGATGTTCGTTAAACATCGTTTTCCTTTTACACAAGGTATGTAAAACCTTCAATAACTTCCTATATTTTTGTAATTTTGAAAAAGAAAAGATAGAAAATTTTTGATTGTTAACTGACACTCACATTGAATGAAACCTGTTTCTCGAGCGACCTCCTCTTTTTTTGATGCATATAATAGTTCATAATACTTTCATGTGTGTTGATTAACCAATTTTATCCTGCCCCAATACTAGAAAAGGTGATTTCCGCTACGGACTACTCGCTTTTCTGCGGGCGAGCGCCGAGCTGCTTCCTCTGCAAAAGGAACAAAGGCTAAAAGCGTCACGTCCTGTGACAATTTATCTGCGCGACAGCAGCAACGCCTTTGTGACCAACATCATATTGGCCTCAGGGTCTCGTCTGTCTCGCTATCCCGCGGGAGTCGAGTAGTCCTTCGCTACAATCTAGATAATCGGGCTTACTTATACAGGAAAATAATATAGAAAATCAACAAACATTGCTAAAAACTCATACAATTTTTCCCTAATCAACACGCCTGTAATACTTTTTTAAATGAAGTAAATCATAATTTGTCATGATAAACCTCATCTAAAGTTGTTTTATCTTTCTTCACCAACTTAGAGGTTTTTTCAATCTGGTAATAAACTTACAAAATTAAGTATACAGCCTCCTTAGGGATTAACGAACAGCTTGAGATCCCACAAGAGTGCTAGCAACGAGGAAGCCCCCAGCAACGTGTCCGCCTGTAGTGGAATGTGCCTAAGCAACGATTCTGATATATATCCAAAATGTTTTAGAGCTTTAAAATTGTTCTATACATACTTATCGTTTAAAAGGCGGTACGATAAAAGGGTATCGTAATTAAACTTAGCGATACCCTAAAATAATTTTCATCAATAAACTTGATTCAAATTCTATTTGAATCAATTTCATAATTCGATTTTTTTAAGAGCTTAGACTGCTCCTGTGCCTGATTTTTAATTTTTAAAAATTACGTTGCGTTGTTTTGAAGCTGTCAAAATACATTCATACGATCGACTGCTAATTTGCAGGCATTATAAATAAACGTCACGAGATTGAAGTGCAGTTTGGCTTTTCTACCGGTTCTGTGGCGGACGTTGTTTAACTGAAAGAATTGCTTTAAATAGGCATTTACTCGTTCGACAGCTGTGCGTTCCTTATAAATTGCTTTCCATACTACGGAGCCACGTGCTGGATACGTGTATTTGCGGAGATCTGTTTCACATTTAATTTTAAATACCTTTTGACAGAGCGAATCCTCACGTAATGGACAGGTTGCGCATTCTTTTGGACGCGTGAACTTAAGCGTCTGATATTTTTCATCAAAGCTGTCGTAACAGTAGCTATGTTCACGCACACAGGTTGGACGGAAATGCTCATCAAAACCAACCATTTCGCCTTCGCGTCTTTTCACATAAGGAATCACAGGTTTCATCTCATGTATCCATATTTGGCGATAAATCGCTTCATAATCATAGCCCGCATCGAAAATGGCCGTTGTGAAATGGTTAGGCATGATGTGATTCACCTTTTTTAGTAACGGAATCGCCGCTTTACTATCACTCAGATTTCCGGAAGACATCAGACGCGCCACGATATACTGGCTTTTTGTCGAAACAGCTAAATGCCCTTTAAAGCCGTACCAGAATGTGTTTTTACCATCGCTATTTTTCTTAATGCCCCACTTTGGTTCAATGGGAATTTCTTGCCAAAGAGTCATCAATGGAATGGTTATTTGTACTTCCAACTTCTTTTCATAAGTCGTTTGATTCGCTTCGATTTCGGCTTGTTCAGCGAGCCAGGCAGCACGTTCTTCCTTTGATTTACGCCCCCGTTTTTTCGGAGCGATTTCTTTTTTCTCAGAAGGTTTTGCGGCATCTCTCGCTTCAAAATGTGTCGCGTCAAAACCAAGATGTTCTTCTTCAAGAAAACCTTCTGTAAAAGCAGTCTGAATCAGTTCATCGTGCATGCGATCTAACACATCTGATTGACTAATCGCGTCGACCATACGTGAATACGAGGCTTCAGATGGCACGGTGTCCGAAACTAAAAAGCCACAATCTAAACGAAAGACAAAATCAACCGTTAAACGATTGACCAAATCTTTAACGGTTGGGATACGCTCGACAATGCGAATAATCAATGATTGAATCATCGCCCCGTAATTACATTCACGTGGAGCACCACGCATCGTCTTCTTTCGAAATAGCTGAAAGATCGGCTGCACATCGAAAGTGGCTAAAATCGCATCAAAACGACGAGAACTTTCCATTTTCAATAATTCATGGATGTCAAAAAGGCTCATTTGTTTTACAATCGTCATAGGGCATTCACCTCTTGGTTGATTTTGGTTTGGTCACTTAAATTATACCAAAATGGGGAGGTGCCCGTTTTTTATTGTCTTGAAACCCTTGGGAGACAAGGGGTTAGAATTATGAAATTAACTCATTTAACCATGATTTATGTTTTTTTGTACTAATGTAACAATATTGGTTACAGAATCAAAATATTCCGGTGTAATGTCATCAACATCTATTTTAATTAAGAACTCTTCCATTATTAATGAAATTATTGTAATTACATCAAAAGAATCTAAAATCTCATTAGATATTAACCCTTCAGATGAAGTGAAATTTATATCAGGTCTTATTTCCTGTAAAATATTTAAAATTTTTTCATATATATTATTATCCATCATATTTCTCCATAACCTTTATAATAATTTAAAGTAGCTATTCTATCTAATTTCCCTCTAGAATTTTCAGGAATTTTTTCAATCCATAAATATTTTGAAGGCAGCATATACTTCGGTAAAGTTGTTGAAAGAATATCTCTTACATTTATTTCTTCTTCACTAAACTTTTGAATCACTAATACAATTATATTTTTATCTTTATCGTATAGGGCACAACATCTTTGAATTTTATCAAATCCAGTGTAAACCATTTGTTCAATTTCTTCCAATTCAATTCGATAGCCCATATGTTTTATTTGATTATCTGCACGACCTACATAGTAATATTCACCATTTAAAGCAGTTGCTATATCACCTGTTTTATAGACTATGTCGGGGTAATTATTATGCAATGGATTTTGAACGAAATTTTCAATCGTTTTTTCAAAATCATTATAATAACCCTTCGCTAAGAATGATCCTCTAATATATATTTCACCATGTTCATTTTCACAAATAGGTAAATTATTTTCATTAAGAATCATTACATCGATATTGGAAAATGTTCTTCCTAAAGGCAATTTAGAATATCTATCATCAAGTTCCTTTATGCTAAAATACATGCAATTTCCGGTTACTTCTGTTGGTGCATATAAATTAACAAACTCTATTCCATCTAAGTTTGTAATCCATTGCTGCAATTCTTTAATTTGTATAACCTCTCCAGAAAAGAAGACCTTTCTTAGATATTCTGGCTTCTTTTTAAATAAAACTTTACTATTTGCTACAAAACGGATTGCTGCTGCTGCCCAAATAAGTATCGTAATCTCAAATTTGTTTAAGAACTTAATTAGTTCAATCGGCATTAAAAAGCATTTTTTGGGTATTATGACTAACTTAGCTCCCAAAAATACTGAAAGAAAAATATCTTTAGCTGCAACATCAAAATCGAAAGAAGCTTGATTCCCAAAAATATCGTCTTGATTTAATGAAAATGTTTGTTGAAATGACTGAAAGAAATTTATCATCGATCCTTGACTCTTTATTACACCTTTAGGAGTACCTGTACTTCCTGATGTATAAACCATGTATAAAGGGTCTATATCTAACATAGTTTCTTTTATATTATTAATAAATGTATCGTCTATTTCAATATTATCTAAATTTTTATCCCAAAAAATAATTTGAATATTTTTTGCTAAGCAATATTCCTCAATTGTAGCATTATTCTTCATTAAGATCATTGTATTTGGATTAGTATTTTCAACAATTGCCTTTAATCTTTTTAATGGAATGTTTTCATCTAATGGTACGTAAAAATTCCCACTATATATCGTGCCCCAAAAAGAGATTATTGAAGATACTTCTCTATTGCATATTATTAGAATAGGCTTTTTATTTTGATATTTAATAACCGTTGCTATTTTTTTTGCTTTATCCATTACTTGAGAGTAAGTATATTCATTTTCATTATCAACAAGAGCAATTTTATTAGGATATTTGCTTACAGTGTTTTCAAAATAATTTAAAACGTTCATTTTATCTTATTCCTTTAATAATTTATTCGGTCTATCCTGATCCGCATCACCTTTAAATATCACTATATTCACATTGTCTTCTTTTGTATAAAAATGATAGTCTAGGTCGATATGCTTTTTAACGAACGGCTCAAAGTATAAAGGTATTACAATTTCATTACTATTAGAATTTGTGAATCCTCCAGCAACAATACCTTCGCTATTTAAACCATATTCATAAAAGCTGATAAATTCAGCATTATATTTTTGCAATAAAAACTGGAATTCATTATATAATCCATCCAATTCCAAACCATTTCCAATATAATCTACTACAAATAATCCACATGAATCGTTGGCCTCACATTTTCTAACTATTAAACATGCGATAGCGTCATTATGTTCATTATTAATTTCAATAAATTTATAATTATATATAGGATGCTTTGCATATCTATTCATATAATATAAAGGTGATTTGAACTCTGGAATATGGCTATAATATTTTTGAGAATTTGCAATAAATATTTCAGGCTTTATTTCTTTTAAAGATTTGTTTTTACATACTATATTTTGAGGCACTTTATTTTCCTTATTAACATTATCTATTAATACAAAACGCTCAATTTCGGTATTCAAAATATAATAAAGGTTCATTTTCCCTACCTGCTCACCTAATTTATTATTTATTACTTTTGAATAATTAGACAAACCTAGTCCGCCTACATATTTTGCTGGGGCATTAACTTCAAAGTAATATTTTAATGCAAGGCCTAGTCCCTTTACCCCTACATCATCTCGTACTTTCCATATAGTTCCCCATCTAATAGGCTTTTCAATATTTTCATCATATATACTTGACATTATAAATCCTATAACACCATGAATCTCATTAGAAACCTTATCAACAGCAATTACAAAGTTATAACGCTCTTTTTTTTTATCGAAATGTTGCCAATCAAATAACCTCTTAGATTTGGTAAATATGTGTCCTTTTTGCCAATAATTATCGATGAAATAAATCAAGTTATCATAATCTGTTACTTTACAAAAGCGAATATCATATTTTTTTTTGTATATTCGATAAATTTTTTCAAACTTATCCCACTCCATCAAATTATTCAAATCTCTTTTTCTCCTTTTCTAACCCATATGTGAAAATGAGAATTTTTAATCGTCATATTATTAACAATCAGTTCTTTCTTCTCTATATTAATAATATCAAATCCTTCGTGTTCATATAACGCAATAAGCTCTTCTTTATTGCAAAACCAATAAATCAAATCTTTTAGGCTCCCTGCTGAACTATCATCTAGCTTAAATAAGTTTTCTTCTATTTTTGTACCTCTATTGTACAAATGGTCATCCAGCGTTCTATAATCTGCTAAAATTAATCCACCAGGCTTTAATACTCTATTCATTTCTTTACAAAATAGCTCTCGTTCTACTTTATTAAAGAAAAATAATGCTCCCCATGCAACAATACAGTCCACAGACCTATCAGGAAGATTGATTTCTAATCTTTTATTTAAAATATATTCTACATCTTTATAATTAACCTTACCTAGTTTATCTTTTGTTAGTTCTAAACAAACCTTATTGTAATCCATGGCATAAATCATAAATTCCATTTCAGCCATTATAAGGGTATGTCTCCCACTTCCACAACCAAAATCTAGTATTTTTTTATCTTTACCTGTCTTAAAGTTTTTCTTTAAAAATCGAATTACATTTTCATCTGGATACTTTAAGTCATGTTTTTTTCTTTCCTCAGCCCATAAAGCTAATTGCTCTTTTTCTTCAATTTCATTCATACTTTAATCTCCTAATCGCGTAATTTAGTAAGTGTATAAAACCTTTTGATTATTTCGAACCTTTAAAGGGTGTGCTTGGTATATTAATTATTTTCAGTTTTAAATATTCAGTTGTTGACAAATCCATCCTCGGACAATCTTTATACATTACCAACTCATACATCGGTGTCCAAATAGGCCGACTCATAACACCTTCTTCATTTAATAGTTGCAAAACTTCATCACGCTTATACGTTTCATCAAGTATTAACGTCTGTAACCAATAATTACTTGATGTATGAGCTGGCTCCTTCATTAAGTGCACGCCATCTAAATTTGCGACAAGTTTATCATAAAAATCTGTTAGCGTACGCTTTTGCTCGGCAAATATCGGTAGCTTTTCTAATTGTGCACAGCCAAGCGCTGCATTAATATTTGGCATACGATAGTTATAGCCGATTTCATCATGAACAAAATCCCACTGATGCGGCACTTTAGCAGTTGTTGTTATATGCTTGATATAATTAGCTAGCTCATCATCATCTGTCAAGATTGCACCGCCGCCACCTGTTGTTATAATTTTATTGCCATTAAAACTTATCGCACTTACTTTACCAAATGTCCCTGTATGATTCGCTTTATAATAGCTTCCGAGAGACTCTGCCGCATCTTCTACGAGGACAATGTTGTATTTCTCACAAATAGCCACGAGATCATCCATCATACAAGGATGGCCGAACGTATGCATTGGCACAAGTGCTTTTATACGACGGTTCGTCTGTTTATTAAAGAGCTCACCACTGCGCACCTCCCCAATTTGTGCTAAGTATTCCTCAAGCTTCACAGGGTCTACACCAAGTGTCTCTTCATTCACATCGACAAAGTGCGGCACTGCTTGTAAGTAACTCACTGCATTCGCTGTCGCAATAAAAGTTAATGAAGGCATTAATACTTCATCATTTGCTTCTACGCCTACTATTTTCAAGGCAATATGTAAAGCTGCTGTGCCATTAACAACCGCAACAGCACGCTTCACACCAACAAATTTCGCCAAATCCTCCTCAAAACGTGTCACATATGAGCCGACAGATGATACCCATCCTGTTTTTACACAATCTGTCACATATTCAATTTCTTTTTCATTAAATGTTGGCTCATGTAAGGCTACAAAATCTTTACCATATAGTTTTTTTATACTTTTAGCAAAATCTATCCATTGTTGATTCATATATTATAAACATCTGCCTTATATTGAGCTAAATTTTTGGGATTTGTAAACCATTCAATTGTTTCTTCTAAGCCTTTACGCAAGCCTTCTTTCCCACCATACTGGGGTTGCCAGCCAAGTAATTCTTTTGCCTTCTTATTTTCTGCCCATAGACGTTCTACTTCGCTTTTTTCTGGGCGAAGACGCTGCTCATCTGTTTCGATAGTTAAATTGACACCCATAATATCCGCAATCATTTCTGCTGTTTCACCAATGGAAACTTCATAGTTAGAGCCAATATTAATCACTTCACCAATTGATTTTTCTGCATTCATCACGGAAATAAAACCTTGTACTGTATCCTTTACATAGTTAAAATCGCGAGTTGGACTAATTGCACCGAGCTTAATTGTTGTTTGACCACTTGCCAATTGACTAATAATCGTTGGAATAACTGCTCGTGCCGATTGCCTTGGTCCATACGTATTAAATGGACGAATAATAGACACTGGTGTATCAAACGAACGATAAAATGACAATGCCATCTGATCTGCGCCTATTTTAGAAGCAGAATATGGTGACTGTCCTTGCAAGGGATGTTCTTCATCAATCGGTACATATAAGGCGGTACCATATACTTCACTTGTTGATGTATGTACGATTTTCTCTACACCCAATTCTTTAGCTGCTTGGACAATATTCAAGGTTCCTGTAATATTCGTATCTACATAAGTTGCTGGTGAGTGATAAGAATAGGGAATCGCAATAAGAGCTGCTAAATTTAAAACATGTGTACAGCCCTTCATCGCTTCCTTCACACCATAGGGATCACGAAGATCACCTGAAAAAACATCCAATTGTGCTTTAATTTCTTGTGGAGATTGGTCAAGCCATCCCCACGAATTAAAGGAGTTATAATAGACAAATGCACGTACATTATAGCCTTGACGTACTAATTCTTCTGTTAAATGAGAGCCAATAAAACCATCTGCACCTGTTACTAATACTTTACTCATCAAAGTCTCCTTACTTACTGGTATAGTCCTTGTACTTTTTCTGCAAAAAAGGGTGAAATTTCATATTCGAATAAATCTGTCACTAACACCCAATCTTGTTTAGCTAATCCTTCATTAATTTCTACTAAAAAATCTTGAATTTGATGGATAGGTAATTCAACCTTCATGCCATATTCCTGCAATAATGGCTGAACCTCAATTAGCCACAGCATACCTTCTGAAAAATCCTGAATCGCTACTAACGCTGGCTCTTTGTTCCCTTTTGTTAACTGTTCAGCGATATAACTAGCTCCGTTTGGTACATTATTGATATATTCATTATAACTTACTATAACTTCGTGTAAATCCGTCATTTCTGAGCACCTCTTTCTTCAATTTTGGATAAAACATCTTGTGTATAGTGTCTAGCTTTTTGGAAAACATCTAACAATTTTTCATACAAAGCTTTACTTTGGTTATAGACACGCTCATAAATCTGTTGCTGAGTTTCATCTTTTCCTTTTTTATAATCTTTGCGTACTTCTATAATAATAAGATAAATAACACTATCAAGTAACACTTGATCGTACAATCTAATTAGTTTTTTGTCAATCTTGTCTAATTTTTTAAGAACAGGTTTTGTAAATTTAACGGTTGACTTCTTTTCTCTTAACACATCTAGTGCCTTTTGTAATTGTTGTTCTAATTGACGGTATACAGCCAATTCATCTTTGAAAAATGTTTGTAATTGGGATAACGTTACAGTTTGTTTCTTGTAGTTAACCTCCTGCTGCTCTCTTACTGGTAGAGACTCCACAAATTCTTGATAAAAGGCTTGAAATGATTTTTGAGGCATCTCACCAATTTTAATTCCACCTTCTGTACAATTATAAATCATACAGTTTTCTTTTAACACTTCATAAATATCCTCAAACTGTTGACGCATTGAATTAAAGATCAAATCCGTATAAACTTTGCCACCATCATACCCTTCTACCTCAAAAGCATGATTATTTTTTAACCAGTTCTCATCTATAGCCAAATAGCCCGCATTATTCGTGGCATGGGATTGATTATTCGTATAAGCTAAATCTTGCCCAATCAATGCTACAGGTCCATTGGAAATAAATGTAGCGATATGTAATGCTGTATGGGCGCAACTTCCACCATTAAGCATAATGGGTATTTTTATACCTAGCTTTTCTTCACAATAGTCCAAAATAGTATCCTCTATACCCATTCCATAAAAATACAGATTATTTTGATATTTTTCTGTTATTTTATAGTGACTACTTAATGCTGTGATTAACTTTGTTTTCCCTACTTCAAGATTTTTAAAATGAAGGTCATAATTAATGACCGCTCCATCTATTGTGACCACATAATCTGGTTCAATATCTGCCGCAAGCAAGGATTTAATCGTAGAACCCGCTGCAATAATCACCACTTTATGGGCTATCTTTTTCAATAAAGGTAACTGCTTTGTAAGCGATGGACCTCCCGAAGCGACAATAACAGGCTGGGTATAGCGTTTATACAAATCCCTAACACTTCCTGCCCCATCTAAATAAAGGAGGTTGTTGCGGACATTTTGCTGCCAAATATCACTAAAAAATTTGATGGTATTTCTCCTTGTCTGGTCTGCTAAATAACTTTCTTTCACGATAAGATTCACACTACGATGCTCCAGCGGAAATAATTTATTGTAATTAGGTGAACTAATTAATTTAATATTGGTGTCATACTCTCCATGATAAGCTCTCACTTGTTGTTGTAACACTTTTTTATCTGTTAAAACCATGATATCTTCTGTGCTTGTGTCTAGTTTGATACCACTGTTTGTAGGCTCATAGACAAGCAATGGATCATCCTGCAGTTTGTTTTGCAAGGCTTTTGCCAGATAACCACAGCCATACCCAAATAGCACGTGGACATACCCAGGCTCTACTTCTTTTTCAGCAATTTTGGCTGCTTCTTTTTCGGGGTCATATTTACTATGTAACAAATAGCCACCTAAAACTACTGTCGGTAACCCTGTTTTTGTTTCTATATATTCAATTGTAGGTTGTTCTTGCTCCATATTGTTCACCTCTCTATATGTATCGGTTATGTTTTGTGAATATAAAGAAAAAGCCTTCAAAGAGAAGACTTTTTCTATGGATGCTTATTGAAGTAATTGAAGCACACCTTGTGGTTGTTGGTTGGCTTGAGCTAACATCGACTGAGCCGCTTGCATTAAGATATTGTTCTTAGTGAAGCCCATCATCTCCTTAGCCATATCAGCATCACGGATACGAGACTCAGCATCAGATAAGTTTTCAGCGGATGTGCCTAAGTTTTTAACAGTATGTTCCAAACGATTTTGTACAGCCCCTAAGCGTGAGCGCTCTGTGGATACTTTTGTGATGGCATCGTCAATCTTTTTAATGGAAGCGTCTGCTTCTGCTCGGGAAGTAATTTCCATCAAGTTGTTCCCTTGATCATCTGTCAAATTAAGTCCTTTAAGATCCATGTTAGCAATATTTATTTCAATATTTTGCCCTTGGTTCGCACCAATATGGAGTTTTTTAGCTTGGTACGTACCATCTAATAATTTCATATTATTAAATTCAGTTTGCTCTGAAATACGATCTACTTCACTTCGAAGAGCAGTCAGTTCTTCTTGAATTTTCCCTATATCTTTGTTTGAAGCCGCATCTGTATTACCCTCACCCTTACCAGCTTTTAATGTAGCCGATGCATTCTTAACAGATGCTGAGTTAGCCTTAGTAGCTGCTGAGGCTGCCTTATTAGTTGCTGAGGCAGTCTTACCAGCTGCTGAACCTGCCTTACCAGCTGCTGAAGCTGCCTTACCAGCTGCTGAAGCTGCCTTACTAGCTGCTGAAGCAAGTCTACCAGCTGCCTGAAGAAGATCTGCTGAAGCCTGAAGCCTAGCTGCTGAACTTGTAAGAGCATCTGCTGAAGCTTGAAGTTTAGTTGCAGACTCTCGAAGAACAGCTGCTGAAGCACTTAGCGTAGCTGATGAACCTCGAAGAACAGCTGCTGAAGCCTGAAGCGCTGCTGCTGAAGCAGCATTACCAGCAACATTTCCACGTTCATTTGTTTGTGTAGATGCTTGAACAGCTAGCTCACGCATACGTTGTAATATTGCATGTGTTTCTTCTAATGCACCCTCAGCTGTTTTAATTAATGAAATACCATCTTGTGCATTTTTAGATGCCATTTGTAGACCACGAATTTGCCCACGCATTTTTTCAGAGATTGCTAGACCTGCTGCATCATCGCCAGCACGGTTAATACGGAAACCTGAAGATAATTTCTCAAGGTGTTTACTCGTATTTGTTGTATTGTTTGCCAAGTTACGATGTGCATTAAACGCTGCAATGTTATTTTGAATTCTCATTTGGAATTCCTCCTTGAATGTTTTTTATTCCACGTCCATGTGGTTTATAGGAACAGACATTATTTTTATAACCCCTGTACCCTACATTTACTATATCGTAATGTTTTAAAAAAGTTTAATAGTTTTTTTTATTTTTTTATTTTTTTGGATTTACTAGCGCTGGTTAAATCTTTACTGAATTTTCTACTTTGACTGCTAGCCATTTGAATTAATAACGAAGACAGTTAATTAATTCAGTTTTATCTATCATGATGGATTATTGTTAATGTGACGATTAGTAATTCCAATTCTTTTTTTTTTTGATAAAATGTTTATAAAGATATCATTGCTGATTTGTAACAGATTAAAAATAAAATGTTAATAATTTAGCGAAAAATGATTAAAAAGAGAGGATGTTCAACAATATGAGGAAAATTTTAATTAATCTTTTTTCGGAAAGTTTAACTGTTGAAGATTTCGAATATTTTACAAATACGTTACCGATAAAATTTGAAGTGTTTAACTATCAATTTGCAGCCCGAGATATGTTTCCAGATATTGTGGAAGCAATTATAAAGGATATACTACCTGCTAGAGAAATTGCGAAGACAAGGATTATTTTACAAACGAACGTAGTGGATTTGGGTCATTTTGGTGCTAAATTTTATTCAGAGCTATTAGATGGCGTCATTATTGTGGCGAAAAACAGTGAATTATTAACAAATGCGCAAAAAAATTTCTTAACAATGGATAGCCAAAATAATGTCGATTTTATGCTAGATATACTGCAAGCAGATAGCACCAACTTACGATTACACAAGGTGTATATGCATCAGCAGCATCAAGTGGACAATCGTTACTTAACGTTTTTATTTAACCAACGTCTATTAAATGATATTTCTCCTATAGAGGATTTCAGGCTGGTGGAAAAGAAAAAGTTGAGACATAATCTACAGTTTGTTAGTAAAGGCAATTTTGTTGAAACACATTTTTCGTTAGCAAATAAAAAATTGATTCCATTGAAAAAATCCGATGCACAAGACAAGATTTTTTATATCCAAACAGCCTTTGGAATGTACCAGTTCATACACGCTATTATGTCAACATCAGAAAGTGACTTTACAAAAAGAAGCTTTTTATTCACTTTGTTCGAACATGCCAAAACAAAGGGGAAAGCAGATGAGGTTCTCCGTTATATACTAGCATATCTGGACATAGCTGAGCTTCCACTTGTATCATTTGCAAATTATAACACATTTTGTATGTTACTTAGAGACCAGTCTGTGTTAAAAAGGCAGTATACATTTTTAAAGAAACATTTTGACCGCTTACATCCAAGTCAAGTTCATGCACTCATCACAAATAGTTTGTTCTATAAAACAGCCCACAATCAACCTACCTATGATGGGATGATAGCTGATCAATTACTACTAATGGGAAAAATTAATCAATTTTGGAGAAAGGAAATAACACTTCCTAAAGAACAAAAACGAGTACCATATCGAATAGCGGTTGTTGTAGGGCAGTTTCTATCTATTGAACATGGTCCAACTAAGTTGGCAGTTCAATATGTAAATGAATTGAAAATGCATTATCCAAAAGCAGATATAAAAATTTTCGTTGAGGATTTATTTACCTATTCACCAAACGAGTTAGGGTGGCTAATGGCCTATACAATAAAAAGTTCTAGTACACAACAATTATATCATCGCCCCCATTTACATACAGAAATAGATGTCTATTACTCCAATTGTACATTGGAAAGAACACAACGGATACAACAAGATGTACAAGCAATTGTTGACTTCCAACCTTCTATTATTTATAAGATAGGGTCATCTTATAATGTAGTAACCGATTTATTGTATCCGTATTTCCCTATCGTAAGTCAGTCGATCAGTGGAGAAGAAGCTTGTCAATTTGTTGATGTATTCACGAGTGGTTATCCGGAAAGTCAAATACAGCAATTTTATGATGAAACCAATATTGCTGATCAAGAATATATATCCCATACAACCAAAATAGAGCAACCTCAAAAAGCTGTTATCAAAAACCGAATAATGTATGGATTGACTGATTCGGATTTTGTGATGATCACAGTTGGCACTAAGTTAGAAGCCGAAATCACAAAAGCATTTGTTGAGCAACTAATAAAAGTCTTAGATACAGATATGGACAGCAAATGGTTGATTGTAGGTACACAATATCATTCGATAATAAATAATTCTTATCAAAAATATGTAGATGAAAAGAGAATACTATTTATAGAATATGAAGAACATTTATTTGACTTATATCATATTTGTGATATTTATGTAAATCCACCTAGATTTGGTGAAGGAATTAGTGGAGCACTAGCTATGTGGGCCAAGTTACCCATTATTACAACTGATCCTACTGCTGCTGTTAGCCTATACACCGGGGAAGAGAATTGTATAGAATTAACATTATTCTCACAAGAAATATTGACACTCAAAAGCAATAGGGAATACTACGAACAAAAAGCCAATGATATGCAAAATCGTATTACCACAAATCATTTTTTTGAACAGACAACCAATGATTTACAACAAATATTTAATCGAGCGATTAAAAAATTTGAAGAAAGGACCTATAAAATTTGAAAGAAACCCTGCCTATTAGTAAAACAGATTCAAGACTATAAATTACTCTCAAATTAAGTAACACAACTTTGATCTTCAACATAAAAGGAGATACCTAGACAAATTTGCCTAAGTATCTCCTTTTGTATTCTATTTATGCTTTTTCAACTGTTCTAATACATCTGTCGTCATCGCAAGTGCTTCTTTATTTTGACCTTGAATCGCTTGAAATACTTCTGTCCGATGAATTGTTACTGCTTTTGGTGCGACAATGCCTATCTTAATTTGCTCGCCTTCGATTGCTAGTATTTTCACTTCAATTTGTTCACCAATCATAATGGACTCATTTTTTTTCCTAGATAAAACTAACATTATTTCATACTTTCCTTTAGTGTTGGAATTGGATAACGTAACGGGTAATCTTTGTCATGTAACACAATTTGTTTACCTAGCTTTTTGTTACTATTCATCACTATTGGTGCTAGTAGGTTCAATGTTGATTCTTGGAATGGTTCTTTTAATGTAATAATCACATAGGTCATTACATCTTCTTCTTTTTCAATTTGCAACTGTTCTTTATCGTCATTGCTTAAATCAAAGTTATAGTCTGGCTTAAAAGCATATGGAAACGCAAGGATAAAACTGATTTCCGCACATTCTGTTGCTTGCAAAAGAACTAATGGTAAATCGACGTCGAGTGGTAATAAAGCAAACTTTGTATATTCTTCTAATCCCATTAAACCATGTTCGAATGTTAAAATATCTTGCTCTGCAATTTCTATCTCACCTAAAAATTTTGTATTAATTTTCATCTATTTTTGAACCCTTCTTCTGTTTATTTTATCCGCTTGTTAACTGAGAACATCAATATCGACACGCGGTCTTTGCACCATTGTTCCCATTATTTTACCAGGTGTGTAATCATGTATTGCTTTGTTTACTTGTACATTAATTTGTGGTTTATTACGTGTAATATTGATGTCTAGTTTGCTAGGTTGATAGTTAGTTTTCACCGAACCGACAGAAGGGACAAATTTAATATTATATGGTCCTTCTCTTTTTGGACCATGGTTTTGTTTAGCAATCTGTTGGATCACAGCATCTTTTTGTCCTTTACCAGCACTCTCCATCATTTGTCGCCCTTCTTGAGCACGACGCGCAAGACCCCTCATAGCCTCTTGCTTTCCCTCTTGTGCATAGCGCTTTATCATTTCACCAGTTGGAAAGTAGCCTAAATCTCTTCTAGCATCTGAGGAATCAATTGTCAATTTGCCCGGTGTTGTATGCATTTCAAGTGTTGCAGCAGGCTGAGAAATTGTTAGTTTAGCTTGTGGCTGCTGAATATGCTGGACAGGGGCCTGTTTTTGCCAATTCATCTGAATATCCGTTGTACGAATTTGAATTTGCGGTAATTTCATATGCATCTCACCTTTCCAAAAAATATCTAAATCGATTAGTCAAATACTTTTTGATAATAGGTTACTATTTTTCCCCTTCCACTTTGCCTTCAGGATAGAACCTTAGCAGATTCTATATTATAAAATCTACTTCAAATACAAAAACGTTTGCCTCTGCCGCTTCGCTTTCGAGGCAGAACCTTAGTAGATTTTATCTTATAAAATCTACTAAGGTTTGCTGAATAATTTTTGCTCCTACTGATAGAGCGGCTTGGTGAATGGAACTTTGTGTTACCATATTGGTAATCGTTGCGGGATATTCCGTATCTTCATTTAGGGACATTTGCTTTATGATATTTCCTTCACCTATTCCTAGTCGATTTTCCATCAGCTCGACACGATTTTGACGTGCTCCAACATCTGCTTGCATTTTCAATGTCTTTTCATGAACGCTATCTAGTGCTGGGATTGTTGTACCAGCACCATCTATAACTTGTAAGCCAAGCGCTTCACTGATCTCATCACTGGTTTTAGTATCATCGTCTAAAATGGTTGTTACATGGGCCATAAAGTCATCTAGTTCACCAAACAACTCAGCTCCTGGTGTATTAATGGACATTCTAATTCCATCAAACACATCAATCTCAACCGTTTTCTCTTTGCCAAGTGTTGTAACAGCTGGATTTTGTGGACCTATTTTATCCGTATAGAGCGGCTCGTTTACATGTGTACCTGAAAAAATATAATTCCCAGCAACTTGCGTATTGCTAATATCGCGTAGATGCTCTTTAATTTGTTTCATTTCTGCATTAATTTTTTGACGTTCAGTCCCATTTGTATCGTTTGCTGCCTGTACAATCAGCTCCTTGACACGCTTTAATGCCGAACTCGCTTGATCAAGTGCTTCGTCTGTTGAATCCAACCATGAATTTGCTGTACTTAAATTACGTTGGTATTGTTCAGTTTTACCAAGATCCACACGGTACCCCATCCCCATCACTGCTGCAACAGGATCCTCAGATGGTTTGGTAAATTTTCTACCAGAGGTCAACATATCTTGATAGTTTGACATTTTCCCATAACTATTATTTAAATTCCTTAACATATTACTAGATAGCATAGATTGTGTAACACGCATTATTAACTCTCCTTTTAAATAACGATTATAGTCCTACTCGTCCCATTCCATTGATAATTCTATCTAATGTTTCATCTACGACTGTAATCATACGTGCATTGGCGTTGTAGGCTTGTTGAAATGTAATCATATTGGTCATCTCTTCATCCAAATGAACCGAACTCATCGAAGCACGATTATTTGCGATTTGTAAGTGTAGTGCCTGTGAATTTTTCACATTAGTATCTGCCTCTTTCCCTCTGACAGCTAAGTTCCCTGTTATTCCTCTATAGTAGTTTTGAAATGTCGCTTGACCTAAAATAGCATTTGCCTTAGATTGTAACGCTGCTAGTTCAAGCATATTTTTATTATTACCAGATTCACCTGCCGTATCAGATACAGCCACATCTTCTGGATCCGTAATCACTACTCTAAAATCTCTAGCTGTCGTACCACTGAAGAAATCCCGATTGCCCAAAGTGTCATTTAAACCAAAGCCTGCTCGATGAATCGTATTAAACGTGGTAATAAATTCATTAGCTAATGTATCTAAATTGGCTAGCATTTCTGGATAAAGACCTTGCCCTGTATCATGCCCATATGCCTCTATTAGTGCTCGCAAACCTCCACCTTCTTTATGTAGCTGAGCGTAGTTAATAGTAAAAGAACCTGTTGTTGGATCGGCTGGTGGGTCTCCAATAGCAGAAACTCGAAACTCCTGAAACTCTGCAAAACTTCCTGTTGCTGGGTCATCCTCCTCACCATCAACTCGGAGACCATTTCTATCCATCACAGCAAGTGCTGCATATTCTTTGCCCTTCACTAAAGTAATTGGTGCACTGCCATCTGTTGGTACATAAGTAATCGTCATTGTGCCTTCTGCTACATCTTTTGCTAACCCACCAGTTTTTTCTCGTAAAATGGAGACAGGTAACTGTTTATTTAACTCATCCACTAATACATCACGCACATCATATAAATCATTCGGCACATAGCCACTTGGTTCTACCATTTCAATTTGCTTATTAATCTGTGCAATTTGTTTAAGTAACGAGTTGACATTGTCTGTTGTAACCTTGATTTCATTTCCGATGTTCCCCTGAATCTTCTTTAATTGTTGATCCATATAATTGAAGGAGTCTGCAAGGGTTCTCCCGTTAGCAATTAACACTTGACGTGCAGCCGATAACTGTGGATCTTTCGTAATATCCTCCATAGATTTCCAAAAATCTGTAAACGCTTGGTTAATTCCATATTTAGAAGGCTCATCCATTACATCTTCCATTTGTGAAATAGACTTCACCGTGGATTCCCAATAACCTAGCCTATTTGTTTCTTGTCGATATTGTCGATCAATAAATTCATCGCGAATCCGCTGAATCGAGCCTGCTTCTACACCTGTTCCAAGATGACCTGGATAATTGGGTTGGTTCAAACCTGGTCTTGGAAAGCCAGGTGTTGCTTGCATATTAACACGTTGACGAGAATAGCCTAATGTA
The DNA here is from genome assembly GCF_038051955.1 of Lysinibacillus sp. FSL H8-0500. Classification (NCBI taxonomy): domain Bacteria; kingdom Bacillati; phylum Bacillota; class Bacilli; order Caryophanales; family Bacillaceae; genus Lysinibacillus; species Lysinibacillus sp. FSL H8-0500. The sequence goes on along the minus strand of NZ_CP150292.1, from coordinate 866,056 downwards.
TTGGCATTCGAAATATTATGCCCTGTTGTATATAAAGCCGTTTGTTGTGTGAAGAGACCTCGTTTATTTGTTTCTAAGCCCATAAATGTTGAGCGCATTGTTGTTCCTCCCTTTTTATGCTTGCGAATCGAAATATGATTTTTTCGCTACACTATTTGTACCATGTACCTCACTACTAGAGTAGTTTATTTGCTCTGTACGAGGTTTCAAGGAATCTAATGTTAGGTTAACAATTTGTAGTGATTGGAATACAAGCTTTTGATTTAAGTCATTTTGGTTTCGTAAGTCGTTAATAATTACTAATAAACGATCGCGAACTGCTGATAATGCTTCTTTATCAGCTTGTTGTTCAGCGGCCTCGATGACATCCGCCACAGTTCTATTGTCAGTTGAAGCAACTCCCTTTGCCTCAAAGTAATCCGTTACTTGTTTCTGACGCTGTTGCTCGAACTTATCGATGGCTGCTACATGTGCCTGCTCGTCCTTGAGCAATTGACCCAGTGCTTCGATATCGCCAGCTTTAATAATTTCTGTTTTTTTATAGGCTAGTTCAAGTAAGCTTTTATGCATTCTTTCTAGCATAGTTAATGTAGAACATATCGCTTCTACAGACATATCATGAACACCCCCTTAGAAACGATAATATTTCAGCATGTCCTCTGCTACTTGGCGAGCGTTTACTTTGTATTCACCTGAAGCGATATCCTCTTTCAATTGTTGGACACGTTCTGCGCGCTCAGTGCCATAGGTTGATACCCCTTGCAACTCCTGTGCAGCCTTGGAAATTTCAATTTTATCTGCAAAAGATGCTTTGTTTGTATCCGATTTAACATTGCGTACTTGTTTTTTATAGGCATCCATCGCATGAATACCATAAGATGTAATTTTCATATTGAACCCTCCCATCAAAAAGTCTTCTCTTCCTATTATTTCGGATTGTCTCACATAATGTTAAGTTTTCACATCTAAAAAAGTGTGTTAATTTTGTTTAAAATTAACACACCTCTAATTGTCTAACGCTTACGATCTGAATGATATGTTGCACGATCACGTTCTTCTACACTTTCACGGAATTCCTTTGCCGCTTCAAATGTACGTAAATCTGCCTTTAAATCATCCTGACATTTCGTACAAAGCTTTCCTTTATTCGTAAGATGGCCACAATTATCGCAGGGATAGCCCAAATTAGGAAACATGGCTGGCTGTAAACGTCCTTTACGCACCCATTTATATAATAAATCCTGCTCTGCTCCTGTTGCTTCCACAATACGCTCTACCGTTGCTGCTCGGTTCTCACGTTTACGTAAAAAACGATAAACAATCTGATACAGCTCTTCCTCTGATTGCGCACACTTATGACATACTTCCCTTAAGCCTATATAGTTAAAAAATTCATTACATTTTGGACAATTGCGAACCTCTGCCATCTCTTTTCCTCCTCTTACCAGTCATCGTAATCTATCAATGATATACTCATAATCTATTATATACATAACCGATTCATATTTTCAGCCATCAATTAATGTGAAGTACTGGACATTTTTAGCTCCTGCTGTCATTAACACCTCTATAGCATGCTTTAAAGTTGTTCCTGTAGTTTTTATATCGTCAAAAAGTAGGTAATCTTTATATTCCACCTGTGCCCCTGCCTTTAAACGAAAAAGTGGAGATGCGTGTATGCGCTGGTCTCGATTTTTTGAGCTTTGTGTCTCCGTTGTTGTTTTCTCTAGTAGCTGAATATAGGGAATATACGCTGCCTTTAAAAGCTCCTCGGTATGTGAGAAGGTGCGTTCCTGCTGTTTTATGGGATGCATTGGAATAGGTAGAATAATGGCCTTTTCCTTTTTAAATCGGGTATAAAGCTCCTGCCGAAATACCTTTGCAAGAGCGACATCTTGTAAAAACTTTAATTGATGCAAATACTCTCTCATTGTCTCATTATATTGATAAAGTGCTGTTGTTGATTGTGCAGGGACAAAGCGAGCACTACATTTTTCACAAATAGTTGGCGAAAATTGTTTTGTTAAGAAAGCCTTCCAGGAGATTGTGGTCTTTAGAGGCTGTGAGCATAATAAACACCGAGATTCGATTTTATTCATAACGAAAATCCTTCCTTATTATAAAAAATAATTTTTGCACGTGCTTCATCCATTTTTGTCGTTATACCATGATGAAAAAATCGTATATCTCCATCAGGAAAATCCTTATTCCGCCCAACACGTCCTGCAATTTGAATAAGCGCATTGGCAGTAAAAATCGGGGATTCTGCACCAACAACTGCTACCTGTACATTTCGAATCGTAATGCCTCTTTCTAAAATAGTCGTTGTTAATAGTCCTGGGATTTCCTTATTTCTTAGCTTTAATACCTTTTCTTTACGCTCAGGGTCTTCTGCATGCACAGCGAGTATTTGTTTATTAATGGATTGAAAAAGTAATGCCGCCTTCTCCATTAATGCGACTGTTGGGAAAAATATTAAAAACGGTTCCTTTTGAACAATGCGTTGTTCCGTCCAGTGTTTTAGCTTTTTTGGGATTTTTCCTCGAAAAAAGCTTTTTTCATAGTTCCATAAAGCGTCAAATTGAGGAACTGGTAATGGATGATTATGATAACGTTTTGGGATAAATGAAGTACTTTCATGTTGAAAAGCCTGTTGTAGTTTTAAGGAAGGGGTCGCCGTCACAAAAACAATAGGTGCATCTGCTTTTTTAGCCTTTTCTACAGCTTTTTGCAATGTTTCATCAAATGTATAAGGGAAGGCATCTGCTTCATCAACAATCATCACATCAAATGCCTGATCAAACCGATAAAGCTGATGTGTTGTTGCTAGCACAAGCTGCGCATAGCCATCTTGCTTTGGTGCTCCACCATATAAAGCATGAATCACCGTTTTGGGAAATACCTGTTGAAAACGAGGGTATAGCTCTAATACAACATCCGTGCGTGGCGTAGCAATACAAACACGTAATGCTCGCTTTAATGCATCATGAACAGTTGGAAAAAGTAGCTCGGTTTTTCCAGCCCCGCAAACTGCACTAATAAGATGTGAGCGCTTTGCCTTTACGCTTGCTAATGTTTCATCGGCAGCCTGCTGTTGAAGCTCCGTAAATTGCCCTGTCCATTTTAATACATGCTTACGTTTTTTTATGGCGGTAGGTCCAGTCCAAAGTATTAGCTGTGTACAACTGCTCACCCGCCCCATTTGAATACAATGCCGACAGTAGATACATGGCTGCTGACAGCTTGCACATTCAAATATCGTAAATAGCTCAGGGTCTATATTATGACAACGATTACATTTATTAAATGGATTTTTTTGGATTCCCTCTAGTATATGAAAATATTGATGTGTAATTGCCTTATCAATATCTATGGGTAAAAAAGGTGAATGATTTTTTAACCAAATACGCCCTTCATGAAAATCTCGCAATGCTGGTGGTAATATCCAACCTGTATATTTCATAAATGTTTCTCCTTTCATGGACATAATATTGTTTCGAGCTTGCGTAAAAAAATTTTTCTCAAAATCTATGACACTTGCTGAATAGTAAGCATTCATCTTGTCATCTATGGAGGTGGGCGTCTTCTGTATCTGATGTTTTGCCTTCAATGCAAAAAATTTGCTGCACTAAAATAAAAAAGCCTCTACATTTGCTGTAGAGACCTTCGCACTTATAATTTATTTTTTTGTCCAGCCTAAGCCCATTGCACCTTCACCTAAATGAGTACCGATAACAGGACCAAAATAGCTCAATGTAAAGTTTACATTCGGGTAGGTGGCTGCTAATTGTGCTAACCATGCCTGGGCTTCCTCTTCACAATTGGCATGAATAACAACGGCATTCATCGCCTCATACTTCTTTGCATCTGCTGCTAACAATTCCTCCACACGCTTTAATGCCTTTTTACGTGTCCGAATTTTTTCAAAAGGTACAATAACCTTATCAACAAAATGCAGAACTGGCTTTACTTGCAGCAAGCCACCGATCAGCGCTGCAGCAGAAGATAATCGCCCACCACGCTGTAAATGTGCTAAGTCATCTACAATAAAGTAAGCACGGGTATACTGCTGCATATCCGCTAATGCTGCGAGTATATCTTGTGCTGAAAAGCCCTGTTGCACCATTTCAGCTGCTTTTAATGCAAAAAAGCCTTGAACCGCACAGGATATTTCACTGTCAAAGGCATGAACCTCAATACCTTCCACCATTTCGCCTGCCTGTACGGCCCCTTGATACGTTCCACTAATGCCGCTTGATAAATGAATAGCAATAACCTCATCGTAATCCTTTGCTAGCTCTTCAAAGAGAGCGACAAATTCTCCAATTGGAGGCTGTGTTGTTTTTGGAAACTCTTTTGTGCCACGCACCTTCTCGTAAAATTCAGATGCTGTAATATCTACTTCTTCGGCAAATAATTGACCTGAAATATTGACACTTAATGGTACCATATGAATATTTAAGTGTGCACGCTCCTCAGCTGTAATATATGCTGTACTATCTGTTACGATTGCCGTCCTCATCTAATTGTCCACTCTCCTATTCTTCATAGTTTACAATCATTTTCAACGCGGTGCAATTATTGCTTCAATCAATGATCCTTTGGCTAACTCTCATCTCGATTTTTTCAAATTCGCGAGGGAAATCCTATTTAACCCACTAGAGCCTTTATCTCGATTCAGTGATCATCCTGTCAGCCATTGAATAGAGTGAAAACATGCATTTTTCTCATCCCCTATTGAAGTCGGAGTCTTCTATTGAAATAAGAAAACAATTTATTTTCTACAAAAAGAAATGAATGTGACGTAGGTTTTCTTCCAACGCACATTCGTGTTCTATGTATAAAAGCTATCTTCACTCAGAAGAATGAAGATAGCTATGGTTAATTGCCTGTACTTGATTGTGAATCATCACCAATATAAAAGACGCTTGTGACCTTCCAATCACCATCTTCCTTTACAAAGACCGTGACTTGACGCCCTGCACTTTCATGCTCCACTTCTGTCTCAAGCTGAAGAGAGTGCATTTTCATATTCGCAAACACCTGAGCCTCTTTCTCTGGTTCAAATTTTGCAATTGTGACATTTTCTACTTCACGTTTTATATCAAATTGCTCAAATACTTCTGCTGCGTATACTTTTTCTTCATCGTAGTTAAAGCCTTTTGGGTTCTTCGATATGGTTTCCATATATCGGTCAATTTCTTCAGCATTGAGTGCTGTAATATACTCATCAAAAGAAGCTAAAATCGCTTTTTCTTCTGCATCTGGTACATTGTCAGCCTTTTCAACATTGCCCCCTGTCATCTCAAAACCTACTGTCCCATCATCTATGACCTTTTCTCGTTCTTCATCACTCATCTTCTCATCTTTATTACCACAGGCAGTTAATACCATTAAGATTAAAACTGCTAGAAAACTTTTCTTTAACATCAAAAACCCTCCCGCGCATATTGTAGCATATAAATCCTATCGTAGGAATTTTGTTGTGTATTTTCAACATTTACCTGCTACATCTTCCATATGACGCCTTGAGTGATAAAATGTTGCATGATTTGCATGAAAGTCTACTTGTAATACTGTGAAAGCTCAGCTCATAGCTAGCTCGTTTACTTATGTAGATGGTGTCACTATAAAAAAACTGTTTTAAAAACTACTTCAACATCAAGTAGTTTTTTAAAACAGTTTTGCTTATTAGCGCACTTCAACCCAACCATTTTTAATGGCTGTCACAACAGCTTGTGTACGGTCATTTACATTCATTTTTTGTAGAATACTTGATACATGGTTTTTAACCGTCTTTTCAGAGATAAACAGCGATTCACCAATTGTACGGTTTGATTGGCCGTCTGTTAATAGCTGTAACACTTCACATTCACGTTTTGTTAATAAATGGAATGGACGACGAATTTCAGTTTGGTGGAAATTCCCTTTATTTTCATGTTCTGAAAGGCGACGGAATTCTGCCACTAAATTTTTCGTTACTTTTGGATGTAAATAAGAACCTCCATTGGCAACTACTTTAATCGCCTCTACAATTTCATCTGCATCCATCTCTTTTAGCATATAGCCAAGAGCACCCGATTTCAGTGCATGTGTCACATATGTTTCATCATCATGAATCGACAGCATAATTACTTTTGCATCTGGAAATTCATGAATTAACTCCGCTGTTGCCTCTACGCCATTTTTACCTGGCATATTAATGTCCATTAATACAACATCTGGTTCATTTTCAGCATATAACGTAACTACGTCTGCACCATCGTCACCTTCCGCTACTACATCAAACGTGTCTTCAAAATCCAAAATACGTTTTACTCCTTCACGGAATAACTGGTGATCGTCTACAATAATAATCTTTGTCATGTGTCTTTACCCCCTAAATTTCTGCAACAATTACTTACTCTACTTCTAATGGAATTTTAAATAAAACGGTTGTACCACGATTTATTTCACTAGTAATAGAGAGTGAACCACCTAAAATTTCAATACGTTCCTTCATTCCTAAAATACCAAATGAATGGTCTTTTACTATATGTGGGTCGAAGCCTACACCATCATCTTTTACAACAATATTAACGGCATTCTTTAGCCATTCAAGCTTTACCCAAATATCTTTACATTTACCATGTTTCATGGCATTTGTCACACATTCTTGCACCAATCGGAAAATTGACACCTCATGATTTGAAGGTATACGCTTTTCTGTGCTTCTCGATTGGAAGTGTATTTCGATACCTGGATTGTATTCAGTGACTGTCGATAAATACTTCTTTAATGTCGGAACAATACCTAAATCATCAAGTGCCATTGGTCTTAAATCATAAATAATACGCCGCACTTCAGATAGCGCATTACGCACCGTTTTCTTTAAATCTGCAATTTCAGCCAGTGCCTTGTCAATGCCTTTTTCACGATACGTTCTATCTATTAAATCCGTGCGCATAAGGACATTTGCCAGCATTTGAGCAGGTCCGTCATGAATTTCTCTCGATAAACGCTTGCGCTCTTCCTCCTGTGCTGCAATAATACGTATCCCAAAATCTTGCTTCATTTTGGCTTGTTCAAGCGCTAAACTAACATTTTTTAAATCTTCTGAAGTTAAGTAACTCAAAACGACATTTACCTGATTAACAATATGATCAGCACGTTCAATGGTATCGAGTAGCCCTCTCAATCTTCTCTCTAAATCATCTCTTTTATCACGTAGCTGTTTTTCCTGTGTTCTAATAACGGAGAGCTTCACTTGAAAATCATGCGCCGTTTCATAGGCTTCTCTAACTTGTGCTTCGGTATAATTATCAAAAGCTTTACTTACTAGCACAAGCCTTTGCTTAGCAAGCTGTGTACTTTTTTCTAAAGCATCACCTTCATCAATTACGATGGATATTTGTTTTCGAACAATTTCTAACTCATTTTGCATATCTTCAAAGCTTCTTCGACTTTGTTCACTTATAATAAAGATATCGTCCTTTGAGCTCATAATTGTATCTAACATTCGATCAAAAATGTCATCAAGTGACTTTAAATCGAAGGTATCATTTGAAAACATAGTATACTCCCCAGTCTAATGATTACTTACTATTTGAATAGACCTAATTAGTCTACACCTATTATAGCACCACCATGCTAAAATTTAATGCTTTTTCTTTACGAAAATTATAAAATGGAACTCGAATTAAAAGGAGATTGATACAAATGAGAGAAAATTATTTAACCGTAAAAGGATATGGTGAGAGTGAAATTATTATTTCTAAATCTCGCTTCCTCACTTATATAGAACGCGCAGAAGCGGAAGAGGATGCAATTGCCTTTATCGACAGCATCAAAAAAAGGCATCAGAATGCTACTCATAATTGCTCAGCTTATATTATTGGCGAACATGACCATATTCAAAAGGCCAATGACGATGGGGAACCTAGTGGTACAGCAGGCGTCCCTATGTTAGAGGTTTTAAAAAAGCAGGGTCTAAAAGATACAGTTGTTGTGGTCACAAGATATTTCGGCGGTATTAAGCTAGGCGGCGGTGGTCTAATTCGCGCATATGGAAAAGCAACAACAGAGGGTTTGATGGCTGCCCAAATTGTGGAACGAAAGCTCCATCATTTTATGAAAGTTGCTATTGATTACACATGGCTAGGAAAAGTTGAAAATGAAATAAGAGGCTCATCTTATACACTAGAGGAAATACGTTATTTAGAGGGCGTCGAAATTATTGTTTCTGTGTCAAAGGAGGAAGAAGAGCAGTTCCGAAATTGGATCACAGACATCACAAATGGCCAAGCAACCATCACTTTCGAAAATGCACAATTTATAGAATTTATTGTTAGATAAATAGTTTTAATTGTCGAATCGAATTATGCATAGTATAATTTTTATGTTAGGCTATTTTTATTGACCACATATGTATCCATTAATTACATTTTAATTTTAAATTGTATTTGCACAAAAGATAAATTTAGCTTCATCGCATTATTATTCCCATTAATTTAGAGGAGAATATATTAAATATGAAAAAAAGGTCAATCAGTAAAAAAAGATCTTCTAAAGCTTCCCTAATTATAAAAGTTACACTTCTATTAGCTGCTAGTTTGGTAATTTGTGTAGTTGCCTATGGGGTGTACCTTACAAAACAGGTCGAACACGCTGCAAACTCAGCTCATGAAGTATTAGAAGGTCGAGAGGCTCCTCCACTGCGTGAAGCAAAAGTAGAGCCTATACACGATAATGTGTCCATTTTATTTGTCGGGGTTGATGATAGTGATAAACGTGAGCAAGGCTCTGACAACTCTCGTTCTGATGCACTGATTTTAGCTACATTAAATAATAAAACAAACTCAGTGAAGATGTTAAGTATTCCGCGTGATTCTTATGTTTATATTCCGGGAGTCGGCTTTAAGGATAAAATTACGCATGCACACGCTTTCGGTGGAACACTTACGACTATCGAAACGGTAGAAGAATTATTCGATATTCCCATCGACTATTATGTGCGAATGAACTTCAATGCCTTTATTGATGTTGTCGATGCTTTAGGCGGCATTGAAGTAGAAGTACCTTATGCTTTGCATGAATTAGATGAATTTGATAAATATACAATTAATTTAGAATCAGGATTACAACATTTAAATGGTAGTGAGGCTCTTGCTCTTGCACGAACACGTAAACTAGATAGTGATATTGAACGCGGTAAACGTCAGCAGGAGATTTTATCAGCCATTATTAAAAAAACTGCCTCTGTTGAATCCATCACAAAATATGATGATGTCATTAAAGCACTCGGTGATAATATGAAGACAGATATGACATTCGCAGAAATGAAATCCTTCTTATCGTATTTAACACAAGGTGTACCACGTATCGACTCATTAACATTAGATGGTCAGGATGATACATCTACAGGTATTTATTATTACCAATTAGAGCAAAGTTCTGTTAGAGAAATACAGGAAATTTTCAAAAATCATCTTGAACTCAATGAAAGCTCATCAAGCCTAACAAATAGCACAACAGGCACAAACAGTGCTGCCAGCGATGAAACCTCAGAAATCAAATAAGTAAATTTTTAAAGACCATGGACAAAATAATAATTGTCTATGGTCTTTTTTTATTGAAATTAATGACGAACCCTCTATGTAGGGATAGACTGCTCTATTTGACGGATAAAGCACCAGATTGGGTCAATAAACCCTGCGATTTGATCGATAACCCCATAAGACCTCCTGATTCAATGATCGAAATACCACAAAAAAAGCAATCACACACGGTTGTATGATTGCTTTATTGTTTATTTATTAAAGATCCGTACAAAATTTAATAACGGTTTGTAGTTCTTACCTGCGAGTCCAATGATCTCAACAAAGATTTCAATGGCTGTCAATATTACGGCTACCAGTAAAATCGCGCCCCATACTTTTGCCATTGAGAAAATAATGGCTGCTAAGCCAAACATCATCGCAATTCCATAAATAAGTAGTACTGTTTGACGATGTGTGAAGCCCATATCCAGTAGACGGTGATGTAAATGTGATTTATCTGGATCAGACCATTTTTTCTTCATACGTAAACGACGAACGATAGCAAAGAATGTATCAGAAATTGGTACACCAAGAATAATAATTGGAATGATTAATGAAACGAATGTAACGTTTTTAAAACCAAGTAACGCTAATACCGAAATCATAAAGCCAAGGAATAACGCCCCTGTATCACCCATAAAGATTTTCGCTGGATGGAAATTATAAAATAAAAAGCCCAGTGATGCTACAGCTAAAATGGCTGCAATTGCTAAAACAAACATATTGCTCATAATAAACGCCATCACTGCTAGTGTAATCAACGCAATTGTTGAAACCCCTGCCGCTAAACCATCTAAGCCATCAATTAAATTAATGGCATTTGTAATACCAACAATCCAAATAATTGTTAATGGAATGCTTAGTAAACCAAAATCTAATGTACCTAAAAACGGTAAATTCACCATTTCAATTTGAATGCCTCCGACAAAAACGATAATGAGTGCAGCCGCAAGCTGTCCCAGCATTTTTGCCTTAGCAGAAATTTCACGCATATCATCGACAACACCAGTGGCAACAATAATACATGCACCAATAATAATTGCCAATAAATAAGTATCACTATCATTTTTAGCATTTCTTAAAATGTCCATTAAAAACGGATATAAAATCGCTACACCAATTATAAACGCAAGGAAAATTGCCAATCCACCAAGTCTCGGCATAATTCGAGCATGTACTTTTCGATAGTTTGGCGCATCGACTGCACCTATTCTAAATGCTAAACGCTTCACTACTGGAGTTAATAAAATGGATGCAATAAATGCTGCTATTAAAGACACGTAAAGAAGCATGTCTCTCCTCCTCAAAAAAGTAATCTACATTGAAATCCACATTGATTATAGCATGAACAAGCATTGAAATATACTTTTTCTAAAAATTTTCCACGATTTCACAAATATTTTGTACATTTTAGTACTCATAGATTCCCATATAGTCAGTTGTAGTCACCATTCGTAAAATTTGATAGAATAATGAAGTGTCTAGCACTTAGACAACTTAAAAGGAGCGTATATTCCATGTTCTCAATTTTCAAAAGTAACAAAGAGCAAACAAGTGCTCGTCAATTAAAGCGCTACTATAAAATAGTAGAACAAATTAACAACCTTGAAGAAAAATATGTCAACAAGTCAGATGCTGAATTGCGAGAAATGACTTTTATTTTCAAAGATCAATTAGATCAAGGTGAGCCTATTACAGCTATTATTCCAGATGCTTTTGCTGTTGTACGCGAAGCCTCAAAGCGTGTGTTAGGCATGCGTCATTTTGATGTACAGCTTATCGGTGGTCTTGTTTTAACAGAAGGCAATATTGCTGAAATGCCTACAGGTGAAGGTAAAACGCTTGTTGCTTCCCTTCCCTCCTATGTCCGTGCATTAGAAGGTAAAGGCGTCCACGTTATTACTGTGAATGATTATTTAGCGAAACGTGACTTTGAATTAGTTGGACAAATTCATCGTTTCCTTGGTTTAACTGTAGGGTTAAATATACCAATGATGGAACCAGATGCGAAGAAAGAAGCCTATAATGCTGATATCACATACGGTGTAGGGACTGAATTTGGCTTCGACTATTTACGTGATAATATGGCTTACAGCTTAGCGGATAAAGCACAACGTCCTTATCATTTTGCCATTATTGATGAAGTGGACAGCGTATTAATTGATGAAGCCAAAACACCATTAATTATTGCGGGTAAAATGCCATCTAATGGTGAATTACATCGCATCGCAGCTATGTTAGCTAAACGTTTCAAAAAAGATGAAGATTATGATTTCGATGATGAAACAAAAGCTACTTCCCTTACAGATAAAGGAATTGAAAAGGTGGAGGCTGCCTTCAATGTTGATAATCTGTATGACTTAGAGCATCAAACACTTTTCCACTATGTGATTCAAGCTGTTCGTGCACATGTGATGTTTGAGCGCGATGTTGATTACATTGTAAAAGATGACAAAATTGAGCTTGTTGATATGTTTACAGGGCGTATCTTAGAAGGGCGTTCACTATCTGATGGTCTACATCAAGCAATTGAAGCAAAAGAAGGTGTGACAATTACAGATGAAAATAAATCACAGGCGCAAATTACCATTCAAAACTATTTCCGTATGTATCCGCACCTTTCTGGAATGACAGGTACAGCGAAAACACAGGAAAAAGAAATAATGGAAGTATACGGCATGGAGGTTGTGCAAATTCCAACAAACCGTCCACGTCGACGTATCGATCAACCTGACCTTATTTTTAGCACACAAGAGGCAAAATATAAGTATGTGACTGCTGAAGCGAAAAAACGTCATGAAAAAGGGCAACCTATCTTAATCGGTACAACATCTATCCTCCAATCTGAAACAGTGGCTGAGTATTTGAAAAAGGAAAACCTACAATTTCAATTATTAAATGCCAAAACAGTTGAGCAAGAAGTTGAGTTGATTTCACAAGCAGGTCAAAAAGGTCGTATTACTGTTGCGACAAATATGGCGGGTCGTGGTACAGATATTATGCTTGGTGAAGGTGTTCCTGAGCTTGGTGGTTTATATGTAATCGGTACAGAAAAACATGAAAGCCGCCGTGTAGACAATCAGCTACGTGGTCGTTCTGGCCGTCAGGGAGATGTAGGTGAGAGCCGCTTTATTCTCTCTATTGAAGATGATATGTTCCGCCGCTATGCAAAAGAAGAGGTGGAAAAATTCATAGCTAAAATGGTTGTGGACGAACAAGGTGTCATCCAAAATAAAGAGGTACAAGAACTTATTAACCGTACACAACGCATTGTTGAAGGCTCTCAATATGGCATGCGTGAATACAACTTAAAATTAGATGATGTGATTAACGATCAACGGACGGTTCTTTATGGTCTACGTGACCAAATTTTAGCTGGCGACAATATATTAGAGCAATTGAAACAAATGCTCTATGAAACGGTAGATTTTGCAGTGCGTGATGCCGCCCCTGACGATATTCCTTCGTTCGAATGGGATTACGAAGGAATTGAAAGAACTTTAAATAGCCTTTTCTTAAGTCCTGTAACAATTGATCGAGAGGTTGGCAAGGTTATACCGATTTTAGATTCCCTACAGGCGCCTGTAGATGAATTGACTGCAAAAATGGACAAATTCGCTCAAAATGAACAGGTGATGGAAGTAATTCCCAAAGTTATGCTAAGCTATTTAGATAGTGGATGGGTGAAACATTTAGAGGCGATGGCCCATTTAAAAGAAGGTATTGGACTTCGCCATTACCAGCAAGAAGACCCTATGCGTATTTATCAACGTGAAGGTTTAGAATTATTCGGTAAAAACTTCCAAGAATTACGTCGTTCGATTATTGTAGAAGTTATCGATTTTATGAAAACAATTGAAGCACAACTGGAGGAACAATAATGGGCTTATTTTCATTTTTTAAGAAATCAGATAAAGTAGTGCAGGAAAATACCATTGATTCAAAGGATTTACTAGGAAATAATGGAACGAATCAAAGCAGCGATGAGGAAGTAGAGACAAAGCTTTCTTTCCATCCCGATTGGGACGTACCCCAAGAGCAAAAATACATTTTTAATTTCCTTGCAAATGAACTAGAACCATTAAAGCCAAATCAATTATCATTATCTTCTATTAGTATTGAAGAAGATCGTTTTGGAAAATGGCATGTCCGTGCATTTTTCCGCTCATCCCTTTCTGAAGCCATTGAATTAGGTGAAATTGAACTTTTCATCATGGATAAAGACGATAAACTTATAGCTTCTAAGAGATTTGACTTTAAAGCACTTGGCACAATTCCTGCTAAAAGTGCTCGTCCTTGGGTATTTGAGTTTGAAAAATCTACCATTCAAGTTGATGAAGTGCCTGAAGATGGTTGGAAATTGGCATTTAATCTAGTATCTTTACGTGAACATCAATTAGAATTAGACCCTACTTGGGAAGAACAATTACCAGCAGAGCAAAAAGAAGAGCTTGCTAAAATTGTTAAAACTTTACCAAAATTAAATGATACAGAGGTAAACTTTACAGGTTTGCAAGCGAAATTTATAAATAATGGCAGCTTAAATGTTTCTATTTTTATTCGTAATGGACATAGTAAAGCGATTAACTTAGAACAACTACCTCTCGAGATTATTGACGCAAGAGGGAAACAAATCGCCAAAGGTTCTTTTAAAATGGACCCAGTTCTTACTGTCCAACCAAATTCAACAAAGCCATGGACATTTATTTTCCCTAAAGAGTTAGTGAATCCAAAAGGTGCTGACCTTTCCCGCTGGACAGCACGTGTCACACAATAACATCAAAAACAAAGCGACCGCATGATATCAAATATTCATGCGGTTTTCTCTACATAAAAAGCGATTTCTGTCTTAGCAGAAATCGCTCTATTATCATTTTACGCTATCGAAACGTTTATAGGCTACTAATTTGGAAGCCCAATATGTGTGCGTAACATCAGAGATTTCAACACCATCTGAACCCGCATGGATAAACTTATTATCACCAAGATAAATACCCATATGAGAAATGCCTTCCTTATAAGTGTTTTCAAAAAATACTAAATCTCCAGGTACTGGATTTTTCACCTGTACTGTACTGCCATTAAAATACCCTTCGCTGCTTGTTCTTCCTATTTTTAAGCCGCCTTGATTAAAAGTGTAGAAAATAAAGCCACTACAATCGAGACCTACAGGTGTATTGCCACCATATAGGTATGGTGTACCTACCAATGTATTGGCTACTTCTATTGTTTTGCTATAAATAGATTGTCCACTTACTGTAGGCTCTTTTGTAATTACTTTTGATGGTGTACCCGTATCCGAAGTTCCATCATTATGTATAGCACCTCTATCAGGTATCACTACAGTTAAAGAAAGCTTTAACACTTGTCCAATATAGATTGTGTCATTCTCTAGCTTATTCCACTCTTTAATATCCTTAATTGTCACATTATAGTGCTTAGCAATTTTTGATAATGTATCTCCTTTTGCGACTGTATGAGCATTAGCTGTCGGTTTAGTAGATGCAGGTGGACTAGAAGGTTTTAGTCCTGTATCTGTTGATGGCCTTTGAACCTCCAGCTTCTGAGCCACATAAATCGTATCCTTCGATAGATTATTCCACTTCATAATATCGCTAATTGTTACCTGGTGCTTTTGAGCGATTTTTGTTAGAGTATCTCCTTTTTGTACAGTGTATGTTGCTGCTTCTGCTGTTTGTATTGCTAAAAATGAAGTGGCAATTGTACTTAAAACTAAAATTCTCCACTTTTTTGTTTTTTTCATACCCAAAATGCCCCCGTTCATGCTAAAATATTTTCTTGTGTGTCTATCATACTAGATATTTCTTTTATGGAAATCGGAAATACTGACTATTTTTCAAACATTTTAGTAATCTTATAAAATCCGATAAAAACCGACTATATTACAATAGTTTTTTCATTGCAAGAATGTCGCCCCTATGATAACATACACATCTGTATTTAAAATTTTTTGAAAGTTTTAGCTTTTCAATTTTAAAGGAGTCTTAACATTATGAAAAACATCTTGCATTTCATCAAGGAGAATTTAGCAGTAGGTCTACTACTATTTGCCTTGTTTTTGGGTGCTGGTAATATTATCTTTCCACCATTATTAGGGCAACAAGCTGGCGGCAATATTACGCTAGCGATGATTGGATTTCTCATAACGGGGGTTGGTCTACCACTGCTGGCGATCGTAGCGGTGGCCAAAGCAGGTGGCGATTTACAGCTACTTGCGAATCGTGTGAGCCCTGCTTTTGGTGTGATATTTACATCAATCGTCTATTTAGCAATTGGACCATTCTTTGCCATACCACGAACAGGATCAGTATCTTATGAAATCGGCATTGCCCCATTGCTTCCTGAGGCTATCGCTGCTCATTGGGCACCGCTTCTCATTACATCCGTTATATTTTTTGCTCTAATCCTTTACTTATCCTTCAATCCTTCCAAGCTAGTTGATCGGATAGGCAAAATTTTAACACCTGTGCTTCTACTTATTATTTTATTGTTAGCAGGAAAAAGCTTTATCTCTCCAATGGGGGAACCAGGGGAAGCTGTAGGCAAGTATATCACTGCTCCGTTTGCTGAAGGCTTTGTCCAAGGCTATTTAACAATGGATGTACTAGCTGCACTTGTTTTCGGTATCGTGATTTTACAGGCATTGCGTAATATGGGGGTAACAGATAAGAAAAAACAAGTGAATACTACAATATTTGCAGGTGTTGTTGCGGCTTTGGGCTTATCATTTGTCTATATTTCACTTAGTCAAATTGGCAATACAAGTATTGATGCTATTGGAACATCTGAAAATGGCGGAAATATTATTGCAAAATCAGCTGAAGTACTTTTTGGTAGTCTCGGAAGTCTTATTTTGTCTGCTACTATTTTACTAGCTTGCATCTCAACGGCTGTTGGTTTATTGACAGCAAATGCACAATATTTTCATAAGCTATTTCCTAAAATTTCATATAAAAGTTTTTTAATCATCTTTACTATTTTTAGTATGGCTATTACCAATGTAGGACTTTCAACAATTATTAGTGCTTCTTTACCTGTTTTACTTATTATTTATCCATTAGCAATAGTGCTAATGATACTATCATTAGCAGATCAGCTCTTTAAAGGTGGACAAATAGTTTATATTTTAGCTCTTATCCCAACCTTCTTTGTCAGTCTATATGATGGCTTAAAGGAGATGAAGATAGAGCTCGTAGCTTATGAAAATCTATTAAAGATATTGCCATTATACGAGCAAAGCCTTGGATGGCTTTTACCAGCGATTATTGGTGCATGCCTTGGCTTTATTCTTCATAAGCTTAAAGTTGCAATGTTGCCTAAAAAACACCTTACTTAGTCGATCAGCCTGAAAGTGGTTGGGACAAAAGTGTTTCAGTCAACAAAAAAATCGAACTATCCAATGAAACGCTCATAAAGTGTTTTGGAATAGTTCGGTTTTTCGATTTATCATGTTTTGTTAATTTAGAGATTATTCGAAGAAACCATTTAGTTATGTTCCCGTCTCTTTATTTATTTTCCACTATTTTCACTGCTTCATGTATAATAAAAGTAGATACTCAATTTGTAAAATGGGCCCATCCATTTATAACCATACCTATTGGATGACGAATTAGTGCGAGTATAATTTTTGTTGAGTTTCTAGAAAAGAGGTGTCCTTTGAAAAAATTAATATGGTCGTTTGTATTTGTGCTAAGCTTCTTCCTCCTCCCCATCACTGCCACGCATGCTGCTAGTCATGAACAACAGCTTGTTAAGGAAATTAAAGAGGTTATTAAAAATACTTATGTCGGAACCATTGATGGAGACTTAAAGAGTGCCACATCCATCTCAGAAATCATAGATATGCTTGATCCTTACTCCACGTATTTTACAGAGCAAGAGTTTGAAGATTATATGAACAGTATTAACCTAGCAACAATTGGGATTGGTGTTGTTATCGAAGAGCATAATG
The DNA here is from genome assembly GCF_038051955.1 of Lysinibacillus sp. FSL H8-0500. Lineage (NCBI taxonomy): Bacteria > Bacillati > Bacillota > Bacilli > Caryophanales > Bacillaceae > Lysinibacillus > Lysinibacillus sp. FSL H8-0500. The sequence goes on along the minus strand of NZ_CP150292.1, from coordinate 848,506 downwards.
ATGGTATTTTGATTAAAGATGTTATTGAAGGCAGTGGAGCCTTTGAGGCAGATGTACAAGCTGGAGATATTATTATTGCTATTAATGGAAAATCCATCGCGGGATCTTCTGTACAGGAAGCTTCTTCTTCACTACTAGGGAATGAAGATACTCAAGTAAAAATTACACTCAAGCATAATGATGAAACAATATCCACTAAAACCATCACACGTAAAAAATTTGCATTACCAAATATACAATCCGAGTTACTTTTTGGAAATGTAGGCTATATAGCAATGGCCTCCTTTTCAGAGGATGGCGCACAGCTTGTAAAGAAAGCCCTATTGGACCTAAAACAGCGTGGTGCTACCTCGTTTATTCTCGATTTACAAAATAATGGTGGGGGCTATGTCACAACAGCTGAGGAACTTACAGGTTTATTCCCATCAGCTAAGGTTGCCTATTTATTAGAGGAGGCGCATGGTACCTATACCATACCTGCTGCTCATCAAGATGCAAAGTTTCCAGCCAACACTCGTATTTTAGTGAATCGTTATAGTGCAAGTGCTTCTGAAATGCTTGCCGCTTCATTGCAGGATCAAAAAGCGGCGATTTTATACGGTGAAACAACTTATGGAAAAGGCGCAATGCAGGGCTTCTATACGCTACAGGATGGCAGCTACTTAAAGCTAACGGTTGGTAAATTTACAGGACCTGATCAAAAAGCTATTCATGAGGTTGGTGTGAAGCCTAATATTCAAACAACAGCAGCTCCGATTTTCCAAGCACACTTTGATGCACTAAAGGAGCAATATCCAAAATATAAAAAGCTCTCAAATGTTAAAAATAGTACCAATACTCAAAAGCTAACGATAAAAATTCCTTCATTGCTAACATCACAAATAGCGAAGGGACACATTCAACTAGTAGCATTAGGGGCTAATGAAGTGTCAGCAAGCGCTAAAGTGACAGGGAATTCCATTATAGTAACACCCACAAATCCTTTATCATTAGACCAAGAGTATATGCTATTTATCCATCCAAATGCACATAGTAAAGTACAAAAAGGCTATTACCAACATATTAAAATAACAAGTTAAAAAACTCTCTCGCTATAGAGGAGTATAGACAAATAAAAAAGCATCTTCGATTGAATTCGGGTTTAGAAACCTAAACTTCAATTAGAAGGTGCTTTTTCTCTGAGTACAAGAGTGAGTTATCTGTATAAAATAAAAATGAAGACCACTGAGGAATACCAATCAAACAGGTAGTAAATGAATTAACTATATGACAGTGAATACAGGCGAAAACATAGATGTGTTGATATAAAAATGGAGAAGCCCAACGACTGGAACAACTTGTACGTAAAGAGCAGATCTTTTAAAGGTATACCCGCTGATAATGCCACTATTTCATTCAACATGAAAGTCTGAAACATTCTACTTAAACAATTTGAAGCGTACTACGAACAATCATTGTAGAATAAACTATCCAAGACTATGTAAATTATTATAACTCTATCTGAATACAAACAAAACTAAATAACCAGTCGCCAGTTCAGAACTGACAACTGGTTAGATAATGCTTTTTGTTCCCTATCTTGGATAAAGAGGTCAGTCCCCAAAAGGCACATTACACTTGTTATCTGCTTACACGAGTTCCTATTGTTAATACTAGAATCCCTGCAAAAATCAGTACAACACCTAGCCATGATGTCCACGCTAAATATTCTCCAAGGAAAAATGCCCCAAGTAATGCGGCTGTTAAAGGTTCCGCTAAGCTAAGTGTTACAGCTGCTGAGGATGAAATAGCTCGCAATCCTCCTAAAAATAGCACATATGCCAAACTTGTTGCCATTAACCCCATATACGTCATCGACCAAATATTTTCCGGCATTCCCATCCAGCTAAATCCATCTTGCCATGCAAATGGAAGCAGTAATACTGCACATAATGAAAATGTCATGGCTACTGCAGGCAATGTTGCTGCTTTTTCTGTTAAACGCTTGCTCACATTTGTGTACAATGCAAACATACAGCCACCACTGAGAGCAAGCAAAATACCAAGGCTATTTACTGTTGTGTCACCACCAACTGCAAACAATAAAATACAACCAACAATAGCAAATGTAGTTGAAATTACCCACGTTTTTGTCGGCTTTACCTTCCAAATTAGCCATTCAAGGATACCCGCAAATACAGGTGCGCTCCCAATCGTAACAACAGTGCCAATAGCGACACCTGTGTAACGTATGGATGAAAAAAAGAAGCCTTGAAAAAGTGCAATGGAAATAGCCGCAAGTATATTCCATTTCCATGGCCATGTTTGCCAGTGTATCATGCGAGCCGATAATGTAATAATTAGCAGTGCGCCTCCACCAATCGCTGAACGAATACAAGCAACAGCAATTGGGGAAATATCTCCTTGTAAAAATGTTTGTGTTGTACCAGTAGTTCCCCAAAGAATTGCAGATAGTAACACAATAATATATGGAAAAATTTTCATCTAAATTCCCTCCGTCTGTTATTTAGGTTGATGACAGCCCTTAACAGAGAGAAGTTCTCACCTTTCCTCCACTAAGAGCAGAAAAGTGGGGATGGTACATCATTTTCAAATAATGGCGTCCATAGCATATTTATTCACCTCAATCATCGAACATAATTTAAATAATAACAGCTACTATCTTTCTTCTTTCAGAATTTTTTCCATACTATTAAATTCATCTTCAATATCTTGATTTCGTTTATATGTTATAAGACTAACAACAACTGCCACGAGTAAACATACGATAAAACCAGGAACAATTTCATATAATGCTGAAGTTAGGGCTTCTACCTTACCCCAAATAAATGCAGTCACTGCACCTGTTATCATACCACTAATAGCACCATAGTTTGTTAATTTTCTCCAATATAATGATAATAAAATTATTGGTCCGAATGCTGCACCGAAGCCTGCCCATGCAAAGCTTACTAAGTTTAAAACAGAGTTATCTGGATTCCATGCTAAAATTCCTGCAATAATTGATACAACTAATACAGCCATACGCCCAACAAACACATAATGCTTATCACTTGCAGTTTTATTAAATAGAGCTTTGTAAATATCCTCTACAAGTGCTGAAGATGTTACGATTAATTGCGAAGAAATCGTACTCATAACAGCAGCTAAAATAGCAGCTAACATAATACCTGCAATGAAGGGATGGAATAAAATTTGTCCAAGTACAATAAAGACTGTTTCAGCATCCTTTAGCTCTCCGCCATTTTGTTGGAAATACGCTACACCAACTAAAGCAGTTGCAAGAGCACCAAATAAACTTAACATCATCCAGCCAATACCGATACGTCGAGCCTGTTTTGTTTCCTTTACTGAAGTAATCGCCATAAAGCGCACGATAATATGTGGTTGTCCAAAATAGCCTAAGCCCCATGCTACCGAAGAAATCAACGCCGCTGCTGTAAGTGTTGATGGTAGTAAGTTTAAATGTTCAGGATCAACGGCTTTAATCGAATCGATCGTGTCTCCTAGTCCACCTGTTAAGAACAGCCCAAATACAGGAACGGCAATCAATGCAACAAACATTGTTAAACCCTGAATAAAGTCTGTATAACTAACAGCTAAAAATCCACCAAATAATGTATAGGCTACAACTACACCTGATACAATTAATAAACCTGTATGATAATCATAGCCGAAGGAGCTATCAAAAAACTTACCGCCAGCTACCATGCCTGATGATACATAAAACGTAAAGAATACTAAAATAATAATACCTGATGCAATTCTGATCAGCTTTGTATGATCACGCAAACGGTTATCCAGGTAACTTGGAATTGTAATTGAATCGTTAGAAACTTGTGTGTACACACGTAATCTTGGTGCTACTAATAACCAGTTTAAATAAGCCCCTATTGTTAAACCAATAGCAATCCATGCCTCAACAATCCCTGATAAATAAATGGCTCCTGGTAATCCCATCAATAACCAGCCAGACATATCTGCGGCACCCGCACTAAGCGCTGTTACAGCAGGACCCAGCGAACGTCCCCCTAGCATATAATCCGTTAAATTCGATGTTTTAACAAATGAATACCATCCAATGGCTAACATTGCTACAAGATAAATAATAATTGCAAGTAATTGATACACATTTTCTGACATATTTTTTCCCCCTTGTTTAGTCATGATTGTTAGCTAATAAAAATGTTTTAGTGCAAATAAACTATATAATCCTCCTTTTCCCCATAAAAATTAAATCTACGCATTCTAAAATAAAGCATAATCACTATTTTGAAAAGTTCCAATTTTTTTAATAAAAATTTTTAAAGTATTTTTAGAGCTTGGAAAAGCCAATAAAGACACTATCTCATGCCCCCTAAGAGGGACCTCTAAAAATGTTAAAAAAAAAATCTTATTGTTTTACTTTTCAAAAAAAGTGTTATAATCGCCAAGAATTTAAAATTTTCAACTTTGGAGGTCATTTTAATGGCATTACGTGACTTTTTTATCGCACTTTCAGAAAACCAATTATTAAATAGCGCTGCCCAAAAATATGGTTTACGCATGGGTGCACAAAGCGTTGTAGCAGGCACATCCATTCCAGAGGTTGTGCAAACAATTAAAGAGCTAAACCGTGCAAACATTTCTTGTACTGTTGATAACCTTGGCGAATTCGTCTTTGAGAAATCTGCAGCAACAGCAGCAAAAAATAATATTTTAGCAGTGATTCAAGCAATTCATGATGAACAATTAGATGCACATATTTCGCTAAAGCCTTCACAGCTAGGACAAGATATTGATATTGACTTTTGCTACGAAAACTTAAAAGAGGTTGTAGCACTGGCACATCAATACAATATTTTTGTAAACTTTGATATGGAAAACTATGGTCGTTTACATAGCTCATTTGATTTACTTGATAAGCTACACAAAGAGTACGATAATGTTGGTACTGTTATTCAGGCATATTTCTTTGAATCAGACGAAAACATTGAAAAATACAAAGATTTCCGTCTTCGCATTGTAAAAGGTGCCTACAAAGAGGCTGAAGAGGTAGCTTATCAATCAAAAGCTGATATCGACCGCAATTATCTAAAACTAATTGAATATCATTTATTGCACGGGAAATTTACATCCATCGCTACACATGACCATAATGTTATTAATCATGTTAAGCAATTTGTAAAACAGCATAATATTCCCAATGATAAATTTGAATTCCAAATGCTCTATGGTTTCCGTAAAGATATGCAGTTAGATCTTGCACACGAAGGCTATAATTTCTGTACATATTTACCATTTGGTAATGATTGGTATGGATACTTTATGCGTCGTTTAGCAGAGCGCCCTCAAAATCTAGCACTTGTCACAAAGCAAGTGTTTAATAAAAAAACAAATACAGCAATTGGCTTAGGTGTTGCAGCCTTTGCTCTCGGCCGTCTATCTAAAAAAAGCAAATAAAATTACAGGCGATCCACTTATTGAGCGATTCTATCCACCACTTTAGGTAATCTATCCATCAGTTCAATAATGCTATCCACCAAAAAAGCGAAAACATCGTTAATCAATGTTTTCGCTTTTTTTATTGAGCTTATAGTTTTTAACACGATACTGTAAGCTTTGTCGTCGTATTCCTAATGCAGCCGCTGTTTTTGAAATATTACCCTGATGAAAATCCAATGCCTTGGAAATATAATATTCCTCAACCTCTTTCATGTAGACATCAAGCGGCCGAATATCGTGTGGATTTTTAATAATAAATAAATCAGCCTTCTCCTCTGCCCCATTTTCATAGGAATGCTGGATTTTCCATCTAAAATGTGCCGGTAGCATATGGGAGTCAACTACTGTTTCATTTGTTAAAAGTGAGGAAATTTCATCTAGTAAAACCTCTAATTCCTTTAAATTTCCTGGCCAGTCATACCCTAAAAAGATTTCTTGTACTTCCTCCGACAACCCTTGAATAGAGGAGCCAAAGCTATCACGATGTCGTTTAAAATAGTCATCAATAAAGGGCATAATATCTTCTTTTCGCTCTCGCAACGGTGGCACATAAATCGTAATACCCGAAAATAGTCGATATAATTTTTTCGATAGCTTTCGCGCTTGAATTAAATCAATAGGGTCTTTGCCTACACTCGCAATTAGCATATGGTGATGATTGGGATGGTTGTTGAAAAGCTCCACAATTTTCTCTTGAGCGGCCATGGATAAATATTCGATCCGCTCAGCAAAGAAAGTAATTTTTTCTTTTTCAACAATGTATTTTTCAAACTGCTTTAAAATTGTGTCCTCATCCCTACGGCAAATTAACGCAATAAACATATCATTTTTTACACTTAAATCATGGTGAATACCTTCAGCAATCATATCAATTCCCGTACCAGACTCCCCTATTAACACAACAGGCATTCTACTAAGTGCTACAATTTTTGCCTTTTCAATAACATCCCTCATCACTGCTGATACAGCCGAAATAATATCAAAGGTTAGTGGCGCACCATATCTTCTTAATGGCTGGTACATCATATATTCAAGCTGTGTAATATCGCGGGCAAATTCCACCGCCCCTACTAAAACTCCCTCATAATGCAGTGGATAAATATTGCTAATGTAGGTTACCTCTTGGTTTTTTTTATTCCAGTACGTTTTTTTTACATTGAGCACAGGCGTTTCAGAATTTAAAACTTTATAAATATCACTTTTCTCTGTTTCAAAATCAATAATTTCGAGTGCTCGCCTCTCCTCAAATTCATCCTCATTAACGCCTTCTAGCTCTCGCATTTTTTTATTATATATAAGCAATTTGCCATCTGTATCTACTACACAAATGCCCATATCACCTTTTTCAATAACATATCTATAAATACTGAGTAGTATACTATTATCCATTTTGTCCTCCTGTATGCTCCTAAGCTTATTCTAACACCAATCTAAAAGGCTGATGAGAAAATTTAAAAAATTTATATTGATTAATGCCAAATAATATTGCATTATATAATTAACAAAATCTTAAGAAGTGCATAATCATTTGGCACTCTTTTATCTATTGGAGGAAATTGACATGATTCCATACAAACACGAACCATTTACAGATTTTACACAAGAGGCGAACTATACTGCTTATGTAGAGGCTTTAAATAAAGTAGAGGGATATTTAGGGCAAGACTACCCACTTATTATTGGTGGCGAGCGCATTACAACTGAGGATAAAATCGTTTCGTATAACCCTGCCAAGAAAACAGAAGTCGTAGGTCGCGTATCAAAAGCGAGCCAGGAGCTAGCTGAAAAAGCGATGCAAGAGGCAGACCAAGCATTTAAAACATGGAAAAAGGTGGATCCAGCTATTCGTGCAGACGTGCTCTTCAAGGCAGCAGCAATTGTCCGTCGCCGTAAACATGAATTCTCGGCTTTATTAACAAAGGAAGCGGGCAAACCATGGGCAGAGGCGGATGCAGATACAGCAGAAGCGATCGACTTTATGGAATATTATGCACGTCAAATGCTACGTATTAAAGATGGGCAGCCCGTAGAAAGCCGTCCAGGGGAATATAACCGTTACGACTATATCCCATTAGGTATCGGTATTGTGATTTCTCCTTGGAACTTTGCCTTTGCGATTATGGCGGGTACAACCGTTGCAGCATTAGTAACAGGCAACACCGTGTTATTAAAACCAGCTTCGACAACACCAATCGTTGCGTATAAATTTATCGAAGTATTAGAGGAAGCTGGTCTTCCAGCAGGTGTGGTGAACTTTGTCCCAGGCTCTGGTGCAGAAGTGGGCGACTATTTAGTGGATCATCCAAAAACACGCTTTATCAGCTTCACAGGCTCACGTGATGTTGGCTTACGCATTAACCAACGTGCATCCATTGTCAATGAAGGGCAAATTTGGATTAAACGTGTCATCGCTGAAATGGGCGGTAAGGATACAATCGTTGTGGATAAAGAAGCTGATTTAGAGCTAGCTGCACAATCCATTGTAAAATCAGCATTTGGCTTCTCGGGCCAAAAATGTTCCGCATGTTCTCGTGTAGTAATCGTAGAAGATGTTTACGACCAAGTAGTGGAGCGTGTAGTTGAATTAACAAACACTTTAACAGTGGGCGACCCAACTGACTTTACTAACTTTATGGCGACGGTAATTGACCAAGCAGCGTTTAACAAAATTACGGAGTATATCGAGATTGGGAAAGGCGAAGGTCGTCTAGTAGCTGGTGGTACAGCCGATGATTCAGTGGGCTACTTTGTGCAACCAACCGTCTTTGCAGATGTAGATCCTTCAGCTCGTATTATGAAGGAAGAAATCTTTGGGCCAGTCGTGGCGATTGCTAAAGCAAAAGACTTCGATCATGCGATTGATATTGCCAACGATACAGAATATGGTTTAACAGGGGCTGTCATTACGAAAAACCGTATGAACCTTGAAAAAGCACGTGAAGAATTCCATGTGGGTAACCTGTACTTCAACCGTGGCTGTACGGGCGCCATCGTAGGCTACCAACCATTCGGTGGCTTCAATATGTCAGGCACAGACTCTAAAGCGGGTGGGCCAGACTACTTACAATTACACATGCAAGCAAAAACAACTTCCGAAATGCTTTAATTAAAAAAGGGGCTGTTTGGAAAGATAATATCTTTTCAAACAGTCCTTTCTCACATGCGATCTATTTATTTTTAGTTTTCCCTTTACTCTTCCCCGCGTAAAAAGCCACTGATAATGCAATACCAATAATAATAAATGTCCAATCTTTATTCACAAAACCAAGGATAAAAAAAGGAATGCCTATCACCCACATTGTCTCATCCCTCCTACTATTTTAGATGACTTCCTAGTTATACGAATAACGATAAAAAGAGATTCACTTTTCAAGAGCGTACATAAATAACTATATAATAGAAGAAACTCATCTCCATTTTGATGCTTTTTCTCTTGCCTTTGATAAAACCATACTTATTTCCTATAATAAATTGGTACTTTTTATATTTTTTCATATCATTTGACCCTTATGCCAATTTTATAACTTTGTTAAAATAATATCAGTTTAGGAGGGTCAAAATATGAGAAAACTATCAATTTTTCTATCACTTCTGATGCTTGTCAGTCTAATTATGTGGCAGCCCCAAAATGCCTATGCTGATGAACTATCAGGACATATGCATGAAAGTGGTCTTCGTTATTTAATTGCTAAAGAAGCTTTACTGCAAGATGAAAATGGTAGCTATCGTCCGAATGATACGGTGACACGCGGTGAATTTGCTACATACATAGCAAAGGCTTTAAATTTGGAGACAAAAAATAATAGTACCTTTACAGATGTCCCCAACACATATGTATTTGCAGACGAAATTAAACTCGCTGCGACTGCTGGCATTATTACTGGCTACACAGATGGCTCCTTTAAGCCGAATGCTCGTATTTCCAGAGAGCATATGGCTGTGATGTTAATTCGAGCTGTTGATTACTTAAAAATTCCAAAAGGCAGTTCTTCTATTACATTTAAAGATAATGCCACTATTTTTAAAGATTTCCGACAAGATGTTGCTATCGGTGCTCAGCTAGGGCTGATTAAAGGCAGTTCAAATGGACTGTTTTTACCAAGAGATAATGCCACAATTGGCGAAGCATCAACATTTATTTTCCGCTTAATCGCTCTTGCTGATAGCGTTCAACAAAACCCTGACTATCCCGACAATAACAATAATAATGGGAACAATGACAGCTCTGATAATAACAATGGAAACACTGGAGGTAATAACAATCAAACTACCCCCTACATTGTTCAGGAAATTTTAAATGGTAATTTAGTGGATAAGCAATCCTATACTAGCTTTGAAGCAGCAGAGAAAGCACTAACAAATCATTCACTCGTCATTACAAGCGATAGCAAAATTCTTAAAATGTCCTCAGGCTATGTTGTCACAAATAACTATGTAGCATTAAATTCTGAAACAATTAAGGATCAAATAGCCGTTGCTGCTAATACTGAGATGGAATACCTAGACAGTGATGCAACACAAGTAAAGGTACGCTTAGCAGGCCATGTTGGCTATTTAAAGCAGGCAGACGTATCCTTAATCCCTTCTGCATTAATGAAAGGGCGTTCTTACTATACAAATGAAAATGGCGAAATTAAGCATACTTTATATGATTACAAATCAAATAAGTATTCAGCTAGCTATGTGTATGGGAAGGCTCCTAGCTTTATGAAGCAGGGTGAAAAATACTTTAGCTGGGATGGCATTAACTTCACAAATGCGAATGGTTCTTCAACAGGAGAAGCCTATAACTACTATCAATTCCTACCTGCTCGTGCTAAAACACAATATACGGCTGAAGAACTAGATCAATATATTCTACAAAAATTAGCAGAAGTTGAAAGCTCGGGTGCTTCAATTTATAAAAATGCCACAACAAAAAGTAAATTAATTGGTTTAGGTGCTATCTTAAAAGAAGTGGAAGCTAACGCTCATATTAATGCGATGTTAATTTTAGCGCTTGCACAGCATGAAAGTGCCTATGGAATGAGTGATCATGCTCAAAATTTAAACAATCTATTTGGTTTATATGTGTATGATACAAATCCGCTCAATAAAAAGTTTGATAGTGTGGAAGCCAATATTAATGAGCTTGTTGAAAAGTTCTTACAGCCAAATTACATTACACCTGGTGGACGTTATACAAACGGTGCAGTTGTTGGCTCGAAGGCGATGGGCTTTAATGTGAAATATGCCTCTGATCCATTTTGGGGCGCTAAAATCGCTGGACACTACTATCGTGCTGAAAAAGCACTAGGCTTTAAAGATGCTAACAACCCATATAAAATTGCTCTCACAACCACTGCTGGGCTCAACGTGCGTACAGATACATCAACAAGTCAAAGCCCTCTCTACACATTTAATAAAAGCAATATGCCTGTTATTGTGACAGATGCAAGCTTAAATGGTTGGTGTCAAATTATCTCTGATCAACTTCATACAGAACCAGCTTATATTAGTTTAGATTATATAAAAGTGATTAATACGGTAAGATAAAATAGAAGGCAGCCTCAAGCCATCAACGAGGCTGTCTTTGTTTATGTTTAGGGAACATGGGTATATACAAATTAGAAAGAATCATGCTGAATATCATACTCCTTACTTTGCCAAAAGGTTTAATCACTTTTCAACAGAAAAAACGATTCCAAAAATAGTAATGGAATCGTTTCTTCTATAGCTTTATTGCTTTTTATAGTATTGCAAAATTCCATTATAAATAGATTCTGCAAATAATGTAACATATTGATCATTTGTCATTTTATTGCGATCTTGGCTATTCGATAAGAAGCCAAGCTCTACTAAAATAGATGGGATGACCATATTACGAATAACGTAATATTGTTCTTGCTTCACACCACGGTTTTTCATATTTAAGTTATTGACAATTTGATTATTTATGAAAGTTGCTAAATCAATGTCCTCCTGATACATATCTCCTGTAGAGATTGCATAATATGTTTCAGTACCCTGTGCTGACGTATTGGCAGCGGAGTTGACATGGATACTCACGAAAATTTCACCATAGTTTGCTTGTGTGAAGTCTACACGATCTTGTAAGGATGGATACGTGTCACCCGTACGTGTCATATACACCTTTGCACCAGCGTTCTCTAGCAGTTGCTTTACCTGTGTACCTACTTTTAATGTAATACTCTTCTCGGAAACAGAGCCTGATACTGCACCTGGATCTTTACCACCATGCCCTGGATCTAAAATAATAATGCGACCTTGTAATGGGTTCGCTGATTGATTTAATAGTTTTAGATAAGACTTATGCACATAGCCTGTTTGACCATTATAAGAGATTTCTGCCCAGTAACCATCAATATTATGAACTTGAACAGTTACCCCTTTATTTAGCTTAAATAATACTGTAGATGTTGAATTGCTTTGACTACGAACATTTAGATTCGCAACTGTTACTTTTCCAAGCACATCTCCTGAAGCTGCAGGCGGTGGTGTTGGTGTCGGCGTTGGATTAGGCTTAGGTGTTTCTTCGACAACTGTATCTGTTGTGCTGTTCGCTACAATATAACCTGGTAAACCATCTACTTTCGTTAAATAGTAGCCGCCAACCGTTTTATAAACTGGTAATTTTTCATTTGCTTTAAGCGTTGTAATGATTTTTGCTGATGAAGTTGGTTTCACATACAAGTTCACGGCACCTTTTGTGACAACTTCCTTTTCAACTGATCCTAATTCATTGCCATCTGCATCTAAAAACTCTGCATATTGCTTAAAGACATAAGCATATGCTCCCTTATAAGTTACCTTTAGCCAATTGCCTTCAACGGCATAGATAGATAGTTTGCCGCCTTTATTAACTTGACCTACTACATTTGTATTTGATGAAGAATCCTTTGACTTACGAATATTTAAACCATCTGTTGTTACTTTCATTAAGCCGATTACCTGAGATGTATCAGGAACAGATGACCCTTTTACAGGTAACTCTAAACGATATTTCTCACTTTTAGCACGTGCAACGAACAGCGAAAAATGTGCACGTGTTACTGTATCATTTGGTAAATACTTATCACCTGTACCATTTGTAATACCATTATAATAGATTGTATTCACATATTTTACGTATTCATGTGTAATACCTATATCAATAAATGGTGAATCAACACCCTCATACTCGCTTGTATCTAAGTTAAATGCTTTCGATAATACAAAACTCATTTCACCACGAGTTAAAGGCTTGTTTGGCAGGAACTGACCTTTTACATTTTTATCAAAAAATCCTAATTGTACAGCACGCTCTATATAACCTGACATTTCAGTACCTGCTGTTACATCTGAAAAGCTAGATTTATGGACAACCAATGGCTTATTTCCAGAGGCAACAACAACCATTTTAGCTGCTTGTCCTCTTGTTACATTATTATTTGGACCAAAAACTCTTTTACCATTAACAAAATAACCTTGGATTACACCTAAATTTACTAAATAATTGATTTCTTCATAGGCTGAATGATTGTTAGAAACATCTTCAAACTTGATATTTGTATTCGCGCTGACACTTGCACTATGTAACGTAAACATAGAAGCTGAAATGAATAAGACGCACAAGATAAGACTAATTTTTTTGATGTTCAATGTCTTATTTCCTCCCTTCTTGTTCTCTTAACGTGTCCATTTTAACAAAATTAACTAAATAAAACATCATACAATAGAACTGTTACATGTATTTTTTCCAAATCACATCCTTTTTTAATAGATAGTATCATAAAAATAGAAGAGTCTGCGATTGCAAACCCTTCTTCCATTATACGCTATTTAAAGATCATTTCTTACAATCTACTACACTATGAAAATGTAAATTCTATGAACGGCCTATGGTTGAATTCTATGAATAAATGTTTTTAACTCATCAATTTTAAGTAATTCATCAAGACCAAAGTGACCATTTTCATCACCAGTTGTCACACCATTTGCTGCAAGAGCGGAAACGTATTCGTATGCCCAGTTATTTTGTGGAACATCACTAAATGTTCTTGCTTCACCATGGTTTTCAAGATCAAATGCTAGTACCAATACTTTGGCAATTTGCGCGCGTGTAATTGGTGAAGACGGATTAAACTTACCATTTGCATCGCCTTCAAAGATACCTAATTTCGCTACAGCTGCAATCGCACCTGCATTTGCGTTCGTTGGTTTTACATCTACAAAGCTAGTGTTTGTATCAGATGTATCTAAGTTTAAAGCTTTCGCAATTTGTCCCGCTACTTCTGCACGAGAAGCATAGACAGAAAAGTCGATTGCTGCTTGTTTTACTTCAACTTGTTGCTGCTCATCAAATGTTGCTACACGTTTAGCACCTACATAACGAGAGCCCCAATAATATGGATCATTAACATTTGAGTAACTTACACCTTGATTTGTTTGAGAGTGGATCATTTTTCCGTCACCTATGTATATAGCTACATGTGAAATCCCACTACCGCTTGTATTGAAAAATAGTAGATCCCCAACTTGAAGATCACTTTTTGCTACTGCAGTACCTTGTTGATACTGTGAGCCTGATGTACGGTTTAATTGAATGCCTAAATCTGCAAATACTTTAGAAGTAAAGCCTGAGCAATCAAAACCGCTTGTCGTTGTACCGCCATATTTATAAGGAATACCTAAATATTTAGAAGCTGTGTCAGTAACGTCTGCATTTGTTGCTGCTTCAGCATTATCTATATGAGTTGTTGAAAATAGCATAAATGATGCAAAAATCGGTAGTAACCATTTCTTTTTCATACTTTTGTTATACCCCTCTCAGAACTTTTTTGCCTATACATAGACTATCACAAAAGAGGAGATTATTATTTTTCAATTGTGTAACGGTTTTAGAAAGCAAAAAAACGCTGTTATACCAACGTTTGGAGGTATTTCCAGCGTTCAAAAAAGCCTATTTTCATCGTAAATTTAAGCTTTCGTAACATTTCTGTAATATTCGTGATGCTTTGTCACACTACTACTTATTGACTAGAAAACATTTGTACCCAATAGTAATTTCCTTTGCTATCTTGTGCGATGGCTACCCCTGTATTCGTATAGTGCTCTTTTAAAATATTATCTCGGTGACTAGGAGAAGCCATCCATGCCTTAACAGCAATTTCTGGTGATTTTATATTGCGTGCAATATTTTCGCCAAAGCTTGTGTACGTATAATCAAATAATGTGGCTAAGTCCCACGGTGCACCATAGTACGGAGAAACATGCTCAAAATATTGACGCTTTACCATATCCTGTGCTTTAATAACTGCGATTTGTGTAAGCTCAGGATCATATATAACAGGCTGCAATTGCTGTTCCTGTCTTTCAACATTGATTAATTCAACAACCTCTCTCGACCATGCTGTTGAAAGATTAATCGTTGAAATGTAATCTTTGGCTAAATAATCATAGGCTACTTCTAGCTTTGTGATTTTTTGCTGAAAATCGATGCTTCGCTCTACAAATACAGCAAACTGAGCCCGTGTTACCAATTGATTAGGCGCAAATTGTTTAGAATTGATGCCACCAATAATACCTATATCTGCTAAAGACTCAATATAATCCTTTGCCCAATGTGTACGAGGAACATCCGTAAATTGGCTATGGTTTTTACTATCTACTTTTAGCTGATAGGCCAATGCTAGCATTTTTGCCACCTGCATTCGCTGTAAAGGCTCCTCTGGTTGAAAGGCATCCCCCTTTTGAATAACCCCTAGCTTTTCAAGCTGACAAATCTCCTGATAATACGGATGTGTCACAAAAACGTCCTTAAAGCTTGTAGACACCGCTGTAGCAGCATTCAATTGAAGGGAGCGTGCAATAGCAGCAGCAGCCTCTGCCCTTGTAATCGCTTGCTCAGGCTTAAATGTTTGATCATTATATGTGGTCATATATTGTCTCGATAGCATATGTTGAATGGAAGTATTTGCCCAATACGAATTGGAAATATCAATAACTTTCACAGATGCCGCTTCTACCTGATGAATGCTTGTAAAGCTACCTATCACCGTAGCTATTGAGAGTACCGCTATACAAACCCATTTTTTCAATACGGCCACCTCCTTCATCTTTCAAATAAAATATGTATAAAATGTTACCATTTACACTATAAGATACGAATTTCTAGTGGATAAAGTTTCATGATTTTGAAAAAAGGAAGATCAGAAAGGAATTTCTTATTATAGAAGGAGTTTTCCCGCAATATCCGCAGGGAAAACTCCTTTTTTGTCATACTATTGAATCATTTTAAGATATTCCTCGAGAACTCGATAATTATAGACTAAATCCTGCTGCTCTAATGATAATGCGCTATAGCTTTTTTCAGCGTCCAGCACTTTTTTCTCGAAGTTTGAGCTATCTGGATCAATGCTGCCAATTGCTTGCACAACTTTCAACACAATCGCTACATTTTTTTCAGCTTGCTTCAGTACATCCTCATTAATAACTTGACCGCGTACTTTAGCATCCAATGTTTTATAAGCAGCAACGGCATTCGCTACATCCTCTATATATGATGAAGAAGTGGAAGAAAGTGCTGCAATCATCTCTACAACTTTCTTTACATCAGCCATGCTTTTTTCTGCTTCTAATAATATCGAGTAATTAGAGATACGCTGTTTATCTATTGAATTTAGACTATCGTATTCTTTACGTACCGCTTCCACCATACCAAAGTAAAACTTATCCTTTGGATTTAACTTAGCAATATTGTTATAAACCTTAATAACATTGTCTAAGGATAGCAATAGCTGATCGTTATAGACATAGCGTCGTTGATCCCCATCCAGCTTATCATAGGCTTTTAAAATCTTTTGATATTGACTATTCATATCCTTCGCTGTTAACAGACGATCAATATCCTCTACAACTTTGATAACAGGCTTTACCACCTTCTCTTGGTCTTGTAAAACCTTGTAGTTTTGTACAGCTCGCTGCTGATCCTTTGGTAAAGCATTATAGGCTGCACGAATTTCCTGAACACGTTTCACATATTGCTTTGGATCAATAGATGGTAAATCTGTAATCATCTGCATCACATTACCAGCACCTAAAATACTCGCCTCAGCTGCCTCTAATAAATAGTAGTTTGTAACATACTGCTGCATATCTGTAGGAAGCGCATCGTAAAGGGAACGTGCACGTGAGGTCTCCTGAAGAAATGTGCTGCTTGACGATTTTAGCTTGCTAATCAAATTCACCACATTTGAGATAGGTTCATATTTTAAAAGTACATCAATATTATCAATATATTTTTTCTGATCCTTTGTTAGCTTATCGTAAGCTTTACGTACCGAATTCACCTTACTTACAAAGTTTTTCGCTTCTGGGTCCAATTCATTAATTTGTACCATAACATTTAAAATTGGCTTCACGGCTTTTTCGCGTGTTGTTAAATCTTTAATATTTGTCACTAATTTCTTTTGATTTGATGATAGTTGATCATAAGCTACTCGCGCATTCATGAGCTTTGTTAAATAATCAGCATCCTGCTCCTCTGTCAGCACAATCAATGCAATAACGCCTGCTGCTGTTGTTTGCTCATTTTCTGCTGCTACTAGTGCATCATAATTGATAATCGCCTGCTTCTTTTCTTCTGGCAATCCTTCATATAGCTCACGTGCTGTTTTTAAATCCTCTAAAAAAGTTTTACTTGTTGGCTTTAAGGAAGCAATAAGCCCAATTAATGAAGCAACATCCTCAACAGCTGTAAGGTTCGCATAGTTTGTGACACGCTTCTGAGCTACTTCATCAAGCGCATTATAAGCTTTGCGTGCAGCGAGCACCTTTTTTGTATAATCCTTACTTGTTGGGTTTAAGGCATCAATCATTTGAATAACCTTTATAACCGCTTTATTGTCTTTTTCATAAGTCGTTAACGCTTTAGCCTGCTCCACTAACTTTTTCGCATTTTTATCCATTGCTTTATAGTCAGCAGATAAGGTAGCAATCGTTGACACAAATGTCTCAGGATTTTCATTGGCTAACGCTATAATACGGTCATCAAAAGCCTTTGCTGTGTCAATATAGCCTTGTGCCTTTGTTAAATCTGTATAATTAACAACCTGCTCCTGAAGTGTTACTCCTAAAGCTGTATACACATCTGCTGCTGCTTTTACATCGTCTTTATATGTTTTTTTCGATGGATTTAAGGCATTAATTTGTACTACAGCATCTGTCACTCTCACAATATCGTTTAAGCCATTATAATTTTGGACATAAACTTGATCTGCCGCAGCAAGCTTATTGTAGGCTGTATAGGCCGATTTCGCTTTGGACAAATAATTTTTAGCGCTTGTGTCCAGCTTTTCAAATAATGACACGACATTGACAACCGTTTTATGTGATTTCTCTAAATCTGTGAGAATTTTTATATTCGTGACACGCTTTTTAGCAGCAGAGGTTGGCAATGCCTCATACGCTGTACGTGCCGCCAACATATCCTCCACTAATTTGGATGAACCACCTAATGCGTCAATTTGAGCGATCACTGCCGCAACAGCTACATCCTCATTTTCAAGCGCTTCTATCTTTGCATCAAGTTGTACTTTGATTGCATCAAGTGCTGCTTTAGCAGGGCTTCCAGTAGCATCTAAACCAGCAATACTCATTTTCGCCTCTGCCAGCTTGGTCTGATAGTCCGAGGCAGTTGGTTTTAATGCATTGACTTGTTTGGATGCCTCCGCATATTTGTAAAAGAGTTTTAGTTGCTCTGCTTCTTTCACAAATTTTTGCTCATTCTCTGTTAATTTCTCAAAGGCAGTATAGGCAGCTAATGTTTTCTTTTCGAACGTAGTAGATGCTGGGTCCAACTCGGTAATTAATTTCTCAACCTTTAAGGAAGCTTTATAATCGTTCTCCAATTGAACGAGCGCTGCTAAATTATTAACAATTTTCTTTACATCTTTATGATTACTTGAAGCATCATAAGCTTGACGTGCTTTTTGAATAGCCTCGACTTTATCGTTGTCATTTACAATAGCTGTAATCAGAGCTTCAATAGCTTTAGCGGCAGCAATATTAGTAGTAGCCTGCCCTAAATCGGCTACATTTTTGACAAAGTCTTTTTTGGTGAATTGATTATACTTATCTTGTAATGCCATAACCTCTGTGCGGTACACTTCATCACTTGATACACGCAATGCAGAAATACGCTTCGAAATATCGGCCGCTTCCAGATATGGCTTAAATGTATCATAGTTTGTTACCCACTTCTGGAGTGTTTCATCAAGGGCATTATACGATTTTTCAATTGCTGCAACGGCACTAATAAAGTTCGTTGCTGTATTAAAGTCATCTGGTTTTTTTTTCTCTAATTCTGCAATGCTTGTGGCAACCTTACTAGCCGCTCCAACCTTTACTTGAACATCTGTATACTGCTTATAAGGTGGGATTGTAGCATCTGCTGGATGATAAGCAGCAACGACTTTCTTTTGGTCTGGTGTTAGCACATCGTAGGCTGCTGCTACAGCGTTGAGGGCATTAAGAACTGTCTCGTAATCAGCATTAGCATTTGTCACAAAAGCATCCAATGCATCTGTTGCTACTTTGGCTGCTTTTGCATCGTTTTCCAATTTAACTAGCTTAGCAACATCGAAACCTTTGCCTTTAAAATAATTATTGCGTCCAGCTTCATCATAGCCATACTGTAAGGTTGTGCCTCGAATTGCTGAAACAAGAGCTTCTTCTCCGTCCTCAAGCGCCTCTACAATCACTTGTCTAAATTGATCCTGTACATATAAGTAGGATTTTTCTTGTTGGGCATTCCCTAAAAACTTTTCGTACTTATCTTTAGCATTAGCAACTTCCTGTAAAAAGTTCTTGCTAGTATAGGAAATAGCATTGATACTATCTCCAATCGTTTTAAGCTCGCCAAGTAATCGACGCTGCCCTTCAATATAGCTATATTTCGCTTCGATTAATTCTTCCTCAGTAAAATCAAAATCACTTGAGTTTTTAACAATGATTAGGTCTTCTTTTGCAATGGCCATCTCATCATCTGTTGAATTCTCAGATAGTTTGCCAAACCGTGCAATGATTTGTTCCTTGGCTGTTGTTGCTGCTACTGTCATAACAGGAGCAACTTGTTCTGTCTGTGTCATTACACGAGGCTGTGTATCATTTTCCTGGGCATTTGCTATTGCTGTGGGCGTTAATAAAAGACTTGCAATAACGCCTGCCGTTAATTTTCGATTCAATCCAATCACCCTTTCATCTTTATATGCATAGGAAAATGATTGTGTTCATTTTCAATGGGAGTCATTACTTTTGTATCGGAATAAATTACAGATTTTCAAGCCATTCTCTTACTTTTACAAAATTATGAGCATCTAAAGTAATTTTTCAAAATTACTAGCAAGAAAAACAGGAAGTTATTTCAATTATGCTATACAATAGTATTATCTAATTCGACACATATAGACGGAATATGTTTTTTCAATTCTATGAACCCTAATAGGAAAGGCTTCACATTTGTGAAATGATAAGAAAAAACAGCTATTTTTATATGTCATCATCTCTTTTTAGAGTGTATACTACAATTTTGATATTGATTATTTTGGAGGAAAGGACGCTTGTTTATGTTTTATCATTATAAGTTTTGGCATAGTTTAAAAAATCCGACCTACTTTACAAATATAGTTGAGGAAGGCGAGATTGCTGGATATAAAAAACGTGTATTTACAGTTTTCATCCTCTTTGTCCTATTATTCGCAGCACGTGAGTTTTGGGGGATGGGTACAGAAAATTTAACGAGCTTATTCGCAATGGATTTACAAAATGAATACTATGTAGCTCGATTGCTGTCAATGGTTGGTGCCATTTTATGGGCAACTGTATATTTCTGCTTCCATTATTATGGGGTCACATATATTTTACATCTATTAACGGATATTCCTTATACATGGATTAAAAAAATCCAGCTTTATGTTGTTACTTTTTTATTAATTGAAAAAGCGATTTTATTTGTTGTTTTCTATGCAGCTGGCTATACAACGCTATTCTCTTTCCTGTCACTAGCACCTCTTGCATTGCAAGTAATTGAGACAGATTTCTTGTTATTTACATTTAATCAAATTACGATCACAACGATCGTCATTGTTATTGTACAATATTTATTCCTATCAAAATGGGAGGAAGCAGCTAGTAGAAAGCTATTAATCGTTAAACTTATTGGTATACAGCTATTTATGGCCTTATTTATTGGTATGATTAGTGTGCTACCAATTAAAGAATGGATTGCTAGGGGGTTAGGATGATGGCATTTATCAGGACAAGACCATGGACAAGCATCGCTATTGTGCTAGCAATGCTCATCATCGGTATAAATGCTTATTTTGTCTTTAAGGATGATAGCCATGTGGCACGTTCTTATTTTATTGACGAATTTCAAAAGGCTCATCTCGGTACACATACTGAGCGTATCAATAAGGAAGCCATTGTTGCACCAGCTGAAACCTACACCATTTCTGCTGATGCAACAAGTCTATCAGCGGTCAATGTAAAACGTGGCCAGGAAGTGATGATGAATGATTTACTTGCTACGTATAAAGAGGATGAGGTAAATGACGAGCTAACAAAGCTTGAAGCAGAGCTTACCGCCTATGAAACTGAGTTAAGTGATTTAGAGGATACGCTTGATTTAATTGAGGATGACTATAATGATGCAGATCCAAAAAGCTCTATTGATACAGACCAAATTGATGATAAGTTATCTGTTACGCTAAAATTCGAGCTGGCTCAGCAAAATTCACTATCGACAGCAATTGCATTGTTAAATCGACATATCGCTGAAACAAATCGTCAAATCGCGGTTATTGAGGCACAAATTGCACAAATTCAAGCACGGCAAGGACTTATTAGCCCAATAGATGGTATCGTAGCAGCCATTAGGGAAGATGCAGGAACGCTTACAATTGAAATCTATTCCTCTGAAAAAGCGATGTATGCCTATTTATCTGAAAAAGAATGGCAAAAGGTACATGAGGGTCAAACGGTTGATTTAAAAGTGAAGCATGTTAAAGAAGCTTTATCAGGCATCGTTTTAGATAAACAAGCCATTGCTACAAATGATGACACAGTTTGGTCAAAGGAACTGGCTAAAACAGCCGCTCTGCCACAACCAACCAACTATGAAGTGCTCTTACAGCAGGATAGCTTATTAGAGGATATTCCATTTTCCACAACTGGCAAAGCTTCGATTATTGTGAATGAAGCCTTTGATTCCTATAAAGTGGATAAATCATGGGTAGTGACAACGAAAAAAGGTAAGAAAAAGCTATATAGGATTGATTCAGATGGAAAAATTCAGCTTATGGATATTCATGTAGAATTTAATACGGCTAAGTCAGCTGTTTTTACGGACTATTTAGATGAAGGTACACCACTAATTTCTAATCAACCACGTAATATCGCTGCCTATACTTTCCGCACAATGCCTGTTGAAAAAATTCAATGGAGCCACTTTAAAGATTTAACCTGGCAGCAATATATTAAATACATTGTTTTCTAAATACAAAAATCCGCTTTGGATGTAGCGGATTTTTCTTGTGTAGTTTTGCGATTATTTATAGGTCAGTCAAAGGCAAACCCCTGTAGCTCTTTTGTCTACAGGGGTTTGGTGAGCATTATTTTAATGTTAAGCATCTATTTAAGAAGCTTGCGAATTGAGCACGAGTAATTTGTGCATCTGGTCTAAATGTATTATCGGGAAAGCCGCTTGTTAAATCATTTGCGACAAGCGCTTGGATATTACTGTAAGCCCAATGCGTTGCTTTTACATCTGAGAAGCTTACTTGACTTGTACCTGTTAATTGATACGCTCTTGCTAAAATCGCTGACATTTCTGCACGGGAAAGCTGTCCATTTGGATTGAACTTCCCTGCTTCCTGCCCTTTAATAATACCAGCCTGCTCAACTGCCGCAATAGCACTATAGGCATAATGGCTCTTGTTAACATCTTTAAAGCTTGAATTTTTAGTTGTTGTCAAATTAAGTGCACGGGCAATAATCGTAGCTGCCTCTGCACGTGTAATGGATGCTTCTGGTTTAAATGTTCCATTTGAATAACCTTTAATCAATGCTTCATCATATAAGCTTTGAACATCTGCAAATGCCCAATGCCCTTTCGCTACATCTGTATACACTAATTCCTCATGATTATCTTTGTACACAGCCTGTAATTGATCAAAATAAAGCTGACCTTTCTTTTGTAAAGAAGCATCTGGCTGCGCTACATATAAACGATCAAATTTCAATGGCAATGGTAAATCACTTGGAATATCCGCCGTTACGTATTTCCAGCCCTGCCAATCTAAGCCGCCCTGACTTGTGAAATCAATTGTTTGCTTTGTGCCTGTGCCATCAATAACAACACCTCGTAGCCAATGCTTGCCACCATCACCGAATACCCAAACACCGATATTTTTAGGCTGACCTGATATAGCAATTGGTGTTTTAGCTACCATATAGGCTGCTTTTGTCTCTGTACCTGCTGGCGTAAAGTCATAGTTTAATTGCATACTTGAAGCACCCTCTCTAGCATATTCTTTGGAGCTAGCTAAAGATGCTTTTGCCTTTGCCACCTCTGCTGTCCAAGCTGAGGCACTATCAAAGCTATCTAGTAAAATAGGCTTTTCAGCTAAGTCTACAACTTTCACAGGTATAGATGTACGAATGCCTTCATATTGACCAATAATTTTCCCTTCACCTTTTTGTGTAGCCGTAAAGGTTGCACCGTTCATCTGACCAATATTGCCTTCAACCGTCCATGTCATATTTGCTGGGTCAATTGTAATTGGATTCAGGTATTGGTCATAAGCGCTTGCTACCTGTATATTAACAGATGAACCCTTCATCACTTGATTAACACTACTTAATGTAATTGATTTAGCTTGTCCTGGTGGTGCTGTATTGACAACCTGCAAAATAGCAGATACTCGACGCTCACTGCCCTCTGATGGTGTATTTACAAGATTAGCAAAATAGCCACCTGGATTACGTACAACCATCGCTGTCGAGCCACCACCATCTAAGTTCAGTGCTGTGGATGCCCCCATTGAAATTAAATGAGAGGCTAAGTCGGGTAAATTCACACCATTACTATGCCCGCTTAATCGACCATCCACTGTCACAAGAAATACCTTTGTCCCTGTAGCATCAATTGCTACTGCTGTACGCGGGCTTCGTGTTGAGGCAAAGCCTGAATTGGTTGGCATAGAAATATCCACTTTGCCATTTCGCACAAGCATTGGCCCTGCTGCTAAAATAAACTGAGCATCCATCCATTTTTGATCGATCGATAAGCTCACATCAACATTTGTACCTGCTAGAATACTACCTAACTCTGCTGCTAACTCCTTATTTTGCACAGAAATAACAAAGCCATCTGCTGGTACAGTTGAATTTCCCTCAGTTCCATAAGTAGTAACATGGGAAACCATACCTGAGAATTGATCCCCAAAATGTAAAGAGCTTGTATCCTGACTAGCACCTGTTACAACAATTTCTACACCCCAATTATTTGTACCTGTTGTTCTTTTTTCAGAGGTATATAAAACTGTTTTATTTGTGCCTCGTTCGCTATTAATCAAATCAATCGGATAGTTTTTACCATTTACTTGAAAAGATAGCTGCGTAGAATAATAGTCTGCTATTGCTTGTCCTGACTTTGATAGACCAAAAGCAACTGGCTTTTGTGTTGGGCTATCATAGGAATCTCCCAAAATACCATAGTTAATAATTTCATTGTTTTCAGCTAATAGATTTGCGGGCATACCATTGCCTAAAAAGTAAGAAGCGTTCACAGCACCCACAACACGATGGCCATCAGTTGTATTTTGCTTAGCCATTGCTGTTGTTGTTTTTAAGGAATTAATAGGATTCGGCATACCAATTTCTAGTTTTGTATATGTATTGTTTAAATTTACATCTAAAACATTTACAAACTGACGAGTAGAACCTGATTGATAGCTTTGCTGTATATGCGTTACCTGTGGTGATACCTCTTTTTTCACTTCACTGACTTTATTACCCAAAGTGGCTGCCTGCCCATTGATCGGGCTAACTGTTAGCATCAAAACGAACATGACGACAACAATCGTTACTAGTTTTCTTGCCAATTTCTTCACTCCATATTAATTCAAAGTTTGGCACGACATCATAACTATGACGCGTGCCAAGAACTTTATTATTTTGTTTCAACATAGATCGCTACTGGAAGATTTACACCACCAGCATGCATAAGTTCTAACTCAATCGTATCCTTCGTACCTCTTATCTGAACATCAGGTAATTCCACATATTCAGCCCCTACTCGTAAATTAGGCACTAAATATACTTGACCATTAATCTTAATCGCACCACTATATGAACCACCACGACCAGCAAGCTTCATCTTAATTGTTTTTCTAGTACCTGTTGGATTTTCAATAGGAATAGAAACCTTATAGTTCACGCCAAAATGTCCTGGATTTCCTACAGCTCCATTCACTTTTGACATTGAATTTTCCTCTGTTTGCAGATTGTCTGTACTACCATTAGAGATGTTATAGCCTACCTCTGGCGAATCCACTGTATAGGTTGGGAACTCGGCCTTAATCGCAGCACTCGACCATGCGCCTCGTGGATGCTTAGCATACTCATCAATCGGCACCTGCTCTGTTTTAATGCTTGCTAAATCACTGTTATCCTTTGTTAGTACCGTACGAATTGTATACTCTGGCTTACCGCCATTCACCGCTTGAACATCTAAATCATGGATAAAGCCGATAATATATTCAAAATGTAGATCGTATGCCTCAATAACCTTTGTTTCTCCAGGTGCAATAACAATGCCAGTACTCTCTGACTCTCTTAATCTATCATTTAATACAGCATCAGCAATTGTTAAACCAATATCATGACCGACCCAGCTATTCCCTGTTTTTTGACTAATCCCTCTCGAGTCTGTAATCTTGATGCTCTCTGTAGTCGATGTATTTTGAACAGTAATTCCTAAGTTTATATCTGTTCCTAACTGATTATAATGCCAGCCAAAAACACGGTGCTTATTCGTTGCAGATGTTGCTTTCACATCATATTGTGCAAGTGTTGCATTGTTTAATGGAATAAGCTTGCGTTTTAATGTTTCAGGATTATCACTATTCAATAAATCACGGTCCCCGTCTACATGCGCTGAAGGAACAGCGGTTGGGAATGATGTTGAACCATATGATTTTTCAAGGAACGGGCTTATGTACATATAACGATACACATAAATATACATTTCCTTTTTATCTGTGATATAACGTAAATTTCCGCCTAATGCATCAACAAGAAACTTAGCAGGAACGTACATTTTACCACTTTGGATAAATGGCTTTTCTGCCATTGTCACAGCCTCATTGTTAAGCAAAGCCTGATTGCTACCATCGTTGAATACAAAGCTCATACCGCCAACCTGTAATTCAAAGGAACCATCTGGCTGCCACATCCCAGAGGAGTCATTTAAGTAATCATAGATATAATTAGCAGGTAAATAGGTTCTTCCGTCTCTCGTAATAATGGAATCTTGCATGACAATACGTTTATTATTGATATGTAAGATATAGGGGTCCTCCTGCGGTTGTTGTGGCTGCTCCACTGGTAAATCGTCTGATAATGTAATATCTACCGATTGAGTAACCTCGTCCCAATTAACAATACCATCAAAGTTTTCACTTACAAAACGCAATGGCATATATGTACGGTCTTTATACATAAATGGCGCAACATCCATCGCAACCTCTTGACCATCCACTAAGGCTTTCATAGAATCAATCGTTAAATCAACTGTCTTACCACTACGATAAGCAGACGCTGTCAACGTTTCCTTATCCCAAGACACGCTGGCACCAATTGCTTCATATAATGCGCGCATTGGCAATAGTAAATAATCCGATTTATTTAAAATAGGATCATAGACATTAATCGTTTCTCCATTAATGATAATTGATACATTGTTTTTTATTTGAATCCCATTGTTACCAGAAGCTGATGCAGACGCTTGTCCAGGCAAAATTGTAGCCAAAGCAACTGCTGTTACAATACATGTAGTCTTTAGTTTCTTAAACATCCTAATCTCCTTTTTGCTATTCAATAGTCTTAATCATCTTAACACGAAAAAACCCTAAAATGTGGGATTTTTATCGAAAAGAGTAGATTCGGTACTAGAGTGCTAACCGCTCTCCTTCAAAAGCTTCATATAAAACAAAGAATTTGTCAAAATTACACGAACATCTTCTAGCAAACTTCTTCAACTCGACACCAAATGGAAAATACCCCCTTATTCTATGAGTACAGCAAACTATTCTCTTCAAAGTAGACTTGTGATCACCTCAAAAAGTTACATAATTTTTAAATTCCTTTATGACTCAAATAAAAAAGCTAATTCGTACTGTTTTTAGTACAAATTAGCTTTATATCTACTTTTTATTTAGATAATACTTGCAAATATTGCTCTAGTTCCTCAATCTGTTCAAACACTAAGCTATTTTCGATCAGCAGCTCCAAGCTTTCAATGCTTAATTGATCAATTTGCATCTCCAACTCTATTGGGATGGCTCCAAAATTCTTATTGAGTAATCGTAAAGCTGTCTTTCTAAGCGTTTTTATTGCTCCAATTTTTATGCCTTCTTCTCTGCCTTCTTCTCTGCCTTCTTCACGTCCTTTTTCCAACGCCTCCAGCTCGCGCAGTTTCGCTTCTTCTACAGCAGCCTCCTCATCTAAAATTCGTTTGAGTCGTCCTTCATAAGCATCGTACTGTGCTTCTGTTAAACTAAGTTCTCGCCACTGGGTTAACGCATCAAATAGCTGCTCATCTTTCATCGCAATCGCCTCCAGCTCTTTATAGATATCCTCATAAATTTCTTTCTCTCTGCGATGGTTTACTACACCTAGTAATAATAACCATCTTGCAAGTACATCATTCCATGGGTCAAGCTTTTGCTGTTTCCAATCTCTTAATAATTTAGGAATTTCAATAAAATGAAATTCCATGACATCTGTTAATAATGTTTTTTCTGTATCTTCATATAAGTGATAGGTACTATGGAATGACTCTACATCATGGAATAAATCAAAATTCATAATATTAATGGCAATCACAGGCATTAATCCTTTGTAAGCCATCCTTTTTTGTAGCGGCTTCGCGTAAACCTTGGACCAATAATAGATGGAGCGTTTGACCATATCATATTGATTGGTAAATTGAATTTCAACATTAATCCATTCATTATTTGTCGTTTTTACAAGCAAATCTAACCTTGATTGCTTGTCCTCCTCATACTCACCACCAACCTCTACGTTGTGAAAAGTAATATCCTCGACAACATCTCGCCCTGTTCGTTTCAACACTGCATTTAAAAATACAACCGTAATCTCTTTATTTTTTTCGGTGCCAAACAATTGTTTAAACGCATAATCGACCTTCAAATCCATAAGCTTTATCAATGGAATCTTCAAAAGTGCTCGTTTATTCATCGCTGGTCTCCTTTTTCGTCATTATATCACACCCGTTTAAATGCATACTAAATATTCAAACCCATTCATCTCATCAAAAAATTCATGTTGGCACAATAAAAACTGAGTTCTCCTGCATAAACAAGGAAAAATGTGTTACGCTAACGATATAAAATAATTTTTAAGGAGCATTCCTGTTAGAAGGATTTTCGGGGACTTGAATAAAAAGAGCCCTCTTGGTATGATGCGGGGTGTCAAAACAACGACGAATTGACCCCTAATTTGTTCACCAAGGAGGACTCCATCATGAATTTTAATACGAATCAAAAAATTAATCAAGTTTCTAAAAATACTTTAGTCATTGACATCGACATCGCCAAACACAAACATTTTGCTTGTGCCATCGATGATCCAGGTCGTATGCTCCAAAAATCATTTCCAATCATACAATCAGAAGTTGGATTTGAAGCCTTTTATGAACGGTTACTTGCGTTAAAAGTTGCCCATGAAAAACAGGAAATCCTCGTTGGTTTTGAGCCAACAGGACATTACTGGATGAACCTAGCGGCGTTTTTGACAAGCCGCGGGATTCCCTTTGTGATGGTCAATCCGATGCACGTCAATCGCTCAAAGGAACTTGATGATAATCTGCAAACGAAGAATGATCAAAAAGATGCACTTGTCATTGCGCGCCTCATGCGGGACGGTCGTTTCAGCTATCCTCGACAACTGGAAGGAATCGAGGCAGAGTTACGAAATGGAGCGACATTACGTTCAAAGATGCAAGAAGATTTAAATGCGCTTCAAAACCGGATCATTCGGTGGGTAGATCGCTTCTTCCCAGAGTTCACACAGGTGTTTAAAAGCTTTGGGAAAATGGCCTATGCGGTGCTCGAAATGACCCCATTGCCATCGGATATCCAAGGGAAAACACCAGAAGAATTACTGTTTTTATACCGTCAAGTAGACGGGATGAAAAGCCCCCAACGACCAAAGGCAAAACAATTAGTCGAGGTTGTGCAAAACTCAATCGGACTGACAGAAGGCATAGTGATGGCCAAATTTGAAATCGCCACACTACTTTCTCAAGTGAAATTAATGCAAGCCCAGCTTGACGAATTAACGGGTCAATTAATCGGGCTTGCGAAACAAATGACAGATTATGCGTATTTAGCATCGGTACCAGGAATCGGAGACGTAACCATTGTCGATTTACTAGCAGAAGCAGGCTCTCTCACGCAATATGCACATCCACGCCAACTAATCAAACTAGCGGGACTGACATTGCGTGAAAACTCTTCTGGTCAACAAAAAGGACAAAAACGGATTTCGAAGCGAGGACGGCGCAAGCTACGTGCGCTCCTGTTTCGCGTCATGATGCCCTTAATTCAACATAATTCGGCATTTAAAGCCTTGCATGAATACTACACCACACGTGCAATCAATCCACTCCGTAAAAAGCAGTCGATTGTCGTGCTCTGTGGGAAATTACTGAAGATTTTACACGCCTTGTGCAAAAAGAAAACCATGTTTAACGCACATCAAATGATGACTGATTTCGCCAGTCTTGAAACGGTTGCCTAAGCGTTGCCAACAGAAGTCAAAAACAAGAGGATGACACGGAGAAGCCGGCATTATTTTCACCATTCGACCATTGTTTGCATTCAAATGAGTCCCTAAAGGAGCATCGCCAGCCTCTGCCTTATGAAGAGACCGAACGAAGGAATGTACGCGCAAACAGACGCCGAGAGACATGGGAGGGTACGTCATCATAAGCAACGCAGAGATCCAAAAGTGCATCACATAACGGAATGGAAAGTTAATGATTGCCAATTGACGTTAGCGTAGCGTATCCACGAACTGTTAAACAATTGAATAACTAGAAAATAGCGAGAAAGAAGTGCAAGAAAAAATATTTTTTTCAGTAATCAAATCGGGTCAAACCGTTGATATACCAATATTTATAGAGGGAGTGGTGATGATGGTTGGTGTTGAAATTGATATGGTTGTCACAGATAGTTTAAAAGCATTAGCGCTATACGAGAAAATTTTTGATATCGAACGTGTCGAGGTAACTGATTTTCCAGTTGGGAAGAATGAAGTTGTTTTTAAACTATACGACGTAAGGTTTCATATGTTAGATGAAAATCCTGAGTATCAAATGATTGCCCCTAAACCTGATGATCCCAAGCCAATTTGGTTTAATATTTTAGTGCCAAATATTGCTGAAACCTACGAAAAAGCAATCAATGCAGGCTGTAAAGAAGTACAAGCAGTTACAAAAATGGCTGATTTCGGTATATCCAATGCCATGTTTAGTGATGAATTCGGTTATCTTTGGATGCTTCATGAGCTACATCGAGTGGTCAGCTTTGAAGAGCGTGTACAAATATTAGCAGAAGATGGAACTCAGCACTAAAATTATACAGCGAAAACTCTGATCTTGTTTTGTTTCATCGATGAGTTTTCGCTTTTTTCGTTTATTAAGTGAACCTTCAATTAGTGAGGTCTTTCGCACATAACCTTTACATCCTGAAAAATGCTTGTGTAGGCTGGTCTTCAAGCAGGTTTTACAGGCTAAAAACCTCTATTTTCTGTATCAGTGATATTGGTATTCCATTCTTGATTTTTATATAATAATCACTACATACACCATTCTTTGAAGAAGGGGGCGTTGAATTGAGCATCAAAAATCCACATGATAGGTTTTTCAAAGAATCATTGGGCAATATTGAGATTGCTAAAGATTTTATCATGAACTATCTGCCAGCAGAAATTCTACAGTTGCTCGATGTCCAGACACTAGAGCCACAAAAGGATAGCTTTATTAACCCTGAATTAGAAGAAAATTTTTCTGATTTATTATTTAAAGTGGATATTCAACAGCAGGAAGGCTACCTGTATTTACTGTTTGAACATAAAAGCTACCCCGACAAAGGGACCATTTTTAACTATCAAAGTATATACTGGAAATTTTGGAAAGCAAACGACAGAAGGAGCAAGCAAAGGAATTCCCGATCATTATTCCTCTTGTATTCTATCACGGCAAACAAATATGGTCACTTCCTACAAGCTTAGGTCCACTGCTGGACGGCTATGAAGAACTACCAGAGGATGTAAAGAAATATGTGCCGAATTTTGATTACTTATTGTATGATTTATCTCACTATAGTAATAAGGACATACAAGGCACTGTTCCTTTGCGAATGATGCTCACTTTATTACGAGATATTTTTACAAAGGATATAGAAATTTTCACACACACCCTTCGGCATCTACAGGAGGCAGATGGCGGACAATGGATAACCAGCTACGTGGAAACCATACTAATTTATATCTTGTAAGCCCGAAATATAAAAAAATAGCGCACCTTAATGGTACGCATGACGAATGGCCAGCTAGCTGAATTTTTTCAGCTGGCTGGCTATTTTGCACATGTGGCTTGAATATTTTCTGACCATGGTAGATATTTATGTAAAATTTCAGGTTGCTGGTGAAACAGTACATTGGGTAACTCTGTCATCAACTTTACCAAGTACTGATAAAAATCAATTCCGTTTGCCTTAGCTGTTTCAGCTAAACTTAAACAAATGGCATTTGCTTTCGCACCTGCTTCACTAACAGAGAAAAGCCAGTTTTTTCGACCCATGACATTTGGACGAATCGCATTTTCAGCTGGATTGTTATCAATGGCCACATTTCCGTTTTCAAGAAACATCATTAACGCTGCTTTGCGGCTCAATGTATATTCAGCTGCTTTCGCAATAGCGTTTTTACCAAAGAATGGCGAGCGATCAATCCAATCAAAAAATTCATCCACAATCGGCTTTGCTTCTTGTTGGCGAATTTGCACACGCTCTTCTAATGAAAAGTGCTTAATTTTACGCTCAATCTGAAATAACCGATCACAATATGCCACGCCTATTCGTCCATTTTTACTGTCAGCTTTTAACCAATAACGACGTACATGTGCCCAACAGTTGGCGAACTGAACATGAGGTAATTGACCATATGCTGAATACCCATCACAGATGACAGTGCCTTTAAAACCCTTGATTAAATCTTCCAAGACGGCTCGCCCACGAGAAAGGGCACTCTTAAATAAAACGATAATAAACCCTTCACTCTGGACACTACGGCATACCCAATTATAGGCGTTTGATTGTGCTGATTTTCCATCAGAACGCTTAATGATTTGTGCATAGGTTTCATCTATATGAAGCACAGATTTTTCCGTTACTAGCTGCTTCATTAAATCGTAAAGTGGTTGAAGCCAATCTTCTGCCACACGTATTACCCAGTTAGACAAATTTTTATCGTTTGTATATAAGCCATAGCGTTCCCACTCATTTACCTGACGGTAAAGAGGTAAGTACTGAATAAATTTATCGTAAATAAGCTTCGCCAATACTGTAGGGCCGGCAATACTTCTTTGAATCGCACCTTGTGGTGCTTTCCCACGTTTGATTTGTGCTTTTTGTAGGGCATCTTTTTTACATGATTTACACTCGTATACATGTTCAAAATGCTGCACACGTTTCATCGTAGCCGGAATGAACCTTGCTTCTTCACGTACCAAGATGGAAGTGAATTCAACCATTTCCCCACGACAACAGTCACAAACTAAATTAGCAGGGTGATGATGAATTTCTTCCATTTCTATCTCTTCATGAAACGAATCATTTCGTTTTTTATTTGTCTTTTTGCGAGTAATCGTATAACTAACTGCTTCGGTGCTTTGTTCTTCTGTCTGCTCTGATTTGTTAAAAGACGGGTCATTTTCAAATAAAGAAACTTGCCCATCGGGCGCTTGATACTTGGATTTCTCTGATTTGGAGCGATATAAAGCCTTTGTTAATTGGCGGACTTGTTCCGTTAATACTTCAATTTGTTTAAGTGATTGATCCAATTTATTGGTTAATTCGTCATTCTGTTCATTCGAATGTGCTAATTGTTGCTCTAACAATTCAATTAATCGTTCAGTCTGTTTCGTGGAGGCATTTGCCAAATCATTCACTACATTTCGTTCAAGATAAGTTATGGATGATTATACCATTGAGGAAACGTTGATTAAAAGATACTTTTTGCAGATTTTGCAATGGCCTTTGGTTATTGTAAGGATAATCCTTCTAACAACCAGCGTAGTTCCTGTTGTGAAAGGCTTCGTACCTCTTTTTCATCTTTTGGCCATTGAAGTTTGCCATGATCTAATCGCTTGTAAAGCATAGCGAAGCCATCTCCATCAAAATACAAACATTTATAGCGGTCCTTACTCCATCCTGAAAAGAGAAAAATAGAATCACTATAAGGATCTAATTCGAAAGAATCTTGAATCAGTGTTGCGAGACCATCGATGCCTTTTCGCCTATCTGTCTTCCCACAAATCATATAAATGTTTTGCACATCCGTAAAATCATGCCTCATCGACTTTTCAGCTCCTTCATAACCGTTTGGATGATGTGCTCATTTACGCCATGATAAAAGGTAACTTCAGTTACTCCCATTTTTACAATACAAGCTGGTGCAGCGGTCATTCTCGAAGAAGGGAACGAAGAACTTTCCGTTGAAAGAGGATCAAGTTTGACGGGAACTATGGTTAATTTGTTTGTGGACATAAATAGGGCACCTCCTTTAATTGATACGTTTATCGTACCGGAGGTGCCTGGTGTTTTATATGCGTTATTTGATTACGGGCTTACTATATCTTTAGTGTGACAAAGGAGTTAACAGAACAAGAAAAAGAACAACTGTTTCAACAAATCGAAACAAGTAGTATTAATGGGAGGGAAATTGCTATGTCATTAGTAGATAGATGGCGACAAGAAGGGCTTGAAGAAGGACTTTTAAAGGGACTTGAAAAAGGAAGAGAAGAAGGCAAAGCTGAGGGTCTAGCCGAAACAACTATACTTTTATTAACGCAAAAATTTGGCACAGTACCCCTAGATATGAAAGAGCATATCACAAAAATGGATGCAGCTAGTCTAAAGATACTATTTATTAATATTTTTAATTTCACAAAAATTGAGGAAGTAAAGTATTACCTAAAATAAGACGAAAACATGATTTCAATAAAAAGTAAGCGACAAATAATGCCCACCTATTTATTAGATGGGCATTTGGCATATACTTTATTTAGATTTAATAGGAACGCGACATTCTATTGGAATTGTCTTTGACCATGGCAAGATTTGATCAATCGCTGTAACATCGCTTACATCTAGTTGCGGTAATTGTTCGAATAGATATGTTAAGTAGTTCAGTGGGTTTAACTGATTCTCTTTAGCTGATTCGACGATGCTATAGATAATAGCACTTGCTCTTGCACCTTTCATGGATTTGGCAAACAACCACGCCTTCCTTCCCATTACGAAAGGTTTTATTGAGCGTTCCGCTCTATTATTATCTATTTCAAGACGCCCGTCTTTTAGGAATACAATAAGTTTGGGCCATTGATTTAGAGTATATGTAATGGCTTCTCCCAGCTTACTTTTTGGGGGAACTTGTGGACGTTTCGCTTTAAGCCATGTCAAAAAGGCCTCTAACACAGGCTTGCTGTGTTCAAGACGTTGTGTTTTACGTTGTTCAGGGCTACAATTTTCAAATTCTTTAGTAATCTTTTTTTCAATTTGAAATAATTGATTACAGAATTGAAGTCCTTCTGCAGCTATGGTTGATTTTTTATCAATATTAGCTGGTAGTGATCGGAGCGCCTCATCGAATTTTCTTCGAACATGAGCCATACATCCTACCAACTCAACTTTTTCTAACTTATGATAACCTGGATAACCATCGACATGCAGATATCCCTTAAACCCTTCAAGAAATGCTTGAGGATGTTTGCTGTGTCGCGATGTTTGGTAATCATATAAGATATTTGCAGGAACATCTCGACTTGTTCGATACATCCACATATAGGAATTGGAGTCTGCTTTGCGTCCAGGTTCATCTAGGACCTGAAGAGTCGTTTCATCCGCATGAAGAGTATCATGCAAGATTAATAATTCATGCATTCGATTATAAAGTATAGAGAGCCAATTCGAAGCACCATAAATCATCCAGTTAGCTAAAGTTTGACGTGATAAATACACACCTAAACGCTCCAATTGTTTTTCTTGACGATAAAGGGGCATGCCTTCTACATATTTTTGATTCATAATATAAGCCATCGCCGATGGCGATGCGAGACTTTTTGGATAAATAGGTGCTGGCATTTTAGCTGTGACGATGGGCGTTTCAATGCCTTCTCGTTCACACTGACGGCAACTATATACATGTTGAACATGCTCAATGACTTTTACTTGAGCAGGAATGACTTTTAATTCTCGTCTTATGTCTGTGCTCATTTCATGAACCATTTCACCGCAACACAAACACACCTGCTCTTCTTCAGGCAAACGATAATGGATCGTTTCCGTAGGCAAGTTTTCAAGTTTCGCAGCTCGCTGTCCCACATATTTTTTTCTTCGATATGTAATCGTTTCAAGTGTGGGTTCCTCTACTATTGGATTTGCTGTTCGTTCAGCTTCATTAAATAGAAGAAGTTCAAGTTGATCCGGATTTGTTTTTTCACTAGAAGTCCCAAATTTTTTATGTTGGCTTAGTCGGAATTGTTCTTCCAACCATTTGAGTTTTGCCTGTAAGACTTCATTTTGTTTTTCCAGCTCCGCATTTTTTGCTGTAAGTTCTTCAATTGTAGGTGAGTTGACTACTTCGTTTTTATCCATAGAAAAGAATTTCGACAGAAAGTGTCGAATTCCTTTTCTTAAATACTACTTGTTGCGGAAACTTGTTGATGAGCATGTTTTTGCTCGAATGGTAGACCATCTAGTAACCAATTTAATTGGCGATGATGGATAGGTAGTGGACTAGCTGTTCGTTCATCTGGCCATTGGAAAACTCCCTTTTCAAGTCTACGATAATATAACCAGAAACCATTATAATCCCAATGGAGAATTTTCAATTTATCTCGTTTGCGATTACAAAAAACATATAAATTAGAAGAGAAGGGATCCAATTGAAAGCTTAGTTGAACAATTGCAGCTAGTCCATCAACGGACTTACGAAGATCTGTTGAACCACAAGCTAAGTATACTTGCTGAATTGGTGTTTTATTGAACATGAACTTGAAGAATCTGAAGCACTTCTGTAAACAGTACTCGATCGAATCCTTCTGAAATTTCAATTGAAACATCTCCTATTTTTACAATCAACGGAGTTGTAGTTTTATCCAAACCGTTGGATGATGTAAAGGTAACCCATTGTGTAGATGTTGAAGTTGGAGCGACGTGAGTTGCTTCTAGTTGTAATCTTCTCATCCATTGGTACATGCTTTGCAGACCCACTTGATTTAATTGACACCAGGCTTTAACACTTGGCTCACCACTTGATCTATAATCTTCAATTCGTTGTTGCCACATTTGTTTTCGTTCGTCCAGTGACATAAAAAGCCCCCTAACAATTGATGTTATTGTGATTATCACAAAACACGACAATTATTAGAAGGTGTGTAGTATTTGACGCTTACGAAGGTGTGTAGTATTTGACGCTTACATTTAATTGACACCAGGCTTTAACACTTGGCTCACCACTTGATCTATAATCTTCAATTCGTTGTTGCCACATTTGTTTTCGTTCGTCCAGTGACATAAAAAACCCCCTAACAATTGATGTTATTGTGATTATCACAAAACACGACAATTATTAGAAGGTGTGTAGTATTTGACGCTTACTAACAATTGATGTTATTGTGATTATCACAAAACACGACAATTATTAGAAGGTGTGTAGTATTTGACGCTTACATTTAAACAAAGATAAGTGTGTGGATATAGTTACGTTAACAATTAAAACCTTTGTAGAATTAATAAAAAATGAAAAACTCCCATCATGGCACTATTTATTTTTAGGCTGTCTTTCACGGCTTATTGCATCGTTTGAGAGTGCCGTTATTATGTTGAAGTTTGGCTATTATATTGAGGTATCCTCAATTTATCGAGTGATATATGAGCAATTGTCTTGGGCTTGCTTTTTATTACAAGCGAAAGATGAGGACGAAGTAAAACGTCAAAAGGTTACAGATTGTATAAAATATTTAAAAGAGCTAAATCCAGCATACGGAAAATTATATGGACTATATTCTAATGAGGTTCATTTAAACCTTTCAGAAATCGTTAATTATTATCACGTAGACGACGATCAAAACATTTCTATACGAAGTCGTTCTGGAAAAAAATCTGCTGAAAAAGAAATGGATCTATATGTTTTAAGTAGCGTAGTATTTGATGTTATACAGCATAGTCTACAGTTTTTACCATGCACGGATGAAAATAAAGAATTAATTTTACTATTATTAAATACGAATGATAAGGCAATCCATAAATTTAGTATGGATCTTGAAAAATTAAAAACCCCAAATATGTAGTTGATCGCCATAGAGTGAACTACTCCCACCACTTACCGCCCTTGCGAGTCGCTTGAAGTGGGGGCTTCTCGACTTATCGTTGCTTTTACTAGCCAACGAAAACTGACCGAGCTAACCCTCTTGTTCCAAGAGTTTTTATTTCTATACTAACGCTAATAGGCGTATACCTTCGTTTTTGATATTGATTGCTGCATTATAGTCTCGATCTGCCACATAGCCGCAGGAACAATGGTAGGTGCGTTCAGATAGTTTCATCGGTTTTTCTGCACCACAACAAGAACACTTTTTAGTGGAAGGGAACCACTTATCAATTTTCACAAGTTGTTCCCCTTGTTCCTTTAGCTTATACGCTAGGAAAGTAGTGAACATTCCCCAACCGTTGTCGTGAACACTTTTTCCAAAGTGAAGGGCTTGAGACATTCCTTTCATGTTCAAGTCCTCCATCACAACAGCATCAAAATTAGAAGCTAACTCTTTTGACTTATGGTGAAGGAAATTCATGCGTTGGTTCGCCACTTTCTCATGTAACTTAGCCACTACTCGTCGTTGCTCGTTCCAACGTGCAGAACCTTTCTTGCGTTTCGATAGAATACGTTGTGCTTTTGCTAATTTTTTTGACATGACACGATAGTACCGAGGATAATTGGCTTTCTCATTCTCACTACTCACGTAAAATTCAGCCATAGCAAAATCCAGCCCAACGACATTTTCTATTTTTTTAGGCTGTATGTCTTTTTTGTATTCTGTTAGGACAGAAACATGATATTTTCCTGAGCTTGTTCTTGAGATTGTACATGATTTTAGTTTGTAATTCTTAGGAATTTCTCTATGCTGTTTGATTTTCACAAGTTTCAGTTTTGGTAACTTGATATGACCATCTTTCAATTCGATGTTTCCATTGACGAAGTTAGTTGTATAGGATTGTTTTGTTTTACGGTTTTTGAACTTTGGAAATTCAGCATGTCCTTCAAAAAAGTTCTTATAAGCCGTCTGTAAGTTCAGTTGTGCGTTCGCTAAAGCTAGTGAATCCACTTCTTTGAGGAATGGAAATTCACCTTTATACTTTGCAGGAGTCGGAAACTTTTGCTTTTTAAGTGCTTCTTTCTCATCCTTGAACTTTTCATACATTTCTTTGCGTTCAGCTAACATCTTATTATAGACAAAGCGAACACAACCAAATGTCTTAGCTAATAAGACGGATTGTTCTTGGTTTGGCAACAAACGAAATTTGAAAGCTTTGTTTTGTTTGGTCATATCAATTCACCTCACTTTTGACCTTGATTTTCAATATATTTTTTGATGGTCTCTATTGGGACACCGCCTGTTGGGAGTAGGCAGAAGTGAAATTTCATTTACATTGTGTGTTTATGGAAGAAGATCATCATCACTATAACAAAAAACGTGACTGTAACCAGTTTGAAAACATATAGTGGATGACAAAGAATACATGTATATATTCAACCATGGCTCCTTAGTTTGCGAACGGTTTGATCCCATGAATGAGGATGGAAACCAGCAAGTACCTGGTTAAGGAAAAGCGATCCCTTAAGCAGCAATTTGTCATCACTCATCTAATTGTAAATATTTCACTAAATAAATGACTCCTCTTTTCATTATATAAATTGAATTAAAGCTTCTATCTCTTTCAAAGCGGGTATAGGAAACAAACCCACTTTCGAAAGGATGATCTGACATGACACGCAATGAACAACTAGAAGAACTTCGATATGCGATGCGACAAACAAAAGATAAGCGATTATTTGAACGTTATCAGTCTGTACTTTTACATCTTGAAGGAAAAAACAACATTGAAATTGCCTCGATTATTCAACGCAATCGAGCGACTGTTGGTGAATAGATTAAAGCCTATAAAAAAGAAGGCATTACTGGCTTACGTATGGGCATCTCCACAGGTAGACCGAATCGTTTAACAGTTGAACAACGAGCTAAACTGGCTGAAATTATCACAACAAAAATCCCTGCCGATGTAGGATTCGCGCCGTATATGAACTGGACCTTAGCCTTGCTTGTATCACTAGTTGAACGGGAATGGGCTGTTTCCTATTCTTTACGGGGGATGTCTAAATTATTGGAACGCATGCAATTTAGTCACACACGTCCTACATATACGTTGGCGAAGGCGGACCTTGAAAAACAAAAGACTTTCAAAGAGGAAACGTTTCCTGCTTTAAAAAAAGCTGTTTTATAAAGAAATCCATCATATTCTCTTTCAAGATGAGTCCATGATTCGCGATTATCAAGCGATTCAAAAGTCGTGGTTTCCAAAAGGTAAGCAACGTCAAATTCCTACGTATGGCAAGCATCAAGGGGTTAAGTTAATCGGTACCTTGAACTACGAAACAGGTGAAATTTTCTGCGTCGAAGAAGAAAAATACGATGCAGAAGTCTTCTTACGTTTTTTAGAAAAAGTCCTCATGCATTACCCACATGGGAAAATTGCGATGGTGCTAGACAACCCACGCATTCACCACGCAAAGTTGATCCAACCGTTCTTAAAGGCGCATAAAAATCGATTGCACCTCGTCTTTTTACCGCCCTATAGCCCGCAATTGAATTTAATTGAAGGTTTATGGAAATGGTTAAAAGACAGTGTCATTAATAACGTCTTTTTTCCAAGTACGCCGCAAATTAAACTTGCGGTTCGCCAATTTATTCACTGCCAGAACAAAAATAAACAAGGAATAATCGATCGTCTTTGTGTTAGATTCTAAAGTTCAATTTATATATCATGACTATTTGTATCACTACATCTTGTATCCGATCAAGTACATCCTATTGACTAATAATGTTAATCATATGAGAATAAGATGCTTCAAAGGACACAACATTAGAAACAAGATAACCCCAACTTAAGTAAATTAAAGGATCATGAACCAAAAGGTTGATTAAATCTTTAATTTAGTAGAATGAGATCTACAATACGAATAATGATTGACTGAATCATCGCATTATAATTATATTCACATAGTACATCACGTAACTTCTTTTTGAAAATAGCAGCAAAAATCGTATTAAAACGGTCAGAATCTTCTATTTCCAATAATTCTTGGATATAAAATAGGCCTATTTATTTTACATAGCTATAAGGTATTTTACCCCATTCAGTATGGTTTAATTCAGTCATTACCATTATACCGGATTTGGGATGGTACTCGTTTTTTATTATTTTTGGAACCTTTAATACGAGAGAAATTGAAAATATGAGATTAACTCAATTGACAATACTTATTTCATTTTTACACCGTCTGCTTTCGCTACACTATACACTGTCATTAATAGAATTTTCAAATCAAATAAAATACTATAGTTATCTACATAATATTTGTCATATTCAACTTTCTTCTCATCAGAAATTAAATCACGCCCCATTACTTGTGCATAACCTGTTAGTCCTGGACGTACTCGATTAATACCTGCTTCGTCTCTCATGGCAATAAGTTCATATTGATTATATAAAGCTGGTCTTGGGCCAACAACTGCCATATCACCCTTCAAAATATTGAACAGTTGTGGCATTTCATCTAAGCTTGTTTTACGAATAAACTTACCTACAGACGTAATATAAGCTGTTGGATCACCTAATGCTTCAGTAGAAACATTTGGTGTCTCCATATACATTGAACGAAATTTATAAATTTCAAAATGACTACCATCTTTGCCAATACGCTTTTGTTTGAATAATATTGGTCCCTGAGAATTCACCTTAATCGCAATACTTACAATTAGCATCGGTATAGCAAAAACAATAATCGCTATTAAACCTAATATAATATCTATTAGTCTTTTCATTGTTTTCTCTCCGTTACTGTAATTGATTGTTGTAGGTTAAACTTTTGATATGAATTATCTTTGTATAAAGATACTGATTCTTCATAATATAAATCTCCAAATACTTTTTGATAGATTGCTGTATTCCCAATAAATATATTCAATAATTTACCTGCTAGTTTACTCAAATAGACAGATTTCTTATTTGCTTTCGCAATCTCCTTCACGATAATACTTGTTGTAATATATTGCGGGTCTTGAGGATGAAAAATGCCTGATTCTTTATTTTGAATGAGTTGTAATATAAATTCGCATAAATTGTCGATAAAAAGCATACTTCGCTTATTTTCTATTTTGGGAAAAATAGGTGATTTACAACTTAATTTACTTAACATTTTATAGTTTCCTGGACAAGCAGGACCATAAATCATAGGTGGTCTAACAATTGCTACTTTGAAATGTTCATCTTGTAAAGCTTGTAAGCTTTCTTCGGCAGCTAATTTGCTTTTCCCATAAAAAGTGACAGGCTTTATTTGAGTACACTTTCCAATGGCCCCACATATATCTCCATATATCGCCATTGTACTAAGAAAA
The DNA here is from genome assembly GCF_038051955.1 of Lysinibacillus sp. FSL H8-0500. Classification (NCBI taxonomy): domain Bacteria; kingdom Bacillati; phylum Bacillota; class Bacilli; order Caryophanales; family Bacillaceae; genus Lysinibacillus; species Lysinibacillus sp. FSL H8-0500. Next base: position 806,715 of record NZ_CP150292.1, on the reverse strand, counting down.
ATAAATTGCTTCACACCAGTATTTCTAGACTTTAATGCTAGTTCATAAGTCAAATCTGTATTCACTTTAAAATATTCTTCTTCATTTTGAAGAGATTCCTTTTTATGAACAAGAGCAGCTGCATGAATAATAATATCAGTTTCAGCAGGGATATTTAAATTACCTCTAACAGATATTACAGATACATTTATTTTTTCATTATACTTTTCCAAATAGGAACATAAAGACTTAGAAATATAGCCTGTTATACCAGTAATTACAACGTTCATAATCTCTCTACTCCTAACTAATAATTATCTTTACTTATTTTATGGAAAAACTCATTTGCTAAATATTCCCATGAACATTCTGTATTCACATACTCATATCCTTTTTTACCTAAATTGTCTATACGAGTTCTATCTGCATTTAATATTAGTAATTCTTTAATTAAATTTTCCTTTTGATTTTCATTAATCAATATACTAGGATTAGATTTATTTAATGCATCTTTCTCAATATCTGTAATAATCAATACGGGTAGCTTTGCTGCCATATAATCATACATTTTATTGGGACTAATACCCCAATTAAATACTGGTGAATTATGCAAAGGTAATAAACCTACATGTACTTGCTTAAGAAATGGCGGAATAAGTTCCTTTTCTATCGAATCTAAAAATGTTACATTTGTAATCCCTTCATTTTCTTTCCTCCTTTTTAAATTCTCTTTATGGACACCGTCACCTAGTAAAATGAAATGTATACTTTCCTGTGAAATTTCTTTAGCTGCATCCAGGATCAAATCTAGGTTATTCGCCATTCCATGAGCTCCAGTATACACTACTAAAAGTTTTCCTTTATGCAAATCCAAGACATGTCTTATATAGTCAGGTAATTGATTTGATATATTATTATTAAAATTTTCTAAATCTACACCGTTTGATAACACAATTATTCTTTCATTAAGTACACCTTTTTCTAACATATATTTTTTAGCTTTATCAAACAATAAAATGATATAATCAGATGAATTAATTAACCAATTCTCTATTTTTCTTAAAATCTTTACCTTTAAACCTTTTTCTGAAGCACCACCTAAATCAATCATTGATTGTGGCCATAGGTCTCTCTCTTCAAATAGGAATTTTGCTTTCTTTTTTTTAGACACTAATGCCCCCGTAATTGCTGCAAAAGGATGCATCAAAGATCCTATCACATGTGTTGGCGTATCTTTTAGTTTATTTTTCAAGAAATATGCTTTAATGGAATACTCAAACATATTAATTACCCTTTTATAATTATTTTTAGTATATGGAAGTGTTTTTATCCAGACAAATCTGACTCCATTTACGTTCTCTATTTTATACCATGATTTATCATATAAAATTTTTTCTTTCTTTGTTTGATAATTAAAAGATGCTGCAAAAATAGTAACTTTTATTCCTTTTTTAATTAATTGTTTTGCGAAGTCATAATGCCTCGTAAAACCGCTTGAGTTAGATCCTACTGCATAATGATTAAAAATCCATATATTCATACTTTCACCTATTGATTTCTTAATAATTGATTCTCATCGACTTGTTTATATTTTTTTGCTGGACTCCCCATTACTAAACTTTCACTTTCTACATCTTTTGAAACTAGACTACCAGCAGCGACTGCTCCTTCTTCATGAATCACTTTACCAGGTAAAATTATAGAATTTGCTCCTATTCTTCCACCTTTTTTAACTGTCACACCTTTGAATTTATCAAAGCGTTCTTTGCCACGTGCCATATAGTTATCATTCGTTGTAACAACACATGGTGCAATAAATACATAGTCAGCTAGCTCTGAATACGCCGTAATATAACAATTTGTTTCCAATTTACAGTAGCTCCCCACTGTACAATCATTTTCTACAGCCACACCTCGACCTATAATTGTTTTTTCTCCAATTGTTACTCGTTCTCGCACTGTTGCTAAATCAGCAACAAACACATCATCTGCAATCGTTGCATTTGCATAAATAATAGCTGATGTCCCTACTGTCACTCCATTACCAATTTGTGTAGGTGATAACTTGTTAACCTCTGGTAATATAGAAGCCTTCGCACGAGTTGGTTGCTTACCAATTACAGCATTATCTTGAATAATAACATTGTTTCCTATCGTTGTACCCTCATAAATAACAACATTATTTCCAATGATTACGTTCTCACCAAAGTTTACATTTTCACCGATTACTATATTTTGTCCTGTTGTCAACATATAACCACTCCTTCATAAAAAGCCAGTCTATAAATAGACTGGCTTTTTATTATTTTATCATTTCTTTTAAAATATTTGTAATTTTAATTGCGGCATCTCCAGTGCCATATAAATTATCAATTGGTTGTCCTAATTGAATCGTTTGTAATATAATCCCTAAATCTGCAGTTAATGGGTTTACTAATTGATTCCAACCATATTCAACCGTTTCTGTCCATTCTGTTTGAGGTCTCAATGTTACACAAGGTACTTTCATGAAATAGGCTTCCTTTTGCACCCCACCTGAATCAGTCACAATAGCCTTCGCATTTTTTTCTAATAAAAGCATTTCCAAATAAGAAACAGGCTCTACGATTTGAATATTATCTGAGTCACTTAATAGCAACTCTAAACCATAGTCTTTGATTTTTTGCTTAGTACGTGGATGTAAAGGTAAGTATACCTTTTCTCCTACCTCACTAAAAGCTTGTAAAATAGCTGTCAACTGTTCCTTAGAGTCAGTATTTTCTGCTCTATGAATTGTCCCTAAATAATATGCTTTTTCCTCTAAACTTAAATCTTCTAATTTATATTTCTGTTCAGCCAATTTCATATTATACAAAACAGCATCGTACATAACATCTCCAACTGTATGAACACTTTCTTCAATTCCCTCTTTTTGAAGGTTTAGAACCGCTGTTTCCGTAGGTGTAAATAAAATATTTGAGACATGGTCAGTCATTACACGATTAAGTTCTTCAGGCATTAATTTATTATAGCTTCGAAGACCTGCTTCGATATGAATTAAAGGTATATGACGCTTACTTGCTACAATTGCACCAGCTAATGTTGAATTCGTATCACCGTATACTAAAATCGCATCTGGCCGTTCTTTATCAACTACTTCTTCAACAGCAATTAGCATCCTCCCTGTTTGAAGACCATGCGAATCTGAACCAATGCCTAAATCATAGTCTGGTTTAGGTATATTTAATTCATCGAAAAAGATACCGGCCATATTATAATCATAATGTTGTCCCGTGTTCACTAAAATTTCTTGAAAAGATTCACGTAATACACGTGAAACAGCTGCTATCTTAATAAGTTGAGGCCTTGTACCTGCAATGGTTAATATTTTTTTCATGTGTAAAACTCTCCAATTTTCGCAATAATGTAATCTTGCTGCTCTTTTTTCAATTCTGGGAACATTGGTAATGATAAAACTTCTTTTGTCGCTTGCTCAGTTATAGGTAAATCGCCTTCCTTATATCCTAAATAAGCGAATACAGGTTGTAAATGCAATGGTATTGGATAATAAATCATTGTAGCAACACCTTGCTCTTTTAAATATATTTGAAGCTCGTCTCGACGTTCTACACGTAATGTGTACTGATGATATACATGATAAAAGCCTACAGCTTCTGTTGGTGTCGTTACATATTTTCCAGCTTTCTCTTGAATTTGTTCTGTATAGTAAGCCGCATGTGCTCTTCTTTGTTCTGTCCATTTCTCTAAATGCAACAGTTTTACATTTAAAATAGCCGCTTGTAATTCATCTAAACGACTATTATAACCTAACACTTGGTGATAGTATTTTGGCTTACTACCATGTACACGAATAATACGTGCATTTTCAGCAAGCTCATCATTGTTTGTAACAAGCATACCTGCATCGCCGTATGCACCTAAATTTTTTGTTGGGAAAAAGCTATACGTAGCTGCTATACCTAACTCTCCAACAGGTTGTCCATTTTGTTTTGCACCAATTGCTTGTGCAGCATCTTCAATTAAAACTAAATTATACTTGATTGCAATAGCACGTAAACTTTCCATATCAACCATTTGTCCATATAAGTGAACAGCAATAATAGCTTTTGTTTTTTCAGTAATTGCTTCTTCAACTTTCAATGGATCAATATTGAATGTGATTGGGTCAATATCTACATAAATAGGTTTAGCATTTGCACGTGCAATAGCTCCTCCTGTAGCAAAGAAAGTAAATGCAGTTGTAATCACTTCATCTCCTTCTCCTACACCAGCTGCTTGTAATGCAATATGAATTGCATCAGAGCCATTTGCTACTCCAATGCCATGTTTTACATTGCTTAGCTTTGCAACATCAGCCTCCAATTGCTTTACATTGCTTCCTAAAATAAATTGAGAAGATGACATCACCTTATCAAATTCTATTAGTACATCCTCTTTAATTGTTTGATATTGCTCTGCTAAATCTAACATTGGGATTTTCATATTAATATTCCTCCATTTTTTTAATAAAGGTTGCTGAAAAAGTAACTGTTCTAATTGACATAGTATGAATTCGACTTGGTTACTAACAGATTTCTCTCATAAATGGTTTTACTCAAATAATATTGTTCATATATTACCTTATCTATAGGAAATTATTTTTCCATCTCTTTAAATACTTGACTAACTCGTTCAATATTTAAAAAGTTAGCCATTCAATCATCATATTATCAGATAATAAATACGACCCATACACTGTTCCTTTATTTGAATCGTAATCATAATGATATACTTTATTAGAACCATCTATAAAGTTAGTAACAAGATAAATTTCATCTTGTTTATGAAGAATCTTTTCATAAAATTGAACCTCTAGTTGCTCTAAATTGTTTAATAAAACTCTTATCTCTCTTTATCCTTAATAGCCATCATTATATTTGTTAAAAATGTGCAGCATGTTAACTATCCACATATACAAGATCTGCTGTTTTCTCCTTCTTATTAACCGTATCCATAAATTTATACCCACCATATAGGCTCTTTATACATTTTTTTTAAATATTCAACCCTTCAAGTCAGAAAATCTCCTTTCATTCACAAATATCCCTCTAATTACATTAAATTCACTTAGATTAGGTTGTATCAGGTTGATTTTGGGTTGTTAACTATGAAAATGGCTCTTACAGCAACCGAAAAAGTTCATCATCAGTTATAGTTCAGTCATAACTAAATCTTTGGCTAGTCATTTTAATTTATATTCGATTTTTCTTTCACACTTTTAAATTCATCATGAAACCAACGTCACGAAGCATACTCATTCTAAATAATACACAACTTGATATTTAACCCCTCAAATGAGGTTAAATGAAATGCTTCGCTTGGATATCCATACTCTGTTCTCAAATGAGAAATAACTAGGGTGTGTCTAAAAACTATATGCTAGTTTTGATAGAATGGATAAAACAAGAAAATAAGGTGCAGAAATGGCTCCAAGTCGCTACGAATTATCCGATGAACAATGGGAACAAATTCAACATCTATTTTCAGCTTATACAACAGGTAGCCCTTCTAAACGAAGTAACCGCAAAATGTTCAATGCGATGTTATGGATTGACAGAAGTGGTGCACCTGGGCGTGATTTACCTGAATGCTATGGATTTTGGAAAACAGCTTATGCTCGCTTTTGCAAATGGCGAAATGATGGCACCTTAGTACGCATTTTTCAATCCCTTCAACTAGAAGCTGACTTTGAACACCTCAGTATTGATTCGACAAGTATTCAAGCACATCAACACATCACTGGTGCAAAAAAATACACTAAATCACGAATTTGCCCAACATATTGGTATGAGTCGTGGCGAAAATCTATACGGTTGTCGATGCACTCGGTAATCCATTGTTGTTCCAATTAACAGGGGGGTACGTCCATGATAGTCAACCTGCCCTTGGGCTATTAGCAAACATTTCATTAGAGGGAAGCCATGTCCTTGGTGATAAAGCTTACGGATCACAAGAAATTCGTGATTACCTAACAAGTCAAGGGGCAAGCTACGTTATTCCGCCACGTGTGAATGCTAAAAAACGTGGTCTGTTGACTGGTATCTTTATAAAGAACGTCACTTAGTTGAGTGTTTTTTCAATAAAATAAAACATTTCCATCGAGTGGCAACCCGTTATGACAAACTTACGACTTCTTTCTTAACATTCGTTTATATCGCTTCCCTCTTCGGATTAACTCAATAAGATAGAATTTTTAGACACGTCCTAAATAAATCTCTTAGATTTTTATATATGTTTGATATTGTCTTAGCCAACTTTCAAGGGCTAAAGGAGCAAATATATCTTTAAACCAGATTTCTCCTTTATCAACAGGTTGATTACAATATTTCTCATATTTTAGTTTTAAGGCCGTATGATTAACTAACCCCATTTTAAACATCAGATTATCCTTTTCAAAATACTTTAATACTGTGTCTTTTAATTCATGTTTCAGCCATTCTCCCTGTGGGTTTACAAAGCCTTGCTTATCTTTTCTCCAAACAACCTCCTTAGGCAATACGTCTTCAATAGACTTCCTGAAGATATACTTTGTCCAACCATTTCTTAATTTATATTCTGTCGGTAATGAAATAAACCTCTCCACTAAACGATAGTCTAAAAAAGGTACTCTTATTTCTCTAGCAAATACCATAGACATTCTATCTTCGTATTGAGTAATTACTGGTACAGAAAATTTCTCTACATCCAATACTTGCCTTTTCTGAACATCATATTCTTTTCCAATTCCTACAGAAATCGGCTGATATTTTTTTAATACTCTCTCTCCTAGTATATTTATTTCCTTTGGTTTAAATCTCTTTGGTAAATACCTCTTAGCTTCTTTTAAATTAAATTGATTGATAACTGTTTTATTCTTTTTAAATTCTCTATATACTTGAAATGCTTTTGCATATTTTTTTTGATATACTAACTGTTGTAGATAAAAACCTAAAAACTTTTTATACCCACACAGTATTTCATCTGCACCTTGGCCACTTAAGATAACTGTGATCCCTAATTCTTTAGCCTTTTCCATCAATAAATAATGACTTACATTAGAAAATGAACCGACTGGCTCATCATTATACCAATTAACCCTATCTAGTAATTTCATGGCCTCATCAGGTCCAAAATCTAAGTTAACCTTGTGAACAGGCTTTTGAATATGATTCGCTACTGAATCTATAAAATACGATTCATCAAACCTTTTATCATCGCTAACTGCAGAAAAAATATGTAGATTCTCATTTTCCTTTAATCCTTTGTTCATCATTGCAGTTATTGCTGACGAATCTATTCCCCCTGATAATAAAACCCCTACAGGCACATCACTTCTTAAACAAATATTAACAGCATCTTCAAATAATTCTCTAATTTCTTTAACTAACTCTTCTTCACTTTCTACTTTTTGTTCTGTTATATTAATATCCCAATATTTTTTTATTCTGAAGTTAATATTGGGGAGACTTCCATCAAATTCTGCATAAGTTCCTAACGGTAATCGCTTGATTTGTTTAAAAAAGGTATTTTCATCAGTAGCCAATAAAGATTGCGATAAATACTCACCTATTTTTTGCTCATTCAACTCAAAAGTAGTATTACTCATTTCTAAAATTGTTTTTACTTCTGAAGCAAAATATAAAGTATCACCTTCTATATAATAGTTTAATGGTTTAATGCCAAATCTGTCTCGACATAAAATTACTTTATTATTTTCTTTATCATACCAACAAAAAGCCCACATCCCATTCAACTTTCTCAACATTTCTTCGAGACCATAGTAATGTAGTCCTACTAACAACACCTCTGTGTCTGAGTCTGTTTCAAAAGAAAAACCACAGTCTATCAATTCATCTTTAATTTCTAAATAGTTATATATTTCACCATTAAAAACAATACTCCCTCTGTCCTGATAATGCATAGGTTGATTACTAATATCCTGTAAATCAATAACAGCCAGACGTTGATGTGCTATCCCTATTTGCCAATCATTTAATTTAAATACTCTTTCAGATTGATTATCTGGTCCTCTGTGAGATTGGATAGCATGAGCTCTATATAGCAAATCCACAGAATTATTCTCCTTTGTAATTACCCCTGCTATGCCACACATATACATTCTCCTTTTGCAATATTTCTTTATTGAATGTTACTGGATTAATATCTACGTAAACTGGTTTAGTATTTGCACTTGCAATAGCCCCAGCTGTAGCAAAAAAGGTAAAGGCTGTCATGATGACTTCATCATCTACGCCCGTAACTTGTAACACAATATGAATCGCATCAGAGCCATTTGCAACACCAATATCGTGAACTACACGGCCTAGTCTCACCACTTCAGCATCTAATTGTTTAACATTACCCCTTAAAATAAATTAGGAAGATGACATAACTTTATCAAGTTCAGTTATCATTCATTGGCTTAATTTTTGATAAAGGTTTATAAGTTTCTTTTCCTCAACTTTCCAATTATATTTTTGTTCAACTGCTGAACGACCATTTTTCCCCATATTATTAGCTTCATCTGGATTATTATATATCCAATTAATAGCCTCAGCAATCTCGTCAGGATTTGTAGGGTCAACACATATACCGCAGTTGTTACTTTCAATTATATTTTTCCACAAGGGAAAATTAGAAGAAATAACAGGAATCCCCGCTGACATATATTCAAACATTTTATTTGGTTGTGCATTGATATGATTAGGTTCTGGTAGAAAGGTAACAAGTCCAGCACTACATTTCGCTAAAAAATCACGAACCTCTTCCCTATTTAGCACACCAAAGTATTCAACATTTTTTGAATTCGCCACTTTTTGTTTTAGTTGTTCATCTAAAGGACCAACAAATGCTACTTTACATAAAATATCCTGGGCAGCTTCTACAATTTCATTAATTCCTCTTATACTGGACAGCCCACCAACATAGCCAATATACTCCTTTTCTGTACTCACTAAATTTCCAACACTCACTAGTTCATCTAAAAGTGGATAATTATTAATGTTATATGTGTTTGTATTGATTTTCTTAAACCGTTCATTGATAAAAGGGGTGGCTGTAACTATAGCATTGAATTTCCTCGCTACTCTTTTTTCATACTGTTCAAATATAAAAGATATGAACTTTCTAAAGATTTTAGGTATCCAGTCCTTTGATAGAATATCTCTTGGAACATCTTCATGTACATCATATATAACTTTCTTTCCTTTTTTAGACAACTTGATTCCAACAGGTATTAACTCTGGATCATGGAAATGGTATATATCAGCATCTATTAAAAGAGCTTGCTCATAAACTTTTTTTGTAGTATCAATAATACGATTAATTCGTCCTTTATTCTCTCTTTGTATCCCAATTATTGTCACATTATTTTTCCTTGTATTGACTGTGTTTGGTGCAACTAAATAAACTTCATGTCCAAATTCTGCTAAAGAGCTACATTCTTTTATAAATATTCTAGTGTCATCAACTTGGTGTACAGATGTTAAATGACATATCTTCATTGTAATTTCCTCACTATTCTCTTCTTAATTCCTCTTCTCTTAGTACATCTCTTTACTTAACCTAAATGTATTTACATCTGGAAATTCTATATATTCCTCCGTTCAAATATGGTATCTAATTTTGAAGTTTCTAATTCTTGTTCAGGAATTAATATAAGCAAGAAAAATAAGAATAAGAGTCCTCCATTCATTAATGTAGTAAGTAGGGCACTACTAATAAAATAAATCACATATAAAATTGACATTGCTGTTATTACATCTTTCCCCTTATTATAGGAAAAGCTATCTAATATTTTAAGGAGTAATGCAAATATTATTGAGAATATTAGCATCCCGATATACCCAAAATTCATAAATGCGTCAGCAAGGTACCCTGTATTAGGCCAGTTATTACCATGATATATTTCCCCTATTATTAAAATTGGATGTTTATCATATACTGGAGCAGAAAATAAACTTCCAAAAACAGAATGAGATAACATTACATAGCCATTTTCAGAAAAATATTCAAAAAACTGATAGCTAATTTGAGCAGGCAAGTATAATAATCTATGTACATATAAAGCCATAGGCCATAAGTTAGATAGCACTAGATAGCTTACCCAACTTATAATTCCTCCTAAAATAAAACTCCAAATTATATAAATTGTAATTCTTTTAAACTTCAGGAAATACATTATAAAGGGGGCTATGATTATTAAAAAAAGATAAGATTTATGACCTGTATATAAATAAATTATAAACTGCAATACCGCAAACACAAATACTCTTGAGTATTTTCTATTTTTCAAAAAAAGCAAAAAAAGTAATGGGTTCAAAACCAAAGCCTGCCAATTTAGTAAATATGGCATCAATCCAAATCCATAATTAAACTGTCCTCGCACTGTGTAAACATTGTTAAAATTTACTGCGGTTAAACTAGGTTTTCCATTAAAATATATAATTACCCCCAGAACAAATAGACTAAAAGTATAACTAACAAAATAAAAGTATTTTGGCGACAACTGAATTTTCTCAAACCTAATACTTGGTATATATTTTGTTAATATTATAGTTACCCCAATAGACGTGATACATGCTACAAAAAAGGCTGTAGATTGATTCTGTAACCAATAGAAACTTGATAACGGAATGATCATTATTAATATAACTAATAATACCACTAAAGTTGATGGTGTATTTTTTAATTTAGGTATATACAAAATCAATAAAGTCAATAAAATCCAAGATAAAAACATTTTATAACCGTTAATTTCCAAACTAAAACCCATATACTCATATTTTGGATAAATATAATATATATATAATAACTCTATTAATAATTTATAAATCATTATTGAAACAATAACAAAGTATTTATTAAGTAAATTAAGATAAATGTTCATTCCCTCCCAGAATTATAGAATATTTTCTTGTTAAAAATATATATCTCCCATAACTTTAATTGCTAAATTTTTATAACTGAATTGTGTTTTTATTAGAACAAACATTTTTTATTTAGCTCATTACAATTTAGAAAGTAAAATAGCCTTCAGCTTAATTTTGTAGGAGTATTATCTAAATATATATTTCTTTAGATTCTATATTGATAATTTCATATGATTTATAAGTTTGTAACCATCAAGCAGTTTTTTACATTTAACGCCAAGATACCTTTTACATTTTCGCTTCGAAAAGCTACTGGCGGTTTTTCATGCGATAGCTATCGCCATCCACCTGCACAACTTCCACCCGATGTAGTAAACGGTCTAAAATTGCCGTTGTAATACCTTGATTGCCCATCAATTCACTCTATTGCTCAGGACTTTTATTCGATGTTAAAATAATTGAGCTTTTTTCGTATAAATGATTGATGAGCTGAAAAAATAAATTGGCTTCGCGTTGATCCATTGCCATATACATCAAATCATCAATAATGACCAAATCTGCGCTTTGAATACGATTCATTTGCATTTGAGATTTATGTGTATATTCTCACGTTTTAAGAAGGTGAAGTAGCCCTCCCATCGTCACAAATAAAACATAAAATTCCTTATAAATGACCTCTAAACCAAGTCCTACAGCCAGAAATGTTTTACCTACCTTGAGCGCTAAGTTGTAATGTGGCTCAGGTCACTGTAATTCCTCTAATTGCGTTAACTGCCTTTTCATTAATGATTGCTGTGCCTCAAGGTCAAACTCTGAAAGTGATTTCAGATAAGGAAAGCGAGCATACTTCAATCTTTTTTCAATACTTTTTATGGCTCTTCACCAAAACATATGCTTGACTAAGAGCCATACTGAATCCATTCGGTACTGCATTCTAGTAAAATTGTCTCTTTATAGTGCTGCGAAGTTCGCATAAAAAAATGGCTTCTTTGCTGCGCTTTGAATGAGATTATTTTTCCCTTCTACTGCCGCATTCGTAAAGCGTAATTGATGATAATTACAGATTTCTTCTTACCAATTGCGCATCGTTAACAGACAAGATTCCACGGCTGGATGCTTGATGGTAGTACCTTGTGCTAGTCAACGTCCAAAGCCTTTTTTCGCCAGTTTATACGTGGACCTACAGTCATACCTTTTGATAAAGGCTTCTTTCCAACTGTAGACTTGATGCAGAATTTCGGCGTATTGAAGCAGTCGGTGCAGGCTATTTTTTCATCATTCTTCAATTGATCACGTCGTTTTCCAAGAATTCGTAAGTATTGCTTAAGATCCTTTTTGGAAAACGGTGCTAGCTGCTTTTGAACGAATTTTTGTACTGCTTGAAGCGCTTCAGTTACGTAACGATTGACATGATAACGTTCGGCAATACGAATCGCTGCAGGATACATCATTTTCGCGAACGCATGATATGCCTTTGCCAAATCCATGACAATCGCGACTAGCTTCAGCGCACAAAGAGTAGTTTACGTATGGAAAAGGCGTGTTATTCCTCGATTCTTCATCCAGGAATAATAGCAAAAACTGTGCCGCTATGTAAATCATGGAGACCTGTGTTATAAGTATGCCCTTTACGAATGGCAAAATCATCAATGCTAGCACGAGATTGTGACACGCCAATGCTTTTTTCTAAAAAGTTTTTTTGGACACGTATCGCTTCCTTCATTTCCCATAAAAGGACAATGCATGCAACGGTTGTAGCAGGTGTGTTTACCACACATGATGTATGCGTGATTGTAGCGCTGACTGCCTGCTTCAGCAGCGTGGCTTCAAATGCCTTTGTATATCGTTTTTTCGGTGCCACACACTCATCTGCCTACACAAAATATGCAAAACAAGCCGTACATGTCATACGAATGGCAGGTAAGTTCAAGTAAACAGGGCAACCAAACACTTCGAGATGACGCACTTTTCAAACATAGCCGGTTCCGCGACGAGTCGTATTTTCAAATGCACAAATTGGACAGGCCTGTATAGATTTAATTGACATAACATCAATGAAAATCTGATGATTGATTTTAGTGGTTACGATAATTTTTAGTTCTGGTAAATCCCATAAATCCTTGATAAAATGATTGTACATCTGTATACCTCGCTACGTTGTTTGGTCGTATGCCCAACTCTAGCAGATACAGATGTTTTTTTGTATTCTTTTTTAGCAAGAACAAATTTTGGTGTTAAGCCCTTTTTATTCCATGCTTTTTCAGTTCAAAAGCTGTTAACTGCTCTAAGAACTCTTGATAAGTCCAACTAGACTACTTTGCTTGTCGAAGGAGCTTCAGTAGCTCTTCTGCTGTTTCGTCCAATCTTAACTGGCGAAATTCTTGTTGTAATTCTGTTATGGTTTTATTCATTTGTAGTGCCTCCTAAAATTGTTGTATAAGTGTCCAGTGACCGCATAGAAATGGCTATCTGTGGTATTTTTCAGGAAAACTACTGTAAATCTCCACCGATGAATCTAATTCCCCTTTCACTAAATAAACAACGACATCACGAAAATCATTTGCGTTATAAAGCTGTCTCTAAGTAGGTTGGATATTCCTCAGCTACCTTTAGTAAAATCATCATTAATTAGTCACGACAACAGCGAGGATAACGATTCAAAATTCTCTTTATATAAGGTGTTGCTTGTTCATTCGAAAGTACGAGAGAACTTGAACTTGCAATTCAGGCGTGTTGATTAACCTTTATTTTACAAACAATCACTACAATTTTGTTGATTCTCTGTATAGATACACGCTTTTCAACACTATTATTTTAACTTGAGTCACTCAATGTTAGTCAAAATAAATAGAATTTCAGGCTATATGTTCTCTTTGAAATTTGATCACGCCTATTTCAATCCATTAATAGATGTTCTAAAGACGGTATTCATCTTATAAAACTGGTGGTTTTATACCTAATATATGGTTAATAAGCAGACTTGCTTTCAATTTTTCAATTTGTTTGGAATGATCACGTAAATGATTTCGATTTTGAATCAATTTACCTTTTTTATTACTGATAGGGTATTCTGCTATAATTGTCCCAATTGGATGAGAGTTAACCAAATTTTTGTCCTTAATGATTATGCTTACTTCGTTATTTGATAATGCATTATGCGTACTGACAGGTACTGAGTAATGATTGGATACATAACGAATCGTATTGTCTTTCCCTACATTTCTTGTTAAACTATGTGTAGGCGTACTTTCTTCTGAAAGTATAGGTGAGACTGATAGTAAGTGTTGCTTTTCAAGGGGAAACACTTCTTTCGGTCTCTTTTTTGTTGTATGATGCACATTTTGATTACCAGTTCTTTTGAGCTAACTCCATGTTCTGTCATTCCAATCCTCAATATCTTTGAAGATTCGGCTATCTGCGAAGTTTCCTTTAATATACTTTACGACATTTTCAATCATGCCTTTTGATTCAGGATCAGCTCTTTGTTATAGATATCCTTTGAATTGGCGTCCCTTAACTTTAGCACCTTGCCTTGTTCGTTTAAAATTTCCATACAGCGTTGAACAACAAAATCAGGCATACTATCGTTAATTGAACCAACTAGTTCAATTAGTTTTGTATAATAATTATATTCATGGACTTTACAAGTTAACAAGTAGAAAAGTTATTAATAAATATAATATAACATCAACTTTGTTATATTATAATCTAAATAGAATTTTTCATAGGCATATACAGGATTACAAATGTCAAATAGCTTATTTCTAAGGATATTGTAAATACTAATAGTACCACTATACTTATTAATATTTATTTTCTCATCTTTCCCCCTAAATATATTTCTGTTTATACCATTACCGACTTTTTAAGTTTATTCAATATACAGTTACTTTTGTAAATATCTCAGTTTCATCAAGAAAAATACTGTTTTTCCCATAAAGCTAGATTATATAATTTCCAAGATTCTTTATAGGATAGCTGTTCAAATTTAGGTAGAGAAATATATAATTCTTTTATTAATTTTGAATGCTGAATATAATCTTCTATAATTTTGCGATGGTTTTTAATCCAAATATCAGTGGGTGCTTCAAAGCCTTTCTTATCTTTCCTCCAGCTAATTGTGTCTGGTAAAATTTCACTTACATATTCCCTTAAACAATATTTTGTGTAGCCATTATTAATTTTTTTATTTAAAGGAAGTTGTAAGGCTTTTTCAATAACTTCGTGATCTACAAATGGAACCCTTGCTTCAATTGAAGCAAGCATAGAATTCCTATCCTCATTTTTCAACAAATTTGGCAGATTGGTTTTTGTTAGTTCTAAAATTTGCATTTCTTCAAGACTTTTAGTTGCATATCCTAAATTGGCTAAGTTTGAAATAGCTAGATTCATATATTCTCCCTTTAGTAATCGTTGCCGCTTCTTCAAATATTTAACACGCAACTTAAAATTATTAAAATACATATATTGTTTCATTAGTGTAATGCCAGTTAGTTTAGAGTGTTTTGTAATTCGTTTGTATTCTTTTAAGAACAGACCATATTGTTTATTACGTAACAAATCTGAAAGCATCCAAGAATAGTATCTTTCATATCCTAATAATGTTTCATCTCCCCCTTGGCCATCCATCATTACTTTTACTCCCAATTCTTTAGCTTTTTGCATCACTGTATACTGCATAAAAATAGAGGGTCCACTAACTGGTTCTTCTTGATAGTATAAACATTCTTCAATATTATTCTTAAAATACTCATAACCTGGTTCAACTATATGCCAATCTAATTGTAAGTGGTCAGCGACAACCTTTGCAAAGTGAGATTCATCTGTTTCAGGAGAAATAGATTTTGCCGTAATTGATTTCAAATTGCCTTCCTTCATCAACTCTGAAACTTTTGCAGTAACTGTGGAAGAATCTAATCCTCCTGATAAACAAGAACCTAACAAAACATCACTTCTTGTATGAATTTTGAAAGAAGTATCCAACACTTCTTCAAAGTCAACTGTTATATTGGTCTCTTTATTTTTAATCACCTTTGATAAATCATAATATCTTTCAAAATTTATTTTTTTCTCCTTTAAATCCATAAAAAAATAAGTACCTCCCTCTAATTGATATATATCATTAAAGAAAGTTTGTTTATCAAAATTAATTAAGTTTGTAACAAGATAGGAAGATACTATTGCCATATTAGGGCTTGGTATGCTTTGTAATGTCAACAACGGCTTTATCTCTGAAGCAAAAGCAAAAGCATCCTTTGTATGCAAATAGTACAATGGCTTAATACCAAATCTATCTCTTGAACCAAATATGATATTTTCCCTTTTATCATATAAAACAAACGCCCACATTCCTCTGAATTTATTTTGGCATTCTATCCCCCATTGTTCATATGCATGTAGTAATACTTCTGTATCTCCATTTGTTTCAAAACGATGTCCTAGTTCTTCTAGTTCCATTCGCAATTCCACATAATTATAAATTTCACCATTAAATATAATTGAATAATGTTTATATAACATTGGTTGGTTACTACTGTCTGATAAATCAATGATGGATAATCTTGCATGACCAAAATAAACATTGTCCTGTACGTAAGTACTTAAATTATCAGGTCCTCTATGTCGAATTTTATCCAGCATTTCATTCAAATTCTCTTCGTTAAATTTAACATTATTCTTAATAAATCCCACTATTCCACACATTTCATACTCCCTTCTTGGTTTTATTCAACGCAATAAAAATCAAAACCAAATATAAAAGATAAATGAGTATTTCACTAATAGCAAATACTTTTAAATAAAAAATCATTCCTTTAGGTAAATATACAAGCGCAACTCCAATGCTTACAAATACATACAAAAACTGCCATACTCCCCCTAAAAATAAGTTTTCTGGCTTCAAAAAAACTACACTTAAAGGTGACACTATAAATCTAATCAAAAATGGAAAAATTAATATTTTTGTGTATTCACCTACTATTCTCCATTCTTCACCAAATACAACAGCAAATATTGATTCACCCCATAAAAGAAAAATAGGAATTATTACTGCACTTATTGAAATTAATCCCATTAAAATAACAATAGTAAGCTTTAAATTTTTTTTATAGTCACTTTCCCCTGTAATTTGTTTCAGATACACTTGTGAAACAGAATAAGAAATAAAAGTTAAAGGAAGAAGTACTGTTCTTTTTGAAAGCTCATAAAATCCTACTAGGTTTGAATCTAAAAATTTATTCATTATTATCACAGGTGCTTCTGTTGCTATTTTGTCCATAGCAGCTGTACTAGTTGATATAAGTGGGTATTTTTTATATTTCTTTAAAGTCAAATAATAACCATCTGATTTAGTTTCTTCTTTATTTCCTAATACTCCTTTACGCAATCTATAAATAGGGAACAACATACTAAACACAGTTCCTAAAATTAACCCTGTTATACCTACTTTAAAAAAACCAAAAATAATTTGTATAAATGTCATGCTCAGATTTTTATCAACTTTGCTTTTAGATATTAAACTATACTGTCCATTGTCATTGGCAATATATGTTGCAAGTTGCATAATTCCGAATAGTATAAAAAAAAGTGGAGTAAATATAATAATCAAATGATAGTTAATCCCTGAAAATACTTCTTTAAAAAAGGAAGAAAAGATTATCAATACTAAGAATACAATGATTGTAAGTATCATAGTAATAAATATACTAATTTTTTTTAAAATCAGTTTTTCTTGGTCTGAAGCAGACATGATTGCTACATCCAATCTTAAATTTGCAAATACAGCTAAAATAGATGTGATAGATAAAAATACAGCTAACATACCAAATTCACTAGGTGAATACAATCTAGTTAAGATTGGGGACAATAAGATTGGGATAACCTGCGCAATAATTGTCCCTGTCATTAATATAGAAATATTTTTAAATATTTTATTAATATACATAATTACAATTTATTATAATTACTACTTATATATTTTGAATTAATAATATTTCGCGTATCTAAAATAAATGTAGCTTTTTGTAAAATCATATCATAGTCAAACATACTATGATTAGTAGCTATTAGGACTAACTCTGCTTCAGTTAATAAATTTGGTGCAAGTTCAATAGTTTCGACTGTATTCCCTTCCAACTTAAAATGTGATATATGTGGATCAACAACCACCCATTTAGCACCAAATTGCGTTAGTTTCTGCAAGATAGGAAGAACTGGTGATTCACGATAATCATCAATATTTTTTTTATATGCTACTCCTAGTACAACAATTTTAGCACCCTTCAACGCCTTACCTTGTTCATTTAAAATTTCCATACAACGTTGAACAACGAAGTCAGGCATACTATCGTTAATTTCACCTGCTGTTTCAATTAATTTTGTATGATAGTTATATTCACGAGCCTTCCAAGTTAAATACCATGGATCGATTGGAATACAATGTCCTCCTAAACCTGGTCCTGGATAAAATGGCATAAATCCATAGGGTTTAGTGGCTGCTGCATCAATAACTTCCCATACGTCAATCCCCATTTTATTACATAAAATAGCCATTTCATTCGCTAATGCAATATTTATATTTCGGAATGTGTTCTCAAGTAATTTTTCCATTTCAGCTACCGCTGGACTAGAAACCTCGTGTACATCACCATCTAACACTGTACGATACATTGTTGCTGCTATTTTTGTACAGCTTTCCGTAATACCTCCAACTACTTTAGGAGTGTTTTTTGTATTAAAATGCTTATTTCCTGGGTCTACACGCTCTGGCGAATAGGCTAAGAAAATATCTTTCCCTATTTCAAAGTCTTTTTTTTCCAAAATCGGCTTTATTAACTCTTCTGTTGTGCCGGGGTAAGTAGTACTTTCTAATACAACCAATGTACCACTCGTTATATGGTCAGCAATTGCTTGTGCTGAACTTTTCACATAGTCCATATTAGGTTGCTTATAAATATCCAAAGGTGTAGGAACACATATAGCCACCGCATCTACATCTTTAATAAATGAGTAGTCTGCCGTTGCAGTAAGTTGACCTGATTTGACAAGCTGTTCTAGATCAGCAGGAATAACATCACCGATATAATTTTCTCCAGCATTCACTTTATCAACCTTTTCTTTTTGTACATCAAAGCCAATCACTTTAAAGCCTGCCTTTGCCTTTTCTACAGCTAACGGTAAACCAACATATCCTAAACCAACAACACCAATTGTAGCAGTTTTGTTTTCAAGCTTATTTTGTAATTCTAGTGCTTGTTGTTCCATTTTTTTCATTCCTTTTACTATAAAGTTAGCAATCTTTTTTCCTCTGAGGATTTATAGAAGTTTAACACAACAGATAAAGCAGTTTTTCCATCTTCTCCTGTCACAACAGGTTGTCTATCTTCTTTTATTGCTTGCATCATATCAGATAATATAATTTGATGTCCTGGTGTTCCCCAAGGATTTTTCTCTATAGACTCTTTGGTCCCAAGCGCTTCTTCCTCTGATATACCCTCTATTATTATATCCTTAAAGTACAGAGCATTTGTCCCACCAATTTTTACTGTACCCTTTTCTCCAAAAATCGTTATAGATTCTTCATAGTTGCGAGGATATACCGTTGTAGATGCTTGTACGGTTGCTAATATGCCTGTTTCAAAACGAATTATACCTGTCGAAACATCCTCTGCCTCAATATCACGAAGTCTAGTTGCATCCATACTCATTATTTCTACCGGTTTTCCTAAATACCAAAGAAGTAGATCCAAATTATGAATAGCTTGGTTCATTAAAACACCACCATCAAATGCCTTCGTACCCCTCCAAGGAGCTTGGTCATAATAATGCTGTCCTCGATTCCAGTTAACGATGCATAAAGCATGGCTAACCTTTCCCAGTTTCCCACTATCCATAATTTCTTTTAGCTTCAATGCCACTGGACGAAAACGATTTGGGTGTACAACTGCTAACTTTATATTATTTTCAGTAGCAGCATGGATAATTCTATCAGTCTCTTCCATTGTCATAGCTATAGGTTTTTCTACGATAATGTGCTTTTTATATTTTGCTGCTAATTCTGATAAAATAGCATGACTACCACTTGGTGTGCAAATATTCACAATATCTATATGAGGATTTTGAAGCATTGTTTCAAAATCTGTATATGATTCTGCTCCATGTTCTTCAACATATTCTCGCATAAGTTCTGGTATTTTATCACAAACTGCATAAAGTTTTGCATTTTTTATATTTTTTATTGCTTCTGCATGTTTCTTAGCAATAAAGCCACACCCTACAATTGCAAAATTCATTGTCAAACCTTCTTTATTTTTTAGTTTTTATTTTATTATTTGCCACATTAATAAGTAATTTTTTCATTTCTACATTGTTCAAATCAATGATTGAATTAAGAACTTCTAATAATTCCGTATTGTTTAATGGTACAGCCTTACCAATATGAATACCTGGGAAAATATGTTCCTCTTGAATTTCTTCTTTATTTAAAAGTTCTTCAAACATTTTTTCCCCAGGACGTAAGCCTGTAAATTCAACTTTAATTTCTTCCTCAGTAAAACCAGATAGCTGAATTAAGTTTCTAGCTAAATCAACAATTTTGACTGGTTCTCCCATATCAAGTACAAATATTTCTCCATTTCCCCCCAACGTACCTGCTTGTAATACTAATCGAGAAGCCTCTGGAATCGTCATAAAATAACGAGTCATTTCAGGATGAGTAACAGTTACTGGACCACCTGCTGCAATTTGTTTTTTAAATAAAGGAATTACAGAACCTCTTGACCCTAGTACATTACCAAATCGTACAGCTGCAAATTTTGTTTGACTATCCTTCGCCAAATTTTGTACAACCATTTCAGCTATTCGCTTGGTAGCGCCCATCACATTCGGTGGATTTACTGCTTTATCTGTGGAGATCATCACAAAATTGCTGACGCCAAACTCGTGTGTAGCCTCAGCAATATTCTTTGTCCCAAATATATTATTTTTTACAGCCTCACGTGGATTATATTCCATTAATGGCACATGCTTATGTGCTGCTGCATGGTAAATAACATCTGGCTTATATTGCTCTACAACTTCAAAAATTCTATCTCGATCCTGTATATCTGCAATAATTGGAATTAATTCTGTACCTGAACTACGCTGTAAGAGCTCCATATGAATTGTATAAATTGAGTTCTCTCCATGCCCTAAAAGAATAAGTTGTTTTGGTTGAAAATTCATCACTTGACGACATATTTCAGAACCAATTGATCCTCCTGCACCTGTTACTAATATCACTTTATCTGTTAATTTATTAGAAATGGCAATCATATCCAATTTAACTTCGTCACGTCCAAGTAAATCCTCAATCTGAACCTCTTTCATTTCATTAACCGCTACTTTTCCTGTCATCACATCTTCAATGCTTGGCATCACTTTTACAGGTAAATTTGTTTTTGCACAATCCTTATAAATACTTTGTATACCAATACGACCGAGAGACGGGATTGCAATAATAATTTCATCTATACCATATTTGACAACAAGTTTAGAAATGCTCTTTGTTGTACCAGCTACTGTCATATTCATCACTTTTAACTGTTGCTTACTAATATCATCATCTACAAAAATAATTGGTAGCCGATCCGGTTTCGGTGCATGAAGTAGATTTTTGGCGAGCATTGTTCCTCCTTGACCAGCACCAACAATTAACACTCGTTGTAGATTAGCTGTATTCCGAAAAGATTCTCGATCATTTAAAACACGTAATAAAAAGCGAGAACCACCAATCATAATAATATGAAGCATCCAAGTAATAGCCATTACTCGAAAATAGACATCATTTTTTATGATATATTGCATAGCACTAGCTGTTGCAACAGATATTGTTACAGCATAGGCGATTGTTAATAACTCTCGAACCGATGCAACACTCCATATACGATCATAGAGATGGAAAAAGTATGCAGCAATATGATGACTAACCAATAACGTTACAGCACTTATTAAAATAACTTTATCTGAATAGCCATTAATAGTTGGATGTAATAGCCAATAACTCATATAGATCGCTGACAACACGATACAAGAGTCAATGATAAAAAATAGCATGTAACGCATTCGATAATTCATGTAACGCTTCCTCCACGTATCTATTTCACAACAGCACTTTTTTTCCAATAATGGCTAAAGAATACCATACCTAATCCAAGCATTATTCCTATAACTAAGCCAACCACCAAATTTAACAATTTATTTGGAGAAACTGCTTCCTCAGCTAAAGTTGGCTCTGCAATTACACGAATAAATGGGTCTGGCTTAAAGCTATCTAATCCTGTTTTCACAGATTGATAATTAGCCAATGTTTTACGGTATTCTTCCGATTTTGTTTGTATTTGTGCTTGCAATTGTAATAACTGATTTTGTAAATTACCATTAACATTTGATAGTGCAGTTGCTTGTTCTTCTGAAATATTTAAAACTAATTCTGTATTTAAGATTGTTTGCAATATTAATAGTTTAGGTAAATTATTTTGACGAATTATCTGGTTATACTCTTCAATAATAGAGTCAATTTCTGTCGTTAAAGAAGTGGCTTCTGTTTTATAAGTAGTTTCTAACTCTTGTAATGTCAGTTGGACAGATTCATTCATTTTTTGTTTGGTAGCATCCATCAACACCTGTAATTGTTGTTGAGCTTCTTTTGCTGAATCCGATATAAACTTTAATTCTACCAAGCTTTTATTAGGATCAGCATCAACTGTTGCCACTAAATTTCGTTCATTATATTTAATTTTGATCCCAGCCTCCTGTAATGCTTGCTGCATAATTGGTTTATTTTGAATACGTTGTGCATAAATTGCTGGTGTAAATTCAGTTGCTACATAATTCGCCATAATACCTGTATCTTGTACATTACTAGCTACTTGTATAACTGCCTTGGATTCATATTTTTCATCTAATACAAACCAGCTTACGATACCTGCTAATAGCATACAAATAATCGTACAAATAGCGATAACCGCTTTCCCTTTCCAAACAATCTCTAGTAATTCTCTTAACTCAATTGTCTCTTCCATCTATTTGCTCCTTATTTTTAATAGTCATTGCTAACACTATTCCCGCAATTACCCACATTACAGCTGATATCCCTGGTAAGCTATCATTAAAAAATGCTTGTATTAAATACGCTCCCCATGCTATCCCTAGTATCCAAATAATTGATTGATTTTCCTTAATAACAATCTTTAATGGATTGAATATTGATATTGCTACTAATATAATTACACTTAAAAATCCTACAATCCCTGTACCATATAGCCAACCTATATACATACTATGAGGTTTATCTGTAATAGTATTTTCATCCCACAAGCCAGCACGTGCATCAATACTATAGTGAGGGAAATTATACATAAATGTATCTAATCCATAACCGAATAATGGATGCTCTTTTACTAAATCAACACCTTTATCCCAAATATAGGCACGTCCTGAGCCAGCCCCATATCCTCGATCTGGCAACACAGGCAGTTCAAATTGCTCTGCAGCATAAGCCTTTTCCATCCAATTAAATTCTACCGTATCTTTCAAACTTGTCGCTGGTACAGACTCTTCCTTTACATAAGGATTTGACTTCACAACAAACCCTATTGATTCCGTCCAAACACGTGCATCTTTACTCGCCAACACATGAAAAACAGGCGCAATCACTACTAAAAATACAGCAATCATTACAAAACTTTGTACTTTTTTCTCTGATCGAAACGCTGCAAATAACACTACAAGCATCATTGCACAAACTGTTAAGAAACCACTTGTTGATACAGACATTAACATTACTGCAATCGACATTACCGCAATTATTAAATGCCCTATAGCTCGCCCAATATGTTTTTCTAAAACAGCGGCTGCTAAAAACATTACAGTCATAATCGCAAACATACCACTCATATAGTTCCATTGATTCAACGTACCTACCAAAATAGAACCTTCACTAATATTTGCACCAGCAGGTAAAAATGTCTGTACTAATTTTTGAATAGCTGTTTTTTGCAATAAATCATGACCATAGAAGTTCATCGTAATAATATATAAATTGATAATTACAAATGGATATAAAGTGTATAAAACATAGTTTAATACTTTCTTCGGATAGTCAATATTCATCGCAATAAAGAACAATGCTAAATAACATAGCCAACTAATTGCGCCATCTGAACGATTGTATTGACCATGTAAAGCAATTGAGATATTTGGTGAAAAAATTGTGGATAACACAATGGCTACAGCAAATGCGCCAATTGCATAATTTAATTTTGTTTTGCGGATTTTGCCATCCATAAACAAAATTTTTGCCATACACAGTAAGCCTGCTAACACCGTAATAACAACAACTACTAATGCCTTATAGTGTGTAAACATGTCACCCTTTGCTCCACCTGTTAAAGCACTCACATTCGTAACTAGTGGGGACTGCACCTCTACTACACTCGCCATTACGATTAATGGAACAAATCCAATGACAATCAGAAGTAAGCCAAAAATCCATTTGTCTACAGATTTTTGTGATTGGAGATCTTCTTCTACGTCACGATAGGTAACTTTTTCGTAAAATTTACTCATTATTCGTACCTTCCTCTAATTGTAAATTTTCAATTTGAGCTAGCAACGATGCTACATGCTCTTGATAATTAGGAATCTCTTCTGGAGCCCAGCCAGCTTCTTGACAGCGTAATAGTACTGTTTTAGCATCCTCAAATCGTTCAGCACCTACAAAAACTTCGCCTAATTGAATCATAAAGGTTGGGTCTTCCACCTTATATGGATTCAAATCTAATGTTTTTTGCATATGAATAGCAGCCTGCTTCATATCGCCATTTTGAGCCATAGTTAATGCAGCTACATAATTGGCAATTTCCGCATTTGGCTGTTTCTTTAAAACCTCCGCAATCATTGCCTCTGAACCCTCTAAATCACCTGTTGATTGGAGTTGGATAGCTTGATTGTATAAAGTCTCTGTCATTAAAAACTTGTCGTCTTGCTTACTCGCCATCACATTTGCCACGATTAGACCAATTACAACAAATGCTACTACACCTGATAATATATATTTTCTTATAGGGTCTGTAAATATCATTATTTGTCTACCTTCCTCGAATTCTGTTTTTTTGCACATAAAGTTAGTATACTATAAAATGGCTGCTACTTGTAGTCATTTCCTCATGACAGATATCTTCCTACTTATCAGATTATAATTTTAAAAAGAGGGTATTCGTATAATAAAAGGAGGCGGTATCTTGGAGAAAATGATTTTATTTGCAGATACCTTACAACAATTTTTGCAGCATTTATCGTTTAGACAATATAGTCTCGAAACGCTTCGGGGCTATCAAATTGATTTAACACAGTTAGCCAATTTTTTAACACAATCCTTTAATGGACCAATCATGCTGGATGAAATCACAACTGACCATTTAGAGGCATTCCAGCAGATGCTTATTTTAAACTATCAATCTATTGCAACTATTAACCAGAAAACCCATAGTATGAAAAGCTTATTTAAATGAACATTTTCTAAAAAAATGCTCAAAGATAATTGCGCTCTCGCCATCATTCCGCTAAAGCCCCGTACACATGAACGTCATTTTCTAACAGAGGACAAACTACAACAATTTCTACAATATATTCCCCATCCAACCATTCGAGTGATCGCTCAGTTTATTGCCAACACAGGATTGCGAATTAGTGAATGCACACAGCTGTTATTAGCCGATGTGGATTTTGAGCAACATCTTGTTCATGTCTTACATGGCAAGGGCGATAAATCTCGAACGATCCCATTAAATAATCGTACGGCTCAGCTATTACAACACTATCTTCACACAATCCGCCCTAAAAATAGCGCTTTGCTTTATGTTTTTGCGCCTGCCAAAACAGGTAGTATTTCTCCTCAATATATTAACAGTATTTTAAAAAAGGCTAGTCAACAAATGCAGCATCCACAGCCTATCATTTGCCATATTTTGCATCATACCTTTGCTAGTAATCTAGTGAAACAGAATATTCATATTTCAATTATTCAAAAGCTTCTTGGTCATGCCAATGTTCAGACAGCTTCCATCTATATGCATACAGATTTTCATGCGCTACAGCAAGCTGTTCATTCTTTAGAATCTTAAGGAGGCACTATGATGAAAAAACAACAACTATTTTACAGCAGCTCGAGCAAGGTAAAACACGGCAAGAAATTGCTCAAACCTTCAACCAGCATTGGAAATCTATTGATATGCATATGCGTAGACGAGGCTTTCGTTGGGACAAAGCTCAGCAAATCTATGTAAAACAGCTAACAGCAACCTCTCCCACAAAAGTACAATCTCTTCTACACCGATTAGCTACCAAGCAACCAAACTTTAAAAAAATCGCACAGCAACATGGCTTTCACACGGTGGAAGAAATGGGTCTTTATCTGAAAAAGCAAGGCTATATATGGCATCCTAAGCTACAAAACTATTATTATGTATCCACACCTATTCAACAGGAGCACCCTTCTTCATTTAATGAAACAACATTTATGCAATTTCTTCTTGCCAATCAACAAACACTAACATCCGTGTTAACAAATGCTACACTTACCCCACAGGCTATTACAACCAATGAAATAACTCTTACAGTAACAACTTCTCTTTATGCAACACTAACAGAGCAATGCCAAAAACTACATCTTACGCCCCAAGCCATTATCGAAATAGCATTAACACAATATCTCGCTACAACAGATGATAAAAGCAATTAACAACACAACTGTTGAAGTAACATTTGACGAAGAGCTTGATACTGTAAAAGCTAGCGATTTCAGCATTGATGGTTTAGAAATCAAAAATGCAGCAATCAAACAATCTAACAACAAAGTGGTTGTCTTAACTACTGCATCTCAAACGGCTGAGCAAGAATATACTCTTTCTTACCGAGATGAAGTAATCGGTGGATTCAAAGGTGTGGCTGCAGTTATTCCAACAGCTATCGACATTACTGAAAAATCCCAACAGGGTATTCTTGGTAACAATGTAACTGTAAAAGCACAAGTTACTGTAGGTGAAGGACAATCTAAAGCAGGTATTCCTGTAACATTTAATATTGTTAATGCACAGGGTAATAACTTAAATCCAGGTGGTGCATTAAACCAACCAATCATTGGTGAAGCCACAACTGATGAAAACGGTGTAGCAACTTACACGTATACTCGTTATGCTTCAACAGCTCGTGATTTAGTAACAAATGATGAAGTACAGGCATATGCAACTGGTAAAGCATCCGTACGTTCATTCGCTAAAGTATACTGGGCTTCTATTCAACCATTAGCAATTACTGAAGTAACAGAAGGTAATACAATTACTAATGGTGGTAAAAAAGTTTATAAGGTAAAATTAGCAGGTGTATCTACTAATGTAACTCCAGGTACTACTTTAGACCGTACAGTAAATATTGGTTTCAAAGAGAACGTAAACGTTGCTCCAGATAAGGCAGTTAAAGCTGTAACGGTAACAGATGCAAATGGTCGTGGATTAGGTTACCCAGGTCAATTTACAACAACTAATGCTGTAACAACATCAACGTTTAATTCAGTAGTATTGAACTTAGACCACAATGGTGAGGCTACATTCACATTAACGGGTTCTTATGCAACTGTAACACCATTTGTATTTAAAGATGCATATGCAAACACATCTAATACAGACCCAAGCTATGGTCGTTTTGATGAAACAGAGTTATTTGCACAAGCTCCAGCATTAACATTCTCAAAACAACATACATTACAATTAACTGTTGATTCACTTGGTGTAAGCAATGCTTCTGCATATGATGCAAGCTTTGCAAATGGTGTCGTAAATTATTACTATGAGCAAAATGGATATAGATTATATCGTGACCAAGCTGGAAACGTAGCTTCTCAAGCGATTGCGACAGCACCAGCCGGTACAGACTGGATTTCAAATTTAAATCCGCTTCGTCCAGGTGAGTCTACTCTTGGATTCGCTTATACAGCTCAAACACCTGTTTCAACTACTAATGGCGTAGCGTCAATAAATAATAGATTAACTAACAATTTATACCGTTATACTGGAAATGAAGTAACTCCTGCTAAAAAGCCTTCAGAAACTTTAGCAGATGATTTAATCAACACAGGTGGTCGTGACTATAAAGCTGTATTAAAAGATAAAGACGGTAAATTAGCTACAACTGGTACACCAATTAAAGTAAGCGTGAAATATGGTTCTGCACGTACTGATAACGTTGCACCAATCTATGTAATTGATAATAACACTTATACTGTTTACCGTATTACTGATTTCACTAAAACAGCTGATAAATCAACAGAAGAATTCAATTTTGCAACAAATGCTAAAGGGGAAATTTCATTCACAATTATTGGTGGTCGTGATAGCTATGCTACACCAACTGTATTTGTTGATTCAAATAACCCAAGTGGTTTAGATGCTGGTGATTTACAACAAGCTGGTGAAATTGTGTACTTCGGTGACCGTACAATTACATCTGCTAACTTAACAGTAAATGATAAAGCAGAAACAAACGCACTTGTTTCAGAAGTTGCTAAATTTACTTACCAAACTGTTGATCAAAACAACAAACCATATGCACTAAACCATAATACAACAAATGGTACACAAAGCAGAGAGTTTGTTACTTCATTCGAAGTAAAGAGCGGTTTAGGTGTAGCTTATGTATATAGTGATGAAGCACGTACAAATTTAATTGGCACTATTAACCAAGATGGTACACGAACATTTACTGTAACATCTGTAAATGGTAAAGCAGAAATCTATGTAGTGTCATCAGTCGGTAATACAGTAACAGTAAATGCAAGTGCATCACAAGGCACATATCCAAATAAAACAGCTTCTGCTACATTCACTAACCAATTCAACGAAGGTGTTAATTCATATGTTCATGGTCGTGTAGTAGCAGTTGATCGTGTAAATAACCGTGTATTAGTTTCAAGCTCAACAGGTAAAAATATTTATGAATTAGCTTATGGTAGCACAGATTTACAAGTTGCAGGTCAAACTGTTACTGAACAGTCATTTGAGCAACACCTACAAGTTGGCGAAGAATTACACTTCACAGCAGCAACTGATAGTAAAAAAGCAGTATTTAATAACTTAAATGTAGCTTCTGGTGTTTCTATAGCAACTGATGCAGTGTTTGTAATCAACGGTGACCAAACATCTACAGCTAAAACTTATGACTTTGGTGTATATGCTACTAGTGGTAATATAACTGGGTCATCTGTAAATAGTCCTGTAAATGTAGCAATAGGTAAAGATCCTAATAATCCTAATACTAATACTGCTACTCAACAAGAACTTACATTCAAAGAGTTAGTAATCAATGGTGATAATATCACACTTGCAAATTTAAACTTAAATGGTGATTTAGTAGTAGGTATTCCTGATGGTCAAGCGCCTAAATATTATACTACAATCCAAACTGTCAATGACACTACGCTTTCTAGTACTCATATAGGTGGCAACACAACAGTTAATCGTGGTGACTTGAATACATTTAGAGTTATTGATGGCTCAATTTTAAGGAATGTAGTATTAAATATTGCTGAACACGTAGCATTAGATGCTACGTCAAGCATCACAACATTACATGCAAAAGTAAATGGCTTTGCAATTACAGGTGATGGTACTTTAACAAACCTAATTCTTGATAGCGGTGTTTCTCAAACAACACGTCCTAACACAACGCTACTTGACCTTACTAATACTACAATAACTAACAATAATACTACTGGTGTACCATTCTCAGCAGTTACTACTGCAACAGCTGATACAATTACGTTAACATTCAGTGAAGCAGTTACTACATCAGATGTAGCAGTATTAGAGTTAGTGACTAACAATGGTACTACTACTGCAGATACTGCAACACTAGAAACAACTTCTGATAGTAAAGTGGTAACTATAAAAATTGCAAATTCAATTGATGTTCAAGCAAAACAGTTTGTAGTAACATACAAAAATGTTGAGTATCTTTTAGCTTACGATACAACAAAAAATGCCTGGACCGTTACTAAAAAATAATTGAATTGCTAGTCTGCTAGTAATTTAAAGAAAAACTCTGTATGAGCGTAATTAAAATGTACCCTATACGATAGACACTTTGAAAAAAGACTATCGTATAGGGTATTTTTCTTTATAATGAGAAAAAAGATGTTGGAGCGGATGAGAGATGACCAAACAATTATTTACAAAAGAAGAACAGAAACAGCTAAAACGTAATCCAAATGTACAAGCAGTTAGCGAGAAAGCGATTACGTATACAGATGAATTCAAACGTCATTTCATCGCTGAAAATGACAAAGGAAAATTACCAAGAGAAATTTTCGAAGAGGCAGGTCTAAATGTAGAATTAATTGGTTTACAACGAATTAGCTCTGCCGGAAAACGTTGGCGTGCAGCTTATCGACAAACCGGTGTGGAAGGCTTACAAGATACACGAAAGACAAATTCGGGACGTCCCTCACAAAAAGAGGGAAGTTTGGAGGAAAAGATTGCCCGCTTAGAAGCCAAAAACCAGCTATTACGTGCAGAAAATGAATGTCTAAAAAAGCTCGATCTACTCGAAAGGCAGATGTTGAAGAAGAAATCACAATCGAAGCGAAACTAAAATTCGAATTAATTGAACAGACACTTCAAAAGTATAAATTAAAGCGCATGGTGAGTTATTTATGTGAAGTAATGGGCGTATCTCGTTCAGGGTTCTACAATTATTTTAACGAAAAATCAGCGCAAAATCGTGCAAACCAAGATGAAGCAGATGAAGTAGTGAAAGCCGTTATTTTAAAGGCGTATCACTTCCGTGGACGTAAAAAAGGGGCACGCCAAATTAAAATGACGCTCCAAAATCAATATGGGATTACCTATAACTTAAAGCGAATTCGCCGCATTATGAAGAAGTTCGACATCATTTGTCCGATTCGCAAGGCCAATCCAGCCCGACGTATGGCGAAAGCGACGAAAGAACATCGCACTTGCGCGAACGAACTACAACGCAACTTTAAACAAGGTGTAGCAGGGAAAGTGTTATTAACAGATATCACGTATTTAACATATAAAAACGGCAAGCGTGCTTATTTATCAACGATTAAAGACGCTGAGACGAACGAAATTCTAGCATATGAGGTGTCGCCTTCTTTACACTTGGACATCGCTCTGACCACATTGAAGCAATTAAAAAAACATGCACATTTAGCAGAAGATGCCTTTATCCATTCCGATCAAGGATTTCATTATACAAGCCCGATTTACCAAGCATTGGTGAAGAAAATGGGCTTAGGACAGTCCATGTCACGTCGAGGAAATTGTTGGGATAACGCGCCACAAGAATCTTTCTTTGGGCATTTTAAAGATGAAACAAACATCAAAGCGTGTGAAACGCTAGAAGAAGTAAAACGAGAAATTAAAAATTATATGACGTACTACAATCATTATCGTGGGCAATGGAACTTAAAGAAGCTGCCGCCTGCAAAATACAGACAGCAACTTCAACAAGTTGCCTAGCTCTTTTTCAAAATGTCCTTTACAAAGGGTACACTTTAAATCTCTACAGAGTTTTTTTATGATCTTACTGATATATAAATGCATACAAAATGCTCGTTTAACTATGTACATTTCTGCTTCCCACTGTATATTACAATTTTACTTGAAGTGGCGAGCAGGATAGTCTTGTTCAGTTAGCTAGCTGCTTTTTGGTTACCGAATCATGCGAGTATAGGTTCCCATGTCAACCTGTAATATTCTATACATGAATCAATTTCATAATTCGATTTTTTTAAGAGCTTAGACTGCTCCTGTGCCTGATTTTTAATTTTTTAAAATTACGTTGCGTTGTTTTGAAGCTGTCAAAATACATTCATACGATCGACTGCTAATTTGCAGGCATTATAAATAAACGTCACGAGATTGAAGTGCAGTTTGGCTTTTCTACCGGTTCTGTGGCGGACGTTGTTTAACTGAAAGAATTGCTTTAAATAGGCATTTACTCGTTCGACAGCTGTGCGTTCCTTATAAATTGCTTTCCATACTACGGAGCCACGTGCTGGATACGTGTATTTGCGGAGATCTGTTTCACATTTAATTTTAAATACCTTTTGACAGAGCGAATCCTCACGTAATGGACAGGTTGCGCATTCTTTTGGACGCGTGAACTTAAGCGTCTGATATTTTTCATCAAAGCTGTCGTAACAGTAGCTATGTTCACGCACACAGGTTGGACGGAAATGCTCATCAAAACCAACCATTTCGCCTTCGCGTCTTTTCACATAAGGAATCACAGGTTTCATCTCATGTATCCATATTTGGCGATAAATCGCTTCATAATCATAGCCCGCATCGAAAATGGCCGTTGTGAAATGGTTAGGCATGATGTGATTCACCTTTTTTAGTAACGGAATCGCCGCTTTACTATCACTCAGATTTCCGGAAGACATCAGACGCGCCACGATATACTGGCTTTTTGTCGAAACAGCTAAATGCCCTTTAAAGCCGTACCAGAATGTGTTTTTACCATCGCTATTTTTCTTAATGCCCCACTTTGGTTCAATGGGAATTTCTTGCCAAAGAGTCATCAATGGAATGGTTATTTGTACTTCCAACTTCTTTTCATAAGTCGTTTGATTCGCTTCGATTTCGGCTTGTTCAGCGAGCCAGGCAGCACGTTCTTCCTTTGATTTACGCCCCCGTTTTTTCGGAGCGATTTCTTTTTTCTCAGAAGGTTTTGCGGCATCTCTCGCTTCAAAATGTGTCGCGTCAAAACCAAGATGTTCTTCTTCAAGAAAACCTTCTGTAAAAGCAGTCTGAATCAGTTCATCGTGCATGCGATCTAACACATCTGATTGACTAATCGCGTCGACCATACGTGAATACGAGGCTTCAGATGGCACGGTGTCCGAAACTAAAAAGCCACAATCTAAACGAAAGACAAAATCAACCGTTAAACGATTGACCAAATCTTTAACGGTTGGGATACGCTCGACAATGCGAATAATCAATGATTGAATCATCGCCCCGTAATTACATTCACGTGGAGCACCACGCATCGTCTTCTTTCGAAATAGCTGAAAGATCGGCTGCACATCGAAAGTGGCTAAAATCGCATCAAAACGACGAGAACTTTCCATTTTCAATAATTCATGGATGTCAAAAAGGCTCATTTGTTTTACAATCGTCATAGGGCATTCACCTCTTGGTTGATTTTGGTTTGGTCACTTAAATTATACCAAAATGGGGAGGTGCCCGTTTTTTATTGTCTTGAAACCCTTGGGAGACAAGGGGTTAGAATTATGAAATTAACTCACATATGAATAGAAAAAACATTTTAAGCGAAAGTCTACATACTTAGGTCTCTTACGCACTTTTGGTGAGAGAAATGAATAGTCATTTTTCAGGTATAGTATTTAAAAGGACTGATGTAAACGTCAACCCCAAATGGTTCTTACGCACTTTTGGTGAAATTTTTCATACTTATGTATAACTACAATTCAAAGTTATTTCAGAATACAATCAAAACTGATATTGCATCCGTTTTTCCAGTAGATCTGGTTTTGCGCGACCATACATCATGCGTTTCATCCATTTTAATCGATTAACTTGTCCCTCTAATAAACCATTTGAATACGGAGATGCAAAAGCATTTTTTACCGCCGCTACATCTAATCGAAGTCCGGTACTATAACGATGAAAAGGTGAATTTTTATTCACTAGTTGTGTGTTCATCCAATCGATTAAAGGCTCGATCGCTCTGTTCTCAAATATAGTTCGATATTCTTGTACTATTTTTTCGAGTGGTTCAAGAAATGGATATAGATGCTGGCACTTCTCCAACACTTGCTTCTGCTCATCATTCAATTGCTGAAAACCTCGCCAAATCCATTGTGAAATTTTTGTTCTTGAAATTTGATGAATCAATGCTTGAGTATATCCTTTCTTTTTGTTTGCACGATAAGGCTCGATAAAACGCCGAAGAGCAGAAAGACTGCCGTCGTAGCCTGCTAAACGGATTCTCTTGAGAATTTGATTGGTTGTAAGATGCTCGGTATCATACGCTACAATCAACTCATAATAGGGCTGTAGCTTCGCTTGTGCAGGCTTTGTTTTACGCTTTGTTTTTTGTGGAGGCGTGACTTGTTTTACATATTTGTAGATGGTGCCACGACTCAATTCATATTTTTTAGCGAGGTACGAAATCCGTACACCTTCTTTGTGATCTTGTTGTACTCGCTGAATAAGCTGCCAGCGCGGCTCATCTATAGGCTTTTCGTTAGGTAATTCGGCTATTTGATGCTCATGCTCAATAGACCATTCAATTTGTGCTGGGAGTTTTTGCTCCAGCCATTTGCTCAACGCTTCTTTTGCATTTTTAATCAAATGCCAGCGGTCACTTATTTGTTGGATGGCAGCGTTTGCATTGGTGATGGCTTCTCGATACGTTTTAGAGCCGTCTCTACTAACGGTTTGAATAGGTGAATGCGCTACGAGCCAGGATTCAACGGTTTCACTCGTTCTGCTAGGTAAAATAGCGAGTGGTTGATGTGTATTTAAATCACAAATAAGCGTTCCATAATCATGACCTTTTCGGAAAGCGAAATCATCGATACCGATTGCGGTTGTCTGTGGTAATGCAATCGTTGTTGAACGAATCAGTCTTAGAAAAGTGTCGTGGCTGACTCGTCTTAAACAGGATTGTGCGACTCGCTCGGCTTGTCGGCAACTCATTGAAAAGGCTAATTTTCTTAAGAATTGTTGAAGTCGTTCGGTTTTTCTTGCGTATGGTAAGAGCCATGAAAAACGCTCCGTGAAAATACGCTGTTGGCAATCAGCTTCTACACAAAACCACTTTCGCGATTGTAAACGGATAAGAACGTGTTGACTACCAACGGAGAGGTCCTGTAGTTCACGTGTATAAAAACTATGTTGGTGTTTACTTTGTGAGCCACAGGATGGACAAAATGCATACGTTTTCGTCATCTGTAAATAAAGTATAATGGTCGTTTCAGTTGTTTGAAGTGAACAAAATAAAAGCTGCTTTTCAGGTGCTTGCCAAGGAATTAGCATGAAAATCAGTCCTTTTCAATACTATACCCGAAAAATAAGTATTACTAACTTTCACCAAAAGTGCGTAAGAACCATTCTATTTTACCGTTTACAACTGATTTCTATGCTACTTCCTTGGAAAGCACCTGAAAAGTAACTTTCACTTCATCTATTCCAAACAACAAAAAAAGCAATCATACTCTATCCACAGCTAACAAAAATGTGTGCATTTTGTCTGTCTTGTGGCACACAAAATAACCAATTACACAGTTTTTATAATCGTGTGCTACAAGACCTTTCAATTGGTGTACACCATGTAATCATTTAGTTAAAATCACGAAAATGGTTTTGCTATGAAGCTTGTTGCTAACAACTCATTTTTACGGAGCGTTTTACTTGGTTAAAACCGTATGCTAGAAGAACAGAACGGCTCCAGCAGCTCTTATGTAAGCTAGTGTTTTCCATGAATTGTCACCAAACCGAACGAGTAGCTTGTTCTTTTCTTCCACATATTCGTTACGATACATTTTTGCGACTCATTCGGACGACAAGCATTGAATTACCTCAAACAACAGTTAATTGGTCTTAATGATTTTACCTTTTGAAAAGGACATGATTACGGTACGCTCATTTGTGATTTAGAGACACATCAACCACTCACCATCTTACCTGGAAGAACAAGTGAATTAGTCGAAACTTAGCTTCAATCCCAACTACATGTTCAAACCGTTAGCCGAGATGGTTCAAGTAGCTACCGTGAAGCTATAACAGAAAAGAATTCAGCCATATTTCAAATAATCAACAGCATTTACTCAACAATGCTATTGATTATTTGAAAAGCTCCTCTTCAAAATCTGTAACATCTACAAGAGGCATTTCATTTGGTGCAGTGTGTATTTGAATACCCACTGCACTGGACGAAATAAGATATTCAACCTCTCTCTTTCTAGAAAAGAGTCTTCTTCTGAACCAAGATAAAAACTATGTATACTTTGAATTCACAATTACGCTTGATCTACCTTAAATTCCACTCACTTTATTAGATTACGGACAACCCAATAACCAAATAAAAAAGACTGTGACAAACCTAGATAAACTAGATTTGTCAACAGTCTTTATATTATATAACTCGTTCTTATTAATTTGGGAATTAGTATTTACGAGTAATTGTAGCTGTATTATCTACAGAACCTGCTACTACAGTGAATGTTTTGTTTACGCCATTTTGAGTGAATTTCACTTCAAATGTTTTACCAACTACACCTTCTGCAAGTGTAAACGTTACTGTATCGCCAGAAGTTGTTCCAAGTGTACCTGGAGTTACGCCTAAGTTAGTTGTGTTTGCAAGTGTACCAGCTGTGAATGTTAATTCTACTGTATCACCAGTAGTTGTTTTAGCTGTGAATGGTACTTCTGCAGTTGGTGTTGCAACAACATCTTTTGGAGTGATTGAAACACCTGGAGCTACAGAAAGTTCATTAACTGTACCAGCACCATCATTCGTTACACCAGTTAAAGTAGAACCGTTTTGTGTAACAAGTAATTGACTGATAGTAGAACCACCAGCTAATGCAACGTGTTCTGGAATGTTTAATACCACACGGTTTAAGCTAGAGTTACCAGTGATAACGAATGTATTACCATCACCTTGGTTAACTGTTACTGTACCTGTAACTTCTACATTGTTTAATGCAAAATCGTTAAGAACTTGTTGTACAGAGGCATTTGTGCGTCCTACTGTTACATTACCATTGATTTTTACATTGCTAAGTTTAATGTTATCTCCATTGATTTGGAAATCAGCATCTACTAATGCTCTACCATTTGCATCAATAAATGAAGGTGCAACTGGTGGATTTGCTCCGACAGCATTATAAGCAAAATCATACTCTTTAAGTGTTGACGTATAGTCACCTTCAATGATAAATACATTACGTTTTGCAGCTACTTTGTCAGTATTAACTCGGATTCCTGAATCGATATCTAAGTTATCAAACTTCGCCTTGCTGTTCGCATCAGCTTTTTGTGTGAAGAATAATTCATCACCAACATTCAAATGAGCTTCAAATGTTGCTTCAGATGCACCAGAAGCACCTTTGTAGTATAGTTCATCTGCTTCATATTTCAAGTCGTAAACTTTTTCGCCTCGTGAATCTGTTAATAAAATACGGTTGTTCTCTTTATCTACAGCAATCACTTTACCACGTACAGATTGTCCGTATGCGATACCTTCATTGTTTAATGAAGTGAATGAAGCGCTTGCGTTTAACACTGGTAAATTGTGTGCGCTTGCTGTTACATCAACGCGGTTTCCACGTACAGATTTTACTTTCAGATCCGCTTTACCATTTGTTGATTTTACATCAAATGATCTTGTGCTACCTTGATTTACAGTTTCCACACGTAAAGCACCATTACGGTCAGTGTATTCTACAGTAGCTGGCGAGAATGTTGTTGATACTTGGAAAGTAGCAATAAAATCAGTACTGCCTTTTACATGATAGTGCTTTTTGTTTTGATCTGTTGATTGATACGAGAATGTTACTTCTTCTGCAACAGATTTAGAAGTCGTATCTTCATTATCAATTGTTAATTTTGCACTATTGATTGTACGGTCACCGAAGTATACGATTTCGCCTGCTTCTTGTGCATCATTTGTATCTAGTCCATCTTTATCACCAGTTTCTACAAATGCTGTTGGTGTTGCATAGCTATCACGACCACCGATTACTGTGAATGATACTTGACCTTTCGCATCAGTTGATAAAGAGAACGTTTCTTTCTCTTTTGAGAAATCACTCACTTTATATACTGTGTGTGAGTTATTATCAATGAAGTAAATTGGCGTTACTGATGCTGTCGCAGTAGTTTTTGCTGAACCATAGTTTAAGCTTACTTTTACCACTTGACCCGCTTGTGCCGCTTTACCATCTTTATCTGTGTAAGATACTTTGTAATCACGACCACCTGTATTTTCTAAATCAGCAGAAAGTGCTTCATTTTTCTCTTTTAATGTTCCAGTATAAGAATATTTAGAAAGGTGTGTACTAGAAAGTTGATTCGTTTTTCTAGTTGGGAAGTTACCAGCACCTTCTAAAGCAACTACACCTGTTACAACCGCATTATTACCAAGTTCTGTATAAACGAAACCTGATGGTACTCTTTCATCAGAACGAAGTGGGTTAGTGTTGTTAATGATAGTTGAGCCATTTGGAACTGGTAGGCTTGCACCAGTTAATTGTCCATTTGGATCACGAACTAATACTAAATTTCCGTTGCGGTATTCGTAACGACCTGTACGATCAAAGCTTTCTTCATATGCAGATGCATCTTTTGTGCCAAGTGATTCAACTTTCACACTTAACACTTGCTCTTTTGCAAATGTAAGTGGTGCTGCAAATGCTGCTAATTCTGTTTTATCAAAACGATCAATTGTTGCATTTGTATTACCTACTGCATCATCAACCCATACAAATGGTGTTACAGTTTGATTTGAACCAGTTAATGTGAATGTAGCTTCACCTTTAGCATCTAATTTAACTCGTACAGCGTTGAAACGATTTGTTTCAGTTGAATTAGTTGTTGTGAATTGACCTGGGTAACCTAAAGTAATTCCAGTAGTATTATCTGTTACTGTTACATTTTTATTTGCTTTATCTGGTGCAACGTTTACGTTATCCAAGTAACCAACGTTGATGTCACGCGAGCCATATCTCTTTTCTAATTCAGCGGCATTATTTACGCCAGCTACTTTTACTTTATAAACTTTTTTCGCACCATTGTTTAATTTATTACCTGTTGTTACTTCAGTAATTGTTAATGGTTGTGTGTTTGCCCAGTATACTTTTGTGAAGTCACGTGCAGTTGGATTACCCGTTGCATATACTTGTACTTCGTCACTTGTGTTTAAATCTTGAGATGTTGCAGCATAACGAGTATATGCGTATGAAGCTACACCATTTTCATCTGTAAGTGCTTCAGCTACGATTGCTGGGTTTAAACCACCGCTTGGGTTTTTATTATCAGAACCTTGAGCATTCACGATGTTAAATGTTACTGGAATACCTGCTTTAGATTGACCTTCTCCAACTGTTACTTGTGCTTGTACAGTCACTTGTGTACCAAGTGGTGCCTGTTGAGATTTGTGTGATTTAACTTGTGTAGTTGTTTCTTTACCAATTTCGCCTTCTACTACTGGATTTTCAAATTCAACTGCTGTTACAGCTGTTGGAATAACCGCAGCCACACCTTTGAATCCACCAATTACTTCATCTCGGTAAGAAAGAGTATATTCTTGCTCAGCCGTTTGAGATGCAGTAGTTAAGACAACCACTTTGTTGTTAGATTGTTTGATTGCTGCATTTTTGATTTCTAAACCATCAATGCTGAAATCGCTAGCTTTTACAGTATCAAGCTCTTCGTCAAATGTTACTTCAACAGTTGTGTTATTAATTGCTTTTACAGATGATGCTTCAACTGGCACTTCGTTCTCTTCTAAGTTAAGTGTACGTTGGAATGTTAAAGCAAAGTCTTGACGAGTGATTGTGTTGTTAGGGTTAAGACGGTTTGTGTCAGTACCTTGGAAAATGCCGTTTGCTACAGCGATCTCTAGGTATTGTTTAGCCCAAGGTTTGATTGAAGAAGCGTCAGCAAATCCATCTACACTTGCGTCACCTTCTAAATCGAAAGCTTCTACTAAGATTTTAGCAGCTTCAGAACGAGTTAAAGATTTGCTTGGTGCGAATTCAGTTGTGCTCACACCTTCAAAAATTCCTTGTTCTACAACCGCTGTAATTGAGTTGTAGTACCAAGCACCTTTTTTAACGTCCTTGAAGTTTACATCCCCGCTAGCTTCTAAACCTAAAGCTTTAGCGAAGATTTCAGCAGCTTCTGCGCGAGAAATTGTATTTAGTGGGTTGAAGTTCCCTTTAGTATCTCCTTGAATTACGCCAGAGTCCACTAAAGCTTGAACTGCCTCTTTCGCGTACCCAGAAA
Source organism: Lysinibacillus sp. FSL H8-0500 (assembly GCF_038051955.1). NCBI lineage: Bacteria > Bacillati > Bacillota > Bacilli > Caryophanales > Bacillaceae > Lysinibacillus > Lysinibacillus sp. FSL H8-0500. Next base: position 766,748 of record NZ_CP150292.1, on the reverse strand, counting down.
CTTTATTTAGATCATTTACTTGCGCAGCAGATGCTACAGGAACGATTGCTGATGCAACTAATGCAGCTGTTGCTGATGCCGCGAAGAACTTACGGCCTTTGTTTTGCTTTGCCATTAATGTATTCCTCCCTAGATTTCCTAAAAATGATATTAATTCAACGAAAACTATATTACTGTCTTATTAGTTGCCTAACTGTATGTATTATAGTTTTCTTGAACAATCCAAAACTAAAGCAAATTCGTTAGTAAAGTTACTAGAAAAAGCGTAGTAGAATACCATTCTAGTAAGCTTATTCACTTTCTACAATAATATAACACTATCTTTTCCAAATTTCAAGCATTGAAACATAAATTTAGGTATGAAAGTTTTTTTTTCCATAACAATTATGGTTGTAAGTAGATTCCTGAAAACTTCCTACTATTTATTGTCTCATTTGGAATGGTAACTTATAGCTACGTTACCTATTATACCTGACTCTTCATAATAACCAAGCATTTTTTGGATTGGTTACGAAATTGTCAAAAATTAAAGTTTGCCGTAATGTTTTAGTTATATTTGTAAAGAAACAGAAATATATAGGGTAGTATTTTGTTGTTTTTTCTTTATTTCATGACTAACCCCTTCTATCTGTCCCTGTGTTGTAATAATAGATATCTTATTTTTATGCTACACTTTTGATAGTTTGATAGGATAAGGCTATCAACGATTGAAGGGAGCTTGAAAAATGAAACGTACATTACCTCTTTATGGGGCTGTGCTTGCGGGTATGTTATATCTTACGCCTACTACGGCGGCAGCAGAGGATATTTCGAAGCATTGGGCCTACCATGAAATGAACTATCTAATTACCAATGATTTAATGAAGGGAGATGAACTTGGCAATTATCGTCCAAATGCTGCTGTTACACGTGCAGAGTTTGCAGCATTTCTTGTGCGAACGCTCAATCTACCAACTGCTTCAAGTAATCAAACATTTAGCGATGTAAAGAAAGATGATTGGTATTATGGTGTTGTTCAGCAGGCTAGTTATTATGGGCTTATTAAAGGAGATGAACAAGGTAAGTTCAATCCAAAAGCGTATATTGATCGTCAGCAAATGGCAGCGATGTTAAAAAGGGCTCTTCATTATTTAGATATTCAGACGTCCACCTCCCCTATTGCCTTTAATGATAATGCACGTATTGCAAAATGGGCCTATGCTGATGTACAAGCTGTTGTTGCCGCTGGGCTGCTTGGTGGGAAGCCTAATAATCAATTTGCGCCACTTGCACAAACAACTCGTGCAGAGGCAGCAACTGTACTGTATCGTTTGCTTCATTTAGAAGCGCCCGTTTCTGGCAGTAAGCAATATATCACGACAAACTACTCACAGAATTATGCAAATGTGGTAAGCAAACAAACTAGCAATAACCCTAAAGTTGATGGTGCCGGTGCTTTTACGGCTAGCGAGGCACTAGTGTCATACTATGTACACCCAAAAAGCTTTATGCAGGATAGCCCATCCTATTATCAATTTTTAAAGCTATCAACTGTCGTGAATAATTTAAATGCTAAAGAATTAAATGAAAAAGTGCTTGCAAATAAAGGAAGCTTAAGTGGCATGGGAGATGCCTTTATTGAGGCAGGCATTAAATACAATGTCAATGCGATCTATTTATTATCACATGCATTGCATGAAACGAATAACGGCTCCTCTGCACTTATTAAAGGTATTGAGGTGGGGCTTGATCAAACTGGCAAGCCTGCGGTGGTAACGTCTGACAATCGAGAGCAGCTCACGGAGATAAAGACAGCTTATAACGCTTATGGTATTGGCGCTATTGATGCAGATGCTAATAAACATGGTGCGGAGCGTGCTTATACAAATGGCTGGTTTACAGTGCAAGATGCGATTATTGGCGGCACAGAGTTTGTAACAGAGCGTTATATTAATCAAGGACAGGATACATTGTATAAAATGCGCTGGAATCCGGATAATCCTACAGTTCATCAGTATGCAACACATGTGATGTGGGCAGATATTCAGGCGAAGAAAATTTATGAGCTTTATGAATTAATTGGCGCGGATGCAACAACGAATTTAGTATTTGATGTTCCTGTTTATCAAGGTCAGCCTGCTTCGGTTACTTTACCAGACCCATCGAAGCGCTATGCGTTAGACACTGCTTTAGCTGGTACAGCGGGGATGGTGACTATTAATTTGAATATGCGAACTTATCCAAATACCGTAGATAATGCTTCAATTATTACGAATTTGCCAAAGGATACAACCTTTAAGGTGCTTGGTGAAAATGGTGGCTGGTTGAAAGTGAGAGCAGATGGACAAGAAGGCTGGGTACTTGATGATTACGTCATTCTCGAAAATGGCTTACAAATTGTCAATATGACGATTATGCTGAATGTTCGCAGTGAGCCCTCCACAACAAGCAGTATTGTCGGAACGGTGAAACCAAATGGCTTTATTATTGGTGCAGTAGATGATGAGGGTGAATTTATTAAGGATGGCGATTGGTATCAGGTCATTTACAATGGCAAAACAGGTTGGGTGCATGGCGATTATATTGTAAAAAATGATCTATAGCAATCATGTAAAAGAGGGTGCGATACTATTTCGCACTCTTTTTTATGTTAATTTTTTGTCACTATTATAATAGAAGAAACTCAAATTTTATGGGTAGACATGGAATTATGGCGTGGTATCTTTTATAAGATGTTTTCTGTTGTGATGGATTATGGTATTTCTTTTATATGTTCGCTCAATCATGAGGGCTACGCGCTCAATTATAGGAGTTAAACGCTCATTTTTCTGACGCAACCGCTCAATTATTGACCAGAACTGCTCATTTCCAACATACAAACGCTCAATTGTTACAGTTAACGAAAATTTCCTGTCAGAATTGCTTTTGTGGTATGATAGATTGCAGTGAAAAAGGAATTACAGAAAGGTTTGAACACTATATGAGGCATGTAACGATTATGGGCATACCCTTTTTACATATTCATCAGCAAGGGTTTGTTGATTTACTCGTTCAGCGTATTGAACAGCAAGAAAAGACTTTCGTTGTAACAGCGAATCCTGAAGTGGTGATGCAGGCAAATGAAAATCCTACGGTGATGAATTATTTAAAGCAAGCGACTTATATTTGCGCAGATGGGATTGGTGTTGTCAAAGCAGCGCAAATTCTTGGCGATTCACTGCCTGGGCGTGTCACTGGCTATGATACAATGGTGCGACTTTTGGAAATTGGACAGCAAAAGCGCTTTAAAATTTATTTACTGGGTGCACAAAAAGAAACCATCGAAAAGACTATTGCTAATATTCAAAGTACCTATCCAAATGTTGACGTTGTCGGCTATCATGATGGCTTCTTTGACTGGAATAACAATAATATTGCGCAGGAAATTGCTACGTTACAGCCTGACCTTGTATTTGTAGCATTGGGTGTACCAAGACAGGAAAAATGGATTGCGGAAAATCTCGATAAGTTTTCAAAGGGTGTATTTATCGGTGTGGGTGGTTCCTTTGATGTTATTGCTGGTACTGTCAAGCGTGCACCAGTTATTTGGCAAAAGCTGAATCTCGAATGGTTCTACCGCTTGCTGCGTCAGCCAAGCCGTTTCGGGAGAATGCTTGTTCTTCCGCGCTTTGCTCTCAAAGTTTTCGCATCAAAGCTTAAAGGTCAAGGTACAGCAAAATGAGTCAGTCCACATTTGTTAAAAGTACACTGATCTTAACGATTGCTACGTTACTTTCGAAAATAATCGGCAGTATGTTCCGTATACCGCTTCAAAATATTGCTGGGGATGATGTACTCGGTATTTTTAACTTTGTCTACCCTATCTATATGGTGGCATTATATTTATCAGTTGCAGGTATTCCGATCGCCATTTCAAAGCTGATAGCAGAGGCTAATACGCATAATGATACCGCTAAAGTAAAGAAAATTTATGTAACAGCAAGCATCCTTACCCTATCCTTTGGCGTCATTAGTTTTGCCATCATTTATGGCTTTTCTGGTCAAATTGCCAATGCACTTGGTGGACCTTCAACAGAAATTGCATTAATTATTGTGGCTCTTACATTGCTTGTTGCCCCATATATGGCTGTTTATCGAGGTTTTTTCCAAGGCTTTGGAGATATGCGCCCTACTGCTATTTCTCAGGTACTTGAGCAGTTTGTCCGTGTTGCTTTAATTTTAATTGCTGCCTATTGCCTTGTTACTATGAATTATTCCAATAATATTGTAGCTGGGGGCATTATGGTCGGCTCTGTAATTGGAGCGCTTAGCTCACTGCTCTATTTACGCTTTAAATATTTCCGTTCTTCGTTCAAAGTAACAAGTAAGGAGAAATATACGACTAAGGATTTTTCTATTTGGAGTAAAACCATTTTAAAAATTTCTATTCCCATTGCAATTGGTTCTGTAACAATGGCACTCTTTAACTTCGTGGATTCGTTCACAGTTTCATATGGTTTAAGAAGTGCAGGAACAGACGCTGACAATATTAATTATCTTTATGGTATCTATGGTCGAGGGCTGACATTGGTACAAATCACAACAGTCTTTGCCTCTTCGATTATTCTGCCTCTTGTACCATTAATTACAACAAAGCTTGCAGAAAATAAATTGGATGATACACGCAGTATTATTGAGCAGACTCATCGTATGACACACCTTATTTCTTGGCCTGCTGCTATCGGACTTCTAGCCTTAACGCTACCTTTAAACATTGCACTTTTCAAAGATTTAGAGGGAAGCCTAATGTTAGCAATCATTAATTTTAGCGCTGTCTTTACATCCTTAACATTGCTTGGCACAGGCATTTTACAGGGTATGAATGCAGCAAAGGCAGGAGCATTGATTATTATAAGTGGTGTTGTCCTAAAAATATTTGCCAACATCTTCTTTATTCAAGCATTTGGTCTTGATGGGGCTGCCTACGCAACATTGCTTGTATACCTTGTGTTATTTATTGTGAACTCTATTTTTATTTATCGTATGATCCGCTTCACTGTTTTTGGAAAAGATACGATTAAAATGATTATAGCCTCGATTGTTATGGGTGCATTGGTTGGTTTGCCAACACTATGGCTTGATATTGCAAATTGGACACGATTATGGGCACTTGGGTATTTAATTGTCACAATTATTATGGGAGGAGCTATTTATTTCCTTCTACTATGGCTAACGAAAGCAATTCATAAACAAGATTTAAAGAGAATCCCAATTATCGGAAAAAGATTTTCGTAAATAAGAGAGGTAAACATTTATGTCAAAACAGAAATGGCTTTGGGGAATGATTGTACTTTTACTTGTCGTTTCCTCTACAGGTATGATGAAGAGGTGGAATGCTGAGCAATCCAATGATACTTATGAGGTGGTCATCCCCCTTGATGAAATACAAACTACTAGTAAAAATAGCGATTTAACAATGGATGAAATTTTTTCTTCTTTAAAGGAAGCTGGGCTAACAACAGTTAGTTTAGAGCCTTTAACGTTAAAGGAAATGGAAAAGCAAAACCTTATTACGATCTACGGAGAAAATGAATTAGCCGCACAGCTATTGTTTACGCCTTATAAAGACGAGGTTGATGTAACAAAGCGTGGGTACTATATTCGTGTGCCTGATCATGCAAGCTATCGGCAGCTAATTGTGGATAGTATACACCCAGAGGAGGTACAAGTAGGAGAAGAAACCTTCTATTTCCTGCCTACATCTAACCATCATTATGATTTAAAAACACCTATTGGCTATGACCAACCTGCCATTGATATGATGGGTAAGCATGGGCTGGCACATATTTTTAAAGTTGAAAATGCAGGTAACGAAGTAGCGAATGAACAATTAGTGCATCAATTATTGGCACTAAAGGATGCCTCTGCTGGCCGTTTGCTTGGTGCAGGTGATGAAGCAATTGGCTTTGGACAAGAAAATGGACATATATTAGTGGAAAAATTAAAGGATGCTGGCTACTACTTTTATACAATTGAAAGTAATCCACTAAAGGGCGAAAATAAAATCGCTCAAATCACAGATTACAATATAATTCGTTTGCATAGCATTAATGTGAATCGCGAGACAAAATTAACATTAAACGCAAGTATTGATCGTACAACAAGAGCTGTTAAGGAGCGTAATATCCGTTCTATTTTTTATCATATTAAAACAACGGGTAACCCCAATGAAAATATGAAGGAAACCGTTGATTACTTAACAGGGGTTCAGAAGAATATGCCTGATCATTTCAAGCTTGCTGAACCAAAGCTATTTGATAAGGTAACAATACCAGTTTGGGTAACAGCACTCGTATTACTAGCAGGTATTTTATTTACCTTTGCTGTTTCAGAATTAGTAAAATGGATGCCTCTACGTTTAGCGGCAGCTGGTTTTATGGCTGTGTTAGCGATTGCGTATATTTTACTGAAGAGCACGCTATTCTTACAGGCATTTGCCTTAATCATCGCAGTGCTTGCACCAACCTATGCAGTAATTAAAACAGCCAATGGTTCTACACAAGTATCGAAAATATTGATCCAATACTTAAAGGCAGTAGGCATTAGCCTTATTGGGATTGTAATTGTCATTGGTTTATTAAACGGCAATGCCTTTATAACAGGCTTTGCAGCGTTTAAAGGGGTTAAGCTTGTTTATGTGATTCCAATTTTAGGTGTATTACTGTTTACAGTGATTGAAATCAATCGACTAGTTGATCAAAATCTTAAAAGCTCATTATCAAACACTGTGACATTATTAAATAAAGAGTTGAAATATTGGCATGTTCTTTTATTAGTTATTGTTGCAGGTGTTGGATTATTTTATATTAGTCGAACAGGTAACTCTGGCTCTGTTAGTGAGCTTGAGCTAGCATTTAGACAATGGCTTGAAAACACATTATATGTTCGTCCAAGAACAAAGGAATTTTTAATTGGTTTCCCATTCTTTGTTTTAGCATTATATGTAATGGGCATTAATCGTAAATGGGGTAGCATCCTGCTTGTTCCGGGGGTTATCGGCTTCTTATCTATTGTAAATACCTTTACACATCTACACATTCCAGTAGCTGTTTCTGTATTGCGTACATGCTATAGTGTGGTTCTTGGTTTTGTCATAGGACTTGTCTTTATTGTAATCTTTAAACTTCTCTATCGTTGGGCTTCTAAGGCAATCGCGAGGTGGTCCTAATGCATATTGTATTATCTGGCTATTATGGATTCGATAATGTTGGGGATGATGCTATTCTCTTAGCTATTATTCAATCTTTAAAGAAATGGCAAGAGGATATCGAGATTACTGTGTTATCCAACAATCCAACAGCTACCGAGCAAACATATGGTGTGAAGGCAATAAATCGTTGGAAACTAAAAGAAATTCGACAATTGCTGAAAACAGCTGATGGTCTAATTAGTGGTGGCGGTAGCCTGATGCAGGATCAAACAAGTATGAAAACGATCCCTTACTATGCGGGCATTATTCAAATAGCAAAATGGTTAAAGAAGCCTGTATTTGTTTATGCCCAAGGAATGGGCCCCATTAATCACCCGATTAGTAAGTTTATTACGCGTCAGGCCTTGACTAAAATTGCCCAAATTACAGTGAGAGATAAAGCCTCTCAAACCTTGTTAACAGAGATTGGTGTTCAAAAAGAAGCTATCGTGGTACCTGACCCTGTGATGGGGCTAAATGGTAGTGATTTTCATTGCGATTGGTTAGCCACAGAAGCACTAGCAGATGAAAGCTATATTGCTGTAAGTGTTCGTGACTGGCCATCTGCCATAGCATATAAGGAGAAAATTGCACATTGTCTCGACCAGTTAGCCCGCCAAGGTGAGCACATTGTCTTTGTTCCCATGCATGGTGAGCATGATTTAAAAACGTCAAAAGAAGTAGCTACGCTCATGAAGGAAAAAAGTATAATAGCACCTGCTGATTTATTGATTGAAGAAAAAATAGCTGTGATTGGACAATCACAACTGCTAATTGGGATGCGACTGCATTCTTTAATCTTCTCTGCTATTTATGCAACACCATTTATTGCGATTTCTTATGATCCAAAAATTGATGCATTTGCTGAAATTGTAGAGCAGCCTGTAATTGGGCATGTGGAAATAGATGATTGGAACGGTGTCACATTGTTTGAGCAAGCTGTAGCCATTCTTGAATCTTATAGTACTGTCCAGGAAAAATTAAATCAGGCTGTCCAACCATTACAAAATGAAGCAACAGCAACAGCAAAATTAGCACTTGAAGCCTTTCGTAAACATTAAAAAAATGATGAATTTCAACGGTCGTTGAAATTCATCATTTTTTTGTGACATCTAATAATGTTAAAATCGACTGTGCCTGCTGCATATGCATTGCCAGCACATACTGACCTGCCTGCATTAAAATTTGAGCCTTCACCATATTCATGATCTCTTTCGCAATATCTGCATCTCGAATACGAGATTCGGCATCTTGTAAGTTATCTGCAGTATTAACGTTTACATTGTAGGCATGCTCCAAGCGGTTTTGATAGGCTCCTAGCCGAGAACGCTCATTGGATACTTGCTTTAATGCATCATCCATCGAAGAAATAGCTTGATTCGCCTTCTCGCGTGTAGCAATTGAAACATCTTGTAAGCCAAGTGTTTCAGCCCCCATATCATTGATAAATAGCTCAATATGCTGTCCTGCATTCGCCCCTGCTTGAATTTTAATGCCCTTTGTTGAATGGTCTCCATTTAACAATGTCTTTGTATTAAATTCTGTGTCTGTTGAAATCCGCTGAATTTCCTTTTTTAATTCTTGAAATTCGAAATCAAGCTGCGCACGGTCGTTGTCTGTTAAGGTATCATTGGCTGCCTGTACTGCTAACTCACGCATACGCTGTACGATAGCGTGTGTCTCATTCAGTGCACCCTCTGCCGTTTGTACAAGAGAAATACCGTCCTGGATATTTTTAGCTGCCATATTTAAGCCACGAATTTGAGCCCGCATCTTTTCAGAAATTGCAAGCCCTGCTGGATCATCTGCTGCACTATTGATTCGATAGCCTGAAGAAATACGCAACATTGCCTTATTCATCGTGTTATATTGTTGATTCATATTACGAAGAATCGTTATTCCTGTTGCTGACCATTTACCAAGCATAACTTCACCACCTTTTTTAATTAAATTTTATATTATTTTCCATAAATAAGTATTTGGAGCTGCGAAAGAGCAGTGTCGAATATAGATTTTTTATTCAATATATTGGACTTTTTATCGTTCTATTCTCTAATGATTTCACAGTTGATTGTGCTCGTTGCATATGTAAAATAAGCATCCTTTGGTTGATGTATAATACCATCTTCAATTGTAACCGTTGGAACCACTTTCGATTCACATAGCTAAAACGAATACGTGATTTTACCTCTCGGATACGCACCTTTATATCTTGGATACGTAACTCTATATTTTGTAAATAAGCAATGGTCTTTTGATGACCATTATCAGTTTGCTCCAACCAATTTTGATATGTCTCCAATTTTGTACGCTCATAAGATACTTTATTTAATGCATCATCCATCATATTAATTGCCTGATCTGCATTTTCCCAAAGAGCGACCGAAACATGCTCAATCGAAAGGGCTGCTATATCCATATCACTTATATGTAATTCTATATTTTGTCCTGAGTTTGCCCCAACATGAATTTTTATTCCCTCATTGGCATAATTCCCATTAATTAAAGCTTTTTTATTGAACTGCGTATCTATCGAGATGGCTTGAATTTTTTGTTGTAACGTTTTAAATTCCACGTCATATTTCTCACGATCATTATTTGTCAGCGTATCACTAGCCATTTCTATCGCTAACTCTCTCATCCGCTGTGCTACAGCATGGATGGTATTCAATGCTTCTTGGATAGTCTGAATAAGTGCAATGCCATCTTGTATGTTTTTACTAGCCGTATTCAAACCGCGGATTTGTGCATGTATTCTTTCAGAAATAGCCAACACAGCAGAATCTCCTTCAATATTATCAATTGAGTAGCCTGCTACTGTAATTCGTAAAATCGGCACTTTTTTTGTTGAACGTCTTCCAAACATCACTTATCATCTCCTCCCCTCTTTTTATCGGCTAACTTTATTATTTTTTCAATTTGAGAATCCGTAAAGCGCAAACCTATTGCAAAAATACTACCAAAGTTGAGGTACATATAAAAGAGAGAATTAATGGTAAATGGCTTTTTATGCATTATTCTGCAGCTTCAACCAACTGCGATTACGATCTATAAATAGGAACATACCATAAGCTAAGTATCTGTGTTACAAATGAAGGTCTATTAATTAGTAGGCTTTTTAACATTCCATTGTAAAAGCACCTTCTTCTCATTAAATGAAAAGTAGGTGCTTACTTGGAATTTCGTCTATTCAATTTCGAACCCTCCAAATTGGTGGCTCTTTTGCTGTAGTAAGTCAAAAAAGAGTGCTTTATTATTTTCCGCTAATGCTCGATCAATTAAATGATCAAAATTCTTCCCCTCTAATTCTGCTAGAAGCTGATCGATTTCGCCAACACTTACTGTTGTTACAGCAGGTTGAATTTGTGGCTGTGGTACAACGCTATCCAAAATTGGTGCTAGATGCTCATGAACATTTGTAATAAGTAGTAATTGATAAAGTGGCAAACGGATAAAACGATTGCCTTTCTGGAAAACAAAAACCTCAGATAAGTTTTCAATTTGCTGCGTTTTCAAGTTGATTATCATTTCTTTACCTTCTATAGGAATGAAATGGAAAATCTCATTCTCTTTTAATATTGAGAAGTATTGATAAGCAAATACGAGACGTAATTTATCTCCAGTAATTTTTGTGTAAAATGGCTTCATATATTGAACTTGCATCATCCTTCATCCCTCCCTATTTATCTGATTATTCAGATTTTAACACAAATTAAAAGTCTTGTTAACTATCTTTGCTTCAATTTTTTTCTTTCTGATCATTCAGCTTATCATTGGCGTGTTTTAATCGTATAATGGAAAGACAGTCTTTTTTTCCTTTATCCCATATTAACAGGCTGTAAGATCCCACTACAAAATGTTTAGGTGGGGATGAAGAACCCTCATTGATTGAAGGTTCTCTTTATAGCAATTAACCATGTGAAATAGATGAAAGGGGTAAGGTTATGGCATTGTCTATATCGCAATTAGCGAAAGATCATCAAGAATTCGTGTTAACCAAATTAAAAGAAGTTGAACAAGGTCTACATCCTTCCTCTACAGAAGATGAAGAGCTAGTACGTCGTGCTGTCTTTTCTGTAAGGAATAAATCCATTGTGTTTGAACGCTTCAATGGCGTAAGTTCTATACTATATGCAAGCGTTCAGGATGTCAGACCAGCTTCTGTTGAAATTGATTTTTTCAAAGAGGAGCTACGCTGTAACTGCCCTCAAATAAAATGGTGTAGACATCAAGTTGGTGCATTGCTTGCTCTTTATCAATATTTTGATTCTGTTCAAGATTGGTCAAGTGCTTGGCGGGCGCAAAAATCTGCCCAACTAAAAACCTTAGCCGCTGATCGTAGTCCACAAAGCTGGGAGTTGATGGTTGGCGAGGTAATGAAACGATTATTGCCACCTGGCCGAATTTTAGAAGGGTATGGACTTTCAGCTATAAGAACAGATGCTTTAGAACGTCTTCGTCGACATATGCCCTATGAGCGAGAATGGCAGCCTCTTTATAAGCTCTTTATGGAATTAGCCATTTTAAATACAATATGGCGTCACTTAAATGAAACACCTGGACATTCATTGGATTCACCGTATATGAAATACTTTATCGATCAAAGCAATCAATCGTTTGAGAACATCCTAGCAGAGCTCACCAATCGTTCTCGCCTTTTTGCAACTGATCCGTTTTACGATGCATTGCAGGAGCTAGTGAGAGAGTTTTTATTAGAGCGAAAAGGATTATTTCCAGTTCGACTTCACCTGTATATGCTGCTTTGGGCAGTGCTCTTTTATGAGAAGTCACGGCGTGAACAGGAACTAGTATACTTAAATCATTTAGAAAATCCTCCAGAGGAAATTTCTTTATCATCGTTACAGCTATTATTTTACGTGCTACTGCAAAAAGAGGATTTGCTACAAGAAAATTTGGCACAGGTCGATCTATCACAAATGCAAGAATTATTTGAGCTTGCTACCTTTGCTCAACGTGCTGGTGAATCTCATGCACTAGCAGTTATTTTGCGTGCTATCCTTCCACTATTAGAAGCTTTTTTACAGGCTGTTCTACCTGTTGTGCAGCGCGCTCCATATGTGCGACAATTCCAGCTGCTGTTTGATGAAATCGAGCTTACTGAGAAGGAAGAAGTAATGTTATATAGTGCCTTTGGTGTATATGGTATTCAGCCGTTTTCAAACTTTTTGATAAAGAAAGGGCGTTATCGTGAATGGGCTGCTCTCCATCAGTTAAACCCTTCATCACTTTCTTATTTAGAGATGTGTGGATTAAAGGATGTGCTGCAGGTTGAGCCTGCTACGGTCTTGCCCCTCTATCATGTCTATGCAATGGCTGAAGTTACACAAAAATCACGCATAAATTATAAGCAGGCTGTCCGCATTTGGAAAAGTATGCGTAGTGCCGCAAAGCGAGCAGGTAAAACAGCTTACTTTGAAACATACATGAATACCATTCGCACAGAATATAAACGACTTCGTGCATTACAAGAAGAAATTGAGAAAGGAAACTTAGTATGATCACTATCAATGCTCCTTCCCCGTTTTCCAAAGCTCAACAGCTTCGTATTGAAGAAGCTCGGGAAGGATATTTTACGCTACAGGGCTTTACGGCTGACGGCAAAATTATTGATGTCGACACCTTTATTTCTTCATTGTTTTTTAGCTATGAAGCAAACATTTATGGTTTATTAACAAATCGAGCTGATTTTACAATTGAAGTTTCAAGTGCTGAGCTTCTCGATATTTTTTCCCCATGCTACCAGCATCCCTTTATTAGCTGGTATGGCGTGGATAAGGAAAGTAAGGTGTGGCTAGATAAAGTAGTGGCATTACAGCAATACTGGCAAGAGCCATCACTATGGTCACACGCTGTTATTGCAGAGGATTTTTCCTCCTTAGCATTTTCAATTGAGGATGTAGATTCAGCATTATTAGAAATAGCTGTGCAACAAAAGCTTTCACAAGTTGGCTTAATTTTATCTGATTTACCAAAGCTTTTGCCCTTTTTCTTACGTGGCGGTTGGCCATTAGAACAATCGCGCCAAGCTGGAACAGTTTCGGTATCTTTACGATTAAGTGAGCCAGAGGAGGATTCCGACGTATGGCTAGTAGAAACAGTTCTTAGTACAGCTACGACGAAAAATTATTGGACTCCTGCTATTCGTAAGCAATCTTTACCGATAGTAGAGGCTCTTCCTACAAAGTGGCAAATGTTTGCGGATGAAATTGAACAGCAGCAACAGCAAATTGTAGAACTTTTATCTAAGGATGCTATAAGGAGTGATATTTTTATTCGGACAGCACTTGAAGATGCTGAGGTACGATTATTTTTACGTGAGGACCTTGCTAGATTGCAGGCACTTGGTTTTGATGTTGTGCTACCTGCATGGCTAAAGGATTTAAAACAATCTAAAATGCGTGTGCGCGTTACGACTAGCAATGTAGCGACAAAAAAGGTAGCTGGATTAGAGGATATTTTAACATTTAAATGGCAATTTTCTATGAACGGACAATCAATTTCTCCTGAGCAATTTAAAAGGCTTGTCGATGAGAAACGTGAATTTATTCGTATCGGTACGGAATGGTTTCGTGTAGATGCTCATTGGATGCAGGAAATGCGTGTATTGATGCAGCAGGCTGAAGATGAAAGTTGGACTGTTCGCGAATTACTATTTAGAGAATTACCTGAAGACTTATCCGCTCCTCTTGAGGAAGAAGATGCCGATGATGCAATGAGAGATGACCCTCTATTTGCCTTAGAAATACAGCAATCCTTGAAAGCCTATATGGAGCAGCTTTTAGAGAAAAAAGGATTACCTGCTGTACGAGTTCCAGCCACTTTACAGGCAGAATTACGCCCTTATCAGCAAGAAGGCTTTGAATGGTTAGTCTTTATGCGTCACCAAGGTTTTGGTGCTTGCTTAGCTGATGATATGGGTCTAGGGAAAACCGTTCAACTTATATCCTATCTTCTTCATGTTGAAGAAATAACAGATCATCCAAAGCCCTCTATCATTATTTGTCCAACCTCGGTACTCGGTAACTGGCAAAAAGAGCTTGCTCGCTTTGCACCTTCCTTGACTGTGCATACGCATTATCAGACAAACCGATCAAAGAATGATATGTTTAAACAGCTAGTGGCAGCTGAGCAACCACAAGTTATTTTATCTACCTATGGCACAGTATCACAGGATGCTGAGTTTTTACAGGAGATGAATTGGGCAACCGTTGTGCTTGATGAGGCGCAGAACATTAAAAATATGCAAACCCTGCAATCAAAGGCTATTCGTAAATTACAGGGAGCCCATCATATTGCCCTCACTGGTACACCTATAGAAAACCGTTTATCTGAGCTGTGGGCTATTTTTGATTTTATTCATAAGGGCTATTTTGGTAGCTTTAGCCGTTTCAATGAAGAATTTATTATGTCGATTGAACGTGATGAATCTGAGGCGCATAAGCAAAAGCTGCGGGCTAAAATTCAACCATTTTTATTACGTCGTACAAAACGTGATCCGCATTTACAGCTTAATTTGCCAGATAAACTCGAATCGAATGAGTATTGCCCATTAACAGCTGAGCAAGCCTCTCTATATGAAGGCTATATTTTAGAGACACTTGACCAGCTAGAGCAGTTAACAGGCTTCCAAAAAAAGGGACGCGTTCTAAAAATGCTTAGTAAATTAAAGCAACTATGTAATCATCCTGCCCTATATTTGAAGGAACCTTTCGAGGATGCCGAAACAATGCTTGCACGTTCGACAAAATTGGAGCGCATTGTGCAAATGGCTGCTGAGATTGTAGACAATGGGGAGCAATGTCTTATCTTTACACAATATATAGGGATGGGACAATTGCTACAGCATTGTTTAAGTGAATTATATAATGTGGATGCACCATTCTTAACTGGTGCCATGCCTAAGCAGCAGCGTGACCGCTTAGTAGAAGCTTTTCAGGCAGGAGATTTCCCTATATTTATCCTCTCTTTAAAAGCAGGTGGAACAGGGCTTAATTTAACAGCTGCTAACCAAGTTTTACATGCGGATAGATGGTGGAATCCAGCAGTTGAAAACCAAGCAACAGATCGTGCTTATCGAATCGGGCAAACACAGTTTGTGCAAGTCCATAAATTTGTAACAATTGGCACGATTGAAGAAAAAATTGATAAAATGCTGGTGCAGAAATCTGCATTATCAGAAGAACTAATTCAATCAAGTCAATGGTTAACTGAATTAGAGGATCAGGAATTACGTGATTTATTAACATTGGATATATACTAATCAGATGCGCCAAGAGTCAAATATTCTTGGCGCTCTTTTAGCGGAACCATACTTTTACTTCTTTTTCCCTACTTACTTCATTTCCTTATTTAGTTGTGTTGAATGGTTCATTGCTGTGCGGTCTTCAGCAACGGTTGTTATAAATGGTACACATCACCCCTTTCTTATTATTACGGTGCAAGGAATATAAGGAGAATGGCGGATCAGACAATGATTTTCTCTTGCGCCGTATGTAAAATTGAACAACCTACGTTCCTGGCAGTACAAAATCCTTTAAGTCTTCCTGTTCCTTCGGTGGCTGTGTCGATGCTATCGCTTCGTCACTATTCCTTGGTTTTAGCTGATAAAATCGAACATCTTCTATCACTATCTCTGTCATAAAAATCTTTGTGCTTTCTTCGTTTATAAATGATCTTGATTGAATGCGACCATTTGCGCCAACCAATGAGCCTTTACCGCAATATTTGACAATATGCTCTGCAAGCCTTCCCCAAGCTGTGCAAAAAATAAAATCAGCATCTATTTCCCCTCGGCTATTTTTATAATTGCGGTTAATGGCAAGTGAAAAATGAGTCTGCACACGATTACCAGATAAATAGCGTAACACTGGATCTTTAGTAAACCTTCCGACCAGTCCGACTTGGTTCATTCGTTCACCTCCTTTGCTTTTGATTGCTCTTATCTTACAAAAGGATGCTTTTATTAGCAAAATTCGATATTGATAATTTTTAGGCATTTTTAAGCATAAAGTGTGTAAATTCGTATTTTTATTTTTCTGTTTTTTATTAATTTGGAAGTGTTGATGCTTGAGGCTGTAGTGATCAACGCTATTTCACTAAATTAGCATTTTTGCAGTTTTTAATAACGTAGAACATGCATCTTCATATGTTATACTAAAGAAATGACAGACTAAGGAGGAATATATGTAATGAAAACCTTTAAAATGCTTTCCTTTGACCTTGTCACAAAAGATGGCGTGCAACCATTCCCTTTAATTGATGGCATTATTATTAATCAGGAGAATAGCCATCAATCTTGGATTCTTGAGTTATTTATGGAGCAACAATATCGCCCAACCTTCGATGAGCTTTTAGCAGCTGGTACCGTCTTTAATGTACGTGTAGTAATCTCATTCCCAGATAATGAACCTGCTCCTTTTCAGGTGATTGTACATACTATTCAAGAAATTGGTGATCATATTTCAGTGCTATTAAAAGGTACGCTTAAAATAAAGCGCTCTAAATATGCTGAACAATTACTTTCCGAGCTACTGGCTGAAGGTGTGTCCTTAGAAAATTTACTGGAACGCTTTAAAAATGATATGAAACAGCGGCCAAAATTGAAAAATGACTAATGACGATGCAAATGACTGCATCGTTTTTTGTTGGACAAATCCCCATTTTTATGTAAATTCTTAATGTCACTTTAATGTGATACTAGGTGTAAAAAAATGAAAAAAGAGTGTTTCCCTTTTTTAGGAAGCACTCTTTTTTTATTATCGGTTGTTCATGCTATCACGATACTTTTCAGTCTCGTTGACCTTTTCATCGACAACATCATTATTATTGTTGTTTACGTTGTCATTACGTTCAACGCCGTTTACTCCATTTGCATTTGGTGTGTTGTCATAACCATTCGTACTGTTGATATCGGCATTTGAACCAGGTGTTGTCGCTTCAGGCACCGTTGTATTTTCATTTATCGTACCTCGGTCAACACCATTTACATTGCGGTCATAGGTACCATTACGGTCATTTGGTTCTAATGCATCCTCGACATCATCCACACCACGGCGAACATCATTCTCGACATCCCTCATCGGACGATCCTCTACTGCTCGATCACCCCAGTTACAGCCACCAAGGAATACAGTAGCTAGAATAATCGTTAAAAATGACATTTTCCACATAATAAAAAACCTCCTTTCTTCGGTACTATGTCATCAAATACATCAGCTGTATTTGTGATCCTACATAGATTGCCCGGGAAAGGAGGGAACTATCCGATTTTTGTACAAACTATTTTCGTTTTTCTTTTAATAATTGCTCAATATATGCTGCTTCTGCTTTACAGTCATAACTATAATTTGTACCTAGCTCTTTTTGCAATGCTTCGATTGTTGCAATTTGCTTTGCTGTTGGTTCTTCATTTAAAATTTTCGCAATGACCTCATCGATTTTTTGTGCCATCTCTTCATGGAACTCTGTACTCATCAATGTGTCAGCTGGGATTTTTTCAATCCATGCGGCATTTTCTTGAAAATACATTTGCCAGCTTGCAATGAAGTCTTCCATAGAAAAACGCTCTTCATCCCAGTCAATACTTGCTAAGTATGCTTCAAAAGATGTTGAAATCGAACGAGTAATGCTAATTTTAATACCTGAAGACAATTCCTTATACATCTTAATAATCCTCCTACGTTTGTACAACCTAAAAATCACATCTATTTCAATTCACAATCGCTTATTTACCATCGCAATTTAAGAACAGACTCAATCAATTTTTGACTTGACTTATTTATTTTATATCTTTTGATCTATAAATGCAAATCAAGCTTGTGTCGATTGCTCTGGTCCAATAGCAAAAAGAATATCCGCTTCACAGACAAGTTCGCCATCAACTGTTGCTATGCCATGACCTTTGCCCATTGCACCACGAAGTTTCACAAACTCGACTTCAAGCTTAAGCTGATCGCCAGGTACAACTTGACGTTTAAAGCGACAATTATCAATGCCTGTTAAAAAGGCTAAACGTCCCTTAAATTGCTCGGCATTTAATAAAGCTACTCCTCCTACTTGTGCTAATGCCTCTACAATTAATACACCCGGCATTACTGGATAGCCTGGAAAATGGCCATTAAAAAAGTCCTCGTTGATGGACACATTTTTTAGGCCTACTGCACGCTTTCCTTCTTCTAATTCCAAAATGCGATCTACAAATAAAAATGGGTAGCGATGTGGTAAAATAGCTTGAATTTGTTCTGCTGTTAACATATTATCTCCCCCTCAAAATTAAGTATGTATACACAAAGCAAGGTAAAGAATAATACTATTCTTTACCATTCATAATATCAAATATATGTTGCCATGTTTCTTTTTTAAAAATATCCATAGCATTTCCTTCTCCAATAACACTGAAGCCAAACATTGCGCCCAAAGCTGCGGCAGCAACAACTAAAATGAGAACAATTACAATGCGTAACCAAATCGGAATCAGTCGGATTTGCACCCATCGAACCTCGCGTTGGTCTCCATTTGAGCGGCGTTCTTTCTCTTCTGGTTGCGTATCGGTTTCTTGTGTCGGCACAGAACGTCGACGTGAATCGTTTGTCATAGATTGTACTCCTCTTCATTCCTTACTATGCGGTTTTGGGTGACTTACTATCGAATACCATTAATTAATCCAAGCATTTGGTCTGCTAATGTAACTGCCCTTGCATTGAATTGATAAGAACGTTGAGTTTGTATAAGTTCTGTCATTTCCTTTGAAAGGTTGACATTAGACATTTCTAATGTACCACTTTGCATGCCAATTTGCTGACGGTCAGCACCAGCTAGCTCTGTCAGAACCTCTGCTGGTGTATAGCCAAGCTCAACTAGATTAGCCGGTAAACCACTATAAGAACCAGCAATATGCTCCATCAATTGCGGTTTTTGGAATTCTGTTACAGCTAACTCCGTACGAATAATATCTCCATTCGGATATGCCGCTTCTAATACACCACCATTACCAACAGCAAAGCTTTGTACTGTATCTGGTAGTGTAATCGCTTGTCCTGCTGCATCGGCTACTGGATAGCCCTCTGCCGTTACTAGCATAACAGTGCCATTTTCTAATGGCGATAAATAAAAGTCACCTTGTCGAGTATACACTGTTTCTGTTCCATTTTCACCATTTGGCATTAAAATATTGAAATATTGTTTAGGTTTTGTGAAAGCTAGGTCAAGATCTCGATTTGTTTGTTGCAATGACCCTTGTTTGTGATTGGATTGAATTTGTCCAAGCATAGCACCTGTTCCATAACGGATACCAACAGGGGTTTGGCGCTCAAAACGATCCAGCTTATCATTATTAAATTGTTGATAAAGTAGCTCATTAAAGGTTGCTTCCTGTGCTTTAAAGCCAACTGTATTACTATTGGCAATATTATTACTCACTGTATCGAGCTTATGTTGCAATTGCCCCATTGTATTTGTTGCCGTTATCATTGTACGTAGCATTTGTAACGCGCCTCCTGTTCACCCGTTAAATTCTTCCGATTTCATTAACAGCCTTTTCCATACTGCGATCATATGCTTGTAAGATCTTTTGATTTGCTTCAAATGCACGATAGGCTGTCATTAAATCTGTCATTGTGCGTCCAGAATCTACGTTTGAGCCTTCTAAATAATTTTGACGTAATGTAAAAGTAACGTCAGCCGCTCCATACGCAGTAGGTAGGTTCTCGCCATCTTCTGTGCGTAGCAGACCATTATCTTGTTTCAATAGCCTGTTTGGATTAGCAGCAAATGATACACCAACACGGGCTACTTGCTGGTCATTCACAAAAATAGCGCCATTTTCATCGAGTCGAAAATCATCATTTGGCACTTGAATACGTTGTCCCGCATCATTCAACACATATAAGCCCTGTCCATTTACTAAGTAGCCTTGGCCATCTAATGTGAAATTACCATTACGAGTATAGGCTTCACCACCATTTGGGTGTTCTAAGCGGAAAAAGATTGAGCCCATGACACCCTCTTCATCCTGTGGTAAGTTTCCATCAATTAACGCCATATCAGTTGTAAAATCTGTATTATAGATTTGACCTTGTATGTAATTTGGCAAAGTTTCTTGTAAATAGGTTCCTGTATTTAAAGCGCCTGTCTGGCTCATATATTCAGCACCTGCTTGTTGATAGGCAGGCGCATTCGTTTTTCCAATGCTCGACATCAACATATCTGGAAATGAACGGATTGTGGATTGATCTGCCTTAAAACCTGGTGTATTCGCATTTGATAAATTGTTGGTTAGTAATTCTGTTCTTCTTTGTTGCGTAATCATACCTGTTGCAACTGTATAAAACCCTTTAAACAACGAAATCACCTCATTTTATTTTTACAAGGATGCTGGCACACGATCAATGTTTTCAAGCATAATACCTGTCCCAATCGCTACACAATCCATTGGCTGCTCTGCAATAAAGACAGGAACTTTTAATTCTTCAATTAGGAGCTGGTCCATACCATGCAATAATGCACCGCCACCTGTAATAATAACGCCACGATCAATAATATCGGCTGATAGCTCAGGCGGTGTTTTTTCTAAGACATTCTTTGCGGATTGAACAATCATCGCTACCGATTCATGTAATGCACGCTCGATCTCCTCAGAGTGAATGGAAATTGTGCGTGGAAGACCTGTTACCATATCACGACCACGGATATCCATTGTATCATTGCGGCTGCCTTTGAAAACTGTACCGATTGTCATCTTAATTGCTTCTGCTGTACGTTCACCGATTAGTAGTTTATATTCTTTTTTTATATATTGTAAAATATCGTTATCAAACACATCTCCTGCTACTTTAATGGATTCACTTGTCACAATATCACCCATTGAAAGAACTGCAACATCTGTTGTTCCGCCACCAATATCCACTACCATATTGCCACTTGGCTGAAAGATATCCATACCTGCACCAATTGCTGCTACTTTTGGTTCTTCCTCTAAATATACCTTTTTTCCACCAGATTTTTCGGCTGCTTCTCGAATCGCTTTTTGCTCAACACTTGTAATATTCGTTGGACAGCAAATTAAAATACGTGGCTTTGCTAAAAATCCTTTTACATTTAATTTATTGATGAAATGTCTTAGCATTGCTTCTGTCACATCAAAATCTGCAATTACACCATCACGTAATGGACGAATTGCAATGATGTTACCTGGCGTTCTCCCTACCATTTGACGGGCCTCTTCCCCTACCGCTAATACTTTATTTGTCTTTTTGTCAATCGCCACCACAGATGGTTCATTTAAGACGATTCCTTTTCCTTTAACATGAATTAATACGTTCGCAGTTCCTAAGTCAATGCCAATATCCTTCGAAAACATTCTATAATTTCTCCTTCCCGCCAGTTCCAACTACATAACGTTCATTTTATCTCTTTATCTAGGTTATTTTATCATATTACATTGGTAATTTCACCTAAATTTAGTGAATAGGATTGTTTTCTTTCTAGTCAAAAATAGTAGACAAGGCTCGACTAACACAACAAAAAAAGAACGAATCATTCTTGACTCGCTCTTTCCTTCCACTTGTTTTTTGTTGCTTCTCCTCCACGAATATGACGTACGGCCTTATGATAGGCGAGTATTTCTTTTACTTGGTCAGCTAATCCTTCATGAATTGTTGGTAATCGCTCTGTTAAATCCTTGTGCACCGTACTTTTTGAATAACCAGTCATTTTCGCGAGGACACGCACAGTCTCACGCGTCTCAATCAGTAATTCACCGAGGCGTATGCAGCGCTTCCGAATGTGCTCATGCACGTTCTTCGTCCTTTCCACACAATTTCACAAAATGCTTTGGCAATCAGATGCACATTTGCGCATTTCTTCACCTTATGTAAGGACAAAGCTATTCAGAACACGTTTTACATTTTCCTGTCAAAATCCTGACTGTGTATTAAAAGGCTAGTAGTTTTTTCGGATTAATATACTTTCCGTCTTCAAGAACTTCGAAATGCATGTGAACGCCAGCCGCTTGATTCCATTCGTTATCAGTTGCTTTTCCTAAAGCTTGACCTTGCAATACTTCATCGCCTTCCTTCACGGCAATATCCTTGATGGAGCTATAATGTGTTTGCATACCATTTGGATGCTCAATCACAATCTTATTACCTGTAAATGCGTCTAGCTTCACTTCTAACACCTTTCCACTCATAGCAGCTACTACTTCAAATTCCTCACCATTCATCGCAAGAGAAAGACCAGAAGATGTTGTAAATGTTTGATTAAATACCATTAGTGCATTTTCACGAGATTCTTCATTTGCTTCTAGTTCATAAAACTCTTGTAAAACTTGTACTTTACTAAGTTCCTCTTCTTTGAATGGATACTTCAATTTTTCAGTACGTGCATTTGTTTCTACCACAGGACCTGGCTCTACTTCTGCTAAATCTGGTAATGGTGCCTCTTCTACTTTTGATACGAGACTATTGTAACCAAATAACAATCCTGCTAGAACAAGTGCACCACCTGTGTAAACTGCTGGCCAAAACCAAGGTTTCTTTTGTAATTGACCATTTTCCTTTTGATTTGGATTTTCATTTTGAGAAGTTTTACTATTTTTATCCTCTCTCATTTTCATCACCTCTAGTTGCAGTGTGAACAACTAGAAGTTATTTTAAACATGCATCTATTTTTTTTATTTCAATATCCTGATAATAATAGTGTAAAATTTCATCAGCTGTTTTCCCTTCATTTGCCATTGCCTCCGCTCCATATTGACTCATGCCTACCCCATGTCCATAGCCTTGTGTGTTGACATGAACCTTTTTGGTGTTGGCATCATAGATCATTGTAAAATCAGTTGAAGGGATGCCAAGAAGCGTACGAACCTCTCGCCCTGTCCAGACATTATTTCCTAATTGCAAGCGCTCTACACGCCCCGATTCATTATAAAATAGCTGTATACGATTAAAATCAGTAGGTTGCCATTGTATTGGCCATAATGAATTCCATTGTGCTAGGGTCCACTCCTGTTGTGCCTCAAACTTGGGTGATGTTTGATCTGCCATACTTGCAACACTTTGTAAATATGGTATTTCATTTCCACTATAGCCATAAGCACTTTCTGTTTTACCATTGCTTGTTGAATGAAACATAGCCGTGATTAACTCATTATGGTAAAGCAGAACTTGTCCTTTCGTTTCATTAATGGCTTCGACAATTTTCTGTTCATTTCCCAGGAAATTGCTAGCCCAATTCGCTTTTCTTTGCTTCTCATCATAAAAGACTTGCCTTGCTACAGTTGGAGCAATCGCCTTTTCGCCATAGTTTGTTGTTTTCAATGCATATGTGCGTGCTGCAATTGCTTGTGCTTTCAATGCCTCCTTGTGAAAGGAAACAGGCATCTCTGCTGCCACTACGCCTGTGATATACGTTTCTAAAGGAATTTTGTCTTTTTGTCCCTCCACTTCCATCAAGATTTCACAGGCATTTTCTTTCTTTGTTAAAGTTGTATCCTCCTGTCTCTCACTAAACGCTACAGGCAGCATATATAACGCTCCCATTAAACAAATAACACCTATACTAAGCATCCATTTTTTCATAGGAAATAATATGCTAGATTGCTGGTTAATATGAAAAACCCTCTGCTCATAAAAGCAAAGGGTTTTGAAAGCAAATTAGTTTGCAGGTAATTCAACTGTTATGTTTTCTTTGGTTACAACTTCTTCAGTAATACGTTCGATATTTGCTCCTAGAGATGCTAATTTGCCATGGAAATCCACATAGCCACGATCTAAGTGATAAAGCTTTGTGACCCGTGTAATACCCTCAGAGACAAGACCTGCTAAAATAAGTGCAGCCGCAGCGCGTAAATCTGTTGCCATCACTTCAGCGCCTTGAAGATTTACGGGTCCTTCGATAAATACAGAGCGTCCTTCAATTTTCGCACCAGCGTTCATGCGACGGAATTCCTCCACATGCATAAAGCGATTTTCAAACACTGTCTCTGTAATAATACTCGTACCTTCTGCAGTTAGCATTAAAGCCATCATTTGTGATTGCATATCTGTTGGGAAACCTGGGTGTGGCATTGTTTTAATATCAACAGCTTTTAAAGCATTTGGAACACATACACGTACGCCCTCATCTAGCTCTGTAATTTCTACACCCATTTCACGCATTTTCGCAATTAAAGCTGTCATATGCTCAGGCACCGCATTTTCAATGATCACATCGCCCTTTGTAATCGCTGCTGCTACCATAAAGGTGCCAGCCTCAATACGATCAGGAATAATATGATGCTCAACTCCATACAATGTATCAACACCTTCGATACGAATTGTATTTGTACCTGCACCAATCACACGTCCACCCATATTATTGATGAAGTTCGCAAGGTCTACGATTTCAGGCTCCTTTGCAGCATTTTCAATTACAGTCGTCCCTACTGCAAGAGATGCAGCTGTCATAATATTTTCTGTTGCACCAACACTCGGGAAATCTAGGTAAACATTTGCCCCTTTTAAACGACCTTCTGTTTTTGCCTCTACATAGCCATGGCCAAAGGTAATTTTTGCGCCCATTGCTTCAAAGCCTTTTAAATGTAATTCAATTGGACGAGAACCGATTGCACAGCCCCCTGGTAGTGCTACACGAGCATAACCATTACGAGCCAGTAAAGAGCCCATCACTAATATAGATGCACGCATTTTACTAACAAATTCAAACTGAGCTTCACTAGAAAGTTCTTTTGTGGCATCTATATATACGGCATTATCTTCAGGTATATATGTAACTGCTGCGTTTAAACTTTTAAGTACTTCATTTATTGTAAAGACATCTGCTAAATTGGGGACTTCTTTAATTACGTTTTCTCCCTTTGAAGCAAGTAAAGATGCCGCAAGGATTGGTAACACTGCATTTTTTGCGCCCTCTACACGTACTTTTCCTTGTAGCCTTTGGCCACCTGTCACTATTATTTTATCCACCCTATGTCCCTCCGAATTCAATCTATTAACCTAACAAGTTTTTATTTTAAAAAGAAGTATAATGTCATAATCAGTAAACAAACAAGTCTATAGTACAACTTTTCCAACGCTCGTTCAAGCGTCCAAATCACTATTTTAAGGCAATTTCGGATATTTTGCTATTTATTTATTGTACGCAGGCAAATTTTTTTTGTGAATGACCAATACCCTGTGCACTTCTAATACATACCCAAAAATATGTGAACAAAAAACAAATTTTATCTTTATTTAGTTGCTGACTTCCATTTCTATCAAATGATAAACCCATTGACGGATTTTTTACATAGCTCAAAGGGCCACACAAATGATTATAAAGTCCTTTGAAATATGTAGAAGTTTTATTAGACGAATATAGGGAATGTTTTAAAATAAATAGGGAAGCTTACCAGACCAGCCAGAGATCTGAAGGAAGAAATTGGATACTGCCGAACCGATTGCAATACTTAATAAAATATAAATAAGCTGAATTTGAAAAACTTTATTTTTTTTAAATAACTTCTCTATCATAAATGCTTGTAATGCATAAAAAGTAATAGCAATAAAAAATAAATGAGATAAAATACCTAGTAATGCTTCTTGTCCTATTGCTTCATATAATTCCATACTTCCTCCTCATTTCTTCTTATTATTCTTCCTACTTTAAAAAACGGGCAGATGCGATATCTGCCCGTTAAAAATGAATTAGATATTACCCTCATGAACGTTGATACGATTCAACGCACGTTTTAATGCTAGGTCAGCACGTTTGAAATCAATGTCGTCTTGTTTACTTTGAAGACGTCCTTCAGCACGTTTAACGGCTTCTTTAGCACGTTGAACATCGATGTTTTCAGCAATTTCAGCAGACGGCGCTAAAATTGAGATTTTTTCTGGACGAACTTCAATGAAACCACCACTAACTGCAACAATATCAGTCGAACCGTTTTCTTTTTTTAGCTTCACTGCACTAATAGCGAGTGGAGCAACCATTGGAATATGGCCTGCAAGAACACCGATTTCTCCTGAAGTTGTTTTAGCAATTACCATTGATACTTCAGAATCGTATACTGGGCCGTCGGGAGTGACAATATTGACTTGAACTGTCTTCATATTTTTTCCTCCTCGTCCCTAGTATTAAACCTCTACGCCCATGCTTTTCGCTTTTTCAACTACTTCATCAATTGAACCAACTAGACGGAAAGCATCTTCTGGTAGGTGATCCCATTTACCTTCAAGGATTTCCTTGAATGAGCGAACAGTCTCTTTAACAGGCACATAAGAACCTGCTTGACCAGTGAATTGCTCCGCCACGTGGAAGTTTTGTGATAAGAAGAATTGAATACGACGAGCACGTTCTACTGTTTGTTTGTCTTCATCAGATAACTCATCCATACCTAAAATTGCAATGATATCTTGTAATTCGCGGTAACGTTGGATTGTACGTTGTACACCAGTAGCAATTGCGTAGTGCTCAACGCCTACGATTTCAGGCGATAATGCACGAGAAGTCGAAGCTAATGGGTCAACCGCAGGGTAGATACCCATTTCAGATAATTTACGTTCAAGGTTAGTAGTTGCATCTAAATGGGCGAAAGTTGTCGCTGGCGCCGGGTCAGTATAGTCATCGGCTGGTACATAAATCGCTTGGATAGAAGTTACAGAACCTTTGTTTGTAGATGTGATACGTTCTTGTAGTTTACCCATTTCAGTTGCAAGTGTTGGTTGGTAACCTACCGCAGAAGGCATACGACCTAATAGGGCAGAAACCTCAGAACCAGCTTGCGTGAAACGGAAGATATTGTCGATGAATAAAAGTACATCTTGGCCTTGTTCATCACGGAAGTATTCTGCCATTGTCAAACCAGTTAAAGCTACACGCATACGTGCACCAGGTGGCTCATTCATTTGACCAAATACCATCGCTGTTTGCTTGATAACGCCTGAATCGCTCATCTCGAAGAATAAGTCGTTCCCTTCACGAGTACGCTCACCTACACCAGCGAATACAGAGATACCTGAGTGCTCTTGTGCAATGTTATTGATTAATTCTTGGATTAATACTGTTTTACCTACACCGGCACCACCGAATAGACCGATTTTACCACCTTTAATGTATGGTGCAAGCAAGTCTACTACTTTGATACCTGTTTCAAGAATTTCAACTGTAGTTGAAAGATGCTCGAAAGATGGTGCTTCACGGTGAATTGAATCACGACGTGCATCAGCAGGAATTTCTTCACCTAAGTCGATTACTTCTCCAAGTACGTTGAATACACGACCTAGCGTAACTTCACCAACTGGTACTGAGATCGCTTTTCCTGAGTCTGTTACTTCTGCTCCACGTTGTAAGCCATCAGTAGATGACATCGCAATTGTACGAACAGAATCATCACCTAAATGAAGCGCAACTTCTAATGCAAGAATTGTTGGTTCTTCATTTGGACGTTCAATCTTAACTGTTAATGAGTTATAGATTGCTGGTAAGTGGCCATTGTCGAACTTTACGTCAACAACTGGACCCATTACTTGAATAACATGTCCTTTATTCATTACTGTGTACCCTCCTATCGTATTCTTATACGACATTGGGAAGCTGCTTGCCTATTCTAAGGCTGCAGCTCCACCAACGATTTCTGTAATTTCTTGTGTAATCGCCGCTTGACGAGCACGGTTATATTGCAATGAAAGCTCTGAAATAAGGTCAGAGGCATTATCTGTCGCATTTCTCATAGCCGTCATACGAGAAGCATGTTCACTTGCTTTTCCATCTAATAAAGCGCCATAAATTAAGCTTTCTGCGTATTGTGGTAGTAGCACTTCAAGAATTGCTTCGCCAGATGGCTCAAATTCATAAGAAGCATTACCGCTAGCAGGGGCAATATCAGTTAATGGAAGAAGTTTTTTCTCAGTCACTTCATTAGCAATCGCGCTGACAAAGTGATTGTAGTACATATAAAGCTCATCATATGTACCATCAATGAACATACCAACAGCAGTACGAGCGATTTCTTTAATATCAGCAAATGTCGGTTGGTCAGGTAGACCGACAACATTACTGATGACATTATGATCACGTTTCACAAAGTAGTCACGAACAACACGCCCTACTGCTAAAACCACGTATTCGTCTTTAGACTTATGACGCTCATTAATCGTACGTTGTACTTGTCGTAGGATACTCGAGTTATAAGCACCTGCAAGACCACGGTCAGATCCAATGACTAAGTAAGCTGTTTTCTTAACAGGACGCACGGTTAACATTGGATGTCCGCTGTCCTTTGTTCCTGAAGCAATCGCACCTACTACATCTTGAATTTTTTCCATGTAAGGAACGTACGCTTTAGCATTTTGCTCTGCACGACGTAACTTTGAAGAAGAAACCATCTGCATCGCTTTCGTAATTTGCTTCGTACTCTTTGTTGAATTTATACGACCTTTTATTTCGCGTAAGTTTACCACTGGTATTTCACCACCTTCTGTTTTTTAATCAAGTGACTTACTGAACTTATTCTGATTTAGCGAACGTTTTTTTGAATGCACTGATTGCTGCTTCATAATCCGCGTCAGGAGCAAGTTCTTTTGTCGTACGAACATGATCTAAAACGTTTGTGTGGTTTGAATCTAACCAGCTTAAGAACTCTGATTCAAAGCGAACGATATCTTGTACTGGAATATCATCTAAGTGACCTTTTGTTAATGCATAAAGAATCGCAACTTGTTTTTCAACTTTAAGCGGTTTGTTTAGGTCTTGTTTAAGCACTTCAACCGTACGTTTACCACGCTCAAGTTTCGCAAGTGTTGCTTTATCTAAATCTGAACCGAATTGAGCAAATGATTCAAGCTCACGGAATGCTGCTAAGTCAAGACGTAGCGTACCCGCAACTTTTTTCATCGCTTTAATTTGAGCAGATCCACCTACACGTGATACAGAAAGACCCGCGTTAATCGCTGGACGTACACCTGAGTTGAATAAGTCAGATTGTAAGAAAATTTGTCCATCAGTAATGGAGATTACGTTTGTTGGGATGTATGCAGAGATATCCCCAGCTTGAGTCTCAACGAATGGAAGAGCTGTAATCGAACCATTTTGATATGTTTCATTTAACTTCGCAGCACGTTCAAGTAAGCGGCTGTGTAAGTAGAAAACGTCACCAGGGTATGCTTCACGACCTGGAGGACGGCGTAGAAGAAGTGAAAGTTCACGGTAAGCTGATGCTTGTTTTGTAAGATCATCATACACGATTAACACGTGCTTACCTTGTAGCATGAATTCTTCTGCCATAGATACACCAGCAAATGGTGCTAAGAATAGTAATGGAGCTGGTTGAGAAGCAGAAGCTGTCACAACGATTGTATAATCTAAAGCCCCATTTTTACGAAGCGTTTCTACTACACCACGTACAGTAGACTCTTTTTGACCAATTGCTACATAGATACAAAGCATATTCTCACCAGCTTGGTTAAGAATTGTATCGATAGCTACAGATGTTTTACCAGTTTGACGGTCACCGATAATTAACTCACGTTGACCACGACCGATTGGTACTAATGCATCGATCGCTTTAATACCTGTTTGTAGTGGTTCGTGTACTGATTTACGAGCCATTACACCGAAAGCTGGACTTTCGATTGGACGAGATTTTGTAGCGTTGATAGGACCTTGTCCATCCACCGGTTGACCAAGTGGGTTTACAACACGACCAATTAGTTCTTCACCAACTGGTACTTCCATGATACGACCTGTACGACGAACTTCATCGCCTTCTTTGATGTCAGTGTATGGACCTAGGATTACGATACCAACGTTACCTTCTTCTAGGTTTTGAGCCATACCCATAACACCGTTAGAGAACTCTAAAAGCTCTCCAGCCATGGCGTTGTCGAGGCCATGAGCAAGAGCGATACCGTCACCAATACGGATAACTGTACCAACTTCGCTTACTTTAAGTTCAGATTCATAATTCTCAATCTGTTGTTTAATCAGACTGCTGATTTCTTCAGCCTTGATGCCCATGTATGTCACCTCTCACATTTCTAAATTATTAACCGATTAATTCACGTTTTAGACGCTCCAGCTTGTTTGCTACTGAGCTATCATAAATATGGTTACCGATTTGCACACGAATACCACCAAGTAAGGATGGATCGATTTCGTTTGTAATGTTTAATGATTGTTTTCCAACAAGTTGCGCAAACGCTGTTGAAATACTTGTGCTTTCTTCAGCTGAAAGTACACGTGTTGAAAATACTGTTGCATCTGCCGTACCTTGTGCATTTGCAGCAAGCTCAGCATAAGCTTTAGCAATTAGCTTGATCTCATTCACACGTTTTTTCTCAACAAGTAGTTGGATTGTGTGTACAACTTCTGGTGTTGCACTAGCAAAAATGCTTGCCACCATTTGTTTTTTACGTTCGATGGAGAACTTAGGTGCTGTTAACAGTGTTAAAAAATCAGGTGATTCGTTAACGACTTTTGTTAACTCGTTTAAGTCTGCTCCAACCTCAGCCAATATATTTTTTTGCTGCGCTAGTTCAAAAAGCGCTTGAGCATAACGTTTTGCTACAGTTGAATTACTCATCGAGCTTCCCCTGCCTTCGCAATCGTCTCTTCAATTAGAGCACGGTTGTCTGCCTCAGAAATCTCTTTGCTAAGGACTTTAGATGCTGCAAGTACAGATAATGAAACGACTTCATCACGTACAGCCGCAATAGCTTTTTCTTTTTCAGATTCAATTTCACGTAAAGCCGATTCTTTTAAGCGGTTAGCTTCAGTGCGTGCTGCAGTAAGAATTTCTTCTTTTTGTAGTTCGCCTTGCTTCTTAGCGCCCTCAACAATCGTTTGTGCTTCCGTACGAGCTTCCTTAAGAATGCTCTTTTGTTCTTCTAAAAATTGGTGCGATTCTTTGCGCGCTTTTTCAGCTGCTTCGATTTCACTAGCTACTAATTCCTCACGTTGTTGCATGATGCCCATAAGTGGACCCCAAGCGACTTTTTTCAATAATAACATTAATACTAAGAAGATTACTAATGTTGCGATGATGTCACCACTGTTGAAACCAGTGCCTGCACCTAGTACAAGATGATCTAAAAACACGATTGTTTCACTCCCTTCAAGAGCTTTCACTTCAACATAATTTAATAACTTTTAAAAAAACTACCTATTTTAAAAAGCTATATTTACACATAGCTTTTCTCTGTTCCAAAATGAAGGGCGAAGTTTCATCTGGAGAATCCTGCTTCGCCACTAGTACGATTCAGTATGCAAACTGAATTATCTGTTCATTACGATGAATGCTACTACTACTGCAATGATCGGTAGGGCTTCAACTAATGCTACCCCGATGAACATTGTCGTTTGAAGAACGCCACGAGCCTCTGGTTGACGAGCGATACCTTCTACTGTTTTTGATACGATAAGACCGTTACCGATACCTGCACCAAGTGCACCTAAACCGATTGCTATTGCTGCTGCTAATAAACCCATTTGAAAATTTCCTCCTTGGAATTGTTTGTTTTTTTATTCAAGCATAAGATTTATGCTTTATATTAATGGTCATCGCTCACTTTATGAGCCATGTAAACCATTGTTAACATTGTGAAGATAAAGGCTTGGATAAAGCCGATGAAAATTGAGAAACCTTGCCATGCCATCATAGGAACGATTGCTCCGATGAATCCCACAGCACCAGATGTTGCTAGTCCTGCTAGTAAGCCAAGTAAAATCTCACCCGCATAAATGTTACCATAAAGACGTAGACCTAATGTTAATGTGTTTGCAAATTCTTCTACTATTTTAAGTGGGAACATGAATGACATTGGTTTAAAGAATGTACCAACATAATTTCCTGTACCTCTCATTTTAACACCATAGTATTGTGTTAAGACTAAAATCATTGCTGCTAACGTCATCGTCACTGTAGGGTCAGCTGTTGGTGATTTCCACCAAAGATCATGACCATAGGCGATAGAGAACGGAAGACCTAATAAGTTAGATATTGCGATAAACATAATCAACGTGATACCTAGAATGTGGAATCGACCACCAGTTTTCCAGTCCATATTGCTTTTAATGATATTCTTAACGAAATCCATAATCCATTCCATGAAGTTTTGCATACCAGTTGGCTTTAATTTTAGGTTTCTAGTTGAAATAAAAGCAATTAAAAAGACGATAATTGCGGCAACTAGTAACATCAGCACTGTCGATAAATTAAATGTTATGGATGTGAAACCTAAATCAAAAGTTTTTAATGGAGCTTCATGATTCATTGTTATTTTTCACCTCTCTTTCTAATTTAAAGCACATTAGTGGTTTCTTACATGTGACACAATTCTCTCGACAAAGAGAAAAACGTACGGAAGCATTAGCCCTATCACCGTGCTAATTAAGTGAAAATAGTTTGGCAACGAAATGGCTATGGCGACTGCCGCAATACCTGACGCAAAACGCAGCGCTGTACCAAGTGAGCCTATTTTCTTCCCTTCACTAATGGATCTGTCAAACTTCTCCATACGGCGAACTAAAATCCAAAAGTTATACGTACCAAAGAATGCACCGACTGCGATGCCCGCAAATACAGATTGATAGGGCGTAAACCCCCAGCCTAATGCGCAGAGTGCAAGCAAAAAAAATAACGCCCTCTTCTGCATAGCAAAAATTTGATGCAAATCTAGCATTGGTTGTAATCTCCTGAATCATTTTTTCGAGTAATGAAAACGTTTGCTGACCACTATGTGAAATCAGAAAAGAGCAGTGAAAAGCACTACTCACAGCGGAATAGTAACGGGAGAGTCATTTCAATTGCAGGTGTAAATACCCAAAAAAATAACTTACACCCCTTACCTACTCGGTAGAAACCGAAACGCACAAAACGTTGCAAATCGACAGCTTTATTTTGAACTGTCAATTTAGTAGAAAGTTGATATAACAAGTGTTTCAAAGTCCTACTTCTAATCAGAAACCCTTATCATTCTTACCCTTTGTAAGCATACAATAGGTAATATTTGAAGTCAATTGGTAATGTAGAAAAACTTCACAGCCGCTATAGTCTTGTCAAATTGTTGACAAATTTGTGTATGAAGCTTCATAGTTTTAAAAATTCTCTCTTTCGCTACGCATAAAAAAAGCTAATTTACGACATAATTATGCGCATAAATTAGCTTACCCATTTCAATAGGTATGTTAGACTTATTTTTATCATTAAATATAGTACATTAATTATTTTTTTGTAAAAATTCTAGCAATGCTAAGACAATACGTTGAGATGCATAGCCATCACCATATGGATTAGATGCTTTCGCCATGGCTTCATAGGCATTTTTATCTGTTAGGAGCTCCTTTGTCAAAACATAGATCGTTTCTTCTTCAGTCCCCGCTAACTTTAATGTACCTGCTGCAATTCCTTCTGGGCGTTCTGTTGTATCTCGCAAGACAAGTACGGGTTTGCCTAATGAAGGAGCCTCTTCTTGTATACCCCCAGAATCCGTTAAAATCATATAGGAATTGGCTGCAAAGTTATGGAAATCAAAAACCTCTAAAGGTTCTATTAAATGCACACGTGTATTGTCTCCTAAAATTTCATTAGCTACTTCCCTCACTGCTGGATTCATATGGACAGGATAAACGACTTGCACATCCTCATGCTCTGCTAGTATTTTTGTGATTGCCTTAAACATATGGCGCATTGGCTCACCAAGATTTTCACGGCGATGTGCTGTTAATAAAATCATACGATCATCGCCAATTTTGTCCAGCACAGGATGTGTGTAATGTTCACTTACTGTTGTTGCTAATGCATCAATTGCTGTATTTCCTGTCACAAAAATTGTTTCTGGATTTTTGTTTTCATCCAGTAGGTTCTTTTTGGATACTTCCGTTGGCGCAAAATGCAAATCAGCCATTACACCTGTTAGTTGGCGGTTCATTTCCTCTGGATAAGGAGAATATTTGTTCCATGTACGCAGACCTGCTTCCACATGACCTATAGCGATTTGATTATAAAAAGCAGCTAGGCTTGCAATAAAAGTTGTGGCTGTATCCCCATGTACTAAAACAATATCTGGTTGTGCCTCTTTCATGACTTTATCCAAGCCCTGTAATGCGTTTGTCGTTACATCGATTAATGTTTGACGATCTTTCATAATATTTAAGTCATAGCTTGGTGTAATTTGAAATGTTTCTAGTACTTGATCAAGCATTTGGCGATGCTGTGCGGTTACGGTTACAATGGATTCTATTTGCTCAGGATATTTTTGTAGCTCCAATACAAGAGGAGCCATTTTAATTGCTTCGGGTCTTGTACCAAAAATCGTCATTACTTTCCATTTCTTTGTCAAAACGATTGACACCGTCCTTTTTATTATTGTATGGAAGGTGTGCCTCTACTTCTTGAATGCTATCCTCAACCATACTATGAAGCGTCCTTCAAAATTGAAGGACGCCCTTTACAAACTATATGTTGCTCTTATTTTGTACCAAATAAACGATCCCCTGCATCCCCTAAGCCAGGTACAATATAACCATGGTCGTTTAATTTTTCATCGAGCGCCGCAATATAAATATCGACATCAGCATGCTCTTCTTGAATCGCTTTTACACCCTCTGGCGCAGCAATTAAGCACATGAATTTAATATTTTTAGCACCACGTTTTTTCAAGGAATGAATCGCTTCCACTGCTGAGCCACCTGTTGCAAGCATTGGGTCTACTATAATAAAATCACGCTCTTCAACGTCTGCTGGTAGCTTCGCATAGTATTCAACTGGTTTTAATGTTGCTGGATCACGATAAAGACCAATATGACCGACTTTAGCCGCTGGGATAAGCTTTAATACGCCGTCTACCATGCCAATACCTGCACGTAAAATGGGCACAATGGCAAGCTTCTTACCAGAAAGCACTTTTGTTTTTGCTATTGTTACAGGTGTTTCAATTTCAATTTCTTCTACTGGCATATCACGTGTAATTTCAAAAGCCATCAAGGTTGCAACCTCATCTACTAGCTCACGAAATTCTTTTGTACCTGTATTTTTGTCACGGATATACGTTAATTTATGCTGGATGAGTGGATGGTCAAATACATAGACTTTGCTCAAAGGGATTCTCTCCTAACCGTTCAGTTTTCATTTTATCCTACCTAGTATAACAGAAAAAAGAAGGTCCCTCAAAAATAAATTATCTATATTTATGCAATCTTTTTGACACAATCGTGATAAATATTTTTATCATAATCATAAAAAAAGCTGTGTTTAAAGGCCGCTTTCTGCTTTAAACACAGCTTTATCATTTTATTATGCGTATAATGGGTGTTTATCGGTTAATGCTTTAACACGCTCTTTTGCCCCTGCTTTCACTGCTTCATCTTCAGGGTTTTTCAGAACTGCTGCAATAATCGCACCAACTTCCTTCATATCCTCTTCTTTAAAGCCACGAGAAGTAACAGCTGGCGTACCAACACGGATACCGGAAGTAACGAATGGCGATTCCGTATCGTATGGAATTGTATTTTTATTTGTTGTAATGCCGACTTCATCAAGTGCATGCTCTGCTACTTTACCTGTTAGACCAAGAGATTTCACATTTAATAATAACAAGTGGTTGTCTGTCCCACCAGATACAATTTCTACGCCTTCAGCAATCAGCACTTCTGCTAAAGCTTTCGCATTGGCAATAATTTGCTTCGCATAATCTTTAAATTCTGGCTGTAATGCTTCACCAAATGCTACTGCCTTTGCAGCGATCACATGCATTAATGGACCACCTTGAATACCAGGGAATACAGATTTATTTAGCTTTTGCTCCCAGTCTTTTGAAGCAAGAATTAATCCACCACGTGGGCCACGTAATGTTTTATGTGTTGTAGATGTCACAAAATCAGCATATGGCACTGGTGATTGGTGTTCGCCAGCAGCTACAAGACCAGCAATATGCGCCATATCCACCATAAAATACGCACCTACTTCATCAGCGATTTCACGGAATTTGGAGAAGTCGATTTCACGTGGGTAGGCAGAAGCACCTGCCACAATAAGCTTTGGCTTATGCTCTAATGCTTTTTGACGTACATCTTCATAGTCAATTACTTGCGTATCTTTTGTCACGCCGTATTCCACAAAGTTATAAAGAACACCAGAGAAGTTTACAGGTGAGCCATGTGTTAAGTGACCACCATGAGAAAGGTTCATACCTAGCACAGTGTCACCTGGCTCTAAAATTGTATGATAAACAGCCATATTTGCTTGTGCACCAGAGTGTGGTTGTACGTTTGCATATTCTGCGCCAAAGATTTCTTTCACACGGTCACGTGCAATATTTTCTACTACGTCTACATACTCACATCCACCGTAGTAACGTTTACCTGGATAGCCTTCAGCGTATTTATTTGTCAGCACTGAGCCCTGTGCTTCCATTACTGCTTCGGATACAAAGTTTTCAGATGCAATCAATTCAATATTTGCTTGTTGACGTTTTTTCTCTGCAAGAATTCCGTCTAATACTGCCTTGTCTTGTACTGCTAATTTTTCATATGCCATGTTTGAAAAAGCCTCCTAAGTATCATTATTTCTATATACCGCTAAAAATAGCGATCATTATTTATATACAGCACGTTCTCCGCCTATTAGCTTTGGACGTGTTGTTGCAATCGTAACAACTGCTTCTCCTATCATTTTCACGGATGTACGAACTGGAACAGCTACCGCCTTTAAATGCATGCCAATTAAAGTTTGTCCAATATCAATACCTGCCTGTGCCTGTATAGCCTCAACTATTACTGGATGTGTAAATTGGGTGTAGGCATAAGCGGACATTGAGCCACCTGCTGTCCGTATTGGAACAACAGCCACTGGATCATAGCCAAATCGCTCAGCAGTTGATGCTTCCATCGTTATAGCACGATTAATATGCTCACATCCCTGAAACGCTAAATAAAGCTGATGTTTTTCAGCAAATTTTTGTAATGGTTCGAAAATGGCCTCTGCTATTTCCAATGCGCCTGCTGTGCCAATTTTCTGACCAATTACTTCAGATGTGGAGCATCCTACGACAAAAATTGTATTAGGTCGTAGGGTTACCTGCTCTTCAAATTCACTGAGTAACTGAGTCAAATGCGTTTGTATTTGTTTCACAACCATTAATCTCAGCTCCTTCATCTATTCATAAGAATACTTTTATTGCTCTAGTTCAGTAATTTTTTCGATGCGACGTACATGACGACCACCTTCGAATTCTGTTGTTAGCCATGTTTGAACTATTTCACGTGCAAGACCTGGACCAATAACACGCTCACCCATTGCTAAAATATTTGAATCATTATGGCAGCGCGTTGCCTTGGCACTAAACACATCATGCACGAGTGCACAGCGAATGCCCTTTACTTTATTGGCAGAAATGGACATACCAATACCTGTGCCGCAAATTAAAATACCTTTATCAAATTCTCCGTTCGCAACACCCTCAGAAACAGGCTTTGCATAATCTGGATAGTCTACTGAATCTGCAGATTGTGGACCAAAATCTTCGTAGCTAATTTGAAGCTCATCTAATAGCTGCATAATCTCACGGCGTAGCTGATTGCCTCCGTGATCAGAAGAAATTGCTATTCTCACTGGGTTCCCTCTTTTCGAATTATAGTCAACCTTAGTGTACCACTTCTTTCTAAAGAATAACATGATTTTTCTTGTATTTTTACGATGATTTCTCCCAAAAGACGAACATTAATTATATATTACCAAATAATCATTCACTTTTAAAGCTATTTCTCGCTAAATTTTATGTATATCACGTTGCTAAATTCGGATAATGGTCATTTGTTATAATATTCTATCTTTTGAGCACTTTTAAACTTTTTAACCGTGGTGGACGATAGCAGTATTTTTTCTACAGCTAGTAATGGTTAAAAAAACTGTACGTAAATGTGATTTTTCTATCACTTTTACGTACAGTTTTGAAATTATGCCTGTCTGTCAAATTGCAGAATCATTTTATGCAATGCTTCTGATTGTGCTTTTAAGCTTTGGGCAAGATGCTCAACTTGCTCGATTGCATATGCTTGCTCTTCTGTTGCACTACGAACTTCTTGCGCACCTGCTGACGTTTGCTCAGCAATCGCAGCAACCTCTTGTGATTGTCGAGCTGTTGTTTCAATATTTTGCATTTGTTGTTCAATTAAAGAGGAAATTTCAACAATCGCTGTTGCCATTTCGTGTATATTGGATGACATACCTTCTACTGCTGCTGTTGTTTCAGAAACACGCGCTGCCTCCTGTGTTGCAAATGCAACCTGCTGATTCATTTGTTTTACAACTACCTCTACATTTTGCTGCATAGACTGAATAAGTGCTGTAATCCCTTGTACAGCTTTGGCACTTTCATCAGCTAAGCCACGAACTTCCTCAGCCACCACTGCAAAGCCTTTCCCATGATCCCCTGCGCGGGCGGCTTCTATGGAGGCATTCAATGCTAACAAATTGGTTTGTGCAGCAATATCACCAACTAAGCTAATAATACGTTCCACTTGACCTGCATTCTCCTCTAATGTATGAATGCTTTTCAATGCTTCGTTATTGCCAGCTGCAATTTGCTGAATGCTATTGACCAATGTTTCAATCGCTGTTGTTGTGGTTGATAAATTATGTAAAATCTCTTTCGATTGTGATGCTGATGCCTCTGCCCTACTATTTACTTCTGTCGCTAGTGCTCTTACATCCTCCATCGCTTCAGCAGTATCTTGTACAGCTGTTGCTGATGCTTCTGCGCCTGTCGAAATATGCTTCACTGTTAACGCAATGCCCTCTGCTTTTCTTGTTGCAACTCCCGCTTCATCTGAAAGCTGAATAATGGACTGATTTGTTTGTTGGAAGTTTTGGTCGATACTTTCGACCATTTGACGTAGATTTAGCACCATTTGTTGAAATGCCTCAGCCACTGAACGTATTTCATCCTGTGTCTTTGGCATTTGTACATCTTGTCCAATTTTTCCTTCGGCTACAAGAGTAGCAGAATGTTCAAGTCGTTGTAGAGGTTTCACTAAAATAATACTGAAAATAGCTGCAAGTATGCCTGACCATATTATGCCTAGCCCATACGTAATGACTTCAAACAATTTTCGGTTTGTATCAGGGAAAAAAGTAGGGTGTATAAATTCAATGTAGATAAAACTAATACTGTAGGTGACTAATGCAAGAGCGCTAACAAATAACACTAATTTAAGACGTAAACCAAATTGTTTTTTCATAGTGTCCCTCAATTCTTTTCTAGTTTTTGTACTAATTGGTCAATTAAAGCTTTTAATTCTTCAAATGTCGCTTCGTATAGTGGTTTGTTACCCCCGTAAGGATCTACTATATTTTCTAGGCTACCTTCATCCGTATATTCTTTTAAAGTAAATACTTTATGTTCAGCTTCTGGATAATTGAAAATAATGGTGTCTTTATGGGTGATTGTCATTGTTAAAATTAAATCTGCCCATTCTATTACATCCTTTGATAATTGAGTTGCCAAATGCTGATGTGGCATTTGTGCTTCCTCTAATACTTGCTGTGCATAAGGTGACATTTGTGCATTCGGCATAGCATAGATACCAGCTGAACGCACTTCCAGATTGTCTAGCTGTTTATGTTGTAAAATAACTTCCGCCATTGGACTGCGACAAGTATTGCCTGTACAAACAAATAATATTCTCACACTTATCACTCTCCACTGTTTAATCTATTATTGTATAGCTAGAATACTCATTATAATAAAAATAACGCCCGCTATTAGTTGAATTTTATTGCCAAAAAAGACTTGGCTTCTGCGGGCTATGACTAATGAACCATAAGCGCAAATAAGAGCACTGACACCTGCGCTTAGTATAAAAATCGTTTTTTCTACGTTCAGCATACCAAAAGAAACACTTACTGAAAAGGTATCTAGGCTTGCAGTCACAGCTAAAAGTATGGGCGAAATTATTACTTTTTCATCCCTATGAGAGAATAATAGCAAATGCATACCAATACAAAATAATAAAATACTAGAAATCCATTGTCCCCATTCTAAAAGAAAACGTACTAAATAGCTCCCTAATTCAAACCCTAGCAACGGGAACACCATATGCAATGCAGCCGTCCATAATGATAACAATAAACGATATCTAACATTTGGCAACAAAACATATAAACCAATTACATCAACAGACGTTAATATACCTGCAAGAATTCCCTGCAAGAATGCACTCCTTCGCTCACTAATATTTTATCATTTTATGCTTAAAAATACATTATTATCATCATTATCTGGAATGGTTTTCTTTTTAATACATATAAAAAAGGACAAAAGACATGTATATTTTTACTGTCTTTTGTCGCTAGCTTTATAAAGTACTTTCATTTATGCTGAATACCACTTTCCTCCAGAGGCTTTTTCAAGTCTATTCATAATAGCAGCCCCGACCCCTTCGGTTGAAGTTGCTGTAGCTAGTATAATGGTAGCTGTTGTTTTATCACATGCTCTTAGGGCATTGTACAAGGTAGCTCCCATCTCTTTCTGGCTTCCAGCTTCCCCCACTGAAAAGTAAAAATCAGCCTTGCTCATATGAAAATGAGTAGGTGCAAGTAGTGCCACGCTATGCCCTTCATGCTGCAATTGCCGGACAGCTTTATTAACAGTCTCCTCACAACAGGCAATTAAAAATACAGGGGCATTTGGTGCATAATGTGTATATTTCATGCCTGGTGCCTTTGGTATTATATCTAGTTTTTGCTCTATTTGTGTTGGTTGTATAACAGGTCCTATTTTAGCCTCTAGCATTTCTTTTGTGATGCCGCCTGGACGTAAAATAACAGGAGGCTCCTGTGTTATATCTAACACTGTGGACTCAAGTCCTATTCCTGTAGAGCCCCCATCTAAAATATAAGGTATGTATCCATCCAAATCATCCTTTACATGGACCGCCTCAGTAGGGCTCGGTTTCCCACTACGATTAGCACTCGGTGCAGCAAGTGGTTTTTTTAGCTGCTGCAATAGTGCAAGGGCAACAGGATGATTTGGCATCCGTATACCAACTGTTGATAAGCCAGCCGTAACACTTTGGGCTAATACATTTGGTTTAACAGGCATAATAAGCGTTAGTGGACCTGGCCAAAATAAATCCATACATTGCTTTGCTACTTCAGAAATATCAGCTACATAGAGTGCCACTTCCTCTTTTGTACCAATATGGACAATTAAAGGATTGTCTGAAGGACGGCCCTTCGCTTCAAATATCTTTTTTACGGCTAAATCATTTGTGGCAACAGCTCCTAAACCATAAACTGTTTCTGTTGGAAATGCCACGATCTCTCCTGCATTTAAGATATCCACAGCTTGTGTATAATTAATCTGACTATTCACATTACTGTCCACAACCTTACAAACGGTTTTCATCATTAAAACCTTCCTTCAATTATTCATTTTTACTGAATTATCCACATATTGTTTATAACTTAGAAAAAATTGTGTATAAGTTATCTGAATTTGTGCACAATTCATGCAAAAAGCCCTTTAATCCATTCCCACAGAAAGAATGTTACTTGTTCTTTTTCCTCCGACTCTTCTTTTACTTCTTCCTTCTCAGGCTCACAGATAGATGGGAAAATACTGCACCACCAGTTATCCCCACGTGCATCACCAATCTTTACCACGATCGATTGATAGACATTTTGTGGATAAAGTACAGCACCTTGTCTTTTTGGTGGGAATAAGTTATCCCCGAGTACAACCTGTGTGTCAATTTGTGGATAACTTTCGCTTAATTCTGTTTCTATTTGTTGCTTTAACGACAGCATTTGCTCATTTTTGATTATTCCTGTAGCAGCAACTTGTGTAAAATAAGGCTTTAACTCTTTGACAAGTTGCTCCTTTTCTTGATGATCCTGTGCTGTATTACTATTAGCAATCACACGTATACGAAAATCCTCTTCTTGCACCTGATTCATAGTTGCTTTTGCATAGCCTATAAATGTAGGAATATATAAAATACATAATTGTAAAGTAATCGCAATCACTACTAGTCTAGCAAAAGCTAAAAAGATATGTTGTTTCGGTAATCTTCTAATCTTGTATTCGTTTAACATAAAAATCCCTCCTTGCTCAACATTGTTGGCAAGTTCAAGATACTTTATACATCAATCTCACAAAAAATCATTCGAGGTTTACCGTTAATATCTTTTTCTATGGAAATTGTAGCCTGTGGAAAACTATCTCGAAAGAATTTTGCTACTTTTTCTCCCTGTGTATAACCGATTTCTAGCCCAATCAGTGCTGGCCTATTCATATAAGCAGGTAATTGCTCAGCTAATTTGCGGTATAAAATAAGCCCCTCCTCCTCAGCAAATAGCGCACTATGTGGCTCATGCTCTAAGACAACACTAGACATTTCTTGTGCTTCATCAAAAGCGATATATGGAGGATTCGATAAAACAATATCAAATTTCTCCCCAGCAAGAGGTGCTGTTAGATCACCTAATCTACAATCAATATTTGCCTCTAATCTTTGAGCATTTTTTTGTGCTGTTGCTAATGCAGCCTTCGATAAATCAGTCGCTACAACTGTCAGTTCTGGACATTCCAGCTTCATCGAAATAGCTATAGCGCCACTACCTGTACCAATATCCGCTAGCTTTAATGCTTGATGCTGAAATAGCTTATTGATACGAGTAATCGTGCCAAGCACCAGCTCCTCTGTTTCAGGTCGAGGAATTAATACTGATTCATCAACAAAAAAGGAGCGACCATAAAATTCTTCCACCCCTATACAATATTGTACAGGGCGACCACTGGCATGTTCTTCGATAAGTGTTGTAAATTTCACTTGCTGCTCTGCTGTTAATTCGTCCTGTAAATGTAGCATTACCTCTGAATAGCTAGTGCCAAGTATATACTGCATCACAATGCGCGCTGCTGTTTGCTCACGACCATTATCCACTAAAAAAGAAGAAGCCCAGTCAAGGGCCTCCGTCACATTTTTATAGGTCATCATTTAAACGCTCTAACTTTGATGCTTGCTCTTCTAAAATTAGAGCATCGATAATCTCGTCTAGTCTACCTTCAACGATTTGGTCTAGCTTTTGAATCGTTAAACCGATACGGTGGTCAGTTACACGGTTTTGTGGATAATTGTATGTGCGAATTCGCTCAGAGCGATCGC
This sequence comes from Lysinibacillus sp. FSL H8-0500, assembly GCF_038051955.1. Classification (NCBI taxonomy): domain Bacteria; kingdom Bacillati; phylum Bacillota; class Bacilli; order Caryophanales; family Bacillaceae; genus Lysinibacillus; species Lysinibacillus sp. FSL H8-0500. Next base: position 723,376 of record NZ_CP150292.1, on the reverse strand, counting down.
CAGAGCCAACAGCTGATTTACGTGTAGCATCAATTTCTTTTTGCGCTTCCTGCATATACATATCTGCAACACGAGCACGAAGAATTTTCATGGCTTTTTCACGGTTTTTAATTTGTGAACGTTCATCCTGCATCGACACCACAACACCTGTTGGTAAATGGGTCATACGAACAGCAGACATCGTTGTATTTACAGATTGACCCCCCGCACCAGATGATGCAAATGTATCTACACGGATATCTTTTTCATGGATTTCAACATCTACTTCCTCAACTTCAGGTAAGCAAGCCACTGTTGCTGTTGATGTATGAATTCGGCCTTGTGATTCTGTAGCAGGCACACGTTGTACACGGTGTGCGCCGTTTTCATATTTAAACCTTGAATAGGCTCCTTGTCCGTTAATCATAAAGATTACTTCTTTATAGCCGCCCATTGGGTTTGGTGTCGCTTCCATAATATCAATTTTCCAGCCATGCGTTTCTGCATAGCGAGAGTACATACGGAACAAGTCACCTGCAAAAATATTGGCCTCGTCACCACCAGCTGCGCCACGGATTTCCATAATAACGTTTTTATTATCATTTGGATCTTTTGGAATCAGCAGAATACGTAAACGCTCTTCTAGTTCTTCCTGTTGGTCTTTTAGTAGGTTAAATTCTTCTTTGACCATTTCATGCATATCAGGATCTTTTTCACTATCTAACATTTCACGTGCCTCTGCTAATTGTTCTTTGACACTTTTATATTCACGATAACTATCCACAGTTTCTTGGATATCCGATTGTTCTTTAGAATATTCACGTAATTTTTTACTATCATTAACAATGTCCGGATCACTTAAAAGCTCTGTTAGCCTTTCATAGCGATCCTCCACTGCTTGTAATCGATCAAACATGGAATTCACCTCTATTTAGTTTTTTAGACATCTCTTCTTTTCACTATTTACGAATAAAGAAATTTTCAATCAAAATTTCACGCAAGCATCATAAATATTGATATATTTCCCCTACTTAGTATAAGAAAAATTTTGCATGTATGCTACTTTTTCTTGCTGTATTTATCGATGCATTAGAGCGGTGGGTTTGCGTGGCATTTACGGCACACTGGATAATAAGCATCATTGCCGCCAATTTGAATTTGATCGCCAGTATAAACAGGCTTCCCTCTTTCGTCTACTCGTAAATTCATGGTTGCTTTTTTATGACAGAACCAGCAAATGGTTTTCATTTCTTCAATTTTATCTGCATATGTAAGCATATACTGGCTACCTTCAAATAGCTCATTTTGAAAATCATTTTTTAAGCCAAAGCCCATTACAGGAATATCTAATTGATCCACAATATTTGCAAGCTGTAAAACATGGGCCTTTTTTAAAAATTGCACTTCATCTACAAGCACACAATACGGCTTCACCACATTTTTTTTCACTAGCTCAAAAATATTTGTATCTTCGTAAACTGGAATAGCCTCCTGTCTTAAACCTACTCGACTGGAAACAAAACCAACTTCATCACGTGTATCTAAACCTGAAGTAAATATCATTACTGGCTTTTTTTGCTCTTCATAATTATGGGCAACTTTTAAAATTTCTATTGATTTACCACTATTCATTGCACCGTGTTTAAAATAAAGCTGTGCCATTTTGTCTTCTCCCCTTCTTTTCATTACGCTAGATTTTGAAAAGACTATTATTCCATATACTGAAAAAAATACCTGCCAAGCACATGCTTGGCAGGTATTAAACTAACATTAGTTTTTAAGACCGTATTTTTTGTTGAAACGATCTACGCGACCATCAGCAGACGCGAATTTTTGACGGCCAGTATAGAATGGGTGACATTCGTTGCAAAACTCGACAACAATGTTTTCTTTTACTGAACCAGTTTTGAAAGTATTCCCACAAGAGCAAGTTACTGTTGCTTCTTTGTAGTCTGGATGAATTCCTTGTTTCATATTCGTTTTCTCCTCCCGCCCTGAACCATCTGGAACAGAGTATTCTCGAACTGTACCTTACATAGCCCGAATATGTCGATCACAAAATCGGATCGAAAGTGGGATGTCAGCTATATATGTACACGTTGCATACTTACGAAGTATAACATAGATATTTTAGCTTTTTCAAGTAGAAACTATCAAGATCATCACTATGCAAAATTTATTCCTTTAATCGTGCTAATAAATATAAGAAATATGGTGCACCTAAAACAGCGACAACAATCCCAGCAGGAATTTCTGATGGCTCTAAAAGAGAACGACCTAATGTATCAGCCATTAATACTAAAAAGCCTCCTAAAAGTGCTGCGGTTGGTAGTAAAAATTGATGTTTTGCGCCAACAAGCTGTCGTGCCAAATGCGGTGCAATAAGTCCAACAAATCCAATACCACCGCTTACTGAAACGCTGGCTCCTGCTAAACCAACAGCAGCCGCTAATAGCCAGCGACGTTCTCTTTCAATAGAAGCTCCTAGTCCAATTGCCGTTAATTCACCTAAATTTAAAATATTTAATACACGTGATTTCGCATAAACAAATGGTAATAAGATAAGCAGCCATGGTAGCAATGCAAGCACAAATCTCCAATTAGAGCCCCAAATACTACCCGCTAACCAGGTTGCTACAAATTGATAATTTTCAGGTGTTAGACGTAATGTTAGCACAATCATAGCTGAACTAATACCTGCGGCAATAGCTACCCCTGTTAATATTAAACGCATCGGTGTAATACCCTCATGCCGTCTATAAGAAAGTGTATAAATAAGGATCGCTGTGAAGCCTGCTCCTACAAAGGCAAGCACTGGCAGTAAATAAACAGGTGCTGCTTTCGTAGTTGGAAAAAATGAAATATAGAGCATAACAGCAAGGCCTGCTCCAGCATTAATCCCTAAAATACCTGGATCTGCTAGGGCATTTTTAGAAATACCTTGTAAAATAGCACCTGAAACAGCTAAGCCCATTCCTACTAGAACGGCAATCACAATGCGTGGAAGTCTGAATTCAAATAATATTAATTGCTGCTGGGCATCCCCTTGTCCAAATAGTGTGCGAAAAACCTCCATTGGTGTTAATTTAATGACACCTGTATTCATACTAATCACAAAGGTGATAACGATTAAAACAAGTAACGTCACCATAGTAACGAAATTTTTTCTTTTGGCCTTTTGCTGACTTGTTGTTAAAAAGCTGTTACTCACAGTTCTTTTCCTCCTTTACGTGCTAAATAGAGGAAGAACGGCACACCGATAAAGGCAATTAATGCACCAATTGGCGTTTCATATGGCGGATTGATAAGGCGTGCTGCTAAATCCGCTAACACAACCAGCAATGCTCCATAAATCAATGAACATGGGATAATCCAACGATAATCATGACCAACTATGTATCTCGCTAAATGAGGAACAATCAACCCTACAAAACCAACAGCACCTACAACTGAAACTGCCGCCCCTGCTAAAATTAAAACAATAACCATTCCCCATATTTTTATAACACCCGTACGTTGCCCAAGTCCAATAGCAACCTCTTCACCTAAGCTTAATAATGTGATAGAACGCGATAAAATAATAGCACCAATCATTGCAATAAGTATCCAAGGTGATAATATTTGCAGATGGCTCCATTTTGTCCCCGAAACACCGCCTGCATACCAAAATGCTAGGTCTTGCCCAATACGATAGTACAAGGCAAGTCCTTCACCTAATGCGCCAAGTAATGCACTAACAGCAGCTCCAGCCAACACAAGACGCATCGGTGTTAAGCCACCTTTAGACAGCGAGCCAATACCGTACACGATCACTACACCTAAGCCTGCTCCTACAAAGGACCATAAAATTAAATACATATAAGGCAGACTAGGGAAAAAGGCGAAACAAACAGCTAACATAAATGCTGCACCTGCATTCAAGCCGAGTAGCCCTGAATCAGCTAACGGATTACGTGTCATTCCCTGCATAATTGCGCCTGCTACTGCAAAGCTTGCACCCACCAAAGCTGCTCCAAGCACTCGGGGTAAACGAATATCATGAATAATTTGATGGGTTGTTAATTCTGGTGAGAAATGGACCACTGCTGTCCAGACAGTACCTAATGAAATATCTGCTGCCCCAAATGAAATCGATAAGCCAATGGCAAATAGTAATCCAATTACTCCTACAATTAAAGCTACTACTCCACGGATCGGATGAGACCGTTTTTGTAGCTCCTCTAAATCGTTGAGCCCTCCTACTCCTGTTGACGTAGTCATTCAACTTCCTCCTCATAACTTCTAATTCAAAATGCTGAAAAAAATTTACTCCTTTATGTCGTACAGCTGGTAAGAGAGGCAGATTGGATTTTTACTATACGGACAAACAGCCATTTCTGCATCGATATTGAATACTCTTTGTAAATTTTCCTGCGTCATCACTTCTTCTGGACTGCCATTGACTATTAAATTTCCAGCTTTCATGGCCATCATAAAATGGGAGAAGCGTGATGCATGATTCAAATCGTGCAATACCATAATAATCGTTCGTCCTTCTTCCTTATTAAGCTTTTGTAGCAGCAATAAAATATCAAGCTGATGTGCTAAGTCTAAATAAGTTGTTGGTTCATCCAGTACTAAAATATCTGTGCCTTGAGCTAATGCCATCGCAATCCATACCCTTTGACGCTGTCCACCTGACAATGCTTCAATTGGTCGATCACTAAATTCTCTTAATCCCGTAACATCAATCGCCCAATGAATATACTCATAGTCCTCCTTACGCAATGTACCAAACCCTGCTTGATGAGGGAAACGACCATAGGATATCAGCTCAAAAACCGTTAATCCACCTGGTGCTGTTGCTGTCTGAGGTAAAATCGCCATCCTTTTAGCCACTTCTTTTGTTTTTAATTGATGAATTGCTTTGCCATCTAAATAAACAGCACCGTTTTGCATTCGTAGTACACGTGCAACCGCTTTTAATAATGTAGATTTACCACATCCATTAGGGCCTATAATTGTGGAAATTTGTCCCTTTGGAATCTCCACACTTAAATCATTCACGATAAGTGTTGAGGAATAACCAATTGCCACATGATCTATTTCAAGTACTGACATGTTTAACTTCCTTTCATTTTAAGCGTGCTTATTTTATATTTGTAAACCAAATTGAGCTGTATATAAACCATAGTAAGCATTTTTTCTTTCCATTAGCTGTTGATGTGTACCCTCTTCAATAATGCCCTTTTTCGATACAACAACAATTCGATCTGCATCCTTAATCGTTGCTAAACGATGGGCAATTACTAATGTTGTGCGACCAATAGAAAGCTCATTTAATGCTTGCTGAATTGCTTGCTCTGTTTCTGTATCAAGTGCAGATGTTGCCTCATCTAGTATTAAAATTTTTGGATTTTTCAAGAAAATACGTGCAATCGATAAGCGCTGCTTCTGTCCACCTGATAATTTCACACCACGCTCACCAACCAATGTGTCCATTCCCTCAGGAAGAGCATGAATAACATCAGCTAGTTGTGCGCGCTGTGCCGCATACCAAATATCTTCATCACTAGCATTTAAATTCCCATAAGCAATGTTTTCACGAATGGTCCCATCAAATAAAAAGACATCTTGTTGGACAATTCCTATATGCGAACGTAAAGATTGCAGTTTAAAATCTCGTATATCAATGCCATCAATTTTAATCGAGCCTTCATTAACTTCATAAAAACGTGGCAATAAACTACAGATTGTAGATTTCCCTGCACCAGAAGGACCTACCAAGGCAACAGTTTCACCAGGATTTACCTTTAAATTAATATGATGTAGGGCACGATTATTGGCAGCGTAGCCAAACGATACATTCGAGAAAGTAATTGCGCCATCAATTTCCTCAACCACTTTTGCCTCTGGACGATCAGCAATTTCAGGTTCCGTTTCTAGAAATTCGATATACCGTCTAAATCCTGCCATACCTTTCGGATAGCTTTCTATAAACATATTGATTTTGTTAATCGGGCCTAAGAGAATGCCTGACAGTAAAATAAATGCGATAAAATCACCATTTGATAAATGTCCATTTAACACAAAATACGCTCCTACAGATAAAGTGAAGAGTGATAAGACCTTCGTGAGTATGCCTGAAATAGCTTCATTCCAAGCCATGACTTTATAGGAGAACAGCTTTGTCATACGGAATCTTTCATTATTTACTTTAAAGCGTTTAATCTCATGATCTTCATTTGTAAAAGCCTGTACAACACGAATACCACTTATATTGTTTTCAACACGTGCATTGAAATCTGCGATATCTCCAAACATTTGACGGAATGCTTTAGACATTAATTTACCAAAAATAATGGTTAAAATTAAGATGATCGGTACTAGTAGGAAAATAAGAATCGTAAAGATTGGATCAATATAGTACATGACACCGAATGTTCCAATAATCGTCATTGCTGCAATAAAGATATCCTCTGGACCATGGTGAGCAAGTTCGCCAATATCCATTAAATCATTCGTTAAACGAGAAACAAGATGCCCTGTTTTGTTGTTATCAAAATATCTAAAGGATAGCTTTTGTACATGGCTGAAGGATTCTTTTCTCATATCCGTCTCTATATTAATGCCCAGCATATGTCCCCAATACGAAACGATAAAATGAAGAATGGAGTTAAAAATGTATAATCCAAACAGCAACAAACTTGCCATAATAATCCACTTTATTTCCCCATCTGGCAGAATATCATCAATTACTTTATTTAAAACAATTGGAAATGCTAGCTCGATTAGTGCCACTAATATGGCACAGCTAAAATCTAAAATAAATAAACCTTTATAGGGCCTATAATATGAAAAAAAGCGCCGTAATAACATGGTGTAGCCTCCTATTGTGATCTCGTTTTACGTACCTAATAAATGAGCTATCTGCCTGTACACAGATAGCTCTTATGTTTTCACAGTTTATTGTTGCTGAGCCTTCGTAAAATCAACTATTTTGTCAGCTAGTTCTTCAGCTTGATGTAAGCCGGAGAGCGGGTCAGAAGCAAAATAATATTCAGATGGAAGCTCTACTATTTGATTATTTTTAACGACATCTAAATTTGTCCATGTTGCTGGCAACTGGCCATCTTTGTTAAAGAAATTAATCATGAAGTTATAGTCACCTACATAGTCACCTACAACCTCATAGGAAATTTCGTAACGTCCATTATTTGCTTCCTTTGTATCAAATAACTCCTGCACTTTTTCTTGAGGTTTCATGCCCAAAATTTGATAGAGTGCTCTACCACCTGATACACTTGAATTTCCAACAATCGTTGCATTTTTTTCAAACATTTCATAAATAGTAAATGTGGCTCCCTCTGGAATCACATCAATAATTTTTTCCTTCGCTTTTGCTATACGATCTTCAAATTCTTTTGTAAATGCTTCAGCCTCTTCTTGTCTTCCTAAATAATTACCCATCGCCTTAATTTCCTCAGTCGCCGTTTCATGAGCATCCTCAGCAAAGACAATTGTTGGAGCAATTTTTTCGTACTTCTCAACATCTTCTGCGTTCCATGTAATAATCAAGTCTGGTTTTAACTCTAAAACTTTTTCTAATGACACCTGACCATCTGTACCAATATTCGTAATTTCTCCATCCTTATAGTGTTGCTTTAAAAAAGCAGCATAATCAAGGTTAGCCGTCACGCCTCCAACTGGTACAACATCTAACGCTAAAATTTGACCCAAATACCAATCGGTTACGACTCTCTCTGCCTTCATTGGAATTTCTACTTCGCGTCCACTATCATCTGTTACTGTTCTAGTGTCTGCTGTTTCGGGTGAGGTTTGTTCGTCAACCTTAGATTGGCTCGTATCTTCATTACACGCTGCCAGTAAAACGAACAGGCTTAGTAAAAAAGGTAGTTTTATATGCTGAATCATCTTTTTCATCATGATTTCATTTTCTCCATTCTCAAATCGTTTTGCTTGCGCGAGCTGATTATAATTGTATTGAAAATGATTCTCACTTGTAATGGTTATTTCGGACATATTAGATGTATATTTCAGCCTAAAACTACTTGGAGCTATATTTGTTGCTTTTTTAAAAGCACGACTAAAATAATATTCATCTTCAAATCCAAGAGAAATAGCTATTTCTTTTATGCCATATTGATTGGTTAGCAAATACTGTTTTGCTTTCTCTATTCTAAGTTGTTGTAAATAAATTTGTGGGCCTATTTCATAACGGGCTTTGAAGATACGTAATAAATGTCGTGTACTAATCTGAAGCATATCTGCTAAAGTCTGTATAGATAGCGGTTGATGAATGTGTTGCTTAATATATAATCGTGCGACTTCTGCCTTATCGATTTCATGTGGTTGGCCTTGTCCTTCCGCTAATTCTTGAAACACATGGTAGATAAGCTCATAGAAGGAGGCTTTTACAGATAAATGCTCCTGAATAGAGCCAGATTGCCATTTACTATACATATCTTGAAGGATGCTGTGAATGGCGATCGGATTCGCTGGTACACAAGAGAAATGTGTTTGGAATGGTTGATAGTGCATGTGCAAATGCTGCATAAAAGCATCTTTGTACATGACATCCCCCTTATAGCTAATGAGAAAATAGCTCACACCCTGTTGTGCTATAATCTGAAGAGATTGGGATTTCCCTATATGAAAAATACTGAAGCGCTGCACATGATAGGGCTGATCATCAATGACAATTTGTGCACCGCCCGCTGTGACAATAAGAAATGAGCTATATGTTAAAACCTTTGACACTTGAACATCTGATTTATTTATGTAATCGATTTGCTTCAACTGGATAAACGCATTTTGCCAAAGAAGCATATAGGCATCATAATTCATCTTCGTCTCCTTCAAAAATACATGTTTACATACCATTATATTGATAATGATTATCAATTTCAATATACATTTATAAAATATAACATATACAAAAAAAATCACCATTGACAATTTGCTCGTCAATGGTGATACCCTTTTATAAAAGTCCTTTACCCTTTGTTGCTTTTTTCATATCTTCGTTTAGCTTTTCAAAGAATTCATCATTCGACTTTGTCGTGCGTAACTTTCTCAGGAAGCGCTCTGCAAAATCTGGTGCATCCGAAAAGGTTTTACGGATTGCCCATAGTTTTTCAAGCTGTTCAGGTGCAAGAAGAAGCTCCTCCTTACGTGTACCTGAACGACGAATGTCAAGTGCAGGGAAAATACGGCGCTCTGCTAACTGACGATCTAAATGTAGCTCTAAATTACCTGTTCCTTTAAATTCTTCATAGATCACTTCATCCATACGAGACCCTGTATCTACTAAAGCCGTTGCTAAAATTGTTAAACTACCGCCTTCTTCAATATTACGTGCAGAACCAAAGAAACGTTTAGGTCTATGGAAAGCAGCAGGATCAATCCCTCCTGATAATGTACGTCCACTTGGAGGAATCACTAGATTGTAGGCACGTGCTAAACGTGTAATCGAGTCCATTAAAATAATAACATCACGTTTATGCTCCACTAATCGACGCGCACGTTCCAAAACAATTTCGGCTACTTTCACATGATTTTCTGGTACTTCATCAAATGTAGAGCTGACCACATCTGCATTCACAGAACGTTCAATATCTGTTACTTCCTCAGGACGTTCATCAATTAGTAGAACAATGAGCTCTGCCTCTGGATGATTCGTTGTAATAGCATTTGCAATTTCTTTTAACAAGGATGTTTTCCCTGCCTTTGGTGGTGCAACGATTAAGCCACGTTGACCAAAGCCTACAGGTGCAACTAAATCCATAATACGTGTTGAAACATTGCGCTGTGTTGTTTCAAGTTTAATTTGTCGGTCTGGATATAGAGGTGTTAATGCAGGGAAATGCACGCGTTCCTTTGCCACTTCAGGGTCCTCACCATTGACAGCATCCACTTGTAATAAGCCATAATAACGCTCATTTTCTTTCGGTGGTCGCACCTTCCCCGATACCTTGTCCCCATTACGTAGGTCAAAGCGGCGAATTTGAGATGCAGAAATATAAATATCTTCTTTACTTGGAGAATAGTTAATTGGGCGAAGGAAGCCAAAGCCCTCTTGCGAAACAATTTCTAATACACCCTCCATAAAGAAATAGCCCTCTTGCTCTGAACGCGTTTTCAAAATAGCAAATATCAATTCTTTTTTCGTTAGCTTGCTATAATATGAAATTTTGTATTGGCGTGCAAGGGCGTAAAGCTCTTTTAACGTCATGTTTTCTAATTGAGCGATTGTCAATGCAGACATATGCACAACTCCAGTCTTTTTCAAAATATAATGCCATTTTTGGGGTTATCAATGAAGTTTTTTACAATGGCTCTGTCAACGCTTGTCTGGTTGTCTTAAGCTATGGGTACTTTTAACAATCATAAAACATTGAAACATAGCCTACAAAACTATGGGATGGTTTATCTTTGGTTCAGCGCGTATACGAATAGCCGTTGAATCAAGATAAAGCTCCGGTGGATGTCACAGATTTTGAAGAGGAGCTTTTCGAGCGAATTCGAAAAAATCCGGACATAATTATGCCGCGGCATAATTGCTTGTAAGAAGAAGGTACCTAGCGCAGGTGGATGCACTAGGTATATTTTAGAAGAAAATATCATTAATAGCTAGGTTTTTTCTCAAGAGCATGACGTCCTTCAACAAAACGTACCGTACCAGACTTAGCTCGCATAACAACTGAATGTGTCAATGCATAAGCACCTTTATATTGAACACCCTTTAATAGCTCACAATCTGTGACAGCTGTCGCTGCAAAAATAGCATCGTCACCTTTTACTAGGTCATCTAAATAAAGAACCTTCTCAACATCTACACCCATCTTTGTGCAGCGTGCTAATTGTTCCTCATCTTCTGGTACTAGTTTTGCTTGGAAGTCACCACCTAGGCATTTTAAGGCTACTGCCGCAATTACCCCCTCTGGTGCGCCACCTGTGCCAAACATAATATCAATACCTGTTTCATCAAAGGCCGTATTGATTGCTGCGCCAACATCGCCATCTTGGATAAATTTAATACGTGCACCAGCTTCTCGAATTTCATCAACGATCGCTTGATGGCGAGGTCGATCTAACAGCGTAGCCACAACATCAGAAATATCTTTATTTTTTGCTTTTGCTACTTGTAATAGGTTATATGTGACAGAAGCATTAATATCAACCTTGCCCGCCGCTTCTGGTCCTACCGCAATTTTCTCCATGTACATATCAGGTGCATTTAATAAATTCCCTTTATCTGCAATAGCCAGAACCGTCATTGCACCATTTGTCCCTTTTGCGACAATATTTGTCCCTTCTAAAGGGTCCACTGCAATATCTACTTGAGGACCACCATTACGTAGGCCAAGTTCTTCACCAATATAAAGCATTGGCGCTTCATCCATTTCACCCTCACCTATTACTACTGTAGCATGCATTGGAATTGTATCGAACATTTTGCGCATCGCTGTTGTTGCTGCATCATCTGCCTCAATTTTCAAACCACGTCCCATCCATTTCCCGGATGCGATTGCTGCTGCTTCTGTTACTCGTACTACTTCCATCGATAAACTGCGTTCCATTGTTGCTTTGCCTCCCGCTATCGGCAGCTTTTTGTGCCGAAACATTCAAATTACCTCTATTGTAACATAGTTGGATGAAAACTTTTAGCTCTCATTATTCCTTTGCCTCTGCTAAGCGTGCAAGGATTGTTTCTCGTCGAATATCGGCGCCTAAATCACGTAATTTCTCAATAAGTGAGCTATAGCCACGTTCGATATGATAAATATCGTGAATTTCTGTTTCACCTTCCGCTAATAGCCCCGCTAAAACTAAGGCCGCACCAGCGCGAAGGTCTGTAGCTGTTACCGTGGAGCCATGCAATTTACTTGGCCCCTTAATAATGGCTGTATTGCCCTCTACACGAGCATTAGCATTCATCCGACGAAGCTCATCGATATGTTTAAATCGAGCTGTATAAATTGTATCCGTTACTTTTGAGGAACCGAATGCTTGTGACATTAACACAGCAAGTGGTTGCTGAATATCCGTTGGAAACCCTGGATATACCAATGTTTTTATATCAACTGCCTTCAATGTGGAAAGGTCTGTTTTAGGTACATAAATACTTTCTTCACCAGTATCAATCTTTACACCCATTTCACGAAGCTTTGCAATAATTGCTTCTAAATGCAATGGAATGACATTATCAATCGTAATACCATCACCAACTGCTGCAGCCATAATTAAAAATGTTGCCGCTTCAATACGGTCTGGAATAATCGTATGCTCCGTACCATGTAGCTCTTCTACACCTTCAATACGAATAACACTTGTACCTGCACCTTTAATATTAGCACCCATATTTGTTAGCAGTGTCGCCACATCAATAATTTCAGGTTCTTTAGCGGCATTTTCAATAACTGTACGTCCTTTTGCAAGAACAGCAGCCAACATAATATTAATCGTTGCTCCAACACTTGCCACATCTAAATAAATTTTTGCCCCAACCAATTCATCTGCGCGCAAATAAATGGCTCCATGTTCATTGGTAATTTTAGCTCCCAATGCCTCAAAGCCTTTAATATGTTGGTCAATTGGGCGTGGACCTAAAAAGCAGCCGCCTGGTAAACCAATAACTGCTTTCTTAAAGCGTCCAAGCATCGCGCCCATTAAATAATAGGAAGCGCGTAGCTTTTTCACATTGCCGTTTGGTAATGGTAATGCAATCATCTCTGTTGGATCAATAATCATCTTACCACTATCAAACGTCACTTCCCCACCAATTTCCTCTAGTAAAGCCTTTAACGTCCAAGCATCTGAAATTTCGGGTATCCCCCCAATAGTCACTGGAGAGTTCGCCAAAATTGATGCAGGAATTAAGGCGACTGCACTATTTTTTGCACCACTAACTTTAATTGTACCTTGTAGACGATTTTCGCCAGTAATTTTATAAACATCCATTTTGCGTTCTCCCTCATGATTGGAAAGTAGTTTTTTGCGATTGGCTCACTTTATAATCTTATTATTCGCCTTTTCTCTTATTCCAATCCGCTAAAAATCCTTCAATTCCTTTTTCCGTTAATGGATGGTTGAAAAGTTGTTTTAATACTTTAAATGGAGTTGTTGAAATATGGGCACCTGCTAAAGCTGCTGCTGTCACATGCTGTGGATGGCGCACAGAGGCAGCAATAATTTCTGTGTCGATATTATGAATTGTGAAAATATCTGCAATTGTTTCGATTAGCTCTACACCATTTTGACCAATGTCATCTAAACGGCCGATAAATGGTGATACATATGTAGCACCTGCACGCGCAGCCATTAATGCTTGGTTGGCACTAAATATTAATGTTACATTTGTTTTAATACCTTTGTTGGCAAAGAAACGACAAGCCTCTAATCCAGCTGGCGTCATCGGGAGCTTGACCGTAATGTTTGGAGCAATAGCAGCTAATTCTAAACCTTCTTTCATCATACCTTCTGCATCAAGTGCAATGACTTCTCCGCTTACAGAGCCGTCAACAAGCTCAGCGATTTCACGAAGACGATCATGGAAAGAAACGTTTTCTTCTTTAGCTACTAAAGATGGGTTTGTTGTAACACCTGATAAGATTCCCCATGCATGTGCCTCTTTAATCTCTTCAAAATTTGCTGTATCAATAAAAAACTTCATCGTATTTCCTCCTGATCATGTTCTTATAATATTAAGTCTTTTCCAAATTCCATTATTTCAAAAACAAGAGAAGGTCGATTGATAGCATCAACACTTCTCTTATTTATGTGTATTTATCTATGCTTTTGTCACATATTAAATGCAAAAATTATGCTTTTTGTGCACTACCAAATTCGCGAATTTTACCAATCACTGTTGCTTTAATCGCTTCACGGGCTGGTCCAAGGAATTTACGTGGATCATAAACAACTTTGTCATTATCAAGAATTTCACGAATTGCTTTTGTTGCTTCAATTTGATTTTCAGTATTGACGTTGATCTTAGCTGTACCTAATGAAATCGAGCGTTGGATATCTTTTAGTGGGATACCTGTACCGCCATGTAAGACAAGTGGAAGGTCTGCTAATTTAGAAATTTCTTCCATTTCTTTAAAGCCTAGGTTTGGTTCTCCTTGATACGGACCATGCACAGAACCAAGTGCTGGTGCTAAGCAGTCGATATCCGTTAGCTCAACCATTTTACGGCATTCCTCTGGATCTGCATAAATAATACCGCCAATAACACCGTCTTCATCTCCACCAACTGTTCCTAATTCTGCCTCAACAGAAACGCCTTTAGCATGTGCATACTCTACTACCTCTGAAGTAATTTTGACATTTTCATCAAAAGGATGATGTGAGGCATCAATCATTACAGAAGTAAAGCCTGCATCAATTGCTTCTTTACATTTTGCAAAGCTAGAGCCATGATCAAGATGGATTGCTACAGGGACTGTAGTACCATAAGATTTCATTAAACCTTTTACCATGTGAACAACAGCGATAAAGCCGCCCATATATTTACCTGCGCCCTCTGAAACACCAAGAATCACTGGCGATTTTTCTTCCTCTGCTGCCTGTAAAATCGCTTGCGTCCATTCAAGGTTGTTAATATTGAACTGACCAACAGCGTAACCCTCTGCTTTTGCTTTAATTAACATCTCTTTCATAGATACTAATGCCATACTAAAAATCCTCCTTATAGGACTATTTCTTTCTACATAAATATGCTCCTCAATCATAGCAAAAATAATAGCCCCTGAAAAGCAGGGGCTATTATTTTCTACCCGAAAGCGTAGTGAAACGCAGCGACAGGGTTGGCCCCAGTGAAGTGGAACGCAACGAAGGCAGGCACCTGAAAAGCAGGGGCTATTATTTTCTACACGAAAGCGTAGTGAAACGTAGCGACAGGGTCAGCCGCAGTGAAGTGGAACGCAACGAAGGCAGGCACCTGAAAAGCAGGGGCTATTATTTTCTACCCGAAAGCGTAGTGAAACGCAGCGACAGGGTCAGCCGCAGTGAAGTGAAACGCAACGAAGGCAGGCACCTGAAAAGCAGGGGCTATTATTTTCTACCCGAAAGCGTAGTGAAACGCAGCGACAGGGTCAGCCGCAGTGAAGTGAAACGCAACGAAGGCAGGCACCTGAAAAGCAGGGGCTATTATTTTCTACCCGAAAGCGTAGTGAAACGTAGCGACAGGGTTAGCCGCAGTGAAGTGGAACGCAACGAAGGCAGGCACCTGAAAAGCAGGGGCTATTATTTTCTACCCGAAAGCGTAGTGAAACGTAGCGACAGGGTTAGCCGCAGTGAAGTGGAACGCAACGAAGGCAGGCACCTGAAAAGCAGGGGCTATTATTTTCTACACCAAAGCGTAGTGAAACGCAGCGACAGAGCTAACTAGTGGACAAATGAAATCGGAATAGAAATAATTGGTTAAACATAAAAAAACAGGCCGTGTGTCCACACCGCCTGTTTCTTACACCTGTAACGTTTTATTAACCTCATCACGTACCTCAAAAATATCAAAAGGCTTAGTAAAGTAACGAATTGCTCCTAGCTTTAAAGCTTCTTGCACAACATCTAGTTCGCCATATGCAGTCATCATAAATACAGGAAGCTTTGGCCACTTCTCTTTTAAACGCCTTAAGATTTCAATACCATCCATTCCTGGTATTTTCATATCTAATAACACACAATCTATTTCTTGTTCATTGGCAAACTTTAATGCCTCTACGCCATTAGCTGCTAAATATGTAGTGTATCCTTCCTTTTTCAATACTTCATTTAAAAGTAAACGAATACCCTGTTGATCATCGACAATTAATAATCTTTTCATATTTCATCATTCCATTCCGCCCTTTTTATTTTACTGTTCTATAAAACTTTTCTTCATTATTAATATTCGCCTTTTTCGGCTTAATACCTTCTAATATTGTAAATTATCTGCTTTTGCTTTCTACCTTGTTCACCCCTATAATATGGATAGAGGTGGGAACATGTCAAAAATTCTAACAACACAATTAAGTGGTTTACTTCAAAGAATTACGCAAAATGAAGAGAATGCCATTGAGGAAACAGCAAGACTACTTGCACAAGCAGCAATTGGCGAGGGCCATGTATATTTCGCTTGCTTTGGTGAAATGCAGGTTGTTGAATTAAATGCATTCCAAGCAGTTGAGCCATTCCATAAATTAGTTTGTTGGACAGCAGATACCGTTTTAACGGAGGCTGATCGTGTTTGTATTTTTACTCGTAGTGCACACGACACAGAAGCATTAGCCTTAGCACAGGAATTACATCAACGTTTTATTCCTTTTTCTGCTGTTGCCAATGAAGCTGGGAATGCCGAAAATCCTTTGGCAGATTTAGCTTATACGTATATTTCTACTCGTGTCAAAGGTGGTTTATTACCAAACGATGTTGGACAGCGAATTGTTGTACCACATGCAATTGCTGGGCTTTTTGTATATGAAGCTGTCAAAATAGCATATGATGAAATGCTGGCATTGGATGAGGAAGAGCTATAAAAAAGAGTTGTCTCTATAAACGAGACAACTCTTTTAGCTTATTTGAATGTTGCTCCGATAAAATCACGGAACAATGGCTGTGGACGGTTTGGACGTGAGACTAGCTCTGGGTGGAATTGACAGGCTACAAAGAATTCATTTTCTGGTAGCTCAATGATTTCCACTAGTTTGCCGTCTGGGCTTGTTCCTGAAAAGACAAGACCTGCTGCTTCCATTGCCTCACGATATTCGTTGTTAAATTCATAGCGGTGACGATGACGCTCGTATACAAGCTCTTTGCCATAGGCTTTGCCAGCCTTAGAGCCATCTTTTAATTTACATGGATATAATCCTAAACGTAAGGTACCACCAATATCTACACTATCGTTTTGATCTGGTAAGAAATCGATAATTGGGTACGCTGTATTTGCATCAAGTTCTGTAGAATGAGCGCCTTTTAGGTCAAGGACATTGCGAGCAAATTCTACTGTTGCTAGCTGCATACCTAAACAAATGCCTAGGAAAGGTACATTATTTTCACGTGCATATTGTATCGCTAAAATTTTCCCTTCTACTCCGCGATCTCCAAAGCCACCTGGTACTAAAATAGCATCAGCACCTTTTAATTGACTCGCTACATTATCCGCGTCTACTTGCTCTGCATTAATCCAATCAATGTCAATATCCGAATTAAACGCATACCCTGCATGCTTTAATGCCTCTACCACTGAAATATACGCATCTTGTAGCTCCACGTATTTCCCTACAAGCGCTATTCTTCTTTTATTTGGTAGGTTTTTCACTTTTTCTACAAGGTCGCGCCATTCTTCCATATCTGCCTCTGGTGCTTTAATACCGAAATGATCTAGCACAATATCATCTATATCTTGCGCATGTAGGTTTAATGGCACTTCATATAAATGCTCTGCATCACGAGATTCAATAATTTCATGTGGTTGAACATCGCAGAATAAAGCTAGTTTTTCCTTCATATCTTGTGGTACTTCCTGCTCTGTACGCACAACAATAATATTTGGCTGAATACCTAGAGAACGTAATTCCTTAACAGAGTGCTGTGTCGGTTTTGTTTTCAACTCACCTGCTGCTTTAATATAAGGAATTAGTGTGCAGTGGATATACATGACATTATTATGCCCTAAATTTGTTTTCATCTGACGAATTGCTTCAAGGAATGGCAATGATTCGATATCCCCTACTGTTCCGCCTACCTCTGTAATTACTACATCAGCGTTTGTTTCACGACCTGCACGCTGGATACGATCTTTAATTTCATTCGTAATATGAGGAATTACTTGTACTGTTCCACCGTTATAATCACCACGGCGTTCTTTCTGCAATACGGATTGATAAACACGACCTGAAGTTACGGTAGAATGTTTCCCTAGATTAATATCAATAAAACGTTCATAATGCCCTAAGTCTAAGTCAGCCTCTGCCCCATCATCCGTAACAAAAACCTCACCATGTTGATAGGGACTCATTGTACCAGGATCAATGTTGATATATGGATCAAATTTTTGAATCGTCACTTCTAAACCACGATTTTTTAATAATCTGCCTAGAGATGCTGCAACAATCCCTTTGCCAAGTGATGATACAACCCCACCTGTTACAAAAATATACTTCGTCATGAAAAATTCCTCCTTATGATGTGCTAAAATTGCTAGATCCAGTGTTCGGATAGGGAATATACCCTAAAACAAGAAAAGCCGAGAACGTCTACAAAAATGTAGCCAATTCGAAGCTGTAAACGGTTCTATCTCTTTTTCACTTTCCTGTAAATCCTTAAACTCTAACATGTATTCAGTCACTGTTTGCTATACATTGGGAGAACTGGACTGAATCAAGTTCAAAACAAAAAAACGCTCCTCCTGCATAGGTTTGCAGGGGGAGCGTATTATATACACGGTCTTTTTCTCCTTCTTTTAAGGAGCCCAAGTAAAAGATTAAACGTAACCGTGATAGAAGTCAAGATTTTTTGCTTTTAGTTACGAGAAAATTCTAAGCATACGGTTCTTAAAGTTCTTCCTCTTCTTCCTCAAACTCTTCTTCTTCATCAATAAAGTCTTCATCGATTTCTTCGTCAATATCCTCTAAGTCGTCATCATCAAATTCGATGTCTTCTTTATCATCATCTTCCTCTTCATCAAGGTCGTCTTCTTCCACGAACTCTTCAAAGTCCTCATCAAAGTCAATATCTTCTTCATCTAAATCGATATCTTCCACAAGATCATCGTCTTCATCGAGAACAGCTTTTGACTTTTTCTTTTGGGTTTTCACAGAAGGTGCTGTTTCTTCTTCGATTTGCTCTACTTTAAACCATTCACGTAAGCCCCAGCCTGTTTCTTGATTAAATAAGAAACGACCATCTATATTGATATCTGTATAAAATTGCAGCAGGCGAGATTTTATAGCTTCATCATTATAACCCACAAGCTCCTGAATGATTTTCAGTAAATCATTAAAAGCTATTGGGGTATGCTTTTCATTTAAAATTGCATACGCTAAGTTAATTAACGACTCTTCCGCTAATTGTTCCTTTGTCATTTCACGAAAATTCAATTCGTGCACTTCCTTTCCCTCATCACAATGGACGTTTTAAAATTACATAATGCTTTGTCTTGCTTCAGTAAGTAATCTAACTCTAGTTGAACCAAGCTAAAGCCCCGAAGATGTCACAGATTTTAAAGAGGTTTCCCCTCACGAACGCGAAAAAATCTGGACACAATTACATCGGGGCGTAATTGATTTTTTCCAGGCGTAGTAAAAAACTATGCCAAAGTCACTTTTCATATCATAAGCATAATACCCATTATATACAAAGTTTTAGTCCCTTTGCTAGCGTCAATTACTGTTTTTTATATTGCGCATTTTTTTGATACCTAGATAAAACAAGTAGACAGATAATAGTAGTAAAGGAATAGCGCCAATTTGCTTATTATACAGGAAAATGGCTCCCAATACTAAAGCTAATATAATTATGTAGTGAAGAATTAATTTCATTCTCTACCGCGCCTCCTCTTTTTTACAGTTCTATTATAACGAAAATAAAAAGAAGTGCCTAATCCTAAGACTAGACACTTAAACTGAACGAAGCAAGTTGCATACATTCACAAAGAAGATATATTACATATTACGGCGATATTGACCGCCTACTTCATATAAAGCTCTGGTAATTTGCCCTAAGCTAGCTACTTTCACCGTTTCCATTAACTCCGCAAAAATATTGCCATTGTTAACAGCCACTTCTTGTAAACGAGCAATCGCTGCTACACTTTTGTCTTCATGCTCTTTCCAGAAGGCATGTAAATTATGAATTTGCGTTTCCTTTTCTTCTGTTGATGCACGTGCAATTTCCATATTATCAATAGCAGCATCTGACGGTGGATTTGGATTTAAGTACGTATTAACACCAATAATTGGTAATTCACCTGCATGCTTGAGCATTTCATAGTACATGGACTCTTCTTGAATTTTACCTCGTTGGTATTGTGTTTCCATTGCCCCTAGTACGCCCCCACGATCATTGATACGATCAAATTCTTCAAGAACCGCTTCTTCTACAAGATCCGTCAACTCTTCAACAATAAAAGCACCTTGCAAAGGATTTTCGTTTTTCGTTAAGCCATGCTCTTTTGTAATAATCATTTGAATAGCCATAGCACGACGTACAGATTCCTCTGTAGGTGTAGTAATCGCCTCATCATAGGCATTTGTATGCAATGAATTACAGTTATCTTGTAATGCCATCAATGCCTGTAATGTTGTACGAATATCATTAAAATCAATTTCCTGTGCGTGTAAACTACGTCCAGAAGTTTGAATATGATACTTTAGCTTTTGTGCGCGCTCATTTGCACCGTATTTATCACGCATTACAATGGCCCAAATACGTCGTGCAACTCGTCCGATTACTGTATATTCTGGATCAAGACCATTTGAAAAGAAGAACGATAGATTTGGTGCAAAATCATTAATATTCATGCCACGGCTTAAATAATATTCTACATACGTAAAGCCATTCGCTAAGGTAAAGGCTAATTGGGAAATAGGATTTGCGCCAGCCTCTGCAATATGGTAGCCAGAAATTGATACGGAATAATAGTTACGCACTTTATGATCTATAAAGTATTGCTGAATATCCCCCATCATACGTAAGGCAAACTCTGTTGAGAAAATGCATGTATTTTGCCCTTGATCTTCCTTTAAAATATCTGCTTGTACTGTACCACGCACGACTTGCAATGTTTTTTCACGTGTCTCTGTAAATTCTTCAACTGTCAAAGTTCGGCCAAGCTCTTGTTCACGTAATTGTATCTGTTGATCAATTGCTGTATTCATAAACATCGCTAAAATAATAGGCGCTGGACCATTAATCGTCATCGATACAGATGTAGATGGTGCACATAGATCAAAGCCTGCATAGAGCTTTTTCATATCTTCTAATGTACAGATTGATACACCTGATTCCCCAACCTTACCATAAATATCTGGACGATAGTCAGGGTCCTCACCATATAATGTAACCGAATCAAATGCTGTGGATAAACGTTTCGCATCATCATCCTTTGATAGATAATGGAATCGTTTATTTGTACGCTCTGGTGTTCCTTCACCAGCAAATTGGCGCTTTGGATCTTCTCCCTCACGCTTAAATTGGAAAACACCTGCTGTATATGGAAATTCGCCAGGTACATTTTCTTTATAAACCCAGCGTAATATTTCACCATAATCTTCAAATTTCGGCAATGCTACTTTCGGAATTTTTGTACCAGAAAGACTTGTTGTTTTTAAGATGGTACGAATTTCTTTATCCCGCACTTTCGTCACAAACTCATCGCCTGCATAAGCTTCTCGTAAAGCCTGCCAATTATCCAATATACGCTTGGATTCTGCTGTTAATTCATCTCTGACACCTTCTGCTAAAGAAGTAAGCGATGCGACAAGTGCATCATCTGGTGCTTTTTCCTGCACTGTTGCAATAGCACCCTCTAATTGGAATAGACGACGAGCAAATGCCACCTGCTGCTCTGACTTTTTATGATAGCCACGAACAGCATCTGTAATTTCACGTAAATAATAACGGCGATCGTTTGGAATAATGACATCTTGCTTTTGCGTTTTGGCAAATTGCTCATAGCTTGTTGCCCAATCACTACCTGTTTTTTGATTAATAATATTTACTAATGCCGCAAATAATGCATTTGTTCCTTTATCATTAAATTGACTTGCAATCGTCCCATACACTGGCATATTATCAAGCGACTCTGCCCACAGCTCCCGTGAACGTTGATATTGCTTTTGCACTTGACGCAGTGCATCCTCAGAGCCTTTACGCTCAAACTTGTTAATAGCAATAACATCAGCAAAATCAATCATATCAATTTTCTCAAGCTGTGTTGGTGCACCAAATTCACTTGTCATCACATACATTGATAAATCCGTATATTTTGTAATTTCGGCATCACCCTGACCAATACCACTGGTTTCCACAATAATTAAATCATAGCCTGCTACTCGTACTACATCTAGCACATCACCAATTGATGCAGATAATTCAGTACGAGAGCCACGCGTTGCTAAACTACGCATATAAACACGGTTATTGAAGATGGCATTCATGCGAATTCGATCTCCAAGTAATGCTCCGCCCGTTTTTTGCTTTGTTGGATCGACAGAAAGAATTGCTACACGCTTATCTGGAAATTCCTTCAAAAATCGGCGGATGAGCTCATCTGTTAAAGAAGATTTACCAGCTCCCCCTGTTCCTGTAATCCCTAGAATTGGGGTGCCCTTTGAACGTTTTCG
The DNA here is from genome assembly GCF_038051955.1 of Lysinibacillus sp. FSL H8-0500. NCBI lineage: Bacteria > Bacillati > Bacillota > Bacilli > Caryophanales > Bacillaceae > Lysinibacillus > Lysinibacillus sp. FSL H8-0500. Next base: position 701,069 of record NZ_CP150292.1, on the reverse strand, counting down.
AGCTTCTTCTAACATCTTTCTCGTTTCTTCATCTGCATTTGACTCGGCTGCTGTTATTAAATTCGCTAAAATTTCAGGCGTTTCTGGCGTTACTACCGCTAATTTTTCTAAATAATTACCTGTTGCAGTTGAGAAATCTGTGCCTTTCACTTGTTCGTTAATCATACCTTGTAGCCCTAAAATACGGCCATCCTCTGGTGAAAAGATCCCTGCAATTCCGTAATCATGAAGCTCCTTTATTTCACGCGGTAAAATAACCCCGCCTCCACCACCATAAATTTTAATATGTGGCGCACCTTTTTCATGGAGTAAATCATACATATATTTAAAGTATTCCATATGCCCGCCTTGATAGGAGGATATAGCAATGCCTTGTGCATCCTCTTGTATCGCGGCATTAACGACTTCTTCTACGGAACGATTATGGCCTAAATGAATAACTTCTACGCCGCTGGATTGTAAGATGCGTCGCATAATATTGATCGAAGCATCATGTCCATCAAAAAGACTTGATGCTGTTACAAAACGTACATGATTTTTTGGACGGTATACTTCTACCTTTGTCATATGAAATCCTCACTCTCTCCCGAAATGAATTAAAAAAGTCGGCAATTGCATGATCGCTGTATGCAATTACCGACAACCTCTTTTTCGAACTATTAGAACCCCTTTATGCCTGAAATGAACAATGTAATTTGCATTTCAATAAACTCGTCAATAGAGTGCTGACGATGTAATGCCCATTTACGGAATGCCCAGCTTTGCCCTGAGACCACTAAATTATTGGCTGCTAAATGGATTTGCTTGTCTGTCATCGTTAATTCACCAGACTGTACACAGCGTTTTAGCAATCGTTCAAAGGTAGCAACCATTTCAAACTCTTTACTAAAAACATAGCGTTGTGCTTCTTTAGATAATGATTTCGTTTCTTGATACATAATAGTAAGCTCATCAACCATATGATCGATTTGCAGGAAATACTCTCGAATCATTTCTTTTAATTCTTCAATCGTTCCTGCCTTAATTTCATAGCTTGAAAGCCGCTCCATCGCATGATGATAAATGCTATCACAGACAAGGTACAAAACATCTTCTTTCGTGCGGATATACTCATATAACGTACCGATACTAAAACCTGCTGCTTTTGCAATTTCCCTCGTCGTAGCCCGATGGAAGCCTTTTTCTTTAAATAGCTTAATAGCTCCTTGAATCATTTGTTCACGACGTATGGCGATTAAATTTTCATCTTTTACGGTTGACTGTACTTGGGGCCTTTTCTCTTTTTCTGGCATTGGTTATTTTGTTAGCATACGTGAGATTACTAGACGTTGAATCTCCTGCGTACCTTCATAAATTTGTGTAATTTTTGCATCACGCATAAAGCGCTCAACAGGGTAATCTTTTGTATAACCGTAGCCACCAAATACTTGAACCGCCTCTGTCGTTACACTCATCGCAGTATCGCCAGCCATTAACTTTGCCATTGCAGATGCTTTACCATATGGTAAATTATTAGATTCTAACCAAGCAGCTTGATATGTCAGCAATCGAGAGGCCTCAATTTGAGTTGCCATATCTGCTAATTTAAAGGATACACCTTGATTAGCAGCGATCGGCTTACCAAATTGTACACGCTCTTTTGCATAACCAACTGCTGCATCTAACGCTCCCTGGGCAATCCCTACAGCTTGAGCCGCAATACCATTACGTCCGCCATCTAATGTAATCATTGCAATTTTAAAGCCTTCTCCTTCAGCACCAAGCAGATTTTCCTTTGGCACACGACAATTATCAAAAATAATTTCTGTTGTTGGTGATGAGCGTATCCCCAGTTTTTTCTCTTTTTTCCCTACAGAGAAGCCTTCAAATCCTGCTTCTACGATAAATGCAGATGTTCCATGCTTTGCCTCTGGGTCTGTTACGGCAAATACAATATATGTATCCGCTACTCCACCATTTGTAATAAAGATTTTTGAGCCATTTAAAATATAATCATCACCATCACGCTTTGCATACGTTTTCATACCACCCGCATCTGAGCCTGACCCTGGTTCTGTTAAACCATATGCACCAATATGCTTTCCTTCCGCCATTGGACGAAGATATTTTTGTTTTTGCTCCTCTGTCCCAAACTTGTAGAGTGGCCAGCCAGCTAATGATGTATGTGCAGATAATGTTACTCCTGTGGAAGCACAAACACGAGATAATTCCTCGACAGCAATGACATATGCAAGGTAGTCAAATCCCGCTCCGCCATATTCCTCTGGCCATGGAATACCTGTTAATCCAAGCTCCGCCATTTTATCGAAAATCGCACGGTCAAATTCTTCATTTTCGTCACGTTCTGCTGCTGTTGGTGCTACTTCATTTATTGCAAAATCACGAATCATTTCACGCAATTGCTCATGCTCTTCTGTTAATTGAAAGTTCATTGTCCATTTCCCCTTTTTAATTAGACTCTGTTCCATTGTAGTGCTAGATTGAGCGATTTCTTCTCATTATTGAGCGGTTGTAGTGACTTTTTGAGCGATTCTACCACTTTATTGAGCGCCCTTCTCCCTTTTTCGAGCGACCCTAACATTTTATTGAGCGCCTTTTACTTCAATAAATGCTTACTTATTACTAGTTTTTGAATTTCACTTGTGCCTTCATAGATTTCTGTAACCTTGGCATCGCGGAAATAGCGTTCGACTGGATAATCCTCTGTATAGCCATAGCCACCAAATACTTGAATAGCTTCAATTGCCGTTTGTACAGCTGTACGTGATGCAAAAAGCTTCGCCATTGAGGCCTCCGCTCCACAGGGTAAGCCTTTCGCCCGTAAATCGGCTGCACGATAAACTAAGAGCTTTGCAGATTCAACAGCCGTTGCCATATCTGCAAGCTTAAAGCCAACGCCTTGCTGGGCAACAATTGGCTTGCCAAATTGAACACGTTCCTTGGCATAAGCCGTTGCAGCTTCAAATGCTGCTTCTGCAATTCCTAAAGCCTGTGCAGCAATACCAATACGACCAACATCTAAATTAGCCAGTGCAATTTTAAAGCCTTCTCCCTCTTCCCCAAGTAGGTTATCGGCTGGAATACGGCAATTATCAAATGTCAACTGAACTGTACGGGAGCCATGCAAGCCCATCTTCTGTTCATCCTTGCCAATAATAAGCCCTGGTGTTCCCTTTTCCACAATAAATGCAGAAATACCTCGTGTTTTTTCAGTTGGATTCGTAGAAGCGAAGACAATATACACATCAGCCTCTCCGCCATTTGTAATAAATACCTTGGAACCATTAAGCACATATTCATCGCCATCTCGCACTGCTTTTGATTGTAGAGAGCCAGCGTCTGAACCTGCACTTGGTTCTGTTAAACAAAATGCGCCTAAATATTCCCCTGCTGCAAGCTTTGGTACATAACGTTTCTTTTGCTCATCATTGCCAAAGTAAATGATTGGATTTGTTCCGACCGAAGTATGCACTGATAAAATAACGCCCATTACAGCGCTTACTTTTGATAGTTCATGAATCGCAATAATATACGATGTAAAGTCCATGCCAGAGCCACCTAAGTCTTCTGGTGTAGTAATCCCCATTAAGCCAAGTTCACCCATTTGCTGTAGAAGCTCACGTGGAAATTCCCCTGCTTCCATACGCTCTATCCATGGCTGAATTTTTTCCTGGGCAAACTGACGCACCATATCGCGCATCATAATTTGCTCATCTGTAAATTGCAAATGCATCTATAATGTCACCCCTCTAAGTTGTCCCGTAGCATCCGAATAATCCCATCCCCATAGCATTATTCATATACATAAAAACCTCTTCCTGATTTTTTCCCAAGCCAGCCTGCTGCCACATATTTACGAAGCAGTGGGCAAGGGCGATATTTACTATCTCCTAGACCCTCGTGTAAAATTTCCATGATGTAAAGACAAGTATCCAAACCAATGAAGTCTGCTAACGTTAATGGCCCCATTGGATGGTTCATACCAAGCTTCATTACATCGTCAATCGCTTCCTTTGTTGCGACCCCTTCATAAAGTGCATAAATCGCCTCATTAATCATCGGTAGTAAAATACGATTGGAAATAAAGCCGGGAAAATCATTTACCTCTACTGGCGTTTTTGCAAGCTTTACTGTCATCTCCTCAACAGCTTTGTAGACCTCATCAGCTGTTGCTAAGCCTCGAATGATTTCAACAAGCTTCATCACAGGCACAGGATTCATAAAATGCATACCAATAACCTGCTCTGGACGATTTGTCACTGCTGCAATTTCTGTAATCGGCAGTGAAGATGTATTTGTAGCTAAAATGGCATGTGCTGGTGCAATCTCATCCAGTTGCTTAAAGATCGATTGCTTTATGTCCATATTTTCGACAGCAGCTTCAATCACAATATCTACATCACGAGCATCTTGTAAATCTAATGAAGTATGAAGTCGTGCTAAAATAGCTGCTTTCTCTTCTTCAGTTTTACGCCCTTTTTCAACATCGCGTGATAAATTTTTTATAATAACCCCTAGCCCACGCTCTAAAAATTCTGGCTTCACATCATTCAATGTCACTTCATAGCCTGCTTGTGCACAAACCTGTGCAATACCCGAGCCCATTTGTCCTGCTCCAATGACCATTACCTTGTGAATTCCCATTTGTTTAGTCCCCCTGTTTTGGTACTTCAATCATAATCGCATCACCTTGCCCGCCGCCTGAACAGATCGCAGCAATGCCGATGCCACCGCCTCGACGCTTTAACTCCTGTGCAAGTGTTAAAATAATGCGTGCTCCAGATGCCCCAATTGGGTGACCCAAAGCAACTGCACCACCATTAACATTGACCTTATCTGCATCTAAATCGGCTAACTGTGTGCTAACTAAGGCAACTGCTGCAAAAGCTTCATTGATTTCAAATAAATCAATATCTGCCAATGATTTATTGGTCTTTGTTAATAGCTTGTTAATAACAAGACCAGGTGTTTGTGGGAAGTTTTCTGGCTCAATCGCAAGTTCCTCATGACCAAGAATAATGGCTAATGGTTCTCGACCTTCACGTGCAGCACGTTCCTCACTCATGACGACAAGTGCACATGCACCATCATTTACTCCCGGTGCATTCCCTGCAGTAATCGTACCATCCTTATCAAAGGCTGGTTTTAGCTTCGCCAGCACTTCCAACGATGTACCTGCTCTTGGTGCCTCATCTGTATCAACAACAAGTGGTTCACCTTTTCGTTGTGGAATTTCCACTGGTACAATTTCTTCAGCAAAATAGCCTTTTTCAATGGCAGTAAGCGCACGTTCATGACTGCGCACTGACCAGGCATCCTGTTCCTCACGGCTTAGTGAAAATCGTTTAGCTGTCGTATTACCGTAGTTGCCCATATGTGGTCTTGCCTTATCGAACGCACATGTTAGGCCATCATAAAGCATACCATCGACCATTGTTGAATCTCCCATGCGTAAGCCTGTTCGACCATTTAACAAATAATATGGCGCATTGGACATGGACTCCATGCCACCTGCCACGATCACTTCTTCGTCCCCTAATCGAATTAGTTGATCTGCTAATGTGACTGCGCGCATCCCCGACGCACAAACTTTATTGATTGTTTCTGTTTTTACGTTGATTGGTAAATCAGCTTTTATCGCAGCCTGTCGAGAAGGAATTTGCCCCTGTCCCCCTTGTAAAACAGAGCCTAGAATCACTTCATTTACTTGATCTGAGGCTAGATTGGCTTTCTCTAATGCCCCTTTGATCGCAATCGCACCAAGGTCACTTGCATGCAATGCTGCTAGTGAACCACCAAATTTACCAAACGCTGTTCTTGCTCCTGCTAAAATTACAGCTCTATTCAAGTAAAACACCCCTTTTGTTTTACGTTCACAATGAAGCGACGACGTATAATTAATTGACTGAACGCTCGCTCGATTTCTAGCGATGAAAAATGGGAGTATTAAACTCCACTCCCATTTCCATTTAATCTTATTCTACAAAACAATTTTTTAATGTGCAATTTATATTTTTCAGATAACTAAAATATTGCTGTAAGAGCGATTATTTTTCTGCGTTTATTTCAGTATTTTCATTCTGCTGCGCATTTTCTACTGAAGCTACTACTTCTTCAAGTGTTTCCTCATCAGAAGTTTCTGCTGCTTTTACTTTTTCTCCAAATACTGAACGCTCAAGTAATTCTGCAATATCGAATGTACCAATGGAATCTTCAACCTCTTTTGCCTTCGTACCATCCTCTAGCATTGTTAAGCAATAAGGACAGCCAGAAGAAATCACAGATGCATTCGTTGCTAAAGCTTGCTCTGTACGTGCTACATTAATACGATTACCGACATGCTCCTCCATCCACATTAAACCGCCACCTGCGCCACAGCACATCGCTGTTTCGCGATTTCGTTCCATTTCTACAAGTTTAACTCCAGGAATACCACGTAATATCTCACGTGGAGCATCATAAACGTCATTGTAACGACCTAAGTAGCAAGAATCATGGAAGACAATTGTTTCATGAACCTCATAATTTAACGCTAGTCGATTTTCTTCAATTAGCTGGTTCAATAATTCTGTATGGTGATAGACTTCACCTTTCCAGCCAAAGTCCTGATATTCATTTTTAAAGATATTGTAAGCATGCGGGTCAATTGTAACGATTTTTTTCACATCATTCTTCTCAAACTCATCAATATTAGCTGTCGCTAACTCTTGGAACAAGAATTCATTTCCTAAACGACGAGGTGTGTCTCCTGAGTTTTTCTCTTTATTACCTAAGATTGCAAACTTCACACCAGCTTCGTTTAACAGGCGACAAAAAGCTAAAGCAATTTTTTGTGAACGGTTATCAAATGCACCCATTGAGCCAACCCACAATAGATATTCCATTTCCTCGTCAGATTTCTTTAGCTCTTTTACTGTTGGAATATGAATTGTTGGATCTAAATCACGCCATTTTTCTTTTTCTTTACGGTTTAAGCCCCAAGGATTGCCTTGTCGCTCAATATTCGTCATCGCACGTTGCGCATCAGGATTTACTTTCCCCTCTGTCATTGTTAAATAACGACGTAGATCAATAATTTTATCCACATGCTCATTCATCACTGGACATTGATCCTCACAGTTACGACAAGTCGTACAAGCCCAAATTTCTTCTTCTGTAATGACATCACCAATTAAAGATGGACTATAGATATCTTCAATTACTGCACCTTCAGCGCCTGCTGCCATGGCAAGCTGATTGCCCTTTGTATTGGCAAAGAATTGATAAGGCACCCATGGCTTTTGCTTTGTGACAACAGCACCTGTAAATGTTAAATGATCACGCAATTTCACGATTAAATCCATTGGTGACAGCATTTTTCCTGTTCCTGTTGCTGGACACATATTTGTACAACGTCCACATTCTACGCAAGAGTACAAATCAAGCATTTGCTTTTGCGTGAAGTCCTGAATGCGTCCAACCCCAATAGCAGGCATATCCTCTTCACTTTCAGCATTTTCTAACGCCTCAAAATCAATTGGTGTTAATGTACCTACACGATCTAAACGATTCATGTAGACATTAAGTGGGCTCACAATTAAGTGGAAATGCTTAGATTGTGGTACGTATACAAGGAATGTTAATAGAATTAAAAGGTGTGCCCACCACATGACATAAAACACGCCAGCAGCTACCGATGTAGGTAGGAAGCCAAAAATAGCAGCGATGCTAGAAGCAACTGGCTCCGTATAGGTTAATCCCTCACCATGCCAAATTAACCCCATACCATTCGCGATTAATGTCGATACCATTAAGCCACCAATGAAAATTAATACTAGCCCATTTTTCCATCCTCGTTTTAAACGTACTAGCTTTTCAACATAACGGCGGTAAAATGCCCAGACTACTGCTATTAAAATCATTAACACAACCAGCTCTTGGAAGAATGTAAAGACACCGTAGAAAATGCCCAATGGCAGATGTGATTCTGGTGCTAATCCTTTCCAAATTAAATCAATGGCTCCTAGCTGTACCATTAAAAAACCATAGAAAAACATAACATGAATTAGCCCACTCTTTGGATCTTTTAATAGCTTATTTTGACCAAATACATTGATCATAATATAACGAAGTCGTTCTTTAACACTTTCATCAAACTCAACCTTTTTCCCCAATTGCACATACTTATAGCGTGTTTTTAACAGATAGAAGAACAACCCTACTGCATAAAGCACAACCACGACTGTTAAAATAATATTGGCAATTAATAATGGACTCATGGTTGGTCCCCCCCTTTAGTTTGTCGTCATTTCTCTCTTTGTAAAGAAATTGCTAGTTCATACAAAAATGTACGTCACTTAATCATTATATTCCTATTCTAATAAATGAGTGAGCATTCAGTCAACACAAAACAAGAAATCTTACTGATAATTTTCTATTCTTACATTTTACAAGAAAAAAAGCCACCCTGAATTTCAAAGTGACTCTTCCAGCGAAATTATTTTTTAAAAACGTTACCACTACGAATATATTCAACATCTGCTACCTTTAACCGAACATTAACAACGCGTGCAGCTGCAAATAAGTAATCCGATAAACGGTTTAAATATTTTTGCACAACCTTTGGTACATCTTCTACTTCCTTCATAAGTGTTACCATCTCACGCTCTGCTCGGCGTGCCACTGTACGAGCAATGTGTAAAGTTGCTGCCGCTGGTGCACCCCCGGGCAAAATAAAACGTTGAAGAGGTGGTGCTTCATCTGACAATGCATCAATACGAGATTCTAACACTTCAATAGGCTGCTCTGTTAGCTTATAATGACGCTCCTTCATAACATTGGCAAGATCACCACCAGCATCGAACAGCTCATGCTGAATTGCCTCTAAGTCTGTCAAAATATCTTTAAAGAGCGCCTGATCTAATTCGCTAACAGCCTTGCCAATAAAAGAATTTAGCTCATCAATGGCTCCATACGCCTCCACACGTAAACTATCTTTATCCACACGTCCACCAATAAGACTTGTTTTCCCCGTATCGCCTGTTTTCGTGTAAAGCTTCATTTCTCTCATCTCCTAAAATTGATTTTTATAATTTTTAATAGCCTGAACTGTTGTTTCAAAAACGCCCTTTGCGATTGTTTTCCCTACTTCTGTAATCGGACCAGCATACAGCATTTCTTCCCCTTTTTGAGTGGCAGCTATTAGCAAACTATCCGTAGCCGTACCTGTGGCAATTGTTCCACTGCGCGCATCACGAATATTTTCTGATTGCAATGCTTTTGTCTTTGCTTCTGTAGCTGTCATCGTTGCTTGTAAAAAGGCTTCTTCTGATAAACAGCCATTAATAATGACCCATGTATTGATGGTGCCAATATAAGGCTCATCCTGTCGTTCATGTACACGTGATACATCCACTGCATTGCCAACACCTGCTGTTACAGCTACTATCATATTGCCAAAAGACGCAGAAAATTCTTGGATTGCTACAAGACTCGTTGGCACAGCTGTTAGCATCACAACCGTGCTTGTAGGTGCGAAATTCTCCCTTTGTAAAAATTCGTTGACTTCTCGTTTTACATCGCTAATTACATAATCACCTGGTACTGAGCGATTTAATAAGCAGCTAAACCACCCAATTCCAGGATTATGTACGGCTGATGATACTATTTTTAAAGGAATTTCTGTTTGAAGCTGAATATAATGTTCCGTTATCGTGAAATGCTCCTTTTTAATCATTGCACGTTGTTGACGATCACCTGCTGTAGGCATCATTGTAATTTGTGGCTTTGGCATTTCAGGATGTGCATAGGTTGCCACTCGTGCTTGGTAAACATCTTCAATTTGTGAAGCGATAATCACCTCATGTGGCGCACCAATTGCTCGCATCTGCCCGCCCTCCATGAGTAATAATTCATCACAATAAAGTGAGGCTAAATTCATATCATGTAGCACCATTACCACTGTCAGCCCACATTCCATAGCCTCTTTACGCACCATATCTAAAATTTGACGTTGATGGGCAATATCTAAGTGATTTGTGGGCTCATCTAGCAGTAGAATTTCTGCTGTTTGGGCAAGTGCTTGTGCCACAAACACACGTTGCTGCTCCCCACCTGATAAAAATTCCATTGGTGTCTGTTCATAACGCTTGACACCTGTTTGTAGCATAGCATGTTGAACAGCCTGTTCATCACGCGCAGACCAACTAGCAAAGAAGCCTGTTTGATGCGGGTAACGTCCGAGTGATACAACCTCCCGCACACTATTGGAGAAAGCATTGGCGTGGAGCTGTGGTAAGACAGCCATTTTTTTCGCTAATGCACGTGCATTATACGAGTGAATAGCTTTCCCATCAATCATAACCATGCCAGTAGTAGTTGGTAAAATACCACTTAATACTTTCAATAATGTGGATTTTCCACTACCATTCGGTCCTAAAATACCAAGAATTTTTCCTTTTTCCACAGTAAAACTTATGTCTTTGACGAGTGGTACGTCTTCATAGCCACCCGATAAATGTTCAACAACAATCATGCCCGCACCCCCTTGCTTTTACGCTGCTTATAAAAAATATAAGAAAAAACAGGTGCTCCAATAAAGGCTGTAATCACACCAATGGGCAGCTCTCTTGGCAAAATGATTGTACGTGCTACTAAGTCGCAGATAATTAATAATGTTGCCCCATTTAAAAATGATAATGGTAATACATGGCGATGATCAGCGCCCCATATCATTCGTGTCATATGTGGTACAACTAGCCCTACAAAGCCAATTGTACCAGACACAGCTACAGCAGCTCCTGTTAACATAGAGCCACCTGCTAAAATCAAATACTTACTACGCTTTACATTCACCCCTAGATGTTTGGCTCGCTCCTCACCATATAATAAAACATTTAGCTCTCGTCTTTGTGTCCAGAGCATAAGTGAGCCAATCAGGACAAACGGAATAATCATTTGAACATACGGCCAGCCTCGCATCGAGACCGAGCCAAGTAGCCAACTAACTACTTGTCGTAGCTCCTCGCCCGATAAAGCAATCATTAAAGAAATAAGGGAACCTAAAAATGAACTAAAAATAACACCTGTTAAAATCAAGGTCTCCATTTTCAAGGAACGATCAACCGCTCTGGCAAAGGTCATCACAATAATCATTGTTAGAATAGCACCGAGCATACTAAAGATTGGCAAAGCATACAGCCCTGCCATAGGTATGGATATACTAAAAAAGATAGTCATTACTGCACCAACAGAAGCACCTGAGGAAACACCTAATGTATAAGGGTCTGCTAATGGATTTTTTAATAATCCTTGGAAAGCCGCTCCTGCAATCGCAAGAGAGGCTCCTACTAGCCCTGCTAATAGCACACGCGGCAAACGAATTTTCCAAAAAATATTGGCGGCTGTTTCATCAACCGTCTGATTCCATAAAACTTCAAATGGAATATGAACCGAGCCTATTGCTGCACCGCACCAGATACTTATCATAAGAAGCGTGCATGTTAGTACATAGGCTACTGTTATTTTTTTCACTCAAATACCTCTGGATGGATTGCTTTTGCTAATTCTTCAAGTCCGTCTGCTAAACGTGGACCCTGACGGCTTGTTGTACTTTCATTCACTTGCACAATTGCGTTATTTTTCACAGCATTCACTGTATCAAAGCCAGCACGTTGTGGAATTTTTGTTAAAATATCTGGTACATAGTGATAGGTCACAATAATAACATCTGGATTTTTTGCAATAATTTGCTCCGCATCAATCTTATACCAGTCATTACCATCTGCTGCTACATTTTCTGCATGAATCATCTCAAGCATAGCGTTCATAAATGTACCATTTCCAGCTACATAAATATCTGGCTCATCAGATGCTTCTACTAGGACCTTCTTTGGCTCAGTATCCTTCACCTTAGCTTGAATCTCTTCCACCTTTGTCTTCATATCAGCAATAATTTTTTCAGCCTCTGGTAGCTTCCCTGTAGCACGACCAAGCTGCTCAATTGTTGTGTAGGTCTCATTAAAATCTTGTGCATTGTTCACAACAAACACTTTCACACCTGCTGATTCTAGCTGGGCAATCGCTGCTTCTGATAAAGACATACTTGATTCATGTGAAAACACAATATCTGGCTGTAAGGCAATAACCTTCTCAATATCGTACTCCATACCGCCAACCTTTTCCTTGTCCGCAGCTTCTGGTGGATAATCATCATTGTCTGTAACACCTACGATTTCATCATTTAAACCAAGGCCAAATAATATTTCTGTATTACTTGGAATAAGCGAAACGATTTTCTCAGGAGGTGCTTCGAGTGTAATGTCCTTACCAAGTGCATCTGTCAGCGTCATCGGGAATGTCGCTTCATCCACCTGCGATGTCTCTTGCTCTGTTTGTGGCTTGTCCGTTGAAGGCTTAGCATCCTTATCTCCCTGCCCACAAGCAGCAAGTACACCGATTGCTAAAAATGCTGATAATCCTATTTTCCAAAACTTCTTCATTATAATCCTCCTTATTTATCTACCATATCTTTGAAAAATGGCTTGACAGAGCATCCATTATTCAATCGATTTTATTATACACGAAAAGAAAAAAAGTCGCCTCCATCTCAAGGCAACTCAGTGTACGTATATGGATAATGAATAGCTTCATATAGCATTTGTACACGGCAAATATGTTTAATTGAATTAAAAAATGACAAAGGCATCGAAAAATTTAAGCTCGATGCCTTTTTTCTATAGTGGAGAAGACGACTTTACGTTATTAGACAATTTCAGAAAAATATCGTACTGTCTTCATCTCTGCACCCATTTGTCGTAATGACCAAGTTTGCTCTAAATATATATCTGCTAGTTTTTCATATTTGCTACCAAATTTTTGTGCCCATTCCACAGCTACGACGCTTTCATAAAGCTGCGCCATTTTTTTCGCCATGTCTTTTGCTTCAAACGTTTTGGTTGCGTCATCTAGGATGCTAAATCGCTGCAATATGTCAGCTAATAACGCTAATTGCTCTTTGACGATTTTCACTAACGGGCTATCTATCAGTGCTGCTAATCGTTCCTCCATTTTCTGCACAAATAATTGATGTACATGGTATTTATCCACTAAACGAATTAACTCCAAGGCAAGAATATTTGCTGTGCCCTCCCAAACCGTTAGCACCTGTGCATCTCTTAGTAAACGAGGTGTCACGAAGTCTTCAATATAGCCATTTCCGCCATGCAATTCAATGGCCTCGCTTGCATAGTGAACGGCTTGTTCTGCTGTTTCCTTTTTCATAATGGCAATATATAAGCGATTCATAATTATATCCTGCTCTGTTCCCTGCCCACTTGTTACTTTATCGTATAGTTGTATGAGATCAAATACAGTCGCTACTTCAACATGTAGCTTCGCTGCAAATTTACCTAGTGTATCCTGAATCATCGGATAGTGGGCTAGCGGCTTACCGAATGCATAACGATTTGTTACATAATGCTTTGCCTCTAAATAGCTACGGCGCATAATACCAAGCGATGCAACCGCATTACAAATTCTCGATAAATTCAGTGCCTCCAGCATATAATAAATTCCTTTATTTTGCTCCCCTACTACATAGGCAAGCGCCCCCTCAAACTCCACCTCACCTGATGGAACAGCTCGAACACCTAATTTATCCTTTAAGCGCCGAATGCAAAGATGATTAACGCTGCCATCCTTCTGTCGCCATGGCACTGCAAATAATGTTAAGCCTTTAGAGCCTGCCGGTGCCCCCTCTATACGTGCTAGCACCATGGCAACTCCACACATACCTGCGTTAGAGGCGAAATATTTTTCACCATAAAGACGATACTCATCTCCATCTTTTCTTGCCTCTACAATATTTGCCCCAACATCTGAGCCTCCCTGACGCTCTGTTAAAAATGTTGCGCCTTCGTAAAGTTCAGTATTACCTGTTGCACAAACATGTGGTAAGAAGCGCTGCTTTACCTCCTCATCCGCATAATGATCTAACAGATAGGCTGTAGCCATTGTTAATGTAACGGGACAATAGAAGCCAGGCTCTGCATGTGAGAGTAAATAGCCCTGTGCAAAGCTATAAACATAATTCCCCTTGCGACCTAGCTGTGGGATATCTTTATGCACATAGCCAACAATACCTGTATTATACGTTTCCTCAATCGTTTTTTTATAGCCATCATTGACCCAAACTTCGGATACTTCTTCACCATAGGCATTATATCTTTGCAGCTTGGGCTCACCCTGTCGATCGGTATGCTTTGCCCGCACATCAATATCACCCGCACATAATTCTCCAAAATCTGTAAGCTCATGCTGTGCATATGTTAAAAGCTCTTGATCTAACATCATCTCTAATACTTTGTGCAGTGTATCATCCTCTGTAAAAAAGTTTGTTGTACGTCTGGCTTCCTGCTGTAATACCTTCATGCTATCTCACCTCTTGCTCCTTTAAGGATTGTTTTAAAATTTTACCTGATGCATTCCGTGGTAGCGCTTCCACTTTTTCAAAAATACGTGGAACTTTATATTTTGCAAGATACCCCTCTAAATAGGCTTTTAAAGCGTTTTCTTCAATATCCTGCTTTGTAGCATAAACAGCCTTCACCGTTTCTCCCCATTGTGGGTGCGGTACACCAATAACAGCCACCTCAAATATTCCTTCATAGCTTAATAGGCAATCCTCAATTTCCTTTGGATAGATATTGACGCCACCTGAAATAATGACGTCCTTTTTACGATCAACAATCCAGATAAAGCCATCCTCATCCATACGTGCTAAATCTCCCGTTTTTAGCCATCCATTTATAAAGGCTGCATTTGTGGCGATTTCATCCTTGTAATAGCCAAGCATATTGCCCTCGCCAAACAGGACGATTTCTCCTACCTCATCAACGCCTACATCCTTACCTTTGTCATTGACAATTCGTAGCTCAGTACCAAGCGGCGCTCGTCGCCCAATACTTCCTGCCTTTGTTGCATGCTCTTCACCAAACAATAATGAACCACTTGGACCTGCCTCTGTTAAACCATAGACACATGTTAACTGCTCTGTCCGGAAAGCCTGCTGAATAAAACGAATTTCATTTTGAGATAATGGCGCTCCACCATATACCCACCATTTCATCGATGATAAATCAGCCGTTTGCAATCTTGGCATTTGTGCTGTTAATAAATAGGCAACAGGCGCACCAAAGAAGTGAGTCGTTTTTTCCTGCTCAATGGAGTCAATTAATAGATCTGGTGTAAACGTTGGTGTTAAGACACTTGTTGAGCCTACAAGTACCCCTGCCATTAAAAATAAATGCAGCGGGGCTGAATGTGTTAATGGCATCATCAGTAAAATGCGACTTTCTGGCTTTACCTCCATTTCCACTGCAATCATTTGTGCCACCGTTAAAATATTGCGATAGCTAAATAGCACGCCCTTTGGTTTACCTGTTGTACCTGATGTATATAAAATAGTCGATGCATCATCCTCATGAAGCTGGCAATCAATTGTTTGAGTGCTGGCATTTTGCAGCATTTTTTCATATGAAAGCCAACCTGCCTGCTCTTGCCCTGTTTTAATTTTTAACGGCACAGTTATTTGCTCAACTGCGGCAAAGATAACTTCATGAACGATAATTGCCTTTGCTTCAGCATGCTGTGCAACATATTCAACCTCTTGCAAGGTAAATTTCGCATTAACTGGAACAACAATAGCACCAATACGCTGAATCGCAAAATAGCTCACTACAAATTCCACGACATTTGGCATAAAGATAATAACCTTATCGCCCTGTTTTATTCCTTGCTTTAGTAAAGCATGGCTAAAACGGGTCACTTGCTCATCTAAATCACGATACGTCACCCTTCTACCATGGCAAATAACGGCTTCATGTTGCGGATACTTACGGGCATTACGTGCTAATAAATTGGAACTATTCATCGTGCATCTCTCCCTTTAAAGTCGCTAATTTTTCACTAAACATGCTATGCAATTGCTGCAATTCATCCTTCATTTGCATCAGCTCAGCTATTTTACTATCAATCTCTTGCATTTTTTGCTCACCATATTCAACCGTTCGCTCTAGTTGCTGAATACCTGAACGATCAAAATCAAATAGCAAGACCATTTCTTTGATTTCCTCCAAGGAAAACCCGTAACGCTTGCCTCGGAAAATAAGCTTAAGCTTCGCTAATTCTTTTTTTGAAAAGGTTCGTTGATTTGTCGATGAACGTTGAGGACAAAGCAGTCCAAGCTCCTCATAATAACGCAGTGTACGAGCTGACACATTAAATTCCTTGGCTACCTCCTGAATCGTCTTCACTACCATCTCTCCCTTTCATGTTGGCAACAGTATATCATTGACGTTAACGTAAACTTCAACAACATTTTTGATATTTCGAGAAAAATATAATTATGAAGCAGCGAGTATATTAAGTGCTAATGGTTACTTTTGTGGTGCTATCCTCCATTTTTGCGGTTCTATTCGCTATTTTCATGATTCTATCTGCCCCTTTGGCAGGACTATCCGCACTTTGCTCTGCCATCCACTGCTTTCGGGGCTCTATCTGCTACTTTTCCAATTCTATCTGTCACTTTAGCAGGAATATCCACACCTGCTCTGCCAGCCATTCACTTTCAGCATTTTATTCATATAAAAAGCTCCTAACAGGTCTAAATTGTTAGGAGCTAAAATAGCTATTACATTTTTTCAGGTGCCGATACACCGATTAAGTGTAGTGCATTGGCAATTGTTGTGCGTACAGCCGTAATTAATGCTAAGCGAGCCTCTGTTAGCTCTTTATTTGTAGCATCTAATACCTTCTCAGCGTTATAGAAGCTATGGAAGGCTGCTGCTGTTTCTTGAATATAGTTGGCAATACGGTGTGGCGTACGATGTTTTGCCGCTTCTGCTACCACTTGTGGGAAGTCGCCTATTTTTTTCAATAAATCAATTTCCTTCTCTGCTGATAACAGATTTAGATGCGCTGTTGAAGCAGCGAAGCCTTGTTCACCTGCTGAGCGTAAAATAGATGAGATACGTGCATATGCATATTGTGCATAGTACACGGGATTTTCATTGGATTGTGATACGGCAAGATCAAGGTCAAAATCCATATGAGAATCGCCTGCTGTTTTTACAAAGAAATAACGCACTGCATCTAAGCCAACCTCTTCCACAAGCTCACGCATTGTTACTGCATTCCCTGTACGTTTCGACATTTTGAATTTTTCACCATTTTTATAAAGCTGAACCATTTGAATTACTTCAACTTCCAATGTATCACGATCATAGCCAAGTGCTTGAATTGCTGCCTTCATTCGTGGAATATAGCCATGATGGTCAGCTCCCCAAATATTAATTAATTTATCAAAGCCACGGACAATTTTATCCTCATGATAAGCAATATCTGGTGTTAAATATGTGAATGAGCCATCATTCTTAATTAACACACGATCTTTATCATCCCCAAATGTTGTTGAACGGAACCATGTCGCACCGTCCTCTTCAAATACATGACCATTTGCTTTTAGCTTATCTAACGCTACTTCGATTTTACCGTTTTCATATAGAGAGGTTTCAGAATACCAAACATCAAAGTTAACACGGAAGTTGGCAAGGTCTGTTTTTAGCTTGTCCAATTCTAGCGCTAAACCATGCTGACGGAAAAATGCAAAACGCTCTTCCTCTGATTTCGATAAAATAGCTTCACCATGCTCTTGCGCTAGCTTGCCAGCAATTTCAATAATATCAGCACCATGGTAGCCATCTTCTGGCATGTGCGCCTCTAGCCCTAAAGCCTGCTTATAACGAGCTTCTAGGGAATATGCTAAATTATTAATTTGGTTCCCTGCATCATTAATATAATACTCACGAGAAACCTCATAACCAGCCATATCTAATACATTACATAACGAATCACCAACAGATGCTCCGCGCGCATGCCCTAAGTGAAGGTCCCCTGTTGGATTAGCAGATACAAATTCCACCTGAATTTTTTCACCTGCACCAGCGTTTGAGCGACCATAATCAGTGCCTTGTGCAAGGACTTGCGACACCACTTCTGTTAGAAAATCCTTACGCACAGTGATATTCATAAAACCAGGGCCAGCAATGTCGATTTTTTCAATATCTGTGCCTGCTGTTTCAAGATTTTCTAAAATAGCCTCTGCAATAGCACGAGGCGGTTTTTTCGCTAGCTTCGTCAATTGCATAGCAATATTTGTTGCATAATCACCGTTCGCTTTATCCTTTGGTGCTTCAAGGTGAACTGTTAATTCTGTGCCAGCCTCTACTAAGCCAGCTTTTTCAACAGCCTGCGCAATCGCTGCTTTAATGGCTTGTTGTACTTGTTCTACTGCATTCATCATTGTACCTCCGTAAATGTAATATCTAATGTATAATTGCCAACGGATTGCCCACCCATTAGTAAATCGTACTGTACATGGAAATCTCCGCTTACTACCTGTTTTGTAAATGTCATTTTCTTTGTATCAATAACAAGAGGCATTGAACCAAACTCACTTTCATAATGACCTACTTGTTGTTCAATGATATTAAGTGGTAGCCTCATATTCACAGCACCAGCACGCATAATTAGCGCCCGCTCATGACCCAGCTTCATCGTTGTGCGGATGGTTTTATCCTCCTGCACCTCTTCATATTTCAAATACATACTTCCTGCTTTTTCAAGTAGCTGCCCTGTCAGCCACATTTCCTGACTTTCGGATTCTCCATCTATTGGACGAATCGTAGAAATGAGCTTAATGTTCACCTGTGATCTTACCTCATTCGCCATTATGGATGCTCCCTTATATTGTTTTTCCTATAACCTTTTTATTATAGGATGAATACTGATATTTTTTCAAGATAGAAGTCAAGTGTACCCAAGTAATATTTCCATCTCCACAAATTACCTATATATTGCAATTCATACTGTAAAACATAAGTTAGTTCATCTTTAAATGAGAACTAAAAAAGCATCTGCTCAAATTAATGAGTAAACGCCTTTGATGTTATTCGTAATAAAAATCTAAGGTGTCTTCCTTCTTTTTTGTTAAACATTAATCTCAGGTTTTTCATTGTTTAATTTCATTAATTCTGTTGTTTCTTTCTTAGGAAACAATGCTCGCCAGAAATAAATTGCGAGACCAATTAACAATAAACAATGCAAGACATACATAGAAACAGAGAGAACATTCGGCTCACTATCAGTCAAGAATGCAATAAAATCATGCGAAGCGTGCCAAATAATCGGGAAAATAATACTTTTTGTCTTTGCGACAATTTCTGCACAAACTAACCCAAAGAGGAATGCAAAAGCTATTTGTAATAATGTCATAAAAAAATTAGCACCGGAAAGTAAATTTGCAAGATGACCAAAACCAAACAAAATTGAGGAGCCTAAAATAGCCACTTTAAGCCCTTTTGCTGATAAATATTTGAAAACTAAGCCTCGGAAAATCAGCTCTTCACAAATACCAACGGCAATAACTAATAGAAGCAAAGTAAGTACAGAAAAACCATCTTTTAATGTAATACCATTAAAGAAAGCCATCAACTCAAAAACAACGATAATGACCAGCCATGTCTCTGCTTTAAATTTTCTAAAACCGAAATCTTGTAAAGAAAATTTGCTTTTTTTCATAATCCAGAGAGTAATTAGAATACCACATGTAAAAGCTGCAAATTGAATCAAATAGATTGTGCTTAAGCTACTTATACTTTTGATAGCTATTATTGCACCAGCTATTGTAGGAAAAACAAGAGCAAGTATAGTAAATAGTATAGATAAAAAAATAGGTGAATTTTTTATTTTCATGTATTTTCTCCATTCAGTAGTTTTTGTTTAACGCCTTCAAAAACGTCTTTTAAAATGCTCTCAATTTCCGAACTATCTAAATCACAAGTATTCGTCGCACACATTGTTGCAATACCGTGTGTAGTTAGCCATATATCTATAAATAGAGTTTTAGCAGAAGTTTGAGTTAATCCTGTTAATTTAGAAATTATTGCTATAATCCCTTGATTTTCTACATCATTGAGTAAATCTGAAAAGCTGGAGATTTTATATTTATTGGATAGAAATAATAGCTCAAATAGCTTCTTTTCTTCGCGTGCAAAGTTAATATAAGCCAACCCCATTCCTAAAAAAGAACTTTCATGTAAGCCCTGAAACATTCTTTCATTATAAAGATTGCTAGCCCTTTCATAGATTGCATACTTTAAATCATCCATACTCGCGAATACTCGGAATATAGGCTTTGTCGAACAGCCCAGCTCTTTTGCTAAATCCCTTGCATTAACACTATCAATCCCATTCTTTTTAACCATTTCAAAGGCACAATCTAATAAAATTTCCTCTGTAAAACGTTCTTTTGGTGCCAAATGATTTTTTCCTCCTCTAATAGGTAACATATGTTACCCATAATATATCGACATTTCCCTATCTCTGTCAATAAATTTATAGACTAAAGTTGCTATTATTTCTGAATCTTAAAAGCAATGAGGCTAAAATCGGTCTCGTCCATTACGAAAACCTATTTTAGCCTCACACTATAAAATATTTTATTTTACCCAGCCTAAAATCATTTCTCTTAACAATTTACTTGCTGTGTTTGCTGTCATTTCGGAGGAGTCATAGATGGGTGCTACTTCTACTAGGTCAAAGCCTACAACGTTTACACCACTTGCTGCAATAGCGTGAATTGAAGCTAGTAGCTCTTTTGATGTAATGCCCCCGCAATCTACTGTGCCCGTGCCTGGTGCATGGGCTGGATCTAGCACGTCAATATCAATAGTTACATAGACATTGCGTCCAGCCAATGATGGTAGCACTTCTTTTAATGGCTCTAACACTTCGAATTTTGAAATATGCATGCCATTTTCCTTCGCCCATTCGAATTCTTCTTTCATGCCTGAACGAATACCGAATGAATAAACATTTTTTGGTCCAATATGTTCAGCAATTTTACGAATTGGCGTTGAATGCGAAAGTGGCTCACCCTCATATTCCACACGTAAATCTGTATGTGCATCAAAATGAATAATGGCTAAATCATCATACTTAGCGGAGACAGCCTTCATAACAGGCCACGACACTAAATGCTCCCCACCCATGCCAACAGGGATTTTGCCATCTGCTAATAATTGCTCAATAAATTTTTCAATTTCATCTAATGAACGCTGTGCATTACCAAATGGCAGTGGAATATCGCCTGCATCAAAATACTTTACTTCCTCAAGCTCCCGGTCTAAATATGGACTGTATTCTTCGAGACCAATCGATACTTCACGAATACGCTGTGGACCAAAGCGTGACCCTGGACGATAGCTTACTGTCCAATCCATTGGCATGCCATAAATAACTGCCTGTGCATCCTCATAGGTAGGATGACTTTTTATAAAAACATTTCCTGAATATGCTTCATCAAATCTCATTAGTATGCCTCCATTATCGTTAAAATCATGTTTTTCATTTCTTCTATTATGGCTTACAGGATTGTAATGAAACCTGTATCCTTTTATCCTCGTATACATTATTGGAACATCTAACAAATTTCGATTAAAATCTACAAAGTATGCTGGTGATGTCGAATGCTAGTATTTCAAGTAGTACAAAAAAAGTATAGATGTTTTTGTATAAAGTGCAATAGTTTTTAGCCAAAATTTCGATTAAAGATAAATGTTCAGACACATACTAACGCTAAGTTTGAAGTTGTAAGAAAACGAGGTGAAGTCGGATGAAACGAAAAAGCTATCATCGCAAGCAAAAGCGTGTAAAGCGTACACGTAAAACCCTTACTTTTTTTGTGGCCTTTGCATCTGCCATGATCGTAGCCATTGTCGCACTACGCATCTATGTTCAAGTGGCTGGTGCGCCGCCTTTAACCGTACCGAAAGCCTCCATTTTCTTAGATGAAAATGAGAACCAAATCGGAGATCACTTTACCAATCAACGACGCTATTGGGTTAGTCTCGATGAAATGTCACCCTATCTAAAGGAAGCAGTCGTTGCTGTTGAGGATAAAGATTTTTATACGCATAATGGCTTTGATTATTCACGAATTGCTGGTGCTATTTTGGTGGATCTTAAGGCTGGCAGTAAAGTACAGGGCGCAAGTACAATTACCCAACAATATGCACGAAATCTATATCTTTCCCATGAAAAGTCATGGACACGTAAATTAAATGAAGCACTGTATGCTTATAGATTAGAAGTCTTTTATGATAAAGATGAAATATTAGAGGGCTATTTAAACACGGTTTATTATGGGCATGGCATGTATGGCGTAGAGGCTGCGAGTCGATTCTTCTTTGGAAAATCAGCGAGTGATTTAACGCTGGCTGAGGCTGCAATGTTAACTGGCGTACCAAAAGGACCAAGCATTTATTCACCGATTGCTAATTTGGAAAAAGCAACAAATCGCCAGCATGTTATTTTAAAGCTAATGGCTGATCAAGGGGCCATTACACAGGAAGAACAAGCACGTGCAAAAAATGAGCAGCTTGTTTTGAAAAATGATAGCTGGGTGGCAACAAAGTCGGTTGCTCCTTACTTCCTTGACGTAGCTTGGCAAGAGGCGAGTGAAATTTTAAAATCCAAAAACCTTGATATTAGTGAGGGCGGCTGGACGATCCAAACAACACTCAATGTGGCACATCAAAAAGCAGCAGAAGAAGCCATTACGAAAAATATGCCTGCGAATGATTTACAGACAGCGTTCGTCAGTATGGAATCCAAAACAGGCGCAGTGACTGCTTTAGTTGGTGGTCGTGATTATGCGGTCAGCTCCTTTAACCGAGTTACACAGGCGAAACGTCAGCCAGGCTCTACTATTAAGCCAATTTTATACGCAGCCGCCTTAGAAAATGGCTATACACCACTTACGTTTTTAGATGTTGGTGAAACAACCTTTACGTATGATAATGGCAGAGGAACGTATGCGCCTAAAAACGTTAATGGACAATTTGCAGATCATGATATGTCGATGGCACAGGCCATTGCGATTTCTGATAATATTTATGCTGTAAAAACATTAGAGGATATTGGCTTTAAGGAATTTCATGAAATGGCTAATCGTTTTAATATAGGGATTGGTGCTAAAGATAATTTATCCATTGCATTAGGAACGGTTGAAACCACTTTATATGAAATGACAAATGCCTATAATATTTTAGCATCACAGGGACAGCAAACCACTCCAACAACAATTGTGTCCATTAAAAATGCTCATGGTGATATGATTTATGAAAATAAAGATATTACGAAAAACCAAAAAACTGCTATTTCTAAAGAAAATGCCTTTATTTTAACAGAAATGATGACAGGTATTTTCGATCCTGTTTTCAGTGATTATTCACCTGCCACAGGGATTAGTATTCGCTCACGTATGACACACACATATGCAGCTAAATCAGGCTCTACGAACAGTGACCAATGGCTAGTCGGTTATACACCAAGGCTAACTGCTGGTGTCTGGAATGGTTATGATCAAGGCAAAAACCTTACAGCAAAAGAAGATACTGCTGCAACAAAGCAAATATGGATTGATTTTATGGAAACTGTGAACAAGGGCACAAAAAATGAAGATTTCAAAAAACCTAAAGGTGTAAAAGGTGTTGTCATTGACATTGAAACAGGTAAACTTGCAACAGATGCTTGCCCTAAACAACGCCTTGTCTATTTAGAGGAAAAAAATGTACCAACTGAAAAATGCACAAACTTTGATATTCTTGACAGCAATACATGGGGTGAATTTTGGAATATGCTGCCCTTCTCGATTTTTAAAGACGATGAAAAAAATAAACAATAATAATGGAAACCTTTTTTGATCGTCACACGTTCTATATGATGAAAACTCTCGACAAAGTAACAAATAGACGAAAAATAAGAAAAGCTTTCTCTTCCCCGGAGACGTGTCCGTGGGAACAGAAAGCTTTTCTTTTTATGGTACGCGAAGTATGAGCATCATGGGGCATTTGGCTTGGGTTTGGGTTGTTCAAATGCCGCATAGCGCTCATCACATTCGCAATACCAAGTGTCCTAGCTTACTAAAATGTAAGCTCTGTTTCAAGTGTACTTTGTTTCAAACCCACTTTCAACCTAATATCGAAAGCGATTGCAAAATGTCACAGATTGTTCAATCATTAAGTCACTATTCGACAAATAAGTCTTGACGTAATTGCGCTGCACTGCGCTCCCATAGCTCCGGATTAAGCTCCTTTAAAAAACTAGCTAACACCTTTTTAGACGGTGCATCCATATGTTCTACGATAATATGACGCTTCATTGATTTATCCATTTTATTGACATGGTCAGCTAAAATTTTATAGCCACGGCGTTTCTCACGGTTCACAACCATTTCACAAGCTGTGACGCCTGCATAGTAGGGCCCATCCTCTTTATGGTCAATTGTGACCCATACGAGCCAATAGGATTTACCACCCTCTGAATCAGCGCGATTTGTTGTAAATTTAATGCCGCGTTCAACATCACTACGTGCATGCATTGCTCCAATTTCAACAGAGGCTGTTCCCTCCTCTACATCAATGATCACTGGTGATACGTTCTCTAATGAAAGGGAGCCAATGCCAAACCCCTTATGTCCGTCTGTTGGATCATTTTTAATAATGGTAAAGCCCATTTTTTGTTTTGGTTTTTCTTCATTTGTCATACTTAAATATCCTCCATTCTGCTATTATAAAGGAAAGCATATGAACGCTAAAAAGTGATAGCGGAAATGCCTACATGCAAGTAAGAAGTTTATACTTTCTTATAAACTAACTATACAACATTATTCTTTAAAGGAGGCAACATTATGCCATACGTAACAGTGAAAATGCTTGAAGGTCGTACAGAGGAACAAAAACGTGCACTTGTAAAAGAGGTAACAGAAGCCGTTTCTCGTACAGTCAATGCACCCGAAGAAAATATCGTCGTTTTTATCGAAGAAATGTCTAAAAACCATTACGGCGTTGCAGGCGTGCGTTTTAGCGATAAATAATAGAAGCATGGGTAGAGCAATCGCACTCTACCCCTTTTTATAGGGCAATTTGTTATTTCAATGTCAGGATGTGATCGATAGATTGAAGCTCTTTAAACGAATCTTACTTATGGTAATACTGATTATTGGTCTATTACTTATTTTTATTAATCCCATCCAAAATGCGATTATTGACCGTTTAAGTGATCGATTAAGCACAATCGATTATAGTGCAGCAGCTATTGAAAAAAACAATGAGGCGCAGGCAGATTTTGAGTTTGACGATGTACAATCACTGTCCATCGCAGAAGTACTCCAAGCGCAGGTCAAGGCGAGCAATATGCCTGTAATAGGCAGTATTATCGTACCAAACGTAGAGATGCAGCTTCCTATTTTAAAGGGCGTGGGCAATGCTGTACTGGCTGCTGGAGCTGGCACAATGAAGCCTGATCAACAGCTTGGGCAAGGGAACTACGCACTGGCAGGTCATTATTTCGAGAATAAAGACATTCTATTTAGCCCTCTCTATAAAGCACAGGTAGGCGATCGTATCTATGTCACAGATATGACTGATGTTTATGAGTATCAATTAGCAACCAAAAAAATAATTGCTGCGACTGATATTTATATTCTTAACGATATTCCTGACCAAACATTACTAACACTGATTACTTGTGCAGAGAAAGGTTCAAAACGCCTAGCAATACAAGCAAACTTTGTGCAAAGCTTCCCTTTAGAAAATGCACAGGATATCTTTCAGCCATAATAAAAAGCGCCATCCAAATTGGAGGCGCTTTTTATCATTGATGTTATGACTCTGTGTGACGACGACGCATTAACAATACAGCGCCAATTACAAGCAGTAGACCAACAAAGACAAGAGCTGTTTGGTTGGCTCCATCTGTTTGTGGTAATTTACCCTGTGCTCTTAGCAATGCTTCTAAGCGTTTTGCATCCGCTTTGATTTGGTCAATATCAATTGCTTGAGCTACGAGAGCCTGCTCTTCTTTTGATAGCTTATTATAATTGTTAAGGAAATTCTGATAAGCCTCTAATGTATCTCTTGTTGCATTAGATGGATTATAAGATGGTAATTGCTTCCCTTGATTAATAACATCTTGTGCAGCCACATCCCCATTACCAGAAGCTGATGGATTACTTGGTCCTGGTGTTGGATTAGTTGGATTCACTGAGTTATTTGGACCTGGGTTGCTTGGATCCACCGGTTGATTTGGATCTGGATTATTTGGATTTGGGTTATTCGGATCTGGCTTGTTTGGATCTGGATTATTCGGATCCAATGGTTTGTTCGGATCTGGCTTGTTTGGATCTGGGTTATCCGGATCCACTGGTTTATTTGGATCTGGCTTGTTTGGATCTGGGTTATCCGGATCCACTGGTTGATTTGGATCTGGTTTGTTCGGATCTGGGTTATTTGGATCCGGATTAGTTGGATCTACTGGGTTAGGTGGTATCGAGCCACCGCCTCCACCTGTATAAGATGGTTTAGCCAATGCCGAACATGCATCCGTGACAATAATTGTATCAATCAAACTGCTTCCTTCATACACACGATACGTACCAGAACCAACCGTATAAGGAATTGTTCCAACACCATGCTCATTTGTTCGACCAGTAGCAATAGTGTTATTACTTAAATCTTTAATCGTAAATTCTACATTCGGACGATTACGGCCATATAGATCTTGGATTGTTAGTGTGAAGATTGGGCAAGCGTTATATGGAATCTGGACTGTTGCTCCACAAATATTATCCACGTAGCTTACTGTAATATCACCTAATTTACTACCTGCCTCATTATACACTGCATAAATTTGCCCTTGCTGAAGCTTCGTCTTATCTTCAAATACAATCTTACCTTCTGTATTTGTTATACCAGATGCAACTACTTCCCCAGCTTGATTTTGAATCGTTACTTTCACATTTGCGCCAACTGGTTGTAAGTTATAATCATTAACCGTTAACGTATAATTTGGACAAGCATTTTTCTGAACCTCACCCTTACAGCCAGCTGTATAAGTGACTTTCACTTCCCCAATTCTATCACCTTTTGCACCGTTGTCTGTCACCTCATACACTGTGTACATACCTGGTGCTTGATTTGCTGGTAATTGAATCTCACCATTCCCATCTGTTTGACCAGTAGCTGTTGTTACAACATTACCAGTACTATCTTCGATGATGACTTGTGTATTTTCTTTTAAGCTACCATCTGAATCTTTTACTGTGATTGTAAAGATCGTACATGCACGAGGGAGTTCAACTTCCTCCGTACAGCCGTTTGTATACGTTAAGTTAAATGTACCAAGCGATTTGCCAGTTTCCGTAATAGTGACTGCATATTGTCCTGCTGGTGTTGTTGCAGATGGGAATGTTACTTCACCATTTTCGCCAACAGTTCTTGTAAATGAATCACCTGTTACTGGATTCGTAATTGTTACTTCTGTTCCTGCTGGTAAAATACCGTCCTCATCTTTCACCGTTAACGTAAATGCTGAACATGCTGGTGCTGGTTGGACTGTGTGCTCACAGTTAATATCAACTGCGAATTCATCAATCGGCTCAGCCACTCCATCTTCATACACTAGATAATCAGCTGGCGGAAGACCTGTAGCTGGAAGGTTATCGAATACAACCACTCCGTTTGCATTTGTTGTACCTGTGAACGTTTTAGCTGGATCTTGTTTATCAACAATCTCAATATCTATGTTTGCTCGTGGTTTACCATCTACATCATTAATCATTAATGTAAATGTTTCACAAGCTCTGGCTACTGTTAGTGCAGCTTCACAACCATTTGTATAATCAATTGTCACTGTACCTAAATATTGGTTACCCTCGTACACCTTATACGTACCTGCTGGCGTTGTCGATGGTAAGGTGAATTTGCCATCATTACCTGTTGTTTCAGTAGCAACTGTAGCATTGCTTGAATCCTTTAACGTAACCGTTACGTTTGCACGCGGATTATTATTATCATCGTTGATTGTGATTGTAAATTCTGGACATGCATTTGCTTGCTGTACCTCTGCTTGACATTCGCCATTTCCATATTTCACAGTAATCTCAGCATTTTCTAAAGTAATAACATCTGTTCCATCTTTTACTTCAACAGTGTATAATCCTGCCGGCACTGCTGTTTCTAAACCACCTGTGCCAGGACGTTTTACTCTGAACTGTCCATTCGATGTTGTACCTGCCGCTACTTCCTCACCATTACTGTCAAATAGCGTGATATCTTTACCATCAAGTGGGTCTCCATTTGCATCATTCACAGTAATTGTGAATTTTGGACATGCATTTGTTAAATCAACTTGTTCAATGTTTTCAACAACATACGGGTTTCCGCCAACTAAAATATCAAATTCTGCTTTCATTGTTACTTCAAAAGCACTAACATTTTCGTAACCCGTTGGTGTCACTTCTCTTAAAGTATATTTACCGTAACGTACTTGTTCAAACTCTACAATACCATTAACATCTGTTATACCTTCGTCAAGTTTAATTGTATTGGTCTTATTCCATAATTCAAATTTTACGCCTTCGAATACTTCACGAACCCCAGTTAAAGGATTTACTTTAAACTTGTTCAGTCGCACTGTACCTTTAGTAGCTTCTGCACCTGTCTCTGATACACTGTATTGGAAGAATCCAGAGCCATGATTTGAATCAGTTGTGCCTGCTACTGAAGCGCCTGCATAGCCAATAGAAGCTTCATTGGTTACTGTTTCTCCAGTGTTACCATCACCCATAAAGAATGTAGAGTACGTCACAATATAGCCTTTGCCATTAAGCTCTCCTAAATCAAGGCTAAAGCTACCATCTGGATTTAAAACAATGTCCTCTGCGGCAATCGGGATAAGACCTCCTACATTTTGTGAAGTTCCACTTGCATTTAACTTGATTTCCTGCTTATTAAATGTATTTGTTAATACTTTTTGATTAGCAGAAGGTTTATCTGTTAATGTTATATTTCCTAATTGTGAGTTAGAAGCATTAATTGTTACTGTCCAGTTAATAATATCGTCAGCTGGAACTACGTTTGCTGATTTTGTAATTAACTCATTTGCACGATTACTAATTGTTGCTGTTGCATTATACGGGTAATCACCATTATGTGGTGTAGCTAGCTCTGCACTATTTGTATATTGACGTGGATTGCCACCGCTTTGACCATAAATATCATCAGCATCTTTTGTTTTGTACTCAATTAAATATGCTTCGTTATTTTCATTAGAATCCAGTCCTGTGAATGTAATTACAAAGCCTGTTACTTGCTCACCTGTCAATGTTTCTGCAATTGACCATTTAGATGAATCTAATTGTGGCTGACCAATTGTTGTACCAGCTTCTGATGTTAGATTTAATCTAGTTATCGTGATTTGTTCTTTTAATGTTTCACCATCAGGAACAGGAATATAGTGACCTGGACCTAATATGTCTGTCAATGTGGCTCCATCAATATCTTGTTTATTAATATTAATACCTACACGCCAAGCAAATTCTTGTGTATTGTTGTTTACATTTACATTTTTATAACCATTATTATTTGTTGGAGAAGTTGGGTCAGGTTGGTAGTTACGTGTTCTATTTAAGGCTCTGTTGTCATTACTTGATAGACCATCCCAAGTAGCATTTGCTGTATTGATATAAGAAGTAGCTACACCACCATTTGGCTTAATATCAAACTTTGTTTTATATCGAATAGTGACTGTGTTACCTGCCGGAATAGAATTTGTAAATTCTACTTTAAAACCTTCATCACCTGCTACTGGAGCACCCCCAACTTTATTTGTAATTGTATAAGCTGACGCAGCTATACCTGTGACCTTATAAAAATCAGGATCACTACCACTCCATTGTGTCAATGTATGTTTTAATGTATCTCCTACTTTATTGCTCGTTGTAAAATCATCTTCAATAACAAAGTTGCGTAACTCTTTTTCAGCATCAATTGTTAATGTCCACTCAATTGTCTTGTTTACATAATCAATTATACCTGTTGTACCACCTGTACCATGTGTACCACCTGATTTAATGAAAATATTTGGTGTAAGATCGATATAAGCGTCATCTGATTCACCATCTGCTCTTGTTACAGTATTTGTAACTCTACCTTGATTCGCATCTGTTACAAATTCATCTTCTAGCTCTGTATCATAAACAATTTTAAATGCTGATGTCACTTCACCATTTGGCCCTGTAGTGTTGGATGGACGGTCAAAGTCTATTTCAAAATCATAAGCATTTTCTGTTAAAGTATAGTCTGCCCCTTTAGCTAAAAGTATAGAAGATTGTTCAGTTTGACCATCATTCGATAATGTCACACGGTATACTTGAAAGCTTGTGTAGTCAATTTTATGCTTCCCAGTTGTTGAATGTTGACCTGTTAATACATCTGTTAGTGTTGCTTGATCTGCTGGAATCTTTTGACCAAGCCAATTGTACTTAATTGTCCATGTCGATTTATATTTATCGCCAGTTCTTCCTTTATCTAAGCTAGGTCCATACTGCACACTTTGAGTACCATTCGCTGTCGTATTTGCTGGAATACCTGCTCCTGTCAAGCGAGCTGTATTTGTATAGCTCTCCGATGATGATGCTGGATCAGCTGTTACGACCGTATTGTATGTCACTTTGTATGCATAGTGCCCATCAGTTAAGTTAATAGGAAATGTAGTCGCTGTATTATCTATAGCATCAGGTGCACCAGGGCTACTTGGATTAAAGCCATTTAAGCCTACTTTATAGCGCTCGACTGTAATATTTCCTGTTAATGCATGTTTAGCATCCGGTGTATCATTTAAACTTGCCCCAGTTAGTTTTTGTCCACCTGTATTTACCCAAACTGTCCACGGAATTGTTACTATACCACTTGCATTACGAGTAATAGCTCCAGCACTTTTCGTCAGTAAGTTACCTTGATTCCCTGTTGGTGCAAATTCAAATGATAGCGAAATGTCTGTGCCACCTTCGATCGGAATAAGAAGTGTTTGCTCAAGCTCATCTTCACTAGCAAAATTACCAAATCTAGCTTGGAAAGTGAAAGTAATATTCCCAACTTGCGCCTCTTCAATCTCACTATCTAGGATAACTGTTACTGTCTTTGTTCCACTGTCATATGTTGTAGAATAGCTCGCATATGGCGTTGTTTGTGTTGGAATACTAAAAGAGCCTGGTGTGAATTCTGCTATCATATTCTCAGGCAATTGGAATGTAAATGTAGAGCCTACTCCATAATCTTTTGTTGGATTTACAGCAAAGCTATAATTTAAAGTTACCATGTCACCTTTTTTAGGTTTTGGTCCTGAATAGTTTGCTAAATCAGTAGCATTTGTAATTGGTGTGCCATTAAGGATCAAATTCACAAATGACATGCTTACTTCACCTTGCATACTATCCGCAGGAGCAGCAAATAGCTCCATTAATGGCAGTATTGGATCATCAAGCTGCTGTTGTTCTTCCTCTGGAGCCGTTACCTCATCTGTTTCGGCATCTGTACCTTCTTCAGTATCAGTAGCACCTTCTTCGTCTGATACAACTGGTTCAGAATCATTTCCTGCCTCTTCATCTATTGGTGGCGATGGTTCTGTTGCCTCTGTTTCAGAACTATCTCCTGTCTCTGTTCCTGCTGGTTCGGCTTCATTAGTTGGTTGAGCCTCATCACCAGGATCGCTACCTGTATCCCCAGTATCCGTATTTTCTACTGGCAGGATTGGATCACCCTCTGCTGCAAGCACTGAAAGTGGGGATAAGATTGTTTGAAATACAAGTAGCAATATAATAATTGCTAAATTAAATTTCTTCATATTTCTCTCCTTTACTAAAATTAGAGATACTTGATACTGTTTGTGTGAGTAATAGCCACTATGCTCTTTTCCTTATTACCAAAATTGCCTATCACCACTAATCCCCCTTTATTCAGTTGTCATTATGGCTTAAATAAGTCAACCAGCTTTCTACATTAGGTAATAAAGACTAAAATACATAAGACTTTTCTCACAAAAACAAAAAATAACATTACTTTTGCACCAAATTAAATCCCCATCCTCACCACCTTTTAAATTTTGTCTCTCATTATAGCGAAAAGACCTGAACAATTTCTAAACATCCTATTTTTTACCATTCAATTACTCAAGCTACATAGAAAAAGGCAGTAAACAATCGTTCATTTTGAACGTGTTTACTGCCTCACCATGACTCATCTTTTAAATTTTTTACTCAATAAACTTTAAAATTCATCTATTATTTTCCGTCTTTTGTTAACAACATTAAAATTTGTTGCTTGATTGCGGCATGTGTTGAATGATCCTCTAAAAAATCTAAAGGAAAATAAATCTTATGGTCACGCTTCATACGGCCTGAAATCGAATCAACGATAATCGATTCTCGTGACAGCTCACGCAGCTCACCATTTTTCATTTCTAAAAATATCGGCACACGTACTTCTTCCTCACCAGGTCTATAAAAATCATACGGGAGATCTGCTGTTGTATCGTGTACTAGGTAGTAATCTGGATTTAACTCGGCCTGTCTGAAAAGCTCCTGTAATTGTTGATATTTTTTTAGCTCTACACCAGGGTCTAAGTCAATGTACTGGAATAGCTTACGGTTGACAAAGCGACGACTTAAATCGCTTAGAATTACATCCTCCTCTTGCATCCATAATTGAAAATATGTAAACAAAATACTCTCATCTAGCGCAAGATAATCCTCTAATGTAATCGTATTATGGAAAAATGCTTGGAAGTGGGTCGGTTCATGCTTAAAGGTATAGCCTGTCAAGCTTAGCTGCTTAACACGCTTTAAAATGTTATTTAAAATAACCTCTGCACTTCGCGATACTGGATGAAAATAAATTTGTAAATACATTTGATAGCGGCTCATAATATAATCCTCTACCGCATGCATGCCTGTTGCCTTAATCACAACTTGATTTTTGCGGGGGCGCATTACTCTTAAAATTCGCTCCATATCAAAGTGACCGTAGCTAACACCTGTAAAATAAGCATCACGCTGTAAGTAGTCCATACGATCTGCATCAATTTGACTTGATATTAAACTAACAACCTGCTTATTTGGATATGTTTTTTCAACTACTTGCGAAACTTTTTCTGGAAAATCAGCTGCCACTTTTTTTAATACAGCATTTACCTCCGTCTCTCCCAATAAAATTTGCCTTGTATAGTACTCATGGTCAAGCTCAAAAACATTTTCGAAGGCATGTGAGAATGGTCCATGGCCTAAATCGTGTAATAGGGCTGCACAAAGCACTAGTAGACGCTCATTTTCATCCCATTCAGAACGACCAGCAAAAATATCATCTACAATGCGGCGGACAATTTCATAAACACCTAGAGAATGACTAAAGCGGCTATGCTCAGCTCCATGGAAGACTAGAAAAGTTGTGCCAAGCTGACGAATTCGACGTAGACGCTGAAATTCTCTTGTCCCTACCAAATCCCATATTACTTGATCCCGTACATGCACATATCGATGAACAGGGTCTTTAAATACCTTCTCTTCTTGCAATTTAGCATTTGCATAATGTGTCATCTGTACAGCACCCCCATTTTGTTATAGTTCTATTATATGCGATAAACCTAGGACTAGCATACTTATTAAACATTTTCTATAGATACTAACAACCTATTTTAGTTATTTTTTTAGTTTTGCTCGCCATCTATTGGTCTAATATTCATAATTTCTGACAGAAAAAAACACAAGGCTACCCCTATTCAATAGAAATAGCATTGTGCTTGCTTATTTTTTCAATTTTGCTAAAACCTTTTCCATTAGTTCATCTTCTGTTAAAGCAGCAACAGGGCGGCTATTTACAAAGGTAAATGTTTTTTTACGTCCTGGGCCACAGTAAGAATGACAGCCAATTTCGATGGTTGCATCAGGATCGATTTCCTTTAATTTTGGAATTAACGTTTTGAGGTTAACGGCCTGACATTCATCGCAAACTTTAAACTCGTTTGCCATTTTGTCAACAACCCTTTCTATATAGTATTTTATCAAACAAAAAATCGCTCTATTGAACGTATGACCTTCACATATTTAAGTATGTAGCATACGTACAAACCCACTTCGGGTATTGTATCGTACTTTTCCCCTTCTATTCAAGCATAATTCCTTCTACATAGATGAATAAAAGGTTAAAAGATTGGTCATGCTAATCTTACAAAACAAGTTCCAAATAAAGGTGGGAGGATTTTATGATGAGTAAAGTAAGACAAGATGCTTGGTTAAAAGAAAACGATGAATTATTGGCAGAGGCGGTGATCCGACATGTCACAGAGGGTAGTACACAGTTAAATGCCTTTGAAGAAGCTGGTGATGCATTAAATCGTACAGCGGCAGCATGTGGCTTTCGTTGGAATGCTGTTGTTCGCAAAGAGTACGAGGAGCAATTAGCACAGGCTAAAAAAGAAAGAAAAGAGAGAATGCGAGTATTGGGCACGCCAACAAGACGTCGTGCTTCAAATATGTTTACTGTCAATAGCAGCGCGGCTGAGGGCAAATCTATTCCTCTTTCAGCACTTTCACTTGATATTGTGATAGCCTATTTATTACGTTTACAGCATTCTGGTGAAGTAGGCAATGAATCTTCAAAATGGAGACAGCTTGTACATGTTACATCTGAGAAAAATAAAAAACTAGAAAAAACCATTGCCAAACTAGAAGAAGAAAATCGAGCAATCCGTAAAGATTACGAGCAATTTGTACAAATTATGAATCGAGCGAGACGACTTGTGACACTAGATGAAGAGGAAGAACGAGTTGCACCTGTTTTCAAAATGGAGAAAAACGGTAACCTTGTCACAAGTAGTTCTATTTATCAACCAGAAAACGGCGATGCGCTAAATTAGCAGCACCGCCTTTTCTATTGCGAAAGCGTAGCAGCAGCAATACTCGCTTTTCTTTGTTCTCTTACTTTCTCTCCAGCATTTTGGCATTACGCTCAAAAACACGTTGTAAATAAAAGCCATACAATGTTAGTTCTTCCTCATGAAAGGATTGTGGATGTACTTCATCAGCTAAATGATGAAGTAGCTGCTGCAAACGAATAACAACAGCTTCTACAGTTAACTCTGGTTGCACAAGCTCTGCTAGAGAGGCCATCACTTCTGGTACAATTTGAGGATATACAAATTTCGTTGGCTCTCCTTGTAAACTTTCTTGGTAAAAATCGCGAATCAATGCTGCCCGCTGCGAGCCGCTTCCTTCAATACATAAATAAATTTGCACAGCAACCCCTTGACGCAAGCGTCTTTGTGAAATCCCTGCAAACTTTTTTCCTTCAATACTTAAATCATAAGAGCCTGGACAATAGGAACCGACAATTTCATAGGCTTCAATTTTATCAGCTACTTCTGGAAATAGTTGTTTAATAAGCTCCACCATCACATCATAGCCATCGTTGATACTAAGTGCCTCTACTTGCTCTGATAATACAATAGAAATATTAAGTACTCCCTTATCCAGTACAACAGCTAAACCACCCGAATTACGAACAATCGGATGATAGCCTTTGGATTCTAACAAATCCATTCCCCGCTGCACGTAAGGCAAACGATGATCTTGAATACCTAGTACAACAGATGCCTCATGAACCCATGTACGGATGGTTGGTGGTGATGTTAATTGTCCAACTAATTGGCATAATGTATCATCAGTGGCAAAGGACTCTAATGGTGATCTTTGTTTTGCACTGATGGATTGATCATAGTAACGCCAAATTGGCTGCTGTAAAATACTTTTCATAATAGGTACTCCTCTAACCGTATCTCTTCTCTTTAGCATACAACATCTCTAGTTGATGTCAAATTCGTGAAATACAGTCATGAACTTAGGGATTTTGTCCAAACTATGATAAACTAATTTTTGAATGATATTCACTTATAAAGGAGTGTTTTCAATAATGAATGAAGCAGCAATTACGTTAGATGGTTGGTACGCTTTACATGATTTCCGCTCAATCGACTGGGCTTCTTGGAAACTTGTTTCTGCAGAGGAACGTCAAGCAGCAGTTGAGGAATTTATTACTTATTTAGAAAAATTGAACGAAGCAGACATCGCTAAAACAGGTGCTCATGCTTTTTATGCAATCGTTGGTCAAAAAGCTGACTTTATGATTATGACATTGCGTGAAACAATGGATGAGCTACAAGAGCTAGAAGCAGAATTCAATAAATTGGCTATTGCTGATTTTACAATTCCTACATACTCTTATGTATCTGTTGTCGAGCTTTCCAACTATTTAGCAGGCGAATCAAATGAAGATCCATACCAAAACCCACATGTACGTGCGCGTCTATATCCAGAGCTTCCACGTGCTAAATATGTATGCTTCTATCCAATGGATAAACGCCGTCAGGGGAACGATAACTGGTACATGCTATCAATGGATGAGCGTAAATCATTAATGCGTTCTCATGGAATGATTGGTCGCGGCTATGCTGGTAAAGTAAAGCAAATTATCACTGGCTCTGTTGGTTTTGATGACCATGAATGGGGCGTAACATTATTTGCTGATGATGTGCTACAGTTCAAAAAACTAGTATATGAAATGCGCTTTGATGAGGTTTCCGCTCGCTATGGTGAGTTTGGTGAATTCTTCGTCGGCAACCTACTTGATAATGATAAATTGGTTAAATTCTTAACAGTTTAATACTCAAAATAAAATGCGAGCCCCTCGGTGGACTCGCATTTTTAGTATTCATTTTCCTCACTATTTTCAGTTTCCAATATCAAAATAATAACATGAACAAAAAATCCAAACAGCATCATTAGAAAAATTAAATACCAATCATATGGCTGATGATAGTATTCGGCTATCCCAACTGCCAAAAACGCGCTAATAATAATTGCTATAACCATACTAAAAAAACGCATTGTGATGCTCCTTCATACATAATTTAACTTTAGTATGGCTTGATACATTATTTATATACGGATACATAAAAAAGAAAGTGCCACCATTTTATGATGACACCTTCTTATGAGCTTTCATCCTTTACTTTTAAAATCAAAATAATCGTTTGAATAAAAAGACCAACAACGAGAATTAAAATAAAGAGATACCAATGAAGCGGCTGTCCATAAAAATTACCAAACAAAAAGGCCAGTACCGCGCTTAATAAAATACCAAACCAAACCCCAGTTTCCATAAAGACATCACCTCACATGTAATGAATACACATGCAATTCATTGATCTCATATTCCCCTATTTCTATCTGTTTTCTATTTACCCCATTTTCATAAAAATTATAGCTTTCCGTACATTTTTGTTATTACTACTATATGCGAAGTATATTTGAAATGTGAACGGCTTTCTTCATAAAATCGAACATGTCTACAATACCTACCTGCATATACTGACTGCGAGGAGGTATGAAAATCGCTGTTATTAAGACAAATGATGCACAAACAGCCTTATTAGCAAGGCTTATGCGCGCCGAAGCAGAGGGCGAAGGTGAGCTGGGCATGCTGATGGTTGGAAATGTTGGTGTAAATCGCGTACGAGGGGATTGTTTAGACTTCGGGGATATTCGAACAATTGAGCAGATGGTTTATCAGCGTCCTGGAGGCTTTGAAGCCACACAAAAGAGTTATTTTTATCAACGAGCGCGTGAACAAGATATACGCTTAGCAAAAAGGGTGATTCAAGGAGAAAGATTCCATCCTGCTACTCGTTCCTTATGGTTCTTTATGCCAGCAGGTGACTGTCCCGCACAATGGTACGGGCAATGGAATACAGGCAGATTCAAATCTCATTGCTTTTTCTCGCCAACTGAACAAGATTGTCCTCAAATTTAAAAAGAAAGTAGGTTGATGATTAATGATGCCTTATTATTGGACACCAACAACACAACAGCAAATGACTCCTCCTCCGGTAACGATTCCTAGCGGGCGACCACCTGGCCGTGAGGAATCCTATATAGAAAATATTTTACGCTTGAATCGTGGAAAGCCTGCTACCTTCCATTTTTCCTTTGAAAATGCGGTGGAGCAAGGCAAAAGCACAAAAACAGTGCGTGGGGTAGTAGAGGCTGCTGGTCGAGATCATGTTATTATTCGTGAGCTTAAATCAAATCATCGTTTTCTATTCCCTATGATTTATTTCGACTTTGCTGAATATGATGAGGAAATGGCTTATTTTAATCAAAATCCATCTTAATCCGTGACAGTAAAGAACCCTCCTATGCCTAACCGAAAGCGTAGGAGGGTTTTAATTATTCCTGATTATTTAAATAGGTTACTGTCGCTTTGCCTAGCGTTTTAGCAGCTATAAGCATAGCACGTTCATCAAAATCAAAGCGTGCATGATGATGGGGAAATGCTGTTTCCCATTCTGGCTTTTTTGCCCCCGTCATAAAAAATGTGCCTGGTACTTTTTCCAAATAATAAGCAAAGTCTTCGCCTACCATAAATGGTGGACATGTTTTCACTTGCTCTACGTCTGGAACAGTTGATGCGAGCTGTGCTATAAATGCTGTTTCCTTTGGATGATTATAGACAGGAGGATAGCCGCGTGTATAACGATAATCATAGCTTGCACCAAATGCTAAACAAGAGGCATGCAATACAGCCTCTAGCTCTTGCTCTAGTTGTGTGCGTACCTCCTCCTCAAAGGTGCGGATGGTCCCTGCCAAAACAACACGCTCAGCAATGACATTAAAGGGATTAATAGCCTCAAAATGACCGATTGTTAATACAGCCGACTTTAAAGGATCAATACGTCGTGAAATAAGCTGCTGTGCATTTACTACAAATTGTGACGCAAGAGCAACAGCATCAATAGAATGGTGGGGCTCTGCGCCATGACCGCCCTTTCCATGAATTGTAATTTCCACTTTATCAGCAGCAGCCATAATAGCTCCTTCTCTTACTAAAATTTCTCCTAATGGCGTAGGAGCCCATAAATGTGTACCAAAAATAACATCTACGCCATCTAAGCAGCCATCCTCTATCATTGGCTTGGCTCCCCCTGGCGCTAATTCTTCGGCATGCTGATGAATAAACACTATCTTTCCTGCGATTTCATCCTTCATGGCATTTAATGCCTTTGCTAACCCTAGCAATGTTGCTGTATGACCATCATGTCCACAGGCATGCATTTTTCCAGCTACCTTTGACTTATAGGGTATATCATTTTCCTCCTGTATCGCCAAAGCATCAAAATCAGCTCGTAATGCTACCGTTTTCCCTGGTTTTCTACCCTGTAATACAGCCACAACTCCACGTCCTCCTACATGCTCACGCACCTCATGACCTAATTCTCTATGGAATGCCGCGATATAGGCAGGGGTCTCTACTTCTTCAAAGGATAATTCAGGATATTCATGTAAATGACGACGCATCTTCACCATCTCATCATAGTTTTTATCAATCAAGGCAAATAACTTCTCCATGCTTCGTAACCTCACTTTTTGTATTTTCGAAATATTTCAAGTAATACTAGTGTACTACAATTCTTTTAAAAAGAATAAAACCCCCTTACATCACAATGTAAGAGAGTTTTCATCTACGATTACCGAGCATGCTTTAAAGCAGCTACTATTATTAGTACCCAGCCTGCTAAAAACAACACACCACCAATTGGTGTAATCGCACCTAGCACCTTAATGCCACTAATCGCTAATACATATAGGCTGCCGGAAAAGAAAACAATGCCCAAATTAAAGAAAATACCAGCTATATTTAATTGTTTAACTTCACCTAACAGTTTCCAGCTCATTAATATGCCAATCACTAATAAGCCAGTAGCATGAAACATTTGATACTGAACAGCTGTTTCCCAAATGCCTTGACTATAATCGTCTAAAACTTCCTTTAATGCATGTGCACCAAATGCACCAAATGCTACTGCTAAGAGGCCATGAAGAGCACCTGTCACGATAAACTTTTTCATTTTTTCGTTACCCTACCTTTATATAGCTTAAAAATCAAAAATGGAATCACCGTTTGCGCCATCCTCTTCAATTTTTGATGTGTATAAGCTTGATGGCTTTGTCTCTGACACAAGCATTTGTGGTAAATGTTTAGGTGGTGTAATAGGTGCTGGATCACTTGGCGAATCTAACACTACATCACATAAGGCCCGTATAGCTATGAGTGCCTCACGAATTTGCTGATCAGTCGCTGCATTTTTGGCACTCGCTAATTGTTTTTCAAGTTGCTGGATCACGGCTTGATAAGGAATCATTACATTCTCCCACTTTCTGCTTTTGGTACAAATTTCAAACAGTCCATACCAGAGGATTGCTTAACGACAACAGATGGCATCTGCTTTGTTTTAAAGCCATATGCGGTACAAGAACGTGGATTTTGAGGATCCCATGTTACCTTAAAAAACTGACATTTGAAACAGTTTACCTTCATCGTCGTCCCTCGCTTTCTTCTATCATAACTGTATCACGCTTTCTATCATGTATAAAGTAAACGATTTGTGCCAATCTAAGCTAAACACCAATCAATCGGCTGCTTACTCCATGCCGCTAACTGCTCATTAATTTTTGAGTATGGCTTACTGCCAAAGAATCCACGGTGGGCACTTAGTGGACTTGGGTGTGGTGCTTCTAATATGACATGTGGTGTTGGATGTTGACGAATTAATGGCTTTTTGCGTTGTGCAGGTCTTCCCCACAAGACAAAAATCAGAGGTTCCTCTCTCGCTGCTAATTTATCAATAACGGCATCCGTAAATTGCTCCCAGCCCTGCTCTTTATGAGAGTTAGCTTGTCCTGCTCGAACAGTAAGCACCGTGTTTAAGAGCATCACCCCTTGCTCTGCCCATTTTGTTAATGTGCCATGCTGAGGAATTGAACAGCCTACATCATCCCGTAGCTCTTGTAACATATTTCGTAGGCTAGGTGGATGAGGGACACCGGGCTTAACGGAAAAACTTAAGCCATGCGCTTGATTTGGACCATGGTAGGGATCTTGTCCTAAAATAACAACTTTTACATCCTGATAAGCTGTTGTATAAAATGCATTCATCACATCATTCATTGGTGGATAAATAGTTTGTGTTGAATATTCATGTGCAACAAATTGACGTAGTTTTTGATAGTATGGTTTTTCTAGCTCTTCTGCCAGTATTGTTTGCCAATCGTTCGGGAAAATTTGCTTCATATTTTTAGCCCCCTTCTTTTCTTACAACGGTACAAAAAAATAAAGATGAATTCAAGCATTAGCTTAAACTGACCTTATAAAAATATTATATTCTGACTATTTTTATAGAATCAGAATCAGCTTATACTAGAGGATAATTTTTAACTATAAAGGAGATTTTATATATGGCTCTTAAAAAGACATTAACGATTGCTGGTTCAGACACATCAGGTGGCGCAGGGATGCAGGCTGACCTTAAAACATTTCAGGAACATGGTACATACGGGATGGTGGCTTTAACCGTTGTTGTTACAATGGACCCTAACGGCTGGACACATAATGTTACGCCATTACCAACTGAACTTTTACAGCAGCAAATTGCTACAGCCCTTTCCACAGGCATCGATGCCATTAAAACAGGGATGCTCTCAACAGAGGAAATTATTCGTATTGCTGGAGAAGCAATTGCCAAATCAGGTACTACAAAGGTTGTGATTGATCCTGTGATGATATGTAAAGGGGACGATGAAGTACTAAATCCTGGTAATACAGATGCTATGGTACAATACCTATTACCATTGGCGGCTGTCACAACACCTAATCTTTTTGAAGCTGGACAATTAGCAGGTACAGGTACGCCTAAAACAATTGACGAGATGAAAGCAGCAGCCCATAAAATTCATGAACTAGGCGCTAAAGCTGTTGTTATTAAAGGTGGTAAAGCGTTAGCAACTGAAAAAGCAACAGACCTTTTCTTTGATGGGGAAAAATTCTATTTATTAGAATCTGAGAAAGTTGCCTCTACTTATAATCACGGGGCTGGTTGTACATTTGCCGCTTCTGTAACGGCAAACCTTGCAAATGGTCTTTCAGTGATGGAGGCCGTTGTTGAGGCAAAAGAATTTGTTTCTGCTGCCATTACACATGGCTGGGCGCTTAATGACTACGTTGGACCTGTTATGCATGGAGCAAAATCTCGCTTTGGTGCCCCACCAGTAACCGTAACTGAAATTTAAGAACAGCAGGCATCTGATCCACCAGATGCCTTTTTAGAAGATTAAAAAACGGACAAGATACGTTAAACCTGTCTATCCCATATATTAGCTATATACGGGAGGGGAAAAGATGAAAAAACACAAGTTAGAGGACTTAATCGAAGAATCCGGTTTACTAGCCGGAGACATTACTTCCGCAAAAGTAGAAGTCATTGCTTCCATTGTTTTAACCTTTGGCTATTCATTATCCACCCTCGCCACAATATTAGCATTACAAGAAGAGGAGGAATTAGCACAAAGTAAAACAGCTGAAACACAAGATCAAAGTTTTTACATCCAAGAAATGTATAAGCAGCTACAAAGCGTCAACAATCGCTTAGATACAATTGAACGAAAGCTTTATCGTTTCTAACAGATACATAGACTTACAAAAAAAACGAGACTCTCCGTCATAATAGGGAATCTCGTTTTTTGCTATCCAATAATCATCAGGTTATTGTTCTCCCCTTTTCATAGCTGCATCTCATAGCCTGTTGAAGGAATGTCATCTATTGTACCAAGATAGAAGTCATTTTCTAAATCCCTTCAACCGCTGAAGCTGTCTACTTATGCAAATAAGGGAGCAATTACAGTTGTAATACCTTGTCAGATGTGAAACCATTTTTAGACAAACTGCTTTCACATCCTTTATATTGATACATTACAATAATTTTTTCAAGAATATTGCTTACACATAGATCATAGATATATAGATGACGATTAATTTTACACAAGTAATTAATTTGTCATCATAAAAGCAATCAATTTCCCTTTATGAATTTTTTTTACTATACTTAAAAGTATAAATAACCGAGAGGAGTGTTAGGATGCAAGAAGTACAAGTAGAAACGTTGCAGGAATTATTAAATTCTTTTGCCAACAAAGACGTTTATATTCATCTCGAGACAACAAACGGTTCTTACGCAGCACACTACGATGAACAATTCTTTAACGCAGGTGCCTTTATTCGTAATGTTAAGATTAATTATGAGCTTGCTAAAGTTGTAGACAATGCCCCCCACCGTGTTGGTTTAAAATTACCGCATGGTTGGGTCTATGCACAAGGTATTACACACTATGAATTAGATGATTTAGGCCGTTTATTAATGGCTGGACTAGATTATACTGGAAAATTGGCTATTGCGCTTGAAATTAGCGAAACGCCATTTTCTTATTAAGGGGGATGACTATTTTGGATTTACAACCACAACGTCATATTTTAATTGTTTACCCTCACCCAGATGATGAGGCTTTTTCAATTGCTGGAACAATCGCCTACTATACAAAGAAAATGAATACACCTGTTACATATGCCTGTTTAACATTAGGCGAGATGGGGCGTAATTTAGGAAATCCACCGTTCGCCACACGCGAATCCTTGCCAGAAATTCGCCGCAAAGAATTGGTGGCGGCTGTAGAAGCTATGGGTATTCAAGACTTACGTATGCTTGGTTTGCGAGATAAAACAATTGAATTTGAAGACGATGAAAAAATGGTAAAGCTCGTGGAAGGATTGATTGAGGAACTTACTCCATCACTTATCTTTACGTTTTTACCAGGCTTTGCTGTTCACCCTGATCATGAAGCAACGGCACGCGCTGTCGTTGAGGCTGTACGCCGTATGCCACAAGCTGCTCGCCCGCAAATATTAGGCTGTGCATTTGCTAATGATACCATTGAAAAAAATGGTGAGCCACATATTGTCTATGATATTCATGAAATGAAGATGGACAAAGTCAAAGCATTACAAGCACATGCCTCACAAACAGGCTGGATGATGCAAGAAACTGAAAAACGTATTGACGATGGTGCACCAATGAGTGAAAGCTGGCTGAATGTTGAAAAGTTCTATATTATAGACCCTGATAAATATGCAAAATAAAAAATGGTTCTGTTCTCACTATACTT
Organism: Lysinibacillus sp. FSL H8-0500; assembly: GCF_038051955.1. NCBI lineage: Bacteria > Bacillati > Bacillota > Bacilli > Caryophanales > Bacillaceae > Lysinibacillus > Lysinibacillus sp. FSL H8-0500. The sequence continues at coordinate 657,028 of NZ_CP150292.1, read as the reverse complement.
GAGAACGGAACCTTTTTCTTTAGGCAGCTTTTATTCTATTCATAATATGAACAACGAATGTAATCGAAAAAGTAATTAATAAAAACAGGAAAAATAAATAGTGTGGCACTTGGATACCTATAACGCTCACTAGCATTTTTAAGCCAATAACGCCAATAATAATAAAGGCAGTTGCTTCAAGCTCAGGAATTTTTTCAATAATCAATAAAAATACACCCGCAATGGTTCTCATCATTAAAATACCTAGCATCCCACCTATTAACAGCACCCACACTTGATTAGATACTGCAAAAGCTGCAAATATAGAGTCTATCGAAAAGGCAATATCCATCAGCTCTACTGATATAACTGTTGCCCAAAATGTCCCGAAAATGCGTACCATCAGCCCTGATTTCTTCATCTCCTTCATCTGATCCTCCTGCCCCATTTGAAGAAAATGAGCGATACAAAGCCATCCTAAATATAAAGCACCTAGCACTTTAATAAACCAAAATTCTACGAGATATACACCGATCCCTATAAATAAAAACCTAAAAAAGTAGGCGCCTAACATACCATACATTAATGCTCGTTTCCGTTGTTTATCTGGCAAATGTTTGACAAGAACTGCTAGGACTAGTGCATTATCTGCTGACAGCAGGCCTTCGATAAGAATCAAGGAGGAAATCAGCCCCCAGGATACAGGGTCTGTTAGCACCTCCTGCCACATCGCCCAATCGAAAAATTGCTTATATGTAGATAAAATCCCTTGAATAACCTCCAACAGTCACCCTCCTATCGCTAGTCTAGTATATGCTTGACCCTACTTGTTATGAGATTTTTTTGAGAAATCGCTTACATCACAAAATAGACACGGAAAATTTAGAATTTACTAAAAATTAATGCCAAAAAGTTAATAAAATATGCTATCATAGATAAATGTTTTAAACGTATAACGGAGGATGAATATTATGGAAGTTGCTGATACGAAAACCGTGCAAGTAGAGAATGTCCTGATTGCACATCATTTTTTAAAAGATGTAGTTGTACATACACCACTACAAAAAAACGACTATTTATCCGAGAAATACGGAGCTAGTATTTATTTTAAACGCGAGGATTTACAGCATGTCCGCTCCTTTAAGCTTCGTGGAGCCTATTATAAAATTAAAAAAATTGAGGATGAGGCACGTAAGGTTGGCGTTGTGTGCGCAAGTGCAGGCAACCATGCACAGGGCGTAGCATATGCCTGTGCCCAATTAAAAATTCAAGCTAGTATTTTTATGCCTCAAACAACACCTAAGCAAAAAATAGATCAAGTACGAATGTTTGGCCGTGAGTATGTGGAAATTATTTTAGCAGGTGATACATTCGATGACTCTGCTGAAAGTGCACAAAGCTATTGTGATGAGCATGGTAAAATCTTTATTCACCCATTTGATGATTTCGATGTTATTGCGGGTCAAGGCACCGTAGCCGTAGAAATTATGAATGATATGGAGGAGCCAATCGACTATGTATTTGGCAGTATTGGTGGCGGTGGCTTAATGTCTGGTGTTTCTGCCTATGTAAAAAACCTTTCCCCTACTAGTAAAATTATTGGTGCGGAACCTGCTGGTGCTGGCAGTATGAAGGCTGCCTTTGCCGAGGGTGGCGCAGTAGCGCTGGATTGGATTGATAAATTTGTGGATGGGGCTGCCGTAAAATGTGTTGGTCACCACACATACAATGTTTGTCGTCGTTATTTAGACGATATTGTGCTTGTGCCTGAAGGAAAAGTTTGTACAACAATTTTAGATTTATATAATAAACATGCGATTATTGCGGAGCCTGCTGGGGCATTATCAGTGGCAGCACTGGATTTTTATAAAGAAGAAATTAAAGGCAAGTCTGTCGTTGTCATCATTAGTGGTGGTAATAATGATATTGGTCGTATGCAGGAAATTAAAGAAAAGTCTTTAATTCATGAAGGCTTGCTGTATTACTTTATTGTCAGCTTCCCTCAGCGTGCAGGAGCGCTTCGCCAATTCCTAACAAGTGTGCTTGGGCCAAACGATGATATTACAACGTTTGAGTATACCAAGAAAAATAATAAAGAAAGTGGTCCTGCCCTTGTCGGCATCGAACTTGGCAATCGTGATGAGTACGAAGGCTTACTCGCACGAATGGACGAATTCGGCTTCAAATACAAAGAAGTTAACAACGATATCCAACTATTTGGCTTACTCGTTTAACATCAAAGAGTCTCACTTCTTAGCAAGTGAGGCTTTTTTATTGACTAAAATTTTGTGTTTATTAATCAAACTTAGCATTTTATCGACCAACTTTTGAAAATTATCAACAAAACTATCTGACCGCTCGATAGTTTTGTCACTTATTACTTTGCACGTATAATATATTTCCGATTTTTATTTTGACCAACCGCTTTAAATTTTAACTTTTTTAAAAGATAGTAAGCTGCCCTTTCAGAGGACATATTAAAAAAATCACAAAACTCAGCCTTCGAAATTTGCTCTCCTATTAATAAACGATAATCTTGCAAAGCATGCCAAAATGCTTGTTCATCCACTTTATGACAATGCGTGCATCTCCATCTACCATACATGTAGCTCACAACATATGCAAAGCTACAATGCGAACATAACGCTCCTTTTCGCAATTCATTTCGCGAAATAGTAGAATTCCATTGTGAAGGCTTATGATGTTGTAACATATAGGTACAGAGCTCACTTAATTCCTCTTTGTCTATATAAATCGTTTGATGCTGCTTTAGCAATCGCTCAATTCTTTCAACAAGACCACTTACATGTAAAATAGGCTGCGAGGATAAACTTACTGACATAATCATATTCGGATTTGCCGCCACAACTAAATACTTAATCGGCATTACATAGCCACGCTCATATAAAAATTTGCTTAAAAATCGAGCATGTCGCTTCACCTGATCAAAAGGATTGCGAAAGCCCTCTACTTTCCCATCAGCGTGTATTCGAATAAATTGATGCTTTTCCTTCATATACTCAACACGACCCACAATATTTTTAATTTCCAGTACTAAGACAAAATTTTGTGTTAAAAGCAAAGTATCCATTTGATACATCGATTGAAACTCCACATCATGTAGTAAAATATAAGGCTGTTGTAGATTTATCTCCTGCCATACTTTATCAACGTGCTGTTCGCCTGCATAGCCAGCCCTTACTCGCCTTAACATTTCTTGAAAATACTCGTACCTCGCATGATCCTTTGGCAATCTTCTATCAAGTGCTTCTAAGACTAATTGCTTAAAGGACTTTTCTCGCTGTTTCACAAACATTATTTCACCCCCTTTTCCCTATTATAAAATGACCATCACAACCATTGCATTTTTAACAGTCACTTTTACTCGATTATCGCTCAATCCCCTTCATTCATCAGCCAAAATATAAAAAACGCCTATATTTTTATATAAGCGTTTATCATGTCTCGCGTCTACACGGCGTTAATAAAGAATCTTCCCTCTTGCGCCTTTATCTCAACATAATATTAAATTCTATATTTTTATTACAACACTTATTAGTAATTCAAAACAAACTCTTTAAATAATCGATCAATATTTAAACTTCGCTAACGCAAATTGTAAGGATTCAGATGTTGTAGCTAATGTTTTAGCCATACTATTAATCTCTTGAACAGAGGCGGTTTGTTCCTCCATCGTAGCTAGTAATTCCTCAGAGCTTGCTGATGATTGCTGACTAATCGCTGAAATCGTTTCAATTGCCTGCAAAACACCAAATGTATCATGATTAATTTGCTGCGAGGCTTTTGTAATATAATTAAATTGTTTGACGATCGCTAAAATATGTTGTGCAATCTCATCTAAAGCCTGCTTATTGGCATCAATTAATTGTGAGCTATTTTGCACCTCTTGTACAACCCCACCCATAAATTGCCCAGCCATCGCCGACTCATTCAGCACATTATCAATAATTGCTGAAATTTGATTTGTTGATTGTGCGGATTCTTCCGCAAGCTTTTTTACTTCATCCGCTACCACTGCAAAACCCTTTCCATGCTCGCCAGCTCTAGCTGCCTCGATTGCCGCATTTAAAGCCAGTAGATTGGTTTGAGAGGCGATGGCATCAATTACTTGTAAAATACGATTAATTTCAACAGATTTCTCACCGAGCGCATTAATAACATTCGATGTGGCTACAACTTGCTCCTCCATTGATTGCATCCCCAGAATAGACTGCTCAGCACTCACCATTCCTTGCTTCGATGATTCCTCTGTTTGTTGAGAACGGCTCGTCAGTTCTTCAATAAAAGTATTAATTTCATTTATCCTTTTACTTACTTCCCGTGTAATCGTCATCGTGGAACTAGCATATTCAGCTTGCTGTGTTGCACCTACCGTCAGCTCACTTGTTGTTGTTAACACCTGCTCGATACCATTGCTAATATCTTGCGTTGAGGACATCAGCTCTTCACTATAGGTATTTACTTGTTCTGAAATAGTATGTGCTTCGATAATAAGCTTCCTCATATTGTCTGTCATTTCATTCATCGCAAATGCAAGCTCACCAATTTCGTCATTTGACCTCACTTGCAATAATTCAACATTTAAGTCCCCTGAGGCAATCGTTTTTACCTGTACAATAGTTGAAATAATTGGACGAATAACGCTACGCATCACTAAAAATATACTAATAGTAATAATAATTATACCAAGGATCGCTACAATAATTGATGCCCACATCGCTTCAGAAGCCTGAGCGGTTACTTCTTTTTTAGGTACAACTACCACGATAGACCATGTCTCATCCAAACCGATATGTATGGGGCTAACATACATGTAAGTAAGCTCTTGTAATGTCATAGAGATATCTTCTATAAACACACTTTCGCCAGTTTGAACGGCTTGTTGAATTTTATCTATATTTTTTAGCTTGATCGACTCAGTTAGTGGCGTATTGACAATTTTCTTATTAGGGTGAGCAATGATCGTTTCATTACCTGTAATAATTGTACCAAAGCCACTCTCAAAAAGTTTCACAGCCTCATTTAATTTTTGTAGCGTCTCTAAAGAAATATCCACACCCACAGCACCTACAAATTTACCATTGACCTTAATTGGTGTAGTGAGAGTTGTCATTAAAATCTCTTGACCGTTTATTTCATAATAGTAAGGCTCTAAAATCGTTTCTTTGCCGCTGTTTTTAGCCAGTAAGTAATAATCACCTTCTCCTTCTTGATCATACCCAACTAAAGGATTTAATTTAAGAGTGCCGTTATTATCGCGAGACCAGGTTGGAATAAAACGTCCTGTTCCATCATGACCTAACTTATTTATGTAATAATTATCCATTTTATCAAAAACATTCGGCTCCCAAATTGTCCAAACAGCAAGGAAATTATCATTTTCTGAGAGAATTTGTTTTAGCATCGCATTAACCAAATCACGATCGCCTTTTCCTTCCTCTACCATTGTTTTCAAATTAGAGCCTAGTGTATGTGTGATATCTAGTGTGTAATTAAATGTACCTTCTAATTCACTTGCATACTTTAAACCTTCTGCTTGTATAAGCTTTTGTGCATGGTCAGTTGCCGAATTTACAGCCGAGCGATTTGATTGCATAATATTGATACCTAAAATTATTACGAAAACAATCAAAATAACAGGTAGTATTGTCAATAAGATCTTTCTTAATAGCTTCATGCTTTGTTTACTACTATAACTTTGAAGTTAGTCCATGTAGTTGAATTTAGTAGTATCTTCCTCCTTTTTCTTTACTAATGCCCAGCGTTAAAAGTTGGATTGTGAGAACTTACAAATTAGTGATTTTATTTTACTACATTCCCTTCATCAATCTTTATGCGGATTGATGCTCATCCTCTTCTAAGTTGAGCACTTCATAGATTTTCGGTAAATATTTTTCGCCACTGCGCTCACCATGTAAAATAAAATTCATATACATCTTACTTGTGCCCACTTGCTTACAAAGCCATACTTGTGTTTTGCCTAAATCTACTAGACGTTTAATAATTCTTTTACCTTGAGGCGTCAGTTGCCGCTTTTTCATCTATTCATCCCTCCTCAACACTACATTCTGTAATTAATCACAACAGCTTCTTGTCAATTTTCAGAAAATTATCAAACCTACTTGTCTACCCTTTTCGAAATTTTGTAAGAAACCTCTAGCTATTGCTCTGACCTATGATGATATATAGAATCATTCCCTTCTATTCAATTGCCGATATACATATATTAAAGTTAATTACCGTTGACTATATACAATGACCAACTGTGATAAACTTTATTTGATATATTTGTTTATCTTGATTTTATTATAATACCCACAAACGTGGGGTGTCAACATAAAAACAACACAAATGTAGTAAATTTAATTTTAAAAACATACAAATATGGGGTGGATATTATGACGAATAATTTTGGAGAACGTTTAAAAATGGCTTTGAAGGCTGCGGGCTATACTCAAAAGAAGGCAACTGAAGAATTAGAGTTATCAAAGAATGCTATCACAAATTATGTAGCGGGACGAATTCCTGATGCACAAATTTTATACAAATTAGCACAGCTTTGCTCTGTTTCAATGGAATGGTTACTGACTGGTGAAGATCATCCATCTCATTCTACTGAAAAAGAAAATTCGTATGAAATGGAACTATTGCAGTTATTCCGCAGACTTTCCCAAGAAGATCAACTACGAACACTTGGTTATATAGAATCTTCTATAGATAAGCAAGATAAAAAAGCAAGCTCATCCAGTTCGATACATGGCGAAGAAACCGCGACAGATGAAACGGCTTAATTTTTAAGTCCAAATGATAAACTTGTATATCATTTAGCAAGACTCCTTCATGTATTGTGAAATAGATGAAAGGTTATTTAATAGTTTACACGCTTAGTCATCCTCCTCTCTCAGAACATAGAAAAACAGGCAAAGGATTACTCCTTGCCTGTTTTATTGACGTATATTAACCTAATAAAGCACGATCGGAATTCATTTTTTCGCCACGAATGCGTTCAAATTCAGCCATTAAATCAGGGATCGTTAATGTGTGCTTACGATCCTCCTCAACCTCTAAAATAATTTGACCTTTGTCCATCATAATCAGACGATTGCCTAAATCTAAGGCTTGCTGCATATTATGCGTGACCATTAATGTCGTTAGCTGATCCTTGTCTACTAAATACTTGGTAATGCGCGTAATCAACTCTGCACGAGAGGGGTCAAGTGCCGCCGTATGCTCATCCAGCAATAAAATAGATGGCTTGGTGAAGGTTGCCATTAACAGCGATAAAGCCTGACGCTCCCCACCTGATAGCAGACCTACCTTTGCCGACAGACGGTTTTCAAGGTTTAAGCCAAGCATTTCTAACGATTCTTTAAAAAACTCACGACGTTTTTTAGCTACACCTATACGTAGCCCTCTGCTCTTATTGCGAGAGTATGCCAGTGCCAAATTCTCCTCAATCGTCATCGTTGGTGCTGTACCTGCCATTGGGTCTTGGAATACACGACCAATATATTGTGAGCGTTTATATTCAGGCAAGCCAGTTACATCATTCCCATCAATGGATACTATACCGAAATCGGGTGTTAAAGCTCCTGATATCATATTCATCATCGTTGATTTTCCTGCACCATTACTACCAATGATTGTCACAAAATCACCTGGCTTTAAATGGAGGTTAATCTCGGCAAGCGCAATTTTTTCATCTGGTGTTCCTTCATTAAAAATTTTATTAATTCCCTTTAATTTAAGCAAGGCCTTTTCCTCCCTGTGCACGCTTTGCCTTTCGTTTGCGTTCCTTGCCCTTATTAATAAATTGAGGCAGGATAAGTGCCAAAATAACAATTACAGCAGTAATTAATTTCATATCCCCTGAATCTAGGAAATCTACGCGCAATGCTAATGCTAAAATAATACGATAAATAACAGCGCCTGCAATAACAGCAAAAGTTGTGCGGATAATTGTCTTTGTGCCAAAAATAGCTTCACCAATAATAACAGATGCAAGACCAATAACAATCATACCAATCCCCATACTAACATCTGAGAACTTTGAATATTGTGCGATTAAAGCTCCAGAAAATGCGACAAGTGCATTGGAAAGTCCTAGCCCTAAAATAATAAGTGTATCTGTATTTGCTGAGAAGCTACGAATCATTCGCTTATTATCACCAGTTGCTCGGATAGCTAGCCCGACCTCTGTTTTTAAGAACCAATCTGCTAATAACTTAATAACAATTGTAATGAGTAATACGATGATCATTACGCTCCATGTAGCAGGTACTTTTTGAAGACCCATGCTTGATAATAAGTTATTAAGAACAGTGTCGATACCTAAGTTACTCCAAAATGCTTGAAACTTAGAAAATATTGTTTCTGAATTTAATAATGGAATATTCGGACGACCTATCGTATTTTCTGCAGTTAACCCCATAATTCGTAGGTTAATAGAATATAAAGCAATCATCATTAAAATTCCTGATAATAGTGGGTTAATCTTCCCTTTTGTGTGAAGAATTCCTGTCATACATCCAGCAATAAATCCAGCAACAATTGCCACTAAAGTTGCTAAGACGGGGTGGTAACCAAGCAGAACCATTGTTGCTGCTGTAGCCGCCCCTGTTACAAAGCTTCCATCAACGGTTAAATCTGGAAAATCTAACACTCGAAACGTTAAATATACACCAAGTGCCATAATTGCATAGATGATTCCTTGCTCCACTGCGCCAAATAATGCTAAAAACATTGTTGAATCATCTCCTAAATTTCTTGTATTGATCTTGTTGTTAAATGAAGATAAAGCGGGGATGATTTACCCCGCTTTGCTTTCATTACTCTAAAATTTCTGCACCCCAAGAATCTTGAATTTCGATGCCTAGGTCATCCGCTACTTTTTTATTAATTAGTAGCTTTAAGTTTTGCGGATATTGTGCAGGTGTATCAGCAGGTGTTGCTTCACCCTTTAAAATTTTCACAGCCATTTGTCCCGCTTCATAGCCAATATCGGAATATTCAAAGCCATACGCAGCCAAACCACCACGTGCAACGGAGTCTAATTCTCCTACAATCAATGGTAATTTATTTGTATTAGCAACATCAATAACAGATTCTAAAGCAGAAACAACTGTGTTATCTGTAATAATATAGAAAGCATCTACTTTACCAATTAATGATTCTGTAGCTTGCTTTACATCCGCCGAAGTAGCTGCTGATGCTTCTACAACTGTTAAGCCTTGCTCATCCATCACCTTTTTCACTTCAGTCACTTGTGCAACAGAGTTTTGTTCACCAGCATTGTAAACCATACCTACTTTTTTCGCGCCAAGCTCTTTGAAGAATGCTACTGTTTTTGCAATTGTTTCAGGATGTAAATCAATTGTACCTGTTACGTTTTTCCCCGGCTTCTCCATTGATTCAATTAACTCTGCACCAACAGCATCTGTAACAGATGTAAAAATAATTGGAATATCACTTGTAGCTGTTGCTGCTGCTTGAGCAGAAGGTGTAGAGTTTGCAAAAATTAAATCTACATCTGCTCCTACTAGATTGTTTGCAATAGTAGAGTTAAGGCTGTTATCACCTTGTGCAATTTGTGCATCGTACTCAACCTTTAAGCCAGCATCATCAATCGCCTTTTTAAAGCCCTCTGTTGCAGCATTTAATGATGGGTGCTCTACAATCTGTGTAATCCCAATTTTATAGGTTGTCTCTGCTGCTTTTTCACTTTCACTTGCATTATTTTTTTCATCTCCACTTGAATCAGATGAACTAGAGCCGCCATTGCCACATGCAGCTAATAGTAAAACTAATCCAAATAATAGGAATGAAAGCTTTTTCATATTGCTCTTCACTAATAATCCCCCTGACTATCTCTCAAATATCTATCACACTTTATCTAAACAAAGTATGAATGTATCGCTATATTATCGTTAATTAGGAAGGTTCGTCAACAACATTATGAATGTTCTGACTTTTAAATTTGACAAAATATTTTAGGTTTTCTATTAATTCGTCACTTTAAACCGCTAAACTACGCTATTTTCACAGAACAAAATCTTTTTCTACCATAATAAAATTTTTTATGACAATTTTTCGACAATAGACAGATAATCAAAATTTTTCTATATGCTGTACTTTGATTTTAGCTGGATATGATTCAAAAACCTGAGAATACCAAATCCGCACTTTATCCCCGTTTTTAATATTTTTCATAAGCAGTTTCGAGGGATTGTCTAACATTGATACTGATTCAAATCTATTAGCATAGCGAGAAAAAACGATGGCATTTTCCCCCATCGAATGATCCTCGTATGAAAAATTCTCTATATCTGGCTGTTGGATATGCTCTCCTTGGATGAAATAAATGCTTCCTTCATACGAAACAATATAGCCCACCTCGCCCTCACCTGTTGTATTGACGCTATTAGAAAACTCGCCTATCATCCACAAAGCCACAAGAGCAAGCAATAAGAAAGTAAGATTCATCAAAGGCTGTGGGACTCTGCTCCACATATCAATCACCTTCTATTATTTTTAATGCTATAGAAAAAACCTGACGCTCCTATTTGAAAGATGTCAGGCTGTTATGGTATTTAGTGCTTTACTTTTTTAAGATGGCTACCAACCACTCACTTTGGGGCAACGGTATGTCAGGAAAACAAATATACGTTTGTGCAACGCCTTGAATAGCAGAATAAAAACAGCCTGCAAGAGCTCTTGGGTCACCTTCTCGTATTTCTCCTTTCGTCTGCCCTGCTTTAACTAAGCTTTCAAATTCCTTTGATGCTGCGATATCCTTAGCCATTTGTTGAATTGTGTTTGGTAAATTACTTGCAATTTGTGTTTGGGCAACCAACATAAATAATTTTGCTGATAGTGGATACATACTAAAAGAATCCAGTATCATCGTCACCATCGTATTTAAATGTACGAGCGGTTGCTCTAATTCTGCTTCAGAAATATGGATAGTAGACATACTCGCTTTCGCTCGGTTCAAAAGCTCAAGGTATACCTCTTCTTTTGAGCTGAAATAATGAAACATTAATCCTTGGCTAATCCCAAATGTATCTGCAATCTCTTTCGTTGTAGTCCCATGATAACCATTTCTTATAAACAAATCCAAGCCCGCGTTTAGAATTTGCTCCCGTCTAACTTCCTTCTGTTCGCGGCGTTTATTCATTTCATCATAACCTCCTGCAATGATACTGCATTAATGCTTTTTTTATAGAGTAACATAATAAGTTCATAGGAAATAGCAAAGATAATAAGTGAAAGCATGATTGCCTTACTATCTGGTGTCATCGGTATTGCTATTGTAGAAGATTTAGCTAATGTACCAAATAAAAAATGAGATAAAGCAATCGCATAAAATGTCCCAATCACAAACCCGATATATGCGATGATACGAAAGCCTGACAGGACGATTCGATTGCACTCTGAATTCGTATAGCCAAATGCTTTCATCAATGCTAAATATTTGCGATTAGCTGTAATAATAACCTTGACAACAATACCAATTGTTAAAATACTTAAAGCTAAACCAATGATAATAAATAAAAATGACAGAGCTATATACGTTCCCTTTTGCTGAGAGCTGGATTTTACTATATCTTCGAATTTCGATACAAATACATGCTGTTTGTTGTCAAACTCAACGTTGTCAGCCGTAAATACACCATTGTAGACTGCCCTGTCTAAGATACCAGCTTGGATAGCCATTGCACCATCACCATAGACCGTTTCCCCATACACGGATTGTTCGATCGCTGTGATAGGTAACGGATAAATATCATTGTTTATATAAATCTTGATCGTGTCCCCTATTGCTAAGTCATATTTCTTACGCATCCAATCATTCACAACGATCCCCTTTTGCTGTGAAATGTCTATGTTATGTTGCTTTTGAATACTATAAAGTTTAAAAAGAGACATGCTATTATATAATGCCATAAATTGTCCATTGTTTAATACTTCCCCATTCGGAAATTCCATTTTACAATCCCTCACAAAATAAGGTGTGTCTGCTTTCAAAGATTCCATTTCCTTAGCCTCCTGATACCGAACATTACTTTCGTACTCGATACCTTTAAGCGTTATGGAGGATACTTTATCAGCCATTGCTTGAAGGGAAAAAGCAATCTGTAAATTTGCACTAACCATGAAGCCAGTAAGCATAGCTAAAAAGACCAATAGAATATTATTTGTGATAATAGATCTAAACACCGTTTTACGAAAAGGCTTAGTTTTTCTACGTTTTTGTCTTTTCTTTACAAAAATATTTACCTTGATTGTTTCTGTCTTATAAATCATTTCTAATGGCGGCTTCCGCAAGGTAAATACTGCAAGTCCAAAAGCCAAAATAGAGAAACATAGTGCCGGCATTATTATAAATAAAATAAATTGTAGACCATTAAAATTTTGTGGAATATCCGGAACAAGGAATGTAGCATTGATTCGATTAATAAACAGTGGACTGATGATAGAGGACATTCCATATCCTATCACGCCGCCTACTAGCACAAAAACACCTATTATCAAATATTTTTTAGCAATCTGTGTAGTCGTATAGCCAAGTGCTTTAAGAATACCCATATCAGATTTTGTCTCATTTATATTTTGGATAATAGTTGTAGTTAGCAATATTATTACAGTGAACACTAAGATGCATACAGCACTTAACAGACAAATTTTAAACATTTTTTCTTTAGTGTTTAACGCTGCAAGTATGTGAGGATTTTCCTCTTTACTTACTATTGATTTTATATTTGGATTCAGACGCATTTCTTCTAATGCGTTTTGCTGCTGCTCCTCTGATAACTCTTCCATAAATCGACCTGAATAACTTACTTTCTCTAGTTCTTCCCAAATTGAGTACATAGCTTCATCACATAATATGAATGCTTGCGTTTTTGCTTGATATGCTAGGCCATTATCCGCTACCATTGGCATAATTGCGTCTGGTAATGTAAAAATGCCACTAATAACATAAGTTCGATTGCCAATAGTAAGTGCACTACCTAGTGTCAATTGATTATCCTGAGAAAAGTTTTTATCTATCGCAATTTCATTTATTGTCTTTGGTGCAGCCCCCTCTGAATACATAGGAATATCTATACTACGTGTATCTTTCATTAAACGAAATATATTTTTATCATCATAAATAACTTTGTAAGCTAATAGATCATACATAAAAGAATACTTTTTTGATAGCTCTGTTATATCCGCATCGTCCTGCAGGGTAAGTGTAAAGTCCTGCTGATTTTGCTCTGCTAAAACCTTTTTGAGGGCACTGGTATTTTGAAGATAAAACACCAGCAACGAACAAATAAACATTGCACAGACAACGACTAATATAAGAAAATAGTGTTTATTTAATTTCATCCGTGTCCCAGCCCTTCTCACCATGTGAGCTCACTCACATCGCATGGATGGGCATTGTTAGTAACTTCTACTATTCTTCCGCTAGACATTTTAATTACCTTTGTGGCAATTTGAGCAATGCTGCTATTGTGTGTGACCATAATAATGGTAAATTTCAGTTGTTTTTGAAGCTTTTTTAAATAAGTTAAGATTTGTTTGCTTGTTTCTTCATCCAATGCCCCAGTCGGCTCATCGCAAAATAAAAAATCAGGTTTCTTTGCTAATGCACGTGCAATCGAAGCTCTTTGTTGCTGTCCCCCTGAAAGTTCATGAGGCAGACGCTGCTCTAATCCACCTAGCCCTACACCATCAATTATTTCACGAATATGTTGATTCCCTTTTAAATCAGCCCCCATTTTTACGTTAGCCTCTACATTTAAAAATGGCAGTAAATAATACGCTTGAAAAATAAAAGCCGTTTTATCCCGTCTAAACAATGTCAATTCTTTCTGTTGTAGCTTACCAATCTCATAATCATCATACAGAATGCTTCCCGAATCAGGTGACTCTAGCCCAGAAATCACATTAAGAAATGTAGATTTGCCAGAGCCAGATGGACCTAAAATGACTACAAACTCTCCATGTTCAATAGTCAAGGAAACTGAATTTAACGCATAAAGCAACTTATTGCCATCTTGATAACTTTTGATTAAATTTTCTACCTTCAACATAGCTCACCCTCCAAAATTTCATTAATTAATCAATTAATAAATAAAATAATATTGTTAATTAATTAATTTGTCAATAAGGGTCACCTTTTTTTACAATTGACTTTATGCAAGCTTTTATATTAAAATATTTATTTGTGTAAAAGCACCGTGGTTCGAGAACCTCCCACGCAAAAAAACTAAGGAGAAATGAATATGAAGATAAAATTTTTAGCAGCAAGTGGTATTATTGCAGCCTTGTATATTGCTGTGACGATGCTTGTTGCACCATTTGGTTTTACAGTGGTACAGTTCCGCGTATCTGAGATTTTTAATCATTTAGTGGCCTTTAATCCGCGCTTTGCCGTAGGTATCATTATTGGAGTCTTTATTTCCAATCTTTTTTCACCACTTGGCGCTTACGATTTAGTGTTTGGTGTTGGTCATTCCTTGATTACTCTTGGGCTGTTTATTGTCATCTGCAAAGTTGTCAAAAATATGTGGGCACGTTTAATCATTAATACATTGTTATTCACATGCACCATGTTTATCATTGCCTTTGAGCTAAACCTCGCTTTAGAGCTACCATTTTTCTGGACTTGGCTCACTGTAGCAGCAGGCGAGTTTGTTGTGCTAGCCTTTGGGGCACCGATTATGTATATTTTAAATAAACGCCTTCATTTTGAACATTTGATTTAACAGACGAGTCTTTTTAGATTCGTCTTTTTTTGGCTTGACACTATTCTGAATATACTCTACAATTCTTTCTAACTAAATGCGATGAAGAAGAATAGTAGCAGGCGTTGTTACTTACTAGAGAGCTGGTGGAGGGTGCAAACCAGTAGTACATACTTGTGAATGGACTTCGGAGCAGCCTTATCCAATGTAAGGCCGATTCACTCCCCGTTATCGGAGTAAAAGTGCGCAAAACATTGCGAATTAAGGTGGCACCACGGTTACTCGTCCTTTAAATCAAGGATTGGAGTGGCTTTTTTTATGGAAAAATTAGACAAGAGGAGTCGAGTGAAGATGAGTACAGTAGTAGAAAAACAAGGGTATTTCGGTGAATTCGGTGGAAGCTTCGTACCAGAGGAGCTTCAAAATGTCTTAAATATTTTAGATGAGAACTTCCAAAAATTTAAAGATGATACAGAGTTTAAACAAGAATTAGATTATTATTTCCGTGAATATGTAGGTCGTCAATCCCCTCTTTATTTTGCAGAGAATTTAACAAAACAATTAGGCGGCGCAAAAATTTATTTAAAGCGTGAAGACCTCAATCATACAGGCTCGCATAAAATCAATAATGTTTTAGGACAGATTTTATTAGCAAAGCGTATGGGCGCAAATCGTGTAATTGCTGAAACAGGTGCAGGTCAACATGGAGTAGCAACTGCTACAGCCTGTGCAATGTTTGGTATGGATTGTACGATTTATATGGGCCTAGAAGATACAAAACGTCAGGCACTAAATGTTTTCCGTATGGAGCTTCTTGGTGCAAAGGTTGTGGCTGTTGATAAAGGACAAGGTCGATTAAAGGATGCGGTGGATGAAGCATTTGCTGACTTAGTAGAAAACTATAAAACAACTTTCTATTTACTAGGCTCTGCGGTTGGTCCACATCCCTTCCCTTCCATGGTGAAGCATTTCCAATCCGTTATTAGCCGCGAAAGTCGTGAACAAATTTTAGAAAAAGAGGGCAAGCTACCAACAGCCGTGCTTGCCTGCATCGGTGGTGGTAGTAACGCGATTGGCGCATTTGCAGAGTATATTGCAGATGAGGATGTTCGTCTGATCGGTATTGAGCCAGATAAAGCTGCAACATTAAATGAAGGAACACCAGGTACATTGCATGGCTTTAAATGTTTAGTGCTGCAAGATGCTGAAGGCAATCCCCTGCCAACCTACTCAATTGCTGCTGGCTTAGATTATCCAGGTGCTGGACCTGAGCATAGCCATTTAAAAACAATTGGTCGTGCCGAGTATATCACAGTTTCAAATGAGGAAGTACTAGAGGCATTTCAGGTGCTTTCTAAAGTGGAGGGTATTATCCCTGCTCTCGAAAGCTCACACGCAGTGGCACATGCGCTTAAACTAGCACCAACCCTCTCAGCCAAGGAGAGCATAATTATTAATATTTCAGGCCGTGGTGATAAGGATGTTGAGCAGGTTTTCCATATGTTAAATAAATAAGCACACAAAAGAGCGACTTCCTATTTAGGGAAATCGCTCTTTTAACTATACTAATGACTTAGGGTATATTTCTGCAACATTATCGCGAAGCTTCGCTTTTAGGAATTTCCCAACAGATGTTTTTGGAATCTCTTCTAAAAATACAACAGCATCTGGAACCCACCATTTTGCAAATTGACTTTCTAAAAATGCAAGGAGCTCCTCTTCTGTTGCTGATTGCCCTTCTTTTAATACAACACATGCCAGCGGTCGCTCCTGCCATTTCGCATGTGGCATGGCGATCACTGCTGCTTCAAGAACAGCATCATGTGTCATTAAAGCATTTTCCAAATCAACAGAGGAAATCCATTCCCCACCAGACTTAATTAAATCCTTTGTGCGATCTGTTATTTTAATAAAGCCATCCTCTGTTCTTACTGCAATATCACCCGTATAGAGCCAGCCATCTCGATAAGCTTCGGCTGTACGTTCATCACGATAGTATTCATGTGAAATCCAGGGACCACGCAAGCGTAATTCCCCCATCGTTTCACCATCCCAAGGTACCTCTCCTTGCTCATTGACAATACTAGATTCAATACCTGCCATCGTCATTCCTTGCATCGCTCTTGCTTCAATACGCTTGTCAATTGACCAGTCATCCATCCATGACATATAGTTGGACAATGCTACAATTGGTGTCGTTTCTGTCATCCCATAGACAACAATATAAGGAATGCCATACTTCTCTTCAAACGTGCGAATAAGTCGAGTTGGTGAAGCTGAACCACCACAGCATATCGCTCTTAATGAACTAATATCTCGTTCTTGTTTTTCCTGCTCCTGCAATACGCCAATCCAAATGGTTGGCACACCAGCCGTCAGTGTGACCTTTTCCTGTTCGATTAAATCTATGATTAATGTGGATGTGAAGTGTGGACCTGGCAATACCTGTGTAGCTCCCACATTGACACTAGCAAATGGCAGCCCCCATGCATTGGCATGAAACATTGGCACAATCGGCATCACGACATCTCTTTCAGCAATGCCCATAGAATCAGACATGCTTAACATCATGCTATGCAATACTAGCCCTCGATGCGAGTAAACAACGCCCTTTGGATTGCCTGTTGTCGCACTTGTATAACACATACCCGCTGGAGCTTCTTCATCAATATCGTCTGGAAATTGGAATCCTTCATCTGCGGCTGCTAATAATTCCTCATAGGATAAGGCATTTGGCAATGTTGTCTTTGGTAATGTTTCATCATCTGTCATAATAATATAATGTTTTACAGTCTTTAATTTTGGCGCAATGTTTTCAATAATAGGTAATAAATCTGCATCTATCATTAAAATTTCATCTTCTGCATGATTAATAATGTACACTAAATGTTCTTCTGATAAACGAATATTGACCATGTGTAAAATAGCCCCTGAGCAAGGTACTGCAAAATAGGCTTCCAAGTGTCGGTGCTGATTCCAAGCAAAAGAGCCAACTTTCGTGCCTTTGGTTACACCAAGCTTGGCAAGTGCATCTGCTAAGCGTCGTGTCCGTTTAGCCCATTGCTCATATGTTAAACGGTGTATTTTCTCAGGACTTGTTCTTGAAATAATCATCTTTCTTGCAAAATAACTCTCTGCTCGTTTAAAAAAATTCGTTAAAACTAAAGGTTCTTGCATCATCATTCATCAACATCCCTTCATCTAATCTTTGCCCCTTTGTGAAATAATAATAGCCTGTATCAAACTGAATACTACCAATATTTCGAATATTATTATATTTCAATTTTATAGTTTAATCTATAATTCCCAATAATTTTCTCCTTTATTTTTATTGACATATAAAGTGAGCCTTCAATCAGTGAACGTTTTTTCATCCTCCACTGATTGGACGTTTCATCAATCAGGTTTTTACAAGCTGTTTGACTTCCACTTAAAGTATGATGGTTTTACCTTATGTTTTGAAGTAGGGGTCTTATAATCTGTTAACACGGGATAAAAAACAGGCTTTCTGTAGTTGTCTGTCATTCAAGACTTATACAACAACGAAATTGTGGGGCAAACGGAATGATTGGTAGCCATTCCAGCAAAGGGAACTGCCACGATAATACCTGCATTGAATCATTCTTCTTGCACTTTAAAGAGGAAATAATCCGAGCTGTTGAGTAGTATATCTACTTTTATAACTACAAACGCTTCCAAAAACGGCTCAACCACCTGACACCGATAGAATATCGACATCAGATGGTTGCTTAGTCTTTTTAAAGCTGTCTACTCGACAGGGGTAAGTCCAAACCTAATAATTGATTATCCTAAAAAACCTTGTTAGAAGAACCCGATGTAATTTGTGGTTTGGTAGTGTATTTTATAATATTCAGTGGTGTTCAATTTTTTTAAAATCTTTTGGAATATTAAATTGAAATTCACTTGATGGGATTGATTTATCTAACGTAAACTTTTGTGTTACTAATGAATTTACTACATTTCCTTCTGGACTGTAAGTTTCCATCTTCATTAAAATTCCAGAGGACTTGTGCACCCAAAGCTTAAATGATACTGATTGATGTTTTTCTGAATTTAATGCCCCTAAATCCCCTTTAATAACAATTACTTTCTCCCCAAGATATTTCTCTTCTTGTTGTTCAATTTCCCATTGACTTTCATCCTGTAAATAATTCGCTGCAATTTCAAAAGGAAATAATGAATCACTGGCTATAGGAGGTCGTTCCCTATACTTGATAATTGAAGAACCGTGAAGATCCTTTCCAAAAACCTCTTCCAAGGAAATTGAACCCTCATTAAGAGATATTCCAATTCCACTCATCTCATACTTTTTTTGTTCCTCATGTAATGTTACTAATTTATTATTATTTACAATAGTGATTCTAGTTATATTCATTTGTTTATTAACTTCTTTTTCATAACCAGCTAAATCTCCTTTTTCCATCCTTACTTTATAATATATTTCTTGTTCTGTAAAAGGATTTTGATATACATATGCACCTTGAGCAGTTTTAAAATAGTCATTAGTGTTTAGCATACGATATAGAATTTCTTTTTTACTCAAGTTGCGAGAGTCATCTTGATTTGAATTTATAATTTTATTGGCATTATCCGATTGAGTTATCCCTTCCTGACCAACAATTTTTTCGGGAATTTCTTTACTTCCTTGAGCTAAATTACTTGAATTAAATAAGAGGTGTTTCCCAGAAAAGAATATTATCGTTATTATAGCTAAACTAAAAATTATACTTAACCCTTTTGGCCACCAATTTTTAGATGATTTTTTTTGATTAATTATACGTTTCATTACCAACTTTTTTTTTTCATCATCAAATCTAATGTCTTTTAATTCAGTTGTTGTCATGTGATTTCGTAATTCTTTTAATCTCTCATCCATTTTTTTTACCTCCTTCTTCATTTTCAAGTACCTCTTTTAACAATTGCTTTGCTTTTCTTAAGCGTGTCTTAATCGTATTCGAATTTACATGAATCATTTTTTCTATCTCACCAATGGATAATTCCTCAAAATAGTACAATATTATTACTTCTCGATACTTCAAAGGCAATTTTAAAACATTTTTTGTTATAAAGACCGATTCGTTCTGCTTCATATATATTGATTCCGTTGATGGTGTTGTGTGATTAACAAATTTGCGAAAAATACTTGTTGGTATCACACGTCTAATATAAGCGCTTTTTAAATAATCTTTACAGCAATTAATAGAAATTTTATACAGCCAGGTTTTTATAGAGGATTCCCTATGAAACCCATCTAACTTTTTAAAAGCTTTAATAAATACTTCTTGAGTCAAATCCTCTGCTATATTTTTATCTTTGACATAACTATATACAAGCCAAATAATATCCTGAGCATAATCATTCATTAATTGTGTAATCAAAGTTTCTTTTTGTTCTTCTTTAAATAAATTTAATTTATCAATGTAAGGTAACTTGCTATATTTGTCCATTCTTATCCTCCCTCCTAATAATTAGACGAGTACAGTTGTGATATGGTTTTCATTAATTGTGTAATTTTGAAATGAAATCCATAAAAAACAAAGAGATAGAAAAACATACTAACATTAGCAGAAGTGAAGGAAAGCAAAACAGTCATTGTTCAAGATATAGAATTATAAACTTAAATAAGTAAGTGTGTACTCAGTGGATAATATTTCAAGACTTTGTCTGCAGGGTATAGTTGTTTAAAACAATGATACTAATTATTGTTATTTTTATCATAAATAAAATAAATATGTATATTTTTTTGGGTTAAAACAACTAATTAACAAAAAATGGTTTTATTTGCTGTACAGCAATGATAACCTACAGTTAACTCGAGTTTATTTTGCTATAGTAAATAAATGATGACCTTTTTCTTTTAGTAAAAGATTAAAGATTCCATCATAATCTTTATCGTTTGTGTTAGTAATTATTATAATATTAAAATGGGAGGAAATGTTTCTATGGGTAAAAAAATCATGTTTTCATTCGCATTCCTTTTAGGGGGAATTTTGTTTGGTAGTACATATGAGTCCGCTAGTGCAGCTACTCATGCTTGTGACAACGATCCATCAAGTATTTACTCTTGTTCTACCTATTCGACTGGAACTTGGACTCTAAATTATTCTAGTTCAAATTATAATGGTGATGCTCGCCTTGCAAACTATAATACTGGCTCTTATTTTTATAACTGGGCATTCAGTAACTACATTGCAGGTGGCACTTGGAATTTAAGAGTTTATTTAGCAAATTCGAGTTTTATAGATCCAAATGCTCGGTATTATGTTTATAATTCAAACTGGTTATACGATGAATATGTGGGTAGTATTAATCAATTTGCTGCTCCAACTGGTTGGAGTTATGTTGGTGTTCCTGTATATTTACCAGGCGGGTATAATAGAGTCACTTTACAAAGTAGCCAGATAAACACAGGAGCAGATGCGATCACTCTTAGCAACTAACTAAAAAAGGAGCATTCCTGTTAGAAGGATTTTCGGGGACTTGAATAAAAAGAGCCCTCTTGGTATGATGCGGGGTGTCAAATCATCGACGAATTGACCCCTAATTTGTTCACCAAGGAGGACTCCACTATGCATTCTAATACGAACCAAAAAATTAATCAAGTTTCTGAACAGACGTTAGTCATTGGCATCGACATCGCCAAACATAAACATTTCGCTTGTGCCATCGATGACCGAGGGCGTGTGCTCCAACAATCATTTCCAATTGCCCAATCACGCATTGGATTTGAAGGCTTTTATGAACGCTTGCTTGCCTTAAAAGCAGCGCATGGCAAACAAGAAATCCTCGTTGGTTTCGAACCAACAGGTCACTACTGGATGAACCTAGCAGCGTTTTTAACAAACTACGGGATTCCCTTTGTGATGGTGAATCCGATGCACGTCAATCGTTCGAAAGAATTAGATGACAACCTGCAAACGAAAAATGACCAAAAGGACGCGCTTGTCATCGCTCGTTTAATGCGAGATGGCCGCTTTAGTTATCCACGGATGTTAGTGGGGGTAGAAGCAGAACTCCGCAATGGGGCGACGTTACGTGCCAAGATACAAGCCGATTTAAATGCCCTTCAAAATCGCATCATTCGTTGGTTAGACCGCTTTTTCCCAGAGTTTACCCAAGTGTTTAAAAGCTTCGGAAAAATGGCGTATGCGGTGCTTGAAAAAACACCATTCCCAATGGATATTCAAGGGAAAACACTGGAAGAACTCCTCTTCCTGTATCGCCAAGTAGAAGGGATGAAAAGTCCCCAGCTACCAAAGGCTAAACAATTAGTCGCGCTAGCCCCTCATTCGATTGGACTAACGGAAGGACTTGTGATGGCCCGTGTTGAAATCGCCACACTTCTTGCGCAGTACCAGCTGATGCAGGCACAGCTTGACGAATTAACCGCTCAACTAGTCGAGTTAGCGAAACAAATGACGGATTATGAATACCTCGCATCGGTTCCTGGGATGGGCGATGTGACCATTGTCAATTTCCTGTCCGAAGTCGGTTCTTTGACCCAATACAATCACCCACGCCAATTAATCAAACTAGCGGGGTTAACTTTACGGGAGAACTCTTCCGGGCAACAGAAAGGACAAAAACGAATCTCGAAGCGAGGGAGACGTCAATTACGTGCGCTTCTGTTCCGCGTCATGATGCCCTTAATTTTGCATAATCCAGCGTTTAAAGCACTACACGAACATTACACCACACGCGCCATGAATCCGCTACGTAAAAAGCAGTCGATTGTCGTGCTGTGTGGCAAGTTACTGAAGATTTTACATGCCTTGTGCAAAAAGAAAACGGTGTTTAACGCCCAGCGAATGATGAACGATTTCACCCAGCTTCAAAGCGTAGCGTAAGCGGTACGAACAACAGTCAAAATCAAGAGGATGACACGGAGAAGCCGGCATTATTTATCCCATTCGACGATGCAAATAGCTAAGAGTCCCTAAAGGAGCATCGCCAGCCTCTGCCTTATGAAGAGACCGAACGAAGGAATGTACGCGCTAACCAAGACGCCTAGAGACATGGGAGGGTACGTCCTCATAAGCAACGCAGAGATCCAATGTGCATCATATAACGGAACGGAAAGTTAATGATTACCAATTAACGTTAGCGTAGCGTACCCACCAACTGTTAAACAATTGCATTAGTAGAAAATAACGAGAAAGAAGGACAAGAAAAAAATATTTTTTCAGTGATCAAATCGGGTCAAACCGTTGATATACCAATATTTATAGAGGGAGGTATTTTCGTGAAGAAAAGTACTATATTATGTTCATTAGGATTAGTAAGTATTTTAGGATTATCAACTACAGTCAATGCTTTTAGTACTAATGAACAAACTAACTCTAAAATAGAAATAAACGGTATAAATAATGTATCAGTGGAAGAAATTAAGCATAAAATGCTTAATTCGATTGATAATTACGAAACAGTTTCTGGAACGTATCATACTTACTTAAAACCTTTAGGAATTGATACATTGTCTAATTTCGAAATTGATGAGAGTAGAAATCCAGGAAGTTATATTGAAGAAATAGATAATAAAACTGGATATAGCATAGTTAGACAATCCGATGGTAAACAATTTGCTGAGATAAACCATAAAGCTAAAGAATATATGGTGGCAACAGTAGTAAATCAATCGAAGGAATTTGATACATCTAAACCGAGAGCTTTTAAAAACACAAATGATCAAATGGAATATATATATAGACCTGATCCTGCTGTTGCATATAATGATGTAACATTCCCTCAAGTGTATGCATTTTGGTTAGAAGATAATATTACCTCAATAACACCAGATACACATCTAAATCGAGATGTAAATGTTATTAAAGGAAAATTATCTAAAGATTTATCAGAAAAAAGGAAATCTAAGTCTTTCGAAATGTGGGTTGATAATAAAACTGGAGTTTTGTTAAAACTTATTGATAGAAATTCCGAGGGTGAAGTAATAAATAAAATTGAAGTTACATCCATAGAGTTTGATATAAATCCAAATAATTCTAAATTATCTGAATTTAATTTAACTGATATACCAAATGAATATAAAAACTTATCATTAGAAAATCGAAAATGACCCCTGTACATAAGGCAGAGGTCAAAAAAGCATTTATCTAACCAGTTGTCGGTATTGTACCGGCGACTGGTGTTTAGTTTCGGCTATTCAGATACATAGTTTCTATAAAATGTATCCTATAAGAAAGACACTTTTAAAAAGGTCTGAACTGAGCCCAACATACTAAACGGATTCAAATAAGGGTGTGAAGTAAGCCAGTTTTTAATACGGATTCTCAAACGATCCCAAGGACTGTTCGGCTTTCCTTCACTTCTACTATAAAAAAATAGTAGCACAAACCATGGCCTTGGTTTGTACTACTAATGTTAGTATGTTTTTTATTATGAAATTGCCTTTTTTTGCAGTTTAACTTTTAGCTTCTCTAACATATCTGCTGTCATTTTTGCTAAGTCATACTTTGCTTTAAAATTCCATTCTTGTTGAGCCGCTTCGATATTTAAAGAGTTTGGCCAGCTATCTGCAATGGCTTGACGTACTGGATCAACCTCATAGTTCATCTTGAAATGTGGTATATGCTTTTTAATTTCTGCTGCTAGCTGTGATGGCTCAAAGCTCATTGCTGTAATATTAAACGCATTGCGATGAACAAGCTTGCTGCTATCTGCCTCCATTAAATCCACAATAGCCTGCAATGCATCTGGCATATACATCATATCCATATACGTACCTTCTTGAATATAAGATGTATATTTCCCCTGTTCAATCGCTTCATAGAAGATTTCGACTGCATAATCTGTTGTACCGCCGCCTGGAGGTGTTACATAGGAAATTAATCCAGGGAAACGCACACCACGTGTATCTACACCAAAACGATTAAAATAGTAGTCACATAATAATTCACCTGCTACCTTATTAACGCCATACATCGTTGTTGGTCGTTGCAAAGTATCCTGCGGTGTATCCTCCTTTGGTGTAGATGGGCCAAATGCGCCTATTGAGCTTGGCGTGAAAAACTGCATGTTTAGCTCACGTGAAACCTCCAAGGCATTCATTAATCCACCCATATTTAAGTTCCAAGCTAATAATGGATTGCGTTCAGCCGTAGCCGATAATAGTGCTGCTAGGTGCATCATCGTATCTGCGCCGAAGTCCTTTGCTAAATCATACATTCTTTGTCCATCTGTCACGTCCAATACTTCAAATGGTCCCTTCGTGTACTCAAGCTTCCGAATATCTGTAGCAAGTATATTGTCCTCTCCATAAATACTACGAAGTTTTTCTACAAGTTCAGAACCAATTTGTCCAAGTGCCCCAGTAACAATAATTTTTTTCATTTCTCAAAACCTCCACATATAAACAATTGTACTTTCCAAAAGTACAAAATATATTTACAAACATTGATTTAATAACACTTTCATTGAAACCAATTATAATGTGTTCGTTTTGAAAATACAACTATTATATTAATAATATCTATAAAAGGAACATACAATCCCTTACTATTTAGTATATGAACACTTAAAAATCTTGTGCTACAAAATCTAAAAAATACAATTGTACACCTAAAAAGGACAAATATGCATTTTTATCAATAAAATTTGCACTAAAAAAAGAAATCTTCTTTGTAGCTTTTTCCAAAGAAAATTTCTTTTCACATAAGGGTTATATTGAAAATCGTTTTACTGCTATTTGCAATACTTTAGAGACCTTGCGTAGCTCTTTAATATAATTATGAAATTGTTGCTGTGCTGTTAATTGATCGGCTGTCAATGTAGCCACATGCTTTGTTGATAGCGTATTTGTATTGGATAATGAGGTTAGCATTAACGCATCCTCACTCACCGTTTTGGTGTGATTGGCAATCTCTTGAACCGTGTTAGACACTTCCATTATATCAGGCTTTATAGTATGTACTTTTTCTAAAATCTGCGCAAAGCTTGACGCTGTTTGTCCTGTTACGGCAACCCCCTTTTCAGTAGCTGCTAACACACCCTTCATCATTTGCACTGCATAATTTGAATCTACATGAATATTTTGTACGATCGTTGTAATCGTTTGTGTAGAATAGACGGTTTGCTCCGCTAGCTTCCGTACCTCATCTGCTACAATAGCAAAGCCTTTTCCATGCTCTCCTGCTCTAGCAGCCTCAATGGATGCATTTAATGCTAATAAATTTGTTTGTGCTGTGATTTTTTCAATGACTTCAACCATTTGGTCGATGGACGAGGCTCGCTCCACTAAATTAGATATAGCTGTATTGGATTTTTCAACTGCCCGTTTAATTGCCTGCATTTGTGTTAGGTTCGCCTGTACAATATCCGTACCACTTTCTGCATCTTGAGCTGTTTTATAGACAAAGCTTTCAACAATCTGAACTTTTTCTAAAATAATCTGTACATCATTTAAAACTTCCTCTAAAGAAGCTGTATTGGACGCTAATTTGGTAGTAGAAGCGGCTGTCGCATCCGAAATTGCTTGGACATCCTTTGCTATCTTTACTGTTACTGTAGAGGATTGCTCAGATGATTCCTGTAATCTCCCCGTCATTTGTTCTACTTCATAGGCACTATCTGTTACTGTATGGAGTAGACGTTTTACCTCTGTTACCATTTGATTGTAGGATAGTACCACCTCCCCTAGCTCATCATGGGCAACATAGCTTGCATTTGCTGTGAAATCGCCCTGTTCGGCTCGCTTTAACACTGACTTCAATTGATGAGTTGGTACATTCACTGCCTTTGTGGCAATGAAACCAATAATCATCACAAGTAGCACCACTGTTAAGCACACCCCACCTAATAGCCAATAGCCAAATTGCACATCCTTTTGATATGTCTGCTGTTGTGTCGTTGCTCGTTGAACTAAATAATTTTGTGTCTCCTCTAATAATGAATGGACCTCTTGACTGTTTGGTAAAAAAACTTGCGTATAAAATGACTCTCGTCCATCCTTAGACAATTGCTGATAGCCTTTCATCAATTCTTCTTGTTGTACGAGTAAAGACTTATACTTTTTAATTTGAAGATTCATTTTTTTATCGATTTCTTGGCTTTCTAAATGCGCTAAAGGTTGCTCCATATTTTTTAAAATACTTGTCATTTCTTGATAAGCTCCCTGCGAATCGACCATCCAATCTAATTGACGTTGTGACTCCTCTAGTTCATTAAGCCAGCCTATTGGCACAAGACCCTGTGTGTAACTTTCACTTGCATGCCACGACATTTTTCTTAAATAATCAATGCTAAATATCCCGATCAAAATATTCGACAACACACACACAATCATAAGCATCAATAATTTGTCCTTCACCTTGATATAACGAAACAAATTCATGATTTCTTGGCTCCTTCTCCAACTCTCATCACTAATCATAGTCCGAAGATATAAAGCCAGTGTTATATTTTTGTAAAGATTGCACAAAGAATTAAGAAGTTATACCCAACGTCTCCTTTCATATAGGTCATTTACTCTAAATAATCATTATCTCAAGCAATGCCATATTTTTTATTTTATTGGTATTCAGCTACTAATGTCTCCAACCTTCCATACATTGCCTCCGTTTATACTATTAGTATATATAGGGGGTGTTACATTTGACGCAATTTAAAAGGTTGGATGGGAGTTTAATTGCGGCGCTTCTTTTCCTTGGCGGTATCAGTTGCCTTTTTGTCTATTCAAGCAGTACCAATTTTGAGCAATACGCCAGCTCTTTTATCCTGAAGCAATTTATATTTTATAGCATTGGGTTTGCAATTATGTTTGGCATTTCCTTGCTCGACATTGAACAATTAAAGAAGATTGGCTGGCCATTTTATGGATTGATGGTCGCGCTCACTGCTGGGCTAATAATCGCCCCTGAAAGTATAGCTCGAACAATTAACCAGGCTAAATCATGGTATCAAATACCGTTTTTAGGGTCATTTCAGCCATCGGAATTTTTAAAATTCGCTTTTTTAATTGTCGTTAGTAAGGTTATTATTGCCCATCAAGAGAAAAACGTACGCCCCTCCTATCTAGCAGATCTATGGCTACTAGTAAAAATTGGGTTCATTGTTCTTCCACCAGCACTTCTTGTTTATAGGCAGCCTGACACAGGAATGGTTATGCTCTATATGGCGATGATTTTACCGATGATATTCTTTTCAGGTATTCAACGGAAGCTACTTGTTATTTTTACTGCTGTTCCTGTAGTAATTACCAGTACAGTTGTTGTACTTTATATAAGCTTTAATGAATTTTTTACGGAGAAAATTTTAGGAGCCTTATCGGGACATCAGGTTTCTCGTATTTATGGTTGGCTACAGCCTTATGAGTATACAGATTCCTCATTCCAAGTACGGCAAGGCTTTTTAGCAATAGGTTCTGGAGAAATAGCTGGGAAGGGTTACCTAAATAACAATGTCTATGTGCCTGAAAAGCATACAGATTTTATTTTTTCAGCGATTGCGGAGGAATTTGGCTTTATTGGCGGAGCATTTGTTATTATTCTTCTATTTTTTGTAATCTATCGGATTGTGTTAATTACAGTCGAGGCAAGAGATCCATTTATGATGCTAATGGGAGCTGGTATTTCAAGTTTATTGGCCTTCCAAATTACGCAAAATATTGGTATGACGATTGGTCTTTTACCCGTGACAGGTGTAACATTACCCTTTTTAAGCTATGGTGGAAGCTCACTGTTATCAAATTTTATGCTTATCGGCATTGTAATGATTATTCATAAATCTTATAAAGGCTATATGTTTAAGAACTTAGGAGATGATATGTAAATGAACACAAGAATGCGTTTATTGCTTCTATTAGCAGGTGGTGGTTTGTTACTATTAGTTCTTCGCCTTGCCTTTCTTATGCTGTAATGGAAAAAAGGTTTCTTAAGTGACGGACCTAAGAAACCTTTTATTTTTACTCGACTAGAAATTGAATCAAACGCCTTTTAACGCACCCTACATTTTATTATTCAAAATCCAACTCTTTTTTAGGAAGAATAGAGCTAGACTCCTCTGTTGGCTTCACTAATTTTTTCCGTTGTGTCACCAAATAGAAGAACATGACTACAGCAACAACCACACATGTAAATAAAATTTGTGAGCGCATGGAATCAATAAAGAACATTGCAATTAATAATGCAGTGGTAGCCAGTATTGTGAAATATGTTAAATAAGGGAATAACCACATTCTCACCTTTTTTTAAATGCGTTTGTTGCTCCATACTTTCACCTCTTCTTCAAGAATGTGTGATCGCTTACATAGAATCTTACAGGTTCTTATTTGGTGGCGTAATAGACAAAATTTGAACTACTCCTACTTAACACCCTCACAGGTTGTTTGAAGTGGGAGCTTCCTAAGAACACCAGCGTTACCGCCAGTTATGGATTAGGCTATCCCCGTAGTCCCTACGGTTAGCAGTCTTATTGCTTCATTTTTAAGATTTTGTCCTGCGTTCCTATCTCTATCGTGATGTGTGCCGCAAGAAGGGCAATCCCACTCACGAAGGTTGAGATGCTTCACGTCTTTATTTTGGTAGCCACAGCACGAACAAAGTTGACTGGAAGCAAATGTTTTTGATACAGCCACTACCTGTTTGCCATACCATTTCGCTTTGTACTCAAGTATGGTTCTAAATTGCGACCATGCTGCTTCACTAATTGCCTTCGCTAACCTGTGGTTTTTTAGCATATTGGACACTTGCAAATCTTCAATACCGATGACATCGTGGTTTTTGATGATGTCAGTAGAGATTTTTTGCAAATAGTCTGTTCTGGCATGCACTATTTTTTCATGAATACGTGCGACTTTCACCCTTTGTTTTTGGTAGTTTCTTGCTTCCTCTAACGGCTTCTTTTGCTGCAAAGCACTTTCTTTTCGCTTGGACAACATACGCTGTTCTTTCGCCAGTTTCTTTTCAAGTGAACGGAAAAACTTAGGATTTTTATACACCGTGCCAGTAGAAAGAATCGCAAAATCTTTAAGACCAACGTCCATACCGACCGAAGAGCCTGTTTTTTCTAATGGTTGCACGTCTGTTTCCACAAGAATCGAGACAAAGTATTTACTACTTGGATTTCGTCTGATGGTCGCGCTAAGAATACGCCCTTCAACCTCACGACTTTTTGCAAACTTGACGAATCCAAGTTTGGGTAACTTGATTTTGTTTCCTACAATCGTAATATTGCCGTTCGTGTGCTTTGTTGTGTAGGTTTGTACTTTATTATTTTTAGACTTGAAACGTGGGGCTTTGTTCTGTTTCTTGAAAAATCGTGCATACGCATCCGCAAGGTTTTTAAGGGAGGATTGGAGCGCAATGCTGTCTACTTCTTTCAACCATACGAATTCTTTTTTTAACTGCGTTAATTCGGCAGAACATGAATGGTAAGTGAATGCTTTGCTTGTTTCTTTGGAAGCAGCCTTCCATTTTGCTAAAAAATAATTGAAGACAAAACGCGAACAACCGATTGTTTTAGCTATAAAGATTTCTTGTTCTTTGTTTGGATAGATTCTAAATTTGTATGCTTTGTTGACCAACACACGAAATACCTCCCTCTTTGCCCGAATGTTTGTTTCTATTTTAACCGAAAGGACGTGGCTTTGGCTATCGCCAACCGCCATTCATCACCCCCTTACGCATTCGGCTACGCCCTACACATGCCTTGAAGGGGGCGTCTTCTGTCGGAAAACGATAAAATGTTGGACACTTGTTTCACACAAAATGTAAAACAACATATTGTTGATTATATAAGCAAAAATAATACATTAAACATAATTGTTATTCATTACTTTGTCGTTTTCAAAAGAAAAACTACACAGAAAATTGACATTTTCTGCGTAGTTTTATTTTACTTTATCTATGAATTATTACTTGGGAATGCAAACGTTGATCCTGTATTTTCAGCAGGTGATAACCAGCGCTCTGAAATCGTCTTTGTTTTTGTAAAGAAACGTGCTTGGTCAGGACCAAACATATGCCCCTCACCAAAGCGCGAGCCTTTAAAGCCTGCAAAATTATAGTAGCCAACTGGAATTGGAATTGGAACATTCACACCCACCATACCTACGTCAATTTCTGTCGTAAACTTACGAGATGCAAGACCATCATTTGTAAATATTGTTACACCATTCGCTAATTCATGACTGTTGATTAAGGTAATAGCTTCATCTAATGAATTGACACGTACAACATTACGCACAGGGCCAAAAACTTCCTGCTCATAAATTTCCATTCCTGGTTTCACATGGTCTAGTAATGTTGGTGCAAGGAAGAAGCCGTTTGAGTTTTTCGTAATCTCTGCTTCACGACCGTCACATACAACAACAGCCCCTTCTTGCTCGCCACGATTAATGGCAGCCAGTACTTGCTCCTTTGATTGCTGTGAAATCACAGGACCAAAGTCTGTTTCAGGATTTGTATACACGCCTACTTTTAAAGCATCAATTTTTTGCTTTAAAATTGCTACAATGCGCTCTGCTGTATCTTCGCCAACCGCAATCAGTGTGGAAATCGCCATACAGCGCTGTGACGCTGCGCCATATGCCGCACCGATAAAGGCACTTGCTACTTGTTCTAAGTCGGCATCTGGCATTACGACCATATTATTTTTACCACCACCAAGTGCTGTGACACGCTTGCCGTATTTCGCACCTGTTTCATAAATATATTTTGCTACAGGTGTAGAGCCTACAAAGGAAATTGCTTGAACAGCAGGGTTCTCTAACAGCTCATTAACCGCGTCTTTATCGCCATTCACAACCGTCCAAATACCATCTGGTAAGCCTGCTTGCTTCCAAAGCTCACTGACAAATAAGGCTGTCATTGGCACCTTTTCGGATGCTTTTAAAATCACTGCATTGCCCACCGCAATCGCCATACTGGTTTGCGCAAGAGGCACCATAATTGGGAAGTTAAATGGAGAAATGGCTGCCACAACGCCAAGCGGATATTTTGCGGAATAAGCATTAATCCCGCCACCAACATTAACAGAGTACTCACCCTTCACTAAATGCGGAGCACCGATGGCAAGGTCCACTGATTCCAGACCGCGTGTAACCTCTCCTTTTGCATCCTCGACAGTTTTACCGCTCTCTGAACAAATAATATCAATTAATTTCTCTTTGTTTTCCTCAAGTAAGTTACGGAATTGTAGGATGACTTGCGCACGTCTTGCTACTGATAAATCACGCCAAGCAGGGAAAGCTGCCTGTGCTGTCGCAATTGCATGTTGAGTTTCCTCTTTTGTCGCTAAAGGTACTTTCGCAATCACCTCACCGGTTGATGGATTATAAACATCTCCAAAGCGACCACTCGTACCCGCTACCGCTTCACCATTAATAAAATGTGTCAACTCTTTCACTGAAACTAATTCTGTCATTATTGAACTCCTCCTAAACTGTTACAAGTGTTTGTAATGGGTTATAAGGCAAGTTATGCGCAATGGCTACTTGCTCATAAACAATTTGACCTCGGTAGACATTCAAGCCTAGCACCAATGGCTTATTCTGTGCAATAGCCGCTTCAACGCCTACATTGGCAAGCAATAATGCATATGGAATTGTGTTATTTGTTAAGGCAATTGTAGATGTGCGTGGAACAGCTCCAGGCATATTACCAACTGCGTAATGAACAACACCATGTTTCACATAGATCGGGTCCTCATGGGTTGTCACACGATCTGAAGATTCAAAAATACCACCTTGATCTATCGCCACATCTACCAATACCGAGCCTGGCTGCATTGCCTGAACCATTGCCTCTGTTACTAGCTTCGGTGCTTTTGCTCCTGGGATCAATACCGCTCCAACAACTAAGTCTGCCTCTGCTACTGCTTTCGCAATATTAAATGGATTTGAAATCAATGTTTGAATACTGCGACCAAATTGTGCTTCAAGCTGACGAAGACGAACAGGATTAATATCTAAAATTGTGACTTGTGCTCCCATACCGATAGCGATTTGTGCTGCATTTTCCCCAGCCATACCACCACCAATAATCGCGACTTTCCCACGCTCAACACCAGAAACACCGCCCAATAAAATACCTTTACCGCCATTAATTTTCTCTAAATACTGCGCACCAATTTGTGTAGCCATACGTCCTGCAACCTCACTCATCGGTGATAGCAGTGGTAATGAACGGTCTGGTAATTGTACTGTTTCATAGGCAATTGCCGTAACATTTTTCTCAATCAACGCCTTTGTTAATTCCTCATCTGCCGCTAAATGCAAATAAGTGAATAAAATAAGACCATCACGGAAATATTGGTATTCTGATACAATTGGCTCTTTTACCTTTAATACCATATCAACATTCCATGCTTCACGAGCAGTAGCAACAATCGTAGCGCCTGCTTCTGTATATAACGCATCCGTAAAGCTAGAGCCAGCTCCTGCATTTGTTTCAATAACAACCTCATGTCCAGCCGTTACAAGTGATACCACACCTGCTGGAGTAATTGCGACACGATTTTCTAATACTTTAATTTCTTTTGGAATACCAATACGCATGTTCTTTCCTCCTATTGATGCTGTGCAAAAGCATTTGCCAATGCTTCGACAATTGTATTTTTCTCTTCAATTGTTAACGTAAGTGGTGGTGATAATGTTAGTACATTATTAAAGCCTGCTGTCGTTGTACCATTTTTCCCAATAATGACACCTTGCTTTTTACAAGCAGCAATAATTGCATTTGTATACGAAATATCAACAGGTTTTTTTGTCTGCTTATCTTCAACAAGCTCAATTCCTACTAGTAAGCCTTTACCACGAATATTACCAACATGCGGATGGTTCGCTAAGCGCTCTGTTAGCTCCTCGAATAAAATAGCGCCCATTTCCTCAGAGCGAGTAAATAATTGCTCGCGCTCCATAATTTCAATGTTCTTCAATGCAACGGCACACGCAGCAGGAGAGCCTCCAAATGTATTGACATGGCGTAAAAACTCATAATCACCTGCTGCCATAAATGCTTCATAAATTTCACGCTTTACAGCTGTTGCTGATAGTGGCATATAGGCACTTGTTAAGCCCTTTGCCATTGTAATAATATCAGGCTGCACACCATAATTTTGGAAACCAAATGCCTTGCCTGTACGACCCAAACCACAAATTACCTCGTCTACAATCATCAGTGCGCCATGCTTATCACAAACTTCACGAATACCTTTTAAATATTGATCATTTGGTACAAGTACGCCACCACCTGTAATAATTGGCTCCATAATCATTGCTGCAATTGTTTCAGATAGCTCCCATGTCATGGTACGGTCTACTTCTTGAACAGAAGGCAAATCAATTGGATTTTCCGCTTCCTCCGGAGAACGATACATATCAGGCGGTGTCACATGCAGGAAGCCAGGAGCTAATCCCTCATACTTAAATTTACGCTGTGCCTGTCCTGTTGCTGCAAGTGAGGCACTCGTATTACCATGATACGCACGGTAGCGTGAAATGATTTTTGTACGCTCATGCTGCCCTGTTTGTTTATGGTATTGACGAGCAATTTTAAAGGCTACCTCATTGGCCTCAGAGCCGCTGTTTGAATAGAAAATAACATAGTCGCCACCAAGCAACTCACTAATTTTTTCACTCAATAAAATCGCAGAAGTATGACTATAGGAAAGTGGTGTATAGCAGTTTTGCACAAGCTGATTGTAAGCAGCCTTTGCAATTTCTTCGCGACCATAGCCAACATTGACACACCATAAACCTGCCATCGCATCTAAATAACGGTTGCCATCAATATCAGTTACCCAAACCCCTTCTGATTTTTCGATAATCATTGTATTTTGAGGATTATATGGACTCATTGCATGCCAAACAAATTGTTCATCCTTTGTACGCCAATCAAAATCTGTTGCATTTTTCATATTCATCGTACCTCCCTGTATTAGTTGGTACATTTAGTATGCATGAAAGTGGAAGGGCTTTCATTAGTCAAAGTGTAAGATCATTTAGATCAAACATATAACAAAATGGCAAGTCTATAAAAAAAGGCGCTTCAAATAAACATTTGAAACACCCTTTTTCTGCTATACTATTCATCAATAAGGCGCAACATAAGCTCTATCGCTAAGCGCTGATCCCCCTTCATAAAATCCTTGCCAATAATCGATTCAATTTTCTCCAAACGATGGTATAGTGTTTGCCGTACAATAAATAATTCCTGCGCCGTTTCCTTTTTTAAGCCATTCATTTCTAAATATTTCGTTAATGTGCGCACTAGTTGGCCATTAAATTGCTGATCATATTCAAATAAGGGGGACAAATATTGTCTTGCAACATCTAAAAAGACCTTATCCTTCCGCAATTGTAAAAGCATATGCTGTAATGGCAGGTCATCAAAAAAATAAGAAAGCTTTTTATTATGCTTACGAATAAAAATTGTATTTTTAGCCGTTTCATAGCTTCTAAATACATCTTGTAGGCTGTTGACATAATGACCAAAGCCTAAAATATTTGGCATATCCTCTTGGCTTTTCTCATTCATTTCCCTTACAACCGCTTCAAGCCGTTGCTTATAATCATTTTTCCCCCACATATCCGCTATTATAAAAATTAACTCTCGATTTTCTTCAACTGTACAAGAAAAGAATCCATATTTCTCTAAAATATTATGTATAAACAATTTATGGTACGTTAGATTTTGATTTTTATTGAACCTCGTAATACGCTGTATCATCACAATCCATGAACACTTGATTGTTTTCGGCGCATAGTCCTCCAAAAATAATTGGATATCCTGCACTGTTAGCTCATTGTGCAGCCATTGTGTCAAAATCAGTCGATTTTCATTGCCTTGTTTTTCATCAATATATAAATCTCTTAATAAATAATTCGCCAAAGCTACACTTGTACGATCTAAAATTAACGTATCTAGCTCCGTTAAAATACGATTGACAGAATAGATATAAATGGTGCCATATTTTTGCTGTAATAAATAAATATCCTTTGATAGAAAATGCTCTGTGTCACTAGGAGCTGTCTGCCTTAAATGATGAAATAGTGTTTGTTGTGTATTAGGAATATATAGAATGTCTTCTCCCTTTAATTCAAAAGCAATCGATACGTTTAAATACTTATGCATCCTCATTAGTAATTGCTCATAATTTGTCGCATATAATGCCAGCTTATGTAAATCCTGCGCATAGGACTCTAAATGCTGAAGTAGCTCATATTGCTGATTAATCAGTAGTTTATGGAGATCTTGTGTAATTTCAACGAACGGTACAACATTTGTAAAAGTAACAATAGGAAAGGCTAACGCATTCGCACACTGTATAACGCTATCTGGAATACGCTCAATATGCTTCCCTAATTCCACACAAAGACCTGCTGCATCCAATTGAGAAAGTTTTTTTATAAAATCAATAAAAACCTCTTCACCTCGTGCAATCGGAATACCTGTCGTTAAAATTAACTCTCCTCCCTTTACAAATGGTTCAATATCTAAAGATTCTAATATATGCACCCATTTTACATAACGTTGAAGGTTCCCATGTCCTGCGACGACCTTCGCCTTCTCAAAATGCTTTCTCGTCATTACCGATTCAATTGTTAATAAAAATTCAGTCATAGGATTGGTAGTATTCCTTTCTATCGTCTATTTTCAAATGAAGAAAGGCTATCTGCTCTCTTAGCTAAATAGCCTTCCATAAGTTATTTTTGAAGAATACCATCATAGAGTGTTGGTCTACGGTCATCGTATACTGGAATTCTGTTACGTACTTCATCAACAATGGAAAAGTCTACATCAATGACAGCCACTTCCTCATCCTCTGCGCCTGTCCATAGTACCTCGCCCCATGGCTGAATAATCATTGATTGTCCATTAAAATTTTCTACCTTTTTCGCAATACGATTCACCGCAATCACAAAGCATTGATTTTCAATGGCACGTGCTTGCAGCAACGTTTTCCAATGATCAATTCGAGGCGTTGGCCATTGTGCAGGTACAAATAACA
Organism: Lysinibacillus sp. FSL H8-0500; assembly: GCF_038051955.1. Taxonomy (NCBI): domain Bacteria; kingdom Bacillati; phylum Bacillota; class Bacilli; order Caryophanales; family Bacillaceae; genus Lysinibacillus; species Lysinibacillus sp. FSL H8-0500. The sequence continues at coordinate 620,303 of NZ_CP150292.1, read as the reverse complement.
CCTTTGCCCCTTGTAATGCATGTGCACGTAGCCATTCAGGGAAACGAATATCGTAGCAAATCACACCAGCAGCCTCAAGGTCACCAAGGGCAAAGCGATTCATCTCATCTCCTGCCTCTAAATAAAGATGCTCATCCATTAAACGGAAAAGATGTGCCTTGCTATATTCACCAACTAGCTCACCATTTTTATCAAATATATACATTGTATTATAAAATTTATCGCCTTTTTTTGTTGATACAGAGCCACCAACAATATGTATAGCAAGCTCTTTCGATAAATTTGCCAAAAATGCCTTTGTCCGCTCTCCATTCACATCCGCTAGCTCAGGTAGCTTCTCCAATGCATAGCCCGTATTCCACATTTCAGGCAATACAACAATCTCTGCCCCCCGCTGTGCGACTTCGCGAATCTTTTCTTCAGCGCGCACAAAATTTTCCTCCACCTTGCCAAAGCCAACATTTAATTGAATACAACCGATTTTCATGCCGATTCCTCCTCTAAATAGATAACTAAATTTTCATAGTTTTCATTATACTATATGTACTTATCTTCCAAGTAATCTATCTATAACTAACCATTAATAGTAATAATAAAGACTAGACAATTCACGAAAAAAATAATAGTATTGGCAACATATTCTTTAACAATAATTATTATATTCTGAAAAAGGTGAACCTATATGGAATTTTCTAAAAAGCTTCAACAGCTACCTACACAATTTTTTGCAGCACTTGTGCAAAAAGTAAATGCTGCGCTGGAAGAAGGGCGCGATATTATTAATCTTGGACAAGGAAATCCTGACCAGCCAACACCGCCTCATATTATTCAAGCATTACAGGAGGCTGCTGAAAATCCTCAAAATCACAAATATTCGCCATTTCGTGGTATTGCTGAATTACGTCAAGCTGCGGCAGACTTTTATCAGCGTGAATACCAGGTGGATATTAATCCAGACACAGAAGTAGCTATCCTTGGTGGCACAAAAATCGGGCTGGTAGAGCTACCTTTAGCGGTGTTAAATCCTGGTGATACAATGCTTTTACCAGACCCAGGCTATCCAGATTACTTATCTGGCACGGTATTAGGCGATGTAAATTTTGAAGTGATGCCACTTTTTGCTGAAAATAATTTCTTGCCTGATTATCATGCCCTATCTGAGGAAGTAAAGGAAAAGGCAAAATTACTTTACTTAAATTATCCAAACAATCCTACAGGTGGTACGGCAACACTTGAATTTTTTGAGGAAACGGTACGCTTTGCCAAAGAGCATAATATCGTCGTGTCGCATGATTTTGCTTATGGTGCAATCGGCTTCGATGGCAACAAGCCTGTTAGCTTCTTACAGGCAGAAGGCGCAAAAGAAGTTGGTATTGAAATGTATACGTTATCCAAAACTTACAATATGGCAGGCTGGCGTATAGGCTTTGCAGTTGGTCATGCCGATATAATCGCTGCCATTAATCTGATTCAAGACCATTTATTTTGTAGCCAATTCCCCGCTGTTCAGCAGGCTGCCGCAGTAGCACTGACAGCCTCTCAAGCATGTGCGGAGGAACTAAGAGCTACCTATGAACGTCGGCGAAATGTGCTGATTGAAGAAGCTCACCGTATTGGCTGGCAGGTAACCGCGCCAAAGGGCTCCTTCTTTGCATGGCTGCCTGTACCATTCGGCTATACAAGCGAGCAATTCGCTGATTTATTGCTTGAAAAAGCGGATATTGCTGTTGCAGCAGGCAATGGCTTTGGACAATATGGCGAGGGCTATGTGCGCGTTGGCTTACTCGTTAGCGAGGAACGCTTACGTGAAGCAATTCACAGAATTGAAAAGCTACAACTCTTTAATATATAGCACTGCCTTGTCCTGTAGCTGGGTGACGCTGCAGGACTATTATTTTTCAATTTTCCTCGGCTGTGCTAACCCTTGCTCTAATGGATAAAATTGAACATGCCCTGTTTCCTCATCAAACTTTCTCATATGCTGAATGCCTTGCACCTCTGCCAGCACTATATCAGCCGTAATCACGATATTTCCACCTTTGATAAAATGACCACCTGATACATTGCCCCATTGATCGCTCATTGAACCATGAAAATGTGTTTCATATGCCCCATCACGTTTACAGACGACGCCTGAGCCTTGGATAAATTCAAGTGGACCTTCTTTTTCTATGACATCACTAAAGCACACTTTAATGCTAGAGGTGTCATCAGGCACTAAATAGACAAAGCTGCTTTTTTGAAAGCTACCAATACAGCTAACAATCGTTGCTGATTCGATATTCTGCTCAGCACAAAGCGCCTCAATTCCCTCAATGATATCTGTTCCCATTAAAAGACGGGCACTGATAACTTTTCCAAATGAACCCGTTCCATATTGAATGCGTACTGACATTGCTCTCCCTCTTTCTTTTGCATAAGGTTAAAAATATTTAAAATATTTATTGACTTACTATACCCTATAATTTATATTAGTTCTATCGGAATTATAAAAATATCATAAATCTCTTATCAAGAGTAGCTGAGGGACTGGCCCAATGAAGCTCGGCAACCTCCTTTTTGGAAGGTGCTAAATCCTGCAAACAGATGATGTTTGATAGATAAGAGAGGACATTTTTCATGAGCCTCTCTTAATTTGTAAGAGAGTTTTTTTATTTTCCAAAGCCGATAAAACATTTTTGGGGGTAGTTTTTCATGAAAAATAAATTTTTACTAGGTTTAGCAAGTCTTACACTAGCAGCAGCATTAGCAGGCTGTGGTTCAAAAGAGGAAAGTAAGGAGCAGGGCAAGGCAATTGATGAAAATAAAATTGTTGTAGGCGTTACTTCTGGCCCGCATGAGCAAATTGCAGAGGTAGCAGCGAAGGTCGCTAAGGAAAATGGCTTAGAGGTTGAACTTAAATCATTTTCAGATTATGTTTTACCAAATACAGCCCTAGCTGAAGGTGATCTTGATGCAAACAGCTATCAGCATGAGCCTTTCCTTGATACATTTAATAAAGATCATGATACAGATTTAGTACCAGTTGGTAAAACGATTTTAAATCCAATGGGTGTGTACTCTGAAAAATATAAATCCTTTGATGAGATTCCAGACGGTGCAACATTTGGTCTGCCAAATGACCCGACAAATGGTGCTCGTGCCCTTTTTGTACTGCAAGAAGCAGGCTATATTAAATTAAAAGATGGTGCAGACTTAACAGCCTCTATTCGTGATGTAGAGGAAAATACAAAGAATTTAAAATTTATTGAGTTAGAGGCAGCACAAATTCCTAAGCAGCTTAGTGAAGTAGATGTAGCAGCGATTAATACAAACTTTGCACTAGAAGCTGGCATTAATCCTAAAGAAGACTCTATTCTATTAGAATCTACTGACTCACCATACGTGAATTACATTGTAGTACGTGCTGAAAATGAAAATGACCCAACAATTAAAAAGTTTGTTGAGGCTTATCAATCTGATGAAGTACGTGCATTCATTGAAGAAGAATTCCAAGGTTCTGTAATCCCAAGCTGGTAATTATTCAGGATGCTTCTATAAATCTAAGAATCTGCTGAGGCTTCTCATATGAGGACAGGCAGATTCTTACTTTTTAGAGGTAGAAAAAGGAGCAATCATCATATGATTCAATTACAAAATATCTCAAAAGAATATAAATCCAAAAAAGGTGTTGTGAAAGCCGTTGATGGCATCAATCTTTCTGTAAAAAAGGGACAAATTCATGGTGTGATTGGCTATAGCGGCGCTGGTAAAAGTACCCTTATTCGCTGTGTCAATTTGCTAGAGCGCCCCACAGCAGGTAGAGTCCTAATTGACAATATAGACATCACTGCCCTTCCCCTTCATGAATTACGGCAAACTCGCCAAAAAATCGGGATGATTTTCCAGCACTTTAATCTTTTAAAAACAGCTACTGTTTATAATAATATTGCCGTTCCCTTAAAACTGCTTGGCTATAATGATGCGGAAGTTAAAAATCGTGTCGCGAAATATGCGGAAATCGTTGGTTTAACAGAGAAATTAGATAGCTACCCTAATCAGCTTTCAGGTGGTCAAAAGCAGCGTGTGGCCATTGCACGTGCCTTAGCGCAGGAGCCAGAAATTTTACTAAGCGATGAAGCTACAAGTGCGCTTGATCCTGAAACAACAGAGGCAATACTTGCACTCTTATTAAAAATAAATCGAGAATTAGGTATTACTATTTTACTCATTACCCATGAAATGAATGTGATTCAAAAAATTTGTGATGAGGTTTCTGTCTTAGAATCAGGCAAGGTTGTAGAATTTGGTACAGCTATTGAGCTTTTTGCAAAGCCTCAGCATCCAACCACAAGAAAATTTTTAAACACTATTTCGCAACGTAACTTATCACCTTCTCTTATTGAGCAATTGAATGTTTCTGGGAGCGTGATTCGTTTAACATTCCTTGGCGAGAGTACGGGGAAGCCTTTATTAGCCGAAGTTAGCAAAATCTATGATGTGCAGCCAAATATTTTAACAGCCAATATTATTGAATTAAAAAATGGTATTGTTGGTAATATCGTGGTGCATTTACACGGAGAGTCCCAGCTTGTGCAAAAAGCGCTAACATATTTTACGGAAAACGGTGTTGCTGTCGAAGAATTAGGAGGTGCGTCTAATGAATAGTATTCAAAGCTTTTTTACGGATTGGTCAGATGTAATTATAAAAGCTATTATCGAAACATTCCAAATGGTTGGAATTTCCTTGTTCTTTTCTATTTTAATCGGTATTCCACTAGGGCTTTTAATTGTTTTAACACGACCTGGACAATCCTTTGAAAATAAATTTCTCTATCAATTTTTCAACCTATTAATTAATATTGTACGTTCTGTACCTTTTATTATCTTGTTATTCTTTATCCTACCTTTTACAAAGCTAATCGTTGGTACAACAATTGGTGTCAAAGGCGTTATTGTACCTCTCGTTGTTTATACAGCCCCTTATATTGCACGCCTTATGGAGTCAGCATTATTAGAAGTTGATCCAGGAGTTGTAGAAGCTTATACTGCAATGGGCATTAAACGCCGTCAAATCATTTGGCATGTGCTATTACGCGAAGCACGTCCATCTATTATTTTAGGCTTAACAATCGCAACAATTGGACTAATTGGTGCAACAGCGATGGCTGGTATGGTCGGCGCTGGTGGCTTGGGTGACCTTGCCTATCGTTATGGACATTTGCGTTATGAGGTTGATGTCATGTATGCAACCGTATTTATTTTAATTATCCTTGTGCAAAGCATTCAATCCATTGGTAATCGCTTTGCTGCAAAATTAAAGAAAGACTAGGAGGACCATCATGACTAAGGAAATTTATATAGAAAAAAGTGGCTATATCGCAACATTGATATTAAACCGTCCTGACAAACGAAATTCTTTATCAAGGTCTATGTTTCAGGCGATCTTAGAGGAGCTTGAACAATTACAGAAAGACGAGACGATCAAGCTATTAATTGTTCGTGGTATCAATGAGGTTGCCTTTTCATCAGGTGCAGATATTAGTGAGTTTTTAGATATTCGCTACGCGGCAGACAATGCCAAAGCCTATAATGACTTAGCTTTAAAGACTATTGATGCTCTTTATAAATTTCCACATCCTTCGATTGCTATGATTCAAGGCTTAGCCATTGGCGGTGGTTTGGAGCTGGCAAATGCCTGCGACTTTAGAATTGCTACACCAAAAAGTAAGCTTGGCATTACTGCTGCCAATATCGGCATTGTTTATAATCTGGAAAGCACAAAACGCCTTATCAATATTGTTGGTGTCGCTAAGGCAAAGGAAATTTTATATACAGCCAACCTTTTTACAGCACAGGAAGGACAAGATATTGGCTTAATTACGGCTGTGCATGAGCCAGGGGAAATTGAACGTGCTACACTGCAATTTGCTGAACATTTATTAAGTAAATCCTCTGTTGCCAATGCGGGCATTAAAAAAATTATTCAAGCCATTGTTGATGGTGAAAATGAAGAAAATGATGAGCTTGCACAAATCGTGCTAGATTCATTTAGCTCTGCTGATTATAACGAGGGCATCCAAGCCTTTTTAAACAAAAGAAAGCCTATTTTCAATAAATAAGTGAGGTCGTAACAATGACAAATACAGCCCATGGTGATTTACTGTTAAAAAATATCAATGCCCAAGCCCCCTTCCCTATAAGCTTTGCTGATTTAGAGCAGGCAGCAGCGCAAAAATTAGCGGCTGGACCTTTTGGCTATATACGTTCAGGGGCTGGTGGTGAACAAACATTGCGCAATAATCGTGCAGCCTTTGAACGCTATTCAATTGTTCCGCGCTTTTTAACTGATGTGTCCAATATTGATACATCCATTGAGCTTTTCGGAAAAACATATCCGACACCATTGCTATTTGCCCCTGTTGGTATGAATGGTATGGCTCATGATGAGGGAGAGCTTGCTGTTGTAGGTGCGGCTCATCATTTACGCATTCCTTATATTCAGAGCACTGTTTCCACCTGTTCACTGGAGGAAGTTGCCCAAGCTGCTCCTGATGCAACAAAATGGTTTCAATTATATTGGTCTACAAATGAAGAGATTGCTTACAGTATGGCAGCACGAGCAGAGGCGGCTGGCTTTGAGGCTATCGTGTTAACTGTGGATACAGTCATGCTTGGCTGGCGTGAAGAAGATGTACGCAATCAATTTTCACCGCTCAAGCTAGGCTATGCAAAAGGCAATTACATCAATGACCCTGTCTTTATGGCTACCTTGCCTGATGATTCGTTTGAATCATATGTCAAAGGGGTTTTGCAAAATATTTTTCATCCAACACTTAGCTGGGAAAATATTCGGGAATTAAAACGACGGACAAATCTTCCTATCTTATTGAAGGGCATTTTACATCCTGAAGATGCCAAGCAAGCCATTGCTAATGGCGTTGACGGTATAATCGTGTCAAATCATGGCGGTCGTCAATTAGACGGCGTCGTTGGCTCACTTGATGCACTACCTGCCATTGTAGAAGCCGTAAATGGACAAGTACCCATTATTTTAGATAGTGGTGTATATCGTGGCATGGATGCCTTGAAAGCACTTGCGTTAGGGGCAGATGCTGTTGCCATTGGTCGCCCATTTGTTTATGGACTAGCACTTGCTGGACAACAAGGTGTCGAAAAAGTAATGACAAACCTTTATGATGAATTAAAGGTTTCCATTGCATTAGCAGGCGCAACCTCTGTCAAGGCATTACGCAATATCACATTAGTCAAACAGGATGGGACGGAGAGGAAATGAAACAAGCATTACAAGGATTAAAGGTTGTTGATTTATCGCAAGTATTAGCAGGCCCTTACTGCACAATGGTATTGGCGGATATGGGCGCAGAAGTTATAAAAATTGAAAAATATCCAAACGGGGACGACACTCGTACAATGGGACCTTTCGTGAATGAAGAAAGCCATATGTATATGATGGTCAATCGTAATAAAAAAGGTGTCTGTATCAATTTAAAAACGGATGAAGGATTAGCATTATTTAAAGAGCTAATTCAATCCGTTGATGTACTTGTGGAAAACTATCGACCAGGTGTTACAAGAAAACTGGGCATTGATTATGACACATTAAAAGTCATCAACCCTGGCCTTATTTATTGCTCTATTTCAGGCTATGGTCAAACCGGTCCTTATAGTCAAAAGGGTGGCTATGATATTATGGCACAGGGACTAAGCGGCTTAATGCATATGACGGGTGAAGCGGATGGTCGCCCTGTAAAGGTTGGATTTGCTGTCAATGATATTGCCGCTGCTCAAACAGCATTGCAATCTATTTTAATGGCTTATATTTATAAGCTTCGTAGTGGTGAAGGGCAATATATTGATGTTTCTTTAGTGGAGTCAGGTCTTGCATGGACTGTATGGGAGGCTGCTGCTTACTTTGGACAAGGTGAGTTACCTGAGCGAACAGGTACTGCACATCGTGTGTCTGCCCCTTATCAAGGCTTTAAAACACAGGACGATTATATTTTAGTAGGGGCTGGCAATCAAAAGCTCTGGGAAATTTTTGCGACAAAAGTGGTCAATCGTTCTGATTGGCTCACAAACCCATATTTTGCTACAAACTACCTACGTGCACAAAATGTCAAAATGCTGGAGGAAGAAATTGAAAGTGAATTAGTTCAGCACAAGGCTTCCTACTGGCTAGAGCTTTTAGATAAACACGGCGTACCATCAAGCCCTATCTATGCCTATGATCAAACTTTAAATGATCCCCATATTTTAGAACGTGGCATGATCCTATCCTATGAACACCCAATTGCTGGCTCTATGCGCACACTAGGCTTCCCAGCCAAATTTTCTCGGACGCCAGGCCAGCTAACAAGCGCAGCACCTACTTTAGGGCAGCATAATGAGGAAGTCTTACAAGCATTAAGTATTTCTGATAAAAAAATAGCAGCGCTTAAAGCAGCAGAGATTATTAAGTAAGTGATTGTGTGTGGTCGGGGCTACCCAGCAGTTGTCCGTGGTCTTCGCTGTTCTATTCTGCACAGGGGCTCTTCTATCCGTCGGAGAGCCTTTTGTATTGCTTTCTCTGTGGGCTATCCGTCATTTTTGCTAGTCTATTCACCACTTTTGAAGTTCTATCCTGCACAACGGCTTTCCTATCAGCCACGGTCGGGCTTTGAGAGAGCTATCCCTTACTTTTAGCATTCTATCCGTTACTTTTGCTAGTCTATTCACTACTTTCTACGTCCTATCTCACACATCTGCTTTCCTGTCTATTAAATATTATTCCACACTTAATATAGAAAACATAAAAAGCTTCCCCATCCAAGAGGAAGCCATTTTCTTATTGAATCACGCCTAATTCACGGCCAACTTTTTCGTAAATTGCTAATGCATCATCTAGCATTTCTTTTGTGTGCGCGGCAGTTGGCATATTACGCACACGGCCTGTTCCCTTTGGCACTGTTGGGAAAACAATGGATTTTGCATAAACGCCCTCTTCGAATAAGCGTTTTGAAAATTCCTGTGTGAGCTTTTCATCCCCAATGATACATGGTGTAATTGGTGTCTCAGACTCCCCAATATTAAAGCCAAGCTTCTTAAGTCCTGCCTTTAAATAATCGCCATTGTCCCACAGCTTATCATGGAGCTCTGTAGAGTCAATCAGCATTTGAACAGCTGCTGTAATGGCTGCTACATCCCCTGGCGGTAAAGCTGTTGAGAATAAAAATGGACGGGAGCGCACTTTTAACCAATCAATTAAATTTTTCTTCCCTGCTACATAGCCACCCACAACACCAATGGCTTTTGACAATGTACCAATTTGGAAGTCGATTTCTTTTTCTAAGCCAAAATGCTTTACAGTTCCTTTACCTTTACCAGTTACACCTGAACCATGTGCATCATCCACATACGTAATTAAATCAAATTCCTTAGCAATTTCCACGATTTCTGGTAATTTAGCAATATCACCATCCATCGAGAACACGCCATCTGTAATCACCATAATTTTATTATATAAGCCTGATTCCTTCGCTGCCTTTGCTTTAGCACGTAAATCATCCATATCAGAATGATTAAAAGCAATGATTTTCGCCTTCGATAAGCGACAGCCATCAATAATAGAGGCATGGTTTAATTGATCTGAAAGAATCGCATCATTTTTATCCATTACAGCAGAAATGGCTGCCATATTACAGTTAAAGCCTGATTGATAAGAGATTGCTGCTTCTGTACCTTTAAATTCAGCAAGCTTTTCTTCCAATTTTACATGCAAATCGAGTGTACCGTTAATTGTCCGAACAGCACCTGCACCAACACCGTATTTATCAATTGTTTCTTTGGCAATACGCTTTAAATCTTCATTTGTTGCTAAGCCAAGATAATTGTTAGAGGATAGGTTTACAAGATTTTTGCCACGTACCTGAATAATTGGGCCATTTGCTCCCTCTACTGGATCAATTTCATTATATAAGCCCTGTGCATGTAAGGCTTGTAGGTTTTCATCTAAAAATGCATTTAATACTTTTGACAAGCGTATCATCCTTTCCTAGGAAAACTGTTCTAGCTCCTAGTTTAGCATAAGCCTGTCATTAGCTAAATTGTTTTGTTACTCTTTCAAATAGTGGCGCTGTTTTTTCACGCCACAGAGATGTCAAAAGGCAATGATCTATTAATTGACGTACTGTGTGCTCTGCCTCTGCATAGCGCTTCGCATAGCCCATCGCATCCTGCATCGCTTCCTTATATTGTGCTCGAACAGCTTCAATATCTGTTTCGACTTCCTTTGTTAACACGCAATGCTGACCAATATCAAATATTCGATCGCCTAATCGACCATCCTGCGGGTCAAAAACATGAGGCTCTGTGCTATCAAAAATACAGAAATTAAGCTCTGGAATAATCACCATATCTACAGATCCTGCGTCTAAACCGCACCAAATAATTTGTGCATCAAGTCCTCTTGCATTTGCCTCATCTGCTAAGCCCTTCATTAAAGAAGATTTTCCTGTACCAGGCTTGCCTTTAATCATAAGTCTAGTCGTTATATTTTTGGTAATGCTATCCACTGTATTTTCTGCACCTCTAGGTGTTAATGTTCCTAGTAAACGATGCGTGCGGATGCCTGCTTTATTTAAGGTGATAGATTGAAATATCTCTGTTTTTAAGTTTGCCACTTGTTCATCCAACGCCTTCCAGTCCATACAGCTTTGTGTAATAACCTCCCAATTATCATGAAGCTTAATAGCATGATTCAGGGTGGCAATGCATTTTTCACGCCAAGATACACGCTCCTGCATTGCATTTGCAAGCTGTTCACCTTTTTTTACAAGCCGCTCTTCCTCCAAACAGTCATAAAAGGACAGTACACGATGCTTTGTGCCAAGCAATGTCGGCTCAATAGCCCATTCAGATGCCCATACAAACAGTCTATTGCAGCCCTTCACATAAACGGCCTCTACAATATCCTCTAATAAAGCGTGCTTAAACCATTCAACACTAAAGCCCTGCTTCACATAAAAATAGCCTAGCTCCTTTAAAAGCTCTGATCCTTTAAATGCTGGTGCGCCTTGTAAAAAATAAACAAGCTCTGCCTCATCCATCAGCTCTTTATATAAATGTTTCACACCCTGCCCAGTCAATGCGTGTCCGAAGTAATACGTCACATTTCCATTCAATCACATTCCTCCTTCGCCATGCATTATATGAAAGAATGCTAAAAAATATAGCCATACTTAGGACATAACTGACAGCTTGTCTAATCAGAACCTCCTATAAAAAATAATATGTGGTTTTTTTGAATGGATATATTTGGAGCAAAGAATTAGAAAAAGAAGAAACACCAGCATCATAATGGAATGGACAACCACATGGCTCAAACAGTATCATCGTTCGTATCTCATCCATATGTTGTTCCATGTATTCTTTTTTATCAAACATCGTATCACCGGAGATATGAGGCATTCCACCAACTATAACATGGCCAATTTCTCCTTCTGTGTGTGCACACTAATTTTACGTGATCAATTCATATTTTTTCTCCTAAAATAGTACTTGTATAGTCCAATTTTTCTTATCAACATACATGATGAAACATTTATGCTACTAATACTTTTATAGTTTCTTCTATATTAATTGTTCTTATAATGGCTATTTCTCCTTGACTTGCTACTAGAATCCTCTCAATATCTTCATTTATATTTGTTATTTTTAATAATAATCTCTTCCATTGATATATTTTTTCTTGCTCTCGTATTTTCAATAATAATATCTGCTACATCATCTGGGTCCATATAGATTTCTTCTGCCCTAGCACCCTCCCATAATTCTGTTTTCATATTTCCCATATATGCCCCGAATACTTTAACGTTTGTCTGCTCCAGCTCAAGTGCTAAGCTTTCAGTAAATCCTCGCGCACCAAACTTGCTAGCACTATAAACGGACTCATTTATTTTCCCCCTTTTTCCTGATAAAGAAATAATATTGATGATGCAGCCCTGATCTCTTTTCTTCATATCTTTTACTACTTCTTGCGTACAAAAAATCGTACCTTTTAAATTAATATCGATCATTTGATGAACAGCTTGTTCACTTATACTTTCAGCGCTATCAAAATCTCCTACACCAGCATTATTGATAAATATATCAATTGGTCCAACTTCCTGCTTAATGGCTTGTATCACTTTGGTCACATCGCTTTTTGAAGAAACATCCATTTCATAAATTGCGTAACGATCATCAAATGATTTTGCTATTTTAAGAAGTTTAGTTCGAGTACGTCCTAATAAACATACGTAATAGCCTAAACCATAATACCTCTTGGCTAAAGAAGCACCTAAACCACTTCCTGCACCTGTAATAACTACCACTTGAGCATCCATATAAAATCTCCTCCCCATTAATTAGATAAAAGAATAGTCTATTTACTAAAACCATGCATTAGACATTGTGCATAAAATTAAAGCTTCGTTATTTACATAAGCTCAAATAACATTTAACCTTATAAAATACTATAATTAACTCGACTATGAATTAATTTTTCTAAATCTACCATTCTTCAAACAACTGACACAAAGTTAAAAATTTCATTTCAAAGAACATTACACTCTGTCTAAATGAAAGAATCTTTATTTCCTATATACTGAACACAATATTCTGATTTTTCGAAAATTATCAAGGGGTGGTAATGTATGTTAGAAGTTATTAACGCTATAAACGGGGTTGTTTGGGGTAATGTGCTTATATTTCTCTTTTTAACAGCTGGGCTTATATTTACAATCTTAATGAAATTTGTGCAAGTAAGGCGTATTAAAGACATGGTAGCATTACTTTTTGAAAAAAATGATGACAACGCTGGCATTTCATCTTTTCAAGCATTAGCCATGTCATTAGGAAGTCGGGTAGGAACAGGAAATATTGTGGGGGTAGCACTAGCCATTAGTTTAGGGGGACCTGGTGCAGTCTTTTGGATGTGGGTTACAGGGTTTTTAGGTAGTGCCACTTCGTTTATTGAAATTACATTAACACAGGTTTATAAAAGTAAGATAAATGGTGAATATCGTGGAGGTGTTCCTTACTATATTCATAAAGGCTTAAATATGAAATGGCTTGCAATTGCAGCGGCTATCATTTTAACAGTTGCCATTGGTATTCTTTGGCCAACGACACAGGCAAATACAATTGCTTTAACAGTTCAAAGTACATTCAATATTTCACCACTCGTTACAGGGATTTTATTAGCCATGTTGATTGCTGTTATTATTTTTGGTGGGGTTAAACGTATTGCTACAGTATCTGAGTTTCTCGTACCGTTTATGGCTTTTGGCTATATGTCAATTTGCATAATTATTTTAGCCTTTAATATTTCTGAAATTCCAGCAATGTTTTCCTTAATTATTTCAAGCGCTTTCAATCTGAATGCTACGTTTAGCGGTCTATTAGGTCTCGCCATTGCTAAAGGGGTACAACGTGGTGTATTCTCTAATGCAGCTGGTCTCGGTTCTGAAACATTTGAATCAGGTGCGGCTAATGTTTCACATCCTGCAAAGCAAGGTTTAGTGCAAGCGTTTTCAGTATATCTTGATACACTATTGATTTGTACAGCAACTGCCTTTATGATCTTAATTACGGGCATGTATAATGTTACTGGTGCAGACGGTACAGCAATCGTTTCAAGCTTACCAAATGCTGGACCTGAGCTATATACGCAATTTGCCATATCAACGGTGATCGGCTCTTTTGGAAAATATTTTATGACGGCATCTTTATTCCTATTCTGCTTTACAACATTAATCACATACTTCTACAAAATGGATACAAATCTCGTCTATCTAAAAAGTACACTTTCTATTAAAGGAAACTCTTTAGACTATATCGCTAAATTCAGCTTCCTATTTATGGTCGTATTTGGCTCTGTTAATTCAGCTACATTAATTTGGGGACTTGCTGATTTAGGTGTAGGTTTAATGGGCTGGGTTAATATGATTGCAATCGTGCTACTTGCTAAAACGGCAATAAAAGTACTCAAAGATTATGAACAACAAAAGAAAAATGGAGAAGACCCTATTTTCCGACCAGGCTTATTAAATATTAAAAATGCTGATTATTGGGAAGAACTCGAGCAAAAAAGAACGATAGAACAACAAGAATCCGAAAATATTGAACGGGAAAAAGTCCCAGTGGTATAATAAAAAAAATCTTCTTCAAAGAAGCTATCCACAACTTCTTTGAAGAAGATTTACTATTGTTATAAGTGACTAATCGCCAATTTCAAGTAATTTTCTTTTTTGAATACTTCCAGTCATACCCAATGGCATTTAAAAAATCTAATGCTACTAAGGCTGTCTCCAAAGCTGTTTTCTTTGGAAATTCATCGAAATCTTCACCGATTAACTCCTTCATTCTATCTAAACGATAATATAATGATTGTCTAACAATATGAAGAGCGGTGGCTGTTACTTTTTTTGAGCAGTTGTTATAAAGGTATACTCGTAACGTTTCAATTAAATTAGAGTTAAACTGATAGTCATAATCAATCACAGGTCCTAAATGATCGAGCATATAATCTTCTAGTATCCCTTTTTCATAGAGAGGATAAATTAATCGATAAATATAAATATCTTGATAAAATAAAAGCGTTTGTTTATACATTGTATTATGGAAAAACATGACTTCATTTGCTGTTTTATAGGCTAAAGATAATTTATATAATGATTGAACGGGACGACCTATGGCAGCTTTTAGGGATTGCTGCTTCTTTTTAAAATAATCTTCTATTCTCTCCAAAATATTAACGATATCTACCCTGTTCCAATCTTTATAGGTAAATAAAATACATGTGAGTTGATGATTATATATAAATGGTAATAAATCAATACCGATCGCTTTGAATTGAGATTTTAAAAATATTGATAAATATTTAAATTCATCTTTCAAAAATTGAGCATCTGGGCTATCAATCATAATGACAATAAATTCAGAAACATCCTTATCTAAATTTAACTTTTTTAAATTAATCATTAATTGATCTGCACCAATTGTACCTAGTATCCAGTCCTTGATCCAGTCTGGTACTTCCATATGATGATCGTTTGAATATATATCTCGGAAAATGAGCTGACCTAAAGTTTGAACAGTTCTTTTAACAATCGAGCTATCCATTTCAGATAAAGCATCCAATGATCCATCTACATATAACACGCCATATTGATTATCTAATAGCTCAATTGGAAATGAAGAAATGGATTCACTGGCTTCTGCGACACTTTTCTTAAATGTTTGCTTATCTAATGTTTTATAAAAGGATATGATTGGTTCAGTATTCATCATTTCAAATGCAACAGACCTTTTAATGGTTAAACAAAGAGTATCAATCATCTTTTGATAAGGCGTATTTGAAAGCAACACCTCGTTTAAAAGCTTAGAATACTCCTCTAGCTCGGTCAAGACATTATAACGGCTTTGAATAATATGAATATTGATATTGCGACTAACATCTAAAAATTTCACTAGCTCTTGGAAAATAATCACTGGAAAGCCTTCCTCATTCGCAAGATCAATAACAGCTTGAGGTATATGAAACGTAAATTGTCCTAATTCAATACAAATTCCTGAGGCTCCTGCTGCAATCGCTTTCTTGATAACGGTGACAAACATTTCCTCATTCTCTTGCCAGCCCAGCCCTGTACATAAAATGAGTTCACCTCCATTGAGATAATCACCAAGATGGGGTGATTCAGAAATATGTACCCAGCTCACAGACTTTAAAATCCCAGTATGTCCCCCTATCAATTTAGCATTTTTAAAATCCTTCGTATGCAAAATTGATTCAATTGTCAATAAACCTTTCATATAAAGCTCCCCTTTGTCCTCTTAGAAAGATAATTTGAATATTGCTTTTACTCTTTGCTAAATACTATTCAAAGTCCGCTCTACCCTTTTTAACTATAATAAGCCATGTGATTTTTTGTTCACATGGCTTATATTTGCTGTTTCACACTTATTATACTAAAAATCTTAGGTAAAATATAATCTACATTCTTAACCTTTCCATGTAGTGTGCTATGGATGTTTGAATATCCTCTTCTGTCGCAACATAGGCTCCATTGAAATAGTAAGGTGGTAAAAAAGTAGTTCCAATTAAATTGGAGGTAGCACGAAACGGAAAGATCAATTCCTCGACTGTATACTTATTTCTACCCTCTCGATGATATCTTTCTGCTCCACTACCTGTGCTAAAAGCTAATAAGAGCTCCTTGCCATGTAAACGATCGCCATCTTTTCCGTATGCCCATTGATCCGTTAATACATCATCAAACCATTTCTTTAACAATGGCGGGCAGCTATACCAATAAAATGGGAATTGCCATACAATACGCTCTGCTTGTTCACAGGCTTCCTGCTCTGCTTGCACGTCAATTTGAAAATTTTGACCGTACAAGCTATATAAATCGCGAATTTCCACGTTAGGTAGCTGCTGTTCAATTGCTTCTTTCCATCGTCTATTAATCGTAGATGTTTCTAAATTTGGATGTGCTAGTATTACTAAGGTTTCTTTCATGTAATAATCTCCTTCACTTAGCCATGTTTATATTGATGATAAACCGTTGAACGTACTTGTTCGATATTTGGTTTAAACTGGATAAGTGCTTCTTGGCGAGCCTTTTTCACACCAACTGCTAAACGATTGAGCAGCTCCTTATTTGGATCGATTGCTGGTTGAAGATAATTTACAATTGCTTGTCCTGCTACTTTTCCCTGTGCCCTTGCCACTTTTGCACTTTCCACACCTGTTATATTACCACTTAAAAACAAACCTGATTGCTTCGTTTCCATACTTTCGCTATGTAATGGCACAGCACCACTTAGCGCCTCTTTATGCAGTACATCACAGCCGGCTAGCTCTGCTAATTCGATCAATGGCCGTAACCCACCAGATAAACAAACAAAATCAACAGGAACAAACTCAGGATTACCAATCGCATTACCTTCAATATCGACATGCTGTACTTCGATAGCCTCTACCTGCGTTTTTCCGATAATACGCGTCACAACTTTCCGCATATAAATAGGAATACCCCAAACCTTCATGCCATTTTTCGGATAAAATTGGATCGCTAATTTAGGCGGAACAAATTTACTACCAATACGCATAAGCATTGAAGGTGCTAAATTTCCTAAGCCCATCATGCGCTGCATAATTTCTAGCGGTTGGCTATCCTGTTTATTAATAATATTCTTTGGTGGTAAATAAATTCCTTCTAAATTGCCTCCGCATAATTGCAATTCTCTTGCAATCGCCATCGTCAAAGGATTCACCCCTATAATAATACCACGCTTGCCTGGTAATACACGATTCACATTCCCTAAAACTTGTGCTGCGCCAATTGATATAACACCTGGCAATGTATTTCCTGGTAGAGCAATTGTTTTTTCAGTAGCCCCTGTTGCTAATAGCAATGCTTTTGTTTTATATACACCTTTATTTGTATAAATGATCCAACCATTATCGCTTTTTTCTAAATGTACAACGCTAGCTTCTAATTTAAATTGGATGTTGAATGCCTTTGCCTCATTTATTAAATTCTCTGCAATCGCTAAACCATTTACCCATTCACCATTTGGCTCCTGATGTAGCTGCCCTAAAAGCCTGCCTCCAGCACGATAAAATTCATCAATTATTAATGTTTTTACACCTTGCTTACTTGCCTGAATGGCTGCCTCTAATCCACTTGGCCCAGCGCCAATAATCACCAAATCATACACGCCAATCACCTACTTATTTTGAATAATGGAGCTTACTTGCATGCCATCATATACTTTTGTTAAGCATGCTCGTACCGTAACATCATTTTCTATTTGCACACGGCATTCAAAACAATGACCAATATTACAGTAAATTCCTCTATTTTGAGCCTGCGGATTTACTTGACGGAAATTTTTAATGTCATTTGCCATTAGTGCAGATGCAATCGTATCGCCTTCCATTGCTGCAATTTGCCGACCATTAAAATTAAAGTGAATGCTCTTTACTTTTACAGCTCCTAAAACAGGATGTTCTAAAACACGTAAATGATTATTATTTTTCATATAAATCACCTAGCTCTCCAAATGAAATGGGACGAACAGGCGGACGAATTTGTACTTTTTGCTCTATATGATCTAATGAATGTGCATTATATTCAGTAACAATTTGCTCCACTAGGCATTTACAAATTCGTCCACCACAAGATCCCATACCTGCTCTTGTTCGCATCTTTACTTCCCTTACAGAAGAACGAAATGTAGAAACGACCTGTTCAATTTCTTCTAACGTGATATTTTCACACCTACAGATGATTGTTGGATTTTCATATTTCATTGGTATATTCACCTACTATTCCTCATCAAATGAACGAGATGCGAAAATTCCACCTTCTATACTAAGAGTGAATTTTCGCATCTACTATATGGTTAAATAAAGCCTACATACGGTTTTTGACTTTGTGATTGATGTACCCAGTTAATCATGCTTATAAAGTCATAAACAGGTAACTGACTGTATTGCTGAATCGCATAGGCATATGGTGGTAAATCGCTACATTCTAGCAAAATCGCTCCGATTGCGGGATCAGCCTCTAATGCCTCTGCTAATGCACCAAGCACCTCTACCTTTACTTGTTCATTATCAAAATAGCCTCTACTTTGCACAATAGCTGAAAATTCAGGTAGATGATATAAATCTTTGATAACAATACGATCTTTCAAAGCTAGTGCCTGACAGTTGTCCAAAACATGGTCTGTAATGCCATTTGCATCCGCTGTTAGCATTAAAATTTTCTGTGAAGACTTTAAGCCACTGCTAATCCACGGTAATTGAATAACGCTCGATAAAAACACAGGGATGTTGACCGCTTCAGCAACAGCCTTTTGATAGTTACCAAAAAATCCACAGGCTGCACAAATAGCTTTTGCCCCATAACGCTCTAGCTCTTGCGCTGCACGAATAATATCCTGCTCCAATGTTGGATCACCACGATGAATGCGCTCCTGTGTGCAATTATCCACAACCTTTAGCACAACTGGAAAGTTATAGGTTGTTAAGTTTGCCACATTGCCTGGAAGAATCGGATACCAACATTCATCTAAAAAGAGAATTCCTACAGCATAGCCACTTACATATTTCCCTTTTGGCATGTTAATCTCCGTTTGCTTGGATGGATCAAAGTAGCCTGCTGTAAGGTCTATTCTATGTTGTCCGCTTTCTATCATTTTGCCACCAGCTTCCCAAGCTCTTGCAGTATCCCTTCGATTTTTGCCTTTAATTCATCTGTAGTTGGAACAAGTGGTTTACGAACATAGACCGATTCATAGCCTAACACCTCTAAGCCTGCCTTTACAGGACCTGGAGAAGGCTCCTGCTCCACATAATCATATAAAGGTGCTAATTTTTTGTTTAAAGCAATCGCTTCTGCAATTTTATTTTCTTTAAATAAATTGTATAGTTTCACAATTTCATGCGGGATTAAATTATGCACAATACCCGTTGCGCCATCTCCTCCAACAGCTAATGTTGGTAAAATTAAATGCTCATAGCCTGTTAGCACTGCGAAGTTAGGATTGTCCTGTACTAAAGCAATTACTTTACATGTATGCTCCTGATCCGTTGTATTTTTCACACCGACGATGCCAGGAATTTGGCTTAAACGGTGAATAAGCTGCGGGCTTAATTCCACATTTGTCGCACCTGGGTAATGATAAATAACAATACCAATGGATACGCTTTCCGCAATCGCTGTATAGTAATCGATAATGCCCTGTTCAGATGTTTTCATATAATAAGGTGTAATGATTAAAGCACAATCTGCCCCTGCTTCTTCCGCAAATTTTGTTAAGGCGATTGTATCCTCTGTACGCGCACAGCTTGTGCCAGCCATAATTGGTACACGACCGTCTGCTACTTGGCACGCCGTTGCGATTACTTCCTTACGCTCCTCTAAGCTCATTAAAGAATATTCACCTGTACTACCATCTGTTAATAAACAATGCATACCTGCCTCAATTAATGATTCAATTAATTTCCTATACTCCTTTTTATCAAACTGCTCATTCACATCAAATGGTGTTGGTACTGCTGGAATCATTCCTGTTGGTTTATACATAATTTATTCCTCCTAAACGGTTGTTTTTAAATAACGATTGTAATTTAAACGATCAATATTAAAATCTGTTGGCTCATTTGCAAGAATTTGCGCGACCATTCTTCCTGTGATCGGTGACATACTAATGCCGTCCCCTTCATGTCCACTTGCAATATAGTAGCCTGGTACACTTTCTACACCAGATACTATTGGTAGATGGTCCTCCACCCATGGACGAATACCTGCATAGGCTCTTATACATTGAATATCTGCTAGCTTTGGAATAAAGCGTACAGCTCGCTCTGCAATCGCTTTCATGACATCGATTTCTGATGAAATATCATAGCCTTTAAATGCCCGATGTCCTCCTACTAAATAATTTCCTACTTCTGTAGGCTCAATTGTAAAGGCAACATTATGGCTTGCTACAAGCTCACTTACATTGCGCTGATAATCAATATCCTCAAATTTAGAAAGCATATAGCCAAACTCGTGCACTTTTTGTTTGGCTAACGACAGTGATGTAATTTCTGATACAAGTACAAGTCCCTTTCTTGGCTTAATTGGTATCGGGATATTGACATATTCAGAAATAATCGGTGACCATACGCCTGCGCAATTGACAACATTTTTCGTTTTAATTTTTCCGCGATCTGTTAGCACAGCCTGCACTTCTTTTTTCTCATTTAGCTCAATATCAATGACTTCATGATAATCAAATAAATCTAAGCCCATTTTTTGTGCTTCCGCAACAAATGCAAAGCATAATTTATAGGGATTCATCGTAGAATCGACCTCTGTCCAAATCCCACCAACTAAATCCTTTGCTAAATAAGGCTCGATTTCTAATATTTCTTGATTATCCATCATTTTCATAAAATATCCATTATTTACTTGTTGCTGAACATAGTCTTTAGCGATCGCCATTTCCTGCTCCGTTTCGCATACATACAAGCTACCTCGTGTACTAAACTCAAAATCTTCCGACAATTCTTTCGCCAGCTCCTGGAATAATTGGATACTTCGATAGCCAATTTCTGTATCGATGCCTGGCTTTTTATCGCAAATTAATGCTACAGCATCACATCTACTCGATGTACCAGCCGCTATGCCACCACGCTCAACTAATGCTACTTTAAAGCCCTTTTTCACTAAATGGTAAGCAACACTTGTGCCGATTACCCCTGCCCCAATTACGACAACATCATAGCTCAATGAAATCCCTCCTAGCCCTACTCAAAAAAATCGCTAGGCTTCACATCTAAGTTAATATTAATTTGTTTAACTTCTAAGTACTCTTCAAAGCCGTATGTCCCTAAGTCACGGCCGATACCGCTCTTTTTATAGCCACCCCAAGGTGCTTCATTAAATGTTGGATGATACGTATTAATCCATGTAATGCCTGCGCGAATTTGACGAATGACGCGCTGTGCTTTAGCACCGTCCTGCGTAAATACTGCTGCTGCTAAGCCAAACTCAGTGCCATTTGCCAATTCAATCGCTTCTTGTTCATCTTTAAACGTTTGAATAACTAATACGGGCCCAAAAATTTCCTCTTGCACAATGCGCATCGAAGGTTTTGTGTTGGTAAAAATGGCTGGCTCCATAAAGTACCCTTTTGCATACTCGCCTTCTGTTAAACGTTTGCCACCATATAAAAGCGTTGCACCTTCTTGCTTCCCTATTTCCACGTACTCAAGTACAGTATTTAAATGTTCCTCGGATACTAACGGTCCCATATGGATGCCTTCTTTCCAGCCTGGACCAATTTTAATTTGCATCGTTTTTTCCACAAGTGCTTCCACAAAGCGCTCGTAAATAGCTTCATCTAAAATTAAGCGTGAACCCGCTGAACAAACTTGTCCTTGGTTTGCAAAAATTGCATAGGCAGCATAGTCAACAGCTGTTTCAAAATCTGCATCTGCAAATACAACGTTTGGTGATTTTCCACCTAGCTCCAAGCTAATATTTTTAATGCTATCTGCTGCCTTTTTCATTAAATGTGTACCTGTATCCGTACCACCAGTAAATGAAATTTTGTCAACCTTTGGATTCGTTACAAGCTCATTGCCGACTGCGCTTCCTGAGCCCATCACTAAATTTACAACACCCTTTGGTACGCCAACCTCTTCAATAATTTCAAATAATTTAATAAGGCTTAATGGTGTATTCTGGGCAGGCTTGACAATTATTGTACAGCCAGCCGCAAATGCCGCTGCAATTTTTTGGTTCGCCATGACTAATGGATAGTTCCATGGCACAATAATGCCAACAACTCCAACAGGCTCCTTCACCGTCATCGCTTGGATTTCATCTGGCACTGCATATGTCTCACCCAATGGCTTTGTCGCTATGCCTGCATAATATTGCAATTGATTAATAGCATCCTCCACATCCCCTAAAGACTCTCGCAATGTTTTACCATTATTCAATGTTTCAATATAAGCAATTTCATCTTTTTGGCTTTCAAGTTTTTCTGCAATTTTTAATAAATATTGGGCACGTTCACGAGCATAAGATTTATGCCATTCTAATTGATAAAAACGCGTATATGCAGCATCAATCGCTTTCTTGGCATCCTGTTCATCTCCATGTGTTACAACAGCTAATACTTCCCCTGTTGCAGGATTTAAAATTTCCTTCGTTGCACCACTTACAGCTTCTACCCATTCTCCATTTACATACATTTTTTGTACGGTTACACGTGGTGGTGTGTGCTTGATTTCTTTAGCTACTGTCACGTCTTATCACCTCTTTGAATTTTATAATTATTACTTTAATGAAAAACACTTCTCTCGCCATTAGACACTATGTAAGATAAATTTTCTAATTATTTTGACTCTTAGGTTTATAAAAAAACGCCTTGTTGAATTGAAAATAATTCATTCAACAAAGCGTTTGTAGATGTGCTATAAATAACTATATACCTTCAATATTCCCCGCGTGCTTTATTAATATCTTACGACAATATGGTAATGAGTATTGCACAATATAACCTGATACAAGCGCAATAATAATTGTTCCTACGCCAACAGGACCGCCTAGTAGCCAACCAACCATCGTCACGATAATCTCCATACCCATGCGTGCTGTTTTAATGGTTCCACCGAATCGTTCGACAATTAGCATCATCAACGTATCACGAGGCCCTGTTCCCATATTTGGCGCTATATACATCCCACAGCCAAAGCTTAAAACAAATAATCCTACTATAAAATAAGTTACTTGTAAGCCATAGTTAGTTGTAGATGGTAATAGCCAATTAAAAATATCAATAAACATACCGATTAGGAGCATATTTAACCATGTTCCTATTTTTGGCATCTCTCGTAAAATAATCGATGTCGTTACGATAATAAATAGGCCTGTTAAAATCGACCAAGTACCAATCGTTAAGCCGAAATTTTTAAATAAACCAATATGTAATACATCCCATGGGCTTGTCCCTAAAATTCTTCCTTTAATAGACATGGAAATCCCTAAGGACATCACCATAAGTCCTCCAATAAAAAATGCCCAACGCCAGCTTTTTACTTTACTCATTTTGCTTGATCTCCCTTACGCTGAAAAGCTACCCATTTAGTCATGGGTAGCTGTAATCTGTGCTAATTGCGCTTTTGTTATTTGCATTAAATCAGCTAATTGTACATGTATTTGCATGCCAATTTTCCCAGCACTTACAATAATACTTCCTTGCTGCTCTGCGGATACATCAATGACAGTTGGGTATAATTTCTTCATTCCTACTGGCGAACATCCGCCTCGCACATAACCCGTGTAGCCAAGCAAATCTTTAACAGCCAACATATCGATTTTCTTCTCTCCCACTACTTTTGCAGCTGCCTTTAAATCCAGCTCCTCGGCTACAGGAATCACAAACACAAATAACTTTTGTGTGCTTGTCTTTGCAACTAATGTTTTAAACACCCGTGCAGCAGGCTGACCAATCTTTTCAGCTACGGATATACCGTCAACTTGACCGTCTCCAATTTCGTATTCGATTACATCAAAATCAATTTTTTGCTGCTCTAACAATCTAATTGCATTTGTTTTCGTATGCTTTGCCTTTGCCATATTCACAATCTCCTATCTACAGCATTAGGCTATCAAAGAAAACTTTGAATCTTGGTCTGGTCGATAGCCATTTTTCGTCATTTGAATATGAGATGCATATTTTTCAGACGCAAATTTAAAGGTATTTGATCTTAAGGCATTCTCATAGCTCTTACCGAAAATTGTATCTGTAAATGGGTCTAATTTCAATTCCTTTGAAAAACGCTCGGGAACCTTTACTTCTATTGTGTCATAAACAAAAGGAGGTTCAATGTCTTCTGCCCCCTCTTCGGCATTTAATAGATGTTGTATTTGAGCATCAGCGCTTGCTGCAACACGTAAATCTTGAGAAGAAGGAGCATCGGATGCCAATGCTGCGTTTCGTACCTGCTCTAAAATTTGCAGTGTATTATTTAGCTCTGGACCAGTTATGGCAGATGACTCTGGACCTGCTGACGTTTGGGTACTATCATTATTTTCAGCTTTATATGCCTGTTCATGTGCACGTACACTTTTTTCGGTTTGCTGCAAATCTTGCATAATAGCTTGTTGCTGAGGTGTGACTTCGCTGGAATTTTCTTGCTGTTGATCATAAAGCTTTTGATCAGTTCGACCTAGTAGTAAATTTTCTAGCTCAAGCAATAATGGATTTTTCTTTGGCTGGAAATACATAGCATTTTTTCGATAGGCATCCCCTGCCTCTTTACGATGCATAATTTTTTTACGATTCTGTTGCGATGAAATTTTTTCTTGTGCTATTAAACTGGATATTTTCATAGCTTTTCACCTCATCTCTCTATTTATATTATATGCGCGCCTTCTACTACTATATCTATACCATCTGAACAGCTTCTGTACACTCATTATCGGAATTTTCTTTACTAAATTCAAGTGTAATTTGCGACTAACCGCCTAAAGAGATGCTTACTTTTTAAAAAAACAGGCATAAAGGCTCATAAAGAACCACCATTTTTATATTCTTTTATAGTGTTTATACGGCATTCTACAAAAATATTATCATTAATACGTTGTTTATAATGTTTATAGAGGTTAAAAAAACAGCCTCTTTAGTAGACTGTTTTTTTATTTTCTTGGTGTAATTAATATACTTTTATAAGCGATGAATCCAAGCCATGCGCCCATTGTATTTAAAATTAAATCATCTATATCAGCCGAGCCGACTGTAAAAATAAATTGAATGGTTTCTACAGCAAGACTAGAAAGGAATCCTAAGCCAATTACACTCCAAGCTTTTCGAAATTTCTTTGATAATAATGGCAATAAAAAACCCATTGGGGTGAAAATTAATAAGTTGCCAAGTAAATTAATCAAGACAATATCCCAATTAAAATAGTGAGAGTAGTTGATATAGCGAAGAATGGTTTCAAAAGGAACAAAATTTGTAGTGAGTCGCCAGCTACTATAATCGAACAAGCCTAAGTCTCCTATCGAATAATCACCTTTCAATAAAACAACAACATTCACTAAGCGATCAATGACTAATTTATAAAATGCTATAAATGAATAGATACTAAATAAAATCCAGCCAATTACCTTTATTGGCAAATAATATGTATCAATTATATTTCGATATGGTAATGGGAGCTTGGCATTACCCTGCATATTCGTTATGTTATTTTTTGACAAGCTTCACACCCACTTCCCTGTATTCTTCTCATATTTTAATATGCTGCCTTATACTGTGCAAGTAGCTAAGCAAAAAAAGACTGCCTCGTCTACTAGTGAGAGACAGTCTTATAGCTCGTTATTTATACGGGATTTACTCCATGCTTACGCTCTGAGAATAGTAAGTATTTTGACATATAAAGCTCTAAACGATTTTCTAATACCTTCCGTAGATCATTTGGCGCAATGACATCATCAACAATCAGCTCTGATGCCAAGCGATATACATCAATTTCCTCTTGGTATTCTTTACGCTTCTCTGCAATAAAGTTTGCTTGCTCCTCTTTTGATAGCTCAGCAATTTTATTAGCATAGACAGCGTTAACGGCAGCCTCTGGCCCCATAACAGCAATTTGTGCATTGTTGAAGGCAATACAGCAATCTGGTTCAAAGGCTGGACCTGCCATTGCATATAAACCTGCACCATATGCTTTACGAACGATCACCGTAATCTTTGGAACCGTTGCCTCACTCATGGCAAAAATCATTTTCGCACCATGACGGATGATTCCAGCTTTTTCTACCTGAGTCCCAATCATAAAGCCTGGAACGTCTGCTAGGAATAACAGTGGGATATTGAAAGCATCACAAAGTGAAATAAATTTCGCCGCTTTATCAGCAGAATCATGGAATAGCACGCCTCCCTTGACGCGTGGTTGGTTAGCGATAATGCCAACTGATTGTCCATTAATTCGTGCAAGGCCTGTAATTAATTCGGGTGCAAATAATTTCTTAACCTCACAAAACGAATCTTCGTCAATAATGCGATCAATTAGTTTATACATATCAAAAGGGACGTTTTGATTTTGGGGAATTAATTCCTCAATAGATTTATCAAATGAAGCAGGCGGTTTAGGTATCTCTATCTTGCTACGTTCTGCATAGTTATTAGGGAAATAGCCTAAATATTTACGCGCATAGGCAATGGCCTCCTGTTCTGTTTTAACAAGCACATCTCCACAGCCAGAAACAGAACAGTGCATTTTTGCGCCGCCCATTGTCTCTAAATCTACTTTCTCCCCGATCACCATTTCAGCCATACGAGGAGAACCTAAATACATAGAAGCATTCCCTTCTACCATCACAACGATATCGCAAAATGCAGGGATATAGGCACCACCTGCAGCCGAAGGACCGAATAATAAACAAATTTGCGGAACTTTTCCTGATAGCTTGACTTGGTTATAGAAAATGCGTCCTGCGCCTCTGCGTCCAGGGAACATTTCAAGCTGATCTGTAATACGCGCACCTGCTGAATCCACTAAATAGAGTAATGGACAATTCAACTTTTCGGCGGTTTCTTGAATGCGAATCATTTTTTCAACCGTGCGTTTTCCCCAAGAGCCCGCTTTAATCGTTGAATCATTGGCTAGCACACAAACCGTGCGACCATGAATTTTACCAATACCTGTGATAACACCATCTGCTGGTAAATCCCCTGCTAAACAGTTTGCATAGAGCCCATCCTCTGATTGAAGACCATCATCTAGTAATAGTTCAAGACGCTCACGTACAAATAGCTTACCTTGTTGTGCATTTTTATCATGATATTTTGGTAATCCACCTGCTAGAATTTTATCTTTCATTGTTGGTGGCGTATTTTCTGTCGAGATATTGCTCATGTTTAATTCCTCCCTTTGCCCAATCAATTACACCGAAATCATTTTTTGTGCTTTATTTCCCTGAATATTGTGGCGATCGCTTCTCTTGAAAGGCAAGCAAGCCCTCTAATCGGTCTTCTGTTGGGATCAATGCACTATATGCAAGTGATTCAATTTTTAACCCAGTAGCTAAATCTACCTCAACACCCTGATTGATCGCAACTTTGGCTTGCACTAAAGAGAGCGGTGCATTTTTTGCCATTTCCTGTGCAAGCTGCTGTGCCTTCTCCATTACCTCATGTCCTTCATAAACATACTCGACGATGCCATAATCTTTGGCTTCTTCCGCATTTAATCTACGTGCTGTATAAATTAATTCCTTTGCTTTGCCAAGACCAATTAGACGTGGAAGTCGTTGTGTTCCCCCAGCACCGGGAATAATACCGAGCGATGTTTCCGTTAAGCCTAGCTTGACATGTGTGGTCGCAATTCGTAAATCACAAGCTAATGCCAACTCTAAGCCTCCGCCAAAGGCAACACCATTTAGCACTGCTATGACAGGCTGTGCAAGCGTTTCAACTTTTGCCACAGTAGCACCAATCAGCTGCACGATTTGCTTCACTTGGCGATCAGACATGCCCTTACGTTCTTTTAAATCAGCACCTGCGCAAAATGCCTTTTCGCCTGCACCTGTTAGAAGGACTACGCGCACTGCTGGATCTCCATTGATTTGATCAAGCGTATCAGATAGCTCACGAAGTAACTGAACTGACATAGCGTTAGCGGCTTCTGGTCTTGCAAGGGTGATCAGTCCGATACTGCTACCCTCTAGTAATTCAAAACGAACGAGTTGTGTCATCGTTGATTTGCACTCCTTTCATTGCGGACAATAGCCATTTGTTTTGATGCAACAGCTTTGCCTAATTTCTCTTCAATAAAGAGTGCTGCCTCTAGCACCTTTTGACGATCTACTCCTGTTTCAATACCCATTTCATCAAATAAATACAACATATCTTCAGTGGCTACATTACCCGATGCCCCCTTTGCATACGGGCAACCCCCTAAGCCACCAAGTGCACTATCGAATTTGGTAATACCCATTTCTAAGGATGTCATTATATTAGCAATGGCTGTTCCTCTTGTATCATGAAAATGCATGGCAAATTTTTCAGCGGGATATCTTTTTAGTAATTCCTCTAAAAGAAATTCAACCTGCGTGGGTACGCCCACACCAATTGTGTCGCCAAGTGATACTTCAGCCACACCCATCTCCAATAATTTTTCCGTTACTCGTAGCACCTTGTCAGGATGTATATACCCTTCATAGGGACAGCCAATAACCGTTGAGATATAGCCTCGAACATGTTTCTTTGCAGCCTTCGCTCCCACTACTACTTCCTCTAAAATAGGAAATGTTTCGTCAATTGTTTTATTAATATTGCTTTTGTTATGACTTTCACTAGCAGACATAAAAATACTTACTTCATCTACTTCAGCTTGTAATGCACGTTCTAAGCCATGCATATTGGGTACAAGCGCCGCGTAGGTAATATCCTTATGTCTTTTAATGTCTTGCAGAACCTCGACTGCATCTGCCAATTGAGGAATCCATTTCGGATGCACAAACGATGTCACTTCAATATAATTTAATCCTGTTTGACTCAATAAATTTACTAATTGTACTTTATCTACGGTTGAAATATGCATTTTTTCATTTTGTAAGCCATCACGGGGACCAACTTCTTTAATTATGACATGCTTAGGTAGCTGCATAAGGAGGCCTCCTCTTAGTTAATTTCTAAAATATCATCATCGACGTTAATAAAGTCCCCTTCATTGGCAATAATTTTTGTTACCACGCCATCCTCTTCTGCTGCAATCGGAATTTCCATTTTCATCGACTCTAAAATGGCTACATCTTGCCCTGCTGTCACCTGCTCGCCCTCTGCTACAACGATTTTCCATACTGTCCCTGCCATGCTTGCTTTTACTGTTGCCATAACTATCCACTCCTAATGTTTAATGATGCATTCGCACTTTCGCACAAACGCCCTTATTGTGTTATTTTGTTTCCGTTAATTGTGGTAAATAATACTGCTCGACAAATTTAGTTGTTGTATTACCCTGTAAAAACTGCTCATGTGTAACTGTTTTCAATAGCATTGGAATATTTGTTTGAATACCCTCTATGTTATATGCTTGAAGCGCTTGAATCAGTCTTTCACAGGCAAGAGCTCTTGTTTCTCCCCAAACAACCAATTTACTAATCATTGGGTCATAAAACGGTGTAACCACTGAGCCCGCTTCTACACCACATTCATGTCGAGTCCCTTCACCTGCTGGTAATGTAAGGGCTGTAATG
Source organism: Lysinibacillus sp. FSL H8-0500 (assembly GCF_038051955.1). Classification (NCBI taxonomy): domain Bacteria; kingdom Bacillati; phylum Bacillota; class Bacilli; order Caryophanales; family Bacillaceae; genus Lysinibacillus; species Lysinibacillus sp. FSL H8-0500. The sequence continues at coordinate 590,499 of NZ_CP150292.1, read as the reverse complement.
GTACCTGGTGATGGGAAAAATGTTGAAGGATTTTCAGCATAGATCCGCACCTCTATCGCATGTCCTTCTTTAGTAATGCTTTCTTTCGTAAATGTAAGAGGTTGTTTTGCAGCTATTTTTAATTGCTCCTCTACTAAATCAAGCTTCGTAATTTCCTCTGTCACTGGATGCTCTACCTGTAATCTTGTATTCATTTCTAAAAAGTAAAAGTTTTGATCTTTATCTACCAAATATTCGATTGTTCCAGCATTAACATAGCCAATATGTTTCGCAGCCTTCACTGACGCCTCTAGCATCTTATTTCTTGTCTCTTGTGAGATGAACGGTGATGGTGCTTCTTCCACCACTTTTTGATTTCTCCGTTGAATAGAGCATTCACGTTCAAATAACGGAACAACATTGCCTTGATGATCTGCAATAATTTGCACCTCGACATGGTGAGGATTAGCAATGAACCGCTCCATATACATCGTGCCATCACCAAAGAATGATTGTGCACGCTTTTGATTGCCCTCAAAAGCTTTAGCCAGTTCCTCAGCATTTTCAACTAGCTGCATACCGATACCGCCTCCGCCTGCAGAGGCTTTTAACATAATTGGATACCCTAAACGCTCAGCAATTTCAGTCGCTTCTGCTACATCTTTTACAGGTGCTTCTACACCCTCAACAATAGGGACACCAGCAGCTTTCATTGTTTTACGTGCCTCTAATTTACTGCCCATTGAAGCGATCACATCAGCACTTGGCCCGATAAACACGAAACCTGCCTCTGTACAACGCTTCGCAAACTCTGCATTCTCTGATAGTAAACCATAGCCAGGATGGATAGCCTCTGCACCACTCTCATGTGCAATTTCAAGAATACGGTCAATATTTAAATAGCTCTGTGCAACAGGTGGCTTGCCTACACAGTAAGCCTCATCTGCATCCTTCACATGTAAGCTTTCACCATCTGCCTCTGAATAAATGGCAACCGTAGGAATAGTTAGGCGCTTGCATGTTCTGATGACACGTCTAGCAATCTCCCCACGATTTGCAATTAATACCTTTTTGAACATCTCTACTGTCCCTCCTTACTTTACGGTCATCACAAAATCTTCTCGTAATTTATATTTTTGAACTTTTCCAGATGCCGTCATCGGATAGTGATCAATAAAGAAAATATGTCGCGGAATTTTATGTCTAGAAATTTTGTTCCGACAATAATCTCGAATTTCTTGCTCTGTTGCCTGCTCGCCTTCTTTTAAAATGATCCACGCTGCCGCTTCCTCGCCATATACAGGATCAGGGACACCAGCAACCTGTACATCTGAAATTTTCGGATGTGTATAAAGGAACTCCTCAATTTCGCGAGGATATAAGTTTTCACCGCCACGAATAATCATATCCTTCAAACGGCCTGTAACACGGACATAACCGCCCTCATCCATTGTTGCTAAATCCCCTGTATGCAGCCAGCCATCGTGATCGATAGTAAGAGCTGTTTCCTCTGGATTTTTATAATAGCCCTTCATCACATGATAGCCCCTTGTACATAGCTCTCCTTGTTCATTCGTTTGAGCTTCCTCAGTTGTACCAGGAACAACAATTTTCACTTCTAAGTTGGGTAATGCTCTACCAACCGTTTCTACTTTCAACACTAACGGATCTTCCGTTCTTGTTTGCGTAATCACTGGCGATGATTCTGTTTGACCATAGCAGATTGTAATATCCTTCATGCCCATTTTCTCAATAACAGCTTTCATCACTTCAATCGGGCAGTTAGAGCCTGCCATAACCCCTGTACGCAATGTTGAAAGATCAAAAGATGAAAAGTTTGGTAAATTCAGCTCACTAATAAACATTGTTGGCACACCATGTAGTGCTGTACATCGCTCTTGCTGGACTGTTCTGAGTACCTCTTCAGGTGAAAATTCCTGCACTGGCACCATTGTTCCACCACTCGTTGTAATGGCTAATGTGCCTATAACACAACCAAAGCAATGGAAGAAGGGGACTGGGATACATAGACGATCCTCTGCTGTTAAACGCATACACTCTGCAATGTTGACGGCATTGTTGACTAAGTTAAAATGCGTTAACATTACACCCTTAGGAAAGCCTGTTGTACCAGACGTATATTGAATATTAATGACATCATCATAATGAAGGGTTTGCTCTCTTTTATCTAATTGTTCCTCAGTTACTTGCTCGGCAGCAGTTAAAACATCTGACCAATTAAGTATGCCGGGGTATTTGGTTTCACCGATTAAAATAACATTTTTTAATAAAGGTAGTCGCTTTGATTGCAAATTACCTGGTTCACAATGTTTAAGCTCTGGACATAACTCTTGCAGTGTATTGATAAAAGAATGGTCTCGATAATTTTCAATTAAAAAAATCGTTTTAGCATCAGATTGCTTCAATAGATACTCCAGCTCACTCGCACGGTAATTTGTATTTACCGTTACAATTGGAGCACCCATCTTCCCTGTACCAAATTGAAGCTGTACCCACTCAGGAACATTCGTCGTCCACACTGCGATATGGTCTCCCTTTTCAATGCCTAGAGCCATTAAACCTCTTGCTACTAGCCGAGCTTGACGATTTAGTTGCTCATAAGTCATACGTAAATTCCTATCAGTATAGACCAATGCTTCATTTTGCGGATACTTTTTAGATTGTTCATCTAGCAATTGACCAATTGTTTGATACACAAGTTCTGCCATGAAGATCCCCCTTATTTATGCTATTTAACTTAATTGATGATTAACAGCCAATTAGACGAGCAATAACGAGACGTTGAATTTCAGATGTTCCTTCACCGATTTCCATTAATTTAATATCACGTAAATGACGTTCTACATCGTATTCCTTCATATATCCAGAACCACCATGAATTTGGATTGCCTGATTACATGTACGGAAGCCCATTTCAGAAGCGTACAGCTTTGCCATAGCCGCCTCCTTAGCAAATGGTTTCTTTTGATCCTTTAACCATGCCGCCTTATGTACTAATGTACGGGCAAGCTCGATTTCCATCGCCATATCTGCTAGTTTGAATTGGATCGCTTGTAACTTTGAAATAGGTGCACCAAATTGCTCTCGTTCTTTCGCAAATTTCAATGCCTTCTCATAAGCTGCCTGTGCAATACCAACAGATAATGCTGCGATAGAAATACGACCACCATCAAGTGTACTTAAAAATTGGCTAAAGCCTCGTTTTTCATCTCCTAAAAGATTGGCTCTTGGCACACGAACATTTTGTAACACAATCTCACATGTATTGGAACCACGCACACCCATTTTGTCATAATTGCAGTTGATCGTTACACCAGGTGTGTTTGTTGGCACAATAATAGAAGAAATAATCTTTTTACCATCCTCACGTTTACCCGTTACTGCGGTAACAATAACTTGACGAGCGTAGCCTGCATTGGTAATCCAGCATTTTTCTCCATTAATGATATAGTCATCCCCATCAATCACGGCTGTTGTACGTGTGCCACCAGCATCTGACCCTGCATTTGGCTCTGTTAAACCGAATGACCCCAATGTCTCACCCTTTGCTAATGGAACTAGCCACTCCTGCTTTTGCTCCTCCGTACCGAAGTTGTAAATTGGTGAAGCTCCTAAGCTAACAGCAGCTGCATAGCTTAACCCTGTGCCTCCACATGCACGACCAATTTCTTCTACGGCTAAAGCATAGGACACCGTATCACCACCCGAACCACCATACTCTTCAGGAAATGGGATACCCAATAAGCCTAGCTCCGCCATTTTCTGAAAGCTCTCTATTCTCATTGTTGATGTCTCGTCAATCTCACGAGCATACGGTTTAATCTCTTTTTCAGCGAAATCACGCACCATGTCTCGGATCATCGCTTGCTCTTTTGTTAATTCAAAATTCATACCCAGTCCCCCTAGTGAATGTTAAATTTGCCATAGTAGATTTCGTATTATTGATTATTGCTTTAGATAATACCGACTAGTCGGTTTGTTAAAGTAAATAATAAAACCAGTGTTTTCTACTGGCTACCCCTTTATCATAAATTGCTTTGCTTCCTCGATTGCTTGCTCCGTGACAATCGCACGTAATACCATATCTGTAAAAACCTCTGTAATTTGCTCCATTGTTAATGGTCCCGATTGCTTAAACCATTTGTATGTCCAGTTAATCATTCCAACAATCGCCATAGTGACAATTGTACAAGGCAACTCCGTACGAAAAACCTTGGCTTCTTGTCCTTCTGCAATCACTTTTTGCAAAATATCACGATAATCATCTCGTTTTTTATGAATAATGGCACTATATTCATCAGATAATGAACGACTCTCCTCATAAAAAATCGTGATATGCGCTTGATACACATCAAATACCTGTGTCAGCGTTTGCAGCATAGCACATAAACGTGTAATCGGTGTATCATATCTGTCATATGCAGCCTGTGATTGTTGAATAACATATGAAATAAAAACATCATGAATTTCATATAACAGCTCATCTTTTGATCTGAAATTATGATAAAACCCACCCTTTGATGCCCCGATATGCTCCACAATGCGATCAACCGTTACATTGTGATAACCATCCTGCTGAAACAGCTCAACCGAAGCGTCTACAATTCTTTGCTTTAATGTTTTCTTTTCCATAGGCACTTATCATCCTTTGTCTGACTGAATCACTCCTTATAATTTAGAAAAATTATTTTTTCAAATTATAAAATACTATGACAATTTAAATATAGCATTCATAAAATTAGGTGTCTAGCAACAAATAGATTTTTCCTAAAATTTCGAGCATAACCTTTACATAAAGCAGTATACAAAGATTCACGAACACAATCTAACTATATGATTTATATCTTGTTTTCATCACAAAATACAAAAAAATTCCCCTCGTATTGATACAAGGGAAATTTCTTCATTATGAAACTCTCGGTAGTTTACGTAACCATGAAATGATAATAGCAACAATTAAAGCGAAACCTAAGTAACCCATTGTTGAATAGACTTTACCAACTAATGTAGTAAATCCTACTAAGCTGGCAGCAAAACCTAATAATCCAATTACTATAATGCCTACTTTAAAATATTTATGGTCTGGCGCGATAAAACGAACAGTAAATGCATAGAACATTCCCACCGCAGTATTGTACATCATGCCTAGTAAGGCAATGGACATTAGGACACCTACTATAGGGTGAATTTGTTTTGCTAATTCTAATGTTGGCATTGCTACTCCATCGACAACATTTATTTTAGCAAGCATCGCGGCATTGATTAGTACGATTAAGATACCTAGCATTAGACCGCCAAGTAGGCCTCCTCTACCAGCAATTTTACGATCTTTTACTGTTCCTCCCATCACAATTAACATTGCAGCACCTGCAGCAATATTATAGGAAACATAAAGTAACGCACCCATTAGCCAATTGGAGGATGCAGAAGGTTGTGCTTTCGCTAAAGCATTTTGCTCTGTAATGGATAAGTCCATTGTAAAAATAGAATAAATCAAAATAATAAAAATGATACCCATTAAATAAGGAGTCACCATTGCTATCAAATTAATAATATTATTAACATTCAATAGTAACGTTAGTATCGTGATAACGACCATAAAAATACTCCCTACCATTGGGTTGATGCCAAACATTTGATGAAATGTCGAGCCCGATCCAGCAAACATGACAACAGCAACACCAAACAAGAAAAACGTGATGACGATATCTAAAATAATACCAAAATAGCGTCCTCCAATATGATAGATCACCTCTTTATGTGATACCGTTTGTAGATCTGTTCCTAACTGTGCTAAACTCATTCCTAAAAATGCAAAAGCAACGGTAGCGACAATGGCACCTATCATACTGTACAAGCCAAAACTTGTAAAATACTGCATAATTTCCTGACCTGATGCAAACCCTGCACCAACAATTAAACCTACAAATGCTCCACCTATCTGCCAACTTTTTTTCATAGAACACCTACTATTCTAATATGTGAAACTCAACTCTATTTATTAATATGTTTTCTGTGCAACTGTGAAGGAATTAACCGTTTCCCTATTTATTTCATAACCAATCCCTACTTGCTGTGGTACTTCAATATAACCATCTTTTACAACTACTTCTGGTTCGATAATATCTTTTTCCCAATAACGATTAGAGCCAGCAGTATCTCCAGGTAATATAAAGTTTGACAACGTTGTTAAAGCTACATTGTGTGCACGACCAATGCCAGACTCCAACATGCCTCCGCACCATACAGGGATGCTATTGGCCTCACAATAATCGTGTATTTTTTTTGCTTCTGTTAAGCCACCTACACGGCCAATTTTTATGTTAATAATTTTTGTGCTCCCCAATTCTACAGCCTTTCGCGCATCTTCCAATGAATGAATACTTTCGTCTAAACAAATTGGTGTTTCCATTAATTTTTGCAATGAAGCATGATCGATAATGTCATCCGAAGCAAGTGGCTGCTCAATCATTGTTAACTGAAATGCATCAAGTTGTTTCAATGTTTCAGCATCTTCAAGACGGTATGCTGAATTTGCATCCGCCATAAAGGCTACGTCAGGAAATGTTTCCCGTAATGTACGCATAACTTCTAAATCCCAGCCTGGTTTTATTTTGATTTTCATGCGTTTATAGCCTTCCTTCACATAGCCATCAACTAACGCAACTAACTCCTCGATTGAATTTTGTATACCAATACTAATGCCTACTTCGATTTTATCCTTTTTACCACCAAGCGCTGCTGCTAGGGATTGCCCAGTTTGCTGCGCATATATATCCCAGATAGCTCCTTCAATCGATGATTTCGCCATATTATTTTTGCGAATCGGCTCAAATAATTTACTCACTTCATCTGGGTGATGAAGCTCTTTATTTAAAATAAGAGGAATTAGGAAATCCTCAAGCATATGCCAGTTTGTTTGAAGTGTTTCTTCATTGTACCAAGGTGAATGAAAAGCTACAGATTCTCCCCAACCAATCAATCCTGATTCATCTTTAGCCTCGAGGACCAAAAATTCTCTTTCATGAAACGTGCCAAAGCTTGTTGTAAATGGTGCTTTTAATTTCATCTTCAATTGTCGTATTGTGATTTCTGTAATTTTCATATTAATTTGTCCCTTCCAAATTTAAAGTTGCTTTTTTCACTAAAACATATTCGTTAAAGTATTCTTTTTGCTGCAATAGAACAGCGGCATACCCTGCTGAAAATAGCTGCTTTAGCAGATTTCTTGTTTTAAAACGCCAATCCAATGCTAAGCTAGGATTTTGTGCTTTTAATGCTTGAAAGTCCTTAGGAACAGGTAGCACATACGCTTCTTCTGTTAATTTTAAATTTTCAGTTATTTTTAAACATAATAAACCCTGCTTTGTAAGCTCACAGCTTGCCACTGGTATTGCATTTGCTACTTCTATTTCAGTATTGTTTACTACATAATCTGAAGTTAAATGCCAGCTTACCTCAAATCGATCTGAGGGTAGCCCTTTATTGAAGCCATCCTGCATTTCACCATAGCAATTTTCAATATAGGTGTAACAAACACCTTTTAATTTAGATAGATTAAGATAAGCATTTCGGGTTTCAAGGGGGTCAAATGTCCATATCATTAAATCATAGCCCTGCTCAATAGCAATTGCCCGCTGTTTGTACTTTAACTTTTCGCCTATACCAAGTGAGCGATAGTTTTGATCAATCCCTAACATATGGGAACATAGATAGCTTGTCCCTTCTCGAAAACCTGAAAAACCATAACTAAAACCAACTAATTTATCTTCTTGATAGGCACCTACAACGATACCCCCATTTTTCACTGCTGTAAGCGTTTGGTGGAGAGGAATAGCAGGCATCCCCCACACAGCAAACTCTAATTGCTGGACTTGTTCAAGTTCTTCAATTGTTTTTATTTCTCGAATATCTATCATAGCTATCTCTTCTTTCCATTCTTTATAATGCTCTCAAAATAGCTCTTGTAATAATATTTACACCTATTAAAAGCCGATCTTGATTAAAGGTCATTTGAGGATGGTGTAAGCCTGGAGTAACTCCACAGCCTAATCCAAGCATTGTAGCTTTAAGCTTTGGACGTTCATAAGTATAAAAATGAAAATCCTCTCCTCCTGGTGTAACAACTGGTGGAGCACAAGCCTTTTCCCCAACTACATCAGTAATAGCTGCCCTCATATGCTGTAAAGCTTCATCATTCACTATTGCTGCTACAATATGAGCATCTACCTGTAAGAAAATTTTTGCTCCATACATTGCTTCAACAGATGCTTTTACACGCTCCATACCCTCTGTAATTACTTCCATCACTTCATTTGTTTGTGCTCGTGCATCAATGCTAAATGTTGCTTTACCAGGAATAATATTTGTAGAGGTGCCTCCTGCATTAAATTGTGTCATTTTGACAGATGCAGAGATATTTGGATCCGTCCAAATCTTTTGAAGGCCTTCAACAATAGCTGCTCCAACCTCAATTACATTAATACCAAGTTCTGGCCGTGCACCATGTGTCTCTTCCCCAATAATGGTCCCTGTAAAAAGCTTTGCGGCTCCATGATACAACGCTGGTGCATACGTCCCATCCTGTAATTCCTTTAATGGTCGAACATGAACACCAAATAAATATTCTAAATCATCAATAATGCCCTTTTCGACAAATGCGTGGGCTCCTTGTGCCTTTTCCTCAGCAGGTTGAAATAAAATTCGTACAGCGCCTGAAAGTAAATGTTCCATATCCTTTAAAAGCAATGCAGTCCCAATAGCCATCGTCATATGACCATCATGCCCACAAGAATGGTTAGCTTGAAAGACACCATTAACCTCCTGCCAAAGGGCATCTATATCAGTGCGAAATCCTACTTTAGGTGTACCTTTACCAATATCAACATAAAGTCCTGTCATATCTTCAAAAAGATGTGGCTCCATGTTTGCCTCTCTCAATAAATTTGCTATATATTGTGTCGTATTGTGTTCTTGCCAACTAACTTCTGGATGTTGATGTAAATGATTAAAAATATTTGCCAGACGTGGCTGTAACTCTTGTAAAACTTGGTTCATAGTAGTCAACTCCATCGATTTGCTAAAAAGCTATTTTCGAAATCATCATATTTTACACGCTGATTTTCATAGTAGTCATGATTTTGTGCAGTCATCCCCGCTATTAAAGTATTTAAAAATGCTATGAGTGCTGGCATAGCATCTATTGTGGATACTTCTTGTTGTTGCTCGTTAACAAAGGTAATGGTTGCATATTGGGTAATAGGTGCAATTTGAGAATCAGTAATGCCAATAATCTCGCATTTTTTTTCTTGTATTTCAGCCGCAAATTGTATCGGCTCTTTAAAGTAACGATGGAACGATAAAATAATAACTACACTATCCTCATCAATCTCTTGGATCGCACGTATGACCTCACTCGTCTCAAAATTTAACAGTACTACATTTGGTCGCAAAAGATTTAATGTAAAGTGAAGCCATTGTGCTGCTAAATGGGAGGAGCCATTCCCTGCAATATATATTTTTTTCTTCTCATGTAGCAGTACGGAAGCTCGATTAAAATCCTCCTCATTAATATTGTTAGCCATATTTAAAATGCGAGATGCATCCTTTTCCATTGTCTTTACATAAAAACGTGGATTTTCAAAAAGAGCCTGTTTCGATTGTAAATAATTTTGCAAACTACTTGCATTTCCTTTATTAAATAAATGCATCGTTACCTGACGTTGCAATTGTGCATAACCAGATAAGCCCAATGCATAACAAAAGCGAATCACCGTCGTTTCACTTACTCCAGCTTTCTCTCCTACATATGAAGCTGAGTGAACGCCTACTGTCTGTAAATTTTTTAGGATGAATGTAGCTACCTTTTGCTGACTTTTGGATAACTCTTGGTATTTCTCTTGAATCAGCTGCTGGATTGTTTGATTCCCCATAAAAGAAGCACACCCTTTTTTAATTTATATTTTGAAGTATTAACTTCATTTTTATGTACATAAGATTATCATATTAATTTTCTGAATTCAATGTTTTTTCTGAAATTATAATTTCAATACTATCATGCCTCCAAGTCTGGTATGATTACTTCTTTCATCAGCATTTAATCAATTTCGTTACAGTTCAACTGCTAATGCCTCCAACCTATGCTATATTTAAAACCATGGAATAACGAAAGGGTGTTAACAAATGGCAAAAAGCATAGTAATTGCTGAAAAACCTTCTGTTGCACGTGATATTGCACGTGTGCTGAAGTGTCATAAAAAAGGAAATGGCTTCCTTGAAGGAGATCAATATATTGTTACTTGGGCACTTGGACATCTGGTAACATTAGCTGACCCTGAAAGCTATGATGTAAAATATAAAACGTGGAACTTAGAGGATTTACCAATGCTCCCAGATCGTTTAAAGTTAACGGTTATTAAACAAACGGGGAAACAATTTAATGCGGTGAAGAGTCAACTTATGCGCAATGATGTCAATAATATCATTATTGCGACAGACGCAGGTCGTGAAGGTGAACTTGTAGCACGTTGGATTATTGATAAAGTAAAGGTAAAAAAACCATTACAACGCCTATGGATTTCCTCTGTTACAGATAAGGCCATTAAAGATGGCTTTGCTAATTTAAAGCCTGGAAGAGCCTATGATAACTTATATGCTTCTGCTGTTGCTCGCTCTGAGGCAGATTGGTATATCGGCTTAAATGCTACCCGTGCCTTGACTACGCGCTTTAATGCACAGCTAAACTGTGGACGTGTACAAACACCAACAGTAGCCATTATTGCAGCGCGCGAAGATGAAATTAAAAACTTTAAAGCACAAACCTATTATGGTATTGAAGCACAAACAACAGATAACTTGAAGCTCACTTGGCAAGATCAAAATGGCAATAGTCGCAGCTTTGATAAAGAGAAGATTGATACGCTAGTGAAAAAGCTTGGAAATAGCAATGCAACTGTTGTCGATATTGAAAAAAAACCAAAAAAATCATTTGCTCCTGGCCTCTATGATTTAACAGAATTGCAGCGTGACGCCAATAAAATCTTTGGCTACTCAGCGAAGGAAACATTGAATATTATGCAAAAGCTGTATGAGCAACATAAAGTGTTAACTTATCCACGTACGGATTCTCGCTTTATTTCTCAGGATATCGTAGCGACACTACCTGAACGCTTAAAGGCATGCGGCATTGGTGAGTATCGCTCCATCGCCCATAAATTGCTGACAAAGCCAATCAAAGCAACAAAAGCATTTGTTGATGATAGCAAAGTGTCAGATCACCATGCCAGTGCGACACGTTAATCTGAAATTCCAATAGAAATATTGGTTGGGAAGATTTATTAGAAAACTGAAGAATCCTTGAGGGGAATGAAAGCCGTCATGCTGTGCTGAAACCCTCACACTAATACTCCCCTAAGCAGGGAAGAAGACTATTATGGAACTGTTTAAAGCGGGGTGAAGTCGGCGAAAGTGAACAGGAATAAAGAACTGTCACTTAGAGTAGTCGGGTGGTTGTAATATACGGTGAGAATGTACACATGTACTGACGAACTTCTGAATGTACGAGTCTATAGGTGGTTATCTTATCTGTGATGATAAGGTATTACCAATAGTGGTAAGTTAGTGGAGTTGAGTAAAATTTGGCGTTATGAAAAACTCTATACCGAGCGACAGACGGTATCAAGCTAACAGGCTCAAAGGAAGCACCTAAGTATTACGTGAACGGGAATCTTTGGAACGTGGGAAGCCAAGAACTGTATCTGTTTTACAGAAACTCATAGTCGAGGACAGTTGTAGACGAAAATCCTTCGGGTATAATAAGCTACTTTATCTTGGTGAAAGTAGTGCCACAGTACCGATGAAACTACGATAATAAGTAGTGGAGGGATAGGCACGAGTCAAATAAGAATGGATTAATAGATTCAAAACTAACTCTGTTTTTCGAGTAAGAAAGGGAAAACAATTTTCTGCAAAGGAGTTGTCCCAACAGAGTGACGAACAAGTATAGATACAATGACTATTATGATATGACAAAACTATTTGATGACTTATACAAACGGTCACAAAACAATGAGTCGTTTCAAAATTTAATGCGTATTATTTCGAGTGAAAATAATATTCGCTTAGCCTTTCGCACAATTAAAAGTAACACAGGCAGTCAAACTGCTGGCACAGATAAACTCACAATTAAAGATATTAAAGGTCAATCATTGGAATCGTATATTGAAGCAGTGCAAGAAAAACTAAAGTTTTATACACCAGACACTGTTCGACGAGTTTACATTCCGAAAGCTAATGGCAAAACACGCCCTTTAGGAATACCGACAATGATTGATAGACTTGTACAACAATGTATTAAACAAGTGTTGGAACCAATATGTGAAGCAAAATTTCACCCACATAGCTATGGTTTCCGTCCTAATCGAAGTACAAAACACGCGATTTCAAGAATGATGAGCCTCATCAATATCGGGAAGTTTTACTATACAGTTGATATTGATATTAAGGGCTTTTTCGATAACGTAAATCACACAAAGCTTATTAAACAAATGTACGCGTTAGGAATAAAGGATAGAAAATTAATTAGCATCATTAAAGCTATGTTAAAAGCTCCGATTCAAGGAGAAGGCATTCCAAACAAAGGAACACCACAAGGAGGAATTCTTTCCCCTTTACTATCTAATATCGTGTTAAACGAATTAGATTGGTGGATTTCTTCACAATGGGAAACGTTCACAACACAAAAGCAATATAAAACGTATCAAAGTCAATACAATCAACAAAAGAAAACAAACTTAAAACAAATGTATATTGTGAGATACGCAGACGATTTTAAAATTATGTGTAGAGATTATCAAAGTGCGAAAAGAATATTATGTGCGGTTAAAGACTGGCTAAAGATTCGCTTGAAATTAGATATTAGTGAGGAAAAATCAAAAATTATCAATTTGCGGAAAAACTACTCTGACTTTTTAGGGGTAAAAATTAAAGCTGTGAAAAAGGGAAAAACATTTGGAGGGTATGTGGCACAATCACATATATCAGACAAAGCACTTGAAAGAATGAAAAAGGAGATAAAAGAGCAAGTCAAAATTATCCCCGATAACATTCAATCATCCCACGTAACAAAGCTCAACAGCATGATTTTAGGATGGCATGAATATTATAGCTGTGCCACCTACTGCAATATAGATTTTGCGAAATTGGCTTTCTCACTGAAACCATATATGCACAATAAGTTAAGGCAAGTAGGAAAATTCTTAAAACCAAGTGACACCGACATGTCACCGTTATATAAGAAATTCTATGGGAAATCTGAATCAAAAACATGGAAGATTCACAATGTATGTATCTACCCAATTCATTACGTTCAGCATAAAAAAGTTATGAACTTTAGTCAAGATGTCTGTGATTATACACAAGAAGGTCGAATAAAATCTTCGAAAAGCCTAACAAGTCAAACAAGAGATGACATTATCCAATTGGCAAAGATGTATAATCCGTATGAAAGTGCTGAATACAATGATAACCGTGTTTCAAGAGCTTCCATGTCACAAATGAAATGTGAAGTAACAGGAAAGCAATTAACCATAGAAGAACTACACTGTCATCATGTACTCCCCCGAAATCAAGGTGGTACAGATGAATATAAAAACCTACGAATTGTCCATAAATTGGTGCACAAATTAATACACGCAACAACAAATGAAACGATTGAGAAATACCAAAATATCATTGAAGATAAAAAAGCCCTAAACAAGCTAAATAAACTTCGAAAACATTGTAATCTTGAACCGATTAATCTACTGACTATTTGATGGAACGCCGTATGAGGGGAAACTCTCACGTACGGTGCGGAGGAGGGGAAAACAAGTACACTTAACGGATAATGCCGAAGTGGAAAGTTACCTATTCCTATTCATTCCAACAGAGGGCTATGTGAATCTTTCAGCCTTCTCAGATAAGGAACGTAAAATTTATGATCTTGTTGTGAAACGCTTCCTTGCTGTTTTACTTCCTGCCTTTGAGTATGAACAATTAACATTGCGTGCAAAAATTGGCGATGAAAGCTTTATTGCTCGTGGCAAAACGATTTTATCATCTGGCTGGAAGGAAGTTTACGAAAATCGCTATGAGGATGAGGACACAGTAGATGACGTCAAGGAACAAATACTGCCACGCATTGATAAAGGCAATCTGTTAAAAGTAAAGCTTCTTGTGCAAACTTCTGGACAAACAAAACCACCTGCTCATTTTAATGAAGCAAGCCTATTATCAGCCATGGAAAACCCAACAAAATATATGGCAACGAATGATAAAAAACTAGCCGACACATTAAAATCCACAGGTGGTCTAGGTACAGTCGCAACACGTGCAGATATTATTGATAAGCTTTTTAATTCCTTCTTAATTGAAAAGCGTGGTGGCAAGGATATTTATATTACCTCTAAAGGTCGTCAACTACTCGATCTAGTGCCAGAGGAATTGAAATCCCCTGCCCTCACAGCAGAGTGGGAGCAAAAGCTTGAGCTTATTGCAAAAGGTAAGCTAAAAAAAGATGTCTTTATTAGTGAAATGAAAAATTATACGAAGGAAATTGTGTCGGAGATTAAGGGTAGTGATAAAAAGTATAAGCATGATAATATCTCTTCGAAATCATGTCCTGATTGCGGTAAACCGATGCTTGAAGTGAATGGCAAGAAAGGAAAAATGCTTGTCTGCCAAGATCGAGAATGTGGTCACCGTAAAAATGTCTCACGTACTACAAATGCACGTTGTCCACAATGTCATAAAAAATTAGAGCTTCGTGGAGAAGGCGATGGTCAAATTTTTGTTTGTAAATGTGGCTATCGTGAAAAATTATCTGCCTTTGAAGCAAGACGCAAAAAAGAAGGCGGAGGCAAGGTTGATAAACGCTCCGTACAAAAATATTTAAAGCAACAAAAAAACGAAGAGCCAGTGAACAACGCTCTTGCGGAGGCTTTAAAAGGGTTAAAATTTGATGAATAAGAAAAAGGGTGTCTCAATAATCATTTGAGACGCCCTTTTTACATACCTTGAATTAATAAATTACTCTAAGGAAGGTTTTTTTATGGAAGCAAAAAATTTTAGACCGCGAAATATTATTTTGATGACCATTGTTGTTGCTGCCTCTGTGTCAATTGGTCAAGCCATTTATGTGATGTTTATCAATGTGCCATTCCCATAACAGCCGGTTATTACCTAACTTTTCAAATTCACTTTATAAATACTGCTCACGCCACTGCAATTGTTCTTTGTCAGTAAGCTGCTGCTCAAGCTGTTTATCCCATTGATTCCACAATGTATTCCACACGCGCACATAGACCATATCCTGCTCCTGATTGTAAAGCACAAACTCTAAGCATGGACTATCATTAATTTGCTTGGCCTCTACTTGCTCAATAGCAGCAATGATTTTTTGAGAAGTGCCTGCTGTCTCATCTGTTTCTTCCTGTAATGCTGTGATAATCAACGATTCTTCAAACTGTTCTTGCTGCTCAGCCTCTTGGTCAACATAACGGTAGAGCTGTGGCAGGTCATCATATTCCTCAATATCCTCTGTTTTTATAGAAAGAAATGATTGATGGCAGGGGCTAAAATAAAGGGTAGCTGTTTCAATATCTAGCTCCTCCTCAAAAATGCCCTGTTCTAGCTGCTGCTGCCCTTTAGTCGTTATCCGATAAAAGCCAGCCTCATGTTGCACTAAGTTGACTCGTATCATTAAGGATACTAAATCCTCGATAAATAATGGATCTACTAATAATAGTTCACTTAATTCCTGTGTGCTTGCAAAATCGGCTTCCTTGATGCTTAGCAGCAGCATTGTCATTAAAACATCCATTGTTGAACGACGCATAGGCTTATAAGCTACATCGACAGTTCGAATAGGAATACACCATTCTGCCGTTTTAATAATTTTGATATTACGATTTTGCTGCAGCTCACGCATTAGTCGTTGCTGTAATTTTGACAATTTACATCACCAATCCTTTATGATTACGTAAGCCATCGTAGGATTTTACGGTATTTAATAAATTCGTATACATATCTCTTGTCTCTTGATGTTTCGCACGTTTTGTAAACATGTCGGCACTTCCTACAAGCAGTAATAACTCACGGGCACGGGAGAGCGCAACATTTAAGCGGCGATAATCTCTTGCAAAGCCAATATCGCCGCCCTTTGCTGTATTACGAACCATACTCACTAGGATCACATCCATTTCCATCCCTTGGAATTTGTCGACAGTGCCTGTTCTAAATTGTAGATGTGGTAATTGTAATTCCTGCTGTAGCAGACGATTGATTCTCTTCACCTGCTCACCATAGAAACTAATGACACCAATACTTTTCTGGGCATCCTGTGGTATACGTCCTGCCTCTTTTGCTGCTTTAACAGCATCATTTAAGTCCAGCAGAATATGACGAATTGTTTGTAATTCCCCTTCATTATAGCGACTTGTTCCACCCTTTACCTGCTCCTCTAAATAAGGCTTTTCGGTTGGTATATCAATCCAGAGTAAATGGTCATTACGCTTGATAAAATTCCCCTCTAAGCCATGATCTCGCGCTGCATCTGAATCTGCTAAGCCACACTGCAAGCCATTTTCCTCTTTCGCATAAAATGGTGTAATGCTTTGCATAATTTTCTCATGCATACGATATTGCAGTGCAAGCATTTGCTTATGTGTTGATGGCAAATTATTAAATAGGCGCTCAAATAACGATTCACGTAATAAATTTTTTAATTCCTGTGCGCCTTCAAAATTTGGATTTTCCTCCAGCATCGCCTTTAATGTTTCCTCCAATGTATCATCCCCAAGTAATGGTGGTAGCTGATGATGGTCACCTACTAAAATAACTTTTTTCCCTTTAAGCATTGGTAATAGCAATTCAGGCGGTGTTGCCTTTGATACCTCATCAATAATCACTACATCAAAGGTAGGATAATTTTCCATAAATTCCTTACTTGCAGAGGCTACACATGTTGTTCCAATCACATTTGCATGACGCACATATAGTTTTCGGATTTCATCCAAATCATACTCTGTTGCATTTTGTAGCTTTTCACGCCACTGCTCCTGCAATTTTTGGCGAAGTGGTAGCTGTTGTTCCTTGCGCTGTAACGCTTCAATAGTTTGATTAGCTACTTTCATCGCTTCTACAACCTCCTCAGCCGTGCGTTCCGGTGTTGATTGTAAAAGCTTTGTATAGGCTGTTAATTGCTTTTCCTTTTTTAACCCTGCAATATTAATATCCTTTATACGCTCTTCTATTTGCGTTAGATGCTGTTCGACTTCCTGTAAGCTTGTTTGCACAGTCTGGAGAGATGCTTGCTTTGGAACTAATTGCACTTTTGCTTGTTCTACTGCCTCAAACTGCTGCTGTACTTGCTGTAGCGATTCTTGCTCCTGTACTATTACTATTTTTAAATACTCAGCGGATTCTTCTGGTCCTTCTTCCAGCTGTAAGGTGCTTGCTAGCTGCTTTAGCCGCTCTGTATGCTGTAAAAATGGCTGTAGCTGACGCTGTAAACTTTGCACATCAAAGCTTGTGATAGCACATTCCTGATGAATAAAGCTTGCCATATTTTTACGAAACGACTCAAACTCTTGGTCTTTATGTGCTTGCTGTTGCTGCAATGCTAGCCCTTTTTGCCACACAAAATCGCGGCGCATATAGAGCCCCAGCAAATAGCTTTCTAGCTCCTCTACTGTTGGCGTTTGTCCCTCTTGAAACGCCTTGTTTAACTGTGCAAAAACACCTGTAAGATTTTGCAAAGAAAACGATTGTACTGGCTGTAGCCTGCTTTTGGCAAAAGCTCGCTCCTTTACTTCATCTGTTGCGAATGCCTCTAGCTTTGCAATAGCTTTTTGTAAGCGTGTATTAATAGTAGACCAAGCCTCTAAATCTTTTGCATCCTCTAAATGCTGTAAGCGATTAATTTGCTGTGATAGTACATGGTTAGGACGAATTTGATAATGCTGTAAAAATCGTTGAATGCGTTCAAAGGCTGTTAATGTTTGGATATATTTTTGCGCTTCCTTCATTGTAGCTAAACGTTGGCTTTCTGTATCATATTTAAGCTGTATATCCTGAAATTGCTCGATTAGCTGCTGCTTTTGCTCCTGCAATTCCTTATATTGAATAGCTGCTTTTAGTTGCTCGATTTTTTGTATGGTTTCCTGAATGGTCTGCTGTAGCTCCTCTAGTGAAGGATTGTCAGCAAGTGTTTGTGTAAGCTGCTGGACTAGAGGCTCAATTTGTGCAAGCTGTTTATCATAATGCTCTTTTTGTGCTTCATATGTTTGCTGCTCAGCTTTAGCAGCCTTCAATTCTTTTTTTAATGCTTGAATTTCCTGCTGTAAAATAGGCTCCTCAATGACTGCCTGCTCTTTTGCAGCGATTTCCTGTGTTAGTGCTTCCAGCCATTTTTCCAATTTGGCTAGCTCATCTTGTGCTTTGCTAAGATTTGCTTTTAATTCTCGTTCACGTTCAGGAAATGTCGTAATGGCCTCTTCAATGACCGCAAGTGTTTGCTCACGCCAATACAAAGCTACATTTTCCTCGATAAACTTTTTACCTTCCTCCTCAATACTTTCTGTTCTACCATACCGTAAAATTCGGATGTCTTGATTGGATAATAATCGTCCTAAGGCATTATCTACTGCTAAGTTGGACTGCGAGGCAACAAGTGTTTTTAAACCAGCCTTCACATTTTGCTGACAGATTTCTGAAATCACCGTTGTTTTTCCTGTACCTGGTGGACCTTGTATCACATATAAATCCTCAACAGATAATGCCCCTAAAACCGCTCGACGCTGATATTCGTTTAAGATATTATGAAATTCAATATCCTGCTGTAGCTTGGATGCTCGTACTGTTGGGCGTTTTTCAAATAAAATTGTCTCTAAATGAGGATTAACTGCCTCACCCTTTTCCAGCTTTGTAAAGCCATTGCGCAATCTTCTAATTTGACTCAGCGTCGCAAAATTACTAAAGCTTGCTTGTTTTGAACGAAGATTAAGCTGATCCTTGCGTGCCAAATCCTGTATAAAGGGCTTTACATCAATTTCAACCGTTTGCTTGTTAGCAGTAGCCTTTAAAACTTGTCCAATCTCACTGCGCATGCCTTGAATACTGACACTGAGCCCTTCTAACTGCTTCCATTCCTTGCTCTTTATGTAGGGACAAACAATTGTTAAGCGTGTAAAATCTTCGTTGAAGTAGCTTTGTTTAAATTCTGTATGAATGTCATCTATCGTGGCATCACGTTCTTGAATTTTCAAATAGCCTTCCCAGCTCGCTATCCGTTTTTTTACATACTCTGTACGTTCCTCTGCGATGGGTAATTGTCTTATTGTCGTATGCAGCTCAAGCGGAATACCTGCTCCGTTATTCGGTCTTGTAATAAATTGCAATGCGGCTGCTAGTCGGCGATTTGTATGAATAGGACCACGCATATGAACAAAGCGGATATTTGTTGCTAGCAATCCCTCAACCTTGAGGACGCAATCCATAATCACGGTTTTCCCTGCAAGAACGTCGTGTAGTCTTTCATTATCTTCAGCATTAAAATAAATAGATAAAAATATTTCACCCGCTGTTTTGGCTTTTCTTTTTTCAATATAAACTGTAAAAGCATGTTGCAACGTAAAAAAGGCATGCTCATTTGCTGAGCATTCCCCTACTGCCTCCTTCGCCTTATTGGTCAAAATAAGGCTACAGCGTTGCTTTTCTAGTAAGGCGATGTCCTGCAATGAGCAGCCCTCCTTTCCGTGTCACTAAAGTTTTATTTTATCATATTTTTTTAAAATATTTATAATGAAAAAACCCCTGTACAGTGATTTCCTACCACTGTCCAAGGGCGTAAAATTCATATTAATGCTGATCAATCGTTTCCTTTGGCAAATTTTTGCTCATTTCGCAATATTGCACAAAGACACGTGCTAATTCACGTAAACGATTATGAACATCCTCGTCTATAATAGTATTGTTTGTGTCAAAATGCGATGTATGTGTGTATACATAGTTTGGTGTTACAAGGGCGCGGAAATAATCTAAAATAGGCTTTAGCTGATTTTCTACTACAAGGTGATGCTGGTATGTGCCACCATTTGCCACAATGGATACTGGCTTATAGCGCATTGTTTTAGGATGCAAGAAATCAAACGCATTCTTTAAAACACCAGGAATGGATGCTTGGAAAATCGGTGTTGCGATAATATATGCGTCCGCTTCCTCAAATTGCTGGATCATTTTTTTCATATCATCATTCAATGGTGAACCATCTACAATTTGATGCTTATATTGACTAAAATGCATCATTTCTAATTCAAAACTAGCATTTAGTTCTTTAATGTATTGCTCCACTTGCTCTAAAATAGCACCTGTTTTACGGCCAAACATTGTGCCATCAACGAGTAAAATTTTCATTTTTACTTTGCCTCCACATTCATCTTCTACAAGAATATTGTAACAAATGTCACGTAGCTCGAAAAGAATTGCAGTGATGAAAGGAAGAAATTCAGTCTTTAGACGGAATGCGCCAAAAAGTTGCTATATTATTTTTGTTCCTGATCATGACGGTGAAAATGAACTTCCTTATCTATAACTGTATCCGATAATTTGTGTTTATCCCAATTAAATAACGCCTCTCTCGAAACATCTTCCTCTACTATTTCAGGATAGTCTAATTTTGCTAGCTGATGTGATTTATAAATAGTAACAGGCTGCTGTTTTTCATATAAAGCGATAATAATCATCGCCTTTGCCACTTGTGAGGCCTCAATGGCTCTAGCAGCTTTAAAGGGACCTATTAATAAAGGTTGGGCAAGCTTTAATACGTGCTCTCCTGCCTTTTCCCCTAAGCGAAATTCCTTACGCTGCCCTACTAGTAATGATGGGCGAATAATCGAAAGTCTTTGTAAGCCGAGCTCTATTAAATCTTGCTCAAGCTTTCCTTTCACTCGATTATAGTAAAAAGGTGAGTTTTCCTTCGCTCCCATTGAGGTGATGACAAGAAAATGAGGAATTCCGCGTTTTTTTGCTAAAGAAGCAATTGCTAATGGATATTCAAAATCAACCTTTTCAAACATCTCACGAGAGCCTGCCTTTTTAATCGTTGTACCTAAGCAGCAATATAGTTCATGTGCAAATTCAATATCTTGTTCCTCTAATCGATCAAAATCTCGAATTTTTATTTCTAGCTTTGGATGCGTAAAGATTGGCTTCTTTCGTACAATAACCGTTACTGACACATATTCATCATTTTCGCATAATTGCTCCACAAGCGAAGCACCCGTTAAGCCAGTTGCCCCGACAACAATTGCTGCACGCATACCCATTGCTCATCCCTCCCTCTGTTAAAGCTGTATAGTGTATGTATTTCTAGCCTCAATCTATATATCGACCATTTTTTATGCTTCAAAAGTTAATTCTTGCATCTTCACTGCTAGAGATTTTTCTACCTAACATCATTTATCAAATGCTAAATTTTACACATACTTGCTCTTTCTTCGCCATAATTTAAAGAGACAGAGGAAAGGATGGGATACATTTGCAAAACGAAACACAGGCAACAGAACCAAAAAAAACAATTGTTTTCATCATTGAAAGCTGTATTGATAAAGGGCTGTATCCTTTTGAACGGGTTTCAACATTAGCAAAGCTACTTACACATGAGAAAGTTGTTATATTTGTCAAAAGCCCTTCAAATGACGGGATGCCAATTTTAATACATGCAGGACTATCTCCTATTGTATTTAATCATTTTAACGAGCTACCCCAGCAAATGAAAGAAATTCAGCCTGATTTAATTATAAGAGACGGACGTAACTCTGAGAGCTGGCAAGTACAGAGCCTACGACCATACTGTAAAACTATTATTCATTTTGACGATTTTGGTGAGGGTGGTCAAGCCTGTGATTGTGTACTGCTAGCTCTCTATCAAGAAGTGAAAGATTATTTACCCTCTCATTATATTGGTGGAAGCTTTGTTTTCGCACTTCCAGAAATCTATCAACAATTTAACAGTATACCTGATCGTAAATCACCTGAGGACCCTCCCCATATCATCGTTGCTTTTGAGGATGGGGACGAGCATAATTTAACCTATCGAACACTTCGACATTTAACACAGCTACAAATTCCACTACAAATTACAGTAATGATTGACGATAGCTATCAACATGCAACAGAAGATTTACAAATGATGGTGCTAAGTCGCCGCAATACAGCTATTGTTCGTGATAAAAACGCGCTCCTACAGCTCTTACCAAAAGCAGATGTGATTATTTGTAATGCTAATTATACGCCTTACAAAATCGCCTCCTATGGTGTGCCATGCATTACACTTGCACAATCTGAAGCGGAGCTATTACATGCCTTCCCACGTGAGCAAAACGGTTTTATTCATTTGGGACTTGGTCGCAAAATGAAGCAATCGCAAATACAAAACGCTGTGATGGAGCTACTTTTACATGAAGCACGAAGCGAAAGAGCTATTAGAAAGCAAAGACAATTAAATCTTGCTAATAACAATGAAACGCTTCAAACACTACTGTTAGACTTTGCATATGATCGACACAATATCGCCTCTACTTAGTGCTACTTTAAAGATGATTATGATACAATATATAAGAATTTTTTACTTTTTGCCTCTCTAAGGAAAGTCAAAAATAATGAGTACTTGATTGATGTTGATGATTAAGCGGTGAGGGATTTGACAAGCCCTCATCGCTTTTGCACGCATTCGTTATACAAATATTCTTACTAAAGGAGTTATAATTATGCCAACAAAAAGTGATATTGAATACCAAATTCGAGAGTTAAAAATGGACTATATTAATTTACAAGGTGATATTGAAAAATTAGAGTCTACAGGACATAACGATCAGGTAGCAAAAGCAGAAGAGCGTCTTGCAAACATGGAAGCTAAGCTAGCGGAGCTCAATAAACAATTAGCAGAGCTTTAGAATATGAACATAAGGAACAGTTGGAGGAACATATATGGCAATATTAACAGTTGAAAATTTAGGTCATTCTTTTGGCGATCGTACCCTTTTTAAGGATGTATCATTTCGCTTAGTGGAAGGCGATCATATTGGACTTGTGGGAGCGAATGGTGTGGGTAAATCAACATTGATGGGCATCATTACTGGTCAAACAATCCACGATACAGGAAAGGTTGAATGGCTTCCTGGCACACATTACGGTTATTTAGACCAGCATACAGCGCTCACTGCTGGCAGAACAATGCGTGATGTATTGCGCGATGCCTTTTTACCATTATATAAAAAAGAAGAAGAGCTTAATGACATTACAGGTAAGATGGCTGAAGCAACACCTGAGGAATTAGAGGTGCTGTTGGAGCAAATGGCTGAGGTGCAAGACGCACTGGATGCTGGAGATTTCTACTCATTAGATATGAAAATTGAAGAAGTGGCACGCGGACTTGGCCTCGATGCAATTGGCTTAGAGCGCGATGTGGCTGCACTTTCTGGTGGACAACGTACAAAGGTGTTACTAGCGAAGCTATTATTAGAAAAACCAAAAGTACTACTACTGGATGAGCCAACAAACTATCTCGATGAGGAGCATATTACATGGTTGAAAAGTTATTTAAAAAACTATCCATATGCTTTCTTATTAATTTCACATGATACAGAATTTATGAATGAAACAGTAGATGTTATTTTCCAGCTTGAGTTTTCAAAATTAACACGTTATACAGCAACCTATGAAAAATTCCTAGAGCTTGCTGAAATTAATAAGCGTCAGCATATTGAAGCCTATGAAAAGCAGCAGGAATTTATCAAGAAGCAAGAGGACTTTATTGCCAAAAATAAAGCGCGCTACTCAACAACGGGACGCGCAAAATCACGTGCCAAACAGCTCGATCGTTTAGAACGTATTGATCGCCCAGAAACAGCAGCAAAGCCAGAATTTAGCTTTAAAGAAGCTCGTTCCACTAGTCGTTATGTTGTAGAAGCTGAAAATTTAGTGATTGGTTATGATAAAAACAAACCATTGCTCCCTCCACTTACTTTTACGATCGAACGCGGAGAAAAAATTGCACTCGTTGGTATGAATGGTGTAGGTAAATCAACCCTGTTAAAAACAATGCTTGGGAAAATTAATCCTCTTGATGGGAAAGTTATTCGAGGCGATTACCTTCATCCCTCTTACTTTGAGCAAGAGGTAAAGGCGGAGAAAATTACACCGATTGATGATGTATGGAATGCCTTCCCTTCCATGGAGCAAGCGCAAGTACGTGCAGCTTTAGCAAGAGCAGGCTTAAAAACCGATCATATTACACGTCCACTTAATTCATTATCCGGTGGAGAGCAGGCCAAGGTTCGTTTATGTAAATTAATGATGGAAGAAGCAAACTGGCTACTATTTGATGAACCTACAAACCATTTAGATGTCGATGCAAAAAATGAATTAAAGCGTGCTATGAAAGAATTTAAAGGCACTATTGTACTCGTAAGCCATGAACCTGATTTTTATGACGGACTCGTGACAAAAGTTTGGGATGTTCAAGACTGGTTTACATCTGGACAACAAGGTTAATATTCATTACAAAGGGCAGCTTCCCAAGATTATCGGGAGCTGCCCTTTTACGTCTATTTTTCCTCACACTTACGCATAAATAGTCTCTAGCAAACATATCATAATCAATGGACAAGCAAATAAGACCGGTTCCTTATTTCTAGTAATTTTTCCCAACTTACATCATTGTAAGTTGGGATAGCGAAACTTTTTGCTGCTTTCTGCGTATAAGTTAATGTAAGTAAAAAAATATCATTCTAATATGAAGTTTTTTCAAATAACTATTGATTTATTTATATCTTACTAGTAAGATATATGTATAAGCAAATTAACTTACTTATAAGATATTTATAAAATAGAATCTAAAAAAGAAAGCGAGGAATGAAGAATGACAGTTACAATTTACTCACAAGCGAGCTGTTCTTCATCCAGAAAAGCACTTAAGTGGTTAAAAGATCACAATATTGACTATAAAGAAAAACGTATTACATCACATCCACTTACACTTGCCGAATTCAAAGAAATTCTTAGCATGACAGAAGATGGCACTGATGAAATTATTGCTACAAACTCTAATGATTTTAAAAACTTAAATATTGATATTGATCAGCTTTCTATTCAAGAGCTATTTGCCATTATTCAAGAACACCCAAGAATGCTTCGTAGTCCTATTTTAATAGATGAAAAACGCATTCAAGTTGGCTACAATGAAATGGACATCCGTCGTTTTATTCCACGTAAAGTACGTGCTTACGAATTAAATGCAATGACAAGATTGGCACAAGAAAGTTAAAAAAGTTTTGGAGTTGACCTTCTATGGATCAAGAAAAACAACAAGCCATTACCTCATTATTTGAAGTCGTCTCATCAATAGAGCGTAAGTGGGCAAACGAGTGGAATAATCATAATGCGCTTGGCTTTTCAAAATCCCATATTTTAATTTTAGACTATTTAGCGCAGGAGGGCCCCAAACGCCCTTCTGCTATTGCTGAACGCTTAAAAGTAACAACAGGTGGTGTTACGGTTTTAACAACGAAGCTTATTAATGCAGGTTTTATTGAAAAATCACAGCATGCAACAGATCGACGTGCTTCACAATTAGTAATTACGCCTGAGGGTGAAACCATTTTAGCGGAATCTCGTCAACAAGTGAGTGCCATTATTAACAATATGTTTGGTATGCTATCAGCAGAGGAACTTCAAACATTGCGCACTATTTTTTCAAAATGCTTACTGGATGTTGATTCGAATCAGCCAAAATAAAAAAAGCTGCATCGCAATTTTTTTTGCGAATGCAGCTTTTTAGGTAGATTTGTCGAGCAAATACCTCTGTCTAAGTATTTGTGAAGTGCGACCAATCTGCTTTCATTATGCGGGCAGCACAGATTCCACAAGCGATTCATCAGACATAAGCATTTCCTTTAGACGAGCTTTTGCACGAAATAGACGAGATTTCACAGTCCCAATGGACACTTTCATAATCGTAGAAATTTCAGCTAGTGAATATTGGTCTATGTAGAAATACCATAATGTTTTGCGGTAAATGGCATCTAATTGCTCCATTTTATCCTGCACTAGTTTCGTTACAATATCTTTTTCAATTTTTTCTTCTGTAGAAATATCATTATTGGGAACCAAATCTAAAATCGGTACGTCTAATGTTTCAGGTTGGTTCATCATATATTTGCTACGACGTACTTTTTTACGATAGCGATCTCTAAATGTATTCATTGTAATAGTTGTCAGCCAAGCTTTAATATGCTCTACCTCGGCAACGCTGTTTTCATAGCGCACAACCTTAACCCAAACTTCTTGCATTAAATCTTCAGCCTCTACATTATTGCGAGTTAGTTTTAAGCATAAGTGATAAATATAACGATTGTATTCCTCATATACGCCTTCTAATTTTTTATTCATTGTGTATGCCTCCGCTTCTTGTTCTTGCTTCTATACACATTCTCGCAAAATAATGTATTACACTCTATCGCATTGGCTTTCAATTTCATTACAATCATGTAAGCTTAAACATCATCACTTGTAATATTCGTAAAAATTGTTTTACTACTATATTACTTATTCCATCAATACCTTTATCATTACACTACCTCATTATTTTCATTACTATATTTTAAATAATACTTATTAGCTTAACAGACCTAAACGAAAAGCAGAGGCAACAACCTGTGTTCGATTTTTTGCTTTAAGCTTTGTCATTAAGCTGCTGACATAGTCCCTTACCGTATGCTCACTTAAAAACAGCAGTCCTGCAATTTTTTTATTATCATACCCTTCCGCAAGCAAGCCAAGAATCATCGACTCCCTTTCGGTAAAATGTAGCTCTGAGGCTTGCTCCACCTTCTCACCCTTGCGAGATAAAAATAAGCCCAACCGCTTCCCTACTTGCTCTAGTAATGCTAATTCATCCTTTGTACAATCAAATTCCTCCCCTAGCTGATCAAATGTCAGCCAGCCAAATAATTGATCTTGTTGAATAATGGGAATAAAAATAACAGAAGATAAATTAAATAATTGGATATGCTCCTCTTTTATATAATTTTTAGGATTCTTTAAATAAATGGGCTTTCTGGAGCTAAATATCGTGTTTTGCTCTGTTATATGCCCTTTCATGCTTTGTACCTTTGGCAGCTCCGCACCAATCACACCATAAAATTCATTAGACCATGGCACATATGCATAAAATACACATCTTTTATAGTTAAAATACTCTTCACATTTTTTCAAAATATAAGCTAAATCATGATAACCTGACGAGTAAATGAGCAATTTATCAAGCTTATCCAATAATTGAAGATGGCTTAATTGCTGATTTGTTGAATGGTTATCATTTGTCGGATGCACTACCTTATCATAATAAAGCTGTATTAAGTACGTAAATATCGAGAGTACATACATTAATACAGCATTCATACGATGATGTTTCTGGTGAATCATAAATGTAATCAATGATTTTTCAAAAATTAATTGAAAGAGATTAAAGCTTTTTATATCAATAATGGATAGCTGCGATTGCAGCCATGTATTTAAAAAATTTTGATAATCATCCTGTAAATCTTCAATATTTGTACGTGCTAGTAAATGTAAAAATGAATTGAGCAGCATAGCCGTTTTTTTGCGATCTTCCTCTGAAATAGAAGACTCCAGATAAAGATAAATATTGGTATTTTCCTCAATTTGCTTATGATGAACTTTAATAACTAGCACAAACTCTTGAAATGTCATTTCTTCAAAGGATTGAATTGGATGTGTCATAGGCAGCTCTTCTCCTTTATTTAAACATACCCCTATAAATGGTGGATACTCGTCATACTATTATACAGCATCTTATAGGATGGTTTTTGAAATTGGGAAGCGTAAAATAAAGGTATCCCTAAAATAAAGGGAATATTTTTAAGTCCTATAGCTAAATCTATATCCAGATAGAATGAAAGGTGCGTGCTTGACATGAGATTGGAAAATAAAGTAGCTATTATTACAGGTGGAGGGACAGGTATCGGTAAAGAAACTGCTCTCTTATTTGCTAAAGAAGGCGCAAAGGTAGTTATTACTGATATAAATGAACAATCTGGTAACGAAGCAGTTCGCGATATCCAAGCTATCGGCGGACAAGCACTATTTATTCGTCACGATGTAAGCAATGAAGATGATTGGAAAAAGGTTGCAGACCAAACAATCAAAGCATTTAATAAGGTTGATATTCTTTTCAATAATGCGGGTATCTATATTATTAAGCCACTTGCAGAAATCGAACTTTCTGACTGGAACCGCTTAATGTCCATCAATGTGACAGGTGTTTTCCTAGGTATGAAGCATATTATGCCATTTATGGCTAAACAACATAATGGTTCTGTTATTAATGCTTCCTCCATTGCGGGCTTAACAGGTGCTGCTGGACATGTATTATATGGAGCTAGTAAGGGCGCAGTTCGCATTATGACAAAGGACGCTGCTATGGAATACGCACCATTTGGTGTACGTGTCAACTCTATTCATCCTGGTTATATTGATACAGGTATGGCAGATTATGCATCAGTAACAACAGGAAGCTCTAAAGATGAATTAGGGAAAAATCTATTCCCATTAGGTCGTTTAGGTTCCGTTCAGGAAGTCGCTCAAACAGTATTATTTTTAGCCTCTGATGAATCTTCATTCTCAACAGGTGCTGAATTTGTGATTGATGGTGGCGCAACTGCAAAATAATAAAGGTGGTTATTCGAATGAAATTACAAGATAAAGTAGCAATCGTCACTGGTGGCGCTAGTGGGATTGGTGAAGCAACTGTTCGCTTATTTGTAGAAGAAGGCGCAAAGGTAGTCATTGCCGATTTTTCAGATCGCGGGCAAAGCATCTCAGAGGAATTAAATAACAATGGCTTTGATACATTGTTTGTGAAAACAGATGTAACAAGTGAAGAAGATATTAAAAATATGATGAGTGCAACAGTGAAGAAATATGGCAAGCTTGATATTATGTATGCCAATGCAGGCGTAGCTGACGATGCACCAGCACATGAATTAACGTTTGAAAAATGGAAAAGAACCATTGATATTAACTTATCAGGCGTCTTCCTTTCTGATAAATATGCGATTGAACAATTCCTTGCACAAGGTACAGGCGGCGTTGTCGTTAATGCTGGTTCAATCCACAGCTTCGTTGCCTTACCAAATCCAACAGCCTATGCTTCTGCAAAAGGTGGCGTAAAATTATTAACGCAAAACCTATGTACAGCGTATGCAAAAGAAGGCATCCGTGTAAATGCTGTATGTCCAGGCTATATTGAAACACCACTGCTGAAAGAAGTAGATACTGCAAGTAAAGAATACTTAGCATCTCTTCATCCACAAGGTCGTCTTGGCAAACCAGAAGAGATTGCAAAAGCTGTTCTGTTCTTAGCGAGTGATGATGCAAGCTTTGTCAATGGTACAACACTGCTTGTTGATGGCGGTTATACAGCTCATTAATATCCAGTAACAATAAAATGCGACAAAACTCTGGTCAATGAGTTTTGTCGCATTTTTAGTGGTATTCTACTTTTCCCTATTTTCGAAAATTCCTGTTAATAGAACCTTTTCTGGATCATAATTATACTTGGAAAACAATATTTTAAGCTTAAAGTTCAAAAAATTTCGAGAAGAAAAAGGAATCATGCAGCAAGAATTGGCTGAGCTTTTGGATGTTAGTGATAAATCTATATCCAAATGGGAACTTGGCAAAGGGTATCCAAGCAAGAAAAATATGTTAAAAATATCGGAGGTTCTTGATATTTCTGTAGAAACATTATTATTGGAAGAAAAAAATGATGATAAAGAAAAAATTAAGCTCAGTATAAAATATAGTGTAATCAGTTATATCTTAGTTTTTGCTGCTTCCATCATTATGAACGGGCTTAAAAATGCCGAGCAATATCATGATATTTTACGCTGGAAATCCTAAAATTGCTAGCAAACGCATCTATTCAAAATATGAGTATCGCGTTACCACCAGCGATTATTATTGGCTTTGTTTTTTATTTTTATATTTTCCCAAGGCAAGGAAAAGAGTAGAGGCAAGGTGGTAGCATGTTAAAACGACTGTTGAAACACAATAAAAAAGGCAAATAATGGCAATGCAGAAATCCTAATGGACGCCCAAAATTAACAATCAGTCATATAAAATTATTACAGTTAAAAGACAGTGGAAAAGTAATAGAGAGATTGCAAAATTACTCGGCGTTTCAGAAGCAACCATTCGAAGAAGATTAAAAGAATTGGAGAAGTAACAATAGTCTTTAAATAACAAGGTTTAAGTCCTATAGATGTCGTGACTAAAACCTTGTTATTTTTATTAACCGTAATATGCAATGACTTCCATTTCTACTAGCGCATTTTTAGGTAAACAGTCAACTGCATAAGCAGCTCGTGCAGGCAATATTTCACCAGTGAAATATTCAGCATAAATTTCATTCACTGCTGCAAAGTCATTAATATTATCTAATAATACTGTTGTTTTTACTACATTTGTAGAATCTAAGCCTTGATCTGCTAGAATGCTTTTAATATTATTACATACTTGATAGGCCTGCTCTTTGACTCCACCTATTGGAAATGTCCCTGTTTCAGGATTTATCGGAAGCTGACCAGATACAAATAGAAAATCCCCCGCTTTAACTGCTTGTGAATACGGACCGATTGCTGCTGGTGCCTTATCCGTAGAGATTTTTTGAATACTCATTATCTTTTCCTCCATCATCATTTAAATTGAATAAGCTCCATCCCATACAACTTTTTTGTAATGCGCAGCGTCCGTATCGCCTTCTGTGCTAAAGAATAAAATTTTTGAATCTGCCTTAATTTGTAATTGCTCTTTTAGCTCTGTGTATTGCGCTCGTCTTAACATTTCACTTACAGCGCCCACGCCCACTGCGCCTGATTCCCCTGAAATAACTTGTACATCGCCTTTTAGCGGTGCTGCTAAAATTCTCATGCCTTGCGCCGCAATATTATCTGGACAAGAAAGGAATGCATCCGTATAGTCATTTAAAATCTCCCAGCCTAATGTACTTGGCTCACCACATGCTAAGCCTGCCATAATTGTATCCATATTACCTTTGACATAATGTAGTGTGCCGTCATTCGCTTCAGCCGTTTTAAATATACAGTCTGCCTTATCTGGTTCTACAACAATGGTCATTGGGCGCTCTTCACCATAAGCGTCTGCAAAAAATCCTTGAACTGCAGCTGCCAATGAGCCAACACCAGCCTGAATAAAAATATGTGTGGGCTTTTCATCTAATTTCTTTAACTGTTCATAGGCTTCTACCACCATCGTGATATAGCCTTGCATAATATTTTTAGGAATTTCCTCGTAGTTTTCCCATGCTGTATCCTGCACTAATATCCAATTATTTTGCTCGGCATGCTCAGCAGCTAAACGAACCGTATCATCATAATTAAGATCTGTAATAGCAGCATCGGCCCCCTGTGCCTTTATATGATTTAATCGTTCTACTGACGAACCTTTAGGCATATAAACAACCGCTTTTTGCCCTAGCTGTTTGGCTGTCCATGCTATACCTCGGCCATGGTTTCCATCTGTTGCTGTGATAAATGTTAATTCACCTAGCTTTTCCTTCACATCAGGTGCAACAAGTCGATCATACGTTAGATCAGAGAGGTCAATATTTAGCCGTTTTGCTAGATATTTTCCAATCGCATACGACCCACCTAAAGCTTTAAAGGCATTTAGACCAAAACGATAGGATTCATCCTTTACAAATAGTTTGCTAATAGCTAGCTCCTGGGCTAAATGATCTAATACCGCTAAAGGGGTTGGCTTATACTGTGGAAAGCTTTGATGAAATGCATGTACTTTGCGAGCCTCCTCTAGTCCTAAAAAGCTGATGTTTGTACTTGGATTTTTCTTTCTATTAAATTTTATTAATTTCATCGTGACCCTCTCCTATTCCTTTGCTAGGCTAAGCTTAATAATTTCTGCAAAAAATTCAGCACCCGTTTCTATAATCTCATCATTGTAATCATAAAGTGAGTTATGCAGCGGAATTACGTCCTCACCTTCAACCTTACTTCCTAAAAATACAAAGCAGCCAGGGATTTTTTCGATAAACTTACCAAAATCCTCAGAGGCCATAATTGGAGTACAATCACTGTTTGTCTTTTCTTCACCAACGATATTTTTTGCAGCTAATGTTGTTACTTCATTGCATTTATCCCAGTTAATCGTAGGGGAAAATTCATGTGTATAATCAAACTCGCATTCAGCACCGTGCATGGCACATATACCCTCACATAAACTTCTCATTCTTTCCTCTAGCAATTTTTGAACTTCTGGCGTAAAGCTTCTAGTATCGCCTTTAATTTCTACATTTGAGGGAATAGCATTGCGAATGCCATCTGAGTGAATTTCTGTACACGATACGACTGCCGTTTGAAGTGGATCAAGATTTCTTGCCACTACTGTTTGAAGTGCAAGAATAATTTCAGCAGCAATAACTAAAGGATCTGTTCCCATATGCGGACTTGATGAATGTGCACCCTTGCCTTTAATTCGAATAATAAAGTTATCCTCACTAGCCATAATAGGACCTGGTTTTGTGTGTATCGTTCCAGCAGGCAATCCTGGCATATTATGTAGACCATAAATCTCGTCTACTGGGAAGCGCTCAAATAATTGATCGTCCATCATTGCTTGTGCACCCTTTCCTATTTCTTCAGCAGGCTGAAAAATAAAGCGAACCGTACCATTAAAATTTTTACGAGTCGCAAGTAATTGAGCAGCACCTAATAATGTTGTCATATGTCCATCATGCCCACATGCATGCATTTTCCCTTGATGCTCAGAACGATATGGCAAATCTTTTATCTCTTGTAGATTCAATGCATCCATATCAGCGCGTAACCCAATAATGCCTTTGCCATCCCCCACAGTAAGATTTGCTACAATACCTGTAGTACCGATATTTTCATGTACTTCTAAGCCCATTTTTTTAAGCTCCTGCGCTATATAGGCAGATGTTTTACTCTCCTCAAAAGCAGTTTCAGGATATTTGTGTAAATAATGACGCCATTCTAGTAATTGTTGTTTAAATTTAGTGTTATTCATCATATACCTCCAAATTATCGGAAAAGTCTAATTATTTTGTGTGACCTCATCAATATTAGCAAGATTAATCTTTGTAACATCTAATTCTTTATTCCATTCGGGCTCTTTAATGCCATTGCGTAATTGATGCATATAATTTTTATACGCATAGCGAACGTATTTGAATAAACGAAATAATGCATAGACATTAATAAATACAATAATCGCCAACATAAAATCAACTGAAGCCCAAATTGTTGTAAGTGGAACTACAGAGCTTAGTACAAGTACACCAGCAGCTACAATTCTATAAAGCCATATTATAGGTGTTGCGTTCTTTTTAAATACATAACGAATATTTGTTTCTCCATAAAATATATCAGCAAGGAGTGTTGTAAATCCGAATAAGAACATTGCCCCAAATACAATCCATTTACCAGTAGAGCCTAGTGCAACAAAAAATGCTTCTTGTAAAAGATTAATACCTGTTAAACCTGTACCAAGAACATCTGTCATTAATAATGCAAAGGCTGTACATGAACAAATTACAATTGTAGTAATAAATGTTCCTAGCATAGCTAAAAATGATTGTTCAATCGGGTGTTTAACATCTGCAGCAGCATGCATCATACCAGCAACACCATTACCAGCGTCGTTTGAGAATAAGCCTCGTGCAATACCGTGACGGAACGCTTCCATAATTGTATGTCCAATGGCACCCCCGATGACTGCATGACCTGTGAAAGCACTTTCAAAAATTAATGATAAAACAGCAGGTAATTGTGTAATATTCGTGATTACAATAAACACTGTAATCGCAATAAATGTTAACGCCATAAAAGGTACAATTAATGTTGAGAAATCAACAAGTCGCTTTACACCACCAATAATAACAATCGCTGTAAGAATAACAACTGCGATCCCTGGAAGAATTGGATGGATGTCCACAACCCCAGTAAATGAGTTGGCGATAGAGTTCGTTTGGATCGATGCAATAAATAAACCTACTGCGAAAATATAGCAAATAGCTATAATCATAGCTAATACCTTATTGTTAAGCCCCTTTTCTATGTAGTGGGCTGGACCACCACGATAAGTACCATCCTCTATTTTTTCACGGAATAATTGCCCTAAAGTCGTTTCAGCAAATGTAATGACCATACCTAATAATGCCGTAACCCACATCCAAAAAATTGCTCCTGGTCCTCCAGCAGCTAAAGCACTTGCCACCCCTACTAGGCTCCCTGTACCAACTTGTCCTCCAATTGCAGCACATAAAGTCGAGAAGCCCGAAATATCCCCATCTTTGCCTTTTAAATTTTTCTTCATGCACTTAATCGCATGCCCAAAATACCTTAGTTGAGGAATACCTAAACGAATCGTATAAAAGATGCCTACTCCTAGTAATAAATATGCAATGAAAGAGCCCCATAAAAAATCATTCACTTTGTTTAACAGTTCCATCCCATCATCCCCTTTGTATCAATCAAATATATTGCTTATTCCGTTTCAGTTATTCTAATATTTCGTCAATTAGGAATATACAAGATTATTATTTGATTTTATCAATATATTGAGAGGGAACTTTTTCCTTTCATATTGGGATGTAGCGTCAAACTTCTATTATACGCTTATATCTATATGATACTTTTTATATACTAATGGCGTCATATTCATCGTTTTTCTAAACTTTTCAAT
This sequence comes from Lysinibacillus sp. FSL H8-0500, assembly GCF_038051955.1. Taxonomy (NCBI): domain Bacteria; kingdom Bacillati; phylum Bacillota; class Bacilli; order Caryophanales; family Bacillaceae; genus Lysinibacillus; species Lysinibacillus sp. FSL H8-0500. The sequence goes on along the minus strand of NZ_CP150292.1, from coordinate 555,636 downwards.
AAAGTAGCTCGTACTATTAAAGCCTACTTGATACGCAACTTCTGTTACATTAGATTCCTGATTTCTCAATAATTGCAAGCTTTTTTGAATACGATAATCCATCACATAATTTAATGGCGTCGTATTTAAAATGCGCTTAAAATAGCGACAACATTCCGAGCGACTTAAATGGCCTGCCTTTGCGATATCCTCTAAACTAATTTTCTCTGCATAATGAAGATGAATCCAGCTTAGCATTTGCTTGATTCGCTGGCTCTTTACCATTTCCGTTTGTACATATTCTGGCTCAAAGCCGTTTATAATTAAGTTTTTCCAAATAAATAGTAGCTGCATCGTTAAATCAAAATCAAAGTGCTGTGGTTTATGCTCTGTCAATTTCCTAACCTTTACAATGCTTTCTACAATATTTTCCCCCCATTGCTCGCTTTCATCTATAAAAATATAGGATAAATTCGTTGCTTGAATATACGGGACGATATACGTTGCATACAGCTCTTGTGGCAAAATAAACTTCGGCAAGACATTTAAACAAATATAAGTACAATTCGATTGCTCCTTATCCTTTGCCATATGCAAACAGCCGCTATTAATAAATAGTCCTTCCCCTTTTCGCACAGCAATCTTCTCCTCATTTACTTGAAAAATGGCTTCTCCCTGCACAACTAAAATAAATTGAACCTCCTCATGCCAATGAAGCGGGATATAGCCATGTATATTTTGCTTAATGGTTGTTTCATAACAAGCAAGTGGCAAACCAACCGTTTGATGATGCGTTAATTCCTTTAAGTTTTGATTCACGATAAAATCTGGAATTTGCACATAACCACCCCATTTTGCTTATTGCGCCATCACATTATGCACAAGCCGTAAAAATGCTCGAACGCCTACTTCTAGCTTCGGCTCTGGCGTATGCTCTTCCTTTGTATGCGATAAGCCGCCTTCAGACATTGTAAACATCATCACAGTTGGCACAAGCTTGGCCATTTCCACCGCGTCATGCAAAGGACCTGAGTACATTTTCATTGCCTCGCCTGTTTCTTCCTCCACAGCCTTTTCACATAGGTGAATAAATTGCTCATCAAACAATTGTGGGGCAACCGAATAAATTTTTCTCCATTCGACCGTCACGCCATTTACGCTCGCTATTTTTTCACTAACAGCCTGTGCTTCCTTATACATTTTTTGCAAATCAGCTGCATCAATTGTGCGCATATCTAAAGAAATCGTACATTTGCCTGGCACAATTGTGACAACATCAGGCTGCACCTGCACTTGACCAACCGTGCAAACCGCCTTATATTTTAACGCAAGCTTTCTTAACTCTAATGCCGTCTCCGCCGCAGCTAAAAAGGCATCCTGACGCATTGGCACAGGAAATGAACCTGCATGAGCAGCCTGTCCAACAAAATCTATATAATGACGCTCCACTCCTGCTGCGCCGAATACACACGCCACATCCTTCTGCTCTTTTTCTAACACAGGCCCTTGCTCAATATGCAGCTCTAAATAGCCTATAATATTTCTTTCTAATAATTCTTGATGCGCCTGTAGCATTTTGTCTGGCATCACTTGATAGGCGGATACTGCTTTTGCAAATGCAACACCATTACTATCAGCTCTTCCCATTAGCTCCTCAATACGTAAAGAGCCACTTGCCGCAGATGAGCCTAAGCAGCTATAGCCATAGCAAGCTCCTTCTTCATCTGCCCAATCAACAACATATAACGTTTTCCTTGGCTTTTGTTCTTCTGCTGAATAACGTCTCAATGCCTCAAGTCCAGCTAATACACCAAGTGCCCCATCAAGCCAGCCACCATTTGGCACACTATCTAAATGGCTGCCAATAACAATTGCCTCTGCACTTTCTCCTTCTAATTTCGTCCATACATTACCAGCACTATCTATCGAAACTTCTGCGCCAAGTGCCTCTGCCTTTTGACGATACCAATCACGAGCTGTTTGCCATAGCGCTGTCCATGCAACACGCTGTGCTCCATGCTCATCTGACGTTAATAAAGCAAGCTCCTTTAAATCAGCAATAACACGAACTGCTCCTTGTTCTAAACTATACTTCATCGCCATTCTCCTTTTATCCCGTATTAACAGGCTGTAAGATCCCCACTTCAAAAGAGGGAGTAGAAACGAAATGTTGAAGTGGGGATCAACAGCCTATAAAAAGCCGATTGGTGAACCTTCAAACAGGGGGGATTCCTCATCCTCACTGTTTGAAGGTTCACTTTATCAAATTTAATTACAATGCAAAAAGCTTAACGATCATTTCTAAATCCGCTAAACTGTTGTTATTACAATTACTATACATATAATCGAAATATTCCTTCTATAATTTTTGTAACTATTTTTATCAAATTTGAGTGAAAAGGTGATGTCTATGAAATCGAATCCAATTGCACAGAATATTTTAGATGGAACAACGTTTGAAATAACATTAACAGAGGATTTAGAGGAGCAAGTAATATATACATTCGAAGACTATGCGATTGCTTTATTTACGCAAACATATCATCATTTACGCTCAGATTATATACCGATTCATTGGCATGATGCCCTGCAAATTGTTTGGGTATATCAAGGCACACTTGAGTATCAAATTAATCATGAAATTTTAACTGTTTCAGAAAATACGCTTTTACTAATTAATAAAAGACAGCTCCATAGTTCAAGAACAATTAATCAAAATACAAATGCACTATGTATCAATTTTGACTTGAATTTTTTGCATCCAAAGCTGGTGACAGCCCATGTACAGCCATTTTTTGAAAGCAATCCATTTGCTTACTATTCGCTGCCACTATCCCCCAAGCAAAAGGCAAAGCTTGTTGATTGGACACAAGGTAAAAAACCAACACTTTTTGCAGTCATCACCCTTTTAACAATACTGATTGAGCATTTACTCACCCACTATGATGTAACGATGCAAAATCATGAAGAACAGGAAATCGCTATTTTCAATCAAATGCTGCAATTTGTACAAGAAAACTATCAAAATACGATTACAGTTAGTGACCTTGCAAACTGTGCACTCATTAATAAAAGTGCCTGTAATCAGCTTTTTCGTAAATACACACGCCTATCACCAATTAAATTTGTGAACAAGCATCGGCTCTATATCGCACAAGGCTTAATTTTGCATACAAATAAATCGATTTCCGAAATTAGCGAGGAAGTCGGCTTTAATCAAGTGAGCTATTTTGTAGAGTTATTTCGCAAAAATTATCTTCTTGCCCCATTGCAATATCGCAACAAATACCGTCACGATACCAAATAAAGTGTCGGTAAAGAGGGATCATTCCTATTCTTCTCGATAATAAGAAGTACAGGCTCATCAGCTACCATCATTCCATGATAAAAATATAAATCTATAATAGTAGATAAATTATTTATTAAATAAAAAGGGGTTTTCTTTTATTTTAAAGCGAAAAGTGCTACTTCAAAATTGTTACCTTGCAAATGGATGAAATCTTTTGTACCTTTATTAAAACATTAGAAATATTATATGTTTAATGACGAATTTAAAGGGGTGCCATTTTAGTATGAGCTTAAATGATTGGCTAAATGAAAAAGTGCCAGAAATTACAAATGCATTAAAAGATATGAATCGTCAATATGTTGATGTTGAAAACTCCATCGGCTTTGTAGGGCGCAATCAAATTTATAAAATTTTAGATAATTTCCATGAAGTACTGTTCCCTGGTATCCATACTGTTCCACCAATTGATGATACACGTATCAATATTGTTAGCAGTAATAAGCTGCGTGAAACGGCCTTAGATTTACGTGACATTATTGAAAAGGTATTAATTTATAATATGGATTATAGTGATCCAGAGAATTGCACATGCCAAGAGGATGCAGATCGGATTGTCATGAATTTAATTTCACAATTCCCGAAAATCCGTCAAATTTTGCAAACAGATATTCAAGCAGCCTATAATGGGGATCCAGCTGCCCTTTCGACAGAGGAAATTTTATTAAGCTATCCATCTATCGTTGCTGTCTATATTCATCGTGTTGCCCACGAGTTATACGAAATGGGTGTACCCATTGTGCCTCGTATTATGTCAGAATATGCCCATAGCTTAACAGGCATTGATATTCATCCAGGGGCAACAATTGGCGAATCATTCTTTATCGACCATGGTACAGGGGTGGTTATTGGTGAAACATGCAGCATTGGCAAAAACGTTAAAATTTATCAAGGTGTCACGCTAGGCGCATTAAGCTTCCCTCTCGATGAAAATGGCAACCCAATTAAAGGCATTAAGCGTCATCCAAATATCGAGGATAATGTAGTAATTTATGCGGGTGCCACTATTTTAGGTGGCGAAACAACAATTGGTCACGATTCAGTGCTGGGCAGTAATATTTGGCTTATGAATTCTATCCCACCGCATTCTCGTGTCTATAACTCACCACCAACACCAAATATTAGTAGTAGTAAAGCCAAAAAGAGTGACTAGCCCTCACCCTTTAACAGGCTAAGATAAAAAAGTCCAAACGATTCTACAAAACTTTTACACAAGAGTTTCGTAATTGTTTGGGCTTTCTCATGCCATTAAGTACATTTGCATCTCCTGATATTTCCTTTATCCTAAAATTTGTAGTAAAACCTCTATAACATTATTAATAAGCATATCTCCATCCCGTGATTAAACTTTATAGACTACTCCATACCCAAACCATTGATATATTGGGCTTCTACTTGCTGGTTATGCTATACTATTTCCATTATCGAAATACTTAGGAAAGAGGGCTTCTATCATGACGAACTTACAGCAACTAGATGCTTATTTTGCGGAGCATCGTGAGGCACATTTAGAAGAATTAAAGGAGTTTTTACGAATTCCAAGCATTAGTTCTTTATCTGAGCATAAAGAAGATATTCAACATGCCGCAAAATGGCTAGCTGGTACATTCGAAAAACTAAATCTGGAAAATATCTCTATTATGGAAACTGAGGGACACCCTGTCGTCTATGCTGATTGGTTACATGCAGAGGGCAAGCCAACGATTTTATTTTATGGTCACTACGATGTCCAGCCTGTTGACCCATTACATTTATGGGAAAGCGAGCCGTTTAACCCATCAATTCGTGATAATAAATTATTTGCTCGTGGGGCTAGTGATGATAAAGGGCAAGTATTTATGCACTTAAAAATGATTGAGGCTCTATTTGCTATAACAGGCACTTTACCCGTTAATGTGAAATTTATTTATGAAGGTGAAGAGGAAATTGGCAGCCCTCACCTACCTGCCTTTGTTGAACAGCATAAAGAAAAATTAGCAGCAGATTTAATTTTAATTTCTGATACGGGGCTATATGGTCCTGGTAAGCCTGCGGTCTGTTACGGGCTGCGTGGTTTGACAGGTATTCAAATTGATATTCGCGGTGCTAAAGGAGATTTGCATTCTGGCCTTTATGGTGGAGGGGTGCAAAATGCCATTCATGCATTAGCTGAAATTTTGGCATCCTTCCGTGATGAGCATGGTACGATTCAAGTAGAGGGCTTCTACGACAATGTCTTACCACTATCAGGGGAAGAGCGTGAGGCTTATCGTGCACTTGGCTTTGATGAGGAAGCTGTGAAACAGGAAGTTGGCGCACAAGAATTAGTTGGTGAACCTGGGTTTTCTTATTTAGAACGTACTTGGGCTCGTCCAACATTAGAGGTGAATGGTGTATTCGGTGGCTTCTCAGGTGAAGGGATTAAAACGGTACTACCTGCTGAGGCTGGCGCTAAAATTACATGCCGACTTGTGCCAAATCAAGAGCCTGACGAGATTGTTGCACTTTTAAAAGCACATGTTGAAAAGCATAAGCCTGCTGGTGTAGAAATAAAGATTTCTGAATTTGATAAAGGGCGTCCATTCCTAACACCTTTCGATCATCCATTTATCCAAGCGGCTGGACGTTCTTATGAAAAAGTATATAATGTCCCGACTGCCTATACACGCGGTGGAGGCTCTATTCCAATTGTAGCTGCATTTGATGAAATTTTAGAATTGCCTGTTGTCTTAATGGGCTTTGGTTTATCAAGTGAAAACTTCCATGCACCAAACGAACACTTCCATTTAGAAAACTTCGATAAGGGTTTACGTGTATTAAGCGATTATCTATACGAAGTTGCAGAATTACAAAAATAATGAACAAATCCCTTCGCTTCTCATTCGCGAAGGGATTTTCTTTTCACTATTGCTCACCAAAGATTGTCACAATTTCTACTGCTGATTTACGCTCTTTGCCTTTTGGCACTTCATCAAAATAACCAACCTGCAGCATCGCAATCACACGCTCACCTGGCTGCACCTTTAAGGCTTCACGGAATTTAGGTTGATCTAAGAAGGCTGGTGTTTTCCAGCAAGATCCGATGCCTCTATCCCACGCCAGCAATTGAATATTTTGAATAAAAATACTTGCTGCCGCATAATCCTCTAAGCGCTCTTTTTGACGCACATCCTCTGGTACAATCACAAAGGCATAGCCACCCGGAGTAGTAAACTTCTCCATTTGCTTCCCCAATGTTGCACTTGATAGCTCTTGCCATTTAGGTATAGCTAGGTCACGCAATAATTCATGAAGCTTTGCTAATTCCTCACCACATGCGACTACTAAACGCCACGGCTCACGGTTGCCATGATTGGGCGCCCATACAGCATCATCAATAATAGCCAGTAAATCCTCACGATCTACAGGCTGGCCATTAAACTTTTTAATGGAACGACGTTGAATAATGGCATCTCTAACAGATAAAATTTGTTCGCTCATATCCCATTCTCCTTCTACCATAAGACAGCATATTATAGTTTGTCTCTTCTATCTTTCACATTATCATAAAATCATATGCTTTAAAACTATCTCTTTCTAAGCAAAGCTATCGTCTATATGATAGAAGAAATAAGTCATGCTTGGCGTATAAGCAGTCGAATCCTCGTACAAATACGGGCGATGAATACTATCCGAGGTATGTGCATTCACATAAGGAACGCCATTTTGAATACTTGTCACAATAACAGAATGATCAATCCTTCCATTTCCTTGAAAATCATAAAAAATAACATCTCCAAGCTCTAGTTCCTCTGCATGTTGGACCCGTCTGCCCTTCAAACCCGTTGTAGATCCTTCTAAATACCACCTTAATGAATGGGCAACAGACCAGCTAAAGCTCCAATTTCCTTGTTGAACCCACCAGCCCTTCTCTCGATTTGGCGCTCCTCGCATTGGCGCCCCTCCTGCAAGTAAGCATTGAGAAATATAATTCGTGCAATCTACATCAAAGTTTGGAAAAGCTGGATTACGTCTATTCCACCAATAATCGGCATATTGTACAGCAGCCTGCCGATTGTACACGTTTGCCATACATCCCCTCCTCACACCATCATATGTTTAGAGAAGCATTTCTATTAGAAATTTGCCAGGGGACTACGTAGAGCTGTGTATATCGCAACATCCGGTAATTCACTAGTTAGGTCCTTACTCATATTCTTACTAAAAGCAGTGAGATTCAGCTTGATCCTTTCCATTTTTCAGAGCATTTTTGCTACAATGAAAATAACAGAATAATCAATTTCTAGCTTAAGACCAGAGGGGATGTTGAATATGAAGCAACATGCTGAGAAAGAAATTTTACAACCTACTTTTTTATGCGATAAAAAAGGTAACTTAAACCCTGCAGCCATTGGATTTGCACGAAAGCCTGTTATTCATAGCAATCTAAGCGGACATATTATGCGTAAAAAGAAATGGAATTATTGGTGTGTTTATGGTGATGAAATCCTGTTTTCTGCCACGATTAGTCATCTGGATTATGCAGCAGTCTGCTTCGTCTATTTTCTTGAGTATGAAACACAGCGCTATTTTGAAAAAACAATAACTATTCCCTTTGGTGGTAAATTAAAAATGCCCACACAAGTTTTAGAATCTGTATCATTTAAAAATAGCGAGATGATGATTGAGATGGCATACATGCAAAATAAAACCCATTTGTCCGTTTCTATCCCTAACTTTGATGGAGAAGTTTTATGTGCAAAGCTTGTCATTCAACATCCCCCAGCAGATGAAACCTTAAATGTAGTCATCCCTTGGAATCGAAAAACATTTCAATTTACAGGCAAGCATCATATTCTCCCTACTTCTGGTGCTGTGACAATAGGTACTCGCCGTTTTGTATTCACTCCAGAGGATAACTTTGCTGTGCTAGATTATGGACGAGGGGTCTGGCCTCGTGATGCAATATGGAATTGGGGAATGGCCTCCCAGCGAGTTCGTGGAAGACGCATTGGGCTTAATCTTGGAGGTAAATGGACAGATGGCACAGGTATGACGGAAAATGCTGTTTTTGTTGATGGTAAAATGACAAAAATACATGAGGATTTGATTTTTCAATATGATCGAGAGGATTATATGCAGCGTTGGAAAGTGAAAACAAAATTTTCGAAGCAAGTTTCATTAACATTTTCACCGTTTTTTGAACGTGTAGCCCGCTCAAATGTAAAGCTGGTGCAATCAGAGGTACATCAATTATTTGGTTATTACGATGGTGCGATTTTACTCGATAATGGTGAAACATTAATCATTCAGCAAATGCTCGGCTGTATTGAGGAACATCGTGCAAAATGGTAATGGAAGCGTTGAATGACTAACGCTTCCATTCCGTCATTCTAACGCAAAGCCTCCGACATTTGTGCTGGATCATCTGTAAATATTGCCTGTATGCCAAGTTGCTGTAAACGTCGAGCATCCTCCTTATTATTTACTGTGTATACACGCACAATTGCTCCTTCATCAAGAGCTACTCTTATTGATTTGCGAAATGCTGTTGGTACATGGACATGCAATGCTTTCGCTGGTATAAGAGCAATATATGTTGTAAAGTCCACAAGCACCTCTGCAAACAATGGTGCAATGTCAATATATGGTGCGATTTGTGCAACTGTTTGTAAGGATTCATGGTTAAAAGAGGAAATAATAGCCCTCTCTATCATTTGATGGGTAGCAATTTCCTTTAATACAAGTGATTCAATCCCTTCATATGCAAGCACATCTGTTTTTAGCTCAATATTAATGCGATGATGTGTACCTGCGAAAAGCTCTAATACTTCCCCTAGTGTTGGAATGCGCTCATTTTCGTATTGTGCCGAAAACCATGAACCAAAATCAAATTTCCGCAATTGTTGCAATGTAAAATCCTTTACATAGCCAGAGCCATTGGAGGTACGATCTATGGTTTCATCATGAACAACCACTACCTCTCTATCTGCTGTTAGATGTACATCCAGCTCAATTCCCGCAATAGGAAGTTCTGCTGCTGCTTGAAATGCCGCAATTGTATTTTCAGGATAATGTGCGGAAACACCTCGGTGTGCAAAAATATCCAACTTTATCAGCTCCTCTTTACTCATTTTCACCTCAACATCATCAGCTTTAGCTTTCACTTGATGGTCCACATTTTATATAGTAGTATGGTAATCTACTTTGAAATTGTAAGTACCTAGGAGGTGCTAAAAAATGACTGTACAACATCCAGATTTTCAGGCTGAAATGAAGCGACTGGCATATACCCAAAGTTATATGCAGCAAATTTTAAACGAATCACAAAGAGATTTACGATCCGCTCAAGAGAATATTCGCCAATCCATGGCAGATCTTGATTACCTTGATTCAAGTTTAAGCTATCTAAACATTTTAACAAATGCTAGATTTTTCGAAATGGCTCGTACTCAAAAGGAAGGCTTAGAAGCTATTCAAAAGAAGCCATACTTTGCTAGAATTCACTTTCAAAAAACAGATGATCCTGAGGAATTTCTCTATATAGGAAAAACCTCTCTCTTTCATCGTGAAACACATGAGCCTATCATTGTGGATTGGCGTTCACCTGTAGCTAATGTCTATTATGATGGTCGGCTTGGCGATATGGAATATGATGTACGCGGCGAAGTTCATAAAGGACACTTGTTTGCCAAAAGACAATATAAAATCGAGCATGGTGAATTACTCGATATACGTGATATTGACTTAACAACAAATGATGAATTACTACAAGAAGCATTGGCAGGTAAAGCAGATGTTCGTCTAACCGAAATTGTTTCAACGATTCAAAAGGAGCAAAATGACATTATTCGTGCTCATTTACGCCAACCAATTATTGTCCAAGGTGCAGCAGGTAGTGGAAAAACAACCATTGCACTACACCGAATATCATATTTCCTCTACACAATGGGTGAACACTTCAACCCTGAACAGCTCATGATTTTAGCACCGAATAAGCTATTTATTGATTATATAGGCGATGTTTTACCCGAACTCGGTGTCGATAAAATTTGTCAAACTACATTTACTGACTATGTTCTTGCTGCCACTAAATTAAAGTTAAAGCTTCAAGATCCAAATACACAGCTAGAATCACTTGTAGCAGGAGAAAGTAACCCATCCACTGCCTGGATAGCTGAAGTCAAAGGTTCACTTTATTACCGTGATATCATTGAACGCTATATCCAAAAAATAGAGCAAGCCATCGCTGAACAATTTGAGGATGTTTATATTGAAAAATACCGTATTATGCGAGCCTCTCATCTTAAAAAGCTATTTTTATACGAATTCTCTTATATGCCTATTGAAAAAAGACTGACACATATTAAAAAGGTGGTAGCTAGCCATGTTCGTCAAAAAAAGCAGGCTGTTTTGGCTACACTCCATAAAAAGTATGATGAAGCATTAGGTAAAGCTTTAAACGGGATTCGAGATGATGATAAACGTCGACGTGTCGTGACAAGGTTTATTGATGAACGTGATGAACGAATTCCTGCTATTGAAAAAGAGGCAAAATCAACAGCAACCGTTTATATGCGTCGCTTTGCCAAGCATAATATCAAAACGCTCTATCGTAATCTTCTTACAAATGCAGAGCTTTTAACAGAGCTTGCCCCTGAATGGCATTATCTCGAACAACAGCAATTTTTGCAGGCACATCGCAAAGAGCAATGGGCACTTGAGGATTTAGCTGCACTTTATTATTTACAGGCACGGATTAAGGGCATAGCAGATAAATGGAAAATGCGTGTTGTCTTTATTGATGAAGTACAAGACTATAGTCTATTCCAGCTTGTTGCTTTAAAAACAGGGCTCGATACAGATATGTTTACAATGGTTGGGGATTTAGCCCAAGGTATCCATAGCTATCGCTCCCTTACTTCATGGGAGCCTGTCCAAAATTTATTTCCCCGCGCAAGCTTCCGGACCTTACAAAAAAGCTATCGAACTACCATTGAAATTATGGAAGTTGCGAACCAAATCTTAGCACAGATGGATGAACAGCTTCCATTAGTAGAACCAGTTGTTCGTCACGGCAATATACCAAGCTTTATTCAAGCAAATACATTTGATGCCATACAAATTAAAAATATTTTTAACACGATTCGTCAGCACGGACATTGTTCAGTTGCCTTAATTTGCAAAACAACTGCCGAAGCAACCGCAATGCAACAAACACTGACAGACCATCATATTGCCTCACAGCTCTTAACCGAAAATGACACAATCAACCAAGATATACTACTTGTTATACCAAGCCATCTTGCCAAAGGACTAGAATTTGATGCCGTAATCGTTGCTGCCTTTGACACGCCTTTTTATGATACAGCTATTGATCGAAAGCTCCTCTATGTTGCTCTTACAAGAGCTATGCATGAGCTCTATTTAATCGGTCCATCTAAAAGTACATTTTTATTAGAAAATTAAAAAGTCGCTAGCAAGGCGACTTTTTTCATCCATTATCAATTTCTTGGTGGCAGCTTATAAAACTTGCCTTTTGATAGATAGGCTTTCACTACTTTCCACCATGAACGAGGGGCTTCTTTTGGAGGAGATTTCTTTTTTGGTAATGCTGGCATACGCATACTCACGACTCCCTTCACCATGCTTATTAATACTATATGACGATAGTTCGCAAATATGATTAAAAAGGCGAGAAGTTTATGTTAAACGCTATCCTCTCGTCTTTTTTGCTATTGTTTTACATAATAATCAATTTGTTGTGCCTTCATAAAGCCAGCTTTTTCATAAACAGATAATGCTTTTTTATTATCAATTTCCACATCCAACATGACAAATTTTGCGCCAACTTTATTGGCATAATCCTTTGAAAATGCCAATAATGCCGTGCCAACCCCCTGCCCTTCATAATGAGGATGAACAGCAAGTGCAGTGACCCATTGAATTTCACTTTCCTGGGCTGTTGTCACCGTTCCTATCATCTCCCCATCACGGTAGGCAACCCAAAGCTCTCGCCCAGTTGTTGATGTATTAAAAGCAATCAGTTCTACAGATTCCTCCGGTAAATCTCCAAAGGCTTCACTATAAATCGTTATCAGCTCAGCCTGCTCATTATTATACGGTTGAATACTTATATTAGGTTGTAGTACAACCGGCTCTGCCTTTGTTTCTAAAGTAGCTTCAGAAAAACTATAAATAAATCCTTTATTTTCAATAAATGTATGACCATAAGGTGAGCCATCAATAACAACGGCTAATTGTCCCTCTGCCCCTCTGTCCTTTAAACCTGCTTGTATACTATCAACCAAGACAGTACCAATCCCTTTTTGTCGATAGGCAGGTGTTACAACGAGTGACCACTCATATGTATGGAGTCCCATTAAATCAATAGCACTCGCAACTCCCACTAGTACATTTTTGTCATCCTCATAAGCAAGCACCATAAAGCCCTTTGATTCAAAGGAGCGAGCCATTGGTATATTCATCACCGTTTCATAGACACGGTAATCATGGCTTGTCGCTTCTTCACATAATAATTCTAATTCCTTCAGCGTTTCTCCATCTAGTGGAAAAGACACCGTCATTACTGAAATATTCATTCTCTACTCCGTTTCTGTCTTAGACTATTGCCCTCTTACTGTAACAATAAAATAGGCTGGCAATAAAATCCTCTAATAATCAAAATTTTACCTTAAATTAGCACATAATAAAAGGATTTATACTATAGCAAATCCTTAAAATAACTAAATTTTACTAGTTATTAATCAAGTTATTTAAGTTTAAAAAGGAAAATTTACGTGGTTGCTTTAAAATTACATACTACTTTACAAAAGGTAGATGCGTGCTTCATTGTCAAATAGCCACACTAGCGCTGTCTCCATTAATTTACATGATAAAATCAACGAAAAGGATTTTTTAGTTATTTTACGCAATTATCCCATTTCATTAAACAAAAAGAGATTAACTTTATTCCGTGCTAAAATAACATTCCTAATTTTGGTAAATTAGCCAACCTGTAATAAATAATAGAGAAGATGTGTCTGAAAAATTTTTTTTAAGGCACATCTTCTCGCTAAAGAAGCTTTAAGCATTTGTCTATTATCTATTCCTCAAGATGGTGGGCAGAAGACTGGAGCATTTGTGCGTAAAGACCACCTGACTCGATTAGCTTTTGCTGAGAGCCAGCCTCCACTAACTTTCCTTTTTGCATAACAAGAACTATATCGGCATTATGCACAGTATTTAAACGGTGGGCAATCACAAAACTTGTGCGCCCCTGCATTAATGTATCGAGCGCCTCCTGAATCGCCATTTCTGTCACCGTATCAATACTGCTTGTAGCCTCATCCAATAATAAAATTTTCGGATCAGCAATAAGTGCTCTTGCTATGGAGAGCAATTGCTTTTGCCCTTGTGAAATTTCACGTCCATCTGCAGCAAGAATGGTATCGTAGCCATCCTTCAGCTTGCTAATAAAGCCATGTGCATTTGCACGCTTAGCCGCCTCCTCTATTTCCTTATCACTTGCATCCAGTCGACCATAGCGTATATTTTCACGTACAGACGCCTCAAATAAAAATGGATCCTGCAAGACAAAAGCCATTTGTGAGCGAAGTGCCTGGCGATCAATCTGCTGAACATTTACACCATCAAATAATACTTCACCCTTTGTCACCTCATAGAACCGTGCAAGCAACTGTAAAATGGTTGTTTTACCAGCTCCGGTTGCTCCTACAAGTGCGACTGTTTGACCTGGCTCCACATTAAAATGAACATCCTTTAATGTGTAGGCTTCCTCTTCCTGCTCATATTTAAAATACACATGCTTAAACGTCACTTGCCCTATAAGCTGATGCTTCTGCATAGAAGCCGTTTCGATCTCAGGCTGCTCATCAAGTAAGGCAAATACCCGCTCTGCACCCGCAATAGCTGATAATACTGTATTAAACTGATTTGCTAAATCATTTAATGGACGTGTGAATTGTCTCGCATATTCCGTGAAAATAACAATAACCCCTATCGACACATGCCCATACAATGCAAGCATGCCGCCTATACCTGCAACAATGGTAAAGCTCATATTATTTAAAAAGTTCATGACCTTTGGAATATAACCTGAGTATGTTTGTGCCCAAAAGCCCGTTCTTTTTAATCGTAAGCTTTTGTCACGAAACTCTGCTTTCATGCGTTCCTCTTGTGAGAAAGCCTTGACGATTCGCTGTCCTGAAATGGTTTCTTCTATCATGCCATTCAAAGCACCCATTGCTGCTTGTTGCTCTTTAAATAATGGAGATGTACGTCGTGTAATCCAACGCATTGCCCAAAACATCACAGGAATAATGGTCATGGTAAGCACAGTCAATAATGGGCTTAGGCTTAGCATAATAATAATTGTTCCGCCAAGTGTTAATACACTTGAAAACACTTGAATAAAGGAACTGTTTAATGTAGAACTCACCGCTTCAATATCATTTGTCATACGACTCATTAATTCTCCATGCTGCCGACGATCAAAGAATGCAATAGGCAGTTGCTGAAAATGAGCAAATACACTTGTACGTAGCCGATAAATTGTTTGCTGTGCTATTCCAATCATCCAATAATTTTGTAGGAACAATGCGATAGCTAAGAGTGCATAAATACCAATTAATAGGGTAATACCCTTACCTAAGCCTGTCAGCTCTCCATGCATCACATATTGATCAATCATTTGACCAATTAAGTAGGGACCTACTAATGCTAATACCGAGCTCATTAAAACTAATAGTAGAACAATGATTAAAAGAACACGTTGCTCATCAACGATTTTCCATAGTCGAAGCAATGTATGTTTCGAATTTGCTGCACGTGGACCTTTCTTTTTCTTCACAGTCTGTTGCAAATCATCTTTTGTTAAAATCGGCTCATAGCCAAAAGGCTTCTGGAAAAATCCCATTATTCCTCCACCTCCTGCTGAGAGATTGCAATTTTTTTATAGAGTGTTGACGTTTGTAAAAGCTCCTTGTGTGTGCCATACGCAACTACTTTACCAGCATCAATCAATAAAATGCGATCCGCGCCCTTCGCTGTACGAATTTTCTGTGTAACCACAAGCATCGTTGCCGTTTCCTCACTCAATGCCTCCCACAATGCCTGCTCTGTTTTCACATCTAGTGCACTTGTACTATCATCAAGCATTAAAATATGCCCTTTTCTTAAGAGGGCTCTAGCAATGGATAGCCTTTGCTTTTGACCACCTGATAAATTAACACCTTTCTGTCCAACCTTGGTATTATAGCCATGCGGAAAATCTTCAACAGCAGTATGGATTTGTGCCTGCATTGTCGCCTGAAGGACAGCATCCATAGTTGCCTGTGCATCTCCCCAACGGACATTATCTGCAATACTGCCTGTAAACAGTAATGATTGCTGAGGCACATAGCCGATTATTTCCCTTAGTTCTTGTAAATCCCATTCTTGCACATTCTTCCCTTCTACTAGTATTCTTCCCTTTGTCACTTCATAAAAACGAGGAATAAGCTGCAATAGTGTGGATTTACCAGCACCTGTTGCACCCATAATCGCCAGCTTTTCACCTGACTTCACCTGAAAATTTATATTAGACAAAACAGGCTTATCTCCCCCTGGATATGTAAAAGTAACATGTTCGAATGTTAGCTCTCCATAATTTGTATGATGAGCTGTTTCCTGTGATAAGGTTGTAGCTTCTACTGCGTTTTCCATTGAAAGCACTTCTGCCATGCGTTCTGCTGAGGCTTTGGCACGTGCATAAAAGATAATAATAAACGCAAACATAGAAAATGAACCCGTCATACGCATTGCATAGTTAATAATGGCAACAATATCGCCAAGTGGCGTAGTACCTGCCGCAATTTGCTTTGTGCCAAACCACAATACAGCAAGTAAACTGACATTCATAATAAATAAGAGAGTAGGCATAATGTATTCCATTGTGCGTAAAGCTTTAACAGTATCAATTTTTAAACGGGCAGCCACCTCATCAAAGCGTGTAGCCTCATATGTTCCTCGTAAATAAGCCTTTACTAAGCGTATCGCCTGTAAGTTCTCCTGGAGCACTTTATTTAAACGATCCATCCTCTTTTGCACACGCCCAAAATAAGCGACACCTTTAGCTACCATAAAAACAAGAAATAGAAATATAATTGGTGCACCTATCACTAAGAACAAGGCTAACTTTGCATTCACGACAAAAGCCATTAGAATACTTCCAATCACCGCAAGTGGAGCACGCAGCATAATACGTAGGCTCATAAATAACACGGTTTGTACTTGTGTTACATCATTTGTGAGTCTTGTAATTAAGGACGCCGTTGAAAATTTTTGATAGGATGCTAATGTAAAGGATTGAATTTTATCAAACATCGCATTTCGTAAATCATACGAAAAGCTTTGAGCTGTATGGGATGAAAAATATGAATTAATCACCCCCGCCATAAAGGCAATAAATGATAGAGCAAGCAACATAGCGCCCCACTGTACAATCATGCCTTGGTCTTGAGCTCGTACACCTTCATCAATTATTTTTGCCATAATCAGCGGCTGTACAAGCTCTACAAATAATTCAACAAGCATTAAACATAAAGCAAAAATAGCCGTCCATTTATATGGCTTTACATAGGAAAAAATTTCTCTCACATTCTTTCCTCCCTAGTTTAAAAATTTAAAGATCATAAACTTACGCCTTTTCCCCAGCTATTGAAAGCCATGTTACACAAACAAGCATAACGAATACCCCAATTAATTGCCAAAAGCCTAAAGATGTACCGAAAACAATTACCGAAATAAACATCGCAGTTAATGGTTCAATACTAGAAAGAACACTCGTTTCGACTGCCGAAATATAGTGCATACTGCTTAAAAATAAAATAAAGGCGACCGTACCCAAAAATATTAATGCGATCATTAACAGAGCAATCTGAAACTCCAACAAAACCATCCATTGATCAGACTGCCATATACGACTTACTATACCTAATGCTACACCACCTACTAGCATCCCCCATCCCACAACTGAAAGTACACCCCATTCTTTCATCAATGGAGCAGGATACAGAGTGTAAAATGCAAAGGCTAAGCCTACAGCTATTCCCCATATCAAGGCTTTTGGACTAATAAGCAAACTATCGAATGAGGCATTCGTTAGTAACAGAAATAATCCAACAAGTGTGCCAATAATACCTAATACTTGATATTTTGGTGGCCATTTCTTTAAACTAAGAGAGACATATGCCACCACAAATATCGGTGCTAGAAATTGGAGTAAGGTTGCTACTACAGCGTTACTGGCATTAATTGCTGCTACAAAAGAAAATTGTACACCTAACATTCCAACAATACTAAAAATAACAAGCTGTCTACCCCATAATTTATGCTGCCAAATACCAAAAATATTTTTTCCTGTTAACAATAAATACGTAAGTAATCCAATACCTGCAACTGATAAACGGATTGTTAACAAAAAGGAAACCGTCATTGATGTATGGTTAAGCAACCATTCCATCAGAGGTCCAGTGGCTCCCCATAACATAGCACCTGTGACAATAAATATAATCCCATTTAAACGTTTCATACCAAGCCTACTTCCTATATACATACTAAAAAATATTATTTTTCTTCAAATCTTTTCTCACAATTCATTAGGAAAGTCCTAAATATTTTTACTATCAAATATTTACATATATATTCATAATGACTAATTCCCGATAATTATCTATAATAGATAGTATATATTGATTACCCAAGGAGATCGAATAATCATGAGTCATATGCATAAATCATTTACGATTGATGAACATTATCTAAATTCACTTCCTTTTCCTGCAATTATCATAAATCAAGATGGACAAGCGATTATTTGGGGGAAGCTCGCCGAACATCTGATTGGTTTTTCAGCTAATGATATTACAGGAAATACTACTCCATTCATACATGAAAATCTACTACGTCAGCTTACAGTGGAAACAGTCCATTCCATTTTGCAAAATGAGGACAGTACGTATATAGACAGTATTCAAGTAAACACCTCTACAAATACAGAAATTACGACAGCACTACTAGCTAAGCCATTTACAGAACAAGATGAGCGTTTTATTCTTCTTATTTTTATGCTTCCGGAGCTAATGTTAAAAACTATTTCTACTAGCAGTGCATTTGTTGACCTAAAGCAGGGAATAGATACGACCTTTATGACAGTGACGCTTGACCATGATGGATTTATTTTGGAATGTAATAATGAATTTTTAAAAACTAGCCAATGGACACCAAAACGTGTTATTGGTAAAACATTTTGGCAGCTATTCCCTGATAATGAAAAGGTCACAAATACGATTTGGCGTACCTTAAACAATGGTCATACTTGGCAAGGTGAAGTTGAAAAAATCACTAAAACAGGGCAAGTCTATTGGGTATTGCTAACAGCTATCCCGACGTTTAATTTTGAAACGAATGAGCAGCAATTTATCTTAGTCGAAAAGGATATTACCAAATCAAAGAAAATCCAACAACAGCTAGAAAAAATAGCTTACATTGATACAGAAACAGGTTTGATGAATGCCCATCGACTTGAAAAAGTCATTGCTACTATGGTAGAAGAAGCAAGACATTTTTCTTTTGTGTATTTAAGTATTGATAAATTTTACACATTAAAAGAATTACATGACCAGCAAATTAATCAAAGTCTTATTACCGAATTTACAAATCGCATCCAAATGTACTTCCAAGATAGTACAATGGCTCGCATTAATGAAAATGATTTTGTTGTTATTACGCCTTTAAGTGAGTGGTTTATTCAAGGCTTCTTACCTTATTTACAGCAGCACCCTATCTATAGTGGCAATGTGGCAGTTCCCCTTTCGATTAGCGGTGGAATAACAAGATATCCTGAAGATCAAACGACATTCTCTCAGCTTATGAAAGCTTCCATTGCAACAATTTCAACAGTACGTGAGGCTGGTGGTAATAAAATTGTGTCACTGTCAACGGCTACACATAAAGCTTTAAATCGCAAAGCTTTAATTGAAAAACGTCTGCTTCAAGCACTTGACCAAAAGAATTTAAAGGTATTTTATCAACCACAAATCGATATTGTTTCTGGTCATATTATAACTGTTGAAGCACTTGTACGGTGGGAAGACGAAATAATCGGTGTTGTGTCACCTGATGAGTTAATTCCTATTGCTGAAGAAACAGGTCTTATTAATAATATTGGGTCCTTTATGCTAGAAAAAGCTTGTGAACAGGCATTAACTTGGAAAAAGGCTGGTTATGATTTTAAAGTATCCATCAACTTATCTGTCCGAGAATTTCGTGATAAAAATATGGCAAAGTCCATCCTTAATACGCTAGCCAAAACAGGTTGTTCAGCAAGTCTTCTGCAAATTGAAATTACCGAAAAATTTGCCCTTGAAGCTGAAGCTGCATCTTCTATTATTCAACAAATGCGGAAGCTTGAAAATGAAGGCATTACCTTTGTTTTAGATGATTTTGGTACAGGCTATGGGTCGTTTAAATATATGCAAATTTTACCGATAGACACATTAAAAATCGATCAAACCTTTACAAGCTCATTATTAAAATCTGAAAAAACACAAAAGCTAATGCATGGTATGGTACAGCTAGGAAAATCAATGGGCTTAAAAGTCGTAGCAGAAGGTGTTGAAACAGCAGAACAAGCTAAGCTATTAGCTACTTATGGCTGTGATGCTATGCAAGGCTTTTATATTAGCAAGCCTGTTACACCTGAAGAAATTACTACCTTGCTTGTGCAAAAGCAATCATAAAACAAGGAGGCTACGTCTGTAACGTGGCCTCCTTATTTTGCTATTTTTTTATAAACTCTCTGTAATTTTACCTTACTTAAGCGAATGGCACGAACAATAAGCTGTGTAAATACTTCTGCAAAAACAAGCCCCATGACAATCGCTCCTGTAATTAAAAATGCCTTTAAGCCATATTGCAAGCCCTGTAAATAATCATCCGCCACAACATTGCGCATCGCATTATAGGCCATACCCCCTGGAACTAATGGGATAATACCACCTACTATAAAAATAATCATCGGTATTTTAAAACGTCGAGCATATAAATGAGCCACAATGGCAATGACGAATGAGCCGAAAAAGGAAGCATTCACAACATCCATTCCTCGCTCTGTTAAACTATAATAAATAATCCAGCCAATAACCCCGACAAGTCCACAATGAACCAGCGTTTTTCTAGGAACATTAAAAATAATAGCAATGCCAGCAGTTGCAAAGAAGCTAACAATGATTTGTGTAATAATATCCATCATGTTTATCTGGTCTGCCTCCTAAAATCCTAGAGTGACGGCTATTGCTGCACCAATAGCAAAGGCTGTTAAAAAAGCCTCTGCCCCCTTTGCCATCCCTGACATAAAATGACCTGCCATTAAATCACGCACTGCATTCGTAATTAATATACCTGGTACAAGGGGCATCACAGAACTAATAATAATTTTATCAATTTCCGTGCCATAACCGTATTTTTCTGAAAAGAAGGCAATAAAGCCAATAACAAGAGATGCTGTAAATTCTGAGAAAAACTTTACCTTTGTTAAATGATTAATAATGATAAGTACTAGGAAGCCTAGCCCACCTGCTAAACAGGCTATAGGAAAATCAGACCACCCTCCCTGAAACATAATCAGGAAGCAACCACTTGCTAAAGCAGCTGCTAGAACTTGTAAATAAGTTGGTAAAAAATAATTTGTTTTTTGTATCGACTTTAGCTCGTCATAAGCCTCTTCTAATGTTATCATGTGAGATGTAAGTCTCCGAGATACTGAATTTACCAGGGCTATTTTTTGTAAATCTGTAACCCTTTTAGAAATCGATGTAATTCTCGTTGGCTGTGTCTTGCCTAATGAAAAAATGATTCCCGTTGGTGTTGCATAACATTGTGCATTTGTCATATTTTGAGATGTAGCCATCCGCAGCATCGTATCTTCTACACGATATGTTTCTGCACCACTTTCAATCATAATACGTCCTGCAAGCAACAAACAGTCAATTGTAAGTTCATTATCCGCTTCTTGTAAGACCATTGCAGCTATCTGCCTCCTTCAAAAGGTTCCTTGCCAATAGTATCGAACTGCCAATAAAAACTCAACCGCAAATTTAGCTTTCTTTCCATCAATTATGTTTGGTTTTAAGCAATCACTGCAAAAAGGATAAATTGGTATTGATTTCACTACTTATAGAGAGCACAGAGGCATATTATCCTATTTGGAATTATTTTTATAAATTCACATAAAAAGTTTGCCAATTTGTATAACTTTTTCAATAGTTAACACGTCTGATTGTATAGAAAATAAAAAGAGGGGAGCGTATCCAACATCATGCAGGAACGCAGAAGAAGACGCGGCCCAATAATAGATTTCTTATTACTTGGCCTTATTGTTACCTTAACAACAATTATACTTGTTATTATCCTATCAAAGGATGAATTTAAGTTCCAAAAAATTAATGCTTCAAAAGAAACCGATACAGAATCGGTTAATAGCAATTTATCAACAGAAAGTTCTGCGTTTCCAGGAATACGAATTGTCACAGATGTTTCAAACGATCACCGTACACCTTTTGCGATTCACTATCCACAAACAGATAATGATGCTTTTAATGATGCCGTATTACAATACATATCGGATTCAAAAGAAAACTATCTAGCGTCTATGAAAAAAAATAAAGATAAAGAAGCGATGGGCGAACTAAATATTAGTTTTGAAACGTTCCCCTATCGAGAACATTACTATTCCTTTGTGCTAACAAAAATGCTGTACTTAGGCGGAGCAAATCATGAAGTCTCAATCAAAACATTCTTCATTAACAATGAAACAGGAGAACAAATTTCAATCCAAACATTATTGCAAAATGATGAAAACAACTTATCAACATTAGCTGCAAATGTGCGAAAGGATTTGCAAAAAAATCTCCAAATAAAGGATGAGTTATTGGATGAAGAGCTATTAATGGCTACTGAGCCAAAATGGTCTAATTTTGAGCGCTTTGCTATTGTAGATGATTCATTACAATTCTATTTCAATGAGTATGAGATTGCTAACGGGGCAGCTGGTGCGCCAGTTGTTAAACTATCTCTGTCACTGATTAATCCGTTGTTAGCCTCTGATTTTCAAATTGCGATGGAAAACGTTCAGCCAACAAAGCCAACGCCTACAGGTGATCCTACTAAAAAACGAATTGCACTCACTTTCGATGATGGGCCACACCCTAAAGTGACGGAGCAAATTTTAAATATTCTCGATAAATATCATGCAAAAGCAACCTTCTTTATGCTTGGTAGTCGTGTACAGTATTATCCTGATATTGCCAATGATGTCCTTGCACGTGGTCATGAGGTAGGTAATCATACATGGAACCATCCTGTTTTAACAAAGCTAACACATGAGCAGGTGATGAAGGAGTTTAATTCTACTGCTGCTGAAATAGAAAAGGCTATTAACCAAGGAGCCACTGTATTTAGACCACCATATGGGGCAACAAATGATGCGATTAATGCGGAGATTCCTATACCTGTTGTACTATGGACCATCGACACCTTAGATTGGAAGCATCGTAATGCACAGCAATTATTACCCCATGTAAAAAATAATTTACACAATAATGCGATTGTCTTAATGCATGATATTCATCAGTCAACTGCGGATGGATTGGATGCTGTGCTTGCTTATCTACAAGAGCAGGGCTATGAATTTGTTACAGTTTCAGAGATTTTACCATATCGTCAATAAAGCAAAAGTCCAATGAATATCAAAATCGAATTCATTGGACTTTGTTTTTATTTGATTGTTAATGTATCAAGTTGTTTGAAGTCCTTTAGCTGATAGCTCTTGACCTCATTGGGTGCTATTGTATAAAGAGTATCATTTATATAGACAACTCGTTGTACAGTGTGCGCCCAATTTTCATACTGTTCACCAGTGGATGCATTAATAAGATTTCCTTTTAGGGCAATACCCTTATTAGCTGTGATTTCGTAAATTTGAGCACCCTGACCTTTGTAAACAATATTATCATTCTGACCTGCCTCATATAAAACGACTGGGAAGCCGAAATAGCTATATTCCATATTTTGGAAGAGTGCCTTTGGATTGTACTGGACCTCAGAGTATGAGCCTTTGCCCCCAATTTTTACCGTTGATTGCTCTTTTGGATTACGGAAGTCTGATACATCAAATAATGACATTTTCATATTCGTCGTGACCGTGAAGTTTTGCTTTGAATAGGCATCATAGCGCTGTTCTGTATCGTAGCCAATACCAATTAAATGTGTATCATCTAATGGATGTAGGTAATTACTAAAACCAGGAATCTTTAGCTCCCCTAAGACAGTTGGTTTATTTGGATTTGCTACATCAATCACAAACAGTGGGTCCACTTGCTTAAATGTTACGACATAAGCCTTCTCCTCCATAAAGCGAGCAGAGTAGATTCTTTCTCCCGGTGCTAAATCCTTCACCGCACCAAGCTGTTGTAAGTGCTCATCTAAAATAAAGAGATGGTTACGTGAAATATTTTTTTCATCCCATGTATTGCCTTCTGTTGTGAAAATACGGAAGTTTCCTTTATGTTCATCCATAGAATATTGATTTAATACCGTCCCCTTTACCTCTGCACTTCCAACAAAGTTCATCGCTGTACCATCTACAGTCCATTTAAAAATTTGTGTATCTGTTGTTCTTGGTAGCCATATTCTATCCATCATTCGCTCATTTGCAGGAGAAACAACATTTTTTTCATAAATTGGGGCTGTTACATACAGTGCATTCTCTGACATATAAAGTCCACTACTACCACCTAAGTACCCTTTTGTATTGGCAGTTCCTTTAGCGCCATTTTTTAAATCAATGGCTGTAATGATACTATATATGCCATCCATTGTATTTGGTAAAATAGAGATTTTCTCTAAAGGTAGGCTTTTGAATTCTTTTCCTTCTGCACTGTCGAAAGTTTTTGGTTTTAAATCTGGCTCTTTTTGCTCCTGTAATAACCAATAATTCGGATGCATATTTCCAATTAAATACAATGTGCCATTCGTAATACGAATATCTTGTAAATACCCCTCTTGCCCTACATCCCGTAGATGCTTTGGCTTTTCAGGATTGCTAATATCATACAGAGAAGCTGTTGCCATACTTGTGCCTGCTTTCTGCGAATATTCATCTCCAATGGCAATTAAAAGATTATCGTATAATGCAAGCTTCGTTATATAGTGAGATTCTTTAAATTTAATCGTTTTCACCAATTTTAAATTGTTTGGGTCTTTCGCATTCACAACGGTAATGCCCTGATCCTTAATCGAATAAATATAGCCATCTTTGACGACAACAATATCGCCCTCCTCCACACCTTCTACCTGATTATTTGTGGAAGATTCGTTCGCTGTACTTGCTTTGTCCTCACTACTTGCGCTTGGAGCACTTTGTTCACTTTCTAGCCACACAGTATACTTTTGATTGGCTAATAGCTGCTCAAAATATTGCTGTAGCTCTTTCTCAGATTTTACGGCTGTTACTGTTGTAATAATCGTAAATGGAATAACCTGTGAGTCTACCTTAAAACCATGGTCAAACGCCTCTTTTTTCACATGTAATTGATAACTGCCTGCCTCCATGCTCTTAACCACTAATGTTTTTCGATCTTTTAGCAAGTCAATTGTTGCAGGTACTTTTTCGCCCTTATCTGTCGTGACATAGACATAGTCCTCTATGATTTTGTCTTTCTTTAAAGCGACAGAAAAGGATACCTGCCAATCCTGCGTAGTCATACTTGTGCTAACAGCCTTTGCGGTTACATCTGTTTTTATAACCCATGTGAAAATGCCAGGCATTATTGCTAAAACAGTAATTAATAGAATAACTAACCATTTCTTTTTCATGATTTTCCCTCACCTTCATATACTTGTTTATCAATTAGACTACCAATGAGTGTGAAAGTTACATTTTTCTGAAATTTTTTTACTGCCTACACAAAAAAACGAGAGGGCAATAAAATCCCTCTCGTTTATTCTTCAAATGGCCATTTGGGCAGCATTTTTGTCAATGGCTTATCATGACGCCTTCCTAGCACATAATCAGCCTGCATAATCGTATGAATCTCACGAGTGCCTTCATAAATAACTGGTGCTTTGGAGTTGCGTAAATAACGAGCTACTGGATACTCATCTGAATAACCGTATGCGCCATGAATTTGTACAGCATCATCAGCAGCCTTATTAGCAAAATTACACGCCTGCCATTTTGCTAAAGAGGTTTCTCTTGTGTTGCGAACACCCTTGTTTTTTAATTCACCAACACGATAAACAAGAAGTTGGCTCATTTGATAGCCAGCCTCCATATTGGCAATCATTTGTCCCACAAGCTGATGCTCTCCAATAGACTTGCCAAATGTTTCGCGTTCATGACAGTATTTTACGCTAGCCTCTATGCATGCTTGCATCAAGCCTACAGCACCTGCTGCTACTGTAAAACGACCATTATCAAGCGCAGACATAGCAATTTTAAAGCCCTCACCTTCCTCGCCAAGGCGATTTTCCACAGGTACACGTAAATCCTCAAAAAAGAGCTCACCTGTATTGCCTGCGCGAATACCATACTTCCCTTTAATAGCCTTTGAGGAGAACCCAGCCATAGAACGTTCTACAATAAATGCACTAATCCCATGATGCTTTTTGGATTTATCTGTATACGCAAAAACAAGAAAATGATCAGCGATATCACACAAAGAAATCCATGTTTTTTGTCCATTGATAATATAATGGTCACCATCGCGAACAGCAGTTGTCGACATAGCCGCTACATCAGAGCCTGCTCCTGGCTCTGTTAAGCCAAATGCGCCAATTCGAACACCCTTAGCCTGTGGTACAAGATACTCCTGCTTCTGTTCTTCAGTACCCCACTGCATTAAGGTCATGCTATTTAAGCCTGTATGAACGGATACAGCTGTACGAAACGCTGTATCCCCTCTTTCAAGCTCCTCACATACAATCGCAAGCGCGTTATAATCCATACCGCTACCGCCGTATCGTTCAGGAACACAAACACCCATTAAGCCTAGCTCTGCAAGTCTTGACCAAATTTTGGCATCAAAGCCGCCTTCTGCATCCCATTTTGCGATGTAAGGAATAATTTCATCATCAACAAATTGTCTAACTGTTTTTCGTAGCATTTCCTGTTCAGTGGACATTTCAAAATTCATGGCCAGCACCTACCATTTCACAATCATTGCAGACTTATGAGACGTCTCCTTAATCACTACACCACGTTTTGCCATCTCTTCAATATACATATCACCAGGTACAATTGATTCAGGTGCAAACACCCCACGCTCCGTAATCACGCCTGACCCTACCATTTGGGCAACAACCGAAATGGTATTAGCTGTAGCACGTGCCATAGCTGTTTCATTAATTGTCATATCCTTGCGTACAACCATTTCATATTCATATGTCACTTGCTGCTCTGCTTTTTCACCCGCTACAATGACACGTAGAAGTACAGCATCTGGTTTTGTCCCTAGCTCAAGTTTCTTTTTAAGTGCTTCACGCACTACTGCACGAACAGGTACTTCTTGATGATCCACCTCTACTGTATTTGTGGTATCAAGGAAGCCTAAATCAGCTAATAACTTAAACTTCTCTGCATGCCCTTTATAGCGAATTGTTTTATATTCTAATGTGCGGACATTTGGGAATGTCTTATACAGCGTGGAGATTCCTCCAGATGTATAGAATGCCTCCAGCACACCAAACTCATCAAAATAAATAGGCTCAATGCCTGATAAGGATGGTACTTCCTCAAGTACACCCTTTTGAATTGTTTTAGAAGGCTCTGTATAATGATCGAAAACACCATCTAAAGAAAATACACGTGTATAGTGAAGTGGCGGCTTAGGCTCAGTTGGAATACCTCCAACAAATAGTTTAATAGATTCAACGTCATCTAATTTAGATGCACCATAGCCTGTTAGGATATTAACCATACCTGGTGCAACACCTAGGTCAGGGATAATTGTGACACCCTTTGCCTTTGCTTCCTCATGAAGCTCTAATATTTTTTCTGTTATTCCACCAATATGTCCACCTAAGTCTACGGAATGCACACCTACCTCAATTGCCGCTCTTGCTACTCGCTCATTGAAGGAATAGAAAAGCGCATTGACAACAACATCCCCTTTTGCGATGACCTCCATTAATGAATCATCACTTTCAGCATGAAGCTCCACAACCTCAATCTTATCTGAGCCCAGTGTGTCCACAAAATCCTGTGCCACATTTATATCAATATCACTTAAAAATACACGCTTCACTTCGTCATTTTTTACTAAATCACGAGCTACCTCTTTCCCCATTAAACCTGCACCTAATACAACAACCTTCATCAAGAACATCCCCTTTCGCTGATCTGTTATTCTGTATCGATTTGTGCTCTTTGTAATTTACCGCTGTAGTCTATATAAATGCTCTTCCATTCCGTGTATACATCAAGGGCGGCAACACCTGAGTCACGGTGTCCATTTCCTGTCCCTTTTGTACCACCGAAGGGCAAATGAATTTCAGCACCAGTTGTGCCAGCATTTACATAAACGATTCCTGTGTCTAAATCACGTTGGGCGCGGAAAATTGTATTTACATCCTGTGAGAAAATTGAGCTAGATAAGCCAAATTTCACGCCATTATTTACTTCGATTGCTTCCTCTAAACTAGCTACCTCAATTAGTGAAACGACTGGACCAAAGATTTCCTCTTGCGCAATAATCATGTCAGGCTTGACATTCGTAAACAATGTTGGCTCATAATAAAACCCATTATTATATGGTGACTCATTTAATATATTGCCACCTGCTAATAATGTGGCTCCCTCCTGTTTACCTATTTGCACATAGTGATTAATTTTTTCTAATGCAGCTTTATTAATCACTGGTCCAATTTTAACGCCTTCATCTAAGCCGTTCCCAACGGTTAGTTTTTGTATTTCTTCCAAGAGGCGTTGTTCCAACTGCTCTTTTACATCTTTATGCACAATCACTCGACTACATGCCGTACATCTTTGCCCAGCTGTGCCAAATGCACTCCATAAAATTCCCTCTGTAGCGAGCTGCAAATCAGCATCATCCATGACAATCACAGCATTTTTTCCACCCATCTCTAAAGAAATCTTCTTTAAATGCTTACCGCCAAGCTCAGCTACTTTACTACCTGTTGTTGTAGAACCTGTAAAGGAGATAACCTTTACATCGGGATGTTCAATTAAAGCTGTTCCAACTGTAGGTCCTGTACCAAATACAATATTTGCTACACCATCTGGTAAGCCTACTTCTTCAAAAATTTTACCCATTTCATAGGCCATCATTGGTGTCTCATTTGAAGGCTTCCAAATAAATGTATTCCCTGCAACAATTGCAGGAAATGACTTCCATGTTGCAATAGCAATAGGGAAATTCCAAGGAGTAATAAGTGCCACAACACCAATAGGCGCTCTTACACTCATTGCAAACTTATTAGCTAGCTCAGATGGTGTCGTCTCACCAAACAACCTGCGACCTTCCCCAGCCATATAGTAAGCCATATCGATGCCTTCTTGCACCTCTCCTCTAGCTTCTTCAATAACCTTACCCATCTCTTTTGTTAAAACGGTCGCCAAATATTCCTTTTTTTCTTTCATTTTTTGACCGATGGCATATAAATAGTCTGCACGCTTTGGCGCTGGTACAAGTGCCCAACTTTTCTGGGCTTGTTTGGCAGCTACTACAGCCTCATCTACCTCGCTTGCAGTTGAACGAGGGATGGTGGCTAGCTGCTCTCCATTTGCAGGGTTCGTCACTGCTATACTTTGTAAATGTGAATGTGCCTTCCATTTACCACCGATATAGTTTTTTATCTCCACTTCACACACCCCCTGAAATACTCTATGATGCCTCGGCTATTGACCAGTCGTATTCCATAGGTACAGAATATATGACTTTCATTAAAATTAAATATGTCAAAATTCCGAATTTTAAAAACACATTTTACCTTTGTAATACGTCCGTAAAACAACTATCAACGACAACTGCCAGAGGCTTTATTTTCATTTAACGTAAAACTTTACCCTATCCATGTATGGAAAGGGATAGCCGTTTAAGGTTATGTATATTCACCACACCCTTCATTAAATGAAAATAAATTATACACATTCTAGTTTTTTATATTCGACATTTTCTGTCTAATTCCCTTTTTTTCTAAAATATTTAATTTTCCATTGAAACTAATGTGACTGATTACCGTATATAATAACAATAAATTTATTATTGGAGGAATCTCTTTATGAATAACCATGAAATTGACTACAAGTTGTTTGGTGACGATATGCAGTATGTGCAAGTGGAGCTTGATCCCCAAGAAACTGTTGTGGCGGAAGCAGGCGCTTTAATGATGATGGATGATGCCATCCATATGGAAACAATTTTTGGTGATGGTTCAAGAGGCAGCTCACAAAGTGGAATAATGGGGAAATTACTAGGTGCTGGTAAACGAATGATTACAGGCGAAAGTTTATTTATGACGACCTTTACAAACGTTGGCTCAGGTAAAAAGCATGTTTATTTTGCTTCACCGTACCCAGGAAAAATTATTCCAATGGATTTAAGTCAATTAAATGGCAAAATTATTTGTCAAAAGGATGCCTTTCTAGCAGCGGCTAAAGGGGTTTCTATTGGCGTTGAATTCCAGAAAAAAATCGGTACAGGCTTCTTTGGTGGTGAGGGCTTTATTATGCAAAAGCTTGAAGGAGATGGCATGGCATTTGTTCATGCAGGTGGTACTATTCATGAAAAAACATTACAGCCTGGAGAGGTTTTACGTGTGGACACTGGCTGTCTAGTAGCGATGACTGCTAGCGTAGACTATGATATCGAGCTAGTTGGAGGCGTAAAAACGGCACTATTTGGCGGAGAGGGTATTTTCTTTGCTACATTACGTGGTCCAGGTAAAGTTTGGGTACAATCATTACCATTTAGTCGTTTAGCAAGCCGCGTCTTTGCAGCAGCACCTATTTCCCAAGGCGGTGGCGGCCAATCGAAAGGTGAAGGCGGTATTGGTGGTTTATTTGATTTATTTAATAAATAACAAAAAAATCGGAGCACTACGCTCCGATTTTTTAATAATCAATGCGATTTGTTACAGCCTTACCTTGTCCATAAGCCGTAAGCTCTTTTACATTTAACATAAGCATTGCTGTTCTCGTTTCTAAGGACGCACTACCGATATGCGGCAAGGCTACAACATTTGGCAGGGTTAATAAAGGATGATCCATAGCAATCGGCTCTTGTTCAAATACATCCAGCCCTGCAGCCCACAGCTTGCCCTCTTTTAATATATCGTACAATGCCAGCTCATCAATAATACCACCACGTGAGGCATTAATAATAACAGCATCATTCTTCATCAGCGCTAGTTCTTCAGCACCAATAAGCCCCACTGTATCTTTATTATATGGTGTCATAATAACAACGAAGTCCGATTGCTTTAAAAGCTCCTCCAATGATGCATACTGAAAGCCGTACATTTCTTCTGCTTCATGACGACGTCTTCGATTATTATATAAAACCTTCATATCAAAGCCCTTTGCCCGCCTAGCAACAGCCTGTCCAATACGTCCCATACCAATAATACCTATGGTAGCACCAGACACATCCTTCCCAACTAATTGCATTGGATACCAGCTCTTCCATTTGCCCTCACGTAAATAGCGTTCACTTTCTGGAATTCTACGTGCTGTTGCTAGCAATAGACCCATCACTAAATCTGCAGTTGTATTTGTCAATACACCAGGCGTATTGGTCGCCATAACACCTCGCTTTCGTAACGCTTGCACATCTATATTGTTAAAACCAACCGCTAAATTCGTCACTAATTTTAGGTTGGGCGCATGTGACAGCAATTCCTCATTCACTTGATCTGCAAGTGTTACCCATAACACCTCACAATCTGCCACAGCTGCCAGCAATTTGTCACGTGGAATCACAATTTCTTCCTCGTCCCACTGTGAGATGTCGTAGTACTCCTGTAGAGGCTCTACAATGTGTGCAGGAAATTTGCGTGTTATAAATAATTTCTTTTTCATGTTTGAAACACCCCTCTAGTCAATTCCCTAATTCGCCTATAGCGTAACACTTACCACAAGCATTTTCTAGTCTGTATCTATTTATAAATACTTGCTGTTTTTAACAATTATCAATTTTATCAGCTTATTTCTTTGTTTATCCATAAAATACATCGTTTTATCCTAAAACCATGCAAAAAACTATGCATAGATTTTATGCATAGCCTAAAATTCTTTAATGGTTGTATTTAAGCGATTAGCTACTCTTTCTAACTCTTCTGAGGATACACCTATCGATTCAATAATATTTGCTAACTCCGAAATTTGCTTCCCTACATTTTGGAAATTAGTAATAGAATCTTCAACAGAGTCAGAAATCGCATCGAAAGCTTTTAAAGACTCGGCATTGCGTTCAATACTATTATGCACAAGTTGCTGTATATCTTGAATAGCTTGAACAACCTGTACCGTAATACCATTAGACATCATAATAAGCTCAGCAATTTCCTCAACAGAACTTTTCGTTTGATCTGCAAGCTTGCGTACTTCATTCGCCACCACTGCAAAGCCCTTACCGTGTTCGCCTGCCCGTGCTGCTTCAATAGCAGAGTTCAACGCAAGTAAGTTGGTTTGACCTGAAATGTTTTTCACCATTTCCACAACTGCATTAATTTTTGATGAGGACTGGTCCAACTGTTCCACCATATTAGCCATTTCAACTGTCTTATGATGAATTTCTCCTGTTTGTTCATTGATTAAGACAATTTTAGCATAACCATCACTTGATACTTTTTGCATGGATTCTGCTTCATGAATACTATTTGTTAAAAAATCATTGGTCTTCTTTGCACTATAAACAAGCTCTGATACAGTTTTAGAGGTATTTTGTGATTGAGTCTCTAATTGCGTAGAAATGCCACCTATCACCTCTTTTACATGCTCAAGCACATTATTACGCTGTTCCTCAATCAATGTATTAGCAAAGTGATCATATTCTTCTAAGACAATTTGCTGCTCAAAATTGCAAATTTTACTGATAGCATCACAAAATTTTTCTTCCTCGCCTTTTGTTAATTGGAGCTCGTAAACAATCTTTCTTAATGATTTTTCAAGAACTTGAAAGGCAGCTAAATACCATTTAGGATATAGACGGATCCTTACATGCATTTTTGCCACTCGTCGGCGCTTTTCTAAAAAGGCTTCATCAATTCGTCCTTCAAACATTTCAATAATATGATGACGTAATGTTTGGCGTAATCGCTCACTGGAGCTATTTGTTTGAATAACCTCTTGCAGTGTAGGTACACTTTCAATCACACGATAAAATCCTGCCACCACATCTGCAACATTTCGTTCTACATATAGCTTTAAACTTTTAATTAGCTGCAGATCATAGTTATTCAAACCTATGAGTTTTAATTGTAATAAACGATCTGGATCTTCAATAAAAATACCTATATTTGTATCATTGTTAATTTCAATTGTATTTTTCTTTGATCTATTCACAATTTGAAACATTCTCTCCACCTCGTATCATAATCTATACGTACTAATCCCATCCTCCTAAATGCCATTAAAATACAAAAATAATCTGGTACTTTATGTATCAATTATAATCTTAAATTAACTAAATGAACAATATATAGGCAAATAATGTATGTTATTAATAATTTTTTTATTACCTTTTTCAAAAATAATACTTTATACCTAATATATTTTTTATTCTTAAAATCTCCTCGTAGAATCGTCCTTTTGGCTAACGGCCATTCTTTTTCTTACACTTATAATATGGCAACGATACTATCTTGATACATTCATTATAATGGTCATCACATATTTTTAGGCTGTAAAAATGAAATACTCACAAATAGTACGAAAATGACATACAAAGAGCCTAGAATAAAAACCTCTATCTTCTCTAGGATTATCCTGACATGCCTGTTTTTCAACAACAGCAAGAATTGTATTTGTCTTTTGATATTTCCGCCACAACCTATATGCTTTCCAGAGGATATAAAGTAAATCATCTCCCCAGTTTTTCAGCTATGCATGAAGATTTGATACGCCCAACTGCCTCTATTTTCTCAAGACATCCTGACACTGTAAGCCTTGCCGCTGCTATCAATGTGTTCACGTAAATTATGTAGACTTGCCTTGCATCAGTGAGTGTTTCCTCCACTTTCCTTCTACCTTCATCGAATGACTGATGTCGGCGACTAAACCAGCTCATTTTCTTCATCCTTCTCACCTACCTTCTCTGAGATACTTCAAGCCGATTGCTGTTCATCATCTTTCAAATCGAGAACTTCATGAATTTTTGGCCAATATTTTTTACCTGAACGCTCCCCATGTAGGATTTTGTTCAAATAGGTTTTGCCTGTACCAATTTCATCACAGAGCCATTGCTGCGTCTTATTCATGTCGATTAAACGTTTCACAACACGTTTACCCATGGGCGTTAACTGACGTTGTTTCACGTTCCTCACCTCCTGTATTTTCGAGGTAGACTTCCACGCTCATTTGCAGACCTTCCCTGACTTCCACTTCATAACACCAAGCTAGCCATTCATTTCTCTCAGCTATCTTTACAAGTAACTGCTGTTCCAATTGTTCAATCTCTTCCTCTAAGCATTTGTATTCTTCTCTGACGAAAGCATCAATGCGATGAACCACTGCTTTATGTGCTTGTGAGATTTTCCAACTAATAGCCTCCGTCTGCTCAGCCGTATACTCACGGTACTTTTGCATCTCCTGTAATACTGCCTGATTCTGCTTGTACATTAGTTCGCTCATTGCCTCTCCTCCTGTTTAGTTGTCAAAGAATAATGGTCGCTATTATTCCACCTATTAAAAATGGTAAAATCTAATGAGCAACTTGTTTCCCTTAATTACATTGTATCGCATATACGAATTCATTCAAGTTTAAATTCGCTTTTTTTGCACAAAATTCGTTTACGCGAATATTAGGAGGTTATTTATAATGAATGAAATCGGCAAACGCATTAAGAAGCTACGAGGACAAAGAAATATTAAAGCTATTGAATTAGCTGAAGCTATAGGCGCATCTCAAGGAAATATCAGTGATTGGGAAAATGATAAAAAAAAGTCTACTCCTACAGCGAAGTATTTAATCGCAATTGCGAATTTTTTTGATGTTTCTTTAGATTGGTTAATGACTGGTGAAGAGCGCGCTATTAAACAAGAAACGTTAAACTTTGATGATTCTGATCTCGCAAAAAAAATCAACTTACTTACACACGAGGAGAAATTAAAACTCGAAGGCATCATTGAAGGATTTTTGTTAGCTCGTGAACTATATAGTAAAAAAGTAACGTCACCGAACTCGACAAGTGGAGAAGAAGCCGCAACAAATGAAACGGCTTAATTTTTTATTATTTTTGGGTAACTTGTTTCCCTTTTTAAATACCATATACATGCTTAGCCTCCACTTAAGGATATTGTAGTTAATTTTTTTGCAATGAATTATGCAAGGGCTTCAGTTGGTAGCTTAATAAGTATTAATGAGGGCTTGTTATTTCTATATTTTCATTCAACTGAACATTCAGTTGTCTTAACGTATTTTGTTCAGTTGAATCGATTAAAGCTCTATTTGCATACATGAAAATTATGGCGAGCCCTAATATCAATGTTTTGCAAGTCCGTGCCAGGCAAAATAAAGAGGTAATCATATCTTTAACTTTTACGTTAAAAATTATGATTACCTCAATTTTTTTGCACAATTTCTCACAAATACACATCAACATAACGAAAGCCACTGCTTCTTGTGAAAAAGAAGAGTGGCTTTTATTTACATAAAAATAATAACGCAAAGCACTGCTGCTAACACTAAACGGTAAATAGCAAAAGGCATTAACTTTACTTTTGAAATCAGTGCTAGGAAAAATTTAATTGACAGTAATGCAAAGACAAATGAACTAATAAATCCGACAGCATAGAAGCCAAAATAGTCCATAGATAAAGTATCCCAGTTCTTTAAAACAGATACTAAACTAGCACCTGCCATAATCGGTACAGCCATAATAAATGTAAAATCAGCCGCAACACGGTGGCTCATACCAAATAGTACCCCACCTGAAATCGTCGCACCTGAGCGTGAGAAGCCTGGCCATAAAGATAAACATTGCACTAAGCCTACTTTAAAGGCTAAGCCATAAGAAATTTTATCTAAAGAATCTATTTTTGGCTTTCGCGGCGCTAATTTATCTGCGGCAATCATTAAAATAGCTCCTGCGACTAAAGCATACACCACATGTTCTACTTTAAAAAGATGATCGTCAATAAAATCCTTAAAAGCAAATCCTAATACAACAGCTGGCAGCATTCCAACAATTACATGCGCTAAGTTAAATCGGTTGGTCATTGATTTAGATTGACCATCGATATTATATAATCCCACTAAGCTGAGGATTCGTTTCCACATTACAACGATAACTGCTAAAATCGAACCAAGCTGGACAACGATTTTAAATGTATTAGCAGGATACTTCCCTAAAAACTCCTCAGTTTTTAACCACATATCGTCTACGATAATCATATGACCTGTTGAAGATACAGGCGCAAACTCTGTCATCCCTTCAACAAAGCCCAAAATCAATGCTTTTAATAACTCTATAATATCCACCATGTCACCTTACCTTTATTCATAAAATTATTTACCTATTATAAATTATACATTTTCAGCTACTACTGAAACTTTATATCCACTACCCACAGCTCAGACCTGCTACCAATTCGCATAGGTGGTCCCCAGAAGCCATAGCCTGATGACACAAGTGTATGCATCTGCTCCTTCAGCATATAACCATAATCCAGCTCAAATACGCGGGCTGTTATATATTGATTTGGCCAAAGCTGCCCTTTATGTGTATGTCCTGACACATGAAAATCAACACCCTGCTTTGAAGGTGTTACCAAATCATCAGGTGTATGATTCATGACAAGCCATGGTAAGTTAGCAGAAGGCTTTAAATCATCGAGTGGCTTCCGGTCTGTATTCGTTTTATCCTCTTGCCCTGTTAATATAAACGCATCTGCTATACGAATTGTTTCATCTAATAATATTTTGACATTGGCATTTTCCATTTCTTTTATAAAGTCGGGAATTTTTTTACCATAATATTCATGGTTACCAAGTATACCATACGTTCCATATGTAGATGTTAATTGTTTAATGACATCTGCCATACCCTCATGTACAAACCATTTGGGATCATCATCCACGATATCACCAGCTAATAAAACGATATCTGGATTAGCTTCATTCGTAAGATCGACAAAGCGTTGCAAATGCCGTTTATGTGATAAAACACCTAAGTGAAAATCGGATGCTGCAACCACTCTTAATGATGTTAACTCACTATCTTTTTTATCCATAGCGATTTCTAAATGACGTACCACTGGAGAATAGGCTAAATAAGAGCCAATAACGCCTAGCACAAATAGTACAGCAATTGCTATACTACCAATTATTTGTACATTTTTAAAGGGTGTTAACCAAATAATTAATTGTGCAGCTAAGCATAACAATAAACCATATTCAAAAACAAACATCCAGTAGTTACTGATAATTGAGAAAAATTGTAAAGATTCATGTAGCCTTCCTATAATAATACTAAAGGCAATTATATACAGCACTACCCAAAATAGTACTGGCAGTCGAAACCATCCCATCGCTACTAGCCACTGCTTTAATCCCCAGCCTATATAGAAGGTCAATACATTGTAAATGCTAATTAAAAGTATACCGCCGATTACTTTTGGCATATCTTTGTCCTCTACTTTCCTTTATTATTTAGTCGATTATATCACGATACCTTATCAATCTATGAACATGAGCCCTTATTGCTAGTTTTATATCGTTTAATGTATAACAATAACAATTTTGTTATTCCCACTTTAAAATCACTTTAATTTTCATATCTTCTCCAGTAATATATTAATTGTAAGAGGAAATTTTTGCATTTACGAGCAAAAAGGGGTGCTATTTCAGATGACACGTTATAAATTTGAAACAACAGAGCATGAGCTATTTCGTAAAACCTTTCGTAAATTTTTAACAGAGGAAGCTGAGCCTCATTATACGCAATGGGAGAAGGACCATCTTATTCCGCTGTCATTTTGGCAAAAGCTTGGCGATATGGGCTATCTGTGTCCACAAGTAGAAGAACAATATGGTGGGCTGGGGCTTGATTTTAGCTTTGGTGTCATTATTCAGGAGGAGCTTGAACGCATAGGCTCAAGTCTTATCGGGATTGGTTTGCATAACGATATTGTTGTTCCTTATATCGAGGCATATGGCACACATGAACAAAAGTCTCGCTGGTTGCCTAAATGTGTTACAGGTGAATATATCACAGCCATTGCAATGACTGAGCCTGGCACTGGGTCAGATCTGGCAAGTATTCAAACAACAGCTATTCGTGATGGTGATTATTATATTGTTAACGGGCAAAAAACCTTTATAACAAATGGTATTCATACTAATTTAGCGGTTGTTGCTGTAAAAACAGACCCATCTACTGAAAAAAAGCATCGTGGTATTAGCTTGCTTGTTATTGAAGGGGATACATCTGGCTTTACAAAAGGTCGACAGCTTGAAAAAGTTGGGATGCATGCCCAAGACACAGCAGAGCTCTATTTTGAAGATTGTAGGGTTCCCGTTCAAAACCTTCTTGGAGAGGAAGGCAAAGGCTTTGTCTATATGATGGAAAAACTACAGCAAGAGCGATTAGCTGTAGCTATTGCTGCACAAACAGCCGCAGAGGATATGCTTGCATTAACACTCGACTATGTAAAATCACGACAAGCATTTGGCAAAGCAATTGGCGACTTCCAAAATACACAGTTTAAAATAGCTGAAATGGCGACTAAGGTTGAGCTTGGCAAATCGTTTTTAGAAGCCTTGATTGAGGAGCATATCGCTGGCAAGGATGTTGTGACAAAAGTTTCGATGGCTAAATACTGGATCACAGAAAATACTCGTGAGCTCGCTGCTCAATGTATGCAATTACACGGTGGCTATGGTTATATGGAGGAATATAAAATTGCGAGAAGGTATCGAGATATACCTGTTATGTCGATTTATGCGGGCACAAACGAAGTGATGAAAATAATTATTGCCAAAAATTTAGGCTTATAAGAAAAAGATGGTGGCATGTTTCTGTGCCACCATCTCTTTTCTATACGGCTGGAATCCGTACAATTACTTTAAATAAATCCCCATCTACCTCAATGTTCATGCGGGCTCCATGTAGGTCAACAATGGATTGTGCAATCGCTAACCCAAGACCCGAGCCTTCTGTATGACGTGAAGCATCTGCACGTTTAAAACGCTCAAATAACTCCTCAGCTTCCTCGCCAATTTCATATTTAGCAACATTTTTTACTGTAAATTCAGCATCGCCATCTATTGTACGCTTTAATGTTACATAGACACGCGTACCCTCCAATGCATATTTCAAGACATTGACAATTAAATTATCAATCAGTCGCCACCATTTTTGACCATCTACATAGGCATAAATTGGTTCATGTGGCATCGTCATGCGTAAATCTAAACGTGACTGGTTTAAATCCTCTTTATGCTCCCCTACTGCTTGCTGGATAAGCTGTGTTAAATCCACGCGACTGCGATGAAGCTCAATATTGCCGCTTGCCATTTTAGAAACTTCAAAAAGGTCTTCAATTAACACTTTTAGACGCTCTGATTTTTTATCGAGAATATGGATATATTGCTGACGCTCTTCCTCTGTAATATTTGGTTTTTTAAGTAAATCTGTATACGTAATAATAGAGGTTAATGGTGTGCGTAAATCATGGCTAACATTTGTAATGAGCTCTGTTTTTAAACGCTCACTTTTTGCCTGCTCATGCATAGATATACGTACACCTTCACGTAAATGGTTAAGGTTCTCCGCATGCCTTGCAAGTGGTGATTTGCCTTTAACTTTTACATCCCGATTTAAGCGACCCTCCGCCATATCTTTCGTATCCTTCATAATACGATTTAGGTAGCCCATTCGGTTTAAGAAAATAGCTAGCGCTGGAATTCCTACCATCATACAAAGCAGTAAGAATGGGAAGCCATAGCCGCCCCCTATCATCGTTGCAACAAGGCTGCCTCCACCAAAAAAGGCTGCCGCTAGCATAACAATTGAATGCAGGGCGATTGAGCGATTTAAAAATAAATCTGTAATTGCATCACCCAATGACCATAAATAACTTGATTTTAGGCTTTCTTCAAACCTTTCTAGCGTATTTATTCGTGCATAAAGCCAAATGATTTGCATAAAGAAAGCTATACCAATTACAATGAAAACCATTATTTTAAAAGCCATTTCGATTATATAACGCACATAATTGTATAAATAATGATACTCAATTGATTCATAAACAATTTGGAAGGCAATAAAATAGATAAAACCTGTGATTAATAAGGCAATAAGCTGCATATCTATTTTAAACTTTGTTAATGTTTCTTTTTTCTGCAAGTTTTTCGCTACATATAGCACATCTTTACGACCCATCCAAGCAAAAATAGCAGTTACAATACTTGTAAGCCAAACAAAGTAAAAAATATATTGGTTTTGCTGAAATTGTTTATAGCCATCCCACATTATATTTGTTGACTGTGTGATTGCTTTTTTTGGAATTGTTACAGTACCTGTATATTCAGCTAGTTCATAAAGAGAATCTGTATTCACATGCGTTTCTGTACGATAAAAAATATCCTCTAGTTTAGGGCTAATATTATCTACTCGTAATGGGTTTTGCTGCGTATATTCTATTTTATAAACACTGCTTTCTGAAACATTGCCAAAGCGATAGATTTTACCCGTTTCTGTATTTTTTAATTCATAAGACCAAAAATGATAGACTTTATTAAAATTCTTCGCCTCTTCTTGTACAGCCTTTATATATTTATCAACAAGCACCTCTTTTGCAGCAAGAACTTTCTTACGAACATGCTCATCATCTTCAAAGTTTGTTGTAATATCTTTAATTTTAGCATCTTGCTCAGCTTGTAATTTTTTTTGCAATTCGGTTGCATTTGCATTTACAGCTTCTTGAATACGTTGCTCATATTGTGCTTTAATGCTATCAATTTGCTCTCCCAATGTACCATAATAATTACGATGCTCATCTATTTCTTCTTGTGTAGCATCTAATTTACTTTTTAAATCACTCGCTTTCGGTGCATTTAAAATAATCGGTCCTAAATCTGTAAAAAAATCATTACTCTCACCATAGAAATTTTCAGAGTCAAAATAGGAATTACCAATATATTGATGACCTACAAGCATAAAAGTCCCTATACCAAAGGTTGTCCAAATTAAACATATAAGCACAAGAAAAGCTTTCCATTTTTTCACCATAGCTCTAACACTCCTCTAAAAAATTCTTTCAAGCAATTGTAAAACCTCTGAGGAGCGAGCATTAACGAGTTGATAAGCATACACACCAAAGTAAATGAGTCCAATAACACCAGCTATAAATCCTGTAATCGATATATACTTCTCTAGTTTATTTTTCCATTTTATATCCAACGCCCCATACCACCTTTAAATAGCGTGGATTTTTCGGGTCTGCTTCAATTTTTTCACGTATTTTTCGAATATGTACAGCTACAATATTTTCAGCATTGTAAGCTTCCTCATTCCAAACACGTTCATAAATTTCACGAATCGAAAAAACACGCCCTGCATTTTTCATTAATAATTCTGTAATTTTGTATTCGATTGGTGTAAGTCGAACAGGCTCTCCTTCTAAGATGACCTCTTTTGCATCCTCATCAAGCACCAGTCCATCGATTTCCACCTTTGCTGTACCTTCATTATACGTTCCTAATTGAACATAGCGTCTTAGCTGTGATTTGACGCGTGCCAATAATTCTAAAGGATGAAATGGCTTTGTCACATAATCATCTGCTCCTACTGATAAGCCATGTATTTTATCGCCATCCTCTGCCTTTGCACTAAGCATAATAATTGGAATATTGCGCTCTTCTCTAATTTTAAAAGTTGCTGTAATGCCATCCATATTCGGCATCATAATATCTAAAATAATTAAATGTATTTCATTATTTTTTAGTTTTTCCAATGCCTCTACGCCATCTGCTGCCTTGATCACGTTATAACCTTCATTTTTTAAATAGATTTCAATACCATCACGAATATCTTGATCGTCATCTGTAACAAGAACTGTTAATTTCGTCATGATATACACCTCGCTCTCAAATATTAGTGTACTGTTCAAATCTTAAAAACCAGTTATGATAAAAATGAAGAATTTCTTAAGGTTTTCACATCATTATGTAGTTTGCTTGTTCCCCCGCCTACTAGCATTATTACACCAAGCCAGGATATAATACTTAATTGTTCACCTACTAGCAAGGCACCTTCTTTTATTATTCATTCATTATCATTAATAATACAGATTTATCCAGAATCAAACAATTGCCATTTTACTTTAGTATGCTTTCTGTTCAAGGAGCAGTATAATGAACATAAGAAAAGGGGGCGATTTATATGTATAAAACGGTGGCAGAGACAGCTCTTGATCTTGGTATGCCTGAGGAGCAAATTGTGCGTCTAGTTTATGAGGGACGCATTCGTTCTGTTTATGATGGGGAACAAATACTTATAAATAGCAGCCAATTCAGCACTTATTTTCAGCAATTAGAACGTATTAAAGAAGAAATTGAAATCTGGCGCTCTACCCCCATTCCAGAGGATATTGATGTAAAAGATGAAGATTAAAAAAGCCTGCCATTCAAGCAATTGCATATTGTTGAATGGCAGACTTTTTATGATTTTATTAGCGCTTTCCCGTGACATCTTTCACTTTATAATGCTGTATCTTATTTTTTTAAATTGTTACAACAAACCCTGCTCTTTTACCGATTATTTCGGCATAATCTTCTACCATCACGCTAGCAGTTGGATACATACCAGCACCAGGACCGATTAATGTAAGTGTACCAATATAATTTGTCTCTAAGGCAACCGCATTATTGACATCGTCCACTGGATAAAGTGGATGTTCCTTATCGACTAATTGCGGGCCAACTTTGGCTACAATGTTACCATTGTCAAGCCTTTCAACCTCGGCCACATGGCGATAACGCAAACCCTTATCATTCGCTTCTTGGACTTGTGCTGGCGAAATACTATCAATACCAATTACTTCAACATCTGCCCAATCAGGTTGCTCATCAAAAGCCAATGCACTTAAAATCATAAGCTTCTTAAAAGCATCTTGACCAGAAATATCATTATATGGATCTGCCTCTGCATAGCCTAAGCTTTGTGCTTCTTTTAACGCTTCTTCAAATGTACAGCCCTGTGCACGCATCTTTGTTAAAATATAGTTACTTGTACCATTTAAAATTCCTTGTATGCGGCTAACATCATTGACAAGTAAAATATTTTTCATTGTTTTAATAACCGGTACGCCACCTGCAGTAGTAGCCTCATAGCCTACAAACACACCATTTACCTTTGCAAGAGTCTGCAATTCTAAGCCCCGTTTGGCAAACATCACTTTATTAGCTGTAATCACATGACATTTATGCTCAACCGCACGCTTTAAGTAGCTATAGGCAGGTTCTTCATTGACAATCGCTTCAAACACAACCTGCATGCCTGGCTCCGCTAAGACATCATCCATACTCGTTGTCATTAAATGTGCTGTTCCTGGTACGCGTTCACGGCTTGCATCTGTGACTAAAATCTTCGCTACCTCTAATTCAATACCTAATTTATTTTTAAGCTCTTCTCGCTTTTCATTTAATATATGGTAAATACCCTGACCTACCGTTCCAAATCCTAAAATCGCTGCCTTTATAGTTGCCATTCCTGTTATTCCCTCCAACTTACATTCCGCAGTTTTATATAATTTTGTGCTGGTTCTCATCCCCACCACAAACTTTTCATTATTATTTATTTTGGTACAAGCTCTCTTATTTTAGACCCCATACAAATTCAAATAATTCAAAATTTAACTTAAAGAAAATTGTAACGCAAATAGATAGTTCACACAAGAAAAATCTTTCTAGGATGTACATTTGTTTCCCCTAGACGTGCAAAAGAAATCGTTTCCAATCCCTTTATGATACGCTTTCAAGTGTCTACATAATATTTGAACAAATATTGACGTTTTCTTTATAACAAATAAACTACAACTTTCTTCTATTATATATATGTTTGTATTCTCAAATATATTGTTCGAAATACATATAAAGAAAAAACCCATTCCCTGTAGCAGTAGGAATGAGCTTCAATATATAAGGGATTTGTTTTAGCCTGCTTTTGATAGTAATTGATAACGATATTGTGCTAAAGCTTGCTGCACAAGCTCTTTTTCTTCTTCGGTAAAATTGGGCACAGCATATGTACGCTCTACTAATTGGAATGCACCATACTTTAAGAAATACTCTGTTGCAGGAAGAGGAATATGACTTACACCGTAAACTTGATAAGCTTCAAAAACTTCCTTGACAATATAACCTTCCTCTTGCGCATGAGTTTGTTCAAGAAATGCTGTGTGACCAAAAGCTTGCTGCCATTGTTTTTCAACTGATGCTAGTAAGTGTTGAATGGCTTTACCATTAACAAATACATGACCTTCGTTTAGTTCATAAATAAAATAAGATGCGATGTTTTGTGCACTATAAGTA
This sequence comes from Lysinibacillus sp. FSL H8-0500, assembly GCF_038051955.1. Classification (NCBI taxonomy): domain Bacteria; kingdom Bacillati; phylum Bacillota; class Bacilli; order Caryophanales; family Bacillaceae; genus Lysinibacillus; species Lysinibacillus sp. FSL H8-0500. The sequence continues at coordinate 511,518 of NZ_CP150292.1, read as the reverse complement.
TTACCCATTTAAAAACACTCCTTTATCATCAGTTTTTAGGAAGGAGCAGCTACTAGCTATAGTAACTACTCCTCTTTATTTATCTATTCAAAAGTGGGGGGAGCACTTCTGACACCATTATTCTTGTTCGTTCATTTAACTTATTTCCTAGTATACAACATGGTTTTAATTAAGTCAATAATTCAAATGAAATTACTAGGTATTATTTTTAAAAAAGTTCTGATAATTTACCAAATGAGGTAGTTAGCTGATGCAGCAACGTTTTACGTATTACCAAATGAGGCCTTTCAAATGAGAAAATACGTAAACGCTACACCATAATCCTTTATCTCCCTGAGGTTAAGCTTCTATCGCTTGCTCAGTTGCTGTTGCCTGTGCAATAGCTTGTTCTAAATCAGCAATAATGTCCTCCACTGCCTCTAAACCGATAGATAAGCGAATGAGCGATTCGGCTACGCCAGCTTGGATCAATTCCTCTGCTGAGAGTTGTTGATGTGTAGTTGATGCAGGATGGATAATTAAAGATTTGGCATCCCCTACATTGGCTACATGTGAGAATAGCTTGACACTATCAATAAGCTTTCGCCCAGCTTCACGTCCACCTTTAATGCCAAATGTCAGCACAGACCCAAAGCCATTTCTTAAATATTTTTTTGCCAAATCATGAGTAGGGAAATCCTCCAGACCATTGTAATTTACATACTCCACAGATGGGTGGTTTCGTAAATATTCAGCCACTGCTAATGCATTTTCATTATGTTTAGGAATACGCAAATGAAGCGTTTCTAAACCTTGTAGGAAATTAAAAGCAGCGTCAGGGCTCAATGTTGGGCCAAAATCGCGTAGTAATTGTACACGTAGCTTTGTAGCAAAAGCAGCAGATGCTGTGTCAATGCCATAACGTAGTCCGTGATAAGAAGCATCTGGCTCCGTAAAGCCTGGGAATCGTCCACTTGTCCAGTCAAACTTCCCAGCGTCTACCACAATACCACCTAAAGTTGTACCATGGCCACCAATCCATTTTGTTGCTGAGTGAACAACGATATCTGCACCAAAGTCAATTGGTGTAGAGCCATAAGGAGAAGCAAATGTGCTATCAATAATTAACGGCAAGTTGTTATCATGAGCAATTTTAGCAACTGCTTCAATATCTAAAACCTTTAAGCTTGGATTACCGTAGACTTCAGCAAAAACAGCCTTCGTTTTATCAGTAATCGCTGCATTGAAATTTTCTGGATTTGTTTCATCTACAAAAATTGTTTTAATACCATAGTTTGGTAATGTATTTGCGAATAAATTATAAGTACCACCATATAAAGAACTAGCTGCTACTATTTCATCGCCAGCTCCCGCTAGGTTTAAAATGGAGAAGGCAATCGCTGCTGCACCAGATGAAAGTGCTACTGCTGCTGTTCCACCCTCCAATAAAGCTACACGCTTTTCAAAAACATCGACAGTAGGGTTTGTAATACGTGTGTAAATATTTCCTGCTTCCTCTAAGGCAAAAAGACGTTGCGCATGAGCAGTGTCTTTAAAAACAAAAGCCGTGGAACGATAGATGGGAACAGTACGAGTACCTGTCACAGGGTCTGGCTCTTGACCACCATGTAACAATAATGTTTCTGGTTTAAAATCTGTCATTGTGTACCTCCAAATGGTTATTTTTTTACGATGGTACCGGAGATGAGGAGGATTTTTCTGTAGAAAACAAAAACCCTCTTCAGCTAAGAAGAGGGTTGCAGGTGCAAGTTTTCCTCCCCTTATCTGCCAGATTCGAGTAAGAATCTGCAGGAATTAGCACCTTAGTAAGCGTAACACTTACTGGTTGCTGGGCATCATAGGGCCTGTCCCTCCGCCTCTCTCGATAAGAGTATATGATTCAATTTCCATCGTTGTTACACAGTATAAACATAGAGTTTTTTTCTGTCAACCTGTAAATTTTATTTTTTCCGAAACTTCAGTCTGCTTTTTTTCGTAATATGAACACATACATTATTTTAGAAATAAATTTGAAGGGAGTATTTTTATGGTAAAAGCCGTGATTATGATTGTTATTGTCGGCTATTTCATTGGCTGTATTCATGGCTCTAAGGTGGCACAGATTTTATCGGGGGTTGACTTAAAAAAAGCTGGTCATGGCAATGCTGGTGCCTCCAATGCTACACTTTCTCTTGGCTGGAAATATGGTGTTTTAGTTGCTCTTATTGATATTGGCAAAGGCGTTATCGCCATTATTGGCGCACACCTATATTTGGGGGATATCACATATTTAACAGAGGAGCAAAGATGGCTTCTCACATATATTATTGCGGCAGGTGTTATTTTAGGTCATAACTTCCCATTTTATATGGGCTTTAATGGTGGCAAAGGCACTGCTTCTATTATCGGTATTTTACTTGCTGTTGACTGGAAAATTGGTTTATTTGCACTTATATTATTTATTATTTTATCGTTTGCCACAAACTATTTAATTGTGGGGGTACTTGAGTTTTATCTTGTCTTTTGTACTGCAACCTATTTGTGGATTCCTGGAATCGGCCCTACTATTATCGCACTCTGTCTTTTTACCCTCGCTATTATTTTACATATTGAAAATATAAAGCGATTAGCAAAAGGAACAGAGCCTAAAGTCATCTCAGCATTTAAGAAAAAGAAATAGTATACAGAAATTTAACAAACCATTATGATTGGATTTACTTGAAACGGGTACAATATTAACTAATGGAGGTATTGGAAATTCCATCCTCCTATTTTTAATAACCATAAGATACATAATCGTACAAACATACTCTACATTTTTGTACAAAAATATTTATCAGAATTATAATATTTCCCTCTATGCAGTCTGTAACATAACAAATATATAGGCTGACATGAATTGCATAGTTATTTTGTCTTTTGTATGACCATATATTTTCTCTTTATCATCCTCTTAATGCTCTAAAAAGTAACTACTTTACATCTTGATTACTCTACAATAAAATAGACAATTTCCTATCTTAATAAAGTATTTTACTAACCGATGTTATGAATAATAGTGTAGAAAGGATGAGAAAATATGTCAGCACCGAAACAAGAAGCTACAAAACGTAATTTAAAGCCCCTCTGGATTGCGCTAGCCTTTGCCTTACTAATTATTATTACGTTTTTACCAAATAACGGTGATTTACCTCTCGCAGGACAACGCTCTTTAGCCATCCTAGCCTTCGCAGTTATTCTTTGGGTAACAGAAGCTGTTTCATACCCTGTTAGCTCAGCGATGATTATTGCACTTGTTACTGTTTTGCTTGGACTTGCGCCAACAATTGATGACCCTACAACAGAATTAGGTACAGCAGGCGCTCTAAAGCTTGCCTTAAGTGGCTTTAGTAATTCCGCAGTCGCTCTAGTAGCAGCAGCTCTTTTTTTAGCAGCAGCAATGCAGCTTACCAACTTGCATAAACGACTCGCTCTCTGGATTCTTTCACTTGTAGGAACAAAAACGAAAGCTATTGTATTTGGAGCAATTCTAGTATCAATCGCTCTTGCATTCTTTGTTCCTTCTGCTACAGCTCGTGCTGGTGCCGTTGTTCCTATTTTACTAGGGATGGTCGCAGCCTTTGGTTTACCGCGTGATAGTCGACTTGCTGCCCTACTTGTTATTACTTCCGTACAAGCTGTTTCTATTTGGAATATTGGTATAAAAACAGCAGCAGCTCAAAATATGGTTGCATTAAACTTTATCCAAGAACAATTTAATGTGAATGTTTCTTGGGGTGCATGGCTACTCTACGCTGCCCCCTTCTCCATTATTATGTCGTTTGTGCTATTTTTTGTAATGATTATGCTTATTAAACCTGAAACAAGCAATATTGAGGGTGGTAAAGAGGTTATCAAAAAACAATTGGAGGAACTTGGTCCATTAAAAGGTCCTGAAATACGTTTAATTATTACATCTGTTATTTTACTATTTTTCTGGGCTACTGAAGGTAGACTTCATCCATTTGATACAACAACCGTCACAATTATTGCTATCGCTATTTTATTATTACCGAAAATCGGAGTATATACATGGAAGGAAGTTGAACCTCATATTCCTTGGGGTACAATTATTGTCTTTGCGGTAGGTATTATGCTAGGAACAGTTTTATTAAGTACAGAGGGTGCGTCATGGTTATCCGATAAAGTATTTGGCTCACTTGGTTTAGACTCTATGCCGATTTTAGCCACAATTGCACTTGTTACACTCTTTAATATTTTGATTCATTTAGGCTTTGCAAGTGCAACAAGCTTAGCATCCGCGCTTATACCAGTATTTATCGTTTTAGCATCAACATTAACAGCCAATGTTGACCAAGTAGGTTTCGTCATTGTACAGCAATTTGTTATTAGCTTTGGCTTCCTCCTACCAATCAGCGCACCGCAAAATATGCTTGCCTATGGTACAGGTGCATTTACCACAAAAGATTTCTTGAAATCTGGTATTCCATTAACCGTTGTAGGCTTTATTTTGATTTTGCTATTCTCTGCAACTTATTGGAAATGGATTGGATTACTATAGATTTTCATTATAAAAGCCTTGGAAGAGCGATAATAGTCACTCCTTCAAGGCTTTTGTACATGCAGAGCCTTTCATTGTGTCGTTTTTGTTATACAAGCACTTTTGCCAAATCGTGAGGAGTATGATGACCTGCTCACGCTATTCAGAGAGATACATCTGTGTATACATTCTATCTGGGAGTTTTCCAAATGATTTTCACATCGCTAACACGTGTGAATCCGGTCATTCCTTCCCCCTCTTTATTTTGTTCAACTAGCCCAGCGACCCTCTATAATAATCCAAATTTCATAAATTTAACCAAATAAACAGCCATTTCATAAATTTTAGAATGTTCTATCTATAATGCATGAAATACTCTACTTTACGAGATAATTTCTACATTTTCATTTTTTCTATCTATTATTTATTAGCTTTCTTCATTCGATTTTGGCAATCAAGCATGCTATGCTTTTATTATAGAAGAAGCAAAGGAGAGTATGTAAATGGTGAAAGAATTATTACGCAGCCATTCCTCAGTACGCATTTATGATGGCAAACCAATTTCAAAAGAAATCATCGAGGATTTAATTGCAACTGCACAAATGGCTGCAACATCACATTTTGTCCAAGCTTATAGTGTGATATGGGTAACCGATGAAGAGAAAAAGGAAAAATTAGGTCTCCTCTCTGGCAACCCACGTCAATATGAAACCTCTGGAGGTGCTTTTGTCTTTTGTGTTGATTTTAAGCGTCTTCACATTGCTGGTAAAATAGAGGGTGTAGATATCGTAGCTGATTCAGCTGAAAATGTCCTTGTGGGTGTAGCAGATGTCTCCCTATTTGCGCAGAATTTTGTCATTGCAGCAGAATCGATGGGCTATGGTATTTGCTATATTGGTGGTATACGTAACAACCCTGCCGAAATAAGTGAGTTATTCAATCTACCCGAGTATGTTTTCCCGTTATTTGGGTTAACAATCGGTGTGCCTGCTCGCCGCAATGAAGTAAAGCCTCGCCTGCCTGTATCTGCTATATTGCATGAAAATGACTACAATGTTGAAAAGTATGAGGCACTTTTACCAGCGTATAATGAAACAATGGAAGCCTATTATAATAGCCGATCATCGAATAGAAAAATTGATAATTGGACAAAACAGATGGCTGATTTTTTAATTGAACAACGCCGACCTCATATCAAAGAGTTTTTAGCTAGCAAAGGATTTAATTGGAAATAATTTCATGAAACGGGGTTACTATCGTCTGATAGCAGCCCCAATTTATTTCCCTTGCTCACTAGTACTAGGATTTTTCTCTTATTACACCCCTATATTCAATTCCAAATTTAATGAAAATGTCTCTTTCTTTTTCCAGCAATTCCATTCATATTTATAAATAATAGCCCTATCACCGAAAGGAGTTATAGAAAAATGTCTTTTGTTAATAAACATCTTGCCCGTATCTTAGAACACCAACATAAGAGAAGTGTAAGAGGTTTATTTTTAAAAATGGAGGAAATGAATAATAATTGTACACAATTAAGAAAGCGACTTGAACCGCATATTGACTTCACACAATATCAACATGCCATTAACTATGTTAATCAATTTGTATCACATACAACTATTCTTCATTTAAAATTTATTACCAATACACAAAATTTAGAGGTAGTTGTCTTACATGCACTTTTGCTGGATTATATGCTAGAGACAGAAAACAAAACGTCTTTTGAATATGAAAATAAATTGCTACAAGGCTATTTGCAAGAAATCTATACATTAAATGATCATGCAAAAACTCTCTTTACAAACCATCGGGAAAAAATGCTTTCTTATATTGAACAGCACGCTGAATAACAAAAGACGACCTTTGAACTGACCTAGTCATTTGAGACACACATAAAACACCTAATTAGGCTGCTTGCTTTCCAAATTCAAGGGGAGTTAAATAGCCTAATTTTTCTTGTATTCGCTCCTCATTATATTCTTTCATATATTTAATTACACGTAATCTAGTTTCCTCATTTGTTAACGAATGATGTTTCACTCGTTGAAATTCCTCTGTTTTTATATTGGAATGGAACGATTCAATCACCGCATTATCCCAACAGTTTCCTCGACGTGACATGCTAGGGCGACACTTCATCTCCTCCAATAAATTTTGATATGCGTAAGATGTATAAACACTCCCTTGGTCCGAATGCACAATCACTCCTTTGGGATCATTTCTAGCTTCTAAAGCCGCCTTTAATACATCCATTACCAGAGGTGTCTGTTGATGGTCATAAAGTTTGTATGCAACAATCTCGTTATTATATAGGTCCAAAACCGTCGCTAAATACATGGTTGTTGACCCATACTGAATGTACGTAATATCTGTTACCCACTTTTCATTGGGCGCCGTAGCTGTAAAAGAGCGAGCTAATAAGTTAGGGGCGATTATTTCGGGTCCCTGATCCGCTTTAAATCGACGTTTCTTTTTCACCCGACATTGGAGGTTGTGCTTTTGCATCCATTTTTGAACGGTATTACGGTTCAACTGATAGCCATATTCTTTGTGTAATAAATGCTTAATTTTACGGTGTCCATAACGATACTTCGTTTTCTCACAAAGCGTAATAATGGCCGTTTCAATGGGAGAATGTTCATCAACGCCTTCTTTCGCCCAACGATAATATGTTGCACGTGGGATATCTAACACCTCTAAAATGAGTGTGACTGTATATTTCTTACGTAACTTCGCCACGGTTTGTAAGATTACTTTCCGTTCAACTCCTTTGCGATTTCCATAAACTTTTTTAAAATCTCATTCTCCATTTCAAGATGCATCATTTTACGATCCTTCATTTCTTGTTCACTTTTTCCTTCGGGTCCATGTCCATACGTATACTGCTTGCCTACTGGTTGATCAAAGCGATAAAGCTCCTTATTTTTGTACCAACGCATCCATGTTTCCACTTGCGATTTATTTTTAATCCCGTATTTCTCCATAATCTCTTTCGTCGTTAATTCACCTGCTAATTTTTCTTTCACAACGGCCCACTTTACATCAGAAGAATAACTACTCCTTGTCATAGAAAAACACCTCCAGAATGATTGAATATGTACATGTTTATACATACCCATTTCAGAGGTGTTTTATGTTGTCTTATAAAATTAGGTTAGTCCACTTCACACTATACGAAGATCGCCTTTTGTTATTTTCTTTATTGTAATCCTTTAATGATTAGCGAGCGAACAGGTAGGAATTGCTCACCTGTATCACCATATGTGAGAATGACCTCGTCCCCCTCTTGTAAATAAATAGCTAAAGGCTCTGTTTCAGCACTTACTAAATAATTTTCACCATTCTCTAATAAGAACGATACTATTGTAAAATCACCTAAACGTTCTTTATATACACGTAATACTTTTCCGCTAGCTTGCTTTTCCTCTACATGGGAACTCCCATCCACAGTATTTCCTCCACGGCTTAAGGCTGTTTTATATAATTTAAGTGCCTCTTTAGGTGTTGTCGCATAAACGGAAATTTCAGGATTTGCTGCTGATACAATAAAATAATTTTGTAAAAAGCCATTGGAATCCAATACAGCTGTTAACCAGCTTGCTTCACCGTAGAAGTTATACAGCACTGGCATTTCACCAGTCCATTTTTTCTCAATAAATTTCTTTTCAATAATTTGCAAATTACCTTGAGAATCCATATAACTTGAATCTTGGTTTCCTGTATAGTATGTTGCATTCCCTGTTCGTGCATTCGTTAAAGAATAGCCCAGCATTGAGTCTACGCCCTCTTTTGGGCTTGTAAAGTCTGTAAAGTAATACATATCACCCTTCTCATCGAAAATTGGGCTAACATTTGATTCTGTTCCTTCATCAGAAGGAATCTTTACATCCTTTTTCCCAAACATGCTATTCCAAAATCCATGAACATAATTACCAAAATAACTATTTTGTAAGCTCACTGTCTCTGGTGATACAGCCCCATCAATAAATTCTGGTATGTCGTCTAGTTTAACCACTTCAGATTTCCCTGTCAGTGCGTCAACTAAGACAATGCCTTTTACATCAAAGCCATTACGCGCTGAGATAAATTCACCATATGAGCGAATATAATACGGCTTTCCTTCATCATCCACCTCAAGCTGAACATCTCCATAAAAAATTAGGAATGGGTGCTGTAAGCGAATATGACGCTCTAAATTCGCATTTAAGTACGCAGAAGGAACATATTTCATTTCCTCCTTCACAAACCGAGGATTATCTGCCGAATCTGTCGCACTCATAATAAAGTAACCGGGCGTTGTATCGCCATTCATCCATTTAAAGAATCCTGAAAATTCAACGGGTGCAATATAGACATATTCACCCTTCACCTTTTGTATTTGAAGACGCCCTAGCTCATAGTAACTAGTGTTTGGCACTTGCCCAAAGGCCTTTTTCATTTTATTACGCGCAAATTTCGGGGGAACGCTTGCAGGTGTCTGCGTTTCATCGAATGGTTTGATCTCTACTTCTTCCTTCATTTCTGAGGACTCAAACTTTTCATTAGCATTCCATAAAGGCGCCGATAATACATATATAGCAACACCTAAACTTGCTAAAAATAAAATGCCCTTTATTTTTCGTTCAATCCCACTAGCAAGCAGAGCACCTAAAAATGTTAATAAAATAATCGCAGGCCAAAAAACAAGCCAGTTTACATCAATTTTTGTTATATATAAAGTGATACCTGTCCCTAAAAAGCCTAGTACAAAAACACCGATAAAAAAGTAGCCAATTATCTTTTTTGATTTTCCATCTTCTCGTTTCTTTGTAATAAGCGGCGTGACTAACACACTCGCAATCAATGCAATAATAGCCGAAGCTATTAGCAGCTTAGTCATTTATTTCACCCTCTCTTTAACTCTCTGTCTACTTATTTACGGCTACATGCGAAAAAAGTTTCATACATAAATTGTATTGAATAGCCTTTATCTTTATAACAAAAGGAAAGGAGCGAACTATTTTGATAAAAAAATATTTGATCACATTCATTGTATTATTTAGTCTTTACTATATTTTTGGTTATTCTTCTATTACTGAAAGCTTAACGCTGATTTTTAAAGTGTTACCAATGCTATTGATTATTATATTAGCTATTTATGGAAGGGCAGTTGCGCTTCAAAACTATCGACGACTAATTATCGCAGGACTTATTTTTTGTATGATTGGCGATTATACACTACAGTGGTTTTTAGTTGGACTAACAAGCTTTCTCATTGGGCATATTTTTTATATTTTTGCATTCGTCACTTTTAATAGGCGACAAGTACCTACTTGGGGAAAAATTATATTACTGCTTTATGGAGCTAGTATGACGATATGGATTGCTGGGTCTGTCTTTACAACAGGTGAAACAATACTTGGTAGTGCAGTGATTGCCTATATTTCGGTGATTCTCATAATGGGGTGGTCATCTATTAAAACTGGTTCTACCTTGGCCACTAGTGGCGCCCTGCTATTTATTGCTTCTGATTCTTATTTAGCTATTAATAAATTTATCATGCCACTACCTTTTTCTCATGAGATCATTATGCTGACTTATTATAGCGCTCAGTTACTTATTGCTTTAAGCACCCTTCAATATTCCGAAAACCGAAGTAAAGTGATACAATAATGACACATACACATTAGGAGGCCATACTTATGAAAGAACAAGTAATTGAGCGATTAATTCGCTATGCAAAAATTGATACACAATCAGACTTCACAAGCGCGACTACGCCTTCCACACAAAAGCAATTTGATCTGTTACATGTCTTAAAAGATGAGCTTGCTGAAATTGGCTTAACAGACATTACATTAGACGATAATGGCTATTTATTTGCTACATTAGAGGCAAATACAGCTAAAGAAGCGCCGACGATTGGCTTCTTAGCCCATGTGGATACAGCGACAGATTATACAGGAACAAATGTAAAGCCGCAGCGCCTAGATAATTACGATGGTGGCGATATTCAGTTAAATAAAAACCTAGTTATGTCTCCAGTCGATTTTCCAGAGCTAAAAAATTATGTTGGTCAAACACTAATTACCACAGATGGTACTACCCTGTTAGGTGCAGATGATAAGGCAGGTATTGCTGAAATTATGACAGCAATGGAGTACCTGATCCAAAATCCTTCTATTAAACACGGCAAAATTCGTGTAGCCTTTACTCCTGATGAGGAGATTGGCCGAGGTCCACATAAATTTGATGTGGCTGCATTTGGAGCAGACTATGCCTACACAATGGATGGTGGACCACTTGGTGAGCTGCAATACGAGAGCTTTAATGCGGCTGGTGTCAAGGTGGTTACAAAAGGCACAAGTGTACACCCTGGCTCTGCAAAAAATAAAATGGTAAATGCTATTACAATGGCTATTGCCTTCCAAAATGAAATGCCTGCTGATGCCGTTCCTGAAAAAACAGAGGGCTATGAAGGATTTATTCATTTAATGAGCTTTAATGGAGCGATCGAGCATACAGAGCTATCTTACATCGTACGTGACCATGATCGCCAAAAATTTGAAGAGAAAAAGCAATTAATGCTTAATGCAGCAGCTAAAATCCAAGCACAGTTTGGTGAGGATGCCTTAAGCATTACAATAGAAGATCAATACTATAATATGGGTGAAAAAATTGAGCCTGTGAAAGAAATTGTTGACATTGCTCGTGCTGCAATGGAAAAATTGGCTATTATCCCAAATACTCTACCAATTCGTGGTGGTACAGATGGCTCCCAATTATCATATATGGGCTTACCAACACCAAATATTTTTGCTGGTGGCGAAAATATGCATGGTAAATTTGAATATGTGTCTGCTGAAACAATGGAAAAAGCAACACAAGTAATTATTGAAATTGTTCAGCTCTTTGAACAGCAAGCAAAATAGTCTATAATTTTATTACGAAGAAAGGTTTTTTCCTTTCTTCGTCATTTTTTCAGTACTAATTACTGAATTTTCAAAATTACATACGGAGTGTAAGATGCAACTCCAATTGAGGTGATCGTTATGAGAGAAATTGCATTAGGCATTTTAGCTTCTCTGTTCTTTGCTGTTACATTTATTTTAAATCACGCAATGGAAATGCAGGGAGGAAGCTGGCTATGGAGTGCATCGCTACGATATTTCTTTATGCTCCCCTTTTTACTGGTTATTGTCTTTTATCGTAAAGGCTTTTCACAGCTATCCGGGGAAATGAAAGCACAACCTATCGCATGGCTACTTTGGAGCTTTGTTGGCTTTGTATTATTTTATGCACCATTAACATTTGCAGCGGCATTCGGCCCAGGCTGGCTTGTATCGGGAACATGGCAATTTACAATTGTTGCTGGGGTATTATTAGCGCCCCTCTTTGTTTCCGTTATTGCTGGAAAAAAGATACGTCAAAAAATTCCGTTAATCTCCCTACTAATTTCATGTGTGATATTAGTAGGTATTTTACTTATTCAAATACCTCAGGCACAATCTGCTTCATTTAGGAGTTTAATGCTTGGTATTTTACCCGTTATCATCGCTGCCTTTGCCTACCCTCTTGGGAATCGTAAAATGATGGACATTTGCGGGGGACGTATTGATACCTTTCAGCGTGTACTTGGTATGACAATCGCTTCAATGCCAGCATGGATTATTATGGCTCTTTATGCCATGGTAACAGTTGGTCTTCCATCAATAAGTCAGATGTTCCAATCTTTACTTGTTGGAATTAGCTCAGGGGTTATTGCAACCATCTTATTTTTTATTGCAACAGATCGTGTAAGAGACCATCAAGGTAAACTAGCTGCTGTGGAAGCCACACAATCGACAGAAATACTGTTTGTCATTATTGGTGAGGTATTACTACTCGGCATCGCCTTCCCAAGTCCTATTGCACTTGCAGGCCTCGGTGTTATCATTATCGGGATGTTGCTGCATAGCTACTATACAATGATATTAGGGAAAAAAAGTGTGACTCAACAATCCACTTCCTCATAACAGTCCATGCGAATGGGCTGTTTTTAATTTTCATTAAGCAAGTTTCTATGTTGATCACCCCGCTTTTCTGATTTATCGCTCAGCCTTTTAGGATTATCGTTAAACCTTTCATATAAAAAAGACGACTCTATCCTATAAATGGATGAGCCGTCAAGAGATTTTCACGTTCCCAAAAAATGAGGGGGGTTTTAGGAGCGTAATCATGAACTAGCAAACTTCTGGAGAAAAGTAGCTAAAGTTCATCCTCTCTACACTGTATTGTAGAGGAGGAATAATCTTTATACGATAATGATAATCATTATCAATTAAATTGTCAACAATAATCTTAAAAAAATTTTTTATCTATCATGTAGAGAGTTAATTTCAATTCATATATATCCTATGTGTTTAATGCATTTTACTATATTGCATTCTATTTGTGAAGCAAAAATGATTACTTTATAATTAAGGAAGAGAAGTTTAAAGAAAAGAGGATGACCATGCCAGCTTTAACGATGGATCAAGTGCAACAACTAAACTCTTATAGTATTTATACAACTGAACCAAAGCGGACTTTATTTACATTGGCTGATATACACAAGGACTTTTACCATCCTGATTTTTTAAACCTGATGATGGGCATTACAGATGCAGCAACAGAGACCGCAGCTATTTCTCACTTTGCTCGTCGTTATGGTATGTTTTTTGCCATGCAATTTTATATGCTTGCTGCCTATGATGAGGTGTGGGAGGGTAAGCCAATTGAATTGCGCTTTGATGCCGCAAAAGAGTTTAATAGCTTTACCGTTGCCATGTTTGCAAATCCCAATGATTGGCGTTATGTCGATGAAGATGAGCGGCAAGCTGTGATTGAAAAAATTCTATACGATGGTCATGTGATTGTGCAACAGCTTCGAAAGGTCACATCCATCTCCCCTCTAACAATTTGGGAAAACTTCTTTGGTTATTTACTTTGGCATTATCATGTATTGCTAGCCAATCCTGGTTTTGCTGACCAAGCAATGGAGGATATCGAAGCCTTAGAAAACCCTAAAACATGGGCACGCTTCTCCAATAAATCTTGGTGGTCTCAATATACAGGCAATCAAAGCCCAACAAATCTAGTGAATGTGCCTGTACGAAAATCATGCTGTTTTTCCAAGGATATCCCTGGTCTAATGGCTTGTGGCTTTTGCCCAATGAAAAAATAAGAACCTTATCCTTCACTAAAACGAAATGTGAAGGATAAGGTTCTTTATTTTTCATATACAACAAACCAATCATTATTTTCTTCAAACATAGCTGTGCCTAAATAGCCTTGCTTTAGCAGCTGTTGCTGGGCTGCTCGATCTCTCATTGATACTGTTTGTTTATCTGTAAAAACAGGCTGCTTTTGACGTAAATCTTTATAGAAAATATAACGTAGTTTATCGACATATTTAATTTTTAAGCCTTTAATCACAAGCCCTTGAGAAAATTTATCCTTTAAGCTTGGAATATTATAAGGCTTCACGGTTGAGCATACATAATCGTATTTCTCTAAATCAATATGGCTCATCACCACTGCTGCTAATGTTTGCTGTAAGCCATAACCGCGATATTTCGGGGAAACATTGGATATTTCCTGATATAAAACCCGATGGAACTCATGCTCTGCAATGCCACAGTCATATCCAAGATGCTCATCATCAACAGGAGGATTTAATAAAGCACGAAAGGCTATCAATTCCTCCCCTACATACGCGCCGATCATCATACCATTGCCATTTAAAATATAGTCAAATTCTTCCGTCGTTAATGGCTGTAAAATCGTTTGGTCTGCTAATGCTTGATAAACCTCCATCTGTAGCCTCTCAATTTGCTGTAAATGCTGAGGTGCTAATTGTCTAACATAAAATGGTGTTTCACCAAGCATCCCTGTATAAAGCTTTTCCATACACTACCCCCTTAGGCTGTGACAACTGCTGAGAATTTACATAATTCCTGAATTACAGCTTCATCTACATCTACACCTAAGCCAGGCTGTTCATTTAAGCAAATAAATGGTACATCATAATGTAGATTGCCCACATCTTTTGAGAATTTAAGTGGTCCTGTTAATTCAACACTCGTCATAATCTTTTTTGAAAATGCTACATGGAAGCCTGCAGCAGAACCTACAGAGGACTCTACCATGGAGCCAACCTGACATTCCATACCTGCCATTTCAGCCATCACAGCAAGCTTCATAGCAGGATAAATGCCCCCGCACTTCATTAATTTAATATTTACTTTATCGGCTGCACGTTTAGTAATAATTTCACGCATTTCACGTACACCACGCAGCCCCTCATCAATCATCAATGTTACATCCGATTTTGATTTAATCTCAACCATTCCATCAATATCTTCACTATTAACGGGTTGCTCTAGCCAATCAATATTCAGGTCTTTCATAACGCGTAAGCCCTGTAATGTAGTGGCTGCGTTGCCCCATCCTTGATTAACATCAACTCGAATCGCAATATCCTCCCCTACACGTTCACGTACTGCTTTAATACGAGCAACATCACGCGTTACCTCTGTTCCTACCTTCATTTTAAATGAACGGTAGCCCATTTCTACACGCTTAGCCGCCTCCTCTGCCATAGCTTCAGGTGTTCCAATACTTAAGACATGTGTAATTGGGAATTTTTCATGATAGCGTCCACCTACTAGCTGGTATACAGGCACGCCTAATGCCTTCCCTGCAATATCGAAGCAAGCAATATCAATAGCTGCCTTTGCGGCTGGTACATCCTTGACAATTGTATTCATTTTATCATGTAGCTTTTCAAATGCCATTGGGCTTTCTCTAATAACGGCAGGCGCTAGATGATTTTTTAATACCTCATAGGTACTTTCCCATGTTTCACCTGTGACATGCTCATCTGGAACGGCTTCTCCATATCCAACAATACCTGTATCAGTTGTCACTTTTAAAATAATGGAAGGCATTGTATCATATGTAGCATAACTAATAATAAATGGTTCAATTAGTGGTAAATGGATAGCAAAAATATCTATTTTTTGGATTTTCATAATCATTTATCTCCTTATTACTTTATTAGTCGTTAATATGTCGCTAATTGCTTAAAAAAATAGAAAAGGAACGATGCCCATGTCTACGAAAATAGCGATTATTTGTTCTAAAGCCTTTATGCAACGTATTATTAGTATCGCACAAAATATAACTGATATTCAATTAGAATTTTATTTGTACAATCATCCTGCTGAAGCACCTGCCTTATTAAAACAAATTAAACCTTGTGATGCTCTGTTACTTGGAGGAACACTACCTTATTTATATGCCCAGTCATTACTTTCGGAACTACCAATACCTTGGAATTATCTTAAGCAGGATGAAACAGCTATTTCTACAACTTTATTATCACTAGTAGCTAAGCACTCGCTACCCATCCACCGAATTTCAATTGATGTGATGAATCCGAAATTTGTTGAGAATGTTTTAACTGAAATAGAATATGAAGGTGAAGGACCCTATGTTCAACATATTTCCATTACAGAGCCAATTGAAACTATTTTATGCCAGCATCTAGCCTTATGGCATGCCAAAAGCATTGATTTTATTATTACAAGTATTCATAGTGTTTTCGATGAATTACAAAAACAGCAAATTCCTGCTATGCGCATGTTAGATACAACGAATACTATTATACAAAGTCTCGAGGAAACCAAATCAAAATCACTATTAACCAAATCTGAATCCGTTAAGGCAGTTGTTGGCTTGTTAGAAATTCCTGAAGACACTTCCGTTCAATCGACGATTATCAATCATATTGCTAAGTCCACCTTTTCAACCTATAAGCAAACTGCCTCGCACTCCTTTGAGCTTTACACAACTGCTGGACATTTACAAAAAGCATTGGAAAAGGGCAACTTGGAAAAGCTTATTCAGAAAATCAATCAGCCTTTTAAACTAGCATTTGGTTATGGTCACTCTATTTTAGAAGCCACACAACATGCTCAACATGCACTAGCATTTACAAAGTCTTATGAAATTTATGTTCTCGATGAACATAAAAATTTATTAGGGCCTTTTCCAAATTCTGAAGGCAAATTATCTTTAAAAACGGATGATCCTTATGTTTTGCAAATGGCAAAGCTAACAAGCCTAAGTCCATTAAATATTTCTAAAATTATTAATTTTAGCCGTGAACGACAATCGGCTCAATTTACAGCACAAAATCTTGCTGAATATTTACAAGTGACACGACGCACTACTGAACGTATTATTAAGAAATTAGTCGATACAGGCTATGCTAAGGCTGTGGGTGAAGAAATGACACATCAGCAAGGCCGTCCACGTACCATTTATGAATTAAACTTTGCTACATATTAAAGGCAGAATTCTCGTAGATGCATAGATGTCTACGAGAATTCTAAGCTAATTAATCAGCCGTTATCATATGGTCAGCTTCCTGTTCCTTTTGACGCTTTTCAGCAGCTGCGATTTCTTCAGGTGTTAGCTTCACAATCGCAAATCCAATATAACCATAAATAATTGAAATAATCGGCACTACAAAATTCAGAATAGCATATGGTGCATATTCCATCGCACCTACACCTAAAGTTGCTAAAATAAACACACCACATGTATTCCAAGGGAAGAATACAGAAGTTAATGTGCCTCCATCCTCTAATGCACGCGATAAATTTTTGGAATGAAGTCCGCGTTTTTGATAGGCATCTGCAAACATACGCGATGGAACAACAATTGAAATATATTGCTCAGAGCATGTTGCATTTGTTGTTACACATGCCGCAATTGTTGAAGCAATAAGACTACCTGTAGATTTAGCAAACTTCACAATCACATCCATCAGCGCTTTTAACATGCCTGAATACTCTAAAATACCACCAAAAGTCATAGCAACGATGGTCATTGAAACCGTATACATCATAGAATCTAAGCCACCACGGTTAAATAAATCATCCACCATATGATTACCTGTCGAAATTGTAAACCCTTCCTGCAATGCATGTACAGCACTTGTAGCTGTACCACCCTGTACAAAGATTTGTAATAAGAAGCCTGCTACAATACCAATGATTAATGCTGGAATCGCTGGTACTTTTTTAGCGACCAGTACAATAACGCCTACTGGCACAAGCAATAACAACGGAGAAATTACAAAACTGTCCTCCATCACCTTTAATGTTGTTAAAATTTCCTCTGATTGCATAGAAACATCCGCAAATTTCCTACCCATAATTGCAAAAACAACTAGTGAAATAATCAATGCTGGAATTGTTGTATAAAGCATATGCTTAATATGATCAAATAAATCTGTACCTGTTAGGCCTGCCGCTAAATTCGTTGTATCTGATAACGGTGACATTTTATCCCCAAAGTATGAGCCTGAAATAACCGCACCAGCAATCATTGCCGCTGGAATACCCATGCTTAAGCCAATCCCCATACCTGCGACACCAATTGTCGCCATCGTTGACCATGAACTACCAATCGCTAAAGATACGATTGAACATAACACCATAATTGTAACTAAGAACCATGCTGGAGAAATTAACTTTAAGCCATAGAAAATCATCGTTGCGACAACGCCGCCACCGATCCATGCACCAATTGTTAAACCTACTAAAATAATAATAACAATAGCAGGTAAAGCAAGACGTATTCCTTTATACATCATTTCTTCAATTTCTGACCATTTATAACCATGTAATTTGGCAATAATTGCTGCTACAGTTGTACCGACAAGTAAAGGTACGTGAGGACTTTGCTCTAAAACAACTACAGTAATAAGCATTACAATAATCATAATAGCAAAAGTCAGCAGTGCCCAACCTGCATTGATATTTTTTTTCATCTTTTCATCCCCTTTTTGCACCAAGCACTATTTCAAATTTTTAAAGACGCAAATATTTTTTTACGTTTTTTAGCTTAATATTCAAAAAATTAAAAGTCAACGCAAAAAAATTATGCTTCTCGAGCAAATTTCACTATTTTAGCGTAATAAAACGCTTCCAAGCAGCACTTAAAAACCAAGTAAACCTTTGAATATCCATGTATTTTTAAAAGTGTTCATACAAAAAGCTATATGAAAAAACGTTACATTTTTTCATATAGCTTTTTTAAATTTTTTATTCCGGTTTTTTTTCTAATACACATGCAAGCACTTTTGCAGCATCTATGAGGGCACTCCGATCAAAGGTCATCTTGGGATGATGTAATCCTGGTGATAAGTTTGCCCCTATTCCAATCATTGCCGCTTTTAACTCTGGTTTTTTTACTGTATAGAAGTGGAAATCATCACTACCTGGTGTAGTTATTTCATCTGCTAGATGCTCCTCACCTAATGTTTCAATAATTGCATCCTTTGCCATTTTCGCAGCAATCGGTGAAACCTCAGCACCTGGTGTAAAATCAAGCCACTGCCACCCCATATTTATATCAAATTGTTGCTGGATTGATTTCAAACCAGCTTCAATTTTACTGCGTAGCCATTCAAGTTGCTGATTATGTTGTGCCCGAATGTCCATTGAAAAACTAGCCTTACCAGGAATAATATTGGTACTACCACCATCTGCAATAATTTTTGTTAGCTTTGCAGAATGCGGTTCAAACGGTGATAGATGAATGCTATGTAGCATTTGTTGGACAGCCATAATTACATCAATTGCATTTTTCCCCTGATGTGGTCTGGCACCGTGCGCGTCAACCCCTTGAATGGTTCCCTCTAAAAAGTAGGCTGCACCATGATGGATAGCTGGTGAAACCTTACCAAGTGGCAATTCTTCAATTGGTCGTAAATGTACACCAAATAAATGTGAAACCCCTTCAACCGCTCCATGGTCATAGGCTGCACATGCACCATTCCCCAGCTCTTCGGCGGGTTGGAAAATAAAACGTACACGATGCTGTAATGGTTGGTCTTTCAGCAGTAATAATGCACCAAGTACCATTGTGATATTCGCATCATGACCACAGGAATGATTCGCCTGCCATACCCCATCCACCTCTTGCCACAATGCATCCATATCTGCGCGTACCGCCACCATCTCATCGCCTGTTCCGATTTCAGCAAGTAGTCCAGGAACATCACCAAATAAACGATATCCTACATTCAATTCATCCAATATCGAAGCAATCTTCTTCGTTGTCTCAAACTCTTTCCAGCTTACTTCTGGATATTTGTGAAAATGATCAAACCATTGATAAATGGTCTCCTCTATTGTTAACACGTTTGTCATCACTACACCTCTATACGCATTTTTGTTTTTCATTATACATGAATCTATTTAATAAACACATATCTACCTTTAGACCTATCTAATCAAAAAAACTTACTATATTCAATAGATATGCCTCTAACCATCCATTTAGTCATCCCATAATAAAAGGGCTATGTTAAAAGTGATCCACTTTTAGCATAGCCCCTTCAGTCAATCTTATAAACTTGTAAAAAAACCCTCTGGATACTCTTCATAATGTACTTTAGCTGTTTGTTCCTCCTGTTTTTCTTCCTCATCTTGAAAGTCGAACTCCTGATCCATCAAGTATGTTTCAAATTTTGAGTTTAATAATTTCCCCATTATAATCACTCCTTAATTTATTGAATTTTCTGATAAAATAATTATACAATAAGAAATTAATAAAAAGCAATGATTTATACGTATTATGCATTATTTATATCAAACATATCTCATAATTAGATTAAAAATAAATCTATATACTGTTCAAATTTATTTCCCTTCAACCCATAAAAAAATCTGCTCAATTTTAGTTGCTAAATTGAGCAGATTTATATTTTACTTTACAACAAAAATAAGCTAAAAGCACTAATTAATTTCATTAAAATTCTAAAATTTTCTGCCTGTGCCCTCTCTTTCTTCAGCTTAAGCATTTCATTATTACATGGAAATAATATTTCATCCTGTTGCTTATAGGAGATTTTACATTAAAAATTTAGTTTTTTAAGATACTGGAACACCTGTTTTATTATCCGTATTATCATGATGATTGCCCTTTTTATGCGATAAAAATTGAATGATTAACATCACAATAAAGATGGCTAAACCTGTCCAATCGGAAAATTTCTCTGGATAAATAAGTAATAGTCCCGCAGCAATAACGATGATTCTTTCAAACCAAAATAGTTTACGATACCAATAACCAATCACCCCTGCACCAATTGCTACCATTCCAGTGATCGCCGTAAATATTACCCATAATATTTGTGGTATTGTTGTATCAATCATTAATAAAGCTGGTGAAAAAACAATCATATATGGAATAATAAATGCCGCAATGGCTAGCTTTGCTGAGTTAACACCTGTTTTAATCGGGTCACCACCCGAAATACCTGAAGCTGCAAAGGCTGCCAGTGCGACTGGTGGTGTAATGTCCGCAATAATCCCAAAGTAGAACACAAAGAAATGAGCAGATAATAGTACAACTACTGGAACTAATTCCTGTGGTGTGTTTGGTGATAATAATGCGACAATCGCAGGTGCGGCAATTGTTGATGTAATAACATAGTTAGCCGTAGTAGGCGCTCCCATACCAAGAATTAAAGAAGCAATCATGACAAAAATTAATGTCAAAATAATACTACCACCAGCTAAAGCTACTAAACTGTTAGCTAGACTTAAGCCAAGTCCTGTCTTTACAACAACACCTACAATAATTCCAGCACATGCTGTAGCTGCCACAACACCTAGAGCAGTACGAGCACCTTCTACTAATGCATCAATCACATCTCTAGGTTTTAGACGTGTTTCCTTGTTAAACATCGTTACACCAATTGAAATAACAATCCCATATAATGCGGCATGCATAACTGGTGTTCCTGTCAGCATCAATATTACAATGGCGATAATCGGCAGTAAAAGATAAATCTTCTTAAATACTTCTTTTCTATTAGGCATTTGATCATCCCGCAGACCACTTAAGCCCACTCGTTTCGCTTCAAAGTGTGTCATAATCCATATACCTGTAAAATATAGAAGTGCTGGAATAGCGGCAGCCTTTGCAATATCCCAATACGTAATACCGCGACCAATAAACTCGACCATTAAAAATGCCGCTGCTCCCATAATTGGCGGCATAAGTTGACCACCTGTTGATGCTGCCGCTTCAACTGCACCTGCGAATTCCTTTCGATAGCCTAATTTTTTCATCATTGGAATTGTATAAGATCCTGATGTTACTACATTTGCTACAGAGCTTCCTGAAATTGTACCTTGCAGCGCACTGGAAAACACAGCTACCTTTGCAGGTCCACCAATTAATTTACCAGCTAGTGAGACTGCTAAATCATTAAAATATTGGCCTACTCCTGTTTTCACAAGAAATGCTCCAAATAGTAAAAATACAAAAATAAATGTGGCTGATACACTAATTGGTGTACCAAATATACCATCTGTTGTAAAATACATTAGGTTCACAATGCTTTCTAAGTCCTGTCCTCTATGTGCCATAAAAGCTGGGAAATACGGGCCGTAGTATGCATAAACTAAAAAGCCAATTGCAATAATCATAATAGGCAATCCCACAGCACGTCGAGCAGCCTCCAATACTAACACAATTGCTACGAGTCCGAAGATAAAATCTAATTGTGTTATAGACCCATTGCGGTTCACAAGCTCTGTATAATTCATCGTCCAATACGAGCCTACCCCAATAGAAGCCAATGCTAATAAATAATCAAACCATGCAATTTTATGCTTTGGTGCCTTTTTACGAGCAGGAAACAATAGAAAAATAAGTGTTAAACCAAATCCTAAATGGATCGTACGTTGAATCTGAGCTGGAAATTGCCCAAAAATGGCTGTATAAAGCTGGAATAATGAAAATGCTAAAAGTCCAAAGAAAATAACATGTTTCATAATACCTGATATATTTCTTACATTTGATTCGATATCATATTTTTCAAGTATGGCTTGTTGCTCTTCAGCAGAAATTTGTTCGAACTCTTCTACTTTTTCTTCTTTTTGTGATTTTCCCTTTGCTGTCATTTCATCCTAACTCCTTTCCACTGTTCGTAGAATGATAATCGTTTAATTTGAAATAAATAGGATTTTCCCCTTTGTAAATTTTCTTTTAAATTATATTCAACATCTTGATAAATCAATACAAGCTCTAAATCTAAATCCCCTATATAAATAGTAAAATTATCAATTACCTTATCATAAAAATGTAGAAAATACTTGCCGTCTTGCTGGGTTAGTGTTTGATTTTCTTCTGCATAGCCAGGCATACCAATTGCTAAGTCCTCATACTCCATCTCTAACATTTGTAAACGATTACCCTCTACATATTGATAAGTTTCCAACACATCTGATTGATGTATGGAATGTGTATATCTAATTTGAAATTTCTTCTCTGTTGTAAGTGGTATGTAGCACTGTTTTGACTGTTCCGTACGTGTTTCTGTAAAGACAAACACCTTTTGAAGAGGAAGAAATAGGGCAATGCCTAGGCAAAAACAACATAAAACCGCTATCATTAATGTTCGCTGTCGCATTTTATCCATACCCCACTTTAAAAGCTATTCATCTATACTTGCAGTAAGAAAGAGGCTCGAAGCTTTATGCAACCCGAACCTCTTTATGTTTTAGACAATCGTCATTTATGTTTAGATCGCTTTACTATTATTTTTTCTCATCAAAGTATTTTTGAGCCCCTGGATGTACATCAATGCTAATACCATCTAAACCTGTTTCTGCTTTAATGAACTCTCCCTTAGCATGAGAAATTTTATCTGTATTATTATAAATAGCTTTTGTCATTGAGTAAACAACATCCTCTGGTAAATCCTTTTTCACTGCTAACATTGCAAGCACAGAAACTGTTTCTACATCATTTGCAATACCATACGTACCTGCTTTTACTGTATCTTTCGCATAGTAAGGGTATTTAGCAATTAACTCATCCGCTTTACCAGCATCTACACCAATAATATTCACTTTTGTTGTAGCATTTAAGGATTCAACAGCTCCTGTTGGTGTACCTGCTGTAATAAATGCTGCATCGATCTGTCCTGATTGTAAACCATCTGTTGACTCACCAAAGTCTAAATTTTGAGCCTTGATATCATCCATTGTTAAACCATGGATTTCAAGCAATTGCTCGGCATTTGCATAAGTACCTGAACCTGGTGCACCTACAGATATCTTTTTCCCTTTTAAATCTGCATACGTTTTAATGCCTGAAGCTTCAGTTGTTACTAATTGGATTGTTTCAGGGTAAAGCGCACCTAAAGCTGCAATTGTATCAATTTTATCTCCTTCAAACATTAACGTTCCTTCAGTAGCGTAGTAGGCAATATCTGTTTGAACAAATGCAATTTCACCTTTATCTTTTTCTTTTAAAGCAGTCATATTGGCAGCCGATGCTTGTGATACCTCAGCCGTTGTTTTAATACCTGTTTCTGTTGTAATTAAATCAGCAAACGTACCACCAAGTGCATAGTAAGTCCCTTGTGTTCCACCTGTTAATAAGCTTAAAAATTTAATGTCAGACGTCGGCTTATCAGATGAGGCAGAATCATCTCCACCTGAGCTCTCCGGCTCACTTCCACTATCCGATCCACATGCTGCTAAAATAAATAGCGCAAAGATACTCAATAGCATCAATAATTTAAATTGCTTTTTCTTCATAAATAACCTTCCCCCTTTGGTTAGAATTAAGAATCTACTTAAAATTATCAAATATAGTATAATAATGTCAATCCATTTATAGAAAATTTAGTCTTTTATAATTATATTTCTTTCTTCATTCCTACTAATTTACAATATTCGTTATTCGTCTAATTACCCCTTTTTTTCTACAATAAACCACTATTTCATCATATATAAAAATAAAAACTGTATCCTACAACTTGCAGATACAGTTTATCTCTTATTTTATTGAATAACACCACAAGCAATTCTTGCTCCTGAATTACCTGCTGGGTCTGTTTTATAATCATCTGCTGATTCATGAATCACAATGCTGCTACCATCACTATCTAATAATGAGTTTGCTTGATCCTTTTGCAAAGTAAGCCCTTCCGCTAAGAAGGTTAAATCTACATTCCCATCCTCACCAATCTCCAAATTCGGTAGATCGCCTAAGTGGTAGCCTTTCGGGTTTAGCTTACCATGCTCCTTATTGGTTGGGTTAAAATGCGCACCTGCTGATTCAAATTTAGGTGGCTCACACTTTCCTACCTCATGAATATGAATACCATGTGTACCTGATGGTAAACCTGATAACGCTAACGTCAGCATTACGCCATTACTCTCTTCCTGAAAGTAGACATTTCCGTAACTTTCATTATTAGCTCCAATAACTTTTGCAGTAGCTGTTAGTTGCGATGCATTTACAGGCACCTGCTTCTCCTTCTTATCAAAGAAACTACAGCCACCAATAAAGACTAATAAAGAAAGACTGATTAAGCTTAATTTTTTCATTCACAATACCTCCTTTATTTCTGATGGTTGCCAACTTCACCCTTACTTATGCAACATAAAAGGGATTTCTTCACATTTAAGAAATCCCTCACCCACCTAATCTAAAACTTTCACTGTTACTGTTTTAACACCCCATTCGAGTGCTTGTCCCTTTGTTGGAATAAATACATCAATTTTATTTCCCTTAATTGCGCCGCCTGTATCCGCTGCTATTGCTTCACCATAGCCTTCCACCCAAACCCTTGTCCCCAAGGGAATTATACGTGGGTCTACTGCAATCACCTTTAAGTTTGGATTCGAGCGAATATCCGTTCCATTTGCTGTAATACCAGAGCAGCCCTCACAATATGCCGTATAAGCAGTAGCACGCATCGTAAATGTTTGGCTAGCATTATTTGCTGGAACACTTACAGGCTGTGTTTGTGCTGCTGTCACAGAATTTGTAGAAGGTCGCTCAACAGCCTTAGGCTTTGCCTTTGCTGCCGAAGCTTTGATAGCTAAGCTTTCACCTGCGTAAATTAAATCTGAGGCAAGATGATTCCATGTTTTTAATTCATCTACTGACACATTATTTGTCCGTGCTATAGAAAATAATGTATCCCCTTTTTTAATCATATACTGACCCTCAGGCATATTTGTTAGTTCCGTCTTTTCTTCCTGTGCCTTTTGTTCTAAGGACAGCCCTAATGACTCCATTTCGTTTAATTGTTGAAATTCACCAACCGATAGATTATAAATTTGCGGAATGGCCCATAAAATACTGCCTGGTACATTCACCATTATTTTAGCGTCAGCTGAGGATGGACTAGCATACAGGCTGAAACTAAAGGACAACGCTACTGCTATAGCTAATGTTTTTTTCTTCATATTGCGTAATACCTCCATCATTTTATTATTTTTTGCAAATCTGCTACAAGCGCACTAGAGTTGAATATTCTATTATGCAAGCAGCAACCAATTCACAAATTGATAACTCAGGATTATCTACCTGATATTAGGAATTATTACTATAAAAGCGGAAAAATATACAATTTCGATGATTTTTTTAGCCATTTAAATGATTTTAGAGGAACCATCATATTGTTGGAGCGATTTTAAGAGGAATTAAATTTTATATTAGCTATTCAAATTTTTAACCGATAAAAGAGAAAAGGAGGGATGTAATATGGAAATGAACTCACTAATGTCCACACAGTTATTGGAGCTTCAACAAACTGTCCAAATGAGTGTAATGCAGAGTGCACTAAATGCAAATACATCTGCCGCTCTCGAATTGTTAGAAGACATGCCTCAGCAACAAGCACCTCATCCTTATAAAGGATCAATGATTGATATTTCGATTTAAGGCAAGCAAAAAGCATGCTAGTCAATGACATAGCATGCTTTTTGCTTAAAACCCCCTGTTATTTAATAATCATTTGTCTCATATTTTTCACTACACATATACAATTTCTTCCTGAATGCTTTGCCTTATACAAAGCATGATCGGCAATTTCTATTAATTGATTAGGACTTTGGATGTTAGGTGTAAAGGCTGTTATGCCAGCAGACATGGTTACGGGCTTACCGCAGACTGTTTCTTGTAAAGCTTGTTTAATACGTAAATTTTCGGCTAACTCTACAGCATCCTCAATTGTCCCTAAAGGTAGTATAATTAAAAATTCTTCTCCACCATATCTAAAGCACATACCTTGCTCCTGTGTACGCTCCTGCATATGATGGGCAAAGCCTTTTAGTACTTCATCCCCTACAGTATGACCATATGTATCATTTATATGTTTAAAATTATCTAAATCAATTAAGATGATGGCATGGGGCACTTTATTGATAATTAATTCATATAAAGTTTGATCCATTTGTCTACGATTAGGGATACCTGTTAACGCATCTAAATTCAATTGATTCGTTAAATCCTTAATTTTACTTTCTGAGCAAATCATCATATTTTGCACGTTTTTTTTCAATAGATGTGCTTCATAATACCAAGCCCCAACCTTCTGGACCCCTTCTCCTCGTTCTATAGCTGTTGTGAGGACTTTTAAGGGCTGGACAATCTTGAGCGCAAACCCTATCACAAGCGCCAATATAATAGCTATAGGTATAATGATTGGAACAATACTTTTTTTAAAAAATAAGCTAAAGGAAACAACACTATTATTAGCTGTTTGCTCCATAGTAGAAGTATTCTTTGTTAGATTTTGTAGATCGTCTTCAGTCATAGATGAAATTTCATAAAAGCTTCGATAGCTACTCCAAATACTGACGCTAGATGTGACGAGCATCACCATTATCGCCATACCCACAATAAGAAACGATAACTTTAACTTGAATTTACCCACAATAAATTATTTCTCCCACCTGAGATAATTTTTTCGTTAATTCTTATCCTTATTTCAACCCATAAACCTATATATATTTATTCAATCATCATACGCCTTAGTACTTAAAAAAAACTTAATATAACACCCATATGCTTTTCCCTAGAAAAATTAAATAACTAAAAAGATAATACTAACTACTTAAAGTTTTCTTTTATAGATTCTCAAGCAAAAAAAATCGCACTCTCTAAGGGGTGCGATTTTACCAAATTATTGGCTTTGCTACCATGAGCCATAGCATAATAAGCAATAACACAATATACATCCATGTCTTTCTCTGTAAAAGCGAGACAAATTGTTGGTGGTGATAGACTGGTGTATGGAACGTGCGTAATGTTGGCTTAAAGGCTCTCGCCAAAAATACAATAGAAGCAAGCATCACAAGAAAAGTTAATACAACCCAGGAAGTATTCCATGCATAACCAGCATGCCACATTAATAAAATACCAGATATAACAAGAACATGTCCTGAATGCTTAACAATCGCAATAGCTCCCTGAAAGGCTTCTATATAGGGAGGCATTTCAGCATTGGGAGCTATACGCATTTTTTTTACAATCATTAGCATAACAAACAAAGGCCCAATCGAAAGGACAGCACTTAAAATATGTATATAAAGAAGAAATGTATAAATTGAAAACATCATTTCGGCTCCCCTCTTAAGCAGTCTCCACCATTATAACATCCAGCAAAAGCTTGCTTGATGGGCATTTGTGAATCCTTTGTAAACATAGATTGAAACATTGTTAAATTGTTTGAAAACAACACAAAGAGGGTAAAGATTATAGTAACATGCACATATAGAACAAAAAGGAGTGATTTTTATAGGAATTCATCAATTTTTTACAAGTCTAAATGATTTAGAACGTATTATTCGTTGTCCTGGCCGTTTCAAGTTTGAAGAGCATAATGTAGCAGCCCACTCTTGGAAAGTTTCCCAATATGCTATGTTCTTCGCTACACTAGAGGAAATGCATGGAGCAGAGGTTGATTGGAAATCCTTATATGAAAAAACGATTAACCATGACTTTGCTGAAGTATTTATTGGAGATATTAAGACCCCTGTAAAACATGCAAGTCCAGAGCTAAAGCAAATGCTAGCCCATGTGGAAGAAAAGATGATGGAAAAATTCATTGTCAACGAAATTCCGCAAGAGTTTCAGGCTATTTTCTTTGAACGTATGAAGGAAGGTAAGGATGATACGTTAGAGGGTCGTCTGCTGGAATTCGCGGATAAGCTGGATCAATTTTACGAGGCTTTTGCAGAATTAAAGCGTGGTAATACAGATAAGGAATTTGTTTATATGTATCAATCAGCTCTCTCTAAGCTTTTAGCCATTCCGCTTGAAGCAACAGTCCGTTATTTCCGTACTGAAATTTTAAAGGATGCTGTCAAGGAAAAAACGCATATTGATATTCAAGCATTAACAAATGAAGTGCTTACAGCAAACTAATAAGGTGCATGTACAAGTTTTCCGAATGAAAGAAAAATTCACGGAAGGCTTTTTTTATTTTCTTATAAAAAGTCGTATAATTAGGAGGAGATGGGAGGAAAGGTTTTGTCACAAACATGCGCCATTATAAAAGATTTATTACCACTCTATCAAAAGCAAATGCTCCAAGCACCAACAAAGGCATTTGTCGAGCAACATTTAGCAAGTTGCCAGCAATGTCAGCAGTTCGCTAGCTCAAAACACATCGCTCACCACGATTTACCAATGAAAAGAACCTTAGCTTTTTTTCATATTATATTTATTGTGCTGGCTTTTATGTTTGCCCTTAATTCATCCTTGCTCGGCAATCAAAAGGGCTTTGTAATCTCCTATGCAATTTTCGGTTGCCTTTCTTATCTTTTCTATAAAAATAGTTGGATTGTGGTTATCATCAGCTCTGTACCTGTATTTGTTTGGGCTATTATTCATAATCTGTATAATGGGCTTTATACGACTGCCTCCTCCCTCACAGCAATCGGCACATTGCTAGTTGGTGCAAGCTATATCGCTCTTTTACATACGATTTCGCCTTAATCGGGGCCGCTTTTGCTATTATGATGCGTAGAGTTACAAGGAGGTAGTTGTCTCCACAAAGCCGAGACAACTACTCATTACTATCTATTATCCCAATTCCATAGCTCAACAGCTCCAAGCACTTCATTAGAAATTCCTTCAATGTCTTTGAGCTTTAATAATTCCTTCGTTGGCCCTGTCACCACAGCCCCATAAACCTGAAAACCATTCGTTTTTAAATAATCATAGCGCTCTTGCAAATGAGCTACACCAAGAAAATCTTCAATATAGCTTTGTTTTTCATTGTTCAATAATTTTTCCATATTTTCCAGCATAATATGCTGACTTTTTTTAATGTTCGTAAAATTCTCCCCTATCCAGATATGCGAATAATCATCACTAACCTCCAATCCTGCTGACAGCCCAAAGGTATCATAAGTTGTAATCGTACCACTACCTCTACTGTGAAAAGCTGGATCAAAGGATTTTAATTCACCCATATATAAAGGCATCCAAACAATGTTTATATCGTAGGGAGCAAGTTTTCTTACCAGTTCTACAGGCTCCATAAATATTGATGTAGAAAATGCCAGCTCTGCCACCGTTCCTTCAGGTATTTTTTCGAGTGTCTTCCAAACATTATGATTCAGTTGAGAGGAGGTTGCTTTCCCTGTTTGAGGATCTACAGGTAAATTAAAGCTAAATCTCTCAAACGCCTCTGCCGATGCTAAATCCATTCTCATCGTGGAAGCTGTATTCCAAATAGATTTTTCTATATGCATTTCGCCCACAACTACATCTTCTTTCCCTACTTGCTTCACAAGAGGGTAGTTTATTTTTTGTGTCAAAAGTGGTGTTATTTCTGTAGGTAATCTGGAGTTAAACTGTCCTTTAATATTTGGCTGTTGCCATTCTAGGACGATTAATGAATTATAAAGATGTTTAAGATCTGGCTGTGTTTTTTGGAAAATAATAGACACTCCTATAAGATAAAGACCATAAATCACAGCGCATATTAGCAATATACGCAATACACGAAACGTTAACGTAAAACGGTATTTCCGTAAAATTCTTTTTTCCATATCTTGCGACCACTCAGTCATCTCGAAAACCTCCATTCTTTTTAGCTAACTCTGCCAGGCGCTTACGTGCACGATGTAAAAGTATTTTCACCTGTCCCTCTGATATATCAAGTGCCTCCTGTAACTCTCGATAAGTAAATTGCTCATATTCGCGTAAATATAATATCATCCTGTAATTTTCAGGAAGGAATTTTAATAATAATTGGACATCCTCTGTGCTTTCCTGCTTCACAATAGCTTCCTCTGGCAGCCCATAAGGACTAAGCAGCTCATCTTTCCAAAATAAATGGGCAAATGGTATTGTCCTTCGCCTCGCTTGCTTACGCCATTCATCCAAATAAGTATTTCGTGCTACTTTAAATAACCATGCTCTCACATCCTCCTCTGTGTAAAATGACAGCGATATCGTAGCTCGTATAAAGGTTTCTTGCACTAAATCTTCTGCTATATGTACTGATCCAGACATTTTCAGCAGAAAATAATACAATGATTTCGCATATTTTTTATAAAGTTGCTCAAGTTCATTTTTCCGCTGTCTGTCCATACAATCCTCCTCGCTCGCTGCTTCACCAGTAAAACGCATGTCCCTGCTAAATGTTACAGTCATTACTAATTTTTTGTAAAAATAAAAAGAGCCGATTTTGAGTAGCGGTTATTGCTCTGGGCTACTCAATTCTCGGCCATTTTTATGATCGCTATGCTTTTTTCACGAATTCTGACTTTAATTTCATAGCACCAAAGCCATCAATTTTACAGTCAATATTATGGTCACCTTCCACCAGGCGAATACTTTTCACCTTTGTGCCAATTTTTAATGTGGATGAGCTGCCCTTTACCTTTAAATCCTTAATAACAGTAACTGAATCACCATCAGCAAGCAGATTGCCATTTGCATCCTTGACAATCAATGCATCTGCTTCTTGCTCAGTTGCCTCCATGCTCCACTCATGTGCACATTCTGGACACACATAGTTAACCCCATCCTCATACGTATATTCAGAATGACATTGTGGACAATTTGGATAAGCTGCCATTTTGCTTCCTCCTTTATATGTTTGCTGCTTGTTCAATTATACCTTAGCATCATAGCCTCCGGATTTTTTCGAGTTTACGCTAAATGCATCTCTCCAAAATTCGTGACTTTTATCTTAATTTATTGAGCGTTTAGATACTCGTAACGCGCGCCGCCTATTGAGGCAAGCGTTGAATCAAGATAATCCCTGTATATGCCTTTATCTTTACATAGTTAGGCATAATAAGCAAAGGTTGTTCGTGTTTGTGAAAAAAATATGAAGCTCCTGTACCTATTTGAAAATATTTCTATGCTAGAATTGTCGGCTTTGGTACATCTAACCATTGACATATTTGTTAAAACCCTCTTACTTGCAAGTTGAGCGGTCATGTTTTATTATATCTATAAAGGCTGCATTGCTCGTATAATATTAAGTTTTAACCTTTAAGCTGTAAAAGGGAGTTTTATTATTGGAGTTGGAATGACGGGCCTCACACTACGGTGCATGAGGATAAGCAGGAAGGCTTCTGCGAACACCCACTTTGAGGAGTGGTGGTTTAAAACTTTCTATAATAACTACGGCATACGCGGCTTTTTAATTTGTTCTTACAGCCACATGGCTTTGAAGTGAGTCACCCTTCTATTGTTGGAGGGTGATTTTTTTATGCGATTTTCTATCGTGTGCAAATCGTGTGCAAAAATTTAAAATTAAACGTTGTGAAGTTTATTTTTATTATTATTATAGTGATGCTACTTTAAGTATATAGATATGTTTTTGTAGCATACTAGTGGCAATTGTTATCAGAGTAGCATATTGTTAATAAAAGGAACTTGTATCTTTACAAAAAATCTTATTCTTCCATGGTGTAAATCCCCCATTAAAAAGGTAAAATATAACTAACAAATTTTGTTTAGGAGGTGAAAAGCATGGCAACTGCTGAACAACTTAAATTACTAGTAAAGGCACATTACGAAAATGATGATGCAAGGTTTGACACCCTACTCATCCAAGTAGCTGCTTCTGAAGCACAAAAAGGACATGTAGCATTAGCACGTGATTTAAAAAGTCTAATTGATAAAGGGAAGAAAAATTCTTCTAAAATTCAATATATTGATCCTGAACTTGAGGGATTAATTACAGTCCGTAATAGCACCTATAGGTTGGCTGATTTAGTTGTATCTAAAGAAGTTAAGGATAATTTAATAAATGTTATCAAGGAATACGAGAATAGATCAAAATTAGCTCAATTCGGATTAATGAATCGAAGAAAAATTCTTTTAGCAGGGAAACCTGGTACTGGTAAAACTTTGACAGCATCAGTTTTAGCTACAGAGTTACAACTCCCCTTGTGTATTATTCACACAGATAAAATAATGACAAAGTATCTAGGGGAAACAAGTCAGAAATTAAGTAAAATTTTTGATTATATGGCTAATTTCGAAGCGGTTTACTTATTCGATGAGTTCGATTCAATAGCTAGTGAACGAAACTTCGAAAATGACGTTGGGGAAATCAGAAGGATCATCAACTCTTTTTTACAGTACATTGAATCTAATGACAATGGATTTATTATCGGGGCGACAAATAACCCTCAACTACTCGACTCAGCTATTTTCAGAAGGTTTGATGACGTAATTGTATATAAACTACCTGATGCAACGCAACGAAAAAAGCTGATTAAGAATACGCTTGGTCAATTTTTTAATCCAGAAATAGATTTAGTTAGAGTCGGAAAACTATCTGAAGGTTTAAATCATGCAGAACTAGTAAATGTATGTAAAGATTCTATTAAAGAAACAATCTTAAATGATTCAGACAAAGTAACTGAAGATATCATCAGAAAAAATATAGAGAAGAAAATTAAAACATATACTTGGGAGAAATAAGAATGGTTCAAACTCACGACAATTTATTTTTATTTAATACTCAAAGTAACTTAAATTTCACTTCAAAAAAATCTGGGGGCGGCAAACCTGAACTACCGTCTAGGGATCGTAAAACTCACGGTCAATATATTACAAATAAATTAAATGAAATTTGGAAAGCGGTGGAGAGTTCAAGAAAAGATAAAAGAGCTGCTGCATCGCTTTCAATACATACTGGGACTTATTTAGAATTTCAAAGTACCCCAAATTTTTCACTTACCATCAAAAGTCTTGAAAACAAACAACAAAAAATCAAATTACTAAATGTTCGCAATAGAAATATAGATGGAAAAGAAATAGAGTATGCCACTGTTTTTGTTCCAAAAGGTAAAGAGCATTATTTTATAAAAAAAGCTAACGATTATTTAGAAAAAGTATCCGAAAAAACTAGTAATCCTTTAAATCAAAACTTAATTGATAGTATTGAAAATGTACAGTTGGCGCTAGTAGAGTCATTTTTCCCTATAAACCATGTCCAATGGCTAAGCGAATCAGAAAAAAAGTGGTATGAAATATGGCTTAGCGACGACAGTGTTGAAATCGAAAATCAATTTAGAAAGACTGCCGCTTTATTAGACCTTGAAGTATCTCCAGAATTTTTACGTTTTCCTGAGCGGACAATATTACTAGTATACGCAGATAAAAACGATCTGAGTAATTTGATATATCATAGCCCCTATATAGCTGAAATGAGAAGAGCAGCTGAAGCTAATACTTTCTTCCTTGATTTAGAAAATACAGATCAACTTAATTGGACAAATGATGCTAAAGAGCGTATTCAAAAAGATACTGATTCTCAAGTTGTAATTAACATTCTAGATACCGGAATACGTAGAACACATAATCTACTCTCCGACTTTATTGAAGAAGTAGACATGGTGGCCTACAAGCCGGAGTGGGACAAGTTTGATAACAATCAAATGGGTCATGGTACACTAATGGCCGGAATAGCGCTATACGATGATGTAAAAATGTTATTGGAGAGTTCAGATGTTCACTCTGTTACGCATACTTTAGAATCATCTAAGATACTTCCGGATGAAGGAGAAAATGAGCCTCAACTTTATGGTGCTATTACTAGTAAAGTTATCAGCGAACAAATTATCAACCACCCTAATAGAATTAGAGTAAATTGTATGGCTGTTACTTCTCCAGAAATAGATACATATGACGGCAGCCCATCTTCTTGGTCTGCTGCTGTAGATGAGATAACATCTGGAGCTGTAGATGGTATAAAAAAATTAATGTTAATATCGGCCGGAAATATTCCCACTACTGATTGGGGTGGTTACATTGATTCGAACAAAATATCTTCAGTTGAAAATCCCGGGCAATCATGGAACGCACTAACTATTGGGGCATACACCGTTAAATCAGATCCATCATTAATAAGCGCACCTGGTATGAGAGCGATTGCACCTAGTGGTGGGATTTCCCCTACTTCTAAAACATCTTTAATGTGGGATAAAAAATGGCCAATCAAACCTGAAATCCTTTTCGAAGGTGGAAATGGTATTACAAATTCTACAGAGTTCTATGAAGAAGAAAACTTTTCATCCTTAACAACTTACCATGATATTTTTACTCGACAATTTCACTATATAAACGCAACTAGTGAAGCTACGGCTCATGCCTCTTGGATGGCAGCTAAAATCTATAATAAATACCCACAGTTATGGCCAGAAACCGCACGAGCTCTGATGGTGCATTCTGCCGAGTGGACTGATGCAATGAAGAGTCAGTTTTTAACCACAGGCAATAAAACAGACTATGGAAACCTCTTAAGAAGCTGTGGTTATGGGGTACCAAATTTAAGCCAGGCTTTAAATTCTGTTGATAATAGTGTGAATTTGGTAATTGAAACTGAATTACAGCCTTATATAAATGTTAAAGGTAAACCACCCAAAACAAATGAAATGCATATTCATGAACTTCCTTGGCCTAAACAACAACTATTAGATTTAGGTGAAACTAAGGTTAAGCTTAAGGTGACTTTATCTTATTTCATTGAACCTGGTCCTGGTGAAAAGGGTTGGAAGAATCAGTATAGATATCCTTCTAGCCTCTTACGTTTCGAATTAAATGGTTCTAGAAATAGAGAAGAGTTTTTAAAAAGTATTAATAAAGCTGTAATTTCTGAAGATGAAGAAGAAACATTAACAAGCAGCAATGTCAATTGGTTATTAGGCCAACAAAGAAATGTAGGTTCTATTCACTCTGATACTTGGGAAGGAACTGCAGCTGAATTAGCTACAAGCAACTTAATTGGTGTATTCCCTGCTATTGGTTGGTGGAGAGAAAGAAAGTGGTTAGGTAAAGTAGAAAACACTATGCGGTATAGTTTAATTGTATCTTTATCCACTGAAGCAGATGTTGACTTATACACACCTATCTATACTAAAATACAAAGTGAAATCACTATTTAGCACCCCCATCATTGATAACCGTTATAAAATTCATAACGGTTTTTTTTCACAAAAATTTATAAACAAAAAAAGCTCTCGAATTGAGTAGCTTTTTTTGTTTCAACCTTTATTACTTTAATATTTCTTTTAGTCCCTGAATTTCAATAATTAATTTATCGCTATCAGAACTTTGGTTCATAAAATAATTAATTACAGAAAAAATTAAAGGTATGGATCTACGTCAAGTTTTTGGACACATTCTGCTTAAGTTTTTTCTTGAGGCAACATCCCGAATGGATTGTTCCACATCCCAAGTAGCCCGTCAAAGTGAAAAGAGCCTTTGACCGCCTACTTGGGATGTAGAGCGAAAAAGATACGGATGTTGCCAAACAAAAATGTTGGGGTGGGGATTTCCATCACCCATGTTTACGCTGGGGCACGGCAGACTTTTTCAAAGGCCTCTGGCGATAAATAACCGATGCTGCCATGAATTCGCTTGCGATTGTACCAGCCTTCAATATAGCGGAACAGCGCGATACGAGCTGCTTCGAAATTGGCATAGCGCGTACGATACACCTCTTCTTTTTTCAACGTCGCATGGAACGATTCGATGCACGCATTATCATACGGGCATCCTTTGCGACTGTCAGAAGGCGTGATCTCATATTGCTCGAGCTTTTCACGAAAATCCTCGCTCGTATATTGCCTCCCTAAATCGGTATGCAAAATCAAGCCTGGTGCGGGCTGTTGTACTTGTACGGCGTTTTCAAGCGCGTCTAAAACGAGGTCCACCGTCAGGCGGCGACCGAATTTATAACTGACAATCTTTTTTGTGTGTAAATCTTGTACCGACGCCAAATAGCACCAGCCATCTTGAACGGTATGGATATATGTAATATCGCCCACCCATTTTTTGTTGATGGTTTCGGTTGTGAAGTCCTGCTCTAATAAATTTTCACGTTCTTCTACGTGACCGCTAGATGAGGTCGGTTTGTACTTTTTTACGATGTTCGAACGGATGCCTGCATGTTTCATAATACGCTGAACGCGATCAATACTGCCGGTGTAACCTTCTTGCTTTACTTTGGTGCCCCGTAGCGTCCACCACTGTCTGCGTAGATGGCACGAATGCGTACTAAAAACTTTTCGTTTGCGACATGATAGCTGTTTGGCTGCTTATGAAACGATTGATACTACGTACTTTTTGGCATCTTTAACACATGACACATCAACTGAACAGCTTGATGCTCGCTTTCTTTTTCAATATGGTCAATGAGTTCTTGGTCGTCTATTTTTGTGCGAATATGGTCATAGCCTTTTTTAAGATTTCTACCTCTTGTTTCAGACGTAAGTTTTCCTTTTGGATTGCAGCTACTTCCGCTGCCGTTCACTCATTTGTCCCTTCAATCGGAGAATGAAGTTTAATCCATTTATAAATCGTTACTTCTGATACACCATATTCGCTTGATAGTTGATTGACCGGCGTGCCAGAGCGATAAAGCTCCACCACGGTTTGTTTGAACTCTTGATTATACTTTTTTTGACTCATGTCGGACACGTCCTCTCGTTTAGGTTATTTTACTAACTTAGCGCGAGTGTGTCCATGACTCTATATTACATCCAAAAATTGAAAAGAAAAAAAGAGTAAGGAAAAGATAACTTAATTAAAAATATGAGATTTGAAAGCTATAGTTACTCTGTGAAAAGATTCACTGTAAATTAGCCAACTATCTGAAAAAAAGCAGCTGATAGTAGCCAAAATAAAAAAATGCCCAGGCTCAAATTAATGAGTACTTGGGCTTTGAGTTTATGCAAATAATAATAATTTTACTTGTTTGTTTTTCCTGTCCAACCTTCTTCTTCATAGATACAACTTACTAAGATATGTCCTAGTGTACCAGCTATTACAAACACATTCCCTTTTATACCAAGTTTAATTAATTTTTTGGCTGCTTCAGTATAATCACCTTTATACATTAGCTGTAATACTGCAGTCCATGCTGCTGGCCCGAGAAATGAACCAAAATAATTTCCAATTTCTTTTTCAACGCATCTATCTACAGCTGCAGTGTAAGTTACAATTAAACCGTCCTTGGAGTTATTAAAGTTTTCATTTGATGTCTTTTCATTCTCTAAATTAAAATTAACAATGGCTTCTAAAGCTTCTGGATCTTCACTTTGGCCATATGTATTTTCCATTTTCTCAATATCAAAACCAATAATTTTTCCGCTTTCATCTTTAATAGATGCTTCTTCCCATACAAATTTTAATTGCTCTGCGAATTCTTGAATTTCTTGTTCTTCTTGCTCTTTAATAATTTCTTCTGCCTTAACAACTTGTGCTATTGGGCTCATTACCAACGTAAAAGTTAATACTGAAACAACAATAGATGCTAAATACTTACTAAACTTCATTTCCTATTTCCCCCTTTTATGTATTTTTACTTACATGTATAATATTACCGAAAATATAAAGTAAAGTAAACCCTTTTATGTAAATTTATTTCCTGTTATAATGTTTTTAATATAATTTTATTAAAGGATGCGATATATATTAGAAAATTTATCTTTGCTGTAGTTGGCTTCTTTGGTTTACTGTTAACTTTTGTTGCATATGATTATTTTAAGTTTGACAAAATAAATTTTGGAGCAAACATATCGAAAACCACATTAACTATTTTCTTTATCTCTTTATATACATGGGCATCAAAAAATAATAAGCAAAAAAACCAAGAATGATATTATCCCCTTTAGGTAGACAATGTTAAAAAAACTACAGTACGCTGTAGATAACATTTTACTTTAAGGGGATTTTTCTATGTCGAGAAAAAATAATACGTATTCAAATGAGTTGAAATTAGAAGTAGTACAGGCTTATTTGGCGGGAGAAGAAAGTATGCAAAAGATTGCGGAAAAATACGAGATTCGTCATGTTTCACAAGTAAAGGTATAGGTGAGAAAATTTAAAGAAGTAGAATTGATTGAAGCGTTTAACCGTCTTCCATCTTCAGGGTCAGGGGCGAAAGGCGTAAAAATCCGTTAAAAGGCAAACAGATTCACTTCAAGGATATAGAAAAAGAACGTGACTACTACAAGGCGCAGGTAGAATACTTAAAAAAGCAGTATCCAAATCTGTAAATGGAGGAATGCCCACTTATCCAGATCGTTATCAAATAATTGAAAAAATGAAGGACCGTTATCCGTTTACATGGCTGGCTGAAATGGCGAAAATCCAACGTTCCGGCTATTATAAGTGGTTGAAAAATGGCAAGGTATCGTTGCGGAAACAGGATGATATCCTTTTAAAAGAACACATTTTAACGATTCATCAAACAAATAAAATGTATGGCTATCCACGCATAAAAATCACTTTACGTGATAAAGGGTTTAAGGTGAATCACAAAAAAGTGTATCGATTAATGAGCGAATTAGGCATCCAATCCATCATCCGTAAGAAACGTCGCGTGTGGAAAAATCGAGTATCCCGTACATTTGACAATGTGTTAGAATGCCAATTTAAAGACCGTACAGAGAATGAAATATTCGTCACAGACATTACGTATTTACCGACAAAAACAGGCTTTCTCTATCTGTCTGCCATTCAAGATTTAGACAACAACGAAATTGTGGCTTAGCAAGTAGGCAAACGGAATGATTTACAGCTGGTGATGGACACGTTAAGCGAGTTAACAACAAAAAGAAATGTGTATTGAAGCATCATCCACTCGGATCAAGGCTTTCAATACACATCCCTTAACTATCATCAAACAATTGAACACCTCGGTATGATTGGCAGCCATTCCCGCAAAGGTAATTGCCACGATAATGCCTGCATTGAATCATTCTTCTCCCACTTTAAAAGCAAATGTTTGTCTCTTTTACAAGATCATTCTGAAGAGGAAATGATCCGATCTGTTGAGCAGTATATCTACTTTTATAACTATAAACGCTTCCAAAAACGACTCAACCACCTGACACCGATAGAATATCGACGTCAGATGGCTGCTTAGTCTTTTTAAAACGGTCTACTTGACAGGGGTAAGTCCATCCTAAGCCTTGATATTTTTGGTGTATAGCAAGTAAACTTAGCCACGGCTTTTGATGGCGAGGGCTTGACATGCCATAATCTAAAATGGCTATATAGTCTTCATCTTTTTTTACTAAGTATCGCTCAATGCGCCATTCATCTGCTTCTTTAAATGTTGCTAAAATGTCCTCCTTATCAAGAATCTGTTTATCATAGGCTATTGCATTATATTCCTTATTTGAATTCATAATTTCTTTTTCTATCTCTATAAACTTTCTATCATTTTGAATTAATGTCAACATATCCAGCTCTCCTATACTTGTAATTTATTGTCACCAACCTACACTATTAATTTTATAATAGAACATGCACAATAAAACTCAATGGAAAAATCCTGCTGAGTTCCTAAAAAATTCACCTATTCTATTATCAATACTGTTTTTTTAACCATTCAATAGCTACTTTAGCATGTAAAGCAGCCTCGTATTTAAAAATATCCTCATGTTGCTCCATACGAGGATTGTGGACAGGTGCCCTCTCTTTGCATGTTCCTAAAAGAAATATAAGAAAAATCCTCTGAACCGCTTAATACGCCATGCTTTCACAGTATGATCAATCATCTCTGGAATACGCTTTCACAAATGATCTCGTGTTTCCTGATGATAGCTTCTCATATTTCCCTGTAGAGTTGCCTTATCTGAAATGATATTCGTTGCCGTACCGCCGCCCATAGCACCTATTGACAATGTAACACTTTGACTTGAGTCAACTTCACGTGTCATTAATAGATTCAGGCTTGTATAAATCTGTGCCATAATCATATTTACATCAATTGTTTTATGCGGCTGTGAGCTATGACCACCGTTGCCTTGTATATTGACAATATATGTGTCCATTGCCTGCGATACTGTACCTTTATGAACGGATAAAGTTCCAGCTTGTTGGTCTGGCATAATGAGGATTCTGAAAGCCGCATCAACTATCCGATTTTGCAGTAAACCATCATCAATCATCAACTTTGAGCATTTTGGATGTTACTGTAATTCATGACGTCATTGTTTGGCTAAATTAACATTCTCTTTTTTCAATTTCTATCTACCCCTTTTATAAAAGACAATTATTAAATAGGTTTAAAGTGATAATAGCGCTTTATGGTAGCAATCATAATTAGTGATAGACGACCTCATCCGTTCCAACTAATTTAATCAATATAGGATTATTATCATTTCAATATAATGAATCCATTTCAGATAAACCTACT
Source organism: Lysinibacillus sp. FSL H8-0500 (assembly GCF_038051955.1). Taxonomy (NCBI): domain Bacteria; kingdom Bacillati; phylum Bacillota; class Bacilli; order Caryophanales; family Bacillaceae; genus Lysinibacillus; species Lysinibacillus sp. FSL H8-0500. The sequence continues at coordinate 470,467 of NZ_CP150292.1, read as the reverse complement.
TATTTCCTCCGTATTATGGCTCTAGGTAAGCAATATTAGAATGACTTTATAAATATTCATTTTTTCTTTCCCCCTCTTTCCTTGTATAATTCCCTTTCTTTTTGCCCATATATGGAGTAACAAGGGAGGTTATGCTATTGAAAAAATTCATGTATTTATTACTCGCTATCTCATTATTGCTAACAGCTTGTGGAAAAAAGGTAGAGCCAACAGAGGTAGCTGTCGATGAAAACACTTCTGTTGAAGATATTGTTGGTGCGATTGTGAAAAATAAATTTTCTGTGGAAGAATCTAAAGGTATTGTGACGATCTCTATTCAGGATACGGACGTAACGGAGGGCTCAAAAAGTCAAATGCTAAAGGATTCAGCTAAAATTTTTGCGGAATTATCAAAGCTTAAAAGTGTTAAAACACCAGCCATTACTTGGTATGCCCCACTGACTGAACCTGATGGTGATCAAACAATGACAGAGCTATTAAATATTTATTTTAGCGAAGAGGACTATAACAGAGTGGATTGGGCCAACTATTCACAGATTAATGTCGAAACCGCAGCAACTCATTATCATGAAGATGAGGCTTTAGAGGATTAATGACTAAAAAAGATGAGGCTTGCTAGATGAGCCTCATCTTTTTCCTATTACTGGGCTAAAGCTACATTAAACGAAGCTGCTGTCTTCTTTTTAACTTCCTCTAACGTAACACCCTCAGCTAGCTCGATAAGCTGCATACCCTTTTCTGTGAAATCAAATACAGCTAGGTCTGTAATTAAACGATGAACAACACCTTTACCTGTTAATGGTAGCTCACATTGCTTTTTAATTTTCGATTCGCCATTTTTATTCACATGCTCCATCACAACAATAACCCTTTTAGCACCCACGACAAGGTCCATAGCACCGCCCATTCCTTTAACCATTTTCCCTGGAATCATCCAATTTGCAAGGTCACCTGCTTCAGATACCTCCATCCCGCCTAAAATAGCAAGATCAATATGACCACCACGAATCATAGCGAAGGACTCAGCACTATCAAAAAATGAGGCTCCTGGCACTACCGTTACGGTTTCCTTCCCTGCATTAATTAAATCTGGGTCTACTATATCCTCCGTTGGGTAAGGGCCAATACCAAGTAGTCCATTTTCAGATTGTAAAAGCACATTGTAGTTAGCTGGAATAGCATTGGCTACAAGGGTTGGGATACCAATACCTAAATTGACATTCATACCGCTTTTTATTTCCTTCACTGCTCTCGTCACAATTTTTTGTCTTGTATCCATTACGCTTCCCCCTTTGTCACCGTTAAACGCTCAATACGCTTGTCGTAATGCTCACCTACTAATACACGCTGTACAAAAACGCCTGGTGTATGAATATGGTCTGGATCTAGCTCGCCTACCTCTACAATTTCCTCCACCTCTGCAATCGTAATTTTCCCAGACATTGCAGCTAATGGATTAAAATTACGTGATGTTTTTCTATACACTAAATTTCCTAGCTTATCCGCCTTCCATGCTTTTACAAGTGCAAAATCAGCAACAATTCCTTCTTCTAAAATATATTCCTTCCCATCAAACACCTTAACTTCTTTGCCTTCAGCAATCGGTGTGCCAACCCCAGTAGCCGTATAGAAGCCTGGAATTCCTGCACCCCCTGCGCGCAGACGTTCAGCAAGTGTGCCCTGAGGTGTTAATTCTACCTCTAGTTCACCATTTAAAAATTGCTGCTCAAAAATTTTATTTTCACCAACATAGGATGCCACCATTTTTTTTATTTGCTTATTTGCTAGTAGTAGTCCTAAGCCCGAATCATCTACCCCACAGTTATTGCTAACCACCGTTAAATCCTTTGTGCCCTGCTGCACAAGCGCTGCAATAGACTTTTCTGGTATTCCACACAGTCCAAAGCCTCCTACCGCTAATGTATCGCCATCCTTAATATCTGCCACAGCTTCCTGAAACGAACTCCATACTTTCCCATCCACCATTTCAAAGCCCCCTAAAATTGCTCGTTTATTAAGAAAAATTCTACCTCATTACGAATTTATAAGTAAAGGAATTAATTCGAATATCATTTATTCCTAGTACGAATAAATCAAATTTCCTCCTTCATGCATATCATTTGGAGTAGCTGCTTTAAAGCATAGGATTGATAGGTATTTTTTTTCGTGATAATGCCTAAACGCCAAGGCATATTAAAATTATCAAGGGGAATAATTTTCACATTGCCATTTGTTTGCTTGGCTGCAATAGAATATGGTAGCAACGTTATCCCTAAATTGGAGGATACAAGTTCTACGATTAAATCCCACTGGGAGCTTTTATAGCCTACTACTGGTGTAAATCCAACACTTTTACATGATTTAATGACATAATCATGTAACGTAAATTCCTCTGCAAAAAGAATAAATGTTTCATCTTTTAATTGTTGTAGCTGAATTGAATCTTGCTGTGCCAGTGGATGAGATTCATTGATAAAAACAAAAAATTGATCCTCCACAAACGGGTGAATTAAAAACTTCCTTTCATCTGTGGGCAATACAACAATTCCCATATCGACTTCCCCATTTTCTACAAGTGATCCAACTGTCTTAGCTCCTCTCTCCACAAGCTCTAAATGGACATTTGGATAGGTTTGGTGGAATTTTCTAGCGATTTCTGGGAAAAATAAAGTTCCAATTAAAGGTGGAATTCCTAGCTTAATGGAGCCTGTTGTAATATTTAATAAATCATCCAATAAAATATGTAAATCTTGCACAGATCGTATGATTTTTTGCCCCTGCTTAAACACAATTTTACCTGCATCTGTTAGTTCTATATGACGTGTAGACCTGTTTAATAGCTCAACATGTAATGTGTCCTCTAATTTTTTTATACTTTTGCTTAATGAGGGCTGAGATACAAATGATTCATTTGCAGCCTTGGTAAAGCTCCCATGTTCAACCACCGCCATAAAAGCTTTTAAATCCCGTAATTCCATATAAATCTCCCTACTTATTCTAATTTGTTATAAAAAGTATGCAAAATGTATTGATGAGTAATAACTTCTTTTCTTTCATTTTTAGCCTTGAAATAATAGCGACGAATATAGTAATGACAAGGCTTTATTATTTATTATAACAATATTTGTTCATATAAAATTTGAAATAATCTATAAACAACTTATTCTATTTTAAGTTCTATTCGTTGTCCTTCGTTCCATTTTTCTCTTTATTTAGCCATTTTTCTATGCAATATTATCAATAGGAGATGGCAGAAAAAGAAAGGGGATTTGTATCATGAAAACTTTAACAAGAATTTCAAATGCTATTATGGAAAAATATTTACCTGACCCATACATATTTGTCACTATACTCACAGTATTAGTGTTATTATTAGGGGTTACTTTAACGGATTCTTCCCCACTCGATATGGTGACATATTGGGGAGATGGCTTCTGGGGCCTACTATCATTTACAATGCAGATGGTCATTGTCTTGGCAGCAGGTCATATTTTAGCAAATAGTCCTATTTTTAAAAGCGCTTTATCAACATTAGCAAGTAAAATAAAAACACCAAGTATGGCTATTATTATTGTGACCTTTGTTTCACTAATTGCATGCTGGATTAACTGGGGATTTGGACTAGTAATCGGCGCTCTCTTTGCAAAGGAAATTGCTCGTTATGTTAAAAAGGTAGACTATCGTCTGTTAATAGCAAGTGCTTACTCAGGTTTTGTAATTTGGCATGGCGGTCTAGCTGGCTCTGTTCCACTATCTATTGCAACCGAAGGACACCCATTTGCAGATATTATGGGTGTAGTGCCTACAAATATAACGCTTTTTTCAACGTATAACTTATTTATTGTCATTGTTATTGTCTTAACTTTACCTTTCTTTAATCGTTGGATGATGCCTAAGGAAAAAGATGTGGTGGAAGTTGATCCTGTTCTGCTAGTGGAAGATAAAACAGAGCTGCCAAAGCCTGAAAATAATTTTGCAAGCCGTTCTGAGCGAAGCTATATTTTAACGATTCTAATTGGTTTAATTGGACTTGGTTATTTATGCCATCATTTTATAACAAAAGGCTTTGTGCTTGACTTAAATGTTGTGAATACAATCTTTATTGTGCTAGGTATTATTTTTCATGGTACACCTCAACGTTTTCTTGCTGCTGCCCAGGATGCCATTAAAACAACCACAGGCATTGTCTTTCAGTTTCCGTTTTATGCAGGAATTATGGGAATGATGACCGCTTCCGGGTTAGCTGCTGTATTTTCAGAGTGGTTTGTAAATATTTCAAATGAAAATACGTTTTACTTATTTTCTTTCTATGCAGCGGGTCTTGTTAATTTCTTTGTACCTTCTGGCGGTGGGCAATGGGCAGTGCAAGCCCCTATTATGCTAGATGCTGCTACATCTCTTGGGGCAGATTATGCAAAAACGGCGATGGCGATTGCATGGGGAGATGCGTGGACAAATATGATCCAGCCATTCTGGGCTTTACCAGCTCTTGCTATTGCTGGCTTAAAAGCGAAGGATATTATGGGCTTCTGTTTATTTATTTTAATTTTTACGGGAATTATTATTAGCCTTGGTCTTCTATTCTTCTAATAGACCTTCACGAACATACAGATAGCTGTATGTTCGTGAAGGTTTTTATTGTAATTCCCTCCTCCTCTACTCCTTTTTCAAAATTTCCACTTTTCTCCTTGCTTCTCACGTTACGTTAGCTTTTACAATGGAGTTAATAAGGTTCAAGGAGGTCATAGAATGTCCATACAATATTCGATTGGGGAGTTTGCTAAAAAAACGGGGATGACGATTCGAGCATTACGCTATTACGATGAAATAAATTTATTAAAGCCATTCTATATATCGCCAACTGGCAGACGCTTTTATACAGAGGACAATATTATGCAGTTACAAAAGATTGTATCTCTTAAATTTTTAGGCTACCCATTGGAAAAAATTCACAAGCTGATTCATTTACAAAATTGGGATTTACAGGAGTCATTAGAATTCCAAAGGCATGAGATGATACAAAAAAGAGACCATCTAAATCGGGTTATTCGTGCATTAGATCATGCTTTATTTATAATGGAGGAGCAAAATACGATAGACGCAACTATATTTATGTCCCTTATTCACAATATTCATAAGGAAGAAGAACAAAAGGAATGGTTCACAAACTATCTTCCGAAAGAGGCCGTTGAAAAAATGTTTGATCTACCTGAAGAAAAGTATATGGAGTTGAACAATGAAATAACCTCTCTTTTTAGTGAGCTAAAAGCAGCTTATGGGCAGGATCCAGAAAGCCCATATGTTCAAGCATTGCTAAAGCAATACTTCGATTTAGCCTTGGTTATTTACCCTGAGACTTTTGAGCTTATGGAGAATCTTGAATACCTCTAATCTCGATAGCGAATCAGAGTTGCTTGTTCAAAAAGCATTGCAAAAATTAATGGTGAATCGTACAACCCTTGTAATTGCTCATCGTCTTTCAACAGTATTGGAAGCAGATCAAATCGTTGTGTTAGAGAGCGGCTCTATCACGGGTGTTGGTACACACGATGAATTGCTACGGACACATACATTTTATGAAAAGTTAGCGAAGCAACAATTAAAAAATCCTTCATAAAGTAAAGCTGTCTGGTAAGATAAAGTCTTTTCCGACAGCTTAAGCTTCTATTTAGAAATTTTGCAGATTTAATGAGCCTTTTCAAATGCTAACTTAATACCAAAGCCGATCAGGACTGCCCCTGTCAATCCTTCAATAACAGCCTTTGTCGTTGGTTTTTTCATAAAGGCACTAATTTTATCCAAAAGGTATACATAGAACACAAACCATAAGGCTGTTAAAGCGATATACATTAGCCCCATCATTAGGAAAGGTAGGAAGGTATCGCTCTTGCCATCTACAAACTGAGGAAGAAATGTTAGAAAAAATACAGCAACCTTTGGATTCGTTATGTTTGTGAGAAAACCTTGCTTAAAGCAAGATTGCTGTGCATATTTATGGTCTATATTCGCCTCATCCTGTGTAACAGGTGATTGTGTACGAATTGTTCGAAGTGCCCACAGTGTTTTTATCCCTAAATAACATAAATAAATAGCACCAACATATTTTAAAATGGCGAATATATAGGCTGATTTTACAATAATTGCAGAAAGCCCAATTACAGCTGCACATGTATGAATTAACAAGCCACAGCAGCAGCCAATTATCGTCTGCAAACCTCCTTTTCTACTTACAGTCACTGTGTTTTTAGTGGCAATTGCCGTATCAGGACCAGGTAAAATAATCAGCAAAATGCACATAATTAAGAAAACAGATAGATTGACCATATCATTTCCCCTCCCTCTATCAGAAAATTATAAAAAATATTGTAGCATACATATTCACTAACAAAAAGAGGTTAATTTATTTCCATTGACATATAACCATAAGGTGTTATATGTTTGTAACACCTTATGGTTATATTTTAAAATAAAGGAGTTATCCAGATGACTGAACAATTGCAGAATATTGTTAAAACAATTACGCTCAATGCCTCTATCGAAAAAGTATGGGAAACGGTAGCAACAGCTGACAAGATTGCTACCTGGTTTATGCCAAATGATTTTCAGCCTATTGAAGGTCATGAATTTACGATACAATCGCCTTTTGGTCCATCATCTTGTAAAGTAGAGCGCGTAGATGCACCTCATTTTCTACGTTTTACTTGGGATCAAGATGGCTGGTTTGTAACGTTTGGGCTAAAACAAGTAGGTCAGCAAACAGAATTTACCTTAACACATGGCGGTTGGAAGGAAGCTTCGCATACGATTCCTAAAGCCAATTTAACGGCTGAGGCTGTACGAAAAAATATGGATGGCGGCTGGACAATGATTGTTCACCAAAAATTAAAAGAAGCTGTGGAAGTCTAATGGCACAGGCAGCAGTTCAATACGATGTTTTTCAAGCAATTGCTGATCCCACAAGACGCAATGTTTTACAGCTTCTTGCTAAAAGTGATAGGCCTATCTCCAATATTGCTGAGCATTTTGCTATTAGCCGAACTGCTATTGTCAAGCATTTAAAAATATTAGAGCAGGCTCAGCTCGTCTCTGCTCAAAAAAAGGGTCGAGAAAAAATCTATACACTGCATACAGAACGTTTAAAAGAAATTGAAGACTGGCTCCACTACTTTGATTTATTCTGGAATAATAAATTAGCTCAGCTTCAAAGCTTGGTGGAGGATCATTAATAATAAAAAGGAGCTGCTCTTATAACAGGCAGCTCCTAGCTTAAAATAGGTAAAAAATTCCCCCATTAATAATCTCTATTTTAATTTTAGATGCATATTGCTCCTCTAACGCCTTTCTTTCAATTTCATAGCATTCAGGTTTATCGTCCACACCCTCATAGAAATAATCCAGTACACGTTGGTCTCGTTGCCAGCGCTTTTGTGCTTCAATCGCCCATGAATGATCATCCTGTTCAATTATTTTGTCGATAGTCGCTTTTAATCTTTCAAGTGCTCGAATCGGCTTAATAATATATTGCACATGAAATACATTTTCTGCGGGTTCCGTATCAAACTCAGAGGCACAAATCATATCATGAAAATCCTCCTTGATAACACCTGTCAATAAATTAATACCAAATGAATAAAGCATTTCCTTTGTACGATCACAGCAGTAGGAAACTTTAAAATTAACACCTAGCCAAGGTGTTAAAATCACCTGTCCCATATCACGTTCAACCTTTTCAAACAATTGAACATAAGCACCAAGCTCTCTTGTTGCTTGAAATAATCGATTTAAACGTGGCGAACCATAATGAATAGCTTCTCCAAATAAATTGCCAGCCATAGCAGCTTGATTGGTAATAAAGGTGACTTGTGCTGGATTTGGCTCACTATTGGTAGCCTCTATATACTGCCAATAAAATGGTCTATTCATAATTCTTTTATCAATATCTACTGTTAATTGTACGGTTAAATAGTGATCCTCTTCCCCTAAAATCGCACAATTATTTTCCGTGAAAAATTCCTTTAAATAATGCTGGACCTGCTGCGGATACATAGCTTGTTCTCCTCATCTTATACAGATTCTTTAAAGTTTGTTAAAATAGCGTCTAAATCACCAACTACTTTTTCGAATACATCAATTTTTGTATGAAGTAATGCCAAGATTTTTTCTTCAATCGTATTTTCAATCGCAAGATTATAGATATGGACGTCATGCTCCTGTCCCAAACGATGGACACGACCAATACGTTGCTCTAGCTTCATCGGATTCCATGGTAAATCATAATTAATCACATGATGACAAAATTGCAGGTTTATCCCCTCTCCACCTGCCTCTGTTGCAATAAGCACCTGTGCTCTCTCTTTAAATAGATGCTTCATATAATCTCGTTTACTTTTATTAAACTTACCATTAAACAGCACACTTGTTATGCCATTAGCATGTAAATACCATTGCAAATAAATTTGCGTAGCACGATATTCTGTAAAAATAATAACCTTGTCATTTGCTTGTTTAACAATTTCTAGCGTTTTTTGTGCCTTTGAATTCACTTCCAAGGCCAGTAATTTTGCTAAAATGTCTTCAATTTCTTTGGGTTGTACATGCTCTTCTAGCATATTTGTAAGCGTAAGAGCTGTCGCTTCTTTACTGCTACACATTTCCTTTTGAAGGGTAATTAGTGAAAATGAACCTGCACCTTCGAGAGCTCCAAGTATATCGTAAACTTCTCTTTCTTCATCTGTAAATGTAATTGGCACAATTTGGACACAGCGCTTTGTCCATTCAATCCCTGTATCCTCCCGCCGATTTCTTACCATTACCTGATTGACCAATTCTTTTAAATAATCATCATGTTCTAAATGATGTTTACTAGCTGAGAAGGCGGATTGGAATGTATCATAATTCCCTAAATGACCAGGCTTTAATAAAGAAATTAAATAATATAATTCAAAGACATCATTTTGAATAGGTGTAGCCGTTAATAATAGGCAAAACTTTTTCTTTAATCCTTGTACAAATTCATAAATTTGCGTTTTATTATTTTTTAATTTATGTGCCTCATCAATAATAATCATGTCATATTCCTGCTCATAAATACGTTCTTTATGGGGGCTCTTTTTGGCGGTATCCATACTCATAATTAATACATCATAACGCTCGATTGGACAATTTTTTTTATAAGCTACAGCAGGTATATGAAATTTACTATTTAATTCTTCAATCCACTGATTAATAAGAGAGGCTGGTGCTAAAATTAATGCCCTTTTGACAAGACCTCGAATTAAATACTCCTTTAAAATCAAGCCTGCTTCAATCGTTTTACCAAGACCCACCTCATCCGCTAGAATAGCTTTACCATTCATGCGTTCAATAACCGTTTCAGCCGCTTCGAGCTGGTGCTTCAGCGGCTTTAAATTGGGTAAATATTTTGTTGCCTGTAATCCTGTAAAATCAGGAATCAATTTCATTTTCACTGTATCATAGCTCATCTTATATAATGTCCAGCTCTGCCATTGTTCAAGATGATTTAATCGATTATTAAAGCCTTCTTCCCATTCAGATGACCTTTCGATGATCATAATCATCACCTCATATTATTATTTCTAGCTTAGGTTATCCAAAAAAGAGAAAGCTATGTTCTTTTAACAAAAAAACACCGAATGAACGTTATTTTTTCATTCGGTGCTATACTATAGTTTATTTTAAGCTTTCCTGTAATAGCTTGCGATTACGTTGTTTGAAAATATCGTTATGCGATGATACAATGCCCCCCTCAGATGCGTCAGGCTGAATATACTTCTTCGCACTATTTACAGCGTGAAGAGCATCATGGAAGGCTGCGGCAATTAAATGGATTTTGCCATCGTGATGCAAAATATCTCCTGCGGCATAAAGACCAGGGATGGATGATTCACTATTAATCGTACCTGCAATGAAATAGTCATTTTTGCGCTCAATGGCTAACGGGCTATTATCTAACAGCTCTTTATCACGGACATAGCCATGGCTGATAACAACCTCATCGACTGGAATTTCTGTTACCGTTCCTGTTTCATGATTCGTTAAAGATATCGCTTTTATCATGCCTGCTTGATCGTCTGCAATGAGCTTAGTAATTTCAGAGTTAAAATGACATTCAATTGTACTATTTGCTAGCTCGGTAATTTGAGCCTCATGTGCGGATAATGTATCCTTTCGATAGGTTAAATAGACCTTGGATGCTACCTCCGTTAACTCTAATGCCCAGTCTACTGCTGTATTACCGCCACCAGAAATAATAACCGCTTTATCCTTAAATTTTTCATAGGATTTAATTGTGTAATTTAAATTTGATACTTCAAAGCGTTCAGCGCCCTCAATCTCAATTTTTTGAGGATTCAGGATGCCACCACCGATCGCAACAATAACAGTTTTGGAATAATGAATATTTCCTGACTCGGCTGTTATCACAAAAATGCCTTCTTCATTTTTAGCAATGGACAGTACTTTTTCATCTGTATAAATAGAAGGGTTAAATGTTAAAGCTTGCTCCACTAATTGCTTAATTAATTGGCCTCCTGAAATCGGCGTTACACCGCCAACATCCCAAATCATTTTTTCTGGGTACACATGAATTTTCCCGCCAAGCTGTGGCTGTGATTCAATAAGCTTTGTTTTCATTTCACGTAAACCACAGTAAAAGCTTGCATATAAGCCGGCTGGTCCTCCACCAATTATCGTTACATCATATAATTCTTGTTCTAACAATGCTAAGCACACCCTTCATCGTATTAGTATTTATTTCAACAATAGCTCTCACCACTGTACTTATTTAACTCCTCCTATAGCCATTATACGATAATGATAATCATTATCAAACAAAATTATTAATAAATTCTTATATTTTCTAGTATTCTAATGAAAGTTAGGCTTTAGACATTGAAAAATAAGCGCATGGGGAGCTACTAGTGAGGTATTAAAGGTATACAGAATGGAGGAAATAAGCTGGTTTTGGCTAGTTGAGACAAAAGCACAGGGGTAGATATAAAAGAGTATCACCCACTATAAAAAAACTGAGGGCACTGAAAAAATTAAGCTTCTTAAAAAATTCATTAAAAATATAGATTTTTAAACCTCGCTACATTTTCCAGTGCCTTACAGATTTTATTGTAAAGCTCTTATTTATTGAGTGCATAAAGATTACTTAATTAATCTTTCATTATCAACTGTCTGTTAGCTTCATCATTATATCCATAATCTTACTTATTTAGGTGCAATAAATGCAACTGCTCTTACTGGGGAAGCTGTTGCATTTTTTAATTTAAGTGGCAAAGCCATAAATGTAAAACGTTCATGTAAAGGCAATTGTTCAAGATTTACTAGGTTTTCTACTATATAAATAGGTGCACTTAGCAGCTTTAAATGTACTTCTCTTTTCATATTATCATGGACATCTATATTCGCTAAATCAAGACCTATACATTTTACTTGCCTTTCCAGTAACCAATTTCCTGCACAAGTAGCAAAGGCATGCTCTGTAAAAAAGCCATCCTCTCCCCATTGTGCCGTACGTGTTCTTACAAGTACAATATCATCTGGCTGTACCTTAATTCCTTGTCTTTGCTCAGCCTTTGTTAGCATATCTGCTGTTACTGGCTCATCAGGTGCTTTTACAGAGGAGACATCCAGTAGTACTGCTTGACCATATGTTTTAGTTAAATCCATTTCTGCTGTGGACTCTCCACCTCTAATAAAATGAATTGGTGCATCAATATGTGTGCCACTATGATCAGACATACGTAAAAAGCGAGATTCAAATCCTTCACACGGTACTGTATAACGATGACCTGAGTTTTCAAACGTAGATTCAGGTTGAATGGCAATTGGCGGATGTGATGTGTAAGAGACTAGGCCATCAAAAATTTCTAAAGTTAAATCAATGATCTTCATTTAAATTTCCTCCTTAAAATCTATAACTACTTTTCCATTCACTTTATTTAATGCGCTTTCAAAGCCATATAAACTTTCACGAAATGGTACAGTTTGCGCAACTAATTGCTGGAATGGATAGGCTGGATTTGCTGCCATTTGCAACACTGCCTTATAATTGGTTGGTGTAATCCCATAACTTCCTTTAATCATTATTTCTCCACGCACTATTTGGTCCATTGGTACAGAAAATTTGGCTGCATTAATACCTACAAGTACAAGCTGTCCACCTCGTTTTAGTAAACGAATGGCTTCACTTGGAATTGAAGGATGCCCTGAACAATCAATAATCGCATCATAGCCTGAAAATTGAGGGTAAATCAGGTCATTTGTCGAGGTGAATACGGCTTGTACACCTATATCCTGTGCCAATTGTAGGCGACTTTGATCCTGTGGTATACCGAGCATATGAATTTTTTGATTGCCCTCTCCAACTAGTATCGCCGCAGCACCTAATCCGATTGGTCCCGGTCCAACGATTAAAATAGATTTATTGACATAATCAGGAACCTTTAGTACGGCTGTATAGCTTACGGCTAATGCCTCAGAAATAGCGGCTACCTCATCTGTAACCGCATCGTCAATAATAATGACATTATTGCTGTCTACAATCATATATTCAGCCATACCACCAGCCTCACGGAATCCATAACGCAATGCCTCAGTAGGTGTTTTAATAAATTTATAATCATTAAAATCACAGCAATTTGTATCGCCTCGCTTACAAAAATCACAAATACCACAGCTTTTATATGGATTAATGACTACTCTTTTCTGAACAAGAGACTGCTCTACATCTGTGCCAGTAGCAATAATTACCCCCGTTACCTCATGCCCTAATACGAGTGGATAATTCACCCAGCTATAGCCATCATGACCATCATACATATGCAGATCACTGCCACATATTCCAACTGCATTGACCTTTAGCAAGCATTCATTACTTTTTAATGTAGGAATTGTATATGTGGTAAATTGAATATCCTTTTTCTTTGGAGAGCATTTCACTAATGCCTGATATTCCATAATATCGTGTCAACTCCTAATCTTTTTTTATTCGTTTGATGATATCAATTAATGTCTTTTCCTTTTGTGTTAAGTATTGTTGTTTATCGATGGATGACCAGTCATAAAAACCCTGATTAGACTTCATACCAAAATGCTTGGCATTTATTTTATCCTGATGGATCGCAAGTGGTGTTGTACGGTTCTCTAATGTTGGATAGACATAATTTACAATCGCAAAATGTGTATCTAACCCATTAATGTCTCGCTGCTCCAATGGTCCTGTATCTGCTAAGCGAACACCTAAACTCATTTTTGCAATAAAATCCAGCTCTTCAGCAGTCACAATCCCCTTCTCAACGATCGACATTGCCTCCCTCGCAAGCGCACTTTGTAAGCGGTTTGCTACAAAACCCTCAATCTCTCGCTTTAACAGCACTGGCTTTTTCTCAACATCCTGTAAAAATTGCATAACCTCATTTGCTTTTTCCTTGGATGTATAGGGACTAGGAATTACCTCTACCAAGGGAGTTATATGGGCTGGCGAAAAGAAATGAGTGCCAATTAAACGTTCCTTATGCACCATCTTTTTAGCAACGTCACTAATCAGATAGCTTGAGGTATTCGTGCAAAATAGGACATTTTCATCAAATATTAAATCTAATTGTTCAAATAAATTTTGTTTAACCTGAAGATTTTCCGTAACCGCTTCGATGACATAGGTTACATCTATTTTTTCAAGCTGCTGTATAAACGTAATATTGGATAAGTCCGACTGCTCCTTTAGCTGTTGCAGCCTATCCTGATTAGGCTCATATACAAGGACACTTACATGATATTGTGCCAAATATTTGGCTATAGCTGAGCCCATAAAGCCACCACCAATAATTAATACCTTGTGCATAAAGTCAATCCCCCTCTGCATCATGCCAAACAGCTTTGATGCCTACTGCATATATACATAAAGCCTTGATCTCTGCAAATATTGCAGTATCTGCACCAAGCATTGCAGCATTTGCTTTATGAATGGAAATTCCCTTATCATAAGCATCACATACATTAATAGCATAGAGTAGTAATTCCTTTAACAATCGCGATACCGCTCCATCACGTAGCGAAGTCGTCCGAAGATTACTATACTTCAATAACGTATCTGGTGCATAATTAATTAAATATTGAATCCAAGTTGGTAAGACTTCAAATTCTGATTGATAGTAGTCTATACATTCTTGCTGTGAGAAAAATAATATAGCTTCACCCTCCTGTTGTTTAGGTAAAACCTTGTCACCAGAAAGGTTTATGGCATACGTAATCGCCTCTATACCTGATAACCAAGTAGGAATTCCTCTCGAAATAATTGCTGAGGCAATAAGCTCTGCAATTTCAGCAACACTATTTCCTGCTTCAACTGCCTGCTCTACAAAATACAGCATTTGTTTTTCTTCACGTCTTGCAGCAAATAAACCTACTGTTAATAATGTTTTATTCTTTTTGGTTAAGGCTCCCTCTGTTAAAAGAGCCTGATACATCATGGACATTCATACGCCTCCTTGTATAAAAAGCCTTTGCCATCTACAAAGGCTTTCTAATTATTTAAAATAGATAAGACCAAGCTAAAGTAGCAATGATATAAATAATCCCCACATAGAACATAATCATAACAAGGAAGCCCATAATATCTTTTAGCTTTAAGCGAGACAATGCTAATGCTGGTAAAATCCAAAACGGTTGCACCAAATCATTCCAAGCATTACCGAGCATAACGGACATGGATGTTTCCGCTAAAGATGTTCCTAACTCTTTCGCTGCATCAATCATAAAAGGTCCTTGGACTGCCCAGTGCCCACCTGCTGAAGGTGCAAAGAAGTTAATAAAGAATGAACTAATCAGCCCCCAAAATGGCAGAGTTTGTTCATTTGATAGATCAACAAATACCTTAGCAATTGTATCTACTAAACCTGAGGCAGCCATAATTGCCATAATCCCTGCGTAAAACGGGAATTGTAGAATAATCCCTGAAATAGTTTTAATACCATCTGCTAAATGCTCAATATAACGTGCTGGTGTACCAAGTAAAATAATACCTATGAATAAAATGACGAAGTTTAAAATATTTAAGTTTAATGAATTACCTTGCGTGAAATAAATCACAATGTAAATTAGCCCTAACACACCAATTGTATATGCTAAAATACGGCTATTATTTAATTTGTTTGCTAATGTATTATCTTCTAACATATTTGATGTTGTTTTTGGCTTATCTGCATATAATGCCGGATCAATTTCAATCACATTCTCAGGATTTTTCGGATGCAGCATTGCATTAAATAACGGTAATGTAATCAAAAGAACAATTGTCGTTAAAATCATCGGTAGACTAAAAATTGTTTCCGATAATGTAATCAAGCCCATTGAGTCTTCTAGGAAATGACCTGGTGTTGAAATTAAAATCGGAATGGATGCTGATATACCCAAGCCGTAGAACGTAAATCCTGAATACGCTGCTGCAATAATAAGTGGATAGTGAACACCCTTTACCTGTAATGCTAATTTTTTAGCAATAATACCACCGATTACTAGACCAAAGCCCCAGTTCAAATAGCTACCAATCCCACCAACAAGCGTTGCAACGATAATAGCCATTTTAGGCGTATGCACCATACTAGCAATTCTATTTAATAATCGATCTGTAACAGGTGCAGTTGCTAATACATAGCCCATTGCCAAAATAACAGCCATCTGTGTTGTAAAGGCTAATAAATCCCAAAAACCGCCACCCCAAGCAGTTGTTAAATCTATAAAGCTAATGTCCTCAATTAACAGTGCCAAAACAAAGGTTAATAACGTAAGTCCAATAGCAAATACAAATG
The DNA here is from genome assembly GCF_038051955.1 of Lysinibacillus sp. FSL H8-0500. Lineage (NCBI taxonomy): Bacteria > Bacillati > Bacillota > Bacilli > Caryophanales > Bacillaceae > Lysinibacillus > Lysinibacillus sp. FSL H8-0500. The sequence goes on along the minus strand of NZ_CP150292.1, from coordinate 454,631 downwards.
GATCTGGTAAATACCTCTTCATGATTTCCGTGAAAAAATTTGTTAACTTTTCCAAACTAATTCCCCCTTGATTTGTTATACTGGGTAATTTTCGTAAGATGCACTGCCACATGTAAAACATGATAAAATAGAATTATCATTTATACATTTTGGAGGTTATTTTCTTGCAAAAATTAACGAGTATTTTAGTGACTGCTTATGCCAAAGCACCCCAAGGCACGTCCATGTATGAAATGTACAAGCATGCTGGTATTGTTTTAGAGATTGATAAAGAAACACATAAAATCATTAATGCAGAGTTCACCTTTATCACTGGGCTTGCACAAGATTTCTTTAAAAGGATGCTGGTTGGCTTTGATTTTACAACTAATATTGATGATTTAATTGCCCGTGTCGATGAGCACTATTATGCTCCATCCAGCGGCTCCGTTGCAGTTGCATTAAAGTCTGCACAAAAGCGATACCTAGAAAAAATACAAAAAGATCATTAACCTACTAGCACCGAGTTCAAACACGCTCGGTGTTTACTTAATATTGGCAGTTTTCAACAATCGTTGTAATACCAAGCCCGCCTGCAATGCATAATGTGACGAGCCCATAGCGTTTACCTGTACGCTGTAATTCGTGAATAAGCTTTGTCATTAAAATAGCGCCTGTTGCACCAATAGGATGACCCATGGCAATGGCACCACCATTTGGATTGACACGGTTACTATCTAAATTAAGCTCCTTCATTACAGCAAGTGACTGTGCAGCAAATGCCTCATTCAATTCAATGACATCAATATCTTCGATGGTTAAGTTTGCTTGCTTTAATGCTTTTATTGTAGCTGGCACTGGGCCAATCCCCATAATAGATGGATCAACACCTGCCGCTGCCTGTGCAAGAATTTTTACTTTTGGTGTATAGCCTAATGCTAATGCCTTTTCCTTTGACATCAGTAACAATGCTGAAGCGCCATCATTGCGACCACTGCTATTTCCTGCTGTCACTGTTCCCCCCTTACGGAAAACTGGCTTTAATGTACTTAGCTTTTCCTGACTTGTTAAAAACGGATGCTCATCTATCGCAAAATTCTCTACAGCTTTTCTCTTTTTTACTTCATACGGTACAATTTGTTGCGTAAAATAACCCTGTTGTATAGCATAGGCTGTACGCTCTTGGCTTCTATGCGCAAAAGCATCTTGCTCCTCGCGAGAAATAGCGTATTTCTCGGCTAAATTTTCTGCCGTTTCCCCCATTGTTGAAATACCATAAACCTCAAACGGCTGAGAGCCTGGCTGACTCTCTGTATTAGGGTCTAATAAAGCAGCATTGCCTACACCATAGCCATAACGTGCATTTCGTAAATAATAAGGTGCCGTACTCATTGATTCCGTTCCACCTGCAATCATAATGTCACTATAGCCAAGTGCGATTTGTTGTGCTGCATTATTAATTGCTTGTAAGCCTGAGCCACATTGACGATGTACGGTATAAGCTGGTACTGTAATAGGTAGCTCAGCTCGTAATAATGATAGGCGAGCCACATTCGATTGGTCAGCACTTTGCTTGGCTTGTCCCAAAATAACCTCATCAATCAATGCTGAATCGAGTGCTGTTCGCTCCAGTAATGCACGAATCACCTTTTCTCCAAGGAAATCTGCTGTTTCATTTCTTAAAGAGCCACCTAATTTACCAATTGCTGTACGAATACCATCTACAATAACGACCTCTTTCATGTGAGTCCCTCCTGTTCCAATGCATTGACAAAATGTGCTTCTGTATTTGCCTCTACCTGCGCTAACGTAGCTTCTGGCATTAACTCAACTAAATGTAATTGTCCGTTCACATAATTAAAAACTGCTAGCTCTGTAATAATCGTATCAACGCTCCGTGTAGATGTTATAGGATAGGTACAATCCTTTAAAATTTTACTTTTTCCATTTTTCGCTGTATGGGTCATCGTCACAATGACCTTTTGAGCACCAATCAACAAATCCATTGCCCCGCCAACACCAATAATATTTTTACCTGGGACAGCCCAATTCGCGATACGTGCCTGTTCATCTACTTGAAGTACACCCAAAATAGCAACATCTACATGACCGCCACGAATCATACCAAATGATTGTGCGCTATCGAAAAATGATGAACCAATTGCTTCCCCTACTGGCATCTTGCCTGCGTTGACTACATTTGGATCAATATCCTCCTCATCGACCCCTATCACTCCGAGCATACCGTTCTCTGTATGAAAATAAACATTGTCATTGTCCACATACTTCGCTACCAGTGTTGGAATACCAATTCCTAAATTAATTATTTGCCCATCCTGTACTTCCTTTGCAGCCCTTTTGGCAATAAGCTCCTGTATTGTACTAGCCATGTTCTACGACACCTTCTTTCGTTAAAACCTTTTTTGCAATGACAACACGGTCAACAAATAAATGCGGTGTGATAATCGCATCACTTGCCAATTCACCTGCTTCAACAATCTCATCCACTTCGACAATAACCACTTTAGCTGCCGTTGCCATAAGAGGATTAAAATTACGAGCTGTTTTGTAATACACTAAATTACCAAGCTTGTCCGCCTTATGTGCACGGATAATGGCAACATCTGCTTTTAAAGCCTTCTCAAAAACATATTCCTCACCATCAATGATTTTTGTTTCCTTGCCTTTTGCTAAATCTGTGCCTACAGAGGTTTTTGTATAATAGCCACCAATCCCTGCACCGCCAGCCCGAATGGATTCAGCTAGAGTACCTTGCGGCAATAAATCAATGGCAATTTCACCTCGTTGAAATGCCTCGCCAACATCTCGGTTGCCCGTAAAGTAAGAGCCAATCGCCTTTTTCACTTTCTTTTGCGCTAATAATTTTCCAAGCCCTTTGCCCTGCTCACCTAAATTATTACTAATAATTGTTAAATTGTTGATATCTACTTCTACTAACGCATCAATCAATGTTAGAGGACCACCTACCAAGCCAAATCCACCAACCATAATCGTCTGTCCACTTGCTACACAAGATAAAGCTTGCTCTGCCGAATCATAAACTTTCATTTACTTCACTCCATTATTTTTCTATCAACGCATCACTAATTTCAAACCATGCTGGGATTCCTGCAGTTAGTAGGCAAATATAGCCCAACTCTGCCAATTTTGCTTCTTCTACCCCTACTTCACGGGCTTGTTGTGCCCAATAGCCCGTTTCTGCATTTTTCAGTACCGTGGTGTAAATACCTGTCATTAAGATGTATTTCATCTGTGTGGATACACAATTACCGTCTAATAAATGCTGTCTTAAAGCGTTTTCATCCTTACTCACTAAAAGAGCACTTAATTTCTCAAAATAGGCCTTACTTTTATCGCCTTTTGCAAACGAACTATAGTAATGCACAATCTCTCTCGCAGACGCGTCATGTGAAATTTTTTCAGCATTCGTATTCGTAAGCTCTAATGCATAATCAAATGACTGCAATCCGATTTGCAATGCTTTTTCTCCTCCATAGTTGAATGCAACAAGTAAATATTCGATCAGCTCTTCCAATGCTGCACCACCGTCTATAGCACCTTTCGTGTGATACACCATGCTACGTGCATAATGTCTAGCTGCATTCATACCAACCAGCAAAATATCCTTGTCCTTCACGGATAGTACACCTGGTGCCATTGCAGCTCCTCTAAGCGCGGTATAATGATCGAGCATTGCTGGGTTATAATCATGCATTTTTTGCACCCATCCTGGTACAACATCATAAACCTTTTTAAAATATTCCAATCCCGTCACCATCTACAACTCCCTTATTGAAAAATTCACATAAAAAAGGCCACACTCTTCCTAAAGCACAGCATTACCGTACTTTTAGAAAAAGTGTAGCCAACAGTCAAGCAGGGAAAATAGAAAAAGGTCTTTTTTCTATAACTGCTTAATAGGCAACTTATGTTGTTATTTAATTAATTACATAAAATTAAAAAAACTGCAACTATTTTTTATAAATTCTCTAAAAAACGCTGGATTGCTGGATTAACATCTTTTCTTTCTTCAAAAACTAATGTGTAATGATTGCTATCAGAAGTCAACTTCCAAATATCCCTAGCATATTGCTGTGTCTCACGATATGATTCTGCTAAAAATAAAGCAGGCATCGTTCCAATACTACCTGTTGAGTGAATCAATAATACAGGACATGCCACGTTTGAAAAAACCTCTTCTGGCTTATAGTCATAAAAGCTTTGGAAATCTTGACGGATTCTATCCTCATCACATTTATTTTCCCAATATCCATCCTTTTCTACAATTTCATAACGCCCTACCTGTTCTAAATGCTCTGTCCATGTAACACCAAGACGACTATAAATGGCTTTAATTTCCTCGATATAAGCCTCAGCTGTCTCATAATGCTTACTAATCCGACCAAGTGAGGGCTCGACAATTTGACGCTGGTGCTCTGTACAAGTTGCTGCACCATCAAGCAATATTACGCCTTTCACGTCACTGTGTTTACTGGCAACGTTCGCCATAATAAATGCTCCCATCGAATAACCCATTAAAATTGGCTGTTCAATGTTTAATACATCTATTAGCGCTAGAATATCCTCTGTATGTAACGCTATTCCTGTATTTTCTGAAGCAGCCGCACTATGACCTCTACCCTTTAAATCAACAGAAATAAAACGATACTCACCCTTTAATAACTCTGCATAATAATGCATTTGCAGATGATTTCCAGTTAAGCCATGTGCCGCTATAATTGTTCCTTTTTCACCTGGATAATCTGCAAAATGCAATGGACTCCCGTTTACCTTGACTGATTGGTATTTCATTTCCAACACCCTCCTTTAAAAATATAAAATAATTTTTATACTATTCTTTCAAAAAAGTCAAAATTATTTTTTAAAAGAAGCGTTGATTTTTAACATTTTATTTTTTGATTAATGGGAATTTAGTGAAATATAAAAAATCCAGTAAAGTTATTTCAATATATCATAAAATAAGTATTTACCGCTAAACCTCTAAGTTTTTTATACATATTTATTTGATGAAGGTTGCGATAGATATACTATTCAATTTCCATAAGTATAGTTTCTTTAAAGTTATTTTTAAATTTCTAATTTGGCGGTAAAAATATACGTTGCTATTACTTTTTGTTACACTATTGGAAACAACAAAGGGGTAAAATAATGGATAGAAAATTATTTATTTTACATGAAATATATGGTGTCAATGCTTTTATAAAAGATCAAGCTCTTATTTTTCAAGAGCCAAATACAGATATCGACTGCATAGCACTTTATCCAAATAATAAAATTTTCTCCTATGCACAGGAAGAAGAGGCTTATGCCTATTTCATGAATGAGGTTGGCTTTGATGCACCTTTAGAAACATTAACAAAGCAGCTAATGATAGCCATTCAACAATATCAGGAGGTTATTGTCATTGGCTTTAGCATAGGTGCTACACTCGCTTGGCGACTTTCTATATTACCTTTACATCGTGTTATTTGTGTCTATGGTTCTCGAATCCGACAATATTTAGATGTAAAGCCAAGTTGCCCTACTCTCGTTTTATTACCAAGCCTTGAAAAAAGCTTTGATATTCATGCTATAAAACAGAAGCTTGATCATATACCTTTTGTACAAAGCGTACAATTTGCTGGCGAACACGGATTTATCGATTATTATCAGCCTGCATTTCATCAGGAAAGTGCCCTAGCCGCACAGAGATGTATTAAAAATTTCTTATAAAACTTCTGGAGGCTACCATTTTGAATCCACAATCATTCTTAATCATAGACCCTTATATTGAAGTGGGAAATGTTATTTATCCTAGCTTTCAATTACCCATACAACAAGGAACAGTTATAGGTATATATACAGATGTGACAAAAATCCATACATTGATGCAGTGGTTTGAGAAACAAACCACTACATATACATTGAGCCGTGAAAGTGCTTTATACGAACGCCTTACAGTTAACGAGTATGTACAGTTCTCCCTAAAGCTTTTCATGGCTTCTTATAGCAGGGATAATTTATTGAAAATCCTGTCTTTAATTGACCAAAAGAATGTGAGAATAAGTAAGTTATCAAATGGCGAAAAGCAGCGATTAAAGCTGCTTCAAGCATATCTCAGTGAGGCATCCATACAAATTATTGAAGAGCCCTTTCAAAACTTAGATGAATTTTCAAAACAACAAGTTCTTCAATTGCTTACTGCTCTTGATAGCCAACAGAAATTTATTATTTTACTGTCAAATAACTTGGAGGACTTAATGATGTCGTGTAGCGATATTTATCGACTAGATACAACAGGTTTACATGTATTGGATGTAAAGGAGGATAATAATGTGCAAACTCCTCCATCTCCTGAGCATACACCTATTCGCTTAGATAAAATCCCTACAAAGAAAAACGATAAAATTATTTTATTTAACCCACCTGAAATTGATTATATTGAAAGTGTTGAGGGAGTTGTTTTGGTGTATGTTGCGGGAGAGGCATATCCATGTACTTTATCTCTAAATGAATTAGAGCAAAAATTGACACCATTTGGCTTTTTTAGAAGCCATCGTTCTTATATTGTGAACCTACAAAAAGTTCGAGAAATTATTACTTGGACACGCAATAGCTATAGTCTAGCATTGAACAGTACTGAAAAGATGGTTGTACCATTGTCGAAAAATAAACTGGCAGATTTAAAAGAAATACTCGGAATTTAGTAGATTTCCCAGGAAATAAACGACTCCTGTCACCTTAACTATTGTTCCATTGAAGGTCAATTTTCTGCCTTTCACCTAAAATTTACTGTATAGCACCTCTTTATTGTTTATAGTGTAGACATCAACAATAACTAGGAGGCTTATAGATGAATACAGTAGTCAGTGTACAGCATTTGAAAAAAACATTTCAGAAAGAAGCAGCATTACAAGATGTTTCCTTCGCTATTCAAAAAGGAGAAATATTTGGCTTTCTTGGACCAAGTGGCTCTGGAAAAACAACTACTATTAAAATTTTAACTGCTCAAATAGTTAAAACATCTGGAAATATTTCACTTTTCGGACAACCTGCTGAAAATATGAAGCAACAGCAAAACCGTCAACGTGTTGGTATTTTATCGGATAATAGTGGTTTATATACACGCCTATCAATTGAAGAAAACTTGCAGCTTTATTGTGAACTATACCAACTACCAGCAACTGCAATTAAAGAGGCTTTAGACTTTGTCAACTTATATACGGAGCGTAAAAAGAAGGTTAGCCAGCTTTCAAAGGGCATGATTCAACGTGTTACCCTTGCTCGTGCTATTATGCATAAGCCTGAATTATTATTTTTAGATGAACCTACCTCTGCCCTTGATCCTGTGAATACACAGCATATTTATAATGGCTTGCGCAAATTAAATGATATGGGGACAACGATTTTCTTAACAACACATGATATGAGTGAGGCTGAAATACTTTGTGATCGTGTAGCCTTCCTGCATAATGGCAAAATCCAAGCGATTGGCACACCAAAGGATTTAAAACAAGAATTCGGAGACGACTCCATTACAGTAGAGCTCAAAAATGGTGGACAGCAGGTGATTCAAAATGGTGGGCAGGACGCAGAGAAGCTCTATCAATGGATGCAAGCGAATGAAGTTGCTCGTATCTATACAAATGAGCCAACATTAGGTGAGATTTTTATGCAAATAACAGGGAGTGATTTAGTATGAATATTTCAATGACACGCATTCAAGCAATCTTTAAAAAGGATTATAAGGAATTTTCACGTAATTATGCTGTATCCCTAATGGTGTTGCTGCCATTAATATTAGCTTTTATCTACAATAAAACTGGTGCTCATACAATGGACACTCTTTTTCTGCCAATAAATATGACCTTTGCAGTTGTAACAGCCTATGTACAATGCTGCTTAATTGCTGAGGAAAAGGAAAAAAATACACTGCGTAGTTTAATGCTTTCACCTGCTTCACTTGGTGATATATTAATTGGCAAAAGCTTATTTACATTTATCTTAACAATTATTGTTGTAGCCTTAACAGCCTTTCTTGTAGGCTACGAGCCCGCTAATCTACTACTTATTGCTCTTGCATTAGTGCTCTCAACAGTATTTTATATTGCATTAGGCACTATATGCGGCTTATTTGCTAAATCGACAATGGAGGCATCGATTATTGTCTTACCTGTTATTATTATTTTCTCACTAGGACCACTTGCCATGATGCTATCTTCGACTTATCCAATTTTAAAAATAGCAGAGTGGCTACCTAGCTCGCAATTATTACTACTAGCAGAAGCATTAGAAAATAAGCATTTCATGGCAGATATCGTTATTCCTATAATAACAATTATTGTTTGGTCACTCATTACTTGGTTTATTACAGCAATTATCTATAAAAAAAGAATGGTCGATTAATGACCATTCTTTTCCATTCGATAGTAATTTACGTTGTTAGCAGTTGTATAAGACATGTCTTTACCTTCGTCCATTTCTCCAATGTACTACTATACATCACCTTATGCCGTGTTGTGCCATCTTTGCGAATCAATATAATTGCGTAAAGTAGCACCTTGTAAAGCCATGGAAGGGTCTTGCTATTGAACAATAGCTTGCATTTTTGTATGAGAAGAACTATGAAAATAAGAAATGATTTATAAAAATTTACATAAAACAAACCTACTGATCTGTAAATATTATGGTTTATAGGTACAAATATTTTTAAGAGAGTATAAAATATTTTGTGTAAATGAATAAGACGACAAAAAAGGAAGACCTTTTCTTGGTAGAATTAAGTCACCACAACCAATCCTAGAAAAGAGGTCTTCCCTATGAATCAGTTTACAACAGAAATCGTCGAGGCTCTAGTAAAAAAACAAGATATTACTGAGGTTTTTCGTGCGCACTTAGAAGTAGCCGTGAATACGCTCCTGGCGACAGAGCTGACGATATTTTTAGATGACGTGAAATACGATCGAACGGGCTTTAACTCTGGCAATTCACGTAATGGCTCGTATTCCCGTACGCTACACACAGAATATGGTGATTTAAACATCCAGATTCCACGTGATCGCAATGGAGAGTTTAAGCAACAGACGATCGCACCATATAAACGCTCAAACGACACGCTAGAATCCACAGTCATTCATTTCTTCCAAAAAGGGATTACGATGTCAGAAATTGCAGGATTAATTGAAAAAATGTATGGCCATCATTACACACCACAGACGATTTCGAATATAACAAAAGTGGTGACAGAACAGGTAGAAGCCTTTCATAAACGTTCCTTAAACGCACGTTATGTCTGCGTTTATTTAGACGCAACGTATATTCCAGTGCGACGTGAAACAGTGTCCAAAGAAGCCGTTTATATCGCTGTTGGAATTCATGAGGACGGCTCAAAGGAAGTGCTGGCTTACACGATTGCGCCAACCGAATCTGCGTACAACTGGCAGGAACTTCTCGCTGAACTCAAAGAACGTGGGATCGAAGAAGTGCTTCTGTTTATTTCTGATGGCTTAAAAGGGATAGTAGACGCCATTTCTACGGTCTTTCCAAAAGCACAGTACCAAACATGTCTCGTTCACGTAACACGCAATCTATCACATAAAGTTCGCGTAGAAGATCGCTCAGAAGTGTGCGAGGATTTCAAGACAATCTATCAAGCTGATACCAAAGAAGCTGGCCAAGATGCGCTGGATTCCTTCTGTTCAAAGTGGCAAAAAGCGTATCCAAAAGTGATGAAAACACTAAAGGAGAACGATCATTTACTAACGTTTTATAGCTTTCCCAAAGCCATTTGGCGTAGCATTTACTCAACGAATTTAATTGAGTCATTCAACAAGCAAATCAAGAAATACACAAAACGTAAGGAACAATTCCCAAATGAAGAAGCGTGGAACGATTCCTTGTTTCACAGTTCGAAGACGACAACCAACGCTTCGCCACACGTTGTCACATTGGATTTAATCAAGCCCGTGCTGAGTTACTAGCGATGTTTGAATCGCAAGAATCAGCAAGGGAATGAACAGCGCGAAATATTGTTTTTTAGAAGGGGTTAACCCTTCCTAAAAAACAAAATCAATTCTTCGAACAAATGTAATTAAAATAAAAATGTGAGGATCTACTCGAAAAGGTGGGATTGTCATTTACACAAAATTATTGACACTCCCATTTTTAAAAAAGTATTGAATATTATACAAATATTGGGTATATTTAATTGTGTAAATGAAATATATTACATTTACGAAAAATCTATAACCTCCCAGACCTCACATAAATATAACACTAAGTAAGACATCTCCTTTTTAAATTAAAATCACTAAAGAAAGGAAGAAATCAATGAAAAAATTATTTACCTCTATCTTATCAGTAGTCTTATTATTTAGTATGGTGGGAAGTGTTTTCGCAGAAAGCAAGAAAGTTAATTATGAATACTCAAGTGCATTGGTAACAGCTGCCCAATTAGATGAAATATTCGTTGGAGCCGTTGGAGTGGATGGAGAATTTCTTGTTTTAGATCAGCAAAAAGCCATTAATAATGGTATTTCATCTGATAAAATAAAAGAAGCAGAAGAAAAAATTAAAGAGTATAATAAAATAACCAAAGACGTTCTAGTAATTTCACCCTTATTAACATTCGTTGGAAATCAAATTCAATTTGATGAAATAGCAGCAGAAAAAAAAGGTGTTTCAAAGGAACTCATAAATGCCACAAAAATCGATGTAGAAAAGATTAATAAAGCAGCAGCAGAGGGTATCGTTAATCTTGCCGCTTGTGGAGGAACAAATAAGTATGAAGATCGTTGGTATGGTTTTGATACATACTTCGATAGTTGTGTATCTAATCAAATTATTGGTTATTTGACAATTGGGGTAGGGATTACGACAATTGCTTCTTTAGTAACTATGGCTATATCCCCTCCTGCGGGGATGGCTCTCGGAATTGCCGCTGGGTTACTTACTATAGGAGGAGGTGCGTTAACAGTTGCTAATGCATATGGATGTGGTGTTTTAATAAGATGGAGTTTTGATAAGCCCTTCTGGACAGGTTCACAATGTTAATGAGTTAGTAAGTAAAGGAGAGACAAACAGAGATGTCTGCGTTTCTACTAGCAAAAATACTTAGCGGTCTTGCATTTGTGTTGGGGCTAATCTTAGTTTTATTCTTTAAAACAAAGAAGAAAGAAGATAAAAAGTATCAAATTTATACACTTCTTCTTATTCTGTTTGCTAACATTGGCATTTGGGTTATGGCAGCAGCTAATTCTTAAAAGAAAAGTGGATCCGTTTATTAAAGTGTACCCTTTGTAAAGGACATTTTGAAAAAGGTTAAGCTTCTTTTTGAAGTTGCTGTCTGTATTTTACAGACGGCAGCTTTTTGTATCTTTTGAAAACCCCTTGCTATGCGAGGGGTTCTAAAGAGCTTCTAGCTATGGACAAGAAAAAAACCCCCAATCGTACAATGAATTCAGGTCTGGTCAACCGACTTCGTACGAAAGGGGATCCAAATGGATAATAAAAGTTTAGCACACACAACATGGAATTGTAAGTATCACATTGTCTTTGCGCCAAAATATAGAAGGCAGATTATTTATGGACAAATCAAAGCAGATATAGGTAAAATTTTGCGCCAGTTATGTGAAAGGAAAGGAGTAGAAATTATAGAAGCAACAGCCTGCCCTGATCATATTCATATGTTGGTGAGTATTCCACCCAAACTAAGTGTTTCATCTTTTGTGGGTTATTTGAAAGGGAAAAGTAGTTTAATGATATTCGATCGACATGCGAACCTGAAATACAAATATGGGAATAGAAAGTTTTGGTGTCGCGGATATTATGTAGATACAGTGGGAAGAAACAGAAAAATCATTCAGGAATATATATAAAATCAATTACAAGAGGATATACTTGAGGATCAAATGACCATGAAAGAATTGATCGGTCCTTTTACAGGAGAAGAAATAAAAACAAACGAAAATAATAAGACCACTTTAGTGGTAGCATGAAAACGGAGTGCGGTTGGCGGACCTTTCAGAGTGTCTTTAGACATGGACCAGTACCCCAGCGTTTCACGCGTAGAGCAAACCACCAGTTAGACTGGTGGTTCTGATTTAAATTTCACTGGCCTCGATAATGATTGGAATAGGTCATATAGGCATTCACTTCTTGTCTTACTTCTTCGAACGTTTCGCATTCTTTTAAATTCGCCTCATCTTTAAAATGTCCAAAGAATGATTCTTGAGGGGCATTGTCCCAACAGTTCTCTCTGCGTGACATTGATTGACCTAAACCCATTTGTTTCACGAGTTTTTGAAATGTGGGATTTGTATAATGAAAACTTTGATCTGAATGAAGGAAGGCGTCACGAGCTAGATGCTTTTACTTTTTTAGCTTTTTTAAGGTGTTCAGCGCAATATCGAGCGTAAGGGTATCGGATACTTCATACGCTTAAATTTCATTGGTTTCTGCATCTTTAATCGTTGATAAATACGCACGTTTACCGTTTTTATAAGTCAAATACGTGATGTCTGTTAAGAGAACTTTGCCAGTTACACCTTGTTTAAATTGGCGTTCGAGCGTATTTGGGCATGTACGATGTTCTTGTATAGCTTTGGCTAGACGACGATACGGGTTAGCCTGGCGAATCGGACAGATAATCTCAAACTTCTTCATAATGCGGCGAATTCTTTTCAAGTTATAGGTAATGCCGTATTGATTTTGAAGCGTCATTTTGATTTGACGTACTCCTTTGTGACGTCGACGGAAGCGATAAGCCTTTAAAATCACTTCTTTTACGACCTCATCTGCTTGGTGTTTCATCACTCTTTTTTGAACCGATTTCTCCACAAAATCGTTGTAATAGCCTGAGCGTGATACCTCCATTCTCTCACAGAGATAGCGCACCATTCGCTTTAATCCATAGGTTTCAATTGTTTCACGAATCCGTTCAAATTTCAGTTCTGGTGGGAGTTTTATCATTCTGGACAAATTCACAATGTTAATAAGTTAGTAAGTAAAGGAGAGACAAACAGAGATGTCTGCGTTTCTACTAGCAAAAATACTTAGCGGTCTTGCATTTGTGTTGGGGCTAATCTTAGTTTTATTCTTTAAAACAAAGAAGAAAGAAGATAAAAAGTATCAGATTTATACACTTCTTCTTATTCTTTTTACTAACATTTGCATCTGGGTTGTTGCAGCAGCTAATTCTTAAAGGAATAAGAAAGGTGGATCCGTTATAAGAGGATCCCCTTTTTTTTAAAGAGATGTCAAAAAAGATTGATCGATTAATGATCATTCTTTTTCTAATTGCGCCTCAAGTTGCTCAATCTCCTCTAGTGTATCTGCATACCAAATACCAACAAATCTACTGGCAACAGGCTCCTCAAAATAATCACCATCATAGAAGGATAGTGGCAATAGCACCCCTTGCTCAATAAATGCTGTGATGGTTTGATAGAAATCAGCATTTTTCTGAGGAGTTGGTGCTGCATAAGAGGCAAACTTATTAATAGGCTTACCTAAAGCATCATGGAACATCAGCATAGAAGTAGAGCCATTCTGACGGAAATTTAAGTCGATTGCCTGAACATCGCCAGCCTCTGTAACAATTAAATCAAATCCTGCTACACCTACAAAGCCCTCTGCAACGCCACGTTCCATAATATGACGCCCCGCTTGAATGACCTTTTCAGGCACTTTTTCGACCATAATATTACCTTCATAAATACCATTATCATCGGTAATTTGCTGTGAAGCGCCTAAATATTGAATGCCCAGTTCCTCACAATAAATAAATTGACAGCTATAATTATCCATTGTCTGTAATAGTTCCTCAATAATGATGCTTTCTGTCTCTGTCATGCGAAATTGACGTAAGCCTTCGGTCAGCTCCTCTTTATTATGACAAATAATCACCCCGTACCCTCCTGAGGTTGGAGAATCGTCGCCTGGCTTCAAAACAACAGGTGGCTGCCAGTTTTTAATAGCATCTGAAAGTTTATACGTTTCCACATTTAAACGACTCGGGACAAATTTGCTATCAATTAAATGATCAATATATGCCTTTGTATTTAATTCATTAAATTTCTCAGCATCCATCCAATAGCATTGACGATCCATATGCTCTGAATCATGTATATACTGACAAACAATGGTCTTACCCTCTGCACACCAAGCTTGAAGCTGTGCTATATATTCCTCCTCAGTCTCGTAGCTATAAGGCTGCTCAATCCATGGCAATCCTGCTAATTGATGAAGTTGCTTCGCCTTTTCTGTTTGCGTGGCTCGGTGCACCAATACAGGAATATCCGCAATCGCTACCTCTCTTGCAGTTAAAGCATCTAGCTTATGGGGATTATCCAGCATCCATGGATTATCACTATAAGGTGTTCTTGGTGTATAGACAGCATTATCGCCGTAAATTTGTCTTAGTGTAAATTTTGGTTTCAAATAGATTACCTTCTTTCGAGTTTTAGGTACTCTACCCTTCCCCCTATTTCTTTACACTTTTTAAAAGAAAAAACAGACTTAATAGGTGATTAAATTCCTTAAAAACCCAATTAAACTGTGGATTGAACTAATAAGTTTTGTACATGCTTTTTCACCTGTGGCCATTCTTCTAGGGTAATACTATACATCACCGTATGCCGAGTCGTGCCATCTTTGCGAATCATATGATTGCGTAAAACCCCCTCTTTTATCGCACCAATACGTTCAATTGCGTTTTGCGAGCGCCTATTATTATGATCTGTTTTGATTTGCACACGCCGTAGATAAAGCTGCTCAAAACAATATTGCAATAATAAATATTTACAATTTGTATTTATCGCTGTACGCCAATAAGCAGGTGTTAGCCATGTATAGCCAATTTCAAGGCGCTGATGCTTCTTATCTATATCCATAAATCGAGTAGATCCTACAATGTCACCTGATTGTTTATCCACAATGATGAACGGAAATTCCTTTTGTTGTTGTTTTGCTATTAATGCATTTTCCACGAAGTTATCCGCATCTTCCCTTTTTTCAATTGCTAAGGGCATATAAGACCAAATTTCTGGATAACTCCCTGCCATTAATAACCCTTCACTATCGTTTAATTCCAAAGGCTTTAATTTAACAATATCATTTTCTAATGTAATAAATTCCATAATTCCTCACTCCTTATTGTCTATTAAACGTTAAAATTGATATGATAGATATAACCAATTTCAAAAAAATAAACCATACCAGAGGAGGCTTTTATTATGGAGCTATCCATTTTATTTACTGGAAAATCACCAAAATATATAGAAATTTACCAAGAAGTCAAGCACCTGATTTTGCATAAAAAGTTGCTTGCTCATGAACAATTACCTTCTAAACGAGCACTGGCTCAAACGCTTACTATTAGTGTACATACCGTTAAAGAAGCCTATGATCAATTGCTTACAGAGGGCTATATTTATAGTAAGGAACGCGCTGGCTATTTTATCGCACCCTTCGAAATCGATTGGCTACAGCAAAAGCAGCAGCCTGCCTCTATGCCAGAAGTGGTCACAGCCAACAATATACAATTTGATTTTAATAATGGACATGTAGATAATGAGGCTTTCCCTTATACAACTTGGTACAAACTAATAAAAAAGCATTTTATGAAGGATCATTTAACAATCAGCCCTTGGCAGGGAGAGGACACTTTACGGTTGGAAATTGCTCGATATGTAGAACGCTCTCGTGGTGTTACTTGCGAGGCTTCACAAGTCTTTATTTATAGCGGAACACAAAGTCAGTTTCTGGCTCTTTGTCACTTCTTTGGTCCAAAAGCATGTGTTGGATTGGAGGAACCTGGCTTTAAACGAATACGTGCCGTTTTACAGCAATGTGGTCTATCCACTATGGCGATTCCTGTGGATCATGCAGGTGTCACCATTCCACAAAAAAATATCCACCTACTATACACAACACCAGCCCATCAATTTCCTTTAGGTATGATTATGACCATGGAAAGACGAGCAGCATTATTACACTGGGCAAGCTTAAGCCAAGCCTATATTATTGAGGATGATTATGATGCTGAATTTCGTTATAAGGGGCTCCCTATCCCCTCTTTAGCAAAATTGGATCAGCTTCAGCATGTGATTTATTTTGGGACATTTTCAAAAACATTGCTGCCTTCTCTACGAATTAGTTATATGGTTCTACCAACATCACTCGTGGCATCATTTACAGCCTTTTACCTTGAGCAAAAATCAGTGGTTTCAAAGGTAGATCAGCTTGTCTTAGCCGATTTTATGGCACAAGGACTATTTGATAAGCATTTAGCCAAAATGCGAACCATTTATCGTAAAAAACAGCAAGCATTACTAACAGCGATTTCAGTCCATTTTTCAGCAGAGTTCCAAGTAATTGGGGAAAAATCAGGGCTACATATTGTGATAAAGCTTCCTAACAGATTGTCAGAAGCAAGAGCTATCCAGCTTGCCGAAGAAGTTGGGATTCATGTCTACCCATGTGCTACCTCTTATCAGCACAAAACGAGTGAAGCAATGGTGATTATCGGCTATGGTGGACTAACGCTTCAGCAAATCAATGATGGCATTGCTCGTCTTGCATCTGTTTGGCAATAGCCTCTGTCATATCAAAATGTAAAGGGAGGAATTGAAGTGAGGAAAGAAAATGAACTAATTACACTTTTCGATACTATTATTATGAACGATGATCGAATTAGACTAGCTGTTCTTGAAGGTTCGAGAACTAATACAAATATTCCAAAAGATAACTTTCAAGATTACGATATTTCATTCTTTGTAACAGATATCGAGTCATATAAGAAAAGTGACCATTGGCTAAATGTATTTGGAGACATACTATTTATGCAAAAACCAGAAGATATGGAGCTATACCCATCAGAGTTAGGAAATTGGTTCAGCTATATCATGTATTTTAGCGATGGTATAAAAATAGATTTGACATTGATTCCTGTAAATGAAGTAGATCAATATTTCTCTGATTCAGATGGTTTAGTAGAAGTATTGATTGATAAAGATAAACGAATGAAGGAAAAAATTACTCCAAATGATACAAAATATTGGATTAAAAAACCATCTGAGCGAGAATTTAATGATTGTTGCAATGAGTTTTGGAATGTATCAGCTTATGTTGCAAAAGGCTTACTTAGAAAAGAGCTACTTTATGCATTGGATCATTTCAACCAAATTCTTCGACCTGAGCTTTTACGTATGATGTCATGGGAGATTGGTATAAGAGAAGGCTGTCATTTCAGTGTAGGTAAGAACTATAAATTTATTGGTAAATATCTTCCTGAAAAAGAATTAGAAAGACTGGTTCAAACCTTTTCTCTGGCTGGTTATAAAGTGACTTGGGATTCCTTTAACGTATGTTGTGAAATGTTTAGATTTTATTCTAAAAAAGTCGCCTCTTTATTAAATTATACTTACCCTGATTATGATGAAAAAATGACGAATATCATCCAAAATATTTACATTAATTTAAGTAAAAATTAATGAATATTAGGAAACCCAAATAATCCTTGAATTTCTGCATGTCATTGAATTATCTGCTCTTGCAATATGAAGTTGTTCGCTTTCATCACCAATGAAACTTTCCTGCTATTTTTTCGTATGTACAATTAAATGAACAAATAAGGGGATTTGATAACCATGGAGAATCGTGAGCTATTACAACAGCATTTACAGGAAATCAATGCATGGGAAAACGATCAAAAGGGCTTATGGTTTTGGGAGAAGCTAGGAAGGATACCGTTTAAAATACTCGATAAAATGACACCTGCCTTTATTCAAAATAAAATTGCCCTATTAGTCGATGAATTAGGCAGTTATATTCAATCAGGTGGAAAATATTTAATTAATGAACAAGCCATGCTCCAAAGGATACGCAATCATTCCTCAACAGAGCATCTTTTAACGATTTCTGATGTTGGACAAATACCATTAGAGGATATGATCGTGCTTAGTGAGCAATTACAAAATGAGCGCGTGAAATTTGCGACAGTTCAAGGAGCTTCTACTGGCTTTGGTGGCATTTTTACGTTAGCGATTGATATTCCTGTTATTTTAGGAACAGCATTAAAAACATTGCAAGAAATAGCGATGATCCATGGCTATGATCCTAATGATAAAATGGAGCGGATTTTTATTGTAAAATGTCTACAGTTTACCTCTGCTGATATTGTTGGAAAAGAGGCGATTTTACAGGAGCTATCGACTATGAATAGCTCAAACAAGGCTTCTGAAAATATGATTTCTCAGCTTCAAGGCTGGCAGGAGGTCTTTTATACTTATAGAGATCAGTTAGGCTGGAAAAAGCTGTTTCAAATGATTCCGATCGCTGGTATGGTTTTCGGTGCTTATGCCAATAAAGGCATGATTCAGGATGTTGCGGAAACAGGCATTATGCTTTATCGTAAAAGACGTATTGTGGAAAAATTAAATGAATTAGATCTTTAATGAATGTGCAAAAGATGACACTCTTTAGTGGAGTATCATCTTTCCTGCACTTTTTATATTTTAATTAATATTTTGCCTTGATGCTGACGACTTTCCATCAATTCATGAGCCTGTTGTATTTCCGCTAGAGTAAAAATTTTAGCAATTGGCACTTGGAAACTTTCCTCCTTTACAATTGAAAAAATAGCCTGTGCCACTTGCTGTAGCATGACTGGTCTTTTAGCTCTTGTTGTGCCTAAGCTAAAGCCTTGAATGTTGCGATAGCTACTATGTAAATCCGCTGTTTTAATCGTTCCTGCCCTACCTCCACTATTGCCAAATTGAACAAGTGTGCCATATGGTGCTAAGCAATGTAAGCTTTCCTCTGTAATTGCACCTGCAATCGAATCAAAAACGATATCAACACCAGCTCCATTTGTATAATTATTAATAGATGCACTGAAGTCATCATATGTAAAAACTTGATGTGCACCAAGCTGATAAGCAATTGCTGCTTTTTCTAAATGACTTACTGTGCCTATGATCTGCTTTGCCCCAAGTCTTTTTACCATTTGAATCAGCATTGTTCCTACTCCGCCAGAAGCCGCATGAATTAATACACTATCCTGCTCGGTAATAGCTGCTACTCGATATGTTAGTATATACGACAAAAATAACACAGTCGGTACAGCGGCTACCTTTTCTATAGGAACATCTTGTGGAATTTTAAATACCAACTGCTCCTTTGCTACAACATACTCTGCATAAGCTCCTTTTTTCGGAAATGCGATTACTTGGTCACCCTTTTGAAAATCACTGTTACTCTCAAAAACGTCTTCTACAATACCTGCAACATCTAAGCCAAGAATCATTGGAAAATTTGCCTTGGCTTTATTGCCTGTACGGTTTTTTATATCAGCAAAATATACGCTTGTATAGGTTATATGGATTAATATCTCGCCTTTTGCAATTGTAGGCTTTGGACATTCACAATATGTTAAAACATCCGCTGATCCAAATTCATTGATTATGACAGCTTTCATATAACGGTGAATCCTATGATTTTTTTGACAAGAATAGCGATAAAATCTGCTTTATATTCTCTGGTACAGGCTACAGCTCCAATAAACCTATCCTTTATTATGCAAAGTCACTAATGCTTGAGCTTGGTTATGATGTTATACAAATCAATTATATGTTTGAACAGCAACAATTTGAGCAGGAGCCACTAGCTATTTCCACTATAGTAGACAACAGCATTAATACTATTGTAGAATATTTTTTGCAAACAAAATCTTATACAAATGTAGTGTATTATAGGAAAATCATTGGGCACTATGCCGATTATTGATTTTTATATGCAGAAGCCTTCTGTTATTCCTGCCTGTTATGTGTTGTTCACACCATTGCTATCGCTTGAACATACAATGGAAAACTTACACAATAAGCAAACATTTATAGCGATTGGTACAGCAGATCCTCACTATTCATAAGAAAAACTAGCACAGCTTACGAATCATCATCTAGCCATATTAGAGGGAGCAGATCATTCTCTTGAAATTATAGATACCTCTCTACAACTTTGCCAATCTGTTTTTACACAATTACAAATATTCCTTAGAAAACATTAAATGCACCCTTTACCAAGCTTCCATACATATGCTACACTAGCAAAAATACATTGAAGAGAAGAAGTACATAAGGCTGTTCCTTCCAGAGAGCTCAGAGTGCTGCAAATGAGCAGGAACGAATTATCGAAACAAGTCTCAGAGTAGCACATTGGATTTCTACTTGAATGATGGTGTGACGGGAACTCCCGTTATAGAGTTACAGTATAAGCATCAAAGCGATGCCGTACTGAAAAGGCTATTATGGTGACATAATAGTGAACTAGGGTGGCACCACGTGACGATAAATTCCACAATCTCGTCCCTAAGACTATACGTCTTGGGGGTGGGATTTTTTATTTTGCCAAAATAAAAGGAGGAATTTATAATGAAGAAAACATGGCGCTATCCTGTCATTCTATTATGTAGTATTGGCATCTCCAGTGTTGGCGAATGGATTTATTTTATTGCTTTAAATCTTATTGTGCTAAACCTTACACAATCCGCTCTTGCTGTATCTAGCTTATATACTGTGAGAGCTATTTCTTTTCTGCTGACAAATTTTTGGGCTGGTAGCTTGATTGATCGTTTCAATAAAAAATATCTAATGATTCTTCTTAATATTTTTCAAGCAGTATTAATTGTGACACTGCCCTTCTTTTCTAGCTTATTGTGGATTTATAGCTTAGTTTTTTTGATTACAGCAGCGAGTGCTATATATCAGCCTGCATCTACAATCTATATCACGAAATTAATACCGACTGCACAACGAAAACGTTTTAATGCACTGCGTAGCTTATTGGATTCGGGCGCATTTCTTACAGGACCAGCTATTGCAGGCTTGCTCTTCATGCTTGGCACACCTTATGTTGCAATTTACCTAAATGCAGCGGCTTTATTTTTATCCGCCTGCATCACTGTAAAAATGCCAAATATAGAAGTACATGAGCAATTTGTTCGTCATACAACGAAAAAATTATTTTATCAGTTATGGCTTGATGATTGGAAAATGGTGATACGCTTTAGCTTTAACAATCCCTATATAATGCTAATTTGTTTGTTATTTAGCATGATGATTGTCTTTATGACAGCAACCGATTCTTTAGAGGCTGCTTTCGCTACTCAGGTACTTGCTTTATCTGAAGGAAAATACGGGGTTTTGGTTAGCGTTGCAGGAGTAGGTGTCCTTTTTGGTTCTATCGTCAATTCTGCTATTGTTGAAAGAGTCTCTACCGCTTGGCTTATTGGTATGGGATCTATTTTAACAGCTTTAGGATACGTTATTTTTACTGCATCCTTGACATTCACTATTGCAGCTCTCGGTTGCTTTCTTTTAGCATTTGCAACTGCCTTTGCAAATACAGGGTTTTATACATTTTATCAAAATAACATTCCACCCCAAAGCATGGGACGTATTGGCAGTATTTATAGCTTTTTTGAAGCAATTTTTAGTATTATTCTAACAGTATTATTTGGCATTATTGCTGAATGGATAACAATTCGTCTTGTTGTCGTTAGTGCCTCTTGGATTATGTTAATGGTAGCTGTGATTTTATTATGCTGCAATATACAGCCTGCAAAGAGGCACTTTTATCAAAATCCTTTTTGAAGCTCTAGCCAGATTGTGGCATACAGTCTGGTGTTTTTACTGCTCTGTTGGGAAATGTTTTACTTGTTCTACTGCCTCTAATAATTTTTTCGTTACAATTTCAGATTCATCAATATGGCTTGTTAACACACGATTTGTTTCGTCAAATAAGGCTGTCGTTGTCTTAAATTTATGCATAACATCTTCATTTGATAATTTTTGGTCTTTAATAGAATCTAATAGTTCATTAATGCCCGTTTGCACATTCGTCATTATTTGCAATAAATGCTCAATCTGTGTGGAAGTTTTAGCGCTTTTCTCAATTCCCTCAGATACTAGCTGCATATTATTTTTATTATCCTCGTAAGCTAGCCCAATTTGTTCTTCAATTTTCTTTGTTAAATTAGCAATATCCTCTGTGCTTGTTTTTGTGCTTTCCGCTAATTTTCGAACCTCCTCGGCCACAACGGAAAAGCCTTTGCCATGCTCTCCTGCTCTTGCCGCCTCTATGGATGCATTTAAAGCCAGTAAATTCGTTTGATTTGAAATTTCGCCAATAACGTTTACAATCTCTGCAATTTGTTTGGAACGCTCACTTAAATTGCTCATGCTTAACGATGTTTTTTGTGATTGCTCCCCTAATGCATCAATCAGTTGCTCCACCTCATGAACAGCCTGTTTGCTCTCCACTGATAATGTCATCATTTGATTAGAGGAAGAAATCAATGAGTTACCCTTATCCAGTGCATGTTCCGAAATTCTATTCGATTGCATCGTGCTATCTTCTACTTTATTAAATTCTCCCACAATTTCGCCAACCATTTCACCTAAAATAACATGCTGGTGATTGACTTTATTATGCTGTTCAATGGTCTCAAGGATTTCTTTATGTAGCTCGTTTAGAAATATTTGAAATTCATGATCTCTTTTATCAAGTTTCCCATTTAATTCATCAATTTTCGTTTTAAACTGCTCAACATCCTCTTTTTTGGATTGAAATACTGTAAACATCGCCTCATCACCTCAAGTAAAATTTTCCTGTCCTACTAATTTTACTTATTTTACAGGTATTAATCAATGTTACCTCATTATCTAAAAAATCCCCTTCAGCACAAAATAGCGCTGAAGGGGATTTATCATTTTAGTATGCTAAGCCAAATAAAGCTTTAATATGTGTTAAGTAGCGAATATTAGAAGCTTCTTTCATTAATGTTGCAGGAAGACCTTTTAGCTCTGTGTTGCTAGCACCAATCGTTGCTACAGCATCTTTACGACCTAAGCTTGCAAGTGTACCAGAGTTTACAGCTGAGAATGCTTTCATGTCTTGGTTTTTGTATTGTGCAAATACATTGTAACCAGCACATTCACCCATTTGCCATGCAACTTGTGCTGTTGGAGCGTATAGTGGACGACCACCATCAGCTGGTAGTGCAACAGATGCATCACCAATAACAAAGACATCTTCGTGAGATGTAGATTGTAAGAATTCATTAATCGTTGCTTTTCCACGATCAGCAGCTAGACCTGATTCGCCTACGATTGGCAGTGGTGCTACCCCACCTGTCCAAACAAGTGTATTTGCAACAATTGGTTCACGGTCTTTTAAAGAAATAACGTTGCCGTCAACACCTGTTACTGGTGTACCTGTAATAAATTCTACGCCACGTTTAGTTAAGCTTTCAGTAGCGCGGTGGATAAGTGTATCTGGAAGAACTGGCAAGATTTTTGGACCAGCTTCAACAAGCTTAATTTTAAGATCAGCAAAATTAACACCATGTTTTGCAGCGATTTTCGGGAAGTTGTCCACGATTTCACCAACAAGCTCAACACCTGTTAAACCGCCACCACCAATAACGATTGTTGCATCTGCTTCATCTTTAGATTGTGCATAGGCTTTAATGCGGTCTTCAATATGTTTGTTGATTTTATTGGCATCATTTACTGATTTAAGGACCATTGAGTTTTCTTCTAATCCTGGAATACCGAAGAATCCAGTTTGGCTACCTAAAGATACTACAAGTGTATCGTAAGATAATGTATAGCCATTATCTAAATCAATTTTTTTCGTATCTACATTAAATTTTGATACCTTTGCAATGTGTAGGTCAATATCTAAACCTTTAAAGATTTTTTTAAGTGGTAATGCAACAGCACCTTCTGCAATTGTACCACCTGCTAAACGGTGAAGCTCAGTGATAATTTGGTGTGTTGGAAATTGGTTGACTACAGTAATTTTAGCTTCATCAGCTGTTAGGTATTTGCGTGCTGTTAGTGCAGTTAACACACCAGCATAACCAGCACCTAAGATGACGATTTCTTTTGACATGATTAATTGATCCTCCGTCCTTACGAATTGAATTTACCTTGAGTCTTATTTAGCTTTGCGTTCTGCATTTACTTGTAAGAAAGCATTAACAAAACGGAAAATATTTTGAACTTGTGGGTCCTTTAACATTTTCATAAGACCGAATAAACCAATTACTTCCTGGCTCTCAGCTGCGCGGTCTTTCGCTTCAATTGCAGTGGCTGCAAGGTTTTTCGCAGAGCCTACTACAGGTCCAGCGATTTCTGTTACTGCCCCAACAGTATCATTTTTAAGCACTTCATCTGTTGCAACAGCTTGAGCAAACTCATATGACTTTGTTACTAATGTCATCATTTCAGTTAGCTTTGGTAATTGTTCAACTAAAGTTGTAAGTGATTCTTGAACTTCAGGCTTTAATAATTGGTCTAGCACATCTAATTGCTCTTTACTCACAGTTACTTGCTCAGCCTGTGGTTGGTTATTCGTTTCTGACATTTTGAACTCTCCTTTGCCATCACTAGTACTATTTTTTATTGCTTACATGGAAAAAAGACCATTAAGGTCAAACTTAACAGTCGTTACAGCGTATATCCTACACATTCACCAGTCACAAGGGCTGGACAGCAATCGTATGACTTGTTATTAGCGTGTTTAACTTTATCGTGCAAAAAGCTCATCATAATACCATCCTTAAGCTTGTCTTGGTGACATTACAACCTTCATTATAAGACTGTTCCTCCATTATTTCAATGAGATAATACACATATTCGACAATATTTTCAAAATCCATTGTTTTTATCAACAATTTGCTATTTTACAATAATAGGTTTTCCAACGCAGCATGGTTTATAATTTTAATATTTTTTCCTGCCATCTCAATATACCCCTTTTTTTGAAATGTAGATAAACGACGGCTTAATGTTTCTCTTGTAGTATTTAATAAGGAAGCTAAATCTTTTTTGCTAAGTGTTAATAAAAATGTATCGCTTTTGGCACTATTTGCAGATTTTAGAATAAATGCAGCAAGTCTTTCGCTCACCTCTTTGGAAATGGCTTCACTCAAATGATTTTCGGTCTCCTCTAATCGTGCTGAAAGCTGTGCAAGCATATGAAACAAGGTAATAGGTGTACCTGCTAGTATTTTCATTAGCTCCTTACCATCAAGCGAGCAAATCTCCATTTTTTCGAGAGCCTCTACTGTTGACTTTTGTGGTTCATCATTAAACAATGTAACATCTCCAAAAAAATCCCCTACCTCCAATATTCTCATAACATACTCTCGACCATCTGTTGAGATATGGGATACTTTCGCTCTTCCATGCCTGACGATAAATAATTTTTTCTTACGATCACCTGCAAATAATATAATCTCTCCCTTATCAAAATGATGATGTGTAATGATTCTTGAAATTTTCTCCATTTCATGTACCTTTAGATTTTGAAATATTGGTACCTTTGAAAAGCAATATTGTTTTTGACAGCCCATTTATATACCTCCCCAAATTTGACACAAATCACAGTCTCAATTGTTATATTACCTTTATAATAATGAGAATAATAATCATTTTCAACAAAAGGAGGCTCTCACAATGAATAAACATTCGTTAAACTATGAAAAAATGCCTGGACATTGGCTTCTAGCCAGCTTAGGAAAAACTGTGCTTCGTCCTGGTGGTATTCAAATGACACGACACATGCTTCAGTATTTAGCTATTACCGAACAGGACTATGTAGTAGAATTTGCACCTGGACTAGGCATTACTGCAAAAATGACATTAGAAAAAAACCCGACCTATGTAGCCATTGAACGTGATGAGGAGGCCGCTAATAAAGTTAGACGTTATTTAAATGGGATCAATCAACGCTGTATTATTGGTAGTGCCGAGCAAACTGGTTTACCAAATGCTTATGCTACTGTTATCTATGGGGAAGCAATGTTGACCATGCAATCTACTAAACAAAAAAATGCGATTATTAGCGAGGCAAAAAGATTACTACTGCCTGGGGGTAAGTATGCTATTCATGAAATGTGCTTAACACCCTCTACTATTGAAAATTCTAAACGCGAGCATATCCGTAAAGACCTAGTTGATGCGATTAAGGTCAATGCCCTACCATTAACTGTCGATGAATGGCAGGATATTTTAAAGCAGCATGGCTTTATCATAGAGCATGTAGAAACAGCCCCCATGCATCTTCTCTACCCCAAACGTTTAGTGGAGGATGAAGGCTTTTTGGGTGTCCTAAAAATTGCAAAAAATGTAGTGACAAATGCAAGAGCTCGTAAACGTGTACTATTTATGCGTAAAACTTTTATCAAGCATAATCAACACCTCCAAGCGATCTCCATCGTTGCACGTCTTCCTGAATAGTGATTATCCAAAAGTAAGCAAAAAGGGTGTCCCAAAAATCATTTGAGACACCCCTCCTATATTTATGTCAATTTAATCACAACAATACAAACGTCTGTAATAGCTTCTAGGCTGTGATCTTCTAAAGGCTTTAAGGCGAGGATCGTGTCAGGGGTTAACAGTTTTTCCACCCCTTCAATCACAAAACGAACCTCCCCAAATTGAACAATAATGAGTACCTCGTTATCTGTATGATGCTCAGGTATTTTTTCACCTGCACGTAATTGAATATTCAAAATATCTGCACCATCAATACTTCCTAATTTACCTATAAACTTTGCCTTCTCCTCTAACATTGCTTGGACTTGAATAATTGTCAACGTGATTCCTCCATATTCCATTTCATCATTCTTGCTTTTAACGGGTTTAAAATAAAACTATCAATTGCCAAAATAGCTAGCACACTTATTAACGTCCACGCAAAAACTTTATCTGTGTTAATGTTTATCCGTGCCATAGTTAACGCTGCGCCAATACCGCTACTCGTTCCTAATAATTCAGCCATAATGGTAATTCTCACTGCACCTCCTGCTGCTAATGAACAGGCAGTAAAAAATGGAACGATAAGGCTTGGTAAAATAACGAAGCGCAGTTTTTGCCATGTCGATTTTTTATAGACAGTTGCCATTTGTAAGAGCTGAATATCGATTTGCCGATAGCCATTCGCAATATTAACATAAAAAGTTGGAAATACTAAAACGCTTACGACAAATATAGGGATAATTGAATTTGTGCCAAACCATACCATTGCGACTACAACTAAAATTATGGGTGGTATCCCCAATAAAAATGCAATAATGGGACGGAACATCTCATAAATAACCGCAAACCTTCCCGCCAATAAGCCCCATATAATTGCTAGGGACATCCCCGTTGCTAATCCTGCTATCATACGCATCGCTGTTAAATAAAGTTGCTGAAGAAGCTCTCCACTCCTTGTAATATCCCATAATGCGAGTAGTGTCTCATATGGAGAAGGTATTAATATGCTTGGAAAATATAAAGAGAGAATTGTCCAAATGACTACAATACTACTGCAAGTACTCATTTGTATCATTAAGCTTCTTTTACGGCTCATAATAGAATGCATCATCCGGTAACTGTCCACCAATAATTTCTGGTGACATTGTGGCTAGTTGTTCAAAGAAAAACTCTAGCTCTTCCTTAGCTTCCTGCGCAGTTACAAATTCAATATTTAAATACGGTAATAAGCCAGAGATAAATGCTGGGTCAAGCCCTTCTTGATACGAAGCGAGTAACTCTCCAGCAGCTTTCGGATCATCCTTTAAAAATTGAATAGATGCCTCTATTTCCTTTTGCAGTAATGCTACTGTTTCCGGATGCTCTTGGATTAATGCTTTATCAACAACAAGACCTGCCTGAGGAATTCGCGGTGCCTTTCCTGTCGCTGCGGCCCATTCTTCTTGCAAACTCATTGATTTTTGTAGAGCTATTCCCTCTTTCTTCGCTTTGGCAATAACAAGAGAAGCTGTATGCTCTGGTAAAACAGCATATTGTGCTTTCCCTGCTGCTAATAATTGCACAACCTCCTGAGGTGTTGATGTATACTCCACTGTTACATCTTTTTCTATATCAAGCCCATTTTTTTGTAGTAAATACTGAAATACTAATGCTGGCATATCCCCTTTAAATGGTACATGAATGGTTTTTCCTTTTAAATCTTCCCAAGCGATCGCTTCACCCTCAGGGCCAATAAAATATAAAATCCCCCAAATAAGTGTGTTCACCAATTGAATGTCTACACCTTTATTATAAAGATTTGCTCCTACATATGTGGGTACAGCAGATACTTGCACTTGTCCACCACTGATACGTGCTCGCAGCTCATCAGGTGTATTCCATGTTAGAAACTCCACTTCCTCTGCACCTTCTAGTAATGACTCATCGTCAATCATTTTATAAAGGGGTGCAGCAATTGAAATACCTGCTGGTGCTTGAATAGTAATTTTTTTTGCCTTTGCTACGTCAGATACACTTGGCTGTTCACTTTCCTCTGGTTCTTGATCCTGCTTTGTTTGTTCTGTATTGCCACAAGCGGCTAAGACAACTGCAAGACATACTATTAAAAGGCTAAATATAGGCCACTTTTTCATCATAGATTTTCTCCTCTGTTTAAAGTTGTAATAATTGATATTCAATATTTTTTATATAATCAAAGCTGCGTTGTTTACGTGGTATATCTAACACTAGTTCCTTGTAGATTCCTGCCTTTGCATAGGCAATATTAATGATGCGATCTGCCACTGTAGCGGCTTCCTCATAATCATGGGTAACATAAAACATACCAACATGCTCATTTTCGATTAGCTCAATAAGGTCCTGCACTAGTTCTTTTTTTATCCAATAATCCAATGCTGAGAATGGTTCATCCATCATAATAAGTTTAGGCTTGCATGCAAAGGCTCTAACAATCGAGGCACGCTGTTTCATGCCGCCCGATAATTGTTTAGGGAACGCATCCATTTCACTGTCAAGCTTGACACGTGCTAATAAATTTATAATTTGAGCTTTATCTACTACATTATTACAGCTAAATGTGACATTTTCATATAATGTACACCATGGCAGCAGTCTTGGTTCTTGAAACACATAGCCTAATTTATCGGTATAGCATGTAATTTGTCCTGCGGTTGGCTGTAGTACATTTGTTGCTAAATGTAAAAAGGTAGTCTTTCCGCATCCTGAAGGCCCAACAATCGCTACCACCTCGCCTTCCTGTAAGCTTAAATTACAATCTTTAATGACCTGCTTTGTTCCAAATAATTTTGACACTTGTTGAAATTGAACCGCTATTTTCATAGGCTAGCCTTGCTTTTTTGCGATGACTGTAATATGACCAAAATGATAGCGAGCATGATCAAAATGCTCCACTATTTCATGGAAGTATTGCTCATCATCTGGATTTTTTTGTGCATTTTCAATAATACGAATTAAACCATCTAGGCCCTCATCTCGAATAAGCCCTGCCAAGGATACTAGATGAAGCTCGCCTGTTTGCACATCTACGGCTTGGAATCCTGCATCCTCAAATAATGTTTGCCAATGCTGCTTTGTTAGTGGTTGTGCTTTTACAATAATCACTTGACGAAGGGCCTGTATTTCATCAGTCATATTTTCTTCATTTGCTGCTTTCACAACTAAATCATGTGTTGCTAACATGCCACCTGGCTTCAAAACACGCATATATTCAGCCAATGCTTGTTCTTTAAGCTCCTGCGGTAACATAGTAAGCATCGCTTCATTTATCACCACATCAAAGGTTGCATCATCGAATGGTAATTGTGTAGCATTTCCTTGCTGAATCTGAACAAGATGCTGGACTTTTTCTCGAATAATATTTTCATTTGCTTTCTGAACGGCCTCTTTGTTAATATCGATTCCACTCACTTGTGCATTGTATGTTTTGGCAATATGTATGGCTGTCGTCCCCATATTAGTAGCCACCTCTAGGACATGACTACCCTCCTGTAACTGACAAGCCTCTAATAGTCGATTCGTTGCTTCTTTTCCACCTGGACGTAAAACCGTCTTTCCTAATTTCGCTAAAAAAAGATGTGTTGGTAAACGCTGTTCTGTTGAATTCATCGTTTCTCCTCCTCTGTAGTTTATATTTATCACTATAAATGAGAATGGTTATCAATGTATGTGACCTATATCACAATTAAAGGAGCTACCTCAAATAATGAGATAACTCCTTTCATAAATGGTTAATGATTATTTTGAACAGACAGCCAAAAGAAATTTGTTACTTCCCTAGCTGTTTCCTCTACAGCTCCTAATAAAGGCTTGCCATCACCATCTTTCAAATATCCTACTGTCATCAGTACCATAAAGTTATGAGCAAAAAATTTAGCATTGTCTTTTCGGATCGTGCCATTCTCCATCTCCACTTGCATGGCCTGCTCTATTGTTTGATACATCTCATTTTCGGATGCCTGTACTTGCTTCAACTGTGATTCCGATAAATTGTTGGTAGCCTCTTTCATAAAATTTTTCATATCAATATCAACAGTCGCTGATAAATGAACTTCAACGAGTTGCTGTAATCGTTCTTTAAATGGCTTGGGTTGTTCTAAAATCTGCAGGATTGATAGCTTGATTCGATCCATCATTGCTATTAATACAGATGTATATAAATCACCTTTTGTTGGGTAATAATAATAGATCGTTGCCTTTGTTACATTGCAAGCTTGTGCTACATCATCCATTGAAATATTTTTATAACCCTCTTGCAAAAAAAGTCCTAAGGCTGTTTCAAGAACAATCTCTTTTGTTGGCTTTGCATTTTCATGATGACGAGGTCTTCCAAGAGCTCTTGGTGACTGTTGCAATAAGTCCGCCTCCTTTACATAAGCATTTTTTATGCATATTATAGCATATTTACTTTTTTGCATTGATTAATTAACCTACTAGTATATATAATTAAAATACTTATAGAAAATGGAGGTCCTTTTATGAAAAAACATCCCTTAGAGCAATGGGGAACAATGATTGCTAGTAATAAAGGGCGTTTATTAGCACTAGCCTTTTGGGTGTTGCTGGTTGTTGTGCTATCGCTTGCTTGGCCACAAATCAATAGTATTGAAAGTGAGTCAGGCAGAAACTTACCTGACACTGAAATGTCTGAGCAAGCAGCAGCGATTATTGCAGAGCAATTTCCTAATGATGCTGGAACACCTCTATTGTTAGTTTGGCATCGTGAAAATGGCTTAGCCTCTGATGATTTTGCAGCTATACAAGGTGTTTATAGCAAGCTGCAAGCAAAGCCCTTAGCCCATCAAACAATGGTTCCACCATTTGACCAAATGCCACCTCAGGCTTTAATGGCTTCCGCTTCCGAAAATGGCACAACAATTGTTACACCTGTGTTTTTTGAAAAAGGTGTTGCTACAGATATGCTACAGGATAGTTTAGATAAGCTGACAAAGATAATGGAAGGCTATCAAGTCCAATTAGATGAGAAATTATCTAGCGATGCACTCCATGTGCGTTATTCTGGACCAGTAGGAATTGCTACAGATGCTGTTAGTCTATTTTCACAAGCAGATGTCAAACTATTAATAGCCACTGTTCTTCTTGTTTTAGTATTGCTTATTATTATTTATCGTTCACCCCTACTTGCCATTATTCCACTAATTGTTGTAGGGCTTGCCTATGGTGTGATTAGCCCAACACTCGGTTTCTTTGCTGATCACGGATGGATTGATAAGGATTCACAAGCAGTCTCTATTATGACTGTTTTACTTTTTGGAGCAGGGACTGACTATTGTTTATTTTTAATTTCAAAATATAGAGAAATTCTCTTTGATGTTGAGGATAAGACGGTCGCTATGAAGCTAGCTGTCAAAGAATCAGGCGGCGCTATTTTAATGAGTGCCCTCACAGTGGTCATAGGTTTAGCTACCCTTAGCCTTGCCCATTATGGAGCATTTCAACGCTTTGCCGTGCCATTTAGCTTTGGCGTGCTTGTCATGGGGGTTGCAGCACTTGTTGTCCTACCTGCTATTCTTGTTATTATTGGTCGTGTAGCTTTCTTCCCCTTCACTCCACGTACAGAGGAAATGGCAAATAAAAAGGGCAAAAAGCAGCATAAACCCTCCCATAGGATTAGTCATAAAATCGGTCATTTTGTTACACATAAACCATGGATTGTTATTACTGTAACAGTCATCTTACTTGGAGGCTTGGCAGCATGCGTACCACGTATTCAATACACATTTGATTTACTTTCTTCCTTCCCTAAGGATATGCCGTCTCGAGAGGGCTTTACATTAATAGAGGAAAATTTTTCACCCGGCGCATTAGCACCTGTTCAATTAGTAATTAATACAGAGGGTGCTGACATAAATTTACAAGAGCAGCTTTCTGCCATCCCTTATATTGATCATGTGGCAGAAGTACAAACTGGCGAGCACAACAACGCTATTCAATTGTATGAACTTTCGTTAGATGCTAATCCTTATGCAAAGGAATCCTTAGCCCATATTCCTGAGCTAAAGGCGCACATTTCCGAAGTACTAGCAGAGAAAGGGCTGAATCATGCAGAGGATCACGTATGGATCGGTGGAGAAACAGCTAGCCAATACGATACACAGCAAATCACTAAACGTGATGAAACTGTAATTATGCCAACTATGATCGCTTTAATTGCTTTATTATTAGCTGTTTATTTACGCTCTATTACAGCGACCGTATATTTACTAGCAACAGTTATTGTTTCTTACTTCGCTGCATTGGGGGCTGGATGGCTCATTTTACATCACTTGATGGGAGCAGAGGCTATTTCTGGCGCGATTCCGCTATATGCCTTTGTATTCTTAATAGCACTTGGGGAGGATTACAATATTTTTATGATTTCAGAAATTTGGAAGAAGCGTAAAACAGCCGATCATCTAACGGCTGTGGAGGAAGGTGTTGTGCGAACAGGCAGTGTTATTACATCTGCTGGACTAATTTTAGCAGGCACATTTGCTGTTCTGGCAACATTGCCAATTCAAGTGCTTGTTCAATTCGGCGTTGTCACAGCCATCGGTGTACTGCTTGATACATTTATTGTACGACCATTGCTTGTGCCAGCCATCACAACAGTTCTCGGCAAATATGCATTTTGGCCTGGTGCATTATTTAAAAAGGATGCTTAAATCCATAAAGTAACATATTGATTAGCCGATTCATCAATGCTGATATGAGAATTTTATATTGATATATATTGTATGTTTTATTGCTAAGGATTTTCGGACGCCCCCGAAAAACACGCAGTCGTGATGGAAATCCCCTCTTGTTTTGCTACAAGACAGCTTTTTGCCATTAACAGTATCTTTTTTCAACAACATGAAAAACTCCTTTATTAAATTTGAGCTGCACCCCAATTGTTAGACAATTGGAGGTGCTTTTCTTATAGCTAAATTTACAGTGAATGAAAAACTAAATGCTGCAAAACGCTATTTTAAATGGCCATGAAAAAGTCAACGGACTAGCACTAATGCACTCGGGGTTGCTGACTCTGTTTTTTGAACATGGGTTTAGCAGTAGCAATTTAATGGAGAAAAAGCTTTTGAAAAAACTAGAGATCCAACACTAGGCAGTTTAAATTAGACGTGCTTAATTATATGAACGGACAAGGGATATCTATCAGGGGAAACAGCTGCAATCTTTAACATACCAGCGCCTTCCACGTTACTTCAATGGAAAAGCAGCTTGAAATACAAGAAATAGATGCCCTTCAATTAAAGAACAAGGGCATCCATGAAAAAAGAATTCAATCAGCAATCGAAACAAGCATCAATTGAAGGATCTACTGAAGCACGTATTCAACGACTAGAAATGGAAAATGAGTATTTAAAAAATTGAATGCCTTCATTCAAAACAAGGAAAAATCACCAAACAGTACAAAGCACAAGTAGTCGATGAATGAAAGCAGAAATATTTAGTGAAAGCACTTGTAAAATTCGCTAGCATTCCACGAAGTACGTACTATAATTTAGTCAAACGTATATCCGGCTGCCGATTTGAAAGCGGAAATAAAAGGTGATTTATGAAGAACATGAAGAGCGTTATGGCTACTGTCGCATTCGTGATGAATTGGCGAATCGTAGGCAAACAGTGAATCATAAAAATGGACAATCAGTACAAAATAATTGTTCATCACAATATATAATAAGAAATTCTTCTAGTAGAATAGATAGACTACAATTTCACTGGATGTATAGTAACTTTATCTGTTAAAGAAAATGATAGTGTCGAACAATAGAATATAGTTCAAATCTATTAAAGCTTTGATATCATTTGATTCAGCTGCTCTTGAGTAACTTCGCCCTGAATTCGATGACGAACAATCCCAGATGAATCGATAATTAATGTTGTTGGAAAAGCCAAAATTTTAAATGATTTTTGTAAAAAACCACTCTCATCTAAAAAAATCGGGAACTTAACATCGTATTGCTTCCTAAACTTCTCAGTTGATTTAATATTTTTTTCGTCAGCGGTCATATTTATGGCTAAAAATTCTACATTTCCTGACTGCTTGTTATAAAATTTATTTAGTTCTGGAATCTCATTTTTACAATAGTTGCACCAAGTTGTCCAAAAATTCAAAACAATTACTTTATTTTTATGATTTTCTAGACTTGTTTCAGTTTTATCTAAAGCAACAAGCTTTGTTTCATATACTAGCTGTTCTGTACCATCGTCTTTTTGAATTAGCGCCCCATCTTTTGCAAACTCGTTTTTCACAACGCTCCCTATAAGAACAATACTTAATAAAAGTAAAATGATTAAACCTCTCTTATTTTTAGATATCATAACCTACTCCTTTATTCTGTATTCACCATAAATGATAATGGCCTTTCCTTAAAATTTATGTTAGCTCACATATACTATGTAAATAAGTATTTATAAAAAGTAAAAATATTCCTTGTGCTAACCCACCAATAATTAATCCTACTAATAATAGACTGAGTGGTAATTTAAATGAAAATAATACAATGACAATTCCGAAAGTAATACTAGACAGGTAAACCTCCATTTTAGGATCCATTCTTTTATATAAATATGGGGATAGAAATGATCCTGGAGAGATGTCCATCAAACTGAAAGTAGTAATTAAGTACAAATCTTCATTGGGTCTACCTAAAATATCCACTAGATAGGAGATTAAATAAAGATCGACAGAAGAATCGACCTCCCTTTACTTACAATAATACCAGAATTTATTTTTATATAGTTAATTTCTTAAACATTCAATATTTATTCTTAAATGTCATAAAGAAACTGATATTCAATAAAGTACAGAAAATTAATTTTCACGATATAAATCACTTATAGCGGATACAGAAAATCGAGTAGGAGACTAGCCATAAGAAAAGCACCTCCAATTGTTAGATAAGATAGTGTCTAACAATTGGGGTGCAGTTCATTTTTATGCAAGCTTATTTAGTTGGTTTCTTTAAATCCATTGAGGATGCTGTGCTTTCCACTTTTACACGTTTTAAGAAGAAAGCAAGCACTATAGCAACCGCTGTTAGCGCAGTGGCAATTAAGAAGGAGTGTGTAATACCATCCAATAAAGCTGTTTGCATAATTTGATCTTGCATTTGCTGCATCTGCTCTGGCGTAGGTGCAGCCGCTGATTGTGCTGCATTTGCTTTTGCCTCTGCCACTAATTCCTCTGCTTTTACCTTTGTACGATTATTCATAAATGTCACTAATATTGCACTACCAATTGCACCTGATACTTGCTGTAATGTATTGTTAATAGCCGTACCATGTGGATTCATCATTTGTGGTAGTTGGTTTAAGCCATTTGTCATAATTGGCATCATAACCATTGACATACCAAACATACGAATTGTGTACATTGATACAATATATGTGTAGGTAGAATCAATTGCTAATTTTGTTAAACCAAATGTAGCAATTGTTGTAATAGCTAAACCAATAATCGCTAACACACGTGGACCAAATTTATCAAAGAGCTTACCAGTAATTGGCGACATAATCCCCATCACAAGTGCCCCTGGAAGCATCATTAAGCCAGCTTCAAATGGTTCGATACCACGAATAGATTGAACATAGGCTGGCGTTAAAATCATCCCTGAGAACATCGCCATTGATATAATCACTGAGATCACAGATCCTAATGCGAACATTGGATATTTGTAAATACGCAATTCCAATAATGGTTCATTCATTTTCAGTTGTTTAACGATGAAAATGATTAAAGCAATAAAGCCAACGGTAATTGTGCCGTATACCCACGGACTTGACCAACCTTTATCCCCTGCTGTACTAAAGCCATATAAAATACCACCGAATGCAACTGTTGATAAAAGCACTGAAAGAAAATCTAAGTGAACTTCACGTGTCTCCATCACGTTTCTTAGCTTCCAAACACCAAATAACAAACTAATTACAGCAAATGGAATAATCATTTGGAAAAGCATACGCCAATCATGATGTTCCACTATATACCCTGATAATGTAGGACCAATTGCTGGCGCCATAATCATAACTAAACCAAAGATCCCCATTGCTGCGCCACGCTTCTCTTTTGGGAAGCTTGTTAGCATAACGTTCATTAAAAGCGGGGACATACTAGAAGCCCCAGCTGCTTGCACCATACGGCCTGCTAGTAGCACCCCAAAGTTAGGCGCGAAGCCTGCCATAATTGTACCGATTGTAAAGATGGACATCGCTGTTATAAATAGATGTCTATTTTTAAAGCGTGTCACAAAGAATGCTGAAGCGGGTACTAAAATACCGCTCACAAGCATATACCCTGTCGCTAACCATTGTACTTTTGAATAGGTAATCCCAAAATCTTTCATAATTGTTGGTAATGCCACATTCAACAATGTGTTGTTAAGAAAAGCAACAAAAGCACCCACAAATAGAATGGCTATCATGCCATAAGGGGGCTTTTTCATTGTTTGCTCACTATTCATTTATATCCCTCAATTCTTTCTTGTGTTTTACGATAAAACTTATTTTATACTCGTAGTCTACTTTTTTCAACAAATAAGTTTACAAATTTTATAAATGTTGATGTATAAGCATTTATGCTATAGAATAAGAGTATAATATTTTAAAAAAGGTGAGGTTATGAACAAAAGAAAAAGACAAATTATTACAGCCGCGCGTGAACTTTTTATTAAAAAGGGCTTTGTAGATACATCTATTAATGACATCATCAGTGCTGCTAAAATTTCCAAGGGAACATTTTATAATCATTTTACTTCTAAGAACGAATGCTTAATCGCCATTTTAGATGAGGGACGTGAGGAAGCAAGCAATCGTCGACATGAGCTTCTTTATGGGCAAGACCCCACTGATTTAGAGATATTAACACAGCAAGTTGCCGTCCTCATGCATGTCAATAAAGAGCTAAATTTAGTGCAGATTTTTGAGTCCATCTTTCATGCGCGTGATGCAGAGCTGAAAAAAATTATTATTAACTACCATTTACAGGAGGTAGAATGGCTAGCCAATCGTCTTGTGCAAGTATTTGGAGAAGAAATTAGTCCCATTAGCTATGAATGCGCTGTGCAAGCTTTTGGCATGATTAACCTCACATTACGTGCAGTCTTTATTGCTGATTATAAATACATCAATCGAGAAGCCATTGTACGTGTAGCATTACGCAATATTAGCGTAATTATACCCACTATGCTGGAATCGAAAGAAATTTTGATAAGTGTGGAAATGATTAACACGATTCAAAATGTCGTAAACTATAAAAACGTAACGAGGGAAATGGTTATTGAGCAATTGCAAGGCTTTACAAAAGGATTGTCAGGCACCGAGATACCAGAGGGCTTAGAATATGCGGAATTTTTATTAGAGGAGCTGCAGCGTGAAAAACCAAAGCTCTTTATTGTCGAATCACTGCTTACACCTTTCCGTAAAGCCTTCGTTGGAACAGAGCATGTAGCGGAAGCACGTGATATTGCCAATAGCTTATGGCGCTATGTAAAAATTGAACAGCCAGCTGAGAGTTCTAAAAATAGATAACCTAAGAAAAATAAGTAAAAGGATGACTTCCATATGTAGCAGAAGTCATCCTTTTTAAATGTTATTTATTTTCAAGCTAATAATTGTCAGTTATTAATCTTAAATTATATAATAATTACAAACTTTTAATGAGGAGGTTGGCTTATGAAGAAGGAATGGAACTTAATCTTAACACTAATTGTTGTTTTAATTATTGCAGCTTTTTCAGTAATCAATGTCGACCCTGTAACTGTTAATTATTTATTGGGAGAAGCGGAATGGCCACTAATCCTTGTTATTATCGGCTCCGTTTTATTGGGAGCGCTATTAGGCGGACTACTCAGTATGCTTAAAATTTATCAGCTTCAAAAGGCTTTAAAAAAGGCTCAAGCCGAAATAGAGCATCTTTCATAAATGATTCACCACTGGCGATTGTCGCACTTATTTTTATGCTAGTTATAGTTTAGCCCTACAAGTCGTTTTCAACTGCCCCCTCCTGTATACTGTTATTACAACTATACAGCTTAGGGGGCATTTCGTTGTTACAGCGTATAATGATTACTGGCTATAGACCACATGAGCTGGGTATTTTTAATGATAAACACCCTGGAATTGTTATTATAAAAAAAGCATTAGAAGCCCGTTTACGTGCACTGCTGGATGAAGGACTTGAATGGGTTATTATTAGTGGACAGCAGGGTGTGGAAACATGGAGTGCTGAAGTAATATGGATGCTAAAAAAGGAATTTCCTCTCTTAAAGTATGCGGTTATTACCCCTTTTTTAGAACAAGAGAAAAATTGGCAGGACCCTAAAAAAGAGAAATATCAAACAGTCATTGCCCAAGCCGATTTTGTCACTAGCGTTACAAAGAAACCGTATGAAGCACCTTGGCAATTTATAGAGAAGGATAAATTTATTATTCAAAATACAGATGGTCTTTTGCTCATTTACGATGAGGAAAATGAAGGCTCACCAAAGTATATCAAACGTCTTGCCGAAAAATATATGGAAACACATGACTATACACTCGCCATTATTAATGCCTATGATTTACAGATTATAGCAGAGGAAATACAGCAACAAGATTGGTAGAAAGATATTGCTATAATTTTCTGACAATTATATACTAGAAATATAAAAATCTTTTGCGAGGTTTTGATGAATGATTATCGTGGATGGTACTAATTATTCGAAAGGAGCTGTTGTCATTTGAATAAACATATTGAAATGATTTTTGAAGCGTCTCCAGTAAATGTCACTCACGATACGTATCGTAGAGAGTGTATGTATACGCGTGGTATTCATATTGAAGAACAAGAATTTGTCGCTATTTTGAATACAATGAACTCTGAAGCACGTTTGTATTTTGACTTCCATAATCCACGTAAAGAAATTAAACAAGGCACATACTTAAATGGACACTCCGGCTTAGCCTACAATATTTATCATTACTATAAGCAACACTATGACATTGAGGTTGCCGAGTTAATCAACGGCCAAGATTTTTATGTAAAAATAATATAATCAACTCTATCAAAAAAGCCCCTTCAAAGTTTCACCATTCAAACTTTGAAAGAGGCTTCTTTTTATGTTATAGGTCTGTTACTTGTGCACCTAATTCTTTATTATTATACATCGCTGTATCTAATTCCTTTGTTACCCGTGCTGTTGTCACACCAGCAGTCATTGAACCACTGACATTTAAAGCTGTACGTCCCATATCAATTAAAGGCTCAACAGAAATTAATACACCCGCAAGTGCCACTGGTAAATCAAGTGCTGATAATACTAAAATCGCTGCAAATGTTGCCCCACCACCAACACCTGCTACACCAAATGAGCTAATGGCTACTACTGCAATAACAGTAATAAGAAATACTGGATCAAGTGGATTAATGCCCACTGTCGGTGCAATCATAATTGC
This sequence comes from Lysinibacillus sp. FSL H8-0500, assembly GCF_038051955.1. Classification (NCBI taxonomy): domain Bacteria; kingdom Bacillati; phylum Bacillota; class Bacilli; order Caryophanales; family Bacillaceae; genus Lysinibacillus; species Lysinibacillus sp. FSL H8-0500. Next base: position 414,852 of record NZ_CP150292.1, on the reverse strand, counting down.
TAACATGGCAGGATAGACGCCTGCACAGCCGTTTTGACCAATCGATAAGCCAAAGGAAGCCGAGAAGTTTGCGATACCTTCAGATACCCCAAGACGTCCTGTTTGCGTTTGAATATTCATTGGTAATGTGCCCGCACTCGAACGTGATGTAAAGGCAAATAACAATGTTTCCGCAGATTTTTTTACATATGTTATTGGATTTAAACCGCTTAATGTCAAAATTAATAAATGTACAAGGAACACAATAATTAATGCTATATAAGACGCTATGACGAATTTACCCAAGTTATAAATCGCACTAAAGTCAGATGTCGCTACTGTACGAGCCATAATCGCTAAAATACCATATGGTGTTAAACGTAAAATAATTGTTACAACACCCATAACAAGCGCATAAATTGCATCCAAGCCTTTTTTAATAGTAGCAGCTGTCGCCTCATCCTTACGTGAAATACGTAAATAAGCAAATCCTAGAAACGCTGAGAAAATAACAACCGCAATTGTAGATGTAGAACGTGCACCCGTTAAATCTAAGAATGGGTTTGCTGGGAATAGCTCAATAATCTGTGTTGGTAAATCTGGCGCTGCTAAGCCTGTTGCTCTTTCCTCAATATATTGCCCACGCTCAGTTTCTGCATCACCCTGCAAAATTTGCGTTGCATCTAAATCAAATACAGTTGCTGAAAAAATACCGACCGCTGCTGAAATAGCCGTTGTACCAATTAAAATCGCTAAAATAAGTGCCGCCATTTTTCCAAAGTTCTTGCCAATCTTCATTTTTGTAAAGGCAATTAAAATGGAGATAAATACTAACGGCATTGCCACCATTTGTAGCAATTTTACATAACCCGTACCGATAATATTGTACCAAGATGTTGTTTTCGCTAACACCTCTGAATCAATACCATAAATAAAATGAAGTCCAAGACCAAGTACAATCCCTAAGCCTAGACCTGCAAAAACACGATTTGAAAATTTAACGTGTTTTTTGTTCATCACATATAAAATTCCAACGAACACCAGCAATACTGCTACGTTCACGATAATTTGTAAATTTGACAATGAAATGCCTCCTAAGATGTTTTAATATAATGTATTCGAATTATATACCTATAATACCTATAATTCAAGTAAGTTTTATTTAGATTGATAAATTTTTGCGATAGACATAGCCTCTTCCTTTTAATTATGCCCTGAAAATAGCCATCGAAAACTTTCGTTCAGATTACTTTTTCGATGGTATAGCTATTTTAGTCATTCACCCTACAATTGGTGACAAATACTAAACTGCCCCTAGATTGTTAAAAATCAACAATTTAGGGGCAGTTTTATATTTCATAGATTACGATTCATATAGCCGCAAATTATTTCAAAATGTCATCTTTATAGGATGTCCACTGTGAGGCGCTCCCGCTAATCTAGCCATACTAGAGTTTATCTTATAAAACTATTCTACAGATTGTAATGAGACAGGCTGTTTATTAATCAGGTAACAACTACCTTCAATTTTTTTACATTCTTTTTTTAGATGAGCTACTGCATTGGATAATTGCTCTACAAAGTCAAAATGCTGGTATTCATTCGTAATCACAGCAATAGATAAGGAGGTGCATGTTAAAGGTTGTAGTTCCCCCACTCTATTCGCCACCTGCACATATGTTAAATCCTCTAAATGATAAAAACTTAAAATATTAGTATCAAAATCAGCGATAATTTTTTGACAAATGTCTTCTATCTGATAATGTGGAAGAATCGCCACAAAATCATCACCGCCAATATGCCCTAAAAAATCCTCCATACCACATATATGCCTTTTTAAAATATCTGTTAAATACAATAAAATTTTATCACCCTTATTAAAGCCGTACGTGTCATTATAGGATTTAAAATGATCTAAATCGAAATATATTAAACTGTATTGTGGTCGCTGTAATGCTTCCTCTAGCTTTTCATCAATTAATTTATTTCCTGGAAGACTGCTTAACGGATTCAAAAAACTTGCGATAGTTACCTGTATCTCTACTAGCTTTAATAGTAATTCTCGAATACTAACCATTCCATTGTATAAGCCATTTTTTGTGACGATAATATCATCATACAAATCCTCTGGTGGTCTGGACATTGCGAGCGTACTGACCTCTGTAATAAGTCTATTGCAGTCTACTATTAACGAATCTTCCTTCACAACAAGTCGATTTTGCCGCTCCATAAACAAATTGTAGCCATAGCGAGTACCTATTTTTTGATAGAAATGTGTACGTGTAATATGTCCAATCGGTTTTTCATCCCGAACGACAACGACACTACGCAACGTAGGATCGCTTGTAAAAAGTTTATCTACTTCTTTATTTTTCACAAACTCGCTAATACATGGACCTTTTTCAATGACTTCCCCTATCTTCATAGTCACCCATCCTTATTCTCCCTAATCGTATTTCCTCTGCGGGCTTTCCTATCGCATAACCTTGGGCATAGTGAATACCTATACGAGACAAATATTCAAGTTCTTCGTGTCGTTCAATTCCTTCAGCGATAATTTTAGTATTCGCCTGTTCCGCATATTCCATCAACAAACTAACAAGCTGTTGTTGTTCCCTATTTTTATCAATAAATTGAATTAATGAACGATCCAACTTAATGAATTCTGGTTTTAAATAGATAAGCGTTTTTAAACTATTATAGCCTGAGCCTACATCATCTACAGCAATACGATAGCCTTGCGAGCGATAATGGGATAACACACGCTCAAATTCCACAAAATCTACTACAGCACTACGCTCAGTTAATTCAAAGACTACCTGCTGGGGTTTAATACCAAGCTCTTTTAATAATTGTAGAGTCTCTCCACTATGATATTTTTTATCGATTAATACATTCGGATGAATATTGAGAAACACTAAAAAGCTTCTGTCCTTCCACTTTTCAGATAACCGCTCCTTAAAGCGTTGTAAGGAAAGATTTCTACAAAAGCATTCAAATAAAAATACGCAATCTGTTTGTCCCACAAACTCATAAAATTGATCGACACTCGTAAATAATTTTGAAGATACAGGGCGATTTAATGCTTCAAACCCTATCGTTTGCTGCGATTGTAATTCTACAATAGGCTGAAAGTATGTCTGTAGATCATGACGTTGGATAATTTGCTTTAATGCTTTTAAGCGCTTTATATATAATGCATTGTGTCGATATTTTCCATATAAATATTTCAACAGGGAAATTATAGTGCTAGTTTTTAGCCTATATCCTACAGCAGACTCCATTGGTGCACCTCTTCAAATAGTTATTATGATTCATTGTACGCCTCTATTGTAAAGAGACTGTGAATCATATGTAAAAAGAAGACTACAGCGCTCATTTCCAACATATTTACTTCATGGTTTCCCATTAAACAAGTAGATGTCTCCTTTCGTACAGTCTACGATACAAATGGTTTTTTATCAGCAAGTTCATTTATAATAGAAAAATAGTAGCTTATTATAGGAAAGGCCTGATCGAATGATGAATGTAGAAAACTTTTTACAGCTACCCATTACCAAAAATTTCACTGTTGTTGCTGGTCACAACGGCTTACATAGAACTGTTCAAAATGTAGAGATTTTAGACTTTGAATTCTCACCAGATATTCACCCTGCTCGAGAAACGGCTTTTTCACCCAATAGTGTTGTGTTAAGCAGTTTATTATTTGCTAAGCAACAGCCTGACTATTTATTGAATGCTGTTAAAAGTCTGATTGAGCTTGGTGCTAGTGCCTTAGCATATAAGCCTGTTATTTTCCGAAGTTTACCGGAAGAAGTGCTGATGTATGCTGATAAGGAAAATTTCCCGATATTAAAATTTGGTGGAGATGAGTTTTTTGAGAAGATTATTTTAGAAACAATGGCCTATGCAAACACACAGGACTATTCGTTTTTTTTAGAAACTATTTTGCGAAGACTTATTGAAGAGGATATGACACAGGAGCAACTAAAATCCTTTTTACAGCAAATGAACAAACCCTTTGAAAAATATGTATTTGTCGTTAATTTGCGAGCAAAGGACTCCTTTCAATCGAATTGGAAACAAAGCCTTATGGCATTAGAGCCGCTCTTAAAAACAGGTCTTATCTGCTCCTATGGAGAGAGCCTTTTTATTATCATGACTCATTCATCTCAGCAGTTTCAATTCGAAAAAGTGTTACATGAATGGCTTGCCTTATACGCTTTACCTATTGAGCTATATACCATTGGCTATAGCAATAGCTACGATAGCCAAACAGGATTTCCATTCGCCCTACGAGAAGCTTTTGCTGCAAGCATTTTTGCCGAGATAGATTTAATGCCAAGCTATCATTATAGCCATCTTGCATCAGATTGTTTATTCATTGAGCTCTATCGGAAAGAGCCAGCATTTGCAATGGACTATGTTACGAATTTTTTAGCCCCACTCCTTGATGATAAAGCAGACCCAGATTTAATAGAAACCGCCATCACCTATATTATTAAAAAAGGAAATATCAAAGAAGTAGCCGTAGCGCACTTTTGCCATCCCAATACAATTCGCTATCGCTTGGCAAAAATACGACAACTCGTTGGATGCATAGATAATGATTATGTTTTTTATGAACGTCTTGCTGCAGCCATTAAATTGTACTTATTACATCATAAATTAACCGGTGCATAATCACTTTGGAATAAGTACAAAAAACGCCTGGATATTTAGAAATAGAATCAAATTATTTTCTTCTTTCTTATGCTATTCTATTGAAGTCAGGAGGAAGGAGAGAAATGAAAACTTACATAGCTGATGGCATGCTGCTCATTACGGCAATCGTTTGGGGGAGCGGATTTGTCGTGACAGCCATTGCCTTAGAATATTTAACGGCCTATCAATTGATGGCCGCTCGCTTTACTTTAGCAACGCTGATTTTAATTTTATTATTTGGGAAAAGATTAAGAAAAGCTTCAAAATCGGTTATTTGGAAAGGCGCAATATTAGGTGCAATTTTATATACAGCATTCGCTCTACAAACCGTTGGGCTCGAATATACAACACCATCAAAAAATGCTTTTTTAACTGCTGTGAATGTTATTATTGTACCGCTCATTGCACTTGCGGTGTACAAACGCCGTATTGATGGCTACGAAATTATCGGTGCTTTTATGGCGATTTTCGGAATCGGGCTTTTATCGCTTGAAGGTTCATTGACAATGAATATAGGTGACCTTTTATCATTGGCCTGCGCTGTTGGCTTTGCCTTTGATATTTTCTATACAAACCTTTTTGTCAAAAAAGAGGACCCTATTACTTTAACAATTATTCAATTTATGTCTGCTTCCATTATAGGTATTATCATTGTTATGGGACAGGGAGGTATGCCAACAAGCTTAGAGAAAGAAGGCATGTTATCCATTGTATATTTAGCCATTTTCTCAACAGTTATAGCTTATCTATGTCAAAATATAGCTTATAAGTATACATCAGCTACAAAAGGAGCTATTATTTTATCCACTGAATCATTCTTCGGTATGGTATTTTCAGTTATCTTTTTACATGAAATTTTAACAGGTCGCATGATGGCAGGTGCAGTGCTTATTTTACTAGCGATTATTATCGCAGAGGTTAAACCAGCCTATCCGAAAAAGCAGCTACTTGATCGAAATATTTAAAGGCTCTTAGCAAATGTTTCCTTTTCTAAAAATAAATTGATAAGAAAACCATTTACAGTACTAAAAAGACTAGAAATAGAATATAGCATTTCTAGTCTTTCTTTACTATTTATAATACTTTTGCTAAAAAGTCCTGTGTACGTTTCTCTTGTGGATTATTAAATATTTCAGCTGGTGTACCTTCTTCCACTAAATAACCGCCATCCATAAATAAAATACGATCTCCCACTTCACGTGCAAAGCCCATTTCATGCGTAACAATGACCATTGTCATTCCTTCATGCGCCAGAGCACCCATTACGTTTAAGACTTCTCCAACCATTTCTGGATCTAATGCTGATGTTGGTTCATCAAATAGCATGACTTTTGGTTTCATCGCTAAAGATCTAGCAATAGCAACACGTTGCTGCTGCCCGCCCGATAGTTGATGTGGGTAGGCATGTTCTTTATCTGGTAATCCTACTTTTTTTAATAATTCTCTCGCTAAACTTTCACTTTCTTCTTTACTTTTTTTCAGCACTTGAATAGGTCCGATTGTAATATTCCCTAACACTGTTAAATGCTCAAATAAATTAAATTGCTGAAAACACATACCAACATGCTGTCTTAATTGTGGAATATTTGTTTTTGGGTTCGTTAACTCCATCCCAACAATATCAATTTTTCCTTTCGTTGCCTTTTCTAATCCATTTAGGCATCTTAAAAAAGTACTCTTTCCACTTCCAGAAGGTCCGATGACTACTACCACTTCTTGAGGCTTAATATGTGCGTCTATGCCTTTTAAAACTTCAATGTCCCCATATGACTTATATAAATCTTCAACGTGTATCAAGTCGCATCCTCCTTTCTAAATAACCAGCAAACTGGGATATAGAAAAAATAAGTATAAAATAAATAATCCCTATCGTTATCCAAATTGCGAAAGGTTCGAACGTTGTGGAAATAATAATTTGCCCTCGATAAACTAAATCAATAATACCGATTGGTGCTAATAAAGATGTATCTTTAATGGCTTGTGCTGATTGATTCACTAACGGTGGAATCATTCTTTTAAAAGCTTGAGGTAAAATAATGAAACGCATTGTTTGAAACTCCGTCATTCCAATACTTTCAGAAGCCTCTCTTTGTCCCTTATTAACACTTAAAATCCCAGCACGAATAATTTCAGAAATATATGCTCCTTGATGCAATGCCAACGTTAATGTAGCCGCTAGTATAGGATATGACCTTTGCCCAAACCATTCATTTAAAGGCAAAACACCCGCTAAACCAAAAACGATGAAAAATAATTGAACTAATAATGGCGTTGAACGGAAAATTTCTACATAAATTGATGCAATCCCTTTTAAAAAGGAGGATTGTGATAATTTCATAATCGCGACAATTAAACCAATAATAATTGCTAATACAATGGAAGCGATTGAATAATAAATTGTATATTTAAGGCCTTCTAAAATCATTGGCATATTTTCTAATACTACATCCAAGCTATCTCCCCCATTTCAACACTATCAATATTACAAAAGAGACGTAATATACCCCTTTTTAGCAATATGTCAACTTCACTTCATGTTTAGAGTTTATTTGAAAAGCATCTCTTTAAAATCAGTAACATTGCTATGGGTTTTACCTTGATTCAGCAAAAATATTTGTACGGTCGCACAAAAAATATTGCTGAATCAAGATAAATCATGTTATTCAGCTTTAACTGCTACTTCCTCAGGCTTTACAACATTTTCAATGAAACCGTTCTTTTCTCCGTTTAAATACTCATCAAATAACTTCTCGTATTCTCCATTTTTTTGAAGCTTTTCTAAGCCGCTATTAATCTTTTCTAATAGCTCTGTTTTTGATTTATTGATAGCGATACCATAATATTCACCAGCTAAAATATCCCCTACAATTTCTGCATCTGTTTCTTGTGTAGTAATATAGTTAATATTTGATGGATTGTCATATAAAATCGCATCGATACCACCATTGTCTAATGCACTATATGTTGTACTAATATCAGCATATTGCTTAATATCCTGGTCTTTGATGCCATTTTGAGTTAAATAGTTGTAGGATGAAGTCCCTTTTTGAATCCCTACCAATTTACCTTTTAAATCGTCAAAACCTTTAATGCCTGAATCAGGCTTTGTTAAAATAGATAAACCAGATTTATAATAAGCATTTGAAAAATTCACGCTTTCTAATCGCTTGTCTGTAATACTTAATGCACCTACTACTACGTCTAATTGACCTGCTTTTAAAGCTGGTACAAGACCATCAAATTGCATGCTAGAAAGCTCTACTTCAAAACCTTCTTCTTCACCAATTTTTTTAATGAGGGCAATATCAAAACCTACTAATTCCCCTTTTTCTTCAGATTCAAAGGGTGGATAAGTAGGACTAGTTCCCACCTGGACTACTAATTTTTCAGAACCTCCACCTTCTGTCTTGTCAGAGCCCGATTTATCTGCCCCACAAGCAGCTAAAACAGCCACTAATAGTGTAGTTAAAAATAATAGCATTACCTTCTTCATAAACATCCTCCTCGTTAACAAATCTATGCAGTCAATACAGAATTCCTAAAATATTCAGACATTTAAAACCCTCATAGCGTATAGTTTTTACAATATATTTTAACGTCTTACTCTTGACGACACATATAGTTTTACCAATAGTATGAGTTGGACTATCGAACCTTTTACTATATCTAAATTTTGAAAACTGAGTGTTGTGGTTGTCTGTAAAGCTAGTATAGCATACATTCGAAACTGGCTGTGGGTAAATCTACACCATTTCCAATGTCCAACTACACCCTGCACAAGTCTTTTATGGGAAAATTCTGTTACTTCAAAAGATAGTATTATATGAAAAATTTATTCATTCCCTTCTAGTTGCTTTAAATAATCTCCTCGTGCTGCTAAGCCTTGTTATAGCATTTCTAAATCATCTATTACATGGTCCTAAATAAAGCTGGTACTACAAAGCACATCGCCTTCTTTTTCATACAAATCCCTACATCACTCCTCATTTAAAATTTTAAAATCATATTTAATAAATGCCATAGCACTCAGCCTATTATATTGATAGGGTAATTGCTACAGACTTTCCAGCCACTTATTAATAACTTGCTTCCCCTCTTTCTATAATCTTTTCATAATGCTCAAGGGCAATGGCTGTCATTAGCTCCTCACATTATCTCTCATAAACAATGATGATAAGTCTAGCCAGCCGAAAAAGCTTATAAAATAAAGACTACTATTCAGAGGGGGTGCTCTCTGAATAGTAGTCTTTATTCCGTCACTGTCATAGCACTAATCATAAGTCCTCCAACTAGGACTGTAATAATTGATAAGAGCAATGTATGTGAAGTTAATACGATACCCCCTACCAAAATAATAATGGCATCCATACTAAAAATTAGTAGCCCAACATTCATACCTGTTTTATCACATATTAATTGAGCAATTAAATCTGTTCCACCAGTGCTTGTCTGAAATCGAAGCATCAAGCCAATGCCAAAGCCCACAAGAATCCCTCCAAATATAGCACTATAAAGAGCATCTATTTGTACAATATTCCTTACTGGCTTTAGTAAATCAATAATAAAGGAAGAAGTAATTAAGCCATGCACGCTATTATAAAAATAGGTTCTATATTTAAACCACGCTATAATAAAAATTGGCATACTTATGATAATAATCATTAAGCCAATTTTAAAATTATACAAATAATGTAAAATAAGTGCTAGCCCAACAACTCCTCCATCTAAAATTTCATAAGGTGTTAAAAATAAATTAATACCTAATGATAAAGAAATACTTCCTATTATAATGACAAGACTTTTGGTCAAAAAATACATATAGCCCCCCTCTACAACTAAGCATGTCTTATAGTATGAAATCAGCTTATTGAACATGTTATAAAATAGCATGAGATACATAGACATTTTTATGATGATTTTGAAACTTATTAATGTATCCTTCGTATATACATAAAAACAAAAGGAGTTGATCCAATGGGACAAGCTTTATTAGAACAGGTTAAACAAACCAGGGTCCATTTACGAGAAGAAGTGTTAACAACAATTTTTGAAGAATTTGATGGTCAACGTATGGGGTTAACAGAGGCTCAACGCTTAGAAAAATATCGAAAAATGCTGGAAAGCCCATTTCGTTTTTTCCGTGGCAGTGCGTATCTATTTTATTTTGATGTGACCAAAATTGCGTCCCTTTTCCACACACCTGATATAAAGCCAACTTGGATTCAGGGCGATATGCATATGGACAATTTTGGTGCTTTTCAAAATGAAACAGGCAATATCGTTTTTGATGTGAATGATTTTGATGAGGGCTATGTCGGCTCCTATTTATACGATCTTACACGGATGAGTGTTAGCATTGCTCTTTATTTAGAGGAACAAGGTTTACATAATGCAGCCCAAGAAACAGCTATCCAGCATTTTCTTAGTAGCTACCTTCAGCAGCTCAAACGTTTTCAGCGTAAACAGGATGATCCATTGACAATGCTGTTTACAAAGGATAATACTAAGGGCCCTATTAAAAGGATGTTAAAAAAGCTGGAAAAAAGGCAAGGTACTCAATTTGTTCAAGATATTACACAGATGAATGAGGATGGCAAGCATGTTTTCCGATGGAATGAGGAAATACAGCCTGTTTCAGCAGAAGAATATCAAGCTATTTCAAACGCCTTAACCAGCTATACCATTAAGGATATTGCCATTAAACATGGCTCTGGTACAGCCTCTATTGGTTTAAAACGCTATTATATTTTAGTAGAGGGTGATATTGTCCTAGAAATGAAAGAGGTTCGCACAGCGATTCCAGCCTACTTCCTCCCCTATCGAGAAGAGTTTTGGAATGCCTATAATCATCAGGGCGCACGTGTGGTCGGCACACAAAAGGCCATGCACCATTTAGAGGACCCACACCTCGCCTATATAACACTAGATGGGCAAGAGTTTTATATTCGTGAGCGTTCACCATTTAAGAAGAAGGTAAAGCCAAAAAACTATAAAAGCTTAGAGGATTACTATACAACAACCGCAATTATGGGACAAATTGCCGCAAAAATCCACGCAAGAGCTGATATCGACTATTCACCTGTGTTCGACTATCATAGCGAGGATGAAATCTTAAAAGCCATTGGCAAAAATCACTATCTTTTTATAGAGCATATTATATTACAAGCTATGCACTACAAAAACATCGTCTATACAGACTTTGAGTTATTTAAAAATTGGGTTGAAGAGAGAATGACCCAACCCTAGCTAATCAAAAAGTTAAAAAGCGCAAAAAATCAATTTTCAATAGTTGAAATTTTGCGCTTTTCTAATATAGAATTTTTTACTTTTGTCTTGCCTTCATGCGAGCGACTAAAAAACCACCTTTAAATGATTTAGGCTCATAGGAGATAATAAAAGCAGTAGGCTCAAATTGCTCTACGATTTGAAAGAGCTCAGCCTCACGATTTCTTTTAGTGAGGATTTCATATTTATAGCGATTACTATCTCTTCCCTCACCAACATAGATGGTTACAGCAAATCCTTCATTACGTAAAAATTTAACAAGCTCTTCATTTTTACTTTGCGTATTAATGGTTGCATAAACGTAGCCTATTGCTAGCTTACGCTCAATTTTAGCCCCTAAAAATATACCTAAGCCAAAGCCAAATGCATAGACAACCATGGCAAATATACTTTGTTTTCCACTAAAGACAAGTGAAAGGCCAAATACATACACCAACATCTCCACCATACCAAATATAGCAGCAAGGAAGGTAATATTCTTTACCAAAAATATTGTGCGTAGTGTTAAAAAGGGTACATAAACTAGCTGAAGAATTAAAATTAAAATTATACTTTGCATTGGCATAAGACCTTTCTAAAAGTAATAATCGTTTCAGTGTATATTTGCTTCAATGATTTTATTCTATCCCCTTGTTACTGAGCATTAAAACGCTAAATCCTTATTTCCTCTATCAATAATACAATTTTAGTGTCTCTATTTATTTAACATCCTCCCCCCTTATCTTTCTTATCGCATATATTTCTATATACACTGAGACAATACCTTTATTTTTAGTTAGTTTTACAGCATTATATTTAGAATTTTCTACGTAAAAATACCACCACCTTAGTTATTAGGAGATGGTATAATTTTTTCTTTCAACTTCCCCATATATCGAGCTTTTTATTTAGAAGCCTCAGCAACTCCATGTTTAAGAGTATAGTGAGCAAATAGTAATATAGTTATTTCCGTTCTACTAAAATAAACGAGCTTTCACTTTAAGACTTACTTTGATAGTTTTAGCTCCACAGCCTTCCCTTATGCTACACCATGTGTGAAGGCCTTAGCTCAAGCAATCTCTTTCAGCGTCTCACATAGTTACTAAAACCCTTTTTATTATATTAACATAATTAAAATCGTATCTGCTTATTTAGAACTTTTCATTCTTAATCGCTTTATGGTATTTTACACGCAAAGCTATATCCACCAATTTTTTGAGCTGCCATTGCATCAGTTGTTCCATCTAAACCAGCATTATCTCTCGAGTCAATTACTGGGTTGCCCCTCTGAGCAAAACATTTATTCATACAATTCATTTTTTCTTTATGTGTAAGATATCGTTCCCAGAAAAAATATCCAACAATAGAACCAAGGCCAATTCCTGCAAGCCATGCGACTACACCATATGTTGAAGGTTCCCCTTCTTCATCTTCTTTGTAATTTACATCATCATCAAACTCTAATTTTTTATGTTAAAATTATACAATATTAGTTCCGTTAGAGCTTCACCTTTACTGTTTCACCCAATATAAATCATATAAGTATAATAAGTGTTTCGTTTTATTATACATAAATACCAAATAAATATAGATTATTTACCAAATCCTTTAAAATCTCCTGAAAAGTTGTTAAATTTGATTTTGATAGGGATCTCTTATAAAAAGAGGAATCTTATAGCAATATTTATGAATCAGTTTGAATGTTGGTAAATAATTCGATATAAAGTTGAAAGCGAGGTGTTTTATTTGTATTTCTCAAATATTCAAATTTTAATGCTTGTATTTGCTTTTATTATTGCAGTTCTGGGAGCTGTAAAGATGTATCAAATTAAAAAAGAATATTTAGTGAAGCAGAAAGAATTAGAGGTAGAATCTGAAAAGATTGAATTGGAGAGACTAAAAATAACAGCTACACCTGAGGAAATTTCCAAATAATCTATTTTACTTTTAGTTATTGTTATGCTATTAAATCTTCCATATAGAAAAGTGTCATCCCCTTGTCTATAAGAGGATGACATATTTGTTTAAGCTTCCCCATGCATTGGGTCTTTCTTATGCTTCGGCCCAATCATGTTGAATAAAATATTAAGGATAATCGCTGTGACAGAACCACAAACGATACCATTAGATGTAAGAATTGAAACTTTTTCTGGTAGTGCATCAAAAATGCCAGGAACGACCGATACACCGACACCAAGGCTAACTGCAATAGCAGCAATCATCGCGTTTTCCGCTGATTCATTCATAACAGGTACAAGCATCCCCATACCTTGCGTAATAACCATACCGAACATCGCTAACATTGCCGCACCTAGTACAGATGTAGGAATAATCGTTGTTAACGCTGCAATTTTTGGTAGGAAGCCTAATGCTACAAGTAGACCACCTGTGATGTAAATGACTTTACGGTCCTTTACGCCAGACATACGTGTTAATCCCACGTTTTGTGAAAATGTTGTATATGGGAAGGCATTAAAAATACCGCCAATTACAGAAGCAAGCCCCTCTGAACGATAGCCGCGAGCTAAGTCCTTTGAATCTAATTTTTTATGACAAATATCACTGAGTGCAAAATAGACACCTGATGATTCAACTAGAGATACCATTGCTACAAGTGTCATTGTAATAATAGCCGTTACATCAAATGTTGGCATTCCAAAATAGAAAGGCTGTACCATATGGAAAAAATCTGCCTCTGTCACTGGATTAAAATCAACTTTGCCCATAACTGCACCTAAAATTGTACCAGCCACTAAGCCAATCAGAATAGAAACAGCACGGACAAATCCAGTAGAAAAACGGTAAACAACTAAAATAATCGCTAGTGTAATAAATGCTAACGCAATATTAGAGCCTGATGCAAAATCTTCTGCACCTTGTCCACCCGCCATATTGTTTAATGCTACTGGTAATAAGGAGATACCGATAATCGAAACAACTGAGCCTGTTACGACTGGCGGAAAAAATTTCACAAGCTTTCCAAAGAAGCCTGCAATAATCATGACGATTACTCCTGAAGCAATTATTGAACCATAAATATCTGTAATACCTTGTTCGGGGTTTGTACCAATCGCAATAATGGGACTCACTGCAGTAAATGTACAGCCTAGAACTACTGGCAAACCGATACCGATAAATTTACCTGAATAAACTTGTAACAGTGTAGCGACACCACACATCATAATATCAATCGCCACTAAATAGGTCATCTGTGCTGAATCAAAGCCAATTGCACCACCGATAATTAGTGGGACTAAAATGGCTCCTGCATACATTGCGAGCAAATGTTGAATCGCTAGCGTTGTGGATTTAAAGGTATTCATTACGCGCCAGCCTCCGTAGCAAATGTCACCTTACCATCTTCAAGAGAATCTACAATTGCTAATGATTCTACACGTACGCCTTGTTCACGCAATAATTTACCGCCATCTTGGAAGCCCTTTTCAATAACAATACCAACACCCACAACATGAGCGCCAGCCTGTGTAGCAATATCCAATAAGCCTTTTACCGCTTCCCCATTTGCTAAAAAGTCATCAATAATTAAGACATTGTCGTCTTCATTTAAGAAACTACGTGACACTGAAATATCATTTGTTTCATTTTTTGTGAATGAATGTACCTTTGATGAAAAAAGATTATCTGATAATGTTAAAGATTTACGTTTACGTGCAAATACAACAGGTGCTCCAATTTCTAAGCCTAGCATAACAGATGGCGCAATTCCTGAAGATTCGATTGTTAAAACTTTTGTAATCACTTGGTCAGAAAAGCGATTTGCAAACTCATGACCGATTTCCTTCATTAACATTGGGTCAATTTGATGGTTTAAAAATGAATCGACCTTTAATACGGAGGAAGATAACACTTTACCCTCTTGCATAATTTTATCGTGTAATAACTTCATGGCTGTCATGTCCTTCTTTCTTAAAATTAATAAAAAAACGCTGAATACCTTGATTCCAGTCAGCTACGAGTGGAGCAAAGCATTCAGCGTAAAAACGTCGAAACGAATAGAAAACATCAGAATAATTGAAGTTCTCTAAAAGCATTGCTACCCATAGTCGATTTATTTACGGTAAATCGGTAGAAACTCGCGAGCCCTATTCTCGCTATTATATGAGTGGATTTGTATAAAACCATCAGAATACCCAATTTATCACTTTATTCGGAATAAGCTTTCATCTTCTTCGAAAAAAGTTTGATTTTTCGGAATTTAATGGCATTCTATAGTTTTTTAATTGTAAATGTTCGTGTTTTCAATCAACGTACTGATTATAGCAGACTCTTTTCGAGCTTGCTAGTATTATTTTGATAAATAAAAAAGGTATATTCATAATGACGACATTTTTGTGAAATAACAACATCCTTTCCCAACAAAAACTAAGAGCTGTTAGGAAAGACAAAGTCCTTCCTAACAGCCCAGCTTCTATATCAGTCTTCAATTATCTGTTCAAAAACCTCAGTTTACCATATATTGTATCAAAAATCCTCATAAAACCATCTTTCAGCTTAATTTTATCACTCTTTTTTAGAGCTGCTTCAATAGCCTGTTTTTTCGTGGTAGTGGGTGAAATATTGTAGTCATCTTAATCTGATACTTTTCAGTAATTAGCCACTACAGTCACTCCTACATAGCAATATGCTCACTATCAGTCCATCAATTTTGCATCATTTAGTTCTACGTTTCTTTTTCATTCTAATTAATTCATTGCTAATCGTGTATTCTACAATATCATAAATGGTTACTCTTTTTTATATTCTACAGGCTTCACATCTATTTGATCCACAATAAACTCATTCTTCTTATCATCAAATGCATATGTAATCGTAAAATCAATGACATATGTTGGAGACGGGTATATAGCCACCGACCCTGTAAGGTTTAATTTTATTTTTTGTTTTTCTAAAAAATAAGTAATTTGACCCCCGAAAGCAAGTTCATCCTGCTCTAACTTTAAATCTGGTTGTGGATCGAAACCAAAATCAGCAAATTCAAAATCAAAATTCTGTTCTTTTCCTTGTACTTTCACCGTAATCCCTAACGTATTAGCATCTTTTTTCACAACATTTGATGCTATATACTCTGCAACAATCTCCTTATAATTAGGAAATTTCATTTCTTGCAAATCCTTATCCACAACATGAATATCAAACATACTTAACCCTGTTCCTCTAGCCGTACAAAGAATAATAACAGCTTCCTTCTCCTCATCTCCCGTAACATCTGTATAAAACACTTGTGGGTCTGTTCCTGTATCACCAGGATTTGCCCATTGAAAATCCTTCGCTTTACCATTCATATTGAGCTTGACACCGTTTGTTGCTTTATATAATTTTACTTCGTTGCCTTCAGAAGCACCGATGAATGTTGCATCTGTTATCTCCTCTTGTGTTACTTGTTGTTCACTAGAATGTTGTTTTTGCGCACGATCTCCCTCATTATCTGGACTACATCCTGAAAACATAACAGCGCTTACCAATAACATCGCACCAAATTCATTTTTCAATTTCAAATTGCTCCTTTCCTATTTCTTAAACTATTAAAATACATTTCAATTATGATGATTCAAATTTTAACGTCATTTTCCTTATTTGTGTCCCATGCACTTGATAGATTGCTTCCATATGCTGAATAATCTTTTGCGAGAGGAATATAATGATATCAAATAAATGAAATGCTTCCCCGACTAAGAACAGCAACATCCTATCCTAACAAAAACTAAGAGCTGTTAGGAAAGACAAAATCCTTCCTAACAGCCCAGCTTCTATATCAGTCTTCAATATCTTGTTCAAAAGTTACGATTTCTCCGGAGATTGCATTAACATCTACTTCATATTCATATTGGCCATCTCTAATTTCAATTTCATAAAAGCCGCCATCCAGCTTAATTTTTGTCACTGTCCCTTGTACTTTTTTTAGAGCTGCTTCAATAGCCTGCTCCTTCGTAATCATTTTCGTAGTAGTGGCTGGAACATTATAGTCATCCCAATCATCATTATCTCGATACTCTTTTCTCTGCTTTAATAGCTTCCCACTATAGGCATCAAATTTTAAGTCGTACTCTTCCGTATCCGTATGCACCTCTACTTCATAAATAGAACGGCCAAGCTCAATGTCTACTACTGTTCCATCCACAACCGCTAAAGCCTTCTTCTCTATTTCCTGCATAGTTAATACCTTTTTTTCTTGGGCATTTCCTGATAATAACGTTGTAGAACCAATAGCAGCGCCAACTCCAAGGGTAACCACTAATGCTGGAATTATCATTATTTTTCTCATGTCCATCTCTCCTTTACTTTATCTATTATTAGCTTACCAAGGAAAGATGATAGGACTATAAGGAGAACATTAGAATTTCATGAGAATGGATTAGTGATCGTCATCCCATATAACAGACATGACTTTTCCTGAGACAGCATGAATTTGAAAAGTAGCTTCATCGTCCTTTGTTTCAATTTCGACTAAATAGTAGCCACCCTCTGCTGTTTCTTCAAAATCCACTGAGTCTACTTCCCCCTCTAATTGCTGCTGTGCTATATGAATAGCGTGTTGTGCCGAAAGGATTTGTCCCTCTATAGGCTGCTTAGACGGTTCGATATCCCTTTCAGCTATAATTTCACCTGAAAAGGCATCTACTGTTAACTCTTTTTGCTTGTTCTCTTTTTCAACACGCATTGTATATACATTATCTGCTAATATAACGCTCTCTATCTCACTGTATTCTTTTTTAACTAACTGTCTTATTTCGTTTTCTGTTAGCAATAATTGATTGTGTACTTCTTTGACCTTTAAATCTGCTACTTCCTGTGTTATCGCATCAAACATAGCGGTGTACGTTATTTTATCTCTCGTAAAAAGCATTTCATAGTTATTTCCTTGTTTCCCCACCTGTGTCACATGTGCCTGATAGATTGTTTCAATATGCTGTACAGCCTCTGCCTCACTAAGTGGCTCAGCATGAAAATAACGATATTGAATAAACCAAATTATCCCACTACAAAGAAGGAGAGTAACAGCAATTATCACCATCCATTTTTTCATCGCTGTTCCTCCTTTGGTATACATAAGGTAAAGCTCGAGCCTTCCCCAAGTGTACTTTCCACATCTATCGTAATGCCCAATTGTTTAGCAAGCTCATAAGCAATGGCAAGCCCTAATCCTGAGCCACCTGTTTTTCGATTACGATCCTCTGTTACACGGTAAAAGCGCTCAAATAAATGAGGAATATGCTCTGCTGGAATACCGATGCCAAAATCCTGAATCGTAACCCTTACACAATTGGTCGTTTCCTTAGCAGAAATACGCACTTCATCCTCGCTATATTTCCGTGCATTATCCAGTAAAATAAACAATAGCTGCTTTAAGATTTTTTCATCACTAGCAATATAGATTGACAGTGATACATCGACTATAAATGTTCGATGATAAGCCTGTTGCATTTGCGTAGCAACTTTATCTAAAAATGGCACAAGCTCAAGCTGTTCAAAGTGGATGTCCAGATGCTCGTTATTTTTGGCTAGCTCTAGCAGTTGTAGCACCATTTCATGCATACGAGATGATTCATTGACAATAGCTTGTAGCGATTCCTGCGCTACTTCCCTATTATCAAAGCCCCTTCTTAACAGTAATTTTGCATAGCTTTCAATAACTGTTATAGGTGTTTTTAATTCATGAGAAGCATTGGACACAAACTCCTGTTGCTTTTGATAATGCTGTTCAAGCTTCTCCATCATTATATTGAAAGTACGATTAATATCGGTTAATTCATCTCCACCCTTGCTTGGAATGTCTATTTTTTCATATTTCCCTGTCAGCGCACTTTTACGCATCGTGTTATTTAAACGCTCTAATGGTAATAAAATCAGACGCCCAAGCATTAGGCTTGCTAAAAAAATCGGAATTGTTGCCATCACAGATACAACGACTAATATCACCTTTAATAGCTCCAATGTACTTGCTACTGCTTCCATAGATTGTTGCAATGTTATAGCTACAACCGTACCATCAACCCATATTGCTGGCATTGTATAGCTGATAGAGGGACCATCTGGCATTTCGAGGGTAGCCTGAACCTTTGTTTTTAAATGCTCTCCTTCATAAATATAAACAGCACCATCTGTTGGCATATAGGCTCTTAATACTTGTTGGAGATCGGTTTGAGCATTTAATTGACTTAATGTGGTGCTTAATTCATTTGCACGTGTCTGAAGCTGATTATGTTCTGTGTTGTAGGCAAATTTCTCATACAAAAAATAAATGCCACTATTGGTTGCTATTAAAATAACGAGCATTAACAAGGTTGTTAGCAGATGAATTTTTGTCTTAAGTCTCATAGCTCTGTTCCTTCAGCACATATCCGACACCACGCACTGTTTGAATAAGAGGCGTTGCATTAGCAGCTTCAAGCTTTTGCCGAACATAACGAATATAAACATCCACCACATTCGTATCCCCATAATAGTCATAGCCCCAAACAGCCTCTAGTAGCTGTTCTCTTGTTAGTACCTGCTTTGGATGCTTCAGCAAATAGCGCAATAAATCATACTCTCGTGGTGTCAGTTGAATTTCCTTATCAAAATATACAACTTCTCTTGTTTGTTCATTTATAGATAAATGTCCAAATGTAAGAGCTATTTGCTTTGGGCTAGCCTTTTGTGAAAACCGTAAAGCGTTACGAATACGTGCCAGTAATTCCTCAATTTCAAAAGGTTTTGTTACATAATCATTTGCTCCTAGATCCAGTCCTTTTACCTTATCCTCTACCTCACTTTTAGCCGTCAGCATAATAACAGGCGTCTGTGCTTCTGTTGCACGGATACGTTTTAGCACATCGATACCACTCATCTCAGGTAGCATAATATCTAGTAAAATTAGATCCCACTGCTGCTCACGGTATAGCAACAAGCCCTCTGTTCCTGTAT
Source organism: Lysinibacillus sp. FSL H8-0500 (assembly GCF_038051955.1). Taxonomy (NCBI): domain Bacteria; kingdom Bacillati; phylum Bacillota; class Bacilli; order Caryophanales; family Bacillaceae; genus Lysinibacillus; species Lysinibacillus sp. FSL H8-0500. The sequence continues at coordinate 394,980 of NZ_CP150292.1, read as the reverse complement.
GTGCCATCTCTGCCTCATAGCCTTCAAATTGAAGCTCAAGCTGTAGCACTCTCGCAATATTTTCTTCATCCTCTATAATTAAAATTCGATGGGGCATGTCGAATCAGTCCTTCTTCTTTTCTTACATCGTAAACGATACGGGAGGTCAAAGTCTAATTAGAAAACAATGAGAAAAAAATCTCACCAAAAGCCTTGTTGATCGCTAAGGGTGAGATTTTTAGTTAGTGGTGCAAAGCTCTATATAATAATGCTGCGAACTCTGCGCGTGTCACAGGGTCATTCGGTCTAAAGTTCCCATTATCACCGATTGCGATACCATTGGCTGCAAGAATGGCAATATAATCATAAGCCCAATGCGTTGCGGGTACATCTTTAAATGTTTCTTGCTCAGTAGCAGTAAAGTTAAAAGCCACTACCAATACTTTTGCCATTTGAGCGCGTGTCATATTAGCGTTTGGCTGGAAGTTGCCATCTATGCCATCAAATAGTCCAGCCTGCTGTACCTGATTAATTACCTCCCAATAGAGATGACTCTCTGGAATATCATTAAATGCTAGCGCCTCTTTTTTCGGCTCTAGCTCTAATGCCCGTGTCAGCATCAACGCAACATGCTGGCGCTGAATCGGTGCATTTGGCTGGAATGTACCATCTGGATAACCTGTAATGATGCCTTGCTTCGCCATCTCCTGAATCATCTGCCATGCCCAGTGATGCTGTAAGATATCTGAGAAAATTATAGCTGCTTCTGGCTGTGGCGCTGGCTCTGGTGATTGTGGCTCTAATAGCTCTTCCAGTTTAGGCTGTTCTGGCTTTTCAGGCATGGTTGGCTCTGGCGTTGGTGCTGATTCTGTTGGTGTTGGAGCTGGAGACGAATTACTGCTTCCTCCCCCACCTGACGAACCATTTGCGAGCCATTTGGCATATAAAGTAAGATCCGCTATCATTACATCTGTATTAAAATTCCACGTTGTTGTGAATTGAGCATCCTTATACCACCCTGCAAATGTATAGCCTGCTTTTGTTGGATCAGCAGGCTTAGTTGCTAGTGTATTATAAATAACCTGTTGTGACGGAACCGAGCTTCCACCTGTTGTATTAAAATTTAATGTATATTGTACTACGTTCCACTTGGCATACAAGATTGTATCTTCTATTATCACATCTGTAGCAAAGTCCCAAGGAATATTCAATGCCTCATCCTTATACCAACCCGCAAATGTATGCCCTGCTTTTGTCGGAGCTGTTGGTTCACTTACTTGCCCCTTATATATTACGGTAACAGGAGTAATTACTGTTCCTCCATTTGTATGAAATGTGACGTCATATGAATTTGCTACCCATTTCGCATACAAGGTAAGATTTGATTCTTCAATATCAATCAGGCTATTTACTGCATAATCTATACCATCCCCAGCAGTAGTGCTGTTCCAACCCTCAAATGCAAAGCCTGTTTTCTCTAAAGCCCCTATATTATCTAGGATCATTGCTTGAGCATTTCTTGGATACCTATTCGTATCAACTGGTGTATTTCCTTGTACAGAGCCATTTCCATCATAGATAATCTGATAAGTAAGTAATTCGAACAGGTGATTATATTGATTTGCATACGCTTGTGCAGTCGATGCATCATGACCATAAATAGTTAAATCACTTGGATTCATATTAAAAATGTCTTCTAAAAGAATCGTTGCATCCGATAATATTTTTACATGCTTAAGATCATTGTCAGTAAAGGCGTTATCCTCAATAGTTATTACATTTTTAGGAATTTCCACACTACTAATTTGATTCTCTCCAAATGCCCATCTACCAATATTCGTTACACTACTAGGGATCTCTATAGTTGTTAGTTGATTATCGAGAAATACACTTTCCGCTATGCTTGTTATGCTTAAGGGAATGGTCACATTCGAAAGCTGATTTGTGGCAAATGCGTATTCTCCTATACTTGTGACACTAGAAGGAATTGCTAAAGAGGTAAGTTGATTATCTGAAAATGCCCATTCTCCTATGGACTTCAAGGTTTCCGGCAGCTCAATGCTTGTTAATTGGTTTTCTGTAAATGCGAAATCCTCAATTGTCTTAAGTTGACTTGGTAGCTTTATTGTAGCAAGCTTATTATCTAAAAATGCATATGTGCCAATTTGTGTGACCTGATCTGGTATTTCTATAGTAGTAAGTTTATTCGTAAAGAATACACCTTCACCTATTTTTGTAAGGTTATTGGGTAGTTTCACATATGTTAATTGATTTTCTGCAAATGCCACATCTCCAATACTGGTTACACTGTCTGGTATAACCACCTCAGTAAGACCTTTTTCACCAAATGCTCCACTACCTATAGCTGTTACTAACCTACCATTTACCTGGCTTGGAATGGTGATCGCCGTATCTGTACCAATGTAATCTCTAATCGTTACTGTTCCATCCCTATTATTTGTCCATTCATAGTCCGCTTCATTAGCAAAAGTAACAGGCATTTTTATTATTATCATAAAGAAAAATAGTATGAACCATATTCCATATCTAACACTTTGAATTTTCATATAGACTCTCCTTTCTTTAAATTCTCCTTTATCTTAAAGGTAATCATTTATGCCTGCTATTGAGGAATGTTAATTGTTTTCATGCAAAAAATCCGCTACCTAGAAACGATAGCGGATGACCTTATTCCATTGGTTTTAATAATATTGCCTGTGCTCGGTTTTTAACACCTAGCTTACTGTAAATTCCTGAAAGATAGACGCGTATTGTACCTTCAGATAAAAATAGCTGCTCGGCTATTTCCTTATTAGAAGCACCTTCAGATAATAACGAAAATATTTCCCGTTCACGAGCTGAAAGGGACTCTAATACTGGTATTTGCTTATGCTTTTGAGCACACTCTAGTAAATGTTCAACATAATTCATGGAAACCTCACTCCACTCCTTATTAGAGGATTGCTGTCGAAGAGCTTTATAATTTTTTAATAAAGTATATGTTTGAGGCTCATCCATAAAGGTTCTGATATATTGATACGGCTCAGCTAATTTTAGGGCTTGATGTAATGTCCATAAAGCTTCCTCTGTTTTCTCTTGCTTTGCTAGACAAGTGGCGAATAAAGTCATTGCCTCAATCCAAGTAGATAGCTGCCCTTGTTGCTCTGCCTGTGATCTTACTTCTACAATAAGTTGCTGTGCTTCTAAAAGCTGTTCCTTCATCAGCAAGATCCGTGCTTTAACAAGTGAATAGAATGGCGAATCCATTGCTATATTTTCTTCAAACTTGGCTAGCTCCTGCTCTGCTTGAACAATATGATTTTCACGTAAAAATACAAGTGCCTTCATCACCCTGATCATATCTATCCAATAATGTTCGCTGACAATCTCCATTGCATGGTCTAACACAGCTTGCGCTACAATATACTGATTATCTAAAACAGCTATTTTACTTTTTAACATGTACATCGGTACTAATAATCCTGCATCTTGAAATTGATGACCAGCACGTAAAGCCTCCTCTAACTCTATGGATAGCTCATCAAAGCGATGCCACTCATATAATTTTTCCGCACGCATGCCATAGCTATAACCTGTCATGCTTAAATCCCTAAACTCACCTGTTCGAAACTTTGCAAAAAAGGACATTGCTTGTTCATCTGAAAGTAGCTTCCCTTTAGAGCCTATATTTGTTCGAAACAACATATGCTCCTTCTGGTTATATTGTATAAAGATAGCATCCCATTTTGAACCAGCAGGCTTTCTCTCCAGCCTTTGCCGAATGTATTCTGCCCCTTGTGCAAGGTTGCCATTTTTCATAACAACAATATAGGCTTTCACCCCTAAAAAATCATCTACAGCAGATGCATATTCAGCTTTTTCCATCCATTGATTGGCTTCATTCTTTTGTTCCAGCTCCACTATCATTTGATAGGCCTCGTCCAAATTGTGCAATACAGCAAGTGTATAGGCATACATTACCATCAACTCTGGATGAACCTCACAACCATTCGCCAATAAAATATTCATCCAGTTTATATAAGAGGTGGATTGTCCACAGGAAAGGAAGGTTACAATATGTTCATGAATCCATTGTTCTGCATAGGTGAAAATCTCACCACTTAATGCAAGCTCAATAGCAGATAAAAAATGACCACTGTTATATAAGGAAACAGCAGCTTTTTCATATAGTGCCAAAATATCTTGATGAGAAAATTGCTTCTGCAGCTCTTGTCGTAATGTTTGTCTAAATAGATTGTGGTATTTATAAATCTGTTGTTGTGCTTCAATTCTACTAATAAATAATCCCTGTTTCTCAAGCTCTACTAAAACCTGTTGAGCATCGTGACGAGCCGTTAGAAGATTACAAGTAGCAGGAGTTAGTTGCTCCAGCAACGAAGTATAAAGAAGGAACGTTTGAAGAGGTGGATCAAGCTTGGCAAAAATCTCTTTCACTAAATATTGCGTGACATACGAATTACTTCCTTTTAATGGTTCATCATCAGCCTTGCTAAATCTAGCTAAATTCGTTAATTGCAAGCCGATAGCCCAGCCCTCTGTTCTATCAAAAACCTCTTGTAGCTCCTTTGTATCCATTTGTCTATTAAGCTTATGATAAAATTCCTTTATCTCCTCATATGTAAAAAGAAGTTGCTCTACACCAATTTCCACTAAATAGTGGTTTAGTCGCCATTTTATAAAAGGGAGCGAAACCGTTGATCTGCTTGCTAGATAAATAACGCAATGCTCTGGTAAGAAATCAATAAGACGAGTCATCATTTGATGAATTGCCTCATTGTGAATATGATGATAATCATCAATCATTATATGAATTTCCTTGGTAGATTGCGCTAATTCATGCAAGAAGGTATCTACTAAATAGGCTAATGGTAGCTGTGGCTGAGCATGAAGAATGGCTGTAATACGAGCTACTGATTCTGTAGGTAAAGCATGACTAATCGCATGCATAAGTAATTTCCAATAACGCATCGGATCATTATCCGTTTGATCCACTGTATACCAAGCAACGGCTGAATCAAGCTGATAAAACCAGCTACTTACTGAGGTCGTTTTACCATACCCAGCTGGCGCCTGTACTACTATAAGCTTGGCCTGTGCTTGTTGAAAAATAGCCGTTAAACGTTGTCGATGAATAATGTGCTTACTTATTTTAGGTATAGTTGTTTTCGAGGCTAATAAAATATTTGGCATCTTTTCACCCCCTTCTACTTTACATGTTTAATAGCCCAGCCATTCTTTCGCCCACACCATTGCCTTCGTCCGAGATTTCACACCCATTTTAGCGTATATCTCTGTTAAATAAACACGAATGGTTCCCTCTGTAAGCTGTAAGTGCTGAGCAATCTCATTATTAGAAGCACCCTCTGCAAGCAATTGTAAAACATCCTTTTCTCGTAATGTAAAGCTATCTAGCCATTTATCTGCATAATGATCCTTCTGCAATAGTTTATGAACATATGTTAAAGAGACTGACTGAAAGACATCGCGTTTATTATGCTGACGTATACGCCAATATTTATGAAGCAACGGAAATACGGCCTTCTCTTCTAAAAAGGTGCGACAATAGCCATACAAAGCGCCTTGTTCAAGGGCATCATGTAAAATTGTTATAGCAGCTTCCTCTTTTCCTAGTTCAAAATGACATGCTGCCTCTACTAAACTTGCTTCAATGGATGTGCCCACTTGCTTGTCCTGAATCGCCCCCTCTTTCATACGAATCGCGATTTGTAGCGCTTCCTCTATCTGATTTTTAGCATAATATATTTTGCTTTGAACAAATAAATAAAATGGATTTCTTCGTGCAATTTTGTAATTAATAAAATCAGTCACTCTAAAAAACTCTCGCTGCGCATATGAAATATTTCCTTCCTGTAAATAGGCCTGAGCTTTCATTATATACAATACACCAATCCAATAGGGCTTATCTGTTTCCTTCATAGCTTCATGCAACAATATATGTGCCTCTTCAAATTGTTTGTTCGTCATATAAATACGAGCCTTTAATAGATACATCGGTATAAACAATCCTGGGTCTTGAAAACGCAAACCGTATTGTAAGGCAGTTTCTAGTTCCTTACTTGCCCTCTCTCTATCATTTATTTCATATAGTATCTCTGCCAATAACCCATAGGTAACGCCTGTTATATTTCGTTCCTTTATTTCACTATCACATAATACCTGAATAAGGGCATCTATTTTTTCTGCTGGCAAAAATTTCCCTTTCATACCTGCCATTGTACGCAAAATTCTAGGCTCAAATTGGTTATATTTTAAGGAAATACGATATAAAGATGACTTTTCCTTTCTTACATTGACACGTGTTTGTAAGCCTACTTTGGCTTTTTCGAGATTGCCATCCTTCATATAAGCAACGTATGCATTAATAATTTCAAAGATTTTGGATACAGCGATAAATTTAAAGCCATCCATCCATTGCAAGGCATCTTGCTTAAAAAGCAGCTCCTCAATAATTTCATTCGCCTTGTCTATTTCATGCATCGAAAATAGCGTAGTAATATATAAAACAAGCAAATTAATATCTACGGAAAACTGTGCATGTCTTAATACTTGTACCCATTCTCCAAATAATAGTGTATGCCCCTCAGCAAATATTTCCACCAAGTAGCACTGAATCCACTCGTGTGCTAGCTCATACAGCTCCCCATTTAGGGCAAGTTCAATTGCAGCTACATACTCTCCTCTTTGGCATAGAATGGTAGCTGTCTCACAATAAATAGCAGTAACGGCCTTAGGTGAATAACGCCTTTTAAACTCATTCTGTAGTGCCTTTCGAAATAACGTATGATAACGATAAACAGATGGATGGCTTGCCATTTGTTCAATAAATACACCATTGCTCTCTAATTTCATAAGGGTCGCTAGGCTGGTTGCTTCATTTGTTATAACAGTGCAAATACTTGGCTCTAAATGGTTTAATATTGAGGTACGAATTAAAAAATCCTGTAGTGCTGCTGGCAACATTGTCACAATTTCCTGCATAAAAAATTCATGAATATACTCACCATCATCCGTTGACAATCTCATAAGCTGGATACCTGCTATCCACCCCTCCGTTTCCTCTAACAAGGGTTTTAATGCAGTAACCTGCTGCTCCTCATTAGAAGAACCATAGTAAAAAGCTTGTAGTTCCTCTAAGTCAAAGCGTAATTGACGGCTTCCCACCTCTAACATCCATCCCTTTATACGCCAATTTGCTAGTGGTAGCTCTAGGTGAGTTCGAGTTGTTAGATAGATACATATATTAGCTGGTAAATATTCGATGAAGCGAATAAGAAATTGATGAATTTGAGGATGCTGAATTGCTTGAAAATTATCTAAAACAATATGCATATTTTCCTTATACAGCTCTAACTCATTTAACAATGTATCTACAACTGTTTCTAGGGGCGCTCTTTCATCCAGTAAATGATATAGTTCTTGTTTGAGGCTGAAAGATAAAGTATGTATTAAATATTTGATAAAACGGATGGGCTCATCATCATTTCGATCGATTGTAAACCATGCCACAGCTTCCTTTATATGTCCCAGCCATTGACTAAGCAACGTTGTCTTACCATAGCCTGCCGGTGCCTGTATAATGGTTAATTTCTTCATTCGATTATTAGTAAGAATGGTCAATAATTTCTTTCTCTCGATAGCATTTGGTATGATACGTGGCATTGTTACTTTTGATTTTACCCAGACCATCTCCATCTTTTTAGCCCCCTTTCATCTTAATCATTAGTTCGATATATTTTTGAATTTTCCTGCCATTTTATTTACAGGATACATACTACTAAGCAAATTACTTCACATTTTTAAATCCTAGCGTTAGAATACTACTATATTATTTTCCTATAGGAAACTTTATTTCATTTACGATATTTTTTGAAACGAGGGAACATTATGGCATACAAACAAGTAACAAAATCGGCTGCTGAGGCGGTTTTAGATGGAGATATACAAGGCTGGCGACGCTTTTTGCCGTTTCTTGGTCCTGCTTTTATAGCAGCTGTTGCTTATATTGATCCTGGTAATTTTGCAACAAATATTACAGCAGGCTCTCAATATGGCTATTTATTGCTTTGGGTTATTGTCTTTTCTAATTTAATGGCTGTGCTCATTCAATCTTTATCAGCAAAGCTTGGCATTGCGACAGGCAAAAACCTACCTGAAGTAGCACGTGAACATTTTTCTAAAAAAACATCTATTTTTTTATGGATACAGGCTGAATTAGTTATTATTGCAACTGACCTTGCTGAGTTTATTGGGGCAGCATTAGGGCTTTATTTATTATTCAATATTCCTATGCTACCTGCAGCCATTATTACAGCCGTTGGATCATTTGCGATATTAGAATTACAACGAAGAGGCTTTCGGGCATTTGAGGCTGGTATTTCTGGTATGGTGTTAATCGTTGTGCTAGCGTTTGCCTTCCAAACCTTTTTAGCACAGCCAAATTGGGGCGATGTAACCATTGGTATGTTGACACCGCAGTTTGAGGGAGTAGATTCTTTATTATTAGCAACAGGTATTTTAGGCGCAACAGTAATGCCACATGCGATTTATTTACATTCTTCATTAACACAAAATCGTATTGTAGGTCGTAATGAGGTTGAAAAACAACGTATCTTCCGTTTTGAGTTTATTGATATTCTTATCGCAATGCTGATTGCTGGTGCAATTAATATGAGCATGCTAATTATTGCGGCAGCCGTATTCCATACACAAGGCATTGTCGTGGAGGATTTAGATATCGCCTATAATGGCTTAAAGGATGCGCTTGGCCCAATGGCGGCTATTTCCTTTGGTCTTGGCTTACTTATTGCAGGGCTAGCCAGTTCCTCTGTTGGGACTTTAGCAGGTGATGTCGTTATGCAGGGCTTTATTCAAAAAAGAATTCCACTTTATTTGCGTCGAGCCATTACCATGTTACCTCCGCTAGTCATTATCGCCTCTGGTGTCAATGCAACCTATGCTCTCGTTCTTAGTCAGGTTATTCTATCCTTCGGCATTGCATTCGCTCTTGTCCCTCTTGTTCTGTTTACAAGCAAACGTGACATTATGGGTAGCTTAGTTAACCATCGCATAACAACAATTTTAGGTTGGTTTGTCGTTGTTATCGTTGTTGTTTTGAATATTTATTTATTATGGGAAACAATTTTTGGTTAAAAGTACGTTTCATTGATTGAAATAATAAAGTTCTACATAGCTTTCCTCATCTAAGCTATCTGTAAAAAAGACCCTTTCAATATTAGCTATATAGTTAATACTAAAAAGGATTACATCATCTATCAATGGTTAGCCATCTAAAATGACTGTTTCATCTAAATCCAAATCGGCTGGATGATAAAATACATGGTAGGCATTATCGCTCTTATTGGTTTCTGTCCCATCAAACCCATCTTAAATCGCTACATTGTTTCTCATTTGGAAGATCTTATTATGCTTTGTTTATCTACATCCATAGATAAGCAAAGGACTTGAAAGAAATATCCCTTCAAGTCCTGGTGGCTATTACTGCAAATACGCCCTCACTTCTGTCAAACTATTAATTGTGAAAATATTTGCAGTAATTGAATTTAATGCCTTTGTATTTGCTTGGTTAATTGCCTGCTTTAGTTCCTCCGGTAGCTCACCGAATTTTTGGGTTAACAATATCAGGACTGTGCGAGAGAGGGCTTTTATTTCTCCCTGCTGTATACCTTGTTGCAATCCTTCTTCCCAACCTTCGTTTTTCCAAATTTCTGCTAATGTCATGGTGATATCACTTCCTTTTAATTCATAATTTTCAAGGCGTTTGATCCCCTTTTTAGCTAATCTTCCACACCAATTGTTTATCTACATTCATAGATAAACAAAGGACTTTAAAGAAATATCCCTTCAAGTCCTGGTGGCTATTACTGCAAATACACCCTCACTTCTGTCAAACTATTAATTGTGAAAATATTTGCAGTAATTGAATTTAATGCCTTTGTATTTGCTTGGTTAATTGCCTGCTTTAGTTCCTCCGGTAGCTCACCGAATTTTTGGGTTAACAATATCAGGACTGTGCGAGAGAGGGCTTTTATTTCTCCCTGCTGTACACCTTGTTGCAGTCCTTGTTGCAACCCTTGTTGTACACCTTGTTGCAGTCCTTCTTCCCAACCTTCGTTTTTCCAGATTTCCGCTAATGTCATGGTGATATCACTTCCTTTTAATTCATAATTTTCGAGGCGTTCAATGATTTTCTCCATATCCTCTTTTTTTAGCTGATCTCCTACCTCCGCAATATAACGCAACATCGTTTCAATATAGCCAACAGCCGATTGTTTATCTTCTAGTTCCCCTAAATAATAAAAGGCATGTAGAATGGATGCAAGTAAGGCACTGCCTTGTTTTTGGCGGGCATCACGCAGCAGGGTGAGCAAGATGCGGTTGCGAACAGAGCCACGAATGTCCTCATCCTTATATTGCGACACATCATAGAGTAAATACTCGAAATTCGGAATATATTTTTGGAGTGCTACGGGTAACTCCTGATAGCCCTCTAGTAATTCCCCTAAGCTTGTTGGCACTCGCCATTCTCGATTGTCATGACAGATGAGCAAGGGCAGGATAACAGGCAGCTTCATGGCATGCTCTTTCACCTGTTTTGCCTCCCAAATAGCCAACATATAGCGAAGCAATTGTAAAGCTGTGCCTGTATCACGATAACTTTTATGCTCGAATAATAAATATAAATAGCCTTCTCGCTTACAAATATCCACTGTGAACTACTCCCACCACTTACCACCCTTGCGAGTCGCTTGAAGTGGGGGCTTCTCGACTTATCGTTGCTTTTACTAGCCAACGAAAACTGACCGAGCTACCCCTCTTGTTCCAAGAGTTTTGGTGCTTACGATAACGCTAATAGGCGTATACCTTCGTTTTTGATATTGATTGCTGCATTATAGTCTCGATCTGCCACATAGCCGCAGGAACAATGGTAGGTGCGTTCAGATAGTTTCATCGGTTTTTCTGCACCACAACAAGAACACTTTTTAGTGGAAGGGAACCACTTATCAATTTTCACAAGTTGTTTCCCTTGTTCCTTTAGCTTATACGCTAGGAAAGTAGTGAACATCCCCCAACCGTTGTCGTGAACGCTTTTTCCAAAGTGAAGGGCTTGAGACATTCCTTTCATGTTCAAATCCTCCATCACAACAGCATCAAAATTAGAAGCTAACTCTTTTGACTTATGGTGAAGGAAATTCATGCGTTGGTTCGCCACTTTCTCATGTAACTTAGCCACTACTCGTCGTTGCTCGTTCCAACGTGCAGAACCTTTCTTGCGTTTCGATAGAATACGTTGTGCTTTTGCTAATTTTTTTGACATGACACGATAGTACCGAGGATAATTGGCTTTCTCATTCTCACTACTCACGTAAAATTCAGCCATAGCAAAATCCAGCCCAACGACATTTTCTATTTTTTTAGGCTGTATGTCTTTTTTGTATTCTGTTAGGACAGAAATATAATATTTTCCTGAGCTTGTTCTTGAGATTGTACATGATTTTAGTTTGTAATTCTTGGGAATTTCTCTATGCTGTTTGATTTTCACAAGTTTCAGTTTTGGTAACTTGATATGACCATCTTTCCATTCGATATTTCCATTGACAAAGTTAGTTGTATAGGATTGTTTTGTTTTACGGTTTTTGAACTTTGGAAATTCAGCATTTCCTTCAAAAAAGTTCTTATAAGCTGTCTGTAAGTTCATTTGTGCATTCGCTAAAGCGAGTGAATCCACTTCTTTTAGGAATGGAAATTCACCTTTATACTTTGCAGGAGTCGGAAACTTTTGCTTTTTAAGTGCTTCTTTATCATTCTTAAACTTTTCATACGTTTCTTTGCGTTCAGCTAACATCTTATTGTAGACAAAGCGAACACAACCAAATGTCTTAGCTAATAAGACGGATTGTTCTTTGTTTGGCAACAAACGAAATTTGAAAGCTTTGTTTTGTTTGGTCATATCAATTCACCTCACTTTTGACCTTGATTTTCAATCTATTTTTTGATGGTATCTATTGGGACACCGCCTGTTGGAAGTAGGCAGAAGCTTCTTGACCAAATATACCTCCCACCTACTATTGGTGCTATTCGAACCTTCACATTCCTTCAGGATGGGAGACTTCTTTCGGAAAGCCGTTAAATACTAAATCGGAGAAGCTTTCTTCCAACTCAGGGGTTAAAAAGCTATCCTTCTGCGGCGCTAGTGTCGCTAAGTCCAATACTTGCAATACTTCTGGTGGACAATAATTCAACAAAAAATCCTTGGCGACTTCGACATTACCAAATGACTCCTTGAAAAACTTATCATGCGGATTCCTCAATTTCACGTACCTTATCACCTCATTTCTCACCAATTTTCTTACATCTATTATACAATTTTGTATGTCGGGATGCGAATAATAGCAGACGAAAAAGCTTGGAAGGAAATTCCCTCCAAGCTTTTCTCATTTACTGATTTTGCAAAATCCGATATAAAAACGTCACAAACTGCGCTCTTGTCACAGGGACATTTGGATTAAATTTATCATTATCCCCAAGCGCAATGCCTTCTTGCTCTAGCACCGCAATATAGCCTGCACTCCAATGCGTGCTCGCTACGTCTGTAAAGGAGCTTGTGCCTTCAGGTGTTCGTCCCATTAAACCTACTAGCACCTTCGCCAATTGTGCGCGTGTCATCTTTTCGTTTGGCAGGAACGCACCATTTGTTCCATCAACAATGCCCGCCTGTTGCAAGGTCATAATTGCTTCATAGTAAGAGTGAGTTGGGGATACATCCTTGAAATCATCGCCTGCTCTTACTTGTTCAAAGGAAAATGCCCTTGTGAGTAATGCGGCGACATGCATGCGGCTGATCGATTCATTCGGTCGGAAGGTACCGTCCTCAAAGCCTTGTATAATGCCTTGTGCCGTTAGTTCCTCAATCATTTCTTTTGCCCAATGGCGTTGGATATCGCTAAAGGTTACGGTTGGGCTTGGTGCTTCAGGTTCAGGCTGTGGCTGAGGTTCTTCCACAGGTAGTGCTGTCCATTTGGCATAAAGTGAAATATTTTCGCGCAGCACCGTGTCCGCTGCCCATGGCTTTGTCAATTCCTCATCCTGATACCAACCAGCAAAGCGATAACCTTCCCGTGTTGGGATAGGTAAGTCACTAATTTTTGTATTATAGGCAATGTCAATTGGTGCAATCGCTGTGCCACCATTTGTATGCAAGGTGATTGTTACCTTTGCGGGTGGTGCATCGTTATTATTTGAGATAGGTGGTGGATTGCTGCCTCCATCTGTTGGTGGTGGATTGGAAATGACTTTCCATTGAGCATAGAGGGGGATATCCTTTGTGACGACATCTACGGCAAAATCCCATTTCTCATTCTCATCCGTATACCAGCCAGCAAATATATAGCCCTGTCTGCTTGGCACAGGAGGGGCAATTGCCTTCTCATTGTAAGGAACTTGTTGTTCAGCAACAGCGCTACCGCCATTTGATTCAAAGATTACCTTATAGATATTTGGTATCCACTTGGCATATAGTTTGATATTCGCTGTTATTTGGAACGTATCATTTGCTTGATATGATGTTCCTTTCCCATCTGCTTGTATATTCCAACCGACAAATGTATAGCCTGTTCTTGCCAAATTGCCGCTATTGCCTTGCACTGTCACACTCGTATTTTCCTCATACCTTTGCGTGTCCTCTGGTATATCACCATCTGTTGCACCATTTGAATCATAGGTCACCTTATACGTTGGATTCTCTGTCCACTGAGCATACAGCGTGATATCCTTCGTGACGGCATCAATGACAAAATCCCATTTGTCATTCCCATCCGTATACCAGCCAGCAAATGTATGGCCCTGTCTGCTTGGCACAGGAGGGGCAATTGCCTTTTCGTTATACAGAACTTGTTGTTCGGCAACATCGCTACCGCCATTTGATTCAAAGGTTACTGCATAGCGATTAGGTGTCCACTGGGCATAGAATGTCTGATTTTGTGTGCCCATTGTAAAAGAGGCATTTTCAGCATAGTCATCGCCTGTGCCATCTGCTTGTGTGTTCCAGCCTACGAATGTGTGACCTGTTCTTTCTAAAATGCCACTATTATTTTGTACAGTTACAGTGTCGCCCTGTTTATAAGTCATTTTATCAACGAGTATACCACCTGTTGCGCCATTTACATCATAGTCCACCTGATAAGCGAATTCCGATTCATACGCTCCTAAATCGATGAAGGTACCTTGCTTACGTGGGTTGCCTAAAAGGTCATTCAATTCTGTATTGCGCGTATTATTTCCTTTATTAATCGCTGGCGACCCTGCTCGTAATTGGTAATCTCGCTGACTTGGGTCTATAAAAATAGCTTCAGGTATATACGTAACGTTTTGTATATCTGTTGTTGACTGATGGAACTTAGCTAAAATATTTCCACTTTCCGCTACATCCAGTAAGCTGTTTTCAATCGTCGCGCTAACACTTGAATGAAGCGCTGGCTCGCCATTATTGCCAGCAATGAGACTATTGTATATTTTTGGACTGCCACCACAGATAGCTCCTTTATTCGCTAATTTTGTTTCATTGCCACTCATTGTGACATTTGTTAGCGTGGGGCTGCTATTACCATTGTACATGCCGCCTCCATATTTAGATAGACGGAAATCACCATATCCACCATCATTTGCATTCCCCCCTGTAATCGTTACACCGTCTAAAATGGCTGTAGAGTTTAACTGCAAGCCATCCGGATGATAGAATACATGGTAACTATTTCCTGTATTATTGGTTGGTGTGTTATCAATATCACCACTCAAAATTGTTGGATACTGCTCCCAATTGCGTGCTGTTAGCTCGGTTTCTGTACCATTAAAGCCTCCATAAATGGCTACGTTATTTTGCATTTGGAAGGTTTTATAATGAGGGCCTGTTCCCCCAACTTCTTTTTTCGGTTTATACGTGCCTTGTGCTAGCCAAATTTCTACTGCCGTTGCCCCTGCATTTAATTTACTGGCTGCTTCATCAAGTGCGGACTGTAAATCGTTATAGGCGGTTGCCCAATCTATGCCATTGCAACGGTTGCACTAGTCGCGAATCCATTTTGATGATACGTCTTTCCTCCACATCTGCTAGGCGGAACCAGAGCTCATGCTCGCCTTCCTCGGTAATAACCAATGGCTGGGTATGGTCAAAGGGCTGCCATGTTGTGCGCGCATCTTGTGAAATTTCAATCCCTGCGCTATCTCCAGAGGTCGTTGTTACCTGTACTTCTACAGCGCTTGTGGCAGTGTCTCCTTCCTTATATGCCTGTCCGTTTGTTGTCATTGTGATATGCAAGGTAGATGTATTTTCCATTGCCATGGCTGGTAAACTACCAAATAGCGTTTGCATAAATAAAGCAACGATGGCTACAAACGCTAAAGTTTTCTTTGATTTTCGTTGCATATAGAGTCACTCCTTTTCTATTAGATTTGAATGTTAGATAGACAATAATTTAAACCGATAGGCACATCACCACTTTTCACCTCACTTTAAAAGTAGAAAACTATATATATTATTTAAAAATAATATAAGGCTATAAAGTTTATCCCACATTGTCAGACTGTAAGACTCCCACTCGGTTGATAATAACTATTGATTGCTAATTTTAATCTATATTATCTAAAAGTAATATTCAACTATAAAAAAGGAGAAAATTAGATTTTACTTCTCTCAATATTGAAGGACATGTCTCTGTGTACAATCCTAAAAAAATGCCACTTTCAGCATTAGTAACATAACTAATACTGAAAAGGACTGCATCATTTTATGAATCGATTGTTTGCATTACACGATATAAAAATGTCACAAACTGTGCACGTGTAACAGGGTCATTCGGTCGGAATTTACCATTATCTCCAAGTGCAATACCTTCTTGCTCTAACACGGCAATATAGCCTGCACTCCAATGCTTCTGGTCTACATCCGTAAAGGAGCTTGTGCCTTCGGGTGTTCGGCCCATTAAACCTACTAGCACCTTCGCTAATTGTGCTCTTGTCATCTTTTCGTTTGGCAGAAACGCACCATTTGTCCCATCGACAATACCCGCCTGTTGTAAGGTCATAATCGCCTCATAGTAAGGGTGTGTTAGGGAAACATCCTTGAAATCATGGCCTTCTCTTACTTGTTCAAAAGAAAATGCCCTTGTGAGTAATGCGGCGACATGCATGCGGCTAATCGATTCATTCGGTCGGAAAGTACCGTCCTCAAAGCCTTGAATAATGCCTTCTGTCGCTAGTTCCTCAATCATTTCTTGTGCCCAATGCCGTTGGATATCGCTAAATGTTACGGTTGGGCTTGGTGCTTCTAGTTCAGGCTGTGGCTGAGGTTCTTCCACAGGTAATGCTGCCCATTTAGCATAAAGCGAAATATTTTCACGCAGTACCGTATCTGCTACCCATGGCTTTGTCAGTGCCTCATCCTGATACCAGCCATCAAAGCGATAGCCTTCTCGTGTTGGGACAGGTAAGTCACTAATTTTTGTATTATAGGCCATGTCAATGGGCGCTAGCGCTGTGCCGCCGTTTGTATGCAAGGTGATTTTCACCTTTGCAGGCAGTGAATGGTCATTGCCGTTGTTGTTACCGTTGTCATTTGAGACAGGTGGCGGATTGGAAATGACTTTCCATTGGGCATATAGGGTGATATTCTTTGTGACGACATCTACGGCAAAATCCCATTTCTCATCTCTATCCGTATACCAGCCAGCAAATGTATGGCCCTGTTTGCTTGGCATAGGAGGTTCAATTGCCTTCTTGTTATACAGAACTTGTTGTTCGGCTACATAGCTACCACCATTGGATTCAAAGGTTACTTTATAGGTGTTCGGTATCCACTTGGCATACAATATTTGGTTGCTTGTACCCATTGTGAAAGTTCCATTCTCTGCATAACTATCTCCTTGACCATCTGCCTGTGTATTCCAACCTGCAAATGTATAGCCCGTTTTGATTAAATTGCCGCTATTACCTTGCACTGTCACACTCGTATTTTCTTCATATCTTTGCGTGTCCTCTGGTATATCACCACCTGTTGCACCATTTGGATTATAGGTCACCGTGTACGTTGGATTCGCTGTCCATTGGGCATATAGGGTGATATTCGCTGTCACCTGAAACGTATCATTTGCTGTGTATGACGTTCCTTCCCCATCTGCTTGCATATTCCAACCTGTAAATGTATAGCCTGTTCTTTCCAAACTGCCGCTATTCGCTTGGACAGTTACTGTCTCTCCTTGCTGATAGGTCATTTTACCAATCGGTACATCGCCTACCGTTGCACCATTTTCTTTATATATTACTTCATAGAAATTGGCTTCATATGCCCCTAAATCAATGGCGCTTCCTTGGATACGTGGATTTCCCGCAAGGTCAGTTTGCGTCCTATTCAAAATATTCTGCCCTCTATCAATAGCTGGGGATTTTATTCGTAGTTGATAATCTTGCTGGTTTGGGTCCATAAAAATTGCTTCAGGTGTATACGTTTCTCCTTGTATCTCCCCAGAAAATTTGGCTACAACTTCCCCATTTTCCTCTACATCCAATAAGCTATTTCCAATCGTACCTCCGACGTTTGAATGAAGTGCTGGTTCTCCATTATTGCCTACGATAATACTATTTTGAATTTTACTGTTTGCATCACCGCCATAAATAACATATGTGCCTTTATTGCCACTCATTGTGACGTTTGTTAGCGTGGGGCTACTGCTACTATTGAGCATGCCGCCTCCATACATATTTGCATTATTTCTATCAAATATCACATTGGTTAGCGTGGGGCTACTGCTACTATTGAGCATACCGCCTCCATTCGAATTTGCAGTATTACTATTAAATATCACATTGGTTAGCGTGGGGCTACTACCATCATTGTACATGCCACCTCCATAACTTGAGGTATTGCTATCAAATGTCACATTTATTAGCGTGGGGCTACTACTCCCATTATTGTACATGCCGCCTCCATAACTTGAGGTATTGCTATCAAATGTCACATCTGTTAGCGTGGGGCTACTACTCCAATTGTACATGCCGCCTCCATACACATTTGCATTATTGCTATCAAATGTCACATCTGTTAGCGTGGGGCTACTACTCCAATTGCACATGCCGCCTCCATATGAATTTGCATTATTGCTATCAAATGTTACATCTGTTAGCTGAGGGCTACTACTCCCATTATTGAACATGCCGCCTCCATATGAATTTGCGGTATTGTTATCAAATATCACATTTGTTAGCTGAGGGCTGCTACCGTTCTCATTGAGCATACCCCCTCCAGATCTATGTGAAAAGCTACCATTTGCATTCCCTCCCGTAATCGTTACACCGTCTAAAATAGCTGTAGTATTCAAATTTAAACCATTTGGATGATACAACACATGATAAACATTATCAGTGTTATCCCCTACTATCCCAATATCCCCACTTAAAATCGTTTTATTGTTTACCCAATCACGTGCTTCTAAATGGCTTTCTGTTCCATTAAATCCGCCATAAATCGCTACATTGTTTTGCATTTGGAAGGTTCTATAACGGGCACCCGTTCCATCAGCTTCTTTTGTTGGTTTATACGTACCTGCTACCAGCCAGATTTGTAGCTTTTTTGTTGGATCCACCTGTAACTTTGCTTTTGCATCATCAAGTGCTTGTTGTAAATTATTATAGGCAGTTGTCCAACTTTCGCCATTGCCTCCATTGCTTTTTGCATCGACATAAATAATCACACTATTCGCTGCCGTTGTTTTCATCAATTGCAACGGTTGCACTAGTCGCGAATCAATTTTGATAATACGCTTTTCCTCCACATCTGCTAGACGGAACCAGAGCTCATGCTCGCCTTCCTCGGTAATAACCAATGGCTGGGTATCGTCAAAGGGCTGCCATGTTGTGCGCGCATCTTGTGAAATTTCAATCCCTGCGCTATCCCCAGAGGTCGTTGCTACCTGTACTTCTACAGGGCTTGTGGCAGTGTCTCCTTCATTATATGGTTGTCCGTTTATTGTCATTGTGATATGCAAGGGGGACAGATTTCCTGTTGCCATGGCTGGTAAACTACCAAATAGCGTTTGCATAAACAAGGCAACAATTGCTATAAGTGCTAGGGCTTGCTTTGTTTTTCGTTGCATACAGAGTTACTCCTTTTCATTAGATTTAAATTACTAGGTATATCACCACTTCCTTAAAACAGAAGACTATCTATATATTATTAAAAAGTAATATAATGCTATAAAGTTTTATTCAATTGATGTTAGCTGTTTATTTCTAATTTTACTTTATATTATCTGAAAGTAACATTCAACTACAAAAAAATTGAAAATTCAATTTTCCTTTTTCAATAGCCGAGTCATGTTGGCTAATTTATAAAAAAAATTGAAGGCCTTTCACACTAGATGTACAATCTGTAAAAAAGTGCTTCTTTCAGTAGTAACTACATCATTTATATTTTGTTGACGTTGTTCATGGTGCAAACAAAAATGCTAGGAATTGATGACAAATAAGGAAACACAAGCTATGATGATTGTAAATCTTATATCATTAAGGGGGATTGGCATTGAAACTTCGTGTATCTGCTATTCAGTATCATATGCATGATATTCGTTCCTTTGACGACTTCGCGCAACAATGTGAGCATTATGTAAAAACGGCTCAAGAATATGAGGCAGATTTTGTGTTGTTTCCAGAGCTTTTCACAACACAACTGCTGTCCATCGGTAATGACAAGGGGGAGCCTCTTGAAATCACAGCTTTACCTGCTTTTACAGCACAATACAAGACCTTATTTACTACGCTTGCAAAGAAAACCAATACACATATTGTAGGGGGCACACATATTATTGAGCGTGAGGGCCATTTATACAATGTTGCCCATCTATTTTATCCTGATGGAAAAGTTGAAGAACAAGCGAAATTACATATTACCCCCTTTGAAATAGAAGGATGGAATATGGCAGCAGGTGAGCAATTGCATGTTTTTGATACAGAAAAGGGAAAGATCGCTATTTTAACTTGCTATGATATTGAATTCCCAGAAATCGTGAGAATGGCAAAAGCTAAAGGAGCAGATGTGATTTTCTGTCCTTCCTGTACAGATGACCGACACGGCTTCCATCGTGTACGTTATACTAGCCATGCACGTGCTATAGAAAATCAAGTATACGTTGTATTAACAGGTACAGTAGGTTCTATTTCTGTTGATTTGATGCGTGCTAATTTTGGTCAAGCAGCGATTATTTCTCCAAATGATATTCCCTTTCCACCAAAAGGGCTTCTCGCAGAAGGTGAACTCAATCATGATATGCTAGTGACCGCTGACCTTGATCTCAATTTATTGTATGAAGTGCGAGAAAAGGGCTCTGTTACAACATGGAGAGATCGACGAACAGATTTATATATTGATTGGGAAAAGGATGAAGATCATGACCTATCGAAGTGAGGTATATGTATTTGATGGTGGTAAGCCCATTCCTGCTATTATTCGTAATTACGCAAAGTCGGATTTTGCCGCTATGATACGCTTGCAAGCTGCCTGCTTCCCTCCACCCTTCCCTGCTGAATTATGGTGGAACGAACAACAGCTTGAAAAGCATGTCACACTTTTTCCAGATGGAGCAATTTGCGTAGAAATCGCAGGAGAAATTGTTGGCTCCATGACAGCATTACGTGTTCAATTTGACCCTGAACATCCACAGCATACTTGGGCAGAGATGACAGATAACGGCTATATTCGCAACCATGATCCAATGGGCAATACATTGTATGTAGTGGATATTTGCATAAATCCCAAGTACCGAAAGCTAAATTTAGGTAAACAAATGATGCAAGCCATGTATCAAATTGTTGTCGAGCAAAAACTCAATCGACTTGTTGGCGGTGGGCGTATGCCTGGATACCATCAATATGCAGAGCGTCTATCGGCAGCTCAATATGTTCAATCGGTCGTCAATGGTGAGTTAACGGATCCTGTCTTAACATTTTTATTGCGCTGTGGACGCATGCCACTCGCGCTTGTCGAAAATTACCTAGACGACGAGGCATCCTTAAACTATGGTTTATTAATGGAATGGAAAAATCCCTTTATCTTGATTCAGTAGAAGATTCCTTCCTTTGTAGGGAGGGGATAAATGCTAGTTTTTTACTACATTCAGTGAATGTCCAAATGACCACTGAATCAAAATAAAAGCCCCGGCGGATGTACCTGACGCTAACGCTTTCGGTACAGCAAACATTGTTACGGATTTTTGAGAGGAGGAAATAGTAAATGGAATATAAACGTATTACAACAATTGAGGATCCACTTTTTACAAAAATGCATACATTATTAGGAGAAATTTTCCCGCCTGAAGAGGTTCTGGCATTTGATTTATGGAAAGAGCCTTTGGAAGATCCAAGCATTCGCGTTTTTGTCGCAGTTCATGAAGGCTCTGTTGTCGGGGCTACTGAATATCGTTACTACCCTGCGTGGAATATAGCAATGACAGATTTTACAATTATCGGTAAACCCAATCTAGGTATCGGGCGTTACCTGGCAGTAAATCGCAGTGCGGATTTGGAGAGATTGGCAAAAGAGCATGGTAAAGTACTGTATGGTATGTTTGCAGAAATATATAATCCCTATGAGCGTGAAGATTTTGCATTTGGTGGAGTCATGGCGATGAATCCTTATGTTCGCCGCGAGGTACTATCGCACCTTGGCTATCAGCGGCTTGATTTCCCGTACGTCCATCCTTCTTGGAAAAATGATGGAGAGGCGGTAGAGGGGCTTGATTTATGTTTTATGCCAACAGATGCTACTATAACAGAAATTGAAGCGAGCTTAGTTGTAGATTTTATCAAGGATTATTACACAGTCTTGCCCAATAAACCACAGCGCTGGCTCGACATGATTGAGGACTTGAAAAAAAGAAAAACGATTCTACTTCAGCCATTATAGTTAAATTCAGCCCCTGTCCTCTTTCATGGACGGGGGCTGAATTTATGTGCGTGCTTAGCATCTAACGTAAATCACATTGTTCAAGTGGCAGCATTTTCGTTTTATGCTTAATTTTATAGCCAAGCCATAGCAGTAAAAATAGCGGTATCCCAATATAAGAGACTAGAACGCCGTACCAATCAATTTTACCACCCATAAAGGCTGTGTAGTTTTGACCTATTACAACAATCATACAAACGGTAAAGGCAAAGAGCGGTCCAAACGGATATAGTTTGGCTTTATACGGTAACAGCTTTGGATCTAAGCCCTGTGCTTCAAAAGCTCGACGGAAGCGGTAATGACTAAAGGCAATGCCTAGCCATGCGATAAAGCCCGACATTCCTGAAGCATTTAACAGCCACATATATACAACACCGTCTCCGAAAAATGATGCTAAAAATGCTAAACAGCCTACAGCCAATGTTGCAAGCAATGCATAGATTGGAATTCCTCGACGGCTTAGCTTTATGAAAAGTTTAGGTGCATGGCCATCTACGGCTAATTGCCATAGCATACGAGATGCTGCATATAGCCCTGAATTCCCTGCTGATAGCATTGCCGTTAAAATAATAGCGTTCATCAAAGATGCTGCAAAGGCAATACCTAGGCGATCAAACACTAATGTAAACGGTGATACAGCGATATCCTCTGATAATAAGCGCTCGTCTGTAAATGGAATTAACAGCCCGATTGCAGCAATCGCTAAAATATAAAATAAAATAATTCGCCAAAATACTGATTTCACTGCCTTTGGAATATTTTTACCTGGATCATCTGTTTCACCAGCAGTTACGCCAAGCAGCTCTGTTCCTTGGAATGAAAATCCAGCGGCAAGGAAAATACCAAATGTCGCAAGGAAGCCACCATGAAACGGTCCATCACTAATAAAGAAATTGGTAAAGCCTACAGGCGCTTGTCCACCTAAAATGCCAAAAATCATTAATATGCTAATAATAATAAATACAATAACCGTTGCCACTTTAATCATTGCAAACCAATATTCACTCTCACCGTAGCTCTTCACGGATAATAAATTAAACATGAGTACAACTGCAATAAATAGGATTGTCCATAACACTGATGAACTGTCGGGGAACCAATATTTCATAATCAGGGATACAGCTGCAATTTCTGCCGCAATTGTAATTGCCCAGTTATACCAATAGTTCCAGCCTAATGCAAAGCCTAGAGCTGGATCTACAAATTTAGTAGCATACGTACTAAAGGAGCCTGATGATGGCATATAAGCAGCCATTTCTCCTAAACTCGTCATTAAAAAGTATACCATCACACCGATTAAAGCATAGGCAAGCAATGCACCCCCAGGACCTGCCTGTGCAATGGCCCCACCACTGGCTAAAAATAATCCTGTCCCAATTGTTCCACCTAAAGAAATCATTGTAATATGGCGACTTTTTAATTCTTTTTTCAGCTTCGGTGCTTTATGACCAAGCTGATTTACTTTTATTTCACTCATGATATAGCTTCCTTCCTGTTTATGAGGCAAAAAAATGCCATCACATAAACACTGTGATGGCTAAGTTAATCCTCAGTTTTCTAAATGATAGCTCAACACGTTGTGTAAACGTGACAGTTCTGTTCCTTTCGGAGACAGCCCCAGCATAAGGTTTTCAAGGCCCCTTACACTTCGGCAGTATTTCCTTTCCACCAATCTCTTCAATGCTTGTCATCTCAATTAGCGTACTTATAAATACTGCGACCTCTACCTCAATACAAACATGAGGCATATAATTATTAAATTTATGATGTTTATTATACTAACATAAGACCTTTGCCGTTTCAATACAACGTTAAATGTTCTATTTTTTATGAATTTTCTACTATTTTTAATAATGTGATAAAGTGTTATAGTAGTCCAATTAGAATGGTTATGAACAGGGGGACTTTATTTTGACATCAAATCATCAATCCACTAATTATTCAAGTAGAAAAATTAGCTGGAGAGGAAAAACTTTACTATTAGTCTTTGGAGTCATCTTTATAGCTTCTACGTTGAGAATGCCACTAACAGTTGTGGGTCCAATTATCTCCTTTATACGGGATGATCTTGGTATTTCCAATGTATTAGCAGGCTTTCTCACAACGATTCCCTTGCTTGCTTTCGCTGTTGTATCACCATTTGCACCAGTTGTAGCACGTAAACTAGGGCTTGAGCTCACATTATTTTTATCAACAATTCTGTTAGCTTTAGGGATTGTCCTACGCTCACTTGGTACAACAGGATTGCTTGTATTTGGTACTGTACTCATTGGTGTAGCAATAGCCTTTGGAAACGTATTGATTCCAGGTTTATTAAAATTAAAATTTCCATATCATATAGGCTTACTCATGGCATTTTTCACAATGTCGATGAATTTAACAGCTGGTGTTGGGGCCGGAATAAGCTATCCAATAGCCAACTCTTCATTAGGCTGGCAAGGAGCCTTAGCTATTGCGCTCGTACTGGTTATATTAACGATTTTAATATGGCTACCTCAATTGAGATCAAATAAGCCTGAACCAGCTACTACAGCTAAAAAATCAAGTACACCATTATGGAAATCACCGCTTACGTGGGCAGTAACAGGTGCAATGGGCTTGCAGTCTTTATTATTTTATACGACAGCGGCTTGGATTCCAGAAATCTACATATCTCAAGGGTTAGCTCCTGACAAAGCTGGTTGGATGTTTTCCATTATGCAATTTTCACAAGTTCCAATGGCATTGGCTGTACCCATTTTTGCCAGTAAAATGGCTTCACAGCGACCTCTTGTTCTTATGTTTACATCCTTCTATTTAGTAGGCTTTGTAGGTGTTGTAATGGAATGGACAAGTTTAGGGGTATTATGGATGATTCTTTTAGGGCTAGCAGGTGGCTCTTCATTCGCCTTAGCAATGATGCTCTTTACACTTCGCACCCGCACTGCATTTGAGGCTGCAGATTTATCAGGCTTTGCCCAATCATTAGGCTATTTATTTGCTGCAATTGGCCCTATTCTTTTTGGTTACTTGCATGATCTATTTGGTGGTTGGAATATTGCAGGCTGGCTCTTTGTTGTTGTAGCTATAGTACTTTTCCTCTGCTCAATGCGAGCCTCTCGAGATGAATATATCCATTAAATAAAAGCAGATGGGGACAACAAAATTTGAACTAAACCCTATTTGGTAGACAGTTTAATAAAAAAGGATGTAGCTATCATTATAAATTGAACCCCGACTAGTGGACACTTTAAAAAAGTGAACCTATTCGGGGTTCAGTTCAAATCTTGTTTCCCATCTACTTCTCTGACTTAGTAAAGCTAACAATTCGGTCAGACTGTCTGCTGTTTCTTTATGGTCAGTAGTGATAGCCATAAAAATCGGAATAGCCTCTTGTAAAAGGAGATGACTAAAATAATAGTAGCCTAAAAAGGCTCGTTGCTCATAGCCTTTTGGCGTATCTTCCTCCCATTCCAGCTCATCCTCTTCCTCATTTTCTGACCATAAATATTGAATATCTAGCAGCTCCTGCATAGTTGGAACCGTTTGAACTCTATCTATGGAATCCTTAGTAATTGCATAAGCGACAGCTAAATAAAGCTCTATTTCTTGTAATGTAACATCCTTTGCATTTTTGCTAGCAAGCTGTTTTAAAAGGAGCAGCAAAGTCCATGGGGTCACCTGCCATAGTGTACCTTGATGCTCAATTAATCCAGCTAGCTGTTGATATTGCTCTTGCTCAATTAGCTGTGGAATAGCGGTCCCTCTACCATAAGCGGTTGTTAATTGCCGCCATGGAATATTCGGAGATTGCTCGTTTAACATATTGATTCACTTCCCTTTGGAAAATAAAATACATTTTATGTAAATGGTCTGCTCGAAATCGTATAGAAATTTAAAATGTAAGAGGAAAATTATTACAATAAATACAGGAGACGATCATTCCAGTTATTAATCGATATATGTTATTTTCGCGAGCGTGATGACCCCTAGAGTTAGATGAAAATGTTGATTTAAAAATAGGTAAATAATGTTATAAATTTTCGAAAGAACTGATAGTTTTTTCTAACAAAGGAGTGTCTTAAAATAATTTTTCAGACACCCCCTACTCTTAATAGCATGGCTTTTGATAAAAATAATTTGGTGTATGATAAATATTCACATAGGGCTTATGAAAAATATGTGTGGTTGCAGGTGACAATGGTGGAATTAACCATGTCCAATTACCCGTAACTTCTCGCCCTGCTGACGCCTCGGCTTCTTCAAACAATTTAAATTGCTGAGCAGCTGTATGATGATCCACAATGCTTACTCCCTTTTCTTTAAAGGAATGAAGCACAGCAATATTGAGCTCCACTAAGGCACGATCTCGCCAAAGTGAGGCATATTTCGTTGTATCGAGATGAAATATCTCTGCAATAGCTGGAAGCATATTATAACGCTCATGATCTGCTAAATTGCGTGCCCCGATTTCCGTACCCATATACCATCCATTAAATGGAGCAGCTTGAAAATCAATTCCTGCCATTTGAAAACGCATGCTTGAAATAATGGGTACAGCATACCATTTCAATCCTAATTTTTCTACCTCTGCTGACTCTGGATGACGAATTGACACTTCTAAAATATATTCCTTAGGGATTGGAAATAATTGAGGGGCACGTTCATCCACCTGTATCACTAGCGGAAGCACATCAAAAGCAGTCCCCTCTCCTTTCCACCCCAACGATTCACATATTTTTGTAAATGCGATAGAATGCGCATCACCAATAATACCTGAAGCCCCTTCATAGCCTGCATAACGAATCAGCTGATGATTCCAAATTCGCACTCTTCCTGAAGCAAACACTGTAATGGTTGGACGAATTTTTCCCTTATTGGTAGCATACTCAATATGCTCCAGTAGCTTTTGAAAAATCTTCTGCTCATCTACAATATTACGCGCATCTACTACATGTAATGACTGCCAAAATAGACGTCCAATGCATTTATTGCTATTGCGCCATGCCACTCTTGCACCAAAGACTAATTCCTCCGTTGTAGGATAGTATTCACCTGCTGCTTCAATCTGGTGTAATCTATTTTCTAACCAATCGTATGAGTAATTTTGTTCTACTTGATAAAGACTTAAAAACTGCTGTATCTCCTGTCTATTCATAGGTCGATTCCTCCATCTATCATCATATTAGAGGATGGAAACAATCTACACCACGAAAATATCTTTCAAAAAACATACATTTTTTATATATGAAATAGTTTGTTCAAATTTATAGATGGCTGTTATGTTATTTCATACGAGATTATTATCAATCAGGTACAAATTGTAATGGTGGAGAATTCATTGTAACCCATTAATAGAAAAAGCCTAGACTCAACTTGAGTACCTAGGCTTTGAATTACGATGACATTTATAGATTAACACACCACCCTGAACAATTTCTGAACAAATTGATCACTACACATTCAATTAGCTTACT